>NZ_JAJIRQ010000009.1 GCF_025717605.1 Paucibacter sp. TC2R-5 | reverse complement strand
CTGGAAGCTGAGATTTGTCTACAAAAGCGGATGAAGTCCAACTTCTTGGCTGCGTCCGCGTCAATGACACGGTCAGTCGGCTAGGAGGCGACGAATTCGTGATGGTTCTTTCCGACATTGACTGCGGGTCAGAACTTGAAGGCGTGCTTCGGAGAGTACTCTCATCACTCTCCGAACCGGTGGCGTTGCAAGATGGGGCAGTAGCCAATGTCACAGTCAGCATCGGCGTTGCAATTTTTCCGGACGACTCGGCTGAAAAGGGCATCTTGATGCGCAAAGCAGATCATGCGATGTATGTTGCCAAAAGCCTTGGCAAGGGGCGCGTAGTCTTGGCTCAGGAAGACGACGCCGCTGCAGAACTTCAGACAGGCAGCCCATGCTAGAAGGTTCGAATGCCAGGCCGACAGTTCGAACAAGCGCGGCATAGCTGACTTTCGATTAGGCTGCCGTTTCCTTCAACGGCATGGGCGTAGTGGAATTAGGTGTTGATTTCATTTGGGCTTGGCCATCCACCGATCGAACTCGGCAATCTCCTTTTTCTGGGCTGCGATGATGCGCTTGGCCATCGCCTTCATCTCGGTCGATTTTCCATGCTTGAGCTGCATCTCGGCCATGTCCAGCGCTTGCTGGTGATGCATCTTCATCAGCATCGCGAAGTCCATGTCAGTGTCGCCCGACATCGGCATCTTCTGCATGCCGTCCATGCCCATCATCATCGCCTGCTTCATCTCGGCGGAACCCATCGCACCCTGCTGCATCTGGCCTTTGGGCATGCTGGCTGAATGAGACATTGCAGGCGCAGTCTGGGCCTGCGCCTGTGCCTGTGCCTGTGCCTGTGCCACGGTCGCGGCCAGGCACAGCGAAGCGATCTGGACAAGCCGCATCGCGCAAGAAAATCTGATGGTCGATTGATTCATGGAGTTCTCCTACAAGCGTGGCAAAGCGGCTGGCGGTCGCAGATCAGGACGCCATGCCGCGACAGGCTTCTGCGCAGCGCTGGCAGGCCTCGGCGCACTTTCGGCAGTGATCCATCGAGTGTTTCGCGCACTCGATCCTGCAGGTCTCGCAAGCCTCGGCGCATAGCGCGCAAATTGCAGCACGCGAGTTGCCACCTCTTGCGATCGACGCCGCCGCCAGCTGGCAGATGTCGGCACATTCGAGGTCGAGCGCGATGCAGCCAGTCATTGCCTTCGGGTCAACTTCTTGCATGCAGGCAGAGGCGCACTGCAGGCATGCGGCTGCGCATGCATTGCACGCTTGCAGGCAATCGAGTTCGACTTGGCTCAGCATGGGAATCTCCTTAATGGGTTGATGTAGAAACCCTGATCATCGGCATCCTGGGGCGTGCGTCGGTGCGACAGCGAACATAAGGCTTCAGTGCGGCCGCCCTAGCCAGCGGCGCCATGCGCCGGCCCGGGTTCGACCGCAACTTGCCTCATTTGGCGAGCTGGTTCTCGGTCACGACGATGGCGCCACTGCTGGTCCCGGCCTTGAACTTCGCTCAGAAGTGCGACCTAGTGCGGTTGTGGGGGGAAGAGTAGGCCGCTTTAGCCGATGGCCGGTTCAAGTCGGGCCGCTACTCCTGTCGCGTCGATGACTGCTCCGGGCACCCAGTTGCCAAGCAGTCATAGCCCTCGAAATGTCCCGGCCTGCGTCAGGCCGACAGTTCGAACGAGCACCGCATAGCTGACGTTCGGTTCGCCGGCCGTTTTGCTCAACGGCGGATTACTGGCGATGTTGTGGCCTCACGTTCCCGGCCAATAGCCGACCTGGAGCTGCAGTGTGCAGCAACGAGGACCGGGCCACCTGCGGGCTCAAGGTTCGATGGTCGGACCTGGCGAGCGACAAACTCGCTGCGCTTAAACATGGGAGCTCAGGAGTCCTCGGCCATCCGCAACCAGATCTCGTTGCGCCGCATGAACCATGGCGTGTAGGGCGCGTTATAGCGTGAGTACACCGCTTCTCCCTCCCACTTGAGGTGGGCGGCGAGCAAGGCCGACTGCAGCTTCGCCAGATGTTGCTCGTAGTTCGACTCTGACCACAAGCCTGAGTAGCGAATCACGGCCAGCCTGCTGGGCGGCAGATCGAGAACTTCAATACGAGCGTCCAGTGGTTCCGGCGCGCTGGCCGCAGTGATGCCTTTGGGCAAAACGAACTGCACCAGAAATCCGCCAGCAGTGGCGCTCTGGGTGACCGGCGCGGTCATCTCCAGCTTCACAGGCACGGCGACCTGTGTCACCGGTGCCGTCATGGCGAACTTTCACTCGCCTTTGTTCTTGCCAAAGATATAGCCCACCAGGATGGGGAACGCCTGATTACCGGCCGCGCTGGCCGATCCCGCGACGATGACTTGTGCAACCGTATAGCCAGCGTACTGCCGCACCTCGATACCCTCGAGTTCGCGAACGACTTGGTACTCAGGCTCTTCCGTGGCGTGACTGGGCATGGCAAAGGTACTCAGCATCAGTGTTGAGAGCAGCACAGCACTGAAGGCCATGCTGGGGCGGCGCAGCTTGCGCAGGGCTTGGATATGCATCAGGGCATTTTCTCGTCGGGAGCAGGCTTCGTCTGTGGCGCACCGAACATGCGCAGTTGCCCTGCCTGTCCATCAAAGGATTGAGCATCGATGAACAAGCTATGAGTGGCGATATAGACCTCGGCCAAGAAGCAAGACAGGCCGGCAATCACCGACATCATGGTGGCGATGAACTGAGCGCCGGCCAGCCACTTCAGATCGGCGCCCAGGAACTCCTCGATGAACAGCGTCACGATAACCGTGCAGACCAACAGCGCGGCGCCGGTGCAGCAGTTGATCGACCAACTGGCCAGGTGGCGCCGGCGTTCAAGGCTGGCGAGCTCCAAACGTGCCATGGCGATTGCCTCTGCATTCGGGGCTCCCCTGCCTTTGCCGACCTCACGCGCCCGGTCGATGATGCGGGCCAGTCGGTTCGCCATCACACCAAGCAAGCTGGCGATACCCGTCAACAGGAACACCGGTGCGACGGACAGCTGTATCGCGTGCTGAATAAGAATTGGGCCTTCGACTGCTGGCATGGGCATGCTTGATCCTTGCTGGGTGAATGGTGTTTAGAAGCAGGTTTTGGGTTCAGGTCAAGCCATTGGTCTTCGTCGCCTGGTGCGGCTGGTCTTGCTGCCTTCAATGCGTAGGCTTGCCATCAGGCCTTGCTGATCAGTCATGAAGGCGTACCGCTCGACGGCCGACCCAGTCGCGTCAGCGTTGTCTGGCCAGCGGTCCCAAGATGAGTTTCTCCAAGGTGTCTAAGGCCTGCTCAAATTGGCCAGGAGCGAGGATGGACCGATGAGCCAGGCCAGCTGCAACGGCGCTGGCGTAGTGGAACCGCATGGCGTCGAAGGGCATGGCAAGAAATGCCTGACCTGCAGCGCCCGGCACATGAACAGGGGTGGAATTTGGGCTGAAGGTGGAGGCCAAGGCTGAGGTCCACAAGCGAGTCGTTTGAGCAAACATGAGGAGCTCCTAGAGTTGGATCAAGTCGCGACAATGGCATCCGGCAGTATCCGCTCGCCCGCCATCTGGCCGTCACGAATCAGGATGGCCGCTCCGGCCAGCGCCGCCAGGCCCGAGCCGACGAACCAGGCCGTCTTGTTCTCCACGCCCTGGGTTTTGCGCGGGCGGGCGAATGCTTCGTAGTTGCCGCTGCTGTAGTACATGGGGTTCCTTCGGTAGAGGTTTCAGTGGCGCATAGGTGCTGCCCTTCAGCGGGCAGGCAGGCTGGCGCCGCGTGTCGATACAGGTAGGCCGGGAGTCAGCCCTGGCGCTTGAAATCGCGCTCGAGCCTTCGGCTGGCACAAGACCCCTTCCGGGCTCTTGTGTCCGGCCTCAGCCCGCGAAGTCCAGCACCACCCGCGACGGCACCTCGCCTTTGGCCAAGCGCTCGAAGACAGCATTGATGGCGGACAGGGGCTGCAATTCGATGTCGGCCTTGACCTTGCCTTCGGCGGCGAAGGCCAGGGCTTCGGCCATGTCGCGCCGGTTGCCGACGAAGGAGCCGCGGATGGTGATGCAGTTGGCCACCACATCGAACAGCGGCGTCGGGAAGTCGCCCGGCGGAATGCCCACCAGCACGCAGGTGCCGTGCTTGCGCGTCATGCCCACGCCCTGCTTGAAAGCGGGCAAGGACGGCGCCGTGATCAGCACGCCGTGTGCCCCGCCGCCCGTGAGCTTGCGCACCGCCGCCACCGGGTCACCGGTCTTCGCATTGACCACGGCATCGGCACCCAGGCGCCGGGCGTGTTCGAGCTTGCCCTCGTCGATGTCAACCGCGCACACCTGCAGGCCCATGGCCTTGGCATACTGCACGCCCAGGTGCCCCAGGCCGCCGATGCCCGAGATAACCACCCATTGCCCGGGACGGGCCTGCGTTTCCTTCAGCCCTTTGTACGAGGTGATGCCGGCGCAGATCAAGGGCGCAGCATCGCGTGCGGCCAGACCCGCCGGAATGTGCGCGACGTAGTTCGGGTCGGCCAGGATGTATTCAGCAAAGCCACCGTTCTGCGTGTAGCCGCCGAACTGCGCCTCGGCACAGACCGGTTCTTGCGCCGCCAGGCAGAACTCGCAATGGCCACAGGCCGAATAGAGCCAGGGCACGCCAACCCGGTCGCCCTCCTTCACCGCTGTGACGCCGGCGCCGAGTGCCGTGACGATGCCTATGCCTTCGTGCCCCGGCGTGAAGGGCAGCGTCGGCTTCAGCGGCCAGTCGCCGCTGGCGGCATGCAGGTCGGTATGGCAGACGCCGCAGGCCTCGGTCTTGACCAGGATCTGGCCGGCACCGGGTGTGGGGATGTCGAGTTCCTTGAGCACCAGCGGCTGGCCGAATTGCTCGACTTGCGCAGCCTGCATCTTGCGCGTCATACCGTCTCCTTCGGGAAATCGGCGCCGCGCGCGACGGCCTCGCCCGCCATGAAGTCCCGGCGCAGTTCGTCGACTTTGGCCATCGCGCCCTCGAAGGCATCGTTGCCCAACAGCAGGTGCTGCGGCAGCTTGCCCGACGCCACGGCCTCGACGATGGCCTTGACGGCACGCACCGGGTCGCCAGGCTGTTTGCCCGAGGTGGCCCGCACCGCCAGCCGCACCTTGCCGGCGGTGGCCAGATAGTCCTCGATCGGGTGCTCGCTCTCGTGGGCCGAGCGCCCGGCCCAGTCGGTGCGGAAGCCACTTGGATTGACCACCATCACCTGAATACCCAGCGGCTCGACCTCGCGCCGCAAGGCCTCGGACAGGCCCTCGACCGCGAACTTGGTGGCGTTGTACTGCCCCAGCGCCGGCATGCCGCGCACACCGGCCAGCGACGACAGGTTGACGATGCAGCCGCGGCGGCGCTGACGCATGCCCGGCAGCACCGCCTGGACCATGGCGGTCAAGCCGAACACATTGACCTCGAACATCTTCCTCACCTCCGCCGCATCGCCCTCCTCGATGGCGGCGAAGTAGCCGATGCCGGCGTTGTTCACCAGCACGTCGATGCCTCCGAAGCGCGCTTCGGCCGCCTGGACGGCCGCAGCGATCTGGTCTGCTTGCGTGACGTCGAGTTTCAGCATGAGGACGCGGTCGCTCGCAACGAAGCCCTGCAGCTTGGCGAGGTCGCGGGCGGTCACCACCGTGCGGTAGCCGCGTTCGATGGCCTGCCTGGCGAGTTCCTGGCCGAAGCCGGTGGAGCAGCCGGTGATGAACCAGACTGGCGCTTCGCTGGCTTGGGATGGGATGGCTTGCTTGTTCATGGCATGCTCCGGTTTGCGCTCAGACCGGGGCGGCGATGGCGCCGCTGCGGACCAGCTTCTTGTTGACGAATTCCTGGATGCCCATGCGGCCCAGCTCGCGGCCGTAGCCGGAGTGCTTGATGCCGCCGAAGGGCAGTTCTGCGTCGGTCCAGTCGATGTTGTTGACGAACATCATTCCGGTGTCGACGCGGCTGGCCACGCGCCGGCCACGCGCTTCGTCCCGGGTCCACACCGAACCCGCCAGACCAAAGTCGGAATCGTTGGCCAGCGCGACGGCTTCGTCTTCGCTCTTGACGCGAAAGAGCGACACCACCGGGCCGAAGAATTCGTCGCGAAAGGCCGGGTTGCCGGGGGCGATGTCGGTCAGGATCGTGGGCTGCATGAACCAGCCCGGGCGGGCGATGCGCTCGCCGCCAAGCAGCAGCTGGGCGCCGCCTTTGACGGCAGCATCGACCTGGGCCAGCAGTTGCAGCAGCGCAGTCTCGGTGGACAGCGGGCCCAGCGTGGTCGCTTCAATCATCGGGTCGCCCGGCAGCAAGGCTTCCAGCGCAGTCTTGAACCGGGCCAGGAATTCGTCGGCGACAGCATCCAGCACAATGAAGCGCTTGGCGGCGCAGCAGGTCTGACCGACGTTGAACATACGGCCCCAGACGGCCCATGGCAGAGCCAAGTCGAGGTCGGCGTCGTCGAGCACGATGAAGGCGTCGCTGCCGCCAAGCTCCATCGTCGACTTCTTCAGGTTCTGCCCGGCGCGGGCCGCCACGCTGCGGCCTGCGGCGACGCTGCCGGTCAGGGCGACGCCCTTGACACGCGGGTCGTCGATGACGCGATCGGACTGCTCGTAGGAGATCAGCAGGTTGGTGTACGCACCGACCGGTGCGCCGGCATCGAGCAAGAGCTTCTCGAACGCGATGGCACATTGCGGCACGCAACCGGCGTGCTTGACCACCAGCACGTTGCCGGCCATCAGCTGCGGCCCCGCGACTCGGGCAAGCTGGTAGTAGGGAAAGTTCCAGGGCTCGACACAGAACAGCACGCCGAGTGGCGAGCTTTCCATGTGTGCTTTGCCGTGTTTGGGATGCAGATGGGCCGTGGCCAGGAAAGACTCGGCGTGCTGGGCGTAGTAACCCAAGATGTCACCACTGAACTTGACTTCGCCGCGCGCCTCATCAATGCGTTTGCCCATCTCCAGTGTCTCTAGCCGAGCGAAGTCGTCGACATGGGCGTGTAACAGCGCCGCCGCTCGGTTCAGGATCACGGCGCGCTCGGCGAAGCTCTTGTGCTTCCAGGTCTGGAAGCAGCTCTCAGCCGCCGCCAGCGCCTTGTCGAGTTGGGCATTGCTCAGGTGCTCGAAGCTTTTCAGCAACTTGCCGTCGTTGGGGTTGATGCTTTGGTAAGTCATGATGATGTGTCCTTTGCTTGGTGCGTGGGTCAGGTCGGCAGGGCCGGATAGTCCGTGTAGCCCTTGGCGCCGGGCACATAGAAGGTGGCCTCGTCTGGGGCGTTGAGCGGGGCGTCCTTGCGCATGCGCGCCACCAGGTCGGGATTGGCCAGAAACGGCCGGCCGAAGGCGATCAGGTCGCCGCGTTGCTCGAGCAAGGCTTGTTCGGCGCTGGCGTGGTCAAAGCCGCCGGACAGGATCAACAGCCCGTCGAAGCCGGCACGCAGCTTGAGCTTGAAATCGGCGGGCACGGGCGGCGCACCCATGGACGAATGGTCGACCAGGTGCAGGTACAGCAGGCCCAGCGCGGAGAGCGAGTGAACGAGCGAGATGTATTGGACCTCCACCTCGGGGAACGCGCTGGTTCCGTTGAATACACCGTAGGGCGAGAGCCGGATGCCCACCCGGTCGCGGCCGATCGCGGCCACCATGGCGTGTGCAATCTCCAGCGCCAGACGGTTGCGGCGCTCCACACTGCCGCCGTAGCCGTCGGTGCGCTGGTTGATCAAGGGGTTGAGGAACTGCTCGATCAGGTAGCCATTGGCGCCATGCAACTCGACGCCGTCGAAACCTGCTTCCACTGCGAGCTTTGCGGCCGCCACGTGTTCATCGATGACATTGACAATATCGTCGTCGGTCATCGTTCGTGGCGGGCTGTGAGGCTGCATGCCCAGGGTGTCGGTGTACATCTCGCCCGGGCACACAGCGCTGCCGGGCCCGAGAACCTCGGCGCCGGGCGGCAGGTTGGCGACATGCGCCACCCGGCCGCAGTGCATGAACTGCACGAAGATCGTGCCGCCTTGTTCGTGCGCGGCCGTCGTGGTGGCCTTCCAGGCCTGCACTTGTGCTTTGTCGTACAGCCCCGGGATGCGTGGGTAACCCAGGCCGTTGGGGCTGGGCGAGGTGCCCTCGGTGATGATCAGGCCGGCGGTCGCACGCTGACCGTAGTAGGTCGCCATCAATGCATTCGGCGTGTGCTGAGGCGTGGCCCGGCTGCGTGTCAATGGCGCCATGACCATGCGGTTGGCGAGGTGGAGCGAGCGGAACGCGAATTTATCGAAGAGCATGGGTGGGACTCCTAGGAGGGATCGAAACTGCAAGGCGCCAAACGGGTGCGACGTACTGCCGGGCGCGGACGGGTTGAGACAGTGAAGTCTGCGCGCAGGGCTTGGTGAGCACTGTGCGATGACGCACATGAAGGCGCGGCGGCGAGATCAGGGTGGAGCGCGGTGCTGCAAGGCGTCAGCATTTCAGGTGATCTTCAGTGCGGCCTGTACGGCCTCGTCTAGCTTCTCGAGGCCGAACGAGACATCCGCGACCTTGCCGTTCAGAAAGAAGGCAGGGGTGGCGCGCAAGCCGCAGCGTTCGCCGGCACGGCGATGTATCTGAATCCGTTGCGTGTAGGCCAGCGCGGCTTCGAGGATGTCGACAATCGCAGCATCGCTCATGGGGCCGCTGATTCGAGCGTGGCCTGCAGGCTGATTTCGGCGACGGACGCAAGCGCCTTGGACAGTGGACATTCGCGCTTGGCGGCCTGGGCGATCCGCTGGAAACCGGCTTCGTCGATGCCTGGCACGGCCGCCTTCAGCGTGAGCGCGATCCGGTCGATCACGAAGCCCTCGCCCTCCTTTGTCAGACGGACGCGAGCTTGCGTGTCGACTTTGCGGGTGGCGAAGCCGGCCTTGTCGCAGGCAAAGGAGAAGGCCATCGTGAAACAGGCAGCATGGGCGGCGGCAAGGATCTCCTCTGGGTTCGTGCCCCGGCGGTCGTCTTCGAACCGGCTGGCAAAGCCATAGGGGTAGCGCTCGAGGGCGCCGGTCTCGGTGCTGATCTGGCCCTTGCCCGTCTTGCCCGGGCCTTCCCAATGGACGTTGGCGGTCTTCTCGATCATGGCGTGACCTTTCAGGTGACTGTGTGAAGCGGCATGGATCAAATATCCAGCCCCTGGTCGACTGTCGGTGCCTTTGGCACTCATGGCCATCGGACGGGGGCGGGTGTTGCACGGCGGGATGTCCTACGCCCCGGCTGTCCGCGCTATTGCCGTGCAGCTGGACGCTCCGCGCATCAGTTCATGGTCGGCACCTAGTCGCCAAGCGGCTCGCGGACTGTGCGAGAGCAAATCCAGCGCCTTGAATCGCCACTGCAGAGGATGGCGCGAGCCACCCTGACCTGCTGCCTTCGGGAGAGCTCATCTCGGGAGGGCCTGCAGAGTTCGGCATCGCACCGACGGCATCGGATCCGCGTGCGCCAATTGCCGAGGCGGGCGGTCGGCGCAGGAGTTGACGGGAGGGCCAAGGAAAGGACATTTCTCGTGGACAGCGTGGTGTACCGAGATGGAAAGCGGATCGGCTGATTTTTTGGGCTTCGTGCGGCAGCGCACCGACTCGAGACCTGCTTGCGCGGAATCTCGGTCTCGTCAGGGTATTGCAAAGTCGGGTCTGAACTGCAGCGGCACACAGCCGCTCATGTTCTGCAAAGTCAAGGCATGAAACGAGTGACGTGCCCCAAACGGTCAGCGAGCTTTGTAACAACCTGACGATGGCCGCTTGCTAGCCACCGACGGAATGCCGTCGGCTCTGGAATCCGGCCTATCAGCCGCTGCGATTGAAAAATCAAAGCTTCATAACTTGTAGGAGAAAAAACATGGACCTATTGCTTGTCGTAATTGTGCTGTTGCTGTTGTTTGGTGGCGGAGGCGGACTGTATTGGGGCATGGGCATGGGTTGGGGCCTTGGCCCAATTGGATTGATCCTTGTGGCCTTTGTCGTTGCGTACATGCTCTTTGGCTATCGCGGTAGAAGGGGAAGCTGAAAAAAAGTTTGTTTGATTCCTTGGACCGGCCGATGACCGTTTTGGTCAAAGGCTGGCACCCAGCCCAGCGAGCATCAATGGCCGGCACCGGCTGGGACCCGCGCGTGGTCGATGTACCTTCGCGCTGGCACTCAAGTACAACTTCAGATTGGCGCAAGACCGCATTTACGACTTGAAGCTAGAGCCCCGCCAGCATTTGTTGGCGGGGCCATGTAGATTGGGGGTCATTGCGGTGTAGCCACCGCACAATAGGCGTAGCCTGCGGCCCCTTGCCGGCAGGCCAATAAGTGATGGGAGTGTTGGATGCATGACGTACCGGACGGACCGCAGTTGCCCCAGCCCGTGGCGGGGAGCTATTTGGAGAGCAAGTTCTTGTTGCTGCTCTTGCTGACGGTCTCACTGGCGTTGGGTTGGATCTTGCTTCCCTTGTTCGGCACGATGCTGTGGGCCTTGATCATCGCGCTGCTGTTCGTGCCGCTGAACCGTAGCCTGCTGCTGCGTCTGCGTGGGCGGCGCAACGTGGCTGCCCTGCTGACCCTGCTGTTTGTGCTGGTGATGGTGATCCTGCCCCTGGCGTTGATCGCCGCGGCGCTGGCGCGCGAGGCGGCGCAGCTGTATCAACGGGTGCAGTCCGGCGCGCTCAATCCGGTCGGCTATCTGCACAGCGCCTTTGATGCTCTGCCGGGCTGGGCCGCCAAGTTGCTGGACCAACTGGGCCTGGGCGAGTTTGCCAACCTGCAGCAGCGTCTGAGCTTGGCGCTGCGGCAGGGCAGCGAATTCATCGCCACCCAGGTCTTCAGTGCGGGCCAGATCACCTTCGAGTTTTTTGCCAGCCTGGCCATCACCCTGTACTTGGCCTTCTTTCTGATCCGCGATGGCGCGCAGCTCATGCGCGCCATCGGCCAAGCGATCCCCTTGGCGCCGGCCCACAAGCAGGAGCTGTTCGGCAAGTTCGCTACCGTCGTGCGCGCCACCGTCAAAGGCAACTTCCTGGTGGCCGCCATCCAGGGGGCTTTGGGCGGCCTGGCGTTCTGGTTTCTGGGCGTCGGCGCACCGCTTTTGTGGGCCGTGTTGATGACCTTTTTGTCGCTGTTGCCGGCGATTGGCGCGGGTCTCATCTGGTTGCCGGTGGCTTTGTATCTGCTGATGACCGGCGCGCTCTGGCAAGGCCTGGCCCTGAGCGCATACGGCGTGCTGGTGATCGGGCTGGTGGACAACCTGCTGCGGCCCGTGCTGGTCGGCAAGGACACCCGCATGCCCGACTATGTGGTGATGATCACCACCCTAGGCGGCATGGCGGTGTTCGGCATCAACGGCTTTGTGCTCGGGCCGGTGATAGCCGCCATGTTCATCGCAGTTTGGCACCTGCACGGCAAAGCACGCGAATGAGGGGCGAGCAGCCCCTTCACGCTTTGAAACGTTTTTTGGCCAGGAACTGCCACAGCATGCCCGAAGCGCCCGGCCCCTGCGGGTCACTGAAGGCCCGCTTGGACGCGCCACCACTCCAGGCGAGACCGAGCCGGGCGGGGCCACCTCCAGCCAGGCGACCATCACTTGGCCGGCACGTCTGTCTTCGGTCAGGTTTAAAAGATAGCCGAACGGAACGTCAGGTATGCAGCGCTTGTTCGGATTGTCGGCCCGGCACAGGCAAGGCCATTTCGGGAGTACTGGCTACGTGGCGACACGGTGCCCATAGAGGCATCCAGAGTGCCGCCCTCTAAGTCGACGATGCACCGATTGAGCAGCGGTCGTTCGGGCCGTCAGCTTACCCTGCCTCGATGAAACTCGACCGAATGTCTAAAGCTAGAACGGTCGATCGAGCGGAACCCGCTGCCCACTTGGAAGAGTCATCACTCGTCTACGGTGAGCTTGGACACTTGTCGGCGCCAACTCACAGCACCAGCCTTGCTGGGTGGGGTCTGCATCGTGTCCTTCCGGGCCGCAGCGTGGCGGAATGAGCCAAAGCTGTGCGCATAGGCCCAGGTGAATTCGGCGCCGAACAGAAAGATCTGGGCCGAGTAGTAAACCCAAATCAAGAGCACGGCCAACGAGCCGGCGCCGCCAAAGGCCGAGGCCACACCGCTCTTGCCGATGTAGAGGCCAATCAAGAGCTTGCCGATATTGAACAGCAGCGCCGTTACCCAAGCGCCTATCCACACATCGCGCCAAGCAATGCGTACGCGCGGCATGATTTTGTAGATCAACGCAAACATCGCCGCCACCAAGACATAGCTGATGACGAAGTTGACGAAGCCGGCCAATACTGCCCAGCCAGCCAGCCGCGCCCCGCTCCAGGCGCTGAAGGCCGCGATCGCCGCGCTCAGCAGCAGCGAGGTCGTCAGCAAGAATCCTATGCCCAGAATCATCCCGAAAGACAGCAGGCGCGAGCGCAGCAAGCCCCAGAGGCCTTGCGGCTTGTTGCGCTGCGGCGCCCGCCAGATGCGATCCAACGCGTCCTGTAGCTCACCGAACACCGTGGTCGCACCCAGCAGCAGCAAGGCCCCACCGATCAGCGCAGCGATCCAGCTTTCGGCCGGCCGTGCGGCACTCTCCAGCATCGCCTGCACAGCCAGCGCGCCGCTCTCACCCATCAAGCCGCGCAGCTGCATCAACACTTCGCCGCTGGCTGCCTCGCGCCCGAACACCATGCCGGCCACCGAGATCGCGATCAGCAAAAGCGGCGCGATCGAGAACATCGTGTAGTAGGCCAAGGCGGCGCCCATGCTCGGCGCATAATCATCAATCCAAGCGGTACCGGCCTGCTTGCTGAGCCGCCAGAGCTGCATCGGCCTCATGGAGCGGCGCCGCTGACCAAGGTACCGTACAGGGCTTGCCCGGGGGCGCTGGCGGGCCGCAGCGAAGACCGGTACGCTGCGCGCAGCGCGGCCCGAAGATTGGTCCAAAGCCCCGCCCGGCGCGCTGCGGCTGCGCCCTGCGCTGTTCTTTGTGTTTTCTCGACCATCTTGACCTCTGACTACTGGAGCAGCAAAGGCTACCCGCGCGAGGGCTTCTGCTGCAGCAGCCAAGAAGCCGTTGCTTTGTCGGACAAGTCCTTCACAAGGCAGCGCCATCGGCCGGCTGCGGTTCTGGCTCTTGTCGGCGACGATCGTCGAACAAGCTTGTCCGGCCCTGGACATGGGCTCGCCGCATCATCCCGAACAGGAACCCCGCATGAAAAACCTCTTCTCCGCAAGAGCGAAGGCCCTCAACGCCGACGCCATCAATGCCACGATTGAGCGGGCGCTTGCCCGCGCTGGCCTGACCACTGACGTCGGCCCGATGCGCCACGTCACCGAAACCATCAGGCGCGCCCTAGCCGCCGGGCGGACATCGGACTCACACTCTGCAGCTGCAGCTGCAGCTGCCGCTGCAGTCGACGTTGACGTTGACGTGAACGTTGCCCGAGGCAGACGGCGCAATCCCGCATCGAGCGAACAGGCGCTCAAGCCAGGCAGCTTTGAAACTCATCAATTCAGCAACGCGGCCGGCAGCCGCGCTTACAAGGTCTATAGCCCCAAGGCAGCGTCAGCGACGCCGCGCGCCATGGTCGTGATGCTGCATGGCTGCACGCAGACGGCCGACGATTTCGCGGCCGGCACTCAGATGAACCGCCTTGCCGATACCCACGACTTTCTTGTCCTCTACCCCGAGCAGGCAGCGCAGGCGAATGCCTCCAAATGCTGGAATTGGTTCCAGCCCCAAGACCAACTGCGAGACGACGGTGAGCCCTCTCTGATCGCCGGTATCGCCCGAGAAGTGGCGGACAAGCATGGCGCCGACCCGCAACGCATCTTTGTGGCCGGCCTGTCGGCCGGCGCGGCGATGGCGGTCGTGCTGGGCGAAACTTATCCGGAGTTGTTTGCCGGCGTTGGCGCTCACTCGGGCCTCCCTTACGGCAGCGCGCACGATATCCCGTCAGCTTTGCTGGCCATGAAAGGGGGGCGCAGCGGAATCGGTGGCCTACGCAACTTTGTCCATATGGCCGTAAGCCAGGGCCGCAGCGCCACGCAGGCAGTGCCTACTATCGTGTTCCACGGCGATAGAGACCATACCGTGCAGCAGTCCAATAGCAACCTGATCGTCCAGCAGGCCCGCGACGCGTATGGCGCTGAGCCAGGCCAGGATGCCTTGCATGTCGGCACCCGTTTCGGCGTTGCAGAAGGCGGGCGCCGCTTCAGCCGCGAGATCCACACCGACGCCCTTGGGCAAGCGCGAATTGAAAGTTGGACTCTGCACGGGGGCGGCCATGCTTGGTCGGGTGGCCATGCGAGTGGCTCCTACACCGACGGCGCCGGCCCCGATGCTTCGGCGGAAATGGTGCGATTCTTCTTGGATCTAGTCCCTGCCGGTTCGGCATGAGGCGTGCTTACACCGAGAGGGCTCGGCGAGTCGATTCCAAGCGACGCAGGTCGATTGGCCCGCGCACGCCTGCCGGCGCCAAAGCGCGGTGCGAAGCAGACTTTCTCGAAATGACCGTCAGCGCCGTCGGACAGGGATGCTCAACTCGTTTCCGCCCTCAAGCACCGCACTTGGCAGGAACCAAAGGGGCAGGAATGCGGCCTAGCTTGTTAAGAATAACAGCCGTCACACGAGTGGCACATCATGAAGCCTTGTCAGATGGTTGAATCGGCCAGGGGCCTTCATGCTACCGTCCAGCGCTCCGCAGACCTCCATGCTCGACTCGCCGCTGTCATCGTGCCGAGCAGGCGCCCCTTCCGCAAAGTCAGCCCTGTTGTGGCCGACAAACGATGAGACATATCAAATGACAGTGAGTAGTCTGCAGCTGCTGGCCAATCTGGTCAGAGAGAACGGCGAGGTACTTTTGCTGACTTGGCGAACGCAGGTCAGGAATCTCCCTTCGGCAAGTCATCTCGACACACCGACGCTTAACGACCACATCCCGGATTTGCTTAAAGAGTTAGCAGAAGCGCTCGAGACCAATCCCCGACAGACGATCCCCGAGGCGCTTGCCGAAGCCAGCCCCGCGGCCCACGGGCTGCAGCGGCTCAAGGATGCATTCGATATCGAGGAGGTGGTGGCAGAGTACAACATCATGCGTGGATGCATCCACGATCTGGCGACCGAGCACGATATAACGCTTCAAGGCAGGCCGTTCCATGTGGTCAATCGCATCTTCGACAATGCGATCGGCCAAGCCGTGCAGACCTATGCTGCCCAACAAGCACTCGAGGTAAAGCAGCGCAGGGAGGAGTACCTCTCCTTCGTTGCGCACGATCTGCGCACGCCGCTATTCGCGATCTCGCTCACGGGTAGGTCGCTCGAGAAAAGTCTGTCCGGGCAAGTCCTTGGCGCTGATTCCCAACGTATCTTGCAATCGCTGCGCCGCAACGTGCAGCAGCTCCAGGACTTGATTGGCAGAGTGCTCGAAGAGAACACGAATTTGCTCGAGGTCATCGGCGTCAAGGTCGAACGGCGCCGATTCGACCTGTGGCCGCTGGTGGAGTCCCTGCTCGACGATATTGAGACGATTGCGGCCCAATCAAATACGAAGCTAGTCAATCAGGTACCCGTCGATCTGGTCGTGTTTGCAGACGCCAGATTGCTCAGGAGAGCGTTTCAAAATCTGATCGGCAATGCAATCCAGTTCTCGCCGGGTGGCGAAGTGATTGTCGGGGCGCAGGCTGCGGCGGGCCAGGAAAGCGTCGAGTGTTGGGTCAGCGACAACGGCCAAGGCATTGCCGCCGAAATGATCGAGAAGGTCTTCGACAAGGGTGAATCCGGCGGCGAGGCCGGTTCCCGGTCGGGCCTTGGCCTGGGCTTGGCCATCGTGAAGTCCTTCATTGAAGCGCACGACGGCAGCATTACTTTGCACAGTGTGCTGGGCGAGGGCTCCAAGTTCTACTTCACCTTACCCGTGCAAGCGAGGCCGGACGCGTGATGCTCAGCCAGGCGATTTCGACGGGTTGATCGAGGCCACCGGTGCCTCGAAAAATACGCAGGTGCCGGGCAAGGATTTCGCTCGGTACATTGCAGTGTCGGCATTGGCGATCAGAATATCGCCGCTCTGGCCATCATGCGGGTATAGCGCAATGCCGATGCTTGGTGTGATGACCAACTGCAGATCACCATGGCTGATTGGGGCAGCGATCGCAGCCTGTACCAGGCCTGCGATACGTGCAACGTCGTCGCGACTTGTCGGATTGATCAGCAAGTACAGGAATTCGTCACCTCCGTTGCGGCAGACCGTGTCCTCGTCGCGCGCTTGGCCCAGCAGGCGTTGCGCTACCACGGTCAGCACTGAATCGCCTGCGGCATGGCCATGGCTGTCGTTGATCAGCTTGAAGCGGTCGAGGTCCAGAAACATCACCGCCAGCATCCAGCCGTGACGGTCGGCGCCAGCGATGGCCTGAGCCAGGCGGTCGTCGAACAAGGTGCGGTTGGGCAAGCCTGTCTTCTGGTCATGCATGGCAAGGGAACTTGCAGCACGTTCGGCATGGCGTGACGCGGCCAGCGCAGCTTCGGATTCGGCCAGGGCTTCGCGCGACAGGCTCAACGCCTGCTCGACATCCTTAACCTCAGCAAGGCCATCGGCAAGAGTGTCCGCCACTTCCTGCAGATCGTCGGCGCAATCCTGTACCTTCGTACCGATGGCCTTGGTGTTCCGCAGAACTTGGTCGGCCGGCAGCATCTTCTCCCCCCGTGCGATGCGCGCTTTGGCGAGATCACTGGCTACAGCTAAGTCGTCGGCACAGTCCTCCACCTTGACCTTGACCTCTTGGCTTTTATCGAGCGCCGCCTCCAATGCGTTCAATGTGTCTGGCGGCGTGGGTGCCTTGGGCTGCGGTGTCATTTTTTACACGTCATTTGTACGCCGCGAGTGTGGGCGCTTTTTACGGGTGCGTCTGTAGGACAAGGCGACGTTCCTGAGCGCTTCAACGGCAGCGGAACGGGGCGAGGCTGACCCTCAACCCAAGTACGCTCGGCTTGCACGAGAACTTCGGCCTTGGCATGCATCACGCCTTCTGCCTGGGCCTCCAGAGGCGCGCTCAGGGCGAGCGCAAGCGCGTCGATGGCACGGTCGGCAACGCTTGGCGGCGGCAACGTGCTCTCGGCAAATCTGGTTTTCTCCTGCAGACAAGGCGCCCTTCGAAGCCGCCCATGCTCCGCTGCAAACCTGCGGCATTCGCTTCGACGTCTTGCAGGAGGAGAAACACAGCGACCGCCTGTGGATCACCGAGTACAAGCAGGCGCTGTCACTGCGCCGCGCTTCTATGTGCTTCATCGCACAGTTCTCGCCAAGCCCGGCGCGCAGACTCCACAACTCCTAACCCTCTGGTCCGGCATTAGGTCGCATCCTTTTGGCGCCCTGCGGTTTTTCTCTCCCGGGAGCTCCTGCCTTGCTGTTCGACAAGTTCTCATTCCACTCGCTCCGTTTCGCCAACCACACGGTCATAGCGCCATTGACGCCCAGCCGGGCTATGCCCCAATACACACCGAATGCACTGAAGGCCAACCGATGGACACGTACAACTGGTACTCACAACTGATCAAGCCGTCGTGGGCGCCTCCAAGCTGGCTCTTCGGGCCAGTGTGGACGGCCCTGTATGCAATCATCGCGGTGACCTATAGCACCGTGTTTTACAAAGCGTTTTCGGGCAAGGTCTCGTGGTGGGTGGCGCTGCCTTTTGCGCTGAATCTCATCTTCAATCTGGCTTTCACGCCAATTCAGTTCGGGCTCCAGAACAATTTGCTCGCAGCGCTGGATATTCTGCTGGTCGTAGGCACACTCATCTGGGCGCTTGTTGGCGTCTGGCGCGCATCGCCTGACTTGCGCTGGGTGGTCTATGCCAACATCCCCTATCTACTGTGGGGACTGTTTGCCACCGTCTTGCAAATCTCCATAACGGTTCTCAACGCCTGAAAAAATCGAAGACGTCCTCCATGTTCATCAAGCTATACGCCATCGCACTCCCCATTTTCTTTGCGATCGACATGGTCTGGCTGGGGTTTGTGGCCAAGAATTTCTATCGCAATCAGATTGGCTCTTTGATGAAAGGCGAGATCAACTGGGTGGCTGCACTGGTCTTCTATCTGTTGTTTGTGCTTGGACTCGTGATTTTCGTCATTGCCCCGTCCATCGAAAAGAGCTCTTGGATGCACGCACTCTTGTTTGGGGCGACCTTCGGACTGATAACCTACGCCACCTATGATCTGAGCAACCTCGCAACGCTCAAGGATTGGCCGCTTCTGGTGACGGTTGTGGATTTGGCATGGGGCGCTACGCTGGCTGCTTCGGTCTCGTCCGTCACCTACTTCATCGCACGCCGAGTTGGCGTTTGAACAGGTTACCCCGAAGCGTGCTGGTTTCCCCATCGGCAGGTCGATTGCAGGCATCATGATGAAGTTCAACGAACTTCCGCTTTGGGCACTGAATTGCCATGCAGTGGCGTTCCTCGAAATGTCCCCGCTTGCGCTAGACCGACAGTTCGAACAAGCGCCGCATAGTTGACGTTCGATTCCTCGACCGTTTTGGTCAACGGCGGCTTACTGGCGATGTTGCGGCCTTACATTTGAGCGATTCTGGTATTTATGCAAAAGGGCCGCTATCGAGTGGCCCTTCTTTTTTGCCTGCCTGCCTGCGCAGTTCAGGGTCTTAACGAGGCCGCCAATACCCCAACCGCATCGACAACGGTATGGGCAACTATGCAGATCAGCAGATTGCGGCGCCACAGATAGAGCAGGGTTAGCAGTCCACCGACCACGAAGACGCTGATCAGGTGGCTGGGCGCCCAACTCCCCAGATGCACGCCGGTGAACACCAGCAACGAGACCAAGGCGGCCCAGCCGCGGCTGCCCATCAAACTGGCCAGCCGTTCGATCGCATAGCCACGAAACAGCACTTCTTCGAGCATTCCAGCAGTTAGCACAATGATGACGCGCAAGGCTACCGGTTGCTGAAGGATGCGTGCAAGCCCGCCTGCGGAGCCTTCCCACCCCATCTGCTTGTAGACCCATTGAAGCAGGGGAAATGCCAGCATCATCAGCAGGCCGAAGGCCACACCCAAGCCGACACTCTTGAGGCTGAAGCCCTGCCATCCGATCGAGCTAAGCGGCAGGTTCTCGGCGGGCAACACCTTTAAAACCAGGACCGAAACGACCACCCACATCATCAGAGGGCCCATCCACGCGTTTTGCGTTCCCATCAAAGGCCGCAAAGCAAAAACCAGTACAGCTGGAAACAACAGGCTCAGGCTAAGGCCGATCCAGGTGGCATCGCGAGGGCTAGAGTGATGGAGTGTGCTCATGTGTCGAGGCTTGAAGAGTGATGCGTCAGTATCTTTGGGCACTGGCTGGCGTGCAGCAGTGTTGCGATGGATCGCCAGGCCGGTGCGCGAAGCGACTGCCCGGTGGCGCGAGGGGGTTCGACATCCTTGGGTTGCGAGTTTGTGTGGCAGAGGTCGGCGCTATGCTCAAGCGCCGCCGGCTGGCCTAACCCCCAAGAGAGGGGTACGAAGACCAAGAATGCAGAGCCGAGGCCGAGGCTTAGCTAACTGTTTGGGTCAACGGCAGCTTACTGGAGATGATGGGGGGGGCAAGCTCCCGGCTAGCTCCTGTCATTCGGATCCGCTGTGGGCACGCCTGCAGGGTGTCGGTATGCAGGCAAGCTCGTGAGCGCTAAGTAACTCACTACCCAATGGAGTGATTGAAGACTTTGACTCCTTAGCGTCGCTGAAACTCAGTCCGAAAGATTTCTTTTACAGCAAGCGTAAGGAAATCACGCTTCATCTCGACCCGAATGGGTACGCAAGCCGATGTCTTTGCCAAGCGTGCTGATCCAAGTCACCTTTTCACCATCCCTTACTCATTTCCCTATTTGGAGAACCCTATGCGAGCATCTATCAAAACCGGTTTGAGCATCGCGGAAGCCGCCGCAGCCCTGTTCGCCACCGCAGGTTTCGCAACCGTTGCCCAGGCCGCTATCGTTGATTTGACGGTGACCGTACACAACCTCGCCCCCGTGAACAGCGTCGTCGTGGCGCCGCTGAGCGTCGGTTTCGGCCAGGGTGTGTTTGACGGCTTCGACATCGGCAGCGCAGCAAATGCCTCCATCGTCAAGGCGGCGGAACTCGGAAGCGGCAATCTCTGGCGTGATGCATTCAGCGCCACGGACGCAGGCGCCGTGGTCGGTGTGGTGGGCGGTGCGCCGCTCGCTGCCGGTCTGTCGGCCACCCATACTTTCCGGGTCGACACTTCGCTGAACAGCTATTTCAGCTTTGTCGCCATGGTGGTGCCAAGCAATGACTTCTTCATCGGCAATGATTCCGCCACCGCCTTCAAACTGTTCGACGGCGCCGGCAATCTGCAGATCAGCAGCATTGGCCAGAAGGCCCGTGACATCTGGGACGCCGGCTCAGAGGAATTCAATGTGGCCAACGCCGCCTTCATCGTCGGCTCGAACGCTGTTGCCCGTGACGCTCAAAATTCAGTCGTCGCACGCAATTTCGGCGAGTTCGCCGCCTATAACGGCTTGACTACCGCCTACGGCTACACCTTCAACAGCGGCTTGAGTGGTGGCAGCGATGTCTACCGCATCGACTTCTCGGCCCAGCCTGTGCCTGAACCTCAGACCTTCGCCCTCATGTTGGCAGGCCTTGCGGCTATGGGTGCCTTGGTGCGCCGTCGCCGCAGCGCGGTCCAATTACACGCAAGTCAACCCTAAGCAAGGTTTGTAGCAACAAACAAGAGCAGCCGGCTGGATTCGGTTCGGCTGCTCTTGTCAATTTGCAATTCCAAACAATAGAAGCTTGCCTTGTGGTGTTCAGCCAGAACCTAACAAACAGCAAGTAGCCGAATCATTTCAAGAAAAGGCTCTAGAGGCGCAAGACGCCCCAAGTCGTTCAACCTCACCGTGCATACAGGCAACGCATCAACGCTGATTCACTCGCCGGGCCTGCGCATTTTGGCGCTCGCCCTTACGCTGTTGCTGCTCTGGAGTCTGCTTCGACTCACGGGCATGCAAGCCTTGTTCACGCCGGCCCGATTGCATGATGTCCTGCTCGGTCATCCGGCGTGGGCGGTGCTGGGGTTCACCTTCTTATTCATGGCCGGCAATTTGATGCAGGTGCCAGGGCTGCTTTTCCTGGCCGCGGCCGAGCTGGCACTTGGCCCCTTGTGGGGCGCCGCGCTGACCTATTTCGCGGCCTGCGTGGCCTGCGTCAGCACCTTCGCTGTAGCCAGAACGATTGGTGGCGACGCATTGCGAGCCTGGGACTCCGGTGCCGTCGGGCGGAGCTTGTTTGCGCAGCTTGATCGACGGCCAATACCTGCCATCTTGGGCCTCAGGCTGCTGTTTCAGACGGTCCCGGCCCTGAACTACGCGCTGGCTTTGTCGGGCGTTCGGTTTCGGCACTACTTTTGGGGCACCTTGCTGGGCCTGCCGCTGCCGATCCTGATTTACTGCGTCTTCTTCGAGCAATTGTCGGCTTGGCTACATTTGTCGATACGCTGAACTGAGGGCGTCAACGGGGCAGGACGTTCGACATCCTGGAACGATTTTCAAAGCCGCAGAGGTAACAAATTTTTTGCGCGGTGTAGGTAACGACGCCGCTGCTGCGACTCTGAAGAGTTCAGATAAGCAAACACAGCTTTCGGCCCGGCAAACGGGCGTTTCGCATAAACCACCCACTCGCACTTGCACAGCGGCGCCATCCACAGCAACAAGGCGTTAGCGTCCTTGAGCACGGCTTGCTGGTCGAAGAATTGCAACGCCCCGCTTCGATGCAAAAGCTACAGATCCTCAAGGAAGCGCCGCTTGAACAAACTTGAGAACACGCGCACCGGCAGGAAGAAGCTCGGGCGACACGCCATCCAGCGCTTGCCATCGGCAGACAGTCCGCTGCTCGGCGCGCTCCCGTGCACGCGCGGGCGCGGATGGTGAGTGAGCGCCGAACCCCAGGTGTGCAACAACATAGTGGCGCCAATGCGCGCGCTCAGGTGCTTGGGGCCAGCGGCGATGCGTTGAAGCACCTCTGCCGCCATGTCGAACAGTACGCCGGAACGCACGGCCTTGTTCTGATGCGCTTGTCGGCCACCTACGCCGCTTTGCCAAGGCAATTGACTGTAAATGAGGTCATTGCCGTTTTGCGGAGCGAGTTTTGCAGCTCAGCAATCAACAGGCGGTTAAGTGCGGCAAAATTAGCTGCGCGCTTCAGCGCACCGGCCGGCACGATTGCGATCGCCCGCAACCTGGTGCCGATGATTCTCTCGGAGCGACCATTCGCAGTCTCCACCAGAGCCCTCTGGCCATAGCCCGTTTCGGCCTACCAGGCCAATTCGCCCATGCCCGGCATGGGCACTGACCTGCACCTCAAGATGCTCGCCGCTGCTGCGGCACTCAGCGCGCGAAACCGCACTTGTTTGAGTACTTTTGCCAGGTGGAAAAAAGTTCTTGACTTCAAGTTAGCTTGAACTTTCATCATGGCCGCATGTTGAAGCAAATTTTCATACCCATGCGAGAACCACCTAGACCCCACGCGCTTCAATGTCACGCGACCGAAGGACTGATCGATCCCTTCCAGGCTTTGCCCCTTGGTTACCCTAAGCACCACAGGTGCCACTTGTTCATGACATGGTTTGGCATGCACTGCGTCGGCGCGGGGCCAAACCAAGAGACATGCAATGGCTTGACGACCAACAGGGCAACTAGTTCCAGGCCGAGGGGCTCCACGCACGAGCATTCCATCAAGTTGCTGCAATCTGGCGTGACCCCATCAAGTCGCTCACGGCGAAGTGAGCTGCTCTCAGACGGTGAATCGGGCGGTTTCATGAAAAGGAGTTGGCGAGTATGTTGACGTCTTTCAGCGTTCAAAGAATTGATCATCTTGTTTTGCGGGTCAGTGACCTGACCCGGTCCATCTCGTTTTATGAGTCGGTGTTGGGCTGTTCCATAGTCAAGCGTCGCGATGACCTTGGGTTGGTGCATCTTCGGGCCGGTACATCGATGATCGATCTGGTAAGCATCGACGGTGTACTAGGGCGCCGAGGAGGGGCCGGAGCAGGTTCTGAGGGCCGCAATCTAGATCATCTATGCCTAAGAGTTGAACCTTTTCAAGAACTACCCTTGCTTGCTCATCTTGCTGTTTACGGGATCAAGCCTCTTGGCCCAGCAGAAGAAAACTTTGGTGCCGAAGGCGATGGACTTTCACTCTATATCCATGACCCTGAAGGCAATCTAGTCGAGCTCAAAGGGCCTCCAACCACGAATTGACATGTTGCATATTCCGACTTTGCGCACTGAGCGCCTCTCCCTTATCCCGCTAGACCAAAGCTGTGAACCTGCCTACCAAGCCTTCTATACGGATGCCAAGGCCTCGGCCAACTACGGTGGACCCTTGAGTGCCGGAGCGGCCTGGGCACGCTTGGCCGCAGATCTAGGGACTTGGTACTTGCAAGGTTTTGGTGTTTGGGCTGTTCAGCAGAAGGTTGACCAACAAATCGTCGGGGTTTGTGGCTTCTGGCAGAGCAAAGGATGGCCACGTGAATTGACCTGGTGGCTGCTTCCGCAAGCCCGCGGTCAAGGGCTTGCGAAGGAAGCCTCGCTTGCAGTGATATCGCACGCCTACGAGGTGCTCGGCTGGCCGGCTGTTGAAACGTATATGAATGATTCCAACGCGAGCGCCCGCGCCTTGGTGCTGAGCCTTGATGGTGAATTCCAGCAGCGGTGGAGTTTCCCTGACGGACTGGAGCGTGATATTTTCCGCTTGCCGAATCCAGATCGAGCAGATCAAACGGCCGGCCCTAAATCCGCGTCGACCCTGGTGCCGCAGCGCGGCCTGCCCTTTCCGGCATGACGCTGCGGATGGCCTGAATCACGGCCTCCGGCGCGTCCAGCTGAAGGTAATGCCCGCCGCTGACACGCTCGACGCGCGCGCCTGGAAGGATCTGTTCAAAGTAGTCACGGGGTTCGTTGAAATCCAGCATTGGCGAGCTGGCCCGCAGCACCACCACCGGCTTGCCAAGCGGCGCTTGCAGGCTGAGTACCGCCCTTGCGGTCGCCTCAATGCCATCCACTTCACCGGGTGATCCACCGACGGCCGGCAGCCATAGCGACTTGGCCACCCAGCGCGAGGCCGACTGGAAGAAGGAGCTGGTTTGCAGCAGGCCCAGGATATTGGGATAGACCGAATCGATCAGCACCAAGGCGCTGACCTCGTCCGGATACTGACGCTCATACCACTGCATATAGAGCCCGCCTAGCGAGTGACCCACCAGCACATAGGGCGGTGGCAAACCCTTCTCACGCAGCAACTGGCGCAGCTCCGCAACCGCGTGGGCACCGTCTCTTGCGGCGCTGCGGCCCTCGCTTTTGCCATTTCCGGCACGGCTGTAAGCAAAGGCCTGATGGTCCTGAGCGATCACGGGGAACACCTTCGCCCATTTATGCACATCGCCGCCCAGGCCATGCTCAAACACCACCGTCGGCCCGTCGCGGCGCGTCAACACATACTCGACCTGGCGCTGCCCGACGCGCTCCACCGTCTTTTGCAGTGCTGTTGCCACTGCGCCGGCGTCGGCACGGGCCGGGGCCGGCGCACCGGCAAACAGAATGCTGCTGACAATGAAGGACAAGATGAGAGTGCGCATAACAAGAGTGCTTCGGTAGGCCCGGCGAGGCGATGTGTCGCACGATAGCCAAGTGCCCGATAAGGGGCCAGCGTTTTGCGATGAGCCGGCGAGTTGCGGGATCAGAAGCGCAGTAAAAAGTTCTCAGCCTCTCACGTTGATGCGGACGCCGCCGCAAAGAAGCTGTCCGGCACCGCAGTTGGCCAAAACAGTCGGCGAACCGAACGTCAGCTATGCGGCACTTGTTAAGAATGTCGGCCAAGCGCAGGCCCGGACATTTCGAAGGCACTGACTGCTTGGCAACTCCGTGCCCATTGCAGTCGCCCATCGCGCGAGATCGCCCGATGCTGGAAGGCTGAGTGCGCTGGCGCCGACCGTCTTGCTTTGATTGCAGCTCGTCCCAACCCCGTGGTACAAGCCCAAGCAGCGGGCGATTCGCACCGCTACTGAACCGCCAGTCAACAAGGAGACATCCATGTCACTCGTGCAGAGATGCGCCGCTGCAATCTTGACCAGCCTGCTGTTCGCGGTCGCCGCGACCGCCGCAGTCACGCCGGCGCGAACCGCTGAGCCAGCCCAAGACGAGGCGCTCGCCTACGCCACCGGGGTCCAAACATACATCAACGGCTTTCCGATGATGGACCTCTACCGAACGTTATGGGAAACGTCCTTCGACCCCAAGCGCGGCCACGACCGGACGGTGAACGAGTTCTTCGCATTCGATCGTCTGATCACGAGCAAGGATGATTGGGTTATCACCCCGAACAACGACACGATCTACTCGCGCGCCTTTCTCGACCTACGCAAGGAGCCGATCATCATCGCAATCCCGCCGACGACGCGCCAGTACTGGGTCCCGATCAGCGACTTGCGGCACGACTTCGATGCCAACCTGTCGTGGGACACCGTCGGCGCGCGCGGCGGCGCCTTCGCCTTATGCCCACCCGGATGGCAGGGCGTGCTGCCCGAGGGCGTGAAGCGGATCGACATGGGCACGCCGATCGGCTGGATGCTCCCCCGCTTCGCCGTGAACGGCGACGCCGATCTGCCGGGAGCGGTCGCGCTGCAGAAACAGGTTCGTCTCGTCCCGTTGAGCCAGTGGGGCGCGACCAACGTCGCGCGACCCAAGCCCGACCCGGCAGACTTCCCGCGCTTCACCCGGGCCGAACTGACCGACGCGAAGGCCTACTTCACGTCGCTGAACACGCTGCTACGGTTCTCGCCGCGCATTGGCAACCCAATGGACGAAGCGATGGTGGGCTGGCTGCGCGAGATCGGGATGGACCCGGCAGCCGGGTTCGACTGGGACAAACTCTCGCCTCAGGCGCGACGCGGCCTCGAGCGGGCCACGGCGGATGCGCACCGGATCATTGCGGAGCGCATGCCGCGCCTCGTGCCGATCGTCAACAACTGGCAACTCGCCCGTCTCGACAAGCGGATCAGCGGCGATCCCGTGTTCGCGGCTGGCGCTGCGATGCTCGGGCTGCTGTGGAACCCGAAAGAGATCAGCACCTACGATGTCGCCTTCTTCGACGGTAAAAGTGCGCCGCTCGACGGGCAAAACCGATACGTCATCAAGTTTTCCCCCCAACCGCCGGTCAACGCGTTCTGGTCGGTGACGATGTACTCGGCCGAGACGCAGATCTTTGTGCCCAATCCCATCAACCGCTACTCGGTCGGCGACCGCACCCAGGGCATGGTGTACGGCAAGGATGGGTCGCTTGAGGTCTTCCTTCAGGCTGAAGCGCCGACCGATCCGCGTGAGCGCGCGAACTGGCTCCCCGCGCCCAAGGGGCGCTTCTATCTCGTCACCCGACACTATTCGCCGAAAGCGGCGATCTTGACGGGCGACTGGACGCCACCGCCGGTGATTAAGCGCTAAGCCCGACAACATCAGAACAATCGCACCAAGCCCTTCCCAGCCCACCGAGATCAAGCCCATGAAACTGAAAAGCTCTCTTGCTACCGCCTGCGTCTGCGCGCTCGCCGCCTGGATGCCCGTCGCCAACGCCCAGTTGCACGGGCGCCAAGAAACCCGCTCCGGGGTGCTCGAGTTCGAAGCAAATGGCTACCCAACCGACCAAACCGTCAAACACGTTCAGGAGGAAATCGACTTCCAGCGCGCCGTGCAGGCCTACATCCACTTCGTGCCTGCGATCGGCATGATGCAGTGGCGCAACGGGCACTTCGGCCCGCTCGGCGGCAAGGCGGGCGATCTGATCGTTTACCGCACCACGGCGCAGAAAATGCCCATCATCACTGCGAACGACACGACGACCTACGTCATCACATTCGCGGAGTTGAGCGACACCGGCGGCCTGCTGATGTACGAGGTGCCGCCCGGGCCGACCGGCGGCGGGATCAACGACCTCTGGCAGCGGACTGTCTCGGATACCGGCATGGTCGGCCCGGATCGCGGCAAGGGCGGCAAGTTCCTGATCGTACTGGCGGGCACCAAGGTCCCTGAGAATCACGGCGCAGACTACGTGGTCACGTCCAAGACCAGCACGGTCTTTATCGGCACCCGCATCCTGACCCCGGACCCGGTCGAAGGCCAGCGCATCCTCAACGCGCACAAGATCCACGGCCTGGGCAAGGAGTCCACGATCCGGGTCTTTGAAGCGCCGAACAATAACTGGAAGGGTCACCAGCCCCGGGGGCTCGAGTACTGGAAAGTAGTTCATCAGGCGATCCAGCTCAATCCCATCGAAGAGCGCGACATGGCTGTCCTGCAGGGACTAAAGAACTTGGGGCTGGAGAAGGGCAAACCCTTCGCGCCGAGCGCCGTGCAGCAAAAGGTGCTCGAGAAAGCGGCGCTGGTGGGCGAAACCTGGGCGATGGGCAACAGCTTCGCCAAGCCCAATCCTGTCAAACACTGGTCGGACGATCCGAAGTCACAGTGGCAGTACATCCTCTTCATGCAAAGCCCGCTCGACCAGATGGCCAAGAGCCACATGGAGATCGACGCGCGCACCGCCTACACCTACGAGGCCATCACGGTCACCGAAGCCAGCACGCAAAACCTTGTCGATGCCGGCATCCAGTACCTTGCTGCCTACAAGGACGGCGCCGGAAAGTGGTTGGACGGCGGCAAGGCCTACGAGTTGGTCGTACCCAAGGACGTGCCGATGCTGAACTTCTGGTCGGTCGTGCTGTACGACAACGACACGCGCTGCATGATCGTGAACCCACAGGGCAAGACCGAGGTCAACAGTCGGCAGCCCCTCGTCAAGAGCGCCGACGGCTCCGTGCGCCTGGTCTTCTCTGCGAAGAAGCCTGCCGGCGTGCCCGAAGCCAACTGGGTCCAGACCAACCCGAAAAAGGGCTTCTTCGCCTACTTCCGCTGGTACTCACCGACCAAGGCCTTTTTCGACCGCTCGTGGAAGATGGGCAATATCGTCGAAGTTAAATAGAGGTCTGCGCGATGTCCAAAGATTTCGACCAGATGGAGGACAGCAGCAGCGCCAACCCGTCCACCCACGCAGTGTCAGACTCGGCGCCTGATACTGCGCGGCGGTATTGGTTCGATGGCGGACCACTGAACGGTTTCAAATCGATTCCGGCGAGTCTGTAGGACGCGGTGCTCGTCCCCGACGGCTAGGCGGCAGCGCCCTTCGCCGCCTGGGGTGAGCCAATCGGCGTGCCGGTGTCAGGGTGCCGATCCCCAGTGGCATCAATGGGCACCGAGTTGCTACGCGGGCCGTGACCTCGAAATGTCCGGGCCTGCTCCAGGCCAACAGTTCGAACAGGCGCCGCAAAGCTGACGTTCGGTTCGCCGACCGTTTTGGTCAACGTCGGCTTACGGGCGATGTTGCGGCCTCACGCTCCAGGTCAGCTGCTGTCATTCGGATGCGCAGTGGGTGGCGCCAGCACGGTGCCCGGAGCTGCCGTTCGAAGTTGTTGCCGGCAATGACAAAAAACAAGAATGGACCCGCATACACCTGCCCTTGCAAGCTGTCGGCAAACGGGAACGACAAAAGACCTGACCCTCAGTATTTTCGCTGGCGCGCCAACCACGCTTTAGCGATGTGCTTCCTGCACGAGGTTGATTCGGCCCGCGTGATGGTCAACACCAGCACCCGCTTTGCCGATGTATTCGAGTACGGCCTGGGTACGGAAATCGGTATCTAGACCGACAAGCTGCATGCGCGCGGCCTCGTCGGTTTGGAGGGTTTGACCTCGCTGAAATGGGTGGTGCTCGGTCAGGGCTAGGTGCGGGCTTGAGGGTATCGAGTCGATGGTTGAATCGATGACAAGCAAACCCCTAGTGGTCGCCGCCTGTTTGGCATTGAGCCTGTTTACTCACGCACCTTCGGCCTGGGCTTTTCGGCGCAACTCCTACGTCATCGACGCCGGCCTGCACAAGGCCGAGGTGCTGAAGAAATGCGGCCCGCCCAGCACGCGGGACGCGCGCCTGGAGCGGCGCATCATCCGGGTGCGCGAATACCAGCAAGCGACGACCATGCAAGCGGGCGGGCGCGATCGGCAACTCGGTGGAGGTCGAGCGCGAGATCCAGGTCAGCATCGAAGAAGGGGTCTACAACTTCGGACCCCAGCAGTTCATGCAATTGCTGATCTTTGAGGACGGCCGCCTGAAGTCCGTGCAGGATCTTGATTTCGGCAATTGAATAAGTCTGCCCCGGCAGCATCCTTGCTGCTGGGCGCAAACGGTGCCGCTGAGGCCATCGCTCGCGCCCGAGTGGCGGGATCAGCCTGCCTTTGATGCCAAGCGGCGACGCCTTACGACGCTGCCCAATGCGCCCAGCCCGGCAAGCCACAGCGCTAACGATGCCGGTTCCGGCACGGCAGCCACCGTCACCGAAATACTGCCATTGGTGTAGAGCTGGCTGAAGTCCAACTGCGTGCCCGCCGCGAGCTTGAAGCCTGAGGCGTCAATGTCGGCAAATGTACCGGTCAGTGTGCCCCAATCCAGCAGGTCGAAGCTCTGGCCTTTTTGCGCCACAAAGCCGTTCCAGGACGTCAGCTTGAGCGTACCGTTCAGGCTCAGATTGCCCGCGACGATGTATTTGTCGAAGCTGTTGTTCTTGAAGGCTTCATCGCTGCCGCAGCGCAAGGTGCAGGCGCTGATACCGCCGATCTCGGCCAGGTAGCTGCTGCTTTCACCGAACTCGACATCGCCTTCGTCGGTACCCAGGCCGGGCGAAGCGCCGACTGTCAAGGTGCCTTCGAAACGCTTTGAACCTGCGCCTGTGAATTTGGAGCCGGTGCGTTGCTGCACGTCGCCGAAGAAGGTCACAACCGAGCCGGTCGAGACACGCAGTTCGGCGCCGCTTTGCACATCGACGTTGCCGTAGAAGGTGGCATTGCTGCTGCCGGAGACGATGGTCTTGCTGCCCGCGCTAGCCAGCAGATTGGCGTAGATCGAAGTGGGCGAGGCGGCGCCGCCGCTCAGCTGGATCTGGCCCTTGTTGGTGAGCAGGCCGCCGCGCAGCGTGCCGTAGCCGCTGAGCGTTCCCGTTACTTCGTTGCTCAGCGCGAAGCCGTTGTTGTCCAAGGTACCGCCGGCCAGCTGAATCTTGCCGGCGTTGCTGGCCAGACCTTGCAGGATCAGTAGCTTGGCGCCGCTGACGACGCTCAGCAGGCCGCTATTGGGGCTGACGATGCGGCCGGCCAAGGTCAAAGTGCCGCCCTGCGCTTCGATCACGGCGATGGGGTCGATATTGGAGATGTCGTTGTTGATGCGGCCCAGGCCCTGGATCAGGCCGTGGTTGCCGATCTGCGCGCCGGCCAGGGTGGCGCTGTTGGCGCCAAGCAAGATCTGACCCTTGTTGACAAAGCTTTGGTCGATGCGGGTCTGGCCCTTGTCCACCACCAGGCTGCCAAAGTTGACGAAGCCCGAGGCGATGCTGCCGTTGCCGCTGATGGTGCCCAGGCTGGTGTTGAGCAGCACGCCGCTGCCGACCACGGCTCCGCCGTTCAGATTGAGCTGACCGGCGTTGTCCAGCTGGGCGTTTTCGCCGAGTTCCAGTTGCCGCCCGGCCAAGAGGTTCCAGCCGCCGCGGTTCTCGTTGGCGCCGGTGTTGTTGAGGACCAGATCACCGCCGCTCTGCATCAGCAGGCCGCTGTTGACGAAGCCGCCCGTGCCGGCTATGCGGCCATGGCCGTTCAGCTCGGTGACGTTGAACAGCAGGCCGGCGCCGCTCAAGTTGCCGCCGGCCAATTGCAGGCTGCCGACATTGCTCAGGCGCGTGCTGGTGCTGAGCGTGCTGCCTTGGCCCACCGTGACCTGGCCAGACAGCGTGGCGTTGCCGACTTGCAACTGGCCGCCGGCCAGGTTCAGCACGCTGCTGTCGCTCTGCGTCAGCATGCCGTCGACGCGCAGGCTCATGGAGCTAGTCAGGGTGGTGTTGCGGGCCAGCAGGCTGGCGTCGGCAAAGCTCGCGTCGCCGCTGAAGTGCAATTGGCCGCCGGTCCAGACGAAGCTGCCGGCCTTGCTGGAATCGGCGCTATTGACCAGATTCAGCGTGCCGCCGGTCTGGGTGATGACGCCGCCGGCTTCGATGATGAGCTTGCCGGCGCTCAAGGTCCCGCCGTCCAGCGTATAGCTGCCCGCCTTGCCTACCCGTAGCCGGCCCGCCACCTGGTGGGTGGTGTTGCCCGATTGGGTAAAGCTGCTGCTGCCGCCGCCAACGCCGATATCGACATAGCCGCCGCTGTTGAGGCTGGCCGCGCCGTCGTTGCTATTGAGGATGTAGCTGCCCTTGCCCCGGCTGTCGAGCTGATAGCCCAGCACCAGCCCGCCGAGGGTGGCGCTACCGCCGCTCTGGGTGAAGCTGCCGGTGCCGAACACGCCGATCGTCACCTGATCGCGGACGCTGAAGCTGCCACCCTTGAGCGTCACGGTACCGCTGGTACTCGGATCGTTGTAGCCCGCGCGGAATTGGCCCAGCACCGTCGTTGCACCGGCGCTTTGATTGAAGGCACCGGTGGTGCCGGTGTTCCAGCCGATGTCCACATCACCCGCCACAGCGGCCGTGCCGACGTTGAGTGCGCCACCACTTAGGTTGTAGACGCCCGAGCCCACGCCCTGGTAGCCAACGTAGAGCCGGCCGGTCGTGTTCGACCCACCGGACTGGTTGTAGGTCGAGGTCTGCGCCTGGGTGCTGCCGATGGTCTCGGTCACGGCGATCATCGCGCTGCCGGTGAGGCTCTGATTGATGGTCGAGCCGTAGTCCAGATTCAGCAAATTCAGGCCAGCGCCCGTCATCACCGAGGCAAATGTCGCTGTCCTGCTGCTTGCGCCCGAGCTGCCGACGACAGCATCATCGCCATTGACCGGCCCAAGGCCACCCGCCCATGAGCTGGTGGCGCTCCACAAGCCGCCGCTGGCGCCGGTGAAGGTGCGGGTGGTGGCCTGGGCCGAGCCGATGGCGCAGGCCGCCAGGGCCAGGCCAATGGCCACATGCAGCGGCAGGCGACGGAAGTTTGCTAAGGCAGAGCGATTCATAGGGGCTGGTCCTGTTGAGTGTTTACTTACTGAAAGTAGACAAAATCTTCTCACTCTCTATCTAGTTTTCCTGCGACGTAATGCGACAAAATGCGACAGCACTGTCTTAATCAAATCAACTCATTCACAAGCGCCCGTTTGGCGAATTGGACGGATTCAAAGTTTTGGCTTGCCAGCCGGAGGCCTAATGTGAATTTTCAAATCCTCCTAGCAAGTACCTGCTCGCCAAAGGTCGCGGGCCAGCGCCACCCAGGCGTGCGTCGCAATATGCAACGGGTTATGGCTGAGTAGTGGGCAACGACCATGATTTACACCCATGTGTTGAAGCTTGGTGGTGGCGCGGTCAAGAGCCGAATCGACTCGATGCGCTTTGATTGAAGGCTCCTCGCCGTCCTGAAAGCGGATGCCGACCAATGACCGCTTACCGACGAAACTTAGGTCTCAAGACTGACAGCCCGACGACTGCATTGGGCACTGTGTTGCCAGGCCGTCAGGGCCCTCGCAATGTCCCGGCCTGCGCCAGGCTGACAGTTGGACCAAGCGCCGCATAGCTGACGTTCGATTCGCCGACCGTTTTTGTCAACGGCGGCTTACTGGCGACGATGCGGCCTCACGGCCCTGGCCAGTTCGTGTCATTCGGATGCGCAGTGGGTGGCGCCAGCACGGTGCCCAAAGCGGGTATACGGACTGGTGCGCTGAATTCACGCAGCCGGCCAGGAGCGGGTACTGTCGTACGGCTGGAATGGAGCAGGTCAGATGATCCTGACGTGGTTGGGACCTGCGGCGTGTTCGATATCGACATGCAGCACTGCCAGAACCGCGGCGGCGATCTTGGAGCAGCCGGTGATCGAGAAGATCCTCACGCACCTGGGTCTGCAGGCCAGGGCACCGCCTCGTGCGCCGGCCCGAGGCCAGGCGGCGCAAGCGGCCTGACGCTTCCCAACCGCGACAGTTCAAGCGACCCGGCGAGCCGGGCCGATGGGGTCGGCTGCCTCCGAGCGTTCGCGGGACCGATGGAAGCGAGCTGGCGACCAGGGACAACACGCGGCAGGCGCCCAAGGAGGACGACTTTCGGCTGTGCTGTCACAGATCAACAGTCTTGCGCCGCCCTCAAAGACCGACACGCAGGCATCGAGGGCCGTGTTCGCGGCGCCGTGGTTAAGGAAAAGGGGCGTTTGAAAATTCTATCCTCACGCAATATTCGCTGCTGTCTCACGTATTGACGCTGGGCCCCCGTCGCGCCGAACACGCTGGCCGCCCGAATGGGCCTGGACGCATCCACCCTCACGCGCAACCTGCGCCCGCTGATCGGCCAGGGCTGGTGCGAGCAGGGCCCGGGTGCCGATGCCCGTACACGCTCGGTCACCATCACCGCCGCCGGCCGTGCCAAGCACGCCCAAGCCAAGACCCACTGGAAGCGCGCCCAGCTGGCGCTGAACCAGCGCGTGGGCGTCGAACAGGTGGTGGCTCTGCACGCCATGATCGAGCAGGTGCAGGCGGCGGTGGCCGAGGGGGTGCGGCGCTGGGTGAATAGGGCCGCTGCCTGGCGTTCGCGGCCGGCCTTGCGGTGTGAGTGCCGGGTTACCCCTACTATCAAATTAGGGATTTCGTGCAGAGGATCTGCGTTTAATATTTGTTTTCCATCAGGGACCTCAACATGACGCACCCACCGCTCCATTCCCTGGTTTCATCGCCTGAGCGCCAACGCGCAGCCCGACGCTGGCCTGCCCTGCTGGCTGGTTCTGCCTTGGCGATGGGCCTGGCCGGCTCAGCTCACGCGCTGACCTTCACGGTGACCTTCGGCACCCAGGGCGGTGTCATTTCAGAGGCCAACAAGGACGTGATCACCAATGCGCTGTCTTTCTACAGCAGCACTTTCACCGATCCGATCAACGTGGCGTTGGAGTTCCACAACGACACGGCGGTCTATGGCCAGAGCTCTTTTTCATACTACGCCCCAAGCTACTCCGACTTCCGCGACAAGCTGCTGGTGGACGCCACTTCAACCAATGACGCGATCGCGTTGACGAAATCAGTGCAGGTCGGCGCCCTCGCCCCGGTAGGCTCTAGCAGCACCATAGGCTTGAAGACGGCCAATGCTCGGGCCATCGGCTTGAATTTGGCCCCAGCCACCACCGGCGGCAAATGTTTCACCGGCATGTTTGACGGTTGCATCGGTTTGAATTTCGACGTCTTTGGCAGCAATGCCATCACCACTGCGGTGGCCCAGCATGAAATCAACGAGGTGCTGGGCCTGGGGTCCGGTCTGCCCAAAAGCACCAGCCTGCCTTGGGTGGGAGACCTGTTCCGTTGGCAGTCGGTCGGTGTGCGCTCGTTCAGTACGAATCCCGGTGTGCCGAACACGCCCTGCGACGCTGGCACGCCGGCCGCCTACTTTTCGATCGATGGGGGCACGACCTTGTTGAACCAGTTCAACAACTGCACCAATGGTGGCGACTATGGTGACTGGATCAGCCACAACCCATCGCAGGTTCAGGATGCGTTCGGCAGTGGGGGCGCGATGACCCGGGGCGGCACCGAAACCGTTGCGCTGGACGTCATTGGTTATACCCTGGCCGCCGCGGTACCCGAGCCCGATAGCTGGGCGCTGATGCTGACGGGCTTGGGTGCCACCGCCTGGGCTGCGCGCCGCCGCCAGCGCGGCTGAGCGGCAAGTCCCGACCCTGCGCTGGCGCCCAGAGCCAGCGGCCCGTTCAGTTGCAAACGACGCGGGTTTTGCCCGTCGTGCGGAGCCCGGCGCATGGCGCACCTGGTCGACCACGTCATCCCGCACGTGCCGGTGCGCCGGTGGGTTCTGTCGCTGCCGATCCCCCTGCGCCTGCTGCTGTCCGCACAGCCCAAGCTGGTGACAGGTGGAGCAGCGCGTGATCACGCGCCACCTGCTCGGCCAGGCCGGGCTCAATGCCAACGAGGCTGGCAGCGGCGCGGTCACGCTGATCCAACGTTTTGGGTCCGCGGCCAATCTCAACATTCGCCTTCATTGCCTGGTCCTGAACGGCGTCTACCGGCGCAGCGCCGACGGCACGCCGGAGTTTGTCGAAGCCACCGCGCCAACCGATCAGGCGGCGCAGGCGGTGTTGCACAAAGTCATCACCTGCATGATGAAGATGCTCAGCCGTCGGGGCGTGTTGGTCGAGGAGGCGGGTTCAACCTACGTGGCCGACAACGACGGTGATTCGGACGAAGCGCGCGTTCTCAGGCCGCTACATCACCTGGCCGGCCCTGGCCAACGAGCGAGTGCAGACCAACGCCGCTGGACAGGCGGAGTTGAAGTGAAGCTCAAGACCGTCTGGCGCGACGGCACCACGCATTTGGCAACCTCGCCGCCAGAGTTGACGCAACGACACATCGATGGGCAGCTTTGCGGAATCGAGTTCTGCGAGCACTACGTCTGGATTGGGTCGATTGCGTCAACTGATCAAACCGAGGTAGATGACGGCAATGGGCACACTGCTGCCGCAGATGACGATGTAGCGAGCGGCTCCTATCGGGTCGATCGCGTCTATTCGACGGGTCAAGCAGCAGCCATTCGGCTCCAGTTGACCGACGATTTCGTGAACGGCTCATCTGAATGACCGCAGCACATTCGAGACCGGACATCCGCACTGCAAACTGTGCTCCGGTCAGTGACTGATGGGTGGCCAGCACCGTGATTCCGGCTCTCCACCGCCAATGGCCGCCGTCGCTGCAAAGCGGCCCAAAGCAAAAACAATGTCTGCAGTCATTCGGTATTGCCTAGCCAACGTCCGAGGCAGTCGACCCAGCCATTCGGAAGACTATCGGAGGGGAGGCACTATGCCTCTTGAAGCAATCGAGTTGGCAAACGCAACACATTGGAAAATTCAATTGGAAAACTGACGCATGTTGATAACGACTGTTGCGTTTCAAACGCAACAACAGAGCAAATTCCTAATGCGCAACACATTGGCTGACATTTTTTCCATCAATCATCCTGTAGGCATGGCAATTACAATCACAACACAACACCCGAAGTAACCAGTTACGCCAAACCTAATGCTTGTCGAGGTGTTGGGTTTGCCTATCCGGCCTCGTGGATCTAGGCCACGCGGCGGGCCTCTCTCTATTGGTTCTTCGTTGAGGGCGAATTCCCAAATCCCTGCTATTTCCGACCGTAAGAGCGCGATGCTCATCACTATCTATGGGAGCGCAGCCCATCGACCCCGCGATATTTGATCGGCGCATTAGATGCTGCGCTTCCATTCCTTTGGCTAGCCCCTACAGCCGACTAAGCTTCACAGCACAGCATTTGAATTCGGCCTTCAAGGTCGACACAGGGGTAATCGCTATGAGCATCAGCGCCATCAACGTCCGCAACCAGTTTCGCGGCACGATCAAGGAAATCATCGAGGGACCGGTGGTGTCCGAGATCGACGTCATCACGCCCAACGGCACTCTGGTGAGCTCCGTCATCACGACGCGCTCGGTCAAGGAATTAGGCTTGACCGTCGGCCGCGATGTGGTGGCGCTGGTGAAGGCCACCGAAGTGGCCATCGCAACGCTTTAAGTCGGCTCAAAGCCAATCGCCGAGGAAATTCCATGGCCATCTATTCATCACCCCGACTATTGATCATTCCCGGCCTGCATGACAGCGGCGCCGCCCATTGGCAGAGTTGGCTGCAGCATCAGTTTCGCGATGCCAAACGCGTGGTGCAGCGTGACTTCAGCAAGCCCGATCTGACGCGGTGGTCGGCGCGCATCAGCAGTACATTGGATGCCGCTGCGGGATCTTCCCATGACGGCGAATGGATCGCCGTGGCGCATAGTTTTGGCTGCCTGGCACTCGCGCACCATCTGGCCGAGCATCCCGACTCGCCGATTCGACAGGCGCTGTTCGTGGCGCCGGCCGAGCCCGACAAGTTCGGCCTGGCCGAGCTGCTGCCCCACCACAGGCTGCATATCCCCAGCACCTTGATCGCAAGCCAAAACGACCCTTGGATGAGTGCAGGGAGCGCCTTGCGCTGGGCCGGCCGCTGGGGTGCGAGTTTCACCAACTTGGGCGCCGTCGGACATATCAATACCGAATCCGGCTTCGGGCCTTTTCCGCTGGCCAAGCGTTGGGTCGATTCGGCCCGGGCAAAAGCCGCGCGCGAACGGCGCCCGCATCACGCGAACTTCCAAGAATGGTCGTTCGCAGTTTGATCTCCACCAGCGTTGCCGCTGATCTCTTTTGAATCTTCACAAACAAGGAATTTAGCCATGCCAAGCCTGCGCCTGGGCGATCTCGCCCCCGATTTTGAACAAGCCTCGTCCGACGGCCCTATCCGCTTTCATCAATGGTTAGGAGACAGCTGGGGTGTGCTGTTCTCGCACCCGGCCGACTTCACGCCCGTGTGCACCACCGAACTGGGAAAGACCGCCAAGCTTAGCGAGGATTTTGCGCAGCGCAATGTCAAGGCTATTGCGCTGCCGATCGACCCGGTCGAGTCGCATCTGCGCTGGATTGAGGACATCAATCAAACCCAGGGAACCGAAGTGCGCTTCCCCATCATTGCCGACGCCGACCGCAAGGTCTCCGAGCTGTATGACCTGATCCACCCGAACGCTTCCGCCACGGCCACGGTGCGCTCGCTGTTCATCATCGACCCGGCCAAAAAGATTCGGCTGATCATCACCTACCCCGCCAGCACCGGCCGCAACTTCGATGAGATCCTGCGCGTGATCGATTCGCTACAGCTGACCGACAGCAACTCGGTGGCCACGCCCGCCAATTGGAAGGACGGCGACGATGTCGTGATCCTGCCCTCCATCCAGGACCCCGAGGTGCTGAAGCAGAAGTTCCCGCAAGGGTTTGATGCGGTGCGCCCCTATCTGCGTTATACCTCCTTGCCCAAGCGAGCAGCCTGAGCTTCGTTGGAGCGGCGCGGGGAGCTTTGGCGCCCTTTGAGGCCGGAAAGAATCAAGTGCAAGGCAGCCGGGCGCAGACCCGGCTGCCTTTTTTGGTTCATTGCCGCCAATCATGCTGGACTGGAATTGGCACCGCTTGTGTGCCGCCGTTGCAATGCCTCTGTGCAACTGCTCGTCCGAAAAGCCAATAGGAGTTTTTCGCGCTTGGATAGAAGCAAGCCTTCGTTCGCAAATATGCGGGTCAACCCTAGGATGAGAACCATCAAAACTTCTTCTCGGAAAGACCCTCATGACTCTCAATCGTCGCAGCTTCAACAAGTCCAGCACCGCCGCTGCCCTGCTCGCTCTAACGGCCACTTTATTCGGTGTCAGCGCCGCCCATGCAGATCAGCTTGATGACATCAAAAAGAAGGGCGAGCTGGTTGTCGGCGTGCTCGGCACTGATGAACCCAACAGCTTCATCGACCCCAAGACCCGTGAAATCGTCGGCTACGAAGTCGATCTGGCCCAGGCTGTGGCCAACAAACTGGGCGTCAAGCTCAAAATCAAGCAGCTCGCCGTGGCCGCCCGCATCCCTGAGTTGCAGCAAGGCCATATCGACCTGCTGGCCGCCTCGCTCACCCACAACAAGGAGCGCGAGGCCGTCATCGACTTTTCGCTGACCACTTTCGTGACCGGCCAAAAGGTGCTGGTGAAGAAAGACAGCGGCATCAAGAACGTCGCCGATCTGAACGGCAAGAAGGTCGTCACCATCAAGGGCGGCACCCAAGAGCCAAACATCCGTAAGGCGGTGCCGAATGTCGAGGTCGTGACCTTCGAGAACGGCCCACAAGCCTTCCAGGCGCTGCAGCAAGGCAAGGGTGTGGCCTTTGTCAATGATGAGGTCTCGCTGTTGGATCAGCATGCCAAGCTCGGCGCCTTGCAAGCGCAATACGTGATCCTGCCGCAAAACCTCAGCGTCGAACCGCTGGCACTGGGCATCAAAAAGGGTGAGGCCAAATTCAAGCTGCTGATCGACGATACGCTGCGCGGGCTGGAGAAGTCCGGCGAGGCCGACAAGCTCTTCATCAAATGGTATGGCCCCGAGACTCGCCTGAAGTTCCCGGTGCGCAGCTTCAAGATCGAGACCGACAAGGTCGATGCTTGATTTCTGCCTGTTTGACCTTTCATTTTCTGCCTGAAAGGGGGCCGGCCACGCGCAAAGACTAACGTAAACCAACCATGCACAGACGCCCCGCTTGCGGGGCGTTCCCACTTCGTCCGAGCCTGTCGCAAAACAAAGCCTGCCCCGGTCAAGCAAAACTGCACACCGCCTTTCAGCACCCACGCACCTACTCTCCCCTATGCCACAACTCGATTTCCAACTGCTGCTGCATGGCCAGTTTTATGACTGGCTGCTCAGCGGATTTTTGTTCTCCCTGCAGCTCACCGGCTTGACGCTGGTGCTGGCCTTGCCGCTGGCCACCGGCGTGGCGCTGCTGCGTCTGGCGCCCTCGCGCATCGCGCAGGCGCTGGGCTTTGCCTATGTGGAAGGGATTCGCAGCGTGCCGCTCTTGGTGCATATGCTGTTCTGGTACTTCGCCGCGCCGGAGGCCTTGCCGGAAGGCATCAAACAGTGGCTCTACAGAGGCAATGTCGAAGCGACGGCCGCCGTGATTGCCTTGACGCTCTACACCGCCGCCTATATGGGCGAGGACATCCGCTCCGGCCTGCGCGCCGTTCCGCGTACCCAGTTCGAGGCGGCGCGAGCTTTGGGTTTTTCTTACCTCGTCAGCATGCGCTTGGTGGTGTTGCCGCAAGCGCTGCGTATCACCGTGCCGCCGCTGATCTCGCAAACGCTCAATCTCTGGAAGCACACCAGCATCGCCACCGTGATCGGCGTGGCCGAGTTGATGTATCAGGCCCAGCGGGTCGAGACCGCGAGCTTTCGTGGCTTTGAGACCTTCGCGCTGGTGACGGCCGCGTACTTGAGCGTGTCGCTGCTGATCACGGCGCTGGCCTGGGCTTTCCAGCAGCGCTATCCGGTGAGGGCCGCCTGATGCTGGAGCTGATCGACACTTATTGGCTGTACTTCCTGGTCGGCCAATATCCCAAGGGCCCGCTGGGCGGCTTGGCACTGACCGTGGTCTTGGCCAGCTTGGGCCTGCTGCTGGCGCTGCCGCTGGGCCTTCTGCTGGGTCTGGGCCGCATCAGCCCGCTGGCCTGGGTGCGTCTGCCGGTCTCGGGCTTTGTCTTTGTGGTGCGCGGCACGCCCTTGCTGATGGTGGTGTTCTGGGCCTACTTTTTCTTGCCCACCATCACCGGGCACAAGACCGATCAATTCACGACCATGTTGGCCGCGCTTGTGATTTTTGATGCCGTCTATCTGGCCGAGATCGTGCGTGCCGGCCTGCAGGGCCTGCCACGCGGGCAGATGGAGGCCGCTCGCTCGCTGGGCCTGAATTATCTGCAGGCGCTGCGCTTGGTGCTGCTGCCACAAGGCCTGCGCCATATGCTGCCTTCGCTGGTGAATCAATTCATCTCCACCATCAAGGAAACGTCCTTGGGCACCATCATTGGCCTGTCCGAGCTGAGCTTTATCGCCAACCAGATCAACGGCCAGGTACTGGTCAAACCGCTCGAGGTGTACAGCGTTTTGGCACTGAGCTACTTCGTGCTGTGCTTCGGGCTCTCGCGCCTGGCCTACGCCTTGGAGCGCCATTTGAGCAAGCCCCAAAAGCCCGCCACGCCCGCCAGCCCCTTCCCAATAACTCAACAGGTCCCCGCATGATTGAATTCGACAAGGTCAACAAAAGCTACGGCAGTTACAAGGCACTCAGTGATATCAGCGAGCGCATAGGCAGCGGCGAAGTGGTGGTCGTGTGCGGCCCGTCCGGTTCTGGCAAGAGCACGCTGATCCGCACGCTCAACCGGTTGGAGCCGATCGAGTCGGGCCGCATCTTGCTGAACGGCCAAGACATCCACCGCAAAGGCCTGGACGTCAACGCCTTCCGTTCCGGCATCGGTTTTGTGTTCCAGCAGTTCAATCTATTTCCCCATCTGACGGCGCTGGAGAACTGCAGCCTGGCGCCGATCCGCCTGCACGGCTTGAGCCGCGACCAAGCGCATGAGCGCTCGCTGAGCTTGCTCAAGCGCGTGGGGCTGGCACACAAGGCCGACGCCCTGCCCGCTCAGCTCTCAGGCGGCCAGCAGCAACGCGTGGCGATCGCCCGCGCGCTGGCCATGCAGCCGCCGGTGATGCTGTTCGACGAGCCGACCAGCGCGCTCGACCCCGAGATGGTCGGCGAGGTCCTGCTGGTGATGCGCGACCTGGCAGCCGAAGGCATGACCATGATCTGCGTCACACATGAGATGGGCTTCGCCCGCGAGGTGGCGGACCGGGTGCTGTTCATGGACGCCGGCCAAGTGCTGGAGCGCGCCACGCCGGAGGCCTTCTTCAACCGCCCTCAGCATCCGCGTGCGCAGACGTTCTTATCGGATATCCGCACGCCATTTGCAGGCGCAAACACCTGAGCCAGGCGCTAAGCGTGGCGCCCATAGACGTCGCTGCTATGCTTCCAGGCTCAATACATCCGCATAAAAGGCTTGCGCCACCTCGGGATGCGAGCGCAAACGCCCTTTTAGAAAGTTGCGGCCTGCATGGCGGATCAAGGGGTTGGCCGGATCAAGCTCCACACCCCGTGCGCGCAGGGCCAAGGCAGGTGGCAGTTTCAAATCAGGCAACTCGGCATCCAGACGCGGCCCAAGAAAGAACGCCGCAGACAAGCTGTCGACCCCGAGCGGCGGGCTGACGACGCGGTGCAAAGTAGCGCGCAAATAGCCGCCGGTCAGCATCTCCAGCACCTCACCGAGATTGACAACCAAGGTGTCGGGCTGGGGCGGAACGTCAATCCAGCGTCCGTCGTTCTTGATCTGAAGACCGCCGCAGGCATCTTGTTGCAGCAGAGTCAGGCAGCCGCTGTCCTTGTGCGCGCCGACACCTTGCCCCTGCGGCCCTGCGCCCGGCTCGCTGCGACCGGGATAGCGAATGATTTTCAGATGCTGGACCGGCTCCAGCGCAAACGCCTCGTCAAAGCAATCCGGCGGCTGATGCAAGGCCAGGGCCAGCGCGTCCAGCAACTGCTGCGCCACAAAGGTCAGTCGGCCTTGCCAAGCCAGCAATGCGGGTTTGAGTTCAGGAATTTGTTGCGGCCATTGATTCGGCCCTTGTAGGCGCTGCCACGCCTCATCAGCTTGCGCACCAGGCAAGGAAGGCCGCTCTGCGCCGATGTCCAATTGCTCGCGCCAATCGCGGGCACCTTGGGTGATCTCCTCGCCCGCCGCCGTGTAGCCGCGAAAATGCGGCGAGCCCGCCATGTGCACGGCCAGTTTTTGCTCGCGCGGCAAGTTGAAGAACGCTCGCGACAAGCGAAACACCTGCGCCACTTTGGCCGAGGGCACACCATGCCCGCGCAGATAAAAAAAGCCAAGCGTATGGCTCACTTCGCGCAGCCGGTTGACGAAGCGAAGTTGTGCAGCCGGGCTCGTGTCGGTGAGGTCGCGTAGATCAAGCACCGGCAGCGCCAAGGCGAGCTCCGACTCGGCTTGCAGGCTCATATTCATCGATCCCCCTGTTGACTCCGAGGGCAAGACGATAGGCGCGTCGCTGGTGGCCATCAAGGACGACATCCGCACAAGCTTATGCGGCAAATGCAGTTCTGAACGGCAAGTGCTGTGCTTAGCATTACCACACCATTCAAGCGTACTTTCCTTCAACCTGGTCGACGAGGTCACCCTATGAGCGAAACGAATCCATCCCAAGCGGCAACACCAGCAACAGCGGCTAGGAAGCCGAGCCTGAACCCCGCTTGGCGATTTGAGACCCAATCCCTGCATGCAGGCTATGCCGGCGACCCCACCACGCGCGCCGCCGCCGTGCCCATCTACCAAACCGTGGCCTATGCTTTTGACAGCGCGCAGCATGGCGCGGATTTGTTCGACCTGAAGGCCGAAGGTCATATCTACACCCGCATCAATAACCCGACGCAGTCGGTGCTGGAGGCGCGCCTCGCTGCCCTGGAAGGCGGCATCGGCGCTCTGGCCGTGGCCTCGGGCCAGGCCGCAGTGACCTATGCCATCCAGACCATTGCCGAAGCCGGCGACAACATCGTCGCCAGCAGCGCGCTCTATGGCGGCACCTACAACCTCTTTGCCCACACCTTGCCGCAGTTCGGCATCACCACGCAATTCGCCGACTACCGCCGGCCCGAAAGCTTTGAAGCGCTGATCAACGACAAGACCAAGGCCATCTTTGTCGAGTCCTTGGGCAACCCGCAAGGCAATGTGACCGACATCGCCCGCATCGCCGAGATCGCCCACCGCCACGGCGTGCCGCTGATCGTCGACAACACCGTGCCCAGCCCCTACCTGAGCCGGCCGATCGAGCATGGCGCTGACATCGTCGTGCATTCACTAACGAAGTACTTGGGCGGCCACGGGACGGCCATCGGCGGCGCCATCATCGACTCCGGCAAGTTCCCTTGGGCACAGCACAAAGAGCGCTTCAAGCGCCTGAACGAGCCCGATGTGAGCTACCACGGCGTGGTCTACACCGAGGCAGCGGGTCCTGCGGCCTACATCACACGCGCCCGCGTCGTGCCCTTGCGCAACACCGGTGCGGCCATCTCGCCCTTCAATGCCTTCTTGATTTTGCAAGGCATTGAAACCCTGGCGCTGCGGGTCGACCGCATCAGTGACAACGCACTGAAAGTCGCGCAGCATCTGAAAAGCCATGCCAAGGTGGGCTGGGTCAACTATGCCGGCCTGGAAGAACATCCCGACCATGGCTTGGCCAAAAAGTACCTGAGCGGCAAGGCCTCGGGCGTGCTGACCTTTGGACTCAAGGCTGGCGCAGGCAGCCCGCCACGCGAGGCCGGCGCGCGCTTCCTCGACGCGTTGCAACTCTTCACCCGCTTGGTCAATATCGGCGACGCCAAATCGCTGGCCACGCATCCCGCCTCCACCACCCACCGGCAACTTTCACCGGCCGAGCTGGACCGGGCCGGTGTCAGTGAAGACACGGTGCGCCTGTCGGTCGGAATCGAGCATATTGACGACCTGCTGGCCGACCTCGATCAAGCCTTGGCAGCCAGTTGAGGGCCAGGCTGGCACTATTTGAATAAGCAATCCACTTTTCATTGGAGGACAAAGCGGCAGTGTTTGCCAATAATTGGAAAACGAATAAGAAAGCGCCTCTTCCAATGAATTTCCAGCAACTCCGTTCCATCCGCGAGGCCCAGCGCCGCAACTTCAACCTGACCGAGGTGGCAGCTGCCTTGCATACCTCGCAGCCCGGCGTCAGCCGGCAGATCCGCGAGCTCGAAGATGAGCTGGGCATCGAAATCTTCATGCGCGCCGGCAAGCGCCTGACCGGACTGACCGAGCCGGGCGCGCATGTGATGCCCATCATCGAGAAGCTGCTCAGCGAGGCTGAGAACCTGCGCCGCGCCGGCGCCGACTATGCCCAAACCGGCGCCGGCAATCTGCGCATTGCCGCCACCCATAGCCAGGCCCGCTATGCGCTGCCGCCAGCCGTGCGAGACTTTCGCGGCAGCCATCCGGACGTGGTGCTGAACCTGCATCAGGGCTCGCCGCAACAAGTCGCGCGTCTGTTGCTCGACGGCGAGGCCGATGTGGGCATCGCCACCGAGGCTCTGACCCAGTACCCCGAACTGATCGCCCTGCCCTGCTACCGCTGGACCCATGCGGTGATCACGCCGGTCGATCACCCGCTGGCACGCGAGGCGGCCGAGGGTCAGGTCTTGACGCTTGAGCGGCTGGCGCAATTCCCCATCGTCACCTACGAGCTCGGCTATACCGGCCGCTCGCACATCGATGATGCCTTCCGCCAAGCGGGCCTGAACTTGAACGTGGTGCTGGCCGCGATGGACGCGGACGTGATCAAGACCTATGTAGACCTCGGCCTGGGCGTGGGCATCGTCGCGTCGATTGCCTATGACGAGGAGCGCGACAGGCATTTGTCGGCCATCGATGCGCGCCATCTGTTTGCGGACAATATGACGCGGCTGGCGGTGCGTCGCGACGCTTATCTGCGAGATTATGTGTACGACTTCATTGCCACATTTGCCGGCCCGCTGACGCGCGCCGTCGTGGATGAAGCGCGCAGCGTCAGCGGCACGCCATAGAGCCAAATCGCGGCCCGAAATCGCAGCTACCAAACTCGTTTTTCACCCAAGCAAATAAGAAATCCTCGCTTCACGCACTTCAGGGTATTCCCTAAAGTGCAGCCCTCAAGACGGCCCAAGCCACCCGCTTGTACAGCCGCGAGACCCTCGGGACACCCCCGAGGGAGATGAAGCTAACGGAGGATTTCCATGCAGTACCCAAACCATCGCCAGCTCGCAAAGCTGGCGCCCTTGGCCCCATTGGCATTTGCGCTTGCCTGTGCCTACGCCCCGCATTTCGCCCACGCACAGAGCACGGCCCCTGCCACTACGGTGGATCCGCAAAGCTTGCCGCAAGTGCAGGTCACAGGCTCGCGCATCTCGCGCGCCCTCAGCGAGGGCCCCAGTTCGATGACTGTTTTGAAGTCCGAGGACATCAGTCGTTTGGGCTTCAAGAGCGTCGGCGACGCGCTCAACGCCTTGACCGAGAACACCGGCTTCACCCAGGGCGAAGACTTCGGCAATACCTTCACCCCCGCAGCCAATGCCATCAGCCTGCGCGGCCTGGGCCCCAACCACACGCTGACGCTGATCAATGGCCGGCGCATTGCCGACTATCCGAGCGCCTATGACGGCGCGGTCAACTTCACCAACACGGCCAACATCCCCTCGGCCTTGATCGACCGGATTGAAATTCTGAACGGTGGCGCTTCGGCCATCTACGGCTCGGACGCGATTGCCGGCGTCGTCAACATCATCTTGAAAAAGCAGGCCCAGGGCGTGACCCTCAACCTCAAGGCTGGCGGCACCCAGCTGGGCGGCGGCGCCAATGCGCGCGCGCAAATCAGCGGCGGTTTTGAAGCCGGCGCGCTCAGCGGGGTTTACGGCCTGGAGTTCAGCAAGCGCGACCCGATCTGGAGCCTGCAGCGCGACTTCATGGCCGACACGACGCTCAAGGGCGCCAACCCCGGCGTGGTGATCGGGCGCAAAGATGCCAAGACCAATAAGTACATCGCGCCGGAGGCCGGCGCTTGCGAGGCGGCGGGGCAACTGTTCAACGGCTCAACCAAAACTGCCACCATCAAGAGCGGTCAATATTGCGGCTCAGGTCAAACCTCACCGACCTTCTGGACCACCCAGACCGGCAACCAAAGCAGCAATTTCGCAGGCGTCTTGAACTACGCGCTGACCCCGCAAACCGAGTTGTTCGCCGAGCTGCTGCTGGGCTTTACCGAGACCGAAAACAATACCCGCGGACCCGCCTGGACCTCGCTGGGAGCGACGAGCACCTACTTCCAGAACGCCAACAGCGGCAAGCTCGAAACATGGAGCCGTCGCTTCGCGCCGGAAGAACTCGGCGGTGCCGACAAGTTCAATAGACGCTGGAACGACGAGTGGCACAACCTGGTGCTGGGCGCGCGCGGTGATATCGCAGGCAGCTGGGTCTTTGAGGCGGCCCTGAACACCTCGGCCTACACCAGCAAGCTGCACCGCCCGCGCCTGCTAGCCAATGTGGACGAGTTCTTCCTCGGCGCGAAGAAAGGCGAGACCGCCAAGGGCGAGGCCATCTATGCGCCCGACGTCAAGCGCCTCTTCAAACCCTTGACCCCGGCCGAGTACGACAGCATTGCATCCGCCAGTTACGCCAACGACAAGGCCTGGACCCACAATTTGAACGTCAACGCGAGCGGCGAGCTGCTCAAGCTGCCGGCCGGGGCCTTGCGTGCCGCCGTGCTGGCCGAGGCCGGCGCCCAGGGCTTCGAGAACAATGCCGACCCGCGCTTAGGCCAAGGCGTTTTTTACAACACGTTAGAAGTCGCCAACGTCAGCGGCGACCGCAATCGCTGGGCGCTGGGTGCCGAGCTGAACGCACCGATCACCAAAACCTTGATCGGCACGCTGGCGACGCGCTACGACCAGTACCGCTTCGCTGGCCGCAAGGACGGCAGCTTCACCTATAACGCTGGGCTGGAGTTCCGCCCGGTCAGCGAAGTGCTCTTGCGCGCCAACCATGCAACGAGCTTTCGCGCGCCGGACATGAGCTATATCTTCACCGCTGAAAGCCGAGGTTACTACCCTTCATCGACTGACTACTACCGCTGCGCGCAAGCGGGTCAGCCCCTCGATAAATGCGAATTCGTCGACATCGTGTCCGGCTTCAACTACCTGAAGAACGGCTCCAAGGATCTGAAGTCGGAAAAAGGCAAGTCCTGGGGGCTGGGCCTGGTGTGGTCACCAAGCAAGGCATTTGAAGGCTCGTTTGACCTCTGGAAGATCGCCATCAATGACTTAGTGATCGATCTGGACTCGGACAAGATCCTGCGCGACGAGGCCGAATGCCGCACCGGCGTGCAAAACATCAGCTCGCCCAGCTGCGCGGACGCGATCAAGCGCGTGCGTCGCAACCCGGCCGATGCGGTGGTCAAGCCCGGCGAAGTCAATCTGATTCTGGTCAACCCGATCAACGCCGCCAGCCAGAGTACCTACGGCTTTGATATCTCGGCCCGCTACGCGCTCAAGACCAGCAATCTGGGCGAATACACCCTGACCGGCAAGTACACGCAGGTCCAGAGCTTTGTCTACCAGCAGTTCGCGGGCGACGCCGACACCAACCGCGTTGGCACACCCGAGCACAGCGACTGGCCCAACAAGCTGATCGCTACGCTGGGCTGGAACCTCGGCGACTTCGGTGCCACCTTGACCGGGCAGCGCAACGGCAAAATCTCCAGCTCTGACAAGAAGTCCTGGCTCGGCCCTTACTGGAACTTCAACGCCAGCGCGCGCTATCAAGTCAGCAAGGCCAGCAGCGTCAGCCTGATCGTCAACAACTTGTTGGGTGATATCCGCAAAGACCCGAGTGCGGCCTGGCCTTACTACCCGGTTGGCTACTACCTGCCGCATGGCCGCCAAGGCTGGATCGAGTTCAACCATGTGTTCGGATCCTGAAGCCGCTCAAGCGAGCTAAGAGGTCCTGAAAGCAAGGGCCTGGGCGGGCGAGCAATGCGTTCTTCGGCGCATGTTTCGCCCGCCTTTTTGCTTTTCGCATATAGCCCGCTGAGCAACTATGGCTACGCCGAGCATGCGCTGCTGCTGACCGATCTGCAGTTGGCGGCCGGTCTGAAGGACGGCCAGAAAGGAGACCTGCGTGCCCGCGTCAGCTGGCTGGTCTGCAAAGACATCTCCATTCCTCAGCAGGCCGACGGCAAGCTGGCCTAGAAGGGCGGCAGCGACAGGATTGCCAACTCGAATGCCAACGACATCGCCAAGGCCGACAGCTATGTTCGCCTGGCCCTGGGTGAGCTGGCCGCCGGCAAGAAGGTCAGCCAGGCCAACACCAAGCCCTATGGCTGCTCGATCAAATACGCGCAGTCCTGAGCTTTGTTGAGCTCTTGAACGCCGCCCGTGCAGCGATGTACGGGCGGCGCTTTTTCTTCTCCCTCAGGGCTTTCTTTCGCTCAAGGCCTGCGCCCGCGCGATGCTCTGCCCCACCTGGGCCGCCAGTTCCGACTCGGCCGGCACGGCCGCCTGCACGCGGCGCCAATAAGCCACCGCCTCGCGAAACTGACCTTTGTCCAAGGCCACACTGCCGGCCAGCGCCAAGGATTGCAGATGGTTGGGTTGGGCCTTCAAGGCGCGTTGAATCAAGGCCTCGGGCTCGCCCAGCAAATTTTGCTGACCCAGGCTCATCGCCAAGGTGACCGCGTAATCGCTCAGCATGTCAGCATCCTGCGGAGTCAGGCGCGCCAGCTGCTCATAGGCTCGCACCGCTTCGCCGTAGCGCTGCAAGTTCTCATAGGAGCGCGCCAGCATGCGCCAGCCCTTGGCATCGTCGGGCTGGGTTTTGAGCTTGTCGGCCAGGCGCGCCACCATGGCCTCGATCTGTGCCGGGCCCACTGCGCCCCCTGCAGCCAGCGCGGGCGGCGGCTCTGCGCTGAGCAACTCGTCTTGCTGCCAAGCGGCCGGTTGGCCCAGCAGCGCATAGCCGGCCAGCGAAAATCCGCCCAAGCTCAAGGCCAGCAAGCCGCGCGGCCAAGCAGCCAAACGGGCTGCGCCATTCTTCAAAGCCGGCGCGGGCCACAGCAGCAGGGTCAGGGTCAGCAGCAAGAGCAGCGCCGCTGCGACTGAAAACACAACAATTGCACTCATGGTGAAGACTCCTCAACAGACGAGACAACAGATGACATGGCTTGGCTGCGCTGCGGGCGCGCCAGAACCCGGAAAAGCCAGCCGCCGCCCAGGCCCAGCAAAAGCAGCGGCCCAAACCAAAGCGCCCAGGTGCTGGGCTTGAGTGGCGGACGGTAAAGCACAAAGTCGCCGTAGCGCTGCACCATGAAAGCCAGCACCGCCTCGTCGCTGGAGCCCGCCAGTACTTGCGCTTGCAGCTCGCGCTTGATGTCCTGGGCCAACTCGGCTTGCGAGTCGGCCAGGGTCTGGTTCTGGCAGACCACGCAGCGCAGGATTTCGCTCAGATGCTGGATGCGTGCCTGTTCAGCCGCATCCAGTTCAGCCGCCTGCAGCGGGATCATTGGGATCAGCGGCAGCAACATTGCCATAACCCATAACTTCCAATCAAGCCGCATCACGCAGTCTCCGAATCAAGGGCAGCAGCTCTTGCTGCAAACGTTGCTGGGTCAAGGGCCCGACCAGCTTCAGGCGCACGCGGCCCTGGCGGTCAACCACAAAGGTTTCGGGCACGCCGTAGACGCCCCAGTCCATGCCGGCGCGGCCGTCCAGGTCCAACACAGCGAAGCGAAAAGGGTTGCCCTGGGTCTGCAGCCAAGCCGCGCCCTCGCGGTCCTTGTAGTTCAAGCCGACGAGCGTCAGCCCCGGCTCACGGGACAGCGCCAGCACCTGCGGGTGCTCCAACCGGCAGGGTTGGCACCAGGAAGCAAAGACATTGAGCACCCAGACCTGACCCAGCAACTGCTGTGGCGAGAAGCTGCCGCTGGCCCCTTTCAGCTCCAGCAGCGGCAGCTCGAAGGCAGGAGCCAGCTTGTCCAGCAAAGGCGAAGGCAAGGTCTGCGGGTCACCGCGCCGCAGGCCCAGGGCCAGCAAGGCGGCTAGGCCTAGGAACAGCGCCAAGGGAATTAGACCCCGCCAGGAGCGGGCCATCACAGCCGCGCTCATGCGGCCTCCAAGGAGCCTGAGGGCTGGGTCTTCTGGCTTACCGTCACCGGAACCCTGCGATAGCGCCGGTCACTGGCCGCCAGCGCCCCACCCAGCGCCATCAAGAGGCAGCCGCTCCAGATCCAAGTCATAAAGGGCTTGATCTGCACGCGCAGGCCATAGGCACCGCCGCTGCTGCGCTCGCCCAAGGAGATGTAGAGATCGCGGCCGAAACTACGATCAATCGCCGCTTCGCTCATGGGCATTTGCTGCACCGGATAGAAACGTTTTTCGGGCCGCAGCGTGGCCACCAGCTTGCCCTCGCGGCGCACCTCGAAGCGAGCCTGCGCGGCGATGAAGTTGGGGCCGTTACGGCGCTCAATCGACTCGAAGCGGAACTCATAACCGCCCAGATTCAGCGTTTGGCTCGGCTGCAGGCTGGCCTCCTGGCTTTGCTCCAAGCTCTTGACCAGACTGACGCCCAGCACAAACACCGCCAAGCCGCCATGGGCCAGCCACATCCCCCATTGGCTGCGCGTGGTCTGGCGCCAGCGTGTGGCCCAGCTGACCGACGATCCAGCTGGCCGCTGCACGCTGTGCGCGATATGCCAGCCGGTCGCCAGCAGCACCCACAGCCCCAAACTCAGGCTGACGGCCGCCAGCAGCGAATGCAAAAACGAAAAGCTCAGCAATGCACCGAGCAGAACGCTCGTTAGCAAGGGCAGGCGTAGCTGCTTGAGCAAGGCGCCCGCGCCCCGGCCGCGCCAAGTGGCAAAGGGGCCAAAGCCCAGCAAGGCCAGCAAAGGCAGCATCAGCGGCGCGAACACCGCGTCAAAGTAAGGCGGGCCGACTGAAATCTTGGCGCCACTGAGGGCGTCAATCGCCAGCGGATACAGCGTGCCCAGCAGCACCGTGCCAGCGCTGACCAGCAGGAACAAGTTATTGATCAATAGAAGCGTCTCGCGCGAGGCGAGTGCAAAGCCTTCTTCCGCGTGGCTGCGCTGCTCCATCTGTGGCGCGCGCCAGGCAAACAGCGCCAAGGAGCCACCAATCGCCAGCACCAACAAGGCCAGGATGTAGAGCCCGCGTTCAGGGTCGGTGGCAAATGCATGAACCGAGCTGAGTACGCCGGAGCGAACCAAGAAGGTACCCAGCAGCGACAACGAAAACGCGCAGATCGCCAGAAGCAAAGTCCAGTTCTTGAACACGCCGCGCTTCTCGCTCACCGCCAAGGAGTGGACCAAAGCGGTGCCGACCAGCCAGGGCATGAAGGACGCGTTCTCGACCGCGTCCCAGAACCACCAGCCGCCCCAACCGAGTTCGTAATAAGCCCAGAAGCTACCCAGGAAAATGCCGCCGGTCAGAAAAGCCCAGGCCGCCAGCGTCCAAGGTCTTGTCCAGCGCGCCCAGGCCGCGTCGAAGCGCCCTTCCAGCAAGGCGGCGATGGCAAAGGCAAACGCCACCGCGAAGCCGACATAGCCCATGTACAGCAGCGGCGGATGAAAAATCATGCCGGGGTCTTGCAGCAGCGGGTTCAGGTCGCGGCCGTCGGGGGCGGCCGGCAGCAGGCGCTCAAACGGATTGGAAGTCAGCAGCGTGAAGCTCAAAAAGCCCGCGCTGATCAGCCCCAGCACGGCCAGCACGCGGGCGCGCAGCAGCCTGGGCAGCTCGGCGCTGAAGCTGCGAACGGCCAGCGTCCACAGCGCCAGAATCGTGACCCACAGCAGCAGCGAGCCTTCATGGCTGCCCCAGACGGCGCTGACTCGAAATTGCAGAGGCAGCTTGGAATTGGAATGCGCGGCCACCAGCTTGAGCGAAAAGTCGTTTTGCGCAAAAGCCCAGACCAAGCCGGCAGCGGCCAAGAACACACACAAGGCCTGCGCCAGCGCCGCCTGGTTCGCAAGCTGCAGCCAGGCCGGCCGCTGCGGCGCCAGCAAGGGCGCCAAGCCTTGGATCAAGGCCAGGCCCAGCGCCAGGATCAGCGCCAGATGGGCAAGTTCGGCCGTCATGGTTGCAGCCCCTGCTGCTGCTTGGCCTTGGCGGCAGCCTCCAAGGCCCGCGCCGCCTCGGGCGGCATATAGTTTTCGTCATGCTTGGCCAGCACCTCCTCGGCAACGAAGCCCAAGCTTTCGCTCAGCCGACCTTGCGCCACCACGCCCTTGCCCTCCTTGAACAGATCGGGCAGCAAGCCGCGGTAATGCACTTGCAAGCGCTGCTGCTGGTCGGTCACCACAAAGCGGTTGCCCAGTCCATCGGCCTCGCGTTGCAGACTGCCGGCCTCGACCAGGCCGCCGACGCGAAAGCTGCGTCCCTTGGGCGCCTCGCCGGCCTGCACCTGGCTGGGTGTGTAGAAGAACACCAGGTTCTTGCTGAAGGCCTGCAGCACCAGGGCCGTGGCCAGAGCCAGACCGGCCAGGCCCAGCCCGAGCAGCAACAGGCGTTTTTGACGTGGGCTCATAGATCGTCAAGCTGAGCATGCAGCTGCCGCAAAATGCCCTGCCGCTGCCGCCTCAAGCTCAACAGCTCCAACCCCAAAGCAGCGGCCACCACCCCGAAAGAGCCCCAAACATAGCGGCCATAGCCGCCCAGCCATGCAGCGGCCAGCACGCTGTCCCAAACACCCGCAATCATTTCAATTTTCCTTCGCTAGTGCGCAGCAGGTCCAGCACCCAGGCGCTGCCGGCTTCCCGTTCAAGTATCTTGTTACGCAGGCGCAGCAACACCGCCGCGATCGCATAGGCCCACAGGGCCAAGGTGCAGACCAACATGCCGGCCAACATGGTGTGCGCCATGCTGGGCGCGGCCGTCAGGCTGACCGAGGCACCCTGGTGCAAGGTGTTCCACCAGCGCACCGAAAAATAGATGATGGGCACATTGACCACGCCCACCAGGGCCAGCAAGGCGCTGGCCTTGTCGGCGCGGCGCGGGTCCTCAATGGCGGCCTGCAAGGCCATGAAGCCGATGTAGAGAAAAAGCAGGATCAGCTCCGAACTCAGCCGCGCATCCCAGACCCACCAAGTGCCCCAGGTCGGCCGGCCCCACAGCGCGCCGGTCCACAAGGCCAGCACCGTCATCAGCGCCCCGGTCGGCGCCAAAGCGCTGGCAAGCAGCGAGGACAAACGCGTATTGAGCACCCAGCCCAAGCCGGCCCAAAAGGCCATCGCCAAGTAGATCAACATGGACAGCCAGGCGGCGGGCACATGCACAAAGATGATGCGGTAGGCCTCGCCCTGCTGATGATCGGTGGGCGCCACAAAGAAGCCGATGTACAGACCCAGCACACCCAACAAGGCGGCGGCCAACGCGAAGACAGGCCAGAGCCGGCCGGCCAGCGCATAGCCGCGCGAGGGTGCGGCGAATTGGCGCCAACCGGCCACGGGCGCAAGGTTTCTGGGACTGGCCGATGCCGGACCCAAGCTCAAACTGCTCATGCCGACCTCCGCTCAAATTCACTGTTTGGCATCTTTCATCACTCCAAGGCAATACGCAGGGCCGCCGCCGTCGCCCAAGGCGAAAGCGCGGTCACGGTCAAAAACAGGGCGGCCAGCAGGTACAGATGCGGCTCGGCCGACAGCCCCGCCTGCACCGCAGCAGGCGCGCCGGCCCCAAAAATCAAAGCCGGGATGTAGAGCGGCAGCACCAAGAGCGCAAGCAAGACGCCGCCCCCAGGGCCGCCGCGCGCCCCCAGGCTCAGCGCCGCCCCAATGGCACCGATCTGGCTCAGCACCGGCGTGCCGAGCAGCAGGCTCAGCCAAAGCACGCCGCTGACGTCGCTGGCCAAATCAAATTGCAAGGACAGCAAGGGCACCAGCAACAGCAAGGGCAGACCGGCCAGTAGCCAATGCGCCAGGCCCTTGGCCAGCACCAGCAGCACGGTCGGCTGCGGCGTGAGCAGCAATTGTTCCAGCGTGCCGTCGGCCCAATCCGCCGCAAACAGGCGCGGCAAGGCGATCAGGCTGGCCAGCAGCGCGGCCACCCACAGCACTCCGGGGGCAATCTGGCGCAGCAGTTCGGGCTGAGCACCGACGGCCAAGGGGAACAAGCTGGCCACCATGACAAAGAAGAACAAGCCGCCCAGCAACTCGGCCGGCCGGCGCCAGGCCAGCAGCAGTTCGCGGCGCAGCAAGAAGAAAAAGTGATTGCTCATGCGGCCAATCGCAAGCGCAAAAACTGCTGAGGCGCCAGCGCCAAGGTCTGCGCTTGATGGGTGGTGTAAACGAGCCGCGCACCTTGCAGCACCAGGTGCGCAAGCCTGTCCTTCAAGCTCAGGATGCCGGCGTCGTCAAGCGCATCAAAGGGCTCGTCCAGCAACAAGATTTGCGCTGCCGCTGGAACTGCTGCTGCAGGCTCAGGGTCCACAAAAAGGCGCGCCAAGCTGACCCGCTTGCGCTGGCCTTGCGACAAGGCTCGCACCGGCAACAAGGCTTGGCGCGCCAGGCCTATGCGGGCCAGCGCGGCCACGGCCTCGGCTTGCGCGAAGGGCTGGCGCCGGGCGCCGCTTAAATTGATCGTCAGGCTGAGGTTCTCCCAGGCCAGCAAATCATCCTTCAATGCCGGCGCATGGGCGATATAAACCAGCCCTTGGCGCCAAGCGTCCAGCTGCGCCGACAAAGGCCGGCCGCGCCAAAGAATCTCGCCTTGATGCGGCCGACTCAGGCCCGCCAAGAGCCGCAAGAGGCTGGTCTTGCCACTGCCGTTGGCGCCTTCTACCAGCAGCGCCTGCCCGGCAGCAAGGCCAAAACTCAAGCCCTCAAACAGCGGCCGATGGCCATGGCCGAAGGCCAGCGCTTTTGCTTCCAAACCCACACTCGCCTCCTTGATTGCCAATGAAAATGAATACCGAACCCCAAGAGTTCACCGAGCCCGAACTCTAAAAGTTCCAGTCCTGCACGGGAAGGAAGCGAATCGAGCTTGCATATACGCAGCTTGAATGTCTGGATGAAGGAAGGACTGCTAGCGGGGTGGCTAGGCAAAAGGAAAAGCGGGCCTGCACCAAAGACTTGGCACAGGCCCGCTCAAACACGGCCCATCAGCCCATCAGGCCAAGACAGGCTCTCAATTTGGCGCGAAGCAGTACAGCAGACCAGCGCCGCCGGTGGACACCAGGTTCGCCTGGCTGCAACCCCGGCTGCCATGCGTGGAGTTCCACGATGTGTTGCCGCCGCCGGTGCGGTCATGGTGACCCAGTTGCACCGAGCCTTCGGCGCTGCTGCTGTAGTTGCGGCAGGTCTTGTCGGCTGCATCGGTGAACGCGCGTCCGTCGGGCTGCGAGCCGGTCAGGATGTCATGTTCATTGGGGCGGTCACCCACACCTTTGACCGGCTCGTTCTTCTCGGTCAGCGCGGTGGCACGGGTCACGTTGTTGCCCAGGCGGGCCTCGTCCAGCGTGTCGCCGTGCAGATGCGAGAGATTTTTGGCGACGACCGCACCGCGCACATTGGTCCAGGGGCCGTTGCCAATGCGGTCGCGGGCATTGACGGCCGGCTGGCCGTCCAGCGCCTGCGTGCTCAGATAAGCGCGCCAGGTTTTGCCGCCCTGCCCCGCCGTTGCAGCCAGCTTTTGGCAATGCGCGTCGGCACCGGCCAGGCCGCCCAGGTTGGCGCCGTTACCGGCACCGCTGCTGGTCACGAAGAAGCTGAAGTCTTTGACCGCCGCTGGTGTGGGCGGCGCTGATGCTGGCGTCGCCGCAGTAGCCGGCGCAGTTTGGGCTTGCACAAAGCCGCAAAGACCCAGCAAGGCTGCGGCCAGCAGGGTTTGTTTGAGGGACATGTTCTTGCGCATCATCAGTCTTTCGCCTTGTAGTCATCGTGGCAGGCCTTGCAAGTGCGGCCCAGCTTGCCGAACTGCTCTTTAGTCTTGGCCGGGTCACCCAGCAAGGCGACTTCGGCCAAGGCATTTGCTTCACGGCTGAAGTTGGCGGAATACTCGGCCACCTTGGAGCCGGCGGCCCAGAGTTCGGCCTTGGCTGCGGTGTCATGCCAGCCCTTGCCGGTGTCGGTGCCAGCCGGGAACAAGCCGCCTAGCCCCGAGTTGGCCAGTGCGGCAATCGTGTTGGCGGCCTTGATGACCTCGTCCTTGTTGTACTGGCCGTCAATATTGGCCTTGACGCGGCCGTTGTTCCAGGCGATCACCTGGTAGGCCGACTGGCGCCACTTGATCAGCTGTTCTGGCTTTGGCGCTGCTTGCGCGCTGGCGGCTCCGCTGGCAGCCAAGGCGCTAAAGGCCAGGCTGGCCAGCAGGGCGAGTTTGAAGGAGCTTGTTTTCATCTACGGGGTCCTAGGTGGGTTGAGGGAAAAGCAGGGAGATTTCTATTTGCGCGCCATCACTTGGCGCGGCCGGCATAACCTGCCGTTTGCGTGGCAATCTTGTAGGCAGAGCCACGGCCAACGACATAGAGCGTGGACTTGCCCGGGCCGGCGAAGGCAAGGTTTTGCGGTGCTCGCGGCAGCGTGATCACGCCTTGGGGCTCGCCCTTGGCATTGAAGACCTGAATGCCCACCGTGCTGGCGACGAAAAGCCGACCCTGGGCATCGACAGCCAGCCCATCGGCGCCGCTGCTGGTTTGGCCGTTGTCGAGCTTGCGCCAGCCTTCGAGCTTGGCGAAGTTGCGACGCGGGCCGATGCTGCCGTCGGCGCGCAAGTCATAGGCCAGCACATATTCGCCGGCGGTGTCGGCTACATAAAGCGTCTTTTCATCCGGGCTGAGCTGGATGCCGTTGGGCCGGGTAATGTCGGCCGCCAGGCGTTCCAGCTTGCCGGCCGCGCTGATGCGGTACACGGCGGCGACCGCGTTCTCGGGCTCGCCCGGTTTCGCAATCACGCCGGAGTCGGTGAAGTACACATTGCCTCGGCTGTCCAGCACCAGGTCATTGGGCCGCCCGAACGGCTTGCCTTCCCAGCTGTCGGCCAGCGTGCGGGCCTTGTCGAGCGGGTAGACGACGCCGACGCGGGGCTGGTCCACTTGCACCGCATAGAGCTCGCCGCTGGCGCTCAGCCCCAGACCGTTGGAGCCATTGCTGTTCTCCAGAAAGGGGCTGGTCTGGCCATCGGCCGCAATGCGGGTGATGCGTTTGTCTTGCGTCTCGGTGAAGATAAAGCCGCCGTCGGGCAGGCCCAGCGGGCCTTCGGTGCCCTTGAAGCCCTGCTTGATGAACTGCACCGGCGTGCCGGCCGCCACCACACCGGCGATGGCCGGGGTTTGGGTCGGCGTGTCGGCCGGCGGCTGATTGGCTGGCGGGGTTTGCTGGGCCTGGGCACTGGCCGTTAGGAGCGCGGCGGCTGCGGCCAGCAAATGTCGGGTGGGGCCAAAGGCAAAGAGAGTCATGGGGGAGATTTCCTTGTGGTTCAAAGGGCGGAGAGATGAGAGATCAAGGCGTCGATGTCGGCATCGCTGAGCTGGCGTGCCACCGGGCCCATCACGGCAGGGGCGACCTCGCTGCGCGAGCCATCACGCAGGGTCCAGAGCTGGCGCTTCAGGTAATTCAAGTCCTGGCCGGCCAGCACCGGTGCTGCTTGGCCAGCGATGCCACGCCCTTGTTCGCCATGGCAGGCGGCGCAGGCGGCGATGCCCTTTGATGCATCGCCCTGCGCCAGTAGTTGCTCGGCGCGCGCATTCAATCTGGAGCCCGTTCCGCTGCTGCCACGCATGGGCGGTAGCGCCGCAAAGTAAGCAGCAATGTCTTGCAAGTCCTCGGTGCTGACGGTGCGCGCCATCAAGGCCATGCTGGCGTTGTCGCGTTTATTGCTGCGGAAATGCTCGATCTGGCGCAACAGGTAGTCGGCCGGCTGGCCCGCCAGCTTGGCAAAAATACCTTCGCTGTGATGAGCCGGGCCCTGGCCGTTCTCGCCATGGCATTCGAAGCAGCGCTCGGTGTCGCCCTTCTCATGGCCCAACTGGGCGCTGGGCTGGCGAGGCTGAAGCGCGACAGGAGCCGCCACCTTGGCCTGCACTTTCGCTTGCGCCTTGGGAACGGGCTTGGCGGCTGCCCAAGCCATGCCTGCGGGCAGGGCAAGTCCGATGCAGAGCCAGGCCGCCGCGTTTGCTAGGGAATGAATCATCAATGAGCGAAGCTGGAAAGGTTCGAAGTAAGTGAAGAAGGGTCAGGTCTTGCTTCCAGCATCAGCTCAGCGTTTCGAGGCCGACGACAGTTTTTGCACCGTCTGCAACGCCTGGGCCACGTTCTCGGCCGGCGTCAGCCCACCCAGCGTGGCGGCGATGCGACCGTCCGGGGTGACCACAAAGGTGGTGCGCTCGGCAAAGCCATGGTCGATGTCTTGGCCGCGCGAGTCCTTGCGGCCGGCCGCCGCCTCGCGCACATTGAGCTCGTAAGCGCGGGCGATCTTGCCGTCGGCATCGCTGGCCACCGAGAGCTTGCCGGCGCAGTAATCCGGATCGGCCGAGAACTCCTTGAGCCGGCCAATGCTGTCCAGCGACAGGCCCACGACCGTGGCGCCGGCCGCTTTGAACTGGTCGATCTGAGTGGCAAAGGTATGGGCCTGAATATTGCAGCCGCCGGTATAGGCAGAGGGATAGAAGTAAACGACGACCGGACCAGCTTTCAGCGCGTCTTTCAGCGCGTAGCTATAAGCCTTGCCGGCCAGCGCAGCCTCGACCTTGAAGTCAGGGGCGGGGTCGCCGGCCTTCAGCGCGGCATGGCTAGGCAAGGCGATGGCCAAGAGCGTGGTGAGCAAAGCAAGTTTGAGTTTCATGGCGAAGGGCTTTCTTCAGGATTTCTTGTAAAAGGTGTGGCAACTGCGGCAGGCGCGCGAGATCGCCGTGGCCGAATCGGTGGCGGCATCGAACTGGCTGGCGCCGACTTGTTTGATGATGGCGGCGCTGAGTTCTTTGCTCTTCTTGGCCAGCTCTACCGCATCCAGCGCGTCGCCCTTGGCGCTGAAATGCGCCTCGACCTGGGCGAACAGCGGCTGCAACTCGCGCGCGTCCGAGCTGCTGGCCTTGACGTCGCGCAGCGCAATATTCGAGGACAGGCTTTTATTCAGGTCCTCGATGGTTTGCATCAGGTCGATGTCCAACTCGCCCTCGGCGGAGCCGGCCGGGCCGCAGGCCACGCTCAGGCATAACAGCAAACCAGGCGCCCAAGCGGCGCTCCCCCGAGGGCAAATTCTTGTGAATAGTTTCAACATATCAATTCGAGAAAAGCGAATAGCGCGGATCAGGCGAATCAAGCGAACAAGGCAGCATGTGCGTAGAAATTAAAGGCTAGGCCCGCAGGCCATGTACAAGCGCCTGCGGGCATCCCCCTACTTCCTCTCCTTCTTCCTCTTCTTCCCCTTCTTCCCCTTCTTCCTTCCTCTCGCTACTTCCCTTCCTCTTTACTAAGCCAGCAATTCCTTGATGACCTTGCCGTAGACCACCGTCGGGCGCTCGGAGCGGCCGTTGTTCAGATAAGTGGTCTTCAGATGGTCCAGACCCAGGAGCTGCAGCACGGTGGCATGCAGGTCATAGGTGTCGACCGCGGTGTCCTTGTCGGCCACTTGCAGGCCGATCTCGTCGGTGCCGCCATAGGTCGTGCCGGCCTTGACGCCGCCGCCGGCCAGCCAGGTTGTGTAGCCCCAAGGGTTATGGTCGCGGCCGGAGCCGCTTTCGCCCCAGGGTGTGCGGCTGAACTCGCTGGTCCAGACCACCAGCGTCGACTCCAGCAGGCCACGCGACTTCAGATCGGCCAGCAAGCCGGCGATCGGCTTGTCCACCATCTTGGCCATCACGCCGTGGTTCTCGTCCAGGTTGTTGTGCGCGTCCCAGCTGCGGCGGTTATCACCTTCGCCAGCGTTCTGCGGGTAACCCGATACCACCTGGACAAAACGAACACCTCGCTCGACCAGCCGGCGTGCGCGCAAGAGCACCTCGCCGTAGCTTTCGCTGGTCTTGTCGTCGATGCCGTAGAGCTTCTTGGTGGCATCGGTTTCAGTCGCCAGGCTGACCGCATCGGGCGCGGCTTCCTGCATGCGCTCGGCCAGCTCATAGGCACGCAGGCGGGCGCGCAGCTCGCTGTCGTTGGGGTATCGCGCCGCGCTGCTGGTGTTCAGGTGCTTGAGCAGATCCAGCTGGCTGCGTTGCTGCTTGGCCGTGCGCAGCTCCGGGCGGTCCAGATAGAGGATGGGCGAATCGCCAGGACGAAAGGCCGTGCCCTGGTAGACGGCGGGCAAAAAGCCCGAGTTCCAGTTTTGCGAGCCGGCTTGCGGCTCACGGTCGCTGTTGTAGAGCACCACATAAGGCGGCAGATTCGGGTTGGCCGTGCCCAGCGCATAGCTGACCCAGGCGCCCAGCGAAGGCCGGCCGGGGTTCAGATCGCCCGTGTTGAGCTTGAGAATGGAGATGTCATGCGTGGCGCCTACCGTCACGCTGGACTTGATAAAGGCGATCTTGTCCGCATGCTCGGCCAGGTTGGGCAGCAGATTGGAGAACCAGGCGCCGCTTTCTCCGTACTGCTTCCAGGTCCGCTCTTTCGACACCCAGAGCTTGTTGACGCCGCCCTGGGTGCTGGTCTTGATGCCCTTCATGAAGGAGGCCGGCACGGCCTGGCCGGCGAGCTTTTGCAGCTCGGGCTTGTAGTCGTACAAGTCCAGGGTGCTGGGCGCGCCGTTCTGATGCAGCCAGATCACCGACTTGACCTTGGCGCCGAAATGCGGGTTCTTGGGTGCCAGCGGATCGGCCAGCTCTGAGGCCAGTGCGGCCTGGAAGCCGCCCAGGCCGGGGATCAAGCCCGACAGAGCCAGGCCGGCGCCGCCGGTGCGGAGGATGAAATCACGTCGTGCGTTGTTATTGCTCATTGTTCTTTCTCGTCGAAGTTTGTTGAATGAAGGCCGCTCAGAACCGATAGGCAAAGTCGTTGGAATTGGCCACCGTGTGAACCAGGTCCACAAAGGCCGCAGCGCGCAGCGGGTTGCCCACCGCATCGGCCTGCTTCAGGCCGGTAGGCACGGCGACTTCAAACTTGCCGCCATTCAGGCCCTTGCTGGCGATCAGTTTTTCCTGCTGATTCAAGAAGGCCACCAAGGCGGCGCGTTCCGCCTTGGTCGGCACGCGGGCAAACAGGGTTTCATAGAGGCGGTCAAGCTGGGCGTTTTCACCGCCCTTGCCTGCCTCGTTGATGACGCGGCCGGCCAAGGCTTGCGACCAGGCGAAGGTCACATCGCTGTTGAACAGCGTCAGCGCCTGCAGCGGCGTGGTCGTCACATCGCGCTTGTGATGCGGCTGCACCGGGTTGGCCGGGTCGAAGTTGACGGTCAGCGGGTAAGGCACGCTGCGACGCACAAAGGTGTAGATGCTGCGGCGGCGCGATTCTTCATCGCTGCGCGGCTCTTGCCAAAGATTGCCGGCGCCGAGCTGCTTGGGCACCGGCGGGAACACTGCCGGGCCACCGACCTTGTCGACCAGCTGGCCCGAGGCATAAAGCAGCGAGTCACGCAGCGCTTCGGCCTCCAGACGTTTGCGCGGGAACACGGCCAGCAGCTTGTTCTCCGGGTCGAGCTTGACCACCTCTTGGCGTTCGTCGGAAGACTGGCGATAAGCGCTGGACAGCAGAATTTCGCGGTGCAGTTGCTTGACGCTCCAGCCCTTCTTGACGAAGTCGGCCGCCAGCCAATCGAGCAGCTCCGGATGCGTGGGCTTGGCGCCGGCACGGCCGAAGTCCTGCACCGTGGTGATCAGGCCCTTGTCGAAATACTGGCTCCAGATGCGGTTGACATAGACGCGCGCGGTCAGCGGGTTTTTTTCGTTAGTCAGCCAACTGGCCAATGCAGCACGGCGACCCGAGCTTTTATCCGTAGGCACGATTTCGGGCTGAGCGCCACCGGCGAGCCACAAAGCCGGAATGCCGGGCTTGACCTCGTCGGTGGGCTTTTCATGCACGCCACCAAAGCGCACAAAGGTCGGCGGCACGTCCTTGCTCAGCTCCAGCGCGGTGGTGAAGTTATTGGTCAAACCTTCGTTGGCAGGTTTTGGCTTTTGCTTGTCGAACTTGGCCAATTCGGCCGTCAGCTTTTGGTATTCCTTCCAGTCGGCCACGACTTCGGGCGTGTGCGCCTCGAAATTACTGTCCTCGCCGGCCAGGCGCAAATAGGCCTGGGCTGCCTGCGCATCGGTGGAGACATGCTTGTGGCGGAAATTGACCCAGCGGTCCAGCGCCGTCCATTCCTGCTCGGGCTTGAACAAGGCATCGCGTGTGTCGGTCAGGTAGCGCTCTTTTTGGTACTTGACACCGGCGGCGGTGTACTTTGCCGTGAGCGCGCGCTGCTTGTCGCGGATATCCTTGGTCAGCGCCTGATAGGCTTTTTGCGCCTTGTCGAACTCGGGGTCCACCGGCGGTTTTTCTTTCAGCGGCGCGCGGTCCTCAAACGATGTGTTTGCAAAAAAGGCCTGCAGCTGGAAGTATTCCTTCTGGCTGACCCGATCAGCCTTGTGGTTATGGCAGCGGGCGCAACCGATGGTGCTGGCCAAGAGGGTCTCGCCGACCAGGTCGGTGATGTCGGTCTCGATCTGGTACTTGCGCTGCACCATATCGCGTGAGTTGTTGTTATCCGGGTAGCCGGCGATGAAGCCGGTCGCGATCTTGGCCTCCTGGTCATCTGGATAGAGCTCGTCACCGGCGATCTGCTCCTTCACAAAGCGATCAAAAGGCTTGTCCTTGTTGAAGGCATTGATGACGTAGTCGCGATAGAGGTAGTTGTTGGCGCGTGTGGTGTCATTCTGGAAGCCGGAGCTGTCGGCATAACGGGCCAGGTCCAACCACCGGCGCGCCTGGCGCTCGCCGAAATGATGCGAGGCCAGCAGCCTGTCGGCCAGCTTCTCGTAAGCCTGCGGCGACTTGTCCTCGACAAAGGCTTTGACCTCTTCGGGCGTGGGCAGCAAGCCCCAGGCGTCCAAAGTGGCGCGGCGGATGTATGCACCGCGCTCGGCGTCCTTGCTGGGCTTGAGGCCGGCGGTTTCCAGCTTGGCCAGCACAAAGGCGTCGACGGGAGAGCGCACCCATTGAGCCGCTTTGACCGTGGGCACGGCAGGTGCTTGCACCGGCCCGTAAACCGACCAGGCTTTGGCTGAGGCGGGTTTAGCACTGGCGGCCGCATCCAGAGCAGCAGCTTTTTCTGGTGCTGCCCAGGCCGATGACAGCGCGAGCAAACCCAGTGCAAGCGAAAAATACAGTTCTTTTTTCTTATTCATGCGTTGACCTCAATCACCTATTTGAATTTCAAAGATTGGATGGATAGACAGGCTGACAAAACTCTCTGTGACTGAGGCCTTGGTTAGCAAGCTCCGTGCCTGTTTTAAATAATCTGAAATCAAATGAAAAACCAAGCTAAGCCCTTGATTCATCAATATATTCAAAGAGCGCATGAGCTCATTTGATTTATGCAGCCAGCAATTCAACAGCATCGGCTGGTTTTTCAACACTTGGATTGGTGAGCTGCTGCGCTGGAAGCAGCGCTCACGCAATGAATCTGCAGCGGGCCTGCAAAGATCGGCTGCTGTTTTCCCAACAGCGAAACTCGCTTTGCTGCTGCCGCGCTGTTGAATTTGCAGCAGCAGAAATCTCTGAGATTCATAGATTGACTCAGGGATTCAAGTAGCGGTCAAAAACAAGGCGAAAACCCCAATGTTTCTGGCCTGTTGTGCATATGCATATAAGCTTTTCTGCTAGGCACGGCCTGTGCTTATGAGTTCGTTGTACGCAGTTTCAAACTCGACAACAGCACAACCCATAACCAAGAGCAGGTCCTCAGTGAGCAACAAGCATTTCTCTATCCCATCAAACACCCGCCGCGCCCAAGCCGGCTTCCGTCTGGCACCGATCGCCCTTGCCTTTGTGGGCCTGTTTGGCAGCGCCTCGGTCTTTGCACAAACGGCCGCGGCCGAAGCCGTCAGCACAGGCGACGCAGCCAAAGCCGCCGACACCGCCAAGGCGGCAGATGCAGCCAGCGGCAGCGATGCCCTGGCTCTGGACGGCATCACCGTACGCAGCCGCGTGCGTATCGAGCGCTTGCAAGATGTGCCCTTGTCGATCTCGGTCGTGCAAGGCACGGAGATCGAACGCCTGAGCGCCTACGGCATCGAGGCCGTGACCCGCCGCGCGGCCAATGTGTCCTGGAACCTGGGCAACCAGCGCACCAGCAGCATCGCGATCCGAGGCATCGGCAAGGTCGGCCAGACCGAGGCGCAAGACCCCAGCGTCGGCGTCATCGTGGACGGCGTGGCCTATGCCTACAACGCGCTGACCTCCAGCTTTGACTTCGTCGACATCGACACGGTTGAAGTTACGCGCGGCCCGCAGGGCACCTTGCTGGGCAAGAACAACAGCGTCGGTACGCTGATCTTCAATACCCGCAAGCCGTCCTTCACTTCGACGGCCGACTACAAGCTGGAGTTCCGCCAGGACCGCGGCCTGTTCGCCTCGGCCGCTGCCGGCGGCGCCGTCATCGATGACTTGCTGGCCTACCGGGTGGCCTTCTCGGTCAATCGCGGCGAAGGCGATATCAAGAATATCTACAACCCCGACGTCACCTACACCAACAAGGACCGCGTGTCCGGGCGCTTGCAATTCCTGCTGACGCCAACCCAGGATTTCAACGCCCGCTTGTCCTTTGACTTGCAGCCACGCGCTGGCGAGTCCACCAACGGCCGCAGCTTCAGCAAGCCCACCCCCCCGACCTATTTGAACGGCGAGCCGGTGGCTACAGCGGTTTCAAAGTTTGAGCGGCGCTGGTTCAAGGACAACAAGGCCTACTCGCCCGAGCTGGCTGACAACAACATCATCAACGACGCGGCTCGCCCGCTGGTCACCGGCAGCAAGGGCGCTACCGCCGACCTGAACTGGAACCTGGGCAGCCATACGCTGACCTCGATCACCGCTTACAAGGACTACCACTTCAACGCCTATAACGACGAGAACTCGCCGTTTGATATCGCGCGCAATTCAGGCGGCTACTGGAACGATTACAGCCAAGTCAGCCAAGAATTCCGCATCACCTCGGCCACCGGAGGCTTTGTCGACTATCAAGCCGGGCTGTATTTGCTGAGCGTCAAGAACGACGCCACCTATAACAAGGGCTTCGGCAACGACGCTGGCGCCAACCTGGCCAGTGACGCGCAATACGCGGCCCTCGACGCCGATGGCAATGGCCGTTATCTGCTGCAAAGCTCACTCGCTCATCTGCGCGGCGGCTTGAGAGATACCGGCGGCGTGCAGGCCATTCAAAACAAGAGTGCGGCGATTTTTGGTCAGGCCAACTGGAATCTCAGCCCGGCTTGGACCGTGACCACTGGCGCCCGCGTCACCCGCGAAGACAGGCAGAACACCGTCGGCTCGCGCATTTTTGAGAACGGCAGCGCGCCTGAGCTGAATGCCTCGTCCATCAATGGCGTCAAGCTCGGTGGCTTTGACTCGTTCTGGAACAATGGCAAGACCGACAAGTGGGCCTTGAACGGCAATACGGTGGCCGCCGGCACCCCCGGTGCCACCCTGGTGGCAGCCGGAAAATACGCGCTGACGACCGACAGCCGTGACGCTGCAGCAGTCGCCACCGGCCAAAAGCAAGCCGACTTCGCGGCCAAGAAGTACTTCAACGCCGCCAGCTGGGCCGCCTTGACCGACGCGCAGAAGAAGCAACTCTTTTACGCGCAAGCGATCCGCAAGGCCGCCGTCGGCGTGCTGTCCAATGATGTGGAAGCCACACCGTACAAGGCGACCCAGCCGACCCTGCTGCTGAGCCCGAGCTACAAGGTCAACCCGGATGTCACGACCTATGCCTCCTTCCAGCATGGCGAGAAGGCCGGCATCGCGCAGGTCTACAACGGCAAGCCTTACGCGGTTGAAGCCGAGAAGACCGACAGCTTCGAGCTCGGCGTGAAGTCGGCGCTGCTGGGTCGCAGCTTGATTCTGAATGCAGCCGTCTACCAGTCCAGGATCACCAACTACCAACAGTTGGTGCGGGTGATTGATGACTACGCGACCGAACAGGCAGTGGCCGCTGATCCGAAGGCGATTCCCGTCTACGCCGGCATCACCGGCAATGTGCCGCGCGTGAAGCTCTACGGTCTGGAACTGGACGGCTTCTACAGCGGCATCAGGAATACCACGCTGCGCTTCTCGGGTGCACTCAACAACGTCACTTACGACAAGTTCCCTAATGCGGGCTTCCCGGTTGAAGAAGGCAATGTGGCCGTGCCGGCGGGCAAGGATTTGAGTGGTCGCCAGTTGCCCGGCGCGCCGAAGTACAGCTTCAATGTCGGCGGCGACTACAACCTGCCGGTGGCGGGCGACAAGATTGTGCGCGGCAGCGTCAATCTGGCCTATAGCAGCAGCTACTACTCGGATAACGCTTTGTCGATCTATTCGGTGATCCCGTCCAGCTATGTGGTCGATGCCGGCATCGGCTTTGGTCGACGTGACAAGGGCTTCGAAGTGATGTTGCTGGCCAAGAATTTGCTGAATGACAAGACGCCGCAGTCGCAGACCTGGAACAGCACTTCGCCGGCGGTGCCGCGCTCCTTCGCGATCTCGTTCAGCGGCAGGATCTAAGGCCTGTTGCCCGAAACCATGCGCTGTTGCCGTCGCAGCAGCGCATGGTCCGCCACTGTTTGAATCGAAGCAGCCGCAGCCCGCTGCGCTGCTGAAAACGAAGCAAATCAGCGCCAAGAGCTAAGCAAAAAGCTGGCGCGGATTTTGCGTACAAGGCTTGAAGCCACCTCTAGCCATCAAAGGTTCAGCCATGAAAAAAACTTTCAGCGCCGCCGTCCTGCTGGGTCTGTCGACCCTGGCCGCACATGCGGCCGAAACCACCTCCATTCCGGCCACGGCCGTCGCGGCCAAGGCTCCTGCAGCCAAGGCCTGGGCCTACCAGCCCGTCCAGCGCCCGGCCGATCCAGACGTCAAATTGAAGAGCTGGGTACGCTCGCCCATTGACGGCTTTGTGTTGGCCAAACTGGAGGCCAAAAACCTCAAGCCCTCGCCCGAGGCCGACCGTGCCACCTTCATCCGCCGCGCCACGCTGGATGCCTGGGGCCTGATCCCGACGCCCGAAGAAGTCAAGGCCTTCGTCAATGACAAATCGCCCAAGGCGCATGAGAAGCTGATCGACCGCCTGCTGGCTTCGCCGCGCTATGGCGAGCGCCAGGGCCGCCGCTGGCTGGACCTGTCACGTTATGCCGACAGCGACGGCTATAACGCCGACGGCACCCGCCCGAATATCTGGCGCTACCGTGATTACGTGGTCAATGCCTTCAACCAAGACAAGCCTTTTGATCGCTTCATCAAGGAGCAGATCGCCGGTGATGAGCTCTGGCCCAATAACACCGAGGCCCTGGTGGCGACAGGTTTTCTGCGCAACTTCCCCGACGAAGTCAATGCGCGCGACCTGAACCTGAAAAAGCAAGAAGTCGCCAACGACCTGACCGACACCGTCGGCTCGGTCTTCCTCGGCACCACCTTCAATTGCGCGCAATGCCACGATCACAAATCCGACAAGATTACGCAAAAAGAGTATTACCAATTCCAGGCCTATTTCGTCAATGCCAGCTGGCGCGATGACGTCAAGCCGCTGCAGGGCAAGGAGCTGGCCGACTACGACCTCAAACTGAGCAAGTGGGAAGAGGCGACCAAGGACATACGCGCCCAGCAGGACGCCTTGCTCAAGCCGGTGATCGAAAAAGCGGAGAGCGACCGCCTGTCAGGCTTTGTGCCCGCGACGCGCGAGTCCATCACCAAGCCCGCCGCCGAACGTAACGCCTATGACCGCTGGATCTATCACCGCAATCTGTGGACGCTGCAGGGCCGCACCCGCAATGCCGCCACCACGCTGAAGACCAAGGACAAGGAAGCCTATGCCAAGTACGAGGCGCTGGCGGCCGAGCTGAAGAAGTTCGACCATCTGAAGCCCAAGGACCCTGGCCAAGTCTCCACCATGACCGAACTCGGCCATGCCGATGCGCCGCCGACTTATGTGTTGTTCAAGGGCATTTTCGACCAGCCCCTGGCCGAGGTGCAGCCCGGTGTGCCGGCGCTGCTGAGCAGCAAGCAGCCCGAGATCAAGCCCTTTCCTAACTCATCGGGTCGACGTGCCGCCTTGGCCGACTGGCTGGCCAGCGCCGATAACCCACTGACCGCGCGCGTCTATGTCAACCGCCTGTGGACCGAGACCTTCGGCACCGGCATCGTCGACACGGTCAGCGACTTCGGCCGTATGGGCTCCAAGCCCACCCATCCCGAGCTGATCGACTACCTGGCGAGCAACTTCGTCAAGAACGGCTGGAGCGTCAAGAAGCTGCAAAAAGAGATTTGGCTGTCGGCCGTCTACCGCCAAAGCTCGCTGCCACGCACCGACACGCAGATCATTGACCCGGCCAACAAGCTGCTGTGGGCCTTCCCGCGCCAGCGCCTGGAAGCCGAACAGCTGCGCGACTCGCTGCTGGCTGCCTCCGGCCTGCTGGAAGAAAAGCTCGGCGGCCCGGCCGTCTACCCTCCCCTGCCGCCGAATATGGACATCGGCGGCCAGCGCCAGGCCTGGCCCACCAGCGAGAACCCGCATGACCACCACCGCCGCAGCCTCTATGTCTTCGTGCGCCGCAACACGCCCTACCCGCTCCTGGACACTTTCGACTGGGCCAACCCGCAGCTGGTGCACAACAAGCGCGAAGTGACCACCACCGCGCCGCAAGCCTTGACCCTGTTCAACAGCGATCTGGTTTATGACTGGTCCAAGGCGCTGGCCGGCCGCGTGATCCGCGAGGCCCCGAGCAGCGAGACGGCGCAGATCGAGCGGCTGTATCAGATCCTCTATGCCCGCGCACCTGAGAAGGCCGAAGTGGCCCGTCTCCAAGGCTTCTTGAACGCCCAGGAGGCGATCACGCAGAAGCAGATCGCCGACGGCAAAAAGCTGCCCAAGCCGGAAGGTTTTGGGGTCAGCGAAGACGCCAGCAAGCAGATCGACAAGTTCTACCAGGCGATGCTGGGCCGCAGCGCCGATCGCTATGAGCGCGCCTCCTTCGTCAAGCATCTGGAGAGCCAACAAGACAAGCTGGCCAAGGCCCAGCCGGGCGATGAAGAAGGCGACGACGCTTCGTCCGGCGGCAGTGCTGCCAAAAAGGCCGGCAGCAAAAAGGCCGACGCCAACAAGCTCAATCCGGCGCGCGCCGCCGCCTTTGTGGACATGGTGCATGCGCTGGCCAATGCCAATGAATTCACCTACCGCTTCTAAGCGATCTAAGGACATCAACATCATGAGCAACACGACCTCCCGCCGCAATTTCCTCGGCCAAGCCAGTGCCGCCGCAGCGGCCGCCAGTGGGCTGACCGGCCTGGGTATCTCAGGCGCCGCCTGGGCTTCCGAGCTGGACGACCCGCAAGCACCGAAGCAGCCGCATTTTCCGGCCAAGGCCAAGGCCGTCATCTGGCTGCATATGGCCGGCGCGCCCAGCTCGCTGGACCTGTATGACTACAAGCCCGATCTGATCAAGCTGAATGGAAAGCCGCTGCCGGACTCCTTCGCCAAGAATCTCAAGACCGCCACCGATGGCGGCGTGGGCAATCTCTTGGCCACCAAGCGAACTTGGAAGCAATACGGCGAGACGGGCGCCTGGGTCTCCGATTGGCTGCCCAATATCGCCAAGCAGGTGGACGACATCGCCTTCTTGAAGGGCAGCAAGACCGATGGCAGCACCCATGTGATCGCCTCGCTCAAGCTGCACACCGCCGGCCTGGTGCCGGGTCGCCCGGCCTTGGGCGCCTGGGTGCAATATGCGCTGGGTTCCAACAATCCCGATCTGCCCGCCTTCGTGGTCTTGCCCACGGGCAAGGGCGCGGCCGGTGGCGGCCGTGGCCAGGTGATCTGGAGCTCAGGTTTCTTGCCGGCGGTGTTCCAGGGCACGGCCTTCCGCCAGGGCGATTCGCCGATCCTGCATCTGGCCCGCCCAGACCTGGTCAGCGATGATGCGCAGCGCAATGCATTGAGCCTGCTGAAGGAACTCAATGAGCGCCAATCAGGTAAATACGCCGGCGACACCGAGTTGCAAGCCCGCACCAAGAGCTATGACATGGCTTACCGCATGCAAACCTCGGCGCCTGAGGCGGTGGACCTGAGCAAGGAATCGGCCGCCACCAAGGCGCTCTACGGCATCGGCACCAAGGAAACCGACGAGTACGGCACAGCGCTCTTGCGCGCACGCCGCCTGGTCGAGCGCGGTGTGCGTTTTGTGCATTGCATCTCCGGCGCGCCCGACAACTCGGTCGACAGCTGGGACGCACACAACGGCATCGAGCGCAACCACAGCGTGATGACCAAGCAGGTCGACAAGCCGGTGGCCGCCTTGCTGGCCGATCTGAAGGCGCTGGGCCTGCTGGAAACCACGCTGGTGGTCTGGACCAGCGAGTTCGGCCGCACGCCGTACGGCCAGAGCGGCAACGGCCGTGACCACAACCCCTGGGGCTATACGCAATGGGTAGCCGGTGGCGGCATCAAGCCAGGCACCTATGGCGCGACGGACGAGGTCGGCCTACGCGCGGTCAGCGGCATCGTCGACACCTACGACCTGCAAGCCACCATCCTGCATCAGCTCGGCCTGGATCACAAAAAGGTCACTTTCACCTACCAGGGTCGTGCAGAGCGCCCAGCCACCGTATTCGGCGAGGTCGTAAAAGACATCCTCGCCTGATTTTCAGCCACGCCATTGAAGCCCGGTGATCTCTCACCGGGCTTCGTTTTGTGGGCTTTACCAATTACAACTTTTGCTTGTTTGCTTATGCCTAGGTTTGCTGTATTTCTTCTCGTCACGCTGATGATTTTGGTCGGCCCCGCGGGCTCGGCCGGTTACGAGGTCGATGCCGACAATATGCGTGCCATCGAAGACACGATGAAGAGCCTGGATTCGCATGTCGCACTGAAAGAGGCCAAGTCAGCCGCTCAAGAGGCCAAAGAATTGGTCGGCGCCTTTGAGCAGGTGCAGGCCTATTACGTCGGCAAGGGCGACGCCGCCGACGGTATCGAGATGGCGCGCAAGACCCATGCGCTGGCCCGGCAGATTCTGCAGTCGGTCGAAGCGGGCGATTTTGAAGCGGCTTCCGGCTCGGTCACCCAGCTGGTGCGCAGTTGCAAGGCTTGCCACGACGTTTACAAATGAAACGTCTCTTGCTGGCATGCATGGCCTGGCTTTGCTTGTGCTTTGCCGTGACGGCCAGCTCGGCCACGCAAGGCGGCAGCTTGCTGGACTTCGGCATCTGGATGCGCGTGATCGACAAGCTCAGCGTGACCAGCCAACAGCGTCTGGCGCGCGGCGAATTTGAAGCGGCAGCGAACGATGCCCGCCGGCTGGGCGAGCTGTATGCGCTGATGGAAACCTTCTACCGCCAGACGGGCCGCTCGCTGGACGCCGCCGCAATCTCGCGCGAAGGCAAAGAGTTGGCCGCGCAGGCGGTGCTGCAAATCCAGGCGCAGCAGATGGATGCCGCCGCCGATGGCCTGCTGAAGATTGCGCGCGCCTGCAACGACTGCCACGACGAATACAAGCCGGTGCGCTGAAGCGCTGCAAGTGCCCCTACACAAGACACCCCCATTTTTCTCTCCATGAATTCGTCCACCAACACGCCATCTTCATCATCACCGTCAGCAGCTAAAAAAGCGCTGCCCTGGGCCATCGCCACCTTGCTGACCTTGGGCACAGGTGGCGCCTGGTGGGCCTATGCCCAACGCAGCGAAAGCGCCGCCGCAGCCAGCGCCTCAGCAAGTAGCGCGGCCAGCGCGCCAGGCAAGCCCGCCAGCGGCGCCCGCTTTGGCGGCGGCCGCATCCAGCCGGTCAGCGTGGCGAGCGTTGCCAAACGCGATATCCAGGTCACGGTCAGCGCCATCGGCACGATCTCGGCCGCCAATACCGCCGTGGTCAAGGCCAAGATCGAGGGCGAACTCAAGCGCATCCATTTCAAGGAAGGCCAATGGGTGAAGGCCGGCGCGCTGCTGGCCGAGCTGGACGACCGCGCGCTGCAAATCAATCTGGCGCAGACCGAGGGCCAGCTGGCGCGCGATCAGGCCTTGCTGCAAAACGCAAGGCTGGACCTGGAGCGCTTCCGCGAGCTGTTGGCCAAGGACGCAATCGCCAAGCAACAGGTCGACACCCAGGCCGCCCAGGTGCGGCAATTGCAAGGCACGGTGCAGATTGGCCAGGCCTTGGTGGACAACGCGCGCCTACAGCTGTCGCACACCCGCATCGTGGCGCCGATTGAAGGCCGAGTCGGCCTCAAGCAGGTGGACCTGGGCAATGTGCTCAAGCCCGGTGATGCGGGCGGGCTGATCAGCATTGCGCAGAGCAAGCCGGTCAACGTGGTGTTCGCAGTGCCCGACACCCATCTGCGCCGCGTCAATGAACAACTGGCCGCCGGCCAGAAACTCCAGGTCGAAGCCTGGGACCGCGAGGGCCTGCGCCGCTTGGCTGTCGGCCAGCTGGGCAGCAGCGACAACGCCATCGATGCCGCCACCGGCACCATCAAGCTGAAGGCGGCGTTCCCGAATGCCGACCTGTCGCTGTTCCCGAACCAATTCGTCAATGTGCGCCTGCAATTGGCGACGCTGGAGAACCAGTTGGCCGTGCCCGCCGCAGCGCTCTTGCGCGACGGCCAAGGCAGTTACGTCTACCGCGTCGGCGAGGACAAAACGGTCAGCGTGCAGCGCGTGCAGGCCGGCGCCAGCGACCAGGGCTGGGTTAGTGTGCAAGGCGGTGGCTTGCAAGCCGGTGAGCGCATCGTTACCGACGGCGTGGACCGCTTGCGCGAAGGCTCGCAAGTCGAAGTGATCAAGCCGCAGTTCAAGGACGGACAGCCCGAGCGGGGTGGTGGTGGTGGAGGCGGGCGCGGCGGCAAGCGCGGGCAGCGCGGAGCCGATGGAGCCAGCGCGCCGGCAGCGGCGGCCAGCGTTGCCCCAGCCGTGGACAGGGCGCCCAAGGACCAGGCCAGGACCGAACGCCATGAGCGCCAAGAAGGTGAGCGCCGAGCAATCGGTCAAGGAGGCCCCGAAGGCTTCAGTCACCTGCCGCCCGAGCTGGCCGAAAAGCTGCGCGCCATGAGCCCGGACGAGCGACGCGCTTTCATCGAACAGCGCCGCGCCGAACGCGCCAAGCGCGAGGCGAGTCAGTGAAATGAATCCTTCACGGCTCTTCATTGAAAGACCGGTCGCCACCACCTTGCTGATGCTGGCGGTGCTGCTATCCGGCCTGCTGGCTTATCGGCTGCTGCCGGTCTCGGCCTTGCCCGAGGTGGACTACCCGACCATTCAGATCACCACGCTTTACCCCGGGGCCAGCCCGGACGTGGTGGCCTCAGCTATCACCGCGCCGCTCGAGCGCCAGTTCGGCCAGATGCCGGGTCTGGCCCAGCTCAGCTCCAGCAGCTCGGGCGGTGCCTCAAGCATCACCCTGCGCTTTGCGCTGGAGGTCTCGCTCGATGTGGCCGAGCAGCAGGTGCAGGCGGCCATCAATGCGGCCAGCAGTCTGCTGCCGGCCGATCTGCCGATGCCGCCGGTCTATAACAAGGTCAACCCGGCCGATGCGCCGGTACTCAGCATTGCCATCACCTCGCCCTCGCTGCCGGTGATCAAGGTCCATGACCTGGTGGAAAACCGGCTGGCGCAGAAGATCTCGCAAGTGCCCGGCGTCGGTCTGGTCAGCATTGCCGGTGGACGCCGCCCTGCCGTACGCATACAGCTCAACCCGGGCTCTTTGGCCACGCTGGGCCTGAGCAGCGAAGACGTGCGCCAGCTGATCAATAGCGCCAATGTCAACCAGCCCAAAGGCAGTTTCGACGGCGTCGCGCGTGCCTCGACCATCGACGCCAATGACCAGCTGCGCAGCACGGCGGACTATGCCAATCTGATCCTGGCCTATAAGAACGGCAATCCGGTGCGGCTGCGCGATGTCGCCAAGTTAGTGGACGACGCCGAGAACGTTCGCCTCGGCGCCTGGGCAAACACCACCCAAGGCGTGATCCTCAATGTGCAACGCCAGCCCGGCGCCAATGTGATCGAGACCGTGGACCGCGTGAAGGCCTTGCTGCCGGTACTCAAGAGCACGCTGCCGGCATCGGTCGATGTGGCGGTGCTGAGCGACCGCACCGTGACCGTGCGCGCCTCGGTCGCCTCGGTGCAACACGAGTTGTTCTTGGCCATCGCGCTGGTGGTGATGGTGATCTTTCTATTCCTGCGTAACGCCTCAGCCACGCTGATTCCGGCGGTGGCGGTGCCGCTGTCCCTGGTCGGCACGCTGGGCGTGATGTATCTGCTGGGCTTCTCGCTCAACAACCTGACCTTGATGGCGCTGACCATCTCAACCGGCTTTGTCGTGGACGACGCCATCGTGATGGTCGAGAACATTGCCCGCCATGTTGAGGCCGGCGAAAGCCCCTTGGCCGCCGCCTTCAAAGGCAGCCGCGAGATCGGCTTCACCATCATCTCGCTGACCTTCTCGCTGATCGCGGTGCTGATCCCACTGCTCTTCATGGGCGATGTGGTCGGCCGGCTGTTCCACGAATTCGCCATCACCATGGCGGTGGCGATCCTGATCTCGGCCCTGGTCTCGCTGACGCTAACGCCGATGATGAGCGCACGCCTGCTCAAGCCAGAACATGATGTGAAGCATGGCCGAATCTTCCTGGCCGTGGGCCGGGGCTTTGACGCGCTGATCGCACTCTATGGCCGTGCGTTGACCAAGACCCTGGCCTATCAGCGCCTGACCCTGGCCGGCTTCGGCCTGACGCTGGCCGCCACGGTGGCGCTGTACTTCTGGGTGCCTAAAGGCTTTTTCCCACAGCAAGACACCGGCGCCATCCAGGCCATCACCGAGGCGGCGCCCAGCATCTCCTACCCGGCCATGGCAGCTCAACAGCAGCGGCTGGCAGCCCTGGTGCTGGCTGACCCGGCGGTGGAGTCGGTGGCCTCCTTCATCGGCGTGGACGGCAGCAATGCCACGCTCAATAGCGGCCGCCTGCTGATCAGCCTCAAACCGCATGAGCAGCGCGAGGCGGGGGTGACGGAGGTGATGGCGCGGCTGCAAGCGGCCAGCCGCGAACTGCCCGGCATTGCGCTCTATATGCAGCCGGTGCAAGACCTCAGCATCGAGGATCGCATTGCCAAGACCCAGTTCCAGCTCAGCCTGAGCTCACCTGACTTGGCCGAGTTGGCCAGCGCCAATGCACGCCTGCTGGAGCGCCTGCGCCAGCTGCCGCAGCTGCGCGATGTATCCAGCGATCTGCAGCAAAACGGCTTGCAAGCCTTTGTCGAGATCGACCGCGACGCGGCGGGCCGCCTGGGCGTCAGCGTCGCCGCCATCGACGCGGCGCTCTACAACGCCTATGGCCAGCGCCTGGTGTCCACCATCTACACCCAGTCGGCGCAGTACCGCGTGGTGCTGGAGACCGATCCGGCCCTGCGAAGCAGCGCCTTCAGCCTGGATGGCCTCTATGTGCCGGCAACCGGCGGCGCGCTGCTGCCGCTGAGTTCGGTGGCGCGTTTGAGCGAGCGGCCGACCGCCTTGGCCTTGAACCGCTTGGCGCAGTTCCCGGCCGCGACGCTGAGTTTCAATCTGGCGCCCGGCGTGGCGCTGGGCGACGCCGTCGACGCGATCCGCGCGGAGCAAGCGGCGCTGGCCCTGCCGGCCACCGTGCAGAGCAAATTTCAGGGCGCAGCGCTGGCTTTCGAGGCTTCGCTGGGCAACACCCTGTGGTTGATCCTGGCAGCGGTGGTGACCATGTACATCGTCTTGGGCGTGCTGTATGAGAGCTTCATTCACCCGCTGACGATTCTGTCCACCCTGCCCTCGGCCGGCGTCGGAGCGCTCTTGGCGCTCAAGGTGGCGAATCTGGAGCTGGGGCTGATCGCGGTGATCGGCATCGTGCTTTTGATCGGCATCGTGAAGAAGAACGCCATCATGATGATCGACTTTGCGATCGAAGCGCAGCGCGACGGCACGCTGTCGCCGCGCGAGGCGATCTACCAGGCCTGCCTTTTGCGCTTCAGGCCGATCTTGATGACCACCATGGCAGCACTCTTGGGCGCCCTGCCGATGATGCTGGGCAGCGGGGTCGGTGCCGAGCTGCGTCATCCGCTGGGTGTCACCATGGTGGGCGGCCTGATCGTCAGCCAGCTCTTGACCTTGTTCACCACGCCGGTGATTTACCTGCAGTTTGATGCGCTGACCAAGCGCTTCGGTCGCGGCCGAGTCAGCGAGGCGGTGGCATGAATTTTTCGGCGCCCTTCATCAAGCGGCCGGTCGCCACGACGCTGCTGACCTTGGGCCTGCTGCTCTTGGGCGGCTTGGCCTATCTGCTGCTGCCGGTGGCCTCCTTGCCCGAGGTTGACTCACCCACCATCTCGGTCTCCGCCAACCTACCCGGCGCCAGCGCCGAGACCATGGCGGCCACCGTGGCCACGCCGCTGGAGCGCGCCTTGGGCAGCATTGCCGGCATCACCGAGATGACGTCCACCTCGTCCCAAGGCAGCGCGCGGGTGACGCTGCAGTTCGACCTCAGCCGCAATATCGACGCGGCCGCGCGCCAGGTGCAGGCCGCCATCAATGCGGCACGCGCCATCTTGCCCAGCGGCTTGCCGGGCAATCCGGGCTATCGCAAGGTCAACCCGTCCGATCCGCCCATCATGATCCTGGCGCTGCGCTCGGATACGGTGCCCGTCAAGCAGTTGTTTGATGTGGCCTCCACCGTGCTGGCGCAGCGCATCGCGCAGGTGCGCGGCGTCGGCGATGTGGGCCTGGCGGGCGGCTCGCTGCCGGCCGTGCGTATTGCCGTGGACCCCAACAAGCTCAGCGCCCAGGGCCTGTCGCTGGAGCAACTGCGCCAGGCGGTGGTGGCCAGCAATGCGAACCGGCCCAAGGGCTATATAGAGGAGTTGGATGCCAATGAAGAAGAAGGCGGCGGCCGCCAATGGCAAATTGCCGCTAACGACCAAGCCGCACGGGCGGCCGACTATGCACCGCTGGTTTTGAAGGTTCGCGATGGCGCCGTCGTGCGCCTGCAAGACGTGGCAGAGGTCAGCGACGCGACCCAGGACGTGCGCGCTTACGGCCTGGCCGACGGCGCACGCGCCATCATCCTGCGCATCCAGAGAGCGCCGAATGCCAATGTGCTGGAAACGGTGGACGGCCTGCATGCCCTCTTGCCGCAGATGCGCGCCGGCCTGCCCGAGGGCGCGCGGCTCGAAGTGATGATGGACCGCACGCTGACCATTCGCGCCTCATTGAAAGAGGTGCAAATCACGCTGCTGATCTCGATCGGCCTGGTGATCGTGGTGGTCTATGCCTTTTTGCGCAGCCTGCGTGCCACGCTGATTCCGGCCGTGGTGGTGCCGGCCTCGCTGGCGGGCACCTTGGCCGTGATGTACCTCTTGGGCTATACGCTGGACAACCTCTCGTTGATGGCCTTGACCGTGGCGACCGGCTTTGTGGTGGACGACGCCATCGTGGTGATGGAGAACATCAGCCGCCATTTGGAGCGCGGCAAGACGCCGCTGCAGGCGGCGCTGGACGGGGCACTCGAGATCTGGTTCACGGTGGTCGCCATCAGCCTGTCGCTGATTGCCGCCTTCATCCCGATTCTTTACATGGGTGGCTATATCGGCCGGCTGTTCCGCGAGTTTGCGGTGGTGCTGTCGGTGGCGATTCTGGTGTCCATGCTGGTCTCGCTGACGGCCACACCGATGATGGCGGCGCGCTTGATGCGCGCCGAGTCGGCCAGCCCCAAAGCGCCTGGATTCTGGCAACGACTTCTGCGCCGCCTGCAGCGCGGCTACCGGCGCAGCCTGCGCTGGACGCTGCGCCATCAGCCGGTGGCGCTGCTGGCCCTGGCGGGTGTGATTGGCTTGAATGTCTACCTCTACCAAATCATCCCCAAAGGCTTCTTCCCGCAGCAGGATGTGGGCCGGATGATTGGCGGCATCAATGCCGACCAGGGCAGCTCCTTCCAGGCCATGCAGGGCAAGATGGACGCCTTCATGGAGATCTTGCGCGCCGACCCGGCGATCGCCCATGTCACCATCAGCACCGGCGGCGGCCAGAGCAATGGCGCGCAGGTTTTTGTGGCGCTCAAGCCCTTGGCGGAACGCAAGGCCTCGGTGGATGAAGTGCTGGACCGGCTGCGCCCCAAGCTGGCGAAGGTGCCCGGTGCGGCGCTCTTCTTGCGCGCCGGTGCCGAGATCCGCATCGGCGGGCGGCAGTCCGATTCCGAATACCAGTTCACCTTGCAAGCCGATGAGCTGAAGGAGTTGGCCACCTGGGAGCCACGCATCCGGCGCGGCATGAGCGAGTTGAAAGAGCTCACCGACGTCAGCGGCGACCGCCAGGACCGTGGCCTGCAAACCAGCCTGGTGATAGACCGCGACGCCCTGGCCCTGCACGGCATCAGCATGCGCGATCTCAGCACGGCGCTGAACAATGCCTTTGGCCAGCGCCAGGTCAGCGTGATCTACAACCCGCAAAACCAGTACCGCGTGGTGATGGAGTTAGCGCCCGAGTATCTGCAAAGTGCGGAGGCGCTGCAAAACCTGTTCCTGACCGCGCGCGGCGGCGCGCAAGTGCCGCTGGCCGCGCTGGCGCGCATAGAGCCGACGTTGGCGCCGCTGTCGGTCGCGCATGACAAGGGCACGCCGGCCACCACCTTGAGCTTCAATCTCGCCACCGGCGTGTCGCTGTCGCAGGCCACCGCCGCGATCGACAACTTGGTGGCCGAGCTGGGCGTGCCGGTGGCGGTGCGCGGCGTTTACAGCGGCACGGTCAACGCGTTTCAAGCCACGCTGGCGAATCAGCCCTGGCTGGTCTTGGCCGCGATGATCACCATCTACATCTTGCTCGGTGTGTTGTACGAAAGCCTGCTGCACCCGATCACGATTTTGTCCACCCTGCCCTCGGCCGGCGTGGGCGCACTGTTGGCGCTGATGGGCTTGGGCTTTGAGTTCTCCATCATTGCGATGATTGGTGTGGTGCTCTTGATCGGCATCGTGAAAAAGAACGCCATCATGATGATCGACTTCGCGATTGCGCGGCAAAAGCTTGCGGCGCAGCAGGGGCGTGAACTGCCGGCCTCGGCGGCGATTTATCGCGCCGCGCATATGCGCTTGCGCCCGATTCTGATGACCACGTTTGCCGCGCTGTTCGGCGCCTTGCCGCTGGCCATAGGCATGGGCGTGGGCTCGGAGCTGCGCCAACCGCTGGGCATTGCGGTGGTGGGCGGGCTCTTACTGAGCCAGTTATTGACGCTCTACACCACGCCGGTGGTCTTTCTCTGCATGGACCGCTTGCGCTTGCGGCTGGCGCGGCTGCTGCGCCGCGCACCCGGCCACCCAAGGGCCTTACCTGTCTCGATCTGAACCATGTCCTCTCTATTGAATTCTCCCCAAGCTCGTCTGGCGCTGTATGGCGCCCTCGGCCTGCTGCTGAGTGCTTGCAGCTTGCCACGCAGCGCCCAGCTGGCCGCACCGCAACAGCCAGCACAGTTCAAGCAAAGTGCCCCGGCAGTTGGTGCAGTTAGCGGCGCAAGCGACACCGAAGCCATCCCCGCCGCCTGGTGGAGCTTGTACCAAGACCCGACCCTGGACGCGCTGCAAGCCCAATTGGTGATCGGCAACGAAAACCTCAAAGCCGCGCTGGCCCAAGTCGACGCGGCCCGCGCCGTTTTGGGCCAGGTGCGCGCGGCGCAGCAGCCGCAGCTGGGCGGCAGCTTCAACGTCAACCGTGCCGACACCGGCAACGGCGCGCAAACCAATGCCCGCGCCGATCTGGCCGCCAGCTGGGAGCTTGATCTCTGGGGCCGCCTCAAACAAGCCAGCCTGGCCAGCGAGGCGCGCTTGCAGGCCAGCCAGAATGACCTGGCGGCGCTGCGACTGTCGGCCCAGGCAACCTTGACGCAAAGCTATTTCAGCCTGCGCGTGGCCGAGGCCCAACAAGCACTGATCGCACGCAATATCAGCGCTTTTCAGCGCTCGCTGGACATGACGGTGGCGCGCTACCAGGCCGGCGTCGTAGCGGCCACCGATGTCTTGCAGGCCGAAACCCAGCTGAAGAACGCCCAGGTGCAAAGCCTGGACACCAACAACCAGCGCGCGCTGGCCGAACATGCCATCGCCGTGCTCTTGGGCCAAGCGCCGGCGCAGCTGAGCCTCAAGCAAACCGCCAAGCTGCCGCTGCCGCCCAGCACGCCCGAGCTCTTGCCCTCGACGCTCCTGCAGCGCCGCCCCGATATCAACGCCGCCGAACGCCGCGTCGCCGCCGCGCAAGCCCAGGTCGGCGAGGCCGCGCTGGCCTTCTTCCCCAGCGTCAGCATCACGGCCGGCGCGGGCTTGCGTGGCCCTGGTTTGCACGACCTGTTCAATGCGCCGACGCTGCTGTGGTCGCTGGGCCCGGCCTTGGCACAAAAGATCTTGGACGGCGGCGCCCGCGACGCCGTCCATGCACAGGCGATAGCGCAGGCCGAACAGGCCGGCGCCGTCTACCGCCAACTGGTGTTGCAGGCTTTTCAGGAAGTCGAAGACAACCTGTTCCTGAGCCGCCAGCTACAGGCCCAGGCGGGGCTGCAGGCCGAGGCGCTCAGCGCGGCGCTGCGCAATTTGGACATTACGCAAGAGCAATACCGCGTCGGCACGGTCAGCTTCCTCAATGTCGTCGTGGCGCAAACCGCCGCGCTCAATAGCGAGCGCAATCTGCTCGACCTGCAAAGCCGGCAACTGACGGCCAGCAACCAGTTGCTGAAGAATATTGCTGGAAGCTGGTAAAACCACACCCTTAGCCCGGAGACCTCCACAATGCCTCAATACACCCTCCAGATCAACGGCCAGCCCAGCAAAGTGGACGTCGCCGCCGACACGCCCTTGCTCTGGGTGCTGCGTGACAACTTGGACTTGACCGGCTCAAAGTACGGCTGCGGCATCGGGGCCTGCGGCGCTTGCACCGTGCACATCAATGGCGTGCCGACGCGCTCATGCATGACGCCGGTGTCCACCGTCGGGCGCAAGCAGGTCACCACGATTGAGGGTTTGGACCCCAAGGGCGCTCACCCGCTGCAACAAGCCTGGCAAGAGCTGGATGTGCCGCAATGCGGTTATTGCCAGGCCGGTCAGATCATGACGGCGGTGGCGCTGCTGAAAGAAAACCCCAAGCCCACGGATGCCGATATCGACGGCGCGATGTCGGGCAATCTGTGCCGCTGCGCCACCTATCTGCGCATACGCGCCGGCATCCACCGCGCGGCCGAAATCAAGGCCAAGCCAGCCACTGCCAAGAAGGTGAAAGCATGATGAATCGCCAAAACCTGACTCCACGCCAAGCGGATCGCAGAAACTTCCTGCGTCGCAGCGCAGTCGGCGGCGGTGGCCTGCTCTTAGGCCTGCACATCGTCCCCAGCGGCGCGGCCGATCAGGTCGGCAAGCCCGCTGCGCTGGACGCAGCCGGCACGGCAGTGAACTTCCAGCCCAATGCCTTCATCAGCATCTCGCTACAAGGCGTGGTGACGCTGATCTCCAAGCAGCCGGAGATCGGCCAAGGCATCAAGACCTCGCTGCCCATGGTGCTGGCCGAGGAGTTGTCGGTCAATTGGCAGGATGTGCGGGTCATTCAGGGCGACCTCGATCCCATCTTCGGCAACCAGAGCGCGGGGGGCTCGACCTCGACGCCGAACAATTACAACAACTTCCTGCTGCTGGGTGCCACCGCGCGCATGCTGCTGATCGAGGCTGCTGCGCAGACCTGGGGCGTGCCGGCCTCGGAATGCAGGGCCGAGAACTCGGCCGTGCTGCACAGCCCCAGCAAACGCCGCCTCAGCTACGCACAGCTGGTCGCCAAAGCGGCCACGCTGCCGCTGCCGGACCCGACCACCGTCAAACTCAAAGACCCCAAGGACTACCAATTGCTCGGCCGGCGCATCGGCGGCGTGGACAACCTGGCCGTCGTCACCGGCAAGCCGCTGTTTGGCATCGACATCAAACTGCCCGGCATGCTCTATGCCGTCTATGCCAAGTCGCCGGCCTTCGGTGGCAAGGTCGTCAGCGCCAATCTGGACGCGATCAAGGCCTTGCCTGGCGTGCGCGATGCGTTCGTGATCGCCGGCACCGCTGACCTGCGCGGCCTGTTGCCGGGTGTTGCCATCGTCGCCGATTCCACCTGGGCGGCCTTCAGCGCGCGCAAGCAGCTGAAGGTCCAATGGGACGAAGGCAAGGTTGCCAATGAAAGCTGGGACGGCTTTGTGCAGCAGGCGCAGGCGCTGTCCAAGCAGCCTGGCGCGCAAGTACAGCGCAAGGACGGCGACGTGAATGCCGCCTTGGCTAGTTCGGCCAAGGTGGTGGAGGCAGCCTACAGCTACCCCTTTGTCTCGCACGCCAGCATTGAGCCGCAAAACTGCACGGCCTGGTTCAAGCCCGACGGCAGCCTGGAGCTTTGGGCGCCGACGCAGAACCCGGCCGCCGGCCAGAACCTGGTCGCCAGCACCCTGGGCCTGCCCAAGGAGAAAATCAGCCTGCACATCACCCGCAGCGGCGGCGGCTTCGGGCGGCGCCTGAGTGCCGATTACGTGGTCGAGGCGGCGGCGATCGCACAGCGTGTCAAGGCGCCGGTCAAGCTGACCTGGTCGCGCGAGGATGATTTGCAGCACGATCATTTCCGCGCCGGTGGCTTTCACTTTCTGCGGGGCGGCGTCGATGCGGCCGGCAAGCTCACCGCCTGGCACAACCATTTCGTCACCTTTGCGAACCGGGTCGAGCGCGACGGCAAATCGGTCTTGCAGCCCGGCAGCGGCGCCAGCCTCTCGGGCGATGAGTTCCCCGGCCGGTGGGCGCCTAACTATCTGCTGGAGCAGACGCCGATCGAATGCGGCGTGCCTATGGGGCCTTGGCGCGCGCCCGGCAGCAATGTGTTTGCCTGGGTCTTCCACAGCTTCATCGACGAGCTGGCCCATGCGGCCGGGCGCGACCCGCTGGATTTCCGCTTGGAGTTGCTGGGTCAGCGCGATCTGGTACCCGGCAGCGGTGAGCGCGCCGCGCCCTATGACGTGGGCCGCATGCGCGCGGTGCTCAAGGAAGTCGCGGCCAAGGCGCAATGGGGGCAGAAGAAGTTCCTACGCGGCCAGGGCGCCGGCATCGCCTTTCACTTCAGCCACCGGGGCTATATCGCCGAGGTGGCCGAAGTGACGGTCTCCAAGGCTGGCGCGCTCAAGGTCGACCGGGTGGTGGTGGTTTCCGACATCGGCAGCCAAATCGTCAATTTGAGCGGTGCCGAGAACCAGGTCGAAGGCTCGGTGATCGACGGTCTGGGCACCTTGATGCATGCCGAACTGGACATCCAGCGCGGCCGCATTGTGCAGAGCAATTTCGGCGACTATCCGCTGATACGCATAGGCGATGCACCGCCCAAGATCGAGGTGCACTTCCTGCGCAGCCAGCAGCCGGTCACCGGCCTGGGCGAGCCGGCGCTGCCGCCGCTGGCGCCGGCCGTCTGCAACGCCATCTTTGCCGCCACCGGCAAACGAGTGCGGCAATGGCCGCTGGCAAGGGTAGATCTGAGTTGGATCTGATGGTTTGAGGTTCAGGCCGCCGCGAGCAGCGGCGCCTGTACTTGTGTCTGAGCTCGCCAGACCGGCTGGCCCTGCACGAAGACAAAAAACTCGCCCGCCGCCATCGCTTGCCAGGGCTCATCATGGGTCAGCGGCTCGGTCGCCACCAGCACCATGCGGTCATTCGGGCCGTTAGCCCGGCTCAGATCCAGGCTCAGCTCCGTATCGATCAAGCGGGCTTGGGCGAAGGGGTGGCTGCGGCTGAGCCAGTGCAGGCGCGTGCTGCAATGGGTGTAGACGGCCTCGCCGTCGCTGAGCACGATATTAAAGCTGCCATAACTGGCCAACTCGGCGCTCAGCTCGGCCAGCACCGGCGCCAACTCGGCCCAGCTCGGCGCCGCATCTACGTCCACAAACCGCTGCTCCAACTGCTGCAAGAGCCAGCAAAAAGCGGCCTCGCTGTCGGTGCTGCCGACCGGCTGAAAACCCGATTCAAGCGCCGGCGCAAAGTTCTCCAGCGTGCCGTTGTGGCAAAACGCCCAATGCCGGCCGCGCCATTGGCGCTGAAACGGGTGGCAGTTGGACAACTGCACCGCACCGCGTGTGGCCTTGCGGATATGGGCCAACACCGAGTTGGCCTTGATCGGATGGCGGCGCAGAAACTCCGCCAGCGGCGATTGACTGGCCGGCTTCTCATCGATAAAGACCTGGCAGCCGCGCTCATCATGAAAGGCCATGCCCCAGCCGTCGACATGCTCGCCGGTCGCGCCGCCGCGGGCCGAGAAGCCGGTGAAAGAAAAAGTCACGTCGCTGGGCGTGTTGCTATTGAGCGCGAACAATTGGCACATGGGAACTCGGTTGGTCTAGGCCGCTACCTTAGGGCTTGTGCTCGCCGCGCAGAAGGACGGATTGCGCATTTGCTCATGCGCTGAGCGAAGCAGCGGCTGCTTTCTGAGCACCAAGCTTGCAAAGAACTAAGGCACCACTTCGCCACTTCTGGCTCGATGCGGCCTTCAGTTCAAAGCTTTCTATACGTAGCAAGCTACCCAATTCGAACGCCCGGAATGTGGCGGAACTGACGCTACCGGGCAAGCTTGGAGGAGCCCTTCAGGTTCAAGACGGCATCTGACCCCGGCGTGCAAAGGCAAGCCGTAGAAACAGGTCTGTGGCATATTAGGATTCACCGTGCCGGCGGCACAGCGCTGCATATCTGTATTGAATATCATGCCAAGGCCCATGGAAAAGACTGTCCTGAATCGACTAGGAACGGGCCGGTGGCTATTCGGCGTCGTGAGCCTTATGGTTCTTCAGGAAGTCGGCGCCCAGCCTAGTTGGCCCGAGTTACAGAGGAAGCCCGTTGCCTTGGTTGCCAACGATTGGTGTCCGCAGCACTGCGAATCAGGGGCGCCAGACAAAGGCTACGTGGTTGATATCGTGACGCAGGCTCTGCAATCGCAGGGGGTACCTTATACATTGCACTACTTCCCATGGTCTCGCGCCATGCGGATGGTGGATCGCGGCGAGGTTGATGGCCTGCTCACGCCTACGGTCCCCGGATTTCCAAAGTACATATTCCACGCACAGGCAGTGGGCTACCAGCAGTACTGTTTCTATGCCGACAAATCCAGCCAATGGCGCTATCGCCAACCTGCTGACCTGCAAAATCAGCACATTGCGATGTTGGCCGACTCTGGCCTCGGTGAAGTTGATGACTACCTCAAGGCTCACCACTCGACGATCACGGTCACACGATTCAAGGGTGAGCAACATTTTGCCAAACGTCTCTTCATCTTCTTGGGGCTAAAGCGTGCCGACACGGTCGTCTTGAGCACAGATGTATTTGAGTATGGGCAGAGCAAAGGGGACATCGGCAGGAACTTCCAGGCGGTGGGCTGCCTGGAAAAGGAAAAGATGGTGGTTGGTCTATCCAAGAAAGACGAACGGCGGTCTCAAATGATCGGCGAAGCGCTAGATCAGGGCATCATTCAACTGCGAAAGAGTGGGCAGCTGGCAAAGACGCTGGCTCGCTACGGCATGAGGGACTGGAAGCAATGAAGGGATTGGCTCCCTTAGCGCATGCGAAAGCCACGCCTGCGCACCTCGGGCGCCCAGCAAATCAAAGGGGGTCGCTCTGTTGATCCTGCGCCACTTGTGAAAGTTCGGGGATACAAGTTCGCGAGCAGGTCTCAAATTTCAAGTCAAATCAAGACCTGACCCTCTGCATCTTGCGGGGTGAATGACGTCTGTTCTGACAGATTGCAGCGAACAACATGGAGATGACAGGGCTCACATGAAACAAGACGGTGGGCCGCTTCCAAGTTGCTTCTCCTCCCCTCGGGCTACCTGGCGCAAAGCGACAAGTCTGGGCGGCACTCTCAGCAAGCAAATGCCCGCAGTCGCAGCGGTGCCGCGTTTCGCAGCGCCTGCGCGTCCTGCACCTCGCGCCGGGCTTGCCAACGCGCCAAAGCCAGGCGTTCGGCGACGGCCCGGCACGCGCTCAGCGCGCCCAAGGGAGCCGGTGCGGCCGTGCTGAGCAACTGCCAAAGAGCGTCCAGCCGGGCCAGATCAGCTGCAGCGGCTGCCGCACCATCCGGCGCAGCAGACCCTGCCTCAAGCTGCCGCCGCGCCTGGCTTTGAGCCACCATCTGCAAGGCCGCCTGCAGCGCAAAAGGGTTGATCGGCTGTCGGCCAAAACCGCGCAGTCCAGCCCAGCCGGTGGGGCGCAAGCCGGCCGGGCCGTACAAATCATCGGGTGTAGACGACGCTGCGCGCACGCTCGGCGTTAACTCTTCTTGCAGGGCCAACTCAGCGGCGGCGCGGCCCACCTGGGCCGGGTCGGACGAGCCCAAAACATGCAGCAAGCCAGGCGCCGTCGCCAGGTCCGGCCAGATGCCGGCCACGCCCGCTTCCACCGCCATCAAACGGGTGCCCGGGGCCGCCAGCACGATGGCGCCGGCCAACACGCGCCAGGGTTTCTCGGCTTCGCCACTGACGCCACTGGCGCCGCGCACCCGACCCTGCTCATCGACCAGCAGCTCCAACGCATGATGCTGGCTCAGCCAATGCACCGAGCGCGCGCCCGGCAGCGACGCGACGGACGTGCAGCAGGCGCGTCTATCAAGCACGGCCACTTGCGCTCCCTGCGCGGCCGCTACGCAAGCGGCCAGGGCGCCAAGGCGGCTGGCCCCGATCACCAACACGTCCAACTCATGCACAGCGGCCGGCTCGGCCTGAGCATCGGCTGCCACGGGCACTCGGGTCACTGTGAATATATGGTTAGCTTGGCTGCCCATGGCAAGTCCATTTCTTTTGATACAAGCCGCCACCATAAGTCTTGGCACTGCTGCGCAGAAGGACTGATTCCGCATTTGCTCATGCGCCGAGTGAAGCTGCAGCCTGCAAGCCGTATGGCAAAAAAAGACCCCATAGCGCCAAGACGCTATGGGGTCGAATCAAACCCATGACGGGCTTGAGGAGACAAGCTTCGCTTGCCAGCCATGCGCTGGCAAGCATGTTCTTCAGCGCAGCGCAGTTCAACTCTCCCGCCCTCGCCCTGAACTACTTTGCGCTTGGGCTCAAGCATAGAGTCTCAGCGCTCGCCGTGGAAGGACGTAAATCGAGCTTGCAAATTCGAATAAGTTCTAACTTCGAACTCAGGCGGCGGGTTTGATCAGCGCATATTGCGCCGCACCTTCGCGCAGATAGAGCAGGCTCAGCGGCTTGCGCTTGTCGCTGTGGGCCAGCAGCAGCTCCAACTGCTTGGCGCTGGCGATATCGCTGGCGCCCAAGGCCAGCAAGACATCGCCCTCACGCAGGCCGGCACGCGCCGCCGGGCCTGCAGCAGCCGCTACCCGCAGGCCATGAGCCAGCTTGAGTTCCTTGCGCTCGGCCGCACTCAGCTCGGCCAGTTGCAAGCCCAGCGCCGCGATAGGCCCGACTGCCGTCTTGGGCGCGGCTTCGGCCTTCGCCAATACCGGCACCTCAGGTTCCTGCTCGGCCACCTTCACCCGCAGCGAGAGCGGCTTGCCACGCCGCCAAACCTGCAAAGATTGCTCGCTGCCCGGCGCGCTATTGCTGACGATGCGCGGCAGATCGCTGGGCTTCTCGATAGGCTGGCCATTGAACTGGATGACGATATCGCCGGGCTCCACGCCGGCAGTCTCAGCCGGCCCACCCGGCTCCAGGCCACGCACCAAGGCTCCCTGCGCATTCGGCAGACCCAGTGACTCGGCCACCTCCTTGCTCAGCTCGCCGATGCGCAGGCCGATGCGCCCGCGCACCACCCGACCCTTGGCGCGCAGTTGCGTGGCCACGCGCTCCACCTCGTCGACCGGGATCGCAAACGAGATGCCCATATAGCCGCCCGAGCGGCTGTAGATCTGCGAGTTGATGCCCACCACCTCGCCGCGCAGATTGATCAGCGGGCCGCCGGAGTTGCCGGGGTTGATCGCCACATCGGTCTGTATCAAGGGCAGCAGCTCGCCGGTGTCGCGCGCCTTGGCGCTGATGATGCCGGCCGACACCGAGTTGTCGAAGTTGAAGGGCGAGCCAATCGCGATGACCCATTCACCGACCTTGAGTCGGCTCACATCGCCCAGCTTGACGGTGGGCAGACCGCTGGCCTCGATGCTCAGCACCGCCACATCGCTGCGCTTGTCGGCGCCGATCAGCTTGGCCTTGAACTCGCGCTTATCGCTCAGGCGCACAAAGATCTCGGCCGCGCCGTCCACCACATGGGCATTGGTCAACAAAATGCCGTCGGCGCTGATGATGAAGCCGGAGCCGACGCCGCGCTCTTGCGGCTCGTCATCGGCCGGACCACCCGGCAAAGCACCGCGAGGCGAGCGCCCGCGCGGCACCGGCAGGCCGTAGCGGCGCAGCAATTCGCGCGCCTCTTCTTCCTCGGCCCGCGCCTCGCTGGGCTTGGCTTTGGCGGTGGTGCGGATATTGACCACCGCCGGCCCCACGCGCTCCACCAGTTCGGTGAAGTCGGGCAGGCCTCGCGCCAGACTTGGCGCGACTGCGGAGGGTGCCAGACTTGGCGCGACTGCGGAGGGTGCCAGGCTTGGCGCGACCGTGGAGGTCGACAAACTTGGCGTGACCGTTGCGGCCTCCTTGGAGACGGGCTGAGCCACGGCCGTGCTCGTATGCAGAGCAAGAGCGATTGCTGTCAAAGCCAGCGTGTTGCGATAGTGATAGCGGCACATGCGTTCTTTCCAGGTCTGATTCGAATAACTGTGTAGTCCGCAAGTTACGTACCACGCAGGATCGGCGTCTTCGCCTGGAGCCAGCGTGCCCAAGTGCATCAGCAGCAACAGTTGCGGCCACGCGCTGCTGCTCGTGCAGCAGTCTTGCTGGGCGCAGGCCTGCGTCCAGCGCTGCGGATGCTTTGGCCCGGTAGTTGCTTAAGCAAAGCCAAACCTGACAACTATGAAACCCATGTACAGATCCGCATTGCCGCCTAGCGGGCCCATTGCCCGCGCCCAATCCTTCGCTTCCTCCGTGCTCGGCCTGGCGCTGACGCTGGCCCTGTCTTTTGCCTCGCCAGCGGACGCTCAAGCGCTGGAAGTGCTGCCGCGCCCCGCGGCCCCCTTCGCCGGCAAGATCGCACCGCGCGGTGACGCCGCCACGCCCGCCTTTCCGCAGGCCGCCAAGGCGCCGGCCGGTGCGCCAAATATCGTCGTGGTGCTGCTTGACGATGTGGGCTTCAGCGCCAGTTCCACCTTTGGCGGCCTGGCCAAGACGCCAACGCTGCAGCGCCTGGCCGATCAAGGTATCAGCTACAACCAGTTCCACGTCACCGCGCTTTGCGCGCCGACTCGCGCCGCGCTACTCACGGGCCGCAATGCGCATCAAGCCGGCTTTGGCCAGGTGGCCACGGCCGGCTACCCCGGCTACAACTCGGTCTGGCAAAAAGACACGGTCGGCGTGGCCGAGGTGCTGCGCCAGAACGGTTACGGCACGGCGGCCTTCGGCAAATGGCACAACACCCCCGCTTGGGAAGTGACACCGGCCGGGCCGTTCGAGCGTTGGCCGACCAGCCTGGGCTTCGAGTTTTTCTACGGCTTCCACGGCGGCGCGGAGAACCAGTATGAGCCGCGCATCTGGCGCAACACGCTGGCTGTTGAGCCGGATCGCACGGCCGCCCAGGGCTACCACCTGATTGCCGATATGGCCGAGCAGGCCCAGGGCTGGCTGCGCACGCAAGACGCCGTCTACCCGGACAAGCCCTTCTTCCTCTGGTTTGCGCCCGGCGGCACGCATTGGCCGCAGCATGCGCCCAGCGATTGGATCGCCAAGTGCAAGGGCCAGTTCGATGTCGGCTGGGACAAATTGCGCGAACAGAACTTCGCGCGCCAGCAAAAACTCGGCGTGATTCCCAAGGACGCGGTGCTGACCGCGCGCCCGCCCGAGCTGCCGGCCTGGGACAGCCTCTCGGCCGATCAGCAGCGCTTGCTGGCGCGCGAAGCCGAGGTGGCGGCCGCTTTTCTCGCCTTCACCGACCACCAAGTGGGCCGCGTGCTGGACGAGATCAAGGCGCTGGGCCGCGCGGACAACACCCTGGTGTTCTTCATTGCCGGCGACAACGGCGCCGCCATCGACAACCCGCTGACCGGCCGCGATGCGCAGGACGCGCAGGGCCGGCCGCGCACGCTGGAGGAGCGCCTCAAGCTGATCGATCAGCTGGGCAGCAATGCCTTCGACAACAACTACGGTGCAGGCTGGGGCTGGGCCGACAACACGCCCTTCCAGTACGGCAAGGGCCAGCCCGCTTATCTGGGCGGCATCCGCAATCCGATGGTGGTGTCCTGGCCGGCTCGCATCCAGGCCAAGGGCGAAATCCGCCGCCAGTTCGGCCATGCCATCGACATCGCGCCGACCATTTATGAAGTCACCGGCATCAAGTTCCCAGATGTGGTCGAAGGGATTGCACAAGTGCCGCTGGCCGGCCAGAGCCTGGCCTATAGCTTTGCCCGCGCCGATGCAGCGGCGCCGCAACGCGTGCAGTATTTCGAGATCAATGGCACGCGCGGCATTTACCAAGACGGCTGGTTTGCCGGGGTACGTCATGTGCGCAAGCAGCCCGGCGCGCTGTGGAGCCAAGAGCCCTTCGGTGACCGCGCCTGGGAGCTCTACAACCTCAATACCGACTACAGCCAAGCGCGCAATCTGGCGGCCGAGCAGCCGGCCCTCGTGAAGGCCTTGGAGGCTTTGTTCGACCAGGAGGCGCAGCGCAATGAGGTCTACCCGCTGCAGCCCGGCGGCGAGGGGCGCCCCAATCCGAGCGCCGGACGCCAGAGCTTCAGCTACCGCGCGGGCGTGCAACGCATCCCCTCGGGCAACGCCCCGCAAGTGGCGCAGCGCGCGCACCGCATCAGCGCCGAGCTGCAGCTCGACGGCAAACGCAGCAACGACGGCGTGATCATCGCCAATGGCGGCCGCTGGGGCGGCTACAGCCTCTATGTGCAGGACGGCCGCCTGCACTATGCCGCCAATGCCCATGGGCATGCGAGTGGCCATCTCGTCAGCGCCGCCGCCTTGCCGGCCGGCAAGGTGAGCGTGGCCTTTGAGTTCACGCCCGACGTGGCCCAGCCGGTCGCGAATGCGGTGGCCGGCCAAGGGCGGCTGTTCGTCAATGGCCAGCTCGCCGGCGCAGGCGCGATCAGCAAGATTGCTGTGCAAACCTATGAGTCGCAAGACATCGGCGCCGACCTGGGCTCACCGGTCACGAGTGACTACGCCACGCCCTTCCGCTTTGGCGGCCAGATCGAGCGCGTGCAGATCGAGCTGCGCTGAAGCGACTCTGTGGGCATGGGTGTGTGTAGGCTGGTGCGGTAAGCAGCCAACAACGCATAAGCAAGCTCGAATTTCTAACTTCGAGTCACGCTGACTGCTGGCTAGAGTGCAGAGCTGTTTCAGATCCAGCGCGGAGCTGCTGTCCAGGCAGCAAGTTCCGACACTTTCCTGGCAAGCAGAGCTCCGCTCGCTTGCAGCGAACCCTGCCCCAACACCATCATGCCCAGCACCCTCTTGACCCTGCCGGACCCGCAAGCGCTGTCGATTCGCGCCAAGGCTCTGGTGTTTGAAGATCCGATTTCCAAGGCCTTGTTGGCCGAGGCCGAGTTGGTCGCGGCCAGCGAAGCCACTGTATTGATCACCGGCGAAACCGGCACCGGCAAAGAATTGATCGCTCGCCATGTGCACGCCTGCAGCGGGCGTGTGGGGCCCTTTGTGGCCGTCAACTGCGGCGCCTTCAGCGACAACATGGTCGAAGCCGAGCTGTTCGGCCATGAGAGCGGTGCCTATACCGGCGCCTTGCAAGCGCGCGCCGGCTGGTTCGAGACCGCCCGCGGCGGCACGCTCTTCCTCGATGAAATCGGTGATCTCCCGCTGCAGATGCAGGTCAAGCTGCTGCGCGTGTTGCAAGAGCGCCAAGTCGTGCGGCTGGGCTCGCGCAAAGCGATCGATGTCGATGTGCGTCTGGTCGCCGCAACCAATGTGGACCTGGCTCAGGCGGTGGAAGCCGGCCACTTCAGACGCGATCTGTTTTACCGCCTCAACATCGCTACTTTGCATCTGCCACCGCTGGCCCAACGCCCGGCCGACATCCGGGCGCTGGCCGAGCACTTCATTGCGCTCTATAGCAAACGGCTCGGGCGCGGGCCGGTCAGGCTGAGCGATGCGGCTTATCTGAAGCTCTTGGGGCATGACTGGCCCGGCAATATCCGGGAGCTAGAGAACGTCATCCACAGCGCCTTGATCACCGGACGCGGCGATGAATTGCGACCCGAGGCTTTGAACCTGCACAGCCGGTTGGGTCGTTCGGCACCGAGCCCAAGCGCCCAAGCATCCAGTGCGACCGAAACACTGACCCAGCAGCTTCCCGCCGCTGCGGATTCTTCCGACAAGGCTCCCCTCGACCTGCTGCGCGCTGCGCTGGAGGCGATCTACCTGTCGCCGCCGAACGACCTGTTTGCCCTGCTTGAACGCGAAATCGTACAAGCCGCCTTCACCCATGTGGGCCGCAACCAAGTACATGCGGCCGAGTTGCTGGGCGTCAGTCGCAATATCTTGCGCGCCCAGCTCAAACGGGCCGGCTTGCTCGCAGACAGTGGCCGCAGCGCCAACCACGCAGCCCCGGCCTTCGAAGCCTTGACCGACGACGACTGCCAAGCGGCTTGAGTCAGCCGGCCCACTGTTGCGCCAGCAACAGTGGGCCGGCATGGCTTGATGAATTCGCAGCAGCGCTGCCTGCATCAGAGCAGAGATTCGCCAGCACAGAGCCCCAAAAGTGCTTGAGCAAGCACTTCTCCACACTGCTCAGCCTTGTTTTGAAGCTGGCACTGAACTTGCTGACTTCAAGTCCAGAACGCGGACGATCGCTGCGTCATCGATGACGGTCAAACAAGACCTTCAGGCGATCGTTCGCGCGTCAATTTGTACCGATGAACATTGCTATTAGGTCCAGGCTCTATAGCGCCACTCAACGCATAAGCATCTGCGAACTTCGTTCTTCACGATTTGACTGCGGCGCAGCAAACTGAGCCCCAAGCAGCCACTCCTTCCAAAGAGCGGTGCCTCCACTTTAACCACGGATTGATTACCTCCATGTCTGCCAAGAACTTCCTGCGCAATACCCTTCTCGTCGCTGCCTTGAGCGCCAGCTCGGCCCTGGCTCTTGCCAAGGACATTTCCCTGCTCAATGTCTCTTATGACCCGACCCGTGAGCTCTACCAGGAATACAACGCCGCCTTCTCCAAATACTGGAAAGCCAAGACCGGCGACAACCTGAGCGTCAAGGTCTCGCACGGCGGTTCGGGCAAGCAAGCCCGCTCGGTCATCGACGGCCTGGAGGCCGATGTGGTCACGCTGGCCTTGGCCTATGACATCGACGCCATCGCTGAGCAAGGCGGCAAGCTGATCAATGCCGACTGGCAAAAGCGTTTGAAGCTGAATGCCTCGCCCTACACCTCGACCTATATCTTCCTGGTCCGCAAGGGCAACCCCAAGGGCATCAAGAACTGGGACGATCTGGTCAAGCCGGGCGTGGGTGTCATCACAGCCAACCCCAAGACCTCGGGTGGCGCACGCTGGGGCTATCTGGCCGCCTATGGTTTCGCGCTCAAACAGCCCGGCGGCACCGATGCCAAGGCGCAAGACTTCGTCAAGAAGTTGTTCGAGAACGTACCGGTGCTGGACTCCGGTGCGCGCGGCTCCACCGTCACCTTTGCCGAGCGCGGCATCGGTGACGTGCTGCTGGCCTGGGAAAACGAAGCCCATCTGGCCCTGAAGGAATTTGGCGCCGAGAAGTTCGACATCGTTTATCCGCCTATCAGCATCTTGGCCGAGCCTCCGGTGGCGGTGGTCGACAAAAACGTCGACAAGCGTGGCGCGCGTGAAGTGGCGCAGGCCTATCTGGAGTATCTGTACTCGGATGAAGGCCAAGACATCGCCGGCAAGAACTTCTACCGCCCTACCGACGCCAAGGCCGCCGCCAAGTATGCCAAGCAATTCCCCAAGATCAATCTGTTCACCATCAACGATGTCTTCGGCGGCTGGACCAAGGCGCAGCAAACCCACTTTGCAGACGGCGGCGTGTTCGACAAGATCTACACCAAGAAATAAGAGAACAGGCCAGCAAGCCACCGCCAACAGCACCAACACCTAGGCGCACAACAAATCATCAAAGCTATGAACACGAAAAAAGATAACTCTCATATCGCGCGCAATCTGAGCGCCGGACTGATGCTGCTGTGCGGCCTTGGTATGGCGTTTGCGCAGCCGGAAACGGTCAGTGTCGACAACCCCTACGGCGTTGGCGCACTGTGGGCCCAGAGCGACCTGGTCACCAAGACCGTGCTGCTGATCCTGGCTGTCATGAGCATTGGCAGCTGGTACATCCTGATCACCAAGCTGCTGCAGCAAGCCAAGATCGTGCGCCAAAGCCGCGACGCAAAGGACAAATTCTGGGCCGCGCCGACGGTGCGCGAAGGCGCCGAGGGTCTGGGCAAGGACAGCCCCTTCCGCTATCTGGCCGAGGCCGGCCTGGACGCCAGCGGCAAGCACACCAAGCTGCAAAAGCATATCGGCCTGCATGACTGGGTGACGCTGTCGATCGAGCGCGCCGTCGAAAAGGTGCAAGGCGCTCAGCAGCAAGGCCTGGCCTTCCTGGCTGCGGTCAGCTCGACTGCACCTTTCGTCGGCTTGTTCGGCACGGTCTGGGGCATTTACCACGCGCTGACCGCCATCGGCGTGGCCGGCCAGGCCTCGATCGACAAGGTGGCCGGCCCGGTCGGTGAAGCCTTGATCATGACCGCCATCGGTCTGGCCGTGGCCGTGCCGGCGCTGCTGGGCTACAACTGGCTTGCGCGGCGCAACAAGGCCGCCATCGACGAAGTGCAGAGCTTCGGCGATGACCTGCACACCGCGCTGCTGGCGCAGTCCGGTCACTGAAGACCGGCATAGCCCACAGCTCAGGAGCAGACAAAACATGGCCAAGAAATCGCGCCGCCTGGCGGCCGCAGACGAGGTGGTTTCGGCCATCAACACCACGCCATTGGTTGACGTGATGTTGGTGCTCTTGATCATCTTTCTGATCACCATTCCGGTAGTCAATTACTCGGTGCCGGTGACGCTGCCCAAGGAACGCAACGAGGTGCGCGAAAGCAAGCCCGACAACATCGTCATCAGCGTGGATCCGCAAGGCGGCTTGTACTGGTTCGATGCGCGCGTCGCCGGCACCGAGGCGCTGGTCGAGCGTCTGAAGAAGGTCGCGGTGCAAGACCCGCAACCCGAGGTGCACATCCGCGCCGACCTGGATGCCAAGTACAACGCGGTGGGCAAGATCGTCTATGCCTGCCAGCGCGCCGGCATCGCCAAAGTCGGCTTCATCACCGAACCACCACCGCGCGGTTGAAACAAGCCGCCGAGGACAAGCCATGGGCATGCATATTCATCAAGCTCGCCGCAAGGGCGACCCCGACATCATCATCGACATCAACACCACGCCGCTGATCGACGTGATGCTGGTGCTCTTGGTGATGCTGATCATCACCATCCCGATACAGCTGCACGCCGTCAATCTGAACCTGCCGGTGGGCAGCCCGCCACCACCGGCGGAGGTCAGGCCCGAAGTGGTCAAGATCGACATCGACGAGCGCAGCACCGTCTTCTGGAACGGTGAGGCGATCGACGAAGTGGCCGGCAGCGGCAGCGGCGGGCGCCAGGTGCTGCAAGCCAAGCTGCAGGCCGCTGCGCATCAGGCGGTGCAGCCGGAAGTGCATCTGCGCCCCAACAAGGAAGCCAAGTACAACACCTTCGCCGAGGTGATGGTGGCGATCAATCAAGCCGGCTTGCAAAAGCTCGGCGTGATCGGCAGCGAGCAATTCATCGACAACTGAGGACTTATTGATCATGAGTGCAGTATTTCCACCCCAAGGCGGTTTTCCGTTCCAGAGCAGCACACCGCAGCTGCGCACACCGGGCACCAAGCGGGGACCGGGCCTGATCATCGTGCTGGGCCTGCATGTGCTGCTCGCCTGGGCCTTGGCCTCAGGCTTGGCCAAGAAAGCCATCGAGATCATCAAAAAGCCGATCGAGATGTCGGTGATTCAGGAGGCCCCGCCGCCACCTCCTCCGCCGCCCAAGGTGGTCAAGCTCAAGGAAGTCGTCAAGCAGCAAACGCCGCCGCCTTCCTACGTGCCGCAGGCCGAAGTCACGCCCACGGTGACGCCGCCGGCACCGGTGATCACCCAGGTGCAGTCTGAAGCACCGCGCGCGCCGGTGGAGATTGCCCCGCCGGTGATCGCCGCACCACCTGCCCCACCGCCCAAGCCGGCCGTCATCAAACAAGAAATTTCGGCCGCCTGCCCGGGCTATCAGAACGTGCTGGCGCAGCACCTGGAAGATGTGTTTGACCGCGTCGGCATCACCGGCACCGTCACCACCTTGCTGAAGATTCGCGGCAACCAGATCGTTGACGTGTCGCAAGTCAGCGGCCCGCCGGAGTATTTCAAGTACGTGCAAAACGCCGCCAAGCGGCTGCGCTGCAACGTCAGTGGCGCGGAAGAAGTGCAGGTGCTGCTGCCAGTGAACTTCCGCAAGTGATCAAACACAAGTAACTCGTAATTAGAACGGAAAAGAAAATGAAGAAATCAATTTCCTTGACCACCTTGGCGCTCGGTTTGGCGCTTAGCCTTGGCGCGACCTTGAGTTTTGCGCAGAACCAGGCTGCTCCAGCCGCCAATGCCGCCCCGGCGGTTTGGAAATACAAGACCAAGCATCTGAACAAAGATGATGTGGATCAGCTCTTGAGCCAGCCCGACAAGATCGTCGTCCTTGATGTGCGGCGCCCCGACGAACTGATCAAGTACGGCAGCTTCCCGGTTTACCTGAACATCCAGAACAAGGATGTTGAAAAGCACCTGGCTTATTTGCCCAAGGACCGCGCCATCATCACCGTCTCCAACCATGCGCAGCGTGCCGGCGCCACCGGTGACTTGCTGAGCTCAAAAGGCTTCAATGTCGTGGGTGCCACCGGCTCGGAGGACTATGAGCAAGAAGGCGGCAAGGCCGTGGTGAAGATTACACCGCCACCGCCGCGCGTTGCTGCCAATGCAGCAGCCACCGCTGCAGCACCCGTAGCCGCAGTGGCCGCAGTCGCCAGCCCCAAGTAAACCAGGCCCAGGCCCAGGCCCAGGCCCAGGAGAATCCTGCGGGTCTGGCCGCACGCTATCGTCTCTATGAACGCCGATTCTCCCTACTTTTCTGAAGTGCTGGCCGCGCAGCCGGCCCAATCTGCGCACAAGCCAGAGGCCGCCCAGCCGCTTGAAGTCAGGCCCGCAGTGGCCGTGCGCTTGTGGGATTTGCCAACACGCCTCTTTCATTGGTCGCTTTTGCTGGCCGTAGCAGTGGCGATCACCACCGGCCTGATCGGCGGCAACTGGATGGACTTGCATGGCCAAGCGGGCTTAAGCATCGTCGGTTTGCTGACTTTCCGCCTGGTCTGGGGTTTCGTCGGCAACCGGCACGCGCGCTTTCGCAACTTTGTGCCCAGTCCGCAGCGCTTGCTGGCCTATCTGCAAGGGCGCTGGCAGGGTTTGGGCCACAACCCGCTGGGCGCGCTGTCGGTGCTGGCTTTGCTGGGCTTGCTTGCGGCCCAAGCCGTGACCGGTCTGCTCGGCTATGACGAGATTGCCTTCAGCGGCCCGCTGGCCGCCTTGGTCAGCGAAGAAACCTCGCTGCGCCTGACCGGACTGCACCATCAAATGTCCAATGCCTTGTTCGTCTTGATCGGCTTGCACATCGCCGCGATCGCGCTGCACGGCCTGCTGAAGAAAGACAATCTTGTCGGGCCGATGCTGAGCGGCATCAAGCAGGTGCGCAGCAAGAATCTGCAAGCCCAAGCCGCTGCGCCGCGCAGCGCGCTGGCGAGCCTGGCAAGCTTCAGTCTGGCTTTGGCAGTGGCCGCAGCAGCCACCTACTTAGCCAGCGGCGCCACGCTGCATGCACCAAGGCCTGCAAGCACTGCATTGACGGACAGCAGCTCTGCAGAGCCAGCTTTGCAAAGTAGAACCGCCCCGCCCGCAGCACCTGCCGCAAGCGCTGCTGCCACCAGCAGTTGGTGAGTCGGTCGGCATGACGCGATCTAGCAAACAACAAGATTTTCGTTAGGCAGCGCGTGATTTCTAAGGAGTGTCAACGTGCCTTGATTCAGCAAGTAGGCATTGGCCAAAAAATACAAAGACCGGCAAACGGGGGCCGCCGCCCCCCTTGCGCTGCAAGTCCTGGAGGCCATTGCATTGGCAGGGCCGGATGCAGATGGCGGGTCTGCAGCGATGTTGCGGCCTCACGCTCCAGGTCGGCTGCTGTCATTCGGAGGCGCAGTGGGTGGCGCCAGCACGGTGCCCATACCGGACATAGCCCGACCCATTTTGACTGACCCACTGAAGCCATTCAAGCAAGACGTCCGCAGGGTGAGGCGATGACAGGCATGCTCAGTAGGTGTGCGACTCCTCGACCACCGTCCTATGCCTGCGGAAGACCGAACGAAGCCTACATGCCGAAGAGTCGAAGATCACTAAGTTCATCTTCGCCCGGCTGATCCCGGTGTGGATCATCTCAGCGTCATCGTACGGCTTCCAGATGCAAAAACGCGGTCTTTGCTTCGACCTGAAACTGAGCTTCAAATGGCTACCGGATGTCAGGCCTATTGCGCATAGCCTAGGCTGCCATTGCCACAGCAAATGCGACAGCCTTGTCATGATTTGTCGCGTTTTGTCGCCAACGCGGAAGCCAGATCCGTAGACACTGTGCACGGGGCTTAAGGGGACCCTGGATTGCGATGCAAAGCGGCGCTCCGGACATGTTCTCACTTGAAGGCAACCTTCGCAATTGCCTCAGGCAAGGGCTTGCTCAAGTCGCACCGGGGAGAGGGCACGCAATCAAGATGTTCCAGTGCTGAATGTAAAGGGAAAGTTTCATGTCCGTTTTTTCTCGTGCTCTAGTGGCTGTTACGGCTTCGCTGTTGATCGCCCCGTTTGCAGCTGAGGCTGCGCCACAGACTTACGCAATCAAATTCAATGTCACGGAGGGTTCACTTGCGCCAACGGCGGGAACCTTCACCTACGACGCCGGAGTCGGCTTCAGTGCATTCACTCTGGTATGGGATGGGGTCACGTTTGATTTGACAGCGAGTTCGAACAATCCACGACTATCTTCAAAACGAGGCGTGATTTCCGTCGGTACAGCGGCTGACTCTTTTGCTCTGTTGAGCAATACCCTGCATCAGCCGCGAGGATACACGGGGTGGAGCGCTGATTACTATGCCCCCAACAGAGAATTCGGTTTCATGTCCAGGGCGGGAGGGCCTGAGGTGAATAGGTCTTTTGTATATTTTAGTGAAGTGGCATTAATCCCTCATGCCTACCCCTTCGACTACTATTCAATCGGGGAATTCAGCATCGCCGCAGTGCCCGAGCCACAAAGCTATGCAATGCTCCTCGCTGGTCTGGGCCTCATGGGCTTAGTTGCTCGCGGCCGCAGCAGCAAGTAGCAGTAATCGATTGACTTAGGCCTTTCGAAAGAACCGGCTCAAGTGGCCGGTTTTTTTAGGCGGGCAAGAGCGGTACTGCTGGCAACTCGCCGCCGGCCCCAATCCCGTATGACTACATCGGACACCGAGTTGCCAAGGAGTCATTGCCTCTGAAATTTTGCCGGCCTGCACTTGGTCGACGGCACGAACAAGCGCCGCACAGCTGACGTTCGGTTCGCCGACCGTTTTGGTCAACCGCGACTTACTGGCGCCGATGCGGCCTCACTGGAGCGGCGCCACCGTGCGTTCTATGCGTGGTAGCCAGTTGCCCTTGATATCCGCAGAGACTAAAACGCGCTCGGCGCGGCCGATGAGTGAGGCGCGCTGCACAAATCCGATGAAGCGAGAGTCTTCGCTGTTGTCCCGGTTATCGCCGAGCATGAAGTACTGTTCCATGGGAACCGTCATTGGTCCGAAGGACTTCTTGCTGCCAACGCGAGGCAGAAACTGCACAGCGCGACTGCTGCCGGCAACGCGCTCGGTAGCGCGTGCGGCCTGAAGGTTGAAGCCATAACCTACGGGCTCGCTGACGATAGTAACGTTGGTGTACTCGGCGGCGCTGCCGTTGATGAAGAGAATCTCATCTCGCATCTCAATGATGTCGCCAGGTATTGCGACAAGCCGCTTTATCAACCTTGTACCGTCTTTCGGTGACTTGAACGTCACGATCTCCCCGCGTTGCGGGTTACCGAGCTCTGCGACAGAGAGATCGGTGAGTGGGATTTTCAGATCGTAGGCAAGGCGGTTCACAAATACCACGTCGCCCTCAAGTATGGTTGGCCGCATGGAACCTGACGGGATCGGGTTCCAGTCGGCAATTGCCGTACGGAAGAAACCGAAGCAGATTAGGAAGACCAGAAAGCCGCGGTTGTTCTTGAGCCACTGTTTCATGATTACCCCGTGAGTAGAAGGGATCTGAGGAGCCTACGAGCAATTGCAAGTCTCGCACAGGAACAGCGCGAGGGTTCGGCGCACGGTGTTCGTAGTCGTGCCGCGGCAGATAAACGCTAACTGTTATGCAGCAGGCTAGGCAAAGCGGTAAGTCATTAAAAGGTTAGCAGGCCTGGAACGAGAGGCCGCATCATCGCCAGCAAGCTGACCTTGACCAAAACGGTCGGCGAACCGAAGGTCAGCTATGCGGCGCAAGTTCGAACTGCCGACCTGGCGCATGCCGGGCTTTTCGAGGGCCTGTGGGTGCGTGGGGACTCAGTGCCCGATGCTGCCGTTCACCTGCACTGCCCAGTCTGCCTTGATTTTGGGGCTTCCGATATTGGCGGCCGTCAAGGGTGTTTCAAGCATTTGTGGACTTTTGCAGAGAAGCCGTTTGGCGCGGGCGTCAGTGTTTATCCACGCCGCCCTGCGGCATACTACGGTTCGATGCCTGTAATTTGGCCTAGCGGCCCGTACATCCAAAAGAACCAACATGAGCGCCCACAACGCACCTATGCTGTCGCACGTAGGCATCTACGCCCGAGACGTCGAACGGATGGTTCGCTTCTACTCTGAGCTATTCAACTTGCGGGTAACGGACAGAGGCTGCGGGCGAACGTTCAAGAACGACCTCGTCTTCATGAGTGCTCACCCTAGTCATCATCATCAGTTGGTGATTTCATCGGGCCGTCCACCAGAGGCGACTTTCAGCACGGTAATGCAACTGTCCTTCAGGGCAGAGGCCATCGATGATTTACGTCGAATCGGAGCCGCGTCACCAGGAGTCGGCGCCACAAAGTTGATCACACTGAACCACGGAAACGCGCTGTCTCTGTACTTCAACGATCCCGAGGGAAATACAGTGGAGGTCTACTTTGAAACCCCCTTCTATGTCTCTCAACCGCATGGAGACCCACTAGACCTTTCAAAGTCGGATGCCGAACTCCTCTCGGAGACTGAAGCCAACTGCCGCGCTGACCCTTCGTTTATGACCGTAGAGCAATGGCAACGAAACTTCGGCCGTGTCAACTCAGAAACCTAACCAGCTATTAAACCGGACCTCAGGCTGGTTGATAAGCAATGTCAAATGGCAGTTACTTCTGCCATGGCGACGACTGCTCTGGGCACCGTGCTGGCAACCCCTCTGCGCATTCGTATTTCAGGAACTGGCTAGGTGAGAGTGGCCGCATCACCTCCAGTAAGCCGCCGTTGGCAAAAACGGTACCCCTGCGGCTTGACGCCGTCTACTCGGCGCTTGCAAAATGGCCGGCCTGTCTGACCCAATGCCGTGCGAATAAAGCGTTAAGGCTTGAGACAGTTGAGAGGCCCCGGGCTTGCTTTCACCGTCTTTTCGGGAGACCTTGCATGACGAACGAAATCACGCCGACCAGCCGCCTTCATCCACTGTTGACGCTGGACGCGAGGCCCACAGCGTTCGGCTTGGATGTGTCGAAAGCCGCGCTGCTTGTGATCGATATGCAAAACGATTTCGGCGCCGAGGGCGGCATGTTTGAGCGTGCCGGCATTGACATTTCGGCGATTCAGAAGGCCGTGCCGCCAACCGCCCAGGTGCTGGTGGCCGCACGAGCCTGCGGCATCCCTATCGTCTATCTGAAGATGGGGTTCAAGACCGATCTCTCGGATGTCGGGCCGCTGGATAGCCCCAACCACATGAGGCATCAGCTGATGGGCCTGGGTGCGATGGCCAAGGCGCCGAACGGCGACGAGAGTCGAGTCTTGATTCGGGACACTTGGAACACGGGCATCCTGCCCGCACTTGCGCCGCAGGCGGGCGACATCGTCCTCTACAAACATCGCTTCAGCGGCTTCTTCGAAACGGAGCTGCATGGCTTGCTGCAACAGCGCGGTATCAAGCAGTTGATCGTGACAGGGTGCACGACCAGCATCTGCGTCGAGTCGACCATTCGAGATGCGATGTTCAGAGACTATTCATGTGTCTTGCTGGAAGATTGCACGGCTGAACCACTCGGCAAAAACTTGCCCAGGAGCAATCACGAAGCTTCGTTGTTGACGATACAGGTCTTGCTCGGCTGGGTCTCGACGTCGGATAAATTCATACAGTCGATGCGCTAAGACGGCGAAGGCTACCGATCTCGGCGGCCGTCAAGTGACTTGGGCTTGAAGACGTGCTTTTTCCCCTTCCCGCACCCCTATCGTTAGGGCTTAGAACTGAACGGCCTTGAACATAACATCAAATCTTTATGGCGCGGACTTCGGCGTGAATCCACGCCGCCCTGCGGTCTGCACCACGTTGGACGTCACTACACAGCAGTGAGTCACCGAAGGAGGTTCTTATGTGCATCAGCTTTCCCCGCAAGCCCGGCTTGGTGCTTCTTGCCTGGTCGTTGGTCATCAGTGCGGTGTTCCTGATCAGCCCGGTCAGCGCGCAGATTGCAAGACTCGAGCTGCATGTGATCCAGACCCAGACCCCGACCGAGCAAGAGTTTCTGACCGGGAAGAAGGACGCCAAGCCGGCGACCATCAGCGGCGAGCTCCGCATCCCACGCGCCGGCACCGACCGGCTGCCGGCCGTGATCCTGCTTCACGGCTCGGGCGGCCCGTCAGGCCAGCAGGACAACTGGGCGCGCGAATTCGCCAGCCTCGGAGTCGCGACCTTCATTGTCGACAGTTTCACCGGCCGCGGCATCACCAGCACCCAGGACGACCAGGACCGGCTCAGCCGCTTGGCTCACATCGGCGACGCGTACCGCGCGCTCGAGGTGCTCGGCAAGCATCCCCGTATCGACCCGGCGCGGGTCGTCGTCATGGGTTTCTCGCGCGGTGGCGGAGCGGCTCACTACGCCGCTCTCAAGCGGTTCGCCGCGATGCACGGCCCGGCGGGCGGCCTCACGTTCGCCGGCTACATTGGGCTCTATCCGACCTGCAACCGGGACTTCATCGACGGGCTGGACGTGGCGGACAAGCCAATCCGCATCTTCCACGGCGTGGCGGACGACTACGTCCCCGCCGCCGAATGCCGCAGCTACGTCGAGCGCCTCAGGAAAGCCGGAAAGGACATCACGCTGACCGAGTACCCCGGTGCGCACCATGTCTTCGATAACCCGACACTCAAGAACCCAGTCAATCTCTCGCAGGCGCAGACGACGCGCGGCTGCCCCCGCCTGGAGGAGGTGCCGGGTGGTCGTGTCGTGAACAGCCAGACGAAGCAGCCGTTCACCTACGCGAGCGATCCGTGCGTCGAGCGTGGAGTCACTGTCGCCTACGATGCGCAGGCGCATGCAGAGGCGGTCAAGGCAATCAAAGAGTTCCTTATCGCAAGCTTGCAGCCAAAGTGACTGCGGTTTCAGGGTGACGCCCAACAGCACGTTCGAGCGGACCGTCCACCAGCGGCGCTGGCGGGTACACCCGCCGCCTGGCGGCTCGGCGGCAGCTCAACGTGGACGTTGAACGACAGCAATCGATCAATGCACTGAGCAAGGGGAATGGCCGCTTTGGGGTCTCGAACCGTTTGACGCAGGTCGGAAACGAATGTCGGTGATGGGCACGGAGTTGACCGCCGCCGGCTCGTTCGCCGTTTAAGCCAGCGGGCCCTGATGCCATTTCGCAGCTTGTGAAAGCTGTCGTTGGATCGGCCGACGCCTCATGCACCGATGGTCTCGCGTCGCTGATTTGTCGATCGGCAGCTTCGGGGGGTGCTGCAGACATTCGTCCAACGAAAAGCTCAATGACCGGTTTCGACCGCAGAGCTTGTTGGCTCGCCAAAATCGAGCGACTGCTGCCAGCCTTGAAACGACATAACTTACTAGGTCATCGGGTGTACTACATTGTGCACATCTGCATGGTTGGCGACATTTTCCTTGGCCGGCCAAGCGCTTGGGGATTTCGGATAAGAGCTTAAATATGTGGATCAAGCAGCCAAAGGAACAGGCCTGCGGTCCGGCGGCCACTGAGGCAACATCGCTGCGCAGCGAAATGGCCAAGCTCAAGGCAGCCTGCTGAACGCAACAAATAGACAGGCCGACCCTTGGGTCGGCCTTTTCTTGCTGAAGGGATGACCTAGCTCAGAAGCCACCGCCTTCATGGTGATGATCGGCATGCGGCGCCTCGACCTTGGGCTCGGGCAGCTCGGCCACGATGGCTTCGGTGCTGAGAATCAGGCTGGCGACAGAGGCCGCGTTCTGCAAAGCACTGCGCGTCACCTTGGCGGGGTCCAGCACGCCCTGCTCGACCAGATCGCCATACGTGCCATTGGCGGCGTTGAAGCCATCGTTGCCGCTGCCGGCCAATACCTTGGCCACCACGACCGAGGCCTCGCCGCCGGCATTGCTAACGATCTGCCGCAGCGGCTCCTCGATCGCGCGCAAGACCAGCTTGATGCCGGCGTCCTGGTCGGCGTTGTCGCCCTTGAGCTCACCCTTGGCCAAGAGCGCCTGGCGGGCGCGCAGCAAGGCCACGCCGCCGCCGGGCACGATGCCCTCTTCCACCGCGGCTCGCGTGGCGTGAAGTGCATCCTCGACGCGCGCCTTCTTTTCCTTCAGCTCCACTTCGGTGGCCGCGCCAACCTTGATGACGGCCACACCGCCGGCCAACTTGGCCACACGCTCTTGCAGCTTTTCGCGGTCATAGTCGCTGGTGGCATCGGTGATTTGCACCCGAATTTGCGCCACGCGGCCTTGGATTTCCTCGGCCTGACCGGCGCCGTCGATCAGTACCGTGTGCTCCTTGCCGACCTCGACCCGCGCGGCCTGGCCTAGCTCGGCTAGCGTCACCTTGTCGAGCGTCAGGCCGACTTCCTCGGCAATCAGTTTGCCGCCGGTCAGCACGGCGATGTCTTCCAGAATCGCCTTGCGGCGATCGCCAAAGCCCGGCGCCTTGACGGCCACGACCTTGAGCACACCGCGAATGCTGTTGACCACCAAAGTGGCCAGCGCTTCGCCTTCGACATCCTCGGCAATGATCAGCAAGGGACGGCCTGCCTTGGCCACCTCTTCCAGCGTGGGCAGCAGCTCGCGGATATTGCTGATTTTCTTGTCGAACAAGAGGATGAATGGCTGCTCTAGAACTGCGGTCTGCTGCTCGGGCTGGTTGATGAAGTACGGGCTCAGATAGCCGCGGTCAAACTGCAGGCCTTCCACCACATCGAGTTCGTTGTTCAGGCTCTTGCCGTCTTCCACGGTGATCACGCCTTCCTTGCCGACGCGGTCGATCGCATCGGCAATGATGCGGCCGATGTCATGGTCGGAGTTGGCCGAAATCGCGCCGACTTGGGCGATCTCTTTGGACGTGGTGGTGGGCTTGGCGATCAGCTTGATCTCGGCCACCAAGGCGATCACAGCCTTGTCGATGCCGCGCTTCAGATCAGCCGGGTTGAGGCCGGCGGCAACGTACTTAAAACCTTCGCGCACGATAGCCTGAGCCAGCACGGTGGCGGTGGTGGTGCCGTCACCGGCGTTGTCGCTGGTCTTGCTGGCGACTTCCTTGACCAACTGGGCGCCGATGTTCTCCAGGCGATCTCTCAACTCGATTTCCTTGGCGACCGAGACGCCGTCCTTGGTGACGGTGGGAGAGCCGTAGCTGCGCTCCAACACGACGTTACGGCCTTTGGGGCCCAGCGTGACCTTGACCGCGTCAGCCAAGACATTGACACCGCGAACGATCTTGGCGCGGGCGTCGTCACCGAATACAACTTGTTTTGCTGCCATTTGTTTTCTCTCTTGAATCTCTAAAAATTAAGTCACTTACTCGATCACAGCAAAGACGTCTTCTTCGCGCAGCACCAGCAATTCGTCGCCGTCCAGTTTGATGGTTTGGCCGGCGTACTTGCCGAACAAGACTTGATCGCCGGCCTTCAGGCTCAAGGCCTGGCGTACGCCGTTGTCGAGCAATTTGCCAGGGCCGACGGCCAGCACTTCGCCCTGTTCGGGCTTTTCGCCGGCACTGTCGGGAATGAAGATGCCAGAGGCGGTCTTGGTTTCGGCGTCCCGGCGCTTGATCAGCACTCGGTCATTCAAGGGACGGATGGACATGCTTGAGGCTCCTTCAATAAATCGATAGTGGGAAAGCCTGGATGCTGGCAGCGCGCCAGCCTCGCCACAAGGAAGCAAAGCGCGCAAGCATCTGCGGAAATCTTGTGAACCACGGCGGCCTGCTGTCCGGCGGTTTGATATTCGCTTTTCAACTATGAATGGGCGCAATCGGCAGTTCCAGGCATGCCCTCAAGTTCTTAAGCTGACGGCACTCTCACTTCAATTCAAAGCGCCCGCCGAAAGCTTGCTGGCCGGCGCGGGAAGGTTCTGCCACATCATGTCAGCCGTACTCGAAAGTCCCTTGCTCAGCCCCGAACTGCGTCAAGTCTTAGAAGCCGCCGAGCAACAGGCCGGCGCTGAGGGCCTGGCCTTTGCAGGCAGCCTGCCGCCTCAACAGGCTTGGGCCCTGGTGCAAGCCGGGGCGGCCACGCTGGTGGATGTGCGCTCGCCTGAAGAATACAAATTTGTCGGCCATGTGCCGGGCAGCGTGTTGGTGCCCTGGGCCAGCGGCACCAGCCTGACCCGTAACCCACGATTCACACGGGAGCTGGAGACCAAGCTCGGCGGCAAGCATTCGCTGGTCTTGCTGCTGTGCCGCAGCGGCAAGCGCTCGGCGCTGGCGGCCGAAGCCGCAGCGAAGGCCGGTTTCCAACGCGTCTTCAATGTGCAAGAAGGCTTCGAGGGCGAGCTCAACGAAGCCGACCAACGCGGCCATTGCGACGGCTGGCGGGTTCGTGGCCTGCCTTGGAGCCAAGACTGATGAGCGCGCAATTACAAGCTTTGCAGGCAGCGCCTAATTCGTCCAAAGCGCCCGCCGACGGCGATTTGCAACTCGACGGCGTGGTCGCCGCGCTGCGCCGCGCCCGCCATGATTGGCGCGAACAGCAGCTGCGCCCACGCGAACCGGGCGGCCGCGAACTGCCTTCGGCGCAGGCATTGGGCACCATCGTTGAAGGCCTGCGCGGCGCGCTGTTCCCAATGCGCCTGGGGCCACCTGATTTGCGGCATGACGGCGAGGACTTTTTCGTTGGCCATACTCTGCACACCCAGTTGCATGCATTGCGCGCCCAGATATTGCTGGAGTTACGCTATGTAGATCGCCATTCAGGGCGCGCCGGCCCGGGCAAGCCGGAAGCCGATTTGGAGCATTTGGCCTCTGCGTTGACGCGCGAATTTGGACAGAAGCTGGCGCCAATCCGGCGCTTGCTCGACAGCGATGTGATGGCCGCCTTTGACGGTGACCCGGCCGCCCGCAGCGTCGACGAGGTGCTGCTTTGCTATCCCGGCATCACCGCGATGATTCACCACCGGCTAGCGCACGCGCTTTACGGGCTGGGCGTGCCGCTGCTGGCGCGCATCGTGGCGGAGCTGGCGCACGCCAGCACCGGCATCGACATCCATCCCGGCGCTCGCATCGGCGCGGGGCTTTTCATCGACCATGGCACGGGTGTCGTCATCGGTGAGACCGCCGTGATCGGCGAGCGGGTTCGTATTTACCAAGCGGTGACCTTGGGCGCACGCAGCTTCCCCGTCGACGCCGAGGGCCATGTGCAAAAGGGTTTGCCACGCCATCCGGTCGTCGAAGACGAGGTGGTGATTTACGCGGGCGCCACGATTCTCGGGCGCATCACCATTGGGCGCGGCGCCACGATTGGCGGCAATGTCTGGGTCACGCGCAGCGTGCCGGCCGGCAGCCACATCAGTCAAGCCAACTCGCAAAGTGAGTCCCAAGCCTGAGATCAACAGCTTGCCCGTTCCTTAGACGATCAGTTAACCATTTACCTACCACCACCCCAGGAGAAGCCCCATGGCCGAAAGCCAAGAAGCCCAATTGGCGCTCAGCGATTCCGCTGCGCGTCAGTTAGCCAATGCCACCAAGACCGTTCCGCAGCTGGAGACCATCAGCCCACGCTGGCTTGTGCATCTGCTGCAATGGCTGCCGGTCGAGGCTGGCATCTACCGCCTCAACAAGGTCAAGAACGCCAAGGACATCCGCGTTACTTGCGCCAAGCGCGACGAGAGCGAGCTGCCGCAGACCTTTGTCGACTACGAAGACAAGCCGCGCGAGTATTTCCTCAATGCCGTCTCCACGGTCTTGGACGTGCACACCCGCGTGTCCGACCTCTACAGCAGCCCGCATGATCAGATCAAGGAGCAACTGCGCCTGACCATCGAGATCATCAAGGAGCGCCAGGAGTCCGAGCTGATCAACAACCCCGATTACGGCCTGCTGTCGTCCGTTGCACCGGATCAGATCATCTATCCGCTGACCGGCGCGCCTACACCCGATGATCTGGACGAGCTGCTGACCAAGGTCTGGAAAGAGCCGGCCTTCTTCCTGACCCACCCGTTGGTGATCGCAGCCTTTGGCCGCGAATGCACCCGCCGCGGTGTGCCGCCGCCGACTGTCAGCTTGTTTGGCTCGCAATTCCTGACCTGGCGCGGCGTGCCACTGGTGCCCTCCGACAAGGTGCCGGTGGCTGATGGCAAGAGCAAGATTTTGTTGATCCGCGTCGGCGAAAAGCGCCAAGGCGTGGTCGGCCTGTTCCAGCCCGGCCTGGCCGGCGAACAAAGCCCGGGTCTGTCGGTGCGCTTCATGGGCATCAACCGCAACGCGATCGCCTCCTACCTGATCTCGCTGTATTGCTCGCTGGCTGTGCAGAGCGATGACGCCCTGGCCCTCTTGGATGATGTGGAGATCGGCAAATACCATGAGTATCCAGATACCTACAAGTGACAGCGCAAGCCTGAACTTGCCGGATGTGGGGCTCTTGAGCCGCTTGGCCGGTGAATTCTTCGCCGCGCTGCCCAATGGCGATCCTGGGCCTAACTTTGTGGCTCAGGCCGCGCCAGCCAAGCCCGATCAAGACCTGGATCTGCGCGAGGATGTGTCGCCGCAGTTGGAAGCAGCGCCGGCCGGTCAAGCGCATGCCGCTCAAGCGCCGCGTCAGGGCGGCGTGGCGCAGGGCGTGCCCGAAGCCTATGCGGCGGCGCTGCCGTCCGTCCTGCCTTCGACCTCACACCCCAAAGAACCGCAAGCGGGCGGTGCACCGGCGAGTTCATCGCCGGGCGGCTACTACTTCGTCAACGAGGCCACGCATCCGATCACGGCTGCGGCGGCTCCCTTGCCGGAGCCGGAAGACCGCATCAGTGCCCAAGCTTTTGGTCTGCCGGGCCAGGATACGCTGAGGGCCCTGCTTGGCAACGTGCGCAGCAGCCAGCCTGGTACTACCGAGCTGAGCGGCAAGCGGGATGAGTCCGGCCGCTACTACTTTGTGCAGCCCGGTCAGGTGCAGGAGCACGAGTCGCGCGCCGGTGCGCCGCAGACACAGCCGCGCAGTGCGCCCGGCGGCTTCGATGTGCAGGCGGTGCGGCGCGACTTCCCCATCTTGCAGGAGCGAGTCAAAGGCAAGCAACTGGTCTGGCTGGACAACGCGGCGACCACGCAAAAGCCCCGCCAGGTGATTGAGCGGCTCTCGTATTTCTACGAACACGAGAACAGCAATATCCACCGGGCTGCGCATGAGCTGGCGGCACGGGCTACCGACGCCTATGAAGGCGCGCGCGACACCGTGGCGCGCTTTCTGGGGGCCGCCTCGAGCGAAGAAATCATCTTCGTGCGCGGCGCCACCGAAGGCATCAATCTGGTCGCCAAGAGCTGGGGCGCCAAGTACATCGGTGCCGGCGACGAGATCATCGTCTCGCACCTAGAGCATCACGCCAATATCGTGCCCTGGCAGCAGCTGGCGGCCGAAAAAGGAGCCAAGCTGCGGGTGATTCCGGTGGATGACACGGGGCAAGTCCTGCTGGACGAGTACCGCAAGCTGCTCAATCCGCGCACGAAGTTGGTGGCGGTGACGCATGTCTCCAACGCTTTGGGCACGATCACGCCGATCCAAGAGATCGTGGCACTGGCCAAAGCCGCCGGCGTTCGCACGCTTGTGGACGCGGCGCAGTCGGTCTCGCATCTGCGTGTCAATGTGCAGACCTTGGGCGCTGACTTCCTGGTCTTCTCGGGCCACAAGGTGTTCGCGCCGACCGGCATCGGCGTCGTCTACGGCCGCCGCGAAGTGCTGGAGGAGACACCGCCTTGGCAGGGTGGCGGCAATATGATTGCTGACGTCACGTTTGAGCGCACGGTATTCAACCCACCTCCCTCGCGCTTCGAGGCCGGAACAGGCAATATCGCCGACGCGGTGGGTCTGGGAGCTGCCTTGGACTATCTGCAAAAACTCGGCCTGGAAAACGTCGCCAAGTACGAGCATGACCTGCTGGACTATGCGACTCACCAACTGCTGCAGATCCCCAAGGTCCGGCTGATCGGCACGGCCTTGCGCAAAACCAGCGTCTTGTCCTTCGTGATCCCCGGTCACAAGACCGAAGACATTGGCCGGGCGCTGAACGAGGAAGGTATCGCGGTGCGCTCAGGCCACCACTGCGCCCAACCGATTCTGCGCCGCTTCGGCCTGGAAGCGACGGTGCGCCCGTCCCTCGCCTTCTACAACACCTGCGAAGAGATCGACCATCTCGCGGCTGTGGTGCGAAGGATTGCCGGGCGCTGAGCAAAGCTCGACACAAATGGCGGCAATGCCATTCAGGGCGGCGAGTGCGAGCTCAGCCGCCCTCTTCTTTTTCAACAATCAACAGCGCAAGCTCCCCTGTCAAGTAGACGGTCGATGACGGGGTGTTCAAATCAAAGCTGTCGCGCCGGAATTGCAAAGGGGCCTCATCGACCCAAGAGCCGATTGCTCTATCTAACATTTGATAGACGCGTCAAGGTACCCCATCGTTTGTACCGCGAAATGACAAAGCTACCGGGCCGTGGAAGCCTACGGAGTTGACCGCCAAAGGGCTAGCTTACCGCTCTGGTGGCGGATTTCCGTGCGGCGCTATCGACGGCCTCAATGAAATTCAGTGCGCGCGTGCTCCATGATCTCCATGACGCGGGCGTTCGTTGCTGCGTCAGACGCGTGGCACGCCTGATGCGTCAAGCCAAACTGCGTTCCCTGCGGGCTAGAAGCACGCGCATTTGCGACGCGGGGAGACCACCGATGTCGCGCTAATCCGAAGCAAACGCAACACCAGTTCAAACGAATGAGGAACTTTCTAGACATTCAGCAAAAGCAAACGCAACGCTGGACTCGGATCGCGAAATGCAACGGACTTGGCGCAGATTTCGCCGTTTCTTCTGAGGGGGCAAGCGCAACAGCGAACCCGAAGTACCTAGTAACGCCAAACCCGGTACTTGTCGAGGTGTTGCGTTATCAGGGCCGGCACCAAGAACAAGCAAATCGCTCGCAAGAGCCAGATGGCGCCTCGCCACTAGCGCCGCTTTTGTGCATAGCCAGCGGCGCGGAACCCTGTCAACTGTTCTTGACGAACCATCCACGACGCAGAATCACCCCAGTCGATTCCATGGTGTCTGCACCGCGCAGAACACGTCCGCAGCCGCGCAAGCTTCGTCGATCAAGGCCGCTTCATCCACCCAGGCAGGCGCATGCACCAGGCCGACCGGCGTGGCGGCAAGAATCTGCTGCCGCTCGGGGCGCAGCGCGTACCACTGGCTACGGCTGCGCGGGCGCATGCCTATCCAACTGCGGCTGCCGCGCTCGACATCGATCAAGCCAGCCGCCCAGGCCCAAGCAAAGTCAAGGCCCCCTGCTCCTCGTCGCGGCCCCTGCTCCATATCCTGAACCGGGCAATGCAAAAGACCGAACTGCGGCTCGCTGGTCAAACCATGCCGCCCACTGACCACCGGCCGCAGCTCCAAGCTTGGTATGGCCGCTCCCGACGGTTTCGAGAAGGTATGAAACACCGCAGGGGGCAACACGCCCCTGGCCGGCGCCACTGAAGGCTGCCAAGCGCGCAGAGTTCCGCCACGCTGCTGGAGCAAGTCAAACGCATCCACCATCAAAGCGCTTAGCCCGCCGACGGCAAAACGCTGACCGGATTGAGCGAAATTACAGCGATCCAAGAGTCGCTGTTTGCAGCTCCGGATGTAAGCCCGCCAAGCCCCTGCGACCTTGCAAAGCCCGATTGGTAGTCTCCGGTTTCAAGCTGTATTTCAATGAAATCAGGCACTTACGCTCAGGAAGTGATTATCGAGCTTAAGCGGCTTGGCGTGAGAAGATGAGCTCAATGGGTGCGCGTCTAAGCTCGACCCTCGGAATACCGCTCCCAATCGCGTGAGCCTCGGCATGCGCCCTTTGCTTAACGACCTCATCCATTACGAGTCAGAAAATGAATGAACTTGAACCCGTGGCAATGACAGTTCAGCTGCTTGGCGGACTGGCGCTCTTCCTCTACGGCATGGAGAAGATGACCGATGGCCTGAAGGCGGCTGCCGGCAATCAAATGAATATGCTGTTGGCGAGGCTGACGGGCAACCGAATTCTGGGCGCCATCACCGGTGCCATCGTGACGGCGGTCATCCAGTCGTCGTCGGTGACAACGGTGCTCGTCGTCGGCTTCGTCAGTGCCGGACTTCTGACATTGGTGCAGTCGGTCGGCGTGATCTTTGGCGCGAATGTGGGCACCACGGTGACGGCGCAGATCGTCGCGTTCAACACGACCGCGCTCGCGTTCCCGTTCATCTCGATCGGGTTCGTCATGAGCTTCGTTTGGAAGCAGGGTGTCGCGCGCCACTATGGCGCCATGTTGATGGGCCTTGGCCTGCTCTTCTATGGCATGGCAACGATGGGCGCGGCGATGGCGCCGCTGCGCACCAACCAGAGTTTCGCGGAGCTGCTGCAATCCTTGCAGAACCCCGTGCTTGGGATGCTTGCCGGCGCGCTTTTCACTGCGCTGGTGCAATCGTCTTCGGCAACCATTGGCCTTGCAGTTGTCATGGCCACTCAAGGATTGCTTTCTCTGCCCGCCGGGATCGCGATTCTTTTTGGCGCGAAGATCGGCACTGGGATCACAGCCATCCTTGCCGGAATTGGCAAGCCGCAGGATGCAAAGCGCGCGGCAGTCGTGCATGTTCTGTTCAATGTCTTGGGCGCAGTGATCTGGTTACCGTTTATCCCGCAGCTCGCAATGATTGCTCAGGCGGTTTCGCCGCTCGCCGCTCATTTGGAGGGCATGGCGCGACTTGCCGAGGAGGTGCCGCGCCAGATCGCCAACGCCGCAACGATCTGGGCTATCGCCAACACGGTGATCTTCCTGCCCTTCGCTGCCTTGTTTGCGAAGTTGGCCACCAGGATCGTTCCGGATCGCGTCCTTGTGCAGAAGGAGATCATTCGTCCGAAGTATCTCGATGACGCATTGATCGCCGTGCCATCGATGGCGCTGGAACGGGCGCGGATGGAACTTGGGCACATGAGTCAGCTCACCAACAGCATGCTCGCAAAGGTCAAATCGGCCTTCGCCGCCAGGGATCTCGGTGAACTCGCGCAGCAGTTCGATCAGATCGTCGTGTTGCGAGAAGCGGTGCTGAACTATCTGCAGCACATCGGGCGTAGTGCGCTCAGCGACGTAGAAGCCGAGGAGCATGCGCGCTTGCTTGCCGCCACGGGCGAGATTGAGAGCATGAGCGCCGCGATCAGCCGCGAATTGGTGCCGCTGGCCCAGGCCCTCGAGGCAGCGCAGATCGCGCCGTCTAAGGAGACGACAGAACTGCTGGAGCGTTTACTGCAAATTGTTCTGGAGACCGCTCAAGCTGCGCTGCGTGCATTGGTAGAGCGGGACGAGCAAGCGGCGCAGTCGGTTGTCGCGAAGCGCGCCGCGATACTGGATCTCTCGGAGGAGCTGCAAAGACAGCAGGCCGCGCGCTTGGCCCAAGACGACCCGAATCGCCTGACGAAATATCGCATCCAGATCGAGATGCTCGACAAACTGCGGCGCCTCTACGGTGTGTCCGAGCACATGGCAATTTCCGTGCTGCCACGGAGTGTTCTCGTTGGCGAGCTCTACTCGTAGCGTTCGGTCCTATACCGCGCCGCGCGGTCAAATGTCGCGGGTGGCCTCGATCGCGCCGTCATTGATCGCTTCGCGCAGCTGCGCATGATCCCGTGCGGTGTTACCCACCAGATCGGAGATTGGCGACCACGGCCTTAGCCGATTGCTCCCTAGAGGCCTGCGCGACTTCTTTTGTCACGATGACCTTACCGATCGGCGCAAGGGCAAGGCCGGCCAACTTCAGATGCTGGATGCCGAATGGAATTCCGATGACCGTGATGAAGCACAACACAGCAGATCCGACATGGCCTAGCGCCAGCCAGAATCCCGCAAAGATGAACCAGAGGACATTGCCAAGCAGGCCCAGGCCGCCGGTGCCGATGTCGTCCTGATTGGTCAACTCCTTGCGGTTGATAGCCTCCTTGCCAAAAGGTAGGAACGCGAATTGACCGATCACAAAGCAAGCTTTGCCCCAGGGAATTCCAACGATGGAGACAAAAGCAATCAGCCCGGCCAAGCACCAGCCGACGCCCATGAAAAACCCACCCATCAGGAACCACAACACATTGCCGATCGCGCTCATTGAAGTTTTCTCGCTGTGAAACACTCGCACGGCCCTCGCCCGTCGGGGTCGCACTCAAACCGCTAGTCCGCGCCGACATTCGTTCGGCCTGGGCGGCCATGCTATCCGACAAACCCTCGCGCGGCAGCACGCTCTACGGCGTGAGGCTCGTCCCCCCCGCTAGGCTCCAGCGGATCCGGGCTGTGGGCGGCGCGTGATGCCGGAGTGCTTGTCCATCGCGGGTGGCAGGGCGAGAGTTCATGCGACAGCAGCGCCAGGAATTTTGCGGTGCCACGGGCGTTGGAATTCACGGCGCTCACTCCAAGCTAGCACCCAGGCTCTCAGACCTGCGGTGCCGGTGAGAGCGCACGCCAGGTGTGGCGGAAAACCTCCTGCTCCACTTTGGCGCGTTGATCGACCGGGCAGGCCACACGAACAATCAGCACCAGATGTTCCGGGTTTGAAAAGTCCCATGAGACCTTGGTTCTGCCAGAAGGGAGCGCGATGAAGTTCTCGGCAGAAGCTCTCTGGAAGTGGACTATGGCTTCTTCTCGCCAGCCGGCGGTCGCGCGGTCAGCGGCGGCAAGGGCGGCTGCTTCGATGTGATCCAAGTCATGCGAGAGGCGTTCTGGGATGGGGATCTGTATGGCGTGCAGCGCATATTCGCCGTTGGGGGAAGAGTTGACGAGCGCGTGGGTAAGCAGCAGCCCATTCGGGAATTCGGCCACTTTGCCGGTCCGTTGGCCGGCCTTGTCAAGCTCAACCAGAGTGGTGGCGAACATATCGATATCCACCACGCGGCCATGCAAATCCTTGAACTCGATCACATCGCCAATCTTGTAGGGCTGCACCACGGTGACATACAAGTAGCCGAGAACACACATCACCAGCTCTTTGCTGACGATCAAAATGGCACCCGCCACCGCCGCAACCGACAAGGCAAAACCTGCGATCGTGGAGGCCCAGACCGACACGATGATCAGCAATGCTGCAAACCAGATGATGTTGCGTGCCCAGACCAAGTGGATGCGGCGTTTCTCCGCCGAAATCGCACCGCGTGAGAGATAGCGTGCCCAAAGGTGCGATGCGAGCAAGGCCGCACCGATCAGCAAGGCGGTGACGATGACTTTTTCCCACTGTCCGGGAATCAAGGCGGCGAGTCGTTCGAATATGGGCATCAGGCTTGTCAAATCATCAAATCATCAAATCATCAAAGCGGCGGCAAGGCGCCGGGCATCATGATGCCAGCAGTGCGCAGCACCTTCACGCCAGTAGCGGCCGCAGAAAAAACGGCAAGGTGACGCCGGCGCCGGCGCCGACTCGACATCACATTTCGGTCAACGGCGGCTTACTGGCGGTGTTGCAGCCTCACGCTCCCGGCCCTATTGCGTCATAGCGTCTGTGTCTCCGCAGCGGGCAGCCAGTGCCACAGCTACACGACAACAATGTGTTCGCATTGGGAGTTGTACCCCGCCTGCTGGTCCGCCGCCCCACCGACCCGCAGCACGGATGGGCCAAGCGTGTCGAGACTATCAGTTCCGGGCCGACGACCGAAACATCTCACGGTGCAAGCCCCAATGCTCGACGGCAGCGACAAGCACAGCCGATTCGCCGTCGTCGACCTGGGCATCGACTTCTGCGAGTTCAACACACAAGCGCAGCACCTTCAGCCGCAGCTCGGGATCCTGGATTTCACCCATCAGGTCCGCCAGCGTGCGCTCGTCCACCGGGCAGACGTCGGCCCAGTTCAACTGGCCGCTCGAAAGCAAGTCTTCGCAGAAGGTGTCCAGCAGCGCAAGCAGTTCAAGCCGTTCCAGGCCGAGTTGTTCATGCACGGCGAGACGGTCGAGACACTCGATCTCAGCGTCTGCGATGTCGCCATCGGCGACCACCGTCAGCGCGATGATGCGGGCTGCGGCCTGCGGGCTGTTGACGAGATAGTTGCGCATGATGAGTCCTACTTGATGGTTGATGGGCTTGTGTCACAGCTGCAATGTGGGGCCGCTGGTGCTTCCGAAAAAGCAGCTTTTCGGGAACGCGAACATCGGATAAACCTGAACACGAAGCGAGGCTTTGACCTCACACTTCGGCTTTTGGTGAACGCAGCGAGCACGCGTTGCAGCGCCCAACCCTTATTGGCACCTCACCCTCTGGAGAAACAAGCGATGCCCAACACTAGAACTGGCAATGCCGTCCGGCTGGAGTTCGCTGCTGACTCCCTGGTTCAATCCAACTTATCGGGGGCAGCCTTCACCGGCGACTGGCTTTGGGTGGCGGGCGACGAAGCCTGTGGCCTGGACCGCCTGCGCCGGCTCGAGCCAGTGGGGCGCGAGGCCTTGCGCTTTGGCGAGGCGCGCGATTTCCCACTCGCCGATCTGCTGGACTTGCCCGGCACGGCCGAGGAAGAGGCCGACCTGGAAGGCATGGCCGTGGCCGATGGCTACCTGTGGGTGGTCGGCTCGCATGGTCTGAAACGCAAGAACGCCAAGCCGGAGCGGAGCCACGCCGACAACGCCAAGCGGCTGGCCAAGCTCGCACTCGACGGCAACCGGCGCTTGCTGGCCTGTTTGCCAATCGAAGCCGATGCCAAGGGCGAACCCTGCCTGGTACGCCAGGCCCAGGATGGCCGCAAGGCGCTGCGCCTGAAGGGGGATGCCCAGTCGAACCTGCTCACCCGCGCACTGGCGGATGACCCTCATTTCGGTCCCTATATGGCGATCCCGGGCAAGGACAATGGCTTTGACATCGAAGGCCTGGCCGTCGACGGCCGCCGCCTGCTGCTGGGGCTGCGCGGGCCGGTGCTGCGCGGCTGGTCGGCACTGCTGGAAATCTCGGTTGAAGCTCGCGGTGAGCAATTGCGACTGCTGCCACTGGACGACAGCGGCACGCTGATCCGCAAGCATTTCCTGCAGCTCGATGGACTGGGAGTTCGCGACTTGCATTTCTCGGGCGATGATCTCTACATCCTGGCCGGCCCGACGATGGTGCTGAACGGTGATGTCCGCGTGTTCAAGTGGCCTGCTGCACGACCTTTTCTGGCCGCCAATCGCGAGCCCGTGCGTTTCGAGGCGGCATTGACCGAGTCGGTGCCCCTGCCGCACGGACGCGGCAGCAACCGCGCCGAAGCGATTTGCGATTTGCCGCCGGCCTTGTCCGATGGCAAGCCCCAGTGGCTCGTCCTGTACGACGCGCCGGGCGCCGATCGCAGGGACGGGGAGCATGCCGTCTTCGGCGACCTACTGCGCCACGATTGAAGGCATTCCACCTCGCTATGCCTCAATCAGCCATGGCAGGTGCCCCCGAACTCGATCCTGCCGCGACTATCCAGTTCGTCATCAATGCGGCTGCGGGCAGCAGCGATGCGGACACGAAGCGTGAGGTCATTGAGTCTGTGCTGCAAGCACAAGGCAGATGCGGTGACTTGCACTTCTGCACGCCCGTCCAATTGGCCGGCGTGGCGCGTGAGTCGTCGCAGCGGGCCTTGTCGACACGGGCGGCCGTGGTCGCCGTCGGGGGCGACGGCACGCTCAACACGGTCGCACAGGCCGCTCACGCGGCGGGCTGCGCCATGGGGGTGGTGCCGCAGGGCACGTTCAACTACTTTGCCCGCACCCACGGCATTCCCGCCGACCCGGCCGAAGCGGTTCGCCTGCTGCTGCATGCAAAGCCGGTGCCGGTTCAGGTGGCCGGCATTAACGAGCGCGTGTTCCTGGTCAACGCCAGCCTGGGGCTCTACCCCGATCTGCTGGAAGACCGAGAAGCCTTCAAAGCCCGCTTCGGCCGCAGCCGCTGGGTGGCCTTCGTGGCGGCCTGCGCGACGCTGCTGCGCGCACAGCGTCGGCTGCGCCTGCATATCGAGACAAGTGGGACGGTTCGCGAGCTGCAAACCTTGACGCTTTTCGTGGGCAATAACCGGCTGCAACTGCAGCAGTTCGGCGCGGAGCCGGAAGATACCTTGGCCGGTACGCCCGGCGACGGCAGCATGGCCGCGCTGGTGCTGCGGCCGATCGGAACGCTGTCGATGCTGGGGCTGATGCTGCGTGGCGCGATGGGCAGGCTGGGTGAGGCGGCCGGCGTCGAGCGCTTCGAGTTCGAGCATTTGGTGGTCAAGCCCACGCTGCCGCAGGGTCGTCGCGGGGTGAAGGTGGCCTTCGATGGTGAGGTGACAATGATGCGCGCGCCGCTAGACTTCCGCGTGCTCGCCAAGCCCTTGTACCTGCTGAGGCCGCAGCCAAAAGCGCAAGCTCAGGCTGCCGCCATCGGTGCCGCATCCCGAGCCGAGGAGGCAGGCGGATGAGCGTCCTGCTGCAGATCTCCGACACGCACTTCGGCACCGAGCAGGCGCCGGTTGTCGAAGCGCTGGCCACGCTGGCCCGGCAGCAGCGGCCCGAGTTGATCGTGCTGTCCGGCGACATTACTCAGCGCGCTCGCCCGGCGCAGTTCCGGGCCGCACGTGCGTTTGTGGACCGCCTCGGAGCACCGGTGCTGGCTGTTCCAGGCAACCACGACATCGCGCTGTTCGACCTGTGGGCTCGGCTGCGCCGCCCCTATGCCCGCTACAGCGCGGCCTTCGGCACGGAACTCGAGCCCGTGCACCGCTCGCCCGAGCTGATGCTGCTATGCGTCAACACCACGCGGCCCTGGCGCCACAAGCATGGCGAGATATCCGGGCCGCAGATCGAACGAGTGGCACAGCTTTTGGAAGACGCCGAAGCTAGTCAACTGCGGGTGGTGGTTGTGCATCAGCCCCTGGCCGTGACGCGTGACGAGGACCTGTCCAACGTGCTCCGCGGGCATGCGGCCGCGCTCGAGCGCTGGGCAAGGGCCGGGGCCGACCTTGTCATGGGTGGGCACATCCACCTGCCTTATGTGATGCCGCTGCAAGGCCTGGCGCGTCCGATGTGGGCCGTGCAGGCGGGCACGGCTGTCTCGTCTCGGCTTCGCATGGGCGTGCCCAACTCGGTGAACTTGCTGCGCTGGGGCGCAGACTCGGCGTCTGGGTGCTGCCGGATCGAGCAGTGGGATTTCTCGGTTGACACTCAAGCCTTCTGGCTCGCCAAGGTCACCGAGGTCCGGCCGGCCAGCGCGTGAGTGGGGCGCCAAGCTGGCGAAAAGAGCAGCGGAGCCGCTCTCCAAACGGTCGCCCCACAATGGCAAGCCCGCACGCCGCCCCCGCTGCTCATCCGAACAATAGGAGCTGATCGGGAGCGTGTGGCTGCAATATCGCCAGTACGCCGTCATTTACAAAAACGGTCGGCGAGCCGAACGCCAGCTATGCGGCGCATGCTCGAACTCTTGGCCAGTCTCCGGCCGGGATGTTTCTACGGCACTGCCTGCTTGGCAATTCAGTGCCCACACCGGGCATCCAGAAGCGCTGCGGTCACTCAGCTGACTCAAGGCTATTGAATGGACCTGACCCCATTTTGTTTCTATTCGTGATCGGCAAAGTCTCCCTAAAAGCACCCGGATGGTGCGATTAAGGAGGCTTTGTCGATGCCTTACCCTAATTTACACAGGCCACGAGGTAGTTCGAACAGAATCCTCCCTCGCATCAAATACGAGGGAGAACGGCATGGATAGGCCCATCAACAAGCGCCGCAGCGCCGGCATCAGACGCCTTCATTACTGGCTTATCGCACTGACGAGTGCCCTTCTCTTGAGCGCCTGCGGCGGCGGCGAAGACGCGCCCCCGCCACCAGCACCCGTGCCGGTCGTGGACATGAGCCCGCGGCTGGCTCGTCCTGCTTGCGGCAGTAACAGCCCGCTGACGCTGTTTGTGATCAACACGGCGCGGGTCGATCCAGCACAGCTCGAGAAGTTAGTCTGTACCTTCTACGAGACCTACCCGGCCATGAGCGCTACGCTGAAGACAGATGCCCCCAAGGAGGTGACCTACAGCTTCGACGACGCGCCGAATCAACCGCCGGCCTGGGTAGCAGGGGGCGCCACTGTCTATTACTCAACCCGATACTTGGCACAGGTCCCCAAGGACGTCGATGTGGCGGTACATGAGCTGACCCACGTCATCCAAGGCAAGCTGACTGGGGCGATGCCCAGCTGGATCATCGAAGGCACGGCAGACTGGATGCGAAATCTCTTCGGGCGCTACAACCTGGAGATCGGTTGGGCACTCTCCGACTCGGTCGCGCCCTCCGCCCGCTACATCGACGGCTACGGCACGGCGGCGCAATTCTTCAATTGGGTGGACAAGACCCACCGACAAGGCCGAGACCCCGTAGCCGTAGCCCTGCACCTCAATGCCTTGCAGGGCGTGAACTACAACTCGAGCGTATGGGTAACGCTGACGGGAAAGACCTTGGCCGAGTTGTGGTCGGCCTACAGCGGCCAGCCTTATATGCCAGCGCCCAGCGTCGGTGTTTCCTTCTACACCGAGCAAAACTACCAGGGGCCCGAGGTGAAACTGGCAAAAGGTCGCTACGACCTCAAAGACCTGCTCTGGGCTGACATCAGCAACGACGCCATCCGCTCCATCCGCGTCCCCGCGGGCTTCAAGCTGACGGTCTACCAACACGAGAACTTCGCCGGACTGTCACTTACGCTACAGGCCGACACGGACACTCTACTGCCGGCCTTTGATCGAGCCATCTCATCGCTGCTTATTGAGTAGCGCCGCTAGCCCCTACCCGCCTTGGTGAGCGGCTCCGGCTCGCTGCATATCAGCTCCGGAACTTCGGCACCAAACTCGACATCGAAGTGGTCGTTCTGCTACTGGCGCAAGGTAACGGTGCTGATGCCTTCAGCCGTGGCGATGTCCTTACGGGAAGAGTGTTGGTGTCAAAGTTGCCGCCTAAACATCAGGCGCTGCGACGCACGCCCAGCTTGGCGAGCATGCTTTCCATCAGGCACCAGCGGGTGAAGCCGCTTTGCAGGAGGTTGAGGCCGACAAAGGCGGTGAAGGCCAGCCACCAACTCGAATGGAAGAAGGGGCTGGCGGGGCTACCCAGGGCCAAGGACAAAAGAATGAAGATGCCGGCGACGACGCGGACGATTTGCCAAGTGTTCATGAAATGCTCCGTTTAAAAAATGGTTGAGGGTGGTTTATCTGAGTGCGGCATTGATGCCGGCCATCGCGGCTTCGTCCAGATCGCCGCTCAGGGCGGCAAGACGCAGGCGGTCCATCAGCAAGGCCACATGAGCCTGCGCCAAGGCCACGGCTGCAGCCAAGCTGTCGTTGCCCGTATTGAGTAATTCCTGGGTCGTGCGGTGTCCGACCTCGCGGCCGAGCCGGGTCGCGGCAAGGCGGGCCTCACTGGCTTTCAAGCTTTCCTGCAAGGCGCTGAAGCGCTCGGCACCGACTTGCAGGCCCAGCCAACTGGCACGCACTTGCTGCTCCACCTGTTCGCGACTCAGCTCGGACTCCAGCTGCCCTCGCTCCAACAGCCTGAGCGCCTCGACCTCTTTGGCCTCACGGTAGCCGCCCGAATACAGTGGCATGGAAAACTGCAGGCCCAGCATCTGCCTATTGGCAGAGTTGCTGGCCGAGCCGAAGTCGCCGTTGCCGCTGAGCCTGTCACGCATCACTTGCGCCACCAGCTCCAAGCGCGGGCTGGAACCAAACTTGTGCTTGCTCGCATCCAGCCGGGCCAGCTCGACGCCGAGCAAGCGCAAGCGCAGGCCCGGGTTGCTCTGCAGCGCCTGCGCCACCAGCGGCTCCAGCGCAGGCAGCTCGCCTTCGAAGCTAACCAATTTTCTGAGCGGCAAGTGGGCCTCAAGGCCCTGCTGCGGCAGCCCGCTGCTGTCGGCCAAGCGCCGCTGTTTGAGCTGCACCTCGCTGCGTGCCGCCAAGGTTTGAGCGCGAATGCCGGCCAGACGCGCGGCGGTCTCATGGCTGTCGGTCACCGGGCTTGAGCCGTTTTGAAACCGCGCCACGGCTTCTTCATGCACGGCCGCCACGGCCAGTTGCTGCTGCTCCACCAAGCGCAATTGCTCCTGAGCCAAGGCGAGATCGAAATAACGCTCGGCCATGCGCAGACCCAAGCCCTGCTGAGCGGCCAGCAGTTCCAGGTCGGCCATATCTGCAGCCAGATTGAGCTGCTGGGCCTGCGCGCTGCGTTCCGGATGGTAGAGCGGCTGGCTGGCCTGCAGCGCGACATTGCCGGCCGTGCCCTGCTTGACCGAGGTGTTGAAATCCACCCCGGTTTGTTGACCCAGGCCGGGCGCGCTGAACTGCGCTCCGTGCATGCTTTGCGCCGCCGTGGCCAAGCCAGCGCTGGCGCTCAAGCCCACGCTGGGGCGCCACAAGGATTTCGCTTGCTCGCGCTGCGTCTGGGCTGCAGCGTGACTGGCGCGGGCGACCGCGTACTCACGGTCGCTGGTCTGACCGCTCTGCCAGACTTCCATCAGCTCGACGGCCTGGGCCGCTGTCGCTGTGCCTAGCCCAAAAGCCAGCGTCGCCAACCAAAGATGCGGCTTGATCATGGTGAGGCTCATGCTTGACTCCCCATCAGAGCTGGCCCCGTCAGCAAATGCAGGCGCTTGCGGTAAGCCATGTAATAGAGCGTCGGGATAACGATCAAGGTCAGCAGGGTCGAGACCGCGATACCGAAGATCAGCGAGATCGCCAGTCCGTTGAAGATCGGGTCATCGAGGATGAAGAAGGCCCCCATCATGGCCGCCAGGCCGGTCAGGATGATGGGTTGCGCGCGCGTCACCGCCGAGCTGACGATGGCGCGCTCAAACGGCATGCCGGTGCGCACCTGCAAATTGATGAAGTCCACCAGCAAGATCGAGTTGCGCACGATGATGCCGGCCAGCGCGATCATGCCGATCATTGAGGTGGCCGTGTATTGCGCGCCCAGCAGCGCGTGACCCGGCATCACGCCGATGATGGTGAGCGGAATCGGCGCCATGATGATCAGCGGCGTCAGGTAGGAGCCGAATTGCGCCACCACCAGCAGATAGATCAGCACCAGGCCCACCGCATAGGCCAGGCCCATATCGCGGAAGGTCTCATAAGTGATCTGCCATTCGCCGTCCCATTTGAGCGCGTAACCACGGTAAGCGTCGAGCGGCTGGCGGATGAAATATTCACTCAGGCCTTGGCCGTCGGGCGTTTTGATGTCGGCCAGCTTGCTTCGCATCGCGAACATGCCGTACAGCGGGCTGTCCACCTTGCCGGCCATCTCGGCCACGACGAAGTGCACCGGTGCCAGATCCTTGTGATAAACGGTCTGCTCGCGCAAGCCATCGCTGATCGTTACCAGCTCACGGATCGGCACCAGTTGACCACCAGCGGCGCGCACGGTCAGTGCCAGCAGCGCATTCAGATCGCCTTGGCTTTGAGGCGCCAGCTGCAGGCGGGTGGCCGCCGGGTATTTGCTGCCGTCATGCAAATAGGTCACGTCCTCGCCGACCTGCGCTGTGTGCAGGGTGCTGACAATCGCTTGTTGAGATACACCCAAGAGCGCTGCCTTGCGTCTGTCCACCAACAATAGCTTGCGCGGCGCGGCGACCGCACCGGAGTCATCGACATCAACCACGCCGGGCGTGGCTTCGAACAAGGCGCGTACCTGCTTGGCAACCGCCGCCCGCCCTTGCGCTTCCGGTCCGTAAATCTCGGCCACGATGGGCGCCAACACCGGCGGCCCTGGTGGCACCTCGACGACCTTGAGATTGGCGTTGAAGCGCTTGGCAATCTGCTGCAGCTCGGGGCGCAGGCGGGTGGCGATGGCATGGCTCTTCTCGCTGCGATGGTGCTTGTCGACCAGATTGACCTGGATGTCGCCCTGCTCGGGCTGCGCGCGCAGATAGTACTGGCGCACCAGGCCGTTGAAGTTGATCGGTGCGGCGCCGCCGGCATAGGCTTGGTAGTGGGTCACTTCGGGCACGGTGGCCAGGTGGGCACCCAGCTCACGCAGCACGGCGGCGGTCTGCTCCAACGGTGTGCCGGCGGGCATGTCCAGCACCAGCTGGAACTCGCTCTTGTTGTCGGAAGGCAGCATCTTCAGCAGCACCAGGCCGGTGGCCGGCAAGGCCAGCGAGATGGCGATCAGCACAGCGATGCCGGCACCCAACAAGCCGCGATTGCGGCCGCCGCGCTGCGGGTCCAGCAGCGGCTTGAACACGCGCTCGAACAGCGGTGCCATCTTGGCCGACAGGCCGTGCTGCGCATGCGGGTCAACTTGTGCGTTGGCGGTGGCATCAAACGGAATGGCTTTCATCCACAAACGCGCCAACCAAGGTGTCACCACAAAGGCAATCGCCAGCGATAGCAACATGCCCATGCTGGCATTGATGGGGATGGGGCTCATATACGGGCCCATCAGGCCGGACACAAAAGCCATAGGCAGGAGCGCGGCGATGACGGTCAGCGTGGCCAGGATGGTCGGCCCGCCGACCTCATCCACGGCGCCGGGAATCAGTTCGCGCAAACTTTTTCCCGGGAATAACTGCTGATGCCTATGGATGTTCTCGACGACCACGATCGCGTCATCAACCAAGATGCCGATTGAAAATATCAAGGCGAACAGCGACACCCGGTTCAGCGTGAAGCCCCAGGCCCAGGACGCGAACAGCGTCACCGTCAGGGTCAAGACGACGGCGGTGCCGACGATGGCCGCCTCGCGCCGGCCCAGCGCGATGAACACCAGCGCCACCACCGAGGCGGTGGCAAACATCAGCTTCTGGATCAGCTTGGCGGCCTTGTCATTTGCTGACGCGCCGTAGTTGCGGGTCTCGCTGACCTCCACTTCGGCCGGGATCACGGTATTGCGCAGTGTGGCCACGCGGGCCATCACGGCGTTGGCCACGTCGATGGCGTTCTCGCCCGCCTTCTTGGTGATGGCCACCGTGACGGCCGGGTAGTCTTGGCCCTTCTCGCCATGCCAGACATAGTGATGTGGTCGCAGCGCACCGTCTTGGACCTCGGCCACATCGCGCAGGAACACAGGCTTGCCGGCATGTACGCCGACGATCAGCTCGGCCACATCGCGCGCGCTGCTCAAGAACGGCCCGGCTTCCAGCGTCACCGCCCGGTTGCCCTGCAGCAGTTCACCCAGTGGCAGACCCAGATTGGCCGATTGCAAGGTCTGCTGCAGTTCCGCCACGGTGACGCCTGAACTCGCCAGGCGGGCCGGGTCGATATCGATCCGCACACCGCGGCCGGGGCCGCCAATGGTCGTCACCTCGCGTGTGCCGGACACACGCTTGAGTTCAATCTCCATGCTGTGCGCGACCCGCTCCAGCTCGAAGGCGCCGATGTCCGCTTGCTTGCTGAACAGCGTCAAGGTGACGATGGGCACATCGTCAATGCCCTTGGGCTTGATGATGGGCGGCAGCACACCCAAGCGCTGCGGCAACCAGTCGGCATTGGACTGAACGGTGTCATGCAAGCGCACCAAGGCCTCGGTGCGGCTAACGCCGACCTTGAACTGCACCGTCAGCACCGCCATCCCAGGGCTGGAAGCCGACATCACATGCTCGATGCCCGCGATCTGGCTCAAGACCTGCTCGGCCGGCGTGGCGACCATCTGCTCCACGTCGCGGGCGCTGGCGCCCGGAAAGGGGATCAGCACATTGGCCATGGTCACATTGATCTGCGGCTCTTCCTCGCGCGGCGTCACCATAACGGCAAAGATGCCAAGCAACAAAGCCAGCAGAGCCAGCAAGGGCGTGATTTGCGCGCTCAGGAAGAAGGCCGCAATGCGCCCCGAAACACTCAAGGAGTTGGAGGATGTCGTCATAGCCTGCCCCCTGCTCAGCGGACTTGCGCCGCGACCTGCGGCTCCAGGGCGATGCGCTCGCCCGCACTCAAGCCGCTCAGCACCTCGACCTGATCACCTCTGACCGCACCCAGGCGAATCTGGCGCAACAGCGGCTTGCCGCTGGCGGCAATGACGTAGAGCCCGTCCAGCTCGGCGCGTCTCACCAAGGCCGTGCGCGGCACCAATATGTTCGCGGCTGGCACGCCACCTGCACCTGCACCTGCACCCGCACCCGCACCTGCGGCTGACGCGGCAGGCAGGCTGACGCGGGCAAACATGCCGGGCACGACGCCGGCCGGCTTGGCCGGCAGGTCCAAGCGCAGCTGCATGGTTTGAGAGACTGCGTCGGCGGTGGGCAGCAGCTGCACGCGCAAGGCGGTGATGGCGGCACCAGCCTCGCCCAGGGCGGGAATTTCTATGCGAACGTCGCGCGTGCCCTCAGCCACGCTGAGGCTGCTGGCCACGCTTTGCGGCAAATGAGCCGTCACCCGCAAGGCAGCGGGGTCGTAAACGGTCGCCAGCGGGCGGCCCGGCATGGCCATATCGCCCAGCGTCACCGGCAAATCGGCGATCACACCGTCATAGGGGCTGCGCACAATGCTCAAACCGCTCTGCGTGCGTGCCACAGCGACTTGTGCCAACTGCGCATTGGCTTGAGCCTGACCGGCCTTGAACTGCGCCTCGGCCTGATCCAAGGCGGCCTGACTGATGTAGTTCTGCTTGAATAGACGCTGCTGACGCTCCAGTTCCTGGCTGGCCAGTTGCAAGGCCGCCCGAGCCGACTGCGCTTGGGCCTCGCTGACCGCCGTCGCCTGCTCGGCCGCTCGGGCATCAATGCGCATCAGCACCTGACCGGCCTTGACCCGGTCACCCGCCTTGACGTCGAGTTGCACGACGGCACCAGCGACCTGCGCTGCCAGGACGGTCTGGCGCAAAGCCTCGACCTGACCGTCAAAGCTAAGCCGCTGGCCCGCAGCACCGGCCTGTACCAGCAGGGACTTCAAGGCCGGTGTTGGCTTGAGCTGCGTGTCGGCTCGCGCGGCGATTGGCTGGGCCAAAAGCGCCAATAGAACAAGCAATGAGGCCGCAGTGGCAACGCTACGGGGCAAGGCCGGCTTCATCAAGGAGGCTGTAGATGTCATATTTGTCTGCATGGCGGTGGTCGCTGGTGAGAGCTGGACATTTGTATATCGTTATCGTATTATTTGCGCATTCACGCAAATAGTCAAACACCGACAACGCATCAATGAAGAAAACTGCCCAGCCCACCATCCCGCCCGCTGACATCGCTGAAACCAGTGAAAAAGCTGGCGCCAAGTTCGAAGCGCTGAGCGACGCAGCTCTGCAGCAGGTAGCGAGCTACTTTCAAGCGCTGGCGGAGCCGACGCGATTGCAGATCCTCAATCTGCTGCGCCACCAGCCCTGCAAGGTCGGTGACATGGCCGAGCTCTGCGGCTGTTCGGTCGCCAATGTCTCCCGGCACCTGAGCCTGTTGCAGCAGCGCGGCTTGGTCACGCGCGAGAGTCGCGGCACCAGCGCCTACTACCGCATTGCCGACCCCGCCATCTACGAACTTTGCGAGCTTGTCTGTGGCCGAATCGCAGACCAGGCCGAATGCCTGGCACGCGAGCGCGCCGCACTCCCCTTCAACCCAGCAAGGAGTACCAAACCATGAACCCAAGTCAGCTTCAAATGGACCCGCTGTCTGCCCAGCAGGCTCTGACCCTGCCGGGCTGCTGGTTGATCGATGTGCGCGAGGCGCATGAGGTGGCGCGCGCCGGCTTTGACTTGCCCAATGTGATCCATCTGCCTTTGAGCGAGTTGCAGCAGCGTCATGCCGAGTTGCCACGCAACGCTGATCTGATCTTGGCCTGCGCGGCCGGTGGGCGCAGCATGCAGGCGCTGCAGTTTCTATTGCACCAAGGTCACACCAAGGTGCGCAATCTGGCCGGCGGCATCGGCGCCTGGAGCAGCCACGGCCTGCCGGTTCGGCGCAGCTGATCCCCCACACCTGACCATCCCTGCAACAAGGAGCCTTATGTACTACATCATCGAAAGCGACAAATCATTCGAACAAGCCAGTGCCGATCTGGAAGCGGCGGTCAAACGTCAGCAGTTCGGCGTGCTGCATGTGCACAACCTCGGCGCCACGCTGCGTAGCAAGGGGCTGGCATTCGAAAACGAGTGCAAGGTCTTTGAGGTCTGCAATCCGGCCCAAGCGGCGCGGGTGATGGCCATCGATATGCGGCTCAATATGGCCCTGCCCTGCCGCATCTCCGTCTACACCGAGGCGGGCCGCACCAAGCTGGGCATGATTGAACCGGTGAAAATGCTAACGGCGCTCTCGGTTGACCCGGAGCTGGCCGGCATTGCGGCCGAGGTGGAGGCGCAGATCCGCATCATGATGGATGAGGCGGCCTGACAAAGCTCAAGCGCTATGGCCGAGTTTTTCAAATCATCGACGCTTTGGGTGATCGACTTTCGCTACCTAGGTCGTGCGCGGCGCTGGTTCAAGGCCTTTGAGCGCTCGCTCGATGCGAGCGCCATTGCCGCCTCCCTCAACGAAGAGTTGCGCGTGCTCTATGCCGACCGAGCTCAGTTGGTGGCAGTCCAGCCCGCCAACGAGGAGCAGGAGGCGCAGTACCTACGCGGTGAGGAGCCGAAAAACCAATACTGCCCGACCGGCAGGGGCTGAAAGAATCGGCCGCCGGCTGGCCTCGGCCCGTGGCCACGAGTTCAGCGAACCCCGGCCGGCCTCAAACGTTCTTTGGTCTCGATCTCCGCACTGGGGTTCATCTCCATCTCCACCTGCGTGCAGACGGCCCGGCACAAGGCCGCAACCCGCTCACTCTGCAGTTGGTAATAGATTTGCGTGCCCTCGCGGCGCTTGGACAGCACCCCGCTGCGATACAAGGTGGCCAAATGCTGCGACATATTCGGCTGCGTGGTGTCGATCTCGCTCAGCAGCTCAGAGACATTTTTCTCACCATGGCAGACCGCGCTGATGATCTTCAAGCGGATCGGTGTTGACAGCAATGAAAACAATTCGGCGACGGATTCAAAAACCCTGTCTTGCGTTGCGCGATCGTCCATGATTCCCTGGGGTGATTGAAGGAATTCATTGTATTCGCAAGCAACGATATAGCCACACGGCGCCGAGCCAGCAATATGACAAGGCCTCCGGGCTCCCCAAATTCACGGTGAGCCGCATGCGCCCCATGGACAAGCTCTCGAACTTAACGATTCGCAAACTGATGCAATCGGTGGGCGGCGGCGAGTAGCCCAGTGTCAAACTGATTTGGACGGGAAAAGCCACTGCGATGAAGATGATGATGAGCAATGCCCTCGAAAGGTCGGCCTGAGTAAACGCATGTTCAACCCAGGTATCTCGTCCCAGCCCACTACTTGCTTGGCGAAACATCACCAGCGCCCTAGCAATATCGGCGTGCGACAGACAACCCATGCAGGGACTTGTGCCAATGGTCAGGGCAGCTAACACTCGCTAAGCTGCCCGAGAAGTCACCACCCTGCACTCTCACGCACCTTCAATTCGGCCCTTACCCTGGGCTCTTTCATCCCATGCAAAAGAACATACTGTTGCGCCATCTGGCCGCAGCGCTCACAGGCTTGAGCCTGTGCTCCAACACTGTTTTCACTCATGCGGCCGAAGTAGCGCCGGCCGAGTCAGCAGCTTCAGCCGTATCCCCGCCGAGTATTGCGGCAGCAGCTGACAAAAAAGTCTGGAACGTCAATCAACCACCAGGCCAGGCCAAGCAAGTCGGCATCGACACCCGCAGCGGCACTTGGATGAGCGTGGACGTCAGCCCGGACGGCAAACAAGTCGTCTTTGACCTGCTTGGCGACCTCTACCTGATGCCGATCGAAGGCGGCGAAGCGCGTGCGTTGACGCATTCGATTGCCTGGGAGCAGCAAGCGCGCTTTTCACCCGACGGCAAGCGGCTGGCCTTTCAGAGCGATGCCGGTGGCGGCGACAATATTTGGGTGATGAATGTCGACGGCAGCAATGCGCGCGCCGTCACACAAGAAGACTTCCGCTTGCTCAACAACCCGGTCTGGCACCCTAGCGGCAACTACATCGCCGCTCGCAAGCATTACACCGGCACCCGCTCCGCCGGCTCGGGCGAGATTTGGCTCTATCACGTGGACGCTGCGGCTGCCAGCAACAAGGGCGTGCAGCTGAATGAAAAGCCCAACTGGCAAAAGGACTTGGGCGAGCCCGCGCTGTCGCCGGATGGCAAGTTCCTCTACTACTCGCAAGACGCGACACCCGGCCGCTACTTTGAGTACAACAAGGACGCCAACGGCGAGATCTTCAAGATCTTCCGTCAGGACCTCAGCGACGGCAGCGTTGAGCCCTTCGTGCAGGGCCCCGGCGGCGCTATCCGCCCCACGCCTTCGCCGGACGGCAGATACCTGGCCTTTGTGCGACGTGTGCGCATGCAGAGCACCCTGTTCTTGAAGGACTTGCAAACCGGGCGCGAGACACCGGTCTGGGGGCATCTGGAACGCGATCTGCAAGAAAGCTGGTCTGTCAACGGCGTCTATCCGGCCTTTGCCTGGACGCCCGACGCCAAGAGCGTGGTGCTGTGGGCCCAGGGCAAGCTGTGGCGGGTCGACCCCTTCAAGCAAAGCGCCGCCGAAATTCCTTTTCACGTCAAGGACCAGCGCGAGGTGCGCGAAGCACTGCGCCAGCCGCAGGTGGTGGCCCCGGATCAGTTCGATGTCAAACAACTGCGCTGGGTCACGGTGGCGCCCGACGGCAGCAGCGCCGTCTACTCGGCGCTGGGCCATCTCTACCTGAAGGATCTGCGCGCCGGCAAAGAGCTCGCGCCGCGCCGCCTGACCCAGCAAGCCGAAGGCTTCGAGTTCTTCCCCAGCTTCTCACGCGACGGCCGCGAGTTGGTCTATGTGAGCTGGCACGACGAGAAGCTAGGCAGCGTGCGCAAGCTCGATCTGGCCAGCGGCCGCGAGACCGTGATCACCAAAGCGCCGGGCAAATACCTGTCGCCCAAGTTCTCGCCCGATGGCAAGAGCATTGTTTACAGCAAGGTCAAGGGTGGCTATTTGACGACGCCCTGGCATGGTCTGGACAACGGCATCTTTCTGGCCGCAGCCGATGGCCGGGGCGAGCCGCAGCGCATTGCCAAGGACGGCGAATCGCCGCAGTTTGGCGCACGCAACGATGCCGTGTTTGTCAGCCGCTTCAGCATGAGCAACGAGGTCGACTCGCGCCGGGCACTATGGCGCATCGAGCTGAAAGACCGCAGCGAAACCGAGGTCGCGCGCGGCGAGTTCGTCAGTGATTACAGCCTCTCGCCCGACGGGCAATGGCTGGGCTTTGTCGAGCGCTCGCATGCCTATGTGACCCCGCTGCCGCTGGCCGGCAAGACCATCACGGTTGGCCCCAAGATGGACGCCCTGCCGGTGCGCCTGCTCGATGTGGTGGCCGGTGAAAACATGCAGTGGAGCGGCGACAGCCAGCGCGTGTTGTTCAGCTACGCCGACGAGTTGTTCAGCACCGGCTTGGCCGAGGCATTCGCTGCCCCACTCTTGAACGCCGAGGGCAAAGCGCAGCCCAGCAGTTTCAAAGCGGCCGATGTGCAAAAAGCCGGCCGCAAGATCGGTTTCAGTCAGGCCAGCGACAAGCCGCAAGGGCGGATCGCCATCACCGGCGCGCGCATCGCCACGATGAAGGGCGATGAGGTGATCGAAGACGGCGTGATCCTCGTCGAGGGCAACCGCATCGCCGCCATCGGTGCGGCTGCACAAGTGAGCATTCCGCTTGACGCCAAGCGTGTCGACGCCAAGGGCAAGACCGTCATTCCCGGCTTGATTGATGCGCATTGGCACGGCGGCATGGGCGAGAACGAAATCATTCCACAGCAAAGCTGGATCAACTATGCCTCGCTGGCCTTCGGTCTGACCACGATTCACGACCCGTCGAATCGTAATGGCGACATCTTCACGCAGGCCGAGATGCAGCGCGCCGGCATCGTCACCGGCCCGCGCATTTACTCGACCGGCTCCATCCTCTACGGCGCCAAGGGCGGTATCACGGCGGTGGTCAACAACCTTGATGACGCACTCAGCCATCTGAAGCGACAGCAAGCGGCTGGAGCCATCAGCGTCAAGAGTTATCAGCAACCGCGTCGTGAGCAACGCCAACAAGTGATCGAAGCGGCGCGGCAAACCGGCATGATGGTGGTGCCCGAGGGCGGCTCGCTGTTTCAACTCAATATGAGCATGATTGTTGATGGCCACACCGGCATCGAACATGCGATCCCCTTGGCCGCGGTTTATGACGATGTGCACCAGCTGTGGACGCAGACGCAGGTCGGCTACACGCCGACTTTGAACGTCGGCTATGGCGGCCTCGACGGCGAGCATTACTGGTATGCCCGCACCGATGTGTGGAAACACCCCTTGCTGACCAAGTACGTGCCGCGGGCGATGTTGGAAGCCCGCGCAGTGAGGCGCCCCACCGCGCCGGACGAGGATTTCAACATCTTGCGCGTGGCCAGCACCGCGACGGCCTTGCAGCGCGCGGGCGTGAAAGCCAATATCGGCGCTCATGGTCAGCGCGAGGGCCTGGGCGCGCATTGGGAAATGTGGATGTTTGGCCTGGGCGGCATGACGCCGCTGGAGGCTATCCGCACGGCCACGGCCAATCCGGCCCATTACCTGGGCCTGGACAAGGACCTGGGCTCATTGGAGGTGGGCAAATTGGCAGATCTGGTGATCATCGACGGGGACGTCTTGAAGGACATCCGCCAGAGCGACCGCATCAGCCATGTGATGCAAAACGGCCGCCTGTTCGAGGTGAGCACGATGAATGAAGTGCTGCCGCGCCAGAAGGTGCGCAAGCCCTTCTTCTTCGACGGCGCCGATGGTCGCAGCATGCCTATCGACACCCATGGCCAAGGGCATAGTCACGCCGACGACTGAGTACCCCGCATCACAATCCGCCATCGAACTAAATTGTTGATTTGATTCGCAGGCGGATTTACACTCCTCTCATGGCCGGCCTGTCGCCGGCAGCGGTGTTGGGAGGTCTTTGCCATGGTTGCTTTCACTGCTTCATCTTCTTCGGCGCGGTCCGCTCTGTCGGGCAAAGCGCGGGCGCGGCTGACGCGGGACACAGCGCCCGACCTGCAATCGCCCGAAGCTGCTGCGGCCGCTTTGCGTGGCTTCTTTCGCATTGCGCAGGCTTGGGGTTTGAGCAATGACGAACAGCAGCGCCTGCTGGGCTGCGGGCGCACCACGTTTTTTGATTGGAAGGCCGGCCGCATCAAGAGCGGGCTGGATGCGGCCACCTTGGAGCGGCTTTCGCATCTGTTTGGCATCTATGCCGGCCTGCAAATTCTGCTGCCTATTCCGGAGCGCGCCGACGCCTGGATCAAAAAGCCCAATAGCGCGCCACTGTTTGGGGGCAGCAGTGCCCTGGCGCGCATGCTTGGGGGGCAAATCAGCGATCTGTTCGTGGTGCGCCAATACCTGGATGCCCAACGTGGCGGCTGGGCTTGAAGGCACAAGCCACCCCCATGAGCGCTGCAGACGCCTTGCCCAGCAGCGAGCTCTTCTGGGTTGACTCTTGCCGCCTGCTGCCGAGCCGCTATCCCCCGATCTCGCTGTATGAGCGGGTGGCAGATGCGGCCGATCTGGATGTTGTATTTGCGATCGAAGCATTGGGCAACCCGCGCCTGCGCGACGAAATTGGCGAGTTGAGCCTGGTGCCGCCCGAGCAGCGCATCAGCGGCCCGGGCTGCAGCCCCATCATGGCGGCCTTCACACACCTCAATCCGGACGGCAGCCGCTTCTCCGACGGCAGCTACGGCGTCTATTACGCCGCCAACGAGTTGGCAACGGCCGTGGCCGAGGTCAGCCATCACCGCACCCTCTTCTTGGCCCGCACGGCCGAAGCCGCCATCGATGTCGATTTGCGCTGCTACCGGGTCACAGTAAAAGCAGCGTTAGGCGACCTGCGTGGCCTTCAAAAAGAGCCAGCTTTTACCGCGCTGTACGAGCCCAATTCCTATGCAAGCTCACGGCCCTTTGCCGCGGCGCAACGCGCGCTGGGCAGCGCGGGCCTGGTCTATGACAGCGTGCGCCGCGAGGGCGGCCAATGCGTGGCACTGTTCACCCCGCAAGCGACCCAGCCGCCAGCGCGGCAGGCCGAACATGTCACGCTGCGCTGGAACGGGGAGCGCATCAGTGACTGGTATCTGAAATCAGAGTTGCATCGGCTCTGATTTGCCGCTGATTCGGCTGGTCGGCTCTCAATCACCTGCGGTGCCCGCCCAAAAGCCCTGAAGCTTCCACGTCTGCCGGCACGCATGACGCGGCCGCTGCTACATTGCGGGCGCCACAGCGCATTTAAGGATTTCCAAGCTCATGTACATCCCACCCTACCACGCCGAAACCGATGTCTCTACGGTGCTGTCCTTGATCGAGACGCAGCCACTGGGCGCCTGGGTCACTGTGGGTGCCGAGGGGCTGATCGCTAACCACATCCCCTTCATACTTGACCGCGGCCGGGGTGAATTCGGGACGCTGCGAGCGCATGTCTCACGCGCCAACCCGGTCTGGCAGCAACTCTCACGCGAGGTGGACTCGCTGGTGATGTTTCAGGGCCCGCATGCCTACATCACGCCGTCTTGGTACCCGACCCGCCTGACCGAGGGCAAGGTGGTGCCGACCTGGAACTATGTGGTCGCGCATGCGCATGGCCGGGCCCGGGCCATCGAAGACCCGCACTGGATTGCGCAGCTTCTTTTTGACCTGACCGAGCACAGCGAAGCCCAGCAGGCGATGCCTTGGAAGCTTGCGGATGCACCGCAAGACTTCATCCAGCGCCTCGCGCGGGCCGTGGTCGGCATCGAGATACCAATCAGCAAATTGCAGGGCAAGTGGAAACTCAGCCAAGACGAGGCCATGGCGGATCGACTCGGTACGGTCGAAGGTTTGGCCGCCCTGGGCGACGTGAATTCGGTCGCGCTGGCTCACCTGGTGCGCCAGCAAATCAAGTAAGACAAACAAGCTTCAAACTGACTAAGCCCATGAACAACATGACCATCCGCCGAGCCGAGCTCAGCGACCTTGATGCACTCGCCCACATGTTTGATGCTTACCGGCAGTTCTATGAACAGCCGGCCGATCTGACGCTGGCCAGAGAATTTCTTCAAGAACGCTTGCAGAAGAGCGAATCGGTGCTCCTGCTGGCCGCCGACGCCAGCGGGCAGGCGCTGGGTTTTTGTCAGCTCTATCCAAGCTTTTGCTCGGTCGAGGCTAAACCCATCTGCACGCTTTACGACCTGTATGTCTGCCCTCATGCCAGACGCAGCGGCGCCGGCCGCGCCCTGCTGTTGGCCGCTCATGACTACGCGGCGTCGGCCGGCGTAGCCAGGCTTGACCTCACCACGGCCAGAACCAATCTGGCAGCGCAGTCGCTGTACGAATCATTGGGTTGGGTGCAAGACCAGATCTTTCTCGCCTACAACAAACGGGTCGAGCTCAGGACACCAAAACCTGGTGAGCAAGCGGGCTAGGCCGACTCGGGCGCCTCACCCGCCTCACCCTCCTCACCCGCCTCCCCCGGAAGAGGCGCTTTGCGCGGCAGATCGATCGTGAACACAGCACCCGCACCGGCTTCGCTGCTGATGCTGATTTCGCCGCCCAAAATCGAATGCACCAGGTTGTAGCTGATGCTCAGGCCCAAACCGCTGCCGCCCTGCCCCATTTTCGTGGTGAAGAAGGGGTCGAAGATGCGCTCGAGATTCTCTGCCGGGATGCCCACGCCATCATCGCTGAAGCGTATGCGCAGCGCCGCTGGCCCTACTGGCTCGGCGCTGATGTGCATCCGGCCGCCGCGGCGCCCCTCGAAACCGTGCAAGATGGAATTTGTGATCAGATTGGTCAGCACCTGCCCCAATGGGCCAGGATAGGCGTCCATCTCCAAACCGGCGGGAATGTCCAGACTCAGCTTGTGACCCTTGCTGCGCACCTCATTGGCCAAAGTGTCGGCAACCTCCTGAACAATGTGCTTGAGATCAAATACCCGGCGCTGTTCACTGCTGCGGTCTACGGCAACTTCCTTGAAACTGCGCACAAGATCCGCCGAGCGCGTCAGGCCGCGCATCAAGAGCGCGGCAGCGTCTTGTGTCTCGCTCACAAAGGCCTGCAAATCTGATTTGCGCAGGCCTTGTTGGGACGCGAGTTTCTGACCGAAATCTTGCGACTTATCCATCAAGGTGCTGGCCACCATCAGGCTATTGCCCAGCGGCGTATTCAACTCGTGCGCGACGCCCGCCACCAAGGAGCCCAGCGCGGCAAATTTCTGTTGTTGCACCAAGTCCTCTTGCGTTTGCTTCAGCAACAAAAAGCTGGCCGAGTTTTCCAGGGCGATCGCGCCGTACGCCGCCAGAGTGAGCAACATATCGCATTGCCAGGGCTCATAGGCATGAGGGTGCCGGCTTTGCACCAGCACCACGCCCAAGACGCGCTCCCCCACTTGCAAGGGCACCAAGACCGCCGACCGGGCCGCATCGGCCAGCGGCCCAACCAAGCGCTCCAAGGCTGCAGCCTCAGAGCCGCTCGTCAACAACAGCGCTTGACGGCCATTCACACAGCGCAACTCGGCCCGTTCGCTGGCATTCAAACTCAGAACCTCCGCCGGCCTCAGTTCCAGCTTGCCCGCAGTGACGATGAAAGGAAACTCCAGCAGACGCTGGGCCTGGTTGACAAAACCGATCGCAAAGCAGTCCATAGGCATCAGCTGCTGCACATGCAGAAGCAGGCTGCGCTGAATCAGTTCGCGGTCCAAAGAGGCCGTGATATGGCGGCCCATCTCGCTGAGCGTGGAGATATTGCCGTGAGCCCGCTCGACGATGTCTTTTTGGCGCTCCACCTCCAGCTTTTGCTCCAGCAGCAGGTCGCGGGTCTGCTCCAGTGTCTGCTTCTCTTGCAGCAACTCGGCGGTGCGCCCGGCCACTTGGCGCTCCAGCTGCAAGCGCTGGCTCTTCAAGACCCGGACACGCGCGTAAAACAAAGCCCACAAGCCGCCCACAAACAGGCCCAGCCCGCCCAGCCGGAACCACCAAGTCTGCCAATAGGCGGGCAGCACGCGCAGCGCCAAAGTGACGCCCTCTTCATTCCAAACCCCATCCTTGTTGGCGGCCTTGGCCCGAAAGACGTAATTGCCAGGGGCCAAATTCGTATACGACGCCTTGCGTTGGCCGGGCTCGGGCATGACCCAGTCGCCGTCAAATCCTTGCAGCTGATAGGCATAACGATTGCGCAGCGGGTCGGCGTAATGGAGTGCCGCCAACTCCAGCGAAATGGCGTTGTGGCCAGCCTTGAGTTGGAGCTCGCGCAGGTTTGCGATAGCCCCATCAAGCCGCAGGCCCTGCACCGTCTTGCCTGGACGCAAGGCCTCGTTATTGACGCGAATTTCGGTGATTTGCAGCGGCGGCGCTGTTGGATTGTCGGTGATGTCCTCGGGGTGAAAGGCGGTCAGACCATTCAAGCCCCCGAAATACATCTGCCCATCGGCACTCTGAAAAGCCGAGTTGGCGAAATAAAAGCTTTCGATCATGCCGTCTTTGGCGGTGTAGTTGCGCAGTTCCCGGCTGGCCGGGTCGAAGCGTGAAATGCCCGCCGTCGTGCTGACCCAAAGCCGTCCCTTGCCGTCTTCCAAAATGCCGCCAATCGGATCTGAACCCAGGCTTGGCAGGTCGGGAAACTGCTTGAAGCTCACCTGCCCATCGGCCGCTTTGATCAGCTGATTCAAGCCCTGCGCCGTGCCCACCCAGATACGCGCCTGCGAGTCTTGAAACAGGTATTGAACCCGGTCACTGCTGATGCTGCCAGGGCCTGCGCTGTCATAGCGGAAATGGCTGAAATTCTCAGTGGCGGCGTTGAAGCGATCAAGCCCTTGATCGGTCGCCACCCAAATGTCGCCGCCGCGCTCCGGCAGCACCATTTTGATATTGTCATCACTGAGGCTGTCGCTCTGGTTCGCGTCATGGCGAAAGGTCTTCTTGCGGCCGCTGATGGGGTCCAGCCTGTGCAGGCCGCTGCGGGAACCGAGCCAGAGCTGACCCCGGGCATCGCTGGCAACATGGCGAATCACATCGCCAAGCGGGTTGTCGGCACCAAAGCTCGGCAGGCGCAGCTGACTGCTGCGACCATCCATATAGCGGCGCAACCAATCCAGCGCCGGTTTGTCCGCAGCACTCGGGCGCGTGTCGGCGAAATTCATGCTGTCTTGCTCCGTATGCCCAAACTGGAACTGCTGGGCTTTACCCGAGCGGGTATCGAGCAAAGCCACCGCGTCGGTGGTGCTCAGCCACAGCTTGCCCGGCCCATGAGCGGCGATGCTGAAGACGCGTTGATCGGTCAAGCCTTTGTTGTCGGTCCCGGCGGCGCCGAATTTATTGAAACCTCCGCTGGCCAAGTCAGCCCGGTAGACCCCCGACACCCAGGTGCCCAGCCACAGCGAGCCGCTGCGGTCATGAAACATGTAGGAGATGTGTTGAGGCACGCTGAATGCATCGTTAGCCCGGTGTGCATATTGTCGGAACTGCATTTCTTCGGCCTGCCATTGCCAAAGCCCATCCGTTCCGGTGCCCAGCCACAGCGCACCTTGGCGGTCGACCAGGAGTGCAATAAATCCCTCGTTGCTCTTACGCGCATGGGCATGCACCAGCTGCTGGGCGCGGCGCCCAGCCGACAGGCGCCAAGCCTGCGCGCCGGCCTCGCTGACCACCCAGAGCTGCCCTTGCCTGTCCACCACCAGGCTCTTCACCAAATCGAGCGAAAACTTGAGCAACTGGCCCGCCGGCTCAAAGCTGCTGAATTCACTGGCACCAGCCGGCAGGATTTGAACGCCGGCTGCCGTGCCCACCCACAAATTGGCCTCGCCGTCCAAGGCCAAGGCCTGCACCTTGTCATGGGCAAGCCCCTGCGCACGCCCGGAGGCGTGGCGGTAGAAGGTCTTAAACGCGCCACTCTTGGGCTCGAAATGCAGCAAGCCGTCGTCGGTGCCTATCCACAGCCCCCCACGGCCGTCACTGAGCAGCGCATTGACCTGCGTTGCACCTTGACCAACACGGCCAACTGTCGGCAGCTTGATGGTTTCGAAATCGTCCCCGCCGGGATTAAAGCGCTGCAGACCACGTCTTGTGCCCACCCACAAACTGCCGGCCGGGTCGGTCAACAAGGCTTGAATCCAGTTGTCAGCCAGGCTGCGCGGCTCGTTCGCCTCATGGCGGAAATTGATCACACGCAGGCCATCAAAACGACTGAGGCCGGCCTGACTGCCTATCCACATAAAACCCAGGCCGTCTTGCTCGATCGCTGTCACCGAGTCACGCGCCAAGCCTTGAGCCTCAGAAAGCCGCTCGAAATGGAAGCTACGCGCGCCGGCGGCAAACACTGGCGAAAGAAGAAGCCCCAAAATCAGCAGCAAGCACGCCACCGAACCCGGATGGGCTGCGTTGCGTACCCAGATGATTGCGACGGAAAGGGAGGCAGACTTCACAGCGCCAAGTCTCGCATCAAACCCGCGACCTTTTGCGCCGAACAAGGCGGGCGAATGGGCAGAATTGGCGGGCTAAAGCGCCTCTCCAAGCCGCATTCAAACGCCGCCAACACCGAGCAAGCGTTTAGCGCTCAGTCAATGAATAACATTGCCGGGCTCTCAAGTTGTGCCCGGATTGCTTGAATGAACTGGGCCGCGATCATGCCGTCAACCACCCGGTGATCAAACGACGATGACAAATTCATCATCAAACGACCGACCACCAAGCCGCCCCGCATCATCGGGCGCTCCACGATCTTGTTGACGCCGACGATGGCAACCTCGGGATGGTTGATCACCGGTGTGGTGACGATGCCGCCCAAAGCGCCCAGGCTGGTCAAGGTCAGGGTCGAGCCGCTCAATTCATCGCGGGTGGCGCGCCCGCTGCGAGCGACTTCCGCCAAACGCTTGATTTCCGCCGCCGCCGTCCAGAGGTTGAGAGTTTGAGCGTCGCGCAAGACCGGCACCATCAGGCCGGCATCGGTCTGCGCCGCCACGCCCAGATGCACGGCCGAGTAACGCGTCAGCACACCGGCTTCATCATCGAGGCGCGCGTTGACCTGCGGGAATTCGGCGACCGCCCGCGTGATCGCTCGCACCAGCAGCGGCAGCAAAGTCAGCTTGCCTCGCGCCGCAGCCCAGCGCGCATTGATCTGCTCGCGCAAGGCCTCCAACTCGGTGACGTCGACTTCCTCGACATAGCTGAAATGCGGAATCCGACGTTTCGACTCCTGCATCTTCTGGGCAATCTTGCGGCGCAGGCCGGTGATCTTGATCACCTCATCGGCAGCCAAGCGCTTGACCTGCACGGCGACCGGGCCGGCCAATACTTGGGGCTGCGGCGCACAGCCCTCCAGATCGGCATGCATGATGCGCCCGCCGGAACCACTGGGCCGCACCTGGGCCAGATCAAGGCCTAACTCCCAGGCCCGGCGGCGCACCGAGGGGGAGGCAATCGGCTTGTCGTTCAAGCTGATATCTTGCGGACTATGCGCTGCCGCTGCCGGCGGCTCGGCCACTGCAGCCTGACGCATAGGCGCTGCTGGTGAAGCTGCCGCTGCTTGCTTGGCTGGGGCTGGAGCGGGAGCTGAGCTTGAGGCGGCAGCTTCACCAGCCCCCTCCCCGCTCACCTCAATCCTGACCAAGTCCGAGCCCACGCGCATGACCTCACCGGCCTCACCACCCAGCGCCAGTACTCGGCCATGCACCGGCGACGGGATCTCCACCGTGGCCTTGTCGGTCATCACATCCGCGAGGATTTGATCCTCGGCAATGTTGTCGCCGACCTTGATCCGCCAGGCCACCACTTCTACTTCGACAATGCCTTCGCCAATATCCGGCATCTTGATCGTATGGACTGCCATGTTCACTTCTCCATCGCGCGTTGCAGCGCTGCAGCTACGCGGGCCGGGCCCGGGAAATAGTCCCATTCCTGGGCATGCGGATAGGGTGTATCCCAACCGGTGACGCGCTCGATCGGCGCTTCCAGGTGATAAAAACAATGTTCTTGCACCAGCGCCACCAACTCGGCGCCGAAGCCGCTGGTGCGGGTGGCCTCATGCAGCACCACGCAGCGGCCGGTCTTCTTGACCGAGTTGACGATTGCCGCCAGGTCGAGCGGCCAGATGCTGCGCAGATCGATGATTTCCGCGTCAATACCGGTCTCCTTGGCCGCCGCTTCGGCCACGTAGACCATGGTGCCGTAGGTAATCACCGTCAGGTCGCGGCCCGGCCTGAAGATCGTCGCTTGATCCAGTGGCAGGCTGTAATAACCCTCAGGTACCAAACCCAGCGGATGACTGGACCACGGCGTGGACGGGCGGTCGTGATGCCCATCAAATGGGCCGTTATACAGGCGCTTGGGCTCCAGGAATATCACCGGGTCGTCGCACTCGATGGCGGCGATCAACAAGCCCTTGGCGTCATAGGGGTTGGTCGGCATCAGCGTGCGCAGGCCGCAGACATGAGTGAACAAGGCTTCGGGGCTTTGGCTGTGTGTCTGGCCGCCGTAAATGCCGCCGCCGCAAGGCATACGCAGGGTCAGCGGCGCGGTGAAGTCGCCGGCGGAGCGGTACCGCAAGCGCGCCGCCTCGGAAACGATCTGATCCGAGGCCGGGTAGAAATAGTCCGCGAACTGAATCTCGGCCACTGGCCGCAGCCCGTAAGCGCCCATGCCGACAGCCACACCGACGATGCCGCCTTCAGATATCGGCGCGTCAAACACACGCTGATCGCCGTATTTCTTTTGCAGCCCATCGGTGCAGCGAAAGACGCCGCCAAAGTAGCCGACGTCCTGGCCAAAAATCACCACATCGGGATCGCGCGCCAGCATCACATCCATGGCCGAGCGCAGCGCCTGGATCATGGTCATGGGGACGCTTCTTTGCTCGTTCTCTTGCCGCTTCTCTTGTTCCATCATTCCCGGCCTCCAAAGCGGCGCGCCTCTGCCATCTGCTGCTGCAGATGCGCCGGCATTTCCTTGTAAACATCCTCGAACATCGAGGCAATGCTCGGAATATGACCATCGGCCAGGGTGCCGAAGGCTTCAGCTTCTTTCTGGGCCTTGATGATTTCGGCCTCCAACTCTTTTTGCGCGGCTTCATGCTGCGCGTCCGACCATTCGCCCAAGGCGATCAGATGCGCTTTCAGGCGCTCGATCGGATCGCCCAAGGGGAAGCGTTGCCACTCGTCGGCGGGCCGGTATTTGCTCGGGTCATCCGAAGTCGAATGCGGCCCGGCTCGGTAGGTCACCCATTCGATCAGCGTCGGACCCAGATTGCGCCGGGCCCGCTCGGCCGCCCATTTAGAGACTGCGTACACGGCCAGGAAGTCATTGCCGTCCACCCGCAGCGACGCGATGCCGCAACCGGAACCGCGGGCGGCAAAAGTCGTGCCCTCGCCGCCTGCAATCGCCTGGAAGGTCGAGATCGCCCATTGGTTGTTGACCACGTTGAGGATCACCGGCGCGCGGTAGACATGGGCGAAGGTCAAGGCGGTGTGAAAGTCGGCCTCTGCGGTGGCGCCGTCGCCGATCCAGCCCGAGGCGATGCGGGTGTCGCCCTTGATGGCAGAGGCCATTGCCCAGCCGACGGCCTGGATGAACTGGGTCGCCAGGTTGCCGCTGATGCTGAAAAAACCGGCCTGCTTGATCGAATACATCACGGGCAACTGCCGCCCCTTCAGCGGGTCGCGCGAGTTCGAGAGCAACTGACAAATCATCTCGACCAAGGGCACGTCGTCGCGCGCCATCAGCAGGCTTTGCTGACGATAGGTCGGGAAGCACATATCGCCGTCGCCGAGCGCCATCGCATGCGCACTGCCGATCGCCTCCTCGCCCAGGCTCTGCATATAGAACGAGAGCTTTTTCTGTCGCTGAGCGATCAACATGCGCCCATCAAACACGCGCGTTTTCAGCATCGTGCGCAGGCCTCGGCGCAGTTGCTCCGGGCTCAGCTGCGGCGCCCACGGGCCCGTCGCCAAGCCGCGCTCATCCAGCACGCGGATGAGGCTGTAGGCTAAATCCGCGGTGTCAACAGCGGCGACGTCAATGGCCGGTTTACGCACTGCGCCGGCTGGCGACAGATGCAAATAGGAAAAATCCGTGTGGCAGCCGGGCCGGCCGGTCGGCTCCGGCACGTGCAAGCGCAGGCATTCGCCAGCAATCGGGGCTTCGGTCTTCATGCGTATCTCACTCCTGCGCGGATCTCGCGCCCAAGCAATACAAAATCGTAACAAGCAGGCTCAGCGGTGCTGCACAGCCCCTCGCACGGCAGATGCGCCAGGGTCACCGGCGGCTCAGCCGTAGCGTAGCGGATCGCCGGGCCTGATTTGATCAAGCCGGCCAAAACAGCCCTCGGAAAAACCCTTGGGGCCTCGCCGCAGCGGCGCCACGACCTTGCGAACCATTGCTCACGACCGAGGCGGGTAGAAATGCACAATGCCGGCCTTACTCTGAAGAAATAGCCCCCTGAATCGGGGGAATTCGCGCGCTCGCTGGGCGAGCAAGCGAGAAAATCCGCAACAATGGCTTAGCGAGGGGAGTCGGTCACAAAGGGCCAATGAACTATGGAGCACAGCTCGCAAGACACGCTTGAAACCGATAAGCAGCAGCGCGCCGAGCTATTGGCCATCCAGCTGCAATTGACTCGCATGGAGTTAAAGGCAGCCAGCGCGGCGCTGGCACATTTCGAGCAGGACACTGCCGAGGGTGAGGCGACGCCGGCCAACGCACTCTTTGCGCAGGTCCTGATCTTGCTGATGCGTTTGCGCGCCGACATCGGGGCAGCCGACAGCGCTTTGTTAGAACAAGCGTTGGAGTTGGCGAGAGCTGCCGCCGCGCTACCCAACGAGCCGCTGATCGAAGCAGCGGCGCTGCACACCCTGGCCTTGCTGCAAGCTCGCATGCGCATGCACCATGGCGCTTTGACCCAGCTCAGCCGAGCCTATGAGTTGACGCAGGGTGAAGGGGAAGCCGAGTTAGCCGACGCCATTCAGAATTCCCGTGCCACGGTGCTGACCTTGGGCGAGATGTTCGAAGACCTGCTGAGCCTGGCGGAGCAGATATTGCCCAGGCGCAGCCATATGACGCCGCTGAGTGTTCATCGTTTGCTGGTCAGTGCGGCCACGGCCTGCTTTGTCTTGGCCGACGAACAGATGGCGCCGGCCGGAGCGCCGCTTTGGCTGAGCTGCAAAGCCATGCATGAAGATGCGCTGAGCGTGGCCGTGGAACATGGACTCGCGACCAGTGCCTTGGCCAGCCACCTCAATCTGTCCTTCGTCGAGAGCCTGGTCGGCGACACCGCTCAGGCGCGGCTCCATCTGGATGCCTTAAATGACCCCGCTGTCCAGGAAATGCGTGAGCAATTCGCGGGCGCAGGCTTGGGCATTGAGCTGTCGCGACGATTGATCGAGTGGCGCGAACGAGGCAGCGCCGTCGCTTGGCAGCAAGTGCTAGCCTTTGAAATGGAACTCAGAAACCAAGGCGGAGCGACCAAGTTCGTGCGTGAGTATGCTTTGCGGTCAATTGCCCGTCACGGCCAGGCGGCCGGCGACGCTGGCGCCGCTGTGCAAGCCAGCCACAGCCTGCTGGATGTCTATCGCCAACGAATGCGCGCCATTTCAGCCACCCTGTCGACTGCGGTGCAAGACGTGGTGGCTCTGCAGCACAGCCGCATCGAGAACGAACAGTTGACCCGGCAAGGCAATCGGCTTGAACAGTCTTTGGCTGCACGCAATGCCGAACTGAGCCAGACCTTGGCTCGCTTGCAAACCGAGGCCAGCATCCGGCGAGCGGCCGAGGCGGCCTTGCAACAGGCCAATGAAGAATTGGAAGCTCGCGTGGCGGCCCGCACGCATGAGCTGGAGCAGGCCTCGCGGGCATTGGCGCAGCAAGAAAAGCAGCTTGCACTGGGCCGTATGGTGGTGGGCATGGCGCATGAGCTGAACACGCCGCTGGGCAATGCTCGGATGGGCGCATCGGTGATTCATGACCGCGCCATCGAGTTAGAGTTATGGCTCAACGAAGGTCAGGTTCGCCGCCAAGCGCTGACTGAGACCGCCAGTTCCTTGCAGCAATGCTCCTCGCTCGTGGACCGCTCGCTGGAAAGCGCCACCGCGCTGGTGCAACGTCTGAAAGCTCTCTCCAGCGACAGCGCGCAAGAATCCGCTCAAGACTTTGATGTTTGCTCGCTCATGCGCAACACCTTGGCCCAGCAACAAGCACGCTTGGACGCTGCCGGCGTCTGCTGTAAGTTCGACATGCCAACCCAACTGCCCATGCACGGCCCCATGCATGCGCTGGGCGACGTGCTGAAGGAACTGCTGGATAACGCCATTGAGCATGGCCTCAAGCAGGCAGATGACCCGCAACTCAAGGTGAGCTTGCAGGTTCAGCAAGACAGCCTGGTGCTGCGCCTGAGGGACAACGGTTGCGGCATTTCGGCCGAGGCTTTGCCGCGCATATTTGACCCCTTTTACAGCGGCCAGTTGGGTCGTTCAGGTGCCGGCCTGGGCCTGAGTGTCGTGCGCATGTTGGTGGAAGAAATGCTGCACGGACAGATTGCCGTGCAGAGCCAACTTGGCCTTGGAACGCAGGTTGAACTGACCCTGCCTTTGCGCTGAGCGGCTTTGAACGCCTCAGCGTTGGGGTCTTCAGGCGTGGATATCCAGCATCGTGCCCGATGCTTCCAGCTGAGTTTGCAAGACCCTGAGATTCGCCACAAAGGCATAGGTGGCTGATTTTTGGGTCATCAAATCGGCTTCCATCGCATTGCCGACCGAGTTGACTTGGCGCAGCTGACCCTTGACGCCGCCGGATTCCAAAGTTTGCGCTTCCACCTGCTGGCGGCGGAAATCCGTGGTCTGAGTGTTAGCGATATTGTTGGCGGACGCGCGCAAGCGCTCGTTAGCCACGGAGATGCCGGACAGGGCGGTGGACAGACCGATGGACATGGCGAAACTCCGTACTGCTTGGTGAATGCCTGGATTCTGAGGACATCATCGGCAGGCTGCGCCAGAACTTTAGAAAAGAAGGGATATTTCCCGTCAGTTCTTCACGCCATGTTCAATTCACCGCCCAATAGCGCTCTGTCGAAAAAAAGCCCACCGCGAAATGGGTGGGCTGATCAGCGGGCAAGAGTTTTAAGCTAGCCCGCCAACTCCTCATAGCCGCCGGCCGAAATAAAGACCCGCACGCTGTCGCCGCCGGCCGCCTTGGCCTCGGTGCAGGCCAATACGGCCGCGCCGATCACTGCATCAACGGTTTCCAGCGTTGCTTGCAGTTGCACCACGCCGACACAGGCCTTGACGCGCGTGCGGTGCAAACCCCAGCGCAGGCGGAAGCCGGCAATACCCGAGCGCATTTTCTCGGCCACGATTTCGGCGTAATGCTGGTCGCAATTGGGCAGCAGCACCGCAAAGCAATCGTTCTCCAGCCGCGCAACCAAGTCGGAGGCTCGCACCTTGGTAATCAGCAACTGACCCAGGCCATAAAGGAAATGGTCGCCCACCTCCACGCCCATGCCAGCGATGACCTCGGAAAAATGATCTACATCGACCCAAAGCACCGAAACCGGCTCATGCCGCCGGCTGCCAACATGCTCGGCCAAGCGACGCTCAAACTCGCGCCGATTCGCCAACTCGGTCAAAGCGTCATGTTTGGCAGTCCAGGTCGGCTGCATGCGCAAGGCCCGCGCTGCCGTGACATCGTCCAGCAACCACAGCGCCTCACCCGCCGGCACATCCCAGTGCACCGGGGTGGCCTGCAGGCGACCCCAAAAACGGCTGCCGTCGCGCCGCACATACTCAAACTCATCATCCAAGGGCTTGCCGCTGACAAAAGCCGCCGCCATGCGCTCCTGTACGGAACTCAGCGCTGCCTCCGAGACGTAAACGCTGCGGGTAGGCTGGCCCGTCAAATCTGTGTCATCGCCGTGACCGAACAGGTGATTGAAATGCTCGCTGACCACGGCAAAGGTTCCGTCCTTGACGAAACCAATGGCCATGGGCGCCCGCACCAACAAGGCCCGCATACGCGCGGCGCCTACGTCCTGCGCGCCTTGGGCACCTTCCCCTGAATTTGCTTCTTGCATCTGCAACTCCTATGACGGTGGCTTCACCGAATCTCGACTATCGCAGGTGTAAGGCATTTAGGCCACGCAGAAAACCCGGAACAAGCCCGCGATTCAATCTCTTTTGATCCGACACGGGGGGATTTCCTCTACACCAAGGGCGCTATCTGCTCTGCGTAGTCATAAAGCGCGCCAAGGATTTCCTGTCCACGCTCATCGGCAGTCTCGCTCAGCTGATCGATCTGCTCAAAATGCGCTGACAGGGTCTGCGCACCACCCTGCCCCTCATGGAGTCGGCCCGCGCAATGTGCGGTCCATCGTTCTTGTTCGGCTGGGCTTAAGCTGGCCGGCCAATTGCGCGCTCTGAACCGGAACACCAACTCGTCCAGCCTCGAATCGCTAAAACTCAGCTTGCCCTCCTCCGCGCGCTGCGTCAGTTGCTCTGGTGTGAGGCTACGCAGACGCGTCAGGGCACGCCGGTCGTCCGGACCAATGAAGCCACCGTAAAGGTCTTCATCAACATCGGGCAGGCTGGGCGCTTTCTCGCGCTTGAACACCTCACCCCATAGACCGTCCAGCGCCCGCCCATTCTTGTCCATCAACAGTTGCGCATGGGCCAAGCCCTGCGCCATATCCAAGCCCCAGCGGGCGGCGAGATCGGGTGACAGCGTCTTCAGATTGGCAATCACGATCGGCGACTTGTTGATGTGAATGGTCTTGATCGGCAGGCGCGTCAGGCCTTCCGCCAAATCTTCTTGCTTCACGAACAAGCGAGCGCGAATATCTCCCGCGCTCAGCGTCAATAGCTCGGCAGGATTGACGGCTAGATCCCAGACGATCAACTCATTTTTATTGGTCGGATGCGGTGCAAGAGGCCAAACCATGGCGATGCAGCCGCGCTCCGGGCCGTACATGCCGGAGACGTGCAGGAACGGTCGACCCACACCAATTTCAGCCCATACGGCGTCCTTCTTGCGCAAGCGAAGACAAAACTCGAACAGCTTGGGCTGCACAGTCTTCAACAATCTGGCCAGCGCGATGGTGGCGCGCACATCGCTGAGCGCATCATGCGCAGCCTCGTGCGCGAGGCCATTGGCGACGGTCAGGTGCTCCAGCTTGAAAGAAGGCCGCCCGTCTTCGTGCTTGGGCCACTCAATGCCCTGGGGTCGCAAGGCATAGGCGCAACGCACGACATCCAGAATATCCCAGCGGCCACACTCGTTTTGCCATTCGCGAGCATAGGGGTCAATCAAATTGCGCCAAAACAAATGGCGCGTCACTTCATCATCAAAACGGATTGAGTTATAGCCAACACCGACGGTGCCAGGCTCGGCCAATGCCGCCTCGATCGCATCGGCAAATTGGTACTCAAGCACACCTTTTTCGAGGCAAGTCTGCGGCAAGATGCCTGTCAACAGACATGCCTCCGGGTCAGGCAAAAAGTCAGGCGCCGGCTGGCAGTACAGCATCAGGGGCTCGCCAATTTCGTTCAGATCGGCATCGGTGCGCAGACCAGCGAACTGGGCCGGTCGGTCGCGCCGCGGAACTCGGCCGAAAGTTTCGTAGTCATGCCAAAAAAAGGTGTGCTCGTTCATGGCCGGCAGATTAACGCATTGGCTGATTGCCCGGGCCGCGGTAACTCAGCCCATATAGGTCGATTGCAAAATCCGGCAAATCGGCCGTTGTATCGCGCCGATGGGGTAAAGCAAATAAACAAACTGCCAAAAAGAGAAACCCTCCGGAGCCCGAGGGCGGCGGAGGGTGAGTGGCTGACGCCACCTTTGGGGCTCTAAGGCAATTTGCCGAAGGGCTCCTGGCGCGCAATGATTGCGCCAGAGGTTGTGCCTTAAACAGGCATTTCAACTTTAGGGGATACCCTCCAGATTTTCAAGGCCTGGATGCAGACGACCCGGATGCTCCAAACAATTGTTCAAACAAGTCATCGGACTTTCGTTGCACCTCGGCCGTCATGGTGATCGGTAGCCCCCATTCGCGAGTGGTTTCGCCTGGCCACTTATTGGTTGCGTCTAGCCCCATTTTCCCGCCCAGACCGCTCACAGGCGAGGCAAAGTCGAGGTAGTCGATTGGCGTGCCGTCGACCAATGTCGTGTCACGGACCGGATCCATTCGAGTCGTGATCGCCCAAACCACTTCCTTCCAGTCACGAATGTTGATGTCGTCATCGACCACGACAATGAACTTGGTGTACATGAACTGGCGCAAATAGCTCCATAAACCAAACATCAGCCGTTTGGCATGGCCGGGATAGGCTTTCTTGATCGAGATGACGGCCATGCGATAGCTGCAACCCTCGGGCGGCAAATAGAAATCGACGATCTCGCTGAATTGTTTTTGCAAAATCGGCACGAACACCTCATTCAAGGCCACACCCAAAATAGCGGGCTCGTCCGGTGGCTTGCCGGTGTAGGTCGAGTGGTAAATCGGCTGGCTGCGCTGCGTTAAGCGCCGTACTTCAAAGACCGGAAACCAATCTTGCTCGTTGTAATAACCGGTATGGTCGCCAAACGGTCCCTCAAGTGCGTGCAGGTAGCCCCCCTTCTCTTTCAGGCGAACGCCGTCTTCACTGAGACCGGTGTAGCCGGCAGGCGCAGCCGGTATGCAGCCTTCCAAGACAATCTCTGCACTGGCGGGCACTTGCAACATGCGCCCGTTTTGACCCACACCGCTGTCCACCAACTCGGTCCGCGATCCTCGCAACAAGCCAGCGAATTGATACTCGGACAATGAGTCGGGCACTGGTGTGACCGCCCCCAGAATCGTCGCAGGATCAGCACCGAGCGCGACCACCAATGGAAATGGCTGACCAGGATTGGCCAGCGCGAAGTCTCGAAAATCCAAAGCCCCACCACGGTGAGCCAACCAGCGCATGATCACCTGATTGCGAGCGATGACTTGCTGGCGGTAAATCCCTAAGTTCTGTCGCGCGCGCGGCTGTGCGACGTTCTGGGGTCCACGGGTGACCACCAGGCCCCAGGTGATCAGTGGCCCAATGTCGCCAGGCCAGCAAGTCTGGATTGGCAAGGCCGTCAAGTCGACGTCCGGCCCTTCGAATGTTTCTTGCTGGCAAGCGGCCTTGCGCACCACGCTGGGTTTCATATCCCACAAGGACTTCAGCATATGCAAAAGTCGGCCTGCATCCTTGATGCCTTTTGGCGGCTCAGGCTCTTTAAGACTGGCCAACACATGCCCCACATCGCGCAAATCCTGCAGGCTTCGTGCCCCCATGCCAAGCGCCACACGCTCGGTCGTACCAAATAGGTTGGTCAGCACGACGCTCTGATGTCCGACGGGATTTTCGAACAGCAGCGCCGGGCCGCCCGCGCGCAAAACGCGGTCGCTTAAGGCCGTCATTTCCAAAATTGGAGACACTGGCTCAGCAATTCGCCGCAACTGGCCCATAGCTTCTAAACCGTGAATGAATTCACGTAGATCACGGTACTTCATAACTAATAGTAATTTAAAAGACGGTTTATAAGCTTGACGGGTTATCTTTGAACCTTAGAATCCGCTCGTCCTGCTAATCCAGGGTAAACCCGTGTCTTTGCCTTGGGAGGGCGAAGACGCCCCGCTGCCAATGGACGGCAACCCAGTTCAGCCGAATTGACCTAGATCGATTCGCCTGCTTAGGGTCCGGCCCATTATCACTGCCGCATCCCTGCCTTTGCGCTACAGCGCCATGGCGGTGGGCGGTAGAGAACAAAGGAGTCGCATGACAGCGCGTCTAGAAATTTTGTCCCTGGCACGCAATACCGGTGCCGCCTTGTCTTTGTTCGCTCGCGACATCGGCCAAGGATTGCTCGTAGTAAGCCATAACACCCTGGCTCTCGTGGGTTTGGCAGTCGTTGCCCTTGGTTTGACTTTTGCCAGTCAAGTTGACTTGCAGCAGCGCCTGGAGGGCCATGCCTTGGGTTGGCTGCATGACCGCGAAGAAGCGCGCGCCTTGGCCGAAGGCAACACCTTGTTCGGCAGCAATGAACCCGAAGCTGTCAATCGGGCCACAGCATCGGATCCCAAGGATCTGCCAAGGCAGCAGGCCGCGATCGCGCATTGGCTGGCCGGCAAGTACAAAGTTGCGCCCGAGCCTATCAGCCGTTTGGTGCAAGAAGCTTGGTCAGTTGGTCAACGTGCGCAGGTCGAACCCACCTTGATTCTGGCCATCATGGCGATTGAATCCAGCTTCAATCCCTTTGCACAAAGCTCGGTGGGTGCGCAAGGCCTGATGCAGGTACTGACGAGCGTGCACAACGACAAATACAAGGCCTTCGGCGGCAATCTCGCCGCTTTTGATCCGATCACGAATCTGCGGGTTGGCGTGCAGGTGCTCAAGGAAAGCATTCAGAGAGCCGGCAGTGTTGACGAAGGCCTGAAGCACTATGTAGGCGCGGCTAACTTGCCTGATGATGGTGGCTATGCGCAAAGAGTACTGGCCATGCACGAACAAATGAAAGCCGTAGCGGCGGGTCGCAAACCGATCGACAAACCGGTACGCGAAAGCCAGCCCTTAAAGAGTTCGCCCCCTGACATCGAAGCCAGAATCAGCGATGAGCGGGTCGCAATGGCACGCTAATTGGTTTTCTGACTGATTGGCCGGCCCTTGCGGCCAGCATGTCATGTAGCTGAATGCCTTACAGCAGGCGCTACACTCCAAATTCTGCGCGACTGGCGATCAAGGTTGCGCCCTGCAGGGGTCTGTGCTTTTTAGGCATAGTGGGCCAATCAGGGGCACCCCAAGGTGGTTGACCACCGGGAAGCGCGGGCAGCTTCTAGAGTTCGGAAGCTGTTTTCAGCCGTTCGCCTGGGCAGCCTTGTCTTGCCGAGCCCCTTAAGGGCTGACAAGTCGGGGACTCCACTTTTTGAGCAATGCACCCACCTATGTTTGACCGTAGCACTTCCACTCTTGCGCTTGTCGACCCCGATTTGTGGGCCGCCGTTCAAAACGAGAACCAGCGCCAAGAAGACCATATTGAACTGATCGCTTCAGAAAACTACACCTCGCCCGCTGTCATGCAGGCGCAGGGGAGTCAGCTGACCAACAAGTACGCCGAAGGCTATCCCGGCAAGCGCTATTACGGCGGCTGCGAATATGTCGACGTGGTCGAACAATTGGCGATCGACCGGATCAAGCAATTGTTTGGTGCCGAGAATGCCAATGTGCAGCCGAATTCCGGCTCACAAGCCAATCAAGGCGTGTTCTTTGCATTGCTGCAGCCCGGTGACACCATCATGGGTATGAGCTTGTCTGAAGGTGGTCACTTGACCCACGGCATGCCTTTGAATATGAGCGGCAAGTGGTTCAAGGTTGTCAGCTACGGCTTGGACGCCAACGAAGCGATCGACTATGACGCGATGGAGCGCACCGCACGCGAGCACAAGCCTAAGCTGATCATCGCTGGGGCGTCGGCCTACAGCTTGCGCATTGACTTTGAGCGCTTTGCCAAAATTGCCAAGGAAATCGGCGCCTACTTCATGGTCGACATGGCGCATTACGCGGGCTTGATCGCTGCCGGCGTCTACCCGAACCCGGTGCCGCATGCCGACGTGGTGACCTCCACCACTCACAAGAGCCTGCGCGGCCCGCGCGGCGGCATCATCCTGATGAAGGATCATGTCGCCAAGCAAATCAATAGCGCCATCTTCCCTGGCATTCAAGGTGGCCCCTTGATGCACGTGATTGCCGGCAAGGCCGTGGCCTTCAAGGAAGCCCTGACCCCGGAATTCAAGGCCTACCAAGAACAAGTGCTGAAAAATGCGGTCGTTTTGGCCGAAGAATTGATCAAGCGCGGCCTTCGGATTGTGTCCGGCCGCACCGAGAGCCATGTGATGCTGGTTGACCTGCGTCCGAAAAACATGACGGGCAAGGAAGCCGAAGCCGTCTTGGGTCGCGCGCACATGACTTGTAACAAGAATGGCATCCCCAATGACCCGCAAAAACCCATGGTCACCAGCGGCATTCGCTTGGGGACGCCGGCCATGACGACTCGCGGTTTCAAAGAAGAGCAGGTTCGTTTGACCGCCAACTTGATCGCCGATGTCCTGGATAATCCCAACGACGAGGCGAATCTGGAAGCGGTGCGCGCCAAGGTTGCCGCGCTCACGCGCGACTTCCCTGTCTACCGTTGATAGACCTTTCATAAGCCCCTGCTGAACAGCCTCGCCCGCACAGCTCATGCGATGCCCATTCTGTAGCCACACCGAGACGCAAGTTGCCGAGACGCGCGAGTCGGACGAGGGCGATGTGGTACGCCGCAGGCGTCGTTGTCTGGGCTGTGACAAGCGCTTCACCACCTATGAGCGCGCTGAAATCGCTCTGCCTGTGGTGGTGAAGAAAGACGGCACGCGCGCCGATTTCGATCCGAAAAAGGTGCGCGCTTCGATGCAGTTGGCTTTGCGCAAGCGACCTGTGAGCATTGAACAAATCGATGCTGCACTGGCCAAGATCGAAGAAACGCTTTTGACCAGTGGGGCACGTGAGTTGCCGTCCACCCGACTCGGTGAACTTGTGATGCGGGAGCTCAAACGAATTGACAAGGTCGCTTATGTGCGCTTTGCGTCGGTTTACCGCAGCTTTGAAGATGTCGATGAATTCCGGCAACTGATTCGAGAGATTTGACCCCCCCCAAATAGGGGATGCGCAGCCACCCCATCCCCCGCGAGTAGGACAGAAGTCCGCGCCACTGCGGCCTAAATTGTGCTCAGACCTCAACTGAGCACATGAGGCCCGCCATGCTCCCCTTGCCCAGCACGCCCTCCACTTGCCGCGGTTTCAGCTTGACTGAGCTTTGCGTGTGTGTTGCCATCACAGCCATTTTGATGGCCATGGCGCTGCCCGCGCTGGATCAACTCAGACAACGCCAGCGTCTTGAATTGGTGGCCCAGACCATGATGGCCGATCTCCAAGAAGCGCGCAGCCAGGCTGTCAGCCGGGCCGATGCCGTGCAACTGCGGTTCAGCCGCCATCCTGGCGGTAGCTGCTATATCTTGCATACAGGCTCCCCTGGGCAATGCCAGTGCGAGGCCGACGGCCAATCAGTTTGCGCCCCGAGCCAACAGGTTTTGAAGCTCGAGTGGATTCCTTCGACTCAGAACATAGCCGTCCGAGCCAATGTCAGCAATATGAGCTTTCAAGCCCGGCAAGGCGCAGTGACCAGTACCGGCAGCATAGACATCAGCGCCGCAAACGGCGAAACCATACGCCATGTGGTCAGCATTGCCGGCCGGGTCCGGACTTGCTCGCCCAGCGCTGAATTGCGCCGATTTCCCCGCTGCTGAACCCTCCCCCTTGAATTAGGGGAACACGATCAAAGGCCATTTCCCAGGGACAAGCGGCGAGGCAAGGCTGCCTCAGCCGCCCACCAAATTTTCATAATCGCAGCATGGGAATAGCAATATCCAAAACTTGCTTTGCAACCCGCGATCGAAGCGAAGCAGTGTCCGCAGCGACGGGATTTACTTTGATCGAACTGATGATCGTGATGGTCATTGTGGCTATCTTGGCCCTGGTCGCCCTGCCCGCATATCAAAAGCAAGTTGCCATGGGTCGCCGCGCTGACGCGATCAACGCTTTGGCGGGTATTGCGCAAGCGCAAGAACGTTGGCGCAGCAATCGCGGCAGCTACGCCTCTTCATTGGGCGATGATGAGCTGAAATTAGGCACTCAATCGCCGAGCAGGCATTACACCCTCAGCCTAGCAGGCGTGCGTGATCCGGTCAGTTTCAATTTTGGCTATATCGCCAAGGCAATCCCCGACTCTGCCAGCCCTCAAAGCAGTGACAGTGATTGCAAGACGCTGTCGATTCGCATGGATGGCGGTAGCCTCTTCTACGAGGCCAAAGACAGCAACGACCAAGACAGTTCAAGCAAATGCTGGCCAAAATGAATCTGCATCGCTCGCGGGTTGTCACGCATGTAGAAGTGCTGGTCGTCCTCGCCATCATCGACATCTTGCTGGGCCAGTAGGTGGCAATTTCAGCGGAGTCCCGGCATGCCCTACTTAAAACGCGTTCGCCATCAAGCCAACTGCGGCTTCAGCCTGGTGGAGTTGATGGTGGGAATTGCCATCGGCATGATTGTGGTGGCAGGAGCCAGCGTGATGATGACCAATCAGCTCGCGGAGCATAGGCGGCTTACGTTGGAGACCCAGGTGCAGCAAGACCTCAGGGCCGCTGCCGATCTGATGCTGCGAGATTTGCGCCGCGCTGGCTCATGGGCAGCGCCTCAGAATGGGGTGTGGTCACCCGGCGCAGCAGCGGCGCCGGTAACGAACGCCTATGCCGCAACAAACTTGGCAACGGACAGTGGAAGTTCGGTCCTGGAATACAGCTATTCCCGCCACAAGGACAGGAACCGGTCGACCAGCGTCGCCATTACCGACCCTGAAGACAATTTGATGAGTTCAAGCACCGAGAAATTCGGATTCAAAATCGAAGACGGCGGCATTCTCAAATTCCGCATCGGAGACCGATGGCAACCCTTGACCGACGTCAATGTCTTGGTCATCACCGCCTTTGACGTGGGCCTGAGTGAACAGCAAATCATCTTGGAGGATCTGTGCAGTACGGCATGTCCAGCCAGCAGCACGACTTGCCCCCCAAGGCAAAACCTTCGCCGCATTGACATCAGCTTGACGGGCCACGCCTTCCACGACAGCAGGGTGGAGCGAACCGTCAGGGTGACTAGCCGGGTTCGCAATGATCAGCTCATCGGAGCCTGTCCATGACGGCGCAAACGTGCCGGGACGAGCGTGGCGCGGCCACGCTTGTCGTCGTGATGGTGCTGTTTCTGATCATGGCCATGATGGCGGCCTACGCCAGTCGAAACATGATTTTCGAGCAACGCATTGCGAGTAGCTACTACCGTGCCGGGGTGTCACTGGAGGCTGCGGAGGCCGGTGCGGAATGGACGCTCGGCATGCTCAATGGGCTCAAAATTGATCAAGCCTGCTTGGCCAGCAACTCCGCAACCGATCGATTTCGCGACCGCTACCTGACTATTTCGCCCACCAGCCGAGATATCCTGCCCGCTGCGATTGTGAGCACGCCCGGCACTGCAACCAGGAAAATCGTCGCTGACTGCGTCCGCACTGAAGCACAAGAGGGTTGGGCCTGCAACTGCCCGACGGGGACTTGGTCTGCAGCTGCAGCCCCGGCCAGCGCAGGCAATATGCAGCCCAGCTTCAAGGTCAGCCTGATCTCACCCGTCGCCAATCGATCCGGCAATCTGCGCATTGAGTCCGCAGGCTGCACCAGCAGCAACGCGCAAAACTGCGACGCTGACGCCATGTCCAGCGATATCGCGTTGGCCCGCTCGGTCGTTCAACTGGACGCCGCACTGCTCAGTGCCTTGAAAGTACCGCCCGCCACTGCCCTAACCGTCAAAGGCAGCATCAACTTGGGCGCAAACGGAATAGGGCTGCACAACAGCGAAGCAATCAGCAACGGCCTGTTGCTCTTGACCAGTGACGATGCTGTTCCCAATTTGCTGGAAACTCGCCTTGACAGTTTGCCGGGCACCCCTGTGCAACAGGGCCTGATATTCGCCGACCCGGCTTTGGCCTCAGCCACCCCGGAGCAAATGTTCAAGATGTTTTTTGGCATGTCGCTCAAGCGCTATGTGAATCAACCCGCGATGCGCCAAGTCACTTGCGCGGGAGACTGCGGGCCGGCTTTGGCCGCAGCCTACGGCAAAGGCACAAGGCTCGCCTGGGTCAGAGGTTCGCTCGACATCTTGAGCGCCACTGTTTTGGGGTCTGCCTCCAGCCCGATGCTCATCATTGCCGAGGGTCCCGTTCGCATCGACGCGGGCCTGGAATTGACTGGCCTGTTCTACGCGCGCGGCAACACCATTTGGACCAACTCCTCCGGGCAGCCGGCCCTGTTGAAAGGTGCCATGCTGGTGGACGGTGATTTCACCGTCGACGGCACCGTCGACATTTGGTACCAGACAAGCGTGATGGACGAGCTGAAGAACCGTGCTGGCAGTTTTGTACGGGTTCAGGGGAGTTGGTGGAACTGAAATGTTTAAGCACCGGTCCAAGTGCAGCAGCATGTGCATTCGCAACTGTCGCAGCGGCAATAGCAGCAGGCATTTTGACGGTGGCGTCGCCTTGATCGAGGCCATGGTGGCGCTGCTGATCATGGCAGTCGGCATGTTGGCGCTGGCCGGGCTGCATGGCAAGCTGCGTCGCGGCGCCGACCTGTCCAAGCAACGCGGCGAGGCAATTCGACTGGCTCAAAGAGAGATGGAGAGCCTAAGAACCTACTCGCTGCTGGCTCACCCTGACCCGGCCAATCCGGCAGCAGGGGTGCTGGCTTATACCGACATAGAGACACAGGCACCCAACACCAATGCCGGCGATCCGAACAGCAATGCTGTTTTTTCCCTGAGTCGCGTCGTGACACCCTGGGCGGAGGACCAGTCGGCTCAAACGGCGGTCAGAATCCGGGTTGACTGGCTGGACCGGGCCAACAGCGCCCAATTTGTGCTGATCGACAGCATTATTTCGCGCGCGGACCCCGGCTTGAGTACGGCGCTGACCTTGGCTCCCACCGCCCTCACCGTACAAGGCCCGGCCGGGCGGGAAGCAAGCATTCCCGTCAGCGCCCATGATTTGGGCAATGGCAGCAGCGTATTCGTACCAACACGCCAAGACACCGTCGCCTGGGTGTTTAACAACCTGAGCGGCGTCATCATCGGCAAATGCACGGTCGCGATGGGCACTTTGGCCACAGGCCTAAGCAAGGAAGATGTGGCGGCATGCAGCAACAATACCTTTGGCTATTTGCTCAGCGGTTTCGTGCGCTTCTCGCTCGCCACCCCGCCCGATTCCAGCGCGCCCGGCAGTCCTGCCCAGGCACTTGATGCAGGCCTCGTGCCCAGCACCTCAACCCCTTCGTACGAGTGCTATGACGATAGTGTCGAAGTAATAGCAAGCGCAGGCACCGTCATCAGCTACTACTGCGCTGTCTACCCCAACAATTCGCTGCCTCGGGTTTGGTCGGCGCGCCTCAATCTCTCGGGCTTGCCGCTCGCCGACGGAGACCCGAATCAGCGCCGAGTTTGTCGCTATTCGGCCGACTATGACGGCAACGGCAGTATCTCCAACACCGAGCATCCGGCGGACTATGTCAATGTGAGCACGGCCTTGACGCGGCAAAACTTTCTCGTCATCAAGGCGAGCGAGAGTTGCCCCGCCGGCCATGCAGTCAATCCAGCTGCCGGCTACTTCAGCAACACGGCCACCGTCTTGCATCAACCCTGATCTGCGGGAAGCTCGCGCCGACTGAGTGACAATCCACGCTTTGCCCGCTGGACGACGACAGCGGGTTCAGTGAACAAGGATTGTCTGCAGTGTTCAAGAACTTGATGGTGTACCGCGTAGGGCTTGACTGGCAGCCCACGATCGAACAAATCGAAGACAGCCTGGCCAAGACGACCTTCGTTGAAACCGGCGCGACCCAACAGCAATCGATGGGTTGGGCGCCACCTCGTGGCATCGAACATGCGCCGTTGATCGAGGATATTGGCGGCCACTGGCTGCTCAAGCTGATGATCGAACAGCGCGTGCTGCCCAGTTCGGTGGTGAAACGCCGCACCGATGAAATGGCCGAGCGAATCGAAGCCGAAACCGGCCGCAAACCTGGCAAAAAGCAGACCAAGGATCTGAAAGAGCAAGCGACGCTGGAGCTGCTGCCCATGGCCTTTACCAAGCAGTCCGCCATTCGGGTCTGGATTGCACCTGCACAGCACCTGTTGATGATCGACGCCGGCAGCGCCGGCCGGGCCGAAGAAGTGGTGACCTTGCTGATCAAGGAGTTGCCCGGCCTGAATCTGCATCTGATTCAGACCGCTGAGGCACCCGCCAGTTGCATGGCGGCATGGCTGATGGACGGCGTGCCGCCGGAAGGCTTCACGATCGACCGCGAGTGCGAGCTCAAGAGCGTGGACGAGATGAAGTCGGTGGTGCGCTATGCCCGCCACTCACTCGACATTGAAGAGGTGCGCCAACACCTGACCGGCGGCAAATCGCCGACACGTTTGGCCATGAGCTGGCGTGACCGGGTGTCCTTCATGCTCACCGACACCTTGCAGATCAAGAAAATCAGTTTCCTGGATGTGGTGTTCGAGGGCCGAGAATCGGGTGACAAGGACGAGGCTTTTGACGCCGATGCAGCGATCGCGACCGGCGAGCTGTGCAAGCTGATCCCCGAGTTGATCGACGGCCTGGGCGGTGAGCATGACTTTTTGGCGGCCGGCGCGGCCCTGGCTGAACAGCCTGCAAGGCCTAGCGTTCCTGCGCAAGACTCTGCGCCGCAACAGCCGCAACAGCCGCTTGCCGATGCCGAACCGGCACCCTGGGACTGAGCTTTCATGCACGACAGCCCGATCTACTTTGCCGATGATTTGAGTGCCATGCGCCACGCGCTGGCGCTGGCCGAAGGGGCGATCGGTTTGAGCGACCCCAATCCGCGCGTCGGCTGTGTGATTGTGGCCACGGACGGACGGCTGCTGGGCAGCGGTCATACCCAAGCGGCGGGCGCTGCGCATGCCGAGGTGATGGCGCTGCGCGACGCACAGGCGCGCGGCGCAGACTTGCAAGGTGTGCTCATGCGGGGAGCCACTGCCTTTGTCACGCTCGAGCCCTGTTCACATCACGGCCGCACCCCGCCCTGCTGTGAGGCCTTGATCGGTGCTGGCCTCGCTCGCGTGGTGGCGGCCATTGAAGACCCTAACCCGCAAGTTGCTGGGCAGGGCATGGCTCGTTTGGCTGCGGCCGGCCTGCAGACCAGCGTCGGCTTGCTGGCCGATGAGGCCCGAGAACTGAATATCGGTTTCTTCACCCGCATGCAGACCGGGCTGCCCTTTGTGCGCATGAAGATTGCCGCCTCGATGGACGGCCGCACCGCCTTGTTGAACGGGCGCAGCCAATGGATCACCAGCAGCCCGGCGCGCAGCGACGGCCACGCTTGGCGCCGCCGCGCGGGCGCCATCCTGACCGGCATTGGCACCTTGCGAGATGACAACCCCAGGCTGGACGTTCGCCTGGTGCCGACAGCCTTGCAACCGCTGCGCGTCGTCATCGACTCACGCCTGGAAACCCCGGTCGACGCACAGGTGCTGGCCCCGCCCGGCGAGGTCTTGATTTATTGCGCGATCGATCCCCAGACGCAAGCGCCGCACGCGCAGGCCTTGCGCGCCGGCGGCGCCACGCTGATTGAGATAGCGGGCGCCAAGGCCAAGGTGGACCTCGCCGGCGTGCTGCGCGACCTCGGCACACGCGGTGTCAACGAGCTGCATATCGAAGCCGGTCACAAACTCAACGGCTCGCTGCTGCGCGAAGGTTTGGTCGACGAATTATTGGTCTATATGGCGCCCAAGCTGCTGGGGCCAGGCTTGGAGATGGCCGCACTCGGGCCCTTCGAGTCCTTGCAAGAGGTGCAGTCTTGGCGCTGGTTGGACTGCAGCATGATCGGCGAGGACCTGCGCCTTCGGGCCAGACCGCGTCGAGATTAGCCCGCCAATGCCAAAGCCTTGAGCGCCGCCCTTTACAATCGGGTTTATGCCCATATCACCTGTTTCCGAGCTGGTCGCCGAGTTAGCTGCCGGCCGTATGGTTATCCTGGTTGACGAAGAGGACCGCGAAAATGAGGGTGACCTTGTTTTAGCCGCCGAGCACGTCACCCCAGAAGCCATCAACTTCATGGCCAAATTTGGCCGCGGCCTGATCTGCCTGACCCTGACGCGCGAACGCTGCGAACGCTTGCAGCTGCCGCCCATGGCCAGCCGCAATGGCACCAAGCACGCCACCGCTTTCACGGTCTCGATCGAGGCCGCCACCGGCGTGACGACCGGCATTTCTGCAGCCGACCGCGCGCGCACCGTACAAGCGGCCGTGGCGCGCGGAGCCGAGGCCCGCGACCTGGTACAACCCGGGCACATCTTCCCGCTGCAAGCGCAGGACGGCGGCGTTTTGATGCGTGCCGGTCATACCGAGGCCGGCTGCGACTTCGCCCGCATGGCCGGTTTGGAGCCGGCCGCCGTGATCTGCGAGATCATGAAGGATGACGGCACCATGGCCCGTTTGCCGGATTTGATCGAGTTCGCCAAAGAACATGGCCTCAAGATTGGCACGATCGCTGCGCTGATCGAACATCGCAGCCGCAATGAGTCGCTGGTCACGCGCCTGTCCGAGCGGCCGCTGCTCACACCGCAAGGCGAGTTCAGCTGCGCCGTTTACAGCGACCGCACCGGCGGCGTTCATCTGGCACTGAGCCACGGCAGCTGGACGGCCGAAGATGATGTGATGGTGCGCGTGCATGAGCCGCTGTCGGTACTTGACCTGCTCGACGCCGGCAGCAACAGCCATGCTTGGCCGCTGCCGCAAGCCTTGGCTGAGCTCAAACGCGCGCCGGCAGGCGTGGCCGTGCTCCTGAACTGTGGGGAAGAAGCCGCCGGCCTGCTGGCACGCCTGAATGCAAAGCCGCAGTTAGCCGCGCCCAAAGTCATGGACTTGCGCACCTATGGCGTCGGTGCCCAAATTCTGCGTGATCTGGGTGTGCACAAAATGCGCTTGCTCGGCAGCCCCAGGCGCATGCCCAGCATGACCGGCTATGGGCTGGAGGTCACCGGCTTCGTGGCCCCAAACAACAAGAACTGAGGACGAGCACATGCAAGCATCTGACAAAGGCGTGCCCAAATCGCAGGCCGCTTTGGACGGGCAGACCCTGCGCATCGGCATCGTGCAGGCAAGATTCAACGACGCCATCACCAGCCGCTTGGCCGAGGCCTGTATTGCCGAGCTGCGTCTGCTGGGTGTGGCCGAGCACCACATCCGCCACGTCACTGTGCCCGGCGCGCTGGAGGTTCCTATTGCCCTCAACGCAATGGCTGACAGCGAAGACTATGAGGCCCTGGTTGCACTGGGTTGCATCATTCGCGGCGAGACCTACCACTTCGAGTTGGTCGCCAATGAGAGTGGTGCGGCTGTCACGCGGGTCTCTCTGGACAACCAGATCCCGATTGCGAATGCAATTTTGACGGTCGAAAACGAACAACAAGCCTGGGCGCGCGCCGAGGAAAAAGGCCGCGATGCGGCTCGTGTGGCGGTCGAGATGGCCAATTTGATGGAAGAACTGCAGTGAGCAACAACGCCAAGGCCGACGCCAAGATGGACCCCAAGCCCGCTGCAAAAACAGCAAGCAAATCAAGCGACAGATCAGCGAGCAAGCGCCCGCAGGCCAAGTCGGCCCGCCGCCGCTCGCGGGAAGCCGCACTGCAAGGACTCTATCAATGGCTGGTGACCGGTGACGATGTGGCCACCATCGACGCCCATATGCGCGAACTGGATGAGTTCGACAAGGTGGACCGTGCGCACTTCGATGCCCTGCTCAATGGCTGCATTCTTGAAGCGGCCGATCTGGATGCAGTGCTCTCCCGCCATGTGGACCGCAAGACCACCGAACTGTCGCCGATCGAGCATGGCGTGCTGATGATTGGTGCCTACGAGCTCAAGCATTGCATGGACATCCCCTACCGCGTCGTCATCAACGAAGCGGTCGAGCTGGCCAAGTCTTTTGGCGGCACCGACGGGCACAAATACGTCAATGGTGTGCTCGACCGCTCGGCCGTCGATCTGCGGCCCGTGGAAGTAGCGGCCCGCAGCGCCAAGACCAACACCGCTGCTGCCGTGGCGCCCGACACCTTGAAATGAAGCTGGCGGGCCGGCTCGACCAGATCGAGCCTTTCTACGTGATGGAATGCGCCAAGACGGCTGCGGAAATTGCCCGTGGCCCCTTGTGCGATCCAGCTCTAGGCGGGCGGCGCATGATCTACCTCAATATCGGCGAGCCCGATTTTGTGGCGGCGCCCGCCGTCCAAGCCGCCGCCCAGGCCTGCATCAAAGACGGCCTGACCCAATACACCGCTGCCACCGGTTTACCCGCGCTGCGCGAGGCCTTGTCGGCTTGGTATCTGCAACGCTTTGGTTTGAATATTTCGCCCGAGCGCATCGTCATCACCGCCGGCGCCTCGGCCGCTTTGCAATTGCTCTGCTTGGCCTTGTTCGAGCGCGGCGACCGGGTGCTGATGCCCGACCCGTGCTACCCCTGCAACCGCCATTTTGTGGCCGCTGCCGACGCGCAAGCGGTGCTGCTCCCCGCCGGCCCGGAGCAGCGTTTTCAGCCCAGCAGCGCCCAAGTTTGCGCGGCCTGGGATGACTTGAGTAGCGCGCAGGCAGAAAACGACGACGCAGGTCAAAGCCGCGCCGTCTTGCTGGCCTCGCCCAGCAACCCGACCGGCACCTCGATCGCGCCTGATGAACTGCAAGCCATCATCGAAGCCGTGCGCGCGCGCGGCGGCTTCACCATCGTGGACGAGATCTACCTTGGCCTGAGCTACGACGAACGCTTTCAACGCAGCGCCTTGGAGTTTGGGGACGACGTGATCTCCGTCAACAGCTTCTCCAAATACTTCGGCATGACGGGATGGCGGCTCGGCTGGTTGGTGCTGCCGCCGGACTTGGTGGCACCAGTGGAGAAGCTGGCGCAAAACCTCTTCATCTGCGCATCCAGCATCGCGCAATATGCTGCGCTGGCCTGCTTTGAGCCGGCCTCGCTGGCCGAGTTCGAACGCCGCCGCGAAACCTTGCGCGAGCGCCGCGACTTCATAGTGCCGGCCTTGCAGGCGCTGGGCTTCAAAGTGCCCGTCATACCGGACGGTGCGTTCTATGTCTGGTTTGACTGCTCCGATGTCTGCGCCAACAGCTGGGATTTTGCTTTTGAGCTGATGAATAAAACCCAGCTCGCCCTGACCCCGGGGCGCGATTTTGGCCGCGCCGGCACCGAGTCATGGATGCGCCTGTCCTTCGCCAGCAGCATGGCCGATCTGCAAGAAGCAGTGGAGCGTCTGCGCTCGTTTTTGGCGGCCCGCCCATGACAGCCATCTTCAAGCGGGAAATGCGTGTTTACTGGGAGGACACCGACGCGGGCGGCGTGGTGTTTTACGCCAATTATTTGAAATTTTTCGAGCGTGCACGTACCGAGTGGCTGCGTGAAATGGGCTTCTCGCAGGAACTGATGCGGCATCAAGACGGCGTCATGTTCGTCGTCGGCAGCACCCAAGTCAGCTACCGCAGCCCCGCTCGCCTGGACGATCTGCTGCAGGTCAGCGTCGAAGTTCGCAATCTGGGCCGTGCCAGCATGCTGCTGTTTCAGCAAGCTTTCTGCGGCGAGCGCTTGCTGGCCGAGGGTGAAATACGCATCGGCTGCGTCAAGAGCCCGAGCAGCTACGCCGGCAGCAGCGATTTACTCCCAACCCGCATACCCGCCTCCTTGACCCAGGCCCTCACTTCCCTGTACCCATGAATCAAGACCTGTCGATTGTTTCCCTGATTGCCCATGCCAGCCTAACGGTGCAGTTGGTGATTGCCGCATTGCTGCTGGTTTCACTGGCGAGTTGGAGCGTGATCTTCAGCAAGCTGATCTCGTTGTCCCGCATCAAGTCAAGTAACGAGGCATTTGAGCAGGAATTCTGGTCGGGCAAGAACCTCAACGACTTGTTCAGCGCCGTCTCCACCAAGCCAGACGGGGCGCCGCTGGAACGCATTTTCGCCTCCGGCATGCGGGAGTTTTTGAAGTCGCGCGAGCGGCGTGTGACCGAAGCCGGCGCCTTGCTGGACGGCGCCCGGCGCGCCATGCGGGCAAGCTTTCAACGCGAACTGGACGCGATGGAAAGCAATCTATCCTTCCTCGCTTCGGTCGGTTCGGTGTCACCCTATGTCGGCCTTTTCGGCACCATCTGGGGCATCATGCACGCCTTTGTTGGCCTGTCCAATGTGCAACAAGTGACCTTGGCCACCGTCGCGCCCGGCATCGCCGAAGCCTTGGTTGCGACCGCGATCGGCCTCTTTGCGGCCATTCCTGCCGTCCTGGCCTACAACCGTTTTGCCCGGCAGATTGACCGCAGCGCGATCACGCTGGAGTCCTTCATTGAAGAGTTCTCCAATATCTTGCAGCGCAACGCCGCGCAAGCCGCGCCCGCCGGCCCGGCCGGCCGCTGAATCGGCCACCCACAGCCATGGCAGCCATCAGCTCACGCGGTTCACGCCGCCGTCGCACCATCAACGAAATCAATATGGTGCCCTTCATCGACGTGATGTTGGTGCTCTTGATCATCTTCATGGTCAGCGCTCCGATGATCACGACCGGCCTGGTTGACCTGCCCAGCGTTGGCAAGAGCCGTGCTCAGCCTGAGCATGTGATTCACGTCATCGTCGGCGCGGACGAGAAGCTCAGGCTCAAGCTGGACAAAGAAGAGGCCAGGCCCTTGAACCTCAAACAGCTGGCCGAGCAGGTAAAGCAGGCGCAGGCGGGCGAGGCGTCGACGCCAGTGGTGATTTCGGGTGACAAGAACGTCAAATATGAGGCGATCGTCAAGGTGATGGACGTCTTGCAGTCAGCCGGCATCGCGCGCGTTGGTTTGGCGGTCAAGAACGCCGGCACCGGCAATTAAGAGCGAGGCGATGTCGACCCTCTTCTTGTCCCCCAAAGACCCACTGCGCCCGCCCGAGACGCCGATGATGGGGCGTGGCTTGCTGTTCGCCACCCTCGCCCATGCAGCCCTGCTTGCAGCGCTGAGTGCCGGCGTGAACTGGCGCACCAAGGCGCCGCCTGCCTTTGAGGCGGAGTTATGGTCGGCAGTGCCGCAAGCGGCCGCGCCCAAGGAGGTCATTCCGCCCACGCCCGAGCCGGAGCCAGAGGTCTATAAAAAGCCTGATGAGCCCAAGCCCCAGACCAAGGCGGTCGAAGAGGAGGCGCAGGCCGAGCGCGAAGCGGAAATTGCGGTGGCTCGCGAACAGAAAAAAAAGCGCGCAGCCGAACTTGAGGCCGAGCGCAAGAAGCGCGAACAAGCGCTGAAGGACGAGCAGCGCAAAGAGGAGCAGCGCAAGGAAGATCAACGCAAAGAAGATAAGCGCAAAGAGGACAAGCTCAAGCAAGCCAAGCTGGACAAAGATAAAAAAGAGAACCAGCTCAAGCAGGATAAACAAGACAAACAAGCCGAGGCCAAGCTCGAAGCACAGCGGCAAGAAAACTTGCGCCGCATACAAGGCATGGCTGGCGCCAACGGGGCACCGAATGCTGTCGGAACGGCACTGAAGAGTTCGGGGCCATCCGCCTCATACGGCGGGCGCATCAAGGCCAGCATCCGGCCGAACATCATTTTCACCGACTCCCCCAACGGCAACCCGGTGGCCGAAGTGGAAGTGCGGGTAGCGCCAGATGGAACGATTATTTCGCGCAAGCTGCTGAAACCCAGCGGCGACGGTGAGTGGGACAAGGCCGTGCTGCGCGCCGTCGACAAAACCGAAAAACTACCGCGTGATGTCGACGGGCGGGTTCCGCCGGTCTTGGTGATTAGCTTTCAGCCGCTGGACTAAGAACTTATCCCGCCTATTCACGGACAAGTTCCAAATTTTCGCTGCAGCAGCGCATCCAAAGACCAACGACCCGCGCCCCATAAAGCGACCGCCAGCAGCAGCGCGCCCCACAACTGATGACCGGCCAGCGCAGCCGGTGCGATATCGCTCAGGCTCAAAACTGCCATCACGTTGACGACCGAGAGCCCGACAGCGGCAAAGCGCCCGCCCAAGCCCAGGACCAACAAGACCGGCAACAGCAACTCGCCGCCGGTACCCATCCATGCAGCCACTTCGGGCGGCAGCAGCGGCGTCATGTACTCGGTTTCGAAAAGTGCCAGCGTCGTCGACCAGTCCTGAATTTTCGTCAGGCCGGAGAGAAAGAAGGCCTTGGCGACAAAGAGTCGCGCCATCAACAAGGCCAGGGCTTGCGCGTGGGCCAAGACGTGGCGAAAAGGCTGAGGCAAGCCGGTCTCGAAGCTGCAGCTCTGGCCCGGGTGGCAAAGAGCAAGCAAAAGCAGGCTAAAGAATGCCTTCATGTCATAGGTCCTTATGATTCAAATGGTTTGCGAAACGACGCGCCGCCGCTTCGGTCAAACAAAATAGTGATTTACTTAGGCTGACTCTCGCCAGCCTCTAAGCCCCAGAGCCAGCCCTTGAGCAGGGCTGCCTGCAGCCAAGCCGAGAAATCAAACTCTGCCTGCATCGCGAACGCCTGCTGCAGCGCCTGATCCAGATCAGCCCCTTCCAACAGCCTGCTCATCAGCGCCCAATCTCCGGGCTGCACGGCATGCACTTGCGACACCCAGGCCTTGCGAGCCATCACCAGGCCAATAGCCTCGCCCTGCGCGGCTGTATCCGGAATCTGATCGCACCATTGTTCCCAGGCTTTGGATTCCACCCGTAGCAATTGCACGCCGGGTCTGAAGCGCAGGTGAAGCTGCTGCGGCTCCAGTTCACTCAACAGGGCCAGCGACGGCACATCAAGCTCGCTGTCGGCAGCGCGCTCGCAGCAATGTGCCGCCCACTCGATGCGCGCCAAATCGCAGAGCCACACAGGCATACCGTCTTGCTCCGCCAAAAACTCCGCCAAGCTGCCTCCCCACAGCCCCAAGTCACCTCGCTCTGGTGGGAAGCGGCGCCAAAAAGCCCAAGCCATGGCGGCAAAGGATGCCTCATCACCCAGGGCGGTCTGGGTGCGTGCGAATACCGTGCCAAGCGCTTTCGCTGCCATCGCCTGGGCGTTCAGGCGATAGGCCAACAAGCCGCGCTCCAGCGCCGATCCGCTCGGCATGTTCCGCACGCCGGGCAGACCGACCAAGCCACTGCCCTCGCCGCCGGAGCGACCCAGCAGGGCTGCCAGCAAAGCCTGCTGACGCTTGGCCAAAGCCGCCGTCATACGGTCACCGGCCCAGAGCATTCGGCCATTGCTCGCCGGGCCAACTCGGCCTCGCCTAGCAAGACGTCCAGCGCCGGCACATCGGTATCCCACTCGATCAAACTCGGTAGCGGCCCCAAGCGCTCTATCGCATGAGAGAAAACCTGCCACACCTCGGCGCTGACCCGGCTGCCATGGTCATCAATGACGATGCCGGGCAATTCGGCATGGCCCGCCAAATGGATCTCACCGACGCTGCCCAAGCGAATGGCGTCAATCCAAGCCTGCGCCTGTGTCACAGCCTCGGCCTTGTTTGCGCCTTGGTTGCGCGCATTGACCACCAGATTGTTCACGTCGAGCAACAAGCCGCAACCACTGCGCTGCGTCAGCAGATTGAAAAAATCCACTTCGCTCAGGCCTTCACTACCCGCGTCATCCCAGCCCAGATAAGCACTGAGGTTTTCCACCAAAATGGGCCGACGCAGGCGCTCTTGCACCTGCTGCACATGGCTCACCATCACATCGAGGCTGTTTTGATTGAATTCAATCGGCAACAAATCACTGGCGTGCAAGCTCGCGCGCCCGCCCTGCCCCGGTACGCGCGCAAAACTCGCGTGATCCGAGACCCGCACCGGATCGACTCGGTCCACCAAATCTGCCAAGCGCTCAAGATGCCAGGCATCAAGCCCGCAAGCCGAGCCCAAGGCCAAACCAACGCCGTGCAAGCTGATCGGATATTGCACTCGGCCCGCCATCAGCACTGCCAATGCGGCGCCGCCCGGCGCAAAGAAATTCTCCGAATGCACTTCCAAAAAGCCAAGCGCAGGCGCGCGCTTGAGCAACGATTCGTAATGAGGCTGGCGCCAACCAATGCCGACTTGCGACATTGAGAACTGCGGCTCCGAATTCATACGCTGTGCCCTCTCCACGCTCGGCCTGGCTTGTCAGTTCAATTCAAGACTTAGCTTTTCATCTTGGCTTTGGCTTCTTCGGCCGTCATGCCGGCCATGCTTTTGCAACTGCCCTTGGGGACGAATTTCCATTCATCGACGCCCTTGTCGACCTTGGACTGACCCGCACACGAATGCGTGCCGCTGAGGTTGGCGCAGTCGTTCTCGCCCGCCTTCGCGATGCCGAAGCACTTCTCCTTGGCGCCCTTGTCCTGCGCAGCGACTTGACCCACCAGCCCCATGGCCAAAGCAGCGGCGACGGCGGAAGAAACGAGATAGCTTGATTTCATGAATGACTCCAATGGAAGAAACGAAAAAACTAAAGACGCTTGCAGACCCCGACTTCAGGGTCTCAGGCCAAGGCATCATGCCGTTGACACCCATGGGTCGCAAGCAAAGCTTGAATCCTTACAGCGGTCCGCAAAAAACTTTGCAAATCGGCCAAGCCTTCATGCGCTGTAAGGAATGGACGCGCGGCGCGACCAAGCCCTTGCGCGCAAGCTTGGTGGATCAATCAAGGAGAAAACAGGCGTGAAACTGATGCCAAATTGCAAAGACATCACCCGGATGACCTTGGCCGGCGAAGACCGCCGACTCGGCGCGGGTGCGCGCCTCGTCATTCGAGCCCATTGCTTGTTTTGCACGGGCTGCAACAACTTCGGCAAACAGCTGATGTTGATGCGCCAGACGGCGACGCAGTGGCGCAGCGATTCCCAGAAATGAAGCTCGGGCTGGCAAGCGACTGCTCGGCATCGCAAGCCCTTCAGCTGATGCTGCCGCCCGACTGGCGCACATCCACATCGACCCGCATGGCCAGGGCCAAGGCCAGCCGCACGCCATCAACCATGGTCTTGAGCGCCATGCTGGCCTGCCCCGGCAAATGGGCCGCTTGCTCAGGCAGCAAGGGAATATGCATAAAGCCGCTGCGCACCGGGCCACCCTGCAGAAAATGCTGCAGCCCATAAAAAACATGGTTGCAGACAAAGGTGCCGGCCGTTTGCGAAATCCCGGCCGGGAAGCCCGCCTCGCGCAGGCCCGCCATCATGGCCTTGATTGGCAGCGTCGAAAAATAGGCCGCTGCCGCGCCTTCCACCACAGGCTCATCAATGGGTTGCCGGCCGGCGTTGTCGGCGATGCGGGCATCATCGATATTGATGGCCACCCGCTCCAGAGACAAGTCGCTGCGGCCGCCAGCTTGGCCCAGCGCCAAGACCAGTGCCGGCGGATGTTCGCGCAAGGCTTGCTTCAAGCTGCTCAAGGCCGCACCAAACACGCAGGGCAAACACCGAGCCACGACGCGGGCGTCGCCGATCTGCTCGCCATCCAAAGCACGCGCAACCTCCCAGGAAGGGTTGATGCTCTCGCCGCCAAACGGCTCAAATCCAGTCAATAAAATCGTCTTCAATACACGCTCCCCACCCCTGCCCAAGGCAACAGCTCACACAGACCCAGCCCAAATAGACGGCGTTTCTAACACAGGCCCGGCACAACTGCCGGGTCCACTTTGCTCAATTCCGCATTTTGGACCCGCCCTCGAACGCGTAGCATGCAGGGAGTGAGCCGCCTTCTTGCCCAATCTGGCCTGGGCGGGCTCAAGCGAATCCGGAGAAAGCATGATCGACTTGTCTGCCCCACTGCAATGGCCTCACCCAGACCTCGCCGAGTCGCCGGCGGATGCCGGCTTGGACTATGGTGGCCTTGTGCGCGAATTCAGCTGGCCGGTCCCGCCCTATGCCGCCTACCCTCGCCAGCAAGCCACGAGTACCGCCGAGCCCTGCGAAGTCCTCGGACTGAACAACCGCAAAAGCGTGGGCCAATTGGTCGCGCTGGCCCCAAAGGAGCGATTAGCGCAAATCTTGGTTCCGCCGGCCCGCAACGCAATGCCGTTGAAATTCGGGCAGTTCCGCGTGCTGAAGTTGACGCGCCCGGTGATCGCTGAGGCTCGGACGGGGAATGCAGCACTGATCGCAGACAGCAGCGGGCAAGCCGGGGAAGGAGCGGCCAATGAATGGCAGCTCGATCAGCGCCCACGCAGCGAATTCAAGCTCTACTTCGCCGGTGGCGGCGAGTTGCAGGGCGTGACGATAGGACATTGCCAGGACGACCTGGGGCTGTTTTTGTTCCCCCCTTTGAGCGACACCGACGACGCCGTGTTGCGCCTCTTCATCCCGCGCGAGGTGCTCGCCCATGTGGATATCGGCGAGCGCATCGGTGACCTCCTGGTCAAGGACAAGCTGGCCACGGCAGAGCAGATCGCCGCAGCCGCCAACGAACAGCAAGGCCTGCGCTCGCGCCGCGTCGGCGACATTCTGGTTTCGCAGCAAATCGTCAGCGCCGAACAGCTGATGCTGGCGATCGAGCAGCAAGCCCGTATGCCCATGGTCCGGATTGGCGAGGCACTGCTGGCGCTGGACTTGATCTCGCAGGCCCAGCTCGAGCAAGCACTCGAGCTGCAAAGAGCCGACCGTTCGGTGCCACTTGGCGAGTTGCTGGTGCGAAATGGGGTGGTGACACGCCAGGCGCTGCAGTCCGCCTTGGCGCGCAAGATGGGTTACCCCTTGGTCGACGTGGAGAACTTTGCGATCGAGCCCGACGCCATTCGCAAGCTGCCTTTTGCCGTCGCCAAGCGGCTTGAAGTTTTGCCCTTGTTGCTGCGCGACGGCCGCTTGATCGTGGCCATGGAGGACCCAACCCGGCGAGACGCGCTCGACGAAATCGAATTCATCTCCCAGCTCAAGGTCACGCCAACTCTGACCAAGATTGGCTCTCTGCAGTTCGCGATTCCCGAAGCCTATGAGCGCCTAGGGGGCGACGCCGTGTCCCGCAGCGAGTTGAATCTGCCGTCCTTGCAGGCCGACTTTTCGCTCGACAAGGCCGATCAGCTGATGGAAACCCTGGAGCGCGAAGGCCTGGAGCAAAGCCAGCGCGACGAAGGCCCACCGATAGAGCAAAGCGATAACTCTCTGGTTCGACTGATCAACACCATGATCATCGATGCCAGCACGCAAGGCGTCTCTGATATTCATATCGAGACCCATCCGGGCACCGAGAAGTTGAAGATCCGCTTTCGCCGCGACGGCATGATGAAGCCCTATCTGGAACTGCCCAACACCTACCGTAACGCGATGATTGCGCGGGTCAAGATCATGTGCGATCTGGACATCTCCGAGCGCCGCAAGCCGCAGGACGGCAAGATCAATTTCGCCCGCTTTTCGCCTCAGCACAAATTGGAATTGCGGGTGGCCACGATCCCGACCAATAACGGCCTGGAAGATGTGGTGATGCGCTTGCTATCTTCGTCAAAGCCGATCCCGCTGGAGAAGCTCGGTCTGTCGCCCGATAACCTGAAGAATTTGAAGTACGCCATCAGCCGCCCTTACGGCATGGTTTTGTGCGTAGGCCCAACCGGCTCGGGCAAGACCACCACCCTGCACTCCGCGCTGAGCCAAATCAACACCCCTGATCGCAAGATCTGGACGGCCGAGGATCCGATCGAAATCACCCAGGCCGGTCTGCGCCAGGTGCAGATGAATCCACGCATCGAGTGGACCTTCGCCAAGGCCTTGCGGGCCTTTCTGCGCGCCGACCCGGATGTCATCATGGTGGGTGAAATCCGCGATGAGGAGACGGCCGAGATCGCCGTCGAGGCATCGCTGACCGGCCATATGGTGATGTCCACCCTGCACACCAACAGCGCGGCCGAGACCGTCACCCGGCTGCTCGACATGGGCATGGACCCCTTCAATTTCGCCGACTCCTTGCTGGCCGTGCTGGCGCAGCGCCTGGTGCGCCGTATGTGCCCCAACTGCCGGGTCAGCAGCCCCTTGGAGGAGTCAGAGCAAGATGAGTGGCTGGGTGATTACCTGCATGCCTTTGCGCCCGAACAGCGGCCGACGCGTGCGTCGGTGCTGAGCAACTGGCTAGGCAACTACGGCAGCAACGGCCGCCTGATGAAGTTTCACAGCCCCGGTTGCGAGACATGCGAGCAAAGCGGCTTCAAGGGACGAGCCGGCCTGCATGAACTCTTGATGATGTCGAAAACCCTGCGCCGCCAGATTCAAACCGGCGCACGCGCAGAGGAGTTGCTGCAAACCGCGCTGGCTGAGGGCATGCGCTCCCTGCGCCAAGACGGCATTTGCAAGGTTTTGCAGGGCGTCACCACCATGGCTGAAGTCAGGGCGACCAGCAACGCTTGACCTCGCTGCTCAATGCGCTAGTTTTGCCACCTTGAATTTCTGGATATCACACTATTCAGATGGCTTTGCGCATTAAGCGGCATATCTACCATGCCAGCAAAGCGGCAAGCCCAAATCTTCATAACAGCGTTGGCCCTGAGACTTGGCAGCTGCGCCTTCTCACCTCAAATCCTCGGTCGTAATACCGACCTCCAAGGAGGCGACGCACTGTCGCCATGAATTGTCAGACTCGCTTATTTTGAATCCATAGAAAACACCCGTCCCCGAGTCCCGAATTCGAACCGCTTTAGCCTTGACCGTTGAGCGCTCCGCCAGACCAAGGTCAATTTCGCCAGCACCCTCAACATTCAATGGCAAAGGCAATTTGCATTCAGCCTGAAATCCTGATATTGAAATTTCAATGATTTCAATAACAAACTTTCTCTCCTTGCCCTCTATGCAGATAGAAAAATCTCCTGGGCAGCGAATTGAATACCTTTGATGCCTCCGCAATGGCCTTCCATGATCACCCGCGCCCTGAAGCATCGGCAAAATTCCACGATACTCCGCCAAATCATAGATTGACCACAACAGCGATTTGTGCGTGTCATCCAAATCATTGAAAACAGATGATTTGACATTGAAAAAATAATCCAACATACCAGGAGTCATGACTGGATCATTGGTAATATGATATTTTCGCTCAGGCCACCTTATATTTTTAGAAACCATCTCATAAAAATAACTATATATATTATTTTTCTTGGGCCGCCCCTTAAAACCTTGCAAAAGAAGCCCAGACGACTCTTTTAAATCCAAAGTCGCACCCACAGCTGGCGCGCCATTTGCAAAATCATAATTTGCGACCACAGACTCTTGCAGCCGGGAAAAGTACAGTATTGCCTCAAAAAAATCAATCTTGTTTGGGTTGACAGCTATCACGAGATGGCGTACCTCCGAAAAATTTACGCAATACTCTCGTACAAATTTCATGAGCGAAAAAAATACAGATCCGCCGACGTTTCGAAAATCCGGATGAATGGCCAGCGAAGATATTTCAGCGATACGCCCCCCCTTGGCCCTAACTTTTGTCAAATCAAAAGCCGACTGCAACGGAAACCCAAAAATACCTTCTCTGATTATTGAAATTGTACCAACCACTCTCCCATCGTATTTTGCACATACAGTTGTAGTTGTAGGAAGCGCGTGATACTTTGTTATCCGCATCCCCGAAGAATGAGGACGCATATAGCCACCGGCGGTATATGAATCGTGCAGAATTTTAAAACAATCGGAGAGCTCCTCCTTGGTCTCTGCAATTTTTAGCTCCAAGCGCATATCCGAACTTGGATCAACATGAGCCAGCCTGCGATACAAGGGATATCTAAAATCAACAGGAAGTTTTTTGAATAAAATACGAATGTATTTCCTAAATAATCCACCAAAGGTTATTTTTTTAACTTCACTCATTTATTTATCGCCTCTCAATGAAACTTAGCCGCCCGCATCTTTTTGAAAATCAATTTCGATGCATTCAGCGCGAGTCAATGTGGAAGTTCATATTGATATTTTTACACTCAATTTTAAGCTTCGTGGGCAAGGTGGCGACTCAATCCCACAAATTTGAAAGCTCTATAAGAATTGCCATCAATCCAAAAACAAGAACCTGCTCCAGCATGACGCCTCGCCTGTTCTCGTATCACAGTTCGATCGAACTATGGTGTTTTGACAAAGCCCATTAGACCCCAATCGACTGCACAGCGCAGCGTTGCTGTTTGAGCAATCAGCACGACACTTCAGCGCTTCACCCGGCGCTCATGCTTATTGGTCCGGCGGCGTCACCTTGCCCGAAAACCGCTTATTTGCGTTGCAGCAAGCCTAAAGCCAGAGCCGTTCCCAACAAGACCACGGCGCAGCCAGCAGCCATCTTGAGGGTGAAGACCTCGCCCAGGAACAAATAGCCCCATAGCACTGCGAAAACTGGGATCAGGAAGGTCACGGCGATGGTGTTGGTGGGCCCGATACGGCTCATCAGGCGAAAGTACAGGATGTAAGCAACGGCCGAGCACAGCAGCGCCAAAGCCGCCACCGCAGCCCATGCCTGCGCACTGGGTGCCGAACTGGGCCAAAACAGCAGCGCAGGCAGGGCCAGCATCATCGCCGCATAGACTTGGCTGCCGGTGGCCACAAGCAACGGTGAAATATGGGCGGTGTAGCGCTTGCTGAAATTTGCCGCCAAACCGTAGCAGAAGGTCGCACTCAGGCAGGCCAGCAAGGCCCAGACCGCGCTATGGTCGGAGCCGGGCTTGAACGAAGCCTTGTCCCAGGCCAGATACAGCACGCCAGCGAAACCCAAACCCAGGCCCAATATGCGCAAGCCGCTCAAACGCTGGCCAAGCCACACCCAGGCCAGCAAGGCCCCCCACAAAGGTGTGGTCGCATTGACGATACTGGACAAGCCGGCCGAGATCGACAAGGCCGCAAAGCTGAACAGCGCGAAAGGCAAGGCACTATTCAACAAGCCAATCACAGCCAAGGGCCGCCATTCGCGGCCTAACTGCGCAAGCCCCTGGCGCGCGGCCAAGAGCGGCAACAACATCAAACTGGCCCCCGCAACTCGCATGGCCGCCATGGCCACAGGCCCAAACTCGTGGGCACCCAGCCGCATGAATAAAAACGAGGCACCCCAAATGGCGGCCAACAAGGTCAATTCAGCAATGTCAAAGGTTTTCATCAAGCGCAATCACGGCAGGACGGGAGAGCATACTGTGTTGGCCTCAGGCCCACTTCACGCCTTGTTCATCCAGCGCACGCCCAACACCAAACACTGAGCACCTAAGGCTCAGCGCTCCCGCTGCAAATACTTTTTTTGTAGTCGTGCGACCGTGCCGTCGGCTTGCAAGTCTCTGTAGGCCTGCAGCCAACGCTCTTCTTCTGCGCCATCCAATGCCAGTGAACTCGCCATGTATAGCTCAGCCGACTTCAAGTTCAGGCCTGAGCGAAAGTCCTGCGGCCTGAACTTGAATTCATCAATCGCGGCACGCAACATGGGCTCACCGGCATAGGCGGCAGCAATCATGTCTTCTGCCAAGAGGCGCAAAAGCTCTTTGTAGTCCTTAGCCTGCACGATGTGACGAAATTTCTCAGCCTGCAAATTCTTGATGATGGGTGAGCCCCGCAAAACCCCCACCCTTTGACCTCGCAGAGCCGCCAAGGCATCCAGATCTACCTTGCTGCCACTGCGACCAAAAAAGGTGTAGTTCACATGCGCCAGCGGTATCAGCCATTTGAACTGAGCCTCACGGTCGGGCGTGCGTGCCAAAGGGAAGACGCCGTAGTTCGGGCCACCTTCGGCCATGCGCACCGCACGGGCCCAGGGGTAAAACGTCATCGACAGAGGACGACCGATCTTGGTCGACATCTGCGTCGCCAACTCATAGGCCAAGCCTTGCGGTCCGCCCTGCGTCTGCCACACGAAAGGCGGCAGCTCGCCGGCCAACCATTCCATTTCGGCGGCGCTTGCCGAGTTGGCGATCAGCAGCGCCGAAAACATGGCCTTCAGCACAGCTGTCATGGGCTGCCGTCGGCTCTTGTGGAAAACGAAACTCATGATCGGGCCTGTCTGAATTCTTGTAAGCCCCCTGAATTGGCGTCGACTCTACATCGCCTTGAACAAGTGCACATAGGCCCGGCTGACGGGCAGCTCTTGCGCGTGGCCTTTGATGCGCACAAACAGGCGGCTCATCTCGTCTCGCCTCGTACCAGCCAGATGGGCCAGATTGATCAGCGTCGAGCGGTGCACCTGCCAAAACTGTTCGGGGTCCAACTGCGCGGCCAGATCGGTAATCGTGGTGCGGATCAAATGCTCGGCTTGGGCCGTTTTGACCACCGTGTATTTATCATCGGCCTGAAAGAACAGCACATCCTGCACCGCGACCTGATGCACCAGGTCCGCACTGCCGGCGCGGATAAAGCGCAGTCTGGGCTGATTTGCTGCCGTGCTCGGCATCAAGCGCTGCAAGGCCTCGGCCAAACGCGTGGCTTCAGCGGCTTGCGGTTGAGCCAGCGCCGCTTTAACTCGCGCCACGCAGGCGAGCAAGCGCTCCGTCTTCAGAGGTTTGAGCAGATAGTCAACCGCCGCCGCGTCAAAAGCTTCCAGTGCATATTCGTCATAAGCCGTGACGAACACCACCCGCGTGCGGCCCTCGATGCCTTGCGCCACCTCCAGCCCGGTCAGGCCCGGCATCTGAATGTCCAAAAAGGCAATATCCGGCTGCAGAGCATTGATCTGCTCGGCCGCTTCAAGGCCGTTCTTGGCGATTGCCACAATTTCCAGCTCAGGCCAGCACGCGGCCAGTTGCTGTTTCAGGTATTGAGCCAAATGGGGCTCATCGTCAGCAATAAGTGCAAGAGTCATGATGTCGAACGTTTTCTTCAAGCGGTGTAAGGCAGACTGATGCGGGCCGAGGTTCCCACATTGAGTTCGGTCAGGCTCAGCTCGCCATCTTGAGCGTAGCGGCCGAGCAAGCGCGCCCGTACATTCTCCAGCGCCATGCCTGCTCCTTTGCGCCCTGGGCGGCGCGGCGCTTGAAGCCCCAAGCCATTGTCTTGCACGCGCAGGAGCAAACGTCCCAACTCGACGCTTGCACTGACCTGAATATGGCCACCGTCCAGCTTGGGCTCCAGGCCGTGGTGCACGGCGTTCTCGATCAAGGGCTGCAAAAGCAAGGGCGGCAACACGGCAGCACGCGCCTCGGCGCTGGCCTCAATCGCGAAACTCAGCCGCTCGCCCATGCGGATTTGCAAGAGCTGCAAATAGCTTTGTGCCATGTCCAGCTCGGCCCCAACGGTGCTGTCGGCCCTTCGCAGCTGACCCAGGCTGGCACGCAGATAGTCGGTAAAAGACTCCAACATTTGCTTGGCGCGCGGCGCATCGGTGTCGATCAGGCTTTGCACATTGGCCAAGGTATTGAACAAAAAATGAGGCTCAATTTGCGCCTGCAGCAAGCTCAAGCGCGCCTCGGTGGCGGCCAGTTGCAGCGCCTGCTGCTTGCTGCGCATCTTCCACCAAAACAGATTCCCGCCTGTGATCACCAGCGTCAAAAAGCCGGACATGCGCAAGTTCGCGGGGTGACTCAAGTAGCTGCCCAAGGCATCGATGTCAAAGACCTGCCCCAAAAAAATCAAACCCAAGAAGCCACCCAGTGCGGTGCCAGCTATGCCTATGCCGGCCGAAAAAACCCCGGCCTGCCAGGCGCCTCGCAAGCCATGCAAGCGATCAATCAGCGCCGCCGGCAAGAGCAACTCAGAGGCTCGAAACAAAGCATGGATGGTGTAGGAGATACACAGGCACAGGATCAAATTGGCACCCAAGGTCTGGCGCAGCCAAGCCCCATCGAACAGACGCCCCAGAATCAATCCCGGCACCAGAGTAAACAGCAAGGTGAAACTCAGACCGATGCAAGTGCTGATGAATACCCGCGCCCAGGTCGGCTCGGTCCTGTGTTTGGTCAACACGGTGAACGTGCGCCATGCCTGCAGCAGGCCGCTCCTGAATGAGGTGATGATGTGTTCCATGCGTGGCAGTGTAGGCAGGCCAAAGCTGAATCCGAGGCCGAGCCGCGACGAATCGACAGCCACCGCGACGAAGCGTCAAATCCCTTGCCTACAATCGCGCCAATTCATTTTGTTGATTTATTCAAGCCAGGGAATTTCTACATGCAAGTTCACGCGTCCATCTTCAAGGCCTATGACATTCGCGGCGTCGTCGGCACGACATTGAACGAAGAACTGGCCGAACACCTCGGTCGTGCCTTCGGCACCGAGGCTCGCGCCCTTGGCGAAAAAGCTGTCGCCGTCGGCCGCGACGGCCGCGTCTCCGGCCCCGGCCTGGTGGCTGCCTTGATTCGAGGCCTGCAGTCCACCGGCCTGGACGTCGTTGACCTCGGCGCCGTCACCACGCCTATGCTGTACTACGTTGCAGCGACCCGCGCCAAACACGGCTGCCGCAGCGGCATCATGGTGACCGGTAGCCACAACCCCAAGGACTACAACGGCTTCAAGATGGTCTTGAAGGGCGCGGCCGTCTACGGCGAGCAGATCCAAGGCCTGCGCCGCCGCATCGAAGCAGAGGACTACAAGACAGGTGCAGGTCGCACTGCGGCCATGGACGTCGTGGCTGAGTACAGCCAACGCATCGTTAAAGACTGCAAGCTCAAGCGCCCGATGAAGATCGTCGTCGACTCCGGCAACGGCATCCCAGGCGCAACGGCACCTGCGATCCTGCGCGCCCTGGGCTGCGAGGTGATCGACATCTATTCCAAGGTCGACGGAGACTTCCCCAACCACCACCCCGATCCATCGCGCCCAGAAAACCTGGAAGACCTCAAGCGCATCGTCCATGCATGCGATGCCGAGTTAGGTCTGGCTTTCGACGGTGACGGCGACCGCTTGGGCGTGGTCACCAAGGACGGCACCATGATCATGCCGGACCGTCAGATCATGCTGTTCGCCGCCGACATTCTGAAGCGCAAGCCCGGCGCCGAGATCATCTTCGACGTCAAGTGCACACAGCGCCTGGCACCTTGGATCCGCGAGCATGGCGGCCGGCCGCTGATGTGGATGACTGGCCACTCGCTGGCCAAGGCCAAGCTGAAGGAAACCGGCGCGCCGCTGGCGGGTGAGTTGTCGGGCCACATCTTCTTTGCCGAGCGTTGGTACGGTTTTGACGATGCGATGTACACCGCCGCCCGTCTGCTGGAAATCCTCTCGCGCTTCGCGGACCCCAGCGCCGTGCTGAACGCACTGCCGACCAGCTACAACACGCCCGAGATCAATGTGCCCTGCGCCGAGGGTGAGCACCACGAGGTGGTCAAGAAGCTGCTGGAAGTGGCCGTGTTCCCAGGCTCGAAAGAGATCATCACCATCGACGGCCTGCGCGTCGAATATGAAGACGGTTTCGGCCTGGTGCGGGCAAGCAACACCACGCCGGTCCTGGTGCTGCGCTTCGAGGGTCACACGCCCGAGGCCTTGGCCCGCATCCAGCATGATGTGCTGGAGCAACTCAAGCGCGTCAAGCCCGACGCCACCTTTGCGGCAGGGCATTGATTGCCCCCCACAGAAGCATGGTCTGAGCGCCTCAGCCGCTGGGCTTACACAAGCCTGTTGCGGCTGCTGACGCCCTTCTATCTGCTGCGCTTGTGGCGGCGCGGCGCGGCCGAGCCGCTGTATCGCCAATGGCTATTGCAGCGCCTGGGCTTTTATGGTCCAACGCCCCCAACAAGCGCTTGGGTGTGGGTGCACGCGGTGTCGCTGGGCGAGACCCGTGCGGCCGCAGCCCTGATCGATCAACTGCGCTTGCAGCGCCCCGCCATGCGCCTGCTGCTGACCCACAGCACGGCGACGGGCCGCGCCGCCGGCTTGGGCCTGCTGCGCGATGGCGATGCGCAAGCATGGCTGCCTTACGACACGCCGGGCGCCGTGCGGCGCTTTCTGCGGCAGTGGCGGCCGGCCATTGGCATCTTGATGGAAACCGAGATCTGGCCGCAATTGCAATTCGAAGCGGCCCGGCAGCAGATTCCCATGGTCTTGGCCAATGCGCGCCTGTCCGCGCGCAGCCAACGTCGGGGTGAGCGTTTCAAGGCCTTGCTGCACCCGGCAGGGCGGCGCTTGACGCTCGCCTTGGCGCAGACCGAAGCCGACGCCGAGCGCCTTCGCGCCAGCGCCGTGCCCAAGGTGCTGGTGCAGGGGAATTTGAAGTTTGATATGCAGGTGGACGCCGGCCTGCTGACGCAAGGGCGCCGTTGGCACGAGCAGCTGGGCCGGCCGGTGCTGCTAGCCGCCGTGACGCGCGAGGGCGAAGAGACAATGCTCTTGCAGGCCTGGAGACAGCTGCCGCAGCAAGACCTGCCGCTTCTCTTGATCGTGCCACGTCACCCGCAGCGTTTCGACGAAGTGGCGGCCTTGGTCGAGAACGCCGGCCTGACGCTGGCCCGCCGCAGCACTTGGCAAGACAGCTTGCCCGAGCAGGCATTGATGGCTCAGGTCTGGCTCGGTGACTCGATGCGCGAGATGGCGCTGTATTACGCCGTCGCCGATGACGCCCTGCTGGGCGGCAGCTTCGCGCCACTCGGCGGCCAGAACCTGATCGAAGCGGCTGCTTGTGGCTGCCCCATCGTGATGGGCCCGCATACCTTCAACTTTGCCGAGGCGGCCGAGCTGGCCGAGGCGGCCGGTGCGGCCTTGCGTGTGGCCGATATCAGCCAAGGTCTGGCTCAGGCGCTGAGCATCTGCAAAGAGCCCGGCGGTCAACGCGCAGAACAAGCCAGGCAGTTTGCCGCCGAGCATCGCGGCGCCGCCGCGCGAATGGCCAGCGACATTTTGGCCTTGCTGCCTTCAGCTTAATTCCTTAAAGATTAAGCCGTTCCGGCCAACAAGGCCTGCAGTCCCGCTTCGTCCAGCACCGTCAGCCCCAGCTCCCGCGCCTTGTCCAGCTTGGAGCCGGCCTCTTCGCCGGCGACCACGTAATGGGTCTTTTTGGACACCGAGCCGCTGACCTTGCCGCCGGCCGCCTCGATCAAATCCTTGGCAGCGTCGCGCGACAAGGTCGGCAGCGTGCCGGTCAGCACCAAGGTCTTGCCCAGCAAGGATTGAGGCCCGAGTTCCGCCGCCGCGCCGCCGCCCTCGGGCCAGCTCAAGCCCGCCGCGCGCAGTTGCTCGATCACCTCGCGGTTATGCGCTTGCGCAAAAAAAGTATGAATACTCTGCGCGACGATAGGCCCAACGTCGCGCACCTGCAGCAACTGCTCGACGCTCGCATCCATCAAGGCATCGATACCGCCAAAGTAACGGGCCAGATCCTTGGCGGTGGCTTCGCCGACCTGCCGGATACCCAGGCCAAACAGGAAGCGCGCCAGCGTGGTCTGCTTGGATTTCTCCAGCGAATCCAACAGATTCAAGGCGCTGCGATCGGCCATACGCTCCAGGGCCGACAACTTGGCCACGCCCAATTTGTACAAGCCCGGCAAGCTGGTGACCAGACCCGAGTCGACCAGTTGATCGACCAGCTTGTCGCCCAGGCCCTCGATATCCAGCGCCCGCCGGCCGGCAAAATGCAGCAAGGCCTGCTTGCACTGGGCCGGGCAAAACAGGCCACCGCTGCAGCTGTGGTTGAGGCCACCCTTCTCACGCACGACCGCGCTGCCGCAGGCCGGGCATTCGTGTGGCATATGGAAATTGGGCACATAGCTTGGTCGCGGCTCGGCCACCCGCCCGACCACCTCGGGGATCACATCACCGGCGCGCCGCACAATCACCTGGTCCCCCACCCGCACGCCCTTGCGCCGCAGCTCGAAGACGTTATGCAGCGTCGCATTGGAGACCGTCGTGCCGCCCACAAAGACCGGCTCCAGCTTGGCCACCGGGGTCAGCTTGCCGGTGCGCCCCACTTGGATTTCGATCGCATTGAGCCTTGTCAGCATCTCCTGCGCCGGGTATTTATGCGCCACGGCCCAACGCGGCTCGCGGCTGACAAAACCCAGGCGCTGCTGAAGCGCCAGGCTGTTGACCTTGTAGACGATGCCGTCGATATCAAAAGGCAGGCTGTCGCGCTTGGCGCCCATCGCTTGATGGAAAGCCACCAGGCCGGCCGCACCCAGAGCGACCGTACGGTCGGCGCAGACGGGCAAGCCCATCTTGGCCAGCGCGTCCAAGAGCGCGCTATGCGTAGCGGGCAAGTCCCAGCCCTGCACCTCACCCAGACCATAGGCATAAAAGCTCAAGGGGCGCTGCGCGGCCAAGGCCGGGTCAAGCTGGCGCACCGCGCCAGCAGCCGTATTACGCGGGTTGACGAAGGTCTTTTCGCCCGCTTGGCGCTGCCGCTCATTCAAGGCCTCGAAATCATCGCGGCGCATATAAACCTCGCCGCGTACCTCGATCACCGCTGCGCTGATGCCGATCAAGCGAAGCGGAATCTGCCCTATGGTTTTGATGTTCTGCGTGACGTCTTCGCCGGTTTCGCCGTCGCCACGCGTGGTGGCCTGCTTCAGCACACCCTGCACATAGCGCAAATTGATGGCCAAGCCGTCGAACTTCAGCTCGGCCGCGTATTCAACCGGCGGCGCATCATCCGGCAGCTCCAACTGCCTGCGCACACGCTGATCAAAGCTGAGCGCACCGGTCGGCTCGGTGTCCGTCTCGGTGCGAATGCTCAGCATCGGCACCGCATGACGCACCGGCGTGAAACCTTCCAGCACCTTGCCCAGCACGCGCTGGGTCGGGGAGTCGGGCGTTAGCAGCTCGGGATGGGCGGACTCCAAGGCTTGCAGATCTTGGAACATCCGGTCGTACTCGGCGTCCGGCAGCGTCGGCGCATCCAGCACATAGTACTGATGGGCATGGTGATTGAGGCCGGCGCGCAATTCGGCCGCCCGCTTGAAGGCTTGTTGACTATCGGGCCGCTCAGAACTGGCAAAAATATCGGTCTGGCTCATGCGTTCGTTCAACTTGGGGCCGTCTCGGCGCTGGGCTGGGCGACGCGCGCAATCATCACCTGATCGACCCGGTGGCTATCCACGTCGACCACCTCAAAGCGCCAGCCTTCCCACACCACTTGGTCGGTGCGCTTGGGGATGCGCCGCAGCATCACCATCAAAAAGCCTGCCAGGGTGTCGTATTGGCCGGCGTGCGGCCAGGTCTCTAACTCCAAGGCTCGCTGTACATCGGGAATCGGCGTAATGCCGTCGGCAAGGAAGGAGCCGTCCTCGCGGCGCACAATCTGCTGCTCCTCGTCATAGGACGCGACCAGATTGCCCATCACCGTGCTCATCACATCATTGAGCGTGATCACGCCCACCACCAGGCTGTACTCATTGACGATGACGGCAAAGTCTTCCAACTTCTCGCGGAACTGCATCAAGACCTCGGACAGCGTCAAGCGGTCCGGCACGATCAGCACTTTCTTCAGCAGCCCCGCTGCTTGCGTAGCACGCAGATTGATGGTCTCGCCGCGCAAGACGCGCTGGAACAGATCGGTCGCATCGACATAGCCGACGATGCTGTCGATCTCGCCGTCGCAGACCAGATAGGTGGAATGCGGCGCCTCGGCAATGCGATTGCGGATCAGCTGATCATCGTCATCGAGCGCGAAGAACACCACCCGCTCACGGCTGGTCATCGCACTTTCGACCCGGCGCGTGTCCAGCTCAAACACGTTTTCAATCATTTGCTGTTCGGCGTCGGCCACCACACCGGCCAGATTGCCGGCTTCGGCCAGCGCCAGAATATCCAGGTGGGTGATCGAGTTGTCACGCTGAGCCGGCCGACCCATCAATCGGATAAAGCCCTCGGTCATGCTGCTGAAGGCCCAGGCCAGCGGCTTGAGCAGCGTGACCAAGGCCTGCATAGGGCCAATGACCGCAAGCGCCATGCGCTCGGGCTCGTTCATCGACAAGCGCTTGGGCACCAAATCGGCCAGCACGATGAACAAGCTGATGATGAACACAAAGGACAAGCCAAAGCCGACCGAATGAGCCCGCTCGGGCGACATCAGCAAACCCAAAGCGGCCTCGAAATGCGGCGTCAAAGCGCCCTCACCGACAAAGCCGCCCAGGATGGCGACCGTGTTGACGCCGATTTGCACAACGGTGAAGTAGTGGCCCGGCTGCTCTTGCACCGCCAAGACCCGCTTGGCGCGCGCATCGCCTTCGTCGGCCAGCTGTTGCAACTTGAGGCGGCGCGACGCGGCCAGCGCCAACTCTGCGATCGAGAAGAAGGCACTGGCGGCGATCAGCGCCGCAATCAGCAACAAGCTGGTGCTCAAGGAGACTCCTCTTTAGCTGAACAAATTTAGCTGAATAGACGCCGCGAGACCAAGCTGCCGGCGGCCAAATCACGCGAAGCCAGGGCGCGATACAGCGTCGTCAGGTCTTGGCCAATCGAGGCAAAGGCGTGCAGATTCAAGACCTGACCCCTATCGTCGCAGACATCGGCCTCGATGTCGCGCGCCAAACCGCGGGCCGCCTCTTGCCAGGAGGCAAAAGGCTCCAGCGCCTCCGGCGTCTGCGCCACATCAAGCGACAAAGACAACTCGCGCAGCGCGGACAGCTGCGGGTTCTCGGCCAGCGCCGCCTGCGACTCGAAATTCAGGGTCAGGATCGGTGGCGCGCCCTCTTCCTCGGAAGCCAGCACCAAGCGCCCCGGCATCGCACCCGGCACAAAACCATGGCGCGCGGCGACTTGCTGCACAAAGCCCAGCGTCCAGGTGGCCGATTTCGCACGCAGAATCACTGTCAACTGGGCGTCATGGTCACCCGCGAAGTGATCCAGCTCACGCGCCCGACTGACCACATCCAACATATCGGGGAACTGCACAAAAGCACCCACGCCGTCGGCGAAGCTCTGCACTTTTTGCACGAACTCCGAGTACTCGATTTCGTTCATCGCGCCATTGCGATTGGCCATCTGCACGCCAGCCTGGAACTCGCCATAACGCTGGCCAGGAGCGGGCAGCTCCCATTCGCCACTTTCGGCATTCATGCCCTCGATATGAAAGGGCTTGGTGCCGGCGCGCCGGCTGCCAGGCAGATGCGAGATAGCCATCTCACCGCTGATCGGCGCATCCAGCGTGGCGGTGGCAATCGCATCGATCAGGGCGTCGATGCGGGCGGAGGGCTTGCGCGGCGGACGGGGCACAAAGGGGGCCGCCGGCATGCCGGCATCCTGCGACACCGCCGCCTCGCCCAGAGGGGATGCATCCAGGCCTGGCTCCTGCCTAGCCCCGTCCAACACCGGTTCTACCTGCACATCGGCACGGCGCGGACCGGCTTTGCGCGCGCTCCAAGCGCCGTGGGCAACAACGCCGGCCAGCACCACGCCGCCGGCGACGGCGAGCATTTCAGTCAGAGTCATGTGAGTTCTGCCAAGGCCAAAGCCTTGTCCATATCGACAGCCACGATGCGCGAAACGCCCTGCTCTTGCATGGTCACACCAATCAATTGTTCTGCCATTTCCATTGCGATCTTGTTGTGTGAGATGAAGAGGAACTGGGTTCCGCTGCTCATCTCGGCCACCAGTTTGGCATAACGCTCGGTGTTGGCGTCATCCAGTGGTGCATCCACCTCGTCCAGCAAACAGAACGGGGCGGGGTTGAGTTGAAAGATGGCGAACACCAGGGCAATCGCCGTCAGCGCTTTTTCGCCACCCGAAAGCAGGTGAATCGTGCTGTTCTTCTTGCCCGGCGGCTGTGCCATCACCTGCACGCCGGCGTCGAGAATTTCGTCGCCGGTCATCATCAGCTTGGCTTGGCCGCCACCGAACAAAATCGGGAACATACGGCCGAAATGCATATTGACTTGCTCGAAGGTGGCCGCCAGCAGGTCACGCGTTTCCAGGTCGATCTTGTGGATCGCATCTTCCAGCGTGCTCATGGCCGATTGCAGGTCTGCGCATTGAGAATCGAGAAAGGTCTTGCGCTCGCGCGCGGATGTCAGCTCGTCGAGTGCAGCCAGATTGACCGCTCCCAAAGCGGCAATCTCGCGGTTGATGCGGTCGATCTCGCCTTGCAGGCCGTAAAGCTTGACTTGACCCGCCTCAATATTCAGCGCCAAGGCCTCCATGTCCACACCGGCCGCAAGCAGTTGCTCCAAATATTGCGCGCCGCCCAATTGCGCGGCTTGCTCCTCCAACTGCAGCTTGGTCAGGCGCTCGCGCAGTGGATCGAGGCTGCGCTCAAAAGCCAGGCGCTGCTCGTCCATCTGGCGCAGGCGCAGGCTCAGATCGTCGTAGCCACTGCGCACGCCAGCCAGCGCCTGCTCGCGCTCCATCTTCAGCGCCAAGGCATCTTGCAGACCAGCTTGCGCCGCCGCGTCGTTGAGCGTATCCATCTCACGCTGAAGGCTTTCCATCGACTGCTGATTGGTCTGCAGCTGCTGCGCAGCCGTTTCAATCGAGCGCTGCAGCTCAGACCGGCGTGAAGCCAGCGCGCGCGCGCTGTACTGCGCTTCTTGCGCGCGCCGCTCCAGGCCGCGCAGTTGCTCGCGCGCCTCGGACAGGCGGCGCTCGGCCAGCAGCGTGGCATCCTCCAGCTCCGCGTGGCGCTCCTGCGTCGTGGCGAGCTGCATATCGAGTTCCTCGAAGCGCGCCTCGCCTGTCATGCGGCGCTCTTGCAGCTCTTCGGCCTGCGCGTCGATCTCGAACAGCTCGTCTTCCAATTGGGAGCGGCGGCTGCTGGCTGCTTCGGCCTGGCCGGTCAGTCGAAGTAACTCGACATGCAGCTGGTGGGCGCGATTCTGATTCTCGACAGCCTCGCGGCGCAGGCCCAGCAAGCGCTGCGAAGCATCGGTATAACCAGCTTCGGCGCGCACCAGGGCCGACTTTGATTCTTCGGCAATCAAGGCTTGAGCACGCAACTCAAGCACCAGATGCTCTATCTCCTGCGCCCGCGCCAGCATGCCGGCCTGCTCGGAGTCGGGGGCATAAAAGCTCACCGCAAACTGGCTGACCGCGTGACCGGCGGCCGTCATGATCAGCTCACCATGGCTCAGCCTGGCCCGATTTGCCATCGCCTCATCCAGCGACTCGGCGGTATAGACGCCCTCCAACCAGTCATTCAGCAAGGCGCTCAAGCCTGGGCTGTCCAGGCGCAGCAAGTCGCTCAAACGGGGCAAGGTGTGATGGCTGTTGGCAATCGTGATGGCCGGCGGCGAATAGAACGCCAATCGAGCCGGCGGCGCGTCTTGCTCAAAAGCGCGCACCGTCACCAGCCGCCCCACCTCAAGTGCGGTCATGCGTTCACGCAGCGAGGCCTCGAGCGCGTTCTCCCAGCCGGGCTTGATGTGCAGGCGCGTCCACAAACCGGCCAGTCCATCCAAGCCATGTTTGGCCAGCCAAGGCTTCAACTTGCCCTCGGTCTGCACCTTTTCTTGCAGCGCACGCAAGGCGTCCAAGCGTGCCGACAAAGCCCCCTGCTTGGCCAATTGTTGATTGGTGTCGGTCTGCGCGGCACGCCTGGCCTCTTCCAACTGGGGCAATTGTTCGCCCAGCTCATGCAGGCGGGCGTCGGCCATATCGCGGGCCTCGTCGGCCGATTCACTCGTGCGCTTGAGTTCGGCCAACTTGTCTTGATCGGGCGCGGCCAGACCCTGCCGCTCAGCGGCGAGACGCTCACGCCGGGTGCGCAACTGGCGGGTCTGCTCTTCAACACTGCGGCTTTCGGCCGCCAGCACCTGGATTTGTTGCTGCACTTGCACCACCAATGCGCGCTGCTCATTGGCCCGCGCTTGCGCCGCCCGCACGGCGTCCTCGGCATTGGGTAGATTGAGCGCTTGCTCCTCGGCCTGCGCGGCCAGGATTTCGCTTTGCTCCTCGGCGGCGGCGATTTGCTCGGCAATCGTCTCCAGTTCGTCCTTGGACTGGAGCGAGCGCTCTTGCCATTGCTGGTTTTGTGCCTGCAGCTCGATCAAGCGCGCCTCTACACGTTGGCGGCCTTCGACGACATAGCGGATGCGCTCCTCCAGCCGGCTGACCTCCAACTGCGCCTCGGCATAACGGCCCTGCGATGCATGCAACTCGTCGCCGGCCGCGTAGTGCGCCTGGCGCACCGCTTCCAGCTCGGCCTCGACATGGCGCAGCTCGGCCAGCCGAGCCTCCAGCGCATTGGTGGCCTCCAGATGTTCGGCTTTGACGCGGCCCTGCTCCGCGGCGGCGTCGCGCTGCTTCAAAAACCACAGCTGATGCAGTTTGAGCGTGCCGGCGTCTTGCAGGCCACGGTAGCTGGCCGCCACTTCGGCCTGCTTCTCCAACTTCTCAAGATTGGCGTTGAGCTCGCGCAGGATGTCGTCGACACGGGTCAGGTTTTCGCGCGTGTCGCGCAGCCGGTTCTCGGTCTCGCGGCGGCGCTCCTTGTACTTGGAGACGCCGGCGGCTTCCTCCAAAAACATGCGCATCTCTTCGGGCTTGCTCTCGATCAGGCGGCTGATCGTGCCCTGGCCGATGATGGCGTAGGCGCGCGGCCCCAAGCCCGTACCCAGGAACACATCCTGCACATCGCGGCGGCGTACCGGCTGGTTGTTGATGAAATAGCTGGAGCTGCCGTCGCGCGTCAGCACACGCTTGACGGCAATCTCGGCGAACTGGTTCCACTGGCCGCCGGCCCGCGCGTCTTCATTGGCAAACACCAGTTCCACACTAGCGCGGCTGGCCGGCTTGCGGTTGCCTGAGCCGTTGAAGATCACGTCTTGCATCGACTCGCCGCGCAGCTCGGACGCCTTGCTTTCGCCCAGCACCCAGCGCACGGCATCCATGATGTTGGACTTACCGCAGCCGTTGGGCCCGACCACGCCCACCAACTGCCCAGGCAGCTGGAACACCGTCGGATCGGCAAAGGACTTGAAGCCCGCAAGCTTGATCGAATTCAGACGCATGGACGCGAAAACACCACAGCAAGCCTCAAAAGTACGCCTCTCAAGCCAGGGCGAACTTCGAAAACCGCTGCTAAGCCGTTGATTTATTTACACAAAAGCGCCGCAAACGGGCGCTTTATCGGGCCTGGATGATACCATCGCGGCCTCCCCTTTCTACTCACCGACACAGCCGCGCCAGCGGCCGAGCTGTGTTGCATTGATTCCATGGCCAAGAGCAACCTTCCTTCCAAGTCCGTCAGCAAAAGCGCAGCCAAAGTCGAAGACAAAGGCGCCGTCAAGACTGCTGCCAAAACTGCAGCCAAGACCGGCAGCAAGGGTCGCCAGACTTTGGAGCTTGAAGCCAAGACCCGCAAAGTGCTGAAGCTCGAAGAACCCAAGGCCGGCAAGGCTGCAAGCAAGACAGCAGGGAAGGCAGCTGGAAATGCAGCTGGAAAGCCCCCCGCCGTCAGCATGGCCATGGCACCCAAGCAGCGCGAAATGCCGCCCAACCCGCCCTCGAAGCCGAGCAAAGAGCTGCATGTGTTCCCCAACCCTGCACCTGAGCGCGACTATGTGATCCAGTTCCAGGTGCCCGAGTTCACCTGCCACTGCCCGCTCACCGGCCAGCCTGACTTTGCACACTTCACCATCGACATGATTGCCGACCAGCGTTGCGTCGAACTGAAGAGCTTGAAGATGTACTTCTGGAGCTATCGCCACGAAGGCGCCTTCCACGAGAAGGTCACCAACACGATCCTAAACGACATCGTCAAGGTGACCGACCCGCGCTTTATCCGCATCACGGCCAAGTGGTATGTGCGCGGCGGCATCTACACCAATGTGGTGGTCGAGCATCGCCAAAAAGGCTGGCAGCCGCTGCCGCGCGTGGACTTGCCCGCACATGGCTTTCAGTCAGGCCTATTGCACGGCCCATCGGCTTGATCGGCTGATCCCTTGTCCTTCGCCACCAGCGATGCCCATCAAGACGCCGCAGTTCGCGTGCGTCGCAGCCGCATCGACGGCTACGGCGTGTTTGCAGATGAAGCAGTGCTGCTTGGCGCCAAACTAGGCACCCTGACCGGCGAGGCGATCAGCGTGGCCGAAGCCAGGCGCCGCGCGCAGGGGCGTCAACGCATCATGTTGGTGGAGTTGTCGGCCAGCCGCGCGATCGACGCCACCTGCTCGGCCGACGCAATGCGCTTCACCAACCACTCTTGCGCTCCGAATGCGCGCATCCAGGTAGAGGACGGCGCGGTCGAATTCTTCGCGCTGCGCAACCTGGCTGTGGGAGACGAAATCACCGTGGACTATGGCCTGACCCACCACGAAGGGCGCCTGGCCTGCCGTTGCGGGCAGCCGGACTGCAAGAATTGGCTTTGACGAAAAGGCCCGCGTGGGTCGTTTGTTCTGTAGTTTGTACTGAAAATAGATGAAAACCGCACCGTATAACCCGCTGCTGGACAAGCTCCACCCCTACCCCTTCGAGCGCCTGCGCGCCTTGAATGCAGGCATCAAGCCGAATCCCGCCTATCGCCCGATCAGCCTCGGCATTGGTGAGCCCAAGCATCCTGCGCCGAAGTTGATTGAAGACGCCTTGATGGGGGCGATGAAGGGACTCTCCGGCTACCCGGCCACGGCCGGCGAGCCGGTCTTGCGCGAGGCCATCTGTGCCTGGCTGCAGCGCCGCTATGGTTTGCAGTTGGACCCGGCCAGCCAGGTGCTGCCAGTCAACGGCTCGCGCGAGGCCTTGTTCGCCTTGGCTCAGACGGTGATCGACCCCAGCCGCCCCGGCGCCACCGTCGTTTGCCCGAATCCCTTCTATCAAATTTATGAAGGCGCGGCGCTTTTGGCGGGCGCGCAGACGGCTTTTGCCAACAGCGACCCTGCGCGAAACTTCGCCGCAAACTGGAGCGAAATCGACGAAACCACTTGGGGCCGCACCCAACTGCTTTACGTCTGCTCGCCTGGCAACCCGACCGGCGCTGTGATGCCGCTGAGCGAATGGCAAACGCTGTTCGAGCTGTCCGACCGCCATGGCTTTGTGATCGCTTCGGACGAGTGCTATTCGGAAATCTATTTTGGTGAAGAGGGGCCGCAGTCCGCGCCGCTGGGCGGCTTGGAGGCGGCGGCCCAGCTGGGCCGAGCCGACTTCCGCAATCTGATCGCCTTCACCAGCTTGTCCAAGCGATCCAATGTGCCGGGCCTGCGCTCGGGCTTTGTGGCGGGCGACGCGAGCATCATCAAGCGCTTTTTGCTCTACCGCACCTATCACGGCAGCGCGATGAGCCCCATCGTGCAAGCGGCCAGCGTGGCGGCCTGGAACGATGAGGCCCATGTGGTCGCGAATCGGGCCGAGTACCGTGCCAAGTTCGCGCAAATCACGCCGCTGCTGGCAGCGCATATGAAGGTCGCGCTGCCGGACGCGGGTTTTTATCTTTGGGCCGAAGTTCCCGGCCATATTCACGCCGGCGACGACGTCGCTTTCGCCCAGGGCCTATTGGCTCAATACAATGTCGCGGTGTTGCCGGGCAGCTTGCTGGCGCGTCATGCGCATGGCATCAACCCTGGCGCGGGTCGAATCCGCTTGGCCCTGGTGGCCGAGCAGAGCGAATGCTTGGAAGCAGCCGAGCGCATCGCGGCCTATATCCATTCCTTCTCGCCCAAAGTTTGACCCTGCCCTTCTTCGCTACTTTCTTTTGACTTTTTTGAGCCGACTCATGACCCATCCATTGCAATCCACCATCGACCTGGCCTGGGAAGGTCGCGCCTCCATCAATGCTGCCAATGCACCCGAAGTGCGCGAAGCGGTTGAACAGGTGATGGCCGAGCTGGACGCCGGCCGCCTGCGCGTCGCCGAGCGCCAGTCGGTGGGCCAATGGGTCGTGCATCAATGGGTCAAGAAGGCGGTGCTCCTGTCCTTCCGTCTGAACGACAACCGCTTGATGGGCGCCGGTGACATGACCTTCTTCGACAAGGTGCCGACCAAGTTCGGCGGCCTGTCCGAAGAGGCGATTCGCGCCACGGGCGTGCGCGTGGTGCCGCCGGCCGTCGCCCGACGCGGCAGCTTCCTGGCCAAGAACGTGATCCTGATGCCGTCCTATGTGAACATCGGCGCCTATGTCGACGAAGGCACCATGGTCGACACCTGGGCCACGGTGGGGAGCTGCGCGCAGATCGGCAAGAACGTGCACCTGAGCGGCGGTGTGGGCATCGGCGGCGTGCTGGAACCGCTGCAAGGCAACCCGACCATCATCGAAGACAACTGCTTCATCGGCGCCCGCTCGGAAGTGGTCGAGGGCGTGATCGTCGAAGAAAACTCGGTCATCTCCATGGGCGTCTACATCGGCCAAAGCACGCCGATTTATGACCGCGAACTCGACACCGTCACTTACGGTCGCGTGCCGGCCGGCTCGGTCGTGATCAGCGGCAGCCTGCCCAAGAACAACGGCAAGTACAGCCTGTATGCCGCCATCATCGTGAAGAAGGTTGATGCCGGCACACGCGCCAAGACCAGCATCAACGACCTCTTGCGCGACTGATTTTCAAATGCACGCCAGCTTGAGCGAGGGCTAGAAATGTCAGGGAACATGGAGCGCATCTTGCGCTTGATGGCGGATAAAGGCGCGTCTGACGTTTACCTGTCGGCCAATATGCCTGTCTTGATTCGCCTGAACGGGCAGATCGTGCAGTTGTCCGACCAGGTCTTGACGCACACCCAGCCGCGCCAGTTGATCGCCGAGGTAGTGGAGCCCGCGCAGCTGGCCGAGCTGGACGCAACCGGCGAGCTGAATATGGCCGTTTCGGTCAGCAAGGTCGGGAGTTTTCGACTTTCTGGCTTTCGCCAGCGCGGCAGCATTGCCGGCGTGTTCCGCCATATTCCACACAATATCCCGTCCCTGGAGCAGCTCAATCTGCCGCCGGTCTTGGGCAAGCTGGTGCAAGAAAAACGCGGGCTGATCTTGATGGTCGGCGCCACCGGCACGGGCAAAAGCACGACCCTGGCCTCGATGCTGGAGCAGCGCAATCAGAATATGAGCGGCCACATCCTCACCATCGAGGATCCGCTTGAATATCTATTTAGCAACAAGCGCTCTGTGGTCAACCAACGCGAAGTCGGGCGCGACACCGCCTCGCTGCAGATTGCCCTGAAGAATGCCTTGCGCCAAGCGCCCGACTGCATCTTGATCGGCGAAATCCGCGACCGCGAGACCATGACGGCGGCGATCTCGTACGCGCTGTCGGGCCACCTGGTGCTGGCCACCTTGCACGGCAATAACAGCTATCACGCACTGAACCGGATTTTGTCTTTCTACACGCCGGAATCGCGCCCGGCCTTGTTGAACGACTTGGCGGCGGGCCTGAAGTCCATCGTGTCGCAGCGCTTGGTGCGCGCCTCGGCAGGCGGGCGCATCCCGGTGATCGAGATCTTGCTCAACACCAAGCTGATCTCCGAGTTGATCGAGCATGGCGACTTTGCCGGCGTCAAAGAGGCGATGGAAAAATCCATGGCCGAAGGCTCGCAGACTTATGAAGAGCATTTCGCGCGGCTGATTGTCGACGGCACCATTACCCGCGAAGAAGGCTTGGCCTTTGCCGACTCGCCGACCAATCTGCTCTGGCGCTTGCAAAACGACGCACCCGGTGCCAGCAAGCCCTCGGCCAAGCAGCCCGAAGCAACGCCAAGTGACGAGGCCAGTTTTACCGAGATCACCCTGGACGTGCGCCAGGACTGAAGCCGCTTCAATAACAAGAAAAAGACATGTCCGACACCCTTGCCCTGCTTGAGGCGCTGATCGCGCGCCCGTCCGTCACGCCGCTGGATGCCGGCTGCCAAGAGCTGATTGCCGTGCGCTTGGCGGCTATCGGTTTCGAGATCGAACGCATGGACAGCGGCCCGGAGAATTTCCGCGTTAGCAATCTGTGGGCGATCAAGCGAGGTCGGGCCGAGGAGCCGGTGCTGATGTTCGCCGGCCACACCGATGTGGTGCCGCCGGGCCGGCTGGACGCCTGGGCCAGCGACCCTTTTGTGCCCAGCTACCGAGACGGCCGCATCTACGGGCGCGGCGCCGCCGATATGAAGGGTTCGGTCGCGGCGATGGTGGTCGCGACGGAAGAATTTGTCGCCGCTTACCCCGATCATGCGGGCAGCCTAGCCTTCTTGCTGACCAGCGACGAGGAAGGCCCGTCGATCGACGGCACCAAGGTTTGCTGCCAGGTTTTACAAGCGCGTGGCCAACGCTTGGATTACTGCATCGTTGGCGAGCCGACCTCCGTCGACAAGGTCGGCGACATGTTGAAGAACGGCCGCCGCGGCACGCTCAGCGGCAAGCTCAGGGTCAAGGGCATTCAAGGTCATGTGGCCTATCCGCAATTGGCGCGCAACCCGGTCCATCAAGCAGCACCGGCCTTGGCCGAATTGGCAAGCATGGTCTGGGACGCGGGTAACGAATATTTCCCAGCTACCACCTTCCAAATCTCCAATATCAGCGCCGGCACCGGAGCGACGAATGTGATCCCGGGCGAGATGGTGCTGGACTTCAATTTCCGCTTCTCGACCGAGTCGACACCCGAAGGCTTGAAGGCCCGCGTCTTGGCGCTGCTGGAGCGCCACGGCCTCGAATACGCACTGGACTGGACGCTGGGCGGCGAGCCGTTTTTGACGCCGGTCGGCAGCTTGAGCGAGGCCGTCTGCGCCGCGATTCGCCAAGAGACTGGCCTCACGGCCCAACTCTCCACCACCGGCGGCACCTCGGACGGGCGATTCATCGCCAAGATCTGCCCCCAGGTGATCGAGTTTGGCCCCATCAACGCCAGCATCCACAAGATCGACGAGTACTTGCCCGCCGACAGCCTGGATCCTTTGAAGAATATTTACCGCTTGACGCTGGAGAACTTACTGCTGTGAAGCTGATTGACTGTATTGAACAAAGCGCCGCCCGCTTGACCGAAGCGGGCGTTTCTTTTGGGCATGGCACAACGAATGCTTTTGATGAAGCCGCCTGGCTGGTGCTGTGGAGCTGCGGCTTCCCGCTCGACAGCCTGGACGAGCATGAGCAAATCGAGTTGAGCCCTGAAAGCTTGGCCAAAATTGAGGCCTTGCTCGAGCAGCGCATTGCCACCCGCAAGCCCGCCGCTTATCTGACACAGGAAGCCTGGCTGCAGGGGGTGCCCTTCTACATCGACGAGCGCAGCATCGTGCCGCGCAGCCTGATCGCCGAGTTGATCGCCGATGAGGCGATCGACTCCTGGCTGTCGGATAAAACCCGGCGGGTGCTCGATCTGTGCACCGGCAACGGCTCGCTGGCGGTGCTGGCCGCGATGGCTTGGCCCGAAGTGCAGGTCGACGCAATCGACTTGAGCGCCGACGCGTTGGCCGTGGCCCGCATCAATGTGGACAAACATGGGCTGGGCGAACGCATCCGCTTGCTGCAAGGAGACGGCTTCGCGCCGGTGGCCGCCGAAGCTGCGCGTTACGACCTGATTTTGTGCAACCCGCCCTATGTCAACGCGGACGCGATGGCAGCCCTGCCGGCCGAGTACCGCGCCGAGCCCGAACTGGCCCTGGCGGGTGGCGCGGACGGTATGGATTTTGTGCGCCGCTTGCTCAGTCAAGCCGCCGAGCATTTGACCGAGAACGGCCTGCTGGTGCTGGAAATCGGCAATGAGTGCGAATATTTTTACGCTGCCTTCCCGCAGCTTGAAGTGGCCTGGATGGCAACATCGGCCGGAGACTATCAAGTGTTAATCGTTACCCCTGCAGCATTGAGAAAAGAAAAGGCCCTACTCGCATCATGATCACGCTACGCAATATCACGCTGCGGCGCGGCACCAAGGTCGTCCTCGACGACGCCTCCGTCACCCTGCAACCGGGTGAAAAAATCGGCCTGGTCGGGCGCAACGGCGCCGGAAAATCCAGCCTCTTTGCGATGCTGACTAACCGCCTGCAAAACGACAAGGGCGAGGTCGATATCCCGCGTCAATGGGCCGTCGGCGAAGTTGCGCAGGACATGCCCGAGACCGAAATGCCGGCCACCGACTATGTACTGGAAGGTGACCGCCGCCTGATGGAAGCCCGCATGGCACTGGACGCGGCCGAAGCCGCCGAAGACGGCCACGCGATGGCCGATGCCCACGCGATGCTCAGCGACGCAGGCGCGTTTGACGCCCGTCCACGTGCGCAAGCGCTGCTGATGGGCCTGGGCTTCAAGGGCGCGCAAGTTGACGCGCCGGTGAACAGCTTCTCGGGCGGCTGGCGTATGCGCTTGCAGCTCGCCCGCGCACTGATGTGCCCGGCCGAACTGATGCTGCTGGACGAGCCCACCAACCACTTGGACTTGGACGCCTTGGTATGGCTGGAAGCCTGGCTGATGCGCTACGAAGGCACGCTGATCGTGATCAGCCATGACCGCGAATTTTTGGATGCCATCACCAAAGTAACCCTGCATCTGGACGAAGCCAAGCTGATGCGTTACGGCGGCAACTACACCGCCTTTGAGTCGATGCGCGCCGAGCGCATGGTCTTGCAGGCAGCGGCGTTTGGCAAGCAGCAAGACCGCATTGAGCATCTGCAGAAATTTATTGACCGCTTCAAGGCCAAGGCCAGCAAGGCCAAGCAGGCGCAAAGCCGGGTCAAGGCGCTGGAGCGGATGGAGCGCCTGGCACCGGTGTTGGCGTCGGCCGATTTTTCGTTCGAGTTCCGCGAGCCTTTGAACCTGCCAAATCCCATGTTGATGTTCGACGAAGTCGCCTGCGGCTACGACACCGACGAAGGCGAGAACGTGATCGTGCGCGGTATCAACCGCTCGGTCCTCGCGGGCCAGCGCATCGGCATCTTGGGCGCCAACGGTCAGGGCAAGTCGACCTTGGTGAAGACCGTCGCCCGCGCGCAGCGCGCGATGGGCGGCATGATCACCGAGGGAAAAGGCCTGACGATCGGCTACTTTGCCCAGCAGGAAATGGACGTCTTGCGCCCCGATGAAGGCCCGCTCTCACACATGGTGCGCTTGGCCAAGGACATGGCGGCCAACGGCGGGACCGGCGCGCGGGAGCAGGAGTTGCGCGACTTCTTGGGCCAGTTCCGCTTTGTCGGCGCGATGGTGAATCAAGAGGTCGGCAGCCTCTCGGGCGGTGAAAAAGCCCGCCTGGTGCTGGCCATGCTGGTTTGGCAGCGCCCCAACTTACTGCTGCTGGACGAACCTACCAACCATCTGGACTTGAACACCCGCGAGGCGCTGTCGATGGCGCTGAACGAGTTCGAGGGCACGGTGATGCTGGTCAGCCATGACCGCGCCTTGCTGCGAGAGGTCTGCGACGAGTTCTGGCTGGTGGCCAAGGGCGTGGTGGCGCCGTTTGACGGCGATCTGGACGACTACCAAAAGTGGCTGCTGGATCAATCCAAGGAAGCCGCCAAGGCCGCCAAGGAAGCCGCCAAGGCTGCGGCCAAGAACTTTGGCAAACAAACCGCCAAGCCCGTCGCGGCTGTTGCCGCTACGCCAGTAGCCGCAGCCGCGCCCACAGACCGCAAGATCAGCGGGCAGGCCCGCCAAAAACTGGCCGAACAGACCAAACCGCTGCGCCGCGAAATGGACGCTATCGACGCCGCGTTGAACAAGCTGGCGGACGAACGCACGGCGGTCGAAGCGCAACTCGGCGCGGGCACCGCTTCACCGTCGCAAATTGCCGAGTCCGGCCGGCGCCTCAAGGCGATTCACGACGAACTCGCGGCTGCCGAGCTGCGCTGGCTAGAGCTCAGCGCCGAGGTCGACGCTCTGCACGCCGCGAACTGAGTCAGGTGCTCAGCAGCACGGCCGCCACTCCCAAAGCGGCCGGCAGCGCCTGGATGAAAGCAATCTTGCGGCTAACGGTGGCGGCGCCAAACAGGCCCGCCACCACCACACAACCCAAGAAGAACAACTGCACCGCATGGCCGGCAGCACCCAAGCTCAAACCCCAGAGCAGGCCTGCGGCGAGGAAGCCGTTGTACAGCCCCTGATTGGCGGCCAGCGCCTTGCTGGCCTGGGCAAATTCGGGTGTCAGCCTGAAGGTCTTCAGCCCCAGCGGCTTGGTCCACAGAAACATCTCCAGCACCAAGAAATAGATGTGCAGGGCAGCCACCAGGGCCAGCAAAGCGTTTGCGATCAGCGTCATCATCGAAACTCTCTCCGTTTGCAAATAACCACTTAGATTGTGTGCAATTGAATTGCACCCTACATTACATCCCATGCCTAGTCGAAAAGCCATTTCAGCAGTAGCGAGGTCCAGTGCCGACGAATGGCTGCACCTGGACCGGCAACTCTGCTTTGCGCTTTATGCCAGTTCTTTGGCCATGACCAAGCAATACAAACCCTTGCTTGCGGCGCTTGGGCTGACCTATCCGCAGTACCTGGTGATGCTGCGGCTCTGGGAGACGGACGGCGTCAGCGTTTCAAACCTTGGGCAACGCCTGTCGCTCGATTCCGGCACCTTGACGCCCTTGCTCAAACGCCTCGAAAACAATGGCTTGATCAATCGACGGCGCGCTCTTGACGATGAGCGCCGGGTCGATATTTTCCTCAGCGAAGCGGGGTACGCGCTACGCGTGCGAGCCCGCCAGATTCCGCCACAAATGGCCTGCGCGACCGCCTGCACGCTTGAAGAACTCCAGGCACTGACGCAGCGTCTGCATCAGCTGCGCCAGCAGCTCAATAACTCCCCCGTTCCTTCCATCAACCCTTGAAGAAAGACTTCAGCAAAATGGCACTCGAAAAAGTTCTCTACACCGCCCACGCTACTTCCACCGGTGGCCGCGAAGGCACTTCGGCAACCCCGGACGGCGCGCTCAGCGTCACCTTGTCGACCCCCAAAGAACTGGGCGGCGCAGGTGGCCCTGGCACCAATCCGGAGCAGTTGTTTGCGGCAGGCTATTCGGCCTGTTTCATTGGCGCGATGAAGGCCGTAGCGGGCAAGACGAAGACAGCTCTGCCGGCGGATCTTTCCATCACCGCCGATGTGGGCATTGGCCCAATTCCAACCGGCTTCAGCATCCAGGTGGCCTTGCATATCAGCCTGCCCGGCATGGAGCGTGAAGCAGCCGAACAGTTGGTCCAAGCTGCCCACCAAGTCTGCCCCTACTCCAACGCCACGCGCGGCAATATCGACGTGACCTTGACCGTGGTCTAAGACTCGATGGCGGCCAGTCAGCCGGCCGCCATCAGCCTGAGCAGCAACTCGACCCGGGCCTTGACCGGGCTGAGCGCACCGGCGCTGGGCAAGGCGTCTGCGGACTCGGTCACCGGGCCGGCATCACAGCGCGTGCTGCGCAGCACAGCCACCCCCCGTGCTTGGGCTGAGCGCAAGGAGGCGTCCAATTTCAGCGACAAGCTCCCATTGCCGGTGCCTGCTACCACCAACCCATTCACGCCGGAATTAACCAGCGCATCGACCACCGCACCGTCAGCGCCTGCGTAGTTCAGCAAGATTTCCACGCGCGGCCAATTTGCTGCGGCGGCGCTGACAATGCTCAGCCCAAACGGCGGCTGCCCGCCTTCAAGCGCGCCCAGCCATCGAACCGCACCCTCTTCCACAACGGCCAACCTCGCACCATCAACCGAAGCGAAAGCATCCACCCGGTAGCTGTGAATCTTGCGCACTTGAGCGGCCGAATGCACTGCACCCGCAAAAACGACCAGCACGCCATGCGCTTGAGGGTCAAGTGCGACATTGACGGCATCCAGCAAATTCTGCGGACCGTCGGTTTGCAGCGCTGTCGCAGGCCGCATCGCAGCGGTCAGCACCAAGGGCTTGCTAGGTGCCAATACGCGATGCAAAAAGTAAGCGGTTTCCTCCAAGGTGTCGGTACCGTGGGTAATGACGATGCCTGCAACTTCGGGCCTGGCCAGATGCGCTGCCACGCGTACAGCAAGCTTTTGCCATGTCGCAAAATCCATGTCCTTGCTGTCAAGTTGGGCAACTTGCTCGGTTTCTAACTGCCGTCGCCCCAAAGGCGGAATAGCCTGCACCAATTCAGCAACGCCCAACTGCGCCGCCTGATAGCCGACGTTGTCGGCTGCATCTTGCGCTGTACCGGCAATCGTGCCGCCGGTGCCCAATATCACCACTAAATCCGCTCGGTTTGTTTGGGACAAACCACTGATCAGTTCATTTGTGTTTTGCAATTTTCGTCAACCTGGATGAAAATACAGTTACTGGATATATATTCAGGCCAGCAATAAAAGAGGACTTCCATGGATGTCAGCCCCAAACTCACCGCCCGCCAGCAGCAAATCCTCGACTTGGTACGCAGCGCCATTGAAAGCACCGGTGCGCCGCCAACCCGAGCCGAAATTGCACGAGAGTTAGGATTTCGTTCCGCCAATGCCGCCGAAGAACATCTGCAAGCCCTTGCCCGCAAAGGCGTGATCGAATTGGTCGGCGGCACATCGAGAGGCATCAGGCTGAAGTCTGACACATTGCGCGCCTTGAACGAGGCCCGGGATGCGAGAGACGGCCGCAAAGCCCCCGAATCAGAGTCAAAACAGCGATCGTTTGGCACTCAATTCAGCCTGCCTTTGGCGAGCTTGGCGCAGCTCACCTTGCCGCTGGTAGGAAGGGTAGCGGCAGGCCAGCCCATCCTGGCACAAGAACATATTGAACAAAGTTATACCGTTGAAGCAAATATGTTCGCCCGTCAACCGGATTTCTTGCTCAAGGTGCGGGGCATGAGCATGAAAGACATTGGCATCATGGACGGCGACTTGCTGGCCGTCCAGAAGATCAGTGAAGCCAGCAATGGCCAAATCGTGGTAGCCCGTATTGGCGACGAAGTCACGGTGAAACGCTTTAAACGCAGCCGCAGCGGTATTGAGCTCTTGCCAGAGAACCCTGAGTTCTCACCCATTCTCATCAAGTCCGGCGACGAAAGTTTCTCGCTTGAAGGCTTGGCGGTGGGATTGATAAGAAATCAGATATTTCTCTGAACTATTGTGAAGCTGAGTTTGACTTGCAGACAAAATCGGCTTCTATTGCCTGAGATATCTTATTGACTGAGATATCTTGCTGTACATCCAAAATGTTGCAGCACTGGCTAGAAGATGCCTAAGCTGTACCAGTAAAAGAAAAAGCCCCGGAAACAACTGTTTCCGGGGCTTTCAATATTGGCGGAGTGGACGGGACTCGAACCCGCGACCCCCGGCGTGACAGGCCGGTATTCTAACCAACTGAACTACCACTCCAAATGCATTGAATTGCTTCAGCGCATCGAACAAAATTTGTATTCATCTCTGCGACGAATACCAAGCATTGTCAAACTTGGCGTCCCCTAGGGGATTCGAACCCCTGTAGTCACCGTGAAAGGGTGGTGTCCTAGGCCTCTAGACGAAGGGGACTAAACCTTCAAATTTCAATCACCTTGAACTGCGCGCCTGCCATTCACCCGAAAGCAAATGGTGGAGATAAACGGGATCGAACCGTTGACCTCTTGCATGCCATGCAAGCGCTCTCCCAGCTGAGCTATACCCCCAAATTCCGGGCATCGCGCTGTTCAAGCTTGATTATTCAATACTGCACTACTCAAAAACAAGCGGCCAATTTCTTGGCCGCTTTTAGCGATACCTAACAGCAAATACTTCGCTGCTTCAAACCAATTCAGCATCTTGCTGAACGTCACAATTTTGGCGGAGTGGACGGGACTCGAACCCGCGACCCCCGGCGTGACAGGCCGGTATTCTAACCAACTGAACTACCACTCCATGCATATAAGTGTATCACATATATACTTAACAAATTTGTAGTTGTTTCGAAATTTTCAAACAACTACCAAGCTTTGTAAAACTTGGCGTCCCCTAGGGGATTCGAACCCCTGTAGTCACCGTGAAAGGGTGGTGTCCTAGGCCTCTAGACGAAGGGGACTAAACCTTCAAATTTCAATCACCTTGAACTGCGCGCCTGCCATTCACCCGAAAGCAAATGGTGGAGATAAACGGGATCGAACCGTTGACCTCTTGCATGCCATGCAAGCGCTCTCCCAGCTGAGCTATACCCCCAAATTCCGGGCATCGCGCTGTTCAAGCTTGATTATTCAATACTGCACTACTCAAAAACAAGCGGCCAATTTCTTGGCCGCTTTTAGCGATACCTAACAGCAAATACTTCGCTGCTTCAAACCAATTCAGCATCTTGCTGAACGTCACAATTTTGGCGGAGTGGACGGGACTCGAACCCGCGACCCCCGGCGTGACAGGCCGGTATTCTAACCAACTGAACTACCACTCCATGCATATAAGTGTATCACATATATACTTAACAAATTTGTAGTTGTTTCGAAATTTTCAAACAACTACCAAGCTTTGTAAAACTTGGCGTCCCCTAGGGGATTCGAACCCCTGTAGTCACCGTGAAAGGGTGGTGTCCTAGGCCTCTAGACGAAGGGGACTAAACCTTCTAACTTCCTGAACTGCGCGCCATCCAAATAGTATCAACATTATACCGATAATATTTGGTGGAGATAAACGGGATCGAACCGTTGACCTCTTGCATGCCATGCAAGCGCTCTCCCAGCTGAGCTATACCCCCTTAAAACTTCCAAAACCTTGAATTTCAAGGCCTTGTCGTTTCGCGCTGTTCAAGCAAGACGTAGATTGTAGTACGAATTTTATGAGTTGCGCAAGCGTTCGATCACAATTTCTTTTGGAAACAGTGCCAACACGGCATCAACGCTCGGGGTTTGCACCCGTCCGCACACCAATGCCCGCACCGGCATCGCCAAAAGCGGCATCTTCAGACCGTGCGCGGCGACGGTTTCCTTGATCGCAGCGGCAATGCCGACCTTGTTCCAGTCAATCTCCGCAAACTTAGCAGCCAAGGCTTGCAGCGCCGGTTTAACCGTTTCGGTGACATGCGCCGCCAGATCTTCAGCGCTGGGCTCAACCGGCGCGAAGTACATGCTCAGCCAGTCCGCCAATGCTACCGTGGTCGCGCAGCGGTCTTTGAAGAGCGCACACATGGGAACCAAGGCCTCAGCGTCGACATTCAGGCCCCGCTTAAGTAATTGAGCAGCTACCAGAACAGCCAATCGCTCGTCATCGGCTTGCTTGATGTACTGGCTGTTCACCCATTCCAGCTTGGCCGGATCCCATTGCGCCGGGCTCTTGCTCAGGTGCGTGCCGTCAAACCACGACACCAGTTGCTCGCGCGAGAACAACTCGTCATCACCGTGACTCCAACCCAGGCGCGACAGGTAATTCAACATCGCCTCGGGCAAATAGCCTGCATCTTCGTAAGCAGTCACGCTGACAGCGCCACGACGCTTGGACAGCTTCTGGCCGTCGTCACCCAGAATCACCGGCACATGACCGAAACGCGGCAATGGTGCACCGAGTGCGTTGAAGATATTGATCTGCCAGGGCGTATTGTTGACATGCTCATCGCCGCGGAAGACATGGCTGATGGCCATGTCCCAATCGTCGACCACGACGCAGAAGTTATAGGTCGGCACGCCATCCGGGCGCACGATGATCAGGTCATCGATCTCGCGGTTATTGATAGTGATCGGACCTTTGACCACATCATCCCAAGTCACATCGCCCTCAAGCGGATTCTTGAAACGCACAACCGCTTGCACGCCTTCGGGTGCTGCAGGCAAGACCTTGCCCGGCTCCGGCCGCCAGCGACGGTCGTAATGCGTTTTTTCACCGCGTGCGCGTTGGGCCTCACGCATTTCATCCAGCTCGGCCGGCGAGCAGTAGCAGCGGTAGGCCTTGCCCTCAGCAATCAACTGTTCCACCACGGCGCTATAGCGCTCCAGGCGCTGCATTTGATAGATCGGGCCTTCGTCATAGTCCAGACCCAGCCATTGCATAGAAGCAAGGATCTGCTCGACCGAATCCTGGGTCGAGCGTGCCACGTCGGTGTCTTCGATACGGAGCACAAACTTGCCGCCAAAGTGGCGCGCAAAAGCCCAGGAATACAGGGCCGTGCGGGCCGTGCCCAGGTGCAGGAAGCCGGTGGGCGATGGCGCAATACGCGTTCGGATGGGAGTGTTTGGATTCAGGCTCATAGGGCGGTCAAGGTAGAAAGTCCACGCAGCAAATCGTCGGTAATGTCGTCCACATGCTCAAGCCCCACGGCCAGGCGGATCAGCCCTTGGCTGATACCGGCGGCTTGGCGCTGAGCTTCGCTGAGGCGCCCATGCGAAGTGGTGGCCGGGTGCGTGATGATGGACTTGGTGTCGCCCAGATTGGTGGCGATGCTCAGCACGCGCGTGCTGTCGATGAGGTGGAAAGCGGCTGCTCGTGCGGCCTCGGGCGTCGCCGCCCGCAGCTCAAACGACAACACCGCCCCGCCCTGCCCCGATTGCTGACGCATCGCCAGCTCATGCTGGGGATGCGAAGGCAGCGAGGGGCAATAGACGCGAGCCACTTCGGGCCGGGCCTCCAGCCAACGCGCCACGGCCAGGGCCTGCTCGCTTTGCGCACGCATGCGCAGGCTGAGCGTCTCCAGACCTTTGAGAACAACCCAGGCATTGAACGGTGCGAGCGTCATGCCAACGGTGCGCAAGACCGGCGCAAAGATATCCTTGATCAGATGGTTGGGCCCACACAAAGCCCCCGCCATGACTCGGCCCTGACCATCCATATACTTGGTCGCCGAATGCATGATCAGATCCGCACCGAGCTTGGCCGGTTGCTGCAAGGCTGGCGTCGAATAGGTGTTGTCCACCACCAGCAAGGCACCGCACGCATGCGCTATATCGGCCAACGCCCGGATATCGCAAATCTCGGTGAGCGGGTTGGTCGGTGTCTCGGCAAAGAAAATGCATGTATTCGGACGAACTGCAGATTGCCAATCCTGCAAATCGGTCTGCGAAACAAAACTGGTCTCGACGCCGAATTTGCCGAACTCTTTGGCAAACAAATTGATGGTCGAGCCGAACACCGAACGCGAGCAAATCACATGGTCGCCCGCTTTGAGCAAGCCCATGCAAAGCAATAGGATGGCGCTCATGCCGGTCGAGGTGGCGATGGCGGCTTCCGTTCCCTCCATCGCGGCCAGACGCATCTCCAAGCTACGCACGGTCGGATTGCTGGTGCGCGAGTAGGTGAAATCCTCCGACGCGGCGAAGCGCTGTGCGGAAGTTTCGGCGTCGGGCTGCACATAGGCGCTGGTCAAGAACAGCGCTTCGGAGTTTTCGCCATGCTGGCTGGGCGCCAAGGCCGTGCGCACGGCCAAGGTCTCGGGGCGCAAACCGTCCGGCAACTGCGCGCGGGCCAAACGGCGGGCCGCGTCTTTGCTAACCGCGTTGCTCATCGGCCCTCACCCCCACTTTGCAAGGCCAGCCTTGTGCGCGCTGGGCCGTCTTCTTCTTCACCCTGGCTGCGCCGCTGCGCTTCGAGCTTGGCGAAGTCTTCAGCAGTCACATCACCGGTGACATAGACACCGTCAAAGCAAGAGGCCTCAAACCCCTGCAAGGCCGGCTGCAAGGCAGCGACAACACGCTTCATCGCATCAACATCTTGATAGATCAGGGCGTCGGCGCCGATGAACTGACGAATTTCCTCGTTGCTGCGATTGTGTGCCACCAACTCTTCGCTGGTCGGCATGTCGATGCCGTAGACATTGCGAAAGCGCACCGGCGGCGCTGCCGAGGCCAAATAGACCTTGCGTGCCCCGGCCTCACGCGCCATCTGCACGATTTCTTTCGAGGTGGTGCCGCGCACGATCGAGTCGTCAACCAGCAAGACATTGCGGTTTTTGAACTCCAAGCCGATCGCATTGAGCTTTTGGCGCACTGATTTTTTACGCTCGCCCTGGCCCGGCATGATGAAGGTGCGGCCGACATAGCGGTTTTTGACGAAGCCTTCCCGGTAAGGCTTGCCGATGCGGTGCGCCAGTTGCATCGCGGACGGCCGGCTGGACTCCGGGATCGGGATCACCACGTCGATATCGCTTGGCGGCATGGTGGAGATCAAACGCTGAGCCAGGGTCTCACCCATATTCAGGCGCGCTTGGTAGACCGAGATGCCGTCCATCACGGAGTCCGGGCGCGCCAGGTAAACGAACTCGAACATGCAGGGGTTCAGCGTGGGATTCTCAGCGCATTGCTGGGTGTGCAATTTGCCTTGCATATCGATGAACAAGGCCTCGCCGGGTGCAACATCGCGCGTCAATTTGAAGCCGGTGCCTTCGAGTGCCACGCTTTCACTGGCGACCATATGCTCGCCATCTTCGGCCTGACCGAAACACAGCGGGCGGATACCAAAGGGGTCGCGAAACGCCAACATGCCGTGACCGGCGATCAGCGCGATCACCGCATAAGAGCCCTTGATGCGCTTATGCACCGCGCTAACGGCCTTGAACATGCCTTCGGGGGTCAGCGGCGCGTCACGCACCACCTGCTCGATTTCATGCGCCAACACATTAAGCAGAACTTCCGAGTCGCTCTCGGTGTTGATATGGCGACGATCAATGTCGTACAGCTCGGTCTTCAAGCTTTGCGCATTGGTCAAGTTACCGTTGTGCACCAGCACCAGACCAAAAGGCGCGTTGACGTAGAAAGGCTGCGCCTCTTCTTCGTTATAGGCGTTGCCGGCGGTGGGGTAGCGTGTCTGCCCCAGGCCAATATTGCCGGGCAAGGCGCGCATATTGCGGGTACGAAACACGTCGCGCACCATGCCGCGGGCCTTGTGCATAAAGCATTTATTGCCTTGCATGGTGACGATGCCAGCGGCATCTTGACCGCGATGCTGCAAGAGCAGCAGGCCGTCATAGATCAGCTGGTTAACCGGTGAGCGAGAGATCACGCCGACGATGCCGCACATGGTATTTCCTTGTCTTGAGGGGACACAACAATATTCAGGGCCTGAGTAAAAACTCAGGCCGGGATCAATTTCAACAGCTCATCCGGCAAGGCTGGACGAACTTCATTCAGCACTTTTTGCAAGCCAGCGGCCAACTGTGAATCGTGCCAGCTTGACCAATCCTTGGCCGGCGTCATGCCCACCAAGACTGCCAAGATCAAGCACACCAGCAAACCGCGCAAAAATCCAAAAATACAACCCAACAAACGGTCCACCAGACTCAAAGGCGTGGCGTGAAGCAATGCCCGCACCAACTTTGCACCCAGGGTCCAGACCAGCAAAATCAATATAAAACTCAGGCACAAGCCCAGCACATGCAACAAGCTGGCCTCGAAACGTTGCTGCGGCAGCCATGACTCCACCAAAGGAGCCAAGATCGGCGCACCAAAATAAGCCATCAGCCAACCCGCGATCGACAAGAGCTCGAACACCAGACCGCGCCACAGACCCAGCAGGGCCGACACGGCCAGCAGGCCCACCAAGGCCCAGTCGACCCAACTCGTCACATTACTCAATCAAGGCCACCGCGCGACTCAAGCCGTTCTTCAAAGCGTCAGCACGGCGGGTGACAGGCCGCTGGCACGCAGTTTTGCGGCGGCCTTGTCGGCTTCTTCCTTGCTGGCGAAAGGTCCAACGCGCACCCGCACGCGCTTGCCTGCGGGCGTTTCAAGCACCTGCGTGTAGGTTTTCAAGCCCAGCTTTTCGACCTTCGCACGAACCTCTTGCGCTGCATTCGTATCGGCATAAGCCCCCACCTGAACGATCGCACGTTGCCCCGCTTCGGTGGCCTTGGTTTGTGCGGTCTTGCCCTCCAGCAAGAGTTGCACCCGTGCGGCCTCTTGCTGCGAAGCTGCCTTGTCGGGATGGTGCTCAGCGACTTTCTTGTCCGGCGCTTTGTCGCTGGACTTTGCCGAGGGCTTGGGCTCAGCCTTCGGCTCCGGCTTTGCATCTGCTTTCGCTTCGGTTTTGACTTCGGCTTTAGTTGCTTCGACCTTCGTTGTTTCGGTCTTCGTTGTTTCAGTCCTCGCAGCGCCGGCCACTGGCAGGGTAGCTACAAGCTCTTTGACCGGAGGCGCGGCGGCGTCTTGTTTGTGCGAACTGGCTGGCGGGACTGAGTTTTCAGCTGAGGCTCGGTCGGCCTGCTCGGTCGTGGCGGGCAGCGGCGGCAAGGCAGGCAGTTGCAACTGCGCGGGCGCTGGCACCCGCAGCGGCGGCACCGCCTCTTTGCCGGGAATGTCGATCGGCAAATCAACCGGAATCGGACGCGGCTGGGTCTCGAACAACAACGGAAACCCAATCACGCCCACGCCGACCAACAAGGCAGCTCCAATCAGCCGGTGACGCGCGCGCAGCCGCAAATGCTGCACGGCATCGGCCGCGTCGGCAACGGGTTTTGCACCCGACTTGGCAGATGATTTAGCGCCGGATGTTGCGGCCGAACTGGCTTCACCGCGTTTTAAAAAGGACAACAGACCCATGGCAAGAATGGCAGCGTGAGCCGGCTAGACGAGATGAAGCGAGATGACGCTAGACAAATAGGCTTCTTGCGGAAGCCTTGGAATCAAGACAAAGCAATGCTCGTTTGAGGCGGCTTGCCGGCCTGCAAACGCGGCACACCATTCTTGAGCACACCGCCTACGGTGTAGAAGGAACCGAAGACCAGAATTCTATCAGCGGGGTCGGCGCCAACAGCCGCTGCGGCCAGCGCATCGGCGGGGCTCGCGTGCACCTGCAGGCTCAATTCTTTCGGTGCTTTCAAGCTGCCGGCCGAACGAAGCTCCTCGAACTGTGCCAACAAGGCTTCGGCCTTGGCCGCACGCGGAATTTCAAGGTCACAAAAGTGCCATACATCGACCAGCGGCGCCATTTTTTGAAAAATGCCGGCCAAGTCTTTGTCCGCCATGGCGCCAAAAACCGCATGCGTGCGCGGAAAGAAACCCATTTGATCCAGGTTTTGCGCCAAGGCCGCCACCGCATGCGGGTTGTGCGCCACGTCCAGCACCAGATTGGGCTGACCTGCCAGCACTTGGAAACGCCCCGGCAACTCCACCATCGCCAAGCCATTGCGCACCGCCTGCGCACTGATGGGCAAGCGCTCGTACAAGACTTCAAACACCGCCAGCACGCCCGCCGCATTGAGCAACTGGTTGACACCCCGCAGCGCCGGGTAAGCCATGCCACTGAAGCGGCGCTCGCGGCCCGACCATTGCCATTGCTGGCGGTCGCCGCTGTACGTGAAGTCCCGGCCGAGCTGACGCAAATCGGCGCCGATCTCGGCAGCGCGTGCGGCCAGCGAGGCCGGCGGCACAGGGTCACTGACGACCACGGTGCGACCAGCCCGCATGATGCCGGCCTTCTCTCGCCCCACCGACTCGCGGTCAGGGCCCAAATATTCGGTGTGATCCAGATCGATGCTGGTGATGACGGCGCAATCGGCATCGACCACATTGACGGCGTCCAGGCGCCCGCCCAGACCGACCTCCAAAATCACCAGATCCAGCGGCTCGGCCGCCAAGCGCAGCATGATGGCCAGCGTCGTGAACTCAAAGTAAGACAGCGTCAAGTCGCCGCGCGCGCCTTCCACGGCTGCAAAGTAGGGCAACAAAGACTCGGCCGAGACTGATTCGCCGCCCACCCGGCAGCGCTCCTGGAAATGCACCAGATGCGGTTTGATGTAGAGGCCGACCCGGTAGCCGGCTTGCAAGGCAATCGACTCCAGCATCGCACAGGTCGAACCCTTGCCATTGGTGCCGGCCACCATCACCACCGGGGGTTCGAACTTCAGACCCAGGCGATCACGCAGCGTGATCACCCGATCCAGTGTCATGTCTATGGTTTTGGGATGCAAACGCTCGCAGTGCGCGAGCCATTCTTCTAAGCTGGTAGGCAACATATGTTTTGGCGCAAAACAAGACGGCCAGACCTTGTGGGCCTGGCCGCTGGGGATCATCAAAGCGAGAACAGGGAACCGATCAAGCGACCGCGTCCGAACTCATGCGCTGCAGCATGGCCAACTGGCGCGCCACGGTTTCGCGCAACTCGCGCCGGTCGACAATCATGTCGATCGCGCCCTTTTCCATCAAAAACTCGGCACGCTGGAAACCAGGCGGCAGCTTCTCTCGCACCGTGTTTTCGATCACGCGCGGCCCGGCAAAGCCGATCAAGGCCTTGGGCTCGGCCAGCACCACATCGCCAACGAAGGCGAAGCTGGCGGATACGCCGCCCATGGTTGGATCGGTCAAGATGCTGATGAAGGGCAGCTTGGCTTTGGCCAGACGGGTCAAAGACGCATTCGTTTTTGCCATCTGCATCAGGCTCAGCAAGCCCTCTTGCATACGCGCACCGCCGGTCGCGGTGAAGCAAATAAAGGCCGTCTTTTGCTCAATCGCCGTCTCGACGCCGCGCACAAAGCGCTCGCCGACCACCGAGCCCATCGAGCCCCCCATGAAGTTGAACTCGAAGCAGGCCGCCACCACGGGGATGGTCATCAAGGCACCGCCCACCACCACCAGCGCGTCGGTTTCGCCGGTTTGCTCCAGCGCATCCTTGAGCCGGTCGGGGTACTTCTTGCTGTCCTTGAACTTCAAGGCGTCGACCGGCAAAACCTCTTGACCGATCTCGTAACGGCCTTCGCCGTCGAGGAAAGCATTCAACCGAGCGCGCGCGCCGATACGATGATGGTGGCTGCACTTGGGGCAAACATTGACGTTCTGCTCCAGGTCGGTCTTGTACAAGACCGTTTCGCAAGACGGGCACTTGATCCACAAACCTTCCGGCACCATGCGGCGCTCGGTCGGGTCGGTTTGCTGCATCTTCGGCGGCAGAAGTTTTTCAAGCCAACTCACAAGCAGACTCCTTTTAACTTGATGATCGGTGGAGTTTCGAGCGCCTTAGGCGTCCAAAGCGCTCCGAATTTCGCGGATGAACTGAGCACCCGTCACCGCGACATTATCGCGCGGCTGGACCTCCAGCAGTTCAACCAGGCGCGAACCGATGACGACCGCATCCGAAACGTCGGCCACCGCGCGCGCCGTGGCCGCATCCCGAATGCCAAAACCCACACCGACCGGCACCGAAATGTGCCGCCGGATGCGCGGAATCATCTCGGCCACCGCCGCCGTGTTCAGGTGCCCGGCGCCAGTCACGCCCTTCAGCGACACATAGTAGACATAGCCGCTGGCAACCTCGCCGACGCGCTGCATGCGTGCGTCGGTCGAAGTCGGCGCGAGCAAAAAGATCGCGTCCATCTGCTGCGCCTTCAGCAAGGCGGCAAAACGCACGCATTCTTCGGGCGGGTAATCAACCACCAGCACGCCGTCCACGCCGGCTGCCTTGGCTTCCAGCACAAAACGATCCAAGCCAAAGCGCTCAATCGGGTTGGCATAACCCATCAAGACCACGGGCGTGGTTTGGTTGCGCTGGCGAAAGGCCTGCACATCGGCCAGGACCTGGGTCAGGCCAATGCCTGCCTTGACCGCCCGCTCGGCCGCGCGTTGAATCACCGGGCCATCGGCCATCGGGTCGGAAAACGGCACGCCCAACTCGATCACATCGGCGCCGGCGTCGGCCATCGCTAGCATCAACTCGACCGTCACATCGGGGAATGGATCACCGGCGGTGACGAAGGGGATCAAGGCCTTGCGGCCCTCAGCGGCAAGGCGTGCAAATGTCGCTTGAATGCGGCTCATGGCTGGACTCCATTCTTAGGCAAAGCCACAAGAACCTCAGCGCTCGCCGATTGACCCTTGACCGATTGACCCTTACAAGAAGGCCGACAGAAAAACTCGGCCTGCGACAGATCGGCGACCGTGCCGATGTCCTTGTCGCCGCGACCAGACAAATTGACCAAGAGATGCTGATCAGCCGGCAGACTTGGCGCCAGCTTCATCGCATAGGCCACCGCGTGGCTGGACTCCAGCGCCGGGATGATGCCCTCGGTGCGGCACAAGTGATGGAAAGCCGCCAAGGCCTCGGTATCGGTGACGCCGACATATTCGGCCCGACCGATGTCCTTCAGATAGGCATGCTCGGGGCCGACGCCGGGATAGTCCAGGCCTGCCGAGATCGAATGCGTTTCGATGATCTGCCCGTTGGCGTCTTGCAGCAAATAAGTGCGGTTGCCATGCAAGACGCCCGGGCTGCCGGCTGACAGCGTCGCGGCATGCTTGCCGCTCGCGATCCCCTCACCCGCCGCCTCGACGCCGATCAGCCTCGTGCCGGCATGGTCGATATAGGGATAGAAAATACCCATCGCATTGCTGCCGCCGCCGACACAGGCAATCACCGCATCGGGTTGGCGGCCAATCATCTCGGGCATCTGAACCAGGCACTCGTCGCCGATGACGCGCTGGAAGTCGCGCACCATCATCGGATAGGGATGCGGGCCGGCCACGGTGCCGATGATGTAAAAGGTCGACTCGACATTGGTCACCCAGTCACGCATCGCCTCGTTGAGCGCGTCCTTCAAGGTCTTGGACCCCGACTCGACCGCCACCACCCGCGCGCCGAGCAAATTCATGCGATAGACATTGGGCGACTGGCGCTTGATGTCCTCACTGCCCATATAGACCACGCACTCAATGCCGTAGCGTGCGCAGATCGTGGCCGTGGCGACACCGTGCTGGCCGGCGCCGGTTTCGGCGATCACGCGCTTTTTGCCCATGCGCTTGGCCAATAGCGCTTGGCCAATGGTGTTGTTGATCTTGTGCGCGCCGGTGTGGTTGAGGTCTTCGCGCTTAAGAAAGATCTGCGCGCCGCCGAGCTCGCGGCTGAGCCGGTCGGCGTGATAGATCGGGCTTGGGCGGCCGACAAAATGAGCCAGCTCTTTTTTGTACTCGGCAATGAAGTCCGGATCTTGGCTGTAATGCGCGTAGGCGCTGTTCAGCTCATCAAGCGCATGGACCAGGGTCTCGGCGACAAAGCTGCCTCCATAGGTCTGGCCCTTGACCGGACCGAAATGCCCTTGGGCATCGGGTTGGGAATAGTTACTCATGGGAATCTCTCAGATTTCGGGATTGCTCACCGCGAGATCTACAGCCACCTGCGCATCGGCGCGGGCCACAGCCTCACAGAACTCACGCATCAGCTCGGCGCATTTGAGGCCGCGTCCCTGCGCCTCTACGCCCGAGCTGACGTCAACGGCCCAGGGCCGCGCCTGCGTGATCCCAGCCAGCACATTTCCGGCATGCAACCCACCAGACAAAACGACTGGAGAGCCCAGGTTTTTTGGAATGAGTGACCAATCGAAGACCTTTCCACCACCGCCGTAGCCCTCGACATGAGCGTCGAGCAGAATCGCCTGGGCGGCTGAATATTGTTGAGCGTAGTCTAACAAATCAAAGCCGGGCTCCATGCGCGCGGCACGCATATAGGGTCGGCCCGGCCGTTCGCAATCTTGCGGCGACTCGTCCCCATGAAACTGCAAAAGCATAGTCGGCAAAGCTTCCAATGCGGCTTGTAGCTCGGCCTCGGTGGCGTTGACGAACAGGCCCACCGGCGTGACAAAAGGCGGCAACAAGCGCGCCAATTCGGCCGCCCGCGCGGGCGTGACATAACGCTTACTCTTGGCGTAAAAAACAAAGCCAATAGCGTCGGCGCCGGCGTCGACGGCGGCGAGCACATCTGCCTCACGGGTCAAGCCACAAATTTTGATGCGGGTTCTTTTCATGCTGTTTGAGGCGGGCCGGGCAGCCAAGCCATTGCTGAGGTTTGGCTAGGGATTTGGTACTCGCTGGCGTAATAGGGGCCGACGAAATAAAGGCCATCGGCGGGAAAGGTTGGTGCGGCGAACTTGCGGTCTTTGCCAGCCAAGACTGCAGCAAACCAGGCCTGGTCGCGTGTGCCGCGCCCCACCGCCAGCAAGCTGCCCATCAAATTGCGCACCATATGGTGCAAAAAGGCCGAACCGTCAAAGTCAAAACGCCAGTAGTCACCTTGCTGGGTGATGGTGATGCTGCGCATGGTCTTGACCGGCGAAGCGGCCTGGCATTCGGATGAGCGAAAAGCGCTGAAGTCATGCTCACCGAGGAGCAGGTCAGCGGCCTGACGCATCGCCGCCCCGTTGAGCGGGTAATGCACCCAGCCAACCGAGCCGGCCTCGATCGCCGGTCGCACCGGGGATTCCAGCAAGACATAGCTGTAACGGCGACCTTGAGCGGCAAAGCGCGCATGGAAGGGTTCCTCCGCGAACACGCACCATTGGATTGCCACATTGGTGGGCAGAAAACAGTTCGTGCCGCGCACCCAAGAAGCAGCGTCGCGGATCACGCCGGTGTCAAAGTGCACGACCTGATTCAAACCGTGGACGCCGGTGTCGGTGCGTCCGGCGCAGACGGTGCGAATATCGCTCGCGCTAAACTTCTTCAGCGCGGCCTCCAAGACATCTTGCACGGTTTGCCGGTCGGCTTGGGCCTGCCAGCCGTGATAGCCGCCACCACGGTAACTGACTCCCAAAACTACGCGCATCTCGCCTCACTCAATTGATGGCTCCACTATGAAAAAAGCGCCCGGCTCGGCGGGCGCTTTGCATTGTCGTGCATCAACGGTGTGAAATCCCGCCCTAGCGCAGATCGTTCAACATCGCCTGAGCCTTGTCGCGCAAGGGTCCGCTGGATTTGGAGATCAGCTCTTGCAGCACCTCGCGTGCACCCTCGGTGTCGCCGATCTGGCGGAACTCGTCGGCCAATTCCAGCTGGCGCATCAAAGGGTCACCGCCGTCTTCCATCACATCAAATGCGTCGGCCAAGGGGTCTGCTGCGGTTTGTTCGGGCTCCCCGGCCTTCATCAGCTCTTCAAACTCCGCGCCAAAATCACCGTCCATGGCGACCGATTCGGCCACCGGAATCGGCGCCTCGGGAGCCTGGGGCAATTCGGGCAAGGACAGATCAATCGAGCCGAGGTCGAAGTCGAGCGCATTGCCCGCATCGGCCGGCGCGGGGCGATTCGAGGCTTCGTCATCCAAGCTGCCGAAGTCGTCCAAATCAAACTCGAGCTCATTGCCGGCGGGCGCTGCACTTGCTGCAGCAGGCTCAGGGGGCGCTGGCGCAGGCGGCTCCGACAAGTCAAAGTCCATGGAAAACGGCGCTTGCTCCACCGTTGTCGTCATTGCCTGGGTGGCTTCCATTGCGGTCGGCGAAGCCGGCTCAGGCAGATCCAAATCCAGATCAAGGTCAAAACCGCTCATGGGCCCGGCATCGACCGCCGCGCTGCGACCGGCTGGCTCGGTCGCCAGGAGACCCACCGTGTTCGGCATATTGCTGGCGTCCGTCGGCTCGGGATGCGCTTCGCGGCCCTCGCTTTGCTGGCTTGGCATACCGCCGGGCTGATAGAGCGGATTTTCTGGATCGATCTGGCGGCCCAGTTCCTGGGCACGCGCCCAATCGTCGCCGCTCCCCTTGGTATCTGCAAAGAGCTGCAAAGCCAGTTGCTCGAAACCCTTGGTGTCGCGGCGTTTGGCATAGACCTCCAGCAGCTTGAGCCGGATCGCCATGCGCTCTGGCGTCGCACGCAAGGCTTCTTTAAGAATTTCCTCGGCCTGCAAATCGCGGCCATAGGCCAGGTAGACATCGGCCTCGGCCACCGGATCAACATCGCCGATCGCATCCAACTGGCTGAGCGAATAGTTCATCGACGAGGCCGCACCGGTGGCGTCACGCGTGTCGACGCGCTGGCCGCCGGTAGCTCCGAAGAAGGAGTCGGGCTGCAGACGGCTTTCATGGAAGCCGGTATCGGCCTTCGCAGCGGCCTTGCGGCCCCGCAAACGGTACCAGGTCAAGCCACCCACGGCGGCCAATAATGCGGCGCCCAAGGGCAAAGCCAAGGGGTTCTCAAGCAAGCCGGGTTCGGCCTCTTCCACGGGGATGGCGGCGCTGGCAGCCGATGCCCCTGATGCAGGCACAGGCGGCTTGGGGGCCGCCGCAGAAGCGACCGTGCTCGGCAGCGCAGGCACGGCGGAAGCTGCGGCAAGCGCAGGCACGACGGCAGGAATGGCGGCGGGAACCGCTGCAGGCGCAGAAGGGGCTGCAGCAACAGGGGCCGGCGCGGCCACCACAGCAGGTGCGGGCGAAGGTGCGGGCGCTGGTGCGGCTGAAGGGGCAGCCGAAGCCACGACGGCCGGCTTGGCGGCACTCGAGATTTTCTTCAGTTCTTCGACATTGCGCGTCAACTCGGCCATGCGAGCAGCCGCGTCTTTCTTTTCGGCTTCTTTGGACGCCTTAGCCACCTTGGCGTCAGCTGCGGCGCTGGCGGCCTTGCTAAGAGTGAGCTTGTCCGGTGTCGGCGCGGGCGCGGGCTTGCGATCTTCCACCGCCGCTTCTACCTTGCCCTTGGCCTGGCGCTCGCTTTGGTCAGTTTGCAGCGTCGGCGCTGCGCTGCTCAGGCGCAAGCGGTAGGCGCTGAAGTCTGCACTTTGGGCGCGAATGATTTGCCGCGCTTCGGTGGGCGAAGTGGCACCCAAGGTTTCACTGGACGGCACCTGCAAGACCACGCCGGTGCGCAGGCGGTTCATATTGCTGTCGAGGAAGGCATCCGGATTGTTGCGAAACAGGCCGACCAGCATCTGGTCGAGCGAGATGCCCTCGGGCTGCGTCTTGCCGGCAATGCGCGAGAGGCTGTCACCCGGCTTGACCTTGTATTCGGATGCCGCTGATGCCGCCGAAGCTGGCGCTGAAGCTGCCGAAGCCGCAGGCGCCAGGGCCGCAGGACGCGGCGCTGGCGCTGCTGTGGGCTGGGACGTAGCAGTCTCTCGGGATGGCCGAGCGGCTGGACTCAAGGAAGGAGTCTGCGCAGGGCTGGACGTCGGTACAGCAGGAATGAGGACGGGCGCGGCCGGCGCCGGCGCGGGCACTGCTTCGGTCTGTGCGAGGGGCGCAGGCGAGATGACCGGGGCGCTTGTCACCGCCGGAGCGGCGGCAGGCGCAGGGGCACTATTGGGTCGCGTCGCTGCGGGTGGATCAAACAGCAAGGTGTACTCACGCACCAGGCGTCCGTTCGCCCAAGTCAGCTCAAGAATCACGTCAACAAAGGGCTCTTGAACCGCGCGGTCGCTGCTGACGCGCAGGAAACTACGGCCGTCTTTTTTGACGACTTGCACCTGCGTGCTGGCCAATACTGCGTTGTACTCAACCCCTGTGGCGCGGTAGGACTCGGGCGGCGCGATACGCACCTTCAAGGAACCCGCCTCTTCGGCACTCAGGCTGGTGATATCGATTTCCGCCTTCAGCGTTTCGCCCAAGGCCGACTGCACCGACAAGCGCCCTAAGCCCAAGGCCCAGGCACCACCGCTGGAAGCAAGCAGCACAGCCGCAGCGATATGCGACAAAGCAAAACGGGAGAAAGCGCTGCGCCGCGAGCCCGGCACATGGGCACCGCCCGAGGGGATGCCAGAGCGATTGGCTGGGGCACTGTCCGTGCTGTCCATAGCGCAATAGTTTGTTTTCAAAGCGTTCCCCCAAGCGACAAGGCGGGCACCACCCGGTGTCCGCCTCTTTTGACGATGCTAACTTTCAACTTCACTGCGCTCACGATGCCATCCACATGCGCACTTCCGTTTGGAAATCCTAATAGAGGCAAGCATATACGCTTAGAAGCTCAGACAAAGGCTGAATAGCTCTGTAGACACCGCACTGATTCACCCCGTTACAAGCTTGTCGCGTGCCGGCAACGGGGTGCGCTGGCCATCAACGTGCCAGCAAGATCCTCAACATGCGGCGCAGAGGTTCGGCCGCGCCCCAGAGCAGCTGATCGCCAATGGTGAAGGCACCCACATACTCGGGGCCCATGGCCAGCTTGCGCACGCGGCCAACCGGAATCGTCATCGTGCCCGACACCGCCACCGGGGTCAGGTCTTGCACCGTCGCTTCGCGCGTGTTCGGCACCAACTTGACCCACTCGTTGTCCGCGGCAATCATCGCCTCGATGTCGGCCACCGGAACATCCTTCTTGAGCTTGAAGGTCAGCGCCTGGCTGTGGCAGCGCATGGCACCGACACGCACGCAGAAACCATCGACAGGAATAGCGGCCGAGCCAAAGCCCTCGCCCAGACCCATGATCTTGTTGGTCTCGGCCATGCCCTTCCATTCTTCCTTGGACATGCCATTGCCCAGATCCTTGTCGATCCAAGGGATCAGCGAGCCGCCCAGCGGCACGCCAAAGTTGGCGGTCTCGGCAGCGGTCAAGGCGCGCTGCTTGGCGATCAACTTGCGGTCGATCTCCAGAATGGCGCTCTTGGGGTCATCGAGCAAATCCCGGACCTCGGCGTTCAGCGTGCCGTACTGCGTCAGTAGCTCGCGCATATGCTGGGCGCCGCCGCCGGATGCGGCCTGATAGGTCTGCGTGCTCATCCACTCGACCAAGTCGGCCTTGTACAGCGCACCCACGCCCATCAACATGCATGAAACCGTGCAATTGCCGCCAATCCAGTTCTTGCCGCCCTTGGCCAGCGCGCTTTCAATAACGGGCAGGTTCACCGGGTCCAAGATGATGACGGCATCGGATTCCATGCGCAGCGTCGAGGCCGCGTCGATCCAGTGGCCACTCCAACCGGCTGCGCGCAGCTTGGGGAAGACTTCCGAGGTGTAGTCGCCGCCTTGCGCGGTGATGATGATGTCGCAGCGCTTGAGCTGCTCGATATCAAAAGCGTTCTGCAGCTTGGTTTCGTTTTTGGCAAACGATGGGGCCGCGCCGCCGGCATTCGAGGTGCTGAAGAACAGCGGCTCGATCAGGTCGAAGTCACGCTCTGCCGCCATGCGGTCCATCAGCACCGAGCCGACCATGCCGCGCCAGCCTACCAATCCAACTAGTGATGTCATTTTCTTGCGTCCTCTATCTATCTCAACTGTTTTGAGCTTCTTCTCCCCCGGCTTGTGTCGCCGGGGGGATAGGGGCGAGACAAACCGGAGCTGAACTAGCCCTTAATGGTTTTCGTCATGGCGATGTTGTCCGTCAAGGCCTTGACAACCGCATCACCCATCTCCCGCGTGCCCACTTTTTGGGTGCCCTCGCTCCAAATGTCTGCCGTACGCAGACCTTGAGACAACACCGATCCAACGGCCGCTTCTATTTTCGAGGCGGCTTCTGGTTGGTTGAGGGAGAACTTGAGCATCATGGCAGCGGAGAGGATTGTAGCCAAAGGATTGGCTATGCCCTTGCCTGCAATGTCGGGCGCGCTGCCGTGGCTGGGCTCGTAAAGCCCCTTGTTGTTCTTGTCCAACGAGGCCGAGGGCAACATGCCGATCGAACCAGTCAGCATCGCCGCTGCGTCGGACAAGATATCGCCGAACATATTGCCGGTCACCATCACGTCGAAACGCTTCGGCGCCTTGACCAACTGCATGGCGGCGTTGTCGACATACATATGGTCGAGTTCCACATCCGGATAGTCGGCATGCACCTCGATCATCACGTCCTTCCAGAACTGGAAGGTCTCCAAGACATTGGCCTTGTCGACCGAGGTCACGCGTTTTCCGCGCTTGCGGGCCGCCTGGAACGCCACATGGGCAATCCGCTCGATCTCAGGGCGCGAATAGCGCATGGTGTCAAACGCCTCTTCACTGCCGGGGAAATGCCCGTCCACGGCGGTGCGGCGCCCGCGCGGCTGGCCGAAATAGATGTCGCCGGTCAACTCACGGATGATCAGAATATCCAGGCCCGCCACCAACTCCGGCTTCAGGCTTGACGCATGCGTCAGCTGCTCATAGCAAATCGCCGGGCGGAAGTTGGCGAACAGTCCCAGATGCTTGCGCAGACCCAGAATGGCCTGCTCGGGGCGCAGGGGGCGATCCAGCTTGTCGTACTTCCAGTCTCCGACGGCGCCGAACAGAATCGCGTCGGCGTCCTTGGCCAGTTGCAGCGTCGAGTCGGGCAGCGGGTGGCCATGCAGCTCGTAGGCGGCGCCGCCAACCGGGGCGTGCTCCATCTCGAAAGGCAGATCCAGGACATTCAATACCTTGACCGCCTCGGCGACGATCTCAGAGCCGATGCCATCACCGGGAAGAATTGCGATTTTCATTTGCTGTGATTCCTCAGGCAATCAAACGGTTGTTCAGCCAGGGCTTGCTGGCCATGCGCTCGGCTTCAAAGGCCTTGATCTTGTCGGCGTGACGCAGCGTCAGGCCAATATCGTCAAAACCACCTAACAAGCAATACTTGCGGAAGGACTGAATCTCGAAAGGCAGCTCAGTTCCGTCGGCCTTGATCACCACCTGACGCTCAAGATCAATGGTCAATTGATAGCCAGGGAAGGCATGGACCTCGTCAAACAACTGAGCCACCTGAGCTTCCGGCAACTGAATCGGCAGGATGCCGTTCTTGAAACAGTTGTTGAAGAAAATGTCGGCAAAGCTCGGCGCAATCAAGGCCCTGAAGCCATATTGCTCCAAGGCCCAAGGCGCATGCTCGCGGCTGGAGCCGCAGCCGAAATTGCTGCGCGCCAGCAAGACCGAGGCCCCGGCATAGCGCGGCTGATTCAGCACGAAGTCCGGGTTAGGCCGGCGCGCGCTCGGGTCTTGACCCGGCTCGCCGGCGTCCAGATAGCGCCATTCGTCAAACAAGTTAGGGCCGAAGCCGCTGCGCTTGATCGACTTCAGGAATTGCTTGGGGATGATCGCGTCGGTGTCGACGTTGTCGCGATCCATCGGCGCGACCAGCCCCTTGAGGAGGGTGAATTTCTGCATAGTGAACCTCTTAAGGTCTAAATGACTACTACTTCTTCTTGGCGGTGTCTTCGATCTTCTCGCCGGCCTTTTGCAGGTCGCGGCCGATGCCACCAATGGTGTTGCAGCCGGCTAAAAATGCAAAGCCGAGGAGAAGAACTGCGAGCTTTTTCATATCAAGACTCCTGCTTATGAAATCAAACGCCGCACATCAACAAAATGGCCTTGCATCGCCGCCGCTGCGGCCATCGCCGGGCTGACCAGATGGGTACGGCCTCCGGCGCCCTGGCGCCCTTCGAAATTGCGATTGCTGGTCGAAGCGCAGCGCTCGCCCGGCTCCAGCCGGTCGGCATTCATCGCCAGGCACATTGAGCAACCCGGCTCGCGCCACTCGAAACCGGCCGCCTTGAAGATCACATCCAGCCCTTCGGCTTCGGCCTGCGCCTTGACCAGGCCCGAGCCCGGCACCACCAGCGCCAAGCGCACATTGGCGGCCAACCTGCCCCCGATGCGGCGCACGACGGCAGCCGCATCGCGCATGTCTTCGATGCGGCTATTGGTGCAGGAGCCGATGAAGACCTTGTCGATGTGGATGTCGCTTATCGCCTTGTTGGGCTCCAGGCTCATGTATTGCAGCGCCCGCTCGATCGCGCCGCGCTTGACGGCATCCTTCTCCTTGTCGGGGTCGGGCACGCGCTCGTCCACACCCAAGACCATCTCGGGCGAGGTGCCCCAGGTGACTTGCGGGCGAATCTGCGCCGCGTCCAAGTCCACCACCAAGTCGAACTTGGCGCCGGCGTCCGAATGCAGGCCGCGCCAGTAGCTAACGGCCTGCTCCCACTCCACACCGGTCGGCGAGAAAGGCCGGCCTTTGCAGTAGTTGATGGTGGTGTCGTCCACCGCGATCAGGCCGGCGCGAGCGCCCGCTTCAATCGCCATATTGCAGACCGTCATACGCCCTTCCATGCTCAAGGCACGGATGGCGGCGCCGCCAAACTCGATCGTGTAGCCGGTGCCGCCTGCTGTGCCGATCTTGCCAATGATGGCCAAGACGATGTCCTTAGCGCCGCAGCCGCGCGGCAGCACGCCTTCGACCCGCACCAGCAGATTCTTGGCCTTGCGTGCCAGCAGCGTCTGCGTGGCCAACACATGCTCGACCTCGGAGGTGCCGATGCCATGCGCCAGCGCGCCAAACGCGCCATGCGTGGAGGTGTGGCTGTCGCCGCAAACAACGGTCATGCCGGGCAACGTGGCGCCCTGCTCCGGGCCGATCACGTGGACGATGCCTTGGCGCTTGTCGTTCATCTTGAACTGCGTCACTTGGTGGCGATCGCAGTTCTGATCCAGCGTATCCACTTGCAGCTTGGAGACCGGGTCGGCAATGCCTTCGCTGCGGTCGGTCGTCGGCACATTGTGGTCACTGACCGCCAAGTTCGCGGATAAACGCCAGACTTTGCGATGGGCCAAATCCAGGCCCTCAAAAGCCTGCGGGCTGGTCACCTCATGCAACAGATGGCGGTCGATATAGAGGGTGGCGGTGCCATCCTCCTCGGTGTGGACGACATGTTCATCCCAGAGCTTGTCGTAGAGCGTGCGTGCGGTCATGGCTAGTCCTTTTCAGTTCTCGATTTTCTGCGGGCAGAGCGCATCAACAAAATGCTGCACCACGGCGGGCAGGCGTTCTTGGGCGGCAACGCCCAGACAATATTCACGTTCGGCCCAGCGCTCATCCAGCGTCAGAAGGCTGACCTCAAAGACGCGCGAAAAGCGCTCCGCCGGCACGGCCGGCAAGACAGCCACGCCCAGGCCGGCTTCGACCAATTGGGCAATCGCGTCGAAGCCGCGCACGGCCAAGCGCGCATTCAGCGTGCGGCCCAGCAGCAACGCTTGCTCGCGCATCAACTGTTGCGCCGATGCGCCGGCATGCAAGCCGACCAGGTCGAAGTCCAGCAGATCTTTGAAACTGACCGAGGCGCGGCCTGCCAAGGCGTGTCGCTTCGGGATCAACACGCCTAAGCGGCTGCTGCGGTAGGGCCAAGTCTGCAGGCGGTTGTCCAGCAAAGGGCTAGTGAACACGCCGACATCGGCGCGCCCTTCGGCCACTGCCGCTTGCACTTCGGCGCTGGTCAGGTCCTCCAGGCTGATACGAATTTGGGAGTGCGCCTGACTGAACGCAGCCAAATCAGGCGGCAGGCATTCGGCAATCGCACCGCTGTTGGCTGCGATGCGCAAATGGCCCTTGATGCCGCGCGCAAACTCCACCACCTCGCTCTCCAGCGCGTGCAGCGAGGCATGCAGCGAGCGGATATGGCGCACCAGCGCCCGGCAGGCCTCGGTCGGCTCGACGCCGCGCGAGCGTCGCTCGAACAACTGCACGCCAAGCCTGGCCTCCAGATCCGACACCCGCTTGCTCGCCGCCGCCAACGCCAAATTCTCCTGCTGCGCCCCGCGCGTGATCGAGCGCGTTTGCTCGATCGCGAGCACAAGGTTGAGGGAGGTCAGGTCAAGCCGCATGGCTCGACTTTAACCCTTCGCAATCAAACTCAATTGACTTGAATTTTCAATTCAGTCTTCGCAATACACGAAATCACGCGCTAATGAAGCTGTTCGACGAGACTGGACTTAGACCAAGACCTCAGCACTGGCCGGATGCCCCAAAAACCCCTCGGGACTAGCACTGCGCCCATAGGCACCGGACTGAAACACCACCACCAAATCGCCGATTTCGGCCGCCGGCAAATCCATCCGGTCGGCCAATAAATCCAAAGGCGTACACAGCGGCCCGACCACCGACACCGACTCGCGCTCGAGGCTGCCGGCCTTGTTGCCTATCGTCACCGGGTAGTTTTTGCGAATCACCTGGCCGAAGTTGCCAGAGGCCGCCAAGTGGTGATTCAAACCACCGTCGGTGACCAGGTAGACCTGGCCGCGAGAAGTTTTCCGGTCGACGATGCGCGTGACGTAAATGCCCGCCTCGCCGACCAAGTAACGCCCTAGCTCGATGACCAGCGAGGCCTCGGGCAACTCAGTCGCCGCGCGCTCCACCAAGGCTTGCAAATTGGCAGCAATCGGTGCGAGATCGAGCGGCTGCTCACCTGGGAAGTAAGGGATACCAAAGCCGCCACCCAGATTCAGGAACTTGACCGGAGACGGCGCCAGCGCCGCCAAACGCAGAGCCAACTCATAGGACTTCTGCTGCGCCTCGCAAATCGATTCGGGCCGAAGATTTTGGGAGCCCGCGAACAAATGGAAGCCTTCAAAGGCCAGGCCAAGGCGACCCACTTCGGCCAGCAATTCGGGCATTTGCTCGGTATCGATGCCGAACTGCTTGGGGCCGCCACCCATCTTCATGCCCGAGCCCTTCAGCTCAAAGTCCGGGTTGACGCGGATCGCCACGCGTGCGGGAAGCCCTAAGCGCGCCGAAGCCTCGGCCAAGACCGGCAACTCACGGCTTGATTCCACATTGATCAGAACGCCCGCTGCGACCGACTGGCGCAACTCGACATCCCGCTTTCCGGGGCCTGCAAAGCTGATCTCGGCCGGGTCGGCGCCGGCGTCCAAGGCCACCTTCAGCTCACCGGCCGAGGCCACATCGATACCGTCGAGCAAGCCCGCCATCAAACCGACTACCGCCGGCATCGGGTTGGCCTTCATCGCAAAATGCAGCTTCACCTGCGCCGGCAATGCCTTGCGCAACTGCGCCACACGGGCCCGCAATAGCTCGCGGTCATAGGCGAAGAACGGCGTTTGGCCGACCCGCTCGGCCAGCACGGACAACTTCTGGCCGCCGACCAGGAGTTCGCCGCTTGCTTCAACTTGGAACTGCGACATCGGCGCGTGGATCGGTGCGCGCTTCACTGCAACTGCATCAGACATGGCTTGGGGTATCTCTCAAGTACTCAGGCGAGGTGGCGTTCTACCCAATCGGCAGACAGCAGCTTGCGATCGATCTTGCCATTAGGGTTGCGCGGCAATGGTCCGGCCTGCACCTCGATGCCGGCCGGCACCATATAGGCCGGCATATGCTGGCGACAGGCCGCTTGAAGGGCCGCCAGGTCCAGCTCGGCTACACCACTGGGTGGTGTGACGATCACCTGAATCACTTGGCCCAAGGTCGGGTGATCAACGCCAAAGGCGACGCATTCACCGACCAGCTTGCTGGCATAAAGAACCTCTTCCACTTCCGTTGGGCTAACGCGGTAGCCTGAAGTCTTCATCATCTCGTCGCGCCGACCAATGAAGTACAGATAACCTTCGGCGTCCCGCCGCACCGTGTCGCCGGAGAACACAGCGTACTCTGGCAATGGCAACCCGGCCTGCCGACCCGGAGCACCGGCCGGCAGCAGCTTGTAGCGCTCGGCCGTCTTTTCAGCATCGTTCCAGTAGCCCATGGCGACCAAGGCGCCCCTATGGACCAGCTCGCCCGGCTCTTCGGCGTCACAGAGACTGCCGTCTTCGCGCAGCACCAGGATCTCGGCATTGGGGACGGCCTTGCCGATTGAATCGGGCCGGCGATCCACTTCCTCGGGCGGCAAATAGGTCGAGCGGAAGGCCTCTGTCAGGCCGTACATCAAAAACGGCTTGGCGGAGGGCACGCGCGCCCGCAGCTTATCCAGAGTTTCGCGCGGCATACGCCCGCCGGTATTGGCAAAGTAGCGCAGATTTTCATTGATGGCGGCGGGCCACTCCAATTGTGCCAGCTGGATATAGAGCGGCGGCACGGCAGTTAGGCCGGTCACCTTCTCGCGCTCCATCGCCTTCAATACATCGCGCGGCATCAGATAGTTCAGCAGTACAACCCGCGCGCCACTGTGAAAGGCAGTGGTCAATTGGCTGAAGCCTGCGTCAAAGGACAAGGGCAAGGCAGCCAGCAAAGTGTCTGAGGGCCTGTTGTCCAGATAGGAAGCCACGCTCTTGGCGCCGGCCACCATATTGCGATGTGACAAGACCACGCCCTTGGGTCGTCCCGTAGAGCCCGAGGTGTAAAGAATGGCGGCCATATCGGTGTCGATGACGCGGTGGCCGGCTCGCGCAGGCGCCGCCAGCATGTCGCGCCAGACATGCTGGCTATGGCCCTGCCCTGCTTGGGGCTGTTGTGCGCCATCGGTCAAGACAACATGGCGCAAGGCCGGGCAGGTTTTCAAAGCCTCGCCCAACAAGGCATAGCGCTCAGGCGAGGTCAGCAGCACACGCACTGCGCAGTCCTGCAGGATGAAGCTCACCTGCTCGGCCTTCAGCAAGGGGTTCAGCGGCACAAACACCGCGCCTGCGGCCGGTGCGCCAAAACTGGCAATCACCGTCTCGAAACGTTTTTCCAGGTAGATGGCGACTCGCTCCCCGCGCTGCACACCCAAAGCCATCAAGCCTGAGGCAAATGCAGCGGCCTCCATAGCGAGTTCCGCATATGTTTGATGCTTTTGCCCATAAACCAGCGCCGACGCATCAGCAAATCGCTCCGCAGCGCAGGACAAAAGCTCGTTCAGGCAGTTCGATTCAGTCAAGTTGTGAAATATGGTGGGGCGCCAAAAAAGTATCGCACACCGATTTGCAGTGACAAGTCACCGGACAAGCGAGATGGCAGGTGAAGCCCTCGCAGATGATCAAGACTGCCATGGAAGTCCTGGCGCTAGCGCAGCGGCTAAGATGCGCAACCTTTCAACAGGCCAGGACCGGCTTAAGGCCCAACCTGCCCCTTTGCCCCTTGTTTCGCCTGCATCCCCTTTAAGCGGGCGGGCCTCGGTTATCTGGATTTCGAACACTATGGACACGCAGCAGCAAGTATTGAGGATTTTGGACGAAGTCCTGAGCTTGGCCGGCCGTAGCGCCGGTTTTGACCGCGACACTCACTTGCTTGGCGCCATCCCTGAGCTCGATTCAATGGCCGTGGTCAGTTTGCTCATCAGCCTGGAAGAAAAGCTCGGCATCACCGTCGACGACGGCGAAATCGATGGCTCGACCTTTGCCACCGTGGGTTCACTGACGGACTTTATTGACGCCAAGCTCGCGGCTTGACCTCAAATCCAAGTACCAAAGATTTCCTTTTATCAGCAACTCTGCCCACCGGACCTGGTGGCTCAGCGCGCAAGCGCATGGCTTCAGAACCGTCAGACGCCCTCGCTTTCGCAGACTTCAGCTGAGCTTGTGGAGAAAAGGAAAAAGCCCGCAGTTGCGAGGCTGCGGGCTTTTAAGACCTGCGAGCTTTGCAGCCCGCAGGAGACTCGAATCAGCGGAAATATTCGCCGGCTGATTAACGCACGACGGCGATTTGCGACTTCGCGCCACCCTTGTAGGTGTACATGGTCAAAGCGCCATTCTTGATGTCGCCCTTGGGGTCAAAGGAAATCGTACCCGTCACGCCCTTGTAACCCTCGGTCTTGGCCAACACAGGCAGATACTTGGCTGGGTCGGAAGAACCAGCCTTGACCATGGCGGCGGCCATCACATTGACGGCGTCATAGACATAAGGTGCGTAGATCTGCACGTCAACCTTGTACTGCTCCTTGAACTTCGCCTTGAAGGCTTCGGCGATCTTCTGACCTTCGCCGGCCTCGACACCACCGGCTTCAGCGCAGTAGACCTGGCTGTCAGCCATCGTGCCAGCAGACAGCTTTGGCAACTCGCCCGAGCAAATGCCATCACCGCCAACGAACTTGGCATCAATGCCCAACTGCTTCATTTGACGCAACATCGGGCCGGCCACGGCGTCCATGCCGCCGAAGAAAATCACGTCAGGCTTCTTAGCCTTCAGCGAGGTCAGGATGGCGGTGAAATCCGTTGCCTTGTCGTTGGTAAATTCGCGTCCAGCGATCTTGCCGCCAGCGGCCTTCACGCCCTTTTCGAACTCGTCGGCCACGCCTTGGCCGTAAGCCGTACGGTCATCGATCACTGCGATCGACTGGCCTTTCAGCTCTTTCACTGCATATTTGCCCAAAGTGCCGCCCAGGTGCACATCGTCAGCCACCACACGGAAGGTGGTCTTGTAGCCGTTGCGAGTGAACTTGGGGTTAGTAGCAGATGGGGATATCTGCGGAATGCCTGCATCGCTGTAGACCTTGGAAGCAGGAATCGATGTACCCGAGTTCAGGTGACCGATAACGCCCTGAACCTTGGAGTCGACCAGCTTTTGAGCGGCTGCAGTGCCTTGCTTTGGATCGCCAGCGTCGTCTTCTGCCAGCAGTTCAAACTTGGCCTTCTTGCCGCCAATCATCACGCCCTTGGCGTTCAGTTCAGCAATCGCCATACGGGCGCCCAACTCATTGTCCTTGCCCAGATGCGCGATAGCGCCGCTGGTTGGACCAACGTGGCCGATCTTGACGACCAGCACCTCTTGGGACATGGCAGCGCCACTCAGCAGCAGCGCCACGGCGCCCACAACAACGTTCAACTTAACTTGCATGAATTACCTCCGGATAGGAAGAAGAAGAGCTTTTTGCCGTTGAATTCTCAACTGGAAGAACATACCCCAAAAACTGCCTCAACCTATATGGGGAAACCATGGGAAACCGAAGACTTCCTGCCGGCGTTGTGGCTAGTTGTCGTTAGAGTGAAACAGCCGCTTTAAAAGAGCGTAATAACGAGGGCGTAATTCCAAGTTCACTCAGCACTTCAATCCGACTGTGTTGCCGAGCCTTGGTCAAGCAAAGGCTCCAGCCGCGACAAGAGCTCGGTGCGGAACTCTTCGATGGCCTTGTCCACCAGGGCAAGAATCGCTTGCTTGCGTTGCTCTGCATCGCTTTCAACGTAGCCCGGCATGACCTCTGCCGGAGCCTCCAACTCTAGATCAAGCCCTTGCCCCCACCCCTGCGCGGGCAGCGCCCCCAGGCTGGTCTCCTCCAACACCTCGGTCAGGGTCGGCACTTGCCGCAGCAAGGGAAGCACCGGGTTCAAGCAGGCACCTTGTGGTGGCTGATGTTCAGTCCCAGCGCTTCATAGTGTTTAAAGCGCCGCCGGCCCGCCTGAACTTGCCCCTCGTCTTGAGAGACGACCTCCAAGACGCGCTGGAACTGATCAAAGCCCTCGGCCACCTCGACACCCAAGTTCAATAGAACTTCCCGATGAGCAAACGCCAAGGCCTGCTCATGCAATTGGATTGGCGTCGCGGCAATCAGCAACGAGTCTGCAAGTCCTGCAGACAAGTCCAGATGAGGCACAAATTCAGCCGGCTCAAACGCCCAAAGAGCGGCGTCCAAGCGTTTCAACAGGGCTGCAGGGCCGCACACACCGACCCGTGAGCCCGACTGCTGCGCTTTGCGCAGCAGTCGGCAAACATAGGCCAGTCGCTCAGGCACACCGGTATAAAAACTCACCTGAGTCATGGCTTGAACCGAATCAACAAATGATCGACTCTCAGCGCACTTGCGACAGCACAAAGTGCGTCAACAAACCAACCGGCCGGCCGGTGCCGCCTTTGGCCGCGCCGCCCTTCCAGGCGGTGCCTGCGATGTCCAAATGACCCCAGCGGTACTTGCTCGCAAAACGCTGCAAGAACTTGGCCGCCGTGATAGAGCCGCCGGCACGAGAGCCCACATTAGCCACATCGGCGAAGTTGCTCTTCAGGCCTTCTTCGTACTCGTCATCCAAAGGCATGCGCCAGCAAGGGTCCAAGGCGGCCTCGCCAGCCGCTGACAAGGACGCTGCCAGTTCGTCATCGCTTGCATACATGCCGCTGCGCACACCGCCCAAAGCGATCACGCAAGCGCCGGTCAGCGTCGCCACATCCACCACCACCGCAGGCTTGAAGCGCTCGGCATAAGTCAGGGCATCGCACAGCACCAAGCGCCCTTCCGCATCGGTATTCAGAATCTCGATGGTCTGACCCGACATTGAGGTCACCACATCGCCCGGCTTGAGTGCCCGGCCACTGGGCATGTTTTCACAAGCAGCGATGATGGCCACCAAGTTGAGCTTGGGCTTGAGTTCGGCAACAGCGCGCAAGGCACCGATGACGCTGGCGGCGCCGCCCATATCAAACTTCATCTCGTCCATTTCGGCGCCAGGCTTCAGGGAAATACCGCCCGAATCAAAGGTAATGCCCTTGCCGACCAACACCACCGGCGCCTGCGTTTTCGCCGCACCGTCGTAGCGTGCCACGATGAAACGCAGCGGCTCATCCGAGCCTTGCGCCACCGACAAGAAAGAACCCATGCCGAGCTTCTCGACCGCTTTCTTGTCCAACACTTCGACCTTCAATCCATGAGTGCGACCCAAGGCCTTGACCTGTTCACCGAGGTAGGTCGGCGTAGCGTAATTGCCAGGGCGATTGGCGCATTCACGCGCCAACTCAATGCCGGCACCAATCGCCTGACCACGTGCCATACCGGCTTTGGCGGCCTTGGGCGCGGCCGCATCGGCCTTGTTCGTCAGCAAAGTCAGCTTTGCCAGCTTGCCCGCTTCAGGTGCGCTGGGCTTGGTGTGCCGGTAGGTATAGAGCGAGTCACTGGCGGCCAAGACAAACTGCTCGGCCAGGCTTTCCGTCATGGCGTCGAAGCCAACAAAGGCAACAGCGGCATGCACGGCGCCGCGCCCTTTCAGTTGCGCCAGGCCGAGTTGCAACGCGGCACGAGCAGCCTTCAGAGTGGGCTTGCCGGCGGCAGCAAACACCAGGCGTGGAGCCTTCACGCCTGCCGGGCGCTGCAAAGCAATCGCCTTGCCCGCCTTGAGTTCAAAGTCGCCCAGCTTCAGCGCGTCCGCGGCGAGCGAGGCCAGGCCAGCATCCAAGTCGGTAGGCAGCACCTCACCGGCTATCAGTACGATCAAGGCATCTGCGTTGGTGCCGGCCAATGCGTCGAAGGACGCAGTCTGTGTACGAAAGTCCATAATGTCGCCGAATAGATAAAGTGCCCGGATGTTATTCGATTCCTCAGTACGCTCAGAACTCACCCGCAGCTTCGGTGTTACCTTTGTGGTCATCCTCACCATCGTGCTGACGATGATGTTGATTCGCACCCTGGGTCAAGCCGCCGGCGGCAATGTCGCCCCGCAAGACGTGATGTTGCTGATGGCCTACGCCTCCTTGGCTCATCTGCCCACCATGCTGACCTTGTCGCTCTTCATTGCAGTGGTGGCGACCTTGGGCCGGATGTACCGGGAGTCGGAAATGACGATCTGGTTCTCCAGCGGTATCGGCCTGAGCCGCTTCGTCAAGCCGGTGATGGGCATGAGCTTGCCGATCTTGTTGTTGGTGATTGTTCTGGAACTGATCATCTGGCCCTGGGGCAATCAAAATAGCGCTCAACTGCGCGATCAATACCAAAAACGCAGTGACCTCTCGCGCGTGGCTCCTGGCCAATTCCAGTCCTCGAGGGACGGCAGCAGTGTGTTTTTCATCGAACGTGACGCCAAGGATGAGCGCACGGGGCGCAATGTCTTCATCTTGTCCAGCAAAGAGAAAACCGAATCCGTCACCACCGCGGCCCGGGGGCATATCGAGTTGACCGACACCGACCGCTTTTTGGTGCTGAACCAAGGTCAACGCAATGAAGCCAATGCCGTGACGGGCGAGCGAACGCGGGCAAAGTTTGAGCAGTACCGGATTCTTGCGGACAGCCAAGTGCTGCGCAGCGCAGACCAATTGAAACCCAAGGCAACGCCCACGCTGGATCTCTTGCGTGCGCCCTCGCCGGCCAATGACGGCGAGCTGACTTGGCGGATTGGCATGTGCCTGGCTTGCTTCAATATGGTGCTGCTGGGCTTGGGCTTGGCCGCCACCAACCCTCGCCGCCCAAACAACTGGAACCTGCTGTTTGCGCTGCTGAGCTTTGTGGTCTATTTCAACCTGGTCGGCTTGAGCCAAGGCTGGGTCAGCAATGCGCGCACCAGCATGGCTGTGGCCCTGGTGTCGGTTCACGGCGGCATCTTTTTGCTGGCCCTGACGCTGCTGTGGCTGCGCGACCAAGGTAACCGCATCCATTTCACTTGGCGCAAGCCGGTCGGAGCCCGCGCATGAAGACGGTGCGCCGTTTGCTTTACCGCGACATCGTCGGCTCGGTGTTTTTTGTGTCCCTGGCCTTCTTGTCGCTGTTCTTCTTCATCGACTTTATCGACGAACTCGACAATATGCGCCGCGTCGAAGCCGGCGCCTTCAAAGCAGCCTTGCTGGCCTTGATGGACATTCCGGGGCACTTCTACCAGTTGTTCCCGATTGCCGTGTTGATAGGCAGCATTTACTCCCTGGCGGGCATGGCGCAGTCCAGCGAATTCACGATTCTGCGCACCGGCGGCTTGGGGCCAGGGCGAGCACTTGGCTTGCTGGCCTATCTGGCAGCTGCCTTTGCGGCCCTGACATTTTTGGTGGGTGATTTGGCCGTGCCCTATTTCGACTTGCAGGCGGATACCATGCGAGCTCGATTCGTCGGCGCCGCCGAACAGACCCGGCGAGGCGCCTGGCTCAAAGACCATCAACTGATCGATGGCCAAGAGCGCAGTTTCTCGATCAATGTCAGCCAAGCGGATGCATCGGGCCGCTTGCAAGGCGTGCGAATTTTCGAGTTTGATCATGCCGGTGGTCTGGTTGCACGCTTGGCCGCAAGCCATGCCATGGTGGATGCCAAAGGGTTTTGGCGCTTGTCGGACGTGACGCAAACCGAATGGGTCAGTGTCAGCGACAAGGTGAATTCCCCGGCATCTGTGGGCGACAAGGAAACGCTGCGGGTGGTGCGCGAAACCAAGTTGGCCGAGCTGAACTGGAAGAGCTCGCTGCATGCCGGCGTGATCGCTGCGGCGGTCTTGCCCGCCGCCTCTATGTCAACCTTGGAGCTCTACCGCTACACCCAACATCTGTCGGCCCAGGAGCAGTCAGCTCAAGTCCACAAGATTCAGTTTTGGCGCAAGGCCATCTATCCTTTTGCCTGCTTTGTGATGGTCGCTTTGGCGCTGCCCTTTGCCTATCTCCATGGTCGTGCCGGGGGCATCAGCCTGAAGGTTTTTGGCGGCATCATGCTGGGCATCAGTTTTGTCTTGCTCAACAACGTCGCAGGCCATGTCGGCATCTTGCAAAACTGGGTTCCCTGGCTGGTTGCGACCGGCCCCAGCTTGTTCTACCTCGCCCTGTCGCTGGCCGCCTTCGGCTGGCTGGTGCGTTACCGCTGAAAGAAACACACACGATGGACGGCTTACTCCTGTTTGCTCATGGCGCGCGCGACCCCGATTGGGCAAGGCCTTTCCATGAAGTCAGCAAACGAATTGCGCTGCGCCGGCCCCAGCTGGCCATGCGCTTGGCGTTTCTGGAATTCATGCAGCCCGAGCTGGAAACCGCCGCCCACGAGTTGGTTGCTATGGGCTGCCGGCGCATCCACATCGTGCCCATGTTTCTCGGCACCGGCGGCCATGTGCGGCGCGATATCCCGCCGCTGCTTGAGCGCTTGCGCGAAACCTGCGGGCCTGCGGTCGAATGGCTGCTGCACCCGGCTTTGGGCGATCAAGAGACGGTGGTGCAGGCAATGACCGAGGCCAGCCTTGCCTGGCTGGACGGACCTGCCGGCAGCCCCGACGCAAGACCATGAATCTGCATCAATTCCGCTTTGTACAGGAAGCGGCGCGGCGCAATCTCAACCTGACCGAGACCGCCAAGGCCTTGTTCACATCCCAGCCCGGCGTTTCAAAAGCGATTCTGGAGTTGGAAGAAGAGCTGGGCATCGACATCTTCTCGCGCCACGGCAAACGCCTGCGCCGCATCACCGAACCCGGCCAGCAAGTGCTGGCCGCGATCGAGATCATCATGCGCGAGGTGGGCAATCTGAAGCGCATCGGCGAGGAATTCTCCAAGCAAGACAGCGGCACGCTCTCGATCGCCACCACCCATACGCAAGCCCGCTATGTGTTGCCAGGGCCGGTGGCGCAACTGCGCCGCCAACTGCCCTTGGTGCGCGTCAGCCTGCATCAGGGCACGCCCGACCAAGTCGTGCGCATGCTGCTGGACGACAGCGCTGATGTGGGCCTGGCGACCGAATCGCTCGCCCATATCGAGGAGCTGGTCAGCCTGCCCTGCTACGAGTGGCAGCATGTCTTGGTCGTCCCGGCTGGCCATCCGCTGGCGCAGGTCGAGCGGCCGACGCTTGAGCAGTTGGCCAGTGAACCCATCGTGTCCTATCACCCCAGTTTCACCGGCCGCACCCGCATCGACAAAGCCTTTGCGGCGCGCAATTTGCATCCCAATTTTGTGCTCGAAGCGATCGACTCCGATGTCATCAAAACCTATGTTCGCTTAGGCATGGGCATAGGCATCGTGGCCGAGATGGCGGTGCGCGAAGACTCGCCTGGGGGCGATCTCGTCGCACGCCCGCTGGGTCATTTGTTTGGCCAAAACGTCACCCGAATCGCCTTCAAGCGCGGCGCCTATCTGCGCAACTATGTCTACAGCTTTGCCGAACTGCTGTCCGACCGGCTGAACCGACACCTGCTGGAGCGAGCGATGAGCGGCGACACCACCGATTACAGTCTTTGAGCTGAAGCCCCCTGCCCAGATGAGCAAGTTCACGCCCCTAACACCGCAACTACGCAGCCGCCTGCCTCGCGTCGGCACCACCATCTTCAGCACCATGTCGGCCCTGGCCCAAGCACATGGGGCCGTCAATCTGGGGCAAGGCTTCCCCGATTTTGATGGTGACCCGGCCTTGCTGGATGCGGTCAACGCAGCAATGCGGGCCCATCACAATCAGTATCCGCCGATGCCTGGTGTTCTCTTGCTGCGGCAGGCCGTCGCAGCCAAGGTGGCGGCAATGTATGGCCACAGCTATGGCGTCGAAGACGAAATCACCATCACGGCCGGCGCCACACAAGCGATCCTGACGGTTTTGCTGAGCATCGTTCACCCCGGGGACGAGGTCATCGTCTTGGAGCCCTGCTACGACAGCTATCTGCCCAATATCGAGTTGGCCGGTGGCGTGGCGGTGCGAGTACCCTTGACGCCGGGAACCTTTCGCCCCGACTTTGAGCGCCTGGCCGCTGCCATCACACCGCGCACGCGTGCAGTGATCATCAATACGCCGCACAACCCCAGCGCCACCGTTTGGTCGTCGCAAGAAATGCAAGCCTTGGCAGACACCTTGCGTGGCACCGAGGTGCTGGTGCTCAGCGACGAGGTCTATGAACATATGGTGTATGACGGCGCCCAGCACCTGAGCGTCGCGTCCCACCCCGAGTTGCAGGCCCGCAGCTTCATCGTCAGCAGCTTTGGCAAAACATTTCATGTCACCGGTTGGAAGATCGGTTATGTGCTGGCCCCCAAAAGCTTGATGCACGAGTTCCGCAAGGTCCATCAGTACAACGTGTTCACGGTCAATACGCCGATGCAATACGGGCTGGCAGCTTACCTGCAAGACCCGCAGCCCTATCTGCAGCTGCCTGCCTTCTATCAGCGCAAGCGCGATTTGTTCCGAGCCGGTTTAGCTGGCTCGAATCTGCGACTGCTGCCCTGCGAGGGCAGCTACTTTCAGTCTGTGGATTACCGTGCTGTCGCACGGCTGGGTGACATGCCGGGTCAAAGTGCTTGCGAGTGGCTGATCCGGGAACTGGGCGTCGCGGCGATCCCGATGTCGGCCTTTTATTCGGAAGGCGACAGCCAGACCATCATCAGGTTTTGCTTTGCCAAACGGGACGAAACCCTGCAGCAGGCCCTGGCGCTGCTGCAGCAACTTTGATCAGAACTTGCCCGAGCCAGTGCTTGGCGCAGTGCTGCTAGGCACATGGGCGCTCACAACATCGTCGAGCAAGATGTCCACGCCGATGTCCACGTCCCTGGCCAGGGGCGCGGCGCCGCTACTACCCCCTGATCCGCCAGCGTCCGAGCCCGTGCCGGGCTTGCCCTGCCAAACCATGGTAGCCATCAGATCAAAACCAGTTGGATGGCCGGCCTGGAAGTCGGTCTCCAGGGGCAAAAACAGATCAATTTCTTCGCCGCGCACCTCATGCTCCGAGCGGTCGCGCGCAACGCTGTAGAGCAACAAAAGATCGCGCAAAGCCGGCAAATCAAAGCTCGCCGATCGCCCGTCTCTGGACGACAGCAATTTCTGCAGCGCCACCATGCTGGCACCACTGTCGGACCAACGTGACTGCAGGCTGCTGATCACGGCGGGATAGGCTTCAAGCCCCTGCCCTAACTCCAAATTCACATCCCAGGCTGGTGGCGAAGTATTGAACTCAAGGGCGTAGCGGCCCGCGATATCGGCAAAGGCCAGCGCGTCTCCGCGCTGCTGGCAAATCTCCATCAGCTTCAGATAGGGCAATGCCGAGTGATTGGCACCGTCTGCACCCTGCCTCAGTTGGCCATGCAGCAAGTCGACAGCGGCCTCGTCCTGCCCCAAGACCAAGAAGAAATCGACCTGCTGCTCCAGGTCGATCAACTCTTCAACGCTGACAAGGTGCTGGTCTGTGGCTGCCTGAGTCTTAGCTGTGCCCTCCGCGCCCACCCCGCCGAATGCGGCGGCAATGCTGTCGGACGGATCAATAAACTGCACGCTCAGCGGCTCATGATTGGGCTCGGCGGCCATCAACTGAGAGAATCGCGCCAAGCTGGACAACTCTTTGTCGGGCAACTCGGCCGGCATGGTGTTCGGAATGGGCGCATATTCGGCGCCGACGCTATGAGGCAATGCAATCGTCTGCTCTTGCGGCGCAGCAATCGGCGGCGCAGCGGCCCCTGTTTCGGCGTTCAGTTGCTCCGCCTTGAGTGGCTGCGCTAGCTCCACGTTCTGCGCTTCGCCCGACGGCCGCGAATCACTTGAGCTTCCTGCATGAGACTCAGCGACTTCGGGCGCATGCCCCCACCAATTGCTGTCGCCACCCGTTTGATGTTGAGACTGCTTGCGCCACAGATAAGCTGTGGCAAGGCTGAGCAGCAGCGCGAGCGCCCCCAAGACCCATGTCAAAGGACTGAAGGCATTAGCGGGCGTTGGCGCCGCCCCCGCCTCGAGACCTTGCCGCATAGCGTTCAGCTTCAGCGCATCACCGCGATACTCCGATTGCAAGCCAAGCAGGCCCGACTCGACCTTCTGCAAGCGCGCCAGGGCAGCCTCTGCCGCAGAAGCAGCGGCGGCCGAATTGTTCGCTGCGGCGGAATTCGGATCAAAGGCTTCCAAACGCAGCTTCGGCTCGGTCAAGCTCGCAACCGAAGTCTTCTCTGTCTTTGCAGTTGGCGCAGCTTTTGTCGTTTGCGAGCGGCTTGCGGCGCTTGGCGGCGCCGATTCTGGCAAAGCATCGGACTGCTTAACAACAGACTTTGCGGCCGATTCAGTCGCGCTGCTCTTCGAGCCTGCCTTGCCCTGCGCCTTGCTACCCCCGGCAGGCGCAGGCTTGGCGGCAGTCAGACGCTCTTGCCCGATGGCATCCGACAAATTCGCCCCCAGCAGCTCTTTCGGTTTGGCGTCTGTGGTGGCCAATGCAGCCCGCAAGGCCGGTGACAAAACGCGCGGGCTTTCGCCGCTCGTATGCGGCTCGGGCGAAGCGCCGTCTTGCGCGCTCGGCGGGTCCATCAAGGCACTGAACTGACGCGTCAACCGGGCCGGGCATCCAAGGCTCAAGGTGACACTCAGAATCGGCTCCTCAATCGGCACCGAGCTGAGAACTCGAATCGCCCGCAAACTGGTCTCGCTTTCACCCTCCAGGCGAACGCCGACCTTGTTGGCAGGCAGCTTCGCGCCACCTGCCATGACTTCGGCCGATACGCAGTCCATGGACAAGGACTCACCGGCCCGCAAACTCAGCGGGAACGACAAGACCAAGGGTTGACCCAGCACCGAAAGAACTTGTGGACGGCCCAGCCCCAAGGCTTGCGCATTGCCAAGCTGAGCCATGAGGGCCAATGCCAAGGCGCTGAGCGAGCAAATGCGCCAAGCGGCGCCGCGTAAATGAGTGGGGGGCACTGCGTTATCTCGGTCCATGCCAGGGGCCAATGTTATTTCGGCTGACTCTAGCATGGCTGACCACGCATCAATCCGGCCATCTAGCTCGGCGTTGTATATGTGCTCGCAGGATCAGCGGCGGCAAACAAGGCCGCTTGGCTGCCCAATTGACGGGGCGCATTGCCGACGCACCCGCGCGCGCTCTTGAATCGGCGGCGCCGCACTCATGGACAATCGAAAGCAAGGCAGGCAATACCCTGTTGTCACTTCAGCGACTCAGTATGAATAGCACGGTTCTTACACTCAGCGAACGCAGCGAAATCGACGCCGGTTCTTGGTTTTCCAAACTGTCGGAGCCCTTGCGCGAGGACATTTTGTCGCGCGCCACGGTGCGCCGCTTGGGCGATGACGTCTTATTGTCTTGCAGAGGCGAGGCCGCCGAGGAATGGGTGGGAGTCGCCAAGGGCGCTGTGCGGATCAGCTCGGTGTCTTTGGCGGGCAAGCAGGTATCTTTGACTTATGTAGAGCCCGGAACATGGTTTGGCGATATCTCTTTATTCGACGGAATGCCGCGCACCCACGACGCAACGACGCATGGCGACACCACCTTGCTGATCGTGCGCAAGCCGGATTTCAGAGAACTGCTACAGCGCCACACCGAGCTTTACGAAGCGCTGTTGCGCCTGAACTGCCGCCGCTTGCGGCTGATGTTCAATGCGGTGGAAGACCTCAATACCCTGCCCCTGGCCTCGCGCTTGGCCAAGCAGATCTTGCTGCTGGCGCGCTCCTATGGGGTGCGCCAAGGCGAGGAGATACGCATCGGCTTGCAGTTGGCGCAAGAAGACTTGGCGCAACTCTTGGGTGCCTCGCGCCAGCGGGTCAATCAGGAACTCAAGGCGCTGGAGCGAGACGGCGCTGTGCGCGTCGAGCCCACGCGCTTGGTGGTGCTAAGTCGGGAGAAGCTCTTGGCGATTGCCAACCGCTAAGCCAAATGACATACAACGACTTGCAACTTTAAAGAGACTCATGGAAGCCTTCACCGGAACAAAAGCCCCTTCGCAAGCGATAGACAGCGACGCCTTGGCGCTGTGGCTTGGCAAGCATTTGAGCGGCTTTGCCGGCCCCTTGAGCATTGAGCAGTTCAAGGGCGGGCAATCCAACCCCACTTACAAGCTGAACACGTCCGGCCGGGCCTATGTGATGCGCTCCAAGCCGGCAGCGGTGGCCAAGCTATTGCCATCGGCCCATGCGATCGAGCGTGAATTCATGGTGATGTCGGCACTTGCCGGCAGTGAAGTGCCGGTACCGCAAATGCTGGCTTTGTGCGAAGACGAGTCCCTCATCGGCCGCGCTTTCTACATCATGGAGTTCATCCCTGGCCGGGTTCTGTGGGATCCGGCGCTGCCGGGCATGAGTGCTCCTGAACGTTCAGCCATTTACGCGGAGATGAACCGCGTCATCGCGGCCCTGCACCGCATCAACCCTCAGGCCATTGGGCTGGGCAACTACGGCAAGCCCGGCAACTACTTCGAGCGGCAAATCGGACGCTGGAGCAAGCAGTATCTGGCTTCCTTGACCGTCAACACCGCGCCGATCGAAGCGATGGACCGCTTGATGGCTTGGCTGCCGGCCAATATCCCCGCCTCAGCACTGGACCCTGCTGAAGTGTCCATCGTCCATGGGGACTTCAGGTTAGACAATTTGGTTTTTCACCCCGAACAAGCGCGCGTGGTCGCCGTTCTGGATTGGGAATTGTCAACCTTGGGACACCCCCTGGCTGACTTCAGCTATCACTGCATGACCTGGCATATCCACAGCTCATCGGCGGCGCGGGGGCTTGCCGGCCTGGATTTGGCGGCACTGGGCATTCCCTTCGAGCCCGACTATTTGCGCCGCTACTGCGAGCGCTGCGGCCGCAGTGACCTTGAGCAATTGCAGCGCGACTGGAATTTCTATCTGGCCTATAACTTGTTCCGCATCGCCGCTATTTTGCAAGGCATTGCCAAACGCGTCAGCACCGGCACGGCGTCCAGTGCACAGGCCCAAGCCGCTGGCGCCGGCGCCAGACCGCTGGCCGACCTGGCCTGGACCTTCGCGCAGCGTCAAGCCGATCAGGCTTGAGCGGGATCCTCGTCGGGGCGCGAGCTTTGCCAGGCAATCGAGGTGGTCGTGGGCCAGGGCCCACGGTCGGTGAGCCTTTCATTGACCCGCAGCAACTCCCGGCAGGCCAGCTCCAGCAGCTTCACAAGGCCCTGGATCTGCGGCAAGGTCGGCTCGGCCATCGCCGTGCGCAAATAGGCATTGCCACGCATCGTCATCAGCACAAAAGGCTGACCCTCGGGCAGCAGGTCCTGGCTTGCTTGCGCCAAGACCTCGCTCAAATCGCCCTCTAGCCATGCGCCCACCAATTCCTTGTTGACGCCCACGGCGCCAAAGCGCTGGCGGACCAGCTTGGAGCTGATTTGACCGAATTTTGGAAACATGACCAACCAGCGCATTTCTTCAGGCGTGTCGGTATCCACACGGGTCTTCAATGTGTCGGTGTAGGCCTCGAACACCGCAGACTCCAGCTTGTCCATCAGGTTGCGACAAAGCACCATCATCTGCAGATCGCCATGCAAGCGCAATTCACAGCGAATGCGCAACTCGTTGCCCTCGATGTAGGCGCGCTGCGACGGCCCCCACTCGATGCGCAGACTGCCAGGCAAAGCCTTGGGCTGCTCAATCAGGAAGCCGCGGCCGTCCCTGGAAATCCGAAACTGCGCATTGCGCCCTTCGGCCCAATCATGGATAGACCGCCAGCGAGCCGCATTCGCTCGCACAACAAACCAGTGTTTTACTTGCTTAAAAAACATGAGCTAGGACAATGCACTGAACGGTGAAGACACATGCCGCGCCTCCTTTGACCGGTGGAGAACAAAATGATCGAAGTGTATTCATGGCCTACGCCTAACGGCCACAAAGTTCACATCATGTTGGAAGAATGCGGTTTGCCCTACCGGGTGATCCCTGTGGACATAGGTAGCGGCGCCCAATTCGAACATAAATTCCTCTCCATCAGTCCAAATAACAAGATTCCTGCGCTGACCGACCCCGCCGGACCAGACGGCAAACCCATATCGCTGTTTGAGTCCGGCGCCATTTTGCTTTATTTGGCCGGCAAGACGGGGCAGTTCTTGGCCCATGACACGGCGGGCAAATACGAGGTGTTGCAGTGGTTGATGTTCCAGGTGGGCGGGGTCGGCCCCATGCTCGGGCAGGCCCACCACTTTCGCATCTACGCACCCGAAAAAATCAACTACGCGATTGAACGCTACAGCAGTGAAGCACGGCGTCTTTACAAAGTGATGAACACGCGCTTGGCGAGCTCCACCTATCTCGGCGGGCGCACCTACAGCATTGCCGATATCGCCGTCTTCCCCTGGCTACGCTCATGGAAGAACCAGGGTGTGGAGCTCAGCGACTACCCGCATCTGAAAGGCTGGTTTGACGAAATCGCCGCTCGCCCCGCCGTTCAGCGAGGCTTGGCCGTACTGTCGGAAAAGCGCAAATCGCTGACAGACGAACGCGCACGCGAAAACCTGTTCGGTGACACGCAGTACCAGAAACACTGAGCCCAGCTGCATCAGTTGTGGCGTTGATTCTTACGCCATCGCTTGACCCAGCGCCGCCGGTTGGAGAAGCTCCAACACACGCCGGTTGAACTCGAAGTCATGCCACAGCAGTAGACAGGAAACTCGCATTGGCAGCGACGCGCGCCAAAGAGGTGTGCCCAGATGGTCCGACCAGCAGGAATCGAACCTGCAACCGCCCGCTTAGAAGGCGGGTGCTCTATCCGGTTGAGCTATGGTCGGAAATGAACTGTTTGAAGCTCAATGGGGCCGCGATTGTGACATGAGCCGGCAGCACTTGCTGCCAACTCATGCCCTTTGCCGCCCAGCAGCGACTCAGTTCAACAACACATTGACGATCGCATTGCCAATGCCCATCAGGGCTGCGCCCGAAATCAGGCCGGCGCAAATCGGCTCGCAGCCATCGACCCAGAGGCGATGGCCCGGTGTGCCGGGAGCCTTGTGCTTGCGGCCCATGTACCAGAACAGCAAGGCGCCCAACCACATCGCAAAGACCGATTCCGGAGGCAGCACCACACCCAAGCCAATCGATACCGAGGAGAGCGGGAAACGGCCCTTGCTGACGATGCGCATGATCTCAATCGCCACCGCGCTAACGAAGGCTACAAACATCGCCACCAAGGCCGACGCCGGCAAGCCCTGCACGCCCTTGGCGATCAACTCGGCCACGCCCTTCCACTGCAATGCACCCGGCATTGCGAACTGCTCGGAGACCAAGGTCGCCGCTGACCTGACGCCGTTTGCGTCGGCCGGCAAGAACAGCAAGAAGTACAGCGGCACGCAAGCCATCACGCCAGCCAGAATACCGATGACATGGCCAAACGCCTGATGCCGAGGCTTGCCGCCCAACATATAGCCAGGCTTGATGTCTGACAGCAGGTTGGCGGCATTGGAAGCAATCTCGGACGTCATGCCGGCCGGCAGCAGGTTGCTGGCGGGGTTCGTACGGTCGATTGCGCCCATGGTGAATTGGGTGATCTTGGACAGCGCGCCTGTCGGCGTCCACGAGGTCAGGGCCATCGCATTGGTGCAGATGATGGTCAGCACAAAGATCAACGGCAAAGAGACCAAGGCCAAGAACATCGGTACGCCGAAGAACACATGCGTCACCCAGGCGCCCAAGAAGCCAAAAATCGGCACGCCGACATAGGAAATCCACAGCGGCACTTCAATGCCAGCCAGCACATCAGGCCCCTGCGCGGCGGCAGCTGCCTTGTCCTTCTTCTTGAACATACTCGTAAAGAGTTCAGGCTTGGCCAGCAAGCTGACGATGGAGCCAGTCACCATCATCGTCACACCCCACCAGAGTGACCATTGATTGACAATTTCGGCGCGCGAAATCGGGACCACCGCGCCGGTCGGCGAAATGCGCTGCACGATCTCGCCAGCATTGATCATGATGGGCGCCAAGACCACGAAGTTGATGAAGGAGCCCAACATGCAACTGCTGGCCACCGCGATACCCATCAAACCGCCGACACCCAACATGGCCGCGTCCATTGTGAAGCGAAGCCCCAGCATACGGAAATCAACGCCCATGATCTTGGGAATCCACAAGTCCATCTTGGCTGCGGCCTGGTAGTAGTAGGTATCCAGTCGCTCATGCAAATGCCAGGGCTCGGTCATGCCCGCCCATTTATCCATGCGCAGAACTTTGAACTGCAAAAGCTTCATCCAACCGTCGCTGACGATGGCCTGATAGAGCGCCGTGCCGCCGGCAACCACGCCCAGCAAGCGGGCCTTATAGACACCTTCAGCGGCGTCGCCGGTGTAAAGAGAATCAAGCACAACACCGCTGGCCCTGCCTTCGGGGAAAGGCAGTTGTTCCTCGTTGATGAAGCGCCGCTTCATTGGAAAGGCAACTAAAACACCGAGGATGGAGATCACCACCATCCAGATCATCATCTGCCACCACGGGATGATGCGGCCGGTGATCAACATATAGGCGGCCAGGCTGGAATACAGCGGTGCCACCACATAGCCGGCCGCCGTGGCGATCGACTGGGTGCAGTTGTTTTCCAGAATCGTGTAATCCTCGGCCAGGCCTGCGGCATGCAGCGCCCGAAACAGCGCGAAGGACAAAATCACCGAGGTCAGCCCCACGCCGATACCGATGCCGGTTTTGCCGCCGATATAGAGCGAGGTCGCGGCCAATACGGCGCCAAGTAAAAAACCGGTCAAGGCTGCTCGCAGCGTCAGCTGCGGCATGCTGCCGCGGTAGACATTTGTGAACCACCACTCATCTTTTTGCGCCCGGGTCCAGGTGCGTATCTGCTCGTCGGTCAGTTGTTGGATAGCCATGAGGAAAAAGGAAAATGGTTGCGGGCGGGGTGCCGCCCAGAACTGCGGATTTTGTCCGCCCTGCTTAGCCAGAGAAAGCCGAGGATACCCAGGGCTCATCCGGATCAAACCGCGAAAACTTATTTCGCTTCTGAAATGAAAAAACCCGTTGCAAGCCAGCTTGCAACGGGTTATTCAATTCATTGATGGTCGGGGCGGTGGGATTCGAACTCACGACCCTCTGCTCCCAAAGCAGATGCGCTACCAGGCTGCGCTACGCCCCGACTGAGATTAAAAAACCTGCCGCAGTAAAACTGTGACAGGCCATTCAATTTCTTTAAAACTTTCTAGTTCGAAAACTATAAGTCTTTAAAATTTGTTCTTGGTCGGGGCGGTGGGATTCGAACTCACGACCCTCTGCTCCCAAAGCAGATGCGCTACCAGGCTGCGCTACGCCCCGACTAAGATGACTATTCTAGCCTGCTTTTTGAGAGGTCCGCAAGATATTTCTTGAAATTTCGAAAAGCGCTGCAATTTGCGCATCGGTGCGCCTTTGGATTGTTCAAGTTTTTTGGCGCCGTCGATTGACGTCAAAGTTTGGCAATCCAAGGGCCGCACCGCTTTGTGCCAAAATCAACTGGCACCCATACCAGCCACGAAAGCGCGACGCCGGCAACACAAACCGGCTAGCCCAAGGACAATTCATGAGCAGCGACCTGATCAAACATATTTCCGATGCATCTTTTGACGCCGATGTGATCCAAGCCGGCAAGCCCGTGCTGGTGGACTACTGGGCCGAATGGTGCGGCCCTTGCAAGGCCATCGCCCCTATCTTGGATGAAGTGTCCAAAGATTACGGCGACCGCCTTCAAGTCACCAAAATGAACGTCGATGAGAATCGCGATGTGCCCGCCAAGTTCGGCATTCGCGGCATTCCGACCCTGATGCTGTTCAAGGACGGCCAGTTAGCCGCCACGAAAGTTGGCGCGCTGTCCAAGGCTCAATTGACAGCCTTCCTCGACGCTAACCTATAATCATCGTCAGCTTGTTGTTGCGTGCCGCAACTCAACCGAGTTTTCGGCACTCAGCAACAGCCAAATTGCCAACACGCTCATGTCACCACGGTGATTCTGAAGCGTGGACTCGGCGCCCAAGCTCCCGCATCCTTATCTGTTCAACGACACCGCCCGCCACACCCGTGGCAACAGCGGCGTCGCCACGCATCAGCGGTCGACTGGCTGTCGCAGTATCTGTCCCCGGTCCTTGGCAGGACCTTTGACGACCTACCGGGTTCTCACCCATGCATCTTTCCGAACTGAAAGCGCTTCACGTCTCCGAACTCATCAAGATGGGCGAGGCGCTGGAGATCGACAACGTCGCCCGCATGCGCAAGCAGGAGTTGATGTTTGCGATCATGAAAAAGCGCGCCAAAGGCGGCGAACAAGTGTTCGGCGACGGCGTTTTGGAGGTCCTGCCGGACGGCTTCGGCTTTCTGCGCTCGATCGACGACAGCTATATGGCATCGACCGATGACATCTACCTGAGCCCAAGCCAGATCCGCCGCTTCAACCTCCACACCGGCGACATGATCGAAGGTGAAGTACGCGTACCCAAAGACGGCGAGCGCTACTTTGCCCTGGTCAAGGTTGACCGCGTCAATGAGTTGACGCCCGAGGAGAGCAAGCACAAGATCATGTTCGAAAACTTGACACCCCTGTTCCCCAGAGAGCAGTTCAAGCTTGAGCGTGACAACTTCAAGGGCGAAGAGAACGTCACCGGCCGCATCATTGACTTGATCGCGCCAATCGGCAAAGGCCAGCGCGCCTTGATCGTTGCCCAGCCCAAGACCGGCAAGACTGAGATGATGAAGAGCATCGCGCATGCGCTGGTGGCCAATCATCCCGAGTCTCATCTGATCGTGCTGCTGGTGGACGAGCGCCCGGAAGAAGTGACCGAGATGATTCGCACCGTGCGCGGTGAAGTGATCAGCTCCACTTTTGATGAGCCGGCCGCCCGCCATGTGCAAGTGGCTGAGATGGTGATTGAGCGCGCTAAACGTCTGGTCGAATTGAAAAAGGACGTGATCATCCTGCTGGACTCGATCACACGCCTTGCTCGCGCCTACAACAACGTCTTGCCCTCGTCCGGCAAGGTGTTGACGGGCGGCGTCGACGCCAACGCCCTGCAGCGCCCCAAGCGCTTCTTTGGCGCGGCCCGCAAGGTCGAAGAAGGCGGCTCGCTGACCATCATCGGCACCGCATTGATCGACACCGGCAGCCGCATGGATGAGGTGATCTACGAAGAGTTCAAGGGCACCGGTAATTGCGAGATCCATCTGGATCGCCGCATGGCCGAAAAGCGCGTCTACCCTTCGATCCTGATCAACAAGTCCGGCACCCGCCGCGAAGAGTTGCTGCTCAAGCCAGAGATCCTGCAAAAGAGCTGGATCCTGCGCAAGCTGCTCTACAACATGGACGAGATCGAGGCGATGGAGTTCGTGCTCGACAAGATGAAATCTACCAAGAACAACTTGGACTTCTTCGACATGATGCGTCGAGGCGGTTAAGTCGTCAGCGGTTGGTTTCAATGGTGCCCGCTAGAGGCACCACCCGAGCGCCTTGCTTGCCGAGGCGCTCAAATTCAGGCTATAATCCGCGTTTTGCCGCTGTCGAAAAGTGCGCCACATGGTGTGGCGAGGCTGTAGATACGTCAGCGCCAAGTCGCAAAGCGAGAGGTCCATCATGAAAGACGGCATTCACCCTAACTACCGCGAAGTCTGCTTCGTGGATCAGTCCAACGGCTTCAAGTTCGTTACACGTTCAACCATGGGCAGCAAAGAGTCCATCAAGATGGAAGACGGCCGCGAACTGCCTCTGATCAAGTTGGAAACCACCAGCGAAACTCACCCGTTCTACACGGGCACCCAGAAGAGCATCGACTCGCTGGGCGGTCGCGTGGAGAAGTTCCGCAACAAGTTTGCAGGCTTCAGCACCAAGAAGTAAGCCCTCCGAGGCTGAAGATGAAAGGCAGCTCAGGCTGCCTTTTTTTTCGCCTCGGACATGGCGATCCTGGGTCGTGCCGGATGCGAAAAGTCGCAGCGATGCGGCATGATGTCGCACTGAACTAGAACCATCAAAAGCTGCGTGAACTTACCTACCCCTGCCGTTGTAGCTGTGCGCGGCGCACAGCGCCTGCCCAGATTTCCCCTCTTGCTGCTGTGTGCGGCCTACATCTTGCCGGGCCTGTTCGGACGCGACCCGTGGCGGCAAGCCGATCTCAGCTCCTTTGGCTTTATGGCCAGCATCGCCCAAGGCCATGCGCCTTGGTGGCAGCCAGCCATTGGAGGCGTGCCCGCTGAAGGCGGCCCCCTGCCCTACTGGATAGGCGCGCTTGCGATCAAGGCCTTGCCCTTCGCCGACGCAGCCTTTGCCGCCCGCCTGCCCTTCGCGCTCATCTTGATGCTGACGCTGATGTTGGTTTGGTACAGCTGCTTTCACCTGGCTTGCACAGAGGCCGCGCAGCCAGTGGCCTTCGCCTTTGGCGGCGAAGCGCAGTCGATCGACTATGCAAGAGCCTTGTCCGACGGCGCTCTGCTCGCGTTGATGGCCACGCTGGGTTTGCTGCAACTGGGTCATGAAACGACGCCGGAGCTTTTGCAACTGCTGGCCTCGTCCTTGTTCCTATATGGCTTGGCCGCCGCACCGTTTCGCCCCGTCAAGGCACGCTGGGCGGCATTGGTGTCGCTGCCGGTCTTGGCGGCCAGTGGTGCGCCGATCGTGGCCATGGTGCTGGCGGCAATCGGCGCCTGGTTATGCAATCGCTCGCGCTATGCGCCCGCTCGCGCCCTGGTGAAATGGCTGCTTTTGGCCGGTTTGTTGGCCACGGTGAGCGCCTGGGAGTTCAATGCCTGGGCCTGGCGCATCAATACCGCCGCTCCCGTCGAGCTGAGCCAGCGCATGATGAATCTGCTGGCCTGGTTCACTTGGCCGGCAGGCCCGCTGGCAGCTTGGACAATCTGGCGCTGGCGCAGCCACTGGCAGCGCCGCCATATCTTGCTGCCGCTGGTATGCGCCTTGATCCCTATCGTCACCAGCATCTTGATGGGCGGCTCGGACCGCGCGCTACTCTTGGCTCTGCCCGCCCTGGCTTTGCTGGCGGCCTTTGCTCTGCCGACCTTGCAGCGCGGCTTCGCTGCGGCCATCGATTGGTTTTCGGTCTTCTTTTTCAGTGCCGGTGCGCTGTTCTTTTGGGTTTACTACAGCTCCATGCAGCTGGGTTGGCCAGCCGTGCCGCTGGCCAATTTACGGAGGCTCGCAACCGGATTCCAGCCCCACTTCAATGCTTTGGCGCTCTTTTTTGCCGTGCTGGCCACCTTGGCCTGGTTGGCGCTGGTGCGCTGGCGCACCGCCCGGCATCAGCATGCGCTTTGGAAAAGCTTGGTCCTGCCGGCCGGCGGCGTCGCCCTAGGCTGGCTTTTGGCCATGACCTTGCTGCTGCCGCCGCTGGACTATGCGCGCAGCAACCGACCCTTGGTGGAGCAATTGCAGAAGACGATTCCGGCCCACGTCGATTGCATTGCGACCCCGGATCAAGCACTTTCGACATCGGCCGCGCTGGAGTTTCAGGGGCACTGGCGGGTTGACGGCGTTCACGCACTGGCGATCAGCCCTTGCAGTTACGCGCTGCAGTCCAGCCAGGCGCAGATACCTGAAGGCTGGGAAAAGATCGCCCTTGTGCGGCGCCCCACGGACCGCGCGACCGGCTTTGCCGTTTTACGGCGAGCCAGGTAGGCCGCCGCGGCCGGTGCTCAATGCAGAGGTGAGTTGGCAGCCTCGACGCCGAGTGCGGGCTCGCCCAAATGACGCACGCGCACCGCCGGCCAGGTCAGGCGGAACTTCGAACCTCGGCCGGGTTCGCTCTCGATTTGCAGCTCACCGCCATGGCGATGCATCACATGTTTGACGATGGACAAGCCCAGGCCGGTGCCGCCCGTTTCTCGGGAGCGGCTGCCATCAACCCGGTAAAAGCGCTCGGTCAGTCTCGGCAGATGTTCGCGCGCGATGCCTAAGCCGGTATCACTGACACAGAGCTCGCCCGAGCCATCACCAAGGTCCCGCCAGGACACGTCAATCTCGCCGCCCACCGGTGTGTAGCGCACGGCGTTATTGACCAGATTTGCCGCCGCGCTGAGCAGCTCCGATTCGATGCCGGCCAGCTCAATATGGGTATCCAGCTGAATCCTCAATTGATGCCGGTCATTGGACAAGGCCTGCGCGTCGGAGTTGATCCGCGCCAGCAGGGCATCCAAGCTTACCCAGCGGTCTGCGGTCGGCCGCGGACTACCCTCCAGCTGAGCCAAGGTCAGCAAATCGCTGACCAAACCTTGCATGCGATCGGTTTGCTGCCCCATCAAGGTCAGCACCCGCGTGCGTTCGGCAGCCGTCAAGGAGAGCGACACCATGGTCTCGATAAAACCCGACAAAACGGTCAGAGGGGTGCGAATTTCGTGCGAGACGTTGGCGACGAAATCCCGTCGCATCGCATCAGCTCGCTCGCGCTCGGTGATGTCTTGCGACAGCACCAACTTCATGCCGTCCCCATAACGCTTTACGATGACTGACAATGTGCTGAAGCCGCGCACGTTATTCAACAACAAGGGCGTCTCATAACTCTCAGTGCTGAGAAAAGAGACAAAGGCAGGGGAGCGCAGCAAATTGGTAACGCGCTGGCGCAAATCCCGCACCGGATCGAGCGAAAAATGATCGGCAGCGACGCGATTACACCAATGGATGTGATCCTGCGCGTCCAACATCAGCACGCCGTTGGGCGAGGCATCGATCGCCGACAAAAACTGCTGCAACTGCAGCCGCTCGGCGGCAATGGTTTTGTCCCGCTCGCGCACCGCGCGCTCGATCCGATAGCCCAGCTCGCCCCAGATGCCCCTGTCGCGCGGCGCATCGTCGAGCTGCGAGCCGCGCAGCCATTTCAGCAAACGGTGCCCGCGTACTGCATCCAGAACCACCAGAGCGGCAATTGCACTGACAGCGCTCAGCGCTTCACCCAAAAAGGGCCAGGGCAACAAACGCCCCATCCAGTGACCGATCAAAACACCAGCGACAGCCACCAGCGTGGCCAATACAAAACGAGGCAACAGCCAATTCACGCCAACTCCAAAAAAAGCCCCGGTCTTTCACGCAATCCGGGGCTCATGCTCAGGCGGGCAAGACCGCCGACTGTTGCGTCAAACGGTAACCCGCGCCGCGTACCGTTTCGATCATGCGAGCGCATTGCACACGCTCCAGCGCCTCTCGCAGACGCTTCACATGCACATCCACCGTACGCTCTTCAATGAAGACATGGTCGCCCCAGACCCGGTCCAGCAGCTGCGAGCGGCTGTGCACGCGCTCGGGATGCGTCATGAAGAAGTGCAGCAGCCTAAACTCGGTGGGGCCGAGTTTGACCTCGGCACCGTCGCGGCTGACGCGGCGTGTACCCGGATCAAGATTCAAGCCCCCGACTTCGACCAGAGTGTCCAGCGCCTCGGGCGCCTTGCGCCGCAGCACGGCGCGAATTCGCGCCAGCAGCTCATTGGTCGAAAACGGCTTGGTCAGATAGTCGTCGGCACCAGCGTCAAGGCCGGACACCTTGTCAGACTCTTCGGCCCGGGCCGTCAGCATGATGATGGGCATTTCCTTGGTGCGAGCCGCGCCGCGCCATTGTCGGGCAAGGGCCAGACCCGATTGGCCGGGCAGCATCCAATCCAAAACTACCAGATCAGGCAAGATGCGATCAACTTCATACTGCGCCTGGTCGGCGCTGGCAGCGATCGTGACCTCAAAACCCGCATGGCGCAGATTGATGGAGATCAGTTCGGCAATCGCCGACTCATCTTCCACCACAAGAACTCGGCTCATGTACAGCTCCTCTTCGCTTCAGCGAACCATGGTCTCAACGGCCTCGGGCGTGTTGTGACGCACATCCGTACCCTTGACCACATAGATGATGACTTCGGCCAAATTCTTCGCATGGTCGCCGACCCGCTCGATCGCCTTGGCCACAAAAATCAAGTCGATCGATGAGGAGATGGTGCGGGGGTCTTCCATCATGTAGGTGATCAGCTTGCGCATCAGACCGTCGAATTCCTTGTCGATCTGGTCATCCTGCTTGAGCACCTCGACCGCACGCTCGACATCCAGACGCGCAAACGCGTCAAGTGCCTTGCGCAGCAGCGCCGTTGCCAGTTCGGCCTCAAACGACAAATCGCTCATGGGCAAACGCAGCCGACTCGACACACCGGCATTGATCAAACGCTGCACCGTGCGGGCGATCCGTGCCGCTTCGTCTCCGACGCGCTCCAAATTGGCAATCGTCTTGGAGATGGCGATCAACAGACGCAGATCGCGTGCCGTAGGCTGGCGCCGGGCGATGATGCTGGACAGGTCGCGGTCGATCTCGACTTCCATCGCATTGACCTGCTCTTCTTGCTTGAGCACAGCGCTGGCGATTTCGCCGCTGAAGGTTGTCAGCGCCAAGACAGCCTGTGCAACCTGAGATTCAACCAAGCCCCCCATCTCCAGCACGCGCGTGGAAATGCCGCTCAGCTCAGCGTCGAATTGCGTCGAAAGATGCTTTTCACCCATGATTTGATCCTGAATATTTTTGGTTTAACAACAGCGTTGATGGAGGGCCACTTTGCGGGCCCATCCGTCTGAACGATCGACCAGTGCGATCAAAGGGACCGATCAGCCGAAGCGCCCGGTGATGTAGTCCTCGGTGTCTTTGCGCTTGGGCTTCATGAACAGTTCGGCCGTCGGGCCAAACTCGATCAAATCACCCAGGTACATATAGGCCGTGTAGTCCGAGCAACGCGCTGCTTGCTGCATATTGTGGGTAACGATGGCGACCGTGTAGTCGTTCTTCAACTCATGGATCAGCTCTTCGATCTTGCCGGTGGAGATCGGATCGAGCGCCGAGCAAGGCTCGTCGAGCAACAAGATTTCCGGCTTGATCGCAATGCCGCGCGCAATGCACAGGCGCTGCTGCTGACCGCCGGACAGACCGGAGCCACTTTGGTTGAGCTTGTCCTTGACCTCGGCCCAGAGTGCAGCTTTTTTCAACGCCCACTCAACCCGCTCGTCCATTTCCACGCGCGGCAGAGTTTCAAAAAGACGCACACCAAAGGCGATGTTGTCGTAGATCGACATCGGGAATGGCGTGGGCTTTTGAAAGACCATGCCGATCTTGGCGCGGATCAGCGAAACATCGTCTTTGCTGGTCAGGATGTCGTTGCCGTCAAGCAAGATCTGACCCTCGGCACGCTGCTCCGGGTAAAGCTCGAACATGCGGTTCAAGGTGCGCAGCAAGGTTGACTTGCCGCAGCCCGACGGGCCGATAAACGCCGTCACCTTCTTCTCAGGAATATCCAGATTGATGTTCTTCAGGGCAAGGAAATTGCCGTAGTAGAAGTTCAAATTCCGAACCGAGAGCTTTGCCCGCTCGGTGACAGGCATATCAACTTTTGCGTCCATGGTGAATTCCGCTCTCTCTATCTATCAATGCTTGTTCTTGAAAAGTACGCGCGCCAGAATGTTCAGCGCCAGCACACCCATCGTGATGATGAAAACACCTGCCCAGGCCAGCTTCTGCCAGTTTTCATAGGGACTCATGGCGAACTTGAAAATCGTCACCGGCAAAGTAGCCATTGGCTTGCTCAAATCGGTGGCCCAGAATTGGTTGGACAGGGCCGTGAACAACAGCGGCGCCGTTTCCCCGGAGATACGCGCCAGTGCCAGCAAGATGCCAGTTAGCACGCCGGCGCGGGCCGACTTCAGCGTCACCGAAATGATGACCTTCCACTTTGGCGTACCCAAGGCGTAGGCCGCCTCGCGCAAGGCATTAGGGATCAGGCTCAACATGTTCTCGGTGGTTCGAATAACCACCGGAATGACGATCAAAGCCAGAGCCAAAATACCGGCGTAGCCCGAGAAGGTCAGCATGCGCGTCACCACCAAGCCGTAAATGAACAGCCCCACCACGATAGACGGCGCTGACAGCAAGATGTCATTGATGAAGCGCACGGTGCCGCCCAGCCAAGTCCTCTGGCCATACTCGGCCAGATAGATGCCGGCCATGATGCCGATTGGAGTACCCAGCAGAGTCGCCAGACCGACCATCATCAGCGAGCCAAAAATCGCATTAGCCAAGCCGCCAGTCTCGGCCATCGGCGGTGGTGTCATTTCGGTAAAGGTTGCCAGTTGCAGGCCGCCCAGTCCCAAGACCACGGTCTCGAACAAGATCCACATCAGCCAGAACAGGCCGAAGGACATCGCGGCCAATGACAAGGTCAAGGCCACCATATTGACGCGCTTGCGCTTGGCATGCATGGCCAAACGCTTGGCGTGTTGCTGGCTGGCGGCAGTCGCCACGCTTGTTGCAGGAACGCTCATGAACGTGCCCCTTCATTCTTCTTCAGTTGCGACAACAAGACCTTGGAGCAAGCCAACACGACAAAGGTGATGAAGAACAACACGAGGCCCAGATAGATCAGGGAAGCCTGGTGCAAGCCTTCGCCCGCCTCGGCAAATTCATTCGCCAATGCCGATGTGATGCTATTGGCTGCTTCGAACACTGACAGGGAATTGAGCTGATTCATATTGCCGATCACAAAGGTCACCGCCATGGTTTCACCCAAAGCGCGCCCCAGACCCAACATGATGCCGCCCATCACACCCGTCTTGGTGTATGGCAAAACTACATTGCGCACCACTTCCCAGGTCGTCGCACCCAGGCCGTAGGCTGACTCTTTCAACATCGGCGGCGTCACCTCAAACACATCCCGCATCACCGAAGCGATGAAGGGAATGATCATGATGGCCAAGATGATGCCGGCCGACAAAATACCGATACCAACCGGTGGACCCGACACCAGACTGCCCAAAAATGGCACGCCGGTCAGCAGGGTTTGCAAGGGTTGCTGCACATAGGTCGCCAAGATGGGGCCAAACACCATCAGGCCCCACATACCGTAAACGATGGAAGGCACGGCCGCCAACAACTCCACCGCGACGCCCAGGGGGCGCTTGAGCCAACTCGGCGACAACTCGGTCAAGAACAAGGCAATGCCAAAGCTGACCGGCACCGCGATCAGCAAAGCGATGAAGGAGGTCATCAAGGTGCCGTAAATCATCACCAGGCCGCCAAACTTCTCCTTGACGGGGTCCCACTCGGTGGTCCACAAGAAGCCCAGGCCAAACTCCTTGATTGCGGGCGCCGCACCCACGATCAGGGACAGGATGATGCCCACAAGCAAGGCCAGGGTAAGCCAGGCTGCTCCATGGGCAAGCAGAGAAAATGCAGTGTCGGCCCAAGGGGCGACCCTGCGGCGCGCTGGCGGCAGGCCCTGGGGTTGAACCAGGTCTGCCGAGCGGCCGGCTTCGAAATTATTGGCTGGAAGTATTGCGGCCACAGGGCCTCCGCATGTTCTGCGTTAAAGAAAAAAGGCTCGCCTGATTCAACAACAGCCCGATCAAGCCGAGGCTGACGGGCTGTTGCAGAGGGTCAAGTCAAACTCACTTGTAAGAAATAGCCTTGCCCGATGCGTCCTTGATATTGGCAGCCCAATGCTTGCGCACCAGTTCCTTGACCGAGTCTGGCAAAGGCACGTAGTCCAGCTCGTCGGCCATCTTGTCGCCGTTGTTATAGACCCACTCGAAGAACTTCAAGGCTGCGCTGGCATTGGCAGGCTTGTCTTGCGACTTGTACATCAGGATGTAGGTCGGGTTGGTGATAGGCCATGTGTCCTTGCCGGCCTGCTCGGTCGTGACCTGGAAGAAAGTCTTGTTCCAGTCCGCACCTGCAGCAGCCGCCTTGAAAGCCGCATCGCTAGGACGCACAAACACACCATCCTTATTCTTCATCAAGGTGTATGTCATCTTGTTTTGCAACACATACGAGTACTCGACATAACCGATCGAGTTAGGCAGACGCTGCACAAATGCGGCCACGCCTTCGTTACCCTTGCCGCCCGCACCAGTTGGCCAGTTCACGGCAGTGCCATCACCAACCTTGGACTTCCACTCTTCGTTCACCTTGGACAGATAGTTGGTGAACACGAATGTCGTGCCCGAACCATCGGCGCGACGCACCACCGAAATTGCCGCATCAGGCAGCGGAACACCTGGGTTGAGTGCAACCAAGGCTGGGTCATTCCACTTGGCGATCTTGCCCAGATAGATATCACCCAAGACTTGACCGGTCAGGCGCAACTGGCCTGGAGCGATGCCCTTGATATTGACCACTGGCACCACGCCGCCGATGACGGTGGGGAACTGAATCATGCCGTCCTTGGCCAGCTCTTCATCCTTCAAAGGCATGTCGGTTGCACCAAAGTCAACCGTCTTGGCCTTGATCTGCTTGATACCAGCACCCGAACCCACCGATTGGTAATTGATTCGCACACCGGTCGCCTTGTTATAGGCATCAGCCCACTTGGCATACAAAGGCGCGGGGAAGGTAGCGCCGGCACCCGTCACGTCTTGAGCATGCAGCAGCGGCAAAACAGCCATGCCGGCGGCAAAGAACAATCCATTGCGAATCTGTGTGAATTTCATGAGTGGCCTTGTCAAATGAGGGCTTGTTTAACAACAAACGTCATCGTATGACTTGAATATGACATTGTTGTGACCGAGTGCTACTGTAATTCGACCAGAGCCGAACGGACTATTCCGGAGTTGATTGACATACAAAATTCATTGGACTGTCACATTCGCTCTCTAAGCTGAGAAGCTGTACTCCTTCCACTAGAGCTCCTATGACCATCACAGCCCTCCGTTCCCTCGCCCTGTCCAGCGCCGCTGCAGTGACCCTCTTGTTGAGTGCTTGCGCCACCGCACCGGTGCCCGCCACCGTGGCCGACACCATCGCCGCCAACCCGCAGCTGAGCACCCTCAATCGGCTGGTTGAACAAGCAGAGCTGAAGTCGGCGCTACAAGCCGTTGGACCGATGACCGTGTTTGCCCCGAGCGACGAGGCCTTCAAGGCCGTGCCGGCAAAGACCATGGAAGTCTTGGCCAAAGACAAAGAGCAACTGAAGGCGGTGCTCGGCTTTCATATCGTGCCGGCACAATTGAATGCTGCCGACGTCAAGAACGGCAATGTGAAGACCGTCCAAGGTGCGGAACTGGCACTGGGTCGCGCAGGCGACTTTGTCACGGTAGAAGACGGCATGGTGCAGCAAGCCGACATCAAAGCCAGCAATGGCGTGGTGCACATCGTTGACCGAGTCCTGATGCCACCGAAAAAGAAGTAAGTCGGCCCGCAGGTCTGGCTACAAATTGAGAAAGCCCCTGCAGCGTTCGGCTGCAGGGGCTTTTGTCTTGCCGAAGGCCTCAGCCGCAGCCAAGGCTGCAACATCAATCGCAGTTTGGCAACTCCGGTTTGCCGGCAGACTTCATGCATTGCTTATAGCCGGCCGGCAAATTCGCCAGTTGGCGTGACTGCCCCGTGGCAAGCTTGAACTGATCAAACACCTGATGCGTGCAGGTCGTGGTGGATTTGCCTGCGTCCGCCTCTACGGTTTCACAGCGGCTGGTAAAGAGCACGTAATTGCACTCGCCGCTTGGGCTGGCCACACATTCGATTTTGGCTGAACCGGGGCTTTTGACGGTAGCGCTGTCGCCGTCTTTGGTGGTGGTGATATGGATGGCGCAGCCGCTCAAGAAAGCGGCGGAGGCGACACATGCAAAGACCGCTAGGCGGGCAAGCTTGAAACGTTGGATCATGGGTTTCCTGTCTTGATGCGGCCCAAATGAACCGACTGAGCGCATGCTATTGAAGCCGCCCTGAGCCGGCAAAGCGCTTGCGACGAAGTGCAAAAAAAGACCACCCGTCTGCACAGACCGGATGGCAAAACGAGGACGGTCGGGCGCAATGCTGGCGCTGCTCACGCATTGCAGCGACGTAACGGCAGAAAGGCCAGCTTATCGGCCTTGCCATCGTTGCCGCGCCGCACCACCGTCAAGCCAAACCCGCTGCCGCTCAGCTCGAGCGCTCAAGCAATGCCCGCAGGCGCTTGAGCATCGGTGTGACCATGGGAACCGTCAGCATGGTGCTCGCCACCGCCATCAACAAGAGCGCGGTGAAGGTCTCGTTGGTGATGATCTTCTTGTCCAGCAAGATGTTGGCGAAAATGATCATGATCAAAGCCTTGGTCTGCAAAAGCCAGCCGATCAAGGAGGCCTCGCCCTTCTCCCATTTCAAGACCCGCCCGGCCATGTGGACGCCGATCAGCTTGCCGGCCACCGAAGCCAGCAGCAACCAAGCCGCCGCCACAAAGACCGCCGCGCCGCCCACGCCCCATTGCGTGCGCAGTCCGGTGCTCAAGAAAAACACCGGCATGATGACCAGCAAGACGTTGTGTCGCAGGCCGTCGAGTTGCTTTTGATCGAACCAGTCGGCATCGATGATGGCGCCGGCCAAAAACGCACCGACCATGAAATGCAGGCCCGACCAGTCGGCGCCGAAAGCGCAGGCCGCCAGCCAGACCAGCCCGACAAACCAACGGTCGCTCTGTGGCAGGCGCTGCATCAACCAACGGAACATGAAGCCGACGACGACAAAGGCGGCGATAAAGCCGGCTTGTCGTCCGACTCGGCCCCAGTCCATCAGAATCAACGCCAAGACGCCCCAGATCGCTACATCATCAACGCTGGCATAGCGCAGCACGCGCTGCCCCAAGGGCCGGCGCAGAATATCCAGCTTCTCCATCAGCAAAATCAAAATCGGCAGGGCGGTGACCGCACAAGACATGCCCACGCCCAAGACGAATTGCCAAGTGAGGGCCTTCTCACCCATCCAGCCGGGGCTGGCCAACATGGCGATCGCCGCGACGCAACCAAAGGCCAGCGGTAGGCCCAGCGCCAGCCCGGCGGTGATGCCGCTTTCACGCCTGTGCTGCCAAGCGGCCTTCAGGTCCAACTCGATACCTGCAATCCAGACAAACAGCATCACCGCCCACCAGGCAATGCCGTTGAGGGACTGAATCACCGCCGGATTGAAGACAAATTCGTAATAGTTCGGGAATGCCGCACCGAGCACGCCGGGGCCTAGCAAGATGCCGGTGATGATTTGCACCACCACCAAGGGGGCGAAATGATCGGTACGAAAAAGGCGCCAGATCAGGTAAGGGACGCTGAGAATGATCAGCATCGCAATCAAGAAAATTTCGGTCGTGTTCATAGGTGGGCTGCAAGGAGGCCCGCGATCGTAAGGCCTGCGGAAGTCAGCCCTTCTGGGTGTTTGCCCGCCAAAGCGAAATTCGAATTCCGCTGTAACTCAAGGCCCCGGTGGCGTGCATGGCTTGCCAAGCGAATGGGTCGATGTTGGAATTAACCGACACCACGCCGATCGCCGCATTGCTATGGTTTGGCCCGCCAAGCTCATCCCCAAGAAAAGCGTCAAGCAAGCCACAAGAAAGCATCACGCATGAAACGAATTTGGGACATCTCTCCGCCGGTCTCGGCGCAGTCGCCGATCTTTCCGGGCGACGAGCCCTTCAGCCTCAAATGGACAGCGCGCCTGTCGGCTGACTGCCCTGTCAACCTCAGTGCCATCACCATGTCGCCGCATGTCGGCGCGCATGCCGATGCACCGCTGCATTACGCCGATGGCGCAGCCAGCAGTGCCGAGGTTGACCTCGACGCCTACCTGGGCCGCTGCCGCGTCATCCATGCGATTAACTGCGGTCCCCTGATTCAGGTGGAACATCTGAGGCATGCAGCCTCCCAGATGCCGGCTCGCGTGCTGGTGCGTTGCTGCCAGAAGGCAGCCATGCACTGGGACCCCGACTTCAGCGCTTTTGCCCCCGAAACCGTCGAATGGCTGGCCGGCCTGGGCGCCAAGCTCATCGGTCTAGACACACCCTCGGTCGACCCCGCCAGCAGCAAGACTTTGAGCAGTCACCAGCAACTGCTGCGCCTGGACATGCGCGTGCTGGAGAACTTGGTCTTAGACGAGGTGGCCGAGGGCGACTACGAGTTGATCGCCCTACCGCTCAAACTCACCGGGGCCTGCGCCTCGCCCGTTCGCGCCATCCTGCGCGAACTCTAAATTTCTGCGCCATCCTGCGCGAACTCTGATCCATTGGAGAAACCGATATGACGACAAGACAAGACTGCGACGTGCTGGATCAAGAAGACCCGCTGCGTGAGCTGAAGCACCAGTTCGACCTGCCTGCTGGAACCATTTACCTGGACGGTAACTCGCTGGGTGTGCTGCCACGTGAAACCCTGGGCCGGGTGCAGCAGGTCATTCAAAAGGAATGGGGTCAGGACTTGATCAAGAGCTGGAACACGGCCGGCTGGATCGATTTGCCGGGCCGTATCGGCGACAAGATTGCACGCTTGGTTGGCGCAGCACCGGGCGAGCTGATCGTGGCGGACTCGACCTCGCTCAATCTTTACAAGGCCTTGTCGGCTGCGCTGCGCATTTCGTTGGAGCAAGCGCCTGAGCGAAAAGTCATCGTCTCCGAGCGCAGCAACTTCCCGACCGATCTCTATATTGCCGAGAGCTTGGCACAACAGTTGGGCCTACGCCTGCATTTGGTCGACAACGTGGCTGACATTGCCGCCACGCTGAATGCCGAGTTGGCCGTGCTGATGCTGACCGAGGTCAATTACCGCACCGGCTACAAACACGATATGAAGGCCCTCACCGCCGCCGCTCACGCTGCGGGGGCGCTGGTGATCTGGGATCTGGCCCATTCGGCAGGCGCTGTGCCGGTCGACTTGAATGGTGCCAAGGCCGACTTCGCAGTGGGCTGCGGCTATAAATACCTGAACGGCGGCCCCGGCGCGCCGGCCTTTGTTTGGGTCCATGCCAAACACGCGCAGCGCTGCTGGCAGCCGCTGTCGGGCTGGTTGGGCCACGCCGCACCATTTCAATTCACACCTGACTACCAAGCTGCGGCCGGCATCAAGCGCTTTATCTGCGGCACGCCAGCGCTGCTGTCGCTGGCAGCCTTGGAGTGCGGCGTTGACACGGTGCTGGCCGCCGAGAGTTTGGGCGGCATGCAAGCTTTGCGTAAAAAGTCGATTGCGCTGACCGAACTTTTCATCGAACTGGCAGAGTCGCGCTGCGCCGCTTTGGGCATACGTTTGGCCTCACCGCGCGACGAAAACCAGCGCGGCAGCCAAGTCTGCTTGAGCCTGGACGCGCCTTTGCATGAAGCGGGCTACGCGGTGATGCAGGCCTTGATCGCGCGCGGCGTGATCGGCGACTTCCGCGCCGGCGATCCGGCGCGCCTAGACGAGGTACCGCACATCCTGCGCTTTGGCTTCACGCCGCTGTACATCGGCTTTGCCGATGTCTACGACGCGGTTGAACATCTGGTGCAGGTGCTGAAAAACGAAGAATGGAAGCGCCCCGAATTCAATACACAAGGAGCAGTGACATGAGCTGCCCACACCAAAGCGAAAGAATTGTGGAAGAGGAAAAAGCGCAGCTCGACTTCTCCAAGGACATGAGCTACGGCGACTATCTGAAACTTGATCAGATCCTCAGCGCACAGCAGCCACTTTCGCCCGAACACAATGAGCTACTCTTCATCATTCAGCACCAGACTTCAGAGCTGTGGATGAAGCTGATGCTGCACGAGATGCAGGCGGCGGTGGCCTGCGTGGCGAATGATCAACTGCCGGCGGCCTTCAAGATGCTGGCCCGGGTGTCGCGCATCATGGAACAGTTGGTACATGCCTGGGATGTGCTGGCCACGATGACACCGCCCGAATACACCGCGATTCGCCCCTACTTGTCGAACAGCAGCGGCTTCCAAAGCGCCCAGTACCGCCGCATCGAATTCATGCTCGGCAACAAGAATGCGGCCATGCTCAAGCCCCATGCACATCGGCCCGATTTGCTGGCCGAGGTGGATGCCGCTTGGCGCGCGCCCTCTTTGTATGACGAGGTACTGCGGCTGTTGGCCAGGCGCGGCATCAGCGTACCGGCAAGCGCGCTGGAGCGTGACTGGACGCAGCCGCGCGGATTGGACGAGGGCGTCAAAGCCGCATGGCTGACCGTCTACCGCGAGCCTGAAAAGCACTGGGACCTCTACCAGATGGGCGAAGAGTTGGTTGATCTGGAAGACGCCTTCCGGCTCTGGCGCTTCCGTCATGTCACCACCGTGGAGCGAGTGATCGGCTTCAAGCGCGGCACTGGCGGCACCTCGGGCGTGGGCTATTTGCGCAAGATGCTGGATGTGGTCTTGTTCCCCGAACTGTGGGCGCTGCGCACCGAGCTTTAAGTTTGGGCTGTGCTTGATTCTCAAGCACAGCCCTTTGCTATAAAGTCGGCCGAGGCCTCGTGGCAAGCTTGCCCCGGGCCTGCGAGGGTCAAGTCTTGCCGGCAGGTGCCGAAGCTATGGGCTTGAAGGGCATTTTTGCGAACCTGAGCTAGACCCCCCAGTCATGACGACCCCCAGCGCAAGTCCTGCCACTCAAAAACCGCTGACTTCGCCGGCGGCGGCAGCCGCGCCCGCCCTGCCCGCTTGGTTGAAGCGTCACCTGGCGATTCGTGGCGCTGCCGTGCTGAGCTTGGCCTTGCTGCTCTTGGCAGCCGGCTTTATTGCCTTCGAGCACCGACAGCAAGCGCAACTTGGCCGCGAGCAAAGCGATCTGTATTCGCAAACCCTCGAAAGCCAAGTCAGCCAGACACTGGGCAGCATCGACCTGACCTTGTTGGGGTTGATGCAATCCAAGGCCGGTCAGGCGGAGAACGCTCCACTGTCATCCTTGAACGCCTTGCTGGCCCTGTCATTGGCCAAAATGCCTGCGGTCAGGAGTTTCTCCTTGCTCGACGCGCAAGGTTTGGTGCTGGCAAGCAGCTCGCCCAACAATATCGGTCGTCAGATTTCACTGCGTCAATTGCAGCTGACAAGCCAGGCCCAGCCGGCGGGCTTGGGTCGCCCATGGCCGGGGCGGGATTTGTTTGACTTGAAGAACTTGGCCCAAGGCGATGCGAATCAAGCCGAAGCGCCCCCCCCCACTCAACCGCCCAAAGGTGGGGCCCGAGTCTCGCTACCGCTGAGCCTGGCGCAACAAACTGCACATGGCGTGCGCTACTGGGTGGCAGTGCTGAAGTCCGAGCATTTCGACAACATATTGGATCAACTCGTCCAGGATCGCGGGCAAGCTGCGGCTCTGCTTAGCTTAGAGGGTGAGCTGATCGCCGCCAGCCGGGACCTCAAGCGAGCGGCCACAAGCTCGGGCGCTCAGCACATCGTGTTCAAGGAGCTATTGCCCAATCACGAGCAGGGGCGCTTCAGCTCAATTTCGAGCGCGGCAGGCGCCAGCAACAGTTTGTCGGGGCTGGACAGCTCGGGCAGCTTTCAGCGCGTGAACGGCCACCCCTTGGTGGTGATTCTGGAACTGCCCAAGGCCGTGGTCTGGGATCGCTCGGCCGGCTATGCGCAAGCGGTCGGGCTGCTTACTTTGACGGGCTTGATGCTGATGGCGGGCTTGGGTCTGATTGCCTGGCGAGCACTCAGCGCTTACGAGCACGCAAAACGGGAACTGGTGGCCGCCCATATGAGCCTGGCGAGTAAAGAACGCGAGCAAAGCCTGCTGATTCAAAACGTGCAGGAGCTGATGTTCCATACCGATAGCAACGGCCTGTTGCAGTTCATCAACCACGTCGACTTCTTGGGCAACAAAAGCGTGCAGTCCTGCCTGGGCCAGCCCTTTGAAGCTTTGATCGACATGCGCGACCGGGTCAAGGCGCGCGGGCTGTTCCGAAGAAACACCGGGTTCATGAACTTGCCGGTGATCCTTCGCCTGGACGCAGCCGACGGCCGGCAGCGTGTGCTGGAGGTGGTGGTAACCCCCATCAAACCGAACGAAGGCCTGATCACCAACGACACGGTCGACGCTGCGCCGAAGGGTTTAAGGGGTGAGCTGTCAAGTGAGGTCTCGGGATTCGTCGGCTTTGCCCTCGACGTCACCGAGCGCGAGGATGCGCGCCAGCGCCTGCAAGCGCAACTGGACTTCACCGCTCGCCTGATCGATGTCTGCCCGATCCCGCTCTTCGCCAAGGACCGCGGGCTGCGCTTTGTGATGGTCAATCAGGCCTGGAGCGATATGACAGGCATCGACAAGAACCTGGCGCTGGGCCGCAAGCTCAGCGAGCTGCGGCCGGCGAGCTTGGCCAAACCGATTGAACTGCAGGACCAAAGCCTGGTCGCACAAGGCGGCAGCGAGCATGTGGAGATTCGCGAACGAGAACGTGACTACCTGACGCACCGGGCCGTGTTCACCGACGCGAATGGAGCGATCGCCGGCTTGCTGGGCAGCGCGATCGACATTAGCCGTTTCGTCGAGGCCGAGCGCCAAATCGGCGAGGCCCGCGACGCGGCCGAGCGGGCCAACAATATCAAGACCGAATTCGTCGCCAATATGAGCCATGAGCTGCGCACGCCCTTGCAAAGCATCATCGGATTTTCGGAGTTAGGCGTCAGCCGCAGCGGCCAGAACGCCCGCCTGCAAGACATGTTTGCGCGTATCCACAGCTCGGGCCAGCGCATGCTGGAGCTGGTCAACAACCTGCTCGATCTGTCGCGCCTCGAAAGCACCGTCGGCCATCTGGTCTTGACCGAGCAAGACCTGGCCCCGCTGATACAGGCCGTGGTGGATGAGCTTGCCGGCCCGGCCGACAATCGCTCGATCAAACTCAAGCTGCAGCTGCCGTCCCAGCCCTTGCTGGCAGCGGTCGATGCCGGGCGGCTTCAGCAAGCGCTACGTAATGTGTTGGATAACGCGCTGCGCCTAGCACCCGCCACCAGCCAGATCACCATCGCAGCGGTACACGATGGTCCGCAGCTCTGCATCAGCGTGCATGACCTGGGGCCCGGCATTCCAGCAGGCGAGTTGGAGAGCATTTTTTCGCCCTTCGCCCAAAGCTCGCTCACTAAAGAAGGCGAAGGCGGGACCGGCCTTGGCCTGGCGGTGTGCCGCAAGATCATGGTGGCACATGGCGGCGGCGTATCTGCCCATAACCATCCCCAGGGCGGCGCAATTTTCGAGCTGCGTTTGCCGATCGGCTGACCTATCGCGGCCGCCTACAATCCGCGCCAGCCTTCTTACCACCCCAACATCAGCTCGGTTCGCGCAGCGCCTATCCGGCACTGCGTCCCCCGACGGAGACAAGCCATGGATACCCGCACTTCTGAAATCAGCTTGCGCATCGAACAGTTGCGCGACGCGATGAAAACCTCGGGCGTTCATGCCTGTTTGGTGCCGTCCAGCGACCCGCATTTGTCTGAATACCTGCCCGAGCGCTGGCAAGGGCGGCAGTGGCTGTCCGGCTTCACCGGCTCGGTAGGTACCCTGGTCGTGACCTTGGAGCGTGCAGCGGTGTTCGCAGACAGCCGCTACTGGACGCAGGCCGCCAGCGAGTTGGCCCACACCGGCATCGCGCTGGAAAAGGTTCCGACCGGCGCCTCCACGCATTACATCGACTGGATTGCCGAGCAGTTGCAGCCGGGCCAAAGCCTGGCCGTCGATGGCCAAATTCTGGGCCTGGCATTGGCGCAAATGCTGCGCAGCGCCATGCAGCGGGCCGGCATTCAAGTTCGCACCGATCTGGACTTGATCGCGCGCATCTGGCCGACCCGGCCGGGCCTGCCGACAGCCAAGATTTACGAGCATCTGCCGCCGCAAGCGGTGGTGTCGCGGGCCGAAAAACTGGCCGATGTACGTGCCGCGATGAAGCGCCTGGGGGCCAGCCACCACTTCATCTCCAGCGTCGACGACAGCGCTTGGCTGCTCAATTTGCGCGGCGCCGACGTGGACTACAACCCGGTCTTCATGGCGCACTGCCTGCTCAGCGCCGATGCCATCACCTTGTTTGTCGAAGCCGGCAAGATCGACGCCGCCCTGGAAGCTCGCCTTGCGCTGGACGGCGTGCGCCTGGCGCCCTATGGCGCCGCCGCGGCCGCCTTGGCCGCCCTGCCCGCCGGTGCGCGCGTGTTGATGGACCCGCGCCGCGTGACGCTGGGCTTGCGCGAGGCCGTGCCGGCGCAGGCCAGCGTGCTGGAAGCCATCAACCCCAGCACCTTGGCCAAGAGCCGCAAGACCGCCGCCGAGGCGCAGTTTGTGCGCGAAGCGATGGTGCAAGACGGCGCCGCCATGTGCGAGTTCTATGCTTGGTTTGAGCAAGCCTTGGGCCGCGAGCGTTTAACCGAGTTGAGTATCGACGAGCACTTGAGCGCGGCGCGTGCCAAACGGCCGGGCTTTGTAGGTCTGAGCTTCCCCACCATCGCCGGCTTCAACGCCAACGGCGCGATGCCGCACTACCGCGCCACGCCCGCCTCTCACGCGGTGATTGAGGGCAACGGCCTGCTGCTGATCGACTCCGGCGCGCAATACCTTGGCGGCACGACCGACATCACCCGCGTCTGGCCGATTGGCGAAGTGACGGCCGAACAAAAGCGCGACTACACGCTGGTGCTGAAAGGTACGCTGGCCCTGTCAAGTGCATGCTTCCCGCGCGGCACGCTCGGCCCCATGCTGGACGCCCTGGCACGCGCGCCAATGTGGGCCCATGGCCTGGACTATGGCCATGGCACCGGCCATGGTGTGGGTTACTTCATGAATGTGCATGAGGGCCCGCAAAACATCTCCAAGGGGGTACCTGACGCCAATATGGCGATGGAGCAAGGCATGATCACCTCGATCGAGCCAGGCGTCTATCGACCCGGCAAATGGGGTGTGCGAATCGAGAACTTGGTGCTCAATGTGCCACAGTCAACGCCCGAGAACGGCCAGTTTGGCGAAATGCTGGCCTTCGAGACCTTGACGCTATGCCCGATCGACACCCGTTGCATCGACCGCGATCTCTTGGGCGCCGACAACATTGCCTGGCTCAATCGCTATCACGCCGTGGTGCGGGAGCGGCTGGCACCTTTGTTGAGCGGGCCGGCGCTGGCTTGGCTGATGCTGCGCACCGAAAACATTTGACGATTGGCAAACACCAATGAAAAGCGCAGTTTTTCCTGCGCTTTTTTTGTGCCTGATCCCCTGGTGAAATCAGCCTGCAATGCCTAGAGTTAAGTAGAGGGAATCAATATTCTCTCTATCAAGGAGTCCATCATGGTCAGCCACAAGATTCACACCTTTTCCGAATCCGGACTGCACACCGCCTTGCTGGCGGCGCTGATCTTGCTCTTTGTCGTCAGCGTGGTCGATGCCATGTTCTTCACACCGGAGGGCAGTACACCGGTGCTCTGGCGCCTCGACCCCGTGGTGATCACAGGGCAGTCTCAGCCTAGCCGCTGAAGCCCATCTGGGCGCGCAATCTGAACGCTCACATCTGCCGGAACAAATGCAGGTAGCTGCGGCTGACGGGCAGCACCTCGGTGCGGCCCTTCAGATGCACATCAGCCGTTTCATTCAATCCGCGCGTGATATGGCTGATCGCATGCAGGTTCACCACCACCGAGCGATGCACTTGCGCAAAGCTGTCCGGATCGAGCTGATCCATCAACTCGCGGATCGGCGTGCGTATCAAGGCCTCGCCCTCGCTCCAGGCGACCAAGGTGTATTTCTCATCCGAGCGCAGGTAGACGATGTCATCAACCGGAATCAGCTTGAGCGTCGACCCGACCGATGCGCGAATCCATTGCAAATATTTGGGCGCCGGCTCGGCTGCGCCCGGGGCGTTTGACGCATTTACAGCCGCAGCAGCAGGCTGACCCAGCCGCTCCAGCAACTGGGCAATCACGGCCTCCAGCACTTGCGTCGACTGTGACGCGCCGGACTGAGGCGCGGCCCGCCGCGCTTTCAGCCGCGCTACGGTGTCATCCAGCCTGGCTTCATCGATGGGCTTAACCAGATAGTCCAAAGCACCCTGCTCAAAGGCCTGCACCGCATATTCCTCATAGGCGGTCACGAACACAATCTGCGCCCGTCGGGCCAGCTGACGCGCCGCCTCGATACCGTTCAGGCCGGGCATGTGCACGTCTAAAAAGACAATCTCGGGTTGCAGGCTTTCGAACAGCTCCAGTGCTTCACGGCCATTTCGAGCCAAGCCCACGATCTGCAACTCCGGCCATGCCACGGACAGGCTGCGTGCCAGGCTCTCGCGCAGCAAAGGCTCGTCATCGGCGATCAGCGCGGTCGGGCGAATTGTGTCCGGAGAGGTGCTCGAAATCATTGGGTAAACAGAAGTTCGGCCCGCAGGCCATGGGGTGAATTCTCGGTCAGATCCAGGCGCGCGCTGCTGCCGTAAAACATCTTCAGACGCTCCCGCAGATTGCGCAGGCCGGTGCCGCTGCCGGTGCTTTGTTGCAGGCCCACGCCGCTATCGCGAACCCAAACCCGCACCGGTGCCTGCGCCGTGGCCGCCTCGGCGCCAATCTCGATCACCCCGCCCTCCTCGCTGGGATCGATACCGTGCCTGATCGCGTTTTCCACCAAGGTCAACAAGGCCATGGGCGGAAAACGCAAGGCCCGCAACTGTTCCGGCACGTCGATATGGAAACTGAGCCGGTCTGGCATACGCAAATGCATCAGCTCCAGATAGGAGCGCACCAGCGTTAACTCATCGCCCAGGGTCGCGGCCTCATTCTGCAGGCGCGGCATTGCTGCCCTCAGATAGGCGATCAGGCTGCGCAAGACCGGCGCCGCTTGGGGCGAGCCGGTTTCCACCAATGCGCGCACATTGGCGAGGGTGTTGAAGAGGAAATGCGGTTCGATCTGCGCTTGCAGCAGCCGCAGGCGCGCATCCAAAGCTTGGCGCTCCAACTCGCTGCGCTCCAACTCGAAAGAAAGTGCTTGGCTGCGGGCCTCTGCGTCGCGGTGCCGATAGAGCGCCCCCATTGCCAACAAGGGGCCTACCATCAGCCCCGAGCCGGCAATCCAAATAAAGCCGGAGATACGGTGCGGGTTTTGCAGCAAGGACGAGATGTCGCCTCCGACCAGCACCAAGTAGACCAAGACGGTGGCAAAAGGCACCGTCAAACCCACCACGACCACTTGCAGCAGCCAGCGCGCTAACCAGTTTGGCAAACGTCGGGGCCATTGACCTGCAGCTGAAAATGCCAGCAGGGCCAGCAGGCCAATCACCAAGGTTCGCCCCAGCAACTCAGGCAAGGGTGTGACAAAAATGGGGTTGAGCAGCAGTGCGGCCAGGGCAGAGAGGCCGAGCGAAAGGCCCAGCCGCATCGGCGTCAAGTAGGCAATAAAGCCTTGCCAAGCCTGTGCATGACTGAGCAAGCTGGCGCCTACAGCTTGAGTTTTCCCAAGTGGCGCATGAGTTTCAAGATTCGACATGTGCACAGCGTAAGGGCTGGCAAGCTGCGCACCAAGAGTTTGGCGATCTCAAAGTGATGAATGACGGAATACCGTCCACAGGCCGCGATCCAGGCCCTGAACGGACGGAGTTTCACCACGGCTGCGCCGCTTGGTCGGCGTCTACGACCTGGCCGTCCGGCCAGATCAAACCAGGGCACCGCCCCGGCACATCACCACATCACGCCCCGCATTGATCGCAAACTGCAAGGCTTCTGCCGGCGACGACCAAGTAAATCCGCCGGCCAGATTCTCGTCCCGAAAAGCCTCTTGCCGCGGCAAGCCGGCGCGCATGCGCACCACCACGACGGCGGCCACATAACCATATCCGTTGAGCCGGTCGGTAGCACCCGCGTAAATCCTGTAGTCCCCGGCGTCCACTTCATCGAAATACATGATCAGCTCCAACGCAGCTGTTTGTCTGCGCTCAGAACGCAATGTCTGCGCGATCGGGTCCAAGCGCATGCACCCACATTGGGGGCACCCCAAAGAGGGCCTTGCCAAAGCAGGCGATTCCGGCAGCGCGGGCGCAAGTCCGGCGCGCAAGCAGATCCACCTTGTAGACGACCGGTCTAATTTAAACTACACTGGCGTCATGCGAGCCACCTATGACGCCAACAAACTGCACATCATGGATGCTGCGCGGCCCTTGATCGAAAGCAAAGGTTTTTCGGCCTTGGGCCTCGCTCAAATACTGCAGGCGGCCGATATTCCCAAAGGCTCGTTCTACCATTACTTCGCGTCCAAAGAAGATTTTGGACGCGCTGTGCTGGACCGTTACTTCGACGACTATAGGCTGCGCCTGGACGAGTTGTTCAAGCAGACGGACTTGCCCGCGTCAGAGAGATTGATGCGCTACTTCACGCAGTGGACGCACGCCCAAGCCGGCCCCGGCGGCGGTGATAAATGCTTGGTCGTCAAGCTGGCGGCCGAAGTGGCCGATCTCTCACAGAGCATGCGTGAAAGCCTGCGCTTGGGCACCGATGAAGTGATCAGGCGACTGGCCGAATGCATAGCTGACGGCCAGCAAGATGGCTCGGTCGGGCGGCATATCGAGGCCGGGCAGGCTGCTCAGGCGCTGTATCAAATGTGGCTGGGTGCGAGCCTGCTGAGCAAGCTGCGTCTGGACGACTCGGCATTGCAAGAGGCGCTGGTGGTGACGCGCAAGCAACTCGCGTCTAGAGCCGATTCAGTGCAGTGACGCGCAATGAAGCGCAATGCAGCGCGCTCAAGCGCCGCCTCTCTTGCCCCCCCCTTCACAAGCGCCAAGCCCAATATCAAACACCCCTCGGCTCTCAGAGCCGCACACCCGCAAGGAAACACAATGAAGATTCTGATGGTTTTGACCTCCCACGATCAACTCGGCAGCACCGGCCTGAAAACAGGCTTTTGGTTGGAAGAATTTGCCGCGCCCTACTATGTCTTCAAGGACGCAGGCGCTGCCATCACCGTAGCCTCACCCCTGGGTGGCCAGCCGCCACTGGACCCCAAGAGCGACGACCCGAGCGCGCAAACCGCAGCGACCGAGCGCTTCCGCGCTGACGTGGCAGCCCAAGCCGTACTGGCCAACAGCAGCAAGTTGGCCGGCCTTACAGCGACGGATTTCGACGCAGTTTTCTACCCCGGCGGCCACGGCCCTTTGTGGGACTTGGCCGAGGACAAAGTCTCGATCGCCTTGATCGAAGCTTTTGCCCGCGCCAACAAGCCGGTCGGGGCTGTTTGCCATGCGCCGGGCGTCTTGCGTCACACCCAGAACGCGGACGGCTCGCCGCTGGTGCAAGGCCGACGCGTGACCGGCTTCACCAATAGCGAAGAGGCGGCGGTGCAATTGACCGATATCGTGCCCTTCTTGGTCGAAGATATGCTCAAAGCCCACGGCGGCGACTACAGCAAGGCGGCCGATTGGCAGCCCTATGCAGTGCTTGACGGCAAGTTGGTGACCGGGCAGAACCCGGCCTCTTCCGAATTGGTAGCGCATGAATTGCTGAAGCTGATGGCCTAAATGGCCGGCTTGGCCCGCGCGCAAGTCGCGTAGAATCACTCACCGGGCCCAAATATTGGCGCCCGGTTTTTTTTGGCCGCACCATCCTTCGCTGATGGCATCGCGACCAGCCGACCGGACGTCCAAGTCAAGCGCTCGCAGCCCCAGGTGTGCACTGCGTGAACGCACACCGAAATTTGCGAACCCGGAACCACTCCATCATGGAAATCTTTGACTACGACAACATCCTGCTGCTGCCACGTAAATGCCGTGTAGAAAGCCGCAGCGAATGTGATACCTCGGTTCAGTTCGGCCCGCGCCGCTTCAAATTGCCCGCAGTACCGGCCAATATGAAAACCGTGGTGGACGAAAGCATCACCGAGCATTTGGCCCGTAACGGCTACTTCTATGTGATGCACCGCTTTGATCTCGACACCGTGGCTTACGCCAAGTCAATGCGGGACAAGGGCTTGTTCGTGTCGATCAGTTCGGGCGTGCAGGCCTCTGATTACGCCGTGATTGACCGACTCGCCGCCGAAGGCATTGGGGCCGACTACATCACCATCGATATTGCGCACGGCCACGCCGACAGCGTGCAACGCATGATCGCGCATATCAAGAACAAGCTGCCCGACAGCTTTGTGATTGCCGGCAACGTGGGCACACCCGAAGGTGTGATTGATCTGGAAAACTGGGGGGCCGACGCCACCAAGGTCGGCATCGGCCCGGGCAAGGTTTGCATCACCCGCTTGAAAACAGGCTTTGGCACCGGCGGCTGGCAACTATCAGCACTGAAGTGGTGTGCTCGCGTCGCGACCAAACCCATCGTCGCCGATGGCGGCATACGCCACCACGGCGACATCGCCAAGAGCATGCGCTTTGGTGCGGCAATGGTGATGATCGGCTCACTCTTCGCCGGCCATGAAGAGTCGCCCGGCAACACCGTCGAGGTGGACGGCAAGCTCTTCAAGGAGTATTACGGCTCGGCCAGCGACTTCAACAAGGGCGAATACAAGCATGTCGAGGGCAAACGCATCCTAGAGCCCGTCAAAGGCAAGCTGGCCGACACCTTGCGAGAAATGCAAGAAGACCTGCAAAGCTCGGTGTCGTATTCCGGCGGCAAAACCTTGGTGGACCTGCGCAAGGTGAATTACGTTGTTCTCGGGGGTGAGAACGCGGGGGAACATTTGTTCATGTGATTGACTGGCGCAGCGAGGCAATCACATGAGCGCGCAAGCGCGAAACCCCGCGTTCCGGCGTAGCCAAAACGCCGGCGAGCACCTTTTTATGTAAGAGAGCAATGGTGGCCGGCGTTTCGGCGCAGCCAGAACGCCGGGGAACATTTGTTCATGTAGGACAATCAAGCCACTCCCACTCATTGAATGGGGCGCCTCCTTTGCGGGAGACGCCCCTTGCCTTTTCAGCGCCATCATGACCGAACTCGCCAAATCGTTTGAACCCGCCGCCCTTGAAGCCCATTGGGGTCCCTTGTGGGAAGCCAAGGGCTTGTACAAGCCCACGCTGGACGCCGCCCGCGAGTCGTTTTGCATACAGTTGCCGCCACCCAACGTGACCGGCACCCTGCATATGGGCCACGCCTTCAACCAGACCATCATGGATTCGTTGACTCGCTACCACCGCATGCTGGGCCACAACACCCTGTGGGTGCCCGGCACCGACCATGCCGGCATCGCAACGCAAATCGTCGTCGAGCGTCAACTGGCCGACAAGGGCGAGGAAGGTGCGAAAACCCGCCATGATCTGGGCCGCAAGAACTTCGTTGCTCGCGTCTGGGAGTGGAAAAAAGAGTCCGGCGATACCATCACGCGCCAGATGCGCCGCATGGGTGACAGCGTATCTTGGGAGCACGAATACTTCACGATGGACGCAGGTCTGTCAAAAGTCGTCAGCGAGACCTTTGTTCGCTTGTTCGATGAAGGCCTGATCTACCGCGGCAAGCGGCTGGTCAACTGGGACCCGGTGCTGAAGTCGGCGGTGTCGGATCTGGAAGTGAGCAGCGAAGAGGAAGACGGCTTCCTCTGGCATATCCGCTACCCGCTCGCCGACGGTAGCGGCGATCTGGTCGTCGCCACCACCCGCCCGGAAACCATGCTGGGCGACGTGGCCGTGATGGTGCACCCTGAAGACGAGCGGTATGCAGCCTTGATCGGCAAGCAAGTCGTGCTGCCCCTGTGCGACAGGCAGATCCCCGTCATTGCTGATGATTATGTGGACCGCGCCTTCGGCACCGGCGTGGTCAAGGTCACGCCCGCACATGACACCAACGACTATGCGGTCGGCCAGCGCCACGGCCTACCCTTGATCTGCGTGCTGACGCTGGATGCCAAGATCAATGAGGCCGCACCGCCCGTCTACCAAGGCCTGGACCGCTTCGTTGCGCGCAAAAAGATCGTCGCTGATCTAGAGGCCGCCGGCTTCTTGGTCGAGGTCAAAAAACACAAGCTGATGGTGCCGCGCTGCGAGCGCACCGGCCAGGTGATCGAGCCGATGTTGACCGATCAGTGGTTTGTGGCGATGAACAAACCCGGCGCCGACGGCAAGAGCATCGCCCAGGGCGCGGTTGAGGCCGTGGCCTCGGGCGATGTGAAGTTCTACCCCGAACAATGGGTCAACACCTACAACCATTGGATGGGCAATATCAACGACTGGTGCATTTCGCGCCAGCTCTGGTGGGGCCATCAGATCCCGGCCTGGTACGGCGCGGGCGGCGAGTTGTTCGTGGCGCGCGATGAGGACGAAGCGCGCGCCAAGGCCACGGCCGCCGGCTACACGGGCACCTTGACCCGCGACGAAGATGTGCTGGACACCTGGTATTCCAGCGCGCTGGTGCCCTTCTCGACCCTGGGTTGGCCCGCCAAGACGCTGGAGCAAGACTTGTTCCTGCCTTCCTCCGTCTTGGTAACGGGTTACGACATCATCTTCTTCTGGGTCGCCCGGATGATCATGATGACCAAACATTTCACCAAGTCCGCGGCGCATCCAAACGGTCAAGTGCCGTTCAAGCATGTCTATATCCATGGCCTGGTGCGCGACGCACAGGGCCAGAAAATGAGCAAGTCCGAGGGCAATGTGCTGGACCCAGTCGACCTGATCGATGGCATCGCATTGGCGCCCTTGCTGGACAAGCGCTCACACGGCCTGCGCCGCCCGGAAACGGCACCCAAGGTGCGCAAGGCGACCGAAAAAGAATTCCCCGAAGGCATCCCCGCCTTTGGCGCCGATGCACTGCGCTTCACCTTCGCCTCGCTGGCTTCGCTGGGCCGCAATATCAGCTTTGACACCAAGCGCTGCGAGGGCTATCGCAACTTCTGCAACAAGCTCTGGAACGCGACCCGCTTTGTGCTAATGAACACCGAGGGTCAGGACTGCGGCCTGAAAGAGCACAGCAAGGAGCAGTGCGCGCCGGGCGCCGAGTTCCACGGCTACCTGGCCTTCAGCCAAGCCGACCGCTGGATCAGCAGCGAGTTGCAAAAAGTCGAACAGACGATGGCCCAAGGCTTTGCCGAATACCGGCTGGACTTCGTCGCCAACGCCATTTACTCCTTCGTCTGGGATGAGTACTGCGACTGGTATTTGGAAATCGCCAAGGTACAGATCCAAAACGGCTCAGAGGCACAGCAGCGCGCCACCCGCCGCACGCTGATCCGCGTGCTGGAAACCATTCTGCGTCTGCTGCACCCGATCGCTCCCTTCATCACCGAGGAACTGTGGCAGACGGTGGCGCCTATCGCCGGACGCAAGACCAGCGAGTACCTGGTCAATGCGACTTACCCCATCGCCCAGCCCGAGCGCATCGATGCGGCTGCCTGTGCCTGGGTGGACAACCTCAAGGCCATCGTCAGCACTTGCCGCAGCCTGCGCAGCGAAATGAATCTATCGGCCTCGGCGCGCGTGCCGCTGCTGGTGGGCGGAGACACCGGCTTTGTGGGCGAGGCCGCGCCCTTCCTGAAGACACTGGCCAAGCTCAGCGAGGTGCAGTTCATCGCGGATGAAGCGGCTTTTGCAGCGGCCAGCGCCAACTCGCCGGTGCTGGTGCATGGCGAGGCCCGCTTGGCCTTGCATGTGGAGATCGACGTCGAAGCCGAGACTGCACGCCTGAACAAGGAAATCGCACGCCTGGAAGGCGAGATCGTCAAGATCACGGCCAAGCTCGGCACCGAGAGCTTTGTGGCACGCGCGCCTGCCGCGGTGGTCGAACAGGAACGTCAGCGCCTGACCGACTTTAGCGCCAACGTCGTTCGGCTAAAGGATCAGCTAAGCCGCCTGGCGCACTGATTCTGAACTCTGGCGCCGGCTCCGGCGGCGCCGCCAGCAACTCGTCGACGCGCCGCGCCACGCCCCAGGCGGCGCGTGCGCGCGACTCGCGTGTCGTGCTGGCCAACCTGGGCGTGACCTGGAACGAAGGCACGCCGTGTAAGGGGCAGCCTGGCTCTTGCAGGCCCGGCTCCATGCTGTCGAACCAGACGGCCAGTATGCGGCCGCTGGTGAGCGCGTCGGCCAAGGCCTGATCATCAAAAATCGCCGAGTGAGCGATGCTGACCAGCACCTGATCGGGCTTGGCAAAGCCCAGCACGCGCTCGCCCATCAGGCCACGGTAGCGCGGGAAGTAACCGAGCTGCACGCACACACCGTCACTTTGCTCCATCAAGTCGCGCAAGGGCAGTGGCGCAATCCCCCACTGCGCCCATAGAGGGTCACTTTGGTGCAGGCTAGGGTCATAACCGATGACACGCGTGCCAAAGGCCGGCAGCAGCTGCGCCAAGATGCGTGAGGCCGGCGTCATGCCGATCAAGCCAATCGTCGCGCAGCCCAACTCGCGGCCCACCATCATGCCGTCGCTGGCCAAGACCGGCACGCGTCGCAGCAAAGCCAACAAGGCGCCGATCGCGAACTCGGCCTCGGCACTGGCAGTGGCCGTCAAGCTGCGGATCACTTCCACACGCGCGGCACGGCAAGCCTCCAAATCAATATTCTCGCCGCCCGCACTCATGCGCCCGACCACCCGCAGACGCGGCGCCGCACGCAAAAGTGCGGCATCAACGGCCACGCTGGGCGGCACGATCAAGGCTCGGGTTTGATGCAAGGCCTCCAAAAGCTGCGCAGTCTCGCCCACCAATTCCGGCGCAAAGCGTACGCTATTGCGCTCCGACAGCCATTGCATGACTTCGGATTCAAGCGGTTCCAGGATCAGCAGGCTCATGTCATTTTTCGATGTTGTAATCTCGGCTTTAGCGCAAATGCTCCAGATAATTCCACATGCAACAATGCGCCCAGCCAATAGGAGAGTGTACGGTTATGGCAGTCAATGCAATCACGAAGGCAATCTTCCCCGTTGCCGGTTTAGGTACCCGGTTTTTGCCCGCCACCAAGGCGCAGCCCAAAGAGATGCTGCCGGTGGTCGACAAACCCTTGATCCAATATGCGGTCGAAGAAGCCTACGCCGCCGGCATCAGAGAAATGATTTTCGTGACCGGCCGCCACAAGCGCCCTATCGAAGATCACTTTGACATGACTTTCGAATTAGAGATAGCCCTCGAACAGGCGGGTAAGCAAGAATTATTGGAAGTGGTGCGCAGCGTCAAGCCCGACGATATGGAATGCGTCTACGTCCGCCAAGCTCAGGCTTTGGGCCTGGGTCATGCGGTGCTTTGCGCGCAGCGCTTGGTCGGTAACGAGCCTTTTGCCGTGCTGCTGGCCGATGACTTGATGGTGGGCCGACCTCCCGTGCTCAAACAGATGGTTGAGCAGTTCACCGATTGGCGCGCGTCCATCTTGGCGGTGCAAGAAGTTCCTGCCGAGCACACGCGCCGTTACGGCATCGTCGCCGGCACGCACATCAATGACAGGCTGATGGACGTGACGCGCATCGTCGAGAAGCCCGCACCCGAAGATGCGCCTTCCCGTATGGCCGTCGCCGGCCGCTACATCTTGACCCCAGGCGTCTTTCACGAAATTGCCAACCAGCCGCGTGGCGTCGGTGGCGAGATTCAGCTGACCGACGGGATCGCAGGCCTTCTTCGTCGCGAAAAGGTGTTTGCCTATGCCTATGAAGGCAAGCGTTATGACTGCGGCAGCAAGGAAGGTTTTCTGCAGGCCAATGTCGAATTGGCCATGGCGCACCCGCAGTTGGGCGCAGGTTTCAGGGAATTCCTAAAGACCTTGGAGCTCTGAACTTTTCCTGCCCGCTCAGACGCAAAAAAGCCACGCATGCGTGGCTTTTTTTTTATGCAACTTGCCAAGTCGACTTGTGTTTTCAGCCTTGCGCTCAGCGCCGCTTCAGCACATGGATGAATTCATCCGCTTGCGTGCTTTGCTCCACCAACTCATTGCCGGTTTGACGGGCAAATGCTTGAAAGTCACGCGTCGAACCTGGATCGGTCGCGATGACCTTCAAAAGCTGCCCGCTCTCCATTTCAGCCAAGGCTTTTTTGGCCTTCAGAATAGGCAAAGGGCAGTTCAGGCCCCGCGTATCGAGTTCTTTTTGCACGTCCATTTTCTACTGATCCTTGATCTGGCTAAATGAGCTGATGGCTTATCCGCCTGTCTAGCCTATCTTAAATGCCCGCCCGCATTGCACCCGCAGCAATTCAGGCAGGGAAGACGCCTGTTGACAGATAGCGGTCACCTCGGTCGCAAACGATGAATGCAATCGTCGCGTTCTCCACCGTGCGAGCCAACTGCAAAGCCACCCAGCAAGCACCAGCCGCCGAGATGCCAGCAAAGATGCCCTCCTCCCTGGCCATGCGGCGCGCCATTTCCTCGGCGTCGACCTGATTCACCAAAACCAGTTCATCAACGGCCTGCTCGTCATAGATTTTCGGCAGGTAGGCCTGCGGCCATTTGCGAATGCCCGGAATGCGCGAACCCTCGGCCGGCTGCGCACCGATGATGCGTACCACTGGGTTTTTCTCCTTCAGATAATGAGAAACCCCGGTGATGGTGCCCGTCGTACCCATGGCGCTGACGAAGTGGGTGATCTGCCCGCTAGTGTCACGCCATAGCTCCGGGCCGGTTGTCTCATAGTGGACGCGCGGATTGTCAGCGTTAGCGAATTGATCCAGCACCCGCCCCTTGCTATCTTTTTGCATCTGCTCGGCCAGATCTCGGGCGTATTCCATACCGCCGGACCTGGGCGTCAGGATCAATTCGGCACCAAATGCCTTCATGGTTTGAGCCCGCTCGATCGATAAATCCTCGGGCATGATCAACACCATGCGATAGCCGCGCACTGCCGCCGCCATCGCCAAGGCAATGCCGGTGTTGCCCGAGGTTGCCTCGATCAAGGTATCGCCCGGCTTGATCTCGCCGCGCTCTTCGGCCCGACGAATCATGCTGATGGCAGGCCGGTCCTTCACCGAGCCTGCGGGGTTGTTGCCTTCCAGCTTGGCCAGGATCACATTGCCGCGCGCGGCCAACTCTGGCTCCAATAGGCGCTGCAATCGGATCAAGGGCGTATTGCCGATCACATCCTCAAGACTGGGGTACTGTTTTTTGCTGATTTTCTTGCTCATGAACGGCATTGTGGCAGTCAAACTCAAATAAGTGTTTACAGCTTTGAAATTCTCGTGGCATAATCGTGGGCTTCAGCAGCGACAAACCTGCCAACACCCAGCCCGGGTGGCGGAATCGGTAGACGCAGGGGACTCAAAATCCCCCGCCGCAAGGTGTGCCGGTTCGAGTCCGGCCTCGGGCACCAGCAATGGTGTAGCAGGTAGTAGCAGTTGAAGGAGGAATGCCCCGTAAGCCATTGATTTACGGGGCTTTTTTTCGTCTGCATTTCCTTAATTACTGTTTTGTCCATGACAATATCGTAAATAAGGCAATATTTGATTTAGCGGAAAAGAGACCGCTGCATAACCCGCTCCGCAAACTCGCCCACCT
>NZ_JAJIRQ010000008.1 GCF_025717605.1 Paucibacter sp. TC2R-5 | reverse complement strand
TATGCGCCGACCGCCGTGCACGAAGTCGCCAAGACCGGCATCGCGCGCACCTTCCAGAACATCCGGCTGTTCTCCGAGATGACCGCGCTGGAAAACGTGATGGTGGGCCGCCACATCCGCACCGGCTCTGGGCTGCTGGGTGCGATCTTCCGCACGCCCGGCTTCAAGAGCGAAGAAGCCGCAATCGCCAAACGCGCGCAAGAACTCTTGGACTATGTCGGCATCGGCAAGTACGCGGAGTTCAAGGCACGCACGCTGAGCTACGGCGATCAGCGGCGTTTGGAGATCGCGCGCGCCTTGGCCACCGACCCCAAGCTGATTGCCTTGGACGAGCCGGCCGCCGGCATGAACGCGACCGAGAAGGTGGTGCTCAGAGAGTTGATTGACCGTATCCGCAAGGACGGCTGTACCATTCTGTTGATCGAACATGATGTGAAGCTGGTGATGGGCTTGTGCGACCGGGTGTCGGTGCTGGACTACGGCAAGCAGATTGCCGAAGGCACGCCGTATGACGTGCAGCGCAACGAGAAGGTGATCGAAGCCTATCTGGGCGCCGGTCACAAGAACCACTGAGCGAGAGAATATAAAAATGTCAGCAAACATATTGCTCAAAGTCAGCGGGCTCAAGGTGGCTTACGGCGGCATTCAGGCCGTCAAGGGCGTGGACTTCGAAGTGGCGCAGGGTGAGCTGGTCAGCCTGATCGGGGCCAACGGCGCGGGCAAGAGCACCACGCTCAAGGCCGTCACCGGGCTGCAGCCGGTCGCAGCGGGCGACATCGAGTACATGGGTAAATCGATCAAGGGCCAGGGTGCTTGGGATCTGGTCAAGCAAGGCCTGGTGATGGTGCCGGAAGGGCGCGGCNCGCAGCGGGCGACATCGAGTACATGGGTAAATCGATCAAGGGCCAGGGTGCTTGGGATCTGGTCAAGCAAGGCCTGGTGATGGTGCCGGAAGGGCGCGGCACCTTCACGCGCATGACCATCACCGAGAACCTGCAGATGGGCGCCTATATCCGCAGTGACAAAAAAGGCATTGAGGACGACATCGACAAGGTGTTCGCGATCTTCCCGCGCCTCAAAGAGCGGCGGCTGCAGCTGGCCGGCACGATGTCGGGCGGCGAGCAGCAGATGCTGGCGATGGGGCGCGCCTTGATGACGCAGCCCAAGGTCTTGCTGCTGGACGAGCCCTCGATGGGCTTGAGCCCCATCATGGTGGACAAGATCTTCGAAGTCGTGAACGACATCCACAAGCAGGGTGTGACGATTTTGCTGGTCGAGCAAAACGCCAGCCGCGCGCTGCAGATCGCAAACCGGGGCTATGTGATGGAGTCGGGTCTGGTCACGATGACAGGCGAGGGCAAGACGCTGCTGGATGACCCGAAGGTCAGGGCCGCTTATCTGGGAGAGTGAGGGCCGGGCTCCGCAGCCAATACCCACTTGACCAGGCTGCGGAACAAGGTTTCTCTCGGGTAGCCGCGCTCGCTGGTGCTGGCGCGCATCAGGCTGCTGGGGTGGCGCTCGCGCGGCAGGGCAATGTCCCAATGGTCGGCGCGGGCCTCGGCCAAGAGGCTGCTGCCGGGCAGAATCGCGTCCCGACTCAGTAACTGGCCATCGTTGCGGGGATCGATATTGTTCAGCGCCGCATTGAAGGGGCGCAGTGAGATGCCGATTTCGGTACTCTGAGCAAATCCGACAACCGAGTGGTAGCGCAGCTCGGCCGGCGGCGGATGAGCCACCAGCCAGGCCACGCTTTCGCGCTGGGTCACGCTGCTGACTTCCCGGCCGTCGGAGGCCGAGCAGCCAAAGGGATCGATACGGGTCGATAGGCTCTCGAACATGCCCTCAAAATGATCGGCCAAGCGAGTGCCCATCACCACGCCGGCGACCGAAATCAGGTCGCTCAGGGCTGCAGGCAGGCCTTGTGGCTGACTCTGTAGCAGGGTCAGGGCGCGCAAGCTGTCTGGCACACCCTTGGAATAGGCCAGCAGCACGATGCGCTTCACCTCGGGCCGTGCGGCCTCTTGCTTGATCGCCTCAGCGACCCTTAGCGCATTGGCCTCGCTGGACTCGCGCCCGGCCACGGCGATGGAGCGAATGCCGGCCAGACCTAAATCCGCATACTGACGGTAGGCCTCGCTGCGGTTCAAAGCGGGCTCTCTGACCAAGCCGTCGCCGAAAGGCACCGATTGGTCCTCGAAACAATCGGCAAACAGACCCGGCACCAGCAGCACCGCAGTGCCCGGCGCTTGCTCGGCAAAGCGCCGCTTGATTGCGTCAAGGTCGGCAGGCTTCTTGTCGTATTGTTCTTCAATGCCGTGCAGCCAAGCGGCTATGGCTTGCGGCTTGGGGCCTGGATGGGCCTGCAATTCCTGCTCAAACAGCGTGGCAAAGGCCTGACGCTCATCCTTGACGCCGGCCGCAGAGATGGGCAGGTTGACGATGGGATGAGGGCTCAGCACATCGGGTGGCGCCACCCAGCTGGCGCAGCCGCTGCACAGCAGGCTGACGGCAACTACGAGTCCGGGCAGGGCGGGTGCGCGAAAGTTCATTGGCTTGTTTTTTCGCTTTCAGCGCATACCGACGCTGGCTTCGGTCAAAAAGAAACGCTCCGTGCGGCGCTTGGCTTCGCTGCGGTTCTCGTTACGCGTTTCTTCGGTGGCATCAAAGTCGAGTTTGGCCGCTTGCACGGCGCGGCAAGTCATATAGGCCTTGGCGCGTGGCTCGGTCAGGTCATCCAGATGGCCGCCCAGCAGATCCACCAGCTTGGCCTTGCGCCGAAACAAATCGATCTGAGCGGTGTGGTCTTTGGGCTGTTCGGCCTTCAAGGCGGCGATGCACTCGACGAAATTGCTGCCGGTGCACCAGGTCGGGAACTCCGAACGAATCAGGGCTCGCGTGTCGGCGTTGAGGAAGGCCTTGACCTGCACAATCGCGTCCAGCATCGCGTCTTGATAGATATGGGCATGTTCATACAAATCGCTGTCGCAGTCCTTGCACTCGGGCCCAAAGCGGCTGAGCAGCCACTTGACCACGCTGCCGCGTGATTCGCGCTGCTTGAGCACCAGCGCATGATCCACCTCGCGAATGTCTTCCACCGGCACACCCAGCGTGCCGCAGGTCTGCGCCTCCCAGGCGGCCAGCAGATCGGCATCACTCGCGACCGGGTGTTCGCCGTGCGGCATCAATTCGCCGCGCACCTTGATGCGGTTGGCCACTTCGTCATAGGCAAAACTCACACGTCTGTAGGCAATCGGCCAGTCGGACAGCGAGCTGACGTTGAGCTCCAGCACCGGCCTGGGGTCGAGCTCGCGGTGCGCGGCCCAAAAACCCCGGTGCGTGTGGGCCGACAAATAGACCAAAGGGTGTTCGAGCTCGGCCATCAGGCTGCGCAGCAAGAGCCTGGACGGCAGGCCCAAACCGCGCCAGTTGTGATGGCCAGCGAAGACAACCAAATCGCCATCTCGCTTGGCCTCGCTGACCCAATGGCTGATGGCGCGCACCTGATCCAGATTGACATGACCGATGCTGCCGGGGCTGCGGCCCATCAAGGTGTCCCAACTGCTGACCAAGGCGCCGGCCTGGTTGGTGTCCAGGCCAATCACGATCACGCGGCGCTTGGCGCCGGGCGCGGCGGGCAGTTGCAGTCGCTGCGCCAAGAAGGAGTCGGCGTAGGCATAACCGTCCAAGACATGGGCTTCGATGCCGCTCAAAAAGGCAGCGGTGTTGGGGTTGCGCCAGCTGACTCGGTGGCTGCCTTTTGCGGGCGGCAGCTTGATGCCGGGCTGGCTGGGTACAGCGGCCTGACCGCTCAAATACATCTGGATGAAGTCGCGCTTGCTGAAGGCCTCGTTTTCGGTCTTGTGGGCCTTGTCCTCCAGCGAGGCGCCGCGGCGGCAGGCTTGATTCCATTTCTGCGCGTCGCGGTTCAAGACATCATCAAGAATGCTGTAGCCGTAGATGCCGAACATCAGCCCGTCGTGATTGCCCGGCAAGATCGCACCGGCCCGGCCCGCCGCATTGAAGACCTTGCTCATGCGCTGCGCCTCGGAGCGGCAAGACATGTCCAGCACATCGCCAAGGTGCAGGAAGTTCTCGTCCGGGTGGGCCTGTAGCGCCCATTCCATGATGCGCCGCCCGAACAGCGGCTGCTCGGGCGGGCGCTGCGCGACCTCCACATAGGCATCCACCGCGCTGTCGTTGTCATACAGCGGCCAGCCGGTCGGTTCATGCTCTTGGGTGTCACCGAGCGCCACGATGGGGGTGGTCAGCTCGACATAGTTGCTAGCAGGCTCGACATCCGGTGCCGGCTGTGGCGCAAAGCTGGCGCAGGCGGTCAAGCTGGAAAGGCAGACCAGCAAGGCAAGACGCGAGTAGGCGTAGAGGGCGCGCTGCATGAGTTCTCAGTAGTAGCTGGCCGGCATCAGTTTGAAGAACCAGCTCTGGATGCGCTGCCAGGTGCTGCGTGCCGGGGCTTGGTCCAGCGGCGGGCCGTCGCTCTTCCATTGCACCTTGTTCTCGGGGCTGAGCTGCAAGGACCAGCTATTTGCCGCTGTCATATCGCGGGCCATGCGGGCGGCCAGCGCGGCACCGAGCGAAGGGCTTTCGATGATGACGCCCATTTCAGAATTGATCACCTCGGAGCGCGGGTCCAGATTCATGGAGCCGATGAAGCTGCGCGTTTGGTCTATCACCATGGCCTTGGTGTGCAGGCCGGCAAACTCGCTGCGCACCGGCGGGGTGTCCACAAAGTCTGCCTTGATGGCAGCGTCGGGGCGCAGCTCATACAGCGCCGTGCCGGTCAGCAAGATGGGCTTGCGCCAGTCTTCGTAATGCGCGTTGACGGCCGGCACATCGTGCGAGGCCAGCGAGTTGGTCAGAATGCGCACCTTCACGCCGCGCCCGTTCAACTCGGCCAGGTCGCTCATGAAATTTGCATCCGGGATGATGTAGGCATTGGTGATCAGCACCTCTTTCTGCGCCGAGCGCATCAGCGTGCGAAAGGCCTCAGGCATGTGGTTGTGTGTGCCTGCGGCCCGCGACGGCGAATCGGTGTGAACTTCGCTGCGGCCTTGCGTCAAGGAGGGGCTCAGATTGGCAAATTCACTGGCCCAATTGTGCCGTCCGGCCAACAGCTCTTGCACGGCCGGATGGGCAGCGGCGACTTCGGGCATTTCCAAGGAGGCAGGCGTCACGCGTCCCTTGGTCTTGTTGCTGCCGGGTGGAATCGCCCGCACCCATTCGCTGTTCCAGTAGCGATCGAATACCGCGCTGGCCTGGCGAGCCACGGGGCCGACGCCCAGCACATCCAGGTCATGGAAACTGAACTCGGCCAGCAGGCCGAAATACTCGTCCCCGATATTGCGCCCGCCGATGATGGCGACCCGGTTGTCGACAATCATTTGCTTGTTGTGCATGCGCCGGTTGAGGCGGCCGAAATCTGTCGCGCCCTCGGCCATCCGGCCGAGCCAGTCGCGCTGCTGCCAGGCATTGAAGGTGCGGATCTGAATATTGGGGTGTGAGTCGATGTGTGCCAACAAATCGTCGCGCAACTCGGGCGAGCTCATGCGGCGCAACATGGTGCTGAGGTCGTCAAACAACATGCGCACCTTGACGCCGCGCTCTGCCGCCGCGATGACCCGGGCCATCAAGAGCTGGCCACTCGCGTCACCAAACCAGACGTAGTACTGCAGATCTAGACTGTGGCTGGCTTGGTCAATCAGCGCGAGACGCCACTTCAGGCCTTCGGAGTTTTTCTCCAGCAGACGAAAACCGGATGTCTTGTCGCCATGCTTTTCCGTCCATAGAGTTTCCAGTTCGGCCAATGGCCCTGAGGCACTAGGCGCAGCGGCATAGGCCGGCGCGGGCTTGGGCAGCAGGGGCGGCGGCGCCGATGCACAGGCCGCGAGAAGCAGCGCTGCGACCAGCAAAAAACCGCGACGCGACCATGGCCCAAGCTGTGACATCAAATTGGATCGCATCAGAACAAGGCGGTGAAAATTGACGCCGAGAATAGTAGCAGTGTGGATGTGAACCAGGCTTGCTTGGTCTCTGGCTCATCCTTGTTTGAATGAACGCTAAAAGCGCGTGGAGTCAGCACAAATACTTGCTCGAAAGACCTTTTCGTACCTCGCTTGTAACCCGTGGGTCGGTCGAATCTTGTAATATGGTTACCAACTTTCACCTCTCCGAGTTACATCGGTCGTGTAAATGAACAAGACACTCCTCGCCGTCACCGAACGGATTCGTCAGCGCAGCGCCGCTACCCGCAGTGCCTATCTGGCGGGCATTGACCGCATGGCTGGCCGCAAGCGCGGGATCGAACGCATGGGTTGCGCCAATGTGGCGCATGCGGTGGCGGCAATGCCGGCCAATGACAAGCTGCGCATCGTGGCCGAGAAAGCGCCGCATCTGGCCATCGTGACCGCCTACAACGATATGTTGTCGGCTCACCAGCCTTATGAGGTCTACCCGGCGCTGATCCGCGATGAGGCCCACAAGCAAGGCGCCACCGTGCAAGTGGCCGGCGGCGTGCCTGCCATGTGCGACGGCGTCACGCAGGGCTTGCCCGGCATGGAGCTGAGCCTGTTCTCGCGCGACAACATCGCCATGAGCACGGCCATTGGTCTCAGCCACGACGTGTTCGATGCGGCGTTGCTCTTGGGCATCTGCGACAAGATCGTGCCGGGTCTCTTGATCGGTGCCTTGCACTTCGGTCATCTGCCTTGCATTTTTGTGCCGGCGGGGCCCATGAGCAGCGGTCTGCCGAACAATGAAAAAGCCAAGGTGCGCGAGAAGTTTGCACAGGGCCTGGTCGGCCGCGAGGAACTGCTCAAAGCCGAGTCCGCCGCTTATCACGGCGCCGGCACCTGCACTTTCTACGGCACCGCCAATAGCAATCAGATGCTGCTGGAGGCGATGGGTTTGCATGTGCCGGGCGCCGCCTTTGTGCACCCGCATGACCCGCTGCGCGAAGCGCTGACCCGCGAGGCGGTGCGCAATGCCCTGGCCATCACCCACAAGATGCGCTACACGCCGATCGGCCGCTTGGTGGACGAGCGCGTGATCGTCAATGCGATGGTGGCGCTCTTGGCCACCGGCGGCTCGACCAATCACTTGATCCACTGGGTGGCGGTGGCGCGTGCGGCCGGGATCATCATTGACTGGAGCGACTTCTCGGAGCTGTCCGGCATGACGCCGCTGCTGTCGCGTGTCTACCCGAACGGTGCAGCCGATGTGAATCAGTTCCAGGACGCCGGCGGACCTGCCTTTGTGATCCGCGAGTTGATGGACGCTGGCCTGATGCATGCCGACGTGATGAGCGTGGCCGGCGATTCGCTGCGCCCGTTTGGCCGCTTGCCGACGCTGGGTGAGGGCGGGGCGGTGGTCTGGCAAGACCTGGCCCCGCAAAGTGGCGATGAAACCGTGGTGCGCAAGGCCGCTGCACCCTTCAGCGCCACCGGTGGCCTGAAGCTCTTGGACGGCAACCTCGGCCGCGCGGTGATCAAGACCTCGGCCGTGCCCGATGACCGCCATATCGTCGAAGCGCCGGCGCGCATCTTCAGCTGCCAGGACTCGATGTTGGCGGCCTTCAAGGCGGGCGAGTTGGAGCGCGATGTGATCGTCGTCGTGCGCTTCCAGGGTCCGCAAGCTAACGGCATGCCTGAGCTGCACAAGCTCACGCCGCCGCTGGCCGTTCTGCAGGGCAAGGGCTTCAAGGTCGCCTTGGTGACCGACGGCCGCATGAGCGGTGCCTCGGGCAAGGTGCCGGCCGCTATTCATGTCTCGCCCGAGGCCTTGGCCGGTGGGCCGCTGGCGCGGCTGCGTGACGGTGATGTGGTGCGCATGGATGCGGTCAGCGGCGAGTTGCTGGCCTTGGTGCCGGCGGATGAGTGGGCGGCGCGTGAACTCGCGACCATCACGCCCGAGCAAGTGGTCGAGAACGGCCACGGCCTGGGCCGCGAGCTGTTTGCCGGCATGCGCCGCAATGTCAAGAGCGCCGAAGAAGGCGCCGTCAGCTGGCTTTGAGTCAATTGACCTTCAATAACAAATTAGGAGAGCAGCCATGAGCATCACCAACACCCTCAGCCTGGCAAGTTTCGGCCCGGTCATTCCCGTCATCGTGATCCAGCGTCTGGAAGACGCCGTGCCTTTGGCCCAGGCCCTGGTGGCCGGCGGCGTGCGTGTGCTGGAGGTGACGCTGCGCACGGCCTGCGCCTTGCAGGCGATGGAAGCAATGGCGCGCGCCGTGCCCGAGGCTATCGTGGGCGCAGGCACCTTGCGCACGGTAGAAGATGTGCGCGCCGCGCGCAATGCAGGTTGCCAGTTCGGCGTCAGCCCCGGTTTCACCGATGCGATCGGCGCGGCCTGCACCGAGCAAGGCCTGCCCTTGCTGCCGGGCGTGTCGACCGCCAGCGAAGTGATGCAGGCCAACGCCGCCGGCTACAACTTCCTCAAGCTGTTCCCGGCCGTGGCGGTGGGCGGCATCAATTTGCTCAAGGCCTTGGGCGGCCCCTTCCCGGACGTGGCGTTTTGCCCCACCGGCGGCATCACGCTGGAAACGGCTCCGCAGTTCTTGAGCCTGCCTAACGTCAAGGTTTGTGGTGGTTCTTGGCTGACCCCGCAAGACGCGGTGGACGCCGGTGATTGGGCGCGCATCACCAAGTTGGCGCTTGAGGCCGCTTCGATCAAGCGTTAACTCGCGGGCAAAGGCCTACTCGGCATCGGAGATGCTCAGGCCTTGCTCGGCGAGCCAGGCCAGACCTTCTTCGACGCTGGCCGAACTGCGATAGGGCGCCAAGCGCAGCGCCCGCTCGGCCAAATTGCGCACCATCACAGCATGAAAGCGCGAAGGTAGAACATCAGAGACGGCCACCATGCCATGTTGGACGCCGTCCTCGAAGAAACGCCACCAGGCTTCCAGCGCCTCTGGCGTGCCGCCCTCCCAATCCAGCGCGTCGCTGAGCAGCCCCCAGGGGGCGCCGCTTCTCGCGATCCACAGGGCGCGTGCCTCGCGGTGCAGGTTCTGCGCCGCCAGCTCATTCCATGCGCCGCTGTAAACAGCCATCAGCACATCACCTTGCCAGCGCAAGCTATAGCTGCCATGTTGGGACCAGCCGGGCATCGTTGCTATCTCAGGAGTTGATGGTTAGCAAACAAGCTCACACCGAGCCCGATTGCTCAGTGGCGGCAATCTGCCGCAGCGCTTGCTCAAAGACCTCGGGTGGCTGGCCACCCGAAATCAAATGGCGCTGATTGATGATGATGGCGGGCACCGAGCTGATGCCTTGAGCCTGCCAGAAGGCCTCGGCCTCGCGCACTTCCTCGGCCAAGCTGTCTGAGGCCAAGAGCGCGCTCGCCGCTGTGCCGTCCAGACCCACGCCAACGGCGGCTTCCAGCAGCACCGCGTGCGAGCCCGGGTTCTTGCCGTCGGTGAAATACGCTTTCAACAAGGCCAGCTTGAGCGCGTGTTGCAACTGCGGATCTTGCAGCCCGGCCCAGTGCAGCAGGCGGTGCGCATCAAAGGTGTTGTAAATGCGATCGCGCGCGCCCTTGGTGAAACTGAAACCCAGCTCGGCGCCGCGCGCCCGAATGGCCTCGCGGGTCTGCTCCAGTTGTGCCGGCGCCGCGCCATATTTGCGCGCCAAGTGGGCGTTGATTTCCTCGCCTTCGGCTGCCATTTGCGGGTTCAGCTCGAAGGGCTGAAAGTGCAGCTCGACCTGCAGTTCGGGCAGCTTGTCCAGCGCTTTTTCTAGAGACTTCAGGCCAATGGCGCACCAGGGGCAGGAGACGTCGGAGACAAAATCGATTCGCATAAAGCTGACTGTAGCTCAGCCAGCGGCCTGCCGCGCTGGCCATGTGGCCAGCAGCACGCCGCCCAAGGCCAGGCCATAGGAAGCGGCCTGCAGCAGGCTGAGCCGCTCGCCCAGCGCCAGGCCGACCAAACCGGTGGCGAGAGGCAAAAACACCATGAAGACGCCCGCCTTGGCCGCCGGCACTTGGCGCAGCCCCGTCATCCACAGCCAGACGCTGATCATGCTGGCCGCCGCCGCGTAAAAGACCAGCAAGGCCCAGTTGGCGAGGCTAGGCCCGGCGAAGTCAAAGCTGAAGGCCTGCCAAAGGCCCAAGGGCGTGCCCAACAACAAGCCCCACACATTGATCAAGGCGCTGATGCGCCGCGCCGACACCTGCGCGGTCAGGCGCTTGCCGATCACCACATAGCTGGCCTCGCAGAACACGGCGGCGAGCAGCAGAGCGGGCCCGAGCAGGGAGGCCGCAGGTGCCGATGCGTCGGTATTTTTGTCCAGGGCCACCAGCGCGATGCCGGCCACGCCGAGCAAAACGCCCAGCATCACGGGGGTGCTGATTCTCTCTTTGAGAAAGACCCGGCTCAGCAAGGCGACCGCCGCCGGGATGCCTGCCAAGATGACGCCGGCCACGAGGGCCGAGCTGTGACGCAGGCCGAACAAGAGGCAGATCGAAAAGAGAAAATTGCCGATTAAGGATTCAAGAAACAGCAGCCAACGCGTTCGGCTGTCCAAGGCGGGCTCGTTAGGGCTGCGTCGGAGCCAACTGGCCATCAGCAGGGCCGCAATTGCAAAGCGCAGCCAGGCCAGCAAGAACACCGGAAAGACCAGCAAAAGCAGTTTGGACAGGCCCACATAGCTGCCCACCAAGCTGGTGCTGAGGGCGAGGGCGGCATAGGCTGACCAGGGTGTGGCGGGCAAAAGGAGTTTGGGCATGTAATCATCATGCCCGCAGTCCATCTAAGCCGGCATCTTGGAGCAGACGAAAAAAAACCCGGCACGCGGCCGGGGTCTGGGCTTGTTAAAGCACAGCGTTCATTTGGCCGTCAGCACCCAGGCGGCCAGCACCTTGGCTTCGGCAGGCGACACCTGCGCATTGGCCGGCATCGGCACCGGACCCCAGACGCCGGAGCCACCCTTGACGATCTTGTCGGCCAGCTTGGCCACGGCGTCCTTGTCTTTGGCGTATTTGGCCGCCACGTCCTTGTAGGCCGGGCCGACGATCTTCTTGTCGACGGCATGACAGGCCATGCAGTTTTTCTTTTGCGCCAAATCGGCGCTGGCAAAGGCGGGCTGCGCCATTGTGATGGCGGCCAGTGCGCTCAAAGCGGGGAGAAAAGTCGTGGAGAATTTCATGCGGTCCTCTCGGTTACAAACAAAATCACTTTCGGCCTGTCCAAGCCTGAATGTGAACTACAGTTTAATGAAGGGTGAACAGGGCCAGTCGGGCTCATTCTAGAGCGCAGTCCAGCGCCCTCGCACCATCAAGCGGAGATCTCTCAATGTGGTTTGTTGCTATCGGCGTGCTGACGCTGCTGCTGAAGTTGCTCGGTATTGGGCCGGTCGCGGCCTGGAGCTGGTTGCTGGTCTTGGCGCCTTTCGCGGTGGCGGTTGTTTGGTGGGCTTGGGCCGATTCAAGTGGCTTGACGCAGCGCAAGGCCATGCAGCGCCTTGAGGAACGCAAGGCCGCCCGGCGCGAGAAAAACATCGTCGCCCTGGGCCAGGGCGACCCTCAAAAAAAGCGCAAATGATGCGCGGCTATTCATCGTCCTTGAAGCGCTGACGAATCTCCAGCACCTGCTCCCAGCGCTCGAAGAAGCTGTCGACACAAACCGGGTCGAAGTGGCTGCCACGGTGAGCCTTTAGATGGTCGGCGGCTTGCTCCAGCGACCAAGCTTTCTTATACGGCCGCTCCGAGGTCAGGGCATCAAACACATCGGCCACCGCGACGATGCGGCTGAAGATGGGAATCGCCTCGCCAGCCAGGCCCTGCGGATAGCCGCTGCCATCGAACTTCTCGTGATGACCGAGCGCGATCGCCGCCCCGGTCTGTAAGACCAGCGATGAGCTGTCTTTCAGAATTTCGTGTCCGATCTGGGCATGCTGCTTCATCACTTCGAACTCTTCGGGCGTCAGCCGGCCCGGCTTGAGCAGGATGGAGTCGGTGATGCCGACCTTGCCGATGTCATGCATGGGCGCGGCTTCGAGCAGCAACTGCCGGTCGGCATCGGACAAGCCCAAGCCCTGGGCAATCAGCTCGGAGTAATGCGCCATGCGCAGAATATGCGCGCCAGTTTCGGGGTCGCGATACTCGGCCGCTTTGGACAGTCGCACCACGGTTTCGCGTTCGCGCGCCAACACATCTTGCGTGGCCTTGGCGACTTCGCCGGCCAGCCATTCGGCCCGGTCGGCCAGCTTGTTACGGGCTTCTTCCAAGGCCACCATGGCCTGCTTGGTTTGACGCTGGGCTCGCTCGGCCAGCGCGTAAGCGGCCGCGTTGTCGAGCGCAATGGCACCGTAGGCGCACAGCGTTCGGCAAATCGCCGCCTCGCGCTCTCCGTAGGCATTGCTGAGTAGGGATTGAACCGACATCACGCCTAACAAGCGCTCTCCGATGGCCAGCGGCGTGAACAACATGCTGATGGTGGCCAGGGGTCCATTCAAATGAGCCGGGTGTTCTTGCGCAGGTCTTTCGTTCTCGATCAGCTGTTGGCGCGAGCGCGCGCAGCGTGCCGTGTGCGAACGGGGGTGCTTGAGCGGAATCTGCTGCGAGGGGACTTCAGCAGTGCCCGCGCTGCTGAAGGCGGCGTTGAGGACTTCACCCTCGGCGTCCAGCAAAAAAACAAAGAAGGCGCTGACATCCATCAACTGTGCAAGGTGGCGTTGAAAGGTGGCGAAAATGGCTTCGCTCTTGAGGTTGCCGGTCAGCTCCATGCCGATCTGGCTCAGCACCTCCAGCGTCGCGCTGGCTTCTTCCAGCGCCTCGGCGCGCTGCGCCTGCGCCTCGGCCAACTGGCGTTGACTCTGGGCCTCGGCGCGTGCGCGCTCGCTGTCTTGACGCACCAGCAAGGACTCGGCGCGATGATGCGCCTGCGCGAGGCGTTCATTCGCGCGGGCTTGGGCGGCGGCCTGGCCGTAGGCCTGGGCCTGCTGTTCGTCACCGCTGGCCGCGTAGGCATTGGCCAGGTCGCTGAGCAAGTCGATAGGCACCGCATAGGCCTCAATGCCGGCGGCGAGTGCCAGGGCCAATTTCAGGTAATGCAGGACCGGGTTGGCCTCGCTCATGCCCTCGGGCGCGGGCAGGGGATAGGTTTGGTAGAGCTCGGCGAAGACCCGCAAGATCTTCACCTGATCGTCGGTACCGCCTTGGCTGCGGGCCAGCTCCAGCGCGTCTTGCCCCTTGCGCAAGGCCTTGTCGACCTGCCCGATGCGGCACAAGGCCATGGCCTGACCCGACCAGGCGCGGTAAAGATAGGCGGCACTGCCGGCCAGCTCAGCCTTCTCCTCGGCCTTGCTAAAGTGGAGCAAGGCCGCGTCGGGGTTGCCGGTTTCGAGGGCGAGCTCGCCCAGGTACAGCTGCGCCAGCATATGGCCTTGGGAGGCCGGTATATCTTGCAAGGCCAACATGGCTTCATGGAGCGTGGCATGGGCGTCCGCATAGCGGCCCAGCAGTCGTTGGATATTGCCGGTCTGCACCAAGGCCATGCCCAGCGGCGCGGGCCATGCGGCTTGGCGCGCGCCGCTCAAGCCGCGCTCGCCCCATTCCAGCGCTGCATCCATATCGCCCAGCGAGGCTAGGGCGTCGGCAGCATTGCCGGCCGCATAGATGGACAGGCGAACTTGCCCGGTTTCGGTCGCGGCATTGAAGGCTCGCACAAAATACTGGCTGCCGGCACCGGGTTTGCCGGTCAGCCCGGCGACGATGGCCTGGGTGCTGGCCAGACAAGCCGTGGCGGCAGGCCCGAGCGTCGCGCAGCGCTGCTCATCGAACAAATCGTGCAGCTGCAGTTCGGTGGCGGGCGCATCGCGAAAGGCAGTATGGGCCAGGCCGCGCGCCTGTGCGGCGGCCTGGCGATCAGCATCGCCGCCGCTGCGAAAATCTTCGATGGCCGCGTTCATAAAGGCATTGCCGAGCAGCACATCCCCGCGCTCCAGGTACACGGTCGCCAAGGCCCAACGCGCATCGCCGCAGCCTATACGGTCGCCTGCTTTGTCAAACAGCGTCAGCGCGCTCTGAGCCAGCTGTTCGGTGGCGTCGAGTTGCCCATACAGCCAACTGATCTCGGCGCTGAGCAATTGCAATCGTGCACGATGAGCGTCGCGGTCGATTTCTGCAAGCTGCGGCATATCGCTCAGCAATGCTTCGGCCTCAGCGGCGAGGATCAAGGCGCGGTGGCAATCGCGTTGGCGCAACTGCCAAGCCAGCGCAATGCGTAACTCCAGGCCTTGGAGGCTGTTCAAGCCATTCATGACGCTCAAGTCGTTCAGCTCGGTCTCCATCGCCAGGACTTGATGATTGAGTGCAAACCATTCCATGCGCGGCCCTGATCCTTGTTGCTTCTACGAAAGTGCTGTCGCAGTTTCTCCCAAAACAGATCAAGCGAAGAGGCAAACTGCCGCCTTTTGGGCGGCAATTACTGGCTTTTTGAGCTGCGCTCAAATCAACGCAAGCGTCGCACCTGCCAGACATAGCCGGCCAGGCCAGCCAATGCCGCCAGGCTCAAGTAGAAACCTACCGAAGCGGTATTGGCCGCGCCGTTGAACCCGAGCGCGTCGATTGCTGACAGATCACGGGCGTTCAAGGCGATGTAGAGCCAGCCTAAAAAGAAGGCCAAAAAGCAGCGAGCCGTCTTGGCGAGCACGCCCATCAACGCGGCCAGCGCGCTTAAACCGAGGATGCCGCTGAGCAAGGCCAGGCTGCCGAGCAAGTTGCCCGTAAGTGCCCAGCGCAGCGCGATCAAGCCCATGAACATCAGGCCCAGCAGGCAGCTGGCCGACAGTTGACTCAGGTAGCGGCGACCGGCACCACCGCGTCCGCTGCAGGCCAGCAACTCGGTGTCGGCCTGAAAGTCGCGGCTGCTCAGCTCGCTGATCAAGACGCCCCAGCAAGTGGCGATGGCGATCAGCGGCCCCGCCAGCGACGCCGCAGGCACGATGGCACTCGCGGCGATGGACAGCAGCAGCAAGGCGATCGCGGCGGGCGTGCTGGCCAAGCTCAAGGCGGTATCGGCCAAGACTTGACCGGCCAAGCCTGGCAGCTTTGCGGCTAGCCAGAACAGCGGCTGCACCAAGCGGCTCAAGGGTTTCAACCATGCGTTGAGGACGGCCAGCGGTGAGCGCCTCGCGGCGGCCGCGCTCAGCTTGACCCGGTCGGGCGAATAGCGATGAAAACACAGTCGAGCCAGCATCAGCGGCAGCAGCGCCAACATGAGGGCAAGGCCGCGCGTGAATAACTGGCTGGTGGACCAGCTCAACTCCTTGATGCTGATCGGGGCGAGCTCGGGGTTGAAGCTGCTCAGCCCCAGTTGGACCGAGGTACTGCCCAGCTGCGCGCTCAGCTGTGACACGGCGGTCACGATGCCGGTGAAGTCCAGCAGCAGCCAGGCCGGAGCGGGCGCCAAATCAGCCGAGCCAATGCTGGCCATCAAGGCCAGCAGGGCTACCCAGATGAAGAAGTACAGCACATCACCGGCCTTGCCCATTAAGACGCTGACGCTGTCAAAAAAAGTGGCGCAAGTAGCGGTGAAGCACAGGCTGGGCAGCAGCACGAAGGCATAGGCCCGCAAATAAACGCCGAGCTCGAGCGGGCCCACGCCATGGCTGAGATGAAACACCAAGGTCGAGGCCAGGTAGGCCAGCACCAGAACGCCCAAGTAGAGCAGGCCGGCAAGCGTGCGGCCCAACAAGAAAACCGCGGAGGATGCCGGCGCACAGGCGATCACCGCACCCAAACCACTGCGCATGTCCTCAGCGGCACGGCCGCGCAGCAAGAAAAAGCCGAATAGCGTCAACAAGGGGCTCAGCAAGGTGGCGCTGGCCAATGCCAGCGCGGCACTGGTATTGAGGACTCGGGTGTCTTTCACGACCAGCAGCGTGGTGTTGTCAACAGGTGCCGCGATGATCAGCCAGGCCAGTCCCAGCATCGCGGCAAAAGCGAGCAGGCTGCCAAGCCGGCGGGTGCGCAAGCGCCACTCGGTCAGCACCAAGACGAGGAGTAACTGCCCGTTCATGCGGCCAATTCCAAGGCCGCATAGCGGCGCGCCATCAAGGCCTCTTCCAGGCTCGGTTCGGCGTGGCTGGCGTCACGGCAGGGCGAATGGGGGTGGGCGATGCGGACATTGATGCGCTCGCCCTGGCGCTGCGCATGCAGGACATGAACTTGCGCGCGCAAGGACTCGAACTCGGCCGCGTCGATATTGGCTTGCCAGACCTGGCCATGCGCGGCTTGCAGGATCGCGTCCGGGGTTTCAAACGCGATCAATCGACCGTTCTTCATGATGGCCAGCTGGCCGGCAATGCTCTCGACGTCGCTGACGATATGGGTCGACATGATGACCAGCTTTTTGAAGCCTAACTCGGCCAGCAAGTTGCGAAAGCGCAGGCGCTCTTCAGGGTCTAGGCCGGCGGTGGGCTCATCGACGATGAGGATGTCGGGGTCGTTCAGCAAGGCCTGTGCGATCCCGAGGCGTCGGCGCATGCCGCCTGAGAAGCTGGCGGCGGGGCGCTTGGCATGGTCTTGCAGGTTCACCAGTTCCAGCAAATGGCGGATGCGCGCCGGGTCGCGCACGCCCTTCAAGGCGGCGAAATACTGCATGAACTCCAAGGCGCTGAGGTTGGGGTAGACACCGAAATCCTGCGGCAAAAAGCCCAAGCGGCTGCGAATCTGTTCCGGCTTTTTGACGATGTCCTGACCCTGGAAAAGAATCGCGCCGCTGCTTGGCCTGGTCAGGCTGGCGATCATCTGCATCAGCGTGGTCTTGCCCGCGCCGTTGTGGCCGATCAAGCCGACCACGCCTTGCGTCAATGTCATCGTGACCTGATCGACCGCGCGGAGCTGGCCGCCGAAGATTTTGCTGACCTGCTGAAGTTCTAGCATGGGGTTCCTTGGTGGGGCTGTGCCGTAACAATGCCCGCACGATATTCAACCCTGGCCTTGCATGCAGTGCTTTTGCGACAGACTGCAAAAAGCCGGTGCTACAAAGGCTGCGCGGCGCTTTGCCCTTCTATCGCTGGCCGTCAAGTCTGCTTATCAAGGCCCGCTTACAAAGGCCCATTTACAAAGGCCCATGTACCAAGACCCGCTCAAGCGGGTCGGTAGCCTTCGCGCCACTGCTCGAAGACCGGGGTGTCCATCGGCTTAGCGAGCAAATAGCCTTGCACCAAATCGCAGCCCGCATTGCGCAGCACCGCCATCTCGGCCTCGGTTTCGACGCCCTCGGCCGTCACGGTCAGGCGCAAGCTGTGCCCGAGCTTGACGATGGAGCCGAGCAGTTCCTGGCGGCGCGCGTCGAAATTGACGCCGTCGACAAAGCTGCGGTCAATTTTGAGCTCATGTACCGGCAGCATTTGCAAATAAGCCAGCGAAGACTGGCCGGTGCCGAAATCGTCGATCGACAACTTAACGCCCAGTTCATGAAGCGCATGCAGCATTTGGATGGGCTCCGGCCCGGCGGCCATCAGACCCGATTCGGTCAGCTCCAGATGCAGCAAATGGGGCGGCAAATTGGCCTGGCTCAACAGGGTCGCGACCCGTCCGACCAGACTGGGGTCTTGCAAATCCAGGGTCGAAACATTCACGGCGATGCTCAGGCTCAAACCCTGCGCATGCCAGGCAGACAACGTGCGCACCGCGCGCTCCAGCATCCACTGGGTGATCTGCCGAATGCGCCCCGTTTGCTCGGCGAAGGGCACAAAGTCACTTGGGGGCAACCAGCCCCGCACCGGGTGCTGCCAGCGCACCAGCGCTTCAACGCCTTGCAGGCTGCCGTCCCGCGCCGAAACCTTGGGCTGCAAAAACTGCCGCAAGTGGTTGTGCGCCACCGCTTCTTGCAGGTCGGACAGCAAGCTCAGCTGTTGCTTGCGTGCCGCCTCCAGCGTCGGCACATACAGGCTGGCATGCGAGCGCAGGCGCTTGCTCTCGAACATCGCCTGCTCGGCCAGCCGCACAAGGGCTTCGCAGCCTTGGCCATGCTCGGGGAAGAGCGTCATGCCCAGCGAGATGGACAGATCCAGGGTCTGGCCCTGCCAACACACAATATGCTGAACGGCTTGCAAGACCTTGTCGGCCTGGGCCTGCGCCTGCAGCGCATGGCTTGTGCCTTGCGCAGGCGGCAAGGGCAGCAAGACGACAAAAGTGCCTCCGCCCAAACGACCCAGACAAGCGCCGCCGGCGAACAGATCGCGCAGCTTATCCGCAGCGCCGACCAGCACTGCGTCGCCGGCCTCGAAGCCGAGGATGTTGTTGATGGTCTTGAGCCGGTCCACGTCCAGGCACAGCAGCAGCGCAGCGCCCCCGTTTGCGAGCAGCGGCTCCAGCTGTTCGTCGCCCAGCTTGATGAAATGCGCGCGCTGCGCCAAGCCGGTCAGCAAATCGATATTGGCCTGATGCTGCAGTTGGCGTTCGCGGTCTCCCACCGCTTGCGCCAACGTGTTGACGGCGCCGCTGACACGGCTGACTTCATCGCTGCCTTGCCGATCGATGCGGTGCTCGTAATTGCCCGCCGCGATCAAGCCGGCACCGGCCTCGGTCTTGGACAATGGGCCGGTGATGCTGCGCGTGACCAAGGCTGCCAGGCCCAGACCCAGTACCAAGGCCAACAAACAAGCCAGCAACACGGCGTCGCGATCGCTCGCAATTTGTTCCCGCAACCGGGTCGCTTCGGCAAAAGAGGCTACCTGTTCGGCGCTGGAGAGATCGCGGATGGCTTCGGCCAGTCGGCTCAGGCTGGCTTCGGTTTCGTTGCCCAACATGCGCCGGGCTTCTTCGAACAGTTCGGCTTCGAGCAGGTCGGCGGTGAAGCCGTAATGGGCCCGGTACTCTTCCAAGCGGCCGCGCATCAGCATGAATGCCTCGTGGCGGGGGCCAGCGGGGAGGCGCAGCTCGAGTTGACTCAATGCCTTGTTCAAACGCTGATTGGCGGCGTCGATGGCGGTGTAGGCCAGCACGCGTTGATCGCGCTTGGCGCTGATCAAGACCAGCAGTTTGCGCGCGGCATCTTCCGAGCCAGCGCTGATGTCGGTGATCAACTCCGCCGTCTGCGCCTGTTCGGCCACCAACTTGGTCAAAGCCTGGGAGAAGTGGCCAAAGCGTGTGATCGCCATGCCCGCCACCAGCAAGAGCAAGACCAGCAGAAACGAAAACACCAAACTCAGGCGTGGTCCGATTCGCAGGCGGGGAAGCAAAGACAGCATGGCAAGATGGTCGTAGCCAGGACCACCTATCTTAGAGGCTTGGCGCCGCTTGCCAAGCTGCTCAATTGATGCGCAGCCAAGTTGTTTTCAACTCGGTGTATTTGTCGAAGGCATGCAGCGATTTGTCGCGCCCGTTACCACTTTGCTTGTAGCCGCCGAAGGGCACGGTCATATCGTCTTCGTCGTATTGGTTGACGTGCACGGTGCCGGCGCGCAGCGCCCTTGCGACCCGATGGGCCCGGTCGATATGACTGCTCCAGACGCTGGCTTGCAGGCCGTATGGGCTGTCGTTGGCCATGGCCACCGCCTGTGCTTCGTCTTTGAAGCGCAGCAAGCTCATCACCGGGCCGAAGATCTCCTCCCGCGCAATCTTCATCTGCGGCTGTGCCTCGAATACAGTCGGTTCGACAAAGTAGCCACCGCTGGCCTCGCGCGACTGCTTGGCGCCGGCCAAGACGCGCGCGCCTTCTTGTAGGCCCGATTCGATATAGCCCAACACCGTGCGCAGTTGCCCCTCGTCCACCAAGGCGCCCATCACGGTGCCGGCGTCGAGCGGATCGCCCGCTTGATACTGAGGCACTTGCGCCGCCACCAAGGCGGCAAACTCATCGGCGATGTCTTCGTGCACCAGCACGCGCGAGGGCGCGTTGCAGGACTCGCCTTGGTTGAAGAACATGCTGCCGGCCACGGTCTGCGCGGCGCGCTGAAGATCGTCAAAGTCCGGGAAGACCAAAAAAGCCGATTTGCCGCCGAGTTCGTTATAGACCCGCTTCAGATTCGAGCGGCCGGCGTATTCCAGCATCTTGCGCCCGACCCGGGTCGAGCCGGTGAAGCCAATCGCGTCCACGTCCATGTGCAGGGCCAAAGCCTCACCAGCCTCATGGCCGAAGCCGGGCACCACATTGAAAACCCCAGGCGGCAAGCCGGCCTCCATGGCCAGCTCGGCCAAGCGCAGCGCGGTCAGTGGGGATTTCTCGCTAGGTTTAAGCACCACCGAGTTGCCGGCGGCCAGCGCGGGCCCCAACTTCCAGGCCGACATGATCATCGGATAGTTCCAGGGCACGATGGCGCCGATCACGCCCATGGGTTCGCGCTGTATCAAGGCCAGTGCTGTCGGGCCAGTGGGCGCAATCTCGTCGTAAATCTTGTCGACCGCTTCCGCGTACCAGGCGATGCAGCGAGCTGCTGCCGGTACATCGACGCTGAGCGAATACTGGATGGGCTTGCCCATATCCAGCGTTTCCAGCAGGGCCAATTCCTCTTTGGCGGCCAGGATCAGATCGGCAAACTTGAGCAACACGCGCTTGCGCGCTGCGGGTGGGCGCCTGGACCAGCGGCCGTCATCAAAGGCGGCGCGGGCGGCGGCCACCGCCGCGTCGATATCGGCCCCTTGACCCCTGGCTACCGCCCCCAAGCTCTTGCCATTGATGGGCGAGATGCAGTCGAACTGCTCACCGCTCAGGCACTCGACTCGGCGCCCGCCAATGAAGGGGCGTCCATCGATTTTCAATAGGGCGGCGCGTTCATGCCAGTTGATGGAGGGTTTGCTCATGAATTTGCCTTTTGCTCTATTTAGAACTTCACCACCACCGACGCGCCAAGCAGGTTGTTGCTCTTGGAGAAGCTGCCGTCCTTGACCAACTCGAACACCGAGCGGTCGGCGCGGTCGTAGCGATACTCCAGCTTGAACGTGGTGTTGAGGTCGTAGAGGTAGTTGATGCCCAGTGCCAGCGCCATTCGATTGGCACCGCGCTCGGTGTCGGTCAGCAGCAGATCGCCGGTGTCGCCGTCGCGGCCGGTCATGGTCGGGCCAATGCCGTTGCGTGCGTCGGCGCCGAAGCCCAAGAGGCCGCCACCGTTCTTGCTGTTCTTCAGGTAGTCAAGCCGCCCGACGGTCTCGAACCTTGGGTTGAATTTGTAGGCCACCAGGCCCGACAGACCCCACCATTCGGAGTTGCGCAAGGCGCCGGTGTCCGGGTTAGGGCTGATCGAGGCCTGCTTTTGGCCACCGTAGCTGACCTGCCCCTGCATCGTCCAGTCGCCGCGAATGTAGTAGCCATCGACTTCGAACAGATTCAGCATGGTGCTGCCTGTGCCGCCTATGCCGTTGGCGGCCTTGCCATGCACGCCGGCAAAACCAAAGCCGTCAAACTCGCCCTTGGCATAGTCGACCCGGTAGGCAATCACCGGTGACTTCTCGCCCGCCGGCAGCATCGAGGCATTCAAATTGGCCAAAACTGCCTTGGTGATCCATTTGCCGCTGGTCACCTCAAGGCCGGCGCCGGTGTAGGCGGTGGGCAGGGTGAAGTCGAATAACAAGTTATGGGTGACGAGCTTGTTCAGCGTCGGTTGCAACATCTCATAGCCCGACCAATCCGGCATATGGCCGGCAATCAGGCGCGTCTGCAAGTCGCCCAAGGGTATCGACACGCTGGCTTCTTGGATCACGCTGCCGTTGCCAATCACCGCATCGGTGCCGCGGTTGGGTGACAGGGTCAGGTGCCAGCGCGTGCCGCCTTCGGTCTCCTTGAGCAGGTCAAGTGCGACCGTGCCGATATAGGAGTTGTCATAGTGGTAGCCGCCATTGGCCACATTGTTCAGGAACTGGAAACCTGCGCGGTTCTGATTGCGGTTATAGATATAACTCGGGTCCATATAGCCGCTGATCTTCAGGTTCTTCAGGCCAAAGGCTTCCATGCTGTCTTCCAGCGCCTCGGTTTTGACGGCGATGCGGTTGAAGTCCTGCGCCTGCTGCGGAGTCATGCCCCATTGCGCGGTGGCCGGCGCTGCGGCCGCGGCGGCCGGCTTGGCTTCATTGGCCTTGAGTTTTTCTTCCAACTGATTGACGCGGTCGCGTAAGGCGCGCAACTCCTTCAGCAGTTCTTCATTGGTTTGCGCCAAAGCTGCGCTGGGATAGGCGCTTGCAATTGCCAGAGTCAATGCTGCGAATATTGGGAATTTCATCAGGTTCTCCGGTTTACATCTATCAAATTCGTCAGTGGTATTCATTGGCCGCATCATTGGCCGCACTCAGTTGCCACGTTGTGCCGCAGCCATCTCTGCGCTGCGGCGGCGCTCTGCCCGTGCAATCAAGTAACTCGCCAGCACCACGCCTATTGCCACCACCACGATGATGACGGTCGCCACCGCATTGATGCTGGGGCTCACACCTAGGCGGGCGCGGTTGAAGATCACCAAGGGCAGGGTCGTCGAGCCCGGGCCGCTCAAGAAGGCCGACAGCACCACGTCGTCCAGCGACAAAGTGAAGGTCAAAAGCCAAGCCGAAAACATCGACTGCGTGATCATCGGCAGCGTGACCAGCAAAAACACCTGCAAGGGCTTGGCGCCTAGGTCCATCGCGGCTTCTTCCAGTTGCGGGTTCAACTCGGACAAGCGCGCTTGAATCACCACCGTGGCATAGGCCATGCCCAGCAGCAGATGGCCGAACCAGATCGTCAGCACACCTTTGGGCAGGCTCCAACCCAGGCTGGCCTCCATCGCGCGCTGCAGCGTCACCAGCATCAGCAGCAGCGACAAGCCAACGATCACCTCGGGCATCACCAGGGGCGCATTGACCATGCCAGCGAAAAGCGTGCGGCCCTTGAAGCGCTTGTACTTGACCAAGGCGAAGGCCGCAAAAGTACCCAAGAGCACCGAGGCGCAGGCGGTCGCAAAGGCAATCTCCATCGAGAGCCTGAGACCCGTCAGCATCTCGGTGTCGCTGCTCAAATCCCGGTACCACTTCAGCGTGAAACCACCCCAGACCGAGGGCAGCTTGGAGTCGTTGAAGGAGTAGACGATCAGCGCCACGATGGGCAGAAAGAGGAAGGCAAAGCCCAGCAGCAACCAGATGCGGCCAAACCAGATCGTCGCCTTGGGGCCGAGCAGCGCGCGTGTTACTCGCGCGTTAGCGGCTTGGGCGCTCATGATTTGCCTCCTGTGCCGGATTGACTCTCAGCTTGATACTTATTGAACAGCGCCAAAGGCACGATGATCAAGAGCACCATCACGACGGCGACGGCCGAGGCCATCGGCCAGTCGTTATTGCTGAAGAACTCATCCCACAGCACGCGGCCAATCATCAGTGTTTGCGGGCCGCCGAGCAGTTCTGGGATGACGAACTCACCGACACAGGGGATGAAAACCAGCATCGCGCCGGCGATGATGCCGGCCTTGGACAGCGGCACCGTGATGCGCCAAAACGCTTGCCAGGGGGTGGCGCCGAGGTCGCTGGCGGCTTCGAGCAAACGCAGATCCATCTTGGCCAAGTTGGCGTACAGCGGCAAGATCATGAAGGGCAGGTAGGTGTAGACCATGCCGATGACCAAGGAAAAGGGCGAGTTCATCAGCTTGCCCGCAGCCGGAATCATGCCGGCGGCCAGCAGCAGTTGGTCGAGCCCCAGACCAATGATGGCCTCGGACACCCAGCCATGCTCGCCCAACAAGCCCTTCCAGGCATAGACACGCAACAAGAAGCTGGTCCAAAACGGCAGCATCACCAGCATCAGCAAAGCCGGTTGCAGCGAGGTCTTGGCCCGCGCCATGAAATAGGCAAAGGGGTAGCCGATGAACAGACAGCCCACCGTCGTGATGGCGGCGTACTTGAGGCTGGCCATATAGGCCTTGACGTAGAGATCGTCCTGGGTGATGAAGACGTAATTGCTGGTCTTGATGGCCAAACGCCAGACACCGTCCGCATAGCTGAGCAGATCCTTGAAATGCACTGTCTCCATCTCGGAGACGCTGATCTTCAAGACGATCAGAAATGGCAGGGCAAAGAAGGCCAGCAGCCAGGCATAGGGCAGGGCGATGACCGCGCTGCGGCCATTTATCCAAGCCTGAAACCAGCTTTGAAGAAACTTTGGGGTCCGCACGATCAAGGGCCTCAGTGCACCAGCACGACTTGTGCCGTGGGGGACCAAGAAGCCCAGACCTGCTGATCCCAAGTCAGCGGGTCGGCCCGGTGACGTGCCAGGTTACTTTCACTGACTTTGATCATCTGCCCGCTGGGCAGCTGCAAGTGGTAGACGGTGAAAGCACCAAAATAGGACAGCTCACGCACCTTGGCGAGCACCTGATTGAACTCACCCTCGGGCTTTTCGCTGCTCAGGCGAATTTTCTCGGGCCGCAGCGCCACGCCGACCGCCATGCCAGCCGTGCCGGTGATGCCGTGGCCGACATAATGTTTGCAATCAGCGCATTCGATGACGACATGGTCTGGCTCGTCGACGGCCAGCGTGCCTTCCATCATATTGACGTTGCCGATGAAGTCAGCGACGAAGCGGGTGGAGGGCGTCTCATAGATATCGGCCGGCGCGCCGATCTGCATGATGCGGCCCTCGCTCATCACCGCGATACGGGTGGCCATGGTCATCGCTTCTTCTTGGTCATGCGTCACCATCACGCAGGTCACGCCGACGCTTTCGATGATATTGACCAGCTCGATCTGCGTTTGTTCGCGCAATTTCTTGTCCAAGGCGCCCAGAGGTTCGTCCAGCAGCAGCAGTTGCGGCTTTTTGGCCAAGCTGCGCGCCAAGGCAACACGTTGCTGTTGACCACCTGAGAGTTGATGAGGCTTGCGCTTGGCGAACTTGCCTAACTGCACCAGCTTGAGCATGGCCTCGACGCGGGCGGCGGTTTCCTCTTTGGGCAGGCCGTCGCGTCTCAGGCCGAAGGCAATGTTGTCCCACACGGTCAGATGCGGGAACAGCGCATAGCTCTGGAACATCATATTGATCGGCCGCGCATAGGGCGGCAGGCCGGCCAGGTCCTGGCCGTTCAAGATGATGCGACCGCTGGTGGGCGTCTCAAAGCCCGCCAGCATGCGTAAGAGCGTCGTCTTGCCGCAGCCTGAAGAACCCAGCAGCGCAAAGATCTCGCCTTTGGCAATGTCGATCGAAACCCTGTCCACGGCGACCGCGCCGCCGCCGAAGTCCTTCACCACGTTGTCGATTTGCAGATAGCTGCTCGTTGCCGTGGAGGCTGCTTGCGCTGCGTTGGCCATCTTTACAGCCCTGTTTTGAAGGATGTGTAGATGCGCGTCATCTGGCGGCGGATGTCGTTGTTGATCGCGTCCGGTGCAGCCATCTTTTTCAGATCGGCCTCGCTCAAGAAGACGCTGGGGTTGTTGGCCACCTCGGGCTTGACGAACTTTTTCGATTCCTTGTTCGGGTTGGCGTAGAACACCTTGTTGCTCAAGGACGCATGGACCTCGGGGCGCAAGATGTAGTTGATGAATTTATGCGCATTGCCGGGGCGCGGTGCGTCCGCCGGGATCACCATCACGTCCATGAAGATGATGCCGCCGGTCTTGGGGATCAGCGCCTGGATGTTTTGGCCGGTTTTGCCGTCAATGGCGCGCTGGCGGGCGATATTGATATCGCCGGAGAAGCCCAGCGCCAGGCAGATCGAGCCATTGGCGAGGTCATTGATATAGCCCGAGCTGCTGAACAGGGTCACATAGGGGCGGATGGATTTCAACAGGGCGGGCACCTGCGCAAAGTCCGCCACCGACTTGGTGTAAGGCGGCTTGCCCAGGTAGTGCAGGGCTGCGGGCACGACCTCGGTGGCCGAGTCCAACATGCTGACGCCGCAGCTCTTGAGCTTGGAGACGTACTCGGGTTTGAATAGGAGGTCCCAGGCGTTCTCGGGCATGGGCGTGCTGCCCAAAGCGGCCTTGACCTTGTCGACATTGATGCCGATGGTGGTGTATCCCCACAGCCAGTTGACGAAGAACTCATTGCCCGGGTCCAGCTTGGCCAACTGGGCCTGCACATCGGGGTCTAGATTCTTGTAGTTGGGGATCTGCGATTTGTCGATCTTGCGCAGCAAGCCGCCATCGGCTTGCAACTTGGCCCAATAGCTGGACGGCACGACGATGTCGTAACCGGTCTTGCCGGCAACCAGCTTGGCGTGGACGATTTCGTTATTGTCGAAATTGTCATAACGCACCTTGATGCCGGTTTCTTTCTCGAAGTTCTTGATCGTGTCTTCGGCGATGTAGTCGGACCAGTTATAGACGTTGAGGACTTTTTCTTCCTCCTGGGCCCGCGCGGCTTGCCCAAACATCAGGGCCAGGGCCGCAGCCCCAACAGAAGTGACGGTGCGAAGCGTGCTCAGTTTCATGGAAATCATCCTCAGCAATTGCAAATGAAAAGTGAATCTCTATCGCTTGACAGTCTAGGCACAGGCGGGTCGCTGCCCATCCGACTAAACCCGCAGATGTGGCGGGCGCGACACCATCGCCGCGCTCCAAGGTCTCGCCTGGTTCAGAGCAAGCCTGATTGACTCAACTCTTCCCAGGTCTGGTCCAGGCAACGCCTGATCAAGCCCATCATTTCGTCGATCTGCGTGCGTGTCATCACCAGCGGCGGTGCCACGATCATGCGGTCGCCCACGGCCCGCATGATCAGGCCGTTAGCGAAACAGTACTTGCGGCAGATCATGCCCACTTCCAACTCACTAGCAAAAGCCGTGCCTGTCGGCTTGTCCGGCGTCTTGCCCTTGACCAACTGAAGCGCGGCCATCATGCCGCAGCTCTGGGTTTCGCCGACCAGCGGGTGCTCGTTCAGCTCGGCAAAGCGCTGTGCCAGGTAGGGGCCGATATCGTCGCGCACATGCTCCACCACATGCTGCTCCCGCAAGAGCTTCAAGTTAGCCAGCGCCACCGCGCAGGCGGTGGGGTGGCCGGAATAGGTGAAGCCATGGTTGAACTCGCCGCCCTCGTCGATCAAGACCTTGGCCACGCGCGCGCCGACCAGCACGCCGCCGAGCGGGATGTAGCCGGAGCTGACACCCTTGGCAAAGGTCATCAGGTCGGGTTTGAAACCCATGGTCTCGCAGCCAAACCAGTTGCCGGTGCGCCCGAAGCCGCAAATCACCTCGTCGCTGACCAAGAGAATGCCGTATTTGTCGCAGATGCGCTGGATCTCGGGCCAGTAGGTCGAGGGCGGCACGATCACGCCGCCGGCCCCTTGCACGGGCTCGCCGATGAAGGCCGCTACCTTGTCGGCGCCTAGGGCCAGAATCTTCTCTTCCAGCCAGCCAGCCGCCTTGAGTCCAAAGTCCTCGCGGCTCATGTCTTGGCCATGTTCGAACCAATGCGGCTGTTCGATATGGGAAATGTTCGGGATGGGCAGGCCGCCTTGTGCGTGCATGCCGCTCATGCCGCCCAGCGAGGCGCCGGCCATGGTGGAACCGTGATAGCCGTTGATGCGGCCGATGATGATCTGGCGCTCGGGGCTTCCTTTCAGATCCCAGAAGCGACGCACCATCCGCACAATCGTGTCGTTACCTTCGGAGCCCGAGCCTGTGAAGAACACATGCTCGAAGCTGGGGGGGCTGATCTCGGCCAGCACCTCGGCCAGCTCGATCGCCGGCATGGTGGCGGTCTGGAAAAAAGCGTTGTAGAAGGGCAGCTCGGCCATCTGCTTGGCCGCCGCCTCGATCAGGCTTTGCTGGCCATAGCCGACATTGACGCACCACAGGCCGCTCATGCCGTCGAGAATTTTGTGGCCCTCGCTGTCCCAGAGGTAGATGTTGTCGGCCTTGCTGATGATGCGCGAGCCTTTTGCTGCCAGGCCTTTGAAGTCGGTGAAGGGGTGGAGGAAATGGCGCGCGTCTGCGGCCTGCCATTCTTGGGTGCTGCGGTTTGACTTGCTCATGATGCTTCCTGTGCTGGGCTTGGCGTTGACTTAGACGTGCAGCAGCAAATGCTCACGCTCCCAGGGCGAGATCACTTTCATGTATTCCGCGTACTCGATCTCTTTGACCTCGGAGTACACGGTCACAAAAGACTCGCCCAGAATCGCGGCTAACTCTTTTTCTGCACGTAGAAGATTGAGCGCCTCGTGCAAGCTGCGCGGCAGCTGGAAGTCGCCCAGATAGGCGTCGCCCTTGCACTCGGGCGCAGGCTCGATTTTGTTTTTGATGCCCAGGTAGCCGCAGGCCAGGGTGGCGGCCAGGGCGACATAGGGGTTGGCGTCGGCGCCGATGACGCGGTTCTCGACCCGGCGTGCAGCAGGGTCGGCCAGCGGCGAGCGGATGCCGACGGTGCGGTTGTCGGTGCCCCATTGGATATTGATAGGCGCGGCGGTAAAGCGGGCCAGCCGGCGGTAGCTGTTCACATAGGGCGCAAACAAGGCCATCGCGGCCGGGATGTATTTCTGCAAGCCGCCGATGTACCAGAAGAACTCTTTGCTGGGGCTGCCGTCCTCATTGCTGAAGAGGTTGCGTCCTGTGGCCTTGTTGATCACGCTTTGGTGCACATGCATGGCGCTGCCGGGCTCGCCGGCAATCGGCTTGGCCATGAAGGTGGCAAACATATCGTGGCGCAGCGCTGCTTCGCGCACCGTGCGTTTGAAGAAGAACACCTCGTCGGCCAAGCCCAGCGGATGGGCGTGGAAGAAGTTGATCTCCATCTGGCCGGCGCCGACCTCATGGATCAAGGTGTCGACATTGAGCTCCATTTTTTCGCAGTAGTCATAGACATCCTCGAACAGCGGATCGAACTCGTTGACGGCGTCGATCGAATAGGCCTGGCGCGAGGTCTCGGCGCGGCCCGAGCGGCCCACCGGCGGCTTGAGCGGCTGGTTCGGGTCGGTGTTGCGCGCGACCAGATAGAACTCCAACTCGGGCGCCACGACCGGGTCCCAGCCCTCGGCCTCGAACAAGCCGCAGACGCGGCGTAGCACCGAGCGCGGCGCAAACGGCACCAGCACGCCATGCCTGTCATAGCAGTCATGAATGATTTGCGCGGTCGGGTCGATGGCCCAGGGTACGAGTCGCGCGGTGGTCGGGTCGGCGCGCAAATGCATATCGCGGTCATTCGGGCTGATGACGTCGTAGTAGGGGCCTTCCTCGGGGAACTCTCCCGTCACGCCCATCGCCACCACCGCCTCGGGCAGGCGCATGCCGCGGTCTTCGGTGAACTTTTGGCGCGGCAAGATCTTGCCGCGCGCCACGCCGGTCAAGTCAGGTACCAGGCATTCGATCTCGGTGACGCGCTGCTGGCGGAACCAGTTTTCCAGTTCGCTGAAAGTGAAATTGCTTCTATCGACCATGGTGTTTCTCCGACTTTTCTTGGGTTCCGCAGAGTGCGGGGAATGATGATGAAAAAGGCGTTGAAACTGGGCGCTAGGTCTCCGGGTCGCGCAAGGAGTCATGGCGCAGCGGATGGATCTGGTCCCGATAGTCTCGGCAGGCTTGGCCGAATGCTTGCAGCAATGCCATCGAGTGCGGGTTCTGGGCCGCCTGCCATTCCGGGTGCCATTGCACGCAGAGCGCAAATTGGCTGCTGTCTGCCACCACGCTGAAGGCTTCCACCAGACCATCCGGTGCCACCGCTTCTATGCGCAGGCCCGTCGCCAAGGTCTTCACACCTTGACCGTGGAGTGAGTTGACTTGAATGTGCGCGTGGCCGAGCAGCGCCTCGAGTTGCCCGCCGGGCAGCACTTGCACCGGATGCGTGTCGGCATAAGCGACTTCATTGGGCTGGCCTTCGGGCGCGCGATGGTCGTGAAGGCCGGCTTGCTCCTGCACCGCCTGATGCAAGCTGCCGCCTAAAGCGACATTGGTTTCTTGAAAGCCTCGACAGACCGCAAACAGGGGCAGGCCGGCGGCGACCGCACGGCGTATCAGCGGCAGCGTCAGCGCGTCGCGCTCGGGGTCCAGCGGCAGGGCGGGGTTGTGTACCGCCTCGCCGAAATGGTCCGGATGCACGTTTGACGGCGAGCCGGTCAAGAAGATGCCGTCGGCCAAGTTGAGCAGCTGGTCCAGATCATCCAGCGCCGAGGAGGGCACGACCAGCGGCAAGCATCCGGCCAGGCGCACGGCGTCGAGGTATTTTTTGCCGGCAATGTGAAACGGGTGGCCATTCAGCGGCAAGTTGCATGCCGGCACCAACACGATGGGTTTTGCCTTGGTTTTTGCGTCGGATGGTTTCAAAACATATCCTTCAGACGGTAATAAGCCATGCCCAAGACCAGTGCCGGCATGCGCATTAGTTTGCCACCCGGAAAGCTGCGGTGGCGCAGTTTCGAGAAACAGTCAAAGCGGCCCGCATCGCCTCGCATGGCCTCGGCCACGACTCGGCCGGCCAAGCCCGTCAAGGCCAGGCCATGGCCCGAGAAGCCCTGCAGATAATAGACATTAGCGTTGGGGCCCAGGCGACCAAAATCGGGCGCGCGGTTCATGGAAATATCAACAAAGCCGCCCCAGACGTAGTCCAACCCCAAACCTTGCAGCTGGGGGAAGGTTGCCAAGATGCGCTGCTGCATGCTGCGCCGTAGGTCACGCGGCGAAGCGGTGCTGTAGCTGACCCGGCCGCCGTAGAGCAAGCGCTGATCGGCAGTCGGGCGGAAGTAGTCGAGCGCGAAATTGGTGTCGCACACCGCCGCACGCGAGGGGATCAAGGCCTTCAGGCGCTCTGCATCCAAAGGCTCGGTGCAGGCAATATAGGTACCGACCGGCATGATGCGCTGGCTCAATGTGGGTGCCAGATCTGGCGCGATTTCTTGCAGATAGACATTGCCCGCCAGCAACACTTGCGCTGCGCGTACCACGCCGTTGGCGGTGCTCAGGCGAACTTGCGGGCCATGCTCAAGCGCGGTCACCGCACTGTGCTCGTAGATCCGCACGCCCAAATCCCGCGCCGCTTGGCACAGGCCCAGGCAATACTTGAGCGGATGCAGATGGCCGGACTCGGCATCGAAACAGCCCGCGGCAAAGCGCGGGCTGGCTATCCAGTCCGGCAACTCTTTGGCGTCAATCCAGCGTTGGGCAAAGCCGTAGTTCTGCGCCATGGCGTCGACGCCGGCTTTCAACTCACCCGCCTTGCGGGCGTTGGTGGCCAAGCTCAGGTAGCCGCTTTGCCATTCGCAATCGATACCGAACTGCTCGCTGCGTTGGCGAATCATCTGAACAGCCTCAAGACTCATGGCCCAGATGCGCTTAGCTTCATCCAGCCCCAGCTGAGCTTCGATCGTGGCTTGGTCGCAAGCCAAACCGGCCAGCGCTTGCCCGCCATTGCGCCCCGAAGCGCCGCCGCCTACTTGGCCTGCTTCCAGCAACACCACGCTCAAGCCGCTGCTCGCCAGCTCGATCGCTGCCGACAAGCCGGCCAAGCCGCCGCCGACGATGGCGACGTCTGCCGTTAAGGCATCTTTGAGCGAGGGATAGGTTTCGAGCCGAGGCGCGGTGGCCGCGTAGTAGCTGTTGCGTGCGAGATTGCGGTCTATGCTGAGCAGACTCATGCGGATGTTTGAAGTGGATAGGGCAGTGCAGCCTTGTTCAAGCGACTCGTTTCAAGGCGGCCCGCACGGTGTCAATGATGTGGTCGATATGCTGTTTCTCGATGATCAGCGGCGGGCTCAGCGCCACGGTATCGCCGGTGGTGCGCACCAGCACGCCCTTTTCCCAGCAATCGAGAAAGACCGAGAAGCCGCGCTTGCCGGGCTCGCCCGGCAGCGGCGCCAACTCGCAGCCACCCACCAGGCCCATATTGCGAATATCGATCACATTTGGCTCGCCCTTCAAGGAATGCAGGGCCTCGGCGAAGTAGCCTTGCATCTCGCTTGCGCGCGTCAGCAAGCCGTCTTCGGCATAGGTGTCCAAGGTGCCCAAGGCCGCCGCGCAGGCGAGCGGGTGGGCCGAGTAGGTGTAGCCGTGGAAGAACTCGATCAAGTGTTCCGGCCCCTGCATAAAGGCATCGTGAATGAACTGCTTGGCAAACACCGCACCCATAGGCACGCAACCATTGGTGAGTCCCTTGGCGACCGTCATCAAATCAGGCGTGACGCCAAAGGTCTGCGCAGCAAACGGATTACCTGTGCGGCCAAAGCCGGTGATGACCTCATCGAAGATCAGCAAGATGCCGTGTTTGTCGCAGATCTCGCGCAGCCGTTGCAGATAACCCTGCGGTGGGATCAGCACGCCGGTCGAGCCGGCGATCGGCTCGACGATCACCGCCGCAATCGTCGAGGCATCGTGCAGCGCGATCAGGTTCTCCAGATCATTGGCAAACTCGGCGCCGTAGGCTGGCTGCCCCTGAGAGAAAGCATTGCGGGCCGGGTCATGGGTGTGGCGGATATGGTCAACGCCGCTCAGCATGGTGCCGAACATCTTGCGATTGCCCACCATGCCGCCGACCGAGATGCCGCCGAAGTTGACGCCGTGATAGCCGCGTTCGCGGCCGATCAGCCGGGTGCGCGCACCTTCGCCGCGCACGCGGTGGTAGGCGATCGCCATCTTCAGCGCGGTTTCTACCGCCTCGGAGCCGGAGTTGGTGAAAAAAGCCTTGTTGAGGCCGGCCGGGGTCAGTTCAACCAGACGCTCGGCCAACTCGAAGGCCTTGGGGTGGGCCATCTGGAAGGGCGGTGCAAAGTCCAGCTCGGCCGCCTGCTTTTGAATCGCTTCGACGATGCGCGGGCGATTGTGGCCGGCATTGACGCACCACAGGCCGGCAATGCCGTCCAGCACTTGGCGGCCTTTGTCGTCGGTGAAATACATGCCGTCGGCGCCGGTGATCAGGCGCGGCGCTTGTTTGAACTGCCGGTTGGCGGTGAAGGGCATCCAATAGGCATCTAACTTGGCGTCTGAGTTGGCCTGTGGTTTGCTGGACATGGGCTCGACCTTGTTTGAGTGTGCGGGCTGTGTGCCCGAATACCTAACAGTCTAGTCAAGCGGCGACGCAATAGGTGAGCGCTTTGCCTGGGCGTAAACCCGATGTTTTGCAATCCGGCGTCATAATTTCGACATCTTCTGGTGGAATATGCGAAATATGAGTTCTGAAGTGAAATTGGATGCGATTGACCGCAATATCTTGAACGAGCTTCAAAAGGACGGCCGGCTGCCCAATGTGGAGTTGGCGCAGCGTGTGCATTTGTCGCCCTCGGCCTGCCTGCGGCGCGTCAAGCACCTGGAAGATGCAGGCGTGATTGCCCAATATGTGGCCTTGGTCAACCCGCGCGCAGTGGGCAAACAAGGCATCAGCTACACCATCATCAATTTGGAGCGCATGACGACGGCGGCTTTGGCCGCCTTTGAGGGTGCGGTGCTGGCCAGCCCGGACATTCTCGACTGCTTTTACGTGGCCGGCACCAACGACTATGTGATCCGCTTCGCTTACAAAGACGCCGAGGACCTGGAGCGCTTTCACACCGATGTATTGATGCAGCTGCCCGAGGTGGCGCGCTCCAACTCGATGTTGGTGCTGCGCACGATCAAACGCACGACGGCGTTCAATCTTTAGACCGCTGATGCCAGGGCGGTGAAGTAGGTCAAGCCGGCCAGCGTGGCGGCCAGGGCCATGGCGGCGTCTTCCACGCGGGAGCTGCGGGCTTGGGGGGCATAGCTGCCTGCGACCCCAGAGCATGCGGAGATGTCCGCAGCTACTTTGCCTTCGCCCGCCATGGGCGAGACGAAGTAATGCTGCGATGTGGCGATGAAATTGCTCAGTGCGAACATGGTGGGGCTCCTTTTGTTGTTGGGGCCGGCCCGGCATGCTGAGGCAATTGCGCTGTAAGCATGCGGGCTGGCTGATCGCTCGGGTGCGTCATTGCTGCACCACTGCCCGCAGTTTCACGAAAATCAGTGAAAACCCTATGACAACATCAAGGGAAAACCCTTATTTTTTCGCCAATCGTGAATTAATGCTGCTATGCAGCATCGCCATCGCCGGAATCAGTTGCACCGCCAACATGCTGGCAAAGATCAGCGCGCAACCGAGCAGGCCGGCAGGCCCCAAGCGATCACCCATCAGGTAGTAGCCAAACAGCGCGGCAAACAGGGTCTCGGACGACAAGATGATGGCCGCGTCGGCTGCGTGTGCGTAGCGCTGCGCCACCACTTGCGCGGTGAAGGCCACGCCCACCGACATCACGCCGGTATAGACCAAGGGCCAAAAAGCCGCTTGCAGCGCGGGCCAGCTGATCGGCTCGGTCAAGCTGGCCCAAGCCAGCGCCAGCACACCACAGACGAAGAACTGGCCGCCGGCGACCAAAAAGGGCGCTTCCATCTTGTCGGCCACGCGGCCCACCAGCACAACATGAAAAGCCCAGGGCAGGGCCGAGCAAATCACCCACAAATCGCCCGCACCGATCTCCAGGCGCTCTGCGCCGGACAACAGAAATGCGCCGACCAGGCAAGTCAAGGCCGCCGGCCAGACCGACCAATGCGGCAGATGGCGCCACAACAGCCAACCCAAGACGGGCACCAGCGGCACATAGAGCGCAGTCAAGAAACCGGCATTGGTGACCGTGGTGCTGACAATGCCGATCTGCTGCATGGCCGCGCCCAGCAGCAGCAGGCAGCCCAAGCCGGCGATCTTGGCGCCGTCAACCGGCCGCAATGGGGGTTGTTGGCGTTGTTGTCGCTGTTTGCGCTGCAGGCTGCGCCATTCCATCCACATCAAGGGAGCGACCACCAGGGTGCCAATCAAAAAGCGCACCCCTGTGAAGGCCATGGGCCCCAGATGCTGCATGCCCTGGCTTTGAGCCACAAAGGCCGAACCCCAGATCAGGGCAATGACGACAAGAAGCAGATTGGCTTGGACACGGGACATGGAGGACAGCTCTTTGGGCGCAACCCGACATTATCGGGCAGGGGCTCAGCCCTGCGCCCAAGCGTCCAGATAGTCCAGTTCTTCCTGGCTGAAGCCCGCTGCCGCACGCGCCCCGCGGTTGAAGGGTGGCCGCAGGCGTGGCGCTTCATAGCGAATCACCAACTCAGGGTAGAGCGTCACCGGGTCAAGCCCTTGCAATTCACACAAGTAGCGATACCAGTGATTGCCGATCAGCACATGGCCGACCTCCTCGCGCAGGATCACATCCAAGATCTCCACGGCCCGCGTATCGCCGGCGCGCGCCAGCTTGGCCTGTAGCGGCGGGGTGGCATCCAGCCCCCGCGCCTCCAGAGTGCGCGGCACCAAGGCCATGCGCGCCAACACATCGCCGGCCGTGCGCTCGGCCATGGTCCACAGGCCGTCATGGGCATCAAAGTCGCCGTAGGAATGGCCCAGGCTCTGCAGGTGCGCGTGCAGCAAATTGAAATGCTGCGCTTCTTCGGCAGCCACCCTGAGCCAGTCCAGGTAAAACTGGCGCGGCATATCGGCAAAACGCCAAACCACATCGAGCGCCAAATTGATGGCATTGAATTCGATGTGCGCGATCGCATGCAGCAGGGCCGCTCGCCCCTCCACCGTGAACGGCGAGCGCTTGGGCACTTGCAGCGCCGACATCAGCTGCGGCTTGGCCGGCCGCCCCGGCACGCCCTCGGGGCGCTCGAACTGCAAGCCCTCATCCAGCGGCAAGCCGGCCAGCACCTGCGCATACAGGGCCTGGGCGGCGGCGGCCTTTTCGGCCGGATCTTGCAAACATAAAACCTTCAGGGCCAGCGAGCGAGTTTCCATCCGCGAATTATCGGGTGGCCGCGTCCGCGCACTTAAAATCAACGTTTTTCGTCGGGGGTTGCATGGCCATCTATCAATTGGACGAACATAGGCCGGAGTTGGCCGACTCGGCCTGGGTGGCCGACAGCGCTGAAGTCATTGGCCGCGTCAGCCTGGGCGCTGAAGTGTCGGTCTGGTTCAAGGCGGTGCTCCGAGGCGATACCGAGCAGCTGACGATCGGCGCTGGCACGAATATCCAGGACGGCTCGGTCCTGCACGCCGATCATGGTTTTCCGCTGGTGCTGGGGCAGGGCGTGACGGTGGGCCATCAATGCATGCTGCATGGCTGCACGGTGGGCGACTACTCGCTGATTGGCATCGGTGCGGTGGTGCTTAACGGGGCGCGCATCGGCAAGCATTGCCTGGTGGGTGCGGGCGCCTTGGTGACCGAGGGTAAGGAATTCCCGGACGGCTCCTTGATCGTGGGCAGCCCGGCCAAGGTGGTGAGGGAGCTGAGTCCAGAGCAAATCGAAGGCCTCAAGGCGAGTGCTGCGCATTACATACAGAACGGCCGGCGCTATGCGCAAGGCCTGAAGAAAGTTGAATCAAATTCCCATGAGTGAACTGCATAAATTCTTGTTCGAAGGTCTGCCGGTGCGCGGTATGTTAGTGCGTTTGACCGACAGCTGGCGTGAGGTCTTGCAGCGCCGCGCGGGCGTAGGCGCGCATCCGCCCGAGCTGCGTGCCTTGCTGGGCGAAATGGCGGCGGCAGCGGTTTTGATGCAGTCCAACATCAAGTTCAACGGCGCTTTGGTGCTGCAGGTGTTTGGCGACGGCCCGGTCAAGCTGGCGGTGGCCGAGGTGCAGCCGGATCTGAGCTTTCGCGCCACGGCCAAAGTCGTCGGCGAGGTGCCTGCGGGCGCGCAGTTAGAGGCGATGCTGAATGTGCATGGGCAAGGCCGATGCGCGATCACGCTCGACCCTAAGGATCGCCTGCCGGGTCAGCAACCCTATCAAGGCGTGGTGCCGCTGCATGGTGACCAGAAAGAGCCGCTGCAAAAGCTCTCCGAAGTCTTGGAACATTACATGCTGCAGTCCGAGCAGTTGGACACCAAGATGGTCTTGTTTGCCAATGACGAGATCGCAGCCGGCTTGTTGATCCAGCGTCTGCCCATGCAAGGCGAGGGCAATCTGGAAGGTCAAGGTGCCCGTAATGAAGATGACATCGGCTTGTCCGATGCCTTCAATCGCATCAGCATCTTGGCCTCGACCTTGACCGCCGAGGAGTTGCTGGGCTTGGACGCCGAGACTGTGCTGCGGCGCCTGTTCTGGGAAGAGTCGGTGCGCCGTTTTGAGCCGCTAACGCCCAAATTCGCCTGCACCTGCTCGCCCGAACGCGTCGGCCAGATGCTCAAGGGCCTGGGTCGCGAGGAGCTGGACTCGGTGCTGGCCGAGCGCGGCAATGTTGAAATTGGCTGCGAGTTCTGCGGGCGTCAATACCATTACGACGCGGTGGATGTGGGCCAGCTCTTCGCCTCGGACCTGGCGCAAGCGGGCGGCAGCGGTACGGTGCAGTAGCGCCTGTCCGTCAGCCATCAATAGCAACTAAGGGATTGACGACTCTCGCCTTGACTGGCAATTTGACGAGCTTGCAAGGCGTGGCCTAACGCCTTGCCCACCTACAGACCCACCTTGGTCTTGGGAGAGCGCGATGTCAGATCCTAAAGGCGGCGGCATACCTTGGGCCAGCGTGGCCGTGCTGGTGGCTTTTGTCGGCAGCACACAGTTGGTGCCCCATGCGTTCGAGCAGCTCCGGCCGGCCGAGAAGGAACGGGCACAAAGCTCGCTCAGTGCCGAGATGGAGGTGGACGCCCGGCTCTGGGAAGATCCTTTCGCCGCCTTGCGGCGCCACGAGCAGGAGCGCGCCGAGCGCTGTGAGCGCGTCGTCAAGACCTCGGGCATCGCGGCCTGCCGCAGCAGCTGGGAAGGCGTGCGGCGCCCCGAAGTGCTGCGCGATCGGCTCGACCGGGACGGGGACAAAGACGTCAGCGAGTCGCTGGTGGTCTTGGCCCTGGTGCCCGGCAATCCCTTTGTTGGCGCAGAAGAAGGGCGGCGACGGACGCGCTATGCCGTGTTGGCGGGTCTGCAAGCACAGGGTTATGTGCCGGACAATGCAGAGCGCATCGGCTTGCTTGAGTTTGACGTCCAGCGCCTGACCAGTGACTGCGAGGCGGCGCGGGCCGCGCGCCGGCATCAAGGTCTCAACGCGCCAGAGGAGCTTGCTTTTGCGGCCTCAGCTCCGTCGGCTTCTGTGTCAACTGCCTCTACGGCGGCTGCGCTCGCTGCCATCAACGATCCCCCGGTCTGCCGCGAGTTGCGCAGGGCCGGCGCGCCCAAGCCGTCCGATAAGGCCAAGTTCACCGTCCCTTACGAGATGTTGGCCAAACGCAATCGCCACCGCGAAGCCGACACGACCGGGCCGCTGCGCCGCTTTGAGCAGGTGGCCTTGTTGTGGGTCGATGAGTCTGCGCTGCCTGACTCCAAGCTCGACGGGCTGGCGCGTATGGTGGACGCCATGTTCGGGCCTGAGTTGGTGGCCAACCGCGCGCCTTGCGTGAAGCCGAGCCGAACCCTGCCGCGCCTGGCCATCATCGGTCCCTCGTCCACCGACGCATTGCGTACTGCGCTGAGCGACCTGCGTCGTGCCAGCGAGGTTTACGCCAAGGACTCGAAGCCGGTTTTTGAGGCCTTGGGTGAGCGTGCCCTTGGTTGTGAGTGCAAGGCCAGTGCAATGTTGACGGGTGGTAGTGCGGCGCTGTCTGTAAGCGAGGGCGAGGGGCCAGGAGATGGCGCGGCGCAAAAACCGCAAGCGCTGCAAAGCAACAAGGCGGAGCCGCGGTTGAGCTGCCCCTTGCTCGCCGACCCTCGGCCGGCCCTGCAGGGCTATCGGCTCTTGGCCGGCGCCAAGATTTTCAACTCGGCCTCCACCGCCTCGAGCAATATGCTGGACGAGCTGCGTAAACAGGACCTGGACGCCTTTTTGAACGAAAAGTTCAACCGCATGCTGGGCGACAGACCGCCAGTGAAAATCGACTTTCAGCGCACCATCAGCACCGATAACGAGTTAATCAAACGTTTGGTGGCCGAGTTGCAGCTGCGCCTGCCGGCCAATGAGCAGCGCCGGCTGGTGGTGGTGGCGGAGCGCGACTCAATTTACTCGCAGTCCTTGGTCAATGAGCTGCAACACCGGCTGAAGGACTTTCACAACCTGAGTTTCGAGCCGGTCTATTTCTTTCGCGGCATTGACGGGGTGACCACCCGGGACGCCGGACGTGAAAGCAATGAGCGAACAGCGGCCAGCAAAGCGACCGCCCTGGAATGGCCGGAAAGCCGCGATCAGCTCGACTATCTGCGCCGCTTGGCTTCTTCATTGAAAGACAGCGAAGCCCCGGGGCGCGCCGGGCCGATCGGGGCGATCGGCATATTGGCCAATGATGTGCACGACAAACTCCTGGTGATGCAGGCGCTGCACGACACCTTCTCGGACAAGGTGTTCTTCACCACCGATATGGATGCACGTTTTTTGCATCCGCGTGTGCAGGCCTTCACGCGCAATTTGATCGTCGCGACCAGCTTGCCCCTGGAGTTCTATCCGCCCAAGCCCGGCATCGTCGACTTGCAGGCCGGCACACCGCCGTTGCGGGACGTCTATCAAACCGCCAGCTATTTGGCCGCCCGGCGCGCCGCCTGCCGCAGCCAGGAGTGCCTGGACGAAGAAAAGCTGGCCGCCCGAGACGCGTTGGACAACCCCTCGCTGTATGAAATAGGCCGCAATGGCGCCGTTCCATTGAGTGGCTATGCCTTGTTGAACCAAACGGGCAGCACAAGCTCGGCGCGACTGATCGTGGCGGCGTTGGTGGCCGGCCTGATGCTGATTGGCCTGCTGGTGTGGCCCTCGACACCTGCCATTCGGCAGGCGCGCATGGCTTATCTGCGCCGGCCGCTGGCGCCCGACGCTTCAGCTGTGCACATGCCGATGAATCTGCCGGCGGTGGTTTTGGTAGCTTTGCACGCAGCGCTGTGTGCCTATGTTTTTTGTTCGCTGATCGAGCTGGTGCGGCCGCAGCAGATGAGCTTTGCGCAGACTTTGATTTTGTCGGCGCTTGCTGCTTTTGCCGCCTTGCTGGCGGTTCTGCCCAGCTTGCTGGCGCAACAGCGCCATGCCGTCGCCTCCGTGGCCGAACAAGAAGCCGGTGTCGACAAGTTGCATATTGCAGTGTTGGCCCTGATTGCCGCCGCCTGGGTTTGGGTGGCTTGGCCAAGCGCCGAAGCCAAGGTCTGCCTGGACTGCGAACCTGTGACATGGTTGCAAGGTGTCAGCGCATGGCCCTCGCAGCTGATTCATTTGTTGGCGCTGATGACAATTCTCTGGACTCTGGATTTTGCTTGGTCCGACACGCTCAGACGCATGCACGAGGATTCGGCCTGGCTGCAGTTGCCGCTACCCAAGGCGCCGGGTGTGTCACGCATCGGCGTGCAAGGATTGCTCAAGGGCTGGTTCAAGCAGGTCAGCATTTCTACCTGGCAGCGGCCCTGCGGAGCAAGCAATGATTTTTTGAGTTTGTGGACGCAGTACGGCGAGCGCGGCGACAGCCGGCCGCGGGCGGCGCGCACCATTGTTTGGTACTTGATCAGCGTGCTGGTGGTCACGGTGCTGTTTTTCGGCCTGAGCGAAGGGCAGGTGCCCGAGGTTCCGGTTCGCGGCTTGGAACATCGCCAATTGGTGCGCGCGACCCTGTACGCTTGCTTGCTGCTCTTGCCTCTGCTGGTGGTGGCCGTGGCTGATGCCACCATGCTGGCCTTCCGCTTTATCGGCCACCTGAACTGCGGACGCTCCGCTTACCCGCAGGCGACGATTGCACATTTCGCCCGGCAGCTGGGTGAGGCCCATGCACCGCTGTGGCAGCGCTTGTTTCCTGTCCGCTTGGAGGAGCGCCCGGGCAGCGCTGCGGCCGTGCCCGGCGCCGCACTGCCTCCGGCAGGGGCCTTCCACTGCTTGCTGGACGACTGGTTGGATGTGCAAGTGGTGGCGCGGCGCACAGCCTATGTGTCGCGCTTGGTGATTGGCCCCTTTCTTGTCCTGGCCTTGCTGGTGGTGGCGCGCAGCCGGCTGTTCGACAACTGGTCGCTGACGCCGGCGATCGCCGTGGCCATCAGTCTCTATCTTGTCTGGCTGATTGTGCTGGCCTCGCTGCTGAAGATTGCCGCCGAGAACACCCGCAAACGCGCATTGGCCAGCATGAATGCCGATCTGCGCTGGCTGGCCGGCAGCCAAGCCGAGATGGCGGTCTTGGTGGAGCCGTTCAAACGTTTGATCGCCTCGGTCGAGAGCAATCAAACCGGTGCTTTTGCCCCCTTGTTCGAGCAGCCCTTGTTGAAGGCCTTGTTGGTGCCCTTGGGCGGCGCCGGTGGTGCTCAGCTGTTTGACTACCTCTTGCTGGCGCGGTGACCCCGTTAGACTGAGACCCTGTTTCTAGGAGTGCGGCATGTTCGGCATCACCGATTACCCGGCCTTTGCCTTGGCCATCATTGTGTTTTTGATGATTCCCGGACCCGGCAACTTGGCCCTGATCACCTCGACCGGCAAAGGTGGCATTCGCGGCGGCATGGCGGCCACCCTGGGCGTGATTGCGGGGGATCAGATTTTGATGTGGCTGGCGGTGGCCGGGGTTGCTGCGCTGCTAACGGCTTACCCGAGCGCCTTTCAAGCGGTGCAGTGCTTGGGCGCGGCCTATCTGGCTTATCTGGGAGCGAAGATGATGCTGGCCAAGCCGGGTAGCGCGCCGCTGCTCAATATTCGGCCCCGCGACTACTTCAAACAGACGGTCTTGATCACCTTGCTCAATCCCAAAGCCATCATTTTCTATATGGCCTTCTTCCCCTTGTTTGTCAGCCCTACAAGGCATCAAGGCTTGCTGACCTTCGCGGCGATGGCGCTGACGATTGCCATGCTGACGTTTCTCTACGGCCTCGTGATGGTCTTGCTGACACATTTTTTGGCCGAGCGCATGCGCGCCAACCCGAGCGTCAGCGTCTGGTTGAACCGTTTGGCGGGTGTTTTTTTGATCGGGTTCGGGGCGAAATTGGTGTTGAGCAAATAGAGCTCAGCGGATTGAGTGCAGTTTGAAAGTGCAAAGACCATGCATATTGGCATCCTGACCGGCGGCGGCGATTGCCCAGGCCTGAATGCGGTCATCCGCGCGGTGACGCTGGCGCTGATCAATCAATGCGGCGCCCGCGTCACCGGCATTCGGCGCGGGTTTTTAGGCTTGCTGGACCGTCAGGTCTTGCCACTGGATGCGGCGGCGGTCAGCGGCATCCTGGCGCAAGGCGGCACTATTTTGGGCACCCACAATCGCTGCGATCCCTTCCACTATTTTGCTGCGGGCGGGGCCGATGTTTCCGCTGAGCTGATCGCTTATGCGAAGGAACTGGGCCTGGACGCCTTGGTGGTCATTGGCGGCGACGGCTCAATGTCGATTGCCGACAAGCTCAGCCGCGCGGGTTTGCCCATCGTCGGCGTGCCCAAGACCATAGACAACGATTTGTGTTTGACGGACCGCAGCTTTGGCTTCGACAGCGCGGTCAGCGTCGTGGCCGAAGCGCTGGATCGCTTGGAGACCACCGCTCGCAGCCATGGCCGCGTGATGATTGCCGAGACGATGGGGCGATATGCCGGCTGGATTGCGCTGGAGGGTGGCATTGCCGGCGCGGCCGACGTGATCCTGATTCCCGAGCTGCCCTATAGCGTTGAGGCGGTGGCGAACGTCTGCCGTCAGCGTGAGCAGTCGGGTGCGGGCCATACGCTGGTCTGCATCGCAGAGGGCGCCCATCCGCGTGATGAAGCCATGGTCGTGAGCCGGACCCTGGCCGACAGCCCCGACCCGCTGCGCCTGGGCGGCGTAGGCGCGGTCTTGGCCCATCAGCTGCAGGCACTGTTGAGCAGCGAGGTGCGCTCCACCTTGCTGGGCCATGTGCAACGCGGTGGTTCACCGACCGCCTTTGATCGAATTCTGGCAACGCAGTTTGGCTGGGCTGCGGCGCAACTGATCAAGCAGGCTCGTTTTGGCCGCATGGTGGTGCTGCAGGGTGCTGAGATGCGAGACGTAGGGTTGGCCGAGGTGGCCGGACGCAACCGGACGGTGCCGCTGGATCACCCCTTGCTACTGGCGGCGCAGGGCTTGGGCTTGTCTTTAGGCCAGGGGTGAATAGGCGCGCTGCAGCACCAAATGCTCGCACTCGGGCACATCGCAGTTCTCGCAAGCCCAGCGCCATGCGGGCTGTGCGTCCTGCCTTTCACTGAGTCGGCTGAATAGGCCGCGTTTGGGGCTGGGTTTGGCCTTCAGGAGTGGCGTGATCACATTCAAGGCCGCATCGACCCGGGCCTGCTCAAGGCCGGCCACGACAGACCAAGCCAGGCCTGCGCCCAACAGGGCGCGTCGAATCAAGGCATCAACCGGCGCCCGCACCTGTGGGCCATCGCGCTGAATGCCGTCGGCCACCCAGGGCAAATCCAAAGCTGTCAGCAAGGTCAGCGCGCAGCGCTTGTGAAAGGCTTGCGCTTGAGCCAGCAGGCTGTCGTCCTGAAAAAGGTACTGGCTGTAGACGGCCGTCATCAGGGCCGTTGTGTCGCAGACAACGATATCGTTGACGCTCGCAGCGGCGTCTATGCGCGCCGTTTGCTCGCTGGCAATGCCGTTTTGCTCGTCGGGGCGCGGTGTGCGGCCTGCCGCCTCGCACCAACTGCGCAGCAGCTCGGGCACGCTGGCGCAACGCAGTCCGGTGGCCTCGGTCAATCGCAGGGTCAGGTCTTGCGCCAGCAGCGACTTGCCGGTGCTTTCAGCGCCTAATATGGCGATCAGCAATGCGCTCATGCAGATTCACGCGGGGCTGGGGCTGGCAGGTGCAAGACGCCGGGCCCAAGCGCGCCAGCCGGCCACCGACATCGGAATGAAGACCGCATACAGCAACACCGTCAGCCAATAACCTTTGTAGGCAAACAGCGCCACACTGACGATATTGACCAAGACCCACACGCTCCAGTTCTCCTGGTATTTGCGTGCCAGCAGCCATTGACCCAAGAGGCTGGCCACGGTCGGAAACGCGTCCCAAAAAGGCACTTGCGAATCGGTTTGATGCAACAGAAAAAAGCCCAGCGCCGGCCAGGCCAACAGCGTTGCCAGCACGGCCATGGCCAGCCCTTGCGGGCTCAGGCGCCGCACCCGTAGCGCCAGACCGTCCTCGCCCTTGCCGCGCAGCCATTGCCACCAACCCCAGAGCGCCAAGGCTGCGAACAGCAGTTGCAAAGAGGCTTCGCCGTAGAGCTTGCCGCTCCAGAACAAGACGAAATAGAGCAAGGAGCTGATGATGGCCAAGGGCCAAGCCAGCATGTGCACCCGCATATTGCAGATCACCATCCAGACCGCCAAGGCGAAGGCGATGATCTCGATCCAGGTGATGGGGCTGCCCAGCAACTCAAAAGCTGGCAAGAGCAAGGCTTGCAGCGGCTGTAGCAGCGCGTCCATGGCGTTCAAGCGTCCAAAAAAACAGGGCCAGAAATCAGCGGCGAATCTGGACGAAGATCTCGTCGGGCTTGATCATGCCCAGCTCGAAGCGGGCTTTTTCTTCGACCATCTCCAGGCCCTCACGCAGATCGCGCAACTCGGCTTCGAGTTGCGCATTGCGTAGCCGCGCTTGCTCGTTGTCGGCCTGAGCCTGGGCCAGCACCCCGCGCAGATGAACGCCGCGCGGCAAGCTACCCTTGCCCAGCCAAAGTTGGGCTTGGATGAGCAGCAAAAACGCGGCGAGGAGGATGCTGATGACTTTCACGGCGGGAGTTTAGCCGACAAGCCCGCGCAGCTTTACCGAAGGTTGTAGAACGCAGCGCGGCCTGGGTAGTAGGCGATATCGCCCAGGTCTTCTTCGATGCGCAGCAGCTGGTTGTACTTGGCCATGCGGTCCGAGCGGCTCAAGGAACCTGTCTTGATCTGACCGGCATTGGTGCCGACGGCGATATCGGCAATGGTCGAGTCTTCGGTCTCGCCCGAGCGGTGCGAGATCACGGCGGTGTAGCCGGCGCGCTTGGCCATCTCGATCGCGGCGAAGGTCTCGGTCAAGGTGCCGATCTGGTTGATCTTGATCAGGATCGAGTTGGCGATGCCTTTGTCGATGCCTTCTTGCAAGATCTTGGTGTTGGTGACGAACAAGTCGTCGCCGACGATCTGCACGGCCTTGCCCAGACGGTCGGTCAGCAGCTTCCAGCCGTCCCAGTCGCCTTCGGCCATGCCGTCTTCGATCGAGATGATGGGGTACTTATCGACCCAGGTGGCCAGCATATCGGTCCACTCTTGCGCCGACAGGCTCAGGCCTTCGCCGCTCAGGTGGTATTTGCCGTCTTTATAGAACTCGCTGGCGGCGCAGTCCAGGCCGATGGCGATTTGCTCGCCGGCGGTGTAGCCGGCCTTGTCGATCGCTTCCAGAATCATCTGGATCGCGGCTTCGTGGTTCTCGACGCTTGGTGCAAAGCCACCCTCGTCGCCCACCGCCGTGCTGATGCCCTTGTCGTGCAGGATCTTCTTCAGTGCGTGGAACACTTCGGCGCCCCAACGGATCGCTTCGCGGAAAGACGGTGCGCCAACCGGAATGATCATCAGCTCTTGCAGGTCCAGGCTGTTGTTGGCGTGCGCGCCGCCGTTGATGACGTTCATCATTGGCACAGGCAATTGGCAAGCGCCCATGCCGCCGAAGTAACGGTACAGCGGCAGGCCCGACTCTTCGGCCGCAGCGCGAGCAACGGCCATGGACACGGCCAGCATCGCGTTGGCACCCAGGCGGCCCTTGTTGTCAGTGCCGTCGAGGTCGATCAGTGTGCGATCCAGGAAAGCTTGCTCGGACGCGTCCAGGCCCAAAACGGCCTCGGAGATTTCGCCATTGATGTGCTCAACCGCCTTCAACACGCCCTTGCCAAGGTAGCGGCTCTTGTCGCCGTCACGCAGCTCGATGGCTTCGCGCGATCCGGTCGATGCGCCCGACGGCACAGCGGCACGGCCCATCACGCCCGACTCCAGCAACACATCGCATTCGACGGTAGGGTTGCCGCGGCTGTCCAAGATTTCACGCCCGACGATGTCAACAATGGCACTCATTCAAAGTCTCCGAAAGTTTCAAAAAAATAGGTTCGGTCGAATCATGCCAGCAGGCAGTTACCTGCGCTGAACAAGATTGCGCCTCGGCAATCAAGGGTTGAAGCTAGTTTCACGCAATGACTTCAACTCAAGCGCTGAAGGCATCCTCAAGCAAAGGCTGCGATTTGACGACGCGGTCAATCGCGACCAGCTGTTCCAACAGGGCGCGCACATGCTTGAGCGGTACGGCATTGGGGCCGTCAGACCAGGCCTCATTCGGGCACGGATGGGTTTCCATGAAGAGCCCGGCCACGCCTGCACCTACGCCGGCGCGGGCTAATACAGGGACCATCTCGCGAGCACCGCCACTGCTTGTGCCTTGGCCGCCGGGCTTTTGCACCGAGTGGGTGACGTCGAATACAACCGGCGCGCCGGTCTTGCGCATTTCGGCCAAGCTGCACATATCGGCAAGCAAGTTGTTGTAGCCAAAGCTAACGCCGCGCTCACAGGCCAGGAAGCGGTCTTCTGACAAGCCGGCTTCGCGAGCAGCGTCACGGGCTTTGTCGATGACGTTCTTCATGTCCCAAGGTGCCAGGAACTGGCCCTTCTTGATATTGACCGGCTTGCCTGACTTGGCGACCGCCCGGATGAAGTCGGTCTGGCGGCACAGAAAGGCCGGCGTTTGCAGCACATCGACGACGCTGGCCACCTCATTCACCTGCGACTCGTCATGCACATCGGTGATGATGGGTAGTTGCAACTGCTTGCGCACCTCGTCCAGGATCTTCAGTCCTGCGTCTATGCCGACACCACGCTTGGTTGAGCCTGACGAGCGATTGGCCTTGTCGAAGGAGCCTTTGTAGATGAGCGGAATGCCCAAGGCCGAGCAGGCTTCCTTGAGCCGACCGGCTACCTCGATGGACATTTCCAGCCCCTCGATCGAGCAGGTGCCGGCAATCAGGAAGAAGGGACGGTCAATGCCGACCTCAAAACCGCAAAGCTTCATGGGCTAGATTCCTTCAGGCTACTTTGTGGTCCAAGGCAGCCTTGATAAAGGCGGTGAACAGCGGGTGGCCGTCCCAAGGCGTGGACTTGAACTCGGGGTGGAACTGCACGCCCACATACCAAGGGTGAACCGCACGCGGCAACTCGACCATTTCCGTTAGCTTTTCGCGCTGGGTGATGGCCGAAATGACCAAGCCGGCCTCACGCAGTTTGTCGAGGTAATGCTCGTTCGCTTCGTAGCGATGGCGATGCCGCTCGCTGACCACCGGGCCGTAGATGTCAAAAGCCAAGGTACCGGCCGCGACGTCAGAGCTCTGCGCTCCCAGGCGCATGGTGCCGCCCAGATTGGACTTTTCGTCGCGCTTTTGAATGCTGCCGTCGGCGTCTTGCCATTCATCGATCAAGGCGATCACCGGGTGCGGTGTCTCGGGGTCGAACTCTGTCGAGTTCGCACCAGTGAGGCCCGCCATATGGCGCGCGTATTCGATCGTAGCGACCTGCATGCCCAGGCAAATCCCCAGGTAAGGGCGCTTGTGTTCGCGAGCATATTGAGCCGCCAAGATCTTGCCTTCGACGCCGCGCTTGCCGAAGCCGCCGGGCACCAGGATGGCATCAAACTGAGCCAGCTGATCGATGTTGGCCGCCGTCAGCAACTCCGAATCCACATACTCGATATTGACGCGAGCATGGTTGTGGATGCCGGCATGGCGCAGCGCCTCGTTCAGCGACTTGTAGGAGTCGCTGAGGTCGGTGTACTTGCCGCACATGGCGATCGTGATGTCCTTGGCCGGGTTCAGTACCTCGTGCACCAGGGTGTCCCAGCGCTTCAGGTCGGCTGATTTGGTGTTCAGTTGCAGCTTGGTGCAGATCAGCTGATCCAGACCCTGCTCGTGCAACATACGCGGCACCTTGTAGATGGTGTCCACGTCCCACATCGAGATCACGCCGTACTCGGGCACATTGGTGAAGAGCGAAATCTTCTCGCGCTCATCATCCGGGATGCGGCGATCGGCGCGGCACAGCAGCGCGTCGGGCTGGATACCGATTTCGCGCATCTTCTGCACCGTGTGTTGCGTCGGCTTGGTCTTGAGCTCGCCGGCGGCGGCAATCCAGGGCACATAGGACAGGTGGACGAAGGCGACATTGTTCGGGCCGGCCTTCAGGCTCATCTGCCGCGCGGCTTCGAGGAAGGGCAATGACTCGATGTCACCGACGGTGCCGCCGATTTCAACGATCGCGACGTCAACCGCATCGGCCGTGCCGACACCGGCGCCGCGGCGCACGAAGTCTTGAATCTCGTTGGTGATGTGCGGAATCACTTGCACGGTCTTGCCGAGGTAGTCGCCGCGGCGTTCCTTCTCCAGCACCGACATGTAAATTTGACCGGTTGTGAAGTTGTTGGCCTTCTTCATCCGTGTCGTGATGAAGCGCTCGTAGTGGCCCAGATCCAGATCGGTTTCGGCACCGTCTTCGGTGACGAACACCTCACCATGTTGGAACGGGGACATCGTGCCCGGATCCACATTGATGTAGGGATCGAGCTTGATCAGGGTGACCTTGAGGCCGCGAGATTCGAGGATGGCAGCCAGTGAAGCCGATGCGATGCCCTTGCCGAGTGAGGACACCACACCGCCCGTGACGTAGACGTATTTGGTCATGTCGTGCAGCGTCTTTCAAAAACGCTGTGGTGGTAAAACGCGATTATAGAGGGGTCAAGTGGCCGGGCTTGGCTTCTCATTGCATCGCTTCAAGCATTTGCAGTACCAAGGCGGCGGTCGCGTCCGGCTGTTCGAAGGGGAAGAGGTGCGAGCCTTCCATCCAGGCGAAATGATTTTTGGCCAGAGCCTTGGAGGCGGCCGAGCCGGCTTGGCGCAGCTCCTCGGATTCGGTGCCCGCGACAAAGCCGACCGGGCAATGGGGTGGATAACGGCTTATCAAGCGGCCCAGATGATGGGGCAGGGTGTCGTAGATACGGGTTTCTTGCTCGCGTTTGAAACGCAGCCGGGTTGTCCCGTCGCCACCGTCTTCGAAGCCGCTGTCGACATAGTCCTGCAAGACGCGCGGGTCCCAGCGGGCGAATTTAAGTTTGGCAGCAAAGTGTGTCAGCACCGCTTGCTTGTTCGGCCATTCGTGACGGCGCTGTCGCGACACTTTGCCGGGCGATACGCGTGAAATCAAGCCTGTCGCCTTGGCCAGTTGCAAGCCGCGCGCGCGCCAACCGGCCACCAAGGGCGCGTCCAGCAAGACCAGACCTTGCGCCAATTCGGGCCGACGGCTGGCCGCCAGCAAGCTCAACATGCCGCCGAGTGAATGACCGACCAGCATCACCGGCCCGGGGCTTGCCATCTGCGGCCTCACATCGCGCTCGATGAAGTCAATCAATTGCTGGCGCAGATATGGCCAGTTGCTGGTGACCGGGTAGGCCGGGTCATGACCAATGATGGGCAGCGCGTGGACGCTCCATCCGGCGCTGCGCCAGGCCTCGAACAGCAGCCGGTAACAGCCGGCGCCGAAGCCATTGGCGTGTGAAAAGACGATAGCCTTGCTCATGAACTCAGGAGGACTCTTTTCGACTCAGGCTCTTCAATTGATAGACCAGGGCCAGCGCTTCACGCGGGCTCAAGGTGTCGGGGTCAACATCATCCATCGCCAAATGCAAAGCGCTTGTCGCTTCGGTGACGGCCGTGGCTGTCGGTGCGGCCGGTGGCGGCGCGAACAGATCGATCTGCGCACGGCCTTCGCCGGCTTTGGCCTCCAGCGCCTCCAGTGTCGCGCGCGCCTGGCGCACCAGGCTGGCCGGCATGCCCGCCAGCCTTGCCACTTGGACGCCGTAGCTGCGGCTGGCCGGACCCGGCTGGATCTCGTGCAAAAAGACGATGGAGTCACCGCTCTCGACCGCGCCGACATGGCAGTTGATCGCCTCGCGGTGCTTGGCCGGGAACTCGGTCAGCTCGAAATAATGGGTCGCAAACAGCGTGAACGAGCGGCTCTTGTCATGCAAATGGCTGGCGATGGCGCCGGCCAGGGCGAGGCCGTCGAGCGTGGATGTGCCGCGCCCAATCTCGTCCATCAAGACCAGCGATTGATCGGTGGCGCTGTGCAGAATTGCCGCGCCTTCGGTCATCTCCAGCATGAAGGTGGACTGGGCGTTAGCAAGATCATCGGCCGCGCCGATGCGGGTGTGGATCGCGTCCATCGGCCCGAGCCGGCAGGCGTCGGCCGGCACATAGGAGCCAATCGCGGCCAGCAAGCTGATCAGGGCAACCTGGCGCATGAAGGTGCTCTTACCGCCCATATTCGGGCCGGTAATCATCAACATGCGGGTGCGGGCATCGAGCCGGCAATCATTGGCCATGAATTCGCCCGCACCGGTTTCTCGCAGGCGCGATTCGACCACGGGATGGCGCCCGGCCGTGATGTCGATCGCCGGCTGGTTGACGAATTCGGGTCGGCACCAGCGCAGTGTTGCCGCCCGCTCGGCCAAGGCGGCCAGCGCGTCCAGGCTGGCCAGCGCGCGGCCCAGGCGGGTCAGCGGCTGCAGTTCGTCGTTCAGCTGATCCAGCACCAGCTCGAACAATAATTTCTCGCGCGACAGCGCACGCTCTTGCGCTGACAAGGCCTTGTCCTCGAAGGCCTTCAGCTCGGGCGTGATGTAGCGCTCGGCGTTCTTCAGCGTCTGCCGGCGCTGGTAGTCCAGCGGCACTTTGTCGACCTGGCCTTGCGTGACCTCGATGAAAAAGCCATGCACGCGGTTGAACTGCACGCGCAGGTTCGGGATGCCGGTGCGTGCGCGTTCGCGCGTTTCCATATCGATCAAAAAGGCATCGCAATTGCCTTGAATGGCGCGCAGCTCGTCGAGCTCGGCATCGAAACCATCGGCAATCACGCCGCCGTCGCGCACCAGCACGGCAGGTTCTTCCGCGATCGCGCGGCTCAGCAACTCCTCGATATGCGGTGAGGCCAAGAGGCCGATGGCCAGCTCGTCCAACAAGGCGCTGCCGGCAGGCACCAAACGCTGCAGCTCGGGCAAGACCTGCAAGGTAGCACGCAGACCGGTTAGCTCGCGTGGGCGCACCTGACGCAAGGCGATGCGTGCGGCAATGCGCTCCACATCCGAGACCTGGCGCAGCGCTTCGCGCAAGGGCTCGGGCGAGCCTTGCAGCAAGGCATCGATCGCGCCGTGGCGCGCCAGCGCCTCGGCCCGCTCGCGCCTGGGGTGCAAGAGCCAGTGGCGCAGCGCGCGGCTGCCCATGCCGGTGCGGCAGCTGTCCAGCAGAGAGAGTAGGGTGGGCGAGGTCTCGCCGCGCAAGGTGACGGTGAGCTCCAGATTGCGCTGGGTGGCGGGCGGCAGGTCCAGCAAGTCGCCGCTGCGCTGCACGCTCAAGCTCTTCACATGGGCCAAGGCGCGGCCCTGCGTGTGTTCGGCATAACTGAGCAGCGCAGCGGCGGCTGCTTGTGCTGCAGTCAGCTGCTGCGCATTGAAGCCGGCCAGGCTGGCCACTGCCAGCTGCTCACAGAGCTTGCGCGCGCCCAAGGCGGTGTCGAACTGCCAGCTCGGCCGGTTGGTGATGGGCACATGGGCGGCCAAAACGGCGGCTGGCTGCTTTTCGCGGTCCACCAAGACCTCGGCCGGGCTTAAGCGCGCCAGCCAGGACGGCAGCTCCTTGTCCGTGCATTCGGCCAGGCCCAATTGCCCCTGCGTCATCGATAGCCAGGCCAGCCCGAAGGTCTTGCCCTGCGCCACCACGGCCAGCAAGACGGAATCCTGCTTGTCGGCCAGCAACTCGCTGTCGGTGACGGTGCCCGGCGTGACCACGCGCACCACCTTGCGCTCAACCGGGCCTTTGCTCGTCGCCACATCGCCGACCTGTTCGGCAATCGCCACCGCCTCGCCCAGCTTGATCAGCTTGGCCAGATAACTCTCCAAGGCATTGACCGGGATGCCCGCCATCACAACAGGCTGGCCGGCGCTCTGGCCACGCGCGGTCAGCGTGATGTCCAGCAGCGCATTGGCCTTGCGGGCGTCGTCAAAGAAGACCTCGTAGAAGTCGCCCATGCGGAAGAACACTAATTCGTCCGGGTGTTCGGCCTTGATGCGGAGATATTGCGCCATCACGGGCGTATGTGCGGAGAAATCCTGAACTTGGCTCATCGGCAATGGCTTGAGAATTGAAAAAGCCCTCGGCTGAGGGCTTTGAGGTGGGCTTAGAGCGGAGTTTAGTCCGCTTGAGCGTCATCCGACTTGCGGATCCGCACCGAGGCGCGCTTCTTGGGTTCGGCAGCAGCGGCCAAGGCTGCCACTGGATCTTGCCCGGTGCTGGCCGCAACGCCGGCTTCCACCTCTTCTTCGGCCTTGATCACGCGTGTGTAGGGCGCCAGGATGGTGACCAATTGGCCGTAAATCTTAGGGCTGCCCGCGACCACTTCACGCTGGTGAAGATAGTCGGACTCGCCGGTGAAGTTGCCCACCAGACCGCCGGCCTCGGTGATGATCAAGGAGCCGGCCGCCACATCCCAGGGCTGCAGGCCGGTCTCGAAGAACGCGTCGTAATAGCCGGCTGCAACATAGCAAAGGTCCAAAGCTGCAGCACCTGGGCGGCGCAGGCCGGCGCATTCGACCATCACCTCTTCGAACATCTTCATATAGCGCTTGAAGTTGTCGCCACGGCGGAAGGGGAAGCCGGTGCCGATCAGCGCGTCGCTCATGCGGGTGCGTTTGGACACGCGCAGACGGCGGTCATTCATGAAGGCGCCGCGACCCTTGGTAGCGTAGAAGAGATCGTTGCGGGTCGGGTCATAGACGACGGCCTGCTGAATCACGCCGCGATGCGCCAAGGCGATCGACACGCAGTACATCGGCAGGCCGTGGATGAAGTTGGTGGTGCCGTCGAGCGGGTCGATGATCCAGACGAACTCGGAGGTCTTGTTGCCATGCTCGCGGCCCGACTCTTCGGCCAGGATGCCGTGGTCGGGGTAAGCGCCGAGCAGGGTTTCGATGATGATGTTTTCAGCAGCTTGATCCACCTCGGTCACGAAGTCATTGGGTGCCTTCGTGTTGATCTTCAGGATGTCGAGGTCCATGGAGGCGCGGTTGATGATGGCACCGGCCGAGCGCGCCGCCTTGATGGCGACATTGAGCATGGGATGGAGGGAAGACTGCTGCGTCATGCGTAGAACCTTGACTTTGTGAGGTGGACTGGCGGAAAAAAAGAGCGGCACCCCAGTCGGCGATTAGGTCCGGACTAAGGATAATCCCGCATTTTAGCCGAGCCTAGGCATTTTCTCCAAATGCCTGCTCGGCCTGACCTGAGCGCAGCCCGTTGATATGACACGATTTGTCCTGATTCAAACCAGCCACCCCGGCAATGTCGGCTCCGCAGCACGCGCCATGAAGGTGATGGGCTTCTCGGAGCTGGTGCTGGTGCGGCCGCGCTACGCCGATGTGCTGACCCAACAGGACGCCATCTCGATGGCCAGCAGCGCCAACGACATTCTGGAAAACGCCCGCATCGTGGAGACGCTGGAAGAAGCGCTGGACGGCGTCACTTTTGCCTGCGCCACCGCGATGACGCCGCGCGACTTCGGCCCGCCCGTGCGCGAGCCGCGTTCGCTGTTTACCGAATTGGCGGCTTCGGAACACAAGTTGGGTCTGGTGTTCGGCTGCGAGCGTTTCGGCATGAGCAATGAGGACGTCTACCGCTGCCACGCGGTGCTGTCGATCCCGACCCATCCCGACTATGGCTCGCTGAATCTGGCCCAGGCGGTGCAGTTGCTGGCCTATGACTGGCGCCAGGCGCTCGGTGGTTTTGCGGTGACGGCGCGCACGCCCGACCCTAAATTGGCCGATGTCCAGGCGGTGAAGGGGATGCTGGATCATTTGCAAGCCTCGTTGGAGACGATCGGCTATTTGGACCCGCTGGTGCCGAGGAAGCTGATGCCCAGACTCACTCAGCTGTTCAACCGCGTCCAACTGAGCTTGGACGAGGTGCATATCTTTCGCGGCATCGCGCGGGCGATGGTGGAGCCGCCACGATCACGCGCCAGCGAGGATTGAAGCGCGCCGCTAAACTGGCCGACCCCTTCTTGCTTTTTTCACCCAAGCCTCCTCCATGTTCCAACGCCTGCGCGAAGACATTGCCTGCATTCTTGAGCGCGACCCCGCCGCTCGCTCAGCCTTCGAGGTGCTGACTTGCTATCCGGGCTTGCATGCCCTGGTCTTGCACCGGCGCGCCCATTGGTGCTGGCAACATGGCTTCAAGTGGCTGGGCCGCTTCATCTCGCATCTGACGCGTTTTTTCACCGGGATTGAGATCCACCCCGGCGCGCAGATTTCACGCAAGGTCTTCATCGACCACGGCATGGGCATCGTGATCGGCGAGATGGCCGAAATCGGCGAGGGCTGCACGATTTATCAGGGCGTGACCCTGGGCGGCACCGCCCTGGTCAAAGGCGCCAAGCGCCACCCGACGCTGGAGGCCGGCGTCATCGTCGGCGCGAATGCCTGCGTGCTGGGTGGCTTCACGGTCGGCGCAGGAGCGCGCATTGGCTCAGGTGCTGTGGTGACCAAACCGGTGCCGGCGGGTGCGACCGCCGTGGGCAACCCGGCGCGCATCATCGAAGCGAAAAGTGAAGCCAAGCCTACGGCAGCCGAGCGCTTCTCGGCTTACGGCGTGAGTCTGGGTGACGACCCGGTCGCACAGGCGATGCGCGGTTTGATCGATAACGCAGCCGGACACGAACATCAAATCACCTTGCTCTGGCAGGCGGTTTGCAAGCTGTCAGCGGCGACCAACTCCAAGGTTGGGGACTGCGTGCCGCAAGACGCGCAGCAGGACGAAGCTTTCGATGCCGCTGGCTTGACCCGCTTGGTCAAGTAGTGGCAGCGATTTAGACTCTGCTCGGGCGCTGCGCCGACTTGGGCCTGAAGCCGCGCACGATGTCATCGCGCGTTTCCAGATACGGCCCGCCGATCAGGTCTATGCAATAGGGCACGGCGGCAAAAATGCCGTCGACCAATTGCTTGCCCTCGGCATCTTTCAGGCCGGCCAAGGTTTCGGCAATCGCCTTGGGCTGACCCGGCAGATTGATGATCAAGGCCCTCTTCCTGATCACCGCAACCTGGCGCGACAAGATGGCAGTGGGCACAAAGCGCAGCGATATTTGCCGCATCTGCTCGCCAAAGCCGGGCATTTCTTTGTCGGCCACATCCAGCGTCGCCTCGGGCGTTACGTCGCGCAGCGCCGGCCCGGTGCCGCCGGTGGTCAAGACCAAATCGCAGCCCGCGTTGTCGACCAGATCGCGCAGCGTTTGCGCGATCAAGGGCCGCTCATCCGGGATCAGGCGCGCTTCGAACGCGATCGGGTTGTGCAGCGCGCTGCTCAGCCAAACCTGCAAGGCCGGCAGGCCTTTGTCCTCATAAACGCCGGTCGAGGCGCGGTCGCTAATGGAGACTATGCCGATGCGGACTGGCTCGACGGGCTCACTCATCGGCATCCTCATCTTCGTCGGCGGCTTCGGCTTTGTCTGTCTTGGGCGAGATACGCAGTTCTTCGGTCTTGATGAACTGGAACAAATCGCGGTAAGCCCGACCCGAACGCTTCTCGGGCACAAGCGCGGCATCCTTGCGGGCGGCGCGCACGAGGCTGCGCAGCTGCTGCACATCAATGCCGGCATGCTCTTCAATGAAGTCTTGCATCGCTGCATCGTCGGCCAGCAGGCGCTCACGCCAACGCTCGCTCTGGTGCAGGGCGAGGCTGTCTTTGGCGAAGCCGAGCTTGAAGTCGGCAACAGCCTGGCGCAGCGGCTCGGGGTCAACCCGGCGCATCAGCTTGCCGATGTATTGCATTTGCCGGCGCAGGCCCTCGTGAGCGGTGATCTTCTTGGCGTCCTTGAGCGCGTCGGCCAAGATCTCCGGCAGGTTCAAGGGGGCGATACGGCTGGCGGGCAGCGTCATCAACTCTTTGCCCAACTTTTGCAGCTCGGTCATTTCGCGCTTGAGCTGGCTCTTGCTGGGGCCGTCGAAGTCGTCATCTTCGGTCGTGTTTTCTTCTTGTGTTCGCATGGCGGTTCTTGGGCAAAGTTCGGCGAGTGTTCTGGGCTGAGCCGAAAAGTTTCGGTAGCTTGCAGCGCAGTGGATAGCGTGTTTGGCGCGCAGCTTGCGCGCGCGGCTCGTATGATTGTCCCTTAGTTCTACAAATATTCGCAGGCAGGCTGAGCGTCTGCCCGCAGCACCAAGGCCGGCTGCTCCTCGTTCAGCCCTCAATTACCTGACTCAATTCGGCACTCCCATCCATGTCAAAGCTCGCCAAGTCTTCCTCGCCTCCTACCGCATCGCATGGCACGCATGAGTCCGTTAGCGGCTTTGCTTATCAGGCAGAACAGTTTCAGCAATTGATCGAAGACGTGTTGGCCGAGGCCAAGCACTTGGGTGCCTCTGACGCTGGCGCCGAGGTGTCCGAGGGCTGCGGTCTGTCGGTCTCGACTCGCATGGGCGAGATCGAGAACGTCGAGCGCAATCGCGATAAGTCACTCGGTATCTCGGTTTATGTGGGTCAGCGCCGCGGCAATGCCAGCACTTCGGATTTCTCCCGCAAGGCCTTGCAGGACACCGTGCGCGCGGCTTTTGATATTGCCCGTTTCACGGCGGAGGATCCGGTCGCCGGCCTGCCCGACGCAGAAGACTTATCGCTTGATGCCTCGACTCGGCCGGATTTGGATTTGTTCCACCCTTGGGCGATCGATGCCCAGGCAGCGGCCGAAATCGCGCTGCGTTGCGAGGCCGCGGCCTTTGCGACCGACAAGCGCATAGCCAATAGCGAGGGTGCGGCGGTGTCGGCCCAGCAGTCGCATTTTTATATGGGCAATAGTCGCGGCTTTCGCGGCGGCTATGCCAGCTCCCGGCATTCGATTTCGGTCGCTCCCATCGCTGGCCGCGGCGCGCAAATGCAGCGCGATGCCTGGTACAGCTCGATGCGCAGCGCGGCCGATCTGGCCACGCCCGAAAGCATCGGCCGCTACGCCGCCGAGCGAGCCTTGTCGCGCCTGAAGTCGCGCCGTGTGGCCACCGCCGAAGTGCCTGTCTTGTTCGAACCCACGGTCGCTGCCGGCCTGCTGGGTGCGGTCGTTCAGGCCACCAGCGGCGGAGCGCTCTACCGCCGCGCCAGCTTCTTGCTGGACAGCTTGGGCAAGTCGGTGTTGGCCCCACATATCGACATCCATGAGAACCCGCACGAGCTCAAAGGCAAGGGCAGCTCACCGTTTGATGATGAAGGCGTGACGACCAAGGCGCGCAGCGTGGTCGAAGCCGGTGTGTTGCAGGGCTACTTTCTCTCGACCTACTCGGCCCGCAAGCTGGGAATGCGCACGACGGGACATGCCGGTGGCTCGCACAATCTGCAGATGAGCAGCCGCCTGACGGCGCCGGGCGACAATTTGAAGACCATGCTCAAGCGGCTCGGGCGCGGCTTCTTTGTGACCGAGTTGATGGGGCAGGGCGTCAATTACGTCAATGGCGACTACTCGCGTGGCGCCAGCGGCTATTGGGTGGAAGACGGCGAAATTGCTTTCCCCGTTCACGAAGTCACCATCGCCGGCAATCTGACCGAGATGTTCCAGAACATCATCGGCATTGGTTGCGACCGCTACACCATGGGCGGCAAGACGATTGGCTCGGTGTTGATTTCGAAGATGAAATTGGCGGGCAGCTAAGGTCGTTTTTAAGCGGCATTTCAGCTTGCCGTAAGTCGGCGCTAAGTTTGGCGACAAAGGCCCAAAAAGAGGCGGTGTTTGCACGGGTTTGCCCCTGTCAGCACCGCTTTTGTGCTCTCCTAGAATCGAGCTGCTATTTGTGCAGTCCCCAAACCTAGGAGTAACAAGATGGAGCGTAGAAACTTTGTTCGGCAAGCTGGTCTGGCAGGCGTGTTTGCCGCCGGCGTGGCCCCGGCTGTCGTGCATGCCCAGGCCAATATCCGTTGGCGCCTGGCCTCGAGTTTTCCAAAGTCCCTAGACACCATCTTTGGTGCGGCCGACGTCTTCGCCAAGAAGGTCGGCGAAATGACCGGTGGCAAGTTTCAGATTTCGACCCACGCCGGTGGCGAGTTGATGCCTGCTTTCGGCGTCGTTGATGCCGTCAAAGAAGGCACGGTGGAAATGGCCCATACGGCACCTTACTACTTCCACGGCAAGGACGAGACCTTCGCGATTGGCTGCGCCATTCCCTTTGGCCTCAACAGCCGCCAGATGACCGCCTGGATGCTCGAAGGCAACGGCTTGAAGCTGATGCGTGAGTTCTACAAGCAGTACAACATCATCAACTTCCTGGGCGGCAATACCGGCGCGCAAATGGGCGGCTGGTACCGCAAGGAAGTCAAGAGTGTGGCTGACATCAAGGGCATGAAGATGCGTATCGGCGGTTTCGCCGGTCGCGTCTTGGAGCGCATGGGCGGTGTGCCGCAGAACATCCCGGGCGGCGAGATCTATCAAGCGCTGGAAAAAGGCACCATCGATGCGGCCGAATGGGTCGGCCCATATGACGATCAGAAGCTGGGCTTCAATAAAGTGGCGCCCAACTACTACTACCCTGGCTGGTGGGAGGGCGGCCCGCAGCTGGACTTCTTCATCAACACCAAGTCCTTCGAGGCATTAACACCCGAGTACAAGGCGATTGTCGAGGCTGCCGCAGCCGTGGCTCACAACGATATGCAGGCCAAGTACGATGCCCGCAACCCGCCGGCGCTGCGCCAGCTGGTGCAAGGCGGTACCAAGCTGTTCCGCTTCCCCAAGGATGTGATGGATGCGGCCTTCAAGGAATCGATGGGCATTTACAGCGAGTTGTCGGCCAAGAATCCAAACTGGAAGAAGGTCTACGAAGACTACTCGGCCTTCCGCCGCGATCAAAACCTCTGGTTCCGTTTTGCGGAAGCCGGTTTTGACGACTTTATGCAGGCTCAAAAGCTCTGAGCTAACGAAGTTTCTTGCTTACAACCCCGCTGGTTTGACCAGCGGGGTTTTTTTGCGCCCGCAAATGGGAGGGGTACAGGCAAAAAAAAGGCCACCGCAATCGCGGTGGCCCTTGTTCAAAGCTGCAGGCTGCTTGTCTACTTCTTGCCTGTGTCAGCCTCAGATGCTGGCGGATTGGCAGGGCCAAAAAGGGCGTTGCCATCCATTTCGGTGACGTCGGCTTTGTCGTTTTGGGGCTGCGCTTCAATCACGACATTGCTGCTGTCCACATCGGCCACCTTGCCCAAGCCGCCCGAGACCAGGTTCGGGAAGGCAATGATCAAGCCCACCATGACGATCTGGATCATCACAAAGGGCACGGCGCCCCAGTAGATTTGGCCGGTCGTGACGGGGGCGATTTTCTTGCCCGTGAGCTTGTCGATGTATTCGGTCAGCGGTGCCACGCTGCGTAGGTAGAACAGCGCGAAGCCAAACGGCGGATGCATGAAGGAGGTCTGCATATTGACGCCCAGCAGCACACCGAACCAGATCAGATCGATGCCCAGCTTCTCGGCCACCGGTGCCAGCAAGGGCACGACGATGAAAGACAGCTCGAAGAAGTCGAGGAAGAAGGCCAGCACAAAGATCAAGATGTTGACGAAGATCAGGAAGCCGATCTGCCCGCCCGGCAGCGCGCTCAACAAATGCTCAACCCATTTCGGTCCATCGACGCCCTGGAAGGAGAGGCTGAAGATGGTGGAGCCCACCAGAATGAAGACCACAAAGCAAGACAGTTTGGTAGTGGAGGTCAAGGCCTGCGTCATCAGCTTGTAAGTGATGCGCCCGCGCGCTGCGGCCATCAAGAAAGCACCCAGGGCACCCATCGCGCCACCTTCGGTCGGGGTGGCGATCCCTAAGAAAATCGTGCCAAGCACCAAGAAGATCAGGCCCAGCGGCGGGATCAGCACAAAGGTCACCCGTTCGGCCATCTTGGACAGCAGATTCAGACCCAGCAGCTTGTTCACCACCGAGGCCAAAAAGGCCACACCGACGCCCACCGACATCGCCACCACAATGGTTTCATCGGTCGGCATGCTGGTGATGACTTCGCCCTTGAAGTAACTGGTGATGTCAGCGTAGCGCTGGGCGAAATAGACAGCGATGGCGACCGAGGCCAGGGTCAGCAAGCCCAGCGAACGCAAGCCGCTTTTGCCATTGTCTTCACGGATTGAGCGAGCCTCCAGCGGTAGCGCTGGCACCCAGGTAGGGCGGAAGATGGCCACGCCGATGATGTAGGCGGTGTAAAGGCCGGTCAGGATGAACCCAGGCAGGAAGGCGCCCTTGTACATATCGCCGACGCTCTTGCCCAACTGGTCTGCCAAGATGATCAAGACCAGCGAGGGCGGGATGATCTGCGCCAAGGTGCCCGAGGCCGCAATCACGCCGGAGGCAATGCGCCTGTCATAGCCATAGCGCAGCATGATGGGCAGCGAGATCAGACCCATCGAGATGACCGAAGCGGCGACCACGCCGGTGGTGGCGGCCAACAAGGCGCCGACAAAAATCACTGCGAAAGCCAGGCCGCCGCGGATTGGGCCGAACAGCTGGCCGATGGTGTCGAGCAAGTCCTCGGCCATGCCGGAGCGCTCGAGTATCAATCCCATCAAGGTAAAGAAGGGGATGGCCAGCAGCGTGTCGTTCTTCATGATGCCGAAGATGCGCAGCGGCAGCGCCTGCATCAGCGAGGCCGGCAGCACATCGAGCTCAATGCCGATGAAGCCGAAGAACAGGCCGCAAGCACCCAGGCTGAACGCCACCGGGAAGCCCATCAGCAAGAAAACGATCAGGCCCGCGAACATGATGGGGGCCAAATTTTGGGCAAAGAATTCCATTCCCAGGCTCCCTTAAATTTTCTTTTGCTCGGCGGCCAAGCGGATTGCTTCGGCCAACTCTTCTTCGGCCGTCTTGGCCACGGGCTTCTTGGTCGGGTCGTCGATCAAGCCCTGCAAAAAGGCCAGTCGCTTGATCAATTCACTGAGGCCTTGCAGCATCAGCAGACCAAAACCGACAGGGATCAGGGCGTAAACAGGCCACAGAATCAGGCCGCCGGCGTTTGATGACATTTCGCCCGAACGCAAGGCCTGCAAAAAGAAGGGGGTGCCGAGGTAGAGGATGGTGGCGCAGACCGGCATCAGGAAGACGACGAAACCAAACACGTCGATCCAGGTTTGTACGCGCTTGGAGAAGCGCCCGACCACGACGTCGATGCGTACATGTTCGTTGTTCAGCAAGGTGTAGCCGGCAGCCAGCAAGAAGGAGGCTGCGAACAAATACCACTGCATCTCCAAAAAGGCGTTGGAGCTGTAGTTGAAGGCCTTGCGAATGATGGCGTTGACGGCGCTGATCACCGTCGAGGCGAGGATCAACCAGATGACCCAGCGGCCGATAAAACGGCTCATGCCGTCAATCAGCCCGGAAATTTTGAGTAGGGCGTGCACCTTGAGCTCCTGTGGTCTTGTACGAATGCGACAGCGCAGTCGGCACAGCTGCCGACGCTTGACGCAATGTATGAGCACAGGGCTGAATTGATCCTTAACAAGAGGGGTCTCCTAGGGCAAGTCCTAGGAGAGTTATCCCGGGGGCTTGGCGCGCATGCCTGGGTGCCAAGCCCGCTGAGCTCAGCTGCTCAAGGCTTGTTTGACGGCGGCGGAAACCAAGGCCATATCGGCTTTGCCACTCAGCTGCGCCTTGACTGCAGCCATCACGCGGCCCATATCGGCAGCACTCTTGGCGCCCAACTCGGTGACGATCGCGCTCACTGCTTGTTGGACTTCGTCGGCGTTCATGCGCTGCGGCAAGTAGACCTCCAGCACCTTGAGTTCGACGGCTTCCTTATCGGCCAGATCTTGTCGGCCGCCGGCGGTGAACTGCGTGATCGAATCCTTGCGTTGTTTGATCAGCTTGTCGACGATGGCAATCACGCCGACGTCATCCACCACGATGCGCTCGTCGACTTCTTTTTGCTTGATGGCGGCCAGCAGACCGCGGATGGTGGTCAGCTTGTCGGCTTCTTTGGCGCGCATCGCGGCCTTCATGTCTTCGGTAATGCGTTCTTTCAGGCTCATGGCGAATCCTTGATCAATCGGTACGGGAGGAATTGTGAACAGCAAATCGCTTCGTCAAAAGAAAAAGCCCGCTACAGCGTCCTGTGCGGGCTTTTTCTGGGTGCTTTGTACGCAGCAATCAAATTTTGTTTAATCACTGCGGGGCAATCAAGCCCGCACGAAGCGTCAGATCTCTAAAAGACGATCAGAACAGCTTCTTCGGCAGTTGCATGCTGCGAATGCGCTTGTAGTTGCGCTTGACGGCCGCAGCCTTCTTGCGCTTGCGCTCAGCCGTTGGCTTCTCGTAAAACTCACGGGCGCGCAGGTCAGTCAGCAAGCCGAGTTTTTCAATAGTGCGCTTAAAACGGCGCAGAGCCACATCAAATGGCTCGTTCTCTTTGACGCGAATCGTTGTCATGAAAAGGTAGTTCCTTCAATATGCGCTCGGTGTTCGTCACTCACTTCATTCGCGCTGCTCATTAGTTACAGCTTTGAAATCGGTGTCTGAAACGGCTTATCCGGAAATCCGCTTCAGATAAGTTGCGAATCGACGCGCAGGGTTTGCCAGCAAAGAAAGCGATTGTAGCCTGAATTTCACGCCTTGGAAACATTCTCGCCCAAGGATCTTGCGCAAGCCGCCGCGCTGGCCCAGGCCCACTGAAAGTTGTAGCCGCCCAACCAGCCGGTGACGTCAACAACTTCACCAATGAAATAGAGGCCCGGCACGCGTTTGCTCTGCATGTCTTGCGAGTTCAGCTCGCGCGTGTCAACGCCGCCGCGCATCACCTCGGCCTTGCGCCAGCCTTCGCTGCCGCTGGGCGTCAGCTGCCAAGCCTGCAACTGGCTGGCGAGATTTTGAAGGTCACGGTCCTTGCACTCGGGCATGGTGCGGCTGCCGTCCAAGCCCAGGCGCTCGGTCCAGGCTTGCGCCAAGCGCTGCGGGAATAGGCTTGCCAACTCATTGCCGAGTTGGCGGCGAGATTCCACTTTGGCCTCAAGGAGCTTGGCGGCCAGATCCACATCCGGTGCCAAGTCGATTTGCAGGCTTTCGCCTTCTTTCCAGAAACTGGAAATCTGCAAAATTGCCGGGCCGCTCAAGCCCCTGTGGGTGAACAGCAGATCTTCGAGGAAGCGGCCGCGTGCCTTGCCCTTGCCGGTGCTGACCATCACAGGTAGTGAGAGCCCAGACAGCGAGGAAAAGGGCGCCCAGGCCTCGGCGTCAAAGGTCAAAGGCACCAAGGCGGCACGTGGTTCGATGATGTTGTGGCCCAGGCGTTTGGCCAAACGCAAGCCCCAGTCGGAGGCCCCGATCTTGGGGATGGACAGTCCACCGGTAGCCACGACGACGGCCTTGGCTTGAACCAAGCCGCGCGATGTTTCGAGCCTGAATCCCGCTACGGCTCCGCTGGCCTCGGCTGGTGCGTGGACATCGATGACGGTACAAGGTTGCCAGCGCTGCACGGCGCCTGCCTCGCATTCGCTCAGCAGCATCTGAATGATCTGCTCGCTGGAGTCGTCGCAAAACAGCTGACCTTTGTGCTTTTCATGAAAGCCAATGCCATGTTTTTGTACCAGCGCAATGAAGTCCTGGCTGCTATAGCGGGCCAATGCAGAGCGGCAAAAGGCGGGATTTTCTGAAAGGAAATTGGCCGGTCCAACATCCCGGTTGGTGAAGTTACAGCGCCCGCCGCCCGAGATGCGGATCTTCTCGGCCAAGCGCTCGGCGTGATCAATCACGAGCACGCGCTGCCCTCGCTGGCCGGCCATGCCTGCGCAAAAAAGCCCGGCGGCGCCGGCGCCAATCACGACCAAGTCAAAACTTTGCATATCTATTGAGCTTCAATCTGCGGTGCCCGGGTGGCACGCTGGACGCGATTGTCCCGCAGGCGCATGTTTTGACGAATCGGACTTTGGTGAAATCAGGGCGAGCGAGCCAAGTAACATGGCATTTGTGAGTAAGCAGGGTGCATTTGGAACAGATAATTGCGATTCTGCGCGGCATGTTTCGAATCTTTTGCAAAGTATCGATAGCGTCGTGAATCTAGGGGGGAATGCAGTGTTTTTCTGATCGACCCCTTGCCCGCGCCTATCGCTGCCGCCTACATTTCCAAACAGCGGGTCAGCCGATCGATATCGGTGACTACTGGTTTTTGTTTGACTGAGAGTTCATGGACACTTCTTCCGATCCTTGTGACGAGTCACTGCCTAAAGCGGGCAGTTTTGCGCATTGGCTGAGCAGCCAGCCAGGGCTCTTGCCGGAGCTTGGGGGGGTGTTGTTGAGTTTGATTGAGCCGCTCGATTCATTCATTGCGGTCAAATCACTGGTCAATGGGCGTTATGTTTTTGCCAGCGCTGGCCTGGATCATGTGTTCGGCAAGGGAGCTGTGGCCGGCAGCACCGACAATGAATTGATGCGCTCGGATGAAGTGGTAGGCATCCGCCGGGTCGAGCAGTCGGTGATGGCGCAACGCGCTATGGTCGTCAGCGAGCATCGTCTGGAGTTGGCGGGGCGCAGGCGCGAGTTCACCGTCACGCGAGCGCCGCTGGGCAGCGAGCACCTGTTGTCGGTTTGGCGGGAGCGCACCGAAGAGCGCCACCGTGAGTCTCATTTGCAGCGAGCCCTGCAGCAAATTGAACAACAGCAAAAAACCATCGAGCAAATTCGCCGGGAACTGCAGCAAGGCAGTGGGCGCGATGATTTGTCGGGCCTCTATCTGCGTGCGCAATTTGACGACCAGTTGCTGCGCGAAATCGATCTTTCGACTCGCGAGCACCGGGAATTTGCGTTGGTCATCATTGCCTTGGACCCCGCGCCGGAAACGGTCCAGGCCATGGGTGATGAGGCCAGTCAGCGTTTGCTCGAGGGCATGGGTCGAATGCTGCGCGCAAACACCCGCTCTATGGATGCGGCTTGCCGCATCGCCGAAGATCGGTTCGCGGTCTTGTTGTCGGGCGTAGGCCTGGCCACGGCGCATGCGCGGATGGAGCAGTTGCGCCGGCAATGCACGGCGCAAATCGTCGTGCTTAATGGCGTGGACATGGGCCTGTCCATCTCGATGGGCGTGTGCAGCTTCCCCCACACCGCATCCAAGCAAGAGGAATTGCTGGCGGCCAGTGAAGCGGCGGTACAAGAGGCGCAGCGTCGCGGCGGCAATCAGGTGGTGCTGGCCGCTATTCCCTTCGTCAGTTAGTGCGACGCCTCAAGTCGCGTCTTGCAGCAACTCTTGCAAGCGCGCCCACTCGGCGGGGGTGACCGGCGTGATCGACAAGCGACTGCCGGGCTGCAAAACCTGCATGGTTTGCAGGACAGGATCGGCGCGCAGGGCAGTGCGGTTGATGAGCTTGGTCTTGCGCTCAAAGGCAATATCGACGAGCACCCAGCGCGGGGCCTCCGGCTTGGACTTGGCGTCGTAATAGGCGCCTTGCGGGTCGAACTGGCTGGCGTCCGTATAGGGTTTGCTGGCAACGCGAGCGATGCCGGCAATACCGATCATTTCAGGCGCTGGGCATGACGAGTGGTAGAACAGCACACCATCGCCTATCTGCATCTGGTCGCGCATGAAATTGCGCGCTTGATAGTTTCGCACGCCGGTCCAAGGCAAGGTTTGCGCGGGCGCGCGGCTCAGATCATCGATGGAGCACTCGGCGGGCTCCGACTTCATCAGCCAGTAGTTCATGAGGCAAAGCCCGACGCTGTGGGCGTGAGCTAGAAAAAGGTGTCCACCGCGAACCATGAGCCGCATTCCTGAACCAGGGGTTCAGGTGGGCGAGGTCAGCCAAGCATTGGGTTCATCTGACGCGAGACGATCACGCTTGCTGGGCGATGTTCCAAGCCCTTGCTCATAGAGCATTGGTTCAAGGAAATATAAAGCTCACGCGAAGGCGGTGGACAGGGTGGATTCTACGGCCTGCACGCTGACAGTTCCGTGAACTCAGAGCAATTTCCCGTCGTGCTCAAGGGCTTCGTCGAGCCGGCGCATCAGGCTTTCCAGATCGGGCAAGTTGTCAGCAGCGAGTGGCCGCGACTTGGCTTGTGCATTGGCTGCGGACGCGCCGCCCTCGGCCAATTGATAAGCCAGGTTCAGAGCGGCCAAAACTGCGATGCGCTCACGAGCCTTGACGCGGCCCGAGTCGCGGATCGCGCTCATCTCGCGGTCAACCTGAGACACGGCCTTGGCCAAAGCGGCCTCACCACCCTCGGGGCAGCCGAGCAAATAGCTCTGCCCCATGATGGTCACTTCCATTTGCTTCATTGGGAATTCTTTCCGGATTCACTGTCAACCGGCAAGCGCTCGAGCAAAACATCGATGCGTGCTCGGGCGGCGTTCAAGCGCGAACGCAGGCTGTCGCGCTCCTGGCTCAGGCTCTGCACTTGCTCTTGAAGCAAGGCATTGGTTCGTTTCAGTTCATCGTGTCGAATCAGGATTCGTTCGACACGATCTATCAGTTCATTGAGGCTTGGCATGGCGTCCGGCGGCGGCTAGGCAGGCGTCGATTGTAGGCGGCGACCGTGGTCGCACTGCAAAGCTACCGAGCAACTTCCACAGAGTGGCTGTCTGGCCTTGCAGATATAGCGCCCATGCAAAATCAGCCAGTGGTGGGCATCCACCATGAATTCGGCCGGGATTCGCTTGAGCAAGCCCAATTCCACAGCCAGTGGTGTCTTGCCTGGCGCCAAGCCGGTGCGATTGCTGACCCGGAACAGGTGGGTGTCCACCGCCATGGTGGCTTCGCCGAAGGCGACATTGAGCACCACATTGGCGGTCTTGCGGCCCACACCCGGCAGCTCTTCCAGCGCCTCGCGCGTTCGGGGCACTTGGCCCTGGTGCTTGTCGATCAGGATGCGGCATGTCGCGATCAAATGCTTGGCTTTGCTGCGATACAGGCCAATGGTGCGGATGTACTCGCACAAACCTTCTTCGCCGAGAGCCAAGATTTTTTGCGGCGTGTTGGCGGCTGGGAACAAGCGGGCGGTCGCCTTGTTGACGCCAACGTCAGTGGCCTGCGCGGATAGCAAAACCGCCGCGAGCAACTCGAACACGCTGGCATAGGCCAGCTCGGTTTGCGGCGAGGGGTTGGCAGCTCGCAGGGTTTGGAAAAATATTTGGATCTGTTGGGCGTTCATGGCCGCAATTGTCCACCGCTGGCGTCAAAGGCCAAGGTCCAGAGCCTTCCTAAACGGTGGTCTGCGCAGCGGGGCTGGCGGCGGCCGCCAAGCCGTTGTCAAAATGTGCCCGCATCAAGCGCGCCGCAGCATCGCCTTGGCGCTGCATCAAGGCTTGCACCAAGGCCCTGTGCTCCTGCAAAGACTCGGCCAGGCGGCCTTGCTTGAACAGCGAATGGTGGCGGTTGAGCTTCATCACCCGACGCAAGTCGGTGACGATTTGCTGGCGCCAGCGGTTGCCTTCGATCTCAAGCAGGCGCAGATGGAATTGCTCGTTAGCAGCGAAGAATGCGTCGCGTTCCTGGGCTTGTTGCTCCAGCTGCTCATGCAGTAATTGCAACTCGCCCAATTCGCTGCCTGTTGCATTCAGGGCGACGCGCGCCGCAGCATCGCTCTCCAGCAGGGCCAGCAGCTGATAGGCCTCGCGCACATCGCGCTCGCTCATCTCGGTCACATAGGCGCCGCGTCGCACTTTCATCGTGACCAGCCCCTCGGCCGCGAGGACCTTCAAGGCCTCGCGAAGCGGCGTGCGGCTGATGCCCAGCTCGGCGCAAAGCTTGAGCTCGTCGATCCATGCACCGGGCTCCAGTTCGCGACCGAAGATTTGTTGGCGCAAGCGCTCCGCCACCTCTTGGTAGAGGGCGCGTGGGGCGAGCTTGAGCGGGGTGGTCATGTGGAAAAGAAGGGGATGACTGTCAGTGTAGCGTCAATTCTGAATTTATAATTATGAATGATTGGCGCGCTATCATGCTGCGTCTGCAGGAGTCCTAGATGTCTGATGCCCCGAATTCCAAGTCCAGCGAGTTTCCTAAGGCCAGCTTGGCTGACTGGAGCAAGGCTGCTGCCAAGTCCGCTCCAAGCGGTGATGTGTCGGCGCTGAATTGGCACACGCCCGAGGGCCTGACGGTCAAGCCGCTGTACACGGCGGCTGACACGGCGCATCTGCCGCATGCCGATACCTTGCCCGGCTTCGAGCCCTATTTGCGCGGGCCCCAGGCCACCATGTATGCGGTGCGGCCCTGGACGATTCGCCAGTACGCGGGTTTCTCCACCGCCGAAGAAAGCAATGCCTTCTATCGCAAGGCTCTGGCCGCTGGCGGGCAAGGCGTGTCGGTGGCGTTCGATCTGGCCACCCACCGGGGCTATGACAGCGACCACCCGCGCGTGACCGGCGATGTTGGCAAGGCGGGGGTGGCGATCGACTCGGTCGAGGACATGAAGATCCTCTTCAACCAGATCCCGCTCGACAAGGTCTCGGTCTCGATGACGATGAATGGTGCGGTGCTGCCGGTTCTGGCCGGCTATGTGGTGGCCGCGGAGGAACAGGGCGTCAGCCAAGATAAATTGAGCGGCACGATCCAGAACGACATCCTCAAGGAGTTCATGGTTCGCAACACCTATATCTACCCGCCCGAGCCGTCGATGCGCATCATCGGCGACATCATCGAATACACGGCGCAGAACTGCCCAAAGTTCAATTCGATATCGATCTCCGGCTATCACATGCAAGAGGCCGGCGCCAACCAAGCCTTGGAGCTGGCCTTCACACTGGCTGACGGCAAGGAATATGTGAAGACGGCCTTGGCCAAGGGCCTGAGCGTCGATGAGTTCGCGCCGCGCCTGAGCTTCTTCTGGGCGGTGGGCATGAACTTCTATCTGGAGATCGCCAAGATGCGGGCCGCACGCCTGCTCTGGTGCCGCATCATGAAGGGCTTTGACGCGAAGAACCCCAAGAGCTTGATGCTGCGCACCCACAGCCAGACCTCGGGCTGGAGCCTGACCGAGCAGGACCCGTACAACAACGTCGTTAGAACCACGATAGAGGCGATGGCGGCGGTGTTCGGCGGCACGCAGTCGCTGCATACCAACTCGCTGGACGAGGCGATCGCCTTGCCGACCGAGTTCTCGTCGCGCATCGCCCGCAATACGCAGCTGATCATTCAGGAAGAGACGCACATCACCAACGTGATCGACCCCTGGGCCGGCAGCTACATGATGGAGTCGCTGACGCAGGACATGGCGGACAAGGCCTGGTCCATCATCGAGGAAGTTGAAGCGATGGGCGGCATGGTCAAGGCGGTCGATTCTGGCTGGGCCAAGCTCAAGATCGAGGCCAGCGCGGCCCAGAAGCAGGCGGCTATCGATTCGGGCCGCGACGTCATCGTCGGCGTCAATAAGTACAAGCTGGCCAAGGAAGACCCGATTGAGATTCTGGATGTCGACAATGTGCGGGTGCGTGACGGCCAAATTGAGCGGCTCAAGGCCATCAAGGCGAGCCGCGACAGCACTGCGGTGCAGGCCGCTTTGAACGCGCTGACCGAGGCCGCGCGCTCGGGTCAGGGCAATTTGCTGGACCTCAGCATCAAGGCGATGCGGCTGCGCGCCACCGTCGGCGAGATCAGCGACGCGTTGGAGTTGGTTTATGGCCGTCACCGCGCCGATACCCAAAAAGTCAGCGGCGTCTATGCGGCAGCCTATGACTCGGCCGAGGGCTGGGCCAAGCTGCAAGAAGAGATTGCCGCCTTTGCCGTCGAACAGGGCCGCCGGCCGCGCGTAATGGTCGCCAAGCTGGGCCAGGACGGCCATGACCGCGGCGCCAAGGTTGTGGCCACCGCCTACGCCGATCTGGGCTTCGACGTCGATATCGGCCCGCTGTTCCAGACCCCCGAAGAATGCGCGCGCCAGGCGATCGAGAACGATGTGCACGCGGTCGGCATCTCGACGCTGGCCGCCGGGCACAAAACCCTGGTGCCGGCCATCATCGCGTCGTTGAAGGCGCAGGGCGCCGACGACATCATCGTGTTTGTCGGCGGGGTGATTCCGGCGCAGGACTACGACATGCTTTATGAGGCCGGCGTCAAAGGCATCTACGGCCCCGGTACGCCGATCCCGGCCAGCGCCAAGGATGTGCTGGAGCAGATCCGCCTGAGCTTGGTCGGGCAGCCGCTCTGAGATGAGCGACTACAGCCTTCAGCCGGTGCAAGTCGAGGACTTCGAGGCGATGCTGAGTTTGCGCATGGACGCCTTGCGCGAGAGTCTGGAGCGCCTGGGGCGCTTTGACTTGCAGCGCGGGCGCGAGCGCTTTCAGGCTGCATTCGCGCCCGAGTTCATGCGGCATATCTGCTGCGGTGCGGAGCGCATCGGCTTTGTCACGCTGAAGCCAGCGGGCACAAGCTTGTATCTGGAGCAGCTATACGTGAAGCCCGAACAGCAAGGCCAGCGAGTCGGGGCCTGGGTGATCAGCTGGGTCAAGGACCGGGCTCGGGCGGCCAGGCAAGACGTGACCCTGTCGGCCTTGAAGCTCAGCGACGCCAATCGTTTTTATTTGCGCCACGGCTTCAAGCAAGTCGCCGAGAGTGAGTTCGATATCGATTACCGTTGGACTCGCGAGGTCGCTGCATGAGCCTGGCTGCCGTTCTTTTGGCTGAGCCGAGCGCCGCTCAGCGCCGCGCGATCGCCAAGGCGATCACTCTCTTGGAGTCCACGCGGCCCGACCACCGACTGCAAGCCGACGCTTTGCTGACCGAGTTGCTGCCGCATACCGGCAAGTCCTTTCGCTTAGGCATCTCCGGCGTGCCCGGCGTCGGCAAGAGCACCTTCATTGAGGCGCTTGGCCTCTTCTTGATCGAGCGCGGCCACCGCGTTGCGGTGCTGGCGGTCGACCCGTCCAGCAGCATCTCGGGTGGCGCCATTCTGGGCGACAAGACGCGCATGGAACGCTTGTCCATGGATGAGCGCGCATACATCCGCCCCAGCCCCAGCAGCGGCACCTTGGGCGGGGTTGCAGACAAAACCCGCGAGGCGATGCTGGTCTGCGAGGCGGCCGGCTTCGATATCGTCATCATCGAGACTGTCGGCGTGGGCCAGAGCGAGACCGCGGTGGCCGGCATGACGGATATGTATGTGCTCTTGCAGCTGCCCAATGCCGGTGATGATTTGCAGGCGATCAAGAAAGGCGTGATGGAGCTGGCCGATCTGGTCGTCATCAACAAGGCCGACCTGGACTGGGCCGCCGCGACCCGCGCGCAGGCGCAAATTGGCTCCAGCCTGCGCAATTATGGCCATTCGGGGCGGCAGGCCAGCCATCCGCACGTGTTACAAGTTAGTGCTTTGAAGGCCACGGGGCTGGCTGAGTTTTGGGCGGCGGTGGATCTGTATCGCCAGGAGCAGGCTAGGAGCGGCGGGCTTGGAGCTAAGCGCCGAGCCCAAGCGCAGGATTGGATGTGGGAGCGCATCCACAGCGGCTTGCGCCAACAGTTCGCTGACGCGCCTGCCGTGCGAGAGTTGCTGCCCGAGATCACCGCGCAAGTTTTGCAAGGACAGTTGGCCGCTTCGACCGCTGCGAGGCAATTATTGAACCGATTTTTGGAGACGTTTAAACATGCATGACATCCAACAACGCCTGGAAGAAAAACGTGCCCAGGCTCGCCTCGGCGGCGGCGAGAAGCGCATCGCAGCGCAGCACGCCAAGGGCAAGCTGACCGCCCGCGAGCGCCTGGAGCTGCTGTTTGACGACGGAACTTTCGAGGAATGGGATATGTTTGTCGAACACCGCTGCGTGGACTTCGGCATGCAGGACAACAAGATTCCCGGTGACGGTGTGGTCACGGGTTACGGCATGATCAACGGCCGCCTGGCCTTCAGCTTCAGCCAGGACTTCACCGTGTTTGGCGGCGCCCTGAGCGAGTCGCATGCGGAGAAGATCTGCAAGGTGATGGATCAGGCGATGAAGGTCGGCGCGCCGGTGATCGGCCTCAACGACTCGGGCGGTGCGCGCATTCAGGAGGGCGTGGCATCGCTGGGCGGTTATGCCGATGTGTTCCAGAAGAATGTGCTGGCCAGCGGCGTGATCCCGCAGATCAGCATGATCATGGGGCCTTGCGCGGGTGGCGCGGTCTACTCGCCGGCGATGACGGACTTCATCTTCATGGTCAAGGATTCGAGCTATATGTTCGTCACCGGCCCCGAGGTGGTGAAGACGGTCACGCATGAGGAAGTGACGGCCGAGCAGCTGGGCGGTGCCGCCACGCACACATCAAAAAGCGGTGTGGCGGATTTGAGCTTCGAGAACGACGTCGAGGCGATCCTGATGCTGCGCCGCTTCTTCAATTACTTGCCGCTGAACAACCGCGAAAAGGCGCCGACGCGCCCCAGCGGTGACCCCGGCAACCGGCTTGATCATTCGCTCGACACCCTGGTGCCTGACAACGCCAACAAGCCCTATGACATGAAGGAGCTGATCCAGAAGGTGGTCGACGACGGCGACTTCTTCGAGCTGCAGCCCGAGTATGCAAAGAACATCCTGACCGGCTTTGCCCGCATGGAAGGGCAGACGGTAGGCATCGTTGCCAATCAGCCGCTGGTCTTGGCCGGTTGCCTGGACATCAAGAGTTCCATCAAGGCGGCGCGCTTTGTACGTTTTTGCGATGCCTTCAACATCCCGGTCATCACCTTTGTCGATGTGCCCGGCTTCATGCCCGGCACCTCGCAGGAATACGGCGGCATCATCAAGCATGGCGCCAAGCTGCTCTATGCCTATGCCGAATGCACGGTGCCCAAGGTGACGGTGATCACCCGCAAGGCCTACGGCGGCGCCTATGACGTGATGAGCTCCAAGCATCTGCGCGGCGACGTCAACTTCGCCTGGCCTAACGCCGAAATCGCGGTGATGGGCGCCAAGGGCGCGGTCGAGATCATCTTCCGTGAAGACAAGGGCGACCCGGAAAAGCTTGCTGCCAAAGAAGCCGAGTACAAGGCCCGATTTGCCAACCCCTTTGTCGCAGGTGCGCGCGGCTTCATCGACGACGTGATTCAGCCGCATGAAACCCGCAAGCGCATTTGCCGTTCGCTGGTGATGCTCAAAGATAAGAAGCTGGAGAACCCGTGGCGCAAGCACGGCAATATCCCGCTGTGAAAGCCTGGCTGCTGGCTTTGGCTGTGATCGCCGCACCTGCTTGGGCTCAGAAAAAGGCCGCTGAATGCGTGGCCGAGCATGAGTCGGCCGGCGAGCAGGGCAGGGCCGGCGCACCCGACCCGGATGCCGCTGACGCTCGGGGCAAGCAAGAAGCCAAGGCCGCGTTCGAGCGCTGTGCATTGCGGCACTACGGGCCGAGTAGCGAGCCGCGCGTCGAAGCTTGTGAAGCCGATTTGTTCAGCCTGCCGGTGATTTTGCTATTCCGAGTGGATGGGCAGTCACGTGTGGCGGCACTTGCTGATTTGAAGCGTGAAGACGCGCATGAAGACGGCCGGGCGAGAGCGATGTTGGAGTTTGCCTATCAGGGTCGCGGACCGGCCAAGGACCAGGGGCCTAACTGGATGGCCGAGCGTATCAGTGAATGGACTGATCGCTGCCTGTCAGGGCGGCTACGTTTTTCTCAGAATTGAAGCGGGAGTTCAAAATGTTTGACAAGATTTTGATTGCGAACAGAGGTGCTCGCGCCAACGGCGCGGTCGTGCCAGCGACAAATTGTATGGCGCGCGCAGCGCGCGCAGGCGAGTTCCCCGCGGAGACGAATCATGTTTAAAAAGATCCTCATTGCCAACCGCGGGGAAATCGCCTGCCGAGTCATCAAGACGGCCCGCAAGATGGGCATCAAGACGGTTGCGGTCTACTCGGAGGCCGACAAGGACGCGCTGCATGTCGAGCTGGCCGATGAGGCCGTGCTCTTGGGCCCAGCGCCCAGTCGCGAGTCCTATTTGGTGGCAGACAAGATCATTGCAGCCGCGCTGCAGACTGGCGCACAAGCGATTCACCCCGGCTACGGTTTCTTAAGCGAGAACGAAGACTTCGCCCGCCGGGTTGAAGAGGCCGGCATCGCTTTCATCGGCCCCAAGGCGCACTCGATCGCGGCGATGGGCGACAAGATTGCGTCCAAAAAGCTGGCCAATGCGGCGCAGGTCAACACCATTCCCGGCCACAACGAGCCGATTCTGTCGGCCGAAGAGGCGGTTACCATCGCGGCCGTCATTGGCTATCCGGTCATGATCAAGGCCAGCGCCGGCGGCGGTGGCAAGGGTCTCCGAGTTGCCTTCAACGACAAGGAATGCTTCGAGGGCTTCACCAGTTGCCGCAACGAGGCGCGTAACAGCTTCGGTGACGACCGCGTCTTCATGGAGAAATTCGTCGAGGAGCCGCGCCATATCGAGATCCAAGTCCTGGGCGATAGCCAGGGCCATGTGCTCTATCTGTGGGAGCGTGAATGCTCGATCCAGCGCCGCCACCAAAAGGTGATTGAAGAGGCGCCGTCGCCCTTCATCAGCGAGGCCACGCGCAAAGCCATGGGTGAGCAGGCGGTGGCCTTGGCAAAAGCAGTCAAGTACCAAAGCGCCGGCACGGTCGAGTTCGTCGTTGGCAAGGACCAGAGTTTCTACTTTCTGGAGATGAACACAAGGCTGCAGGTCGAACACCCTGTGACCGAATGCATCACCGGGCTGGACCTGGTCGAGCAGATGATTCGCGTCGCTGCCGGTGAGGCTCTGGCCTTCACGCAGGCCGATCTGAAGCGCGAAGGCTGGGCGATCGAATGCCGCATCAATGCCGAAGATCCCTTCCGCAACTTCCTGCCCTCGACCGGTCGCTTGGTTAAATATCAGCCGCCGATCGCGACGATGGAATCCGCCGACTCGGCGCGTTACGGTGTGCGCGTCGACACCGGCGTGACCGAGGGTGGCGAGATCCCGATGTTCTACGACTCGATGATCGCCAAGCTGATCGTGCACGGCAAAGACCGCGCCGAGGCCATCGCCAAGATGCGCGAGGCGCTGAATGGCTTTGTGATCCGCGGCATCTCCAGCAATATCCCTTTTCAGTCGGCGCTGCTAGCCCATGCCGACTTTCAGACCGGCAACTTCAACACCGGCTTCATCGCTCAACATTACGGCGGCGGCTTCCGCGCCGAAGATGTGCCGCATGAGGACCCGCTGTTCCTGGTCGCGTTGGCCGGTTTCATTCGCCGCAAGGCGCGCGAGCGCGAAGCTGGCATCACCGGCCAGCTGCCTGGCCATGAGGTGAAGATTGAGCATGACTATGTGGCCTTGGTTTCGGAAGGCACGGCCGGCGAGCAAACTCGCCACGAGCTGCATATCTCCGAATTCGTCGGCCATCTGGGTGAGGCCTTGGTACGGGTCGGCGAGCAGAGTTTCCGCATTGTCTGCAACTCTCGCTTGAATGATATTCGGCTCACGGGCACGGTCAACGGTGAACCCTTCGTGGCGCAGGCTGAGCGTGGTGCACCCCGCCAGCCCTTGGCCTACCGCTTGCAGCACAACGGTTATGCGATCGTTGTCAATGTCTTGTCGCCGCGTGCGGCCGAATTGCAGGCCTTGATGCCCTTCAAGGCGGCGCCCGACACCAGTAAATTCCTGCTGTCTCCGATGCCGGGTTTGCTGGTGCAGATCGCGGCCGAGCCGGGGCAAGTCGTGCAAGCCGGCGAGCGCTTGGCGGTGATCGAGGCGATGAAGATGGAGAACATCCTCCTAGCCACCCAAGACGTCAAGATCGCCGAGGTGTTGGCCAAGGTCGGCGAGAGCCTGGCGGTGGATCAGCTGATTTTGAGGTTCGAATGATGATGGCTGATAGCGCCAAGCCCTACCGCATTCTGGGCATCCAGCAAATCGCCATCGGCGGGCCCGACAAGCAGGCACTGCGCCGGCTTTGGGTCGACGTGTTGGGCCTGACGGTGACCGGCAACTTTGTCTCCGAGCGCGAGAACGTCGATGAAGACATCTGCGCCATCGGCAGCGGCCCGCACAAGATCGAAGTCGATTTGATGCAGCCGTTGGACCCGGACAAAAAACCAGCCGTTCACACCACGCCGCTCAACCATGTGGGCCTATGGGTCGACGATCTGCCTATGGCCGTTGAGTGGATGACGGCTAACGGGGTGCGCTTCGCCCCCGGCGGCATCCGCAAGGGCGCGGCCGGTTTCGACATTTGCTTCATCCACCCTAAGAGCAATGACGAGTTCCCAATTGGCGGCGAGGGCGTGCTGATCGAGTTGGTGCAAGCGCCGGCCGATGTGATCGTAGCGCTGGCCGGAGCAGACGGAAATTGAATCAGGCACCCAGCCATGCTGAATTAGCCGCCTTTTTGGCTGCGAACTTTCCGCAGACCAAATGCACGGTCGAGACCGTTTCATCAGCAGGTACGGCCACCGTCCGCCACCCCGTCGGCAGCGCTGAATTGCGCCCCGGGGGTACGGTATCGGGCCCGGTGCTGATGACGGTGGCAGACGTGGCCTTGTATGTCGCCTTGTTGGGGCAAATCGGCATCAAACCGCTGGCCGTCACCACCAGCCTCAATATCAATTTCTTGCGTAAACCGGCCGCTGACAAAGACATCATTGGGGTCTGCCGGATGAAGAAGGTTGGCCGTACTCTGGCGGTCGGCGAAGTGGATTTGTTCTCCGAAGGCGAGACCGTGCCGGTCGCGCATGCGGTGGGAACTTATTCAATTCCGCAGCGCTGAGCCGCAGGTGAGCTGTGGTTGATCGACGCTCCGTTGAAGAGCTTCATGAGCTGCTAGTCGCTTACAAAAACTCTTGCCTGATATCGACCGAGGATTCGACGCCGACCTTGGCCCCCTGTTCATCCAGCCAAGCCAAGGCCTGCTGCCGACCGGCGTCGCGCAGCTCGGTCAGAAAGGGCCAGGCGGTGTCGATCTTGCTCTCCACCGCTTGAGACGCCATCAATTCGTCGCAGCGTATCGAATGGATGCGCATGCGGCGTGCGTCCTCGGGTTTGAGCTTGCCACGGTCGATCAGGCTGGTAACGAAGGCGATCGCGCGCATCTCGCGCATCAGCGAGGAATTAAAGCTGATCTCATTGACCCGGTTGGCAATCTCGGCCGAGCTGCGCGGCACGCCCCGGCGCAAGATGGGGTTAACATGGACGATCAAGACATCGGCCGCCACGCTCTCATAAATCAGCGGAAAGATCGCCGGGTTGCCCATATAGCCGCCGTCCCAGAAATGCTCGCCGCCAATCTCCACGGCCTGGAACAGGGTCGGCAAGCACGCACTGGCTAACACTGCGTCCAAGCTGATCTCGGCGCCGCTGAAAACGCGGATCTTGCCGGTCTCGACATTGGTTGCGCTCAGGAATAGCTTGATGGGAGAGGCCTGCTGCAAGGCCTCGAAGTCGACTTGGGCCTGCACAATCTGCCGCAAGGGGTTCAAGTTCAGCGGGTTGAGCTGATAGGGCGAAAACATCTGCAACATCGCGGTGGCCCAAAGATGCGGGGGCGACCATTCCAGCTTGGCCGAATGCTGCACCCCTTGCATGAAGGCGTCCAACCAGGGCGGCTGCAGGTGCTTGATCCGTCCGGCGTCTGCGACCGCACGCCACAGTTCTGTCAAAGCCTGGCGCGCCCCATCGACACCGCCTCTACGCAGTCCATCCGCCAGGGCCACCGCATTCAAGCTGCCCGCACTGGTGGCGCTGATCGCCTCAAGTTGCAGGCGACCATCTTCCAGCAAAGCATCCAGCACGCCCCAGGTGAAGGCGCCGTGCGAGCCGCCGCCTTGCAGCGCCAGGTTGATTGGCCTGGACAAAATGGCAGGGGGCCGGGCGCTCTTCTTGAAAGCAGCGTTGCGTGGTGGGGTCATGGTTGAGGACTCCATCGCCTGAGTTGGAAGGCGTTTGATCCCAGTATGCACTTGTCGGGGGGCTTTCGGGGTATGTCGTTGACCTTGGGCGTTACGTTCTTGTCGTTAAGATGGCACGGCTTAAGGCCGCTAGTTTCAAGCCTTTTAAACCATCCGACGAGTGATCAGAGCAGCGCCTCCGCTATGCCCGCAACCGCAAATGCCGCCCCGAAATTTGACCCGCGAGCCTGGGTGACGCCGGATGATTTGAACGTCGCGCCGGCCTTGCTCGGGCTGCCGCTGGCCAAGCCGCGTCAGCGCCTGTTTGCCATGGCTGCGGACATGGCCTTGCTCGCCATGGCCAACAAGCTGGGGAATTTTTGGTTGCTGCTGGCGGCCGGCTTGGCGCTCTGGCTGTGGGTGCGTCGGTATAGACCGGAAGTGTTTGGCCGGTCGCGTTGGTTTGGCCGCAAGACAGCGCAGCAAGCGAGCCCCTGGGCCTGGGCCCTGGTGGCCGTGTTTGCTGTGGGTGGGCTGGTGCAGGCTTGGCAAAGCGCGGGCCAGCTGGAAGAGCCGCAAGACGGGACAGTGCACAGTCTGAGCGCGGCTGCCTCTGGACTGCAAGACTTGGACGAGGCGGGGCCGAGCGCTCAACAGGATGCCAAGCAGCATGCAAAGCTGGAGGCCCTGAAAAAAGCGCAGGCCGAGCGCATCGAGCGCTTGGAAGCTCAGCTCGAACGTGCCCGTGCGCCGGCCTTTTATGCGGTGCAGGACGAACTCAACTACTGGGCCGACAAGATTGGCCTGAGTTATTTTTGGGCGGCGGTGTATTTCACCTTGCTGCCGATTGTCTGGCCGGGTCAGACCCCGGGTAAGCGGATCATGGGCTTGCAAGTGATTGAGTTGACGGGCAAGCATCTCACGCCCTTGATCCTGTTCAAGCGCTTCGGCGGCTATGCGGCGGGCCTGGCCACCGGCGGCACCGGCTTTGTGCAGCTGATTTGGGACAGCAACCGCCAGGCGATTCAAGACAAGACAGCCCACACGGTGGTGATCAATGCGCGCAGTTCGGCGCGGCTCAATGAGTTGCTTCCCTGACCGTTGGCCGTGGCCCTGAGCCCTGAGCCCTGAGCCCCGAGCCCTGAGGGCTTGCAGCCAGCCTTTGGCGAGCTCAGTCCAACTCCCCCAGCCCGCTGATGCGAAAGCGGTTTTTGCCGCCATGCTTGGCTTCATACATGGCTTCATCGGCCTGTTGCAGCAGTTGCGCCGCATCCAATTCGGTCGCTTGCGGGTAGTAGGCCACACCCAGGCTGGCCGAAATTTGCAGTTTCTTGCCTGCGCCTGGGCAGTCGATCGGCAAGGCCGCCGCCGTCAACAGGCGCGCCAGCAAGGCTTGGCAGTCATCGCGGGAAGCCAGATCAACCAGCAAGACGATGAACTCGTCGCCGCCCAGGCGGGCGAGGGTGTCACCTTCACGCAAAACCTGTTTGATATTCTTTGCAATACCTATGAGCAAGGTGTCGCCTACGGCATGCCCGTAGCGGTCATTGACGGCCTTGAAACCGTCCAAATCCAAGTAGACGAGGGCCAACATGTCCTTGCGCCGCCGGCTTTGCAGCATCGCGTGCTGCAGCCTGTCATTGAGCAAAAGCCGGTTGGGCAAGCCCGTCAAGGCATCGTGGTAGGCGATGTTTTCCAGCTGCGATTCATATTCTTTGATTGCCGTGACGTCGGAGAACAGGGTCACGTATTGCTTGACCTGACCCTGCTCGTCGTGCACGGCGCTGATGGTCTGCATCTGGGCATAGAGTTCACCGTTCTTGCGGCGGTTCCAGAGCTCGCCGGTCCACATGCCCTGGCTGAGCAGAGTGTTCCAGAACTCGGCGAAAAACGCCCGGTCATGGCGACCCGAGCCGAGCAGGCGCGGGTTTTGGCCCAGCACCTCGGCCCGGCTGTAGCCGGTGATCAGGCAGAAGGTTTCATTGACGTCAATGATGCTGCCGTCCGGGTCGGTGATCATGATGCCTTCGAGCGCATGGGAGAAGACGCTGGCTGCGAGCTGGAGCTGCGCCTCGGCCTGCTTGCGCACCGCCACCTCGCGCCGCAGCTCGCTCACCAGATCGACCGCCATCGCATCGAAATTGGCCGACAACTCGCCGAATTCGTCCGGCGTGCGGGTGGCGCTGCGCTGCGTCAGATCGCCTTGCGAAATAGCAGCGACCGCTTGGTTCAGATGTTGCAGGGGCTTGAGAATCCGCCGGTGTAGCAGCAGTGCCAGCCAGGCCCAGATCAGCAGCATCATCAGCGGGATCGCAATCGCCATGTGGCGCGTGCTTTGTTCGAGTTGGCGCCGCTTCTGGTCGGCTTCCAGACCCTGGCGCTGCAAGGACTCGGTAAAAATTTGAGAGTTCAGCAAGAGCTGATTCAGCAGCAAGTTGTTGCGGCGCTGTTGCAGTTCATGCGTTGTGCCGTCTTGCTGGGCGCCAGCAGGCGGCTCGCTGGCGTCCAGCAGCTGGGCAAAGATCGAACCCAAGAGTTCGGCGCTGGCCAGTGACTCATGCGGCGGCTGCTCCGCTTTCAAGGCCTTGAGAACCTGGGCATGCAAGCTGCGCCATTGCTGGGCCGAGCGGGCTTCGCCGTGCAGTGCGTATTCCTGCGCCAGGACCAGCAGGCCGGACACTTGTTGGGCCATCTTGCGGGCCTGCTGCTCGGCGCGCGCCAGCTCTGCGCTCTCGCTGGCCAGCTGCCCCATGGCAAGGCCCAGCGCCAGGGTCAAAGCCAAGGCGCCGCCCATGAATACAAACAGCAGGCTGCGGACGCGCATCGCTTCAGTCGATCAAGGTGACGCTGGCCGGCAGCACCCGGCGCAGCGGCTTGGCGTAGATCAGATCAAGATAATTGGGCGTGGGGTCAAGGGGCTTGACGTCCTTGAGGTGGCCGCCCTGGCGGGCCCAACGAGCTTCGGCCTCCAAGCTGGACAGCAGCGATTGATCAAGTGCCAGCCGGTAGTGATTGATGGGCCAGATCCAATCGATGAAAGCCTGGTCCAGCTTGAGCCGCTCGCGCAACAAAGCCTGGGCCTGATCAGGCTTGCGCTCGATATGGCGTTGCGCGCGCTCAAGGGCTGCCAACACCTTTTGCAACTCTTCGTCGCGCGGGCCCAGCAGGGCCTTGGCGCCAAGCAGATTGAAACTCAGCCGGTAGCTGCCGGGTGTGGGCAAGATTTCGCTGCCCGGCACCGACTGCAAAATCTTGAAGGGCAGGGGCTCCCAGATCGCCACTGCATCAAGCTCGCCGCTCTTAAGCAGATCGGCCATCGCCTCGGGCTGCAAGGGGATGATGTGCACGCTTTTGGGGTCTACGCCGCTGGCCAGCAAGGTGGTGTCCAGCATGTAGTGGCTGGCCGTGCCTATGACGGTGCCCACGCGCTTGCCGCTCAGCTCGCGAACTTGTTTGATGCCCGTCTGGGGGCGCAGCACCAGCTTGCTGTCGCTGCTGCTGCTGACGAAGCTGGCCAGTAGCGAGAACGAAGGCTCTTTGAAGCTGCTGAACATCATCACCACGTCCGAGGCGGTAGCCAGATCGGCCTTGCCCTCCTGCAGCAATTGCATCGCACGGTGCCCGCCCACCACTTCTTGCAAGCGCAGTTGCAGCCCGGCCTCGGCGAAATAGCCCTGCTGCTCGGCCACAAAAATCGGCAGCGACAGGGGCGTCATCGATACCGCCAAGCGCAAGGGCTCGGCTGCGCTGGCCGGACCCTGAACCGATAGGCAAAGTAGACAAGCCATGCTCAGCCAAGCCCGGCGGATGAGACTTTTGGCTCGGCGCCCCGAGGCGCTTCTGAGGTCGGCATCCCAGCGTGTCATAACTCCCACCTTGCAGGGCCTGTGTGAGCCCATTCTGGCATGATGCGCAGCTATCGCCGCCCTCGCAATAGGGGGTAACCTATTTAGGAGCCAGGTGTTGCCAGCTTGCTGCGCACCAGCTCCACATGCTGGCGCAAGGTGTAGACGCGGTCGCTGAAGTCGAGCGGGAAGCGGGTGTTGCGGATGTCTTGCTCGATGCGAATCAGGCGCTGCTGCGCCTGCGCGCTCTCGGTGCTGCTCAGCTGCCGCGTCAGCAGTTCTTGCTCGAGGAACTTCAGCTCACCGTAGTGCCGGTACAGACGCCGGCTTTGGCGCCAGGTACGCAGCCAAGGCAGTAGGCGCACAAGCGGCAGCATCAGCGCCAACAAGGGCAGCATAAGCAAGGCCATGCGTTGGACCAGGTTGGCCAGCCAAAAGGGCAGATAGGTCTGCAAAAATGGTCGCCCGTTCTTAAAGTAACGCGTCGACTCATCGGCCAAGGGGAAGTCTGTGCCTTGGGCGCTGGGGAATTCCCCAGCGCGGCTCAGCAAATTTGGCATGCGGTGCACCTGACGCGCCGCCTCCAGCAGCAGATAAGCCAAGGCCGGGTGCAAATCCTCTTGCACGACCAAATTGGTGGTGGTGGACAGCAAGCGGATGTCTTCGCTCGGGCGGTCCAGCTGCGGGCTGACCGAGCCGCGTTTGAGCGTGACGGTCTGGAAGTAAGGCAGTCGCCGCGCCAGACCTTCGGCCTGCGCCAACGAGGCCAGACGCAGGCCATCGGTGTTCAGCAGTTTTTGGGCGGCTGGCGCGTTCACCGAGGCGACCAAGATGAAGGCATCGATTTCCTTGTCGATCAACTTCTGGGCGGCTGCCAAGCCTCCGATGGTGAGCAACTCGGTGCCTGCCAATGGCGCCAACTGCTCTCCCAGCAAGCCGTAGTTGCCCAGCAACTCCAGCGCAATGGTCTGATTGCCGCTGCCGGCGACCCCCACCGCAACCCGCCGGCCTTTCAGTGCGCCCAAGCCCGGCGATAGATTCAACTCCCGCGAGAAGATCCAGACGGCTTCATGTCCGGTGGTGGCCAGCGAGCGCAGGGGCGTGGCTTGCGCCGCGCCCTCATCCTGGGCATCAAAATTTGCGGCCCGCGTATGCGCGGCGCTGGCCAGCGGCCCCAGGCCGCCTTGCACAAAGCCGACATCGACCCGGCCTTCATTGAGCTTGGTCAAGTTCTCTACCGAGCCGCTGGAGGTCTGCAAGATCAGATTGATGCCGTGCTGCTTGAGCAAGGCCTGGTACTTGAGGCCGAACTGGTGATATGCGCCGTCTTCGACACCGGTGGCCATCTGCAGCGATTTCGGCGGTGTCGGGCTCATTTTCTTGGCCATCAGCCAAAAAACACTGAAAGCGGCCACGCTCAGGGCGATCCAAAAAAATATCCAACCATATTGCTGGCTGCGCGGCGTCTGTAGTCTATGCATCTTGGGGCTAGTTGTACGTTGGGAGCGTCTTAGTCGCGCTGATATTCGGGCAGCGGGGCGCCGCAATGGCGGCAAAAATGTGAGTCGGCCTGCAGCCCTTCGCGCAGGCATTCATGGCAGGTGCGGGTGGTGGGGGCGGGAGTTTCGCTGATGCGCTGCGCTGCCATTTCGGCCGTCATGATGCCGGTGGGCACGGCGAGCACGCCCCAGCCCAAGAGCATCATCACCGATGCAATCGCACGGCCTAGGTCGGTCTTGGGGGTGATGTCGCCAAAGCCCACGGTGGTGACGGTGGAGATCGCCCAGTACACGCTGACTGGGATGCTGGTGTAGCCGTTTTCGGGGCCTTCCACCACATACATGATGGTGCCCATGATCAACACAATCATCAGCACCGCCGACAAGAAGACCAAGATCTTGCTCGCACTTGCCCGCAAGGCTCGGCCCAGGCCGAGGTAGGCGGTCACATAGTTGTTGAGTTTGAGTATCCTGAATACCCGCAGCAAGCGCAGCACCCGGATGTCAACCAAGGCATACAGCTCGGGGAAGAAAAAGGCCAAGTAGATGGGCAACACCGCCAACAAATCGACAATGCCAAAAAAACTGCTCGCGTAGCGTAGCGGCCGGCGCACGCAGGCCAGGCGCAGCACATACTCGAGCGTGAACAAGGCCGTGAAAGCGTACTCGGCCCAACTCAGCCAGGCCGCATGTTGGAGCCGGAAACTGGCCACGCTCTCCAGCATCACCAGCAACAAGCTCAAGAGCACGGCCACCATCAGACTCAAGTCAAAGAGGCGGCCGGCCCTGGTATCGGCTTCAAAAATAATCGTGTAGGCCCGCAGACGCCAGCCTTGCAGGGGGCGTCCAAAATCGGCCGGGGGCGCCATCGCGCCAGGAGCCGCTTGCTTTGTCGTCGTTGTCGAGGGCGGTGAAATCATGGGGCGAAGCGTAACCGAGCCAAGGCCAAGTTTTGGGCTCACATTTGGTGCAGGGCGGCCAAAAAAACAGCGCCTTGGGATCAACGGCGGTTTTGTGGGGATCAGGGTCGTGGCGTCGGTGCCGCGCCAGCAGTAGGATCAAAGCGGGTCGCTGCCGACTCGAAAATTTCTGCCCACCTTTGAGCCAAGGAGCCGCCATGAAGTCCTGCAGCCGCGCTCTTATCACTTTCACATTGAGTTTTTCCTTGCTTGGCTGTGCCAGCGTAGCGCCGCTGCAGCCACCGCCACCAAAGTTGTTTCACGACGCCTTGTTCAAGCCCACCGAACAGGACATCAACGCCGAGCGGGTGTTTGCCTTCAGCCCGGCGATGCAGGAGTATCTGGATTTCGGCATGCGCACGCAGTTGCGCAGCAAGGGTAGCCGCCAAGGCCTGCTTGACGCGCTCTACAACCGCAGCTCATTGCAACTGGAATATGACTCGGGCGATACCCGCGACGCTGCCCAAGCGTTTTCCGACAGAAAAGGCAATTGCCTGTCGCTGGTCATCATGACGGCGGCATTTGCCAAGCAGCTCGGCCTGCCGGTGCGCTATCAAAGCGTCTATGTAGATGAGATTTGGAGCCGCAGCGGGGATTTGTATTTTCTCAGCGGCCATGTGAATTTAAGCCTTGGGCGCAGCTTGGCGGAGGGCCGTGAGCGAGTCGACGATGGCAGCATGTTGACCGTGGACTTTGTGCGCCACCCGCCTGGCAGCCGGCAGCGCATGCAGGTAATCGAGGAGCACACCATCGTGGCCATGTTCATGAACAACCGCGCCGCCGAGAACCTGCAGGCCGGTCAGATTGACGCCGCCTATTGGTGGGTGCGGGCGGCGCTGAATGCCGATCCCAAAATGCTGGCGGCCTACAACACGCTGGGCGTCGTCTATCGCCGTCATGGCGATTTGGCGCTGGCCGAAGCGCCGCTGCGCCATGTGCTGGCTCAAGAGCCGGCCAATACACAGGCCATGTCCAACCTGAGCCTGCTGCTGGGCGACCTTGGCCGGCATGAAGAAGCGGCTCAATGGGCGCAAACATTGGCACAGTTGCAGCCCTATCCCCCATACAAGTTCTTTGATTTGGGACTGGCCGCGATGCGGGCGGGCGACTACAAAAAAGCCCGGGACTTGTTTGGCAAAGAGATTGAGCGCTCGGCCTATTTCCATGAATTCCACTTCTGGATGGCCTTGGCCAACTATGGGCTGGGGGATATCGCCGCAGCGCGGCAAGAGCTGGGCCTGGCGGTGGAAAACAGTACGACGCCGCAGGACCGGCAGCTCTACACCAGCAAGCTTGATTTGCTCAAACCGCGCCGCCAGGTCTTCTCTCTGCTGCAGTGAGGCTATAGCGGAGCAAGCCCGTGCCTGGCGCGAGCGCGGGCGCAAGCCTCGTCGCCAATCCCCAGCGGCGCGCGCAGGCCGAACTCGCGGCAAGGGGCAGGGCGCCATTCATAAATGCCGCAACCGGCCTGCTGGCCAACCGTTCCGACCAAGGCGGCGCAGCGCGGCGCCGCATGATCGGTGCCGCGCATCCTGCACAGTCGCGCATTCAATTCAACCGTGAGGCCGTCTGGCACGCAGCCGCCCTCGCTTTGCAACTCTTCCACGGCAAAGTCGACGCGAAAGCTGGCGCAGCAAGCACCGCAGCTGAGGCAGGGGTTGCTGCTGAGACTGAGGGCGGGGACGAGGCTCAAGCGGGCACCTGACTGAAGCTTCAGCTTGCGCCCGCAGCTTCACGCACCACGGTCACGCTGCATGGAGCCTGTGTCACCACCTGGGCCGAGACGCTGCCTAGGTAGCGCCGCAGTGCTGAGGCACGGCGGGCGCCCATGACGATGTGGTCGCAACCGCTTTTGGCCGCAAACTCGAGGATGGCAGCGGCGGCATCGGGCGCTTCCAGGACATGAAAGGTCAGCCGTCCATCGCCTAACTCCAAGGCCCGGCTGATCGGTCGTGCCCAATGCTTTAGCCCGATCAGCTGCTTGACATGCACGCTCTTGCCTTCCTTGTCGGTCAACTCATCCATGCCGATGCGCTGTGTCTTCATCACGCTGACGCAGGCCAGTCGTGCGCCCGGCTCGGCTTGTACGATGCGGCGCACGGTTTCGCCGAGCTTTTCCAGCAGGGCGGGTGTGGCGTGTTGAATATCGACGGCAGCCATGATGATGGGGCTGCGGGCCAGATGCGCGGCCACGCTGACTTGGGCCGAGGGCTCGGCGCCGAGGGCAAAAAACCAGCGCTTCAAGCGCTTCAATATGCCGCTGCTGCTGATCTTCTCGCTGCGCTTGGTCAGCGGCACGCCCTCGGGGTGCTGTAAATCGAGCGCCAACTGCGCCGCGCTTTGGTAGCGGCGCTCGGCCTTGACCTCCAGACAATGCAGCACGATTTCTTGAAACCAGGGCGGCAATTCGGGGTCGATGGCTCGCGGCGGCACCGGCTCGACATACAAGCGCCGGCGCAGGCCGCGCACCGAGGAAGGCTGGCCGAAAGGCCGCTCGCCGGTGGCCAGGTGATACAGCATCACGCCCAGCGCGAACAGGTCGCTGCGCGGGTCGTTGCGCACAAATTGCACCTGCTCCGGCGACATATAGGGCCCGGTGCCCATGGGCAGCGAGAACTCTTCTTCCAGCAAGTCGGGTAGATGATCGTGACGTGACAGGCCAAAGTCCACCAGCACAGCCGCCCCATCGGGCCTGAACATGATGTTGCTCGGTTTGATGTCCAGGTGCACGACATGCTGCAGGTGCAGGTCTTGCAGCGCCAAGGCGACCTTGATGCCGATGTCTATGACTTCGTCCAAGGGCAGCGGAGCCGCATCAAAACGCGGCCGCAAGGAGGCACCGTCAATGCGCTCCATCACGATATAGGCCTGACGGGTCCAGTCGCCGCGCGCGATGAACTTCGGCACATGCGGGCCCTTCAAGGCAGGCATCAGCATCTGCTCGGTTTCGAAGCCGACGATCGTTGCCGGGTCTTCACCGCCCTTGATGCGAGGGACTTTCATGATCAGCGGGAAGTCTTCGCCCGCCAGCGGCGTGACCCGCGTCACGCTCCACAAATTGGCCATACCGCCTTGATGCAGGCGCTCATTCAGCAAGAAGCCGTCCAGCACCAGACCGGGCTCCAGCACGCTGATCGGCGGCAGCGGCGGGAACTGGGAAGGGGCAGCGCCGAAACTGGATTCTTTGGCGGTATTGGGCATGCTATTGACCCGTTAGCAGACGTTCGGCCAAGCGCTCCGGCAGGCCGGCGGCGCGGATGCTGGCGGCGGCGCCTTCGACGTCATAAGGCACACGCTGGAAATTCAAGTTGCCGCTTACAGCGTCAAAAATTGCGTAGCAAGCAGCCGGATTGCCGTCCCGGGGCTGGCCACAAGAGCCAGGGATCACCAACCATTGGCGGTTCGGCAAGAGCGGAATGGTCACGCCGGGGGTCGGTGTGAACTCGCCCGCCTTGCCGGTACCGGACAGGTGGTAAAGCATGGGCTCGTGCATATGGCCGCAAAAGGTAAACCGGCAGCTTGTTGCATGCAGGCTGCGCATCGCCTCCAGGCGCCCCTGCACATAGGCCCAGCCGCCTGGGTCGAAGCCGTTGGCGTGGACGAAGAGGCGATCCTCGACAGTGATGCTCAGCGGCAACTGCGCCAGAAAGGCCAGTTGTTCGGCGCTCAGGCGTGCGTGCGTCCAGACCACGGCCGCCTGCGCTTCGTCCCGCATGGTCGGGGCCTCGCCCTTGGCAACGGCCGCGTCATGGTTACCCAAGACCGCGACGGCGCCGCGTGCGACGAGTTCCCGCACCTTGTCGAGCACCCAGCCGGGGTCGCCGCCGTAGCCCACAAAGTCGCCGAGAAGGGCGTAATCCGTAACGCCCTGCGTCTGCGCATGCTCGAGCACGGCGGAGAAGGCTTGGGCGTTGGCGTGTATATCGGTGATGAGAGCAATTTTCATGGCAAACGCAGCATGCCATGGCTAGCTGACGGCTACGGTACAGCGTTTAAGAATCAGGCTTGAGCGGAGCAGCAGCTACGCCGCTGCTCCGCTCGCTTGCGCGTGTAGGCGCCGGGCTATTTACTCACCGCACAGCAAACGCATGCGACGCTCGGCCAGCGTGAAGGCTTCGTCGGTTTCGGCTCTGAGCAGCATTTCCTTGGCCTGATCGCAAGCGCTAGCTGATTCAACCGCGGCAGGCGTCACGGTTACTGGCGTCACAGGTTGTGCGGCTTCGCGCGCAGGATGAGGCGCTGGCGCCACAGTGCGGGCAGGTGGCGGGTTGCAGCGGGCATCGTCCACCAAGCGGATATTGCTGAACTGGCCTTGCTCGATGGCGACACAGTCGCCGACCCGCTTGCCGACCTGGTCTGAAACAATACGTACGGTGCTGGTTCCGCCGATCAGTACCGTGTATTCAAACGCCTGCGTGCGGCCGGCCAAATTGCCAATGCCTCGGCCGGCAGCGGCACCACCGACCGTACGAAGCGCTCGGTTGCTACCCGACTGGCCGCTGCCGCTGGCCAGACCGACACCACCACCGACAAGAGTGCCGACGGTTTGTGCCGAGCCACTGTTAACTTGGGTGGCGGTCACGTTGGTGATGCGACCGTACTGAACGCGTGACTGCGCTTCAACGGCGCTGTGGCTGAATGCGAGGGCAAGCAAAACTGCCGCTGTCGAGCTGTAAGCGATTCGTGTCATCGGTGAACTCCAAAAAGGTCAAGGTAGTAACGATTTAACTTAACGCAAAGCAAGCGAATAGGATTTGCGCCGGCCTTGGGCGGCAATCAGTATACGAGCCGAGTTCTGGCCGCGAAGTTGTTTTTCGCGGTCTAGATGCGAGCCGGTGTAGGCCCGCCAATGATTTAGCATTCAGCGCAGTTTTCCCACTACTTGAGGAGTTGGCCTATGCGCGCTATTACCCGTGGTTCTGTGTTGCCCAAGCTGCTTAGAACGATAGCCCTGGGCTGGGTAGCGGCCAGTTGGTCCGTGCAAGCCGCGCCTGCGCAAGGCGGGCTCTACATCGCCGGCGCCGGCTTCAGCTTCACAACGGCGGCCAAACGCGCGATGTCTCAAAATCCGGGTGGGCGGCGCTTTTTCCTGCTGTCCTTGCCGCCAGAGACGGCTGCACTGGGGCAGGGCGCGCAGGCGGCCTTGAGCAATGTGCGCCAGCGGGTGGTGGCGGCCAATGGTGTGCTGCTGGTTTGCCAGCGGGACGTCGAGCAGGGTCGAATCAATTTGGCCGACATGGTGCCGGGGGTGGTTGCCGTTAGGGGTTGGCCTGCGGCGGGCAGCAATGAGCTGCAGCATGGCCAGCGCTACTTTGCGGACGAAGTTTCGGCCAATTTACCGGCCGACAATGTCGCGCTGCGCCAGTTGCGCTCGACTTGTTCTTGAGCACAGGCGCCGCACCTTAAAATTAGACCCACTACAAGCCGGGCGCAGGCCATGAGCTTGCCCCATCCGCCCCATCCGCCATTTGCGCCGCCGTCGGTGCCAGGAAATTTCATATGTATTCAGCCGTCATCAGCGCTACCGGCCTGTATCAGCCCCCGCACATCATCAGCAATGCCGAACTGGTTGAGGCCTTCAATGCTTATGCCGATCTGCAAAACGCCCAGCATGCCGACGCGATCAATGCCGGTGAGCGGGTGGCTTTGACGCATTCCAGCGTCGAGTTCATCGAAAAGGCTTCCGGCATCAAGCAGCGTTATGTGATCGAGAAAGCCGGCGTGCTGGACCCGACCCGCATGTACCCGCGCTTCACCGAACGGCCCGACGACGAGTTGTCGCTGATGGCTGAAATCGGTGTGGACGCGTGCAAGAAGGCCTTGGCTGCGGCGGGCCGGCAGGCCAGCGACGTCGACGCGATCTTTTGTGCCAGCGCCAATATGCAACGCGCCTACCCGGCGATGGCGGTCGAAATCCAGGCCGCCTTGGGCGCCGGAGGCTATGGCTTTGATATGAATGTGGCCTGCTCCTCGGCCACTTTTGCGCTCGAACAGGCGGTCAACGCGGTGCGCTCGGGTGCGAGCAAATGCGTGCTGGTGGTCAACCCCGAAATCACATCCGCGCATCTCGAATGGCGCGACCGTGACTGTCATTTCATCTTCGGCGATGTCTGCACCGCGATTCTGATTGAGCGGGCCGATCTGGCCAGTTCGGCCGACCAATGGGAGATTGTCAGCACCAAGCTGGCAACGCAGTTCTCCAACAATATCCGCAACAATTTCGGGTTCATGAACCGGGCCGAAGACAGCGACCCGCTGGCGCGTGACAAGACCTTCCGGCAAGAGGGACGCAAGGTCTTCAAGGAAGTGGTGCCGATTGCCGCCGCGCATATCGAAGCCCATCTGGCCAGCGTCTCAGCGGTGCCCGCCGACGTCAGGCGTTACTGGTTGCATCAGGCCAATTTGGGCATGAATCAGCTGGTGATCAAAAAGCTGATCGGTGAAACAGGCGCCACGGCGGGCTCGGATGTAGCGCCGCTGATCCTGGATACCTATGCCAACACGGCTTCGGCCGGCTCCATCATCGCTTTTCATGAGCACCGAGCCGACTTGAAGACCGGTGACCTCGGGGTGATCTGCTCCTTCGGCGCTGGCTACTCGGTCGGCAGTGTGGTGGTGCGAAAGCGTTAAAAACAGCTCATGGGCTGAATGGCGCTGAAGCCGCTGAAGCTACAGCCGGGATGGTGGGTAACACAGGCTCCAGCCCCAGGGTTTTGATGCCGGCCTCGCCGGCAAATTCATCAAAACTCCAGTCGCCATTGCTGTAAACAAGGCCGTCGACCGGGGCGATTTCGCGCACCGCTTGGTTCTTCAGGGCAATAGCCATGTATTCGATCCAGACCGGCAGCGCCAAGCCGCCGCCGGTTTCGCGCTCGCCCAGGCCGCGCGGCTGGTCATAGCCAATCCACACCACGGCCGCCAGCCCGGGTTGGAAGCCCGCGAACCAGGCATCGACCGCCTCATTGGTGGTGCCGGTCTTGCCATAGAGGTCGGGGCGGCGCAACTGCGCTTGCGCCCGTGCGGCGGTGCCGCTACGCGCGACTTCTTGCAGCAAGCTGCTGGTCAAAAACGCATTGCGCTCGGAGATGGCGCGGGTTTCCTCGCTCAGAGGCACTTCTGTGGCCTGAAACAGCAGCTTGCCCCTGCTGTCGGTGATCTTGTGGATCAAGACCGGCGCCAATTTATGTCCGCCGTTGGCAAACACCGCATAAGCACTGGCCATCTGCATCGGTGTCACGCTGCCCGAGCCTAGCGCCAGGGTCAGGTTGTCGGGCTGGCGCTCCGGGTCCAGGCCAAAGCGGGCCGCCCATTCGCGGGCCTTGGCCGGGCCGACGAGTTCCATCAAACGGATGGTGACCATGTTTTTGGATCTGGCCAGGGCTTGGCGCACCGTCATCAAACCATCAAAAGTGCCGTCGTAATTCTTCGGCGCCCAGTCGCCGAAGACGAGCGGCGAGTCATTGACGATGGTGGCCGGTGTGACGCCTTGCTCGAATGCGGCCGAGTAGACAAAAGGCTTGAAGCTCGAGCCCGGTTGGCGCCAGGCTTGCGTTGCATGGTTGAACTGGTTCTTGGCGAAGTCAAAGCCGCCAACCAGCGCATGCAAGCGCCCGGTCGCGGGCTCCAGCGACACAAACGCGCCCTCGGCCTCAGGCGACTGAACGATGGTCCATGGCCCCTTGGGCTCGGCCTTGGTCGGCGGGCCGCGCAACACGCGGACGATGGCTCCTGGACGAATCTTCAAACCCTCTTTGGCTTTGTCGGAGAGCGCGGCCTGCAGGCCCCGCAAGCCATCCCCTGTCACGATCAGGTCTTCGCCGCTTTGCAGACTGGCCGCTACCCGGCCAGCGCCGACTGCAGTGACCACAGCTGCTCGTAATTCGTCGTTATCCGGGTGTTCGGCCAGTGCCTGCGCGATGGCGGCATCTTGCTTGTCGGCCTCCTTGGGCAGCAGCACAAACCCTTCCGGCCCACGGTAGGGCTTGCGTCGTTCCAGATCCAAGAGGCTGCGGCGCAGCGCCCGGTAGGCGACAGCCTGCTCGGTTGAAATCAGCGTTGTGTAGACCTTCAAGCCCAGGGTGTAGGCCTCGTCGCCATATTGGGCGTGCACGGCCTGACGGGCCATTTCAGCGGCAGCTTCGGCATGCAGGCGCGGGTCTTGGGCGCTGCGAATATGCAGGGTCTCGGCCTTGGCGGCCTGGGCTTGCTCTGGGCTGATGACGCCGAGTTCTTGCATGCGCGTCAGGACCACATGCTGACGTCGGCGGGCGCGTTCGAAGTTGACGATGGGGTTGGCATAGGCCGGGTTCGGCGGCAAGCCCGCCAGCATCGCGGTTTCTGCGAGCGACAAGGCCTTCAAGGGCTTGCCGAAATAGGCTGCTGAGGCGGCCTCGAAGCCGTAGGCCCGCTGACCCAGATAGATCTGATTCATATAGATCTCAAGGATCTGGTGCTTGCTGAGCTGGCTTTCCATCTTCAGCGCCAGCAAGACCTCGACGAATTTGCGGGAGTAGATCTTCTTCTTGGTTAAATAAAAGGTACGCGCCAACTGCTGGGTGATGGTGGAGCCGCCCTGGCTGCGTGGCTGCAAGGTATTGGCCAACACGGCGCGCGCAATGCCGGTGTAGTACAGGCCGCCATGCTCGTAAAACTTGTGATCCTCGACCGCCAGCAGCGCGTCTTGCATCAGTTGGGGGATTTGATCAAGAGTCTGAAAGTCACGCCGTTCGGCCCCGAACTCTCCGATCTGGATGCCGTCGGCGGTGAATACCCGCAGTGGCTGTTTGGGTTGGTAGTCCGTCAGCTCTGCAATGTCGGGCAGGGTGGGGTAGACCAAGACGGCGGCCACCCCCAGCAGCATCAGTGCTAGAGCCAAGGCCGCAGCCGCATAAATCAGCAATTTCTTCAAGGACTGTGCGCGCTGTTCAAGCGTCGGCAAACAAGAAGCGCTGATTATGGCGGCCACTGACGGCTGCTTGAGCTGTCGTTTGAGATGAAGTGACAGAGCGAAGCTGGATTGCGGACTTGTCGCGCGCGGCAAACCTGTTTAGGCAATTGAAAAAGCCCTGAAGCGCTAAGTCGTTGATTTGACTAGCATTTCAGGGCTTTTAATCCACTGGCGGGAGGGCGGGATTCGAAACACATCTGCTATTCCCCATGGATAGGCGTAACTGCAATTTATATGAATTTCGTTACCCGTAGTGTTACCCTCACTTCGCATTGGGGTTGGTGCGCAAGTTGACTGTTTACCCTATCCGTTGATTTAAGCGCAGCCCTGCGCCTATTCTCCGTTGTCATGTTCCTTACCTTGATCAAGCCGGTTGCTCGACGTTAGCGGTACGAGCAGGTAGATGCTTGAGGGCGCGCATATAAATCCATATGCGGCTGTAAAAATCTGCTACTATCCGCGCTGAGTCATTACGTCTTGTGTTTTGGCTGCGATAGCCGCCCAATCTAGGGCGGCTTTTTTGTTTCCGACCGCCCTTGCGCACGCAACGGCGGTATTTTTTTGTCCTAAAGGAGTTGCATGTCGAATTTATATACACACCCGGTCCGGCTGTTGGGCATCGGGACAATTATTGAGCGCGCAGGTCATGGCCGAGCTAAGCACTATGCCGACGTGAGTAAAGGCCTCATGCCACCACCTGTGCGTCGGGGTACACGCTGTTCGCGCTGGGTTGAATCCGAGGTCGATGCAGTCTTGCGGGCTCGTATCTCGGGTGCTGATGACGTGGAGGTGAAGCGCCTTGTCGTGGAGCTTGTCGCGGGCCGCAAGGAGCTGCATTGATGAAGATTGCGCCACACCAGGCCGCACCAATCTGCAAGGGGCTGAGTCGAAAGACCAGCCCCTTTTGCATTCTTGGTCACGATTCATTGACTCGTGCCGTCAAGGTGACTCGAGGCATGTATCAAGGCCGTGCCGGGGTTGACAGCTTGATGGCCGCGCTAAAGAACGTGTTTCTGCGCGTCTGGTGCGCGGCCCCAAGCTTGTGGTTCAGGAGGGCGGCAAAGTGAGTTCAACACTAAACCTGTATCAAAGCCAGACACAAACGCAAACTAAGCCCCCTTCAGTAGGGCTGGCCGAAGTGTTGCTACATATTAACGGCCTACGGGCAAAGGACATAGAAATGACAGGGTTTCGTATCCAAGAGCCTCGCATCGCCCTCGGCGAATTCTGCCCGCTGATCTCATGTTCAGAGGTGCACCGATTCGACTCGGCGGCTGTGCGCGCTAAAGCGGTTCACGTGCTGGGTAAGTACCCAACGCTTGGCACCTACGGGTTTAGGAAGGTTGAATCGCTAGATCTGTCTGCGCTGAAACGTGACCTACTGCTTACAAGCTGGGGCTTGCGGCAAATCTGCGCTTCTTTGGCATTCATTGCCAAGTATTCAAAAAGGCTGGGCGGGCGCATCAGCCGGAACGGTGGCAGCGAGTTCTTCAAACAAAGCGCCCAGAGCGAAGCAAACGGCTATGTGATGGAGGGGTCATTTGTTGCTGCCGCGCTGATGCATGGCTTGGACCATAAGCACGAGGGGTTCACCTACTTTAATGGCAACTTTGACTGGCGAGCCCTCAATCGGGCACCCCGGGGTTGCGCCAATATTCTGATCGACGGTGTGCCGATCGGCCTGTGGAACAACCCCGTGGCCTCGATATCAGAAGGGAGGTCGGCATGAGCGCAAACGAATTGACCGTCTTGCATTCAGTAAGCGGGCCGCTTGCAAAGGCTTGGCTTGCTGATGGCACCATCGCAGCTCGGGCCAACGCTAGGCAGTTTCGCGCTCGCAGCCGTGCCGCGAACAACTTGGCTGAACTTGCCAGCGCGCTTGATGACATAAAAGAACGCCCCTCATTCGCTGTTGTGCGCGGCCAGTTCGTCGGCCTTGTTCAAGCCGCTATCAACGACGCGGGTGAAGGTATGGGCGTTGGTTGTGTTCGCCGCAACAGCACCAATTTTGTCGACGTCCCACGTTCATATCTAATGCTGGACATAGACGGGTACAAACCGTCGAACGCCGATCCGATCACGCAGGTTGAGCTGGCACTTGCGGAACTTTTTGCGAAGTACTTGCCCGCGTTCTTGGGGACCAGCTACTACTGGCAGCTGAGCGGTTCTGCAGGACACCCCAAGCACGTTGGCGTGCTCAAGGTGCACGTGTGGTTCATGCTCACGGAACCGCGTACCTGCGTAGAGTTGCAGGCATGGGCGCGAAGCCTGCCGCCTGGGATTCTCGACCCCAGCGTGTACCAGCCGGCGCAAATGCTGTACACGGCGACGCCGATTTTCGAAGCTGGTGTGACCGATCCTGTAGCAAAGCGCACCGGCATCTTTCAAGGTTGCTTTGATGCCGTGGAACTTAACATCGACCAATCAGTTTTGGCGACGGTGCGGGCGCAAGGAATGCGTGAGCCGATGAGTGACCCAAAACTCAAGGCTGGCCTGATCGGCGCGTTTTGTCGCGCTTTTCCACCGACCCAATTGGCGACGCTGCTGCCTGATTTGTTTGCAATTGGACGCAGCGCAAACCATTTCAGCTGGCTCGGCCACGACAGTCGATCGGGCATTTTTGTCACTGACTGCGGCCATGGTCTCTACAACGGCCATGCAACAGCCCCGGGCGGGTCGCGTCGGCTCAATCTGGCCGATTTCATACGGTTGCACTTGTTCCATGATCTGGATGCTGACTTCCCCGAAGACGGGGCAATGCACCGCCGGCCAAGCATGGTGGCGTTTTGCGAATGGGTGGCCGACCATCACCCTCAGGTTCTGGCCGATGTGCAACCGCGTGGCAGTTCACCCGAGGACGATTTTGGAGGGCTTGACGATCAAGCGCCAGCGGCAGATACGCACCATGCCGCGACCACGAAAGGGGGTAGGGAGCCGCTCAGGGTCTGGCGTCGCAAGGACATGCGCAATCGCGCGCCCGCCAAGTGGCTTGCCAAAGGCTGGCTTCCTGAGCAAGGTACGGCCGGCTTAGTGGGCGACTCGAACGTGGGCAAGTCGTTTGTTGCGCTGGATCTCGGCCTCTCTATTGCCCGTGGCGTTCCTTGGCTGGGTCGGCCAGTGATTCAAGGTGGTGTGCTCTATGTCGCGGCAGAAGGCGGGCATGGTTTTGGCGTGCGGCAAGACGCCTACGAGTTGCATCACAGCGTCAACTTGGACGATGCGCCATTCGGTTTGGTCGACTCGGCGATTGACCTTAGGACAAGCTTGGTTGACGCTGATCGGGTTATCGCAGCAGCGAAGGAATTCGTTGCCGATACGGGGCAACCGTTGCGGCTTGTGGTTCTTGATACTTTGGCGCGAGTCATGGCCGGCGGTGAAGAAAATTCCAGCCCTGACATGGGCGCTGTGATCAACTCGGCCGCGAAGATAGCTGAGTTGACAGGCGCGCTGGTGCTGCTGATTCATCACACTGGCAAGGACGCTAAAAAGGGCGCCCGGGGCCATTCAAGCTTGAGGGCCGCGCTCGACACGCAAATCATTGTCACGCGGACAGGTGATGTGTGCACCTTGAGGCTCGATAAGCAGCGTGACGGGGCGACGGATTTGGAGCTTGCCTATCGCTTAAAGAGCGTCGATTTGGGAATCTCGGGCGATGACGACAGCCTTGATTCAATGAGTTCGGCGGTGGTTGTGGCGGCTGATTTGGAGTGGGATGTCGAGCCAGCGCCCAAGTTCACCCAGTGGCAGCGCCATGCGCTGGAAGCTTGGGCAGGAGCAGCCCACGGTCAGCTGCAAGCAACGCAAATTGATATCAATGCGGCAGCAGATCGCCTTTTCTCAGAGAAGGGCATCGAGTCACCTCATCGCGCCAAAATGCTCAAAGCTGCGATGAAGCAACTGATCGACGACAGGGTTCTTAACCTTGTCGCGGGGGGTATTGGACGGGGCAATCTGTATCCCCGGGACGGGCTCGCGACCCTGCATTAACTTGGCCGTGTGAAGTAGCGCTGAGCACTGGAAGTCGGAAGTGGGAAGCCCCCCTATAGGGTGGGCTTCTTCCACTTCTGACTTCTAGTTGAGTGGCTGGGGAAGTGGCAGAACCGACTTCCTTCAAACTTCTGCTGGTTTCCATTTCCAGCGGGCTAACACATGCAGTTACGCGACCTTGTCGGTCAACCAGGCGAGCGAGTTCAATTCGAGCAGCATCCAAAGCGCTGCGCATTGACCGGCCGCAAAGTGCCCATAGCTGTCGTCCATCTCGCTAGATCGCCCAGCGCTGGAATGCTGACGGCTGACACCGACCACTGAGCATTTCGTTGGACGGATGTCAGCTGTACCTCCCGATGCTGCCGGTCCACGACGTCTCCGCGTGCAACAGCCTGGGCGCGAGACACAGACCAATCCAATGACGGCTTTCACAGGGCGTGAAACAGCGCAAGACATAGGTTAGCTAGCTGCAGTGCGCTCTTGGCTTCTCCGGGGTGTCGAGCGTGCTTGGTCGGCTGCTTGGAGGCTCTGCGGCTCTGTTGAAGCCGACTCTTATTCTTAGATCAAGGTGCAGGGGTCAGGTCATGGCTTCGGGACGTACCAAATCGGGGATGTCCACGCGCGCTCTTGCAGGATCGCCGGTACCTTGGGGTTCAGCCCGACCTTGGCTTCGGCAGCCCAGACGGTGGTCCAACGGGGGGTGGGTATCTCAACGACACGGGCGTAGTAGGTGACATGGGCAGCAGGATCGAAGTCCGGATCGGTCCAACTGCCCTTGAGCTCTGCCGCGCCGATGGTGTTGGCGTAGCTGGCGGTCTTGAGATCGACGGTATTGCCCACCGGCGGCACCTTGCCGGTCTTGGCATCGGGCTTGCGATCACCGCTCCACACCACATCGATTACGCGCTCCGACGATTTGCCGTTCTTGGTCGCGACCTTGATGATTTGGATGCGATCAAGATTGCCCGAATCGGGGTCCTTCACCGCGTGCACGAAGAACACCGGCGCTTTTGCCTCCCCGCGTGCCGTCAAGTCGCTGCCCATAGGCACGCCGCGCCGGTAGGCCTGCTTGACCCAGTCGTCCTGCTTGAGCAGGTCTGCGTTCAGATCCCAGCCGCCGAACATGCGCAGCTTGATGCGCACACCCGAGGTTCCAAATGTTTCCTTGCGCTCCATGGCGGAAAACAGCGCGTCGCGTGTGTTCTGTTCGGCCCAAACGCCGGTCAGACCCCCAGGTGAGTTGAAGACGGATGTACCTTCCGCTACCGACTGGATCGCAGCCGCACGGTCGGTAATGCCGCCGTTCGGGCCTTGGAAGTTGAACTCCTCGGTCGACGACATGGCGTTGTGATTGTCGGTGCCAGCCTCGATGCCGTACTTGAATGGGTTGGCGCCAATACGCGCGCTGATCTCCTGTCCCACACCGTAGGCCTGGCGCAGATAGCTGCCCTTCGCGAACTTTGCGGTGGGGCCTTGGCCGAGCATCATCGTGTAGGTTTCGAAGTCCGCGAACTCGTCGCTCGGTGACAGCGAGGGGTGCGTATCGCTGGAACCCTTCTCCTGCACCATCTCGAACAGCGGTTCATTGCGCATGCGGCGCTCGGCATAAGCCCGGGTGATGGGCCCGCCCGAATAGGTCTTCTCGCCGTCAAACATCAGGCCGTTGCTGATATTGCCGTTGTGCGGGATGGCAATGACTTGCAAGCCCAGTTCGCGCTGGCGGTCCAGATACGTCCAAAGCGCTTCGGGGTCGACCGAATCGAGCGAGGAGAAGGGCAACTCCGGTCCCTTGCCCTTAAAAATCACGCAGCGATGAAGGTTTTGGTTGCCTGGCGCCGAGGTCCATTCATAGGCCACGAAGGCGGTGAACTTGCCGGGCGCGTTGTGCGCGTTTGCCACGGCGGTATAGCGATTCCAAACGCTCTTGAGCATCTCCGGCTTTTCGAACTCATCAATGCGCTTGTTGGCGTCAGCCATGGCCACAAGCTTGCGGAAAAGCGCGAAGCGGGCCGCAGGATCAGGGTCGTTGAGTGCTGCAGTCCAGCTGCTGCCGGCCAGCGCGCCATTGGGATTGGCCGCCTCGGGCATCACGCCCAGGTACTCGGCGTGATCGGTCAGTGCGAGAAAGTCCAGCGGCGCTTTGCGACGTATCGTGCGGCCGAGGTAGTTGATCTCTTCGCCCTTGGCCCATTTGTGCGCCGCTTCTGGATCAAGCCGGGTGCCGAGTGCGTATGAGTCGGCCGAATAGCTGCTGTGCAGATGCAGGTCACCAAAGTAGGCGTTGCGCTCTGGGTTGGGGGGCGGCAAGGCAACCGCTGTCATCGAGGCACCGGGACCGGGCGCATGTGGCGTTGCCGTCGCAGCGAGCGGTGCAGGCGCGTCTCGCGTGCAGCCCGCCAGGGCGGCTGTCAGCGCAAGGCATAGGGTAGTTCTCTGCAGTGCGTTCATGGCTTCTCCGGGGTGTTGACCGCGCTCGGGCGGCTGCTTGAGGGGGGTATTGAGACGCTTTGATCTTTTCGGATCACGGTGTACTGGCGCATCAAGGCGGCGAGGCGCGAGCGCTCGGCTTGCTGGCCGGCTTCACGCTGCCATGCCTCAGTCACGGCGGCTTTGGCCTGCTCGAAGCTGATCGAAACGGGGTTCTCACGTTCGGTGACGCGCACGAGGTGCCAGCCATAGCCCGACTCCACTGGCCCGACCCATTGGCCGGGCTGCGCCTGCATCAGCGCGTCCACGATGGGACGTTGCCCAAAAGTCTGTTGCACCTCATCGCGCCCCACCTTGTCGAAGTGGCTGGCTACGGGCGCGCGGTCGCCACGTGCCATATCGGCGCCGGAGGCCATGTGCGCGGCCAACGCCGCAGCGGCGGCGTCGCGCGCGGCCCCTGGGCTTCGCCCGTCAGCGCTGAAGTAGACGTGGGTGAAACTCAGCCGCGCGGGTTCGGTGAACTGCGCGGCGTGCTCGCGGTGGAAGGCCCGCAATTGCGCTTCGCTGGGCACTTCGAGATTGGCAATGTTCGATTGCAAGAATTCCATCTTCTGCACCAAGCGGCGCCGCACCATCTCGTCGCCCTCGTCCAGACCCAGTTTGCGCGCTTCGCGGTACAGCACTTCGTCCCGCACAAAGTCGGCGATCAGCCGCTCGCGTTGCGCGATAGTCGGCGCAGTGCCGGTTTGCAACTGATACAGGCGCGCGAGGCGCTCCACGCGCGCGGCGTCGATTTGGATTTGCGCGTCGGCGTCGCTGGGCGCAAACACGCGTGATGCGGCATACAAGAGCCCACCGAGCAGCATGAAATGCAGCAAGGGCTCACGCAGCCAGCGGCCTGCACGGCCGGCAGGTTTGTGCAACTCGCGCGGCTCACGTGTCGGATGGGAGAGGGGCGATGTGCTCAAGAATTCGTTCTCATGTGAATGCGGCGATGCTGCGTTCGATACACCAAAAACCAGCCAGCCCGCCGATGGCATAGGGCGCCAGCCAGCGGCCGCGCTCCAGCAGCGCGGGGCGAATGCGGCGCAAGGCGCGATACGCCAAGAGCACGGCGGCAACGAAGGCGAGCTGCCCGATTTCGACGCCAAGGTTGAACAAGAGCAAGGCCGGCAGTACCGCATCCTTGGGCAGGCCCACTTCGCCCAAAGCACTCGCGAAGCCGAAACCATGCAGCAGCCCAAAAGCAAAAGCCACACCCCAGGGCCAGCGCGAGGCCAACCCGGCCTCGCCGCGCCAAAGATTAACCACTTCAACGGCGACAAACAGGATGCTCAGGGCAATGGTGGCTTCAATCAGCGGCACCGACACCTGCACAATCTGCAAGGCCGACAGCGCCAATGTGAGGCTGTGCGCCAAGGTGAAGGCGGTGATCGTCCACAGCAGGCGAGCGCGTTTGCGCACCAGCAGCAAGAGCCCCAGTACAAACAGCAAATGGTCGATGCCCAGCAAGATGTGCTGAATGCCTAGCATCAGATAGGCCGCCACAGCTGGGGCGCCGCGACCGGCTTCAACCCGCATCGACGGCGCATCCGGTTTGAGCAGCCGCGTGATGTCACTGCCGTCGCTCAGGCGGATGTGCACCAAGGTGTCGGTGATGGTGCGGTCAAGCCCGGTGATAGTGATGGTCTGCCCCTCCAAGGGCGCTTGCGTGGCCGCGACTCGCCATTGCTTGACCAAATGCGTGGGCGTGCGCGACAGCTCGGCGGACGAGTCGTCGAGCCAGCCCCCGGAAAAAACCGGCTGCAACGCGACCGCCGCATCACCGACCACGGGCTGCTTCCATAAGACCTGCCAGCCGCTCTGAGTGGGCATCACTTCAAGATAGGCCGGCCGGATCTCATGTGCCCCGGCTGCACCAACAAACAGCAGCAAGGCCGCCCACAAGCAGCACCAGGTGCGCCAGGGCAGCCGGCTGCTGAGGGATGGCTTCAAAGCGGCACCGGGACGCTGAAGGAGAGATAGAACGTATTGCGGTCCATGCGATTGCGTTGCGACACCGTGTTCATCCAGCGAAAGGACGAGGACAGCGGCAACGCGCCGATCTTGCTTGAATACGTCACGATGGGTCCGAGTGCCAACTCGCTGCCGCGAAAGCCATTGAGCTTGTCGGCCAGTGGCCCCGAGTCCTTGCCGATCTGCTCGATCCACCCCGCAATGGCCCCCATCGCCCAACCATCACCCAGCTTTTTGGAGCCGAGCACGTCCAAGGTAAACAAGGGTGCGCTTTGATAGTTGCTGGCTTTGTTGCGGGTCGAGAAATTGAGCGTTGCCACGCTGGAGACTTCCCATCCCTGCGGCAGGTAGCGCGTGTAGGACAGGGTAGGAATGGCGGTCCAAACGTTCTGGCTCAGATTGACCAGCTTGCCGGATACATAACGCCCTGTAGGTGCCCAGACTCGCAGCGACAGCGACAAATGCTCGTCCTTGCTGAAGTGATAACCGGCGACGATGGGCGTGATCGCCAAGTCATACAGCCCAGCAACCTTGGCGCTGTGATCGAGCCCCGGCGCTGGCGGCACAAAGGCCTGGACGGTGACTTCACTCTGCATAAACAGCATCGTCAGCGATGAGGCAAAGTGCCATGCGCCGGGGCCGGTGTCCCAGACCTTGAACAGGGACAGCGATTGGAGCGTGTACTGATTCTCGGCCTCGCCCGCGATTCGGCCGGCAATCGGGATCTGCTTGTTGGCCCCGATATTGCCGTCCACTGCCTGCAAACCCAGATTGAACATCATGATGGGCTGATCAGGCACAACGCCGGCCGAAGGGTTGACCGCCGTGCCTGCCACCGGCCGCCCACCGCCCGATTCGGTTGCGCCGGCGGCAGATGCCAGCGCGCTGAAGATAACCCCAGCAGCCAACTGACCGGCGCGACGGCGCAAGTTGGGCTGCGCAACATCCTGTTTGAGTTGGTGCTCCAGAGAGGAGCCTGTGCCGTTTGATGCGGCTAGGTCGAGGCTCAACTTTCGACCCCGGCGATGGGAACTCAACACAGGAAGCTGCAAATCAAGTCGGGTCATTCACCACTCCAGCAACAAGGTCTGATTTTTGTCGCATGCACTGTAGCTCAATCACATCCGATTTTTACCCGCGTCTCAGGCGGCGGTAGTTTGGAGTGCACGTATAAAAAGGAAAACGCTGAACTGACATGGGCTCAACTCTTTTTGTCCTCCCGATTCGAATTAAGCTTTCAGTTTCCCGTTAGAACTCGTTACGACCAATTTGGAGAACCTCCATCAGATCAGTCGAAGCCTACTCTGCCAATTTGCCAGCCTTCTGCTGTCGAGACGGCTTGTCGTAGAGATTGAAAGCGCCAGCGACTCCTATGGGCACTGTGTTGCCAGGCCGTCAGGGCCCTCGCAATGTCCCGGCCTGCGCCAGGCTGACAGTTGGACCAAGCGCCGCATAGCTGACGTTCGATTCGCCGACCGTTTTTGTCAACGGCGGCTTACTGGCGACGATGCGGCCTCACGGCCCTGGCCAGTTCGTGTCATTCGGATGCGCAGTGGGTGGCGCCAGCACGGTGCCCAGAGCCGACTACGGCTAAGCCCCGGTCCAACTCCTTGCCTATCGAAACTATCCTGGCGAACAAGTGCGAGGGGTCTGACAGCATTGACTGTCCGCTGGCTGTCCGCAGACTGTCCGTGGACAGGTGGGAGTGGCCGTCGTCATAGGTAAGCGGTTGATTTGATTGACATTGAGTGCAAGTCGAAGCCTGGCACACATTCTGCTCACTTGTAACCACCAAGCCCAACCGGGCGAGCTCTTTCCCCCGCCCCATGCCTTCAAAGGATGTTCCATGTTGTTGCCTCGCTTACTCACCACTTTGGCGGTCTCGCTCTATATGCTCACTGCGGCTTCGGCCGTGCAGGCCCAAACCAAAGCTGCCGGTGATCTGAAACTGGCCTTGAGCAAGGCTTTGGAGGGCAGCAAGACGCCCGCCATCGCCGCCGTGGAACTGCGCGACGGCAAGATTCTGCAGGAGGAGGCGACTGGCCTGCGCCGCAACGACGGCAAGAACACCGTGCAGCTCGACGACGTCTGGCTGATTGGCTCCGACGGCAAGCCAATGACAGCGGCCCTGTTGGCGAAGCTGGTTGACCGGGGCGTCTTGTCCTGGGATGCGCCGCTGGAGTTGCTGTTGCCCGAACTGAAAGAACAGATGAACGAGCAGTACCGCAAGGTGACGCTGATCGAATTGCTGTCGCATCGGTCGGGTCTGCCGGAGAACTTCAGTGATGAAAAGTACTTTGAAACGTTCCACACCGACACTCGTTCCCCGACCGAGCAGCGTCTTGCCTATATCGCCCGAGCCCTGTCGGAAGCGTCGGTGGCGGCACCGGGCAGCAAAGTCAGTTACAGCAACACCGGTTTCATGGTGGCTGCCGCCATCGCCGAGCGCGCCACCCGCAGCAGCTATGAGGATCTGATGCGACGAGAATTGTTCGAGCCGCTGGGCATGAAGCAGGTCGGCTTTGGCACTACCAAAAAGGGTCAGAACACCGGTCATACGCAGGGCAAACCTGTGGACAAGGCGACGGACAGCAATCCTGCGATGTTTGCACCGGCCGGTAATCTGCACATGAGCATGCGTGACTGGGCCAGCTTTTGCCTGGACCAGCTGGCGGCACAGCAAGGCGCCGGCAAATTACTGAGCCCCGCGTCCTACCGCCTGATGCAAAGTGTCCTGCCGGGTGGGGAGGGCAGCCTTGGCTGGGGCGTGCAGGCGAGCTTGGCCGGGCGCAAGGGCCCGGTGTTGATGCATGCCGGCTCAGATGGCAACTGGTTTGCATTGGTGGCTCTGTTCCCGGAATCCGGCCGCGGCGTTTTGGTGGCGGCAAACGCTGGTCCCGACATGGGGGCCGACAAGGCTACCCAAGAGGTCATGATGAGTTTGTTGCCCGATTGAGTCTGGGGCTTGGCGCCCGGGACTCAAGCAGAGCCCGTACACATAGGAAGTTCAAGCGCTCCACTGCAAATCTCACCGTCATGGACGGTTGACTTTGGCTGAGACGAACAGCATAGCGCCAACCGTGCTGGTTCGGCTAATTCCCTTTCTCGCACGGTCCCAACTCTTGCTGCGGGCCGCAAGGTGCCCGGAGCTGTCTATTGCCTTCGCTCAGTACGCTCACGAAATCGGCAATGAGTCGGCATTGGCAAATATGTAGGTTTGCGGTGAACACCGTGAACCCCAACATCGGTCGCTGCCGTGAGAACGGTTGGTGGCGCGCAGCTATGTTGGAGTTCGAAGGCTCACTCCATGAACCTACCGGGCTACAAGGCGTGTTGGAATCCGAGCCGGTCAAACGGCTTGAGCGAGGGTTTACGCGGACTTGCGATCATCGACAACATCTGTAAACATTCGCGCCGTTAACAACTGTTGTCGAATCATGAGCCCGATCTCTGAAGCAGAAAGTCGCATTCTTCAAGTGCTGTGGCAGCGCCAAGCTCAGACGGCCGAAGACATTGCCGCCGCGCTTGCGCAGTCACTGGCCAGTGGAGCGGCGGAGTGGCAGTTGGGCACGGTCAAGACCTTGCTGAACCGATTGCTCAACAAGGGCGCGGTCAGTGCGGAGCGCGAGGGGCGGCGCTATCTTTACAGCCCCGTGTTGGCCCAGCAGGCATGGGAGGAAGAAGAAACTTTGGGCCTGCTGGATCGGCTGTTTCTGGGTCGCCTCTCACCGCTGGTTGCCCATTTTTCGGCGCAACGTCGGCTCAGCGCCGAAGACGTGCTGGCCCTGCGCCAACTGCTGGATCAACAAGCCGGAGGCACAGACGATGATGGCCAGTCCTGAACAGATCCTGAGCCTGTTGTGGCGCCTAAGTTTGGCCTTGTCTGTCGGGCTTGCGCTGGTGCTGATGCTGCGTTCGCCCTTGCGTCGCTGGCTTGGTGCGCAGGCGCAGTACGGCCTCTGGGCCTTGCCCCTGCTGATGGTGGCGGGCGTCGCTGCGGCGCCGGGTTTGGCCACGCACATCAACGATCTGCCGCCGCTGCAACTGCCGACCGTGGCGATGCAAATGTGGCGCGCGTCTGCGGCCGACGACTGGTGGACGCTCCTTGCTGCCTTCGCAGCATCGCTGGGCCCCCCGGTATTGCAAGCCTCGCTGCTGCTGGCGGTGTGGGCGCTGGGGGCACTGGCCTTGGGGCTCCTAAGCTGGGCTCAGCACCGGGCCTATCGAGGCCGCTTGCGGCGTGGTCAAGGGGTTTGGTTGGCGCCGGCGGGCAGCAGTCCGGCCCTGCTGGGCTGCTGGCAGGCCCAATTGGTGCTGCCGCTCGATTTTGAGCAGCGTTTCAATGCCGAGGAACGCGGCCTGATCCTCGCCCATGAGCAGGGTCATGCGGCTCGCCGCGACAACGCCGCGCGGCTGCTGGCCTGTGTGTTGGCGGCCTTGCAATGGTTCAACCCGCTGGTCTGGCTGGCCCTGTCGCGCTTGCGCCAAGACCAGGAATTGGCCTGTGACGCTCGAGTTCTGGCCAGCCGTCCCGGCGCCTGGCCGCTTTATGCCCAGACCTTGCTGAAGGTTCAGGGTTTCGCTGCAGTACCGCCTCTTGCCACGGCCTGGCAATCCACCCATCCACTGATCGAGAGAATCACCATGTTGAAAATCCACCATGTTCCTGCTTCCCCCTTGCGCCGCCTTGGTGGCCACGCTCTGCTGCTGGGTTTGGCACTTGCCAGCTTTGGCGTCGCCGCCGCTTTGGCGCAAAAAGAGGCGTCGCCTCAGACCAAAAAGAGCTCAGCCGTGAAGGCCAGCGAAGTTTGCAGCGTCATGCCCAAACCGGAGGTGCCTGAGCAGAATATCCAAGGCGAATTTCTGCTGAATGCACGCTTTGCCATCAGCCAGGGAGGCAAGGTTGAGCAAATCAAGATAGTGGGCGACGAGCGTCTGGCCCAGCCGGTGCGCAAGGCCATCGAAGGCTATAAATGTTCGCCCGGCAGCAAGGACGGTGTGTTTGTCGAACAGAAGTTCCACTTCAGTTTTGAGTGAGTCAGTGACCCTGCCGTGGTGAGCGCCGGTCGGGGTCAACTGACCAGCCCGGTCAACACGCGGCGAGGGCCCAGGTCTTGCTTTCATGCATTGCCTGACCACCTTCAGCGCTGGGGTGGGTGCTGGATCGCAAGATCTGACTCTTTCCCCTGCGTGAGTCAGCTGACTTTGGCGTTCAGGACGCGGCGGGCGACCGGTGCCGATTGAACTGGTCATAAGGTGCGACTTCGAATGCCCGGTTTGGGCACCGTGCTGTCTTTCAGCCCGGATGCGCAGATGCAAGCGGCAGACATGCCGCTTCAGCCACCTTCGACTGAATTGCTGCCAAAACTCGTCCAAAACTGCGCGCGGGTTAGGTGGGGTTTAGCCCGACGGGGTTCTAGGCAATTTGGGGTGTGTAGGGGGGGCAGTCCGTCCCCCTCTGAATTCACTTGCTGAATTTCCAAAAGGATGGTCCTGGTTGATGCACCTGGGTCTGCTTGTGCCAGGCTTCGAGGGCATACCGAAACCCCCAACTGGAAATTACCAGCGCGCACCCATGACGGCAGCACCTGATTTAATGCATACGCAAACCAGTTGCTTTCCGTACAGAGATAAGGCACGATCCTGAGCCACCAACTCAGAGAGTTCCACATGACTAAGGCAAGTAAGGTGCTCAGAGTCGCGCTATATGCCCGCGTGTCCACCGACAAGCAATCCACCGAGAACCAACTGCAAGAGCTGCGAGCGGCGTCAGAGCGCCTTGGCTGGGCCGTTGCTGATGAGTTCGTTGACCGTGGCATCAGTGGTGCCAAGGGCCGCAAAGACAGGCCAAGGCTTGAAGCACTACTAAAGGGTGTAGCGCGCAAGGAGTTTGACGTGGTGGCGGCCTGGTCGGTGGATCGCTTGGGCCGGTCACTGATCGACCTGATCAACATGCTGCAGGAGTTGCACTCGACCGGCGTGGACCTGTACCTGCACCAGCAAGGCATCAACACCACGACACCGGCAGGCAAGGCCATCTTCGGCATGTTGGGTGTGTTTGCCGAGTTTGAACGCGCAATCATTCAAGAGCGTATCCATGCCGGCCTGGCTCGGGCCAAGAAGGTCGGCACGAAATCGGGGCTGGCGATTGGTCGGCCTAGGGCCAGCGAAGACGTTGAGGCGCGGATACGTGAGTTGCGCGCAGAGGGGCTTGGCATGGTCAAGATCGCTGCGGCGATACCGTGCGGCGTGTCAGTGGTGCAGCGGGTGTTGAAGGCTGCCGGTTAGGCCGCTCTTAAAATGCCAAGTGTTGACAATGGCGACTTGAGCAGAGAGCGTTGTGGTGGCCTTTGTTGATGTTAGTATAAGCTAACATTGCTTGAAAGGTGCGCCACTTTCTTAAGCTCTGAGGCCTTGGCTGACTATTGCGAACGCTAAGAACCTTTGCGCCTTGCCCGACTTGAGCAAGCGCATGGAGCAGCAGTGTCTCGCTGTACATAAAACACTATGCAGCGAGCCGACCGAGCGGACTAATTTGGCCGGTCCGTAGTCCATCAAGGTAATCACCCCAAGCCTGCATCATGGCTGCACGTTGTGGCAGATAAAGCGCATGGTTGTAGGCCGCAGAAACCTCGTTGCGCTCAGCGTGGGCCAATTGCAGTTCGATATGCGCATGTTCAAACCCTTGTTCATGCAACAAGGTCGACGCGACACCCCTGAAGCCGTGACCCGTCATACGGCCTTTGTAGCCCATGATTTCGAGCGCTTTTAGGATCGTGTTGTTACTCATGGGTTTGCCCTTTTTGCGCTCACCTGGGAATAGCAGTACGTTTTCACCCGTCACGCTCTCAAGCACCCGCAAGACATCAATAGCCTGAGTAGACAACGGCACGATGTGCGGGGTTCGCATCTTCATTCGATCAGCCGGAATATCCCATCGAGCAGCGTCCAAATCAAACTCGGTCCACTTGGCACCGATCAGTTCGCCGGTACGCACAAAAGTCAGCGCCATCAATTTGATGGCCATTCGGGTCACCGGTGTGCCCTGGTAGCCTTCGATTTTACGAAGTAGGGCGGGAAGCTCCGGCGCGCCGATGCGGGCATAGTTCTCGGCCTTGCGCTGAGGAAGAATGTCCGATGGCTTGATGTCAGTCGCTGGGTTGCGTTTGGCCTTGCCATGAGCAATTGCAAACCTAAACACCTGACCGCTGGTCTGTAGTGCACGCTTTGCTACATCAATGGCGCCGCGCTTTGCGATCGCCTTCACCAGTTGTACAAGTTCGGGGGCTTCAATATCTGCGACGGGCCGTGATCCGATTGCAGGGAATACATCAGCCTCGAAACGCCGAAGTACCTGTGCAACGTGGCTGTCGCTACGACTGGCCTTCCAATGCTCGTGCCAGTCTCGGGCGACGGCCTCGAATGTGTTGATAGCGCTGGCCTCTTTTGCGGCCTTGGCTATACGCTTGGCGGCAACAGGGTCTGTGCCAGTGGCTACCAGCTTGCGCAGGTCATCGCGCTTTTGGCGGGCGTCGCTAAGGCTGACATCGGGATACTGGCCCAGTGAAGCCGTTTTTTCCTTGCCCTCATGTCTGAATCGAAACTGCCAAAGCTTGTTGCCGTTTGTTCGCACCAAGAGATGCAGGCCTTTTTCATCAGGCAACTTGTACTGCTTGGCCGTAGGCTTAGCCTTCTTGATTGCAGTGTCGGTGAGCATCGGCGACCTTCATTTGAGGGTAATTTGGCACTGCCGGTAGGGTAATGCATAAATTGCCCTCACGGTTGCCCTCACCAGACCGTGGCTGCATGCAGACGTATGTGGACATAAGGACGTAAAAAAGCCCCGTAAATCATTGATTCACGGGGCCTTCTTGTACTGCGATGGACCTATGTGGATGGTCCTGGACATATTTCTGGCGGAGAGGGCGGGATTCGAACCCGCGGTGGGGATAAACCCACACACGCTTTCCAGGCGTGCGACTTAAACCGCTCATCCACCTCTCCGAAGCCCTCCATCATAGCGCACTTTTGAGCCTGTACTTCTTGTTTGCTGAGTTTGTCATCGCAGCTGACCTATTTGCTCAGCAAAAGCCCGGAGATCGCGCTCACGGCTTTGAGCCGGCGCCCTTCATCAAGGCCATAGCCGTGCCAATCAAACCGGACACTTCGCTCATATTGCCCGGCACGATCATTGTGTTGTTGGCCTTGGCCAATTGAGCGTAGGCATCTACTGCTTTTTCAGCGACTTTGAGTTGCACGGCCTGTTCGCCACCCGGCGCTTGAATGGCTGCGGCTATCTTGCGAATCGCATCGGCAGTGGCGTCGGCAACGGCGGTGATGGCTGCGGCTTCGCCGACCGCCTTGTTGATCTCGGCTTGCTTGTCGCCTTCGGAGCGGGCGATGGCCGCTTCGCGGGCGCCTGTGGCGATATTGATTTGCTCTTGGCGGCGGCCTTCGGACGCGGCAATCAAGGCGCGCTTTTCACGCTCCGCGGTGATTTGCGCCTGCATCGCATGCAGGATGACGGCGGGCGGGGTCAGGTCTTTGATCTCATAGCGCAGTACCTTGACACCCCAGTTCAGCGCCGCCTCATCCAGCGCTTGCACGACTGAGCTGTTGATGACGTCGCGCTCCTCGAAGGTGCGGTCCAGTTCCATACGGCCAATCACCGAGCGCAGCGTGGTTTGAGCCAACTGAGTGATGGCGACAATGAAGTTGCTGGAGCCGTAGCTGGCTCGCATCGCGTCGGTGACTTGGAAGTAGAGGATGCCGTCGACCGTCAGCTGGGTGTTGTCTTTGGTGATGCAGACTTGGCTGGGCACGTCGAGCGGGATTTCTTTCAGCGAATGTCGGTAGGCCAGGCGGTCAACAAAGGGCCAGAGGAAGTTCAGGCCCGGCGTCAAGGTGCCGTGGTACTTGCCAAGCCGCTCTACCACCCAGGCGTTTTGCTGCGGCACGACCTTGATGGACTGGACGATGAAGACGATCGCTACGACCAGCAAAACAACTGCGAATTCCATGGAGAGTCCCTCTTGTCTACTTTTTATTGATGTGAAAGTTCAGTGGTCGAGCAATAGGCAGCTGCCCTCGACGGCGCGTATGACATAGCGTCCCGGCACTGGCACGGTGTTGCTGATGCAGCGGGCTTGCCAGGCAGCGCCCCGGTATTTGACGCGCGTGGATCCGTCGCTTTGCCAGCTTTCGACCTCCACAGTCTGGCCAATGTCCATATTGACGTCGGCGTTCTCGCCGGCGGGTACGACTTGATGGCTGTTGCGCCTGGCTAGGTAGCAGGCAGCAACAGCCGCGCCCCCAACGACAGCAGCGGTCAATACCTGCTGCTCCCCGCCCAGGCCCAGATGCGCCGCGCCTGCGCCGGCTGCACATCCGAGGGCTAGCATCAACAGGTAGAAAGTGCCGGTGCAGAGTTCGACGGCAATCAAAATGCCGCAGGCGATCCACCATGCGTTGGCTATATTCATCGCCATGTCACCTCTTTCGGTTCAAGATCCCGGACGAGTGTATCGCCCCCGGTTTTTGGTGCTTTTGCGGTGTTTTTGATGATTAAATTCATGTCGATGCCTGGCGGAAGACCTGAGGGTCTACACTTCGCGCCTTTCTTTTTTTAACTGCCTAGCCCCTGGAGGCTCACGATGCTTCGTTTTCGTTTCCCCATCGTCATCATCGACGAGGACTATCGCTCCGAGAACACTTCGGGTTTGGGTATTCGCGCGCTGGCCGATGCGATCCAAAAAGAAGGTTTCGAAGTGCTGGGGGCGACCAGTTACGGGGACCTGAGCCAGTTCGCGCAGCAGCAAAGCCGCGCCAGTGCCTTCATCTTGTCGATCGACGATGAGGAGTTCACGCCTGGGCCGGAGCTGGATCCTGCAGTGCTGTCACTGCGTAAATTCATTGAAGAAATCCGCTTCAAGAACGCCGACATCCCGATCTATATCTACGGCGAGACGCGCACATCCCAGCATCTGCCCAACGACATCTTGCGTGAGTTGCATGGCTTCATTCATATGTTTGAGGACACGCCGGAATTCGTCGCGCGTCACATCATCCGTGAGGCCAAGAGCTACCTCGATGGACTCGCTCCGCCCTTCTTCAAGGCGCTGATGGACTATGCCCAAGACGGCTCTTACTCCTGGCATTGTCCTGGCCACGGTGGCGGTGTGGCGTTCCTGAAGAGCCCGGTCGGTCAAATGTTCCACCAGTTCTTTGGCGAGAATATGTTGCGGGCCGATGTTTGCAATGCGGTCGAGGAGTTGGGTCAACTGCTGGACCATACCGGCCCGGTGGCGGCCTCGGAGAAAAATGCGGCTCGCATCTTCAATGCCGATCATTGCTTCTTCGTGACCAACGGCACTTCGACCTCCAACAAGATGGTCTGGCACCACACGGTGGCGCCTGGCGATGTGGTGGTGGTGGATCGCAACTGCCACAAGAGCATCTTGCACGCCATCATCATGACCGGCGCAGTGCCGGTCTTCATGACGCCCACGCGCAACCATTACGGCATCATTGGCCCGATCCCGGAAAGCGAGTTCTCGCCCGAGGCCATTCGCAAGAAGATCGCCAAGAACCCGCTGCTCAAGGGTGTGGACGTCAAGACGGTCAAGCCGCGCATCATGACCTTGACGCAATCCACCTATGACGGCGTGCTCTACAACACCGAGACGATCAAGAAGAAGCTGGACGGCTGGATCGACACGCTGCATTTCGATGAGGCTTGGTTGCCGCATGCGGCCTTCCATAACTTCTATGGCTCCTACCATGCGATGGGCAAGAACCGTCCGCGCCCGAAGACCGCGATGGTCTACGCCACGCAGTCAACGCACAAGTTGCTGGCCGGTTTGAGTCAAGCCTCGCAGGTCTTGGTGCAGGACTCGCAGGACGTCAAGTTGGACAAGCATTTGTTCAATGAGGCCTATCTGATGCATACCTCGACCAGTCCGCAATACTCAATCATTGCGAGCTGTGATGTGGCGGCCGCCATGATGGAGCCACCGGGCGGAACCGCCTTGGTGGAGGAGAGCATTTCGGAGGCCTTGGACTTCCGCCGCGCGATGCGCAAGGTCGATGCTGAATATGGCAAGGACTGGTGGTTCAAGGTCTGGGGTCCGGACAAGTTGACCGAAGATGGCTTCGGCAAGCCGGCCGATTGGATGCTCAAGGCGAACGAGAAGTGGCATGGCTTCGGCAAGATTGCCGCGGGCTTCAATATGCTGGACCCGATCAAGTCCACCATCATCACGCCCGGCATGGACATGAGCGGCAAGTTTGCCGAGACCGGCATCCCGGCCTCCATCGTGACCAAATTCTTGGCCGAGCATGGTGTGGTGGTGGAGAAGACGGGTCTGTACTCCTTCTTCATCTTGTTCACCATCGGGATCACCAAGGGGCGCTGGAATACGCTTTTGACTGCCTTGCAGCAGTTCAAGGATGACTACGACAGGAACGCGCCGATTTGGCGCATCTTGCCGGAGTTCGCGGCAGCGCATCCGCGCTACGAGCGCTTGGGCTTGCGCGATCTGTGCCAGAACATTCACGAGATGTATGCCAAGGGCGATATTGCGCGCTTGACCACCGAGGTGTATTTGTCCGACCTGCAGCCGGCCATGAAGCCTAGCGATGCCTACTCATACATCGCGCATCGCCGTACCGAGCGGGTGCCTATCGACGCATTGGAAGGGCGCGTCACGACGGTGTTGCTGACGCCTTATCCGCCCGGCATTCCTTTGTTGATCCCGGGCGAGCGATTCAATAAGAAAATTGTTGAATATTTGAGATTCACACGCGACTTCAATGCTCAATTCCCGGGCTTCTCGACCGACGTCCATGGCCTGGTCGAGGTGAAGGGCGAAGATGGGCGCTCAAGCTACTTTGTTGACTGTGTGCAGGCCGACGATTAATCGCGGCGACGCATAAGAAAACGGGACCTGATGGTCCCGTTTTGCATGGCGCCTGTTGGCTTATTCTTCGTCGGTCAGGGCGACTTGGCTGTAGCCGCCGTCCACATAGGTGATCTCGGCGCTGATGCCGGCTGCCAAATCGGACAACAAGAAGGCGGCGACGTTGCCGACATCCTCGATCGTGATGTTGCGACGAATTGGTGTGTTCGCAGCGAACTGCGTCAAGAGCTTGCCAAAATCCTTGATGCCCGAAGCTGCCAGGGTTTTGATCGGGCCGGCTGACAGGCCGTTGACCCGGATGCCGCGCTTACCCATCGATTGCGCCAGATAGCGCACACTGGCTTCCAGCGAGGCCTTGGCCAAGCCCATGGTGTTGTAGTTCGGCACATAGCGTGCAGCGCCCAGATAGGACAGGGTCAGCAGCGCAGCGCCGGCACGCAGGCGCGGTGCAGCCAATTTGGCCATGGCGGGGAAGCTGTAAGCCGAGATGTCATGGGCGATGCGGAAGTTCTCACGCGTCAGCCCGTCCAGGAAGTCGCCTGCGATGGCATCTCGTGGCGCGAAGCCAATCGAGTGGACGAAACCGTCAAACTCTGGCCAGGCTGCACCCAGATCGGTGAACAGTGCTTCCATCTGCGCGTCATCGGACACGTCGCAGTCAAAAATAAGCGTGGAGTCAAACTCGGCGGCAAATTCGGTGATGCGATCCTTGAAGCGCGCGCCTTGATAGCTAAATGCCAACTCGGCACCTTCGCGGTGGCAAGCTTTTGCAATGCCGTAGGCGATGGATCGGTTGGACAGAAGGCCCGTGATCAGCAATCGCTTGCCTGCCAGAAATCCCATAGTGGCTCCTTTGATTTGAAACAATCGATGATTTTCGCATGGCTTCGCGTATTAGCAAGCCTTGTACTTGTCGGTGCTTCGCATACATAGTACAATCCCGGCTTCGCTGACTTGGCTTAGGTCGGGGTCGGCGAAAAGACTCAAGTCTCTTGCGGCGCTTGGGTTTGCTTCAGGTCAAATCCCTTCGGGGTGGGTTTGAAGACCGAATGGAATCTCGAGTGGGGAAGTTGGGCGGATTCATCCAGCCCATTTTTTTTGCTTGAACGTTCTGTTGATTAAAATTTGAATCATCACGCTCATCTCGTACTGCTCATTAGAAACAAGAAAACATACCGCGCATGAATTGGCAAGAGGCTGTTGAAAAAACGGTAACCGGATTGGGTTACGACTTGGTGGATTGCGAGCGCACTCCAGCAGGTCTGGTGCGTGTGTACATTGACAAGTTGCCTGAAGTTGCCTTGGCCGGTGGTTTGATTGATGTTGATGATTGCGAGCGCGTGACGCGTCAGTTGCAGTACTTGCTTGAGGTCGAGGCTTGTCCTTACGAGCGGCTTGAGGTTTCCTCGCCGGGTCTGGACCGTCCGCTGAAGAAGTCGGCAGACTATGCCCGCTTCGTGGGTGAGGAAATCGAGATCACGCTGCGTATGCCCTTTCAGGGGCGCAAGAAGTACCAGGGTGTACTGGGTGCGGTGCCGGCTGCCGAGGCGGCCAAGCTTGAAGTCGAGGGCGTTGCCGCTGAGTCGGCTGCCGCTGAAACTTGGCGCATAGTTTTTAATGATGGCAAGGCCGATCAGGCCTTGGATTTTGCTCTTGAAGAACTCCGCGAGGCCCGTTTGGTGCCGGTGGTGAGTTTCAAGGGCCGCGGCGTGAAGCCCGAGCCGGCCAAGAAGCCGAAGCGGGCCAAGGCCGAGAGCAAAGATGACAAAGTAGACGGAGGTCCTGATCAATGAACCGCGAACTGTTGATGTTGGTGGACGCGATTTCTCGCGAGAAAAGCGTCGAGCTCGACGTGGTGTTTGGTGCTGTCGAGGCGGCATTGGCTTCGGCTACCAAGAAGCTATGCGGTGGCGAGGCTGATATTCGCGTCTCGGTAGACCGGGAGTCAGGCGCCTACGAGACCTTCCGTCGCTGGCATGTGGTGCCTAATGAGGCGGGTCTGCAGAATCCGGATGCGGAAATCTTGCTGTTTGAAGCGCAAGAGCAAATTGCCGACATCGAAGTTGAAGATCACATCGAAGAGCCGATTGATTCGGTGCCTATCGGCCGCATCGGCGCGCAAGCGGCCAAGCAGGTGATTCTGCAGAAGATTCGCGACGCCGAACGTGAACAGTTGCTGAATGACTTCCTGGCCCGTGGCGAGCAAATTTTTGTTGGCACCGTCAAGCGCCTGGACAAGGGCGACGTCATTGCCGAATCCGGTCGGATTGAAGGGCGCCTCAAGCGCAGCGAGATGATCCCCAAGGAAAATCTGCGCACCGGTGACCGGGTTCGTGCGGTGATTCTGGGCATCGACCCCACCCAGCGCGGCCCGCAAATCATGTTGTCGCGCAATGCCCCGTCCTTCATGACGGAGTTGTTCTCGCAAGAAGTGCCCGAGATCGAGCAGGGTCTGCTCGAGATCAAGAGCTGCGCCCGTGATGCCGGTTCGCGTGCCAAGTTGGCTGTGTTGTCGCATGACAAGCGGGTTGACCCGATCGGCACTTGTGTCGGCGTGCGTGGTTCGCGCGTCAATGGCGTGACGAATGAGTTGGCCGGCGAGCGTGTGGACATTGTGCTGTGGTCCGAAGACCCGGCCCAGTTTGTCATCGGCGCCTTGGCTCCGGCCAATGTGCAGTCGATTGTGGTTGACGAAGAGCGCCACGCGATGGATGTAGTGGTGGACGAGGAAAACCTCGCCATCGCCATCGGTCGCGGTGGTCAGAATGTGCGTTTGGCCTCGGAATTAACGGGCTGGCGCATCAACATCATGTCGGCCGAGGAATCGGCCGTGAAGCATGAGCAGGAATCAGAGTCGGTGCGCAAGCTCTTCATCGAGAAACTCGATGTGGATGCCGAAGTCGCCGACATCTTGATCGCCGAAGGTTTTACCAGCCTGGAAGAAGTGGCCTACGTGCCTATGCAGGAAATGCTGGAAGTCGAGGCCTTCGACGAGGACACGGTCAACGAATTGCGCACCCGAGCGAAGGATGCCTTGTTGACCATGGAGATTGCCCGTGAAGAGAAGGTCGAGGACGTGTCCCAAGACCTGCGCGACCTGGAAGGCATGACGCCTGAACTGGTTGCAAAACTCTCCGCTGGCGACATTCATACCCGCGACGATTTGGCCGATTTGGCCGTCGACGAACTCGTTGAACTCGCTGGCATGGATGAGGGCTTGGCCCGCACCATGATCATGAAGGCTCGCGAGCATTGGTTCACGGCTTGAGCCCTGGTGGCTTCAGCTCGACCCATTACTCGCCCAGCACCGAACGCATAAGTTAAGGATTTAACAATGGCTGTGACTACCGTCGCCCAGTTTGCTGTAGAGCTTCAAAAGCCTGCAGACACACTGCTTGAGCAGCTCCACGCTGCGGGCGTCAAGTTGGCGTCTACCGAAGACGTTTTGAATGAAGCTGACAAAGAACGTCTGCTTGACCACCTGCGCACAGCGCATGGTACTGGCGGCGCCGACCGCAAGAAGATCACGCTGACTCGCAAGACAACCAGCGAAATCAAACAGGCCGATGCCAGCGGCAAGTCGCGCGTCATCCCTGTGGAAACACGCAAGAAGCGGACCTTCGTCAAGCTCGACGGCAGCACTGGCGCGGAAGACGCTGGCGCCGCTGCAGCAGAAGATGCCGAACTGCATCGTCGCGAAGAAGAGGCTCAGGCTCAGGCCGCCTCTTTGCGCAAGCAAGAAGAAGAGTTGGCAGCTCGTGTGCGTGAGCGTGAAGAGGCGGACCGCCTTGCCCGCGAAGCAGACGAATTGCGTCGTCAGGAAAAGGCTGCGGCCGAAGCGCGTGCCGCTGAAGAAGCGGCAGCTCGCGCTGCTGCTGAAGCCGCCGCCGCGAAGTCCGCTGCCAAGGCGCCCAAAGCGCCACGGCCGACTGCTGAGTCGGTGGCGAAGGAAGCTGCTGCCATCAACAAGGCGGCCGCTGCTGCACGCTCGCCTGCTCCAGCAGCACCGGCACCTGCGGTTGTTGTGACGCCGGCTGTGGTGGCTGAAGCCGCCAGCGCCGCCACCACAGCTGCAAGCGCAGCGCCGACCAAGCCTGCTGCAGCAAGTGCGCCCGCCGCTCCGGCTGCAACTGCAGAAGCTGCCAAACCCGCATTGCGCGTGGTCAAAGCGGTTGACGTGGTGGTCGAAGAGAAACAAAAGCAGCTTGATTTGGCGCGTCGCCGTCAAGCCGCCGAGTCGGAAGCCGCAGCCATCCGCGCGATGATGAATGCCCCTAAAAAGGTCATGATCGCGAAGAAGGAAGAGCCCAAGCCGGTCGAGCCGCCCAAGGACGCCATCAAGGGCACCATCCATAAGAAACCGGTCGTGCCGGGTGCTCCGGTTGCGCCTGGCGCAGCCAAGCCGGGCGATAAGAAGTCCGTCAAGTCGGAAAAATTGTCCTCGACCTGGTCCGATGACAAGAAGCGCGGCGGCGTCAAGCCTGCCGGCCCAGCCGCTCCCGGTGGTGCGCGTCCGGCCGCCGGTGCATGGCGTGCGCCGAGCCGTGGTGGTGCGGGTGGCCGTCGTGGCGCACCTGATCGCAATGCCGATCGCCGCGGTGGTCCGTCGACCTTTGTCGCACCTGCAGAAATGCAAGTGCAAGAAGTGCATATCCCTGAGACCATCTCGGTGGCCGATTTGGCCCACAAGATGTCCATCAAGGCGTCCGAGGTCATCAAGCATTTGATGAAGCTCGGCCAGATGTGCACGATCAACCAGCAGCTGGACCAAGAAACGGCCATGATTTTGGTCGAAGAAATGGGCCACAAGGCTTTTGCAGCCAAGCTGGACGATCCAGACGCATTCCTGGAAGAAGAGGGCACGACCTCCGAGCAAGCGCATGAGTCAACAACTCGCGCGCCGGTCGTTACCGTCATGGGTCACGTTGACCACGGCAAGACCTCGCTCTTGGACTACATCCGCCGTGCCCGCGTTGCTGCCGGCGAAGCGGGTGGCATTACGCAGCATATCGGCGCTTATCACGTCGAAACGCCGCGCGGCATGATCACCTTCCTGGATACCCCGGGTCACGCGGCGTTTACCGCCATGCGTGCCCGTGGCGCCACGGCGACCGACATCGTCATCCTGGTGGTGGCGGCGGACGACGGCGTGATGCCACAGACCAAGGAAGCGATTCACCACGCCAAGGCGGCCGGTGTGCCGCTGGTCGTGGCGATGAACAAGATCGACAAGCAAGGTGCCAACCTGGAACGCCTGAAGGGCGAGCTGGTGGCCGAAGGCGTCGTGCCCGAAGAGTTTGGCGGCGACACCCCGTTTGTGGGCGTTTCGGCCAAGACCGGCGAAGGCATCGACAGCTTGCTGGAGCAAGTCTTGCTGCAGGCCGAAGTGCTGGAATTGAAGGCGCCTGTCGGTTCCATGGCCAAGGGCCTGGTGATCGAAGCGCGTCTGGACAAGGGTCGTGGCCCGGTTGCCACCATCCTGGTTCAATCCGGTACCTTGAAGCGCGGCGACGTCGTGCTGGCGGGTTCGACCTATGGCCGCGTGCGCGCCATGCTGGACGAAGACGGCAAGGCTTGTGCCGAAGCCGGCCCGTCGATCCCGGTCGAGATTCAGGGTCTGACCGAAGTACCGCGCGCCGGTGATGAGTTCATGGTTCTGAGCGATGAGCGTCGGGCACGTGAAATCGCCACCTTCCGTTCGGGCAAGTACCGTGATGTGAAGTTGTCGCGTCAGCAGGCTTCCAAGCTGGAGAACATGTTCGAGAACATGGGCGCCGGCGATGTGCAGACCTTGGGCATCATCATCAAGAGTGATGTGCAGGGTTCGCAAGAAGCGCTGGCTTCGTCGCTGCTCAAGCTGTCTACGCCCGAAGTCAAGGTGCAGATCGTGCACGCGGCGGTGGGCGGTATCAGCGAGTCGGACGTCAACTTGGCGATCGCCTCCAAGGCCGTCATCATCGGCTTCAATGTGCGTGCCGATGCCGGCGCCCGCAAGCTGGCCGAAGGTAATGCGGTTGATCTGCGCTACTACAACATCATTTACGACGCCGTCGATGAAGTGAAGGCCGCGATGACCGGCATGTTGGCACCAGAGCAGCGCGAAGAAGTGATCGGCCTGGCCGAGATTCGCACCGTCTTTGTGGCGACCAAGATCGGCACCATTGCCGGTTGTATGGTTACCTCGGGTGTCGTCAACCGCTCGGCTCGTTTCCGCTTGCTGCGCGAGAACGTGGTGATCTATACCGGCGAAATCGACACTCTGAAGCGCATGAAGGACGATGTGCGCGAAGTCCGCGAAGGCTTCGAGTGCGGTATCAAGCTGAAGAACTACAGCGACATCGCCGAGGGCGATCAGTTGGAGTTCTTCGAGGTCAAGGAAGTGGCCCGAACGCTCTAAGGCGGATTTGCCCTCACCAGCGCAAACCCCGCCCTCCAAAGAGTGGCGGGGTTTGTTTTTGATGGGTGGTGCAATAGGTCCAAGGAGCAGCAGGCAAGGAGTTGAGCATGCGACATAAACGAGTAATACCGAATCGGTCCTTCCGCGTGGCGGACCAGATTCAGCGCGATCTGGCAGAGTTGATTCGTGAGTTGAAAGACCCGCGCATCGGCATGGCCACGGTCAACGCCGTCGAGGTGACGCCCGACTATGCGCATGCCAAGGTGTTCTTTTCGGTCCTGGTCGGTGACCCGGTCGAGACCGGTGAGGCGCTCAACGAAGCGGCGGGCTTTTTGCGTAACGGCTTGTTCAAGCGTCTGCAAATTCACACCGTGCCGAGCTTGCACTTTCACTACGACCGCACCATCGAGCGCGCGGCCGAGCTGAGCGCCTTGATCAACAAGGCCAACGCGACGCGCGCCTTGGATGACGAGGCCGTGCCCGCCGACTCTGCCGAGGCGACCACAGATTTGCCACCGGCCAAGACCGAGTCGGGCGAATAAGAAGTCTTTTGATGACGAATAGCCCACCCCAGCGAGTCAAGACACCGCGCCGTGCCGTGCACGGTGTGTTGCTCTTGGACAAGCCGCTGGGTCTGTCCAGCAACGATGCGCTGCAAAAAGCCAAATGGCTGCTGCGGGCGGAAAAAGCCGGCCATACCGGCACGCTGGACCCCTTGGCCACCGGCTTGTTGCCGCTGTGCTTTGGTGCGGGTACCAAATTCAGCCAGGTCAGCCTAGATGCCGACAAGGCCTACGAGGCCACGCTTTTTCTGGGTTTGACCACGACCACCGGTGACGCCGAAGGTGAAGTGCTGGATCGCAGCGAAGCGGCCGCACGCGCGGTGACGCGCGAACAAATCGAAGCCGCTTGTGCGCGCTTCACCGGCGCGATCGACCAGGTGCCGCCGATGTACTCGGCGCTCAAGCATGAAGGCCGGCCCCTGTACGAATACGCGCGGGCCGGCATTGTGATCGAGCGGCCGTCGCGGCGCGTCACGATTCATTCGATTGACATTGTTGACTGGCAAGCTGAGCAGTTGACGCTGGCAGTGCGTTGTAGCAAGGGCACCTATATCCGCACCTTGGCCGAAGACATTGGCCGGGTGTTGGGCTGTGGCGCCTCGCTGAGCGCGCTGCGCAGGACCGGATCTGGCCCGCTCAACGTGGCTCAGGCGATCAGCCTGGATGCCTTGGCGGCTTTGACCGAGATCGAGCGGGAGGCTTTGTTGCGCCCGCCGGACTCTTTGTTGGCGGACTGGCCCGAGCTGCGTTTGGATAGCGCAGAGGCGGCCCGTTTTTCAACCGGTTTGCGGCGCCGAGTTGCCGAGCAAGACAGTGCGCATGTGAGGGTCTACGGGCCCGCAGCACATGAATTTCTTGGCAGCGCCCACATCACCGACGGCGAATTGATCGCCGACCGATTGTTGAGTCCCCAAGAGGTAGAAGGCCTCCTGAGTACCGCGAGCAGTAACAGATTTTTAGAAAGTGTCGTATGAGTAAGCAAATCCGTAATATCGCCATCATCGCCCACGTTGACCATGGCAAAACCACCATGGTTGACCAATTGCTGCGTCAAAGCGGCACCTTCGCCGAGCACGAGAAAGTCGTCGACACGGTGATGGACAACAACGCCATCGAGCGCGAGCGCGGCATCACGATTCTGGCCAAGAACTGTGCCGTGAGCTGGGAAGGTACCCACATCAACATCGTTGATACCCCCGGTCACGCGGACTTCGGCGGTGAAGTCGAGCGCGCCTTGTCGATGGTTGACGGCGTGGTGCTGCTGATCGACGCGCAAGAAGGTCCGATGCCACAAACTCGCTTCGTGACCAAAAAGGCCTTGGCCTTGGGTCTGAAGCCTATCGTGGTGGTTAACAAGGTCGACAAGCCAGGTGCCAAGCCCGACGCCGTGATCAACGCCGCATTCGACCTGTTCGACAAGCTGGGTGCGACCGACGAGCAGTTGGACTTCCCCGTGGTTTATGCCTCGGGCATCAACGGCTGGACCTCCTTGGAAGAAGGCAAACCGGGCGAGCAGTGGGGCCCCGATATGTCGGCCCTGTTCAATACCGTGCTGAAGCATGTGCCAGCCCAAAAGGGCGACCCGGCTGCACCGCTGCAGCTGCAGATTTCGGCGCTGGACTACTCCACCTTCGTGGGCCGTATCGGCGTGGGTCGCATCAGCCAGGGCACTTTGAAGCCTTCGATGGACGTGTTGGTGATGGAAGGCCCGGACGGCAAGTCCGTCAAAGGCCGTGTCAACAATGTCTTGACCTTCCAAGGCCTGGACCGGGTTCAAACCCTTGAGGCCGGCCCCGGCGACATCGTGTTGATCAACGGTATTGATGACATCAGCATCGGCGTGACCGTGACCAGCGTCACCGATCCAGCACCGCTGCCTATGTTGAAGGTGGACGAGCCCACTTTGACAATGAACTTCTGCGTCAACACCAGCCCTCTGGCCGGTCGTGAAGGCAAGTACGTGACCAGCCGTCAGATCTGGGATCGCCTGCAAAAAGAACTGCAAAGCAATGTGGCGCTGCGCGTTTCTGAAACCGACGAAGACGGTATCTTTGAAGTGATGGGCCGGGGCGAATTGCACCTGACCATCCTGTTGGAAAACATGCGCCGTGAAGGCTATGAGCTGGCGGTGTCCAAGCCGCGCGTGGTGTTCCAGACCATCAACGGTGAAAAGCATGAGCCTATCGAGTTGGTGACTGCCGACGTCGAAGAGACTCATCAGGGCGGCGTGATGCAAGCTCTGGGCGAGCGCAAGGGCGAGCTGGTCAATATGGAGCCGGACGGCCGTGGTCGCGTGCGCTTGGAATATCGCATCCCAGCGCGCGGTCTGATCGGATTCACCAACGAGTTCCTGAACTTGACGCGTGGCTCGGGCTTGATCTCCAACATCTTTGACGGCTATGAGCCGCACAAGGGTGAGATCGCTGGCCGCAAGAACGGCGTGCTGATCTCGATGGACGCCGGTGAAATCTTCACTTACGCCCTGGGCAAGCTGGACGACCGCGGCCGCATGTTCGTCAAGCCAAACGATCCCGTCTATGAAGGCATGATCGTCGGCATCCACAGCCGCGAAAACGATCTGGTCGTCAACGCCACCCGCACCAAGCAGCTGACCAATTTCCGTGTCAGCGGCAAGGAAGATGCGATCAAGATCACACCTCCGATTGATTGCACGCTGGAGTACGGCGTGGAATTCATCGAGGACGACGAGTTGGTCGAAATCACGCCCAAGAGCGTGCGTCTGCGCAAGCGTTACTTGACCGAGAACGAGCGCAAGCGCAATTCGCGTGGCTAATAGTCCAGGGAGCCCAGGGCAAGTCTGAGCTTGCCCTTTGCCGCTGAGCCATGACTCACCGTCGCGCCGTCTACCTGATGTTGTTGGTCACCCTGCTGTGGAGCACAGCCGGGGTGGTCACACGGCATCTGGAGGCGGCGCGCGGCTTTGAGCTGACGTTTTGGCGCAGCGGCTTCAATGCGATCGCTCTGGTGATTGGCCTGCGCTGGCTGCGCGGGCCGGCCTTGTGGGCGCAGTTGCGGGCCGCACCCCGTTTGGTCTGGCTCTCGGGCTTGTGTTGGGCAGTGATGTTCACCGCCTTCATGGTGGCTTTAAGTTTGACCAGCGTGGCCAATGTCTTGGTCACCATGGCCTTGGGGCCGTTGTTGACTGCGCTGTTGTCGCGCCTCGTCCTGAAGAAGCAACTGCCGACCCGCACTTGGTGGGCCATTGCACTGGCCAGCGCCGGTATCGCCTGGATGTTCGGCCATGAATTGGGGCAGGGGGCCGAGGTCGGTGCATCTGCTACCGGTCAAGGCGTGTTAGGCATGCTGGTTGCACTGGGTGTGCCGCTCGCAGCTGCAATCAACTGGTGCGTGTTGCAGCATGTCGGCCATGGCAGCAAAGCAAGCGATGCACTTGAAGATATGCCCCTGGCGGTCTTGCTCGGCGCACTGATCTCCACGCTGGCGATGCTGCCCTTGGCCTGGCCCATGCAGGCGAGCCCGCATGACCTGACTCTCTTGGCGGGATTGGGCATCTTCCAGCTTGCCATCCCCTGTTTGCTGGTGGTGAAACTTAGTCGCGTGCTGACTGGGCCAGAGTTGGCGTTGCTGGGCCAATTGGAGTTGGTGCTGGGCGTGCTGTGGGCCTGGCTTTGGGCGGGAGAAAGCCCAACGGCCGCAACCCTGCTCGGTGGTGCTATGGTGCTGCTGGCTTTGCTGGCTAACGAGCTATTGGCTGGGCGTCAAGCACCTAATGCGAATGCAAGCCTGCCACAAGCTAACGAAATAAACCCTACACATTCTCGGAGAGAGGCATGACGATGCCGGAGCAATTACCCGCACTTCAATCCAAGGGCCAGGTGCTGGCCGAAATCAATGGTTGCCTGGGCCTGATCACGCTGAATCGCCCGGAGGCGCTGAACGCCTTGTCGCTGGCCATGATCCGCGACTTGTCGTCCTTGTTGAAGGCCTGGGCTCTTGATCCCGCCATCGAGGCCGTCGTCATCCTCGGCGCCGCACGAATGGGCAAATCGCCCGCTTTTTGCGCCGGCGGCGATATCCGTTTCTTTCACAGTGCGGCCTTGGCAGAGGACTCTGCCTTGGATGATTTCTTCACCGAGGAATATGCGCTCAATCACCTGATTCACAACTTCGCTAAGCCCTATATCGCCTTGATGGACGGTGTGGTGATGGGCGGCGGCATGGGTATCAGTCAAGGCGCCAAGTTGCGTGTGCTGACCGAGGGTTCCAAGCTGGCCATGCCCGAAACCCATATCGGTCTCTTCCCCGATGTGGGTGGGGGTTACTTTCTGAGCCAATGCCCCGGCCATGTGGGTGAATGGCTGGCGCTCACCGGCCACACAATCGGTGCCGGTGACGCCATCGAGCTCGGCTTGGGTGATGTTTATGTGCAAAGTGCGGCGATGCCGGCGCTGATCGAAGCCTTCAAACATGGCGAGCAAAGCAGCGCGGAACATGTGGTGGCGACGGTGATGGAGCATGTCGACTTGGCCCCGGCAGTCGACCCCAAGACGTTGCGCGGCCGCATTGATCAGCATTTTGGTTTGAGCGATGTTGCCGCCATCATGGCTTCGCTAGAGGCGGCCGGCGACGAATGGGCCTTGCAGACCTTGGCTGTTTTGCGCAAACGCTCGCCCCTGATGTTGGCCGTCACGCTGGAGCAATTCCGCCGTGCGCGCAGCATGAGCCTGGCCGAAGATTTGCGCATGGAGCGCGACATCGTTCATCACTGCTTTCACCTCAGGTCCGGTGCGCGCAGTGAAACCGTCGAAGGCATCCGGGCCCTGGCTATCGACAAGGATCATCAGCCCTGTTGGTTGCCGGCGCGGATTGAAGATGTCAGTCGCGAGCAGGTGTTGGCGTTTTTCGACAGCCCTTGGGCGCCCGAGCAACACCCATTGCGTGCGCTGAGCTGAGCGCCGAATTCAGCGCAAATCCAGCTTCATAATTGCGGCAAGGTCTTACCGGACCTTGCCGCTTTTTCGTTCTGGACCTACCCCCGACTCCAAGGATGCCCTGATGCCTACCGACATCGAAATCGCCCAAGCCGCTACGCTGCAAAAAATTCTCCCTTTGGCCAGCCGCCGCTTGGATATTCAGGAGGACTCACTCAGCCCTTACGGTCACTACAAAGCCAAGCTGAGCCTGGAAGAGGTACAGCGCCTGAGCGGTCGCAAGGACGGGCATCTGATTCTGGTGACCGCGATCTCACCCACACCGCCAGGGGAAGGCAAGACGACCACGACCGTCGGCCTGGGCGACGGCCTGAACCACATTGGCAAGCAAACGATGATTTGTTTGCGCGAACCCTCTTTAGGCCCATGCTTTGGCATGAAGGGCGGTGCGGCCGGCGGTGGACATGCCCAGGTCGTGCCGATGGAAGACATCAATCTGCATTTTACAGGTGACTTCCACGCCATTGGCCTGGCTCATAGCTTGTTAGCCGCACTGATCGATAACCACATCCACCACGGCAATGCGCTGCAGTTGGATGTGCGCCGGATCACCTGGCGCCGTGTCATCGACATGAATGACCGTGCCTTGCGCGACATCACCGTGGCGCTGGGCGGGCCCGGCAATGGCTACCCTCGGCAAGACGGATTTGACATCGTGGTCGCGTCCGAGGTGATGGCGATCGTTTGCCTGTCCACTTCGCTGGCCGATCTGAAGCGCCGATTGGGTAATATCGTGGTCGGCTACACGGCCACCAAGCAGCCGGTCACCGCGCGCGAATTGAAGGCCGATGGCGCAATGGCTGCTTTGCTGAAAGACGCGTTGGCGCCGAATCTGGTGCAGACCCTGGAGGGCAATCTGGCCTTTGTTCATGGCGGTCCCTTTGCCAATATCGCGCATGGCTGCAACTCCTTGATCGCCACGCAGACGGCTCTGAAACTGGCCGACTATGTGGTCACCGAGGCCGGCTTTGGCGCCGATCTGGGGGCTGAAAAGTTCATTGACATCAAGTGCCGCAAAGGCGGTTTGAAGCCGGCATGCGCGGTCTTGGTCGCAACCGTGCGTGCGCTCAAATATCACGGCGGCGCCGATGCCAAAAAGCCCGGCAGTGACGGCCCGCAAGCGCTCGCCGACGGACTGGCCAATTTGCGCCGCCATGTCGAGAATATCCAGCGCCATTACGGTCTGCCGGTGATTGTGTCGATCAACCGTTTCGACAGCGACCTGATTGAAGAAATGGCCATGATTGAGCGCTGTTGCACCGAGCTGGACGTGCCCTGCGTGCTGGCGACGCACTGGGCCGATGGCGGCGCTGGCGCGGCCGATCTGGCCCGAGCGGTGGTACGGGCTTGCGAGGGAAGTGCGGCTTTGTCGGGTTCATCGGGTTCATCGGCTTCAGCGGCCGCTCTCTATGCCGATGCCGAGCCGCTGGCCGACAAGATCCGCGCTGTCGCCACCAAAATCTACCGGGCCGCCGACGTCGTGTTTGCACCCAAGGCATTGACGCAATTGCAGGACTGGCAGGCGGGCGGGTATGGCCACTTCCCTGTCTGCATCGCCAAGACCCAGTACTCCTTCAGTGCCGATCCGACGCTGCGGGGCGCGCCGGTCGGCCACACTTTGCATGTGCGCGAGCTGCGCTTGAACGCTGGGGCGGAGTTTGTCGTGGCAATCTGCGGCGACATCATGACCATGCCAGGTCTGCCCAAGGTCCCCTCGGCCGAGCGGATTGATGTGGATGATGCGGGGCGCATTTCAGGCTTGTTCTGAGCGCTCCGGCCCATTCTGCCGAGTCTGGCTTCTGAGCCTGGGATAATCCGAGGGTGCAAGAAAAAATCAACAACCCTTGGCGGCTCTCGGTCGCCCCCATGTTGGATTGGACCGACAAACACTGTCGCTACTTCCATCGCCTGCTGACCCAAAAGACCCGGCTCTACACCGAAATGGTGACCACCGGCGCCTTGCTACATGGCGATCAGCCGCGCCACCTCGATTTCAATCAAGAGGAACATCCGGTCGCCCTGCAACTCGGCGGTTCGGAGCCGGCCGATCTGGCTGCCTGCGCCAAGCTGGCCGAGCAATGGGGTTATGACGAAGTCAATCTGAACTGCGGCTGCCCCAGCGAGCGAGTGCAACGCGGGGCGTTTGGCGCCTGCCTGATGGCCGAACCGGCCTTGGTGGCCGATGGCATCAAGGCGATGTTGGATGCGGTGAGCATCCCGGTGACGATCAAGCACCGCATCGGCATCGACCGCTTGGAGAGCTACGAATTCGTGCGAGATTTTGTCGGGGCGATTGCCGATGTGGGTTGCACGGTCTTCATCGTGCATGCCCGAAATGCATGGCTGCAGGGCATCTCTCCGAAAGAAAACCGCGAGCTGCCGCCTTTGCGCTATGAGTTGGTGCATCAACTCAAACGCGAGTTCCCTGGGCTGACCATCGTGTTGAACGGTGGCGTGAAGACCGACGAGCAGATCGCCGAGCAACTGCTGCATGTGGACGGCGTGATGGTCGGCCGCCAGGCCTATCACGAGCCTTGGCAAATGGCGGCCTGGGACCAGCGCTTTTTCGGCACGGCGGGGCCGGCCCGAAACCACCAGAACGGTCGCGAGCAGGTCGAGGTCGAATGGCTGAAGTACCTCGAAGCCCAAGTAGCGAGCGGCCGGCCCTGGACGCAGGCGATGCGCCATGCCCTGGGTTTGTGGAATGGCCAGGCCGGTTCGCGGCGCTGGCGGCAAATCTGGTCCGATCATCAGTACAAGTCGATGGATGTTGCGGCGGTAGCTGCCTTGGCCAGGCAGTCGCGCACCGGCATAGCGGCGCATGTGGCCGAACATCAGGCGCAGACCGAGGCCTTGCGGCAGGCCGCTGCCGCTGCCTGAACATGCTGCAATTCAGCTGCTTTGATACCGCTCTGGGCTGCTGCGGCATTGCCTGGAGCGAGCAGGGCATCAAGGGCTCGCAATTGCCGGAAGAGAACGCTGGGCTGACTCGCGAGCGCATGCGGGTGCGTTTTCGTACGGCCAGTGAGGCAGCGCCTAACGCTCAAGTCTTGCGGGCCATTGATGCGATTCAGCGTTTGCTGGCTGGTGACCCGACTGCGCATGCCGACTTGCTGGAGCTCGCACTTGACCAAAGCGAGGTGGCCGAGTTCAATCAACGTGTGCACGCGATCACAAGGCAAATACCACTCGGCCAGACCCTGACTTACGGCGAAATTGCGCTGATGCTGGGCCAGCCCGGCGCTGCGCGTGCAGTCGGCCGAGCCGAAGGGGACAACCCCTTTGCGCCCATCGTGCCTTGCCACCGGGTCTTGGGCGCCAAGGGCGCCAGCGGAGGCTTTTCGGCCCATGGCGGCGCGCAAACCAAGCTGAAGCTGCTGGCGATCGAGGCCGCCGCCGCGGGTCAAATGGCAGCCGAGCAGCGCGCTTTGTTTTAGTTCTCTGGCGAACTGGGCCGAAAGCTCGTTGGCGGGCCTTAAAATCAGCCCTTGTTTTCGCCCAAGGCCCACTTCATGTCTTTTGCAACGCTGGGCCTTTCGCCCGCCCTCATCCGCGCCGTGCGCGAGCAGGGCTACCACGCCCCGACCGCCATTCAGGCCGCCGCCATCCCCGTCATTTTGCGTGGCCAGGACGTCCTGGGCTTGGCGCAAACCGGCTCCGGCAAGACCGCCGCCTTCGCCTTGCCGCTGCTACAGAATCTGCTGCAACAGCGCGGCGCCGGTGTGCGCCAGACCCGTGCCCTGGTGCTGGTGCCCACGCGGGAACTGGCGGCGCAAATTGGTGAAGCATTGCAAGCCCTGGCCCAGGACTTGCCCCTCGCGATCAAGGTCGCCACTGTCTTTGGTGGTGTATCCATCAATCCGCAGATGATGGCCTTGCGCGGCGGCGCCGACATCGTGGTAGCCACGCCAGGGCGCCTGCTGGATTTGCTCGACAACAATGCTTTGCGCTTGTCGGCCGTCAGCATGTTGGTGCTGGATGAGGCCGATCGCCTGCTTGATATGGGCTTCGCGGATGAGTTGCAGCGCGTGCTGGCCTTGTGCCCGAAGGCGCGCCAGAACCTGTTTTTCTCCGCCACTTTTGCGCCGGCCGTGCAGGCGCTCGCCGATGGCCTGCTGCATCAGCCCGAACGGATCACGATTGCAGCCGAGCCCGAGTGCACGGCGGCGATTCACCAACGCTCGATTCAGGTTGATGAGAGCCGGCGCACGCCCTTGCTGCGGCACTTGCTAGAGACTGAAGGCTGGACGCGCGTGCTGGTGTTTGTGGCGACCAAGTACGCGACCGAGCATGTCTCGGACAAGCTCTGGAAGCAAGGCATCAAGGCGGCCGCCTTGCACGGCGAGTTGAGCCAGGGCGGTCGCACCAAGGTGCTGGCGGCGCTGAAGAACTCGGAGATTCAGGTGCTGGTGGCCACCGATGTGGCGGCGCGCGGTCTGGATATTCCTGACCTGCCGGTGGTCTTGAACTACGACCTGCCGCGCGCAGCAATCGATTACACCCACCGCATCGGCCGCACCGGCCGGGCGGGCGAGAGTGGCGTCGCCATCAGCTTTGTCAGCGGCCACAGCAGCAATGGCGAGGCGCATTTCCGCTTGATTGAAAAGCGTCAAGCCCAGCGGGTTGCGCGGGAGCAGATTGCCGGGTTTGAGCCGACCGATCTTGACTCGGCACCTTCGCCCACCGGTGGCGTCAAGGGCTTGCGAAAAAGCAAGAAAGACAAATTGCGTGAAGCGGCCGCAGCCGCTGCAGCCCTTGCTTCAGCGGTAACGTGACCACAGCAGCGTGGCCGACATAGGCGCGCTGGAAGTGGCCGCCGTATTGCTGGGATCGAAACCGCTGGGCAGATTGCGCAGGTCGATCGAGGTGCTGGCACCCAAGGAGCTGCCGGTGTTGGTAGTGGCCAAGTTGGCTGCGGAAACATAGCCATGCACGACCGTGCTGCCCGAGGTGGTCAAGTCATCGCCGGCCAAGACCGAACCATAAACGTCATTGGAGGCTGTTAGGTTGATCTTGCCACCCTTGTAGACCGAAGCCAGCAAGCCACCGGCCCCGAAGGCGATGTTTCCAGCCGCCACCGGCTGCAGCTTGCTGGTGTCACTGGCTTTGCAGAAATTGGTCGGTGCCAGCGCTGGAAAAGTGCTGTTGGTGCAGGTCTTGGCGTAGCCTGCATAGTTGACGGCATAGGTGGAATTGGTTCCGCCGGTATTGATGTTGCCGGTGGCGATCCAGCTGTTGTAGTAGGTGCCGGAGCCGGCCTCGACGTCGCCATCGAACCACAGCACACCTGGCGCCATGGTGGTCCCGGCCACCGTCCACTTGCCCGCGCTGTAGCTGAAGCAAGAGTTGTAATCGGAATAGCCTGAGCAGATTTTGGCGACGCAGCTGGCTGCGTTGTAGCTGCTGGTCGTACACAGATAGTCCTGCGTGCCACCGGTGCCGACCAAAAAATAGGTGGCATTGGGAATCGAGTTGACATTGTTGACAGTGACCTTGGTGTTGCTGCCAACCCGCTCGAAAACATAGTTAGCCAAGGACTTATAGGGGTAGGCGTCAAACGCAGGCGTGGTCACCGTGCTGGCGGTCAGGGGCGTGATGTTGACGGCCAAGTTGGCCACCCGCGTCATGTTGACCTTTGTATTCCAGGTTTGGGTGGAGAGACTGCCGCCATAGTTGCCGCTGCCTACGCTGCCGTTGGACGACTCGGTGTAATTGCCCGCCACCTGGGCGTCACCGCTGACCGTCAAATTGCTGCCGACGACGCTGCCCTTGGTTTTCAAGGTGCCGATGGTGGCGCTGCCTGTGGTGACATTGCCGATCGAATTCAAAGCGGTCACAGAGTTGCTTGACATCGTGACGGTACCGTTGGCGGTCAGGCTGGCTACGCTGACGCCGCCGCTCAGGCTAACGTTCTTCATCGACTGCACGCTGCTGTACAGCGCGCTGCCGGAAAGGTTGATATTGCCCTCGGAAAACAAGAGGTCAAAACCGACCGAGCCGCCCAAGGTGATGTCGCCGGTCGCATAGAGATTGGAGATGCCGGTCAAGCTGCCCGAGCCATTGACCGTGCCGTCAACAACCACCTTGGTCTGCGCATCGCCTTGCACCTTCAGATCGCCGCCGAGCTGAAGATTGCCCTTGATATTGACGGCCGGCACTTTCCCTGTCGCACCAGGTGTGCCGCCATTGCCCTTGGCACAAAAGGTCGCAGCCAAAAGCGAGTTGGCGCCGCCGCTGCTGCCGGTGATATTGAAGCCGACCCGGGTGCCGCCGCCGCAGTTGACCGAGTCAGCCGCCAAGACATCCACCACGGTCGCGCTGATGCCGCTCAAGGCGGAGAACGTCACCACCTGGTTCACGCTCAGCTTGGCCGCCTCGGTAGCGCCCAATTGATATAGATGCTGGCGCAGCGCCTCGACGCCGCTCCAGGCCTTGAGCTGCGCCTGCGTCTGCGCATGCACGGTGACCGACTGCGATTGCAGGCCGCGCACATAGTAGATCGCGCCAAACACCATGGCGCCGAGCGACAAACCGCTCAAGAGCATGAACAGCACCGAGGAGATGCCGCGTTGGTGACGCCGCGCGCAAATATGTCCTTGAGTGAATGCCATGATCAAGAGCTCAGGTTGGCCAGACAACTGGTGTAGGTGTTGCTGGACCCGGTCACGCTGCCGCTGTAGCCGAATTTGACCTGAACAGAGGCGGCTGGGGGGTCATAGCTGCTGATGGTCTTGGGCACCGCGCCATAGGGCCAGCAATTGCTGGCGTTTTGCACCGACATGGTGACGGCTTGTGCCTGCACATTGGCGTCAACCAAGGTGCGGCGCAACCAGGTGATGGTGCTCCATTGCGTCGTCAAAGGCGAACAGGCACCGCTGGACTGAATCATGTAGAGCGCCTTGGTGCTGGGGTCAGACACCAGGCCCAGGCAGCGATAGTCAGCGCTGCTGGCCGAGAGGCCCGGGTTGGCGATCCAGACCAGCGCGTTGCCGGAACTGGCCGCCGCGCCGACCGCCACCACCGTACCGCTCAGAATCAGGGTGTTGGGGTTTAAAGAGGCGTTCGAAAGCAGCAGCAAATGGGTGCCGGTGACCGGCGAGCTGATGCCGTAGCCTGCGCCTTGCAATGCAATTTGGGCGCTCAGCAGGCCCGAGGCCAGTTGGCCATCTTGCAAGGAGTTGCGAACCAAGCCACCGCCGCCAAACACCGTTTGGGTCGTGCTGCGGTACAGCGCCAATGCGCCTAAGACGGCAAACATTGATATGGCCATGCCCACCATCAGGCTCACCAGGCTCAAACCAGCTTGACTGCGGCCAGGGGGGCGAGCGTGCGGCTTCATCAGTTGGTCACGGTCAGGGTGCCCGGCCCGAGCAAGGTGTCGGCATCCACCGCAAAGCGCACGATGGGCAAGTTGGTGCTCTTGGCAACGCCGTTGATCGTCACCGTGACAGGGGTGACGGTGCAGGTTTTTTGCAAACCCGTTAGTTGCAAATTGGTGCCCAGCGTCAAATCACTGGTGACGGTGGCGTTGCCGCTGACCGGGCAGCTATTGGCGACGCCATTGCCTTGCAAATCGGCCCGTATTGCTTGAATCGCCAAGCTTTGGCCTTTTTGAAACTTCTGCGCCACCATGGCGCGGCTGACGGCATATACCAATCCAAGACCAATAACGCCGAGTAAAACCATGGCCACCATGGCCTCGATCAGGGCGTCACCGCGTTGCTGCCTTGGCTTGCGCATGAATGTGGACTTAGTTGAGCGTGCCATTGCTGCTCTCCGAGCCCTTGCTGATGCTGAAGCTCATCACGGTGCCACAGGCGACGCCGCCCACTGTTGCGCTTAAGCTCATGCCGGCGCTATCCAGTGCAATGCATTGGCTGGCGGCGGCGTTCAGTTGAATGGCCGCAGGCGGCACCGCCGACCAATTGAAAGCGCTGCAGTCCAAGGCGCCGGGCAAACCCTCGCGCACACAGAGCTTGCCCGGGATGCTGATGAGCACGGCGGCCGCCGTAGCACTGGCGGCTGAAGGGTTGCGCAGAGCGGTGGATTTCAACTGGCTCATTGCTTGATTCAACAGACTCTGGGTTTGCCGAACGGCCGCTTGGTTGCCCCAAGCCACCGAGAAAGGGGCCACGGCCATGGCCAACAACATCATGACGGCGATCGTCACCATCAACTCGATCATCGACAGTCCAGCTTGGGACTTCACCATGAAGTGAAGCCGCAACTGCTGCTTGCGGTTCGGGTATTGAGGTTGTCCAAGCTGATCGTGCAGCCGGCGGAGCTGCCCTTGCCGGTGGCCGTCAGCGTGTAGCTGCTGGCGGTGCTGACCATGGTGTAGTTGAAGTAACTGGCCTGCGTGGGTGACCAAGCGCTGAAGATCGTGTTCGTAGCCGCCGTGTTGGCTGCGTAGACCGGATAAGTCAGCTGCAGCTGATAGCGGTTCTCCATATTCAAGGCCAGTGCAGCGAGATCGGCGCTGGCGCTCTTGGCGCGGCTCTTGTTGATATAGCTGGTGTAGGAGGGGATGGCCACGGCGGCCAAAATCCCCACCACCATGACGGCGACCATCAACTCCATCAAGGTAAAGCCACTCTGGCCCTTGGTGCGCGAATTTGCGCGGGGCGTGGTGGCGTGGGCGCTGAGGCACGGTGTGTTCTGCAAGATCACTCCTTGAGGGCTGATTTGTTCGGTTGGTGCTGCTTAGTTCAAATACAAATCCACTTTGATACCAATTGTAATGACATGCTCTCACGCCGAGCAGTGCCTAAATTCACGCCGGGCTGAACTATCTTGTGTTGACAGGGTCGTGACAGTCAATAGCCTTGTCTCAATTTTGGTGCCGGTCGCGATATTGTTGGCATGCAGCAGGGCATTCAATTCGAGTTTGCTGTAAATCCCTAAGAGAATCGCAGGCGAATAAGCCCTACCATCGGTTTGGGTGAAATGAGCAGCAGAGGAGTTTTCATGAGCAGCAAATCGAAACGGGACGCCGCGACAAGCCTGGGTCGGCGTCAATGGCTGGCTGGCAGTGCCGGGGCGCTGGCGACCATGGGTTTGGGTGCCGCCAATGGCCAAGCACATGCACAAGCACAGTCCGCTGCCTCCGCGCCGGCGCTCCCGGTCGCACCTGCCAAGCCGCTGCTACCTGCCTATGCGGCCTGGAAGGACGCAGGCGCCGTCATCATTCACTCCAGCAGCACCATAGAAACCAAGCGCCAGGCCTTCGGCAATGGTTTGATCACACCGGCCGAACAGCTCTATGTGCGCAACAACCTGCCGGCGCCCAGCGTCAGCATTCTGGAAAACCGCGATGCCTGGGAAATCAGCATCGAAGGCGTCAAGCAGCCACGCGTCTTGAGCCTGCGGGAACTCAAGACCATGGGTTTGGAAACCACGCCCATGGTCTTGCAATGTTCGGGCAATGGCCGCGGCTTCTTCCCCAACAAGCCCAGCGGCACGCCCTGGACTGTTGGCGCAGCCGGCTGCGTGGTGTGGACGGGGGTGTCGGTGCGGCAACTGGTGGAGAGCTTGGGCGGCACCTTGGCCGGCATGGACTTCATGACCGGCACCGGCGGCGAGCTATTGCCGGAGGGGCTGGATCCCAAATCCATCATGGTCGAGCGTTCGGTGCCGGCCAAGGCCATGGCGGATGCGCTCTTGGCCTGGGAGATGAACGGCGTGCCAATTCCGCTGGCTCATGGTGGCCCTTTGCGCTTGATCGTGCCGGGCTACCAAGGTGTCAATCAGATCAAATACGTCAAGCGGCTGGCCTTCACGGCGCAAGAATCCGACGCCAAGATCATGGCCCATGGCTACCGCATCTCTCCACCCGGCGCCAAGGCCGACCCGAGTCAGCCCTCGGTGCTGGAGATGAATGTGAAGAGTTGGATCACTTCGCCTTTGCCCGAGCGTGCGGCGGCGGCTGGCCAAGTGCAGATTCAAGGACTGGGCTTTGGTGGGCAGCGGGCGGTCAAGCGGGTAGAGGTGTCAGTCGACGCCGGCAAGACCTGGAAAGAGGCGCGGTTGGTCGGCCCGGATCTGGGCAAATACGCGTGGCGACAGTTCGTGTTGGCGGCCAAGCTGCCCGCCGGCACGCACACCTTGATGAGCCGGGCCATCGACACGGCCGGCAATGTGCAGCCCGAGCAGCGACTCGAGAACGTCGGCGGCTATAACAACAACAGCGTGCTGGACCACGCGGTGACGGTGACGCTGGCGTGATGGCTCGACAGCGCCTGTTCGGCTTGATCTTCGCCTTGATCTGCGGCTTGCTGGCGTTTGGGCCCGTGAATGCCGGCACCGACGGCGTCACGGCCAAGCAAGCACAGGAGGCCGAGTTCGAGTTGGGCAAGCGCCTGTTCACCAAAACAGCCGTGCCGGCTTGCGCGCTTTGCCATACCCTGAGGGATGCGGCATCCGAGGGGGCAGTGGGCCCGGTGCTGGATGAAATCAAGCCCGATGCCGACCGTGTGAGCAAGGCCTTGCGCAATGGGCTGGGCAATATGCCGGCCTTCAAGACCCTCGGTGAAGCCGAGATCAAAGCCCTGGCGCGCTACGTGTCGCAGGCCTCGGGCGGGGCTGGCCCGTCCGGCAATTAAATCTCAGGCGAGTTCAATAATCACCGGCGCATGGTCGCTGGGTCGCTCGTTCTTGCGCGGCAGCTTGTCGATCACGCAAGCCCTCACGTCGTTCTTCAAGGCCTGGCTGACCAAGATATGGTCGATGCGCAGGCCTTGGTTTTTTCTGAACGCAAGATTGCGGTAATCCCACCAACTCCAGCTCTTGGGAGCTTGCTCGAACAGCCGGAAGGCGTCACTCAGGCCTTGCGCTTGCAGCGCCTGAAAATGTGCGCGCTCCTGCGGTGTGCAGTGGATTTGGCCGGCCCAGGCGATGGGGTCGTACACATCGGCATCGGTCGGCGCGATATTGAAGTCACCCATCAACACCAGCTTTTCGTGGCTCTGCAATTCGGCGGCCACAAAGCGCTGCAGCGCCTCCAGCCATGCCATTTTGTAAACAAATTTGTCGCTGTCCGGCGCCTGCCCGTTGGGGAAGTAGGCGCCTATGCAGCGCACGCCCTTGACCGTGCCGGCAATCACCCGGGCTTGCGGGTCGTCAAAGCCGGGCAGGTTTTTGATGACGTCGGTGGCGGCCTCGCCGAGGCTCAGCAGGGCAACGCCGTTATAGGTTTTTTGACCAAACCATTGCACCTGATAGCCGGCGGCCTCGATCTCGGCGGCGGGGAACTTGTCGTCGGTGAGCTTGGTTTCTTGCAGCACCAAAACGTCAACCGGGTTGGCCTGCAGCCAGTCCAGCATTTGCGGCAGGCGCACATTGAGCGAATTGACGTTCCAGGTGGCAAGTTTCATCGGTTTTTCTTATGCGTTGATAGGCCTCGGCATTGTGCATGAGCGGTGGCCGCAAATGCTTTTCGGCCTGAGACTCTATGATGGAACTTCGCGCAAACTGCGCATCGGTCCCGAGCGGATCGTGCATCGAACCCGCACCCAAGCGGCCTCCACAGACACTCTGCTTCAAGCGCTAAAAATGAAATCGATACAGAACAACGTAGTCAGCGTCGCCATCTTGTCAGCCGCACTGGCCCTGAGCTTCAACGCACCGGCCCGCGCGCATGGCGTGGAAGGGCATGCAGCGAAAGCAGGCAGTGTCAATAAGGAGCAGATGGCTTTTGGCATCGCCGGCGAGGCCAAAGCAGTCAGTCGGACCGTTCAGGTCAGCATGTCGGATGCGATGCGCTTCACGCCTGCCCTGATTGAGGTCAAGCAAGGCGAAACCATCAAATTCGTCATCAAAAACGAGGGCAAGGTGATGCATGAGTTCGTCATCGGCAGCAAGGACTCCCTGGCCGAGCATGCGGCGATGATGCTGAAGTTTCCGAATATGCAGCATGATGAGCCCTATATGGCCCATGTGCAGCCTGGCGGCAAGGGCCAGATTGTCTGGACCTTCAACCGCGCCGGCGACTTCGACTTCGCTTGCCTGATCGCCGGGCATTACCAAGCCGGCATGGTGGGCCGGATCCAGGTGCTGGCAACTCCGGCTGCCGCTGCAAAAGCGGCCAAGTGAGGGCAGGGCGCTAGCGCGCCACCCAACCACCGTCGACGGGCAGCGACACACCGGTCATTTGCGCGGCGGCGTCGGAACACAAGAAGACGGCCAGGCCGCCCAGTTGTTCCGGCGAAGCAAATTGCAGCGAAGGCTGCTTTTCACTCAGCAGCTTGGTTTTCGCTTCTTCTGTGCTGATGTTTTCTTTGGCGGCCAGGGCATCAATTTGTTTTTGCACCAGCGGCGTCAATACCCAGCCCGGGCAGATGGCGTTGCAGGTGATACCGCTCGCGGCGGTTTCCAAGGCCACCGTCTTGGTCAGGCCAACTACGCCATGCTTGGACGCCACATAGGCCGCCTTGTCGGCCGAGGCCACCAGGCCATGTACCGAGGCGATATTGATGATGCGTCCCCAGCCGCGCTCCTTCATGCCGGGCAGGGCGGCGCGTGTGGTCAGGAAGACGGCGGTCAAGTTGATCGCAATCACGGCATCCCAGCGCTCCAGCGGAAACTCATGCACTGGCGATACATATTGAATGCCGGCGTTGTTGACCAAGATGTCGACGCTGCCGAGTTCGCGCAAGGTGCTTTCGATCAAACCGGTCGCCTGTGCCGCAATCGACAAATCGGCCCCGTTATAGGCTACGCGCACGCCGTAAGTGCTGGCGAGTTCTTGGCGCAAGGCTTCGATCTCGGCGGTGTCGCCGAAACCGTTGATCATCAGATCGGCGCCGGCCGCCGCCAGCTGACGCGCCAGCCCCAGGCCAATGCCACTGGTCGAACCGGTGACGACGGCAACTTTATTCTTCAACATCTGGCTGACTCCCTGTGAATAAGTGAACCGGTGAAGATAATCCGGCAGCACATGTTTTTGCCTAGACGCACCCCCTGAGGTTGTGCTTCAGTCTAGCATGGCTGAAATTTGCCGCAGTATTTCAGCATGGCGGTATGGCATCATTGATTGGGGAATCTTGATGTATATCTAAATTTTCATAATGATTTGGATATTGATTGGCTGGTCTTTTGTCATTGATCAGGCCTGCGAAAAAGGTGATATGAATACAAGTTTTGCAGCTTCTTTGGCGGAAATTCTGCCTTACGCCCTGTTGATTGCCTTGAGTCCGATATCCTTGGTCGCTATTATTTTGAATCTGTTTTCGCGCAGGGCGCGCCAAAATGGGCCGGCCTTCTTGGCCGGTTGGGTACTTGGATTGGGGCTGATTTGTGGCGCAGCGGTGGTCTTGATCGAAGCGGGCGAGGAAGCCTATGCGCTGAGCCCATCGCTGCTGGAGTCTGTTGGGCGAACCTTGTTGGGTGCCGTCTTGTTGTTGGCAGCTTGGCGGCAGTGGCAAAAGCGACAACTGGCCCCTAGCACGCCTAAATGGATGGCGGCCATCGAATCTTTTTCGCCGCGCAAAGCCGGCTTGGCTGGTTTTTTACTTTCCGGCCTTACCAACCCCAAAAATACCGTATTGATCGTGGCTGCCGGTATATCAATAACGCATGCGGGTTTGTCGCGGCCGGATGCCGCCTTATTGATTCTCTTGTTTGTTGTGTTTGCCAGTTTGGGCGTTTTCATACCCTTGTGCTATTTTTTGATGGGCGGCAGCGCGGCGAAGGCGGTGCTGAAGGTTTGGCAGCTGGCCTTGGTCAAACACAATGCCCTGGTGATGGCCGTGATGTTGCTTATTTTTGGTCTTTTGTTGGTGACCAAGGGTTTGCGCGGACTGATTGCCTGAGGGTACTCAGGAATATTCCCCCCGAACTTCAGGTATTGAGCCGATGGCGCTGCAAGGCCGACCTGCCTACAGTGCCTTGAAATTCGGCGCATGAATTGCATGCGCCTTCAATCGATCGGCGCTTTAGAAGTGTGCAAGGCTCCAAGCAAGCCAAATTGGAGTAAAGCCGCGCGCCGCAGTGGAGGGGAGCGATTTGGAAATCAGGCAAGCAGGCCCACCGAGCGGCGACGAGATAGAGGCGCCCGACCTTGCGGTGGCCCAGACTTCGCGGCGCTTTGCCTTGTTGTGCTATTTGATCGCCCTGCCCATCACGCTGTTGATCGCTTTTGAGCTGATCGGGTCCAGCCTGCAGCATATGCAGCTTGCCCGGGAGCAAGCACATGCCCGCGTCAAAGCCGTGGCGACGGCTGCGGCAACAAGCCTGCAGCAGCAACTCGGCCGCGATCTAGTCTTGCTGAAAAACCTGGCCCGGGAAGCGGCCAGGCAAGACGCCGATGCGGCTCGTTGCGCGCGCTTTTCCAGCGCCCTTGTCCGGCTGGACCAGGTGCTGGTCAATTTAAGCGTTAGAGATCTGCATGGCGAGCTGATCTGCGAGCTGGTGAGCCCGCATGGGCGGCTGCCGCCAAGCCCGGCGAGCTTGCAGAGTGCAAGCCTGTCCTTGCACAGCGCAGGTCGTTGGCTGACCTGGCTGACGCAGCCGCTGTTCGACAGCTCGGGTCAGCGCTTGGGTTCCTTGAACCTGCAACTGGACCTCTTGCAGATGAGTGAGCGCCTGCGTGAGGGCCTGCCCAGCCATGCGGTCGTGGAGGTGCTGAGTCGGCAGCAGACCATTGTGGCCCGTTCAAGCGATGCTGCCGCCTTCATTGGTCGGGTCAATGTCTCGGCCGATGCCTTGCGTGACTTGCTGGGGCAGCAAGGATTTCGGGAAGGCGAGTTCAGCGCCCCCTTGGCGCCGGATGAGGGGCCGCGCCTGAACCATGTTGTGAACATTGCGGGGACGGATTGGCGCTTGCTCGCCGGGCTGCCGCAGGCCGAACTTTTTGCAGACGCCGAGGCCATGCTGCGTCATAGTTTGGCCCTTGGCTTGGCCTTTGTCATGCTGATCACCTGGTTGAGCTGGCGCATAGGCCTGAGCTTGATCGTGCTGAATATTGGCCGCTCAAAGTCGAACGCCTTGCCTTGACGGGCGGGTGTCTTTCCTTTTGGCTTCATCGTGTTGGAGAGTCATTTGTCAAGGCCCGGTTTCCTGCCTTTGCGCACGCTCAATGCCCGCCTGACGCTGGTTACCCTGGCCTTGGTGGTGTTGAGCATTTGGACGCTGGCGATCTACGTCGGTCGCATCGTGCATGACGATGTGCAGGCCTTGTTGAGCGAGCAACAATATCGCAGCGTGGGTCTGTTGGCGGCCGAGATCAATGATCAGTTGGGAACACGCTTCGCTGCACTTGAGGCGGTCGCAAGAGAGGCCGGCGGTGCGAGGGATGCAGACCCCGTAGAAGCTCAAAGCCTGCTGGATCAACGGCCGGTCTTGCTGTCCCTCTTCAACGGCGGGGTGGTGTTCATCGCCAAGGATGGGCGGGCGATTGCCGATGCGCCGCCACTGCCCGGCCGGGTGGGCAGCAACTATTTGCGCAACACCGATGTCGCTGACTGCCTGAATGATGGCCGCTCCCGCGTCGGGCGCGCGGTGATGGGGCGGATCTTGAAGACCCCCGTGTTCGGCCTGATCGTGGCCGTGCGTGATGGGGGCGGTCAGGTGCAGGGCGTCCTGGTCGGCCTGATCAATATGGCCAAGCCGAGTTTTTTGGACCGCATCACGGCCCATGGTTTTGGCCAAACCGGGCATTTCTTTTTGGTGTCAATCAAGCATCGCCTGAGCATCACGTCCAGCGACCCCGGTCGCGTCATGCAAACTCTGGCGCCGCTCGGTGAAGACCCGGCCTTGGACCGGCTCCTCGCAGGGCAACACAGCAGCTTGGTTTACACCAACCCGGCCGGGCAAGAGGCGCTGGTGTCGCTGACGACCGTGCCGCTGGCGGGTTGGGCGGTGGCGGCATCCTTGCCGACCGAAGAAGCTTTTGCGCCGCTGCACGCCATGCAGCGGCGTATGTTGTGGGCCGCCTTGGGCTTGAGTTTGCTGGCTGCGGGTCTGATGTGGTGGCTGCTGCAACATCAGCTCGCGCCGCTGGTGCAAGCGGCCAAACACCTGGCTGTCGCGGCGGCCACATCAAGTACCGGTTTGCCTATGCAGCCTTTGCCAATCAAACGGCCCGACGAAATCGGCCTGCTGATCGCGGGCTTCAATCTGCTCTTGGCCGAACTCGGCGAGCGCGAACTCGCACTGGGCGACAGCGAGGCCCGCTACCGTTCCATGATCGAGCGGTCACCCGAGCCCATCGCCGTGCACCGGGCGGGCCGCTTGCTCTTTGCCAACCCAGCCTTGGTCAAGTTATTGGGCGGGCAATCGGCCCAGGACCTGGTCGGCCAACCGGTTCTGAAATTCATCCACCCCGATGAGCATTCGCAGGTACTTGCCAGGGTGGCTCAGGTGGCCGAAGGTGGGCTGCGTTTGATCCCGTTGGAATCGCGCTATCTGAAGCTGGACGGCAGCGTCATCGACGTCGAAGTGCAGGGCGCCATGATCGAATTTGACGGCGCGCCTGCCAATTTGGCGCTGGTGCACGACATCACCGAGCGCAAGCAAAGCCGGCTCGCGCTGCAGGCGGCCTTGCAGGAGAAGACGGTGCTGCTGAACGAAGTTCATCACCGCGTGAAAAACAATCTGCAGGTGGTCAGCAGCCTGATGCGGCTGGAGGCGGGGCGCGGCGCCGAGGCCCGCACTCGACAGGTCTTGACAGATATGCAAGGGCGCCTGCGCGCAATGGGCTTGCTGCATGAGTCGCTTTATCGCAGCGGCCTCTTTGCCAGCGTGAATCTGGGCGCTTATCTGAAGGATGTGGCCGTGCAGGCCTGCCGCAGCCAGGGCAGCCCAGCGGTTCGGCTGCATTTGGATATGGGCAGTCTGCAAGTGAGCCTGGACCAAGCCACACCCTGCGGCTTGCTGGTCAATGAGCTGATCACCAATGCCTATAAGCATGGCTTTGTCGGCGGCCGAGAGGGCGTGCTGGGGCTGAGCTTGCAGCCGCTGGCAGGCAGTGAGCAAACCGATACAGATCGGCAATGGTGCTTGCGCGTGCAGGATGATGGCATCGGCTTGCCGCAAGACTTCACGCTGGCCGGCACGTCCTCGTTGGGCCTCCAACTGGTGGGCGATTTGGCCCGTCAGATAGGCGGCGTCTTGACGGTTGGCCCGCTGCCGCTGGCTGCTTTCGAGTTGCGCTTCATGCCCCAAAACACGGCGCAAACCACGGCGCAAACCGCGCCCCAAAACTCGCTCCAAACCTCGCCCCCAACCGAGGCCCCAAAAGATGAGTCATGAACCCGCTGCTTCGCCCCCAAGCCCGCCCGCTCAGCTGAGTGAGCTCGAGGCCTATAAACGAGCTTTGGACGAGCATGCCATCGTCGCGATCACCGATGCGCGCGGCAGCATCTGCTATGTGAACGACAAGTTCTGCGCGATTTCAAAATGGTCGCGCGAGGAATTGATAGGCAGTGATCACCGCATCATCAATTCCGGTCACCACCCCAAGGCCTTTATCCGCGAGCTGTGGGAGACGATAAGCAGCGGCCGGGTCTGGAAGGGCGAATTGAAGAACCTGGCCAAGGACGGCAGCATCTATTGGGTCGAGACCACCATCGTGCCTTTTCTGGGCGCGGATGGGCGTCCGGCCCAATATGTGGCGATCCGCGCCGAGATCACGGCGCGTAAATTGCTGGAGCAACACAACGAAGAAATGCTCTTGGAGTTGCAGGCAGCCAACCGTGAGTTGAATGACTTCGCCTACATCGTCTCGCATGACTTGAAGGCCCCGCTGCGCGGCATCAGCAGCTTGGCCAGCTGGTTGATGAGCGACTACGCCGACAAACTTGGCGCCGAAGGTGCGCAGCAGCTCGGCCTGATCGACAACCGCGTCAAGCGCCTGGGCGCCTTGGTTGACGGCATCTTGGCCTACTCGCGCGCCGGGCGCGGGCGGGAGGAGCGCCGCTTGGTCAATCTGGATGCGCTGGTGCGCAATAGCATCGAGTTATTGGCCCCGCCGCCGCACCTAATGATTGAGCTGAACGGAACCTTGCCGAGCGTGCAAATCGACCCCTTCAAAGCTCAGCAGCTGTTTCAAAACCTGCTCTCCAATGCCATCAAATACATGGACAAAGCGGCCGGCCGGGTGACGGTGAGCTGCGCGGTGATCGGGCCGATGTGGCAGTTCACGGTGGCCGATAACGGCCCCGGCATTGAGGCCAGATTTTTCGACAAGATCTTCCAGCTGTTTCAAACCCTGAGCCCGCGTGACAAGGTCGAGAGCACCGGCGTTGGCCTAGCCTTGGTGAAGAAGATCGTCGAGCTCGAGGGGGGGCGCGTTTGGGTCGAATCCACGCCCGGAGAAGGTGCTGCTTTTCATTTCACGCTGCCGGCCGAAATCGTGTAGCGTTGCGTCTCGGCATTGTGCAAAGAAGCAGTCCGCTGCAAAGCCAGACGCAAAACCATCGGCAGCAGTGCAATCAGTAGCCAGCGAGGGCCAGATCATCATGCAAGCACAGCAACATATTTTGCTGATCGAAGACGATGAGGTCGATGTGATGACGGTGCGCCGCTCACTCAGAGATTTGGGTGTGGAATATCCGCTCGATCAGGTCAGCGATGGTGAAGCGGGCTTGGCGTTTTTGCGCGATCCGGCCAATCCCAGGCCGGGTTTGATTCTGCTTGACCTCAATATGCCCCGCATGAATGGGATCGAATTCTTGGCCGTGCTCAAGCAAGACCCTCTGCTCAAGCGTATTCCGGTGGTGGTGCTGACCACTTCTCAAGAAGAAACCGACCGCATGGCCAGCTTTGATCAAAATGTCTCGGGTTATATGCTCAAGCCGGTCGACTACCCGCAGTTTGTGCGCACCATGCAGGTGATTCGCGACTATTGGTCGACCAGTGAAGGGGCACCCAATTGAACGCGGCGAATGTGCCCGCATTCAATGCTGCCAGCGTCGTCAGTTTGCTGTTGATCGAAGACGATCTGGTCGACGAAATGGCCTTTTTGAAGGCGGTCAAGGAGCAAGACCTGCCTTACCGTGTTCGCGTTGCGCGCTCGGTCGCGCAGGCGCGCAGCGAGCTGGCCGGGCAAGCTTTCGACATCATCCTGTCCGACTACAACCTGGGCGACGGCACTTGCTTTGATTTGATCGATGCGTTTGGCGCGCAGCTGGTGCTGTTGGTGGCGGGCATGGGCGAGGAGCAAATCGCGGTGCGCGCGCTCGAGCTGGGTGTGCACGACTATATGTTGAAGGACCCACAGCGCGGTTATCTCAAGCTGCTTAAATGGCGCGTGGCCACGGCCTTGCAGCAGACCAATCTGGCCAGGCAGTTGCATGCCAGCCAGGCCAGTCTGCGGGCAACCTTGGATGCCGTGCCCGACCTGCTGTTTGAGATCGACCGGCAGGGCCGATATCACGATTACCACTCCGCCCGCAGCGATCTGCTGGCCGCACCCGCCGAAGTATTTCTGGGCAAGTTGGTCAGCGATATCTTGCCGCCCGCTGCTGCGGCGGTGGTGATGGCCAGCCTGGAGCAAGCCGATCGGGAAGGCTTCTCGATCGGTCAGCAGATCCAGCTCGATCTGGCGCAAGGCCCGATGTGGTTCGAGCTCTCCATGGTGCGCAAGGTGGATGGGGCATCCGATCAGTCTCGCTTTGTGGTCTTGTCGCGCGACATCACGGCGCGCAAACAGACCGAGGAAGCTTTGCGTCAGAGCTTGCAGGACAAGGAAGCCTTGCTCAGGGAAGTGCATCACCGAGTCAAAAACAATTTGCAGGTGATCACCAGCCTCTTGCGCCTGGAGGCGGGCCGCAGCAGCCTGCCGCAAACCAAGTCGGTGCTTGACGCAATGCAGGGCCGCATCCGCTCGATGGCCTTGCTGCATGAGACGCTGTATCGCTCGGGTGTCTTTGCGGGCTCCGATCTGTCGGTCTATTTGGCGCAGGTCGCCACGCAGGTGTTTCGCATGTCGGCCAGTGGCCGGGTGCGCTTGACGCTGGATCTGGCGCCGCTCAAGGTCGGCATGGACCTGGCCACGCCTTGCGGGCTGCTGCTCAATGAGCTGCTCAGCAATTGTTTCAAGCATGGCTTCGCGAGCGGCGCAGATGAGGCGGCGCAAGGTGGCGAACAAGGTGGCGCACAGGGTGGCGCACTCAGCGAAGGAGAAGTTCGGGTCAGCTTGCAGCCGCTGGCCGGTGGCCCCCGCTGGCGCTTGAAGGTCAGCGATACCGGTGCCGGCCTGCCGGCGGACTTTGAGGCCAGGCGCGAGCGCTCCTTGGGCCTGCAACTGGTGTCCGACCTGGCCCATCAAATCGGCGGTCAGCTTGAAGTCGGCACTGGGCCGGCGGCGGAATTCAGCGTCAGCTTCTTGCCGCGCTGACGCATGTTGCCCCTGAACACCATGTATGACATCGCCTGGCCTGATCTGGCCAAATATCTGCTGTTTTCGCTTGGCTTGGCCTTGCTACTCGCCACGGCTTTTGTGATCTTGTTGCGCCGCCAAGTCAGGCAAGCCGTGGCCGAGCTCGCCCACGGCCAGCAGTTGCTCAAGCGCAGCGAAGAGAGCTTGAGCATCACGCTGCACTCGATCGGCGACGCGGTGATCGCCACCGACGCGGCCGGCCTGATCACCCGCATGAACCCGGTGGCCGAGCGCCTGACCGGCTGGACCTTGGCCGAGGCTTTGGGGCGCACGCTGCCGGAGGTGTTTTGCATCATCGATACCGGCAGCCGCCAGCCACGCCAGGACCCCGCGCAGCGGGTATTGGCCAGCGGCCAGGCCACGGGCCTGGCCAATCACACCAGCTTGCTGGCGCGAGGCGGGGCGGAGTATCAAATCGCTGACAGCGCCGCGCCGATTCGTGACTCCGCCGGCCACCTGCAAGGTATGGTGCTGGTGTTCAGCGATGTCAGTGAGGCATACCGTGTGCAAGCGAGCTTGGCCGTCAGCGCCGAGTTGCTGGAGCGCACCGGTGCGCTGGCCAAGGTCGGCGGCTGGCAGCTTGAGTTGGCCACGATGAAGCTGAGCTGGACGCGCGAGACCTTTCGCATCGCCGAGTTGTCGGACGCGCTGGAGCCGCCGCTGGCCGACGGCATCCACCTGTTTGCGCCCGAGGCCCGGCCCTTGATCGAGGCGGCCTTGCAGGCTGCCATCGACAGCGGTACGCCTTACGACATGGAACTGCCCTGGATAGGCGCACAGGGAACGCCCAAATGGGTACGCACACAAGGCTCGGCCGTGCGTGAAAACGGCATTACGCTGAAATTGATCGGCACGATTCAGGACATCAGCGAGAGTCACCAGGCCAAGCGTGAGCTGGAGCTGTCCTTGCAGGAGAAGGTCGGCCTGCTCAATGAGGTGCACCACCGGGTCAAGAACAATCTGCAAGTCATCACCAGCTTGTTGCGCCTTGAGGCCACGCGCAGCGAACAGCTCGAAACCCGCGCGGTCTTGGGCGAGATGCAGGCGCGCATTCGCTCGATGGCGCTCTTGCATGAGTCGCTCTACCGCAGCGGGATTTTTGCATCCGTTGATTTTGCAAGTTATTTGCAGCAGCTGGCAACGCAGGCGGTGCGAGCGCAGGTCGGCGATGTCGCGGTGAAACTGACCTTGCAGCTGCGCCCGCTGACGATGAGCCTAGATCAGGCCGCACCGATTGGCCTGCTGGTCAATGAGCTGATCTCAAACAGCTTCAAACATGCCTTCCCGGCCGGGCGCGGGGGTGAGCTCAAGATCGAGCTGAAAGCCTTGGATGAGGCCGAGCGGCAGTGGTGCCTGCGGGTCAGCGACAACGGCGTGGGCTTGGGCGACGCGGCCGAATTCGAGGCGCGTTGTGCGCGCTCGCTGGGAATGCAACTGGTGTTTGATCTGGCGCGTCAACTTGGCGCCACATTGAGTATTGGCCCGGCACCTCTGGCTATTTTCGAGTTGCTGTTTGTGTACGATGCTCCCAGCAGCCCACATATACCCACCCGCCCGGCCCCTTTGAACTGAAGCCCTATGCCCAATTCCACGTCAGGCCAGCGCATATTGGTTGTCGAAGACGAGGTTCTGGTGGCGCGCGATATCGAGCAGCAATTGCGCCAGCTCGGCTATCTGCCGGTGGCTCAAACAGGCCGCGGCGAAGAAGCCATTCGCTTGGCCCATGAGTTGCGGCCCGATCTGGTCTTGATGGACATTCAATTGGCCGGCCCGCTAGACGGCATCAGCGCGGCGCAGGCGATACGCGATCAATGCGGGCTGCCGGTGGTGTTTCTGACCGCCTTTGCGGCCGATGATGTGTTGGCGCGGGCCAAATTGACCGAGCCTTTTGGCTACATCTTGAAGCCGTTTTCGGAGCGGGAATTGCGGACCGTGCTGGAAATGGCGCTGTACAAGTCCAAGAGCCAGGCCCAGTTGCGCGACAGCGAGGCGCGCTATCGCGCCCTGGTCGAATGGTCACCCGAGGCCTTGGTCGTGCATCGCCGTGGCCGGCTGATCTTTGCCAACCCGGCGGCGGTCGAGCTGTTGGGCGCGCGTTCGGCCCAGGATCTCTTGGGCCGCCGCGCGCTGGAGCTGCTCCATCCCGAGCAGCATGATGTGGCGCGGGCCAGCTTGGCGGCGGTCAGCGTGCCGGGTACAAGATCCGCGCTGGCCGAGCAGCGCTTCATCCGGCTTGACGGCCGCGAAATCGATGTGGAGGTCGTGGGCACCACGATCCCCTTTGATGATGAGTTGGCCGTGCATGTGCTGATCCGTGACATCACCGAGCGCAAGCAAGCGCAGGCTCAGTTGCGCAAGCTGTCGCTCGCAGTGGAGCAGAGCAGCGAAGCCATTTTCATCACCGATGTGAACGAGCGCATCGAGTATGTGAACGAGTCTTATATGGCCTCATGCGGCCAGACGCGCGCGCAGTTGCTGGGCAGCACGCCGGCGCTGTTTGCCAACAGCACGGCGCCATTGCCGGCCATTCGGGCCGCCTTGCAAGGCGGGGACACCTGGCGCGGCCTGATTCAAACCGATACAGAAGCAGACCGCAGCGACTTCGCCATCATCAGCCCCTTGCGCCAGCCCGATGGGCAGATCAGCCACTATGTCGCGGTCATGGAGGATGTCACCGAGCGCACCCGCATGGGCCGCGAGTTGGACAAGCACCGCTTCCATCTGGAGGAGCTGGTCGGGCGGCGCACCCAGGAGCTGGCGGTGGCGCGCGAGCAAGCCGAGGAGGCCAGCTTGGCCAAGAGTGCATTTCTGGCGAATATGAGCCATGAAATTCGTACCCCGATGAATGCCATTCTGGGGCTGAATTACTTGCTGCGCCGCGATGATCCGTCGCCCGCCCAGGTGCCGCGCCTGGACCGCATTGCCGGGGCCGGCCAGCATTTGCTGAGCCTGATCAATGACATTCTTGACCTCTCCAAGATCGAGGCCGGCCGCGTGCAGCTCGAGCGCATTGACTTCCATCTGGGGGCGCTGCTCGATCAGGTCGAGGCGATGATCGCCGAGACGGCGCTGCGCAAGGGTCTCAAGATCAAGCTGCTCAGCGAGGGCGTGCCGAGCTGGTTGAACGGCGACCCGACGCGCCTGCGTCAAGCGCTGCTCAACTATGCCGGCAATGCGGTCAAGTTCACCGAGCAGGGCGGCGTGACCTTGCGGGTGAGCCTCCTGCCGCGCCTGCCCAACTCGGACGAGGCAACGCTGCGCCTGCGCTTTGAAGTCGAGGACAGCGGCGCGGGCTTGAGCGAAGAGGCGGTTGGGCGGCTGTTCCAGATTTTCGAGCAGGCCGATGCGTCCACCACCCGCAAGCATGGTGGCACCGGCCTGGGGCTGGCGATCACGCAGCGCCTGGCGCATCTGATGGGCGGCGAGGCGGGGGTCAGCAGCCGCCTGGGCGAGGGCAGCTGCTTCTGGTTCACCGCCGAGTTGCGCGCGGGCCAGGCGCACAAGCCCGACTTCGCTTCGCTGCCGGGCTTCGAGGATGCCGTCGATGTGCTGGGCCTGGAGATGCAAGTGCGGCGCCTGCATGGCGGCGCACATGTGCTGCTGGTCGATGACAACGAGGTCAATTTGGAAGTGGCGCTGGACATGCTGCACCGGCTGGGCCTGCAAGTTTCCACCGCCACCGACGGCGCCGCAGCGCTGGCCTTGGTCGAGCAGATGGCGCAGAGCCAGCCCTTTGATCTGGTGTTGATGGATATGCAGATGCCGGTGATGGACGGCTTGCAAGCCTGCCGGCGCATCCGCGCTTTGACCGTGGGCGGCGCATTGCCGGTGCTGGCCTTGACCGCCAATGCCTTCGATGAGGACCACCGCGCTTGTGACGAAGCGGGCATGAACGATTTCATCTCCAAGCCGATCGAACCCTTGCAGCTGTACCGGGCCTTGCTGAAATGGCTGCCGGCCACCCAGCAGCGTGGCAACCCGGAAGCCGCGCTGGGACTTGCGCCTCAGCCGGCCGCGAGCCCCAGCGTAGCGCCTGCCAATGCTGCTCGCTTGAACCGTTTGGCCCTGTTGCCGGGCTTGAATCTGAGCAAAGGCCTGGCGGCGCTGCGGGGCAATAGCGAGAAGTACCTGAATCTCTTGAGCCGTTTGCTGCAATCCAATGCGCAGTGCGCGGCAGCCCTGACAACGCAGCTGGCGGGCGCTCATGCGGGCGCGGCCCGGCAAATCGTGCATACCTTGAGGGGCACTGCAGCGGCCTTGGGCGCGCTGCGGCTGGCCGAAATTGCCGCCGCGATTGAGGATAGCTTGCGCGATATGGAAGCCCAAGGTGTCGCTGCTTCAGAAGGCTATGGCGCTGATCTGCTGGCCGCGTTCGGCCCCGACATCGCGCGGCTGGAGGCGGAACTGCAGAGCCTGGCCAAGGCGATGGCGGAGGAGGAGGGCGATGCCGCAGGTCTGGCCGCGCAGGCTAGCGGGCGCGGGGCGGTTTTGCGCCAGCTCGACGCCTTGTTGGCGGACGGCGATATCGCCGCCGTCGTCTTGTTGGAAGACCATGCGGTGCTGCTGCGCAGCGCGCTGGGCGACTCCTTCGACGCACTTGAAAACCTGATCAGCCAGTTCGAATTCGCGCAGGCAAAAGCCATGCTGGAATTGATCATAGACAATGACCATTCCTGAGCGCCGCTTCTGGCCTGCCGATGCCCCCCCTCCAGCCTGTGACTCTTGCCCATGACCGAGCTGCCGTCGCCCAGAATATTGATTGTTGAAGACGAGCACATCGTCGCCCGCGACCTGCAGCAGCAATTGCTTGACCTCGCTTACAGCCCGGTCGGACACGCCACCAGCGGCGAGCAGGGCTTGGCCATGGCGGCCGAGCTGCGCCCCGACCTGGTGCTGATGGACATCCAACTCAATAGCGAGCTGGACGGCATCGAGGCGGCGCGGCAAATCCGCGCGCATCTGGCCTTGCCGGTGGTGTTTTTGACCGCTTTCGCCGCCGACGAGGTGTTGGCGCGCGCCAAGCTGACCGAGCCCTATGGCTACATCCTCAAGCCCTTCACCGAGCGCGAGCTGCGCACGGTGCTGGAGATGGCGCTGTACAAGCACAAGGCCGAGCAAGGCCTGGCCGAAGGTGCGGCGCAACTGCGCGCCTTGTCACGGCGGGTGCTCGAGGTGCAGGAAACCGAGCGCCGCCGTCTGGCGCTGGAGTTGCATGACGAATTGGGCCAATCGCTGACGGCGATCAAGATCAATCTGCAATCGCAGGCACGGTTCCGGACCATCTCGCCCGAGGCATTGGGCTTGGAGAATATCCGCATCGTCGATGACGCCTTGCAGCAGGTGCGGCGCTTGGCGATGGCGCTGCGCCCGTCGATGCTGGATGATTTGGGCCTGGCGCCGGCCTTGCGCTGGTTGACCGAGCAGGCGGCTGCGCGCAGCGGCTATGAGCTGCAGTTTCAGGCGCTGACGCCGACAGCGCGCTTGCCGCCCGAGATCGAGACGACGTTTTTCCGCATCGCCCAAGAGGCGCTGACCAATGTGGCCCGCCACGCGCAGGCGAGCCAGCTCGAAGTGGTGTTGCAACAAAGTGAACAGGATTTGGTGATGAGCATCAATGACAACGGCCGTGGCTTCGAACCACAAGCCTCGCGGGGCTTGGCCGTCGCTGGCGCCAGTTTGGGCCTGCTGGGCATGCAAGAGCGTGCGATGCTGATAGGCGCCAGCTTGCTTATCGAGTCCAGCCTAGGCCGCGGCTGCATGGTGCTGCTGAGCTGCCCGCTGTCTGCGCCCGAGGTGCCCAGATGAGTTGCAGGGTCTTGCTGGCCGATGACCACACGCTGGTCCGCGCCGGTTTGCGCAAACTGCTGGAGTCACTGCCTGGCGTGGAGGTGGTGGGCGAGGCCTGTGACGGCACGGAGGTGTTGAGTTTTGCCGAACAGCTGCGCCCGGATGTGGTGGTGATGGATGTGGCGATGCCGGGGCTCAATGGCCTTGATGCGACCGCCCGACTGAAGCTGAGCCAGCCCGACAGCAAGGTGCTTATTCTGTCCATGCATCAAAACGAAGACTATGTGCGCCAGGCGCTGCGCCAAGGTGCGGCCGCCTATTTGCTCAAGGATGCGGCGCCGACCGAGTTGGAAGCGGGCTTGCGCGCGGTGATGCGCGGTGAAACCTATCTGAGCGCGGCGGTGTCCAAGGGCGTGATGAGCGACTATGTGAAGCGCCTACGTTTTGATGAGCCCAGTGGCTCGCAGCTGACGCCGCGCCAGCGCGAGGTGCTGCAGCTGATTGCCGAGGGCAATAGCAGCAAGGAGATTGCGCGGCGGCTGGACCTGTCGGTCAAGACGGTCGACACCCATCGCAGTCAGCTGATGCGCCAACTCGATATTCACGAGGTTACCGGCCTGGTGCGCTACGCGCTGCGCTGCGGCCTGATCTCGGTCGACAGCTAAGGCTTCAACCCACTCGGGCAATTCCCGCCTGCAGTTCAGGTGTCTTGCCGATAGTCCAGCATCTGCTCCATGCATACAGTGGCAAGCAATGATCAGACATTGGGCCGCGGGCGAGGAAGAGATGGCAATCAAGATCTTGCTGGTTGACGACAACCCGACCTTTGTGGCGGCCGTCAGCGCTTTCCTGGCGCGCCTGCCCGAGGTTGAGGTGGTCGCTCATGCAGCGAATGGCCGACAGGGTTTGGCGCAAATAGCGCAACACCGGCCCGATTTGGTGCTGCTGGACATTGCCATGCCCGAAATGAACGGCCTGGAGATGGCGGCGCGCCTGCGCGAACAGCCCGATCCGCCCCGCATGGTGTTCTTGTCCATGCATGACAGCAGTGGCTACCATATAGCCGCACATGGGCTGGGGTCCAGCTTCGTCAGCAAGGCCAATTTTGTCGATGGTCTGCTGCCCATCATCACCCAGATGCAGCAAGACGAACAGGACTGAGGCGCGCAAACCATCATGCAGAGCAGCGCACTCAAACCCCGCATCCTGGTCGTCGAAGACGAGGCCATCGTCGCGCGCGACTTGCTGCAGCAGCTCGACTTGCTGGGTTATCAGACGGTCGGCCATGTCACCCGCGGTGAGGACGCAGTCGAGCTGGCCGGCAGCACCAAGCCGGATCTCGTGCTGATGGACATCCAGCTGGGCGAAGGCATGGACGGCGTTTGTGCCGCGCAAATCATTCGTGACCGCTTTGCGCTGCCGGTGGTGTTTCTGACCGCCTTTGCTGCCGACGAGACCTTGGCCCGGGCCAAGCTGACCGAGCCCTTCGGCTACATCCTCAAGCCTTTTTCCGAGCGTGAGTTGCGCACCGTGCTGGAGATGGCGCTGTACAAGCATGGCGCCGAAGCCCGCCTGCGTGCCTCGGCACTGCATAGCCAGACCATTCTGGACAATATGCTGGACGGAGTCGTCACCATCGACGCCTTTGGCCAGATGCTGAGCTGCAACAGCGCCGCGTGCAAGCTGTTTGGCTATGCCGCCGAAGAACTGTTGGGCCGCAATGTCCGGCTGTTGATGCCCGAGCCGCATGCCGCCCAACATGACAGTTATCTGCAGCATTACCGCGAGGGCGGCGAAAAACGCGTGATTGGCAAGGCACGCGAGGTCGAGGCGCGCCACCGTGACGGCCATCTGCTGCCGATTAGCCTGCTGGTGTCTGAAATTGTCGGTGCTGAGCCGCGCAGCTATATCGGCCTGCTGCGCGACATCACGCCGAACCGCCAGCATATCGAAGAGCTGCACCGGCTTGCCTACTACGACAGTTTGACCGGCTTACCGAACAGGCGTTTGCTGACCGAGCGCCTGCAGCATGCGATGCAGGTGGCCGCCCGCAGCGGGCGCCATGGCGCGCTGATGCTCTTGGACCTGGATCATTTCAAACAGCTCAATGACACGCAGGGCCACGGCGTCGGCGACGAGTTGCTGCTGCAAGTGACCCAGCGGCTGCAGGACGTGGTCCATGCAGCCGCGCACGTGGGCGCTCATCTGGCCCCGGCACTCGACGTGCACCCGGAAGGTTTGATAGCACGCCTGGGCGGCGACGAGTTCGTGGTTTTGCTGGAGGGCTTGAGCAGCCTGGATCATGAAGCGGCGACCCAGGCCGAGAGTTTCGCGGGCAAGATCCTGGAGAGCTTGCGCGAGCCCTATTTGCTGCGCGACAAAAGCTACCAGGGCACGCCCAGCATCGGTGTCGTCGTGCTGACGCAGGAGACCCATAGCAGTGACGAGTTACTCAAGCGGGCTGATGTGGCGATGTACCAGGCCAAGTCCGCCGGGCGCAACACCATGCGCTTTTTTGATCCCGCGCTGCAAGCCATCGCCAGTGCTTTCATCGCCTTCGAGCTTGACCTGCGCCACGGTCTGGAGCGCCAGGAGTTCGAGTTGCATTACCAGGTGCAGGTCAACTCGGTCGGCGCGGTCACCGGGGTGGAGGCCTTGCTGCGCTGGCGTCGCGGCGGCACGGAGATGGTGCCGCCGGTCCAGTTCATCCCGATTGCCGAAGCCAATGGCCTGATATTGCCGCTCGGCCAATGGGTGCTGGAGACGGCCTGCGCGCAGCTGGTAGCCTGGAGTCAGGACCCGCAGCGTGCGCACTGGACCATGGCCGTCAACGTCAGCGCGCTGCAGTTCGCGCAAATCGCCTTTGTCGAACATGTCGGCCAGGCGCTGCAAAAGACCGGTGCCAAGCCAACGCAGCTGAAGCTGGAGTTGACCGAGAGCATGTTGGTCGACGATATCGAGGGCGTGGTCGCCAAGATGAAGGCCATCAAGGGCTATGGCGTGGCCTTCTCGCTGGACGACTTTGGCACCGGCTACTCTTCTCTGTCCATCCTCAAGCGCTTGCCGCTGCAGCAACTCAAGATCGACCAGAGCTTTGTGCGCGACATCCTGGTCGACCCGAATGATGCGGTGATTGCCCGCACCATTGTGGCGCTGGCCCATAACCTTGACTTGCGGGTGATTGCCGAAGGGGTCGAATCGGCCGAGCAGCGCGACTTCCTGGCGGCGATTGGTTGCGATGCGTTTCAGGGTTATTTCTTCGGCCGGCCGGTGCCAGCCGCAGACCTGAATTAGGCTGACCCCGAAAAGGCGTCCGTCAAGGCCTGCCGCAAGTCGTGTTCCTCGAAGGGCTTGACCAGAAAACCGGCCGGCTCACAAAGCTTGGCGCGCTGCAGGCTGTCCGGGCCGTCGAAGGCGCTCAAAAACAAGCTGCGCAAGGCGAAGCGCTGGCGAATCAGCTGTGCCGTGCTGATGCCGTCCATGGCGCCGTCCAGATGTACGTCCATCAAGATCAGCTCGGGCCGCGAATCGGCTGACAGTTCGGCCAGCATATCGATCGCCTGCTCACCGCTGGCGGCCGGGCCCAGCGCGGTATAGCCTAGATCCCGCAGCTGAAGCATGATGTCGCGGGCGATGATCGCTTCATCTTCGACCACCAGAATTCGGCATGGCTGCTTCATGGCGGCATCACCAGCGCACTCGGCGCCATGGCCTTGAAGTCAATGCTGAACGCCACGCCTTGGCCCGGCTGCGAGCTGATGCTCAAAGCCCCCTTGACCTGGCGGCACAGGTCTCCCACCAATTGCAGGCCCAGCGAACTCTGGCGCCTGGCCTCGAAGTCGTCCGCCAGGCCGGGGCCGTTGTCGGCAAGCCGCAAGCGCCATAGCGAACTCGCGGCATCAACAGCCTGCAGACTGAGCTTGATCTCGCCCGCTCCCATTGGATGAGGCTGGGCAAACCCATGCTTGAGGCTGTTGGAGATCAACTCGTTGACCAGCAAGCCAAATGCAGCGGCCTGGTCCATGCTCGTTGGCAAGGCTGACATGTCCAGCGCCAAGCGCACCCCTGCGAGGTCCAGCACCTGTGCGCGAAAGGCCTGGGTCGCCACTTGCCCCAGATAAGCACCCAGATCGACCGCAGCAAAAGTGCCCGAGCGGTAGAGCGTTTCATGCAGCTGTGCCATCGCCCTGATGCGGCCCTGCATCGCCTGCAGCACGGTCTTGGTGTCGGCCACCGCGCTGCGCCCCGCCTCCAGGCGCAAGAGGCTGGTGATGACCTGTAAATTGTTTTTGACCCGGTGATGCACTTCCTTGAGCAGCGCTTCCTTGTCCTTGAGCGTGCTCTGCAGCGCCGCGTCGGCTTGCCGGCGCAGCGTGACATCGCGGCTGACCCCGACAAAATGGGTCAACTGCCCTTGCTCGTCCTTGACCGGCGAGATCGTCAAGGCGTTCCAGAACGGTGTGCCGTCCTTGCGGTAATTGAGGATCTCGCCGGCATATTCGCTTTGGCTCAGGAAGGCCGCCTGGATGTCGGCGGCCGTTTGCGGGTCGGTGCCCGGGCCTTGCAGCATGCGCCCGCTGCGGCCCAGCAGCTCCGCCTCGCCATAACCGGTGATCGCCACAAAAGCCGCGTTGACCGCAACCATGCGCCCATCCGCGTCGCTGATCCGAATGCCGTCAGAAACAGAGGTTAGCGCCGCATCATTGAGGCGCTGGCGAACCTGGCTGGCGCGCAAGGCGCCGATGTCGGTGGCCATCACGAACACACCGCAAACCTTACCGTCAATGCGGTGCGGCACCAACTGGGTCCAGAAACAGCCGACCTCGCCATCGCTCTTTTTGCGCCGACTCTCGAACTGCTGCGGCTCGCCGGCCAGCGCGGCGCGAAAAGCCGGTTCGAGCTGTGCATAGCGCTCCGGCCCGAGGACCTCCTGCACGCTTGTCTGCTGCACGCGCCCGAAACCGAACCAATCCAAGGCCTGCTGGTTGGCATAACGAGTCACCAGTTCATGGTCCAGGTAGATCAGCATGCCGGGGAAGTTCTCGCCGATGGCTTGGCCGAACAACTCCCGCTCGCGCAGTGAGGCGGCGGCAGCATGGCGCGCCGAAATATCGCGCAAAAACACCACGAAGCCGCCATCCTGCGAGTCTTGCAGGGTCACGCTGACCTCGACCGGCCATTCCGAGCCATCGCGCCGCCGGTGGATGGTCTCGAACTGGGCGCTGCCTTGGTCCAGCACCCTCTGAATGCGCGCGGCCGATTCGGCGTCGTCCGCCAAGATATCAAAATCTTGCGCCGGCCTGCCCAGCAACTGCTCGCGCGTGTAACCCGACAACTCACAATAACGCTGGTTGACATCGAGCAGCCGGCATTGCCGGTCGACATGCCAATAGCCGTCCAGCGTCGCTTGCAAGATGCTGCGCAAAATCTGGTCGCTCCGGCGCAGCGCCTCTTCGGCCGCCAGGCGCTCGCTGATGTCGATATCCACGCAGAATAGCTCGCCTTCCTGACCTTCTGCCTGCATCAGTGCGCGGCTGGAGATTACCGCCACTCGGCTGCCATCCTTGCGCCGTAAAGTCAACTCGCCGCCGGGAATCGGCTGGCCGGTGGCGGCCATTTGTCGTATCGCCTCGGCCACCGTGTCGCGCATTTCGGGCGGTATGATCAGATCGAGCAGATGGCGCCCCAAGGCCTCCTCGGCGCTATAGCCGTAGAGCCTCTCCGAGGCGGGGCTCCAGTAGCTCACACGCCCGTCCATGCGGTAGCCCTGCACCGCCACGGTGGTGATGCTGCGCAGCACTTGGTGAAAACGGAATTCGCTTTCTTGCAGGGCCAGCTCGGCCTGGCGCCGCTCGCTGATGTCGGTGATGGCGACCCGCAGCTTGTCGCCGGGCAAGCCGTGTGCCGGCCCGGCGCAATGCAGGCTCACCGCAAGCGGGCGGCCGTCGCCGCGCCGCAAGCCCAGCTCGAAATTGGTCTGCGACTCGATGGCCTGCGGACTGTTGCGCAGGCGAATAGTCAACTCCCGCCAACGCGGACGGTCTTGATCAATGACCAGATGGGTGAAACTTCTGCCCAATAGCCGTTTGCGCTCCTGGCCTAGCAGTTTGATCGCGAACAGGTTGATCTGCTCAATCAAGCCGTCTGCGTCCAGCGTCAAATAGCCGATCGGCGCGAACTCATACAACTCGACATAACGGTCGCGCGATTCTTCCAGCTCTTGGCGTGCCGCCCGCAGCTGCTCGTTCTGCATCTCCAGTTCGAGTTGGTGTACGTGCAACTCGTGCAGCAGGCGGCGTTGCTGCTCTAGCAGCGGCTGACTGTGCTCAAGGACCCCCGCATCCGAGCCAGGCTCAGGCACAGGCTCAGCGATGATCGGCGACGACGCTTGGGTTTGCGAATGCTGGTCCTTCATGCTGTCGCTGCGGGCTGCGCCTTTTCATCCAGATAGTCTTGCAAGGCATCGATGGGCAGTGGGCGGCTAAACAAAAAACCTTGGCATTCGGCGCAACCCTGGGTGCCCAGAAAATTGCGCTGCGCCTCGGTTTCCACGCCCTCGGCAATCACCCTCATATTAAGGCCTAAACCCATGGTGATGATGGCGCGTGCAATGGTTTCATCCTTGGCCAGGCCGGGCAGTTTGGCGACAAAGGATTTGTCGATCTTGAGTTGATCCAGCGGCAGCTGGGCCAAGTAGCTCAGGGATGCGTGGCCGGTGCCAAAGTCATCCATCGAAAATTGCAGGCCCAAGACCTTCAAGGCCAGCATGGTGTCTATGGTGTTGCTGATGTCATCCAGCACCAGGCTCTCGGTCAGCTCCAGTTTCAGCAGCTCCGGACGGCACTCGCTGGCCGCCAGCAGCGCGACGATCTGCGCCACAAAGTCGGGCTGCCTGAACTGCCTGGCGCTGACATTGACCGCGATTGGCAGGCCGGCGCTGTGCGGGTCGGCTTCCCATTGCTTGAGCTGGGCACAGGCGGTCTGCAAGACCCACAAGCCTATGGGCAGGATCAGGCCACTGTCTTCGGCCAGTCCGATGAAATCATCCGGCAGCAAAAGGCCCAGACGCGGATGCTGCCAGCGCAGCAAGGCCTCCACGCCTATCATGCGCCGCGTCGCGTCAACCTGCGGCTGGTAGTACAGCCGCCATTGCCCCAGCTCGGTAGCCAGCCGCAACTCGCTCAGCAAGCGCATGCGCTGATCCTGCGCCAACTGCATGGCAGGGTCGAAAAACCGCATTCGGTCACGGCCCGTGCCCTTGGCCTCATAAAGCGCCAAATCGGCATGCTTGAGCAGCTCGGCCACGCTGTCGGGCGCGCGAAACAGCGCCGCTCCTATGCTGGCCTTGCAAGGGTATTCAAAACCCATGAGATCAAAGGGCGGCGCCAGCAATTCACGCAAGGAATTGCCGATCTGAGCGGCCGCCTTAGCCGCCAACTCTTGCGTGGCGCCCAGCTCCAGCACCAGAAGCACAAACTCATCGCCACCCTGGCGTGACACCGTGTCCTGATGGCGCAAGGCCTCGCGCAGCCTGTGCGCCACCTGCGTCAAGAGCAGGTCACCCATATCGTGGCCATGCGAGTCGTTCAGCTCTTTGAATTTATCCAGGTCGATGAAGAACAGCGCACCAAACTGGCCGCTGCTCTCACTGGCCGCCAGTGCCTGCTCCAGTCTCATATGCAGCAAGCGCCGATTCGGCAGCTGAGTCAGGCTGTCGTGAAACGCCAATCTGTGGATCTCGGCAGCATCCCGTTTAGCGGCGCTGATGTCGCGCGAGATTCCGACCCAATGGGTCAGCATGCCTTGTTCATCCAGCAGCGGCGAGATGGTCAGCTCGCTCCAGAAAGCTTGGCCGTCCTTGCGGTAATTGAGTATTTCACCGGCAAATTGGCGCCGCTCACGCAGCGCCGTACGGATGGCTTTTATCGTGAGGGGGTCGCTGCCCGGGCCTTGCATAAAGCTTGGTTTGCGGCCGATGGCTTCAGCGGCGCTATAGCCGGTGATGGCCTCGAAGCCAGCGTTGACCGAGGTCAGCAGACCTTCGGGGCTGGTGATATGTACTCCCTCGCTGATGGCGCCCAGCGCAGCATCGCTCAGGCGCAGCCGGGCCTCGCTGGCGCGCAGCGCCGACACATCGCTGATCAACAGGCGAAATCCACTGGCCCCAGCCCCGGCTTGGGCAGCGGCGCCCGGCTGCATCCTTGGGCTGCATTCCAGATGGGCCAAAAACTCGCTGCCGTCGCTGCGCCGCAACAGCAACTCGATCTGCTCAAGCGGCTCGGACCGTGGATGAGCGCCTGCCTGGCGCAAGCGCAGGCACAGCTGGCGCCATGCCTTTTGCTGCGTCGCCGCCACCCAGCCGACGAAGTTGCGCCCCAGCAGCTGAGCGCGCTCCTGCCCGAGCAGCTTGACCGCTGTCAGATTGGCCTGCTCGATTTGCTCGTTCGGCCCCAGCAAGAGGTAGCCAGACGGGGCGAATTCATACAGCTCGGCAAATTGGTCGCGTGAGTTCTGCAGCTCCCACTGCGCCTCGAGCAAGGCCTCGTTCTGCATCTCCAAGTCGATTTTGTACTCCTCCAGCTCATGCAAGAGCTGGCTGCTGTCGACCAGGGGCGCGGGCGAGGCACTCTGCTGGCCGGTCGCAGCCCAAGCCGCCTCGGCCACCGCGCGCAGCGCGCTGTGGCCGGAGTCCCCGTCTGGATCTGGGCTTGGGGCGGCGGGCTGCATCAGGGTTGGTAAATAGAGTCAGCCGGCGGCCACCGTCTCGATGGCGACCATCGCCAGCAAGATCAGGTCGGTTTCTCCGGCCGAGGTGCTGATGCGGCGCGCATTCAAAACCATGCGGCGCGGCCCCAGGCCGGGGAAGTCGTGCTTGACCTCATAGCCGTCCAGCGTGCGGTTCTTGGGCAAGATGTTTTCCAGCAAATCGCGCAGCGCAGGGATCGCCCATTGGCCATTGCCAAGCTCGAAGAGCTTGCGCCCGACCGTGTCGGCGGCCTCGACCTTGAAATACGCGTAAAAGCTGCGGCTGGCCGACACCACTTGCAGCGCCGCGTCCAGCACCAGCAGCGGCTCGCTGACGGTGTTGACAATGCCTTCGGCCAGCTCGCGCGCCAATTGCACGCTCAGCTGCAGCGTTAGTTGAGTGGCCGCTTGCTTGGCCGCAGTCAGCTCGACGGCAGCCTGCGCGGCGGCCATATGGGCGCGCTTGAATTCGCTCACATCGGTGAAGGTCAGCACGACACCCTCGATCACATTGTCCAGCGTGCGGTAGGGCTGGATGCGACTCAGGTGCCAGGTGCCATCTGCGGTGCTGACTTCGCGCTCGATCGGTATCAGGCTGTCCAGCACGCTTTGCAGGTCGGCCTGCATGGCCTGGTGCTGGGCGGCATCGAGATTGCAGGTGATGTCGCTCAAAGGGCGGCCCACATCGCTGGGGATCAGGCGGTAGATCTTCAGCGTGGCCGGCGTGAAGCGGCGAATGCACAAGCTGTGGTCGAGGAAGAGGGTGCCGGAGCCTATGCTGTCCAGCAGGTTCTTCATATCGTTTTGCACGCTGGTCAGCTGCTCGATGCGGCTGTTCAGCTCGGCGTTGACGGTGATGGTTTCCTCGTTGAGCGACTGCAACTCCTCCTTGGAGGTTTCCAGCTCCTCATTGGAGGATTGCAGCTCCTCGTTGGTGGACTGCAGCTCCTCATTGGTGGATTTGAGTTCCTCGTTGAAAGCCTGCTGCTCCTCATGGGTGGTTTGCAGCGTCTCGTTGGCGTAGTTGAGCTTTAACTCCAGCTCCTTGATGCGCGCCTGTTCGACACTGCCGTCGCCCGCCACGCTGAGTGTGCTCGGCTCGGGCGCCTCGGGCGCTTCCTCGAAGCTGACCAGCAGCATCGCCGGCTGGTTGGCCAGTCGGGGCAGTGCACGCACGCTGAAGCGAACCGGCGAAAAACCGCCATTGGTCTTGACCATGGCCAGCTCGCTGGGCCAGGACAGCGCGCCCTGCGGCAAGCCTGTTCCACCAGCAAGCCCACTCGCCGCACCTGCAGCGCCCGCTGCCGCCTGCAAGAGGGCCGTGCGCAAACCACCTTGCAGGCCCTCGCGCGCCATCTGCAGCACATTGAAGCTGGCCGGGCCGGGGGCCGGGCGCAGATAGCGGCCGGTGTCGCCGTGGATGTAGAGGATGTTGCCGTCGCTGTCGGTGGTGACCGAGGCCGGTGCAAAGGCCTGCAAGAGCGAGCGGTTGCTGATATCGGCAATCTGGGCGCTCAACTTGCCGGTGCTTGTGGCTAGGGTTTCTTTCGGATTCAAATCGCCTCCTGTGATGCCGGCTTGCGGGGGCGCGGCAAGCATAGAGATAGGGCCTATGGGCACACGCCCGTGCTCGCGCTGCGCGCGCCCATCATGCCGGGCCTGGTAGAACTTCCATTTGCGATCAAGCGGCGAAAACAGCTCGGGCTGGTTGGTGATGCTCTCCGAAGTGGACAAGAACAACAAGCCATTGGGCCGCAGCGCGTAATGAAAGGTGTTGATCAGCCGCTGCTGCAACTCGGGTTCCAGGTAGATCATCAGATTGCGGCAGCTCAGCAGATCCAGCCGGGTGAAGGGCGGGTCTTTGATGACGTTTTGCACCGCAAACACGACCGAGTCGCGAATTTCTTTTTTGACCTTGTAGCTGCCCTCCGCCTCCTTGGTGAAGAAGCGGCGCAGGCGCTCTGGCGACACGTCCAGCGCGATGCTGCTGGGGTAGCGGCCGGCTCGTGCCACGGCGATCGCCTCATCATCCAGATCGGTGGCGTAGATCTGCAGGGTCAGGCCTTGCGCGCTGCTGGACAAGAGCTCGCTTTGCAGCTCATGCATGATCATGGCGATGGAATAGGCTTCTTCGCCGGTGGAGCAGCCGGCCACCCAGACCCGGAAGACGCTGTGCGCCGGCTTGCCCTCCAGCAGCGGCGGCAGCAGGGTCTGCTTGAGCATCACAAAGGCTTCGGGGTCGCGGAAGAAGCTGGTCACATTGATCAGCAACTCGCGGAACAAGAGCTGTGCCTCGCCCGGGTTTTCCTTCAGGTAGCGCGCATAGACGAGGTCGTCGTCGATTTGATGCAAGGTCATGCGGCGCTGGATGCGCCGGCCTATGGTGCTCTTTTTGTAGAGCGAAAAATCATGGCCGCTGCTGGCGCGCAGCTGCAGCAAGATCTTGTTGAGCGCGTTGAGCGTTCTGACCGGCACTGTCGCCGCCAGCGCCGTCAGCCGGGGCGCGCCAGCAAGTTGTTTGACCAAGCGCATCAACTGGGCCGGCATTTGCTCGGGCAACAAGACCTGCTTCGCTACCCCGGCCTTGATCGCACTTTGCGGCATACCGTCATAGCGCGCGCTGCCGGGTTCTTGCACCAGGCTGGTGCCGCCGGCGTCGAGGATGGCGGCCAGCCCCTGCGTGCCGTCACTGGCGGTACCTGACAAGACGATGCCTATGGCGCGCCCGCGCTGATCAGCCGCCAGCGAACGCATGAAACCGTCGATCGGCATGCGCTTGCCGCGCGCCACCTCCGGCAGCGTCAGCTGCAACTCGCCGCCCAGGATGGCCATATCGCGGTTGGGCGGAATGATGTAGACGTGATTGGCCGCAACAAAGGTTTCGTCCAGCGCCTGCAGCACCGGCATGGCGGTGCTGCGCTGCAGGATTTCGACCAGCAGGCTTTCGTGGTCGGGGTCCAGATGCGGCACCAGCACAAAGCCCAGGCCGGTGTCCTGCGGGCAGGCCTTGAAAAAGGCCTCGAAGGCCTCCAGGCCGCCGGCCGAGGCGCCAATGCCGACGATGGCCAGCGCAGGCCTGGCATCGGCCGCCGCGCTGCTTGGCAGGGGCACAGCCACCGTAGCGACCAAAGCCGGCACCGCAGGCGCTGCTGGGACTGCGTTCTCGGCCTTGGTCTGGGTGGATTTGTGGTCGGAAGTCATGGAAAGAGCTGGGGGTCAGCGAACAGTATGAGTCTGTCGGAAAGACTTCTCCATCCCCTTGCCTCAACTCAAGGGTAAATACCGACCGATTTAGACGCGCCGCTCAAATCAGGCACTAGCAACTAGGCTTGTGCCTTGAGTCAGCGTCGCTCAAATATGCAGCCAGGCCAGAGCGCCCAGCACAATGCCCGCCGTGCCCAGCACCAGGGTGACGGCCGTCATCCAGCGGTTTTTGGTCAGCAGCGCAATCGCGGCCATCGCGATCGAGACCTGCAAGACCGTCGTGGCCTGCGCCCAACGGTGATGCAAATGGATTTGCTCGTCGCTTTGATGGTTCCAGTCGCTGGACTCCGCCTCCAACTTCTCGGCCTTGTCCTTGATCTCGGCCTTTTCTTTCTTGTAGCGTTCGATGTCTTCGCGGTAGCGGGCTTTTTTGTCCTCGCCGACGATCTCTACTGCCAACTCGGCCAGATTCTGCTTGCTGCTCTTGGCCTGGTAGAAGGCCCATTGGTTGGCGGCCTCGGTCTTCTTGATAGCGGCTTCGTTTTTGTAAAGCCCGGCATTGGCCTGGGTCGCCCCGCCCATATAGGAGAAACTGGCACCGATGGTGGCCAAGATGGCGGTCACGACCGCCAGTTTGCCCGCCATGCCCTTGGGTTCATGCTGGGCCGCATGTTCGACCTCATGGTCATGCGGGCCGTGAACGTGAAAGCCGTGTCCTGACATAGCGTGTTCCCTCTTTTTTTTAATCAGATGTGTTTTTGATAGCTGACGAAGTCGTAGCGCAAACCGTCCGGGCTCTGGCCTGGCTCGCGTGCCGCTTCGCTGAAGGCCGCTTTGTCCCAGAGCGGGAAGAAGCTATCCGCATCCGGATAGGCCTGTCCTACCTCGGTCAGCTCCAGCCGGTCCGCCAGCGGCAGGGCCAGCGCATAGATCTCGGCGCCGCCGATGACGAACACGCGCTCTTGGCCCGCACAGGCGGCCAGGGCAGAGTCCAAGCTTGTGCAGACTTCGGCACCGTCAAGCGCTGCGTCTGGCTTGCGCGTCAGCACCAAATTGCGCCTGCCAGGCAGCGGCCTGAACTTGGCCGGCAACGAGTCCCAGGTTTTGCGCCCCATGATGACGGCGTGGCCCAGCGTCAGCGCCTTGAAGCGGGCCAGATCGGCCGGTAAACGCCAAAGCAAGTCGTTGCCCCGGCCGATCGCGCCGTCTTGGGCCACGCCTGCGATCAAGCTGATTTTCGGCCGGCTCATACCGCCACCGCGCCCTTGATGGCGGGATGCGGGTCGTAGCCGCTCAGCTCGAAGTCATCGAATTCGTAGTCGAAGATCGAGGCCGGCCGGCGCTTGATCGTCATAGTCGGATAAGCGCGGGGCTCGCGGGCGAGCTGCGTCTGCACCTGCTCGAAATGGTTGCTGTAGATATGGCAGTCGCCGCCGGTCCAGATGAAGTCGCCCAGGGCCAGATCGCATTGCTGCGCCAGCATTTGGGTCAAGAGGGCATAACTGGCGATATTGAAGGGCACGCCCAGAAAGATATCGGCGCTGCGCTGGTAAAGCTGGCAGGACAGCTTGCCGTCGGCGACATAGAACTGGAAGAAGGCGTGGCAAGGCATCAGCGCCATCTGGTCCAGGTCAGCCACATTCCAGGCGCTGACGATGATGCGGCGCGAGTCGGGGTTGGTCTTGAGCTGTTTGACGACTTCGGCGATCTGGTCGATGTGGCCACAAGGATCGTCAGGAGTGGGCTTGGGCCAGTTGCGCCACTGCACGCCGTAGACGGGCCCAAGGTCGCCGTCTTCGCGGGCCCATTCGTTCCAGATCGTGCAGCCGCGCTCTTGCAGCCATTTGACGTTGGAGTCACCGCGCAAAAACCACAGCAGCTCCAGAATGATGGACTTCAGGTGGACCTTTTTGGTCGTCACCAGCGGGAAGCCTTCGTTCAGGTCAAAGCGCAGCTGCTGGCCAAACACGCTGCGCGTGCCGGTGCCGGTGCGGTCGGTCTTGGCTGCACCATGCTTGAAGACATGGCGCATGAAGTCCTCGTACTGGCTGCGCACCGGGCGCGCTGAATGGCTGAGGATGGGGCTGGAGCTTGGGCTGTTCATGGGGGCGAATTCTATGGGATGCAGTATTCTGTCGGGCAGTCCTACAGCCAGCACAGGTGTCATCATCAAAGCCTTACTTCTACTTCTGAGCCTAACGGCGGTTTTCATTGCACCAGCGCAGGCCAATAGCAATCTGCGCGCGATGAATAACTCGGCCTTTTCCCGCTTCAGCGCGGCCGATCAGGCGTTGATGCGGGCGCAGATCGACAAGGCGGTGGTAGCCGAGGCCGAAGGGCAGAGCTTTGAGTGGAAGAGCGACAAGAGCCGTGCCTCGGGCGTCGTCACGCCCTTGGCGCGCGGCAGGTTCCGCGATATGGACTGCCGCAATCTGCGCATCCAAAACAGCTGGGGCAACCAGCGCGACGAGGGCGTGTTCCGCTTTTGCAAGCAGCCCAGCGGGCAATGGGGCTTGACCGGGCCGGTTCAGGAGTGAACCGGCGCTGGTTTCTGGGCGCGGCTTAGCCCTGTGGCGTCCAGCCGCCGCCCAAGGCCCGGTACAGCTCGATCACCGCCGCATAGGCGCCGCTGGTCAGCTGAGTCAGCTGCAGCTCGGCGTCAAACAATTGCCGCTGTGACTCCAGCACCTCGAAGAAACTCGATATGCCGTTGACGTAGCGCAGGTCCACCAGGCGCAGCCGTTCCTGGCTGGCTTTCACGATGGTCTGCATAGCGGCCTGCTGCTCGCGCAGGCGTTGAAAGCGCACCAAAGCGTCTTCAACTTCGCGCAAAGCGCCTTGGGTGGTGCGTGCGTAGTCCTCGGTCGCAATCCGCTGCTGAGCCTCGGCTGCCTGCAAATTGCTGCTCAGCCGCCCGCCGGTGAATAGCGGCAGGGTGACGGCAGGCGAGATGGTGTAAGCCTGCCGGTCGCCATCAATCAGCTGACTCAGCTGCGGGCTGATGAAACCCAAAAAGCCGGTCAGCGAGATGCTGGGCAGGAAGGCCTTGCGCGCAGCCTCCACATTGGCCTGCGTGGCCGCCAGGCTCAGTTCGGCGGCGCGCACATCGGGGCGGCGTGTCAGCAAATCGGACGGAATGCCGGCCGGCAGCGCCTGCGGCAATTCATGCCGCTCCAGCGGCTTGCTGACTCGCAAGGGGCCGGGGTTGCGCCCGGCGAGCTGCGACAAGGCGTTCTCTTGCAAACCGCGCTTTTGCTGCAACTGGGCATAGGCAGCCTGCGCCTGCGCCAGCGAGGTTTCTGCTTGGGTCACATCGACCTTGGAGACCACGCCGGCATTGAAGCGCAGTGTGACGATGCGCAGCGACTCGACGCGCGAGACCCGGGTGCGCTCGGCGATCAGCAGCGACTGGTCGTATTCCAGCAAGTTCAGCCAGCCGGCCGCCACCTGCGACACCAGCCCGACCTCGACGAAATGCCGCAGCGCCTCACTGGCGCGCACATTGTTCAAGGCCGCGTCTGACAGCGAGGCAATACGGCCCCACAAATCGATTTCCCAAGCCGGCATCCCCAGGCCCAGGCGGTAGCTGCTGGATGTCAGGTTCTCGGTCGCACTCAGGCCGCTGGGCGCTTGGCTGCGGGTGGCGCTGGCGTCTGCGCCCAGGCTGGGCAGACCGGCCGACCGTTGCAGGCCGTACTGCGCGCGCGCCAGCTCGACGCGCTGGGCGGCGATGCGGATATCGCGGTTATTGCTCAGCGCCTCTTTGATCAAGGCTTCCAACTCGGCATCCTTAAACAGACTGCCGAACGGCCGCTCGGCCAGGCTGCTGGCGGCGTTGGTCGGGGTGTTCCATTGGCCGGGCATTTGCACCGGCTGGGGCGCGTAGCCGGCGAGCTCAGCGGTGGGCGCGGCGCAGGCGCTGCAGAGCAGGGCGGCGGCCAGGGCGAGCCCGTTCAAACGATGGGATCTCATGGCTGCACCTCCGCAGCTTGCTCGGGCCCAGGCTTGGGCTTTGTTTCAGGCTTGGGCTTGAAAAGACTCATCATCGCCACATAGAACAGCGGTGTGAAAAATACTCCCACCAGCGTGGCGGCCAGCATGCCGCCCAAGATGCCGGTACCGACCGAATGCTGCGTGGCAGCACCCGCGCCCGATGCCTTGACCAGGGGCAGCACGCCCAGGATAAAGGCCAGCGAGGTCATCACAATCGGGCGCAGGCGCTGGCGGCCGGCTTCCACGGCTGCGTCCATCACCGACATGCCGGCTTCATATTGCTGCTTGGCAAATTCGACGATCAGAATGCCGTTCTTGCCCGCCAGACCGACCAGCGTGATCAAACTGACCTGGAAGAACACATCATTGGGCGAGCCGCGCAGCAGCAGGGCCAGCAGCGCGCCCAGAATAGCGATAGGCACGATCAGGAACACCGCAACGGGCAGCGACCAGCTCTCATAAAGTGCGGCCAGGAACAGGAACACAAAGACCAGCGAGAGCGCAAAAATGCCGGCCGACTGCGAGCCGCCGACGCGCTCCTGCAAGGATTGCCCCGACCACTCGAAAGCCACGCCCTCGGGCAGATGCTGGGCGGCCAGCTCTTCCATCGCGTCCAGCGCCTCGCCCGAGCTGCGGCCGGGTGCGGGCCCGCCGTTGATTTGAATCGAGGGGTAGCCGTTGTAACGCGTCAAAGCGATAGGCGCCGAGCGCCACTCGGTGCGCATCAGCGCCGCCAAGGGCACCAACTCGCCAGAGGCGTTGCGCAGTTGGAAGCGCTCCAGCGCGGCCGGGTCCGAACGGAAGGCCTGCTCGGCCTGCATCTTGACCTTCAGATTGGTACCAAAGGCGGTGAACTGGTTGATGAAGTTGGAGCCCATCAAGGTGCCCACCGTCGCGTACAGGTCAGGCACCGACACGCCCAGCGACTTGGCCTTGTTGCGGTCCACATCGAGGAACAGCGTCTGCACATCGGGTGCGGCCACGCTGCGGGTGCCGACCAGGCGCTCGTCTTTGGCGGCGGCGGCGACCAAGGCCTGCGTGGCCGCATTGAGCTTGGCGCGGTCGCCGTCGAGCGAGATCAGGCGCAAGTCAAAACCGGCCACATTGCCCATGCCCGAGATCGGCGGCTCATTCAAGGCGAACACGCGCGCCTCGGTAATGGTCGAGAACTTGCGGTTCAGACGCTTGAGCAAGCCGGCCACCTGCGTCTCCGGCGTGTTGCGCTCGGCCCAGGGCTTGAGTGTGGCGAAGATGAAAGCCTGGTTGGCATAGCGGTAGAAGATCGAGAAGCCCAGGATCGCGGTGGCGTCCTGAACCGAGTCTTCGCTGGCCAGAATCTTCTCGGCCTTGATCAGGGCCTCGCGGGTGCGCTCGGGCGAGGCGCCGGCCGGCAGGTCCACCGCAACAAAGATCGAACCCTTGTCTTCTTCGGGCACAAAGCCACCGGGAATCGCGCCGAACAAGAACACCACGCCGGCGATCATGCCGCCATAGAGGCCCCAGGCCAGCAGCTTGCGGGCCAGCAGCAGCTTGACACCCTTGACATAACCGCCGGTGACGCGCTCGAAAAAGCGGTCGAAGACCTGAATCGGCTTGAGCTTGGTCATGCCGGGCTTGAGGATCAGTGCGCACAAGGCCGGCGTTAGCGTCAGCGCGGTGATGGCCGACAGCAGGGTGGCGAAGGTGATGGTGATGGCGAACTGCTTGTAGAGCGTGCCGGTGACGCCGCCCAGAAAAGCGATCGGCACAAACACCGCACAGATCACCGCCGTCACGCCGACGATGGCGCCGCCAATGCCTTGCATGGCCTTGATGGCCGCGCTGGTCGCGTCCAGATGTTCGTCATGCATGATCTTCTCGACCGCTTCGACGACGACGATGGCGTCGTCAACGACGATGCCGATCGCCAGCACCAGGCCGAACAGCGTCAGCATATTGATCGAGAAGCCGGCCAAGAGCAGGCCGGCCATGGTGCCAACGATGGAGACCGGAATCGCCAGCAGCGGGATGATGGTGGCGCGCATGCTGCCCAAGAACAGATAGACCACCACCAGCACCAGGATGAAGGCCTCGATAAAGGTATGCACCACCAGCTCCACCGAGGCGGTGACAAATTTGGTGGTGTCGTAGCTGACCGACCATTTGATTTCGCGTGGGAAGGAGGCCGTCAGTTGGTCCATCTTGACCCTTAAGGCCTTGGACAGTTCCAGCGCATTGCCGCCCGGGCTTAGATACACGCCGATGGCGACGGCCGGCTTGCCGTTCAGGCGCGACTCAAACAGATAGTCGTCGGCTCCGAGTTCGACCCGGGCAATGTCACGCACGCGCACCACCGAGCCGTCGGCCTGGGCTCGAATGACGATGTTCTTGAACTGCTCGACATCGGTCAGACCGCCGGCTGTTTGCACCGGGAAGGTCAGGGTTTGGCCGCTGTCGGCGGGCGACTGGCCAATCTCGCCGACGGCGAAGTTCTGGTTTTGCTCGCGCACCGCATTACCGACATCGGCGGCGGTCAGGCGGTATTTGGAGAGCCGGTCCGGGTCCAGCCACAAGCGCATCGCATAGGGCGCGGCAAACAGCGTCACATCGCCGGCGCCGGGCAGGCGCTTGAGCTCATTGATGACCTGGCTATTGGCCAGATTGGCGATATAGGTGCGATCAAAGCGCGGGTCATCCGACTGCATCACGATCACTTGCAGGATCTGCGGATTGGTCTTGTCCACCCGCAGGCCATTGCGCAAGACTTCTTGCGGCAGCAGCGACTCGACCCGCTTGGCGCGGTTGTTCACTTCCACCGCCGCCAGGTCCAGATCGGTGCCGGGCTGGAAGAAGATCTGCAGCTGCATCGAGCCGCTGGCCGAGCTGGTGCTCTGCATATAGAGCAGGCCGCTGATGCCGTTCATCTCGCGCTCCAGCGGCGCGGCGACCGTCGTCTCCAGCGTCTCGGGGCTGGCGCCGGGGTAGACGGCGGTGATTTGCACCTGGGGAGGTGCGACGTTAGGGTATTGCTCCACAGCGAGCTGGGTGCTGGCCAGAATGCCGATCAGCATGAACAGCAAGGCGATGACGGTCGCCATGACCGGGCGCTTGACAAAAAATCCCATGATCAGGCCTCCGGTTTATCGCGAGGCGGCGGAGGCGGCCGAGATGACTGAGGCCGGCGCACTGGGCGCAGCACCGGGCACCCAAGGTGTCGGCTTGACCACCGCGCCTTGCTGCAGGCGCTGCAGGCCTTCGACCACGACGGTTTCGCCCGCACCCAGGCCCTTCTCGATGATCCAGTCGCTCTTTAACCATTCGCCCACCACCAGATCGCGGCGCTCGACCTTGTTCTCAGGCCCGACCACCCAGGCCACATGGCCGGTTGGTGTCTTGGTGACGGCTTTTTGCGGGATCAAAATGGTGTTTGGCCGCTCGCCCGAGGTGTAGACCACCCGTACATACATGCCGGGCAGGAGCTTTTGTTTGGGGTTGGGCATCACCACGCGCAAGGTGATGGTGCCGGTGCTGGGGTTGACCTGCGACTCGGAAAAGTCCAGCTTGCCGGTGCGCTCGAACTCGCTGCCGTCGGGCAAGAAGATGCGCGCCTGGGCGCTGCCTGCACCTTCTTTGACGCGGCCCGTACTCAGCTCTCGGCGCAGGATCAAAGCGTCACGGTCGGCGACGTTGAAATTGACATACACCTGATCGAGCCGGTCGACCGTGGTCAGGTGGGTCGATTCACCGCGCCCGACCAGGCGGCCCTCGGGCACCAAGGCGGCGCCTATCTTGCCCGACTCGGTCGCCAAGACCTTGGTGTAGCCCAGGTTGGTCTGCGCGCGCTCGACGTTAGCGGCGGAAACCGCCAGCTGCGCCTCGGTCTGCTTGACCGCCGTGACCGCGTCTTCATAGTCTTGCTGGCTGATCGCGTTCTCTTTGACCAGCGGCGCCAGGCGTTTTTCCTTTGAGCGCGCACTCGCCAGATTGGCGCTGGAGCGGGCCTGATCGGCTAGCGCATCATTCAAAGCGATGCGGTAAGGGGTGGGGTCAATCGTGTACAGCAGCTGCCCCTTCTTGACCTCGCTGCCTTCGACGAAATGGCGCTGCTCCAGAATCCCCTCGACCCGGGCGCGCACCTCGACCGAGCGAAACGCAGCCACTCGGCCCACATATTCGTTCACCACCGGCACGGTCTCTGAGCGGGAAGTCACAACCCTGACCTCGGCCGGGGGCGGTTTGGACGCTGCGGGAGGCGCCTTCTTCTCGCAAGCGCTCATCAACATCGCCAGCGGCAAGGCCAGCAGCAGGGAGAGGGCGACGCTCTTGGTCAAGCCGAGGTTCTTGCGCATGGTGTTGCGTCTTTCTTTGTTGCCAGTTCAAGAAGCCGGGCCAGCCCTTTTTCTCGAAAAGGCTAGGCAAGGCCACGTATGCTTTGGCACTATAACGGCAGCTCGCTACCGAGCTGAGCGCTTCAGCCGTTAGGATATATACCGGGCTGTGCCGGCCCGACGGGTGACGCATGAAATATAGATCAGCACTTGCATTTTTTACGCGCGCCGCGGCCGTGCTGGCCGCACTCGCTTGCGGGCCGGGCTTGGCCATTGCCGCTGCACCTTCCGGCGCCGCGTCCGCCGGGGAGGGCGCGATGTTTGAAGTGCAGGGCCGAGCCAGCTATCGGGAGCGGATCGCGCTGCCGCCGCAGGCGGTCTTCACCGTGCGTATCGAAGATGTGTCGCTGGCCGACGCGCCGGCCAAGCTGATGGCCGAGCTGAGCAGGCCGCTGGGGCGTAGCCAAGCAGCGCTGGACTTTAAGCTGACGGTGCCCAAGACGCAGGTCGATCCAAGGCATCGCTACGCGCTGCGCGCCACCATCCATGTGGACGGCCAATTGCGGTTTACCAGCACCCAGCATTACCCGGTGCTGAATGATGCGCCGGCCCAGCCTTTGGAGCTGCAGCTGCAGGCAGTGGCGCGAAGTTCGGTGGGGCAGGAACCCGCCCGCCAGGCCTCTGACAAGGCCGGTCTGAGCTTGCCGCAAAGTTTTGCCGGCGTCTTGCCCTGCGCCGACTGTGCCGGCATCGCCCATACACTGACCCTGCTGCCTGACGGGGTCTACCGAATGCGTCAAAGCTATCTGGGCAAGCCGGGGCTGCCGCTGCTGCAGCAGGGCCGATGGAGTGTCAGCCAAGCCGGCTCAAACCAAAGCTACTTTCATCTGAAATTGCTGAATGAGCAGCAGAGCAACTATTTTCTGATTCAAGCCCAAACAGCTCAGACGGCCGAGCTCAGTTTGCGTCAATTGGACCGACAAGGTCAGCCCTTTAACTCGGGCGCAAATTTGCTGCTGCGCCCCCTTGCTGCGCTGGACTTGATGGAATCAAACTAAACGGTGCTCCAATAGTGAGCAAGATCTACCGCCCCTCCTGAACGGATTTTTCATGAAGCTATTCACTCTCGGTTCGCTCTCATTCGCAATGGCCTTGGCCCTGGGCCATGCGGCTCAAGCGCAAGGCCTGGTCACATCAACCGTATCCGGCAAGACCGAACTGGCCCGGATGAAGGGCAGCGAGCTGGAATTCAGGGCGCGCGTGGTGGAGCTGGACCTGGCCAAGCGGACCGCCGTGGTGCGTGATCCCAAGGGCAAGCTGACCAAGATGGATGTACCGGCCAGCGTCAACAATCTGGACAAGGTGCAGGTCGGTGACGAGCTGGTGATTCGTTATGCCAGCGCAATCGCGGTCAGCCTGGAGCCTAGAAGCAAGGCCGGCTCAAGTGGCATTCGCGAGCGGGTGGAGTCCAGCGCCTCGGCGACAACGGATGTGGGCGGCCTGCCCGGTCGTACGGAGTCCAGCACCGTGGAAATGCTGGTCATCATCAAGGCACTTGATGCCAAGGCCAATACCGCCACCTTGCGCGGCGTGCACCGCACCTTCACCGTGCCTGTGCCCGAAAGCGTCGACATCAAGAAGTTGAAGGTCGGTGATGAGGTGCGGGTCGCCATGGTTGAGGCATCGGCCGTCAGCGTGGAGCATGCCGCTTCAGCGCCGGCTAGCCCAGCCTCAGCCGCCAAGAAGATCAAAAAATGAGCAGGCGCCGGCGGCTGTCAATCATCGACAGACAGCGCTGGCTTTAGGACTCGGCTTAAGCCTCGGCAGCCGGCTGCAAATCAAATTGCAGCGCGGCCAGCCTGGCGTAGAGCCCACCGCGCGCGCTCAGCTCGGCATGGCTGCCGATATCCACAATGCGGCCATGCTCCATCACAACGATGCGATCGGCGCGCTGCACGGTGGCCAGGCGGTGCGCAATCACCAGCGTCGTGCGGTGCTGCATCGCCGCTTCAAGTGCGGCTTGAACCATCCTCTCGCTTTCGGCATCCAGCGCGCTGGTGGCTTCGTCCAGCAGCAGCAGCGGCGGGTTTTTCAGCATCGCGCGTGCAATGCTGATACGTTGGCGCTGGCCGCCCGACAACCTCACGCCGCGCTCGCCCAGAAACGTCGCATAGCCCTCGGGCAGGCGGCGGATAAAGTCATCGGCAAACGCAGCCTCGGCCGCCTTGATGACTTCGGCGTCGCTGGCACCGGGGCGCCCGTAACGGATGTTTTCCATGGCGCTGGTCGAGAAGATCACGCTGTCTTGGGGCACCAGGCCAATGCCGGCCCGCAGCGTCGCTAGGCTGAGCTGATCGGTGGGCACGTCGTTCAGCAAGATGCGGCCGCTTTGGGCATCGTAAAAGCGCAAGAGCAGCTGAAACACGGTGCTCTTGCCAGCACCGCTGGGGCCCACCAGCGCGATGGTTTCGCCGGGCTGGATGTTGAGCGCAAAGTCCTGCAAGGCGGCTTGGTTCGGACGGGAAGGGTAGTTGAAGCTCACCTGCTCCAAGCGCAGCGCGCTGCCGCCCGGCATGAGCGGCAGCGCCTGTGGCCGGGCAGGCTCACCCACCGGCGAGCGGCTGGCCAGCAACTCCATCAATCGCTCGGTGGCGCCGGCCGCGCGCAGCACATCGCCGTAGACCTCGGCCAGCACGGCCACGCTGCTGACCAGCAAAATCACATAAACAATGGTCTGGCCCAGATGGCCTGCCGAAATCTTGCCCGCCAAGACCGCCTGCGTGCCCTGATACAAGCCCCATAGCAGCGCGGCGAAGGTGGCGGTGATGATGAAGGCCACCAGCCCCGAACGCACCAAGGCGCGCTTGCGGGCGGTCTCGAAGGCGTTTTCGCTGGCGAGCGCAAAACGACTGGCCTCAGCGGTTTCTTGCGTATAGCTTTGCACCACCGGCACCGCGTTCAAGACCTCGGCGGCGATTGCGCTGGTGTCGGCGACGCGGTCTTGCGCCGAGCGGCTGAGTTTGCGCACCCGCCGGCCAAAGTAGATGGCCGGCAGCAGCACAAAGATCAAGATGCCCAGCACCTGCGTCATCACCAGCGGATTGGTGGCGATCAGCATGGCCATCGCCCCCACGCCCATGACCAGGCTGCGCAAGCCCATCGAGAAGCTGGAGCCGACGACGGTTTGCACCACCGTGGTATCGGTGGTGATGCGGCTCAAGACCTCGCCGGTTTGGGTGGTCTCAAAGAATTCCGGACTTTGCTTGAGCACATGGCCATAGACCGCATTGCGCAGGTCAGCAGTGACGCGCTCACCCAGCCAGGTGACGGCGTAAAAACGCGCCGCCGAAAACACACCCAGCGCGGCGCCAACCGCGAACAAGGCCAGGAAATGCTCGCGCATCGCCATCAAGCGCTCGCCGCTTTGGAGGGCGCCGTTGGTGGAGCTGCCACCCATGCCTTGATCGACCAGGCCGCGCAGCGCCAGCGGGAAGGCCAGGGTGGCCATGGCGGCCAGCACCAAGAAGAGCAAGGCGCCCAAAATGGGGCCACGGTAAGGTTGCAGGAATGGCAGCAAACCACTGAGCGAGCGTGGATTGCCGGTTTTTGGTGGGGCGAGGTCTGGGTTTTTGGGCATGGCCGCAGTGTATGCGGCGGCTTAAAATGCCATCCGGCTGAGGCTTAAAGATTGCTGGCAAACAGCCTGCGCACAAACAAATCTTTGAAACTCTTGGCGTCGGCCAAGCCCAGGCGCTCCAGATAGGCGGGCGGCACGGGCTTCTCGCCGCTCAAGCTTTGCAAAATCATGCCGACCAATTCAAGCGGATGGTGGCTGGCGTGTTTGAGCTTCTTGAGTGCGCGCACGATGGTCAGCTCGTCCGCCGTCAGGTCGGTGCCAAAGGGGAAGTCCGGCAGCACGCCGCTGTTGCGCCAGGGGCGCAAATGTTCGCGCAGCATCTCGGGGCTGTTGCGCTGGGCGGCGGCGGGAATCTCGTAGTCCGCCTCCAACTTGCCATGGGCAATCGCTTCGTGCAAGAGCGCGGTCTGGAAGCGCGAATCGGCAATATTGAGCAAGCGTTTCACGCATTCCGAATCGGTGCAGCCGCGCAGGTCAGCGACGCCGTATTCGGTGATCACGATGTCGCGCAGATGGCGAGGAATGGTGCAGTTGGCATAGCTCCAGACGATATTGCTGCGCAGACCGTCGGCATTGTCATGGGTGGACCGCAGCATCAAAATACCGCGCGCATCGGGCAGCGCATGGCCCATGGCGACGAAGTTGTACTGACCGCCGACGCCCGACACCATCTGCCCCGACTCCATGCCGTCCGAGGACGCCGCCCCCAGCAGCGTGACCTTCATCGTCGTGTTCATCAGGCGAGCTTTGACGCGCTGTGCACGTTTGAGCGCTTCGCTGCCCAGGGCGTCGCCGTAGAGTTCATTGATGAAGCCGATGCGTGTCATGTCAATCAGGGCCAGCTGCTCCTCGGGCATCTCGCGCAGGCGCTGATAGAAGTCACGCGGCCCGAGGAAGAAACCGCCATGCATGATGGTCGCTCCCAGCCAGCTTGGCCCCAGCAAACAAGCCTCGATGGCGGCCAGGGCGGCGGGGTCCCGAAGATCATTGCGAATCGACTGCTCGCCCAGCTGCAACTGATCCGCGCTGCAGCTCACGCCGGCCTTGAAGATGCCGTGCCGGCTCAGAAAGGCGAGGTCGGCCTCGCGCAGCGGCGAGCTGATGCGCCGGCGCTGTAGCAGGTCTTGCAGCACCTGCAGGCTGGGATTGGCCGGCATGCGCCCTTGCAGCGCCAACTCTTGCAGATCCAGATCACTGAAAACGCGGCGGCGAATCAGGCCGGCCTCGATCAAACGCATAAAGCCGTTGACGAACATTTCCGAGCAGCCGTACAGGCCTTGCTCGAACTTATCGAGCTCGCGCCCTTGCAGCTCGCCATGGCAGAGCGGGCTCAGGATGGTCTTGAAATGCTCGCTATTTCCATCGCGCACGATCAAGGCCTGCGCGATTGCGTCGCCCAGCGAGCCAATGCCGATCTGCAGCGTGCCGCCGTCGGGCACCAGGCTGGCCGCGTGCAGACCGATGGCGTAGTCGGCCCAGCTGATGGCCGCATTGGGCGGCGCGAAGATGGTGTGGCTGCAGCCCGGGCCATCCAGCACCAGGCCAAACAAATCGGGCGAGGCCACCGCGTTGCCGGGCATAAAGGGCAGTTCATGGTTGACCATGGCCACCGCCAGCAGTGGCCGCCCCTGCGCTTGCATGCGCTCGATCAAATCAAAACTCAGATCAGGATTGCAGGACAGGGAAAACTCGGTGCGCCCGTCGGTCCCGGTGCGGCTCGCCACCGCTTGCGCAAGCACATTGACGCCATGCGACATCATGTCGCGCACCGCGAAGCTGTAATTGGTGCAGACAAAGGCCTGCTGCGCGCCATCATTGCCGAGGTAATCGCCGGTCTTCATGAAGAACTCATGGACCTCGATATTGGGCGGCAGCGTGCCGGCGCGCAGCGCCTTGACATAGTCCATGTCGGGGTAGTCGCCAAACACGCGCTCGACCAGCGGCTCCAGAAAATGCGCCTCCAGCGAGGACTTGCCCTGGGGTTTTTCCAGGGACAGGGCGGTGAACAGTTTGAGCCGGCGCTCGGGGCTGGCCGCAATGCGTCGATATAGCGCGTTAACCAAGGGGTTGGGTTTGCCAAGGCCCAGCGGTATGGCCATCACGATCTCGCCCTGTACGCGCTGCAGGATCTGGTCCACGGTAGCTTCAATGCTGTTCAGCCATGCGGCGGCGGCGTGCTTGTTCATGTCTTGTCTCCATGCCTCGCGGTCATTGCCGCGAGCTTGTTGGTCATCGCTTCAGTTTGCTGCAGCCTGCGGCTGGCCATTTTGATTTACGACAAGATTGTGACGCGCGTGCATCGGTCGGGCTCGGCAACACGGCGGCTCAATGATTCTTGAAGCCTGTAGGTCTGTGTTGAAATGCTGCTCGCACATTCGCTTCACTATTCGCACATGTTGAAAAATTTGGAGCCGCCCAGGTGGTTGGCCTTGTTGAGACAATGGACCGAGGTCCTCGGGCCGGCTAAGGCCCTGGCGCTGCTGCTGGCAGCGGCATTGCTGGCTGCGGTAGCTGTTTCACAGCTCTTGATTTCATTGCTGGGTTTTGGCGACCGCGTTGCCGCCGCCCTCTGTGCCGGGGTCAGCGCGCTCTTGCTGGCTGCGCTGCTCGGGCGCGTGTTGCTGGGCCTGCTGGCGCAGCTCGAACAGTCGACGCTGCAGCTCAAACGCTTTTCAAGCACCGATATGTTGACCGGCATCGTCAACCGGCGTGCCTTTCTCGGCTTGATCGAGCGTGAATGGGCCCTGGCCCGGCGCTATGAAACGACTTGTGCGATGGTGATGATCGACCTCGACCATTTCAAGCGCATCAACGAGAACTTTGGCCACCGCTGCGGTGACATGCTGCTGCGCCAGATTGCCGAGGCCAGCAGCGAGACCTTGCGCCAGGGCGATGTGCTGGCTCGCTTTGGCGGTGAAGAATTCGGGCTTTTTTTACCCCACACAGACCCGCTCGGTGCGCTCGATGTGGCGGAGCGGATTCGTGAACGGGTCGAGCGGCTTGATTTCTGTTGGAACGGCCACGTCATCCCGGTCAGCGTCAGCCTGGGTGTGGCGGCACTGCAGGCCGACCACCACAGCCTGGATCAATTCGTCAACGCGGCCGAAGACGCCCTGCACATGGCCAAGGCGGATGGCCGCAACTGTGTGCGGGTGGGCGACGGCTTGATGCCGGGCCGGGCGGCCGAGCTCAGGGCTTGAGTTTTTTGTCTGGCCCCTGCGACCGCAGCAGCGTCATGCCGTCGGCATAGCCGGTTAACTCCAGGTAGCCCAGACCGAGGCGCTGGCCGTCTAGGCTCAGCAACTCCGCAGCGCCTTCCCAGTAACGCATGCCCGTGCTGGCCCGTGCGTCGACTTCTTGCGCGTCGAGCAGCGTGCGCAGCTCCAGCTGCCCCAGCGGTGTGGTGATGCGCCAGGCGACCGGATAGTTGGCGCCACTGGCCGGGCTGCGCCAATGCCTCAGCGGCGCCATGCTGATCTGTGCAGGCGCAAAGTCCTGGCTAGTGCCGCCGGGCTTGCGCCAGCTGCCGCCGGCCCAGAGCTGCGTGCCGTCGGCCCGGCGCAGCCTGAAGACGGTCAGCGCGCCGCCGTCGCTCAAATTGATGCCGGCCCAGTCCCAGCCGACCGCTTGTTCTCCGCCTTGGGCTCCGAGCAGGTTGTCGCTCCATTCATGGTCCAGCCAGGAGCGCCCACTGAGTTGGCGAGTCTTGCCGCCGAGCTGCAGCTTCGCTTCGGTCTGCAACTGCAGCTGGCTGTAGTAGTGGCTGAACTGAGCGGGGTCGGGGCCCTTGCGCGACAGCCCTTGCTGGCCTTGCAGCAAGGGCGGCTGCGTGGTTTGCAAGCGCAGGGCTAGCGCGAAGCCGCCTGTCTTGCTGGCGAAGCCGGCGCGGTAGCCAGCCTCGTTTCTTCTCAAAAACCAGTCGCGTAAATGGACATCGCAATCGCTTTCGCTGGCCTCGGCGATACCGAATCCGGCGCGCGCCAGGCGCTGATCGTGCTGCAATTTGCCGCCCGCCAGATCGGTCACGGCGGCATGCGCCAGCAGCAATTGCCGGGCGGCGAAGCGGCTCGGGTGGTCTGGCGGCGCCGGGCCGCGCACACGGAAAAAGGTCAGCTGATAGCCGAAGCGAGGGGGGCCAAGCTCCCGCTCGCTGAAAACGTCGCCCAACACGCCGGTCAGGTACCACCATTCAAGGCTCTGTGCCGGATGGGCGCCGAAGTCGCGCGGGAACTGCAGGCCTGGGACCTCTCCTTCAGATCGCGCCAAGCCGGGCAGCGAGGTGAGACCCAACGCCTGCAAGAGTCGGCGCCGGCGCAGGGCGGTGACCATGTTCATCATCATCACCAGTCCTCCTTGACCGCCTGCACCACGTCATCACCGGTGGCGCGCCAGGCAGCCAGCATCGAGGCCGACAGGCCGGCCAGAAACACGGCGCCCAGCAAGGCCAGCAGGCGCGGCCAAGGCAGGCTCATGTCCATGCTCCAGTGGAAACTCTGCGGGTTGACTACCCAGACCAGCACCCCGCTCAGGGCCAGCCCCAGGCCCAGGCCGGCCAGCGCGCCAACGCCGCTGAGCAGCGCCGCCTCGACGGCCAAGAGCCGCAGCACATCGGCGCGCGTCAGCCCTAGATGGCGCAGCAGACCAAATTCACGCCGCCGCGCCAAGACCTGCGCCGACTGGCTGGCGGCGATGCCGAACAGCCCTATGCCCAAAGCCACCGCCTGCAGCCAATGGGTGACCGCGAAGCTGCGCTCAAAAATGCTCAGCGACATGGCCTTCAACTCACCAACGGCAGCAAACTCCAGATCGTCCAGATTGTTGGACTGCAAGGCCTTGAGCTGAGGTCCTGGTTCGGCCGAGGCCAGACCCGGTTTGAGCCAGATGTAGAGCTCGGTCAGCTGCATATCGCCGCTCCAGCGCTGGTAGTCGCTCAGCTGCAGCATTAACGCGCCGCTCTGGCGTGCGTAGTCGCGCCAGACGCCGCGCACATAGGCCGCCTGCCTCGCGCCGCCCGGCGTCAAACGCAGTGTGATGCTTTGGCCCGGGCGCAGCTGCAGCTGGTCACGCAGATGCTCGTTGATGTAGACGGGCAGGGCAGTCGATGTCTCGGCAAGGGGCTCAACAAGCGGCCCAACAAGGGGCAGCTGATCCACTTTGAACTCGCGCGCCATCAAGTCGATCGCTTCGGCCTGCTCGTCCAGCCAAACGCTGCTGCTGCGCTGGCCGGTCACGGTCTTGGCCAGGCCGCTGGCGCGCAAGGCCGGGGCATAGTCGGGCGGCAAGGCAGCGCCTTGGCCGGCTTGCATGCGCAGGCTGGAGCGCACATAAAAATCCGCCGGCAGCATTTGATCTAACCACTGAGTCAAGGAGTCACGAAAGCTGCCCACCATCACCAGCATTGCCACCGACAGGCTCAGCGCCACTAAGACGCCGGCCAAAGAGCGGCTGGCTTCGCCGGCTTGGTCGCGGGCGCGATCGCGCACCAAGGCAAGCAGGGCAGAGCCGCTCAAGGCCTTCGGCAAGACACTCAGCAGGCCGAGAGCCAGTCGCAGCAAGGCGGGCACGCAGGCGATGCCGCCCAGCAGCAAGAGAAACATCGCCGCGTAGGCGGCCAGCGGCACGTCCGGCCAGGCGGGCAGCGGAGGCACAAAAGCCAAAGCCAGGCCTGCCAACAACAAGCTCGGCCCCAGCCAGCTGGGAAGCGCGGGTTCCAACTCATTGCCCAGGCCGCGCAAGACCAAGGCGACCGGCATGCGCCGCACGCTCCAAGCGGGCAGGGCGCAGGCCGCCAGGCTGATCAGCACGCCAATGACGCCGAAGATGGCCGCAGCGCCGATTTGGGTGGCGCTCAGCGCCAGCCCGAAGCTCTTGCCGCCCGCCTTGCCGACGGCAAAGCCGAGCTCGGCGCCCAAGACTTGCTGGCCCACGCTGGCCAAGGCATAGCCCAGCAGCAGCCCAGCGGCGCTGCCGAGCAGACCCAGGGCCAGGCCCTCGGCCATGATCAAGGCGGCACGCTCCTTGGCCGTCATGCCCAGCACGCCCAACAAGGCGAGCTGGGGCTGGCGTTGCGCTACCGACAAGGACATCACCGCAAAAACCAGAAAGCTGCCGGTGAACAAGGCCATCAAAGACAAGACGCCCAGATTGACGCGGTAGGCGCGCGTCATGGCGCTTAGGCGCGCGCCTTCGTCGGGCGGCGGGGCGGCCTTCAGCCCCTGGGGTAAAGCGTTATTGGCCAGCCATGTCGAAACGTTCTGCCCGGCCTCCAGGCGCAGGTCGATGCGGTCGAGCTCGCCCAGGCGGCCGAGCAAAAGTTGAGCGCCGGCGATGTCCAGCACCGCCAGCGCTGAGCCTGTCGCGGCAATCGGCGGGCCGATGGCAAAGTCTTGGCTGTGGGCCGCACCCGTGCCTTGTGCGGCCCGCAGGCTCAGGCGCTCGGCCTTGCCGCCCAGGCGCGCGATGGCGGCCGGATTGAGGAAGACCGTGGCCGGGTCGAGCAATGAGGAGATGGACTTCAGCTCGCTGGGCATCAGCTCGGGGCTGAGCGGGCCGGACTGCAGGACGTCCAGCCCGATCACACGCAAGTTGAAACGTTTGCCGTCGGCGCCTACCGCCTGCGCTTGCCCCTCCAGCACCGGGGCCACCAGACTCAGGCCCGGCAGCTTGGCAAGCGCCGCATAGCTGCTCTCGCTCAGTGGACCTTGTGTGCCGCGCAGCACCAGATCGGGTGCGCCATTCAGGCTGGCGGCGGCCTTGGAGAACTCGCTCAGGGCGCTGCTATTGAGCAGATGCACCGCAAAAGCCAGCGCCACACCCAGCGTGATGGATAGCAGGGCCAAGAGTTGCCGGCCCGCCTGATGGCGCAGGGCGGGCCAAGACAGCTGGGTCAGCCAGGCCCAGCTCAAGCGAGCGCCTGTGTTTGAAGGTCCTGCGTCGTGATGCCTTGCTCGCTGATCCGCAGGCAACGGTCGGCACGCGCCGCCGCACGCTCGGAATGTGTGACGAGCAAGCAGGCCGAGCCTTGCGCATGGACTTGCTCCAGCAGCAGATCCAGCACGGCGGACGCATTGCGGGCATCGAGGTTGCCGGTCGGCTCGTCCGCCAGGACCAGCGCCGGGCGGTGCACCAGCGCGCGCGCAATCGCCACTCTTTGCAACTGGCCGCCGGACAGCTGGCGCGGGCTGCGAGCCCCCAGATCGCCCAGGCCCACGGCCTCCAGCATCTCTTGCACGCGCTGCGGGTCGGCTCGCTTCATGAGCAGCAAGGGCAGGCCGACATTGGCCGCCACGCTCAGATGCGGCAGCACATGAAAGGCCTGGAATACAAAACCCAGGTGTTGGCGGCGCAGCAAGGCGCGCTGACTTTCGCCCAGGCTGCCCAACTCTGCGCCGGCCAGATGCACCGTCCCGGCACTGGGCTCATCCAGGCCGGCTAGGCAATTCAAGAGTGTGGACTTGCCCGAGCCGGACTCACCCAGCAGCGCCACCAATTCGCCGGCTTGGAGGCGCAAATCAATGCCTGTAAAGACGGGTGTGGCGCCATAGCTTTTGGCCAGACCACGGGCCTCAAGCACCGGCATGAGGGGCGCTCAGCAAGCGTTGCAGGCAAGCCAATAGATGTAGCTTGGCCTGAGGGTCATCGCAGGCGATCACATGGCGCTGCGGGCTGGAGCGCAGCCAAGTCAGCTGGCGCTTGGCCAGTTGGCGGGTGGCGATCGTGCCTTGTTCGGCCAAGTCCTTGAAGTTATTGGTCTCCAACGCGGCCCAGGCTTGGCGGTAGCCAACGCAGCGCATCGAGGGCAGATCGGCGTGCAGGTCGCCGCGCGCGCGCAAGGCGCGCACTTCGTCGAGCAGGCCTTGTTTGAGCATCAGCTCAAAGCGCTCTGCCAAGCGCCTATGCAGCCAGGCGCGGTCATTCGGTTCCAGCGAAATCATGGGCCAATCGACCGCGCCCTTGCGTTGTACGTGCAACTCGCTCATAGGCCGGCCGGCCAACTGGCAGACCTCGAGCGCACGCTGAATGCGCTGCGAGTCGTTTGGTGCCAGCCGGGCGGCCGTGATGGGGTCAAGTCTTGCCAGCTCGGCATGCAGGGCCGGCCAACCCAGCTCGGCCGCGCGGGCATCCAGCTCGGCGCGCAGCGCCGGGTCGGCCAGCGGCATCTCGCTCAAGCCCTGGTGCAGCGCGTTGAAGTACAGCATGGTGCCGCCGACCAAGAGCGGCAAGCGGCCGCGCGCCAAGACCTCGACTGCGATGCGCTTGGCCGCCGTCACGAATTGCCCGGCCGAGAACGCGTCCAGTGGGTCGATCAGGTCGATCAAATGATGCGGCACGGCATCCTGCTCGGCAGCACTTGGCTTGGCCGTGCCAATGTCCATGCCGCGGTAGACCAGGGCCGAATCGACGCTGATGATCTCCACCGGCAAGACCTGCGCGATCTCCAGCGCAAACGCGGTCTTGCCCGTGCCCGTGGGGCCAGCCAAGCAAACCGGCCCGTTAAATGGGGTCAGGTTCATTTGATTTGACCCCATCCTGCTCCCATTTGGCTTGCTCGCGCCATCAATCGAAGCGCTCCCACGGTGTCAGGAACCGCCACTGGCCGACCGGCAGATTGCCCAAGTTGATGCGCCCGATGCGCACGCGCTTGAGGCCCACCACTTTCAGGCCGACTTGCTCGCACATGCGGCGGATCTGGCGCTTGCGGCCTTCACGCAAGACAAAGCGCAGCTGGTCTTCATTGGCCCAGCTGACCTTGGCCGGCTTCAACTGAACGCCGTCCAATTCCAGGCCATGGTTCAGCAGCGCCATATCGGCGGCGGGGAAGCTGCCGTCGGCGCTCTTGACGCCGTCGCGGCCGTGGTACTCCACCCGCACCAGATACTCCTTCTCGATCTTGGAGTCTTCGCCGATCAAGAGCTTGGCGATGCGGCCGTCTTGCGTCAGCACCAGCAAGCCGGTCGAGTCGATGTCCAGCCGCCCGGCAGGTGCCAAGCCACGGCTGTGGCCGAGGTGGTATTTGATGCCGGAGGTGTCTTCGGTCCAATGGGTGTCGGACTTGATCAGCGTGGACGCGTTCTCATAGCCGTCTTCGGCCTGACCCGAGACCCAGCCAATCGGCTTGTGCAAGAGGATGGTCACGCGCTTGGCCTGCTCTTTGTTAGCGAGTTGATCGACCTCGATCTTCACGCCCGGCAGCACGCGCTGACCCAGCACGGCCATCTTGCCGTCGACGCGCACCCAGCCGGCCGCGATCCACTCATCTGCTTCACGGCGCGAGGCCATGCCCAGCACGCCCATATGCTTGGACAGGCGCACGCCTTCATCGCGCGAATCCACATAATCTTCATCTTCGTCGTCATCGCCGAGCTGACGGCTCAGCTGAGCGGCCGCAGCGCGCAGATGCTCTGGCAGCTGGCGGGCCGCTGCCTGGGAATACTTAGAGGACTGAACTGGCCCTCGTGGCGCGGGCCTGGGGCCACTGGCGCGACGCTGATCCTGGCGGGTGAAATTGCTTTGACCCGGCTCTTCGCGCTGCTGTTGATTGAAGCCGCCTTGGCCCCCTTGATCGCCTTGCCCACGATAGCCGCCCTGGCCACGGTCCTCATAGCGCGGACGCTGCTGCTGGTATTGCTGCTGATCGCGCGGACCTTGCCGGTAAGCACCTTGCTCGCGCGGCGCGTTGTAGCCAGCGCCACCACCGCCGCCCTGGAATTGCTGACGTGGGCGCTGCTCGTTAAACCCTTGTTGATCCTGGCGCGGCCGGTCGTATTGCGGACGCCGGTCGTCGAAACGAGGCGCTTGCTCGCGAGCTTCCCGCATTGGCGGCCGCTCGTTCGGGCGCTGACCTTGATAGCCGCCGGGGCGCCTATCTTCATAACGCGGGCCTTCATCGCGTGGGCCGCGCGACTCACGCGAGTCGCGTGAGTCATATTCATGTGGGCGCCCGTAGCCCGCTTGCGGGCGACGCTCCTCGTAGCGAGGGCCTTCGTCACGCCGTGGGCCCGCGTCTCGGCGAGGGCCGCCCTGATGACCTTGATAGCCACCACGCTGATCAGGCCCACCGTGGCGGGGGCCGGCCGGCGGTCTTGCGCGTTCGTCGCGTGATCCGGCGAAGGCGGGCCGCTCCGCATTGAAGCCACCTTGGCGCTGCTCATATTGCGCTTGTCGCTCCTGCCGCTCGGCTTGCGCGCGCTCCAGGCTTTGGCGTGGGCGTGAGACACCCTTGCCGCGCACTGGAGGGCGACGTTCGCCGTCAGGTCGACTGGAACCACTTGGGCCAGTTTTATTCTTTTTATTCAATTTCAAAGTGGCCATAAAGGGCTCCATCACAAAAAGCAGTCGCTGAATTCGTCATGCAACAAGCATGAACTTCAGCGCCCGCGCAAAAACAAGGCATCGAGTTCGCGCATGGTCAATTGCCGCCATGTCGGCCGGCCATGATTGCACTGATCGGCACGTTCGGTGCGTTCCATATCGCGCAAGAGGCCATTCATTTCTTCTAGCGTCAGCTGGCGGTTGGCGCGCACCGCACCATGGCAGGCCATGGTGGCGAGAATTTCATGCTGAGCGCGCTCAATGGCGTGGCTGGCATCGAACTGCGCCAACTCGGCCAGCACGCTGCGCACCAAGTCCACCACATCGCCGCCGGCCAGCGCCGCCGGCCGTGCGCGCACCGCCAAGACCTTGGCCGACAGCGGCGCCACATCCATGCCGAGCCGCTCCAGCGTCGCTGCATGCGCCTCAGCGGCCGCAATCTCTTGCGCCGTCGCGGCAAAGGTGATCGGGATCAGCAGCGGCTGCGACTCGATCGCCGCAGCGCCCAAGCTGGCCTTGAGGCGCTCATAAACCACGCGCTCATGGGCCGCATGCATATCGACAATGATCAGCCCCTGCGCGTTCTCGGCCAGCACATAGACACCCTGGATCTGCGCGATGGCGCGACCCAGCGGCCAGTCATGCTGGGGCAAGGCTTGCTGCAAAGGCACTGCAGGGTCAGGTCTTGCCTGCGGATTGAACTCGGCCTGGCCGTAGAGTGTGGCCACCTCGGCCAGCCCCAGCGAAGCCTGCGCGCCCTGGCCAATCGGCGGGCGCCAGCTATTGGTTGAGGGCGGGTTGGCGTAGCCTGCGGCCGGCTCATTGGCCTGTGCGGTGGGCGTTTGCGCAAACCAGGCCGGCGGATTGCCGGGCGAGGGCCGATAGCCCGGCACGCTGGCCGCAGCGGCAATCGCCTGTTGCGCTTGCTCGGCGGGGCTGGGCTCGAGGTTCTCCGCAGCGGCTGAGCGTGACAGCGCCAGCGCATCCTGCACCGCGTAGCGCACCTGCTGATGGATCTCGCGGCCGTCACGAAAGCGCACTTCAATCTTGGTCGGGTGCACATTGACGTCGACACGGTCGGGCGCGATCTCGATGAAGAGCACATAGCTGGGCTGGCGGTGACCGTGCAGCACGTCTTCATAGGCCGAGCGGATGCCATGCGCGATCAGCTTGTCGCGCACAAAGCGGCCGTTCACGTAGACATATTGCATGTCGGCGCGGCTGCGTGCCGCCTCGGGCAGGCCGGCGCGGCCATAGACCCGCAAAGGGCCGCGCTCGGAAAAAACCGCCCGGCTGACGGCGAGGAACTCCGCCCCCAAGACATCGCTCAAGCGCTGCTCCGACGAGGCAATACGCCACTGCTCGACCAGCTTGCCTTCATGCCAGACGGTGAAGCCCACATCGGGCCGGGCCAGCGCATGGCGGCGCACCGCCTCCATGCAATGCGCCAACTCGGTCGCGTCGGTCTTCAAGAATTTGCGCCGCGCCGGGGTGCTGAAGAACAGCTCGCGCACCTCGATGCTGGTGCCACGCGAACGCGCCGCCGGGGCCAACTCGCCCGAGCGAGCGTCGAGCCGGTGGGCGTGGGCGGCACCTTCGCAGCGGCTCAAGAGCGCCATCTCGGCGACCGAGGAGATCGCGGCCAAGGCTTCGCCGCGAAAGCCCATGGTGGCGACCGACTCTAGATCATCGAGCGAGCGGATCTTGCTGGTGGCATGGCGTTTGAGCGCCAGCGGCAACTCGTCCACCGGGATGCCCAGGCCGTCGTCTTCGATGACGATGGCGCGCACGCCGCCGGCCATCAGCTTGACCTGAATTTGCGTTGCGCCGGCGTCCAGCGCGTTGTCGACCAACTCGCGCACGACCGATGCAGGCCGCTCCACCACCTCGCCGGCGGCGATTTGGCTGATCAGTTCATCGGGGAGTTCGCGGATGCTGCGCCGCGTGGGCGCGGCGGCCAGATGCTGCGGTGCAGGCACAGGCGAGGCGGGAAGGGACAAATCCATGCCGAATTTTACCTTGGTCAGGCTTGCCCTGGCTTGGGCGCCAGATAAAGCGCCCAAGCAATGTTCGCACTCAAGCTGCGGCGTGCCGCGCCGATAGCAGGAAGATGACTGTTGCTGCACCCTGGGGTGTCAATGTGCTGTGCCTGCCCTGAAAGAGCAAAGCAAAACAAAACAGGCCATGATAAAAACGTTCGAAGCAGATCAATCAGCCCGCTTGGATCATCTATGCGCAGCCTCAGCTTTACAGTGATGGATCGAGACAAAGGCTTGTCAGCGCGTGCCGCCGGGGATTTGGCGGCATGACCACGCCCGAGCTTCATTGGTTCGATGAGGCCCCGGATGGGCGGGACGAACTGTTCGCTGCGCTCAATCAGCACTCGATCGTGTCCATTGCCGATGCCTCCGGTCGCATCATCATGGCCAATGAGCAGTTTTGCCGCATCAGTGGCTATAGCCAGGCGGAACTGCTGGGGCAAGACCACCGCATCGTCAATTCGGGCCATCAGCCGCCGGGCTTTTGGGCCGAGGTCTGGCGCCAGATCGCCGCCGGTACGGCCTGGCGCGGTGAAATCTGCAACCGCAACAAAAACGGCGGGCTGTACTGGGTCGACACCTTGATATCACCCGTCATGGGGCCTGAAGGCAAGGTGCAGCGCTACATCTCCATACGCACAGATGTGACGGCGGCCGCGATGGCGGCACGCGAACTCGGGCGCGAGCGCCTGGCGCTGCGAAACATCATCGATGGCACCCATGCGGGCACCTGGGAGTGGAATGTCGAGACCGGCGAGACCAAGTTCAACCACCGCTGGGCCGAAATCGTCGGCTACTCGCTGGAAGAATTGGGCGCCACCACCATAGAAACCTGGAGCAGCTTCAACCATCCGGACGACATCACTCGCTCGGCCGTGTTGCTGGGCAAGCATTTTGATGACCAGACGCCGGCCTATGAGTTTGAAGGTCGCATGCGGCACAAGAACGGCAGCTGGATTTGGGCTCAGTCCAGGGGCAAGCTCTTCAGCCGCAGCGAGGACGGCCGGCCGCGCTGGATGGCCGGCACCCTGATTGACATCACCGCTCGCAAATTGGCTGAAGCCGAGCTGCATGACAGTCGCACCTTCTTGGACCGTACGGCCAGAATCAGCGGCATGGGTGGCTGGGCGCTGGACCTGCTGACGCAAGAGGTGCAGTGGTCGGACCAGACCTGCTTGATTCATGAAGTGGAGCCGGGCTACCGGCCCAGCTATGCCGACAGTCAAAGGCCGTTCTCGCAGGCTTCGCGTTTGTTGTTGGATGCCGCCCTCAAAGCCGGCATTGCGAACGGCGCAGGCTTCGATCTCGAACTGCCCTTCACCACCTTCAAGGGGCGCGCCACCTGGGTGCGTGCGGTGGGCGAGGTGGAATTCAATGACCATGGCCCCTTTCGCCTGGTCGGGACCTTGCAAGACATCAGCGTGCGGCGCCGGATTGATGCCGAGTTGATACGCAGCACCGAACTGCTGCGCGGCTCGATCGAGGCGCTGGACGGCTCTTTTGTCTTGTTCGACCCGGACGACAAGATGGTGCTGTGCAATCAGAGTTTTGTGCAGCTGTTCGACTACGCACCCGGCCTGATCGTGCCCGGTGTGAGCTTCGAGACCATGATGCGGGTGGGTGCAGAGAGCGGCAAGTTTCCCGACGCCCTAGGCCGGGTTGAAGAATGGGTGGCCGAGCGCGTGGCCCTGCATCGGACCGGCAACAGCAGCTTGGTGCAGCGCCTGGCCGACGGGCGCAGCGTGCGCAATGTGGAGCGCCGCATGGCCGACGGCCATATCGTGGGCCTGCGCCTGGACGTGACCGAATTGGTGTCGGCGACCGAAGCGGCACAGGAGGCCTCGCAGTACAAGAGCAATTTCGTGGCCAATATGAGCCACGAAATCCGCACACCGATGAACGCCATTCTGGGCATGCTGACCTTGTTGCGGCGCACCGACCTGACGCCCCGCCAGGCCGACTACGCGGCCAAGACCGAGGGGGCTGCGCGTTCGCTCCTGGGCCTGCTGAATGAAATCCTGGACTTCTCCAAGGTCGAGGCCGGAAAGATGAGTCTGGACGTGCAGGCTTTCAGCATGGAGCAGCTCTTGGCCGACTTGGCGGTCATTTTGTCTGCCAATTTGGGCGATAAGCCGGTTGAGCTGCTGTTCGATATCGACAGCGAGCTGCCGGATCAATTGCTCGGCGACGCGATGCGCTTGCAGCAGGTGCTGATCAATCTGTGCGGCAATGCCATCAAGTTCACGGCGGCCGGAGAGGTCGTGCTGGCGGCGACGCTGCTCTCAAGAGACGCCAATTCGGTGACGCTGGATATTGCGGTCAGGGACTCCGGCATTGGCATCGCGCCGGAGAACCATGCGCGTATCTTCAGCGGCTTCTCGCAGGCCGAGGCCTCGACCTCACGCCGCTTTGGTGGCACCGGCTTGGGGGTGGCCATCAGCCAGCGCCTGGTCGCGCTGATGGGCGGGGAGCTGAGGCTGCAAAGCAGCTTGGGGCAGGGCAGCTGCTTTTCATTCAGCTTGACGCTGCCCTTGGCGGCGGCCTTGCCCGACGCCCTGCCAAATCCTGCGGCGGCCTTGCCCGACGCCCTGCCAAATCCTGCGGCTGCCTTGCCCGGCGCTGCGTCAAATTTGGTGAAGACTGGGGCAGGGGCTGAGGTGGCACTGCTTGACCCGCAAACCCCATCAAGCCAGCCCATCTTGATCATCGAAGAGAACGCCGGCGCTCGCGCTGTGCTGGCCCGTATGTTGACAGGAATGCAGTGGGCGCACATCGTGGCGGCCAATTTGGAGCAGGGCCTGACGGTCTTGGGCGAACTGCAAGCGGGGGGGCGCAAATGCCGCGCTGTCTTGCTGGATTGGCGCAGCGGCGCGGCAGCCAGCGAGCAAGCAGGCTGGAGCGCGCTGCAGCGCTTGCGGGAGATCAGCTCACATCAACAGCAAGCCTTGCCGATTGCCGCCCTGGTGACGGCGCTGGATCAGGAATTGATGTCCAAGCACAGCGCGCAAGAGCAGGCCGGCATTGATTTGGTGCTGCTCAAGCCGCTGACCGCCGCCACCTTGCGCCGCGCTTTACTGGCGCATGAGCATAGGCTGGCGCACCTCACAGCAGGTGCCGAGCCGCAGCTGGACAAAGCGCGGCTTGCGACCGATCCGCAAGCCTTGGGGGGCATGCGCCTGCTGGTGGTCGATGACAATTTGAACAACCAGCAACTGGCCAAGGAGTTGCTTGAAGATGCTGGCGCACGGGTCGATGTGGCTGGCGATGGTCAGCAGGCGGTCGATATGCTGCGCGCCGACCCGCAGGCCTACCGGGTCGTGCTGATGGACATGCTGATGCCGGTAATGGACGGTGTGACGGCCTGCCTGATCATTCGCAATGATTTGGGCCTCGCCGATTTGCCGATTGTGGCGATGACGGCCAATGCCCTGGCTTCCGACCGGCGCGACTGCCTGGCTGCCGGCATGAACGAGCACATTGCCAAGCCCTTTGAGGTAGACAAACTTGTTGCCATGCTCTTGCAACTGGACGCAGGCAGGCTGGCCAAGCAAGCGGGCCACGTGATTGCGCCGCCGGCCCAGGCCAAGGCAGCCGCTGCTGCGTCGCTCGCGCCTAGTCAGGCACCAGCCCCAAGCCAGCCCGTTCCATCTGCCCCGACGGCAGCCCCGGCTGAACGCGTGTTTCCGACCTTGGCGGTGCCGGCCGATTTGCGCGCGATGGCCGCCGCCCAGGGCTTTGATGTGCAAAGTGCGATGGACCGAATGATGGGCAAGGTCGGGCTGTTTCAGCGCATGGCCGCTTCGCTGGCAGCCAGCGCCGTGCAATTGCCCGAGCAGCTGCGCGCGCTGCTGCAGGCCGAAGACTATGCGGCGGCCACGATTGCCGTGCACAGCTTCAAGGGCTTGGTGGCCACGCTGGGCGGCGACGCCCTGGCCAAGCTGGCTGCGGCCGGCGAGGCCCAGCTCAAACAAAACCTGGCGCCTGATGAAGCTTGGTTGGCCGAGTTCGCCACCCAAAGCGCCGCAGGTGCGGCCGCGCTGGAGTCGCTGTCGGCAGCGTTGCAAGGATTGAAGCCGACGGCGCCGGCGCTTAAGAGCAGTGTTGCGGCGCTGCCGGCCGCCACGCCGGCGCCAGCCCCCATAGCGCCGAGCGTGGCTGTGGACACGGCTGCGCCGCGGCGGCGCTTGGCCGCCATGCGCTTGCTGCTGGTGGAAGATAACCTCAACAATCAGCAGATCGCGCTGGAGTTGTTGGAAGACGAGGGTGCCCGCGTGCAGGTCGCCAACGATGGGCAGGAAGCGCTGGAAAAATTGGCCGCAGGCCGCGATTCATTCGATCTGGTGCTGATGGATCTGCAAATGCCGGTGATGGACGGCTTCACGGCCACCCACCACATTCGGGCCGATCTGGGCCTGACGGCCTTGCCCATCATCGCCTTGACGGCCAATGCCCTGGACAGCGACCGCGCGGCTTGCTTGGCCGCCGGCATGAACGAGCATATGGGCAAGCCTTTTGATATCAATAGGCTGGTCGAATTGCTGCTGAAACTGCGCCGCCCGAAGGACTGAGTGCGGCTCTTCGATAGACCCGGGCGCTTCCTTGGCTGTCACAAGCTTGCCGCATAATCCCGCGCCATGGAACTTATTAGCACCCTGATCGACTTCATTGTCCACGTTGATCGCCATCTGGCGTCTTTTGTAGCTCACTATGGCGCATGGATCTATGGTTTGTTGTTCTTGATTATTTTTGTTGAAACCGGCTTGGTGGTGATGCCGTTTTTGCCGGGCGACTCCTTGCTCTTCGTGGTCGGCGCACTTTGCGGTGCTGGCTTGGTTAATTTGCCCCTGGTGCTGGCGATATTGTTGGTGGCAGCGATTCTGGGTGATCAATGCAATTACTCGATCGGGCGCTTTATCGGCCCCAAGGTGTTCAAGTGGGAGCAATCGCGCTTTTTCAACCGCAGGGCATTCGACGCCGCGCATGAGTTTTACGAGCGCAATGGCGCGGTCACCATCATCATTGCGCGCTTCATGCCCTTTGTGCGCACCTTCGCGCCTTTTGTCGCGGGTGTGGCCGAGATGGACCGGGCGAAATTTACGCTCTATAACGTCATCGGCGCGCTGATCTGGGTGCTCGGCATCACGCTGGCAGGCTATTGGTTCGGCAATCTGGCCTGGGTGCAGACGAATCTGAGCAAGATCATCTGGGCCATGATCATCATCCCGGGGCTGATCGCGATTTACGGGGGCTGGAAGGCGCGCAAGGCAGAAAAGGTCAAGGCCGCTTGATTGCCTGAATGGCCCAGTTGGCCCACTCGGCCCACTCGGCCCACTTAGGCAGCTTGGCCACATTTGAAGCGGGCAAACGACTTTGCCCCGCTCAGGTCAGCGCCCTATGCCGTGCCAGTGGCGGATTCTTGGCAAAGTAACGCGCAATACCGGTGGCCAGGGCCTCGACCAATTCGCCCTGGTAGGCCGGGTCGCGCAGCTTGGCTTCTTCTTCAGGGTTGGAGATAAAGGCCGTTTCAACCAGGATGGATGGCACATCCGGTGCCTTCAGCACGGCAAATCCGGCCTGCTCGACCTTGCGCTTATGCAGATTGCCGACTCGGCCGATCTGGCCCAGCACCTCGTGGCCCAGCTTGAGGCTATCCTTGATCTGTGCGGTGGTGCTCATGTCCAACATGGCCTTCAACACACCGGCATCCTTGACCGCGCCGACATTCACGCCGCCGACCAAGTCGGCTGCGTTTTCTTTGTTGGCTATCCATTTAGCGGCTTGGCTGCTGGCAGCGCCGTCGCTCAGCACGAACACCGAGGCGCCGCGCGCCTGTGGGGTGAAAAACGCATCGGCATGCAGAGACACGAACAGATCGGCCTGCACACGGCGCGCTTTGTTGACCCGCTCATGCAGGGGCACAAAGAAGTCGGCGTCGCGGGTCATCATGACGCGAATATTCGGGTTGCTGTTGAGGCGGTCGCGCAGCTTCAAGCCCACTGCCAGCACCACATCTTTTTCGCGTAAGCCTGTGGGGCCGATGGCGCCGGGGTCTTCGCCGCCATGGCCAGGGTCCAGTGCAATCACGATCAGGCGGTCCAGTTTGGCCTGGCTAAAGCCGGGCAGCGCATCCGTTTTGGCGCTCGCCGCCGAGGCCGCAGGGAAGGGCGGCAGCGGCACCGGCGTTTGCACGACCAAGGGCGGCGGCACGGGCGGCAGCTTTGTCGAGTTGGGTTTGTCGATGCGGCCTATCAACTCGCCCAAGGCGTCTTGCACCGACTGCGCGGCAGCTTGCTCGGCCTGCTCCTTTTCGCGGATCAGGGCCAGCAAGGGGTCGGCGGCTTGTTGGGGGTAGAGGTCGAACACCAGCCGGTGCTGGTAGGAGGCGACCGGCGCCAGGGTGAAAATTTGCGGCGCGACCGGCTGTTTCAAATCAAGCACCAGTCGCACGACCCTTGGGGTGTTCTGGCCGACTCTGACGCCGCCGATAAACGGGTCGTCGGCGCGCACCTTGCCCAGCAGCTCGCGCAGGCCGGCGTTCAGCTCCAGGCCTTCGATATCTATCACCAGGCGGTCGGGGTTCTCGACCAGAAAATGTTTGGCCTGTAGCGGCTTGTCGGACTCCAGCGTGACCCGGCTGTAGTCGCTGGCGGGCCAGACACGCACGGCGATGATGCTGCTGAAGCTGCCAGCTGCCATCGCTGTCGCAGGCAAGCGCAGGGCCAAAGCCAGCGCGCCCATGGCCCGCAGGGCGGTGCGCCGCGCGCTCATGGGCTTGTCCTTAAAGCTTGCAGCATCTGCTGCCCCCAAGCGCTGCCGGCGATGAGGCGCACGCTGCGGCTGTCGTTGGCCCCGACATCGAGCCAGATCTGCAAATCGGCCGGGGGCAACACACCACTGGCCTTTTCGGGCCATTCACTGAGCTTCAGTCCAGGCGCGGCAAAGATGTCGCGAAAGCCGGCGTCTTCCCATTCGCGCGGGTCGTTGAAACGATAGAAATCAAAGTGGCTAACTTCGCCGACCCGTGGCGCCGTGCTGCTCACGTCATAACTTTCCATCACCGCGTAGCTGGGGCTTTTGATGCGGCCCTCCACACCTAAGGCGCGCAGCAGATGCCGCACCAGGCTGGTCTTGCCAGCGCCGAGCTGGCCGTGCAGCTCGATGCTGGCGTTGATCGACTCGGTGCCGGCGCATAGGGCGTTTGCAAAAGACTGCGCAAAAGCCTCGCAGGCGGCCTCATTGGGCCAAAGCAATGACTGAGTTTCTAGAATGCGCAAATGACGCAAGCTCCACAGAAGATGAATGACGAGATCGATGCAAAGACCTTGGCCGAACTGCTGGAGCAGCTGCGCGGCTGGGCGCTTGAGTTGGGATTCTCCCAGATCGGCGTGGCCGATATTGATTTGAGCTCGGCCGAGCCCGGTTTGCTGGCTTGGCTGGAGGCCGGCTTTCACGGCCAGATGCACTATATGCAGGCGCATGGGCTCAAGCGCGCCAGGCCAGCCGAGCTGGTGCCGGGCACGGTGCGGGTGCTGACGGCAAGGATGGACTATTTGCCGCGCGACACATCAGCCGAATGGCAGGCCATCGAGTGGGCGGGGCTGGCCGACCCGCAGCGCGCGCAGTTGTCGATCTATGCCCGAGGGCGCGACTATCACAAGGTCTTGCGCAACCGCTTGCAACAGTTGGCGACCCAGCTGGCCGGTCTGATCGGCCCTTTTGGCCATCGCGCGTTCACCGATTCTGCGCCGGTGCTGGAGGTCGAGCTGGCCTCGCGATCCGGCCTGGGTTGGCGCGGCAAACACACGCTGACCCTGCACCGTGAGGCTGGCTCTATGTTTTTTCTGGGCGAGATTTATGTCGACCTGCCGCTGCCGCTGAGCGAGGCCGTTACGGCCCACTGTGGGCAATGCACGGCCTGCGTCGATGTGTGCCCGACCCAGGCCATCGTGGCACCTTACCGGGTCGATGCGCGGCGCTGCATTTCATATCTGACCATCGAGCATGCCGGGCCGATTCCGCTCGAACTGAGGCCCTTGATCGGCAACCGCATCTATGGCTGCGATGACTGTCAATTGATCTGCCCTTGGAACAAGTTCGCCCAAAAAACTTCGCTGGCCGATTTTGATGCGCGCGAGGCCTTGGCAGCACCCGGGCTGCTGCAGCTCTGGGTCTGGAGCGAGGCAGAGTTTTTGAGCCGCACTGAGGGCTCGGCCATCCGCCGCATTGGGTATGAACGCTGGCAGCGCAACTTGGCCGTGGCGATGGGCAATGCTTTGCGTGCCCAGGAGCATGGCGAGATGCGCGCGGCCTTGCTACAAGCTCGCGCCGGCGCCGGCGAGCTGGTGAGTGAACATATTGACTGGGCCTTGGCGGCAAACAGGTGACGCAGCTTGTGGCATGCTTGGTGCCGCAAACTTAGCGCAGCGAAAGCCTCAACCGGAGTCAAGCATGAATCGTCGCAATTGGGTGTCGGGTACAAGTCTTTTGGTTTTGAGCCTGGCCGGCCTGCAGCCAGCCTTGGCGCAGACCTATCCGAACAAGCCGGTGCGCTTGGTCGTTCCTTTTGCGCCAGGAGGAACGACCGACATCGTGGCTCGCGTGGTGGCAGAGAAACTTCATCTGGCCTTGGGCCAGACCGTGATGGTGGAAAACAAGGCCGGTGGTGGCGGCACGATCGGTGCCGGTGAGACTGTCAAGGCGGCGCCAGATGGCTACTCCTTGGGCATGGCCACGGTGTCGACGACGGCCGCCAACCCGGCCATCAATCCAAAGATCGCCTACAACCCCATCACCGATTTCACGCCCATCATCAATGTGGCGGCCACGCCCAATGTGATCGCCGTGCATCCCTCGTTTCCGGCACGGGATTACAAAGGCTTTTTGGCCGAGCTGAAGGCCAACCCCGGTAAGTACAGCTTCTCCAGCAGCGGCACCGGCGGTATCGGGCATTTGCAGATGGAGCTTTACAAGAGTTTGGCCGGTGTATATGTCATCCATATTCCCTACCGGGGCGCCGGCCCGGCGCTCAACGACACGGTGGCCGGCCAAGTTCCGATGATTTTTGACAATCTGCCCTCGGCCTTGCCCTTCATCAAAGACGGCCGCTTGATCCCCATCGTCGTCGCCGCGCCGCAGCGCCTGAGCCAGCTGCCCAATGTGCCGACCTTCAAGGAAGTGGGCCTGGAGCCGGTCAACCGAATGGCTTATTACGGGATCTACGGCCCCAAGGGCCTGTCCAAAGAGGTGGTCGACAAGGTCCATGCTGCGGTCAAGAAGACCGTGGAGTTGCCCGACGTGAAAAAGCGTATCGAGGACACCGGCTCCATCATTTTGGCCAACACCCCCGAGCAATTTGCCGCTCAGATCAAGGCCGAGTTTGAGGTCTACAAGTCCGTGGTGGCCCAGCAAAAGCTCAAGCTGGAGTGACGACGCCAGCTTCCAAGGCTGCCGCCAGCCAACAAGCGATCAATGGCTTTGTTGAGGCCTTGTGGCTTGAGGACGGTTTGGCCGCCAATACCTTGGAGGCTTACCGGCGCGACCTGAGCCTGTTGGCCGACTGGCTGTTGGCGCAGCCGGACGCAAAAGCCTTGGATCAATGCCGGGAGCCGGACCTGCTGGCCTATGCCAGCGCTCGTCACGCGGGCAGCCGGGCCACCAGTTCAAACCGGCGCCTGAGTGTGTTCAAGCGCTATTTCCGCTGGGCCTTGCGCGAACAGCGAATTCAGGCCGACCCGACGTTGCGCTTGCAAAACGCGCGCCAAGCGCTGCGTGTTCCTAAGCTTTTGAGCCAACAGCAAGTCGAGTTGCTACTGGCCGCGCCCGACACCACGACCGCGCTGGGTTTGCGTGATCGCGCGATGCTGGAGCTGATGTATGCCAGCGGCCTGCGCGTGACCGAGCTGGTGACGCTCAAGAGCGTGCATGTCGGCTTCAAGGAGGCGGCACTGCGCATCACAGGCAAGGGCTCGAAAGAGCGCTTGGTGCCTTTCGGCGAGGAGGCGCATGGCTGGCTGATGCGCTATTTGCAAGAAGCCAGGTCCAATTTGCTCAAAGGGCTGCGCTGCGATGAACTCTTCGTGACCGTGCGCGGCACCGGCATGACCCGGCAGATGTTCTGGACCCTGGTGAAGAAATACGCCATAGCGGCCGGCATCACCAGCCCCCTGTCGCCCCACACCTTGCGGCATGCATTCGCCACCCATTTGCTCAACCACGGTGCCGATTTGCGCGCGGTGCAATTGCTCTTGGGTCATGCCGATTTGTCAACCACACAGATCTACACCCATGTGGCGCGTGAACGGCTCAAAGCTATTCACGCCCAACATCACCCGCGGGGTTGAACTCGAATTCAGTCCCGTACCGGCAGCGGCGAGGGCGGCTTGATTTCCTCGAGGCAAATCATCGAGCGCACATCATCGACGCCCTTGATTTGCATCAGCCTGTCGGTCAAGAACTGCGACAGTGACTTCAGGTCTTGCGCTACCACCTTGAGCAGATAGTCGCAGTCGCCCGAGACCGTATGGCATTCGAGGATCTCCGGGAAGTCCCGGATCAAGGTTTCGACCTCGCGGACGCGGTCAAAGGCCTCGCCGGCGATGTTCAGGCTCACATAAGCCGTGACGCCCAGACCCAGCGTCTGCGGGGCGACCAAGGCGCGGTAGCCGCGCAGCACGCCGCGCTCCTCCAGTGACTTGACCCGCCGAAAGCATTGCGGCGCCGACAAATGAATTTGAGCCGCCAATTCCACATTGGAGGCCCGTCCATCGCGCTGCAGCACTTCAATAATCTTGCGGTCGATGGCGTCTAGCTTTTCTGTGGTCATGGCGGTCATCATTGTTTTTCTTCAACGGAAGGATTTCGGCCGAAGGATAGCTGCCCGAGCGGCTCGGTGGCGGCGACAATCGTGCCATGGACCATAGCTTTCTCTCCGCCTTCATTCTGCTTTTGCTGGTTTTGGACCCGCTCGGCAGCCTACCCATTTTTGTCTCCATCATGAAGTCCGTGCCCAAGGAGCGGCGCGCGCGGGTGGCCGGCCGTGAGGTCGGTATTGCCTCCATCGCGCTGCTTGCCTTTATGTTCTTTGGCGATGTGTTCTTGCGGGTGATGCACCTGTCCGAGCGATCGCTGGAAGTGGCAGGCGGGGTGATTTTGTTGATCATTGCGATCAAGATGATTTTTGGCGCCGCCGGCGAATCGGCCTATGGCCTGGAGCCGGGCAAAGAGCCTTTTATCTTTCCGCTGGCCGTGCCGCTGCTGGCTGGGCCGTCTGCGATGGCGACGGTGCTGCTGCTTTCTTCCCGTCAACCCGACCGTATCTGGGACTGGATCGGAGCCTTGCTGGCGGCGATGTGGGTGTCGGGTCTGACCCTGCTGATGGCCGACCGTATCCGCCGCCTGCTCGGCGATTCGGTCATCTCGGCGATTGAAAAGCTGATGGGCCTGGTGCTGACCGCGATTGCGGTTGAGATGGTGCTGGCGGGGTTGAAGCGCTATTTCGTGGGCGGTTTATAGGGATTTGTGGGTTGGACCTGACTCTGTGCCCAGAGGCTGCTCCGACCCCAACTGCTTGAGCGGGTTCTTGGCGCAGGCCTATTTCCCACGATGTGAAATCCCGCTTGCGCATCGTGAATTGCTGTGATGTTGCACTGCCGCATTTTTTCTCATCATGGGGAAAGTCTTTTCATAATCAGAAATGTTGTTCGTAAGTTGTTGTTTTATAAGGTTTAAGTATTTGGTCTTATATAAGACATAAGTCTTCCACTGCGGGCCGAAGAGGACTAAATTTAGATCCAGCAAGACGGTTTTTTCTTCCCTTAGCCAAGCAGGAGTTACTCATGACGACTTTGACCCGTGACCAGCAAATTGCCGCCCTCGAAAAAGACTGGGCCGAAAACCCACGTTGGAAGGGCATCACCCGTGGCTATAGCGCCGCCGACGTCGTGCGTCTGCGGGGCTCGCTGCAAGTCGAGCACACCTTGGCCAAGCGTGGCGCCAACAAGCTCTGGGGTCTGATCAACACCGAGCCCTTCGTCAACTCGCTCGGCGCCCTGACCGGCAACCAAGCGATGCAGCAGGTCAAGGCCGGCCTGAAGGCGATCTATCTGTCTGGCTGGCAGGTCGCCGGTGACGCCAACAGCAATGGCGAGATGTACCCCGATCAGTCGCTGTACTCGGTCGACTCGGTGCCCAAGGTCGTCAAGAAGATCAACGCCACGTTTGCTCGCGCTGACCAGATCCAGTGGTCTGAAGGCAAGAACGACATCGACTACTTCGCCCCTATCGTGGCCGATGCCGAAGCCGGTTTTGGTGGCGTGCTGAACGCGTTCGAGCTGATGAAGGCGATGATCGAAGCCGGTGCCGCCGGTGTTCACTTTGAAGACCAATTGGCCGCGGCCAAGAAATGCGGCCACATGGGCGGCAAGGTCTTGGTGCCGACACGTGAAGCCGTCTCCAAGCTGGTCGCAGCCCGCCTGGCCGCCGACGTGATGGGCACGCCTACCGTGTTGCTGGCCCGCACCGACGCCGAAGCCGGCGACCTGGTCACCAGCGATATCGACGACAACGACAAGCCGTTCTGCACCGGTGAGCGCACGGTCGAAGGCTTCTATCGCACCAACAACGGCATCGAGCAGGCGATCAGCCGTGGCTTGGCTTATGCCCCTTACGCCGACATGATCTGGTGCGAGACCGGCAAGCCCGACCTGGCATTCGCCAAGCAGTTTGCCGACGCCATCCATGCCAAGTTCCCCGGCAAGCTGCTGGCCTACAACTGCTCGCCTTCCTTCAACTGGAAGAAGAACCTCGACGACGCAACGATCGCCAAGTTTCAGCGCGAGTTGGGTGCGATGGGCTACAAGTTCCAGTTCATCACGCTGGCCGGCTTCCACAGCCTGAACCACTCGATGTTTGAGTTGGCCTACGGCTACGCTCGCAACAATATGAGCGCCTTCGTCGAGTTGCAGGAGAAGGAGTTCGCGGCGGCTGAGCGCGGCTTCACCGCCGTCAAGCATCAGCGCGAAGTCGGCACCGGCTACTTCGACGCCGTCACCACGACAATCGAACGCGAGGCCTCCACCGCTGCCTTGAAGGGTTCGACCGAAGATGAGCAGTTCTTCGACGCCAAGCATGGTTGATCAACTGATCAGCTGATCAACGCAAGCGAACTCACTTGAGTAGCAAAAGGCCCGGCAGTCGCCGGGCCTTTTTCAATTCTTCAAGCCCAAAAATCGCTTCGACCTTGCGGCGCTGCGCGTCAAAGAGATGCGTGCAGCATCTCCAGATAGTCAGCTGCACTGGCCTCGCGCGGGTTGGTTTTGTGACAATGATCGAGCAGGGCGGCTTTGATCACCGCGTCGAACAATTGCGGGTCAACGCCCAACGCGGCCAAGCCTGCCGGCAAGCCCAGCCTGGCGTTCATCGTACTGACGGCTTGCGCCAGGGCCACGCCGTCACCAGCGACAGCATCGCCCGACAAGCCCATGGCTTGCGCCATCCGTTGCAGCCGCTGTTCGCGCTGCATGCCGGGTGCCGCGGCATTGAAGCGAATCACCGCCGGCAGAAACACCGCATTGAGCGTGCCGTGATGCAGGCGCGGGTCGGCCGCGCCCAGCGCGTGGCTGAGCGAATGCACGCAGCCCAGGCCTTTTTGAAAGGCCAGCGCGCCCTGCATGCTGCAACTCATCATTTGCCAACGCGCCTCCCGGTCTTGCCCGTCCAGCGTGGCCCGTTCGATATGGGCCCAGCCGCGCCGCAGGCCATCCAGCGCGATACCGTCGGCCGGCGGGTTGATGGCGTCCGACATAAAGGTCTCCATGCAATGCGCGATCGCGTCCATGCCAGTGGCGGCCGTCAGGCGCGGCGGCAGGCTCAGCGTCAACTCAGGGTCGCACAGGGCGACCTTGGGCATCAAGACCCAGTTGTGAAAGCCAAGTTTGCGGCCATCGTCCACAATCAAAATCGCCCCGCGCGCAACCTCGCTGCCGGTGCCGGCGGTGGTGGGAACTGCGATCACTGGCAAGACTGCGGCTGTGATTTGCAGGCTGCCGCCCTCAATGGTGGCGTAGTTTTTCAAGGCGCCTTGGTGTGTGGCGGCGATCGCCACGCCTTTGGCCAAGTCCATGCTGGAGCCGCCGCCAATCGCAATCAGGCCGTCACAAAAGCCGTGATGGCATAGCTGCACGGCCCAGCGCACGGCGGCCTCGGTCGGATTGGCGGGGGTTTGGTCAAACACCGGCGGTGGATAGGCGCCCCAAGGTGCCAGCGCCTGTGCCAGCACGCCTGCCGAGCGTACGCCCATGTCGGTGATGACCAAGGGGCGATGGATGCCGGCCTGTTCGCAGAGCTGCGGCAGCATGGCGACCGCACCGAAATCGATGTGAATCTGGGTCAGATATTGAATCAAGGCCATGTGGAGTCCTGGGCTGATGGGAAAATCGCGGATTGGCCCCTAGCCTAAGCCCTGGAGTACTGTTTGAGTAGCACCTTGTTGACACCGAAGATGGCCGGCGTTTTGAACCGCATCTACCGCGCGAATCGGCCGGCCTTTCATAGCCTTAGCCCGAAGCAGGCGCGAATTGGCTATCTGATGGGTGCCGAGATTCTGGATTTGCCCCGTGCGCCGCTGGCTCGGGTCGAGAACTTTCAAGTGCCCGGGGCCGAGGGGCCGCTGGCCGCTCGGCTCTATGCCCCCAGCGACGCATGTTTGCCCGTCTTGCTTTATTTGCATGGCGGCGGCTTCACGATTGGCAGCCTGGATACCCATGACAGCCTATGCCGGCAATTGGCTCTGCGCAGCGGAGCGGCGGTCTTGTCGCTCAATTACCGGCTGGCGCCCGAGAACCGCTTCCCGGCGGCCGTCGATGATTGCTGGGCGGTCATGACTTGGTTGGCCAAAGCGGCTCCGAGCTTGGGGCTGGACGGCTCACGCCTTGCTGTTGGCGGCGACAGTGCGGGCGGCACGCTGGCTGCGGTCTGCGCGCTGCACGCGCGCGATATCGGTCTCAAGCTCGCCCTGCAGCTGCTGATCACGCCCGGCACCACGGCGCATGCCGACACCGCCTCGCACAAGCTGTTTGCCAATGGCTTCTTGCTCGACGCGGCGTCCATTGATTGGTTTTTCAACCATTACATTTCCCACCATCACAAGCGTGACTGGCGTTTTGCGCCGCTTGAAGCCGAAGACCATAGCGACTTGGCTCCAGCTTGCGTGTTGCTGGCCGAATGCGACCCCTTGGTTGATGAAGGCATTGCCTATGCCGATCTCCTGAGAGCCAATGGGGGGCAGGTTCAGTTGGAGCTGTTCCGGGGCGTGACGCATGACTTCATCAAGATGGGCCGGGCCATCCCCGAAGCCTTGACCGCGCTAGAGGCCTGCGGCCTTGCGCTGCGTCAGGCATTTGAGGCTTGACGGTTGAGCGAGCCCGCTCCTGGCGGGCATTTGACTCTCAGCGCAAGGGGCTGAAACGCTCGCTATGGCGGATGCCGCTGAGGTAAGGGCTCATGGCGACAGCCAGCCGTTGCTCGTCAGCTTGAGCGTTGGCGCCAGCATGAATTTCCATCCAGGTTTGCTCACCTGTCGTGCTGCCTTCACGACGCAGCAGCCTTGGGCATGGCCCGCTCAGGCCAAGCAAGGCTTGCTCAAAGGCCCGCAGGGCCGCATCAAGATTTGCGTCCAGCACCTTGTAGTAGACGTAAATCTCAACGCTCATTGCGGCTCTGTCAGCTCATAGGGCAGGGCGACCGGACGCAGCAGGTGGCCGTCTATCAAGCCCAGATGCAAGCTGCCGCTGGCGAGCGCGGCGATCTTGGTCTCGGCCAGCAGCAAGGCCCGGCCATCCTTGATGGCCACATTGGCCACCAGCCCGGCCGGTTGACCGGGGTCTTCGCTATGGAAAATCTCTTGGCCGGGCAAGACTTCCATACCCAAACCCGCCTCGGTCTCGAACAGGAAGGTGCGACGTTTCAGCGTGCCGCGGTACTGCATCCGCGCCACGACCTCTTGGCCGGGGTAGCAGCCTTTTTGGAAGTTGACGCCGCCCAGCAACTCCAGGTTCAACATCTGCGGCACGAATTGTTCGCTGGTGGCACTCAGCACCCAAGGCTGGCCACTGAGCAGCTCCAACCACTGCCAGTCGGCCTCGCTGATGACGGGCAGGGCCGGCGCGGCTGCCTGGGCGTCTTGCGCCAGCAAGAAGCGAGCTTGGCTTTCAAGGCCAGGCAATCGAATCACCCGGGCCCCAGCAATGTCGGCACAGGCCCAACGTTGCGACGGCGCCGCCTCGGCCAGCCAAGCCTGCGCCTCGGCGCCGCTCAAGCCCCAGAGTCCAATCTCGGCGCTGGCGTCGCTGAGCTTGCATTTCGCACGCATCACAAACATCGACAAGCGCTTGAGGACCGCTGGCAGCAGTTCCGCCGGCAGAGCCAGCAGCACTTCGCTCTCGCTCGTTTTCCAGCCTATCAATGTTGCGAGCAAACGCCCCTTTGCGGAGCAAAAGCCAGCCAAGCGCGCTTCATTGACGCCCAAGAGGGCAAAGTCCTGCGTCAGTTGGCTGTGCAAAAACTTGGCCGCTTCCTCGCCTTGGGCGCGGATCACGCCCCATTGCGTCAAGCGAGCGGCCCCGCCGATGTTGGTGCTGAATATAGTCATGGCGCGATTATCATCAGCCCCCGAATCAGGGCGTGGGCAAAAGGGTATTGGGAATGAAATTTTTAAGTAAATTGCTGGCGACCCTGTTTTTGCTTGCAGCAATCATGGGCGGAGCGATTTGGTGGTGGTTGCAAGCGCCGCTGAGTTTGGCCGCGCCCTCGGTCGAGCTCTCGATCGAGGCCGGCGCCTCGCCCCGGGAGGTGGCACAGGCCTGGGTCAATGCCGGTGTGCAGGCCGATGGGCGCTTGCTGTATGAATGGTTTCGCTGGTCGGGCCAAGCGCGCTTGATACGTGCCGGCAGCTACGAAATTCATCAAGGGGTGACACCGCGAGATTTGCTCGCCAAGATGGTGCGCGGTGACGAGGTGCTGGAGCAGCTGCGCCTGATCGAGGGCTGGACCTTTGCCCAGGTGCGCGCCGCGCTGGCCAAGGCTCCTGCGCTCAAGCAAAGCACGGCAGGACTGAGCGAGGCGCAATTGATGGCGCTGCTGGGCGCGCCCGAGCAGGCGGCGGAAGGACGCTTTTTTCCGGATACCTATGCCTATAGCCGGGGCGTTAGCGATCTGACCGTCTTGAAGCGCGCGCACAAAGCGATGCAAAAGCGTCTGGACGCCGCTTGGGCGGGTCGCAGCGAGGGCCTACCCTTGAAGAACCAAGACCAGGCCTTGATCCTCGCTTCCATCGTGGAAAAAGAAACTGGTGCCGCCGCCGACCGTGGCATGGTGGCGGCCGTCTTCATCAATCGTCTGCGCCTGGGCATGCCTTTGCAGACCGATCCGACGGTGATCTATGGCCTGGGCGCGGCCTTTGACGGCAATCTGCGCAAGCGTGATTTGCAGACCGACACGCCCTTCAACACCTACACGCGAGGCGGCTTGCCGCCAACGCCGATTGCGATGCCGGGCAATGCCTCGCTGCTGGCCGCGCTGCACCCGGCGCGCAGCCGGGCGCTGTATTTTGTGGCTCGCGGCGACGGCTCCAGCGAGTTCAGTGACGATCTGGCCGCGCATAATCGCGCGGTCAATAAATTCCAGCGCGGCAAGTAATCTAGATTGAAGCAAGTGACAGCCAGATTCATCACCTTTGAAGGCATAGACGGGGCCGGCAAGTCGACCCATATTGCGGCCCTGACCGAGCGCTTGAGTGCGCGCGGCGCCGTGGTCGTCAACACGCGCGAGCCTGGCGGCACCGAGCTGGCCGAGACCCTGCGTGGCCTGTTCCTGCACAGCGGCATGGACAGCTTGACCGAAGCGCTGCTGGTCTTCGCGGGCCGGCGCGACCATTTGCAGCGGGTGATCGAGCCGGCCTTGGCGGCCGGACAGACTGTGGTCTGTGACCGTTATACCGACGCCAGCTTCGCCTACCAGGGCGCCGGCCGGGGCATGGATCTGGCCGTGTTGACGACGCTGGAGCAATGGGTGCAAAACGGTCGCCAGCCCGACCTGACTCTGTGGTTCGACCTGCCGGCCGAGATGGCGGCGGCGCGCCGTGCGGCGGCGCGCGAGGCCGACCGCTTTGAGCAGCAGGATTTGGATTTTTTTGAGCGCGTGCGGGCGGGTTATGCCGCGCGAGCCGCTGGCGCGCCGCAGCGTTTCGCGCGCATCGATGCGAGCGTTTCGGTAGCCGAGGTGGCGGCGCAGATCAGCGCTGTGATGGAGTCGCGCGGGTGGTAGCCGGCACTCTGCAGCAAGTGCTGCCCTGGTTGGAGCAGCCCTTGAGCCAAGCGCTGGCGACGGTGCGCTCGCACGCCTTGCTGGTGCAAGGGCCGGCGGGCGTGGGTCAATTTGATTTGGCTTTGCTCTTGGCGCAGGCCTGGTTGTGTGAAGCGCATGGGGCGGGCGAACAGACCAGCCACGGCCCGGCCTGCGGACACTGTGCAAGTTGTTTGTTATTTCAGTCCCATACCCATCCGGACTTCCAGTTGCTGCTGCCCGATGCCCTGCGTGAGACGTTGGGCTGGGCGCAGGACAGCGAAACCGGCAGGGACGGTGAGCCCAAGGCTTCCAAAACCAAGCCCAGCCGCGAGATCAAGATCGATGCCGTGCGGGCGATGCTGGGCTTCACGCAGGTGACCTCAGCACGCGGCCGCGCCAAGGTGGTGGTGGTTTACCCTGCCGAGGCCTTGAACAATGTGGCGGCCAATGCCTTGCTCAAGACTCTGGAAGAACCCGGCGGCATGCTGCGCTTTGTCTTGGCCAGCAACTCGCCCGAGGGCTTGTTGCCGACCATTCGCAGCCGCTGCCAACCCTTGCCGCTGGGCCTGCCGGCGCAAAAACCTGCGCTGCAATGGCTGAGCGAGCAAGGGGTAGAGTGCGCAGACGTCTTGCTGATGGCCGCTGGCGGCCGCCCGCAAGAAGCCAAGGACTGGTTCGAGGCCGGCCTGCGGGCGAGTGTTTGGCAGCAGTTGCCCCAACGCCTGGCGCGAGGCGAAGCTGCCGCCTTGGCCGACTGGCCCGTCCCGCGTGCGATCGACGCCTTGCAGCGCCTCAGCCATGATCTGCTGCGGCGCTGCCACGGTGCACCGCCGAGCTATTTTGCGGCCGAGTTTTTGCCCGCGCCCAAGCTCACTGGACCGCTGCTCGGCTGGGACGCGGCACTGCGCCGCGCAGCCCGTCATGCCGAGCACCCTTTGAATGCCGGCTTGTTGATGGAGTCACTGTTTGCTCAAGGTCGACAAGCGCTGATGGACGCGTCGCCGCGCCGCTGATGAGCCGCGTTTTTCGATCGATGGCAAGGCAAGGCTTTCGCTACACTCGGCCTCATGAGTGATTCGCCTTCAAAACCAGCTACGGGCTCGCCTCCCGCCGGTCAAGCGGCCGCTGTAGGCGCTGTGGCCGCTGTGGGTGCGCGGCCCAGCGTGATTCAGTTGGCCTTCAAGGAAAAGGGCGCGCTTTACGCGGCCTATATGCCGGTTTTTATCGACGGCGGCTTGTTTGTGCCGACCACGCGCGACTATCGCCTGGGTGAAGACGTCTACCTGCTGCTGGCCTTGCCCGATGACAATCAGCGTTATCCAGTGGCGGGCAAGATCGCCTGGCTGACGCCGGCCAATGCTTCCGGCGGACGCACGCAGGGTATCGGCGTGCGCTTTCCTTCCGATGAAAAGAGCCGTTTGGTCAAGCTCAAGATCGAGGAGATTTTGGGCACGCAAATTTCTTCGTCCAAACCGACTCAGACAATTTGAGTCCTGCCTCTTTTAGCCTTGCGTCCTGGCACGCTTGGCAATGTTCCCCCATCTTTTGGCCTCTATGTTCATTGATTCCCACTGCCATCTGAGCTTTCCCGAACTGCACGCACGCTTGCCGGAAATTCTGACCGAAATGGCCGTCGCACAAGTCGAGCAGGCGGTCTGCATCTGCACCACGATGGAAGAATTCCCGCTCGTGCGCAGTTTGGCGCATCAGTACCCTCAGCTCTGGGCCACCGTGGGTGTGCACCCGGACAATGAGGATGTGCATGAGCCCAGCGTCGAGGAGTTGGTGGCGGGTGCGGCCGATCCCAAGGTGGTGGCGATAGGCGAAACTGGCCTCGACTATTACCGCCTCAACGGCCGCAGCATCGAGGTCGATATGGCGTGGCAGCGCGAGCGCTTTCGCACCCATATCCGCGCTGCGAAGCAGGCCGCCAAACCCCTGGTCATCCACACCCGCAGCAGCGCCGCAGACACCTTGCGCTTGCTGGACGAGGAGGGCGGTGAGCAGGCGGGCGGGGTGTTCCATTGCTTTGCCGAAAGCGTCGACGTGGCCCTGGCGGCCGTCGAGCGGGGCTATTACGTGTCCTTCTCCGGCATCCTGAGCTTCAAGAGCGCACAAGACTTGCGTGATGTGGCTGCGGCGCTGCCGCTGGAGCGATTGCTGATCGAAACCGACAGCCCCTACCTTGCGCCCGTGCCTTTTCGGGGACGCACCAACAGCCCGGCTTATGTGCCGCATGTCGGTGCGGCGCTGGCGGCGGTGAAAGGTGTGTCGATTGCAGAGTTGGCGGCGCAAACCTCGGCCAACTGCCGGCGCTTGTTTGGCTTGAATTGAAGAAAAAAAAGGGGCAATCGATGAAGACTCGCAGCATAGGGGTGTTGTTGGCGCTCGGTATGGCCATCACCGGCGCTAGCTTGGCGGCACCGATTGATGATTTGGTTTTGGCGGCCGAATTGAATGATGGCTACACCGTGTCAAAGATTTTGCAGCGCGGCACGGACCCCAATAAGCCCGATGCACGTGGCCGTTATGCAATGAACATTGCGCTGCGTGAGGATTCGGACAAGGCCTTGGACAGTTTGCTGGCCCACCCGCAGCTGGACATTCTGGCCGTCAATGCGAACGGCGAATCTGCGCTGATGCTGGCGGCCATCAAGGGTAAGCTGGACTGGGTGCAGAAGATCGTCAAAAAAGGCGCGCCCGTCAATACCGCCGGTTGGACACCGCTGCATTACGCCTGCAGCGGGCCGGACAACGGTGTGGCCGTCTGGCTGCTGAGTCAGGGCGCGGACATCAATGCCCGTTCGCCCAATGGCAGCACGCCTCTGATGATGGCGGTGCGCTATGGCGCGATAGATCTGCCGGCAGCACTGCTGAAGGCCGGTGCCGATGTCCATATTCGCAATGATCAAGGCCTCACAGCGGCTGACTTTGCCGGCACTGCCGGCAGGGATGAATTGAAGGCCAAGCTGCTCAAGCTGATGGCCAAGTCGGGCAGCTGATTGCGAGTGCCGTGCCGGGGCCGCACCGGCCTTGGCCCGACAGCCTCCTAGGAGTTTGCCTGACACGCATATTGGCGCGGCCCCGACTATGCCTAACTGCTCCCGCTCCCTAAAGTTACTTACATCTTGAAACGTAAGTCGAACCTAACGGAGCATCACCATGTTGAGCACCCAATTTGCAAGCGCCTTGTACAGCCCTTTCGCCATGCTGCTCAACCCGGAGGAGGTGGTGTCGGCGATGGAGCATTCCGAGTTACTCAACCGTCTGCACAGCCGGGTTTACCGTCCGCTGGACAAGCCGCTGATTCCCAAGGGTCAGTTTGCTGCGGCCGACTTTGACCGCCTGATCGATGAGACCCCTGATGAGCTGGAATTGGCAGAGCTCGTGATGTGACGAGCCTATCGACCGGCCTTGATGCTGGACGGGCTGTCGCTTAGCCCAGCCGCTTGGCGCGAGCGCGCGCCAGTGCCGCTTCGATGACGGCACGTTTTGCGTCCAGGGCCGTGGCTTCGGTGAGTTTGGAAGCCGCCGCCAGATCGACCAGCTTGGCCTCGGCCTTGGCGACCAGGCGAGCGCTGTTTTCTTGCTCGCCACGGGCCAATTTGAGTTGATGAAAGCGATAACGCTCGCGGGCGGCATCTGCTTGACTCTCGCCCCAGGCGGCCCAGCCGCTGAGCTCGGGTTTGAGACTCAGCAACGAGATGCAGTCGACCGGGCAGGCCGACACGCATAACTCGCAGCCTGTGCATTGATCGTTGACGACCACATGCATTTGTTTGGGCGCGCCGACGATGCAGTCCACCGGGCAGGCCTTGATGCACATGGTGCAGCCTATGCACCAAGCCTCATCAATAACAGCCAGTTTCAACGGGCCTTCTTGGCCATGCGCCGCGCTCAAAGGCAGGGCAGCGCGCCCGGTAATCGCGGCCAAGCGCTCGATGCCCTCGGCGCCACCGGGCGGGCATTGGTTGATGCCCGCCTCACCGTTCGCCACCGCTACCGCATAAGCATGGCAGTCCGGGAAGCCGCAGCGTGTGCATTGGGTCTGCGGCAATGCCGCGTCAATCTCCCCGACCAAACGCTGCAGCTCGACTGCAGTTGAAGCTAGTCTCGTCAAGTGCTTGATTTGCTTTTGGTCTTACGGGCCGGCTCGGAGGTTGGGGCAGGGCTGGCCGCAGGCGTCTGGACCGGGCTAGCTGCAGGCCTTTGGCCAGCAAGCACGGCGTCCGGACGGTCATACTTGCTGATGAAGGCTTGCACCTCGGGGTAGACATTCTCGCGCCAGCGTCGGCCCGAAAAGATACCGTAATGGCCAGCGCCCACGGCGTCGTAATGGTATTGGTGAACGCTTGAAACTCCAGAGCACAGCTCATGCGCGGCGCGGGTCTGGCCGGCACCGGAGATGTCATCGCGCTCGCCTTCCACTGTCAGCAAGGCGGTGGTGGTGATGTCCTGCGGGCGCACCAACTGACCCTTGACCATCCAGGTGCCGTTGACCAGGGCAAAGTCCTGGAACACGGTCTTGATGGTGTCGAGGTAGTACTCGGCCGGCATGTCGAGCACGGCGTTGTACTCGTCATAGAACTGGCGGTGCGAATCGGCGCTTTCGTCGTCGCCGCGCATCAGGTCGAGGAAGTAGTCGTAATGCGAGCTCATATGCACATTCGGGTTCATCGCGACGAAACCGGTGTGCTGCAAGAAGCCTGGGTAAACCGCCCGACCCGAACCCGGGAAGTTGGTCGGTACGCGGTAAATCACATTGTTTTCGAACCAGCTATAGGGCTTGTTCATGGCCAGATTGTTGACGGCGGTGGGGCTCTTGCGTGCGTCGATCGGGCCACCCATCATGGTCATGCTGCGCGGTGTTTGCTCACCGCTGGAGGCCATCAGCGAGATGGCGGCTAGCACCGGCACGGTCGGCTGGCAGACCGAAATCACATGGCAGTCCGGGCCCACCAAGCGGATGAATTCCTGCACATAGGCAATGTAGTCATCCAGATGGAAGGCGCCGACTTCCTTGGGCACCATGCGGGCATCTGTCCAATCGGTAATGAAGACCTTGTGGTCTTTGAGCAGTTGGCGCACGGTGTCGCGCAGCAAAGTGCTGTGATGGCCAGACAGCGGTGCCACCACCAGCACAGTGGGCTGATCCTTCATCTTGGACAGAACGGCCAAATCGTCGGTGTAGCGCTTGAAGCGCAGCAGGCGGCAAAAAGGCTTGGTCAGCGGCACCAGTTCCTGAACTGCCACTTCCACGCCGTCCACGTTGACGCCACGGATCCCAAATTCCGGTTTTTCGTAGTCCTTGGCCAAGCGATGCATCAGATCCAGACCTGCCGACACCCGTTGCGAAATCGGCGAATGCGAGAACGGCGACAGAGGGTGGTTATAGAGCTTGGCTGAGGCGCTGGAGAACTCCGCAAACGGGCTCATCAAAGCGCGTTGAGTTTCAAAAAGCTGATACAGCATGTTTTGCCCTTGGGTTCAAGTGAGGTGTTGGCGGCTGGCCGTCGCAAGCGTTGTGTGCCTGATATTGCCACATTTTGTGCGCTGCAACATTTTATGATCAATTCGCTTGCGCTGCGCTTGCAATTGCTCGACTCAGCAGCAGGGAGAAATACCGAAACCGGCGCAAACGCTTAGGAAGCGGTTCGAGAGCGGTGCCGGAATTATGGCGGTGTGCCGCCCGCGCTTTCGGTCGAATAACCCTGTAAAGACTCGGCTGCTGACAATACGGTGGCAGCATCAAGAGCCCTCTTGGGTGACGCGCTGGCCGCGTCTGCGCTAATCTGTCGGGTTGCGCATGCTGCCTCCTTGAGGCGGGTGGGCGCCAAATTCCAGGGAATACCCGATGCAAGATTCAGATCGCCTCATAGACAAAAACGCCGCTCAAGCGGACGCGCCGGACGACGCTCCGAAAGGGGAGTTCGTGTCTTTCGAGGGTTCGCCATTCCAGTTGTTTCAGCCTTTTCCGCCCGCCGGCGATCAGCCGGCTGCGATAGCCAAGCTGGTCGAAGGCATCAATGATGGCCTGAGTTTTCAGACCCTTTTGGGCGTGACCGGCTCGGGCAAGACCTTCACGATGGCCAATGTGATCGCGCGCTTGGGCCGCCCGGCCATCATCTTCGCGCCCAACAAGACCTTGGCGGCGCAGTTGTATGGCGAGTTCCGCGATTTCTTTCCGAACAACGCGGTCGAATATTTCGTCAGCTATTACGACTACTACCAGCCCGAAGCCTATGTGCCGCAGCGCGACCTGTTCATCGAAAAGGACAGTGCGATCAACGAGCATATCGAGCAGCTGCGCCTTTCCGCGACCAAGAGCTTGATGGAGCGGCGTGATGTGGTGATCGTGGCCTCGGTGTCGGCGATCTACGGTATCGGCAACCCGGTTGACTATCACCAGATGGTGATGACGCTACGTACCGGCGACAAGATGGGCCAGCGGGACGTGATTGCCCAGTTGATCCGCATGCAGTACACCCGCAACGAGGTCGAGTTCAGCCGCGGTGCGTTCCGGGTGCGCGGCGACACCATTGATGTGTTCCCGGCCGAGCATTCGGAGTTGGCGCTGCGCATCGAGCTGTTTGACGATGAAGTCGAAACCTTGCAACTCTTTGATCCGCTGACCGGCAAGATCCGCCAGAAGATCCCGCGCTTCACGGTCTACCCGAGCAGCCATTACGTGACGCCGCGCGAGCGCGTGCTGGCCGCGATGGACGGCATCAAGGAGGAGTTGCGTCAGCGCCTGGGGGAGTTCATCAAGGACGGCAAATTGGTTGAGGCGCAGCGCCTGGAGCAGCGCACCCGCTTTGACTTGGAAATGCTCAACGAGGTCGGCCACTGCAAGGGCATCGAGAACTACACCCGCCATATCTCCGGCGCTCAGCCCGGCGAAGCGCCGCCGACCTTGGTCGACTATCTGGCCAAAGATGCCTTGATGTTCCTGGATGAAAGCCATGTGCTGATCGGCCAGTTCGGCGGCATGTACAACGGCGACCGGGCGCGCAAATCGACCTTGGTCGAATATGGTTTTCGCCTGCCTTCGGCGCTGGACAATCGGCCGCTCAAGTTCGCCGAATTCGAGCGCAAGATGCGCCAGGCGGTGTTTGTGTCGGCGACACCGGCCGCTTATGAGCAGGAGAACTCCGGCCAGGTGGTGGAGCAGGTAGTGCGCCCCACCGGCCTGGTCGACCCGCTGGTTGAAGTGCGGCCGGCCACCCATCAGGTGGATGACGTGCTGCAAGAAATCCGTGAGCGGGTCGAGGTGAATGAGCGGGTCTTGATCACGACCTTGACCAAGCGCATGGCCGAACAACTGACCGATTACTTGAGCGACAACGGCTGCAAGGTGCGCTACTTGCACTCGGACGTCGACACGGTCGAGCGGGTGGAAATTCTTCGCGACCTGCGCCTGGGCGTGTTTGACGTGCTGGTCGGCATCAACTTGCTGCGCGAAGGTCTGGACATTCCTGAGGTCTCGCTGGTGGCGATTCTGGACGCCGACAAGGAAGGCTTTTTGCGTTCCGAGCGCAGCTTAATTCAGACCATTGGCCGGGCGGCGCGCAATCTGCGCGGCAAGGCAATTCTGTATGCCGACCGCATCACCGAGTCAATGAAAAAGGCGATGGGCGAAACCCAGCGCAGGCGCACCAAGCAATTGGCCTTCAATGAGGCCAATGGCATCACGCCGCGCAGCATCAACAAGCGCATCAAGGACATGATCGACGGCGTCTACTCCGAGAAGAGCGGCCGCGATGATCAAAAGCTGCTGCAAGTGGCGGCGGTGGAGCAAATGAGCGAGAAGGATCTCAGCAAGCGCATGGGCTTGCTGGAGAAGCAGATGTTGGAACATGCACGCAACCTCGAATTCGAGAAGGCCGCGCGGGTGCGCGATCAGCTGGCTCAGCTGCGCGAGCAGGCGTTCGGCGCCGTCGTGCACGACCATCTATAGCCCTTCAAGGACCTGGTTTTTTTACCGCTCCAGCAAGTTTGGTAATAATTGAGTAAAATAGTCGGAATTGATCAAGGGTAAACCCGTTTTGCAGGTTTAGCCGGGATCGGGCGGCTCAGGTGCTGCCGACTTGTGTTCATGTGGACCAAAAGGAGGGTTTATGCGTCTTACCACCAAAGGTCGTTTTGCCGTTACCGCAATGATTGATTTGGCCCTGCGTGAAAACGGCGGGCCGGTAGCGCTGGCCGCCATCAGCCAGCGGCAGCAGATTTCTTTGTCCTATCTGGAGCAGCTGTTCGGCAAGCTGCGCCGGCATGAATTGGTTGAGAGCACGCGCGGCCCCGGCGGCGGCTACTCGCTCGGACGCAAGTCCAGCGATATCACCGTGGCCGACATTATCGTCGCCGTGGATGAGCCGCTCGACGCGACCGGCTGTGGCGGTCATGAGAACTGCATGGGCGAGAATACCGGCCGCTGCATCACGCATGAGTTGTGGACCAGCTTGAACGCCAAGATGATCGAATACCTCAGCTCCGTCTCGCTGCGCAAGCTGGTTGAGGATCAATTGGCCAAGGGTGTGACGATTGAAGAGTCGCCGCTGAAGCGGGCGATTTCTTCGCAGCCGGTGCTCAAGCCCATCCGCATCACAGCACCGAATTCGGTCTTTGCCCTCGGCAATTCCTTCACCAAATAAGCATCACTGAACAAGCAAACCTGAACATGGACATGACCCCGCATTTCCCTATCTATATGGATTACGGCGCCACCACGCCGGTGGACCCCCGTGTTGTTGCCGCCATGGTGCCTTGGCTGAGCGAGCATTTCGGCAACCCGGCTTCCCGCAGCCATGCCTGGGGCTGGGAAGCAGAAGCGATCGTCGAGAAGTCACGCGAAGAAGTGGCCGGATTGATTGGCGCCGACCCGCGCGAAATCGTCTGGACCTCGGGTGCCACCGAGTCGATTAACTTGGCGATCAAGGGTGCGGCGCATTTCTACAAGACCCGCGGCAAGCACATCATCACGCTCAAGACCGAGCACAAGGCGGTGCTGGACACCTGCCGTGAGTTGGAGCGCCAAGGCTTTGAGGTGACTTACCTCGAGGTCGAAGCCAACGGCCTGCTGGATCTGGCGCGCTTCAAGGCGGCGATTCGCCCCGACACCATCTTGGCCTCGGTGCTCTACGTCAGCAACGAGATCGGCGTGATTCAAGACATCCCGGCGATCGGCGCTTTGTGCCGTGAGCACGGCATCATCTTCCACGTCGATGCCGCGCAAGCGACCGGCAAGATCGCCATCAATCTGGCCGAGTTGCCTGTGGACCTGATGAGCCTGGCCTCGCACAAGACCTATGGCCCCAAGGGCATCGGCGCCCTGTATGTGCGTCGCAAGCCGCGCATCCGACTGGAAGCGCAGATGCACGGCGGCGGGCAAGAACGCGGCATGCGCTCAGGCACGCTGGCCACGCACCAGATCGTCGGCATGGGCACGGCCTTCCGTTTGGCGGGCGAAGAGATGGCCGTCGAAGGCGAGCGCATCCGCATGCTGCACAAGCGTTTGCTGGACGGCCTGAGCGATATCGAACAGGTCTTCGTCAACGGCGATCTGGAGCGCCGCGTGCCGCACAACCTGAACATCTCCTTCAACTATGTGGAAGGCGAGTCGCTGATCATGGGCGTCAAGGGCTTGGCGGTGTCGTCCGGTTCGGCCTGCACTTCGGCCAGCCTGGAGCCCAGCTATGTCTTGCGCGCCTTGGGCCGCAGCGATGAGCTGGCGCATTCCTCGCTGCGCATGACGATTGGCCGCTTCACCACTGTTGAAGAAATTGATTATGCGATCACGACGCTGAGGCACCGGGTCGCCAAGTTGCGTGAGTTGTCGCCGCTTTGGGATATGTACAAGGACGGCATCGACATCAGCACGATTCAGTGGGCAGCACATTGAGCCCCAACCTATCTCGGACGAGATAGGACCGACAAACAGACAGGAGAACACCATGGCATATAGCGACAAGGTCGTTGATCACTACGAAAACCCCCGCAATGTCGGCGCCTTTGAAAAGGGCGATGACTCGGTCGGCACCGGCATGGTCGGTGCACCCGCCTGCGGCGACGTGATGAAGTTGCAGATCAAGGTCAACCCGGCCACCGGTTTGATCGAAGACGCCAAGTTCAAGACCTATGGCTGCGGCTCGGCGATCGCGTCGAGCTCGCTGGTGACCGAATGGGTCAAGGGCAAGTCGCTCGACCAGGCTCTGGACATCAAGAACACCCATATCGCCGAAGAACTGGCGCTGCCACCCGTGAAGATCCATTGCTCGATCCTGGCCGAAGATGCGATCAAGGCGGCGGTGGATGACTACCGCGCCAAGCACGCATCGGCGGCAGCGCCGGCAGCTCAGTAAGCGAGGGTTGCCCGCATGTCCGTGACGATGACAGAAGCAGCCGCGCGCCATGTGACGCGCTACATCACCAAGCGTGGCCGTGGCGTGGGCGTGCGCTTGGGCGTCAAGACGACCGGCTGCTCGGGCTTGGCCTACAAGCTCGAATATGCCGACGAAGTGGCGCCCGAGGACATTGTCTTTGAGGGCCACGGCATCAAGATTTTGATCGACCCAAAGAGCCTGCCCTATCTAGAAGGGACCGAGCTGGACTTCGTGCGCGAAGGCCTGAACGAGGGCTTCAAGTTCCGCAATCCGCGTGAGAAAGACCGCTGCGGTTGCGGCGAGTCCTTCCGCGTGTAAAGTTCTGGCCCAAGTTCTAGGGCGCGGCCACTTGCCGCGCCTTTTTTCTTGGCGCCGGTCCCTGAACTAAGCGCTTGAGCGCTGAAATGTATTGCTGATGAAACTCGACGACGACGACTTCAGTCTGTTTGGTTTGCCGCCACGGCAGGCGCAAATGCGCGCCGAGATTGATGCGCGCTGGAAGGAATTGCAGGCAAAAGTTCACCCAGACAAGTTTGCGACCGAGGGCGCGGCCGCGCAGCGCATTGCGATGCAATGGGCGGTGCGGGTCAACGAGGCTCATCAACGGCTGCGCGACCCGCTTAAGCGCGCGGCATATCTGTGCGAGTTGCGCGGCGCGCCGCTGCGCTTGAACGAGAACACCCGCATGCCCACGGCCTTCCTGATGGAGCAAATGGCCTGGCGCGAGGCTTTGGATGAAGCGGCCAGTGCGGCCGATGTGCAAAAGCTGGACGCCGAGTTGGCGCAGCGCGAAGACGAACTGCTGGCGGATGTGCAGCTTTTATTGGATGAACAGCAGCGCACCGAGGCGGCCGCCGAGCAGGTCAGGGCCTTGATGTTCATCGCCAAATTTCGCTCCGATATCGACCGGCGCTTGGACGCCCTAGGACAATAACAATGGCATTGCTGCAAATCTCCGAACCCGGGCAGTCGCCCAACCCGCATCAGCGCCGCATCGCGGTAGGCATCGATCTGGGCACCACGCATTCCCTGGTGGCGGCCGTGCGCAGCGGCGTGGCCGAATGCCTGCCCGATGAAGCTGGCCAAGTGATCCTGCCGTCGGCCGTGCGTTACCTCGAAGATGGACGGCGTCAGATCGGCGCCCTGGCGCTGGCGGCGCAGGCCGAAGATCCCGTCAACACCATCGTATCGGTCAAGCGCTTGATGGGCCGTGCCTTAGCCGATATCGGTAATCGGGAGCAGCTGCCTTATCAATTCGAGGACACGCCCGGCATGGTGTCGCTGCTTACGCGCGAAGGCAGCAAGTCGCCGGTCGAGGTCTCGGCAGAAATCCTGGCGACGCTGCGCTTTCGTGCCGAAGACAGTTTTGCTGATGATGTATTTGGCGCGGTGATCACCGTGCCGGCCTATTTTGATGACGCGCAGCGCCAAGCGACCAAGGACGCGGCGCAACTCGCCGGCCTGAATGTGCTGCGCCTGATCAATGAGCCCACGGCCGCGGCGATTGCCTATGGCCTGGACAACGGCAGTGAAGGTCTTTACGCCGTCTACGACCTGGGCGGTGGCACTTTTGATATTTCCTTGTTGCGTCTGAGCCGGGGTGTGTTCGAGGTGGTCGCCACCGGCGGCGATGCCGCGCTGGGTGGCGATGATTTTGATCGCGTGCTGGCCGATTGGGCCTTGGCGCAAGCGGGGCTCAGCGCCGACACCGCCCATGACAAACGCGCGATCTTGGTGGCGGCGCGCGCGGCCAAAGAAGCGCTGTCCAGCGCCGACAGCGTGGTCTTGCAGGCCAAGCTGGATGGCGGCGATTTGAACGCTTTGGTGACGCGCGCGCAGTTCGAATCATTGAGCCAGGCCTTGCTTGATCGCACCCTGGCCTCGGTGCGGCGTGTGCTGCGCGACGCCAAGGTCAAGGCGGACGAGGTGGCTGGCGTGGTGATGGTCGGCGGCTCTACCCGCATGCCCTGTGTGCGCAGAGTCGTGGGCGACTTGTTCGGCCGCGAGGTGTTGACCAATCTGAATCCCGACGAAGTGGTGGCGCTGGGCGCGGCCATTCAAGCCAATCAACTCGCCGGCAATGCGGCCGACGGCGATATTTTGTTGCTCGACGTGATCCCGCTGTCGCTGGGTCTGGAGACCATGGGCGGCTTGGTCGAGCGCATCATCGAGCGCAACGCGACCATTCCGGTAGCGCAAGCGCAAGACTTCACCACCTTCAAGGACGGCCAGACCGCAATGGCGCTGCATGTGCTCCAAGGCGAGCGTGAGTTGGTCAGTGAATGCCGCTCTTTGGCTCGGTTCGAGTTGCGCGGGATTCCGCCTATGGTGGCGGGCGCAGCGCGCATCCGCGTCACTTTTCAGGTCGATGCCGACGGCTTGCTGAGCGTTTCGGCCAAGGAGTTGGGCTCGGGCGTGGAGACGGCCATTGTCGTCAAGCCGAGTTATGGCCTCAGCGATGATCAGATTGCCGGCATGCTCAAAGACGGCTTTGCCAGCGCCGAGGCCGATATGGCCGCACGCAAATTGCGCGAAGCGCGGGTCGAGGCCGAGCGCATGACGCTGGCGACGCATTCGGCGCTGGCGGCCGACGCCGACTTGCTCGAGCAATCCGAGCGTGATCACATTGCCGGCTTGCTGCAAGCCTTGCAGCTGTCGGCCCAGGGTGAGGATGGCAATGCCATCGATGCCGCCGTCGAGGCCCTGGCCAAGGGTACCGAGGCCTTTGCCGCCGCGCGCATGAATCGCGGCATTCAGCGCGCCTTGACTGGCCGCAATATCGAGCAGCTCTAATTCAGCGCCAATCAGCCCCTCCAAGGATCGCCATGCCCGTCATCAAAATTCTTCCTCATGCCGAATATTGCCCCGAAGGCATGACGGTCAGCGCCCCGGCCGGCACCTCGATTTGCGAGGCCTTGCTGGACAACAAGGTCGCCATCGAACATGCCTGCGATATGGTGTGTGCCTGCACCACCTGCCATGTGATCGTGCGCGAAGGCATGCGCTCTTTGTCCGAGATGGAGGAGGGCGAGGAAGATATGCTGGACCGCGCCTGGGGCTTGGAGCCCGATTCACGCCTGAGCTGTCAGGCCATCCTGGGTCAGAAGGATGTGACGATAGAGATTCCCAAATACTCGATCAATCACGCCAAAGAAAATCACTGATCACGGCTATGTTGGTACTGGGATTCGAGTCTTCTTGTGACGAAACCGGCGTCGCCTTGATCGAGGTGCCGAGCGATCGCTCGCAAGGCGCCCCGCGCTTGCTGGCGCAGGCCTTGTTCAGCCAAATCAGCATGCACCAGGCTTACGGCGGCGTGGTGCCCGAGTTGGCCTCGCGCGACCATATTCGGCGGGTGTTGCCGCTGACGCGCGAGGTGCTGGCCGAGGCTGCAGTGCCCTTGGCGCATGTCGATGTGATCGCCTATACGCAGGGGCCAGGTCTTGCCGGCGCTTTGCTGGTCGGGGCCGGCGTGGCGGTGGCGATGGCCGCGGCTTTGGGCAAGCCGACGCTGGGTATTCATCATCTGGAAGGCCATTTGCTGTCGCCGTTCTTATCAGCGGATGCGCCCGAGTTTCCGTTCGTGGCCTTGCTGGTGTCGGGCGGCCACACGCAGCTGATGCGGGTCAATGATGTCGGCAGCTATCAAATGCTGGGCGAAACCATTGATGATGCCGCCGGCGAAGCATTCGACAAGAGTGCCAAGCTCTTGGGCTTACCCTATCCCGGAGGGCCGCATCTGGCCCGCCTGGCGCTGAGTGGCGATGCCAAGGCTTTTGATCTGCCGCGCCCGATGCTGCGCAGCGGCAAGCCGGACTTCAGCTTTGCTGGCTTGAAGACGGCGGTGCTGACCCAAGTCAAGCGCCTGGGCGAGGCGCCGACCGAGCAGCAGCGCGCCGATTTGGCTGCGGCCACGCAGGCGGCCATTGTTGAGGTCTTGGTGCGCAAATCCTTGCTGGCATTGAAAGAGACTGGGCTCAAGCGCCTGGTGGTGGCCGGCGGGGTGGGTGCCAACGCGATGCTGCGCGAACAGTTGAATGCAGCCTGCGGCAAACGCGGGGTGCGCGTGCATTACCCCGAGCTCACCCTGTGCACCGACAACGGCGCGATGATCGCGATGGCCGCCGCCATGCGTTTGCAGCGCGGCATGGCCGACTTGCAAAACGATGGCGGCTTTGCCGTCAGGCCGCGCTGGAACCTGGGCAGCGCCTGAGTCCGCTCAAATGACGCTCAATTGACAGTCAGGTGGCTGGCCCCAACGGGTTGGCGCTTGACCAAAGTCAACGTCAGCACGCCGTTTTCCAGTGTGGCCTTGGAGTCCGATTGACTGACTTCGGTGGGCAACACGACACTGCGCGAGAAACGTGTCAACGAGCGTTCGCGGTGCAGCGGGCGCTCCGCCGGGACGCTGGCATCTTGCGGCGCAGTTGCGGCTGCTTGCACTGCGTCTATGCTGATGCGGCGGCCTTCGATAGTGATCTTGACGGCGTCCTTGGCGATGCCGGGCAGGTCAAGTTGCAAGATATAGGCTTGATCGGTTTCGCTGACATCGAGCGGCGGGGTGCGCAGCGCCACGGCGTCGCGCTCTGGCTTGGCCAAAAGACGCTCGATCTGGCGGGTAAATTCAGCGGAATGACGGCTCACGGGAATCACAAACATGGCTAGCTCCTAAAGGGCTTTGCATCCAACGCTTTGAGAATTCAAAGCGCCGCAAGCCCCATGACATCGAAGTTTGGCGCTGAATTGGCGGATTCAAGAGGCTGTAAAAATACAGTTATCGGGCACTTGGAAAGAGTCGGTTCGGCTCCATTTCGGGTCGCCTTTGGAGTCTGGTTGGTTACAGGGCCAAGGCTTGCAGGGTAATCTTGGTCTATAATCAGCGAGTTTTGTTGCCTGGACTCAGAGCGTTTGATTTTCAAGCGCGTTGGTAAGAGGCAGCAGACAAAGGCACGGCTCGGGTCGGTTTCACCCGTGACCGCAAGTGAAACAATGGAAACCGTCTGTGCGCCAGGGCAAATTACCTGGCTTGCCAGCGGCTTCCGGCATCTAGGAACGCATCATGGCAGTCGAAAGTTTCAACAAGGCAGAAGTCGTTCAAGCGAACGCACGCAGCGCAAATGACACGGGTTCGCCTGAAGTCCAAGTCGCTCTGCTGACAGCACGCATCAATGCGCTGACCCCCCACTTCAAGGCCAACAAGAAGGACCACCACGGTCGTCGCGGTTTGCTGAAGATGGTCAACTCGCGCAAGAGCTTGCTGACTTACCTGAAGACCAAGGACGCTTCGCGTTACCTTGCTCTGATCCAGAAGTTGGGTCTGCGCAAGTAATTTGAGAGCGAGATCAAGGAGCCTGTCTGGGTCTATGTCCAGCACAGGCTCTTTGTCTTTTAGAAAATCGTTTTGAGTTGAGCTGACGTGGCGCTGCTGTGTCATTCCAATACCTTGCACCGAGCTTCGTTTGAAGTTTTTGCTGGCGATGTTTTGGAATGGCATCCCGCCAAACCCAGACTCACTCTCGGTCCAGTTGCGGCGCCGCAAGCCGCTTCAAACCAGCCAAATAGCGGGCCTGTAGTGCCCGCAGGTGCGGCATAAAGGAGAGACACAATGAGTTTGTTCAATAAAGTCACCAAGACCTTCCAATGGGGTCAGCACACCGTCACGATGGAAACCGGCGAAGTTGCTCGCCAAGCCAGCGGTGCCGTGATCGTGAACATCGACGACACCGTGGTTTTGGCCACCGTGGTCGCCAAAACCGATGCCAAGGCAGGCCAAGATTTCTTCCCGCTGACCGTTGACTATCTTGAGAAAACCTATGCCGCCGGCAAGATCCCCGGCAGCTTCTTCAAGCGCGAAGGCCGCCCCAGCGAGTTGGAGACTTTGACCAGCCGTTTGATCGATCGCCCGATCCGCCCGCTGTTCCCTGAAGGTTTCTACAACGAAGTGCAAGTGGTCGTCCACGTGCTGTCCTTGAACCCTGAAGTGCAGGCCGACATCGCCGCCTTGATCGCTTCGAGCGCAGCGCTGGCCATCTCCGGCATTCCGTTCAATGGCCCGATCGGCGCAGCGCGCGTGGGTTATGTCAACGGCGAGTATGTGCTGAACCCGGGCAAGACCCAGCTGGCCAATAGCAAGATGGACCTGGTGGTTGCCGGTACACAAGCTGCGGTCTTGATGGTGGAATCCGAGGCCGATGGCCTGAGCGAAGAAATCATGTTGGGCGCCGTGGTGTTCGGTCACCAGCAAGGCAATATCGCGATCGCCGCGATCGACGAGTTGGTGCGCGATGCCGGCAAGCCAAGCTGGAACTGGGTCGCCCCAGCCAAGAATGAGCCGCTGATCGCCAAGGTTGGCGCGCTGGCCGAAGAAGGTCTGGCTGCTGCCTATCAAATCCGCAACAAGCAAGCGCGTACGCAAGCTTGCCGCACCGTCACTGCCAATGTGATGGCCGGCCTGAAGGCTGACGGCATCGAGTTCGATAAGGTCGAAGTCGAAAGCCTGCTGTTCGAAATCGAAGCCCGCATCGTGCGCGGCCAGATCCTGGCCGGCGAGCCCCGCATCGACGGCCGCGACACCCGCACCGTGCGCCCGATCGAGATCCGCAATTCCATCCTGCCGCGCACCCACGGCTCGGCCCTGTTCACCCGCGGTGAAACACAGGCGCTGGTGGTGGCGACTTTGGGTACTAACCGTGACGCTCAGCGCATCGACGCGCTGGCCGGCGAGTTCGAAGACACGTTCATGATGCACTACAACATGCCTCCGTTCGCCACCGGCGAAACCGGTCGCGTCGGTAGCCCCAAGCGTCGTGAAATTGGCCACGGCCGTCTGGCCAAGCGTGCGCTGATCGCTGCACTGCCAAGCAAGGAAGATTTCCCGTACTCGATGCGCGTGGTGTCTGAAATCACCGAGTCGAACGGCTCCTCGTCGATGGCTTCGGTCTGCGGCGGCTGCCTGGCTTTGATGGACGCCGGTGTGCCGATGAAGGCGCACGTGGCCGGCATCGCCATGGGCTTGATCAAGGACGGCAACCGTTTCGCTGTGCTGACCGACATTCTGGGTGATGAAGATCATTTGGGCGATATGGACTTCAAGGTTGCCGGCACGACAGGCGGCATCACCGCGCTGCAGATGGACATCAAGATCCAGGGCATCACCAAGGAAATCATGCAGGTCGCTTTGGCACAAGCCAAGGAAGCTCGTCTGCACATCCTGGGCAAGATGGTCGAGGCGATGGGTGTTGCCAATATCGAGGTGTCGCAGTTTGCGCCGCGTCTGTACACGATGAAGATCAATCCGGAAAAAATCCGTGACGTGATCGGCAAGGGTGGTGCGACCATCCGTGCGCTGACCGAAGAAACCGGCACCACCATCGACATCACCGAAGACGGCACGATCACCATCGCGTCGACCGATGCCGAAAAGGCCGAGTACGCCAAGAAGCGCATTCAGGAGATCACCGCCGAAGTTGAAATCGGTAAGATCTACGAAGGCCCGATCACCAAGATTTTGGACTTCGGCGCGCTCGTCAACCTGCTGCCTGGCAAGGACGGTCTGCTGCACATCAGCCAGATCGCTCACCAGCGCGTCGAGAAGGTGACGGACTTCCTCAAGGAGGGCCAGATCGTTAAGGTCAAGGTCATGGAAACCGACGAGAAGGGCCGTATCAAGCTGTCGATGAAGGTCTTGGTCGACCGTGATGCGGCGCCTGCGCCGGTCGTGGGCGAAGCTCAGTAAAGAGCGACGCAGCTAGCCTAGCCACTGACATGAAAGCAATTCGCATCGCCCAAGCGGGCGGCCCGGAAATGCTGCAATTGGTCGACTACCCCGACCCGCAAGCCGGGGCAGGGGAGCTGTTGATCGCGGTTGAGGCCTTTGGCGTCAACCGTCCCGACGTCTTGCAGCGCAAGGGGGCTTATCCGCCCCCGCCTGGGGCGAGTGAGTTGCCTGGGCTTGAAGTGGCTGGGCGAATTGTTGGCGGCGATGCGCAGGAGTTGGCGGCGGCCGGCTTCAAGTTGGGTGATGCAGTCTGCGCCTTGACGCCGGGTGGCGGCTACGCGCAAGTCTGCGTTGCGCCGATCGGGCATTGCCTGCCGGTTCCGGCCGGTTGGAGCATGCTCGAGGCAGCCAGTCTGCCCGAGACCTTCTTCACCGTTTGGTCGAATGTGTTTGAGCGAGCGGCCTTGCAGTCGGGCGAAAGCCTGTTGGTGCATGGCGGCAGCAGCGGTATCGGTGTGGCTGCGATTCAGATCGCCAAGGCGATGGGCGCGCGCGTCTATGTCACGGTTGGCAGTGCATCCAAGGCCAAGGCTTGCCTGGCGTTGGGTGCTGATCTGGCCATCGATTACAAAGAGCAAGATTTCGTTGCCGAAGTGAAGGCTGCTACCGACGGCGCCGGTGTCAATGTGATTCTCGATATGGTGGCGGGTGGCTATATCGAGCGTGGTGTTCAATGCCTCGCCAATGATGGCCGTCTGGTCATCATTGCGGTGCAGGGTGGCACCGAAGCTCATATCGATGCAGGGGCCGTCTTGCGTCGTCGGTTGACGATCAGCGGCTCGACCCTGCGGCCGCGTTCCTTGGCTTTCAAGTCCGGGATCGCGGCGGCCTTGCGCGAACGCGTCTGGCCATTGCTTGCTGCCCGCACGGTCATCAAACCGGTGATTTATCGCAGCTTTGCGGCCGATCAAATCGCCATGGCGCATGCCTTGATGGAGTCCGGCCAGCATGTCGGCAAAATCGTTTTGAGTTGGTGAGACAGGAGAGTTGGCAATGCGCAAAAAACTAGTCGTCGGCAACTGGAAGATGCATGGCAGCCGCGCTGCCAATGCGGCCTTGTTGAGTGCGCTCAAAGAAGCGGGCCCATGGAGCGCCGATGTAGCGGTCTGCGTGCCTTTTCCCTATTTGGCGGAAACCGCTTTGGCTTTGACCGGTCAGGCAATCTTGTTGGGTGCGCAGGATTGCTCGGCGCATGAGCAGGGCGCCTATACGGGCGAGGTTTCTTCCCTGATGCTGTCAGATCTGGGTTGCCGTTATGTGATCGTCGGTCATTCCGAGCGCCGGGCCCTTCATCATGAGAGTGATCAATTGGTGGCAGACAAGGCCAAGGCTGCCTTGGCGCATGGCGTGACGCCAATTGTTTGCGTCGGCGAGACCTTGGCCGAGCGCGAGGCGGGCCAGACCGAGTTGGTTGTCAAGCGCCAACTCGCGGCGGTGATTCACACCTTGACGCATTGCATCGGTGAAATCGTCTTGGCCTATGAGCCGGTCTGGGCGATCGGCACAGGCCTGACGGCCAGCCCTGAGCAGGCGCAGGCGGTGCATGCGGTGCTGCGTATGCAGTTGCATGCGGCGACGCAAAAGTCCGCCAACATGCGCATTCTCTATGGCGGCAGCGTCAAGCCAGACAACGCTGCGCAGTTGTTCGCTCAGCCCGATATTGATGGCGGCTTGATTGGCGGCGCATCCTTGAAGGCGGCCGACTTTGCGGTCATTTGTCGGGCTGCAATGTAATTTTTTCCCCACAGTCCGGCCGCTTGGGTCGGGCATGTTGAAGAACCTTTGGAGTGTTTGAAATGCAGTTTTGGATGAATTTGGTATTGGTGTTGCAGTTGCTGAGCGCCTTGGTGATGATCGGCTTGGTCTTGGTTCAGCATGGCAAGGGAGCCGATATGGGTGCCTCTTTTGGCAGCGGTGCCTCGGGCAGCTTGTTCGGTGCTACCGGCAGCTCTAACTTTTTGTCGCGCAGCACGGCGGTTTGCGCGACGGTGTTCTTCGTGAGCACCTTGGCAATGGCCTATCTGGCCAACCACCGCTCGGGTGCCGGTAGCAAGGACACCATTCTCGACAAAGCAACGCCGGTTGCCATTGCAGCCTCGGGTGCGGCTGCTATTCCAGGCGCTCCGGTTGCGCCGGTTGCGGGCGCCGCATCGGAAGTTGCGCCAAAGTGATGGTGCTGGCCTCGATTAAAGATTGATAATTTCTCACCAGCTTGGCTGGAGCGATAAATTTTCAGTATAGAATTCGAGGCTGACTAGATGGCAACTCCTCCTGCTGTCAAAAAATAGTCAAAGAAATTAGTTATAGCCGTCGTGGTGAAATTGGTAGACACGCTATCTTGAGGGGGTAGTGGCGAAAGCTGTGCGAGTTCGAGTCTCGCCGACGGCACCAAATCATCGGTTAGTATCTTGGGGTTGGAGCCGTGAGATATTTGCCCTTGAGCATCATCGCAAGCTGAATCCCAAAGTGATTGGGTAAAGCGAGTTGGTCGTGCAAAACGGGCGTAGTTCGTAGGCGAGAAATCGCCGGCGTCGCGCCCGTAGTTTTTTCTTCTGAATTACTTCTGAAACATGGCCGGGGCCTGGAGGCGTACGGCGGTTTTTAAAGAGCGTCACCCATGAACTTGGATCAGTACTTACCCGTCATCCTCTTCATCCTGGTCGGCGCCGGCGTCGGCGTGGCGCCTCAAGTGCTCGGCTTTCTGTTGGGCCCGAATCGGCCCGATGCGGCCAAAAACTCCCCCTATGAATGCGGCTTCGAGGCTTTTGAAGACGCGCGCATGAAATTCGATGTGCGCTATTACCTCGTGGCGATTTTGTTTATTTTGTTTGACCTGGAAATTGCGTTTCTTTTCCCTTGGGCGGTTGCGCTCCGGGAAATTGGGCCGACTGGTTTCTGGGCGATGATTAGTTTCTTGAGCATTCTGGTTGTGGGCTTCGCCTACGAGTGGATCAAGGGTGCTTTGGACTGGGAGTGATATAAAGCCCCTCGTTCAAGGCTTGCCTTGGATGATCCCCTTGGGGATGCCAGCCTAGCGGCTGACAGGCGGGTCGGAATGAATGCGACCCGACGCTCGGCCTTGATGGCTATGACGTTAGAAAGCTTGCAATGGGTATCGAAGGCGTTTTGAAAGAAGGCTTTGTCACCACCTCGGTGGACAAGCTGATCAACTGGTCCAAGACCGGTTCCTTGTGGCCGATGACCTTCGGGCTCGCCTGCTGCGCGGTGGAAATGATGCACGCGGGTGCTGCCCGTTATGACATTGACCGTTTCGGCATGTTGTTTCGGCCCAGCCCACGGCAGTCCGATTTGATGATCGTGGCCGGCACGCTGTGCAACAAGATGGCGCCTGCTCTGCGTAAGGTTTACGACCAGATGGCCGAGCCGCGTTGGGTCTTGTCGATGGGTTCCTGCGCCAATGGCGGTGGCTACTACCACTACAGCTATTCGGTCGTGCGGGGTTGCGACCGGATTGTGCCTGTTGATGTCTATGTCCCCGGTTGCCCGCCCACAGCCGAAGCGCTGCTCTACGGCATCCTTCAGTTGCAGGCCAAGATTCGCCGCGAAAACACGATCGCGCGCTGAAAGATTGAGCACAGATGAGCAAACTTGACACTCTGCAGACGGTCCTTGAATCCGTCTTTGGCGAAAAAATTCAGCACCTCAAAAGCCAGTTCGGTGAAATCACCATCCAAGTAGCACCTGCTGATTACTTGGCAGTGGCAACTGTCTTGCGTGACCACCCGGAGTTGGCCTTCGAGCAGCTGATTGATCTGTGTGGTCTGGACTACAGCGGCTACAACAACGGAGATTACAGTGGCAAGCGTTTCGCTGTGTCCACGCACCTGTTGTCGGTCAAGAACAACTGGCGTTTGCGCCTGAAAGTTTTTTGCGCCGACGATGACTTCCCGCGCGTCGACGCTTTGACGCCGATCTGGAATTCCGCCAACTGGTTTGAACGCGAAGCCTTCGATCTGTTCGGCATCATCTTTGAAGGTCATGACGACCTGCGCCGCATCCTGACCGACTATGGCTTCATTGGCCATCCAATGCGCAAAGACTTCCCCACCATGGGCAATGTCGAAATGCGCTATGACGCCGAGCAAAAGCGCGTGGTCTACCAGCCGGTGACGATTGAGCCGCGTGAAATCACGCCGCGCATCATCCGCGAAAACAATTACGGCGGAATCTGAAGATGGCCGACATCAAAAATTACACCCTGAACTTCGGGCCCCAGCATCCGGCCGCCCACGGCGTGCTGCGCTTGGTTCTGGAATTGGACGGCGAAGTCATCCAGCGCGCCGATCCGCATATCGGCCTGCTGCACCGCGCCACTGAGAAGCTGGCCGAGAGCAAGACCTATATCCAGTCCTTGCCCTATATGGACCGGCTCGACTATGTGTCGATGATGGCCAATGAGCAGGCTTACTGTTTGGCGATCGAGAAGATGTTGGGCGTGGCCGTGCCCGAGCGCGCGCAATACATCCGCGTGATGTTTGCCGAGATCACCCGGCTCTTGAATCACCTGATGTGGTTGGGTGCCCACGGCCTCGACTGCGGCGCAATGAATGTGCTGATTTACGCTTTCCGTGAGCGTGAAGATCTGTTCGATATGTACGAAGCGGTGTCTGGCGCGCGCATGCATGCAGCCTATTTCCGTCCGGGCGGTGTCTACCGCGATCTGCCAGACACGATGCCGCAGTACCGCGTTTCCAAGATCAAGAATGCCAAGACCTTGGCCAAGATGAACGAGAACCGCAGCGGCACGTTGCTGGACTTCATCGAGGACTTCTGCAATCGCTTTCCCGGCAATGTCGACGACTACGAAACGCTGCTGACCGACAACCGAATCTGGAAGCAGCGCACCGTTGGCATCGGCGTGGTGACGCCCGATCGCGCTTTGAATATGGGCTTCACCGGCCCGATGCTGCGCGGCTGCGGTATCCCCTGGGATTTGCGCAAGACCCAGCCTTACGACGCCTATGCGAAGCTGGACTTTGATGTGCCGGTCGGCACCGAAGGCGATACCTACGACCGCTATGTGGTGCGCGTCGAAGAAATGCGCCAGAGCAATCGCATCATCCAGCAATGCGTGGCTTGGCTGCGCGCCAACCCCGGTCCGGTGATTACCGACAACCACAAGATTGCACCGCCTTCCCGCGTCGACATGAAGTCGAATATGGAAGAGTTGATCCATCACTTCAAACTCTTCACCGAAGGCTTCCAAGTGCCCGAGGGTGAGGCCTATGCGGCGGTGGAGCACCCCAAGGGCGAGTTTGGCATCTACATCGTCAGCGATGGCGCCAACAAGCCTTATCGTCTGAAGATTCGGGCTCCTGGATTCGCGCATCTGGCTGCGCTGGATGAAATGGCGCGGGGCCACATGCTGGCCGACGCGGTGGCCATCATCGGCACGATGGACATCGTGTTTGGTGAGATCGACCGGTGAGTAATTCGATGATGAGCACTGAAGAATACATTCTGAGTGAAGCCACGGCGGCCCGTTTTGCGCGCGAAGTGGCCAAGTACCCTGCGGACCAAAAGGTTTCGGCCGTGATGGCCTGCCTGTCTATCGTGCAAGACGAAATCGGCTTTGTCTCGCGCGCCAGCGAGGATGCCATTGCCGCCTATCTGGCCATGCCGCCCATCGCCGTGTACGAAGTGACGACCTTCTACAACATGTACAACCAGCGCAAGCTCGGTCAGTTCAAGTTGAACGTCTGCACTAACCTGCCATGCCAGTTGCGCGACGGCCAAAAAGCCCTGAACCACCTGTGTGAGAAGCTCGGCGTGGAAGAGGGCGGCACCACCGCCGACGGCTTGTTCACCGTGCAGAAAAGCGAATGCTTGGGCGCTTGCGCCGACTCGCCGGTGATGCTGGTGAATGACCGCCAGATGTGCAGCTTCATGAGCAACGCGCGGCTTGACGAACTTGTCGATGTGCTCATGGCGCATGCCGCTGCACAGTCGGCTGTAAAGAACTGAGGAAGAGGAAAGAAGCATGCTGGACCTCTCCAAGTTTCAAAGTCAGGGTACTGAAACCTGTTTCCATGATCGCCACCTCGGCGCGCAAATCTATGACGGCCTGAATGGCAAGAATTGGAGCCTGCAGGACTACGTCGCTCGTGGTGGTTATGCCGCCTTGCGCAAGATCCTCAAAGGCGAGGGCGCTCCCGAGGGCACGCCGCTGACGCAAGATCAGGTGATCGCCGAAGTCAAGGCTTCGGGCCTGCGTGGCCGCGGCGGTGCGGGCTTCCCGACCGGTCTGAAGTGGAGCTTCATGCCGCGCCAGTTTCCGGGCGCCAAGTATCTGGTCTGCAATTCCGACGAGGGCGAGCCCGGCACCTGCAAAGACCGCGACATCTTGATGTTCAACCCGCACATCGTCATCGAAGGTATGGCGATTGCCGCCTTCGCGATGGGCATCCAGACCGGCTACAACTACATCCACGGCGAAATCTTCGAGGTCTATGAGCGCTTCGAAGCCGCACTGGAAGAGGCGCGCGCGGCAGGCTTCCTGGGTGACAACATCCTGGGTTCGGACTTCAGTTTTCAGCTCCATGCCTTCCATGGTTTTGGCGCTTATATCTGCGGTGAAGAAACCGCCTTGCTCGAGTCGCTCGAAGGCAAGAAGGGCCAGCCCCGCTTCAAGCCGCCGTTCCCAGCCAGCTTTGGTTTGTACGGCCGGCCGACCACGATCAACAACACCGAGACCTTCGCCGCGGTGCCATGGATCATCCGCAATGGTGGCCAGCCTTACCTCGAGATTGGCAAGCCTAACAACGGCGGCACCAAGATTTTCTCGGTCTCCGGCGATGTGGAAAAGCCCGGAAATTACGAGATCCCGCTCGGCACCTCGTTCGCCAAACTCTTGGAGTTGGCCGGTGGCGTGCGCAAGGGGCGCAGGCTCAAGGCCGTGATTCCTGGCGGCTCCTCGTCACCGGTGTTGACCGCCGACGTGATGATGGAATGCACGATGGACTATGACTCCATCGCCAAGGCCGGTTCGATGCTGGGCTCGGGCGCCGTCATCGTCTTGGATGATTCGCGCTGCATGGTCAAGAGCCTGCTGCGTCTGTCTTACTTCTACGCGCATGAGTCTTGCGGCCAGTGCACGCCTTGCCGCGAAGGCACGGGCTGGATGCATCGCGTGGTCGAGCGTATTGCCAATGGGCAAGGCAAGCCGGAAGACATCGATCTGCTGAACTCGGTCGCCGACAACATCCAGGGCCGCACAATTTGCGCCTTGGGCGACGCAGCGGCGATGCCAGTGCGCGCGATGATCAAGAATTTCAGAAACGAGTTCGTTCATCTGATCGAACACAAAACGGCTCTGGTGCCGGCCTCAAGCTGAGGCAGGACAGGACACGACATGATTGAAATCGAACTCGACGGTCAAAAGCTAACGGTCCCGGCCGGCAGCATGGTGATGCATGCGGCCGAGCAAGCCGGCACCTACATCCCGCATTTTTGCTATCACAAGAAGCTCTCCATCGCCGCCAATTGCCGCATGTGCTTGGTCGATGTGGAGAAGGCACCCAAGCCGATGCCGGCTTGCGCCACGCCGGTCACGCAGGGCATGATTGTCCGCACCAAGAGCGACAAGGCGCTGAAAGCGCAGCAAGGCGTGATGGAGTTCTTGCTGATCAACCATCCGCTGGATTGCCCGATCTGCGACCAGGGCGGCGAGTGCCAGTTGCAAGACCTGGCCGTCGGCTATGGAGCTGGCAAGTCGCGCTACACCGAAGAAAAGCGCGTCGTGTTCCAGAAGAACGTCGGCCCGCTGATTTCGATGCAGGAGATGAGCCGCTGCATCCACTGCACGCGCTGCGTTCGCTTCGGCCAAGAAATTGCCGGCGTGATGGAACTGGGCATGGCGCATCGCGGCGAGCATGCCGAGATCCAGACCTTTGTCGGCCGTACGATCGACTCCGAGTTGTCGGGCAATATGATCGACATCTGCCCGGTCGGCGCACTCACCAGCAAGCCTTTCCGCTACAGCGCCCGCACCTGGGAGTTGTCGCGCCGCAAGAGCATCAGCCCGCATGACAGCACCGGCGCCAACTTGGTGGTTCAGGTCAAGGGCAACCAGGTCATGCGCGTCGTTCCGCTGGAGAACGACGCCGTCAACGAATGCTGGATCGCCGACCGCGACCGCTTCTCCTATGAATCCCTGAACAGCGATCAGCGCCTGACGCAGCCGATGATCAAGCAGGGCGGCGCCTGGAAGACGGTCGACTGGAGTACCGCGCTCGAGTATGTGGCGAACGGCCTGAAGGTCATTCGCGCCGAGCACGGCCCGGCCGCAATCGGCGCTCTGGGTTCGGCCCACAGCACCGTCGAGGAATTGCATTTGCTGGCCAAGCTGGTGCGCGGCTTGGGCAGTCAGAACGTCGACTACCGCCTGCGTCACAGCGACTTCGGCAATAGCGCCGCTGCCGGCCAAGCGCATTGGCTGGGTATGCCGATTGCCGGGCTGAGCCAGCTTGACCGTGCGCTGGTGGTGGGTTCCTTCTTGCGTAAGGACCATCCGCTGTTCGCCTTGCGTTTGCGTCATGCGGCTCGCCATGGCGCGCAGATCATGAGCATCCATGCCAGCGAAGATGACTGGCTGATGCCGGTCGCTGCCCGCATCACGGTGGCTCCAAGTAGCTGGGTTCAGGCCTTGGCCGATGTGGCGACTGCGGTTGCCGCAGCAAATGGCGTCACTGCCCCTGCGGCCGGTACGGCAACGGAGGCCGCTCAGGCGATTGCCAATGCCTTGCTGTCGGGTCAGCACAAGGCCGTGCTGCTCGGCAATGCCGCGGCAGAACATCCGCAAGCCGCTAGCCTGTTGAGCCTGGCCAACTGGATTGCCGAGCAAACCGGTGCCAGTGTTGGCTATCTGACAGCTGCCGCCAACACGGTCGGCGCACAGCTGGTTAACGCCTTACCTCAGCAGGGCGGCTTGAACGCCGGCCAGATGCTGGGCGATGCAGGTCTGAAGGGCTTGTTGCTTTTGAATACCGACCCGGTGCTGGATTCATCCAACGCGGCCGCTGCAGCCAAGGCCTTGGCTTCAGCCGAAATGGTCGTGGTGATGAGCCCGTTCAAAACCGGCCTCGACTACGCCGATGTGCTGCTGCCAACTGCGCCGTTCACCGAGACCTCGGGAACTTTCGTCAACGCCGAAGGTCTGGCGCAAAGCTTCGTCGGCGTGGTCAAACCGCTGAGTGACACCCGGCCCGGCTGGAAGATTCTTCGCGTGCTGGGCAATTTGCTGGCACTGGACGGCTTCAGCCAGGACAGCTCTGAGCAAGTCCGCACCGAGGCGCTGGGCGTCGAGGCAAATCTCGCTTCGCGCCTGAGCAATGCCGGTTCAGCCGCGCTGCAGAGCGCAACGCCAGCTGCAATAGAGCGACTGGCCGAGCTGCCGATCTATGCGGCAGATGCCTTGGTTCGTTTTACCAGCTCGCTGCAGCTGAGCAATGATGCGCGGCAAGCCGCGGTGGCCCATTTGCCGTCCGCTGTTTGGACGCAATTAGGTCTGAACGAAGGGGATACGGTGCGCATCAGCCAGGACGGCGCAGGCGCGGTGCAACTGCCGGCCAAGTTGGATGCGAAGTTGCCGGCCAATGTGCTGCGTGTACCTAGTGGCTTGCCTGAAACAGCGGCCTTGGGTTCTATCTTTGGCGGCTTGAACGTCAGCAAGGTTTGAGGCGAGAACAGCAATGATTGAAACCTTCTACCAAAGCGGCGCGCAGCTGTTCGGCGGTATTTCCACGCTGATCTGGCCGGTGCTGTGGAATCTGATCAAGATCATCGCGGTGGTAGCGCCGCTGATGATTTGCGTCGCCTACCTGACGCTGTGGGAGCGTAAGGCGATCGGCTGGACCCAGATCCGCCCTGGTCCGAACCGGGTCGGTCCCTACGGCTTGCTGACTCCGATTGCCGACGCGGTCAAATTGATTTTCAAGGAAATCATCGTTCCGACAGCGGCTAACAAGGGCTTGTTCTTCCTAGGCCCCATCATGACCATCATGCCGGCGCTGGCCGCCTGGGTGGTGATTCCCTTCGGCCCTGATGTGGCGCTGGCCAATATCAATGCCGGCTTGCTGTTCCTGATGGCCATTACTTCGCTGGAAGTCTACGGTGTCATCATCGCCGGTTGGGCCTCGAACTCGAAGTACGCCTTCCTCGGTGCGCTGCGTGCATCGGCACAGATGGTCAGTTACGAAATCCCGATGGGCTTTGCCTTGGTTGTCGTGCTGATGGTCAGTGGCAGCCTGAATATGAGCGACATCGTGATGGGGCAGGGCAAGGGTCAGTTTGCCGAAATGGGTCTGTCCTTCCTGTCCTGGAACTGGCTGCCGCTGCTGCCGATCTTCTTGGTGTACTTCATCTCCGGCTTGGCCGAAACCAATCGCCACCCGTTTGACGTCGTTGAGGGCGAATCTGAAATTGTCGCCGGCCATATGGTCGAGTACTCGGGCATGTCGTTTGCGATGTTCTTTCTGGCCGAGTACGCCAATATGTGGCTGGTGTCTATCCTGACCGTCACACTGTTCCTGGGCGGTTGGCTGTCGCCGATTGCAGCGCTTGACTTCATTCCTGGCTGGATCTGGTTGGGTGCCAAGACGTTTGCCGTGGTGACCATGTTCTTGTGGATTCGTGCCAGCTTCCCGCGCTATCGCTATGACCAGATCATGCGCTTGGGCTGGAAGATCTTTATTCCCGTGACTCTGGTCTGGCTGCTCGTTGTCGGCTTCTGGATTCAGTCGCCTTACAACATTTGGAAGTGATGAGGCCGCCCCATGTCTGCAGTTAGCTTCATCAAGAGCTTTATGCTCATCGAGCTGTTCAAGGGCCTGGCCCTGACCGGCCGGCATTTCCTATCTCGCAATATCACGGTTCAGTTCCCGGAGGAAAAGACGCCGCTGTCGCCTCGCTTCCGTGGCCTGCACGCGCTGCGCCGCTATGAGAATGGCGAAGAGCGCTGCATCGCTTGCAAGCTCTGCGAAGCGGTCTGCCCGGCGATGGCGATCACGATTGAGTCGGAAGTTAGGGACGACGGCTCGCGCCGCACCAGCCGTTACGACATCGACCTGACCAAGTGCATCTTCTGTGGCTTCTGCGAAGAGAGCTGCCCGGTCGACTCGATTGTCGAAACCAGCATTTTTGAATACCACGGCGAAAAACGTGGCGATCTGTACTTCACCAAGGACATGCTCTTGGCCGTCGGCGATCGTTTCGAGCCCGAGATCGCTGCCCAAAAGGAGGCCGATGCCAAGTACCGCTGAACGAAGTGGGCATGACCGGACCGGTCTAGCCTGACTCGCAAAGCCTGCTTGCAGGAATACGCATGGACATCACAACCGTATTGTTTTATCTCTTCTCGGCCGTCTTGCTCGGCGCTTCGTTCCGTGTGATCACGGCGCGCAGTACCGTGCACGCAGCCTTGTTTTTGATCTTGGCCTTTTTCACTGCTTCTTGTATTTGGATGCTGCTGAAAGCCGAGTTCCTCGCCATTGCGCTGGTGCTGGTCTATATCGGCGCGGTCATGGTGCTGTTCCTGTTCGTTGTGATGATGTTGGACATCAATTCGGACGGTGTACGCAACGGCTTTTGGAAGCATTTGCCACTTGGAGGCTTTGTCGGCGCGGTGATCGCGTTGGAGATGGCAGCGATCCTTATGGGGGGCTTCCGTTTGAGCAGCGCGCCAGAGTTGAGCGCGGCTGAATTGCAGATGGGCAACACCAAGGTGCTCGGCATTGCGATCTACTCGCAGTATCTGTATCCGCTTGAGATCGCAGCCGTGCTGCTGTTGGTCGCCATCATTGCGGCCATCGCCCTGACATTGCGCAGTCGTAAGGACGCACGCACGCAGATTCCGTCAGAACAAGTCAAGGTCAAGAAGGCCGACCGACTGCGCATCATCAAGGTCGCCCCCACGGTTGACGTGGTCGCAGCACCCGTCGAAGCGGCGGCCGAGCAAGGAGCCAAATCATGATGACATTGACGCTGGGCCATTTTCTGACGCTGGGGGCGATGTTGTTCGCCATCGCCGTCGTGGGCATCTTCATGAACCGGAAGAACCTGATCGTGCTCCTGATGGCGATCGAGCTGATGCTTCTGGCGGTGAATATGAACTTTGTGGCCTTTTCTCACTACCTCGGTGATATCGCGGGTCAGGTCTTTGTGTTCTTCATTCTGACCGTGGCGGCAGCCGAGTCGGCGATAGGCTTGGCCATTCTCGTCGTGCTGTTCCGCAATCGCGCCACCATCAATGTCGAAGAGCTCGACGCGCTGAAGGGCTGACCGCCATATGTCTGCACAACTCTCACAGAACATGCTGCTGGCGGTGCCACTGGCGCCCCTGGCCGGTGCCGTGGTCGCGGGCCTTTTCGGCAAACAGGTCGGCCGAGCCGGCGCTCACACCGTCACCATTCTGGGCGTCTTGATCGCCTTCATCCTTTCGGTGATGACCCTGAATGCGGTGGTCAACGAAGGCGCGCGCTTCAACCAGACCATTTACGAGTGGATGGTGATAGGCGGGCTGAAGATGGAGGTCGGCTTCCTGGTTGACGGCCTGACCGCGATGATGATGTGCGTGGTGACCTTTGTGTCGCTGATGGTGCATATCTACACCATCGGCTATATGTCGGAAGACCCGGGCTATCAGCGCTTCTTCAGCTACATCTCCTTGTTCACCTTCAGCATGTTGATGCTGGTGATGAGCAACAATATGTTGCAGCTTTTCTTCGGCTGGGAGGCCGTGGGTCTGGTCAGTTACTTGTTGATCGGCTTCTGGTACACCAAGCCGACGGCGATCTTTGCCAATATGAAGGCCTTTTTGGTCAACCGAGTCGGTGACTTCGGCTTCATTCTGGGCATTGGCCTGCTGGTCGCGCACAGCGGTTCCTTGAACTACGGTGAAGTGTTCGCCAAGGCGGACGATTTGGCCAAAATCGGCTTCAACGCGCCTTTGTGGGGCAGCGACTGGATGATGTTGTCGGTCGCCTGCATCTGCTTGTTCATCGGCGCCATGGGCAAGAGCGCGCAGTTCCCGCTGCATGTCTGGCTGCCTGATTCGATGGAAGGCCCGACGCCAATTTCCGCGCTGATCCATGCCGCCACGATGGTGACGGCCGGCATCTTTATGGTGGCGCGCATGAGCCCGCTGTTCGAGTTGTCCGACACTGCTTTGAATTTCGTGCTGATCATCGGCGCCATCACGGCCTTGTTCATGGGCTTCCTGGGCATCATTCAGAATGACATCAAGCGCGTGGTCGCTTACTCGACCTTGTCGCAGCTGGGCTATATGACGGTGGCTTTGGGTGCCTCGGCCTATTCGGTGGCGGTCTTCCACTTGATGACCCATGCCTTCTTCAAGGCGCTGCTATTCCTCGGCGCCGGCTCAGTGATCATCGGTATGCACCACGACCAGGACATCCGCAATATGGGTGGGCTGCGCAAGTACATGCCTATCACCTGGATCACGTCCTTGCTGGGCTCCTTGGCGCTGATCGGCACGCCGCTGTTCGCCGGTTTCTACTCCAAGGACAGCATCATCGAGGCGGTGCACGCCAGCCATCTGCCGGCCGCACCTTACGCCTATGCGGCCGTCATCATCGGTGTGTTCGTAACCGCCTTCTACTCATTCCGCATGTATTTCCTGGTCTTCCACGGCAAGGAAAACTTCCGCCACAAGCCTTTCCCAGGCGAGCATGATCACCATGATGACCACGGTCACCATGAGCCGCATGTCCCACACGAGTCGCCATGGGTGGTGACTGCGCCGTTAGTCCTGCTGGCGATCCCGTCGGTGGTGATCGGCTATTTGGCGATACAGCCCATGCTGTTCGGTGATTTCTTCAAGGATGCGATCTTCGTCAACCACGAGATTCATCACGCGATGGAAGAACTGGCTCACGAATTCCATGGCGCGGCAGCGATGGCCATGCATGGCCTGAGTACCCTGCCGTTCTGGCTGGCTCTGGGCGGTGTCGTCACAGCCTATGTGTTCTATATGGTTGCACCCGGCATACCGAAGGCGATTGGCCGCGTTTTGTCACCGATCGTCAATGTGCTGGAAAACAAGTACTACCTCGACTGGTTCAATGAGAACGTATTGGCCAAGGCCGCGCGCGGTTTGGGCTTGGCCTTCTGGAAGGGCGGCGATGGCGCGTTGATTGATGGTGTGTTGATCAACGGCTCGGCCCGCACGGTGGGTCGGCTCGCAGCTGTGGTTCGTTTGGTGCAGACCGGTCATTTGTACTGGTATGCCTTGGTGATGATTCTGGGCGTGCTCGGCTTGATGACGTGGCAGCTGTGGCCGTTTATATGGCCCCAATTCAAGACCCTGGCTGGTCTTTGATCAAGGGCGGAGATCTTATGTTGCTTAGTCTTGCCATTTTTCTACCCATCGCCAGCGGCCTGCTCTTGCTCGCCCTGGGCCGTGACGACCAAGTCAAGATGGTGCGTTGGTTCGCCTTGCTCGCCGCCCTGGCTTGCTTCGCCGTCACGCTGCCTTTGATCAGCGGCTTTGACAATACGACCGCTGCCATGCAGTTTGTCGAAAACCAGCCCTGGATCGAGCGCTTCAATGTGCGCTACCACCTGGGCGTGGACGGTATCTCGATGTGGTTTGTGCCACTCACGGCTTTCATCACGGTCATCGTGGTGATTGCTGCTTGGGAAGTCATCGAGTCGCGCGTCAATCAATACATGGGCTCCTTCCTGGTTCTGTCGGGCCTGATGATTGGCGTGTTCGCGGCATTGGACGGCTTGCTGTTCTATGTTTTCTTTGAAGCAACGCTGATCCCGATGTACATCATCATCGGCGTCTGGGGCGGCCCTAAGCGCGTCTATGCGGCGTTCAAGTTTTTCTTGTACACGCTGGCCGGCTCCTTGCTGATGCTGATCGCGCTGCTGTATTTGTACTTCCAGTCGGGCGGGTCCTTCGACATCCTGACCTGGCACAAGTTGCCGCTGACCGGCGGGGCGCAAACGCTGTTGTTCTTTGCCTTCTTGGCTGCCTTCTCGGTCAAGGTGCCGATGTGGCCGGTGCATACCTGGTTGCCTGACGCCCACGTTGAGGCGCCCACCGGCGGCTCGGTCGTGCTGGCGGCCATCATGCTCAAGCTTGGTGCTTACGGTTTCCTGCGGCTCTCAATGCCTATCGCTCCGGACGCCGCCCATCAATGGTCCTGGTTGATCATTGCGATGTCCTTGATCGGCGTGGTCTATATCGGCCTGGTCGCGCTGGTGCAGCAAGACATGAAAAAGCTGGTCGCCTATTCCTCGATCGCGCACATGGGCTTTGTGACCCTGGGCTTCTTCATCTTTAACCAACTTGGCGTGGCTGGTGGCTTGGTGCAGATGATTTCGCACGGTTTCGTATCGGGCGCGATGTTCTTGTCGATCGGCGTGCTTTATGACCGTGTCCATTCCCGCGAAATCTCCAGTTATGGCGGCGTTGTGAACACCATGCCCAAGTTCGCCGCATTCGCGCTGTTCTTCGCCATGGCCAATTGCGGCCTACCCGCCACGGCAGGTTTCGTCGGCGAGTGGATGGTGATTCTGGGCGCGGTGCAGTACAGCTTCTGGATCGGCGCGATTGCCGCAACCGCCTTGATTTTTGGCGCAGCCTACTCGCTGTGGATGTACAAGCGCGTGTATTTCGGCCCTGTCACCAATGACAACGTCAAGAACCTGCAAGACCTCAATGCACGTGAGTTCCTGATGATGGCGGTGCTGGCCATTGCCGTGCTGTGGATGGGTCTCTATCCAAAACCATTTACCGATGTGATGCAGGTATCAGTGACCGAGTTGCTCAAGCATGTGGCAACTTCCAAGCTGATCCCCGGTTGATTCTTAGGGCCACTGACAAATGACTAATATGAACTGGCTCGCGGTTTACCCCGAAATTGCACTGCTGCTGATGGCTTGTGCCATCGCCATGCTGGACTTGTTTGTGAAGGATCCTGCCCGCCGTCCGACCTACTGGTTGACGCAGCTGACCCTGGCTGTTGTGGCCGGTGTGCATTGGGTCTACTTCCAAGACGGTCAAACCGTCTACGCCATGCAAGGCATGGTGGTGTCCGATCCGATGGGGCATTTGCTGGCCTTCTTCGCCTGCATTGCGACCATCGTGACGCTGGTCTATGCCCGGCCCTATGCGGCCTCCCGGGAGTTGCTCAAGGGCGAGTTGTTCAGCCTGAGCTTGTTCTCGCTGCTGGGCATATGCGTGATGCTGTCGGCCAATAATTTCCTGGTCATCTATTTGGGCCTGGAGCTGATGAGTCTGTCGCTTTACGCGCTGGTGGCTCTGCGTCGCGACCATTTGCTCTCGACAGAAGCTGCGATGAAGTACTTCGTGCTGGGCGCTTTGGCCAGCGGCTTCTTGCTCTACGGTTTGTCGATGATGTATGGCGCGACCGGCTCGCTGTCTATCCCGCAGGTCTTCGATGTGATCAGCACCGGTGTGCCTAACAAGTCAGTCTTGATCTTCGGCACCGTATTTGTTGTCGCCGGTCTGGCCTTCAAACTTGGCGCTGCACCGTTCCATATGTGGGTCCCCGACGTCTATCAAGGCTCACCCACGGCGGTCACTCTGCTCATCGCTGCGGCGCCCAAGCTGGCGGCATTCGCCATCACCATCCGTCTACTGGTGGAAGGCATGATGGGCTTGGCTGTTGATTGGCAGCAAATGTTGATCGTCCTGGCCTTGACCTCACTCTTCGTTGGTAACTTCGTTGCCATTGCGCAGACCAACCTGAAGCGCATGCTGGCTTATTCGACCATCGCTCAAATGGGCTTTATGTTGCTGGGCCTCGCGTCCGGGGTCGTCAACGACAACACCTTGTCGGCAGCCAATGCCTACAGCTCGGCCATGTATTACGTCATCGTTTATGCGATGACCACGCTGGGCACTTTCGGCATGATCTTGCTGCTCTCGCGGCAAGGCCATGAAGCCGAGGAGATCAGCGATTTGGCCGGTCTGGCCAAGCGCAGCCCTTGGTACGCCACTGTGATGACGATCTTCATGCTGTCGCTCGCCGGTGTGCCGCCGACGGCAGGGTTCTATGCCAAATTGGCAGTTTTGCAGGCCTTGGTTGGCACCAATGTGATGGGCTACACGGCCTTGGCCGTGGTTGCGGTCGCCGTCTCCTTGATCGGTGCTTACTACTACCTGCGAGTGATCAAGGTGATGTTCTTCGATGAGCCCACCGATAGCGCGCCCCTGACTGCGCCGAGCGATGTACGCATGGTGATGTCTTTGAACGGTGCCGCCGTGCTGGTGTTTGGTATTTTGCCGGGCGGCTTGATGGCGCTTTGTGCCACCGCAATCGTCAAAACCTTGGCGACCTGAGTTCGCGACGCAGACGCACAATGGATTCAGAAGCAGCCGTCTGGCTGGTCTTGCTCACCGCCGCCGTCGCGGCCAATTTACCCTATTTCAGCCACCGGCTGTTGTTGGTGGGGCCTGTGCGACGGCCCAAGGCCGTCGGCTGGCGGCTGGCCGAGTTGGCGATTTTAGCTTGTCTGACCTTGGCGCTGGGCTTTGCCCTGGAGGCCAGGATTGGTCAGCGCCACCCGCAGGGTTGGGAGTTTTACGGCGCCGCAATCTGCCTTTTTATCACGCTGGGCTTTCCTGGCTTTGTCTGGTGCTATCTGCGCCGAGGCCGGCATGAAGCCTGAGAGCGGCAGTAGCGAAGACGCACATCTGCGCGAACATTGCCTGCAATCTGCCGCGGTCTACGAGGGCAGTTTCCTCAAGGTCAAGCGCGATATCGTGCGCCTGCCCGACGGTGGGGAGGCAAGTCGAGAGTACATCGTCCACCCTGGCGCGGTGATGATCGTGCCGATTCTTGATGATGGACGCTTGCTGCTTGAGCGCCAGTACCGCTACCCGATGGGCCGCGTCATGCTGGAGTTCCCCGCCGGCAAGCTGGACGCGGGAGAAGCTGCGCTGCATTGCGCGCAGCGTGAGCTATTGGAAGAGACCGGCTATAGCGCTCGCGAATGGGCACACGCCGGGGTCTTGCACAACGCGATCGCTTACTCGGACGAGGGCATTGAGATTTTCTTTGCCAAAGGCCTGACGGCCGGCCAGCGTTCGCTGGATGTTGGCGAGTTCTTGGACATCGTCACGCACAGCACGGCAGAGCTCGACGCCTTCGCCGCGGCTGGCTCTATGACTGACGCCAAAACCCTGATTGGCCTGCTGTGGCTAACGCGCTGGCAGAGCGGTCAGTGGGCGCTTGATTGGCGGCCTGCGCAAGCGAGTGTTTAGTCTGCAATGTTGGTTCTGAACCTCAGATGTGGCCATCATCATGGCTTCGAAGGTTGGTTCGCCTCGGCTGCGGACTTTGAGTCACAACTGCAGCGCGGCTTGATCAGCTGCCCGATCTGCGCTGACATCCATATTTCGCGCATGCCCAGCGCACCGCATCTCAATGTCTCGCACTTGCGGGGCGGACCGGCCGTGCCCATCACGCCGCAAGCCTCGACTGCACCGGCCGGCGTGGCCAAGCCCGAGTTGCCTGGCCATGTGAACGCCCGCATGCACGACCATCTGCTCTCAGCCGTCGCCGCTGTGCTCGCCAACACCGAAGATGTTGGAGATCGCTTCGTTGAAGAAGCGCGCCGTATCCATTACGGCGAGACCGAAGCCCACGGCATCCGTGGGCAAGCCAGCGCCACTGAGGTGGCCGAATTGGTCGAGGAGGGCATTGCTGTCATGCCCCTGTTGCTACCGGCGGCCTTGAAAGGCCCGATTCAGTAAGCAGCCTCTAGGCTGTAGGGCGGGCTTTCTGTCCATGACGAACGGATGCGTCCAAGTTGTCGTTTATGCTGGCGCGCTGCTTTCCTTGATTCCAATCAACATATCTTTTCGGAGTCCGTCAGATGACGCGTCCATTCCAGAACGCCTTGCGCGCCTTGCCTGCCTTGCTCACCCTTGTCCTTGCACTGGGCCTCAGCGCTTGCGGTAAAGACAGCGGCAAGAAGGACAGCTCCGCAGACGCCGCCAAGTCAAGCATTGCCTTGCTGCTGGCCCCGGAAGATCAGATCACCATGAGCTTGGCAGATTTTTCTTCCGGCCCGGTGATCACCGGCTCCATTCAGCCCGAGAAGCGTGCCGATCTGCGCGCCGAGGTGTCGGCTGTAGTGCTGCAGGTGCTCAAGGAAAATGGTGAATTGGTCAAACGAGGAGATCTGCTCGCGCGCCTGGACGACAGCTCTATTCGCGAGCAACTCACCTCGGCCGATGAATCCGCCCGGGTGGCCGCACAGTCCTTCGAGCAGGCCGAGCGCCAGTATCAGCGCTTGAAGACCTTGCAGGCCCAGGGCATGAGTTCACTCCAAGCCACCGAAGATGCAGAGCAGCGGCGCAATAACGCTCAGGGTGATCAGGTCGCGGCCAAAGCCAGGGCGGCGCAGGCGCGCCAGCAATTGCAGCGCACCGAAGTGCGCGCGCCGTTTGACGGCATTCTCAGTGAGCGCAAGGTTTCGGCCGGTGACACGGCCCTGGTGGGCAAAGAGTTATTCAAGGTCATAGACCCGCGCAGCATGCGTTTTGAAGGGCTGGTATCGGCCGACCGCATGAGCGATTTGAAGCCAGGTCAAACGGTCAGTTTCAGCGTCAACGGACTGGACGAAAAGAACTTCAGCGGCAAGATCCGCCGCATCGAGGCGGCCGCCAATGCAACCACTCGGCAATTGGAAGTGCTGGTGGATTTCGCGCCCGGCAGCGCGCCTAAAGTGGCCGGCTTGTATGCAGAAGGCCGCGTCGAAACAGGCAGCGTCAGTAGCCTGATGTTGCCCGATAGCGCGTTGTTGCGCGCGGGTGATGAGGCCTTCGTTTGGGTGATCAACGGCGAGGTGTTGAAGAAGACGCCTATCAAGCTCGGAGAGCGCGATGCCAGGCGCGGCGAGTTTGTCGTTCTGAGTGGCTTGAAGGCAGGCGAGCGCATCTTGCGCAAGCCCGGCTCCAATTTGCAAGACGGGCAGAAGATCAAACAGGTGGCTTCGCCCCAGGCCAGCGTACCCGCAGCGGCGGCCGCCGCTGCCAGTGCCGCGCGCGCCGCCTCAGCAGGGAAGTAAGCCATGTTTCTTTCCGATTTCAGCATCAAGAAGCCGATCGCCACGATCGTCATCATCATCTCGCTGATGTGCCTGGGACTGCTGGCACTCAAGAAGCTGAAGGTCAACCAGATCCCGGACGTGCAAGAGCCGGTGCTGGTGGTCGGCATCGCCTATCCTGGCGCCTCGCCCGAGACGGTCGAGCGTGAGGTGATCAACCGCATTGAGAAATCAATGCAGAGCATCTCGGGTGTTGACCGCGTGCGCTCTACAGCGTCTGAAGGTTATGCCCAGATCGTCCTGATCTTTAACTTCAACAAGAACTTGATCGAAGCCTCGGACGAGGTGCGTAACGCGATCGATACCGTGCGCTACAAGCTGCCGACCGAAATCCGCGAACCGGTGGTGGAGCGCAATGACCCGGCGGCTGAGCCCATCATGCAGCTGGCACTTTCCAGCAGCAAGCAAAGTCACGCGGAAATTTCACGCATCGCCGAAGACCAGTTGGCCGACAAATTCCGCGGCATTCCCGGTGTGGCCGTCGTGACTGTCAACGGCGGCCTCAAGCGTGAGCTCAGCGTGCTGCTGCATGCCGAAAAGCTGCGCGAGAACAATGTCTCGGTGACCGAGGTGGTGGCGGCCTTACGCAATCAGAACAGCACCGCGCCTGTGGGCAAGGTGCGCGGCACCTTGGAAGATCAAAGCATTCGCTTGATCGGACGCCTCGAGTCGCCGGCCGACTTCAAGCAAATCGTGGTCAAACGCCGCGGCAACGAGTTGGTGCGCCTGTCGCAGGTCGCCAGCATCGAGGATGGCTTTGCCGAAATCAGCCGCGTCAGCCTGCGCAATGGCAACCCCAATGTCGGCATCGCGGTGACCCGCTCGAAAGATGCCTCCACGGTCACGGTGGCCAACAAGGTTCGCAAGCTGGTTGAGGAGATCAACAAAACCTTGCCCGAAGGCGCCAAGCTCGAGGTCACGCAGGACGGCGGCAAGGACGCGCAGAACAGCCTCAACAACGTGATCGAGTCTCTGGTCTTGGGGGCGGGCCTGACGATTTTCGTCGTCTATGTTTTCTTGAATTCGTGGCGCTCGACGCTGATCACCGCCTTGGCGCTGCCGACCTCGGTGATCGCTGCCTTCATCGCGGTTTGGCTGGCCGGCTTCACCCTGAACTTCATGAGTTTGCTGGGCTTGTCGCTGGCCATCGGGGTCTTGATTGATGATGCCATCGTGGTGCGCGAGAACATCGTGCGCCATATGGAGCGCGGCTCGGACCGGCGCACCGCTGCACTTGAGGGCACAGCCGAGATTGGCTTGGCCGTCGCGTCGACCACCTTCGCCATCGTTGCGGTCTTCATCCCCGTGGCCTTTATGCCGGGCGTGTCGGGCGAATGGTTCCGGCCCTTTGCCTTGACCGTCGTCGCGTCGGTGATGGTCAGCTTGTTCATCTCGTTCACGCTCGACCCAATGATGTCGGCCTACTGGGGCGACCCACCGAACCATCATTTGGCGCCCAAGAACGCGCTTGGCCGCCTACTGGCTCGTTTCAATGACTGGTTTGATCATCAAACCGAGCGTTATGGACATGTGATTGCCTGGGCTTTGCATCACCGCATCTGGATGGCCGTGTTTGCGGTGCTGAGCTTGGTCGGCGCCTTGGCGCTGCAAGTCAAATTCGGTGGTTCCAGTTTCTTGCCCGTCACCGATTCCGGCATGGTGGCGGTTGAGGTTCGCACGCCAGCGAGCGCCAGCCTGGAGTATTCGCGTCTGAAGCTGGAGGCTGCGGCCCAATTGGCGCGGGCTATGCCCGAGACGGTCGCGACCAACTCCAATGTCAACGTCGGCGGTGGGCGCATCTATGTGGACATCGGCAAGAGCAACCAGCGCAAGCGTTCAGCCACCGAGGTGGCCAACGAACTGCGCGAAAAGGTCAAGAGCCTGGTCGGCGCGGAGTATGCCGTGTCCGATGACCTGAATGGTGGCGGACGCAAGCCGGTGCAGATCCGTTTCACCGGCACCGACTCGCGCAAACTGCTGGACATCACCAATGCTTTCATGGAACAGATGCGTGGCATCAAGGGCGCGGTCGATGTGGGGCTGTCTGAGCAGGACCCGCAAGACGAATTGCAGATCGAGTTGAACCGTGGTTTGGCCAACACGCTGGGTATCTCGGTGACCGATGCGGCGCAGGCATTGCGAGTCTCCTTTGCCGGCGTTGAGGTGGGTGACTGGGTTGACCCGGCCGGGGAGACCCGCGATGTGGCGGTGCGTCTGCACCCGGACGACCGAGTTGACGCTAGCAATATCGAGCGCTTGCCGATTGCCGTCAGCGGCAGCAATGTGATGGTGCCCCTCGAACAAATCGCCAAGGTCACCATGGGCAAGGGCCCGAGCAAGATCCAGCATGCCGACGGCAAGCGCACGATCGCGGTGGCCGCCAATGTGCAGGGCCGCTCACCCGGCGAAGTGACGGCCGATGCCGTCAAAATTGCCAAGGCGATCAACTTTCCGCCCGGCTATGGCCTGGAGCTGGAAGGCGACTCGCGCCAGCAAGAAGTGGTGTTCACCGAGATGGGCATTGCTTTGGTGTCGGGCATTGGCCTGATGTATCTGGTGCTGGTGATGCAGTTCGGCAGCTTCACAGCGCCGCTGGCGGTGATGTTGTCGCTGCCGCTGTCGCTGATCGGTGTGGTGCTGGCCTTGCTGCTGAGCAAGAGCACCTTGAACTTGATGAGCTTCATCGGCGTCATCATGCTGATGGGCTTGGTGGCCAAGAATGCGATTTTGTTGCTGGACGCCGCGCGTCAGTTGGAGTCCGAGGGCATGGACCGCGAAGATGCCTTGATGACCGCCGGCCGCAAGCGCCTGCGGCCGATTCTGATGACCACCTTTGCCCTGATTGCCGGTATGTTGCCGGTCGCGATTGGCCTGGGTGAGGGCAGCGAGTTCTACCGGCCTATGGCGGTGGCCATTATTGGCGGCACCATCACCTCGACCTTGCTCACCTTGCTGGTGATCCCGACCTTCTACGACAGCATTGAAATCGCACGCGACCGCATGTTTGCGAAATTCCAGCGCAGATCGGCGCGCTGGAACGGCTTGGTCGCGTTTGTGATGACGTTTGTCGAGGCCATCCTGACGCTGATGTTTGTGCGCTTTGTCTGGCGCATGCTGGGCAAGCTGGTGGCGCTGATTCGCCGCAAGCCCGTCAAAGCGGCGGCGGAAGCTTCGCTTGGGCAATAAGTAGCCAAGCCGCCCAGGGCTTTGCCCTAGGGCTTGCCCCAGGGTGTTGCCGGTTCTGATCCGCTTACAGTCCGCCCCACATTGAGCGATCACAGCTCGGGAGGACGATAAGAATGAGCCTTTTCAGAGTCGGCCAGCGCGTGCTGGCGATGGCTTCGCTATGGGTGGCCTGTGGCCTGGCCGGAGCCAATCCGAGCCAGGGCTTGCCGCCCATAGAGGATTTTTTTCGTCTACCCATGTACCGCGGCGGGGTGCTCTCGCCGGACGGCCGTTTGATGGCCATCGTCACCTCGCCCGAGGGGCGCCGTACCCAACTGGCGGTTGTCAATTTGCATGATTTCTCGGCCTCCAAGGCCGTGATCGGCCTCGGGGATACCGACATCAACCGGGTCTTCTGGGTCAATAACAAGCGCCTGGTGTTTGACGTAGCGCAGCTGCAGGAGGCGAGCGAAAAGCCGGTCGCCCAAGGTCTGTGGGCCATCGATGTGGACGGCGAAAATCTCAAGCAATTGGTCAACGCCGAGAGCAGCCGCCCCAGCGTCAACGCGGACGGTATCGCGGCGCTGAAGAACTCGCTGTTCAAGGAGCGCCGCGAGGAGTTGCTGCCTTGGACCTGGCATCTGCACCGAGTGCTGGAGGATGGCAGTGATGATGTCATCATTGAAGAGAGTCGCTACAACGGGCTGGGCGAATTCACCTCGGCCGTGTTGGCACGGCTGGATACACGCAACGGCCGCAAGAGTTCGGTGTTGGATAACGCGCCGCCCCATGTCTACACCTGGCTGGTCGACAAGACCGGGCGCCCGGTGGCAGCCACGGCGATTGACAAGGATCGCTACGCGATGTACTTGCCCTCGGCCGATGCTCGCAACTGGATCCTGTGGCGAGAGGACGAACGGTTCAACAGCAGTCTGCCCAGCTGGTACGAGGCTGGCCCACGCGGCCAGCTCTACCTGGTCGGCAACCCAAGCCAGCCCACAGGCACCCAAGCCTTGCTGCGCATGGATACGGCCAAGCCCGAGGCGGCGCTGCAGGATGTGATGAACATCAAGGGCTATGACTTCAGCGGTGAGCTGGTGTTTGATGAAAAGACCGGCCGCCTGCTGGGGATTCACTATGAAGGGGAGTCTAGGGACAGCGTCTGGTTTGATGCGCAGATGAAGGTGCTGCAGGCCGCGGTCGACAAGGCGCTGCCCGCCACCGTCAACCAAATCGACTGCCGCGACTGCCTGAACGCCAAACTGGTCTTGGTCAAGTCCAGCTCCGACCGTCAGCCGACTATCTTCAGCAGCTTCCAGCCCGACAGCTTGACCCTCAAGCCCTTGCTGTCCGCGCGCCCTTGGATCAAGCCGCAGGAGATGGCCAGGCGTGAGCCTATGCGCATCAGCGCACGCGATGGTTTGAGTCTGCCCCTGGTTGTGACTCGCCCCAAGAGCATGCCCACCGGCGCCAATAGCAAGGCAATGCTGCCGACCGTGCTGCTCGTGCATGGTGGCCCCTATGTGCGAGGCAATCATTGGGAATGGAGTGCCGAGGCGCAGTTCCTGGCCTCGCGTGGCTACTTGGTGATAGAGCCCGATTTCCGCGGCAGCAGCGGCTATGGGACTGCACATAGTCGGGCCGGATGGAAGCAATGGGGCCTTGCCATGCAGGATGACTTGGCCGATGCGGTGCAGTGGGCGATCAAGAGCGGATCGGCTGACCCCAATCGCATTTGCATTGCCGGCGCCAGTTATGGCGGTTATGCGGCCATGATGGGCTTGATCAAACAGCCCGAGTTGTTCCGCTGCGGCATCAACTGGGTCGGCGTGTCGGATTTGAAGCTGCTATTCAGCTCGCTCAATAGCGATGCCAGCGAACTCGGCCGCAGTTATGACTTGGTCAATTTGATCGGACACCCGGACGCGGACAGCGAGCGCTTGGATGCCACCTCGCCGCTGAAGCAAGCTGCCCGCCTCAAACGTCCGCTGCTGATGGCATATGGTGCTTTGGACCGCCGCGTGCCGATGGAGCATGGCCTGCGCATGCGCGACGCTTTGGCGGCCGCCGGACACAAAAGCGTCGAATGGGTGCTCTATCCAGAGGAACGCCATGGCTGGCGGGCGATGGAAACAAACAAGGACTTCTGGGGCCGGGTCGAGCGATTTTTGCAGCAACACATCGGCATGCCTCCCTGAGCATCGCCTTAGCTCAAAGCATACGGCCCGGATTCATCAAGCCCTTGGGGTCGAGGGCTTTTTTGATGGCGTGCATCATGTGCAAGGCGACCGGGTCTTTGCGTGCGGCCAGTTCTGCGCGCTTCAATTGGCCTATGCCATGTTCGGCCGAAAATGAGCCGCCATGTGCGGCTACTGCGTCATAGACGATTTGCTTGATGGCCACTTCATGCTGGCTCAAAAAATCCTTGGCCGGCACGCCCTCTGGCGCTTGCACGTTGTAGTGCAGATTGCCGTCGCCGAGATGGCCAAAGTTGACCAGACGAACCCCGGCAAAAACCGCCTTCAAGGTCGTGTCGGTGCCGGACACAAAACTCGGGATTGCCGAGACAGGCAGGGCGATGTCGTGCTTGACGTTCAGCCCTTCTTGCGCCTGAGCGAGCGGTATCGACTCGCGCAAATGCCACATCGCCTGCGATTGCGCCTGGCTGGCAGCCACCGCCGCGTCGCTGATCACACCGGCCTGCAAGGCGGCCTCCAGCAAGCTTTCGAACATGGCGCTGGCATGGGCTTCACTTTCGGTGTCTGACAGCTCCAGCAAGACCGTCCAGGGACTGAGGGCCAAGGACTGCTGCAGTTGCGGGAAATGTTTTTTCACCAAGCCCAGCGACACCGCATTCATCACTTCAAAGCCACTCAGGCTTGCGCCGGCGCGGCTTTGCGCCAGGACCAGCAATTGCACGGCCGCGTCCAATGAGTCGCATGCCGCCAGCGCCGTCGTTTGCGCCTTGGGGCGGGGGTAGAGCTTCAGGGTGGCGGCGGTGATCACGCCCAGCGTGCCTTCGCTGCCGACAAAAAGGTGGCGCAGGTCGTAGCCGGTATTGTCTTTGCGTAGGCCTGACAAACCGTTCCAGATATCCCCGTCGGCTGTCACTACTTCAAGCCCTAGGCACAAATCACGTGCGTTGCCGTAACGCAATACCTGCGTGCCCCCGGCGTTGCTGGCGAGGTTGCCGCCTATCGTGCAGGAGCCCTCCGAAGCCAGGCTCAAGGGGAAGAGCAGGCCTTGTTCTGCGGCTGCGTCCTGCACCACTTGCAGCACACAGCCGGCGTCGACCGTCATGGTCAGATTGGCAGCGTCTATGGCCCGCACTTGCTTCATGCGGCACAAACTGAGCAGCAGTTGCTCGCCAGACGCATCGGGCGTCGAGCCACCTACCAAGCCGGTGTTGCCGCCTTGCGGCACCAGGCCGACCCCGTAGGCCGCGCAGAGCTTGACGACGGCGGCCACTTGGGCCGTGTCGGCCGGTCTGGCAACCGCCAGCGCGCGACCTTCATAGCGGCGGCGCCAGTCCTGCTCGTAATTGCTGAGGTCGCCCTCGCACAGCAAACCGGCCTCGCCAAGGACGCCGCGCAACGCTTGCAGAAATTCAGCTTGGCTGGGCATTGGCCGCTGCGGTGTGGGCTTTGGCCGCAGCCAGGCGCAGCCTGACCTGCATTGCGCAAGCGACAAAGATCAATACGCTCAAGAGCACCTCGGCAATGGCCAGCCACATGCCTATGCCGCTTTCACTGGCGGCGCGCACCGCACCCTCGGCAAAGTAGAGCCAGATCATCAAGCTGAGCCAGCGGAAGGTGTAGAGCCGGTAGCGCCACAAACCCGCCATGGGCACCAGCAAAGGCAGGGCCTTGATGGCCAGGGTGCCCCGGCCGGTCGGCGCCAACCAGAGCTCCCAGGCTACGCTCAAGAGAAAAAGGGCGATCAAGGCCGCGAGTGCCAGGTTGCGGGAAAACGCTTCGCGCGAGCTGGCTTGGGTGCGCAGCGGCTCAGCCGGGGAGGGCGGATTCTGGGAGTGAGAGGCAGACATGCTGGCATCATAGCCAGCATGCGCAATCTCTCCACTGAAAAGCTCGACCTGAAGAGCTGGCTTCGACTGCTGATTTCGACCCTCAATCGCTGGCCTTGGCGGCAGACCGTGCAAAGCCTGCGGCTGCGTTTTCGGGAGGGGCATCTGGGTCTCACCGCCGGGAGCTTGACCTTCACCACCTTGATTTCCTTGGTGCCGCTGTTGACGGTGATGCTGGCCTTGTTCACGGCCTTTCCGATCTTCGCATCCTTTCAAGCGGCCTTGGAGCAGTACTTCGTCAAGAGCTTGATTCCGGCCAATATTGCCAAGCCCGTCTTGGGCGCCTTGACCCAGTTCGCGTCCAAGGCGAACCGGCTCGGCGCCGTCGGCCTGGTCTTCTTGGGCTTTTCTGCGCTGGCCTTGATGCTGACCATAGATCGCACCTTGAACTCGATCTGGCGCGTGCAGCGGCCCAGGCCCATGGCGCAGCGCGTCTTGGTCTACTGGGCTAGCTTGACCCTGGGGCCATTGCTGCTGGGCGGGAGCTTGGCACTCACCAGTTATGCCGTGACCACGGGGCATGATTACTTCACCACACTGCCCTTCAGTGTCGGTGTGATGTTCAATGCCATCGAGTTGTTGGTGATGGCTTGCGGCGTGGCCGCGCTGTTTCATTACGTGCCCAACACGGTGGTGCGTTGGCGCCATGCCTTGGCCGGCGGTGTGTTTGTAGCCTTGGGTTTTAACTTGGCCAAGAGCGTGCTGGCCTGGTATTTCAAGTCGGTGCCGACCTTCTCAACGCTTTACGGCGCTTTTGCGACCGTGCCAATTTTTCTGGTCTGGCTCTATTCGGGTTGGGTGATCGTTTTATTGGGCGCCTTGCTGGCCGCCAATGCGCCCAGCTTGAGCAGCGGCATGTTGCGTCGCCCCGATGTGCCCGGCTTGAGCCTGGAGTTGAGCTTGGGTGTCTTGCGCGAGTTGCGCCTGAGCCAGCAACTCGGCGAGGGTGGCGCCAGCAGCTTGGGGCTGGCGCGACGATTGCGCATTGACCCGCTGCAGCTGGAACCGGTGCTGGATCAGCTGGGCGATCTCGACCTGATTGCCCGGCTCGAAGAAAGCGGCGCCCAGCGCTTGGTGCTTTTGGTGGTGCCGGAGCAGACGCCGGCGGCGCCCTTGTTGAATGCCTGCCTGGCGCAGCGTTCAACCGCCTTGGCGCCGCTATGGCAGCGCAGCGATTGGGAAAAAATCAGTCTGGCCCATCTCTTAGGGGTGTAGCACCACCAACAAGGCCACCGCCGCTTCGGTGGCTGATTTATTGCGAATCGAGTGTGGCCCGTCCACCGCATAACGGGCAGTTTCCCCGCCAAGCAAGTTCTGGCTGCTGCCGCCGGCGCTGATCTCCAGGCTGCCGCTGAGCACGCTCAAGTGCTCACGCGAGCCTGGCTCATGGGCGGCCGAGTCCAAGGCGCCGCCCGGCTCTATCGTCAGCTGATACCACTCGAACTGACCCGCCAGGTCAATCGGACCCAGGATGCGAAGCTGGCACAGCCCGTCCGGGCTGCTCATGCTCGGAATCGAATGTGCGGCGACCCGCTCGATCGCCGGAGCTGCCGGCCGTTCGCCTCCCAAAAGTTCGGACATCTCGACCCGCAATGCATTCGCCAGCCGCCAGACCACGGCGACGGTCGGGTTGGCCTGGTTACGTTCGATCTGCGACAGCATCGACTTGCTGACACCCGCGCGGCGGGATAGCTCGTCCAGCGACAAACCCTGCGCCTGACGTAAAGCCTGCAAAGTAGCGCCGACTTTGGGCGGCTCTAGACTGTCTATGGTGGGTGCGGACATACTTGACCTCGGATCAGTAATCTTGGATACTGCACGTTGGTTCGATATATCGAACAACGTCCAATTTAACGAATTGTGCATCAGGAGACCTTCAATGAACAATGCCGCTGACTTCTATGCCCACCTGAACACCGAGCTGGAGGGCATTCGCGCCGCCGGCCTGTACAAGAGCGAGCGCGTCATCACCGGTCCGCAAGGTTCACTGGTGCACACCGCAGATGGCCGCGAGGTGATCAATCTCTGTGCCAACAACTATCTCGGCCTGTCCTCCCACCCGCAGGTGATTGAGGCCGCCCACGAAGCTTTGCGCACCCATGGCTACGGGCTCTCGTCGGTGCGCTTCATCTGCGGCACGCAAGACCTGCACAAGACCTTGGAGCAACGCCTGGCGCGCTTCCTGGGCACCGAGGACACCATTCTTTACGCGGCCGCTTTTGATGCCAATGGCGGCCTGTTCGAGCCGCTGCTGGGCGAGCAAGACGCCATCATCAGCGACGAGCTGAACCATGCGTCCATTATCGACGGCATCCGCCTGTGCAAGGCCAAGCGCTTTCGCTACAAGCACAACGATATGGCCGACCTGGAGCGTTGCCTGATCGAAGCCAAAGAAGCCGGTGCGCGCTTCACCCTGGTCTTCACCGACGGTGTGTTCTCGATGGACGGCACGATTGCCCAGCTCGACAAGATCCGCGAGATCACCGACCGCTACGGCGCGCTCTTGGGCATTGACGAATGCCATGCCAGCGGCTTTGTCGGCAAGACTGGCCGCGGCACGCATGAATACCGCGATGTGTTCGGCAAGATAGACATCATCACCGGTACCTTGGGCAAGGCTTTGGGTGGCGCCTCGGGCGGCTTCACCACCGGCCGGCGCGAGGTGATTGAGTTGCTGCGCCAGCGTTCGCGCCCCTATCTGTTCTCTAACACGGTGGCGCCCAGCATCGTCGGCGCCTCGATTGCCGTGCTTGATCTGCTGGAAGGCTCGACCGCGCTGCGCGACAAGCTCGAAGCCAACACCGCTTACTTCCGCGAGGCCATCCAGGCAGCCGGTTTCGAGATCAAGCCGGGCACCCATCCGATCGTGCCCATCATGGTGCACGACGCGGTGCTGGCGCAAAAGCTCAGTGCACGGATCTTGGAGTTAGGCATCTACGCCGTTGGTTTCTTCTTCCCCGTCGTGCCCAAGGGTCAGGCGCGCATCCGCGTGCAGGTGTCGGCCGGGCATTCGCGCGAGCAACTGGAGCAAGCGGTTGCCGCCTTCACCCAAGCCGGCCTTGAGCTGGGTCTGATCAAAACCGCCTGAATAAGCAATTTCAATGAGCACCACCAAGATTCTGATCATCGGCGCCAACGGCCAAATCGGCTCCGAGCTGGCCCAGGAACTGGCGCTGCGCCACGGCGACGCCAACATCATCACCAGCGATCTGGCGCCCGAAGGCCGCGTGCCTCAGCTGACGCATGAAATGCTGGACGTGACCGATGCGGCGGCGCTGGCCACCGTGGTCAAGCGCCACAGCATCACGCAGATCTATCACCTGGCCGCAGCCCTGTCTGCGACCGGCGAGAAGCACCCAATGTGGGCCTGGGACCTGAACATGAAGGGACTGCTGAATGTGCTGGAGCTGGCGCGCACGCAAAAGCTGGACCGCATCTTCTGGCCCAGCTCGATCGCCGCGTTCGGCCCGTCGACGCCGGCGCTGGATACACCGCAGACCACGGTGATGGACCCCACCACCATCTACGGCATCTCCAAGCTGGCGGGCGAGCGCTGGTGCGCCTGGTATCACAAGAATCACGGCGTCGATGTGCGCAGCCTGCGTTACCCCGGCCTGATCAGCTACAAGACCCCCCCGGGCGGCGGCACCACCGACTACGCGATCGAGATCTTTCACTCAGCGCTGAAGACCGGCAAGTACAGCTGTTTCCTGGAACAGGGTCAGGGCTTGCCGATGATGTATATGGCCGACTCCTTGCGGGCGACGATCGAGTTGATGGAAGCGCCGGCAGAAAACATCAAGCAGCGCGGCAGCTACAACCTGGCCGGCGTCAGCTTCACGCCGGCCGAGATTGCGGCCGAGATCGCGCTGCAGATTCCGGGCTTCGAGATCAGCTATGCGCCGGACTTCCGCCAAGCGATTGCCGCCAGCTGGCCGCAGCGCATCGACGACAGCGAGGCCGTGCGCGACTGGGGCTGGCAGCTCAAGTACGACCTGCGCGCGATGACGACCGACATGCTCAAAGAGCTGCGGCCGATATTGGGCTTGGCCTAATTCCTAGTGCCTATGCCTTCAGCGCGACGCGCAGTGCTGCCAGCAAGGCATCCGGCACTTCGCTCATCAAGGAGTGGCCAGCGGGCAGCATGACGGTCTTGGCGCTAGGCAGTGCTTCGGCCAGCGTCTTGCTCTGCTTGGGCGCCGTCATCTGGTCGCGCGCGCCCAGGATCAAGGTGCTGGGTGCTTTCACTTTGGCTGCCGCTTCCAAGCCGCCGCTGTAGGCATCGCAAAGCCTGAAGTCATGCTCGAACAGATTGACCTCTGTTTGCCGGCCCTGGATGCGGCGCTTGAGTGCCATTTCGCCGCCTTGCAGCCAAGCGCCCGGCCCCGGGTAAGACGGCTTGCTGGCCCAGCTCGAGAAGGAGAATTGATTGACCATGGCGATCGCCTTGTCGGGCTGCGCTGCCGCCGTGTTCAGCAAGGCTTCCGAGACCTTCATCGGATAGGCCGTGGCCAGCAGCGCCAGATGGCTGGCTCGCGCAGGCTGGCGGGCCGCTGCCTCCAGCGCAATCAGCGAGCCCATGCTGTGGCCGACCAGCGCCGCCTTTTGCGGAACGCCAGCGGCGTCAAGCAAGGCCCAGACCCAATCGGCCAAGTCGGCAATGCTGTTCAAGACCGGCCCGGCGCTGCGCCCATGGCCGGGCAGATCGACCGCTAACACCGCATGCCCACGGTGGGCGAACCAGCGTGCCAGCAAGGTCCAGACGCTGTGGTCATTGAGCGCACCGTGAATAAAGACGATGGCGGGCAGGGCGGGGTCCAGCGGCTTGCCGCCGGTATAGGCAAAGGCTTCAAAGCCATTGACGATCAATTTCATGCTGTTTTGCTCCTAGGCCTTGGCTGCGATTTTCAGCGCGCGTTTCAAGTCGGCGATCAAATCGTCAGCATCTTCCAAGCCAATCGAGAGGCGAATGCTGCCCGGCGCAATACCGGCCAGCGCCAAGGCTGCGTCATCCATCCGGCTGTGCGTGGTCGATGCCGGATGTATCACCAGCGAGCGGCAGTCTCCAACATTGGCCAGGTGGGAGAAGATCTGCAGTGCCTCGATGAAGGCTCGGCCCTGGGCACGCGTGCCCTTCAGATCAAAGCTGAACACCGAGCCGCAGCCGCGCGGCAGCAGGCGCTGCGCTAAGGCGTGGCTGGCGTGGCTGGACAAGCCGGGAAAGCCGACCCGCTCGACCATCTCGTTAGCATCCAGGAACTCGGCGATCCTCTGTGCGTTCTGTACATGACGCTGCATGCGAAGAGACAAGGTCTCGATGCCCTGCAGAATCAACCAGGCCGTGTGCGGGCTCATGCAAGCGCCAAAGTCGCGCAGGCCCTCGCGGCGGGCGCGCAGTAAAAAGGCGCCGACGGTGCTTTCCTCGGCAAATACCATGTCATGAAAACCGGCATAGGGCTCGCACAGTTCCGGGAATAGGCCATGTTTGTCGTGAGCGGCCTGCCAGTCGAAGGCGCCGCTGTCGACCAGCACGCCGCCAACCACGGTGCCGTGACCCGATAAGAACTTGGTCGCGGAGTGATAGACCAGATCGGCACCATGCTCGAACGGCCGCATCAAGTAGGGCGTGGTCAACGTCGAATCGACCAGCAAGGGCAGGCCGGCGTCGTGGGCAATTGACGCGATGGTCGGAATGTCCAGCACATCCAGGCCGGGGTTGCCCAGCGTCTCGCCGAACAGCAGCTTGGTATTGGGTCGGATTGCCTCGCGCCAGCCCGCAATGTCACCGGGTCTCACAAACGTGGTTTCGATGCCGAAGCGGCGCAGCGTGTAGTGCAGCAGATTGTGCGAACCACCGTAGAGCGCGCCGGACGAGACGATGTGCGAGCCCGCGCCCGCCAGCGTGGCGATGGCCAGATGCAGCGCCGCTTGGCCGCTGGCCGTGGCGATCGCGCCCACGCCGCCCTCAAGCGCAGCGACCCGTTCCTCGAACACGGCGGTGGTCGGGTTCGACAGCCGCGAATAGACATGGCCGGCCCGCTCCATATTGAACAGCGAGGCGGCATGCTCGGCGTTCTCGAATACAAACGAGGTGCTCAGGTGCAGCGGCGTCACGCGTGCGCCAGTGCTTGGGTCGGGTGCGGCCCCGGCGTGTAGCGCCAAGGTGTCAAAAGCAGGGGCTGCATAGCCTGACATGGTGTCTCCCAGGTGTTAGTTGGGCGCATTGTGTGCTATGTTTCTAGTCAGTAAAAAATTTGGGTTTGAGCCATATCGGCGACCCACTCATTCAGGAGTCAGCGCATGAAAGTCGTCGATATTTTGCGGGTCAAAGGTGGCACGCTGTTCACTGTGACGCCAGAGGAAGCTCTGTCGCAGGCGGTGACTACCATGGCCGAGCGCGATATGGGCTCCTTGGTGGTGATGGAGCATGGCGATCTGGTCGGCATGCTGACCTTCCGCGAGGTCATCGCAGCAGTCGTCAAGAACGGCGGTTCGGTTGGCACCTTGCGGGTGCGCGGCGTGATGGACGACCATCCGCTGACCTGCACGCCGGAGACCGAAATCGACGAAGTGCGCCGCATGATGCTGGGGCGCCATGCCCGTTATATGCCGGTCCTGAACGGCAAGACCTTGCAAGGCGTGATCTCGTTTTATGACGTTGCCAAGGCCGTGGTCGACGGCCAGGACTTTGAGAACCGCATGCTCAAGGCCTATATCCGCGATTGGCCGCTCGAAGACAACCCCGAGAGCGCGGGCGAATCCAAGTTGTGATTCGTTGAGATTCTTGAAGAAGCGGCCTTCGGGCCGCTTTTTGTTTGGCGGCCGATAGAATCCATCCGCCCCCAGCTAAACAGGTTCCCCATGTCAGGCAGTACTTTCGGCGAGTTGTTCCGTGTCACCAATTTCGGCGAAAGCCATGGCCCCGCGATTGGCTGCGTGATCGACGGTTGCCCACCGGGCTTGCCTCTGAGCGAGGCCGATATCCAGCCCGAGCTGGATCGCCGCCGCCCAGGCACCTCGCGCCACGTTACCCAGCGCAATGAGCCCGACGCGGTCGAAATCTTGTCCGGTCTCTATGAAGGCCTGACCACCGGCACGCCGATCTGCCTTTTGATCAAGAACCAGGATCAGCGCAGCAAGGACTACGGCAATATCCTCGACACCTTCCGCCCCGGACACGCCGACTACAGCTACTGGCGCAAATACGGTCTGCGTGACCCGCGCGGCGGCGGCCGCAGTTCGGCCCGCCTCACAGCCCCCATGGTCGGCGCCGGGGCCGTGGCACGCAAATGGCTGAAAGAAAAATACGGTTGCGAGTTCCGCGGCTGCATGACGCAGCTGGGTGAGCTGGAGATCCCCTTCGAGGGATGGCAGCATGTGGGCAACAACCCCTTCTTTGCCGCCAATGCGAGCAAGATTGAAGAGCTCGAAGCCTATATGGACGCGCTGCGCAAGTCCGGCGACTCGGTCGGCGCGCGCATCCGCGTGGAGGCCACCGGCGTGCCCGTGGGCCTGGGCGAGCCGCTGTTCGACAAGCTTGATGCGGACATCGCTTATGCCTTGATGGGCATCAACGCGGTCAAGGGCGTCGAAATCGGTGCGGGTTTTGGCGTCGTCGCACAGCGCGGCAGCGAGCATGGCGATGAGCTAACACCGTTAGGCTTTGCCTCGAACAACTCCGGCGGCATGTTGGGCGGCATCTCGACCGGCCAGGACATCGTTGCCTCGCTCGCGATCAAGCCGACCAGCTCGATTCGCACGCCCAAGGCTTCGATCAACCGGGCCGGTGAGGTGTCATCGGTCGAAACCTTTGGCCGCCACGACCCTTGCGTCGGCATCCGTGCCACGCCAATCGCCGAAGCGATGCTGGCCCTGGTCTTGATGGATCACGTCTTGCGCCACCGTGCGCAATGCGGCGATGTGGTCTTGCCTATCGAAGCCATCGCGGCTTCTAGCATTCCATCTCAAGCCCAAAGCTGATGCCCCAACTCCATGCCTGAAGCCGCAGCGTCCAAACGCACGCTGGCGGCTTGCAGCGCGCTATCTTGTGCCTACTTCGCAGCCATCGGCGGCTTCAACCCTTACGCGCCACTTTGGTACAAGGAACTGGGTCTGCCGGTGGTAGCGATCGGCTTGCTGGTCTCTTTGGCCAGTTGGACCCGGCTGTTTGCGCCCTATGCCTGGGGAGCCTTGGCCGACCGGCATGGGCAGCGTACCAAGATCATCCGTTGGGCCGCCTTGGCCAGCTTTTGTGCGGGCTTGGGTTTTCTTGTGCCTGCGCCTTGGGCCTCGGTGACAACGCTGGCCGCCGCCACCTTTTTGATGTTCACCTTCAACGCGGCCATCGTGCCGCTGATGGAAACCTTGGTCGCGGCGCAGTTGATGACGGCCGAGGGCGGCATGGATGCGCGCCGTTATGGCCAGGTACGGGTCTGGGGTTCGGTCGGTTTCTTGGCCACCGTCTTGTTGGCCGGTTGGTGGTTTGAGCATTTCGGAATGCAGGCTTTCGCCATCACCACCTTGGTCTTGCTGGGACTGGTGGTGGTGATGGCATGGCGCTTGCCCGAGCAGCCGGAGCAGCCTCATTCGGCGCATGCGCCCAGCCCGCCTATTGCAGAGGTGATGCGCCGCCCTGAGGTGCGCTGGTTCTTTGCCGGCGTGTTCTTGACCGTGCTGGCACACACCGCGCTCTACACCTTCTTCAGCCTCTACCTGGATTCGCTCGGCTACGGCAAGCAGATCGTTGGGCTCTTGTGGGCCGCATCGGTGGTGGTGGAGATTGCCTGGTTTGCCTTGCAGGGCAGGGTGATGGAGCGCGGCAGCCTGCATCATTGGCTGATCGCGGCAGCGCTGGCGACGGCCTTGCGCTTTGGCGTGACCGGTGCTTTTGCCGGCAGCTTGTGGGTCTTGTTCTTGGCCCAATGTCTGCATGCGATCACCTTCGCCGCCCAGCACACCGCCTGCATCGCCCTGGTAACGCGCTATTTCCCCGGCCAATTGCGCGGCCGCGGCCAAGCCTTGTACACCGTCCTGGGCTATGGTTGCTCGGGCGTTTTGGGCAGCTTGGCCGGCGCCTGGCTGGTGTCCTACACCGGCTATGCAGCGGTGTTCGGCGTGGCGGCGGTGGCGGCCTTGGCGAGCGCTGTTTGCTGTTGGCGCAGCTTGGTCTGGGATAGACGGCAGAACGCATTCATCAGATGATCGCTGCCGAGTGCAGATCGTGCCCTGAATTCTGCAACTCGTCACGATGACCATCGCAGGGCCCTGGCCCAGTCCCTACACTGCGGCCACTTCGGCAATAGATGAATAAGGGGACTCCATGCGCAAACAATGGCTTTTCGGCGGTATTACCGCCGCAGTGCTGGTCGGTGGGGCAGTTGCAGTATTTGCCAGCAAGGGCGATCCGGCTGCCAAGCCGACCAAGCCAGGTGAGGACAAGGCGGCGGTGGCGTTGGAGTTTGTGCCGGCCGAGGTGATCAAGCCGACCCTGACCAGCATGCCGGCCTTGATCGAGTTTTCCGGCCCCCTGGTAGCACCCGGCACGGTCATCGTGCGTGCCAAGTCGACCGGCACACTGCTGAACCTGAGCGTCAGCGAAGGCAGCCGCGTCAAGGCCGGCCAAGCCTTGGGCCAGCTGGATCTGGAAGAGCTGCGCTACCGGGTCGCCGAGCGCAGCGCCAGTGTCGAGTCGGCACGCGCGCAGCTGGACCAGGCCGAGCGCCAGTACAAGGCCAATCAAGGCCTGGCCGAGCAGAAGTTCATCGCCTCTACCGCGCTCGACACCTCGCGGGCAAGCCTTGAGACCGCGCGCGCCCAAGTGGCCACATCCAAGGCGCAGCTCGACACCATGCAAGTGACGCTGCGCCAAGCGGCCTTGGTGGCGCCTATCAGCGGCGTCGTATCCAAACGCCATGCGCTGCCGGGTGAGAAGTTGTCGCCCGAGCAGCAGATTTTGAGCATTGTTGACTTGAGCCGCCTGGAGCTGGCCGGCCTGGTTGGCACGCACGAAGTCAGCCGTTTGAAGCCCGGCATGCCGGTGCAAATTCGCGTTGAGGGCTCGGACCGCAATGTCGAGGCGCGCATCAGCCGCATCGCCCCGGCGGCCGAGCCGGGCACGCGCTCGATCGGCGTGACGCTGGAATTGGCCAACCCCAAGGAAGAGTTCCGTGCCGGCCAATATGCGGTCGCCAAGGTGGAGCTGCCCGATGACGCGCAGCGCCTGACCGTGCCGGTGGCTGCTGTCACCAGCAATGCTGGCCAAGACGGCGTTTGGCTGATCGAGAACGGCGCTTTGCTGCGCCGTATCGTCACGACAGGACGCAGCGATGCGCGCGAAGGTCGGGTCGAGGTGCTGCAAGGCCTCAGCCCCGGCTCGCAAGTGCTGGCGGCTCGCTTTGACAATTTGCGCGAAGGCGCCAAGGCCTCGGTGGTGGTGAGCAAGACCAAGGTTGCCGAAGCCACAAAGTCCACCGCCGCCGCGTCGAACTGAGGCCCAGATCATGTGGATGACCAAAGTTTCAATCCAGAACCCGGTCTTCGCGACCATGGTGATGGTGGCGCTGTGCGTGCTGGGTATTTTTTCCTACAGCAAGCTGGGCGTGGAAAACATGCCCGATATCTCCATCCCCGTCGCCTCGGTGGACGTACGCTACCCCGGCGCTTCGCCTGAGGCGGTCGAGCGCGAAGTGGCCAAGCCACTGGAAGAGGCGCTGAACACCATTGCCGGCGTCGAGAAGGTGATGTCGCGCAGTTTCGAGGGCCGTGTGCAAGCGCAGGTCGAGTTTGGCCTCAACACCGATATGGGCCGCGCCATGCAGGAGGTGCGCGACCGCGTCGCCGCCGCTCAGGCCGCCTTTCCTAAAGATGTGAAGACGCCAACCGTGGCGCGCGCGCAGATCGAGGACAACCAGCCCATCGTGCTGGCGGCCTTGATGAGCAAGACGCGGCCGGCGCGCGAGCTGTCGATGATGAGCGAGCTGATCATTGCCAAGCGCCTGGGCCGGGTCGACGGCGTGGCGCGGGTTGATGTCAGCGGCATGGTGCTGCGCGAGGTGCGCATCGATCTGGACCCGCTGCGTCTGCGTGCATATGGCGTGACGCCGGCGGAGATTTCGACCGCCTTGCGCGAAGCCAATACCGATCAACCGGTCGGGCTGATCTCCGACAAGACCGCCGACGCAATCCTGCGCGTTGAAGGCCGGGTCAAAGACCCCAAGCAGTTCGCCAATATCGTCGTCGCCAGGCGCGGCAATCTGGTGCTGACTCTGGGTGATTTGGGAACCCTGGTCGAGCGCGAGCGCGAGCCCGACAGCCTGGCCCGCATCAATGGCGCGCAAGCAGTGACCTTCAGCGTCTTCAAGCAGCAAGACTCCAATATCGTGACCACCGGCGAAGGCGTCAAGGAGGCGATGGAAGAGCTGCGCAAGAACCTGCCCAAGGACGTCGAGCTGAATCTGATCTATGCGTCCAGCGACAACGTCAAGAACTCCTTGGAAGGCCTCAAGCACACGCTGGTCGAAGGCGCTTTGCTGACGGTGGCGATCGTATTTTTGTTCCTGCACAGCTGGCGCTCGACCATCATCACCGGCCTGACGCTGCCAATCGCGGTGATCTCGAGCTTCATCGCCGTGCATGCGCTTGGCTTCACGCTGAACTTCATGACCATGATGGCCTTGAGCCTGTGCATCGGCTTGCTGATCGATGACGCCATCGTGGTGCGCGAGAACATCGTGCGCCATGTCGGCATGGGCAAAGACCACCGCACCGCCGCGTTTGACGGCACCAACGAAATTGGCTTGGCCGTCATGGCCACCACGTTTGCCATCTGCGCGGTGTTTGTGCCCATCGCTTTCATGGGCGGCATCATCGGCAAGTTCTTCTACCCCTTCGGTATCACGGTGGCGGTGGCGGTGCTGGTGAGCTTGTTCGTCAGCTTTACGCTGGACCCCATGCTCAGCTCGATTTGGAAAGACCCACCGAGCACCTATCTGAAACGCGTACCGGTGATCGGCCACCTGATCCGCGCCACCGACCGGGGCATGGACCTTTTGCACATCGCCTATGAGCGCACGATTCGCTGGGCCTTTTCGGGCCGGCGCTACCGCGTGTTTGTGCCGCCGCTGCCGGCCTTTGGTCGCCCGTTTGACGCCGAGGGCCTGCGTGATCGCAGCCAGCCACGCCGCCTGCGTTTTGCCACCATCACGCCGCGCGGCCTGGTGATGTCGATAGGCGTGGCCAGCTTTGTCGTGGCCTTGGGTTTGAGCGCCTTTGTCGGCAGCGAGTTCGCCCCAAAAACCGATGACAGCTTCATCCAGGTCAATCTGCGCATGCCAACGGCCTCCAGCCTGGAGCGCAGCAATACCAAGGTCGCGCAGATCGAAGAGATCTTGTCGCAATACAAGGAAATCAAGACCATCTCGACCAGCGTCGGCGGCACCGGTGAGGGCATGAGTACCGGCCGCAATCAGGCTACCTTGAGCATTGCCCTGGTGGACAAGAAAGACCGCAAGCGCAGCCAGAAGCAGTTGGAAGACGCCTTCCGCGCCGACATCGCCAAGTTGCCCGGCGTGGACGCCAGCGTCGGCGGCGACCGCTCGATCTGGATCACCATCCTGGGCTCCGATCCGACCGTCTTGACCGAGGTCGCCAATGATCTGGTCGCTCGCATCAAGAAGGTACCCGGTGCGGTAGACGTGGAAACCACCGTCAAGCAAGGCTTGCCGGCCTATGCTGTCAAGCTGAAGGATTCGGCCGTGCGTGAGCTGGGCCTGACCGCGCCGCAACTCGCCGCCTCGCTGCGCGCCTATGTCAATGGCGACGTGGCCACCTACTGGACCACGCCGGACGGCAATCAGGTTGAGGTGCTCTTGCGTCTGCCGGTCGAGCAACGTCAGCGGGTTGATCAGATGCTCAAGCTGCCGGTCGCGTTCGCCAAAGATGGCTCGCCGATCTCGCTGGATCAAGTCGCCACGATCGAGTCGGTCTTCAACCCTGAGGTGATCCGGCGTCAGAACCTGCAGCGCCGCGAGGCCGTGTTTGCCGGCACCGAGGGGCGTGCCTCCGGCGATGTCAATGCCGACGTGCAGAAGATGATCAAGTCCATGCAGTTGCCGCCCGGGGTGAGCTTCAATGTGGACGGCGCCGGCAAGCAGCAGGCGGAGGCCTTCAAGGGTCTGCTCGCCGCGATGGGTCTGGCCGTGATCTTCATCTACATCGTGCTGGCCAGTCAGTTCGGCAGCTTTGTGCAGCCGATTGCCATCATGGCCTCGCTGCCCTTGGCCTTGATCGGCGTGATGCTGGCTTTGCTCTTGACCGGCTCTACGTTGAATGTGTTCTCGATGATCGGCCTGGTGATGCTGATGGGCCTGGTCAGCAAGAACGCGATTTTGCTGATCGACTTTGCCAACCAAGCGCGCAAAGGCGGGGCGACCATCCCCGAAGCCTTGCTGCAAGCCGGCCTGGTGCGCATGCGGCCCATCATCATGACGACGGCGGCGATGGTGTTCGGCATGCTGCCGATGGCGCTGGCTTTCAACCAGGGCGGCGAGGTGCAAGCACCGATGGGCCGCGCCATCATCGGCGGTGTCATCACGTCGACGCTGTTGACCTTGATCGTGGTGCCGGTGCTGTACTCCTACCTGGTGCGGGAGCGCAAGCCCAAGCTCAAGTCTGGCGCGGCCGAGAAGGCCTCGCTTGGCGGCTTGACGCTGGCGCCGGGGGGCGATGACTGATTGAGCAAGCGCTGCTTGTGGAAAAGGGGCGCTTCGGCGCCCCTTTCCTTTTGGCGGCCAAGCTCCCGCTGCTATCCTTGGGCTCTCATGACCAAGCAGCTGTCTCTCTGTCAACTTGTTCAACGAGGCCTTGCAATGCTTGGTTTCGCTTTATGCCTGGTATCGTCCTGTGCCGCAAGCTTGCGGCTCTTGAGTGAGGAATTTCCGCCGATCAACTTCACCGAACAAGGCCTGCCGCGTGGCTTGGCTGTGGAGATCGTGCAGGAGATTCAACGCCGCCAAGGGTCAGATTTGGCGATTGAATTCTTGCCCTGGGCAAGAGCCTTTCGAGAGGCGAAGGGCGGGGGCGAGGTCGGGCTGTTTTCGATGGCTCGCACACCAGAGCGGGAAAAACAGTTCAAGTGGGTAGGTCCGATCGTGACCTTTTACAGTTCGATCTATGCACCGGCCCAAAACGGCATGCGGCTACGCAGCATGGAAGATGCCAAGCGAGCCTCGGCGGTGCTGGTTGTGCGCGACTGGTTTACCGCCGAAGAATTGAAAACCTTGGGCTTTCAAAACTTGGTCAGCGTGAGTGAGCCGGTCACCGCGATCAAGATGCTGTTGGCCAAGCGGGCACCTTTCTTTGCGACCGAACGGCTGTCGATGCCTGACATTCTGGCCAAGGCCGGCATTGCGGAGGATTCGCTGGAGATAGTCTACAGCTACGCCAGCTCGGAAGGCTATATCGCTTTTTCGCTTGACACCCCTGATGCGACGGTCAACACGTGGGTCGCGCATTTGCGCGAGATGAAGCGTGACGGCAGCTTTCTCAAAATCTATCGGCGCTGGTTGCCCAAGGACAACCCGCCGATCGGCATCAAACTTTGAACGTTTGAGAGCGGCCGTCAGCACTCGACGATATTCACCGCCAGCCCGCCGCGTGCGGTTTCCTTGTACTTGGTCATCATGTCGGCACCGGTGTCACGCATGGTCTTGATGACCTTGTCCAGGCTGACGAAGTGGGTGCCGTCGCCGCGCAAGGCCATGCGAGCGGCGTTGATCGCCTTGACGGAAGCAATCGCATTGCGCTCGATGCAGGGGATCTGCACCAGGCCGCCGACTGGGTCACAAGTCAGGCCCAGATGGTGTTCCATGCCGATCTCGGCCGCGTTCTCGACCTGCTCAGGCGTGCCGCCCATCACCTGGCAGAGCGCACCGGCTGCCATCGAGCAGGCAACACCGACCTCGCCCTGGCAGCCGACCTCGGCGCCCGAGATCGAGGCGTTTTCCTTGTACAGGATGCCGATGGCTGCGGCGGTTAGCAGGAAATCAATGACGCCTTCTTCATTGGCGCCGTGATAGAAGCGCGTGTAATAGTGCAAGACAGCAGGCACGATGCCGGCCGCACCATTGGTCGGCGCCGTGACCACGCGGCCGCCGGCAGCGTTCTCTTCATTGACGGCCAGCGCGTACAGATTGACCCAGTCCATCACCTGCAGAGGGTCGCGCAAAGCAGCTTCTGGGTTGGCCGTCAGGTCGCGGTGCAGTTGTGCGGCGCGGCGTTTGACCTTGAAGCCGCCCGGCAGCACGCCTTCGGTCTTGCAGCCGCGCACAACGCAGTCCTGCATCGTCTGCCAGATCTTCAGCAGGCCGGCGCGGGTCTCTTCGTCGCTGCGCCAATGGCGCTCATTGCGGCGCATGATCTCGGCGATGCTGATGCCGTGCTCTTTGCAAATCTTCAGCAAATCGTCGCCGCTGTGGAAAGGGTAGGGCAGCACCTGCGAATCGGGCGCGATGACCTTTTGTTTGCTGCCGTCGGCCGCCACCTCGTCGCTGACGATAAAGCCGCCGCCGACGGAGTAATAGGTGCGCTCCTGAATCTCTACCTCGTTCGCGTCATAGGCCACAAAGCGCATTCCGTTGGCATGAAAGGGCAGGCTTTGGCGGCGGAAGAAGACCAGATCCTTGGCCTCGTTGAAGGCAATCGGATGTTCGCCCAGCAGGCTCAAATTGCCGCCTCGTATGCCGTCTAGGTAAAGCGATACTTGCTCGACATCGACGCTGTCCGGCTCATGGCCGGCCAGACCCAAGAGTACCGCTTTGTCGGTGCCGTGGCCCTTGCCGGTCGCACCCAGCGAGCCATACATCTGCGAGACCACGCGGGTGGTTTTGTCCAGCAGTCCTTCGTGGCGCAGGCGCAGCGCGAACAAGCGCGCGGCGCGCATCGGGCCGACCGTGTGCGAGCTCGATGGCCCGATACCGATCTTGAACAAGTCGAAAACTGAGACGGCCATAAGGGGCCTCCATCAAAAAATGTCTGCGAAAAAAAACCGACGGCGCGGCAGTGGTGCGCGCAGTCGGTTCGAGCGGCTAGCGGCTGATCAAGCCTCGTAGTCGCTCATGGGTGGGCAGGAGCAAGACAGATTGCGGTCGCCCCAGACGTTGTCGACGCGGCCGACTGGCACCCAGTACTTCTGGCGGCGCAGCGTGGCGACCGGGTAGGCCGCCTCTTCGCGGCTGTAGCCATGGCTCCATTCAGCCTTCAGCAAGGCCTCGGCCGTGTGCGGCGCGTTGACCAAGGGGTTGTCTTCGCGGCTCCAAGTGCCGTCCGCCACCTTGGCGATCTCGGCTCGGATGGCGAGCATGGCGTCGCAAAAACGATCCAACTCGAATTTGGACTCGCTCTCGGTCGGCTCCACCATCAAGGTGCCGGCCACCGGGAAGGACAGCGTCGGCGCATGGAAGCCGTAGTCGATCAAACGCTTGGCCACATCTTCGGCGCCAACACCGGTCGCATCTTTCAGCGGACGGATGTCCAAAATGCACTCATGCGCAACGCCGCCGCCCTTGAGGCTGGTCACATTGCTGCTGAAGTGAATGTCAAACGCGTCTGCTAGGCGAGCCGCCACATAGTTGGCTGACAGAATCGCGACCTCGGTTGCCGCTTGCAGGCCGTCGGCGCCCATCATCCGGCAATACATCCAGCTGATCGGCAAGACGGCCGCATTGCCCAGCGGGGCAGCCGAAACCGCACCGATTGCAGTCTCGCTGACATAGCCGCCGGAGCGGTGTGTCGGCAGATAAGGCACCAGATCGGCCACCACGCAAACCGGGCCAACGCCCGGGCCGCCGCCGCCATGCGGGATGCAGAAGGTCTTGTGAAGATTCAGGTGCGACACGTCGCCGCCAAACTCGCCGGGCGCTGCCACACCGACCAAGGCGTTCATGTTTGCGCCGTCCACATAGACACGCCCGCCATGGCTCTTCACCAGCGCGCAGATCTCCTTCACATGGGTGTCGAACACACCATAAGTGGAGGGGTAGGTGATCATGATGGCGGCCAGATTGGCACTGTGCTGTTCGCACTTGGCCTTCAGGTCGACCAGATCAATATTGCCTTCCTTGTCGCACTTGGTGACGACGACGGTCATGCCCACCATCTGCGCCGAAGCCGGGTTGGTGCCGTGCGCCGACTCAGGAATCAGGCAGATCTTGCGATGACCTTCATGGCGAGCTTCGTGGAAAGCCTTGATCGCCAACAGGCCAGCGTACTCGCCCTGCGAGCCGGCGTTCGGCTGCAAGGAGATGCCGGCATAGCCGGTGGCTTGGCACAACCAAGCGGTCAGCTGCTCGTTCAGCAGCGCATAACCCTTGAGTTGATCGTGTGGTGCAAACGGGTGAATATTGGCGAACTCCGGCCAGGTGATCGGGATCATCTCGCTGGTGGCGTTCAACTTCATCGTGCACGAACCCAACGGGATCATCGAGCGGTCCAGCGCCAAGTCTTTGTCCGACAGGCCGCGCAAGTAACGCAGCATTTCGGTTTCGGAGTGATAGCGGTTGAAGACCGGATGCGTCAGGTAGGTGCTGCTGCGTTGCAACTCGGCTGGGATCAGGCTGGCGACGCCCTTCTCAAACGCGCTGAAGTCGGCCTTGGCCTTGCCGGCCGAGAACACCTCGAGCAGCGCTTGCAAATCGGCACGGGTGGTGGTTTCGTCCAGCGAGATGCTGACGCTCTCAGGCGAGGCGCGGCGCAGATTCATACCGGCGGCCACCGCAGCGGCGAGGATGCCATCGGTCTTGCCGCCGGTGTTGACGGTCAGCGTATCAAAGGCGCTTGCGTTGGCCAGCGTCCAGCCCAGGCCTTGCAGGCTTTGCGCCAGCACCGCCGTGAAGCTGGCGACGCGCTGAGCGATGCGCTTCAGGCCCACAGGGCCGTGATAAACCGCGTACATGCTGGCGACGACGGCCGGCAACACCTGTGCGGTACAGATGTTGGACGTGGCCTTCTCGCGGCGGATATGTTGCTCGCGCGTCTGCAGCGCCAGGCGGTAGGCCGGCGCGCCATGCGCGTCGATGCTGACGCCTACCAAGCGGCCGGGCAGGCTGCGCTTGTATTCGTCCTTGCAGGCCATATAAGCGGCGTGTGGGCCGCCATTGCCCATGGGCATGCCGAAGCGCTGTGTGTTGCCGACGGCAATGTCGGCGCCCATCTCGGCGGGCGACTTGATCAGCGTCAGAGCCAGCAGGTCCGCGGCGGCAATCAGCAAAGCGCCTTGACCGTGAACCGCATCGGCCGCGGCCTGCAGGCTGCGCACATCGCCTTGCAGGCCAGGGTATTGCAGCAAGGCGGCAAAGCATTCGCTCTTGCCTACGTCGGCGGCCGGGCCCACTTGCACCGTCAAGCCCAGCGGCTTGGCGCGGGTCTGCACCACTTCCAGCGTCTGCGGCAGCACGTCATCGGCGACATAAAACACCTGCGACTTGCTCTTGCCCACGCGCAAGGCGAGCGTCATTGCCTCGGCGGCTGCCGTGGCTTCATCCAGCATCGAGCCGTTGGCGATGGCCATGCCTGTCAGGTCGGTAACCATGGTCTGGAAGTTGACCAGGGCCTCCATGCGACCTTGCGAAATCTCGGCCTGGTAAGGCGTGTAAGCGGTGTACCAGGCGGGGTTCTCAAGGATGTTGCGCAGGATGACGCCGGGGGTCAGGGTGTCGTAATAGCCCTGGCCGATATAGCTCTTCAAGACCTTGTTCTGCGCGGCCATAGCCTTCAACTCGGCCAGCGCCTGCGCTTCCGAGGCGACCGCCGGCAAGTTCATCGCATTGCTGCGCTTGATATTGGCGGGCACCACCGCATCGATCAGCGCACGGCGCGAGGCCGCACCGATCACCGACAGCATGCCGGCTTCATCAGCCGCATCGGGGCCGATATGGCGAGCGTGGAATTCGGCGGCGTTCTCGAGCGCGACCAGGGGCTTGTTAGCAGACATCAACATGGCAAATCCTTGAGGGGCAAGCCGCACTTGTGGTGCCGCCAAGCCCATTTCTTTATTCTCTTCAAGCACCGGTCAGCAGGATGCCGGCCGGCGCGGGCAAGGCAGCGATCAGCTGTTCTTAACCAACTCGTCGTAGGCAGCGCTGTCCATCAAACCGTCGAGTTCGGCGGCATTGCTGAGCTTGACCTTGAAGAACCAGCCGGCCTTCAGCGGGTCGGTGTTGGCCAGCGACGGATCGTCGCGCAGCGCTTCGTTGACCTCGGTGATCTCACCGCTGACGGGCATGTAGACATCAGCCGCCGCCTTGACGGACTCGACCACGCCGGCGACTTCTTTGGAAGCAAAGCTTGTGCCGACCGAAGGCAGATCCACAAACACCACATCGCCCAGCGCGTCTTGCGCGTGTACGGTGATGCCCACGGTGACAACGCCGTCGGCTTCGATCTGGACCCATTCGTGGTCGTGCGTGTACTTGATGTTGCTCATGCTGTGCTCCGTGTATTGATGGAAAAGGGACGAGAAAAATTTAGCGCAATCACCCGCGGAAATAACCGTTAGGTGTGAAAGGCGTGCTGCTGACCGTCATCGGCGTGCGCTTGTCGCGCACGATGGCGAAGACCTCGGTGCCAATGGCCGAATATTCTTTGCTCAGGTAGGCCAAGGCGACCGGTTTACCAACCGTGGGGCCCAGCGTGCCGCTGGTGACAACGCCGACTTCAAGGCCGTCTGCGTTGACCAACTTCGCCCCTTCACGCACCGGCATGCGCTCCGAGCTGACCAGACCGACACGTTTGCGCGCCGCGCCATTGGCGAGTTGGGCGTCCACCACGGCCGCACCGGGGTAACCGCCGGCACGCGCGCCACCGGCGCGGCGAACCTTCTGAATTGCCCAGGTCAGCGAAGCTTCAACCGGGGTGGATTCGGTGTTGATGTCATGGCCGTACAAGCACAGGCCGGCTTCCAGGCGCAGCGAGTCGCGCGCGCCCAAGCCGATAGGCTTGACTTCGGGCTGTGCCAGCAGCTTGCGCGCCAGCAACTCGGCTTGATCACCGGCCACCGAGATCTCGAAACCGTCTTCGCCGGTATAGCCGGATCGGGTCAGGAAGGTCTCAATGCCGTCCAGATTGAAGAAGCCGCCGGTCATGAAGGTCAGCTTGGCAACGTCGGGGTTCAGGCGCGACAGCGCGGTCACCGCCTGCGGGCCTTGCAGCGCCAACAGCGCTTGCTCGGGCAGGGGTAAGACCTGGCACTTGTCACCAATCTTGGCCTGCATGTGGGCGATGTCTTGCACCTTGCAGCCGGCGTTGACGACGACGAACAGGTCGTCCGGGCGGCGCGCGATCATCAAGTCATCCAAGATGCCGCCGGTTTCATTGGTGAACAGCGCGTAGCGCTGCTTGAACAGGCCCAGGTCGATCACGTCCACCGGCACGATGGTTTCCAGAGCGGCGCTGGCGCCGTCGCCCTTGAGCAGCACCTGGCCCATGTGCGAGACGTCAAACAAGCCGGCCGCGGCGCGGGTGTGTTTGTGCTCGGCCATCACGCCCATAGCGTACTGAACCGGCATGTCGTAACCGCCGAAAGGCACCATCTTGGCGCCCAGCTCAATGTGCAAGGCGTGCAGCGGGGTCTTTAGCAAGGGGGTGGAGTTGTCGGAGCTAGACATGGCGGAAATCCTTCGAGGGCAGTCAACTGACCTACTCCAACCAAGGAGTAGGGGGGATGCCCTCGCTGTCCGCTTTACTTGAGAGATTGGCCGCCGGCGTATTGCCCGCAGCTTGCCCCTTCAGTGGACGGGCTCAAAGACCCGTCTCTCTCCAGTGAGGACGCCCGACGTTTTGTGAACGGGCGTTTTATCAGTCCTTTTGCCTGAGCGTTCGCAGCGTGGGATCACCAGTGCCACTGCGCCTTCGGCGGCTCCCGCGAGGGAACTCTCTCCTGACGGGGCGCATTGTAGCCATGGATTGCAAGCTCAACGCGAAGCTTTGGTCAGACGAAGGTGCCAAAACCATCCCTCGTGCAAATTGCCCGCGATTTGCCTGGCTCCACGGTGCTTTGTTCAAAGCTTGTTCTTAATATCCTTGTGGAATCTGGGCTTGAATGCCCAAATGCGCCCGGCTGCGCCCAAATGCGCCAAGGCACCACGGCAAAACTCGCCCAAATTTCAGCCCGGAAAGAAGCCTCCATGAGCTCGACGCCCGATATCCATTTGTGCATTCAGCAGCCCGCTAACTATGTGCATTCGCTGGGTTTCTTGGATCAGGCCCGGTATTTTCGATACCAGTTCCGCCGCCTGGGCGCCAGCGTCAGCATGTCCAAGAATCGCTTGCGCTACGACGCGATCAATTTCGTCTTCGGCGCGCATCTGGGCTTTGAGGCCAGCCAGACCCAAAGCCACGCCTGCGTATTCGTCAACTTGGAACAGTTAGGGGAGGGTGGAGCCACGGTCTCGCCGGAGTACCTGCAACTGCTGGCCAGCAATAGCGTCGTGGACTACCATGCCGGCAATCGCAGCGCCTACGCGGCAATCCCAAACGATATCCCGGTGCTGCCCTTGTGGTTTGCGCCCTACCTGAAGCCAGCGTCCGCCATTCCCCTGGAAGACAGGCCCATTGACTTGCTGTTTTTCGGCAGCATCAATGAGCGCCGGCGCGGCTGGTTGGAGCGCATCGAAGCCCTGGGTCTGAGCGTGGCGGTGTTTGACGGACCGCTGTACGGCCCTGAGCGCGACGAGTTCATCAAGCAGGCCAAGGCCGTGATCAATATGCATTTCTACGAAAGCAGCCGGTTCGAGCAAGCTCGCGTGACGCATTGCATGTCGCTGGGTACGCCCGTGATCTCGGAGCGTGCGGCGCATACCGACGTCCTTCCTCCGTTCGATGAGACAGTGTTCTGGCTGAGGGACGAGGAGCTTGAGTCCTTTTTTCAGCAGCAGTTTGGCAGCGCCACTTTCTTCGAGCGAGCGCGACTTGCTTTGCAGCGCTTCGAGGCGAGCGACCCTGCCAAAGCCTATGCCGATGTGCTGGTCTCGGCTTGCGCAATGACTCAAGCTCATCATCAAGCTCGCCCTGCAGGCGCCTGGTCACCCAACTGCATCAGTCTGGGGGCGGGGGCGGCGTATCGGGCCGGCTGGCTCAACCTCGACGCGCAAGCCTCCAGCGAGCCCGACTGGATGCTTGACCTGTGCGCGCCGCACAACTTCCCGCTCAGCAGCAAGACAGTGCACCAGGGGCAGGTGGAGTTAGCCGAAACTAGCGCAGATGTCATACAGGCCGGGCGGCTGGACCTCGACGAGTGCAAGCTGAAAGCCTTGCTGAGCAACGCTTTGCGCCTATTGCAAGTGGGCGGTGAATTGCATTTGGAGTTGCCCGGCGCATTTGGGCTTGAGCCCGGCTCGTCGCCGGTTGCTCTGCAAGCGCTGCACGAATGCATAGGCCGAGCCTGCAGCGATTTCTTTTGGTCCTTGGACTGGTTCGAACATCGCTTCGAGCTGCTGGGCGCCGAGCCGCTTGATCTTGACGGTAGGCACTGCGAGCCCGAGCAGGCGCGTTATTCTCGCCTGCTGTTGCGCAAGGTCGAGACTTCGCTGCGTGAACGCACAACGGCTCGCACCAAGCAGACCGATCTCCGTCTGCCCAGCGATGATGTCGATGCAGCCCATCGCTTGATCAAACCACAGGCTGGTGCAGCGTCAGGAGCAGGCGAGGCCCGCAAGTTCAAATGGTCGATTCTTGTGCCCACCTTGCCGGCAAGGCGAGAGCTGCGCAAGCGGCTGCTGGATATCTTGGAGCCTCAAGTCGCTCGCTATCCCGATGTGGAGTTGCTGGTGCTGGAGGACAACCGCAGCCGCCAGTATGGCCCCAAGCTACAGGCCATGATTGACATTGCCCAGGGCGAGTATGTCAATTTCGTGGACGACGATGACGTCATTTCTGAGCATTATGTTGACACCATCTACCCGCTGCTTACTGGGGTCGACTGTGTCGGCTTCTCGGCCCGGGTCAGTGTCGAAGGCGGCCCGTTCAAGTCGGTTTTCTACAGCATCAAGAACAAGGTCTGGGTCGACGCGCCGGAAGGCTATTACCGCAATCCGCAACACCTGACCCCGATACGACGGGAGCTGGTCTTGCAAGTACCGTGGGTCGGTCATTACGGGGCCGACCGAACCTGGTCGCACAAAATGGCGAGCAAGGGACTGCTGAAAACCGAGAACGTCACCGACGAAATCCTCTACACCTACTACGCCACGCAAAAAGAAAACCGCGAGGGCGTCTGGCGCTGAGCATCAACTGGTCTGTCCGCTGAATAGAAAAAGGCCCGCGATTTGAACCGCGGGCCCTCTTTGTCATCAAACTGAGCCAAGCCGACGCGATGTCAGCTTAGCTACCCCGTTATCAGCCTTGCACGCCCTTGGCGGTGTCCGAGTACTCCTCGATTTGATCGAAGTTCAGGTACTTGTAAATCTGGCTGCTGTCCTTGTTGATGACACCCATGTCGGCGTGGTACTCGGCCACGGTCGGGATGCGGCCCAACTTGGACGCGATCGCCGACAACTCGGCCGAGGCCAGGTAAACATTGCTGTTCTTGCCCAGGCGGTTCGGGAAGTTGCGGGTGCTGGTGGACACCACTGTGGCACCTTCACGCACCTGTGCCTGGTTGCCCATGCACAAGCTGCAACCGGGCATTTCCATGCGGGCACCAGCCGCGCCGAAGGTGCCGTAATGGCCTTCCTTGGTCAGCTCGGATGCATCCATCTTGGTTGGCGGTGCGACCCACAGCTTAACGGGGATATCGCGACGGCCTTCGAGCAGCTTGGAGGCGGCACGGAAGTGGCCGATATTGGTCATGCAAGAACCGATGAAGACCTCGTCGATCTTGGTGCCGGCCACTTCGCTCAGGAACTTGGCATCGTCCGGATCGTTAGGGCAGCACAGGATGGGTTCCTTGATGTCGGCCAGATCGATCTCGATCACATGAGCGTATTCGGCGTCCTTGTCGGCAGCCATCAGCTGTGGGTTGGCCAACCAGGCTTCGACCGCAGCGATACGGCGCTCCAGCGTGCGCTTGTCCTGATAGCCGTCGGCGATCATGTTCTTCATCAGCACGATATTGCTGGTCAGATATTCCTTGATCGGGGCGGGGTTCAGGTGCACGGTGCAGCCTGCAGCGGAACGCTCGGCGGAGGCATCGCTCAGCTCAAATGCTTGCTCGACCTTGAGGTCCGGCAGGCCTTCGATCTCAAGGATGCGGCCCGAGAATTCATTGATCTTGCCGGCCTTGGCGACGGTCAGCAAACCGGCCTTGATCGCATACAAGGGGATGGCGTGCACCAGGTCGCGCAGCGTGATGCCGGGCTGCATCTGGCCCTTGAAGCGCACCAGCACCGACTCGGGCATGTCCAGCGGCATCACGCCGGTAGCGGCGCCGAAGGCGACCAGACCAGAGCCGGCGGGGAAGGAAATGCCGATCGGGAAACGGGTGTGGCTGTCTCCGCCGGTGCCGACGGTGTCGGGCAGCAGCAGACGGTTCAGCCAGCTGTGAATCACGCCGTCGCCAGGACGCAGCGCCACGCCGCCACGGCTGCTGATGAAGGCGGGCAGTTCGCGGTGGGTCTTGACGTCGACCGGCTTTGGATAGGCCGCGGTGTGGCAGAAGGACTGCATCACCAAATCGGCGCTGAAGCCCAGGCAAGCCAGGTCCTTCAACTCGTCACGGGTCATCGGACCGGTGGTGTCCTGGCTGCCGACCGTCGTCATGCGTGGCTCGCAATAAGTACCGGGACGCACGCCCTGGCCTTCAGGCAGACCGACGGCGCGGCCGACCATCTTCTGCGCAAGCGTGAAGCCGGCCTTGGTTGCGATTGGCGCAGTTGGCAAGCGGAAAGTGGTGGCGGCAGGCAGACCCAGGAAGTCACGTGCCTTGGCTGTCAGCGAGCGGCCGATGATCAAGTTGATGCGGCCACCGGCACGCACTTCGTCGAACAGCACGTCGCTCTTGAGCTTGAAGGAGGCGGCAACTTTTCCGTCCTTCTCGATCTTGCCATCGTAGGGGTAGATGTCGATCACGTCGCCCATATTGAAGGCGCTAACGTCGACCTCGATAGGCAAGGCGCCCGAGTCTTCCTGTGTGTTGAAGAAGATAGGCGCGATCTTGCCACCCAGCGTGACGCCGCCAAAGCGCTTATTCGGCACGAAGGGAATGTCTTCGCCGGTCGCCCAGATGACGCTGTTGGTGGCCGACTTGCGGCTAGATCCGGTGCCGACCACATCGCCGACATAGGCGACCAAATTGCCCTTGGACTTGAGGTCCTCGATGAACTTCATCGGGCCGCGCTTGCCGTCTTCTTCGGGCGTTATGCCGGGGCGGGCGTTCTTCAGCATCGCCAGATAGTGCAGCGGAATGTCCGGGCGGCTCCAAGCGTCCGGGGCAGGGGACAGATCGTCGGTATTGGTCTCGCCGGTGACCTTGAAGACGGTCACGGTGATCTTCTTTGCCACTTCAGGGCGGGTGGTGAACCACTCGGCATTGGCCCAACTCTGCATCACGTCCTTGGCCTGCGCATTGCCGGCCTTGGCTTTTTCAGCGACGTCATGGAAGAAGTCGAACATCAGCAGCGTCTTCTTCAGCGCGGCTGCGGCCGTGGCTGCTACTTCCGTGTCGTCCAGCAGGTCGATCAAAGGCTTGACGTTATAGCCGCCGACCATGGTGCCGAGCAACTCGGTGGCGCGGTTCTTGGAAATCAGACCGACCGCCAAGTCACCGTGGGCCACGGCCGCCAGGAAGCTGGCCTTGACCTTGGCGGCATCATCGACACCGGGCGGAATCCGGTGCGTCAGCAGATCCATCAGGAACTCGCCCTCGCCAGCGGGCGGGGTCTTGATCAACTCGATCAGTTCGGCGGTCTGCTTGGCGTCGAGGGCCAGCGGCGGGATGCCGAGGGCGGCGCGTTCGGCAACATGTTGGCGGTAGGCTTGCAGCATGGTCGTTCTCTCCAGAGCTTGCTATGAGGTTGGATAAGGGACAGGAAAAAATCAGGGCAGGGTCGGCGTGATGACCTTCAGCCCCTTGAAATAGTCGCGAAAAAAACCTTCGTCGCGGGTGAGCAGGGCGTCGCACTGCAGCATGGCATGTGCGCCCACCAAGAAATCAGGAATCGTGCGCTGAGACGCGGCAGAGCTTGGCCCCGCGAGCGCCCGCTGCTTGTACTTGCGTTGCATCTCGCCGGCGCGGATGGCTGCGCGTTGGTCCAGGGCCAAAAAGCGTAGGCCCATTTCCTCCAGCACATCCATCACTTCGGAGCCATGTCCAAGGCCGGCGGTGACTTCGCTCACCACCACGTCACACACCACCACCGGACCGGAGCTCAGCGCCAGTCGAAGGCAAGCTTCGGCCGCGTCGGCGCGGGCGTCATCGCCCAGCAGATCGATCAAAACGGAGGTGTCAACGGCGATCATGGTTGAGCTTTGAGCGCGTCATTCCGAGATCGGGTCGCCGGGAGCGCGGCCGCGCAGATCGCGCATCACATCATCGGAGCTGGTGCCCTCAGGCAGCTTGAAGCGTCCACGCGCCCGAGAGATGGCGTCATCGACATTTTTGCGCAAGATGATGCGCGCACCGTCAAGCTCGACCTTGAGTGTCGAGCCCTTGCTCAAGCCCAATGCGTCACGCACGGCCTTGGGCAGGGTGATTTGGCCGCGTTCGGCAACGGTAGCTTCCATGCTGAACCTCCCGAGGAAGAAAGTATGCATTCATTATACGTACTTAATTCAGCGTACCGCAGCAAGTTTTTACGCCAAAGCAGGGTGGCCCCGGTGAAAGCACTTGCTGCGGGTTTTGCCTTGACTCAGCGTTTGTCTGCAGCCCCGCCCGACAAGGCACTGCTGCCGCCGCTGGGCTTGGGGCTGCTTTCTTCTTGCGCACTGGACAGCGCGGCCGATTGCGCCTCGGAAACCTGTGCGGAATGCATGCAGTAGTCCACCATGCGCTGGCCTACCTTGGTGTTCATCAACATCGACTTCGTCGGAATCTGCAACCACACCACGCCGGCTTTTTTGTCTTCAAGGCGCACCGCGCCTGTCGTAGTCGGTTCCGGGACCATGTTGTAGACCAGTTTGCCGAACTGAAGGCGGAAGCGACCGGGATTTTCGGGATCCGGCGTCACCGTCACCTTGTTCTTGAACTCGCAGTTGGCATCACCGGCATGCACCTGTGGTGCGACGGCGATTTGCTCTTCGTTCAAGGGCGTGTTGTCTACCGGCTCGGCGATAGGCGCTTTTGGAGCCGGCGTTGCTTTGGCTGCTGGGCGGCTCTTGGCTTTGCTGCTGTCTGCAACGGCGGACCAGGCAGGTGCTGACGCCAGCGCCAAGGCGCAGGCAAGGACGGAAGACTTGAATAATGGGCGGATCGTTTGCATGAAAAGATATTTCCGAGGTCGCAATGGTTTGATTGTCGGTGCAGAAGGTGCCCGTTTGATTGGCCTTGAGTCAGCAATTTGTCTCTTGGTGCAACAAGCGGGTCTTTGAGTTCAGGCTGAGCCGAAAAACTCCAGTGCCACTTCAATGGGCAAGGCTTGGCCGGTGCGATGCGCGCGCTCCAGCACATGCCAAAAATAGCGGTAGCTGGCGCGATCATGCAGCACGTCGTGGTGCTGAATCGGGGCCCACGCGGCAGCCATCGCCGCATGGATGATGTCTATGGCCTCGTCGATCTCTGCCACGCTTGGCGCGAAGGCGTCGATGATGGGCTGGATCTGGCTGGGGTGAATGCTCCACATGCGGGTGTAACCGAATTCGCGCGCCGCCCTTGCCGCTGCGGCTTCGATGGCGGCGGCATGTTTGAACTCGGTCACCACGCAATGCGAGGGCGTCTTGGCGAAAGCATGAGCGGCCGCCGCAATTTCAAGCTTGGCTCGCGTCACCAGGGGATGGCTGAACTGGCCTTCGGAGCTCAATGCGTGACGCGGTATCGCTCCGCGATGCGCAGAAACAAAGTCCATCAAACCAAAAGACAGCGACTCGATACGGGGATGGGCGGCAATTTTCTGAACATCGCGCAGAGCGCCATGGGTTTCGATCAGGACATGAACCGGCAAAGGCTTGGCAATGCCATGGCGCTGCAGGCTGGCGTCGATGAACTGGCAAGCTGCTTCCACCTCGGCAGCGCTGCGCGGCTTGGGAACCATCAGATAGGCCAAGCGCTCACCCGCCTTGCCAATCAGGCCATCGACATCAGCCTCGAAGCTAGCACTGCTCAAGGGGTGCACACGTGCGCCGACGCGGCCATGGGCGTTGTTGGCACTGTTGAGCATCTCCGCCACCAGGGAGATATGTTCGGCTTCGCCGCCGATTGGCGCGCCGTCCTCGCAATCCAGTGTGATGTCGAACACCGGCCCCATTTGTGCCTGCAGTTCCAGGCTTTTGCGCATGCGGACCTCAACACCGCAGTAATGATCGACCACCGGCAGCGCGGTGGCGACTTCGCCGTCCTCGAACAGCGCCAATTTAGGATGCAGGGCTTGACTCACAACTTGATTCACGACGTGGCTGACAAAAGGGTGACAAAAGGGTGGCTGAGCGGATCATTTAGAAAAAAAAGGGTTGGCATGTCTTCACGCCAACCCTTAGCTTACTGAGCTTTTTTGCGCGCCTCAACTTCGGGTTGAGGCCAGGGCATCACAGCAGATGCTTGACGCCGTCCTGCTCGCCTTGCAACTCTGCCAGGGTCTTGTTGATGCACTCTTGCGAGAAGGCATCGATCTCCAGACCAGCGACGATCTTGTACTCGCCACCTTCGCAAGTGACCGGGAAGCCGAACATGATTTCCTTGGGGATGCCGTATTCGCCATTCGACGGGATACCCATCGTCACCCACTTGCCATTGGTGCCCAAGGCCCAGTCGCGCATATGGTCGATGGCGGCGTTGGCGGCCGATGCGGCCGAGGACAGGCCACGCGCTTCGATGATGGCAGCGCCACGCTTGCCTACAGTCGGCAAGAAGGTGTCTTTGTTCCAGACCTGGTCGTTGATCATGGCGGCCACCGAAGCGCCGTCAATCGTGGCGAAGCGGTAGTCGGCGTACATGGTTGGCGAGTGGTTGCCCCACACGGCCAGCTTCTCGATCGAAGCGACCGGTTTGCCGGTCTTGGCAGCGATTTGCGATGCAGCGCGGTTATGGTCCAGGCGCAGCATGGCGGTGAAGTTCTTGGCCGGCAGATCCGGTGCCGACTTCATCGCGATATAGGCATTGGTATTGGCAGGGTTGCCGACGACCAGCACCTTGACGTTGCGTGACGCGACAGCGTTCAGTGCCTTGCCTTGCGCGGTGAAGATCTGGCCATTGATGGCCAGCAACTCGGCGCGCTCCATGCCGGCTTTGCGGGGCATCGAGCCCACCAGCAGGGCGTAGTCGGTGTCCTTGAAGGCTGTCATCGGGTCGCTGTGCGCTTCCATGCCGACCAGCAACGGGAATGCACAGTCTTCCAATTCCATCATCACGCCCTTGAGCGCTTTTTGCGGGCCTTCGACAGGAACTTCCAGCAGTTGCAGGATGACGGGCTGGTCCTTGCCCAGCATTTCGCCGGAGGCAATGCGGAACAGCAGGGCGTAGCCGATTTGGCCTGCAGCGCCGGTGACGGCAACGCGAACGGGTTTCTTGCTCATGTGTGATGGCTCCGAGAGTGTTGAAAAAGGGGACAAATTCGGTCTGCCCTTGAGCCTCGCCCAAGGGTGCGCCGCAAGTGTAGGCCAGACTCAGGGCTATCCCCTAGTTCCGACATCGCTGCGACGCTGCTGCTTTTGCGATTATCGCCATTTTTGCGCAAAACCAACTGTCTTATGTCTTATATAAGACGTCAATGGTTTTCTTGTGATCATTCAATGGACAAGCTTCGCCGGCTTGTGCTGCAATGGCAACCATGCCGAGCTCTCCTCGATCAATTGCTGAAGCCCCTGCTCGCTCGGATGCGACGGATTCGCCCTCATTCAGCCCTTTGTATGCCCAAATCAAGGCTCTAATCACTGCCAAGTTGCAGTCAGGGGAATGGAAGGCGGGCGACTTGATCCCCAGTGAGCTGGACCTGGCCAAGCGTTTTGGCGTCAGCCAGGGCACGGTGCGCAAGGCCATCGACGAGATGGCGGCCGAAAATTTACTGGTGCGCCGTCAAGGGCGCGGCACTTTTGTGGCTACCCACGCCGAGCAAAAAGTGCAATACCGTTTTTTGCGCCTGATGCCCGACGAAGGTTCGGAGTCGTTAGAGCGGCAACTGCTGGACTGCCGGCGCCAGCGCGCCACAACAGCAATTGCCCGCGCCTTGCAAATGCGCACCGGGGACGCCATGGTGGAAGTGCGCCGCCTGCTGAGTAGCAAAGGCGTGCCGGTGGTGCTGGACGATATCTGGCTGCCGGGCGATTTATTCAAGGGCCTGACCACCGAGCGCCTGAATCTTCACCGCGGGCCGTTTTACGGTTTGTTTGAGCGTGAGTTCGGCGTGCAGATGATTCGGGCTGAAGAGAAAATTCGGGCCGTTGCGGCCGATGAGGCCTCTGCGGAACTCTTGCAGGTGCCGGTTGGCGCACCGCTGCTCAGCGTTGAGCGACTGTCCTTCACCTATGGCGACAAGGCGGTAGAGTTGCGCCGCGGCTTGTATAGCACCACCTCGCACTTCTATCGCAATGAGCTTAACTAATCCTTTCGCGTTGCGCGGCGGGTACGTCGGGCCAATGGGTCGTGCTGCATTGCAATAAACTGCGCGAGTTTCATTTGATTACAACAAAAGGCTGGGTATGACGAACACCACCAACGGATCAAGGCCCAAACGGCCGGTTTTTACCAATATTCATATCACGCAGATCGTTTCGTATCGCTTGCCGCCGGCCGGCATCGTGTCGATCCTGCACCGGGTCAGCGGCGTGATGATGTTCTTGCTCCTGCCCTTCGTGATCTGGCTGTTTGACAACAGCCTGACCTCGGAGATCTCCTATGAAAGCTTCACCAATGCCTTCGTAGCGGGCATCGGCTTCGTGCCGGCCTGGTTCGTCAAGCTGGTGGTCTTGGGTCTGCTGTGGGCCTATCTGCACCATTTCATCGCCGGTGTGCGGCATCTGTGGATGGATGCCACACACAGCGTCAGCAAGGAGCAGGGGCATAACTCGGCCGTGTTCACCTTGGTCAGCAGCGTGGTCTTGACCGTGTTGCTCGGCGCCAAGTTGTTTGGCTTGTATTGAATAGAACTCGGAGAACACAAGCATGAGTACTTTTGGTTCCAAGCGCATCGTCGTCGGTGCGCATTACGGACTGCGTGATTGGCTGGCTCAGCGCATCACGGCGGTTTTGATGGCCCTGTTCACGGTCGCTTTGCTGGTGCAGTTTTTGATGCCCGGTGAATTGGGTTATGACCATTGGGCGGCGATTTTTTCCCAGCAATGGATGAAGGTTTTGACCTTTGTGACGATCTTGTCGCTGGCGTTCCACGCCTGGGTTGGGGTGCGTGATATCTGGATGGACTATGTGAAGCCGGTCGGTGTGCGCCTGTTCTTGCAGGTGGCCTCCTTGGTGTGGTTGGTGGGATGCGCCGGCTGGGCGATTCAAGTGTTGTGGAGACTGTGATGACGGTGGCAAATAAGTCGATTCCAAAGCGTAAGTTTGATGTGGTCATCGTCGGAGCCGGTGGCTCGGGCATGCGCGCCTCCTTGCAACTGTCCCTGGCGGGCCTGAATGTGGCAGTGCTGTCCAAGGTCTTCCCGACGCGCTCCCACACGGTCGCCGCACAGGGCGGCGTCAGCGCTTCGCTGGGCAATATGAGCGAGGACAACTGGCACTATCACTTCTTCGATACCGTCAAGGGTTCGGACTGGCTGGGTGACCAAGACGCCATCGAATTCATGTGCCGCGAAGCGCCCAAGGTGGTGTACGAGCTTGAGCACTTCGGCATGCCTTTCGACCGCAATGCCGACGGCACGATTTACCAGCGCCCCTTCGGCGGCCACACCGCCAACTACGGTGAAAAGCCGGTGCAGCGCGCTTGCGCTGCAGCCGACCGTACCGGTCACGCGATGCTGCACACGCTGTATCAGCAAAACGTCAAGGCCAAGACCCAGTTCTTCGTCGAGTGGATGGCCTTGGACCTGATCAAGGACGAGGCCGGCGACGTGGTCGGCGTGACCGCGCTGGAAATGGAAACCGGTGAGCTGCACATCATGGAAGCCAAGACCGTGCTGTTGGCCACAGGCGGAGCAGGGCGCATCTTCGCGGCGTCCACCAATGCCTTCATCAACACCGGTGACGGCCTGGGCATGGCGGCGCGCGCCGGCATCCCGCTGGAAGACATGGAGTTCTGGCAGTTCCACCCGACCGGCGTGGCCGGGGCCGGCGTGCTGCTGACCGAAGGCTGCCGTGGCGAAGGCGCGATTTTGCGCAACTGCAATGGCGAGCGCTTCATGGAGCGCTACGCGCCAACCTTGAAGGACTTGGCGCCACGTGACTTCGTCTCACGCTGCATGGACCAGGAGATCAAGGAAGGTCGCGGCTGCGGTCCGAACAAGGACTATATCGAGCTCGATATGACCCACTTGGGCGGCGACACCATCATGAAGCGTCTGCCTTCGGTGTTCGAGATTGGCCACAACTTTGCCAACGTCGACATCACCAAGGAATCGATTCCTGTCGTGCCGACCATCCATTACCAGATGGGCGGCATCCCGACCAATATCTACGGTCAGGTCGTGGTCCCCAAAGATGGCAACCCGAACGCGGTCGTGAACGGCCTGTATGCGGTGGGTGAATGCGCATGCGTGAGCGTGCACGGCGCCAACCGTCTGGGCACCAACTCGCTGCTGGACTTGTTGGTGTTCGGACGTGCGGCCGGCAACCATATCGTTGAGTCGGGCCTGAAGAGCAAGATCCACAAGCCGCTGCCGCAAGATGCGGGGGCCGAGTCGGCCGCTCGTGTGGCGCGTTTGGATGAAAGCGCCGCCGGCGAATACGCGCAGGACGTGGCCAATGATTTGCGCAACGCCATGCAACAGTACGCCGGTGTGTTCCGCACCCAAGCGACGCTGGACGAAGGCGTCGGCAAGATTCTCGCCATCGCCGAGCGCGCCAAGTCCATCACGCTGAAGGACAAGTCCAAAGTCTTCAACACCGCCCGCATCGAAGCGCTGGAGGTCGAGAACCTGATGGAAGCGGCCAAGGCCACCATGATCTCGGCAGCGGCTCGCCGCGAAAGCCGTGGTGCGCACACGGTGGACGACTATGCTGACACCCCTGAGCATCCGAATGGCCGTAACGACGCCGAGTGGATGAAACACACGCTGTGGTATTCGGAAGGCAATCGCCTGGACTACAAACCAGTGAACCTGAAGCCGCTGACGGTGGAATCTATTCCGCCCAAGGTTCGCACGTTCTAACGCGCGATTGCCACAGACAAGAAGTCAAGGAAAACACAATGACCAAGCGTACCTTTCAGATTTACCGCTACGACCCGGACAAGGATGCCAAGCCCTATATGCAGACCTTGGAGGTCGAGCTGGACGGCACCGAGCGCATGTTGCTCGACGCGCTGGGCAAGTTGAAGGCGCTGGACCCGACTCTGAGCTTCCGCCGCAGCTGCCGCGAAGGCGTGTGCGGTTCAGACGCAATGAATATCAACGGCAAGAATGGTCTGGCCTGCCTGACCAATATGCGCACCTTGCCCGGCGTGATCGTCTTGAAGCCGCTGCCGGGTCTGCCGGTGGTGCGCGACTTGATCGTCGACATGACGCAGTTCTTCAAGCAGTACAACTCGATCAAGCCTTATTTGATCAACGACACGCCGCTGCCCGACAAGGAGCGCCTGCAGTACCCCGAAGAGCGCGATGAGCTCAACGGCCTGTATGAGTGCATCTTGTGTGCAAGTTGCTCGACCTCTTGCCCAAGCTTCTGGTGGAACCCGGACAAGTTCGTCGGCCCGGCTGGTCTGTTGCAAGCCTATCGCTTCATTGCCGATAGCCGCGATGAAGCGACCGCCGAGCGTCTGGATAACCTGGAAGACCCGTACCGCTTGTTCCGTTGCCACACCATCATGAATTGCGTCGATGTTTGCCCCAAGGGCCTGAACCCGACAAAGGCGATCGGCAAGATCAAGGAAATGATGGTTCGCCGCGCGGTCTGATGCGCCTCGTCTGCTAACCCTTGAAGCCCATTGATGAAGCCTGCTGTTGAAATGAAGCCCGAAGCCGCACCCACCGGTGCATTGATCGACGAGCGGGCGCTTTCCAAACTGCGCTGGCGTTGCCGGCGCGGCCTGCTGGAGAATGATCTCTTCATTGAGCGCTTCTTCAACAGCTATTCGGACAGTTTGACCGAAACTCAGGCCGAGGGGCTGCGTGTATTGATGGATCTGGCCGATAACGATTTGCTGGACCTGCTGCTGCGCCGCAAGGAAGCGACGGACGAGTTGGATAGACCCGATGTTCAAGAGGTTCTGAGCATGCTCAGAACCACCACTGCTTAAAAGTTTCTATTTAAGTGTTTTCAGAAGTCAAAAGGACAAGCTCATGACCCCGTCAGACGTCAAAGCCACCCTGTCGTTCTCGGACGGCAGCCCTCCTATGGATCTGCCGATCTACAAAGGCTCGGTCGGCCCGGATGTGATCGATATCCGCAAGCTCTACGCGCAAACGGGCAAGTTCACTTACGACCCCGGCTTCTTGTCGACTGCTTCGTGCAATTCGACCATTACCTATATCGACGGTGACAAGGGCGAACTGCTGTACCGCGGCTACCCGATCGAGCAGTTGGCCACCAACTGCGACTTCCTGGAAACCTGTCATTTGCTGCTTTACGGAGAGCTGCCAAACGCGGCTCAAAAAGCCGACTTTGATCACCGTGTGACGCATCACACCATGGTCAATGAGCAGATGCAGTTCTTCCTGCGTGGCTTCCGCCGTGACGCGCACCCGATGGCGGTGATGACCGGCCTGGTCGGCGCGATGTCGGCCTTCTATCACGACAGCACCGACATCAACAATCCGGAGCACCGCGAAATCGCCGCGATCCGCCTGATTGCCAAGATGCCGACCCTGGTCGCGATGGCTTACAAGTATTCGATCGGCCAGCCCTTCATCTATCCGCGCAATGATCTGGGCTACACAGCCAATTTCATGCACATGATGTTCGCGACACCTTGCGAGAAGTACGAGCCGAACGAAGTGCTGGTGCGGGCCATGGAGCGCATCTTCATCTTGCACGCTGACCATGAGCAAAACGCCTCGACCTCGACCGTGCGCCTGTGCGGCTCAAGCGGCACCAACCCGTTTGCGGCCATCGCCGCCGGCGTGGCTTGCTTGTGGGGCCCGGCTCACGGCGGCGCCAACGAAGCGGCACTGACCATGCTGGAAGAAATCCAGCGCAATGGCGGCGTCGAGAAGATCGGCGAGTTCATCAAGCAGGTCAAGGACAAGAACTCCGGCGTCAAGCTGATGGGCTTCGGTCACCGGGTCTACAAGAACTATGACCCGCGCGCCAAGCTGATGCGTGAAACCTGCCACGAGGTCTTGACGGCCCTGGGTCTGCATGACGATCCACTGTTCAAGCTCGCCATGGCCTTGGAGAAAATCGCTCTGGAAGACGACTATTTCGTGTCGCGCAAGCTGTACCCGAATGTCGACTTCTACTCCGGCATCGTGCAGCGCGCCATTGGCATCCCCGTCAGCTTGTTCACGGCGATCTTCGCCTTGGCTCGCACGGTCGGCTGGATCGCCCAGTTGAATGAAATGATCGGCGATCCAGAGTACAAGATTGGCCGCCCACGCCAGTTGTTCGTCGGTGCCACCGCACGCGACGTGCTGGCGATCAACAAGCGCTGAGCGCAGTAGCGGCACTGCGCTCGGCAAGGGCGCTCGGCTACAGCAGCGAAAGCAAACCTCGCAGCCCTTTTTGGGCGCGAGGTTTTTTTTCGCACCCCAAGCTCGTTGCAGGACTTGGCGATCAAGCGAAAGTTCCGCCAAGCGCGTGCGATCTGCGAATATCTTCGTCGAGCGCTGCAAAGAGCTCCCGGCTTGGGCTATGCTTGCGCAAATTGGCAAACGTTTGCCTCCATAGGCCCTTACCCCATCTGAGTCAGCACACTTGAGCACGATCAAAGACGTAGCCATCCTGGCCGGCGTGTCCTTTACCACCGTCTCCCATGTTTTGAACGACACCCGGCCGGTCAGCGCCGATGCACGCCGGCGCGTGCTGGCGGCGGTCGATGAAATCGGCTATTTGCCCAGCGCGGTGGCGCGCTCCTTGCGCAAGAGCGAAACCAAGATCATTGGCGTCTTGGTGCCGAATGTGCAAAACCCGTTTTTTGCGGAGCTGGTGTGCGGCGTCGAGGAATGTTGCCGCCTCGCCGGCTACTCGGTGTTTCTGTGCAACTCCGACAACGACCCCAAGCGTCAGCAGCAATACATGCGCACCTTGCTGGAAAAGCGCGTCGACGGGCTGTTGCTATCTTCGGCCGGTGACGACGAAGCGCTGGCGCGGATTTTCAAGCTGGCCAGCGTGCCCTCGGTGACGGTGGACCGGCTGGTTGCCGGTGCACGCGCCGACAGGGTCAGTGTGGACAACAGCCAAGGTGCCAGCAACGCCGTCAAGCATTTGATTGACCTTGGGCACCGCCGCATTGCTTGCATCAGCGGCCCCGCCGAATTCGAGGTTGCCCGAGAACGCGTGGAGGGCTGGCGCCATGCGCTACGTGAGGCCGGGATCGAGGTCGACGAAGCTTTGGTCACGGCGAGCGACTTCAGCAGCCCCGGCGGCTATGAGGCCGCGCGGCGCATCTTGCGCGCTCAGGCTGATCGGGCAAGCTCGAACCCCGTCACCGCCATTTTTGCAAGCAACGACATGATGGCAATCGGCGCACTCAGAGCCGCGACCGAGTTGGGCCTGAAGCTGCCGCAGCAGCTGTCCATCGTCGGTTTTGATGATATTGAATTGAGCCGTTATGTGTTTCCGGCCTTGACCACCGTCGGCTGCGGCGTCAGGCGCCTGGGTGCAGAGGCCGGGCGGGTGCTCATTGCGCGCATCGAGAATCCAGCGGCCGCCATAAAAGACGTGCTGCTGACGCCGCGATTGGTGCTGCGCGAGAGCACCGCGCCACCGCAGCTGGGCATGCAGGGATGACTGAACTTATGACAAAGAACAAAGCAGGCCGCGTACTCGTGGTTGGTAGCATCAATATGGATATGGTGGCCCATGCGCCGCGCTTGCCGGCACCCGGTGAAACCTTGACCGGCGATGCTTTTGTGATGGCGCCGGGCGGCAAGGGCGGCAACCAAGCGGTGGCGGCGGCGCGCCTGAACGCTGAAGTGGATTTTGTGGCCCGCGTCGGCATGCGCCAATATGGGGGCGAGCTGCTGCAAGCCTTGGCGGCCGAGGGGGTCGCTTGCGACGCAGTGGTGCGCGACGCTGAGGCCTTGCCCGGCATTGCCGTCATCATGGTCGGCAGCAGCGACGGCGAGAATTCCATCGTCTATGTGCCCGGCAGCAATGCGGACCTGAGCGCTGCCGATGTGCAGGCCGCAGCGGCGACTGTGCGGGCAGCGGCGGTGGTGGTGGCGCAACTCGAGGTGCCGCTGGAGGCGATCCAAGCCGCTTTCGAGCTTGCTCGCAAGAGTGGCGCTGTCACGGTGTTGAACGCCGCTCCAGCGCTTGCCTTGCCGGCAGGATTGTTGAGCCTGACCGATTGGTTGGTGTTGAATGAAACCGAAGCCCATCAGCTCGCTGGGCGGCCTCATGTTGAAACGGCCGACTTGGCCGAGCCGGTCGTTGTGCTGGCGCAAGCCCGACTGGCAGCGGCACAGTTGTTGCAAAGCGGCGTCAAGCAGGTGCTGATCACGCTGGGCTCCGACGGTGCCTTGCTGTGCACGAATGAAGCGATGCAGCATTTTCCGGTGTTGCCCGTTCGAGCCATCGACACAGTGGGGGCAGGCGACACTTTTGTCGGCGGCCTGGTCACCGGCTTGGCCGAGGGCATGACGGCTGCCGACGCGGTACGCCTGGGCCAGGCGGCCGCTTCGATTGCGGTCAGCCGCAGTGGAGTGCAGGCGGCGATGCCACGTCGTGGCGAGTTGGCCTGAATCTAATTTGCGAGATTCAATTTTTGCGAGATATTGCAATGAAAAAAATACACCCCATGCCGGTGATTTTCGATACCGACCCTGGTATCGACGATGCGATGGCGCTTTACCTGCTGGCGCGCCATCCGGCGCTGGATTTGCGAGCCATCACGACGGTTTTTGGCAACGCCTCTGTCGAGGTGACGAGCCGGAACGGGCAACTGCTGGCGGCGTTTTTCGAGCAAGCGGTGCCGGTCGCCAAAGGTGCCGCCGGGCCCTTGCATGTGGATGCAGAGCGTGAGTTCTCCGTCCATGTGCATGGCGACGATGGTCTGGGCGGCGTGGCCGGCATGATCAATGTCGAAGTTAGCCCCCTGGATGCACGGCCCGCTTTCCAGCTGATTTGCGATATGGTCAATGCCGAACCCGGTGCGATCACCTTGATTGCCGTCGGCCCCTTGACCAATCTGGCACTAGCTTTGCGCCATGACCCCAGCATTGCGAGCAAGGTACACCGCGTCATCGTGATGGGCGGCGCCTTCGGCACTCAAGCGCGCTGCGGCAATGTGACGCCGGTTGCCGAAGCCAATATCATCAACGACCCCGAGGCGGCGGATCTGGTCTTCAGCGCCGATTGGCCGGTTGTGATTGTGGGCTTGGACGTTACGCACGAAACGGTGATGAGTGAGGCCTATCTATCCAGTCTCCAAGGGCGTGGAGGGAAGGTGGGCGACTTCCTCTGGCAAGCCACGCGCCACTATCAGGATTTCTATCAATCGGTGGACGGCATCAATGGCGTCTATGCACATGACGCCAGCGCCATCGTTTATGCCATCGAGCCGGAGGCCTTCACGCTGCGTGCTGGGCCGGTGCGTGTGGTGACCGAGGGCATTGCGCGCGGCCAAACCATCCAAGACTTCCGCAAGCCCAGCGGCGCGCAAACGCCTTGGAGCGGCTGCCCCGCGCAGCAGGTTTGCATTGCGGTGCAGGCTGAGCGTGTGCTGGCTATTTTCGATCAGGCTTTCGACGCAGCCTAAGTCGCTTAAGCCTCAAAAGGCTACAGTCATGGCCATCGCACCAAAACTCATGGAGTAAAGATGAAAACCACCATTCTGAAAGCTCGCTGGCTGCTGAGCATGGCTCCCGGCAGCGGCGTGTTGAAAGATCACGCCCTGGTGATCAGCGGCGAGCGCATCGCTGCTGTTCTGCCCTGGGCTGAGGCCGAGGCCCAGTACCCGGACGCCGAGCGCGTCGAGCTGGGCGAACATGTCTTGATCCCCGGCCTGATCAACGGCCACACCCATTCGGCGATGTCCTTGCTGCGTGGCGTCGCCGACGATGTGCCTTTGATGGATTGGCTGCAAAACCATATCTGGCCGCTGGAGAAGAAGTGGGTCAGCGATGACTGGACCTACCAGGGTTCGATGCTGTCGGCCTGCGAAGCACTGCGCGGCGGCGTCACCTATCTGAACGATATGTACTTCTTCCCCGCCGCGATGGCGCGGGCGGCGCTGGACAGCGGCATCCGCGCCGGTGTGTCCATCAATGTGATCGACTTCCCGACCGGCTATGCGGCCAATGCGGCCGAATACATCGCCAACGGCCTGGCTGCCTATGAGCAGTTCAAAGGCGAGGCCTCGCTGGACTGGACCTCGGCCCCGCATGCGCCTTACACGGTGTCGGACGAGACCTTTGTCGCCTTGCGGGAGCTGTCTGAAAAATATGAGATGCAGATGCATTGCCATATTCACGAGACCCAGTTCGAGGTCGACTCCAGCGTGCAGCAGCACGGCATGCGCCCGCTTGAGCGCCTGAACAAGCTGGGCGTCTTGAACGAGAAGATGATGGCCGTGCACATGGTGCATCTGAACGAGGCCGAGATTGCGATGCTGGCCGCGCAAAAAGTGCATCTCGTGCACAACCCCAACTCGAATATGAAGCTGGCCTCAGGTGTTTGCCCCGTCACAGCCCTGGAAGCCGCCGGCGTCAACGTAATTCTGGGTACCGACGGCGCGGCTTCGAACAACCGCCAGGACATGTTTGGCGAAATCCGCGCTGCGGCTTTGCTGGCCAAGGGCTCGACCTGCAATTCGACCACGGTGTCGGCCCGCACGGCGCTGGAGATGGCCACCATCCGCGCCGCCAAGGCGATGGGCCGCGCTAGCGATCTGGGCTCGCTCGAAGTGGGCAAATTGGCCGACGTCGTGGCAGTTGCGCTTGACGCGTTGGAATGCCGGCCGGTTTACAACCCCGAGGCGCAACTGGTTTACGTGGCCGGGCGCGAGCATGTGTCCGACGTCTGGGTCGGTGGCCGCCAAGTGCTCAAGGGTCGGGTCTTGACCACGGTCGATCAGGTCGGCGTGCTGGACCGCATCGAGCACATCGTCGGTCAGATGAAGGCCGGCCTGTAAAACTGTCCGCATTGAAATAGAAAAGGGCCTTGCCGCGAGGCATGGCCCTTTCGTTTAGTCAGTGCCTAGAGCCGTTCAGCCCGGCATGAAATGCACGCGCTTGGCGATCAAAGTGCCGTCCTTGCCGACGCTGCCCTTGATCTCGACTTTCAAGCCGCTGGCCAACTTGGCGGCATCGCCGTCAATGAACTCCACGCCGCTGCCGCTGGCATTGACCTTCTGGCTGCCGATCTTGAAGTCGGCGCTGCTGACGAAGTCCGCGATTAAACCGCTCAGGTAAACATACTCGACTCCCTCGCCGTCCTTCTCGGGCTTTTGCACCTCGATCTTGGTCGCGGTCAGCGTGGCCTTGCCGTCCACATTGCTCAGTGTCGCTTGCACGCTGATCTTGGCGCCGTTCTTAAGGTCGGCCACGGTGGTGCCGGTCGGCTCGAACTTGATGTTTTGACCCAACACGACGCTATTGCTGCCGACCTTGAAGCCGGTGTCCGTCACATCAAAGGCGATGCCCGAGAAGCCCACGGTCTTGAGCACACCGGTGGTGGCGATGACCTTGACACTGCTCGCAGTGAACAGGCCGCTGGCCTCCGAGTAGCTGCCCTCAAGCACCAAGACCACGCCATTGGCCAAGTTGGCGAGCGAAATATTGCTGGGGTTCAGCTTGGTCGTGTCGCTCCACTGGACTGTGGTGCCGAGCAGGCTGAAACGTTTCGTTGCCAAATCAACGCCGCTGATGGCGCCTTCCAGCCTGGCCGGCTTGTCGGCAGGTGGTGGCAGGATCTCGACCGTCTTGGCCAACACGCCGCTGGCCGTCAACTGGCCACTGATGCTGACCCAGGCGCCGGTGGCCAAGTCGGCCGCCTTGCCCTTGCTAAAGGTCGCCTGTGAGGCATCCACATCGGTGCCGCGCAGCTTGAAGTTGGCGAACGACACAAAGTCCGTTACCTGGCCGATCAGCATGGCCTTCAAGGCGGTTTCGGGCTTGAAGACCTTCAGGCTCGCAGCCTTCAAAACGCCGGCCGTCAAACTGCCCTTGGCATAGGCCTGGGCACCGTTGACGAGGTCGGCGAGCACGGTGCCTTCCTTCAACTCCGCACTGCTGGCGTCCACCAGCACATCGCCGATGCGCAGCGAAGCCAAGCTCTTGAAATCATTGATCTGCCCGCCAATGCTGAGTTCCTTGGCATCGGGCGTTTGACGCGACTTGACCTCGACCGCACTGGCCGTCAGCACCGTCTGGCCGCCGCTTGTTACCGGGGCGGCGGTGGCGACCACGCTGACCAGCTTGCCGTTTTCGATCACCGCACCTTCAGGCAACACCTTGGCCTTGGCGTAGTCAACGGTCACACTGCTATTGCCGCCGAGCGCAAAGCGCTTGGCGCTCGCGTCCAAGGTCTGTACAGGGCCACTCAAGCGATAGAGCTCACCACCTTCCTTGAGCTTGCGCTCGATGCGGGTGGCCGTGATGCCGCCGTCGGCCGCGACCGAGCCGGCCACCTTGAGCAAGTCGCCGACCTGCAATTGACTCAGGCTGTTGAACCCGTCCAACACGGTCGGCAATTGCCCACCGCTGGTGATCTTGATGGTTTGGCCGAAGACCGTGATGCTGCCGCCAGCAAGGTCGATCGCCGACACGGTGCCGACCAAAGCGAAGTTGACCAGCAGGTTTTGCAGCACGCCGTCCTTGTTGATCTCGCCCTGCACCCGCATGCCAGTGCGCAGGTCTCCCAGGGTGGCCAATTTCTTCAGTTCCGGGTTGTCGCCGATTTCGACCTTGGTGCCCGCATCCGAGTAGCGAACGCCGTCGATCACCACGCTGCCGAAGCCGGTGATCGTGCCTTCGATCAGCGTCAGCGTGGACGCGTTGGCAGCCGTTGGGGGCGGCGCGGCCGGAGTCACCTCGGGCGTGGGGCTAGCGGCGCCACCGCCGCCACCACAGGCAATCAGCGCTGCGGCGCTGATGATGCAAATTCCTAAGCCTAGACTTTTTTGCCAGCCAGTGATCGAGTGCTTGTTCATGGTTTGGACCTTTTACTGCGTTTACTGCGGGTAGGTCGGGGGGGACCTTGTGTGGGGTATGGCCTCAGCCATGGGGGCGACTTTAGGGAGATCCCATGCGGCTGTGTCGGCCAACTGTTTCAAGATGTTGCGGTGGGCTTGACCAAGCCGTGCGCTTTGTCACGAACGGGCGAGCGAATGCGTGAACGGTTGTTTTGCGTCTATCGCCGGTCAGACGCAGCAGATCGGTAAAATGCGCACTTTCTTGGCCGGACCTTGTCGGTTCGCGCCAGCAATTCGCAAATCTAGCGCTGCAAACTCGGCCAATGCCGCTTGCAGCGCGCCGACGCTACGGGACTCCATGGCCACCTCCAAGCAACTGCTCTCTTTTGAAGGCGGCAACGCACTCTCCGCATTCCGTGCCCAGGCCTTGTTGCCGCAGCTGCAATCGGTCAACGAGCGCATCAACGCCGTGCATGCCCGCCATGTGCATTGGGTTTGGTGCGATAGCGCGCTGAACGCGGACGATCAAGTCAAGCTGGCCGCGCTGTTGAACTATGGCGATGCTTATGTGGGGGGCAATGAGGGGCAGTTGGTGCTGGTGGCACCTCGCTTGGGTACCGTCAGTCCTTGGGCGTCCAAGGCCACCGATATCGCCCACAACTGCGGGCTGAAGCTGCACCGGGTCGAGCGCGTGACCGAGTTCCGCATTACGCTGAAGTCAGGTCTGCTGGGCGGCGTGAAGGTGCTGACCGCGGCGGAGCTGCAGGCCTGTGCCGACCTGCTGCATGACCGCATGACCGAAAGCGTGCTTTTGGCCAGCGAAGACGCTGCCCATCTGTTTGACGAGCGAGAAGCACAGCCGCTCGAACATGTGGACGTGCTGGGGCAGGGCAGGGCGGCGCTGGAGTCGGCCAACACGACCTTTGGTCTGGCACTGTCGGTGGACGAGATCGACTATCTCGAAGCGGCCTTCAAGACTTTGGGGCGCAACCCCAGCGATGTCGAGCTGATGATGTTTGCGCAGGCAAATTCCGAGCATTGCCGCCACAAGATCTTCAACGCCAAGTTCACCGTTGACGGCGTCGACCAGCCGCTGAGTTTGTTCGGCATGATCCGCAATACCGAGAAGCTGAGCCCGCAGCACACCATCGTCGCTTACTCGGACAACTCTTCCATCATGGAAGGCCACCAGATCGAGCGCTGGATGCCGGCCGGTGATGCGCGCGCGCCGAAGTACCAGGCACGCGAGGAAACCGCCCATGTCTTGATGAAGGTCGAGACGCACAACCATCCGACCGCCATTTCTCCGTTTCCGGGTGCCTCGACCGGCGCCGGTGGTGAGATCCGTGACGAAGGTGCGACCGGGCGCGGCGCCAAGCCCAAGGCGGGCCTGACCGGTTTCTCGGTCTCGAATCTGCGCCTGCCGGGCTTTAGCGAGCCCTGGGAGCAGGCCAATATCGGCAAGCCCTCGCATATCGCCAGCGCCTTGCAAATCATGATCGAAGGGCCGCTCGGTGGCGCCGCCTTCAATAACGAGTTCGGCCGCCCGGCTCTGGCTGGTTACTTCCGCGTCTATGAGCAGGAAGTCGACGGCGTGCAGCGCGGCTATCACAAGCCCATCATGATTGCCGGCGGCCTGGGCGCGATTCGCAGCGACCAGACCCACAAGATCGAATTCCCGGCCGGCTCGCTGTTGATCCAGCTTGGCGGCCCCGGCATGCGCATCGGCATGGGCGGCAGCGCGGCCAGCTCGATGGCGGCCGGCACCAACACGGCCGACCTGGACTTCGATTCGGTCCAGCGCGGTAACCCCGAAATCGAGCGGCGTGTGCAAGAGGTCATCAACCATTGCTGGGGTCTGGCCGAGAAGAACCCGATTCTGGCGATTCACGATGTCGGCGCCGGCGGCATCTCGAACGCTTTCCCGGAATTGGTCAATGACGCCCATCGTGGCGCGCGCTTCGACTTGAGCAAGGTGCCGCTGGAAGAGTCCGGCCTGGCGCCCAAGGAAATCTGGTGCAACGAGAGCCAGGAACGCTATGTGCTGGCGATCGCACCCGAGAGCCTGGAGCTGTTCCGCAGCATGTGCGAGCGCGAGCGCTGCCCGTTTGGCGTGGTCGGCGTGACGACCGAGGCACGCGAGCTGATCCTGGAAGACGGTGAGGGCGGCGAGCGCGCCATCGATATGCCGATGGAAGTGCTTTTGGGCAAGCCGCCCAAAGTGCACCGCGATGTCACACGCGTCGAGCGCAATGGCGGCGTGTTGGCGCTGACCGGCGTCGATCTGGCGACGGTTGCTCTCGACGTGCTGCGCCATCCAACGGTGGCATCGAAACGCTTTTTGATCACCATCGGTGACCGCACGGTCGGTGGCCTGAATTCCCGCGACCAGATGGTCGGTCCTTGGCAGGTGCCGGTGGCCGATTGCGCGGTCACGCTGGCCGATTTCAAGGGCTTTGCCGGCGAAGCGTTTGCGATGGGCGAGCGCACGCCTTTGGCGGCGGTCAATGCCGCTGCATCGGGCCGCATGGCGGTGGCCGAAAGCATCACGAATTTGCTCGCCGCGCCGATCGAGTTGCCGCGCGTCAAGCTGTCGGCAAACTGGATGGCGGCCTGTGGTGAACCGGGCGAAGACGCGGCGCTGTTCGATACCGTCAAGGCGGTCGGCATGGACTTGTGCCCCGAGCTGGGCATCTCGATCCCGGTCGGCAAGGATTCGCTGTCGATGCGCACGCGTTGGTCCGATGCTAACGGCGATGTCCAACAGGTCACCGCGCCGGTTTCCTTGATCATCTCCTCCTTCGCGACGATTGCCGATGTGCGCGGCACGCTGACACCGCAATTGCGCACCGATGCCGGCGACACCAGCCTGATCCTGGTTGACCTGGGTGCCGGCCAGCACCGCATGGGCGGATCGATCCTGGCGCAGGCGCTGAATCAATTCGGTGGCGCTGTGCCCGATCTGGACGACGCCTCGCAACTGAAGAGTTTGGTCGCGGCCGTCAATGAGCTGCGCGCCGCCGGCAAGTTGCTGGCCTATCACGACCGTGGCGACGGCGGCCTGTGGGCGACCGCCTGCGAGATGGCTTTTGCCGGCCATATCGGCGTCAGCTTGAATGTGGACATGTTGATCACCGAGGGTGATGGCGTCAGCGACAGCCGCGCCGATACCGGCGACGCCAAGAACTGGGCGGGGCAGGTCGGTGCTCGCCGCGAGGAGCTGACGCTCAAGGCCCTTTTCAACGAGGAGTTAGGCGTCGTCTTGCAGGTGCGCACAGCGGACCGTGACTCAGCGTTGCAGGTCTTGCGCGCCCATGGCCTGTCCAAGCTCAGCCATGTGGTCGGCAAGCCCAATGGCAATTCCTGCATGGAAGTCTGGCGCGATGCCAAGAAGGTGTTCAGCGCGCCAGTCGAAACCTTGCACAAGGAATGGGATCAAGTCTCCTGGCGGATCGCCCAGCTGCGCGACAACCCGGCTTGCGCCGACAGCGAACATGCTCAGACCGGTGTGGCCGGCGACCCCGGCCGCCATGTGCATCTGAGCTTTGATCCGCAGGACGATGTGGCCGCGCCTTTCATCAATCTGGGTGCCAAGCCGAAAATGGCCATCCTGCGCGAGCAGGGCGTCAATTCGCATGTCGAGATGAGCTATGCGATGGCCAAGGCCGGCTTCGACACCTATGACGTTCATATGAGCGATCTGCAGTCCGGCGCCGTGACCTTGGAACAGTTCAAGGGCTTTGTCGCCTGCGGCGGCTTCAGCTACGGTGACACCTTGGGTGCCGGCGAAGGATGGGCCCGCTCGGTGATGTTCAACCCGGTTTTGGCCGAGCAGTTCAAGGCCTTCTTTGCCCGCCAGGACAGCTTTGCCCTCGGGGTTTGCAATGGCTGCCAGATGATGGCGGCTTTGTCGCCCATCATCCCCGGCGCGCAAGACTGGCCCAAGTTCACGCGCAACAAGAGCGAGCAGTTCGAAGCTAGGTTGGCGATGGTTGAAGTGCTGGACAGCCCGAGCTTGTTCTTCAAGGGCATGGAAGGCTCGCGCCTGCCGATCGCCGTGGCCCATGGCGAAGGTTTTGCCGACTTCTCGCAGCGAGGTGATGCTAGCAAGGTGGCACGCGCCATGCGCTATGTGGACCACCACGGCCAGCCCACCGAGACCTATCCGCTCAACCCCAATGGCAGCCCGGACGGTTTGACATCTGTGACCACCGCCGACGGCCGTTTCACTGTCTTGATGCCGCACCCCGAGCGCGTGTTCCGCAATGTGCAGATGAGCTGTACTTCTGGCGACGTCAATGAACTGAGCCCCTGGATGCGCATGTTCCGCAATGCGCGCCGCTGGGTTGCCTAAAGGCTGAAGGGTCAGGGCGCCACAAAAGGCGCCACAAAAGGTAGCCGCATCACAAAGCGGCTGCCCATTCCTGGCTCGCTATGCAACTCGATCTGGCCACCCAGAATGCCGGTGACGATGTTGTAGACGATGTTCAGGCCCAGGCCGGTGCCGCCCGAGCCCATCTTGGTGGTGAAGAAGGGATCAAAGGCGCGGCGCTGCACCTCTGCCCGCATGCCGCAACCGTTGTCCTCGACCGTCAGGGTGAAGCTCCGCTCGTCCACCGCGACCGCTCGAATGTGGATGCACGCCCCGCTCGGTCTCGCCTCAAAAGCGTGCAGATTGGCGTTGAGAATCAGATTGGTCAAGACCTGACCTAGCGGGCCTGGAAAGCTGTCCAGTTCTTGCGTTCGATCCAGGTCGACCTTGACCTCGACACCAGCCTTACGCAGCTGGGTCCGCAAGAGGCTGAGTACATCTTCGACGACCGATTGCAAGCTGAAGCGGCGCCGCTGTGCCGAAGTCTGATCGACCGATATCTGCTTGAAATGCGCGACCAACTCATTGGCGGTGGCCATGCTGCGCAGCATGATGCTGCTGGCTGTTTGGGCATCGTTCAAATAGGCTTCCAGCACCGAGCGGCGCATCTGCCCATGCTCGAAGCTGCGCCGGATTTGTGCGGTCAACTCCTCCAATGTGGAGGCCGTGGTCAGGCAGTTGCCTAGCGGCGTATTCAGCTCATGCGCAATGCCGGCCACCAAGGAACCTAAAGCCGCCATCTTCTCCGATCGCAGCAACTCCTCCTTGGCTTGGCTGAGCACCGCCTGGGCCTGTTTGAGCTCGGCTGTTCGGCTTTCCACCCTGGACTCCAATTCCGCATTCAGATCCGCCAGCTGCCGCTGGGCCTGTCTTTGCGCGGTGATGTCACGGGCAATGCCCAAGAAACCGCTGGGCTCACCGGTTTGGGAGAGCACCAGGCTGACGGTCAAGGACACTTCCAAATGGCTGCCATCCTGGCGCACATAGGTCCATACACGCGTCTCGCTGCCGCTGCTGCGCGCCACTTCGACAAAGACATCGAAGCCCTGGATGGGGCGCCCCAAGCTTGCGCTCAACTCGGCTCCGCGCGCGATGACCTCGCTGGCAAGATGCAAGCGGGCAGGGGACAGCCCCACCATCTCCGCCTGCGTGTAGCCGAGCATGTGTTCGGCACCGCGGTTGAATAAGCTGACTCTCCCCTCCAAATCGGTGGCGATGATGGAAAACTCCTGCGCGGCGTTCAGCACGGCTTGCAGACGATCCAGCGCCAAGGTCAAGGCCGCCTTTGATTCGCGCAATTCGCGTTCCGCGAGCTTGCTTTCGGTGATGTTGCGACCCGTCCCGCGGTAGCCTTTGAAGCGCCCTTGTGCATCAAAAAAAGCACGGCCAGAAATACTGACGTAGCGCAGGGTGCCGTCCTCCGCATATTGGGCATATTCGAAATTTCGAAATGGCTGATGGCGCTCAACCGATGCGATATGCCCGGACCAATCGGTGCCCGGTGCCAAGGCAGGCGACTCCCAGCGTTTGAGCCCGAGCAACTGGGGGCTGCCAACCTGGGTGGCTTCTTCGGTGGAGCGTGAAGTGAAGGTGAACAAAAAGTTCTCGTCCTGCTCCCAAACCCAATCAGCGGACAGCTCGGTCAGGCTCTTAAAGCGAGACTGCGCGGCCTCCAAATCGGTCTGGGTACGCAGGCTTTGTTCGATCTGCTGCGCCAGCATGCGGTTTTGCTGCAGCAACATACGGCGCCGGTACACCGCCAACGAAGCCACGCCACTCAATGCAGCACTGCCGAGCAGGCTGGCGAAAAACTCCAGACCATAGGCCTTGGCGCGCCAATCCGGTGTGGCGCCAGGAGCCGCTGAGATCGACCAAGTGGCGCCGGGCAATTGGACCGATTGATGTACGGCTGTTGGCAGTGTCGCCAATGCCGGATCGCCCCAGATCGGGGCACGAATCGTGAGGCGATCCGCCTGCAGCTGAAAGACCGCCAGGCGCAGGCTCGCGTGGTCGTTCAATCCCGCCGCGCGCATGAACAGGTCCAAATCCGCCACCACCGAGATTACCCCCCAGTAGCGACCGGCACTTTGGTCTGAACCTGTGCCAGCGTCTGCCGATGAGCCGGTCGCAGGCAGAAACACCGGCGTGCGCTGGATGATGCCTTGGCCGCCTTGAACCAGTTTGACGGGCCCGACCAGCAAGGGCTGGCCCAGAGCCCGGGCCTGTTGTATCTGGGCGTATTGCAGCGGAACCTCGCGATAGCGCAGATTCAATACCGCCTCGTTACCTTGCAGCGGGTAGACATAACGGGCGACATCATCAGGTGCAGCGACGATGCTGCGCACCTCAGGCAGCAGCTTGACGACACGGCGGTTGAGCGCCTCGAACCGGGCGTTTGAGATGCCGCCGTCCAACTGAATCATGGCCTCAAGGCCGACAGTGGGGCTGAAGGTCGCTTGGGCCACAGCCTCCAAGCGGGTGCGGATGGCACTTAATTCGCTGTTGAGCTGTGCCTGCTCGTTGGCCAATTGTTGGGTCTGACGCGCCCACAGCAGCACAAATGACAAGCCAAGCCCACCAAGAGCTGCCAACAAGGCTGGCCAATAGGCCAAGCCGCGACGAATCAGCGCGATTCTGGAGCTTTCTGGCCTGTCAGCTGGCGGTGGAAGTTGGCTTTGGCTCATGCTTTGCGCCTGTCTGCCCAATCAGAGTTCATGCAGCGCTGACGGTAACACAGGGCTTGCACGCACAAGTCGAAGTGAATTGAACCGTCGCTGCTGTGAGTTGAACTGCACGCGCCGCTTAGACTGCTCACTCGCTGCTCATTTAAAACCTCGTTGCTCGTGCACTCGTCTTCTTCAACTTCTTCGTTCGGGTCTACGGCTCGATATCCCAGGCTGGATGCCTTGCGCGGTGCGGCCATCGTCTGGATGGCAGCCTTTCATTTCGCCTTTGATTTGAATCATTTCGGCTGGATCAGCCAGGACTTCTACCGGGATGCTTTCTGGACCGGTCAGCGCACCTTGATCGTCAGCCTGTTTTTGCTGTGTGCCGGCATGGGGCAGGCGCTGGCCCTGCAGCAAGGCTTGAGTTGGCCCAGGTTTTGGCGTCGCTGGGTACAAATAGCAGCTTGTGCGATCGCCGTCTCTATCGGCTCCTACATGATGTATCCGCGCAGCTTCATCAGCTTCGGTGTGCTGCACGGCATGGCTTTGATGCTCTTGCTGCTGCGCTTTGCCGGGCCTCGCCTGCCAATATGGGCTTGTTGCGCCTTGGGCGCATTCGCCTTGATGGCGCCGCAGCTTTTGAGTCATCCATTCTTCGACTCGCGCTGGACCAACTGGCTGGGGCTGGTGACCCACAAGCCCATCGCTGAAGACTATGTCCCGATCTTGCCCTGGCTGGGTGTGCTACTTTTTGGGTTTGCACTGGGCAGATGGCTGTTGATCCACCGCGCGTCTTGGTGCCGGGCTGATATTTCGCCTAAGCTCGCGCCGCTGGCTTTATTGGGGCGTTGGTCGCTGACTTTCTACATGCTTCACCAGCCCGTTTTGATCGGAATGCTCAAGCTTGCCGCTACGATGCGAGGATGAGCTCCAACAAAATTCTTTTCGGCTTTCACGCCGTCACCGTGCGCCTTAAGACGCACCCCACGTCGATCAGCGAAATCCACTACGACACCACGCGGCGCGACCAGCGCATGCGCGCCTTTGTCGACCGCGCCCGCGACAGCGGCGCCAAGCTGATCGAAAGCGATGATGAACACTTGGCCAAGATCGCCGGCACCACCCGCCACCAAGGCGTGGTCGCCAAGGTGCAGGCGTTGGCAATGCCGCAGTTCCTGGACGATGTGATCGAGACCATTGAGGGCATGCCCCTGGTCTTGGTGCTGGACGGCGTCACCGACCCACACAATCTGGGCGCTTGCCTGCGCGTGGCCGATGGTGCCGGCGCGCATGCGGTGCTCGCCCCCAAAGACCATGCCGTGGGTCTCAACGCGACGGTGGCCAAGGTCGCCAGCGGCGCAGCCGAGACCGTGCCCTATCTGATGGTGACGAATCTGGCCCGTTCGCTCAAGGAGCTGAAGGACTATGACATCTGGGTCGTAGGCACCTCGGATCAGGCCGAGAAGTCCATCTATGACCTGGACTTGAATCGCCCGATCGCCTTTGTGCTGGGCGCGGAAGGGGATGGCCTGCGTCAGCTGACCGCCAAGACTTGCGATGAGCTGGTGCGTATTCCGATGCAGGGTTCGGTGGAGAGCCTGAATGTGTCCGTGGCGGCGGGCGTGTGCTTGTTCGAAGCGCTGCGTCAGCGCACAGCTTCTTCTTCAAACAAAGAGCCAAAGCCATGAGCGTCATCGAAGTTCAACACCCGCTCGTCAAACACAAAATCGGCTTGATGCGCGAGGCCGACATCTCGACCAAGAAGTTTCGCGAGCTGACCGGCGAAGTCGGGCGCTTGTTGGCCTATGAGGCGACCGCCGACTTCCCGCTCGAGAAAACCACCATTGACTGCTGGAGCGGCCCAACCGAGGTGGACCAGATCGCCGGCCGCAAGGTCACGGTGGTGCCAATTCTGCGTGCTGGCTTAGGGATGATGGACGGCGTCTTGGACATGATCCCTAACGCCAAAATCAGCGTGGTCGGTTTGGCCCGCGACCATGAAACCTTGCAGCCGGTGCATTATTTTGAGCGCTTTGTCGGCCAGTTGGATGAGCGCACGGCTCTGATCGTCGACCCGATGCTGGCGACTGGCGGCTCGATGATTGCCACCATCGATTTGCTGAAGAAACGCGGTTGCAAAGACATCCGGGCCTTGGTGCTGGTGGCCGCCCCCGAAGGCGTGGCCGCGCTGACCGCCGCGCACCCGGATGTGCGCTGCTGGACGGCAGCAATCGACAGCCATTTGAATGAGCAGGGTTACATCATCCCGGGACTCGGCGACGCCGGCGACAAGATCTTCGGGACGAAAGAGGGCTAGTAGCCCTCTTTCGATCTTAGAAGGCTAGTAGCCCTCTTTCGATCTTGAAAGGCTAGATAAGCCTTCTTTTGATCGGTGATGCTTACACCCAGCCCAGCGCCCCCAGCACGCCGCCGCCCAATACCATCCAGACCAAGCTGATCTTTGTCCTGAGGGTCAGGGCCAAGGTAGCAGCCATCAGCGCCAAGGTGCTCCAGAGATGCTCAGGCGCCGTCAGAAAGGGCTGAGCCAATAGCCAGCCAGTCGCCAGCAACAGGCCCAAGGTGATAGGAGCCATGCCGGCTGTGAAGGCGCGCACACCGATGCTCTCCCGGTTATTGCGCGCCCAGCGGGTGGCGGCCAGCACCAAGGTGGTGGAGGGCAGCATGATGCCGGCCATCGCGGCAAAAGCCCCCGCCAGCCCAGCGACATTCCAGCCCAGTACCGCGACGAACAAAACGTTGGGGCCTGGTGCAGCCTGCGCCAGGGCGATCGAGGCGGTGAACTGCGTGTCGCTGAGCCAGTGTTGCTCACCGACCAAGTAACGATGCATTTCTGGGGCAGTGGTGATGGCCCCACCAATTGACAGCAGCGACAGCGTCAAGAAGTGCAAGAACAAGGCCCAGAGATCGGGCTGAGCTGCCGTCATGCTGCAGCCTTGTCCGCTTGCCTCAGGCGCCACCAAGCCACTGCCATGCCCAGCCCTCCAAGACTCAGCAGCAGTTGTGGCAAGGGCAGGCGCAACACCACCACGGCCACAATCGTCGCCAAGGCCAGCAGCAGTGCAGCCAGTCTTCCCAGCGGGCTCTTTTTCAGGCTAGGCAACAGCTTGCAGCCGGTGGCCATGATCAAGCCGGCCGAAACCGCACCCATGCCACGCAAGGCATTGCTGATCACGGGTAGATGGGCAAATTCGCCGTACAGTGCTGCCATGCCAATGACGATCAGAGAAGGAAACGCCAGCATCCCGGCCAAGGCTACAAAAGCGCCCCGAGCGCCAAAGAAACGGTCGCCCAGCATCAATGAGATGTTGACGATATTCGGCCCGGGCAGCACCTGAGCAATCGCAAAGGTGTCCAAAAATTCTTCCCGGCTGAGCCAGCCCAGACGTTCAACCAGTTCGCGCTGCGCCACTGCCAGCACTCCGCCGAAGCCTTGCAAGGCCAGCCGATTGAAAGCCCAGAACAGCTCGGCGAGCGAGGCAGGGCCGGGGTTCGCCATCACCGCATGACCCGCAAGGCCTCCGGGTTGACGATATTCGTCGGCTCGGACTTGATGAAGTTCAGCACATTGTCAAAGGCGGCATTGAGATAGAGCTCATAGCTATCTTGTTCCACATAGCCAATGTGCGGCGTGCACACGGCATTCTCCAGGCGCAGCAAGGGGTGGCCTTGCAAGATGGGTTCGCTCTCGAACACATCAATAGCGGCCATGCCGGGACGGCCGCGATTCAATGCCGAGACCAAAGCGCCCTCGGTCAGCAGTTCGGCTCTGGAAGTGTTGACGAAGAGGGAGGTGGGCCGCATGCGAGCCAAATCTTCGGGGCCGATCAAGCCCCGCGTCTGCTCACACAAGCGCAGATGGACCGTGAGCACATCGCTGGTCTCGAACAGCGCCTCCCTGCTTGTCACAGCGACATACCCGTCCGCTTCAGCGCGCAAACGAGAGGCCTCGCTGCCCCAGACCTGCACCTGCATGCCAAAAGCTCGCCCATAGCCGGCGACAATTTGGCCAATCTTGCCATAGCCCCAAATCCCGAGCGTCTTGCCCCGCAAGACCATGCCGAGCCCAAAATTTGGCGGCATCGAGGCCGCCTTCAAACCCGACTGCTGCCACACGCCATGCTTCAGATTGCTGATGTAATGGGGCAAGCGGCGCATCGCGGCCATGATCAAGGCCCAAGTCAGCTCGGCCGGCGCGGTTGGCGCGCCGACTCCTTCGCAAACCGCGATACCGAGTTTGGTGCAGGCCTCAACGTCGATATGGGCTCCGACTCGGCCGGTCTGAGCGATAAGCTTGAGCTTGGGCAGCTTTTCCAGTAGTTGCCGGCTGAACTGGGTGCGCTCGCGGATCAATACCAGCACTTCGGCGTCGCGCAGACGCACCGATAACTGGCCTATGCCCTTGACCGTGTTGGTGAAGACCTTGGCATTGAGATGCTCTAGCTTGGCCGCACAGCGCAATTTGCGCACCGCGTCTTGGTAGTCGTCGAGGATGATGATGTTCATACTTGAGCCGCATTCTGCCTTGCTCGCAGCAAGTGTCATAAATTGGCGCTAGCGATGACGCCTTTCCGCAGGCTCAGCGGGATTCTCCGGGCGCTCTGTCAGGATAGTTTTGAGCCAAGGCCGCCATCAAGCTGAGGCGGTGCTGCTGGACTCGACCAAGTTCCGGTTCCAGATCCTTGGGAACAGCGGCGAGCAAGCTGGCATGCAACAGCCACAGCTCAATCGGTTCGCTGGCGTGACGCACCAGCGTTTGTAAATGGCGACCCATCTCGCCCGGCACTTCCGCCGCGACGCGCAGGAATGCGAGTTTGAGCTCAACGAAAGCGCGACGCGTTGCGATGCGCCCCCGGCGCTCGTTGGACCGGCCTACGCAGGCATAGGACCAGGGCGGAGGAAAGTGCGGAATGTCGCGCAAGGTCAGATGCAGGCTCATCAATGCTTGGCCACTCGTGTCGGACCCGATGCACCGAGATTCTGGCTGCCGAAACCAAAGCTGGCGCCAAACTGGAAATGGGCATTGAGCCGGCTCAGACGCACTTCGGCCTCGGCCTGCGAGAAGGCTCGGGCAACTTCCGTGTACAGCCAGGTGCGCAGATGCCACAGATCACGCAGACTTCGGCTGCGCTGAATGCTGCGCTGCAACTCTTCGATATCGCCGCTGTGCAATCCACTCAGGCAAGCCTCGAAGGCTGCGCGTGCGTTCGGCACGTTGTGCAGGAGTACGCTTTGGCAGGGCAAGGCAGTGCCTAAAGGGTCAGCCTCGCCCGGCATCAAACGCAGCAGGGACTGCCAAACGGAGTCCGCGCCCTGAGCGCTTGGGCGGCTTGGCGGGCATTCGGTGCTGCGCCCCAAAATCGAAAAGCGCGAGGCCCCGAGCGCGTTTGCTGACGAGGACGCTACGCGTGTCCTGGCCCAACGAGTCAGAATTGCATTCAGCATTTTTAGCTCTACTTATAGCGACCGGTATCGGCCGTCTCCCCCTCCAGAGGGCTTGCCTGAATTTTCGTCAGCCGGGGCTCGAACTGAAGCACAAAAATAGCCGGTCCCGACAGCCTTTTTCGCCTGTGTCAAGGGTAAGCCCGCAGAGTTCGCTGCCGCGGAGCCAGGAAATGCCGCCAATTACCCGGCCTAATCAAGCCGCCCGTTTTGGGGCAGCGCTCTAACATCGCTTAAGCCTTCACGAGCCGCGCTTTGCGGACCTATCGCCATGGACAAAACCACTCCTGCTACAAAAAACACGCTCGCCAGCAGCCCAGAGCTTGAGCAATTGCTTGATCTGGCACGCTCCGGTGCGATGGAACTCAGTGTGTTGATGGAAAAGGCCGATAAGTTGCAGCGGGAGGGCTTGATCGATACTGCGATCTTGCTCTATCAAAACTGGACGACCCATACCAAATCTGTCTTGTTGCATGTGGCTTGCTACAACTTGGGCACCTTGCTGGGGTCAAGGAACCGACATGCCGAAGCCGAAAAAGTCTACGCGACCGCTCTTGCGCTGAGTCCGACATTCACGCAGGCTCGCCTGAATATGGGCCATCAGTTGGAACATCTGGGGCGCATTGAAGAGGCCCTCGGTGAGTGGAGAAAGGTGTTCGAGGACAAGGCACTGGACCGAGCCAATCCCGCCGTGCTGGAACTCATACTGCACGCTTTGAACAATTCGGCAAGGCTGCTGGAGACACAGCGCCGCTTGGCGGAATCACAAGTCTTGATGCGACAAAGCCTTTTGCTGAAGGCTGGCCAAGGCGATGTGATCCAGCACTATGTCCACATCCGCCAGAAACAATGTGATTGGCCCGTCTATCAGCCCATTGGTGCGGTTTCACACAATCAATTGCTCGTGGGCACATCGCTTTTGGCCATGTTGAGCGCCAGTGATGATCCTGCCCTTCAGCTGATGGCGGCGCAGCGATTTGTGCACGAGAAGGTGCTGCCTTACAAAGATCGGCCGCTGCATGAGCTTGCGACGGCACGCCAGCCTCGTACTGGGCGTATCAAGATCGGCTACTTGTCCGGCGACTTGTGCATGCATGCGGTCGGCCTGTTGACGCCTGAGTTGTTCGAGTTGCATGACCGTGAGCGCTTCGAGGTGTATGCCTTTTGCTGGAGCCGTGAAGACGGAACCGCTCAGCGGGCGCGCATCTTGAAGGCGATGGACCACCATGTGCGTCTCACGGGTGTCGACGACCTGACCGCCGCGCGATTGATCGCCGAAGCAGGCATTGACATCTTGGTCGACCTGCAGGGCCTGACCAGCGGTGCCCGCCCCAACATTTTGGCCTACCGTCCGGCACCGATTCAAGTCAGCTATTTGGGCTTGCCCGGTACATCCGCTCTACCCGGCGTGGAATGGATCATTGCAGACCGCTTCGTGATGCCGCCCGAATACCTTCCCTACTGCACCGAACGTCCGATCTATCTACCCAATTGCTACCAAGTCAGTGACCGGCAACGCGAAGTCGGCCCGGCCCCTAGCCGTGCGCAATACGGGCTGCCAGAGAGCGCTTTCGTCTACTGCTCATTCAACAACAACCACAAATTCAACGAAGAAGTGTTCAGCAGTTGGATGCGCATCCTGGAGCAAGTTCCGGGCAGCGTGATGTGGCTATTGGCCGATAACGAATGGGCCAAGGCCAATATGTTGCGTGTGGCGGCCGAGCACAATGTGCTTGAAGAACGGCTGATTTTTGCGCCTCGGGCGGCTCCGCCGGACTACTTGGCGCGGTTTGCCTTGGCGGATCTATTCTTGGATACCTTCCCCTATAACGCCGGCACTACAGCGAGCGACTGTTTGTGGATGGGAACACCCATCCTGACCCGCTCAGGACGCAGCTATATCTCGCGCATGGCAGGTAGCTTGCTGAATGCCGTTGGTTTGCCTGACTTGATTACCTTTAGCCTGGCCGAATACGAGTCCAGGGCAGTGCAGTTGGGTCAAAACCCGGCCCGGATTGAATCCTACAAGCGCTATTTGCGTGACCATGGCCGAAGCTCGGCATTGTTTGACATTCCCACCGTTGTGCGCGATCTTGAGCATGAGTTTGAACGCATGGCTTTGTCTCAGCGTCGGGGCGAAACACTGCTCGCATGAGGAAGCTGAATTCACGCAGTTCTTTTGACGCGTACCCCACTTACAGCAAGGATTAACGTGTCGCAGCGTCACGATCCATTTTTTGACGGCAATGCTGCTACAGCAGGCAAAGGCTTGAGGCTGGCCGCCGATAGCTCCGTTGCCAGCGAGCCTTCGGTTCCCGATCCGCTGCAAGGTCTGGCTGAGCAGCCCATGGGTGACCCATTGCTGACCGCACTCGCTTGGGTGACGCGCCATCATGGCCGACCTCGATCGGCCGAGTCCTTGCGGGCCGGCGCTCCGGTTGAAGGGCCATTGGCGCCCGATCAAGCCCTGCGAGTCATGCGTGAGGCCGGATATAACGCCGGCCTGCTGCGCAAATCAATCGACGATATCAACCCCTTGTTGATGCCGGCAGTGCTGTTGCTCAACGAGGGTGATGCGTGCGTGCTGGTCAAGCGATTGGACGACGGCACAGAGCCTACAGGCGGCCGCTATGAAGTGGTGTTCCCCGGGCCAGAAGCCGCCAGTTGCACGGCGCTCACTTCGGAACTGGAGCCCGAGTACAGCGGCTTTGTGCTGGTTTCCTCGCCGCAAGAACAGTCGCAAGCACACATGCGCAACACCCGGGACGAGCCGCTGCTGCGGGTAGCAGGCGAACACTGGCTGTGGGGCACTTTGAAGCGCTTCGTCCCCTATTACCGCTCGGCCATGTTGGCAGCGCTGTTGAGCAATGTTTTGATGCTTGTGTCGGGCCTGGTCACTTCGGTGATCTACGACAAGGTGATTCCCAATCAAGCGCTGGTGACGCTTTGGACCCTCGCGGTAGGGGCAGGCGTAGCCTTGATATTCGACATGTTTGCGCGCCAGTTGCGCAGCCATTTGATTGACTTGGCCGGCCGCAAAGCCGACATGATCATTGGCGCCAAGCTGTTCCGCCAGACGCTGGGCGTGCGCATGGAGCACAAGCCCGAGTCGGCCGGCTCCTACGCGCATTACCTGGCTCAGATTGAAGTCGTGCGAGAGTTCTTCACCTCGGCCACGATGTCGGCTCTTACCGATTTGCCCTTCATTATTCTGTTCGTCGGGATGACTTTTGTGATCGGCGGCCCGCTGGGCTGGGTGCTGGTGCTCACGATCCCTTTGATTCTGGCTTTGACCTATGCCATTCAAGGCTATTTGCGCAAGGCCATGCGCACCAATATGGCCGAGACCGCCGATCTGCAAGGCACGCTGGTCGAAGCCATTGAGGGCCTTGAGGACCTCAAAACATCGGGCGCTGAAGGCAGGTTCCTGCGCCGCTATGAAACCAGCACGGCCATTGCCGCCGAGTCCTCGTTGCAGGCGAGAAACATGTCGAGTTGGAGCAGCAACATCACGATGACGCTGCAGCAGTCCATCAACTTGGTCATGCTGGTCTGGGGCGTGTATCTGATTCAAGATGGCTTGATTACTGCAGGCGCCTTGATCGGCGCGGTCATGTTTGCCGGACGCGCCATCATGCCGCTGGGTAGTCTCGTGAGTTTGGCGACGCGTTATCAAGGCGCTCGCGCTGCCATGCTGTCGCTGGACCGCATGATGAACTCACCGACCGAGCGCGACGGCAGCCGCAACTATGTGCCGCTGACCCAGGTGAGTGGCAAGCTTGGGCTCCATGATGTGGGTTTCTCTTACCCAATGGTGGGCCAAGGCGAAGCTCCAAAGATTTTGAAGGCCGTCAATCTACGCCTGCAGGCCGGCGAACGCGTCGCTGTGCTTGGCCGTATCGGCAGTGGCAAGTCAACCATCCTGCGCCTTCTGGCCGGCTTGTACCAGCCCACCGAGGGGATGGTGGATGTAGACGGCATTGATTTGCGCCAGGTCGACCCGGCCGAGTTCCGTGCCCGTGTAGGCTTTGTGTCTCAAGAGCCGCGGCTCTTCCACGGCACGCTGCGCGATAACGTCTTGATGGGTCGCGCCCACTTGGACGCGGGGCGCCTCGTCGAGGTAGCTCGACTGACGGGCTTAGACCGCGTGGTGGCCGGTCATCCCAAGGGCTGGGACTTGCCCGTGGGTGAAATGGGCGGTCTTCTTTCAGGCGGCCAGCGTCAGCTCGTGGCCTTGGCCCGCAGCTTGGTCACCAAACCGCAAATCTTGCTGATGGATGAGCCGACCAGCTCTATGGATGCACAGTCCGAGATGGCTTTTTTGCGCCAATTGCGTGATGCCGCCGGTACTTGCACTTTGGTGGTTGTGACCCACCGACCTGCGGTGCTGGAACTGGTGGCCCGCATCGTCGTGGTGGACAACGGGCGAGTGGTGTTGGATGGGCCGCGAGACCAAGTCCTGGCAGCCTTGTCGGGCGTGCGACCCAGTGCGGCAACGACAGAGCCTGCGGCGTCCAATGGAGCCGGCGCCAATTTGCATATGCACCCTTCGGCCCAGCCGGTGCAGCGTTCCGCCTCCGTATAAATCATGAGCATCAAGAATAAATCGGGCGGCATGGCCCTGAGTCGCGAAGAGGGCATGTTTGTCACGGGTTTGAGCCATGCCCAGATCGAGGAGCCCTTGCCTCATGCGATGTGGGCGATATACCTGATGTTGATTGCCGTCACGGTGGCCATCGTCTGGTCGGCACTGGCCACCGTGGATGAAGTTACCCGCAGCGATGGCCGCATCGTGCCGGATGGGCGTGAGCAAATCATTGCCAGCCTGGAGAGCGGCATTCTGCGTGAACTCTACGTGCGCGAGGGTGAAGAAGTCCAAGAGGGTGAGGAGTTGGCACGACTTGACCCGACACGAGTCGAAGCGCAGCAAAACGAAGGTCAGGCCAAACGCATTGCCTTGAAGGCTCAGGCTGCTCGTTTGATCGCTGAGGCCAGTGGCAAGCCGCTTGTCTTCCCACGCGAGGTGCTGGCAGTGCCGCGCATTGCCGAGGCCGAAATGGAGGCTTATGAGGCTCGGCGCCGCTTGATGGACGAGGCGGTCAGTAGCATCGCACGCAGTAGCGGCCTGCTGGCCCGAGAACAGAAAATGTCCCAGGACATGGCCGCCAAAGGATTGATGTCCGACGTGGAGGTGATGCGTTTAAGCCGTCAAGTCAATGAGCTGCAGCAGCAACGTGCCGAAAGAATCAGCCGCTTTAGGCAGGAGGCCAGCGGTGAGTTGGTGCGGGTACAAAACGAGCTGTCCCAGCTTGATGAGCAGATGGTCGTGCGGGAGGATGCCATGACCCGGACGACCTTCAAATCGCCGGTGCACGGTGTGGTCAAGAACATTCGTGTCAGCACGGTGGGCGGAATTGTCACTGCCGGAGCGCCCATCATGGAGATTTCTCCCATTGGGCCACGGGTGCTGATCGAGGCCCGTATTAAGCCACGTGATATTGGCTTTGTGCGCGTCGGCCAGCTGGCGCAGGTCAAGCTCTCGGGCTATGACTACAACGTCTATGGCGGCCTCACCGGCCGGATTGAATACATCAGCCCCGACGCCATGGGCGAAACCGAGAAGAGCGCAGAAGGCGGCTATTACCGCGCCACAGTGACTGCCGAGCGCAACAACCTGCGCTTCAAAGGTAAGACGCTGCCGGTGATTCCCGGCATGACCGCCACCGTCGAGATCAGAACCGGTGAGCGCAGTGTGCTGAGCTATTTGGTGCGGCCAATGATGAAGTCGCAAGAAGCGTTACGCGAGCGATAGGAAAGTTAGTCACTCTCTCATAAAGGGGCGGCAACCGCCCCTAATCGAGACTTCGGTGTGACACCAAACGTGATGTAGTAGCGGTATCGGGGATCAACCTCTTTGTTGCGTACTTTCTATCATGTCCAAACCACTTGTGTTGTCTGTGCTGCTGGGTCTGAGCCTATTGGCTTCGGTGCCGACGGCCCGAGCGCAAGCCAAGGTTCAAAGTCGTTGCGCTGAGGACGAAGCGGGCCCTTCACGAGCCGGCCGCGATGCCACCATGGTCGAGACCAGCGCTGCCGACCCCCGCGTACAACTGCAAGATCTCGTCGCATTGGCTTTGCAGCGCAGCCGCTCGATTGGCGCATTGCGTCTCCTAAGCCAGGCCGCTGAGGCCGATGTAGCTGAAGCCAAAGCTTCACGGTTGCCCCAGGTAAATCTGCTCGGCCGAGCTGGCTATATTGGCCGCGCCGTCCCAGGGGCAAACACAGTGACGGGAACTCAAGGCAGCGCCACCGTCAGCGTCACAGCGCCACTTTATGACGCTGGGCGGATCACCAAGCTGACCGAATGGCGGGTTCAATTGGCCAACGCAGCCAAATATGGCCAAAGCAGCGCCGAAGAGCAGGTGGCCTTGCAGACAGTTAGCTTGGCTCTGGATCGGAGCCGTTACACCCTACAAGCTCAGGTCTACACCCAATATGTACGCAAGATGGCCTGTTTGGTGGAATCGCTCGAGGTCATCACCAAAGCCGACAAAGGCCGCGCCAGCGAGTTGGTACAGGCGCAAAAAAGTCTGCAACAGGCCGATTTGCAATATGAGCAAACCCTTTCAGCGATGCGTCAGACCGAGATCAAAATGCGCCGCTTTGTGGGTGATCAGCTCCCCATCAGTGCCAGCTTGAGCACAGTGCTGGCGCAACTGCCCGATTTGGCCGAAATGCAAGCGGACATCTTGCAAGCCCCTGATGTAGCACAGGCTGCCGCGCAAGCAAGCGCACAACGCAGTTATGCCGAATCTGTCTTGGCTGGTCAGCGCCCCAGTGTCAGCCTCTTGATGAACGGCACGACGCTGGCGGGTGTCGGTCGCTCAAGCGACTGGATTGGCGGAGTGACAGTGAATATTCCTCTGCTGCAGCCGGGCGCGGATGCTAGCTTCGAAGCAGCCAAGAGCCGCTATCAAGCAGCCAGCATGCAGCGCGATGACACAGTGGAAGTCAAACGCTACCGCCTGCTGGAAACCTATGAGACCGCCACCTCGGCGCTCGACAGGGCGCGCCGCGTGGTCGAGATTTTGCGCAATAGCGACCGCGTGCGTGCCTCGACCTTGCAGCAGTGGCAGCAGCTCGGCCGGCGTTCGCTTTTCGATGTCATGGCGGCCGAAGGCGACTATTACTCGATGCGGGTGGCGCATGTGAATGCGCTCTTCGACGCTCAGCAGTTAGTGGCCTTAATGTGGTCAATGGGCCGGGGCGTTCTAACGCCGCTGCGCTGAGCCTTTAGCCACTTCGGCCTTGTGCCGAGGAGTTAGACTGTTACGTCGCCCATGTTCGGCCGTTTAGCCCCTTGCGATTCGGGATCTACTAGCGGCACATAGACGAAATTTTGAGGGATCGCCTGTCCATGAACGCATTCGCCAACCCTGCTCAGGCGCCGATCGCCAAATTGCTCACTCTGATGGATGGGTCGGCCCGTTTTGCACGCGAGAGCGTGCACCGCGCGGCGGCCGAATTCGGCCCAGCCTGGGAAACCGATTTTTCGGCCATGCTGAGCCAGTTCTACACGGACGATACGGCGCTGCTGGATGCGGTGAAGGGCTATGCTGCCTTTGTGATGGACTCGATGCGGCGCCAAAAGCGCTTCGAGAAAGAGCTCAGCTACCCTGCCAAGACCTACGCAGAGGCGGCCGCCGAGGTCTATTACAACGACGACTACATGCGCCGCCAGTACCTGCCCGGACTCTTGCTCTCGCACTATCTGTGGCCTCATCACTATCAGCAGATTGAGTACTTCAAGAGCTACTTCCTGCCCTGGATGCGGGCTCGGCAGGTGCTTGAGTTTGCTGAAGTGGGCGTCGGCACAGGCATCTACTCTCGTCTGGCTTTGCAGAACGACGTCGGGTTGCGCGGCGTAGGTCTTGATATCAGTCCGCTGTCGCTGCAGTTCACAGCCAGTCATGTCGCGAGCTTCGGCTTCGCCTCACGCTACCAGACCCGTCAGCAAAACATCATCGAACAGCCCGGCGAGCAACGCTTCGCGGCAGTGGTTTGCGTGGAGGTGCTGGAGCATCTGGAGGACCCGGTCGCCTTGTTGAAGGGCTTGAAGGGTCTGTGCAGCAATGACGGCAAGTTATTCGTTACGGCGGCTCTGAATGCTGCGCATGCCGATCACATCTATCTCTACCGTCAGCCGCAGGAGGTCTGGGACCAAGTCGAGGCGGCCGGCCTGCACATGGAGAATTGCTTTTTCGCCAATGCCTACGCGCCGACCAGCCCCGGCCAACCCGTACCGAGCGCGCTGGCGATGGTGCTGACACCCAAGGCCTGAACGAGATGCCCGCCCTGACCTTGCACGGCGAGTTCGTCGACCTGATTCCCTTGGCGCCTGAGCATGCGGCGCTGACTTTCAGCTGGCGCCAAAGCGATCGCGCCGCCAACCTCAACCGCGGTGCGACGACGGTGGCACAGCAAGCGGCGTGGATAGCCGCACGGCCGAGCAGTGAATACAACTTTCTGATCTGTCTGAAGGACGGAGCGCCGGTCGGTATGGTCGCCATCACCGGCATCGACGAACAACATCGCCATGCCGAGCCCGGTCGCTTCTTGATCGGCGAGCAGGAAGCGGTGCGCGGTATCCCGGCTGCGGTCGAGGCGATGAAGCTGGTCTATCAGTTGGTCTTTGAGCAACTCAAGCTGGAACGCGTCTTCGGTACGATCTCGTCCGACAACCTGCTGATGATCAAATGGCAGAAGTTCTTGGGCATGAAGGAAGAAGGGCGCTTGCGCCGCCATTACTTCCTCAATGGGCATTTTCAGGACGCTGTCTGCTTCGGCATGCTGGAAGCTGAGTACCAAGCAGCCGCGCTGCCGCGCATGAATGCCTTGATCAAAGCCGGTCGACCCAGAGCCAGCAGCCAAAGCTAATTTCTTGAATACTTGATTGGAGTGATGCAGATGACAACGAATGACAACGCCGTGTCGGTTCTGGAGTTGATTTACCAAGCTCTGCGTGCCCTGAACGAGGAACGTGCAGCCGACGAGCAAATCGAGATCGGCACCAGCACCAGCCTCTTCGGTGAGGGGTCCGAGTTGGACTCGCTCTCCTTGGTCTCGGTCATCGTTGATCTGGAAACTCTGGTGAGCGACAAATTTGGACGCACCATCAGCCTGACCGACGACAAGGCGATGAGCCGTGACCCAGTGCCGTTCAGCGATGTGACGTCGCTACAGGCCTATATTCTCGAACTGCTGGCCTGAGTAGGATGAGCGTTACCAGCTATGTCGGCAAGGTGGTGTTGATCACCGGAGCGCGGCGCGGCGTCGGACGGTTGTTGACCGAGCATTTTTTGGCCGGCGAAGCGCGGGTGATTGGCTTCAACCGTCACGAAGATGAGGACGAGTTGCCCGGCTATACCTCGATGGCAGTGGACATCGCCGACCCGGCCTCGGTGGCACAGGGTTTCGCGCGCATCCGCCAGGAGTTCGGCCAAATCGATATCGTCATCAACAATGCCGCGCAGTTGGTTTCTCAATACGCGATGATCATGCCGGCCGCGGCAGCCAAGACCATGTTGGAGGTCAATATCCTCGGCACCTTCTTGGTCTCGCGTGAGGCGGCCAAGCTGATGCGCAAACCCAAATGGGGCCGCATCATCAATATCGGCTCTATGGCCAGCAGCTTGGAACCGATGGGTGACTCGGTTTACGCCGCCAGCAAGGCCGCGATTTCTACCCTGGCGAACGTGATGGCGCGCGAGTTTGCCGCCTTCAACGTGACCTGCAACACCCTGGCCATCACGGCAATCGAGACCGATATGTTGGCCCAACTGCCCAAGGACAAGATCGATGCCGTGGTGGCAGGTCTGCCACTGCCGCGGTATGCGCAGCCGGACGATATCTTCAATGTGGTGGACTTCTTCGCGTCCGAACGCAGTGCCTATGTGACCGCCCAAACGGTCTATCTCGGCGGAGTTAACTGAAGTGAAACACATGTTCGAATCTCTGTTGGGCGGCACGCTGCTGCGCGTCACCAATACAGATTTGCATTCCAACACCTACTTGCTCGCCGGCCCGTCAGATGCGGGGCAGGGCGGCGCCTGCGTCGTCATCGATCCTGGCCTGGACCGCGCCTGCATCGAGGCTGCAATCGTCACAAGCGGGTGGCGGCCAGTGGCGGTGCTTTGCACCCACGGGCATTTCGACCATGTTGGCGGGACCGCCTGGCTGCAACAAACCTACGGCCTGCCGGTCTACCTGAGCGCAGCCGATCTTAAGCAGGCCAAGCTGTCCAACTTCATGATGGCCGCCTTCAAGCTTAAGAATCGCATCGCTCTGCCCGAGTTCAGCCTGATTGACGATGGCGACGCCGCGCTGGAATTGATCGGACGGCAATTCAGTTTTCACCCGCTGCCCGGCCACACGCCGGGCAGCGCAGCCATTCTGGTCGATGGCCTGATGTTTTCCGGTGACTCGCTTTACGCCCGCCGTACCGCTCTGTCCAAATTGCCGGGCGAGGACCATGATCAATTGCGTCGCTCGTTGCGCGGTCTATTTGCCTGGATCGCGCCCGATGTCTTGGTGCTGCCGGGCCATGGCGGAACGGCCACCATCCATCAAATCCACGCGCACAACGAAGAGCTGCGAGCCTTTATGTCCGCCCCCCATCCTGCTTGACCTTGCCCCCAATGACAGTCTTGAATCCTCACCTTCCTGCGGTTTCCATCATCGGCGTCGGCCATCATCTGCCTGCCCAGTTTGAGGACAACGAGACCCTTTGCCGGCATCTGGACGTGACGCCGGAATGGATCATCGAGAAAACCGGCATTGAGCGACGCTACATAGCCGCCGTCGACGACACGGCCTGGGGCTTTTCGGTCGCGGCCGCAAGGCAGGCGCTGGCAATGGCCGGTATCGCAGCGGACCAGTTGGGTCTGATTGTCTGCTGCACTTTTTCAGGCGACTATCAGTTTCCGCCGCTATCGGTCAAGGTCGCGCAGCAGTTAGTCGCTTCCAACGCCCAGACCTTTGATTTACAGGCCAATTGTTCCGGCTTTGTGGCTGGCCTGACGAGCGCAAGCGACCGTATGCGGGTCGACACCAGCGTTGGCTACGCTCTGGTCATTGGTGTAGAGATGTGCAGCCGCTATATCGACCGTAAGGACGCTAACACCGCCATCTATCTGAGTGACGGCGCCGGCGCCGCTGTGCTAGGCCCGGCCAAGCCGGGAGAGGGCGTACAGTCCTCCGCTTTCCATACCGACCCGTCCAATTACGAGGCGGTTCGTCTGCGCGGCGGCGGCGCCTCATTCGCCAATAACGGCCGGCCGTTTGATGCGACCGTCGACCTGATGGAGATGAACGGCATCGCCACTTGGAAGCAGGCCATCACGCATTTGCCGCCGACCATTCGACGCGCCTGCGCCAAGGCTGAGGTGGAAGTAAAGACCTTGGATTTCATGATTTTCCATCAGGCCAATCTGCGCTTAATCGAGTATCTGGTTCGCAAGATGGGCCTGGGGCTGGACAAGACTTACACCAATGTGGCGCAGATCGGCAATAGTGGCTCGGCATCTTTGGCCATTGCCCTGAGCGAGGCGGTACGCGGCGGGCACATCAAAAACGGCGATCTAGTCGCCCTGGCCGGTGTGGGTGCCGGTTTCAATTTCGCGGCCAGCGTCTGGCGTTGGACCCTGGGAGTTCCGCAATGAATGTTTTTGCCGATTTTGACGCGGTCAAAGAGGGAGATCAGCAATCCCTGGTCAAACAGATTGGCGAAGCCGATATCCGTCGCTTTGTCGAGTTGACCGGTGACGACAACCCCCTGCATGTGGACCCCGATTACGCCAGTGAGACCTCGTTCAAGGAGATCGTCGTCCACGGCATGCTCGGCGCGTCCTTTATCTCGACCGTCATCGGCACCAAGCTGCCTGGCCCCGGCGCGCTGTGGGTGTCGCAATCCATGGAGTTCAATCTGCCGGTACGTCTGGGTGACACCTTGACCGTGACCTGCACTGTGCTCAAAAAGCATCCGCGCGAGCGCCTGCTGGAGCTTGACACCCGCATCTGCAACCAGCACGGCCAAGTCGTGCTTAGCGGCGGCGGCAAGGTCAAGTTGCTGGAGCCGCCCAAGCCTAAGCCGGCCGCACCCGGCGTTCGCTTGAAGGTCGCCATCGTTACAGGCGGGGCCGGTGGCATAGGCCGGGCGATCTGCGCCAAGCTGGCGGCCGATGGCTTCGCGGTGGTCGTCAATTACAAAGCAAGTCAGGACAAGGCACTCAAGTTGGTGGCCCAGTTGAAGGAGGGCGGTGCCACCGCGCTAGCCGTGCAAGCCGATGTGTCAACGCCCGACGGTGCGGCCAAGCTGGCAAATGCGGCAGTCGAGCATTTCGGCGGCATCACCGTGCTTGTCAATGCTGCCTCGCCACGCATCGTCGCGCGCTCAATCGAGGAGTTGGCCTGGGACGAAGTACAGCAGCAACTAGACGTTCAGCTCAAGAGCGCCTTGCTGATGATCCAGGCCTGCAAGCCGGCCATGGTGTTGGCAGGCAGTGGGCGGGTGATTTCGATCGGCTCTCAATCCTGGGACGGGGTGCCGGTGGCTGGTTGGACCGCCTACGCGATCGCCAAAGGCGCGCTGTCGACGCTAACCCGCTATCTGGCGGCCGAGTTGGGTCCGCAAGGCATTACTGTCAATCTGGTGTCGCCGGGGATGACCAATACGGCCTTCATCGCCGCCGTTTCGGAAAAGCATCAATTGATGGTCGCACGGCAGACCCCGCTGCGTCGCTTGGCTGAGCCCGAGGACACCGCAGGCGCTGTTGCCTATCTGGCCTCCGAGCAGGCCGCCTATGTGACCGGCCAGAACCTCAGGGTCAATGGCGGGAGCTCAATGTCATGGTGATTGCTGACGAGGCGACGCAGGCCGCTTTGGCGGTCTTGGCCCGTGCCGACGCTGCCCAGTTCGAGGTTATGGAGGCGCTCAAACACCTGGATCACAGTTCCACTGAATTCCGCAGTTTGAAGCTGGGTTTGGCGGCCAACATCACAGTTGACCTGCTGGCCACTTATCTGCGCCGCCATGCCTATCTGGCCGGTGTACGCCTGCAAGTCGCCAAGGGCACGTATGACGATTTACTCGGCGATGTGCAGGCCCATGCCGGCGTTGATCTGCTGCTGATTCTTCCCTTTTTCGACAACCTGCAGCCTTCTTGGGAAAGTCAGATTGGCGCGTTGGAGGACGGCGCTTGGGCGTCCGCACAGGCCGACTACCTCCATCGTCTGGCGTTGGCCTTGGATGCAGCGCAAGGCATAGGTCAGGTCCTGCTGTGCAGTGCACATTTGTTGAACGTGCTGGTGCCAGCCGACAGCGCGCAACAGCGGGCACTTGATTCCTTCAACCAGGGCCTTGGCGCGCTGGCGGCGGACCAGGTTCAGGTCAAGCTGGTAGACATGGCCGGCTTGCTGAGCCAGTTCGGCGCCCGACATGCCTTCGATGCTCGCTTTTACTTCCGCGCCAAGGCACCCTATACGGCTGGTTTTGTCGACGCCTTAGCAGAGCAGGTCGGCCGGGCCACGCGCGGCTTCGGCAGCCATTTTTACAAGGTGCTGGTGCTGGACTGTGACAACACTTTGTGGGGCGGGATCGTGGGCGAGGACGGGATTGGTGGCCTGAAGCTGGACCGCCACAGCTTCCCCGGCAATGTATTTTGGACTGTTCAGCAGCAGTTCAAGGCGCTGGAGCGGCAGGGCGTCTTGTTGTGTCTGAACAGCAAGAACAATCCAGCGGATGTCGACGAGGTCTTGCTCACGCACCCTGACATGGTGCTGCGTGACGCGCAGATCCTTTGCAAACAGGTCAACTGGCTGGACAAGCCCAGCAATCTGCGCGCCTTGTCCGAGCAGCTCAATTTGGGGCTAGACAGTTTTGTCTTTGTTGACGATTCGGCCTTCGAGATCGAGGCTGTGCGCGAGCAGTTGCCGCAGGTGCGGGTATTCCAAGTGCCCAAGGCCTTGCAAGACTATCCAGCGCTGGTGCGCGATGAGATCGCACCGCTGTTCGGCGTCGGTTCTTCAAAAGGTTCAAGCAGCAACAAGACTCAGCAATACCGAGCACTAGCTCAGGCAAGTGAGTTGCAAGCAGGCTTTGCCAGCCAGCAAGACTACCTTCAATCCCTGCAATTGGCTGTGACACTGCAGCGCGACGCTACAGCGCAAGTGGCACGCATCACCGAACTGATGGCGAAGTCCAATCAGTTCAACTTGAGCACGAGACGCTTGGCGGCCGGTGAGGTGCAAGCGCTGATGGCGCGCAGCGATGCCTTGGTCTATTCGTTCTCGGTCAGCGACCGATTGGCCGAACACGGTTTGACCGGCGTACTGATTACCGAGGACGAAGGCGACGCAGTTGTCGTTCACAGCTTTCTGATGAGCTGCCGGGTGATAGGGCGGGGCATAGAGTTCGCGGTCTGGCGCGCAGTCTGCGCCGACGCGCTTGCGCGGGGAAAACGCTGGCTGCGAGCCGCTTATCATCCGACCGCCAAGAACGCACAGGTGGCAGACTTCTATGACCGCTTGGGATTGCCCAGGCTGGCGCAGGCGAGTGACGGAAGTCGCTCCTACGAAGCAAATTTGGCCGCAGTGCAGCTGGCCGACAGTGAATGGGTGGAGTTACGCAATGCTTGATCAAGTTTTGTTGAAGAAAGTCATGGCCTCGGTCCTGGAGGTCGAGGCCGGTACGCTGGATGTCGATTCCAGCATGGACAACGTACCCGGCTGGGATTCGCTGCGGCAGATGAATTTGATCCTGGCTTTGGAAGAGAGTTTCGGCGTGTCGATTCCAGACGAGGACGCCGCCAATGCCACCTCATACAAGCTGATCGCCCTGGTGCTGGGTGAGCAACTCGCGGCCTGACCATGCAGTGGCTGCTTGAGCGCTTTGCATCCGCTGATCCGCAGCGTGCTGCCTTTGTTCACAAAGGCCAAGTTTGCACCTATGGCCAGGTTTCGGCTGATATTCGGCGTTTCACTGAAACGCTGAGCCGACAGGGGGTGAGTGCTGGCCAGACCGTTGTGGTGCTCGCCGACTATGCCCCTGAGGTGTTCAGTATTATTTTGGCCTTGGCCTCGCTGAAGACCATGGTGGTACCCATGACGCGCGGCTCCGTCATCGAGGAGTCCGAGGCACTGGCCATCTCAGGCTGTGACCATCTGATCGAATTCTCGCCCGACGGTTTGAGCTGGGCTTTGAGACCACGTTCGGTGCCAGTCAGCAACGCTTTGTTGGACGAACTGCGTGCCAGCGTTCGCGCTGGCTTGGTGCTGTTTTCGTCCGGATCCACCGGCAAGCCCAAGGGCATGCTGCATGATTTTGAGCGGGTGATGGACAAGTTTCGCGTTGCCCGCACCCCAGTCGTGGCGATACCCTTCTTGATGCTCGATCATTTCGGCGGCATCAACACGATTCTTGCCATCACAGCCAGTCTTGGTACGGTGGTCACGGCTGAGAATCGCAGCATCCCGACGATTTGCGAAGCGATCCAGAATCACCGCGTCGAGTTGTTGCCCACGACACCTTCGTTTTTGACCCTGCTGGCCGCGACAGATCTGGCGCAACGTTATGACTTGAGTTCACTCAAGCGCATCACCTACGGCACCGAGACCATGCCGCAGGCGACACTTGACCGCATCCGAGCCAAATTTCCAGCGGTTGAACTCCAACAAACCTATGGACTATCCGAAGTCGGTGTGTTGCGTTCGCAGTCGCGTCCCGACGGCTCGCTCTGGGTTCGCATTGGCGGCTCTGGCTTTGAGACCGAGGTCCGCGATGGCATTCTGTGGATACGCTCGGACTATCGAATGCTCGGTTACTTGAACGCAGCCTCGGGTTTTGACGCTGAGGGTTGGTTCAATACACAGGACCGGGTCGAAGTCGATGGCGACTACTTCCGTATCCTCGGTCGGGTTACCGATCTGATCAATGTGGGTGGGCAAAAAGTCTATCCAGCCGAGGTTGAAGACGTCATCTTGGCGCTGCCCAATGTCGCCGATGTGGTGGTGGTTGGGGAGAAGCATGCCCTGCTTGGCCAAATCGTCGTTGCCAAGATAGCGTTGCACGATGCCGAACCTCTGTCAGAACTGCGGCTTCGCGTGCGTAAGGCCTGCCTGGCAAAGCTGGCGGCCTTCAAAGTGCCTGCGAAAGTAGAGTTACTGGATCAAGAAATCTATTCGGCTCGCTTCAAAAAGATGCGGCGCTGATCTGGCCCATTTCAGGGCCTTTTTCGCCGCCTTTGGCACAAAGGCTGGATGCACAATGGCAGCCATAAGCTAAAGGGTGTGTCCATGTCCATTGATCGCTGCCAGATCCTTGATCTACCAAAAATTCATGATCCCCGCGGAAACCTAACCTTTATCGAAGGCGGGGTTCACATCCCCTTCGACATCCAGCGCGTCTATTATTTGTATGACGTGCCCGGTGGTTCAGAGCGCGGCGGCCATGCGCACAAGACATTGCATCAGTTCATCGTTGCTATGTCGGGCAGCTTTGATGTGCTGCTCGATGATGGCAAGGACAAGAAACGCGTACACATGAATCGCTCCTACCAGGGGCTCTATGTCTGCCCAATGATGTGGCGCGAGCTCGATAACTTCTCGTCCGGCGCCGTCTGCATGGTGCTGGCCTCGACCAAATTCTCGGAAGACGATTACCACCGCGATTACGCCGAGTTCATGAGGGCGAGGTGGAGTAAATGAGCTTGCAGAATCAAACGATCCCCTTTCTTGATCTCAAGCGGGTTAACGCGGCCCACGATGCGGGCATACGCGCGGCGATTGCCCGCGTGCTGGACTCGGGTTGGTACATCTTGGGAGAAGAGGTTGCCAGCTTTGAGCATGAGTTTGCAGAATTCTGTGGCGTCAAGCATTGCATTGGTGTTGCCGATGGCTTGGATGCCTTACACCTGGTTTTACGGGCTTATGGGATCGGTACCGGCGACGAAGTCATCGTGCCATCCAATACCTTTATCGCCACTTGGCTGGCGGTGAGTCAGGCAGGTGCCAAGCCAGTGCCGGTAGAACCCGATATTGCTACGCATAACCTTGATCCTGCCTGCATTGAGGCAGCCATTACCCCGGCTACTCGAGCCATCATGCCGGTGCATCTGTACGGCCAGCCCGCTGACATGGCTCCGATCATGGAAATCGCTCAGCGCCATGGCCTGAAGGTAATCGAGGACGCTGCCCAGGCGCATGGGGCGCGTTACCTGGGACGGCGCACAGGTGGCCTTGGTGATGCCGCCGGTTTCAGCTTTTACCCGGGTAAGAACCTTGGCGCACTTGGCGATGGCGGTGCCATCACAACCAATGACGATGCGCTCGCTGCGCGGCTGCGCATGCTGCGCAACTACGGCTCCAGCATCAAGTACCACCATGAGTTGGCGGGTGTCAATTCGCGCCTTGATGAACTTCAGGCTGCCGTGCTGCGCGTCAAGCTGCCCGAGTTGGACGCCGAGAATGCCAGCCGCCGCCGCCTCGCCGCAGCCTATATGGCGGCCTTGCAAGACGCTCCGCTGCAGTTGCCAAAGCAGATTGAGGGGGCAGAGTCAGCATGGCATCTGATGGTGCTGCGGACCGACCGACGCGAGCATTTACAAGCGGCGCTGAGCGAAGCTGGTATCGGGCATATGGTGCATTACCCGATCGCGTGCCACCGCCAGCAGGCCTTTGCGCAGCAAAGCTGGCCAAACCTTCCGATCGCAGAACGCCTGCAAAGCGAGCTGCTGAGCCTGCCCATCGCCCCCTATATGACAGTCGAGGATGTCAACCGGGTTGCTTCGGTGGTCAAGGCGGCCCTCCGCTAAACAGTCACTCATCCATCATGCAAATCACCACCCTGGTTCCGGCCTACAAGCCCAAGTACTTGATCGAACTGCTGACAGCGTTGCGCCACCAGACGGTCAAGCCAGCCCGGGTGATCATCTCGGACGACAGCCCTGATCAGACCTTTGTCGCAATGCTGAATGCCGAACCACTCAAGAGCTTGGTGGCCGACTTGCAGGTTTTGGTTGTGGCCGGCCCGCGCAACGGCGCCTACAACAACTTTCGGCATCTGCTGAGGCTTTACCGCGAACAAGCCGGCGGCCCCAGCGAGTTGTTTCATCTTCTACTGGACGATGACATTCCCTATCCGAGCTTCTACGAGCGCCATCTCGACGCCCATCGCCAAGCCGCCTTGAACTGTGTGGTGAGCCGGCGCTGGACAGCCCTGGAGTCCGGGCAGCCAATGCGGGATTTGCCGGTGCCTCCCGCCATTGCTCAACATCCTCAGCGCATGCTGGTCCTGGGTTGCGATCTCTTGTTTGCCCAGACTGCAGCGGTCAGCAGCAATTGGCTGGGCGAGTTCTCCAATGCCACCTTCTCCGCTGAGATGGCCGTACAGCTTGATGACCCCAGCATGGGCGGCATTTGCTTCACGGGACTGGAAGATCTGGGCGCATTCTTGAAGGCCAGCTTGAGCGGATCGCTGGGCTATATCAACGAGCATCTGGGCTACTTTCGCACCAGTGCCGAGCAGCATTCGGCCAATGCCATGGGCCGGCCGATGAAGTTGGCGCATCTGGCCTATATTGCCCTGACGCTTGGCGGACGCCGCTTGGGTAAGCTGACAGCGACGCAGGCGGCGACCAATCTGGCCGGTTTGTGCCCCTTGATCAAGCTGCGCTATGGTCATGAGCAAGATATGGCCGAATTGACCTCGGTGATGCCCGGCCTGGCGGCGGCCGAGGAGGGCGCCGAAGAGGCGTTTCTCGCACTTTGGCATGTCTATAGCGGCGCCAGCAGTCGCCAGGAGCTGGCCACCACGCCGGTCTTGGCAGCGGCCTGAATCATGAGCCGACTGAGCGAGTTCTTGGCTGTCGAGCGCGAGCTGGCCCATACCAATCGCGCTTTGTTTGCCCGCCACTACGATCAGCCATTCGAAAAGCTGTCTGTCGACCAAGTAGCGATCGCCGGGCTGGATGGTTGGCAGTACATCGCCAATGGCAATAACGCCTGGGAGCAACAGTATTTGGGTCAAGTGACACTGGACGAGCCCACTCTGCAGGCTTGGCAGCAGACCTTTGCGCGCCGCCAGGCCCATAGTGCGGCCATAGGTGCGCGCTTCGCCCATCTGGTAGTGCCAGAGAAGCAATCCATCATTCCGCACGCACGCTGGCCACAAGGTAGCCAGACTGCAACGCAAGCGCGACCGGCCTTGCAACTGCTTCAACGTATACCGTCAGGCTTGGTCTATCCGGTCGAGCGCTTGCGGGCCGAATCCTGGCGCGCTGAGTTGTGCTGGCGGGGCAATAGCCATTGGTGTGCCAGCGGCGCTTGGTTCGGTTTTTGTGAGCTGATGCAGTCGGTTTGCCCGGAGCTGAGCTTCGATTTCGAGCGGGTGCCACTGGCGCGCAGTTGGTGGCGCCATGATCTGCTGCTGAAATACACCGACGAGCTTTGTTTCGAGAGCGTCATCAGCATCGCCCGCAGAGCCCGTGTGGTTTACGACAACCGCCTGATGGCTACGACAGGCGCCCATGTCGGCAATCACTATGTGCTGCAAAACGAGCGCGCGCCCTATCAGACCTCGGTAGTGATCTTCGGCGACAGCTATTCATTCGACGTGGGCTTCTCCGATCTGCTCTCCGCCTTCTTCGGCCAAGTGCATTTCGTCTGGAACACGATGATCGATTTCCAATATTGTGCAAGCGTCAACGCCCAATTGGTGTTGGTGCAAAGCGCGGAGCGCTATCTGATTCGAGCTCATCCGCAAGATCTGGCTCCAGTCTGAAATATCGCATTTCCCAAGGGCATGAGTTCATGAAAATATGCTTGGTTCAGTACAACCCGTTCTACCCCAAAATCGGTATTTTGGAGGCCTATAACGAGGTGGTGGAGTCTTACCACTGGGGCTTTGCGGCTCTAGGACATAGTGTCGATAGACGTGTCAATCATTTCGACCCCGAGGCGCTGAATATCGTCTTCGGGTTTCAGATCCCCATGCAGCTCGGATTGATCGACACTTTCCCGGCCAACACGATCTTTTTCAATATGGAGCGCTACGCCGGCAAGTCCTTGTTCGGCACGGGCGCTCACCATGTGGCAAACAAGTTCCAAATTTGGGACTACAGCCAGGCCAATGTGGACACCTGGAATTTGCTGAGCCCCAAGTTCCCGGCCTATTACGCCAAGACTGCCTACGCGCCCAACTTGGAAAAGATCCCGCGCGGCCTGGAACAAGACATTGATGTGCTGTACTACGGCAATATCACGCCTGATCGCTTTGACTCCTTGCACAATATTGCCGGCCTTCGGCCGGACCTGACCGGCATGTCGGTGATGACGCTGTGCAATGTTTGGGGCAAGCAACGCGACGAGTTCATCGCTCGGTCCAAGGTGGTGGTCAATTTCTCTCGTGGCAACATCTTCGAGATAGTTCGAGTGTCCTATTTGATGGCTAACCGCAAGGCGGTCGTCTGTGATTTCAGCGATGACTTGGAGATTGAGGCCGATCTGCGCGGCGGTGGGCTGAATTTCGTTAAGACAGCCGACATCCAGGCTGCCTGCTTGGCACTGGTCGAAGATGGCACCAAACGCGAAACATATGCCTTGCAGGGCTATGAACTGATCAAGCGGCGCGACATCAGGACGGTCATCACTGACTTCTTTAACTGACAGAGCCAAGCTTCCATTTCCGATTTCCATTCACAAAAATGCCAGCCCGGTTTTGAACCGAGCTGGCATTTTTACTTTGCGCTGGCAGCCATCTCAGCCACGGCGGGTTTCGACCGCCCTGGCGTATGCGTCCAGGCAAGTCATCTTGACGGATCGCCCAGCA
>NZ_JAJIRQ010000007.1 GCF_025717605.1 Paucibacter sp. TC2R-5 | reverse complement strand
TCTTCAAGTTGCGCGCATTAGGGAAGTTATGCAGCGGTCTTATATTGTCAATATTAATTTTGTAACTTGTATCAACGGAGGTCATCATGTCAAATAAAAAATTAAGGTGAAAGAATATCATTCAGGGCGGGACCAAATTTTATGAAAATACATTTTATGGAAAATTGGCGCAAGAACAATATTAGGTCAGGCTCTTAATAAAAGCCTCTCTATGTTAAATGCCTAACATCAGGACTCCCTAATACCAGCAGGCCCAAGCAATGTTGAAAACTTTACTTTTTTTGATCCAGATTATATTTTTAATATCGGCCATTCCAATAATATACATGGAGTGGAGGCGTGAGAAGCAATGGCGAAAAAATAGATGCGCACCACCAAATGAGAAAGACGAGTTAAAGCACGCATACGGAAGCAGATACAAGATATTTCTTTGGTTCTTCTTTTTGGGTGGAATTTTCGCGAGATTTTTAAGTATGTACCTTTATGGAAATAAAAGCTGATTTAATCGATTCCGCGGTTGAGTAAGTTTTCTAAGAACCAAGGATTTTCAAAATTCCATCTACAACAAGGCTCGGGGTCAGGTCTCAAATATATAGTCAAGACCTGACCCTCAAGCCATCGCCTTGCGTAGTGCATGCGCGAAGCGCCGCACCCANTTCTAAGAACCAAGGATTTTCAAAATTCCATCTACAACAAGGCTCGGGGTCAGGTCTCAAATATATAGTCAAGACCTGACCCTCAAGCCATCGCCTTGCGTAGTGCATGCGCGAAGCGCCGCACCCATCGAGGCGACGCGCAGCGAGCCGTGTTCTTGGGTGTTCACCCCTTCTGCATGGGCGAGGAGCGCAGAATTTGCCGGGCGTCGCGAAGCGACTTCAAGATCTGGCTTCGCGCCCCTTGTTTGAACGCAGCGTAGCGCAGTGAGTTGGGCGCGGCCCGGAAAATTCGAGCACTGAGCGGACCCGCAGGGCCATGCGGCAGGGGCGCTTTCTTTGCCCTCTTTCTTGTGCGCCCAAGAAAGAGGGTCGGCCGCCGGGCCGAACTCCCGGCATCGTGGCAGTAGCGCAATGCAAGTGCGGCAGCAGGGTCAGTTCTCTAACTCGACTTGGCCTTGAAACCCCAAGTACGCGGTCCTGAGAAGTGCTTCCCGGCAGTAGACAATCGCTGCTTCTTCAGAGCCGCAACGGAGCCACCCGCACCATGACCGTCCAACTCAAGACATCCGCCTCATCGGGCGCCATCGCCATCACCCTGGTCGACCGCAGCAGTTTCAAGACGCTGGCTGCCACCTTGCCCGCACCGACCCGCCATTGGCTGGCTGCGCTCGGCTTTACCGGTGCGCCCGACAGCTTCGCGCTGGTGCCTGGCCCCGACGGCAAGCTCGGTCAAGTGTTCGCCGGCATCAACCATGTGGCCGATCCTTTCGCCTTGGCTGCGCTGCCCAATGCCCTGCCCGAAGGCCGCTACTTTTTGTCGGACCAAGGCCTGAACCTGCAACCCGAGCAGGCGGCCTTGTCTTGGGAGCTGGGCGGCTATCAGTTTGATCTCTACAAGCCGCGCCGCCGCGCCCCCGCCGAGTTGGTCTTGGCCCCCAGCGCCGATGCGCAGCGCGGCTTGGCTTTCGCGACCGCGATGGCGGCCACCCGCGATCTGGTCAACACCCCCGCCGAGCATATGGGCCCCGAGGAGCTGGCCAAAGCCGCGCTGATGATCGCCAAGCAACATGGCGCCAAGTTCAAGCAAATCGTCGGCGATGACTTGCTGAAGCAGAATTTCCCGGCCATCCATGCCGTCGGCCGGGCCTCGACCCGCGCGCCGCGCTTGATCGAGCTGAATTGGGGTGCCGCAGACGCGCCTTTGCTTTGCATCGTTGGCAAAGGTGTGTGCTTTGACACCGGCGGCCTCGACATCAAGGGCGCCGACGGCATGCGCCAGATGAAGAAGGACATGGGCGGCGCCGCCAATGCGCTGGGCCTGGCCGCGCTGGTGATGGCCTTCAAGCTGCCAGTTCGCCTGCAGGTGCTGATCCCGGCGGTGGAGAACTCGATCGCCGGCAACGCCTACCGCCCCGGCGACGTGATCAAGACCCGCAAGGGCCTGCACATCGAAATTGGCAATACAGATGCCGAGGGCCGCGTGGTGCTCAGCGACGCGCTGGCCTACGCCTCGGAAGGCAAGCCCGAGCTGATCATCGACTTGGCGACGCTGACCGGCGCAGCCCGTGTGGCCCTGGGCGCGCAGCTGCCGGCGCTGTTCAGCAAGCATTTCGACAGCGCGCGTGACCTGGTCGACCTGGGCCTGAAGCTGGAAGACCCGATGTGGCATATGCCGCTGTGGGCGCCTTACAAGGCTGGCATCGAGAGCAGCATCGGCGACATCGTCAACACCGGCCGCAACGCATTGGGTGGCGCCATCAATGCCGCGCTCTTCCTCGAGTACTTTGTGCCCGAGAACCAAGACTGGCTGCATATCGACCTGTTCGCCTGGAACGATGTGGCGCAGCCGGGCCGGCCGGTCGGCGGCGAGGCGCAGACGATTCGCACCTTGCTGGCCTATCTGGAGCAGCGTTTCGCCTGAGCTGTGTGGGCCGGGTGTGACAAATTCCTCAAGCTGGGCGGGCTTGAGCCGATAGGCATCAGGTGGAAGCCGAGCAAAGGGTTTCTACTGCCTTATCCATATAGCCGGCCCGGCTCACCCGAAGGAGTTTGAGATGCATCAGCCTGTCTCCCGTTTCTTTTCCATCGCCAGCTTGATCGCCGGTCTGGCTGCCAGCGCACCGCTGCTGTGCTTGGCCGCCGACGGCGGCGCCACCGAGGAGCAAGCGGTGGCCATGGTCAAAAAGGGCGTCGCCTTCATCAAGGCCAATGGCCATGAGAAGGGTTTTGCCGAGATTTCCACCAAGGGTGGGCAGTTCAGCTACCAAGATCTCTATCTGGTCGCCTATGGCCTCGACGGCACGGTGCGTGCTCACGGCGCCAATATCAAGATGGTCGGCAAGAACCTGATCGACTTGAAGGATGTAGACGGCAAGGCCTTCGTCAAGGAGCGGGTCGAGATGGCCGCCAGCAAAGGCACGTTCTGGCAAGACTACAAGTTCACCAATCCCGAGAACAAAAAGATCGAACCCAAGCGCATGTATTGCGAGAAGCTCGAAGACATGGCCATCTGCGGCGGCATCTACAAGTAATCAGTTCTTTCCATGGGCCGCAGAGCCCGCGTTACTCGTTAACAGGGAGTGGAAATGAAACTAGCTGGCAAATTGCTTGTCGCGCCGCTGTTGACGGCGCTGGTGGTCTTCGGTGCGGGACAAATCAATGTGCTGTTGTTGAGCCGGGTAGCGGACAACAATCTCACCACCATGAATGTCCAGCTGGAGGATTACCGCACCCTCAGCAACGCGCAGGAGCAACTGGCGCAGATCCACACCGGCGTCTATCGCACCGTGGCCTTGATTGGCTCGCTTGACGAGCCCAAGATCAAATCGGCCCGGGCCGATCTGGTGCGGCAGCTGGCGGGTGTACAGCGGGTGGCGGCCAGCATCGGCGACGCCCATGCGGATGATGCCCAGCTGCGCCAAAGCGCCGGCCAGTTGGCGCCGCTGATCGCCAAATACCAAAAGCAGGCCGACGAAGCGATTGATCTGTCTTCGGTCGACCCCAATACAGGCATAGCGGCGCTGCAAGGTGCCGACGAGAGCTTCAAGGGCTTGACGCAGACCATGCGGGCCATGATCACGCGCGTCGAGACTGCTTCTGCCGAGGCTGTAGCGGCGGCCAACCAGCAGGCCTCTCGCAGCAAATGGCTCTTGTCTGCCCTGGGCCTTTTGCTGGCTGCGGCGGCGGTCTATTTGTCCTGGCTGATGCAGCGCAAGTTGACGAATGAATTGCAACGCGCCACCGAGATTGCCGGTGAAGTCGCGGCCGGCAACTTGGCGGTGGACGCCAGCAGCGAGCGCGTCGATGAGGTCGGTGATCTGGTGCGAGCCTTGGGTCGCATGACAGCGCAACTCGGCGGCTCCATGCAGGCGGTGCTGAACGCCTCGGCCTCAATCCGCACCGCCAGCGCCGAAATCGCCAGTGGCAATATGGACTTGAGCGAGCGCACAGAGCAGACCGCCAGCAGCCTGCAACAGGCGGCTTCGTCGATGGATGAGTTGACCAGCACGGTCCGGCAGTCGGCCACCTCGGCCTTGGAAGCCAATCGCCTGGCAGGGACGGCGGCCGAAGTGGCCGCGCGCGGTGGCCGGGTGGTGGCCCAGGTGGTCAGCACCATGGAAGACATCAACAGCAGCTCACGCAAGATCGGCGACATCATCGGCGTCATCGACAGCATCGCCTTTCAAACCAATATCTTGGCGCTGAACGCTGCGGTTGAGGCTGCGCGCGCCGGCGAGCAGGGGCGCGGCTTCGCGGTGGTGGCCGGCGAGGTGCGCTCATTGGCGCAACGCAGCGCGCAAGCGGCGCGCGAGATCAAGGGTTTGATCGGGGCCTCGGTCGAGAAGGTCGAGGGCGGCAGCAAACTGGTGGCCGACGCCGGCCAGACCATGGGCGAAATCGTCGGCAGCGTGGAGCGCGTCTCGGCCATCATCGGCGAGATTTCAACCGCTGCGGCCGAGCAGTCCAGAGGGCTGGACCTGGTCAATGGCTCGGTCGTCAAGCTCGACCAGATGACTCAGCAAAACGCCGCCTTGGTGGAGCAGTCCGCTGCGGCCGCCGAAAGCATGAAGGATCAGGCCATCAAGCTGGCCGACATCGTCGACACCTTCAAGCTGCCTTGATCGCTTGAGCGGCATCGGCGTGTCTCCAAGCCGTGGCGTCCACCACGCGCAAGCCTCAGCGCAAGGCTTCGATCGGCTGCAAGCTCAGTGCCTGGCGCAGATGCCGCAGCGCGGCCAGCACGGTGACGATCAGCGTGATCGCACAGGCCAGCACAAGCGGCAAAACCAGCCCGGACGCGAGGTCCACCCTTGCCTCGAAGCCGCTCAGATAGCGCCAGCCGAGATAAGCAGCCAGCGGCAGGCCCAGCGCGACTGCGGCAAGCCAAGGGAGTGAGAACTCTCGCGCCAAGTGGCGGGCAATCTGCGCATCGCTGGCACCATGCAAGCGATGCAACACCAGCTCGGTGCGGCGCCGCCGCAAGGTGTCGGCGACCAGCGCATAGGCGCCCAGCATGGCTACGCCCACGGCCAGCAGGGCGATGCCGGCCACCAGCGCGCTGATTTGTTGCTCTTGTTGATAGACCTCGGCCAACTGCTCGTCTGCGGACTGAATCTCATGCCCGATCGCCGGGCCATGCGCGGACCAGATGTCATCCAATGCGCGGCGCAACGCCACCGGGTCGGGACCATAGACGCTGATGTCGTATTGCGCCGCCTCGCTGAGTAAAAAGGCCTGTGGCAGCGCGGGCTCACGGGCCGACTCTAGGCGCACATCCTTCACCACCGCCACAACCCGGCGTGCGTCCTTCCCTTCTTGCAGCCATTCGCCCCCGCCGTGCAACAAGGCGCCCACCGCTGCCTGAGGGCTGGCAAAGCCCAGCAGGCGAGCGGCTTTTGCGTCTAACACCAGGCGCTGCTCGCCATCGCCCCGGGCATCACTGGCGGGCGCGGCGCCGCCCTCCCTTGGGTCCCCCGCCAGCACGGTCATGCCATAGGTGTCGAAAAAGCTGGCCGAGACGCGACTGACCCGCAGCGTCTGCTTGTGGCGGCTGGCGCTGACATGCGGATCGCGCTCGCCCATGGTGTCACGCGCCGGCCGCATATTGCTGAAGGCCCAGTGCTTGATGGCCGGATGCTGAGTCAGCGCGTCAGTCAAAGGCTTCAGGTTAGGTACGGCCTCGGGGTTGACCAGCAGGCCCAGCCACAAGCGACCATGGGTCGCAAAGCCGCGATCCAACTGCAGCAGATGCTGTTGTTGCAAGGCCAATACGCCGGCCAGGCCCAACAGCAAGATGGAGCCACCCAACTGCAAGCTCAACAAGGTCTGGCGCAGGCGGCGGCCCCAGGGACCTTCGCTGGCATTGCGGCCCTGCAATGCCGGTGCCGGCGCGCGACGCAGCGCGGCCCAGGCAGGCAGGGCCAAGATCAGCGGCAGGAGCAGCAACACGCTCAGGCCTAGGCCGATCCAGGCGCGCAAGGGCAGAGGGTCAGCCACCGGATGGCGGGGATCCAGGCCAATCCAGGCGGCAAAAGCGGGGGCCAGCCACCAAGTCACCAGGGCAGCCCCGGCAGCAGCCAGTAGCAGAGGCAGCAACACCTCCAAACCCCACAGCTGGAGCAGGCGCGGGCCGTCTGCACCCAGGCTGCGGCGCAATGCGGTTTCGCGTTGGCGTTGCAGCAGGCTGGCGGTTTGCACATTCATGCTGTTGAAGGAGGCCAGCAGCAGCAGCAAGGCGCAGGCCGCGCCGACAGCGCCCAACAACTGCCAACGCAGCTCACCTACATCGCCTTCAAAGGGCAGTTGGGTCAGTGTGAGGCCACGGAAGTAGGCGGCTTGGCGGCCATTGGCTGTCCACTCGGCGGGTAGCTTGGCGTAGGCCGGATTGGCCTCGAAGGCGGCACGCATCCAGCCGCCAACCTGCTCGACGCTGGCGCCCGGCGCCAGCCGCGCATACACCCGCCCGTTGATGATGTAGATGGCCTCGCGCTGCGCCGGTGTGCGGGTATTGGCCTGCGAGTCATAGCCGGCTATGGCCATTGCCAGGCCGACCGAGGGCATAGTGCCGGGGTTGGCCAGCGGGTTGCGCGGATCCAGAGCGGGCAGCACGGCGGTGACGGTGTAGAGCTTACCCTCGCCCTCGATCTGCCGACCGATGGCCTGCGCCGCAGGCAGATCGCCCCAGAGCTTGCGCAGCAGGTCGGTATTGATGGCGATGCCGTCGCGCCGCTGCAGGCTGGCGTACAAATCGCCGTGCAAGCTCTTGAGGCCCAGCAGCGCCACAATGTCCGGGTCGGCCAGCACCAGATATGCGGCCTGCAGCCGCCCATCGATCTTGATGTCCAGGCCGCCTTGGCCGACCCGGCTGATTTGTTCCAGCGGCACTTGGCGGCGCTTGAGCATGTCGGCAAAAGACAGCGGTGCGGCGGTGAACCAAAAATTGCTCTCGCCCGGCAGATTGCCCTTGAAGTCCAGCAATACGACGCGCTGCGGATCGGGCACGCCGGGGTCGGGGTCGGACAAGGCGATCGCCAGCAGCCCCACCAGCAGGCATGCCGTCAGCGCCATCATCAAGCCGCCCAGCGCCACCCCTGTGGCCCAGCGGCGCGCGCGTAGCCCCCCAAGAACGTCTCTTAGCAAGGCCCTCATTGCAACTGCTCCGTCTGTGCGTCGACCAATACACGACCATCCAGCAAGCGCACAGTGCGCGAGGCCAGCGCGGCATGCTCGGCACTGTGGGTCACCATCACCAGCGTCGTGCCCTCTTCGTTCAATTCGCGCAGCAGGCGCATCACCTCCTGGCCATGGGCGCTGTCGAGGTTGCCGGTGGGTTCATCCGCCAGCAGCAGCGCCGGGCGGGCCGCGATGGCGCGGGCAATCGCGACCCGCTGCTGCTGGCCGCCGCTGAGCTGACTGGGGTGGTGGCCGGCGCGGTGGCTGAGGCCTAAACGCGCCAAGACTTCGGCCGTGCGGGCACGCTGCGCGTGGGCAGCGAGTGGCCCGTAGCGCAGGGCCAGCATCACGTTGTCCTGCACCGTCATCTCGTCGATCAGATTGAAGCTCTGGAACACAAAGCCGATGCGGCCGCGGCGGATGGCAGCCAACTCGCGCGCTGTCTTGCCTGTGACGTCCTCGCCTTGCAGGCGGTAGGTGCCGCTGCTGGCTTGGTCCAGCAGGCCCAGCAAGCCCAGCAGCGTGGATTTGCCGCAACCTGACGGGCCGGTGATCGCGACATATTCGCCGGCCTCGATGTGCAGATCGATCGCGTCCAGTGCGGTTGTTTCGAGATCGCCGCTGCGATGGAGCTTGCTGAGTTGTTTGAGTTCAATCATGGCATTTGATAGCTATTCGCTAAGTCAACAGGGGTTTGGGAAACAAGAACTTGCTCGCCGGCCTGCAGGCCGGCTAGCACTTCGACCTGGCCGGCAGCGCGTCGGCCTAACTGCACGCTGCGGCGGCGCAGCTCGCGTCCCTGCAGCACATAGAGCTGGGTCTGCACGCCGGGTCCGTCGGGCAGCAGCAAGGCGGGTCGAGCACGGTCCAACTGCAGGCGCAGGTCGACAGCCTGGCCAGGCGCCAAATTGGTGAGCCCATTCGCCCAGCGCAGCAAGACCCTCACCTTGCCGCCCTGTACTTGCGGCAGGATCTGGGCCAGGCGCAGCTCGCCCAGCGTGTCGACCACGCTGCTGAGCGCAAGCTGCCCGATCTGCAGTCGCGGCAGGTAGTACTCATCCACCTCGGCTAGCAGTTGCATGCCACCGCTGGGGTCGTCGATACGGCCCAGGCGGTCGCCAGGCCGCACGCTGGCACCCACCTGCAGTTGAAAACCGCTCAATCGACCCGCGATGGGCGCGCGCTGCAGCAGGCGTTCGCGTGATCGCTCCAGCAACTGCAGGCCGCGCCGCAAGCCCTGCACCGCGCGAGCCATCTCGTCGAGCGACTGCTGGCGGGTGTCGGCCTCTTGGCGCTGGTCCCGCTGAGCCTGCTGCAAAAGCTGGTCGGCGAGCCGAGCCTGGCGTTGCGCCTGCTCCAAGGCGGCCATCGACACAAAGCCTGCCGCCGCCAGCTGAGACTGGCGCTGAAGTTCGGCTTCGGCATGCTGTTGCGCCGCCTGCAACTGAGCCAGCTCGCGGCGGTTCTGCGCCAGGCTGGCTGCTTGCGCGCTGCGCTGGACGGAGACGTTAGCCATCTGCTGCGCCACCTCGGCGCTGCGCTGCATCAGCAGCTGTTCTTGCTCGGGGCTGAGCAGCCGATACAGCGGGGCACCGGCCGCGACCAGTTCGCCGTCCTGCGTCAGTACCGCTTCGACGCGGCCGGCCTCGGCTGCATCGAGCTGCACCGAGCGCAGCGGTTCGGCGCGGGCGCGCAGCAGCAGCTCGTCACGAAAATCCCCCTGACGCACGGTCGCGAGCTGAGGGGCGCTCACTGTTTTGCTGGCTGGCTCGCCGGCCCAGCGCAGCGCGGCTGCGCCCAGGGCCAGCAGCAACAGAATCAGGCTAAAGCGAGGCGCGAGACGGCGCCAGCGCGGCGGCCGATCAATGCGACGGTCCATGGCCGCGCCGCTGAGATGGAGGGTTTGATTTGTTATCACATTCGCAGCATCGCAGCGCCCGCAAGCCTTGCCTAGCCACCTGTCCGTTTCCGGACAGGTCTCTCGCGCACGCCCGTCACTTGCTGCGAAGATGCGGTCCGTGATTGACGATCAAGCATCCCCCACCCCCTCGATCTTGCTGCTGGACGACGACCCCGAAGTCGGCCTGGCCGCCCAGCTGCTGCTGCAGCGTCGGGTGGCGCCCTTGCATCAGCTGCGCCGCCCGGCCGAACTCAGCGCGGCGCTGGATAGATTGGCTCCGACCCTGCTCTTGCTGGACCTTAATTTCGGACCCGGCCGCAACGATGGCGCCCAAGGCATGCGTTTGTTGGCCGAGGTGCTGGCGCGGCCGCAGCCACCCTTGGTGCTGGTGATGACGGCCTATGCCGAGCTGGAGCTGGCGATCCAGGCGCTCAAAGCCGGCGCCTTCGATTTCATCACCAAGCCTTGGGACAATGTGCGCCTGATTGCCACCTGCCAGCAGGCCCTGCAAAAGGCGCGGGCCGGCTCGGTGCCCGGCTCGGCGGCGACGCCGTCCAGCCCCGCTGTCCTGACTGGCCCCGAGAGGGCGGGTTCTCTCGCCGCCCAGGAACGTGCCGCTTTGCTGAGCGCCATGGCTCAGGCCGAGGGCAATCTCAGCGCTGCAGCGCGTCTGCTGGGTCTGTCGCGCGCGGCGCTGTACCGGCGATTGGAAAAACATGGGCTATGAAGTATTGCGGCTGCTGGCGGCGGCCCTGCTGTTGCTGGCGGCCGGCGCGCTGGGTCATTTGGCCGCATCGCCTGCTTCGGTCAGCTTGGGCGGGATGGAACTCGACGCCGCCCGCATCGCGGCCGCGGCGACCCTGCTAGGCCTGGCCGGTTTGGCTCTGGCTTGGCCGCTGGCACGTGCGAGCGCCAGGCTCAAGGCTCAGCCGCCTCAAGCGCTTCAATCGCCGAGCGACCTTGCCCCGTCAGAGTCCCCGGCGGGGCTCGCCCTCGCTCAGCAAGTCCAAATGGAACATCTGCCGGTCGCCGCCTGGCTGCTCAGCGCGACTGGCCTGCAGGCGCTTTCCAATCGTGCCCGGCGCCTGGGCGCTCCGGGCGGTGTGCGAGACAAGGCCGCGCTGCATGCACTGCTGGCCTGCGCCAAAGCCAGCGGCCCGGTGCTGCTGGACACAGAGCGTGGCAGTGAACGCTGGCAGCTGCAGCGTCAGTCGCTGAGCTTGCATGGCCAGCCGCAGACGCTGCTGGTGCTGGTGCCCTTGGAGAACGAACTGGCAAGCGAATCGCTGCTGGCCTGGCAGCAACTGGTGCAGGTCTTGACGCACGAAATCATGAACTCGCTCACCCCCATCAAGAGCCTCAGCCAGACGGCGCTGATGCTGCTGGACGAGGGGTTAGACGATCCGACCAACGAGTCCGAGTTCCGCACCGCATTGGCCGGCATCGCGCATCGCAGCGAAGGCCTATCCAGCTTTGTACGCAACTACCGCCGCGTCAGCCAGTGGCCCGCACCCGAGATGGCGCCGGTCGCCTTGCAGGATTTGTTCCAACGCCTGCATCAAGCCACTGCACCCGCCTGGATCGCTCGCGGCGGCGAAGCCAATTTCGAGTTGGCCTCACCCAGCTTGCGTCTGCTGGCCGATGAGGGTCAACTGGAGCAAGCCTTGTTGGCTCTGTTGCAGAACTCCGCTCAGGCCACCGCCGAATTGAGCCAGCCGCGCCTGTGGGTACAAGCCCGTTTAGGTCGGGGTGGGCGCTTGCAAATCAGCGTGCGCGATAACGGACCGGGTGTCCCGGCGGGCTTGGAGCGGCAAATTTTCATGCCCTTCTTCAGCGCCCGCGAAGGCGGACAAGGCATAGGCCTTGCCGTCGTACGTCAATTGGTGCATGGGATGGGCGGTCGCGTGCGGCATGTGCGGCCGCTGGAGGGCGGGGCGACATTTGTACTGAGTTTTTGAGCTTGAAGAAGCTGACAACTCAATCGCCCGCCACCAACCACGCAGCCGCCTTTTCCGCCATCATCAAAACCGGCGAGTTGGTGTTGCCGCTGGTGATGGTGGGCATCACGCTGGCATCAACCACGCGCAAGCCGCGCACGCCAAACACGCGCAGATGACTGTCCACAACGGCCATGGCGTCATCTGAGCGACCCATCTTGCAAGTGCCGACCGGATGGAAGATGGTGGTGCCGATCTCGCCGGATTGGGCGATCAAATCTTCATCGCTTTGGTGCTGCAGGCCGGGCTTGTACTCGTCCGGCTTGAATGCTGAAAACGCCGGCTGAGCGATGATTTGGCGAGTTCGCCTCAAGCCGGCAGCGGCGACGCTGCGGTCTTCTTCGGTGCTCAGATAGTTGGGCGCGATGGCTGGCGCTTGGGCCGGGTCGGCCGATTTGATCTGCACCGTGCCGCGGCTGCTCGGGTTCAGGTTGCAGACACTGGCGGTGATGGCGTTGAAGCTATGCAGCGGCTCGCCGAAGGCTTCCAGCGACAGGGGCTGGACGTGGTACTGCAGGTCGGGCCAAGGCTTGTCGGGGCTGCTGCGGGTGAAGGCGCCGAGCTGCGAGGGCGCCATGCTCATGGGCCCTGTGCGTTTGAGTGCGTACTCCAGTGCGATCTTGGCCTTGCCGAAGAGGCTGGCTGCACGGGTATTGAGCGTGAGTGTGCCCGCCACCTTGAAGACGCTGCGCAGTTGCAGATGATCTTGCAGGTTGGCGCCAACGCCAGGCAGATCTTGTTCAACCGCGATGCCCAGGCGCGTCAACAAGTCGGCCGGGCCAATGCCGGACAGCTGCAGAATCTGCGGCGAACCGATGGCGCCTGCGGCCAGCAGCAATTCGCCGCCCGGATTGAGCTTGACGTGTTCCAGCCCGCCAGGGGTTCGCACCTCGGCGCCCTGGCATTGCAACTGCCCATCGACACGCGCCAGCTTGAGCCGCTGTACCAGGCTGCCGGTCCATAACTCGAAATTCGGGCGGGCGTAGCAGATCGGGCGTAAAAAGGCCTTGGCGGTGTTCCAGCGCAGGCCTTTGCGTTGATTGACCTCGAAATAGCCCACGCCTTCGTTGTTGCCGGCATTGAAATCTTCGGTCGCGGGGATGCCCGCCTGCACGGCCGCTTGGGCAAAGGCGTCCAGCACGTCCCAGCGCAAGCGTTGGCGCTCGATCCGCCATTCGCCACCGTGGCCGTGCGCAGCCTTGAAAGCCGCCGTGGCTTGGGTGGATGCGCCCGCTGCTTGGTCGAGCCGCCAATGGTTCTCATGTTGTTTGAAGAAGGGCAGGCAAGCTCCCCAGCGCCAAGCCGGGTCACCGGTGGCTGCGGCCCAGCCCTCATAGTCACGGCTTTGGCCGCGCATATAGATCATGCCGTTGATGCTGGAGCAGCCGCCCAGCACCTTGCCGCGCGGGTAGCGCAAGGCGCGCCCGTTGAGGCCCGGCTCGGGCTCGGTCTGGTAGAGCCAGTCGGTGCGCGGATTGCCGATGCAATGCAGATAACCGACCGGGATGTGGATCCAGTGGTAATCGTCCTTGCCGCCGGCCTCCAGCAGCAGTACGCGTTTTTCGGGGTCGGCCGACAAACGATTGGCCAAGAGGCAGCCGGCGGTGCCGGCACCGACGATGATGTAGTCAAACATCCCGGCTTAGCCAGAAATATGTGAGGCCAGGACCGGGAAGAGCTTGATCAGCCCATCGGCCAACAGCTCCACCGCCAGCGCCGCCAGAATCAGCCCCATCAAGCGGGTCATGATGTTGATGCCGGTTTGGCCCAAGGCGCGCGCAATGCGCCCCGAAGCCGAGAACACCAGATAAGTAAGCAGGCCCACCACCACGCCATAACCCACCAGCACCGCTAACTCCCACCAATGACGGGTTCGGTCGGCGTAAATGACCATGGTCGAGATCGTCGCCGGGCCGGTCAGCAGCGGGATGGCCAAGGGCACAACCGCAATGCTGGAGCCGCTGTCGGCCTTGTCCGCACCTTCGGTCAGGTCGTCCTTGCGGCTTTCGGCCGGCTGCGCGTTGAGCATCTGGATCGAGCTGATCAAGAGCAGGGTGCCGCCGCCGACCTGGAAGGACGCCAGCGAGATGCCGAAGAACTCGATCACTCTCAGCCCCACGAGGGCGCTGATCGAAATCACCAAAAAGGCGGTGAAGGAGCTGACCAGAATCGTCTTCTTGCGCTGTTCGCGCGTCAGATGGCTGGTGAAGTGAATGAAGAAGGGCACGACCCCGACCGGGTTGACGATGGCGAGCAGGGCGACCAGAGGTTTGTAGATGTCCATGGCTGGATTGTGTGGGCAGGACAGCAGCCCGGGGCAAGGGGTTGTTACTGAGTCGCCAAATCGCGCAAATAGTCCAGCCCCTGCGCGGCGCGCGGGCCATACCAGCTGAGCAACTCGCCATCAATCAGCTGCACCTTGGCTTGCGGGCACAAGGCCTGGGCGAAGGGCAGGTGGCTGGTGTCGAAGCGATAGGGCTCGGAGCTGAGCAGCACGCGGTCGATTTGCGCCAGCCAGGCCTCATCCCCCTGCAAGGCGGGGTAACGCGCCGCGCCGGACTCGCCGCCCTGCACCGCCGGCCAGCTTTGCCAGCCGACCTCGGCCAACATGCGCGCGATATAGGTGTCGCGTGCGACCGTCATCCAAGGCTCGCGCCAGATCAGGTAGAGCACGCGCTGCAGCGGCCAGCTTTGACGGCGGCACCGCTGCAAGGCGAGATTCAGCTCGGCAGCCAGCGTCGCGCAGCGCTCTTTGACGCCCTGCACGATGCCGAAGTGCTCTTGCATTTGCGTCAACAGGCTCAGGTTGTCCACCGGCGCTTGCGGATGCGTGACCACGATATGCGGCACAAACTCGCGCAAGGCTTCGACTAACTCCAGGCGGTTTTCGTCGACATTGACGATCACGTGGCTGGGCGCCAATTGGCGCAGCCTGGCCAGGTTGACATCCTTGGTGCCGCCGACCTTGGCTACATCGGCCAAGGCGGCCTGCGGGTGGATGCAAAAGCCGGTGCGCGCGACCAGGTAGGGGCGCAGACCCAGGTCCACCAGCAACTCGGTGATGCTGGGCACCAGGCTGGCGATGCGCAAGGCCCCCGTCATAGCGCCGCGTCGTCTGCCGGTGCGTCCTGCAAGGCCAAGAAGACCGCGCAGCAGCCGCGCAGATAGACCAAGGTGGGCAAGACCAGCGCGATGGCAAAGACAACACCGCCGCCGATCAAGGTCGCCATGCCCAGCGGCGTGGCAGCGACCGGCGCACCGGTGGCGCCCAGGCTGCGCAGGCCGTAGCCAAACAGGCCCGCCATCAATTGTTGGGCCGGCACATCAATGCCGATCAGCCAGACCATCAAAAACGCCAAGGCCCGGCCACCGCTGACGACGACAAAGCTGACTGCCGCGCTGACCAGGCCAGTGGTCAAGAGCACGGCCATCATCAAGGCGCCTGCCTCCAGCGCGCCGTGGCGCAACTGCTTCAGCAAAAGACGGGCGGTGCCGAGCGCGCTGCGGCCGCTCCACATCGACGGCCCCGTCAGCGGTCCGACAATGACCGCACCGCTGAAGGCCATCACGCCCAGCAAGGCCACACACAGCGGCACCATGAGCGCAAACAAGGGTGTGCCTATCCATGGCAGCTTGACGGCCCAGAGCAGCGCCACCAGGGCGCCCAGCGCCAGTGCCATCAAGGAAAGCATCATCAACAGGCTCAGCAGCACCTTGGGGGCGACGCGCAGCGCATCATGAAAAGCGTCCACAACATCGCGCACCGGCCGGCCGCGCGCCTGATCCATCAAGAGCAGGCCGGTGGTGTTGACGCCCAAAAATGCCGTCACCAAACCCAGGCCCGCCCAAATCACGCCCCAGGTGGTGTCGGTCTTGGCTAGCGCCGATTCGGCCGAGGCCAACATCAAACCGGCCAGACAAAACGCACTCAACAAGGCATAGAGCGCGCGGCCATTGCGCGGCGCGTCGATGCTGGCGAGCACCCGGTTCAAGGCATGGAGCGAGAGTTTTTGGGTCATGGCGGTCATCATAGCCAGCGAGTTATCGGCCTCTGTTGTCGCCTCGGCGCGCCCCTTAGTCCGCCATTCGCACGGCAAAGAGGCTAGGGTTTTTTCTATCAGCTAAAAAACAACAATTACCCTGCCGAGGGTGTGCGTAGCTAGACCCTTCGCCCATAATCATTTACCTGTGTATGGAAGCCGCACCTTCGCTTGAATGGTTCAGGATGGGTTGAAGCTCCGCATGGTTTTTTTGGTATTTGAAAGGGCTTCCCCATGGGAAACAAGCTTTACGTTGGCAATCTTGCCTACAGCGTGCGCGACGAGACACTGCAAGAGGCATTCTCGCAATTTGGTCAAGTCACATCTGCAAAAGTCATGATGGACCGTGACACTGGCCGTTCCAAGGGCTTCGGCTTTGTGGAAATGGGCTCTGATGCCGAGGCGCAAACCGCCATCAACGGCATGAACGGTCAAGACATCGACGGCCGTGCCATCGTTGTCAACGAGGCACGTCCTCGTGAAGAGCGTCCAGGCGGCTTCGGTGGCGGTGGCCGTTCCGGTGGCGGCGGCTTCGGCGGCGGCGGTGGCCGTTCCGGTGGCGGCGGCTACGGTGGCGGCGGCGGCGGTGGCGGCGGCTACGGTGGTGGCGGCGGCTACGGCGGCGGCGCTGGTGGCGGCGGTGGCCGTTCCGGTGGCGGCGGCTACGGCGGTGGCGGCGGTGGCCGTTCCGGCGGTGGCGGCGGCTACGGCGGCGGCGGTGGCCGTTCGGGTGGCGGCGGCTATTAATTAGCCCTGTAACTCGGCAATCGAAAAGGCGCCCTAGGGCGCCTTTTTCTATGGCGTTATGGCGTTATGGCAATTTGTTCCTGCGATCAGGGCTGGAAGCCGAAGGTCGCCTTCGCGAATAGCTCGGTATGACGCTCTTGCGCGGGTCTGTCGTGGGCCGAGACCAGACCCAGGCTCAGTATCCGGGACAAGCCCATGCGGTGCTGGTAGACCAGCGACACATGGCGCGAGCGCTCATCCGAGCCCAGCAAACCGGCCTCGGGCGCCCGTTGATAGCGGGTCTGCTGCGCAATCGCCCGAAAAGAATCAAAAGCACTAATATGCAACACCGCCAAGGTCTGTGCGTTGTTCTCCGTGAAGCTGCGCTGACCTAATGGGTTACGCACATGGCTTTGGCCGAGTTGTTGTTCGAGTTCCAGCCAAGCGCCCCAAGGCAGGGGGCTGCGCAACTTGGCCTGCAGCATCAGGCTGAGGCCGCGCCCCAGGCGATCGGCCTCGACGTCAAGTTGGCGGCCCCAGCTGAGGTCCGCGCCTAGCAAGGTCAGCCAGGAAGTCGGGTTCGACTCAAAGCCCAGATTCAATGTGCGCGGCGCATGCAAGGTGCCCCCGGCACGTGCGCGCTGCTGATCCAGCCCCAGGTGCCCCCATACCCCGGTATTGCGTGCTGCGGCCAACCAGAAGCCCGGCTGCACTTGGCGCTCAATCACTTCGCCGGCCTTGACGCTGCGTTGCGCGTCATCCAGCGTTTGCGACTGCATCAGCTTGAGTTGCAGCTCTAACTCATGCGCCTCAAATGCGGCCCAATCGCCCAGCGCCGGCAAGGCCAAGGTCTGCTCGGGCAGGCGGCGGTTCAGATGCGCGGTGACGCGACGAAAGCCGGTTTGGCTGACAAAGCCGTTGTCATTAGCAAAGCGTGGGCTGCTTTGCTCGTACTGCGCGCTGTTGTTCCAGTCCGAGTTACGCCGGCGCCATTCGGTCCATAGCTTGTGCCCGCTTTCCGACTTGATGCGCGTCAGTTGCCCGTTAGCATCAAAGCCTGCGCTGGTGCTGGAGGCCAAGAGATGGCCCCGCAGCAGGTCAGTGTCGCCGACCGGCGCGGAAAAGTCGCTGCCCAGCACCGCATTGCTGGCACCTTGGCCGTAGTCCCGCTGCGAAGCCAAGAGACCCAGGCCGACGGTTTGAGCGCCGGCCGCGAGTTGTAGCCTTGTGCGGGCAAAGCTGGCGCGCGAGGCGAGGCTTTGCGCGTAGCTCTGCGTGCCGTAGGCGTTGGCCCGGCGGATCTCCCCGCCGCCGGCATCTTGCAGGCTCAGCAGCGTTGCTTCGGCCATGGCGCCGCGCCAGGTGGCGCGCAAGCCCCAGTTCGGGTCGGTGATTGCGCGCGAGTAAAAGGCCGCCAAGCTTTGCTGCTCGTGATCACCTTCGGATTGGCTTTGGCCGACCACATCGGTGCTCTCCAGAAAAAAGCTGCGTTTTTCTTGCACGCTCAGCGCAAAGCGGGTGTTGCCGGCCAGCTGCGGGGTGTCCAGTTCGACCTGCGAGAAGTCGGGGTTCAGGGTCGCATCAATCACCCAGTCTGCCCTGGGGCGCCATTTCAGCTCGGCGCCCAGCGACAAGCTGCCATGATCGTGGCGGCCGCTGGGGTCGGACGCGCGTTCCCGGCGCGCCGTCAACTCGGGGCGAATGTTCAAAAAGCTGCGCTCCCGTACCTCTTCGACCAAATCACCCAGCCCGCCCAGCGGCTGCAGCTCTGCAATGAAGCTGAGGGAGTCTTTGCTCAAGGGCGCGCTCACGTCCAGGCGGCTGCTCTCGCGCGGCGTGCTGCGCGTCACCATCAGCAACCAGGGTGCGCCGTCGGCATAGGGGAAGCGCAAGGCGGCGAGTGGCCAGCGCAGCTCGACGCTATAGCCGTCGGGCAGCAGCTGGACGGCTGCCTGCAGATCGAAGTCGGGCGCGAAGTCTTCGGCGTCGTCGTCGGCGCTGAACAGCCCGTCGGCGATCACGCCCGCAGCGCTGACGCGGGCGAACTGGGCCGAGCGGCGTTGGCCCACCGGGTCCAGCACGACAGATACAAAGTCTTGATCGCGCTTGACCTTGTCGCGCCTTGAGAGGGGTGCGCGAATCAGTTCGGGTGCCGGGTCATAGGCTCTGATGCCAAAAACAAGCGCATCGTCGCTCAGCAATACCTGTACGGTGGTGCGCCAGCGGGCGGGTTGCTTGTCTTGCGGCAGGAACTGCACAAACTGGTCGAACAAGGGCGCGCGCTGCCAAGCGGCTTCGTCGAGACGGCCGTCGATCTGGGTGACGGGCTCAGCCGCGGTCAAACGCAGGGCCGCAATCCCGCTGGAGGCTTGCGCAGACAAGCCGAGGGCGGCCAGGGCCACGCCAAGGATGAAATTTTTCATGATGAGACAAGACGGGTTCAACACAGGTGCTGCGAATTGCGCGGCACCGTCGTCAGTTGCGGACGGACGGGATAGGCGTGCGTCAGCAGATGCACGCGCCGGGCCGGGTCACTAACAGGGGTGTAGAACTTTCAACATGATGCATCCTTGCTCGCACGCGGCTTGCAGCGTGCTTGTCGGGGCGCAGTGTAAGGGCTTTTGGCGCCGAGGCCTTAGAACTTTATTCGCCCTGCCTATGCTTGCGGGGCCGACCCGCCAGCAGCCGATCAAATAATGCATTAGGCAGCAGACGCAGAATCCGTGCCACCACGCCCATCTGCCAGGGAATGAAGCGCAGGCTAGCGCCTTCGCTGATGGCTTGAAATGCGCGCTCCGCGAAGTCTTGTGGTTGCATCAGGAAGGGCATGCTGTAGCGGTTCTCGCGGGTCAGCGGCGTGTCGATATAGCCCGGTGCAATCGTCACTACTTTGACGCCGTGAGGCCGGCATTCGCCGCGCAGGCTTTCGCAATAGCTGATCACCGCTGCCTTGCTGGAGCAATAGGCGGCATGGCCGGGCAGGCCGCGGATGCCGGCCACGCTGGCGATGCCGACCAGCGCACCGCTGCGGCGTTGCAGCATCGGCGCGATGAAGGGCTGAAAGGTCGCGGCCAGGCCGATATTGTTGGTCGCATAGACGCGCCGCATCACCTCGATATCGTCAAGGATGGCGCTGTCGATGCCGACGCTGATGCCGGCGTTGGCGATCACCACGTCCGGCAAACCCTGGGCCGTGATGCAGGCCTGGCCCGCTCCGGTGATGGCGGCGATATCGCAAACATCGGCGCCGTAGATCGCAAAACGGTCAGTGCTCAGTTCTTGCGCCTGCGCCCAAGTTTGCAACTCCGTCGTGCGCCGGGCCACCAGGGCCAAGCGCCAACCGGCACGGTAATACTGCAGCGCAAGCGCCTGCCCAATGCCGCTGGACGCACCGGTGATGTAGACCAAGCCCGTCATGGAGTTTTCGCCTTTTTGCCTGCCTTGCTGGAATCGGCCGCTTCGAAGCGGGCTTGCGTGCGGCCGCCAAAACTCAGGCGGCTGGTCAAATACTCGAACTCGAAACTCTGCGCTTTGATCTCCGCGCCGGCATAGTTCAGCTGCACGGGTAGATGGGAGCGCAGAATCTCGGTGTTAGCAAAAGCTTGCAAAAATTCGCCGCGTACCTCTAGTTTGGGGCCGCTGGCCGATTTGTCCGCCGACACCGGATCGAAGCGCTGCACATGCACGCCGCCGAGCAGCTGCACCTCGCTGCCATCGCTATTGCTGATGGCGCGATTGGCGGTTGCCAGCGTCAGACCGCCATCGCTGCCGAAGCTGCGCAGGCTGATGCCGTCAATCTCCAGCGTGTCGGTATCGGGGTAGTGACGCAGCTCTCGCCCCTCGATGCGCACGCGCATCAGTCCGTCGGGACCGACTCTTTGCAGATCGAAATTCATCATCTGGTAATCTGGCTCGTGGCGAGGCGGCGGCAGCGCATCCACGCCGCCCGGCGAGGGCGTGTTTTTGAGCAGCCACCAAGTGCCGCTGGCCAGCGCGGCCATCAGCAAGAGCGGCAAAAAATTGGCCAAAAAGGACTGCAAGCGCCACACCCAGGTCTTGGCCAAGCGCGGCCGGCTGGAAGCCAGCGGCGGTGCCAGGCGAGGCGCCGCAACAGGCGTCGATCCAGGCAAGAGGGGCGAGCCTCCCGGCATCAGCTCCGGCCCCCATCCAGCGTGTCCAACTGACTGTTCAGTAATAGCTGGTAGCGCCCACAGGCTTGCAACATCAAGTCACAGCACTCGCGCGCCGCGCCATGGCCGCCTGCGGCTTGAGTGACGTAATGCGCGACCGCCTTGACCTCGGCATGAGCTTGCGCCGGCGCGCAGGCAAAGCCGACCCGGGTCATGAGCGGCAGATCCGGCCAATCGTCGCCCATCGCCGCCACCTCGGCCCATTGCAAACCGAGTTGGTCGAGGATGGGCTGCGCCACCGCGTATTTGTCCTTGGCGCCATAAGCTGCATATTGCAAGCCCAGATCGGCGACGCGGCGACGCACGGCGGGGGAATCTCGCCCGGTGATGATGATGGGCGTGATGCCGGCCTGCGCCAGCAGCTTCAGGCCATGGCCGTCCAGCGTCGAGAAAGCCTTGAAGCTCTCCCCCTGCTCGCCGATATAGATGCGGCCATCGGTCAGCACGCCGTCCACATCGAAGATCGCAGCCTTCAGACCTAAGCCCGTGCCTTGGGCCAATAGCAAAAGCTCCGGGGCAAATTTCAAAGCCGCATTCAACATCATCAGATCACCTTTGCGCGCATCAAATCATTGATGGTGATGGCACCTTGCAAGCGCTGTTCGGCGTCGACCACCAAGACCACGGTGATGCGTGCGGCTTCCATCAGGTCGGCCGCATCGACCGCCAAGGCTTCCGCTGCGACCGTGCGTGGGTTCTTCGAGCAGACGTCGGCGGCGGTCAGGCCGCGCAAGTCCTGACCCTTCTCAACCAGGCGGCGCAGGTCCCCGTCGGTGAAGATGCCTTGTACCCGCGCGTCGGCGTCCACCATGATGGCCACACCCAAGGCCTTGGCCGACATCTCGCGCATCAGGTCGGTGAATTGCGTGTCGGCTGCTACGCGCGGCAAATCTGTGCCCACCCGCATCAGGTCGCGGACATGGGTCAGCAGCTTGCGGCCAAGCGCGCCGCCCGGGTGCGAGCGGGCGAAGTCCTCGGCCTTGAAGCCGCGCGCATCCAGCAAGGCCACGGCAAGCGCATCGCCCAAGGCCATTTGCGCGGTGGTGCTGGCGGTGGGGGCGAGGTTGAGTGGGCAGGCTTCCTCAGCGACGGCGCTGTCCAGCACGATATTGGCGTGGCGCGCCAAGCTGGACTCGGCCTTGCCCGTCATCGCCACAATCGTCACGCCGAGCCGCTTGAGCACCGGCAAGACGACGTTCAACTCATCGCTCTCGCCCGAGTTCGACAGCGCCAGCACGACATCATGGGGTGCCACCATGCCGAGATCGCCGTGGCTGGCTTCGGCCGGGTGAACGAATAGCGCGGGTGTGCCGGTTGACGCCAAGGTGGCGACGATCTTGCGCCCGACATGGCCGCTCTTGCCCATGCCCATCACGGCGACGCGGCCGCTGCAGCTCAGCATCGCTTGCACAGCCATTGCGAAGGCATCGCCCAAGCGCGGCGCCAAGTCTTGCAAGGCCCGAGATTCGATCAACAAGGCCTTGCGGGCGATGTCAACGGCGCGGGACGGGTCGAAAGGAGGGGCTTGCGTCATGGCTCGAAGTATATCGAGGGGGTGCCAGCAAGCAGGCGAAGCCCTGTGCCGCATCGGCATGCCGTCAATGCTTTACGCTAGCGCCATGCCAGATACGCCTGCCGATCATTGCCAACCCTTTGTGCTGGAGACGCCCGTGTCGACCAGCCTGCATTTTTCCTTCGCCTCGATCCAGAGTCGCATGGATGCGAGCCGGCCGGACGCGCTGGAGCTCGACTACACCGCCTTGATGATGGGTTTTCTGCTGTTTCTGCCGGCGCCTCAGCGCATAGGCATGGTGGGCCTGGGCGGTGGTTCCTTGGCGAAATTCTGCTTTCGCCATTTGCCGGCCAGCCGCATCGAGGTGGCCGAGATCAATCCGCATGTGATCGCGCTGCGTGAGCGCTTCCAGGTGCCGGCAGACGGCGAGCGCTTTCAGGTTCACTGCGCTGATGGCGCGCACTATGTGCAGCAAGTGCAGGGGCAGTTGGATGTCTTGATGGTGGACGGTTTCGATCTGGGCGGCACGCCACCGGCCTTGTGCTCACAGCGGTTTTATGAGGATTGCTTTGACGCCTTGCAAGAGCAGGGCGTGCTGGTCCTCAATCTGCACAGCGGCCACATCGATTACGCCTTGCATCTGGCGCGCCTGCGACAGTGCTTTGGGCCGCAGTTGCTGCGGGTCGGGCTGGAGGCCAGCGGCAACTGCATTGTCCTGGCCTGCCGGGGTGCCGCAATGTCGCTCCTGCGCGGCTCGCTGTTGCGCCGCCCTATGGGCTTCGACGAACAGGCTTGGGGCCAGCTACTGCCTGCGTTTGAGCAGGTGCGCGCGGCTTGGTTGAAATGGCAGGCCGATTCCGATCAGTGGAAATCGTAGGAGAACTGCAGCATCAGGCCGGAGTTGCCCAACAGATTGACCTGCGCTGCCGTTTCCTTATTGAAGGCCCAGCCGAGCGAGAACAGCGCGCCGGGCGAGAATCCACCATGGTTGAAGGGCACTTTATGTTGGAATTCGCCCTTGTAGCCGTAGAGCACGCCGGCCGACCATTGCGCAAACAGCTGCGGCTGGCTGGTGAACAGGTCGGTGTAGCGTTTGCCAATATAGACATAGCCACTGGGCTGGCCGAAGGAGTTGCTGAAATACGATCCGCCCCACAACCAGCCGTCGTCGGCCTGACGCTCCATGCCTATGGCCCACACATAACGATGTTTTTCGTTGTACGTGAAATGCAAGCTATAGGGCGACACCGCAAGACGCCAATGTCCTGGCCCGGCCAGGTCGAACATGCCCTCGGCGCGCGCCGACAAGGGCAGGGCCAGTGTCGAGGCGGCGATGATCAAGGGTGTTAAAAGCTTGAGGGCGGATATTTTGGGCAGACGAATCATGGCGCGCATTCTCGCTGAAACAAATTTCATATGGCGCAGGCTCGGCGCGTCGCTGTTGGGGCTGGCACTGATGAGCAGCCTGAGCGGATGTGCCTGGTGGAGTGTCAAGGAGCGCGAATTGGCGCTACGTCCCTCGCCGGGGCGGCCCGTGGCCTATGCCGAGGACGGCGTCGGCTTGCGCGCCGGTGACCAGCGCTTTTTGCAGCCGGTGCTGTCCGAGGACGGCAGATCGCAGCTGCTGGCACTTTGGTGGTTGCCGCACCCCGACCCAGCCGCGCCGACACTGCTTTATCTGCATGGCACGCTGCGCAGTCTTTACGGCAATTTGCCCAAGATCGAAGCATTGCGGGACGCGGGCTTTGCCATTGTTGCGGTCGATTACCGGGGCTGGGGCGACAGCACGCCGATCATTCCGTCGGAGGCCAGCATCAATGCCGATGTGCGCATGGCATGGGCGGAAATGCTCAAGCGGCAAGCGGATCCGAGCAAACGTGTGGTGTTTGGTCATTCGATGGGCGGGGCGGTGGCGGTGACGCTGGCCAGCTCCTTGCAGCAGGGCGCGGACTATGGTGCGCTGGTGCTGGAATCGACCTTCACCCGCTTGCCGGATGTGGCGGCCGAGGCCGGCACCCTGGGCAAGATCGGCGCGGCCATCACCCGCTTGGAGTTTGACTCCCTGGCCAAGATAGGGCGCGTCGACGCGCCGCTCCTGATGCTGCACGGCACGGCCGATACGACCGTGCCTGTCGTGCTGGGCAGGCGGCTGCGTGACGCGGCGCCCAAGGCCAGCAACTGCTGGATCGAATTCCCTGAGGGTTCGCACAGCCGGCTGCATAGCGAGTTCCCGCAGCAGTACCAGCAGGCGCTGCGGACCTTGATCCGCAGCATTCAGCTGGGCGCGCCTTGGCCCGACGAATGCCGTACAGTCTCTCCCCAGACCCTTGTCACGCCTCAACCTTAGAACCATCCCTATGCTGATCATCAATAAATTGCTTCCTCAAGGCGCCGGGCTGGCGCCGGTTTTGCTCAAGCGTGCCGGCGTGTTATCGCTGCCTTTTGCCGCTCGCCAACATCACGAAGCCAACTTGAGCGACGGCCAAGGCGCCGAGCTGGGCTTGCGCCTTCCCGTCGGCACGACCTTGCGCGATGGCGATGTGCTGGTGGCCGAAGATGGCTCGCTCCTGCGTGTCGAAGCGGCGCCAGAGGCCTTGCTGGAGGTGCGCGCGTCGGCCAAGCAAAGCCTGGCCGACTTGTTTCGGCTGACCCATCAACTGGGCGAAATGCACGTGCATATGGAGGCCGCCGACGACCATCTGCGCTTGCCGGGAGATCCCGAGTTAGCGCAGTGGCTGGAGCGCCAAGACTTTGCCTTGGCGCCGCTGGAGGCGCCGTTCGACCCGCTGCCCTTGCTCAGCCAGCTGCCCGAGGTGATCGCGCACCAGCATGGGCATTCACACGACCACGATCACGACCATGGCCATGCCGGGCATGTGCATGGCCCGGGCTGCAATCACGGGCATTGAAGCAGCTCAGAACTTGTAATCCAGCCCGACATTGGGCGTGATCCCGAGTTCGACATTGGCTCTGCGCTTTTTGTAGTCGGCCGTATAGGTGTAGCCCGAGATGTTCTTCTGCGCGTAGGCATTGAGCAGCTCGTAGTAGAAGCTCAGGGTCGGCGAGACGACCTGGTCGACGCGCAGGTCCAAGCGGTGATAGTTAGGCAGGCGCTCGGAGTTCAGCTCGCCATAAATGGGCTTGACGCGCCCATCCGGATGAGTCCCGGTGCCGACCACCGGGGTGAACAAGTTGCCGCTGTGATAGCTCCACTTGGCGCCAAACTGCCATTTGTCCGAGTACTTGTAATTGCCCACCAGATTGACTACGACCGGCTGGTCATATTCGAACTTGAACTCTTGGCCGGTCACGTCGTTTTGGCGGCGCGCCTTCGCCAGGCTGACCGAGAGCCAGCCCGACAGCTTGGAGTTGGCGAGGGCATCCTTCTTGATGAACAGCTCGACGCCGCTGGCGTCGCCGCTGCCGCCGTTGATGTAATTCAGCGTCGGGTCGGCGATCACGAAGTTGTCGAACTTCTTCTGGTAGACCTCGGTCTTGACCGACCAGCCATCGGCCAAAGCCTGGCTGACGCCCAGCACCGAATGGGTGGCCTGCATATGGCCGAGCTTGGGGTTGCCGAAGTTCTGCAAGACCTGCAGGCCATCGGGGAATTGGTTATGTTTTCCCCAGCCCATATTGAAGGTGGTGTTTTTGAAGGCCCGCCATTCCAGGCCCAGGCGCGGCTCGGTGTAGTTGCGGTTCAAATAGCCATCGCGCGTGAAATGCAGGCCGGCGGTGGCGGCCAGCTCCGGCGTGAGCTGCCAGCGGTCCTTGGCATAGAAGATCGCGTAATTGACCTTCAGCTCGTCTTTGAACTTTTTGCGCTCGGCACTGGTCAAGTCACAAGCCGGATCGAACTCGGTGCAGCGCGCGTCGAGCAGATCAAGGTCGAGCTTGTATTTCTGCGCGAACAAAATCGTGCCCAGGGCCACATCGTGGTCTTCGCCCAGGCGCAGGCGTAGCTGGTCGCGTACGAAGAAGTTATCGACCTTGACGTCGGCATCCGCTGCAGAGCCAAACTTGCCTTTGCTGTGCGAATCCATATGGCCGACAGCCAGCTTGTTGCTGACGCGCGCATTCAGTTTGTTGTCCCACACCACCGCCTGCGTGTTGCTGGACTCCTTGGACTTGGAGTCACCGGCCAGGGCCGGGTCCTGGATGGCCATATCGGTATCGGCCGGCACCGTGAATTTGATCTGGTCTTGCGCGCCGGTGGCGTGAAAGCTCAGCGTATTGCTCTCGTTGAGGCGCCAGCTGTACTTGCCCTGGTAGTCGTGAAACTTGGGCATGGTGTAGATCACACCGCTGTCTTTGTCGGTCTGCTTGCCGCGTATCAGTAGGTCGATATAGCTCTTTTTGGCGGCGAAGTAGAAGCTCTGGTTGTCGGTCACCGGGCCTTCGACCAAGACATCCGCCCCCAGCGCGCCGACGCGGATCTGCCCGCCCAGGCGGTCATTGCGCGGTTGGCGCAAGCTGATGTCGACGATGCCACCATGCACATCGTCGAACTCTGGCCCAAAGGCGCCGGTGTAGAGCTCAAATTGCTTGACCAGCTCCGGATGCACGGTACTCAAATAACCGCCTAAATGGTAGACATAGCCGACCGGCAGAAAGTCTATGTAGTAGGCGTTGTCGCCGGGGCGCGAGCCGCGAATGGCTGGCGCGGCATTGCTGTCGCTGGTGGCCACCACGCCGGGCAAGCTTTGCAGCGCGCGCATGGGGTCGCCGCTGGTGCCGGCCACCCGGCCCAGCTCTTCGCCGCTCATGACCGTCTTGCTGACCGGCACCCGGTTGGATTGAACGATCACCGGCGCCAACTGCTCGGGCTCATCCTTCTTGGCACCTTCTTCGCTTGCGTGGGCCGAGCCCAAGGGGGCGAGGCTGCTGCCCCAGATAGCCCAAATGGCCAGGGGCAGGTATTGGCGGCGCGGCGCGGCGCGAAGGCCGGCCCTGTGCTGGTGTTGCGAACTGCTGCGGCTGTACATAGATTCCCTCAAGAACTCAAAAGTTGCCGCAGTCTGCCTGGGTTAGGGGCACTTTGGGTGCCCGGCGAGGGAGTGCCGAAATACGCTACTTCGAGTAGCGTTTGATGGGCGCAAAAGTGGCCGATTGCCCAGCACAAGGCCTTATCATTTGCGCCATTCAATTCAATTGAGGGCAGATAAAAATGGCTGAGCGTGGTATCTCGTGGTTAGGAATTGGCATTCGGATTGCTTTGGGCATGGCTTTGGTCATGGTCAGCTACAACCCGTCGGGCCATTCCTTCTATCACTGGCTGACAGCGCCGCCACCCGAGTTCAATGCGCCCAAAGCCATTGCTGGTGTGCTCTTGCTGATCGGCTGGGTAGTCTGCTTGCGTACCGCTTATGTGTCGCTCGGTTTGCTTGGAGCGCTGCTCGGCGGCGCCTTGTTGGCGAGTCTGGTGTGGGAGTTGGTCGATCTGAAGTGGATAGACCCCGAGGGCAACGGCAATATGGCCTGGCTGAGCCTGGGGGCTCTGGGTATTCTTTTGGGCGTTGGCCTCAGCTGGTCCTTGATCGGGGCCCGCTTGACCGGGCAAATCGAGGTCAAGTGATTCGACACCAAAGCCCTGGCCGGGGCCGAGCTCAGTTTTAAGGCCTGCTGCCGCCTGGGCTCCTAGCGTGGATTCAGCTGGAACCAGGCGGCCACCCCAGCCCGCTCGGCCTCGCTGTAATGCAGGCCCAGCTTGGAGCGGCGCCACAGCACATCGTCCGCGCTCATCGCCCATTCTTCGCGCTGTAGATAGCGCAGCTCTATCGCGTACAGGCCCGGCGCCAGCTCTTGCCCCAAGTCACTGAGGCGGGCCGCCGTGCCCAGCACGCGGTCAAGCCTTGAGCCATAGGCCCGGGCCAGGCGCCGCGCCAGCTTGTGGCCGAGAAAGTCGTAACGTTGCTCGACGACGGCCACAAAACGCTCAAAGTCGCTGTCCGGGCGAATAGGCGCGCCTATCCATTCGCGCAGATCGCCGCCGGGCAAATAGCTCTTTTCGGTCCAGGCCGCGCGTTTGTCGCCCAACATCTCGCCGATCAAGTCGGCCGCATCCTCGGCCAGCTTGCGAAAGGTGGTGATCTTGCCGCCCCAGACACTCAGGAGTGGCGCGGCTTCGGTATTCGTCTCCAGCAGATAGTCGCGCGTGACCGCAGAGGGGTCGCCCGAGGCATCGTCCAGCAGCGGGCGCACACCCGCATAACTCCACACCACATCGGACGGCGTCACGGGCCGCGTGAAGTAGCGGCTTGCTTGTTCACACAGATAGGCCGTCTCGTTGGCATCAATGCTGGCCTTGGCGAAGCCGTCCAGCGCGGTGGGTGCCAGCTCTACATCGGTGGTACCGATCAGCGTGTAATCGCCTTCATAGGGGATGGCAAAGACGATGCGCTTGTCCGGGTTCTGAAAAATATAGGCATGGTCATGCTCGAAGCAGCGCTTGACGATGATGTGGCTGCCTTTGACCAGGCGGAGATGCTTGGTCGCCAAGGCCTCGCCCCGCGCCGGCTTGGCCACCTGGCGCAGAAAACTCTCGGCCCAGGGGCCGGCGGCATTGATCAAGGCGCGGGCGCACACCTGGCGCCCACCCTCAGGCGTGGCAATCTGGGCGGTCCAGCCTTGCGCGTCGCGCTGCACCGAGGTGACCGGGCTGCGTGTCAGCAACTTCGCGCCTTTGTCGCGCGCATCCAGCGCATTCAGCAGCACCAGCCGTGCGTCATCGACCCAGCCATCCGAGTAGATGAAGCCGCGCTGGTACTGCGCCTTCAAGGGCTCGCCCAGCTTGGAGCTGCGCAGATTGACACCACAGGAGCCGGGCAGCACCTCGCGGCGGGCCAGGTGGTCGTAGAGGAAGAGCCCGAGGCGCACCACCCAGGCCGGCCGCATGGCGGCGTCATGCGGCATCACAAAGCGCAGCGGCCAGATGATGTGCGGCGCACTCTTGAGCAAGACCTCTCGTTCTTGCAGCGCCTTGCGCACCAGCGAGAACTCGTAATACTCCAGGTAGCGCAGGCCACCGTGAATCAGCTTGGTGCTGCTCGACGAGGTATGGGCGGCGAAGTCCGAGGCTTCGGCCAGCATGACCTTCCAGCCACGCCCGGCCAAGTCGCGTGCAATGCCGGCGCCGTTGATGCCGCCGCCCACCACCAATACGTCAAAATGTTCTTCCATCGCCCTACTCTAAGGCAACATCGATGACTTATCTGCTCGCGCTCGACCAAGGTACCTCCAGTTCACGCGCCATCGTCTTTGACGACGAGGGCCAGATCGTCGCGATGGCGCAGCGCGAGTTGCGGCAGATATTCCCGCAGCCGGGTCAGGTCGAGCACGACGCGATGGAAATTTGGCAGGGTCAGCTCGCCACTGCCCGCGAGGCGCTCGCCAAGGCTGGCCTGCACGCCGCCGACATCAAGGCGCTGGGCATCACCAACCAACGTGAAACCACGGTGCTGTGGAACCGCAAAACCGGCCTGCCTATCCATCACGCCTTGGTCTGGCAAGACCGCCGCGCCGAGCCGACCTGCGCCGCGCTGCGCGAGCAAGGCCTGACCCCGCTGGTGCAGCGCAAGACCGGTTTGGTGATTGACGCCTATTTCTCAGCGAGCAAATTGAAATGGCTGCTCGATCATGTGCCGGGCGCGCGCGCCCAGGCCGAGCGCGGCGAACTGGCCTTTGGCACCATCGACTGTTGGTTGGTCTGGCAGCTGACGAATGGCGCGGTACACGCCACCGACGTCAGCAATGCCTCGCGCACCATGCTGTTCAATGTTCGCACAAGCCGGTGGGATGAGGAGTTACTGGCTGCGCTGGATATTCCGCCCTCGGTGCTGCCCGAGGTGCATCCGTCTTCGCATCAGTTTGGCGTCGTGGCCGCCGAACATCTGGGCGGCGAGATCCTCATCGGCGGCATTGCCGGCGATCAGCAGGCGGCGCTATTTGGCCAAGCCTGCTTCAAGGCCGGCATGGCCAAAAACACCTATGGCACGGGCTGCTTCATGCTGATGCACAGCGGAGGGCAGTTCCAAAACTCGGCCAATGGTTTGATCACGACCAGCGCGGCGCAGATCGGCACTACACCGGAGTTCGCGCTAGAGGGCAGCGTCTTCATCGGTGGTGCGGTGGTGCAATGGCTGCGCGACGGCTTGCAGGCGATTAAAGGCAGTGGCGAGGTGCAGAGCCTGGCCGAGAGCGTGCCCGATGCCGGCGGCGTGATGTTTGTGCCTGCCTTCACCGGCCTGGGCGCACCCTATTGGAGGGCTGAGGCACGCGGCGCCATTGTCGGCCTGACCAGGGGCTCGACGCTGGCTCATATTGCGCGCGCTGCGCTGGAGAGCATTGCCTTCCAGAGCGCGGCCCTGCTGCAGGCCATGAGCCTGGATGCGGTGGCGGGGGGCGGTGCCGCGGTGAGCGAGTTGCGCGTCGACGGCGGCGCCTGCGTCAACAACCTCTTGATGCAATTTCAAGCCGATCTGCTTGGTATTCCGGTCGTGCGCCCGCGTGTGATCGAGACCACCGCATTGGGCGCCGCCTATCTGGCCGGGCTGAGCTGCGGTGTCTACCGGGACTTGAAGGAACTCGAAGGCCATTGGCAGGCCGAGCGGGTGTTCCGTCCGACCCTGCCACGCGAACGCGCTCAAGAATTGATGGCGAACTGGGAGCGCGCGGTCAGGCAGGCTTGCGCGACTTGAAGCGCAAGCACAAAAAAAGCCCCGGCGGAGCAATCCGCCGGGGCTTGGGGGTCAAGCTAAATGCCGATTACTTGAACTGATAGGCCAGGCTGCCGTACCAGAAACGTCCACGTGGGTCGGTGAACGAAGCCGCGTAGCCCGCTGCGTGCGAACCATAGGACGAAGAGGCCGTGTAAGGCGGCTCGGAATCAAACACATTGCGAACGCCCAGACGAGCGGTCACGTTTTTGATGCCCTTGTAGGCCGCCGACATATTGAAGCGGTCGCTATTGCTGACACGGTGTGCTACTTCAACCCCCACATTGGCGCCCACCGAAGCAGCCGACTCGGTCCAGCCGCGGGTGTAGACGTTTTCGACCATGAAGCTGAAGGTGTTGTAGGCCCATTCGGCGCTCAGCGTGTGCTGCCAGCGCGGGACTGGAGCAATCGTGCTGTCGCCGCCGGTGCCGGCAAATTTGCCGGTTGCACCGCCCGTGTACTTTTGCGCGTCGTAGTTGGCGACATAGGAGCCGGCAAGACCCAGGTTGATGCGACCGCTGCCTTCGCTCAAAGCGATACGGCCACGCACATCAACGTCGAAGCCCGACATCTTCAAGTCACCCAGATTGTCCACCGGGGTCTCAACAAACAAGATGAAGCCGGCTGCATTGCGTTTGACGCGGCTGCCGAATTTCTTCAGCAAATCGGGTGTCGTCAGCAAGGTGTCGGCGGCGATCACGCCGATCGTGTCCTTCTTGTTGATGTTCCAGTAGTCCAGCGTCAAGGACACTTCCTTGGCCGGCTCGAACACCAGGCCGGCAGAGAATTGCTTGCTGGTTTCTGGCTTCAGGCTTGAGGAAGCGGAAGACTTGGTCGGCACCTGCGTATTGCAGCGTCCACCCAATTCGGCTGGATCCGGGCAGGCCGGATCGGTCACCGAGTCAGCGGTGTTCGAGAACGACGGTGGCGAGTTGACGTCCCACAGCGTCGGCGCACGGAAGCCGGTGCCGTAAGCGGTACGCAGCATCAAGGCCTTGGTCGGCTGGAAGCGCAAGGATGCGCGCGGGTTGAAGGTTGAGCCGAAGTCGCTGTAATGGTCATAACGGGCCGCCAGACCGGCTTCCCAACCCTTGGCAAACGGCATGTTCAACTCGGCAAACACAGCGGCCAGATCGCGCGATGCCGTGGTGTGGGGCACTGTGCCCTCGCCACCAATATGTTTGCCCGCTGCGTACTCGGCGTTCAGCGGCTTGTCGTCAGCCTCTTCGCGGCGCACGTCAAATCCGGTGGCCAGGCCCATATTGCCGCCTGCCATTGCCATCAATTCCTTGCTGACCTTGAAGTCAAAGGCGGTGACGGTGCTCTTGGACTCACGCATCTTGCCTTCCATCGCGGCCGACTTCCACAGCGCGTCGCTGGCAGCATCGCCCGGGCCGAAGGGGTTCAGGTTGCCGGTCGCCAGCGCCTTCAAGAAGCGGTCTTCGTTGATATAGCCCTTGTAGTCGAGCAGGCCCTTGGCTTGGGCATAGTTGAAGCCGGTGTCATAGTCCCAGCCGCCCAGCACGCCGCTGGAGCCAATCACAAAACGAGCTTGCGTGTTGGTGTTGTCGCTGATGCGGTTGCCGGCGGGGATGGCGCGCAGCGCGATGCCTTCCATGCCGGTGGCGGGCACGGTGTAGCCCAGCTTGGTCAAAATATCACGCGGGTAGTACTTGCTGGTGACCGGCATCAAGACCGGTTCAAACGCAAACTTCTCGGCGTTGAAGGGACCAAAGCCCTCGCGAATTGGCGTCGGGGCAACTCGGCCGATGCCGTGGTTGGAGGCGTAGGAGCCCTCAACAAAGAGTTGGTGATCCTTGCTCAGGTTGTAAGTCAGGCGACCGAAGGCGTCGTACTTGTCCTGATCGGGCATATTGTCCAGAGTGGCCGCGTAAATAAAGCGGCAGGTCCGGCGCTCTAGGCCGTTAGGCGATGGGCTGCGCACCACGACAAAGGAGGTTGGCTCTCCGCACTGGGTAAAGCGTGGATCGGGATACTCGGGGTAAGCGCCGGGCCCGATCAGGCCTTCGATATAGCCCGGGAAAGGTGCGCTCGACGATGGTGGGCTCGAGCCGGGTATCTGATCAACGCCGCGGTTGTAGAAAGCCTGATCAATCGACTTGACGCGGCTGTTTTTCTGCACATTGCCGGTCAGCAAAATGTTGAAACCGTCGCTGGCCATATCGCCAAAACCGACCGCCACGGTGGCGCCCTTCTCGGTGCCGCCGATGCCGGCTTCGGTATTGCCGTAGCGCACCGACACTTCGCCATTGCGATAGTCCTTGCGGGTGATGAAGTTGATCACGCCGGCGACCGCGTCGCTACCGTACACGGCCGAGGCGCCATCGCGCAGAACTTCAATCCGCTCGATCGCGGCGAAGGGGATGCTGTTCAGGTCGACCGACGCTGCGCCGCCGATATTGCCGAAGGGGTGGTTGGCCAGACGCCGGCCGTTCAGCAAAACCAATGTGGAATTAGGGCCCAGGCCGCGCAAATTGGCGTTCGAGGTGCCGTAGCCAGTACCTTGACCGGTGTCGGAGACCATTGCCGAATTGGCCGACACGCGGCGCAGCAGGTCTTCGGTATTGGTGGCGCCCGAGGCTTCGATTTGCGCGCGGGTGATCACGGTCACCGGCAGCGCGGTTTCGGCGTCCAGGCGCTTGATCGACGAGCCGGTCACCGAGACGCGTTCAAGGCTTTCCTGAGCCATCGCGGCTGAGCCGGTGATGGCCAATCCGCCTGCATATATCAATGCGAGGGCGGCGCTAAGTCGGGTTGTTTTTAACATCGAGCACTCCTGTTTATAGATGGTGTTAGTGCGTTGCCGATGGCCTCTGTGGGCCAAGCGGTGCTTGGGTCCGGACCGTAAAGTGCGGTGCGTGCATTCTTCAGCCGGCTCCAAGCACTGAGCACCGGTACAAACCCTTCGAGTTGCCTTTTCGCATCGAACTTGGATGAAGTCGGTGACTTTGGGCACTGCTCCCTAGGCCAGATTTCTGGCGGGCAGGCCGCCTCGAGCGCAGGCCGAGCTCTGGACGGAGTCAGTCTGACGCTTGGGTATAACGCCGATGCCAAGCGGCAATCACCACGACGATGGCCACGAGTTCGGCGTTCATGTCCCTCAGCGCGGCCGGTATTTGGTCGGTGTCGCCTTGAGCGCCGCTCGCGGTTTCGAGGGCAGTCGCCCGTTCGGCCAAGCTGATCAGGCCCAAATTGCCGGCCAGACCTTTGAGCCGGTGCGCCGCACTGCACAGCGCCGGCAGGCCGGTGGCCTGGGCTTCTTCGAACAGGGTTTGGTGCTGCGCGTATTGCTTGGCAAAGGTGCCCAGCAGTTTGGCCAAGAGCTCCTGTCGACCGGCACAACGGGTCAGCGCGGCGGCAAAGTCGGTGCCTGCCAGCTGGGGCCATGGGGTGGCACGACTGTTTGCCGGCGGGGGGGCAGCGATGGGTGCCGAAATTGGTGGCGTAATTGGTGCCGTAATTGGCGAGTGCACTTGCGCATCGTCAGCGGCGCGCCTGGGCAGGCCTTCTGATTGCGCCAACAGCACCCGCAGCAACTCGGCCTGGTCGATCGGTTTGGTCACATGGGCGACCATGCCGGCGGCCAGGCAGCGCCGCCGCTCCTCGGGCAGGGCGTGTGCCGTCAGCGCCAGCACCTTGAGTTTGGGTGCTAGCTGGTGAATCAGTCGGGTTGCTTCATAGCCGTCCATGTCTGGCATCTGCACGTCCATCAGCACCAGATCAAAGCCGCCGGGCCCAACTTCACGCAGATGCAGCAGCGCCTGCGCGCCACCGTCGGCGCTCACCACGTCGGCGCCCAAGGCGCTCAACATGTCTTGCAAAATCTCACGATTGATGTCCACATCATCGGTGATCAAGAGACGCAAGCCGCGCAGCGGCATTGCTTTGCCGGCGTCAATCTCGGCGCGTGAGTCGGCGCTGGCGCTGAAACTGATGCTGGCGCCAGGGTCCGCAGGCCCGGGCCCTGACTCTGGTGTCGTCGTGGGCTCGGGCGCGGCTGCGGCCGGCTCGGGCTTGGCATGTATGCAAGGCAGGTCCAGGGTGAAGCAAGATCCAACGCCTAACTCACTGCTCACCGTGATGCTGCCGCCCATGGCCGTTGCCAGCTGGCTGCTGATGCTCAGCCCCAGGCCGGTGCCGCCGAATTTGCGCGTGGTGGAGGAATCGGCTTGCTCGAACGCGGTGAAGACGCGGGATTGCTGCTCGGGCGAGAGCCCGACGCCGGTGTCTGTGACGGCAAACAGCAAGCGCCCCTCGCCTTGCTCGACGCTCAGCACCACGCGGCCTTTGTCGGTGAACTTGATCGCGTTAGACAGCAAGTTGACAAGAATCTGGGTCGCCCGCAAGGTGTCCAGCATCACCCAGTCCTGGGTCGCCTTGTACTCGACGCGCAGGCGCAGGTTCTTGGCGTCGGCGCGCTCGGACACCAACTCCAGCACTTCTTTGACCAAATGGCTGAGATTGCAGGGCAGGTTCTCGATATCGAGCTTGCCGCTTTCGACCTTGGAGTAGTCCAGGATGTCGTTGATGACGCCGAGCAAATGCCGGCCCGAACGCACGATGCGCTCAAAGCCGCTGCGCGCCGCCACCGGGTCGGCGCTGCGCCCGATGCCCAGCTGGGCCAGACCCAGGACCGCGTTCAAGGGGGTGCGGATTTCGTGGCTCATATTGGCCAAGAAGTCACTCTTGGCCAGCGCCAGGCGCTCCGCCTCGTCTTTGGCCAGACTGAGCTCGCGTTGCAGGCGTTTCAAGGAGCTGATCTCGGTGCCAAGATTGAGCACCGCGATCGGTCGCTCCTGCGCGTCCAGCAGCGGCACGGTGGTGATCAAGTAGTCATTGCCGCCGACCTTGGCCTCGCCCATCTGCCGCTCGACGGTCAAACTGCCTGCTCCGGCCATCAGGCGGGCGTCGGTGTCGGCGATCTCGGCGGCAATCGCGGCGGGGAAGATGTCGCGCGCTGTATTGCCCAAGACCGCTTGCCTTTGCATGCCAGTGGCGCGCTCGAAGCTGCGATTGACGAGCGTGTAGCGGCCCTGCAGGTCGCGAATGCTGAGCGTGATGGGCAGCGCTTCGAGAATGCTTTGGATCAACAGCTTCTCGGTCACCAGTTCGGTCGTGCGCTCGCGCACCTCGTCTTCCAAGCGGGTGCGGCTGATGCGCAGCTCAGCCTCGGCGCGCACCCGGGCGGTGATGTCATGGCCGAAGACCACCACACAGGACTCTTCGCCCAGCAGCAGGCGCTCCATCTTGATGTCCCACCAGACCGGCGCGCCATCGAGCCGCTTGGACTGCCATTCGAAGTATTGAGCCCCCTCATCCACCGCGCGGCGCACGCGCTGCATCAGCCGGTCTTTGGAATAGGGCTCGCCGGGGCAAATCAGACTGAAATCCAGTTCCAGCACTCTTGCGCAACCATAGGCCCGCAGCGTCTGCGCGTTAGCGAAGCGCAGCGCGCCGCTGTCGCCTTCGAGAATCTGTATGCAGGTGAGCGAGCTGTCGAGCAGGATGCGCAGGCGTTCCTCGCTGTCACGCAGGTCTTGCGCGGCCAGCTGTTGCGCACGCACGGTCTCGGCCAGCAAGCGGCGTGAGCCTTCCAGGGAAGAGGTGACGTCCCAAAACAGGGCGCTGTAACGCGCCACCAACCAGCCCAGAATGATGCTGGTGGCGATGTAGACCACCGCGTGGCTGGCGGAGGAGGGCATCATGCCGGAAGGCTCGGCCGCAGCGCCCGTGATCCAGCCTTGTGCCTCGAGTTGCCACAGGGCCAGGTAGCCGAGTACGGCCAAGGCCGTGGCCAATTTTGCGGAACCGGTGCCGACCAACAGGCCCATGACAACCAGCAAGGCCATCACGCCGACCAAGCCTGGCGCTTGTAGTCCCAAACCCGACAGCGTGGCCGATCCGAACAAGACCAGCATCGTTGACCAGCTGAAAAACGCTGCCGCCGTGCGGATGCCAAACAGGCGCGCCAGGCCGAAGGCAACAAGCGACAGCGCCCAAATACTGCCGGCGGTACGCATATTGACCCAGCGCTCCGACCAGCTTTGGTCCGTCTGCAGGGCGTTGGCCAGCAGATGCAGCGTGGCGGCCGCCATCATCATCCCCAAAAGCGCATAGGCGCTGCGCGAGATCTGCTCGACTAACTTGCTATTCAGATCACCCAGACTCCGAAAGCGTTGATCGACGGGCAGGCCGTCGGGCAATTCAACGGTTTCGTCAATTGGCCCGGCCATTGCCTGTGCCTCCTAGGCTTGCGGCCTCAACCGTGTTGATTCAGCTTGTGAATCACCCGGCCGAGAAACTGTTCGACTTCTTGGCTCTGGTCCAAGGAGCCCATCACCTTGGCGGCTTGCTTCTTGATGATGTTGCTCAGGAAGTTTTCTTGATCGTCGGTCAGGCCCAGCTTGACGAAGCTGAGCTCCACCTCTTCGGTCAGTTCCTCGAACGCGCGCTGAATCTCCATGCGCTGGGCTTGGCTGCGCGCGGAAATGTCGGTCAAGGCGCCGCGCGTCATGCTGACCAGATGGCGCACATCGGCCAAGTCACGGCTGGCTAATTCGGTGTCGAGTGCCGCCACGCGCACGATCGCGCCTTCGACCAGCATCGCCACATTGTCGATTGCGCGCCCCATGCGCTCCGACTCGCTGCGCTCCATCGTGCTGTCGCCACGGTCCATGCGCAGATTGCGCACAAACAGCACCACCGAGCCATAGGCGAAGCCGGTATGCGGGCCCAAGGGGCGAATCCGTTGGCCTTCCTTTTGACTGATCAAATGGTCGAGGATGGAGTTCTCCAAGGCGCTGCAGGGCCCGCGGCCGTTGCTGGCAAACAGCTCGGCCCGGCCTTGTATGCGCACGCAGCCTTCGAGGCCGTAGCGTTGCAGGGCCTCGAATATCGCCTGCGCCACGTCGGGATAAGAGGCGCAGGTGCCGAGCTGGCGCTGGAACTCCAGCACCACACCGGCCTCGCCCATCATGTCGGCGGTGGACAAGACCGCGTTCATGGTCTCCTCCAGTTGCCCGCTCAATTCACGCTGCTTGGCGCGGTTGCCCAGCACCAAGCCAATCTTGGCGATCAACTCACCCGCATCGAAGGGCTTGGGCAGATAGTCGGCGCCGCCAGCGGCATAACCCTGCAGGCGCTCATCAATGCTGGTGCGGGCCGAATGAAAAATCACCGGGATCTCGGCGCTGTCCGGATTGGCCTTGAGCTGGCGGCAGGTTTCGTAGCCATCCAGCCCCGGCATGTCGACGTCGAGCACGATCAAATCAAAGGTTTCGGCCGCACAACGGGCCAGCGCCTCGGCGCCACTGGTGACGCTGCTGATCTGGTAATCGTCCTCCAGCGTGGCTTCGAGCATTTGCAGGGTCAGTTCGTCATCGTCGACGAGCAGCACGCGTGAAGTCTCTGACATCTTTTAGTTCCCCTTGCCGACTGAACAATTCACTGAGCGAGTAGCCCGCGCTGGCGATGCAAGCTCTCAGGACATCGACCGCGGCGCGCAAAACTTGAGGGCTGCGCGCCGACGGGTTCAGAGTGATTGAAACAGCAAATGACGCTGCCGCATAGCGATGATTGACAACAAACTCAGAAGCCCAGCCCTTGGCCCAAGCCGGCCAAGGTGGCTACGCCGATGGCGGCAAAGATCAGCGCGGCGACGCCGTGCACCAAACGTACCGGGATGCGCCCGGCCATTTTGTCGCCCAGGAATACTGCCGGCACATTCGCGATCATCATGCCCAAGGTCGTGCCCGCGACCACGGCGATGAAGGCATTGAACTGAGCGGCCAAGGCCACAGTGGCGATCTGCGTTTTGTCGCCCATCTCGGCCATGAAAAAGGCCACCACGGTCGTGCCGAAGACACCCAGCTTGAGCTTGCCTCCGCCTTCGACCTCTTCGTCAATCTTGTCGGGAATCAGCGTCCAGACCGCCATCGCCAGAAAGCCCAGGCCCAAGACCCAGCGCATTGTCATGGGGCTGACCTGAGACGTGATCCAGGCGCCTAAAGCGCCGGCAAAGGCGTGGTTGGCAATGGTGGCGACCAAAATGCCCAGGCAGATCGGCAGCGGTTTGCGGAAGCGGGCGGCCAACAAAAAGGCCAGCAACTGGGTCTTGTCACCGATTTCGGCCAGGGCGACAACGCCGGTGGAGATGAGAAATGCTTCCAAAGTGTTTCCTTAGCGGCCGGCTTTGATGAACCATTGACCACCCAAACGCCGGCCGCAAAGCAGGTGCAGGTGGTCAAAGGTCTTGCCAGGTAAGGTTTTTACTGCCGGCGCCATGATCATAAGGATCAAGTATGTTGACGCGGGCCGGCACAAAGTGCTGCGGCTACTCCCCAATGACGACGTCATTTTAGCCGAGTCGGCGGGCGGCGCAGCTTCTGCGCGGCCAGATCCAGCTCGGCGGCCGGAATCAACCAGGCCTGCGGGTACTGCTGGCGCAGGCCGGCACCGGCCTGTTTGAGGTCCGCCACGATCACCAGGCGCAGGGCCGACGCGGGCCAATAGTGCTGCGCGAAGGCCTGCACCTGCGCTGCGCTGACGCGTTTGAGTTGGTCGGCGTAGTCGGCCAGCTCGGCCAGCGTCTCACCGCGCTCGAGCTGTTCGGCGGCCAAGCTGGCGAGCGACTGGGTGGTTTCCAGCTGGCGAGCAAAGTCGCCGAGCAGCCCGTTTTGGCGCGCCAGCAACTCTTCCGCGGGCACCGCCTCATGGGCCAGCCCCAACAACTCACTGTGCAGCAGTTGCGCGGCCTCGGCCGCGTTGATGTGCTTGGTCTGGGTGCTCAGCAGCAGCATGCCGCCGGCCGGCAGCGATTCGGCGCTGCTATAGGCCCCGTAGCTCAGACCACGTTTGATTCGCACCTGTTGATTGGCGCGTGAGGAATAGCCGCTGCCCAGCACCGCGCTGGCCAGCGCGGCGGTGCGCGCGCGGGCGGGCTCGCCGTCGCGGTTGCGCTGAGCCGGGAAGGGCGCAAACAGCAAGACCGCGCTCTGGCCGCTGCCCGGCAGGTCGACCAGCAAGATCGGCGGGCCGAGCGGAGCCGGAGCGCCATCGGGCGCGGGTCTGCTTGGGTGGCTGCCTTGCGGCGGCAGAGGGGCCGCCGCATGTGGATGTTGCAGGCCCCAACTGCCAAAGTAGCGCTCGGCCAGCGCCAAGCCTTGGGCCAGATCGACATCGCCCGCCAACACCAGCGTCGTGCGCTCCGGGCGCAACTTTTCACGGCAAAAAGTCAGCACATCCTCGCGCTTGATGCGCGCCAGCGACTGCATGCTGCTGAGGCGCCCGGGCGGGCTGTCGCCCCAGTAAAGGCGCCAAGCCAGCTGCGTCGCCAGGGCCATCGGGTCGGATGCCTCTTGCTTGATGGCCTGCTGCAACTGCAGGCGGCTGCTGTTGACTTCCTGCGCCGGCAGGGTCGGTGCACGCAGTACATCGGCCAGCAAGCTCAGGCTTTCGCTCAGGTGCATGCTCATCACCGTCATGCTCAGGCGGCTGGCCTGCGCGCCGGTGCTGATCTCCAGACCGCTGCCCAGGGCATCGGCCGCATTGGCCAGCGCCGTGGCGTCGGCCTTGACGCCGCCGCGCCGGGCGCCTTTGCCGAGCACGCCAAAGCTCAGCTCCGCCAGACCGCTTTTGCCCGGCGGGTCGGCCAGGCTGCCGGCCTGCACGCTCAACATCGCCGTCACCAAGGGCAGGCCGCGGCGCTCGATCACCACCAAGCGCATGCCGTTGGGCAGCGCGGCCTGTGCAAACACCGGCAGTTGCAGGGGCAGCGCTGGCGTCGGCTCGGGGGGGAGGTCGAACCCGGCCTCCTGTGCGAGCAGCGGCCGGCATAGCGCCAAAAACAGCAAGGGCCAAAACAACCGCATCAACAAGCGCATCAACAAGCGCATCGGTGGCCAAGCGCGCCGACTCATGCCCGCCCCCGCCTTGGCTTGAGCGCCGGTTTGCTGCTTGCTGGCGGCCCATACAGCAGTGTGACGCGTGCCGCTTGTTGCACGTCGCGCCGCACCACCCGCTGCACATCGGCGGCGCTGACGGCCTGCAAGGCGGCCAAGTCGCGTTCGGCAGCAGCAGCATCCGCGCGCAGCATCGCCGCCATGCCCGCCAGCTCGGCCAGCCCCTGCGCGGTCTGGCGCTTGATCAGGGCGGCGGTCATCAACTGCGTCTTGACCTTGTTCAACTCGCGCTCTGCAACCGGCTCCTCGGCCAGGCGCTGCACCTCACGCGCCAGCGGCGCCACCAGTGCGGCGGCGCTTGTGCCTCCTGCCGCCACCGCATGGGCGACCAACAAGCCGGCTTCGGCATTGAGCTGGGCCTCGAAGCCTGCGCTCTGCGCCACTTGCCTGTTGTAGACCAGCCCCTTGCTCAAACGCGCCGACTCTCCCTGCGACAGCAGCGCTTGAGCGACCTGCCAGACGATGGCGTCCGGGCTGTCGGCGCGCGGCCCTTGCCAAATCAATAGGGCGGCCGGCTGCGGTGCTTGGCTGGCCGGCAGCCGGTAGGTTTGATCAAGCACCCGGCGCGCTTCAACAACGTTGTTGCGCGGGATTGGCCGGCTGGGCCTGGGGATGCTGCCGAAGTAATGGTTTACAGCCTCGTCAAGCTGGCGCGCATCGAAGGCCCCGGCAACAAGCAAGACGGCATTGTCCGGGCGGTAGTAGTTGGCGTGGAATTCGCTCACATCGGCCAGAGTGGCGGCGTCCAACTCCTCGATATTGCCGCTGACAGGGCGCCGGTAGGGGTGTGTCTGGTAGCCAAAGCTGGGCACCGCATTGAAGAGTTGGCCGTAGGGCTCACTCAGCACGTTTTGCCGGTACTCCTCTTTGACGACGGCACGCTCGCTGTCAAAGTTGGCCTGATCCACGGTAAGGTTGGACATGCGCTCGGCCTCGGCCCACAAAACGGGTTCGAGGTGATTGGCCGGCACGACGCAGTGGTAGGCGGTCGAGTCCTCGGTGGTGAAGGCATTGTTGCTGCCGCCGACATCCTCCGTCATGCGGTCGAATTGCTCGTTAGCCATATGGCGGGTGCTTTTGAACATCATGTGCTCAAACAGATGCGCAAAGCCGCTGCGGCCGACCGGATCATCCTTGGAGCCGACCCGGTACCAGACCTGCACGCTGACCGTGGCGCCGGTACCGGTACCCGCATTCGGCAGGGCGATGAACTCCAGGCCATTGGCCAGTACGCGCCGCCGCAGGGTCAGTGGGGCAAGCTGCACCGGGCTCGCCGGGGCGCCCAGGCTATGGAACGCGGCCATGCCGGCCCCGGCCAGCAGCAGGCGCCGGCGTGGCCAAGAAATCGGGCCCTTCATTGCAAGACTACTTTCATGCTGGCAAGCATATCTGCGCTGCTGACATGCCGCTGTCAGCAGGCGGCTGGCAAACTCGTGGCCTTGCCGAACCGGAGTGCTTGATGAAATTCGCATACACGATTGTTTATGTCGCTGATGTAGCGGCGTCCTTGGCTTTTTTCGAGGCTGCGTTTGCTCTGCCTACGCGCTTCTTGCATGAGTCGGGCAGCTATGGCGAGCTTGAGACCGGCGCCACGGCCTTGGCCTTTGTGGACCACGCGACGGCGCGCGACAGCATGGGCGGCGACTACATCGCCGCTGGTGCGAGCAAGCTGCCCTTGGGGATGGAGATTGGCTTGGTCACCGACGACGTCGCGGCCGCTTTCGAGCGTGCCGTCAAGGCCGGCGCGCAAGCTTTGACGCCCCCGCTGACTAAACCCTGGGGGCAGACGGTCGCCTATGTGCGCTGCCCGGACGGCACGCTGGTGGAGCTTTGCACGGCGATGGCCTGAACCAGTGAAGCCTATGCCGTCGCCGATGCGCGGTCTTGGCCCCAAGAGCCGGGCGCAACTGGCTGCCCAGGGTGTGCACAGCCTGAGTGAGTTGCGCGCGCAGGATGCCGTCGAGCTCTACGCCCGGCTCAAGCGCCAATGGCCGGGCGCCAGCATGAATCTGCTCTACGCGCTGATCGGCGCGCAAGACGATCTTGATTGGCGTGAGGTGGCGCGTGAGCGCCGTACCGAGTTGTTGTTACGACTCGACGATCTGGGCTTGGCACCCAAGTAAACCTGCCCCGCCGCTTAACATCGGGGTCATGCTCACCTCGCTCGATCTTGCCCTGCTCTACCTCGTCGCCTCGGTGCTGGGCGTGGTGGTCTGTCGCCAGCTGAAATTGCCGCCGATGCTGGGCTATTTGGTCGTCGGCGTGCTGGTCGGGCCGAACGCGCTGGCGCTGGCCGGCGACACCGCCAGCATCCGCTATCTGGCCGAATTCGGCGTGGTGTTCTTGATGTTCGTGATCGGGCTGGAGTTCAATCTGCCCAAGCTCTACAGCATGAGGAGGCTGGTGTTCGGTCTGGGCCTGTGGCAAGTCGTCATCAGCATCGTGGGCACAGTCGGCCTGCAGGGTTTGTTGACCTGGGCCTTTAGCGCGCTGGGCGGCAGCTTGGGCCTGGACTGGAAGGGCGCGCTGGTGCTGGGCGCAGCGATGGCGATGAGCAGCACGGCCATCGTGGCTAGGCTGATGGCCGAGCGACTGGAACTGGAGAGCGAGCATGGCCGGCGCGTGATCGGGGTGCTGATCTTCCAGGATCTGGCCGTCGTGCCCTTGCTGGTGATGATCCCGGCGCTGAACAGCGGCGGCGCCGAAATGGCCGAATCTCTGATCTGGGCTACTTTCAAGGCGGTGCTGCTGCTGACGATTTTGTTGGTCGGCGGGCAAAAAGTGATGCGCTGGTGGCTGACCCGGGTCGCCAGTCACAAGAGTGATGAGCTGTTCATGCTCAATCTGCTGCTGGTCACGCTGGGCCTGGCCTGGTTGACCGAGCATATGGGCTTGTCGCTGGCGCTGGGTGCTTTTGTGGCCGGCATGCTGATCGCCGAGACCGAATACAAGCACCAGGTGGAAACCGATATCCGGCCCTTCCACGATGTCTTGCTGGGTCTGTTTTTCATCACCATCGGTATGAAGCTGGACTGGCACATCTTGGTCGATCAATGGTGGTTGGTGCTGCTGCTGAGTGTCTTGCCGGTGCTGGTCAAGTTCGGCCTGATCGCGGGCCTGGCCTGGCTTTTCAAGGCGCCCACCGGTGTGGCGCTGCGCACCGGTATTTATTTGGCGCAGGCGGGTGAGTTTGGCTTTGTGATCTTGACGCTGGGCGCCCAGCATCAGCTGGTGGCGCCGCAATACATCAGCCCGGTCTTGGCCGGCATGGTGCTGTCGATGTTGGCCTCGCCATTCCTGATCATGTACAGCAACCGCATCGTGATGAAGCTGTCCAGCAGCGACTGGATGATGCAGTCGCTGCAACTGACCACGATTGCCAAGAAGGCCTTCAAGGCCGAGAGCCATGTGATCATTTGCGGCTATGGGCGCAGCGGCCAGAATCTGGCGCGGCTGCTGGAGGGCGAGAACATCCCCTATATGGCGTTGGACCTCGACCCCGACCGAGTCCGCCAGGCGGCTGCGGCCGGCCAGAGCGTTGTATTCGGCGACGCGGCGCGCCTGCAAAGCCTGATGGCGGCGGGTCTGGCGCGTTCCAGTGCGGTGGTGATCAGCTACCCCGACACGCCCTCGGCGCTGAAGATCTTGCACCTGGTACAGCAACATGCGCCGCAGGTGCCGGTGATCGTGCGCACGATAGACGACCGTGACCTGGAGCGCCTGCGCGCGGCCGGTGCTACCGAGGTGGTGCCCGAGGCGATTGAAGGTTCGCTGATGCTGGCCAGCCACGCGCTGGCGCTGGTCGGCGTGCCGATGCGGCGGGTGATCCGCCTCACTCGTGACGCGCGGGATGCCCGTTACGGCTTGCTGCGCGGCTACTTTCACGGCGCCGATGACGACACCGCCGAGGAGCGCCATCACGCGCGTCTGCGCACCGTCACGCTGCCCGCCAGCAGCGCCTATGTGCATCAAGCGCTGGGCTTGCTGGCCCTGCATGCAGGCGATGTGTCGGTGGTGTCGGTGCGGCGCGCCAATGGCGCGGTGGTGGCTGCGGATGATCAGCTCTTGCTGAATGCCGGTGACACCCTGGTGTTGTCGGGTGTGCCCGAGGCTTTGGCTTTGGCCGAGGAAAAACTGCTCAGGGGCTGACCCAGTCCTCGCTACTCATCATGCCTTGATGATGACTCAGGAATAACTGCCCGTCGAACCAGCGCGTCCAGTCGCTGGCCTTGAGCAGGTCCAATACCGGGCCCTTGACCTCGGAGAGATCCAGCCGCAGCCCCTGGCGCTTGAGGCTGGCATGCAACTCGCGCAGAGCTTCCAGGCCGCTGAAGTCTATGCTGTTGACCGGCGACATCATGATCACCACCCGCCGCACATCGGGGAACTTGCTCAAATGCCCTTGCACCACATCGGCCAGGCTGCGTGCGTTGGTAAACAAAAGGCTCTCGTCGATGCGCAAGCCCATCACATCAGACTGGCATTCGACCGCATAGCGCTCGACATTGCGGTAATGCTCGGTGCCCGGTACGCGCCCGAGCAAGGCCACATGAGGCCGCGCGCTGCGCTTGAGCAAGAGGGCGATAGCGCCCAACACGCCCAGGCCTAAGCCGGCCGCCACGCTCCAGCACAGCACGATCAGCGTTACCGCGCACATCAGCACGGCCTCGCTGCGCGCATAGGCCCAAGCTTCTACATAGGGTTGCCACTTCAGCCCCGAGAGCACGGCCACCATGATGGTGGCGGCCAGCACCGATTTGGGCAACCAGGCCAGCGGCTCGGCCAGCAGCAGCAGCGCCAAGCCCATCAGCGCGGCGATGTAGACGCCGGTCATGCGGGTGCGCCCGCCCGCCTCATGCGTGAGCACGCTGCGCGAAAAGCTGCCGGCCACCGGCATGCCGCCGCTGAAGGCCGCCACCAGGTTGGCGCCGGCCAGGCCGCGCAACTCGGCCGCCGGGTTGACGCGAGCGTCGCCCAAGGTGACGCGCCGCCGCCCCAGCGACTCGGCCACCACCAAGCTTGAGACATAGGCCATCAAGGCCAAGAGCAGCGCATGGGGCAGCATCAAGGCCCACAGCTGTGCGTCCAGCGGCGGGGCGCCCAGCGGCAGCGCCAAGGGCGGCAGCTGGCCCAGCAAGGCCACGCCATGGGTCTGCGCCTGGCTCCAATAGGCCAAAGCCATCGCAGTCAGCAGCAGCAAAAGCGGGGCCAAACGGGCCAGCACCGGGCTCAAGATGCGCCGCCCGGTCAGCAGCAGGGCGACGCTCAGGCCGCCCAGCAAGGCGGTCGCGCCATGCCAGGGTCGCGCGCCTTGCAGGAGGCTGATGAGCACGGCCGGCAAGTCAAAGCCCTTGGCCGTGCTGCCCAGCAAGACCGGCAATTGGCTCAGCGCAATCGCCAAGGTTGCGCCGGTCTCGAAGCCATGCAACACCGGCACCGACAGCAGCGAGGCCAGTGCGTCCAGGCGCAAAAAAGCCGCCAGCGCCAAAATCAAGCCGACTTCGGCCGCCAAGACCAGTGCCCCATCGCTGGGGCTGACGCCGGCGGGCAAGCCGCCCAGCGCCTGCGCAATCATCAGCGCCAGCACCGCCACCGGGCCCACGCCCAGCACCGGGCTTGAGCCTAAGGCGGCATAAGCCAGCAGTGGCAACAAGCTGGCATAAAGGCCGATCTGTGGCGGCAGCCCAGCCAACATCGCATAGGCCAGGCATTGCGGGATCAGCAAGACCGCGACCACCAAAGCGGCCAAGATGTCGGCCTGCGCAAGTTCGCGACCGTAATGAAAAGAAAACTTCATCGCCTTGTGCGTCAGGCCGGTGGCCCCAAGACCTGCAGGAGGCTGACCCGCTCCGAGGAGCAGGCCGCGTCGAAATCGGCCTCGATCTGCATCAAGGCATCGCTGTCGCGCGCGTCCACGGTGGCGATGCCCATCGCGCGGTTGCGGCCGCGTGACTTGGCGGTGTAGAGCGCCATATCGGCCCAGTTGACGGCCTGCTCCCACTGCAGGGCAAGCTTGGACGGTGGCAAGGGGAAATGCGCAAAACCGATAGACACCGTCACCCGCAGCGGGCCGCTGTCGGTGTTGATGGGCTGGCCGCCGACGCCGCGCAGAATGCGTTCGGCCAGGTGAGAAAGATCGGCCAGGCTGACGCCGGGGGCAAAGACCAAAAACTCCTCGCCGCCCCAGCGCACCACCAGATCTTCGGCCCGCACCGCATGGCTGAGGCGACGCGCCACCTCGCAGATCACCACATCGCCGATGCCGTGGCCATGCTGGTCGTTGACATGCTTGAAGTGATCGATGTCTATCATCAAGAGCGCGCCATTGAACTCGGCCGGCGCTTGCTGGGCCATCACGGCGAGGAAATGGCGGCGGTTGGCCAGGTCGGTCAGCGGGTCACGCTCGCTTTGCGCGCGCAGCAAGGCCTCGTTGGCCTTCAGCAGCCGGTTGGCCTCGCGCACCCGCTTGACCATCACCGCCGCCAGGCCGATCGACAGCGCCAGCAAGGCCGCCACGGCCAGACCGACCTGCTGTGCAAGCTGGCGGTTAGCGAGCTGCTTGTCGACCAGGGTCTTGTCGCGGATCAGCAGATCCAGGTCGGCCTGCTTGCGTTCGCTGTCGTATTTGACTTTCAACTGTTTCAGCGACGCTTCGCGGTTCAGGGCGACCAGCTCCGCGCTCAGGCTGCGTTCGGCGTGGAAGTTGGCCAGGGCCTCTTTGGCCTGGCCGGCTGCGGCCCAGGCTTCGCCTTCTTCACGCAGCTCTTCGATCAAGACGGCGTGGTCGCTCCAGTCCTGGCGCATCTCGGCCAAGAGCGTCAGCTCGCGGCGGGCGCGCTCAAATTGACGCGCTTGGATCAGGGCCAGGGCGAGGTTGTGGCGGGCCGCCCGTTCCAGTCGCTGATCTCCCAGTGCATGCAGTTGCGGCAAGGCCAACTCGGCCGCCGTGGCGGCTTTTTGGGGCTGTTGCAACTGCACATAGACGTCGGACAAGCCAATCTGCATCTGGGCCATCAAGCGCGGTGCATCGGCTTGGGTGGCTAAGGCCAAGCCCTCCTCCAAGGCGCGCAATTGATCGGCCGGACGACCCGAGCGCGAGGCCAGCGCCGATTCAAAACTCTTCATATGCGCCATGGCCAGCACATCGCCCTCGGCCGCTTTCTGGCCCTGCGCCAGCCAGCGATTTGTTTCGTCTGCTTGGCCCAAATAGTGGCCGAGCATGGCCAAGTGACCCATGCTCAACGCGCGTAAATAGTTGTCCTTGCCCGCCTCTGCCAGAGCAAGGGCTTGCCGGGCGGAGGCCTCGGCCAGGGTCAAAACGCCTTCGTTTTGCTGCTTGCGTACCAACACACGCAAGGCCGCCCAAGCGCTGCGGAAGTCGCAGTCTTTGGGCATGCTCGGCATGCGATTGGCCCCCCCCTGGCCCAGCCGGCATGCCGGCTCCAGGCCGGCCAGCGCTTTTTCGGCATGCTCGGCGGCTTGCAGGCTGCGGCCACCCTGGTCGGCGTGCAGTGCGCGCAAGAGACTGACCTGGGCCTGGCTGTTTGGATACTGGCTCAAATTGATGGCGATGGCCTCGACGGCGGTGTCATTGCCGGCCGCAGCTTGCATGCGACCTTCGGCCAGCAGCAGTTGCTGGCTGTGGGCCGCGTGCGCCGGATCCAGCCGCAATTTCTGCAAGATTTGCAGGGCCAGGGCCGGCTTGTCGTAGGCGATGCGTTGCAGGCGGGCGAGTTGATTGTCCAAGGCGGGATTGAAGGCCGCTGTGCCTCCGGCATTGGTGCCGGCGTCGCCTTCAAGGGCATGGGCGCTGCCAGCGAGCGTGCAGATCAGCCACAAACCCGTGTAAATCCAGCGTTTGGCGCTGTAGAGACGCAGCGCTGTCATGTCGGCGGCGACACCGGTTCGGGGCCTTGCAAGGCGAGCAGTTGCACGCTGCCCTCATGCCAGGCCGCCTCCATGTGGGCCGCCAGCAGCAGCAGGTTGGCTTCGTCCTCGGCGGCGATGGATTGGATGCCATAGGCCTTGTTGCGGCCATGGGCCTTGGCCATATACATCACGGTGTCGACCAAATCGATGGCACGCTCCCAACTCAGCGCCAGGCCTTGCGGTGCGATGGGGAAGCTGGCGAAGCCGATCGAGGCGGTGATGGGAATGCTTTGTCCGCCGTGGCTGACGGGCTCGCTGCCGATATGGTCCAGCAGGCGCTGCGCCAAAGTGCCGGCATAGGCGGCGTCCCGGGTGTCGACCACGATCAAGAATTCCTCGCCGCCCCAACGTACGACCAAGTCCTCGTCCCTGAGTGTGCTGCGCAGGCGCTTGGCAATCTCGATCAAGACGCTGTCACCGGCGGCATGGCCGTAGCCGTCATTGATGCGCTTGAAGTGGTCGATATCGATCAGAAATACCGTGCCGCTGAGCCGGCCTTGGTCGGCCAGACGCTTGATGGCGGCCTGGAAATGACGCCGGTTCGACAGGCCGGTCAGCGGGTCGCGCTCCCCCTGCACGCGCAGCGCGGCATTGCTGCTGGCCAGCGCAAGATTGGTTTTGCGAATGCGCTGATAGGCCAGGCCCAGCAGCACGCCGGACAAGAGCACGCAGCCGCCCAGCGCCGCCCATAGCTTGAGGCGCAGATCGCGCTCGCGCAACTGCTCGGCCTTCAAGTTCATATCGCGGTTCAGGAGTTCCAGCTCTTGGGCGCGGCGTTCGTCGTCATAGCGGGCCTGCGCCTCAAGCACGGCCTTGCGGGTGTCGGCGCGCAGCGACTGATCGATCAGCTTGCGGTAGCGGTGATACGCATCGGCGGCCCCGGGCAGATCACCGGCTTTTTCCAGATAGGCACCCAGCTCTTGCCAACCAATCGAGGCGCCGCTGTTGGCGCCGCGCTTTGCGTCGATGGCGATGCCTGCCAAGGCGTCACGCTTGCCTTCTTCAACGCGCTTGAGCGCAATTTTGGCCAGGCCCATATTGGCCAGCGCCACGGCTTGAGAGGACAGGTCCTGGGTCTTCATTGCCAGCGGCAAGGCTTCCTCGGCCAAGCGCAAGGCCTCGGTGTAATTGCCCTGCTTGAGGTGGTAATCGGCGTAATTGGCCAGGGCCAGTGAGAGCAAGTCCTCGACGCCGGAGCGCCGCGCATGAGCCAGGGCTTCTTGCTTGGCGCGCTGGGCCAAAGCGTGCTTGCCCAGCTCGGCGTAGATGATGCCGCGCATGGTCTGCACATTGAGCAGCATGTAAGTGTCGGGGTCACGTTCGGCTTCCCGCAAGGCCTCGTTGATGGTTTGCTCGGCACGCTCCAGCTGTTGGGCCTCTACATAGGTGTTGGCCAGGCTGCCGAGCAGATCCACCCGGCGCCAGGCCTCGCCGGTTTTCTCGGCCAGCTTGAGTGCCTGGTGCAGGTTCAGCAAGGCCGCATCGGCGTTGCCGGTGTCCGATTGCAGGGCGCCCAGCAGGCTGTAGGCGCGCCGCAGCGCCGAGGTCGGGCCGGCCGTGTAGCTGTTCAGATCGGACAGCTCCTTTTTGGCCAACTCCAGCTGACCCGATTGCGCCAACAAGCGCGCACGCAGCACATGCTGCGCCAGCTTGGCTTCCGCCGCGAGGCGCGGATTCGGCCACTCGCGCATGAGCTTCATGTGGGATTCGGCGCTCGCCGTGTCGCGCCGATTGATGGCCAGGTTGCTGCGCAGTATCAGCAGCTCCAGCAGCTCCGCGCTGCCCGGCTTGACGCGGGCTTGCAAGGCGAGCAGATCTCGTTCGCTCTCGACCGGCTTGACCAGCCCGCCGCGTTCGATGCGTGCCAGCTCTTTCATCACGCTCGCGTCGCTTGCGCCGGTGGCGGGGGCTCTGTCTGTGTCGGCAGCTGGTGCGGCCGAGCTGGCAGGCGCCGGCTCGACCAAGGGCTCGGGTTTGCAAGCGCTCAAGCCCAGACCCAGCAGCGCCAAGCTCAGGCAGCAGATCAAAAGCCGGTGCGCGCAATATGCAGGGCCCAGCCGCCGGCCCACGGGTGACCGTGCCGCTTGTTTGCCTGCGGAGTTGACGCTGCTCATTGCCCTTGCTATCGACATCGTGGCGACCGACTTGATTCACTGTCCAGCGGCGCGGCGGCCGCATGTGGCGTATTCACGCCGGCTCGGCTGCAGTGTAGTGAAGGCCAAGCCGCTTCAAGCGCTTTTGAGCCCGCTTTTGCACCCCCATCATCATCAGCATTAACCCGCGGCCGTCTCGCCAGTGGCGGCGACGTGCGGGTGTCTTGTGGCCTTGCTTTGTTCTTTAAAAAGATATTGACTATTCAATAGATGTGAAAAATAATCTATTAAACGATAGTTGGTAAACATATGCGCATCACCAAGTCCCAAACCGAGAAGAACCGCCGGCAAGTCATTCAGACTGCGGTGGACCTGATGACGAGCCAGGGCTTCGAGGGCACGACGATGAAGCAGATCGCGCGTGCCGCCGAACTGGGCGATGCGACGATTTACAAATACTTCCCCAGCAAGGAGAAGCTGGTGCTGGCCTACTTTGAGCAGGCTGTCGCGGATGCCTTGGTGCAGATCGGCAAAACCAAGGGTTTGGCCGCCTTCAGCTTGCAAGAGCGCATGCAGTTGTTGATCGACGCCTTGCTGGAGCAGTTTTTGGCCGATCGCGAGTTCGTGGCCTTGGCCCACAAGTTGGTGGCGGGCGCGCCTTTGCTGCTGATGGGTGAAGACTTGCCCGGCAAAACGCTGCTCAAACAGGCCTTTGCGGACATGCTGGAACAGGCCGAGGAGAAGGGCGAAATCGCGGCTTGCGGCTTCAAGCCCAGCTTGGCGGCACTGCTGGCCGACAGCGTCTATGCCATCACCGCCTATTGGCTGCGCGACGACTCCGACGAGTTTGCCAACACCACACAGATGATCGATCTGAGTCTGGATCTGCTGGTGCTGGCCTTGCACAGCGGCATCGTCAACAAGGCTTTGGACCTGGGCGGCTTCTTGCTGCGCAGCCAGTTGACGCGCTTGCTGCGCGATGGCAATGGCCTGCTCGACTTGCTCAAGCTGGCGCGCAGCGGTTTGGCCCGAGGTGCGGCATGAGCAGCGTGGCCAGCTACAACCACTGGCTGCTGCTGGGTGCCGGCCTGAGCGCCATCGCGGCCTTGCTGCATGTGTGCATTATTTTTGGCGGCGGCGCCTGGTACCGCTTTTTCGGTGCCGGCGAAGCGATGGCACGGATGGCTGAAGCGGGTCGCAGCTATCCGGCCCTCATCACCGCCGGCATTGCCTTGCTGCTTTCGGTCTGGAGCGCCTACGCGCTGGCCGGCGCCGGTTGGGCTTTGGCGGCTGGGCTGCCGTGGATCAAGGCGGCGCTGATTGCCATCACCGGCGTCTACCTGCTGCGCGGCTTGGCGCCCTTGCCGCTGTGGCTGCTGGCGCCTGCGCAAGTGACGCCATTCTGGATTTGGAGCTCCTTGATCTGTGGCGCTTTCGGCCTCGTTCACCTGATTGGCCTGATCCAGGTCTGGAGCCGACTATGAGAAAAGTAGTCTTGTGCCCCTTGCCCGCCGGCAGCCGCATCTTGCGGGCCGAGCCGGGTGCGGATTTCTCGGACAGCTATCGCTTCGCCAGCATCGAACCCGAAGCCAGCGCCTTGGCGCAGTTTCTCGCGCTGAGCGCACGCACGCCGGCCTGGATGGACTTCTTGATGGCGCTGCGCAACCAGGCGGTGCGCTGGGTCGGGCTGAAGAACCTCGGCGCGATGGCCGTCGGTGATCCGCGCAAGCCGGCCTCCAGCTACCGGCCCGGTGACCGGGTCGGCATCTTCACGCTGCAATACGCGGACTTCAACGAAGTCATTCTGGAGGACCGCGACAAGCATCTGCATGTGCAGGTCTCGCTGTTCAGGCTGGGGCAGGATGAATTGCAGATCAGCACCGTGGTGCACATCCACAACCGGCTCGGCCGCGTTTACATGAGCGTCGTTGGCCCGGTGCATGGCTTGATCGTGCCGATGATGTTGAGGCGGCTCGGCCATGTCCACTAAAGCGCCACGCACCGGCCGCCTGGCCCGCGGCGCGATTGCCGGGCTGGCGGTGGCCCGCGCCGGTGCGGCTCAGCTGAGCCACCATGTGCAGGCGCTGACCCGCTCCGAAGCACAGGCCGAACAAGCTCGCACCGCCCATCAGGCCAAGCTGGGCCGCATCTTGTTTGCGGCCTTGAATCAGCTCAAGGGAACGGCCCTGAAGGCCTCGCAACTGCTCAGCCTGGAGTTGGGCTTCTTACCCGACGGCGTGCGTGAGGAATTGGCCAAAGCGCATTACCAGGTCACGCCGCTGAACCGGGCCTTGGTGATCAAGCTGCTGCGCCAGGAGTTTGGTCAGGGGCCGGATGAACTATTCGCGCATTTCGAGCCGGTCGCCTTTGCCGCCGCCAGCTTGGGGCAAGTGCACGGCGCGACCTTGGCGAGCGGCGAGGCAGTCGCCGTCAAGCTGCAATATCCCGGCATGGCCGCCTCCATCGGCAGCGATATGGCGATGTTGCGCACCTTGTTGCAGACCTTTGCGCGCGGCTCGGACAGCCTGCCCAAGGCCGACATCGTTGAGCGTGTGCTGGTCGACATCGAAGCCAAGCTGGCCGAAGAGCTGGACTATCACCGCGAAGCCGAGCAATTGCACTGGTTCGCGCAGGCCTTGGCCGGGCGGCCTGGGCTGGTGCTGCCGCAGACCTTCGCGCACCTGAGCAGCAAACGGGTGCTGACGATGCAGCGCCTGCCCGGCATGCATCTGAATGAATGGTTAGCGACCGGGCCCAGCCAAGCCGAGCGTGATCATTTTGGCCAACTACTGTTCGATACCTTTTTGTTCAGCCTGTTCGAGCTGCGTCGCTTGCAAGCGGACCCGCATCCGGGCAACTATCTCTTCATGGCCGAGGGGCGGCTTGGGCTGCTGGACTTTGGCTGTACCAAGCAGCTTGGCGAGAAATTCTGTGCCGGTATCAGCGGGGCCTGGTCGGCCATGCTGTGTCAGCCCTGCGACTTGGATCAGCTGCAGCAGATCTATTTGGAACTGGGCTTGATCGCAGCCAGTTTGAGCAAGGCCGATTTCCGCGAACAGCTGATGCCTGCGCTGGCAGAGACCCTGGCCTGGCAGACCGCGCCCTTTGCTGTGGCCGTCTATGACTTCGGCCAGCATCCGGTGATGCCGAGGCCCGACCCTGCGCAGCAACGGCTGGCGGTCCGCATGCTGCAGTCGGTGACACCCGAGTTGCCCTACTTTGACCGCGCCTACCTCGGTCTGGTGTTGATGCTCAAGTCACTCGGCGCGCGCGTGCGCACCAGCAACCAGTGGATAGGCCCAAGCACTAAAGCACCGACGCCATGAGTAAACGAAACCTGCAAATCGCCACCGCCCTGCTGGGGCTGGTTCCCTTGCTCACCGGCCTGGTCGGCATGGCCGGGCTTGCCGACCCGCTCTACGCCGCAGCGGGCCTGCCCGCCAACAGCCTGCTGGACAGCAATCTGCGCTTTCTCAGTGGGGTCTGGTGCGGGCTGGGCCTCGCGGTGCTTTGGATGGTGCCCCGCATCGACACCCAGACCGTCTTGTTCCGCGCCCTCTGGGGCATGATTTTTCTGGGTGGCGTCGGGCGGCTGCTGTCGCTGCTTTATGCCGGCTGGCCGCCGCTGCCCTTTGTCGCTTTCACCGCTCTTGAAATCATTGGCGCGCCGCTGTTTGTGCTCTGGCAAACGCGTGTGGCCGCCGCACATACCGAATAAACCATGAACAACACACGCCTCACGCCCCTGCCAACTCAGCGAATTTGGATCGGTCATTGGCTGATGGCCGTGGCCGCGCTGCATACCTTGTTCGCGCTCTTCGTTTTCCAGCGCCCGCTGGTGAACATCATGCAACGCGGTTTTTTCAACACCGTGGGGCAAGACCCGCTGACGGCGGCGACCGTCTGGTTTGTGCTGTTCGGCGCGCTGCTGGCCTTGCTGGCCTTGGCGATCACACCCTTGGAGCGCCGTGGCGACGCTCGCTCCTTGCGCCGCCTGGGCTGGGGCGTGTTGGTGCTCAGCTTGCTGGGCCTGGTGCTGATGCCGAGTTCGGGCTTCTGGCTGGCGTTGCCGGCCGGCTTCGCAATGCTGAGGCGCTCAAGCGTTCGCGCCATCGATTCCATCTAAGGACCAAGGCCTATGTCTTCTCGTTTCCTCCTGCTTTTGGTCAGCCTCACGCTGGCATTCGGCAACTGCTTTGCCGGAACTTTTGAGTACGAAGTTAAAACCGTCAACTACAAAAACCTGGCCGCCCGGCTGTATTTGCCGAAAACCACCGAGAAGGTGCCGGCCGTGATTGGCTTCGGTGGCTCGGACCCGAGCTGGGGTTTTGCCGAAGCCAATGGGCAGATGATGGCCTCCAACGGCATTGCGGTGATCGGCCTCGTTTACTTCAAGACCGAGCCTGGCTTGCCGGCGACGCTGGACCATATACCGATGGAGTATTTCATCAGCGCGATTGACTACGCCGAAACAGTCAAGGAAATCGACGCCACGCGCATCGGCGTCGTCAGTGGTTCACGCGGCTCGGAAGCCGGCTTCTTGTTGGCGATCTTGGACCCGCGTATCAAATCCGTCGTCATCACGACGCCGAGCAAAGTGGCCTGGTCCGGCATGACGACTTCTCAATCGGCCTGGACCTATCAAGGCAAGGACATCCCCGCAATGGATTTGCCGGACTTGGAAAACGCCACCCAAATCCAGCGCTTCGAGAAGGCGCTGCAAGACAGCGAGAAGGTCAGACAAGCCACTTTTTCGTTTGAAAAAATCGGCGGCCCCATGCTGCTGATCTCAGCCGAAAACGATCAAATCTGGCCCGGCACGCCGATGACGCGAGACATCATGTCCTACTTGAAAGCACATGATTTCAAGTACTCGGCGGTCCATAAATCCTATCCGACCGACCATGGCTTCAGCAAAGAAACCGCGCCCGAGATCAAGCAGATGATCATCGATCATTTTGTGCAGACGCTGAAAAGCGTCGGTCTATGAATTTGCGAGCAGCCGGCCGACTTTCATTGGCTGAGCAAACGAACTCACCGAGCGAAGCCATGAACAGCAGCAATGCCGATCTGCCCCCGGGCCAGCGCGAGCGCGACAGCTTTCCGCGCTTTGGCTTGACGCAATTCGCGACCCGCTTTCCGGCGCAGGTCGACACCATCAGGCTGCAGATCCTGGGCGAGGTCCGAGTGCCGATTGAGATCGGTTTGGCGGAGCTGCAAGGCTTACCGCGCCTTGAGCTGATCGCTGATTTTCATTGCGTCACGACCTGGACTCACAAAGGCCTGCGCTGGGGCGGCGTGCGCTTTCGCGACTTCTATCAGCAATTGGTTTTGCCCAAAGCCGGGCCCGTGAGCGGCGCAGACTTTGTGATCCTGCGCGGCCAGGATGGAGCGCGCAGCTGCATGGCGCTGGAAGATCTGTTGGCCGACGATGTGCTGCTTGCCGACTGCCTGAACGGCGAGGCCTTGAGGCTGGACCATGGCGCGCCGCTGCGTTTGCTGGCGCCGGCGCATTACGGCTACAAGAACATCAAGCATCTTGACCGCATTGAATTCCGCCGTAGCAGCGTCGGCTACCGACCCAGCGCCTACCGCTTCATGGAGCACCCACGCGCCAGGGCGGCAGCGGAGGAGCGCGGCCGCTGGCTGCCTAACTGGCTGCTTCGGCTGCTTTGCCGACCGCTGATAAGTCCCACGGTGGCACGCTTTGAGCAGGCCTTGCGGGCCCACCAAGAAAAGGCGAGCGGCTGAGTCAGCCCGCCCGACCTTCAAGCCGCAAGTACAAAGCTGCTGATCGAGCGCGCCTGCGCCAGTGCCTGGCATTGCCTGGCGTCCAATTTGAGCGTGTAGTGAATATCGGCCTCGCTGCGGTTAAGTGCGACCAGTACCTTGCTGCCGTCAGGGTTGATGAAGGCCGTGACCTCCAGGTCTTGCTTGCTGGCCGCGCACAGCAGCCGCTGCGCGCCCGGCTTGATGAAGCGGGCGAAATGGCCGAGATAGTCATAGGAGCTTTGCGGCATCAACTCGCCGGTCTGCCGATTGGCCATGATGGGCGCGCTGCACAAATTGCCGACATGGTTCGGGCCGCCGGTTTCATCCAGCAGCAGGTTCCAGTCGATCCAGCCGACCGTCCAGCGGTTCAGGTCCTTGATGATGTTGCGGGCATAACGTTCCCCCAGAGCGGCGGAGCCGAGGTGTGGCCCGCCTTCCTGGCAGCCTTCGGTGAAAAGCAGCGCCTTGTCAGGCCAGGCGTCGTGCAGCAGCTGAACATGCTCGAAATGGTCTTCGCCATACCAGTGGAAGCCGCAGCCCCACACATATTGGGCCGCCTCGGGGTCGCTGTAGACGGCTGCCGCGCGCTCCACCATCAGGTCGCGGTTATGGTCCCAGACGATGATCTTGATGTGGCCCAGGCCGGCCGCGGCCAAGGCGGGCCCGAGATGGTCGCGTACAAAATCGCGCTCTTGCTCGGCGCTGTAGATGCAGGAATCCCAGCGTTGCGTGGCGGCCGGTTCGTTCTGTACCGTCAGACCCCAGATCGGCACCCCCTCGGCCGCATAGGCCTGGATGAAGCGAACATAACATTGAGCCCAGACGGCGGCATATTCGGGCAGCAACTCGCCGCCCTGGTTCATCTGCCCGTTGCTCTTCATCCAGGGCGCTGGGCTCCAGGGCGAGGCCAGCAAACGGATAGATGCCGACCCCGCCTGCTGCGCAAGCGCCTGTGCCGCCTTGATCATGGGCAGCAGCGCCTTGCGATCGCGCTCGATATTGAAATGCTCCAGCAGCACATCACCGGCCACCGCCGCATGGGCGTAGTTGCCCAGCGCGAAGTCGCAGCTGTTCATATGCAGCCGGCACAGCGTGTAGCCGTGACCGCTGTCGGCATCAAAGTATTGGCGCAGTAGCGCGGCGCGCTCGGGTTCGGGCAGCGCGCTCCAGGTGACGGCCGCGGCTTCGGTGAAGGCGCCGCCAAAGCCCAGCAGGGTTTGAAAGCGCCGCCCGCTGTGGACCATCACGCTGGGCAAGTCGCTGTGCGCCGAATTGGCGCCGGCTGGGCCTTGCAGCAACAGCGGCGCTTGTTCGGCGAGCCGGCGTTGGCCGTCGGCCGTGCTCAGCACGCAGCGTAGCTGCAAGGGTTCTGGCAAGGAGTTTGAAAGGCCGGGTTTGAGTGCGGGCATGGCGCTGGATGTTCTGAGGTTAGGGGAAAGGTGAACAGGTGTCGGGACATGTGGGCGCTGTTTTTGCACACCAGGGAAAACCAGTGCTTGCTTCATGAAAGCGCTTTCATTACGATTGTGGCATTGCGGCGGCTGCCGTCAAGTGTTCCGAAATTTGCTTCGCAAAGGATCTCATGAGCCTGAATGCCTCCGCGTCTTTGTATCCGCGTCTGCTTGGCGATGTGGGCGGCACTCATGCCCGCTTCGCCTGGGGCGAGGATGCTGACGGCGCGGTCGCAGACATCGTCAGTTACAAGTGCGCGGAGCAGGCCTCGCTGCAAGAGGCGATCGCCAGATACCTGGCGGAGCAGGGCAAGCCGCGCCCGCGTGCCTGCGCGATCGGCATCGCCAACCCCATCGTCGGCGACACGGTGCGCATGACCAATCACCATTGGTCCTTCTCGATTGCCCAGCTCAAGCAGAGCTTGGGCGTGCAGCGCCTGGCGGTGCTGAACGACTTCACCGCGCTGGCGCTTTCCTTGCCGGCACTGCGGCCCGAGCAATTGCGCCAAATTGGCGGCGGTAGCGCGGTGGCGGGCGAGGCCTTGGCGGTCTTGGGCGCAGGCACCGGCCTCGGTGTGGCGGGGCTTTTGCCTGTTGGAGTTGCTGGCATTGCCAGCCAGGGCGGCAATGGAAGTTACGCGCCGATCAGCGGCGAGGGCGGTCACGCCAGCCTGGCGGCTATCGATGAGCAAGAGGCGGCCGTCGTCAACTGCTTGCGCCAGCGCTTCGGTCACGCTTCGGCGGAGCGGGCTTTGTCCGGGCCTGGCCTGCTCAATCTCTATCAGGCCGCGGCGCAATTGGCCGGCCGGCCGGCGCCCCTGACCAGCCCCCAAGCGCTGATTGCCGCCGCACGCGAGCAGCGCGATCCGGATTGCTTGGCTGCGCTGGATTTGTTTTTTCGTTTCCTGGGCAGCTTTGCCGGCAATCTGGCGCTGACCTACGGTGCCCGTGGCGGCGTCTATGTCGGCGGCGGCGTCGTGCCGCGCTTATTGCCGGAACTGGCGGCCTCACGCTTTCGAGAGCGCTTTGAGGCCAAAGGGCGCTTCGCCAACTACCTCGCGGCCGTGCCTACCTTTGTCATCGACGCGGCGGTGTCGCCTGCCTTGATCGGCGCCTCGCGCGCCTTGGATGCGGCAGCGCTCGGCTGAGCGCTGCAAGCCCAAAGCTCGGAAAAACAACAAAGCAAGGGAGTTCCCTAGATTCACCCAAAGGCAAAAATCAGTATGGTTGTGAAAGCGCTTTCAAAACGTCCTGAAAATGACGATTCAAAAAAGTGGGCGAGCCCAGCTTGCCGATAGGCCCATCGAATGAATGTGGCCTCTAGAAAACTACGAACGGAGACAAACATGATCAACACCCCAGTCCAGCGGGCCAGCCAAGCTGTCGGCCCTGTGTTTCAAATGAGCAAGCTGGCCCTGGCCTGCGGGCTTTGCGTGGCCGGCATGGGCGGCGCCCATGCACAACAAGCAACGCCGCCAGCGAGTGAACAGCCGGCAGCCGCGAATGTGCTGGAGGCGGTCGTCGTTACCGGCATTCGCGGCAGTCTGGGCTCCTCGATGAACCTCAAGCGCAATGCGCAAGGCGTGGTCGACGGCATCGTGGCCGAAGACATCGGCAAGTTCCCCGACACCAATCTGGCCGAGTCCTTGCAGCGCATCAGTGGCGTGTCGATCGACCGCTCGATCGGCGAAGGCTCCAAGGTCACCGTGCGCGGCGTCGGCCCCGACTTCAACTTGGTGCTCTTGAACGGCCGGCAAATGCCCGCCTCCAGCATCGCCGACACCTCGGCCTCGAACTCGCGGGCCTTTGACTTCGCCAACCTGGCCTCGGAGTCGATCGCCGGCATCGAGGTCTTCAAGACCAGCCGTGCCGCGTCGCCGGCCGGTGGCATCGGCGCCACCATCAATATCAAGACCGCCCGGCCGCTGGACAACCCCGGCCTGCGCGCCAGCCTCGGCGTCAAGGGCGTGCATGACACCTCCAACGGCCGCCTGCCCGACCCGCTGCAAGGCAGCGAAGTCACGCCTGAAGTCTCGGGCATCTACAGCAACACCTTCGCCGATGGCAAGTTCGGCATCGCCATCAGCGGCAGCTATCAGGAACGCAATCTGGGTTACAACCAGGCGGCGGTGGCCAATGGCTGGCGGCCCTTTGCCGGCGATGAGAACAACTGGGGCACCATCCCCCAGCCCGGCACGCCAGGCTCCGAGAACATCATCAATCGCCCTGGCCCCACCGATATCTATTCGGTGCCGCAGAACTTTGCCTATTCGGTCAACGGCATTCAGCGCCAACGCACGAACGGGCAGGTGACGCTGCAATACAAGCCCATCAATGACCTGACCGCCACGCTGGACTACACCTACTCCCAGAACAAGATCCAGACCAAGCGCAACGAGTTGTCGGTCTGGTTCAACTTCGGCCCCTCGTCCAGCAGCTGGAACAGCGGCCCGGTCAGCAGCCCCAAGATCTATTCGGAAACTATCGTTCCGGCCACCAGCGACTTGTCCATGGGCGGCGCGCAATACGCGACCAAGAACGAGAACAACTCCACCGGCTTCAACTTGGCCTGGAAGGCGAGCAACAAGCTCACCTTGGAATTTGATGCCCACCATTCGACGGCGACATCCGGTGCCGACAGCCCTTACGGCTCCAACTCCAGCCTGGGCACCGCCAGCTTCACGCGTGGCACCACGGCCGTGGACTTCACCCAGAAGTTCCCGGTCCTGAGCGTGGCCGGCGGCAATATCGACGCATCCAAGATGATGGTGACGGGCTCATCGTTCCGCAACAGCTATATGAAGTCGTCCATCGACCAAGGGCAGTTGACCGGCAATTACAAGCTCTCGGACGAATCTCGTCTGGACTTCGGCATGAGCCTGAACAAGGTCGACAACCGCTCGGCCTTCTCCAATGTGCAGCGCGACACCTGGGGTGGCGCCACCAATGCCGCCGACTATCCGGACAATGTCTGGCGCGCTGACACCATCAGCCCCTATTTCAAGCAAATGAGCGGCCATGACAGCCCGGCGCTGTTCAACCAGTTCTTCACCTTCGACTTCGAGACGGTGCGCGCCCTGGCCGCCAAGGCCGCCGGCGACGATTCGCTCTACCGTGCCTCTAACCAGTTCACGACCGACCGCAAGGTGCAAGAAAAGACCCAGAGCGGCTTTTTGCAGTACAGCACCAGCTGGGAGTTAGGCATGCCGGTCAATGCCGCTTTCGGTGTGCGTTACGAGAAAACCGATGTGACGGCCACCGCTCTGGTGCCCACCGCCACCGGCATCAATTGGGTGGCCAATAACGAGTTCTCGGTGCAGTTTGGTGCTCCTGGCTACACCACGCTGGAAGGCAGCTATAAATACTTCCTGCCCAGCGTGGACGTGGACGTGGACGTGACCCGCGACGTCAAGGCACGCGCCAGCTACAGCGAAACAATCGGCCGCCCCGGCTGGGGTGATATCCAGGGCGGGCAGACGCTGAACCAGCTGGCCCGTATCGACGGCGGCACCGGCGCGCAGGGCAACCCGGCGTTGAAGCCCTTGAAGTCCAAGAACTTCGATTTGTCCGGCGAGTGGTACTACGGCAAGGCCAGCTTCTTGTCGTTGGGCTATTTCAAGAAGAACATCGAGAACTTCATCGGCACGACGACGACCCAGGGCACGCCTTTCAATCTGCGCACGCCGGCCGGCGGCGCCTTCTTCAAGGAGGCGATCGCCAAGGGCTGCGTCACGTCCGACATCACCTGCATCCGCAACTACATCTTCCTGAACAAGAACGGCCAGGGCGGGGTGGTGCGAGGCAAGGATGATGCCAATGGCAATCAGACCGGCGTGATCCCCGGCCAGGCCAGCGACCCGATCGCCACCTTCGCCATCACCACGCCGGCCAATCAGCGCAAGGACAGCCTCAACGGCCTGGAGTTCAACGTCCAGCATATGTTCGGCAAGAGTGGCTTCGGCGTCTCGGCCAACTACACCTATGTCACCTCGGGGCTCAAGTACGACAACAAGAACCGCGGCGAGCAGTTTGCCTTGGAGGGCTTGAGCGACTCGGCCAACTTGGTCGGTTTCTACGAGAACGACAAATGGTCGGTGCGTGTGGCCTATAACTGGCGGGATGAATTCCTGACCTCGCGTTTCGACGGCACCGGCTTGCCCAACCCGGTCTATACCGATGCCTATGGTCAGGTCGACGTCAATATTGGCTACAAGCTGACCGAGAAACTGAGCCTGCAGGCCGAGGTGATCAACCTCAATGACGGCGTACAGCGTTTGCACGGCCGCAACAAGGATCAGCTGCTGTACGCCACACAGACAGGCCCACGATATATGTTCGGAGCGCGCTACACCTTTTGACAGGGCGAGATGACCGAGGTGATCAAACAGATCGTGATTTTGGGCGGGGGCTCGGCCGGTTGGCTGAGCGCCGCCTTGATCGCGGCCGAACATGGGGTGGGCCTGCAGGTAACGCTGCTGGAGTCGCCCGATGTGCCGGCCATCGGTGTCGGCGAGGGCACTTGGCCGACCATGCGCGACACGTTGCACAAAATCGGCATCAGCGAGACCGACTTGGTGCGCGAGTGCGAGGCTACGTTCAAGCAAGGCTCCAAATTCGTCGGCTGGGTTAATGGCCGTGCCGACGACCAGTACGCTCATCCCTTTGTACTGCCGCAAGGCTATACCGAAGCGAATCTGGTGGCGGCCTGGCTGCAGCAGCACGCGAATGTCCCGTTTGCGGAACTGATGAGCTTTCAGCCCCATCTTTGCGCGGCCGGTCTGGCGCCCAAGCAGGCGGCCACGCCGGAGTTCGCGGCAGTGGCCAATTACGGCTATCACTTCGACGCGGTCAAATTCGGTCACCTTCTGCGCCGACATTGCCTGGAAAAGCTTGGCGTCAAACATGTGCAAGACCACATGGTGGGCGTCAACTCACACGCCAATGGCGATATCGCCTCGCTGCAGACCCAGGTGCATGGAGCGCTGAGCGCTGATTTGTTCATTGACTGCAGCGGCATGGCTTCGCTGCTGCTCGGCCAGCACTTCGGTGTGCCCTTGCTGTCGCAGCAAGATGTCTTGTTCAATGACAGCGCGCTGGCCTTGCAAGTGCCCTACGCGCAGGTGGACAGCCCGATTGCCTCGCAGACCATTTCGACGGCGCAAAGCTGCGGCTGGATCTGGGACATCGGCCTGCAGACGCGGCGCGGCATTGGCTATGTCTATTCGAGCGCGCACTGCTCGGACGAGGCGGCTGAAATCGAGCTGCGCGCGTATGTGACCAAGACCGGCGGAGCTGCCGAGCACCTGGCCGCCCGCAAGCTGAGCTTCAAGCCCGGCTACCGGGCCAAGTTTTGGCACAAGAACTGTGTCGCCATTGGCCTCTCGGCCGGCTTTATCGAGCCGCTGGAGGCTTCTGCGCTGGCGCTGGTTGAGTTGTCGGCCACCTTGGTGAGTGAAGAAATGCCGGCCAACCGGGCGCTGATGGACATTGCCGCCCAGCGCTTCAACGATGCCTTTACTTACCGCTGGGAGCGGGTGATCGATTTTCTGAAACTGCATTACGTCTTGAGCCAGCGCCGCGACAGCGCTTATTGGCGCGAACAGGCCGCGAGCACGCCGCCGCGGCTGCAAGAGCTGCTGGCGCAATGGCAGCACCGCCCGCCCTCGCGGCACGACTTCCACCGCATCGAGGAAATGTTCCCCTCGGCCAGTTATCAATACGTGCTCTACGGCATGGGCTTTCGGCCCTTGCCAAGCGCTGGCGCGCGGCGCAGCGAAGATGCGGCCAATGCGCAAAAGGCCGCCGGCTTCTTTTCCGAAACCGCCCAATTGACGCGCCGGATGCTGGGGGCTCTACCCAGCAACCGGGCGCTGATAGCCCATATCCAGCAGCATGGCTTGCACAGCATCTGAACCCCTCTTCCCGAGTCAATCCTCATGGCCAATTCTGTTTTACTGAATAACGTCGACCACCAAGACCTTCGCGTCATCAACCGTCGTGCTGCCGAGTTAGGCGATGGGCAGATGTTCGCGCTGACCTTCCCGGATGAGTTTCGCAGCATCCAGGCGCATTACCCGATCGTGTTTCGCAAGACGGCCGAGGGCACAGGCTTCGAGCCGATTGCCTTGCTGGGGCTGCAAGCCGGCCAGAACTTGTTCTTGCGCGACGGACGCTGGGATGCGGCCTATTTGCCGCTCTCGCTAGAGCGCCAGCCCTTTTTGATTGGCCGCTCGGGCCAGGAATTGCTGGTGCATATCGATCTGGACAGCCCGCGCCTGAGCCGCAGCGAAGGCGAGGCGCTGTTCTTGCCGCATGGTGGCAGCAGTGACTACCTGCAGCGCATCAACTCGGTCTTGCTGGCCCTGCATCAAGGCTTGGACGCCACGCCCGCCTTCATCCAGGCGCTGCAGGCGCATGAGCTGCTGGAATCCTTTGTGCTGGATGTCGAGCTGAACGACGGCTCACAAAATCGTCTGGCCGGCTTTTACACAATCAACGAGGAGCGTCTGGCCGGTTTGCCCGGCAGCGCGCTGGAGGCTTTGGCGCGCGCCGGCCATCTGCAGGCGATCTATATGGCGGTGGCGTCGCTGTCGCAGCTGCGCACATTGATTGACCGGCAGAACCAAGTATGAGCAGCGAACGCAAACCGATCAAACGCATCGTCATCGCCGGCGGCGGCACGGCCGGCTGGATGGTGGCGGCCGCCTTGTCCAAGACCTTGGGGAAGTTGCTCGACATCAAGCTGATCGAGTCCGATGAGATCGGCACCGTCGGTGTCGGCGAGGCGACGATTCCGACCTTGCTGACCTTTCACAGCCTGCTGGAGATCAATGAGCAGGAATTCATGGCCGCCACCCAGGCGACCTTCAAGCTCGGCATCAGCTTTGAAAACTGGCGCGACCGGGGGCAGGACTACATCCACTCCTTTGGCTTGACCGGCAAAGACCATTGGACGGCTGGCTTTCAGCATTTCTGGCTCAAAGGCCGCGAGCGCGGATTGGCCGGCGAGTATGGCGACTATTGTCTGGAGCTGAAGGCGGCGCAGCAAAGCAAGTTCGCGCATTTGCCGCGCGCCGGCATGAACTACGCCTTCCATCTGGACGCGACGCTGTACGCCAAGTATCTGCGCAAGTTCAGCGAGGGTTTTGGCGTGCAGCGCATCGAGGGCAAGATCACCGAAGTGGCGCTGGCGGGCGAGAACATCGCCGGGCTGCGGCTGGATTCCGGCGCGCTGATCGAGGGCGATTTGTTCATCGACTGCACCGGCTTTCGCGGTCTCTTGATCGGCGAGGCGCTGAAGGTCGGCTATGAAGACTGGTCGCATTGGCTGGCCTGCGACAGCGCGGTGGCGCTGCAGACCGCGTCGACCGGCCCGGCTTTGCCCTACACACGCTCGATCGCACATGCCGCCGGTTGGCAGTGGCGCATTCCGCTGCAGCACCGAGTGGGCAACGGCATGGTCTATGCCAGCAAACACATTGACGATGAGCAGGCAAAGCAGGCGCTGCTGGCAAACGTGGAGGGCGAGGCTTTGACGCAGCCGCGCGTGCTGCGCTTTCAGCCCGGTCAGCGCCATCAAACCTGGCGCGCCAACTGCGTCGCCATCGGCTTGTCCAGTGGCTTTTTAGAGCCTCTGGAGTCCACCAGCATCCACCTGATTCAGCGCGGCATCACGCGCCTGTTGCAGATGTTTCCGGCTAAGGGCATCTGCCCTGCGGACATTGCTGAATACAACCAGCAAAGCCGCAACGAGATTGAGCATATTCGCGACTTCATCGTCTTGCACTATCACGTCACCCAGCGCCAGGACAGCGCCTTTTGGCGCCACTGCCGCGAGATGGACATCCCCGCCTCGCTGCGTCACCGGATTGATTTGTTCCGCGAGACCGCAAGAGTATTCCGTGTGCCTAACGAGCTATTCGCCGAGAACTCCTGGATACAGGTGATGTTGGGACAGGGTATCTTGCCGCAACAGCATCACCAAGTGGCTGATCTGATGGGCGACGCCGAGTTGGCGCGTTTCCTGAATAGCATTCGCCAGCAGGTCGATCAAACCGTCGTGCAGCTGCCGGCCCATCAGGCCTATGTCGAGTCCTATTGCAGGGTGGCCGGCTGACGGCACAATGCAGCTGCGCCGGGGTGGCGCCAATGGATGTTGCATGATCAAGAAGATCGAATCTAGGAGGGCTTGGTTCAAGCGGTCGGGGCCTTACGGCTGGCTGCTGGGCCTGAGTTTGCTGCTGGCATTGGGCGCCATCTCGCCCGGCTTTGCCCAGGCGCCGCCCGCCGGTACTGCGGCCGCCGCCGAGAGCCGCCACGAGGTGATTGCGCCGGCGGATATTCCGGCCCGCGCCGATGCCGATGAGCAGCTGATCGTCACCGTGGTGCGGCGCGCCAACAGCGCCGATGCGGGGCGCCGGCTGGAGCAGTCGCTGGCCGAGCGGGCCGAGTCCATCAAGCAGCTGACCGACAAATCCAGCAGCAGCGCGCTGGCCTTGCTGTCGGTGCGCCGGCTCGAGAGCTTGCACCGACATTGGCAGTTACATGAGCGGGAGATTGCCCGCAGCCGGGCCGAGCTCGCTCGCGTTCTGCAAAGCCGCTCCGAAGACGCAGCCGATCTGGCCGCGCGGCGCAATGTCTGGCAAGCCACCCGGGTCAGCGCGGCCGACTCGGCGCCTGCCTTGGTGCAGCGCGTGGACGAATTGATCGCGTTGGCACAGCAGGGCGAGGTCGATCTGGCCGGCCCCTTGGCCAAGCTCTTGGAGCGAGGCCGCACCGCCAGTGCCTTGGCGACCCATGTCCACAATATGGTCAATGCGGTGCAGACCCGTATCGAGGATCTCGACCGCCGCTTGCTGGTGATCGATGCGCCGCCTCTGTGGCAGGCGGCCGCCTCCGACGAGGTGGCCGAGCCGGTCAGTGTCGGCCTGCGCAGCAGCCTGGAGATCGAGCGCGGCTTCGCCCGCGATCACGATGCCAGCAGCGCCAAGCTGCTGCCGGTCCTGGTCTTGTCGGCGCTGGCGCTGCTGCCCATGATGTTTTGGCTCAAGCGCCGCGCCCGGCAGATGGTCAGGGACGGGCAGGCCTCGGAGCTGTCCATGCAGATCCTGTCTCGGCCTTTGGCGGCTTGGCTGGTCTTGGTGGCCTTGGGCGCGATGGTCTACGACCTGCATGGCCCCATCATGCGGCAGCAGATGGTGATGCTGCTGGCTTGGGTGCCGGTGCTGGTGTTGTTGCAGCGGCGCATCCCGCCGGCCGTAGGCCCCTGGGCTTATCTGAGCGCGGTGTTCTATTTCTTCAATGTCGTGGCCTCGCTGTTTGTCGGCAGCTTGCTGGTCTACCGCTTCGGTTTGCTGGCCCTGAATCTGTTGATGCTCTTGACGCTGGGGATCTTGGGTTGGCGGGCGCTGCGCGAGCCCGCCGTGGCGCAAGGCGAGCCGGCGGACGAAGGCCCGCTCAATTCCGGGGCGAGCGCCGTGCAGCCGGCCAATCAGGTCCCCAAATGGCTGCCGGCCGGGCTCTTGCTCTTGGCTTGTGCCGTGCTCTTGGCCTCCGCCCTGTCCAATGTGCTGGGCAATATCTCCTTGACCACCATGTTGACCGGCGCCGTGCTGGACAGCAGTTATGCGGCGCTGGCCTTGTACGCCGGTGCATCGGTGCTGGTGGCTTTGTTGCAAGTCTTGTTGGCTCGGCCCAAGCTGGCACAGCTGAGCAAGCGTCATGCGGGTACCTTGGTGCCTGTGGTCGTGCGCTTGGGGCGCATCCTCTTGCTGCTGGGCTGGGTGGTTTATGCCTTGCAGGACTTCCGCATCTACCGGCCTTTGTACGACATGCTGATGGCGGCGCTGACATTTCAGGTGGCACTGGGCGGATTGACGCTCAGCCTGGGCAGTGTGGTGGCCTTTGTGGTCGCCACCTGGGCCTCGTTCTGGGTGGCGCGTACGCTGCGCACGCTGCTGGCCGAGGATGTGCTGCCGGCGCTCAAACTGCCGCTTGGCGTGGGGCAGAGTGTCTCGACGATCAGCTACTACTGCGTGCTGATCTTTGGTTTGTTGACTGCGCTGGCGGCCGCCGGCTTCAAGGTTGGTGAGCTGGCGATTGTGTTCGGCGCGCTCGGCATCGGTATCGGCTTGGGCCTGCAAGATGTGGTGCGCAACTTTGTCGCCGGCTTGATTTTGATGTTCGAACGGCCGATCCGGCCCGGCGATGTGGTGGACGTGGCTGGCCTGACGGCCACGGTGCGCGATATCGGTTTGCGCGCCACCACCTTGACGACATTCGAAGGCGCCGATGTCGTTTTACCCAACGGCATGATTCTGGCGGACAAGCTGGTCAACTGGACGCTGACCGGCAACAGCCGGCGCATCAATATCGACGTCAGCACCGGCTATGAGGTCAGCCCGCAGCAGACGATTGCGATGCTGATCGGCATTGCGCAAGACCTGGACGGCGTCGCCTCCTTCCCGCCGCCTTCGGCCTTGCTGACCGGGCTGACGCCGGGCGCCCTGACCTTCAATGTGCGTGCCTGGACCACCCAACAGGCCGACTGGGTGGCGGTGCGCAGCGCCTTTGCCATGCGCATCCGCGACGCCTTTGCCGAGGCCAATATCGTCGTCCCGCTGCCGCAGCGCGAGTTGCATATACACAAGGCGGACAGCCTGAAAGGCGTGCTGCCCGATGCCGCCGCTTAGCCCTAAAGCCGAAGCCCCAGGCACTTGTGGTGCCTGGGGCTTTGCTGATTGCCGGGGCTGAAGGACAAGGCGGTGTGGCCTGCCTGTGTTGCATTGGTCTGTAGAACCAATGCATTCAGTGTAGGCAAGAGCTGCCGGCAGAAAATTGCGAAGATGGCCAGATTTTCTTACGAATTGGCAGAAAATTGCGCCATCGAAGCTATGCAAGGCGTGAGTCATGGAATTAGACCGTATTGATCGCCAGATTCTTGAGCTCTTGCAGCAAGACGGCCGCATCAATAACCAGGAGTTGGCCGAGCGTGTCGGCCTGTCGCCCTCGCCCTGCTTGCGCCGTGTGCGCGCCTTGGAAGACAGCGGCTTGATCACCGGCTACCGGGCGCAACTCGATGCTAAAAAATTGGGCCTGAGCCTGATGGCCCTGGTGCATATCTCAATGGACCTGCACACGCCGGAGCGCTTCGCCAACTTCGAAGCCGCGGTGCAGGTCTTGCCCGAGGTGTTGGAATGCTTGCTGATCACCGGTCAGGCGGCCGACTATCAGCTCAAGCTGGTGGTGCGCGATATGGATCATTTCCAGAGCCTGCTGCTCGGCAAGCTCACGCGCATTCAAGGCGTCACCGGCGTGCACTCGAGCTTTGTGCTGCAGCAGGTGGTCAGCCGCACGGCCTTGCCGGTAGGCGGCTAGACAAAAAGACCTAGAGCGGTAGTTTTTCACGCCAAGGCCTGGCCCGTGCTGGTGGCGGCCCTCCTGGCAACACGCACTTACATCTCTTGCGTTTCTCGCAGACCTGAGACGCCGTCCGCTCCCTACAGTTCGCTCCATCGCGCAGCCCTTCGGCCTGCGCTCGCAGTTTGGAGCTTGATGTATGCGCGATTTTCCTTTGTGTTTGGCAATGCCCGCGATGGCGGGCCGCAGTCTGGCTTGGCTGGCGGCGTTGGCCTTGGTGGCGGGTTTGAGCGCCTGCGGCGGCTCGGGCGGTGCGGCTGGTGACACCGCCGGCCCAAGTTCCAACCCTGCCAGCCCCTCAACCCCTGCGCCTACGGTCGTCAAACCAGGCAGCCGCGAGGAGGCGATGCGCTTTTTGATGCAGGCCAGCTTCGGTCCGACCGAGGCCAGCATCGCTGCCGTCATGGATAAAGGTTATGAGCCTTGGCTGGATGAGCAACTCGCCAAGCCTGCCAGCATGCACCGGCTGAATTGGGATGCGTCCGATGCAGCCGTGAAAGCGCTGAAAGCCACCGACTCGGCCGGCAGCCGCGAAGTGCTGGACTCCTTCTACAAGGTCGCCATCACCGGCGATGACCAATTGCGACAGCGCGTCGCTTACGCGCTGTCCCAAATCATGGTGGTGTCGATGGCGCAAGACAATGTGGGCAACCAGCCGCGCGCCGTGGCTTCGTATCTGGATACCTTGTCCGCCAATGCCTTCGGCAACTACCGCGTGCTGCTGGAGCAGGTGGCCACGCACCCGGCCATGGGCTTGTATCTATCGCATCTGAAGAACCAGAAAGAAGACGCCAAGACCGGCCGGGTACCGGATGAAAACTTCGCCCGTGAGGTGATGCAGTTGTTCTCGATCGGCCTGATCGAGCTGAACGCCGACGGCTCGCCCAAGCTCGAAGCCGGTGCGCCCAAGCCCAGCTACACGGCGGACGATATCGCCGGCATGGCCAAGGTTTTCACCGGTCTGAGTTGGGATGGCCCCGATACCGCCGACGGGCGCTTCTGGGGCTGGTGCCCCGACTATTGCGAGGCCGATCGCGCGTTCAAACCCATGCAGGGCTATAGCCAGTTCCATTCGCTCAGCGAGAAGAAATTTCTGGGCAAGGTCGTGGCCGCGCAGGTCAAGGCCGACCCGGCGGCCAGCCTGAAGGCCGGCCTTGATGCCTTGGCCTTGCACGCCAATGTCGGCCCCTTCATCGGCCGTCAGATGATTCAGCGCCTCGTCACCAGCAACCCCAGCCCCGACTATGTGGCGCGGGTGTCCAAGGCCTTCGGCGCCGGCGATATGAAGGCGATGGTCAAGGCGATCTTGCTGGACAGCGAAGCCCGTGACGCCGGCTTGGCCGCGCAGCCAAGCTACGGCAAGCTGCAAGAGCCGGTGTTACGACTAACGGCGGCACTGCGCGCACTCGGCGCCAGCAGTGACAGCGGTGCGTGGTTGATCGGCGCTACCGACGACCCAGCCACCCAGCTCGGTCAATCACCGTTGCGCTCGCCCTCGGTGTTCAATTTTTACCGTCCCGGTTTCATTGCGCCGGGCAGTGAAAGCGGCGCCGCCAAGCTGACCATGCCCGAGTTGCAATTGGTGCAGGAGACCTCGGTGGCGGGTTACGCCAACTTCATCAAAGGCGGCGTGGCCGGCGGCTTTGGGCAACGCGGCCTGGACTGGAAGGCCGCCCGCAATGACGTGCAATTCGATCTGACTGCCTTGATTGCCCTGGCGGCCAAGCCTAGCGAACTGGTTGAGCAAGTCAGCAAGCAACTGCTTGGGGGCCGCAGCAATGCAGCGCTCAAGGCCGAGATGGTGGCAGCGGTCGAATCGGTCAAGCTCGATGCGCTGAAGGCCGACGCCAGCAACAAAAAAACCGTCGATGACCAGTTGTTGAACCGCGCCAAATTGGGCGTCTATCTGGCGCTGGTGTCGCCTGAGTACCTGGTTCAAAAATAATGACTTGCGGGTAAGACCTTGGCGCGCAGCGCCATGCTCTGACCCCAACTGACTAAGGCACTTATGAAAACCAACTTCAATTCCCCCGCCTCCCGCCGCGCCTTCCTGGCCCAAGCGGCTCGTTTAGCCGGCCTGGGCGCCGCTGCGCCCATGGCGATGAATTTGGCTGCCTTTGGCAATGCCAGCGCGCAGACCGCCGGTGACTACAAGGCGCTGGTTTGCGTCTTTCTATTCGGCGGCAATGACGCCTTCAATATGGTCTTGCCGACCGATGCCGAATCCTGGGCCGCCTACAGCCAGGTGCGCAATCAAGCGCCCGAGTCGATCGCGCTGTTGGCGCCGGGCACCCCGGCGCAAATGGGTGCCGGCGCAGGTTCGCCCGAACGGCTCGGCGGCGTGCTGGCGATCAACCCCATCACATCGCAAGGCCGCACTTTTGCCCTGCATCCCAGCATGAGCGGTGTGCGTGATTTGTTTGCCGCAGGGCGGTTGGCGGTGCTGCCCAATATCGGCCCGCTGGTGCGCCCCACCAGCAAAGCAGATTTGAAGATCGTCACTTTCGCGCGGCCAGCCGGCTTGTATTCGCACAATGACCAGCAATCCACTTGGCAGTCACTGACGCCCGAAGGCGCGACGGTGGGTTGGGGCGGTCGCTTTGCCGACCTCTTGATGGCGGGCAATAGCCAGCCCCTCTTCAGTGCCGTCTCGGCCGGCGGCAATGCGGTGTTCTTGAGCGGCAAGCAAGCGCTGCAGTACCAGATCAGCACACGAGGTGCCATCCGCATTGGCGGCAGCGACACCAGTCTGTTTGGCTCCACCGCAGCGCTGGAGCGCATGCGCACCGTGATGCGCGGCGGCCGCAGCAACGACCTGATAGCACGTGATCATGCGACCGTGGTCAATCGCTCGCTGGTGGCCGAGGCCTTGATAGGCAGCGCCTTGCCGCCCGCCAATAGTGCCCCCTATGGCACGGCCGGTCTGGCCAATGGCGCTGCCGATCCGCTCTTGCAATATGACAATCCCCTGACCGGCACCAAGTCAACTAACTCATTAGCCCAGCAGCTGCAGGTGGTGGCGCGCACCATGGGCGCGCGCAGTGCCTTGGGTGCGGGCCGGCAAGTTTTCTTCGTCAGCCTGGGCGGCTTTGATACGCATGATGGACAGAATCGCGCCCAAGCCGACTTGATGGCCAAGCTCTCACACGCGCTCAGCTACTTTGACAACACGCTGGGCGCGATGGGCTTGCGCAACAACGTCACCACCTTCACCGCCAGCGACTTCGGCCGCACCTTCACCAGCAATGGCGACGGCACCGACCATGGCTGGGGCAGCCACCATTTCGTCATGGGCGGCGCGGTCAAGGGGCGCGAGTTCTACGGCAAGTTCCCAGTCGTCGGCGCTAAGAACGCCAAGAACAATGACTTCGAGAGCAGCCCGAATCAACTCGGCAATGGTGCGCTGCTGCCGGAGACTTCGGTCGAACAGCTCGGCGCGACGCTGGGTCGCTGGATGGGCGTCAGCGACGGCAATCTGGCCGACATCTTTCCGAACCTGAAGAACTTCGACGCAGGCAAGCGGGATCTCGGCTTTATGGCCTAGGCCTACTCCAGCACGCGCAGAATCTGCTCGCCATAGGCTTCCAGCTTCTTCGCGCCGACGCCGCTGATTTGTGCCAACTCATCCAGGGTTTGTGGATGCTGCTTGGCCATTTCGGCCAGCGTCACGTTCTGGAAGATCACATAGGCGGGCAAGCTGTGCTCCTTGGCGACTTCGGCACGCCAGGCCTTGAGTTGATCGAAGCGGAGTTGAGCGTCCTCATCCAACTCGATCGGCGCTGCGCTACGGTTTGACGTTGCTGGCTTGCCGCTGCCGCGAGCCAATCGGCCTTTTTTCGGCGCCACCGTCGGCACGCGCAGAAGCAGTTGCACCTCGCCCTTCAAGACCGCGCGGGCGCTGTCGGCCAGGGCCAGCGTCATGTATTCGCCCTCGGCCACCACATGGCCCAGCGAGATCAGCTGACGCAGCACGGCGCGCCATTGCTGCTCGGGCAGGTCGGCGCCGACCGCCCAGGTGCTGAGGGTCTGATGGCCGTATTGCGTGACCTTGTCCGTCACCTTGCCGCGCAACACGTCGATCAAATGGCCGGCCCCGAAACGCTGGCCGCCGTTCTGATGAAAACGGTAGATGCAGCTGAGTAGTTTGCGTGAAGCGTCGGTGCCGTCCCAGGTGGCGGGCGGATGCAAACAGTTATCGCAGTTTCCGCAAGGTTGACTGGCTTCGCCGAAGTAACTCAGCAGCCGCACGCGCCGGCAGTCGGTCGCCTCGGCCAGTGCCAGCAGCGCATCGAGCTTGCCGCGCTGGCCTTTTTTGAATTCTTCGCCGGCCGGGCTTTCGTCGATCATGCGGCGCTGATTCACCACATCGGCCAGGCCGTAGGCCATCCAGGCCTCGGCCGGCGCGCCGTCGCGGCCCGCGCGGCCGGTCTCCTGGTAATAGCTCTCGATGTTCTTGGGCAGATCCAGATGGGCAACAAAGCGCACATCGGGTTTGTCAATACCCATGCCGAAAGCGATCGTCGCCACCATCACGACGCTGTCTTCGCGCAAGAAGCGGTCCTGGTGGCGCTGGCGCACCGCCACGTCTAGGCCGGCGTGATAGGGCAGCGCCTTCAGGCCCTCGCTCTCCAGCCAGGCAGCGGTTTCTTCAACCTTTTTGCGGCTCTGGCAATAGACGATGCCCGCATCATCTTCATGCTCATCGCGGATGAAGCGCAGCAATTGTTCGCGTGGCTTGTCTTTTTCGACGATGGCGTAGCGGATGTTCGGGCGGTCAAACGAGGAGATGAAGATCTGCGCTTCTTCCAGGCGCAGTCGCTCGATGATGTCGGCGCGGGTCAGGTCATCGGCGGTCGCCGTCAAGGCAATGCGCGGAACCTCGGGGTAGCGTTCGTGCAGCAGGCTGAGTGCCAGGTATTCGCTGCGGAAGTCATGGCCCCATTGGCTGACGCAATGCGCTTCGTCGATGGCGAACAAGCTCAGCAATCCGCGCTCATAGAGCGAGTCCATTTGGGCCAAAAAACGCGGGTTGGTGATGCGTTCGGGCGCGGCGTACAGCATCACCAGGCGCCCACTCATCATCTCGCGTTCGACATGGGCCGCCTGCTCGCCCGACAAGCTCGAGTTCAGGAAGGCGGCGTGCACGCCGGCTTCTTCCAGCGCGCCGACCTGGTCATGCATCAAGGCGATCAAAGGGCTGACGACGATGCTGACGCCCCGGCCGGCGCGGTGGCGGGCGATGGCCGGGATCTGGTAGCACAGGCTTTTGCCGCCGCCGGTGGGCATCAGGACCAGCGCGTCACCGCTGGCGCAGACGTGATTGACGATCTGTTCTTGGGCCCCGCGGAAAACTGGGTAGCCAAACACCTCTTGCAAGATGTTCAGGGGAGGGGATTTTTGCGTAAGCTGGCTCATGAGTCGCCCCATTGTCGAGGAGAAACCGAATGAGCACGCCGATTGAAGAGTCACCCGCAAGCAGCGCGGGCAAATCCGCCGAGCTGCGCCAAAAACTGATTCGCAACTTCTTGGAGATCCCGCGCGAGCGCTTTTTACGCGAGCCGGTCTATGACAGCATGGTCGGCGGGGTGACCGAGGGCACCGTCGCGCGCAAGCTCGGCTGCGGCGTCGATACCGTGCCGCCCGGCAAGCAGAGCTGCCCCTATCACTTCCACCACAGCCAAGAAGAAATGTTCATCGTGCTGGAGGGCTCGGGCACCTTGCGGGTGGCCGGGGAAATGCTGCCCATCAAGGCCGGCGACGTGATCTGCATTCCTTGTGGGCCCGAGTTCCCGCATCACATCATCAATACCTCGGATGCCGAGCTGAAGTATTTGTCCATCAGCACCCAAGACCGCCCCGAGGTCTGCGAGTACCCTGACTCCGGCAAGATCGCGGTCTTCTCCAAAGGCCCCGCCTTCATACAGCGGCGCGACAACACGCTGGATTACTGGGACGGCGAGCGCTGAGGCAAGGCCGGCAGCGCGGGCACGGAAGGAGTCGCCGGCGCAGCAGGTGGAGCGGGCGGCACGGGTGGCGCACGCCGGTCTCCGCGCGACAACACCTTGGCAATGCCCGAGGTGGTGCGCGTGACATTGGGCTGGCCCCAGTAGGCAATTTGCCCGACGCCGGAAACATCCAGATTCAGCTTTTCGCTGACCCACAGGTCGGCGTTGCCGACACCGCTGATCTTGACGTTGGCGGCGTGCGCGCGCAGGTCTTCGGCGGCCAGCCTGCCTTTGCCCGAAATCTTCAAATCCAGCAGATTGACCTGGCCGCGCAAGAAACCTTCGCCGGCGCCGGAGATGCTGAAGTCCAGCCGCTCGGCGTGCAAATCATCAAAGCGGGCCGAGCCTGCACCGGAAAGCTTGATGTTCAAAGGGCCGGCCGAGAACCTGGCGGGCGCGTGCAGGTCGCTGGCCCCGGACAGCACCAACTCTTGCAATTGCCGCATCGTCACCTCGATCTGCAGGCGCTTGCCGGGCCACATCTTCCAGCCCGTGTTGCTGCGGAAATCCAGCTTCCCTTGGTTCAGTGTGACCGACACGCCTTCTTGCTCTTGAGCATCGCCGGCGATAAAGACCTCGTCTGTCTCGCCCTGCAGCAAGCGCACATTGGCCGAGCCGGCCAGCTCGATGCGCTCGAACGGCCCCGGCGCATAGACCCGGCCCTCTAGGCCTTGCCTGAGGGCAGGCTTGGAGCTCGTTTGCGCGCAAGCGCTGCCTGCCGTCATGGCTACAAGGGCCATACAGGCGATGGTCATTTGAAGTTTGCTCATATCGATTGCTCCCGAAGTTTTTTGGAGACATCCCGGTTGGCGGTGAAGCGGGAGCCGTCTTGCATCTGCACGATCAATTGCGAGTTCTCGTCTGGCGTCATTGAGACGACAAAATCGAGATTGACGATGCAGCTGCGCTGAAGTTTCAAGAAGCGCTGAGGGTCCAGGCGCTGCTCGAAAGAAGTGATGGGCAGGCGCACCAGATATTGCTTGCCGGCGCTGGCCACGGCCGTGTATTTGATGTCGGAGCGCAGGTACTCGATCGCGTCCACTTGCAGCGGAAAGATCTTGCCTTGGTCGCGCACCAGAATGCGAGTGAGGGGACTGTTATCTTCGGCGGCTGCGGCCGCTGCGGCCTCCACCGTGCTGCTGTTTGAATCGCTGCTAACGACGGAACGCAGCGCATGTTCAACCGCCTCATTGAAGCGCTCTTGCGTGAAGGGCTTGAGCAAATAGTCGGCCGCGTGCAGCTCGAAAGCGGCCAAGGCGTGTTCGTCATAGGCGGTGGTGAAGATCACGCGGGCCTGGTTGCCGTCCTGGTTCTCGGCCAGCGTGCGCAGGACCTGCAAACCCGTCATGCCGGGCATATTGATGTCCATGAAGATCAGTGCGGGCTGCAGGCGGCGGATCTCGGCCAAAGCGCTGAGGCCATCGGCACAGCTGCTGACCAGCTCCAAATGCGGCAGCTGCGCCACCCATTCGGCCAGCGCCTCGCTGGCGAGCGGCTCGTCTTCTGCAATCAAAGTGGTGATACGTGTACTCATATTGGGGGTATCCAGATATCGACGCGAAAGCCCGCGCCGGGAGCGGTGTGTGTTTGCAGCCGGGCGCGGCCCTCGTAATCTAGGGCGAAGCGGCGGCGCAGTGCGCCCAGGCCAATGCCCTGGCGCGGGTTTTCGGCGGGGCTCGGATGCAGCAAAGCGAGCTCGCAGCCGGCGCCGTCGTCTTGTACCGTGAGTGCCAGGCCATGGGTCAGCGCGTCGCGGCGCGCACTGATGCTGATGGTGCCGCCGCCGACCTTGGGCGCGATGCCATGCACGATGCAGTTCTCCACCAGGGGCTGCAGCGTCAGGGGCGGGATGTCGTCGTCCAGGGTGGCGGGGTCGATGTCCCAGGTTTGGCGCAGGCGGGCGCCCAAACGCAAGCTCTCCAGCGCCAGGTAGTCGCGCACAAAATCCAGCTCCTCGCGTAGGCTGACGCGATCTGCCGCGTCGCGCTTGCTGTCCAGCACATAACGCAACATGTCCGAGAAATGCATCAGCGCACTCTCTGCGGCCTTGGCGTCCTTGCGTGTCAGTGCGATCAGCGAGTTCAAGGTGTTGAACAAAAAATGTGGGTTGAGCTTGCCGCTGATGGCCGCCAACTCGGCTCGCGCCAAGGCGCTCTCGGCCTGCGCTGCCGCCAGCGCGCTGGCCCGCGCCTGGGCCGAGCTCAACACCGCCGTGAAGCCGGTGGCCAGCGGCACATAGACGAACACGCCGCTGATGCCGCGCCACAGCGCCGCTTGCATCAGCATGGCATGGGCATGCTCAGGGCCGAACAGCAGGCTGGCAAGAACAAAATCAGCTGCCAGCCAGAGCGCGCTGAAAAGCAGCGCGGCCAGCGCATGCAGGCCCAGCAAGGCCAGTAGACCGCGCTGCGCACGGTGCAGATGCCGCACCCAGGGGAGCACCGCCACGCCCAGCAGCATCGGCGCCCATAAAGTCAGGCTGGCCTCGTAAACGGCCGACCAAACCTCCCAGGCGCCTTTTTTGTAATCGGTGCCTGCCAAGACAAAGAGCAGCCAGCTCACCAGGCAGATGCCTGCATAGGCCAGCCAAAAGCGGCGCCGTTCGCTGCCGGCGCTGGCTTTTGGCTTGTTGATGAGTGTGTCCATGGCGCCATCTTAGGCAGGCGACCCGGCTTTGCGCCCGGGCCGGCGATCAGATGCAAGAACCGGGGTTTGGTTTGCGGCGCGCCGGTGTTGGCGGCTTATCCGCTGGCGTGGAGGCGCCTGGGGATAAGCCTTGGTCGAGACTTGGCGGCAGCGGCATAATCCTCGCTCTGGACATCCGCAAGTGCTAGCAAGAAAGAAAGCCCATCATGGCCTCGGTCAATAAAGTCATCATCATCGGCAACCTGGGCAAAGACCCCGAGTTGCGCTACAACCCCAGCGGCGTAGCCTTCTGCACGATCAGCCTGGCCACCACGCGCAGCTGGAAGAACCGCGAGTCGGGCGAGAAGCAGGAAGAGACCGAATGGCATCGGGTGGTCTTCAATGACAAGTTGGCCGAAATCGTTGGCCAGTACTGCAAGAAGGGCAAGCCGCTCTACGTAGAGGGGCGCCTGCGCACCCGCAAGTGGACCGACAAAGAAGGCAAGGACGTTTACACGACCGAGATCATTGCAAACGAAATGCAATTGCTCGGCGGCCGTGACAGTGGCGGCGACGAAGGCGGCGGCGGTGGCTACGGCGGCGGACAAGCCCGTGGTGGTGCTGGCGGCGGCGGTGGCTACGGCGGTGGCGATGAATATGGCGAGCCCGCTCGTGCCCCTGCGGCCCGCGCACCGGCTCCGCGTGCGCCAGCGCCTGCACCTCGCGCTGCGGCACCGGCACCACGATCGGCCACGGGCTTCGATGATATGGACGACGATATTCCCTTCTAAAACCTAGTTCGCTGGTTTTTGTTCATACAAAGCCCGTCTCCGAGAGGAGGTGGGCTTTGTTTTTTTCCTCGCCCAGCGTTTCGTTCGTGGCTGTACAGACGCGGGCTGAGCAAGCATTTGCAACGCGGGCTGACCGGCACTCGATAAGTGCCCGATCGCACAATGACGGCGACGCTTGCTAAGCGCCGGCGCATAGAAAGAAGTACCTGATGGCTTCGACACAAACAGCTGTGCTGCGCATCATCCGCTCGAAGGTGAGGTTGCTGATCGCCATCTGTGTAGCGCTGGCGGTGGGCCTGTTGGCGCCCGCCGTCGGCGCAAATCACGCGATCACCCGCTGGCTGCTGGCCTGGAACTGCGGCGCGCTCTTGTATGTATTTTTGGCGGCCGTGATGATGGCGCGCTCCACCCCGCACAGCATGCGCCGGCGTGCGCAGCAGCAGGACGAAGGCCAGGCGGTGATCCTCACTTTCGTGGTGGTGTCCACCGTGGCCAGCTTGGCGGCCATTGCCGGCGACCTGGCTTTGGTGAAGGAGTTGCATGGCTTTTTGAAAGCGGCGCACATCGCTTTGGCGGGGCTGACGGTGCTGTCGTCCTGGGCTTTCGTTCAAGTCATGTTCACGCTGCACTATGCGCATGGCTATTACGGCAATTTGGCGCGTGGCGAAGCAAGCGCCCAGCCGCCGGGCCTGCAGTTTCCGGGCGATGAGCCACCCGACTACTTCGATTTCTTCTACTTCGCCGCCGTTATCGGCACCTCAGGGCAAACCGCCGACGTCGCTTTTGTGTCCAAGTCCATGCGCCGACTCGGCACCTTGCACTGCATCCTGGCCTATTTGTTCAACACCCTGGTGTTGGCGCTGCTGATCAATATAGGCGCCAGCGTGATTTGATCGCGCTCGTCTTTGTGGCTTGGTTTGGGCATGTTGATGAAGGCGTCGCTGACAGAGCAGATCCTGCTGCGACCAATCCGACCGAGAATACGGCATGCATACACAAGACGACGCAAACCAAATCAGCTGGATAGGTAACGAGGGTCAGGCCCTCAGTGCTTGCTGGCGCTCCATGGCAGGACTGCCAGCTCCCAAGCGAGTCTATGTGGTGGACGACACCGTCGACGCTGACACCGCTTACAAATGGGCTTGCGAAGGCATAGGCCTGCTGTGGTGCGGTGACTTTCAGAACGCACGCTTGCTGATGCAAGCGATGGAGCGCCGGGTTGAGTCCAAGGCCGAACGCGCTGCAGCCAAGGCCGCCAAATTGGCCAAGCCCGGCCAGCCTGCCGCCTCGGCGCATGAGGTGTTCGTCGCCCAACGCAAAGCCCAGGCCTTGCGCTCGCGGGTGCTCAATATGCTTTTGCTGCCTTTTGATGCCGACCATGGCGTACCGCTGCGCCGCGCGCCCGATGTGCGTGAGGCCGGCGCGCAGGCGCGTGGCGAGGTGGCCGAGCATTACGTCGCTTCCTTGCGTGAGCTGCAAGGCCTGATCGGCGCGCATGAGTGGCGCAAGAAGGGCGTGCATGTGGGCGCGTTGAGGGCCGCCATCACGCCGCATTACGGCGTCTTCTCCCCACTGCGCGGCGAGTACCTGGACCTGGTCGCACACGCAGCGCTGCCGGCCAGCTTGAAGAGCAGCGGCAAGGCCGGCGTCGCCTTTGACATCGGCACCGGCACCGGCGTGCTGGCGGCGATCCTGGCCAAACGCGGCGTCAACCATGTCGTGGCGACCGACCAAGACCCGCGCGCCCTGGCTTGCGCGCGCGACAATCTCGAAGCGCTGGGCGTGGCCACACGTGTCGAGTTGCAGCAGGTCGATTTGTATCCGCAAGATCAGCGCCAAGCCCATTTGATCGTCTGCAACCCACCTTGGCTGCCTTGGCGGCCTAACTCGCCACTTGAGCATGCCGTGTACGACCCCGACAGCCGCATGTTGCGGGGCTTTCTGAATGGGCTGGCGAGCCGACTGCTGCCGGGAGGCGAGGGCTGGTTGATCATGTCCGACCTGGCCGAGCATTTGGGGCTGCGCACGCGCGAGGAGATGTTGGGCTGGGTAGCAGCAGCCGGCTTGCGCGTCGTCGACCGCAGCGACGTCAAGCCTCAACATGCACGCGCCAGCGACAAGCAGGACCCGCTCTTCAAAGCTCGCTCGGCCGAGCTGACCTCGCTGTGGCGCCTCGCCGCCGTTTGACCGAGTTTGACCGAGTTTGACCGACCAAGGCGGCGCACCGCGCGCAGCTTTCGAATTAAATGAACCTGACCCCAGTTTGAGTTTGTAGATGATGAAGCCTCAAGTCGCGCCCAGCAGCTCCGATCGTTGGCAGTTTTGGATCGACCGGGGCGGCACGTTTACCGACTTGGTGGGCCGCGCACCGGGTGGGGTGCTGCATACGCTGAAGCTGCTGTCCGAGAACCCAGAGCAGTACAAGGACGCGGCGGTCGAGGGCATTCGCCGTTTGCTGGGGCTCAAGCCGGGCGTGGCCATCACGCCGGACCTGGTGGACTGCGTCAAGATGGGCACGACGGTCGCCACCAACGCCTTGCTGGAGCGCAAGGGCGACCCAACGCTCTTGGTCACTACACGCGGTTTTCGTGATGCGCTGCGCATCGCCACGCAGGCGCGGCCGCAGCTGTTTGCGCGGCAAATCGTGCTGCCGGAGCTGCTCTACAGCCGTGTGATCGAGGCGCAGGAGCGCTACGGCGCCCAGGGCGACATCGTGCAGCCGCTGGACGAAGGCGCGCTGCGCCTGGAACTGCAGCGTGCGTTTGACGATGGCCTGCGCGCCTGTGCCATCGTCTTCATGCATGCCTATCGCTACCCCGCTCATGAATTGCGGGCCAAAGCCTTGGCGCAGCAGATCGGCTTCACTCAGATTTCGGTCTCGCACCGGGTCAGCCCTTTGATGAAGCTGGTGCCGCGCGGCGATACCACCGTTGTTGATGCGTATCTGTCACCTATTTTGAGGCGTTATGTCGAGCAGGTCGCCGCGCAGATGCCGGGCGTCAGCCTGCTCTTTATGCAAAGCTCGGGCGGCCTGACCGAGGCGCATCACTTTCAAGGCAAGGACGCCATTCTGTCGGGCCCGGCCGGCGGCATCGTGGGCATGGTGCGCACCGGCTTGGCCGCCGGCCACAGCAAGCTGATCGGCTTTGATATGGGCGGCACGTCAACCGACGTCAGCCATTTCAATGGCGAGTTCGAGCAGACCTTGGACACCGAAGTCGCCGGTGTGCGCATGCGTGCGCCGATGCTGAGCATTCACACGGTGGCAGCAGGCGGCGGCAGCGTGATCAGCTTTGACGGTGCGCGCTTGCGCGTTGGGCCTGAGTCGGCCGGCGCCAATCCTGGGCCGGCCAGTTATCGACGTGGCGGCCCCTTGGCGACGACCGATGCCAACGTCATGTTGGGTCGCATACAGCCGGACTTTTTTCCCAAGTTGTTCGGACCGCAGGCGGATCAGCCACTGGACCGTAGTGCCGCTGCGCAGCGCTTTGCAGCCATGGCGGCCGACATGTCGCGCGCCTTTGGCCGAGCTGTCGCGCCCGAAGAGGTCGCCAGCGGCGCCTTGCAGATCGCGGTGGGCAGCATGGCCAATGCGGTCAAGCGCATCTCGGTGGCGCGCGGGCTTGATGTTACGGAGTACACCTTGCAATGCTTTGGCGGCGCCGGCGGTCAGGCCGCTTGCCTGGTCGCCGATGCGCTGGGCATGAGCCGCGTACTCGTTCATCCCTTCGCCGGCGTCTTGAGCGCCTACGGTATGGGCCTGGCCGATCGCATGGCGATGCGCGAAGCCTCGGTCGAGCTGAGCCTTGATGCGGCCGGCCTCGCTGCAGCGAGGGCACAGGCAGGTGTATTGGCCGAGGCAGGCCGGGCCGAACTGCTGGCGCAGGGCGCGGCCCTGGCTTCGCTGCGCAGCGCCATGCGCTTGCATCTGCGCTATCAAGGCACCGACACCGCGCTGAGTTGCGACTTGCTTGAAGGCAGCAGCACGAGCGAGCTGCGCGCGGCATTTGAGGCCGCCTACCGCCAGCGTTTTGCTTATTTGATGCCGGGCCGCGAGCTTGTCATCGAAGCCGTCACCGTCGAGTGCATTGCGGCCGGTGAGGCGCTGGTGCAGGCCGAGAGCCCGGTCGAACCCGAGCCGCACCGGCCTCAGCCCGCTGCCGAGTTGAGCATGTATTGCCCCGCTGATGACAAGTCAGCCGGCTGGCGCGCCGCGCCGCTGTTTGTGCGCGAGCGTTTGCAAGCCGGCGCGCAGCTGGATGGCCCGGCCATTCTGGCCGAACGCAATGCCACCACCGTCATCGACCCCGGCTGGCAGGCGCGCCTGATGGCCGATGGCCGGCTTGAAATTTGCCGTGTGCTGCCGCGTGCGCAGGCCTTCGCCATCGGCACGCAGGCCGATCCGGTGATGTTGGAGATCTTCAACAATCTCTTTATGAACATCGCCGAGCAGATGGGCCTGCGCCTGCAGAACACGGCGCACTCGGTCAATATCAAGGAGCGGTTGGACTTCTCTTGCGCGCTGTTCAGCGCCGCCGGTGATTTGATCGCCAATGCGCCGCATATCCCCGTGCATCTGGGCTCGATGAGCGAGTCGATTCACACGGTGATCGCACGCAACCCACAGATGGCACCGGGCGATGTCTATGTGCTCAACGACCCCTATCACGGCGGGACTCACTTACCGGACATCACGGTCGTGACCCCCGTATTTTTGGATGATTTGATCGCCAGCAAGCCCAGCTTCTTTGTCGCGTCCCGCGGCCACCATGCCGATATCGGCGGCATCACGCCGGGCTCGATGCCGCCCTTCTCCAGTTCGATCGAGCAAGAGGGCGTGTTGATCGACAACTTTTTGCTGGTCCAGGGCGGCCAGCTGCGCGAAGCGGAAATGTTGGCACTGCTGAACAGCGGCCCTTACCCCTCGCGCAACCCGACCCAGAACCTGGCCGATCTGCGCGCCCAGATCGCGGCGAATGAAAAGGGCGCACAAGAGTTGCGGGCGATGGTGGCGCAGTATGGCGGCGCAACCGTCGCCGCCTATATGCAGCATGTGCAAGACAACGCCGAGGAGTCGGTGCGCCGCGTCATCACGCGCTTGAAAGACGGCGCCTTCACCTTGCCGCTGGACAACGGCGCACAGATCCAGGTGGCTGTGCGCGTCAACGCGGCCGAGCGCAGCGCCGTGATCGATTTCAGCGGCAGCAGCGCTCAGCTAAGCAATAACTTCAACGCACCGCGCTCCATCACGATGGCGGCTGTTCTGTATGTGTTTCGCACCCTGGTCGACGACGCGATCCCGCTCAATGCGGGTTGCCTGAAGCCGCTGCAGGTGATCGCGCCCGAGGGCTGCATGCTCAATCCGCGCTATCCCGCGGCCGTGGTGGCCGGCAATGTGGAGACGTCGAGCTGCGTCACCAATGCGCTCTACGGTGCTTTGGGCGTGATGGCCGCCAGTCAATGCACGATGAACAATTTCACTTTTGGCAATGCCAGCCATCAGTATTACGAAACCATCTCCGGCGGCTCCGGTGCCGGGCCTGGATTTGATGGCACCAGCGTCGTGCAAACCCATATGACCAACTCGCGCATGACCGACCCCGAGGTCTTGGAGTTCCGCTTCCCGGTGCGGCTTGAGTCCTACGAGATCGCTCCTGAAACCGGTGGTCAAGGGCAATGGCAGGGCGGCAATGGCGGCGAGCGGTGCCTGCGTTTTCTGGAGCCTATGACGGCATCAATTCTGAGCAACGGCCGCAACCAAGGGGCTTTCGGCATGGCCGGTGGCAGCGCCGGCAAGCCCGGCGGCAACTGGGTCGAGCGGGCGGATGGCCGCGTCGAGCCGCTGCCCCATATCGGCCAAGCCGAGATGCAGGCGGGCGATATGTTTGTGATCCGCACACCGGGCGGCGGTGGTTTTGGGCTCGCCGCGTCAAAGAACAAATGAACCTGACCCTATTCAAAGAGGCGCTTGATCATGTCAACAAGTTGGGCAAGACAGGCCACTCGGTTTTAGGGACATCCATGCGGGCGACGCCACCCGCTGACGCATTGGCGGCGATACTTGCGTCCAGAGACAAGCGCGTGTTCAAGTCTTGTCACAAGACAAGACAATGGGCGTCATTTTTTGGCACACTCGCACGCGGCAATTGATCTGGCGGCAGGGCTGCTAGCCTCGGCATTGGTGGCCGAGTCCAAACTTCGAAAGTAGATAGAAAAATGAAACGTCTGGATGATTTCCGACTGCGCCTAGGGCGGCATGAGTTGGTGCCTATCGTGATCGGCGGCATGGGAGTTGATATTTCCTCCTCCGATCTGGCGCTGGAAGCTGCGCGCTTAGGCGGCGTCGGCCATATCTCGGACGCGATGGTCAACACCCTGACCGATCGCCGCTACAAGACCAAATACACCAAGGCCAAGCAAGCGCAGTTCCAGTACAACGTGGCCTCCGAGGACAAGAGCGAGGTCAAGTTCAATCTTGAGCACCTGGCCGAGGCGACAAAACTGCACGTTGAAACGACCATGGCGCGCAAGCAGGGCAATGGCCTGATCTTCATCAACTGCATGGAAAAGTTGACGATGAACGGCCCCAAGGAAACGCTCAGCGTGCGCATGAATGCTGCGCTGGATGCCGGTATCGACGGCATCACGCTGGCAGCGGGTTTGCACCTCGGCTCCTTCGCATTGATCGCCGAGCACCCGCGTTTTCGCGAAGCCAAGCTGGGCATCATCGTGTCCTCGCTGCGTGCGCTGCAGTTGTTCCTGAAGAAGAACAGCCGCCTTAACCGCCTGCCCGACTACGTGGTGATCGAAGGCCCGCTGGCCGGCGGCCACCTGGGCTTCGGCATGGACTGGGCCGAGTACGACCTGGAAAAAATCGTCACCGAGATTCACCAATATCTGCTGACCGAAAAGCTGGACATCCCGCTGATCGCCGCCGGCGGCATTTTCACCGGCAGCGATGCGGTGCGCTTTCTGGAGCTGGGCGCCTCGGGCGTGCAGGTGGCGACGCGCTTCACCGTCACGCGCGAATGCGGCCTGCCGGACGACATCAAGCAGGAGTACTTCAAGGCCAGCGAGGCCGACATCGAGGTCAACGAGATCTCGCCGACCGGCTACCCCATGCGCATGATCAAGGCCAGCCCCGGCATTGGCGACGGCATTCGGCCTAACTGCGAGGCCTATGGTTATCTGCTCGACGCCAATGGCAAATGCGCCTACATCACGTCTTACAACCGCGAGGTGGCCGCGCATCCGGGCGAGCGCCGCGTCTCGGTCGCAGACAAGACCTGTTTGTGTACGCATATGCGCAACTTCGACATCTGGACCTGCGGCCAGCTGACCTGGCGCCTGAAAGACACCACCCACCGCAACCCCGACGGCAGCTACCAGTTGCTCAGCGCCGAACATGTCTTCAAGGACTATCAGTTCAGCACCGACAACCAGGTCAGCTTGCCCGAGCCGGAGCTGGCTGTCAGCGCCTGAGCTGGCTTGAGTTAGCCCTGATCGCCATGCCTGGTGAGGCGGCGCTGGTTTCGTGAATTAGTTGTGGCCGATGGTTGCTTTAGGGCCTAGGCCGACAAGGCTGACTGCGGGTTTGCCCTTGTAGCGGAGATACTCGTGCGGAGCGGGGTATTTTCCCTCTGGCTCTGCCCGCCTGGACGTTTCATGAAACTAGATCCCAAACCTCTGAGCGCTGGCTTGAAATTGTCTGAGCTGATGGGCGCACTCAGCCATGCGCTGGACATCACCGAAGGCCAGCCCGAAGGCCATTGCGTGCGCTGCTGCTGGATTGGCATGCACATCGGGCGCGAACTTGGCCTGCCGGACGCGCAGCTGTGGGAGCTCTATTACTGCTTGCTGCTGAAGGATCTGGGCTGCAGCAGCAATGCGGCGCGCATCTGCGAGCTCTACCTGACCGATGACCTGCAGTTCAAGCGCGACTTCAAGCGCGTAGGTGACAGCCTGCCCCAGGTGGTGCGCTTTGTCTTGCAGCACACCGGCTTGAAAGCCGGCTTGGCCGAGCGCTTTCGCAGCGTCTTGCATATCTTTCGCGACGGCAGCGAGATCGCCCAGGAGTTGATCCAGACGCGCTGCCAGCGCGGCGCCGAAATTGCCCGTCTTTTGCGTTTTTCAGAGACCGTGGCGGAAGGCATCTACAGCCTCGATGAGCATTGGAACGGGCAGGGCAAGCCGGCTGGCTTGAGCGGCGAGGCCATCCCGGTGTTTGCGCGCATTGCGCTGCTGGCTCAGGTGGTCGATGTGTTTCATACCGCTGAAGGCATGCAAGCTGCGCTGGCCGAGGTGCGTGGCCGTTCCGGGCAATGGTTTGATCCCACTCATGTGGCGGCGCTGGAGTCGCTGGCGCTGCGGCCGCAGTTTTGGGCGACGCTGAATTCGCCCAGCATCGAGCGAGATGTGATGGCGCTGGAGCCGGGCAGTTTTGAGGTCCCGCTGGATGAAGACTACCTCGACGCGATCGCCGCTGCTTTTGGCCAGGTGGTCGACTCCAAAAGCCCCTATACCAGCGGCCATAGCTCCCGCGTGGCGCTCTACACCGACCTGATTGCCGAGTCCATGGGGCTGGACGCGGCGCGGCGGCGTTGGCTCAAGCGCGGCGCCTTGCTGCACGATGTGGGCAAGCTTGGCGTGAGCAATGCGGTGCTCGACAAGGCGGGCAAGCTGGATGCCCTTGAGTGGCAGGCGGTGCAGCAGCATGCGCTGTTGACCGAGCAGATCCTGGGTCGCATCGGCGCCTTCACTGAGTTGGCCAAGGTCGCCGGCGCGCATCACGAGCGGCTGGACGGCGGCGGTTATCCGCGCGGCTTGAAGGCAGACGATATCGCGATGGAAACCCGCATCATCACGACCGCCGACATCTTCGATGCCATCACCGCCGAACGCCCTTATCGCGGCGCAGTACCCATCGACCAGACGCTGGCGATGATGGCCAAGACGGTCGGCAGTGCAATCGACCCGCGCTGCTTCGAAGCACTCAAGCTGGCGATGCAGAAACTGCCCAGCTGAAGCCCTTTTAAATGGGGGCAGCTTGATTTGATTTGCCGAGCTGCCCATGGGCGAGAATGCCGACTCTTCACGAGAGAGAGACATCCCATGCGCAAGCCCTCAGCGACCCTTTTGAATCTTGGCCAAGGCCTGGCCCTGGCCCCGGCTGTGATGCTGCTCAGCGCTGCCGCCGCGCTGGCACAAGTCGCCCCTGTTGATCAATTGGCTGGGCAGTCGACCGAGCAGCCCCTCAGCGCGCTGCCCTACACGCCGAGTCTGGACCGGCCGTCGATGGACACCTCCGTCGACCCTTGCGAGGACTTTTACCAATTCGCTTGCGGCGGCTGGATCAAGAACAACCCGATTCCCGCCGATCAGTCGCGCTGGTCGGTTTACGCCAAGATGGCGAACGAGAATCAGCGCTTTCTCTGGGGCATTCTGGACAAGCTGGCTACCGCGCCGGACCGCTCCGCTTTGAACGCCAAGCAGGCGCAGATGGGTGACTACTTCGCCGCCTGCATGAACGAAGACGCGGCCCGCAGCCAAGGCCTGGCAGCGCTGCAGCCGCTGTTGGCGCAAATCGATGCCTTGAGCGACAAGCGCCAGTTGCCCGCGCTGCTGGCCGCTTTGCATCTGGCCACCAATAACGAGCGCTTTTTGTTCCGTTTCGGCTCGGGCCAAGACTTCGGTGACGCGACCCAGGTGATCGCCTTCGCAATGGCTGCGGGCCTGAGCCTGCCGGACCGCGATTTCTACGTCAACAAGGACGCCAAATCGCGCGCCATGCTGAAGAAGTTCGAGGCCCATGTGGCGCGCATCTTCGAGCTGGCCGGCGACACGCCCCAAGCCGCAGCCAAGGCCGCTCGCAGCGTTGTGGCGACCGAGACCGCGCTGGCCCAAGCCACGCTGACGCAGGTGCAGCGCCGCGACCCCTACAAGACTTACAACAAGGTTGACGCCAAGGCGCTGCAAGCGCTAACGCCGCATTTCGACTGGTCGGCTTACCGTGCCGGCCTGGGTCTGCCGGAGTCGCTGGCCAGCTATAACGTCACCGAGCCGGGCTTCTTCAAGGCCATGGACAAACGCTTGCAAGCGCTCAGCCTGGCCGAGCTGAAGACCTATCTGCGCTGGGCCGCACTGAGCAGCCACGCCGCCTATCTGGCGCCCGAGATGGTGCAGGCCAATTTTGATTTCTTCGGCCAGACCTTGCAGGGCACGCCGCAGATCAAGCCGCGCTGGAAGCGCTGTGTCGAACTGGTCGACGCGCAACTCGGCGAGGCGCTCGGCGAGGAGTTTGTGCAGCGCAGCTTCAGCCCCGAGCTGAAGCAGCAAGCGCAACAGATGACGGCCGAGATCGAAGTCGCGATGGCCGATTCCATCAAGTCCCTGCCTTGGATGAGCGAGGCCACCAAGACGCAGGCGCTGGCCAAGCTTGGCAGCATCGTCAACAAGGTCGGCTACCCGGAACGCTGGCGCGATTACAGCGCCATGGCGCTTGAGCGGGGCAACTTTATTGCCAATGTGCAGCGGGGCCATAGCTTCGAATTCAAGCGGCAACTGGCCAAGATTGGCCAGCCTCTGGACCGGGGTGAATGGGGCATGACGCCGCAAACCGTCAACGCCTATTACGACGCGCAGATGAACGACATCAACTTCCCCGCCGCCGTGCTTCAGCCGCCGCTCTACGACCCCAAGATGGATGCCGCACCCAACTACGGCAACACCGGCGGCACCATTGGCCACGAGCTGGTGCATGGCTTTGATGACGAAGGCCGCAAGTTCGACGCCAAAGGCAATTTGAAAGACTGGTGGACGAAGAAAGACGGCAAAGCCTTTGAGCAGCGTGCCGCCTGTGTGTCGCAGCAATATGCCGGTTACACCATCGTCGACAACATCAAGATCAACAGCCAGCTGACCCTGGGTGAAGACCTGGCCGACCTTGGCGGCCTGGTGCTGGCGCTGACCGCGTGGAAGCAACATGTGGCCGGGCAGAACCTGCAGCCCATCGACGGCTTGACGCCGGAGCAGCGCTTCTTCGTCGGCTTTGCGCAATGGGACTGCAATAACGCTCGCCCCGAGGCGCTGCGCGTGCAGGCCTTGACCAACCCGCATTCACCGGGCCGCTACCGCATCAACGGTGTGGCCGTGAATATGCCGGAGTTCGAAAAGGCCTTTGCCTGTAAGCCCGGTCAGGCGATGGTCAAGCCGGATTCAAAGCGCTGCAAAATTTGGTAACTTAACTGCCGCTCGGATCGAGTCGGCGTGCCCTGGCCAAACGCCAGGCCTCGTCCGGCTCGCCGGCATAAACGTCTTCGGCCGTGGTGGGCGTCTCTTGCAGATGCGTGTCGATGGCGATGCGCTTGTCGAACACAAAGCACTCGCCCTTCCAGTCGGCCGCAGCATCGGGCAAGGCCTCGAAATAGCTGACGATGCCGCCGTCGAGTTGGTAGACATCCAGGCCCTGGTCCTGCATCCAGGCGCTGGTTTTCTCGCAGCGTATGCCGCCCGTGCAATACATCGCGATGCGTTGGCCCTTGGCCTTCCACTCATCGGCATGCTCGGCCACATAGGCGGGGAAGTCGCGGAAATGTGCCACCTTGGGGTCTACCGCGCCCTCGAAATGCCCGAGCTTGAACTCGAAGCTATTGCGGTTGTCCAGCACCAGCACGTCGGGCTGCTTGATCAACTCGCGCCATGCTTGCGGTGAGACATGGGTGTTGGGCTTGGCTGGGTCTGGCAGGCCCGAAACGCCGGGCACGCCAAAGGCAACGATCTCCGGCTTGGTGTGCACCTTGATCAGCGTGAAGGGCTTGGTCGTGCAAGCGCTGTGCTTGAACACCATGCCGACAAAGGCGCCGCCGAACAAGGGGTCGTCCTGCAAGGCTTGCTCGAAGGCGGCGAGTGCGCCGGCTGGGCCGGCGATCGCCGCGCTGATGCCTTCGGGCGCCACCAGGATATTTCCGCCGATGCCGGTCGTCGGTTGGCTCAGTTCGCGCAGCCGCGCGGCCACGCTTTCCGGTTCGGCCAAAGCGACAAAGCGGTAGAAAGACGAGTGAATATGAGCTTGGGTGGGGTCGAGGTCAGACATACAGAGCGGGGTCGGGTTGATGCATGGGGCGGGCCGCCGAAGGCAAGAGTGCCAAGCCACCGGCCAGCGTCCAGGCTTGGGCGTGGCCGAGGCGTGTCAATGCCAATGCGGCTTGGCGGCTGCGGTTACCGGTGCGGCAGAAGAATAGCAAAGGGCGCTGCGGCTGCTCGGACAACCAGGCTTGCATCGCGTTGAGCATCCGCGACAGGGGCAGCGCCTCCATCTGCGCAGTCGGCAGTTCGGGCGTGTGGCTGAGGAACTGCTCGTAGGGCTCGCGCACATCGATCAGCAGCGCGTCGGGGTGGTAGCTCATGAACGCCTTCAGCTGCGCGCCTTGCACCTGCTGGACCGCAGCTTCCTCTTCTTCTGCTTGCCGTTCATTTTTCAGGAAAAGAGCCAGTTGCTGCGCCTCGTCGCGGGCCGGCGCCAGCAAGGTCTCGGAGCCTACCCAAGCGCTCAGGCTTTCAGCGTCGTTCAGGCCGATGAACGCCAATACTGGCGTGGCGCAAGCCACCTTTCCGAGCAGCAAAACCTGACCCTGACCGTCTATTTTTCTTGTTAGCTCTTGCGCGCCGAGAGTAATCGCCGCCTGGCCTAAAGGCCATCCCAGGGCGTCAGCGGGCTTGTTGGGCATCAGCTCGGGAACAGTCTCGGCCAGCAACTCGCGAGCTTGGGCATGCTCGGCTTCGCCGGTCGTGCTCAAGACCGCCAGCAACGGGTAAGCTTGGCAAGTCAGCGCCTGTGCCAGCCGGCAGACTTGCTCAGGGCGGGCGTCGATCAAGACACAGGATTTGCTGACCGAGTCGGCCAGCAGATAGCAGCAAGCGCCGTCTTGCATGAAGCGGGTGATGCCGTCGCCGATGGTCGGGAAATTGTTGGCGGGACTCAAACAATGCCGGCGCAGCGACTCGCCGCAGGCGCGGATACGCGCGCAGGCTTCATCGATAAAGGCCTCGTCCACGGCCGGGCCTATCGACAGCCGCACCGCGCCGGCCGCCTGCCAGTCCGGCAAACCCATGGCCTGCAAGACAAAGCTCGGTGCTGCCTTGGCAGCGCTGCAGGCAGAGCCACCGCTGACGCGCACATCGGCGGCGTCGAACAGGTCTTGCAACAAGCGCGAGCTCAAACCCGGCACGGCAAAGTTCAAGGTCGTCGGCAAGCTCAGGTCCAGCGGTGCATTGAAGACCAGTCCGGGGAAGGCTTCGACCAGGGCTTCGCCCAAGCGCGCTCGAAAGCCCTGCATGGTGGCCGCGTCTCGCAGCGTCTGGCCATCGTCCAGCGCCGCCAACACGGCGCCCAAGGCAGCGATGCCTGACATATTCTCGGTGCCTGAACGCAGCGAGCCCTCTTGCCCGCCGCCCGCCATCAGCGGCGTGAACGGTGCACCTGCTCGCACATAAAGCAGGCCTATGCCTTTGGGCGCATAGAGCTTGTGACCAGAAAACGGGGCGTAGTCGATGCGGCGGGCCTGCAAGCGCAGCGGCAGCTTGCCCAGCGCCTGCACGCCGTCCACCAGCCACAGCGCCGGGCTGCCGGCCAGCGCCGCCTCGATGCCGTCCAGATCGCTGATGACGCCGGTCTCGTTATTGGCGGCCATGGTGCATACCAGGCCCGCGCGGGCGCTGTGTTGACGCAAAAAGGCGAGGTCATGCCGGCCTTGGGTGTCAACCGGGATCGCCAGGATCTGCAGCCTCAGCCCCAGCACCTCATTCCAATGCTTGAGCGCCTCAGGCACTGCCTTGTGCTCGGTCGCGCCATAGAGCAGCAAGTCAATCTTCAAATTGCCGCGCAAGGAGTTCAGCGCCGACAAGACGGCGGTTTGAATCCCCTCGGTGGCGCCGCTGGTGAAGAGCAGCGAAGCACCGTCGCCGGTGTCGAGCAGGCGCTGGGCGCGCGCCCTAACGCCGTCGATCAGCGCCTTGGCCTTCAGGCCGGTGCTGTGCACGCTGCTGGGGTTGCCGTAGTCCTCCACCATCGCCTGGATGGCCGCGGCCTTGGCCTGCGGCAGCACCGGCGTGGTGGCATTGGCGTCGAGATAGATTTCCATGGCGGTGGCCGCTCGTGGCTGGCTGAAATGTGTGAATGCGGGGGCGGGCTTGTTTGGCCGAAGTGTCGATCGTACCCGCTGCACCCATCATCTATACTGCTGCGAGGGTCGGCAGAACACCCAGGCCTTGCCGCATGGCAGACCGTTGAAGCGTTTGACCATGAGCTAAACCTGCCAGGCAAGAGAATTTCGTTTTCACCAGGCTGAGCCCCGTTTCGCGTGTGCCCAGCTGGAAGCCGGCAAGCACCAGCACCGCCTCCTGTGGCGGCTATGAGCAACACGCGTGATGTGGAGATCTCTCAATCATGCCTCGTGAATCTATTGCCCTGCACGCCGACGATATCTCGGCCTTCGCCAAGTCCTTGCGCCAGCAACTCGCCGAGCATCTCTCGCAAAGCGAGGATCCGCGTGAGCCACCCAGTCATTTGAGCTTGTTGAATATGCTGGCCCGCGCGGCCGGGCATCGCAATCTGCAGGCCTTGCGGGCCGGTGTTGTGTCAACAGCGGCAGCAAGCGCGCTGCCCAGCAAGCTCACGATGCATAACGCCCCGCCGGCGCGCGGGCCGCGTCATCCGGAATTGAGCGAATTGGCTGACCGAGCCCTGCGCCAATTCGACGCACAGGGCCGCTTGATGCGTTGGCCCAGCCGCCATCAGGTTCAGCGTTATGCCATCTGGGGCTTGTGGTTGCACTTTGACAGCCGGCGTGTTTACACCGAGGCGGAAGTCAATGAGGTGCTGAAAGCGCAGCATGGCTTTGGCGACCATTGCACCTTGCGGCGCGAGTTGGTCAATATGAAGTTGCTGGCGCGCAGCGACGGCGGGCGCGAGTACCGCAAGCTGGCGGCGCGCCCGGCGGATGACTTGCTGCCGCTGCTGCGGGAGTTGCGCTCGCGCAGCCTGCAGCCGGCCTAGCGGGCACGCTATTGCTTGAGCGTGAGCTCGTTGTGAATGGTGTGGGTACCTTCCGCTTCGCGCGCGAGCTTGAGTGCCGTGTCAATCTGGGCTTGGGTGTCGAGTATCCCGATCAGACGCACATCGCCTTTGAGGGTGACAACCTTGATGTCAAAAGTCTTGAGCGAGTCGCTCTGATTCAGCACTGTCGCGACATGCTCGCTCACATCGGCATCCGCCACATTGCCCGGCGCCGCTGAAGCTGCTTGTGCAACAGCAGCTGGCGTAGGCGGCGCTGTTGGCGCTACTTCGGCCGGCTTGCTGCAGCCGCCCACCAGCATCGTTGAGACGGTGAAGGCGGTGGTGAAGAGAAAAGGGATAAATCCATGGTGCTTGCTGTTCATAAATAGCCTTGGTCCAGTCTTGAGGTCAGCGGCGGATGAGCGTGGCGCAAGCATCTATTGACTTTGGTTCTCGGTCTGTGCGATGGCGAACATTGGCCAGCCAAGCTTGCTCGCTCGCTTAGGCGACTGCCGGACTGCGCGACAACAGCAGAATCAAGGCGGCGCTGCCCCCTCGTTACAATCCGCAGCCTTGGTTTCAAGGGGATAAATCCGTGTCCGATCGCTCCGCCGTGCTGCTGCAATACCTGATGCCCAAACAGGCGATGACTCGTTTTGCCGGCCTTGTCGCCTCGGCGCGCATGGGGGCGATCACGACCGGCATCATTCGCCGCTTTGTGGCGCGCTACCAAGTCAATATGGCCGAAGCGGCCGAGCCGGATATCGCCGCCTACCCCAGCTTCAACGAGTTCTTCACCCGCGCGCTCAAGCCGGGTGTTAGGCCGCTGGCCGATGCGACGCTGCTGTGCCCGGTGGACGGACGTATCAGCCAAGTCGGTGCCATCAAAGGCCAGCAGATTTTTCAGGCCAAGGGCCATGAATTCACGAGCACGGCCCTGGTCGGTGGTGATGCGGCCTTGGCCGCGCAGTTCGACGATGGCATCTTCGCCAACATCTATCTGAGCCCGCGCGACTATCACCGCATCCATATGCCGGCGGCCGGCCGGCTCTTGCGCATGATCTATGTGCCGGGTGATTTGTTCTCGGTCAACCCGGTGACGGCGCGCGGTGTGCCGGGGCTGTTCGCGCGCAACGAGCGTGTGGTCTGCGTGTTCGAGGGCATCCACGGGCCCTGGGTGCTGGTCTTGGTGGGGGCCACCATCGTTGGCAGCATGGCCACCAGTTGGCACGGCGTGGTCAACCCTTCGCGGCCGGGCAAGGTGGTCGAGTGGAATTACCAGGATCAGCAGATCCAGCTCAAGAAGGGCGAGGAGATGGGGCGCTTCTTGCTGGGCTCCACCGTTGTGATGCTGTTCCCCAAGGGGCCGTGGAGCTTTAACCCTGCATGGGTCGGCGAGGACCTGGGGCAGCCCGGTAGCGCGGTGCAACTGGGCGAGGCGATGGCGAATCGCTGAGAGTGCTGAAGGAGCGCTGAAAACTTGATGGTCGACGCGAGGGTAAAACCTTGTGTAAAGACCTCTCAGTGCCCGAAGCAGTCGCACGGAATTGGCACCACGAAGACGACATGCAAGAACCGCCAGCCACACTCTACAAGCGAAAAAACCGGCCACATCAGCCGGTTCTCTTGTGAAGGCCGAAGCCTTTTGCTTACTGCTGCTTGCTGCGGCGACGGGCCACAAAGCCAATCGCACCCAGACCGGCTAGCATCAGGGCATAGGTTTCTGGTTCCGGCACGGCGGCGGTGACTGACACCAGGTCGAGGGATGTGCCATAGCTGTCACTATTACCGATGGCCTTGAACGTCAGTGTGGTGGTGCCTGCGGTTGCGACGAAGCTGCCGGTGACCTTCTGCCATTCCTTGTTCTCGTCCTTGGCCACTTCAGTGAAGTTCAAGCCGTTGACGCTCCAGCTCAAACCATTGCTGGCCAGACCCTTTTGGCCATCACGCTGAGCGACCCAGAAACTCAGCTCATAGGTCTTGTTGGCCGTGGTGTCGAACGTCTGGGTCATCCAGCTGTTCTTATCGGTATCGAGTTCAACGTACTGTGAACCGAAGATTGTGTTTCCTGCCACTTGGTTACGCAGTTCAATTCCGCTTCGCGGCGAACCACTGTAGGGGGCACCGGTCCAGTTGTCCAGGTTCTGATAGATATTCCAGGAGCCCGTAGCCAGTACGTTGGCTTCGAAGCTGCCGTTTTTGATCAGGTTCGTATCCGCGAAGGCCAGTGCAGGTGCGGCGATCAGTGCGGCGATGAGAAGCTTTTTCATGGGTGGGTCCTGGAGTCTCTTGGTGAGTCGCTGGATTGCGATTCGATGGAATGAATTATTCCGACCCACTGGCTAGCCCACATCCCCGCGAATCGAGGGGGGTGGCCGGCGATCCGTGACGCCGGTCACGGCATTGCCGATTGATTGCATGACGCCATCATTCGTAGGCATCGCAAGTGGAGGTTGCGGACTTGGGCGCCGAGGGTTTGGGCATCGAATGTCGGTGATGGTCACACTGGAGCCCTTGAATGCCATTGGAATCAGACCGTCGCTTGCGCCTTTAGCATTGCAATAAAGGCCCGCAGCGCTGGGCCGGCTTGGCTGCGGCCGGGGTAGTAGAGCGAAAAGCCGGTACCCGCTGGGCACCAGTCGACCAAGACCTGAATCAAGCGGCCGGCCAGCAGATGCTCGCGTGCCGCGCACTCGTAGACATAGGCAAAACCTGCTCCCTCCAGCGCCGCCGCCAAGGCCACGCTTTGGTCGTCCACCAGCAAGGGGCCGCTGACATCTAAAGTTAGCTGTTCGGCCCCACATTCGAACTCCCAGCGAAACATCGCACCACTGGCGAAGCGTTGGCGCACGCAAGGCGCTTGCAGCAGGTCGCGGGGATGAGCCGGCACCAGCGTACGCGCCAGCAAGGCCGGCGCGCCGACGACGATGAAGCGCTGCGCACCACCCAGCGGAATCGCCACCATGTCCAGCGGCAGGCGCTCGGCAAAGCGCACACCAGCGTCGAAGCCCAGGGCGACGATGTCGACCATCACGTCCTGTGTGTGCAGTTCCACCTCCACCGCAGGATGCGCGGCTAAAAAGCGCGCCACGAGTGGCGCCAGCACCAGCCGCGCCGCGCTGCGCGGCACCGACAAGCGCAAGCAGCCCTTGATCTCGCCGCCCAGCTGGCTCAGATCTGCATAGGACTGCCTCAGGCTCCGCAGTGCTGGTTCGGCCTGCGTCAGCAATTGTTGGCCGGCCGCAGTCAGCGCCACACTGCGGGTGCTGCGTGCCAAAAGCGTGACGCCGATCTCTTGCTCCAGTCGCCGCATCGCTTGGCTGACAGCCGAGGGGCTAAGCCCCAGATTCAGCGCAGCGGCGCGAAAGCTGCGAGCCTCGGCAACGGCGAGGAAGATACGAAGATGCTGGAAGTCGGGCTCGGCCATGATGGCGATATTGTCGGGGGCATTGCATTGTTCAGTGCGGCTGCACGGGCCGTGCATGCCGGCGAGGCTGGCGGGCCCGCTCGCGAGCGCGCAAGATACGCAGCTATTCCATCCCAAGCGGCTCTTGATATGCACCCAAATGTTCTTCTAAAGATTTCTGCCTTCTCCGACGGTCAAGCCGGCGGCAACCCGGCTGGCGTTCTCATCGCGCCGCAGCTGCCTGCTGACGCCGAGATGCAGCGCATTGCTGCCGACCTGGGATTTTCTGAGACGGTGTTTGCTCAGCCTCAGGGCGAGGCCTGGCGTGTGCGCTACTTCTCGCCCGAAAACGAAGTGCCGTTTTGCGGCCATGCCACCATCGCTTTGGGTGCTGCGCTGGCGCAGCAGCAAGGTGAAGGCAAGTTCGAACTGATCCTGAACAATGCCAAGATCAGCGTGGAAGGGCGGCGCGCCGGCGCGCTGTTTGCTGCCGCGCTGCAGTCACCACCAACGCGCAGTGCGCCTGCCGAGCCGGCCTTGCTGACGGCGGCGCTGGCGCTCTTCGGCCTGCAGATGGACGATCTCGACCCCCGTTTGCCGCCGGGGCTGGCCCATGCGGGCGCCGACCACCTGGTCCTGGCCTTGAAGTCGCGCGCAACGCTGGCCGCCATGAACTATGACTTGGCCGAGGGCCGAAAGCTGATGCTTGCTGCCGGCTTGACCACTATCTTGCTGGCCTATATTGAAACGCCGCAGCTCTTTCACACCCGCAATGCCTTCGCCTGCGGCGGTGTGCTGGAGGACCCGGCCACCGGCGCGGCTACCGCTGCGCTGGCTGGCTATTTGCGCGACTTGGGCTGGCCGCATGGCGGCGTGATCGACCTCGTGCAAGGCGAAGACATGGGCTTGCGCTCCTTGTTGCGCGCCGAGATACCCGCGGCGGTTGGCAGTTCCATCCGGGTCTCCGGGACGGCGAGAGTGTTGCCATGACGCAGTCCATCCGCCGTCTTGCTGGCCAGGATGTTCCCGCCATAGGCCTGGGCCTGATGGGCATGAGCGAGTTTTACGGCGCGCATGATGACGGCGAGTCGCTGGCTACCTTGCATGCTGCCTTTGAGCTCGGGGTGCGCCATCTCGACACCGCTGACACCTATGGCGCTGGTCATAACGAGCAATTGCTGGGGCGTTTTGTGGCCGAGCTCAAGCCCGCGCAGCGTGCCGAGTTGCTGATTGCGACCAAGTTCGGCATTAACCGCCCGCCCGGCACTTACGAGCGCCATATCGATAACTCGCCCGCCTATATCCGCGCCGCCTGCGAGGACTCGCTCAAGCGGCTCGGGGTGGAACAGCTTGGCCTTTACTACGTCCACCGGCGCGACCCGGTCAGGCCTATCGAGGCGGTGATGGACAGCTTGGTGGCGTTGAAGGCCGAGGGCAAGATTGCGGCGATCGGCCTGTCCGAGGTCAGTGCCCAGACTTTGCGGCGTGCCCATGCGGTGCATCCGGTGGCGGCCTTGCAGAGCGAGTATTCGCTCTGGGAGCGAGCAGCCGAGCAAGAGATGCTGCCGACATGCGCCGCGCTGGGCGTGGCTTTTGTGGCCTACAGCCCGCTCGGTCGGGCGCTGCTGAGCGCGACGATGCCGGCTACGCAAGACCTGGCCCCGGATGATTTTCGCCGCATGCTGCCGCGCTTTAACGGCGCAGCCGGTGCGCACAACCGGGCTTTGGTGGCGCGTCTTGCTGAGCTGGCCGCTGCTTGGGGAATGCCGCCCTCGCAATTGGCCTTGGCCTGGATATTGAACAAGCATCCGCATGTGTTGGTGATTCCGGGTACGCGTCGGCAGACCCATCTGGGCAGCAACTGGTCGGCCGGACAAATCGACTTGAACGCCGTGCAAGTGGACGCCTTGGATGCCTTGTTCGCGGCCGGTGCGGTGGCCGGAGAGCGCTATACCGAGGGCGGCTGGGTGGGCATCGAGTCGGTGCGCAGCTGAACACCGAGGGCGGCGGCCAGCAAGACTCCTGCAGCTGCTGCAGACAAGGGTCGGCCGAGGTGATAACCCTGCAACTGCGTGCAACCCAGCGCCTCGGCGGCCTGCGCCTGCACCTCGGTCTCGACGCCCTCGGCGACGATCTCCAGCTGTAAGGAGTGGCCGAGCACGCAGGTCGCCCTGACCACGGCGCTGGCTTGGGCCTCGGGCAGCGGGTCAATCATGCTGCGGTCCAGCTTCATTGTGCTGATCGGCAAATTGCGCAGCATCGTCAGCGACGATTGACCGGTGCCGAAGTCGTCCAGCGAGCACAGCACGCCGGCCTCGCGCAGCCGGTGCAGCTGCGGCAGCACGCGGTCCACATGGCCGATTGCGGCGGTCTCGGTGATTTCCACCTCCAGCGCGTCATGCGGCAGGTGGCGCTCGTCGAGCAATGCGAGCAGCCGGCTGGCGAAGCCGGCGTCGCCGAACTGAAGCGGTGACACATTGACTGCCACCGGCAAGACCTGACCCTCGGCGTCCAGCCATGCGCGCAGCTGGGCGGTGGCGATGTCCAGGATCAGCTCGCCCAGCGCCTTGATCTGACCGGTGCGCTCGGCCGCCGGCACAAAATCGGCCGGGCTGACCCGGCCCTTGCCCGGCCGCTCCCAGCGCACCAGCGCTTCGAAGCCGCAGAGCTGGCGGCTGCCGGCGCGGAACTTGGGTTGGTACTCGAGCAAGAACTCGCGCTCGGTGATCGCTTTGCCCAAGGACTGCTCGGCATCAAGTCGGGCACGCGAGGCGCCGTTCATCGCGATGTCAAAGAACATAAAGGACGCGCCGGCACTGCCTTTGGCCCGGTGCATGGCCGAGTCGGCCGCGCGCAACAAGCTGGCACCATCGCCGCCGTCTTGCGGGAACAGCGCCGCGCCCAGCGACATATGCACAAACAGCTCGGCCCCTTCGACGGCAAAGGGTGTGTCCAGCAAGGCGAGCATTTGATCGGCCAGCACCTGCACGCTGGCGCTGTCGGCCTCGCCTTCAAGCAAGACCAGAAACTGATCCTCGCCGAGCCGGGTCAGCTGTGCCTGCGGCGGCAGACGGTTGCACAGGCGCCGCGCGACTGCTTTCAGCAAGGCATCGCCCACCGCGTGACCCAGGCTCTCATTGACCAGCTGAAAACGGTCCAGATCGGCCGAGATCAGCGCGAACGGCGGTGCGCCCAGATAGGTCATTTCGCGCAGGCGTTCGAGCGCGAAATTTCGATTCGGCAGATCGGTCAATTCATCGTGCAAGGCCTGGCGGCGCAAGGCATCCACAGCGCGTTGGCGTGAGCTGTCGTCCACCATGACCATCAATTCGGCGGGTGCACCGTCCCACTCCAAATGGCTTGAAAGCCCACGGATGAGCAAAGGGCGGCCTTGCATATCGAGGCGGGTCGCCTCCCACTCGATGCGCGCTTCGGGGTTGCTCAGGGCACGCTGATGCCGCTCCCGTGCGGCGTTACGCAGTTCCTGCGGCACCAAGGCGTTGACCAAGTCTTCGGGCTGCTCGCTGCTGCCGGGGGCAAAGCCAAAAATATCTCTCGCGGCCGGGTTGGCGTAGACCACCTGGTGGTTCTGCAGCACCACCAGGCCTTGCAGCGAATGCTCGGCGAGCTTGCTGAAGCGCTCGGTTTGGCGCCGGGTTTCGGCGTGCGCACGGGCGACGGAGAGCAAGATCAGGCCGAGGGAGAGCGTGGTTTGCACCAGCAGGCCGCTGACATAGGTGATCATGGACCTGGCTTGCGGCTCTAGCCAAGGCGCGCTGAAATGAACCAGCGCCAATGCCAAAAAGCCCAGGCTCACCCAGCGCTCGGAGCGTCGACCGCGCCGCCACAGCAAAAAAGCACTGGTCAGGCAACCCAAGGCCATCACGGTGGCGCCGAAGAGCAGTGCACTGCGAAAGTCACGCGAGCCCAGGACGGCCAAAACCAGCATGGTCGTTGCGAACACCGGCAGCGCCCGACCCCAGCGCAGCGTTCGGCCCCGGTAGTCGAAGGCGCCCGCGACCTGGAGCAGTTGCGAGGCCATCAAAGCCATCGAGGCGAGCAGGGACTGAATATCCTGGGCCGGGCCGGCTGCAATGACGCCATGCAAGACCGGGCCCAAGCTAAGGCCGCAGCCTAAAAGCATCCAGCTGAAGCCCCACCAGCGCACATAGGCGAAGCGCCGATCTTGCTGCCAAAGCAGCAGCAGGCCGATGCCGAACATCACGTTGAGGCCGGCGCTGATCAGGAGTAGCAAGGTCATGGCGGCTAGCGGTTTGTCCGGCCTTCGCTCAATTGCTGATGAGGCTTGATGCTAGCCGTTCATGGCAGGCTTGGCACGCCAATAATTGCGTGGGTGAGCGGCGCAACGTCATGCTGTGACAATGTCTGACCTGTTTCGCCCTCGCGCTGCGTCACCCGCAGGCCGGGCTGCTCATTGATTTGCCAGTTGATCCGACCATGACTCAAAGCACAAATTCTCCCGCCCTTCAACGCGTACTGACCGGCATCACCACCACCGGCACCCTGCATTTGGGCAACTATGTCGGCGCAGTGCGCCCCGCGATCGCCGCCAGCCAGGAGGCCGGTGTGGAGAGTTTTTTCTTCATGGCCGACTATCACGCGCTGATCAAATGCGATGACCCCGAGCGCATCAACCGCTCGCGCCTGGAAATTGCCGCCGTCTGGCTGGCCGCCGGACTGGACACTTCGCGCGTGACCTTCTATCGCCAGAGCGACATCCCCGAGATCCCCGAGTTGACCTGGCTGCTGACCTGCGTCACGTCCAAGGGTCAGATGAATCGCGCCCATGCTTACAAAGGCGCGGTGGACGCCAATGTGGCCGCCGGCGAGGACCCGGATGCCGGCATCACCATGGGCTTGTACAGCTATCCCATCCTGATGGCGGCCGATATTTTGATGTTCAACGCGCACCGCGTGCCGGTTGGCCGCGATCAGGTTCAGCACATCGAGATGGCGCGTGACGTGGCGCAGCGCTTCAATCATCTGTTTGGCCAAGGTAAGGAGTTCTTTGTCTTGCCCGAAGCCAATGTCGAAGAGGACGTGGCCCTGCTGCCGGGGCTGGACGGCCGCAAGATGAGCAAGAGCTATGACAACAGCATTCCGCTGTTCGAAGGCGGCGCCAAGGGCCTGAAAGATGCCATCGCCCACATCGTCACCGACTCCAAGCTGCCCGGCGAAGCCAAAGATCCGGAAGGTCAGACCCTGGTGACGATTTACGATGCCTTCGCGACGCCAGCGCAGCGCGAGCAGTTCCGCGCCGAGCTGCGCGCCGGCCTGGCCTGGGGCGAGGCCAAGCAGCAATTGTTCGAACTGATTGATGCCGAGATCGCACCGCTGCGCAGCCGCTATGAGGCCTTGATGGCGCAACCCGAGTTGATCGAGGCGACGCTGCAAGAGGGCGCGGCCAAAGCGCGCGCGATTGCAGCACCTCTGTTGGCCGAGCTGCGCCAAGCGGTTGGTTTGCGTAATTTCTCGGCGCCGGCCGTGGTGGCCGCGCCGGTCAAGAGCCTCAAAGTGGCATTGCCCGTGTTCAAGCAGTTCCGCGAAAGCGATGGGCAGTTCTATTTCAAGCTCAATGCGGCCGACGGCAGCCCCTTGCTGCAAAGCGCGGGCTTCGCCGGCGGGCGCGATGCCGGTCAATGGGTGGCGCGGCTGAAGCGCGAAGGCGCGGCCGCGCTGACGGGCGCGCCTGTGCATCTGGCCGCCGGCGTAGCCCATCAACAGGTGGCCGAAGCCCTGAAAGCGCTGCAAGCGGCCGAAGCCGAGTGAGTCTTGCGAGCCATGGAACTGGAACTAGAGCCGTGACTCTGAAGCGCCACATCCCCGCATAAACCCGCTAGGCTGCTTGCGTGACCTTGGCTAGTCTCAAACCCTGAATGTCATAAATTCAACGGAGACAGAAAATCATGCCGACCATTCCCGCCGACAGCCTGGCCCTGCAGCGTTTCTACCATTGGGAGCGCAGCCTGGGCCCCCGTGTTGCCTTGACTCAGCCTATGGGTGGTGGGGCGGTGCAGGAGCTGACCTGGAGCCAAGTTGGCGACCAAGTGCGGCGCATGGCCACGCACCTGAAGGCGCAGGGCGAGGCACAGGGTTGGGGGCCCGGCGCCAAGGTGGCGATCCTGTCCAAAAACTGCGCCTGGTGGTTGATGAGCGATCTGGCCATCTGGATGGCCGGTTATGTCTCGGTGCCGCTCTACCCTACCTTGGCGCCCGAGACCATTCGGCAGATCTTGACGCACAGCGAGGCCAAGGCCTGTTTTATCGGCAAACTCGATGGCTGGGCCGGCATGAAGCCCGGCGTCCCCGACGGGCTCCCTTGCATCAGCTATCCGCTCTCGCCCGACGATGCGAAGAAGTCTTACGAAAGCTGGGACGCGATCTGCGCGCGCAATGAGCCGCTGGCGGGCGAGCCCATGCGCCAGGCCGACGACTTGGCCACGCTGATCTACACCTCGGGCACCACCGGCGCGCCAAAGGGCGTGATGCATTCCTTTGGATCCTTCGCCTGGGCGCTCAGTGCCGCGCTCAAGCGCATTCCGATGAGCGCCGATGACCGCATGCTCTCTTACCTGCCGCTCGCCCATGTGGTGGAGCGCGTCTTGGTGGAGCATGGTTGGTTGCGCACCGGCTTTGCCGTCTACTTTGCCGACAGCCTGGACACCTTTGCCGCCGACCTGCAGCGCGCCCGCCCGACCATCTTCTTCTCGGTGCCGCGCCTGTGGGTGAAGTTCCAGCAGGGTGTGCAGGCCAAAATGCCGCAGAAGAAGCTCGATTTCCTGCTCTCCTTGCCCATCATCGGCGGCTTGGTGCGCCGCAAGATCATGAAGGCGCTGGGTCTGGACCAATGCCGGATCGCCGCCGGCGGCGCCGCGCCCATGCCGGTCGCCTTGCTGCAGTGGTACCGCAAGCTCGGCTTGAACATCTGCGAAGGCTACGGCATGACCGAGAACCTGGCCGTCTCGCACATCACCCTGCCGGGTGCCGATCAAATCGGCACCGTCGGCCCGGCTTATGAGGGCATAGAGACGCGCGTCGACCCGGCCAATGGCGAGCTGCTGATGCGCAGCCCCGCTTTGATGTTGGGTTATTACAAGCAGCCGGAGCTGACCGCCGAGGTGATCACTCCAGACGGCTGGCTGCGCACCGGCGACAAGGGGCAAATCGATGCCCAGGGCTTGTTGCGCATCACCGGCCGGGTCAAGGACTTGTTCAAAACCAGCAAGGGCAAATATGTGGCGCCGGCGCCGATTGAGGATCGCTTGGGTCAGCATCCTTCTGTCGAAGCCTGCGTGGTGACGGGTGCCAGCATGGGGCAACCGGTCGGTGTGGTGATGCTGTCGCCCGGTGCAGCCGGGCATAGCGGCACCGCAGCCGAGCGTGACGCACTCAGCACCCAGCTGAGCGCCCATCTGGACGAGATCAACGCCGGGCTCGACCCGCATGAGCAGCTCGACTGCCTGGTCGTCATTAAGACACCATGGACGGTCGACAACGGCTTCATCACCCCGACCTTCAAGATCAAGCGCAACCGGGTCGAAGAGGTGTACGGGCCGCAGCTCGAGGGCTGGGTCGGCGAGCGCAAGAAGATTGTGTTTGGTGACTGAGCGGCGAGCGCCGGGCGGCGTTTTATCATCGCGCCATGCCCATCCAACCCGCGCCGTCCGCTGAGCTCGTAACTGCAACGATTGACGGAGCTTTGCGCGGCGGCTTGGTGATTTGCTTGGGCTTGCTGGGCGCCAATCTGCTGCGTGAATCGGCCGCCCGCCGCAGCGCAGCGGCGGTTTTAGGCGCTTTGCTGGCCTTGGGTCTGATCGTGCAGGCCATCAGCTCTTCGCCGCTGTTTGAAGTCGGGGTGTCCGGCTTGGGGCAGGCGCCCTGGGTTGCGGTGTCGGTTGGCAATGCGCCGCTGTTCTGGATGTTTTGCCGCGCATTGTTTGATGACGAGTTTGTCTTGCGCCCCAGGCATGGCTTGCTTTGGTTGGCGGTGGCGGGCCTGAGCTTTCTAAACTGCGCCTGGTTGGCCGGCCAAACCCAGCATTGGCCGCTGGCCGCCGCTGCCGTGATGCTGCAGCGACTCCTGCCGCTCTTGTTCGGCGTTTTGATTGGGCTGACGGCGCTGCGCCATTGGCAGGGCGATTTGGTCGAGCGGCGGCGGCGCCTGCGGGCCTTCGTTGTGATCGCCGGTGGCCTGTATATGGCGGCGATGGTGGCGGTGCGTCTGCAGGCGCCGCAGGGCAGGCTTTCGGGTCTGTCGGCCAGCCTGGACATGGCCGGATTGCTGCTGATCGTGCTCGTGCTCGCATGGGGCTTGTTGCGCTTGCCGGTGACGGGCTTGCTGGCGGCGCAGGCGGTGCAGGCGAATTCGGGCGAAGCTTCGCTCGCGTCGCCCTTGGCCGATGTCAAAAAGGCGCCCGCCGTGAAGGAGGGTCCCGATCAGGCCGAGCAGGACTTGCTCGCGCGTTTGCAGCGGCTGATGCTGGAGGAGCGTTTCTATCGCAGTGAAGACCTGACCCTTGCCCGCTTGGCCGAGCGCATGCAATTGCCCGAGTACCGGCTGCGCCGTCTGATCAATCAAGGCTTGGGTCAGCGCAACTTCAGCAGTTTCGTCAACAGCTACCGCTTGGATGAGGCCCGTGCGGCTTTGGCGGCGCCGGCGCGGCGTTCGACCCCGGTGCTGACCATCGCTTTGGAGGCGGGCTTTCAATCCATCGGCCCCTTCAACCGCGCCTTCAAGGTCGCCACCGGCCTGACGCCCAGCGAGTACCGCCAACAAGCGCTGGCCGATTCCTGAAATCGGCCTGTGCGAAAGCTGCAATCGCGGCTTTCGGCCAGACGGGCGCGCCCACTCTGCGCATGCTGCGGGCCATAAGTCCGAAGGCGGGCGCCTTGGATATGGCAATGTGGGGAGTGGGGATGAAGCTGCTTGATGTGGTCAAACTGAAATGCTTGTGGGTGAGCTTGGGGCTGGGCTTGATCCAGCTTCCGGCCTTGGCCAATATGGGTATGACCGAGATCGCAGTCCCTGCCGGGCCTGTGGCTGCGGAGTTGGTCGGGCCGGTCACGCTCTTTTATCCGACGCTCGCGCTCGAGCAGACGCTGGCCTTTGGCCGAATGAGCATGCGCGTTGCGGCCGGTGCGGCGCCTCTGCAGGGCAATGGGCGGCTGGTGCTGCTCTCGCATGGTTCGGGTGGTTCGCCCATCGTGCATTCCGATCTGGCGCGGGCGCTGGTCGAGGCCGGCTTTGTCGTCGCCATGCCCGAGCACCGGGCCGACAACTACAAAGACCCGAGTCGGCCCGGCCCGGATTCCTGGAAGTTGAGGCCGGCCGAGATGTCGCGGGCGATTGATGCGGTGGCGGCTGATGCACGCTTTGCGCCCTGGCTGAAGCTGGACAAGGTCGGCGCTTACGGCATGTCGGCCGGAGGCCATACCGTGCTGAGTCTGGCCGGCGGGCGCTGGTCGCCGGCGGGCTTCAGAGCCCATTGCGAGGCTCATCTGGAAGCGGATTTTCAGGCCTGCGTTGGCTTGACGACCCAGCTGAATGGGGGTTGGCTGGATGGCCTCAAGCAGTGGCTGGCGCGCCAAGTGATTGCTGTCAAGTTTGCCGACGCCCAGCCGCAGGCCTATAGCGACCCGCGCATTGCGGCCGTGGTCGCGGCGGTGCCGGCGGCCGCTGACTTTGACATGAGCAGCTTTGCGCGGCCGCTCATTCCGTTGGCCTTGGTGACAGCGCGGCAAGACCGCTGGTTGCATCCGCAATGGCATAGCGACGCGGTGCTCGAGGCTTGCGGCAGTGAATTTGAGCGCCCCCAGGCCGACGACCTACGTCGTCCGTCCCCCGAGGGGATCAAGAAAGGTCGGGGCGGCCCATCCCTTTCTTGTGAATGGCTGGCCGATCTGCCCCAAGCCGGGCATGGCGCTTTGCTGTCGCCGCTGCCGCCTGACTTGAGCGGCTTGTTGGGTGAACTGCTGAATGATCCGCCTGGTTTCGAGCGGGCATCCTTGCCCGCGCTTGACCGCTTGATCGCCGATTTTTTCATTCGGCATTTGTTTTGAAATGGGCCAACTGGCCCCAGAATGCGGGCAACCCTTTGCTTCAATCCGCCTATGAACGCCGTTATTTTTGTCAGCCTGCTGGCTGTTGCGCAATACATGAGCCTCACGGCCCTGGTTGGCCGAGCCCGTTCGGCCTATGGCATCAAGGCGCCGGCCATCACCGGTCATGAACAGTTCGAGCGTTACTACCGGGTGCAGATGAACACGCTGGAACTGCTGGTGGCCTATCTGCCGGCCTTGTGGCTGGCTGCTCAGTTCTGGTCGCCCAATGGGATGGCCGCCATCGGGGCGGTCTATTTGTTGGGCCGCACCCTTTATGCGCGCAGCTATATCCGGGAACCGGACAGCCGAGGCCTGGGTTTTTTGCTCAGTCTGATTCCCATTGTGGTTTTGCTGGTGGCGGGTCTGATCGGGGTGATGCTGGCGATGCTGGAATCGGTCTAACCGATCCGCGGTCTTCCAAGTTCAAAAATTCCTGGAGCCCCGCAGGTCAGCAGAACAGACGGTGAAAGGGTCGGCGTCCTGATTTCTGGTTCTTCACGGAATGTCGGGGCGTAAACAGGTAGAGCGGTGAAGCTCGGAGAAGATGGTTGTGCGACCAATCATCAACCTTTCGAGAGCACCGCTCTATGCACAAGGATACAAGTTGGCTCAGTTTCCGGGAGGGCTTCTGTGTTGTTGCGCTGAAACTGCTAGGCCAGGAGGTTCGGATTCAGCTTGAAGCCTAGGAGACGCAGGTTCTGCGATGCGGGCATTGCCGCCAACCCCCAGACCTTCGTTCGGTGCACAGCCGCTCCGAGCAGCCCTTGCTGCGCCAAAATAGCAGCGAAGGCACGGCAATTGGTGTGGCCAAAGATTGGGTCTTTGCGGCGGAACGCCAGCAAAGCAGCACCCCAAGGATCCCGCGCCAGAGCAAGAGGCTCGTGTGCCCAGTCCGGCGTCTAACGCTGAACTGGGACTTTGAAACCCCCGATTTTTCTGTTTTACCGAGTCGCTCGGGTCGGGGCGGCTGCCCTCAAATCGCCGATTGACCGCCGTTCTGGCGATCGTGCAAGACGCACATCAGTCCTGGGCCTTTGGGTTTGGCGATGCAGTGAGCACCAGGGTCGGTGACGATGGCGCAGTTGGATGAAGTGCTGCTGTGCAGGTTCTCGGCCAGGCGCGTTGCGCGGTGTTGCTCAAGCAGTGACTGCAGCTTTGTGGCGTCGGTGCTTTTGCTCGACCAGGCTAGATAGCTGTCTGGCCCGCCGCAGGGTTTGGCACCCACGGCGCTGCTGTGGCATTGCTGTGGCCCGTCACAGCTGGCTTCGCCGATCTCGGTTTGAATTTGCCGCAGCAGCGTGACGCTGTTTGATCTTGAGGCAGCGGGTTCGGGAGGCAGGGCACATGCAGTGCCCATGATGGCAAGCGTCAACAGTAGGCCAGCGCGGCAGCGCCCGCCAAATTGGCTGTGCAGCGGCAGTGCGCAGCAGAGCTGGGTTGCAAGGTTGAGCGATGTGTGTGGCTTCATGTCCCCATACTCGCGCAGACTCGCCCGGGCTGCAAGCACCAACCTTGCGCTCAACCCAAAATGCGCGTGTGATACTGCTAGGGACACAGCGGGGCCTTCCAAGCGGGCCTCGGGCTTGGCCCCGACCGAGGGGTTCGATCAGTTTGGCAGGAGCTATGCAATGAAACTCGCTGTAACTTTGAGCGCCTTGCTTGCCTTTGCGTCATTGGCCGGGAGTGCTTGCAGCATGGACAAGTCGGCCCGCCCAGCGCAGATCGAACTGGGCCAGAGTTTCAGCCTCAGGCCTGGTGAAGTCGTCCAAGCTACCGACGCTTTGGAGGGCAGCGCTGGCACGGCCACGGAATGGGCTGGCCTGCGCATCGGCTTTGAGGGCGTCAGCGCTGACTCTCGCTGCCCAAAAGGCGAGCAGTGCATGTGGGCTGGTGATGCGACCGTGCGGGTCTGGCTGCAACAAGGGACTGGGCCAAAGGAGTTGCGCGAACTCAATGCCGCCGAAGGCCCGGCACAAACCGCCTATGCCTATGGTTATGCATTGCGCCTGTTGAGCTTGGCGCCCTACCCGGTGTCGGGCAAGCCCATCGCGGCCGGTGACTATGTGCTCACCTTGAAGCTGCGGCGAGGCGAGTCCACAAGCACAGAGCGCTAACGGACCATTGGCAGGGGCGTCATGCTGATGACTGCCAATTTACGCACCGAGACAACATCAACAAAGCCTTGAAAAAATAGCTAGCTTTGATTGCTGCTGCTTTGACTTTGGCCGTGGGATATGGCCGTTCTTGGGACCTACAGCGTTGCTTGTCCGTCCCGCTTTGGGTGGCGCTGGTTTGTCGCGTTATGAAACGAAAGCTCGCATCAGTTTCGACTTTCGTTTAATCCATTAAACCGCATTTTTCTTGTGCGGCACATAGAGAGTTTCCCCGCCGTATTTCCCCTCTCATGACATACCCTTCCCGCAGGCTCGGGGTGCTCAAGCGGCAGGAATAATGGAAACATCCGGTTACGAAGTCCGATCAGGATTCCGAACCGTGTTTCTCTATCAACCCCCACAAAGGTTTCTCTATGCAGCCCAAATTCCGTCTCTATGTGGCCGCCGCGCTGGCTTCCATGTCCGCGGCGTCGTTCGCGACGACCACGGTTCACACCTCCTCGGCATCGTTTCTCGGCCATGTCTCCGCGGGTGCCTATACCGAAAACTTCGACGCGGTCGATCAAGGCTCGCTGCCCTTGGGGCCGGTAAATTTCAGCGCTGGGGGTTTCTCTTACGACGTCTCGGCGTTTGGTGACCTGTTTGCTTCTGGTGGAGCCTTGGGCACCAGCAACTACAACAAGGCTTTGACGATCACGTTCGGCGGCGCCAATGTGACCGCTGTTGGTGGCAACTTCTTCGCCACTGACGATGCCGGACAAATCCAGAGCTTGTCGCTGACGCTAACTCTGAGCGACGGCACGGTGACAAGCTTCCAGCCTAGTTCAATGCTCGACAGCTATCGTGGTTTCACTTCGGACCTTGCCATTACATCGCTGGTCGTGAGTGGCCCCGGTGCGGCGAGCTACGGCAATATTGACAACCTGACCGTGGGTGTGAGCGCCGTTCCCGAGCCAAGCAGCCTGGCTTTGCTGGGACTCGGCCTGACTAGCTTTTTGCTGGTTCGCCGCCGCTCTATCTGATCGTTGACGGGCTTTAGCGGATAGAGGCGTACTCCTCGTCTGGGGCTAGGCCCGGTAGTTATTGGCGCTTGCGCCCTCAACCATTGAAGTGCAGCACAGATGCTGTACAAGGAAACATTATGTCCAGAACCAAATTCCGTGTTTCGCTGATGACGCTTGCCGTCGGCATGGCCATGTCCGCCCAGGCTCAAACCAGCTTGAAGGGGCAAAACGAAGCCATTGCTCGCCTTACCGCCAACACCGGCAACGGTACCGAAGTAGCGATTCACACAGCCACTGGGGCGGCCCGGTTTGTCCGCGTGGCGCCCGCATCCAAGCTCAGCGCCGCCTCCGGCCTGCGCGCGATCGCACCGGTCGCCAACGAGGCCAGTTCGATTCAGGTCTTGAGCGAATATGCCGGCCTGTTCGGCATCAGCAATGCTTCGAGTGAGTTGGGCGCCGCGCGCGTTCAATCCGATCGTCTGGGTGGCACCCACTTGACCCACAAGCAGTTCTACAAGGGCGTGCCAGTCTTTGGCGCCGAGTTGAAGACCCACTTTGACGCTGGGCACAATTTGACTGCCATCAATGGCACCTTCGTCCCAGGCATTGAACTCAATGTGACACCCACGAAAGCAGCCAAGCAGGCCAGCGCAACGGCCTTGGCTATTGCTTCCGCCGAGCGCGCAGGCAAGAAGTTGACCGCCGGCAAGCCGGAGCTGATGGTCTTCCGCGATGGCCTGGCCAAGGGTGTCGTTGGCGCCAACTACCTGGTGTGGCAGGTTGAAGTAGGCAACGGCGTGGACGTGCGTGAGTTCGTTTTTGTTGACGCGCACACCGGCAAGTTGGTCGAGCGCATCACCGGCATTCACGACGCTATGAATCGCCGCGCCTATGACGGCGCTGGTGTAGCAACGCCTGGCCCTAACTATCCAAACAATCCGTTCTGGAAGGAGGGCGATCAACTACCGACGCAGAACACCGAGGCCGACAATATGATCTATGCCTCCGAGGATACTTACAAGTTTTTCAAGAACGCCTTCGGCCGTGATTCCTTTGACGGCAATGGCGCCACCATGCACGCCGTGTTCAACCGTGGCGGTGCTGGTGCGTGCCCGAACGCCTCTTGGAATGGCACCTTGATCTCGTTCTGCCCAGGGATTACCACCGACGACGTGACCGCGCACGAGTGGGCGCATGCCTATACCCAGTACACCCATGGGCTGATTTACGCGTATCAGTCGGGCGCCCTCAATGAAGCCTATTCGGACATCTGGGGTGAAACGGTTGACCGCATCAATGGACGCGGCGGCGATGCACCAAACTCGGCGCGTACAGCGGGAGCTTGTACGGCTTCTACAAAGGTCGCGCAAGTCTCTATCGCTGCACCGGCGGCAGTTGCTGGCGTCAAATTGACTGGTACGACGACATTCGGCCCGCAAGTGTTCAATCAGCCCGGTAGCGTGGTTGGCGTACAAGTCGGATTGGTTAATGCTAATGCTGGAAATGCTATTGTGTCGGCATGCGGTTCGGGCTTTTCTGGTGGAGTCGACCTTGTCGCCGGCTCACTGACCGGCAAGATCGCCTATATCGATCGCGGCACCTGCGCCGCAAGCATCAAGGTCAAGAATGCGCAAAACGCAGGGGCTATCGGTGTCATTATTGGTAACAACCAAGGTGCCACAGTTGCTCCCAACTTTACCGGGGACGACGCCACCATCACGATCCCCTCGCTGACGGTGTCTCAAAACGACGGTACGGCCATCAAAGCCCAATTGGTCAATGGCGTAAGCGCCACGCTGGCCCGCGGACCCGGCAGTGACAACTCTGTCAGCTGGTTGGTTGGCGAAGACTCGACTGCTGTGGGTCTGGTTGGCGCGCTGCGTGATATGTACACCCCAACTTGCTATGGCAACCCAGGCAAAGTTTCCGACGCTCAATACTCTTGCGCGCCGAACACCCAAGCCGGTGACTGGGGCGGTGTGCACAACAACTCCGGCGTGCCAAACCATGGCTACGCCTTGTTGGTGGATGGCGGCACTTACAACGGCCAAACCGTGAACGGTATCGGCCTGACCAAGGCGGCGCATATCTACTTCCGCGCACAGAACATCTATCAAAATCCGGTCAGCAGTTTTGCCGACCATGCCGATGCTTTGAAGATGTCGTGCAGCGACCTGACCGGCAAGAGCCTGAACCACCTGAAGACCGGCGCCGTGTCGGGCGAAGTGATCAGTGCAGCGGATTGCGCGCAAGTCGAGAAGATGGCCTTGGCCGTCGAGTTGCGTAAGCCAGTTGAGCAATGCGGTTACGGTCCGATGCTGGCCAAGACACCGCCGGCGCTGTGCCCAAGCGGCAATCCTTCCTCGCTGCTGTCGGACAACTTTGAGGGCGGCCGTCGCGGCGGTGCCAATTGGTTGGTCAGCTATGCCGGCAACAACCCAGAGTTCACGCCGCGTACCTGGAAGGTTGTCAATAATCTGCTGGGCGGGCGCGCCGGGTCTGCGCTCTTTGCTGCCGACGCAAACATTGGTAAATGTGCGGTCGGCGATAACCAGGCAGGCTTGCAGCGCCTGGAGAGCCCGGAAGTGACGGTCCCTGCCAACGGTGCAAAGCTCAGCTTCGATCACTATGTAGCGACAGAAGCCGGCTACGACGGCGGCAATATCAAGTACAGCGTGAATGGTGGCGCATGGACAGTGGTCCCCGCATCGGCCTTTATCTACAACCCGTACAACATGGCCGCAATGTTAAGTCCGGCTGATGGCAGCGACAGCCCCTTGGCCGGAGAGCCGGGCTTCTCGGGCACAGACGGCGGTCAGTTGGCTGGGTCATGGGGTCGCTCGATCGTCAACCTTTCGGCGCTGTCTGGCGTGACGACTGGCGCCAAGGTCAAGCTGCGCTTTGAAGCAGCGAACGACGGCTGCGGCGGCGCCATCGGTTGGTTCCTGGACGATGTGATGGTTTACAGCTGCAAACCATAAGTCACACCTGAGTCGGCTCGAAGCCGGCTCAGGGCATGCTTCACTGGCTTGAGTTCGACGAAGGGCTTCCATAACAGGGAGCCCTTTTTTCATTGCAGACCCAAATGCTGACCGGGCAGCGATCGTTCTTGAGTTCAATCAATTTGCGGGCCTTGTGCAAATTCACAGTCCCACGCTATAGGGGGCTTGCGCCGAACTGGGTGTTGACGGCGCGCCATGTCGGACTGGGCATTGGGTCGAGCTTCAGCAACGGCTTGGGCAACAGTGTGGTGGCGGCGCGTTACAACGCGGGCAACGGCGTCCAGCTGTCGGATGATCTGGCGCTTTTGCGGCTGACATCTTCGATCGCAGGCCCGCAGCTGGATTTGTGGGCCGATAGTCTGGCGCCGGCTCCTGTGGGTTCTTGGTATTCAGGGCAGGATGCCACCATCGTCAGCGGCGAGAACCACAGCCCTCGTGGCTATGGGTTTACGCAGATGGTGGATTTCATCCCCCAGTTGGACGTCACAGACAACAGTATCAATGACCTCGCGACCGTCAATTACCTGCAGGCGGTCAGCCCTGGCAATGCGGCCCCCTATGTGCAAGGGGGCGATAGCGGTGGCGCTTTGTTCCGTGGCCATGTGACGGATTCGACCTCGGCCTTGTGGGGCATTACCTCGGCGGTTGATGTGACGGCAGGGGTGCATTCATTTTTGCGGGCGCTCTGGTTTGAGCGCCCTTGTTTCAGGGCGTCAGACCGGCGCGAATGATCTCGCGTGCGGCCCATACCTGGCCCTCGTCCACCAGTGCAGCGGCCAAGCGCAGCTGGCGCAGCAGCGGGTCGGGCTCGGCCTGGCTGAGCTGTAGCAACTCTTGCTTGCGCTGCGCGAGCAGCGCTGGGTCCTCGACCACGATTTGCCCCTGGTGACGCTGGCCCGCGTAGTTGAGCGTCCATTGCAGCGTGTTGCCGAGCTTCAGATGTGCTGCGGGCAGGCGCAGCTCTTGCGCTGGACCTTGTTGGCGGTGCACAACTTTGCCCTTCAGACTGAGCTCGAAGCTGGCCAGATCGGCATCGGCCGTCTGGCCCAGCGGCACCAAGAGGTCGGCCAGCGGCTCGGCCAGTCGTCCGCTCGGAATCGCCGTCAGGATGTAGTCCTCGTTGGCGCCGCGCGAGGAGCCGCTGCGCAGGCGCTGACCGCCGTCCAAGACGCTTTTGATCTGCTGCATCAGCTGCGGCACGCCACCGGCATCGGTCGGTGCGTTGCCGGCGCCGACGATCAAGGCGCCGCTGCTGACGCGGCGCATCTCGGGCGCGGCTTGGGAGGCAGCCAAGGCATACACCGCCACCTCGCCGGTGGCGACGCGCAGGCGGCGGCAGTCGGGCGATGACAGCGGCTCGGGGAAGGGTGTGGTGATTTCGCCGGAGCGGTTGATGACACGCGCCGTCGCGTCCGCGCCCTTGTACAAGCAGGCCGAGGCGCTGGCCAGCGCCGGCAGACTCAAGAACAGGCTGGCCAGCAGGCGGCGATTGTTCACCCGCTTCATTTGGCACGCACCAGGAAAACGTCACCGGTCAAATCGCTCTTTTCCATGGGCACCTGCTTGTTCTTGGTCTCCGCCTTGACGGCTTCGCGGACCTTTTTGAAAGTCTGCTCAATACTTTGGTTAGGCACACTGAGCTGCGCGGCGAAATGCTTGCTGAAGACGCTGTTGCGGGCAGTCCCGTCCTCGGCCGTGCTGCCGGGGGAGGTGGCAAACGCGATCAGGCCGCCCTGTGGTACTTGCTTGATGTCGGCCAGGCCGCCGCCGGCCAAGCTGCGGCTGGTGGCCGGCAGCGGGTTGTCGCGGCAAGCGTCGATGACCAAGAGCTTGACGGCCGGAGCGGCCACTTCGAGCTGGGCCACGATGTCGGCCAGCTGCACGCTGCCTTGATCGCGCACATCGTCGATCGAGCGCATCTTGGCGTTGTCCACCGGCATCAGGAAGTTCTCGCCGTCGGCCTGGATGGCGTGGCCGGCGTAATAGAACAGCGCGATGTCGGCACCCTTGGCGCGCTTGGCGAAGTCGCGTGTCGCGGTGGCAAAGCGGGCCGAATCGACGTTCTCTAGGGTCAGCACATCAAAGCCGATGCGGGTCAGTTTGTCGCCCACCAAGCGGGCATCGTTGACCGGGTTGACCAGCGCGCTGCGTTGATAACGTGCGTTGCCGATCACCAAGGCGACGCGCCGGCCGTCGCCCTTGATGGCGGGCGCTTTGCTCAGCTGCGTGCCGGCCAGATCGGCCGGCATGAAGGCGACCGGGTTCTCGCGGATGGCTTTTTCGGTGATGGCAATGCGCCGGTCTATTTGCGAGTTAGGCGCATTGATCAACTCCGACGCACGCCGGTAGCCCTGAGAGGCGCGCAGCAGGTCGCCGCGAACTTCGGCGCAAAAAGCGTTGTTGAAGGTCAGCGCCGGGGACTCCTTGTGATCGAGGTAAAGCTCCTCGAAACGCCGGCAGGCTTCGTCCATGCGCTTGGCCTCGGCGAACTTGACCGCCGCGTCAAAGTCCTTGCGCTGCGCGGCCGGCAGGCCTGCATCGGCGCTCATCAAGTCAAGCGGCCGCAGCTCATAGGACGGCGCCAGCACCCGCATCACATTGGCGCCGGTGTTCTGCACTGCATTGGCGGTCAATTGCTTGGGGTCGACACGTGCCACATTGGTCTCGTCGGAGCACAGGCGTTGCGCGCTCTCGCCGCCGACGCTGTCGGTGAAGATGCTGCGCTTGTCGCTGCTGCGGAACACCTTGATGCGGGCAGCAGCCAGGCCGCGCGTCTCTATGCAAGTGACGCGTGTGCTGCGTACTTGCTCCTTCGGGCAGGCTTTCAAGAATTTGGTCTGCACCGCGCAGGTGCTGCGCTCTTCGGTCGAGTTGCTGCTGCGTACTTCGCTGACGCCGCCGCTTACCAGGACCAAGGCCTCGGCACCGGCCTTGGCGGCCAGCTCGGCCAACTGCGCGTCAGACGGTGTGCCGTTGATGCGGCCGCCCATCTGCACCTTGCTGTAAAACGGCCGCTCCGCGATGCGCAGCTTGCTCATCGCGCTTTCCAGATCCATCGCGATATGGGCCGAGACTTCATTGCCGTCCGACAGAATCAACACCGACCTCAGGCTGCCTGCGTCGGCGTTCTTGGGCGGCAGCAAAAAGGTGATCTTGGGCGCCACCGCGTCGCTCAAGGTTTGACCCATGTCGTTGACAGCCGTGCTCACGGTCGCCAAGCAACCGGCCAACAAGGTGGCGAACAAACCGACTAACAAGAGAGCCGGCGTCAGCCTGGCGGCCCGTCGAACTTGTGCGATAGGCAGACGAGACTGATGACGATGCATGCGGGAATCCTGATGTTGCAGACGGCTGACGGAATGTCACGTTGATCTTGACGCGTAACCGCAAGTTATGACGGCTTGATGGCATAGTGCCGCCATTGAACCGGCTTATCAAGATGAAATCTTCTCCTGCAGGCCTGACGGGTCGTTTACAGCAGCGCCTAAGCGGCTTTTTGTTGCTTTTGCGCGTACCCGACGAGTTCTGGTCGCTCTGGGGCGCGCGCATCCTCAATGCGGTGCTGATGTCGGCCATCGTCGCGTTTTGCCTGAAGCCTTTCGAGACCGGCGTGCGCGAGTTCGTCGACGCCAATGTGCAGATGAGCTTGCTGGCGCGGCTGGGTCATGCAGACAAGCTGCCGCCTGTGTGCGCGGGCCGAACCTTGGACTGCATTTCGGTCATCGGCATTGACGATGCCGAGCATCGCAATATCTTTCAGCAGCGCTCGCCGCTCGACCCCGACAAGCTGCGCGAGCTGTTCGATGCGCTGCAGAGCGCGCCGCCCAAGGTGCTGGCGATCGATCTCGACTTGTCGCCGGCCGCACCGGATGAATGGCCGGCGCGGCGCCGCTTGTTTGACAGCTTGCAAAGACTTTCGCGCCTGACCCAGCTGGTGATGGTCTGCCCGCAAGGCTATACGGGCGGCGACCCCGGCGCTTTGGATCAAGATTGGCTGGCGCTGTTTGGCAGCGAGGTTCAATTCGCTTCGCCGGATCTGAGCGAGAACGGCCTCTACTTCGACCGCGGGCAAGGCCTGACCCCCTTGGGTGTGGCGGCGGCCGAGCTGAGCCGTGAGCCCATACAGGCCCAGCGCGGCGAGGCCAAGGACTGGCATGCGGCCTGTCTTGGCGCACGCGTCTCGGCCCATGGCCCAGAGCTGCGCGTGATTCGCCCGGCTGCGGTCGAAAGCCTGAATTTCAGCCAAGCGCTGCTCAAACCCGAGGCCTTGGCCGGGCGCCTGGTCTTGTTGGGTGGCAAATGGGGCACTGGAGACCAATTCCTGCTGCGCGGGCAAAGTGAGTCCTTCTATGGCGTCGGCCTGCATGCCTGGGTCGCTGCGACCGAGCTGGCGCCCTTGTTTGAGCCGCCCAAGGTGGCGGAGTTGGTGATCGAGGTCTTGGTGGGCTTGTTGTCGGGCCTGTATTTCGCAGCAGTCTGGGCCGCCATCGTGCGCAGCCGCCATTCTTTTGCTCGCCGCTCCTTCTACTACCTCTGCTTTTTAGGCGGCGCTTTGATCCTGCCCTTGGCTTGGGTGATGACGACGGCACGCCTGGCTGAATTCGGCGTCGTGCTGGGCACAGCCGGGATGATTCTGTCGGCGGCGGCGGATAGTTTTCTGTCTGCACATGAGGGCTATTTGGAAACCGAGCATGGCGAGGAAGATAGGCAGGAAGGGGGCGCGAGTGGCCGGCGTTTCTGGGTCTATATCCTGGCCTGGGGCAGCGGCGCGGCGCTTCTAGGCTTGACCCTGCTGCACGGCGAATCCTGGCTCGCCTGTTTGACGGCGGGAGTCGCCTTTGGCCTGCTGATTGCGCGCATCGATGCGACCGCGCCCACGCCTGGCTCCGCGCACGTGTCAGCGCATGGTCATCAAGATCCGCACCCCGAAAGCCTGCTGGACTTGGTCGCTCGCCTGTTTTGGCTGCTGATCAAGTTGGCCGCGCTGTGGCTGGCCATGAGTCATGCCCATGGCCATGAGGCTTGGGCAGTCTGGGCGATGTTCGGTGGTTTTTTGCTGGCCTGGAGCTTGGGGTTCTTGCTCAGCCGGACGCGGCCCGGGCCGGCCCTTAAAGGCAGCGAATCAGTTTGATCTTGACGCCTTTGCGCAAGCTGAAGATCTCTGGTGCTGCGGCGCGGGCAGTCTGAATGGACAGGGTCATGCTCAAGCCATCGGGTTTGACTTCGCCCGCGTAGCGGGCCTTGTTGTCGGCACCCTTGGTGGCTCCGGCAGCTGCGGGGTTAGCGTCGGCAAGATCGGGCCCGGGCTGGTGTTGAATGAATTGACCGGCCACCACAAAGCGGCCATCTGTGTCCAGGTGCAAGGGGCTGCTGAAGCTGCCGCTGGCGCAGTTTTGTATTCGACGAAGCGCTGAGGCTCACTGCTGATCTGCGGAAAATGCCTGCGTCACGTTCATGTGGATCTCCTGCTCGACGTTCTGTCCAACTGATGCCTTGGGCTCGCCGACGAAGCAATGCAGGTTCGAATGTTCGGGTAATTACTCCCTTTGAATAAGGGGGAGGGGGATGTCCTTATGTCTCGGCCCAATAATTTGTCTATGCTTAGTCACGTCGGAGGAGTAGGCCTCGGACGCGATTCAAACCACTGCCGGACTCAATTGCCTCAGTTGGCATAGAAGGCTCGCTGAAGTTTGTTCGGTATCTCATTAGATCGATAAGTTGATAAATCGCCTGAATGTTCGGCGCTCAAGCTCAAAGGATTGGAGAAAGCATGAAAAAGACTCACTTCCTTAATTTGGTGGCAGCAGCAGCCGCCGCTGCATGTGTGTTGCCTGCTGGCGCCGCCAACATCGTGTTGATTGACAGCAGCAACAGCTTCTCGAGCTCGCCGAATGGTGCCGCAGCATTGTTTGCGTTCCAGAAGGCTGCCAATTACTGGAACCAGACGTTAACCAACAACGTCACCGTCAATATCGAAATTGGCTTCAAAGCATTGAATCCCGGCGTGCTGGGTCAAGCTGGCAGCGAAAGCCGCGTCGTCTCGACCGCTGACGTATACGCTGGCTTGGCCGCAACAGGAACGACCGCACTGGATGCTATTGCCGTGGCTAATCTGTCCAAGTTGAATGCGGGCGGCGGCGTGAGTATGCGCACCAATCAGTTCTATGACGTGGCCAACAAAATTGGCGTTGCAGACAACATCACGACCTTGCGCAGCGGCAACCTGAACATCAACAATTACCTAGACGTCAACCAGTCGGTAATCAAGGCGCTGGGTTTGACTTCCAAGGTCGCTCCGCTGTCAAAATACGATGCCAGCATTACTTTCAGCAACCAGTTTGCCTTCGACTTTGACCCCACGAATGGCGTTACTGCTGGCAGCTATGACTTTACTTCGGTGGCTGTTCACGAACTCGGTCATGCGCTGGGTTTTGTGAGCGGTGTCGATACATTTGACCTGGTGACACATGGCAAGGGGCCTTATGCCTCCGCTTTCGAAAATGGCGATTTTGGCACCAAAAACATTACAGATTGGGCCATTGGCAGCACCTTGGATCTGTTCCGTTATGGCAACGCACTTGATCCGGACGGTAAGCACGCAACGCTGCAGTGGTCGGCCAACCGCGCAGCCTTCTTCTCGGTCGACGGCAATAATGTCTTCAGCATTGGCGATGCCAGCAATCAGGAAGCGGCCACTTTCTCGACGGGTCGTTATACCGGCGACGGTCAACAAGCCTCCCATTGGAAAGACAACGTCGCGTTCGTTGATCCGGATTCGGGTGGCGCATGTATTCAGAGCACGCGCGCGATCGGCATCATGGATCCGACCATGTCGCCTTGCACGGCCGGCAGCGTCAGCCGCAATGACATCGCAGCTTTTGATGCGCTGGGCTGGAATACCAACATCGATGCACTTGCTGACAAGGCCTATAGCGTCGACACCGCTGCGATTTACAAGATGAGTGGTTTGGCTATGGCAGTACCAGAGCCTTCTACCTATGCCCAACTGGGTCTTGGCCTGATGCTGCTAGCTGCTTCGCTGCGCGCGCGTCGCCGCCAAGGCTAATCTTTCGCCCTTTACTAGGGCCGTGATTTGCGGCGTTTGCCGAGTGGTCTGAAGCCAGGGTTTGTTGCGGCAACCCTGGCTTTTTCATGTGGTATGGAAACTGCGATAGATGCGCTTGTATTGGTGCCAGGGCACCGTCTTGATGGCCATGAAGTCTTCGCACTTGCTGAAAAGGTAATAGTTTTCGGCCAGGCCGCCGGCAGATGTGCTCGCAAATTGGCCCACCAAGCGGAAACGTCAGACTGACTCGCCCGAAAGCGTAGTTGTGCAAGGTGCTGGGATGTTGCGCTAGGTAAACGCAGGCCTTGATTCGTATTGATCGCAAGTGCTCACAAGTGTGTCTTCGACGCTGGGCGGCGCACTGCCCGAGGTCAATTCAAGCAGCCCGTAAGCAATCCACTATCTTCATCCGCGCCGCCCCCCAGGCCGGGATGAAGCCGCCGACAAAGCCCATGAACAGGGAGAACAGCAGCGTTTGCCAGACGATGGCTGGGGTTAGCTTGAACTGAAAGGCCAGCTCCGAGAAGGTCTGGAAATTGGTGGTCGAGATATTGACCGTTTGCATCAGCGAGGCGGCGGCGAGTCCAATCAAGCCGCCAACCAAGGCCAAGAGCAGCGACTCCAGCATAAAGGCCAAGAGCACCGCGCCGCGCTGGAAGCCCAAGGCCCGCAAGGTGCCGATCTCACCGACGCGCGAGGCCACCGCCGCGAACATCGTGATCATCGCGCCGACGATGGCGCCGACCGAGAAAATCACCGACAGCGCCGTGCCGAGGATGCTGATGAACTTGGCCAGCGCCTCACTCTGTTCGGCATAAAACACCGCCTCGCGTTTGAGCTCGACTGTCAGGCGCGGGTCGTCGGCGAGCTTGGCCTTGATGGCCTCGAACTGGCTCGCGTCGGCGAGTCTGAACACCACGCTGGAGAAGGCGCCGCGCCGGAAGGCCTGCAGCATTTGCTCGGCATCGCCCCAAATTTCGGAGTCAAAGCCGGTGCGGCCGGCGTCGAACACGCCGACCACCGTCCAGTCGCGGCCGGCGAAGCGCAACGTCTCGCCCAAGCCCGCGCCTTGAAAGCCCTGCGCAATCGCTTTGCCGGTGACGATCTCCGAGGTGCCGGGTCTGAACATGCGGCCTTCTATCATTTGCACCTGCGGGCGCAGTTGCAGGCCGCGCTCGCTGGTGCCCCGCACGGTCACATTGCTGGGTTTGCCGCTGCCGCGCTTAGGTAAATTGTTCAGCACCACCGGCTCCTTGGTGATCAGCGGCTGGCCGGCGGCGTCGGTGGCGATGCCGGGCAGGCTTTCGAGAATGCTGGCCTGGATGCGGTCGATGCCGCTATTGATCTCGGCGCCCGCGCCCTTGCGCAGGGCAATCACGTTGTCGGGCTGGCCGGTGGCGACCAGGGTCGCGCGTATGCCTTCGCTCATCATCAAGACGGTGGCGAACACATAGACGACCAAGGCCATGCCGCCGGCCGTCAGCAGCGTGGTGACACGGCGCACCCAAAGGTTGCGGGCGATGTAACTGAGGGGAATCTGTTTCACGCGACGTGCCTCAGCCCTTGAACAATATCAATTCGGCTCATTTTCCAAGCCGGCCAGGCCGCAGCCACCGCGCCGACGACCAAGGCCGCCAGCATCTGCAAGCTCATCGTTAGGCCCGAGACATGAAAGGCCGGCAGCAGCGTGCCTATGGCTTTGCCGAAGCCTGCCGCCAGCGGCAGCGTCAGCAACAAACCGGCTAGGCCACCTAGCAGCGCGATCAAAAGACTCTCACCGAACAAGAGCTTGACGACAAAGCTGGGCGCGAAGCCCAAGGCCTTGAGCGTGGCGTATTCGGCCAGGCGTTCGCGGGCGGTCATGGTCATGGTGTTGGCCATCACCGCCATGATGATGACGACGATGATGTAGCTGACCGCTTCGATCGCCAGCAAAATCGCCTCGCTCATCGACACAAAGCTGAGCTGGAAGGCCGACTCGGTTTCGGTCAGCGTTTCGGCCAGCGAGTTCTTGAAGCCGGCGTCGACCCGCTGCGAGATCAGCGCAGCGTTTTGCGGGTCCTTGATGCCGATGATGTAGACGCCCACCGCATCGGCCCGTTTGGGTGCCAGCTTGCGGATCGACTCATTCAGAAAGGCCCAGTGAAACAGCAGCTGGCTTTCGTCCGTCTTGGCCTCGGCGCCGTCCCAGATGCCGCGCAGCGTGAAGGTCCAGGTACCCGGATAAATGGTGCCGCGAATGGGGATCTGGTCGCCGACCTTCCAGCCGTATTTATCGGCCAGCTTGCGCCCGACGATGGCGCCTTGGCGGTCGCGCAAAAAGGCCAGCCGTTCCGCATCGCTGAGCCGGTACTCCGGGTAGAGCGCCAAGTAACTGGCCGGCTCGACGGCAAACTGCGGGAAGAAATTGCGCTCGGTCAGGTAGACGCCGCCGAACCAGTTTGACCAGGAAATGCTGCTGACCCCGTCCACACCCTTGAGCCGCTGCGCGTAGTTCATCGGCAGCGGGAAGGTCAAGGAGATCGCGCTGCGCGTCACCAGGCGCGTGCTGCTTGAACCTTCGACGCCGGCATACCAGGCGCTGATGATGGTGCGCAAGAGCCCAAACGCACAGATCGCGACCACCAGACCGACCATGGTCAGCAGCGTGCGCAGCTTGTGGCGAAAAGCGTTCTTGAGCAGGAGCTTGAAGATGAACATGGCGGCTTTTGCTGAGGCTTCAGGCCTGGGCGTTCATTTCGGCTTCGCTGACCAAGACGCCTTTTTCCAGATGCACCATGCGGCGCGCCCTTGCTGCTGCTTTGGGGTCGTGGGTGACCATCACGATGGTCTTGCCCAGATCTCGGTTCAGCTGCTGCAGTAAGTCCAGGACCTCGGAGCCGGTGACGCGGTCGAGGTCACCGGTGGGCTCATCGGCGACGATCAAGGTCGGGTCACTGACGAGCGCGCGGGCAATCGCGACGCGTTGCTGCTGGCCGCCCGAGAGTTCGTTCGGGTAATGATCCATTCGATCGGACAGTTTCACCATTTCCAGCGCCGCCAGCGCATGCTCACGGCGCTGCCGGGCCGAGAGCCCGGTCAGCAGCAAAGGCAGCTCGACGTTTTCGAAGGCGGTTAAGACCGGCAGCAGGTTGTAGAACTGAAAGATGAAGCCGACATGGGCGGCGCGCCAGTTGGCCAATTGGCCCTCGCTGAGCGTGGCAATGTCGATGCCGCCGATCTCGATGCGCCCGCTGCTGGGCTGGTCAATGCCGGCGATCAAATTCAGCAAGGTGCTTTTGCCCGAGCCGCTCGGGCCCATCAAGGCGACAAAGTCACCGGCCACCACGTCAAGCTGTATGTCCAGCAGGACGGGAATCTCTTGTCCACCGCGTTGATAAGACTTGGACAGGTCGCGGATGCGGATCAGCGCTTCTTGGTCTGCACTCATGGCGCTTTACTTCGCCGCCAGCGTCACTTGGCCGCCGTCTTTGAGCTTGGCGCTGGGCGCCAGCACAATCCGGTCGCCCGATTTGACGGCGCCTGTCACTTCCACCACATCGCCGAGCTTGCGGCCGACCTTGACCTCGACCGCCTCAAGCAACTCTTTGTCACCGTCGCGCTTGATGCGCAGCAGCCATTGCTTGCCGTCTTTGTCCAGCAAGGTCTTGGGGTTGACGGCCAAGACCGGCTGCTGCTCGGCCGGTTTCGGTGCCTTGGACAGAAAGCTGACCTTGGCGCTCATCTCGGGCAGGATGCGCGGGTCGAGTTTGTCGAAGCGGATCTTGGTCATCACCGTGGCCTTGGCGCGGTCCACCGTCGGCACAATGCCGGCAACCTGGCCGGTGAAGCGCATGTCGGGCAGCGCGTCCAGCGTGATCTCGACCGGCTGGCCTTTGGTCGCTTTGGCGAGGCTGCCTTCGGACACATCGGCCTCGACCTCTAGCGTGCTCAGGTCGGCCATGGTGACGACCGCGCCTTGCGAGCCAGAGGCATTGGAGAAGGGCGTGATCATGTCGCCGACATTGGCGTTCTTGTTCAGCACCACGCCGTCAAAAGGCGCGCGGATCTCGGTGTAGTCACGAGCGACGTTTTGCACCGCCAGCAAGGCCTGCGCCTGGCCCTGGCTGGCCTGCGCCTGACCCACGCTGGCCTGTGCTGCGGCCACGCCGGCGCGGGCGGCGTCAAGCCGGCGCTGGTTGGCGTCCAGTGCTTGAGCCGAGACAAAGCCCTGAGCCTGCAAGCTTTTGCTGCGCTGCATTTCGGCCTCGGCATTGCCGAGTTCAACGCCGGCTTGTTGTGCCTGCGCCTGCGCTTGGCGCAGGCCCGCTTCGGCCTGGCGCACGCCGGCCAAGGCCGTGCCAATCGAGGCTTGCACATCGCTGGCGTCGAGGCGCGCGATCAGATCGCCCTTTTTGAGCAGGCTGCCCTCGCGCACATTCAGCTCGATCAGTCGGCCGCTGCCCTTGGAGGCCACGGCCGCGCGGCGTTGCGCGACCACGTAGCCGGAGGCCGTCAGCTGCAGGTATTGCTGCGAGGGGTAGCTCTGCAGCACGGTGCTGGCTTGGACTTCGGGCTTGGACGGCATCAAGAACATCGCCGTCGCGCCCAAGGCCAGGGCGCCGCCCAAGACCCAGGGCCAGGTCTTGCGTGGCCGCTTGCTCTTGGCCGTAGGCGCCTGGCGGTCAATCTTCAATTGACCCAAAGATGCGGAAGTTGCGTCAGCCATAGTGGGAGTGATGTCTCAATTTGAATGAACGGAGCGGATCTTGCCATGCGCGCCGGGGTTTTGCTGTGCCAAGAGATGAAAGGCCTCGGGCCGGCGCGAGTGGCGACTTTGGCGGATGGGCGGTTAGGATTCGCGCTCTACCGCACCAGCCCTGTTTGCCCCGTCCATGTTTTCGAGAACTTTGTTTGCGCTGCTTGTGGCTCTTGGGGCTACGCCGGCCTGTGGTCAAGAGGCTGAGCTCGGCTGCCAAAACAAGGTTCCGGTCGAGCAAGTGATACAAGATCTGAACGCTTTTCGAGCCCAGCCTCGCAGCTGTGGGTCGCAGGACTTTGGGCCGGCCGGCCCGCTGCGCTGGGAGGGCCGGCTGGCGCAGGCGGCACAAAGCCATGCGACCGAGCTGGCGCAGGGCGAGCAGCTCAACCACCGGTCGACCAATGGCCGCACGCTGCGGGAGCGGCTGCGTGCAAGCGGCTACCTGGCCTACCGTGTGGGCGAAAACCTGGCCGCAGGCCAAGAGAGCCTGGACGAAGTGCTGCAGACCTGGATCGTCAGCACCAAGCATTGCGAAAACATCATGCAGGCCGACTTTCGAGACGTCGCGCTGGCTTGCGCTAGCGGGCCCGGCAAATATGGGAATTACTGGGTGCTGAATCTGGGCCGCAGCATCAGCGAGTGAGGCTAGGTTCTAAATCCAGCCCAGGTCAATTGCGCGCAGCACCGCTTGCGTGCGGTCGCGCACACCCATCTTGGAGAACACCGAGGAGCAGTGGTTCTTGATCACGCCCTCGCTATTGCCCAGCAGCGCGGCGATCTCGGTATTGCTGCGCCCGCTGGCCACCAGGCGCAGCACTTGCAACTCCTTCGGTGACAGCGGGTCGGGCTGCTCTGTCGCGACAAAAGAGCGCTCGGCCGCCGCGACCGGCCGCTCCATGCGTGCCGTCAGCGAGGGCCGCAGCGCGGTGCCGCCGTTCATCACCTCGCGCAGCGAAGCCAGCAAGGTGTCGGGGCTGATGGCCTTGAGCAAAAAGCCGCGCGCGCCGGAGCGCACCGCTTCGTCAAAAATACCGGCGTCGTCAAAGGTGGTCAGCAAGACGACGGGGATGTTGAGCCCGCGCGCCGCCAGCGCACGGATCAGGCCCAGCCCGTCCAGCCTGGGCATGCGCATGTCCGACAGCACGATGTCGGGCGTTTGCTCCAGCCCTTGGGCGGCGATCATGTCCAGCGCCTCGGCGCCGTCGCTGGCCTCGCCGACGATGCGGATTTCGTCGCTCAGGGCCAACAGCCCTTTGAGCGCCTCGCGCACGAGCTGCTGGTCTTCGACCAGCAAGAGTTTGATCAGCGGTTTACTCATACCGTCCTTCCAGTAAATTCAAGGAGTCGCCTGCGCTCAGGACGAGGGATTCATCTTGGGGTCGCGTGGGCAGCGCAGCTCAATTCTGAAGCCGGGGCTGCTGCGGGTCACGTCCATCCGTCCGCCCAATTCTTGCATTCGTTCGTTCATGCCTTGCAGGCCGTTGCCGGCTTTGTGCTGCGGCGCGCCGCGGCCATCATCGTCGATGCTGACGCATACCTCCGGGTTTTCTTCACCTGGTGTGAGGTCGGCTTGCAAACTCAGGCTGATGCGCACCGTGGCGGCGCGGGCGTGCCGCACGCTGTTGGTGACGGCCTCCTGCACGCAGCGCAAGAGCGCATGGGCCACGCGCGGGCCAAGGTCGCGCGCGGCCGGGGCGATGTCGAGTTCGATGCGGGTGCTGGCGATGCCTTCGGCCAGCGCTTGCAGCGCGGTCGTGAGGTCGATGCGCGGCGCGCTGCGCTGCTGGGACACTGCGTCGCGCACATCGGCCAGCAGGCCGGCGGCGTTCTCGCGCGCCTTGTCTACCGCCAGCAGCGCGCCACCCGTGTCGTGGCGCTGCAGCAAGGCGCTGCCCAGTTGCAGCTGCAGGTTCAAGGCCGTCAGGTGATGGCCGACCACATCGTGCAACTCGCGCGCCATCATGGCCCGCTCGCTATAGCGCAGCTGTTCGGCCTGCAACTGCTCGCCGCTCAGGCGCTCGGCCAACATCACCTGCAACCAACGGCGCTTTTCGGCCTCGGCGGCCACCATGCGGCCCAGGCCAAAAGCCATGCCGTGCAGGGCCACCATCGCCATCAGCAGGCCCAAACTGTCCAACCAAGCGGGTACGGCGCTGTCAGGCTGTACCAAGGCGGGCAGCGGCAGCAAGCGGTAAAGGGCCAGGTTGATGGCAATTTGCGCCAGGGCAAACAAGAAAGCCGGGCGGGCGCGCAGCAAGACCGCCGCCAGGGCGGTGACCAAAAACGGCAAGCCAGGCGTCACGCTGATGGCTAAAAGATTGACCACAATCAGCCGCGCCAAAGCATGGCGGGGCGGCTGGTCGGCGCTGGCGTCGCGGGCCAAGCACCAGTAGGCCCAGGCGAACAAGAGCACCAAGAAAAAGCAGCCGATCAGCAGCAGCGCATCATTGCTGGCGCCGCCCAAGCGCATATACAAGGCGGCAACCGCGCCGTCATAGGCATCGGTTTGAAAGCCCAGCAGGGCCGCAACCGTGGCGGCCAGCTCCAGTAAGCAGACAGCCAATACGGCGACGCGCAGCGCCACGCTGGGCTGGGCGAAGCGCGCGAGCAAGCGGTCAAAGGTATTCAAGTGGGGGCCGATTTCTGCAAAAGGGCGCAAGGTTGACACAGGACGGCGAGCTTGCCCCGTGTCCTTGGTCATGGCTGGGCGATGACTTGCGCAATCACGCCGCCGCCCAGGCAAACCTCGCCGTCGTAGAGCACCGCGCTCTGGCCTGGCGTGACCGCCCACTGCGCCTGCTCGAACTGCAGCTTGAAATGTGCCGCATCGGGGTTTGACGGCATGAACTCGCAGGCTGCATCGCTTTGCCGGTAGCGGGTCTTGGCGGCGACGTGGCCGCGACCGGGGGGCTGCGCGCTGGTCCAACTGATGTCGTCGGCGGTCAGCGTGTGGCTGAGCAGCCAAGGGTGTTGATGGCCTTGCACGGCATACAGCGTGTTGTTGGCCATGTCTTTTTTGGCCACAAACCAGGGCTCATGGTCGCCGCCACCGCGCGGCGCACCCTTGTCTTTCAGCCCGCCGATGCCCAAACCCTGGCGCTGGCCCAAGGTGTAGAAAGACAGACCCACATGCTCGCCAATCTTGCGGCCGCGCTCGTCCTTGATGGGGCCGGGTTGATGGGCCAGGTAGCGATTCAAGAACTCCCGGAACGGCCGCTCGCCGATGAAGCAGATGCCGGTCGAATCCTTTTTGCGGGCGTTGGGCAGTTTGATCTCGTCGGCGATGCGCCTCACCTCGGTCTTGTGCAACTCGCCGACCGGGAACAGCGTCTTGGCCAATTGAGCCTGGTTCAGGCGGTGCAGGAAATAGCTTTGATCCTTGCTGTTGTCGACGCCTTTGAGCAACTGCACTTGCCCATTCAACTCGCGAACCCTGGCGTAGTGACCCGTTGCAATTTTCTCCGCGCCCAGCCGCATCGCATGGTCCAAAAAGGCCTTGAACTTGATCTCGGCATTGCACAGGATGTCGGGGTTAGGCGTGCGGCCGGCCTCGTATTCGCGCAAAAAGGTCGCAAAGACGCGGTCTTTGTAGTCGGCAGCGAAGTTGACATGCTCGATCTCGATGCCGATCACATCGGCCACGGCCGCCGCGTCGACGAAGTCGATGTTCGACGAACAGTATTTGCCGTTTTCGTCATCGCTGTCGTCGTCTTCCCAGTTCTTCATGAAGATGCCGATCACCTCATGGCCCTGCTGTTTGAGCAGATAGGCGGTGACGGCGGAGTCCACCCCGCCTGAGAGACCGACGACGATTCTTTGCTTCTGAGTCATGTGGGCGATTGTCCCGCAAGCTGTCAGCCCTTGATCAGCGGTGAGTAGAGCGAGGGGTCAATATGAATGGCATCCAAGGGCAATCGCTTGCCGGCCAAGTGATCTTCTATGCAGCGCAGCACCAAGGGGCTGCGGTGGCGAGTGGCGCTGGCGCGAATCTCGTCCACCGTCATCCACAGCGTGCGATGGATGCCGTGATCCAGCGTGCGGCCTTGGATCACCTCGCCCACGCTGCCGCTGAAAGCCAGCCGAATATAGGTGACATCCTCGCCGAGCTTGCCGCGTACAAAGCGCGCCATATAGAGGCCCAGCAAGGACTCGGGCACAAAGTCGCGGGCGGTTTCTTCCAGCGCCTCGCGCACCACGCCCTCCAGCGGTGATTCGCCCGGATCCAGATGCCCGGCCGGGTTGTTCAACTGCAGGCCTTCGGGCGTTTCTTCTTCGACCAGCAAATAGCGGCCGCCTTGCTCTATAACCGCCGCGACCGTCACCGCCGGCTTCCAACGCTCATTCTTGGTGGACATCTCTAACTCCGTTGTACCCAGGCATGTCCGGGTGTCATCAAGAGCATCTATTGTGTAAGCTCCGCACGGCTTAGCACCCGGTGAGTGCCCGGTGCGGGCTCTGGAGGGGAAAATTCATGCTGATAGGTGTTCCGCGCGAGAGCGCAGTCGGGGAAACGCGCGTGGCCATCACGCCCGAGACCGCCAAGAAGTTGAAGGCCCAGGGTCATACCTTGCGCGTCGAGAGCGGCGCTGGCCTGGGCGCCAGCGTCCTTGACGAGGCCTACCAGGCCGCAGGCGCCGAGATCGTCGACCGCGCTGCGGCTTTCGCTGCCGATTTGCTGCTGAAGGTGCGCAGCCCATCGACCGAGGAGTTAGCGCTGGTCAAATCGGGCGCTGCCCTGGTCGGCATGCTCAACCCCTTTGACGCCGACGGTCTGCAAGCGCTGGCGGCGGCCGGCCTGACCAGCTTCGCTTTGGAAGCGGCACCGCGTACCTCGCGGGCGCAGAGCATGGACGTGCTGTCCAGCCAAGCCAATATCGCCGGCTACAAGGCGGTGATGATTGCAGCCGATCGCTATCAGCGCTTTTTCCCGATGCTGATGACGGCGGCCGGCACGGTCAAGGCAGCGCGCGTCGTCGTCCTGGGCGTCGGCGTGGCGGGCTTGCAAGCGATTGCCACGGCCAAGCGCCTGGGCGCGGTGATCGAGGCTTCGGATGTGCGGCCCGCCGTCAAGGAACAAGTTGAATCGTTGGGCGCCAAGTTCATCGATGTGTCTTACGACACCGACGAGGAGAAAGAGGCCGCCGTCGGCGTGGGCGGTTACGCCAAAGCGATGCCGCAGAGCTGGCTGGACCGCCAGCGGGCCGAAGTCGCCAAGCGGGTGGCGCAGGCCGATGTGGTGATCACCACGGCCTTGATCCCCGGCCGCGCCGCACCGGTGCTGGTCAGCGAGGAGATGGTCAAGAGCATGAAGCCGGGCTCGGTGATCGTCGACCTGGCCGCAGCCAATGGGGGCAACTGCCCGCTCACCGAAGCCGGCAGAACCGTCATCAAGCATGGCGTGACGCTGGTCGGTGAGACCAATCTGCCGGCCCTGGTGGCGGCCGATGCGTCGGCACTGTATGCCCGCAATATCCTGGATTTCTTGAAGCTGGTGATCAGCAAAGAAGGCGTGTTCCAGGTCCCGATGGATGACGACATCGTTAGCGCCTGCCTGATGACGCAGGCCGGTGAAGTCAAGAGAAAGAAGAGCTGAAGCCATGGAACAACTCGTTAACCCAACGGTCACCAATCTGATCATCTTTGTGCTGGCGATCTACGTCGGCTACCACGTCGTCTGGACGGTAACTCCAGCGCTGCACACGCCGCTGATGGCCGTCACCAACGCGATCTCGGCCATCGTGATCGTCGGCGCCATGATGGCGGCCGCTCTGACTGTCACCGATCTCGGCAAGTTCATGGGCACGCTGGCTGTGGCCTTGGCCGCGGTGAACGTCTTTGGCGGCTTTCTGGTTACGCGGCGGATGCTGGAGATGTTCAAAAAGAAGGACAAGAAGAATACGGAGGTGAAGAAATGAGCATGAATCTCGTCACCCTCTTGTACCTGTTCGCCAGCGTCTTCTTTATCCAAGCGCTGAAGGGCTTGTCGCACCCGACCAGCTCGATTCGCGGCAATATCTTCGGCATGGTCGGCATGCTGATCGCCGCCGTGACCACCGCCGCCTTGATCGTCAAGCTCGCGCATGGCGAGCTGTTCGGCCTGACTTATGTGCTGGCCGGCCTGGTGATTGGCGGTGGCCTGGGTGCTTATATGGCGCAAAAGGTCGAGATGACCAAGATGCCCGAGTTGGTGGCCTTTATGCACAGCATGATCGGCCTGGCGGCCGTGTTCATTGCGGCCACGGCGGTGTTGGAGCCGGCGGCCTTTGGCATTACTTCAGCGGGTAGCGTTGAGATCCCGGGAGGCAATCGCATCGAGCTGGCGCTGGGCGCCTTCATCGGCGCGGTCACCTTCAGCGGTTCGGTGATCGCCTTCGGCAAGCTGTCCGGCAAGTACAAATTCCGCCTCTTTCAGGGCGCGCCGGTGTCTTTTGCCGGCCAGCACAAGCTCAATTTGGCTTTGGGGCTGGCGGCAGTGATCAGCTGCTACGGCTTTTGGGAAACCCAGTCTTGGGCGGCATTCAATACCATCTTGGTGCTGGGTTTTGCGCTCGGTGTCTTGCTGATCATCCCGATCGGCGGCGCCGATATGCCGGTGGTGGTGTCTATGCTGAACAGCTACTCGGGTTGGGCGGCGGCCGGTATCGGCTTTTCACTCAATAACTCGATGCTGATCATTGCCGGCTCGCTGGTGGGTTCATCGGGCGCGATCCTGAGCTACATCATGTGCAAGGCGATGAACCGCAGCTTTTTCAATGTGATCTTGGGCGGCTTTGGTGGCGATGCGACCGCTGCGGCGGCCGGTGGTGCGGTGCAGCGCTCGGTCAAGAGCGGCAGTGCCGACGACGCGGCCTTCATCATGGGCAATGCCGAGACCGTCATCATCGTGCCGGGCTACGGCCTGGCCGTGGCGCGCGCCCAGCATGCGGTCAAGGAGTTGGCGCACAAGCTGACCGAGCGCGGCGTCAAGGTCAAGTACGCGATCCATCCGGTGGCGGGCCGCATGCCCGGCCACATGAATGTGCTGTTGGCCGAGGCCGAAGTGCCTTATGACCAGGTCTTCGAGATGGAAGACATCAACGCCGAGTTCGCGCAGGCCGACGTGGCCATCATCCTGGGCGCCAATGACGTGGTGAACCCGGCCGCCCATGTCAAGGGCAGTGCGATCTACGGCATGCCTATCCTGGAGGCCTACAAGGCCAAGACCATCATCGTCAACAAGCGCTCGATGGCGGCGGGTTATGCGGGCCTGGACAACGAGTTGTTCTATATGGACAAGACGATGATGGTGTTCGGCGACGCGAAGAAGGTGGTGGAGGATATGTTGAAGGCGGTGGAGTGAAAGCGGTGGAGTGAAGGGATTTTGGGTAGCTGTCACTAGACGGCCGGCGCTATCGCTTCCCCCTATGCGCCAGACCCCTCCCATCGGGGAGAATCCAGCTCATTCGAACGGAGACGTAAAAAACCATGCTGCAGAAGACTTGGCTGAAGAATTACCCCGACGGCGTGCCCGCCGAGATTCATGCGGAGTTGTACCCGTCGCTGGTCGAGTTGATGACGTCGGCGTTCAAGAAGTTCCCGCAACAGCCGGCTTACAAGATGATGGGCCGACAGATCAGTTTCGGCCAGCTCGATGAGAGCTCGCAGGCGCTGGCCGCCTATTTGCAAAGCCTGGGGCTAGAGAAGGGCGACCGGGTCGCCTTGATGATGCCCAATGTGATGCAGTATCCGGTCGCCGTCGCCGCCGTCTTGCGGGCCGGTTTCGTGGTTGTCAACGTCAACCCGCTCTACACGCCGCGCGAGCTGGAGCATCAGCTGAAGGACTCTGGCGCCAAGGCGATCGTGATCCTGGAGAACTTTGCGACCACCTTGCAGCAAGTGCTCAAGTCGGTACCGACCAAGCATGTCGTGCTGGCGTCCATGGGAGACATGCTGGGTTTCCCCAAGGGGCTGATCGTCAACTACGTGGTGCGCAAGGTCAAAAAGTTGGTGCCGGCCTACGAGTTGCCCGGCGCGGTGGCTTTCAATGACGCGGTCGCAAAAGGCCGCTCGCTCAGCTACAAGGCGCCCAGCGTCGGGCCAAACGATATCGCCGTGCTGCAATACACCGGCGGCACCACCGGCGTCTCCAAGGGCGCGGTGCTCTTGCATCGCAACTTGGTCGCCAATGTGATGCAGGCCGAGGCCTGGTATCAGCCCGCCCTCAAAAAGGTGCCGGCCGGCGAGCAATTGGTCAGCATTTGTGCGCTGCCGCTGTATCACATCTTCGGTTTCACCACGAACATGATGCTGTCCATGCATGTGGGCGGCTGCAATGTCTTGATCCCCAATCCGCGGGATATTCCGGGCATGTTCAAGGAGCTCAGCCAGCATCGCTTTCACAGCCTGCCGGCGGTCAACACCTTGTTCATGGCCATGGCCAACCACAAGGACTTCAATACCGTTGACTGGAGCAGTTTGGTGATCGCGGTCGGCGGCGGCATGGCGGTGCAGCATGCAACAGCCAAGCTCTGGCTGGAGAAAACCGGCTGCCCCATCTGCGAAGGTTACGGCCTGAGCGAAACCTCGCCGATTGCCAGTTGCAACCCGACCGACAGCACCGCCTATACCGGCTCCATCGGCCTGCCCATGCCCAGCACCGAGATCTTGCTGCTGGATGATTTGGGTCAACCGGTGGCCAATGGCGAGCGGGGCGAGATCGCCATCCGCGGCCCACAGGTGATGGCGGGTTATTGGCAGCGTCCGGACGAAACCGCGCAGGTGATGACGGCCGATGGTTTCTTCCGCACCGGCGACGTCGGCACCATGGACGAGCGCGGTTTCTTCCGCATCGTTGATCGCAAGAAGGACATGATTCTGGTCAGCGGCTTCAACGTCTACCCCAATGAGATTGAGGATGTGTTGACGCAGATGGAGGGCGTGCTGGAATGCGCGTCGGTGGGCATCCCCGACGCCAAGGCCGGCGAGGCCGTCAAGGTCGTGATCGTGCGCAAGAACCCGACCGTCAACCCCATCACCGAGGCCGATGTGCGCGCCTATTGCGAGGCCAACCTGACCGGCTATAAGCGCCCCAAGGTGGTCGAGTTCCGCGATGAGTTGCCCAAGACGCCGGTCGGCAAGATCCTGCGGCGTGAACTACGCGACAAGACCTGAGTCCTCGTGCCTTGAGGGTGTGCGCGCAGCAGCCCGGTCCCGTTTAGAGTCGACCTTATTCTGAGGGGGAGGCAACAATGCTGGACCGGACTTACGTCAAGACCGAGGCAGGTCGGGCGGAAATCAAAGCGCGCGGCCTGACCATGTCGCGCAGCATGCGCAATCTCTTGCTGATGATTGACGGCGGCAAGACAGCCGCTCAATGGCTAAGCCTGGTACAGGGCACGGTCCTGGCCGACCTGGAGTATTTGATGGCGCAGGGCTTGATTGCCGATGCCCGGCCGAGCGCGGTGGACATCCCGGTCGAGGTGGATGTCTCGCCGCTGGACTATGCGCAGCTGTATGGCTTTTTGACCCGCCATGCCAAGCAGTATCTGGGCCTGATGAAGGGCTACAAGATGGTGCTGGAAGTGGAGCGCTGCGGCGATCTGGCGGCCTTGCGTGCTCTGGGCCAGCGCTTTGTGGCCGAGGTGCAGCAAGCACAGGGCGAAGTGGTGGCCGATCAGGTGCGGCGGGCCATGTCCATCATCCGCAATCCATGAATCTGGCTTGAACTTGCTGGCACACTGCAGGCTTGTTTGAAGCAGAGCCAGCCACCATCATGCCCCCGCGTTTTTTTGTCGATACCCCCCTGAGCAAGCCGGACCTCAGCGGCACAGATTTGCTTTTGCCACCCTCGGCCGCCCGCCATGTGCAGGTCTTGCGCCTGCAGCCTGGCAGCCCGCTGACCTTGTTTGATGGCTCCGGCCCTGAATGGCAGGCCGAAGTCGTGGCGATGGGGCGCAGCGAGGTGCGCGTGCATCTGCAAGCGCGCCAGCTGGTGCAGCGAGAGCTGACGCAAGAGGTGACCCTGGCCGTGGTGATGCCGGCCAATGACCGCATGGACGGCTTGGTTGAGAAGGCCACTGAGTTGGGTGTGAGCTGCATTCAACCGCTGATGAGCGAGCGCTCGGTGTTGCGGCTCAACGGTGAGCGCGCTGACAAAAAGCAGGCGCATTGGACGGGTGTGGCCATCGCCGCCTGCGAGCAAAGTGGCCGCAGCTGCGTGCCGAAAATCGCTGCCGTCAAGACCCTGGCGGCCTGGTTGGCGGAGTTGCCGGCACCGACGACCGAGCAACGCCGTTGGCTGCTCAGCCCCACTGCGGCCCAGCCCTTGAAGTCATTGAACGAAGCCACGGCTCGGCAGACTTTGGTGCTGAGCGGCCCCGAGGGGGGCTTGAGCCCTGCCGAGGAGCAGGCGGCACGCGAGCGGGGCTTCCTCGCGGCCCAACTTGGGCCCCGCATTCTGCGCGCCGACACCGCGCCGCTGGCCGTTCTGGGCTGGCTGGCTTTGCAGTGTCTTTGAAATTCCCTCATGAATATTCAGTTACTGCTGCTGACCATTTGCCAAGGGCTGTTTCTGGCCGACCAATAACGTCACTTTCATTGCCATCAACGGACTTGTGGGCTTGGCGCTGGCGCCGGTGGCCTGGATGGCCACGCTGCCGATCTGTGCCTATGTGGCAGGCGGTGCGATGTTTGCGCCGCTGGTGGCCAAGCATCAGCGCGCGCTGGGGCGCCGACGGGCCTTTCAGTTAGGTTTGGTCGTGGCAATTCTGAGTTGTGCGATGGCCGCCTGGGCGGTCAGCGAAAAGCAGTTCTGGTGGGTGGTGATCGCCACCTTGTTGGCGGGTTACTTCAATGCCAATGCCGGGCTCTACCGTTTTGCCGCGACCGAACTGGTGGCCCCATCGCACAAGGAGCGGGCGATTTCTTGGGTTTTGGCCGGCGGCATCATGGGCGCGGTGATAGGCCCCAACCTGGCCAATGCCAGCCGCGGCCTGCTGACGCAGCCCTTTGCCGGCGCATATCTGGTCTTGATCGGTGTGGCCGCCCTGGCTTTGGCGGTGATGAGCTTCATCCGCTTCCCGCCGCTGCCGGTGGCTTCGGGTGCCTCACCCCATGGACGGCCGCTGCGCGAGTTGGCGCGCCAGCCGGTCTTTGTCGTGGCGATCGCCGCTTGTGCGCTCGGCTATGGCGTGATGAATCTGTTGATGGCCGCCACGCCGATTGCAATGGCGCAATGCTCGCTGCCCTTTGACAAGACCGCCCTGGTGCTGGAATGGCATGTGCTGGGCATGTTTGTGCCGAGCTTCTTCACCGGCAGCCTGATAAAGCGTTTCGGCGCCTTGCCGGTGATGGGCGTCGGCGTGCTCTTGAATCTGATTTGCGTCGGCATTGCCTTGTCGGGCATCGACCTGATGCATTTCCTCGCCGCGTTGCTGACGCTTGGCGTGGGCTGGAATTTCTTGTTCATTGGCGGCACAACGCTGTTCACGCAGGCCTACCGACCCGAGGAGAAGACCACCGCGCAGGCGGCGATGGACTTCTGTATCTACAGCACCATGACCCTGACTTCGTTTTCAAGCGGCGCCTTGGTCACTACCGGTGGCTGGAGCTGGATGAACTGGGCCTCCTTGCTGCCCTTGGCCTGCACGGCGGCTGCGCTGATCTGGTTGGCCGGACGCCCGGCGGCGACCTTGCCTGCTGCGTCCTGAACCGGGCGAAGCGGCTTTATTGCGCGGGGCAGCGCGTTACACCGGCCTTGCCGAGCTGCATGCCCGCTGGCCAGCGAGTGCCGATGCCGTAGCAAGCACCTTGCAAGTTGGCCCCTTGCAGCATGGTCTGGCTGAGATCCAGTTCCAGCAGCAAGGCGCCGCGCAGATCGGCGCCGCGGAAATCGGCCTCTTTCAGGCTGACGGCCCAAAGACGCGCTTTGCGCAGATCGGCCTGACGGAAATCGGCACCGTCGAAGGAACCACGATTGATCCACAACTGCTGCAGCTTGGCCCGGTTGAAATTGCTGCCTTCGAAGCGCCCGTCAGAGATGGAATAGCCTTCCAGATTCATGTCTTGCATCTGGCTGCCGCGACCATCGATGCCGTGCAGACGGAAGCCTTGGCCCGACTCGTAGCCCCAAATACTTTTGGAGTGCGGGGTCGGCTTGAACGGGTAGCCGGCACTCAAGGCCGTGACGGGTGGGCGGCCAGGGCAGTTGACCCAGAGCGGCAGCAGCGGCAGCTTGGTCCAGTCCGTGCCGGCCGGCATGACGGTGCGGCAATCGATCAAGGCCGGGACCCAAATGAGGTCGGTCAGTACTGCGCCGGACAGATCGGTGCCGCGTAAATCGATCGGAGCGAAATTGCCCTGCATATAGGGCGAGGGGTCGGAAAAACTCGCGCCGCGCAGCGAGCTGTTGACGAACACGGCGCCGCGCAGCTTGGCTGAATCCAATTGATGGCCACTCAGGTCGACATTTTCGATCCGCGCATCTTGCAAATCGAGCCCGCGCAGACGAGATCCGCTGAAGTTGACATCCTTCAAATGGGCCTGTCGGAACTTGGCGCCGGCCAGGTCGACGTTGGAAAAGTTGGCGCCATGCAGCACGGTGTCGCTGAAATCGGCACCCACCAAGGTCGTGCGGGCTTCGGCGCCGAGCTGGGTGTCGACGCCAAAACGTGCGCGGTCCAAGCGGGCCGCACTGAAGTTGGCCCTATCCAGCTTGGCTCCGCGAAAATCGCTCTCGCGCAGGTCGGCGCGACTGAAGTCAAAGCCGTTCAGTTGCGCATTCTGGAACTGGGCGCCTTGCAGATTGGCATCGGCGAAGTTGCCTTGCTCACTCGGCCCGGCCCGGTAGCCGCGTAAATCGAGCCCCGGACGAGCCAGTTCGGCATGGCGATTCAAGCGCATCAAGGCGTCTTGCCGCCCCCGCATGGCATGGGCTTGCTCCGCTTGCATGGCCAGCAAGGTGTCGAATCCGGCCAGGGCCGCCTCATAGCGATGCAGGCCCATCTGCGCCTGTGCCAGCGCCAGCAAGGCTTTGGTATCGCTCGGCCAGAGCTTCAGTAAGGCCTGATAGGCCGTGATGGCCTGCTCGAAGGCATGGGATTCGAGAAAATAGCGGGCGCGTGCTGAATGGCTTTGTATGTCGCCGGGGTGCTGCTGCAGCAGCAAGTCCATTTCGGCCCGCTTGCGCTGCTGAAGCTGCATCGACGCGGGGTCGGGGGCGAAGTGGCAAAGATCACTGGTGTAGCCGGCGCTGGCGTCTCCCTTAGCGACCATCAGCCGGATTGCGCCGACGCGGTCGTTGAAGCCACAGCTGTCGGCCGGGCTGTCCACCTCGATGATGGTCTGATCCGTCGGCCCTTTGAAGGATTCCAGCAGGCGATAGCGCCCCCGCAGCGGTCGATTGTGATCTCGCCCGCGCTCGGCCTCGCTGAGTCGGCGCAGCGAGATCAGCTCGCCGCGAAACAACAGGCTGGCGTCAAGAAAATGCTGTTCGGAGCTGCTTTCGCTGATGCAAAGACAGGCTTGGGCCTGGCCATGCAGGGCAATCAATAGCAGGCCTAGGGTCATCAGCCAACAGGGCGGCCCTAAGCTTGGGCGGGACGTGGATGGGGACATTCTGCGGCGCTCCGGACTTTGTGCGGGCGGATGCTAAAGCAAAACGCCGGGCTTTTTGCACGCCGTCGCCCGAGTGCTGATTTTCGATACTGCAAGTCCTACGGGCTAAACCTGCGACGCTACTTGGCTGCGCGTGCGGCAGTTCAATTTTTGCCGCTGGTCGGCCGAACTTGGTCCTGCTTGGCCTTCTCCGCCACTTCATCCAAGCGGGCGGCTTCTGCCGCGCCGACGGCCCTGAGCGCTTTTGCCCGACCCAGGCGTGCTTCGTTCATATCGGGCGCCAGTTTTAACAGCGCCGTGAAACTCTTGATCGCGTCATCAAACTCGCCCGCGCTCAGAAACAGCTCCCCCTGCGCCATCAGCGCGGTGGTATTTTCTGGATTGTTCTGCAGCTGTGTTTGCAGTTCTTGGCGCTCGGCCTGGTAGCGGGTCAGCCGGGGCCAGTAAATCTGGTTCCAGGTGCAAGAATCGCTGCGGAAGCCTTGGCGCAGCGAGCCCCGCGCAGCGAGGGTGACGTGCATGCCGATGCGCAGATCTGGCAGCCCGCATTGGGCGCTGTCCGGTGGTGAGTCGATCTCCACCTCGGTCAAGGCCAGGCCCTTGATCGATTGCGTCACCAACCAGCGACTTCGAATTTGGGTGCCCGTCCAGCCCTCAACACGACGGGTGGAGATCAGCTTGCCGCTGAAGACCATACTTATTTTCTCGAAGCCTTCGTCCGGGTTCTGCCTCGGAACGGGGCAGGAGCAGGCCTGCGCCGCTTGAATAGGGCTCAGGCACAGCAGCAGGAGCACGAGCCGTAGAAATCGCAATGCCACTGTGGCGGACGTCTTCTTCATCGAGTGGGGCGGCCTAGCCGCAGCAGCTTATGCACCAAGGCCAGATCACTCTGGCTGAATCTCGGCGCCAGGTTTTGGCGTCCGGGCCGAGCCGGCGACCAGATCAAAGCGGAACATCCGGCATTCGATCGGGCCGTTCCACATCGGGAAGCGGCGCGATTCTTTCAGCCGCATCTGCTGGGGTAACTTCATATCCGGGCAGAGCAGCCAGGCGGTCCAGCCGGCCGGGTTTTGCGTGTAGGCGCGCTTCCAATGCGCGGCCAGGCGCGGGAAGAAATCGTCCCCGGCGTCGCGGGCCTCGGAGCCGCCGGCATCGCGGTAATGTGCGGCCTTGCCGCGCACCTCGATCCGCTCGCCATAAGGCGGGTTCATCATGATGGTGCCGGGCATGCCCTCGGGCAACTCGGGCGCGGGCCGCTCCAGCGCATCGCCGCCGTTGAACTGGATGTACTGGGCGACGCCGGCACGCTCGGCATTGCGGCGGGCAAAGTCCACCATCCGGAAGGCCACATCGCTGCAAAAGATCGGCACCGCCGGCGCGTGTTCACGGTCCTTGGCGGCCTGCTTGATCGCCTGCCAGCGGCCGCGCAGCGGCACAAAGGGCAATTGCTTCTCGAAAGCAAAGCGGCGCTGCATGCCGGCGGCCATGCCGCAGGCGATTTGCGCCGCTTCGACCGCGATGGTGCCCGAGCCGCAGCAGGGGTCGTGCAGCGCGCCGCCGGTCTCGGGCGTGCCCTTCCAGCCGGCGGCGGCCAACATCGCGGCGGCCAGCGTTTCCTTCAGCGGCGCGTCGCCTTTGTCCTCGCGCCAGCCGCGCTTGAACAGCGGCTCGCCCGAGGTGTCGACATAGAGGGTCGCGTCGAACTCGCTCAGGTGCAAGATGATGGGCAAATCGGGGAAACGGGTGTCGACGCTGGGGCGCTCGCCGGTGGCGTCGCGCAGTACGTCGCAGATGGCATCCTTCACGCGCAGCGTGGCGAAGTTGAGGCTGCGCAGCGGCGAATGGCGCGCGACGGTGTCGACCCGAATCGTCTCGGCCGGCGTGATCCACTCGGTCCAGTCAATCGTGCGAGCCAAGGCGTAGATATCGTCCTCATGGCGGTAGCCGCCTGAAGTCAGCTCGATCATGACGCGCTGCGCCAGCCGACATTCGAGGTTGAGCTTCATCACGCCCTCGAGATCGCTCTTCAGCGCGATGCCGCCGCGCAAGACCTCGATATGCGTCTTGGGCAGGATCAGGCGAACTTCTTCGTCCAGCAAGCGCTCCACGCCGGAGGCACAAGAGAGAAAAAGCTGGTGTACGGTTTTTGGGGATTCTTTGGCGGCCATGACGCTATTGTCCCAGCAACAGCGCCGCGACCTAAACTGCCCTCATTTACTTTTACATCCTGGACCTGATGCTTACTTCCGACCAATTGACTCAGTTCGGTGCCTCCGGCTTGCCTGGCTTGTTGGGCATCGTGATTTTGCAGGCCGGCCTGGACGAGGTGCATGCCGAGTTGCCGGTGCGTCCCGTCGTGATGGCGCCGAACGGCTATTTGCATGCCGGCAGCATTGTGAGCCTGGCCGACACTTGCGCGGGCTATGGCTGCATCGCCAATTTGCCGGCCGGCGCCAGTGGCTTCACCACCATCGAGCTGAAGTCCAACCACCTGGGCACGGCCCGCGACGGCGTGATCGAGTGCAAAGCCCGCCCGGTGCATCTGGGCCGCACAACCCAGGTCTGGGATGCCGTGGTCACACATCGGCAGACCGGCAAGACATTGGCGCTGTTCCGCTGCACGCAGATGGTGCTTTATCCTGAGTGAGTCCAAGTGATTGCGCGGCAATGTCGCGGGTGATTGCCACGGCGTGGGCGGCTTAAACAGACCACCATGCGCTGCGTTTGCCTTTAGGATCATGGCCATGACGGCATTCTGGTTTTTGCAACCCCTCTGGCGCCGCCCCTTGGCGCGGGGCTTGTGTCTGATGCTGCTGGCATCGGGTGCCACGCCGGCCAGGGCAGAGCCGCCGGCGGTGTTCGTGATGGGGGCCAGTGCGGACAACACAAACTATGTGGCGCTCTGGCAGACCATGATTCACCAGGAAGCGTTTCGGCGCATGCATGTGCCTTTGAAGTTCACGGTGGCGCCGCTCAAGCGCATCACCATGATGTCGGAGCAGGGCCTGATCGATGGGGAACCGGGCCGGGCCCCCGCCTATGGCGCGGCCCACCCGGAGATGCTGGTGGTGGACTTCCCGCTGATGGATGTGGTGTTCAGCATTTACGCGGCCAAGCCGATGCCGGGCCTGGCGAGCATTGAAGACCTGCGTGACAGCAAGCTGAGGGGCACGTATGCGCGCGGCGCGCTCGGCTGTGAAAACGTGTTGCAGCCGCTGTTTCCGGCTGGCCGGCTGACCGCGGTGGCTTCGGCCAAGAATGGGCTTGCGATGCTGGCGGTTGGCCACGCGGACTTTTATTGCGATGTCAGCTCGAGCATGATGAACATACTGAATTCGGCCGAGGCTCGCAAAGCGCCGCAACCCTATAAATTGTTTGATCTGGGCCCCAAGGTGCCGCTGCGCGCCTATGTGCAAAAAAAACATGCGGCGCTGGTGCCTATCTTGGCCGCCACCTTGAAGCAGATGAAAGAGGAAGGGCTGTTCGAGAAATACTGGCTTGAAGCCGAGAAGCAAACCATGGGCAACTGAGGCGATGGCCCGTCTTCGCTTTTTGAGCCGCTGCCTGCACTGCCTGTCTTTGGCCTTGCTGCCGGTTTTTGCACCTGCGGCCAACTCGAAGCCCGCCGCACCCTTGATCATGGGGGCCAACTCCGACGAGAGCAGCTATATCGGCAGCTGGACCCGCATGATCCATAGGGAAGCGTTTCGACGCATGCAAGTGCCAATGGAGTTTACGCAGGCGCCGCTCAAACGTATCAGTTTGATGGCCGAGCAGGGCGCCATTGACGGTGAACTCTCCCGCGCGCCGGCCTACGGCGCCGCACATCCGGAAATGCTGCTGGTGGACGTGATGCTGATGGAGGCGACCTTCAGCATTTACACGGCCAAGCCCATGCCGGGCATCGGCCGCATCGAAGACCTGCGCGATAAGGGCAATTTGCAGGGCGCCTACACGCGCGGCGTCATCGGCTGCGAGAACGTGTTGCAACCGATGTTCGCGCCGAATCGGCTGACGGCGGTGCCGGCGGCCAAGAACGGCCTGGGCATGCTCGCCATCGGCCATGCGGACTTCTTTTGCGATTCCAGCACTGGCATGCTGAATGCCTTGAAGGCGGAGGCCGGTCGCAAGGGCTTGCAGCCGCACAAATTGTTTGACCTCGGCGGCAAGGTTGCGCTGAGCCCCTATCTGCACAAGCGGCACGCGGCCCTGGTACCGGTATTTGCCGCCACCTTGAAACAGATGAAGGCGGAAGGCTTGTTTGAGCGTTATTGGCTTGAGGCGGAAAAGATGACGAGCCCTCCTTGATGCCGGGTTCAGCGCCCCGGGAACATGCGCTCGTCGTCGAAGATCATGCTGTGGGTGGTGCGCAGCACGACGCCGTCCTTGAAATGCACATTGAAACGCTGGCGCTGACCCATCATTTCATCGGGCACGGTCCAGTCCCAGACTTCTTCGCCGCTGAATCTGAAAGTCACGCGCGTGCGTTCCTTGCCCAGCAGGCGGCTGACCTGATCGGGCGTCCAGCCCGGTTGCACGCGGGCCCGCACGGCGGGCTGCAAGGTGTCCTCGATGCTGATGACTTTGCCATCGGCGTCGACGCGGATCATCAGCGCGCTCTTGCCCATGGGTTGCTGCGAATACTCCAAGGTCTTGCCGCCTTTGCCGTCAAGGTCGGGCCAGATCTGCGTCGGCTGACCATATTGGGCCAGCACGGCGGCCGCACTCATGCCGGGGCTGACGCTGCGCGGGCTGGGCACGCTGACACAAGCGGCGAGGCTCAGGCACAAGAGGCTCGCAAGGGCGATCTTTTTGAGAGTGGACATGAGGTCTTTGCTCCTTAGTTGACCCGCCGCATCGTGGTCGTGCCGATTTTCATGCCTTCGCGGTACTTGGCCACGGTGCGGCGCGCGACCTGTATGCCTTGCTCGTCCAGCATTTCGGCCAGCGCGCTGTCGGACAGTGGCTTGGCTGGGTTCTCGGCGTCGATGAATTGCTTGATCAAGGCGCGCACAGCGGTGCTCGACGCATTGCCGCCGGCCTCGGTGCTGAGCCCCGAGCCGAAGAAGTATTTCAACTCAAAAGTGCCGAACACGGTGGCCATGTATTTGGCCGTGGTGACGCGCGAGATGGTTGACTCATGCAGACCCAACTCATCAGCAATCTCGCGCAGCACCAGCGGCTTCATCGCCAAAGCGCCATGGGTGAAGAAGGCTTTTTGGCGCTCCACGATGGCCTGCGAGACGCGCAAAATCGTATCAAAGCGCTGCTGAATATTCTTGATGAACCAGCGTGCTTCCTGCAGCTGGCCGCCGAGCGGACTGTTCGTTATGCCGCCGCGCGTTTGGCGCAGCGCGTTGGCATACAGCTCGTTGATGCGCAGCTTCGGGGCCACCTCGGGGTTGATGATGACGCGCAACTCGCGCCCAACCTTGCGCACGATCACGTCCGGGATTACCGCTGCGGCCATGCCGCGTGCAAAAGCGCGGCCCGGCTTGGGCTCCAGTGAAACAATCAGCGCCTGCGCCTCACGCAAGAGCTCATCGTCGGCACCGGTCAGGGCCGACAGCCTCTTGTAGTCACGCCGGGCCAGCAGCTCCAGGTGCTTTTGGCAGATCATGATGGCGATCATCTGCGCCGCGCTGCGCGGCAGGGCGCGCAACTGCAACTCCAGGCATTCGGCCAAATCTTTCGCACCGACGCCGGTGGGCGTCATGTTCTTCAGCCATTTCAGCGCGATGCGCAGATGGTCCAGCAGGTCTTCGCGTTCGTCGATGTCCTCGGACAGCGCCTCTGAGATTTCTTCAAGGCTGTCTTCCAGATAGCCGTCTTCATTCAATGATTCGATCAGCACATGCAAGGCCATGCGGTCGGTATCCGACAGGCCCATGCCGGCCATTTGCTGAGTTAGGTGCTCTTGCAGGCTGATTTCGCCCGTCGATTGATCGGCATGTTCGCCGTCGTCATCGCCGCTGCCTGAGTTGCTGCCAGGGCTGTTGGCCGGCAACTCGCGGATGCCGTCAAAGTCATCGCGCTCGGTGCCGTTTTCCCAGTCTTCGCGCTCGACGGCGCCGAAGTCCTCGGCCTGCAACTCGGCCGTGGCCTCGCCACCGCCGCCCAGCTCCATATCGGCGCCGCTGTCCTCAGCGGCGGTCGCTTCGCTGATGCTGGCGCGCATCTCGGCCAACTCGGGCGCCGCGACGCTGAAATCCTCCTCGGTTTCCAGCAGCGGGTTCTGCGCCAGCATCTGCTCGACTTCTTGGTTCAACTCCAGGGTCGAGAGTTGCAGCAGCCGGATTGACTGCTGCAACTGCGGCGTTAACGAGAGGTGCTGGCTCAGCCGTAGCTGCAAAGAGGGTTTCATTCGCCGCTAACCAGATCACATGCGGAAGTTTTCGCCGAGATAGACCTTGCGCACGTCGGCGTTCTCGATGATTTCGGCCGGTGTGCCCTCGGCCAACACCGAACCTTCGCTGATGATGTAGGCGCGGTCACAGATGCCCAGCGTCTCGCGCACATTGTGGTCGGTGATCAAGACACCAATGCCGCGCGCCTTCAGGAAGCCGATGATGCGCTGGATCTCCAGCACAGCGATCGGGTCAACGCCGGCAAAGGGCTCGTCCAGCAGGATGAAGCGCGGCTGGGTGGCCAGTGCGCGCGCAATCTCGACGCGCCGTCGCTCACCGCCCGACAAGGCCGGCGCCGGGCTGTCGCGCAGCTTTTCGATGCTGAGGTCATGCAGCAGACTCTCCAGCAATTCGTTGATGCGGTCAGGCGAGAGGGCGCGGCCATCCGGCCCGACTTGCAACTCCAGCACCGCGCGGATGTTCTGTTCGGTCGTCAGCTTGCGAAAGATCGACGCCTCTTGCGGCAGATAGCTCAGGCCCAGGCGCGCACGCTGATGAATAGGTAAATGCTGCACGGCGCGGCCGTCGATGCGGATCTCGCCGGCATCGGCGCGCACCAAGCCGACGATCATGTAAAAGCTGGTCGTTTTGCCTGCACCATTGGGGCCCAAAAGGCCAACCACCTCGCCGCTGTTGACGCCGACATGGACATTGGTGACGACCCGGCGTACTCCATATGTCTTGGCCAAGCCCTCGGCCTCCAAGCGGCTGCGCGGGCCAGACTCCAGCGCCGGGATGTGAGCTGCGCTGCGCATCAAGGTTGGCGTTTCGGCAAGGTCACGCTGGGCTGCAGCGGCACCGCTGAAGCCGGCGCTGCATTGGCCTCGGCCGCAGCAGCGCCACGAGGCATCAACACCACCCGCACCCGGCCGCTCGGGTGTGGCGAGGTGGCGCCGCCTTCGGCCGTGAAAACTTCGCTGCGGTTGTTGTAGACGATCAAGGCGCCGGTGACCTCATCGGCCACCTTGCTGCCCTGGGTACGGCGCACCACCGCATTGCCGAGAAAACGCACCGAGTCGCTGCGGGTATCGTATTCAAGTGCATCGGCAAAGCCTTCGATGGCCTCGCCGGGCACATCGCGCGCTTGGCGGAAGCTGACTTGCTTGCCGGTTTTGCCGCTGGCGTTCGCTTGGTAATAGCCGTCGCCGGTTTCGCGCAGGTCGATGCGCTCGGCCCGCAGCACCAGGCTGCCACGGCTCAGCACCACATCGCCGAGAAACTCGGTTCTTTGGTTGGCCACGTCGACACTGCCGCCTTTCTCGGAAGCGATGTTCAAGGGCATCAGGTGGTCGGCCTTCTCGGCCCACGCCGGCCCTGCGGCCAGCGTCAGCAAGGCGCTCAGGCCCACGCCCGCCAGGCCCAGCAGCTTTGAGGGCAAAACAGGGGCACAGCGGCGTTGAGTGGGCGTTTGGGTAGGCATCATCTGAGTGGCGGCACAATTCTTGCAGACCATTCTAGCCCGGGGGTGGCTATGCCCTCCCGCTCAGCTCTTGCTGCGTGCCAGCTTGATCAAATGATCGGCCACGACCAGGGCTTGCGGGATGCCGCCGGCCATGCTGGGCGAGGTCAGGAAGCGGCCGGCGACACCTAGGGCCGGGACGCCATCGGCGCGGTAGGCCTCGGCCAATTTGGTCGACTGGCCCAACCTAGTCTGCGCGCCGAAAGAATTGAAGGCAGCGCCAAATTTGGCCCCGTCCAAGCCCTTGCCGACGGCCCAGGCCGTGATGGCTTTTTCGCTGCTCAGATCGAGTTTCTCGATCTGTAGCGCTTTGAAGACCTGCTCATGCAAGTCGCCCAAACGGCCAAGGCTTTCGAGCGCATAGAACAAGCGCTGGTGCAGCTTGTGCATGGCGCCCACCCCTACATGGATGCGGCGCAGCGACACGTCCGGCGCCAAGGTCTTGCTCCAGGCCGACAGCGCGGGGTCAAAGGCAAAACAATGCGGGCAGGTGTAGAGAAAGAACTCGAACACCTCGATCTTGCCCTCCGCGCCGGCGCTGGCCAGCGGCTGCGCGAGGCGCAAGAAATGTTTGCCCTCGACGGGCTTGTCGCTTTGCGCCTGGCCGAGGCCGGGGGCGCCGACTGCGGCGATACCTGCTAGGCCTGCCAGACCAGCATTGAAGAAGCGGCGCTGAATAGTCATCGCTTCAACCCTTGTTGCTGCGCAGCAGCTTGATCAGGTAATCGGCCACCGCCACGGCCTGCTGGCCATGCTGGGTTTCGGTCTGCCCCTGGATGCCTGCCATGGCAGGCGAGGTCAGGAACTTGCCGCCAATGCCTAAAGCGGGCACGCCGTCGATGCGGTAAGCCTCCGACAGCTTGCTGGCCTGCGCGCTCTTGGTTTGCACACCAAAGGAGTTGAAGGCGGCGGTGAACTTGGCCATGTCCAAGCCCATGCGGGCGGCCAGGTCGAGGATGGATTTCTCGTCGTCCAGGCTCAGGCGTTCAACATGGAAGGCGCTGAACACGCGCGGCAAGAGCTCTTCTTCCTTGCCCATCGCTTCCAGCGCAAAGAACAGGCGCTGGTGCAGTTTGATATTGGCGCGAAAGCCCACGTGCACCCGGCGGAAACTGACGTCGGCCGGCAGCTGCTTGGACCAAGCCTGGACCACCGGTTCGAAGGCGTAGCAATGCGGGCAGCCGTACCAGAAGAACTCGACCACCTCAATCTTGCCCGGCGCCACCGGCAGCGGCTGGGACAAGCGCTGAAACTGCTTGCCTTCGACCGGGCCGCCCTGCGCCATGGCCAGATTGGGCAGGCCGGCGGCGAGCACACTCGCGGCGCCAACGGCGCTCAGGCTGCAGATTGCGGAGAAATCGCGACGCTTCATCATCTTGAATATCCTAGGGCGGGGAATAAGTGTTTTGGAAGGGCTGGCCTTGCGGCCCATCAGCGCTGCACGCGCACCAGATTGGCTTCGATGCCGGCGGCCTCGACCTTGCGCTGCAGGTCCTCGGCTTCTTCGCGGTTGTCCAGCGGGCCAATGCGCACGCGCATCACCGTGCGACCCGACTGCTCGCGCTCCAGCACCTTGGCACTGAAACCCAGCATGGCCAAGCGGGCGCGCTGTTGTTCGGCGTCCTCGGTTTTGACGAAGGCGCCGGCCTGGACAAAATAGATGAAGGGCTCGGCGCTGGCGGCCGCAGCGGCGGCTTTGGCGTCAGCCTTTTTGTCGCTCGCCTTGTCGGTCGCTTTCTCGGATTTCTCGGTTCTTTCGGTCTTCTCGGCAGCTTTCGCGCTGCTTGCGGCGGGCGTTGCTGCGTGAGCAGCGCTGCTGGCGGGAGCGGCTGGCGCAAGGGCCGGCGTCGCGATGACGGGCGTGGATGCGGTGCCGGCGGGCGCTGTGCTGTGAGGCGCTGCAGGCGCTGCGCCGCCCACCACGCCACTGGCAACCTTGGCACCGGCCTTGCCGGCCAAAGGAGCGTTGGGGTCCCAGTTCTTGTTGCGAGTGGCTTCTTCCGCGTCTTGTTCGGCGGTACGCAGCGGCACCTTGTTGATGAAGGGAATCGGCACCTTGGCGATATAGAGCGCTACGCCCAGGGCCAGGCCCAGGCCCAGCAGCACGCCAACGATCAGCCCCAACACAAAGCCGCCGCGCTGCCCTTGCTTATTGCTGCTGACCTTGTTCTTGCTACTGACGCTGCTCTGGCTCATGCGCTTTCCTCAATCGCTTCGCGACTCATGACGGTGGGTGCTGTAACGCCGAGCACGTCCAATGCGTTGGCAATCACTTGGCGGGTGGCAGCGAGCAAGGCGGCACGCGCCTGGCTCAAGGCCGGCGTCTGATCCAGCACCCGCTCGGCTGCATAGTAACTGTGATAACAAGCGGCGAGGTCGCGCAGGTAGAACGCCACATCATGCGGCGCCAGCGATTCGGCCGCGCTGCTCAGCATGCGCGGGTAGTCGGCCAGCTTGAGCATCAGGGCTGCTTCGGTCGGCGCGCTCAGCAGGCTCAGGTCAGCTTGATTGAGCGTCGCCTCATCGCCACCGCGCGCGACCCAGTTGCGGATCACCGAGCAGATACGCGCATGGGCGTACTGCACATAGAAAACCGGGTTTTCGTCGTTCTGCTTCAGCGCCAGATCGACATCAAAGGTGAACTCGGTGTCCGCCTTGCGGCCGATCAGGAAGAAGCGCACCGCGTCGCGGCTGGTCCAGTCGACCAGATCGCGCAGCGTCACATAACTGCCGGCCCGCTTGGAGATCTTGACCTCCTCGCCGCCCTTCATCACCGTCACCATCTTGTGCAGGATGTAGTCGGGGAAGCCTTGCGGGATGCCGACATTGGCCGCTTGCAGGCCGCCGCGCACGCGCGCGATGGTGCCGTGGTGGTCGGTGCCCTGGATATTGATGCACTTGCTGTAGCCGCGCTGGAACTTGTCGATGTGATAGGCCACATCAGGCACGAAGTAGGTGTAGCCACCCTCCGATTTGCGCATCACGCGGTCTTTGTCGTCACCGTAGTCGGTGGTGCGCAGCCACAGCGCGCCGCCCTCCTCGAAGGTCTTGCCGCTGGCCATCAGCTTGGCGATGGTGTCGTCGACGCGACCGCTGCTGTAGAGGCCGGACTCGAGGAAGTAGCTGTCGAACTGCAAACCGAAAGCCTGCAGATCCAAGTCTTGCTCATGGCGCAGGTAGGCGACGGCGAACTGGCGGATGCTGTCCAGGTCTTCGATATCGCCCGAGGCGGTGAACTGGCGGTCATCCGCCACCACTGTCTGCTTGGCCAGGAAGGCGTCGGCGATGTCCTGGATGTAGTCGCCGTTGTAGGCGCTCTCCGGCCAGCCGGCATCGCCAGGTTTGAGCCCCTTGAGGCGGCATTGGGTGGAGTTGGCCAGCGTGGCGATCTGCACGCCAGCGTCGTTGTAATAGAACTCGCGTGTGACTTGCGAGCCTTGCGTCTTGAACAGGCTGCACAGCGCGTCGCCCAGGGCGGCTTGACGGGCATGGCCGACATGCAGCGGGCCGGTCGGGTTGGCCGAGACGAATTCCACCATCACATGGCGCTCGTTGGCCGGCTGCTGGCCGAAGCCCGCGCCGGCGCTCAAGACCTCGGCCACGACGGCCTGCTTGGCGGCGTCCGTCAGGCGGATATTGATGAAGCCGGGGCCGGCGATTTCCATGCTGGACACCCAGCGCTGAAAGGCCGGGCGGGCGTTCAAGGCATCAATCAGCGCCTGCGCCAATTCGCGCGGGTTCTTCTTGAGGGGCTTGGCCATCTGCATGGCGGCCGTGCAGGCGAAGTCGCCATGGCTGGCCTGCTTGGGCGATTCAAAGGCAGCCAGCAGCGTGGAGCCGGGGCTGAGTTCCTGGATGGCTTCGCCCAGGGCGGCGAGCAGTTCTTGCTTGGCTTGGATCATTTCGAGATTCTACGGGTGGCGCTTGCGTATGATGGTCGTCATGTCCTCGGACCTCGATTTGCCTTTGGAGCCCAATCTCGACTTGCCGGTCTATATCGGCAAATACAAGGTGCTGCGCCGCCTGGGAGAGGGTGCCACCAGCGATGTTTTTCTGGCCTTCGATGAATTCCGCAAGGCCGAAGTGGCGATCAAGCGCATGCGGTCTTGGGCCACGCAAAGCCGTGCCGGACAGCAGGGCGACTACAGCTTCCACTTCTACGCCGCCGAGGCCGCGCTGGCCGGGCGGCTGCAGCATCCCAATGTGGTGCAAATCCTCGACGCGGTGCCCGAGCAGGACGCGCCCTATCTGGTGATGGAGTTTGTGCCCGGCGTGACGCTGAAGCATTTTTGCCGCAGTGACCGGTTGCTGCCGCTGGACCAAATCGTCGAGCTGGGTTTCAAATGCGCGATGGCCTTGAGCTATGTGTTCCGCCAGGGTTTGATCCACCGCGACGTCAAGCCGGCCAATTTGCTGGCGGTGCTGGACGGGCAGGGTCAGGTCACCGATGTCAAGGTCAGTGATTTCGGCAGCGCGCTGAACCTGCATTCCGATTCGACGCAGGTGCACCGGGTCGGCTCGCTGGCCTATATGCCGCCAGAGCAGATCGAGGGTGGCGATGTCGATTGCCGCGCCGATATTTACGCGCTCGGCGCCGTGCTTTATCACCTGGTGGCCGGCCGGCCGCCCTTTGATGCGCCCAGCCAGATGGCCTTGATGCACCAGATTTACCACCAGGCACCGCCTTCGCTCGTGGGGCTTCGCGGCGGCGTGACGGCCGAGTTGGATGCGGTGATTCTGAAGGCGCTGTCCAAGCACCCGGAAGAGCGCTATGCGGACTGGGAGGCTTTTGGCCGCGCGCTGTCGGAGCTGGTGTCCAAGCAGTTGGTGCCACTGGCCAGGCTTTATGAGGTGAAGGATTCTGAGCGCTTCAATATGCTGCGCGCGCTGGAGTTCTTTGCCGGTTTTGGCGATGTGGAACTGTGGGAAGTGGTGCACCGGGGCCGCTGGCGGCGTTTTCCGCCGGAGCATGCGCTGTACAAGCGTGGCCAGGAAGGCAATACCTTTCACATCATTGCGCAAGGTGCGGTCGAGGTGTTCAGGGAAGGAAACAAGGTCGCCACGCTGGGTCAGGGCACCTCGGTCGGTGAGATGGCGTACCTTGCGCCTAACCCCGACCTGCGGCGGCACAGCACCGATGTAGTGGTGAGTGAGATCTGCACCACGATCTCCTTCACGCCCGAATCGCTGGGGATGTTGAGTCCGGAATGCCAGCACCGCTTCGACCGCGGCTTTATCCAGGTCTTGGTGCGGCGCTTGCATGCCGCGCATGAGGCCATCGCCCATCCGCGCCGCATCATGTAAACCCGTCTTGAGCTTGTCGCGTTGTCATGCTTGAATTGACCGTCAGGTAGTTTTCAATCCTTCCATCCACTCAGAAAGATCTCAGATGAAGAAACTGATTAGCTTTGCGGCCTTGGCCACGCTCGCCTTCGCCGGCGTCGCTCACGCAGCAGACGCCACTTGTGAAGCGCAAGCCGCCGAGAAGAAGCTGCACGGCGCGGCGCAGACCAGCTTTTTGAAGAAGTGCAACGCCGATCATCCGGCCGCTGGCAATCCCGCTTGTGATGCCAAGGCTGCCGAGAAGAAATTGCATGGCGCGGCCAAGACCAGCTTCGTCAAAAAATGCACGGCCGACGGCGGACCCGCTGCCGATGCAGCAGCCCCGGTCGCTGACGCTGCCGCCACTTGCGCAGCCAAGTCTGCCGAGAAGAAGCTGGCCGGCGCGGCCAAGACCAGCTTTGAGAAGAAGTGCGTGGCTGACGCCGCCGCCAAGTAAGCCGTTACTTAACTGATGCCCAAACCGCGTGCCAACATCACGCCGGCTGCGGGTATCAATAAGAGCAGGTGCGCGGTTCGCATGATTTGCGCCCGCACCGCCTTGATCTCTCCCTCGAGCGGCAGCGCGCCTTGATGGTTCAGCTGACCGAGCCAGCGCCTGAAGGCCAGGCTGGGTTTGACCGAGAGCAGCAAGATCAAGAGCATCAGCCCCAGCTTGGCCCACCAAAGCGGCTGGCCGGCGTACCAGGTGGCGCTCTTGATGCCCCAGATCGTGCGCGCCAGGCCGCTGGCCAAGACCAGGGCGCCGGCTGTGAGATAGATTTTGTCCAGCACCACCAGCCGCCGCACGACGGCCGGGTTCAGCCATTCGACGCGGCAAAGGGCCGCCTGGCTGCTGATAAACACCACCACGCTGAGAATGGCAGCGATGTGGAGGTAGGCCAAAATTGCTTCTAGATTCATGCTCATCGTCATCTATTGAGCCAATAGGCATCGTTGCCATAGCTCAGTTTCAAAAAATCTATCCATAAGCGCACGCGCAGCGGTAAGTGTTTGCGCTGCGGGATCAGCACAAAGATGCCATTCGGCGGTGCGGCGAAGCTGCCCAGCACGGCGACCAGCCGGCCGGCCTGGATGTCGGCTTCGACCTCCCAGGTGCTGCGCCAAGCCAGGCCCAGACCGGCCAGACACCAGTCGTGCAGCACTTGGCCGTCGCTGCAATCGAGCCGCCCGCCCGGGCGGGCGAAGATCACTTCGCCGTCAACGCTAAAGGCCCAGCCGCGCGTCTGGCTGGCGTCGGAGCTGAGCATCAGGCAGCTGTGGCGCGCCAGCTCGCTCGGGTGCTGCGGCGTGCCGGCCCGCTTCAGATAGGCCGGGGTGGCGACGCACAGGCGCCGGTTGTCGGCCAGGCGCACGCTGACCAGGCTGGAATCCGGCAGGTCGCCAACGCGCACCGCGCAATCAAAACCTTCGCCACTGATATCGACTACGCGGTCGCTCAGGTTCAGTGAAATGCTGACGTCCGGGTGCTCGGCCAAGAACTCCGGCACCAGGGGCGCCACATGGCGGCGGCCGAAGCCGGCCGGAGCGGTGATGCGCAAATGGCCGCTGGCCTTGACGCCGCCGGCGCTGACGCTGGCTTCGGCGTTGTTGAAGTCGACCAGCAAACGCTGGCAATCTTCCAGAAAAGCGCTGCCTTCATGCGTCAGGCTGATACGCCGCGTGGTGCGCAGCAAGAGTTTGACGCCCAGACGCGACTCCAGCGCATCGATGCGCCGGCCCATCACTGCCGGGGCTACGCCCTCGACTTGTGCCGCGGCGGTCAGGCTGCCGCGGGTGGCTACCAAGACAAAGGATTCGATCTGCTTGAGGCGGTCCATGCCGCTGATTGTGCTGCCGCATGGAGCTAAAAAACTCGTGTTTCGTCTGATTCATGCAAATTAATCAGGTATTCCATGCGTCTGAGGCGATGAATGGCGTCAGCAAAGTCGCATAGATTCTGGGTATCCAGTTTTTTTGTATCGAGGCCCCACACCATGACCGCACGCACCCAAGTCCACGGTTTGCAAGTCGCGACCGAGCTTTTTAACTTCATCGAGCAGCAGGTGCTGCCCGGCACTGGCGTGAATAGCGCTGCTTTCTGGTCCGGCTTCGATGCCATCGTCAGCGACCTGGCGCCCAAGAACATCGCCTTGCTGGCCGAGCGTGACCGTCTTCAAACCGACTTGGATGCTTGGCATCGCACTCACCCCGGCCCGATCACCGACATGCCGGCCTACCGCGCGCATCTGGAGCAGATTGGCTACCTGGTGCCGGCGCCGGGCGCGGTGCAGATCAGCACCGCCCATGTGGACGCGGAGCTGGCGCTGCAGGCCGGTCCGCAACTGGTGGTGCCGATTCTGAACGCCCGCTATGCCTTGAACGCCGCCAATGCGCGCTGGGGCTCGCTGTATGACGCGCTCTATGGCACCGATGTCATCTCGGAGAGCGGCGGCGCCGAAAAAGCTGGCCGCTACAACCCGGTGCGCGGTGAGAAGGTGATCGCCTTTGCCCGTCAGGTCTTGGATCAAGCTGCGCCTTTGTCGAACGGATCACACAAAGATGCCACCGCCTATCGCGTCGAGTCGGGCCGCTTGGTCGTGGCACAGGGTGCGAGCGTCACCGGCCTGGCCGATCCCGCTCAGTTCATCGGCTATCAAGGCGAGGCGGCGGCGCCGACTTCGGTGCTGCTGTGCCACAACGGCCTGCATCTGGACATTCAGATTGATCGAAGCACCGCGATTGGTCAGAGTGACGCCGCGGGGGTCAGCGATCTGATCTTGGAGGCAGCGCTGTCGACGATTCTGGATTTGGAGGACTCGGTCGCTGTTGTCGACGCCGAGGACAAGGTCTTGGCCTACGGCAATTGGCTGGGTATCTTGAGGGGCACGCTGACCGAGGAAGTCAGCAAGGGCGGCAAGACTTTTTCGCGCAGCCTGAACCCCGATCGCGTCTACACCGGCGTCAATGGTGAAAACGGCGGCGAGGTCAAGCTGCATGGCCGCTCGCTGATGTTTGTGCGCAATGTGGGCCACCTGATGACCAATCCGGCCATCCTGTATGGCGCGGGCTTGGAAATTCCCGAAGGCATCATGGACGCCGTCATCACGACGACCATCGCGATTCACGATCTGCAGCGCAAGGGCAATAGCCGCACCGGTTCGGTCTACATCGTCAAGCCCAAGATGCACGGCCCGGCGGAAGTCGCTTTTGCGTCCGAAATCTTCGGCCGCGTCGAGGCCATGCTGGGCCTGCCCGAGAACACCGTCAAGCTCGGCATCATGGACGAAGAGCGCCGCACCAGCGTCAATCTGAAGGCCTGTATAGCTGCAGCCGCCAGTCGCGTTGCCTTCATCAACACCGGTTTCCTGGACCGAACCGGCGACGAGATGCACACCGCCATGCAGGCAGGCCCTATGTTCCGCAAAGGCGATATGAAGACCAGCGCCTGGATTGCGGCCTACGAGCGCAGCAATGTGCTGACGGGCCTCTCCTGCGGCCTGCGTGGCCGCGCCCAGATCGGCAAGGGCATGTGGGCGATGCCCGACCTGATGGCGGCGATGCTGGAGCAAAAGATTGCTCATCCCAAGGCGGGGGCCAATACCGCCTGGGTGCCGTCGCCGACCGCCGCGACGCTGCATGCCTTGCACTATCACCAGGTCAATGTGGCGCAGGTGCAAAAGGAATTGGAGCAAATCGATGCCGACGCCGAGCGCAATTCAATCCTGGATAAATTGCTGCAAATTCCGGTAGTCGCACAAGCGAACTGGTCGGCAGCCGAGATTCAGCAGGAGTTGGACAACAACGCCCAGGGTATTTTGGGCTATGTGGTGCGCTGGGTGGATCAGGGTGTGGGTTGCTCCAAGGTGCCGGATATCCACAATATCGGCCTGATGGAGGATCGTGCCACGCTGAGAATTTCCAGCCAGCACATCGCTAACTGGTTATTGCATGGTGTGACGACCGCCGCGCAGGTGAACGAGACCTTCGAGCGCATGGCTGCGGTGGTGGACGGGCAAAACGCCGGCGACGCGCTTTACCAGCCGATGGCCGGGCACTTCGACAGCTCGGCAGCCTATCAAGCAGCGCTGGACCTGGTCTTCAAGGGCCTGGAGCAGCCCAGCGGCTATACCGAGCCGCTGTTGCATGCTTGGCGGCTGAAAGTGAAGGCAATTAGGGATTGAACTTTCGATTCATGCTGTGTAGGCGAGTCGCATACAGCAACTGGCGGCCGAGTCAGCGGCGGGTGTTGCATCTTTGTCACGGGGACATATCACCATGTCCTTTGGCACGGGGGGGCGGTAAAGTTTTGTTACCAAGAGCCGTTGTTCTGGTCGGATTGGCCCAAAAAAGGCCAGTCATCGGCAGCAGCGATTGTGACAAACCACTACCCCAAGGTTAACTAAAGATGATCAACAAAACTCATAAAACCAGCGCCATAGGCGCTGCTGTTTTTATCGTGATCGGCACAATGGCCGCTGCTGCGCAGGCTCAGACGGCTGAAGCTCAGCAACTGGAGCGTATCGAAATCACCGGCAGCCGCATCAAGCGCATCGACGCCGAGACCTCACAGCCGGTGTTTTCTCTCAATAGAGAAGCGCTGCAGGCTACTGGTTTGACATCGGTCGGCGAAATGATTCAGCAGATCAGCACGAACGGCTCGGCGCTGAACTCTTCTTTCAACAACGGCGGTAACGGCGAATCGCAAGTGAGCTTGCGTAACCTGGGCTCCGGCCGAACCCTCGTCCTCGTTAACGGCAAGCGTTGGGTCGGTGGTACCGGCCTGGGCGGCGCGGTTGACTTGAATACCATCCCTACAGCAGCTGTCGAAAGAATCGACGTGCTGAAAGACGGCGCATCCGCGACTTACGGTTCAGACGCTATCGCTGGCGTGGTGAACGTGATCTTGCGCAAGTCCTTTGAAGGCATGGAGTTCAATGGCTACACAGGTCAGTACGGCAAGGGTGACGGCAAGCGCCAGTCTGTCGACCTGACCATTGGCGGCAACTCGGGCAAAGTTCGCTCGGTGTTGGGCATGGCCTATGTCAAGGAAGACGCTCTCGGAGCAGGCGACCGAGACATCTCTGCGGTCCCCGTCGTGAACACCGGCGTGACCTTCGGCAGCTCGACCATTCCTGGCGGCCGCTTCGGCCTTTGCAAGGGCACTTTCAGCTCTGTGACCGGTCTTTGTACAGGCGGCGAATCGCGTCCAGGCGGCGCTGCGGGTCAGTTCACCTACGATCCAGGCAAAGTTGGCAATGACTGGCGCGCCTACAGCGCTAAGGATAACTACAACTTCGCGCCCGACAACTACCTGGTGACGCCGCAAGAGCGCGCTTCGGTTTTTGGCCGCGTGCAGTACGACATCAGCGACAAGATCACGGCCAGCATGATGGCGGTGTTCAATAACCGCAAGTCCGAGCAGTTGCTGGCTGCGATGCCTATCGTTCTGGGTACCGGCCCTGGCGCCGGCTCTATCCCTAAGACGATTGCGATCAGCAAGGACAGCATGTACAACCCGTTCGGGTTGGATGTGTCCCGTGTGCAGCGTCGTGCGGTTGAAACCGGCGGCCGTTCTTACAAGCAAGACGTCAACACCAGCGGCTTCAACGCCGGCCTGGAAGGCAGCTTCACAATGCTGGAGCGTGATTTCAGCTGGGATGCTGGCGCCACCTATGGCCGCAACAGCCAGCAAGACACGACCAAGGGCTTGTTCAATCTGCTGGCCATGCGTTCCGCACTCGGCCCGTCGATGCTGGATGGCAAGGGTGTTCCGACCTGCGTCAGCAAGGCCGGCGACATCGCGACCCGCGTGCCGGATTGCGTGCCTATGAACCTGTTGGGCGGTGTTGGCTCGATCACGCCGGGCATGCTGGGTTACACCAGCTTTGAGGCGCATGACCTGCGGGGCTCCACGATGTCCCAGGTCTATGCCAATATGTCCGGTGACCTGGTCAAGCTGCCTGCTGGTATGGCCTCCATCGCCTTGGGCGTTGAGCGTCGTAGCGAGTCGGGTTATGACCGTCCGGATGCTTTGATCGCATCGGGCAACACCACGGGCAACGCCCGCACAGCGACTGATGGCAGCTACAACGTCAAAGAGGCTTTCGGTGAGTTGTCGATTCCTTTGCTGAAGGGCCTGCCCTTCGCCAAGATGATTGACCTGTCGGTAGCGACACGTTATTCCGACTATTCCAACTTCGGCAGCACCACCAACAGCAAGGCCGGTTTGCGTTGGCAAGTCGTCGACAGCTTCATGGTTCGTGGTAACTGGGGCCAAGGCTTCCGCGCACCTTCGATCTCTGAGTTGTACCAGGGCGTGTCCGACAGCTTCCCGACCCTGGGCGACCCTTGCTCGACCACCAACGGTGGTGGCTACGCAAAGTTGACCGCCGAGCAAAAGGGCCGTTGCCATGCGCAAGGCGTGCCAGTCGGCGGTTACGACCAAGGCAACTCGCAGATTCGCATCAGCGTTGGCGGCAACACCAATTTGAAGCCTGAATCCTCGACGACCAAGACCCTCGGAGTCGTTTTCGCCCCTGGCTTCTTGACCGGCTTCGACGTGTCGCTGGATTGGTGGAAGATTGACATCAAGGACGGTATCGAGACCATCGGCGCTTCGACCATTTTGGATCGTTGCATCAAGGAAGGCCAAGCAGCTTTTTGCAGCGCGTTCACACGTAACCCAGGCGGCGCCATCAACACCTTGTTGTCTGCCGGCCTGAACTACGCGACGACCAAGGTTGAAGGCTACGACATGACGATTAACTATCGTCTGCCTAAGACTAGCTTCGGTACCTTCGGCTTGGTATTGGATTCGACCTATATGAAGGACTTCACCGATTCCAGTGGTGAAAACCGGGTCGGCAAGTACTTCAACCGTGATAACTACTGGCGTCTGCGTAGCAATTTGAACGCCAACTGGTCTTATGGTGATTTCGGCGCAACCTGGGGTGCGCGTTACTTCGGTGCTCAAACCGAAGACTGCTCCAGGTTGACCGGCGTGGGCCTCGATAACCTGTGCTCGTCACCCAGCACAGATACGACTGATGCGACAAACCGGATCGGCGCAGTGGTCTACCACGATGTGTCAGCTTCGTACAGGGCACCTTGGAAGGGCACGATTACTCTGGGCGTGAACAATCTGTTCGACAAGAACCCACCGATTTCGTACTCGACCGCCAACAACAGCTTTGACCCACAGTACATGATCCCAGGTCGCTTCCTGTATGTCCGCTACGGCCAGAAGTTCTGATCTAAGCAGACTCATTGCTGAGTTAGTCAGCAAGTAAGTTGAAAACGGCTCCTTCGGGGGCCGTTTTTTTTGCCAGCTAAAGTGTCTGTGATGGGCTAGGCAACTTGGCCTCGCCAACCATGCCGTTAACGCCTCCTAAAATACGCCCTCTCCAGAGGAAAAATTGTTAATGTCCCCGTCAGAAGCACTCATTGCCGCCACGCATCTCGCTGTTCCTCCGCGCTGCGACGTTTTGATCATCGGCGCCGGCCCCGCCGGTAGCGCAGCAGCCAGGGTGTTGGCGCAAGCGGGCCTAGATGTATTGCTGGTTGATCAACTGCCCCAAGGCCGCGACAAGATTTGCGGCGATGGGTTGATCCCTGATTCCCACGCCGCTTTGGCTCGCCTGGGTTTGCTCGACCAAGTGATGGCGCGTGCGCAGCCGGTCGCGCATGTCGGCTGCATAGGTCCGCGCGGTGGCCGCATCGACGTGCCCGGTCAGCTGGCTGTACTGCCGCGCAGAATCCTGGACGACATCTTGTGCCAAGGCGCACAGGACGCGGGCGCGAAGTTTGTGGCGCCGGCACGCTTCGAGGCGCCGCTGCTGGATGCTGAAGCGCGCGTGATCGGCGCGACCTTGAAGGTCGGCGACGAATCGAAGGAAGTCCGCGCCGACTGGGTGATCCTGGCCACCGGCGCCGTGCCCAAGGCACTGACGGCCGCCGGACTGTGCGAGCGCCACACGCCCAGTGGCGTAGCACTAAGGGGTTATGTACGCGCGCCCAGCATGGTCGGGCGCATCAAGGCGATGGATGTGGTGTGGACCAAGAAGGTGCGGCCCGGCTATGGCTGGATCTTCCCGGCGCCGGACGGCTGCTTCAATATCGGCGTCGGTGTGGCGGGCAGTCACAAGTCGGAAGACGGCAAAGGCAGCAAGAAAGAGCTGAATCTGCGCAAGATCTTCGACGCCTTTGTTGAGAGCTATCCGCCCGCTGCCGAGTTGATGCGCGAAGGCGAGTTGCTGGGCGAATTGAAGGGTGCGCCGCTTCGTTGCACCTTGACCGGAGCCAAGTGGAGCCGCCCCGGCTTGTTGGTCACCGGTGAAGCGGCCGGTAGCACCTATTCCTTCACCGGCGAAGGGATTGGCAAGGCGATGGAAACCGGCATGCTGGCGGCCGATGCGTTGCTGGCGGGCCGCGCCAACGGTGCCAGCGACGCGCAGATTCGCAAGGCCTATGAGCAAAGCCTGACGGCGCTCAAGCCTAAATTCGACCTTTACGAGCGCGCCAATCAGGTCAACGCCCACCCCTGGTTGATCGACCTCTTGATCTGGCGCGCTAACAAGAGCGAGCGTTTGGTCAAACGGATGAGTGGCGTTTTGAACGAAACCAGCAACCCCGGCAATTTGATCAGCCTGAAGGGCTTCAAGCGCCTGTTCTTCGAAGGGTAAGAGGTTTAAGCCATGTGCCAACTGCTCGGCATGAATGCCAATACGCCCACCGACGTGATGTTCAGCTTCACCGGCTTGGCGAATCGCGCCGACGAGCACAAGGATGGCTTCGGCATTGCCTTCTTCGAGGGCCGCGGCCTGCGCCATTTTGTCGACCACCATAGCGCCCGAGTCTCGCCTCTGGCCGAGTTGGTGCAACGTTATCCGATCAAGAGCGATAACGTCATCGCACATATCCGCAAGGCCACGCAGGGCCAGGTCTCGCTGGAAAACACCCACCCGTTTCAGCGCGAGTTGTGGGGCCGCTACTGGGTGTTCGCGCACAACGGCAATTTGAAAGAGTTCGAGCCGCGCCTGCATGCGGCCTTCAAGCCGGTCGGGCAGACCGACAGCGAGCGTGCCTTTTGCTGGTTGATGCAGGAGCTGGGCAAGGCGCATTGCGATGTGCCTTCGGTCGAGGAGTTGACCCACACGCTGGCCGAGCTGATGCCGCAGCTCAATGCCTTCGGCACCTTCAATATGCTTTTGTCTAATGGCCAAGCGCTATGGGCGCATGGCTCGACACACCTGCACTATCTGCAGCGCCGCCACCCCTTTGGTCGGGTGAATTTGCAGGACGAAGACCTCAGCGTTGACTTTGCCGCGCTGACCACGCAAAACGACCGCGTTGCCATCATCGCGACCGAGCCGCTGACGCGCGACGAGCCCTGGGTGGCGTTCCAGCCGGGCGAGCTGAAGGTGTTTGTCGGCGGTGAGTTGATGTCCTTCTAGCCGCCATTCAACGCGGCGATCCGCTGTTCGCCGCATCCGGCCAGTACACATCGCGAGCCTGGCCTAGACTGCCGGCCATGCGATGCACATCTTCAAACGCTGCCGATGCCGAGGGCAAGCTCAAACTGGACTGGACCCAATGGGTCTGGCCCGGTCCACGACGCGTCTTCACGCCCGAGGAAATGGCCCGCGCTGGCCAGCAGCCCTGGCCCAAGTCGATTGACTATTACGTCTACAGCAATGTGTTGGTGCTGCTGGCGATCAATTACAACGATGTGGCGCGTGGACTGATCCACTGGGCGGCCTTGCTTGCGCTGGGGATGAGCAGCTTGGCCTTGTGGGTGGCCAAGCAACTGTGGCGGCAGCCGACCAGAAATCGATTGAATCTGTATACCGTGGGAAGCGTAGCTTTGCTGACGGCGGTCTTCCTGTTGCTGAAGTTCAAGCCCTTGAGCTTTGTGCCTGCGCTGGAGCGATCAGAACAAAAGGCGCTGGTGCTGATCGTTGCTGCTGTGGGCGTGCTGGCGCTGATATCTTGGTTCTTTCTGGTGCTGATAAGGGCGCAGCAGATTGCCAGTCGCCTGCGTGAGTTGGAGGAGCAAGAACGCCATCTCAAGCTCGCCCGTCGCCTCGCCACCGCGCAGATCCAGCCGCATTTTTTGTTCAACACGCTGGCCTCGGTGCAACATTGGGTCGACACCCAGGACCCGCGTGCGGGCAGCACCTTGCGCTCCTTCACGGCGTACTTGCGCGCCACCTTGCCGATGTTCGAGCGCGAGAGCCTCAGTCTCACCGAGGAGCTTCAGATCGTGCGCAGCTATCTGGAGGTGATGCAAGCGCGCCTGGGCACAAGATTGCAATGGCAGATCGACGTAGGCGCAGGCGTGGACGAATCGCTGCAGCTGCCGCCGGGCCTGCTTTTGACCTTGGTGGAGAACGCCATCGGCCACGGCATTGAGCCCGCGCTGCGCGGCGGCAGCATCACCGTCACTATCGCCCAACCGACCGAGGGGCAGGTCTTGATCGAGGTGCGCGATGACGGCGCTGGCCTGAGCAGCGCTGCTGTGGACGGCTTGGGCCTGCAGAATTCACGCGAGCGGCTGCAGCAGCTCTATGGCGAGCGCGCGCGTCTGAGCTTGAAGCCCTTGACTCCTGGTTGTTCGGCAAGCCTGGAGATTCATACCGTGGAGTCCAAACCATGAAGAACATCAAAGCCCTGATCGCTGATGACGAAGAAGGCCCGCGCGAGCAACTGCGCGCCGCTTTGAAGCGCCTGTGGCCGGAACTGGACATCGTGGCTGCCAGCGAGAACGGTGTCGATGCCTGGGACGATTATTTGGAACATGAGCCGGCCCTGTGCTTTCTGGATATCCGCATGCCGGGTCTGAGCGGGCTGGAGGTGGCGCGCCGCATGAGCGAGCTGGCCGCGCCGCCGCAAGTGGTGTTCGTGAGCGCCTATGGCGACCATGCGCTGTCGGCGTTTGAAGCTGGGGCGGTTGATTACTGTTTGAAGCCGGTTGAAGACGCGCGCTTGGCGCAGGCCGTCCAGCGGGTGCAGGCACGTTTGAGCGCGGCCGCTCCCCAAGCGGGCGATCTGCAAAAACTGCTGCAGCAGTTGCTGCCTCCGGCCAAGCCGGTCTCAAGGCCTATCCAAGCCTCGCTGGGCCGCGAGATCAAGTTGATCGCGCCCGAGGAGGTGATCTATTTCGAGAGCGACAACCGCTACACCCGCGTCGTCTACCAGGGCGGCGAGGCGCTGATCCGTACACCACTCAAGGAACTGCTGGCCGGGCTGGATGCCGACGCGTTCTGGCAGTTGCACCGCAGCGTCTTGGTCAATAGCCGCTGCATCGCCAGCGCGGTGCGGGTGGATGAAAACGCCATGCACGTCACGCTGAAGGGCCGCGAGGAGAAGTTGCCGGTGTCGCGGCAATTTCAGGGCTTGTTCAAGGGGCAGTAGCAGCAAGATGTTCAATTTCATCCATCCCAAACCACTGCTGCGTGGCCGAGCCGAGGTTGTACAAACCGTTCGGCAAAGCGCCTTGCGAACCAGCTTGCCCGATACCTTGATTGCCAAGGCGCGTGCCGAGCTAGCCCCAGAAGAGCGGGCCCAAAAGACCTTGGCCAGCTCGGCAGCAAAGTAGCCGTTTGTTGCTGCGCTTGGTTTTGAATTGCCTTTGCGGCGAGCTACGGGCAGCCCCTGCTATACAAGTCACAAGCTTTAGGCAGAATGGGTCGATCGCTTTCACCTCAACGAGCTCTCCCCTATGGCCGCATTGCCCATCCCCCGCTTCGATGAGTTCTACCGTTACGAGCCGCTGACCGAGCTGCTGTTTGCCTATGCCGCAGCGCGGCCGAATCTGGTTTCGGTGCGCTCGATCGGCCGCAGCCATGAGGGCCGGGACATTTGGGTCTTGGTGCTGACCAACACCGCCACCGGCGCCGATGTCGACAAGCCCGCCTTCTGGCTCGACGGCAATATCCACGCCGCCGAGCTGACCGCTTCGACCACCTGCCTCTACTACCTGCACCACCTGATCTCCGGCTACGACACCGATGCTCAAGTGACCCAGCTGCTGGACACCCGCGCCATCTATATGGTGCCGCGCCTGAACCCCGACGGTGCCGAGCTGGCGCTGGCTGACCGGCCCCGCCATATCCGCTCCTCGACCCGACCCTATCCCTATGACGAACAGCCGGTCGAGGGTCTGACGCCGGAGGACATCGACGGCGACGGCCGCATTCTGAGCATGCGCGTGCCCGACCCGCATGGCACTTACAAAAAGCATGCCGACGAACCGCGCCTGCTGGTGGCGCGCGAGCCGGGCGAGTTTGGCGGCGAGTATTACCGCCTGTTGCCCGAGGGCTTCATCAAGAACCACGACGGCTTGACCGTGACGGTCAACAAGGACCGCGAGGGCCTGGACCTGAACCGTAACTTCCCATCCGAGTGGCGGCAGGAATACAAGCAGGTCGGCGCTGGCCCGTTTCCGACCAGCGAGCCCGAGGTGCGGGCGATGGTGGAGTTCATCACCACCCACCCGAATATCGGTGCGGCGATCAGTTATCACACCCACAGCGGCGTGATCCTGCGGCCGATGGGCGGGCACAGCGATGACGACATGATCCCGGAGGACCTGTGGGCCTACAAGCGCTTCTCCGCCTTGGGCGAAAAGCACAGCGGCTACCCGGCGATCAGCATCTGGCACGACTTCAAATACCACCCCAAGGAAGTCATCACCGGCACGCAGGACTGGGTCTATGAACATCTGGGCGCGCTGTTCTGGGTGGTGGAGCTGTGGTCACCGAACAAAGAGGCCGGCATCGAGGGTTATAAATGGATCGACTGGTACCGCGATCATTCGGTCGAAGACGATTTGAAACTGCTCAAGTGGAGCGACGAGCAATGCGGCGGCAAGGCCTATGTGGACTGGACCGAGTTCCATCATCCCCAACTCGGTGACGTCGAGATTGGTGGTTGGGACAAGATGAACTACTGGCGCAATCCTCCCCCCTGGCTGCGCGAGCGCGAGGCGGCCCGCTTCCCGGCCTGGATGAACCAGATTGCATTGAGCTTGCCCAAACTGGAGCTGCTGCGCACCGAAGTGAGGGCTTTGGGCCCCGACACCTGGCGCATCCGCATGGCGGTGGCCAATAGCGGCTATCTGCCGGCCTATGTGACCAAGCGGGCCTTGGAGCGCAAGGTGGTGCGCGGCGTGATGTTCGAGATCCATCTGCCTGCGCTCAATCCAGCCGTTAGCCTGGTCAGCGGCAAAGAGCGCATGGAAGGCCCGCAGCTCGAAGGCCATGGCCCCAAGTCCTCTCAGCAGGCCTTTCTGCCCAACCGTGACCTGACTGCCGACCGGGCGGTCGGCGAGTGGGTGGTGCGCGCGCCCAAGGGCACAAGGCTGGCGCTGACGGCCAGCGCGGAGCGGGCGGGTACGGTGAGGACGGAAGTAAGCCTAGATTGATTTGCCCCAACAGATGAAGCGGGTTGGCGGGTTAGAGGGTCAAGCCAAGCCCTGCTCATCCAGCCAGGCTTGCAAAGTCTCCGGCAGTGCCTCGCGCTCTTCATCCGAGGGCCAGGGCGCACCGGCGGCCAACAGTGCTTGCAGCGCGCCCAAGTAGTCGCCCCCGGGTTGGGGCAGATGCACGGCGGCATGCTGCAAGCTGCCCATCACATCGCCGCCAAAGCCGTTGCGCTCTTCCCAGCTGGCGCCGTGAGCAAGCAGCAGTTGCACCAGGGCCGCGTCGCCGTTGAAGGCGGCCTGGTTGAGCGCACTGGCTTGCCAATCGCCCTGTACCGCGACCGGCCAGCCCAGTGACAGCATCAGGGCCACCGACGCCTTTGCTCGGCGCTGCGCTTGGTCGGGCAGCAGCCTCAGCTCTTGGGCCGTCAGCTGCTGATCAAGCAAGTCGGCTTGCTCTTGCAGCAAGGCGCGAGCGCTGGCTTCATCAGCGGCCGCGCAGGCGGCCAGGAAGCGCTCTTTTGCGGAGGCTAGCTCGGGCTGGGCGCCTTGTGCCGCCAACAGTTCTAGGGCTTCAAGCTCACCCAACAGCGCCGCCAATGTGGCCGGCGTGCGGCCTTCGGCATCGCGTGCCGAAAGATCGGCGCCCTGCGCGATCAGCTGGCTCAGGCAGGCCGCCGAGCGGCCCCGGCGCAGCGCATGGTGCAGCGCGGTCGCGCCCTCGGGGCCGGCTTCATTGACATCGGCGCCTAGACTTAGCGCCAGGGCGAGCCCAGCGGGGTCCTCAAAATCGAGCAGGCGCAATAACGCGTTAGTGCCCTGCCAGCGCGCACCATGGGCCATCAGCTGACGGATCTGCAGCGCGGCTCGGCTGCGGTCGGCGTCTTCGCAGGCGTGATACAGCGATTCACCGTCATTCGGGTTGGCACCGGCAGCCAGCAGCGCGGCGGCGAGCTCGGGGCTTTGCGCCCGGGCGATGGCGCCATAGAGCAGCGGCAGCCCTGGCGGCTCGGTCGGCGCTGGAGTGGGCTCAATGTCGGGGTCGGGCATGCGCAGCGCATCGAGATCGCTGCCAGCTTGAGCACAGTCCACGAGCAAGGCTTGGGCGCTGCGCATCAAGCCGCTCGCCCAGAGCTCGCCCAGGCGATGCAGGCTGGAGAAGCACACGTACGCCAAGGCCGGCGCATCGAACGGAGGCAGGCGCTGGCCCGCAGCGGGCAGGGCTTCCAACGTTTCCAGCTCACCCCGCACCATAGCCAGCGCGGCGCGCAGGTCCGGCGGGCAGGGGCCGCGCAAACGCTGCAGCAGCGCCAAGGCGCGCAAGGGCTGCGGGCTGTCCCAGCCCCGGCCCAGCGCCAAAGCCAGGCAGCGCGTTACCAAAGCGGCGTTGTCGAGCTGGCGTGCCTCCTGCTGCGCGATGACGGCGCGGTGCAGGGCGGGCCAACTGGGGAAGCCCAGCTCGCGTGCAATCGCCAGTTGGGCCAGGCTGAGGCTGGGCGGCGCGGCGGCATCGTCGCGCCGGTAGGGCGCAGCGCGTTCCAGGCTGGGGTGATCTCCGGCACGCCAGGCGCGCAGCAGTTCACGCGCTTGGCGCTTGAGTTGCTGCAGATCGGCTAGGTCGGGAAGGGCGGGAAGCTCAGGAACCTCGGGCGAGGTGGGCTGCGCTGCAGCCCCGTGATGGCTCGTAGTCAAGGGAAACCTCCATGCGTGTAGAGCCTGCGATCCGCGCGATCAGGCCGCACAAAGGCAAAACAGCGGAAGTGAAGTTTGAGCGGACGCGGTCTTGATGAACTCGCGTCCGTCCGGGTGGGCTCAGCCCTGCCTGCGGATCCAGCAGCGCCCCGGCTGGCGCTGGATCAGAGTGTGCCATAACTGAGAGACAGTGCGGTGGCTAAATGTGGCGCTAGATGCGGCGCTTGCGGACCCAGCAGCGTGAAACCCCCGGCGATGTCGTTGAAGCTGGCCGCGCGCGTGGTCGCTTCATGGTCAACCCCGCACCGTACGACGGCGCCAGGCCAGCATGCCGATGCCTCCAGCCATTAGCGCCCAGGTCGCGGGCTCGGGCACGGGCGCGCTTGTGTAGGGGTTGGGGCCTGCCGCCTGGCTGTAGTCGAAGCCGCTCGTATCGCTGAGCAGTGCCAGCTGGAAGTCGGTGGGAAGTGCGACCTGTTGGCCTGCGCTGTCGAAGCCGGTGATGCTGGACACGCCACCCCAACGCAGGGTGTGGCCGAAATCCGCAGCGCCGCTTGAGCCGACCCTGCCGTACACATTGGCCTGCACGTACGCCTCTGCGTAGAGATTGAGGTCCACCACCTGGCCGAGCGACACCATGAAACTGGCGGTGAGACCGCCGGTGTTTCTATCCCAGACTTCTTCCGGGCGATTTATAAATTTGGACTCCCCGGCTTCGCCCTTGCCCGAAGCATTCGCGACCGACCAGCTGTACTTGTAGTAGGCCCCGCCAAAGGAAGTAAGTTCGGCCCTTCCTGGATTGGGCTGCCAATCGAATTGAGCGCTGCCATGGGCCAAGATCGGCACGGTCAGCAAGAAGGATGTGGCACTGCCCACGTCGGCGACTTGACCCAGCGTGACCCGAAAACTGTCCGAAAAAGAGGCCGAGCCCCTTGCACTCGTCGAAGTAACTTTGTCGCAACACTCTCCGCCTGTGACCGACGCAAAGGCCGATGCCCCGACGCCACCGCGGAACTCATAACCATTTCCTTCGGCAAAACCGCTCTGGTGGTTGAACTTGGCCGTTGCAAATCCCGGTCTTGTCATCGTATTACCCACACCACTGGCGCTGGCCGTGGCCGCATGCGAGGGTGCTGCCTGCAGGAGCGAGGCCAGAGCGGCCAAGGCCAAAGACGTTTTTCCCCAGGTCGGCAAGGCTGGCTGAACGACGGTGGCGGGGGAGAGTAGTGGGGTCATGTTGAGCTTTCAAAAAGGTAAGAAGGTGTGGACGAGGCAGGAAGCGGGCTTGCCTTGTGCCTGTGGCGCGCCCAGCGGCTGGGGGTTAGGCCGCGTGGCGGGCGGCACTGCGGCGCCAGGCCAGCAGGCCCAGGCCCAGGCCCAGCGCCATCAGCGCCCAAGTTCCCGGCTCGGGCACGGGGGCCGTCATCACGCGCAGCGTCAGGCTGCTGGCGCCGTACTCGGTCGCGAAGCTGTAGCCGCCGGCTTGGCGGAGGTCGAGGCTGGCGAACTGGCTGTCGCCCAGGCGCTGGTTCCATGTCATCACCGTGAAGCTGTCGCCCACCTTGAAGTGCGCGCCGTCCAGCAGGTTCACGGCCAGGGTGCCGGTCAGCGAGGCCGCGCCGCTGATGGTCAGCAGATCAAAACCGCCGGCCGCCGTGCTGCCCAGGTCGACCAGAAAGATGCCGCCGGTTTGCTGCGTCAGGCCGCCCAAGAGGCTCAGCGTGCCCGCGTCGTTCAGGCCGCCGGCCGCCAAGATGCCGGTGTTGCTCAGGCTGGAGAACGCGTTGACCATGCGCACCGTGCCGTCGCCCGCCAGCGTGCCGGCGTTGGCAAAGTCCACGACGCTGCTGGCAACTTCCGCGCCGGCCGCCACGTTCAGCAGGCCTTGGTTGTTGAAGGCCTGGCTCATGTTCAGGGTGCCGGCGTTGACCTTGATGCTGCCGGTGTTGTTCAGCACCAGGCCGTTGCCGATGTCGGTGACGAAGCTCGAGGTTTTGGTGAAACTGCCGACGTTGTCGAAGCGGCTGGCTGCACCGCCTTGGAAGTTGCCCAAGCTGACGTTGCCGTTCGCCGCCTCGACCCAGTTGCCGAGGTTGAGCACGCGGGCACCGCCGCCGGTGTTGAGGCTGCCGGTGCCCGTCTGCGTGGTGCTGCCGGCCAACTCCAGCGTCTGGCCGCCGGTCAGGCCGCGGCCGTTGCTGCCCGACAGCGTGAGGGCGCCTTCCATCCGCGTGCTGCCACTGCCCGTCAGGTGGGCGATGAGCCAGTCGGTATTGCCGCTCAGCACGAGCCGGCCGGTGTTGTGGACCGTGCTGCTGTTGAGCGTTGTCAGCCCGCCTTGCACGGTGGCGCTGTCTGTCACCAGCACCGTGGCGCCATTCAGGGCCACCGTGCCAGCGTTCTGAACCGTGCCCTTGAGTGCGATGCTGCCGCTGGCCAGGTCGAGCATGGCGCCACTGGCGATCTGGATCTGCCCGGCGGTGAGGCTGGCGTCGCCGCTGATGCGCAGCGTACCGGCCTTGATGTTGATCGTGCCGGTGTTGTTCAGCGGCAGGCCGTTGCCGATCTCGGTGACGACGGCCGAGGTCTTGGTGAAAGTGCCGACGTTGTCAAACCGACCGGTGGCTCCCCCATTGAAGTTGCCGAGGCCCACATTGCCCGTGGCCTCGTCCAGCCAGGTGCCAAGATTGCGCAAAACCGCGCCTTGACCAATGCTGAAGCCGCCCGTGCCGACCTGCCGGGTGGTGCCCGCCAGCTCCACCGTTTGCCCACCGAGCACGCCACGGCTGCGGTCGCCGACCAGCATGACAGTGCCGTCCATGCGGGTGCTGCCGCTGCCGCGCAAGGTCGACTCATGCCAGTCGACGCTGCCGGCGATGCGCAAGGCGTTGTCGTTGTTGACGATGCTTTTCACTCGCGTCAGGCCGCTGCCCTGTACGAGCAGGTCGCCGGCGATGGCGAGCACGCCACCGTCCAGGCTCAGGGTGCCGGCGTTGTTCACGCTGCCGCCCAGCGTGGCGTCATTGCTCACCAAGCTGAGCTCGGCGCCGGCCGCAATATTGAGCGTGCCAGTGCTGTTGACGCGGCTGCCGCTCAGGCGCAGGTATCCGGCGTTGACGTTGATGCTGCCGGTGTTCTCGATGTCCAGCGAGGTCTCACCGATCAGCGTGCGCGTATTGGACACCTTGGTGAAGCTGCCCTGGTTGAGGAAGCGGCCCGTGCCGCCGTTGAAGTTGCCCAGGGTGACGTTGCTCGTCGCCTGGTCCACCCAGCTGCCTTGGTTGACCAAGGTGCCGCCGTCGCCCACCGACATGCCGCGCCGGCCGGTGAAGGTGGTGTTGCCGGCCAGTTCCAGCGTGTGGCCGCCCAGCACGGAGGAGGTGCCGTCGAAGTCGGTGCCCGAAATGGCGGTGGCGCCTTCCAGCCGGGTCACGCCGGTGCCGCGCAGCTCCGTGCTGATCCAGGTGCTGGGGCCGGTCACCACCAGGCGGCCGTTGTTGGTGAGCCGGCCTTGCAGCAGCGAGGCGGCGCCCAGGCTGCCGCTGTCGCTCAAGATCAGGTGGGCGCCGCCTTCCAGGATCAGCCGGCCGGTGCCCGTGACGGTGGCCGCTGCGAGGGTGGTGCGGATGCGTGTGTCCGCGCCGCCCAGCAGCACCGCGTCACCGGCTTGCGGCAGGCCATCGCTGCCCTCGTTCCAATTGTTGACGACGTCCCAGACGCCGCCCGCAGCGGCGCCGGTCCAGGTATAGGGCAGGCCCGTCACCTTCACGCTCAAGCCCGTGGCGCCATAGTCGGTGGTGAAGCGGTAGCCCGAAGCCTGCGAGAAGTCCAGGCTGGCGAACTCGCTGCCGGCGCTGCGATTGCCCCAGCTCATCACGGTGAAGCTGCTGCCCCGCGCGAGGCGCTGGCCGCTGAGCACGGAGAAATTCAGCGTGCCGCCTAAGTCCGCATTGCCACTGACCGCCAGCAGGTCGGCGCTGCTGCGGCTCAGGTCGACTTGAAGACTACCGCTGGTGGCCAGATTGCCCAGCACCTGCAACTGGCCGACTTGGCCGACCCCGCCGGGGGCGAGGATGCCGGTGTTGGTGAGGGTGTCCAAAGCGCGCACCGTGCCCGTGCCGGCCAGCGTGCCGGCGTTGGCGAAGCTGGCGTGAGCACCGTCCAGCTCCGCGCCGCTGGCAACGTTAATCTGGCCCTGGTTGTTGAAGCTGCTGGTGAGTCGCAGCGTGCCGGCATTGACGTTGACGGTGCCGGTGTTGTTGAACACCTGGCCGGAAAAGCCCAGGGTTGTGAGGAACGTGGACTGCTTGTTGAACAGGCCCTCGTTGTCGAAACGACCGCCTACGATGCTGCTTTCGCCACTGGCCTGCTCCGTCCAGATGCCTTGGTTCTGGATGCGGCCGTTTGTTTGAATAGCGAGCGTTCCGGTCCCGGTCTGCAAGGTGTCTCCGGCGGTGATCAGCGTGTGGTTCAAACCCAACTGCTTGAAGCCACTACCGGTGAGCTCCAGCACACCGGTCGAGCGGGTGCTGCCAGCACCGTTCAGAAAGCCTCCGGTCCAATTCAGCGTGCCGTTCACCACGATGGACGAGGACTGGGTGATGGCGCCGAAGCCGTTCAGGCTCAGCTTGGCAAAGCTGCTGGCAGCGCCCAGGCTTAAGTTGCCAGCATTGACCGCGACCTGCCCTTCCAACTGCAGGCCCTGTGCTGCGTTGACGTTGCCGTCTATCGTCAGGCTGCCGGCGTTGATGACCGTGGCCCCCAAGGTGTAGGCCGTCGGGCCGTTGCCAAAGGCCAGGGTGGCGCCTTCGGCCACATTGAAGCTTCCCGTGCTGCTGCCGCCCCCGGCGATGCGAAGTGTGCCGGCGTTGACATTGACCGTGCCGCTGTTGTTGAACTGCACCCCACGCTCAAAGGTGGTGACGGTCGCTGAGCTCTTGGTGAAACTGCCTGCGTTGTCGAAGTTGCCGAGGCCCAGGTGGGGGTTCAAATTAGTGAACGAGGTGTTGTCGCTCGCCTGATCAAGCCAGGTGCCCTCGTTCACTAGACGTGCATTTTCGATCGCTAGCGAATTTTGGGATGAGAAACCGAGCGTTTGCGCGCTGGTGCTGCCTTTCAGCACCAGGGTGTGGCCACCCGTGAGGAGGAGACCGTTGGCCAAGCTCAGGCTTGCCGACCCCTCAACATGGGTCGTGCCTGGGCCTAGGAGACTGCCGTTGCGCCAAGTCAACGAACCTGAGATCGAAGTGGTGGCATTGCTGTTGAAGAATCCTTCTTCCAGCGTCAAACCGCCTAGCGAACTATTGCCCCGGAGGTTCAAGCCGCTGCCGTTAGAAGTGTTGATGAGCACCGTGCCCGTGCCAGTCGCGCTGCCGACGACGATATTGCCTATGACATGGGTGTTGAAGCTCCCCAACTGCACATCGTCCAGTACGCCGGGAAACGGTCCGCCCCAATTGGCGGCGTTACTCCAGCTCCCTCCGTTGGGTCCGATCCAAGGGACGGTAGCGGCGGACACCGAAGCGGCGCCGAACAGGGGCAGCAAGGCAAGGGCCAGTCGTGTCAGGGTAGGTTTCATGAAGATTTCTTCAAGGTAGATGCGGCGAGCTGGTGGCGGGCCAGCGGTTCGAAACAAATTTTTCAGCGATGGGCTAACGTCGAGACAGGTCGGGTCAAAGTCGTTTGCCACGGTTTGCGCAAGCCAGTGTTCACGAATGTAGGGTTGGTGGGGGCAAACCGCCATTCGCCCAAGTGCGTAGGGAGGGGCGGTGATCTACGCACAAGTGCGTAGACGCGGGCCTCATGAGCCCGACGGCGCTTGCCGGAGTCCATCGAAGTGGTAACAATGCGGCGCTCCATTCATCCATCAATAGCTCATGAGGGCGGCGCTGATGTCTCAGGCAGTTCCGGTCGAATCGCTGCAGACCTTTCAAGAAAAGGTCTTTGCCAGGCATGTGCTGTTTGATCTGCCGTTTCCCATCGCGCCTACGTTCTTGCTGCTGGGGCTCATCGGCTGGGTGCTGTACGGCAAAGTGTCGGATGCCTGGCTGTTGGTTTGGGCAGGGTGGGCGATTGCGGCGGTGCTTGCACGCATGGTGTTTGATCGCCGCATGCGCAAACGGGTGAACGCCGAACATGGCTATGCCATTGCATTGCGCGGTGGTGCCGCCCTGTCGCTACCCTTGGGGCTGGTGTCAGGTTTTTTTGCATGGCTGTACTTTGACGTGAACGAACCCACGACCATGGCCGTCCTGAGCACCTATATGACCGTCATCATCGTGGGCTCGGTGGCGCCCACATCGGTGTACCTGCCGACCTTTTATCTGCTGGTGCTTGGGGCCTATGGGCCGTATTTGCTGACGCTCTTGCAAGACGGCCGCGCGGGGCACTGGGTGGTGCTGGGTTTGAACCTGCTGTTTCTGATGGTCACGTTTCGTTATGCCCATGCGGCCAATCGAATGCATCGCGAGGCGGTGCGCCTGCGCTATGAGAAGCAGCAGTTGATTGAAGACCTGAGTGAGCGCAGGGCGGCGGCTGAGCAGGCGTCCAGCACCAAGTCTTTGTTTCTGGCCGGCGTGAGCCATGATTTGAAGCAACCCATCAGGGCACTCGGCCTCTACCTGGGAGTGCTGGAGCACACCCAAAGGCAGGAGCGCGCTGATGTGGTGGACAAAGTGGCGCCCAAAATGCAAATGGCTCTGGGCGAATTGCATGGCCAAGTGACCCGGCTGCTGGAACTGTCTCGTCTGGAGTCCGGTGCGTTAGAAGTAACGATGGCGCGGGTAGATCTGGACTCGCTATTTGCCGGCCTGCATGTGTTGTTTGAAGCTCAGGCCGCAGGCAAGGGTATCCGTTTGAGATTTGCAAACCTTGAGCGGCTGCGCAGCCGGGCGCTGTGGGTAGACCTGCAAATGCTGGAGTCCATCTTGCAAAACCTGATCAGCAATGCCATCAAACACACTGCAGTGGGCACGGTGTATATCGGTGTGCGGCAACGTATGGCCTATCGGCGCGGGCGGCAGTTGTGCATCGAGGTGCGCGACACCGGCAGCGGCATCGCGCTGGAGCAGCAAAGTTACTTGTTTGATGCCTACCGCAGCTTCGATGACCGCAAGGCCAGCGAAAGCCATGGCCTGGGCCTAGCCATCGCCAAGGCGCAGGCGACCTACCTTGGCGCGTCGATAGCTGTAAGAAGTGCGCCGGGGCGGGGTTCCGTGTTTACTGTGTGCGGCTTGAGTACACACAAGGGCAAACTGGAGCAAGCGCAGGATCAGTCTGCGCTAAGGAGTTAACAGCCCTTGGGCTCGATGGGGCTACTGGCTTGGGTGCGAATGGCATAGGCCGCCATTTCTGCGCTATTGCGTATGCCGAGTTTGCTGCGCAGGTTCTCTCGGTGCTTGCGGACTGTGCCTTCGCTGATGCCAAGTTTGATGCCTATTTCTTTGCTGGTGAAGCCCTCGCCCACCAATTGGAGGATGGTGATTTCACTGGCTGTGAGTTTGATGGCAGGGGAAGAACCATCGGCATCCATAAACAAATTGGCAATCTCATTGCTGATGTAGCTCCGACCCTGCGCCACCCGCCGGACGGCCAGCAGGAGCTCGCTGCTGCTTTCATTTTTGGGTACATAGCCGGCCGCGCCCAGCGCAAGTGCGGCCCGCACAGAGCCTGCATCCATGCGGGCAGTGACCACGATGGTTCGGACCAGCGAGGCCTGAGCTTGCAAGGCTTTCATGACAGCCAGCCCGTCCAGTTGGGGCAGGCCCAGGTCGAGCAACAAGATGTCGGGTTGGGTTTGCAGCGTCAGCCTCAGCGCGCTAGCGCCATCTCTGGCGATACCTACACATTGCATATCCTCCTGCACATTGAGCAGCATACTCAATGCGTCGGCGAGCATGGCATGGTCTTCAGCGATGAGAATGCGGGTGGTGGGCATAGAGCTGAATCAATGGGGAGGCATCAATGATGTGGAGAAGGCGGGTGTCGATACCAGCTCGGGCCTATGAGGAAAAGGCATTCGCGCTCTATTTTGCCTACGAAATTCCGTTCCCCTATGTCGGCGTGACTTTGATGGCGCTGACCTGTGTGGGATTGATGTACGGGCATGTGCCAACCCTGCACATTGCGATCTGGTTTGTGGTGGGTGGCCTCTTGTCACTGTTGCGCGAGGTGTTTGTCTGGCGCATGAAGCCCCGTCTTGAGAAAGGTGAGGGATACCGGGCGATTCTGTGGGGCTTCACGCTGTCTTCGTTTTTGACCGGCGCGACGTGGGGCGCGTTCACCTGGATGTATTTTGATGCGAGCAGGCCACTGTCTCTATTGATGGCGGGCTCCGTCGTGGCCGGCTTGGCGGGTGGCGCGGTGGCGCCGGTTTCAATTTTTTTGCCAGCCTTCTACGCAGCCGTGTTGCCCACGGTCTTGCCGTTTGTCATTCTTTTGGCTCTTGCGGGTGGTGGCGAGCATTACACCTTGGCCGGCCTTACTTTGGTGTTTCTTGCCTCGACCTCTGGCTATGCGCATGTCACCAACCGCCTGCACCGCGAATCTATGCGCCTGCGGTTTGAGAACCAGCAGCTCATTGAGGACCTGGGAGAGCGCAGGGCGGCGGCAGAAAATGCGTCCCAAGCCAAATCTCTGTTTTTGGCCGGCGTTAGCCACGATCTGAAGCAGCCTATTCGCGCGCTTGGCCTGTATCTGGGGGTTTTGAGTCAAACCCAGAGCCAAGACTGCGCTTCAACTGTGGCCACCGTTGCCCCCAAAATGGCAAATGCTCTGGGTGAGCTGCACGGCCAAGTGACTCGTCTGCTGGAGTTGTCGCGCTTGGAATCTGGCGCCTTGCAACTGCAAATGGGGTGGGTGGAGCTGCCGCAGCTCTTTGCTGATTTGCATGCCTTGTTTGAAGCGCAGGTCAGCAGCAAAGGTATAGGCCTACGCTTTGCGGCAGTCGATGGTTTGCACCACACAGCGGTTTGGGTAGACAAAAAGATGCTGGAGTCGATCCTGCAAAACCTGCTTAGCAATGCCATCAAGCACACCGCTGCAGGCACGGTGTATGTCGGAGTCCGGCTGCGTACAGGCTACCCGCTAGCAAGGCGGCTGTGCCTGGAGGTGCGCGACAGCGGCAGCGGTATCGCTTTGGAGCAGCAAAAGCACTTGTTCGATGCCTACCGCAGCTTTGATGACCGCATGGCCAGCGAAAGCCATGGCTTGGGCCTGGCCATCGCCAAGGCGCAGGCAACGTATCTGGGCTGCGATATCGCCTTGCAGTCAAAGGTGGGGAAGGGCTCCACATTTACCCTCTGCGGCTTGCAGACGTCGCCGGTCTAGGTAATTCGGCTTGTCGGTCGGAGCGAGCCAACTGCCCACTTGCCCACCTGTCACACACCGTCACACAAGCCAAACAGTCGGCCCACAGACATCAAGGCGGCCTTTCAACACAATGACTTCATCGCATTCGGAGCAGCCAGCTGTCAAGCAGGACCCGTATAGCGAGAACGTTATTGACATTAGAAAGGTTGGACCTCATATGAAGAAGCTAATCACCGCCGTCACCACGACTCTGGCCTGTTTGACTGGCTTGAGTGGTCCTGGTCAGGCCCGAGCTGCCGAGCAAGGCTTTTATGTGGGCGGCGACATCGGCCGCTCCAGCAATAATCTGAAGAGCCCGACCAAGCCCGCCGTCTCCACCGACAAAACCGCCACCAGCTGGGGCCTCTACGGCGGCTATCAGTTCAACAAATACTTCGCCACCGAGCTGGGCGTGACACGCTTGGGCTCAACCCATATCGGCACTGGTGAATCCACCAGCACCAGCTATTCGCTGGACGCCATCGGCCGCCTGCCCTTGAACGACAAGTTTGCGTTTTACGGTCGTTTGGGTGCCGCTCACAATGAGCGCAGCTACTCGGGCTTTGACAAAAACCATGCGGTGGGCTTCAAGACCGGCCTGGGTATGGAGTACGCGCTCGACAAGAACTGGGCGCTGCGCACCGAGCTGACACGCTTCAACAATATGCCGACGCAGTCCACTTACGGCAATGCCAGCAACGTGCTGAGCATGGGCGTGAACTACCACTTCTAAGCATCTTGTTTATGCCTCTTGTATCTGGGCGGGCCAGCTCATCAGCAGCCTGGCCCCGCCCAGCGGCGCGGTCTCGATGCGGGCCGCGCCGCCATGGGCTTCGGCAACCCGCCGCACGATCGCCAGCCCCAATCCGAAGCCATGACCGCTGCGCTTGTTCGCCAAACGTTTGAAGGGCGTGAACACATCTTCGCGCTCGGCTACGGGCACGCCCTCGCCATCATCATCGACCATCAGCAAGACCTGACCCTGCTCGACCGAGGCAGACAGCAATACTTCAGCCCGCGCATGGCGGGCGGCATTGCGCAGCGCGTTGCGCAGACCATAAGGCAGCAGCCGGGCGTCGAAGCGAACTTGCGGCGGCAACTGCAGATTGGTTTGCAGCTTCTTGCCGTCCAGCAAGGGCGCCAGGCTTTGCACTTCGGCGGCCAAGAGCGCCGCCAAGTCTCCCATTTCGCAGCGCGCCTCCAGCGCGCCCATGTCCAGCCTGGCCAGCATCAGGCTGGTGTCGATCAGGGTGTCAAGCTCGTCCAGATCGCGCTCACAAGCCTGCACGGCGAGCTCGCGTTGGGCCGGGTCTTCTTCGTCCACCAAGGCGTCGAGTGCGAAGCGCAGCCGCGCCAAGGGCGTGCGCAGCTCGTGCGAGATCGAACCGGTCAGCTCGCGCTGGCTGGCCAAGGCGCTGGCCAACTTGGCCAGCATCGCGCGCCCGCCCGCCGCAATGGGCGCAAACAAATGGCTTTGGCTTTCCTTGATCGGCTCATCAAAACGCCCGGCCAGCATCGCCTCGCCGGCTTCTTGCAAGTGGCGCAGGTCACGCCAGGCCGGGCGCATCAACCACCAGCTCAGCGGCACCACGCTGGCCGCCAGCGCCAAGGCCACGGCCAGTTGCAGCCAGAGCTCACGCGGCAGCACCCAGCCGTTGCCGGGGTGGTTGTCTGCATTCAGGGGCCCCAGGCGCAAGATCTGCGGATCGCCAGGTGCGATGCCTGCGTAAATCAGCCGGTTGAAACCCTGCACCAGCAACTCGCCGCGCGCCAGCCGATCACGGTCGGCAGCACTCAGTCGTTTTGGCAGACTGCCGGTCGAAATAATTTGAACCGGGTAGACGAACAGCTCATCCAACTGCTTGACGCGCTGCAGGCGGGCAGCGCTGTCCAGCGGACGCAGCTCTTCCACCAGCATGGTCGCGGTGCCGCGCATAAAGCGGCGTACATAGTCATCGCTGATCTCTTCCACGGCCAGCAACACCACGCCTTGCACTAGCAGCACCAGCGCCAACACCGCCAGGCCCACGCCCAGCGCCAAACGCGTCAAAGGGTTTTTAGTTTTTGGCAAAGAGATAACCCTGAGCTCGCACGGTCTTGATGTACTCCACGGCCCCAAGCTTTCTGCGCAGGCGAGAGATGCGCGCATCGATCGCACGGTCCAGGCCATCAAATTCCAGGCCGCGCAGGCCTTGCATGATGTCGTCGCGCGTGACGACGCTGCCGGCGCGCTCGGCCAGGAAGAGCAGCAGATCAAACTCGGCGGTCGTCAGCTCGACGTCGGCGTTTGCCAAAACGACCGAACGCGCAGCGGGCTTGATCAGCAGTTCGCCGAAGCGCAGCTCACCGATCTCGTCGGAGGTCGCAGGCGCCGGCGTATCGCGACGCAGCAAGGCCTTCAGCCGCGCCATGAGCACGCGCGGCGAAACCGGCTTGGTGATGTAGTCGTCGGCGCCGCCGTCCAGGCCCATCACCTGGTCGATGTCATCGTCGCGGGCAGTCAGCATGACGATGCGGCCGGCAAAGTGCGCGCCGCACATCGCGCAGCACGTCAAAGCCGTCCTTGTCCGGCAAATGGCCGTCCAGCAGCACCAAATCAAACCCTCCGGCGCGCATCATGGCCTCGCCTTCCAGGCCGCTGGCGCTATGGCTGACCAGGTAGCCGGCCTTGCTCAGGCTGGCGATGACCAGCTCGGCCAGGCGAGCATCGTCCTCGACCAAGAGCAAGCGTGCTGCAGTTTCATCCGTCATTTCTTCCCAGCTCCGTCTTGTTCGGCCGCCGCCTGCATCGCCTCTTTCCACATCCGCGCCGGCAAGAAGGTGCGCAGCTGTTCCATCGCGCGCTCAATCAGCTCGGGGTGCAATTCATGGCCGATGTCGGGCAGGACATCGGCTGTGATGTCGGCGCCTAACTGCACCAGTCTACGGGCCGCGCTGACCTGGTCTTGATAGGGCAAGACGCCGTCCAGTTGGCCGTGCAGAATATGCAGGCTGACCTCATGTGGCGCATGGACCGGCGGCGTGGCGTAAGCGCCCGAGAAGGCCAGCACCCGACCCACCAATTGCGCCTCGGCCTGCGCAGCCTCTAAGGCCAGCACCGCGCCCTGAGAAAAGCCGCCCAGAGCGACATGCTGCCAGGGCAAGTCCCACTGCGCCGCCCAGCTGCGCACCGTAGCGATGAAGGCGGGCAGGGCGGCTTGCACCCGCTCACCATGGTTGTCGTCATTGCAGCCATCCAGCGGGTACCAATGCTGACCGCCCTCTGCAGCCTGCGGCGCATTGAGCGCGAGCACGGCAGCCTGCGGGTACTGCGCTCGCAGCGCTTGCGCCAGCGGCCGCATTTGCGCGGCGTCGGCGCCAGCCCCGTGCAGGAGCAGGAACAATAAGTCGGGCACGCCCTTGTCGGGCAGCATGGCGACGGCGCGCGAGGCGAAGGGGGCGGGGGGCTTGTTCATAGGCGGATTGTCGCCGGGCCGGACCGTCAAGTGCGCGTGCGATCGTTGTCTCGGTGCCCGATCAGCCGCACCAAGGTCGCGCGCAGCTTGGGCGCGTCGATCGGCTTGGTGAGGAATTCGTTCATGCCGGCGGACAGCGCTTCGTCACGCTCCGACACCAGCGCCGCTGCGGTCAGGGCAATGATGGGCAGCTCTTCGCCGCTGAAGCGCCGGCGCACCTCGCGCGTGGCCTCGTGCCCACTCATCACCGGCATCTGCACGTCCATCAGCACTGCGTCAAAAGGCTTGCCCATGCTGGCGGCGGCCAGAATGGCCTCGACCGCTTGGGCGCCGTCGATCGCCTGCGCCACTTCCAGCCCCCATTGCTGCAGCTGCGCCACGGCAATCATCATATTGACCGGGTGGTCCTCCACCATCAGCACGCGCAGGCCTTGCAGGTCTTCGTTATCGCGGGCTTCGCGGGGCTGATTGCTGATCGGCGTCGGCGCCGCCGGCAGCGGCAGCTCGGCCCAAAAGGTCGAACCCTGACCCAGCTCGCTGTGCACGCCGACCTCGCCACCCATCAGCGTTGCCAGCTCGCGGCAAATCGACAGGCCCAGGCCGGTGCCGCCATAGCGCCGCGTGGTTGACTCGTCGGCCTGCGTGAAGGGCTGGAACAGGCGCTCGTGCATGGCCGGCGCGATGCCGGGGCCGGTATCGATCACCTCGATGCGCACACGCTCGTGTCCCGAACTCAGGACCCGCACCGACACCGAGCCGGACTCGGTGAATTTCAAGGCATTTGACAAATAATTGCTGAGGATCTGGCGAATGCGCACCTGGTCGCCGACCACCCAAGCCGGTACATCGGCGTCCACGTCGATCTGAAAGCCCAGCCGGTGCGCCTGCGCCAGCGTGAAGTAGGCCATGCGCATGGTGGACAACATATCGCGCAAACCGAACGGTGCCGCTTCCAGCGTCAGCCGGCCGGCCTCGATCTTGGAGAGGTCGAGGATGTCGGAGATCAAACCTGACAGGCTCTCAGCGCTGTCCAGCATTTGGTCGAGGTAGCCGCGCCGGGTGGCCTCGCTCAGATCGGGCTGTTGCAGCATGCGCGCCAAGCCTAACAAGCCATTCAGCGGGGTGCGGATCTCATGGCTGGTATTGGCCAGGAAGGCGCTCTTGGCGCGGCTGGCCGCCTGCGCTTCGTCCTTGGCCTGCGCCAAGGCGGCCTCGACCCGGCGCCGCTCGGTGATGTCTTCCAGAATCCAGATCGTGCCGCCGCGGCTGGGGTGGTGCGGGTCCACCGCCTTGGCCAGCAAGCGGCACAAGAACGTGCTGCCGTCGCGCCGGCGCATGGTTTGCTCGGTCTCGACTTGCTCGCCTGCTTCCAACTTGGCGCCCAGTTCCTGGCCTATCGACTGGTAGCTCTCTTTGCTGGGCCAAACCACGCTGCCATGTTGACCGATCAGGCTGCCGCTGGGCCAGCCGAACATCTCCTCGACCAGGCGGTTGACCTGCACGAATTGCTGGTCCCGCGTCAGCGTGATGCCGATCGAGGCGTTCTCCAGGATCGCCTGGTGCACCAGGCGGCTGCGTTCGGATTCGCTCACATCGCGCGAGTTGGTGACCTGGTATTGCTGGCCGTCCATTGCAAAGGGCGCGGCCGACAGCAAAACGGAAATCGGCTCACCCGCCTTGTTCAGCAACGTGACCGGGAACTCATCGCAGCGCCCGTTCAGACGAATCAGCTCCAGTACATGGTCGCGCTCGGCCAGGTTTTGCCAGACGCCTAACTCTTCGGCCGTGCGGCCCAAGACTTCTTCGCTGCTATAGCCGCTCAGGCGCTCAAAGGTCTTGTTGACCATGGCATAGCGACCGGAACTCATCTCGGTCAGCGTGATCACATCGGGGCTGGTGGCCACCAGATGCGAGAGCAGGCCCTCGGAGCGGCGCAAGGCTTCTTGAGCGCGTGACTGCTCGGTCTGGTCGATGAAAAAACTCAGTGTTGCCGCCCCGCTGGCGGCATCAACCCGCACGCTGGTGGCCGACACCAGGCGGCGCCGCCTAGAAAGTGTGCGCAGGCGGAACTCCGCCATCGGCAGCATGCCGCCCACCGGCATGGCCTCGATCTTGGCCGCGCGCTGGCGGGCGCGTTCGTCGTCGCCCGGTTCGTAATGCGAGAACAGATCTTGGCCGATCATGCTGCTGCGCTGGGTGTAGCCGAACATCGCCATCGCGGCCGGGTTGGCGTCCAGCACACGGCCCCAGCGGTGCAGCACCAGGGGGCTGGGCGAGCGGCGGAACAGCTCGCGGTAGCGTGTCTCGGTGGCATGCACGGCGTTTTCGGCCTGCACTTCGTCCGTGACGTCGCGGCCGACGCCCCAGTAGCCGCGGAAATTGCCCTGGCTGTCAAAGCGCGGCTCGCCGCTGATAGACACGTAGACAATGCCGCCGTCAAGCGCCCGGCGGCGCGCCACCATGCCGTGGAAAGGGCGGTGCGACTCCAGGTCGGCGCGGTGCGCGTCCATGTCCTCGTCGCTGACGCCCAGGTTCTCGATCTCCCAGGGCGTCTTGCCCAGGCGCGCTTGCAAGTCCAGCCCCGACTTGCCCGGCGTGTCTTCGGCCAGATGGGTGAAGCGGTAGTCGCGGTTCATCTCCCAGTACCAATCGGCCGCCATGCTCAAGAGGCCGCGAAAGCGCGCATTGCGCTCGGCCGCTTCTCTGGTCGAGCGCTGCACCATGCGCAGCATGGCGTAGCCCAGAATCAGCCCGACGACTATCAACAAGCAATGGGTGGCGGTGCGTAGCGGCAGGCTGGTCAAGGCGGCGGCGCTGCTTTGCCAGCCCTGCAGTTCGGCCCAGCCCAAGCCCAGTACGGCGGCCACGCTGAAGGCGGCCAGCGCCACGCCAACCCGCAGCCCCAGCATCGCGGTCGAGAAGGCAGCCAGCAGGCCCAGCACCGACAAGCTCAGCGAGTACAGACCGGTATTGCGGGACACGGCGATCAGCACCGTCAGGCCCATCACCAAGCCCATGGTCGAGATGACGGCCAGCATGCCCAGGCGGCGCGGCAAGCGCCACAAGGCAAGCAGGCTCATCAGCGCAATGCCGGCGGATGCGGCAGGCGGCAGCAGGCCGTCAAACATCTCGTCGCTTTGGCGGCCCAGCAGCAGCACGAGTGCTGCGGCCAGCAGGATGGCCCCGGCCGCACCGAGAAAGAGCCGCGCCGCATGCCAGCGCAGATTGCGCTCCATCAGCGCTTGCTGATCGGTCGGGCTCAACTCCTGGCTGACCAGGCTGCTCAAATCGTCTTGGGGTTCCTTGCTCACTGTGCCAACCGCTTCGCTCAAACTTGATTCAAGGCCGCAGTCTCTCCGACAAACTGGCACTTGACCATTGGGTTAGCACCTGAATCAGGGCCTAAATGATTGCCGGAGCGCATTCTGGGTATTTGTGCACGCCTTGCCGGTCTGTAGCGCGCAAGCCTCAGGGTTTGCTTGGCTTGCGGGCCAGGTTGAGCTGTGCGCGGGTTTGCATGGCGGCCCGGCGTGCGGCGGCGGCAAAATCGTCGCCCGAGCTGGCATAGAGCACCGCGCGCGAACTGCTGACGATGATGGGCGCTGTCGGCCCCCAGCCGGCCTGCACGGTCGCCTCTGCGTCGCCGCCCTGCGCGCCAACACCAGGAATCAGCAGCGGCAGCGTCGGCGCCAGCTCGCGCACCCGCGCGATTTCGGCGGGGAAGGTGGCGCCCACCACCAGGCCGAGCTGGCCATTCTTGTTCCAGTCGGTCTGGGCCAAACGGGCCAAATGCTCGTACAGCTTGGGTTGGCCGGGCACATCGGCCAGGCGCTGGTTTTGCCAGTCGCTGCCGCCGGGGTTGGAGGTGCGGCACAGCAAAATGGCGCCCTTGTCCGGATAGCGCAAATAAGGCTCGATGGTGTCAAAACCCATGAAGGGCGACAGCGTCACCGCGTCGGCCTGGTAACGCTCGAACGCCTCCTTGGCGTATTGCTCGGCAGTCGAGCCAATATCGCCGCGCTTGGCGTCCAGGATCACGGGCACATGGGGCGCCACGCGCTTGATATGCGCCATCAGCTGCTCCAGCTGGCTCTCCGCGCGGTGGGCTGCGAAGTAGGCGATTTGCGGCTTGAAGGCAATGACCAGGTCCTTGGTCGCGTCCACGATCGCGGCGCAGAAGTCATAAATACGGCCTGCGTCGCCCTTCCAGCTACCGGGGAACTTGGCCGGTTCCGGGTCCAGCCCCACACAGAGCAAAGAGTCGTTGAGGCTTTCGGCTTGGCGTAGTTGCTGGATGAAGTTCATGGTTGTTTTTTCTGCATCGTTTAAGGTGCCGTATTGTCCAGGGTTTTATGAAGAGGCGGCCTGCATGCTTGTGTTGACGACCGAAAGACTGCGCCTGCGCTGGTTCGCGCCCGGCGACGAGGCCTATGTGCTGGAGCAGCTGCAGCAGGACTCCTGGAAGCTCAATATCAATGATCCCGGCGTGCGCGACCTCGGTGCTGCCCGCTTCTGGATGGAAGAAAAGCTGATTCGCCCCTGCTGGGAAAAGGGTTTGGGGCTATGGGCAGTGGAGCGCGGCAGCGACGGTGTATTGATGGGCATGGCCGGCATCCTGCAGCGCGACTATCTGCCGGTGCCCGATATCGGCTATGCCTTGCTGCCGCGCTATTGGGGCCAAGGTTATGCCCGCGAGGCGGCGCGTGCTTGTCTGGATTACGCCCGCGAGGTCTTGGGCGAGCCCCAAGTGATGGCCACGACCGCGCCCTTCAACGAGGCCTCGGGTCGGCTGTTGGAGGACTTAGGCCTGCGCTATCTGGAAACCACACAGTTTGCCGGCGTTGAAGGCTTGAGCAAAGTCTATGCGACAGGCGAGCCGACGGCGGCCGCTGAGGAGGAGGCGCGCATTGCGGGTCTGCTGCGGCGCTTCTTTGCCGTCTTTAACACCCGGCAAGGCCGCAACCCTTGTCTTGCGGCCTTGCCCTATATGTTCCTGCCTGAAGCAGTGATCAGTCGTGCCGACGACACCGGCCTGCACCGTATGAGCGTGCAGGACTTTGTCTTGCCGCGCGCCGAGCTGCTTCGCCCGGGCGGCCGTCTGCAGCAGTTTGATGAAGCGATCACCCAGCAGCGCATCGAACGCCATGGCCGCATCGCACAGGCATGGCTGCGTTACCGCAAGCAGGGCGTTCTTGACGGCGAGGCCTTCGAGGCCGAGGGCGTCAAGACCGTGCAAGTGCTCAATACCGGCCGCCGCTGGCAGATTGCGGCGCTGGCTTGGGAAGACTTGGCCTAAGGCTGACTTTGGCTTCAGTACACTGCGGCGGGCGGGGCGCAGGCGCGGTCTGTCTTGATTGCCCGCTATTGATAGGCGTCGCTTCGGAGTGAGTATGGACCAGGCCGAGAAATTGCAGGATGAAATGCTGGCCGCGATCGCCAGCCGTGGTGATGCGCGAAACTATCCGGCGCATGCCGTCTTGATTAACGAGGGCGATCAGTCGGATGCGTTCTTTATCTTGTTGGCCGGGCGGGTCAAGGTCTACGGCGCCGGCGATGACGGCCGCGAAGTGATTTACAACACGCTCGGTCCGGGCGAGTATTTTGGCGAACTGAGCCTGCTGGACGGCGCGCCGCGCTCGGCCTCGGTGGCCAGTTTGGAGCCGCTGCGTTGCGTGATGGTGCGCGGGGCGGATATGCGCAAGTTCTTGGCCCAGTACCCTGACTTTGCCTATCACCTGATCCAGCGTCTGGCTCTGCTGCTGCGCCGCTCGACCGACAACGTCAAGAGCTTGGCGCTGGACGATGTCTATCAGCGGGTGGCCCGCATGCTCAATGAGTTGGCCGGCGCCGAGCCCCCGGACGGCGGGCCAAGGCTGCTGTCACTGAAGCTGACCCAGCAAGACATCGCCGAGCGGGTCGGCTCCTCGCGAGAGATGATCAGTCGGATCTTCAAGCAGTTGCTGCAAGGGGGCTATGTCGAGCAGCGGGATGGGCGCTTAGTCTTGCTGAAGAAGTTACCGGCGGGGTGGTGAGGGTGCTGCAAGTAGCTGGGCGTTGTTGCTCGCTTTCCTAGCTTGTGCGCTGCTGCCGACTTGGCAAACAGGCAATAAAAAAGCGCCCCGCAGGGCGCCCAGGTGGCATCGGTTTGCCGAGTTAGATGCGCTTCGCCAACTCCGCCGCCTTGCCCACATAGCTGCCTGGCGTCATCGCCAGCAACCTGGCTTTCTCGGCCTCGGGGATTTCCAGCCCGTTGATGAACTCACGCACGCCCTCGGCCGTGATGGCCTTGCCGCGGGTCAGCTCTTTCAGGCGCTCATAGGGGTTGGGCAAGGCGAAGCGGCGCATCACGGTCTGGATCGGCTCAGCCAGCACTTCCCAAGCTCCGTCCAGATCTTCCGCTAGCTTGGCCTCGTTGACTTCCAGCTTGTCCAGGCCCTTGAGCAGCGACTCATAGCCCAAGACCGCGTAGCCGATCGCCACACCCATATTGCGCAGAACGGTGGAGTCGGTCAGGTCGCGTTGCATGCGGCTGATCGGCAGTTTCTGGCTCAAGTGAGTGAGCAGCGCGTTGGCGAGCCCGAAATTGCCCTCGGCGTTTTCGAAGTCGATCGGGTTGACCTTGTGCGGCATGGTCGAAGAGCCGATCTCGCCGGCAATCGTGCGCTGCTTGAAGTAACCCAAGGACACATAACTCCAGACATCACGTGACCAGTCGATCAGGATGGTGTTCAGGCGCGTGACAGCATCGAAAAGTTCGGCCATATAGTCGTGCGGCTCGATCTGGATGGTGTAAGGGTTGAAGGTCAGGCCCAGCTGCTGCTCGATCACGCGCTGGCTGAAGGCCTCCCAGTCGAACTCGGGCCAGGCCGACAGATGGGCGTTGTAATTGCCAACGGCGCCGTTCATCTTGGCCAGTAGCTTCACGTCGGCGATGCGGCTGCGCGCATTGCGCAGGCGCGCCACGACGTTGGCGACTTCCTTGCCGAGTGTTGTCGGGCTGGCGGTCTGGCCATGCGTGCGGGCCAGCATAGGCGTGGCAGCCATCGCGTGGGCCATGTCGGTGAGCTTGGCGGTGATGCGGTCGATGGTGGGCAAGAGCACATCGGCGCGGGCGGTCTTGAGCATCAGACCGTGGCTGGTGTTGTTGATGTCTTCGCTGGTGCAAGCAAAGTGCACGAACTCGCCGGCCGCCTTCAGCTCGGGGCTGTTCTCGAAGCGCGACTTGAGCCAGTACTCGACCGCCTTCACATCATGGTTGGTGGTCTTCTCGATGTCCTTGATGGCTTGCGCGTCGACTTCCGAGAAGCGCGAGACCAGGCCGCGTAGCAGGCCGCGGGCGGCGCCGGTCAGCGGCTTGAATTCGGCAAAGCCGGCGTCCGACAAGGCAATGAACCATTCCACTTCAACCTGCACCCGGCGGTGCATCAGGCCGAACTCGGACAGCAAGGGGCGCAGCGGCGCCACGCGTGCGGCGTAACGGCCATCCAGCGGCGAAAGGGCGCTGATCGAGGAAAAGGCGGATAGGTTCATGGCGTATGCGGTGCTGAGACCGGGTGAGACTGAGGGCAAACCCTGGGATTTTATCTCGTCGCCCATCAGACCCCAGGGACCGGCGCGGGCGGCCAGATCAGCCGCGCGCTTTTTCCAGCGAACGGCGGATCTTGCCGGCGTCTTGCAGGCGAGCCGCCGAGCCGTCGGCGTCCAGCAAGACGACGGTCACGTTCTTGCCGCCGCTCAGCATGCGCATGGTCAGGCAGCGCCCGGCTTCCTCGGTGTAGCCGGTCTTGGACAAGCGGATGTCCCAGCCCTTTTTGCCGACCAGGCGATTGGTGTTGTGAAACTCGCGCTTGCGGCCACTGACGGGGATGGTGGCTTTTTTATCGCTGGTGATGTCGGCGATCGCGGGGTAACGAGCGGCTGCTGCGGCAATCTTGGCCACTTCGATGGCGGTCGAGGTGTTCTGCGGCGACAGGCCGGTGGCTTCGCTGATCTGGGTGTGGGTCAGGCCCAAGGCGCGGATCTTCGCGCTGACCGCCAGCTGAAAAGCGGCCAGGCCGCCGGGGAATGTGCGCGCCAAAGCCGCTGCGGCGCGGTTCTCCGAGGCCATCAAGGCCAAGGTCAAAGCATCCTGGCGGGTCAGCTGCGCGCCCACCGGCAAGAACGAGAGGCTGTGCTTGAGGGTGTCCCGGTCGGCGCTGTCTATGCGTATGACTTCCTGCATATTTGACTTGGCATCCAGCACCACCATCGCGGTCATCAGCTTGGTCAAGGAGGCGATCGGCACCACGCTGTCGGCCTGCTTTTCCTTCAAGACCTTGCCCGAGCCCTCGTCCAGCACCAGCACATGCTTGGCGTTGATGGGTACATCGCTGAGGCTGGGGACATGCTCGGCTGCCTGCTTGCTGGGCGCCTTGGCCTGGGCCGGCAACACGCAAGCACTCAAGAGCAGTGCAAAAGCTAACTTTAAAGGCTGGCGGGCAAGCGGCGTCGGGGACTTGGTCATCTATGGGTAGCGAGGCTGAGCTGGGGAACAGTGCTGATTCTAATGAGCGCAGCACTCAGCTATTGGCGAGCGCCGGCCTTTGATGGCCCGATTGGCATGTTGGCGGCGCTTCCCCTGCACCAGAAAGCCCCACTTGTACAGTCTGGCGCGCAACATTGGCGTGGCTAGAATGAAGTCAAACAGAATCAGGTCACAAAGCAAAATGAAACTCATCGGATCCCTTACCAGCCCCTTCGTTCGCAAGGTGCGTATCGTGATGGCCGAAAAGAAGCTCGACTACCAGCTGGTGCTGGAGGATGTCTGGAGCAGTGATGCGATTCTGAAGATGAATCCGCTGGGCAAGGTGCCCTGCCTGGTGATGGAAGGGCAGGATTCGATCACCGGTGCGGTGTTTGACTCGCGCGTGATCGTGGAATATGTGGACACGCTGTCGCCGGTCGGCAAGCTGATCCCCGAGCGCGGCCGCGAACGCACCGAAGTCAAAACCTGGGAGGCACTGGCCGATGGCGTGATGGACGCAGCCGTCTTGGCGCTGCTGGAAAACAAGTTTGCCGGCCGCCCGCCCGAACAGCGCTGCGAAGCCTGGGTGCAGCGTCAGCTCGACAAGGTTGCTGCCGCCTGCACCGCCATGAACCAGGGCCTGGGCGACAAAGCCTGGTGCTGGGGCAATCACTTTTCGCTCGCCGATATCGCGGTCGGCTGCGCCTTGGGCTATCTGGACTTCCGCTTCCCGGCCATTGCCTGGCGTGACGCGAATCCGAACCTGGCCCGCCATTTCGAGAAGCTCAGCGCTCGCCAGAGCTTTATCGACACCGCGCCGCCGGCGCCCTGACACCCGAGCGCAGCCTTGCTGCCGCTGCTGTATTCCTTTCGCCGCTGTCCTTACGCGATGCGGGCGCGGCTGGCGCTGCATTACGCCGGCGTTCAGCTGAATATTCACGAGGTGCAGTTGCGGGCCAAGCCGCCCGAGCTCTTGCGACTGTCACCCAAGGGCACCGTGCCGGTCTTGCTGCTGCCCAGCGGTGAGGTCCTGGAGCAAAGCGCCGACATCATGTTGTGGGCCTTGGCGCAGGCCGACCCCCAGGGTTGGCGCCGGCCAGAACTGGATGCCGAGTCGCTGCCTTGGCTGGCGCTCAACGATGGCCCGTTCAAGCAGTTGCTGGACCGCTACAAATACCCTGATCGCCACCCACGGCAGACTCAGCCGGCCTGGCGCGCCGAGGCCGAAGCCTTGATGCTGGCGCCGCTGGAACAGCGCTTGGAGCGGCAAGCTTATTTGCTGGGGGCAAGTCCGAGCTGGCTGGATTTGGCTTTGCTGCCCTTCATACGGCAGTTTGCCGGAGTTGACGCGGTCTGGTTCGAGGCTGCGCCCTACCCGGCACTGCGGGGCTGGTTGCACGCCTGGGTGGCGAGCGATTTGTTCGTCGCCATCATGGCCAAGCCGGCCCTTGCTGCACAATCGCCCGGCACAAACTGATCAATCAATGAGGAGCCCACGCAAGTGGCAAAAATATGGGCGTGAAAAGCGTGTTCTTTGGCCTGTGGTGGGTGATTCGCAAGTTTTGGGCGGCGCTGGATGCGAGCCGGCGTTTCTTGCTGAACCTGCTGATGTTGGCGCTGTTGGTGGCTCTGGTCAGCGGCCTGATGTCGCGCGGCCCTGCGCCGCTCAAAGACAAGACAACCTTGGTGCTGGATTTGCGCGGCGGCTTGGTGGAGCAGTTTTCCGGTTCCGCCCGCGAGCAGGTAATGGCGCAGCTCAAGGGCAATGCGCAGCGCCAGACGCGGCTGCGCGATGTGCTGGCGACGCTGGAGACCGCCGGCAAGGACCCCCATATCAGCCAGGTCTTGCTGCAGCTGGACGAGTTTGACGGCGCCGGTATGGCGGGGCTGCACGAGGTGTCGGCAGCACTGAATCGCTTCAAGGCCGGCGGCAAGAAGATCATTGCTTATGGCGACCACTTTGATCAGCGCGGCTACTTTTTGGCCGCGCAGGCCAATGAGATTTACTTGAACCCGCTGGGTTCGGTGAGGATTGAGGGTTTCGGGCGTTATCGCAATTACTACAAAGACGCGCTGGACCGCCTGGGCGTGTCGGCCAATGTGCTGCGCGTGGGCACTTTCAAGAGCTTTGCCGAGCCCTACTTTGCCAATGCGCCGTCGCCGGCGTCACTGGAAGCAGAGAGTTATTTGCTGGGCGAGTTGTGGACGGGCTATACGGCCGCGATTGAGTCGGCGCGCAAGCTGCCTAAGGGCGCAGTGGCGGCTGGCATCGAGAAGTTGCCGGAAGCGCTGGCCGCCGTCGGCGGCGACGCGGCCAAGCTGGCGCTGCAGTCCAAGCTGATCGACGGCATCAAGACTCGCGACGAGGTGCGTGAGTTGCTGATCGCGCGCGGCGCCAAGGACGACAAGGGCAATAGCTATCGGCGCGTCAGCTTTGCCGAGTACCAGGTGCATGTGAAGCCGGTCTTGGAACATGGCCCGGCGGTCGGCATCGTGGTGGCCGAGGGTGAAATCAGCGACGGCTCGGCCGGGCCGGGCCGCATCGGCGGCGATTCGACCGCCAGGCTGATTCGCCAAGCGCGCGAGGATGAGAACATCAAGTCGCTGGTGCTGCGCGTCAATTCGCCCGGCGGCAGCGCTTTTGCGTCGGAAGTGATTCGGCGTGAGTTGGAGCTGACGCGCAAGGCCGGCAAGCCTGTCGTGGTTTCCATGGGCGATGTGGCGGCTTCGGGCGGTTATTGGATTTCGATGGCATCGGACGAGGTGATTGCCGAGGCCGGCACCATCACCGGCTCGATCGGCGTGTTCGGCATGCTGCCGACCGGCGAAAAGCTGCTGGAGAAGCTGTCCATCCACACCGGCGGCCACACCACCACTTGGCTGGCCGGCGGCTACGACCCGCGCCGCCCGCTCGACCCGCGCTTGGCTTCGGTGGTGCAGTCCGGCATCAACCACATCTATGCCGAGTTCACCGGCAAAGCAGCGGCCGCGCGCAAGAAGACGGTGGCCGAGCTGGACGCCGTCGCTCAGGGGCGCGTCTGGACCGGTGCCCAAGCCTTGGAGCGCGGCCTGGTGGACCGTTTGGGTAGCCTGGATGACGCGATCAAATCGGCCGCTGCCAAGGCTAAGCTGGGCACCGATGCGCGGGTGAGTTATGTCGAAGGCGAGATGGGCCGCTGGGAGCGTTTGCTAAGCAGCCTGGAGGATGTGTTGGCGCCGTCGATTGCGGCAGCGATTCGCGCCGAGTTGGGTTTGAGCTTGCCCGCCGCCTTGCAGCAGGCGAGTGCAGAGTTGGCCTTTGTCGCCGAAGTCAGCAACAGCCGCAAGCCGTTCGGTGCGGTCGTGCATTGCCTGTGTACGGCGCCTTGAATTCAGGAGGGCTCCCGACGGCCCTCTTATAATGCTCCCCAGCGCCGATTTGTTCCGAATTGCGGGCGCTTAATAAATTCCGCTAAAGAGGGACTCCGCAAGCCGGCGTCCGCTTACTCTCAGCGGTGCCGGTTTTGTTTTTTGGAGGCTTTTCACTGATGCCACATATGGGTCAATTGGGCGACGTCAGCCCTCAGCGCATGGCTTTTGCCAAGCCACTGCGCCTGCGCAGCGGGCTTGAGTTGCGCGACTACGAGATGGTCTACGAGACCTATGGCGAGCTGAACGCCGCGCGCAGCAATGCGGTGCTGGTCTGCCATGCGCTGAACGCCAGCCACCATGTCGCCGGCACCTACGCGGGCCAGGACAAAAGCGAAGGCTGGTGGGACAACCTGATCGGCCCCGGCAAACCGCTGGATACGAGCAAGTTCTTCGTCATCGGCATCAACAACCTCGGCTCCTGCTTTGGCTCGACCGGGCCGCGCGACATCAATCCGGCGACAAACAAGGTTTACGGCGCCGATTTCCCCGTCGTCACCGTGCAAGACTGGGTTGATGCTCAGGCCCGTGTGCTTGACGAGTTAGGCATCACGCAATTGGCAGCGGTCTTGGGCGGTTCGCTGGGCGGCATGCAGGCGCTGGACTGGGCCTTGCGGTATCCCGAACGCCTGCGTCACTGCATCGCGATAGCGACCGCACCGGCGCTGTCGGCGCAGAACATTGCCTTCAACGAAGTGGCGCGGCGCGCCATCATCACCGACCCCGACTTCCACGGCGGCCATTACGCTGAGCATGGCGCGATCCCCAAGCGCGGCCTGCGCGTGGCGCGGATGATTGGCCACATCACCTATTTGTCGGACGACGCGATGGAGCAGAAGTTCGGGCGCGAAATGCGCGCCGCCGAGCTGGGCTACACGACTCAGGACATCGAGTTCCAGATCGAGAGCTATCTGCGCCACCAGGGCGACAAGTTCAGTGACTACTTTGACGCCAATACCTATCTCTTGATCACCCGCGCGCTCGACTACTTCGACCCGGCGCGTGAGTTTGGCGGCGACCTCAGCCGCGCTTTTGCCAGCGCGCGCTGCAAGTTCTTGCTCGCAAGCTTCACGACCGATTGGCGCTTTTCGCCGGCCCGCTCGCGCGAGATCGTCAAGGCCTTGCTGGACAACAAGCTTGACGTGTCTTACGCAGAAATCGACGCGCCGCATGGGCATGACGCCTTCTTGTTGGAGGACCCGCGCTATCACGGCGTCTTGCGCGCCTATTTCACTCGCATTGCAGGAGAGGCAGCATGAGCGCCGGCGTCATCGAACAAATCGCGGCCTTGGTGCCGGTCGGCTCGCGCGTCCTGGACCTGGGCTGCGGCACAGGCGAGTTGCTCGCCTATTTGCAAAAGCATAGAGGCTGCACCGGCTACGGGGTCGAACTGGATGATGCCAATTTGCTGGCCTGCGCTCAGCGCGGTGTCAATGTGATCCAGCTCAATCTGGAAGACGGGCTGACCATCTTCGAGGATCAGAGCTTCGATGTGGTCTTGCAGTTGGAGACCTTGCAGCATCTGCGCAATACCGAGGCAATGCTGCGTGAAACCGCCCGCGTGGGCCGCATCGGCATCGTCAGTTTCCCTAATTTCGCCCATTGGCCGAATCGCCTGCAAGTGGCCTTGGGCCGCATGCCGGTGACGCGGGTGCTGCCTTACGAGTGGTACAACACGCCCAATATTCGGGTCGGCACTTTCGCCGACTTTGAGGTGCTGGCGCGCAAGAACCGGCTGCGCATACTGGACAGCTTCGGCATCCAGGACGGCCACGCGGTGCGTAGCTTCCCGAATCTGCTTGCCAGCATGGCGGTGTTCAAGTTCGACCGGGGTTAGGCGTTCAGCCTCTTAGCGTTTAAGCGCCCGCCGTGCCCTTCGCTTCACCCCGCTCATAGACCGAGTTAGCGCGGCCGACCAGCAAGGGGTCAAGCTGACCCAGCTTGGCCAAGTCCTTATTGGTATAGGGCAGCTGGTGCAGCACATGGCGCATCGCGTTCAGGCGTGCGCGCTTTTTGCAGTCCGACTTGACGACGGTCCAGGGTGACTCGGCGATGTCGGTGTGGAAGAACATCGCCTCCTTGGCCTTGGTGTAGCTGTCCCATTTGTCCAGCGAGGCCAGATCGATAGGCGACAATTTCCATTGCTTGAGCGGATGTGCCTCGCGCTCTTTGAAGCGGCGGCGCTGCTCGGCCCGACTGACCGAGAACCAGAGCTTGACCAGATGCACGCCGCTGCGCACCAAGTTGCGCTCGAACTCTGGGGCTTGGCGCATGAACTCGACATACTCGTCATTGCTGCAAAAGCCCATCACCCGCTCGACGCCGGCGCGGTTGTACCAGCTGCGATCAAACAGCACGATCTCGCCGGCAGTGGGCAGATGCTGCACATAGCGCTGGAAGTACCACTGGCCGCGTTCGACTTCGCTGGGTTTTTCCAGCGCCACCACCCGCGCACCGCGTGGGTTCAGGTGCTCCATATAGCGCTTGATGGTGCCGCCCTTGCCGGCTGCGTCGCGGCCCTCGAACAAGATAATGACCTTCTGCCCGGTGGCCTTGACCCAGGCCTGCAGCTTCAGCAACTCGACCTGCAGTTGATACTTTTGCTGCTCATAGGTCTTGCGCGACATCAGGTTTTTATACGGGTAGCCGCCGCGCCGCCAATCAGCCGACAGCTCCTCGTCTGGATGCGTGCCGTTCAAGGGCGTGGCGTGCAGCTCCTGCAGCAGCGCTTCGCGCAGCGCGGTCGCATCGTCGGCCGAGGCCCCGGCCACCATGGCTTTCACCGAAGAGGCCAAGGCATCCGGCCCGCCCTTGGCAACGATGTCTTTCAAGGCGGCCAACTGGCGCTCGCGCGCCGCGCTCAAGGCCTCTTTGACAACTTGGCGGGCGATCCGCTTGTCATTGCTTGAGCCGGCGGTGTCGCCGCTGCGGGCACGGCGCGGCTTCTCAAGCGGTGCCGGTGCAGCCTTGGCTTTGGCGGCGCGCGGGGTGGCGGACTTTTTGGCAGGGCTGGGCTTGGCTTGACTTGGGCTCATGGTCTTGAATGGGCTGTCATGAAAATGTCACGTTCGCACTTCTTGACCCCTTCGTTCTTGATCCAGCTCAAGTTGGGTCAAAACGCCCCAGTCGCACCATCGTATTTCCCTGTTTGCCATGCTTGAGGCTGGGCATCACCAGCACGGTGTTGTCATAACTTGTTGTGAAAACGGTGTCGCCGTCCTGCGCAAATGCCGTGCCGGCCCGGGCGATCACATCGAGCCCACGCACCGGCTGCAGGAAATGGAAGTCGGCGCTCAAGGCCGTCACGGCCTGGTCGACCCGGATCAGCTGCTGCTTGGGCGGCAGCGGCAGGCGCAGCCGGGCGTCGGCCCAGCTCGTGTCCACCATGCCGCTCAGTTTGAGGAAGCGCACTAGGCTGTCGATGGCGACATCGGCCGAGCTTTGCTCCCAATGTTGGCCGCATTCGATGAGCAAGGCGTTCTTGGCGCTGCCTGGGTCACCGAAGCCACCGCGGTCACGCATGCGCAGGCCCGAGGGGTGGCCGGTATCGATCAGCAGGTCGCCCGGCATGCCCAGTTTGCGCGCCAGGGCGGCGCCCTTGTCCAGCAGGCCGCACACCATCAAGGGGCGGCAAGCGTCTTGCATTGAATGGATATCGAACAGCAGGTCGGCGCGGTCCACAAAGGGCTGCAGCTGGCGAGCGCGGCGCAGCTCCAGGGAGTCACCGGGGCCGAACAGCACGCTGTCATGCCAGACGCGGTTGAGGTCTTCGTCCACGCAACGCGAGGCATTCGGGTCGGCGGGGTCGAAGCGGGCATAGGCCTCGTCATTGGCAAAGCTGATGATCAGCTCGCCGTGCAGCGGCATCAAGCTGCGCCCCAGCCCCTGCTGGAACAGCCAGTCCAGGGCGATCGCGCCGCACAACTCATTGCCATGCGTCAGCGCCTGCACCATCACGACCGGCCCGGGGCGGCCGGACGCAAAGACATGAACATAGTCGACCCCGCTGGCGCTGGCGCGGTAAGGGCTGATATCGGGCGGGAGCAGTTCAATGCGGGTGGTCATGTGGGTTCCTTCTGCTTGAAATGCGGCTCTATTCCTTGGGGATGAACTCGCCAAACTCGGTGCGCAAGTCGTCTTTGAATTCACCCTCCCAGCGGTCACCATTGGGCCAATAGAAGATGCCCTTGCCATGCTTGCGGCCGGCCACCCAGGCGCCCACATAGCGTTCGCCGGCCTTCCAGTTGTAGCTGCCCTGGCCCTGCGGCTCACCCTGGTGAAACATGCCTTCATAGCGATCGCCCGAGCTGAGTTGCATCAGGCCTTGACCCTGCGGCTGGCCGGCCACGATATCGCCTGCATAGCGGTTGCCATTGGCAAAGCGCAGCACGCCTTTGCCCTGCGGCACCGCGCGCACCCAGTCGCCCTCGAACTGCTGACCGCCCTTCCACTGGAAGCTGCCCCGACCATGGGGCAGGCCTTGTTGCACCTGCCCTTTGTACACATCGCCGCTGGCGTACTGAAGCTGGCCGGTGCCTTCGGGCGTGCCGTCGATCACCGTGCCTTCGAACTGATTGCCATTGGTGAACACGACCTTGCCCGTGCCGGTGGCCTTGTTTTGTACCCAGTCGCCGCTGTAGCGCTGGCCGCTGGCCCAGATGAATTCACCCTTGCCATGGCGCACGCTGCGCAGCAAGTCACCGATATAGACATCGCCATTGGCCCACTCGACCCGGCCGTTGCCCGTCACGACCTGACCCTCTTCGCGGGTGAACAAGCCTTTGTAGCGGGTGTCGCCGGTGAGTACATCCAGCTCTTGCGCGTTGGATTTGTTGGCTGATGAAGAGCCTGAGGCTGCAGGCACCGCCTGTTGCTGCTGCGGCTGCTCTGCGCTGGCCGGACGCGGGCTGACGGCGGCCAGGGCGGCGGCGCCGACCGCTGCGGCCGTGACCGCGCTAGGCGCGGCCACAGTGGCGGCTGCTGCTGTTGTGGCCGTCGCGAGCGCCGCCGGGCTTGGCTTGCTGGAGGCTGCGCCCTGTGCTGTGGGCGAGGGCGCAGGCACAGGCGTTGGCGTTGGCGAGGGTTTTGGCGCAGCTGCGGGCGCGGGAGCGGCCTCGGCGACTTGAGTGGCAACCCAAGGTGTGCCGCGCTCGCGCGCCACCGCTTGGGCATTGTTGCCGGCCAGCTCCTGCGCATTGCCCTTGCAGGCGGCATTGGCCTTGCGCCAGAGCGTCTCTGAGCTCTGCGACTGTTGCTGCTTGTCGGTCGGGGCCAAGCCGGGGGCTGCGGCTCTGAATTTCTGCGTGTACTCGCGGGCGCGCTCAAACAAAGGGGCGCAGTGTTCGGCGTTGTGGGCGTCGATTTCGGCTTGCTCGCGCTTCTTGTTGGCGATTTGTTGCTGCGCGCCTGTGCAATGTTCGGAGGCCAAGTCCCACATGGTTTCGGCCTTGCCGTAGAGCGAGGCGGCGTCCTGCCAGCGGCGTTCGCCAAAGGCCCGCGCAGCCAGCTCCTGCAGTGAGGCAGCGTCGCGGTGCGATACCTCGCACTGAGAGCCGGCGGCCTGGCGCTCGGCCAGCAGCGCGCGCTGGCGTTCGCTGTCGTTGAGGTTTTTCTGGGCGCGCTCACGCGGCCGGCCTTCGCAGCCGTCCAGCGCCAGGGTCCACTGGGCAATCGCGCGGTCAAAAAGTTTGGCGGTCTCGTCGACGCCCTTGTTCTGGCTCAGCGCGGTGGCGGCGCGCAGCTCGGTGGACATGGCGCGCTGGGTCAGCACCGAACAGCTGGGCGGCGCCGGGGCTGCGGCTTCGGCGCTGTCCAGGCCTGCGGGCGCTGAGGCGGCGTCGGGCGCGACCGCTGGGGCAGATGCCGCCGAAGGGGCTGAGCTGGCAGAAAGGGGCTGGGGCGCGTTTTGCCCCGCAGTCTGAACCGCGGTCTGCGCATGCGCGCCGATAGCCCATCCGCTCAAAAATAGGATTAGGCCCAAGGACGCGGGCCAGCGCCCGTTCATTTTTTCCTTCACACTCATCATTTTCATTATTTATGCCCGCCTGACTCGGTCGGAATATCCAACATGGCGTCGATCAAACCGCGCGCGAAAGGGCTGCTGCCGGGGTCGCTGGCGCTTTCGTAGGAGAAGGTGGTGGGGGCGCTGGCCAGGGGCATGGCGCCGATTTCGAGGGCCAGCTCGCTGGCCTTGAAGCCGCGCAAAATGGCCTGAACCTGCGCATCCAAGCCCTTGGTCTGAGCCAGCTTGCTGAGGGATTCGAGGCGTTCGATATCGAGCGCAAACGCGTTGCCCGCCAGGCGGCGCTCCAGCAACTTCTGATGCAGGCTAAAGGCCGCCAAGGGGTCGGCGCCGAGTTTTGTGGCGCGCTCGAAGGCCCACTGATCGGCTTGGTCAAACACGGTGGACGCGATCCAGGCAACGCCGGACAGCGAACTGCGGTTGGCGGCAGCCGCCTGCAGGCCGTTCATCACTTGCTGCTTGCTCAGCTCTTTGCCGGCATCGATCAGGCCTTCGCGAATTCTCTGCATCGCCAGGGCCTTGCCTTGCTCGATCAGCTGCTGCTTGATGATCTCGGAGGCGACCGATTTGGCGGCCTCCTTGGCCGCGGTGACCGCGGCTTCGGCCGCCAGGGCCGCGCCGTGCAGGCCGGTGGCGAGGGTGGCCAAGTTGTAGAGGGTGCCGACGATCTTGGTGCCGTAGTGATAGGTCTTCATGCGCGCGCCGCCCTCTTCGGACAGGCCTTGCGTCCACAGCACCGCCCACAGCGCTTCATCTTCGCTGAGCTGTGCCTTCGACAGATCCAGCGAATGCATGCTCAGCAACCAGTGGTAGTCCTGCATTTCGGGCGTGTTGGGGGGCGCTAAGCGGGCGTAGCCCCGGCAGACCTCAAAAGGCGTGATGGATCGACTGGCGCCGTTGCTGAGGGTGACAAAAAAGGGCTTGCCGGCGTCGCGCGCGTCGGCCAGTCGGGCCAGTAGCGCCTCGCTGTCTTTGTCTGCCCTGCCGGCCACGGCCTGCAGCTTGTCGCCCGGATTGAGTGTCGAGTTGGGCGAGGCGGCCACCACCGTCAAACGCTCGTCGACATTGAGCCCGCGCACCCAAGCGACGCGGTCGTTTTCGCCCCAGCCATAGCTGGTCGCGACCGCGAAGGGTAACTCCCATTGGTGATCGCATTGGGCGTCTTTCAAGCCGGCGCTGCGCACGATGGCGGGCCGCAGAGACTGCTCGCCACTGCCATAGGCCCGGATATTGGCCAGCAGGCTTTCATCAACCTTACGTCCATCATCGACGGTGTACTTGGGCGCGGCGCAGGCGGCCAGCAAGAGCGACAGCAGCAGGGTAAAAAGTGATCTCATGGGGCCTTCTGGGGCGGGAGGACTTGGCTACGCCCGTGAGTGTAGAGCCGTGCGCATCGCCATCGGCGCTTGCCTTGCTTTTGTATGGCGGGTGTTTGCGTAGTTATACCGATCGGGCAAGCACTGAGGCGCGAGGCGGCATGCCCTACCTACACTGTGTGCATGCGTACCTTGAGATGTGATGACGGCGTACCGCTGCACTGGCGACAGTGGAGCAAGCCCGGTATGGAGCCAGCACTTGGCACCGTCTTGATCGTCCACGGTCTGGGTGAGCATATTGGGCGTTATGAGACTCTGGCTGCGCGCTTGAACAACTGGGGCTGGCATGTGGTGGGCTTCGACCAGCGCGGTCACGGCGCGTCGGGTGGCCCGCGCGGGGATGTGAGCGATGGCGAATGTCTGCTACGAGACCTCGCCCTGGTGATCGACGAGTTGCGGCTCGACCCTCAGCTGGGGCGCAGCCCCTTGATTCTGCTGGGGCACAGCATGGGCGGCCTGGTGGTGGCGCGTTTTGTGGCCGGCGGCCTGGCGGCCAGCAGCGGCGGGCAATTGCCGATGTGGTTTCGCCCCATCGACGCGCTGGTGTTGAGTTCGCCCGCGCTGGACCCCGGCATGTCAAGTTTCCAGCGCCTGCAACTGGCCATCGGTGTGGCGCTGGCGCCGCATTTGGCGGTCGGCAATGGGCTCAAGACCAAATGGATCTCGCGTGATGCGGCGGTGGTCAAAGCCTATGTTGATGACCCCTTGGTGCATGACCGCATCACGCCGACCTTGGCGCGGGCGATTGTGGACGGCGGCGAGTTGGTGCGTTTGCATGGCGCCGACTGGGTCGTGCCGACCTTGTTGATGTGGGCCGGCAGCGACAAGTGCGTGGCGCCGGCTGGCTCGGCCGAGTTCGCTGCCAGCGCACCGCAGGGCCTGGTCAAGGCGCAGTGTTTTGAGCCCCTGTTTCACGAGATTTTCAACGAGCCTGAACGCGAGCAGGTGTTTGCTCGCTTGCAGAGCTGGCTGGTTGAACGATTTGGCTAGGCCTGGCTTGTAGCATTTGACCCTGATGGGCGCGCGGCAGGCTTCAGCGGCTCGGCCATTTGTTGCCATAGTCCAGCCGGATGGTCTGCGGTGATGCCATAGGCAGTCGGCCAATGTTTGGGCAGGTGATGCGTGCCAAACAGACGGTCCATCCAGGGCAGCAGCGAGGCAAAGTTGCAGTCGGCCCGTTCGTCCCGGTTGTGATGCCAATGGTGGAAAGCCGGCGATGAGATCAACTGCTCCAGCGGCCCCAGGCGCCAGCGCACATCGGCGTGCACAAAATGAGCCCAGAAATTGCTGAAAACAATCAAGGCGAAGGGCGTGGCGGTGCCACCGGCAGTCGGGCCGATCAAGCCAAGCAAATAGAGTGGAATAAAACCGCATAGGCGGTTGAAGCACAAATCCAGCGGATGGGCATGCAGATTGACCAGAAAGTTCAGACCCTTGGGTGCATGGTGAACTGCATGGAAGCGCCATAAAAACGGCACTTTGTGGCTCAAGCGATGGCCCCAGTAAAAGCCCACCTCGCTGACCACCAGCACCAGCAAAAGCCGCAGCCATAAGGGCAGGGTGGCAACCGCCTGTGGCAGCGCCTCGGGCACCAGATGCCGCGCCATGACGGCCAGCAAAGCCAAGGGCGCCGTCAACAGCAAGCCCGGCAGCAAGCCGTTGATGAAGAAATAGAGGAGGTCGAAGGACTCAATACGGACGCGCTTTTCCGCCGCTGACCGACGCGAAAGAAGAAGCTCCAAAGGCAGCAAGACGGCGCCCAGCAGCAGCAGCCAGATGCAAAGTCTGAGGGCCTCACTGCCCAACTGGCTCAGCAGTTGTATCCAATATTGCGCTTGATTCATGGCGAGAAGGAGGTTCAGCGAACTGGCGCGGAATTGAAAACCGGGCGCCTTGCGGCAACCCGGTTTGCGTGCAGAGTCTCAGCGGCGCAATCAATACTCAATCAAGGATTGATTGGATTGCGCTACTCCGCAGATGCTTGACCAGTTGATCAGTCAGCCTTACGACGACGGGCAACAAAACCGACGGCGCCCAAGCCTGCCAACAGCAGCGCGTAGGTGCTTGGCTCTGGAACTGCGGTGATGACCACATCGTCCAGCAGTGCGAACGAAGGGCCGCCGATGCCGCCTGCCGGCTTGTTGCCTTCAGCCAGGAAGCTCAGTGTTGCGGAAGTGCTGTGGGCCACAAAGTCATAGCTGACCTTCCACCAGCCGCCGAAGCCTGCGCCATTTTTGTCTTCATACAAGGCAGTGCGCACGTCCAGAGCGTTATCGAGGGTGACATGCCATTGGCTGGCGTTGTACAAGGTTTGATTGTGCACACCATCTGGCACAAACTGCGCGCCGGCCCATTCGAAGCTCAGCTTGTAGCTTTGACCCACCACCAGCCCGTTGATGGTTTGGTACAGCCGTGCGGAGGCGTAATCGGCGTCGCCACCGAAAAAGCGATTGCCGTTGCTGCTTTCAGTGAAGCCATTGTTTGACCCCGAAACTGGGCCGTACAACTTGATTGTTCCTGTGTTGGACTGGAAGCCGCTGCTATCCGCGTTCTTGTCCACCAGGAAGTTGAAGGCGCTGCCATAACTGTCCGAGTACCAGCCCGGAGCGTCGGCCTTGGAGCCGAACAGGCCGATGCCGTTGCCTGTATTGAAGTCCCCGTTGGTGACGAGGGGCGACGCTTGAGCGGCGCCGATGGAAGCGGCAGCCAGTACGGCTGCGCGTGCGATGGAAGTGAACTTCATTGAATTCCCTGAATTTTTAGAAAACATAACTACTCACCCGAACGCCCAATTTTATGAATGGTGCGTGGGTGAGAAATTGTATGGGGCTATTTTTTCAGTTTTTTGAATTGGCGTCCACATAACGAGCTATTTGAGCGAATTGTGAAAATTCACGCTATCTGAAGACTGCCTTAATGAGATGGCGGAATTTGCAAATAACTATTTATATGATCGGCATAGTTGACGTTGGGCGGCTCTTGTGGTGTTTGGTGCTTGGTTCGTTGCTTGTGCCGTTTGGTTGAACGCCGAACCTTGCTCTAAAATAGAGTCTCCCCTGCCACAAGCTGGAACCCCATCATGAATGCTCGCGACCCCGCCTTGCCCTTGCAGCCCGATCAAGCCACGGCCATTGCCGACTTTGCAGCCCAGGTTTGGGACGATGAAATCGTCCCCGCGCTGACGCAGTACATCGCCATTCCGGCCAAGAGCCCGATGTTCGACGCCGACTGGGCCGCTAATGGCCATATCGAGCGGGTACTGCGCGACGCGGCCGGCTGGGTCGAGAGCAAAAAAGTGGCCGGGCTCAAGCTGGAAGTCATTCGTCTGGAAGGCCGCACGCCCATCATCTTCTTTGAGGTGCCGGCCACCAAGCTGGATAGCGCCGACACCATCGTGCTGTACGGCCATCTGGACAAGCAACCCGAGTTCAGTGGCTGGCGCAGCGATCTGGGCCCTTGGACGCCCAAGTACGAGGATGGCAAGCTCTACGGGCGCGGTGGCGCCGATGATGGCTACGCGGTCTACGCATCGCTGACGGCCATCATGGCGCTGGACAAACAAGGCATCCCGCGCCCACGGTGCGTTGGCATCATTGAAACCTGCGAAGAGTCTGGCTCCTACGATCTGCCGGCCTACCTCGACGTCCTGAAGGAGCGGCTGGGCCAGGTGTCGCTGGTGGTCTGCCTCGACTCTGGTGCCGGTGATTATGGTCAGCTGTGGCTAACGACTTCTTTGCGCGGCATGGTCAGCGGCGTACTCAAGGTCGAGGTCTTGACCGAAGGGATTCACTCCGGCGACGGCTCGGGCGTGGTGCCTTCCTCGTTTCGGATCTTGCGTCAAGTGCTGGACCGGCTGGAGGATTCCAAAACCGGCCGCTTGCTGCCCGAGAGTTTTCACTGCGAGATCCCGGCCAACCGGGTGGAGCAGGCCAAAGCGACAGCAGCTCTGTTGAAGGATGAGGTGTATAAGCGCCTGCCCTGGGCTTGCGGCGCCGATGGCGGCCCGGTGCTGCCGATGACGGCTGAGCCGGTCGAAGTCTTGCTCAACCGCACGTGGCGGCCCACCTTGTCGGTCACTGGCGTGGACGGTTTCCCGGAGATGAAGAGTGCCGGCAATGTTCTGCGGCCTTTCACTGCCTTCAAGCTGTCGCTGCGCCTGCCACCCCTGGTTGACGGCAACGACGCCGCGCTTCGCCTGAAAGCTCTGCTCGAAGACAACGCGCCCTATAACGCCAAGGTTACATTCGTGCCCGACGGCCGCGCCGGTGCTTACGGTGCGACCGGCTGGAACACGCCCGATCTGTCGCCATGGCTGAGCCAAGCGCTCAACCAGGCCAGCGAGACGCATTTCGGTGCGCCGGTGGGTTATATCGGCCAGGGCGGCACCATCCCCTTGATGAGCATGTTGCAAAAAGGCTTTCCAGCGGCACAGATGATGGTCTGCGGCGTCTTGGGCCCGAAGAGCAATGCCCATGGCCCGAATGAGTTCTTGCACGTGCCCTACGGCAAACGCCTGACTGCTGCGGTGGCGCAGGTGATGGCTGCGCACCCCTGAGCTGAAAACGGTCTAGCGCAGGGTGAAGCTGGTCTCGACCATGCTGCCCTGCAGGTCTTGCAGCAGATGCGTCAGCGGTGAGAGCTGCACATAGCGGGTCGAGACCTTGATCGCATAGGCAAAAAAGCGCGGCAGGTCCTCTGCATAAGCGGGCTTGCCGTCGCGGTGCTTGAGGCGGCAGAACAGGCCAAGGATTTTCAGGTGGCGCTGCAGGCCGCTCCACTCCACCTGCCGCCAGAACTCACCAAAGTCGGGGTCGACGGGCAAGCCGGCGCGGCGGGCCTGTTCCCAATAGCGAATCGCCCAGTCGAGTTCTTGTTCTTCGTCCCAGGAGATGAAGGCGTCGCGCAGCAGCGAGGCGAGGTCGTAGCCTACGGGTCCGCGCACCGCGTCTTGGAAATCCAGCACGCCGACTTGCAGTGCGCCATCGGCAGCCGAGCAAACCATTAAATTGCGCGGCATGAAATCGCGGTGCATGGGTACTTGGGCCTGCTCGGCCATATTGGCCACCAGCACCTTGCAACTGTGCTCCCACCATTTGAGCTGCGTCTCGCTCCACTGCCGGCCGTATTCGCGCTGCACACACCAGTCGACAAAGATCTGCAGTTCGCGGCGCACAAAACTTTCGTCAAAGGCCGGCAGTCGGGCTGCGTCGCCCTTGAGTTGCCATTGCAGCAGGGTTTGCGTGGCCGCGCGCATCAGGCGGTCTACTTCGGCCGGGCTGGCAGATTGAAGCGCCTTCAGATAGGTCAAATCCCCCAGGTCGCTGAGCAGCACAAAGCCCAGGGCTTCGTCGGCGGCGATGATTTCCGGCACATGCAGGCCGCAGTCAAGGGCCATATGCTTGGCAATAGCGATGAAGGGGCGCACATCGTTGCTCTCTGGCGGCGCGTCCATCACGATGAAGCTGCTGCCGCTCTCGCCCGTGATGCGCAAGTAGCGTCGCGTGCTCGCGTCGGCGCTGGCCAGTTGCAGGGTGTCGGCTAGCAGGCCGTGTTGCGTTAGCAGGGGCTGCAGCCAAGTTTGAAAGTGCAGTTCGCGGTTTTTCTGGGGCCAAACAATGGAGTTCATGGGCGGGGCGCTGCACGTTAGAGGAAATCGGCTGAGGCAGGGACGGGCTTTTGGCCGCCTCATGGATAATGGATTTTACAAACCGTGAGGGCAGGCTCGGCGCCTTGCGCGTGAATTGCTCGCCCTTGCGGCCTCGCTGTTTTATTGAAGTTGCCGGCATCTTGCTGTGCTCGGCCCCTAGTCAACGTCTTTGCCCACCGCCTTGGTTCGATTCGCCCCCCTTGTTTTCGCTACAGAGTCGTTCCCGCGCGGCTGGCCCCGGTTGAGCTTGCTGTGCCTGTGCGCATGGACTTTGCTCCCGGCGAGCGGCGTGCGCGCTCAGCAAGCGCCGGCCGCGAGCGTTTCAGCCGATGCGGCCCAAGAGGCGCTGCGACTGAAGCCGGTGCGTCAGACCAGTGGCAAGGGCCCGCAAAGCGGCAAGGCGGCTTTGGTCATCGGCGCCGAAAAGCTGAGCATGCGTCTGGACCAGGGCTCCAGCGCGGAAGGGGCGGTCGAACTGCGCTCCGGCGAGCTCTTGCTCAAGGCGGACCGGGTGAACTATGAGCAGGTCGAGGATTTTGCGCGGGCGGTCGGCAATGTCGAAGTCAACCGCGACGGCAATGTTTTCAGTGGCCCCGAGTTGCAGCTCTATATCAATCGCTTTGAGGGGGAGTTTCTTTCGCCCAGCTACTTCCTCGCGCTGACCGGCGGGCGCGGGCATGCGGAACGTGTCAAGTTCGCCGGCGCCAACAATGTCTTGGTGATGGCCGGTACCTACAGCAGCTGCCCAGTGCGTGAGGATGGTCAAGTGCTGCCTTGGGAACTCAGCGCACAAAAGCTCGAACTCGACTTCGACGCCAATGTGGGTGTGGCCACCGGTGGCGTGCTGCGTTTTTACGGCGTACCAATCTTGCCCGCCCCGAAGCTGAGTTTCCCGCTCGGGCTGGGGCGTAAATCAGGCTGGCTTCCCCCAAGCTTCAGCATCGACAAGCGCAGCGGTGTCGAGTTCGGCATGCCTTACTACTGGAATATCGCCCCCCAGCGTGATGCCACCTTGACTCCGTTTGTGATGTCGCGGCGCGGCTTCGGCTTGGACAGTGAATTCCGTTATCTGGAGCCGCAGCACGCCGGTATCGCCAAGCTGGCTTTGTTGCCGCATGATCGCTTGATGGGTCATTCCCGCTGGGCCGTGAACCTCGATCAAAACGGAGAGTTGGCACGCGACTGGCGCTACCGCTTTGCAGCGGAGCGGGTCTCGGACGATGACTATTGGAAGGACTTGCCACAACGCCTGCATTCGCAGACCGAACGGCTTTTGCCGACGGATTTGCAGTTTGACCGGCGGCAGCAGACCCATTGGGGCGAGATGCAGGCCTATGCGAGGGTGCAGCGGTGGCAGGTGCTGCAGGGCTTGGACACCCAGTCTCAGTTTGCTTCGCCCTATCAACGCTCGCCGCAGGTCGGGCTACGCCTGACCTCGGCCGCCGATGACGCGGTCATGGAGGGCTTTCGGCCCTGGGGGCGCAAGAGCCGTCTGGAGGGCTCGGTAGAGCTGGAGTACAACCGCTTTGACCTGCCGCCTAGCGCCTTGCCTACACAGACTCAAACCGGGCAGCGCGCGCATTTGCTCGCGCATGTCAGCGCACCGATGGGCGGGGCGGCGTGGTGGTTGATCCCGCGACTGGAAGTCAATGCCGCTCAATATGCCTTGGATCAGGCCCGCGACGACGGGCACAAATCCATCGGACGAACGGTGACGACCTTCAGTGTCGACCATGGTTGGGTGTTTGAGCGTGAAACCAGCGTCTTTGAGCGCCAGTTGACGCAAACCTTGGAGCCGCGCGTGCTCTACGTCAACACACCTTATCGGGCTCAAGAGCAGTTCCCGAACTTTGATTCCGCGCCCAAGGACTTCAATTTCGATTCGATTTACTCATCAAATCAGTTCTCCGGCATCGACCGGGTTTCCGACGCCCATCAATTGACCGCCGGCGCGGTCAGCCGCTGGGTCGATAACGAGCAGGGTGCCGAGCTTTTGCGCTTGGGTCTGGTGCAGCGATATTTGTTCCGCGATCAGCTGGTCACGCCCGACGGGGTGCCGGTGACGCAGCGCTTCTCCGACCTCTTGCTGCTGGGTTCGGCGCATTTGCGGCCGCAGTGGTGGACCGACGGTGCGGTGCAGTTCAATCCCAATGAGAGTCGCCCGGTGCGCACCATCCTGCGGGCACGTTACTCGCCCGGCCCCTTTCGTACCGTCAGCATGGCCTATCGGCTCACGCGTGGGCAGAGCGAGCAGGTCGAGCTGGCATGGCAGTGGCCCATCTATGGCCAGGAGGCCGGACCCAAGCGCGATAGCGCCGGCTGCGGCGGCGCCTGGTACAGCGCTGGGCGCGTGCAATACAGCATGTTTGACCGAAAGCTGACCGACTCGGTGCTCGGTTTTGAGTATGACGCCGGTTGCTGGGTGTTCCGGGTTGGGGCCGAGCGCCTCTCGACCGGACGCGCAGAAACCAATACGCGCTTGATGCTGCAATTGGAGCTGGTGGGCTTGTCCCAACTGGGTTCCAACGCACTCAAGGTCTTGAGGGACAATGTGCCCGGTTACCGACGCCTGAGCAATGATCGCTCGGCAAGCCCTGAAGCTCCCTATGACTGATATGTCGATTCGATCCCTGACCCTGTTCGGTGTAACACTTTTGATGGGCCTGCCGCTGAGCCCTGCGGCTTGGGCGCAGCAGCGCGCCATCGACCTCAAACCCGGCGACTACATTGCCGCGGTGGTCAACCAAGACGTGGTGGCGGCCAGCGAGGTGGTGCAAAGAACCCTGCAGCTGCGCGAGGAGGCCAAACGGCGGGGTGTGGCCATGCCCGACCCGGCGGCTCTGCACAAGCAGGCCATGGACGCCTTGATCGATGATCGGGTCTTGGTCACCTATGCGCGCGAGACCGGTGGCAAGGTCGATGAGCCTGAGCTGGACCGTGTGGTCAGCAATGTGGCGGCACAGAACAAGCTGACCATGCCGCAGTTGCTGGAGCGGCTCAAGCAGGACGGCACCGACTTCCGCACCTTTCGAGAAAACCTGCGCGATCAGATGATGACCGAGCGGGTGCGTGAGCGCGAGGTGCAGGCGCGGATTCGGATTACCGATGGCGATATCGACACCTATTTGGAGCAGCGCAAGGAGCAGGCGAACAGCACCGGGCAAATGAATCTGGCGCATATTCTGATCAAGCTGCCGGACGGCGCTTCCGAAGCGGTCGTGGCCGAGCGGAAAGCCCGGGCCGAAGAGGTGCTTGCTCGTGCTCAGGCTGGGGACGATTTCGCCAAGCTGGCGCGTGAGTTTTCGGATGATGCGACCAAGGAGCGCGGTGGCCAGTTTGGTCTGCGCCCTGCGGATCGCTTGCCGGACTTGTTTGTGCAGGCTGTTGCGGGGCTGAAGAGCGGTGAGCTGAGCCCTAAGCTGCTGCGCTCGGGGGCCGGCTTTCATGTGTTGAAGGTTGTCGAGCGTCAAGGCGGCGGTTCGCTGACGACGGTCACGCAGACCCACGCACGGCATGTGCTGCTGCGCCCATCGGCGCAGCTGAGCGCCGAGGTCGCCACGCGCCGCCTGGCCGAGTTCAAGCGCGCGATCGCGAGTGGCAGCACCAGCTTCGAGGCGGTAGCGCGCGAAAACTCCGAGGATGGAAGCGCTGCTGAGGGGGGCGATCTGGGTTGGATGGGTCCTGGCGCTTTTGTTCCCGAGTTCGAGGCGGCGATGAACGCCTTGCCGCTGGGCGGCATCTCCGACCCTGTGCCGTCTCGCTTTGGCGTGCATCTGATCCAGGTGGTAGAGCGCCGCTTGGTCGAGGTCGAGATGAAGGCCTTGCGCGAGCAGGCGAAAGCGGCTCTGCGCGAAGGCAAGTACGAGGAGGCCTATCTCGACTGGGTCAAGGACTTGCGCTCGCGGGCCTATGTCGAAATGCGCGAGTGGCTGGACTGAGCATGGCGCAGCACATTGCACGCAAGCGCTTCGGTCAGCATTTTCTGACCGATGTCAACATCATCCAGTCGATTGTTGACGCGATTGACCCTCGAAGCGGCGAGACGGTGGTCGAGATCGGGCCCGGCCTGGGCGCGATGACGATTCCATTGCTGGATCGGATCAAGCCGCTGACGGTGATTGAGCTGGACCGTGACTTGGCCGCCAAGCTGCGCAGCCGGGATGGGCTTGAGGTCATTGAGTCCGACGTCTTGAAGGTCGATTTTGCCGCCCTTGCTGCCGCGAAAGGCCAGCGTCTGCGGGTGGTCGGCAATCTGCCCTACAACATCTCCAGCCCAATTCTGTTTCATCTGCTGGGCTATGTGGAGCATGTGGTCGATCAGCATTTCATGCTGCAAAAGGAAGTCGTTGACCGCATGGCAGCCTCGCCTTGCTGCAAGGACTATGGCCGCTTGACCGTCATGCTGCAGTGGCGCTATGCGATCGAGTCGGTGCTCGATGTGCCGCCAAGCGCCTTTGATCCGCCGCCGCGGGTCGAATCTGCCATTGTCCGCATGCAGCCCTATGCCAAGCCGCCCGAGCTGGATCGCAAGCTGTTTGGTGAAATGGTGGCGGTTGCGTTTTCGCAGCGCCGCAAGCTCTTGCGTCACAGCCTCGGTGTCTGGCTGGCGACCAAGGGTTTTGGTGGGCAGTTCGATTTGCAGCGCCGTGCCGAGGAGGTGCCGGTGGCTGAGTTCGTCGCGCTGGCACAAGTATTGGCCAAGGCCGACTGACTCAAGAAACAATAGTCAGACCAAAAAAAAGGATCCCGAGGGATCCTTTTTTGATGTGCCTAAGTCGCTTGCTTAGGCTGCGTTCAACCACATGGCTGTGTCGAAAGCGCTGCTCATCATCGGCATATTCATTCCAAAATTGGCATTGGCTGCTGCTTTGGAATTCTTCGCTGCCGGCTTGACCGGGGCAGCTGCGGCTTCTTCGGTAGCCCGCTCCCAAGACGCGTTGTCTTGTGAGCGGGCTACTGAAAAGAATAGAAGCACCTGAACTGAACCTTGCGGTCGGCCCAGTAATCGGCCGCTTCTCGGAAGACATCGAGCAGCTGCTCGCGCACTTCGCGGTCGAACTTGGCGTTGTCGGGCAACTGCTCAAGCACAACGACAAAGCCAGGCTGAGCGCCGGACTTGTGCACCAGATCCGTCATGCAATCATGAAGGGCATCAAGATTCTTGCCGAAATGAGCCGGGAACAGGAAAGCTTGCGCAATCCCCTCCAGCACATCCTGCTTGGATTGCGCCTCGGTCAGGTTGGCGTACAGAAAATGCTGTCCAGCATCCTGTGCGGCGTGCATCAAGTCCTCTACGCGGTAGGCCCGAATGGCCTGCACGATATTGGGACGGACGGTCTGCAAAAGCATGGTCGCGATCCTCCTATATAGTCTCAGAACTTTTCATCACCTTCGGTTCACTGCCCAACGCGTTTAAACGATGAATAGTGGTCGCCGGTGTAATAGCAAACATCAGGATTGCTAGGGGGCTTGCCGCCGCACACCAGTCGCCTTGCACCGCGATTGCGGGCGCCGGGCGTCGGGACGGTGTATTCGCGGTAATAGCCTCTTGGATGTTTAGGCAAGATGCGTTCGCGATTGCCGAAAACGATGCCGTCTTTCTCGTAAGGGAATGGCCCTCCGGTCAAGATCAGCTGATACGTTTTCTGCGCTTCACGAGGCAGTGCCGACAAGGCGACTACTTCCAGCGAGGCAAGCGTTTCTTTGGCCTGCACTTGGACGTTGATCGCGACCGTTGCCAACAAAAAAGTGGCTAGGACTGATTTTCGCCAAGCGGACCACGGATGTGGTCGAGAGAGCAAAGTCACGGGTTAACCCTGTTCCTGAAAACACAATGGTAACTAAAACGCCCGAAAAGCTCAAGCGCTTCGCCGCGGTTCAGGGTGATATTACTCTTTTGTTTGTGAGCGCACACATGCTGTTATAAGGCTGTGCAGCTGACTTCTCTTGTGTCGGAAGGGGCTCGGTAAGCCCTCACAAACATTTGTAAAAACTCACTACAAAGGCCCAATCCGAGCACCAATATGGTGCTCGGATTGCTGTGAACTCCAGCCCTTGTCAGCGTGCCGCGTTGGCGTCTGCGACGGTCAGCGCCGTCATATTGACGATGCGTCGCACGGTCGCCGACGGCGTCAACACATGGACAGGTTTGGCTGCGCCAAGCAAGACCGGGCCGATCGCGATGCCGCCGCCGGCCGCCGTCTTGAGTAGGTTGTAGGAAATATTGGCAGCGTCGATATTGGGCAGCACCAAAAGATTGGCCTCGCCGCTCAGCGTGCTGTGCGGCATCAGTTCTTTGCGGTAGGCGGCGTCGAGCGCGGTGTCGCCGTGCATTTCGCCGTCCACTTCCAGCCAAGGCGCGGCATTGCGAATCAGGCCCAGCGCTTCACGCATCTTCAAGGCCGAGGGATGGTTGCTGGAGCCGAAATTGCTGTGCGAGAGCAGGGCCGCTTTGGGCCGCAGGCCAAAACGCATCATTTCTTCTGCCGCCATCACGGTGATTTCGGCCAATTGCTCGGCTGTCGGGTCGTAATTGACATGGGTGTCCACCAGCATCACTTGGCGGCCCGGCAGGATCAGACCGTTCATGCAGGCAAAGTTCTTGACGCCGGGGCGCTTGCCAATGACCTGGTCGATGTAGTGCAAATGCATGGCCGTGTTGCTCCAGGTGCCACACAGCATGCCGTCCACCTCGTCCTTGTGCAGCATCATGCAGCCGATCAGAGTCAGGCGGCGGCGCATCTCGATCTTGGCCAACTGCGCCGTCACGCCCTTGCGGTCCGTCATGCGGTGATAGGTCTGCCAATAGTCGCGGTAGCGATGATCTTCTTCGACGTTGACGATGTCGTAGTCGCGGCCTTCTTGCAGGCGCAGACCGAAGCGCTCGCAGCGCTCGGCAATCACCGCAGGGCGCCCGATCAGGGTTGGCCGGGCCAGGCCTTCGTCAATCACCACTTGCACCGCGCGCAGCACCCGCTCTTCTTCGCCCTCGGCGTAGGCGACGCGTTTGTTCTTGGCGCGTTTGGCGACGTTGAAGATGGGCTTCATCGTCGTGCCGGAGGCGTAGACAAAGCTCTGCAGCTTCTCGCGGTAGGCTTCCATGTCTTTGATCGGGCGCTGAGCGACGCCCGCAGCGACGGCGGCTTGTGCCACCGCCGGTGCGATCTTCATCATCAGGCGCGGATCGAAAGGCTTGGGAATCAGATACTCAGGCCCAAAACTCAGGTTCACGCCAGCATAGGCCGCTGCCACCACCTCGCTCTGCTCGGCCTGTGCTAACTCCGCGATCGCGTGGACGGCGGCGATCTCCATCTCATCGGTGATCGTCGTCGCGCCGCAGTCCAAGGCGCCGCGGAAGATGTAGGGGAAGCACAGGACGTTGTTGACCTGATTCGGGTAGTCCGTGCGACCCGTGGCCATGATGACATCGCTGCGCACCGCCTTGACTTCCTCGGGCGTGATCTCCGGCGTCGGATTGGCCAACGCGAAGATCATCGGCCGCTCGGCCATCTTGGCCACCATTTCCGGTTTCATCACGCCGCCGGCCGACAGGCCGAGGAAGATGTCCGCGCCTTCAATGGCCTGGCTGAGGCTGCGCATCTCGGTCTTTTGCGCAAAGCCGGCCTTGTCCGGGTCCATCAACTCGACTCGGCCTTCGTAAACGACGCCGGCCAAGTCGGTGACCCAGATGTTCTCCTTTGGCAGACCGAGCTTGACGAGCAGCCCCAAGCAGGCCAGCGCAGCTGCACCGGCGCCCGAAGTCACCAACTTGACCTGTTTGATGTCCTTGCCCAGCACTTTGAGGCCATTCAAAAAGGCCGCGCCGACGACGATGGCCGTGCCATGCTGGTCATCATGGAAGACCGGGATTTTCATCCGCTCGCGCAGCTTGCGCTCGACATAAAAGCAGTCCGGCGCTTTGATGTCTTCCAGATTGATGCCGCCGAAGGTCGGCTCCAGCGAGGCGATGATATCGACCAGCTTGTCGAGGTCGCGCTCCTGGATCTCCAGGTCGAACACATCAATGCCGGCGAACTTCTTGAACAGCACGCCCTTGCCTTCCATCACCGGCTTGGAAGCCAGCGGGCCGATGTCGCCCAGGCCCAAGACGGCCGTGCCGTTGGTCACCACAGCGACCAAATTGCCACGCGAGGTGTAGCGGAAGGCATTGGCCGGGTCGGCAACGATCTCCTCGCAAGCGGCGGCCACGCCCGGCGAATATGCCAGCGCCAAATCGCGTTGATTGACCAGTTGCTTGGTGGCGGCGATCGCAATCTTGCCCGGCGTCGGGAACTCGTGATACTCAAGCGCTGCTTGGCGAAACTGGGCGTTCTTTTGTTCGGACGTGGGCATGGGCAATTTCTCTTGGCGGGCCTGTGAAGTCTTGCTGGGCTCGACGTGCGAGCCATTGGATTGTAGGAGTGCGCATATTGACACTTTTACGCTGACAGCAAGTGTCAGCCCTTGGCGAGGGCGGGGCTATACGCGGAAATGCGTATTTGCGACCTCAACTTGCAAAGCCCGTGCCGTACACCGGCGAGAATCCTCGCATGGGTGAATTCGATCTGATCAAGCAGTTTTTCGTGCGCCAGCAAGGCCAGGACGGCGTCGTGATGGGCATAGGGGATGACTGCGCGGTGCTGGCGCCGACGCCGGGCATGCAATGGCTGGTGTCTACCGATATGCTGGTCGAAGGACGGCATTTTCTGCCGACGGTGGCACCCGAGCGGCTCGGCCACAAAGCCTTGGCCGTCAACCTCAGCGACCTTGCCGCCTGCGGCGCTACGCCGCGTGCCTTCACCCTGGCCCTGGCGCTGCCGCGTGCCGATGCCAGTTGGCTCGCGGGCTTCTCCAAAGGTTTGTTTGCCTTGGCCGATGCGCATGGCATACATCTGGTTGGAGGCGATACCACCCAGGGCCCGCTGAACATCGGCATTACGGTGATGGGCGAGGCGCCGGCCGGCGCGGCCCTGCTGCGTAGCGGCGCCAAGCCCGGCGACGATGTTTATGTATCCGGCTCATTGGGTGATGCGCGGCTGGCGCTGGAAGTGTTTCGCGGCAGCATCAGTCTGCCCGGCGAACAGTTCGCACAAGTGCGGGCTGCGATGGAATGCCCTCAGCCGCGCGTGGCCCTGGGTCAGGCTTTGCGCGGTGTTGCCAGCAGCGCCGTTGATGTTTCGGATGGCTTGATCGGCGACCTTGGCCACATCTTGCAGCGCTCTGCCGTTGGCGCCAGCCTGGAGGTGGATCTGCTGCCTTGCAGTGCCGTGCTGGCCACCCAATCGCTGGCCTTGAAACGCGAATGCGGCCTGGCAGGCGGCGACGACTATGAGTTGGTGTTCACGGCGGCGCCCGGGCAGCGCGCGGCCGTGCAACAGGCCGCCGAGCAAAGCGCTACGCCGGTGACGCGGATCGGCCGCATCGAAGCCGCAGCAGGCTTGCGCCTGCTCGACGCCGAGGGTCAGGCCTTGGCACACCAATTCAGCAGCTTTGACCATTTCAAATCATGAGTGAAGAAGAAACCCTGGCCACCGCGCCGCGCCGTGCCACTGCGCGCTTCATGCTGGGCCATCCAGCGCATTGGATGGCCTTGGGTTTCGGCAGCGGCTTGTCTCCGAAGGCGCCCGGCACCGTAGGCACGCTCTGGGCTTGGCTCAGCTTTGTGCTGATCAACCCCTGGCTGAATGACGGCCAATGGGCGGCGCTGATCGTGGCCAGCACCTTGATCGGCTGGTGGGCCTGCACGCTGACGGCGCGCCATATGGCAACACCTGACCCCGGTGCGATCGTCTGGGACGAGATCGTCGCCTTCTGGCTGATCCTGTGGCTTGTTTCGCCGGTCGGTTTCTGGGGCCAGCTGATCGCATTCGCGCTGTTCCGCTATTTCGATGCCGCCAAGCCGGGACCGGTCGGCTGGGCTGATCAGTTGTTCAAGGGCGAGCGCGGCCGCCCGGTTGGCTGGGCGCAGGGCTGGGGCATTTTGTTCGATGATTTCGTCGCGGCAGGATGTACGCTTATGGTCATCGCGCTGTGGCGATTTTTCTGGGGGTGATGAATATGCTAATTCCCGAAGAGCAAGAGTTGATCGATCGCATCGGCGTCGCCCTGACGCAGCGGCGCGAAAAAATGGGTACGGCCGAGTCCTGCACCGGCGGCCTGATCGCAGCGGCCTGTACCAGCTTGTCTGGCTCCAGCCAATGGTTCGAGCGCGGCGTGGTGACCTATAGCAACGAGTCCAAGACCGAGTTGCTGGGCGTGCCGGCCGCCTTGATCGGTCTGCACGGCTCGGTCAGCGGCGAGGTGGCGCTGCATATGGCGCGCGGCTTGCTGGCGCATGCCCCGATTGATTGGGCCTTGTCGGTCACCGGCATCGCCGGGCCGACGGGAGGTAGCGCCGACAAGCCCATAGGCACGGTCTGGCTGGCGCTGGTGCATGCGGGGTCACCGCCCAAAGTTTGGCGGGAGCTGTTTCCCGGCGACCGCCATGCGGTGCGCACCGCGACCTTGCGGGCCGGCTTGATGGCCTTGTGCGAGGCGGTGGAAGACAAAGACGAATGAGTCTGCTCTTGCTGGGGCGTTGGCTGCCGGCCGAGCGTGATCATTGGCTGCATCTGCTGCAAAGCGTCATGCCCGACGAGCAATGGCTGCTGGCACCGCCCGTCAATCCGGCGGAGGCCACCGAGGTGGAGGTGGCGGTCGTTGCCAACCCCGAGCCGGGCAGTCTCGCCGGTCTGCCCAAGCTGCGCTTGATCCAGTCGCTGTGGGCCGGAGTCGATAGGCTGCTGCAAGACCTGACTCTGCCGCCCGATGTCCCCTTGGCGCGCATGGTGGACCCCGCGATGAACGAATCGATGGCGCACACGGCCTTGTGGGCAGTGCTGTCGCTACACCGTGGTTTCTTTGAGCTGCAAGCACAGCAGGGGCGGGCCGAGTGGAAAGCACCCCAGCAGCCGCGCGCGAGCGAATGGCGGGTGCTGGTACTGGGGCTTGGTGAGTTAGGCGGGCGCGTGGCGCAGTCTTTGGCGGCGCAAGGCTACGCCGTCAGCGGCTGGAGCCGCCGACCAGCGGTTTTGGCAGGGGTGCACACCCTGCACGGAGAGGCGGGCTTGGCCGAAGGTCTGGCGCAGGCCGATACCGTCGTCAACTTGTTGCCGCTGACCGAGCAAACGCGAGACTTCTTCGACGCCCCCCGCTTCGAAGCGATGAAGCCCGGCGCCAGCCTTGTCAATCTGGCGCGTGGCGCCCATGTGTTGGAGGTCGACCTCTTGGCGGCGCTGGATGGCGGGCGTCTGAGCCGCGCGGTGCTGGACGTGTTTCGCCAGGAGCCGCTGCCGGTCGATCATCCGTTTTGGCGGCACCCGCGCATCACCGTCTTGCCGCATTGCGCCGCGCAGACCGACCCGCGCAGCGCCGCCGCGGTGGTGCGGGCCAATGTGCTGGCCTTGCGGGCGGGTCAACCGCTGCAGCATCTGGTGCAGCGGCATCAAGGCTATTGAGGCGGTTCAGCTCTGCAGCGCCAGCCTAGGCCCGCGCGCGGCTGTGGTCTCCACTAGCATCAGCGCCAAACGGCGCAAGCCGGCCCAGGCGTCTTGTGGCCAGTCGGGCTGGCGCAAGCCTTTGACCAAGCCATCGCAGACCTGGGCGGCCGCTACCAAACGGGTCAAATCAGCCGCGTGCAGGCCCGGCACGATGCGCTCGAACAAGCGTTCTTTCGGCCCCCAGACGCGCGATTCGCGCATTGCCATCGGCAGCGGCTTGCCGGCGTCAACCGCATCGCGCACACGCTTGAGCGCGCGGATATCTTCTGAGAGGCTCCAGTGCACCAGCACGGCCGCCTCGCCCTCGGCCTCCAGGCCTTCCAGCATGCGCAAAACACGCGCGACCTGGCCGCCCAAGACCGCCTCGCTGAGCTTGAAGACGTCGTAGCGCGCCACGTTCAAGACTGCCGACTCGATCTGCTCGAAACTCAGCTCGCCCTTGGGGTGCAAGAGCGCGAGTTTTTGCAGTTCCTGATGCGCGGCGAGCAGATTGCCCTCGACCCGATCGGCAAAAAACGCCAGCGTGCGCTGACCCATCTCGCCGTCCGCGACGCGCTGGCCTTGCGCCACCAGGCGCTGGGCGATCCACTGCGGCAGCGCGCGCCGCTCGACCGGGTCAACCCGCAGCGTCACGCCGGCGCCGTCCAGCGCGCTGAACCAAGCACTGCTGGTCTGCGTCTTGTCGAGTTTTGGCAAGCTGACCAGGGTCACCACATCCTCGGGCAGGCGCGCGCAGTAACGCTGCAGCGCCTCGGAGCCGTCTTTGCCGGGCTTGCCGGACGGGATGCGGATTTCGATCAGCTGCCGGTCGGCAAACAGGCTCTGCGCCTGGGCCGCGCCGAGCACTTGCGCCCAGTCGAAATGCGCGCCGGCGACGGTGAAGACCTTGCGTTCGCTATAGCCTTGGGCGCGCGCCGCCGCGCGGATCGCATCGGCCGCTTCTTGAATCAAGAGCGGCTCGTCGCCATAGACGGTGTAGATCGGTCGTAGCCCTTTGGCGAGTTGGGGGGCGAGGGCTTCGGCGCGGAGCTGCATCTTGATGGGGCCTCAGCTAGGCAAGCGCACGGCGCCCAAGCGCCGCATCACCTGCGCAACCGCGTCGGACTGCATGGCGCGGTAGAGCTGGGCTTCTTCCTGCTCCTTGCCCAAGGCGTCGGTTTCGCGGAAGTTCATTTCGCGCACCATGCGCAGCTCGGTGCGCGGCAGCAGCAACTCTTCATTGGGCGTGCGCAGCATGAAGTCGAAGTTCAGGCGCAACTGCCACTCGCGCACTTGGCCAGCGGTCGTGGACACCACCGCCGAGCGTTCGCGCACATCCTTCAGCACCACCAGCACCAGCTGCGCCTTGTTGGCGTCTTCCACCACCACCACCGAGGTGCGCGAGAGCTGGCGGCGCAGCTCGGCCGCCATCGGCGAATCGGGCTTGATGCCGCTGATCGCCAGGCTCTGGAACAGCAGTTCGGGCTCGCGCCGCGGCGCAAAGCCGCAGCCCGTCAGGCTAATGCCCAAAGCCATCAGAAGACGTCGACGCTGCATGAGCTGCTTCAGACGACCAGATTGACCAAACGGCCCGGTACGACGATGACCTTCTTGGCCGGCTTGCCCTCGGAGAACTTGATGAAGTCCTCATTCGCCAGCGCCGCCGCTTCGATCGCCGCCTTGTCGGCCGCAGCCGGCACGCGGATCGCGCCGCGCAGCTTGCCGTTGACCTGCAGCATCAGCTCGATCTCGTCTTGCACCAACGCAGCCTCGTCGACTGCCGGCCAGGCGGTGTCGAGCAGATCGCCCAGGCCGTCGGCAAAGCCCAAGTCTTGCCACAAGGTGTGCGCGATATGCGGGCAGGCCGGGTAGAGCAGGCGCAAGAGCACCGAGAAGCCTTCGCGCACGGCCGCGTCTTGGCCTTGCGACTTGAAGCCTTCCAAGGCGTTGAGCAACTTCATCGCGCCCGACACGACGGTGTTGTACTGCATGCGCTCGTAGTCATAGCTGACCTGCTTGAGCACCAGATGAACCTCGCGTCGCAGCGCCTTGCCGTCGCCGTTGAGCGCAGCATAGTCGCGGCCGCCGGCCTTGATTGCCGCTTCTTGCTTGGCGCCAAAGGCCCAGACCCGCTTGAGGAAGCGGTGCGCGCCTTCGACGCCGGCATCGTTCCACTCCAGCGTCTGCTCGGGCGGGGCGGCGAACATCACGAACAGGCGGGCGGTGTCGGCGCCGTATTGGTCGATCAAGGCCTGCGGGTCGACGCCATTGTTCTTGGACTTGGACATCGTCGTCAGCTCATACTCGAGCGGCAGACCATCGGCTTTGAGCTTGCCGCCGATGATCTGGCCATGCGCGTTGAGCTCGACCTCGACCTCGTCTTCCCAGTAAAAGTTCTTGCCCGCGTCGGCCGGCTTGCGCGAGAAGGCGCCCTTGAGCACCATGCCTTGCGTCAGCAGCTTGGTGAAGGGCTCGTCGATCTTGACCAGACCCAGATCGCGCATCACCTTGGTCCAGAAGCGCGCGTAGAGCAAGTGCAAAATCGCGTGCTCGATGCCGCCGATGTACTGGTCCATGCCGGGGCTGCCATTGCCGGCGCCGCCCATCCAGTAATCAGTGCCAGCGCCGACCATGGCGTCCTTGTTCTGTGCGTCGCAATAACGCATGAAATACCAGGACGAATCGACGAAGGTGTCCATCGTGTCGGTTTCGCGCTGAGCCGGCTTGCCGCATTGCGGGCAGGCGACGTTCAGAAAACCGGCATGCTTCTTGAGCGGGTTGCCGCTGCCATCGGGGATGCATTCCTCCGGCAAGACGACCGGCAAATCTTTCTCCGGCACCGGCACCGCGCCGCAGTCGGCGCAATGGATGATGGGAATCGGCGTGCCCCAGTAGCGCTGGCGGCTGATGCCCCAGTCGCGCAGGCGCCAGGTGGTCTTCAGCTCGCCCAGACCCTTGGCGCCGACCAACTCGGCGACCTTGGCGACAGCTGCCTTGTGCGTCAGGCCGTCCAGCTCGCCGGAGTTGATGCAGACGGCGCGTTGCTTGTCGCCGTACCAGTCAGCCCATTTGGCCAAGTCGTAGCTCTCGCCCTCGACCCCGACGACTTGCTTGATAGCCAGGCCGTACTTCTGTGCGAACTCGAAGTCACGCTCGTCATGCGCCGGCACGCCCATCACGGCGCCGTCGCCATAGCCGATCAGCACATAGTTGCCAATCCAGACTTCGACTTGTGCGCCGGTCAGTGGGTGTGTGACGAACAGACCGGTGGGCTTGCCCTTCTTCTCTTGCGTGGCGAGTTCGGCTTCGGTGGTGCCGCCGCTCTTGCACTCAGCGATGAAGGCGCTCAACTCAGCATTGCCGGCGGCCGCATGCGTGGCCAGCGGATGCTCGGGCGCCACGGCGCAGAAGGTCACGCCCATGATGGTGTCGGCACGGGTCGTGAAGACATACAGGCGTCCGTCCTGGATCAGCGAGCCGTCGGCGCCCTTGATCTGGTGCGGGAAGGCGAAACGCACGCCCTCGCTCTTGCCGATCCAGTTTTCCTGCATCAGGCGCACGCGCTCGGGCCAGCCGCTCAGATAGCTCTTGTGCGCAGGGTCTGCGACAGCGCCGAGCAACTCTTCGGCGTAGTTGACGATGTTCAGGTAGTAGCCGGGGATCTCGCGCTTTTCAACCGTGGCGCCGGAGCGCCAGCCCTTGCCGTCGATCACCTGCTCATTGGCGAGCACGGTCTGATCGATCGGATCCCAGTTGACGACTTGCGTGCGGCGCTCGGCGATGCCGGCAGCTAGCATCTTCAGGAACAGCCATTGGTTCCATTTGTAGTATTCGGGCGAGCAGGTGGCGATTTCGCGCGACCAGTCGATGGCCAGGCCCATCGATTGCATCTGCGACTTCATGTAGGCGATGTTGTCGTAGGTCCACTTGGCCGGCGGCACCGCGTTCTTGATCGCGGCGTTTTCGGCCGGGAGGCCGAAGGCGTCCCAGCCCATAGGCATCAACACGTTGTAGCCCTTCATGCGGAGTTGGCGCGCCAGCATGTCGTTGATCGTGTAGTTGCGCACATGGCCCATATGCAGTTTGCCGCTGGGGTAGGGCAGCATCGAGCATGCGTAGAACTTGGGCTTGGTTTGATCCTCGGTTACGCGGTAAGCGTCACGGGAATTCCAATATTGCCGCGCTGCGGCTTCGATCTCGTTAGGTGCGTACTTTTCGTTCATACGCAAATTGTAGGGGCAGGCCCGTGGCTGGCCGTGGGTACGGCAGCCTCAGGTCTTATTGCGGCGCTTCGGTGACGAAGGCGATGCGGCTCAAACCCGCAGCTTGCACCCAGCCGATCAACTCGGCCACCTGGCCGTAAGGCACCTGTTTGTCAGCACGCAGTTGCACCTCAAGTTCAGCGTTGGCACGGCCCAGCTCGCCGATGCGCTGCTGAAAGCTCTGCGCCGACAGCTTTTCTTCGCCCAGGTAGAGGCCGCCATCCGGTGCCAAAGAGACGGCAATGAATTTGGGTGCATCGGACGGCGTCGCCGCTTCGCTCTTGGGCAAGTCCAGTCGCAGCGAGGAGCTCATCAAGGGTGCGGCGATCATGAAGATCACCAGCAGCACCAACATGACGTCGATCAGCGGCGTCATATTGATCTCGCCCATCGGTTTGGGGCGCTCGGTGCGCTCTAGCCTGCCGAATGCCATGGTTGCTAGTCCGCGATGCGGTCTTGTTCCAACATCTCGCGCAGATCATGCGCAAAGCCTTCCAACTCGGCCTCGCAGTCGCCGACCTGTTTGCCGAAGATGTTGTAGGCCAAGACGGCCGGAATCGCCACTGCCAAACCGGCGGCAGTCATGATCAAGGCCTCGCCAACCGGGCCGGAAATCTTCTCGATCGTGATGTTGCCGCCGGCCGAGATGCTGACCAGCGCGTGGTAGATGCCCCAGACGGTGCCAAACAGGCCCACAAAGGGCGACACGCTGCCGATCGAGGCCAGCAGTACTTGGCCGAAGTGCAAGCGCCCCAGCACCCGGTGCAGTGCGTCGCGCAGCCGGCGGGTCAGACGTGATTCGCGCTTGCCCGCGGCTTCCAGCGTGCCACTGGGGGCGGCTTCGGTGGCAGCGTCCAGCAGCGGCAGCAAAACCGCCTCGGCATCAAATGCTTGTAGCGCCGCCCGGCCGGCAGCAATATCGGCAGCGGCCCAAAACGCCGGCACCGCCTGCGTCATGCCTTGACGGGTGCGGCGCAGCGTCCAGCTCTTCCAAAAAATCACGACCCAGGCGCTGACCGACATCGACAGCAGCAGCAAGGCGACCGCGCGGCCGACGTCGTCACTTTGGCTCCAGAATTCGCTGAATCCCGTCATGTCATTTACCTCGGCAAGCCCAGCACGTCGCTCATGTCGTACAGCCCGGCCGGGTGAGTGGCCAAGAAGCGGGCTGCGCGCAAGCTGCCTTGCGCATAAGTGACGCGGCTGCTGGACTTGTGGCTGATCTCGATGCGCTCGCCCGTGCCGGCAAACAGCACGGTGTGGTCGCCGACGATATCGCCGCCGCGCACGGTGGCAAAACCAATCGTGGACGGGTCGCGCTCGCCGGTGACGCCTTCGCGGCCGTAGACTGCGCATTCCTTCAGGTCGCGGCCCAGCGCAGCGGCGACCACCTCGCCCATTTGAAGCGCGGTGCCGCTCGGCGCATCGACCTTGTGGCGGTGGTGCGCTTCGATGATCTCGATGTCGTAGCCTTCGTTGAGCGAGCGGGCCGCCATGTCAAGCAGGCGCAGCACGACGTTGACGCCAATGCTCATATTGGGCGCCATCATGATGCCGATATGGCGTGCGTGTTCGCCGATCAAGGCCTTCTGAGCTGCGTCAAACCCGGTGGTGCCGATGACTGCCTTGACGCCCAACTCTCGGCAGACCGCCAAATGGGTCAGCGTGCCTTCGGGTCGGGTGAAGTCGATCAACACATCGGCGCCCTTCAGCGCGGCTTGCAGATCGTCCGTCACCAGCACGCCGCTGCTGTGGCCCAAGAAGCCGCTGGCGTCCTGGCCGAGGGTTGGGCTGCCGGGGCGATCCAAGGCGCCGTGCAGTTGGCAATCAGCGCTGTTGACGACCGCTTCGATCAGCATGCGGCCCATGCGGCCCGAGCAGCCCGCGATGGCGATGCGCAAACTCATTTCGCGGCCTCCAGTGGCGGGAAGCTGCGCTGCGCCCCCATCGTTTCTGCGGCAGGCGTGGCCGGTTTGACGGGTACGGGCAGGGCTTTGCGCTCTTCTTCGGTCAGCGCCAATTTGGGCGTGTCGCCGCGCAACTCGCGGGTGTTGATGGCGGTCACGAAGTCGTTCTCGGAAGGCAGGTCCGGCGGCAGGTCGAGTTGCTTCAACACATCGCCGTCAAACCAGGCGACGACCAAGCGCTGCTGGGATTCGATGCCTTGGCGGCGGATCGTGAACACATAGTCCCAGCGGTCTTCATGGAACACATCGGTCAGCAAGGGTGTGCCCAGCAGGTCGCGCACCTGCGCCCGGCTCATGCCTGGCTTGACCTTGGCAACCTGCTCCTTGGTCAGCACATTGCCTTGCACGATGTCCATGCGATAGGGGCGTACCAAGCCGAAAACCTTGTCGCCCGACACCGACGGGAAGCCAGAGCAAGCGGTCAGCAAAGTGGTCAAGGCAGCGGTCAGCGCAAGCAGACCCAGGCGAATTGGCGAGGCGGTTCTTGAATTCGGGTGCATGTGCGATTCTGTCGGGGCTGGGGCTGCTGGATAAAGCCGGAGCTGGCTATGATCGGCCCATTCTAGCGGCAGGCCCACGGTGGGCGACGCCCACCCCATCAAGCATGAACCGGACCGAAGAAATCAAGAACAGCGGGCTGAAGGCCACGTTGCCGCGTATCAAGATTTTGGAAATCTTCCAAAAGACCACGCAGCGCCATATGACCGCGGAGGATGTCTACAAGGCCTTGCTGACCGAGGATGCCGACATCGGTTTGGCCACCGTTTACCGCGTGCTGACGCAGTTTGAGCAAGCCGGCTTGCTGTCACGCAATCATTTCGAGTCCGGCAAATCGGTGTTCGAGCTCAATCAGGGCAATCATCACGACCATTTGGTCTGCCTGACTTGTGGGCGGGTCGAAGAGTTTTTTGATGCCGAAATCGAAGAGCGCCAGCATTCCATTGCACGGGCCCGCGGCTTTGATTTGCAGGAACATTCGCTGGCGCTTTATGCCAGCTGCATCAAGACGGATTGCCCGCACCGCAATAGCTAGGCTGGAAAACGTCCGCAATCTAGTTCCTGCTGACCCTTTTTGCGGGGTACCGCGAAAGGTTTAACTCTCCGGCCCTTTTTTGCGGAGTACCGCGAAAGGGTCAACTCTCGTCGAGTTGACCCTTTTCAATCGCGCGCTGGTGGCGCTCAACGAACTCGCGGTAGGTGTCGATCCCGCGTAACTGCAGCACGGTGTTGCGCACGGCCGCCTCGACCAGTACCGCCAAGTTGCGCCCCGCGTCCACGGCGATGATGACCTTGCGGACGGGCGTGCTCATCACCTCCTCATACAGCGGCTCGTAGGGCAGGCGCTCGAAATCGCGCTCCATGGTTTCCTTGCGTACCAGGTGCACGATCAATTTGAGCCGCATCTTGCGGCGCACCGCGGTTTCACCAAAGATGGCTTTGATGTCCAGCAGGCCGATGCCGCGCACCTCCAGCAGGTTCAACAGCAACTCCGGGCAGCGTCCTTCGATGGCTGTCTGCGAGATGCGGAACAAATCCACGGCGTCGTCGGCAACCAGGCCGTGGCCGCGGGAAATAAGCTCCAGCCCCAATTCGCTTTTGCCCAAGCCTGATTCCCCGGTCAGCAGCACGCCGAGGCCCAAAATGTCCATGAAGACGCCGTGACGGGTCGTGCGGTTGGCAAACAAATGGGCCAGATAGGCGCGCACCACGTCGATTACGTGGCCGGCCGGCTCGGCCGTCACAAACATCGGTATCTCTGCTCGGTCACACATGGCCACCAAGCGGTCCGGCGGCGACTGGTCATCGGCCACGATGAGAACAGGGGGTTCCAGGGTGACGATGCGGGAGATGCGCCGGTCCAACACCTCGCCGATGGCTTCGCTCAAATAGGCCACCTCACGACGACCGACGATCTGCACGCGGTAGGGGTGGATGTAGTTGAGGTAACCGACCAGATCGGCGGCAGAGTGGGCGTCGCGCACGGCGGCTTCGTCGAAGCGGCGTTCGGGGTGCGCGTGACCAGCAATCCACTCCCAACGCAGCGACTCCCGATGTTCTTCAAAGAGGCGGTCGGCGCTGATGGAGGTGGGCTTCACTGAATGTGGATTCTCGGTCTTGGTTTGATCAGGCGACCGACTTGAGTGGCTGCCACGCAGCAATCAGGCCGTGCAGGGTGGCCGCGTCGGTCTCGGATTTGAGGCGCTCGCGCAAATCGCGATCCGACAGCATTTCGGCGATTTCCGACAGTATCTCCAGGTGCCGCTGGGTTGCGGCCTCGGGCACCAATAGGAAAATCAACAGGCCAACGGGCTCATCGTCCGGCGCGTCGAAGCCAATCGCTTGTTGAATCCGCAGAACCGCCGCGAGAGGGTTTTTCAGACCTTTGATGCGGCCATGGGGAATAGCGACGCCGTGACCGAGGCCTGTAGAGCCCAAGCGTTCGCGAGCAAACAGATTGTCGGCAACCAAGGCGCGCGAGATCGCATGGTGGTTTTCGAACAATAGCCCGGCCTGCTCGAAAACTCGTTTCTTGCTTGAGGCGTCCACATTCACCAGCACATTGCTGGTCGGGAGGATGGCGGCGAGACGGTTCATGGTGTCAAAGCGTCGATTCAGGCTTGCGACCTTGGGCGAAGCGCTCCTTCAATATCTAAGCGCTGAATTATAGAAAGCAAGGGAGATCATGGGGGCTTGATGCGCGTGTAGGGGTGAACATTTGCACATATCGCTGCTGCACAGCAACAAATTTTTGTAAATAGAGAAAGCTAACAGGGTTGTTTGCTTTCGGAATACAAAAAGGCGACCCGCAGGTCGCCTTGCTTGAGAGCTCAGGCCGGCTCAGCCTGACCCTCGCTTATCGAATCAAGAATCCAAGCCCTGGCTGGGTGTTTCCAGGCGTTTGGCGGATGCGTGATGATGATTTTGCAGCCTGTCCTTGTGTCGGCAGACTTGCCGGTCCAACTTGTCCATCAATTGATCAATGGCGGCATAGAGATCTTCGGCAGCATGTTCAACGAAGATGTCGCGTCCCTTCACGTGCACGGTGACTTCGGCCTTTTGCCGGCGTTCCTTTTCCTTTTGCTTCTCCACGGTGAGCAAGACGTTGATGTCAACGACTTGGTCAAAATGGCGGGTCACTCGGTCGAGCTTTGTAAGTACATACTCACGCAGAGACGGTGTTACTTCCAAATGGTGGCCACTGATTGTCAGGTTCATAAAGCCTCCTTTCACAAGGGGAAATCGAGAAGACAAAAAACAAAACACAAAGAACGAGTTGATTTATTGCTGGGTCGCTGGATTCGGCTTTGGGAGTGGATCGGTGAATTCAGTTTGCACCGGAAGAGCTTTCGTGACAAGTCCTTTACGAGTTTTGGAGTGCTCATAGTCCGTTCTACTTTGTCGCTGACAGATGAGCCGGATTGTGTTGGGCGCAGTTTTTGCGGGTCAATTGCTTGATTTACAGGCAGTTTGAGTCACGGAGTCGCGCCTGCTCGGTGATAATTGCGGCATTACAGCTACGGAGCCTTTTCTTGGACAGCGATCACCCTAGGTGACCGTCCACACCATCGCCTATCGGCCCAGATTGATGCAATCAGCCGATTGTCCGGAGTGAGACGGTCCCACCCCCCATCCACTCCCGGACGGCGAGCCCGTCCAGACTCAATGCGGCGCAATGGCGCTGGAGATCTGCATGCTGAATGTTTTCACGCTCGACAACGGCCGCCTGAAGGGCGGTCTATTCCAAGAAGAAATTGAATCCGCCGAGGATTTGGCGCAATCGCGCCCGGTATGGGTTGATCTGGAGCTGCCCAGCGCCGAGGAAAAAGGCTGGATCAAGGATCGCTTCGGCCTGATCATCCCGGAAGACATCGTTGACGAAGACTTGGAAGAGTCGGCGCGTTTTTACGAAGAAGACAACGGCGAGTTGCACATCCGGTCCGACTTTTTGATCGATGACGATGCCAATACGCGCAATGTGCGCGTCGCCTTCATCCTGCACAACAACGTGCTGTTTTCGATCCATAACGAAGACTTGCCGGTGTTTCGCCTCTTGCGCCTGCGCGCAAGGCGCATCCCCGCCTTGATCGAAGACGCCAAGGATGTGCTGCTGAAGCTGTATGACGCCGACGCCGAATATTCGGCCGACATCCTGGAAGGCATTTACGACAAGCTGGAGACCGTCAGCGCGCGCGTGTTGAAGAAGGACGTCAATGATGCCGAGGCCGGCGAGGTGCTGTCGGCGATTGCGCGCGAGGAAGACTTGAACGGGCGCATCCGCCGTAACGTGATGGATACGCGGCGCGCCTTGAGTTTCATGATGCGCAGCCGCATGCTCAATGCCGAGCAGTTCGAGGAATCTAGGCAGATTCTGCGCGACATTGACTCGCTCGACTCGCACACCGCCTTCTTGTTCGACAAGATCAACTTCTTGATGGACGCGACCGTCGGTTTCATCAATATCAACCAGAACAAGATCATCAAGATCTTCTCGGTGGCCAGCGTCGCGCTGCTGCCGCCAACGCTGATTGCCAGCATCTACGGCATGAATTTCAAGTTCATGCCCGAACTGGACTATGCCTGGGGCTATCCCTTTGCGCTGGGTTTGATGGCGGCCTCGGTCGCGGCCCCCTTCATTTACTTCCGCCGCAAGGGGTGGTTGCGCTGATTCTGCAGCCGCCGGTGATCAGACCTTTAGTCGGCGTTTGATCAAGCGCAGCACACTGCCCAGCAGCGGCAGCTTCTCGTAGAACTCTTCGGCCGCGTCCCAATAGTCGCGGTGGTAGGCGATGCGACCGTCGGCGGCAAAGCGCAGGTGGCTGCTGCCGTGAATATGGCGCTGCTGCGTTTGGCCCTTGAGCCTGAAACTGAAGTCCCAGGTCAGAAAGCATTGCTGGTTTTGAACCAGGCAGTCGAGCACCTCGAATCGCGGCGCGTCCAAGGCTTCAAACATATGGGCAAAGATGCGCTGCACACCGATCAGGTCGCGGACTTCGTTGAAGGGGTCTTTGAAGAAGGCCTGCTCGGTGTAGTGCCGGCCCATCCACTGCACATCGTCCGCGCTGAGTTGTTCAAAAAAGCGGATCGCGGCCGCGGCGCGCGGATCCGGGGGAGCTTCGGCGTGAGGGTTCATGGTTGAATGAATTTTCTGATCACTGCAAAGTAAGCCCCATGACCCAACAGGCGCAGGGCCTTGAGCCATAAGGTGAATCTTTTGGGGAAGTGGATCTCGAATTTGCCCTGGCCCCAACCCTTGATGATGGCGGCGGCCGCGACTTCTGCGCTGATTAGGGCGGGCATCTTGAAGTCGTTCTGCGCGGTCAACGGGGTTTCGACAAAGCCCGGGTGTATGACCGACACACCGATGCCTTCCGAGGATAAATCCAGGTAAAGCGCCTCGGCCAAATGGCTCAGCGCCGCTTTCGAGGGGCCATATGCCAGTGACTTGGGCAGTCCACGGAAGCCCGCCACACTGGAGATGAGGCTGATATGTCCGCCGCAGCCTTGATGGGCTTGCAAAAGCAGTTGCGGCAGCAGGGCGTCGAGCAGATTGAGAGCGCCGACATAGTTGACTTCGATATGCCGCTTGGCCTCGACCAGCGAGAAACGTTGCGCGCTCATCGCCTGGTAATAGCCGGCGCAATAGACCGTCAGATCGATACGGCCGTGGCTACGCACCACCGACTTGGCCGCAGCCTTCAGCGCCTGCTCATCCAAGACATCAAGGGGCAGGCTCAGGCTGCCGGGATGATTTGCCGCGAACTGGTGCAGCAGATCGGCCTGGCGGGCCGACACGATCACGCGCGCGCCGGCCTGATGCAGGCTGTTCGCCAAGGCTTGACCGATACCGCTGGAGGCGCCGACCAGCCAGACGATGCGACCCTGCCAATGGGTGATTTTAGGGTTCAGCGACATCGCAAGCTCAGAGCTTCTGGAAGGACAGCGTCACTTGGCCCAGCTCGAAGCCGAACTTGCTCATGCGCGCCTTGTTGAGCATCACCTTGTCGTCGATCAGGTACATCCAATCGTCAAAATCGACCTCGTAGACCTTGCCGTCCACCGGCAATTTGAGCGTGTAACTCCAGCGCAGGGCGTTGCCAGCGGCCACGCCGGTGGCCGTGCCGACCACATCGCCGGCTGTGCCGCTGTAGCGCCCGTCGCCCAGGTCCTTGATGGTCCAGACGCGTCGCTCCTTGGCGCCGTCGCTGTATTCGAAGTCTTCTTCCAGCACGCCGGTATCGCCTTCCCAGCTTCCCTTGAGCTTGACGGTGAAGCGCCGCTTCACATGGCCGCTGCGGTCGGTGAACATACCGTGGGCCAGCAAGGGACCGTTCAAATAATTGCGCAGTTCCAGCTTGGGCGTTTCCTGCGCGTAATCGGCCGGGTTGGGCGGAGCGGCGCAGGCGCTCAACAAGAGCGCCAAAGCGCCGAATTTGAGAGCCCAGAAAAATTTGAACAGCAGCTTCACATCAACTCCTCGGCGCCTTTGGGGCGTATCCAGAACAAGTACAGCAGGCCGGCGGCCAGCAGTTTCAATACACAGGGCAACAGGCAATAGGCGAGCGTGAGTGCGCGCAAAGCATCTGCGTCGCGCCGGCCGGGCGCGTAGTCCAGCGCCTGCAGCAGCGGCAGGCTCAAGCCGGCAGCCAAGGCCAGGTTGAGCTTGGTGGCCGCATTCCACCAGCCAAAGAAAGCGCCCTCGGCCCGCCCGCCATAGCCCGCCGCGTGCACCACGCGGGCCAGCATGGCGCCAGGAATGGCCAGGTCGGCGCCGACAGCGAAGCCGCTGGCCACGCAGATCAAGGCAAAGGCCATGCTATCGCCGGCACCCAGGGTGGCGGCCCAGGCAAAAGCCGCCACGGCCAATAGCATGGCCAAGCCCCAGCTGCGCGCTTGGCCTATGCGGGCTACCATGCGCAGCCACATCGGCAAAGACAGCGCCGCCGCAATGAAGTACAGGCCCAGAAAGGCGCTTTCCCATTGCGGCGTCTGCAAGCGGTCTCGGACGAAAAACAGCAAGAGGCTGGCCGGTATCGCGGCCGCGATGCCGTTGAGCAAAAACACCGCCAGCAGCCGCTTGAACGCTGCCGACTCCCAGACTGGAACGGCTGCAACACTGGCTTCAAGCCGTAAAGCCGGCGCACGCGGGGCCAGGCGCAGCAACAACAGGCCCAGCAGCAGGGCCGCGCCCAGGGCTGCAGCCGTTGCCGGCAGGCCGATCAAGCCCGGCAGCAAGCTGGCGCTGATCACGCCCGCGAGCGCAAAGCCCTCACGCCAGGCGACCAGCCGCGTTTGCTGGCCGGCCGAGCCGCCCAAGCGCGCGCCCCAGGCTTGGTGCATCACGCTCAGCAAGCTATAGCCAAGATAAGTGAGCATCAGAAAAGTGCCGCACCAAAGCAGCAAGGCGGTCTGCCCACGCCAGGGCGGAAAGAACAGGCCAAAAAAGCCCAGCAACAAGAGCGCTGCGGCGCCCGCCATCAAGGGCAGGACGCGGCTCGCGTGCTGAATCAGCCAGCGGTCACACAAGCGCCCGATCCAGGGGTCGATCAAGGCGTCGGCCAAGCGCGCGCCCAGCAGCAGCGCGCCCAGCAGGGCCAGCGGCATGCCGAACTCCTGGGCGTAATGGGCGGGCAGGGTGATGTAGAGCGGCAAGGCCACAAAGGCCAGCGCGAAGCCAAGTGCGCCATAGCGCGCGCCGGCCGCCGGGCTCAGCGTCGGGTCAAGCGCCAGCTTAGGCGCCACCGGCTGCGCTACCCAGTAACTGCTTGCGCAGCTTGGGCTCGGAGGTTTGCGGGGCCAGCCAGATGCCCATGAACAGGCGGCTGAAGACCGGGTCTTTGATGCTGCGCTGCAGGCGGCCGTTGACGAAGAAATTGATGCCAGCGCCGGGTTCGTTGAGGCCGCTGATGCGGTCGCCCGCTTTGACGTCGGGGAATGCAGCCTCCATCTCGGCCAACCAGCGCTGGGCTTGTTCGCTGCCGATCTCGGACTGGCGGCGCATCTCGGTCAGTGAGCGTTTGGCGATCTCGGTACCGCTCAAGCTGCGGGCGTATTCCAGCTCCAGGGCCAAAACCTGCTGCGGCCAGTTTTGCGCGTCGACCGCGTCCTTGGCCCACAGCCGGATGTCGTAAATCAGCAGGCCGAAGAAGCGCATCTGCGCCTGCGCCAGCTGGCGCAAGTTCGCCAGCTCCGGAGGCGCCGCCGACGCCGCTTCGCCGGGGCCCGCCAGACTTAACTGGGGTGTCAGTAAAGTCGACGTTATGGCAGCGGCCCCGAGTTGGCATACGCGGCGGCGTTGCACGGCTAGTCCCTCACCAAAGTGAACTGCATCACATCGGTATTGCCGGCCGCAAAAGCGGCTTCGCAATAGGCCAGGTAGAACTCCCACAGGCGCAGGAAGCGGGTATCAAATCCCTGCTCGCGCACGGCACCTTCATGGCGTAAAAAGGCGTCACGCCAAAGCTGCAAGGTGCGCGCGTAGTCTTGCCCAAAGGCGAGTTCATTGACGACCCGCAGGCCGGCTTTAGCAGCATGGGCGCGGAACTTGCTCGGGCTGGGCAACATGCCGCCGGGGAAGATGTATTGCTGGATGAAGTCGCTTGAGCGGCTGTAGCGATCAAACAAGTCATCGCGAATGGTGATGGTCTGGATGCAGGCGCGCCCGCCAGACTTGAGCTTGGCGTGCACGGTCTTGAAATAGCCATCCCAGTATTCCTGACCGACGGCTTCGAACATCTCAATCGAAATCACCGCATCGAAAGCCGGGTCGGCGATGTCGCGGTAGTCCTGCAAGCGCAGGTCGGCTTTGGCGCTCAGCCCCGCTTCCTCCATGCGACGCTGGGCCCAGGCCAGTTGCTCGCTGGACAGGGTGACGCCGGTCAGCACTGCGCCAAAGTCGCGCGTGGCGGTCTCGGCCACCGCACCCCAGCCACAGCCGATTTCCAGCACCCGGTCGCCCGCTTGGACGCCGCATTCGCGCAGGGCGCGCTGCATCTTGGCCGTTTGCGCTTCGCTCAAGGATTGCTGGGCACCGGCCTCGAACCAGGCGCTGGAGTAGTTCATGCTCGGGTCCAGCCAGAGCTTGTAGAAATCATTGCCGATGTCGTAATGGGCATGGATGTTCTTGCGGCTGCCGGCGCGGCTATTGCGCTTGAACAGGTGCCGAACCCGGTGCAGGGCCGCACCCCACCAGGAACCGAAGATCGCCTGGTCCAGGCTGGCCCGGTTGCGGATGAACAGCTCCAGCAAGGCGCGCAGATCGGGCGTGTTCCAGTGGCCGGCCACATAGCTTTCAGCGAAGCCGATATCGCCCGAGCGCAGGCTGGCTGAGCAAACGGCCCAGTCGAGAATGCGAAAAGCCGCGCGCGGGCCATGGGCGTCACCAAAGTGGGCGGTCGCGCCGTCCGGCATTTGCACATCCAGGCTGCCGTGGCGCAGATGCGTGAGCAGGCCGAACACGGTGCGGGCGGCCGCGGGCGCGTCGTCGGGCAGGGCGAGGCGGTGTTTGAGGGTGGTGGAGTTCATACGGGGTATGGGCTCGTCAGCGAGTCAACAGGGATTCGGGAGGGAGAGGTTTCGAGAAGAAAGGCACGCGCTTGATCCATAGCCGCAAGGCCTGCCAATGGATGCGTGCCAGCACCAGCAAGCTCAGCGCCGGCACGGCGAAGAATGCCGCGCGAGCGCTGGCTTCGCTCAAGGGCTGCAGCTGGCCGCTGACGCTGGTCTGCAAGAGCAACTCGCCGTTGTCGTCTTCATGGTCCACGCGGGCAATGGTGCGCAGCCCGCCGGGGCCGCTGCTGTGCATGAAGCGAAAGCGATAACGGCCGGCAACCCGGCAAAACGGCGAGACATGGAAGACCTTGCTCGCTTGCATCTCGCGCCCGAGGGCCAACTCGGGGCCTTGCAGCAAATAGCAGTGACGCTCGCCGAAAGTGTTGTTGACCTCGACGACGATGGCCGCCAACTCGCCGTTGGCGCGCTGGCAGTACCAAAAACTGACCGGCTTGAAGGTGTGGCCGAGCACGCGCGGGTAACAGTGCAGCCACACCTCGCCGTCGGCGTCATGCACGCCTTCACGCTGCAGCAGGGCATCCAGCCAGGCCAGGCAATCGGGGCCGCCGTCGCCGTGATCGGCATCGGCAAAGCTCAACCAGCGCAGCGCCGCGAAGCGGGCATTGCGGTGCAGCGCCGGGCAGGGCGAACGCCGCAGCGCACGCAGCGGCAGCATCAAAAAATAGCTGCGGTAGCTGAAACCATGCTGGGCCGGCTGCAAACGCCGATGGCGTACCTGGCCGCGCCCAATCAGTGCTTGCTCGGGCCAGGCGGCGCTGCCGCTGGGCTGGCCTACGGCGGGTTTCATGCGGTGCTCGCCGGGCCGGCGGGCTGTTGGGGCGCCTGCTGAGTCCAGCGCTCCAGCAATTGCTTGGCCACGCTCAGGCCGGAGAGCAGACCGTCTTCGTGAAAGCCGTAGCGTGTCCAGGCGCCGCAATACCAGACATGGCCCTCGCCCTGAATCAAGGGGAGGCGCGCTTGCGCGGCAACGGCCGGGCGATCAAAGACCGGGTGGGCGTAATCAAATTCGGCCAGGACCTGAGCCGGCGCCGGCTCGCGCACGGGGTTGAGCGACACCATCACCGCCTGCTTCCAAGGCAGCGGCTGCAGGCGGTTCAGCCAGTAATGCAGGCATACCGCACGCTGCTCGCTGCCGCTTTGTTGGCCGCCATGCTCATAGTTCCAGGCCGCCCAGGCGCGCTGACGGCTTGGCATCAGCTGCGCGTCGGTATGCAGGACCGCGCGGTTGCGGTGGTAGGGAATGGCGCCCAGCACTTGCTGCTCGGCCTTGCTCGGCTCGGCCAGCATTCGCAGCGCCTGGTCGCTATGGCCGGCCATTACCACCTCGTCGAAGACTTCGACACCGCGAGCGCTGTGGATCTCCACCCCGCCTTGCGCCAGCCGCCGCACCTGCTGCACCGGGCAGGACAGGCGGGCATCGGCGATCCGGCTCAGCAGCTTTTCCACATAGTGCTTGGCACCGCCGCGCACGGTGTACCACTGCGGCCGGTTAGCGACCTGCAACAAGCCGTGGTTATGGCAAAAGCGTATCAAGGTCGAGATCGGAAACTCCAGCATTTGCTGGGTCGGGCAAGACCAGATGCAGGCGACCATGGGCAGCAAATACCAATTCCTGAAGGCTTGGCTGAAGCCATGCTGTTGCAGGAAGTCGCCGATGGGCTGGGCCAGTGCGGCTTCGCGACCTTGCTCGGCCAACTCGGTGCACAGGCGGTTAAAGCGCAGCAGGTCGGTCAACATGCCCCAAAAGGCCGGCCGCAGCAGGTTGGCGCGCTGAGCAAACACGCCGTTCAGATTGCTGCCGCTCCACTCCAATTGCTGATCCGGCACTTGTACCGAGAACGACATCTCGCTGGCGGCGACGTCAACGCCCAATTGCTTGAACAGCTCGATCAGCAGCGGATAAGTGCGCTCGTTGAAGACCAGGAAGCCGGTGTCAACGCCGTGGCGCTGGCCTTCCAGTTCGATATCGACGGTATGTGTGTGGCCGCCGAAATAGTCATTGGCCTCAAAGAGGCTGACGGTCGCCTGCGTACTCAGGGCCCAGGCCGCCGATAAGCCGGCAATGCCAGAGCCGATCACGGCGACACGACGTTTTGAGCTACTTCCGGGTGCTTGGACAGGCTGCGTGCACAGCTGGCTCAAAAAAGGCAGCAAGCCTTGCGCATGGCCGGCGCCGGTGGGCAGGGTTTCGCGTAAAGCATTCGCCCCGGACTTGGGCAACGAAAAGGGGCTTGCGCTAGCGGCGCAAGCCCCTGGAATAAAAGTAGTCGCAAAGCGCCTCGCAGCCAACGAGGGAGGGAGGGAGGAGGAGGAAAACGGCTGCGAGATTTCTGCTCCACTGAGGGAGTGACTTTGCGACTGTAAGTGTGTCAATCCTATCGAAATTTCGATAGGATTGCGTAAATTTTCTTGCGTTTGCAATTGTTTACAAAGCGCATTGAACGAATTCGTCATTAACAAATTGAACCGCGCAGGCAAGGCATTAGGGCTTGCCAAGCCTGGCAGTCCGCTGCTTAGTGCTTGCTTTGTGATTGCGAACGCTGCCATGGTTGGTCAGATGAAACTCAGGGTTTGGCCAACAAGCGTTCGACCTCGTCGGTAACGCTTTTGCTCAAGGGGTCGGTGGTGGACCAAAAGCTCACGACCTGCTGGCCGTCGCGCGAAATCAGATACTTGTGAAAGTTCCACTTGGGCGCGCTGCCGCTGATCTTGATCAGGTCGGTAAAGAGCGGGTTGGTGTCGGGCTTACCGCTCTTCACGACCGATTTTGCAAACATCGGGAACTTCACATTGAAGGTGTTTTCGCAAAACTCGGCGATTTCCTTGTTGCTGCCGGGCTCCTGGCTGCCGAAGTCGTTGGACGGGAAACCCAGCACCACCAAGCCTCGGTCGGCATAGCGTGCGGCCAAGGTCTCGAGCGCCTTGTACTGCGGCGTGAAGCCGCAGAAGCTGGCCGTGTTGACCACCATCACCACTTTGCCCGCATATTGACAAAGCGCCTGCGGTTTTTCGTCTTGCAGGCGGGGCATTTCACGCTGCAGCAGGGCCGGGCAGACCGCGCTCACCGCTGGAGATGCGGGTGCGGCAAGGCAATTGCCGGCCGCTGCGCAAGCCAGCAAACCAGCGAGGGTGAGGCTGCTGATAGAGATGGGCCTGGAGATCATTTTCATCGTTTGTCCTAGTCAAATCTTCGACATGCAACTATATTAGGGCAGTATTTAGAAAATGTCCATCGTTTGTCTAGGACAAAGTTGAGGTAAGGGGCTTGCTATGTGGAATCTGAGTGAAATGTCCAGCGACGCTAAGCGTCAAGGGACGGTGGTGCAAGCGGTGGCGGCGTGAGCATTAGAAAATCGATTGGAAAGCCGGCTGCTGCGGCCTCAAAGATGGCTATGGCGCTGCCGGCAGCGTTGCCGGTGGAAATGCGGATGCCCGGGGCCAGCGAAGCAACGAACCTGGACCTGACGAGTCTGTTGGGCATCGCCGCCGTCGAGCGCGATACCGGCCTGAGCAAGGACACCTTGCGCGTTTGGGAGCGGCGTTATGGTTTCCCGCTGCCGCAGCGGGACGGTGCGGGCGACCGTGTTTACCCGCCCGATCAGGTGCAGCGCTTGCGGCTGCTCAAGCGCTTGCTGGACGGCGGTCACAGACCCGGCCATGTGGTGCCTGCGTCCCTGCAAGCCCTAGAAGCCTTGCTGCAGGATAAGGAGGCGGGCCGTGCCGCGCTGTCCCAACGGGCGCAGCGCAAGGTGGCCAGCGCGTCCGCCGTGATGGCTCAGGCTGATCAAAGCGCCGAGAACCAGTTTTGCCTGCAACTGTTGCGCAGCCACAGGGTGGACGAGTTGCGCCTACACCTGGCACAAGCTTTGATGCGCCAAGGCTTGAGTAACTTTGTGCAGCATTGGGTTGCGCCCATGACCCGCTTGGTGGGTGAGCAATGGATGCGGGGCGAGTTGGAGGTGTTTGAGGAGCACATCTACACCGAATGCGTGCAGCAACTCTTGCGGCAGGCGGTGCAGAGTGTGCCCGCGCCTGGCAACAGTGGCCGGCCCCGGGTGCTGTTGACCACGCTGCCGGGTGAGCCGCATGGCTTGGGCCTGTTGATGGCGGAGGCGTTGATGGTACTTGATGCTTGCCAGTGCCTGTCCCTGGGGGTGCAAACCCCGGTGGATCAATTGCCGCTTGCCGCCGGCGCACATGGCAGCGATATCGTTGCTCTGAGTTTCAGCGGTCTGATGTCGGCCAGCATGGTGCGGCGCGGTCTGGCCGATCTGCGCGCCGCTTTGCCGTCGTCGATCGAGCTCTGGGCGGGCGGCAGCGCTTTGCTGCTGAAGCACCCGCTCAAATTGAAAGGCATCCAAATCATCACCGAATTGGCGGCCCTGCCGGCGGCCGTGGCGCGCTGGCGGGCGGCGCAAGCACAGCTCTGACCTGGCGCTTTAATGCGCGCGGCGACGGTACAGAATCACCAGCCCGAAGCCGAGGGCTGCCACCACCAAGCCGCCGATGAAATGCAGCGAAGCGGTTTGAGCCAAGGCAGCGCCTGCATCGGTGATGGCCCAAGTCGCGAAATGGCTGATGAACTGCGGCATCGCCTCTGGCAGGACCGAGCCGCTGCGCATCTGGTTGTCGGCATCCATCATGGCGCGGCTGGCGCCGTCGAATTGGGCGTGCAGCAAGTCCCAAACCACCGGATTGCCATACAGCTTGTCCAGCACATTGCCGCCGATCACGACCGCAGCGATGATGACAGGCGTGCCCCAGCGCTTCAGCCACGCCGATGCTGCCATCAAGATCATGAACATCGGCGAGAGCCACAAGGTGAACAAAACCGTGCCAAGAGCCAGCCTGGCCAGCCCGGCAGCGCCGGCCACCAGCAAGGCCCACCAAGACACATCCATCAGCGCGCCCACGCCCATCGTCCTGATCACGGCGGCTATCGACAGCAGCACGCCCATCGCCGCACCGATGCCTAGCGCCAGCAGGAACACGAACACGGTGTGCATCAAAACGGTGGCCAGAATGCTCTCGCTGTGGCTGCCCGGTAGCGACATCCAGAACTCGATGCTGCGATCTTGGGTGTCTCGACGCGCCAGCCCCGAGAGCTGGAATGAGGTGACCAAGAAGGTGATGCCGAAGACGACGAGCGTCGACATTGATATCACCGCTGCGGCCAGCAATGTCGGCGGCGGCAGATGCTCATTCAGTTGGATATGCCCAAAGGGCATTGCCACCAGCAGGATCAATGGCAGGCTCAACATCACGAGCAACCAGCCCAGATGGTGCTGCATCCACTCGCGCTGCAGCAAGGTCATAAATCTTGTCGAAAACATATCTTTCTCTCCTTGAAGCTCAAGCGGATTGGCGGGATTGCAGTTCTGGCTTGCGTGTCAGAGCCATGAACAGGTCAACCAGGCTGGGCCTGAAACGCTGGCCCAGTTCCGCCACGTGGGCCGGTGGCGCGCCATCAAACAGTGCAGCGGCGCGGCCTTGCTGGCGGTAGCGCAGCAGCGGATGGGCGTCGGCCACGGCGTCGGCGGCGGCAGCGTCATGCGACAGCGCTACAAAGCGCGAGTCCATTTCTTCCAGGCTGATATTCAAGACCAGCCGGCCTTCGTCCAACATCATCACGTCGCTGAGCAAGGTCTCGATCTCCTCGACCTGGTGGGTCGAAATCAGCACCGTGCGCTCGCCGTCGCACCATTCGTCGATGAGCATCTCGTAAAAGCTCTTGCGCGACATCACGTCCAAGCCCAGCGTCGGCTCGTCCAGAATCATCAGCTTGGTATCAATGGCGGCGATCAGGGCCAGGTGCAGCTGTGTCACCATGCCCTTGGACAGGCTCTTGACCTTGTCGCGCGGGCCAACACTGGTGCGCTGCAAAAGCACGCGGGCGCGTTCGGCAGAAAAACGCGGCTGCAGCCCGCTCATCAAGGTGATCAGCTCGTCTACTCTGGCCCAGCGCGGCAGCACCGCCACGTCGGGGATATAGGACATCGATTGCAGCAACTCGTTGCGCTGATTGCGAGGGTCCAGACCCAGCACCTTCAGCGCGCCGGCGCCGGGAATCAAGCCGACCATCGCCTTCATCAGCGAGGTCTTGCCGGCGCCGTTGTGACCCAGCAAACCGATCACGCGGCCCTTGGGGATGGTAAAGCTGATGTTGTCAACGGCGATCTTGGCCTTGCTGCCCAGGCCATAGCGAATGCTGAAATCGCGTGCTTCGATCAAGTGGCTCATTTCGTCTCCCAGTTCAAGTCGGATGCGCTCAGGCCCAGGCGCTGCAGTTTTTCGCGCAATAGCGGCCATTCGGTTTGTAAAAATTGTTCGCGCTCGCTTTGCCGCAAGCTCGCTCTGGCGCCGCTGCGTACAAACATGCCCAGCCCGCGGCGGCTCTCGACCAGGCCGTTGTCGACCAGGCTTTGCAGCGCGCGGCTGACCGTCAGCGGGTTGATCAAGTATTGGCTTGCCAGCTTGCGCACCGATGGCATGGCGTCGCCTTCGGGCGGTTGTCCGTCCAGCAACTGCACGGCCAAGCGGTCGGCCAGTTGCTGGTAGATGGGGGCGGTGTCGTTCCAGTTGTGCATATCAACGGAGCCTGAGGCCTGTGTGTTGCTGATGTAGCACACCATAACAAGCCACCGCTTGCGCCCCAAGCCGGGAGCGACAGTCTGCAGAAATTGGGTGATGAACCGGAGCCCATGACGCTCAGCAGCTTGCGGCATGGCGCAATGAGCTGGCCTCGATTGGAGCCACGCAGTTGCAGCAGCAATTGCTGGCAGATGACCTGTTGGCGAACACGCGCAGTCTGGTAACCCAGGCCGAGGCCACTTCTCAACGGACGCTGGCCGAGGCCGGCGCAGTGCTGCAAGCCGCTGGTGAAGCGCCACGCGCTGCCGTCGAGGTCGTCGTCGCACTGCGAGAACAGCTCGCCCAAAGCCAGGCCCAGGACCGTGCGGCTCTGCTTGAGCGGGCCGAGCTGATGGGGACGGTATCGACCCTGCTCGCCTCGCTGCAGCAAGCCGCTGGCGAGCAGCGCGTCGCGATTGATTCGCTGGTGGATAGATCTGCATTGCAGATCGAGGCCTTGGGCCAGCGATTCACATCGCTTGCAGAAGCCTCCGGTCACGCCCTTGCCGATGCGGCCACCAATTTGGCGGCAAGCGCCGCCGACGTCGCCAGCGTGGGCGAAGGCTTCGGCGCGGCGATTGAGCAATTCCAGGGGGCCAATGCCCAACTCGTGCAGCATCTGGCTGCGCTGGAGGAGCGCCTGTCCGCGTCGATCACGCGAAGCGATGACCAACTGGCTTACTACGTGGCCCAGGCGCGCGAAGTCATCGACCTCTGCCTGGGCTCGCAGAAGCAAATCCTGGATGCGCTGCAAGGCGCCGCGTCAAATGGGTGACCAGCTGCAGATTGAGCACGAAGGCACTGCCGCTCCCGCTTGGGCAGCTTTTGGCGACTTGATGGCCGGCGTGCTGGGTGCGTTTGTGTGGGTACTTGCCGCGGCCCTGGTGGGGCAGCTGGATCTCGCCACCCAATTGCAAGCCGAAGTGCAGCAGCGCATGGCCGAGCAGAGTCGCCGGGAAGCCTTGGAGCGCGCCTTGGCCGGCCCGCTTGCGGACGGACGCATCACGCTGGTGGAAGGACGAATCGGCATCAACAGCGCGGTGCTCTTTGCGACGGGCTCGGACCAACTGCTCGCCGAGGGCCGTACGCTGCTCGGTGCCTTGGCAACGCCGCTGCGCACCTACCTCGCGCAACGCGATGAGATCTTGATGGTCAGCGGCTTCACCGATGACCGGGGCGTCGTGGCGGGCATGCAGTTTGGTGACAACTGGGATCTGTCTGCCAGGCGGGCGCTGAACGTGACGCGGGCCTTGTTGGCGGACGGTCTGCCACCCGACGCGGTGTTTTCTGCTGCATTCGGCGCGCAGCAGCCGGTAGCACCCAACGACACCGCAGCGGGACGTGCGCTCAATCGTCGGGTAGAAATCGCACCAACACCGCGGCCACGGCGAGCGGTTGCAGCTTCTGCAGCGTCCGCACCGTGAGCAGCATTGATGATCCTGTCAATTGGGTCGCTGCGCAGCGTGCTGACCCGGTGCGTCGGCGCATGCTGCACGCACTCGCCCTGCGTGCGGCAGCTCAGCCTGCGGGCGCTCTGCGAGACAAACTGATTGCGAGACTGAGGGAGCGCGCGTCGCAAGAGCCCGTGGCGGAGCAGAAGCAGGACTATCCGGCCCTAGTCAATCCGCTGGGCGAATTGCTCGCCTTGCTGCAGCTTGATGCGAGCCAAGAGTTGCGCCAGGTGCGCCTCCACGAAAGCACTTGGCGGCAGCTGCGCGTGGCACGAAACATTGCCGAGCTCCATGCGCCGGTCACCGGGCATCTGGGGCCACTCAATGGTCAGGCGCTGGCGACGCGCATGCTCCAGCAAATTCAGGGTCTGGCTCCAGCCTATTTACACAGGCTGCTCACGCAGATGGATGCGATCGCCGCCTTGGAGCAGGTGCAGGCTGCCGGTGAGGCACCAGCGCGAACAAGCAAGAAGAAGGCAACCGAGCGGCGTCGGTGACAGCGTCATTCGCCCGCCGCAGGCTCGTTGTTCTCTGTGAGCCGCTCAGGCTCCGTGGTGCGGAGGATTTCGTTCAGCACTGACGTGGCGTAATTCCCGGCGGGCAAAGAGAAGGTGAGCACCAGTTGATCGGCTTGCGGCCATTCCCATGACATGTCCACCGGCCTGGCCACCAGGGCGCGGCGCTGCTGATCCAGACCGGCGTGTTCCATGCCGTCGCACAAGGTGGCGTGGCGCTCAGCCACGCCCATTTCCAGGGCATGCGCCTCATCTGTAGTGCTCACCCGGCCCCGTCCCCAGAGTGGTCCTGTGGGCTGGCTCGCATCAGTCATCGCGTCGCCGGGCAGAGTCTTGCCCCAGAGTCCCTGCTGAATGCGCAGCCCCAGCACCTCATTGAAGACAAAGGAGCGCACCGCCGACAGGTAGATGCCCTTTTTCTTCGGGTGGCGTACGCGGATTTCGCGCGCCAGCATGGCGCGGCCCTGTTCCACGTTGCCCCCGTCATGGCCGAAACGCTGAGCGCCGAAGTAGTTGGGCACGCCCTGTGAGGCAGCGGCCTGCAGATTGGCCTCGACGGCATCGCGATTGCCGGCTAGCTCACGCAGCACGATGCGGAATCGGTTGCCCTGCAGATCACCGGGGCGCAGCTTTTTTACATGGCGGCTCTGACTCAGCACCTTGAATTCCGGGTGCTGAAGCTGGGTCAGATCGGGCGTCTCGCCTTTGCCTTTGCCCTTAGGGAAATAGATGCTGAACCACTGACGGGTGATGGCGTAGCGGTCCTTCAGGCCGGCATAGCCCACGTCCCATTCCTGCACGCCAGCGGCCAAGGCCAGTTGCTGGGCGACGAAGGCGGTGTTAGCGCCGTTCTTCTCGATGACCAGCCAGATGTGTTCGCCCGCACCGGAGGGCAGTTGCAGCGGCAGTTCGGTCACGATGAAATCCTCGTTGAGGCTTTTCAGGGTGGCGCTGGCGCCGCTGGCCGGATAAGCGTTGGGCCACTGCGGCAAGGTCGTGTAATGGGAAGCGTTGGTCATGAGCGGTCTGATGGCAGCAAGTGTAGAGAGGGTCGGGCTGTCTCGCCGACCAGTGGCAGGACGCTGGCAGCTGGAAACTATTGAACCTTACTTGAAAAACTAGGCGCCAAGCGCGTGGGCCGACATCGTGGCCCGTTTGCTAAACGAACACCAAGTCGGCGGCGCGGCCAGCTTGGCCAGGCTGCTCCACACCGGGCGGGTGTTCGGCTTCGAGTCTGGCGGCGGCGCGATCGGCGCAGGCGGCCGACGTCTTCGTGCCCCATCACGCACGGCGCATCAACGGGCTGAATCTGCGCATGTGATCCGCGCAGTGCCGAGTGCGGCTTGTTGGTGCTCAAACAAGAGCGCCTGCATCGAGGCAGGCGCGAGTCATGCAGTCAATCGTGCAGGGGCAGCGAGTTGCCGCCCCTGCTACACATCAACTCTTGCCAAAAGTTGCTTTGGCGCTGGCCACACAGTTGCTCTTGGCGTCGCCCGACATGGAATCGCATTTTTCGATGCTGACTTTGTAGTCGGCGTCGCGCTTGGTCTGCACATCGTCCTTGACGGCGCTGTTGATCTTCTTGCTCAGCTTCACGTCGGCCAGGGCCTTGGCTTCGATCGCCTTGGCTTCCTTGACGCAGACGTCCTTGTCGTTGCCGGACTTGTCATCGCATTTTTCCTTGGCGACGGCATAGGCCGATTCCGCCTTGGCGGTGATGACCTTGTTGCTGTCGCTGGTGCTGCCGGTATGGGCGAACTCAGCTTCGGCCAAGGCGACCTTTTCATGCGCTTTGGCTTCCTCGTGGCAGACGTCCTTGGCATTGCCGCTCATGGCGGCGCAAGCGGCTTTCTCGGCCTTGTAGTCGGCGTCGATGCGGGTCTTGCTGGCCTTGTAATCCGCGTTGCTGCTCAGGGCGGCTTGAGCGACAGGCAGGCAAAACAGGGCGGCCAATACGAGGGTGGCCTTGAGCTTGAATTGAGTGTTCATGAAGTTCCTTGGTGGTTGAAAAACTAAAACATCAGCGCTCTTCAAGCGAGCGCCTAGGCGTCTGGCTTGTGCAAACAGTCCAGCGCCTGCAGGCCCAGTTCGGCCTGCATCTGCGCTGCGGCAAACCAGCTCACCGCGGCCAATCCGCATGAAGCCACAAACGCCAGCGCGGTCAGCGACAACAGAATGAAATTCATGGGCAGCCTCTTGAGAAGGGGTTAGCGTGCTGGCAGTGTCAGCCTGTGCGGCACAGTGGCAAAGCGGACTACATCGCTTATCAAGGTAGTCCTCGTCCTACGTTTGCCGTTTGGGTGTTTGGGCATATCAGGTGCGCGGCTCGCCCTGCCGGTTGACGGTGACCGTCTTGCCGGGTTGCGACCTCATCTGAACATGGTGATCCTGGCCGCGGAACTGGTAGCCCACATCCCAATAGTCAGGTCGGCCACTGGCGGCATCTGTGCTGCAGCGTTGCACGTTTTGCGTGTGAGTGGACTGGGAGTCGCCGCCCATACGCGAGCCCAGCACGGCGCCACCCACGGCACCGCCGGCAGTGGCCAAATCGCGCCCTCTGCCGCCGCCCACTTGGTGGCCCAAGACACCGCCGAGCACGGCGCCGACGATTGCACCGGGCACATTGGCGCTGCTGTTCTGCTGCACTTGCTGCTGCTCGGTCCAGCAGCGCTGCTGAGCTTGGCCCATGACGGCGCGCACCGAGGTGACTTCGGCCTCATACAGGCGCTCGTTGTTGCGGCGCCGCGAGTCGTAGACCGACACCGGCGCCGGCCCATAACGCTCTTCCTCGTATTGCTGCTTGGCAGGCACCGAGCGAGCTGAAGAGATGCGGTCGTTCAGGCCCATGGCCGAAAAACTCAGGTAGTTGCCCCGACGCAGAATGACGCAGCGGCCGCCGAAGTTTTGTTGATCGCAAACCTCCCAACGCTCGCTGCTGACGACGGCCGAGGAGGCCATGTCATTGAAACCATAACGTTGCAGATTGTTGACCTTGTTCTGCGTCTTGAACGAGCGGCCGCTGTAGTTGTCATGCTCGTAAAAGGTGATTTGTGCGCCCGCTTGGGTCGCCAGAACCAGGCCTGCTGCGGCGGCCAGAAGTTTCAGTTTCGAACTCATCGATATCTCCAGAAGTGAGCTTTTTGTCCGTCTTGAACCTTGGTCTAATGCAAAATTTAAGCGGCATCGTCAGTGTCTGGAGATAGCTCTTCGGCGTGAAGCGGACTGGGGCTCGGGCGGATGTAGTTGCCGTCCTACAACTCTGCACAGGGCTGCATGTAGGCCTTATCCTACATGCAGCCGCGCCGCAGCGGACTGCGGTGCGGGCGCTTTTGCTGGCACACTCGGGGTGTCCAAGAATGACTCCAGGTCAGCGGGGTTTGATAGAACCCCGCCGAGCGTTGCCCACCACAAATGATTGCTGAACGCTCGGCCCCTGATCCCTCCGAACTCGCACGCGCTATGGCCAAGCTCAAGACTTACATCGTCGAAGACAGCCCGGTCATCCGCGAGAACTTGATTGCGACTTTGGAAGAGCTCGGTCCGATCGAAGTCGTTGGCACGGCCGAGGATGAAAGCTCCGCCGTGCAATGGATGAGCCACAACGCGCACAGCTTTGATCTGGCGATCGTCGATATTTTCTTGAAGCAGGGTTCAGGCATAGGCGTGCTGCGCGCCTTGGCCGCCATGCCCGGTCGCCGCACCATGGTGGTCTTGAGTAACTACGCCACCACCGAAATGCGCCGCAAATGCCTGGAGTTAGGGGCGGCGCGGGTTTTCGACAAGTCCCATGAAATCGATGATCTGCTGGACTATTGCTGCCGCTTGGCGGCCGGCGATACCGGTGCCGGTGGGCTGGGCTGAGATGCTCAGCGTCGATTCGCAGCGCGGCGGGCGCGCTCACAGCGGCCCGCTCAAGTCACTGAATCAAACCGTTTTTCAAGGCGTAATAGGTCAGGTCGCTGTTGGAGGCCAGATTCATTTTTTCCATCACGCGCGTTCGATACGTGCTGACCGTCTTGACACTGAGCGACATGCTGTCCGCCATATGGCCAATCGTCTCGCCCTTGGCCAGGCGCAAAAACACCTGCAGCTCGCGCTCGGACAAACTCTCATGCACGGGCCGGTCGCCGCCGCTGCTGAGCCCATTGGCCAGTTGTTCGGCCACGCCGGCGCTGATGTATTTGCGCCCACGCACCACGGTGCGGATGGCGCGCACGATTTCCTCGGGGTCACAGTCCTTGTTCAAGTAACCGCTGGCGCCTTGGCGCAACAAAGTGGTGGCGTAATGCGTCTCGGGAAAGCCGCTCAGGATCAAGACCGGCAGGTCGGGCGCTCGCGCCTTGATGGCGGCGAGGGCATCGACGCCGCTTTGGTCGGGCATGGAGATATCGAGCAAGATCACGTCGACCTCCCCCTTGCGCACGATTTCCATCGCCTCGCGGCCGGTGGCGGCCTCGGCCACGACCTGGAAGTCGATCTGGTCGCCGAAAAACTGGCGCAGGCCGGCTCGCACGATGGCATGGTCATCAACAATAGCAATTCGAATCATGTGTGTGACGGGGCTCCTGTGGGCCATGATCCCACGATTTCCCGCCAAGGCAGCCAATGAATTTTCTATCCGTTGCGAAGCGCAGTCCCTTGGTCTTCCCTTTGGCCTGTGCAGCGACGGTGGCGCTTATCTTTCTCAGTGAAAGCTCCTATTTCCGGGCCACGTCCAGCCTGCAGGAATTGGCCGTGATGACGAGAATCCGGATGACCACCCGCATGATGCTGGTCGGCCTGCTGGACGCTGAAACCAACCAACGAAGCTATTTGCTGACGGCCGACAAGGTCTATCTGGAGCCCTATGAGCGTGGCCTGGCGGCGAGCAAGGAAGGCATGCGGGAACTCGGCTTGGCTTTTGTCCGTGATCCCGCCTACGTCGCGCTGCTGGCCGACACCCAACTGCACTTCGATGCCAAGAAAAACGTGCTTGCTCAGGGCATCCGTTTGACCGATGCTGGTCAGAGCGAGCAGGCGAGCTTGCTGGTCAAGAGCGGCGTCGGCAAGGAGCAGATGGACGAGTTTCGCGCCAATGTCGCAGAGCTGTTGCAGATTGAGACCGAGCGTACGGCTTCGGAACAAGCGTCGCTGGCTAGAACGCTGCTCATCAACCGTATCGGGCTGGCGACGCTGAGTGCTGTGTGCTTGCTGGCGCTGTTTTTGTATCTGCGCCAAGCCCTGATCCTGAAGCAAAGGACGCTGGATTCCAGGCGCACGCTGCAAGACGATCGGGATCAATTGCAAGACGAGGCCGGCATCAGCACGCTGATGATGACCGAGCTGACCCAACATTTGCTGACCGCCCGTGAAGATGAGCGCGGCCGCTTGGCCCGCGATTTGCACGATGAGCTGGGCGCGCTACTGACCTCGGCCAAGCTGGACGCGGCACGCATCAAATCGCGGCTTTCTCAGACCGCCACGGCCGTGCCCGGCGCGCCCGGGGTCAGCGAGGCCTTGGAGCGGCTGACGCATTTGGTCGGCACCCTCAACGCCAGCATCGCCCTGGGCCGCACCATCATCGAGGACTTGCGGCCGTCGACCTTGAGCAATCTGGGGCTGGTGCCGACCTTGGAAATCCTGGTGAACGATTTCACCGAAGCCACCGGCGTGCAGGCGCATTGCGATTTGCAGCCGGTCGCGCTCGCCAGCAGCACCGAGATCGTCGTCTACCGGGTGATGCAAGAGGCCATCACGAACATTTCGAAATATGCCCAGGCCAGCCAGCTATGGGTCAGCATGAAGCAGGACGCAGGCTGGGTGACAGTGTCGCTGCGGGACGACGGCATCGGTTTTGATGCCGATGAAACGCCTCGTACGGCCTACGGCTTGCTGGGCATGCGCGTGCGTATCGAGGCCGAAGGAGGGCGCTTGACGGTGATATCGCAGCCGGGTCAAGGCACTTCGATCCAACTTCAGCTGCCGGTTCAGTGCAGCACCGAGCCACCCAAGGCCTAGCCACTAAGGCCTCGTCCTACAGGCTGCAGCTGGATCGTCCGACCCCGCTTCAGCCGGGGCGCCTATCGCTTGCGCGCGCAGCCGGGCAGACACTGAGAGCAAGCCGCAGCCTCAAGGCTGCGCCCCCTCAAACACCCAGCCCACCATGCGGCTCGATAGGAGTTCACCATGCTGCACTACGCCGTCGTCTTCTTTGTGATCGCCTTGATCGCCGCCCTGTTTGGCTTTGGCGGCATCGCGGCCAGTGCCGTCGGCATCGCCAAGATCTTGTTTGTGGTGTTCGCCGTGCTGGCGATTGCCAGCTTTTTGTTCGGCTTGATCTCAAAGAACTAACGCTTTAACCAAGCTCACTTGCCTCATTACACAAAGGAACCATCATGTTCGGTAGCAACAAGACTTCAATCCCCTCCAACAGCAGCATGGATCACGCCGGCAGCGCAGCCGAGCAGGCGCTGCATGCGACCCAAGTGCTGGCACAGGAAGCGCTAGACGGCTTGGCCGGCGGCGTGCAGGAATTGCGCGACCAAGCTTCGCCAATCTTGCACCAGGCCAGCGACCGGGCGAGCAACTTCGCCCACAACACCGTCGATGCACTGCGGGACCAGTCGATGCGACTGCGCGACCAAGCGGCGCGCGCTGGTGCCAACACCACGCATTACATCCGCGCCGAGCCGGTTAAGTCGGTGTTGATGGCTGCGGCCACCGGCGCTGCGCTGATGGCCTTGGTCAGCCTGCTGAACCGCACGCGCGGCTGATCACCGTCGACATTGCTCGAAGGCCCGCCTCATGCTGCACGCGCTGCTACATTTGTTTTCCACACAGCCGCAAGCACTTGCCGAGCATGCGCAGGCCTATGCCGACTTGTTCGGCGATGAATTCGGGCAGGCCAAGCAGGCGCTGCGGCGGCGCTTTGTGCTGCATGCGGTGCTGATGTGCAGCGTCACCCTGGGTGTTGGCCTGGGCGGCGTGGCCTTGCTGCTGTGGGCGGTCACGCCGCCGGCGCAGATCCACGCTGCATGGCTGCTCTTGTGCGTGCCATTGCCGGCGCTGGTGTTGGCGCTGTACTGCTGGCGCGCTGCGGCCGCATCGCGTAGCAGCGATGCCGCAATGTTCGTGAACTTGCGCCAGCAATTGGCGAGCGACCGAGCCATGTTGGTGGGCGCCCAAGTGTCAGCAGTTGCTGCTGCGGGCGGCGCCCAATGAGGCCGCCCTCGACAGCACTGGCGCGCTTGGCTGTGTCGCGGGAGATCTTGGGCAATAGCTTGCGCGCGCGGCCTGCTGGCGAAGGCAGCGGCGAGGGCTACTTTTCAGGCTTGAAGTCATTGCCTGGGGCTGCCTTGTTATTTGAGCTGAGCAAAACTTGGTGGCGTCAGCAGCCACTGGCGGCTGCGTTCAACGCCAGCTTGCTGCCCTTGGCCCGTCGCCATCCTGTCGCCCTTGTTTGTGGCGCAGCGCTGCTCGGCGGGTTGTTGGTGTGGGCGCGGCCCTGGCGCTTGGTCAAGCCGGCCTTGCTGGCGGGCTTGGCTCAACAGCTCTTGTCCAAGGCGCTCAGCGGCGCCTCCTTGGAGTCTTGTTTGGCCGCTTTTGGCGCGATGACGCAAGCATCAGCCGCACCTGCTCAAGCAGCCCCTGCGGGTGCTCCCGAGCGCGGGCCTCACAACCAGTAAGCCCACACATTGGCAAACCACTCTTGCAGCCGCGTCGACCAAGGCCGCTGCTGCCACAACGCCCAACTGATCTGAGTGGAGGCCAGCAGGTCGCGATCGAATTGCTTGCGCATCTGCCCGCCAAAGTCAGCACCCAGCACCACCGCGTTCAGCTCCTGGTTGTGCAAGAAGCTGCGCCAGTCGAGATTGGTCGAGCCAATGCTTGACCAGACGCCGTCTATCGACGCGGTTTTGGCGTGCATGATGGCGCCTTGGCGCTCGAAGATCTTGACCCCCGCGCGCAATAGCGGCGCGTAGCTGGCGTGACCGGCTTGCAGCACCAGCCAAGAGTCGGTTTGACCGGGTAGTATGAGCTTGACGTCAACGCCACGCTCTGCGGCATCGCTCAGTGCCTTCAGCAATTGCGGGTCAGGAACGAAGTAGGCATTGCTCAGATGCACCGTGGTTTCGGCGCTGGCAATTGCCGACAGCAGGGTGGCGTAGATCAGGCTGAAGGGCTCATCCGGCGAGCTGCCGATCGCGCGCACCACTTCCCGGCCCATCGCCGGCAGCGCCGGGAAGTACTTTTTGCCCGCCAGTGCCGGGCCATTTTGAGCCGCCCAGCTGGCCATGAAGAGCCGCTGCAGATCGGCCACCACCGGACCCTGCAATTGCAGATCGGTGTCACGCCAGGCCAGCCCAGTTTTAGCGTTAGCTTTCTTGACCGCGCGTGAGCCCGATTTGAAGGAGCCGCCTGAATAGACGCTGCTGATATTGATGCCGCCCAGGAAGGCGATGCGGCCATCCACCACCAGCAGCTTGCGGTGATCGCGCTGGTTGAGGGCCCACTCGCCATTGCTGCCCAAGGCATCGATCGGGTTGAGTGGGTTGAATTCAAGCACCTGGATGCCTGCCGCGCTCAGGCGCTCGAAGAAGGCGCTTGGCGTGGCCATGGTGCCGGCGCTGTCGTGCAGCAAATTGACCTGCACGCCCTCGGCCTGCTTGGCGATCAAGGCCTGCGCAAAACGCTGGCCGACCTCATCGTCGTCGAGGATGTAGGTTTCCATATTGATGTGATCCTGGGCTGCCAAGATCGCCGCAAACATCGCTCGGTAAGTGGCTGGCCCGTCTTGCAGCAGTTGAACCGAGTTGCCGGCGCTCAAGGGGCTGCCGGTGATGGCTTCTTCCAAGGCCAGATGGCGTTCAAAAATGCCGGTTTGCTGGCCCTGGCCGCTCAGGCGCAGCAAGACCGCCTTGGCCTGTGCCGCCGACAGGGGCCCAGTGGGGCCGTTCACCTGGGGTGGTGGCCGGGCTCGGCGTGAGAGCTCGGGGGTGAGCGTGGGCAGGCCGGAGCAACAGGCCAGACTCAGCACGCCGAGCAGGCCCAGCACGATGAGCGCAAGCCATGTCCAAGGTCGCCTCGCTTGCCTCATGGCCGGTGCCGCCTTCAAGGGCGCGCGCTGACGCGCCAGATCACATTGCCCACGTCATCGGCCACCAGCAAGGCACCGCGCTGATCTAGCGCCACGCCGACCGGGCGGCCAAACGCTTGGCCCGTGTCGCTGAGAAATCCAGTCAACACATCAAGCCAGGGTCCGTCCATGGCCTGCCCCTGCGCAAAGGGCACAAAGACCACCTTGTAGCCGCTGTGCGGGCGCCGGTTCCAGGAGCCATGCTGGCCGATGAACATGCCTTCGGCAAACCTGGCAGGCAGGCTGTTGCCCGCCGCTGCGGCCAAGCCCAATGGCGCGGTGTGTGCGCCCAGCGCGTAGTCGGGCACTATGGCGCGCGCTACCTGCTCCGGCGCGGGCGGTTGCACCCGAGCATCCACATGCTGGCCAAAATAGGTGAAGGGCCACCCGTAGAAGGCCGCGTCTTGGACCGAGGTGAGGTAGTCAGGCACCAGATCGTTGCCGAGCTCGTCACGCTCGTTGACCACGGTCCACAAGACCACTTCGCCGGAACTCCGCGTCGCCCAGGCCATACCGTTGGGGTTGCGCAAGCCGGTGGCAAAGACGCGGCTGACACCCGTCTTCAGCGTCAACTCCCAAATGGCGGCCCGGCCCAGCTCGGCGGCCATGCCGCGCTCGCCCACATTGCTGTTGGAGCCCACAGTGATGTAGAGCCGTGAGCCGTCTGGGCTCACAATTAGGTTTTTGGTCCAGTGGTGGTTGATCTTGCCTGCCGGCAGGGCAAGCACTTGGCTGCCCGCACTGCGGATCTCGGTATCACCGGCCCGGTAAGGGAATTTGAGTAGCGCATCGGTATTGGCTACATACAGATCCGCGCCGATCAAGGCCATGCCGAAGGGTGAATGCAGGCCTTGCAGCAGCACGGTCCGGACATCGGCAACGCCGTCGCCATCGCTGTCCCGCAGCAGGGTGATGCGGTTGGCGCTGGGCACGCCGGCTCCGGCACGCTGCATCACCAAGCCCATCACCCAGGCCTTCAGGCTTTCGAGCGGACCCAGCTCTTTGTCCTGTTTGGGCGGCGTGTTGCTTTCGGCCACCAGCACGTCGCCATTGGGCAGTAAGAGCAGATTGCGTGGGTGCTCGAGTCCGCGCGCAAAAGCTTTTACTTGCAGGCCCGACGCTGCGATAGGCGCAGCGCCCGCAGGCCACCCAATGGCGGGTGCAATATGAACCGTTGGCACCCAGCTCGTCACCGGTTCCGGCAACAGGGGGCGCGCACCACTCCCGGCTGCCAGAGGCTGGCCGGCCAGATCGCCGCAGGCGCACAGCGCCAAAGCGCAAGTCAGGCCCAGGCCAAGCCCTGCAAGTGACCGAGCAGCCGCGCGCATGCCAAAGTCTTAAATACGGCCCATGAACAGCAAGATCACGATGATCAGCACCACGAAGCCCAGGCCGCCGCTGGGCCCGTAACCCCAGCCGCGGCTGTGTGGCCAGCTGGGAAAGGAGCCGATCAACATCAAAATCAAAACGATCAAAAGTATCGTGCCTAAGCTCATGGTGTTCTCCTGAGGGGTGAGGGGAAGGAAGTAAGGGGAGGGGGGTCAGTTCTGCGCGCCGGAAGCAGGCGGCGTGACCACGGTCACCGTGTTGCCGCCGGTCTTGCCCGTGGCGCCCTGTGCACCTTGGTCGCCGGTATAGCCCGTATTGCCTTGGTTGCCGGTATTGCCTTGCGCACCGCTGGCGCCCTGTGGGCCGGTGGCGCCTGTTGGGCCGGCAGGGCCGGGCACCGGTGTGGCGGCGGGTGGCATATTGACGACGGTCGGCTTCTCGCAGGCCGCCAGGCCCAGAGACATTAACAGCGAGGCAATCAAGAGTGAGTTCTTCATGGCATTCCTTAAGGCTTGTTTTAGATAGAGAAGAGCTGCAGCCTAAGCTTGCAGCGCCGGGGACTCCGTGCGTTAGCGAACACAGTGGCCTAGTCTTTTGCGCTCATTGCCAGACATAGCCTTGCGCCGCATGGAGGCTCCAACTGCCGTCGCCCGGCAAGGCCAGCACTTGGGTGTGGTGGCGCAGCAGGCTGGCGTGGTGGCTGACGCTGATTGGCGTGATGCTCAGATCGGCCAGCTGGCCGTAGAGTTGCGCCTCGTTGGCGGCATCGAGCGCGCTGGTCGATTCGTCCAGCAGCAAGTAGCGGGGCTTGGCGAGCAAGGCGCGGGCAAAGGCCAGGCGCTGCTGCTCGCCGACCGACAGCACGCGGCCCCAGTCGGCCTCAGCGCTGAGCCCGCCAAAGCGGTCGGCCAGCAGTGGCAGGTTGACGCGCTCCAGCCAGCGCAGCAACTCGGAGTCGGAAATGGCGCGCTCAAGCTGCGGGTAGATCAGCTGATCGCGCAGATTGCCCAGCGGCAGATAGGGCTGCTGGGGCAGGAACAGCATGTCCGCTCCGGCCGGGCGCAGCACCTGGCCCGAGCCGGTCGTCCACAGGCCGGCGATGACGCGCAAGAGTGAGCTCTTGCCCGAGCCGCTGGCGCCGGCGATCAACAGCCCCTCGCCCGGCTTGACGCTCAGGGCCAGGCTCTGGATCAGCAGATGCTCGCGGTTAGGGGTCAGCACCGTCAACTTGTCGACGCTCAGTCCAAAGGCGGGTTGGGTGATGATTTGCTGCACGCCATCGTCGGGGCTGCGCTGCAAGGCTTCGGACTGCTGATCCAGCGCGGCGGCGAAGGCGTGCAGGCGGTCGACGCCGGCCGAGAAGCGGCTCAAGCTTTCGAAGTGGTCGACGATCACGGTCAAGGCGCTCAGGATGGCCACAAAGGCGCCGGCGGCCTGGATCGCCCGGCCCACTTCAAGCTCGCCGGCCAAGACCTCGTGCGCAATGATCACGATAGGCAGCACGGCGGTCAAAAAACTGTGTGCGTATTGGAATAGATTGAGTTTGAACTGCCAGCGCAGCACCTTCAGAAAGTTGCCATACAGCGCCTCGAAAACGCGCTGCAAGGCGGCCATCTCGCGCGCTTCGCCGTCGTGAAAGGCGATCGGCTCGGCATGCTCTCGCACCCGCACCAGGTTGTAGCGAAAGTCGGCCTCGCGCTGCAGTTGGCGAAAGTTCAGCGCTATCAAACGCCGGCCGAACACCGAACCGGCAAACCAGGTGCTGACGATGGCGTAGCCCACCAAGAAGTAAACCAAACCTTGCGAGATAGCCCACAGCACGCTGGCAAAGGCGATCAGCTGCATCACCGAGCCGATCACGATCATCGAGAAATACAGCGACTGCTGCGTGAAGGCGTTGATGTCTTCGGCGATGCGTTGGTCCGGGTTGTCGATGCCGGAGGCCGCGGTCAGGCGGTAATAGGCGCGTTGGTCAAAGTAGCGCGCCAGGAAATGGTCGGTCAACCAGCGCCGCCAGCGCAGGCCCAGGGTGTCGCGCACATAAAAGTACAAGGCATAGATGGGCACGGCGCCAACCAGAATCGCGGTGTAGCGTCCAATCGCGCTCCAAAAGCGCTCGGCGTCGCGCGCCGCCAGCGCCGAGGTGAACTCGCCTGTTTCTTGATTGAACAAGACGTTGAAGGCGGTCTGCCCGAGCAGCAAGACGATCAAGAGCGCCAGCAGGCTGGCTGCCCGCCAGCGCTGCTCGCTGCGCCAATAGGGGCGCGCGATGGCTACGAAGCGGCGCCACAGTCGGGCGTTGAAACCTGGTGCGGCGTCGCTTTGCATGGTCGCTTGGGCGCCGCTTCAGTTCATTAAAGTGTCGCCATGTGGATGGGTGCCATAAAAGGCATGGATGCCTAGCGCCCATTCGGAATCGGCCATATTCGGCCACTTGTCCTTGTCAAAGCCGGGTGCGCCTTCCAGGCGCGTCTTGTCGATATTGAGCGTGAAGCGCTTGTTCACGGTGTCGAGCGTGAGGGCGCTCCATGGCACGGCAAAAAGCTTCTCGCCCAAGCTCAGAAAGCCGCCAAAAGACAGTACGGCGTAGCTGATGCGGCCGCTGCTGACGTCCAGCATGATTTCTTTGATGTCGCCCAGGTCCTCGCCCTCTTGATTGCAGACGTCATTGCCGATCAAGGTGTTGGCGCCCATCAGGCGGGGGCCGGGGCCTTGATGAATTTCGGGGTCGAAGCCACCGATGCCCTGAGTGTTGAGGTCGGTGCCTGTACCGTTATTTGTGCGGTAGATACCGTAGGTGTCGCGTTCTTCGTAGTTCATCTGATACTCCATGTGGGTAACTCATTAGGGGTTCAACTCAAGCGCCGCAACGAGGAAAACAACGCCTTGTCGCTAAGAACTTGTCCGTAAATAGCCGGGTCAGAGGATGGCGAGGCGATTTGAGCGCAGAGCAAGGCGCAGACCACAGCGATACCCGTAGGTATCGCGAGGATCTGCAACGCAGCTATGGATTCAAATCGACCGTCAGCCGACCCCGGTTATTTGCGGACAAGGTCTAAGTTAGGGCAAGTGCAGCGCTGGCACTGTGCGCCAGCGCACGGACGCTGCGCCGGCCTGCTCGCAGGATGAGCTCAGCGCCACCGAAAGGTGCTGCCCCAAGCCATACACAGGAGTTGCCATGAGTCAGACAGCACGCATCACGGGCCTCGTCGAATACCGAGAAGGCGACGGCGCCAACATCACGATACGCAAAGGCCTGTGCGAGGTCGAAGAGTCAACACTTGATGTGACCATCAGTTGGACCGACGCTGATTCGCACGGCAGCGCCGCCCTGCCGCTGGGTGACTACAAACGCTATGTGGCCAGCAAAGCCATTCAAATCGACGCAGCACCTGCTGGCTAAGACCGGCACGAGGCTCAAGAAACGGGAGTTCATATGACCAAGATCAGAACCGGCCAAGCCCCATTGCCGCTGACGCGCGCGCAGTTCAGCGAGCGCTTCAAGGGGCGTTTCTACGACCCCGCTTTCGACGGCGAATATGCGGCCATCGCCCGGCTGGAGGAGATCGCGTGGGCAGCTTTGCAAGACGGCCGCAAGGCGCCCATCACCCAGGCGGCCGGCCGCAACTTCGCCGATCCGAGCTACCAGATCTCGGTGCAGTGGTTGGACACCCAGCAGCGCCTGCAAGCGGCGCAAAAGCGTTGGAGCGACAGCAAAGCGCCGGGCCGGCTGCTGCTGATCTGCGGCAGCGCGCGCAATGACGGCACTTGCCCCGGCGAGGTCTCAAAAACCTGGCGCCTGACCGGCATGGTGCAAGACGTGGTCGAACAGGCCGGGCTGCAGGCTGACGTGCTGGACCTGAGCCTGGTGACGTCCGAGTACGGTCGCACGATCCACCCCTGCAAGGGTTGCGTGTCGAGCGCGATGCCGCTCTGCCATTGGCCTTGCAGCTGCTACCCCAACCACGCGCTAGACCAGGCCGACGATTGGATGGCCGAAATATACGAACGCTGGGTGGCGGCCCATGGGGTCATCATCCTGGCGCCGACCTATTGGTACCAGTCGCCCAGCCCGCTCAAGCTGATGATTGACCGCATGGTTTCGGCCGATGGCGGCAACCCCGACCCGACCACCACCCATGGCAAGCGTGTCGCCGAAGCCAAGCGCATCGAGCAGCAAGGCTGGAGCTATCCCAAGCATCTGGCCGGCCGAGCCTATGGCGTGGTCGTGCATGGCGATGTGGCCGGCATCGAGGATCATCGGCGCAGCCTATGTGATTGGCTGGAATGGATGGGACTGATAGGCAGCGGCCCCAGCGCCAAGCTGGATCGCTATATCGGCTATTTTGAGCCCTACTACAACAGCCATGAGGCGCTGGATCGGGACAAGGCGGTGCAAGAGGAGGCGCGCAATGTGGCCCGCACCGTCGTGCAGGCCGTCAAGCAGCTGCGCGCGGGGCAGCTGGCTCAGCCCGATCAACGCACCAGCAAGCCGCGCCCCAAGTGAGGGGTCTTGGCTTGTTGCCCTGCTGCGCTCAGGTGCTGGCCTCGGGGTCGCCCGGGATATGCGTGGGCATAGCGCCTTGATCGGGTTGGACGGGTAAATCGCCGGGCTCGACGGGCTCGGTGGGCAAGTCAAGGGGCTCGAAGGTGGGCGGCAAGTCGGCCGGTGGCTGAGGGGGCATTGCGGTGGTATCCATCTTGAGATCCTTCTGGGCTGGTTTGAGTTGGCTAGCTAGTAGGCCGGCTGGGGCTTAGTCGCGGCGCGGGCCGCTGGAGGCTTTGGGCGGCGTCAGAGGAGCGGAGTGGTCGTTGGCTTGACCCGGCATCGGCATTGCGCTGGATTCCTGCGCCCGGCTCATACTGCCGTTGAAGCGGCCCGCAGTGGGTTCGGGCTTGGTGGCCGTGGCGGGCGCGCCCGTGACGCCCATTACGCCGGGTACGGTATCGGCCGCCGGCACCGACGGGTTCGATACGCCGCTTGCGCTCTGTGCGACTAACTTGCTACTTGCGGGCCGAATTTGCGGCTCGGCTGGCCTGAGAGGCACGGGCGGCGTTCTTTCACAAGCGCACAGCAGCAGGGCCAGGAGGCTCAGGCCGGTCAGCTTCAACGGGTGATGCATGGAATTCCTTTCGTCTGGCGTGTAGTGGCAGCTGGTTTGCAGCCTTCGATAGCTTTATAGGGTCACCCGAGTGCCGACGTCTGTGGTGTACCGAACAGACCGGCGATCTGCCGGCTCGCAAGCTGTGAGCAGCGAGCCCCCGATTCGCCCGACCGCACTTAGCACTTGTCCAATGGAGTACCCCATGCAGCGACTCACCCCACCCGAATGGCCCGCAGGCCTTGCTACTGCTGGCGAAGCTCTTCTCTCGTTCAGCCGCCAATGAGGGCCGCACCATGAGCAGTCTTACCACCGTCGAGCAAGTGCCGACCTCCTTTGGTGCCTTCAAACCCGTGGGTTGGCTGATGGTCGGCCTGCCGACACAGGTGCTCGCCGATAGCTTGAGCAAAGCCTTGCAGGCCGCCGAATGGCCCAGCGCTGCCGTGCTGCATTTCGCACCCAGCGACACCGAGGTGGAACTGGAAGCGATGGCTGACAAGGCCGGCGCCATGGCCGGCTTTGGCTATGAAATCACCCTGCTTCGCCGCTACGTCAAACTGAGCAAGGAAGGCTACCGCTGGCTCTTGGTCAAGGTGAAGAGCGCCGAGCACGCGGCTGAGGCTGCCGCCATCGCACGCAGTTGCGATGCGACTGTGGCCGTGCATTACCGCAGGCTGACGGTTGAAGAGTTGTTGTAGTCAGTCTCGCCAATGTTTTGGTTTCGGTCCCGGGCTCGGGCATGAGCTGGATGAAAACCTGCCCAGACCGGCCTCTTCCGTTTGAAAGGATTCACCATGATTGACCCCGAACTCAAGCCGGAGGCGACGCGCAGCGTGGCCCAGCCAGCGGTCAGCGCCATCCAGGCGGTCGCCCGTTCGCGTCTGTTGACCGTGGCTGTTGATGCCCATCTGGTCAACGTGGCCGCGCTGCTGTCGAGCGCTCAGATCAGCGTGGTGGTGGTGTGCAGCGAGACCGGCGAAGTGCTGGGCATCATTACCGAAACCATGTTGGTCAAGCAGCTCGGCATGGGGCGGGCCGATTTCTTCAGCACGCGCGCAGATGCCGTGATGACGCGAGATATCAGGTCTTGTGGGCTGCAGGATTTGCTGCCCGATGTCCTGACCATGATGCACAAACAGGGCTTGATCCATGTTTTGCTGGTCGACGCAGACAACAGGCCACTTGGCGTGGTGAATATGCGCGACGGGCTGCGCGCGCTGCTGCAGGCAGGCAACCATGAAGAGGAGCTGCTGCGCAGTTATGTGATGGGAATCGGCTACCAATGAAAGAGCAGTTGGTCTTTGAATAAGTCCTTACTGACGCGGCACCAACATTTGGGTCGGATCGACCCAGATGTCGAAGTCTTCTGCTGTGACGGTGCCCAGTGCCAAGGCTGCGGTACGCAGCGTCGACCCGCTTTGATGGGCTTGTTTGGCGATAGCCGCCGCTCGGTCGTAGCCGATATGCGGCACCAAGGCGGTCACCAGCATCAGCGAGGATTGCAGCAAGCCCTCGATGCGCTCAGGGTTGGCTTCGAGGCCCTGCACGCAATGCTGGGTGAAACTGCGCATCGCGTCGCTGAGCAGGCTCAGGCTGTCCAGGCAGTCCAGGATGAGCAAGGGCTTGTACACATTCAACTCGAGCTGCCCCTGCGAGGCGGCAAAGCCAATCGCCGCGTCATGGCCCATCACCTGGGCGCAGACCATGGTCAGCGCCTCGATCTGCGTGGGGTTGACTTTGCCCGGCATGATGGAGCTGCCCGGCTCGTTGGCCGGCAGCAGCAACTCGCCCAGGCCGGCGCGCGGGCCACTGCCCATCAGGCGGATGTCGCCGCCAATCTTGGTCAAGGCGATGGCCAGCATCTTCAGCCCGGCATGCAGGCCGACCAAGGCCTCATGGCAGGCCATCGCAGCGAAAAGATTGCTGGCCTGCGTCAGCGGCAGCCCCGTTTGCTGCGCAAGCAACAGGGCTACCCTTGGACCGAACTCCGCATGGGTGTTCAGCCCGGTGCCGACCGCCGTGCCGCCAATCGCCAGTCGGTGCACCGCTTGCAGCGCATAACGCAGATGGCCCTCGCACAGCTGCAGCTGCGTGGCATAGCCTCCAAACTCCTGGCCCAGCGTCACCGGCGTTGCGTCTTGCAAATGGGTGCGGCCAATCTTGATCAGCCCGGCCCAGGCATCGGATTTGTTCAACAGCGCCGCCTGCAGTTCGCTCAGCGCCGGCAGCAGGCGCTGTTTGGCCTGCAGGGCCAGCGCGAGGTGCATGGCGCTGGGGAATACATCATTGGAGGATTGGCCGAGATTGACATGGTCGTTCGGGTGGATGGAGCGCTGCTCGCCCAAGCCGCCACCCAAGGCTTGCGAGGCCAGATTGGCGATCACCTCGTTGACATTCATATGGCTTTGCGTGCCCGAGCCGGTTTGCCAGACGGACAGCGGGAACTGCCCGTCATGCACGCCGCTGACCACCTCGCGCGCGGCCGCCGCGATCGCCTGCGCCTCGACCGCGTCCAGCAGGCCCAGATCCCGGTTGACCAGGGCCGCCGCCCACTTGATCCAGGCCAGCGCATGGATCAATGCCAGCGGCATGCGCTGGCCTTCTTGTTGGCCGATATTGAAGAACAGCAGGCTGCGCGCGGTCTGGGCACCCCAGAGCGCGTCGGCCGGCACTTCCAATGTGCCGAAGCTATCGGTTTCGCTGCGGGTGGGCCTCATCGCGTGGCTCCGGGCTTCACTGCAGAATCGCGCCGGGCGCTTGAGCGTCGGCTTGAATGAAATCGTTCAAGGCCTGCAGGTCAGGGATCTGAATCATGCGCCGGCCCTTTTCGGTGAAGCAGATCACGCGCGCGCGGGCCAGGCTTGACAGCGCGCGGCTGACCGACTCCAAGGTCATGCCCAGGTAGTTGCCGATCTCGGCGCGCGACATGCGCAAGATGATCTGGTCATTGCGCAGCCCTCTGGCGGCCAAGGATTCGGCCCATTGGCGCAAGAACTCGGCGACCCGCGCCGCCACCGGCAGCGTGCACACAGACAGCAGGGCATCCCGCCCGCGCGTGATGGCGCGGCTCATCTCGCTATGCAGCTCATGCAGCAGCTGAGGCTCTGCGGCGGCCGCGCTCAGCAGCTGGTCATAGCGCCAAGCCCAGATTTCGCCGATCTCCAGCGCCTGCGCCGTGCAGCCGTAGCAGCCCTTGGCAATGCCGTCAAAACCCAGCCAGTCGCCCCGAAACAGCAGGCCGACGACTTGGTTGCGGCCGTCGGCGGCCGTGTTGACGACCTTCACATAGCCCGAATTGATCACATAGAGATGATTGAAGGGCTGACCGGCTTCAAAGATCAGATCGCCCGCATGCACCAGCCGGCGACGCACGGGCAGGTGCTTCAGCAGCAAGTTCAACACCCGGGCAATCTCGTCGCTTCTGGCGCCGGCGCCCTTGTCGCGCGGGTAAATTGCCTGCGCGCCGCTCAGCCCGGCTATGCCCGGCTCAGCCTTGAGCAGGCGCGGGCGTGCGTCGATCATGAGTGCTTCTTGTGCCTTGTGCATGGCTTCTTCCTGGGCTGCGTGGGCTGAGTGGGGTGTCCAGGATGAAGACTAGGTCTGCGGGCAGGCGCCGTCTGTGCGCTACGTTACATAGCGCGGCTATTCGCTTGCCCGCGATGGGACTGTCAGCTCCCCAGCAACTCGCCAATCGGCTGCAGCGGGTCGACCCGGTCGCAGATGGCCTTGACCACGGTCAGCACGGGTACACCCAGCAGCAGGCCCCACAAGCCCCAGAGCCAAGCGAATAAGAGCAGGCCGACGAAGATCGCCACCGGATTCATTCTGGCGGCCCGGCTCATCAGCCAGGGCGAGAGCAAATTGCCCGAGAGCATATGGATGGTCATCACCGTCACGCCCACCGCCAAAGCCATATCGACCGCGCCGAACTGCACAAAGCCGACGAGGCTGGCCGTCACGGACAAGATGATGGCGCCGATATAGGGAATGAAATCGAGCCCAAAGGCCAGCAGGCCCCAAACCCCCGCGTACTCCATGCCAAGCCAGCTGAACGAAATCCAGACCGCCAGCCCGGCCACGACGCTGGTGAAGAGCTGCACCAGCAAATAACGCTGTATTTGCCCGTTGACCTCGTTGAGCGCTTGCATCATGACACGGCGCCTGGCAAAGCTGGGTCCGGCGATTTTGACCATCTTGCGCCGAAAAGTCTGGCCTGACACCAGCAAGAAGAAGGTGATGAAGCTCACCACCAGCGCTTGGCCCAGGCTGGCCGCCAGCCCCAAGGTGCCGCTCCAGAGATAGTCCTGCAGATTGAATTGCGGCCGCTCGATGCGCACGCGCGTGACGCCGCGGCCGGGGGCCGGCGCAGGCGGGCCGCTTTGCTGCGCGGCCTGCTCGATCTCCGCGGCCGCCCTTTGCACCTTGCCGATGGTGGACTCATCCGGGCTGCGGTGCGCGCGCACGGCGCTCTGCACTTTCTTCGACACCTCCGGCAGCGACTCCAGCAGCTGCACGGCGTCATCGCTGAACTTGTAGGCGGTCCAGACCAGGCTGCCGCCTAGGCTCAGCAGTAGCAAGGCGGCGCCGAGCACGCGCGGCAGGTGGCAGCGGCGTTGCAGCCCGTCGACCATGGGCGTTAAGGCGTAGCTGAACATCAGACCCAAGGTCAGCGGCACCAGCACCGGGCTGGCCCAGCGCAAGGTGAACAGCAAGGCCAGCGCGGCCAGGATGACCAGTGAGGTATTGCCGGCGTTGGCGGGGATGTGCAGGCGCGGCTTGGGTGTTCGGGGCATTTCAGTCATGCTTGTTTTGTATTGTGGGGATGGGAAGTCGCTCGAATTCGGCGATCACCTGCGCGCCCAGCAAGAGCAAGCTAGCCGCCAGCTCCAGGCTCAGCAGCACGGCGATGGCGGTGGTCAGCGAGCCATAGACCAGGCCGATCTGCGCCAGCGTGCTGAAGTACCAGACCAGCAGCCGGCGCGAGACCTCCCACAAGCAGGCCGCCACCACCGCGCCGAACAGCGCATGCTTGAGCGACAGCCGGCCCACCGGCATCACCATATAGATCGAGGTCAGCACCGCCACTTCACCGATCAGGCCCAGCAGATAGAGCAGGGCGGTGGCGGGCCGGCCAAGCGACCAGTCGTGGCCCAGCAGTTCGATCTCGCCCTCGCCCATGGCCTGCAGGCTGCCCGTCATCAAGGTGACGAGCAGCAGGCCTAAGCCCAGGCAAAGGATGTAGGCATAGGGAATCAGCGCCGAAATCATCCAGCGCCGCCGCCGCACCACCACGCGGTGCAAAAAGATCACCGACATCGCACTCTCCAGCACGGTGAAGGCGAGCGAGCTGGAGAACAGCATGGTCAACAGCAGCGCCCAGCCAATGACTTGCCTGTGATCCAGAAAATGCGCCAGCTCGCCGACCAACGCCGGCGCCTGCCCCGGCAGCAACCACTCGAGATAGCGGCCCAGGGTGAGCAGCAGCTCCGCTTCGTTGATCACCTGCGACAGCGCGATCACCAGCAGGATCAGCATGGGCACCAGCGACAGCAGCGCGTAATAGGCCACCGCGCCGGCCAGCAACAGGCCCTGGTTGCGATGAAAATTGCGCAAGGCCCTGAGACCGAAAGCGGCGGGGTGCCGCAGCACCATCAACAGGCGCGGATCGAAGGTCTGCATGAACCGGGGGAGCTTCGTGCCGCCCGCCAAGGCCTAGCGCTTGCTGCCAAACACCAGCAAGACGGCGCCCAGCAGGATGGCGCCCAAACCGGCCCAGACCGGCACATTGACCGAATGGGTTTCGTCCACCGTCAGGGCAATCGGCCCCAGCTTGACGGGCTGGCTGCGCTCGGTATAGCTGAACCCCCCATAACCCAGGCCCAAGAGCCCCGCCACGATCAGCGCCAGGGCGCCTAGTTTGATTGTGTTCATCGCTGCATTGCCTTTTTTTGAAAAGTTTTGGGACTCGTTGGCCTGCAGATTAGGGGGCGCAGGGGCGGCTGTCCGTGCGCCAGCACACAGACGGCGGCGACCCGACGGCCCAGGCTGAGCATGTCTTTCAACCTAAGAAGAGGCTACCCATATGATTTCAATCCAAGGCTTGACCCGGACTACCCTCAGCGCGGCTTTGCTGCTTGCGCTTGGCGCCTGTGCCGGCATGTCCGAACATGACAAAAGCATGGTGATTGGCGCCGGCATCGGCGCGGCCGGTGGCGCGGTCTTGACCGGCGGCAGCGCGGCGGCCACGGTCGGCGGTGCGGTCGTCGGCGGCGTTATCGGCCACGAGATCGAAAAGGACAAGAAGAAGGAGAAGTAGACGTAGAAGTAACAGGGCAAGCGATCGGAGCCAGGGCCGGAGCCGGGTCCGGGCCAGGGTCCGGGCTCAGGCCGACAGCGGCAGGGTGACCATGAACTGGCTGCCCAGCCCCACGCCGGCGCTGCTGGCCCGCACCGTGCCGCCATGCGCTTCGACGATCTCGCGTACCGCCGTCAGGCCCAGCCCCAAGGCCTCGCCATACACGCCCACTGCATGGAATTCGCGCCCAAAGGGCTCGAAAATCCTCTGCAAGGCCTGTGGACTGATGCCGATGCCGGCGTCGGTGACGGTGATCACCGCTCGGGCATCCAAGCCTTGTAAGCTGAGTTGAATCAGGCCGCCCCGATGGGAGTAGCGGCTTGCGTTGCTGAGTAAATTGCTCAGCACCTGGGTCAGGCGCAAGGCGTCGCCCTGCACCCACAGCGTTGGCGCTGTTTTGATCGCCGGCTCAAACTGCAGCTGCTGTTCGCGGCGGGCCAGCAGCGGCTGGCATTCTTGAGCGCAATGGTCGAGCAGGGCCGCCAGATCCAGCGGCTCCAGCATCAGCAGCAGCCTGGCTTTGTCTGCGTCTGTGTCTGTTGACGATGTTGCCTGCTCCTGTTGCAGCAAATCGCTGACAAAGCCGCGTATCAAGGAGGCCTGCAGCGCCATCAAATTGCTCGCATGCGGCAGCAGTGGCGTGGCATCCGGCGGGCGACCCAGCGCCGCCATGGCGATGCGGATCGGCGACATCGGATCGTTCAACTCGGCCGCCACACCGACCATGAACTCGCTGTTGCGCTCCTGCGCGGCGGCCGCAGCGGCCTGCAGGTCTTGCGCGCTGAGGCTGGCCAGCACCAACTGCTCGTTCGCCTCCCGCAGCAACAAATGCCTTTGCTCCTGCTTGACCAACTCACGAGCCAGCTCGGCCGAATGACGCTGCAGCGCCCGCATAGCAGGTTCTGCCGGCCCTTGAGCACTGCCCTGCGGCGCCGCCGGAGACAACTCCAGGGGGTCGGCGTCATCGACAAAAAATGAAATCCCGCCCGGTCCTTGGCGCTTGGCCATATACATGGCGAGGTCGGCGCAGGCGATCAAGGCGTCGGCCGTGCCAGCGTCGCGTGGGTAGATGCTGATGCCAATGCTGGCACTCAGCTCGCCCCAGTTGTCGTTCGCGGTCCGCGCGAGCTGCAACATATCTTTGAGCTTTTCGGCCACGCCCAAGGCGTCATTGACCTGTGGCAAATCGTCCAGCAGGATCAGGAACTCATCGCCGCCATGGCGGCTGACCGTGTCCGACTCCCGCACCGCCGACAACAGGCAATGAGCCACCTGCTGCAAGACCTGATCGCCGACGGCATGGCCCTTGGAATCATTGATCTGCTTGAACTTGTCCAGGTCCACGAACAGCAGGGCCAGTTGCGTGCCCTGGCGCTTGGCGTGCGCAATGGCCCGCTTGAGGCGGTCAAAAGCCAAGCTACGGTTGGCCAACTGCGTCAAGGGGTCCAGCCCGCTGGCGCGCGCCACTTCTTCCAGCGCTTGCAGGGCCGACTCGCTGGCGACCTGCGCCCCCAGCGAAGCCAGTACTAATTGCTCGTTAGCCTCCAGCAGCTGCACGCTTTGATTTTGTTCGAGAAAGCTCTCCGCCCGCACCACGTCTTGTAGCAGCCGCACCAAGACGGCTCGCATCGCTTCGACGCGCTCGGTGATGTGAGTCAGCTCCTGCTCGGCTTTGGCAACAGGCGCTGTCATGGCGGGGTGAAGTGCGTCCACGGCGGGTTAGGCTGGCTTTAGCCTTAAGCGTTAAGCGTTAAGCGGGCTGTTTTTTGGCTGGGCCGGCCGCCGAGCAAGCCTTCTTGTTCGGCCAAGGTGTCGCCTATTTGCAGGCCTCCGTCATCGATATGAAACTCGCGCAACTCGTCGGAATGGGCGCTCGCGCGCACCTTGACGACGGCCAGCATGCGGCGCAGGCGGCTGTCGATCTCGATATAGCGCTGCACGATGATGGCGTCGGTCAGGAAGGCGGTGCCGTAGGGGCTGAAGCGCAGATCGGTGTAGCGATCCTCCAGCTCGGAGGTCATCAAGATCGTCACACCGGCCCCTGCCATGGCCAGCACCAAGCGGGCCAAGGACTCGCGGAAGTCCTCGCGGAAGGTCGGCGCCACCGCCAGCTCGAAGCCGGACAGCGAATCAATCACGACGCGCGTCGCCCCCAGCCGCGTAATCTCGCGCAGCAGCAGGCCTATCACCTCGTCGATCGAGAGGTCCGGTGCGCGGCTGTCGACCACGCCCACTTGGCCGCTGGCCACCAGGTCGACAATGATGCGGTTTTGCGATTGGCTGGGCCTTTGCTCGAAGGCCGCCAGCACACCGGTCTCGCCAAGGCGAGCGCCTTCGGCCAGAAAGGCCGCCGCCAGAATGCTTTTGCCCGAACCCGAGGGCCCCGCCACCAGCAGCGAATAGCCGCGCGGTAGACCGCCGCCCAACATTTCATCCAGCTTGGGCACGCCCAGCAGCACGCGGTGTGCGGTCGCAGGCGCGCTGCCCGGCTTGTGTTCGGGCTGGACCATGCTGGGCGCGCTGGCCGGGGCAAAAACATTGATGCCGCTGTTATTGATCCGGAAGGTGTGCAAGCCCGGCAGCGTGGCCTGCCCGCGCATTTTCAGGATTTCGATCTTGCGCACCATGGAATTGCGCTGCACGCTTTGGCGCAGCCAGATCAGGCCGTCGGCGACGGTGAAGACCGGGTTGGCATCGGTTTCGATGAAGTACTCGCCGATCAAAAAGGTCGTGGCCTGCCAACTCGTCATCAGCATGCCGAGCTGCTGCACGAACTGCTGCAGCCGGTGGGTGGGGCTGTGGGGGTGGTCGCTGGCTTCGCTGGCGACCATGACCGAGCGAAACGAATCGACAAACACCAGGCCCGGCTCGTAGGTAGCGACCGCCTCGCTGATGCGTGCCAGCACGCGCTCCAGGTCACCATTGGCCGCGTCATCGGACAGATTGATGAAGCGCACCGAATCGTTGATCAACTCGCTGTCAAAGAAGTCGAATTGCTGCTGGTAGCGCAGCATCTTCATTGGCGGCTCACCCAGCACGGTGAAGTAAATCGCCGGGCGCTGCGTGGTGGCGAGCGAGAACATGATCTGGTGCGCCAAGGTGGTTTTGCCGCAGCCGGGTTGGCCGGCGATCAGATTGAAGGAAAACTCGGGCAAGCCCCCGCCGAGCACTTGGTCCAGGCCCGGCACGCCCGTGGTCAACCGTTGGATGGCTACTTTGCTGCTCATTGCGTGTTGTCCTGCGCGGCCGAACCGCTCAAAAAAGTAAGCCAAGGGGTGCGAAGCAGGCGATCGGTGAGCGAGCGCCCGACCAATTTGCCCAGCAGCTCATAGAAAGTTTGCAATAAGAGGCAAGCGGCGGCCGCTGCTTCCGGGCGCGTTTGCCTTGCGGTCAAGGCACAAAAAGCTGCGGTATCGAAGTTCACCGGTACAGGCCCGCTGCTGTTGCTAGCGGGCGTCCCGGCGTCGCTCATCCAGGGGTGGCTTTTGGCGCCCAGCTGCAAGCTGCGGGCAAACAGCGCCGCCACACCGCGCTGGCCCACGATAGGCACCAGGGCCAGATTGATCTCCTGGCACACCCGGCCAAACAGCCGGGCGATCTGCGCCGCATCGGCGCCGGCGTCCAGATGCTCGGCCAGAAATGCCAAGGTGTGATCGCTCTCTGAACTTGTCATGGTTGGGCCGGGTCACTGAAGGAGTCAAAGGCAGGCATGCTTGTCTGTCCGCCTGCTTGCTGTTTTGAAATGAGTGCTGACCATAACGCACATTCAAAGCGGAATCTGTACGCCAGCGTACATAGCCGGAGTTTTTGTCGGACCCGTCCGACAAGAATTGGCGGCCTCGGCCTGCATCGGATCGCCGCCGCGCTGGCTAGGCTCTCGGCCTGATATTCAAAAAGGCCTCATATGAAAATTCCTAAAAATCCATCGCCGCAAGTGATGCAAGCCCTGGCTGCCGCCATCATCGCCCTGAGCCTCGCTGCTTGCAGCAAAGAAGATGAGGCCGGGCGCACCCCGGGCAAGCAGCTGGATGACGGCATCGCCAAGGTTGAGCGGCAGTCCGATGCCTTGCGGGCCAATATGGAGCGCGGGGCTGCCGACGCAGCCCTGGCCGCCAGCGCAGCGGTGCGCGACGTCAAGCAGGCTTCGCTCGACATCCGCGAGCAAGTCGGCACCGATCTCGGCGACGCCGGCATCGTCACCCTGGTCAAGGCCAGATTGGCCGCCGACAGCGTGATGAGCGCGGCCAGCATCAATGTCGATGCGAGTCAGGGCCGGGTGGTCTTGCGCGGCACGGTGGCGGACTTTGTCGCCGTGGGCCGAGCGCGCGAGATCGCACTGGGCGTCAAGGGTGTGATCAGCGTGGACAACCAGGTGACGGTCAAGCCCAAGGCCAGGCCCTGAAATCGCGCGGCGGCGGTCGCCAGGGCGTTCGCGCAGCTGTCGGGCCCGTCCTACAAGCCGACCCGCTTTTGGCCGATGGCGCAGGCGTCGGCAGCCACTGAAGATGGGCACAGCCAAGGCTCGCTGTCGCTGGGTCGGCTTTCGGGGTCTGTGATGACGGATGAATTGAACGCATGTGACCCATCGTCTGCGGGCGAGCGGCCAGCGGCTGGCTGGCGCAGCAGCGCCGACTTCCATGTCGAAGGGCTGGGCGCGATCGGCTTCGAGTCGGCCTGCCCTGCCTTGCTCGGGGCTCTCTGGCCCGCAGCGCTTGATCAGGGCGGCGCAGCACCGCAGGCCGCATGAGCGCCCACGCGTTACAGGCTGCACGTGGCCGCAGCCGCGCTAGCACCCGCGCCCGCACAGGCACCAGCATCGGCAACCAGGGGCCGAGCAAGCGGGCGCGCTGGTGCTGGGCGGGCGGGGCTGCTCTGCTTGGCCTGGCTTTGCTGCTGGCGCTGCAGTCGGTCTTGCAGGCTTCGGTCAATCAGGAACAAGTGCGCCGAGCGATCAAGGTCACGCAGTTGGGCCAAGCGCGCCAATGCACACAGCTGGTCGGCGGGCGCCGGCAAGAAGTTTGTTTGCTGGCGCTGAATGCCAGCGCGCGAGCCGATGCCGCAGCGCCGGCATCCCTTCCCAAGACCAGGAGTTCCCCATGAAAGAGACCCTCCACTGCAGCTTCTTGCTGGCTGCCGCGCTGCTGAGTGCGGCCGTGGCGGCGCAACCGTCCTCTGCGCAGCTGCGCTACCAGCAAGAGATGGCCGCATGCAAGAGCGCGCAGGCCTCGCAAAGCCGGGCCGATTGCCAGCGTGAGGCCGGCGCCGCGCTGGCCGAAGCCAAGCGCGGTGCAATGGACACTGACCCTGCCTCCTACGAGCGCAATGCGCATGAGCGCTGTATGGCCTTGCCCGCGCCGGAGCGCTATGAATGCATTGCCAGAATGCGCATGCCGGCCAGCGGCAGCGTCGCCGGCGGCGGCCTGCTGCGGGAGTTGGTCACGCCCGAAAACCCTCCAGAAAAAGCGCTCGAAAAGCCAATCAAGTAGTTCATCCAGCATGGATGCAGCCGCCAGCTTCTGCCAAGCGACACCGCAGCGGCTTGTCTTGGCCGGATGCTGGACGACGCTGGGTATGGGTGACTTGCCGGCGCGTCTGGCTGCCGCAGCCTTGACCCAGCCGGACGGCGGGCTGGAGATTGAGGCCGCCGGCGTGAAGGCGCTGGACAGTGCCGGCGCCTATGTCTTGCAAAAGCTCTTGCTGCGCCTTGGGACAGCGGGCCAGCCGGCCCCGCTGGTCGATCTGCCCGCGCCCATGACGGCCTTGTTGCGAGTGGTGGGCGAGCAGCTGGCCAAGACCGCGCCGGTGGCCGAGTCCCCAAGGGCGCGACCGGGTGTGCTGGAGCGGCTGGGTCGCAGCTCGGTGGCGAGCGGCTCGGCCGCTGGCGCTGAGCTCTTGGCCTTGCTGAGTTTCGTCGGCGAGAACGCGCTGGCCTTGGGCCGCTGTCTTGCAAAGCCCGCGCGCTTTCGCTGGCGCCCCATGCTTTTCAATCTGCGTCTGGCCGGGCTTGATGCCTTGGCCATCGTCGGCCTGATGTCCTTCTTGCTCGGCGTGGTGGTGGCCTACCAAGGCGCGGGCCAGCTGCGCCAGTACGGCGCCAATATCTTTGTCACCGATCTGGTCGGTCTGGCAATGCTGCGCGAGTTCGCGCCGCTGATTACCGCCATCATCATTGCTGGCCGCTCGGGCTCGGCCTATGCGGCGCAGATCGGCAGCATGGTCGTCAGCGAGGAGATCGACGCGATGCGCACCTTGGGGCTGCTGCCGCTGGAGTTGTTGGTGCTGCCCAAGCTGGTCGCCCTGGTGATTGCCTTGCCGCTGCTGACCTTGTTCGCCGATGTGCTGGGCGTGCTGGGCGGCATGCTGATGGCCAGCGTCAAGCTGGACGTGACGCCGACCGAATTCATCGAGCGTTTCCCCAAGGCCGTCAGCGTAACGTCCTACCTGATAGGCATAGGAAAAGCGCCGGTGTTTGCCGCCATCATCGTGCTGGTCGGCTGCTTCCAGGGTTTTCGCGCCAAGGGCGGCGCCGACAGCGTCGGTCGCCAAACCACCCGCAGCGTGGTGCAGTCCATCTTCTTGGTCATCAGTGCAGACGCCTTGTTCTCGGTCGCCTTCAGCGCGCTGGATCTATGAGCAACGCTGCCGCCTCGCAAACCGACACCGTGATTGAAATGGCCGGCGTCAGCACCAGCTTTGGTGATCACGTCGTCCACCGCGACATCAGCCTGGGCGTGCGGCGGGCCGAGATCTTCGCGCTGATTGGCGGCAGCGGTTCCGGCAAATCGACCCTGTTGCGCGAGATGATTCTCTTGCAGCAGCCCAATGCCGGCACGGTCAGCATTTGCGGTGTGGCGCTGCAAGGCATCAGCGACGCGGATGCTTTGGCCTTGCGCCGGCGCTGGGGTGTGATGTTTCAGCATGGCGGACTGTTTGGCAGCTTGACGGTGCTGGAGAACATCGGCCTGCCGCTGCGCGAACACACCGAGTTGAACGATGGTCTGATCAACGAACTGGCGGCCTGGAAGTTGCAGCTGGCAGGCTTGAAACCCGAGGTGGGCGCGCAGTATCCGACCGAGCTGAGCGGCGGCATGCTCAAGCGTGCATCGCTGGCGCGGGCGCTGGCGCTGGACCCGGAGCTGCTGTTTCTGGACGAGCCCACCGCCGGGCTGGACCCGGTCAGCGCCGCCGGCGTCGACGAGTTGGTGCTCAAGCTGCGCGAGCTGTTTGGTCTGACGATCGTGATGATCACCCATGATCTGGACCTGCTCTGGCAGGTGGCCGACCGGGTCGCGGTGCTGGCCGATGGCGGCGTGGCGGGTGTAGGTTCGATGAAGGAGTTGGCCGCCATGCAGCTGCCGGCGGTGCGGCAATTTTTTGACGGCCCACGCGGCCGCCAGGCGCAACAGCAGGCAAAGCAGCCGACAGAAGAACAAGAAGCCGGGAGCACGCCATCGAAACCAAAGTGAACTTTGCCTTGGTCGGCGGCTTTGTGCTTGTGCTCGGCGCGGCGCTGATCGCGGGCCTGCTGTGGCTGGCCTCGGGCGGCGCTTGGCAAACCAGGCAAGACATCTATCTTTCAATCATGGAAGAGTCGGTGGCGGGTCTGAACCTGAACGCGCCGGTCAAATACATGGGCGTGGATGTGGGCAAGGTGCAGGCGATCGGCCTCGACGCTGCGAACCCCAAGCGGGTGCGCCTGCTGTTTGCCATCGACCGGGGCACGCCGATCCGCGTTGACACCGTCGCCGTACTCAAGACCCAGGGTCTGACCGGGATTGCCTATGTGGAGCTGGACGGCGGCGCCGCAAGCTCTGCGCCGCTGCAGGCGGTGGCGCCCGAGCGTTATCCGCTGATTCGCAGCAAGCCCTCGCTCAGTGCTCGATTGGAGAATGTGTTGACCACGGTCTTGACCAAGCTCGACAGTACGTCGACCAGCCTCAATGCCTTGCTGAGCCCGCAGAATCAAAAGGCCTTCAGCAGCACATTGGCCGATATCGCTTTGTTGACCCATACCCTGGCCGAGCGGCGCAGCACGATTGATGCCGGCCTGAACAGCGCGGCGAAAACCTTTGACAACAGTGCTGAATTGACCGGACAGCTCAAGCGTCAAGCCGGGCCCTTGCTGGCCCGCATTGACAGCGCGGCGCTGGCTGTCGAGCGCATGGGGCTTGAGACCGCGCAAGCCAGCAGCAGCGCGGGCCGCACCGTGGTCGATGTGGGCGGCGACATCAAGCGCTTCAGCGCCGTGGCCTTGCCCGAGCTGCAGCAGCTGATGGGCGAGATGGCTGTGCTTGCCGCCTCGTTGCGGCGCTTGAGCGAGCAGGCCGAGCGCAACCCCGGCGCGCTGATTCTGGGCCAGGGCGCGGTGCCCGATGGCCCAGGCGAAGCGCTTGAACCCACGCGCAAGCCGAGAGAGGAAAGACCATGAAACCAAATCTGCTTGCGGGTGTTTTACGCCTTGTTTGCGCGGTCATCTTGCTGGGCTTGGGCGCTTGCGGCAGCTTGCTGCCCAAGCCTGCGCCACCGCCGACCTTGCATCTGCTGACCTGGGACAGCGCAGCGCGGGCCTTGCCAAGCCTGGCAAGCCTGCCAAGCCTGAAGATAGCGCCGGTGCAAGCCAGCTTGCGCATCAACCCGCCGCAGGCCGCCGCCGGCTTCGACAGCCGCCGCATCATCTACCTGCGTGAACCCTACCGCCTTGACTACTTTGCCAAGCATGAATGGGCGGACACGCCGGCGCGGATGTTGGCGCCGCTCTTGCTGGCTGCCTTTGAGGCGGGCGGCGGCTTTCGAGCCGTCTTTGCAGCGCCCAGCGCGGCGGCTGCGGATTTCAGCCTGGACACCGAACTGATCCGCTTGCAGCAGGACTTCTCCCATATACCCAGCCAGCTGCGGCTGACGCTGCGGGCCAGCTTGCTCGACAACGCGACGCGCCGGGTCTTGGCCAGCCGCGAGTTCGATGTACGCGAGGCGGCGCCCAGCGAGGACGCCGCCGGTGGCGTGATTGCGGCGAATCAAGCGCTGCAAAAACTGCTGGCCGACCTGGTGCGAGCACCTGGTTTTACGCCCTGACTTGGGCTTGCCCCGCGCTGATGCTCGGCTGCCAAGAAGTCAGCGCTTTATGTCAGCGTTTTATGTCTGCGTTTGGGTGCGCTAACGCACAGAACCGGCAGCACGAAGTTTCTATTCTTCAGACCTAAGCTCATTGTTTGGTCCCCTTGCTATCCAAGAGCCGGTGCCATGAGCTTAGGAAAGAAAACGCCGGGCATCCCGTCCGGTGTTGTCCAGTATCTTGGAGTATCAGCATGACTTCCTCTTCCTCTTCCTCTTCTTCATCTTCCTTCTTCAAGCCGCTATTGCAGCGCAGCGGCATGGCATTGGCATTGGCGGCGGTTTGCGCCAGCGCCTCGGCCGATGCCTTGCCGCAATTCACTTTCAACCCGGCGGCGGCTGGTTTGGCTGGTGCCGCATTCACGGGCGACAACATCCTAATCTCCAACTACTCGTCCGTCCTTTCTGGCCCTGGCGGCAGCTTCACGGAAAGCGGCTATCTGTCCTTCAGTGCCCTGCAGTTGGGCGGCTCTACATTCACGCCGGCCGGCCTGAACAGCAGCTACGGCATGTACATTGCCTTCAGCGGCAGCGGTGTCACTTCCGGTGGCAATCCGGCGCAGGGCATCACGTTCGGCGCCTTGACCTCGCTCAACTACACGATGTACGGCTATAACGGTCCGGCCAGCTTCGGCTTCAGCGGCAGCACGCCCACCGAGACCGCCAGCGGCGAAGTGGTGCTGGCAAGCGGCAGCCTGATCTCGGGTGGCGTGGTGTCGATTCCGAGCGGCGACGGTGTGCATTTCACGCCCTCGGCTGCGGCCAGTTTGACCTTTGAAGTGGCACCTGGCCAGGGCGGCTTCTTCCAGCTGCCGGCGCCTTTTTTCAGCCAGGCCATCACGGCCTTCACCAACACGAGCTCGCAGGTCTCGCCGATGGCAGGCGGCTTCTTGATCAGCCAAGGTGGCGGATCGATCAACTTCACCGCCGCCGTGCCGGAGCCTGAGACCTATTTGCTGATGCTGGCCGGCTTGGCCGCGCTCACATTTGTGGCCCGTCGCCGCAGCAGCAAGAGCTGAACACAGCCTTGACTTGACAAAGGGCGGGCGCGCATGTTTTGGCGCCCGCCCTTTTTCTCGTCTGCTTTTCTTGCCGCTTTGTTTTGAAGTTATGGCGTAGGCTTATTGCCCCTATGCGGAGCCAAACTGAAGCCCGATTCAGCTTAGATGTTTGGCGTAGAGCGCATTGTCCAGGCCGTAGCAGCTGCAGGCTGCAGCCTCAAGGCCGGCCCGGTGCAGCACCGAGACATGGCCCCGGTGGTAGGCGATCAAGCCCTGGCTTTGCAGCTTGCCGGCCGCCTGTGTGACACCGACGCGGCGCACGCCCAGCATATCGGCCAGAAATTCATGGGTGACGTAGAAGTCATTGGCATGCGCCCGGTCATGGCTCATCAGCAGGCAGCGCGCCAGGCGCGGCAAGATCAGGTGAAAGCGCAAACAGCTGGCGCAGCGCGCGGTCTGCGCCATCAACACATAGACGAAGCGTTGCAGCAGGCTGTGCAGGCTTGGGCTGAGCGCCAGCTCGGCCTGGAAACTGTCCGCCGCAAGCCGCCACGCCAGGCCCGTGCCTTGCACCAGGGCGCGTACGGGTGCATGGTCGACGCCCAGCACCAGATGCGCCCCTACCATGCCTTCGCGCCCGACCATGCCGACTTCCAGGCCGGGATGCCCATCGGTCAAGGCCAGCAGGGACACAAAGGCATCAACCGGAAAGTAGACATGGCTGCAGGGCTGATCGGGCTCGCTGAGGCGTTCGGACAAGCGCAGCTGCACCGGCTCGCAAAGTGCAAGCAGGCGCTCCTTTGAGGGCATCGGCAGCAGCTCAAGCAGGTGGTTGTCGGCCTGGGTCAAGATGACGCTCCCGGGGTATGGATGACCCCGTGCTTGTGGTTCGGATTCGTTCCCTGAGACCTTCTCAGGGCCGTTCAAGCGCGGTTGGCTGCGCGGTCGTGCTCATGTCATGTTCACGCGGCCATTTGCATTGGCGCTGTTCTGCGCGGCTTGGCGGTTGGGGCGGGGCAGCCCATTCTTTGTTCCAGTCGCTCGCGGTCCAGCACCGCAATGCGGCCTCGGCTATAGCTGATCAGGCCGGCCTGGCTGAGCTTGAGCGCGGCGGCGGTCACGCCCTCGCGGCGCACGCCGAGCAGATTGGCCAGCAGTTCTTGCGTCATCATCATGGCCTCGCTGGGCAAGCGGTCCAAGCCCATCAGCAGGCGTCGGCACAGGAGTTGGTCGATGGAGTGGTAGCGGTTGCAGGCGGCGGTCTGGGCCACCTGCGCCATCAAGGTCTGGGTGTAGCTCAGCAGCATGGCCTGGAGGGCGCCGGCGTTGGTGACGGCCTGCTTGACCAGATGGGCCGGCAGGCGCAGCCCCATGCCCGCGCTTTGCACCACCGAGCGGCTGGGCGTGGCGTTGCCGCCCATGAAGAGCGAAACGCCGACCATGCCGTCGCGGCCCACCACGGCGATCTCGGTCGACTCGCCGTCCTGCGTCAGGTAGAGCAGCGAGACAATGGCCGTGGTCGGGAAATAGGCATAGGCCGCCGTGCTGCCTGACTCGCACAGCACCTGGCCCAGGCTCAGCGCCACCGGTTCCAGCGCTGCAGCCCAAGGTGCCAGATCCTCGTAAGGTAAATTGGCCAGCAATTGATTCTGGCGCGGCTCGCAGCTCGGGAAGAGCTTTGGTTTCATGACGGGCTCCGATGCGTTTTGGAGCTTCCATCTTTGCCTTGCACCGCCTCGCTGAACATCAGCCGGGGGCTGATGCTGCTGTCAACTCTGTCCTACAGATGCAGCCAAACTGGGGAGCTTGGTTCGCTGGCTCGAAGCAGCGCGAATCAAACTGCCAGGATGCTGGGCAGCAAGCGCTTGTATTCCTCTTTCACCACGGCATAGCATTCACAGCTGCGCCGCTCCAGCCCGGGGCGGTCCAGCACCGTGATATGGCCGCGCGCATAGCGGATCAAGCCGGCTTGGCTCAGCTTCAAGGCACTCTCGGTCACGCCCTCGCGGCGCACGCCCAGCATATTGGCGATCAGCTCCTGGGTCATGACCAGCTCTTGGCCGCGCAGGCGGTCCAGGCTCAGCAAGAGCCAGCGGCAGAGTTGCTGGTCGAGCGAATGGTGGCGGTTGCAAACCGCGGTTTGGGACATCTGCGTGATCAGCGCCTGCGTGTAGCGCAGCAGCAAGTGCATCACCGGGCCGGAACGCTTGAACTCGTCCTTGATGGCCTGCGCCTTCATCCGCAGGCCTTGGCCCGCGCTTTGCACCACCGCACGGCTGGGCGTCGAATCGCCGCCCATGAAGAGTGAGATGCCCAGCAGGCCCTCAAAGCCGACCACAGCGATCTCGGCCGAAGCGCCGTTTTGCATCACGTAGAGCAAAGACACGATCGCGCTGGTGGGGAAGTAGACATGGCTGAGCGTGCTGCCTGGCTCGTACAGCACCAAGCCCAGCGGCATGTCCACGCTCTCCAGATGAGGCAGCAGGCGCTGCCACTCCGGCTCGGGCAGGGCGTCGAGCAGGTGATTCTTGCGAAGGTTTGAGGGGGCACCCATCAGAAACTCCAGGCGGCGAATATTGGCGAATACGGCCAATAACGGCGAAAGCTTGCGGTGAGGGGCCTGGTCAGGTTGAACCGGCAGTGTAGACGGCTACCGTGGCTGAAACGGCCCTGCTGATGAAGTTAGGGGGGCTGACCGGTGAGCGCGTTGCTCTGGCGCAATGCAGGCGAGAAATGCCGCCGCTTGTGTGCGCTGGCGCACAGACCGAGCGTGTCGCCGCCGAGCTAAATGCCGGGCAGCAAGCGCGGCCCTGAGGGCCAGCGTTGCGCATTCACTGACAGCGGAAGCCCCAAGCCATGGAGTTCAAGGACTATTACCGCACGCTAGGGCTTGAGCGCAGCGCCACGGCCGATCAGATCAAGCGCGCCTATCGCAAGCTGGCGCGCAAGTACCACCCCGACGTCAGCAAAGAGCCCGACGCGGAGGCCCGCTTCAAAGAGGTCGCGGAGGCGCATGAGGCGCTTTGTGATGTGGAGCGGCGCGCCGCCTATGACGCGATCGACAAAGACGCGCAAGGCGGCAAGGCGTTCAAGCCGGCGCCGGGTTGGAGCGATGGTTTTGCCTTCGAAGGCGGCGAATTCGCGGGTGGGCCGAACGGCGCGAACGGTCCGGACGGCAGCCACAGCAGCTTCTTCGAGGCCTTGTTTGGCCGCCAAGCCGGGCGTGGCAAGGGCCGAGGCGCGCCGCATGACTTCTCGCAACGCGCCGGTGCAGACCAGCATGCCAAGGTCAGCATTGCTTTGCTGGATGCCTATCGGGGCGCCGAGCGCACCATCACCTTGCATGTGCCCATGCTTGACGCGGGCGGCGCCGCGCGCATGCAAAACAAGCGCATCCAGATCCGCATCCCCAAAGGCATACAGGCCGGTCAGCATCTGCGGCTGGCGGGGCAGGGTCATGCTGGCGCCAGCGATGCGCCCCCAGGGGATCTCTATCTTGAGATTGCGTTTTTGCCGGATGCGCGCTTTCGGGTCGAGGGCGGCGATGTGTTCATGGACCTGCCGCTGGCACCCTGGGAGGCGGCCTTGGGTGCGACGGTGGCCTTGCAAACCCCTGACGGCGAGCTGGCCCTGACGGTGCCGCCGGCGTCCGAAAGCGGGCGCAAGCTCCGGCTCAAAGGGCGCGGCTTGCCGGCCTTCAATGCCGGTGCGGCCGGCGATCTCTACGCGGTGTTGCAAGTGCAGCTGCCGCCGGCCGACACGCAGGCGGCCGAAGACGCCTACCGCAGCATGGCGGCGCAGTTCAGCGCTTTCAACCCACGCGTTTCGGTGCAGGCTTGAGGAGCAGCATGATGGCAATGACTATGGCCCCACAACTCGAGCAAGCGATGCTGGTCGAGCGCGAGCTGAGATTCACGCTGAGCGGGCTCAGCCAAGCATGCCAGGTGGAGAGTTTGTGCCTGGTCGAGTTGGTGCGCGAGGGCGTGTTCGGGCGCATGGACGAGGACATGTCGCAATGGATGTTCGAGGGCGCCGCGTTGCGCCGTGCTCGCTTGGCGCTGCGCCTGCAGCGCGAACTCGATCTGGGCCCGCACGGCACGGCCCTGGTCTTGGATCTTCTGGATGAAATTCAGCAATTGAAGCGGCAGCTCGCAGCGTTGCCTAACGCACAGACCCGGCAGACTTGAGATCGTAAGTTTGAAGCTCCTTTTTGCGGAGACTTCTATGCAGAACTATCAAGTGGCCCTCATCGTCGGCAGCCTACGCCGCGAGTCCCTCAATCGGCAGTTGGCCGGCGCCGTGATGCGCTTGGCGCCAGATTGGATCAGCTTCAAAGCAATCGAGATCGGAGACTTGCCGCTCTACAACCAGGACGACGACGCCAATCCCGCAGCTGCCGTTCAGCGTCTGCGGGCCGATGTGCAGGGCTCGCAAGCCCTGCTTTTTGTGACGCCCGAATACAACCGCTCCATCCCCGGCGTACTCAAGAACGCCATCGATCATGGCTCGCGCCCGTCCGGCCAAAGCGTTTGGGCGGGCAAGCCGGCCGGGCTCTTGGGCGTGTCGCCGGGGGCGGTAGGCACTGCGGCGGCGCAGCAGCATTTGCGCAATGTGCTGTCTTGCCTGGATGTGCCGCTGATGCCCGCGCCCGAGGCGTTCTTGCAGGCTCAGCCCGGCCTCTTTGATGCAGACGGAGGCTTCGGGGCCAGCGCCAAGGATTTGATGCAGCGCTGGGTCGAGCATTACCTCGCTTGGCTCAAGCGGCACGCAGATTGAATCTCGCGGCCTTGCTGTAGGCCCTGTCCGACAAGGGCGCGCGGGCTCTGCTGATGGTGGCCGCGCCCCCCCGCCAGCATGATGGCTGCAGTCCTTGATCACCTATGGAGAAGCCATGAAAAACATCAACACAACAGCAGCAATGCAAGCAATACCGGCCCAGCGCCCCGCCATGAAGGCCGGGCCCAAGCTGGCTTCGGCCGCTGTGCTCGCTTGGGTCGCCGTGTTGGCGGCTTGCTCCAGCACGCCGCCCACCGCACAAATGGCCGTCAGCAAGGCTGCCGTGGAACGCGCCGACACCTCGGCCGCAGTCGACGCGCCCGTCGAAGTTGCCGCCGCGCGCGCCAAGCTCAATCTGGCCAATGCGGCCTTTGCCAAGCAGGACTTTGAACTGGCCCGCCGCTTGGCCGAACAGGCCGAAGCCGACGCGGCCCTGGCCGAGAGCCAAGCCCGCTCGGTGCGCTCGGCGCGCGCGCTGGCCGAGGTGCGCGAAGGCATCCGTCAGCTGCGCGACGAGATGTCGCGCAAGTAAGTGAACAAAAGACTCGTTTGCCGCCGCCAAACCCACAGGAAACCAGCCCCATGAAATCATTCGCCTACTCTCCCAAGAAGACTTCCAGCCTGCTGTTGACCAGCCTCTTGCTGGGTGCTTGCGCCAGCACGCCGCCGGCGCCACCGGCCGCCTTGACCCAAGCGCGGCAAGCCGTGCAAAGCGCCGAGGGCGACCCGATGGTGCGCACGCATGCACCGTTGGAGTTGAAGACCGCGTCCGACTCGCTCGGCCGCGCCAACGCCATGTTGGCCAAGGGCGATGACGGCCCCGAGCTGGCCAGCGCGGCCTATGTGGCCAATCAACAAGCGCGTCGCGCCGTTGCAGTGGCCTTGGCCAAAAGCAATGACGCAGCCGTGGCCGGCAGCGTGGCCGAGCGCGAACGCGCCCGCGCCGATCAACGCACCCAGGAGTTGGCCAGTTCGCGCAAGCAAACCGGCGTCGCGCAGCGTCAAGCCGCTGCGGCCGAACAGGTCACGGAAATAGCCGTCGCGACAGCCGCAGGAGCGCAGGCAGACGCGGCCAAAGCGCAAGCCGAGTTGTCGGCATTGCAGGCGCAAAAGACCGAACGCGGCATGCTGGTGACGCTGGGCGACGTCTTGTTCGAGCTCAACCGCGCCGAAGTCAAGCCGGCGGCCCAGCAGGCTATGCGCAAGCTGGCCGACTATCTGCAGCAGAACCCCAAGCGCCAGGTCTTGATCGAAGGCCATACCGACAACAGTGGCGGCAGCGCCTTGAACGATGCCTTGTCGCTGCGCCGCGCCGATGCGGTCAAGGCCGCGCTGCTGAGCGCCGGCAACGGCCTGCCGACGGTAGCCATCTCAACCGTGGGTCACGGCGAGCGCTTTCCGGTGGCCGACAACAGCAATGCCAGCAACCGGGCCTTGAACCGTCGAGTCGAGATCTATATCTCGGAGAACGACCAGCCCGTGCGTCCGCGTCGTTAAGCGAATGGGGCAAACCATGTCTTACAAACACGCTGCCGGCACCTGGAGTACCTCGTCATTTGGCGACAGCGCCGACACCTCGCCCGGCGAACTCCAGGCCATGGGCGAGCACCTGGGCCTGTGCCGGGCCAATAGTGGCGCCGTCTTCAGGCTGCGCTGTGCGGCCGAGAGCTTGCACGGTTTTGTCGCTCCCCGCTTCATCACCAGCCTGATTCTGGCCCTCTTGCTTTTGATGGTCGGCAGCGTCTTGCTGGGCTGAGCGATGGGCAGCTCTGAGCGCCCCCAAGGTCGCAGCATTGCTGCGCCCGCCGCCCCGAGAGGGGGCCGGGAGACCTTTGGGGCTGCCGCGTTTCCCCGCGAGTTGCAGCGCCTGCTGCCCGAAGCCTCGCCCCTGCTATGCGACATCCTGGGCAGCCAGCATGGCGCCCTGCAAGCACCGATCCGGGCCGAGATCTTCGGCCAGCAGCGCTTTGCCCAGCATGGTCGCAGCCTCGGTGCGACCCACAGCGCCGAGCGCGCCAGCGCATTTGCGGCGAGTTTTTTTCCGCGCCTGCGCAGCAATGTTCAAGCGCTGCGCCAGGCCCATCGCTATATCGGCGAGCGTGCCAAAAGTGGCTATGACATCAGCCCCGCAGCCGAATGGCTGCTGGATAACTTTCACCTGGTTGAGGCGCAACTCAAAGAAGTCCACGAAGGGCTGCCGCGCAGCTATTTCCGCGCCTTGCCGGTGTTGGTGGATGAGCCGCTCGCTGGCCTGCCGCGCATCTATGGCGTGGCCTGGGCTTTTGTCGCCCATACCGACGGCGCTTTCGACGAGGACTTGCTGCTGCAGTTCCTGTCCGCCTACCAAGAAACGCGTGAGCTGAGCCTGCGCGAGATCTGGGCGCTGCCGACCACCTTGCGGGTCGTGCTGGTGGAAAACCTGCGCCGCTTGGCCGAGCGGGTGGCGACCAACAAGGCTGCACGCGAAGTCGCTAACCTTTGTTTTGATCGGCTCGACAGTTTCACCACCGGTGCGCTGGAGGACTTACTGGCGCTGCTGAATCGGCGCGGCGTCGGGCGGATTTTCCTCGCCCAGATGGCGCAGCGCCTGCAGGATCAGCGCATGACCGGGGAGCGCCTGAGCGACTCCTGGCGGGCGCGCTGGTTGAGCGAGGCCTTGCCTGACTTGGCCGCCGCACAGCTGCAGCAAACCGCCGATCAGACCGCCGACAACCTGAGTGTCAGCAATGCCCTGACCAGCTTACGCGCCATCGGTGATGCCGACTGGCCCGACATCGTCGCGCGCAGCAGCAGCTTGATGCATGTGATGATGGGCTCGCCGGTATTCGCGGCCGAGCATATGGTCAGCCGCGACCAAAGCCTGCACGCGATCGAGCGCCTGGCGCGGCGCAGCGGTCGCAGCGAGGTGGCCGTGGCGCAGGCCTTGTTGGGCCTGATGGACGTGTCGCATGGGGCGATCGACGCCAAGGACAAGGTCGCTGGTCAAGCGCACGCCAGCAAAACAGACGCCAGCCATTGGCTCAGCGGCGCCGGCAGGCCCGCCCTTTGGGCCGCCCTGGGTCTGCCGGGGCGGCAGATCGGCCTGCTGCAGCGCTACACGCGGCGCCTGGCCCTGCCTTTTTATCTCTGTGCACTGCTGTGCGGCAGCATTGGGCTGGTGGCCTGGGGCTTGCCGGCGCAGGCTACTTGGCCCTTGGTGGCCTTGCTGATGTTGTTTCCGGCTTCAGAAGCGGTGGTGGCGGTGATCAATCGGCTGGTCAGCGAGTCGGCCCGCCCCAGCCTTTTGCCGCGCCTGGCCTTGGCGCAGGGCATACCGCCGGAGCATCGGGTGATGGTGGTGATGCCGGCGATGTTGAGCAGCGCGGCGGCCGTGGCCGAGTTGGTGCATCGCCTGCACCTGCACTATCTTGCCAATCCAGAGCCTCAGGCCCAGTTCGCCTTGTTGAGCGATTGGCTCGATGCGCCCACGCCCGAGCTGGCAGGCGATGCGGCTTTGCTGGCGCTGGCCCAGTCACAGCTGAGCAAACTCAATCTGCGCCATCCGCAGCTGAGCGAGCAGCGCGCGCCGCGCTTCATCTTGCTGCACCGCCGCCGGGCTTTCAGCCCCACCGAGCAGGCCTGGATAGGCTGGGAGCGCAAGCGCGGCAAGCTGGAGCAACTGATCACGTTGCTGGCCGAGCCCGGCGGTGAGTCCAGCTTCGTCGACCTCGGCGAGCTGTCCACGCCCATGCAGAACACGCGCTACATCGTCACCCTGGACAGCGACACCCAGCTGCCGCCGGGGCGCTTGCGCGAACTGGTCGGCGTGGCCGCCCATCCGCATAACCAACCCAGGCTTGATCCGAGCGGGCGCTTTGTCGCCCAGGGTTATGGCATCTTGCAGCCGCGCGTGGTCACGCCGCTGCCGGCGCCCAAGGACTTCACGCTCTATCACTGGTTCTTCGCTGGCCAATGCGGCATCGACCCCTACAGCGCCGCCAGCTCCGAGGTCTACCAGGACTTGTTCCAGGAGGGCAGCTTCAGTGGCAAGGGCCTGCTGCATGTGCAGGCGCTGCATGCCGTGCTGCATGCGCGCCTGCCCGAGGGCCAGGTCTTGAGTCACGACCTGCTGGAGGGCGCGCTGGCTCGCTGCGCAGCGGTCAGCGACATCACCGTGGTCGAGGACGCCCCTTTCCATGCCGACGTGGCCGCGTCGCGCGTGCACCGCTGGACCCGTGGCGATTGGCAGTTACTGCCTATTCTGTTGAACCCCTGGCGTTACCCCTTCCGGGCCGTCAGCCGCTGGAAGATGTTTGACAATTTGCGCCGCTCCCTGGTGGCGCCGGCGTCCATGGCTTTGCTGGTTTTTTCGCTGGCGGGCTCCGGTGTGCCGATCTGGGTGGCCTTGGGCCTGGTGTGGGCCGCGCTGGCGGCGGGGCCCTTGCTGGGTGCCTTGGCTGGCTTTGCGCCGAGCCGAGATGATCTCGCCCTGCGCCATTTTTACGGGCGCGCCGGCAGCGATTTGCTGCGCGCCTTGCTCAGTGGGGCCTGGCTGCTGGGGCAGTTGATGCAGCAGGCGCTGATGGCGCTGGACGCTGTCGCACGCGCGCTGTTCCGTATGTTCATCAGCCGCCGCCGGCTGCTGCAATGGACTACCGCCGCGGCCGCGCAAGCCGCCGCCAAGACGGCGCTGCCTGCGGTTTTGCGCCAACATTGGCGCGCTCCCTTGCTGGCCCTGCTCTTGTTTGTGGGCCTGCTCTACACGGGCACCGAGCATCCCCTGTTGGCGGCCTTGCTCTGCGGCGCCTGGCTGACGGCGCCGCTGCTGAGTTGGTGGGTGAGCCGCCCGAATCTGGCCTGTGAGCAGCCCGTGCTGCTGGCCGCCGAGCAGATCTATCTGCATGGCGTGGCGCGAGATACCTGGCGCTTTTTTGAGCGCTGCATAGGCCCCGGCGACCGCTATTTGCCGCCCGACAATTTTCAGACCGACCCGCAAGACATGCTGGCGCATCGCACCTCGCCGACCAATATCGGCCTGTACCTGTTGGCTGTCCCTTGCGCACGCGAGTTCGGCTGGATAGGCACGCAGGAGCTCTTGAGTCGGCTCGAAGCGACGCTGGCCAGCCTTGCCGCGCTGGAGCGCCACCGAGGTCACTTCTTGAATTGGTATGACACCGAACGCGGTGCTGCGTTGTTGCCGCGTTATGTGTCCACCGTGGACAGCGGCAATCTGTGTGGCCATTTGCTGGCCGCGGCACAGGCCTGCCGCAAGCTGGCGCAAGCGCCCTTTGACACCGAGGCGGGCGCGCGTGCGCAGCGCATCGCACAAGAACGGCTCGCCCCTTTATTGACCAGCCGCTGCGGCGCAGGTGCACCTGTGCGCGAGCAATTGCGCTGGTGCCTGGCCGATCTGCGAGCCACGCGGCGCTCGGCTGCGCTGGACTTGGTGGCCGCCGAGCAGCCGGCGGCTATCGGCCGCTTGCTGGCGCTGGCCGGCGCCTTCGAGCGCTTGGCGATGGAGGCGGATTTCAAGTTCCTCTACCACCCCAAGCGCCATCTTTTCCATATTGGCTACCGCGTCGCCGAGCAGCAGCTGGACTCGGGCTTTTACGATTTGCTCGCCTCGGAGTCGCGCTTGACCAGCCTGTTTGCCGTGGCCAAGGGCGATGTGCCGGTGCGCCACTGGTGCGCACTCGGGCGGCCGTTTTTTGCGGTCGAGAAGGTGGCGGGCCTGCGTTCCTGGTCGGGTTCGATGTTCGAGTATTTGATGCCCAGCCTGGTGCTGGACGAGCCGCATGGCAGCGTCTTGCGTGAAGCCTGCCTGGCCGCGCTGCAAGAACAGGTGCGCTTTGCCGCGCAGAACCAGACGCCTTGGGGAATTTCAGAATCAGCGATTGCCGGGCGCGATTACACGCTGGCCTATCAGTACGCGCCCCAAGGTGTGCCCAGGCTGGCGCTGCGCCGCACGCCGAGCGATGAGCTGGTGATTGCACCTTACGCCACCGCGCTGGCCGCGCAGATCGCGCCGCAGGCGGCCTGCCGAAATTTTGCCGTGCTGGAGGGGCTGAGCCCCGCTGTGCGAGGGCGTTATGGATTTATCGAGGCGCTTGACTATTCACCCGCCCGCCAGGCCGGCAAGGCCCGCTTCACCCCGGTCAGCACCTTTATGGCTCACCACCAGGGCATGAGTGTGGTTGCGCTGGCCAATGTCTTGCTGGGCGGCGTGGCGCAGCGCTGGGGCATGGCGCCGGCGCAGATTGAGGCGGTCGCCTCGCTGCTGCATGAGCGTGCGCCGCGCGAGGTGCCGGTCTTGTTCGAGCCTCCGCAAGGTTGGGTGCAGCCCACGCGGGAGTTGCGCGCGCCCAGCTTGCTGCGCGAAGTGTTGCCGGGCGAGACCGCCGTGGCCCCGACCCATCTGCTGTCGAACGGGCGCTACAGCGTCTCGCTGCGCGCCAATGGTGCGGGCTGGAGCCGTTGGGGGCGGGTCGGCATCAGCCGCTGGCGCGACGATGCCTTGCGTGACGCGCTGGGCAGCTTCTTCTATCTGCGTGGTTTGACGCCCTCTGCCGGGCCCGGCTTGGTGTCGCTCACCCAGCATCCGGCGCCCGATCCGGCCGCTCAGTACCGCAGTACTTTTCATGCCGATACCGTCTGCTTCGAGGCGACATGGCCGCAGCTGCAGGCCAAGCTGACCGTCTGGGTCAGCCCTGAAGACGATATCGAGTTTCGCCAGGTCGAGCTGCGCAATCTGAGCGAGCGAACGCTGAACTTCGAGCTGATCTCGGCCTTCGAGCCGACCCTGGCCGAGCCGCGCGCTGACGAGGCGCATCCGGCCTTCTCCAAGCTCTTCTTGCGCGCCGAATGGCAGGCCGAGGATCAGGCGCTGCTGTTTGAGCGCAAGCCACGCCTGGACACCGAGCAGGGTGTGTTGGCGGCGCATTTTCTGGCCGACGGCGGGCCGCATCTGCTCGGCCTGCGCTGCCAGACCGACCGCCACCAATGGCTGGGCCGCAATCGGCAAGCTGGCCGGCCCTTGGCTGATTTTGAGACCCCCCTTGACGCCGATGACAGCGCTGAGCCGGGCATGCCGGCCGAACAGGACACCGGTCTGGACCCGGTCTGCGCCCTGGCCGCGCGTATACACATCGCGCCGCAGGCCAAGGTGGTGCTGACCTTTGCCACTGCCGCTTGCGACAGCCGCGCCAAGCTGGACGCCATCATCGACAAATACCGCCAACCCAGCCATGTGCAGCGGGCCACGCTGATGTCGGCCACCTTGACTTGCATCCGTTTGCGCACGCTGGGCCTGAGTGCCGAGAACTTGGCCGCGCTGCAGTCGGTCACGACCGCGCTGCTGCTGAGCTTGGCGCGGCCGCAAGCCGCCACGCCGGACGATGGGGACCCCGCACTGTTGGAGGCCACGGCGGTCTGTGATCGACGCGTGTTGTGGCGCTTCGGTATCTCGGGCGACAAGCCCTTGATCCTGGTGTCGGCAGGGGTGCTGCAGGGCCTGGGGCTGCTGCGCACCTTGGCCAAGGCGCTGCGCCTGTGGTCTTGGGGCGGGGTGGCCTGTGATCTGGTGATCATCAACGGCGAGCCGGCCTCTTATCTGATGACCTTGCAGCGCGAACTGCTGGCCCTGCGCGAGCGCCACTTGGCCGAAAACCAGGCCGGCGCCGCAAGCGGGCAAGACCTGAGCGGCCTGCACGTGCTGCGCGCGGAGGAGCTCTCGCCCTCCGAGCTGAGCAGCCTGCGCACGCTGGCCTGCCTGCGCCTGCATGCTGACGGGCGGCCGCTGCCGCACCATATTGCGGACTGGCTGGGCCAGCATGAGCAGGCCTTGGATGCACGCCTGGAGGCTTCAAGCACGGTCGTAGGCCCCGAGCTCGGGCCCCATGTGCAGACCTCTGCGCAGCAATTCCAAGGCAAATTTGGCGGCGCCGCCACACCCGAGCTGGGCGAGTTCAGCTTCGAGGTCGACGCACAGCGCAAGCCGCAGCGACCTTGGATCAATGTGCTGGCCAACCGCGACTTTGGCGCGCAGCTGTCCGAGTCGGGTGGCGGCTACAGCTGGGCCTTGAACAGCCGCATGAATCAACTCACCCCATGGGCCAATGATGCCGTGGCCGACCCGCCGGGTGAATGGTTCTTGCTGCAGGATATGGCGACGCTGGCGGTCTGGAGCGTGGCGCCTGGCGCTTGGGGCGAGGCCGAGCTTGGCTACGAGGTGCGGCACGGTCAGGGCTATAGCGTGATCAAACACCGAAGGGGCGACCTGGGCGTTACGGCGACCTGGTGTGTCGATGCGGCGACCTCGGTCAAGCAAATCGAGCTGTCCTTCGTCAACCATGGCAGCCGCAGCTTGACCTTGCGGGTGCTGGGCATGGTGGAGTGGCAGATGGGTGCCGGCCGCGCCGAGCGCAGCACGCTGCAAACCCTGGCCAAACCGACCCGCGCCAGCGACCGGCGCTTGAACACCTTGCTGGCGACGCAACGCGAGCAGGGGCAGGGCTTTGGCGAGGGCACGGCCTTCTTTGCACTGGCGGCGCCCACCGAGCCTGCCGGCAAACATGGGCCTGCGGCCGAGAGCGTGGACTGGACCTGCGATCGGCGCGAGTTCTTCGATGCGCGCGGCCGCCTGGTGATGCCCGACTTTTTGGGCAAGCGCGATGGTGCTGGCCTGGACCCCTGCGCCGCACTGGCGACCGAGTTGCAACTGGCGCCGGGTGCCAGCGCGCAGCGCGTGTTCCTGCTCGGCTATGGCGCCAGCCCCGCCGCGGCCTTGGCGCTGGCCGAGCAGGCCGCCGGCGTGCCCGCCGCGCAGCGCCTCGGCGCCACGCAGGCGAGCTGGGATGCGCTGCTGGGAACCACCGAGCTGGCAACACCTGACCCCTTGTTCGATGCCTTGGTCAACCGCTGGCTGCTTTACCAGACCGTGGCCTGCCGGCTGTGGGCCAAGGCGGGCTTCTACCAGGCCGGGGGCGCCACCGGCTTTCGCGATCAGCTGCAAGATGCGATGGCATTGGCCTGGGCCGCTCCGCAGTTGCTGCGCCAGCAAATCGTCTTGTGTGCGTCGCGCCAGTTTGTCGAGGGCGATGTGCAGCATTGGTGGCACAGCCCCTTGGGCGCAGGGGTGCGTACGCATTTCTCCGATGATTTGCTGTGGCTGCCCTTGGCCTGCGCGCATTACCTGCGTTGCACCGGCGACGCCGGGCTCTTGGACGAAGGCGTGCACTTCCTTGATGGTGCGCAGATCCCTGCCGGCGCCGAGGATGCGTACTACACGCCGACGCAGAGCGCAGAGGCTGCCTCGGTCTACGAGCACGCGGCGCGCACGCTGGACCGCAGCCTGCGCGTCGGCGTCCATGGCCTGCCCTTGATGGGCAGCGGCGACTGGAACGACGGCATGAACCGCGTGGGCGCTGAGGGGCGCGGTGAATCGGTCTGGCTGGGCTGGTTCTTGTGCCGCGTGGTGACTGACTTTGCGCCGCTGGCGCGGGCGCGCGGCGAGAGCTTTCGTGCTGCTACCTGGGAGTCGGCCGCTGCTGGCTGGCGCTCGGCGCTGATCGGGCCGGCTTGGGACGGGCAATGGTTCAAGCGCGCCTTCTTCGATAACGGCGAGCCGCTGGGCAGCAGCCAGAACGCCGAAGCCCGCATCGACTTGATCGCGCAGGCTTGGAGTGTGCTGTCGGGCGCGGCGCCGCCGGCCTTGCAGCGCATGGCCATGGCGGCCGCGCAAAGCCATTTGATCGACGCAGACGCAGGCCTCTTGCGCTTGCTCGACCCACCACTGGCCAAGGCTGTGCCGAGTGCCGGCTATATCCAGGCTTATCCGCCGGGTGTGCGCGAGAACGGCGGCCAGTACTCGCATGCCGGCGTCTGGGCCTTGATGGCCAGGGCGCAGCTGGGGCAGGGTGCTGCCGAGCGCGCAGATGGGCCTGAGGGTGAAGCTGCAGGGGACGCCGTCTACCGCTACTTCAGCTACCTGAGCCCGGCGCACCGGGCCGCTCACCCGCAGCGTGGCCCGGTCTACGGCGCCGAGCCCTATGTGCTGGCCGGAGATGTTTACAGCCAGCCGCCCTATGTGGGGCGCGGGGGCTGGAGCTGGTACACCGGGGCGGCGGCCTGGCTGCACCGCGCCGCCATCGAGTCGATCTGTGGCCTGCGCTTGGAGGCGAGCCAACTGTCCTTCCAGCCCTGCCTGCCCGGTCACTGGCCGCGCGTGGAGTTGACGCTCAGGCGGGACGGGCGGGTGATGCATTTTGTGCTGCTGCGCTGCAACTTCGCTCAAGCCCTGGCCAAGGCCTCTTCCCTTGGGGCTCAGGTCTTGCTGCCGGGTGAAAGCCTGGCCTGGTCCGACCTGCCGGCCAACGCGGTGCCGAGCAACTTTGTCGTGCCTCTTGTGCCGGCAGCAGCCCACAGCCCCGCGCGGCCTTCTCCTACAGCGGCGGGCGTTGCGCTCTGATGGTGAGTCCGAGCCCGTTTTTTTAAAGTGGGCTTATCGCTTGGGGCCAGCCCCGGCCCAGCAGATCAAGCCAGCCAGCAAGCCCAAACAGGACCGCGCCATGACACACCACAAAGACCACGACCGAGCACCGCAGCAGCCACAACTGCAGCCGGCCATGCAACTGGATATGGCGGCCGTCGAGGCCGCCAAGAACAGCCTCGATCAAGGCGCCGTGACGCCCGGTTACGGGCCTTGGGCGACCGACATCATCAAGCTGCTGAATGACTCCTTGGCCACCGAACTGGTCTGCGTCTTGCGCTACAAGCGCCACCACTTCACGGCGCAAGGCTTGGCCTCGCCCAAGATTGCCGAGGAGTTCATGGTTCACGCCAATGAGGAGGCGGCGCATGCCGACTTGCTGGCACAGCGCATCGTGCAGCTTGGCGGCGAACCGGACTTCTCGCCCGCTTCCTTGACCGAGCGCAGCCATGCGGCCTACGACGAGTCCAGCGATCTGAAGGACATGATCCGCGCCAACTTGATCGCCGAGCGGGTCGCGATCGAATGCTACAGCCAGCTGATCCGCCTGATAGGCGACAAGGACAGCACCACCCGCCGCATGCTTGAAAGCATCCTCAGCGATGAGCAAGAACATGCCGACGAATTGAAAGACTGGTTGGTGGCCTAAGGCCACAGCCTGCGTATTTTTTTAACCCCAACGGAGACTGACCATGAACACATTCAATGCACGCAATATCTTGGCTGGCGTGATCGCCGCTGTCGCTCTGCTGTCCGCCACAGGTTGCGCCGTCACGCGCGGCCAAGAGCCGGTCGGCGCCTATATCGATGACAGCGCCATCACGACCGCCGTCAAGGCCCGCTTCGTCGAGAACACGGAAGTCGACGCCGCCGCCATCAGCGTGGAAACGATGAAGGGAACCGTGATGCTGTCGGGCTTCGCCAAGAACCAGAAAGAAAAGGATACGGCTCAAAGCCTGACCTGGAAGGTCAATGGCGTGAAGGCCGTCAAGAACGAAATCACCGTTCGTCCTTGAACCTCATTCAATCACCACATTTCAGGAGTTAGCTATGAATTGGGACCGCATCGAAGGCAATTGGAAACAGCTCACCGGCCGCGCCACCGAGCAATGGGGCAAGCTGAGCAAGGACGACTTTGATGTTGTCGCTGGCCGCCGCGAAATTCTGGCCGGCAAAATTCAGGAACGCTACGGCGTCGCCAAGGACGAGGCCGAGGCGCAAATCGGTGCCTGGGAACGTTCCGCCACCGACGACTGGTTCACACCAGCTAACTAAAGAGTTAGTTTGGCGATTGCTTGTCAATGTGCGTCAGCGTACAGACGGCAGACGCCTTGTAGGCGACTATTCAAGCGCCCAAGTTCCTAAGAGCTTGGGCGCTTGTTTTCCTTCCTCGCCTTGTTCGTTCGACCGCTGGCTAGGTCGGCCCGATGAGCGTTGCCCTGTGTTCGGGGTTTGTGTACGCTGTTCGAGGATCGCCCCATGTTGGATGCTGTTTTACCCCTTGCGCCAGCGGTGCAGGATTTTGCCGATGCCGAAGATGATGGCGACGCCGGTGTCAGCATTGGCTCCGCACTGAGCGCCGAGCAGCGCCGCCAAGCCGCCCTGCTCAAAACCGGCGCGCTGCAAAACGCCATTCTCAACAGCGCCAATTTCTCCAGCATCGCGACCGATGAGAAAGGCGTGATCCAGCTTTTCAATGTCGGCGCCGAGCGCATGCTGGGCTTTGCCGCCGCCGATGTGATGAACAAAATCACCCCGGCCGATATCTCCGATCCGCTGGAAGTGATTGCGCGTGCCCAAGCGCTCAGCGTGGAGCTTGGCACCACCATCACGCCGGGTTTTGAGGCGCTGGTGTTCAAGGCCTCGCGCGGCATCGAAGACATCTATGAGCTGACCTACATCCGCAAGGACGGCAGCCGCTTCCCGGCGGTGGTGTCGGTGACGGCGCTGCGCGACGCGGCCGGCGCCATCATCGGCTATTTGCTGATCGGCACCGACAACACGGCGCGCAAGCAGATCGAGGAGGAACGCAAAAAGCTCGACCAGCGCCTGCGTGACCAGCACTTTTACACCCGCTCGCTGATCGAAGCGAATATCGACGCGATCATGACCACCGACCCGGCCGGCATCATCTCCGACGTCAACAAGCAGATGGAGGCGCTGACCGGCTGCACTCGCGATGAGCTGATTGGGGCGCCGTTCAAGAATTATTTCACCGATCCGCTGCGTGCCGAGGCCGGCATCAAGCGGGTGCTGGCCGAGAACAAGGTCACCAATTACGAGCTGACCGCGCTGGCGCGCGACGGCAAACAAACCGTTGTGTCCTATAACGCCACGACTTTTTACGACCGCGACCGTAATCTGCAAGGCGTGTTTGCTGCCGCGCGCGATATCACCGAGCGCAAAGCGCTTGATCTGGTGCTGCAGGATGTCAATGTGGCGCTGGGCAGCGCCAAAGTGGTGGCGGAAAAAGCCAATCAAGCCAAGTCCGATTTCCTCTCCAGCATGAGCCACGAACTGCGCTCGCCGCTGAATGCAATTCTGGGCTTTGCTCAGCTGATGGAGACGGGCGAGCCGCTGCCCGTGCCCAGCCAGCAGGCCAGCATCGATCAGATCCTGCAGGCCGGCTGGTATCTGCTGGAGCTGATCAATGAGATTCTTGACCTGGCCTTGATCGAGTCGGGCAAGCTGTCGCTGTCGCCCGAGCCGATGTCGCTGGCCGAGGTCTTGCTGGATTGCCAGGCGATGATGGAAGCGCAGGCCCAGCGCGCCGGCATCAGGATGAACTTCACCGCACCCGAGGGCCCGGCCTTCATCACCGCCGACCGCACCCGGGTCAAACAGGTGCTGATCAATCTGCTCTCCAACGCGATCAAGTACAACCGCAGCGGCGGTGAGGTGCGGGTCATATGCACAGCCGCTGCGGGCAACGCAGGCGCTGAGGCGCGTCTGCGCCTGAGCGTCGAGGACGATGGCGAAGGCTTGAGCGCGGCGGCGATCGAACAACTGTTTCAGCCCTTCAACCGCCTCGGCCAAGAGGGCGGTGCGACCGAAGGTACCGGCATCGGCTTGGTCGTCAGCAAGCGCTTGATGGAGTTGATGGGCGGCGAGATCGGCGTGCGCAGCCAGCCGGGCATTGGCAGCGTGTTCTGGATCGAGTTGCAACAAGCGCTTGCCCCGCAGTGGGATGCTGAGGCGGCCCTCGCTGATCATTCGCTTAGCCCGCCGGTCAAGCCTGAGCAAGTGCCGGCGGGAGTGGCCACCTTGCTTTATGTGGAGGACAACCCGGCCAATATGCTCTTGATTGAAAAGCTGTTGGCAAGGCGAGCCGATCTGCGCCTGCTGAAGGCGCGCGATGGGCGCCAAGGCTTGGAGCTGGCGCTGATGGCCCTGCCCGACGTGATTCTGATGGACATCAATTTGCCCGGCATCAATGGCTTCCAAGTCTTGCAGGTGCTGCGCGGCAATCCTTTGACGAGCGCTATTCCGGTGATTGCGCTAAGCGCCAACGCGATGCCGCGCGACATTGCCAAGGGCCTGGAGGCGGGGTTTTTCCGCTACCTGACCAAACCGATTCGGGTCGACGAATTTGTCGCCACGCTGGCGCTGGCCTTGCAGGAACGCCAGTTGAGCGGCGCTGCAAGACCGGCGTTTGAGAAAGAGAGCACATGATGAGTGATGAAGCCAGTATTCTTCAAGCGCGCATCTTGGTCGTCGATGATCTGGATGCCAATCTGCAGTTGTTCGAGCGGCTGCTGCACGGTGCCGGCTACACGCAAGTCTGGTCGACCATGCAGCCCACCGAAGTCTGCGCCTTGCACCAGACGCATGATTTCGATCTGATCTTGCTCGACTTGCAGATGCCAGGCATGGACGGCTTCGAAGTGATGGCGGCGCTGCAGCCGCTGCACGCCGACGGTTACTTGCCGGTGATCGTGTTGACGGCTCAACCGGCCCACAAGCTGCGCGCCTTGCAAGCAGGGGCCAAGGACTTCATCAGCAAGCCGTTCGACCTGCTGGAGGTCAAGACGCGCATTCACAATATGCTGGAAGTGCGGCTCTTGTACAAAAAGCTGGCCAGCTTCAACCAGCTCTTGGAGCGCACGGTGGCTGAGCGAACCGCCGAGCTGCGCGAGAGCGAAAGCCGCTTTCGGCGCTTGACCGAGTTGGCCGCCGATTGGTACTGGGAACAAAACGAGAGCGGCGACTTCACCACCGTGTCCGGCCCGGTGCAAGAGCTATTGGGCCTGGGTCTGGGCGCATTTCTAGGGCACGCAAACAAGGGCAGTGTCAGCGGCTGGAACGAAGTCGAGCGAGCCCAGGTGCAAGCGGCCATTGCGGCCCGTCGGCCCTTCTTGGACTTCAGCTTCAGCCGCACCGGCGCTGACGGCGTCGAGCACCGATACCGGGTCAGCGGTGAACCGATGTTCGACCAGCGATCTGGTTTTGTCGGCTACCGCGGCATTGGCTGCGAAGTCTTGACCGAGGCTTGCAAGGTTTGCAAGCAGTCCCTGCTGCTGACGCCAATGCAAGCGCCGCCTGCGCATAAGCCTAGCCGCTTGTTAGTCGGGCAGCCAGTTGACCAGGTCGAGGTTTGATGATTTCTCCAGCCTGGCAGCCCGGAAGCTCAGTGGCTCAGCATCAGTTGCAGGATCACGCCGGTCGCAATCGCCACCAGCAGATAGTCATCCCCCGATTGCACCCAGTGGTAGCCGCGTGGCGGCGCATAGAGCTGGTGAGCGCGCCAATCTTGCACCACATAGGGGTGTTGCCGATATTGCGAAGGCAGGCGCTGCCCGCGGTAGTAGTTGAAATCCGGGCCGGCGCCGCGTCCTTCGTAGCGGCCGCCCTGGCGGCTGTCGTAGCGACCGTCGCTGCGCTGCTCATAGCGGGGGTCTCGGCGCTGCTCCCGAGGCTCATCTCTGCGCTTGTCATCGCGCCGCGGTGGCTGCTGCTGATGTTGGTCTTCCCGATCGTCGCGAGCGCCGCGTTCGCTCTTGTCGCTCTTGTCGTGCGGCTGCGCCTGCACCCCGCCACTCAGCAGCAGGCTCATCACCAGCAGGCCGCTCAGGCATTGTTGCTTCTTGCTCATAGGGAACTCCTCGTGGCGGCTCGGAGCGAGCGACCGTGCTTTGGAGCCTAGAGCCAGCGGCGTGTGCTGACTGTGCGTCAGCGTACGCCTGCACACGCGCCTTAGAGCGGGCTCACTCCAATCAGCGCCGCATGCCCCCAGAAGGCAAAACCGGCCCAGACCAAAGCGCCGATCAAGAGCGTCAGCGCGGTGCCGCTGGCCTTGGCCGTCAGCACAGCGGGTGGGTTCAAGCGATCACGCTGGCGAGCAGCGCGAAAGCTCAGCACGGCCCACACCAAAAAGCTGCCGAACAGCAGCAGATCGGCCAAGCTGTTGTTGGCCAGCAAATGCCCGAAGGCCCAGAGCTTGACGCCCAAAACCATGGGGTGATGCAGCCGGGCTTTGATGGCATTGCGCGGTATATAGGCGGCGGCCAGCATCACAAACGCGATCAGGGTCAGCAGCGCGGCGAGGTGGTTCATGCCTTTGGGCGTGGCCCAGAGGATTTGAGGATTTTGACGAGCCAGGCCATAGCCCCAGAGGATCAAACCAAAACCCAGCAAAGACAGCGCCGTGTAGCCCAGCTTCCAGGCTGCGGCGCCGCGCCGGCGCACTTGCGCACTGCGCCAGTCATTGGCAACAATGCGCACCGAGTGCACGCCCAAAAATATAAACAGCCCCAAAACCAGTTCAAGCATCAATGTTCTCCGCGCGGCAACGCTGCCTCTGGCTCGCTTTGTACGCGATCAGTAGCTGATGACGACCTTGCTGGTTGGGATATTATGTAAATATATCTAAAGGACTAAACAATGACGATAGGGGTGGGCGGGCAGACCGCCGAGCAGGCCTTGGCGGGGCTGAGCTCAATGATGGCCGGCGCCGAGCCGATTGGTGTGGCCGAGTACCGCACGCGGGTCGCTAGCGTGCAGGCGCTTTTGCGCGAACGGGGTCTCGGCGCGCTCTACGCGCATGCCGGCACGAATATGCGTTACTTCAGCGGCACCGTCTGGTACCCCAGCGAACGCCTGGTGGGTTTGATCATCCCGGCCGAGGGTGAGCCGCAATACGTGGCGCCGGCTTTTGAAGAGGGCACTCTGCGGGAATACATGCAGCTGCCGGGCGACTTGCATGTCTGGCAGGAGCATGAAAGCCCTTACGCCTTGTGCCGGCGAGTGCTGGCGCAAGCGGGCGTGGCCAGTTCGGCGCGCTTGGCCGTCAGCGAGGACACGCCGCTCTTCGTCCTTGACGGTCTGCAGCGCGAGGGGCTTGCCTGGGTCAATGCCAAGCCGGTCACCGCCGCCTGCCGCATGCACAAGTCAGCGGCCGAAATCGCCCTGATGCAGCGTGCGCATGACATGACCATGGCCGTGCACCGCGCCACGGCCAGCATGCTCAGACCGGGCATCACGACCACCGAGGTCGAGGCCTTTATTGCGGCGGCCCATCGCAAGGTGGGTGCCAGCGGCTCCTACTTTTGCATCGTGCTGTTTGGCGTGGCCAGCTCCTTCCCGCATGGGGTCAAGGAGGCGCAAGTCTTGCAGGACGGCGATATGGTCTTGATCGACACCGGCTGTCTGGTCCATGGCTATATGTCGGACATCACCCGCAGTTATGTGTTTGGCGAGCCCAGCACGCGCCAGCGGCAGATCTGGAATCTGGAGAAAGCCGCGCAGGCGGCCGCCTTTGCGGCTGCGCAGTTGGGCACGCCTTGCCGCGAGTTGGACCGTGCCGCGCGCAGCGTCATCGCTGCCGCTGGCTTGGGCCCAGGCTATCAATTGCCGGGCCTGCCGCACCGCACCGGCCATGGCTGCGGCCTGGACATCCACGAATGGCCTTATCTGGTTGAAAACGATGAAACACCGCTGGCCCCCGGCATGTGCTTCAGCAACGAGCCGATGATTTGCGTCCCCGGTGAGTTCGGCATCCGGCATGAGGACCATGTCTATATGAGCGAGGACGGGCCGCGCTGGTTCAGCCAGCCGGCGCATTCGGTCGACGATCCCTTTGGGCTGCAGGCCTGATCAGCTCGCGTCGCAGGCTAAAAAAACGTGCTGTTTTAGAAAGCTGGCACGGAAGCTGCTACACCTAGATATCTTCAGTTGTCTCCTCCATCGCCCCTGGATGGATTTATGCCCCGGGCCTCGTGCCTGGGGCTTTTTTTTGCCTGTTCTTGCCAGCTAGCTGCAAGGGCTGCCTGTTCTTGGTGCGTGTGCGGGTTTGCCTTGCACCAAGGCGAGTCGTGGGGGTCAAAAATGAGTGCAGGCCTCGCTGGGCCAAGCGAAGTGAAGCCGCGCAGCGCTGTGCAGCGGCCCACTGGCGAATCTGCTCAGAGTTGCACCAAGCTTCCAACGCCCCACAGCAAGGCGGGGTAAATCAAGCCCCACACCAAGGCGACCAGCAACAATGCTTTGAGGGCCAAGGTTGCGCTCTTGGCGCGCTTTTGATCGGCTATCAGCTTCATGGATGCTCCTGTTCAGAGGTGATTGCGGTGGCAAGCCGCACGCAAGAGCCATGCCCAGGGCCTCAAGCGAGGGTGAAAGCAGCGGGCGGTGTTTCCAGTCAAAATGCCGAGCTTGATTCCCAGGAGTGTGTCTCGCATGAAGCCCTTGTTTGATTTGTTCCGGCCGCGCCTCGGCGCATCGGCCATTGCCTTCTTGATGGCCTCAGGCGCCGTACTGGCCCATACGCCCATGCCAGCGCCTGCGGCCGCCGCGTCTGAGCCGGCTGCGGCCGTGCTGGCGCCTAACGCCAATTTGTTGGTGCAGGGTATTCCGCCGGTGCCGCAGAGCCTGGCCGATGCGGTGGGCCGCTATAACGACTTCCGTGGTCATGGTTTTGTGGCCTGGCACCCGAGTCAGCGTGAGATGCTGGTGACGCACCGCAAGGCCGGCGCCAATACGGCCCAGCTCTACCGGGTCAGCAAGCCCATGGCCGAGCCGGAGCAGCTGACCGACGCCGCCGACCCCGTCAGCAACGCCAGTTATGAGCCGCGCAGCGGACGCTACATCGTGTTTGCCCGCGCCAGCGGCGGCAACGAGGTGGCCCAGCTCTATCGCTTGGACGCAGCCAGCAAAGAGCCGCTGCTGCTTACCGACCCCAACCAGCGGCATGCGATGAGCGGCTGGTTGCATCACAGCAGCCAGATGCTGTTCACCTCGGTGCCGCTGGACCGTACGGCCGCAGGCGGCAGCCGCGCCCAGGTGCTGACGCAGCTGTGGCTGATGGATCCGCTCAAGCCGGCGCAAAAACGCCTGTTGGCCGAACTGCCGGGTGGCGGCTGGGGCGTCGGCGCTGTGTCAAGGGACGACAAGCAGATCGCGCTGAGCGAATACATCTCGGCCAATGAGTCGCGCATCTGGCTGCTCGATATTGCCAGCGGCGAGAAACGCCAGATCTTGCCTGCAGCGGGTGAGCAGCTGCGCGCCAGCCATCGGCCTGCCGAGTTTTCGCACGACAACAAGTCGCTGCTTTTGCTGACCAACCGTTTTGGCGAGTTCGTCGAGCCAGCGCGTTATACCTTTGCCGACGCCAAGCTCTCGCGCATAGATACCCAAATCCCCTGGGATGCCAGCGGCATCACGCTGACCGAGGACGGCAAGCGCCTGGCGCTGCAGTTCAATATCGATGGGCGCGACGAGCTGCGCTTTTATGACGCGCGCAGCTTCAAGCCGCTGCCGACCCCGAAGCTGCCCGCCGGCAGCATAGGCAGCGCCGAATTCGACCGCAAGCGCGGTGAGCTGGCGTTCAGCATCAACGGTGCCCAAGGGCCAAGCCAGCTCTTCACGCTGGACGCCAAGGGTGCTGTGCAGCGCTGGACGCAGGCCTATGCGCCGGCCGGCATTGACACGCAGCAGTTCACCGATCAGCAAGTGGTGCGCTGGAAGAGCTTTGATGGCCGCGAGATTTCGGGCCTGCTGAGCCTGCCGCCGGCCAAATTCACCGGCAAACGGCCGGTGGTCATCAGCATCCATGGCGGGCCGGAAGGGCAGTCCACGGTCGGTTTCCTGGGCCGCAACAACTACTATTTGCAAGAGTTGGGCGTCGCCTTCATCCAGCCCAATGTGCGCGGCTCGGCTGGTTTCGGCAAGACTTTTCTCGATTTGGACAATGGCTTCAAGCGCGAAGATTCGGTCAAGGACATTGGCGCGTTGCTGGACTGGATTGCCACGCAGCCGAATCTGGATGCGTCCCGTGTGCTGGTGATGGGCGGCAGCTATGGTGGCTATATGACTCTGGCCGTGGCCACAAACTACCCCGAGCGCATCGTCGGCGCGCTCGACGTGGTGGGCATTTCGCACTTTGTCACCTTCTTGAATAACACCGAAAGCTATCGGCGTGATCTGCGTCGGGTCGAGTATGGCGACGAGCGCGATCCGGCCATGAAGGCTCACTTGGAGAAGATCTCGCCGCTGAGCAATAGCGCCAAGATCAAGGCTCCGCTGTTTGTGGTGCAGGGCAAGAACGATCCGCGCGTGCCCTACACCGAGGCTGAGCAGATTGTGACCAAGGTGCGTGAGCAAGGCACGCCGGTTTGGTATTTGCGCGCCGACAACGAAGGCCATGGCTTTGCGCGCAAAGAGAACCAGGACTATTTGTTCTACTCCACCATCATGTTTATGCAGCAAACCTTGCTGAAATAGGGTCAGGTCTTGCCCGCTGTGGCGGGCTGAATTTTCAAAGTATTTTCAGCTTCGGCCGAAATGCTTGAATTTCAATGCTAAAGTCCGGCCTCTTCTTAGGAAGACACCTTGCCCAGGTGGCGGAATTGGTAGACGCACTAGTTTCAGGTACTAGCGGGTAACTCCGTGGAGGTTCGAGTCCTCTCCTGGGCACCAAACAAGAAAGGCCAGCACGCAAGTGCTGGCCTTTTGCGTTTGGGGCGCAGGAAGCAAGGCCCCAGCGGGCCTTGCGTGAGGACGAGAATGGCGTCCGCATGCTTGCGGCGCCGGGGTCGAGGGACGTGACCGAGTCCTCTCCTGGGCACCAAACAAGAAAGGCCAGCACGTAAGTGCTGGCCTTTTGCGTTTGGAGGCCAGGAAGCAAAGTCCCCCTTGCGCCGGGGTCAGGTCTTGCTCCATTGGCGTTCAAAGTCGGCCGCCAATATCGGCCGGCCAAACAAATAGCCCTGAGCGTAGTCACAGCCCGCTGCCAGCAGCAGCGCAGCTTGCTCGGGCGTCTCGACGCCCTCCGCCACCACCTTCATGCCCAGTGCATGGGCCATGGTGATGATGGCCGTGCAAAGCGCCAGGTCTTTGGCGGCGGGGCGCAGGTTGCGCACAAAGCGTTGGTCGATCTTGAGCAGGTCGATCGCGTACTTTTGCAGATAGGCGAGCGAGGAAAACCCAGTGCCGAAGTCATCCAGCGAGACTTGAAAACCGGCCGCATGCAGGGCGGCGAGTTGGGCCTCTACTTGGTCATCGGCCTCCAGCAGCAAACTCTCGGTGATTTCTATCGTCAAGGCGTCGCCGGCCAGATCGAGTTGCTGGAGGGTGTCGCTCCAGTTCGTACTGACCGGCATGTTGTCGGCTTGCTGGCGAAACTGCACCGGAGATTTATTCACACTGATCTGGAAGCCGCTGTCAAAGCGACTGCGCCATTGCTTGGCCTGCTGCGCGGCCTGCATAAACACCCAGGCTCCGATTTCGAGTATCAAGCCACTGGTCTCTGCCAAGGGCACAAAGACGCCCGGGCCGATCACGCCCTGGCTGGGGTGCCGCCAACGCAACAGGGCCTCGGCCTTGTGCACCTCGCCATTGCGCAGGTCGACGATGGCCTGGTATTCGATGAACAGCTCCTGCCGGGCCAGCGCTTCGCGCAGGTCGTTGCTCAGGCGCATGCGCTGTAGCGCGGCTTGTTGCAGCTCCGGCGTGAAGTAGCCCAGGCGGTTGCGCCCGGCTGCCTTGGCCGCGTACAAGGCTTGATCAGCATGTTTGAACAAGCTCTCGATTTCTTCGCCGTCGTGCGGGAAGTGGCTGATGCCAATGCTGGCCGAAACAAAGACCCGCTCGCTCGACAGCTGAAAGGCGGCGGACAGCGTGGCGATGATGTGCAGAGCGACTTCGCGCGCGCGGGCTTCGATCTGCAACTCGGCCGGCTCGACGCGCAGCAGCACCGTGAACTCGTCGCCACCCATGCGCGCGACGGTGTCGCCGCGGCGCAGGCAGGCCTGGATGCGGGCACCCGCCTCAATCAGCAGGCGGTCGCCCATATCGTGGCCCAGCGTGTCATTGACCTCTTTGAAGTGGTCGAGGTCAATGAACAGCAGGGCCAGCTCGGCGCCTTGTTGGCGCGCCTCGCTCAAGCTCAGCTCCAACTGCTCCCGCAGGCTGCGCCGATTGGGCAGGCCGGTCAGCGGGTCGAAGTGGGCTTGCTGCCAGATCAAGTCTTCGGCGGCTTTGCGCTGTGTGATGTCGGTATGTGTGCCCACCATGCGCAGTGGCCGGCCCTGCTCATCGCGGCTGATGACCATGCCGCGGCTGTGTATCCATTTCCAGTTGCCTTCCTTGCAGCGAACCCGGTGCTCGTTGCTGTAGCTGCTGGTGAGGCCGGCAAAGTGGGCTTCGCGGTCAAGCTGCATTTGGGCCAGATCGTCGGGGTGGGTGCGGGCATCGAACTCCGCCGGTGTCGGCCTGACATCGTTCTCGGCATAACCGTAAATTTGCAGGTAGCGGGGCGAGTACAACTCGACGCCGCTTTGCACATACCAATCCCAGACGCCGTCGCCATTGCTCTCCAGCGCCAACTTCCACAAATCATCGGCGTCTTGCAGTTCTGATTCGATGCGCTTGCGCTCATGGATATCGCTGTGCGTGCCCAGCAGCAAGACTGTGCTTTCGCCGGGCCCGGCCGCCAGTGCATTGGCCTGCAGCAGATGCCAGCGATAGCTGGCGTCGGCCGCTCGCAGCCGGTAGTCCCGCGTCAAAGGCTGAGGCAGCGGCAGCGCAGGCGCGCTGCTCTGGTAGTCGCGGCAGGCCTGCTCGAAGCCCGGCCAATCATGAGGGTGAACGATGGCTTGCCAGCCCTGGCGCTGCAACTCGGGCCAGCTCAGGCCGGCGTAGCGCAGCAGCGCGGCCGATGCGAAGCGGATCTTGAATTGATCGTCGAGCACCCAGGTCAAGGTCATCAAAGCGTCCAGCACCAAGCCCATGGGCCTGCCTAGTTGCGCCAGGTCCAGATCGGCGGCTTGAGTCGCGGCCTGTTCTTGCTGCAGATCTGCGTTGACGTCGAGTTTCATCGGTCCCGTTGAGTGAGTCCGTCCACGCCTGCAGCTTACTTGATTCCCGTCAAACTCCATCATTTGGGCCGGCAAAACTGGTTTCTAGATGCGTCCGAGCCAAAGATTGCCGTCTTGAGCCTTGTTTCATGCGGCTGCCCATCGGCAATCGCGCGGTTTGGGTGAAAATGGCGAGGCCCGAGATCGTCGGGTTCCACCGTGAGAAGAGATTCTGGAATGAACAAAACCGAACTGATTGCACACCTGGCTGCCAAGCATGAGCTGACCAAGGCCGAAGCCGGCCGTATCCTCGAGACCCTGCTTGAAGCAGTGGTTAGCACCGTGAAAAAGGGCGGCGCCGTGGCTATCCCCGGCTTTGGCTCCTTCAAGCAACATGCCCGCGCAGCGCGTACCGGCGTCAACCCGAGCACCGGCGACAAGATCAAGATCGCCGCTGCCAAGCTGCCTAAGTTCACACCCGGCGCCGGTTTCAAGGCCGCTGTTGACCCGAAGGCCGCTGCCCGCAAGGCCGCCAAGGTGGCAGCCGCTCCAGCCAAGGCTGTAGCCGCCAAGCCAGCCGCCAAGGCTGCCGTGAAGAAGGCGAAGAAGTAATCTGCTAGCGCATGGGCTCGCCGGTGTCAGAAGGCACATGGCAGGCAAATGGCAGGCACAAGCAGACCAACAGCGGCCGAGCACCTTTGTAGGTGCCCGGCCGTTTTTTTTGGCGCTGCTGTGGCACAGTGCGGGCTTCTATGTTGAGCAAGGACGCGACCAGTGGCAAGCAAAGTAGGGTCTAGCCCGACGATTGTTGATGTGGCCGAACAAGCCGGCGTGTCGATCAAGACCGTTTCCCGCGTGCTCAACAAGGAAGCCGGCGTGCAGGACAAGACCCGTGAGCAAGTGCTCAAGGTCGTGGCCGAACTGAAATACCGGCCCAAGCTGGCCGCGCGCAGCATGGGCGGCGGGCGCTCCTTTTTGATCGGCCTGCTCTATTACGACCCCAGTGCAGCCTTTGTCGGCGGGGTCCAGCAGGGAGCGACGCTGCGCTGCCGAGAGTCAGGCTACCACCTGGTGGTGGAGTCTCTGCACAACGACGCTCCGGACATCTACAACCAGGTTGACCGCATGGTCTCGGCGCTGCGCCCGGACGGCATGATTTTGACGCCGCCCCTGTGTGATAACCCCAAGGTTCTGCAGGCTCTGCGCGACAACGAAACGCCTTTTGTGCTGCTTTCGCCTGGACAAGAGCCGGCCGATCAGTTCAGCGTGCGCATGGATGACGAGCTCGCCGCCGAAGAGGTCACGAACTTGTTGATCAGCCTGGGCCATGAACGCATTGGCTTCATCCGAGGCGCACCCGATCAGGCGGCCTCGGAGCTGCGCTACCGGGGCTTTGTGCGTGCCATGCAGGCCCATGATCTGACGGTTGAAGAGAGCCTGGTGTGGGAGGGCGACTTCACCTTCCCCAGCGGCGTGGAAGGGGCGCACAAGCTGCTGAGCCGCAGCGTGCGACCTACGGCCGTCTTTGCCAGCAATGACGATATGGCTTTGGGTGTGCTGGCTGCGGCGCAGCGCTTGGGGTTGAACGTGCCGGCCGATTTGTCGATTGCCGGCTTCGATGATTCCAGCGCAGCCAGCCTAGTCTGGCCGCCGTTGACCACCGTGCGCCAGCCGACGCACGAGATGGCCAGCGTGGCGGTGGAAATGCTGATCACCGCCAAGGGCAATGACGCCGAGGCGGCGACGCCGCAAAGCTCACACCGGGTGCTGCCGCACCAACTGCTGGTGCGGGACTCCAGCCGCGCCCTGCACCCATCAGCACATCCGCACCTTGCGCCGAAGAAGGTCTGAATCGAGGGGGATGGGCAAGGGCGGCGGGCGCGCCCTCAAGCCGCCAGCTTGGCGCTCTGGAAGAAAGCGTTGACGGTCAAGCGCCCCAGGCCCGCCTGGTAGGCTGCGCTGGCGGCCTGAATGTCGCCGGAGTGGAAGATGCTGCCGTCGTAAAAGACCGCGCGGTTCCATTTGGCCGGCACGCGGCCAATCACCTCGAAGTAGCGGTTGCTCTGCGTCATATAGCCCGCCGGTATGCCATATTTATTGCCGAAGTCGCTGCCGCTCAGGCTTTTTGCGTCGGCCAGAAAGCTTTGGGTGTCGGCCTCGGACATCAGCGAGCGGAACAAGACGGTGCCGCCCAGCCGCTCATCCCCGAACAAATAGTGGACGAGCGCGCACATCATCTGCCCGGGCTCCAAACCAGAGTCATCGCGGTGGCAGGTGCGCTGGCGGGCATCCAGCGTGCTGGCTTCTTGGGTGACGCGCGAAAAGCGGCCATACATGCCCAAAGGAGGGCCGGCCTGCAGCCGGGCGCGCAGATGGTGGCGGAAGTAGTCGTCAAGCTGCGCGGCCATCTCGGCGGGTAAGTCCAGCTGCGGGCCAGGGTAGGGGTGGCCGGCAGGTCTGTGGAACTGATTCGAGACCGACTGCGCCAAGCGCACCAAGCCATCCGGGTCCTGCACGAAGTCATCGATGACGAAGACTTCTTGACCGTTGCTCAGCGGGATGGTTTGAATATGGGGCTTGGGATTCAGCAGCAATGCAGGGCCGGAAGAGGTGTTGACTTTGGGGGCTGCTGACGGACTGGTTGTTGCCGGCTTGGGCGCGCCGCAGAACCGGCCGACATAGTCCTGATGCTTGGGCAGCTTGATGAGGCTGCGCGCGGCGTCTTTGCGGATCTCGCCGAGAAATTCGCCCAGGTCGGCGTCATTCATCTGACGTGTCACCGGATGGTGGGCGCTGGGCGCAATGCCCTGGCCCATCATCACCTGAATCCACGAGTTATCGCGGAACAGCTCGTCGGAGTCGAGGCAAACCCGTGCCGAGTCCTTGAAGAGCTGGATGCGATGGGCCAACAAGTTAGGCACCGCCATCTCGCGGCAATCACGCCAGAGTTTGGCATCGGTGCGATTGTTGACGTGGTAATGCAGGATGATGAAGTCTCGAATCGTCTCGATGGCGCGGCGCGATTGGTCGTTGTATTCGTCAATATCGCTTTGGCAAATGCCATCGGCCGGGAACATCTGAATCAAGCGCGTCAAGCCGCGTTGAATCAGGTGAATGCTGGTGGACTCCAGTGGCTCCAAAAAGCCGCTGGACAGGCCGATGGCCACGCAATTGCGCTTCCATACCAGCTCGCGCTGGCCCGGCGTGAACTTGATGACGCGCGGCTGGCGCATCACCTCGCCCTGCACATTGGCCAGCAGTGCGACCTTGGCCGCCTCGTCGTCGAGATGGCGGCTGCTGAAGACCAGGCCGTTGCCGACCCGGTGCTGCAGCGGAATCCGCCATTGCCAGCCCCAGGGGTGGGCGATCGAGCGGGTGTAGGGCACGGCCTCGCCGACCGAGGCGGTCTGCACGGCCACGGCGCTGTCGCAGTGCAACCATTCCGACCAATCTTGATAGGCCACGCCGAGGGTCTCGCCCAGCAGCAGTGAGCGCATGCCGGTGCAGTCGATGAACAGATCGCCTTCGATCAGCGAGCCGTCATTCAAGCTCAGCCCGGTGATGCCGCCATGGCTGGCCTCGCCGCTGAGGTCGCTGTGCACCTTGACGATCTTGCCCTCGATGCGCCGCACGCCCAGGGCCTCGGAGTAACGGCGCAAATACTGGGCATAGAGCGTCGCGTCGAGGTGGTAGGCGTAGTTCAGGCCGGTGTTGGGCAGATGGGCAAAACGATTGTCCATCGCCGCGCGCAACTCCAGGCAATAGTCACCATAGTCGCTGGCCAGTCCACGCTTGCGGCCCTCCAGCCAGAAATGCTGAAAGCCGGCCGTCCAATGTGGCTTGCCGGTCGTGCCGAAGGAGTGGAAGTAATGCTCGCCGACATTGCGCCAGTTCTCGAAACTGATGCCCAGCTTGAAGGTGGCCTGCGTGGCGGCCATGAATTCGCGCTCATCGATGCCGAGGATCTCGTGAAAGAAATGCAGGGTCGGGATGGTCGCTTCGCCGACGCCTATGGTGCCGATTTCTTCCGACTCGATCAGGCGGATGTCGTACAGGCGGCCCAAGCTTTTGGACAGGCCGGCGGCCACCATCCAGCCGGCGGTCCCGCCGCCGGCAATGACGATGCGGCGCACGGGCTTGGAGGCGTAAGGTGTTGGTGTTGATGTTTGGGTCGAGGGGTTCATGGGCAGGGCCTCACTCACTAACTAGCGATTCAGTCGGTTCAGCAGCACCGAGCGCAGATGGCGCGCACGGTCCGGCGTGATGGGTGCCAGCACGCCTTGAGCGTGGGGCGGGATATGGGCGGCGGTTTGTGCGTCCGCGTGGAAAACATAGTGATCGAACAAAGCCTCCCAGGCTTGGCGCTGGGCCGGCGGCAGCTCACGCAGCGTCATCAGGGCCAGCATCAAGGTGTTCATTGGCGAGTCCATAAAGGCAGGGCTTTGCCGCCACCAGAAGTTCACCAGCGCGCTGATAGGCTCCAGCGCCTCCACCGCATGCCACCACAGGCTGGGGATGAACACCGCGTCCCCAGGCAGCAGTTCCACCGTCTGTGCCTGCGCCAGCGCTTGCGCATAGCGCGGGAAGCGCTCGAAGTCTGGCTTGGCAATATCGACCAGGCTGATGGCTTGACCGGCCGGGGTCAGGTCCAGGGGGCCGATGTATAGATTGGCGACCTGTTCGGGCGGGAACAGTGTGAAGCGACGCCGCCCGGCGACGACGCAGGCGATGTTGTCGGGCAGGTCGAAATGGGCGGCCACGCGCACCCGATTGCCCAGCCACAGGCTGACCAAGGGCTCGGCCACATTCAGCGGCAAGTCATTCGCTTGGCGCAGGCCGGGGAAGGAGCCGTCAAGCTCGGTGGAGCCCAGATAGAGTGCGGGCGGATTCGCCACTTTCGCCTGCGCCAGCAACTCGTCCAGCAGGGCGCCGAAGCCGGCAATCTCGCGCTGATAGTTGAAGCCGCTGAAATCGGTGTTGTAGAAGAATCGGCCTTCGATGGCCGGCGCGCCGCGCCACAGCCCGACCTTGGTGGCTGCACCGGCGGCGCCAAAGCCGCGCAGGTAGTCGCAGAACTGCTGATCTGATTGCTGCGCAGCCTGAACCATCGGCCAATGGCGCACCAAGCCGCGCAGCAGTACCGGCTCGGTGCTTTGCAGCAGATCGGCGGGCAAGGCGTCGGCGCGGATGTCGCTGCGCTCGAGCATGGGTCGGCTCATGGCTTCAAGCTTCGCGTGCGAGTTGCAGGCGGATCAGCGTGTGTAAATGGGACAGCGAGGCCACGGCCATATAGATGGGCATCAGATAGTCCGCTTGGTGCAGCAGGCCCACCGTCTTTTCGTCCAGGGCCGCGAGGCGCTCTTCATGGATGGTGTACAGGCCGACCAAGCGGCCATGCGAGCCGTCTGGCCGCTCTACATCCAGGACAAAGGGCTCCAGCAACTCATGCGCGAGCAGGGCGTCTATGAAGGCGGGCGTCGCTTGCAAGCCTTCGTGCAAGGTCTTCAGCACCGAGTTGGCATGTTCCAGAAACTCGCTTGTGCCGCCCAGCGGCAAGAACACCGCCTCGCCTTCGGCGCCCTGGCTGATGCGCGGGCTGGCCATATCGACCAGCATCCGGAGCTCATCCTCGTTGACGCCAATCATGAAAGGCTCGCGCTGCATGGCCAGGGGCACATAAGGCACCGTCCAGCCCTCGGGGCCGAGGAAAAGGTTCTGACCTTCTTGCAGGCCGAACAGGGCCAGCGGCTGCATCGCGCCTTGATCGTTCTTCTGAAACACGATGGGGTAATGCACCTGCAGGCGGCGAAACTCGTCCGGTGTGGCGATACAGGACATCCTTGCGTCACCCCATTCGGCACCACGGCGGGTGATGATGCGCAGGTCTTTGTGCGTGATGTTGTCGAGCAGTTGTGGGTTTTGCATGGCGTATCAGTTGGGGTGAATAGGGGGCTTGGCTTGGTGCTTAGGTCATGCCGTGCGCCTGGATGTGGCGTATCAAATCGCGGTGGCGCGGCAGGCCGCCCAGCATTCGTTTGCTGGCGCTGCTCACCTGCTGGAAGCAGGCTTGCGCCTGTGCCAGGCGGTTCGCGCGGGGGGGCGGCAGCTGCGGTTTGAAGCCCATGCCGTAAAGCACATATTGATAGCTGGCGGCGGGAAACACTTCGTCGACGCGAAACAGATCGCCGCGCAAAGGGGCCCGGTGCCGCCACAGCTGCAGCAGCTCGCCCAAGCGTTCGGGCATGGAGGCCGCTTGGCGATGCTCGCGCCAGTAGTCGGCGTCATTGCGCTGATTCAAGGCGTAATGCAGTTTGAGGAAGTCGATGATGCGGGCCCAGCGGTAGTCGAAGGCCTCGTTGAAGCGTTTGGCCACGAGGGCCATATCGGCGCGGGTAGCGGGCAGCTCATCGCGGATCATCGCGGCCGACAACTCGACCAGCGCGAGTGCCGAGGCCTCCAGCGGTTCGATAAAGCCTGAGGACAGGCCCACCGCCACGCAGTTGTGATGCCAGAAGCGTTCACGGTAGCCCGGCGCGAAGGGGATGTGGCGCGGGCTGGGCAGCTCGGCCGCGGCCGGGCCGCCGCTGCGGGCAATATGCTGGCGCAGCGCCAGTTCTGCTGCCTCGCGGCTGGTATGGGTGCTGGAGTAGACCAGGCCAACGCCGCGCCGGCTGGGCAGGCCTATGTCCCAGGTCCAGCCTTCGGCATGGGCCGTGGCGATCGTGACCGAGGCCAGCGGGCCCTGTGTATCGGAGTAGGGCACTTGCAGGGCCAAGGCGCTGTCATTGAACAGCACATGCTGTTGCGAGCGCAGCCCGATGCCGTAGTGCTGACCAATCAGCAAGGCCTTCAGGCCCGAGCAGTCGATGAAGAGATCACCCTCGATCGCGCCGTGGCTGCGGGTCTGCAGGGCTTTGAGGTCGCCGTTTTCATGGGTGAGCACCTGGGTGACTTCGTCGGCCACATGCCTCACGCCAAGTTTCTCGGTGGCGTGCTTGCGCAGCAGGACGCCCAGCTTGACGGCATCGAAGTGGTAGCCGTAGTTGAGGGCGCCGCCGAATTCTGGCGTTGTCACTTGCTTGGGGGCCAAGCTCGCATCGCAGACCAGGGGTTGAGGGCTCACGCTAAACGCAAAATCCTGCGCAAAGCCCTGCTCGGTGCCGGCGTGCAGCCAGGCGCCCACGAGATCGACCTCACCATGGCCCTGCGGCAGCGAGAAGGGGTGGTAATAGCGGTCGGACTGTTTGTTGCTGGCCTTGTCGCTGGCCTCGCCGCTCACGTCGCCATTGACCCAGCCGTCGAAACGCGAACCTTGTTTGAAGGCAGTGTCGCAGTCGCGCAGCAGGTCAAGCTCGCGCAGACCGATGCGCTGCAGCGTCTCGCGCATCGAGGGCCATGTGCCTTCACCCACCCCGATGGCGGGAGCGTTGGGCGATTCGATCAGGCTGATCTGCAATTTGCCGTCTTCCAAACCACCATGTTCTGCGGCCAACAAGGCTGCGCTCAGCCAACCCGCCGAGCCGCCCCCCAACACTACGATGCGCCGCACCGCTTCCGTCATATCAAGTCTCGCGATCACTGTAGGACTGCTTCTATACGGACCCGAACCGACATGGCCTTTTGAGGGCCATGCCGGTTCGGTGTGCTTGCCGTTTAGAACGAGTAGCGTGCCCCCACCAGATAGCGGCGGCCCGTTTGAGTCACGGATACTAGCTGCTCTTTGGTGCGGCCGTGCTGGCGGATAACCCCGTCGTTCAGGTTGAGGAAGTCAGCCTGGAAGGTCAGGTTCTTCGTCATCCGGTAGGCGATCGTCATGTCCATCTGACCATAGGGCTCGGTGTAGATAGGGTTGTTGCCGGCGCCATCGGTCGTTGCCGCCAGGAACTCGCCGCGCCAGTTGTAAGCGCCGCGCACCGAGAAGCCTCCGCCTTCATAAAAGCCCACCAGGTTGTAGGAGTTGCTCACCCCGACCAAGGCCGACTGTGCAGCCGTGCTGTGGTTGTCGTAGGACAGTCCGGATGACACCCGGGTGTAGTTGCCCGCGACGCCGAAGCCGGAGTTGCCGAACAGATGCTGCGCGTTCAGCTCAACGCCACTCAGGTTATCGCCCTTGGCATTCGCCGGCGTGGTGACCGCAAATTGCAACAGGGGATCGGTCGCCTGGCCCACGATGGTGCCCTGGATTTCGCCGGCCGCATTGACGCCGGTTTTGGTCACACCCGGCTGGCCGTTGAAGTTGTTGAAGATGTAGTTGCGCTGGCACTTGGGATCGGTGGCCGAGCAGCCGCTGGCTATTGCCGCAAGGTAGTATTTGCCCCCAATCGGCGTGTGAACCTGGCCGACCGGCTGCCTGACCGTGGTGCTGGAGATGAAGTTGGTGATGTTCTTGCGGAACAGACCTGCGGCCACATAGCTGGACTTGCTGTAGTAGTACTCAAGCGAGGTGTCCCAGTTTTTGGACAGCAGTGGCAGCAGCGCGGCATTGCCGGTGGAGCCGGTGCCGCCGCCTGCGTTGGCCGTGTCACCCACCGTCACGCCGCCTGCGAGCGCAGCCCAACCGGGGCGGCCTATGGTCTCGCCGTAGCTGGCGCGCAGCTTCATATTGGCCGTCAGGTCGGCATCCCAATCGATGCTTGGGAGCCAGTAGCTGTATTTGCCGCTGGATGAACCGAAGGTCGTTCCGCCGGACTGCACCGAGATCTCGTTCAAAGAACCCCAGCTGGCACCCGTCAGCGACAGCACTTGCGAGCTGGATTCGACCTTGGTCGATTCGCGCCGCACGCCGACCGACACGCTCATCGGAATGGCGGTGTCGAAGCTGTGGTCGTATTGCAAGAAGCCGCTGGTCGACTTTTCCGTCGTGCGCAGGTCGGCGCCCTTGGTGAAGTCGGTATAGGCCGCGAAGTAGGCCTCTGCTTCCTCGCGCGTCAGCGGTGTGGGGTGGCTGGAGGTGCCCGACTTCATCGCAATTTCAATCGCGCGGGCGCGCATGGCGTTGAAATCAAAGGAGTAGAACTTCTGCAGCAGGCGCGGATCGTCGCTGCCCTTGACCTGGCCGAAATAGCTCGGCAGGCTTTCGGTATTGAACAAGCTGGCGGCGTAATCGCCTTGCTTGCCGACACCGCCCCAGTCGCCGTTTTGGTGGTTGACGGAGGCCGAGCGGTTGTTCACCTTGGTGCTGGAGATGCCGAAGTTCAGCTTGTCGTCGCTGCTGAGCTTGTAGGCGCCCCGGAACTGGGCCTGATCGATCTTCTGATCGCTCAAGGCATTGTCAAAACGGGTGCCGGCGACCTGGATCTTGTTGGTGTCAAAGACCGTGTTGGGCAGGCTCAGGATGGGCATGTCCTGGTTGTAATAGCCGATGGCATCGCCTTGGCTGAACATGCCCGAGCCGATCACAGAATAAGTGCCGTAAGGACTGTTGGCCCCCGTCTTGGCGGTGGAGCTGTGTGCATCGAGCTCCACGTTCAGTTGCTCGTTGATCTTCCATTCCGCGTTGAAGCCGGTGGAACGGTTCTTCGCCTTTTCGCCGTACTGACCACCGTCGATGGCGAGGTCATGATCCTTGGCCGGGAACAAGGCCGAGTAAGAAATCGGGCCAGCGACCGGGCCGTCAGTCCAGGCCGAAGGGCCGCCTTGGAAATTGAACCACGTGCCGACCTGTACGTTCTTCTTGTTGACCGTGTTGTCGGCCATCGTGTAGTCAAGCGTGAACTTGAGGTCTTTGCTGGGCGCGTATTGCAGCACCAATTGGCCGTTGGTGCGCTCGCGCTCCAAGGCGGTCAACGCATAGCGCAGGTCCACCGGCGTCGAGTACAAAGTATTCGGGCCTGGACGGTTGGTGATTTGCTCGTAACCGGGCTCGCCCTTTCTCGGAATCGCACCCCAGCCGCTCTCGTCGCCAAGGAAGGGGTGCCAGCCGTTTTGCGTGTAGGCCTTGTTGGAGCCGGAATCGCGCCGCGAGAAGCTGCCGCTGATCGAAATGCCTATGGTGCCGTTGGCAAAGGTGTCGCTGTAGATGCCGGACAGATCAGGCGTTATGCTGCTGCCTTGATACATCTCGGGCAGGCGATCATTGGAAGCGTCGTGATTGGCCTTGACGGAGAAGCTGGCGATGCGTTCTTTGCTGTCGAGTGGACGCGCGGTCTTGATATTGATGGTGGCGCCGATGCCGCCGGCCGGCTTGGCGGCGCGGCTGGTCTTGAACACCTCGATCGCCGAGACCGAGTCGGACGAGAGATTGGAGAAGTCGAAGGCGCGCGACGAGTTGGCTGAGCTGCCGCCCTCGGCGCTATTGAGCAAGGCGCCGGGCATTTGACGGCCGTTCAAGAGCACCATATTGAAGTCGGCGCCGATACCGCGCACGGTGACGCGGGATCCTTCACCGCTTTGACCGCGTTCGATCGACACGCCTGAGATGCGCTGCATCGATTCCGCCAGATTGGTGTCTGGGAACTTGCCGATGTCTTCCGCAACGATGCCGTCCACCACGCCGTGGTTTTCGCGCTTGAGCGAAACGGCGGATTCGAGCGATCGGCGGATGCCGGTGACGACCACCGTGTCGAGTTGCTGCGCATCGGCAGCGAGGGTGGGTGTGGCTGCTTGCTGGGCCTGGCTGGCGGGTGCAAACAGAGTCAACAAGGCCGCGCAAGCGCTGGCCACGGGTTTCACGTTCAGGGCACGCCGCTGGGCGATCGTGCTCGGACGGTGTTGGAACTGAGCTCTTTTCATATGTCTCCTATGGATTCTGCGCTGGGTACCGTGAACTGGATTTCCATCCACTGCGGTTTGATGGAGAGGGTGCAACCGCGGCCATTTGAGACCTTGGATGCAGTGTCGTTTAGCGCATGGTGTTTGCCACGCGGGTCGCTTCTATGAGTTCCTCTGGACTTGCTCCGGTCGTCGCCCTCGGGCGCTTCCCTTTGACAAGGCGAGGCCATGATACGAATCAAAAGACAACGTTGTCAACGGCGATATGACAGCGTTGTCGTTTTCCCCTAGTTGAAAAAAACAACAGCCCCTTGTGCAGAGCCAGAATGCCGTCGTTATCGGCACCCTGGGCTTTTGTATGTGCGAATAGGGGTAAACGACAGCGTTGTCTATTTCTCGTTGACAACGTTGTCTTTTTTTAATTATTATGGCCGCGCACCATCGCAAAGAGCGCCGCCTTAATTTGAAACCCGAACCCATGACAGCCAACGACAATTTCAAGCCCGCAGACACCAACTTGGCGACGCACTTTCCTGCCGGCTTTCAATGGGGCTCAGCCACCAGTGCGGCTCAGATAGAAGGTGCATCGGCGCTCGACGGCAAGGGGCCATCGATTTGGGATACTTTCTGCGGCGAGCCAGGGCGCATCAATGATGCCTCCAACATCGATGTGGCGTGCGACCATTACCACTTGTTCCGCGAAGACATTGCGCGCATGAAGTGGTTGGGCCTGGAGGCCTATCGCTTCTCTATCTCCTGGCCGCGTGTGCAGGCCTTGGGCGAAGGCGCGTGGAACGAAGCCGGCTTTGCTTTTTATGATCAGCTGATTGACGCCTTGGTAGAGGCCGGTATCAAGCCCCATGTCACGCTCTATCACTGGGACTTGCCGCAAGCGCTGCATGACAGCATGGGCGGCTGGTTGTCGCGCGAGATCGTGCCGCACTTTGCCGCCTATGCGGCCGAAGTGGCCCGCCGCTTTGGCGCCAAGGTCGCCAGCATCGCGACATTGAACGAACCCTGGTGTGTGGCAACCTTGGGTTATGAAACCGGCCAGTTTGCGCCGGGCATGCGCAGCCGCAAAGCAGCAATGCAGGTTTCGCATCATTTGATGATGGCGCATGGCGCGGCGATCCAAGCGATGCGCGCCGTCACGCAGACGCAACTCGGCGTGGTCTTGAACCACACGCCGGCATTTCCCGCCGAGCCGATCGAGGCCGATCGCCAGGCAGCGCGTATCGATGATGGTTTGAATGTGCGCTGGTATATGGACCCGATTTTTCGCGGCAGCTATCCGGCCGATGTGATCGAGCACCTGGGCGAAGACGCCCCGCAGATAGAGCCGCAAGACCTGACCCTGATCCAGCAGCCGCTGGACTTTCTGGGGGTCAATTTCTACACCCGCAGCTTTATCAGCACGCAGACACCGGCGGTACCCGCGCCGGGCAAGCTGGGCTTCACCGATATGGGTTGGGAAATCTACCCCAAGGCATTGACCCAGCATTTGGTGCGCATCACCCGCGAGTACTCGCCGCCGCCCATTTTCATCACCGAAAACGGTATGGCCAATGCCGATGAACTGGTGGACGGGCAGGTGATGGACGTCGAACGCATTGCCTATCTGAAAGCGCATCTGGCCGCTTTGGCGCAGGCGATGGATATGGGGGTGGATGTGCGGGGCTATTTCTACTGGAGCTTGCTCGATAATTTCGAATGGAATTCGGGCTACCTCAAGCGTTTCGGCATCTTCCATGTGGACTACAGCAATCAGCAGCGCGTGGCCAAGGCCAGCGCACATTGGTACCGAGCGTTGATCGAGGCCTTCGGGAGCGCGAGTCGTGGCGGCGCCTGAGCGGGCTGCGCTGACGCAGTCAATCCTGGCACAGCAGCAAATGCACAAGCCCACGCAGCCGGCCCAGAAAGCGAACCCCATGAATCCTTCCGCGGCCTCGCAAGGCTTTCCGCGCTTGCTCGCCGATGTGGGCGGCACCAATGTTCGCTTCGCCAGCCAGCTCAGCGCTAACGGCCCCTTGCAGCAGACCGGCAGCTATGCCTGTGCCGATTTTGAATCGCTCTGTGACGCGATCTGCCATCACCTCTGGCGCGAGGGCCTGGAGCGGCCACGCGCCAGCGCGATCGGTATCGCCACGCCGGTCACCGGTGACCATATCCGCATGACCAACCATGCTTGGACCTTTTCGATCAAGGCCATGCAAGAGGCTTTGGGGCTGCAGCGCTTGCTGGTGTTGAACGACTTTTCGGCGCTAGCCCTGGCCCTGCCGACGCTGCATGCCGACGCGCTCTGCCAGCTAGGCACGGGCCAAGCGGTGCCCGGCGCGCCGATCGCCTTGATTGGGCCTGGCACAGGGCTGGGCGTGTCGGGCCTGGTGCCGGCCTATGGCGCTGGTCTGGTACCGCTGGGCGGCGAGGGCGGCCATGTGACCTTGAGTTCTTACGAGCCCGAAGAGCAGGCGGTGCTGGACATCTTGCAGCAGCGCTTCGGCCATGTGTCGGCCGAACGGGCCTTGTCGGGGCCGGGGTTGGAGAATCTCTATTTGGCCCTGGCGCAGTTGCATGGAGTGCGCGTGGAGGCTTTGGCGGCTCAGCAGGTGACGCAGGCCGCGTTGGCGCGCAGCGATGCGATGGCCGACGCCGCGCTGGAGATGTTTTGCAGCTTGCTCGGCGGCGTGGCCGGCAATCTGGCGCTGACCCTGGGCGCTCGAGGCGGGGTCTATATCGGCGGGGGCATTGTGCCGCGGCTGGGCGCCAGGTTTTCCGAGTCAAAATTCCGCCGCAGCTTTGAGGCCAAAGGACGGTTCCGGGCTTATTTGAGCGACATCCCGAGCTATGTCGTACGCTCTAGCGAGCAGGCGGCCTTGCAAGGTGCATGCCGCGCCCTTGACCTTGATACGGCGCATTGAACAATGGACTTTTCGAGCTCAATGAAGCCCACATCGCCGGTCAAAGCGGCGCCTCTCTCGGCGCTGCGCAATATTTTTTGGGTCGCCTCGCTGTACTTGGCCATGGGCATTCCCTACAACGTGATCAACGGCACTTCGGTGCGCATGTTCAAGTCGCTGGGTTTTCCGGACAGCCAGATCACCGTGGCGGTTGGCAGCATAGGCATCGCCTGGTCCTTGAAGCCGCTGTGGGCAGCCTTTCTGGACATGTACCGGACCAAGCGCTTCTTTGTGCTGACGATGGAACTGCTGTGCGGCTTCTTGTTTGCGGCCATCGCCATGTCGGTCGGCGAGCCGGGCTTCTTCCAGATCGCGATTGCCTTGCTGTGGGTGGCGGCCTTCGCCTCATCGACCCAGGACATCTGCGCGGACGGGATCTACCTGACTGCGCTCGATAAAACCGCGCAGACGCGTTTTGCCGGGCTGCAGGGCGCGTTCTGGGTGCTGGGCAAGGTCTTGGCGACCGGGCTGCTGATCTCTCTGCTGTTCAAGCTGCAGGCCACCCAGGGCTGGTCCGATCAAACCATGTGGCGCCATGTGATGTTGAGCTGCGCCGCTGCCATGGGGCTGCTGGCGCTGTATCACCTGTTGATGTTGCCGACCGGCAGCGTGGCGGCGCGTCCCAGCGGAGCCGCACAAGTATGGCGTGACTTCAGCGGCACGGCGACAACGTTTTTTCACAAGCGCGCCTTCTGGGGCATGATTGCCTTTGTCTTTCTGTATCGGCTGGGCGAAGGGCTGATCCTGATGGAAGGCCAGCTCTTTTTGCAAAGCAGCACCGAGCAAGGTGGTCTGGGCTTGAGCGCGGGCCAGGTCAGCGATATCGACGCTGTTTACGGCACGCTCGCCAGCATCGTGGGCGGCCTGCTCGGCGGCGCCTTTGCCGGCAAGCTGGGCCTGCGGCGCTCGCTCTGGATACTGGGATTGAGCCTTAACATCCCGCACTTCACCTTTGTGTTGATGAGCCACTTTGCGGCGGCCGGCCATGGCCTGGACTACAGCGCCGTCGTGACCCTGGTCAGCATCGAAAAGTTCGGCTATGGCTTTGGCATGGTTGGGAATATGGTCTATCTGATGCAGCAGTTGGCGCCGGGGCGCTCGACGATGACGCATTACGCCTTTGCCACCGCGCTGATGAATCTGGTGCTGGTGCCCACGGCGATGATTTCCGGCCCTTTGGCCGAATGGCTGGGTTTCTCCAGCTTCTTCTTGCTGGTGATGTTGGCTTCAGTGCCCTCGGTCTTGGCGGCTTGGCGAGCACCCTTCCCTCAGCAAGAAGATGAGACGCGCTCAGTCTTCGACGCGGGTGCCGGCGGCGTGCAGCTGACGGTGGACGACCCGACGCGGCTGAGTGCCGTGGAGCAAGAAGTGCAGGCTATTGCGGGGCGTGCTTCGATGTTCGCAATGCTGGGCATCTTGGTGATTCTGATTGCCGACGCCAAAGTGCTGGGTTCGCTGCAAGGGGGCGAGCCTGGCACGGGTCTGACGCAGTTGCTGCTCCTATTGGCCCTGCTGTGCCCCAAGGCCTTTTTTGCACGCCGGACCTTTGTGCTCGCGGCCCAGGCGGCGCGGCTTGCTGGGCCGACCGGTGAAAAGCATTATTCGGGCAACGCCCAGGGCGCCAAGATCGCCACCTTGATCAGCGCCGCAGTGTCGCTCGCGGTGCTGGTTTTTTGCGCACAGCGCCTGCTGGCCTGATGAAGTTCGCTAAGCGCCGCTTCCTGCTCGCGCTGGCCTGCTTGGTCGGTTCTTCCGGCCTTGCCTTCGCGGACGGTGGCGCATCAACACATGCGCAGGCCTGGCAAAACAGCCCGGGCTGGTGGAACAGCACGGAGGACTTGCCGAGCTTTGACTTGGGCGCAAGCGCCCGCCAGCTGCCCTTGGTGAAGGTGCAGGGCAATAAGTTTGTCAACGAGCAGGGCGCCGTCGTCGTGTTTCGCGGCGTGAACATGTCTGACCCGGACAAGCTCGAGGCGCAAGGCCAGTTCAGCCGCGCCTACTTTGAGGCCATCCAGTCCTGGGGCGCCAATGTGGTGCGCATTCCTGTTCACCCCTCGGCCTGGCAGCGGCGCGGCAAAAAGGGCTATCTGGCGCTTTTGGATCAGTCCGTGCGGTGGATCAACGAGCTGGGCATGTATGTGATTGTGGATTGGCACTCGATCGGCAATCTCAAGTCCGAGCTGTTTCAAAACAGCAGCTATGCCACCAGCAAAGGCGAAACCTTTGATTTCTTCCGCACCGTGGCGGCTCGCTACAAGGGCGTCCATGCGGTCGCCATGTATGAGGTATTCAATGAACCGACCGTCTTTGGCGGGCGGCTGGGTGTCGTCAGCTGGGCCGATTGGAAGGCGATCAACGAAGAGGCGATCACCATCATCCAGGCTCACAACGCCGATGCAATTTCTTTGGTGGCCGGCTTCAACTGGGCCTATGACCTGAGCCCGGTGGCGATGGCGCCGATAGAACGCAAGCAGGTCGCTTATGTGAGCCATCCTTATCCGATGAAGGTGGCGGCGCCCTATGAAGAAAACTGGCAACGCGACTGGGGTTTTGTCGCGGATAACTATCCGGTGATCGCGACCGAAATTGGCTACCAATTGGCAGGCGATAAAGGCGCCCATATTCCCGTCATTGACGATGGCAGCTACGGCCCACGCATCACGAACTATCTGGGCGGCAAAGGGATCAGCTGGGTGGCCTGGGTGTTTGACCCGGACTGGGCGCCGCAGCTGATCAAGGATTGGCGCTACGAGCCGACGCTGCAGGGCCGGCATTTCCGGGCCGTGATGCTGAAGGAAAACAAACAATAGTCCAGCTGAGTCGATGTTTTCCCGCACTCACGAACTTGCTGGCGCGAGTGTGTCGGATGTCACAGCTGGACTGAGTCGGCCAGATTTGAGGGCCAAACCGGCATCCAATCAGGCGGGCAATCATCAGAAGGAGGCGTAGAGTGCAAAGAACTCGATAGGCGCTGAGATGGAATTATTCCTGCCCAAAGTTGAAGTGATCGCGCTGGAGCAAGGCTTGCTCGGGCAGTCGGGCTTGGCGCGCACGCAAACCCTGGTGGCTTTGGCCTGGTACTGGCGTCAGACCGATAGCCGGCAGGCCTTGGCTTGGGTCGAAGCCGGTGAGCGCAGCCTACAGGGCTTGGGAGTTCAGATCCAGACTACCGAAGTTGAGCCCCTTGCAGCGCGCCTGACGCTGGTGCGTGCCGAGTTGAATTTGCTGTCCGCCGAGCTTGGCGCGGCCTTGCAACTGGTGCTCGCAGCGATTGCGCAGTTTGAAGCTTGTCGGGACATGGCGGGGCTCGGTGATGCCTATTGGCTGCATGCGCAGGTCTTGGAGGACAGCGGTAGACAGGGCCAGACCAAACCCAGTTTGGACGCAGCGCGGGTGGCCTATGCGGCAGCGGGAGACATAGATCGGCAGGACGCATTGCATGCGCGTTGTTTGACGATGGCCTTGTTTGACGAGCCCGTGGCGGCGTCGGCGGCCATCTCGCAGAGCTTCCCGACTGAGCAGGCTCGGCCATTGCCCGTAGCGTTTTGGATCAGCAATGCGCATGGGCTGGCTGCAGCACTGGCCGGCGATCCTGCCGCCTCGATCAAGCATTTTTTACGTGCCCACGAAATCGGCCTGGAAATCGGCCAGCTGCGGCGGGCCTTGGTGGCCGGCAGCAACGCGGCCGAGTCGTTTTTGCGCTTGGGAGACTTGGACACGGCCTTGGCCATGCATGAGCGTGATTTGTTGCTGGCGCGCGAAGTCGGCTGGCCGGCCTGCTTGGGGCTATGTCTGGCCAAGATAGGCAGCGCGATGCGGCAACTCGGGCGTTATGGCGAAGCGCGCGGCTTCATGCTTGAGGGCGCCAAACAAATGGCGCGCCTGCCGGGTTCGCGCTCGCAGGCGCAGGTGGCGATAGACCTGGCGGAGTTGGAGTTGGCGGACGGCCAGTTTGCCGAAGCGGTTCGGGCCTTCACGGACTTGGCGGCGCAGCGCGAGCTGAAGCTGGCGCCCGACTTGTTGTTGCTGGTGCAATGTGGTTTGGCCACCGCACTGGTGAAGGTCGGTCAACATCAAGCGGCCGCCAAGGAGGCCACGGCTGCTTTGAGCTTGGCCACGAATTTGGGCGATGTCTTGGGTCAGGTCAATGCCATGCAGGTGCTGGCGCAATTGCCGCCGGACGCGGGTTTGCCGCTGCCGCCGCAGAGGCAAGCCCCTTCGTTGACGCTTCACTATCTGCGCGGGGCGCTGGCGCTGGCGGCCACCATTCCCGACTATGAGCCCTCGCCGGAGCTCAGGCAGCAATTGGCGGCGGCCGAGGCCTCGGCGGGCAATTACAAGCTGGCTTACGAGCATGGCTTGGCGGCCGATATGGCCTTCCGCCGCTTGCAAACAGCCACCGTTCAAAGCCGTGCAGTGGCGATGCAAGTCAAGCATGAGCTGGAGCAGGCCCAGGCCCAGGCGGCACTGCACCAGCAAGCGGCCGAGGCCTTGCGGGAAACGACGGCGACCTTGGAAGTCCTGGGCGTGATGGGGCGCGACATTACCGCCAGCTTGCAGGCCGAGAGCGTGTTTTTGACGTTGCATCGGCATGTCGAGCAGCTGCTGGATGCCGCCAGCTTTGTGGTCTTCATGGTGGAGCCGGCGCAGGCCGCAGCGGGCACGCCGCAAAAGCTGGTGCTGACCTACGGCTCGGAAGGCGGGCGCAAACTGCCCAGCGAGAGCCTGGATCTGCATGGCAACTCGGTCTTTGCGCGCTGTGCCCGCGAACGGGAGGAGTTGCTGATCAATCTTGCCCCCGAGCAGAGTGACGGGCCGCGCCTGATTCCGGGTACCTTGGAGACGCTTAGCCTCTTGTTTGGCCCCTTGTTGGCGGGCGACAGGCTGTTGGGCGTGATCTCCATTCAGTCCAACCGCCAGCATGCCTATGGCGACCGGGAGCGTTTTATCTTCAAGGCTCTGTGCGCCTATGCGGCCATCGCCCTGGACAATGCGGCCGCCTACGCCTTGACCGAATCGGCCCAGCAAGAGACCCACGCGGCCTTGATGGAGCTGCGCCAGATGCAGCGTGACTTGATCGAACGTGAGAAGCTCGCGGCACTGGGGTCCTTGGTGGCCGGCGTGGCCCACGAACTCAACACCCCGATTGGCAACAGCCTGATGGTGGCCAGCACCTTGCACGAGGGCAGCGAGGAGTTTTTGACGCTGGTCAGCCAAGGCCAGCTGCGCAAATCGCAGCTGGAGCAGTTTTGCCGCAATACACAGGATGCCAGTGGCTTGTTGATGCGCAATCTGGAAAAGGCCGCGGCCTTGGTCAATGGCTTTAAGCAGTTAGCGGTCGACCAGACCTCCGAGCGCCGCCGCGTCTTCAATTTGCGCCAGACCTGCGAAGAGGTGTCTTTGACCCTGGCGCACCTGCTGCAGCGGGCGGGCCATGAGCTGGTCGTCGATGTCGCCGAGGATGTGGCCCTCGACAGCTACCCCGGCCCCTTGGGTCAGGTGCTCAGTAACTTGGTCATCAACGCCGGCCTGCATGGCTTTGCTGGCCGGCAAGGCGGCCATATGCGGCTGAGTGCTCGGGTGCTGGAAGAGCGGCAAGTTTTGCTGTGCTTTGAGGACGATGGCCATGGCATCGCGGCCGAGCATCTAGACAAGATTTTCGAGCCTTTTTTCACCACCCGACTTGGCCAGGGCGGCAGCGGCCTGGGCCTTCACATCAGCTACAACATCGTGCGCAATCTGCTCGGTGGCAGCATCACGGTCAGCAGCATGCTTGGTCAAGGCACGCAATTCGAGATAGTGCTGCCCTTGGTGGCGCCGGGCTTGGGCGAGGCGCTCCCCTAGCTTGCACTACAAGGCGTGCGTCACCCATTTGAAGTCGGGGTCCTCGGCATAGGGCTTGATGGTGAAGCCCAGGCTTTTCATCAGTTTGAGCATGCCGGGGTTCTTGGCCAGCACCAGGCCCTCGATCTCGCTCAAGCCTTTTTCGCGCGCCACGTCCATGATGCTTTCCATCAGGCGTGAACCCAGGCCCTTGCCGCTGAAGTCATCGGCCACCACCAGCGAAAACTCGCAGCTCGATTGGTCGGGGTTGGTGATGTAGCGTGAGACACCGATGATGCGCTCGGTCTCTACGGTTTCGCCGTTAGCGTCGAGGCTGCGTTGCTTGGATACCGCTACCAGTGCCATCTCCCGGTCATAGTCAATCAAGCTGAAACGCGCCAGCATGGCCGGCGGCAACTCCGTCATCGAAGAGACAAAGCGGAAATAGCGACTCTCGGCCGACAAGCTGTGTACCAGCTGCTGCAACATCTGCGCGTCGTCCGGGCGAATCGGGCGCAGCGTGTATTCGCCGCCGCCGCGCATAGGCCAGACCTGCGCATGCCGCGCCGGGTAGGGCAGGATGGCCAGATGGGCGTATTGCTGCGAACCGGGGCCGATCGCCAGTGAAGCGCTGTCGATGACGATGCGGGCATCCACCGCGACGGCGCCAAACTCGTCCACGATGATGGGGTTGATGTCCATCTCGCGCAGCTGCGGCAACTCGCACACCATCTCCGACACGCGCAGCAGCAGCTGCTCCAGAGCGTCCATATCGACGGCGTTGGCGCCGCGCCAGTCACCCAGGGTTTCGGCCACGCGCGAGCGGTCGATCAGGCGGCGTGCCAAGTAGCGGTTCAGCGGCGGCAGCTCCATCGCCCGGTCGTTGAGCAACTCGATCATGGTACCGCCGGCGCCAAACACCACCACCGGGCCAAAGGGGTCATCGGTGACCAGGCCGATATAGATCTCGCGGCCGCGTTTGGCAGCCGCCATTTTCTGCACGGTGACGCCGTTGATGCGGGCCTGCGGTGCCAGGCGCGCGACGCGCTCCATCATTTCGGTATAGCCATCCTTGACGGCGGCGCCATGCTGCAAATTGAGCACCACGCCTTGCACATCGGACTTGTGCGAGATATCGGGTGAGTCAATCTTCAGCGCGACGGGATAGCCCAGCTGGGTGGCAATCATCATGGCCTCGTTGGCCGAGCGCGCCAGAATCGTGTGTGTGACGGGGATCTGAAAGGCCGACAACAGCGTTTTCGACTCGATCTCGGTCAGCACCTTGCGGCGTTCGGACAAGACGCCCTCGATCACCAGCCTTGCCGCCTCGATATCGGGTTTAGTCAGGGTGGACAGCGGGGCCGGTGTTTGCTGCAAGAGCAATTGGTTTTGGTAGAAGGACGAAATATTGCCGAAGGCGCCGACCGCTGCCTCGGGTGTGCGAAAGCTCGGAATCGAAGCCTCGCTGAGGGTGCTGCGGGCCGTGCCCACCGACGCGTCGCCCATCCAGCAGGCCAGCAACGGCTTGCTTAAGCTGCGCTTCATCTCCGCCAGCGCGCGAGCGACGGCGGTGGTGTCAGCGCCCAGCTTGGGCGAGTAAATCGCCAGCACGCCGTCGACCTGCTTGTCGCGCCCGGCCGCTTCGATCGCCGCCTGGTAGTGCTGACCCTCAGCGTCTTCTGACAGGTCGATCAGGTCGCACAGGCTGGCCAGCTCGGGCAACAAGGGCTTGAGCGCGGTGACTGAATCCGGCCCCAGCCGACCCAGCTCAAGGCCGATCTCGTTGATCCAATCGGCCGCCAGTACGCCGGGGCCGCCGCCGTTGGTGACGATGGCCAGGCGCTTGCCGACGGGACGGTAGCGCGAGGCCAGACATTTGGCGGCAGAGAATAACTCGACAAACGAGCGCACCCGGACCGCACCGGCACGCCGCAGGGCCGAATCGAAAACATCGTCGCTGCCGACGATGGTGCCACTGTGGGTTTGTGCGGCGGCGTTGCCGGCGGGCTTGCGTCCGGCCTTCAGGATCACCACAGGTTTGGCGTTAGCGGCCGAGCGCAGCGCGCTCATAAAGCGCCGCGCATTGCCTATGCCTTCAAGGTAGACGATGATGCTTTGCGTCTGCGCGTCATTGGCGAGGAAGTCCAAGACCTGGGCAATATCGACGCCGGTGTTGGGGCCCAAGGAGACCACCGACGAAAAGCCCACCGCGTTGCTGCGCGCCCAGTCCAGCATCGACGCCGTCAGGGCACCTGACTGCGAGACCAAGGCCAAGGAGCCGGCCTGTGCCAGCGGCCCGGTGGCGCTGGCATTGAGCTGCAGGCCCGGGCGTTGAAAGCCCAGGCTGTTGGGGCCGAGCAGCAGCATGCCTTCACGCCGGGCGATTTTCTTCAGCATGGCGGCCTGTTCGGTGCTGACGCCGCTGGAGATCACCAGCGCGGCGCGGCAGGTGATGCGCCCGGCCACCTCCAGCGCGGCAGCGATGTCTTGCGGCGGCAGCGCGATGATGGCCAGATCGGCCCGCGCCTGCGCCAAGTCGGCCAAGGTGCCGGTGCTCTGGATATCCAGGAAGCGCAAGCTGCCACTGAAGCGTTGGGCTTGCAGCGCTTGATGCAGCGCCAGGGCGTGGGCGCTTTGCCCCTCGCTGCTGTCCGGCGAGCCGGCAAAAACAACAATCGACTCGGGGGTAAACAGTGGGGTCAGGTAATGCTTGTCCATGGTGTCGCTTTTTTGCCCCAGCGGGGCTGAGATCAACCGCAGTCTAGCCAAGCGTTATGGCTTCCGGCTTGACCTGAGACAAGCGCTTAGCTGGCCCTTCACCGCATCCGCTTAAATGACGCGTTCGAAATGCTCCACCCTAGGCGGCTGAGCGAAGAAGGGGCCGACGATGGCGCGCCAAGCTGGGAACAAGGGGCCGCCGCGAAAATGCACGGTATGGTCCTCAAGGCTGGCCCATTCGATCTGCAAGATGTAACGCTCGGGTGACTCCAGCCCATGTTGGACGCTCGCGCTCATAAAGCCCTGGGCCTGTGCGATCACGGTCTTGATGCCATGCGCAATGGCGGCTTCAAAGGCGGCCTGCTGGCCAGGCGGAATTTGAATTTCGGCGATCTCGAGAATCATGAAGAGCCTTTGGGGGTTCAGTGGAGCTAAGGATTAAATCGAATGATTGAATCAAGTGTCGGCCCGCCCTTCGATCAGCGGTAGTGCACCCGTTTGCGAAATTCATCTTGCAGGCGCTGATAGCTGCCGTCGCGCCGCATCTGCGCCAACCCAGCGCTGAAGGCTTGGGCCAGGCTCTCGCCCTGCGGGTGTTGCTTGGAAAAAGCCACCCAGAAGCCATCCATTGAGAGCAGGCCCACTCGCTTGGCGCGGCCCTTGAACTCGGGTGTGTTGTTGATGCGCATGCCGCCGGGCGTGCGATTGAGCAAGATGTAGTCGACCCGCTTGGCCAGCAGCATGCGTATCAAGGCGGCATCGGAGACAGCCACCGATTTCAGAATCCGGCTGTCGTGCATGAATTCGCTGGGGTAGGTGTAGCCGTTGGTATAGGCCACGCGCTTGCCCCGCAGGTCGGCCAACCGGAGTTCGGGCACATCGGCGTCAGCGCGAGCAAAGATCGACAACTCCTCCTCGAACATGGCCGGCTGGTGCCAGACATAGTCGGCGCGGTTGTCATCGGTGATGGTGGCGTTGAAGCAGCCCGCGACCTGGCCGGATTTAGCGTAAAGCATGCAGCGCGCAAACGGTACGTTGATGATCTTCACCTGTATGCCTTGGCTTGCAAGAGCGGCGCGCACCAGGTCAACACTGAAACCGACCGGGCTGCTGTCGGTGTCGGCGCCGGGCTTCTCGGCGGCGCTGTACGGCGACCAGTCATCTTCGCCCGCGAGCACCAGCGTCTTTTTGTCGTTGCTAAATGATGCGGTGGCTGAGGTGGCCGAGAACTCGGCCGGGGTCTGCGCGAGTAGCCCAGTGCTGAACGCCAGGCAAACAGCTATCGAGACGGCACGGTGTAGGTAGCAAGCGAACATGGCCGACAAGCTTATTGACTGCTGCGCTCAGGCCGACTCGGCCAGCAGCTTTTCGACCAAGGCATGCAGGGCGGTGAAGTCCGGTTCACCGACATAGCGTTTGACGATCTCGCCGCGCTTATTGATCAATAGCGTGGTTGGCGTCAGCTGAATCTTGCCAAACTGATGGGCGATTTTTCCGTTGTTGTCGATCGCCACGCCGAAGGGCAGCTTGCGGCTCTCGGCGAAATTGGCCACGAAAGCCGGTGGGTCGTAGCTCATCGCCACGGCCAGGGTGTCAAAGCCCCGGGCCTTGAACTTTTCATGCGTTGCGACGATTTGCGGCATCTCTTTGACACAAGTCGTGCAACTGGTGGCCCAGAAATTGACCAGCATGACCTTGCCTGCCCATTGGCTGGAGTCGGCCGGTGCGCCGTCCAGCAGCACATAGCTGACGGCCGGCGCTACTTCGCGGGAGCCAAGGCTTTGATAGGCAAAGAATCCGCCGCCGGCCAAGGCCGCCACCAGCAGGGGCAGAAAAATACGTTGCAGCTTCATGGCGGCAGTTTAGCCTGGGCTTTGAACCAAGGGCGGCGGGTGGGTCATCCGCCGCAAGCCAGGGTCAAAGCCCTTTGGACAACTCGAACATCAGCACCGAGGACAGCGCATCGTTCAGGTGCAGGCGCGAGATGCGTGCCAGGCCGTCTGCAGTGGCGGTGGAGAGCTGTGTCAGGTGGGGCTCGTCGAGCACTTCGACAAAGCAGAAGTCCGGCACTTCGCGCATCACGTCGGCAAACAATTGCTCAAAGTCGTCGCCGCGCAGCGCGCTCTCGAACACGATGCCATGCGGCAGGCCTTCCTGGCAAAACTGCGCCGCTTCCGCCATGCTGCCGGCCAGGTCGATGATCAGCCCCATATGCTGCATGGCGGCCTGAATCTGGCCGCGTAGCTCGCGCTGCGCGGAAATGATCAGCACATGGCTGCCGGCCAATGGCTTGGAGTTGTTGGACGGCTGGAACTCGGCCACGCGCTCGCTGCTTTGGGCGAGTTCCCGGCCGGCCTCTCGCTCGCTGCTTGCCGCGATCAAGCCGGGCTCGTCTCCGATGATTTGCGGGAACTCGAGGGTGAGCACGGTGATGCCTGCTTCGTCCTCCCGCAGTGGCAACACACCCATGGTCAGTGCGGTTTGCTCGACCAGGCGCCAGGCCAGGGAGTTCAAGGCCAGCGGCAATTCCTTGAAACGAGGGTCGTCGATCAGGTCCAGCGAACGGTGAGCAAAGCGGCACACCAGTCGGGCTTTAGCCGGCCATGGGGTCAGATCCAGCCGCAGGTCGATCGAGCTGTGAGTGCTGGCCAGAGCCCAATCCATCAAGGCGTTGAGCAGTGCGAACAGCAGCGAGCCGTCCGCCATGATCTCAACCGGCTTGAGAATTTGCCGCACCTGGATGCCGCGCGCCTGGGTTTCGCGGCTGCGTTGCGCCAGCACGCCGCGCAATATTTGCGTGAGGTGCATGCGCTCGCGGCTCAGTTTGAGTCGGCCGGAGGCGAGGCGGGCGAGTTGCTGGCCCAGCATGCCGGCCTCACGCGCCTGGCTGACGCTTTCACGCAGCGCACGCAGGCTCTGGCGGTCGATCTGACCGGTGCTGACCAGGTCGTGGATGCGTTCCAAGGCCGAACTCAGAGGCCCCGCAATTTCAGCACCCAGTTGTTGCACGATTTCGGTCCACTGCACGGGGCTTGGCTCGCCGGCCACATCATTGGCGGCTGAGCAGGCGGAGGCAGTTGAAGTGGACGGCGGGATTGACATGGGCAGGCTTGAGGATCGGCGGCTGTTTTTCTTTTAGGGGCGCTTGCGGGCCAAATTCCCGCAACGGACGCCATCGTCAACGCGATGGTCCTCAGCGTCCATCCCCTGATCCGGGGGAGTTGGCGCTGAAATTGTCATTTGTCTGCAATAAGCGCGAAATTTGCGCACTTTCACACGTTTTGACGCAGTGGCCTGCGCCTATGCGATCACCCCGGTCTGCAACAGTGCCGCAATCTCGGCTTCGGTTCGACCCGCTTCAAGCAAGAGCTCGCGGGTGTGTTGACCCAAAAGCGGCGGGGCCCGGCGATAGCTCACCGGCGTGGCTGACAAGTTCATGGGGCTGGACACCAGCTGCAAGCCGGGGCTCAAGGGGTGCGGCATGGGTCTTGCCATGCCTCGCGCCTGGACCTGCGGGTCGGCGAAGGCTTCGGCGAGGTTGTTGATGGCGCCGCAGGGTACTTTGGCGGCTTCAAGGGCGCTGAGCCAGGCGTCGCGGGGGCGGGTTTTGATTGCGGCTGCGATTATGGGCACCAGCAACTCGCGTTGCCGAACGCGTTGAGCGTTCGTGCTGAAGCGAGGGTCTTGTGCCCAAGCCGGGAAGCCCGCGATGGCGCAGAACTTGGCAAATTGATGGTCATTGCCGATGGCCAAAATCAAATGGCCATCGCTGGCTTCGAAGGCTTGGTAGGGCACGATGTTCTGGTGGGCATTGCCCATGCGGGTGGGTGCTTGGCCCGTGCAGAGGTAGTTGGCGCCCAAATTGGCCAGCATGGCCAGTTGCGTGTCGAGCAGGGCCATGTCGATGACCTGGCCCTGGCCGGTCGCGTCGCGGTGACGCAAGGCGGCCAGAATCGCGACGGTGGCGTAGAGGCCGGTGAAGAGGTCGGCCACGGCCACACCGACCTTCTGCGGCCCGCCGCCGGGCAAGTCGTCACGTTCGCCGGTCACGCTCATCAGGCCGCCGATGCCCTGCACGGCGTAGTCGTAGCCGGCACGGTCTTTGTAAGGCCCGGTCTGGCCGAAGCCGGTAATGGAGCAAACGATCAGGCCGGGATTGAGCTCGCGCAGGCTTTGCGCGTCCAGGCCGTAGCGGGCCAGGTCTCCGACCTTGAAGTTCTCGACCAGCACATCGACGCCGGCCGCGAGTTCGCGGATCAGCGCTTGGCCTGCTGGGCAGGCGATGTCGATGGCGATTGAGCGCTTGTTGCGGTTGGCGCCTAAGTAGTAGGCGGCCTCGCTGGTGTCGCGGCCCTGCTCATCTTTCAAGTAAGGCGGCCCCCAGGCGCGGGTGTCGTCGCCGCTGCCGGGTCGTTCCACTTTGATCACATCGGCGCCGAGATCGGCCAGGGTTTGCGTGCACCAAGGCCCGGCCAACACGCGCGACAGGTCGAGTACGCGCACGCCACCCAGCGCCATCGGGGGTAGGGGCGCTTGGCAGGATTCTTTGGGGGGCTCGTTGGGGGCGGCTTGGTTTTGCATGGGTGAGATTGTCGGGCAGGGCTATGGCCGCCGCCCTTGGATAATGCCGCCATGACCTCACGTGCCCCTCTTCTCGTACTTGCCTTGAGCTTGGCGGCTTGTTCGCCCAAGCTGGATTGGCGCCAGACTCACCCCGTCGGCGCGGGCATCACGGCAATGTTCCCTTGCAAGCCGGTGGTCAACAGCCGCCCGGCCACGGCGGCCGAACCGGCAGCCATGGGTTTGGCTGAATGCAAGGCCGACGAGTGGACCTTCTCCCTGGCCTGGGCCGACCTCAAAGATCCGGCCTTGGTGGGTCCGGCCTTGCTTGAAATGCAGCGCTCGCTGACGACTAAATTGAATGCACAAGCGGTATCGACCGAAGCGCTGACCGTGGCCGGCATGACGCCCAACCCGGCGGCCGGGCAGCAGTTGCTGCGGGGCACGCAGCAGCACGCACGGCTGGCGGTGTTCTCGCGCGGCTTGCGGGTCTATCAGGTGCTGATGTTGGGCACGCAAGACAAGCCGGTCGCCTGGGAGAGTTTTATCACCGGGCTGAAGCTTGATTCGTGAGCAGTTTGGCGCCGTACGCAAGTCAGGACGGGAGGGCTTGCGGCGCGCAGCAAATGCAGCGTTGATAATGAGGTCATGCCCGGTTTGCTTTTGATCGCCCATGCCCCGCTTGCTACAGCCTTGAAGGTGGTGGCGGAGCACACCTTCCCGCATTGCGCGGCCCAATTGACGGTGCTGGACGTGACGCCGGATATGTCGGCGGACGACGTTGAGGGCGCTGCGCGGGCGCTGCTGCAAGCGGCCGGCCATGCAGAAGCCTTGATTCTGACCGATGTCTTCGGCGCCACGCCTTGCAACGGCGCGCAGCGTTTGCACAGCGAAACCGTGCGCGTGGTCAGTGGTGTCAATGTGCCCATGCTTTGGCGCTCCCTTTGCTACATCAGCGAGCCTTTGGCGTCCTTGATCGCGCGGGCCGTTCAAGGCGGTGCGGCCGGCATCATGTTGAATGACATTCCCGTGAACCCCAATTCGGAAACCTGAGATTCAATGATCAAGTCGACGCTCACCATCAGCAATAAATTGGGCCTGCATGCCCGCGCATCGGCCAAGCTGACCAAACTTGCCGGTAGCTTTCAGTGCGAGGTTTTCATGAGCCGAAAGAGCCGGCGCGTCAACGCCAAAAGTATCATGGGCGTGATGATGCTGGCGGCTGGCCTGGGTTCGGAGGTTGAACTCGAGACCGAAGGGCCTGACGAGCAGGCCGCTCAAGACGCCATCACCGCCTTGGTGAATGACAAGTTCGGCGAGGGTCAGTGAGCGGCCGCCTGCGGCTTATTCGATGAAGTGACGACGGTAGCGAGCGGGTAGTTCGGCCAGTCGCATCATCATCGGCAGATCGGCCATATTGAAGTCGGGGTCCCAAGCCGGCGCGCCGAGTATGCGGGCACCGCAGCGCAAATAGCCCTTGATCAGAGGTGGCGCCTCGACCTTGAGATCGTGGCGCAAGTCATCGACAGGCAAGGGCAAACGGGGCCGCACCTGCCATTCAATCCCGGCCAAATGGGTCTTCTCCAGTTGCTTCCAAAGACTGGCCGCGAAATGACCGCCATCACACATGCTGATGCTGGCGCAGCCGACCATGGTGTCGAGTTTGTTTCTGATCATGAACTCGGCCAATGCACCCCAGAGCAGCATGATGACGCCGCCCGAGCGGTGGGCCGGATCAATGCAAGAGCGTCCCAGCTCCACCATGTTTCCCCGCAGGCTGCGCAAGCGTGTGAGATCGAATTCGGTCTCGCTGTACAGGCCGCCGGCGCGCTTGGCTGCTGCAGGGGTCAGCACCCGGTAGGTGCCGACAACGCGGCTTGAATGGTCCTTGGGGTCAATCTCGCGCACCAAGAGATGCTCACAAAAGGCATCGAAGGTGTCGATGTCGTGACCGGCCGGCGTTCCTTTTGGTACGGTCAGGCGTGCGCCCATTTCTTCGGCAAAGACGCGAAAGCGCAGCTGCTGCGCCTCGCACACCTCTTGTTCTGTTTTGGCCCAGCAAACTTCCAGCCGGCTTGGTGTCGCTCCATGCGCTGGCTGCTGCAGCTGTACCGGCGGGTGCTCCAGCCTTGCGGGGCGGAGTTCGGAATAGGGCAAGGTGGACAGCGGAAGATCCCTCATGAGCGGCCTCGTCTAGGTCGTTGGTTGGCAGGCGGATGCTCGGTTGTTGCGGTGACGCTGCCATGACGCATGAATGACGATTCGGTGACGAGGCAGCAGGGCCGAGTGGCTGCTAAAGTCGGTGCATGAGCTTTCAGGTGTTTGGCATCCCGGTCTCGCGCGGCGTGGCCATCGGCCGCGCGGTCTTGGTGGCGTCGAGCCGCGTAGACGTCGCGCACTATTTTGTTGCTTCAGCTCAGGTTGAAGGCGAGATCCAGCGCGCTTATCGGGCCCGCGATGTGGTGGCGCGCGAGTTTGAAACGCTCAAGCAGGACTTGCGGGGCGATACGCCTCAAGAGCTCGCCGCCTTGCTGGATGTGCACTTGATGCTCTTGCACGATGAGGCTCTCATTGGTGCGGCCACGCAATGGATTGTTGAACGGCACTACAACGCTGAATGGGCCTTGTCCGCTCAGCTTGAGGTGCTGGCGCGCCAATTCGACGAGATGGAAGACGACTATCTGCGCGAGCGCAAGGCTGACCTGGAGCAAGTGGTCGAGCGGATCTTGAGTGCCTTGGCGCGCGAGCAGGGTTTGAATCCGGCCGATGCGGCCAGCGTTGTGCAGCGCGACTTTGCCGGAGAAGATCCCTTGTTGTTGGTGGCGGCCGACATTGCACCGGCCGACATGATGCAGTTCAAGCGCAGCGTCTTTCACGGTTTCATTACCGACATCGGCGGAAAGACCTCGCACACGGCCATCGTTGCCCGCAGCATGGACATTCCCGCCGTGGTGGGCACGCGCGAAGCCTCGCGGCTGATTCGCCAAGATGACTGGATCATCATTGATGGTGATGCGGGCACCGTGATCGTCAATCCGTCACCCATCATGCTGGAAGAGTATCGCTTCCGGCAGCGCCAGAGCGAGTTGGAGCGGGCGCGCCTAGCGCGTTTAAGGCATACGCCGGCGGTAACGCTGGACGGTGAACGTATTGAGTTGCACGCGAATATTGAGCTCCCTTTGGATGCGCTCGGCGCCATTGAGGCGGGCGCCACCGGGGTTGGTTTGTTCCGCAGTGAATTCCTGTTCATGAATCGCGATGGTGAGTTGCCCGGCGAGGATGAGCAATTCGCTGCTTACCGGGCGGCCGTAGAGGCAATGCAAGGCATGCCGGTGACCATTCGTACCGTTGATGTGGGTGCGGACAAGCCGCTGGACCGTATGAGTGCGAGTGAATTGCGCCATGAGCATGTGCTCAATCCGGCCATGGGTCTGAGGGCGATTCGCTGGAGCCTGGCCGAACCCAGCATGTTTCGCCAGCAGCTGCGCGCCATCTACCGGGCAAGTGCTTTTGGCAAGGTCCGGCTGCTGATCCCTATGGTGGCGCACCTGCATGAAGTAAGGCAGATTCTGGAGGCCGTCAAAAAGGTTCAGCAGCAACTCAATGACGCAGGCCATGCGTATAGCCATGTTGATCTGGGCGTCATGATTGAAATTCCTGCGGCGGCCGTGATGCTCCCCTTGTTGTTGCGCCATGTTGACTTCGTCTCGATCGGCACCAACGACCTGATTCAATACACCTTGGCGATTGACCGCGCAGACGAGGCGGTCGCTCATCTTTATGATCCTTGGCACCCCGCCGTCTTGCAGTTGTTGGCAAGCTCGATCGGGCAGGCGCGAGCGGCCGGCAAGTCGGTCAGCGTATGTGGCGAGATGGCCGGTGACCCCGCGTTCACGGACTTGCTGCTAGGGATGGGTCTGCGTAGCTTTTCCATGCACCCGTCTCAAATCCCCTCGGTGAAACAGCGCGTGTTGCGCGCCGATGCGGCGCGCCTTGCCTCCTTCATGCCAGAAATCTTGGGGAGTGAAGATCCCCGGCTAGAGGCGGAGCAAGCTTTCGCCAGAAACAAACCGGCGCGGACTTTGCAGTAAACCGTGCGAACGTTCGGCGCGACTGAGCTGACCCTCAAGCTACCGCGTGGACGGGTAATTGCATATTTTTCAGCGAGTTGGCGTTGCAGGCTTGATTCTTCGTGCTACAGTCGTGGGCTTCGCTGCTGAGGTTCACGCCACGGCAGCGGCAGAGGTAGCAAAAAGGAAGTGCAAAAGAAAATTTCGATGCACTTGACGGA
>NZ_JAJIRQ010000006.1 GCF_025717605.1 Paucibacter sp. TC2R-5 | reverse complement strand
TCATCGGCACGGGCCCGCTCTGATTGTGGCTGGGCCCGCCATGCGTAGTAGCCGCTGCGATGGACCTTGAGCACGCGACACATGCTGCTCAGGCGGAACTCTTGGACATGCTGCAGCATGAATGCGTACTTCAACCGGACTCCCTGGCAAAGTACGCGGCGGCCTTTTTTAAGATGTCGCGCTCCTCGGTCGCGCGCTTGAGCTCTGCCTTGAGCTTGACCATTTCACTGCGCAGGGATGCCGCCTCAGTGGCCGCCGGACCGCTATCCTGATCCTTGGCCTGCCTAACCCACAGGTACAAGCTTTTGTCCGAAATCCCAAGGCGCTTGGCCACTTCGACGACGCCATGCCCGCGCTCGGTCACCTGTTTCACCGCCTCGGCTTTGAACTCCGGGGCATATCTTGCTCGACTCATTTCCTCTTCTCCGTTTCAAGTTCGACCTTATCAGGTGTCTACCGAAACGGATGAAGTCCAATGATCTCGCGCGCGCCGCCTTCGAAGCCGAGTTGCAGGAAGTCGCCCGCGTCATCGCTTCGGGTCCAAAGGCGCTGGATGCACCGCCCGATGTAGAGGCGGCATTCGCTGCACTGGCTGCCTTGCTCGGCGGGGTAACCCTTGCCCGTGCGGTCAGCACTCTGCCCTTGGCGCAAGCCATTGCGACATCAGTGGTGGCATCTTTGTGTCCCAACAAGCGCGATTGACCGCAAGCCTGTTGGTAAATCAAATTTGCAAATTTCATTTGCAAAAATGGATGAACAACCGAATGCGAATAATCCTAGACTGAAGCACCCCATCACCGCGCAGTCGCCCCCTTCGTATGAACAACCCAGAAATCTTTCGCCCCAAACACCCCGCCGAGATCGACCGCATGGTGGCCGCCTACCCGCTCGCGCTGGTCATCAGTGCTGTTGATGGCGAAATTCAAGCCTCGCCGCTGCCGTTGGTGCTTCAACGCGATACCCAAGGTGAGGGCACCTTGATCGGTCATCTGTCACGGGCCAACCCGCAGGTGGAGTTGATGCGCCGTAATGGTCGCGCCCTGATTACATTTTCCGGCGCGCAGGGCTATATCTCATCCAGTTGGCTTCGTGAACGGCGGTACGCGCCGACCTGGAACTACCAGGCAGTGCACTTCACCGTCGACATCACCTTGGAAGAGCACGCGGGGGCGATCGAACTGGCGCTGCAAACCTTGGTGTCCCAAGCCGATGCGCCCTATCCGGAGCCCTGGTCCGGCGCCGAGATGGGTCCTCGCTTGGCCGAGTTGGCCAAGTTCATCGTCCCGTTCCGAGCTCGAATCGTTGCTACCCAAGCTCAATTCAAGCTCGGTCAAGGTGACCCCCAGCCCCTGCTGGACGACGCTTATGCCGGCCTGGAACGCTATGGCAAGTTTGAGCTGGCTGCGGCCATGCGTCGCCTGCATGCGATGGAAGCGTCCAACTAAGGGCCCGTTCGGGGATAAGTTGTGCATTTGGACGGCGGATGACCGCCGCCGATTCGTTCGCCGTTTTAGCCAGTAGGCCCTGATGCCATTTCGCAGCTTGTGAAAGATGTCGTTGGATCGGCCGACGCCTCATGCACCGATGGTCTCGCGTCGCAGATTTGTCGATCGGCAGCTTCGGGAGGTGCTGCAGACATTCGTCCAACAAAATGCTCAATGGCCGGTTTCGATCGCAGCGGTTGTTTGATTGCCAAAATCGAGCGACTGCTGCCAGCCTTGTGCAGAGGTTCGCCGAACTTCGGCTTAGGGCACGCTGCTGCCACTGACTATGAAGGACCTCGCGACTCCTATCGAGTCGTTAGCGCAAATTCGGCGGGTCAAGCAGCGGCCATTCGGCTGAAGTTGACCGAGGACTTCGTGAACTCCTCACCTGAATGACCGCTGCAAATTCGAGACCCAACACCTACCAGCATGGCTCGGACCGAATCGAGCCATACTCCTGCCGCGTAGACATGGCTGGAGGGGAGTAGGTCGCTCGCCCAAAAGTTGTTTTGGTTCAACGCGTTTTGAGACTATGTTTTGCCATGGGTCGTGTCCCGCAAACGCAGTTTTGAAACTACGTTTTCAGTTTTGAAACTTTGTTATCCGACTCCTGCCCGCTCATGACGCTTCGCTACCAAACCATTCCCGTCACCGCCTTTCAGCAAAACTGTTCTTTGGTTTGGTGTGATGAAACGCTGGAGGCGGCCGTCATTGATCCGGGCGGCGACCTGCCGCGTATCCTGGCTGCGGTGCAGCAGCGCGGCCTGACGCTCAAGGCGATCTGGTTGACACATGCCCATATCGACCATGCCGGCGGTACGGGGCAGCTCGCGCGCGAGCAAGCTTTACCCATCATCGGCCCGCATACCGGCGATCAGTTCTGGATCGACGGCCTGGCCAAGCAGAGCCAGATGTTTGGCTTCCCGCCGGCCGAGCGGTTCACACCGACGCGCTGGCTGCTTGATGGCGACAGCGTCAGCATCGGCAAGCAAACTTTGCAAGTGCGCCATTGCCCGGGCCACACGCCGGGCCATGTGGTGTTCTATTCGCCCGAGATCCAGCGCGCCTTTGTCGGCGATGTATTGTTTGCGGGCGGCATCGGCCGCACAGACTTCCCCGGTGGCGACCATGCGACGCTGATTGCGTCGATCAAGCAGCGCCTCTGGCCCATGGGAGACGCGACGGTGTTCATTCCCGGCCATGGCCCCGAGAGCAGCTTTGGCGAGGAGCGGCGCAGCAACCCCTATGTGAGCGAGCGCTGAGTCGGCATTATTCGTTCGTAGCCAGCTGCTCCTCGGCGATCACGGCCGCCAGCCAGTCCATCACGACCCGCACGCGCCTGGATAGATTGCGGCGATTGGCGTAGAGCAGATTGATAGGCATGGCCGGGGCCGTGAGCTTGGGCAAGACAGCGACCAAGGCGCCGCTGCGCAGCGCGTCCCGCAGCAACGCATCGCGTTCGCCCAGCACCGGCACCTGTATCAGGCCCAGGCCGGCCAAGCAGGCGGCTTGATACGCATCGGCATTGTTGACGGTGATAGCGCCCGGCAGCGCCAAGCTGCGCGGCTGACCGCTCTCGTCGAGGTAGTCAAAGCCGCCCGGTTTGGCGCCCAGCGTGTTGACGAAATGCACCAGACGGTGGCCTTGCTGCGGGTCCGTCAGGTCGGCCAGAGTGGTGGGCACTCCATGCCGGGCCAGGTAAGTCGGGCTGGCGCAATTGAGCATGCGCATCAGGCCCAGCGGCCGCGCGATCAAGCTGGTGTCGACCACGCTGCCGACGCGCAGCACGCAGTCAAAACCTTCGCGCACCAGGTCCACCCGTCGCTCGGTGCTGCTGATCTCCAGGCTTAGCAAAGGGTGTGCCTGCAAGAGCTCTGGCAGGCGCGGGATGACAAGATCGCGGGCGATGCTGCTGCTCATATCGACCCGCACGCGGCCGCTCAAGCCCACCGCTCCGGGCTGCTGCGCGAACATCGCCTGCAACTCCTCCATATCGGCCAGCACATCCTTGCTGCGCTCGTAAAAGGCTTGCCCGTCCTGAGTCAGCTGCACGCGCCGCGTCGTGCGGTGCAGCAAGCGTGCACCGAGCTGGCTTTCGAGTTGCTGGACGGCGCTGGAGGCACTCGCCTTGGGCAGGCCCAGGCTCAGCGCCGCTTGCGTGAAACTGGCCAATTCGGCCACGCGGTGAAAGATTTGCAGGCGCTCAAGCGGGTTCATTGGTCGATATTTGGATAACAGACAAATTGAATTTTCTGAGTTTATGCTCAAACTTGACTTCAATAGACTGCGCTGCATCCCAATGTAGGAGTCACCAATGAACGCAAACAGCAGCCCCATCAACCTCATCAATCCGATCAACCCGATTGCCCTGATCACCGGCGGCAGCCGCGGCCTCGGCAAGAACACCGCCCTGCATCTGGCCGCCCAGGGCAGCGACATCATCCTGAGCTACAGCAGCGCCCGCGCCGAAGCCGAGGCGACCGTTGCCGCCATCCAGGCGCTCGGCCGCCGCGCCGTGGCGCTGCCGCTGGACATGGGCAATAGCGCCGGCTTCCCGGCCTTTGCCGTCGCCGTCAAGGCCGCACTGGCGCAGATCTGGCAGCGCGAGCGGTTCGATCACTTGGTCAACAACGCCGGCATGGGCCTCCACGCCAGCCTGATGGAGACCAGCGAGGCGCAATTCGACGAGTTGATGAATGTGCATCTGAAGGGGGTTTTCTTCCTGACCCAGAAGCTCTTGCCGCTGATCAATGACGGTGGGCGCATCGTCAATATCTCCAGCGGCCTGACCCGCTTTGCGCTGCCCGGCTACGCCGCCTATGCCGCGATGAAGGGCGCGGTCGAAGTGCTGAGCCGCTATCTGGCGAAGGAGCTAGGCCCGCGCGGCATTGCCGTCAACACCTTGGCGCCGGGCGCAATTGCGACCGACTTCGGCGGCGGCGCTGTGCGCGATAACGCGCAGCTGAACAGTTATGTGGCGGCTCAGACCGCGCTCGGCCGCGCCGGGCTGCCAGACGATATCGGCGGCGCGATTGCGGCGCTGCTGGCGCCCGGCAGCGGCTGGATCAATGCCCAGCGCATCGAAGCCTCGGGCGGGATGTTTGTATAAGTTGACAGACGCTTAGAACTGCCCGCTGCTGCGCAGCGCTTCCAGGCGCAAGGCCAGTTGCTGGGCCAACTGGCCGAGCTGCTCCTGCAGTTGGCGCCGCTCGGTCTCGTCGCCGCAGGCGGCGATCTGTGCTTGCAAGTCTGCTTTCTGATGGAACAAGGCCACTTCGGGTGGCGCGAAACCCGCGTTCTTCAGAATCTTGAAGGGCATGCGCAGGCTGTCTGGCGTGGCCTCCCAGCCGGCGTCGGCGGCCAGCGGCTTGCCGAAACTCTCGGCCGATTGCAACTCGCCGGAGGCGAGCGCTTGCTGCAGGTATAGGGCGATTTCATCGTCACGCATGGTGGGTCTGGGCCTTTTTCTGAGCGGCGGTGGCTGACCCTGTCATGCTAGCGCAGCTTCAGTTTGTGGCCGTCCCGTATTCCCAGTCCCAGGGCGCACCGGTCTCGCCGAGCACGAGTCTGACCAAGGCCGGAAACAGTGCTTCGGCCCGCACATCATTGGCCAGCAAGACCAGACAGCGGCGCTGCTGCGCCACGCAAACCCAGGTATTGCCGGTGCTGTCGTTGTGGCCACCCTTGAAGAAGGCAGGGCCCTGAGGGCCATTGAAGACCACCACCCCTAGGCCTGCGGCCAGATCGGCACCGAGCTTGGGTAGAGGCCGCTCGGTCCGCAGACCAGGGTCCAGCGTGGGGAACTGGTGGCGGCTGCGAATGGGTGCCTGCGCCCGCGTCAATTCAGCGCGGCCAGCGGTCGACAGACCCTCGCCGCGCATGTAAGCGGCGGCGAAACGGGCGAAGTCATTGATGCTGGTGTCCATAGAGCCGGCGGCGCGAGGCTTGCTGCGTTTGTCATGGGGCGCCACGCTGCCGTCTTGCTTGAAACCATCGGCCAGATTGGCGGTGAAGTCCGGCCGCCAGATCATGCTGGTCCTGGTCAGTCCAAAACGTTCAAACACCCGCCGCTGTATCTCGGCACCCACATCAAGGCCTAGGCCTTTTTCCAGCACGAACTGCAGCAGGTTGTAACCTTCGCCCGAATAGGCATAGCGGCTGCCCGGCGTGAAATGAATACGCAGCCGCCCGTCGGGCTCCAGCCAGGCGTAGTTGGCGAAACCGCTGCGGTGGCTGAGCAGGATGCGCGGGGTCAGCAGGCGCCAGCGTTCGTCGCCGTCCAAGTCGCTCCAACGGGCGAACTTCGGGTCGTGCGGCATGGCCGGTAAGGGCTGAGGTAGATGGTCGGCGATCGATGCGTCGAGGTCGAGCAGCTTTTCCTCTGCCATCTGCATCACCGTGTAGGCGAACACTGCCTTGGTCAGCGAGGCACCGTACATCACGGTATCGGGCAGCAGCGCTTGGCCTTGCGCATTGCGCTGACCATAGGCTTGGACATAGTGGATCTGGCCGTCTTCGATCAGCGCCAGGGCCAGACCCTTGACGCCGCCGGCCGCCATCTGGCGCCGCACCTCGGCGTCGATCTGGGCCGTGCTCGGCAGCGCGGACCAGCTCAGGGAGGGCGATCCCAAGGCCAAGAGCAAGACAAGCAAGCAGCGCTTCATGATCAGTCCTTGGTGGCAGCCGGCGGCGGCTGGGCCGACGATACACCGCCCGCCTAAAGCGCTACTTACTTCTGCAGCCCCTTGGGTGAGGACGCCAGCCAGGACTGGAACAAGCTGTTGAGCACCAAGTCGAGAGCGCCATCGACGAAGCCTTTGGGCTCACTGCTTTTGGCGTCAAGGCGCTGCTTGTCGGCGAGTCGGCGCAGCTCGGCGCCCTGCCGGCCGGAACCCGCTTGCTGCAACTCGCGCGCACGCTGCTCGTATCGATCGGCCTGCTCGTTCATCGATCCGCTGGAGCTTTCGATCACGACAGGCCCTCTCGACGACGCGCAGCCGCTCAGCGTGAGTGCAAAGGCCATGCCGAGCAGCCAGATCGCAGGTGTCGACGCAGACGTAGATTCCGTCGCAGTTTGCTTGGCGGATTGGGCCGCTGAAGGGATTGGTTTGCTCATGATCGGGCATGCTAAGCCTACAAGGTAGCTGTCGTGGGCTTTGGCTGGCAAGTGCCGCTGGACGCTGCCTTTGGACGCGTCCAGCGCTACCGCGCGCAAGCACTGCAAGACTTTTGCGGGCATGTTCTATGCTGCGCGACGGATTCTTTTCAACCGCTATTTGTGAAAGAGCTTGTTCTATGTTGTTCGCGATTCGTTTTTTCGATAAAGCCGATTCACTGCCGCTGCGCCAGCAGATGATGGCGGCCCATATCGCCTGGTTGGATCAGGAACGTGAGCATGTGTTGGTGGGCGGCTCCTTGCGGCACTCGCCGGAGCAAGCACCGGTGGGCGGGCTGTGGGTGGTCGAAGCCGACAGCAAGGCCGCCGCCGAGTTGCTGTTGAAGCAAGACCCGTTTTACACCGCCGGCCTGCGGGAAAGCTGGGAGATCTTGCATTGGAGCAAGGCTTTTGAAGATCGCAAAGTGCCGGTCTGAGCTTGGCAGCTTGCCTATTTGCCCACTTGGAAAACCAGCCCCCCGGAAAGAAAACCGTCATGAAGCCTGTATATCAAGCCAATTCGAGACTCGATCTCAGTTTCACTCGCGTGGTGGACGTGCCCAGGGCTATGGTTTGGCGCGCGTGGACCGAGCCGGACTTGCTCAAACCCTGGTTTTGTCCTCTGCCGTGGACGACGATTGACTGCGAGATCGACTTGCGTCCTGGCGGCGTCTTCCGCACCGTGATGCAGTCCCCAGAAGGTGCTCAATTCCCCAATCAAGGTTGTTACCTTGAAGTCGTGCCGAATGAAAAATTGGTATGGACCAACGCCTTGCTGCCAGGGTTTCGTCCCAGCTTGCCGGCGGCCACCTGTGGCAGCGAGGACGCAAACTTCATGTTTACCGCCATGTTGGAGCTCGCCGATGACGCGGGCGGTACGCGCTACACCGCGACCGTCATCCATGCGGACGAAGCCGGCTGCAAGAAGCACTCCGAAATGGGTTTCGAAGCCGGATGGGGGGCCGCGCTGGATCAGTTGGTCGCGATGCTCAAACGCGGCGTTTGAGCAAGCTCGGCTTGGCAAGCTGCTTCAAAAAGCAGCAAAACAGGTTTTCGCCGATGGCTGCTGGGTTCTGAGCATCGCTCAAGTGGAGCTCCCCAGACTTATCCACAGCAGGCAGGGATAAGTCGGGCTGGGGTGCTGCGCTTGGGCTACTTGGCAAACTCCAAACTTGCACGGGGCTCTTGGATTTCAGCGGCTTTGGCTTTGCGCCCGGATTGCCAGGCTGCCCTGAATTGCTCCAGACTGGAGTCCGGCCGGTCCAGCGCGCGCACGAGGCAGGCTGCGGCCGCGCCTTTCGCTGCGCAGGCTTCGACTTGCTCGGCCTCCAGCAGGCCGCCGATGGCCACCACCGGTCGGCCGGCCATGTGCACCCACCAGCCGAGGTTGCCCAGACCCTGCGGCCGCCAGGGCATGTCTTTGGTGGTGGTGGGCCAGATGGGGCCGCAGGCGATGTAATGCGGATTGAGTCCACGGGCGCGCGCTAACTCCCAAAGACTGTGGCTGGAGATGCCGAGTTTGATGCCGACGTTCAAGAGCAGCTTTCTTTCGTCGGTAGCCAAGGCCGCCCAATCTTCCTGACCCAGATGCAAGCCGGCGCCCGGCTCCTCAAGCGCCAAGCGCCAATGGTCATTGATCCAGAGCTGGCAGCCGAGATGGTCTGCGACCGCTGTTTGCGCCTCGGCCACGGCAGCGCGCAGCTCCGCCTGGGTGTTCTCGGACGTGGCAGGCTTGATTCGTAGTTGCAGCTGCTTGATGCCGGCGGCGGCCAACTCGGCCGCTCTTTGCGGCCGCTCGGTGATCGCATACAAACCCCAGTCGAGCGCGTCTTGTGCCGGCGCGTTCAGAACCTGCGCCCAGCGAGCGAGCGTGCCAGCATCCAACTGCTCACCGTCAAAGCTCATCACCGGCATGGCCGCTGGCTCGAAGACGAAGTTGGCCAAGGCCCGCACAGGCCCAGCGCCCGCGCCGGCGGCATGGCCCTCGCGCACCGCCACCCAGGTCGCCATTTTCGCCAGCACTACCGCATCGGCGCTGACAAAGCCACGCGCCATAGCGGCGGCTGCGGCAGTGGCGAAACTGCAGCCGCTGCCGTGGTGATGGCCTTGACGTAGGCGGGGCAGGGCCAGATGGCCGCTGGCCTGGGGGCTGTTCAAATAGTCGAGCGCCAAATCATATTGAGGGCCGGCGTCGTCGCCGCCGGTGATGCATATCGTCTCGGCACCCAGTTCCTTCAAACGCTCGGCCATCAATGGCCGACTCAGTGCATGGCTGGCCAGGCCCAAGAGCAGCTCGGCCTCGCGGCGGTTCGGCGTGATCAGCTGCGCACGCGGCAACAATTGTTCGCGGTAGGCCCGCAGCAATGAGGCGTTAGCAAAAATCGAGGCCGGCCCACCGGCGCTGGCGCCCAATACCGGGTCCACAACCAAGGCCACCGGCCTGTCGCGGCGCAGCTCATCCAGCACTTCGCAAATTGCATGCACGGCGTCGACCGAACCCAAAAGGCCGGTCTTGATCACGCTGGGCCAAAGATCGACGGCCAGCGCCTGCATCTGCGCCAGCAGTTGATGGCGCGGTAGGGGGAAGACAGCCTCGACGCCGCGGGAGTTTTGCGCCGTCACCGCCGCCACGACCGGGCAGAGGTGCACGCCGAAAGCGGCCGCCGTGCGTATGTCGGCGGACAGGCCGGCGCCGCCGCCGCTGTCGGTGCCGGCCACGCTCCAGATGATGGGCGGCTGCGGATTGTCAAGCCAGCTCATCTCGGATCTCCCAGCAAAAAAGCGTGGCCGCTGACCGGCGTTGACGGCACGGCAAAGTCCTGGCTGCTCATCAAGCCGGCGCAAAAACCCTGACGGCCGGCCCGTACGGCATCGCGAAAGGCGGCCGCCATCAGCACCGGCTCGCGCGCCTGCGCCACCGCCGAGTTCAGGAGCACCGCGTCGAAGCCCAGTTCCAGCGCCTGCGCCGCATGCGAGGGTGCGCCCAGGCCGGCGTCAACGATCAGCGTTGCGTCCGGCAGGCGCTCGCGCAGGCTGCGCAAGGCAAAGGGATTGAGCAGGCCCTGGCCCGAGCCGATCGGCGCGCCCCAGGGCATCAAGACTGCGCAGCCGGCGTCCAGCAAGCGGCGGCACAGGACCAGGTCGTCGGTGCAATAGGGCAGCACGGTGAAACCGAGTTTGACCAGCTCGGCGGCGCCGGCGAGCAGCTCGAAGGGGTCGGGCTGCAGCGTGTGCTCGTCACCAATCACCTCCAGTTTGATCCAGGCGGTGTCGTAGAGTTCGCGCGCCATGCAGGCCAATTGCACCGCCTCGCGGGCGGTGCGGCAGCCGGCGGTATTGGGCAGCAGGCGCGCACCTTGCGCCTTGGCGGTTTGCAGGGCGCTGGCGACAAAGCCGTTGTCACCGGCCTGCAGGCTGCGCTTCAGTCCGACGGTGAGAACCTCGGTTTCGGAGGCCTGGATCGCCTCGCTCAAGGTCTGCGGATTCGGGAAGCCGGCGCTGCCCAGCAGCAGCCGGCTGTTCAGAGAGAAATCGCCAATCTTCCAAGGGTCAGGTTTTGCCTCGTGCAGCATTTGAATCAACCTCCTACGATGGGTTTGAACAGCAGCACTTGGTCGCCATCCTTGAGCAAGGCAGCGGCGCGCGCCGAGCGGGCGATGAACTGGCCGTTGAGCGCCGTCGCGACGCTCTCGGGCGCCAGGCTCAGCTGCGTCAGCAGGTGTTCCAAGGGCGTTGCTGCGGGAATTTTTTGGAGCTGACCGTCCAGCGAGACATTGATTTCTTCTGCGTTCATAGCGTTTCCAAATTGGCCAAGCCGCTGGCCAACAGCAGCTCTTGCACCAAGGCCGGCGCTAACAGCCAGCCGTGGCGGTACAGACCATTGAGCTGCAGCAGGCCCGGCTCAGCATGAGTGAATGGGCGGTTGTCGTTCAGGGCCGGGCGCAGATTGACGTCAAGCCGGCCGATGCGGGCCTCGGCCAGCGCCGGCATCACGCTGTGCGCGGCCGCCATCAACTCGACGGCCGATTGCAGGCTGACGGGGCTGCGGTCCGCGCTCTCGATCTCGCTGGCGCCGAGCACCAACTGATCAGCACTGCGCGGCACCAGGTAGACGCGGTGGCGCGGGTGCAGTAGGCGTACCGGCCGCCTCAGGCCATGGGCGGCCAGGCTCAGCGTGATCACTTCGCCGCGCACGCCGCGCAGCGGCATTTGCGGCTTGGCGCCGAGGCCGCGTGCGTCGATGACGCAGTCGAAGTTCAGGTCATTGCCGTCGGCCAGGCTCAATCGGCCCGGTTCGACAGCGCTCACCGGCCGATCCCAATGCCAGCGTGCCTTGCTGCCTTGCTGCATGGCCGCCATCGCTTCGACGGGGTTGATGAAACCTTCGCCGGGCAGCCTCCATGCTCGGAGGCCGCGCAGCAGCGCCGGCTCCAGCGCCGCCAGCTCGGCCTCGCTCAGGCTTTGCGCTGCGGGCAAGCCGCTCACCTGCAGGCGCGCCAAGACTCGCTCAGCAGCACCCAAGTCCTGGCGGTGCGCGAGCAGGAGGCTGCCATCCATTTGCAAAGTTAGCGGTTCGGTGAGCCGGGCGGCGATCAGCGGCCACAGGCGCAGCGACTCGAAGCCGCGCGCGGCCACCTCGGGCTCGGCCGCGTCCAACTCGGCCAGCGGGCTGAGCATGCCGGCCGCACTGAAGGCGGCCGCACCCTGACCGTCAAAGCGCGGCTCGGGGCCGGGGCCGGCCTCGAACACGTCGACGCGGTGGCCGGCGCGGCTCAAGGCCCAGGCGAACAAGCGCCCAACCAATCCCGCGCCCGCTATTCCAACCGACAAACTCATACTGGCTGAATCGGGATATAGATCTCGCTGCCCAGCGCTTTGAATTCCGCGCTTTTCTTCTCCATCTCGGTTGTGTATTCGCGCACGTCCTGGGTGATCTTCATCGAGCAGAACTTCGGTCCGCACATCGAGCAGAAATGCGCGACCTTGGCGCTGTCCTTGGGCAGGGTTTCGTCATGGAAGTCGCGCGCGGTTTCGGGGTCGAGGCCGAGGTTGAACTGGTCGGTCCAGCGGAAATCGAAGCGTGCCTTGGACAAGGCGTCATCACGCGCCCGTGCGCCCGGATGGCCCTTGGCCACATCGGCCGCGTGCGCCGCGATCTTGTAGGCCATCAGCCCGGCCTTGACGTCGTCGCGATTCGGCAGGCCCAGGTGCTCCTTGGGCGTCACATAGCAAAGCATCGCGCAGCCGAACCAGCCGATCATCGCCGCGCCTATGCCCGAAGTGATGTGGTCGTAGCCCGGTGCGATGTCGGTCGTCAAAGGGCCGAGCGTGTAGAAGGGCGCCTCGTCGCAATGTTTCAATTGCTCGCTCATGTTTTGCTGGATCAAGTGCATGGGCACATGGCCGGGGCCTTCGATCAGCGTTTGCACCTCATGCTTCCAGGCGATTTTGGTCAGCTCGCCGAGCGTGCGCAGCTCGGCAAATTGCGCCTCGTCATTGGCGTCGGCCAAGCTACCCGGACGCAGGCCATCGCCGAGCGAGAAGGTCACGTCATAGGCTTTCATGATGTCGCAGATCTCTTCGAAATGCGTGTAAAGGAAGTTCTCCTTGTGATGCGAGATGCACCACTTGGCCAGGATGGAGCCGCCGCGCGAGACGATGCCGGTGCGGCGCTTGACCGTCATCGGAATGAAGGGCAGGCGCAGTCCGGCATGGATGGTGAAGTAATCAACCCCCTGTTCCGCCTGCTCGATCAGCGTGTCGCGGAACAGCGCCCATGTGAGGTCCTCGGCCACGCCGCCGACCTTCTCTAGCGCCTGGTAAATCGGCACCGTGCCGATGGGCACCGGGCTGTTGCGGATGATCCAGTCGCGCGTGGTGTGGATGTTGCGGCCGGTGGAGAGGTCCATCACCGTGTCGGCGCCCCAACGTGTGCTCCAGACCAGCTTCTCGACTTCCTCCTCGATCGACGAGGTGACGGCCGAGTTGCCGATATTGGCATTCACCTTGACCAGGAAGTTACGCCCAATGATCATCGGCTCCAACTCGGTGTGGTTGATATTGGCCGGGATCACGGCACGGCCACGTGCCACCTCGTCGCGCACGAACTCGGGCGTGATGATGGCCGGAATACTGGCGCCGAAGGAATTGCCGCGCAGACGGGCCTCGCGCTCGGCGTCTTGTTCGTACTCGCGCATCCAGTCCAGGCGCTGGTTCTCGCGGATGGCGATGTACTCCATCTCCGGCGTGACGATGCCGCGACGCGCGTAATGCATCTGGGTGACGTTGGCGCCCGGCAGTGCCTTGCGCGGCTGGCGGCGCAGGCCGGCACTCATCTGCATCAGCGCCTCTTGCTGGGCGGTGTCGCGCAGGCCGTCGTCGATCAGCTGGATGGGCCGGCCCTGGTACAGCTCGGTGTCGGCGCGCGCCTCCACCCAAGGGGCACGGGTGGCGGGCAGGCCTTGCTTGACATCGATCTTGGCGGTGATGTCGGTGTAGGGGCCGGAGCAGTCATAGACCGTGATTCGCTCGCCGTTGGTCAAGGCAATCTCCCGCATCGGCACGCGCAACTCGGGGTTGCGCTCGCCAGCGATATAGACCTTGCTGGAGCCGGGCAGGGGCGTGCGCGTCAACTCTAGGCTGCTGGCAAGATTGTTGAGGCCGGGTTCGGTGATGCTGTTCATAGACGGTTCTCGCGGTGGCTGTGAAGCGCTGCGAGGGCCGGCTCGAGGGTCGCTGTGGCGTTGCGAGGAGACCGGCTGCCCCAGCGAGTTCGCCCGGCATCCTCTGCGGGAGGCGTGGCGGAACGGGTCTGCGGGCGGGCTCTTCTTACGCCGGTATCAACCGGATCAAGTTCAGCGGGTCTATGGCTTCCACCACATCTCAGCCCGGCGCATAACTTCTTACTTATGTATGCGCAGCAGGGCACCCCGGAGCGAAGCGCAAGTATAGATGAGCCGTGAATTACTTCGCGTTCTGCAGGCGCCTCTACGGACAAACCCGCAGCTCATTTGCGGGGGGCTGCTCCCTACACTGCCTGCCTTGGCGTCGTCGTGTCGCGCCCTCTTTTCTGGAGTGTTCTTCATGAGACGCTTGAGCTGCCTGGGGCCGGGCTTGCCCAGCTTGATGATGGTTTTGCTGCTTGCGGCCGGTAGCGCTCGCGCTCAGGCTGATGGGCCGCTCAAGCCTGAACTCAGCGCCGAAGAGCGTGCGCAGCGGCAGGCCGAAAAGGTCTTTACTTTCATCAAGCTGCAGTCGGTGAAGCCTGCGGCCAAACGGGCGAGCACGGATGCCCTGCCGGCCACCACTTCTGCCAACGCGCCGGCCAGCCCGCCGCTTCAGCCTGCCAACACCGCGCAGGCCAAACCCGCAGCGAACAAGCCGCTGGCCAAGCCGGCCGTCGCGGTGGCCGCCGCAGCGGCTGGCGCAACTAGCGCTGCCGTCGAAGCACGTCCTTCGGCGCATGCCGGCCCTGAGTCGCCGCCGGTACTCTTGGCTGCGGCCCAACTGACAGCGGCGGCGGTGCCGCCCGAGCTTTTGCCACAAATGCCCAGTGAGCCGGCCGAGCCCGAGCCGCCTGCCTTGCAACTGCTGAGCAAGGTCGAGCCCGAGATCCCGCGCCAGCTGCAGGCCGACTTCAGAGGCGGTGCGGTGACGGTGCGTTTCATGGTGCAGGCCGATGGCTCGGTCATGCAGGCGCAGGCCCTGCAAGCGTCGCACAAGCGGCTGGCCTTGGCTGCCGTCACGGCGGTCAATCAATGGCGTTTTGCGCCGCTGCCTTCGCCTCGCGAGGCCACGGTGGAGATTGCGTTTGCGGTGGAGTAGTGCTGCGGCTTAGGCCGAAGCAGCCACTCAAGACGCTCTGAGTAAATCAGCCAGCACGGCCGCAATGCCAGCCGATGTGGCCGCCAGCAACACCAGACCAATGAAGCTGCCGATAGCTTTGCCGCGCTGCTCGCTCGGCCGGGATTTCGCCAGATAGTAAGGTATGGCAAGCACCGAGGCCATGATTATCGCGCCGCCTAATAAGCTACTTCCACGGTACTGGCGTGCCTGGGCATCCTGGCGGTACCAGAGGTAGCCTATCAGCATGAATAACAAGGACGAGACGACATCGAAGGGTTTTTGCATCACCAGGCCAAAACTTCCCGCCGTGCCTTCGGCCAAGCCGCACAGCACTGACAAGGCCAGCAGGGCGAAGACGCTATTGCGCAGACTCATGGCATGGCATGGCATGGCAGGGAAGTTGTTGACGAGGCAATTTTGCACTAGGCGACCTCGACTGTTTGCGGACAGGTTCTAAGACTCAGTTCCGGGCTTGGCAATTCGATAGAGCAAGTACCAATGCCTCCAGAAACACCCGGGTGCGCAAGGGCATCAAGCGTCGCTCAGGGAAGACTGCCCAGCAGGCGGCGGCAGGCAAGCACCAGTCGGGCAAGAAGCGCAACAACTCGCCGCGAGCCACATAGTCTTGCGCGAAAAGCTCAGCCACTGCACCTTGCCAGCTTTGCGCCATCGCCGTTGTTGAACAAGGCGAGGCGGCGCGCGGCCAACTGGCTTTTTCACAAGCGGCTCGTCGTGGCTGTGGTCAGCGCAGTTCAGCAGTGGCAATTCGCGCCCTTGTCCACTGCACGCGAGGCGTCAGTGGCCATTGCCTTTCAGGTCGAGTATCGGCCCCCCGCTCCCTAGTATTAGGGGCTGTGTATTGATTCTCGGCGACTAACATATGCCTCGCCAAAATAACGAGTTAGCTGTGAGTTATATCTTTGGCTTTCGCTCGACGAGGCGTCCGATTAAATAAAGAAGGTGTTGCCATGACGTGTATGAAACGACTCGCGTGCTCGGTGCTGATGGGGGCGGTGGCTTTGATGGCCTTGCCCGTACAGGCTGTTGTTGCGCTTCCTGCGTACTACAAGTATTCATACCTGCATGGAACCTTGACCGACTTGAGTGCGGACCAAGTTGTGCAAGGTGTTCCGGGCAATATCTATGTTTTGCCGACCGTCTATGGCGACGGTTCGAGCGCGCAGTCATGGACTTCTGTTGGTGTGGATGACTCTCAAGTCAAAGCGTTGACGCAGAATGGGGAACACAAATACAGCTACAGCGGCGAAGCGCAAGTCGATGCAGGTTTTGGTCTGCATGCAAAGGTTCAAACGCTGACCAGTGATGCAAGCCGCAGCAGTACGACGACCTTGTTTGCTAACGCATCGGCAGGGTGGGGCGATCGCTGGTACGTCGCGCCAACTGCAGACCATCTGGAAAACTCCGCTGGCTTGTTGAATCTTCATCTGAGTTTGGATGGCCAATTGCTGTCCGATCGGCTGAGCGGCTCGACGCATCCCTATAACAACTTTGCGTCCTTGGTGGCGCTGGCTTACCGGTTGACGAATACCGGCGTAGCGTGGCAAGGCGCCGGCGGCGTTTACTTGGATGGCCAAACCGCTTGGCAGTTCAGCTCCCCCAGTTGGCATGATTGGAATCCCCCCATCACGGCCAAGCCGGTGGCTCCATTTGCAGGGGCCGGGGCAGTTGAAGTTGAAGTCTTGATGCCCTTCCTCTATGGGCAGGCCTTTTATCTTGAGCTGCAATTGAATCTTTTGGGCCAAGGCAACAGCACACTGGACTTCGGTCACACCGGCAAGTTGACGGCGGTAGAGATGCTGCAAGGCACCAGCCTGGAAACCGGCTACGCCTCAGAAAACCCGAATGCGCCCGCGCTTTTTACGCAGCTGCAAACCAATAATCCGGTATTGAATCCGGTGCCTGAGCCCGCCTCGGCCTTGTTGCTATTGCTTGGCATCCCTGTGCTGTGGGCTGGCCTGAAGCGTAGGCATGAGTAGGCCGAATTGATTTCTCTGCCGTCAGTCGTTTGCTGGGATAAAGAAACTCGGCGCGAGTTTCAAGGCGAAGATTGACCAGGGCAACTCGACAAGGCGAGCGCCACCGCTTCCAAGAACACCCGAGTGCGCAGCGGCATCAAGCGGCGCTCGGGGAACACGGCCCAGCAGGGTACCGGGGCCAGGCACCAGTCAGGCAGGATGCGCAGCAACTCGCCGCGGGCGACATAGTCCTGTGCGAAATGTTCGCCGACGGCGGTGATGCCGACGCCGGCGCAGGCCATCTTCAGCAGCAGATCAGGGGCGTTGACCAGGCTGCGTTGGCGCGGCATGCCCTGCCAGCTTTGCGCCGCGTCCGTGCCTTGGCCTTTGTGCAAATGCCAAGGCATCGGCTCCCCGGATCGGCTCAAGATCATCAGCCCGTGCAGGTCTTCCAAGGCCGCGGGTAGCAAGGGTTCGCCGTGCGTGTGTACATAGGCGGGCGAGGCATAGAGACCATTGCTGAACAGGGCCAGGCGGCGTGCCGCCAATTGGCTGTCCTCGGGCAATGGCCCCATGCGTACGGCCAGATCAATGCCCTCGGCAATCAGGTCGACGCGGCGTGGCGAGAGGTCCAGCGATAGCTGCACCTCCGGGTAGTCCAGCGCGAAGCGACTCAACATGTCGCTGAGGGCCAGATTGGCCAAGTCGCCGGGCATCGAGACCCGCAGTCGGCCGCTTGGGCGTTGCTGGCGGTGCAATGCCAGGGCCAGGGCGCCATCAACTTCGGCCGCCAAGGCTCGCGCGTGCTCCAGCACGCCGGCGCCAAATTCGGTCAGCGTCAGGCTGCGGGTGCTGCGCTGCAAGAGTTTCTCGCCGAGCCTGAGTTCCAGCGCGGCAAGCCGGCGTGACACGGTTGATTTGGGCAGTTGCACCCGTTCGGCCGCGCGGCTGAAGCTGCCGGCATCGACCACGCGGGCAAACAGCAAAAGGTCATCGGCGTCCAGGCTCATCGCTTGATTGGGTTTGATTGGTGCATTGGTGGAACGATGTTATCCAATTTGAGGACTTCCGTTGCATTGAGGCTATCAATACAGTGAGGCCATCGTCAGAACAAGACGCCACACACCGCAAAGGACTCGCCATGAACATTCTGCAAATCAACTCCAGTGCCCGCCGCCTGCAAGCCAGCGGAGAGGGGTCTGATTCGACCCGGTTGGCCAATGAACTGGCTGCGGGCTTGTTGCAGCAAAGCCCTGCCGAGGCGACAAAGCTTGAGGTCCTGGATCTGGCGCTGACGCCGCACCCGGCACTGGATGAGGCCGCCCTGCAGGCCATGTTCACGCCGGCCGAGCAGCGCAGCCCGGCGCAGGCCGAGCGCGTCGCGCTGGATATGGGCTTGGTGGAGCAGTTGCGCCGTGCCGATGTGTTGCTGCTGGCCGTTCCCATGATCAACTTCGGAGTGCCGGCGCTGCTGAAAAACTGGATCGATGCGGTGGCCAAGGCCGGCGTCACCTTCCGCTACACCGCAAACGGCCCCGAGGGCTTGCTGAGCGGCAAGAAAGTCTATGTGCTGCTGACGCGCGGCGGCATCTACCGTGATCAAGCAGCCGATACCATGGTGCCCTATCTGCGCACGGTGCTGGGCTTTTTGGGGCTGAGCGACATCAGCTTTGTCTATGCCGAGGGTTTGGCAATGGGCCCCGAGGCGGCGGCCCAGGGCTTGGCGGCGGCGCGCGAGCAGATTCAAGAACATATCGCCAGCCCCATGCTGGCTTGAACCGAAGTTCCAAGAAAGAAGAGGCTGTTGCGATGAAACTCAATCCGATTGTTTTGCAAGCCCCCCGCGCTGTTGAGCGCCTGATCGCGGGCCAAGCCACCAGCGACGGCGCCGGCGTCAAGCTGACCCGCGTGCTGACGCAAAACCTGCAGCGCCGGCTCGACCCTTATCTGATGCTCGACGCCTTTGGCTCGGACAAGGCCGATGACTACATCGCCGGCTTCCCTGACCACCCGCACCGGGGTTTCGAGACCATCACCTATATGCTCGAAGGCCGCATGCGCCACCGTGACTCGGCCGGCAACGAAGGCTTGTTGGGCAATGGCGGTGTGCAATGGATGACAGCCGGGCGCGGCGTCATCCACAGCGAGTTGCCCGAGCAGGAAGAGGGCCGCATGGAGGGCTTTCAGCTCTGGTTGAACCTGCCCAGCTTCGAGAAGATGCGCGAGCCCTGGTACCGCGACATTCCCTCGCCTCAGATCCCCGAGTTCGAATTGGATGGGGTCAAGGTGCGGGTGATCGCCGGTGCCAGCCATGGCGTAGCTGGCGCGGTGCAGCGCGAGCACACCGAGCCGCTGTATCTGGACCTGCATCTGCAGCCGGGTGCGCGCTTCAGCCAGCTCTTGGCCGACACGCATAACGTCTTTGTCTATGTGTACCGGGGTGAGTTGGCCTTTGCGGGCGAGGTGCAGGTGCCGCAGCAGCGCATGGCCATCTTGGCCAATACGCCGGGCAGCGACGGGCTGAGCTTCACGGCCGGCGCGGCGGGTGCGCGGGCGATTGTGGTGGCCGGCAAGCCCCTGGGCGAGCCGATCGCGCAGCACGGCCCTTTCGTGATGAACACGCAGGCCGAGTTGATTCAAGCGGTGCGTGACTTCCAGGCCGGCGTTTTGGCCTGAAGAATTTTGCCTTCAATGCCGGGTCGCGATGGTGCAGCGGGTATCCTCGTGGCCTGTGTGGTTTCATGGGGCTATTGCCTTGTCGGTGTCTTTGCGCAATGCGCTTTTTTTAAGCATCTTCCTCGCTTGGGGCCCTGCGCCGGCCTGGGCGGAGCCATTGCGCTTTGTTGTCGACACCAGCGTGTCATTGCCCTATGCCAAGTTTGAGAAGGGTGAGCTCACGTCCGGCCTCAGCCATCAACTTGGCCTCGATCTGGCCAAGCGCTTAGGCCGGGAGGCGGTGTTTGTGCCTGTCGCACGCAAACGCATCACCGCTGCCCTGGAGCGCGGTCAGGCCGACCTGATCTGCGGTTATGCCAGCGCCTGGTTGCCGGGGCCGTTTCAGTGGAGTCAGCCGGTCGCGCAGCATTTTGAATTGTTGATCACACGCGCCGATATGCCGGCGCCGCAGCGCCTGGAGGACTTGGCCGGCCAGGCGATCGGGACGATTGCAGGCTTCCGCTACGTGACGCTGGAGCGCCAGCTGGGCCTGAAATTCAGCCGTGATGATGGCCCCGATGCCGAGGCGCTGCTGCGTCGCCTAGCGGCCAAGCGCGTAGCGCATGCGATCGTCAGCCGCAGCTATCTGGACTACCAGCGTCAGGTCTTGGGCTTTGATTTGGCGCTGCATCAGCCTTTGCTGCTGGAAAAAACCGATCTTCGTTGTGCCTTGTCGCTCAAAAGCGCCTTGCCCTTAAAGCAGCTGGACGAGGCTTTGCAGGCCATGCACAAGGATGGCTCCCTGCATATTCAGCATTAGGATGAGTCATTTCAAGCCCGCCAGCGCTTGAGTAGCAAGGCATTGCTGACCACCGAGACGCTGGACAAAGCCATCGCCGCGCCGGCAATCACCGGGTTCAAAAAGCCGAAGGCCGCCAGCGGAATGCCGATCACGTTGTAGGCAAAGGCCCAGAACAGGTTTTGCCGAATCTTGGCGACGGTGCGGCGCGACAGATCAATCGCCTGCGCTACCAGCGCCGGGTCGCCATGCATCAGCGTGATGCCTGCGGCCGCCATCGCCACGTCGGTGCCGGTCGACATAGCCAGGCCCACATCGGCGGCGGCCAGGGCCGGCGCGTCGTTGATGCCGTCGCCCACCATGGCCACTTGCTCTTTCTCTTGATCTTGGCTCTTGCCTTTCAGTTCCGCCACGATACGTGCCTTGTCCTCGGGCAGCACCTCGGCGCGCACCTCGGTGATGCCCAGTTGGCTGGCGACCAGGGCCGCGCTGCCTGCGTTGTCGCCGCTGAGCATCACGCAGCGCAGGCCCATCTGATGCAGCGCCTGCACGGCGGCTGCCGCCGTCGGCTTGATGTTGTCGCCAAAGGCCAGCAGGCCCAGCAGGCGCGGGCTGCTGGACACCTCGGCCAGCCAGGACACCGTGCGGCCTTGCGCTTGCAGGCTGTCGGCCTGCGTCTGCAAGGCCTCGGTCGACACGCCTAACTCCTGCATAAAGCGGCTGCTGCCGAGGCGAAGATCCAGCGAGCTCAGGTCTTGTTCTTTCAGCCGGGCCGCTACTCCCCGGCCCGCCACGGCGCGCATCTCAGTGCTCGGGGGAACCACGATGTTTTGCGCCGCAGCCGCAGCGCCGACCGCGCGGGCCAGCGGGTGCTCGCTGCCGGCTTGCACGGCCGCCGCCCAGCGCAAAAGTTCCGCCGGCTGGGTCCCGTCGGCCGCATGCAGGGCCAGCAGCTCGGGCTTGCCGACCGTCAGCGTGCCGGTCTTGTCAAAGGCGACGACAGTCAGCTTGGCCGCTAACTCCAGCGCCTCGGCGTCTTTGATCAAAATGCCGTGGCGCGCCGCAACGCCGGTGCCGGCCATGATGGCGGTCGGTGTGGCTAGGCCCAAAGCGCAGGGGCAGGCAATCACCAAGACGGCGACGGCGTTCAGCAGCGCCTGCTCCCAATTGCCTTGCAGCAGCCCCCAGCCCAGCAAGGTGAGCAGGGCCAAGCCGATCACCACCGGCACAAAGACGGCGCTGACTTGGTCGACCAGGCGCTGAATCGGCGCCTTCTTGGCCTGCGCGGATTCGACCATGCGCACGATGCGCGACAAGGTGGACTCCGCGCCCAGCGCGCTCACGCGCAGCAGGAGCAAGCCCTCGCCATTGACGGCTCCGCCGACGACCTTGTCGTGCACGGCCTTGGCTACGGCCAGGCTCTCGCCGGTGATCAGCGACTCGTCGACATGCGAGGCGCCTTCCAACACCTCGCCGTCCACCGGGATGCGCTCGCCCGGCCGCACCACCACCTCGTCGCCTAAGCGCAGCTGGCCCAGCGGCAGCTCGATGTCCTGGCCGTCGCGGCGCACGCGGGCGGTATCGGGCTGCAGCTTTTTGAGCGCACGAATGGCCTCGGTGGTTTGCCGCTTGGCCCGCGCTTCCAGCCATTTGCCCAGCAAGACCAGGGTGATGACCACGGCCGCCGATTCAAAATAGAGCTGCATGCTCAGCGGCCCGCGCAGCCATAGCTCGTAGACCGACAAGGCAAACGCCGCGCTGGTGCCAAGGGCGACGAGCAAATCCATATTGCCGCTGCCGGCCCGCAATGCGGCCCAGCCGGCCTTGTAAAAGCGCGCGCCCAGCCAGAACTGCACCGGCACGGTCAAGGCAAGCTGCCAATAGCCGTTCAACATCCAATGCTGACCCAGCAGCATGCCGGCCATGGGCAGCACCAGCGGTGCGCTCAGCAGCGCGGCGATCAGCACCGGCCAGCCGCTGTGCTGCCAGCTCGGCTTGGGCGGAGAGGCGGCATTTTCGGCATCCACCAAGCGCGCCTCATAGCCGGCCTTGGCGATGGCCGCGATCAGCGCTTGTGGCTCGACGCTGCTGAGCATGCGCACGCTGGCCGCTTCGGTGGCCAGATTGACCTCGGCCGACAAGACGCCGGGCATCTTGAGCAAGGNGATCAGCGCTTGTGGCTCGACGCTGCTGAGCATGCGCACGCTGGCCGCTTCGGTGGCCAGATTGACCTCGGCCGACAAGACGCCGGGCATCTTGAGCAAGGCGCGTTCGACCCGACCCACGCAGGAGGCGCAGGTCATGCCGCTGATTTGCAGGCTTAGGCTTTGCTCCGGCAGGCTGTAACCGGCCGCCTCGACGGCGGCGCGCAGCAGCGGCAGCGTGATTTCGGCGGAGCCGCTGACGCTAGCGGTCTCGGTCGCCAAGTTGACTTCGGCGCTGCTGACGCCGGGCACGCGCAGCAAGGCTTTTTCTACCCGCTTGACGCAGGAGGCGCAGGTCATGCCGGCGACGGGGAGGGTGAAAGACTTGGCGGCGGCGTCGTTGACGCCCGTTTTACTGCTGTTATTGCTGTTACTGCTGCTGTTCATCGGGCTTCGATTCTGGCCTCAGCCATGAGGGGCAGGGCTGTGCTGAACTAAGCGCCGCGCCCCCAAAAGAATTGGGTCAACACCCGCTCACCGCCGGGCAGGCCCTTGATGGTGAAGGATACAGGGCTGAGTTCAAACAAGATACCGCCGCTGCCACAGAAGGTGCTGCCCATGGGCGTCGGCTGCTTGGTGACGCGGTAGACCGCCACACCGTCGAGTTCGGCCGTTTGCTGGCCCTTGAACAGCTCTTTGGCCTCGTCCGCCTTGATGCTCATGCGCGCGAGCTTTTCGGCACTGATATGGCCCCAGAAGTTGCCGATCTCGCCGAAGTCAAAGACCTCCAGCTTGCCGCTGATCTCACGGCGGAAGCAACTGGCGATGGGGAAGGGCCAGTCCCGGTGGCCGCTGCCGCTGGGTCTGATGGCGGCGCTTTTCAGATGGGCGAAGACCGGGCCAATCACCAGCGTCTCGTTGTCAAAGGAGTAGGAGCTGCGGTCGGTCTTGAACTTGACCTGCGCGCTGACCAGCGGCGGCAGCGGCTGCGGCGCGCCCAGGGGTTTGAGGCGCTCTTGCAGTTGCTTCTCGAAGCGTTGTTTGAACTCTTGAATTGCGAAGGGGTCGCGGTAGTTGATGCCGATCTGCTCCCACACCAGTTGCGAGCCGATCTGGCTTTGATAGGCGTTGCGCAGCATGCGCTCAGTGGCGGCTTTGCCAATGTACTGCTCGTGCTGTGCGTAAAGCTGTTCGAGGTCAAGCGGGGCTGGCTCGGCGGCGGCAGCCGTAGCGGCGGTGGTGACGCTGAGCGCGGCAAGCAGGGTGCTGAGGATCCAGTGACGGTGGAATTTCATGGGGCGAGAGAGGTCAATACAGGGGAGGTCATCAGTGTAGTGGCGGCCTTTGATCCGCTACAGCTGATTTGGTGTACCTGCACGATGCCGGGCCGAACTCCCGGCATCGTGCCTGGCGACCACGTCAGCCATACCGGCAAGACCTGACCCTCACACGCCGATCCCTCGCCGGTTTATGCTGAGGTCCGTTCAACCAAAAGGTCCCCACCATGTACGAATTCAAACTCCCCGATATGACTTGCGGCCATTGCGTCGCCGCCATCACCAAGTTGGTGGCGACCGTGGATGCCGAGGCCAAGCCCTTGTTTGACCGCGAGGCGAGAGTCTTGCGGGTCGAAAGCGAAAAAGGCCGCGACGTCTTCGTCGCGGCCTTGACAGAAGAGGGCTACCCGCCCGCTGTTTAAGGTTTGAGGTTTAAGGCTTAAGACCTCAAACTCGCTTTAACGCCGTCGTATCAATCGGCAGTTTGCGCACCCGCACGCCGGTAGCGGCAAAGATCGCGTTGGTCAGCGCCGGTGCCAGCGGCGGCGTGCCGGGTTCGCCGATGCCGCCGGGTGCCTCTTTGCTCGGCACGATATGCACTTCCACCTTGGGCATCTCGCTCATGCGCACGACCGGGTAGTCATGGAAGTTGCTCTGCTCGACGCGGCCGTCTTTGTGCGTGATCTTGCCGTACAGCGCCGCTGACAGCCCATAGCAAATCGCGCTTTCGATCTGGTGCGTGATGGTCAAGGGGTTGACCGTCATGCCGCAGTCAACGGCTGCGACGACGCGGTGCACCTTGGGTGTGCCGTCTTTGGCGATCGAGATCTCGGCCACCTCGGCCACATAACTGCCGAAGCTCTCGGCTACCGCAATGCCGCGGAAGATGCCCTTGGGCGCAGGCTTGCCCCAGCCCGCTTTTGCCGCCGCCAACTCCAGCACGCCGCGCAGACGTGGCTGCTTGGAGAGCATCTGCAAGCGGAACTGCAGCGGATCGGCTTTTGCCGCATGGGCCAACTCATCGACAAAGCTCTCCAGGAAGAAAGCATTTTGCGAATGCCCGACCGAGCGCCAGAACCAGACCTGCGGGCCGGGCTCGGCCTGCCCATAGGCAATGCGTTGATTGGCGATGTCGTAATGATGATCGGCCAGGCCCTCGACCGCCATGGCGTCCACGCCGCTTTCCGGCAGCTTCATGAAGCCGGAGCCGGCCATGATGGAGGGTGAGCCGATGTCGGCGCGCAAGAGGCTGACACGGCCCTTGTCGTCCAGCGCGCCTTCAAACTTGACCACCGAAGCGGGGCGATAAAAGCCCGCCGCCATATCGTCTTCGCGCTCATAGATCAGCTTGACCGGGTGGCCGCTGAGCTTGGACAAGAGCGTGGCGCTGATGGTGAAATCATGCGCAAAACGGCGCCCGAAGCCGCCGCCCAGCAAGGTGGTGTTGACCTGCACCTTGTCGGTCGGCACTCCGGCTATTTTTGCGATGATTTGCTGCGTCGGCCCCTGGCCCTGGGTGCCTACCCACACCGTGGCCGCGCCGTCGCGCACCCAGGCGGTGCAGTTGAGCGGCTCCATACAGGCGTGGGCCAGATAGGGCACCTCGTAGCTGGCCGACAGCTGTTGCGCGGAGTTGGCGGCGGCGTCTTTGAGATTGCCACTGTCCACCGCCACGGCGCTGGCTTTGCCGGCTGCATCCGACAGCATGGCCGAGACTTTCTCGGTGGACAGATCGGCGCCAAGGCCGGCCCCCAAATCCCACTGCACATTGAGGGCCGCGCGACCCTTTTTCGCGGCCCAAAAGCCCTTGGCCAAGACGGCCACGCCGTTGTCCAGCGCGATCACATGCTGAACGCCCTTGACCGCGCGCGCCGCCGCTTCGTCACTGCTCTTGACCTTGGCTCCGGCCACCGGCGCGCGCGCCATCACGGCCACCAGCAAGCCGTCCAGATGGGTGTCTATGCCGAACTGGGCCGAACCGTTGACCTTGGCTGCACTGTCCAGGCGGCGGGTGGGCTTGCCCAGGATCTTGAAGTCTTTGCTGTCCTTCAACTTGGGCGAGGCCGGCACGGCTTGTTGGGCCGCGCTTTCCACCAGCGCACCGTAGGAGAGCTTTTTGCCGCCGGGGCCGATCACATGGCCGCGCTCGGTGCGCAGCGTGGCCGCATCGACCTTCCAGGCCTGCGCCGCAGCTGCCACCAGCATCTCGCGGGCCGCCGCACCTGCCTGGCGCAGCGGCGTCCAATGCGCACGCACCGTGGTGCTGCCGCCAGTGCCTTGCATGCCGAACAGCGGGTTGTTGAAGGCTGTGTCGGCAGGGGCTTGCTCAACCCCAATCAGCGCCCAATCGGCGTCCAATTCCTCGGCCACCATCATCGGGATGGCAGTCAGTACGCCCTGGCCCATTTCGGATGAGCCGCAGAGCACGGTGACGCGGTTATCGGGCGTGATGCGCAGCCAGGCACTCGGCGCAAAGGTGTTGCTGACGGATTGGGCCAGTGCACGCTTGCTCGCCAAGGGCAGCGCGAAAGACAGCATCAAGGCGCCGCCGGCAATGCTCTTGAGGAAGCCCCGACGGGAAGTTTGCGGCAGTGTTGAGGTGGTATCCATCTTCATGCGCCTTTCTTCAGCGTGGCGGAGGCATCGTGGATGGCGGCGCGCACTTGGTTGTAAGTGCCGCAGCGGCAAATATTGCCGCTCATGGCTTGGTCGATGTCGGCGTCACTGGGCGACTTCTTGGCAGCCAGCAGCGCGCAAGCACTCATGATCTGGCCGCTTTGGCAGTAGCCGCATTGCGGCACATCGATCTTGACCCAGGCGGCTTGCACCACCTTGCCGGTTTTGCTGGCGCTGATGCCTTCGATCGTGGTGACCTTTTTGCCAACCGCCGCAGACAGCGGGGTGGAACAGGCGCGTACCGGCTGGCCATCCAAATGCACGGTGCAGGCACCGCACAAGCCCATGCCGCAGCCAAACTTGGAGCCGGTCAGTTGCAGGTCTTCACGCAAGGCCCACAGCAGCGGCATATCGGGGTCGGCGTCCACGCTGGCGGGTTTGCCGTTGACGTTGAGATTGATCATCGTGAGTCCTTGCGAATGCAAATAGTGAGGCTTGGCCGCGCTCTTGGCTCTTGGCTCTTGGCACTTGGCTCTGGGCATGTGCGCAGCAGATGCCCGTTGCGCAGCATACACAGAGTTCTATCAGTTTGCTTGCGCTTGGGCCGCTGCCCGCCCTGGGCCTTGACTTCTTTTCTGGGCCAGACTCGCTGCGTCGACATAGGGCTGCAGATCGCCCATCTCCAGGTGCTCGACCACCAAGCCATGCTTGACCTGAATGGCAATGACGAGCGGTATCACGCTGCGCACCACCGGCTGCCCAGGTGGCGCAAAACTCCAGTCCGAAACGCCGATGAAGACCGCCTGTTCGCCAGCGAAAAAGCTGCGTTCGAGTTTGAAGCTGTGCGTTTCGATATAGGGGTAGGTGGCTTTGAAATAGCCGATCAGCCGGCTTTTTCCGTCTTGCCCCAGCTCACCAAAGACGAGCTTGGCGCTCGGGTCCCGAAAGCTGATCTGCTCGTCCATCATCTCGGCAAGGTGCACCCAGTCTTGCTGAATATAGGTGTGCAGATAGGCCTCGGCAATCGCCTTTGTCTTGGCCGAGGCGGACTGGTAGTCCGGCCTTGCCGGGCTTTGGGCGGTCTGCGGCTCCTGCGCCGCTTGGGTCGGCACAGTCAGGCTGGCGAGTAGGCTCAGGCCGAGGATCAGCTTGGGCAGGGAGTTGTGTCGTCGTTGCATGGTCAAGTGAGCTTGGGATGGCTGGCGAAGCGATCACTGTGGCGCGAAGTCGGGCCGCAAGTGAAAGGTTTGGGATGAAACACCGGCCCCGAGCCAGCGAGCCCAGGCGCCTGCCGGCGGGCCGGGAGTCAGATCGAATAAAGTGCTTGCACCAGCTCTTGCCTGGCGGCTTTCATCACGCCCGGCTGAACATCTCCCGACCATGTCTATCGCTGCTCACATGGCAGCCCACACGGCTGCCCACACCTCTGTCCTTGCAGCATTGCCCGAAGCGGATGAAGCGGCGAAGGCGAAGGTGGCCACGCGCGGCATGCTGCTTGGCAAAGCGGTGCATGGCCTTTTGGTGTGCACCGGCTTGTGGCTGTTGATCTGGTTGTTGATGGCCCTGGCGCAAACGGCAGATGCCGCCAACACGGGGCGCACCAGCCTGAGCCTGCTGCAGGTGCTGCGGCTCAGCCTGTCGGCCTTTCCGCCCTATATCCTGTTCAGCTGGGTTTTGTTCCTGCACGCTTGGCGCCGGCCGCAGCAGTGGGCCAGCCCGGAGAAGCAAATACGCGTGTTCATGGTCAGCATGTCGCTGTTCGCGCTGGTGTGGCTGAGTTACTTTTGGCTTTTGGAGCTGCTGCGCGAAGGCGCGCTGCCGGATGCATGGTGGGCCCTGGTACTGAGGAACCGGTGGTATTCGCTTTTCTATGATCTTGTGCTGGCGGGTGGTGCCTTCTCGGTGCAGGCCTTTGTGGTTTCCAAGGCCAATGCCCAGGCGCGCGAGGCCGCCCGGCAACGCGAGCGGTCCGACCATTTGCGCTTGCGCCTGCTCTTGTTGCAAGGGCAGTTGGAGCCGCATTTCTTGTTCAATGCCTTGAACAGCATCTCGGCCCTGGTGCGCGCCGCCGATCGCGGCATGGCCCTGACGGCCTTGACCCGTGTCAGTGAATTGCTGCGTTATGCGCTGCGGGCCAGCAAGACCGAGTGGGTCTCGGTGCAAGATGAACTGAACTTCATGCGCGACTATTTGCAGTTGCAAAGCCTGCGCTATGGAGAGAGTTTGTCCGTGCAATGGCAAATCGATGAGGCGGCTTGGGAGCGGGCCGCTTGCCCGCCCTTGATGTTTCAGCCGCTGGTGGAGAACGCCATTCACCATGGGCTGGAGGCATGCGACGGTGAAGGTTTTGTCGCCTTGAGTCTGAGGCCGGACGGCGACGGGTTGCGCCTGACGCTGCGCAATCCCGTCGGCGCCGAGACCCCGCGGCAGCGTGGCCACGGCCTTGGGCTGTCGGCGACCCGCGAGCGTCTACAGCTGCTGTACGGTGATGCGGCCCGATTGCTGACCCGGCAAGAAGCGGGCAGCTTCACGACCGAACTGATCCTGCCCTGGCGAGAGCTGCCGGAGTAGCCGCCCTATGAGAATTCGAAAATGGACCGCCCTGGTGGTGGACGACGAGGCCCTGGCGCGACGCAATCTGCAGCTGGCGCTGGCCGAGCATCCCAATTGGCATGCGGCGGAGCTCTGCGCAAGTGCCGCCGAGGCCCGCGTGGCCATGGCCGGGCGCGATTTTGATTTGCTCTTGCTGGACATTCAAATGCCGCGCCAAAACGGGCTGAGCTTTGCAGCCGAATTGTGCGATGGCCCCCATCCGCCTTTGCTGGTTTTTGTGACCGCCTATGACGAACATGCGCTGGCGGCCTTTGACGTGTTTGCGCTGGACTATCTGCTCAAGCCTTTTGATGACCAGCGCTTCGCTGCCATGCTGGCCCGTGTTGAACAGATGCTGACGCTCAAGCAAGGTGCGGTCTCTGCGCTGGCCCAAGCCCAAGCCCAAGCCCAAACCCAAGGGCAGACGCTGAGTGGCTTTTTGCATGAGCAACGCAGCTTGGCGGGGGGCGAGGCTATTCCCGCTGTGAGCTTCTTGAATGTTCGCTCGGTGGGCATGCTCGAGCGTATTGCGGTGGCTGATATCGAGTGGATCAGTGCAGCGGGCAACTATGTGGAGCTGCATCTGCGCGCGGCTGAGGGGGGTAACAACAGACCGCGCGTGGTGCTGCACCGCGCGACCTTGACCGCCCTGGAGCAGCGCTTGCCCCGCCAGCAATTCATGCGGGTGCACCGCACAGCCCTGCTGCGCCCCGAAGCGCTTGCGCGCCTGGAAGTCAGCGGCGACGCCTGCTACGAAGCCACCTTGCGCAGCGCCGACAAAGTACCGGTCAGCGAGCGCTATGTGAAGCAGCTGCGGGCTTTGTTGGGCTAATCCTTAGATATCAATCTACCTTCAAGCTGACGCCCAAAGTCCCCGCAGGCGCTTGTGCCAAGGCCTTGATCAAACCGTGCAGGCGTTCGGTCTGCGCGGCCGAGCAATTGCTGGCTCGCAGGGCCTCGCGCAGCCAGGCGGCTTGTTGCTGAGCGCCTTGCAGCGCGGCCCCGCGCCCTTCGAGCGCGTCTTTCAGGGCCTTGAGTTTGAGCTGTCGGCGGGCGGCCTGCATCTCGGCCGAGGCCGGCAGATCCAAGGCGGCTTCGAGTTGCAGCAAGATCTCGTCGAGCTCGGCAGTCGCGGGCATGCGCTGCTTCAGCGCTTGCTCCCAGTCGTCCGGCAGAGCCGGTAGGGCGGCAAATCGCTGTGCAAACTCTGCCTCGTCCGCTGCGGTTTCCGGTGCTGCGTTCGCTACAGACCCGGTAGATTCTTTCGCTTCGCACAGCTTGAGCTTGGCGTCCAATGCTTCACATTGAGCTTGCCAGATCATTTGGCTGCGCCCGTCAAGAATTTGCAGCGCCGCCGCATGGGCCGCTTGCAGGCGGGCATCCAGGCCTGCCGCCAGCCCGCGCGGCAACTCGCCGCCTTGGCGCCAGCTGCGGTCCACCTCGGCCAGGGTGCGTCGAATCTCGGCGTCAGGCGTGGCGACCGTCAGCGCGTCCAGCCTTGCCAGCAAGGCCTCATAAGCGGCGAGCGTGCCGGCCAGCTCGGCATCGCGTGCATCAAATGCGGCCGAGCGCTGAGCGAAGACGGCGTCGGTAGCGGCCTTGAAGCGCGCCCACAAATCGTTCTCGCTGCCGCGTGCCAGCGGCAGGCTGCGAGCTTGGCTTTGCCATTCGGCCTGCAGGTCGCGCACGCGCTGCGTCACATCACGCAGCTGAGGGTTTTGCTGCAGTTCTTGCAGCAAGCCCTCGGCCTGCTTGATCAGCTGCTCGCGCTGTGCCTCGGCGCTGCGGCGGGCTTGTTGCAAGGGCGCTTCGAGGCGCTCCAGGCTGGCGCGCTGGCGTTGCAGCAGCGCTTCGCGCTTGGCCATCGGGACGGTGTGCTCCACCGGCCCGAGCTGGCGCCAGGCGAGCTGAAAGGCCGACAGCGCCCGCAGGCATTCTTTCCAATAGTGGGCGGCACTTTCACCGGCCAAGCCTGCGAAGCCGGCCTCGGGAGCGGCGAAGCCGTCCAATTCGGCCAAGAGCTGCTCGCGGCTGGCGAGATTGGCTTCGCGGGCCAGCTTCAACTCGGCCAGCTGTGCGGCCACTGGCTCATTGGCCGTTTGCAAGGCCGCATCAAAGCGTGGCCACAGGGCATGGCCCGCGCCGGCGCTGAGGCGGTCCACCTCTTTCCAGCGCTTGCGCAGGTCTTGAATCGCCTCGCGCTGCGCTTTCAAATTGAGCTTGGCCGGCTTGCTGGCCGGCGGCGCTGCTTGAGCGTCGGTCGTTGGCTCAGTCGGGGCGGGGGTGTCTTCAGAGCTGCTGGCTTCGGCAGGCTCCGTTGCCTCTGCAGCAGGCAGGGCAGCAGCTGGGGCAGCCGCCAAAGTGGCCTGTGCCAGGCTTTCGGCCTCGGCCACCAAGGCGTCGAGCGCGAGGGCGCCGCCCCATTGCTCCCAGTCGCGCAGGCGGCTGCGCTCGGCCAGCAAGGCGTGGTGGCGCTCGCGCAAGCCCTCATCCAGCGAGGCGGGCTTGACGCCCGTCAGTCCGGCATCAATCTGCTGCAGCAAGGCCTGCATATCGCTGAGCAGACCGGCCGCTTGCGCCGCTTCTGCTTGCGCCAGCAGGCTTGCAAACTGCTGTGCTTGCTCTGGCGTCGCGTCGCTCAGCTGTGCGGCTTGCTTGCGGGCGGGTTTGGCGCGCGCCGGTGCGGCTGTGGTCTCGCTGGCTTGCGCTGAGGTTTCGGCGGGCCGCTGAGCGCGCTGCTGGGCTTGGCGCCACTGCTCAAAGCGCTGGGTCAGCACGCGCGCCAGGGCCGCATCGGCCACCGGTGCCAAGGCCTGCCATTGCTGGGAGGGCGAAGCGGCCGCTGGCTCGGTTGGGGAGGCCACATCGGCGGCTTCTGCAGCTGGCTCGCTGGCCGGCTTGATCGCTGCGGCAGACAAAGTCGCCAAGCAGGCCAGCCGCGCTTCGATTTGCTCACTGCTGAGCAAGGCGCTGGCCAGTTGGGGCAGCAGCTCAGGGCAAGGTGCGGCGTGGGCGTCGGGGCAACGCGCTTGCAGCGCTTGCAAGGCTTGGGTGTGCGGGCCTGCACTCAGCTCGCCGCTCAAGCCGGTGGCTGCGGCTTGTTCGGCGGCCGCTTGCCAGTCACTCAAGGCCTGACGGGCATCAACGGACCAACGCAGCACCTGCTGAGCCAACTCGCTGCGTTGGCGCAAATTGTGGTTCAGCGCTTCGCTCAAGCCACGGAACTGCGCAATCTGCGCAGGCTCCAGCAGTTCGGGGTCGAGTGCCTGCCAATCGCGGTCCAGGTTGCTCAGCTGATTGACGGGCAAATCGGTCTCGGCCTGCAGGGCCTGGGCGCTGGCGATCAGGGTTTGAGCGCGTGTGCGTGCTTCGCGCTGGGCGACGGCGGCCTCAAACCGGGTTTTGGCGGCGCGGTGCAAGCGCTTGTCTTGGTTGCGGAATTCACGCTCCGCTTGCTTCAAAGTGGTTTCGCCCTGCAGTGCGTTGATGGCGGCCAGCTTGATGTCCAGTACCGGCGCGGCCAAGGCAAGAGCCAGCAAAGCGGCGTCATCGCCTAGCGCGGCCTGCAGGCGGGGCGCCCAGTCCGCTTGCGCGGCGGCCAACTGTTGAGCCTTCTCGCTGGCTTTCTGAGCAGCCTTCTGGCTTGCTTCTTGAGCGGTCTTCTGGGCCGCTTTTTGGGCGGCCTGAGGTGAGGCTTGTTCGGTGGCTTTGCGTGAGGCCGTGGTGGCCTTGGCCGGGGCAGCGGTGCGCCCAAATTTCTTAAAAATCCAGCTCAGCATGTGGTCGCGGCGCAAGTCGCCGGTCAGTTTGTGGGTTTGTCATCGGGCACGCATCCTGCGCGCCGCCGCCCGGAGTGTAGGCGGGCGGGCGTTGGGGCTTGGCAGCGGGTGAGCTGGCTGGACGAGACGCGCCGCGCTTGCGAGCCGATTGGGCGACAACGGGTCTCTCCCCGTGCCCGCTTGTTTTGACCCCCTGCATCCCCTCCATCCAGGCCAAGAATTTTTCTAGCCTCACAAAAAGGCGCGTATCGAGCCTGACCCTGCCGCGTGTAACGTTGGTGAAATCAAAACCAAGAAATTGAGCCGGGATGGAGGGGATTCAGGGGATGGAAGAGATCGGTAGGGATTTTCAAGGCCTTGGGCCGCAGCTTTAGACGCGCCGGATGACTAGAAATGCGAGATTACATTTACGGTTTGAGCATCGAGCTTGATGCAAATTGATTCATCGAATGAACACATTGCTTGCCTTCATCACTCTGCTTTTCGTTCTGTTGACGCCCTTGGCGCTGGATGCAGCGCCGCCTATTTTCAAGTGCAGCCAGAAGGGTTCGGTCACCTACCAAAGCGATCCTTGCCCTGTTGATGGTCCGCGAACGGTGCCGACGGTGGAGCAGCTCAACGCGGAACGGCTGAAGCTGAAGCAGCAGCAAGAGACTGCCAGCAAACTCTCGGGTTCTGTGGCAAGTGAACACAGAGGCCTGGTATCAGCGCGGCCCGGCGCACCACCCAGCTCCCAGACCTCGCAAGCCAAGGAGCCGCAGCCGTTGGCGCCGGCGGCTCAATCAAACCGAAGGTGTGATGGGCGCCTGTACTGCTCGCAAATGAGCTCTTGCGAGGAGGCCAAGTTCTTTCTCAAGCATTGTCCAGGCGTCAAGATGGACGGTGATGGCGATGGAATTCCTTGCGAAGATCAATGGTGCCGCTAGCAATGTGAGCCCAAAACGCAAAGGTCGCTCATCTGTCGGGTGAGAATTTGACGCTGACGCAAGCCAATTGCAGCGGCGCCAGACCTGTCAAACAAGATCAAACACTCTGCGACTGGCGCTCAGTCTGTGTCACTGTAAACTTATACAGTGATTGCTCAGCCCACCTTCAGCCTGATTCCTAAGCGCCAGCACCTGACTCGCCTGATGAAAATTTGGGCGGTGGGGGCTTGTTGGCCCGTTCGCGACGGGGTGGAGCTTGACCTGGTGGCGGCCGGTTGGGCGGCGCTGACTTCAGCCCATACGGGACATGAGGGCCATGAAACGCTGCGATTGACCGAGCTGGGCGTGCATTGCTTGGCCGAAGCTCGCCGACTCAATCGGCGAGCCTTGAGCGCGCATGACGCTTTGGCGGCACGGATGACGCGTGAGCTGCTGCTGGCCGGGCGGGTGGTGTGGCGCGAGTTGTCATTGCGTGCGCAGGGGCAAGGGCAGGGTGAAGGTGAGGCCGGCGCTGAAGCGCAAGGCCAGCACGACCCCGATGCGGAGTTCCTGCTGGCACCCCAGACCCTGGCCGCAGCTGTGCCTAAGCCGCAGTGGCGGGTGGCGCGGCCGGATGTGTTCTCGGTGCGTAACACCTCGGTCGAGGACTATCTGCATCCGGTGGTGCATGAGATCAAGGTCAGCCGGGCCGATTTGCTGTCGGATCTGCGCCATGCGGCCAAGCGCGATTCTTACCAATGGCTGTGCAGCGAGTGCTATTACGTCTTCCCGGTGGGCGTAGCCGAGGCGGCGGAGATTCCCGAGGCTTTTGGCGTTTGGGTGCTGCACGGCGCCGTCGAAGATGGCCGTTTGGAGTTGCTGCGCCCGGCCCGCCACAAGCCTTGCAAGCTGCCGTTTGCGGTTTGGCTGGCGCTGGCCAAGGCGACGCCGGCGCGGCTGGATGAAGATCCGGCGCAGCGTCAGTTGGCCTCGTCCAGCGAAGGCGACACGACTTGAAGCCCTACACGGTGGCGGTGCGAGCGCTGTGCGAGTTCACCGCCAAACAAGGTGATTTGGACCTGCGCTTCACGCCCGCACCCAGCGCGCAAGAAGGCATTGAAGGCCACGCCCTGGTGGCATCCAGGCGCCCGGCGCATTACCAGGCCGAGCTGGCTTTGAGTGGGCAATACCAAGACTTGCTGGTGCGCGGGCGCGCCGATGGTTTTGATGCGCAGCTGGGCCGGCTGGAGGAGGTCAAGACCTTCAAGGGCAAAATCGAGCGCATCCCGGAGAACCATCGCCTGCTGCATTGGGCGCAGCTGAAGGTTTACGGCGCGATGCTGTGCCGGGCGCAGGGCTTGGCCGAGGTCGAGCTGGCGCTGGTGTATTTCAATATCGGCTCGCAGCAAGAAACGCTGCTGTGCGAGCGCCACGCGGCCGCCGATTTGCAGGTCTTTTTCGAGACGCTGTGTGGGCGCTTTCTGGCCTGGGCTCAGCAGGAGCTGGCCCATCGCGGCCAGCGTGACGAGGCGCTGTCGGCCTTGGCTTTCCCGCATGGCGACTTCCGCCCCGGCCAGCGTGATTTGTCCACTGCGGTTTATCGCGCTGCCCAAACCGGCCGCTGCCTGATGGCCCAAGCGCCCACCGGCATCGGCAAGACGGTGGGCACGATCTTCCCGCTCTTGAAGGCTTGCCCGGGTCAGCAACTCGACAAGGTGTTCTTTCTCACCGCCAAGTCGGCCGGCCGAGGCTTGGCGCTGGAGGCCTTGCATCTGCTCAAGAAGAGCGTCGGCAAGCTGCCCTTGCGGGCGCTGGAGTTGGTGGCGCGGGACAAGGCTTGCGAGCACCCGGACAAGGCCTGTCACGGTGAGTCTTGCCCGCTGGCGCAGGGTTTTTATGATCGGTTGGGCGCGGCGCGGGCGGCGGCCGTAACGGTTTCAACCGACGGTCTGCTCGACCGTGGCGCCCTGCGTGAAGTCGCGCTGGCTCATAGCGTTTGCCCCTACTACCTGAGCCAGGAGTTGGTGCGCTGGAGCGATGTGGTGGTGGGGGACTACAACTATTACTTCGACGTCAGCGCCTTGCTGCACGGCCTGACGCAGGCCAATCAGTGGCGGGTGGCGGTCTTGGTGGATGAGGCACACAACCTAGTCGAGCGCGGCCGCAAGATGTACACGGCCGAGCTGGATCAGGCCAGCTTGCGGGCGGCAAGGCTGGCGGCGCCGCCGGCCTTGAAGAAAGCGCTGGACCGGCTGCACCGGCAATGGAATGAACTGAACAAAGCGCAGCTCTCGCCCTATCAGGTGCTGGACGGCTTGCCGCTGAAATTTGTCGCTAGTTTGCAGTTGCTGAACTCGGCGCTGGCCGACTACCAGGCCGAGCATCCCACCGAGGTCAATGCCGCGCTGCAAGTCTTTTACTTCGAGGCGCTGCATTTCACCCGCATGGCCGAGTTGTTCGGCCCGCATTCTTTGTGTGACGTGAGCAAGGCTGATACCGGGCTGGCACGAGCAGGCTCGGTGCTCTGTTTGCGCAATGTTTTGCCCGCGCCCTTTCTGGGGCCCAGGTTCACTGCTGCGCGCACAACGATTTTGTTCTCGGCCACCTTGCAGCCCATGGCCTACTTTGCCGACATCCTGGGACTGCCCGCCGACACTGCTTGGGTCGATGTGGCCGCGCCTTTTGAGGCTGATCAGTTGCAGGTGTCGGTGGCGGCGCATATTTCCACCCGCTACCAGCAGCGCCAAGCCTCCTTGCCGGCCATTGTCGAATTGATGGCGCGGCAGTTTCAGGCGCAGCCCGGCAACTACCTGGCTTTCTTCAGCAGCCACGACTATTTGCAAGAGGCCGCCGCCTTGTTTGAATCCCTGCATGGGCAGATATCGATCAGCAAGCAGACGCGGCGCATGACGGAGCAAGAGCAGCAAGCATTTTTGAGTCGATTGACGCCCGATAGCCTAGGCATCGCTTTCGTGGTGCTGGGCGGCTCGTTTGGTGAGGCGGTCGATCTGCCGGGCAAGCGCTTGATAGGCGCCTTCATTGCCACGCTGGGCTTGCCGCAGGTGAACCCGGTCAACGAGCAAATCAAGCTTCGCCTTGACCAGTTGATGGGCGGCGGCGCCGGCTACAACTACACCTATCTCTACCCCGGCTTGCAAAAAGTCGTGCAGGCGGCTGGCCGGGTGATACGCACCGTCAGTGATCAAGGGGTGCTTCATCTGATGGACGACCGTTTCGGCCGCCGCGAGGTGCAGGCTCTATTGCCGAGGTGGTGGCAGGTGGCGCCGGGAGGGCGCAGCTAGTTAGAAACTGGCTGCGTTTCAGCCTTGCGCCAAAGCGGCCGCCAGCTCGGTGCGCATGCGGCGCAGGCCCAGCAGCTCTTGGTCGGGGGCTTGCAGCGCTGGCCAGAGCAGGGCGACCAGATCGCGGGCACTGCTGTCGATGTCGATCTGGCGCCCGCCAATGACAACCTCCCACAAGATATGCTCCATCGGCCCAAACACCAGTGAGCGCAACAGGCGCAAGGGGATGTCCGCACGTACCTCGCCGCTGGCCTGGCCGCGCGCCAGCAAATCCATCAAGGGCGCGGTGTAGCGGCGCTGCAGCGCGACAAAGGGCTCGCTCAGTTCTTGGCCCGATTCACCCTTGGTGCGCCCCTCCGACAGCACCAAGGCGCACAGCCCCGTGCCCTGGATCAGGAATAGGCGCAGATGGGTGTGGACCATGAACTCCAACTGTTCGCGCACCGTCGCCTTGAGGGGCAAGCCGGTCTCGATGGCGTCGATGATTTCGTCATACCAGTCGCCAATCACCCGCATGCACAACTCGCGCTTGCTGCGAAAGTAGGTGAATACGGTGGCCTCCGAGATGCCCAGGCGCTGTGCAATCTCGGTGGTGGTGGCGCGTTCGTAGCCGCGCTCGGAGAATACTTCTCGCCCCACGCGCAAAATATCGCGTACCCGCTGTTCGGCCTTGGCGCTGGCAGGCGAGCGGCGTTGGGGTGCTTTGATGGGGCTGGGAATGGTGGTCACGGGCGCTATTTTGCGCATTAATTGAGTAAAGCTCAAGTCCTGCTTGCATCAAGCATCACTCTGACCTATTCTTCGGGCCTCGCGTGTCGGCTCGGTCGATCGTGAGCTATTTTTGTGAAATTTGTGAGTTGCACTCAGAAAATCGGGTGCCATCGCTTTCAGGAGGCTCCATGCCCGTTCTCAGCAGCAAGCTCAATGCCCGTTCCGCAGACTTCAAATCCAACGCCGCCACCATGCGTGGCCTGCTGGATGATCTGAACAGCCGGTTGGAGCAGATTGCCCAGGGCGGCGGCGAAGCGGCGCGGGCCAAGCACATCGCGCGCGGCAAGTTGCTGCCACGCGACCGAGTCGAAATGCTCTTGGACCCTGGCACGCCGTTTCTGGAGTTGGCGCCGCTGGCCGGCCTCAATATGTATGACAACGCCGCACCCGGTGGCGGCATGATTGCCGGCATCGGCCGCGTCTCCGGCGTGGACTGCATGATCGTCTGCAATGATGCGACGGTGAAGGGTGGCACTTACTACCCCATCACCGTCAAAAAGCATTTGCGCGCGCAGGAGATCGCCGCGCAAAACCGCCTGCCCTGCGTCTATCTGGTCGACTCGGGCGGCGCGAATTTGCCCAATCAGGATGATGTGTTCCCGGACCGTGATCATTTCGGTCGCATCTTCTTCAACCAGGCCAATTTGTCGGGCGCCGGCATCCCGCAGATCGCCGTCGTGATGGGCTCCTGCACGGCAGGTGGCGCTTATGTGCCGGCGATGAGCGACGAGACCATCATCGTCAAGAATCAGGGCACGATCTTCCTGGGCGGCCCGCCTCTGGTGAAGGCGGCCACCGGCGAGGTGGTGACGGCGGAAGATTTGGGCGGCGGCGATGTGCACACGCGTCTGTCCGGCGTGGCCGACCATCTGGCCAATAACGACACCCATGCGCTGGCCATCGCGCGGCAAGCCGTGGCCGGCCTGAATTGGCGCAAGGACTCGCAACTCTTGATGCAGGCACCGCGCGCGCCCTTGTTTGATGCCGAAGAATTGCACGGGGTGATCCCGACCGACACACGCAAGCCTTTCGATGTGCGCGAGGTGATCGCCCGCGTCGTGGACGGGTCCGAGTTCGAGGAATTCAAGGCTCGTTACGGCGCCACCTTGGTCTGCGGCTTTGCCCATATCGAGGGCATGCCGGTCGGCATCGTCGCCAACAACGGCATCTTGTTCACCGAGAGCGCCAACAAGGGTGCGCATTTCATCGAGCTGTGCTGCCAGCGCAAAATCCCTTTGGTCTTTTTGCAGAACATCACCGGCTTCATGGTCGGGCGCAAATACGAGAACGAGGGCATTGCGCGCGCTGGCGCCAAGATGGTGACGGCGGTCGCCTGCGCCCAGGTGCCCAAGTTCACCATCATCATCGGCGGCAGCTTTGGCGCCGGCAATTACGGCATGTGCGGCCGCGCCTTCTCGCCGCGCTTCTTGTGGATGTGGCCGAACGCGCGCATCTCGGTGATGGGCGGCGAGCAGGCCGCTTCGGTGCTGGCCACGGTCAAGCGCGACGGCATTGAGGGCAAGGGCGGCAGCTGGACGGCCGATGAAGAAGAAGCCTTCAAGGCGCCGATCCGCCAGCAATACGAAGACCAGGGGCATCCCCATTACGCGTCGGCCCGGCTGTGGGACGACGGCGTGATCGACCCGGCAGACACGCGCCGAGTTTTGGCTCTGGGCTTGAGTGCTGCACTGAATGCGCCGATTGCCGAGACCAAGTTTGGTGTCTTCCGGATGTGATGTGTAAAATACACACATTTGGGTAATTCCGTACACATCATGCGCACCAATATCGAAATCAATGATGATTTGATGGACCAGGCGATGAAGTCGGGCGCGTTCAAGACCAAGAAGGACGCGGTCGAGGCCGGCCTGCGCCTGCTGGCGCGGCAGGCGGCCTACCGTGAAATCCTGGCCCTGCGCGGCAAGCTGCGTTGGGAAGATGCGCCTCGGGCTGTCGAGTTGATCTTGAATGGGCCCGCAACAGGCCATCCGGTGCGGCCAAATGAAGCCTTGAGCGCGAAGCCGGGCACGCCATGATTCTGGTTGATTCCTCGGTCTGGATAGATTTCTTCAACGGCCGCGATACCGTCGGTGTGCGCCGCCTGAGCGAGTTGCTGGAAGATGCCGGTGCGCCCTTGGCGCTGGCCGATCTGGTCTTGTTCGAGGTCTTGCGCGGCTTTCGAGATGAGCGCGATTACCTGGCCGCCAAGCGGGCCTTGGGCGCGCTGGATGTGATCGAAATGGGTGGTGAGGACAACGCGTTGCATGCCGTCGAGCATTACCGTGCGCTGCGCGCCGGTGGTGTGACCGTCAACAGCCCGGTCGATGTCTTGCAAGCCAGTTTTTGCATCAGCAACGATTGCGCCCTGCTGCACGCGGATCGCGACTACGACGCGATGGAAACGCTGCGCGGCCTCAAGGTTTGGAAGCATTGACGATGGCTGCTGTGCGCACCACAAAAGTTTGCGTCGCCTTGCTGGCGGGCCTGTTGTGCGGCCTGTTTAGCGGCCTGCCTAGCGGCGCGCGGGCCCAGGCTTTGATCGACCCCGCCACCTTGAACAAGGATATACGTGAGGCGGTGCTGCGCGTGCCTGTCAGCGTGCAGGACGCGTACGGTCGCGATATTGCCGGCGATCTACTGGTCACTACCTTCAAACCAAACGGCCCCGGCCCCTTTCCGCTGCTCATCATCAGCCATGGCCGCAACAGCGACAAGCGCAGCGAATATGGGCGCCAGCGTTTTGAATCGGCCGCGCGCTTTTTCGTCCGCAAGGGCTTCGCCGTGGCCTCACCGCTGCGTCTGGGTTACGGCGAGTTGGCCCAGCTCGGCGACCCGGAAAGCAGCCAGAGTTGCAGCAAGCCCATCTACGCGCCGGCCTTGAACGCTGCTGCCCAGCAAATCATCGCGGTCGCGCGCGCCATGGCCGCGCAAACAGATGTGGACGCCAGCCGTCTGGTGCTGGTCGGGCAGTCGGTCGGCGGCATCGCCACCGTCGCCGCAGCAGCGGAGCGTCCGCCGGGCTTGGTGGCGGCGATCAACTTTGCCGGCGGGCATGGCGGCAGCCCGACCCTGCGCCGAGGCGAGCCTTGTCAAGCCGAGCAGCTCAAGCGCCTGTTTCAGCGCTATGGCGAGTTCAATGCCCGCGCCGACTTGCCCACGCCGACGCTTTGGATCTATACCGAGAACGATATGTATTTCGCCCCGCACCACAGCCGCGACTGGGCCGAGGCCTACCGCCATGGTGGCGGCCTGGTGGACTACCGGCTCTTGCCCGCCATCGGGGACGATGGTCATCGCCTGTTCGCGGCGGCCAATGACGTCTGGCAGCCCTTGGTCGATGAGTTTTTGGCCCAGCAAGGCTTCACCCAGACCGGCCTGATGAAAGCGCCGCCCGACACCGACTTCGCGCCGCTCAATGACGTGGAAGCCTTGCCGCTGCGGGGCTGGTCTGCGCAAGAGGGCTATAAGAAATTCCTGATGGCCAAGAAGCCGCGTGCCTTTGCCCTCAATACCGAGGGTGAATTCGGTTATGCCAGCGGCGAGGACGTGCTGTCGCGCGCGCTGGGCTTTTGCCAAAAGCGCAAGGGCAAGCCGTGCAGTTTTTACGCCGTCGACGACAAAGTGGTCTGGAGACCCCAATGAATAACAGCAAGTATCAAACCTTGGTGGTGCAACGCGGCGGTTTTGGCCCGCATACCGCCAGCGTCAGCCTGCACCGCCCCGATGTGCGCAATGCCTTCAATGAAGTGGTGGTGGCCGAGCTGACCGCCGCCTTTGCCGAGTTGGGCCAAGACAGCAGCGTGCGCGCCATCGTTTTGGCTGCCGAGGGCAAGGCTTTTTGCGCTGGCGCGGATCTCAACTGGATGAAGGCGATGGCCGGATTCAGCTGGGAGCAAAACCATGCCGACGCCGCCCTGCTGGCCGAAATGCTGTGGACGATTTACAGCTGTCCGGTGCCGGTGATTGCGCGCGTGCAGGGTGATGTCTATGCCGGCGGCGTCGGCCTGGTGGCGGTTTGCGATGTGGTGGTGGCGGTGGAGTCGGCTGGCTTTTGCCTGTCTGAGGCCAAGCTGGGCTTGCTGCCGGCCACCATCGGGCCCTATGTGGTGCGCGCCCTGGGTGAGCAGGCATCGCGGCGCTACTTCGTGACGGCCGAGCGCTTCAGCGCCGCCGAGGCTCATCGCCTGGGGCTGGTGCATGAGTTGGCAACGCCCGAGTCGCTGGATGACAAGGTCGGCGCGATCGCCGCTGCCATCGCCGCCAACGGCCCGCACGCGGTGCGCGCCTGCAAGCGCTTGGTGCAAGACGTCGCCCACGCGAGCCTCACGCCCGCGCTGCGCGACGACACCGCCCGCCGTATTGCAGACATTCGCGCCAGCGCCGAGGGCCGCGAGGGCGTGCAGAGCTTTTTGAACAAGAGCCGGCCCGCCTGGCTGGCCTGAAGTCCCGATCACTTCTTCAGATGACGATTTCTACTCAAAAAGACTGGCAACAGCGCAGTCTTGCCGCCGTTTGGCACCCCTGCACACAGATGGCGCGTGCGGCCGTGGTGCCGCCCCTGGCCATCGCGCGCGGCGCCGGCCCTTGGTTGTATGACTTTGACGGTGGCCGCTATTTCGACGCAAACAGCAGCTGGTGGGTCAATCTGTTCGGCCACGCCGACGCCGGCCTCAATGACGCCATCAAGCAGCAACTCGACACCTTGCCGCATGTGATGCTGGCCGGCTGCACCCATGCGCCGGCGGTGCGCCTGGCCGAGCGCTTGAGTGCGCGCACAGGTGGAGCCTTAGGACATGTCTTCTTCGGCAGCGACGGTGCCAGTGCGGTCGAGATTGCGCTCAAGCAGAGCTTTCACAGCTGGCGCAATCTGGGTCGTGGCGGCAAGCGCGAGTTCGTGTGCCTGAAGAACGGCTATCACGGTGAAACCATAGGTGCGCTGGCCGTCACCGACGTGGCGGTGTTCCGCGACGCCTATGACCCGCTGCTGATGCGCGCGCACATCGTGATGTCCCCCGACTCCCGCCTTGCTAACGAGACAGCTGCTCTGACCGCGATGCGCGACTTGCTGGCCGAGCGCAGCGCCACGATTGCCGCCGTCATCGTCGAGCCACTGGTGCAGGGCGCTGCCGGCATGGTGATGTATTCGGCCGACTATCTGCGGGCTTTGCGCAAGCTTTGTACCGAGTTCGAGGTGCATCTGATCGTCGACGAAATCGCAATGGGTTGCGGGCGCACCGGCACTTTCTTCGCGTTTGAGCAGACGCAGCCGCAATGCAACGCCGACTGGCCTGACTTTATTTTGTTGTCCAAGGGGATCACCGGCGGCACCTTGCCGCTGTCCTTGGTGCTGACGACCGAGGCGGTGTTCCAAGCCTTTTGGAGCGAGGACGTGACGCGCGGCTTTTTGCATTCGCACTCCTACACCGGCAATGCGCTGGCTTGTGCGGCGGCGAATGCGGTCCTGGATCGCTTCGATGCGGGCCAGCTCGAAGCCAATGCGCTGCAAGCGCGCTTGTTGGCCGAGGCCTTCGCGCCGCTGGCCGCGCATCCGCGCGTCGCCCATTTGCGCCAGCTCGGCATGGTCTTGGCCTTTGATGTGCAAGACGCCGGCCTGCGCTTTGCCGAGCGTTTCCATCTGGCCGCGCGTGCGCATCAGCTCTTGATTCGCCCGATCGGCAATACGGTCTATCTGATGCCGCCTTATGTGATCGACGCCGCGGCTGCCGCCTTCTTGGCGCAAGCCGTGCGCCTGACGCTTGACGAGGTCTTGGCGCAAGCGCCCAAAGCGCCGGTCAGCATGGAGGACGATGCCCATGTTGCTTGACCATCTGAACGCCAAACTGGCTGCTATCGAGGCGCAAAGCCTGACTCGTTTTTTGCGTCAGGCCGAGAGCCCGACCGCGCCGCGCCAGCAGGTGCGGGGCGCTGACGGCCGCACGCGTGAGCTGTTGATGTTCTGCTCGAACGACTATTTGGGCCTGGCGGCCGAGCCGCAAATCACCGCCGCCTTGATCGACGGCGCGATGCTCTACGGCGGCGGCTCCGGTGCATCGCCGCTGATCAGCGGCCACAGCCGAGCCCATGAACAAGTCGCCGAAACCTTGGCCGCTTGGATGGCGCCGCACATCCCCGAGGCCAAGGCGCTGGGCTTTTGCACCGGCTATATGGCCAATCTGGCCGTCGTCACCGCTTTGGGCGACGAGCACACCGAGATCTTTTCGGAAGCCTGGAACCATGCCTCGCTGATCGATGGCAGCCGACTCGCGCGCGCGCAAGTGACGCGTTATGCCCATGCCGATGTGGTGCAGCTGCGCGGCCTGTTGGCGGTCAGCCAAGCCAAGGTCAAGCTGATCGTCACCGACGCCGTCTTCAGCATGGACGGCGACTTGGCGCCGCTGCCGGAGCTGCTGGCGCTGGCCGACGAGTTCGACGCCTGGCTGATTGTTGACGATGCGCATGGCTTTGGCGTGCTGGGCGAGCGGGGCCGCGGCTCGCTGGAGCATTTCAAACTGCGCAGCGAACGCCTGATTCTGGTCGGCACGCTGGGCAAGGCGGCCGGGCTGGCCGGCGCGTTTGTGGTGGCCCACGCCACCATCACCGATTACCTGCTGCAGGCCGCCCGCAACTACATTTTCTCGACCGCCTCGCCGCCGGCCGTCGAGCATGCCTTGCTGACCAGCTTGGGGCTGATCGACAGCGAGCTGGGCGCCGAGCGCCGCGCCAATTTGCGCCGCCTTCAAGCGCAGCTGCGCGTCGGCATCGAAGCGATGTTGGCGCAGCACCCGACCTTGGGCTGGCGCCTGGCGCCGTCCGACACCCCCGTCCAGCCCTTGATCATCGGCGGCAATGCCGAAGTGATGGCGCTGGCCGCGCGGCTGGAGCGCGAGGGGCTGCGCGTGCCCGGCATACGCCCGCCGACCGTGCCGGCAGGCGAGGCGCGGCTGCGAATTACTCTGTGCGCCACGCATACTGAGGCCGATGTGGCGCAGCTTTTGCAAGCCTTGGCGGCGGCGGCTGCCGACATGGAAAAGGCAGAGGTTTTATGAGGGGGCTGTTCATCACCGGCACCGACACCGAGGTCGGCAAGACCTGCATCACTGCTGGCTTGACCCATGCGTTCACGCAGCTAGGCCTGCGCGTGGCGCCGATCAAGCCCTTGGCTGCCGGCCAAGAATGGCTGGACGAGCAATGGGTGAATGAAGATGTGCAGCGCTTGCACGCTGCCCAAAGCATAGGCATGACGGCGGAGCAGGTTGGCCCGCTGCAATTCCGCGCCGCCTGCGCGCCGCATATCGCCGCCGCGCTTGAAGGTCGCAGCATTGAGCGCGCGCCGGTGTTGGCTGCCATTCGCGCCAGCGCCGCCTTGGGCGAGTTGGCGCTGGTTGAAGGCGTTGGCGGCTTCCGTGTGCCGCTGTGTGCCGGCTGGGACACCGCCGATATGGCTGTGGACCTGGGCCTGCCGGTCGTGCTGGTCGTGGGCCTGCGTCTGGGTTGCATCAACCATGCCTTGCTGACGGCCGAAGCGATTCGGGCCCGGGGCTTGAAGCTGGTCGGCTGGGTGGGCAACGTGGTGGACGCCGACATGCCGCATCTGACCGACAATCTGGCTGCGCTGGACGCCTCTTTGGCCGCACCTTGCTGGGGCTATGTGCCCCGCTTGGCATTGCCCTCGCCGTCGACCGTGGCCGCGCATTTGAATCAGTCGCTCTTGCGCACGCAAGCCGCGTCTTTCTCGTCTTTGTAAGTTCAGGAAGTACTACTTTTATGACCCACTCCCAAACCGTCAATCAAATTCAGTCGCTGACGCCGACCACCGACGCCGAGCGCCGCAGCAATAGGACCTGGACGGTCAAAGAGGTGGTGGCGCTGTATGACCTGCCCTTCAATGACCTGATGTTCCGCGCCCAGCAGGTGCACCGCGAGAACTTCGACGCCAATGCGGTGCAGCTGTCCACGCTGCTGTCTATCAAGACCGGCGGCTGTGAGGAAGACTGCGCTTACTGCCCACAGTCGGCGCATTTCGACACCGGCCTGAAGGCCGAGAAGCTGATCCCGCTGCAAGAAGTGCTGGAAGCGGCGCGTGCGGCCAAGGCCAATGGCGCCACCCGTTTTTGCATGGGTGCCGCTTGGCGCACCCCGAAAGATCGTCATTTGGAAGCGATTGGTGAGATGGTCAAGGAGGTCAAGGCCCTGGGCCTGGAAACCTGCTTGACCGCCGGTATGTTGGGTGACGGCCAGGCCGAGCAATTGGCCGAGGCAGGCCTTGACTACTACAACCACAATCTCGATACCTCGCCCGAGTTCTACGGCCAGATCATCACCACGCGTACTTATCAGGACCGGCTGGATACGCTGGACCGGGTGCGCAATGTGGGCTTAAAGGTTTGCTCGGGCGGCATCGTTGGGCTGGGCGAGACGCGCGGTCAGCGGGCTGGCTTGATCGTGCAGTTGGCCAATCTGAATCCGTATCCGGAGTCGGTGCCGATCAATAACTTGGTCAAGGTCGAGGGCACGCCTTTGGCCGACGCCGAGGCTTTGGATCCGTTCGAGTTCATCCGATCGATCGCGGTGGCGCGGATCACCATGCCACGTGCGATGGTGCGCTTGTCGGCCGGGCGTGAAGAGATGCCTGAGAGCATGCAGGCGCTGTGCTTCTTGGCGGGGGCTAACTCGATGTTCTATGGGGACAAGTTGCTGACGACGAGCAATCCGCAGGCGGAGAAGGATAGGGCGCTGCTGGATCGGCTGGGGATGCGGTGCGCTACCGAGGAGAAGTTGGTGCCGCAGGCTGCTGCTGAGGATGGTTGCGGCAAGGTGAGTTGCCACTCGCACTGAGGCCGGTTTTGTGGGCATTGCTTTGTCGTTGAGGCCGATGCCGGGATTTCGCCCCGGCAGGCGACCTTCTTTCTTGGGCGCCCAAGAAAGAAGGCAAAGAAACCGCCCCTGCCGCATGGCCCTTCGGGTTCGCTGCAGTGCTCAGGTTTACCGGGCCGCGCCCAACTCACTTCGCTACGCTGCGTTCAAACAAGGGGCGCGAATTCAGTCTTTGAAGTCGCTACGCGACGCCCGGCAAACCTTCCGCTCCTCGCCCATGCAGAAGGGGAACCCCGAAATACCGACACGCCTCGCTGCGCATCGGCTCGCTAGAGCCGTGCCGCTCGGGAGACAGGGCAATAGTTGTTTCGCGATATCTCGGTCAGAAGGTTCGGCAGTAAATGCAACTGTTCCAGTCAATTTACCAATGGGGCGGACTCTTTTTTATATTCATTGGCCTGATTTATTCGGTGGCCGGGCTTGTTCGAGGTGACTGCCCTCTTATTGGTCACCGCGTTTTCGCAGATTCGTGTGTTTCACGTTTTGCTTCGGGCGTCGGTATCGCGATGGTTTGGCCGGTGTTTTTACCCTTTGCAATTGTTTCTGTTTTTATGGATGGTAGGAGCGGGCGGAGAAACTGAATTTGCCGAGTTGCCTGTCTAAATTCACCGCGCAGTTTTTTAGTTTTTGTTGGCTGGGTAGGTTGTAGTGAGCGAACGCGAACTCCAACGACGGGCGCGAGTGCTGGATCAGCCGATGCGAAGCGAGGCGTATTGGTATTCCGGGGTTCCCCTTCTGCGTGGGCGAGGAGCGGAAAGTTTGCAGGGCGTCGCGAAGCGACTGCAAGAACTGGTTTCGCGCCCCTTGTCTGAACGGAGCGTAGCGCAGTGAGTTGGGCGCGGCCCTGCGAACTTGAGCACCACAGCGGACCCGCAGGGCCATGCGGCAGGGGCGGTTTCTTTGCCTTCTTTCTTGGACGCCCAAGAAAGAAGGTCGCCTGCCGGGGCGAACACCCGGCACGGTCTGGGAAGGATGACGAAGTTGCAGCGAAGCCCCGACGAAATGAAGATATTGCAGCACTTCTCAGTGATCTAGAAGTGCCAGAGAAAGTTCAAAGTTCACGAGACTGGAGACAAACAGCATGTTCAAGAAAATCCTGATCGCCAACCGCGGCGAAATCGCCTGCCGCGTCGCGGCCACCGCCCGCCGAATGGGCATCAAAACCGTTGCCGTCTACTCCGACGCCGACGCCAAAGCCAAGCATGTCCAGGCCTGCGATGAGGCCATCCTGATCGGCGGCCCCGCACCCCGCGACTCTTATCTGCAATGGCAGCGCATCATCGATGCGGCCAAAGCCACCGGCGCCGAAGCCGTCCATCCCGGCTACGGCTTCCTGAGCGAGAACGAAGCCTTTGCCACCGCCTGCGCGGCCAACGGCATCGCCTTCATCGGCCCTTCACCCGCCGCCATCCAGGCCATGGGCCTGAAGGCCGAATCCAAGCGCCTGATGGAGACGGCCGGCGTGCCGCTGGTGCCCGGTTACCACGGCGCCGACCAAGACCCGGCGCTGCTGCGTGCCGAGGCCGAGCGCATTGGCTTCCCCGTCCTGATCAAGGCCAGCGCCGGCGGCGGCGGCAAAGGCATGCGGGCGGTCTATCAGTCAGACGAGTTCGACGCGGCCCTGGCGTCCTGCAAGCGCGAAGCGATCAACAGCTTTGGCGACGATGCAGTCTTGATCGAGCGTTATGTGCAGCGCCCGCGCCATATCGAAATCCAGGTCTTTGGCGACAATTTCGGCGACTGCGTCTATCTGTTCGAGCGCGATTGCTCGGTGCAGCGGCGCCACCAGAAGGTGCTGGAAGAAGCGCCCGCGCCGGGCATGACGGCCGAGCGCCGCGCCCAGATGGGCGGCGCGGCAGTCGCGGCGGCCAAGGCGGTGGGCTACAGCGGCGCCGGTACGGTCGAGTTCATCTGTGAGCAAGACGGGCGCTTCTATTTCATGGAAATGAACACCCGCCTGCAGGTCGAGCATCCGGTGACGGAAGCCATCACGGGGCAGGACTTGGTCGAGTGGCAATTGCGCGTCGCCGCCGGCGAGCCGCTGCCGCTGAAGCAAGAGCAATTGACGATGACCGGCCACGCGATCGAGGCGCGCATCTGCGCCGAAAACCCCGATGCCGGCTTCCTGCCCGCCACCGGCGCGCTGCATGTGGCGCGCTGGCCTGAACACGTGAAGTTTCAGCGCGGCAATGTGCGCATCGATGCCGGCGTGGACGAGGGCGACGCGATCAGCCCCTATTACGACTCGATGGTCGCCAAGCTGATCGTCTGGGGCGAAGACAGGGCTGAAGCCTTGGCGCGCTTGGACGCCGCGCTGCGCGACACCCATATCGTCGGCCTGCAAACCAATGTGGCATTCCTGCGCCGCTGCGCAGGGGCCGCATCCTTTGCAAGCGCCGACCTCGACACCGCGCTGATCGAGCGCGAGCGCGCCGCTTTGTTCGAGCAGCCCGGCTTGCCTTTGAGTCTCAGCGCAGCGGCCGTGGTCGCCCACACGCTGGCGGCCGAAGCAACTCTGCAAACCAGCGACCCCTGGAGCCGCCGTGACGGCTGGCGCATGTACGGCGCCTCGTCGCGCCGCTTCGATCTGGAGATTTCCGGCGTGCACCACGAGGTCTTGCTGTCGCGCCATCACCAGGGCGGCATGCAGTTGACGGTGGCCGGTGAGGCGATCGCCTTCGCGGCCAACTCGGCCAGCCTGGAAGCGCATGAGCTGCTTTTGGGTGAAGGGCTCAACCAGCAGCGCATCACCGTCAAAACCTATGCCGAGGGCGAAACGGTGGCAGTGTTCGCGCCGACCGGCTCGGCCCTGGTGATCGAGATCGACGTGATCGCCCGCGCCGGCAGCGGCCCGGCCGAAGGCGGCCGCCTGACCGCGCCGATGCCGGGCAAGTTGGTTGGCTTTCTGGCTCAGGTCGGCGATGCCGTAGCCAAGGGTCAGCCGCTGGCGGTGATGGAGGCGATGAAAATGGAACACACGATCAGTGCTCCGCGCGACGGCGTGGTGGCCGAGTTGCTGTTCGCCGTCGGTGATCAGATCGGTGACGGCGCCGAGTTGCTGCGTTTGGAGACAGCGCAATGAGCACGCTCCCTTCCCGCGTTACGCTGGTCGACGTCGGTCCGCGCGACGGCCTGCAAAACGAGAAAGAGCTGGTTACCACCGAGCACAAGGCGCAGTTGGTCGAGATGCTTTATCTGGCCGGCCTGCGCGAGATCGAGGTGAGCAGTTTCGTCAGCCCGAAATGGGTGCCGCAGATGGCCGACAACCTTGCGGTGATGGCGGCCATAGCCCGTCATCCCGGCGTGCGCTATTCGGTGCTGACACCGAATATGAAGGGTTTGGAAGCGGCTCTGCCTACCCAGCCCGATGAAATCGTCGTCTTCGCCGCAGCGTCCGAAGCCTTCAGCCAAAAGAACATCAACTGCTCGATTGCCGAGAGCATTGAGCGCTTTGCCCCGGTGGTGGAAGCCGCCCACGCGGCCGGCATCAAGGTGCGCGGTGCGCTGTCTTGCGCGGTCGGCTGCCCTTACGAGGGCGATATCAGCGCGGACCAGGTCGAGCGAGTCGTGCTGCTGATGAAGGGCATAGGCGTTGATCATCTGGGCGTGGCGGACACCATCGGCGTTGGCACGCCCAGAAGGATTCAGGCGGCGATGGAGCGGGCCTTGAAGCATTACCCGCTGGTCGAGGTCAGCGGGCATTTCCATGACACCTATGGCCAGGCCCTGTCGAATATCTATGCCTGCCTGGAGATGGGCATCCACACCTTCGACGCCAGCGTGGCAGGCCTGGGCGGCTGCCCTTATGCCAAGGGCGCGACCGGCAATGTGGCGACCGAAGACGTGGTCTTCATGCTTAATGGCCTGGGCATCGAGACCGGCATCGACATCGACAAGCTGGTCGACGCCGGCGCCTTTATCTCCGGCGTGTTGGGGCGGCCGCCGGTGTCAAGACTCGGCAGAGCCTTGCTGGCGAAACGCGCTGCGGCCTGATGCGTCAGGCCAACAGATGCTTGTTGAAGAACGCTAATGTGCGGGTCCAGGCCAGCTCGGCGCTGGCTGCGTCATAGACCTCGGGGCGCTGCTCATTGAAGAAGCCGTGTTCGGCGGCATAACGGTGTATTTCGGCTGAGGCCGGCAGCTTGGCTTGCAAGGCATCAGCGGCGGCAGGTGTGATCCAGTCGTCCAGATTGGCAAAGTGGCCCTGGAAGGGTATTTTGATCAGCGCCGGGTCCGCCAACTCGGCCGGTGGAATGCCGTAAAAGCAACTGGCCGCACTTAAGCTCGGCAGGTGCACGGCGGCGGCGATGGTCAGCGCGCCGCCCATGCAAAAGCCGGTCACGCCAATCTTGGTGCAATGATGGGCCAAGAAGGCGAAGGCGCCGGCCAGGTCCTGATGGGTGGCGTCGGCAAAGTCCAGGCCGCTTTTCAGATGCGTGGCTTCATCGGCCGTGCTGGCCAGGCGGCCACGGTAGAGGTCGGGCGCCAAAGTGGTGAAGCCTGCCGCCGCAAAGCGATCGGCGACGCCGCAGATCTGCGGGTTCAAGCCCCACCATTCCTGAATCAGGATCAGGCCCGGGCGCTTGAGCCCTTCGCTGCTGTCGGCCTCGGCCAGGTAGGCGGCGCTGTTGGCGCCGTCCGGTCGCGTGAATTGGATGGTCTGTCCCATGATGCTTCCTAGCTTGTTTTGCTAACGGTGATCAGCGACGGCCTCAAGGCAAGGCCTGGCCGCGAGCGCTGAGATAGAGCCGATACCAATCTTCGCGGCTCAGCTGAATTGTTGTGGCGCCGGCGCAAGCGCGGATTCGATCCGGCCGGGTACTGCCTATCACCGCCTGTATGCCCGCCGGGTGCCGCAGCAGCCAGGCCAGCACGATGCTCTCCGCGCTCACCCCATATTGCTCGGCCATGCTCTGCACCAGTTCGGCGGTGGCCTGCTGAACCGGGCTGGCGCTGTCTGACTTGGCGCCGCTGAACGCGCCTTGCGCCAAAGGGCTCCAGGCTTGCAACTGAACGCCCTGCTGCTGGCAATACTGCAGCGTGTCGGCCCAGGGCAAGGCGCTGGCGTTTTGGGCATCGTTGAAGCTGCTGTCGTGGTCCAGCCAGTCCAACTTGGCCAGGCTCATTTCCAGCTGATTGGCCACCAGCGGCGCATCCAGGGCCTGTTGCAGCCAGCGCATTTGACCGGCCTGCATATTCGAGACGCCAAAAAAGCGCACCTTGCCGGCGCTGCGCAAGCGGCTGAAGGCTTCGGCAATCTCGTGCGGCTCCATCAAGGGGTCGGGGCGGTGCAGCAGCAGGATGTCCAGATGCTCGACGCCGAGGCGCCGCAAGCTGGCCTCCGCGGCGGACACGATGTAGGCGCCGGACAAGTCATAGCGGGCCGGCCCGCTGTCATCGGCGAAGCGAATACCGCATTTGCTTTGCAAGAGGATGCCGTCGCGCAGCGAAGCCTGGCGGCGCAGCAATTCACCAAAGCATTGCTCGGCGGTGCCGCGCTTGTAGATGTCGGCATGGTCGAACAGCGTGATGCCGATCTCAAGTGCAGCTTCCAGCGCAGCATGGGCCTGCGCGATATGGCTTTCGGTGACGGCGCCACCATTCCAGTCGCTGCCCATGCCCATGCAGCCGAGTATGAGGCGGCTGCTGCTAGGCAAAGGCCTGTCAACAGGGCGCGAGGGTGGGGTGCTTGGCATATTCATTCTGGGTTGAGTACCTTGGCAACCGGGTTAGGCCGCAGCCGGAACGCATCCGGCAGGCCGGAGCCCAAAAGCGGGCGCAAATAGAGACGGAAGGCATCGGTCACATCGGTGCCGCTGGCCGCAATGAATTCGTCCTCCATCACGCGGGTCTTGCCGGCCACGGCAGTGAGTGGAAGTAACTCGTAATCGACCGAGTAATAGCCGCTGCGCTTGATGGCGACCGAACCGTCACGGCCGGCATTGAAGGCGAACTGCACCGCCTTCTCGCCGACCTCGCGTGCCTCGCGCTGGTCTACGTCTGACACGCAGCCGATGAAGCTGCGCTGCAGATAGCCGAAGGTGTCGCCGCGCACCCGCTTGATGCCGAGCTTTTCTTTGATTTCTTCGCACAGCAGATCGGCCAGCGCGCCATTGCCGGACAGCTGCACATTGCCGTGCGCGTCGCGCTCCAGGTCTTTGGCCAGCTGTGCGGCGATGGGCTCACCCGAGGCGTCATGGATGCCCTCGGAGACGGCGATCACGCAGCGCCCAAAACGCTCGTAGGTCGCCTTCACGTCGGCCAAGAATTGCTGCAAGTCGAACACGCGCTCGGGCAGATAAATCAGGTGCGGGCCGTCGTCGGGGAACTTCTTGCCCAAGGCCGAGGCGGCCGTCAGGAAGCCGGCGTGCCGGCCCATCACGACGCCGACATAGACGCCGGGCAGGGCGGCGTTGTCGAGGTTTGCGCCGGCGAATGCTTGGGCCACAAAGCGCGCGGCCGAAGGGAAACCGGGCGTGTGGTCGTTGCCGACGAGGTCGTTGTCAATCGTCTTGGGGATGTGGATGCAGCGCAGCGGGTAGCTGGCTCTGGCCGCTTCCTCGCTGATGATGCGCACGGTGTCGGACGAATCATTGCCGCCGATATTGAAAAAGTGCGTGATGCCGTGCGCCTGCAGCACTTTGAACATCTTGTGGCAGTAGGCGGCATCGGGTTTGTCCCGGGTTGAGCCCAGGGCGGACGAAGGCGTCTGAGCGACCAGTTCCAGGTTGTGGCTGGTTTCTTGCGTCAGGTCGACGAAGTCTTCATTGATGATGCCGCGCACACCATGGCGGGCACCGTAGACCAGGCCGACCTGGTGTTGCCGGCGTGCTTCGAGCACCACGCCGACCAAGGATTGATTGATGACAGCGGTTGGGCCGCCGCCCTGGGCGACGAGGATCTTGCAGAGGGACATGAACGTTCCTTGGCATGGTTTGATGGCAGCACAAAGGTGCGTGGTGATTGTGACTTAGCTTGGCTGCTTTGGCTTGCTTGCATAAGCGGCTCTAATGAATCTGAAGCTAAGCAAATCAAGCTTGCTTAGCGGGGGGCCTTGGGCGTACAACAGCACACCACAACAAGCCGCCAAGGCCCTGGAGACAAGCATGAAAGTCGGATGCCCCAAGGAAATCAAGAATCATGAATACCGCGTTGGCCTGACACCGGCCAGTGTGCGCGAGCTGACCTCGCGCGGCCATCAGGTGCTGGTGCAGACCGGCGCTGGCGCAGCGATTGGCCTGCTGGACGAGCATTACGTGGCGGCCGGCGCCAGCATGGCACCCGATGCCGCGACTGTGTTCGCGCAGGCCGACATGATCGTCAAGGTCAAGGAGCCGCAGCCGCAGGAATGCGCGATGTTGCGCGAAGGCCAGATCCTGTACACCTATCTGCACCTGGCGCCCGATCCGGAGCAGACCGCCGCGCTGGTCAAGTCGGGCGCGGTTTGTATCGCCTATGAGACCGTTACCGGTCCCGGCGGTGGCCTGCCACTGCTGGCGCCGATGAGCGAGGTGGCGGGGCGCATGTCGATTCAGGCCGGCGCGGCTCATCTGGAGAAGAGCAAGGGCGGCATGGGCGTGCTGCTGGGCGGCGTGCCCGGCGTGGCTCCGGCCCATGTGGTGATCATCGGCGCCGGCGTGGTCGGCACCCATGCGCTGCAGATGGCCGTCGGCATGGGCGCGCGCGTCACTGTGCTGGACCGCAACGTTGATCGCCTGCGGCAGCTCGATCTGGTCTTCGGCAACCGCATCAGCACTGCCTATTCGAACGTGCAAAGCCTGGAGGAATCGGTGCTGTCGGCCGACTTGGTCATAGGCGGTGTGTTGATCCCTGGTGCGGCGGCGCCCAAGCTGGTGACGCGCGAGATGATTTCGCGCATGAAGAAGGGCGCCGTGGTGGTCGACGTTGCGATCGACCAGGGCGGCTGCTTCGAGACATCGCACGCGACCACGCACGCAGATCCGACCTTTGTGGTGGACGGTGTTGTCCATTACTGCGTCGCCAATATGCCCGGCGCTGTCGCACGCACCTCGACCTTCGCACTCAATAACGCCACCATTGCCCACGCCGTGGCCTTGGCTGACAAGGGCTGGCGGCGAGCCCTGAATGACAGCCCCTACCTCTGCGCGGGCCTCAATGTGGCCTTGGGTCAGCTGACCTATGAGGCGGTGGCGCGTGATCTGGGCTATGAATATGTGCCGGCGGAAGGCTTGCTGGACTGACATTTCCATGTCGACACGCTACTCTAGGGCGGCGGCTTATTGATCCAAATCAGCCGCCCGTCACCCATCCGTCTAAAAGAGGTGTTAAGTTACGGGGTGAGATTTTTGTAGCCAAGGAGAGCATTGCCATGTCTGAAATCAACCAAGCCCATAAAGACCGCTTGATGAGCGATTTGCATTCCGTCGTGTCGGAAGCCGAGAGCCTGCTGCGTGCCACTGCAGGTTCGGCCAGCGAAGGCGCGTCCGAGTTGCGCGCCAAGGTGCAGGCCAGCTTGGACCGCGCTAAACATAACCTGGCGGACCTGCAGGACGCTGCCGTCGACAAGGCACGCGCTGCCGGCCGAGCCACCGACCTCTATGTGCATGAAAAGCCATGGCAGGCCATGGGCTTGGCGGCCGGTGTGGGCTTGCTGCTGGGTATGTTGATCAGCCGACGTTAATCAATCGGCAGTTCAGTTCGGGTAAAGCCGGCGGCGATTTATTCGGCGCCGGCTTTTGTTTGGCTCATCCAGTTTTCCAACTGGTCGGCCGGCATGGGCCGGGCGAACAAGTAACCCTGACCTTCATGGCAGCCCAGATCGAGCAGCAGCGAGCGCTGTTCTTCGGTCTCGATGCCCTCGGCGATCACGGTCAGGCCAAGCCCGCGCCCCAGGTTGATGACCATTTGCGCAATGGTGGACCCTGCCGTCGAGGTCTGCGCCTCGCGCACAAAGGCCCGGTCGATCTTGAGTCGATCCACATCCAGTTGGCGCAGATGGCTCAGCGATGAGAAGCCGGTGCCAAAGTCATCAATCGCCACGGTGATGCCTAGCTTTTTGATATTGGCCAGGATGTGCATCACCAACTCGGTGTCTTCCATGGCCATCGATTCGGTAATCTCGAGCTCCAAATTGCGGCCGGCCACGCCGATATCGCGCATGGCATTGTTCACCACGGTCATGAAGTCAGGATGGCGGAACTGCGCCAAGGAGACGTTCACGCACATGCGGAAGTCGGCATAGCCGAGCTCGATCATGTGTTTGAGTTGGTGGCAGGCCGTACGCAGCACGAACTCGCCGATGCTGATGATCAGCCCCGACTTTTCGGCCAGCGGGATGAACTGATCGGGCGGCACGAATTTGCCGTCTTCGGTGCGCCAGCGCAACAAGGCTTCGGCGCCTATCGGTTTGCCGCTGAGCAGATCAACCTGCGGCTGATAGACGACAAACAAACGGTTCTCTTCGAAGCCCGCGCGCAGGCCTTTCAGCAGTTTGAAGCGCTCGCGTGCATCGGTGCCCATGGCGGGTGAGAAGTATTCGGACGATCCGCGGTGCTGTTGTTTGGCTTGCTTGAGCGCAATCTGGGCGTCCAAGAGCAACTCCGAACCAACGGCAGCGGACTCGGTCAAGCGCACCAAGCCTGTCGTGGCCGACAACTGAAGGCGCTCTCCGGCGACCGAGAAAGGTTCCAGGAACACGTCTTGAATCGTCTCGCCGCAGACCACGGCGTTTTCACCCAGCAGGCCGAAGGTGTCCGAGCCAATCCGCGCCATCGCGGTGCTCAGGCCCAGCTTGCTGCCCAGTCGGGCCACAACAGCCTTCAAGACTTGATCGCCGAAATGGTGGCCAAAGGCGTCATTGATGTCGGAGAAATCATCCAGATCGATCAAGGCCAGCGTGACGCCGGCCGGGTCTTTCAGGTTCTTGTCCAGCAACTCGACAAAGCGGTTGCGGTTGGGTAGTTGCAGCAGCTGATCGTTATAGGCTTGATCCAGCAGCTTGCCGTACAGCACTACGTTCTCGAAACCCACCGAGATATTGGAGCAAAACGCACGCAGCAACTGCTGATCGAGATCGCTGAGCCTGCGGCCCACATCGACCAGGGCCGCCATCGGCCGCCCGTTGGAGAGGCTGAAGTAGAGGCAAGTGCCCTCGTCGTAGATGTTTTCGCGTTGGTTCAGGCAACGTTGCAGGCGCTCCCGCACCGACTTGATTTGCACAGAGGCCAGCGAGCAGTTGATCAGTCCGCTGTATTGCCCGGCGGCCGCGACGATGCGCACATCGGCCTCTGCCGCGTTTTCCATCTGCACGCAGACCATGCCTTCCGGCAAGATGCCCAACATCGCGCAGAGTTGGGTAACAACGCCCTCAGCAAAGCGGTGCAGTCCACGCAGGCGGCTCAGCTCGGTGCTGGCCTCGACGATCATTTCCAGACCGCGTCGATTCGAATCGAGCGAGCAAATCTGGCGGTAGGAGCGAATCGCGGCCGTCAACACGGTGTACAGCCGTGTGCGCGTCAGCTCGGACTTGGTCTTGTAGTCATTGATGTCATAGGCCTGCACCGTTTCGATCTCGGGCGCGTAGCCGGGCTGACCGGTGCGCAAGATGATGCGCACGGCGCCGAGCCGCAGGTCGTCTCGGATATAGCGCACCAGCTGCAGGCCGGCGTCTTCGGACTCCATCACGACATCGAGCAGGACGACCGCCAGGTCGCTCTCGCTGGTCAAGACTTGTCTGGCCTCGGCTGCCGAATTGGCATGCAAAAAAGTCAGCGGAAGGCCCTCAACCAGCAGGCCTTGCATGGCCAACTCGGTCGCCTTGTGAACGTCCCCATCGTCGTCAACGATCAAGACGCGCCATGGCTGACTCGAAGCGTGATCGCCGGCATCGCCTATTTCTGGGCCATCCAAAAATTCCAATAGATCGTCGTCGTCCTTGTGATCGGACTTGGCCGGACTGTCTGTCTCGCGCATGTGGGCCTGTGCTCCAGCCTATGGATTGACAATGGCGTAAGGGTATTTCATTTTGCACCCTGCCGCTATGCGCGCAATTGCCTATGAAGCAACGCCCGTAGCGGCATTGTTTGCGGTTATAGACGATTTGCAGCAGCATTGATCGATTGAATAGCTTGGCAAGATGTTTTTTTGGAGAAAAAGATATGAAGAGCGAGCCGGATAGCCAGGAGCGAGGCGAACAAGAGCCCGCGCCTGCGGCGGGACTGTTGGCGTCCTTACGGCGTCTGTTTGGGCATGGCCTGGAGTTGGTGCAGATCCGTGTCGAGCAAATTTCGCTGGAGTTCGAGGCTGAAAAACTCAGGCTTTTCAGCGCCCTGATTCAGTCGCTGCTAGCCTTGCTCTTGGCGGCGGCCGCGCTGGGCATGTTGAGTTTGTGCTTGTTGCTGATGACGCCGGAGACGTGGCGTTGGCTGACGGCGCTGGTCTTGGGTTTGCTTTACTTGGCGCTAGCCTGGGTTTGCTGGCGGCGGGCCGGTCGCCAGTTGAGTCAACCCGGCGGTGCCTTTGCCGGCACAGTGGCCGAGCTGGGTCGTGACCGCAATGCCTTGGAGCCCTGAATGTTTACACGCGAATTGGTCGAATTGAGGCAGCGCCAGTTGGCGCTGCGCCTGCGCAATATCGAGTTGCGCGCCGAAATGCGCGCCGAGGCCCAAGCCCTGCTCAAGCCGGTGGGCTGGTTTGGCGCAGCCGGCGGTTTGGCTGGCGCGGCGGTGATGGCGGCGGGCTTGCGGCGCCCTGGCTTCTTCAGCAAGGTGCTTGGCTTTACCAGCTTGGGCCTGCGGCTGGCGCGCTTGCTGACTGCCTTGCGCGCCAAGCCTTGAGTCTTACTTCTTCGTCTGCGGGCGACGTACGCCGGTGCTGACCGTCGTAGCGGATGTCGATCGGCGCGGCGCCGGCCGTGATCCGTTATCTCTCGGTGGCAGGCCGGTGTGCTGGGTCAGGATCTGGCCTGGGCGCGGCTTGCTGCCGAGCGCAGGTTTTGCCGCGCCGGTCGGCGTCGAGTTCTTGCGCCGCGCACTCTCGTAACTACCGTCGGTGACCGGCTGATAGGTCGGAATCAGATGATATTTGCCGTTACCGATCAGATCGGCCCGGCCCATGGTCTGCAAAGCCTCGCGCAAGAGCGGCCAGTTGTTCGCATCGTGATAGCGCAAAAAGGCCTTGTGCAGTCGCCGGCGGCGATCGCCGCGCACGATGTCCACCGTCTCGCTGGTCTCTGCGCTGCGGGTGATCTTCTTCAGCGGATTCTTGCTGGTGTGGTACATCGCTGTGGCCGTGGCCATGGGGCTGGGGTAGAAGGTCTGCACCTGATCGGCGCGAAAGCCATTCTTCTTCAGCCAGACCGCCAGATTCATCATGTCCTCGTCCGAGGTGCCCGGATGAGCGGCGATGAAGTAAGGGATCAGATACTGCTTCTTGCCGGCTTCTTCGCTGGCCTGTTCGAACATTTGCTTGAACTTGTCGTAAGTGCCGATACCGGGCTTCATCATCTTGGTCAGCGGCCCGTTCTCGGTGTGCTCGGGCGCGATCTTCAGGTAGCCGCCGACATGATGCGTTACGAGTTCTTTGACGTATTCGGGTGACTTGACGGCCAGGTCATAGCGCAGGCCGGAGCTGATCAGAATCTTCTTCACGCCCCTCAAGGCCCGCGCGCGGCGGTACATCTTGATCAGCGGATCATGATTGGTGTTGAGGTTGGAGCAGATGCCGGGGTAGACGCAAGACGGCTTGCGACAAGCGGCTTCAATTTCGGGCGACTTGCAGCCGATGCGGTACATATTGGCGGTAGGTCCCCCGAGGTCGGAAACGACGCCGGTGAAGCCCTTGACCTTGTCGCGCATCTCTTCGATTTCGCGGATCACCGAGTCCTCGCTGCGGCTCTGGATGATGCGGCCTTCGTGCTCGGTGATCGAGCAGAAAGTGCAGCCACCGAAGCAGCCGCGCATGATGTTGACGCTGAAGCGGATCATCTCCCAGGCCGGGATCTTGGTTGTCCCGTCATGGCTGCCGTTCTCGTCGGCATAGCGCGGGTGCGGTGAGCGCGCATAGTTCAGATCGAACACATGGTCCATCTCGGCCGTCGTCAGCGGGATTGGCGGAGGATTGATCCATACGTCACGGTCACCGTGCTTTTGCACCAGCGCGCGGGCATTGCCCGGGTTGGTCTCCAGGTGCAAGACGCGGTTGGCGTGGGCATACAGCACCGGGTCGCTCTTGACTTGCTCGTAAGAGGGCAGGCGCACGACGGTGCGAGCGCGGTCTGGCAGTTGGATCTTGCCGGACAGAGGTGCTGCAGCCACGGCGGCGCTGGCCATGCGCACGATCTTGATCGGCTTGCTGCCGTCGTCGCCGGGCGCCTTGACCTGGCCGGTCACGCAGGCGGCGGCCTTGTCGGTGGCGGTCTCTTCAATCGTCTGATAGGGGCTGATATGCGCATCGATGCGGCCGGGCAGATCAACGGAGGAGGAGTCCAGCTCGAACCATTCATGCGAGGTCGGATCATCGGTGCGGCGCATGAAGGAGGTGCCGCGCACATCGGTGATGCTCTCGACCGGCTGGCGCGCGGCCAAGCGGTGGGCGATCTCGACAATGGCGCGCTCGGCATTGCCGTAGACCAAGAGATCGGCCTTGGAGTCGACCAGCACCGAGCGGCGCACCTTGTCTTGCCAGTAGTCGTAATGCGCGATGCGGCGCAGCGACGCCTCGATGCCACCGATCACGATAGGCACCTCGTTCCAGGCTTCTTTGCAGCGCTGGGTGTAGACAAGCGTGGCGCGGTCGGGCCGGCTGCCGCCCTGGCCGCCCGGCGTGTAGACATCGTCGCTGCGGATCTTGCGGTCGGCCGTGTAGCGGTTGATCATCGAATCCATATTGCCGGCGGCGATGCCGAAAAATAGATTCGGTTTGCCCAAGACCTTGAAAGGCTCGGCGCTTTGCCAATCGGGCTGGGCAATGATGCCGACGCGGAAACCCTGCGCTTCCAGCGTGCGGCCAATCACCGCCATGCCGAAGCTCGGGTGGTCCACATAGGCGTCGCCGGTGACGATGATGATGTCGCAGGAATCCCAGCCGAGCTGATCCATCTCGGCCCGGCTCATGGGCAGAAAAGGGGCGTGACCAAAACGCTTGGCCCAGAACGGGCGATAAGCCGTCAGGGCCTTGACTGGTTTCGGTGCGGTGAGGGTTGGGTGTGCGGACACGGCGGCAATTCTTTGGAGAGCAACCCGCGATTGTCCCTGACTTAGGACAAACCCGCTCATTGCCATCAAAAATCAAGGGCTTAAGCCCAGCAAGTGGCGGGCTTTGTTCATGCTTTGCTGATGAATCGGACTTACAGCTACTGCGTATCAAGCTGGCTGCTGCGCCTGCAAATTCCGACTTGCCCGAGCCGAGTGCGCTCTTCCTCGCTCATTGGCGGCAGCAAATTAACGTCCTTGGAGGCCAAACTGGTCAAGAAGCCTTCCACAGCAGCTTGCCCGACTTCCAGCAAATCGAAGGAGCTGGGGTCCATCATCCATTGGTGCAGCAGCCCGTCCACCAGGGCGACCAGGGAGACCGCCGCGATGCGCGTGTCCAGGCTGCTAGGCAATTGGCCCAAGCCCACAGCGTGATTGAACGCGGCGCGATTTTGCTCGCGCCACTCGCGGTGCGAGGCAAGTTTGCGCTCCTGCAGGGCCTGCATCTCGCCGGTGTACTCGACCTTTTGCATCGCGATCTCGAACACCCGGCGGGTGCGTTCGTTGTGCATGGCAGAGTAGAAAACGTTGACCAAACCCCAGCGCAATTCCGTCAGCGTCAGGTGGGCGGCGGCCGCGCTGGGCGGGTGCATGCCTTCTTCGAGCGGCATGGTGGCGCGCTCCATCATCGCGTTGAACAACTCGGCCTTGTCCTGGAAATGCCAGTAGATCGCCCCGCGCGTCACGCCCGCCGCCAAGGCAATGTCCTGCAGCGAGCAGCGTGAGACGCCGCGTTGCTGGAACAGCAGTTCAGCTGCGTCGAGCAAGCGGTTGCGCGTTTCCTGTGCTTCGAGTTTGGTTTTTCTGGCCATCGTGGGGATATTTTAACCCTATTTACATACATGCGTGAATGTATGTATAGAATGCGAGCCATTCTTGTTCAGTTGCCTCAACACATTTGCCTCCCATCACCATGCCGACAAAAAACGCATCTTTGACCCCACGCGCGCTGAGTACCGGCGCTCGGGTTCTCTATCTGATTCCCTTGGTCATCGCCGTGGCTGCCGCATTGAGTGCCTGTGGCGGCGGCACCGACAAGCCCGCAGCCGGAGGTGGCGCGCCCCCACCACCGCAGGTTGGCGTGATCAGCGCTCAGCAGCAGGCCGTGGCCTTGCAGACCGAATTGCCCGGTCGGGTCGAAGCCTTGCGCACCGCGCAGGTGAGGGCGCGCGTCAATGGCGTGGTGCTCAAGCGCTTGTTTACCGAAGGTGCTGAAGTCAAAGCCGGTGAGGCCTTGTTCCAGATCGACCCCGCGCCCTACCAGGCCGCGCTGGACAGCGCGCAGGCCAACTTGGCCAAGGCGCAGGCCAATCTGAGCCAGGCAGCGGCGCAAGCGGAACGCAACAAGCCTTTGTATGAGGGCAGGGCGATCTCGCAGCAGGAATACTTGATATCGGTCGCGTCCGCCAAGTCCGCCGAGGCCGATGTGGCCGCAGCCAAAGCGACCATTACTGGCGCTAAATTGAATCTGGACTATGCCCATGTGACGGCACCGATCTCCGGCCGCATCGGGCGTGCGCTGGTGACCGAGGGCGCCTTGGTCAGTGCAGCGGAAGCGACACAGCTGGCGCTGATTCAGCAAACCTCCAGCGTGTTCGTTAACTTCACCCAAAGCGCCAACGAGGTGCAGCAATTGCGCCGGGCACTGAATGCAGGGCAATTGCGCAAGCTCGGCTCAAAGACGGGCCAGCCCGCGGCGGAAGTGCGCATCGTGTTGGATGACGGCAGCGAGCTCAAGCAGCCCGGTCGTCTGCTGTTCACCGATTTGAGTGTGGACCCCACTTCGGGTCAAGTGACGCTGCGTGCCGAAGTCTCGAATGCTGAAGTTCAGCTTCTGCCCGGCCAATATGTGCGGGTGCGTCTGGTGCAGGCCGAGTTGCCGGCCGGTATTCTGCTGCCGCAGCAAGCGGTCAAGCGGGGCAATCAGGGTGACTCGGTGCTGGTCGTTGGCCCCGACAACAAGCCGCTGGCGCGACAGGTCAAGATCGGCCAAGCAGCCGGCAATCAATGGGTGGTGCTGGAGGGTCTGAAGGTCGGCGAGCAAGTCATTGTTGACGGCTTCCAGAAGATGTTCGTGCCCGGCGCGCCGGTGACGCCGGTGCCTTGGATGGCAGCTTCGGCTCCAGCCGCTTCGGCGTCCGCGCCTATGGCTGCAGCTTCGGCTGCCAGCCACTAAGCGGAGGGTCACGCAATGGCACGTTTTTTCATTGATCGACCGATTTTTGCCTGGGTGATTGCGCTGTTCATTTTGGTGTTTGGCGCTGTCGCCATCACCAAATTGCCGGTCGCCCAGTATCCGACCGTGGCGCCACCGTCGCTGGTCATCAGCACCGTCTATCCGGGAGCTTCGGCCAAGACCCTGGACGAGAGCGTTATTTCCGTGATCGAGCAAGAGCTCAACGGCGCGCCCGGTCTGGCCTATCTGGAATCAGTCAGCCAGGCCAACGGCACCGGTGCGATCACCGTCACCTTCGAGCCCGGCACCAATATCGACTTGGCTCAGGTCGAGATCCAGAACCGCATGGGCCGCGCCTCGCCGCGTCTGCCTTCGGCCGTGGTCCAGCAGGGCGTGCGCATCGACAAGGCGCGCAGCAACTTCTTATTGTTCGTCACCTTGTCGTCCAAGCATGGGACCATGGATCCCGTGCAATTGGGTGATTACGCCTCGCGCAACATCATCCCCGAGATCCAGCGCCTGCCCGGCATCGGCCAGGCCCAGCTCTTCGGCACCGAGCGGGCGATGCGTATCTGGCTGGACCCGGCCAAGATGTTGTCTTTCAATATCAGCCCGTCCGAAGTCAATAACGCGATCCGCAATCAGAACGCCTTGGTGCCAGCCGGCACGCTGGGTGATCTGCCGAATCTGTCGACTCAGACCATGTCGGCCACGGTGGTGGTCAAGGGTCAGCTGGAGAGTGCTGCGCAGTTCCAGAATGTGGTGCTGCGCGCCAACGCCGACGGCTCAAGCGTGCGCCTCAAGGACGTCGCCCGCATTGAGCTGGGTGGCCAGAGCTATGGCTCCTACTCGCGCCTGAACGGCAAGCCATCCACCGGCATCGGCATCCAGCTGGCGCCGAGCGGCAATGCACTGGCGGCCGCCGATGCGGTCAAGGCGCGCATGCTGGAATTGCAGCGCTACTTCCCTGAGGACGTCAATTACGAGATCCCCTACGACTCGTCCAAGTTCGTCGACATCTCGATCAAGCAAGTGGTGACGACCTTGTTCGAAGCCATCGTGCTGGTCTTCCTGGTGATGTATCTGTTCCTGCAGAACTGGCGCTACACCTTGATCCCGACCCTGGTCGTGCCGATTGCTTTGCTGGGCACCTTTGCCATCATGCTGACCATGGGTTTTTCCATCAACGTGCTGACGCTGTTCGGCATGGTGCTTGCGATCGGCATCCTGGTTGACGATGCCATCGTGGTGGTCGAGAACGTCGAGCGCATCATGAACGAGGAGGGCCTGTCGCCGCTGGAGGCCACCCGCAAGGCGATGGGGCAGATCTCCGGCGCCATCATCGGCATCACCGTGGTGCTGGTCTCGGTGTTCGTGCCGATGGCCTTCTTTGCCGGCTCGGTCGGCAATATCTACCGCCAGTTCTCGCTCGCCATGGTGGCGGCGATGCTCTTGTCCGCGTTGATGGCGCTGACGCTGACGCCGGCGCTGTGCGCGACGCTGCTCAAGCCGGTGCAGGCCGGCCATGCCCATGCCAAGACCGGCTTCTTCGGCTGGTTCAACCGAGGTTTCTCGCGCACCGCCAAGGGCTACGAGGGCTGGGTCGCCAAGCTGCTGCGCCGCAGCGGTCGGGTCTTGATCATTTATGTGGCGCTGGTCGCCGTCGTCGGCCTGCTCTATGTGCGCATGCCAACCTCCTTCCTACCCAATGAAGATCAGGGCTATCTGATCGTCAATGTGCAACTGCCGCCGGGTGCGACGACCAATCGCACCGAAGCTGCGGTCAAGCAGGTGGAAGACTTCATGCTCAAGCAGCCCGAGGTGCAAGCCACCGTCGGCGTGATCGGCTTCTCGTTCTCCGGCCAGGGCCAGAATGCCGCGCTGGTGTTCGTGCCGCTGAAGCCCTGGAGCGAACGCCATGGCCCCGAGCACAGCGCGCAGGCGCTGGCCGGGCGAGCCTTCGGCGCGATGATGGCGGTGCGCGATGCCTTCATCTTCCCGCTCTCGCCGCCGCCCATCCCCGAGCTGGGCACGGCCTCTGGCTTCGCCCTGCGTCTGCAGGACCGCGCCGGCCTAGGCCATGAGGCCTTGCTGAATGCGCGCAATCAGCTGATGGGCATGGCATCCAAGAGCAAGGTCATCACCGGCATGCGGCCGGACGGTCTGGAAGACGCGCCGCAGCTGCAGGTCGAGATCGACCGCGACAAGGCCAATGCCCTGGGCGTCGCCTATGAGTCGGTGGCGGCGGTAATCGGCACCCAGCTGGGTTCGGCCTATATCAATGACTTCCCGAGCAGTGGACGGTTGCAGCGCGTGATCGTGCAGGCCGAGGCCGCCGCGCGCATGAAGCCGGAGGACTTGCTCAAGCTCAATGTCAACAACAACCTGGGCAAGAGTGTGCCGCTGTCGGCCTTCGCCACCACGCATTGGACCAGCGGTCAGATGCAGGCGGTGCGCTACAACGGCTACCCGGCGATGCGTCTGGCCGGTGATGCCGCTGTGGGCTCTTCCACCGGCGACGCGATGAAGGAGCTCGAGCAGATGATCACCAAGCTGCCGGCCGGTATCGGCTATGAGTGGACCGGGCTGTCGCGTGAAGAAAAGCTGTCGGGCTCGCAGGCGACCATCCTGCTGGTGTTCTCGCTGCTGGCAGTGTTCTTGTGCCTGGCTGCGCTGTATGAGAGCTGGACCATTCCGCTGGCGGTTCTGCTGGTGGTGCCGCTGGGCCTGCTGGGAGCCTTGGCTGGCGTGTCGCTGCGCGGCATGCCCAATGACGTGTTTCTGAAAGTGGGCCTGATCACCATCATCGGCCTGTCGGCCAAGAACGCGATCCTGATCATCGAGTTCGCCAAGGACTTGCAGGCCGAGGGCCTGGGGCTGATCGAATCGATTCTGCAAGCCTGTCATCTGCGCTTCCGGCCCATCATCATGACCTCGATGGCTTTCATCTTGGGTGTGATGCCTTTGGTGTTCGCCAGCGGCGCGGGCTCGGCCAGCCAGCGCGCCATCGGTACCGGTGTGATGGCCGGCATGATCTCGGCCACCGTCTTGGCGGTCTTGTTCGTGCCCGTGTTCTTCTTGGTGGTGCGGCGCATCTTCCCGGGCACCGAGCGGCAACGCCAGCTCAGCGCCCAACATCATCTCGGTGCTGGTGTCGCTCCAGCATCGACTCAGGAGCAAGCACCATGATTCGCCCAAGTTTTTCAATCAGTCTGATTGCGGCAGCATCAACCCTGCTGCTCAGCGCTTGCATGTCTTTGGCGCCTGAGCACAAGACGCCGGCGGCGCCGGTGGCTGCCACCTGGCTTCATGCCGAAGGCAGCTCCTCGGCCGCTGTTTCGGCGGTCGAGCTGCCCTGGCAGAGTTTCTACGCCGCCGACGCCCGGCTCAGCGAGCTGATCGCAATCGCCCTCAAGAACAACCGCGATCTGCGCGTGGCGCTGCTCAATGTCGAGCAGGCACGCGCGCTGGCGCGGGTGGCTGACGCCAACCGTTGGCCGACCGTCAATGCCGGCCTCAGCGCCAACCGGCAGCCCAAAACAGACGGCAGCGGAGGTAGCAGCAATAACTACCAGGCCGGACTGCAGATCAGCGCTTTCGAGCTCGATTTGTTCGGGCGCGTGAAGAGCCAAAGTGACGCTGCGCTGGCGCGTTACCTGGCCAGCGCGGAGGGTGGCCGCGCAGCGCAAATCAGCCTGGTGGCCGGCGTGGCTTCCAGCTATCTGGCGCTGCAAGCCGACCAGGAGCTCCTGCTCTTGGCCCGCCAGACCTTGGCCGCCCGCGAGGACACCTTGCGCTTGACGCGCATGAAGTTTGACGGCGGCGCCGGCTCGGCCCTGGACCTGAGCTCTGCCGAGTCCGCTGCGGCGGCTGCACGCGCCAGCCTCGCACAGGCCAAGCGCCAGCGCGAGCAGAGCGAGAACGGCCTGGTGTTGCTGCTCGGCCAGCCCCTGCCAAGCGACTTGGCTCAAGGCCAGCAATTGGCGGCCGCTCAGGTGTTCGAGCTGCCGGCCGGCCTGCCGTCCGAGGTCTTGATCAAACGCCCCGATGTCTTGCAGGCGGAGCAATTGCTGATTGCGGCGAACGCCAATATCGGCGCAGCGCGGGCGGCCTTTTTCCCGTCCATCAGCCTGACCACCAGCTTGGGGACGGCCAGCAATGAGTTGTCGCAGCTGTTCAGCAACACGGTCTGGAGTCTGGGTGCGCAAGCGCTGATGCCGATCTTTGATGCCGGGCGCAATCAGGCCAATCTGGAAGCCAGCAAAGCGGCGCAAGCGATTGCTGTCGCGCAGTACGAAAAGGCGGTGCAACAGGCTTTCCGTGAAGTAGCCGACGCCTTGGCGGGCCGCGCCACTTATGCGGAGCAAACGCAGGCACAGCTTGAGCAGGCGCGCGCCGAGGCCGAGCGGCTGCGCTTGGTGGAGCTGCGGTTTGCCAATGGCGCATCGAACAGCCTGGAGCTGCTGGACGCTCAACGTGCCAGTTATGCCGCGCAACAGGCCTTGTTGCAGACCCGCCTGGGTTTGCTGCTGAACAATGTGCAGTTGTACAAGGCGCTGGGCGGCGGCCTGGCCAAGAGCTAACTTGCCGGCCGCTTGAACGCAAAAAGGCGCTCCTCGGAGCGCCTTTTCTTATTGGCTTATGAGTTCGCGTGCATCAATGCGCGCGCACCCAGGCCAAGCCTTCGGACGTGGCGTAGCGCATCGCAGCGCGCTGGCTGATGAAACGCGGGGTGAAGCGCATCACACGGTCATGGCTGGCCATGCCGCGACCTGAGCGGATTGAAACAGACGCAGCAAAACTGCCATCGTCCTGGGGTTTGATCATGGGTGAGACAAGATATTTGCCCACCTCAATGCTGTTTTTAGTTTGCATTTTTTTTGAGAGAGGTGTGCGCCATGACAGATGTCGCGGCGCGATATGGCGAAGGGGATTTGCTTATTGACTGCGTGATCGGGGGTCGCGCATGGGGTCGTGAGTCTTCGTGGCCTCAAACGACGGTAATGGCTTGGTCTTGGCTTGGTGGGCGCTTGACAGGTGCCGGGCTCAATGGGCCGACCTTGATATTCGCTTGCCTGGATTTGTAATTATTTTGGCAAGGTGAAACTGCGGCGCATTGTGGGTCAATGGGGCGCATTGGTTTTGTTGGGGGCAAAACCGTTTGATCTGGTGAGATCAAATTTGAAACGGGCAAAACTTGTAAATCAAAACAAAAGGGTCAGCACTTGCGCGCCAACCCTTTTTAGTGACGGCGCTTGCGCGCCGTACCGGGGCTTTTACAGGCCGCGGATGTTCGAAGCTTGCAGACCCTTAGGGCCTTGCTTGACTTCAAACTCAACCTTTTGGTTTTCGGCCAAAGTGCGGAAACCGCCGTTGTTGCGGATTTCGCTGTGGTGAGCGAACAGATCCTTGGAGCCGTCTTCAGGCGTGATGAAGCCGAAGCCCTTGCCGTCGTCGAACCATTTCACGGTGCCAGTTTGCATTGTTGTCATGATGTGTTCCTTTTGAACAAAATAAAAAACACTTCGCGGCTCGCGACAACGCGAGACCTTCGAAGACAGAAACACTCAAGAACAGTCAAACGGGGAGTTGAAACTGAAGCGAGCCTAGCGCGACGAATAAAGCGTACGTACGGCGGGGCTGCAGATTGAAGACCTTGAAGAAACGGTCTTGTGCGTATCTATCCGATGAATGTAACACGAAAGTTATAGCTCTGTCGAGGAGTTTGAGTTTTCTCTGACTCATGCGGCATAAATCTTGACCGCCACGCCGCTGAGCACGGCGTTGCCGGAGAGCGGGTCGCGCAGGCTGTCATTCATCAGGGCATTCAGATTGACGCCAGGCTTGATGCCTGCGATGGCCATTCGAACGCCGGGCAAGTCATGTCCCCAGCCATGCGGCAGGCTGACCACACCGGCCGACATGTCCACGCTCAATGCCACCCGCACTTGCAGCTCGCCCAAGTCGCTGCTGAGCTTGGCTTGGCTGCCGTCGCCCAGACCCAGCCGCGCGGCGTCCTGCGGATTGATGAACAGGGTGCAGCGCTCCGGTCCCTTGGCCAGCAGCGGCAGGTTGTGCATCCAGCTATTGCCCGAACGCAGGTCACGCCGGCCTATCAGGCTGAACTCGGGCGCCGGCAAGCTCAATGCCGCGTCGACATATTGCAGATCCGCCAGCAGCGAAGGCGGAGCCAGCTCGATGCGGCCGGACGGCGTGCGCAACAACTCGGGGATGCGCGGCTGCAAAGGGCCGAGGTCGATGCCGCCATCGGCTGCCTTGATCTTGGCGAGGGTCAGGTCTTGCTCTGCGGCTCCACCATAAGGCCCGGTGCGCAGCGCCAAGTCGATCAAGCGCTCCGGCCCGCGCAGGCCGGCGAGTTGTTGTGACAAGGTGGTGGCAGTGGCGGGTCCCAAGCGCTGCAGATCTGCGGCGATGGCAGCGTCGTCCAACTCGGTCAAATCGGCGCGCCAATCGCGGCCCTCGAGCATGGCCGTCAGCCGCAACAGGGTTTCCCATTCTTCGGGCTGCCCGTTTGGCTTGGCAAACACCGGGCCGGAAAAGCGGGCGTGGTTGCGAAATGACAGCTGCGGGAAAGCGACGTCAAAGTGCAGGTCTTCCAGCGGCGATAGCCCCGGCAGGATCACGTCGGCATGGCGGCTGGTCTCGTTCAGGTAGATATCCAGGCTGAGCATGAAGTCCATGCCCTCGAGCGCGCGGGCAAGGCGCGGCCCGTTGGGCGTCGACAGCACCGGGTTGGCGGCTATGCAGATCAAGGCGCGGACCTGACCGGCACCGGCGGTTTCGATTTCTTCGGCCAAGCAGGTGATGGGCATTTCTCCAAACACCTCGGGCGCGCTGGACACCCGGCTGCTGCGCCGCCCGGTGCTGATGCCTCGGCCACTGCCGGGCTTGCCCTGGGTATTGGCCGCGAAGGCCGCCGCTTTGGGGAACATCGCGCCGCCGGGCGCATCCAGATGGCCGCTGAGTATGTTCAGCACATCGACCAGCCAGCTATTGAGCGTGCCGAAACGCTGCGTGCAAGTGCCGGTCCGCCCGTAAACCGCTGCGCATTTGGCGGCGGCCAACTCGCGGGCCAAGCGGCGCAGCGTGATTGCATCAATGCCGCAACCGGACGCCATGCGCTCGGGCGTGAAGTTAGCGGTCTCAGCGCGCAGCTCCTCCAGCCCGTTGATGTGTTCGCCCAGCCGGCCGGTGCGCACCAGACCTTCGGAGAACAGCGTGTTGACCATGGCCAAGAGCATGAAAACATCGCCGTTCGGCCGGATCGCCAGATGCTCGTCGGCCGCCGCTGCCGTCTCGCTGCGGCGCGGGTCAACCACGACGATGCGGCCACCACGGGCGCGCATCGCTTTGGCCTTGCCGCGATAGTCGGGCACGGTCCAGAGGCTGCCATTGCTGACCATGGGGTTGGCGCCCAGGATCAAGAGCCAGTCGCAGCGCTCGATATCGGGTACCGGGATCGACAGCCAATGCCCGAACATCAGGCCGCTCGAGAGCTGCTTGGGCATCTGGTCCAGGGTCGAGGCCGAGAAAATATTGCGCGTGCCGAGGGCACGGGCCAGACGCGGGAAGTAGCTCAAGAGGCTGATCTTGTGGGCGGCAGGGTTGCCAATCACGCTGGCGATCGAATCGGGACCGTATTGTTCAATCACCGGCAACAAACGCTTGGCCACTTCACCCAGCGCCTCGTCCCAGCTGGCTTCAACAAAGCTTCCCTCACGTTTGATCAAAGGCTGGCGCAGGCGGTCGGGGTCTTCGTGCAGGTCCTTCAGTGACACGCCCTTGGGGCAGATAAAGCCGCGGCTGAACACATCCTGCTCTGCGCCGCGGATGCTGATGACCTTGTCGCCTTGGGTTTGAAGCTCCAGCCCGCAACAGGCCTCGCATAAAGGGCAGATGCGGTAATGCGTCTTTAGCGTGTCGTTCATGGTTCTCCATTCCAAATCAATCGACGAAGGTTGGAGCGAATTCTGTGGCCTGAGCCTCGCTATGCAGGTCTTCTAGGCGACAGCGGCGCGCTATCTTGCATACTGCGCCTTTGTCTGGCGAGGATGCAGCGATGAAGATAGCTATCGACGGCGGCGTGCGTTTATTCGTGGATGTGGAAGGGCCTGAGTGGGTGCCGGACGGCCCCGCTTTGCGTCAAAAGCCGACGCTGCTTTGCTTGCACGGTGGCCCAGGTTTTGATCACAGCGCGTTCAAGCCTATCTTCAGCCGCCTGGCCGACCTGGTGCAAATCATCTATTACGACCACCGAGGACATGGCCGCAGCGATGAGCGGCCGCGCGCCGAATGGACGCTGGATACCTGGGCCGATGACGTGGTGCGCTTGTGTGACGCGTTAGGCATCGTCAAGCCTATCGTGCTGGGTCAGTCCTTCGGCGGCTTCGTGGCCCAGCATTACCTGGCTCGCCACCCCGAGCATGCGTCCAAGATCATTCTGTCCAGCACCTCACCGAATATGGTGATGGCGCGCAAGCTGGCGATGTTCGAAAAGCTCGGCGGCGCTCAGGCTCGGGATTTGGCCAACAAGTTCTGGACCGAGCCGACACCGGCTTCATGGGCGGCTTATTGGAGCGGCTGCCGCAAGCTCTATAACAGCACCGAGCCGCGCGACTCCGATGCCGGCCAGCGTACCTTGCTACGCGAGGATATCCTCTTGCACTTTGTCGGCGGTGAAAAGCAGGGCATGGACCTCTTGCCCGGCCTCGCGCGGGCGCAATGCCCGGTCTTGGTGATGGCCGGTGAGGAAGACCCAGTCTGCCCGCTTGAAGATGCACGAGACATCGCGGCGGCTTTGCCGGCGCAATGGGCGCAATTCGCCAGCTTCCCCGGCGTTGGCCACGGCGCATGGCGCGATGACCCTGAGGCCGCGTTTGCCACGCTGCGGCGCTTTATTCAGGCCTGATCAGTTGCTGACCAGAGCGCCTAGTTCGCGCTCCACCAGCGATGCGTCGCCCAGATTCATTTCGATCAGGCGGCGCAGGTGGGTGATGCTTTCGATGTCGATGCTGCGACACAGAAAGCCGGCATGCTCGCCCTCGATATGGGCCAGTTCGCCGGCCATGGCGATGACGGTTTCCTGGTCGTTCAGGCGCACCTTGAGCAAGCAGGGCAGGTTCAGTGCCAACTCGGTCGCGCCGGGCAGGTTCAGCAAGGCACCTTTAAGAGACAGGTCGAGCACCTGAGCTTTCAGGTGTTCTTGTGTGGTGATCAACTCGGCCTCGACGTCGAAGGCGACACGGGCGAAATGGCGGCGGTCGGTATTGATAGCAAGCTCCTTTTGCACCGCTTTGATGCTTGGCTTTGATGCTAGCAGATGCTCTCTGTGCTTGGCGACGAGATTAGCGCCGACAAAGACGCTGTTTCGGCGCTTCAGCCGTGGTTGGCGTAGATGGTGCTTTGATCGACCGCTTTTTGCAGGCGCAGCGGCACGATGGCGTCCAAGCCCATCGCTTCCAAGGTGTACCAAGCCGCGCGCAGATAGGCGGCGGTGGCCTCGCGGGTCTCCTCGCTCGCCTTCTCTCCCGGCTGCGCAAAGCCCAGGGCTGAAAGCCCCTCACCCCGCTTGGCGCGCGCGGTGTTGGGCTCCAGCGGCGCGGCCTTGTAGCGTTTGGCTATCTTGGCGAGCAGGGTCTGCACCTCGTCGTTGTGGGCCGATGGCCCCAGCAGACGCGCCAGATCCCCCAGCACTTGCTCGGCTGCGGCGGCCAATAGTTTGGCCGCGTGATCGCTGCCGCCGGCCAGATACAGGCCTGCGCCCAAGTCGGCGTATTCCAAGGCAATGGCCAGCTTGGATAAGTCGGCTTGTGTACTCATGTCTCAGGGATGGGATGGGGATGGCGAGTCGCCACAGAAAACTCAGCAAGTACCGCACAAAAGGCAAACACTCGCCAGCTAAGCGCCTGAGTGTAGGCGCTGCCGGGCCGCAGTCAAAGCTTGATGAGCGAGCAAAAAGCCCTGCCAATTGCAAAGGGACGCCATGGGGCGCAATAGACCTCAACAGGCCAGCCCATCAGGCCGATCCGCTGCGCAAGCAGTTGCCTCCGCCGCGCTGCGCTGCGGCCAACGCGCTTTCTGCGCGTTCCAGCAGGCGGGCAAGTTCGTCGCTTGGGCCGCGCCAGGCGCTCAAGCCCATGCTGAGGCTGGCGCCGGCACCTTGCTTGGGCCAAGCAGAGCGAACCCGCTCGCAGACCTTGCGCGCCGAAGCCAGGTCCACATCGCTCAAAACCAGCAAGAGTCCATGGCCGGCGCCACGACCTTGGTGAGCGATCAAATCTTCGGGTCGGCATTGGCGGCGCAGCAAGTCGGCGAGCTGCACTTGTAACTTGGCGCCATCGGCCCTGCCGTCTGCCTCCAGGGCGACCAGGCATAAACCGGCGTCCAGCCGCAACGGCTGGGTGGCGAACTCGCTCAGGCTTTGCAGCAGCGTGGCGCGGTCCAGCAAAGCCGCGCCCTGATCTTGCAGGCTGAACTGATGAAAGCGCCGGTAATGCTGCAGCGCCGCTTCGAAGTCCTGGGCTTGCTCGCACAGCTCGCTCAAGCGCAAATAGCAGGCGCTCAAATAGGCCGTCAGCGCCGGCGTCCGGGGCTGGGTGGCCGCTTGTGCCAGGGCCTGCTCCAAGGCGGCGCGGCTGGCGGTGGATAAATCAATATCGGCTTGCATAGCGGACGGTATTGGGGCTGCGGGTGACAAGGCGAAGGATAGCGCCCAACAAATCAAACGCAAGTCAACATCATGCGCTTTGCCGGGTCGGCAGCATGAGGCTGACGCTCAAGCCGCCGCCGCTGCGCTTGGCCAACGTGATGCGTCCGCCATGTGCTTCGGCGATCTCGCGCGCCAGGGCTAGGCCTAGGCCGGTCCCTCCGTCCTGGCTCTTACGTTTTGTTGAGTAAAAAGGCAGCAGCGCTTGCGCCAAGACCGTCTCGCTCATGCCGGGACCGCGGTCGGCCACGGTCAGCACCAGCGTTGCCTGCTCCTGGCGCAGGCTCAGGCTGACCTCATCGGCCGGCCCGCCGGCCTCATGTGCGTTCTTGATCAGATTGATCAGCGCCTGCTCGATCTGCGCGGCGTCAAAGTAACCGGCTTCAGCGGGCGGGCTGGCTTCCAGCTTGAATTGACAATGGGCACTCAGGCCGGCCAGAAAGTCTGCCCACATAACGGTCGTTGGCTGCGGCAGCGGCAGCTTGGCAAAGCTGGCATAGCCGGACAGGAATTGATGCAAATGGCTGGCGCGCCCGCCAAGGCTTTTGAACACGCCTTCTAGCCGCTCGATCTGGCCACGCCGCGCCAGCTCTGCGCCGCTGTGCGCCAGCGATGAGATGGGCGCCAGCGAGTTGTTCAGCTCATGACTCATGACCCGGATCACCCGCTTCCAGCTGGCGACTTCTTGGCGCGACAGCTCGCGCGTCATTCGTTTGATCAAGAGCAGCCGGTGGGCTTGGCCCTGTAGCAAGAGCATGCGCTGGGAGATATGAAACTGTTCCTCCTGGTCCAGCTCTTGCACGCTGACCAGCTGATCTTGCTGGCTGCGCAGCGCCTGCGCCAGGGCTGGCGGAATATGGCTCAGCAGTTCATCCAGCTCGGCGCCGGCCAAGCTGCGGCCTTGGGCCAGCAATTGGCGCGCGGCGATATTGGCATAGCTGACCTGCCCCTGCTGGGTACATAAAAGCATGGCGACGGGCGTGTTTTGCACCACGGTGTCGAGCAGCAGTTCCCGCTGCGCAAGCAGCTGGCGTTGCTCGCGCAGCGCCAGGCCTAATTCGTTATGCAGACGCAGCAATTCGGCCAGCTCGGGCGGCTGACCGCTTGAGGGTGCTGCCAGCGACATGCTGAAGTCGCCGTCCCTGTAGCTCAGCACCGAGCCTTCCAGTGCGCGCAACAGCCGTTTGAGCGGCGCCAGCACGGCGCTGCTCAAACAAAGCAAAAGCATGGCGAGGCCGCCCAACAACCCGGCCAAAATCCACATCGAGGGCCGAGCAGAAAAAGCCGCTTGAAGCAGCCCACCCAGCAGCGCCGCCGCCAGCAGCGCCAGGCTCAGCCTTGTCTGCAGACCGGGTGCGCGCATCAGCCGGCGTCCAGACCGTAACGCTCCATACGCCGGTACAGCGCCTGGCGCGACAAGCCCAGCTCCTGAGCCGCTCGGCTGACCACGCCGCCGGCCGTCGCCAAAGCCCCCAGCACCGCCTCGCGGCTGGGCTCATCCAGATTGCGCGTGGCGGCCGGCGCTGCGGCCGCGCTCGCCAGGCCCAGATGGCCGAGCTCAATCTTGCCTTCACCGGCCAGCAAGCCGGCGCGGGCCATGACGTTCTTCAACTCGCGCACATTGCCTGGCCAGGGGTGGGCCAGCAGGGCGCTGCGGGCCGCGTCAGTGATGCGCGCTCCGCTGCCCTTGCCTAGAAAAAACTCGGCCAGCGGCAAGATGTCATCACGCCTGTCGGCCAAGGCGCTCAGCCGCAGCTCGAACACATTGAGTCGGTAGTACAAGTCTTCGCGGAAAGTTCCGGCTGCCACCATCGCCTTCAGGTCGGCATTGGTGGCGCTGATCACCCTAACTTTTGATTCGCGCGTCCGGCTGGAGCCCAGGCGCTCGAAGCGGCCAGTCTCCAAGACCCGCAAGAGTTTGACCTGACCGGCGAGCGGCAGCGTGCCGATTTCGTCCAAAAACAGCGTCCCGCCATGCGCGGCTTCAAAGCGGCCTTCGCGCGCTTTGTGCGCGCCGGTGTAGGCGCCGCTGTCGGCGCCGAATAGCTCGGCCTCTATCAAGTCGGCCGGCAAAGCGCCGCAGTTCAAGGCGACAAATGGGCCTTTGCGCTGAGCCGAGTTGGCGTGCACCAGCGCCGCAACCCGTTCCTTGCCGCAGCCGTTCGGGCCGCTGACCAAGACGGGCAATTCGGTGCGCGCGACCTGCGCTGCTAGCTCCAAGGTTGACAGCATCGCCTCCGAGGCAAACACCAGCCCGTCCAAGTCGAAGCGCTGCTCCAGGGCCTCGCGGCGGCTGCGACGCTCTTGACGACTGCGCCGCAGCTCGGCCGAGGTTTCCGACAGCTCCAGGAGATTACCAATCGTGATGACCAGCTTGTTGTCATCCCAGGGCTTGGCCAGATAGTCGGACGCGCCGGCTTTGACCAATTCCACTGCCGCCTCCAGCCGCGTCCAGGCGGTCAGCAGGATCACCGGCAGGTCGGAATACTTGGCGCGAATGGCCCGAAACAGCGCCACGCCTTCGGCACCCGAAGTGGTGTCGGCCGTGAAGTTCATGTCCTGAATCACCAGATCGACCTTGCCGCCGGCCAATATGGCCAACCCTGCCTCGGGGCTGGCGGCATACAGCGGCTCAATATCGTGCAGGGACAGCAATAGCGACAAGGCCTCGCCGACGCCGGGGTTGTCGTCAATGATCAGAACGGTTTTCATCTGGCCCCGAGCATAACAATCAGGCGCCCCGCAGTGCCGCCACCGGTGGCAGTGCCGCGGCCCTGCGCGCCGGCGCCCAGACGGCCAGCTGCCCCAGACCCCAGAGTATCAAGGCGCCGATCGGTAGAAAAAACAGTGGCAGCGGCGGCAGCTCATAGCTCTTCATCAGCAGCAGACTGATGCCGTAGGCGGCGACCATGCCCAGCGCAATGCCGAGCGTCGAGAGAATGAAATTCTCGGTTTGGAAGTAGCGCAAGATCTGACCCTGGGTAGCGCCCAACGCTCGGCGAGTGCCAATCATCCGGGTGCGCTGCTGGACCCAGAAGCTGGCCAGGCCGACGATGCCAAAGGCCGTCACCACCAGCAGGGCCAGGCAGACTGCAGCCAGCAAGTTGATCATGCTGCGGTCCTGGCGGTAGTAGCGCTCACGGTAGTCTTCCAGGCGCTTGCTCTCTGACTTGATCCGGTTGGGCCCGCTCTTGTCCAGCGCCACGGCCGCCGCCTTCAGCACCTCGTCGCGGCTGCCCGGCTCGGTGCGCAGCAAGTAGGTGCCGCTGCGAAAGCTCGAACGAATCGGAAACACCATGTTGTAGCTCAGCGCCTCATCCTTGCCGCCCGGTTGGGCCGACACCAAGGTGTCGATCAAACCAACGACGCGGATCGGCTTTTCGCCAATGCCGTAGATGACTTGGCCGATCGCATCGCCTTTGGGGAACATGCGCTTGGCCATCGCCCGGTTGAGGATGACGGCAGGAATGCTAGCGTCTTCGGACTTGTCGACATCGGATTGGTTCTGGTACTCGCCGGCTTCAAAATCACGCCCGGCGACCAGGCGCAATCCGGTGGCTTTCAACCAGCCTTCGCTGGCCGCATACAGCGAGGCATCGACTCCGCTGCCATCCGACTTCGGCTGCAGACGCATGGTGCTCATTTGCATATTGTCGCCAAAGGGAAACTGGTTCAGCAGCGTGGCTTCCTTGACGCCGGGCAGGGCCCGCAGCGCCAGCAGATCGGCGCGGGTCAGTGCGTCCTCGTTCTGGATCGGACCGATGCCTCCCATACGGATTGCAACGATCTCCGAGTCGGCCAAGCCCGAGGGTTCATTGATCTTTTCAATGCGTTGCATGATCAAGAACAGCGCGTTGCAGACGATGGCGCAGGTCAAGGCGATCTGCAGCACGATCAAGAATGACGCCGTTTTGTGGCGCTTCAGCGTGGCGAGGATGGGCAGGATGTCCATATTGGTGATTCCGTCCTTCTTGAGACTTTATTGAGACTTCAATTGCAGGGCCGGCGTCACCTGGCAAGCGCGCCAGGCGGGCAGGATGCCGGCGACCAGGCTGGCGGCCAGGGCCAGGCCCAGCGTGGTGGCCAGCATCAAGGCGTCCATCTGGATCTGGGCGGCGTATTCGCTGGCGCCATTGCGCACCGCCAGCACGCCCAGCCAGGTCAGGCACAGGCCCAGCAGGCCGCCCAGCAGACCGAGACTGCCGGCCTCGACCAGGAACTGCGCAAAGATCTGCCGGCGCGGCGCGCCCAGGGCGCGGCGCACGCCGATCTCGCCCGAGCGGCGCAGCGCTTTGGCCAGTTGCAGGCCCACGGTATTGGTCAAACACACGGCCAGGAAGCCGAAGGCCAGCCAAAGCTGCAGGCCGAGGTCATCGGGCACGACTTGGCTCTGTTTGAGCCAGGCCATCACGTCCCGCATGCGCACATTGCTGGGGCGCTCGAAGCGGCCGCTGGCACGCTGTTGCTCCGAGTATTGATTCAGGTAGCTCAGGTAGTTTTTGGCCTTTTCGGGGCTGTCGAGCTGGACCCAGTATTGAATCCACGAACAAGGCGCGTTGAGGGCGCGGGCATTGCCACCGGCAGGACTGGCCCAGCAAGAGAAGTTGCCGGAGATGCCGAACCTGAGCGCCATCGCCGTGCTAAAGGGGAAGTAGATCTCGTCGATCTTGGAGAAGGGCCCGTTGGTCAGGTCGTAGTAGCGCGGCACAACGCGCCAGTCGTTCATCACGCCGACGATGGTGACGTCCTTGTCGCGCACCCGCAGCGTTTTGCCGCGGCTGTCGGCGCCGCCGAACAAGCGCTCGTTCAAGGCCTTGGAAATCACTGCCACACGCGCCTCGGCCGCATCATCGGCCGCCGTCCAGCCCTGACCGTAGAGGAAGGGCACCTCAAACATGGCGAAGAAGTCGGCCGAGGTATTGCGTGACCTGGCGATGAAGGGTTGCTGACCGGTTTGTGGCGGGGTGATCGCCATATTGCCGCCGGACATCATCACCTGCTTGTCGGCGCGCGCCTCGCGCAGCAAGGTTTCGGCGTCGAAGCGGGTTAGTTGCAGATTCGGCTCTTCGCCGGGCTTGTAGCCGTTCATTGGATTGGCATCCAATTGAATATTGAACAGCTGGCTGCTCTTGCCTGGAATCGGGTTGCCCGACAGCACATGGAACACCGTCAGCGTCGTCATGCAGGCGGCCACGCCCATGGCGATGGTGATGAGCATCAGCGCGGTCAGCCCGCGCGAGGATTTGAAGCTGCGCAGCGCCAGCTCGAAGTAATAGGTGAGCATCATGAAGATTTCCTTTCGGTATTACTTGCTTGCAGCCATTGGTTGACGCCCGCCAATTCGGATACATCGAGTGCGCCGACCGCTGCGCTGAGCAGCAGCTTGGCCAAGACGTAGCGGTGGCGCGCTTGTTCATGCGCGTTTTGCGCCGAGGCCTGGGCTTGAATGGCCAGCAAGAGGTCGGTCATATTGCGCAGGCCCAGGGCTTGGCCGGCCTTGGTGGAAGCGAGTGCCTGATTGGCGGCGGCGACGGCCAGGCGGCTGCTGTCCATCTGCGCCATCGCCGACAGCGCGGCTTGGTACTGGGCTTGGGTTTCGCGGATCAGTGCTCGGCGGGTGGACTCTTGATCGCTTTGCGCCGCGTCGCGCCTGTAGCCGGCCTGGCGCACCTGGGACTGGGTCGCCCCGCCTGCAAACAGCGGGATGCTCAGCTTCAGACCAATGGTGTTGACCGTGCGAGCACTGGCCGAATCATTGAGGCTGCGGCGATCGCTGTCCAGGCCCAGGCTGAGCGTGGGCAGATGGCCGGCGCGGGCCGCTTCGATGCGGCGCTCGCTGGCGCGAAGGTCCAAACCACTGGCCTTCAATTGGGGGTTGCCGCTCAAGGCGCGCTCTACCCAGGCCTGCGGATCTTGCGGCTGTGGCGCCAACGCCGGCAAATCTTGCGCCAAGGCGGCCAAGTCGCCGGCCGGGCTGCCGGTAATCTCCGTCAAGGCCTGCTTGGCATCGGCCAGCGCTTGCTCGGACTGGAAAATATTGCCGCGCACCAGCTCGTGGAAGGTGCGCGCCTGGTCCACATCAACCTGGGCCGACAAGCCAGCCTCAAAGCGGCTCTGCGCCTGCTTGACTTGCTCGGCAAAGGCCGCCTCATTGGCCTGCGCGGTGTTCAGCCCGGCCTGGGCGATCAGCACGCCGAAATAGGCGTTAGCGACCCGTGCACAAAGGTCTTGCTGCGCTGCGCGCAAGCGCTCGTCCTGGGCCGACAGCAATGTGTTTTCGGCTTCCAGGCTGCGCCATTGACCTATGTCCAGCAGGCTTTGGCTGATGCGGCTGTTGACGAGCGTGCTGTCGGTGGTGCCGGGTTTGCTGTGATTTTGATCGACGCCGGCGCTCCACTGCGGCAGCAGCGCGGCGCGCGCCTGGGTGGCGGCTTCTTGCTGCACGCCGCGTTTGGCGCTGGCGCCGGCCAAGACCGGGTCGGCCGCCAGCGCTTGCGCGTAAATGCTCAACAGGTCGTCGGCCCGCGCCAGCGTTGGGAAGACCAACACAGGCCACGCCAGTGCCGTCAACAGGATTAGACGTTGCAGCTTCATCGTCATCAGCCCAGCTGTGGCGACTCGGCCTTGAACAGCGCCGGGTCCATGCGCAGCTCCGCGGCGATGTCGACCACCTGGCCGTCGATCACATGCACATTGCGCTGGGCGCGCGCGGCCAGCTGCGGGTCATGCGTGACCATCACGATGGTGGCGCCTTCGCGGTGCAGCTCCTCCAGCAGCTCCATCACGCTGCGCGCCATCTGGCTGTCGAGGTTACCGGTCGGCTCGTCGGCCAGCAGCAGACGCGGCTCGCCGGCCAAGGCGCGGGCGATCGCCACGCGCTGCTGCTGACCGCCGGACAATTCGGCCGGATAGTGCTTGGCGCGGGCCGACAGGCCGACGCGGGCGAGCGCATCCGAGGCGCGCTTCTTGCGCTCGGCCGCGCCCATGCCGCGGTAGCGCAGCGGCACTTCGATATTGTCGAGCACGTTCAAATCACCGATCAGATTGAAGGCCTGGAAGACGAAGCCGATCTTCTGGTTGCGGATCTTCGAGCGCGCGTCGTCGTTCATGCGGCTGACGTCAACGCCGTCCAACTCATAGCTGCCGCCACTGAAGGCTTCCAGCAGGCCGGCGATGGTCAAAAAGGTCGTCTTGCCGGAACCGGATGGGCCGGTGACGGCGACGAACTCGCCTTGCTTGACCTCCAGATTGAAGTCGCGCAGCGCATAGGTCTCGACCATCTCGGTGCGGTAGACCTTGGCGAGTGATTTCATTTTCAACATGGGGTTGACTCCTGAGTAATTGAAGAGTTAGCTGCTTAACGGCTGATGTTGACGCGCTGCGCGTCCTTGAAGTTGTCTGCGCCCGAGATCACGACCTGATCGCCGGCCTTCAGGCCTTCCAGCACCTCGACCTTGGCGAGGCTTTGCACGCCGAGCTTGATCGCGCGTTTCTCCGCATGATCGCCTTGCAGCACGTAGGCAAAGTGGCCGCCGCCTTCTTCGACAAAGCTGCCACGCGACAGCGTCAAGACCTTGTCGCGGTGGTCGAGCAACATGCGCACCGACAGGCGCTGGTTCTGGCGCAACTGCTCGGGCTGTTGGCCTGCGAAGCGCAGCCGCGCCGCCACCTCACCGTTCACGACTTCGGGCGAGACCGAACTGAGCAAGCCCTGCCACTTCTGATCTGCGCCACCGCTGATTTCGCCGGCCATCTTAGGAGTTAGTTCGCGCGCCAGGCTCTCGGCCACCTGGATCTGCACCTCCAGCGCAGACAGATCGATGACCGACAGCAGCTTGGCGTCCTTGGCCACACTGGCCCGGTCGATGACAAAAAGCTGGCCCACCTGGCCGTCCACAGGCGAGCGCAGATTCAGCTCCTCGACCTGGCGCTCGACATCCTTGACCATCAGCGCCTGGCGCTCGAAGGCCTGGCGCTTGGCCTGCAGCTCGAACTTGAGCGCGTCATCTTTCAGACCCAGCAGCTCCTGTGCTTGCTTCAAGGCGACTTGCGCCTTGGCCAGCGTGTCACGCGCTTGATCGACTTGGGCCGCAGCGGTGGCGCCGGCCTGGAAGGCCTGGGTCTGGCGCGCCAGCTCGTTCTGAGCGGTCTTGAAGCTGATCTGGGCGGTCTCCAGCTGGCTTTGCGCCTGCGCGCGCTGCTGGCGCGAGTCGGCTTGCGCGCGCAGCCATTCGCTTTGTAATGCATCGGCATTGGCACGTTCCTGGCCCAAGCGCGCCGTCAGCTCCGGGCTGGCGATCTTCAGCAAGACCTGACCCCGTTTGACTTGGTCGCCGGCTTGCACGCTCAAGCTGACGCTGCCCGGGTTGCCGGCAAACAGGGTCGGGCTGTTGGCGGCGACGACGCGGCCTTCGGCGGCGATGTCGCGGGTCAGCGGCCCAATATCAACGGTGGCGAGTGACAGCCTGGCGAGGCCGACCGAGGCGCCGCCGCCGAACTGGCCCAGCAATTTTGGGCCGGCGTAGGCGGCGAGTACCAAGGCAGCCAGGGCCGCGCCGGCCAGCGCGAAGCGACGGCGGTTTTTGGTGGGGGGCAAGATTTGGTCCTGCGCAGAGGTGTCTCGAATCATGGGGTGCTTGTGTTGGGTGGCCTGCTTGGTCTATTCAACGCAAGCGGCGTGCCAGGTCTTGCCATTTGCCGGGCGTCAGTCAAATCAAGGGCTTAGGACGGTTTGGCCGGGTCGGGGACTGTCCGCGGACAGTATTCGGACAGAATGTGCGGACAAGGCGACCGGACAATGCCTTCACAAAGCTGGAACCTAGCGATGACCTTGACCGAGTTACAGATACGCCGGGCCTTGCCCGAAGACCGCTTGCCGCTGTTTCGAATGCTGGAGCTGTACCAGCATGATTTGTCCGATATCTGGGACCAGGACTTGGACAGCCATGGCGAATACGGCTACGAGCTTGATCAGTATTGGCGCGACCGCAGCCACCATGCGTTTGTGACTCTCGTCAATGGCCGCTACGCAGGGTTTGCGCTGGTCAATCCTGCGCTCAAAGTGGGTGAGCCCGGCGCCTCGGCGCATTGGATGGCGCAGTTCTTCGTGCTGAAAAAATACCGCCGCACCGGCTTGGGCGCCGAGTTGGCCCGCGCGGTGTTCAGCGCGCTGCCCGGCCAGTGGGAGGTCGGTCAGATGAGGGATAACTTGGCGGCACAAGCATTTTGGCGCCGCGTCATTGCCGGCTACACGGGCGGCGCTTTCACCGAGCATGTGTTGAGCGAGGGCTGGTGGCAGGGGCTGGTGCAATGCTTTGTCAGCGCTCCGGCTCTTGTTGCGGCCTCGCCAACAGATCAAATTCGATAAGCAACTCGTCTTGTACCGACAGCAAGCCGCCGGCGACCGAGAACGGCGTCAAGCCAAAGTCACTCTGGCGCAGCACCATGGCGCCGCGCGCATGGACGGTGGCGCTCTCCATGGTCGCGTGCAAGGCCAGCCATTGCTGCTGGCGCCGGCCATGCAACTCGATTTCGACCAAGGTGGCCAATTTGGGCAAGGCGCCGGCCAGGCGCAGCGAACGCAGGCGCAGCAGCGGGAAAGCGCCGGCCTGCAAGCCCGACTCGCCCAGCATATTGGCGCGCGTGGCGGCAACCATTTCCGGCGCCAAGGTCGAGGCCCAGGCCGCACCCAAGGCCGCGCGGGCCGCCGGCGCGTCGAGCTGCAACTCGTCGAGGCGCAAGGCCAGCTCGAACCCGGCTGCGGCCAATTCCGGCTCCCCCTGGGGCAGGCGCAGCTTGCCCATCAGCTTGGGCGCGTTCAGCACATGGTTGTGACCGAGTTTGGCGGCGCGGCCGGCGCGGAATACATGGACGCTGAGCGTAGAGGCGGCGGCGTCAATCTGCCACAGCGCCTGCTGCTGGGCGGCGGCGCTTTGGCGCAAGTCGCCAAAGTCCGCGGCCCAGTCGCTCGCCTGAGCTGTTGCTGGCGCGATCCGCGGCGCGGCAGCACAGCCAATCAAAAGCCAGACGCCAAGAATCGCCGGCCAAACCCTTGAAAATTGTCTGAATATTGGGGTCGGGTTCATTTTGTTGGCCAAATTGCCGCAGAATTTGACTTGATTTTGACAGCCAAGCCGCTCCGTGCTGAATTAGTATGGTTGGCAGGCTCCAAGCCTTGATTAGGGAGACTTTTATGGCTGCAAGCCCGTTCCGCTCAGCGCTCGATTTGATGGCGCAATACGCCAGCTACCACCGCGATCGCCGCAATATCGCCACCCATTTCGTCGGCATTCCACTGATCGTTTTCGCCATCGGTGTGCTGCTGGCGCGGGCCGAACTCAGCTTTGGCGGCGTGCAGCTGACCGCCGCTTGGCTGCTCTGGGGCGCCAGCACGGCTTGGTATTTGACGCGCGGCAATCTGGTCTTGGGCTTGGCCGTTAGTGCCGTCAATGGCGTGTTGATGGCCTTGGCGGAGCCGCTGGCTGCCGGCAGCCTGGGCAATTGGTTGAGCTGGGGTGTTGGCGCCTTTGTCGTCGGCTGGGTGGTCCAGTTCCTCGGTCACTATTACGAAGGCAAGAAGCCGGCCTTTGTTGATGATCTGGTGGGGCTGCTGGTCGGCCCGATGTTCGTGGTCGCCGAGGCGATGTTTGCACTCGGCTGGGGGCATGACTTGCTAGGCGAAATTGAACGCCGCGTCGGCCCAACCCATCTGCGCGATTTGGCCCATCCGCTCGCATGAGCGGATTGAGGGTCGCGCTCGCATGAGCGGATTGATAGTCCTTCTCGCATGAGCGGGGGGCGGGCCCCAGCGGCCGCAGCAATTTCCGTCTTGATCATGGGCGCCGGCTCGATCGGCTGCTATCTTGGCGGGCTCTTGGCTGCGGCCGGGCTGCGGGTCGACTTTGTTGGGCGGCCCCGTGTCCTGGCTGATTTGCGTGCGCAGGGTTTGACCGTTAGCGATCTGGGCGATGGCCGCCATCATTTGCCCGCTGCCGAGCTGCATTTGCATGACAGCCTGCCGTCCGGGCTCAGCCCCGCGATCACCTTGTTATGCGTGAAGAGTGGCGCCACCGCCGAGGCCGCTGCGCAACTTCAGGCGGGGTTGCCGGCCGGCAGTTTGGTCGTTTCAATGCAGAACGGCGTCGGCAATACAGAGCGCGCGCGCACCGTCGCGCCGGCGCTTGATTGGCGAGCCGGTATGACACCCTTCAATGTGGCCGAGCTGGCGCCCGGGCATTTCCACCGCGGCACCATGGGCGCGCTGGCGATGCAGGGCTCGCCCGATGAGTCGGGCTTGCTGGCCTTGCAAGCTGCATTCAAGTGCCAGTGCGTGGACTTGCGCCTGCACGCCGACCTGCGCGCGGTGCAGTGGGGCAAGCTCCTCATCAATCTTAACAATCCGGTCAATGCGCTGTCCGGCGTGCCGCTGCGTGCCCAGCTCTTGCAGCGTGGCTATCGGCGCTGTTTTGCGGCGCTGCAAAGCGAGGCTTTGGATGTGTTGGAGCAAGCCGGTATCGAGGTCGCCGCGATGACGCCGCTGCCGCCGCGCCGCCTCATCACGATGCTGCGCCTGCCTACGCCGCTGTTTCGTTTGCTGGCGGCGCGCATGCTCAAGATCGACGCCAAGGCCCGCTCCAGCATGGCTGACGACCTCGCCTTGGGTCGTCCGACCGAGATCGACGCCCTATGCGGCGAGGTCGTTCGGTTCGCCGCCGGGCAGGGCGGCCAAGCGCCCTTGAACGCCCGCATGCAGGCGCTGGTGCAGGCTTGGGCACAAGATCAGCAGGGTTGTTACAGCCCAGAACAGCTGCAAATAGCACTCGGTTTGCGAGCCGTTTGAGTTTTTTCTATCGGTGAATTTTTCAGTCCTTGCGCCGCAGCAGGATTTCGCTTTGGCCGAGTCTCTATCGAATTCTGGCCAAGAGTGATCGCTCACAATTGATGATTTTTGCCGAGCGGTTTGGCTCGAAATTTGGGCTGCAGCGGCCCGGCTCATGATCGGCATCAAGCCCCGCTCGCTAAGATGCCTGCAACATCGCGCACCGAATTTGATCCCGCCGTCCCGGAGACTTTGCATGACCTCGCCCACCCCCACTCAAAACACCAGCAACGCTGCCCAAGGCGACATCTTCGGCTCAGCGCCGGCCTTGCCGGCCTTCCGCGTTGCAGTCGCTCCTGCTGCTGCGCTGCCGGCCCAAGAGATCAGCGCCGAAGTGCTGTTGGAGAAATACGCCAAGGGCGACGAGCAGACGTTGGACGAGTTGCGCCAACGCGTGGCGCGCGCTTTGGCGCAGGCCGAGGCGCCCGAGGCGCGGGCCGAGTGGGAAGCGCGCTTTCTGGACGCGCAGCGGCGCGGCTTTGTGCCCGCCGGGCGCATCAATTCGGCCGCTGGCACCGAGCTGTCTGCCACCTTGATCAACTGCTTTGTGCAGCCGGTTGGCGACTCGATCGCGTCCAGCGAAGACGGCCACCCCGGCATCTACACGGCGCTCACCGAAGCGGCCGAGACCATGCGCCGTGGCGGCGGCGTGGGCTACGACTTTTCGCGTATTCGTCCTCATGGCGCCTGGGTCGGCTCGACCCAGAGCAGCGCTTCTGGCCCGGTCAGCTATATGCGCGTGTTCGACCGCAGCTGCGAGACGGTCGAGAGCGCAGGCAGCCGTCGTGGCGCGCAGATGGGCGTCTTGCGCTGCGACCACCCGGACGTCGAAGAGTTCATCCGCGCCAAGGACAAGGGTGACCTGAAGAACTTCAATATCTCGGTCGGCGTCACCGATCAGTTCATGCAGGCGGTTGAAGCTGACGGCGAGATTGAGCTGACCCACAAGGCCGAGCCGGGCCAGAAACAGCGCGAAGCCGGCGCCTATCAGCGCGCCGATGGGCAATGGGTCTATCGCAAGCTCAAGGCGCGCGCGCTGTGGGACGAGGTGATGCGCAGCACCTATGACCACGCCGAGCCCGGCGTGCTGTTCCTGGACCGCATCAATGTCGACAACAACCTGCATTACTGCGAGTCGATCGCGGCAACCAATCCCTGCGCCGAGCAGCCGCTGCCGCCTTATGGCTGCTGTTGCCTGGGTTCGGTCAATCTGACTTGCTTTGTGCGTGACCCGTTCGGCCCGAATGCCAGCTTCGATGAAGAGGGCTATGCCGAGGTTTGCCGGGTTGCCACCCGCATGCTCGACAACGTCCTGGATGTGACGCCCTGGCCGCTGCCGGCGCAGCAGCAAGAAGCGCGCAACAAGCGCCGCGTCGGCCTGGGCTTCACCGGCCTGGGTGACACCTTGGTGATGTTGAACCAGCGTTACGACACCGAGGCCGCACGCGATGTGGCGCGCCGTTTGAGCGAAGTGATGCGTAATGCCGCCTATGAGGCCTCGGCCGATCTGGCCGTTGAGCGCGGCGCCTTTCCGCTCTTCAATGCCGATCTGTATCTGTCCGGCGGCAACTTTGCGTCGCGGCTGCCGAATGGCTTGAAGGACAAGATCCGCACGCAAGGCCTGCGCAACTCGCACCTGCTGTCGATCGCCCCGACCGGCACCATCAGCCTGGCCTTTGCTGACAACGCCTCCAACGGCATCGAGCCGGCCTTCAGCTGGAGCTATACGCGCAAGAAGCGCATGGCCGATGGCTCGTTCAAGGAATACGCGGTCGAGGACCATGCTTGGCGCTTGTACCGTCATATGTTTGGCAAAGACGCGCAGCTGACAGACGCGTTTGTGACCGCGCTGGAGCTGAGCGCGGCCGACCATGCGGCCATGGTGGCGGCGGTGGCACCCTTTGTAGACACCTCGATCTCCAAGACCGTCAATGTGCCGGCCGACTACCCCTATGCCGACTTCCAGGATCTGTACACCGATGCCTGGAAAGCGGGTCTGAAGGGCCTGGCCACCTACCGGCCTAACAGCATTCTGGGCTCGGTCTTGAGCGTCGAGCCGAGCGCCGTCAAGGAGCCTGAAGCCTTGAAACCGGTGTTGGCCGATGGCAGCAATCAGCGCATGTTGGTGTCGCGCCTGCCGAACGCTGTCTTGGCCTCGCTGCGTTGGCCGAGCCGGCCCGAGTTGCCCGGCGGCAACCCGGCCTGGAGCTACATGATCCGCCACCCGCATGGCGACTTTGCGCTCTTCGTCGGCGAGCTACCGGCCGAAGGCCCTGACGCCGGTCTGTTCGGCAAGAATCTGCCGTTTGAGGTTTGGGTCAACGGCGCCGAGCAGCCGCGCGGCTTGGCGGCGGTGGCCAAGACCTTGTCTATGGACCTGCGCACCAATGACGCGGCCTGGTTGCGCCTGAAGCTGGATGCGCTGGCGACGGTGGCCGAGGAGCGGGCGTTTGAGATGCCGATCCCGCCGAGCGGCGAGTCGCGCCTCTTCCCCGGTGTGGTGGCGGCGACGGCCGCGGTGATACGCTGGCGCTGCGAGCAGTTGGGAGCTTTGCAAGACGGCGGCGCCACGCCGGTGATCGACGCGATGTTCAGCCGTGAAGAACCACGCACCAGCACCATGGGTACGCTGGCCTGGGCGGTGGACGTGGACAATCCTGCCACTAACGAACAATTCACGCTGACGCTGAAAGAGGTCAGCCTGCCAACGCCGGAAGGTGGCTTCGTCACTCGGCCTTGTGCGATGGGCTTCTCGGGCAATTATCCGAAGGCACTGGACGGCATGGCACGACTGCTGAGCCTGGACATGCGGGTGATGGACCCGGCCTGGATAGGCATGAAGCTGCGTAAGCTGCTGAACGTGGGCGAGCCCTTGGGCCACTTCATGGCGCCGGTGCCGACGCTGACCGGCGAGCGCCGCCAGCAGATCTGGCCCTCGACGGTGGCCTATGTGGCGCGCCTGATCATCCATCGCTATGCGATGTTAGGTGTGTTGGATGAGCAGGGCCTGCCCTTGGTCGAGATGGGGCTGTTGCAGGCGCCGATTGCCAAGGCGCATGTGGGCGAGAAGGTCCAGGCGATGGCCGGCAAGCCCTGCCCGGAGTGTGGCAACAGCACGATGATTCACAAGGACGGTTGTGATTTCTGCACCGCCTGTGGGTATGTGGGGCAGTGTGGGTGAGGGAGTAGGGCGCGAGGCTTGATGCTCACCGAGGGAGAGCAGATTGACTGACAAACGGCCCTGTCACTGCACTATCGACGCAGTGTGCTCGCCCCGCGCCATGTAGAGTCACGCCATGACCCAAAAGGAATATCTGCCCATCGATCCTGCCAGAGAGCAAATGCAGTCCAAGCTGTCGACTGCCTTGCTCAAACTGATAGGCACGGCGCCCGAATCCAAGGCTCTGCCCAGTGCCAGCCCGTCCTTGGCAGCGCAGGCTGCCAAAAAGGCAGCCAGTGATGCGGCGTCCAAAGCCGCGATGGCCGCCGGCGCATTCGCGCTGCCGCCAGGGCCGCTGGGCTGGTTGACGATCCTGCCGGAGATGGCGGCGGTCTGGCATATCCAGTCGCAATTGGTGGCCGACATCGCCGCACTCTACGGCCGCTCGGCGCAGCTCGGCCAGGCGCAAATGATTTACTGCCTGTTCCGCCATACGGCGGCGCAGGCGGTGCGCGACCTGGCGGTGCGGGTCGGCCAACGGGTCTTGGTCCGGCCGGCCAGCAGCGCGCTGGTGCAGCGCGTGGTCGGCGCGGTCGGCGCCAAGCTGAGCCAGCGGGTGCTGCAAAAAGGCGTGTCGCGCTGGGTGCCGGTAGTCGGTGCGGCGGCCGTCAGCGCCTATGCCTATTACGACACCCAGCAAGTTGCCAAGGCGGCAATCGAGTTGTTTGAACGCGAACTCATCATCGACAACCCTGACTAAAGCTAATGCAGCTGGCGCCTACACTGAGGGCCATGACGCCACCCACCATTCTTGATGTGGAAGCCTCGGGCTTCGGCCGGGGCAGCTATCCGATCGAGATCGGTTTTGTTGAACCGGTGGGTACGGTCTTCTGTTGTTTGATTCGGCCCGAACCTGATTGGTTGCATTGGGACGCTTCGGCCGAGACATTGCACGGCATCACGCGCGAAATCTTGCAACGTCATGGTAAGCCGCCGCTATGGGTGGCCGAGCAAATCAATCGGCGCTTGGCCGGCCAGACCGTTTACTGCGATGCCTGGGCCCATGACTACCCTTGGCTCGCGCGGCTCTTCGATGTCTGCGACCTGGCGCCAAGTTTTCGCCTGGCCGATTTGCGCAGCCTGCTCAGCGAGGCCGAAGCCATGCGCTGGGGCGAGGTCTTAGACCAGGTGCGCGCCGAGCAGCAGTTGCGCCGGCACCGCGCCAGCAGTGATGCGCTGGTCTTGCAACTGACATTGCAGCGGGTCAAGCAAGATTAGGCTCTGCTTGCCTTGATGCAGAGCAAGGCCGATCCGGTTGCACCGATGGATCATGGCTGACTGTTCAGCGAGGAGATCGCCATGTTCAAGAAGATTCTTTTGCCCACCGATGGGTCGGAAACCGCTCAACGGGCGGCGCTGGTCGCGATCGATTTGGCAGGCCGCTACGGCGCCACGCTGGAGATCGTCAGCGTCATCGACCCGGTGCCCTTTATGTATTTTCCCGATGGCGGCGCCGAGGCCATGGCCTATTACATGGATGCGGCGGAGGCTGCGGCCAAAGTCGGCTTGGACGGCGCAGCCTCAAGAGCCAAAGCTGCAGGCGTTCCATACAGCAGCCATGTCTTGCGTGAACATGGCCCGGCGCAGGCGATCACCGAACATGCGGGCAGCAGCGGCTGCGAGTTGATCGTGATGGGCTCGCATGGCCGGCGCGGCCTGGACGCAGTCTTGTTGGGCAGCGTCGCACAAAAGGTGTTGACCCTCGCCAAGATGCCGGTTTTGGTTGTGAAGTGAGGGCAAAGAAAAGCAAGACGCCTCATCATGCCCGCCTGACAGCGCCGCCGCATGGGCTTGCGCATCATCGGCGTGGCATTGCCTTAAGGTTTCAGCGGTTTCGGGCGGCCGGCGCCGGCGCTTTCGCCGCTTTCCTGGCGGTACTGGGTCCGGGCCTGCTGGCGGGCCTGTCCGACGATGATCCGGCCGGCATCACCACCTATTCGGTGTTAGGGGCCGACTTTGGCTACCGGCTGCTTTGGATCATCCCGGCTTCGACCATTTTGCTGGTGCAGTTCCATCTGCTGGCGGTGCGCTTGGGTGCGGTGACAGGCTTGGGCTTTGTCGGTGTGATCCGGCAGCGCTGGGGCAAGAGCGCCGGCTACTTTGGCGCCTTGGGTCTGCTGTTCGCCAACTTCGGCACCATCTGCGCCGAGTACGCTGGCATTTCCGCTGCCGGCTCGCTGGTCGCCATTCCCAACTGGATCAGCTCGCCGCTCGCTGCGCTGCTGATGTGCGGCTTGGTGGTTTACGGCTCTTTTCACCGCGTCGAGCGGGTCTTGCTGTTGATCTCGTCCACGCTGGCGCTGTACATCGTCGCCGGGATTCTGGCCGGGCCGGATTGGGGTCAGGTCTTGCATAACTCGGTCGTCCCCCATCTCCCAAGCAGCCCGGCCGGTTGGGTGGTGATTGCCGCCACCCTGGGCACGACATTGGCGCCTTGGGGCCTGGCCTTCATCCAATCCTATGCGGTGGACAAGAAGGTGACGCTGGACAAGTTGCGCTGGGAGCGTGTCGATGTGGTGGTGGGGTCGGTGCTGACCGGCGTGATCGGGCTGGCGATTGCGGTGGCCTGCGCGGCCACCTTGAACCGGGCCGGTGTGCACATCAACGACGCCAGCGACGCGGCCGCCGCGCTCGCTCCGCTGGCAGGCAACTTCGCCACCGTTTTGTTCGGCGCCGGCCTGCTCGGGGCCTCGCTGCTGGCCGCGGCCATCGTGCCTTTGGCGACCGCTTATTCGATCGCCGAAGGGATAGGAGCGCCGGCGTCGCTGGACCTGGACTCGCGCCACTTTCAGCTCTTTTATGCCGCCTTTGTGGGCTTGACGGTGGCGGCGGCCAGTGTCGTGTCGCTGCCGGGCCTGCCCTTGATTCCGCTGATCTACACCAGCCAGGTCGTCAACGCGGTGATGCTGCCCTTGCATGTGATCGCACTGCAATTGCTGGCACGCGATGCGGGCGTGATGGGCACGGCGCGCACCGGCGCTTGGGGTGCGCTGGCCGGTTGGGTCAGCATTGGCTTGATCGTCGCGTGCGTGGGTGCCCTGGGCCTGAGTTGGCTGGGGGTGATTGCCTGATGGGCTATTTCAGCTGACCGAGCTGCTCAATCACCTTGCCCAGCTTGCCTTCAGTCTCACGGCCTTTGGCCAGCGCTTGAATCACCGCCGACATATAGGACTTGATCAGCCCGCTGAGGAATTCCTCTTGCTGTGACAGCAGCCCGAGATTCATATAGCTGTCGTCCACATCTTTGGCCAAGGACTCGAACAAGGTCTGCACCTCGTTGGACATGGCCTTGTTCTTGGCTGAAATATCCGCCAGCGCCAAGCGGGTCATGCTGACCATCTTGATCACGGTGCTGTTGAGTTCGCGCACCGCCAGCTCGTTGTCAAGCGCCGTCACCTTGGTGCAAGCGCCCTCGATCAGCAGCGCCACATTGTCAATGGCGCGGCCGTGGCGTTCGGCCAGCTCGGGGTCCATATCGGGTGAGCGCGTCATCGGTAGATCGCGCAAAAACAGGATGATGCTGCCGAAGTTGAAGCTGGTGTGCGGGCCGAAGGGGCGGATGCGCGGGTCGGGTTTTTGCGCCGCCAGGTGGTCCAGGATGGACAGCTCCAGCGCGGTGCAGGTGGTCTTGCTATTGAGTGAAACCATGCCCATCTTGCCCTGGATGCGTATGCAGCCGTCCAGGCGATATCTCTCGAACGATTCGAAAAGCTGGGCGGCGATGCCGGCGTAATCGGTGCAGGCGTTCAGGGCGCGCTGGAAGTCCAGCACCACGCCGACTTCGCCCACCATATCGGCGCTGCTCATCACCGCGTTGACGGCCTCGTTGAGCTGGTTGCCCAGTTCGCGCTTGGAGCTCACGACGGCCAACTGGCGCTCGATCTTGGCGATCAGCTCAGGCATGTCGAAGGGCTTGCAGACATAGTCGTCGCCGCCGGCCGAATAGCCCAGTAGGCGCTCTTCGATCGAGCTCAGCGCAGACAAAAATATCACCGGTGTGCCGGCAGCGCTTGAGCTGCGCAATTTGCGGCAAGTCTCGTAGCCGTCCATGCCCGGCATCATGCAGTCGAGCAGCACCAGATCCGGCGGCACCGAGCCGTCAATGATTTCCAATGCCTGGGCGCCGCCGGAGGCGGTCAGGATGTTGTATTGATCGCTCAGCAACTCTTCCATCAGGATCAAGATGTCGGGCGAATCATCAACGACCAAAATAGTGGGCAGGGCGGCGTTGTGCTGAGGTGCGTTCATGCTGACTTTCGGCGCAAGGCTTGAAGGTGGAGGGCGTGAGTCCAGGCAATACAGACTGTCGTTGCTCTTCCATATTACGGTGCGATGCTTGCCAGCATAGCTCGGAAATGCCCCCCGCTGGGGCCGCTTTTCCGCCAAAGCGCTCAGACTTGAGCGGGCCCGGCTCCCAGCTGTGTAGGCGTTTGTGACTGTAGTTGTTTGAGGCAATTGATGCACAGGCAGCTGCTGTACTGCGCGGCCAAAGCTTGGCGCAGCGGGGCGCTCAATTGCAGTTCGAAACAGTCGCAAAAGCCCTCGGCCGCAGCGCAGTGAAAGCTGCCGCCGCAGCGTGGGCAGCGGTCCTCAAGTGGCTTGCCGAGCGCGGTCATGCAAACAACCCGCCATGCTGTTCGCGCAGCAGCTTCTTTTGCACCTTGCCCATTGCATTGCGCGGCAATTCGCCGACGACGAAGATTTGCTTGGGCACTTTGAAGCCGGCAATCTGGCGTTTCAGTGTGGCGATCAGCGCCGCGCCGTCGAGGCTGTGGGCGGGCTTGGCCACCAGAACGGCGATGACGGCCTCGCCGAAGTCGGCATGCGGCACGCCAATCACCGCCGACTCGGCAACGCCCTCCAGCTCGTTCAAAAAACCTTCGATCTCGGCCGGGTAGACATTGAAGCCGCCGCTGATGATCAGGTCTTTGCTGCGCCCAACAATCGTGACATAGCCATTGGCATCGCGTTTGCCAACGTCGCCGGTCTTGAACCAGCCGTCGGCGGTGAATTCCTGCTGTGTCTTCTCCGGCATGCGCCAGTAGCCGCTGAATACACTCGGGCCGCGCACCTCGATGGCTCCGATCTCGCCCGGCGCGCAGAGGCGGCCAGCCTCATCTTGCACGCGCAGCTCAACGCCGGGCAGCGCCGGCCCGACCGTGCCGCCCACCCGCTCGCCGTCCAAGGCGCGGCAGGGGTTGGAGCTCAGCATCAGCGTTTCGCTCATGCCGTAGCGCTCCAGGATGATGTGGCCGCTGCGGGTCTGCCAGTCGGCAAAAGTGTCCAGCAGCAGCGGCGCGGAGCCGCTGATGAAAAGCCGCATCCTCGCGCAGGCTGCGGGCGTCAAGGCGGCCTCGCCGAGCATGCGCACATAGAGCGTGGGCACGCCCATGAAGACCGTCGCGTCGGCAAAGCGGCGTATCACCTCGCGCGGCTCAAACTTGGCAAACCAAATCATCTTGGCGCCAGCAAGAATTGCGCCATGGGAGGCGACAAACAGACCGTGCACGTGAAAGATCGGCAGCGCATGGATCAAGACATCGTCGCTGCGCCAGGCCCAAAAATCTTTGAGCGTGCGTGCGTTGCTGAGCAGATTGCCGTGGCTCAGCATGGCGCCCTTGGACAGGCCGGTGGTGCCGCTGGTGTAGAGAATGGCGGCCAGGTCGCCGGCGCTCTTTTCGGCGACATCGTGCCGATCGCTCATCGATGAGGCTCGGTCCAGCAGGCTGCCGCTGCGGTCGCTGTTCAGGGTGAAGACATAGGTCGTGCCGGCCAGAAACGCCAGCTTGGAGACCCAGCCAAACTGAGCTCCGGCGCAAACCAGCACGGCTGGCTCGGCGTCCTTGAGGAAATAGTCCAGCTCGGCCGCTTGGTAGGCGGGGTTGAGCGGCAGGTAGACGTAGCCGGCTCGCAGTACGGCGAGGTAAAGCATCAGTGCCTCGACGCTTTTTTCGGTATGGGCGGCGATGCGGCTGCCGGCAGGCAAATCCAGCGACAGCAACAAGTTCGCCAGCATTGCCGTGCCGCGCTCAAGGTCGCGCCAGCTGTAGTGCAGCGCTTGGCCCTGCGCGCTTCCGTCGGAACACTCGGCGCATTCAATAGCGCAACTGTCCAGGTCGGCGGGGAAGGCGCCCTGCAGGGCGGCAAAAAGATTGGCGTTCATGTGGCTTGGAGGCAGAGCTGAAACAGCAGATGCAGCGATTGTGACCTGCCGCTGATTGCTCTGTACCGAACCGAGAAAGGCAGTGATTCAGCTCGCTTATCGCCGTTTGCGCAGCTTGCCACGCCCGGCCTTCCTCCAGCATAGTGAGAAAAATTGACACGACCATCGACTCGATTCACAAATTGGTCATAGAAAAGAAGAGGAGACAACCATGTCCAAGATGATGTTGGCGACGCGTTTGCGTGCGGCCGTGCTGTTGGCGGTGCTGGGTTTTGCCTTGTTGATGGTCTTGCTGGCTCAAAGAGCCAGCAGCAGTCTGATGACCGTCAAGATGATGACCACGATAGAGCAGGTCAAGCGTGCCGAAAAAATAGCGAGCGGCTTTCATGACAAGGCCAAGTCGGGCGCGATGAGCGAGGCGGACGCCAAGGCTGCCGCCGCCGCTGAAATCAGCAAGATTCGTTACTCAGGCAACGAGTACATCTGGATCAACGATATGGGGCCGCAGATGGTCATGCATCCGATCAAGCCCGAGCTTGACGGCAAAGACCTGAGTGGCAATAAAGACCCCAAGGGCAAGGCCTTATTTGTCGAGATGGTGCAAGTGGTTCGGGCCAGCGGTTCAGGCTATGTGGATTATTTGTGGGCCAAGCCCGGCGCTTCCGAGCCCGTGGCCAAGCGCTCTTTTGTGATGGGCTTTGCGCCTTGGGGCTGGGTCTTTGGTTCCGGCATTTACATCGATGACGTGCAGGCGATCGCCAATGGCGATGCCGCATTTGGCATGGTTGCGGTGCTGGTGGTGGGCGCGCTGGCCATGCTGGCGGTCGAGATCTTTGTGCGCGGGCTGCGGCGTCGATTGAGCGCGATGCAAAGCGTGATGCAGGCGGTGGCCGAAGGTGATCTGCGTGTCACGATCGAAGTCGGCCAGCGCGATGAGATCGGCCTGGTGATGGAGCAGGTGGTGGCGATGCAGGACCGGCTCAGTGAGTTGGTGCAGGCCATTCGCGGCGCGACGGACTCGATCGGTCATGCCTCCAGCGAGGTGGCTTCGGGCAGCCAGGATTTGTCCATGCGAACCGAGCAAGCGGCGTCCAATCTGCAGGAAACAGCGGCCTCCATGCAAGGCCTGACCGAGCAGGTCAAACACACGGCACAAGCGGCACGGCAAACCAATCAGCTGGCCGACACGGCGGCGGACCGTGCCCGCGACGGCGCGGCGGTGATGAGCGAGGTGGTCGGCACGATGGAGGGCATCTCGGCCGCCAGCCGCAAGATTTCAGACATCATCTCGGTCATTGACGGCGTGGCATTCCAGACCAATATCTTGGCGTTGAACGCCGCCGTCGAAGCGGCACGCGCGGGCGAGCAAGGGCGCGGTTTCGCTGTGGTGGCCAGCGAGGTGCGCAGCTTGGCCGGCCGCTCGGCCGAAGCCGCCAAGGAAATCAAGACGCTGATCATGGACTCGGTCGAGCGTGTCAATGCCGGTACGCAGCAGGTCAGCCGCGCCGGGGCCTCGATGGATGAGATTTTGGGCGCGGTGCAACGCGTCACCACCACCGTCAACGAGATCAGCCAGGCGAGTGCGGGTCAGTCGGATGGGATCGCGCAGGTCAACCAGGCCGTCACCCAACTCGACAGCATGACGCAGCAAAACGCGGCTTTGGTGGAAGAAACGGCCGCCGCCGCTGAATCACTCAAGCAGCAGGCACAGGGGCTGAACGATACGGTGGCGGTGTTCAAGACCAAACGCTGATGCCCGGTCGGGTCCGCAAGGGCCCGAAAACGAAAATTGTGAATATTCCCGTTTTCGTGTGAGTCGTCAGGATTTCAGGCCCGGCAGCGCCAACCAGCGGCCCAGGCGGCCACGCAAGGCGACGAAGTCCAGCGGCTTGGTCAGGTGCTCGTCCATGCCGGCGGCCATGCTGGCGGCGATATCGCTTTCCAGCGCATGGGCCGTCAAGGCCAAGATGGGGAAGGCCGGCAAGGCGCCCGTCGCCTGCAACTCGCGCAGCTGGCGGGTGCATTCCAGGCCGTCCATGCCGGGCATCTGAATGTCCATCAAGACCAGATCGGGCGGGCTGGCCTTGCAAGACGCCAGGGCTTCCAGGCCGTTTTTGGCCAGGCGGCTGCGCAGACCCATGACGGCGAGGAATTCCAAGGCGACGACTTGATTGATTTGATTGTCTTCCACCAAGAGCACGGTGGGCGGCTCAGTGCCGGCGGCGAACTTGGCCCCGCCCAGCAGGCTGTCTTGCTCGTCCGGCATGCCGCCTTCGTTCGAATGCTGAGCAGACATGCGCAACCAGTTGGCCGCAACGGCGTTCTTAAAACTGCTGGTTTCCATATCGCTCCCTCCCCTTTGTGCCGCTTGCACACCTCATCGCGAATTTGGCGCTGCCTGCGCTGCTGGCGGCTCCTGCGCCTGGCGTCAGCAGTGCTTTTTATAGCCTCGGGCGCTTGACTAGGCGCTGATCCGAGCGTTGTTTGAGCCAAATTGCTGCCGGCCTGCATTGTTGCTGCTGCGCGGCCGCGCTGCAACAGGCTTGATCGGTGCTTCGTCCCGCGCAGCCCACAACCCCCCGCGATTGGGGGGCTTGACCGGCCTGAATAGTTGTCTGCACTGCCATCAAGCGCCGATTTGGCCTTTTTCTTGGCAGGACGGGATGTCTGCTGACAGCTTTGGTCATCCAGGCTTCCTAGAATGATCGGTCCCAGTGCAGCAGCAGGTCTACTCCATGTCAGAAGGCACCATCCGCATCCGCGGCGCCCGTCAACACAATCTGAAGAACATCGATCTTGATTTGCACACGGGGGAGTTGACCGTGGTCACCGGCCCAAGCGGCTCGGGCAAATCCAGTCTGGTCTTTGACACCCTTTATGCCGAGGGTCAGCGCCGCTATGTCGAGACCTTCTCGGCCTATGCGCGTCAGTTCCTTGACCGCATGGATCGCCCCGCCGTTGACCGCGTTGACGGCGTGCCGCCGGCGATCGCGATCGACCAGACCAACCCGGTGCGCACCTCCCGCTCCACGGTCGGCACGATGACCGAGCTGAACGACCACCTGAAGCTCTTGTTCGCCCGTGCGGCCGAGTTGTTCGACAAGAAAACCGCGCAGCCGGTCAGGCATGACACGGCGCAGACGGTCTACCTGGAGTTGCTGGAGCGGACCAAGAGCTTGGATCCCCGGATTGTTTTGACCTTCCCGGTCGAGTTGCCGGCGACGACCAGCTCGGACGAGGTGACCCAATGGCTGTCGGCCAGCGGTTTCACCAAGGTGCAGGCCGAACGTGAAGTGGCCTCCATCACCGGCCCGCGCAAGCTGCTGGATGTGGTGGCGGATAGATTCAGGTTGCAAGGCACCGACAAGCAACGCGCGATGGAGGCGATTGAGCTTTGCCTGAAGCGCGGCAGCGGACGGATGAATGTTTATGTTCTGCCCAAGGAAGAAGGGCCAGAGCCTGAACTATGGCGTTACTCCACCGGCCTGCATTGCCCTGAAAGCGATCTGCGCTACCAGGAGCCGCAGCCGCCGCTGTTCTCTTTCAACTCGGCGATGGGCGCTTGCGAGACCTGCCGGGGCTTTGGGCGGGTGATCGGGGTTGACCTCGGCCTGGTGATCCCGGACGGCAAGAAGACGCTGCGCAATGGCGCGATCAAGACCTTGTCGACGCCGGCCTGGAAAGACAGCCAGGACGACCTGCTCAAGTACGCCGCCGACGCCGGTATCCCGCGCGACACCTCCTGGAATCAGCTCTCGTCGGCTCAACAAGACTGGGTCATCAATGGCTCGCCGAACTGGACCGGCAACTGGAACAAGCAGTGGTATGGCGTCAAGCGCTTCTTCGAATATCTGGAGAGCAAGGCCTACAAGATGCATATCCGTGTGCTCTTGTCCAAGTACCGCAGCTACACGACCTGCGGCACTTGCGACGGCGCACGGCTGAAGACCGAATCGCTGCTCTGGCGTGTCGGCAGCAAGGAACTGGCCGATGCTTGGTTGCCGGCCCATCAGCGCTTGTTGCCCAAAGGCGTGGACTGGACGCGCGAACAACTGGAGTCCTTGCCAGGCCTGGCCTTGCACGATTTGATGCAGCTGCCGATCCACCGGCTGCGCAGCTTCCTCGACCAACTGCAGCTGCCCAGCACGCTCTTGGACGATGCCCTCAAGTTGCTGCTGGAGGAAATCCGCAACCGGCTCAAATACCTCTGCGATGTTGGCATCGGCTACCTGACGCTGGACCGCCAGAGCCGCACGCTCAGCGGCGGCGAGGTGCAGCGCATCAACCTGACCACCGCTTTAGGCACCTCGCTGGTCAACACCTTGTTTGTGCTGGACGAACCCAGCATCGGCCTGCACCCGCGCGATATGGGCCGCATCGTCCAGGCCATGCACCGGCTGCGCGACGCCGGTAACACGCTGGTCGTGGTCGAGCATGACCCGGCGGTGATGCTGGCGGCCGACCGCTTGATCGATATGGGGCCGGGCCCCGGCGAGCGCGGCGGGCAGATCGTGTTTGACGGCACGCCCGAGACGATCCGCGCTGCCGACACGCTGACCGGCGCCTATATGGGCGCGCGCAAGCTAGTTGGCATGGGGGTGAAGCGCCCGGTCGAAGCCAGCACGCCCAAGCTGATCATCGAAGGCGTGCGTGAGCACAATCTGCGCAATGTCACGGTCGAGTTCCCCTTACAGCGCATGGTGGTGGTGACGGGTGTGTCCGGCTCGGGCAAGAGCACGCTGATGCAAGATGTTTTGTATCCAGCCTTGGCGCGCCATTTTGGCCAGCAGACCGAGACACCGGGCCAGCATGAACGCCTGCTCGGCGCCGATTGGTTGGCCGACGCGGTGTTCGTCGATCAGTCGCCGATTGGCAAGACCGCGCGCTCCAATCCGGCCTCTTATGTCGGCGCGTTTGACGAGTTGCGCAAGCTGTTTGCGGCCGCGCCGATGTCGGCCGAGCGCAGCTACACGGCCGGCATGTTCAGCTTCAATGCCGGCGACGGCCGCTGCGCGACCTGCGGTGGCTCGGGCTTCGAGCATGTCGAGATGCAGTTTTTGTCTGACGTCTATCTGCGCTGCCCCGATTGCGATGGCCGGCGCTACCGGGCCGAGATGCTGGACGTCAAGCTCGAACGAGCCGAGCGCAGCATGAGCGTCGCCGACGTGCTTGAATTGACCGTTAGCGAAGCGGTGCGCCTGTTCAAAGACGACCGCGAGGTGGTCGCCAAGCTGCAGCCGATTGTCGATGTGGGCTTGGAGTACGTGAAGCTGGGCCAGCCGGTGCCGACGCTGTCGGGCGGCGAGGCGCAGCGGCTCAAGTTGGCCGGTTTCCTCGCCGAGGCGGCGAGCAAGCCGCGCCAAGCGCTGGCCAAAAAAGGCACGCTCTTCATGTTCGACGAGCCGACCACAGGCTTGCATTTTGATGACATCGCAAAGCTGATGCGGGCGCTGCGCAAATTGCTGACCATCGGCCATTCGCTGATCCTGATCGAGCACAACCTGGACGTGATCCGCGCGGCCGATTGGTTGATCGACCTCGGCCCCGAAGGCGGCGAGGGCGGCGGCGAGCTGGTCTGCGTCGGCACGCCCGAGCAGGTCAAGGAGCACCCCACATCGCATACCGCGCTGGCGCTGCGCGAGTACTCGGCCCATATGGACAGGCCGGCGGTGGCGGTGGATCACAAGGTCGAGGAGGGCATGCCGCTGCAGAGCTTGATCCGAGCCCGCCGCGCCCGTGCCAAGGCCGACGAGGTAATCCAGATCGTCAATGCGCGTGAGCACAATCTGCAGTCGGTCAATGTGTCGATCCCGCGTGGCAAGTTCAATGTGATCACCGGCGTGTCGGGCTCGGGCAAGTCGACGCTGGCCTTCGATATTCTGTTCAACGAGGGTCAGCGCCGCTATCTGGAGTCGCTCAACGCCTATGCGCGCTCCATCGTGCAGCCGGCCGGCCGGCCCGAGGTCGATGCGGTCTGGGGCATCCCGCCGACGGTGGCGATCGAACAGCGCCTCAGCCGCGGTGGCCGCAAGAGCACGGTGGCCACCACCACCGAGGTCTGGCATTTCCTGCGCCTGCTGTATGTGAAGTTAGGTGTCCAGCATTGCATGCATGACGGCACGCCGGTGCGGCCGCAAAGCGTCGAGTCGATCGCCGCGCAGCTGCTGCGCGATCACATGGGCCAGCATGTCGGCCTGTTGGCACCCTTGGTGATGAACCGCAAGGGCCTCTACACCGATTTGGCGAAATGGGCGAAGGCGCGCGGTTACACGCATCTGCGTGTGGACGGCGAGTTCATTGCCACCGCGCCTTGGCCGCGCTTGGATCGCTTCAAGGAGCACACGCTGGAGTTGCCGGTCGGCGATCTTGTCATCTCGGCCGCCAACGAAGGCGAGCTGCGCGAGATGTTGGCCAAGGCGCTGGACCTCGGCAAGGGCGTGCTGCATTTGCTGACGCCCTTGGACGGCTTGCACCGCGCTTTGGCCGAGGCGCATTCGACGCTTGGCATCGGTACGGTCAAGGTCTTCAGCACCAAGCGTGCCTGCCCGACCTGTGGCACCAGCTATGCCGAGCTGGACCCGCGCATGTTCAGCTACAACAGCAAACATGGCTGGTGCACCGGCTGCGTGGGCACGGGCTTGGCGCTGACGCGCGAGCAGCGCAAGGCCTTGGACGACTCCATTCAAGACGACAAGGGCGGCCGCGAGCAGAGCTTTGCCGGCCAGGAGGTCGAGATCGAAGGCCTGGCCGACCAGCCCTGCGGTGAATGCCATGGCGCACGGCTCAACCCCTCCGCGCGGGCGGTGACCTTCGAGGATCAGGCCATCAGCACGGTGGCGTCCTGGAGCGTCAAGGACGCGCGCGCCTGGGTCGACGGCCTGACGCTGCTGGGTCGTGACGCCGAAATTGCGCGGGATGTGGTCAGCGAGATCAAGGGCCGGCTGGAGTTTCTGGAAGAGGTGGGTCTTGGTTATCTGACCCTGGACCGCGCCGCACCGACCTTGTCCGGCGGCGAGGCGCAGCGAATCCGCCTGGCGGCGCAGTTGGGCTCGAATCTACAAGGCGTTTGCTATGTCTTGGATGAGCCGACGATAGGCCTGCATCCGCGCGACAACCAGATCCTCTTGAAGGCGCTGGGGCGCTTGAGTGACCTGGGCAACACGCTGGTCGTGGTCGAGCATGACGAGGACACGATTCGCCGCGCCGACCACATCATCGACATCGGCCCCGGTGCCGGCAAGCGCGGCGGGCATGTGGTGGCGGAGGGCTCGGTCGCCGATCTGGCGTTGCGGCCGGACTCGGTCACCGGGCGCTTTCTGTCCAAGCCGCTGATCCATCCGCTGCAAGCACGCCGTGAGATGGTCGAAGGTGCGCCGCGCCTGCGCGTGCTGGATGCGAGCTTGCACAACCTGCAACACGTCACGCTCGATGTGCCGCTGCACCGCCTCGTCGCGGTGACCGGCGTGTCGGGCAGCGGCAAGAGCACGCTGGCCCGCGATGTGCTGCTCGCGAATATGGCGCAGGCCGTGCCGCTGCGCAAAGCGCCCGCGCATTGGATCGGTTGTGCCGGCATTGAAGGCCATGAACTGGTCGACCGGGTGCTGGAGGTTGACCAGACGCCGATTGGCAAGACGCCGCGCAGCTGCCCTGCGACTTACATCGGTTTCTGGGACGCGATCCGCAAGCTCTTTGCCGACACGCTGGAGAGCCGCGCGCGCGGCTATGCGGCGAATCGCTTCAGCTTCAACACCGGCGAAGGCCGCTGCCCCGGTTGCGAGGGCCAGGGCATGCGCACCATCGAGATGAGCTTTTTGCCCGATGTGAAGGTGCTGTGCGACCAATGCCATGGCCAACGTTTCAATCCGGAGACGCTGGGCGTTAGCTGGCGGGGCAAGAGCATCGGCGATGTGCTGGCGATGGAGGTCGACGAGGCCGCGCCGTTTTTTGCCGCGATGCCGGCGATTGGTCATCCACTCAAGCTGATGCAGGACGTGGGCCTCGGTTATCTGACCCTGGGTCAACCGTCACCGACGCTGTCCGGCGGCGAGGCGCAGCGGATGAAGCTGGTCAGCGAGCTGGTCAAGGTGCGCGACGAGGTCGGGCGGCGCGGCCAGAAGGCGCCGCACACCCTCTATGTGCTGGACGAGCCGACGGTGGGCCTGCACATGGCCGATGTCGAGCGGCTGATCCGCGTGCTGCACCGGCTGGTGGCGGGCGGGCATTCGGTCGTCGTGATCGAGCATGACCTCGACGTGATCGCCGAAGCCGACTGGGTCATCGACCTGGGGCCGGATGGCGGCACGGCAGGTGGTGAGGTGGTGGTGGAGGGCACGCCGGAGGTGGTCGTGGCGGCGGGCTCGCACACCGGCGTAGCGCTGCGGCCGGTGTTGGCGCGGGGCACATAACGGCTCATCTGTGGTGGCAAAATCCGTCGGCGTAGTTTGACTTTGGCGCCCGTTGGCGCCCGAGTCTCGCGGCATGAAACCATACCGATCAAACACCCCACTCTCAGCGAGGAGCCCAGCTATGAACCGAGTAAACCTGAATACGTCCGCACTGATGGCGGCCATCCTCACGCTTGCCGCGCCAGCAATGGCCGCCCCGCAGATGGCCGACAGCATCTGGTCGGGCGGCACCATCCTGACCATGAACGACAAGGCCATGCGCGCCGAAGCGGTGGCTGTCGCCGACGGCAAGATCATTGCCGTGGGCAAGAGCCGCGAGGTGATGAAGTTGAAGGGCCCCGCCACACAGCTCGTGGATCTCAAGGGTCAAACCCTCATTCCCGGCTTTGTCGACGCACATGGCCATATTTTTGGTGGCGGTTTGCAGGCACTTTCGGCCAATCTGCTGGCGCCGCCCGATGGTGAAGTCAAGGACATCGCCTCGCTGCAGCAGACGCTGCGTGACTGGGTGCAAAAGAACGCCGCTGCGGTCGAGAAGACCCAACTCATTCTTGGTTTTGGCTATGACAACGCCCAACTGAAAGAACTGCGCCATCCGACCAAAGAGGAGCTGGACGAGGTCTCCAAAGACATTCCAATTCTGATCGTGCACCAGTCGGCCCATTTGGCCACTGCCAATTCCGCCATGTTGAAGGTCATCGGTTATGACGCCAGCACCAAAAACCCCGCAGGCGGCGTGATCCAACGCAAGCCCGGCAGCACCGAGCCCAATGGCACGATCGAAGAAACAGCTTTTTCCAGCGCCCTCCCGGCGGTGTTGGGTCGTGTGGGGCCTGAGGGCTTGAAGACCTTTGCGCGCGAAGGCGCCAAGCTCTGGGCCCGCTTTGGCTACACCACGGCCGAAGAAGGCCGGTCCACGCCGCAGATTGTCGCCGTCATGAAACAGGTGGCGGCCGAGGGCGGCTTCGCCAATGACGTCAACACCTATCCCGATGTGCTGGTGGACCGGGCCTTCATCAAGGCGAACCAGAGCAATACTTACACCAACCGCTTCCGCGTCGCCGGTGCCAAGCTCACCATCGACGGCAGCCCGCAGGGTTTCACCGCTTGGCGTGACAAGCCTTATTACAAGCTGGTCGGCAACTATCCCGAGGGTTATTCGGGTTATGCCGCAGCTTCTGCCGAAGACGTGATGGGCGCCGTGCAATGGGCGGCCGAAAACGGCATCCAGGTCATCACTCACTCCAATGGCGAGCGGGCCTCCGACCTCTTGATTGCCTCACACCAAGCGGCGCAGGCTCGCTTCCCGCAAGCCAAGGCTCTGCGCCCAGTGCTGATCCATGGCCAGTTCCTGCGCGAGGATCAACTCGACAGCTACAAGTCGCTGGGCGTCATTCCCTCGCTGTTCCCCATGCATACCTTTTACTGGGGTGACTGGCATCTTGATCACACGGTTGGCCCGCAGGCGGGCTTGAACATCTCGCCCACCGGCTGGGCACGCAAGCGCGGCATGATCTTCTCCAGCCATCACGATGCGCCGGTGGCCTTCCCGGACTCGATGCGGGTGCTGGACGCTACCGTCACCCGCCGCGCGCGCGGCTCGGGTCGCATCGTTGGCCCAGAGCATCGGGTTGATGTCATCACTGCTTTGAAAGCGATGACGATCTGGCCGGCCTATCACCACTTCGAAGAAAAGACCAAGGGCAGCTTGGAGGTCGGCAAGCTGGCCGACTTCGCGCTGCTGTCGAAAGACCCGACGGCGGTGAAGCCGGACACGATTGCCGAGATCAAGGTCACCGAGACCATCAAGGAAGGCAAGACCATCTTCCGCCTTGAGCCCGGCACCAAGAAGGCCGTCGCAGCACCCGACATCACGCCGCTGCTGACGGCCTTCGGCGGCCACAGCGGCGAGCCCGGCGAGGTCTGTGCACATGATGCGATGTTCCGCATGACGGCTGTGATGGCGGGCGGCGACGGGAAGCGCTGAGCCGGCGAGCCCGCGCCAAATGCGCTGACCTTGGCGAAGACGGTCTTCAGTGCGGTTTGCGCGGCTTGTCTTTGCCAAAGCTCTTGGGACGGTAGACATTGCCGTCCCATTCGCCGTCGGGCTTGTGCGCCGTTTTGGCGCGGCGTATCGCCGCGTCGGCCTCGCTGGCGGCTGATTTTTTGAAGCGCCGGCTGCGCCAGTAAACACCCAAGCGGTGGCCGGCATCGCGCAAGCCCCAGGCGGCGCGGCGCAGGCGCGCGTCCATTTGCTGGCGCAAGCGTGGGCTCAAGCACATGCGAATCGCCAGGAAGATACAAGTCAAAAGGCCGGCGGCGGCCAACACGGTGCTGAGGTTCATGGCGCGAGTTTGCCTGAATTGGCTGACAGGGCGTTCAGCGGCCATGACCATCGTTTGACCAGGGGCCGGCCTTTTAGAATGCCGGCTGCCCTGACCCTGGGCGAGCCTGGAGAACGCGGTTTGTTGAACCACAAGAAAACCCCACACCCACTTGAGAATGCCAAGCGCAGCAAGGCCTTGGCCACCAGCTGTCTGATGGCGGCGCTGATGAGCGCGCTGACCTTGTCGGCGCTTGCACAACCGGTGGCCCCGGCGCCGGCCGGCTTGAAGCTGGAGCAAGTCTTTCGTGCCGAGCCGTATCGCGGCGAGAACGCCAAATCCCCCGAGTTCAGCCACAGCGGCCGCTACCTGGCCTACCTTTGGAATCCCTTCGGCGAGCCGGGGACCGATCTCTATGTGCATGACAGCAAGACCGGCAAGACGCAGCGCCTGACTTCGCCTGCGCTGATGGCCGCTTTTGATGCGCCGGAAGATCTGGCTCGTTTCGATAAAAAACTGCAGCAAAAGCGCAGCGAAACCGCCGAGCGGCAAGCCAAGGAAGAGGCGCAGGCGGCCTATCTGCTCGGAGCCCCTGTCGACCTGGGTCAATGGGAAGCGGCTGCCCTGGAGCAGGTGAAGAAGGATTACGCCGCCAAGAAGGCCCGCGACGACGCCCAAAAGGCGATCGACAAGGCCGAAGCCGAGGCCGAGAAGCTCGCGGCGCAAGCATTGGAAGCCAAGCGGGCCGGCAAGCCGCTGGCAGCTGCGAGCCCAGCCTCGGCCGCCTCTGCGGCAGCCGACAAGCCCGAGAAAGACAAAGAGCAATGGGAGTGGCGCGACGAGCTGAAGAAAAAGCAGGCCAAGGACAAGCTCAAGCCGACCGATTTGTATCCCGGTGCGACTCAAATCGTCTGGGCCAATCACAAGGATGAGTTGATCTTTGCCTACCGCGGCGGTCTGTTCCGCTGGGTCGCCGGTGACAGCAAGATCATGCCGCTGCAGTCGACTTCGCGAGCTTTGCGCATGGTCGCCTACAGCGCCGATGATCAGGCTTATGTCTATATGGACGACAAGCGCGTGCTGCGCGCAAGGCTTGGCGCCGGCGGCGTGCAAGTGCTCAACCGCGAGCTGATCCACCCGGATGATGCCGAGAAGAAGTACCAGATCGAGTCCACCACGATCAGCGAAGACGGCCGCTGGATGGCCTTGGTCGGCCGGGCACCGCTCAAGCCTGCCGAAGAGGGCAAGCCCGCGCCTGAGCCGAGCGGCCGCAAGGTCGAGATCATGAATTACGCCGAGCGTTTCGCCACGGCCAAAAAGGTCGACCGCGAGGTCTCCGACGACAAGCTGACGAACAAGCCGCTGGCGATCTATATCCGCAAGGTGCCCGGCCTCGAGGATGCACCGGCTAAGCAGCCTGCGCCGGTCTTCACCCATGCGGGTGGTGACAGCTGGTTTGAGCTGAGCCCGATTGCCTGGGCGCGCGACGGCAGCCGCTATGCCTTCAGCACCTGGGAGCGCGAGAAAGAATTGCTGCGCGTCTACATCGGCGGCGCGGATGAGAATGCCAAGCCGGAGCTGGTTTTGGAGCGACGCGGCGATGTGGGCCACGAGGTTGTCAACGTCGTCAACCCGCAGTTCACACCGGACGGCAAGACGCTGGTACTGACGCTGGACGAGAAGGGTTTTCGCCAGCCTTATGGCTGGGATATCGCGGCGCGCAGCCTGCGCCCCTTGCTGGAAGGCGGCAAGGGCGAGTTCGAGGCGCATCAGGTGCTGGGCTTTACGCCCGATAGCAAGGCCATGTTTGTCGTCGCCAACAAGGGTGACCTGGCGGCAATGAATCTGTTCCGCGTCAATCTGGCCGACGGCGCGATGCAAGCGCTGGGCGTTACCGGCGACTATCACCGCAACGGCGTGGTCTCCTATGACGGGCTATGGTTATCGGCCAACGCAGGCAACTGGGCAGCTCGGCCGGAGCTGAAGCTGATCGATTCCGGCAAGGGCTCCAGCAAGGTCTTGACCGACAGCCATGACAAGGCCTGGGCCGAGGTCGATGTATTGCGTCCCGAGGGCTTCTCGTTCAAGAACCGCCATGGCGACAGCATCCCCGCCTATGTGTTCAAACCCAATGGCTGGACCGCTGCCGACAAGCGCCCGGCGGTCGTCTACATCTACGGCGGCCCCTTGAACGACCGCCATTCGGTCGAGGCCGACAGCTTTCAGCCCAGCGCCTATGTGTTCGCCATGTATATGGCGGCCAAGCATGGCTATGTGATGGTGACGATCGATTCACGCGGACACTCGAACTACGGCCGACGCTTCTCCGATGCGAACTGGGAGAACCCTGGCCTGCCGCAGACCGAGGACTTGGAGGATTTGTTCGCCCATATGCGTGCCAACTTCGGCATCGACCCGGCACGTGTCGGCCTGAATGGCTGGAGTTTTGGCGGTTTCCAGACCCAGTACACGATGTACAACAAGCCCGATCTGTTTGCCGCAGGCATCGCCGGAGCGGGACCGACCGAATGGGAGAACTACAACAGCTGGTACAGCGGACGCACCATCGGCAAGGTCGATAGAAGCAAGCCCAATCTGCGCAAATACTCGCTGCTGCCCATGGCCAAAGGCCTGAAAAAGCCACTGCTGCTGGTGCACGGCATGATGGACCCTAACGTCTTGTATCAAGACACGGTGAATGTCTACCGCGCGCTGTTGGAGTCCGGCAAGGAAGGCTTGGTTGATCTCTTCCTGGACCCGGACGGCGAGCACGGCATGGGCGGCGCGGTCAAGACCGTGGGCTGGCACCGCAAGTACGAAGCTTTTTGGCTGCAGCATTTGGGCCGCGCCCAGCCCGCCCAGCCTTGAGGCAGCGGATCAGGGCGCGCTTGCCACGATCTTGACCTTCTGACCCGGTTTCGGGTCAGCGTCCAAGGCGCCGTTCAGCAGGCGCAGCTGGGCCTCGGCACGTTCACCCAGCGGCGAGGTCTTGGCCAACTGGGCGAAGCCGCCCGCCGGCATGGTCACGCTGCGCAAAACCCAGGGTTTGGCGGCAGCGCGGTCGGCCGGCGTCATGGGGCGGAAGCTGGCTTCGGCTTCCTGCATCCGGCGCGAGGCGCGCGCCATCGCATTGGCATCGCGGGCGCGGTAGATCAGCATGTAGTTGGCCTTGTTCGGCCCGCTGATGAGGGTGAATTCGATCGGCAGACGCTGGCCCTGGGCGTTGCGCTGCACGGCGTTGATATGGCTGGCCGGCAGGCCGCCCAGCGACAGCTTGTCGACTTGCACCTGCTCTGCTTGCGGCAAGATCTGGCGCAGGATTTGCTCGTGGCTGCCGCTGAACTTGGCCGGCACGGGGCGCAGCACCAGGCCAGCATCCTGCTCCGGGTTGCTCAGGATCAGCGCTTCGGCGCCGTTCTGGATCTTCCAGCCGGCAGGCGCGGTCAGGGCGAAGCCCAGGCCCGGGTGATAGAAATTACGCCCCCGGCTCAGGCCTTGCTCGGCGCTCTCGCCATAGCTGATACCTTCAATGGCGGCCAGGTAGCGGGCGCGACCGTCGTCTTGGTAATTCTTGCTGCCGTCAATGCCGGCATATTGCTGGGCCGTTTGGCTGATTTGACTCAGACGCTGATCATTGCTGGGATGCGAGGCCAGCCAGCTGCTACCGCTGGGGGCGGGCCGACCTTCCAGCCTAGCCTGCTCGGCGGCAAAGCGCTCCTGGTTCTTCAGCACATGGATCACGTCCACCATGTTTTTGGGGTCGTAGTGGCTGCGTGACAAATACTCGGCGCCCAGACCATCGGCCTGCAATTCTTGCTCGCGTCCATAGGACGCGTTATAGCCGGCGGCCACGCTTTGTGAGGCTTGACCGATCAACTGACCGGCGCCGCCCAGGCCTTGCGACTCCAGCACCGCGCCGAGCACGCTGGCGGCCAGCACACCGATGCCGGCGCTTTGTTGGCGGGTAGCGCGCTGCGCACCGTGTCGGGCGGTGACATGGCCGATTTCATGCCCGATCACGCCGGCCAGATCGGCCTCGCTCTCCAGGTAAGCCATGATGCCGCGTGTCACATAGACATAGCCGCCGGGCAGCGCAAAGGCATTGACCTCAGGGCTGTCAAGCACGGTGAAATGCCAAGTTAGGTGGCTGCGGTGCGAAGCCTTGGCCAAGCGTTGGCCCAGCTCGTTCACATAGGCTTGCAGCTTGGGGTCGGCAAGCTGGGTGTACTCCTGCAGCACCTGCGCGTGGGCCTTGCGGCCCTCGGCGATTTCGCTGGCCTCGTCCATCACCGTGCGCTCGGTCTTGCCGGTGACGGGGTTGACCGAAGTCGTGCCGCAAGCGCTCAGGGCACCCAAGGCGATCAACAAGGCGGCGTAGGCCGCCCGGCGAAGCAATGCCTTAGGCAAGGGCCTCATTCAATGCTTGTTGCGTGCGGCCCAGAGCAGCAGCACATTGTCCAGCACCGCGCGGCTGAGAGCATCGCGCTCCTTGGGGTCGGCCAGGCGGGCGCGCTCCTCATCGCTGAGTTGCGTCTCGTCGCCACCCAACAAGGCGACCGGAGCCAGCAGTGGGCCGGTGACGGCGTCGTCAAACAGCGGCTCCCAAGCCTCGGGGGCCAGGTCCACGGCGGTCAGGAAGCCAATCGCCCATTCTTCGGCATCGGTCAGATCGGGCTCACCTTCGACATCGCTTTCAGCGACGCTGAAGATCGGCTCCCACAACTCCGGCTTGGCTGTCCACTGCCAGGCAATCGAGCGCAGATGGCGCAGCACCAGCAGGGTCACGCGCTTGCGCTGCTTGCCGCTGGCGAAGGGGTAGTTTTCGGGTTTGGTCGAAGCTTCGAGGTCGTCACCGTCGCCGCCCCAGGCTAGCGGCAGCCAGGCTGCACCGGGCAAATCGGCCAAGGGCTTCGGGCTCAAAAGCAGCGCTGCCAGGAAGCCGTCCAGTGCTTCGATATTCATCGAGGCCTCGGTGGGCAATTTGGTCAGCATGTCATCCAGCGTCGACAACTCCTCGTCAGAGAGTGGCAGATTGTCGGATTGGGGATCGTATTGGGGATATTCCATCGCGTGATTGTCGCAGGCCCAGGTCTTAGAAGCGGCTGCGCGCTTTCTTGCCGTCGAATTCAGCCAGTTGCGCCTTCAGCAAGGCCATCAGCACGCGCGCATTCTTCTCGGTCAGCGCAATGATGGTGCTAGGCTCAATGCCCTCGACTTCGGCCTTGGGGTTGATCAGGGCATCGACCTTGAACAGCACCTGACCGTGGATATTGTTCGAGGCGGCCTTGAACTTCTGGACTTCGATTTGGTAAATTTTCATGCCGGCATCCTACTCCGGACTGTCATATTCGCGCCAGTGCTGCGGCAGCTCCGCCCTTTCAACAGGGTTCAGACCTGACCCTCGGCCTGGCCTCGGGCGATGCGCCAGAGCCGCTGTCCCAAGGTGAACACGGCCACCGCGATGGCGCCAGCGGCCAGGCCAACCAAGCCGTCAACAATCAAGCCAGCCAGCGGCGCCGCTGGGCCCAGGTGGGCAGCCAGCGCCGGGGCCAAGCCGTGGAGCTGCGGCAGACCATGGCTGAGGATGCCGCCACCGACCAAGAACATCGCGATCGTGCCCACCACCATCAGCGTGCGCATCAAGCCGGGTGCCAGGCTGACCATGCCTCTGCCCAAGCCGCGCAGCGGTGCGAGTTTGCTTCGACTCAGATAGAGGCCGGCATCATCCAGCTTGACGATCGCCGCCACCAGGCCGTAGACGCCTATGGTCATCAGCACCGCGATGCCGCTCAAGACCAGCACCTGCTTGGGGAAGGAGGCGGCGGCAACGGTGCCCAGGGTGATGGCGATGATCTCGGCCGAGAGCACAAAGTCGGTGCGGATGGCGCCCTTGATCTTGTCGCGCTCGAAGTCGAGCAGGTCTTGCGCCGAATGGAGTGCGGCTGTTTTCAGTGCTTGCTGCGTCTTGGCTTCATCGTCGGCGCTGTGCAGCAGCTTCTCGGCGATCTTTTCGAAGCCCTCGAAGCAGAGATAGGTGCCGCCCACCATCAGCAGCGGGGTCACGGCCCAGGGCGCCCAGGCACTGATGGCTAATGCGCCCGGTACCAATATTGCCTTGTTGCGAGCCGAGCCCTTGGCCACGGCCCAAACGACCGGCAACTCGCGCTCGGCGGCTACGCCGCTGACTTGCTGGGCGTTGAGGGCCAGGTCGTCGCCGAGCACGCCGGTGGTCTGCTTGGCGGCAGCCTTGCTGAGCAGGGCCACGTCGTCCAGCAAAGTGGCAATGTCGTCGATCAAGGCAAACAGGCTGGAAGCCGCCATGGGATTTTCTTTCGATGCGTAGCGAGGGAGGTGCCGCTTTGTACCGCATCTCGTGCGTGGCAAACTCGGCCTCATTCAAATTTCATCGCCTCCTATGAAGCTCCTTGCCGCCATCATTTCTTTTGCCTCGCTGTCTGCGGTGCTGCCCGCCCATGCTCAGAGTCAGGCCGCCAGCTCGGCCAGCGCACCGAGGGCTTTGCCTGCAACGGCGGTTCCGAGCAGCGTCAAACAAATCTATAACGAGGCGGCCGATGCGCGCGCCGAGCTGAATCTCGCGCTGGCCAAGGCGCAGGCACAGCAGAAAAATGTGCTGGTGGTCTTCGGTGCCAATTGGTGCGGTGACTGCGTGGCGCTCGACAAGAAGATGAGCGCGGGCAGCTTGGCCGAGCACGTGGACAAGCGCTTGGTGTTGCTGAAGGTCAATGTGGGGCGCTTTGATCGCAACACCGATTTGGCCGCCCAGATGGGCGTGTCCTTGAAGAAAGGCATCCCAGCGGTGGCGGTGCTCAAGCGCGACGGCGAGGTGCTCAGCGCCACCAATGGCGGCGAGTTGGCAGACGCCCGCAATATGGGCGACGCGGCCGTGTTGACGGTGCTTGAAGGTCTGCATCCCAAGCATTGACGAGTTTTTGAATGACCTGACCCCCGACCAGATCGTGGCTGTCGGACCTGCCGTGACTGATGTGGCTTTGATGCGGGCTTCGGCTGGACTAGGGCGGGGTCAGGCCTTGCCTTTTCGAGTGGGCTGGACTATGTTTGGGCATGGCTCGCCCTCCACGCATTGAATTCCCCGGTGCGGTTTACCACGTCAGCGCTTGGTCTGAGGCGGGTCACGCGGCCTTCGCGCAGGAGTCCGACCGTGCGGCCTTCTTAAGCCTCGTGGCCCAAACCATGCAACGCTTTGACGCCCAGCTGCTGGCCTTTTGCGTGCTGCCCGACCATTACCATTTGCTGCTGTACACCCGCCGTGCCAATCTGTCGCGTTTGATGCGCCATTTGGGCGGCGTTTACACCCAGCATCACATGCACCAGCGGCGCGGCGAAGGCGCGCTGTTCCGTGGCCGCTTCAAGGCAGTCTTGGTTGATCGCGAGGCGCATCTGCTCGATGCCTGCCGCTATGTGGAGCTCAACCCCTTGCGCATGGGCCTGGTGGCCTCGCCTGAGCAGTGGCCCTGGTCCAGCTTCGCTGCGCACGCCGGTCTCGAGGCCGCGCCGGCGTGGTTGGATGTAGTCGGCCTGTGGCGTTATGTGCTTGGACGGGAGCTGCGTAACCCGGCCGATCAACGGCAGGCCGCCGAACGCTATGCCAAATTGGTCGTCAAAGAGCCGGCTTTGCAGCTCTGGCCGGGGCGCTTGCGGCAGCAGATATTTTTGGGTGATGAGGCCTTCGCCAAGGCCATGCTGGCGCTCGGCCCAACGTCCACCCAAGCTGCAGCTCAAACCAAGCCTCCAACTGCCAAAAGCCCGCACAGCCCTGCGGTAAGCGGGGGCTTTGACTGGCCAGCATGTTTGCGCGACAGCGACTCGCGCGAACAAGCGCTGTACCGCGCTCACACCGAGGCGGGGCAAACGATGAGTGCCTTGGCGGCGCTCTTGGGGCTGTCGGTGTCGCGCGTTAGCCGCCTGATCTCAGCCTACGAACAGGCGGCTGCACTGGGGACAAGGTAGGCTTAAGCCGCCTGCGCCTTCAGCCATTGCAGCAATTGCTGCAAGGCCCGATTGGAGTGACTGGCGCGGCGGGTGCAAAGCATATAGCCAACCGTGAAGGCAACCTTGTCTTCAAATGGCATGACGATGCGCCCGGCACCGAGTTCATCGTCTATCAAGCAGCGCTGCACGACGGCCACGCCCAAGCCGGCCACCACTGCCTGCACCAGCATGGAAACCTGCTCGAAGTCGGCGCTGGGCTTGAACTCATGCGCGCCCAGGCCGACGGAGTCCAGCCAGAGGCGCCAGTTCTGTTGGTAGTTGGTATTGCACAGCAGCGGGCGACTCAAAAGATCGACCGGCTCACTCAGCGCATCGCTGCCTTGCAGGTCTTTGGGGTGGCAGATCGCCACCAGCTCGCGGCCGACGATGTACTCGGCGTCTATGCCGCTGGGGAAGCTGCCGCTGCTCGGTCGTAGCCAGGCGTCGATGTCAGCGTCGCTGAAGTCTTCGTCATATTGCGAAGGGGCCAAGGAGAGCGAAATTTGCGGATGCAGGGCCTGCCAATCGGCCAGGCGAGGGATCAGCCATTTGGCGGCCAAGGTGGGTGGCACGGCCAAGCGCAGCCGGGTCGGGATGTCCGGCGAACGCTGGGCGGTCGCTGCGGACTCCAAGGTTTGCAAGGCGGCGCTGATTTGGCTGAGATAGTCACGGCCGCGCGCCGTCAATTCGATACCGCGAGACTGGCGTACAAAAAACGTCTGGCCCAACTGCTCTTCAAGATGCGCGATGGCGCGACTGATGGCGCCCTGGGTGACGCAGAGCTCTTCGGCCGCTTTCGAAAAGCTGCCGAGCCGGGCCGAAGCCGCAAATGCATGCAGCTCATGCAAAGAAGGGGAACGGATACGCATGCCGGCATTTTCAATGATGGGCGTGGCACTTTGACCTTCTTGGGCCTATTCGCCCAGGAATCGGCCCGATCTATCCCTGCTTTCTGTGGAAAAGTCCGTGGGCAAGCTGCGGCCAGCGCTTTTAAGTCATTGATATGACTGGTCTTATAGCGGTCTGCTGCTTTTTGGGGCAGCCCAGGCCTAAGGTTTCGTCTCTGCGACCGCTTTGAGATTCTTAAGGCCTGCCTCGAAGTCTTTGCCCACCATGCCATCGGCGAACAAAGCCAGCCAATGGAACAAGGGGTTTTTGCCCATATCGCCATTCATCAGCCAAGTGACTTGGGTGCCGCCGCTGGCTTGCGCCTCGAAGCGAAACTCACCGCTGGAGGTGGTCCCGAAGTCGGGGAAGTACAGATCGTAGGCGACCCGTTTGGGCGCCTCGGCCGCCGTGAAAGTCATCTTGCCGTCGCCCTCGCTGGCGCTCTTCCAGGCCCAGACCGCGCCGGCCCCCGTGTCCGGGCCGCTGTATTCGATCGTCATGGCCGGGTCACGCCGGTTCCAAACGCTCCACTGCCGCCATGCGCCGGGGGCGGCCACCAATGGGTAGATTTTCTCCGGGCTGGCGGCAATCTGCACGCTGCGAGAGACGCTGAAGGTAGAGGGCAGCAGCCAGCCGCCTATCAGAAGGAGGGCCACCAAGCCAACAAGGCTGAGGCCGAGAACTTTCAGGATTTTCATGCGCAGCTCCGTTTGAACTGCCCGTCAGCATGCAGCCCGGCTGCGAAGATTGCAATCCTCGCAAACCTGCGGCAAGCAAGCTTCAGTGGGTCTGAGCCTGCGTGGGAGCAGCCAGATCGGCGTCCACCCAGGCTTCCTGACTGGCTTCGCGTGCGGCGGCCAGTTGCTGGCAGAGCTCGAACACGCCGAGCTTGTCGGCGCCGATATGTTCGGGCATGGGTGCATTGCCGATTTCGGCCGGCAGGTCGGCCAAGGCGCCGAGCAATTCGAACAGCAGCTCCAGCGTGGGCTCGCCACCGGCTTCCATTTGGCGAGCAAGACCTAGGCTGCGGCACAGATACCAGCAGGCGCTCGCCGCGTCGTCGCACTGAGCGTGGTACTGGGCTTGCGTTTCCAGCGCAGCGCTGCGAGCGGCTTGCTCTTGGCGCGTCTGTGCTTCATCCAAGCTCGTCGGCCAAGTGCTGTCGATCAAAATGCTGTCGTCCTGCTGGGTTTGCGGGATCGGGGGAAGCCTGGAATGTCGCGCCATGATGTGCTTTCACTGCTATCGGCCCAATACTAGGCGGAGGCCCCGGCCGGCGCTTCCCGCAAATCGGGGGGAGCGCGCGGTGAAAGCGACCGTCGGCGTGAATTATCGCGCACGCGGTCGGCATTCGTCAGCGTTTCTTGACCGGTCTTGTCCATCCCGCAATGGCCACCTGTTTGCCGCGCGCAACACTTAGCTCACCGGTGGCAACGTTTTTGCTGATGGTGGAACCGCCGCCAATGGTGGCGCCGGCGCCAATGACCACCGGTGCGATCAACACGCAATTCGAGCCGACATGGACATCGGCGCCGATTTCGGTGCGGTGTTTGTTGGCGCCGTCGTAGTTGGCGGTGATGGAGCCGGCGCCGTAGTTGACGCGCTCGCCGACGGTGGCGTCGCCCAAATAGGCCAGGTGGTTGGCCTTGGCGCCCTTGGCCAGGGTGGAGTTTTTGACCTCGACGAAGTTGCCGATATGCACTTCCTCGCCCAGATCTGCACCGGGCCGCAGCCGCGCGAAAGGCCCGACCAAGGCGCCCGCGCCGACCTTGACGCCTTGGGCCTCGCCGTCGATATGGGTGAATTCATGAATACGGGCGCCGGCGCCGATCGTGGCATTGCGGATCACGCAGTTGGCGCCTATGCGCACGCCGTCGCCCAGGCTGACCTGCCCCTCAAAGACGCAGTTGACGTCGATCTCGACATCTTGGCCGCAGCTCAAAGTGCCGCGCAGATCGAAGCGCGCCGGGTCGGCCAGACGCACCCCGGCTTCCAGCAAGTCATTCGCTTGCTCGCGCTGGAAGCGGCGCTCCAGATCGGCCAATTGCACGGGGCTGTTGACACCCAAGACTTCGGTTTCGTTCGGTGCGGCAATGCCCAAGACCGGCACACCTTCGGCCACCGCCATCGCGACGATGTCGGTCAGGTAGTACTCGCCCTGCACATTGTTGTTGTTCAACTGGCTGACCCAGCGCTTCAGCGCAGCCGTGGGCGCGGCCATCATGCCGGTATAGCCTTCCTTGATGCCGCGCTGTTCGGGGCTTGCGTCTTTGTGTTCAACGATGGCCAGCACATTGCCGTCCGCCGTGCCGCCTTGGCGCAGGATGCGGCCATAGCCGCTGGGGTCGCTCAAATGGATGGTCAGCAGCACCAGCGCCTTGCCGTCGCAGGCCTCGACCAGTCGGCGCGCCGTGGCCTGCTTGATCAAGGGCACATCGCCGTTCAGGATCAGCGTCGTGCCATCACCTTCGATGGCGGGCACCGCCTGCTGGATCGCATGGCCGGTGCCCAGCTGAGGCATCTGGCGCACGAACTGCACACCGGGGCCGGCGACTGCCGCTTCGACCACTTCTGCGCCATGGCCGGTGATCACCACATTGCGCGCGCCGCCTAGGCCTTCGGTCATGTTCAGCACATGTTGCAGCAGCGAGCGGCCGGCAAGCTTGTGCAGCACCTTGGGCAGGGCGGACTTCATGCGGGTGCCTTTGCCCGCGGCCATGATGACAATATTCAGCGACATGAGTGTGGTGGGTACGGTCTGAGAAGTCGCAATTATGGCGGGGCCGCGTGGCCGAGAAATGACGAGCTTTGGCGACGACGCTGCAAGTTAATATTCAAGGCGTCAAATCACCAGTCATCGACCAGTCTTGAATCTATGAGCAGCATTACTCCAATCCGCGTGTATCCCGACAGCACTTGGTCCGAAGATGGGCCGACTCGGGGCGTTGAGGCTGTGATTGAGGCCGGGGAAGTTCTGCAGTTCCCCCACTTGCCATTTGTTTTGACGGCGGCCGAGCGCAAGTTCTTGGACCCTCGCTGGGCCGATGCAAAAGCCAAGAATATTTCGGTGCGTTGGCCGGCCAATGAACTGCGGGGTGCCTCCGGCGATGCTGCCGATCTGGCGGCGCTGCAGGCGATGATAGGCCGCTACGCCGAGCAAAGTGAGGCCCTGGCACTGCGCTTGTTCCCGCATTACCGGGGTCATCTGCGGCGTGGCAACAGTTCGTTCAGGCCGGTCAATGTGGCCGGGCGAGAGACCAGCTGGCGCAAGGACGACACGCGTTTACATGTCGATGCCTTCCCGTCCAACCCCATGCAGGGCACAAGGCTGCTGCGCGTTTTTTGCAATATCAATCCAAACGGGCTGCCGCGCCAATGGCGGGTGGGCGAGCCCTTCGAGGACCATGCCAAGCGCTATTTGCCGAAGATCGGTCGGCCGATTTATGGCTCGGCAGCCTTGTTGGAAATGCTGCACATCACCAAGCGCCGCCGCACCGAAAGCGACCACCTGATGCTCAAGCTGCACGATCTGGCCAAGGCTGACGCCGAATTTCAGCGGAGCAGTCCGCAAGCCCGAGTCGACTTTGCGCCCGGTACGACCTGGGTGGTGTTCAGCGACCAAGTGCTGCATGCCGCGATGGGCGGGCAGTACATGATGGAGCAAACCTTCTATCTCGACGCGGCGCACCAGCAGCGTCCCGAGGCATCGCCACAGGGCACGCTGGAGCGTTTGCTCGGCCGCGAACTGCGCTAGCCCGCTGCCCAAGTGGCCCGGCGGGCAGGGCTCAGCCCAGCTTCACCGGCACAAAGATCTTGCTGTCGCCGCGTTGGATCAGCAAGGCCACCATATTGCCGGATTTGGCCAAGACTTCCCGCACCTGCTCGCTGGACTGTGCCGGGCGACCATTGATGGCCAAGAGCACGTCGCCGGCGTTGACGCCGGCACGCGCTGCAGGCCCGTCTGCGTCTTCTATCAGGAGGCCGGCCGCGCCACCTACGGCGCGCGATTCCTCTTTGCTCAAGGGGCGTAGCGCCAGGCCTAGCCGGCCTTGCGGGGCGGCGGCTGTGCTGGCCACTTTGGCCTCGGCCTCGGCGCCACCCAAGACGATGTCCAGCGTTTGCGGCGCATGGTCGCGCCAGATCTTCAGCTTGACCTTGTCACCAGGTGCCGACAGGCCGATCAGGCTGGACAAGGCGCCCGAGCGCACGACCGGCTCGCCGTCCACCTCGGTGACCACATCGCCGGGCTTGAGCCCGGCTTTGGCGGCGGCGCTGTTTGGGCTGACCTGCGCGATCAAAGCACCGTCGGGCCTCGCCATACCGAAGGAATCGGCCAGCGACTGGTTCAGGTCTTGCACGGCGACGCCGAGCTTGGCGTGTTGGGCGCTACCGGTGGCGACGATCTGATCCTTGACCTTCAAGGCCACATTGATAGGGATGGCAAAGCTCAGGCCTTGGTAGCCGCCGGACTGCGAATAGATCTGCGAATTGATGCCGATCACCCCGCCCGAACCGTCAAACAGCGGGCCGCCGGAATTGCCGGGGTTGACCGCCGCATCGGTCTGGATAAAGGGCACGACTGCGTCATTGGGCAGCGAGCGGCCCTTGGCGCTGACGATGCCTTGGGTGGCAGTCTGCTCCAAGCCAAAGGGCGCGCCAATGGCCAGCACCGGGTCGCCCACTTCCAACTGGCGCGGGTCGCCCAGGCGCACGGTCGGCAGGTCTTTGCCTTCGATGCGCAAAACCGCAATGTCGGTGGCCTTGTCCAGCCCCAGGACCTTGGCGGAAAACTCGCGCCGGTCGCTCAGCTTGATGGTGACTTCCTTGGCGTCATTGACCACATGGGCATTGGTCAGGATCAGGCCATCGCTGCTGATGATGAAGCCCGAGCCCTGGCCGCGGAAAGGCTGACCGCCTTGCTCGCGGCCACGCTGGCCGGGTTGGCCGCGGAAGAACTGCGAGAAGGGTGACTGCGGGTCGCTGAAGGCTTCGGGCATGCCTTGCTCTTCACGGCTGGCATGGCGCATGCCTTCGACGGTCACGCCGACCACGGCCGGGCCGGCCTGCTTGACGATGGCGCGGAAGTCGGGCGCACCGCCGGCGTTCAGATAGGGGACGGGGGCGATCTGTGGGCTTTGCAGCTGCTGAGCAGTTGCTTCGTTAGTGCCGGCGGCTGCAAGCGCATTCGCACTCGTCGCTTGATGCTGAGCGGGGTCAGACTTCAGCCATTGCGGCGCGATCAGTGCAGTGGCCACACCGCCTGCGGCCAGGCCCGCAGCCAGCAAGGCTGCATTCAGTGGTTTGATGTTCATGGCGTTTTCCTGTCGTCAAAGCCGCGGAAGATTCCGCATGAACTGAACGATAGGCTTGGCCGATTAGGGCCTGATTAGGCCAAGATTAGGCGAAAGTTAGGCTGACCCGCAGGCCGCCCAGCGGCGAGTCGCCCAGGCTGATGCTGGCGCCATGCTGCTCGGCCAGATTGCGCGCGATGGCCAGGCCCAGGCCGGAGCCGATCGTGCTTTGACCAGCGCCGCCGGGGTTGCGGCGGTAGAAACGATCAAACACCCGCTCGCGGTCTTGCGGCGGAATGCCGGGCCCATCATCATCAACCCACAGCGTTGCTCGGCCTTCTGTGTTGGTAACGCTCAATTCGACTTGACCGCCGGCCTTGCCGTGGCGCACTGCGTTGTCGAGCAGATTGCGCACCAGCATGGCCAGCGCCGCCGGCTCCGCTTGCACTTGGACGGGCGCCTCGGCCTGCAAGCTCAGCTCGGTGCCGCGCGCCAGGGCGAGCGGCAGACAGTCGGCCATCACGCCGCGCACCAACTCGCTCAAATCCAGCGTCTGCAGGGCCAGCGCCGGGCCGCCGGGCTCGGCGCGCGCCAGCGCCAGCAACTGCTCAACCAAGCGGGCGGCACGTTCGATGCCGGCGGTCAAGGCGGCCATGGCAGCGGCGCGGTCGGCCTCGGTCGGTGCACGCTGCAGCAGCTGGGCTTGCAGCTTTAAAGCGGTCAGCGGCGAGCGCAGCTCATGCGCGGCATCGGCCACAAAAGCACGCTGCTGATCCAGCGAGCTGCCCAGCCGTTGCAACAAGGCATTCAGCGCCTTGACCAAGGGTGCGACTTCATCGGGCAAACCGGCCGTGGGCAGCGCCGCCAGGGCCTGTGCATCACGCTGGCTGACCTCTGCCGCCACCGCTCGCAGCGGCGCCACAGTCAAAGCGCTCAGCCACCAGCCCAGCAAGGCCAGCAAGGGTGCCAGCCAGAGCAGCGGCAGCACGCTGCGCAGGGCGGCCGCAGCCGCGAGCTTTTGGCGAATCTGCACCGGCTGCGCGACCTGGATCACCCGGCCCGGTGTGGCCACGCTGAAGGTGCGCCAGCGCTGGCCGCCGACATTGATTTCGGCCAAACCCAGCAAGGCGCGCGCCGGCAGATTGGCATGCTCGCGCGAGGCATAGATGCTGCGGCCATCGGCGGTCCAGATCTGCACGACGAAGTCGAGTTGCTCGTCCCCCAAGGTGCGCGCCTGGCTGGGCGCGATCTCGCCTTGATCGCGCAGCGCCAGAGCCATCTGGCGCAGCTGATAGTCGAACAAGGCCTCGGTCTCTGCCAGCACCGTGCGGTAGCTGCTGGCCCCCATCACCAGCGCTGCGGCCGCCAACAGAGCCAGCAGGCTCAGCAGCAAGCGCGCGCGCATCGAATTCAAGCTCATGAACTTTCGCTGCCGCCAGCCTTGGGCGAGCCGACGTAGTAGCCGACCCCGCGCATATTCTGGATGAAGTCGGCCCCGAGTTTGCGGCGCAATTGGTGGATATAGACCGTCACCGCATTGCTCTCGATCTCCTCGCCCCAGCCGTAAAGGCGGTCTTCCAGTTGGGCGCGTGACAGCAAGGCGCCGGGCCGCTGCATCAAGGCCTCCAGCAGGGCCAGCTCGCGGGCCGACAGCAGGACAGGCTGGCCGCCCACCGTGACCTGACGGGTTGCGGGGTCCAAGCTGACGGCACCGCAAGTCAAGAGCGGCTGGCTGCGGCCGCTGTGCCGGCGCAGCACTGCGCGTATGCGCGCATTGAGCTCATCCAGCTCAAACGGTTTGACCAGATAGTCGTCGGCGCCGCTGTCCAGGCCCAACACGCGCTCGCCCGGCCCGTCGCGTGCGGTCAGCACGATCACCGGCGTGTTGTCCTGGCGTGCGCGCAGTGCCTTTAGCACATCCAAGCCGCTGGCAGCGGGGCCGCTGCTGGACTGAGCGGGATGAGCGGGATGAGCAGGCTGAGGCCCGCCCTCGGGCAGGCCCAGATCCAGCAGCACCAGGTCGAAGCGCTCACTCGCCAGCGTAGCCTTGGCGGCGCTGATATCGCGCACCCAGTCGACCGCGTAGCCGTCCTGGCGCAAGGCCAGACGCAGGCTCTCGCCAATCATCAAATCGTCTTCGACCAGCAGCAGGCGCATTCAGCGTGGGCGCAATGTGATGACCGAGCTCTGTGCCTGCGGCTGCGGCGCGCAGCTCTCGTCCTCGTCAAAGGCGATGTCGCCATTGGTGTCCGGTACGCCGGTGGCTTTGAGGGTTTGGAAGGGGAAGAGCTCGCGGTCCATCATGTGCGAGGGCACGACCTTGCTCATGGCGGTGAACATATTTTCAAGCCGGCCGGGGTACTTGGTCTCCCATTCATTGATCATCGCCTTGACCTGCACGCGCTGCAGGTTTTCTTGGCTACCGCATAAATTGCACGGAATGATGGGGAACTCGCGGTGCGCGGCCCAGCGCACCAGATCGGGTTCGGCCACATAGGCCAGCGGGCGAATCACCACATGGCGGCCGGTGTCGCTGACCAGCTTTGGTGGCATGCCCTTCATGCGCGCGCCGAAGAACATATTCAGCAGCAGGGTGACGATGATGTCATCACGGTGGTGACCCAGCGCGATCTTGGTGGCACCTAACTCCTCGGCCACGCGGTACAAATTGCCTCGGCGCAGGCGCGAGCACAGCGAGCAGGTGGTCTTGCCTTCGGGCACCAGGCGCTTGACGATGGAGTACGTGTCCTGCTCCTCGATATGGAAAGGCACTCCGCGCGCCTTCAGATACTCGGGCAGGATGTGCTCGGGGAAGCCGGGCTGCTTCTGGTCCAGATTCACCGCGACGATCTCGAAATTGATGGGCGCGCGCTGCTGCATATTGAGCAGGATGTCCAGCATCGAATAGCTGTCTTTGCCGCCGGACAGGCAGACCATCACCTTGTCGCCTTCTTCGATCATGTTGTAGTCGACGATGGCCTGGCCGACCTGGCGATGCAGGCGTTTGGAGAGTTTTTTGAGCTCGACCGACAGCTTGGGGTCGTCTTTAGTCTCGACGTCATCCAATTCGGGGCGGGCGAAGGTTTCGGTATTCATGGCGGTCATAAGACTTCAGGGGTTTACCAAGCGCCGCATTCGGCACTGATGGCGACTTGGCAGTCGGGGAAAATTTCTAACTTGGTCACTTTGATGCGCACACCGGCGACGCCGGGCAGCTTCATCAAGCGCGTGCAGAGCTTGCCCAGCAGCGCTTCCAGCAGATCGGTGTGCTCGGCCGTGCACTCGTCGATGATGATGGCGCGCACGCGGCGGTAGTCCAGCACGTGGCCGATGTCGGCGTCGCGCGAGACGATGGCCTGCGCGCCCAGATTGACCTCGGCATCGACCTGAATCGGTTGTGGACCTTCGCGCTCGAAGTCCAGCACACCCAGATTCGCGCCGAAGCGCAGGCCGGTGATGTGGATGATCTGGCGGTTGTTGCGGCGCATTGCCAGCGTCGGCTGGCCTTCGCTCAAGGGGCGCAGAAATGCCTCCACGGCCTTGGCCGCGACGACGCCGTCGCCAAGCGCGGTCTGCACGCTGGGATGCTGGTGGCCGCTGGCGTCGCCGGCGATGAACAAGCCTAACGGGGAAAAGCGCGGCTCGTCGCGGAAGGGGTGGGACGGCGCGGTGATGCCGGCGCGCTGTAGCGCGTCACCAACCAAGAGCCAAGCACTCGGTTCGGCCTCGAAGCCTAAGAGCACGGCCACATGGTCAAAACGCTCGTCACCGAACTGCTGTGACTGCACCGTGACCCCCTGTTCATCAGCCAACAAGCGCGTCGGCATGGGATTGCGCGGGCGCATGGTGATGACCCCGGCCTGGGCTTTGAGTCGCTCCACCAGGCTTTGCTGGGCGCGCCAATCGCTGCGCGACCAAAGCGTGACCTGGTGGCCGCGCGCCTGCAGGAACAAGGCGTTTTCGGCCGCGTTGTCGCCGCCACCCAAGAGCACTATGCTGCCAGCGGGCAGTTGATCGCGACAAGCGGTCAGGCTCAGCGCGTCCATCAGGCGCGGGCTAGGCCTTGCGGCCGGAGGGAAATAGAGTTCGGGGCGCAGGGGCTTCAGGCCTGTGGCGAGCAAGAGCGCGCGTGCGTTCAGGCTGCGGCCATCAGCCAACTGTAGGCGCCAAGCTGCGTCGGCGGCCCAATCCAGATGGGCAAGTGCTTGGCCGAGCAAGACTTGCACGGCGGGCAGGCTTTCGATGTGGCGCGCGTACTGTTGGCCCAAGGTCGCGAGGTTCTGGCCCGGCGCGCCCAGCACCCAGTCTTGGCCGAACTGCAGCGACTGCAAGCCGGCGCATAGCTGCGGCTCGCGCTCGATCAGGGCAACGCTCAGGCCCAACTGATGCAGCCAAGAAGCCGCGCTGCAGCCGGCCGGCCCGCCGCCGATGATGGCAACGTCGTAGGGGTTGGGCGGCTGAGAATCGGGCATGTCGAGGGGCGAAGGCGTGGAGGTGACTGCCCGATTATCCCCGGCCGCGCCAAACTCTTTGAAGGCGCCAGCCTATGAGCACGGCCAGCACCAGGCCATAAATCAAAGGCTCGCCAAAATTCTGCTTGCCCGCGCGCATCCAGATGAAGTGCAGCATGCCTATCACTGCGACGGCGTAGACCGCCTTGTGCAAGGTCTGCCAGCGCTTGGCGCCCAGGGCCTTGATGGCGCGGTTGAAGGAGGTGGCGGCCAAGGGCAGCAACAAGATCCAGGCCGTGAAGCCCATCAGAATAAACGGCCGCTTGGCGATGTCTTTGGCGATATCGGCCGGCACCAAGCCCATGTCCAGCCAGGCGTAAGACAGCAAATGCAGCGATGCGTAAAAGAAGGTGAACAGACCCAGCATGCGGCGAAAACGCGCCAAGGCCGGCAGATTGAACAGCTGGCGCGCGGGCGTGACAGCCAGCGTCAGGCATAGCGCGCGCAAGCTCCAGTCACCCAGGCCGCGTATCAGCGCCTCGGCCGGGTTGGCGCCGAGTTGATTGCCCGCCGCCGCCCAGATCAAATAAAGCAAGGGCAGCAGGCACAGCGCAAAAAGCAGCGGTTTGGCGGCGGGGTGCAGCCAGAGCGAGCGCCGCGCCATCTCAGAAGTTGCGCTTCAGGTCCATGCCTGCATAAAGCGAGGCGACTTGGTCGGCATAGCCGTTGAACATCAGCGTCGGCCGCTTCTTGGCGAACAGCCCGTCTTCGCCGATGCGGCGCTCCGACGCCTGGCTCCAGCGTGGGTGATCAACCTGCGGGTTGACGTTGGAATAGAAACCATATTCTTGCTGCGCCGCCTTGGTCCAGCTGCTGGTCGGTTGCTTCTCGACGAAGCGGATCTTGACGATGGATTTGGCAGACTTGAAGCCGTACTTCCAGGGCACGACCAAGCGCAGCGGCGCGCCGTTCTGATTCGGCAAGACCTCGCCATACATGCCGAAGGCCAGCAATGTCAGTGGATGCATGGCCTCGTCGATGCGCAGGCCTTCGACATAGGGCCAGTCCAGCGAGCCGCCGCGCAGGCCCGGCATCTGGGATTTGTCGGCCAGCGTCGTGAATTCGACGAACTTGGCCTTGGAGGTGGGCTCGACCTTTTTGATCAGCTCGGCCAAGGAGTAGCCGACCCATGGAATGACCATCGACCAACCTTCGACGCAGCGCAGCCGATAGACGCGCTCCTCCATGGGGCTGAGCTTGAGCAAGCTGTCCAGGTCGAATACGCCGGGCTTGCCGACTTCGCCCTCGACGCTCACGCTCCAGGGCCGAGTCTTGAGCGAGCCGGCGGTGCGTGCCGGTTCGGCCTTGTCGGTGCCAAACTCATAGAAGTTGTTGTAGGTGCTGGCATCTTGGTAGCTGGTCGGCTTGTCCATCACCAAACTACCTGCCACCGCGCTGCGCGCACCCGGCAACTTGGCCAGTTTGCCGCCGCCTGGTACCTGCGCCAGAGCCTCGCGGCCGGCCCAACTGGCCAAGGCTGTGCCTGCTGCCCCGCTGGCCATCAGGCGCAGCCATTGGCGGCGATCCTCGTAGGCGGCTTGCGGGGTGATTTCCGAGGCGGAGATGAGCGGACTTTTGCTGAACATGGGGCAACTTTCAATCGGTTGTGGGCGCTGGCTTTATCTTCTGTCGCGCCAATCGCCAAAAGCTTACGTGATTTGACGAAATCTCGTCAGCGCAAGGGCAGGGCGCTATTGGCCCAGCTTGGCGGGCATTGCACGGTCTGCAAGAGCCGCGCATGCTCACCACTGTCGCGCAGTGCTTTGAGCCCGCGATTGAAGTCGGCCAGCAGCGCAGCGCTGCGGGGTTGCTGTGGCGGCAAGATCAGGTGAGTGCTGAAGCTGTCGGTCAGCAAGCGCGGGTGGGCCGCGAATTCTTCCCGCTCCTGAGCGCTGAAGTTATGAGTTAGCAGGTCACAAGCGACGTTGCGCTCCATCGGCATCGCGTCGATGCGCCCGCGTATCATTTTTCGCAAACCGGCCAGATCGTTGGGCGTGTTGTCGCTGCGCAGCTCATTGCTGCGGATCAAGGCCCAGAACTCGGGGGTGTAGGTGTAGTCGCGTATCACGCCCAGGGTGTAGGGGCGCAGATCACGCGGCTGCGTCCATTGCAGCGCGATGCTCTTGCGGTGCACGATCAGCCATTGTTCGGTCAGGATGTTGTCGCTGAGCAAAAAGTCGCGCCGCCGCTCGGCCGATGCGCCCCAGTGCGCCGAAGCGTCCCATAGGCCGGACTTGGTCTCCATCTGTGCACGCGACCAGGGCTGAAAGTAAAACTCTGCCTTGTGGCCCGCCAATTCGAAGGCGCGCCGCACGATGCTCAAGGCGATGCCTTTGTCGGGGCGCGACTCTGTCGCATAGGGTGGCAGCTCACCGGTGGCGATGCGTACCGTGTCGGCCCTGCTGTCACAGGCTGCCGCACTCAGAACAAGGTAAAAACCCAGTAAGCGCAGCAGTGTTGGCATCGGCTTAGAGCGTGCCGTAAGAGTGCAGACCCGACAAGAACATATTGACGCCCAGGAAGGCAAAGGTCGTCACGACCAAGCCACTCAGCGCCCACCAGGCCGACACCATGCCGCGCAAGCCCTTCATCAAGCGCATATGCAGCCAGGCCGCATAGTTGAGCCAGACGATCAGCGCCCAGGTTTCCTTCGGGTCCCAGCTCCAGTAGCCGCCCCAGGCCTCGGCCGCCCAGAAGGCGCCCAGAATTGTGGCGATGGTGAAGAAGGCAAAGCCCAGCGCAATCGCCTTGTACATCAAGTCTTCAAGGATGGGCAGGGCCGGCAGGCGCGCGGTGAGCGGTGTGCGAAAAGCAATACATAGACCGAAGAACACCAGCAAGCCGCCCATCTTGCGAGCCCAGCCGTCCAGGCCTTGGATCGTTTCTGGCGGCAGGTCGGCAGCAAAGAAACGCGCCGCCAGAATGGCGCCAATTAGGGCCAGCGGCAGGCCGACCAAACCTATCAACAGCGCGCGCTGTGAGGCGGTCTTGAGCAGATAGGCCAGCGCTACCATCGCCGCCAAGGCAAAAGTGCCGTAACCGACGAAATTGGCGGGCACGTGGATCTTCATCCACCAGCTTTGCAGCGCAGGCACCAGCGGTTGAATCTCATGCGCCTCGCGCGCCACGGTGTACCAAAGCAAGAAGCTGACCGCTGCGCTGATCACCAGCAGCACATAGGCGCCCAGTGAGCGGGTCTTGAACCGGGCTTCGTAATAGAGGTAGAACAGCGCCGTCATCCAGCAAAACAGCACGAAGACTTCGTAGAGATTGCTGACCGGGATATGGCCGATATCGGGAGCGATCTGATGGCTCTCGAACCAGCGCACCATGGTGCCCACCAGCGCCATAAAAACAGCGCCCCAGGCCAGCTTGGAGCCAATCGCTTCGGCCGCACTGGTCTCGCCCGTCTTGGCGAAGAAGCCACCCCAATAGAACAAGGTGCTCATGAAAAACAGCAAGCTCATCCACAGAATGGCGCTTTGGCTGGAGAGCATGTACTTGAGCCAGAAGACCTTGTCGGCAGCGGCCAAGTCGGCGCCGAAAGCGTCCGTGTGTTGACCATAAAGATTGATCGCCAGCAGGCTGGTCGCACCGGCCAAGACCACCAACAAGCGCAGCGGCCGCCAGAACCAGCCCAGCGCGATCAAGGCCGGCATTGCGAAGATCAGGATGCCTTTTTCATACACATCCATCGACGCGCCATAGCGTGTGAAGGCAAACAGCCCGCCTGCGATGATCAGCGCGGCAAACAGCCAGTCGAAAACATCACGGCTGCCGAGCGGGCCGCGTGCGCCCGGTGCTTGGAGCTTTAGGCCGTTGGCGGCCGGGTGGGTGGCGCTGTTCATACGCTGTCTTTCAAAATATCGTGCTTGAGCTGTGTGAATTCGGTCGCGGTGTCCGGGGTCTCGCGGCTGCAGGACAGGGCCATGCGGATCCGCGTCGCCTCGCCTTGCCCGGGTGCCGGCTCCAGCCAGACCCACAAGCGGCGCTCTCTGACATAGAGCATAGCGAATACGCCGATGATCAGCAGGATGGCGCCCAAATAGACCAGTTTTTGCCCCGGCGCGCGGGTCACCTGGAAGACGCTGGCCTGGACTTGTTTGAACTCATCCAGCTGCAAGAGCACTGGCGCCGGGTAGAACATGCTGTCCGACAAGGCCAAGACCGACTGCGTCATAAAGGCTTGCGTTGCAGCATCGGCAGGCGCAGCGGGCAAACCGGCCTGCAGTCGATTCTGTTTGTAGAGTTCGAACAAGCTGCCGTTGAGGATGCGCAACAGCACTTCGGAGACGCGCTGGCGTTCCGCTTCGGGCACTTCGCTCTCGATGAATTGCGACAAGGCCGGCAAGCCGCCGGGTAGATTTGCACCGGATTTATTGTCTGCTTTGACGCCTTCTGCGCCGGCAAACAGCGCCAAGGCACGCCGCGCGGTGGCTTGCAGCTGCGGCGTCATTTGCGGCTTGTCAGTCGGCGTGGCGGCCTCGGCATAGCGTTTGGCGGCGCGTTCGCGCTCGGCGGGGTCCAGCAAGGCCTGGCGCAATTGCAGCCAACCGTCCATGCTCATTTTGTCATCGGCCGGGATGCGCAGGTAGCGGAAGGTCTCGGAGGTCGATTCACGCACGCCGGCCAAGAAGACGCGTTGCCCGTCCAACTCCACCGGCACCATATAGTTGTTGTACTCGCGCGCTTGGCCGGATGCGTCGCGCAGCCGGTAGCTGAACGAGGGGCCGACATTGCGCAGCTCTTTGTCGGTGCGGGTCTTGGCGCCACTGCCCAGGTGGCTTTGCAACGAGTTGACCAGATCCACCTTGCGTACATCGGTGCCGCCTGCAGTCGGCGCTCCGCCTAGGTTTTCGACGTTGATGACGCGCAGCCCGGCAAACTCCAGCTTCAAGGTCTGCTCATCACTTTTCAGCTCGGTGCTGCCGCCAACCCGGCCTTCGATCGTGAAGGGCTTGGCCGCGTTGCTGCTGATGTTGCTGCCGGCCTTGCCCATGGGGCGGGCAATCATCTTCAGGTCGGAGCCGCCGTCTTCGAAGCTGCTTTGGTAGATCGCGATGCCACGGTGAAAGGCGGGCTCATTGACCTTGACCTTGGCTTGAGTGATGGCGCCGGTTTCGTGGTCGCGGATGCTGATCTCGCTGGCAAACAGCTTGGGCATGCCGGTTTCGTAATACTCAACGATGAACTTTTGCAGCTCTACATCGAAGGGCAGGTCCTGCAGCACCACGCCGTTGGGCATGCTCAAAATCGCCGTTGCGGCGCGGCCACCTTCGGGCACCATCAGGTTGCCGCGAAAACTCGGGTTGTTGGTCGGCAAGCGGTGTTCGGGCTTGACCTCGCTGATCAAGCCGCCGCCTTGGTAGATGGTTTTGTTTTGCGCCCACATCAGCGCCCGCACCAGCAAATCCCCGTCGAGCAGGCCGCCCAGGCAAATCAGCACAATGGATGAATGAGCGGCCAGATAGCCTAGTTTGTTGGCAGCGCCCTTGCGCGCCGCGACCATCACGCCCTTGTCGCGCACCTGTACGCGCGCCTTCCAGCCTTCGGCGCTGAGGTAAGCGGTGACCTGGCTCAGGGCTAACTCGGGGCCGGTGGCGATGTGTCCTAGCGCCTTGTGGTGGAAGGACTGCAGCGACTGCTCGCGCACAGACTCTTTGAAATTCTTCAGATCATGAAAAATCTTTGGCGCGTTGCGCGCGATGCACAAACTGGTCGATGTGACCAAAAAGGCCAGGATCAGCAAAAACCACCAAGCACCATAAACCGTGTAGAGGTCGAACTTGCCGAACACCTCGGCCCAAAATGGACCAAACTGATTGACATAGTTGTTCAGCGGCTCGCGCTGTTTGACGACCGTACCAATGGTGGAGGCAATGCAAATGACCGTCAGTAGCGCGATCGCAAAACGCATCGATGACAGCAGGTCGAGCAGATCACTGCCGATGCTGTTGCGGGGCCTGTTTGCAGGGGCGCTCGGGGACTCACTCATGGGGACAGTGTCAATTGACATGGGTTGCGTTGCGGTGCGAGCAAAAAAAAGACCGGTGAGATTCACCGGCCTTTTGCAGATTTAAAACTTGTCAGCGGATCGGCCCTATGACGAGTGCCGAAATTTGCTTTAGCGCAGGCCGGCGATGTAGTCCGACACGGCCTTAATTTCGCGGTCATTCATCTTTGCCGCGACGCCGTTCATTTGCAGGCTGTTGGCACGGGTGCCGGAGCGGAAGGCATTCAGCTGCAGTTCGGTGTAGTCACTGTGCTGACCGGCCAAGCGGGGGTACTGGGCCGGAATGCCGGCGCCGTTCGGGCTGTGGCAGGCGGCGCAAGCAGGGATCTGGCGATCGGCAATGCCGCCACGGTAGATGCGTTCACCCAGCGACACCAAGCCAGCGTTCTTGGAGAAACCGGGTTTGGCTTGCTTGGAGGCGTAGAAGGCGGCGACGTTGCGCATGTCTTCTTCAGACAGCGTGGCGGCCATGCCTTGCATGACAGCGTTCCTACGCTGGCCCGTCTTGAACTCGGTCAATTGCTTGACCAGGTACTGCGGGTGCTGACCCTGCAAGATCGGGTTGGCAGGGCTGCCGCGTGAGCCGTCGGCCGTATGGCAGGCGGCACAGACTTGAGTCGAGGTCGCTTGACCCTTGACCAGATCTGGCTTGGCGGGCGCAACGGCCTCGTTCGCAACAGCGGCGGAAGCAAGCAAAAGGCCCAAAAGGCCAGAAGTCAGAAAAGCGGCAGTCTTAGTCATGAATTTATAGATTCGGTAAGCGCAACTTTAAGATTTTACAATGGCAATCCATTCAGCCAGAACAATCCATGACCAACACCACTCCTGTGTCGCAGCATTCTGCGCAAATTGAGACAACTCCAACGGAAAAAGTGGCGTTGGGCTGGACCCATACGGCCCGTTTTCTGACCACCGCCAGCGAGTTGGTGCATTTGCAGGCCAATGAGTTGCCCGAAATCGCCTTCGTGGGGCGCTCCAACGCCGGCAAGTCCACCGCGATCAATACCTTGGCGCAGCAAAAACGGCTGGCGTTTGCGTCCAAAACGCCGGGCCGCACGCAGCATATCAATTTGTTCGAACTCGGCCCCAAAGACGCCGCCGACGCGTGGTTTGCCGACTTGCCCGGCTATGGCTACGCGGCGGTGGCACGCTCGGCCAAGCTCCGCTGGCAAAAGGTGATGGCGGACTATCTGGAGGTGCGCCGTTCACTGTCGGGCGTGGTGCTGATGGTGGATTCGCGTTTGGGCATGACCGATCTTGACAAGCAGTTGCTGGAATTCGTGACGCCGCGAGTCAGTACCGGAGAGATCAAGTTGCTGGTCTTGCTGACCAAATCCGACAAGCTCAACCGCAAAGATGCCGATGCGGCGCTGTTCGGCACGCGGGCTTTCTTGGCCGAGAACGCCAGTGCGGAGTCGGATATCACGGTGATGCTGTTCTCGGCGCTGAAAAAGCAAGGCGTCGGCAAGGCCGCGCAGATCCTGCATGCTTGGGTCCATCCACTGCCCAAGACCTCCGCGGCTGAGATTGCCGATGGCGCCGGTCAAGCTGACGGCGCTGCGTAATTCATCAGTTAGGCGCCGAGCTGAAGATCCTGCATCAAGGTGTCCACCGCATGCTGGACGAGGTTGTCGTCGTCCAGGGCGGTGATCAAACCATTGGCCAGCAAGCGTTCTAGCGCCCCGCGCGTGATGGTGTGGCGTTGCTCGGTGTTTTGGCCGATGAAGAGGTAGAACTGCTCTTTGTCACTGATCCAGGCAAGCTGAGCCGTCATCCATTCGCTTTGGATGAATAAGTGATACCAGCCGCCCACCCGCTGGCGTGACATCCAGTTGGAGACCGCTGCCGCCGAGGCATCGTGATCATGTTGCTCAAAGAGCTGCATAGGCACGGTCGGCAACTGCCCTCGGTCGACTTTTGCATGTGCCCAATGCTCGGGCAGCTCGCTTTCGCGCTCGTTCAACAAACGTTCCAGCAATTCCTCTGGGCTGGGCTCTGCTTTGGCGGTGACGGCGGCCGGCCCATCGATCGGGGTCAGCAAGGCCGGTAGTCCGCGCAGGAGGCGGCCATGCTGCAACATCAACTCCCGCAGCACTTGTTCGCGCTGGTCGGCATGCAGAGCGACGCTGTCGCAGCCCTCGCGCAATGCATCAATCAGGCCGGGCAGGCTTTGGCGCAAACGCTCGCGCGCTGCCTCATCGGAGGGCTGCTGCAGGCTTTCCAGCAGATGATCAACCCATTCGATGTGCGCCAAGGCCTGCGCCGAGGTCTGACCATGCAGCACCATGGCCTGCACGATCACATCGACCCAAGTTGAATGCAAAAACTGTCGCAGCTTTGGACCTAAGGGAGCATCGGCCGTTTGGGCTTTGATTTGCTCCCCCAGCAATTGCCGCCATTGCGGGCGCATTTGCTCGCGCTCCAGGGAGGCCAAGGCCTGCGCGTTGCGCTTGCTGCGCTCTTGCGCTTGGCTGCTCAAGTGGTGCTCCACCCGGCCCAGCACTTGCTCAAACTGCACCGCAGTGGGCCGCGCTGCGTCGATCAAGACTTGAATCTCGGTCGTCATCAGGCGTAGAAAGGCCTGCAACTGTTCGTCATCGGCACGCTCGAATGCCATGCCATGAGCGGCCACGCGGTTGAGCAAGGCCCAGGTGGGGTGGTCTTGCTTATGCAGCAGGCTGTTGTCGTGGCGAGCCAGGCGTACGACGGCCACCTGCAGCCGCGCCAGCAAGGCTTTCAGGGGCGGCAGCAAACGTGTGTCGGCCAGAATCTGCTCATACAGACGGCTCAGCATATCGGGGCTTTGATCGGCCTTGAAGACCGGCGCTACCGTGCTGTCCGCCCCATTCCTGGGCGCACGGCTATTGTGTTCTTGGACGCGGCGGGCCAGGCCGTCCAAGGTGGCAGGCTCGGTATTTCGGCGCCCTTGCGCCATGCGCTGGGCAATGTCGTAGTCCTGTGCCCGCGCGGCATGGCTGGACACCATATGGCTGACGTCGGCGGCCCGTAGCTTGGCGCATAGCGCCGCATAAATGCGGTGCAAGCCTAGCGCCAGCGGCGTGGCGGCGACACGCATCAGCTCATAGCGCTGCTGCGGCTCCAACTCGATGCTCGACAGGGCGACCAACAAGGCCTGCGCAAAAAGGGCGACGCGCACCGGGTTTTCGTTTTTGCGGGCCCGCGCCGTGCCACGCAAGGCGGCGAAGAAGTTGCTGAGTTGGTGCAGCTCTGGGCCGCTGCGATCCTCGGCGGCCTGAATGACATGGGCGACGGCGACATCCTGCAAAGCCTGACGCTCGTCGACCAGGCTGAGTGCATCCAGGCTGGCCGAGCGGCGCTGCAAGGGGTCTTCGCCCCGCTCGGCGGCCTGCAGCAAGGGCAGTAAAGCGTCGACGAAATCGGTGGCGAAACGGCCGCGCATGCGGCGCCAGCCTTCAAGCAAATGGAAATGCTTGGCCCTGGCGTCCAACTCGCTTTGGATGGTGGCCTGCAAATCGCGGCTCAGCGGCGGCGTTTCGAGCCGTACTTCGTTCAGCAAAGAGGAGAGGGATAGGGCAGAGGACATGGATTGACGTGGACCCCACAGGGTTGGCTAGAGATGGGGCCGAGCAAATCTTGGGCCTCAGCCGGCGATTATCAGTCGCAGGCGCAGAGTGCTGCCGCTTGCGGTGGGTACTATTCAACGCATTCGCGATAAACGAAAAAGGGGCCACATTGCTGCGGCCCCTTTTGGCTTGCTGAGCTCAAAGCCTTGCGGCTTTGAAGGCAGGCATTACATGCCCATATCGCCCATGCCGCCCATACCACCCATGCCGCCGCCCATGCCGCCGCCGGCAGGTGCTTCGTCCTTCGGTGTTTCGGCGATCATGCACTCGGTAGTCAGCATCAGCGAAGCGACCGAAGCGGCGTTCTGCAATGCAGTACGTGTCACCTTGGTTGGGTCCAGGATACCCATTTCGATCATGTCGCCATAGCTGTCATTGGCCGCATTGAAGCCGTAGTTGCCCGAACCGGCCAACACTGCATTCACGACAACGCTAGCTTCGCCACCGGCGTTGTAAACGATCTCGCGCAAAGGTGCTTCGATGGCCTTCAACACCAGCTTGATGCCGGCGTCTTGGTCAGCGTTGGCGCCAACGATGGTGCCAGCAGCTTGCTTGGCGCGCAGCAGAGCCACGCCGCCACCGGCCACGATGCCTTCTTCCACAGCAGCGCGAGTGGCGTGCAGGGCGTCTTCAACGCGGGCCTTCTTTTCCTTCATTTCGACTTCGGTCGCAGCGCCAACCTTGATCAGTGCAACACCGCCGGCCAGCTTGGCCACGCGCTCTTGCAGCTTTTCACGGTCGTAGTCGCTGGTCGCTTCTTCGATCTGGATACGCACTTGCTTGACACGTGCTTCGATGTCGGCAGCAGCGCCCAGGCCGTCGATGATGGTGGTGTTTTCCTTGCCCACTTCGACGCGCTTGGCTTGGCCCAGATCGGCCAAAGTGACCTTCTCCAGTGTCAGGCCGACTTCTTCGGCGATGACCTTGCCGCCGGTCAGGATGGCGATGTCTTCCAGCATGGCCTTGCGGCGATCGCCGAAGCCAGGCGCCTTGACGGCCACAACCTTCAGGATGCCACGGATGGTGTTGACCACCAGCGTTGCCAAGGCTTCGCCTTCGACGTCTTCTGCAATGATCAGCAGTGGACGGCCCGACTTGGCGACTTGCTCCAATGTCGGCAGCAGGTCACGGATGTTGGAGATCTTCTTGTCGTACAGCAGCACGAAAGGGTTGTCCAACAGAGCAGCTTGCTTCTCTGGGTTGTTGATGAAGTAAGGGCTCAGGTAGCCGCGGTCGAATTGCATACCTTCGACGACGTCCAGCTCGTTGTCCAGCGACTTACCGTCTTCGACGGTGATGACGCCTTCCTTGCCGACCTTGTCCATCGCGTCGGCGATGATCTTGCCGATCGACTCGTCGCTATTGGCCGAGATCGAACCAACTTGAGCGATTTCCTTGGAAGTCGTGGTGGCCTTCGAAGCCTTCTTCAGCTCGGCGACCAGGGCAGTCACTGCCTTGTCGATGCCGCGCTTCAGGTCCATCGGGTTCATGCCGGCGGCCACATACTTCATGCCTTCGCGCACGATGGCTTGTGCCAGCACGGTAGCTGTCGTGGTGCCATCACCGGCGTTGTCAGAAGTCTTGGAAGCAACTTCCTTGACCATCTGCGCGCCCATGTTCTGCAGCTTGTCTTTGAGTTCGACTTCCTTGGCCACGGACACACCGTCCTTGGTCACGGTAGGGGCGCCGTACGAGCGCTCCAGCACCACATTGCGGCCCTTAGGACCCAGGGTCACCTTGACCGCATTGGCCAAGATGTTCACGCCTTCAACCATGCGTGCGCGGGCTTCGCCGCCGAAAACTACGTCTTTTGCTGCCATGAAAATATCTCCAAATCTTGAATAAGGACCACGCTTTTGCTTGCCAAATCAATTGTTGGGAAGAAAAGCGTAGCGAGCGGCGTGCTGGCTAGGCGGGCGAAGCGCAGGAACCGGAACGTACTTCCTGTACGTGAGGATTCCGAGCATTCGCCCAAGGACGCCAGCGCGTCGCGCAGTAGCTTTACTTCTCGACCACAGCGAAGAGGTCTTCTTCGCGCATGACCAGGAGCTCGTTGCCGTCAATCTTGACGGTCTGGCCGCTGTACTTGCCGAACAAAACGCGGTCACCGACCTTGACGTTCAGGGCGATCAGGTCGCCACGGTCGTTACGCTTGCCGTTACCGACGGCCAGCACTTCGCCTTGATCGGGCTTTTCGGCCGCTGCGTCAGGGATGAAGATGCCCGAGGCAGTCTTGGTTTCTTGCTCGAGACGTTTAACGATCACACGATCGTGCAGAGGACGCAAATTCATCACTTCTCCTAGAGAGTTTCGACACTTTGAGTCGAGGCGTTCGGCGGGGGAGCCGGCTACCCCGATGGGGACAATTCGAGATTCGCGCAGACCGGCTGGGCCGGATCTGCTGAATCGTTAGCACTCGCTTGAGTTGAGTGCTAGCAATCGAATTATATGGGCGAGTGCCAAGCTTTCAAGCCCCACCCATCGACTGTCTTCTGGTCTTTTGTGAATGGGTGTTGTCGATTCTCATCGAGTCTTGAATTTCTCTCGTTCAGTCCTGAACTGTGGGCTTGCTTGATATCTCCTTTGGCTTCATGGTGGGCGAAGCGTGTGATGGAGTGGTGATTTCAGGCGGAGCTCCATCAGCGAGGCCTACATGAACTACGAGCTACTTCGTTATCTTGCGCCTTAGGTACGGTGAGCACGTCAGCAGCAAATGCTGCTGACGTCTACTTCATGGGTTGGTTCTTCCATACAGATTTGAAAGGAGCCTTGGTACTCGTTCATTTTTGCTAGTTCGCCGATCTCCATGGCTTGCCGGAATTCGTCGCACAGTCGAAGTCATCTTGAGTTGTGTCGCTTCTAGGCTGATATCTGGGGCTCAGTTGGTGAGTGCGGCTGCAGTTTCGTCGACAGTCGGGTCAGTTGGTCTAGGGCTGAATAGCAGTAGATTAGGGCGTCCATGGTCGAAACCTCGCCCCGCGTTGCACTTGTCAAGAGCTTGAGTTCCTCGGCCAGCCGCTCCGACCGCTTCGGTGAGGCTCGCGCTGAAGCGATAGCCGACGGATCCTGCGGCAAGGGCAGAGCAATGCCAGTCAGCGGTTCGACCCCTCTGACATTGAAAGGTGTTCCGATGGCATACAGCTTGGAATCGGATCTGGCCAACGGAACACAGTGAACGCATAAGTCCCGATAGGCGCCAAGGATAAAGAGCCAGCCCCCTTTGGCGGTCGCCGTCGATAGCTCAGCGAAAAGTGGGTCGGCGGAGGCCACTTTGTTCAGCACATGTTTCTTCGCGCCGGCCATGGTCGCGATGTGGTCTGCGGGGCGGTGCTCCGCAGGGCAGACGTAGGCGACAAAGAACTCCGCGAGATAGTCCCTCAAGATGCACGCATCAACGAGGAAAGACTGGATGGCAAGGTATCCCAACCAAGTGAAACCGTCCTCGAAACGCAGGCCAGGCTTGAGGTCCTTACCGGCAATGCGAACTTCGAGCTGCGAGTGGTACGCGTCCGACAATTGGTATAGACGCCAGGCGCAGACTCGCAACTGATGAGAGAGTCGACGGGCTACATCCCATAGCTCGGCGTTGCCTTCCTTGCTGGCGGCGTAGCCGATCTGCGACCACAGGTCGGATTGGTCGTCGCATGGCCAGATGTTTCCTTTGCCCCATGGGTGATAGGCTCGCCAGTTCTTTGGCACCAGGCCTTTTGCTTCAAGCGAGTTCGACATGAACTCAAAGCCGATCGGTAGGAGGTCGTTCGCCGCAAGATCTGCGTATAGAGCTCCGAACTCACGGGTCTTGAACCAGAGATGCCGCCCGTCCAGTCCGGGCGGGTAGAGATGCACCGTGGGCTCGAGGCCATTGAACGCTCGGAAACCGCCCGGAAGGTGTGCAGTTCGCACTGCCGTCCATCCATTAGCAGGTTCGCGTCGAGCGCCAATGGGACTGTCGGACTGAGTTGCTGTCGGTCGTTCTGTAGAGTTCATCGGTGAGCAGGAGGAATTCCGCCTTCGCCTCAGGCTGTCGGCAAGACTGCGGTCTCTGCTGACGTCGGCAAGAGCAACACCCTCGTCCATTCTCCATCGCGAGGGTCTACTGGGTGCAGGAGTTCCGCATCTGGGCGCCGCTCTCTTCGTCGAGAGTTCTCCACACTTGCGAGAAGTCGTCGAGCGATAAGCGCCATTGCATCGGCTCGCTTGGCAATGCCATACAGCTCAGCTCGTAAAACATTACTGGCGCGCGGGCGGTCCTCAAACATGTTTCCGCCTAATGGAACCGCTTCTCGGAACATTCCATAGAGCCGCCGATAGGCTGGCGTATCAGCGCTACCACAACGCCCATCCTGCGCTGCAGCGAGGCAATAGCGAGACTGGACCTCATCTTCGAGTTTGGCCTCCTTCATTACGGAACATGCTAGTTGGTCGCCATTGAACGACCGCAACTCTGCGCATGCACCCAAAAAGGCTTCGCTGCGTTCTGGGCCGCCGCCGATTGCCGCAGCAATCGCCGGCGCCAATCCTTTCAGGCTCCAATCGTCACGAACCCAGCGAAGAAATGTCCCGTCTGAAATCAGCGCAAGAAATCGCTTGAAGTCTCCCCCAGAGGCCAATGATGTAACAGCCGCCTTAGCCATCGCCATTCCCATATCACGGTCGGTCGGCACCTCCTTCGCGCGTTCGAGTTCAACAAGCAGGTCGAGCAAGTCTTCCGGACAGCATTCGCCGAGCATCTCCACGAACTGAGATGTGTGACCATGCCGACGCCATCGTCCGATATAGGTCGCCAAATCGTGCCGCCGTTTCAGTGGCGGTCGAGCCATGAAAGCCAGTCGAGTGAGCTCGCCGAGCGTGAACCATTCGCTCTGTTGATGCCAGGGCTCTGAGAACTCGGTGTCGAGCAGTATCTCAAGCTGCGCGAAGACTGCCGAGTCCTCGAACTGCCACCCCTGGTTCATCAAGGCTTGGACTGCATCCTTAAATCCATACTTGTCCAGCATTCCGCTGTTCAGAACTCTAAGCACTGGTGCCAGCACCTCAAGGCTCGGAAATAGCGCCACCCGAGTCGTGAACCTGCCGAGCCCACCAGTCCTAAAGGGTGCCCATTTGTCCCCAAGCTTCTCGCGCTCGACCTGAGCCCGGCTCAGAGCGTCGTCAAGCAAGGCGCCAACTGAGATTGCCATGGCATCGGTCTCTAGTTGGTGCTCGGAATCTGGCTGGAGGAGCACCCGACCGGCAGCACGCCTTTCGTCCCCCAGCGCTGCGGAAACGCTTCCCCAGTAACGTCGGGGCTGCCGCGCCTGCCAGGGCCCAGTCGCCAGCTGCAGTAGAGCGCTTAAGACGACATCAATGTCAGCAGCGCCCTTCAACCTTCCGAGCAATTCCTGGGTGATGCCAAAGCCGCAGCTAGCCAACGCAGCGGGCAAATTGCCCTGCTGAGGGTTCATAGGCTGAGGGCCAGTAGGCCGAGCGGCCCACGCCTCACGTTCGGCGCGATAGGTCGCCCAGGCCGTCAAGTGGATATCAAGAGCTTCTAAAATTAGGAGCTTGCATCTCTCTGCATCGACGTAGCTCACAAGCTCGGCAAGGCTGATGCTCAAGTCATGCGCCTTCCTGTCTGAGGCAGCGCGCATGCCAACGAACGCGTCCAACAACGGCTGGACGCCAGCCAAGTCTGGGACGAATACGGGATAGACCATTCCTTGAATCGTGTTCTCCGGCCTTAGCTTGGATACCAGAAGGTCGGCAAGGACTAACGCTGACGCGGCATCGCACGACGGAGCGCGTTCACAGACCACACCCAGCAGCATTGGCATCGGGAATCCATGGACGAAGTGGCGCACTCCATCTCTTCGGGCCTCTTCCACGTTGTCTTCGCTATCGCGTCGTGCAGCCGAATCCGCCAACCACATTTCCACGGCAACTCGAACCTGCTGTGGAGAGGCATAGCTTGCAAGGTTCTCTGAGCTCAGCCTGCTCGCTTTTCCAGCAAGCACTTGGTGCCAGACGGTAGCAAACACGTCTTCTTTGTCTGCGTCCGAACGCTGGGCCATGAAGGCCGTCATCCAAACTGGCACAAGCGGCTGTTCCGATGAAAGCAGTTCGTGCAGCATGCGCAGCGCGCGCCCTGGTTCTCGAAGTTCAAGAAGTTCAAGGATGCCGCTTGCGTTTGCCCATCTGTCCTTCGAGACCTCCGCCAGCTCGTGGATGGCCAACTCAATCGCCCGACTGTCGGCTACCTCTGGAAAGTGCGTTGCGAACTGCATCAACTGCTTGGCTGGCAAATCGAGCCGCATTAACTGCTCTACGCGCAGGGATACCTCGGCCAACCTGTCGCTTGCGTCCGCAGCCTCGTGCAAGTCGTCAACGTGAGAGAACTCTGCCTGAAGCTGCTCCGGCGCACCAAGCCAAGCATCGAGCGCAGAGTCCGTGTCCGGCGACAGCCAGAACAGCAGGTGGAGCGCACTACCCCTCAACTCATTGTTTACTTCTGCAGTCGCCACATGGACAACGTAGGCGAAATTTCTTTTGTCTTCAGACAGCCTGTCAAGCAGGCGCAGACGACTCTCTGTTGGCCAGTCCACGCTCTGGGCCATCTGCGCCGTAGAAAACTGAGATGCGAGAACGCTCAATGTGTCAAAGGATTCTTCGTCAATGTTGTCCGACAAGCTGCGATACAACGCTTCAAACACAGAGCTCTCGAAACGAGGTAGGCGAGACGTGGCCTGGCATTCGATGCCCGTTCGACGGACGGTAGGAATTTCTGACGCAGCAAGCGCATTGACGCGGAAAACAACTTCCTCATGCAGCGCCTTGTCATCGGTCTCGGAGAACGCTGCCAAACCAATTAGTTCGCACGCATATGGCAACGACAGCTCGACGGCGGCCCGGACCAACTCGACTCTCCCGCGTCGGCTCTGTTCGCCACTAGACCAATGCTCGGCCACGAGACGAATCGCCTCATGCCACGCCGGTTGATTCATTGCAGCGATGAGCCAAGCACGACTATCGGTAGCGTCGAAGTTGACCTCGGCAACACGCCTCGCTGCAAAGTATTCCTGCAAGCGATGGTGAGAGAAGCGGACAACCTCATCGTCGATATGCAAGACATGCTGACTTCCAAGCGCTCGCAAAATGGTGGCCGGTGCTGGCACGCTCCCACCGATGAAAAATTTGCTCGCGGGCATGCGACAAACGTCTTCAATCGCCTGCATCGCATCGATCGGATTCAGCGTTGTCGTCCGCATTTCGGTAAGCCGGCATGCCAACTCCTCAAGGAAGACGCGATGAAGGCCGAAAGTCGGAGGTTCCTGGAGCGTGCTACCCCGCGTTCCTAGCCGCTCAAGCTCGTCAACGACTGCTTCAAGCACAGACCACATTGACGAGGACGCCGGTGCTTGGGTGCGGGCCTGCGCAAGCAGGCCGCGAAGCACGAGGGGGCTTCGCGCCGCCCCACGAAGCACTGCGTCCGAGGCCAACTGGCCAATCAATGGGCCGGCACCTTCGCCAAGCTCTTCCCGGATGACCGCGCGCTGGCCCCGCCAGGAAATCCCGCGCACTGCAACGCGGCGGACTTTTTCAAAGGCAGGCGCATCGCGCTCTGTTCTCGAAGTGACAACCACCGCCATAGCCGGTGCTTGACTGAGCAACTCCGTGAGAGCTATCGAGGCGTCCGCCCTCCGTGCATCCGGGAGTTCGTTCCATCCGTTAATCAGCAAAAACATGTTGCCAGCCTTTGCATGCTGAACCAGTTCTCCTGCGGAGACTCCTTGCGCTTGCCCTGCCGGCCGGGCGGCCACGTAGTCCATGAAGCCAACTGCGGAGCGCGCCCACATTGCCGCATCGATGTAGATAGGGATGGGGATGGGCTGCGACTTTTCAGCCAGAGCAGCTTCTGCAAGGTGCAGCAGGTAGGTCGTCTTTCCGATACCGCCTTCCCCAAAAAATATCAGACGCTCGCCCTTTCGAACGAAGCCCAGGATGGCTGAGGTAGTGATGGGTGTCTGATCACGGCTCTCTGACTTCCTTTCAAACAACTCAAGGGACAATGGCGCGAGGAATGCGGGCATACGCCATGCCGACTTTCCCGCGTCGACGAGACCGAGAGCCAGGCCGCGTAAACGTGCCCAGTCACCTGCAAGTGGTGCTGTGTCGGCGGGACGGAGCAGCCGCCGCAAGTCAGCGGAGTGCCGTGCCTCAAGCGCAAGGCTAAAAGTTGCAGAATGGGAGGCAGAAAGCTGACCCCAAACGTGGTCTACCAGGAGCCTGATTGCGCCGGCCGCCAATTCGCGCCGTTCGCCCGTTGCCTTCTCATAGCGGCCGGCCAAGTTTTGCATATCAGCTTCGGCGAGACCAGGTGCGCCGCCTGCCCGGGCAAGCATCACCCCGCAAATGAGCTCAATGCTGTCTACGGATGTCGCCCACCGCAAAACGTCGCGCTCGTTCATGCCCGGGGCTGTCGGAGCCTTCGCAAACTTCTCGACCTCGCGACGAACCAAGTCAGGTAGTGACGCGTTATCCGATAGCGGACTGCCTTCTGCAGCTCTCGAAGCGGCACGCCGTTTGCGGTATGCATCAACCACAAAGCCCTTTAGCAGGCCAGCGACCTTCGCTGCATTCGCAAGCGTGAAAATTTCGGGCATTTGCTTACGGAAGCTTCTCAAGCTTTAGTGATGAGACTAGGGGTGAACATGTAGCCAATCCGCACGAGGCCTCTGCCGGAGCAGCATGAGTCGCACCGACTTTCGTGAGGTTCAGTTGGTGTGAGTCAGACCGGCATGGCCTTACCAGCGACTTGCCGATGGTAGTCCACGTTAGCTTCAGCCTCTGGGATGAAGCCGATGGGCTCCACCAGCCGGTGATTAGTGAAGCACGTGGCCTTTCCAGCATAGCGAGTTCCACGGCTTCCTTGCTTGACGAAGGGCAGCTTTCAGGCGTCGAACTCGATGGAGCGAAAGACCACATTCGCTGCAAAACCGCCATCCAGTGGTCCGCTAGATGGACCTCCGACATCCCTGATGGCTGCATTCGGCGTAGCCATCTGCAGTTTTGTGCGAGTAACATTGAAATTATGCCCAAGTACATTGACCCTGAAAACACGTCGAGGCCGCAGCAGCCGGCTGCTGACGAAGATAGGGCTTGGCTAGACATGGCACCGGTGGGTCGCGAGTTCGGCAGCCCAGACTATGTGCGCTTGACGGCGTTGGATCAGGCTGCATTTGCTGCTTTCCAATCATGGGATCAGGTGCGGGACTGGCTGGTGGCACCAAATGCTCAGCTCGATGGAGTCTGTCCAGAGGAGGCCGCACGGAGTCCCGATGGGCTTGGCAAAGTCATGTCCATCCTGATGATGGCTGGCGGACATGCTAGTGAAGACTTCATGCGCGAGGTAGAGAAAATGCCTGTCCAGGAGCGAGACTCGTTCAAGTGGCTGGCCGAGGTTAAGAGCCTCAAAGGCATGTTTGGGCGGCCTGCTAAGCAAGTCTCCATCGAAGACATGAACGCCGCCATCGCGCGCCGTGGTGCCAAGAAGAAGTAGCGCTTGGGCAGATAGAAAGTAATGCTGCTATTCCGCCGGGCACCGCAAGCGTGTCGCTTCAGGCTGAGAGTTGCCATCAAGTTCGGCCTACGTGATGGCCGCCACCATGGAAGTTGGAGATTGTTGCGATTTCCTACAGTACTTTTGGGACACTCATGGTTCCAAAGGAAGAAATTCATCCGCGGTGGGCAGTCTCCTTGGCATTCGGGCTTCTTACACATTTGGCGTTGAACCGAAAATCCGGGCACCACAGATGGCAATCAAAGCGCACCTTGGATACAGCGCGTGCAATTGACCAAAATGTTGACTGCAGGCGCGGTGCCTTGCGATTTGCAGTTTTACGCATACATGCGTAAAACTGCGGCATTACGAGTTCGTGCCGCAGGATGACTACGCGAAAGTAAAGGGCGAGTTACGGATCTGTCCGGGCTGCGATCACAGGCCGTCTACCGCGGGTCGAGAACCCACGTCACAGAACTTTATGTGGCCGAATTGAGCCGGTACGCCGCGCAGTTGCTGATCAACATGGCGGCCTTCGTTGAGCAGGGGTATCAAAGGCCAGACGAGATCAAGCAGCACTGCATGCACCTCAATACTCAGATCGAGCGCCGACACAATGCGACCTGAGGGACCGAGTCGCCATTGCCTGTGAAGGCCGAACGACAGCTTCCCGGCAGACGCCAGGGACCGTCAGCAAGCGCTGCTTACCCGAAATCCAGCGAATTTTGGCATTCGGCTGAAAGCGGCCCCTGGGAGGTCAGGGCGCGTCGAGGGGGCTCCCTCAGGCGGTGATGCCTCCAAATGGAGCAAATCATCGATGCGCGCGGCTGATCAACGCGCGAGCGTCCCCGACTCTGCTTGATCAATAGGGTTCCCTCCCTCGCATGGGCATCCCGATGAGCAGGTCCATCTCGCTAGGATGTCGACTATCCTTCTTGCGCCGTATTGACCAGTCAACCCAACTCTTCCCTGATCGAGACGGCTTCGCCCTGCGTGTCGGTGCTGTTCGCTTCCACCGCGATTCGCCGAACCGCAGCGATAGCCGGTAGAGACTCGCGCACAAGTCTTCCTGCAAGCTCCTCGGACCGTGTCGGCTAGGTGTTGACATGCAGCGTCATGGGAAGATTGGGAATCGGCGTAGGGTCCCAGAGCACTCTCCGATGCACAAGGCGATCGTCGACAAACCATCGGATATCGTCGGGCGCCCACTCAATTGCGTAGGTGTGGAACGCCTCGGAGGCGTCGAACCCGAGCTCGATGGCAAACGGCGTCCCCCGGTAACCATAGTCAAACTTCGCGCCATCGCAGCCTGGGTTGACGTAGACATTGGCCAGCATCTGGTCTGGACGGTTACCGGTGATCTCCACATCGATCTCCTGGCGCGGAAGATCTCGGTGGAGGAAGAAGCCCGAAACCAGGCCAGGAGCGTTGGTCGCTCGCAGAGTTGCCTCAAAGCGTCCATACAGGGAACTGGAAGTCTTCGTCATTGCGGACGAACAGCAATTCCTCGCAATCGCCTTCACATTTGGGAAGCACATGATCGTCTCCCTTCTCTGGCGAGAAGGTAGTCAACTCGACGAGATTTCCGGAGATGAAGCCGACAGACCCATCTTGATGGGCGCCAAGGCGCTGGAGGCCTCTTCCACAGAACTCCGGCCTCGCTTGCCTTCAGGATCGCCTCGGACTGACATTCGCTGAGCCAGATATCCCTAGTTGCCACGTCTTCCAAATTGAGGCTGAGCGCTCCTGCTATCGGCTATTTGCTTCGGATGGTTGGGTACACGAGGATAGCTTCAGTTGCCTTTCAGGCGTTTTCGAGATATTCTTTTGTTTCGGAATGTGTAATTAGGAGGTGAGGAATGTTCCGATTAAGTGGATATTTTTTTTGATTTTCGGAATATTAAAAATAATTTGCAAATTTTCTATACTTAATTAAAATGTGGCAAATGTTTCAAAGTAACTTCCGGGCTGAATCTATGAATGATCCTGATCGACTCAGCGTTCGTCGTGCATTTGAAGACGCCGGATTTTCAGTTCGAGCCTGGGCAATCGAAAACGGCTTCGAATCGCAGGTTGTCTACTCCGTTTTGTCTGGCCGCAATCTTGGCCGGCGAGGGGCGGGCATAAGGTTGCTGCAGCCCTTGGTTTGAAGGCTGAGGGCTCAATAGCGCTGCTAGGTCGTATACACAACGCAGCCCAAGCCTACGATATTTCAACAAAAGGAGGAGTCAAGATGGAATAAAAAACGCCGACTACTTTATTCAAATAGCCGACGTCTCGTTTGAGTCGAAACCCAAAACGGTGTAGGAGCCAATAGTTTCGACTTCTTCGGGATGCAAGTCAAGCATTCTGTCAGGAATGATGGAGTGCTTTGGGTGAACTCGTCTTGAAGAAATGAAAGAAACAACGCGAAAAGTTGTGACACGATCGCCAAAGCGATCTGTATACATTATTAATTTGCCGGGACTTGTTTCTCGGCCCGTTCACGCTGAATCAAGTTATGAACGGGACTTTGTATTAAAGGCTGTGCTCTTCAGTGGGTTCACTGATCTGAAGCACCAGCCCTTTAAATTGGAGCTGCCGAGCGGCCGCTCTTACACCCCAGACTTCCTAGTGGAAGCCTCAGGGCAGCGATATGTCGTTGAAGTGAAGCGCAAGTCCAAAGTTAGCGAGTACAGGTCTCTCTTTGATGAGGCGTCTGCTCGCTTGGCTGAAGCATCGATGAAATTTCTGGTTGTGACCGAGCAGCAGCTTCACGCAACTGGTCAACAAAATCGAGCCAAGGAAATCATCAGGTATCGAAAGCACCCGATCGGCGATAGCCGGATCGAGAGGCTTCTCACGGTGATTCGAGATCACCCAGGTGGGATGTCAATCGGCCGGCTCAGATACGCGTGTGGGTTTCGGTTTGAATGGATTCTGACGCTGCTGGCTCACAAACAGGTCACCACCGGATCTAACTTGCCCCTGGACTACTCAGTCTTGGTGTTTCCACTTCCCCTTAGTACTTCTCATGAATTTCAGTTTGAACGTTGGATTGGTGCTGCGCCATGGGCAGCGAACACTTAAGTTGGTACGGCATCTGACCGAAACTGAAGTCGTTCTGGAGGATGTCGCGCAATGCCGGCCTGTAACGGTTCGAACCGACCAAGTCTTGAAGCGGATTTGGGACAAAACCTATGAAGTTGTTCTGCATGTCGGATCTTCGGCATCTAAGAATCCGAAACTGGAAGTCCCAACGCAGCTTGCTGAACTCGGCACCAAAGATCAAAAGGTGGTTGAGCGCAGGCTCGAGTACGTCCGTGCGTTGCAAGCCGCACATGTGACTCGCGGACAGCGCAACAAAGTTGCTGCCCTGATTCTCAAGGTGGCGGCGCGAAGAAATGAGAAGCCGCCGTCTAGTTCCACGGTTATGTCGTGGGCTCGGCAATTTGATAGGGCCAATTGCAGCACGCATGCTTTGGTGAGCGGAAACTTTCGGAGACGCCAGAAGCTTCGAATACACCCCCTTGTCGAGGAGCTCATTTCAAGGGTCATCATAGGTGTGTACTTGACCAAGGCGCGCCACACGATGGACTTTGCGCTCACGCAACTCCGCAGCGCGGCAGCAAAGCTCGTCGCCCAAGGCGCGTTGAAAGAGGGTGAAGAGAAAGTCAGTCGCGCGACCTTCGCTCGTCGTGTTGCAGATGTCGACCTCTATCACCGAATAGCGGCGCGCGAAGGACCGAATCGGGCGAGGATGGTTTGTCGCACCGCCTTTGGATCTGAACTGGCGTCTTATCCATTGGAGCGTGTTGAGATTGACCATACGCCGCTGAATTGGGTCGTTATCTGCGATCGAACGGGCTTGCCTCTTGGGCGACCCTACTTAACTGTGATGCTGGACTCCTTCTCTGGGTATGTTCTGGGGTTTTATGTGTCGTTCTATGGCCCAGGAGTCACCAGTCTGAGTGGCGTCCTACGCTGCGCTATAAGCCCAAAGACTGACTTAATGAAGGGTGTAAAGGCCACGCATTCGTGGCTTGCCTCGGGTGTGCCTGATCTTGTCGTGGTGGACAACGGTCTGGAGTTCCATTCAGCAGCGTTCAAGCAGATGGCATGGGCGCTTCAGTTTTCAGTGCAGTACTGTCGCGTTCGGACGCCTTGGCTGAAACCGAGAGTGGAGCGCTTTTTTGCCACTCTGAATCATTTGACTCTTGTTCGGGGCCGGGTCCGAAAGCCCAAGGCCAACGAACACAGAACGGATCCTGACAAAGACGCTGCACTTACTTTTAGCGATTTGATCCACGGTTTGACTCTGTTTGTGACGGATGTCTATCCATTCCAGATCAACGAGCGAAAACTGGCTCGTCCCTTCGATCTGTTTCAAGAGGGAATCGAACGAAGGCCGCCCGTCGAGTATCCGCATTCATGGGAGGATTTTCAGATGGCTTCGGCATTGAGCGCTGAAGTCATGGTGAGTCAGGGCGGAGTACAACTCAAGTCGCTGCCTTATGGCGGACCAGAACTGTTGGACTTGCGCCGGCGAGCCGGCGGGAACTTCAGGACTCAAATCAAATGGGATCCGGACGATCTCTCGAGGATCTATGTTCAGGACCCCGTAGAGAAGAACTGGCTGCCCTCGGCCTGTCGCTGGAGTAGCTATGCAAGCGGGCTAAGTTGGAACCAACACCAGATGATCCGCAAGCATGCCCGCGCTGAATTGGGGAAGAAATGCGCGGAGGAGGAGTTGATGAATGCGCGCCTGCAACTTCACGACCACTGGATCAACGCAACCCGCCATCGGACACGGGCCGACGCAACTCAACGCGCTCGCATGAGCGGCGTTACTTCGGCACGGGTGATGGACCCTCCGAAGGTAGATGTCACGTTAGATGCCTCCAGGCTCGTGCCAAAGGTGCATTTGCCGGAAGTGCCTCTCGTAGTTGAGGAATTCGAGACGTTTGAAATCAATTGACATGAAAAAAGCCAGTTTTAGGTTCTCCGAACTCCCTGAATTTGACGTGCAGCAGTGTCGAGAGCGGCGAATGTTCAGCTACTCGAAGGCCGCCGTCTCTGTCGCCCAGCGGGTCGACAACGTGTACGTCAATCACTCATCTTTTCGGACTGCGGTTGAGGCGCTTGATAGGGCCTACCAGCTCGCTGGCGAGTTTTCCCAGCCTGAGGGTGTAATCGTGGCAGGGGACGGGATGGGGTGCTCAACGCTGGGCAAGTACTTTGTTTCGACCTTGCCTGCAGGCGGCTTGTTTGATAGTCAGACCTCTGTCATTGCAATAAAACTCAATAGCAGCCCCACAGGCGGCTCTCTAGTTGAAGGGATCTTGTCTGAGTTGAAATACCCGTTCCCAACTGTAGGTGCAGATCGTTTGTTCAAAAAGACAGAGATTCTGGTTTCCGCATTGAAACAGCGCCGAGTCAGGATGCTCCTCATTGACGATGCGGAGTTGCTGCTTTCTCAGCGAGCCTTGTGCCGCGACGACCGTATCGGAACAACATGCTCGGCCCTATTGAGACATTTGATGGATGAGGTTCCGCTCGCTGTGGTGTTGCTTGGTGCCGTGTCCAAAGAACAAATCTTGCGAATTGACCAAAAGTTCGCCAGTAGGCTCAACGCAGTTGCCAAACTTGAGCCTTTTGGACTTACGCCTGAGTGGACCGCTTTTTTACAAGCTTTTGTCAAACAATGCGACGACATCGACTTGAAGTTTCTGACTGCAACCGAGGAAGTTCTACGGCTCAATGGCGTGACTCAGGGCTCTCTTCGAGTTTTTAAGCATCTCGTCGTCGAAGCTGTGTTGGTTGCGATGGATGGCGATGCCAGGGTTGTCAATCAAGCTCATTTGGCATTGGCCTATTCACGAGCCTTTCGCGGATCGGCGGAAAAAAACCCTTATGCAGCGTGAAAGGCTAAATCCCTTACCCGTGGCCGTCATGCCTCAAATAGGCGAGTGCGCTTTGGGCCTGCTAAGTCGCGTTGCGCGGGCCAATGGTATGCCGCTTCAGCGCCTTCTTGAGTACGTGGCCAAATCAACAGGCGCTGCTCCATACCAATGCTCCACAGTGCTCGCTGCAGTTTCGAATGTGAGCTACTCTTGGTTGGTCCATCGCTGGATAGACTGCGATTCACGCAACCACCGTCGGTTCCTCGGGCTTGACTGGTCATCGTCGATGGTATTGCGCTTCCGGCACTTGCAGGTCTGCCCAGAGTGTTTGGCGGAGGATGGTTACGTTAGAGCAAGCTGGGCTGCGACAGCAAATGTGTTTTGCGTCAAGCATGGCACCTACTTGCTGGATCAATGCGCGCATTGCGGGGCGGGGATCAGCTGGCGTCGACCGGCGGTATCGGTATGTCAATGCCGGTGGATGCTTGGCCGCTCGACTTTTGAGAAAAATTCGGTGCCTCAGCTCGAGCAGTGGTCTACCTGGGTGCAGATGAGATTGCAACCAGAGTTTGAACATGGCAATGCACGCAGCCAGTCTGAGAACCTGTGTTTCCGAGAGCTGCCGCATTGGATTCAGAACCTCAGCGTGGATGCTGCATTTCACATGCTTCATGCCCTGGGCGTTAGAGAACTGCAGTTTGCTCGGGTGGCGACAGCTGATGTCCTCAAACCGCCGGCCGCAGCGGTAGTGCGGCAGATCCTTAGTCGAGGTTTGACGAGGGCGAAAACAATAGAAGGCTTTGACGCGGCAGGGCTACGCATGCTCAACGGTTTGCTGTATGAGCAAGGAGTGGAGCGACTTGCATCTCGTTCCACAAACCCGGCTGACCAAGCATTCTCAAGGACATTGTTGGAGCAGTTCAATCGAGTCAATCGACAGGTCCGAAACACGGGGCGCAAGCGCGCTCACCATCAAGAAGATCTCTTTATGGACGCGCCGTTGTCGAACAACGCATGATCGAGTCCCATAAGGATGCGAGATCGGCGTTTGATCTTCTGTCGCGGCTGCCAAGCTTGCCTTCTGCGCAACAAGAAGAGTCTCCATGTTCGTGGATATCTCGCGCAGCACTTTCTCAGTCGATCAGTCCTTTTGAACTTCTGGACTACTTGGGTGTTCCGCGGCAACTGGATTTAGATTGCGCATTTGTACGGTGGCTGCGTCCACTCAATCTGAAGCAGGTTCGGATCCCTGTGCTTCAGGAGTTATGGGTATCGCAACTGATTCTGGGTCGTCTGCTCAGTATCGATCGGAACGGGCGGCGATTTCTTCTTTCGGCAAAGTCCAGACGTCCGCGCTATCGCTATTGCCCCCGCTGCGTGCAAGAGCGACCGCATGGGCACTTGAGTCTTTCTTGGCGCTTCAAAGCCTGGACATGGTGCCCTTTGCACAATTGCAAGTTACTGGATCTGTGTGTCAAGTGCCAATCGCCAATCGTGCTGCCTGTCAATCTTGTTGAAACGGAAGGCACTGAACAAGAGGCGGTCATGCCGGCGCAGTGTGGTCAATGTGGTCACTGGTTAGGTGAGGCGACTTGTGAGCCACTGGTTGATGCTGAAAGCTTGGAGACGGTCGAATGGGATGACATGATGCGACGAAATGGGCGGGCAGTCCTTGGAGCGCTTTATCACGGTCGGGTCAGAATTGCCGGATCCAGTTGGACTTTCGGCTTAGAAAAACTGCGATGGCTCGACAAAGCCGCTTTGTTGCCCGGGAAGTCGGAGCTGAAAAGTGCGCAACCTAGGGCTGGTACAACGCTTGGCAGACACTTGGCACCGAAAACGACTCTCCCGCAACCGCGCCAAATTAGTGCATCGGAAGTCGCGTTTTCGGAGCATCAGTTGCTATCCCAAAGGAAAGTGTGGCGGGAGCAAAGACTGATTCAGCCAGACATGGCCACGCCTCAAACAGCCGCTGACTTGTTGGGAATGTCAGTGAAGGCTCTCAACGCATGGATGGAAAATGATCGAGTGCTTGTATTGTCCGTTTCAAAGCGCGTGCGTCGACTTCCACTCTGGCAGTTCCAGCGGGAAATACATGACTGCATGCCTGAGTTGATCTTTGAATTTAAAGGGGATGCCTGGGCGGTATTGGACTTCCTCGAAACACCGAACGGCGCTCTTAACAATGTCTCACCTCGTGTAGCAATCGAGCAGGGCAGATTCAATTGGGCGTTCGCGGAGGCAATTGGTAGCGCAGCGCCATGACCGCCTCTACTCTTAGCTTCAAAACCTTGCTGTGTTGTTGCTCGACTTTGTGTCGCTCCTTTTCGGATAGGCCGGAACCGCCGGTCTTCGCCGCCATTTGAAATGATGATTGATGGCCTGAATTGCCTCCTGAATCTAACGGTCAATGAAATCGGGGATCAGGACCAGGAGCATGCGAGAAGCTGTTGGCTCCAACCACAGCTTTTCCATGCTGCGGATTCGCAATCGGCGGTGCTGGCATGAGCGACGAACTTGCCTGCGGTGGTCAGCTCCGTGCCCTTAGGAGTCGTCCGCTTGAGCTCCTTCAACCTCGATCCTCGGCAGAAAACTGCCATTGCCCAGCGTCAGCTTTCAGGACGCCCGATGCCTTCAATCAAAGTGCATCGAATCGATAGGGCTCTTTACCGCACCGCCACCAACCTTCAGTACGTGGGTGTAGATCATGGTCGTAGCCACGTCAGAGTGGCCGAGCAACTCCTGGACCGTTCGGATGTCGTAGCCTGACTGGAGTAGGTGTGTCGCGAACGAGTGCCGCAGCGTGTGCGGCGACACCGGTTTGGTCAAGCCTGTGGCCTTGGCCGCACGCTTGAAGGCGCGTTGAAAGGTTTGGTCATAGATGTGATGGCGCCGAATAGTCCCGCTGCGTGGGTCCACCGAATGATGATCCTGAGGGAACACCCAGAACCACGACCAGCTTGAACCCGCGCGCGGATATTTCCGGTCCAGCGCATCCGGCAACTCGACGCCGCCTCGCCCTTCCTCTTGGTCCTGCCGCCACACTGCGTGGGCAATCGCCAATTGATTGCGCAAACTCGGCACCAGCGAGTCAGGCAGCATAACGACACGATCTTTGGCGCCCTTGCCCTCGCGAACAATGATCGCTCCGTGCGAGAAGTCAACATCCTTGACACGCAACCTCAAGCCCTCGGTGATCCGCATGCCTGTGCCATACAACAGTTGCCCGAAGAGTCTCAACTTGGGTTCGAGCCTCTGCAGGACTTGGACGACCTCGTCGCGCGACATGACCACCGGCAGTCGGCGCTGCGGGTGCGGGCGGCCGATCTCGGACATCCACGGCAGTTGCACGCCCAACACCTTGACGTAGAGAAACAGCAACGCGGACAGCGCTTGCCGGTGGGTGGCCGGCGCGACCTGACGCTCACTTGCAAGCCAGGTGAGGAAGGACTCGACGTCTGCGCCGTCGAGGTCCCGCGGATGGCGCAAGCCGTGATGGCGGATGAAGGCGCGCGCCCAGAACACATAGACATCTTCGGTACTGCGGCTGTAATGCAAGGATCGAATTCGTTCGCGAAGTTGATCCAGCAAACGTGTAGATTTCAGCGCTGGCAAATTTGCCAGCGCAACTGCCGGCCTCGGCGCCCTTCGCCCGAGGTCCCCCATTGGTGCGATAGACGGATCACGCATGTGCGTCTCCAATGCTCAAGGCTGCACTGATATGGGTTGCTACTGAGCAATCCTGCAAAAAAGCAGCTCAAAATCTGGGTGAGGTTTTTGCTCGTTATTTAATACTGTTGTTTTGTACAGCATATGTCAAACAAAGCCAAGCTGCAAGCGGCTCCCAGCCAGTTCACACCAGACAAGTTAAGGAGACAGCGCGCCAAGTTCCGCGTCACTGCTGTCTCCAGAAATCCAAGTTGTGCCGCAGGCTAAGCAAAGCTCGAAGCTGGGTTTCAGATCGCGCGGTCGCGGAGATCGCGCTGGGCAACGGGCGAATCTTTCTGGCGGTTCGGGCTGGCCACCTGCAGCTTCAGCTTCCGGCCGTCGCGATCTTGCCGGTTCAGGTCCATTGGTCTTTCGCTTTCCTCGGTTCGCGGCCGGCCGCATGGTAACGAAACAGCCTGTCGCCTCTGTCTTGTCGTGTGCGGCGTGTGGCAGCTCCGGTATGCTCTCGGCCAATTCCACCGCAGTGCCTTCGAGTCGGCTCTGCACAACCGGTCGCTCAAGCGGACCGCCTTCGGCGGCCGCTTACCTTCAACGTTAGGCATTCGTGAAGACATTGTTGCGGCCTAGACTTGCACAGCTTGCGGCGCTTTTGAGTGCTCTTGCGAGCTGGGCGTTCGTCGTTTGGCTGTTTCTGCTTGTCTTTTCTGAATCTAGGCCGCAGATCGCATTAGGGCTGGGTGCCTGCCTCTCGCTATGGGTGTGCGCAATTTTGGCCCGATTGCCTCTGAGATGCCCATACTGCCACAAGCGTATTGGCTTCACAGTCGAGTCCTCTACTGGACCAAACTGGAAGAGCGGCAAAGAACAGTTTTTCCCTATGAGGGCATTGCGCTTCAAGCAAGTAGACTGCCCGCACTGCCATGCAACGGTTTCACTGGAAGTCAAACGCAATGCCTAACCTTGCGTTCGAGCCGACTCGCAACGGCTGGTCACTCCAGGCCCCCATTTCATTCTGGGCCCTCCGTGCCCAGCCGCCGCTCGCAGCTCAACTTAGACGTTATGCAGCAGGCTAAGCAAAGCTCGAAGCTTCTTTCTTGGTCGCTCGCTCGCGGCCAGTTGCCGGGTCAACTCGCCTCGTCGCCAGCAGCACCAGGCCGAGCGCCAGCGGTCTCAGGCTCAGGCCACCGTGATCTTGCCTGTTCAGGCTCTGCTGGCCGTTTGCCTTCCTCGGTTCGCAGCCGGCCGCATGGCAAAGCGGCAGCCAGTCGCCAAAGCCACTTGCAGCGTGGGTGTGCCCTCGATGTGCTGTCGGCCACCTCCACCGCAGTGCCTTCGATCTTGGCTCTGCATAACCGGTCGCTCGAGTGGACCTCCGCCAGCTGGCCGCGCTATGCTTGCTCTGTATTTTCAGCTCCGCGCGGCCAGCTGGCTGCGGCCCCTCAGCTCGAACGTTAGAGCGCACCAATACCGTCATGGCATCGTCCCCAAGCTTGTGGCACCTGCCGCTTCATTTGGTTGAGCGCGATGGCCCGTTTGTTGAATTCAAGCAGGATGCCGCCTACGTGACGGTTGAGCTTTCTAATGGAGCGCAGATTCCAAACGTGCTTATCTTGTATCCCAATCGAATCATCGGCGTGAAGGGACAAGACTCTTTGGCCTTTGATCCGTCGAGGGTGGCGCGTCTGCTTCAAACAGAATCCGACCTCAATTGCCGAAGTTCTTCGAGGGATACGTTCTTTCTGCACCATGAGTGATTTCAACCCTTTCGCAGCCAGACCGCGAGCAGAAAGTTTTACCCAGTGTTCTGCTTGCAACCAAAAGCGCTCTAACCGGTCGCTCGAGTGGACCTCCGCCAGCTGGCCGCGCTACGCTGCCTGTATATTTTCAGCTCCGCGCGGCCAGCTGGCTGCGGCCCCTCAGCTCGGACGTTAGAGCGCATATGAGCCTTGCGAAGCGCGCAATCCGGATCGCTCTTCTTGCCGCAATCGCTGGCGCGTTCGGAACCATGAGTGCTACGACAATCACCTGTGGCGTTGGCCTGCTTTCCGGGACGGCTACATGGTGTGGTGTTGGGTACGTCTGGCTGGTAGCCGTGCCGATAGCTATAGCTACATCCTTGATTGCGGGGCCGCCTCTGCATTGGATCTGTCAACGAGCCGGACTGAAGCGTTTGTGGCATTTCGTGCTTTGTGGGCTCATTGTTGCAACGCCCATTTGGTATCTGTTGGCTCAGCCATTCTCGTCACCTCGATGGGCGGTCGCAGGGCCATTTGACTCACTCAACTACCTTGGCACCGGAGCTGCGGCCGGATTGTTTTATTGGCTTTTCACAAGGTCGGCTGGGGGTGAGAATGCGCTCTAACCGGTCGCTCGAGTGGACCTCCGCCAGCTGGCCGCGCTACGCTGCCTGTATATTTTCAGCTCCGCGCGGCCATCTGGCTGCGGCCCCTCAGCTCGAACGTTAGGCTGCACTCGGGAGATACTGAAATTCCGTTTTTCCAAGGGCCAACCCTGATGACATCAGTATTCATCGTCTACCACTCTGCAACTGGGACAACTGCCAAATTGGCAGAGGCCATAGGTGAAGGAGCATCCGAAGTAGGTTCTACCTCGGTCTATGGAATTACAGGGGAAGAGATCATTTCTGGTCGATTCCAAAACGAAACCATCTGGGCCAAATTGGACCAGGCCGATGCAATCATTTTTGGCAGCCCTACATTTATGGGTGGGCCATCAGCGCAATTCAAAGCCTTCGCAGATGCTTCCGGTGATCGTTGGAGCGACAGAAAGTGGGCGGATAAGGTTGCCGCTGGTTTCACGATCGGCTCAAACCTGAATGGCGATCAGTGCAATACATTGATCTACTTTTCAGTGCTTGCAGCTCAACACGGCATGATTTGGTGCGGCCTCGATATTCCTGGTGGCTACGATTCACTCGGCCGCAACAGGCTGGGCACTCAAATGGGGGTAACCGCCCAAAGCGCTGATGGCCAGTTATCTGAGATTGATCTCGTCACGGCTCGTTACCTCGGCAAACGAGTGGCACAAATAGCAAAACGGTTGGCGTCGGCCCATGAATAGCCTTCAACATGGTTGTTCGTCCACGTGCAGCCTAACCAAACGTTCGAGTCGGACCCTACCGCCATTGTCAGGCGTACTCCTTCGTAGCTCGGGATATCCTGGCCCCACTGAACCCCACGCTGGCGGCAGGGCCGCTCAACTCTAAGTTAGGCTTCACAGAGTTTACTCATGCGTCCACTTGCCGCAATTGTTATCGCAACGCTCTTCACTGCATATTCTGCGGGGATCGCTGCGCAGGTGAGTTCACTTCCGAAGCCAGATCTAAATGCATCTCGGCAGTGCTCTGCAGAAGATTCCCGCAGTGCTGCAAGCATCTCCGGAGTTTCGGAAGCTTTGGTGGCTTGTTTCATAGTTGAGAGGTATGTCTTTCAAGGATCGGCGCTTGCTGTGAAAGTCGATAGCCGTCGCTTTGCCGACTTCCGCCAACTTCGGCGCGAAGTGTTCCGAGATCAATCGACGAGACTACGCACTGAACGAGATATGGCGCAGGCGATGCCAGGTGAGCCACCAGCCCACGGTACGATCCCTTCATCGCTCTTCGTTCTGAAGCGCACCCCAATTGGCGTATTCACTGATGAAGCCGCATACATTGGCTTTGCGGACCTCGTACCTTGGAGCACCTCGTCGGATAAATACCCGCTGCTCATCATGGAGACATATGTGTCTCACGGCAACGATATTCTCAGGTTAGTAGTGACGTCCCTTGTGTCGGGCCCAGAGACTATCGCTCGTGGCTACGCACTCGCCGAGGACTGGTCGAAAGCTGTCTCTGCGTATGCAAAGTGAAGCCTAACCCTGCGCTCGAGTGGACCTCCGCCAGCTGGCCGCGCTACGCTGCCTGTATATTTTCAGCTCCGCGCGGCCAGCTGGCTGCGGCCCCTCAGCTCGAACGTTATGCAGCAGGCTAAGCAAAGCTCGAAGGTTCTTTTCTGGTCGCTCGCTCGCGGCCAGTTGCTGGGTCAACTCGCCTCGCCGGCAGCTGCACCAGGGCTAGCGCCAGCGGTTTCAGGCTCCGGCCACCGTGATCTTGCCGGTTCAGACTCTACTGGCCGTTTACCTTCCTCGGTTCGCAACCGGCCGCATGGCCAAGTAGCAGCCAGTCGCCTCGGCCGAGCGCGGCAAGGGTACAGCTTCGGTATGCTGTCGGCCACCTCCACCGAAGTGCCTTCGATCTTGGCTCTGCATAACCGGTCGCTCGAGTGGACCTCCGCCAGCTGGCCGCGCTATGCTTGCGCTGTATTTTCAGCTCCGCGCGGCCAGCTGGCTGCGGCCCCTCAGCTCGAACGTTAGGCCGCAAGGAATCCAAGATGCTCCGATTCCGCAAGATGTTCCTTCTCTTCGCGGTCGCGACTGTTGCGACACTCGTTTCAACGATTGTTCCAGGGCGAGTCAGCGCTACTGAACTTGGTATGGTCGGCTGTGAAAATGAGTGTTCATTTCTCACCGGCGGCTGGCCAGTTCCGTTCATCGTTGACGGGCCCGGAGTTTCTCCTGCTGGGTCTGTAGATCTTCTTGGTGTTCTGCTGAGTGTCGACACGCTGTTGCCCAAGGCAATGGCAGCGAACTTGGCGATCTGGTTCGCAGCTCTAGTTGCCGGTACGTGGGCAATCAGCTTGCTCCGTCGGCGCAATCCACAACTGCCAATGCAGTAAGCAATGAAAAGTCTCAATCCACCAAATGGCTCGATTCAGAAAAATGCGGCCTAACCTGGCGTTCGAGCCGACTCGCAACGGCTGGTCTCTACAGGCCCTCATTTCATTCTGGGCCTTCCGCGCCCAGCCGCCGCTCGCGGCTCAACTTCGACGTTAGGCCGCACATGACCATTGCGACCGTTCGTATTTACTACCACCCAATCGGTGAGGCGCGAGAACTTCGCTTGACCGGTTCGCACTGGGGGTTTGCGGAATGGTTCTCTCGTCGCCTGAAGCCCATTCGCGAGCAACTTCGCGGACCAGAGGCAAAGGGCGTCGACATCATGAATCTCATGCTTTTCGAAGACCCAGAACATGCCTGGCAGCGAGATCGCTGGATCCAGCGAGGAAATTCCTTTCAGTTCTCGTTTGTGTGCAATTTGGCGCCACTGGAAGCTAGTCCCGCGATCGAGAACATTCCGAAGCTTATGCAGTTCTATGCCGCAATTGCTGAGCAGGCGCCATGGCCTCAGGCGCGAGCTGTTGCGCCAGCATTGCGTCAAGCACTCAGTCCGGTCGATCAAGTCACTCTTGCTCCATATTTGCAGTGGCCGCGCGGGGAAATGATCAGCGAAACGAAGGCAATGCGGATAGTGAAAAATGCGGCCTAACCGGTCGCTCGAGTGGACCTCCGCCAGCTGGCCGCGCTACGCTGCCTGTATATTTTCAGCTCCGCGCGGCCATCTGGCTGCGGCCCCTCAGCTCGAACGTTGGGCGTCATGAAAAAGCTCCGATGGTCATTGGCGATCACGTTCCTTGCAACGGTGCCGATGGCTGTTGCGCTGGAGCGCTGGAAGCACGACCCTCGGGTTCTTTCGTGTTCACCTCAGACGCTTCATGCGGGGGAAACCCTTCGTCTTTCGCTCGGCCCTGGCCACGGACAGGAACTCTCGATCGGACGCGAGTCAGATCGAACCACATATATGCTTGTTGTCGGTTCGCCGCCAGGAGATGTGTATCAACTCATGACAACAGCAGAGTTTGGCCGGGCTAAGTCGGCTCAAATCCCTTCCTTGCTCAGCGCGACTCCTTGGACGGGAGAATCCAGGATGGACGAACTTGTGTTCACCACTTCCGGTCGATATCACATATTCGTCTCCGAGAACCTGGAGTCCGAACGTGGCGGGTACACCTGCCAAGTCAAATTCATAGCCACGCCGCGATGACGCCCAACCCTGCGCTCGAGCTGACTCGCAACGGCTTGTCACTCCAGGCCCCCATTTCATTCTTGGCCTTCCGTGCCCATCCGCTGCTCGCAGCTCAGCTTTGACGTTAGCCGTCTCCAATGCAAGCATTCGCCACAATGATTGCCGCGCTTCTTCTGCTGCTCTTTGCCCGAGGCACGCATGCGGGCATAGTCGGCGAGCGAATGGTTACTGGTGGAGCCAAAGCCGAGCTACTTTATCGAGAGGCTCGCGCTGCTGCCGCAGGATCTTGGGAAGATGGATTCTCAAAAGAACAATTCACACGCGTCGGAACCATCTCAACGGAAGACAGTTCACATTTGCAAATCGGCTTCCTTTCCACCGTATGGGGTCCTGCCGGCCGCGCTACAAATCGGTTGCTCATATTTTCCGAAGCAGGAAAATATTTGGGGCGATTTAGTGGGTTCTCATTTTCCGAGCCGCCTAGCATCGCCAGTGCCACAGTATTGCTATTCCCCGTTCGCGCTGAGCACGGAAACGTTGTTCTATTCAAAGCCGGCATACCGGATTTCATTCTGATTGACGGCGAGCGTCACGTATTCGAGCCGGCTAACCAGTCGCTCGAGCGGACCTCCGCCAGCTGGCCGCGCTACGCTGCCTGTATATTTTCAGCTCCGCGCGGCCAACTGGCTGCGGCCCCTCAGCTCGAACGTTAGGTTGCAGGAAAAGAAAATGCTTAAGCGCATATATGCCGTACTCGTCTTTGTCGCGGTCTTGGCCGGTTGTTCAGCCGCTCTCGTGCCTGAAACCAGCGACCCCTGGAAGAAATATTGGCAGGCGGTTGAACTGTTCAAGGATGGCAGGCCGGTTCCAGCAGAGCGCCTCTTGCGGGAGTCGATGGAAGGCTTGGCCTCAACTGATCAATTCGTTCACCTAGCAGTTGTGCAGCTTGAATACGGTGAGTTCATTGCGTCACCAACATTTCAGCAATCTCGCATCTTCTCCTCGCGAGTTGCTGAGCTTGGTGGCTCGGAGGGCCTACCCGCCCGCATCAACGAATTCAATGCAAAAGCAGAATCAAATTTGCAGAAGGGCCTCTCGTCACAAGCAGTCGCGGCATCACCAGCAGAGAGAACCCAAGTTTTGTTGCTGCTGCTAGAGGCTCAAGCGCGCCTCAAGAAGAACAACGAGGCGTGTGGAACGGTCAATCAGGCTGCTGAGAGCTACAAGGCAGCCAGAGGCATGAGTTACGAATACCGCATTCACGCCCCGAAGGGCACTGTCACCGAGCATCTGAAGCAAAGAAATGTTCTGCTGTCATGCGGTGCAACCTAACCATTCGTTCGAGCCGACTTGCAACGGCTGGCCTCTACAGGCCCCCATTCCATTCTGGGCCTTCCGTGCCCAGCCGCCGCTCGCGGCTCAACTTCGACGTTATGCCTCACGAAAACCGGAGCTCTTGCCTACCGCGCCAATTTTATGCAGCCACTGTTAATCGTCGGACTTCTCCTGATCGCGTCAGCAGCCGGATTCATAGTATGGGCTCGTCGTCGAAGCAACGCGCTCCGCGCAGCGTGCATGAGCGTCTTCACAGAGGCCTATGCCGGCCCCAAGGAGAATCCGCAGTTCTACATGTCGTATGGGTACGGTGTCCCAATCTTCAAGATTACGCACAAATCCATGGAAGCGCATTTAGAGGCGGAAGGCTCAGGCGCAAACGCTGCCTTCACGGCAGGAATACAGAGGGTTTGTTCGGCGTCGGGTTCTCAGAACAATCCTTATCAGGCAAGCCGCGCTATCCAGTTCGCGTGGGCGGTGGTAGGGAACGAAGTCTTCTAATCAAAACCGGAAACCACGGGGCGGCGCCAGTGAGGCATAACCGGTCGCTCGAGTGGACCTCCGCCAGCTGGCCGCGCTATGCTGCCTGTATATTTTCAGCTCCGCGCGGCCAGCTGGCTGCGGCCCCTCAGCTTCAACGTTAGAGGGCAATGCTGACACTGGTTCTACTTCCCGGGTTGGACGGAACCGGTGACCTATTCGATCCGTTGGTCGAGGCTTTCCACGGGCAGGTCAAAGTCCAAGTGGTTCGCTATCCGAGAGACGTTGCGCTCGGGTACGAGGAGCTTCAGGACTTTGTTCGTAAGCTGCTCCCGGTTAACGAGCCCTATGTACTTCTGGGTGAGTCGTTCTCTGGACCTATTGCCATTGCGCTCGCGGCGGAATCTCCGCCTTCGCTGAAGGGATTGGTTCTCTGCTGCACCTTTGCTCGTAATCCGCGTCCGAGCTTGTCCGGCGCCTCTGCCTTGCTTCCTCTTGTTCCATTCCGGAGCATGCCGTCAGTTGCGCTCAGTCAAATGTTACTCGGGAGGTTCAGTAGTCCAACGCTGCGGCGCGCAGTTGCCGGGGCAGTTGGGCAAGTTTCATCCGAAGTCTTGCGAGCGCGGGTGCGCGCTGTCCTGGCAGTAGATGTGTCTGCGGCATTGGCTCGGGTTCGGATGCCCTGCATTTACTTGCGTGCCATGCAGGATCGCCTTGTACCCAAGAGCGCGGCTGCGCACATCAAGGTGCTACTGCCGTCGGTAGAAGTGGTACAAATCGAGGCGCCGCACTGCTTACTTCAGGCAAGACCGAAAGATGCGTCCGTGGTCGTATCCAAGTTCATGCGGGAGGTCGGAAGTGCCCTCTAACCTGTAGTTCGAGCCGACTCGCAACGGCTGGTCACTTCAGGCCCCCATTTCATTCTGGGCCTTCCGTGCCCAGCCGCCGCTCGCGGCTCAACTTCGACGTTAGCCCGCAAATGCACACCTACGAGCTTGATCTACCAGCCGCTGTATCCGCCACCCTTTCGGCGATCAAGGGTGGCGTAGTTCGCATTGGCGTCAGCGCACGCGCCACCGGCACCACAGAAATATACGGCGGCCTTCAGATAGCCCTTGCAACCGGTGAAGTGATTTCTATCCACGCTGACGAGGAGATGCTGCAACCCAGGTTTGAAGTCTTTCCAATCACCGCAGCCTCTGTAGCCCACTTCTCTGCTTCGGAAGTCCGAGATTTCCAACTTGCGCCGCCTATCGAGGTATATCTGCTCCGCACTCAGGACTGGTTGGACCCTGGCATTGGGTGCGAAGGTGCGCTTGGATCTTCCCCAATGATGCAGTGCCAGGGCGTGCCTGGCCAAGCACCGCAAACTGCGCTCGCTGCATGTACTTACGTGGGTGGTATCAAAGTTCGCGACGGCAACGGAACTATCTTGCTGGTTACCACTTTGCCATCACCGTTTGCGATCTCTGTAAACGCCTTTTATGGTGAGGCCGACCTCAGTAGCTTTACCGAGGAGCCGCTGAATGCGGGCTAACCTGGCGTTCGAGCCGACTCGCAACGGCTGGTCACTACAGGCCCCCATTTCATTCTGGGCCTTCCGTGCCCAGCCGCCGCTCGCGGCTCAACTTCGACGTTAGGCATTTGATTCATGGCGAATCCTTTGACGCCCGAAAGCTTCATGGATTGCCCCATTCATGGACGCAGGAAGCCTGCCTTCATTTGTCAGCATCTTCAACACGGATCTGGTCTAGGCTTCTTCACGCCAGCAGATCCTCCAACTCCCGATGATCCGTGGGCACAGGGCTGGTGTGAAGAGTGCGAGAAATGTGCGATTCAGGCCGGTGAGTGGAATGACGAATCAGAAAATCACGCAAAATTTCGATGGGTTTGCGAAGGCTGCTTCGAGTTTGCTCGGGCTCGAAATGCCTAACCGGTCGCTCGAGTGGACCTCCGCCAGCTGGCCGCGCTGCGCTGCCTGTATATTTTCAGCTCCGCGCGGCCAGCTAGCTGCGGCCCCTCAGCTCGAACGTTAGACCTCACATGAACCTGAGGATATGGATCATCACAGCGATAGCAGCTGCCTACACAGCGGCTGCCGCAGATCAAGCGCTCCCGGTCCGCATTGGTCAATCTTTCGAGGAGCTCCTTCAGAAGGCTGGCGCAAAACACCTCTTGCCAGGCGGACCCGACTCGAGAGAGTTTCGGCACTACGAGTTGAGTGGGCCACTGGCGGCCCGCCTGACCGGCAAGCAAGATGGCACGGCCTATGTCGTGTTCAGAATTGACTCAAATAACAAAAGCTCGAAGCTGGTCTACTCCTCCTGGCAGTACGACCACGAGTATGAGCAAGCCATGCTTCGCCAATTCGGAGTCAACTCGAAGCGCCAAGGCCGTGCTGGCAACACGTTCTGCACCAAACTTTCACCGACGGCGTGGTTTGCCGTCGCGGACAGTTCAACGGACTGGTCCCGCCAGGCTGTTCTGGAGGCAGTCACGTCACCCAACCAAGCACAACCGAGCTACCACGACCTTTGTAGCCCTCGTGCATTAGGGGGTGCGCGGTGAGGTCTAACCCGTCGCTCGAGTGGACCTCCGCCAGCTGGCCGCGCTACGCTGCCTGTGTATTTTCAGCTCCGCGCGGCCAGCTGGCTCCGGCCCCTCAGCTCGAACGTTAGAGCGCAAATGCTGACCACGCGAAAAGTTGTCTGGCCGGTAATCGCTGCCTCCTACGGTGCATTGCTGGCCGCACTAGTGCACTGGGCCACCGGCACCTGGTCTGGTATTGCCAGCCTTGGTATGCTGTTCGCTGTATTCGTTGGCACTCCTTCGCTCGTGGCGTATGTCGGCTACCTATGGCGCAAGAATATGCTGCGCGGCAAAGCAAAATTGGAAGTCGCGCTTTGTGTAGCATTTCCCCTTTTGCTTTTTGCGCTTTGGGCTGCGGTTGTACTTGGCGCAAAACGGTAGGTAAATGTTATGAATTCAGAGGTTGGAAGAAATGCGCTCTAACCGGTCGTTCGAGCCGACTCGCAACGGCTGGTCTCTTCAGGCCCCCATTTCATTCTGGGCCTTCCGCGCCCAGCCGTCGCTCGCGGCTCAACTTCGACGTTAGGCCTCAGTAACACCACTCCACACGTCGGCGTCATTGCCGGAGTACACAAGAGCCGGTTGAGTTTGAAAGCATGAAGATCGAAGCTCATACGCACTTTGCAGAGAACTACAAGTCAATGGCTACCGCTGCGGAGGTGGCGTTGGCGCTGGCGGCTACACCTTTGGCCGCCGTACAGGTTCTTATGTGCGCAGATCTGCAAGCCGAAGTTGCCAAATACACTGGCCTCGGCTTCCTCCAAATTGGCTCGGCGCAGTTCGTTGGGCGTGGTGGCCAAGGTGTCGGCCGCGAGGCTCGCGAGCAAGCAACCAAGGTTGGCGCTGCGCTCGTTCTCTTCACGCTAGTTCCATGCAAACTACGCGCTGTTCGCAAGACCGCAGACGGTCAAATTGACATGCAGGCCGTGCGAGCAGATCCTCCGTCGAGCCTTTCCCCCAAGGGCTATTCCGTCATTACCTCAGCCTTCCTTGCTAAACAATCCGAATGAGGCCTAACCTATCGCTCGAGTGGACCTCCGCCAGCTGGCCGCGCTACGCTGACTGTATATTTTCAGCTTCGCGCGGCCAGCTGGCTGCGGCCCCTCAGCTCGAACGTTAGAGCGCATCGATGCCCCAAGCACTTTCCGTCGGTGATCGCCTGCGTCTTAGCGGGGGCTACGACTACGAGCCGCGCTGGTTGCCGAATGGCCAAAGCTACTTCGGTACGCTTGTCGCGTTCATACCAGGGCAGAACGCGATACCTGCGGCGGTCGTCCAGCTGGATAGGCCCATCACTGTTGACGAGGTCATCGGCGAGGTACTTGTTCTCGAGCTGCGTTACAAGGGGGCCATGTGGAAGGAAACAGAAACAGTCCATGTTGAGCTATGCCCGTTTGTTCCAGAGTCAAGATCCTGGCAGCATCGAGAACAGGGCAAGTGGGTCGAGTCACATGCCACGTATCATCGAGTCGATGCAGAAAATGCGCTCTAACTGGTCGCTCGAGTGGACCTCCGCCAGCTGGCCGCGCTACGCTGCCTGTGTATTTTCAGCTCCGCGCGGCCAGCTGGCTGCGGCCCCTCAGCTCGAACGTTAGACCGCACGTGACACGACCGTTGACTTCATCGAATAGGGCACTCATGAATTTGTACGAACGGGCGTTTCGCATCTTCGGAATCTCGGTGGTTCTCAGTTGCTTGATGGGAACGGCCGTGAATGCTGCGCCTGGTGGGGGTGGTTGCACAGATGCGCCGCCAGAGAAGGCAAAGGCTAGCGAACGTTTCGAGTCCTCAACGCTCTTTATCGTTGCCAAGGAACTTGAATCTCAAGGAGAGAAGAACTTCCATCTGAAGCACTCCACCCCATCCTCACACTGCATAGTCGAAACCTTTTTAGTCGGGGATGTGGCAGTGTCCGCGGGGTATAGCCCCTGGGAGAAAGGGCTCAGCACGCTCTTGTATGAGTTCTCTGTATCCCGCCCTGACGGCGCTAGCGAAATCCAAGTTCTCTATAGCGGCACGGCAGGCGTTCTCGGAGGTGCTGGTTTTGTGTTTCACGTCTCAGAGGAAAGACAAGGCATCATTTCGTGGTACGCCATGTTCAATGGTGAGCCCGCCTTTGCTGACGTGAAAGCACTTGTGGAGAAGATTGTTCGGGGTGATGCAAAGCCACTGCTTGCGGTGACTTGGCGCGAGGGAGCCAAGGAAGGAGATGTAGTTGCCTTCGATACGCAGCGCCTCAAATAGCATGCGGTCTAACCGGTCGCTCGAGTGGACCTCCGCCAGCTGGCCGCGCTACGCTGCCTGTATATTTTCAGCTCCGCGCGGCCAGCTGGCTGCGGCCCCTCAGCTCGAACGTTAGGCATCAGTAGGAAGATCACCAATGAGCGGAAAATTCCTTCGACCCGGCGCGATCGTCGACACGATCAAGAGCGAGGAACGCACCAACGCAATACAGAAGCGCAGTGGTACGCGGCATCCAGTCCGTGTCACATCATGTGGTTGCCCAGACCCCAACTGCGGCGCCTGGCACACTCTAATTGAGGACAAAACCCTCCCAACTCAGGAAGAAGCAGAGGCCACGCTAAAAGCAAGCAAAGCAGTAGCTCGGGCTGCAAGGAAGGCGCCAGATGCCTAACCTGGCGTTCGAGCCGACTCGCGACGGCTGGCCACTTCAGGCCCCCATTTCATTCTGGGCCTTTCGTGCCCATCCGCTGCTCGCAGCTCAGCTTTGACGTTAGGCCTCAAACAACACTTGTGCGGTCGGTGGCAAGCCTTTTCACATTGGATTCCCTTCATGCAGAAGCGCTTTCTCGCACTCCGCGAAGACCAGCCGGGGCAACCCTGGCTGACGCGATTCCAATCCGGCCGCGAGGAGGCCGAGCGCTGGTACCTAGGAGACGGCCGAACATCGCCATCGAGTTCGATTGAGTGCAGGGGAGCCTTGCGCAAGCACATGCCCGAGCTACTTACCTCCTACGATCATGTTTGCAACCTGGTCGGCGATGATGAATTGGCGCACCAAATTCTCAGCCACTATCGGCCGCCACCCTTGCGGCTCGGTTGCACACAGGCCGTATGGCTTGGGAGTGAAGGTCCAGCTCTGGTCCGAAACTATGACTTCCCAATCCAGACCGTCTCGGGCCACTTCGAGTCGACTTCCTGGTTCGGCCGCGAGGTAGTCTCCAAGGCTCAAAGGCCGTGGGGCGGTTGCCTTGATGGCATGAATGCCGCAGGTCTTGTTGCAAGCGCAACCTTTGGTGGCAGCCGCGCTCAGGGCCTTGGCTTCTCAATCATTCTGATACTGCGCTACGTGCTCGAAACCTGCAGTTCTGTGGCCGAAGGCATCGAAGCCCTTTGTCGCATACCGATAGCACTCTCGCAGAACGTAACGCTACTTGATGCGTCGGGTGAATACGCCACGCTGTTCCTTGGTCCCGACCGAATCCCGGCGGTCTCAAAGGTCGCGGTCTGTACAAACCATCAAGAACACCATGCGCCGATAGGAACAGCAGATACGACAGAAACGGTCCTGCGGCAGCAAACCGCACTACTAGCGCTTGAAGACCCTGAGATGACGCTCGAGAATCTGACCGCAAGCTTCCTGCGGCCTCCGCTCTATCGCCGTAATCAGAAATCATCGACTGTGTACAGCGCGGTTTACCGTCCCGCCGAGCTCCGAGTCGATTATCTGTGGCCTGGTAAGTGCTGGACGCAGCGGATTGGCCACTTCGAGACGGGTGAATACACCCACGACTATGGCAACATTTATAGCTAGACTCCTTGGCGAAAAACGCAGTGCTAGTCCCGAGTCGCGCGCCGTGAGGCCTAACCCTGCGTTCGAGCCGACTCGCAACAGCTGGTCACTACAGGCCCCCATTTCATTCTGGGCCTTCCGCGCCCAGCCGCCGCTCACGGCTCAACTTCGACGTTAGGCCTGCATGAAGTCGCTTCTCGCGTTTGGCGTCGCCCTTCAAATTTCCTCTGCATACGCGCAGGGCGTTGAGCCCATGCCATGTATGGACGCAGCGAATACCATTGAGAAGAATTTGTGCTTGGGCAGAGAGGTCGAGGCATTGGACAAAGTCATTTCTGCTCAGGTCAGTCGAATTGCCGCCGTTTTGCGCGGGCGGGACGCTGATGAACCAGTGGTTCGACTAGCACCGGCCTTTGCATCGTCGCAAGCCAAGTGGCAGCAGTTTCGAGACGCCGAATGCAGCTTTAGAAGCCTCTCATTCGGCAGTGGAACGGGCGCGACGGCGGAATTTGCATTCTGCAAAATGGAGCATGGTCGCCTAAGGTTGAGTCACCTCCAAGGGTTCCGATATCAATGAAACCAAAAGACGTCCCAATTTGTGAATGTGGTGACGACCTCGTCGACATTCGCGTGGTCGGGGGAATAAACTTTGGCCCACCACCGGAGTGTCCCGAAACCGAGCCGGATTACTGTCTCGTGCGTCGTGAGGTTTACAGAAAGCTCTTGCGGTTGCAAGACTCGTTGCCGGCCCCATATCGTCTGCGCCTTTATGAAGGACTACGCAGTCACGGCGTTCAGAGCATGCTCTTTGAACAGGAAAAGCAGCGCGTCAGAGCGAGATATCCGCATCTGTTACCTGAAGCTGTGCATGACGAGGCGACCATACTTGTGTCACCCGTCGTTCGTTGGGACGGAACGATGAATACCCCTCCTCATTCCACCGGCGGCGCAGTTGACGTTGAAGTCGTTGACGGAGATGGAAAGGTGCTCGACTACGGGATGGAGATCAAAGACTGGTCCGTGGTTGCCCCGGAACTGTGTACTCCAAATTGCATGTCACTCTCAGACACCGCAAAGCGCAATCGGGCACTTCTTACCCAACTGATGGTGCGCGAAGACTTCGTGCCCTACGAACACGAATGGTGGCACTTTTCGTATGGAGATCAGTATTGGGCTTATTACCGAAGACGCGACTTCGCGCTGTACGGAAAGTGCACACCGGAGATGATCGCGCTGGCAAGAGCTGGGGCGAATGGTTCAAATGCCCAACCGGTCGATCGAGTGGACCTCCGCCAGATTGCCGCGCTACGCTGACTGTGTGTTTTCAGCTTCGCGCGGCCAACTGGCTCCGGCCCCTCAGCTTCAACGTTGAACGACAGCAATCGATCAATGCACTGGGCAAGGGGAATGGCAGCTTTGGGGTCTCGAGCTGCTTGATGCAGGTTGGAAACGAATGTCGGTGATGGGCACGAAGTAGTCATCGGCGACGATAGCGCTATAGATCGCAAGCCTGCGTTGGTCACATCTCTCCACAAGAGGATATGTCGCAGCGCAGCGCAGCGCAGCGCAGCAAAGCAGGGCGGTTTTCGTCAACGCAAATGGCGGCATTGGCGACTCCTCCATGACACCAGGAGGAGTACTTCGAGTCCTGTTCGATCGCGGACTCGTGACCCCTGGCGGTAGCCATTGGACTGTTGGCGCCGGTCCGGAATTGAGCCACCGTGCCGACATTTGAGTGCGCGGTCTCTGGTGACCAAGACGTCACTTCCTATGCGGGCTATCAGTCAATCCGTATGGCTCAAAGGCATGTCGGCAGTGGTGCCCAAAGTGGCTTAATTCGGCGTCGGCGTCGGCGCCAACAGACTAGCTCTCTGGATGAGCTAGGAAGTGCAGGGAGATCCCCCCTCGTTCTGCAGCACGAGTGTGGCCGGCGAGCACACTGGCGAGCCCTTGGCCCTGCCCCGAGCAAGCTTAGGTGTATGAAGAAGGGGCCGCAAGGGCCATCTTGGGTAGCCATTCGTCAGGATGTTTGGGAAGAACACGCACCTGGCACGTTCCCTCGATCGGGTACGCATCGGGATCGCGCTTCAGTGCTTCGGCCTCAGTTAGGCGACAGCTTGATTGGGCAATCTCACCTGTGACAGGGTTGCGCATCAGCCAATACCAGAACTCAACTTGTTTCATTGCATGACCTCCCAGTGAAGATCCCGAACCGCCAAGCAAAACTTTGTTCAAGCCGCAAGCAGCCCATCGGCCGAGTCGTCTTTGTAGTTCCCTGTAGAGGCTGTCGCCATGATCTCATTCGCAACGGTTTTGCTTTTTTCAAACATCGATTGGAGCTTTGGATCAGCTTTGATGATTCGCCAGGCTGTCCGGATTGGCTGCGCGAACTGGGGACGCAGCCGCTCGAAGGCTTCGAGCTGGGGGCCATGCCGTTCGGGCAGGACTTTCCACCAAGCGACGATGCTGGCGGGATCTCCAAGGTTCAACATCATGAGCGCAGACTCCGATAGTGCTGTATGCATGTACAGTATATGGCTTCGTGTCGACTTGTCTATAGATTTGAAGGTGTTGCTCTGTGGGAATTCGAGGGGCCGAAGTCACGCTGTCGCTGCACAGCGGTCTTTGTCTTTTTGAGGCTGCGAGTTCTGAATTGAAAGAACCGTTTTGCCGAGAGTTCAGAATTAAATGAGGTGCCGGTTCAGAAGTCCGTGACGAACGGCCTCGTAACTAATTGATCTGTCGGGGCTGTGATTTCAGCTTTCAGCGAGAGTCGACAGGTGTCACTGCGTGGCCCTGATTGACAAGGTATCGGTAGAGCCCCGAACTGCATCCCGGCGAACCTGGGTTTATGCTTGTGAAAACAATCTGGGAGGCGGACTTTGGCTCTATTTGAGCGAATGTTGAAACGATTGGGGCTACGGCCGCCGCTGCGCATGCTGTGTAAGCTAGTTTGCGGGCTTGCACTGCTCGGTTTGGGTGTCATGCCGCCGGCCTCGGCCAACTCGCTGCACAGTCTGCGCTTTTCGCAACTGGGGGTGGACGACGGCCTGCCCGGCGGCGCCGTTCTCAGCATGGTGCAAGACAGCCAGGGCCTGGTCTGGCTGGGCACCACGGCGGGCTTGGCGCGCTATGACGGGCGGCGCATCAAGGCTTTTTATGCGCGCCAGGATCAGCCCGCCACGCTCAGCCATTCCTTGATCGACGCCTTGCTGGAGGACGAACAGGGGCAGCTCTGGATCGGCACCCGCGCCGGTTTGGACCGCATGGATCTGGCGAGCGAGAAGATTCAGCGCCAGCCCATGCCCGAGGGCATGGGCTTGGCGGAACGTCGCATCCTGGCCTTGGCGCCCGCTGCGCCCGGGCGCCTGTGGGTGGCCAGCACGGGCGGCCTGCTCTTGTTCGACAAGGCGAGCCGGCGTTTTGTGCCCTGGCAGGCCGGATCGGTGGGCCAATCACCGGACAAATCACCCGATAAGACAGCGGCCCGCGCCTTGCTGGCCGATGGCCAGGGCGGCGTCTGGCTGAGCCGTGGCCATCAAGTGTTGCACCTGGATTCAAGCGGCCAGGTGCTCCGCCAATTCAGCACCTTGGACGGGCTGTCGGCTTCTTCCTACAGGCCGGAGGACCTGATGGTCAACCGCTTGGCGCTGGATGGTGAGGCTCGTTTATGGGTAGGCATGGCCGGGGGGCTGCAGACTTGGCGCGTTCCGGGCGACGGCACATCGCCACGTCCCGATGACTTGGCGCAGAAATTGCAGCTGCCCCGTGAACGCGTCTTTGCTTTGCTGCTGGACCGGGACCGCGCGATGTGGGTCGGCCAGGGCAGCCGGCCTGCCCTGCATCGTTGGCGCGAGGGGACGGCGCAGCTCGAGAGCTTTCAGCACCTCCCGGCGGTGGAAAGCAGCTTGGCTGCGGACTCGGTCGGCGCGCTGATGCAAGACCGCAGCGGCATTTTGTGGGTCGGCACGCTCATGTCCGGGGTCAGCTTGGCGGACTTTGGCGGGCGGCGGTTTGCGGCGTATCTGAGCCTGCCCGGTGACCCCTTGAGCTTGTCCAACGATGTGGTGATGGCGACCGCCTTTGACGGCGCCGAGCATCTGTGGGTGGGCACCTATGGCGGCGGGCTCAATCGCTTGCATCTGCCCAGCGGGGCGACTCAGCGCATTGCGCCCGAGGCGATGCCGTTAACGCATATCAAGGCCTTGTTGCGCGAGCCGGATGGGCGACTATGGGTCGGTGGTGAGCGCGGTTTGCAGCTGTTTGATCCCAAAACTCAGCGCAGCCGCACGGTCGAGTTGCATCAGAGTACGTCGGCGGGTGCCTCGATCAGCTCGCTGTTGAAGCTGGCGAACGGCGAGGTCTGGGCGGGCAGCTCCAACGGGCTTTATCGCATCAATGCCAAGGGCCAAGTGCAGAGTTTTCAGGCCGATGCAGGCCGGGCCGGAGCATTGAATCACGCCATCGTTGATGCCTTGATGCAAGACCGCGATGGGCGGCTTTGGATAGGCACCAAGGGCGGCCTGCATCTATGGGACCCGCTCACCGAGACGTTTTTGCGTCCGGTGCAGGGCAATGCCGACCTGCCCAATCCGGCGGCGCTGCAGGTCTATGGGCTGCGCCAGGACGCGGGCGGACGCATCTGGTTGATCAGCGAGCTGGGTCTGTTTGAGCTGCTGCCCAAGTCGCGCACGCCGGGCGCCGAGAGCTGGCAGCTGAAATCCTTCGCGGACGTGCCGGGCATGCCCAGCGGCGCCTTCGAGTCGATTCAAGACGCGCAATTTGGCAGTATTTGGATGGGCAGTGAACATGGGCTGACCGAATTTCAGCCCGAGCAGGGCTGGGCGCGGTTCTATCCCAGCGCCAGCCATTTCGGCGGCGGTTTCAACTTTGGCGCCAGCGCCCGCGCCGTTGACGGAACGCTTTACTTCGGCGGCAAGGGCTTGCAACGCTTCCGGCCCGAGGCCTTGCGTGACAATGCCCACGCGCCTCAGGTCGTGCTCAGCGATCTGCGTGTCTTCAATCAATCACTGGCCCCCGAGGCAGCGCCGGCGCCGGCCAGTGCGGGGCTTTATGGTGCCAGCGGCCCGCCCTTGAGTCTGGCCGATCTGGGCGTTACCGGGCCGCTGCACCGGGCCAGCAAGGTGCAGCTGAGCCCCCGCGAGGCCATGGTCAGCTTCGAGTTGTCGGCGCTTCATTTCGACAAGAGCCCGCTGCTCAAGCATGCCTGGAAGCTCGAAGGTTTTGACCGCGACTGGATCTATGGCCAAGACAATGTAGGGCTGGCCACCTATACGAACTTGGACGCTGGGCGCTATCGCTTGATGGCCAAGGCGGCCAACCCGGACGGCGTTTGGGGCGAAGCCAGGCAGTTGCTGGAGGTCCAGGTGCTGCCGCCGTTTTGGCGCACTTGGTGGTGGAACAGTGGGTTGCTGCTGCTGGTCCTGCTGACACTGGGGACGGCTTATCGCATGCGTGTGCGCGGCCTGTACCGGGCGCGCACGCAGCTGGAGCAGGAGGTCGTGGCCCGCACGCAAGAGCTGCAGCAGCAGACCCTTCAGCTGGCCCAGGAAAAGCAAATCGCCCTGACCCAGACCGCCTTAGCCCTTCAGTCCCGGGAAGCGGCCGAAAGGGCCCGTCACGACATCACCTTGTTGAGCGAAATTGGCCGCCAGCTCACCGCGTCCCTGGATGTGGGCTCGATTCAGCGCACGCTCTATCAGCAGGTGGATGAGTTGATCGAGGCCTCGGTGTTCGGGCTTGGCCTGGTCAATTGGAAAACGCGTAACTTGGCCTTCGACTTTGTCATGCATAGCGGCGAGGCCTGCAAGCCCTATATACGCAGTCTGGCTGAGGTGGAGATGCCAGCGGTGCAAGCGGTGCTGCAAGGCAAGGAATTGCTGGTGGATCAGATTGAGCGCGATAGCCGCGTGCTCAACAACCAGGAAGGCGCCAGCCGGATCCAGCTGCAAACGGGCGCCGATCCGGCGGCGGTGCATTCGGGCATCTATGCGCCGATGCTGCTCAAGGGCAAGGTGGTCGGCCTGCTCTTTATGCTGAGCGAGCGCAGCCACGGCTTCACGGCCAATGATCTGGCGATTCTGAGCACCTTGGGTGCCTACGCGGCGGTAGCGCTGGACAATGCCGATGCTTACCGTCAATTGCAACTGACTCAGACTCAGTTGGTTGAGCAGGAAAAAATGGCCGCGCTGGGGGCCTTGGTGGCGGGCGTTGCGCATGAGCTGAACACACCCATTGGCAATAGCTTGTTGATGGCCAGCACCTTGCTGGACCGCGGCCGCGAGTTTTCGCAACACCTGAGTCAGGGCGGCATCAGGCGCTCGGAGTTGGACCAGTATTGCCAGGCCAATCAGGAATCGAGTGAGTTGCTGGTGCGCAGTCTGCAAAGCGCCGCCGGCCTGGTGACAAGTTTCAAGCAATTGGCGGTCGACCAGACCTCGGAGCAGCGCCGCCCCTTCGAGTTGCACCAGCTGTGCAGTGAGATTGCGCAGACGCTGGGTAGCCGCTTGCGCCGCGAGGGCCATGAGTTGCGCCTTGACGTTGCGCCGGGCTTGGCGCTTGATAGCTTCCCCGGCCCGCTCGGCCAGGTGCTGAGCAATTTGGTGTTGAACGCGCTGATCCACGGCCTGGAGGGGCGGCGCGAAGGCTTGCTGACGCTGCGGGCCAGTGCATTGGGCGATGCGCAGATCAAGATCAATTTCAGCGACAACGGGCGCGGCATCAGCGCCGCCAATCTGCCGCATGTGTTCGAACCCTTCTTCACCACCAAATTAGGGCAGGGCGGCAGTGGCTTGGGGTTGCACATCAGCTACAACATCGTCAGCTCGGTGCTGGGCGGCAGCATCACCGTCAGCAGCGAGCCGGGTGCGGGCGCGCAGTTCGAGATCATCATTCCAAAAGTGGCGCCTTAGTCTGCCGGAGATAATCGCCGACCTTTGTGCCCTGAGCCTTTCATGCTGACCCTCCAAACCGCGTTGACCTTCTTCACTCTGGCCCTGCTCTTGGGCTACACGCCGGGGCCCGACAACGTCTTCGTGCTGATCCAGTCGGCCACCCATGGACGGCGTGCCGGCTTTTATGTGGTGCTGGGTTTGTGCACCGGCTTGATGGTGCACACGCTGGCGATCGCCTTGGGGCTGGCGGCGGTGTTTGCCGCCTCGGCCACCGCCTTCACGGTGTTGAAACTGGCCGGCGCGGCTTATTTGGCCTACTTGGCCTATCAGGTCTTGCGTGCGCCGGTCGGGCCGCTGGCAGAGCAAAACCAAGCCAGCATGAGCCCATGGAAAATGTATGGGCGCGGCGTGGTGATGAATTTGACCAACCCCAAGGTGGTGTTCTTCTTTCTGGCTCTGTTGCCGCAATTCGTCAACGCACAGCAGGGTGCTGTGGCCTGGCAAATCGCGCAGCTGGGCTTGATCTTCATCGTTGCGACGCTGATCTCGTTTGGCTCCATCACCTACTTTGCCGGTGCCGTCAGCCGCGTGCTGAAGCGCTCGACCAGTGCCCAGCGCGGCCTGAATTGGCTGGCCGGCACGGTCTTTATTGGCCTGGCCTTGCGGCTGGCTTTTGCCCAGCGTTGAGAAATCCCTCAAGTCGGCCGTGGCCGCTCGGGCCTACTGGCTAACGCTCAATTCCGTCGGGCCAAAGCACAGCGCCATGGCGGCAGTTTCATCAAGCCCGGACGCTTCTTGTAACGCCGCGCCCAGCAGGCCCGCTGCGTGAGCCTGGAACTTCTCTTGCAAACGCTCTCGCAAGGCCTTGAACATCGGGCCGCGTTTGTCGCCGCGCTGCGCCACCAGGCCGTCGGCCCAGGTTTGCACGCGCAGCGCATCGTGCCAGCGGCCTTGATGGGCGGGCAGCCAGGCCAGCGCGTCGGCCATCCACCAGAGCATCGCCTCGGCTTGCAGCGCCGCCACGGCCTCGCGCAGCAATTGCACGGTAGCGGGCTCGGCGTCTTGAGCGATGCGCAAAAAAGCCCATTGGGCCAGCACCGGTTTGTTCTGTAGCAACTGGCCGGTGCTGCGCATTTCGGTCACAGCCAAGTCGAGCAGTTGGGTGGCGGCCGCCAGATCACCTTGGCTGCTCTTGAGTTGGGCCAATAGTTGCGCGGAGTTCCAGGCCCCATAGTCATCCCCCTGGGCGCGTGAGCTGGCCAGGTAGCTGGTGATGCGGTCTTCATAGAGGCTGTCATTGCCCATATCCCGCAGCAGCATCAAGTCGTGCCAGGCGCGAAAGCGGCGCTGCCTTGGCCCCCAGGTTTCGGGCTCAAGTGCCCGCATGCGGGCTATGGCATCCACGCGTTGCTCCAGCGGTGCTTGCTGGCGCATCAAGCAGCCGGTTTCGCGGTCAAGCGCGACGTAAAGCGCGGGTACTTCACCGAGCTCTCGAAAGGCTTGCTGGGCACGGCGCGCGCTATCAAGGGCCAAGGCCGGCGAGATCACTTGGGCCATCACGCCGAGATGGCTTTGCGCCAAATCAAAACGGGCTTGCAGCCGCGCCGGCCAGTGATCACGGGGCAAGGCGGACACCAGCGCGTGGTCTTGCTGCAGTTCGCGCTTATGACCGGCTCTGGCGCGGTAGTTGGCACTGGCCGAAAACAGCGCGACGCCCTGCAACTGCAGGGCGGGCTGCTGCAAGGCGGCTTGCAGCGCGGCGCGCAAGCTGTCGTCCTCAAGCTTCAGTTGCGCCAACCAGGGGCGCAGGAAGATTTCAAACAGGTCCAAATCGGCCTGCTCAAACAAGGCGATCAAATGGTCGACCAAGCCGCTCATAGCGCTCATCGCCTCGGTCTCTTCACCGCTGGCCTGCAGACCTTCGGCGGCATAGCTGCGCACGCTGTCATAGAGCCGCCAGCGGGGCGCATTGCCGCTCTCACTGCTGCTGAGCAGCGCGTGCTCGCGCAGGCCGTCGAGCGCGTCCAGCAGTTCGGTATCGACGGGGGTGCATAACACGGCTGCGGCAGCTTCCAGGCTAAAGCTGCCGGCAATCACCGATAGACGCTGCAGCAGCCGCAACTCGGTGGGCTGCAGCAAGGCGCAGGACCAAGCCAGCGCAGCGCGCAGCGTGCGGTGGCGCTCGGGCGCGCCGCGCTCGCCTCGGGTCAGCAGGGCAAAGCGCTCATCGAGCCGGGCATGTACGCCGGCCCAACCCAAGAGCGGCACGCGCGCGGCGGCCAACTCCAAGGCCAAGGGCAGGCCGTCGAGCATGCGGGCAATCGCGCCCGCCGAGGCGGCGGCGGCCGGCGTCCAGGGCAGGGCGGCGTCATGCTGCTGGGCGCGTTGGCGCAGCAGCTGTACGGCCGCGGCGTCGCTGTTGTCCAGGCCTTCGCTGGCATCGCTTGGAACGGCCAAGGGCGCCACGGCCACAACGGTTTCGCCGCTGACGCGCAGCGGCAATTGGCTGGTCACCAGCAACTGCAGGCGCGGCGCATGGTTCAGCAGGGCCGTGGCCAATTCGGCCACCGCTTGAACCAGGTGTTCGGCGTTGTCCAGCAGCAGGCGCATGGACAGCGGCGCCAGCGCGCGCGCCAGGGTATCGGCGCTGGTTTGGGTGCTGGCACCCAGGTTCAGGGTGCGCGCCACCGTGGCCAGCAGGGGCTCGGCGTCGGCCAGCGCGTCAAGCCGAATCAGCCAGACGCCGTCGGCCGGCGCGGCATGTTGGGCGGCACTCAGGGCCAGGCGGGTCTTGCCCACGCCGGCAGGCCCGTGCAGGGTGATCAAGCGCTGGCTAGCGAACATATCCTGCAACTGAGTCAGTTCGGCGTCGCGGCCGATCAGCCCGGCTTGGGGCGCGGGCAGATTGCCGAGGCTGGGGCTTGGATTGCTGGCCGGTGCCGGGGCAGCCACCTTTGCTGCCTGCCCGCCCGCCGTGGGCCGCGCATCGTTGACCCCCATCAGACGGTAGCCCCGGCGCGACACGGTTTCCAGATGGCGCGGCGCCTTGGCATCTTCGTCCAGCGCCACTCGCAAAGCATTGATGGCGACCTTGAGCACCGAATCGCTGACATGGCGATGGCCCCAAACGGCGTCCAGCAATTCGTCCTTGGTGACCAACTTTCCGCCGCTCTTGGCCAAAAACACCAGCACATCGAAGTAGCGGGGCCTCAGCGCCACCGGCTGCTGCTCTCGCAACAGGCGTTGCGCGTGCAAGTCGATCTCAAATGGCCCGAAGTTCAGGCGCTGTGGTGAGGGCTCTTGGGCATGCATGCGGGGCACTTTAGCAGGCGAATTGTTCGACCTGCCCCCCTATTAACACGCAACGCTAACCAAACGCTAACCCGCAGTTGAGGACTTGGGTGGCAGGGCTGCAGACACTGTGATCCATGCCTTCCACCACCCACAACAACAAGCCCGAACACGGACCACTGCCTATTGAAAAGGTGTTTGTCCTGAAGCTGGCTGAAAGCACGACCGCCGGTGAATTGACCGGCCGCTTGGAGCATGTGGTCAGCGGGCGGCAGTTCGAGTTTGGCTCGGCGCGCCAGTTGATGGCGCTGCTGCGGCAGACCGGCCCCGACGGCAGGCTCAAGCCCTGACCCCATCACTCTTTGTACCCCTATCTCCACTTCAAGGAATTCATCATGTCGAACCGCATTGCCGCTCCTTTCAAGCTCCACCCGCTGGCCCTGGTGGCCAGTGCCGCCCTGCTGGGCTTAGCCGCACCGGCCGCGCAGGCGGCTGAAAAATATTGGGCTTGCGCCAACACCGTGGCCTGGAACACCGCCAATTGCTGGAAGACCAAGGCAGGCGTCGTCACGACGGCGCCGGACACCGGTGACTCTGCCTACCTCGACAACGCCACGTCGGCTGCCCGCACGGTCACCTTCGGCTTCAATCCCGGCAAGGTCTACGGCTTCACCGAGATCAAGGCCTCCTCCAGCGGGAACATGACGCTCAATATCAACAGCGCGGCCTCGAACTTCAGCAGCGACTATGTCGACCTCGTGGCCACCGCTGCGGGCAGTGCGAGCATCACGCAGTCAGCTGGCGTGGTCACTACCGCAACCCGCCTGAGGATGATAGGCAACACCGCCAACGTGAATGCCAAAAGCCAGTACACCCTGGCAGGCGGAACGCTCAATACCGAGCTGCTGGACATGCGCAACCTCGGCAGCATGAGTTTCACGCAAACCGGCGGCGTCAATAACGCGAACAATATATTTCTGAGCAGCGATGTCCTTGCAAGCTACTCGATGTCCGGCAGCAGCACGCTCAATACCAACTTCCTCTCGCTCGGGTTTTTGCAAGGCAGCGACACCTACAAGGGCCAGTTCGCCCAAAGCAGCGGCATCCACACCAATCAGTACGGCATTGGTGTGGGCGCCGGCTCGCAATATCTGCTTTCGGGCACCGGCAAGGTGGTGACTGGCAGCGGTATCACTGTGTCATCTGATGGCCTCTTCAATCAGAATGGAGGCACCGTGTCGGGTGGCAGCCAGACCATGATCAATGGCGGCGGCACCTACAAGATTGCCGGCAGCAGCAGCTTCGCGGGGGACAAGTTGCTAATCTCGGATGCTGGCAGCTTCCTGCACGGTGCCGGCAGCGTCACGGTCACCAACACGCTGTCGGTGTTCGGACCCAGCGCTGCGTACTACTTGTCCGGCACCGGCGTCCTCAACAGCGCTGCCGTCGGCGTGGGCTCGAACACGGGCGCCGGGGCCAGCTTCAATCAGTCGGGCGGCACCCACACCATCACCGGCGACCTCGCGCTCTCCGGCATCGCCAACGGCTTCTACAAGCTTCAAGGGGGCAGCCTCAGCAGCAACCGCACCATCGTCGGCGACAAGACCATAGGCACTTTCGAGCAAAGCGCGGGCTCCCACCAGACGACGGCGCTCATCGTCGGCCAGGCAGATGGCGGCGATGGCCGCGTCAATTTGTCCGGGGGTGTGCTGAGTGCGACCAATGCCAGCATTGGCGCGGCCGGCAAGGGCAGCTTTGCCCAAACAGGCGGCAGCTTTGTGGTGTCCGGCACAACGCAACTCGGCGGCGCGGCGGCCGGCACTTACACCCTCAGCGGCGGCTTGTTGAACACGGCCAGCCTGAACATCAATGCCAAGGGCCAACTGATCTTCGACGGCGGCAGCATGACCGGCGGCGTGATCAACCAAAACGGCAAGCTCTTGGTCAGCAAGGACGGCAGCACCTCGGCCAATATCAAGCTCGGCAGCAGCTCGCTCACGCAGCTCGACGCTACCTTCACCAACGCCGGCACGATGACGGTCACGCGCAGCCTGGTGGCAGACCACAGCATCATCGGCAGCGGCACGCTGTACAACCATGGCGTTGGCACCATCTCGGGCCAGGGTAGCATCCTGGCCACCGTCAATAACGCCGGCACCCTGCAATCCAAGGGTGGTGACCTGACCCTGGCCAGCGCCAGTTTCGTCAACAGCGGCAAGCTGCGCAACGGCGTCGGCAGCAACCTGTTCGTCAACGCCGCCAGCGTCAGCAACAACGGCAATATCGACGTGAACTCCGCCGGAGCGGTCGTCTTTGATGCCAACCTCGGCAACCAGTCCGGCAAGGTCGTCAAGCTGCAAGGAGGCACGCTGGCGACACCGAAGCTCAGCAACTTTGCCGGCGGCACGGTCACCGGCTTCGGCACGCTCAGCGGCGACCTTCGCAATCTCGGCAATGTGGACTTTTATGGCCCGACCAATATCGTCGGCAACGTCAGCAATGAAGCGGGCGCAGACTTCCTGGTGCGCAACAACCAAACCTTGATCACCGGTGACTTGGTGAACAACGGCACCATTCGCACGATCAAAGGCAAGGTCGTCTTTGAGGGCACGCTCACCAACAACGGCGCCTATATCAGCGATCCGTCCGAGAACCACTTCACCGACCTGATCGTCAATGAGCAAGGTTTCCTGGTTGGAGAGGCCGGCGACAGCTTCATCTTCAGCGGCAACTTCATCAACCACAGCGCACAGGCCTCGCAGTGGCAGACCGGCGCGGCCAGCCTGGTGTTTGCTGGCCCGGGCAGCAAGACCATGCTGCTGGCCGGCGAGGAATTGGGCTTCAGCGCAGCAGGGGCCCAGAACAATTTCAGCTGGGGTGAGTTGGCACTTGCCGGCGGCGCGAATCTGGCCTTGGCCGATGGCAATGCGAGCAGCGGGGCTGCGCTTTATGTGGGCCGCGTCACGGGTGTGGCGCTGACCGGCAATGCGGTCAGCAATATCACCGGCAACGGCTTCAATATCTATTACGACGCCAGCCTGGGCGACAACGCCTACCTGGGCGGCCAGACCTTCGCATTGCAAGACGGCGGCGTGCTGACGGCCATGGCACCCGTCCCCGAGCCGGCGAGCTATGCGCTTTTGCTCGCGGGCCTCGCGCTGATCGGCGTGCATTGCCGCCGCCGGATGCAATGAGCCGAATTGACCCCGACGGCAGACTCAATCCCTGACCCCTTCACCTTTGTAAACAACCTGACGGAGAACCTTGACCATGAAAAACCTCAACACTTTGAAGACCCTGATGATCACCGCCACTTTGCTGGCCGCTGGCGGCAGCGCGATGGCCCAAGCCACGCTCGACCACAACAAGGCTTTGGCCGGCAACTCGCTGCCGGGCGATGCACCGGGCTACCCCATCACCCTGAGCCAACCCGGCCACTATGTGCTGAAGAGCAATTTGCAGGTGCCGGCGGGCTTGAATGGCATTGAGATCACCGGCAAAAACGTGACGCTGGATTTGAACGGCTTCGGCATCATGGGCACGGGCGATTGCATCCGCAATGACAGCACCAAGGTGGTCACTTGCACCGGCACTGTGGGCAGCCCGATCGGGGTCCGCGTGGTGGCTGACGCCGTGACCATTCGCAATGGCACGGTCTCCGGCTTCGAGTTTGGTATTGACTTGGTTTACCTTGGAAACGGCACCCAGGGGGGTGTCGTACTGGCAGACCTGCTGCTGACCCGCAACCTGAGATATGGGCTGGCTTCTAACGCATCCAAAGGCCCGCACCTGCGCGCCAGTGGGCTTATTGCGACGCTCAATGGCGAAAACGGCATGAGGGTCTCCAACGGCCTTATTGAGCGCAGCCAAGCCAATAACAACGGTGGGGACGGCTTTGATTTGAACTCGCAGGTCGTTTCTTTGCTGGACAGTTTTGCCTACGGGAACCGATTTGCCGGGGTGAGAAATGGCGTGTTGCGCGGGGTGAACGTGCAGCTCAACGGCACGAACCGCATCGGCGGGCTGTCGATGGGCGGCAATATGGATGGCGGCATGCAGTTCTGAACTCAGGCGCAGCAACAAAGCGGAGCCCATGAGCATGGCCAAGACCTTTGACTTGAACCTGCCGGCTCCCCAGGGGTTGCGGCGGGTAGCCGCCAAATCGGCCGACAAGCGCATGCCGGTGCAGGCTTGGGCCTGGGTCTCCTTGCTGCTGATCTGCGTCTGGCTGTGCCTGAACTCGGCAGCAGCCCGGCCGACGGTGCCAAGCATTGCCCCACAAGCATTGCCAGTGGTGGCGCCTGCGCCCGAGCCGACAGTGGCAGGGGCGGGGTCAAGCCTAGCCGCCGCCACCGGGCCATCCATCCGGTGGGACGGGCAAGATCTGGTGATCGAGGTCCAGGCCGCAAGGCTGGCCGAGCTGGCCAGAGCCTTGGCCGCACAGACAGGCACCGAGTTGCTGGGTGAGCTGGCCTTGTTGAACGAGGCACGCCCGCTCAGCTTGCGCTGGCGTGGCCGCGACCCGCAGCAGGCCTGGGCACTGCTGCTGCAAGGCCAGGCCAGCTACGCGACGCATTGCTTTAACCAATATTGCCGCGTCTGGATATTGGGCCACCTATTGGGTCACCCATTGGGCCGCCTAGCGCCAGAGCCTGCAGGCGCCGCACCACCCGTGGCAAGCCCGCCACATCGCACCGCCGAGCCCGATCCACCGGGACTGTTTCCTGCCGAGTGATGCAGCAGCCGCTTCAGCCTGCCTGCCCGCTCATTCAAACCCAACACCAACACCGAAAGCGCACCATGAATTTCAAGTACCTGCCTTCGCTGCCAAGCCTACTCATATTGAGCTGCCTGGCCGTCTCGGGCCAAGCGAAAGCCTCAGCGATCACCTATGAGTTCAGCGGCGTGGTGGCCAGCGACACGGCCGAGCGCGGCTGGCGGCGATTCAGCGGCAGCTTCAGCTTCGACAGCGCCGCCACCGACGCCATTGCCGACGCCAGCACCGCCGCCTATGCGCATGCTGGCGCGCCCTGGGGCATGAGCGTCAGCTTCGACGGCGGCCCGGCGGTGTTGCTCGACTTTGGCTTCAATATGCTGGTCAGCAATGATTTGCAGGGCAGCGATCAATGGGGTGCTTTGGCCCAGAACGGCAGTGGCAGCGAGCTGTTCTCGCTCAGCCTGGTCGACGCGTCGGCCAGCATCTTCGGCAATGACGCCCTGCCACTTGGTGGTCTGACCCTGGCCAATTTCTCTTTCAGCAGCTTTCGCTACGAGTCGGCCGACGCCGAGTTGCAGGGGCAACTCGGCAGCCTGTACTGCGTGGCCGGCTGCGACGCTAAGCCACCCGTCTCGGTGCCGGAGCCCGGTAGCCTGGCTTTGTTGGGGGCGGGCTTGGTCGCGCTGCTGTTGAGGCGGCAATTGCTCCAGCGCTGAATCAGCTGGGCTGGGGCAATTGCATCAAAGCCTGCCCCATTTGAATTCTGGCGCCGTTTGCTATCCCTGGGCTCAAGGTGAAGCCCTTGGGAGCGAACACGATGATGGTCGAGCCATGCTGGAACCAACCCATCTCTTCGCCCTTCTTGAACGAATGCCGGCAAGGTAGTTCGTTAGCGCCCCGGTAGTCGACATGCAGCAGCAGGTCGAGAAAATGCAGTCGGAGGCTGGCCACCAGGATCGCCGCCACCGGCACGATGGCGATCGGCTCGCCGGTCTTCAGCTTCGATCTCAGCACCGCGCGCTCATTGCGGCAGAACAGGCGCTCGACCCGCTTGAGTGCAATCGGGTTGACGTTCCAGGTGTCGCCGGCGATATGCGTCACATGCTCGACCGTGCAGTCTTGCGGCGCGTGAAAGCGGTGGTACATCGCCGAGGTCAGGCGCAGCGTGACGAACATGCCGTCTTGGAAGGCGGAGGTATCTTGGGTCGGCCCGAACAGGTCCTGCATCGAATAGGGGAAGCCCTTGGCCTGAAAGAGCTGCCGCCCTTGGACTGGGCCGCAAGCGCCGACGATGGCGTCGCAGGGGCTGCTCAAGACGTTCTCGGCCATGTCAACTCGGCGTGCGCCCGCCACCAACTCGCGCGTGAAGCAGTCGTGCAGGCTGTCGAACTTCTGTTTTTTGGCGTCGCTGAGGTCCAGGTCGGTGAACAAGCGCCAGACCGCGATCGAAGCGCTGGCCAGCAGCGGATTGCGGATTTGACTGAATTTGCCCATCAGCCTTGTCAAGGCAATGCGCGGAATCCGGTTGGTCAAGAGGAAGTTCAGATCCTCCTGTTGGAGCATCTTTCGCAGGGAAATTGTCATATTCACGAGGCTGTCAAGCAGCGCTGTTTAGATAGAGGGACTGGACTTCTTCTGATTGCGTCATGGAACAAACATCTACTTTTGCGCTTTCCGCCCTGGCCCTGGCGGCCTTGGCCTGGACGCTGCCACGCGCCAAACGGAGACTGGAGCTGTCGCGTGCCAAGCACCGCTCGCTCGCGGGCCACTCTCGCATGGCCAAACGCTTGGCCGGTTTCATTCCTGGCTATGCCTATGACGAGGCGCGCTTTTTCAATTCCGACGGCGCGCTCGAACAGACCGTCATTCGACGGCGCATAGGCTTCAAACGCCTGAGCGAGACTTTTGCCCAACGCTATGCCAAGAGCATCGCAATGACGGCGCGGGCCCGAGAGGGAATTTCCGATCTGCAGTTCACCGGCAGCTACCGGGTGCCTTATCAATACAGCCCCTATTTGCGCGAACACCTGAAGACCGGCAGCTTCTTGCAAGCCTCGTCGGGCGTTGAGGTGGTGGATCTGGATGGCAACCGCTTTTATGACCTGACCGGCAGTTACGGCGTCAATGTGTTTGGTTACGACTTCTACCGCGACTGTGTGGACGAAGGCATTGCCTTGACCCACCAGCTCGGGCCGGTCTTGGGTGCTTATCACCCCTGCGTGGCCGACAACGTCGATCGCCTGAAGGCAATCTCCGGGCTGGACGAGGTGTCCTTCCATATGTCGGGCACCGAGGCGGTGATGCAGGCCGTGCGGCTGGCGCGTTATCACACCAAGCGCAAGCACCTGGTGCGCTTTTGCGGCGCCTATCACGGCTGGTGGGAGGATGTGCAGCCGGGCATCGGCAACCCGCTGCCGCCGCGCGAAACTTATACGCTGCAGGAGATGGAGGAGCGCAGCTTGCAAGTGCTGCGCACCCGCCGCGACATCGCCTGCGTCCTGATCAATCCACTGCAGGCGCTGCATCCGAACAAGGGCGCGCCGGGTGACTCGCAGTTGCTGGACAGTGCACGCCGCGCTGGCTACGACCGCGCGGCCTATACCGCTTGGTTGAAGGCCTTGCGCGAGGTGTGCAGCGAGCGCGGCATCGTGTTGATTTTTGACGAGGTGTTCCTGGGCTTCCGGCTCGCGCCGGGCGGCGCGCAGGAGTATTTCGGCGTGCGCGCCGACATGGTCACCTATGGCAAGACGCTGGGCGGCGGCCTGCCGGTCGGCGTGGTCTGTGGCAAACGTGCGTTGATGAAGCGCTTTCGCGAAGAGCGTCCGGCCGATATCTGCTTCGCTCGTGGCACTTTCAACTCGCACCCCTATGTGATGGGTGCGATGAAGGTGTTTTTGGATAGGCTGGAGAGTCCAGCCATCAAGGAAGTCTACGCGGGCCTGGATGAGCGCTGGAACGCACGCGCCGAACGCTTCAATGCGGCGCTGCAGAGCGCCGGTCTGCCGGTGCGGGTTGCTCATATGCAGTCAATCTGGACGGTGTTCTACACCGAGCCCTCGCGCTACAACTGGATGCTGCAGTTCTATTTGCGCGAGCAGGGTTTGGCCTTGAGTTGGGTCGGTACCGGGCGCCTGATCTTCAGCCTCAATTACAGCGATGCGGACTTCGATCAAGTCACGCAGCGCTTTGTGAAGGCGGGCCAAACGATGCAGGCCGAAGGCTGGTGGGAGGCAGATGCCGCGCTGACGAACAAGGCCATCAAGCGCGGCTTGCTGAAGGAAATGCTGAGCCAGTGGTGGGCTGGCGGCAGTAAATCCTAAAGTGTCAATTAACCGTGTTTCGCATTCAGGTCATGCGCAACATGGTTCATCGGGTCGATCAGCTCGCCGCGCATCAGGTACAGCGGCGCCTTGTGATACAGCATGATGTCGTGAAAGGGGTCGGTCAGGATCTTGGTCATCCAGGCCACGCCTGTCATCAGGTCTTGCTGAATCCAGAGCTGCAAGACGCGGAAGATCAGGCCCGCCGCACCCAGCGCTAACCAGGCAATGCCGACGTCATGTAGCCAGCCCTGCACATCGGTGGCGGGCTGGATCAGGCCGAACAGCGAGGGCTGCAGCCAGAGCGCGGCAGGGATCGCCACCCAGATCGCCAGCAGCACGATCTTGCGCTGGATGTTGTAGCCGATCTTGATTTCTTCCTTGTGCTCGTCGCTGGCCTGGTTGACATGGTCATAGCCGCGCGGCTCGAAGAAGAAGTGCCCGGCCTGGCGGCTGGTCATCGAGACACACCAGGCCAGCAGCGCAGCCATGGCCGGGTTGAAGAACAGCATGGCGTAAGAGATCAGAAAGAAGATCGCGCTGAGCAGGTGCAGGCTTTGATTGATGCGGCTGTGATGGTAGTAGCGGTGGTCATCCCAGCGCTGCACTCTCAGGGTGTGGGCAAGAGTTTGGAGAAAAGGCTTGTCGTTCACGCGCACGTCCTCGTTCGTCATGGGCAAGAGCTGCCGCCCGGAATGGGTCGGCATGCTGCGAGCGCAATGGTGACTTCGCTGCATGAAAATTCCGTGACGATCGCCCGACCGTAATGTTTTGTATCTGTCATCGAACTGTTATGCGCGCCGTGCACGATGCGCACATGAAAAACGTTACGACCGCAAGCTCCAACGGCATCTTGGTGGATAACTATCCTGCGGCGCAGCGCTCTCTGCGCATTGCCTTTGTGACCGAGACCTATCCTCCCGAGGTCAATGGGGTGGCGATGACGATTGCCCGCATCGTCGAAGGCTTGCATGCACGCAACCATGATGTGCAGCTGATTCGGCCGCGCCAGGACGCCAGCGATGCGGCCGAGACCGGCGTGCGTTTTCACGAGGTCTTGATGCGCGGCCTGCCGATTCCGCGCTACCCCAATTTACGCATGGGCCTGCCGTCCAAACGTGCCTTGGTCCAGCTGTGGTCGCTGCATAGACCGGACGTGGTGCACATCGCTACCGAAGGCGCTTTGGGCTGGTCGGCCCTGCAGGCGGCCACACATCTGAAGCTGCCCGTGTGCTCGGACTTCCGCACCAATTTCCACGCCTACAGCCGGCATTACGGCATTGGCTGGCTCTACAAGCCCATCATGGCCTATTTGCGTAAATTCCATAACCGCACGCAGGCGACCATGGTGCCGACCGAGGCGCTGCGCCGCGATCTGGAGGCAGGCGGTTTTAAGAAACTCAGCGTGGTGTCGCGCGGTGTCGATGTGCAGCAGTTCTCGCCCTTGCGGCGCAGCCAGGCCTTGCGCGAGCAATGGGGTGTGGCGATGGATGATTTGGTGGTGGTTTATGTGGGCCGGATCGCGCCCGAGAAGAATCTGCCTGCGCTGACGGCAGCCTTTGAGGCCATAGCCAAGAGCAATTCCAAGGCCAAATTGGTCGTGGTGGGCAGTGGCCCGCAGCAGGCGGAGTTGCAGCAGCAGCTGCCTAACGCCATATTTGTAGGGCAGCGCAAGGGCGAAGACTTGGCCGCCCATTACGCCAGCGGCGATTTGTTCTTGTTCCCCAGCTTGACCGAGACCTTCGGCAACGTCACTACCGAAGCGATGGCCAGCGGCTTGGCCGTGCTGGCCTTCAATTACGCGGCGGCCGCGCAGCTGATCAGCGACGGCGTCAATGGCCGTGTGGTGGAGATTGACGATGCGGCCGGCTTTGTGCAGGCCGCCGTCGACTTGGCCGGCGATGCAGCGGGCCGCCGGCGCATGGGCGAGGCAGCAGCGGTGACGGCTCAAGCGCTGGATTGGAGCAGCATCGTGGCGCGCTTCGAGGGCGTGCTCGACTCGGTGATTCACCGCGGCGAGGAGCCCTATCGCTCGCCCATCGTGGCGCCTAAACAGCGCATGGTTTGATCTCGGCCTGGCGGCGAGCCCGCCAGATCAGCAAGCCCATCAAGCTGGCGATGCAAAGACCAAAGCCCCACATCAGGGTCACGATCGAAACGTCCAGCGCCAGCAGGGCGGCATAGATGGCCAGCATCACCAGCACACTGGCGTTCTCGTTGAAGCCTTGTACGGCGATCGAGCGGCCGGCGCTGAGTAGCTTATAGCCGCGGTGCTGCAGCAAGGCATTCAGCGGCACCACCATCAGCCCGCCGACGGCGCCCACCAAGACCAGCAGGGGAAGCGCCGCGAAGAGCGAGTCGGCGCTGGCGATGGCCGGGATCAAGAGTCCCAGCAGCACGCCGAACACCAGCATCCGTTTGGCCGCATGCAGCGGCACCCAGCGCCCGGCCGCGCCGGCACCGGCGATCACGCCCACCGCCACGGCCGCTTGCAAATAGGCCGCTTGCGAAAGTGGCAGATGCAGCACGTCGGCGGCCCAGCGCAAGACGGCAAACTGCAGCGTCGCCCCGACGCCCCAAAACAGTGTGGTCACCGCCAGGGACAGCCCGCCCTCGGCGTCTGCCCAGAGCTTGCGATTGGCCTGCCAAAAATCTTGGCACAGGCGCCTTGGGTGCAGGCCACTTGTCGGGTAGCGAGCGCCGCTGTCGGGCACGCCCAAATTGAGCGCCGCTGCCAGGCCGTAAACCAGCATCAGCAAGACGATAGACAGGCTCAGCCGGCTGGGTGTCAGCCAGCCGAGGGTTTGCAGCCCTTGCTGCGCCGCTTGGACGCCGGACTGATCCAGCAGCCAGGGGCTGACCAGCAAGCCGCCCAGCACCGTGCCAAATAGCGCCGCGCAGACCACGCTGACCTCCAGCCAGCCATTCGCCCGCACCAGGCCTTGAGGGCCGACGAGCTCTGTCACCAGCCCATACTTCGCCGGCGCATAAGCACTGGCGCCGAAGCCGACGATGGCAAAGGCGGCAAACGGGTGCAGGCCCAGGGCTAGGCCCAAGATGCCCAGCAGCTTGACCGCATTCATCCAGGCCATCAAACGCGCCTTCGGTATGGCATCCGCCAGCGGGCCGACGAAGGGGGCCAGCACCACATAGGAGACCGTGAAGCCGAACTTCAGCATCGGCGCCCACCAGCCGGGAAGATCCAGCTCCACCAGCCGGGCAATGATGACGATCAGCAAGGCGTTGTCGGCCAGCGCCGAGGCGAATTGCGCCGCAAGCAGCAGAAAAAATCCAGAGGGCATGAGCTGTCTGCGCGTCGATTTGAAGGCGAAAGCGTGACAGCTGTGCATGAAACGCTGGTGACAGCCAGGCTTGGCCCTGGCGCAAAATACAGGCTCAACTCTCATTCTCATCGCACAGCGGGCACCGCATGACACCGAACACGCGCTCTCTTGATGCCCCGCAAGATGTCCGACACAACACCCAGCACGGCAAGGGCCTATGCATATCCTGCTGATCGAGGACGATCTGGATCTGGGCCGGGCCCTGGTTCATGCCCTGCAGCTGGACGGCCTCAGCGTCGAATGGCTGCGCCGTGCCGCCGATGCGCCGCTGCGGCTGGATGACCCGGCCTGCAGCGCCGTCTTGCTCGACCTCGGCCTGCCCGACGGCAGCGGGCTGCAGCTGCTGCAGCGCTGGCGGCTGGCCCAAAGCACCACGCCGGTGATCGTGATCACCGCGCGAGGCGGGCTGGACGACCGGCTCGGCGGCCTGGACGCCGGCGCCGACGACTATCTGGTCAAGCCCTTCGAGATTGCCGAGTTGCTGGCCCGCCTGCGGGCGGTGCTGCGGCGCAGCGCGGCCCAGGCCGGCGAGACCTGGCATTTCGGCGCGCTTTGTTTGCTGCCCCGCAAGGGCGTCGCCCAACTGGACGGCCAGCCGCTGAAGCTGACGCCGCGTGAGTTTCAGCTGCTGCTGGCCCTGGCCCAGGGCGGCGGCGATGTGGTGGCCCGCAATACCTTGGCGCAACGGTTGGAGCCGCTGGGCGAGGCGCTGGACATCGCCGCGCTGCAAGTGCATATGAGCAATCTGCGCCGCAAGATCGGCGCCGAGCGCATCGGCACCTTGGCGGGAGTCGGCTACTGGCTGGAGTCGCTATGAAGCGCAGTTTGGGGTCGCGCCTGATCGCGGCGCTGCTGCTGGCTTTTGCGCTGATCGCGGTGCTGGTCATTGCCGCCAACTACTGGACCGCGCGCAGCCAGTTGGCCGAGAGCTCGAATGCGGCCCAGCTGGGTTCCTTGCTGCTCAAAGGGCTGGATGAACTGGATGACGCGGCCGCCGCGACGGCCGCACTGCGCGGCTTTGCCGGCGAGCTCAATCTGCTGCGTCAGCAAAGCGGCCAGCTCAGCGGCGAGGTCGGGCTGCGGCTCGCGCGCCCGGACGGCAGCTTGGTCTATCAGAGCGGCAGCGCTTTGCAGGGCCTGGCCTTGCCCGTGGGCACCACACCGCTGAGCCGGCTCGATCTGGCTGGCCGGCCACATGCGCTCTATATCGCGCAGGGCCGGCGCTGGAGCTTGGCCGTGTTGGACCCGCTGCCCTCCGATACCGAGCTGCTGCAGTGGTTGCTGGGTCAGGTGGCGGTGTCCTTGCTGATCGCCTTGCCGGTCTTGCTGCTGACGCTGTGGCTATCGGTACGCAGCGGTTTGCAGCCGCTGCGCAGCTTCTCGCGGCGAGTCGAGGGGCTGGATTTCCGCAAGGATTTGCGCCCGCTGCGGCTGGACTTGCGTTATGCCGAACTGCAACCGCTGGCGCGTGCTTTTGATGTACTGCTGGAGCGGCTGAGCGAGCATCTGGCCAAGGAGCGGGCCTTTTTACAGGATGCCGCTCATGAGTTGCGCACGCCGCTGGCGGCGCTGGGCGCGCAAGCCCATGTGCTGCTGCGCAGCCCGGATGACGCCAGCCGAGCCGAGGCCGCCCAGGCCTTGCAGCAAGGCTTGCAACGCACCGCCCATCTGGGTCAGCAATTGCTTGATTTGTCGGCGCTGGACCCCGACCGGCCCGGCGTGCATCAGCGTGTTGACCTGTGTGAGCTAGCCGGCGAGGTGCTGCGTCACGCCCACCCGGATGCGCGCCGCCGTGGCGTCAGCCTGTCCTTGCAGGCGCCGGCAAGCCTGTTCTGGCAGGGCGAGCCGCAGCCGCTGCAGTCGATCTTGCAGAACCTGGTCGACAACGCCTTGCGCTACGGCGCGCAGCAGGTTGAGCTGCAGATTGCAGCAGCGGCTGGCGAGCCGCCCGGACATTTCAGGCTGGCCGTGCTGGACGACGGGCCAGGCATTGCGCCCGAGCACCGCGAGCAGATCTTTGATCGCTTCTGGCGCGGCCCCGCGTCCGGCGAGCCGGGCAGCGGCCTGGGCCTGACCATCGTCAGCCATGCGCTGACCCGGCTCGGCGCCCGTTTGCGCTTGGGTGATGGCCTGCTCGGGCGCGGTATCGGCTTCTACATCGAGTTGGATTCGGCACAGGGAGGCGTTCTTTAGGGCTTCTTTAGAACCTAATTTTCACAATGGCGGCTTCTCCATAACTTCCCTGGCCCGCCATGAGCTCTCCGAACGAACGCCGCACCGCCCCCTTCGTTTCAATTTTCTTGGGCCTGACGGCCGCACTATGCCTGGCTGCTGGTCTGAGCGCCTGCGGCGGCGCCGAGGGCGACGAGCTGCGCAATCCCCTTTTGCTGACCGAGAACCAGGCCCTGCGCGAGCGCGCCGAGGCCTCGGTGGCGGAAGGCTTGGTGGGCGCGGTCTATGCCAGCCAGCAGGCCAGCACCGACAAGCTCTATCTGGGCGTGGCCGGCAAGGCGGCCGTTGGCGGCGCGGCTCTGCAGGGTAGCGAGATGTTCCAACTCGCCTCGCTGTCCAAGGCTATGACGGCGGCGCTATTGGCCCATTGGGTCGAGCAGGGCCGGCTGCGCTGGGACAGCCGGCCGGCCGAGCTGCTGCCCGAGCTGGCGGCCATGCAACAAGGCGCTTATGCCAGCGTCACCCTGGCCCAGTTGCTGGACCACCGCAGCGGCCTGCCCGCCCTGAACGAGTCGGCCGATCTGGACAAGCTGGCCGACTACCTGCAGACCCGGGCCGAAGCGCCGCCCGCGACCGAGTCGGGCCGGCGCCTCTGGCTGGCGCAATGGGCGATGAGCTTGGCGCCGGTGGCCAAGCCGGGGCAGGATTTCCTCTATTCCAACGCCGGCTATATTGTCGCCGGCGCCATGTTGGAGGCCGCCACCGGCCAAGATTTTGAGACCTTGATGCGGCAATGGGCCCAGGCGCGTGGCCTGCAGCCGACCTGGCTGAAGCCGGCGCAGGCGGCCACCGGCTATGAGGGCGCGTCGGCCGCGCAGTTGCAGCCGGTGAGCGAGTATCCGCCCGAGTTGCAGCCCTGGGTCGATGCCATCAAGCCGGCCGGCGATGTCTGGATGAGCCCGGCCGGCTACGCGCGCTGGCTGGCCGAACATCAACGCGCGCTGCAGGGCCGCGCCCATCAGCTGCCGCCCGCCTATGTGCAGCGCTTGCGTGAGTTGAAGCAGGGCGACTATGCGCTGGGCTGGGAAGGCTCGCAGATCAATGGCCGCAAGGCCTTGATTCACAGCGGCGCCGACAAGGGCTTTATGGGCCTGGTGGTGCTGGAGCAGGACGGCCGCAGCGCCTACTTTGCGCTCAGCAACACGCTTGGCGTGCGCGCCGATGGCAGCAGCTGGGTGCTGGATTCACTCAATCGAGGGCTGATTCAGCTGTTGTCGCGGTGAAGCCAAGCCTGGCGCAGCCCTCATGCGTCTGGCCATAGGTCCGGCAGGTCTGCCAGGTAAGCGCGCTTGTCGAACAGTTCGACGCCGCCCCAGCGTTGCTCTGGGCTCACTACCTTACCGCTCTGTGCGCGCTGCGCCAGTTCCGGGCAGTGCCGGGCCAGCGCGCGGGGGAAAGCGCGGCAATAGGACTTGGCCACGCCGGCCAAGTCCGCCAGCAGGCTGTAGTCAATCACTTGGCCCTGGGGAACATGCTGCAGCACTTGCACGACCCGGTCTTGCCAGGCGTCACTCATGGCCGGGATGGCCGAGGCGCGTAGGCTGACCGGATCGCCGACGCGGACGGTCCCGCTGCGCAGCACCCGAGCCAGAACGCCGCGCCGCCCGCCCAAGGCTTTGACAAGCCCGGGCTGGCGCCGCTCAAGCAGTTTGCAGGGCTCGCATTGGAACGTGATCCAAAGCACAAGAGTCCGCCCGATCTGTAAAAGGCTGCCCGACGAAAGTTCCTGCGTCGGGAAGTCGATGAGCAGGTTCTCGCGCAGCAGGGCGGCTTGCAGCCGCAGATCACGGTAGGTCAAGCTGCTGGCGATCAAGAGTTGACGCGGCGACAGCGGGTTGGCGTACTTGTCGCCTTGGAGCCCGGCACCGGCGCTGGCCCGTGCTTCGTCCACTGACCTTGGCTCAGCCAATGGGCGCTCATGAAGGTACAGCCGCTGCACCGACGCGATCAAACGCCAAGGCGCTGCCGGCGCCGAGCTGGCTGCTGCCTAGTAGGCGGGCATCACGCTGATCGAGTCTGAAGTCATTGGGGAGGCCGATCTGACCTTGCTGGGCTTGGTTTGGTCTTGCTTTGGGCGGGCCGCGCCGCCTGGATGGCGCTCGCTATGGCCTTCGAAGCTCAGCCATTGTCTGCGCATGTTGGCTGGGGCGCAGCTACCGAGTCGGCGCGGCTCTATCGCAAATGGGGGCTGGCGCCCGCATCACCTCATCCTCAACTTGCAGACCCCTATGCAAGTCCTTATTTTTGAACGATTTTTACCTAATGCTTGCTTCATGAATTGTCGCTAAGTACTTGATTTAATTGAAAAATATTTGACTTGCCTTGATATTCGATCGTTCATCGAGTAAAGTGGGGATAAGTGCAAATTGGTGGGTCGCCGTGGCGAATTTTGTGTTTCAAGGGGCTTCAGCCTTGGCAATGGATGCCAAGGGGCGTTTGGCCGTCCCTACACGCCACCGTGAAGTCTTGCAGGCGCTGTGTGCTGGTCAGCTGACTATCACCAAGCACCCCGACGGCTGCTTGATCGTGTTCCCGCGTTCGGTGTGGGAAGGCTTTCGCGAGCGGGTGGCGGCCTTGCCGATGTCTGCGGCTGGCTGGAAGCGGGTGTTTCTGGGTAATGCGATGGATGTCGAGATCGACGGCGCTGCGCGCGTGCTGATTTCGCCCGAGCTGCGTGCCTCCGCCGGTTTGCAAAAAGATGTGATCTTGATGGGTATGGGCAGTCATTTCGAGCTCTGGGATGCGGCCGCCTATGCCGCACATGAAGCCCAGGTCATGCAGTCCGATATGCCGGACGCTTTGAAGGACTTCAGCTTCTGATGGAAACCCCAACTGCCCAGTTCTCGCACACCACTGTGCTCTTGAACGAAACGGTCGAGAACGTCTTGACCTCGCCCGACGGCATCTACGTCGACGGCACATTTGGCCGTGGCGGGCATTCCCGTCTGCTGCTAAAGCAATTGAGCCCGCAGGGGCGTTTGATTGCGATCGATCGTGACTTGGAGGCGATCGCCGCCGCCACCGAAGGCCCGGACCGCATCACCGACCCTCGTTTTGCCATTCTTCACTCGCCTTTTGCCGATATGCGCGCCCAACTGCGTGGCTTGGGTATCGAGCAAGTGCAGGGTGTGTTGCTGGATTTGGGTGTGTCTAGCCCGCAGATTGACAACCCCGAGCGTGGTTTCAGCTTCCGTTTCAGCGGACCGCTGGATATGCGCATGGACACCACCCGTGGCGAAAGCGCTGCGGATTTCCTGGCCCGCGCCGATGAGCGTCAGATTGCGGAAGTGATACGCAACTATGGAGAAGAACGGTTTGCTGGCCAGATTGCAAAGGCGCTTATTGCTCGCCGCACAGACGGCCAGCCCGTGCGCACAACCGACGAGCTGTCCGAAGTCGTGGCTCGTGCGGTCAAGACACGCGAGCCGGGTCAAAACCCCGCCACGCGCACCTTTCAAGCTCTTCGGATTCACGTCAATGGCGAGCTTGAGGAGCTCGAGCAAGGGCTGAACGCGGCGTTGGCGCTGCTCAAGCCCGGCGGGCGCATGGCCATCATCAGCTTTCACTCGCTCGAAGACCGCATCGTCAAGAACTTCATCGGCGGCCACAGCAAGCAGGTGGTCGATCGCCGTGCCTTGTTTGCCGAGCCTAAGCCCCTGGCGCTGCTGGCGATTGCCCGCATCAAGCCCAGTGAGGCCGAGGTGCAGGCCAACCCGCGCTCGCGCTCGGCGGTCTTGCGTATCGCTCAGCGCACCGATGTGCCGCTGCCGCTTGAGCATCACAAGCGCCGGCGGGGCGAGTAGTCATGCTGGGGCGGCTGAACTTCATCTTGCTGATGGTCGTGCTGGTGTCGGGCATGGTCTTGGTGCGCAGCGCCTATGAGGCGCGCCGCTTGTTCACCGAGCTGGACCGCGCGCAAGCCGAAGGGCGGCGCCTGGAGGCCGACAGTCAACGTCTGCAGGCCGAGCGCCATGCGCAGGCGACCAATCTGCGCGTGGAGCAGGTCGCTCGTGAGCGCCTGAAGATGCGCGCCATCAGCCCGAATGTGATTCAAATGGCCGACGACCACGCCACCGCAGCCGCCGCCAAGTCCGGAGCCGCGCGATGAAATGGTTCAAGCGTGCGCGCTCCAGCGGTGCCGAGCCGGTCAAGCGTTCGGCCAAGGCGGTCAAGGCGGTCAAGGCGGTTGGTGGTTCCCAGGGCATGCGCAGCGTCAGCTATTCCAGCAGCCCGCTGCTGGCTTCCAAGACGCCGGTCTGGCGTTCGCGCTTTCTGGTGGCTCTGGTCGGCTTGGCTTTTGCGGGCCTGCTGGCGCGCGCACTCTATGTGCAGGTGATTGGCACTCAGTTCTATCAAAAGCAGGGCGAGGCGCGCTATGTGCACCAGCTCGAACTGCCGGCCAGTCGCGGCCGCATCAATGACCGCAGCGGCCAAGTGCTGGCCGCCAGCGTGGCCGTGCCCTCGGTTTGGGCCATCCCCAAAGAGGTCGACGCCGACCCCGAAAAGCGTAAGGCGCTGGCCAAGATCCTCGGTATCTCTAACGCCGAATTAGAGCGTAAGCTGGACCCTGCCACCCGCTTTGTCTGGCTGCAACGCCAGGCCGATGACCAGATCGCCGCGCAGATCAAGGCCTTGGGGCTCAAAGGCGTGTTCCAAGACCGCGAGTACAAGCGCAAGTACCCGGAAGGTGAAGCTGCCGCCCATGTGGTGGGCTTCACCAATATCGAGGACAAGGGCCAAGAAGGCATGGAGCTGGCGCGCCAAAAAGATTTGCAGGGGCGTGATGGCAGCCGCTCGGTCGTGCGCGACCGGCTGGGCCGCGTGGTGGAAGACATCGGCGAGCGCGTGCCGGCTGCCAATGGCCGCGATATCGACCTGTCGATCGACTCCAAGGTGCAGTTTTTTGCCTACCAGCGCATCCGCGATGCTGTCGCTGAGCACAAGGCCAAGGCCGGCAGCGTGGTCGTGCTGGACGCGCAAACCGGCGAAATCCTGGCCCTGGCCAACTTCCCCAGCTACAAGCCTGATGAGCGCAAGAACCTTAGCGGCGCACAGCTGCGCAACCGGGCTCTGACCGATATCTTCGAGCCCGGCTCGACCATGAAGCCAATGATTGTTGGCCTGGCTTTGGAAACCGGCCGGGTCACGCCCGACAGCGTCATCAACACCGGGCGCGGCAGCGTCAGCATCGCCGGCTGGTCACCCACCGACCATACGCCGCGCGACACGCTGACCGTCACGCAGATCATTCAAAAGTCCAGCAACGTCGGTGTTGCCAAGCTGGCCCTGTCCATGCCGCCGCGTGAAATGCATGAGCTGTTCACTGCCATCGGCTTGGGCCAGCGGCCGCAGATCGACTTCCCCGGTGCCATCACCGGCAAGCTGCGGCCCTACAAAAGCTGGCGGCCAATCGAGCAGGCCACGATGGCCTACGGCTACGGCCTGTCTGCCTCGCTGCTGCAGCTGGCGCGTGCCTACACCGTCTTCGCCCATAACGGCGAGGTGATCCCGATCACCATGATGCGCAAGTCGCCCGACGAAGTGGTCACCGGCATTCGGGTGTTTTCACCCAAGACGGCCGAAACCATGCGCGGCATGTTGCAGCTGGCGGCCGGCCCCGGCGGCACCGCGCCGCAAGCAATGGTCAGCGGCTATAGCGTCGGCGGCAAGTCGGGCACAGCCCACAAGCAAGAAGGCAAGGGCTATGCGAGCAAGAAATACCGTTCCTGGTTCGTCGGCATGGCGCCGATCGGCAACCCTCGCATCATCGTCGCGGTGATGGTCGACGAGCCTAGCAACGGCGCCTACTTCGGCGGCGCGGTGGCCGGGCCGGTGTTCAGCCAAGTGGTCGCGCAAAGCCTGCGCCTGCTCAATGTGCCTACCGATCTCGAGGTCAAGCCACAGATCATCGCCAGCCAAAAAGCGCAGGCCGTAGAAGAGAGTTTCTGAAACCATCATGCTGACCCGCCTCAAATCTCCCGAAGCCTGCGCCCGTTGGTTGCAAGAATGGACCACCGGCGTTCTGCGCACCGACAGCCGCGCGGTGCAGCCGGGGGATGCCTTCATCGCCTGGCCCGGCTATGCGCGCGACGGTCGCGAGTTCGTGGCGCAAGCCCTGGCCGCGGGTGCTTCGACCTGCCTGGTCGAAGACGCCGGGGTTGAAAGTTATGGGTTCGTGGACGCCCGTGTCGCGTCGCTGCCGGACTTGAAATCCAAGACCGGCTTGATCGCCGCCGCCTATTACGGCCAGCCTTCCAAGGCCTTGAACGTGATCGCCACCACCGGCACCAATGGCAAGACCTCGACCGCTTGGTGGTGCGCGCAGGCGCTGTCCTTGTTGGGCCAGCGCTGCGGCGTGGTCGGCACCTTGGGGGTGGGCGAGCCGCCTATTCCTGGTCGGCAGGCCGCTGCGATCGAATACACCGGCCTGACAACACCCGACCCGGTGCTGCTGCAAGCGAACTTCCGCCGCATGCAAGACCAGGGCTATGCGGCCTGCGCGATCGAGGCGTCCTCAATAGGCTTGAAGGAGTTTCGCCTCAGCGGCAGCGAGATCCGGGTCGCCTTGTTCACCAATTTCACCCAGGATCACCTCGACTATCACGGCACGATGGAGGCCTACTGGGTCGCCAAACGAGCCTTGTTCGATGCGCCGGGCCTGCGCGCTGCTGTCCTGAATATCGACGACCCCAAGGGCGCCGAGCTGGCGCATGAACTCGGCGCCAAGCTGGACATCTGGACCTGTTCATTGAGCAGCCCCGCTCGACTGCGGGCGACCGAGCTGCATTACCGTGCCGGCGGCCTGGCCTTCACGCTGCGCGAAGCCGATGAGGCGATCTTGATCGAGACCGGCTTGATCGGCGAGTACAACGTCGCCAATCTGCTGGGTGTGATCGGTTGCTTGCGGGCACTCGGCCATGGTCTGGCGGAGATCGCCGCTGTGGCGGGCCTAGTTACACCGGTGCCCGGCCGCATGCAGCGGGTCGGCAATGGCTTGGAGTTGCCGCAGTTGGTGGTCGACTATGCCCATACGCCGGATGCCTTGGACAAGGCCTTGACGGCGCTGCAGCCGCTGGCCGAGGCGCGCGGCGGCAAGCTGATCTGTGTGTTCGGATGTGGCGGCAACCGTGACCGTGCCAAGCGTCCGGCCATGGGCGCGATTGCCGCTGCCAAGGCGGACAAGGTGATCATCACCAGCGATAACCCGCGTGATGAAGACCCCGCGCAAATCCTGGCCGATATTGCCGCCGGAGTGGGCGGCGCGCCCTTGACCATGGTTGATCGCCGGTCGGCCATCCAGGCTGCTGTGCTGCAGGCCGGCCCACGCGATGTGCTGCTGGTGGCAGGCAAGGGTCATGAAGACTATCAAGAAATCAAGGGCCAGCGCTGGCCTTTCTCCGATGTTGATGAAGCACGTCTGGCCTTGATCGCGAGGGCAGGTCTGTGAGCCCCATGATGACGTTGGGCCAAGCCCATAGCCTCTTGTTGAGCGCCGTGCCGCAAGCGCAGCTGATCGGCGACGCCGCCACCCTGATCGGCCGCGTTCACAGCGACAGCCGCAGCCTGGCGCAAGGCGACTTGTTTGTAGCGCTGCGTGGCGAGCGCTTTGATGCGCATGATTTTTTGCCCCAGGCGCAGGCCGCCGGTGCGGTGGCTGCACTGGCCGAGCGTGGTCTGCTGGAAGCGAGCATGAGCGGCATCTTGGTGCCCGATGCCAAGGCGGCCCTGGGTCATTTGGCGGCCGCCTGGCGCGCTCGGTGCGAGCTGCCGCTGATCGCAGTCACCGGCAGCAACGGCAAGACCACGGTGACCCAGATGATCGCCAGCATCTTGCAGGCCTGGTTGGGCGAGGATTCGCTCGCGACGGTGGGCAATTTCAATAACGATATCGGCGTGCCCCTGACCCTGCTGCGCTTGCGCCAGGACAAGTCGCAATGGATGCGCGCGGCAGTGGTCGAGCTGGGCATGAACCATCCGGGTGAAATCGCCCCCCTGGCCCAGATGGCGGCACCCTCGGTGGCCTTGGTCAATAACGCGCAGCGCGAGCACCAGGAATTCATGCAGACGGTGGAGGCCGCTGCGCGCGAGAACGGCGCCGTCATCGAGGCGCTGGGTGCCACCGGCGTGGCCGTGTTCCCGGCCGAAGATGCTTGCGCGCCGATCTGGCACGCCATGGCCGGCACGCGTCCGCACCTGAGTTTTGCCCTGCAGGGCGAAGCCGATGTGACGGGCAAGGCGAACTGGGTAGACGGCGCAGACGCCGCATCGGTGGGCCACTGGGCACTGGAGTTGCATACGCCCGCCGGTGATGCGCCGGTAGCGCTGGCCGTGGCGGGTTTGCACAATGTGCGCAACGCCTTGGCCGCAGCGGCCTGTGCGCTGGCGGCAGGTGCACCACTCACCGCGATCGTGCGCGGGCTCGAGAGCTTTCAGCCGGTCAAGGGTCGCTCGCAGCTCAAGAGCTTTATGCAGGGTGGCCGGTGCGTCACCCTGATCGACGACAGCTACAACGCCAACCCGGACAGCGTGCGCGCCGCCATTGATGTGCTGGCCGACTTGGGGCGCAACTCATGGCTGCTGCTCGGCGATATGGGCGAAGTAGGTGATCAAGGCGAAGCGTTTCACCGCGAGGTTGGCGCTTATGCCGCTGCTCGTGGGATTGCTCATTTTTGGACAGCCGGCAGTGCGGCGGCCGACGCCGCGGCGGCATTTGGCCCGGCGGCCCGTCGTTTCAATACCAGCGCCGATTTGGTCGCGGCACTGAACAACGCTACCGAGTTGCCGGTGGTCAATAGCGTCTTGGTCAAGGGTTCGAGGTTCATGCAGATGGAACGGGTCGTTAGCGCTTTGCAAGCCCACGGCGGAGGAACAGTCAATGCTGCTTAGTCTGGCTCAATGGTTGCAGAGCATCTATCCCGAACTCGGGTTCTTGCGCGTCTTTCAGTACATCACTTTCCGTGCGGTGATGGCTGCCATGACGGCCTTGTTGATTGGTCTCGCATTTGGCCCCTGGGTGATACGCAAGTTGACCGAAATGAAGATCGGTCAGCCCATCCGCGAATACGGCATTCAGCAGCATCTGGTCAAGAGCGGCACGCCCACCATGGGCGGTGTCTTAATCCTGATCGGTATCGGTGTGTCCACGCTCCTGTGGTTTGACTGGAGCAACCGCTTTGTCTGGGTGGTGATGCTGGTGACCATGGGTTTTGGCGCAATAGGCTGGGTCGATGACTGGCGTAAGGTGGTCGACAAAGACCCTGAGGGCATGGCCAGCCGCGAGAAGTTTTTCTGGCAGTCCTTGATTGGCTTGATCGCAGCGCTGTATCTGGCCTTCAGCGTGTCGGAAACTTCGATCTTCGGCGTTATCGAGTTGTTCTTCCGCTGGGTCAGCAGCGGCTTCTCGACCGAGCTGCCGCCCAAGGCCGACTTGATCGTGCCCTTCTTCAAGACGGTCAGCTATCCGCTGGGCGTATTCGGCTTTATCGGACTGTCCTACTTCGTCATCGTCGGCTGCAGCAATGCGGTCAACATCACCGACGGGCTGGACGGCCTGGCCATCATGCCGGTGGTGATGGTGGGCTCGGTGCTGGGACTGTTTGCCTATTTCACCGGCTCCTCGGTGTTCTCCAAATACCTGCTTCTGCCCTATATCCCCGGTGCCGGCGAACTGCTGATCTTCTGCGCCGCGATGGCCGGCGCTGGTTTGGCTTTCTTGTGGTTCAACGCCCATCCGGCCCAGGTCTTCATGGGCGACGTAGGTGCGCTGTCCTTGGGCGGCGCGCTCGGTACGATGGCGGTGATCACGCGGCAGGAAATGCTGCTCGGCATCATGGGCGGCATCTTTGTGGCCGAAGTCTTGTCGGTGATGCTGCAGGTGAGCTGGTTCAAATACACCAAGAAGAAATACGGAACTGGCCGGCGCATCTTCAAGATGGCGCCGCTGCATCACCATTTCGAAAAATCCGGATGGAAAGAAACGCAGGTCGTCGTGCGTTTCTGGATCATCACGATGCTGCTGTGCCTGGTTGGTTTGGCCAGCTTGAAGCTCAGGTAAGGCGATGCGCAGCTACGAAGGCATTCGCGTATTGGTCTTGGGTCTGGGTGACTCCGGCCTGGCCATGGCCGCCTGGATGACGCGTTATGGCGCCAGCGTCCAGGTCTGGGATTCGCGCGCCAATCCGCCGCAGCTGGAAAAGCTGCGCGCCGAGCTGCCGGCCGCAGAGTTTTTCTATGGCGACCTGCCTGTCAGCGCGTTGAACGGCGTACAGATGGTGCTCAAGAGCCCGGGCCTGTCGCCGCTGGACGCCCGCATCGCTCCCTTCTTGACGCTGGCCAAGCAGACCGGCGTGCCGGTGCAAGGCGAGTTGGGCCTGTTCGCGCAAGCGCTGGCCGATCTGAAGCAAAGCCGCCAGTACGCGCCGGCCTTGCTCGCCATCACCGGCACTAACGGCAAAACCACCACCACCTGCATGACGGCCTTGCTGGTCGAGCGGGCCGGCAAGCGTGTCGTGATGGCCGGCAATATTGGCCCCAGCATGCTGACGACGCTGTCAGTGGCGCTGGACCAAGAGCCCGAGCCTGTTGTTGAGCCGATGACCGAGCCTGCCGTGACGGAGCCGCCGGCGCATCAAGTCTCTGATCCAGAAGTTGAAGTAGAAGTCGAGGCTGGGGCTGAGGTTGAAACCGCGCCGGAGCTTGTTGCTGAAACTGTGGCTGAAGCCGTGGAGCAAGGCGAGGACAAGCAGACCACCATGGAGATGGTCGATGCGCTCTTGAATGAAGCGCCGCTGCCTATAGACCCACCGCCGCCTAAAGGCCCGGTGTTTGAAGTTTTGCCTGAGGTCTGGGTTTTGGAGTTGTCGAGTTTCCAGCTCGACGAGGTGCGCGGGTTTGAGCCGACGGCTGCCGCCGTCTTGAATTTGAGCCAAGACCATCTTGATTGGCATGGCGATATGAAGGCCTATGCACAGGCCAAGGCGCGCGTGTTCGGTGAGGCCGCGTTGATGGTGATCAACCGCGACGACCCGGCCGTCGAAGCCATGGTGCCGGCCGCCGTGATGGTCAAGCAAGGCCGAGGTCGTGCGGCCAAATCGGTCGGGCGCAAGGTCGCTCGCTTTGGCCTGGACGCGCCGGACCGGCCGGGCGATTTTGGCTTGGTCACGGAAGGTGGCATGGCCTGGTTGGTGCGGGCCCGCGAACAAGATGAAACTTTGCGCCGGAAGCGAACTGTTCGCCCCCAAGCTGCTGCGCAGCACCCCCCGAAGGGGGCTGAGAAAGCTTGGGGCGGCCCAGCGCTTTCTCAGGGCGACGAGGAAGAAGAAATCACTCTGCAGCGCCTGATGCCCGCCGACGCCTTGCGAGTGCGCGGGCGGCATAACGCCGCCAATGCCTTGGCTGCCTTGGCGCTGGCAACGGCCGCTGGCTGCGCCTTGGCGCCGATGTTGCATGGATTGCGCGAATACCGCGGCGAGCCGCACCGGGTCGAGCATGTGGGGACGCTCAATGGGGTTGACTTCGTTGACGACTCCAAGGGCACCAATGTGGGCGCCACCGTGGCGGCGATCAAGGGCCTGGGCGACGACCGTGCGCCTGCCAAGCTGGTGTTGATTCTGGGTGGCGACGGCAAGGGGCAGGACTTCAGCCCCCTGGCCGCTGGTGTTGCCCGTTACGCCAGAGCTGTTGCGCTGATAGGCCGTGACGCCGAGCAGATCCGCGCCGCCTTGGCGGACAGCGGCGTGCCCATGCAAGACCACGCAAGCCTGGAGGCCGCGACGCAATGGTGTTTGTCTCAGGCGCACAGCGGTGACAGCGTGCTCTTGAGCCCGGCCTGCGCCAGCCTCGATATGTTCCGCAATTACGCGCACCGCGCAGAGGTGTTTGTCGCCGCCGTGCAGGCCTTGGCACAAGATCTGGGGCAGGGCCTATGAGTGCTGCTGCGGGCCTGTCCTTGAAGAGCTTTGCCGACCGTTTGAAGTCTTGGCTGCCCGGCGCCAAGGATGCGGCCGTGGATGTGCCCGTGCGTGAATGGGTGTCGCCAACGGCAGGTCAGCCCACGCGCATTCAAGGGCTGGATCTAACTCTGATTTGGGTGACCTTGGGCCTGATGGGCTTGGGCCTGCTGATGGTCTATTCAGCGTCGATCGCGATGCCCGACAATCCGCGATTCGCCAAATATTTGCCCACGCATTTTCTGACGCGCCACATCTTCGCTTTGGTGTTCGGCTTGATCGCGGCGCTGATCACGGTGCAGATTCCGGTCTCTACCTGGGAGCGCTTGGCGCCCTGGATGTTCGTGGTCTCGCTGGTCTTGCTGGTTGCGGTCTTGATACCCGGTGTGGGCAAGGTGGTTTACGGTGCGCGCCGCTGGTTGCCGCTGGGGGTGATGAACTTCCAGCCTTCCGAGCTGGCCAAGATGGCTATTGCCATGTACGCGGCCAGCTACATGATGCGCAAGATGGACGCACGGGAGAATTTCTTCAAAGCGGTCTGGCCGATGGCGATGGCCCTCGGCGTGGTGGGCGTGCTCTTGTTGGCGGAGCCGGACATGGGCGCCTTCTTGGTGATCGCGGCGATCGCGATGGGCATTCTGTTCCTGGGCGGCGTCAATGGCCGCATGTTCTTCTTGATCGTGGCGGTCTTGGTGGGCGCTTTTGTCTTGATGATCGCCTTCAGCGACTTCCGCCGTGAGCGCATCTTTGCCTATCTGAACCCCTGGGACGAGAAATACGCGCAAGGCAAGGCCTACCAGCTGACGCATTCCTTGATCGCTTTCGGGCGCGGCGAATGGTTTGGCCAGGGCCTGGGTTCCAGCGTCGAGAAGTTGCATTACTTGCCCGAGGCGCACACCGACTTTTTGCTGGCGGTGATCGGTGAGGAGCTGGGTTTTGTCGGCGTGGCCGTCGTGATCATCGGCTTCTTCTGGTTGTCGCGCCGCTTGTTCCATATTGGCCGCCAAGCGGTGGCGCTGGACCGTGTGTTTGCCGGTCTCTACGCGCAAGGCATTGGCATCTGGATGGGCGGCCAGGCCTTCATCAATATGGGTGTGAACCTGGGCGCTTTGCCGACCAAGGGCCTGACCTTGCCCTTGATGAGCTTCGGCGGATCGGCGATCTTGATGAATTGTGTGGCCCTGGCTATCGTGCTGAGGATTGATATTGAGAACAGAGCGCTCATGCGCGGAGGCCGCGCATGAGCGCTCTGTTCTCACGGGCCGAGCGCTGGGCCGCTCCCGAGCCGGCCCGCTATGGCAGCCGTCAGGCTGGCGTCCCCGCGGGGGACCGACCAGCGTACCCGCTGGGCGAGGGGCTCACATGAGCAAGCACCTCGTCATCATGGCGGCCGGCACCGGTGGTCACATCATCCCCGGGCTGGCGGTAGCCGAAGAAATGATTCGGCGCGGCTGGAGCGTCAGCTGGATGGGTACCGAGCTGGGCTTGGAAAACAAGCTGGTGCCGCCGACCGGCATCCCGCTTGACCGCCTGGCCTTTGCGGGCTTGCGAGGCAAGGGCTTGCTGCACACGGTCAAGGGCGTCTTCAAGCTGGTTCAGGCCTTTGTGCAGAGCCGCTCGGTGTTTGGCAATCGCAGTGCGGACGCGGTCCTGGGCATGGGTGGTTATGTTTGCTTTCCCGGCGGTTTGATGGCCTGGTTGATGCGCAGGCCGCTGATGCTGGTCAATGCCGATGCGGCCATGCTTTTGAGCAACCAGAGCTTGAAACCCTTCGCAAGCCGAATCGGCTTCGGCTTCGACGGCGTGGCCGCCGCATCGACCGCCAAAGCGGTTGTTACTGGCAACCCGGTGCGGGCCGAGATCGAGGCATTGGCCCCGCCGGCCGAACGCTATGCCGGCCGCAGCGGACCCTTGCGCTTGTTGGTGGTAGGCGGCTCGCTGGGCGCGCGCGCGATCAACGAGATGCTGCCCAAGATGCTGGCGCTGTGGCCGCAGGAGCAGCGCCCGCACGTCGTGCATCAAACCGGTCAAGCCAATTTTGCGGCGGTGCAGGCCGCTTACCGCGAAGCAGGCGTGCAAGCGGAGATCTTGCCCTTCATCGATGACATGGCTGCGCAATTGGCCCAGGCCGATGTCATTTTGTGCCGGGCCGGCGCGGTGACGGTGAGCGAAATCTGCGCGGCCGGTCTGCCTTCCGTCTTGATCCCCTTGGTCGTCAGCACGACCTCGCATCAGCGCGATAACGCCCGCTTCATGGCCCAGCATGGCGCGGCCGTGCATCTGCCGCAAGAGGACTTGTCGGCCGAGGGCGTGTACCAGCTCTTGAAGAGCATGGACCGCGAGGCGCTGCTGGAGATGGCCGAGAAGGCCCGTGCTTTGGCGCGGCCGCGGGCGGCCTCGCGGGTGGCCGATGAAATAGAAAGAATGGTCAATCCATCATGAAACACGCCGTCAAACACATCCACTTCGTCGGCGTCGGCGGCGCCGGCATGAGCGGCATCGCCGAGATCCTGCACAACCTGGGCTATACCGTGTCCGGCTCCGACCAGTCAGACAGCGCTACCGCTCAGCGTCTCGCCAGCTTGGGTCTGCAGATCCACATCGGTCACGCGGCGGCGCATATCGCCGGTGCGCAGGCCGTGGTCACCTCGACGGCGGTCAAGCCTGACAACCCGGAAGTGATCGCCGCCCGCGCCCAGCGCATCCCGGTGGTGCCGCGCGCGGTGATGTTGGCCGAGCTGATGCGCCTCAAAAAGGGCATCGCAATCGCCGGCACACATGGCAAGACGACGACCACGTCCTTGGTGACGGCAGTGCTGACCGAGGCGGGCATCGACCCGACCTTTGTGATCGGCGGAAAGTTGATGAGTGCTGGCGCCAATTCCCGCTTGGGTTCGGGCGAGTACATCGTCGTCGAGGCCGATGAGTCGGATGCGTCCTTCTTGAATCTATTGCCGATGTTGGCGGTGGTCACCAATATCGACGCCGACCATATGGAAACCTATGGCCACGACTTCGCGCGCCTGAAGGCCGCGTTTGTCGAGTTTTTGCACCGCATGCCTTTTTATGGCGCGGCCGTGCTCTGCGGTGATGATGCCGGCGTGCGTTCCATCATGCCTTTGCTGTCCAGGCCGATGATCAGCTACGGATTCGGTGCCGACAACGATGTGCGTGCGGTCGATGTGCGGGCGCTGGCCGGCGGCCAGATGAGCTTCACCGTGCAGCGTCAGGGCATGGCGGATTTGCCCATCACGCTGAATTTAGCCGGCTCGCACAATGTCTTGAATGCCTTGGCCGCGATTGCTGTGGCGACCGAGCTGGAGCTGCCGGACGCGCCGATCGCGGCCGCTTTGGCGCAGTTTGGCGGCGTCGGCCGGCGCTTTCAGCGCTTTGGGGAGCTGCCCACACGAGATGGCGGCACGTTCACGCTGATCGATGACTATGGCCATCACCCGGTGGAAATGGCGGCCGTCTTGGCGGCGGCGCGCGGCGCCTTCCCCGGCCGGCGCTTGCTCTTGGCGTTTCAGCCGCACCGCTACACCCGCACGCGGGACTGCTTCGACGACTTTGTGCAGGTGATCTCCACTGCCGATGCGGTCTTGCTGACCGAGGTCTACGCCGCAGGCGAAGCGCCGATTGCTGCGGCCGATGGGCGCGCGCTGGCACAGGCCCTGCAGGCGGCCGGCCAAGTGACACCGGTGTTTGTTGATGATGTGGCGAACTTGCCCGCACAGATCGCCGCCCATGCGCGCGGCGGCGATGTGGTGATCGTGATGGGCGCGGGCACGATAGGCGCGGTGCCGGCCAAGACAGTGGACTATCTGACGACGACGAAAGGCGCGCAGCCATGATCAGCAACCTTGATCTGAATATTGACCCCAAAGCCCTGGGCAAAGTGGCCGTCTTGATGGGCGGCGACTCGTCCGAACGCGAGGTCTCCTTGACGATGTCGGGGCCGGGCGTGTTGGCGGCCTTGTTGCACGGCGGAGTCGACGCCCATGCCTTCAATCCGGCCGAGCGCGGTCTGCATGAGCTCAAGGCCGAGGGCTTCGATCGTTGCTTCATCGCGCTGCATGGCCGCCACGGCGAAGACGGTACGGTGCAAGGTGCGCTGGAGTTACTCGGCATTCCCTACACCGGCTCCGGCGTGATGGCCTCCAGCATCGCCATGGACAAGATCATGACCAAGCGCTTGTGGTTGGCCGACGGCCTGGCCACGCCGCGCTACGTCAAGCTGAAGAAAGACCAGATCAGCCGCAAGCGCTGCATGGCGATTCCCGATGAGTTGGGCCTGCCCATCTTCGTCAAGCCGCCGCACGAAGGCTCGACCATTGGCATCAGCAAGGTGATGGGCTACTCGCAGATGCAAGATGCGGTGCAACTCGCGGCGCAGTACGACGATGAAATCCTCTGCGAAGAATTCATCGATGGCCCGGAGCTGACTTGTCCGATTCTGGGTGAGGGCGATCAAGCTTTTGCGTTGCCCGTGATGCAGATCGAGGCCGAAGGCGGCAACTACGACTATCAGAACAAATACTTCACCTCCACAACCCGCTACTCCACCGGCACGCTCAGCGAAGAAAAGGAAGCGGAAGTTCGCGCCTTGGTGCTGGCCGCCTACCAATCGCTGGGCTGCCGCGGCTGGGGACGTGGCGACGTGATGCTGCGCAAGAGCGACAACAAGCCGTTTTTGCTGGAGATGAACACCTCGCCGGGCATGACCTCGCATTCTTTGGTGCCGATGTCGGCCAAGGCGGCCGGCATTTCCTATGAGCAGCTGTGCCTGTGGCTGCTCTCGCAAGCACGTTTGGACGGCAAGGCCTGAGCCTCAGCTGAACAAAAGCTATGCGCAGCAACAGCACGCCCATCTCTGTGCCGCCCGATATCCGCCTGATGAATGCGGTGACGGCGCTGCTGTTGGCGGCTATGTTGGTGGCGGTGGCGGCCTTGGGCTTGCGCTGGGTGGTGAGATTGCCGGTTTTTGCGATCCGCGCCATCCAGGTGGACGGCGATGTGACGCGCAATAGCGAGGCTTCTTTGCGAGCCAATGCCTTGCCGCGTTTGTCGGGCTCATTTTTAAGCATGAACTTGCAAGACGGCCGAGATGCTTTTGAGTCAGTGCCCTGGGTTCGGCGCGCGGTGGTGCAGCGTGTGTGGCCCAGCCGCCTCTTGGTCAAACTGGAAGAACACAAGCCCAGCGCCTATTGGGAAACCAAGGCCGAGGGCGCCGACGCGCAAAGTGATGCCAATGTCGATCGCTTGCTGGTGAACAGTTACGGCGAAGTCTTTCAGGCCAATTTGGGCGATGTCGAGGACGAAGACCTGCCGGTCTTGGCCGGCCCAGCCGGCACCAGCGCAGCGATGCTGCATATGTGGCAGCGCTTGCAAACCGTCAGCGCCTCCATCGGCGAGCAGGTCGAGCGACTGGACTTGTCCGGACGCGGATCGTGGCGCCTGAGCTTTGAAAAAGGCGCCGTGGTCGAACTCGGGCGCGGCAGCGAAGACGAGATACTGGCCCGCTTCGGGCAATTTACCCGCTCGATTACCCAAATTACTTCGCTCAATCACGCCCCATTGTTGTCAGCCGATCTGCGTCATGCAGAGGGGTATGCGGTGCGCTTGAGCGGAATATCAACAACGCCCAGTCAGGTTAAACCCGGATTGAATGGCCGATCGAAGAAAAACTGAAGGATTAAAAGCATGGCCAAGGAATACAAGGATTTGGTCGTCGGGCTGGATATCGGCACGGCCAAAATCATGGCGGTGGTGGCCGAGGTGCTGGGAAATGGCGAATTGCGCATTGCCGGTCTCGGGGTTGCCAGCTCCACCGGGCTCAAGCGCGGCGTGGTGGTCAATATTGATGCCACCGTGCAGTCCATTCAACAAGCCTTGAAAGAGGCCGAAATGATGGCCGACTGCAAAATCAGCAAGGTCTATACCGGCATCACCGGTAGTCATATTCGCGGCCAAAACTCAACCGGCATGGTCATCGTGCGGGATAAAGAGGTCACGCCCATCGATGTGGCGCGGGTGGTTGAAACCGCCAAGGCGATCAATATTCCTAATGATCAGCGTCTGTTATTGGTGGAGCCGCAAGAGTTTGTCATTGACGGCCATGAGGTTAAAGAGCCGATTGGCATGAGCGGCGGTCGCCTGGAGGTCAAGGTCCATATCGTCACCGGCGCCCAGAGCGCCGCTGAGAACATCGTCAAATGCGTGCGCCGTTGCGGCTTGGAAGTCGAGCAACTGGTTTTGAATTCAAGCGCATCCAGTCTCGCGGCGTTGACCGCCGATGAACGCGATTTGGGGGTGGCTTTGGTCGATATTGGCGCTGGCACGACCGATGTGGCGATATTCACCGGAGGCTCTATTCGCCATACCGCCGTAATACCAATTGCCGGTGATTTGATTACCAGTGATATTGCGATGGCGCTGCGCACGCCCACCAAAGATGCCGAAGAAATCAAGGTCGAGCATGGCGTGGCCAAACAAATGCTGGCCGACCCGGCCGCTCAAGTTGAAGTACCGGGTTTGGGCGACCGGGCGCCACGGATGTTGTCGAAACAAGCCCTGGCCGGCGTGATTGAACCGCGTGTCGAGGAAATATTCTCTTTGGTGCAACAGGTAATTCGGGAAAGTGGTTACGAAGAGTTGCTTTCCTCGGGAATTGTTTTGACCGGCGGCTCGGCGGTCATGCCGGGTATGGTCGAGTTGGCCGAGGACATATTCCTGAAGCCGGTTCGGCGCGGTAATCCAACCTATAGCGGCGGCCTTTTCGATATGGTGGCCAACCCTCGTTCGGCGGCCGTGATGGGTTTGCTGGAGGAAGCCAGACTGTCGCGCACCCGGGGTTTGAAGGCGGCGCAGCAAGCGGGTTCGATGAAAACCATGTTCGGACGCGCCAAAGATTGGTTTCTGGGGAATTTTTAAGACAAAAAGCGCGGCCCACCGAAAATTTTGAGATGTTTTCTCACAAGTTTTTTGAAATGTATGGGCTTTATCTTGGATAATGTTTCTAACACGCATAGCTGCCGGGAAACAACGGCGGTGAGTGAAAAAAGAGGGTTTTCCCTGAAGTTTTTCACGTTAGGCAGCGGCACAACAGCTGAAGGAGAATTTGTATGGCGATCGAGATGATCGAAGAGTTTGACCAAGGCACCCAAATCAAGGTGATCGGCGTCGGCGGCGGCGGCGGCAATGCGGTCGAGCACATGATTGCGCAAGGCGTGCAGGGCGTTGAGTTCATCTGCGCCAACACCGACGCGCAAGCACTCAATCGCTCCAAGGCCGATCAGCTCCTGCAACTGGGTACCTCGGGCTTGGGCGCAGGCGCCAAGCCTGAAATGGGCAAGTCAGCTGCCGAAGAGGCCGATGCGCGCATCCGCGAGTCGATCCAAGGCGCGCATATGTTGTTCATCACGGCCGGCATGGGCGGCGGCACCGGTACAGGTGCGGCACCTGTGATTGCAAAGATCGCCCGTGAAATGGGTATCTTGACCGTGGGCGTGGTGACCAAGCCCTTTGAGTTCGAAGGTGGGCGCCGCCTCAAGGCCGCTGACGCTGGCCTGACCGAGTTGGAAGCCAATGTCGACTCGCTGATCGTGGTGCTGAACGACAAGCTCTTGGATGTCTTGGGTGACGATGTCACGCAGGATCAAGCCTTCGCGCATGCCAACGATGTGCTGAAGAACGCAGTCGGCGGTATCTCCGACATCATCCATATCCCTGGCTTGGTCAACGTCGACTTTGAAGACGTCAAGACGGTGATGAGCGAGCCCGGCAAGGCGATGATGGGCACGGCGCAAGCCACCGGCCCGGACCGTGCAGCCAAGGCGGCCGAAGCGGCCGTTGCTTGCCCGCTGCTGGAAGGTATCGATCTGTCCGGCGCGCGCGGCGTGCTGGTCTTGATTGCCGCCAGCAAGCTGACCTTCAAGCTGAGCGAGTCGCGCAATGCGATGAACGCGATCAAGCGTTATGCGTCGGAAGAAGCGCATGTGATCTACGGCACCGCCTATGACGAGAGCCTGGGTGACGCGCTGCGCGTGACGGTGATCGCCACCGGCCTGTCGCAACGTGCCCGGGCGGCGGCGCCACTGACCGTGGTGCAACAAAGCCTGCGCACCGGCACGCATGACATCCCGGTTTTGACCGAGACGGTGATGAGCCGTGGCGGCGCCGCTGCATCGACGATGGGTTTTGGCATGAGCGGCAGCGCTGACTTTGCCGCCGGTTCAAGCGGCCCAAGCGTGTGGCAGGGTCGCGGTCGCACCGCATCGGCCAAGGTTGAGGCCTTGTCGCAAAACGGCATGGACGAGATCGAAATTCCGGCTTTTCTGCGCAAGCAAGCCGATTGAGGTGAAGCCTAAAACCCTGGTGGGTTTGGGCGCAGAATGAAGGCCCGGTTCGGTGCAGCGATGGCACCGAACCGGGCCTTTTTTTGCTCGGGCCTTTTTTGCTTGAGCTCTCCGCCCTTGCAAGCGCCTGAACATATCTTGGCCTCAACCAAAACGATGAGATCGCTGCTGATGCGCTGCTTGACGGCCTTGCTGCTGGCCTTGTCGCTCATCGGTGGTTGCGCAGTGCATAAGGCGGCTGGCGCCCAAACCATGCCCCTGCCCGAGCCGATCGCCCGGCACGCCGGTGAGCCGGCCGTGACGGCTGAATTGGCGCTCGCGAACTGGAGTCGCGCTGACCTCGATGCCTGGTGGGCGGCGTTGCGGGCGAAGGATGGTGCAGCAGGCAAAAGTGGCGGGCTGCCGCAGGCACTGCAGCCGCCCAGCGATCCGCAGGCCTGGACGAGGGTGCAACTGCCCGATCTGAGCGGGCGCCCCTTATTGGCGCCCAGCCCGCCGGCCGAGGCCGCGTTTCAGATGCGTTGGTATCGCTTCCGCTATGTGCCCGAGCAGGGTCGCTGGCCGACGTCCGTGGCGCTGTATATGCCGCGCCTGGTGACGCTGGCTGCGGCGGTCTTGGTGCGCACCGACGAGGGTTGGCAGCCCGTCTTCGACAACCAGGCCGGTGCGCGCGAGCAATGGGTGCGGCCACTTTGGGCGCTTGTGCCCGCGGCGCTGACCGAGGCGCAGCAGCAAAAGATGATGGATGTCGTGGTGGCGGTGCCGGTCGTGACGGGCGCGCCTTTCTCGGTCTCAAGAGTCTGGCTGGGTGCCCGGGAAGACCTTGAAATACGCTTTCAAAGGCGCTGGTGGCTGCAGATCGGAATCCCGCAGGCCACCGGCCTAACTTTGATCGTCCTCGGTCTTTTCTCGCTCTCCTTGTGGGCACGCAGGCGCGACGAGCCGGCCTATTTCTTGTTCGCGCTCTTGTCCCTGGTTTGGCTGCTGCGCAATCTTCACTACCACCTGGACTTGCCGCGCACACCGGCTGGCCTTGAGTGGTTCTGGTGGCTCAGCAACGCTTCCTTGTCTTGGGTGATGTTGTTGATCTTCTTGTTCGCCTTGCGCTTTGCACACCGCCGCTTCGCGCAGCTTGAGCGGGCCATGTTGGGCTTTGTGCTGCTCAGTGCCTTGCTGACGCTGCCCTGGTGGAATGATGTGCTGGCCAGCCCAGTGCTGCAGCATGGCGCCAATGCCTTGGTCGGCCTGATGACGGTCGCCTTGGTGCTGCGTTTGGCCTGGCGCGACGGCAGCCGCGAGTTGCGCATGATTGCGCTGAGTTTGCTGCTTAGTTTGGCGCTGGGCCTGCACGATCTGATTCTCTTGGCCGGCTGGGCCTGGCCCGAGCATATCTATCTGCTGCCCTTCGCAACCTTGCTGACGCTGGCGAGTTTCCTGTATGCGGTGCAAGGCCGCTATACGGGCGCCTTGAGAGAGGTTGAGATGTTGAATCAGCAGCTTGAAGCGCGACTGCAATTGCAGAGCGCCGAGTTGCAAGCGCAGCACCAGCGCCTGCGCGAGGCCGAACGCCAGCAGGCCTTGCTGCTGGAGCGCCAGCGCCTGATGCAGGATATGCACGACGGCCTGGGTTCGTCCCTGCTGTCGGCGATGGTGGCGGTGGAGCAGGGCAGCATGGAGCAGGACAAGGTGGTCGAGGTGCTGCGCGAATGCGTCGATGATTTGCGTTTGGTGATCGATTCCCTGGAGCCGGTCGCACATGATTTGGTCGCACTGCTGGCGACCATGCGCTACCGGCTGGGCAAACGCCTGCAGGCGGGCGGCTTGATGCTGGAATGGGATGTGCAAGACCTGCCCCTGCTGGAATGGCTGGAGCCGCCCGACGCCCTGCATGTGTTGCGATTGATGCAAGAGGCGCTCAGCAATGTGCTCAAGCATGCGCGGGCCACTCGTGTGCGCATGGTGACCCGCAACCATGGGCGCTATGTCGAGATTCGGGTAGAGGACGATGGCGACGGCTTTGATATCACCAGCGCCCAAATGGGGCGGGGTTTGAAAAGCCAGCAGCGCCGCGCGCAGCGCCTGGGTGGCTCGCTGCGTATCGATTCAAGCCCGGGGCATGGCACCCGCTTGAGCCTGCGCCTGCCCGTCAAAAGAATGCCCCCGGATCAGCAAACACCACCTTGATCACCGACACTGAAGCCATGCTGCAACAAAGAACTCTCAAATCCCTGACCAAGGCGGTCGGCGTCGGTATCCACAGCGGCCAGCGGGTCGAGTTGACGCTGCGCCCGGCGCCTGTCAACACCGGCATCGTGTTCCGCCGGGTCGACTTGAACACGCCGGTCGATATTCCGGTGCGTGTGGATACGGTGTGTGACACCCGCATGGCGACCACGGTCAGCCCCTTGGGTGACCCCGGTGCGCCCAAGGTGCAGACCATCGAGCATCTGCTGTCGGCCTGTGCCGGCTTGGGGCTGGACAATCTTTATGTCGATATCAATGCCGATGAAGTGCCGATACTCGACGGCTCGGCCGCTAGTTTTGTCTACCTTTTGCAAAGCGCCGGCATCGAACAGCAGGCGGCGCCGAAGAAGTTTTTGCGCGTCAAGAAAGAGGTCGAGGTGCGTCAGGGCGAAGGCAAGCGTTTGATGTGGGCCAAGCTGAGCCCGCATCATGGCTACACGTTGAGCTTCGAGATCGAGTTCGACAACCCGGCCGTCTCGGCCACCGGCCAGCAATATGTGTTCGATATGGGCTCGGGCCAATACAAGCGCGAGATTGCGCGCGCCCGCACCTTCGGCATGACCAGCGATATCGAACTGATGCGTTCGCGCGGGCTGACGCTGGGCGGCTCGATGGACAACGCCATCGTCGTCGATGACTACAAGGTGCTGAACGCTGAGGGTCTGCGTTATGACGATGAGTTCGTCAAACACAAAATCCTTGATGCGATTGGCGATATGCAGGTCGCGGGCTATCCGCTGCTGGCGGCTTACACCTCGTTCAAGGGCGGCCATGCGCTGAACAACAAGCTGCTCCGCGCGCTGTTTGCCGACCCCTCGGCTTATGAATTTGTCAGCTTCGAGGACGCTGCCGATGCGCCCAAGGGCTTTGCGGAACTGGCCCCGGCCTGGTAGTCGAAATGCTGATCTTTCGCCTTGTCGTGGGCCTTTTGCTGTTCGCCGGTGTGCTTTGTTTTGCGCTCTACATCGGCACCGGCCAGGTGGTCTGGCGCCAGCGCGGCGTGATCGTCATCAAGTGGACGGTGTTGGCCGGCTTGGGCTTTTTTGCGGTGCTCATTCTGGAGCGGCTGGCGATGATGCTTTAGGGAGCCGGCCTTCTTCTACTCCTCCAGCGCTTGCAGCTGAACCAGGCGCTGGTAGACGCCGCCTGCATGGGCCATCAGCTCTTGATGCCTGCCGCGCTCGACCAAATGCCCGTGGTTCAACACGATGATTTGATCGGCCTCGCGGATGGTGGACAAGCGGTGCGCAATCGCCACCACGGTGACGCGGCCGCGCAGCGCGATCAGGGCTTCGCTGACGGTCTGTTCTGTGGCGCTGTCGATATTCGAGGTGGCTTCGTCCAGGAACAGGATGCGCGGCGAGCCGGCCAGCGCGCGTGCCATGGCGATCAGCTGCTTTTGGCCAGTAGACACGCGGGCACCGCCTTCGCCCAGCACGGTGTCATAGCCCTGCGGCAGGCCGCTCAAGAAATCGTGAACGCGGGCCGCCTTGGCCGCCGCGATCACGGCGTCCTCACTGATTTGACGTCCCATGGTGATGTTCTCGCGCGCGCTGGCGGCCATCAGATAAGGCTCTTGCGGCACCAGGCCGACGGCGGCGCGGAAGGCTTCGTCGGGGAAGCTGGCCAAGGCTTGGCCGTCGATCGTGATCTGCCCGCTTTGCGCCCGGTAGAAGCGCAGCAGCAGCGACAGCAGCGTCGACTTGCCGCTGCCGGTGTGGCCGACGATGCCTATGAAACTGCCGGCCTCAATATCGAGATCAAGCTCACGCAAGACCGGACGCTGTGCGTCATAGCCGAAGCTCAAATGCTCGATCTTGATGGCGCCGGCGCTGATGGCGTGCCCGGCCACGGCTTGGCTAGGCGCCACGTTCTCTTGCAGCAGGCTGCGCACCCGTGCGGCCGCGATCATCGACTGCTGCAATTGGCCGAACTGCATGGTGATCTGAATCAGAGGCTCCACCACGCGGGCGATATAGCTGAGGAAGGCAAACAGCAGCCCGACCTCCAGCCCGCTCACTTCGCGCCGGCCGAAGCCGTAAATCACCGTCACCAAGAGCAGCACATTGAGCAGGTCCAGCGCTGGGCGCAGCAGCCAGGCATTGGCACTGAGCTCGGCCACGCGGGCCTTCAGGTGTGCCTGATTGCTGCGCTCGAAGCGCGCCCCAAAACGCTGGGCGGCGCCGGCCGCCTGCAGCATCGCCATGCCGGCCATGCTCTCGGCCATTTGCGCATTGATGTCGCTGCGCAGCTGGCGCGCGCGCGCCACCGCCGGCGCACTCAGGCGTTGGTAGAGCGCGATGATCAACACCATTGCCGGCACCAGCGTCGCGACGATCAGCATCAGCCGCCAGTCTAGCCAAGCCATCGCGATCAGCGAGCCCAGCACCACGATGCTGGAGTCCAGCATCACATACAGCACCTGCCGGTAAAGGGTGTTGACGGCCTCGCTGTCATTCGTCACGCGACTGACCAACTGACCGGTGATGGCACTGTCAAAGTAGCTCATTGGCAGCGCCAGCACATGGGCGTAGACCTTCTCACGCAGGCGCAGGACCGAGCGGCGCGCCACGCCGGCCATGCGCGAGAGCTGGCCAAAGCGTATCCAGCTGCTGGCCCAGCTGCTCAAGAGCAACGCGAGCAGCAACTGGGCCATCGCGCCGGCGTCGAAATGGCGTGGCTGCAGATAAGTGTCGATGAAATGCTTGCTGATGATGGGGCCGAGTGCTTCCAAGCCAGCCGCCAGCAACAGCCAGATCAAGCCGCGCCAAAGCGTGGCCTTCTCGGGTGTGGCGGCCTCCATCAGCAGGCCGACGGCGGCCCAAGGGCGTTCTTTTTCAGCCGCGGCCGTGGCTTCAGTCTTGCGCATCGATGCTGGCCTCCAGTTGTTGATAGCGCCATTGCGTGGCGTACCAGCCGCCTTCCAAAGCCAGCAGCTCGGCATGGCTGCCTTGCTCGCTGATACGGCCCTGCTGCAGCACGACGATATGGTCGGCGTCCACCACCGCACTGAGCCGGTGGCTGACGATCAGGCTGCTGCGCTCGGGCCGCAGCAGCCTGAGCTCGCGCAGATGGGCCAGGATTTGTGTCTCGGTGCCGGTGTCCACGGCCGACAAGGCATCATCAAGCAGGAGCAGTGGCGCGTCGGACAGCAGGGCGCGGGCGATCGCCACGCGTTGCCGCTGGCCGCCCGACAGCGTCACGCCGCGCTCGCCGATCTCGGTCGCATAGCCTTGCGGTAGACGCGTGATGTCCTCATGCACGGCGGCCATGCGGGCTGCCGCCTCAATCTCGGCGGGCGTGGCCTCCGGTTTGGCCAGGGCGATGTTCTCGGCGATGCTGGCCGAGAACAAAAACGGCTCCTGCGGCACCCAGGCCAAGCCTTGGCGCAGTGCCTGCAGGCTCAGCTCAGGCAAGCTGTAGGCCCCGAGATGAATGCTGCCGCCGCTGGGCTCGAACTGGCGCAATACGAGCTGCAGCAAAGTGGATTTACCTGCGCCGGTCGGGCCGACCAGGCCCAGGGTTTGACCGGGCTCCAGCGTCAAGCTGACTTGGCTCAGCGCGGCCCGCTCGGCCAGCGCGTAGCCGAAGCCGACGTTGTCAAAGCGTAGCGTCGCACTGGCGGGCAGGGGCTGCGAGCCGCTGTCATTGAGCGTTATGGGGGCCTCCAGCACCGGCGACAAACGGTCCCAGGCGGCGCGGCCGCGCTCCAGCAAGGACAAGACCCAACCGGCCGCAAACATCGGCCAGATCAGCTGGCCCAGATACATGGTGAAGGCGGTCAGCTGGCCTATCGTCAGCTCTTGCTTGGCGACGAAATAGCCACCCAGGCCTAAGGCGATGGTCAAGGCTGCGCCCAAGGTCATGCCCACGGCTGGCTCGAAGGCAGCCTCCCAGCGCTGCGCCTGAAAACTGGCCTCGCCGGCGCTGTCGGCCAGCTCGCTGAATTGCGCCGCGTTGCGCTCGGTCAGCCCCAGGGCGCGCAAGGTACGCACGCCGGCGAGACCCTCTTGCACATGTTGATTCAGGCCCGAGAAGCGGCCCAGCGAGCTTTGCCAGGCTTGATGCACTTTCTCGGAGATACGCCAAAACGCGTAAGCCATGAAGGGGAAGGGGATCAGCGCGGCCAGGCCCAGTCGCCAGTCGACGCCCAGTGTCATCATCGACAGCACGAGGATCAAGGTCAGCGAGCCGTCAAAAGCCGCCAGCAGCGCTTCACCTGCGGCCATCTCCACCGCGTCGATGTCATTGGTGGCCAGCGCCATCAAGTCACCGGTGCGCTTGGCTTGGAAGAATACCGGGCCTTGCAGGGTCAAGACCTTGTAAAGCCGGGTGCGTAACTCGCGACCCAGACGGTAGGCGGCAGCGAACAAGGCCAGGCGCCAACCTACCCGCAGCAAATAGATCGAGACGCCGCAGCCGACCAAAAGTGCGAGTTGGCGCAGCAGCGCTTCGCCATGCAGCGAGCCGGCCACCAAACCGTCCACCACGTGACCGACCTGACGCGGAATCCACACGGTCAATAGAGCGATCCCCAGCAGCATCAAGGCCGACGCCGCGTAAGACGCCCAATGCCGGCGCACAAAGCCGGCGATCATCTGTTTCAGGGTCATGGATTTGTCAATGAGGCCGGCTCAGGGCCGCGCCGATCGGAGGACGAGATTGCGTGCAGGAGCCGCACCGGCATTCTAGGGCTGCCACCTTGGGCGCCGTGAGCAAGCTGTTCGCTGGGCGGATGGAGGGCAAACGATGCGTACGCGCGCTTGGATCGGCGCGAAAAAGATCCCAGGCAAGGGTTTCAAGCACCGCCTTTCTCCCGTTCTGGAACTCCCATGAAATTGAAAACCATTGCCGGCCTTTTGGCCGCCGCGTTTGCTGCTCCGGCCGTTTTGCGTCCAGCAATGTTGTCATCAGCCAAGTCTATGGCGGAGGCGGTAACTCGGGCGCCACGCTCAAGAATGACTTTATTGAGTTGTTTAATTGCAGCGATGCGCCCGTCAGGCTCAAGGGCTGGAGCGTGCAATATGCCGCTGCTGGCGCTTCGGCCGGCTTTTCGAGCATCACGGTCTTACCCGATGTCATCTTGCAGCCGGGTCAGTATTTCTTGGTGCAGGAGTCCAAGGGTGCTGGCGGTACGGTCGATCTGCCGACGCCAGACAAGGTGGGCTCCATAGCGATGAGTGGCTCCTTCGGCAAGGTGGTGTTGGCAAGCACCACGTCGGCGGTGGCCAGCGCAACGGCTCCGGCTATGTAGGATCTGGTGGCTTATGGCACTGGCGCCACGCCTGCTGAAGGCAGCGGCCCTACGCCAGCGGTGAGCAACAGCACCGGCGCGATCCGCGCGCTGGGCGGCTGCACCGCTACCGATCAAGACCAAGCCGACTTTTCGGTCGCAGCTCCGGCTCCGCGCAACACGGCTTCCGCTCTGAATGTCTGCAGCGGCGGCACCCCGCCGCCGCTTGACAAGCCCATCGTGCCGGTCTGCCCGGAGCCCCCATCACCGCCGGCTCGGGTGGACGCTTCAGCGTCACCGCCAGCGATGTCGACAGCGTCGGCAATGCAGCTGCCATCAGCGGCAGCTGGTCCGCAGCTTTCACGCTCGGTGCCTTCAGCGCGGCAACAGTCGATGGCGGCGTGGCCACGCAGGTGCCGACACGCTGACCGGCGGCTTGGGGTCCGACCAGTTCGTCTACACCAGCATGATCGATGCCGGCGACACCATCACCGACTTCACGCCTGCAGATGACTTGCTGGATCTGGGGCAGTCGATGCGCGCTTTGGGCATCAGCAGCGCCGACCCTTTGGCTTCCGGCCATGTGGTCTGCAGCAATGCAAACGGCGCGGCCATGATCGGCATCAACGCCGCCGGCACTGGTGGCGTGACACGCAGCCGCCCCTTGGTCCAATTGAAGGGCTTGAGCTGCGACAAGCTGAGCACTGCCAACTACAAGTTCTGAGTGACCGTCTCTCCCTCATTTTGAAAGCAAACAAGATCATGATCTTCAATCTCAAAACTCTCGCCTTGGCGGCCGGCTTGGCCTTGGCATCGCAGGCGGCTTCGGCGGCCAGTTTCAACTTCAGCGGCGTTGTAGATTTCAGCCCGACGGCATCTAAATTGGTCGGCGAGTTCATCGCCGGGCAATTCAGCTACGACGACCAAGCGGCCCTGCTGGCAGGCCCGGATGGGACGGTCGCGTTGCAGAGTTTGGACCTTAGCTTCCTGGGCCAGACCTTTCATTTGGCGCCAGGCAGCGACGCCTACGCCCAGTTTGAAGGCGGCGCGCTGGTCGGCCCCAATGCCGGCTTTGCTGGTGTGGCCGGCGGCTATCTGCAACTGCTGTCGGTCTGGGGCAGCAGCGGCTTCAGCTACAGCCACCATGGTGCGGACAGCCTGGGCAGCCTGACGGTCAGCGCCGTGCCCGAGCCGTCCACTTGGGCGCTGAGCCTGGTCGGTCTCTTGGGTCTAGGCGCCCTGGCACGCCGGCGCGCGCAGCTGGGCTGAGGCCTAGGGCGTCTGCAGCAAACCCCGCCACAAAGCGGCGCGGAGCAACTCGGCTTCGCCCGCCGGCAGGCAGGGGATGTCGAGCGCACGCTGCAAGCCGCTTCCGCCAAGCCCGCCATGGGTGTTGGCCTGTAGATGCCGCAGGCCGAAATAGCGGTCCAGACCCGAGCTGTAGAGGCGCAGACTCTGCAGCTTGGGGCCCGACACGATGATCCAGCGCTGCGTGAACACACCGCTGCGGTAAAGCATCAGGTCGCCGGACAAGGCGTAGGCGGCAAAGCCGACCCAGGCGCGCGCATGCAGCACGGCAGCGCCCAGCAGCAGGGCGCTGAGCGACAGCGCAGCCAGCCAGGGCAGCGGCGCGCCCAAGGCCAGATTGGCCGCCATGCCCAGCGCCCACAGCGGCAGCAGCCAGCGCGCTTGGCCGAGCAGCCTGCGCCGCAAACTCGCATCGCCCAGCGGCCGCCAGGCCAGGGCCTGCCAGTCCAGCTGCGGCAGGCATAGGCGCAGCAGCGCCTGCGCTTGCGCGGGTGTGGCCAGCGGTGCCAACTCGCTGAAGCGGGCAAATTTCTCTGCCTTGTCGGGGCTGTCATGTTGGCCGGCCACCGTCACGCTGAGTTGGCAGCGACCGAGCCGGCGCTGCAGCCAGCTGCTGCTGAGTTCCCAGCGCTGTAGCCTGGGCAGGCGCACGGCGGCGCGCGTTTGGGTGCTCAGGCCCGAGCTGCTCAAGAGGCGCTCGCCTTGCTGCTCAAGCCGGAAGTTATGAAACTTGATCAGAGCCATGGCAGCAGACAGCACTTGCAGCATCAATAGTCCGAGCAGCAAGAGGCTCAAGCTCAGCGCGGCCAGGTGCAGCCAGCCCTGGCTTTCCAGGTCCGCCCTGAAGACGCGGCTCAGCGCCGTCAAGGGTCGCTCGGACCATTGCAGCAGCGTGGTGCGCAAGGTCTGGTTGGGCATCACTGCGCCGAACATGGCCGCCAGCATCAGCTTGCCTCGGTTGCTGGTCAGCCCGAGCAGCAGAACCTCCCGCATGGGCATGGCGAACAAGAGTTGCGGCTCATGCGTCACCGAGGAGGTTCCGGTCGTTTCAATCGGGTTGACAGCGCCTCGCAACAAGGCCTCCAACTGCGCTGCGGCCGCCAGGCTCAGCACCTTCATCACCGCCTCGGGTTTGCCTCCGGCGGCCGACTCCAGGTGCAACTCGGTGACGCCAAAAATCCGGTGCAAAAAGATTCGCCGCTGGGTGATGTTCTGGATACGCGCGAGCGGGATGTGGCGCAGCGAGCGATCCAACACGCCTTCGCGCACCAGCAACTCGCCTCCGGTGACTTCGTAACGAAAAGCCCGTGCCCGCAGCACCGAGCGCAACGTCAATGCCAACATGGCGGGCAAGGCCCACAACACCCATTGCGCATCCTTGTGACCCAGAATCAGCACGGCAACCAGAGGCATCAGCATCTGCTTGAGCAAGCCGGCAATGCCGAAGAGCCAGGATGCCGGATGCAGGCTTTGCAACTGCGAGGCTTCACTCATGCTGAAGGGCTTGGCGAGGTAACAGTTGTTCGCGCAAGGCATGGGCCTGCGCCAGCGGCAGGCCATCGATGCGGATGTGATGGTCGTGGTTGCCGGCCGTGTGCAGGCTCAAGGTCGCCATGCCCCAGCGCCGGTCCAGCGGACCTTGGGTGACGTCCAAATGCTGCAGCCGCGCAATCGGCACCCAGACCTCGCTGCGCCACCAAACACCGCTGCGCAAGACCACGCCTTCGCCGATATGGTGCTCGGCGCGGTAATGTTCAAAGCGCAGTGAGGCATAGCGCCAGCCGCAAGCGAAACCGAGCAAGGCCAAGCCTGCCAGGGCCGGCAATACCCCATATGCCAAGTCCGGCCCATGCCTGCCGGCCGCGGCCGAGCGCAGCAGTAGCAACGATGCGCCGAGCGCCAGGGCGAGACCCGGCACAGCGCAACTGAGGCCATATCGCCAACGCCAGTAACGCAGCAAGGCAGGCAGTCGTTCGATCGGCTGATTGAACTCGTTCGTCATAGAAAAGGATTCTCAGTAAGTACGCCCGCCCTTGAACTGCGCGTGCTGGCGGCGCTGCAAGGTGGTGCTGCGGCCCATCGCCTCGAAGGACACGGCCGCGTGTGCATGCATGATGGCCAGGCCCAACGCGTCGGCCGCGTCCTTGCCCGGCTCTGACGGCAAGTTCAAGAGCCGCTGCACCATGGCCTGCACCTGCTCCTTGGCCGCATGGCCATGGCCGACTACCGCTTTCTTCATCTGCAGCGCGGTGTATTCAGACACTGCCAGGTCGTTCGACACCAGCGCCGTGATGGCCGCGCCGCGTGCCTGCCCCAGCAGCAAGGTCGACTGCGGGTTGACGTTGACAAACACGATCTCGACCGCCGCACAGTGCGGCTGGTAGCGCGCCGTCACCTCGCGCACGCCGTCGAAAATGATTTTGAGGCGCGCCGGTAAGTCACCGGTCGCGACCGCGCTGGTCTTGATCGTGCCGCTGGCCACATAGCTCAGACGCGGGCCGTCGGCGTCGATAAGTCCAAAACCCGTGGTTTGTAGACCGGGGTCGATGCCAAGAATACGCAAGGTGTAGATCCGACGAGGGTTAAGTTGGAAAGGGTTTCAGCGACGGCTGAGAACGCTTCGGCGGACTTGAAGGCGCGACAGCGCCGTGCCAAAGATAAAACCCGTTGTTTGCAGACCGGGGTCAATGCCAAGAATTCTCATGGCTCGCAGTGTCGCAGTTCAGGAGGAGATCCTGGGTGGCAGCCAGTAATTCTGGCGCTGGCGTTTTGCCGCTTGGGCGAGAGAGCAATTCAAGCAATGCTGATGACTTGTTGCAGCTTTGGGTTTGCATTGAGAAGCTGGCGGCTGAGCGAAGCGTGCCCATTGCGGAAGCCCAAATTCTCAAGGTGGATGGCAGCAACACCGCGGCGGGAGTCTTAGTGCTGAAGGCGCAAAAGAGCGAGAGTCATCCCAGATTCGCAATGAGTGAAGTTCGCCTTTGGAGTGGTTCAAATTGCATTCACTCGTAGCAAGTCGCTGATTCACCACCGTTGGCATCAGGTACATAGCCCAGGTCAAAGCCTAATTGCCAAAAACTCCCGGCTGTATTCACTCTGCGGGTAGTTGGAAATTCTGCTGTGTTGGCTCGCTCGATGATCTGGCCTCAGTCCATGGAAACTGTGCAAAGCAGCCTAAGCATCCAGGGCGCCGCAGAAAAGTGGCAAAGGTTTGAACTAATGCACAGAGGGCTCGCCAAAGTTTTAACAACACGCGGATTCAACCAAAGGCATGGTGTTTTTGCTACTGATAATCGCGCCACATTAAAGAGCTGAACCAAAGCTCGCCCTGCAGTAGCGATTCATATCGCCATGGGATGTATGCACATTCAATCCGTTTTTCAAGGATGTTCCATGACAAAGCCTTTGGGCCTTAGCCGCCTTCGTTTGCCCGCAAAAAGCACTTTGGCCCTGAGCCTGCTGGTGGCATTTGCACCTGGCTTCGCTGCCGACAAAACCACCACGGTGGCAACGGGCACCGAAGTGAAAAACACTTTTGATAGTGTTCTTGTGGGGAACTTAGCGGGGGACACCGAGACTTACAACGTGCTTGGCGCCGGCACGAAGATGACAAACACCTTCGATCTCACCATTGGCAACAGCGGCATCGGCATCTTGAATATCGAAAGCGGTGGGGCTGTGAGTAACCGCCGCGGAATGATCGGCCGCCTTTTGGGCAGCATTGGCACCGTGAACGTGACTGGCAAGGCCACTGGTGGTGGCCCGGCTTCACGGTGGGTCAACTCAGACGCACTGAACGTTGGAGAGGCCGGCACCGGTACCCTGAACATCGAAAATGCAGGGTATGTATCGAGTGCAGGCGGCGATATTGGTTATTACTCAGGCAGCAATGGCAAAGCAACTGTCACCGGCGCGGGCTCGCAGTGGTCCAACGCGGCTGACCTGACCGTCGGTAGGAGCGGAGCCGGTACGCTCAACATCGAAAACGGCGGTGTGGTGAGTAACTTCTATGGCAGAGTCGGTGAATCCAAAGACGGCACCGGCACGGTCAAGGTCACTGGCGCGGGCTCGCAGTGGACAAACGCAGGTTTCCTGACGATTGGTAATGGGGGCACTGGCACACTGAACATCGAAAATGGCGGTTCCGTGACCACCAATGGCGCCGCATTAGGCGGCTCGCCCGGCGGCAGCTTAACCGGCGGCAATGGCACCATCAATGTGACCGGTTCAGGCTCCAAGTGGACCAACACCGGGAACCTCACCGTTGGCGCAAGCGTCAAAAACACAGGTGCCGTCCTGAACATTGAAAACGGTGGGTGGGTGACTGGCAGTACCGGGCAAACTAGTATTGGCCAAGGCACAGTTAACGTGTCTGGCGCCGGGTCGCGTTGGGACACTACTGGGTATCTAAACCTTGGTACTGTTGCTTCCAGTAAGGGCACTCTGAACATCACAACTGGTGGCGTTGTGAATAGTGTCAACAGCATTGTCGGCCAGAATGGCTCTGCGGGTATCGGCGTGGTCAACGTCATCGGTGCGGATTCCCAGTGGAACCTTTCCAACCAGATCATCATAGGTGGCGCCTTTACTACCACCGGCACTCTGAACATCGAAGAAGGTGGTGTGGTGAGTGCCCAAAAAGGCATTGTCGGAAACGCCACAAACTCCACCGGCACCCTCACAGTTAAGGGCGCTGGTTCGCAGTGGAATAGCTCTTCTACCTTAACTGTTGGGTTGAATGGCACCGGCACCCTGAACATTCAGGATTCTGGCAAAGTGACAGCGTCATCGCTGAACATCGGTGCCAAAGGCACAGTCAATCTGGCTGGCGGCACCTTGGAACTGCCCAATAACAACGCCGGCGTAACACTCGTACCTCTGTCCAGACTCGTTTGGACGGCTGGCACGCTGAGCTTCACTGGGGACGCTGTTCTGAATAGCGCCTTATTGAGCAAAACCACCACACTGGGCGCCGGGCAGACACTCGCTGTAGGAGCGAAATTCAGCGTTGTCAATGCTTCAACCCTTACCCTGGATGGAGGCACACTGCAAGTCAAAACTGGCGCGGTGGATAGCGGCGGTACCTTTACGTGGAGCAAGGGAACACTGAGTTACACCGGCGATGCAGCCTTAAGTGCTGCGGGCCTGTTGGCTAAAAACACGACACTCGGCTCCGGCAAGACATTGAACGTAGCCCAAAATCTCAGTGTGGGTAGTGGTAACACCTTGGCTCTGAGTGGCGGTGCGCTGCAAATTGCTAGCGGCTCTTTGGATGGCGGCAACTTCAACTGGAACCAGGGAACGCTGGGCTATACCGGCAATGCCAGCGTGGGCGCTGGTTTGCTGGCCAGCACGACCACACTCGCGTCCGGTAAAGCTTTGAATGTTGCCAAAATTCTCAACATTGGCACGGGCAATACCTTGGATACCCATGGTGGAACCCTTGCTGCGGGCACCATTGCACTCAGCGGCGGCACGCTACAAACCAGTGGCGGTGAAACGTCTGCTGGCAGTTTCAACTGGGCCAGCGGCACGTTGGGCTACCGAGGCGACGCAGCCTTGGGTACCGGTTTGCTGGCCAGCACCACCACGCTGAATAGCACCCAGGCATTGAACGTAGCCAAGAACCTGAGCCTTGGCGCGGGACATACCCTGAATCTGAATGGTGGCGTGCTCAGCGCAGACACCTTGACACAAAACGGCACGGTCAACTTGGGTCAGGGCGGTCAAATCAGCACGGTGGGCGGCACGGTCAACAACAGCACCGTTGCCTTCAGTGGCGACAGCAGCGTGCAGGGCAACTTCACCAACAACGGCACTGTGGCGGGCAGCGCAGGCACCCTGAGTTTCATGAACGATGTGAATGGTGCTGGCAGTTTTGCGGGCAACTTTGCCTTCAAAGCCGCCTTCAACCCCGGCAACAGCCCGGCAGCGTTCAGCTTTAGCGGCGGGAATGCCACGTTTGACAGCACATCGGTGCTGAACATGGAGTTTTTTGGCGCCACACCTGGCACCCAGTACGACCAGCTGATTAGCATCAACACGCTCACCTTCAATGGCAAGCTGAACCTTGCCTTTGACAGCAGCTATGTGCCTGCGCAGGGCACTAGCTTTGCACTGTTTGGCTTTAACAGTTTCAGCGGCTCGTTTGGCACTGCAGAAGACGGCTACTCCAGCATCTTTGTGACGGGCTATGACAAAAGCAAGCTGGACTTCTCGCACCTGAGCACCGATGGCACGGTGCGTGTGGCGATTACGTCTGCCGTGCCCGAGCCAGAAACCTATGCCATGCTGCTGGCAGGTTTGGCGTTGATGGGCGCCATGGTCCGCCGTCGCCGCAGCGCAGTAAGCGTGTAATTTGCCCATGACTAAAGCGCAATACATCCTGACCACCCTACTGGCAGCGCTTGCCGTGGTGCTGGCCCTGCTCAATGGTGTGCTCCTGAGCACCAACCAAACAGCGCAGGCCGAGCTGGCCCAAAAACAGGGCTACTTGCAGCAAACCGGCCAGTTGGAAGGCATCTACACCAACATCGCCACCTCGCTTGCGCAGTTGGCCCTCAAAGACAATGACCGTGCGCTGATTGACATGCTGGGCAGCTTGGGCCTGAAAGTCACGCCCAACCCAGCACCGGCAACGGCTGCTGCCGTTGAGAAACCATGAGCGCCAATATGAACAGCAATGACACCCGCAGCCCCTTTGTGCCCGTGCTCTTGATGGGCGTGGCGCTGGTGGGCTGGCTAGGCTTTCAGGCAGTGCAACTGGTGGCCGAACGCAACCAGCTCAACGCACAGTCTGCGGCACTGGCCCCAACACTGGAAAAGGCTGCCAAGTTGCGCGAACAAGGGGATGCACTGGTCAACGCTACCCAGGCACTTGCCACACAAGGCAACGCCAATGCCCAGCGCATGGTGGCAGAGTTGCAGAGACAGGGCATCACGATCAAGGCCAAGTAAGCCTTTTTGTCGTAAGAGATGTGAATTTGAAGGCCGCTTTTTTGCCACGAGTTCTCGCTCATTGGCGTCCATCGCAGGACGACCTTTGGTGTTTACTTTGGCGGCATGCAAGTTCGGCTTACAGCCCTTCAGCGACGATTGATCTGGCGTGATGGGCAGCAGCTCAAGGCACGTGGCAGCCGCCCGCCGCCCCAACATCCACCGCCAGTAAGCGCTCAAAGTGCCAACTGGAAATACCAGCGTACCGAGTGAAAGAACACCGGTGCGGCGAAGCACAGCACCGCAATGCGGTCGAGCAGGCCGACGGCGCCGGTGATGGCGCTGAGATTGCCCCAGTTGTTGACGCCCGCATCGCGTTTGAGGGCCTGCATGATCAGCCCGCCGAAGCTGCCCGCGCCGGAGGCGACAAAAGCCATCAGCATCGCTTGGCTGGCCTTGAAGGGCGTGATCCAGAACAAGGCGCCGCCGGCCAGGCCGGCCGCGATCGCGCCAATCCACCAGGCGCGCATCGAAAAGTCACGGCTGATCTGGCGTGCCAGCGGCCGCCTGCGTAGGCGCCGGGTGGCGGCGAGCTGCGCCGACTGCCCGCAAGCGACCACCGCCACCAGGAAGAACAGCAGAAAAGCGCCGCTGCCCAGGTAGCCAGGGAACTCCAGCAAGAGCAGCGCCGGCGCATGCGAAAGACCGTACACGCAGACCATGATGCCCCAGTGAATCTTGGCGTTACGTTCCAAAAAACGCGCCGGGTCACCGGCCAAGGCGCTGACGACTGGAATCGCCAGAAAGCTGTACACCGGGATCAGCACCGAGAACAAATCGAAGTAGCGCCCGCCCGTCAATGCGTACTGCATGGGCAAGATCACAAAGAAAGCCAAGAGCAAGCTTCGGTGGTCGCCCCGGCGAGTGTGCAAGAGGGTGATGTACTCGCGCAGGGCCAGGAAGGAGAGCACGCCGAACAGCAGCGTCGCGCCGATCGGCCCCGCCACCCAGGCCAGCCAAAACACGGTGGAGCCAAACCAGGCCAGCCTCAATTCATGGGCAAAGCGCTGGCGGCGCGCTTGAGCCGCCAAGGCATCCTGGCCGCCGCCCGCCTCGCGCAAACTGTTCAGGAAGCTGCCTATGCTGGTCAGCAGCAGAACGCCGAACAGGATCACGAACAGCAATCCCACTTGCTCGCTGGCCGTCCAGGCGCTCAGGGGATTGGGTGCTTTAAGCCAGTCCCAGTTCATGCGCGGCCTCCGTCGGGGCGCAGCGCCAGCACAGCGGCGCGGGCACGGGCAAGAAACGCCCGCTTGTCTTCATCGGGGGCCAGCTGCATCGGCGTTCCAAAGGTCACCGTGCACAAGATCGGCACCGGCACCACTTCGCCCTTGGGCATCACGCGCTGCACATTGTCGATCCAGGTGGGGATCAGCTTGACCTGCGGGAACTGCTCGGCCAGGTGGAAAAGACCGGCCTTGAAGGCCTGGGGCTCGCCCTTGTTGGAACGCGTACCCTCGGGGAATATCACCACCGAGTCACCTTGGGCGAGGGCTTCGATCAATGGCTCCAGCGGATCTTCATCCGGTGTGGCCCGGGTGCGCGAAACATAGATCGCATTGAACACTGCGCTGGTAATCCAAGCCTTGAGCGGGCTGCTGGTCCAGTAATCGCGCGCCGCGATCGGCCGCGTTTGTGCCCGCAGGTCACCCGGCAGCGCGGCCCAGATCAGGACCCAATCGAAATGGCTTTGGTGGTTGGCGAAATAAATGCGCTGCTCCGCCATCGGCGGGCAGCCCTTCCAATGACCTTGCGCGCCCGTGATCAGGCGGGCGATGCCGGCCAGAGCCAGTCCTGTGAATTGAGCTAACGACATGGGGCCATGGTAGCGAAGTTTGTGTGGCACTCAAACGAGCTTCAGGCAGCACGTGCAAGTTCGGCCTTAGCCAAACTCCATCGCTAGCTTCAGCCATGCTTTGGGCCGGCCACGAGTGGGTACTTTCGGCTGACGTATGCGAGCATCGTGCTGGGTGCAATCGCGATTGCTGCCACGCCCAAGGCCCAGTGCAGCGAGAAAAACAAGCCCGTTGGAAAGATGGTCATGAACCAGAACCATGCCTGCAGTCCGGTCTGGTGAAAAAACTGCGAGCAGCGTTTGCATTTCAACGGTCGCATCACCGATGAGTTCGCTGCGGCCCAATTGGAAAAGCCATGCGGTCTTTGACAGTTTGGGCAGGGTCTTGTCATGAGTAGCATTGCGTTTTGCTGCAGGTAATCTATTGGATGAAAGCGCCGAATGGAAGGTAAGCGTGGCTGCAATCCTTAGCGCTTGACAGCGCCAAACGGGTCGCCCGCCTTCCAGGCCGGCATCGTCTCGGCATTGCCAATCGAGCGCCCCAAGGTCAGCGTGTATTGCGCTTGCTCTCGCATGCCTGAAAAGTCCCAATTGGGTTGCAGCGCGGGATGATTCATGAGCATGGCATCGTGGTGGAGCTAGAGGCCGCACTTGCCCAGTGCCGCGTCGGCAACGATGAAGGGCGCTAAGAGGATGCCGGAGACGGGGATAGGCGAATACTTGACCGTGCTGTCGCCTTGGGCTCCAGGGTTGAGCTTGCCGTTCAGGCAATCACGCCGACCGGCGGTCGTCACGCCGGCCTCCAAGCGCTGATCAATCGTGGCCGCTGCCTTGCCGTCGCGCACGCGAGCGCGATAGGCCAGCGACGGGTTGTGCGCCGCCTCCCGCAGGGCGCGGCCGGTGGCATCGGGGTTGAGTCCAGCTAGCGCAGGCGGCGCGGAAGCGGCGGTCGCAGCGGTGTCGGCCAGCACGACAAGCTCGGTCGAGACGAGCGCTTCGGTATTGGCTATCTGCGGGGGCGATGCTTTTGCTCGGGCGGCTAAGGGGTTCGCCTTCGAAGGCCTCGCCGGGCGCACCTTTTGGACCGGCTGTGCAGGTGCGAGTTGGACGGTGACAAGATACGCAGCTTTCCGCGCAGGGTTGCTTGGCTGTCGATGCAGGGCATCGAGCAGCAAGTACACCAGCAAGAGATGAAGGCCGCCGACGAAGACCAGGAAGCACAGGCGTCGCCGGGAAACGAGGTGGCCGCGCAGGCGGGCCCAAAAGCTTAAAAAGCCGACCAAACCGAACAAACGATTCATTGCGAACGGGCTGCTACTTGATGAAATAGCCCGAAACCCGCCATGCACCGTCCTCGCCCTTCATCGGCGTGAGGGTCTCAACGGCGCTGGCCTTGTTGGCAAACTGGGTCTCGAAGCGAATGACGACATACGCGCCGTCCGGTGCGCCCGGCAATGTCTTGGTGAAATCAGCCGATTTCAGCTGACGCGTCTGGACGCTGCCCAGCGGCGTGCGCACGGCCTGCAAAACGCTCACCCATTTGGGCTTGCTGATCAGCGCCTGGATGGGTGCGGCGGCCTGATCCCAAGTGTCGCCAAACTGCCCTGCATCAGCCAAGGCCAGCCACTGTGTTGCGGCCAATTTTGCCTGCGCCTGGGCTTCCTGATGGTCTTGAGCGAAGGCCGCGCCGGCCGCGAACATGATGCCGCTAGCGAGAGCGAGTCTTCTGGGTAAATGCATGTGGGCCCCTCAAGCTAGCAAGTGGAATGAGATGCTACACCCTTGGTGCATCAATCCAAGCACATAGCGTGTTACGCAAGCAGAGCATACTTAGCGCTTGACTGCGCCAAACGGGTCGCCGGCCTTCCAGGCCGGCATGGCCTCTGCATTGCCAATCGAGCGCCCCAAGGTCAGCGTGTACTGCGCTTGCTCGCGCATGCCTGAGAGGTCCCAGCTGGGGTCGTAGCGGTCGCTGCTTTGGTGGTAGCGCTGGCCGTAGGCGGCGCGCTTGGCGGTCTGCGCGGCGACGTCGCCGTGGTATTGGCTGCCGCTGCTGACCGAAAAGGCCGGCACGCCGGCTTTGGCGAAGCTGAAATGGTCGCTGCGGAAGTAGTAGCCGCCGACGTCCACGCGCGGCGGCGCGATGCTCAGCCCCATTTGTTCGGCCACCTGCGCGGCCACAGCGCCCAAGTCGCTGCGCTCGGCACCATGGGCACCGATGTCGCGGGTGCGGCCGACAAAGTTCAGGGTGTCCAGGTTCAGGTTGGCCGCCGTGCGCGCCAGCGGCCAGAGCGGCTGCTGCGTGTACCAGGCACTGCCCAGCAGGCCTTGCTCCTCGGCCGCCACCCACAGGAACATCTGGCTGCGCCGCGCCGGCTGAAGCGCGGCGGCCTGCGCCATGGCCAGCAGGGCGGCGGTGCCCGAGGCGTTGTCCACCGCGCCGTTGAAGATCTGCGTTTCGCCGCTCGCATTCGTCGTCTTGCCGATGTGGTCCCAATGGGCGGTGTAGATGACTAACTCGTCCTTGAGTTTGGGGTCGCTGCCCGGCACCAGGCCGGCAATATTGAATTGCTCCAGGCGGCGCAGTTCGGTGTGCAGCTCGCCCTGCAGGCGCAGACCCAAGGGTACGGGCTTGAACTCGCGCGATTCGGCTTGTGCGCGCAAAGCGTCCAGGTCCAGGCCGGCGCTGGCAAACAACTGCTGGGCTGCCGGCTGGCTGATCCAGCCCTGCAGGGGCAGGCCGAGCTTGCCGCCGTCGAGCTGGAACTGCTCGCTCAAAGCGCCTTGGCTGACCACGCTCCAACTGCTCAGCGTGGAGGCCTCGGTGTGCAGCACCAATACGCCCTTGGCGCCGCGGCGCAGCGCCTCCTCAAATTTGTAAGCCCGGCGACCGTAAATCGTCATGGCCTTGCCGGCAAAGCGGCCGGGTTCGGCCTCGGTGGGGTAGGGATCGTTGGCCAGCACGATCAAGACCTTGCCGCGCAAGTCCAGGCCTTTGAAATCGTCCCAGCGCTCCTCGGGCGCGCTGATGCCGTAGCCGGCAAACACCAGCTCTTCGCCAAAGGCATTGATCGCCTGGGCGTTGCCGCTGCCGTAGACCCAGTCGCTGCCGAACTTCAGCACAGGCATGGGCCCGCTCTTGCTGTCACCGTCGATGCGCAGCTGGCTTTGAGCTTGGAGCGTGCGTGTGCCGAGCAGGCGCACGGCTTGACGGTAGCTGCCGCCGGGTGCAGCCGGCTGCAGGCCCAGCACCTTGGCCTGCGTTTCCAGATAGGCGACAGTCAGCTCGCCGCCGCGCTGGCCGGTGCCGCGGCCTTCGAACAGGTCAGAGGACAGCAAGGCCAAATGGGCGCGCAGCGGCACCTCATCCACGACAGGGCCAGCACTCGCGGCGTTCTGCGCCCAAGCTGGCCCGGTCAAGGACAGGGCTGCGGTCAGGCTGAAAAGAAGGGCGTTGAAGCGCATGATCCGTGCAGATTTGCCGCTAGGGCGAAGCCGGCATTAGACACTGCGTCGATAGTCCGCTTCGCGCGGACTATCCCCTAGTCCAGGCGAACTTCGCGCCCGCTCAAACGCTTGGCCAGGCCGCTCGCCATCCTGGCGGCTTGCCCATAGACCGACACCTGCGGGTTGGCGCCTATGCTGGTGGGGAAGACCGAGCCGTCATGCACGGACAGATTGCTCAGCTGCCAATGCTGGCCGTCCGGCCGCACCACGCCGCGGCCGGCGTCGGCTGCCATGCGGCAGCCGCCCATCACATGGGCGCTGCCCACGGTGGTGAGGAAGGGTTTGTACGGCAATTTGTTGATGGCGTCCTTGGCCTCGGCCCAAGAGCCATAGTCGCGTGCGAGCTCATGCACGGGGCGCACGGTTTTGGCGCCGGCGGCGAACTGGATCTCGGTCATGCTCAGGTGGGCGCGGCGGGCGCCGTCGAGCAAGTAGGCATTCAGCGGGTAGTTCAGCTGCGGGCTGCCGTCGCTCTTCAAGCTGACCTGGCCGCCGCTTGATTCGGCATGGAAGCCGTCGCGCAGCAGGCCAATCATCACATTGGCATAGGGCATGAGCTGGGCGCGCTCGGCCAGCGTGGGGCCTACTCCGCCAAGATTGGTCATCGCAAAACCGGGGTGCACCGGTGCGACTTCCAGCTTGTAGCCTATCGGCCCATCGACCGGACCTTGGTGCAGAAAATGATCCGAGAAGACGCTCAAGGGGGCTCCGGCCCAGCCTTCGACCGGCGCGGGCATTTGCGCGTGATTGGCGACGGTGGGGTGCAAGAAGGTGCGCTTGCCGAGCAGGCTGTGCGGGTCGGGCGCGTTCGAGCGCAGCAGCAACGCAGGCGAGTTGATCGCTCCGCCGGCGACGACGAAGTGTTTCGCCGTGATGCGCAGCTCCGGGCCGTTAGGTGAGCCGTCCAGGCCGACCGGCAGGCAGATCAGCGCTTGCACGGTGTCGCCCTGTAGCGCCAAGCGCTGCGCGCGCGTCTGCACCAAGAGCGTGGCGCCCAGGTCCAGCGCGGAGGGGATGGTGGTGATCAGCATCGACTGCTTGGCATTGGTCGGGCAGCCCATGCCGCAAGAGCCCAGGTTCCAGCAACCCTTGACGTTGCGTTGCACAACCTTGCTCGAAATGCCCAGCTTGAGCGTGCCGCGCCGCAAGGCATCGTTATTGCCATTGGGCTCGGCCAGCCAGTCGCTGATATTGAGGCGTTTCTCGACCTGCTCGAACCAGGGGGCGAGCTTGTCCGGGCTGCAGTCGCTCAGGCCGAATTCCTTGACCCATTGCGCCAAAGCGTCGGGCGGCGTGCGGAAGGAGCCGGTCCAGTTGACCGTGGTGCTGCCGCCGACGCAGCGGCCCTGCAGGATGTTCATGGACTGGTCGGCGTTCTTGCGCCCGGCGCCTTCTTGGTACAGCTCGGCGTAGGCGGTGGCCTCGCGCTGTTTGAAGTCGGAGCTGGAGCGCAATGGGCCTTCTTCAATGATGACGATCTTGAGCCCGGCCTTGGCCAGCAACTCGGCCGTGATGCCGGCGCCGGCGCCGCTGCCGATGATGGCCACGTCGCAGTCCAGACTGGACGGCAGGGCGGCATGGCCTTGGCCTAACACCTTCCATCCACGTGCCAGGCCTGCTTTGATCGGGTCAGCGATAGAACTCATGGAATCTCTCTCGGTCCGGGGTAGCCGGTGCTGGCCCAATGCTCGGGCGCGGTGAAGAAGGCGATCGTGTTGAGGTCGCGCAGCGCGTGATAAATCTGCTGGCGCAAGTCCAGGCTGGATAGGCGCAATTCGTTCAGCAGTTCTTGAATCTCGGCCACGCTGGCCTTGGGCCAGTCTTGGCTCATGCCTATCAGTGCGAGGCGGCCGCCGCTGCTGCTCAGCAAGGCAAAAAGCTGCGAGAGTTCGGCCCGCACGGCCGCCGGATAGCCGCCGATATTGGCGTCCACCCGGTCCAGATGAGCTTGCAGGGCCGCGTCCCGGGCGGCCCCAGGCGCGGGCCAAAGCCCGTCCATCACGCTCAAAGCGACTGCGCGCATCAACTCGCGCGCAGACGGGCTCATATGCTTGTCTACCAGGCCCGGCTTGAGCAGAGCCATGCCGCCGCCGACAAGGCCCAGCAGCACGGCGCCGCCCAGGCCTAACTTCAAGAGACTGCGTCTTTTCATACGATTTTCTTCAGCAGGTTCAACAGCGTCGTGAAGGTCTTGCCATAGGGCGGATAGAACAGCTTGGTGCCGGCAAAACGGGCTTGGCTGAAGACCGGCTTTTCCTTGCTGAAGGTGCGGAAACCCCATTCACCGTGATAACTCCCCATACCACTGGCGCCGACGCCGCCAAAGGGCTGCTCCTCCTGGCCCAGATGCCAGATGCAGTCGTTGATGGTGACGCCGCCGGCGTGGGTCTGCTCCATCGCGTGCTGCTGTGCGGCCTCGTCTTGGCCAAACCAGTACAGCGCCAGCGGGCGCTCATGCTTGTTGATATAGGCCAAGGCTTCCTCAACCTGGGTGTAGCCCACGATGGGCAGCAGCGGGCCGAAGATTTCTTCGCGCATGACCGCCATCTCGTCTGTCACGTCGAGCAGCAGGTGGGGCACCAGCTTGCGGCTAGTCATCGTTTCCTGGTGGGTGGGCAGCAGGCGAGCGCCGCGCGACCTGGCGTCGCTCAGCAAGCCTTGCAGGCGGCTCAAGTGGCGTTCGGCGGCAATGCTGCTGTAGTCGGGGTTGCCTTCCAGCGTCGGGAACAGGCGCTGCATTGCTTTGACAATCGCTTCGGCCAGCGGCTCGACCATTTCCTTGGGCACCAAAAGATAGTCGGGCGCCACGCAGGTCTGGCCGGCATTGAGCAGCTTGCCGTAGGCCAGGCGCTCGGCGGTCAGCTGCAAATTGCAGCTGCGGTCAATCAGCGCGGGGCTCTTGCCGCCCAGCTCCAGCGTGACCGGGGTCAGGTTTTGCGCGGCAGCTTGCGCCACATGGCGGCCGACTGCGGTGGAGCCAGTGAAGAACAGATGATCAAAAGGCAGTTGGGTGAAGGCGCGGCCGACATCGGCGTCGCCGGTGATGACCTGCATCTCCTCCGGCGCGAAGAACTCGGCCACCATATTGGCCATCAGCGCCGAAGTCGCCGGGGTCAACTCTGAGGGTTTGATCATGACCCGGTTGCCCGCGGCCAGCGCGGCCAGTGCCGGCGCCATCGCGAGGTAATAGGGGTAATTCCAGGGCGAGACCACGCCGACCACGCCGAGCGGCTGGCGCATCAGCCGGTTGCTGGCGGGCAGGTAGTGCAGTGCGGTTGGCATCCGGCGCGTGCGCATCCAGGCCTTCAGATGCTTTTGCGCATGTTTGACGCCCGACTCGACCGTGAAGATATCGGCCAGCAGCGTTTCTTGAGGTGCGCGGTGGCCGAAATCGCTGGAGATGGCCGCCACCAGCGCCTCGCTGTACTTGGCCGTCATGGCCCGCAGGCGTTGCAGCCTGTCCAGGCGCACCGCCAAGCTCGGGTTCATCTCGGCACGGAAGGCGCTGCGCTGCAGCTCCAGCGCCAGGTGCAATCGTTCTTGCAGCGTTTGGTTCATCGGGTCTCCTGCTTGTTCTCTCAATAGGCTAACCGCAATGCCCAGGCAGGCCAAGCGGAATGGCCCTTGACTAGGGAGCTGGGTCTAGAACAAAAACGGCTTCACCCGCGTCAACAAGCGTTCCACGTAAACGTCTTTTTCACCGACCGGTGCGGCGTAATGCAGCGCCTCGCGGGTGGCCGCTTCGCCGGCGCGCTTGAGCATCACCCAGGTTGCCAGGTATTGAGAGGCCAGGCAGCCGCCGGCGGTGGCGACGGCGCCGCGTGCCTGAAAGGGCTCGTCGATCACTCGGGCACCGGCCTCCACCACCCAGGGCTTGGTCGTCAAATCGGTGCAGGCCGGCATATCGCCCAGCAGGCCCAAGCGCGCCAGCAGCAAGGTGCCCGAGCATTGCGCGCCGATCAGCTGGCGCAAGGGGTCAAGTTGGAGGCGATCCAGCAACGCGGAGTTCTCGGCAATCGCCCGCGTGTAGATGCCCGATCCGAACAGCACCACATCGGCCTCATTGGCCCATTCCAGCGGGCGTTGCAATTGCACGGTAACGCCGTTCATCGACGTGACGGCGTGGCCGGGGCCGCACAGCTGCGCCGACCAGCCCAGGGGCCGCAGGCGGTTGAGCAGACCCAGCGCGATAAAGCTGTCCAGCTCGTTGAAACCATCAAAGCTCAGGATGGCGACCGAAACTGGGGAGCCTGGAGAGAGTGGATGGGGGGTGTCTTCACGCATGGTCGGATTGTGAACCGAGGACTACAGTGCGCGCCACACCAATTTGTTTGCCAGCCATGTCCGCTTTCAGCCTAGACCCGCAAGAGATTCACACCGATACCCGCCGCTGGGCCTGGCTGCCGCCGGTCGGCTCGGCCGGCTATTACGCCTTGTTGGCCGCCATCGGCATGTTGGTGCTCGGGCCCTTGGGTGGCATCGCGGCCGCCTTCATGAATTTCTCGATCGGCTTTTATGTCGGGGGTCAGGTCTTGGCCGGCATCTTGGGCTCTGTCGTGACCTTTGGTTACGGCAGCGAGGGCAAGCATGGCGCCAATTACATACAGACCACCGCCGCCTCGGTGGCCGGCATGATGGCGATGAGCACCTTGATCCAGGCGATGACCTGGATGGGCATGCCCCAGCCTCCCGCCTGGCAGCTGGTAACTTATATGTTGTGCATTGGCATGATGGCCGCTGGCATCGGCATGCTTTACACGCCCATCCTGGTCGAGCGCATGCAGCTGGTTTTTCCCTCGGGGCTGGCGGTTGCCAATATCCTGCGTGCGCTGACCGATCCGGTGCTGTTGCGCCAGTCGGTGTCGCGCTTGTTCGGCGGCATGGCTGCCGGGTTTGGTGGCGGCTTTGCTGCGGCCAAGGTTGCGGCGTTGGGAGCGATCGAGCTGTCGACCTCGACCTTTGGTGCGGGCTTGATCGTTGGCGCGCGGGTCGGCTTGCCGGCGCTCTTGGGTGGCCTGGTGTTCTGGGCGCTAGCGCCTTACTTCATCAGCATTGGCTGGCTCAAGGATGGCGAGCCCTTCCGAAAAATTGCATTCCTGATCGCACTGGGCATGATTTTGGGCGCGGCGGTGATCGATATGAGCTTGATCCTGTGGCGCGCCGTCGCGCGCCTGCGCGATCCGGGTGTGCGCACCCTTGTGCCCGAGGAGCAGCGCACAGGCCCGCGGGCCAGCCTGCCGCGCCTGCTGAGTTGGGTGGCGGTGTGGACGGTGGCCACGGTGGTGGCTGGGGTGCAGTTCTTCAATGAGCCGCTGATCTATATGTTGATCGCCGTGGCCTTGGTCTATGTGTTTGCCCTCGTCAACGGCATCTCGCTGGGCTTGACCGACTCGAATCCGATTTCTTCGGCCTTTGTGGTGACGGTCCTGATCTTGGCTGCGATCGGTTTGCGCGACCCTGTCCTAGGCCTAATGGTCGCCAGCGTGGTGTTCATCTCAAGCAGCGTGGCCGGCGATATGCAGCAAGACCGCTCGACCGGTTGGCGCTTGGGCACGAACCGAACGATTCAGTTCCGCTTTCAGGTGGCGGGCATCTTGCTCGGCGCCGTGCTCGCGGTAGCGATCGCGCATGTCTTCATGGCGGCCTATCCGGTGCTGAAGCTGGACCAAACGGTGATGAGCGCCGAACAGGTGCCTGCGCAATGGACCTCGGCCATGACTTACAAATTTGTCGGCGTGCTGAGCACCCTGACCGAGCCCAAGCCGTTTCAGACCACAGCGATTCTCTTGGGAATGGCGGTCGGCTTGGTGACCGAGGTCTTGCGCAAGTTGATCAAGTCCAACGTTGTGTATCGCCGTTATGTGGCCAGCGGCAAGCTCGGCTTCAGCGTCGACTTCTGCCTTGACGCGGTGTTCTTGCCCAGCCCCTATGCCTCGTCCTTTGGCGGCTTTGTCAACCTGCCGACCTCGGTTTGGTTCGCGGCCGGTGGCGTGGTATCGAGTTTGATCAATACCTTGAAACCCAAGGCCAAGGCCAGCGAGGTGGACTTGCCCGAGGACATGAGCAGTACCTCCTTGGTCGGAGGTGGGCTGATTGCCGGCGACGCCTTGGCCGCTTTAGGCCTGGGGCTCGTGGGCTTGGCGGCCTTGGTCTAGAGCGCTGAAACAAACCCGGTGTCGGGTTTGTTTCCTTCTTCAGTGCCTGAAGTGGCGGACGCCGCTGAACACCATGGCAATGCCGCGCTCATTGGCGGCGGCGATCACCTCGTCGTCGCGCATCGAGCCGCCTGGCTGAATCACGCTGGTGGCACCCGCGTCAACGACCACATCCAGGCCGTCACGGAAGGGGAAGAAGGCGTCGCTGGCGACGGCCGAGCCGGTCAAGGTAAGGCCGGCGTTCTCGGCCTTGATCTTGGCAATGCGGGCCGAGTCGATGCGGCTCATCTGGCCCGCGCCGACGCCCAGCGTCATGCCGCCGGCGCAGAACACGATGGCATTGCTCTTCACATATTGAGCGACGGTCCAGGCGAACAACAAGTCTTCGAGTTCTTGTGCCGTCGGCTGCTTGGTGGTGACGACCTTCAGATCGGCCGCCTTCAGGAAATGGTTGTCGGCGGTTTGCAAAAGGATGCCGGAGCCGACGCGCTTGCTGTCGACGGCATTGCGGCCCTGGCTGAACGGCGTTGAGCCACCGGCCGGCAGAGCGATCTCGAGCAGACGTACATTCGCTTTGGCAGCGAAGATGGCGCGCGCTTCATCGCTGAAGGCCGGCGCCATCAAAACTTCGACAAACTGCTTGGCCACATGGGTGGCGGCCGCCGCATCGACGGGCCGGTTGAAGGCGATGATGCCGCCGAAGGCCGAGGTTGGGTCGGTCTTGAGTGCCTTGGCATAAGCGGCAGCGGCGTTCTCGGCCACGGCCACACCGCAAGGGTTGGCATGCTTGATGATGACGCAAGCCGGAGCTTCAAAAGCCTTCACGCATTCCCAGGCGGCGTCGGCATCGGCGATATTGTTATAGCTCAGCTCCTTGCCTTGCAACTGCTTGGCGGTCACCAGGGAGCCGGGCGCGGGATAGAGGTCGCGGTAGAGGGCGGCGGTCTGGTGAGAGTTTTCGCCGTAGCGCAGATCCTGCACCTTGACGAAGGTGGAGTTCATCTGCGCGGGGTACTCGGCCAGTGAGCCATCATCCTGACGTGCGCTCAAGTAATTGCTGATCGCAGCGTCATATTGGGCGATGCGGTTGAAGGCGGCGACCGAGGCGGCAAAGCGAGTCTTGTCGCTGGTCTTGCCGCTGCTCTTGAGTTCTTCCAGTACTTGCGCGTATTGGCCGGCGTCGGTCAAGACGGTCACGTCTTTCCAGTTCTTGGCGGCGGAGCGCACCATGGCCGGGCCGCCGATGTCGATGTTCTCGATCGCGTCTTCTAGCGTGCAGCCGGGCTTGGCCACGGTCGCCTCAAAGGGGTAGAGATTGACGGCCAGGATGTCGATCATGGTGATGTCGTGCTGGGCCGCTGCCGCCATGTGCTCGGGCAGGTCGCGCCGGGCCAGCAAGCCGCCATGTACCTTGGGGTGCAGGGTCTTGACGCGGCCGTCCAGCATTTCGGGGAAGCCGGTGTGCTCCGCCACCTCGGTGACGGGCAGGCCAGCATCTGCCAGCAGCTTGGCGGTGCCGCCGGTGGACAGCAGGCGCACGCCCAACTTGTTCAGCGCGGTGGCGAATTCGAGAATGCCGGTCTTGTCGGACACGGAGATCAGGGCAGTCAGTTTGGACATGGTGTGCGGGGAGCTACTACGTTAGAAAGATGCGTTCGCGCTGGGGAGTTGCGCTTGCTTGTGCTCGAACGGGCTAGAGCAATTTATGCTCGGTCAACTTGCGCCGCAGCGTGTTGCGGTTGATGCCCAGCCATTCGGCGGCCTTGCTTTGGTTGCCGGCGGCGTGTTTCATCACCACCTCCAGCAGAGGTTTCTCGACCACTTGGATCAACATTTCATGCATCGAGTGCGGCTCTTCGCCGTCCAGGTCGCGGAAATAGGTTTCGAGGTTGTCGCGCACGCAGGCATCGATTGTTTTCGGGGTCATCATGCCTGTTGTCTCAATCTTTATTGCTTGTATTCATGGGGAGCTATTGTTCGAGCTTCTGGCAGCTTGGCAAGATAGGGCAAGCGCTGATAGGAAGCCCCAAGTGTGTCAAACCAAGCTTGCAAGGCCTTGACTTGCGCGGCGCTGCTCTCCAGTAGGTTCATTTCCTGGCGAAATGCTTCGCCACCGGGCAAGTCTGCGACGGCCCAGCCGATATGCTTGCGCGCGGTGCGCATGCCGGTCAGCTCGCCGTAGAGGCTGTAGTGATCATGCAGGTGTTCGACCAGCCAGTCTCGCGCCTGGGTGACGGTAGGCGCCGGCAACTGCTCGCCGGTGGCCAAAAAATGCGCGGTTTCCGCAAAAATCCAGGGCCGACCCTGGGCCGCGCGGCCAATCATTACCGCGTCGGCGCCGGTCAAGGCCAACACATCCCGGGCTTTTTGCGGTGAATCGATATCGCCATTGGCGACCACCGGTATTCTCAGCGCCGCTTTGACGGCCGCCACGGTGGCGTATTCGGCTTCGCCCTTGTAACCCTGCTCACGGGTGCGACCATGCACGGTGACCATGGCCACGCCGGCGCCTTCGGCAGCCAGGCTCAGGCGCAGGGCATTTTTTTCACTCGCACACCAGCCGGTGCGCATCTTCAAGCTGACCGGCACGCCATGCGCCGCCGCCGCCTCCACCACCGCCTCAATGATCTCCAGCGCCAGCGCCTCGTCTTGCATCAGGGCCGAGCCGGCCCATTTATTGCACACCTTCTTGGCCGGGCAGCCCATATTGATGTCGATGATCTGCGCGCCGCGCTCAATGTTGTAGCGCGTGGCCTCGGCCATCATGGCCGCGTCGGTGCCGGCAATCTGCACGGCGATAGGGCCGGCCTCGCCTTCGTGGTTGGCGCGTCGCGAAGTCTTCAGGCTGCTCCACAAGTCCTTGCGCGAGGTCACCATTTCGCTCACGGCGTAGCCTGCACCCATGCGTTTGCAGAGCTGGCGGAACGGCCTGTCGGTGACGCCGGCCATGGGCGCCACGAACAGATTGTTCGGCAGGAGATGGGGACCGATCTGCAGGACCGGTTGCTTGGCGGACATGGGGGAGGGGAGGGCTTTGCCTAAAAAAGAGGCAAAATTATACCTGCTCGGGGCAAGGCTGGGTAGCCAGCTCGCCCAGCGCTATCTGCCGCCCACCGAGCCTGCGGCGACAGCCCTGCCCATAATGAGGGCCATGGAAGCCCATTTGGAATCATTGTTACGCAGTTTGTTTGTGCTCTTGGCCGTGCCGGAAGTGGGCTTGATCAGCGTGTTTTTGATTGCCTTGGTCTCGGCCACCTTGCTGCCCCTGGGTTCGGAGCCGGCGGTGTTTTTGGTGATCAAGGCCGACCCGGCCTTTTTCTGGCCGGCGATTTTGGTGGCGACGGCGGGCAACACCATGGGCGGCGCGATCAGTTGGTGGATGGGCTATGGCGCCGAGGCAGCCTATGAGCGCGCCACCCATCGCAAGCCTCCGAACCCCAGGGTTTTGGCCTGGTTTTCTCGGTTCGGCGCCAAGACTTGCTTGCTGAGTTGGCTGCCGGTGGTCGGCGACCCCATGTGTGCGCTGGCTGGCTGGTTGCGCCTGCCTTTTTGGCCCTGTGTGGCCTATATGGCCGTGGGCAAGTTCATCCGCTATGTCTTGATGACGGCGGCCTTGCTATGGGTATTCCCGGGGTCGGTATGAGTTTTGGGACGGCCGAGCTGGGCCGTCCAGCGTGGACAATGTCGGCTCCAACCTCCCAGCCCTTTGATGCCTACCGGCCATTGACCCCACTATGAGCACACCCGCTTACAACGACCTTTACCAGCGCCATCAACGCTTGCACCGCTTGGCGCACCTGCAGTCCATGGCGCAATGGGACCAGTCCGCCAATATGCCGTCCAAGGGCAATGAAGCGCGCTCGCTGGCGCTGGCCGAGATGGGCGGCATGCTGCATCAACTGGCGACCGAGCCACAGCTCAAGGGGCTGCTGGACGCCGCAGCGGGCGAGCCCTTGACCGCGGATCAGCGCGCCAATTTGCGCGAAATGCGCCGTGTCTGGATGTCATCGAACGCCTTGCCGCAAAGCCTGGTCGAAGCCAAGTCGCTGGCCAACTCGCGCTGCGAACATGCCTGGCGCACCCAGCGCCCCGCCAATGACTGGGCCGGCTACCTGCCGCTGCTGCGCGAATGCGTCAAGCTGGCGCGCGAAGAAGCGCGCTGCCTGTCCGAGAGCAGTGGCCTAGGCCTGTACGACGCCTTGATGGATCAATATGAGCCGGGCATGCGCGCGGCCGAAGTGGACCGGGTTTTTGGTGATCTGCGCAGCTGGCTGCCGCAGTTGATCAAGGATGTGCAGGCCAAGCAGGCCCAGGAGACCACGCTTCGCCCACAAGGTCCTTTCGCCAAAGAAGCCCAGCGCGCGCTGGGCCTGGCGGCCATGCAGTTGGTCGGCTTTGACTTCGAGGCCGGTCGCCTGGACGAGAGCGCCCACCCGTTTTGCGGTGGCGTGCCCGAGGATGTGCGCATCACCACGCGCTACCGTGAGGATGACTTTTTGCCCAGCCTGATGGGCGTCATTCATGAAACCGGCCATGCCCGCTACGAGCAGAATTTGCCGCGCGAATGGCTGGGTCAGCCGCTGGCCAATGCGCGTTCGATGGGCTTGCACGAGAGCCAGTCGCTGAGCTTCGAGATGCAGCTCGGCAGCCATCCGGCCTTTGCCCAATTGCTGAGCCCCTTGGTGAGCAAGCATTTCGGCGCGCAGGCCGCCTTTGAGCCGGCTAACTTGAATCGCCTGCTGACACGCGTCCACCCTGCTTTCATCCGCGTCGATGCCGACGAAGTGACCTACCCGGCCCATGTGATCCTGCGCTATGAGATCGAGCGCGCCTTGATCGAAGGGCAGATCGAGTGCGAGGACATCCCCGCGCTGTGGGATGCCAAGATGATGGAGCTGCTGGGCGTGGACACGCGCGGCAACTACAAGGACGGCTGCATGCAGGACGTGCACTGGGGTTGCGGCCTGTTCGGCTATTTCCCTTGCTACACCTTGGGCGCGATGTATGCGGCCCAGTGGTTCGCCGCCATTCGCCGCAGCCGCCCGACGCTTGACGCCGACATTGCCGCCGGCAATCTGGCGCCGGTGTTCGACTGGTTGCGCAGCAATATCTGGCTGCAGGGCAGCCGCTTGGAAACGCCCGACTTGGTCAAGGCCGCCAGCGGTGAAACGCTCAACCCGGCGCATTTCAAGGCCCATTTGCAGGCCCGCTACTTGGCTTGATGCCGCGCGTTTGGTGAAGAAAAAAAGGGGAGCCCTTGCGGGTTCCCCTTTTCAGTTCTGAGCACTAGCTTGACGCTGCTGGCCTCTACCCCGTTCACGCCTCTCAGAGCTTGTTTCTCATTGCCTGGATGCAATTCTGGCGGCTTGATCGGGCCTGCGCATCCCCGTGTTCACAGGGGGTCGAATCGCCAAACGTGAACGGGTTCACGATGTAGGGCTGTGCTTGCTCTGCAGTGTTTTTAGCGTGCGGCGCAAATCGCGCAGCGCGGCCGCCATCCGGTGCTCACCCGGCTCGCCCAGCAGGCGCAGGCTGGGGTCATCCAGAACTTCGGTGTTCAGCCGCAAGCCATGGCGCGCCAGTTGTTTGCCCAAATGCGGCGCGCGCTGCTTCAGCGCAGCACGGGTGCTTTGGTAGGCATGCTCGGCCAGATGATGACGCTGCGAGTAGCTGAAGGTGTTGGCCAGGAACATTTCGGCGTCGCGGTGATCGGGCTCGAACAGCAAGATGTCGGTTTCCGGATGGCTGTGTTCGTAGCGCTTGAAGCCCAGTTCCAGCCGCGAGTGGATCAGCGAGCGGAAGGTCTGGCTTAGCACCAAGGGCAGGCCGCCGTCGACCAGGTGCGGGATACGCGCACGTTTGGTGCGTGTCGAGTCGGCCGGGTCAGACTCATAGGGCACCAGCGGATTCAGGCAAATCAGCAGATCCAGGCCTTCTTGCAAGAGTACCGACGCATGCAAGGTCTTCTTCAGCGCGCCGTCCACATAATGCCGACCTTCGATGGATACCGGTGGGAACAGCCCCGGCAAAGCAGCGCTGGCTTGCACGGCCTGCGAGATCGGAATGTGATCCCAGCCGGGTAGGCCAAAAGGCGTGGCCTCACCGCTGTCCAGATCGGTGGCCACCAGCACCAGGCGCTTTTTCAGCTGGCGGAAGTCATTGCTGCGGCCGGGGCGGCTGAACAGCAGCTTCAGTTGCGCGGCCAGGATTTCTCCGGACAGCAGTCCGGTCGGCAAGGCCGCACCCAGGCGTTCGAAAGAACCCAGCACCGAGCGGCCCTGTACCAAGGCGGCCCAGCTTGCGCGAAACAGCAGCTTGGGCAACAGCTTCAGGCGTGAGCGGTATTCGGCCCAGGCTGGCCGCAGCAACTCGGCCGGGTCGAAACTGTCGGGCGAGTAGTCGCGGTTTTCGATGAAGGCGGCGCACAAGTCGCGCGGGCTTATACCGTTGGCCAGGCCGGCGGCGATAAAGCCGCCCGCACTGACGCCGATAAAGCCGTCACATTCGGTGAAGGAGAGGCCGTCAATCGCCTCTTCCAGTGCACACAGCGCGCCGATTTCGTAGATGGCCCCCAAAGGCCCACCGCCTGCCAGCGCCAAGCCAATTCGTGGAGCCGTTTTGTCCTCAGGTTTCAAGCGATGGACCCAGGCTGGCCAGACTCAGGCGCGTGGCCGAGCTCAGGACTCGACGGCCGCTGCGACGGTCTGCGCCACTTCGCTGACGGCTGCTGCGGGAGCGGCTTCTTTCTTGGTGGCGGCCTTCTTGAACGGCGTTGGCACCGCTTTCGTTGCAGGCTTGGCGCTTGGCTTGGCGGCTGCTTTCGGGGCGGCCTTCACAGCGGATTTGGCTGCGGCTTTCACGGCTGTCTTGGCGGGAGCGGCTTTTGCAGAAGCTGCTTTGACGGCAGCTTTAACGGGTGCTTTAACCGGAGCTTTGGCGGGTGCTTTGGCCGCGACCTTTTTAGCCGCCGGCTTTGCTGCTGGCTTCGCTGTCGGCTTGTCAGCTGCCTTTGCTGCTGCCTTGGCGGCCTTTTTCGCCGGGGCCTTGATGCCCACAGCCGCGTTCAGCGCGTCGATGCTGGCGATCAACTCGGCCACATCCTTGGCCGAGGGCACGCCCAGGCGGTTCAGGGCGCGGGCGACGCGTTCTTCGAAGATGGATTCCAGCTTGTCCCAATGCTGACCTGCCTTATTGCCCACGCCGCCGGCCATATCGGTGACCTTGCTGGCCATGGCGCCGAGCTTTTCTTCGGCCGCAGACTGAGTCTTTTTCTGCAGGTGCAGGCCTTCCTTGACCAGCGCTTCAAAGACCTTGCCACCTTCCCCCTGCGCCTTGGCGAAGGCGCCGAGTCCGGCGGCCCAGATATGTTGTGCGGAGTCCTTGATGCCTTGGGCAAGCTGGCTGTCCAGCAGGCCGGCCGGCAGCGCCGAGGCAAAGCCCGCGCTGGAAGCGGTGTTCTTCTTGGCTGCCATCTTCTGAAGCTTCTTGACCATGTCGTTCGTCCTTGGTGGTGGTGTGTTTGCACGGATCGCGCTGGGATGCCTTTCACTATAAATGCCATAAGCGCCGATGTGTACAGGGTTCCTAGTGAGTTCTCACCAGATCGGTCGCGCGAACTGCGGGTAATCGCGCATCAGCAAGCCCTTCCAGATGGTCAAGAATCCGAGCTAGACAAAGGAGACAAACATGCAGTATTTCGTCACCGGCGCGACCGGCTTCATTGGCAAGCGCTTGGTCAAGAAACTGTTGGCGCGGCGCGGCAGCACGGTTCATTTCCTGATGCGTGAGGAAAGCCGTGACAAGCTGCCCGAGTTGCTGGAGTTCTGGGGTCTGGCCAAGTCCGGCAAGGCTCGTGCGCTGCCGGTGTTTGGCGACCTAACCGGCAAAAAGCTCGGCGTGTCGGCGGCCGACCTCAAGGCCTTGAAGGGTCAGATCGACCATGTCTACCACCTCGCCGCCGTCTATGACTTGAAGGCCGATGAGGCCTCGCAGATGGCCGCTAACGTGGACGGCACGCGCAGCATGGTCGAGTTTGCGGCCGCTATCGAGGCCGGGCATGTGCATCATGTCTCATCCATCGCAGCCGCCGGCTTGTACGAAGGCGTGTTCCGCGAGGATATGTTCGACGAGGCCGAGGGGCTGGATCACCCCTACTTCAACACCAAGCATGAGAGCGAGAAGATCGTCCGGCAGGAGTGCAAGCGAGCCTGGACGGTCTATCGCCCGGCCATGGTGGTCGGTGACTCCAAGACCGGCGAGATGGACAAGGTCGACGGCCCTTACTATTTTTTCAAGCCAATTCAGCGCCTGCGCCAGATCTTGCCGCCTTGGCTGCCGTCGATCGGTCTGGAAGGCGGGCGGGTCAATATCGTGCCGGTCGACTTTGTCGTTGACGCGCTCGATCACATCAGCCATCAGACCCGCGCAACGGGGCGCTGCTTCCATTTGGTCGACCCGGTGGGCTACCGCGTTGGCGATGTGCTGGACATCTTCTCCAAGGCCGCGCATGCGCCGAAGATGAATCTGTTCATCAACGCCGCACTGTTGGGTTTTATCCCCAAGAGCGTCAAAAAGGGCTTGATGGCGCTGGCACCCGTGCGGCGCATTCGCAATGCGGTGATGAAGGATCTGGGTCTGCCGGACGATATGTTCACCTTCATCAACTACCCGACCCGCTTCGATTGCCGCGAAACGGCCGCTGCGCTCAAGGGTAGTGGTATCGCCTGTCCGAATCTGCATGACTACGCTTGGCGACTGTGGGACTTCTGGGAACGCCACCTCGACCCCGATCTCTTCATCGATCGTAGCCTGCGCGGTGCTTGCGGCGGCAAGGTGGTCTTGGTCACCGGGGGTTCGAGCGGCATCGGCCTGGCCTCGGCGATCAAGTTTGCCGAAGCCGGTGCGATCACGGTGATCTGCGCTCGCGATGAAGTGAAGCTGGCCGAGGCAGTCGCCGAGATCCGCGCCGCCGCCGGTGCTGACGCCAAGATACACAGTTACTCGGCCGACATCTCCAACGAGGAGAGCTGCAAGGCGATGGTCGCCTGGCTGACCGAGACCTTCGGCGGCGTTGACTATTTGATCAACAACGCCGGCCGCTCGATCCGCCGCGCCATCGAGGGTAGCTACGACCGCTTCCATGACTTCGAGCGCACCATGCAGCTGAACTATTTTGGCTGCTTGCGTGTGACCATGGGCCTGCTGCCCGGCATGGTGGCCAAGCGCAAGGGCCATGTGGTCAATATCTCCAGCATTGGCGTCTTGACCAATGCGCCGCGCTTCTCGGCCTATGTGGCCAGCAAGGCCGCGCTGGATGCCTGGACGCGCTGCGCCTCGTCGGAGTTTGCCGACCAGGGTGTCACCTTCACCACCATCAATATGCCCTTGGTGCGCACACCGATGATTGCGCCGACGCAGATCTACAAAAACGTGCCGACGCTGGCGCCCGAAGAAGCGGCCGATATGGTGGCACAGGCCTGCATCTCGAAACCGGTGCGGGTGGCGACGAGGTTAGGTATCACGGGCGAGTTGCTGCATGCGGCGATGCCGCGCGTCGCGCAGATCGTCATGAACACGACCTTCCGCATGTTCCCGGACAGCGATGCGTCCAAGGGCGACAAGCTGGGCAAGAGCGGCAAATCGCAGCTCTCACCCGAGGCGATCGCGATGCAGCAGATGATGAAGGGGATTCATTTCTGATTTGGCAGGGCGGCGTGGCCGCCGCTGCTGTCAGTGATGCCAGACCAGCAAGCGGGTCCCACCGGCATCCAGATTGCTAATGGCAATCGATCCCATCGAGTTGCCGGCGTTGTAAGAGCCAGCGCCGGCGCTCAAGAGATCGGCCAGGCCGGCTTGCATGTTCAATTTGGCAGCACCCATGGAAACCTGACTGCCGCCTTGGCCGTCGTAGCCGCTTTGCAAGGCGGCGGTCAAGCCTGCGGCCTGGATGGCGGCGGCAAATTCGGCCGGCGAGAGTTTGGATTTGGTGGCCGCCAGCTTGTCGCTGCCCAGCAGGTCCAGCAGACCCGGCAGCGACATGCCCAGTGATGCGGCGAGCAGAGGGCCGGCTTGCGCGCCGCCATTGACCGAGCGCATTTCCTCGTCGCCCAGCGCTTGTGGTGCGGCCAGCGTCGGCGCGGCGCAGGCCAAGGCCGCAGCAGCCAAGAGCAGGCTGCGGGTCAGAGTTTTGGCGCTGGCTGTGAACATGGCAATACCTCGGCTGGCTTGTTGCGGGGCCAACACTTGGCCCGTTGACGCAATTCTCAAAGCAGCATCGGTCGCTGAACAGGCCCCAGCGGTCACGCAGGCGCCTGATTCGTGACATAGGCGGCAAGCCGCCGGCTTTGTTGGCGCGGCTTCTTTGTTGCCCGCTTTGCTGCGCCTTGCCGACCCGTGACGGAGTTGGCATGCCGCCGGTGACGCAGGTTTTAGAGCGCCTCGGCCAGGGGCAGCACATTGACGCGTCGGGACACTGCGCTGAGTGCGATCAGGTGCAGCATCTCGGTGACGGTGGTGCAGCAGTCTGAAAGTATGCTGACCTTGGCGTAGCGCTCGGCCGCCTTGGAAATGGCGGTATGGGTGACGCAGTTTTGCGTCATCATGCCGCAGATCAGTAGCTCGCTAACGCCCAATTCGTTCAGTGTCTGCGTCAAGGTGGTGTCGTCAAAGGCGTCGGCAAAGCGCTTGATCACCAGCGGCGCCTGCGCTGCGGCGGCCAGCACGCGCGGGTGGGTCGCAACGCCGGCACTGTCGGCATTGAAGAACGGGGACGGGCCCTTGGCCGGATCGGCAATGTGCTGCACCAGGATCACCGGTATCTGCGCCGCCCGCGCTTTGTGGATGGCCGCTTCGACCTGCGTCAGCACGCCCTCGGCATGGTGCAGCGGGTAGTTGCCGCCGGGGAAATAGTCCATTTGGACGTCGATGACGATCAGGGCTTGCGCATGTTTCATGGGGAGTGGTCTCGGTTGGGGTGGTGAATCGTTGGGCAGATTGTTTCAATCGACAGGCCTTGGAGCCAGTGGCCTGCAAGCCATTCATCGATAGAGTTGGGCCAAACTCCTGTACCCTCGGGGCGATGAAGAAGACCCACCCGATTGCCGTTCTGGCCTTTGATCAGATCAGCCCCTTTCACCTGGCCGTGCCCTGCGCTGTGTTTGGCGAGTCGCATCCGGGCGCGCCGCCGTTTGAGCTGCGGGTCTGCGCCGCCGAGCCGGGCAACTTGATGACGACGGCCGGCTTTGGTCTGAGCTTGAACGCCGGTCTGGAAGCTCTGAAGGGCGCGCGCACCGTCATCGTGCCGAGCTGGCGCAACCCGCAGGAGCGCCCGCCGCAGGCGCTGCTCGACGCCCTGTGCCGGGCACACCAGGCCGGCGCGCAGCTGGTGGGTCTGTGCCTGGGTGCTTATGTGTTGGCCGAGGCAGGCTTGCTGGATGGGCGGCGCGCCACCACGCATTGGGCCTATGCACAGGACTTCGCGGCGCGCTATCCACAGGTCGAGGTGGACGCCGACGTGCTCTATATCGACGAAGGCGATGTCTTGACCTCGGCCGGCACTGCCGCCGGCATTGATGCTTGCCTGCATTTGCTGCGGCGCCAATATGGGGCCGGGCCGGCCAATAGCGTGGCGCGGCGCCTGGTGGTGCCGCCGCATCGGCAGGGCGGGCAGGCGCAGTTCATCGAGCAGCCCTTGCCGGAGACGGCGCGTGATACCCGCTTGGCCGCAGTGATCGAGCGTGTGCGCGCCGATCTGGGGCAGGCACACAGCCTGGACAGCTTGGCCGATAGTGTGGCCATGAGCCGTCGTAGCTTCACGCGGCACTTTCGCCAGCTCACCGGCACGACCGTCGGTGCCTGGTTGCTCAGTGAGCGCCTGGCGCGCAGCCAAGTGCTGCTGGAGGGGGGCGATCAATCGGTCGAGCAGATCGCCGAGTTGGCAGGTTTTGGCTCAGCGGTGTCGCTGCGGACGCATTTCCGGGCCACGTTTGGCGTGTCGCCGACGGCCTGGCGACAAACCTTCCGGGGCGCCTGATTGATGGCACCGGCTGGCTTTGACTTGAGCCGGTCACATGGCTGAGGAGAATGGGCGTAGGGAGCCTGCACAGAGTTTTCAATCGTTCAGCAGGGCGGGGTGATGGCGAGAAAAAGTCTGATGTCGGTATGGGCCCGCAGCCTGCAACGCAGCTTCGGGCAGGCGGCGCGCAGCCAGATGCAGGCGGGCGCGAAGGCGCTTAAGCATTCGATCAAGAGCGTGCAGGTGGCCCACGCAAAACGTGCGCTTGCGCCAGGCGGCCCGGGTGATTGGCTGCCCGGCGTCAGCATGGGAGCAGGCGGCGCCCGCCAGTTTCGGGTTTACCGGCCCCCCGGCGTGCTGCCGGGGGAGCGCTTGCCTTTGTTGGTGATGCTGCATGGTTGCGGCCAATCGGCCAGCTCCTTTGCGCAGAGTTCGCGCATGAATGCGCTGGCGGCGCGCGAGCGCTGTTTGCTGCTGTACCCCGAGCAAGATCTCGTTGCCAATCCGCAAGGCTGCTGGAACTGGTTTGCGACCCGCTCCGGCAAGGCGCAGGCGGAAGTGGCGCTGATCATGCGGGCGATTGATCAGGTCTGCCTGCTCTATCCGGTGGACCCTGAGCGCGTGGCCGTGGCCGGCATGTCGGCCGGCGCCAGCATGGCGGCCTTGTTGGCAACGCAGCACCCCGAGCGCTTCAAGGCGGTGGTGATGCATTCGGGGGTGCCGCCGGGCGAGGCGCATTCAAGCTTGACGGCCCTGGGTGCAATGCATGGCCGGCGCAAGCTAGGCCATGCAAATGCCAAGGCAGAGCCAAAGCCTGGCGGCAGGGGCGGCGTGGCGTGGCCGCCTCTGCTGCTGATCCATGGCCGCCAAGACAGTGTCGTGTCGCCCGACAATGCGCAGGCTGCCGTGCAGCTCTGGTGCGCGGCAGCGCGGCTGAGTGCCGTTGCCGGTGCCGCCGCCGCTGCTGGCGATGTTGATGTGAAAGCCGGCCCAGCGCGCCGCAGCCAACGCGGCCAGCGTTATGCGATGACGACGACCGACTACAAGCTCGGCGCCCGCACCGTGGTGAGCTGGGTGGAGGTCGATCGTTTGGCCCATGCCTGGAGCGGCGGCGCCAAATCGCAGGCCTTCAGTGACCCGCTTGGGCCCGATGCTTCGCGCATGGTTTGGCGCTTTGTACTCAAGCAGTTCAGCGCAGCAAAGTGACGATGGTGACCACCAGCGTGCCCAAACCGAGGTTGAAGGCCAGCCAGTTGCGGATTTGGGCCAAGGCCTGGCCGCCGGCAGCCCAGTCCTCGGCGCCGACGCTGCGCGAGAGCTTTTTGTAAAGCGCAAACTTGATGTGCATAAAGATCGCCACCATCACGCAGCCCAGCACGGCCATCACGGTCCAGGCCAGCGGCATCTGAAAGACGCCGCCCGACTGCACCACTTGTTTGGCCACGCGGCCCAGCATCCACACGCCGCTGCCCAGCACCAAAAGTGAAGCCCAAAACGTGGCTTTGAAAAAACGGCCCATGACGGCGTGCATCAGGCGCACGCGCACCGGCGCTTCGAGCTGCGCGGCGGCCGGGCGCAAGAAAAAGTAGCTGAAGCACATGCCGCCCAGCCAGACGATGATGGCGAGCAGGTGCAGTGTCTTGAGAAGGGCGTAGATCATGGCGTGCTTTTTTAGGGGTCAGGTGTTGCCAATAGTCGTGCGGCGGCGCATCACGGCGATCATGGCATGGAGTGCAGCGCCGACGATAAGCAGCAAGAAACAGCCCAGACCCCAGACCAGCCAGACCAAAAAGCTCAGCCCACTGCCCAAGGCCGGCGCGAAGCTCAGCAGCGATTCAAACAGCGGCTTCAGGCTGGCCAGCAGCGCCGTCAGTGCTTGCGCCAAGTCGGGCGGCAGCCATGGGCCTAGGATTTCTTGCAAATTGAAGCCTTCAGGCGCCGTGGCGCCCGACCAGTCGCCGCTGGTGCTCAAGCCCCATTGGGTCAGTGCATGGAAGGCCCAGGCGGCGAAAGACCAGAGCCCAATGAGGCTGAGAACGGCAAACCAGCTGATGGCGTAAAGCATAGTATTTTGGGTCGATTGAGTTCTTGGAATACTTGTGACGGCGGGGCTTTAGGCAGCTTGCGCGTCCCCCAGGTGGATCTGCCAATGCCGGCAGGCCGCTTCCAGAACCAGGGTCTCGCCCTCGGCAAGGTGAGCATCGGCCCGCGCCGCCGCCAGGGCCAAGGTCAGCACCTTGCGCTGCAGCAAGGGCTCATCAACTTCGGCCATCAGCGCGGCCATGCTTTGCTCGTCGACGCTGGACATCATCGAGGCCGAGCCATATGCATTCACCAACAAATCCTCGCAGAGCGACTGCACGATAGGCCCCAAACCGCCTGGCGCCAGGCCCAACTGCCCTGCGGCGTCGAGTTGCTGCAGTGCATTGAACTCCGATAGGCTGACGTTGCCATCGGCGATCAGCACGAGGGCCACGATGCGGGCGGCGGCTTCCGCGCTGTTGCGAGGGTAGGAACGCATGGTGTTTGTCCTTTATGAGTGGCGAGGTGGGGTGGTCTGATCCGTTGAGCGAAGCATTGAGGTTCAGGCCTGTCTTGGAGTATGGGTCCGATACATGAAGGAAAAACCGGTGTTTTATTGATGTTTACTTCTGAAAATAAGAAGTTATGCGAACCTCAGGCCGGGCCTCACGAGCAAGAACCAAGGTCAGCTCCGTTCACTTTGCCGGTCATCAATTCGCGCGGGCTCCGGGTCGCCTCACTTGAAATCCCGGCTCCGCTCCAACCCCAAGCGTCCGAGCAGCGGCGTCAAATCATCGAAGCTGCGAGCGATCAGATTTCTCACGCCGTTTTCATGCTGCCAGACGCCGTGCACGGCCAAGAGCCGGGCGGCGCGCACGACGATGCGGTGCTCGGCATAGATGTCGGGCCAGACGATCACCTGCACGCTGCCGCTTTCGTCTTCCAGGCTGATGAAGAGCGTGCCATGGGCCGTCTGCGGGCGCTGGCGCACGGTGACGATGCCGCAGGTGTGTGCCTTGCGGCCATTCGGCCAATGCTGTAGTTGCTCGGAGCTTTTCAGCCCGAGTTTGGCTAGGCGCGGGCGGAGCAACTTGAGCGGGTGGCTGCGCAAGGTCAGGCCCAAGGCGGCATAGTCCCAGATCACTTCCTCGCCCTCGGGCGCTGCCGGTAGGTCTAACTCTTCATCTGCGCTGAAGGCGCCCTGCAGCAGCCGCGGCTGGGCGCGCAGGGCCGAGGCCTGCCAGACCTGCTGGCGGCGCTGGCCGGCCAGCGACATCAGCGCATCGGCGGCGGCGAGTTGCTGCATGTCTTGCTGGTCCAACTCGGCGCGCAGGGCCAGGTCTTGCGCGTCGTTGAAGGGGCCGGCCTTGCGGCGCTCGGCCTCAATCCGTGCTGCTGCGGCCTTGCTGAGGCCCGAGATCAAATGCAAACCCAGGCGCACCGCCGGCTGCTGGCTGCCTTCAAGAGTTTCCAAGCTGCTCATCTGCTCGCTCTCGTTGACGTCGGCCGCGCGCACCTCAATCTGGTGCCGGCGCGCATCCTGCACCAGCTGGCTGGGTGTGTAAAAACCCAGCGGCTGCGAGTTCAAGAGCGCGCACAAAAAAGCGGCCGGCTCATGCCGTTTGACCCAGCAGGACACATAGGTCAGCAGCGCAAAGCTGGCCGCATGCGACTCCGGAAATCCATAGGACGCAAAGCCCTTGATCTGGCGAAATATCGCCTCGGCAAACTCGTCCTGGTAGCCGCGTTCGCGCATGCCTGTGAGGATCTTCTCGTGGAAACGGGCCAGATCACCAGGCCGCTTCCAGGCCGCCATCGCGCGCCGCAGCTGATCGGCCTCGCCGGGCGAGAAGCCGGCCGCGATCATCGCCACCTGCATCACCTGCTCTTGAAAAATCGGGATGCCGCAGGTGCGCTCTAGCGCCGCGCGCAACTCGTCCTTGGGGTATTTGATCTGTTCGGGCGGCAGCGCTCGGTTCTTCAGGTAGGGGTGGACCATGCCGCCGGCAATCGGCCCCGGGCGCACCAGCGCGACCTCGATCACCAAATCGTAAAAGCAGCGGGGTTTAAGGCGCGGCAGCATGGACATCTGCGCGCGCGATTCGATCTGGAACACGCCGATGGTGTCGGCCTTGCAAATCATGTCGTAGGTGGGCTGGTCACCCTCGGGCACATCTTTGATGCCGAAAGGTTTGCCGCGCAAGCTGCTGATGAGGTCGAAGCTGCGGCGCAGCGCGCTCAGCATGCCCAGCGCCAGCACATCGACCTTCATCAGGCCGAGCGCGTCGATATCGTCCTTGTCCCACTGGATCACGGTGCGCTCGGCCATGCTGGCGTTCTCGATCGGCACCAGGCGGCTCAGCGGCCCCTCGGTCAATACAAAGCCACCGGGATGCTGGCTGAGGTGGCGCGGCATGCCCATCAGTTGGCGGCTCAGGCGCACCAGCTGGCGCAGTTTGAGGTCATTCGGGTCCAGCCCCAGCTCGATCTGCAAAGCTTGCAGGCGCTCGTCCGGCAGGCTCTCTTCGCTCCAGCCGCTGTGGTCCTTAGCGAGCTTTTCGACCAAGGCTTCGTCCATATTCAAAGCGCGGCCGACGTCGCGGATCGCGCTGCGCGGCCGGTAGCTGATGACCACGGCGGTCAGCGCGGCACGTTCGCGGCCGTATTTGCGGTACAGGTACTGGATTACTTCCTCGCGGCGCTCATGCTCGAAGTCCACATCGATATCGGGCGGCTCATTGCGCTCGCGGCTGATGAAGCGCTCGAACAGCATGCTGGAGCGCGCCGGGTCCACCTCGGTGATGAACAGGCAATAACAGACGATGCTGTTGGCGGCCGAGCCGCGCCCCTGGCAGAGAATCTCGCGGCCGCGCGCGAAGCGCACGATATCGGCCACGGTGAGGAAGTAATGCTCGTAGCCCAGTTCATGGATCAAGCTCAGCTCATGCTCAATCTGGCTGCGCAGCTTGGTCCTTATGCCGCCGGGCCAGCGCCGCACCACCCCGGCCTCGGTCAGCGCGCGCAGATGGGCCGTCGGCGTGCTGCCGGCAGGGATCACCTCGCTGGGGTATTGGTAGCGGATCTCGTCGAGCGAAAAATCGCACAGCCCCGCCACCACCAGCGTTTCGGCCAGCAGCTCGGCCGGGTAGAGCTGGGCCAGGCGCAGGCGGCTGCGCAGATGACGCTCGGCGTTAGGCTGCAGCTCAAAGCCGCAGTCGGCGATCGGTTTGTTCAGGCGGGTGGCGGTCATCACATCCTGCAGCGGTTTGCGTGAGCGCCTATGCATATGTACATCACCGCAAGCGACCAGGGGCAGGGCGGTCAGCGCTGACAAGGCGCGCAGGCGCTGCAACCACATCTCGTCACCCAGCTCGCGCAGCAACTCGACACCCAGCCAGGCGCGGCCCGGCACCTGCTGCAGCAGCCAGCGCGCCGGGGCCAAGAGCTCTGCGTCGCTGGCCGTGCGCGGCAGCAGGGCGATGAACAGGCAATCGGCCAAGGCCGGCAGCTGTTCTTGCAGTTGTGACCAGCGTAAACAATACGTGCCCTTGTCGGCCGCGCGGCGCAGTTCGGTGATGAACTGGCAGAGATTGCCGTAGCCGTTCAGATGGCGTGCCAGTACCAGCAGCTTGAACAGCGGCTGTTCCGTCTCATCTTGCACAAGGAATTCGGCGCCAATGATCAACTTCAAACCGCAGGATTTGGCAGCCACATGCGCCCGCACCACACCGGCCAGCGAGCATTCATCGGTTAAGGCCAAGGCGGCATAGCCCTGCGCATGCGCGCGCTCCACCAGCTCGGCCGGCGTCGAGGCGCCGCGCAGAAAGGAGTAGTTGCTCAGGGCATGAAGCTCGGCATAGGCGCTGATCACGCTCATCAGGCAAACACCCCATGCAAAAACCAGCCATGTTCGAACTCGGACAAGCGCTGCTGAAACACCCACAGCACGAGGTGGCCGGCGCTCAGCGCGAGAAAGTAGTCGCGCTGCACCTGAGCATGGCCATTCGGCAAGCTTGCATCAAGCTGCCACCAGCCGCCCTCGATGCGCTGCGGCCCGGCCAGTAGCTGCAGTGGTGCTTGCTGGTACTGGGGGCGGTCCTGATGCACGCTCAGGCGCAGTGGGCTGCTGAGCAACCAACTCGGTTGCGGGTAGCTTGGCCCACGCACGGCCGATCTGGGTGCTGCGCCGCTGCTCGCCCAGGCCTGCCAATGTTGCATCGCTTCCAGCCGGTGGTCCTCTTGCAAATGGCCGCAGCGCACCCGCTCGGGGCTTAAACGCACGGAGATGCGTTCCAGCAATTGCGCCAGCGGTTCCAGCGCTTGATCGGGTGCGGCCGGCAGCAGGCTGGCGCTGGCCTCGATCAAGGGCAGGACTTCGCCCGCTTGCAGGCGAATCTCACCGGCCGGCGCGGCCAGCGTCAGCTGCGCCAGATGCTCGCCCAAGAGCCGCGAGAGGTGACCGAAGTCGCGCGTGCAGTGGCTGGTGTGGATCTGTAGCGAGCCGCCGCTGCCCACGCCGCGAGCCCGCATCGCGTCATGCTCCCAGTGCAGGGTCAGCACCTGGATGCCGGCATGGCGACCTGCCAACCAGGCGCATAACTGCAAAAGCAGATGGCGCACATACTGAAGCAAGAGCTGCGCATTCTCGACCCGCTGCGGCAGCTCCAGTCGGGCCTCGAATTCGGCCGGTGCCTGCAACCAAGCGTGCGCCTCGGGCTGCAGGCTCAGCGCCTGATCCAGCGTCTGCAGCAAGGCCTTGCCGAAGCGTCGGCTCAGGCCCGCACGCGGCAGCCGCCGCACATCGCCGAGCGTGCGGCAGCCCAGCCGCGCCAGCATGGCTGCCTGCGCCTGCACCGCGCTCAGACAGTGCAAGGGCAGGCCATCAAGGATTTCTGCGATGGGCCGGCTCAGACCGTCGCTGACGGCCGCGCGTGCCAGCGCCAGTGCGGCCAGGCTGGTCGGCGCCCAGGCGAGGGCTTGCAGGCTCAGGCCGGCCTGGGCGGCGCTGCGCCGTACCCGCTGGTGCAAGGCCTCGGCGCCGCCAAACAGCCGCAGGCAGGCTTGCACTTCGAGCACCACCGCTTCTTCGAGCCTAGCGACCTTGGGGCTGAACTGCAGCGCCCACCAAGCCAGCGCTTGCTGGGTTTGTTCGGGGTCAGCGCTGCAGGACGGCGGCTCATCGGTGGCTGATGGCGGGCTGGGGAGCAGGGCGAGCCAATGCATGGCGAGCCTCCACGGTATTGGGCAGCTGAATCTGTGGCTGGGCCCGGCTCAGCATCTGCGGTGTCAGCACCTGCGCCAGATCGGCCGGCATGGCCGGCAGGCTCAACAGCCCCTCGTGGCGCGGGCCGCGGCGTTTGAGGACATGCACTTGCAGCGTCCAGCCCGAGCCGGTGCTGACACACAGACGCAGCGGCGCGGCCGAGGGCTGCGTTTGCACGGCCAGCGGGCGGAACAGAAAAATCGGCGCATCCATCACTTGAGCGCAGCTTTGCAGGCGGCGGATTTGCTCGGGCGCGGCGCGTGGCAACCAGGCCAGGATGGCGGCGCTGGCATTGGCCTTGATCGCCTGCTCCAGCGTCCAGAGCTGCTGGGCCGGTGTTTCGGGGGCGATCCAGATCAGCCGGTGGGGCGGCAGCCCGGCGCGCTGCAAACCGGGCAGATGGGGCGTGAGCGGCGGGTTGATTAACAAGAGCGGGCGCTCGGGGCGAAGGGCCTTGGGCCGGCTTGATGCACGACTAAGCCTGCTCGTTGCGCTAGGCAAGGCCTGGCTGGCTGGGCTTCCAAGCAGCAAGCGCAGCGTTGGCGCCAGCAGCCGCCATTCCAGCGTGGCCACGCTGTCGCAGAGGATCTCGCTCAGGCTCTGGCTTGGCCAGCCGCCACCCGGCAGCTCGGCGTCCAGCGCGGCAAAGCCGCTGCCGACGCAGGCACTGCGGCTGGAGCCCAAGCTGCTGGCGCGCCAGACCTGCGCCCGCAGCAAAGCATCCAGGCGAGCGCTGTTGGCGGCGGCTGAAGCTGCTGCGGCGCCAACATCGTCAGGCAGCGCCGAGCTTTGGGGGGCGGGGGCGAACATGGTTTGGGGGTAATCAATTTACTGTATTTTTGTACAGTATACGGCCATGCCCTCCGCTGGCAAGAGCGGCGGCAGGAGTGCCTCATATCCAGGGTCGGCCAGGGCCTTGCTTGGCGTGCGCGCTGTCCTGGTGACGCCAGGCGGTGTCTCAGCGGCAGGAGTCAGCCGGCGGGATGATGGATATGGAGGGGCAGTTTTAGCTCGACCCGACAACCTGCTCCGGCGCTGCTGAGAATCTTGATCTCGCCGCCCAAGCTCTGCGTGACCAAGCGGTATGCCGCATGCAGCCCCAGGCCTGAAGAACCCTGGCCGAGCCGCGTGGTGAAGAAGGGGTCGAACACATGGTCGAGATGCTCGGCTGCTATGCCGCGGCCATTGTCCTCGATGCGCAAGACATAATTTCCATTATCAACGGTGCAGGAAAGGGTCAAGCGGCACGGTGGCGCTTGATCCTGAAATCCGTGCAGCAGGCTGTTTTCGATCAGCTGAGCCAGTACTTGGCCGAGCGCGCCGGGGTCACTGCACAAGCTCACGGCTTGCAAACCCTGGGCATCGACCTCAACCTGGCCGGCGCGCAGGGCCGGCGCCATCACAGCCAGCGTGTTTTCAATCACCTGCAGCGGATTGAATGTCAGCACTTGCTGGCTCGATTGTTCGATCGCCAGCGCCTTGAAGCGCTGGATCAAGTCGCCCGCCCGGTGCAAGCTGCGCCCGGCAATGTCCAGGCCTTCTCCCATGGCCCGGTGCATCTGCGTCAAGTCTTGGCGGCGCATGCGGTTCTCATCAAAAGCCTGCACATTCGCTCTCAGGCTGTCGCTCATGGTGCTGGTGGCCAGGATCGCGTTACCGATGGGCGTATTGAGCTCATGCGCCACGCCGGCCACCAGATAGCTCAGCGCAGCCTGTTTTTCGCGCTCCAGCAGCAAGCGCATCGCATGCTCCAATTCTCGGCTGCGTTCCTCGACTTTGAGCTCCAGCGCGTCGCGCGCGGCTTTCAGCTCTGCTTCGGCTTGGCGGCGTATTTCGATCTCGTCTTGCAGGCGCAGCAGGCTGCGTTTGAGTTCGTGGTTGCGCTCGGCCAGTTCCAACTCCAACTGATTGCCCTGTTTGCGCAGGTATTCGTTCTGAGCCTGGGTGCGGGCGTGGCCCAACATGCCCAGCAGGCTGTTGCTATTGTTCAGCCGCATGGCGGCCAGTTGTGACTGTTGCAACTCCATCTGCTCTTTGCGGGCGGCCAGGGCTTCTTCCCACAGGCCTGCTTCCTCAGCGCATTCGGCCCGGCGGCGCAAGGCGCGCCCCAGGATGGGCCATTGCGAATGACTGCGGGCCGAGTCTCTGGCCTGCCGGAATAGCTCAATCGCCTGCGCATGCTGGCCCGATTTCCAGGCGACCAGGGCGTGGTTTTGCAAAAGGAAGGTTTCTTGTTCTTTGTTGATGGGGTGAGCGTTGTGCGTGGCTTCGGCCACCGCCAGCAGTTGCCGCGCTTCATCCAGACGCCCGACCCACAGGCGCTGGTTGGCCAGATTGACCGCGTCGCGGAACAGCCGGGCCGGCTGGGCCAGCGTCAGCGCCTCCGCATAGAGGATTTCCTGCCAGTAGGTGGCGTCAAGCGGTCGGTCCAAAAAGGAATAGGCGGCCGCCAAATTGACCAGCAGGCTGTAGCGTTGCTCGGTGCTTAATGCAGCCAGGCGCTGCGCGTCATGCGCCCAGGGTTCCAGCTTGTCGACGGCCTGCTGGTACATCTCGGTGTCATGCAGGATCTTGGCCGCCAGATTGAGGCAGCGAAACAGGTTCTCCGCATCCTGCAGCGCTTCAAAAATGGCTTCGGCTCGGCCCAGCGAGGCCAGCGCCAGCGCGCTCAGATGTGATTTGCTCTGAAAGCGGGCGAGACAGGTCAGCGCATCGGCCAGCGGCCGTTGTTCAGCTTGTGTCAGGCACAGCTGCTCGGCGCGGTCCACCAAGGCAAATGCTTGATCGACCATGTCTTGTGTGACGCCGTGCGGCATGCTGTTGCGCAGTTCACGGCTGCTCAGGCTGATCAAATCGCCCGGGCTCAGGTCATTGCGCAGCCGCAAGTCCTGCAGCAAGCGCGCCACTTGCGCGCGGTCGCTGCTGTCGAGGTAGAAATCGAGGCGGGAGAGGGTCGCAGCGATGTCGGGACTGTTGCCCATAGAGAGAACTTCGGCCGTCCTGTCGGTTTGGTCTGCCATGCTCACGCAACAAATGTTGGATGCGAGAAATTCTTAGAGGTGAGCACCCTATCACCCTGAGCGAAAGGATAGCAGTTCGTCAAACCGTTCGGCAGGGCGCTCCTAGAGGCGGGCGACGCTTTTGTGCTTGTCGCCCGCCTCGTTTCCTGCGCCTGTGAGCGCTCAGGACTTGGTCGCCAGCAAACCTTCCAGCTGATCCATCGCGAGGTTCATGCGCCGCACCAGCGCACGGTAAGGTTCCGGCGTGGCCAAGTCCAGGCCGGCCGCGCGGGTCAGCGGATAGGGGTCGGCGGATTTGCCGGCCTTGAGCAGGGTGAAGTAACGCTCCAGCATGGCGGTGTCTCCCTTGGCAATGCCTTCCGCAAAGAAGGCCCCGGCGCTGATGCAGGTGGCGTATTGGTAGACATAGAAATCACGGTAAAAGTGCGGGATATAGGCCCACTCGATGCCATAGATATCGTCGATCTTGACCACGCCCTGGGCGTCACCGTGGTAGCGCTTGAGCAGATCCAGGTAAATCTTGCTGAGGCTCTCGCCGGTGACGGGCTCGCCCTTTTCGACCGCTGCATGGGCGGCCAGTTCGAACTCGGCAAACATGGCCTGGCGGAAGAAGGTGGCGCGCAGGTTCTCGAGTTGCTGGCTGAGCGCAAAGATCTTCTCGTCGCGGGTCTTGGCGTTGGCCACCATGTAATCGGCCAGCAGCAGCTCATTGGCGGTGGACGGGATCTCGGCGATGAAGGTCGCGTAACCCGAAGTTTCATAGGGCTGCGAGTTCGAGTAGACCGTGTGCATCGCGTGGCCCCACTCATGCGCCAGCGTCGAGACGCTGTTGTAGTCGCCGTTGTAGCTCATCAAGAGATAGGGGTGCACATCGTAGGCGGCGCCGTTCATATAGGCGCCCGAGCGCTTGCCGCGCTGTGGCAGCGAGTGCATCCAGTTTTGCTTGAACGCGGCGCCGAGTTTTTGCGTGTAGTCCTCGCCCAGCGGCTTCAGCGCGGCCAAGGTCAAAGCCTCGGCCTCGGCCTGGGTGTAGGCCCCGGCGGGCTTGGCCAGCGGTACATACATGTCCTGGTAGCCGGCTTGTTTGAGGCTCAAGACCTTGCTGCGCAGCTTGAGGTAACGGTGCAAGGTGGGTAGGCCAGCATTGGCCTCTTGCACCAGGGTCAGGTAGACGGCTTCGGGAATGTTGTACTCGGCCTGCGCCATCGCCACGCTGCTGGGGTAGTTGCGAGCCTTGGCGTTGAAGACCGTGCCGCGCAAATTGGCTGCATAGACGGCGCCCAGCGTGCGCTCATAGTTTTTGTAGACCGGCCAGAAGGCGTCGAAGACCTGCTTGCGCACCTTCGGGTCCGGGTCGGAGCGGTAAGCGGTGTACTGTTCCTGATCCAGCGCCACGTCTTTGCCACGGATCTTGATCTTGGGCCAAGGCAGATCGGCATTGGTCAGCAAGGTGTAGATCTGGCCCGGCTGCTGCAGCGTTTCGCTGGCAGCGGCCAGCAGTGCTTCCTCCTTGGGGCTCAAGGTGTGCTCGGCCATGCGCAAGATGGTTTGCAGCGACTGCCGGTGCTTGGCCAGGCCTGGCTCGGCAGCAATGAAGCCCTCGACCTTGGCGCGGCCCATCGCGGCCACCTCGGCGTTGACGAAGGAGACGGCCTCGCCATACTGGTTGTAGATCTGGTCGCCGAGTTGGCTGCGCGCTTGATTGGCGGTGATTTGGGTGTCCTCGTCGGCCTTCATGCTGGCGTAGGACTGCAGGCGTGACAGACGGCGTTGCATCGCTGACATCAAATCCAGGCCCTTGAGCAGGCTCTGTGCGCTTTCGCCCAGCGTGCCGGCCAGCGCCTTGAGCTTGGGGAACTCGGCTGCGATGGCCTGGCGCTCGGCCTCCCATGTGGCGTCGTCGGCGTAGAGCTGGGTCAAGTCCCACTGCTGCGCACTGGCTGTGCTGGGCGCCTTGGCGCTGCTGGTGACGGGCTTGCTGGGGGTGCTGGCTGCTTGTGCGTTGCTGAGCAGCAGCAGGGTGGCGGAGGCCAGGGCAATAGCGCTTAATTTCATGGACTGTCTCTTCGCTTGTGGCGGTTTTGATGATGTGGGGGCCAGCTTGCGGCCGGCAACGGCCGCCATTGTGCAGTGCCCGTGCCGTGCAGGCTTTCGTCATGCCTGCGCGGCGGGGTCGGTAGCAGCGCCGGGTTTCGGGTGACAGAGGCGGGTCTGTCGCCCTTGGTGCATTGTTGTGTCCATGCCGCAGCCACCCTGCAGATGAGGGGGGTAAATCCGGCGATCCGGGGCGCGGAAGTCTTGGGCTGGGGTAATCTTAGGGTTTTCACCAGTTCTTCATTCCTGGTCGTTGATTCGAAGGCGAGCTTAGATGGCGTTGACAGAAGATTTTGAGGCGGCCTCGGCGCCAGCAGTGGCTTTTGCCGCCTTCGGGGCCGCCGCCACTTCGCGCCTCTTGCTGCGCCCGCCAAGGGCCGACGATCTGGAGGCCGTGTTCGAGTTGCACGCCGATCCGGTCTGCACCCGCTGCAGCGCCAGCGCCACCTTGGTGGGGCGCGACGAAGCGCAGGTTTTGTTGCAGGGCTGGCTTGATCATTGGCAGGCGAATGGTTTTGGCTATTGGGTGATCAGCGCGCGCGAGCAGCCCGATGTCGTGCTCGGCTTTGGTGGCGTGATGCACAAGACGGTCGATGGCGTCAACGGCCCCTATCTGTATTTCCGCTTCCGCCCGCAAGCTTGGGGCCAGGGCTTCGCCTCCGAGATGGCCTTGAAGGCCTTGAGCCTGAGTTTTGACGCCCTCCAGCAAGCCCATGTGCTGGCCGTCGTGTTGCCGGCCAACACGCCCTCGCGCAAGACGCTGGAGCGCCTGGGCATGCTGTTGAAAAGCGCGCTGGCCGATGTGCCGGGCCAGCCACCCAGCCTGGTCTACGAACTCAGCGCCGCGCGCTTTGCCGGCCTGCCCAAGGTGCAGCCCCAGCCCACACCGTTTGGTGCTTGAGCGGGGCCGAGGCGAGGCTCTCAGCCCCGCGCCTGCTTAAAGCTCGGCCGCCCCCAGGCCGGTGGACTTTGCATAACTCGCGCGCTCAATGTCTTGCAGCTCCACGCAGAGCTGCACCGACTGGGTCTTGGGCCAAGCACAGGCTTGTTCCAAGACCTGCAGCAGGCCGGCCGAGAGGGTTTGCTTGAGCTGCGCCGAGCGCCCGCTCAGCAAGGCCAGCTTGACATGCACAAAGGCCTCGTTGTCTGGGTGGTTGCTGACATGCGTGCCGACCAAATAGGTGTCCAGGCGAATGGCTCGACTCTTGATGTCTAGCGCCTCGAATTCGCCACTGTTCAGCAGCAGCTTGTTGAGCGCCAATAGCGCGTCAGCGGCCTTGAACAGGGGGAGGTTGCTGGTGTATTCGAGGGTCAGGTGGGGCATGGTGACTTTCAATCGATGCGGCAGCGGCTCGGGGTGAACGCGCTGGCGGCAAGCTGCGGATTTTCATCGATTGCGCGCCAGGGCGCTTGCGCCAGCGCAGGGGGAATGCTTGTCAAGCACCCAGAGGCGCAAAGGGATTAGGGAAACTACGCGGCAGGGAAGTCCCTTGCTCTGTAGAGGCAAAGCTGTGCCCGCAGCGAACTAGGATAGTGCCTGATTGATGAACACAGCGCCCCAAACTTGGGCGCCCCGTTTCACAAGGAGGCCCAGCACCGTGGCGACGACTTTCCCCCGGCTCTTGATCGAGCATGCCGCGCAGCGCCCGCAAGCGCCGGCGCTGCGCGAGAAGGAGTACGGCATCTGGCAAACGCTCAGCTGGCGTCAGCTTGAGGCCTTGGTCGCTGAGTTGGCGCATGGTCTGGCGGCGGCCGGCTTGCGCCGGGGCGACCATATTGCGCTGGTGGGCGAGAACCGGCCGCGCTTGTCCGCAGTCGTCTTGGCCGCGCAAGTCCTGGGGGCGATCCCGGTGCCGCTGTACTCCGACGCGGTCGCCGCCGAATTTGTGTTCCCGTTGGCTAACGCCGAAATTGCTTATGCCGTGGTCGAGGACCAGGAGCAGGTCGACAAGATGCTGGAGCTGCGCGAACAATGCCCGCAGCTGCGTTGCATCTGGTACGACAAGCCGCGCGGCCTGCGCAGCTATGTGGAGCCCGGCCTGGCGTCCTTGGATCAGCTTTGTGCGGCCGGCCGCGAACATGCCAAAGAGCGTCCCAACTTCTTTGCCGAGCAGGTGGCGGCCACGCAGCCCGGCGACAGCGCCGCGATGTTCTTTACTTCGGGCACAACCGGCAACCCCAAGGGCGTCGTCCACACCCATCTGAGCCTGATCGACCGGGCACAGGCCGGCGCGCGCTTTGACAAACTGACATCAAGCGAAGAGGTCCTGGCCTATTTGCCGCCGGCCTGGATAGGCCAAAACATCTTCAGCTACGCGCAGTGGTTGGTCTGCGGCTATGTGGTCAATGCGCCCGAGTCGGCTAGCACGGTGACCATAGACCTGAAGGAAATCGGCCCGAGCTACTACTTCGCGCCGCCGCGCGTCTTCGAGGGCCTCTTGACCAGCGTATCGATCAGGATGGAAGACGCGAGCCGGCTCAAACGCTATTTGTTCGAGCGCTGCATGCGCCTGGCGCGGCGGGTTGGCCCCAGCTTGATGGACGGCCAGGCCGTAGGTCTCGTGGATCGCTGCAAATACGCATTGGGCAATCTGGCCATTTACGGCCCGCTGCGCAACAGCCTGGGTTTCTCACGGGTGCGGGTGGCCTATACGGCCGGCGAGGCGATAGGGCCGGACTTGTTCAGCTTCTACCGTGCCATCGGCATCAATTTGAAGCAACTCTACGGTTCGACCGAGACGGCGGTTTTCGTCTGCCTGCAGCCCGATCATCAGGCCCGCGCCGACACGGTCGGCGTGCCTATCGATGGGGTTGAAATCAAGGTCGCCGAGGGCGGCGAGATCCTGGTCAAGTCGGCCGGCCTGTTCAGCGGCTATTACAAAAATCCGGCCGCCACGGCCGAGGCCTTGACGCCCGAGGGCTGGTATCACACCGGTGACGCCGGCTTCATCGACGGCCATGGCCATCTGAAGATCATTGACCGCGCCAAAGATGTCGGTCGCATGGCCGGTGGCCCGTTTGACGGCGCCCTGTTTGCGCCCAAATATGTGGAGAACAAGCTGAAGTTCTTCCCCTTCATCAAGGAGGCGGTGGCCTTTGGAGACCAGCGTGCCAGCGTCTGCGCCTTTATCAATATCGACTTCGAGGCGGTCGGCAACTGGGCCGAGCGGCGCAATCTGGCCTATGCCGGCTACACCGATCTGGCGCAAAAACCCGAGGTCTATGAGTTGATCAGAGGCTGCGTGGAGCAGGTCAATGCCGATTTGGCCGAGGACGTCGCCTTGGCCGGCAGCCAAATAGCGCGCTTGCTGATTTTGCACAAGGAGCTGGATGCCGATGACGGCGAGTTGACCCGCACCCGCAAGGTCAAGCGCAGCGCGATTGCCGAGAAATATGCGGTTTTGATTTCGGCGCTGTATGACGGACGCCGATCGCAGTTCATTGAGACCGCAGTCAAGTTTGAGGATGGGCGCAGTGGCTCGATATCGGCCGATTTGAAGATCGTCGATGCGAAGACATTCGCCTCGGTCGGGAGGGCCGCCTGAATGTTTGCCCCCACGTTTGCGGCTTCGCCGCTTCTCAGCCTCCCGAGGGGGCGCTCAACGCCCTTGGGGCGGCCCGGCGGACGTTGATATGAGCAGCAAGAAGATCGGCGACATCATCCTCGAGGTCAAGAACATCTCGCTCGCCTTCGGCGGCGTGAAGGCGCTTACCGACATCAGCTTTGATGTGCGCGAGCATGAAATCCGCGCCATCATCGGCCCCAACGGCGCGGGAAAAAGCTCGATGCTGAACTGCATCAACGGCGTCTATCAGCCGCAGCAAGGCGAAATTACCTTGCGCGGCCAGCATTTCAAGCATATGAATTCACGCCAGGTGGCCGAGATGGGCGTGGCGCGCACCTTTCAGAATCTGGCCCTGTTCAAGGGCATGAGCGTGCTGGACAACATCATGACCGGGCGCAGCCTGCACATGAAGCGCAATCTGCTCTGGCAGGCGCTCAGATGGGGGGCGGCCGAGCGCGAGGAGAACGAGCAGCGCGAAAAGGTCGAACGCATCATCGACTTTCTGGAGATTCAGGCCTACCGCAAGACGCCTGTTGGGCGGCTCTCTTACGGCCTGCAAAAACGTGTCGACCTGGGGCGTGCCTTGGCGATGGAGCCGCAGGTTTTGCTCTTGGACGAGCCTATGGCTGGCATGAATGTCGAGGAGAAGCAGGATATGTGCCGCTTCATCCTCGACGTCAATGACGAGTTCGGCTGCACGATTGTGTTGATCGAGCACGATATGGGCGTGGTGATGGACATTTCTGACCGTGTCGTGGTCTTGGATTACGGCAAGAAGATTGGCGACGGCACGCCCGCTGAAGTAAGACGTAATGAAGACGTCATCAGTGCCTATCTCGGCACCAGCCACTGAAAGCGACCGATGGGTGCATTTCTTGAAATACTCTTCGGCGGCCTGATGACCGGCATGCTTTATTCGCTGATCGCCTTGGGTTTTGTCTTGATCTACAAGGCCAGCGGCGTGTTCAATTTCGCCCAAGGGGCGATGGTGCTGTTCGCCGCCCTGGCGATGGCGCGTTTTGCCGAATGGGTTCCCGGGCTCACGGGCCTCAGCCACCCCGTTGCTGTCAATGCGCTGGCTTTTGGCCTGGCCTTCCTGCTGATGATTGGCTTGGCCTGGGGCATTGAGCGCCTGGTACTGCGCCATCTGGTCAATCAAGAGGGCATCACGCTCTTGATGGCGACCTTGGGGGTGACCTATTTCCTCGAAGGCCTGGGTCAATCGTTGTTTGGCTCGGATATCTACAAGATCGATGTCGGCATGCCCAAGGACCCGATTTTCTTGTTTGAGAAGACTTTCGAGGGCGGGCTGCTGGTCAATAAGGAAGATCTTTATGCCGCCTTGATCGCTGCCTTGATGGTGGCCCTGCTGGCGCTGTTTTTCCAGAAGACGGCGACCGGCCGCGCCTTGCGCGCGGTGGCCGATGATCATCAGGCGGCGCAGTCGATAGGCATTCCGCTGTCCACCATCTGGGTCATCGTCTGGAGCGTGGCCGGCTTTGTGGCCCTGGTGGCCGGGGTCATCTGGGGCAGTAAGCTAGGCGTGCAGTTTTCGCTCTCGCTGGTGGCGCTGAAGGCCTTGCCGGTGGTGATTCTGGGCGGGCTGACCTCGGTGCCCGGCGCCATCATCGGCGGCTTGGTGATCGGGGTGGGCGAGAAGCTGAGCGAGGTCTATATCGGCCCGCTGCTGGGCGGCGGCATCGAGATCTGGTTTGCCTATGTGCTGGCGCTGCTGTTCTTGCTGTTCAGGCCACAGGGGATGTTCGGCGAGAAGATCATTGACCGCGTGTAGCGCGGTCAATGATCTTTCGGCGCAGGCTAACTTTGCGCGGCAAAGTTAAGCGAACGCAGTGAGCGGCCGGAGTCAGAAGATCATCGAGGTTAAATAAATACATGTTCTACAGAGAAAACGGCCAGTTCAAAACCAGCTATCGCGCCGACGGCCAGATCTTCCCGATTCGGCAGGACCAGATCGCTATGGCCTTGCTCTTGCTGATCGCCCTCGTTGGTGTGCCGCTGTTTGCGTCCGAGTATTTGTTCCGCGCCATCTTGATTCCTTTTTTGATTCTGTCGCTGGCGGCCTTGGGGCTGAATGTGCTGGTTGGCTATTGCGGGCAAATCTCCTTGGGCACCGGCGCCTTCATGGCGGTCGGGGCTTATGCGGCCTATAACTTTCATGTGCGCATCGAGGGCATGCCCTTGATTGCTTCGCTGCTCCTGGGCGGGCTGTGTTCCACCTTGGTCGGCGTGCTGTTCGGCATTCCCTCGCTGCGCATCAAAGGCCTGTATCTGGCGGTGGCAACGCTGGCGGCGCAGTTTTTTTGCGACTGGGCGTTTTTGCGCATCAAGTGGTTCACGAATGACTCGCCGTCCGGCAATGTGTCGGTGTCCGGCCTGCAATTGCTGGGTTGTAGCATCGAGTCGCCGGTGCAAAAGTATTTGTTCTGTCTGGGCTTTGTGCTGGTCTTTGCGCTCTTGACCAAGAACCTGGTGCGGTCCGCGATTGGCCGGGAATGGATGGCGATGCGCGATATGGACGTGGCCGCCGCGGTGATCGGCATACGGCCTGTGTACGCCAAGCTGAGCGCCTTCGCCGTCAGCAGCTTCATCGTCGGCGTGGCTGGCGCCTTGTGGGGCTTTGTGCACCTGAGCAGCTGGGAGCCGGCGGCATTCTCGATCGACCGCTCGTTTCAGCTCTTGTTCATGGTCATCATTGGCGGCCTGGGTTCGGTGATGGGCAGCTTTTTTGGCGCCGCCTTCATCATCATCTTGCCCATCGTCTTGGGGCAGATCCCGCATTGGTTCGGCATCCCGATGCAGACCGAGACCGCCTCTCATCTGGAGTTCATGATCTTCGGCGCATTGATTGTGTTCTTCCTGATTGTTGAACCACACGGTATCGCGCGCCTGTGGTCCACCGCCAAAGAGAAGTTGCGCCTGTGGCCCTTTCCTCATTGATTCCTCATTGATGCCGCATTGAATTTTCATTGATCAGCCCTTGTAATCACGGAGACGAAAAACATGAAACTGAAATCGATTGCTTTTGTTACCAGCTTGCTGCTTGGCCTGCCTGCCTTGGCCGCCACCGAGCAATTTTTCCCGGTGCTGGTCTACCGCACCGGCGCCTACGCGCCCAATGGCACGCCTTGGGCCAACGGCTATGTGGACTATCTGAAGCTGGTCAATGCGCGCGGCGGCATGAACGGCGTCAAGATCACGTTTGAGGAATGCGAAACCGGCTACGCCACCGACCGCTCGGTCGAATGCTATGAGCGCTTGAAGGGCAAGGGTGCTACCTTGTTCCAGCCGCTCTCCACTGGCGCCACTTTCGCGCTGACCGAGAAAGCGCCCGGCGACAAAATCCCCTTGATCACCGCCGGCTATGGCCGCAGCGAGTCGGCCGATGGCGGCGTTTTCAAATGGAACTTCCCGCTCTTGGGCACCTACTGGGTGGCGGCCGATGTGCTGCTGCAGCACATCGCCAAGAAGGAAGGCGGCTGGGACAAGCTCAAGGGCAAGAAGATCGCACTGGTCTATCACGACAGCCCCTACGGCAAAGAGCCTATCCCGCTGCTGCAGGAGCGCGCCAAGATGCATGGTTTCGAGCTGCAACTGCTGCCCGTGACCGCACCCGGGGTTGAGCAAAAAGCCACTTGGCTGCAGGTGCGCCAGAGCAAGCCCGACTACACCTTGCTGTGGGGCTGGGGCGTGATGAACTCGACCGCCTTGAAGGAGGCGCAGGCGACCGGCTACCCGCGCGAGAAGATGTATGGCGTCTGGTGGGCCGGCGCCGAGCCCGATGTCAAGGATGTCGGTGACGGCGCCAAGGGCTATAGCGCGGTCACCATCCAGCATGGCGCCGAGCCGAATGCCAAGGTTGTGCAGGATGTGCTCAAGGAGCTGCACGCCAAGGGGCAGGGCACAGGGCCTAAGGAGGAAGTCGGGCAGGTGCTCTATATGCGTGGCCTGCTGTCGGCGATGCTTGGCGTGGAGGGCGTCAAGCGTGCGCAAGAACGCTTCGGCAAGGGCAAGCATATGGACGGCGAGCAGGTCCGTTGGGGCCTGGAGAATCTGGCCCTGGACCAGAAAAAGCTCGACGCACTGGGCCTGGCCGGTGTGATGCGGCCGGTGTCGACCTCTTGTGTCGATCACATGGGTTCAAGCTGGGCGCGCGTGCACAGCTGGGACGGCAAGCAATGGAAATTCAGCTCCGACTGGTATCAGGCCGACGACAGCCTGATCAAGCCCATGGTCAGGGCGACCGCCGACAAATACGCGGCGGACAAAAAGCTCACGCGCAGAACACCCGAAGACTGCCAGTCTTGATAGCGAACGGGGGCTTAGCGTGAGCAATTCGGACATCTTGCTGAACGTTAACGGCATCGAGGTCATCTACAACCATGTGATCTTGGTGCTCAAGGGCGTGTCGCTGCAGGTCAGAGAAGGCTCGGTCGTGGCTTTGCTGGGTGGCAACGGCGCCGGCAAAACCACGACGCTGCGGGCCGTCTCCAATTTGCTGGCCGGCGAGCGCGGCGCCGTCACCAAAGGGTCTATCGAGCTGCGTGGCGAGCGCATCGACAAGCTCTCGACGGCCGACTTGGTCGGGCGCGGCGTGATCCAGGTGATGGAGGGGCGCCACTGCTTTGCCCACCTCAGCATCGAGGAAAACCTGCTGACCGGCGCCTACACCCGCCGCGACGGCAAGGCGGCGGTGGCGGCGACCTTGGAGAAGGTCTACAACTACTTTCCAAGGCTGAGAGACCGCCGGGCCACCCAAGCCGCTTACACCTCGGGCGGCGAGCAGCAGATGTGCGCAATTGGCCGCGCTTTGATGGCCAAGCCCAAGATGGTCTTGCTTGACGAGCCTTCTATGGGGCTGGCCCCGCAGATTGCCCTGGAGGTGTTCGAGATCGTCAAAGACCTCAACCAGCGCGAGGGCGTGACATTTTTATTGGCCGAGCAAAACACTCATATGGCTTTGCGTTATGCCGACTATGGTTACATCCTGGAGAACGGCCGCGTGGTGATGGACGGCGCAGCCTCGCTGTTGAGCGAGAACGAGGACGTCAAGGAGTTCTACCTGGGCATGGGCGGCGGAGATAGGAAGAGCTTCAAGGATGTCAAAAGCTATAAGCGCCGCAAGCGCTGGTTGGCCTGAGGCACGGCTGGGCAGCAGGCAAGGTAGGGACTGGACTGTATGAACGACGAACAATTTTTTGCCCCACCGGCCTTCAAGCCGGACGAGGCGCTGCAACAACTCAAGCGAGCGCTGCGCGACAGCCGCTCGCTGAGCGAGCGCAACAACCAGTTCAGCCTGCAGGGTCAGGTCGTGCTGGAGCTGAGCGTGGCTGACTCGATCCTGCATGCCCGCTTGGCCAAGCGTCCGGCGCGCAGCCCGGACTGGGACTTGCGGGACTGCAAGAACAGCAGCGAGGCGCGGGCGCTGCAAGACGAAATCAAGCGCCGCCTGGCGCGCTGGACGGACGAAACCCCATGAGCAGCGTGCAGTCGGGCCTGTTCTTCGACGCCAAGGAGTGCCTTGATCCGGCCGAGCGCGAGCGCGCCCTGATGGCGGCGCTGCCGCAGCAGATCGCGCATGCCCAGGCCCAGGCGGGTGCATATTCGGAGCTGTTTGCCGGTCTGGACGCGCGCGGCATCAACAGCCGGGCAGCGCTGGCGCAGCTGCCCGTTACCCGCAAGGCCGAGCTGTTAGCGCGGCAGCAGCGCCTGCGCGCAAGCGATCCATTTGGAGGCTATGCAACGATTGCTTGGGGGCTGCGGCGCGGCGCCCGGCGGGTCTTCCAGTCGCCCGGCGGCGTCTATGAGCCTGAAGGCGAGGCCAGCGACTATTGGCGCGCCGCGCGGGCGCTGTTTGCGGCCGGCTTGCGCAGCGGTGACTTGCTGCACAACAGCTTCAGCTACCACCTGACGCCAGCCGGCTCAATGATGGAGGGCGGCGCGCACGCGCTGGGCTGCACCGTCTTCCCGGGTGGCGTTGGCAATACCGAGTTGCAACTGCAGGCCATTGCCGATTTGCGGCCAAAAGCCTTTGCTGGCACGCCGAGCTTTCTGCGCATCCTGCTGGAGAAGGCGGCCGCCATGGGCTTGGATGTCGGCGCCTTGAAGACCGCGCTGCTCAGCGGCGAGGCGCTGCCGCCCTCGCTGCGCGATTGGTTTGCCGAGCGCGGGGTGGCTGCTTTTCAATGCCTCGCCAGCGCCGATCTGGGTTTGATTGCCTATGAAACCGCTGCGCGCGAGGGCTTGGTGCTGGCCGAGGGCTTGATTGTCGAGATCGTGAGGCCGGGCACGGGCGAGCCCTTGCCGGACGGGGAGGTGGGCGAGTTGGTGTTGACCAGCTTGAATCCCGACTACCCCTTGATACGTTTTGGTACCGGGGACCTGTCCGCGGTGCTGCCGGGCCTGTGCCCAACCGGGCGCAGCAACACCCGCATCCGAGGCTGGATGGGCCGCGCCGATCAGTCGGTCAAGGTGCGCGGCATGTTTGTGCACGCGGCCCAGGTGGCCGAAATCATGCAGCGCTTTCCTGCCCTGGGGCGTGCGCGCTTGCTTGTCGAGGGTGAGATGGCGCAAGACCGCATGAGCTTGAGAATCGAGTCTGCGGCCGGCGCCGATGAGGAGGGCCTGTGTGAACGCATCGCCGCAGTGGTGCGCGAAGTCACCAAGCTGCGTGCCGAAGTGCAGTTGCTGGCGCTCGGCAGCCTGCCCAACGATGGGCGGGTTATTGAGGATGCGCGCATTTATGCCTAATCTGCTTGGGCTGGCAGCACTTGCCCCGCTCGGCAGGCTTTCGGCTTCGTTATAGTGCGGCTCGCCGCCGTCAAGGTGGCGCGCCAAGTCATCCCATTTCTCGCACTTTCTTTCTATTCAAGGCCACGCACATGTCAACAGCTCGGATCGCACCAAAGTCATTGTCTTGGCCTAGCTTGGGGCCGATCTGCCTCGCTTGCGCTTTGGCTCTGGGCATGTCGGCTTCGGCGCGTGCCGATGATGTGGCCGATGTGCAGGCGATGTTGGCCGGCGGCAAGGTTGCCGAGGGTTTGAAGAAGGCGGACGACTTGCTCAAGGCTAAACCTGGCGACGCGCGCCTGCGCTTGCAGCGCGGAATCGCCCTGTCCCTGCTGGGGCGCAACCCCGAGGCGATCGAGGTGTTCAAGAAGTTGGTCGCGAGCAACCCGGAGATGCCTGGCCCTTACAACAATCTGGCCGTGCTCTACGCCAACCAGGGCGACTATGAAAAGGCCAGGCAATCGTTGGAGCAAGCGGTCAGGGCCAACCCCGACTACGCCACCGCCTATCAAAACCTGGGCGACATCCATGCGCGCCTGGCCGAAAAAGCCTATGCCAAATCGCTGTCACTGGACAAGAATGACCTGGCACTGCCGCTGAAAATCGCGGCAGTCCAGAATGTCTTCGAGCCCGGCGCGCCGGCTCGTACCAGCCCGCCAGCGGCAAAACCGACTCCCGCACCTAGCCCTGCAGCCGTCGCTGCGGCGCCTGCCCCTGCTCCTGCCAAGAGCCCTGCTGCACCTGCTGCTGCGGCAGTGGCGGCAAAAGCCAGCGCTGAATCTGCGAAGCCTGCTGATCCGCTCACTTCGGCCGTGCTGTCCAGCCTGTCGGGTCAGCCCGCCAAGGTTGCTGCCAACACGCCCAGCACGACCAACGCCAGTAGCACAAGCAAAGCGGCCCAACCCGCCACAGCCCCTGCTCCTGCCCTTGCTGCAGCGGCCAAGCCGGCGGCAGCGGCCGCTACGGCCAAGGTCGACACCTCGGCCAGCGACAGCCAAGCAGTTCGAACAGCGGTTGACGCCTGGGCTGCGGCCTGGAGCAAGCGCGATATGTTTGCCTATTTCGCCGCCTACGCCCCCGATTTCAAGGGCAAGGCCGCCAGCCGCAAGGCCTGGGAAGCGGACCGGGTTGCGCGTATTTCCAGCAAGAAGGAAATTTCGGTGGTGCTCAGCGATGTGCAGGTCAAGCTTGAGGGCAACACCGCCACCGCGAGCTTCAAGCAAGACTACCGCGCCGACGCCTTGAAAATGAAGAACGACAAGACCTTGGCGCTGATCAAGGGCAAAGCCGGCGATTGGCAAATCACCAGCGAAAACTCCAACTGACAGGCCATACGGCCTCTTAGAGCTTCAGCGGCAGCCGGCGCAGGCGCTGGCCGGTCAGCGCGAACAAGGCGTTCGCGACTGCCGGAGCGATAGGCGGGGTGCCCGGCTCGCCGACGCCGCCCGGAGGCGCGCTGCTCGGCATGATGTGGACCTCGATCACCGGCATCTGCGCTATCCGAATAACTTCATAGCTGGGGAAGTTGCTCTGCTCGATGCGGCCGTTCTTGATGGTGATCTCGCCGAACAAGGCGGCCGACAGGCCGTAGACGATCGCACTTTGCATCTGCGCCTCCACCGTGTCGGGGTTGACGACCACGCCGCAGTCGATCGCGCAGACGAACCGGTGCACGCGCGGCTGGCCGTCTTGCACGGACACTTCGGCGACCTGGGCGCACCAGGATCCAAAGCTTTCATGCACGGCAATGCCGAGTGCTCGGCCGGCGGGCAAGGCTTGGCCCCAGCCGGCCTTGGCGGCAGCTAACTCCAGCACCGCGCGGTGGCGGGGCTTTTCGGCCAGCAGGACGCGGCGGTATTCAAGCGGGCCCTTGCCGGCCGCATGGGCCAGCTCATCGATGAAGCCTTCGGTGAAGAAGGCGTTGTAGGAGTGGCCGACGCTGCGCCAGGAGCCCACCGGCACAGGGGTCTTCACGCGCAGTTGGCGCACGCTCAAGTGAGGAATTGCGTAGGGCAGGTCAAACGCGCCTTCGATCTGGTTTTTGTCCGGCGAGTCCGCGGCAAAGGCGGGTAGCAGACGTTCGGTGGTGGACAGGCCTATCGAGGGCGCAGCTACCCGATTCAGCCAGGCAAGGGCTTGGCCCTGCTCGTCCAGCGCGGCGGCGAAGCTGGCCATCGCGGCTGGGCGGTACATATCGTGCTGCATGTCTTCTTCACGCGACCAGATCAGCTTGACCGGCTGACCCTTTGTTCGCATCGCGATCAGCACCGCCTGCTCGATCATGTCGAGCTCCAGCCGGCGGCCGAAGCCGCCGCCCAAGAGCGGCACATGCAGCGTCACCTGTTCGCTGTCCAGGCCGGCAATCTTGGCGGCGCGCCAACGTGCCAGCGACGCGACTTGGGTGCCGCACCAGACGGTCAAATGCCCGTCCTTGAACTGGGCGGTGCAGTTGATCGGCTCCATCGCCGCATGGGCCAAGAATGGCGCCGAGTAAGTCGCCTCCAATTTGCGCGAGGCTTGGCTCAAGGCCTTGTCGGCATCGCCTTGGCTGCGAAAACCGCTGCCAGTGTCACTGCCGGTCAATGCGGCTTGCAACTGAGCGCTGATCTGCGCCGAGGCTAGCTTGGCGTTGGGGCCTTCGTCCCATTCGACGTTCTGAGCCTCCAGCGCGGACTTGGCGCGCCAATAGCGGTCGGCCACGACGACCACGGCTTGGTCTTGAATCACAAAAGCGTCCGCTACGCCGCGCGCGGCCTTGGCCGCACTCGCATCAAAGCGCAAGACCTTGCCGCCCAAGACCGGGCATTGGCGAATCGCGGCAAACAGCAGGCCAACGGGTTTGACGTCGATGCCGAACTCGGCACTGCCATTGACCTTGGCCGGGATGTCGGTGCGCGCGGTGGGCTTGCCGATCAGGCGGAATTCGCTGGGGTCTTTGAGCTTCACATCGCTGCGCGGTGCAATTTTTGCTGTGGCAGCCGCCAACTCGCCAAAGCCGATGCTGCGGCCGCTGGGCGGATGGCTGACCACGCCGGCCCGCACGCTGCAAGTCTCGGCTGCCACGCCCCAGGCTTGCGCGGCGGCGTCGACCAGCATCGCTCTGGCCGTCGCGCCGGCCAAGCGCATCGGGGCCCAGGCATCGCGTACGCTGGAGGAGCCACCGGTGACTTGCAGACTCAGCGCATAACCGACTTTTTGTACGGAGCGACGCGCGATGCGAGCCAGCAGGCTGTCATCATCGCTGGCGAAGGGCAGCACATTGAGCAGCAGCGCGGTGTTGGCATAGATTTGGGCGACAGGCGCCTGCTCGGTGCTGACGCTGGCCCAGTCGGCGTCCATCTCCTCGGCGACCAGCATCGCCAAAGCGGTGTGCACGCCTTGGCCCATCTCGGCGCGCGGCGAGGCGACGATGACGCGACCGTCCGGCATGATCTTGACCCAGCCGTTCAGCGCGACTTGCTCGCCGCTGGTGGGGAAACTGTGCTTGTCGCCCAGGCGCGAGCGGGCCGAGGGCGGTGTCGTCAGGCTCACGCCCAACAAAACGCCGCCGCCCAGCAGGCCGCCGGCGATCAAAAAACCACGGCGCTTCATGCTGAAGCTCCGTTCAGCTGAGCTGCGGCGAGATGTATGCCCGCTCGAATGCGCTGGTAGGTGCCGCAGCGGCAGATATTGCTGATGTTGGCGTCGATGTCGGCGTCTGTAGGCCGGGGTTTAGCTCGCAGCAAGCTGGCTGCAGCCATGATCATGCCGCTCTGACAGTAGCCGCATTGGGGGACTTGCTGTTCAATCCAGGCCGCTTGCAAGGCGGCGGTGATGCGGTCGGGTTCGGCCTCGATGGTTCGTATGCTCTTGCCTTCCAGCGCCATGATGGGCATTACACAAGAGCGGGTTGCTACGCCGTCTACCTCGACCGTGCAGGCACCGCAGCTGGCGACGCCGCAGCCGAACTTGGTTCCAGTCAGGCCCAACTCGTCGCGCAGCACCCACAGCAGCGGGGTCTCGGGTTCAATATCCAAGCTGTGGCGCTGGCCGTTGATGGTGAGGTTTGTGTTCATGGTCGCCATGCTAAGCTTCAAGCCGACTTGAAGGTCAAGCAATTTTTTTTGAACGTTCGGGCAGGGGCTAAATGTAATGAAGATTGGAGATTTGGCGCAGCGCACCGGGATGGCCACGTCGGCGATTCGGTTCTATGAATCCAGCGGTTTGTTGCCGCCGGCCAAGCGCGGCGCCAATGGCTATCGCAGTTATGACGAAGAAACCTTGCAGCGCTTGCTGGTGATTCAGACCGCGCAGCGCCTGGGTTTTTCGCTGGACACTTTGCGTCGCCTGGCCGGCCATCAAGGGCGCGAGATGCCGCATGATTTGGTAATGCAAAGCTTGCAAGAGCGTTTGAGTGAAATCGATGCCATGCAGAACACCTTGGCGACGCAGCGGCAAGAGACCGAGGTGCTGATGCAGCAGTTGCAGGCGCAATGGCAGCAAGGCCGCTGTTTGGAACTCGGCGCAGGCACGCCTTTGGTTGCGCAGACTGTTTGAACACGGCTGACAAGAGGCTTGTTCGTAAAAAGAGGAAGCAAGCTCTTGGATTGGCTGCTTTATTCAAGTCCCCCCGGGCCTCAACATGGGAGGCCCGGGGGGACTTGCCTTGGCCATGGCAGTCGGAGCCTCAGTTTGTCACCGAAAGTGTTTAAGTCCCCTCGGCAATAAGCCGGAAATTTTGTAAAAAGGCCGTTCATGAAACGCATTGCCCTGTTTTTGTTGACCAATCTTGGCGTCATGCTGGTGTTGGGCTTGGCCGTTCACCTCTTGGGCCTGAACCGTTTCCTCACGGCCAACGGCCTCAACCTCACCAGCCTCTTGGGCTTCGCGCTGGTGATGGGTTTTGGCGGCGCCTTTATTTCGCTGCTGATCAGCAAGCCGATGGCCAAGTGGACCGCCGGCGTCAAACTCATCAACGACTCCGGCGACACGACCCATATGTGGTTGGTGACGACCGTGGAGCGCTTCTCTGCCAAGGCCGGCATCAAGATGCCCGAGGTGGGCATTTACGAGGGCCCGCCGAATGCATTTGCGACCGGCGCATTCAAGAACTCGGCCTTGGTGGCGGTGTCGACCGGCCTGCTGCAGTCGATGACGCGAGAAGAGGTGGAAGCCGTTCTCGGCCATGAGATCGCCCATGTGGCCAATGGCGATATGGTCACCATGGCCTTGATTCAAGGCGTTATGAATACCTTTGTGGTCTTCATCTCGCGCGTGATTGGCTATCTGGTCGATAAATTTGTGTTGCGCAATCAGAACGACGGGCCTGGCATGGGCTACTTCATCACCACCATCGTGATGGACATCGTGCTGGGCGTGGTGGCGGCAATGATCGTCGCCTGGTTCTCACGTCAGCGTGAATTCAGGGCCGATGCCGGTGCGGCGCAATTGATGGGCCGTAAGCAGCCGATGATGAATGCCTTGGCCCGGCTGGGTGGGCTGGACCCCGGCGAGATGCCCAAGTCCATGCAGGCGATGGGTATCAGCGCACGGCCCAGCGGCCTGATGGCGCTGTTCTCCAGCCACCCGCCGATGGAGCAGCGCATTGCGCGGCTCCAGCAGGCAACAAACGCTGGCTAATTGACTCGCAGCGGAATCGTCACCGGTCCGTCGTTCAGCAGGCTCACTTGCATATCGGCGCCGAATTCACCGCCGGCCACCACCGGGTGCAGGCCGCGGGCATAGTTGAGGCAATGGTCATATAGGCGCTGGCCCGCTTCGGGCCTGGCTGCGCCGGTGAAGCTGGGCCGATTGCCGCCGCTGCAGTCGGCCGCCAGCGTGAATTGAGAGACGATCAAGAGGCCGCCCCCCACGTCCTGCAGGCTCAGATTCATTTTTCCGGCTGCATCGCCGAAGATGCGCAGCTTCAAAACCTTGTTGATCAGTTTCTCGGCCTGCGCCTCGCTGTCGCCCGGCTCGGCGCAGACCAGCATCAGCAGGCCGGGGCCAATGGCCCCCATGATTTGCCCGGCGACTTCGACCTCGGCGTGGCGCACTCTTTGCAAAATCGCGATCAAAATTCTTCCTTCTTTGGCAGATGAAATGCCGCCTGTGCAGCGGCTCGAATTGTGTCCGCAAGCCCGAGCTTCAGCGCCAGACGCACCCTACAATCCCGCCAGAATTTGTGACTTCACACCCTTGTTTTTGTCTGGATCAGCCATGAAGAACGAAGCCAGCTCGGCCCACAGCACCGATGTCTCCCATATCGCTCCGCGCGAAAAGGCCGAGATCCTCTCGCAGGCGCTGCCCTATATCCGCAAATTTCATGGCAAGACCATCGTCATCAAATACGGCGGCAACGCGATGACCGACCCGGCCCTGCAGCAGGACTTCGCCGAGGATGTGGTGCTTTTGAAGTTGGTCGGCCTGAACCCGGTGGTCGTACATGGCGGTGGCCCGCAGATCGAAGGTGCCCTGACTCGCCTCGGCAAGAAGGGCCATTTCATCCAAGGCATGCGCGTCACCGACGAAGAAACCATGGAAGTGGTGGAGTGGGTCTTGGCCGGCCAAGTGCAGCAAGACATCGTCGGCCTGATCAATGTGGCCGGCGGCAAGGCCGTGGGCCTAACGGGCCGCGACGGCGGCATGATCCGCGCCAAGAAGCTCAAGATGCTGGACAAGGATGACCCGGCCAAAGAACACGATATCGGCCAGGTCGGCGACATCGTCAGCATCGACCCGAGCGTGGTCAAGGCGCTGCAGGACGACCAATTTATTCCCGTCATCAGCCCGATCGGTTTTGGCGAGCACAACGAGAGCTACAACATCAATGCCGATGTGGTGGCCGGCAAGTTGGCCGAAATCCTCAAGGCGGAAAAGCTGGTGCTCTTGACCAACACGCCCGGCGTGCTGGACAAGGCCGGCAATTTGCTGACCGACCTGAGCGCGCGTGAGATCGACGAGTTGTTTGCCGACGGCACGCTGTCGGGCGGCATGCTGCCCAAAATCGCCTCGGCACTGGAAGCGGCCCGGAGCGGCGTCAATGCGGTCCACATCATCGACGGCCGCGTGCCGCATGCGATGTTGCTGGAGATATTGAGTGACCAAGCCTATGGAACCATGATTCGGTCTCACTGAGACTACGAGTGTCTCCGGCATTTTGGGCTGAGCGCTGGGCCGCCAAGGGCCAGAGGCCCTTGGCCTTCGGCAGGCACGAACAGTCCGCAGGGACTGTTCGTGTCCGGCCTCAGCCCGCCGAGCCGGCCCGCGTGGCGATGTGCTTGCCGGTCGAACCGGCAAGCATCGCCGTCCCCTCGGGGGACCGATCAAGGTACTCCTTGAGCGAGGGGTTCCAATGACCCCAGTCTGGTTCTTCGATCTCGACAACACGCTGCATAACGCGTCCGCTCATGTCTTCCGGGCGCTCAATGTGGCGATGACCGATTACATCGAAACCCATGTCGGCGTGCCGCGCGATGAGGCCAACCGCCTGCGCGCGTTGTACTGGCATCGTTACGGCGCGACGCTATTGGGTTTGGTGCGTCACCACGGCGTGCAGCCGGCACATTTTTTGCACCACACCCATCAATTGCCGGGCGTGGACGCCTTGCTGCACGGCCATGCTCATGATCTGGCGGCACTCAAGCGTCTGCCCGGGCGCAAATTCTTGTTGACCAATGCGCCTTTGGCCTATGCCGAACGGGTATTGGCCGTGCTGGGAATTTCGCATTGTTTTGAGGGTGTGATCGCCTTCGAGCAAATGCGTATGTTTGGCCAGTTACGCCCCAAGCCCGATGCGCGCATGTTCCGCCACTTGCTGGCTGGGCTGCAGCTTCGGGCAGGGGACTGTGTGCTGGTGGAAGACACGCTGGTGCATCAAAAGGCCGCCCGTCGGGTGGGCATGCGCACGGTCTGGATGCAGCGCTGGCTGCATCGCTCCCGCAACAATCCACTCGGCCCGGAGGCGCACAAGGGCTTGCGCCGCAGGCCGGTCTATGTGGATAGGCGCATTAACCGGCTCGGTGCCTTGCTGACCATCCCCCCAGTTTGAGGCCTGCATGGACGAGGCGCTGCGCCTAACCTTGCGGTACCGTACAACGTCCGTTTACTCGTTTGCAAACTCAAATCGTGAAGCGCTCATGAGTGTTTTCTCCGTGCTTGTCGTTGAAGATCAGGCCCGCTTTCGCGAGGCTTTCGCGCTTTCGCTGGCGCATGTGGCCGACATCAACTTGCTGGGGCTGGCGCATGATCTGCCGCAGGGCCGCAAGATGTTTGACCAGTACCGGCCGGATGTATTGCTGGTCGATCTGGATCTGCCTGGCGGCAGTGGCATCGATTTGATTCGCCATGCCGCGCAGACGCGGCCCGAGTGCGAGGTGATGGTGATCTCGGTGTTTGGCGATGAGCAGCATGTCTTGGCCAGTATCGAGGCCGGAGCCAGCGGCTATTTGCTCAAGGACAGCCTGGCGCTCGATCTGCCTGAACAATTGCGCAGCTTGCGCTGCGGCGGCAGCCCGATCAGCCCCCTGATTGCGCGGCGTTTGCTCAAACGCTTGGCGCCCACCGCCCATGCGGATCGTGGTACTGGGCCAGCGGCGTCCTTGGACGAAGATGCCGTGGCCTTGTCGGAGCAGGAATCAAAGGTTTTGAATCTGGCCGCCAAGGGCTTCACTTTTGATGAGATCGCCGGCTTTATGGCGGTGTCTCCGCACACGGTGATGACTTACGTCAAACGGGTTTATCGCAAACTGCATGTGCGCTCTAAGGTGGAGGCGATCTATGAAGCGCGCCGCCTGGGTTGGCTGCGGGATTGAGTGTCACGCGGCTGTGCCAGAATCGGCCGCCGGCTGCCGTCATGGGCCGAGCGCTTTCGTGACGCGACAATTTTTGCGAACAACCCCAAGCCGCTATGCCCATGTCAGCTCCAGAGCCAAAACTGAATCTTGTCGCTTCCGCATTGCCCACTGCCGCTGCCACAGCTTCGGCACCGCGAAAGCGGCCGCGGCCGGGTGAGCGCCGGGTGCAGATTCTGCAGACGCTGGCCAGCATGTTGGAGCAGCCGGGCGCTGATCGCGTGACCACCGCAGCTTTGGCGGCCAAGCTTGAGGTCAGCGAAGCGGCCTTGTACCGTCACTTCGCCAGCAAGGCTCAGATGTTCGAGGGCCTGATCGAATTCATCGAAAGCAGCATCTTCACCCTCCTGAATCAGATCAGCGAGCGCGAAGGGTCGGGCCTGCTGCAGGCGCAAAAAATTGTCTCCATGCTCTTGCAGTTTGGCGAACGCAACCCCGGCATGACCAGGGTGATGGTGGGCGACGCCCTGGTGTATGAGAACGAACGCCTGGTGCTGCGCATGAATCAGTTTTTCGATCGTGTGGAGTCAACGCTGCGCCAAGTGCTGCGCAACGCGGCCGAAGCGAAGGGATCCAGCACGCCGACGGTAGACGCCAACGCGCAAGCCTCGGTACTCGTCAGCTTCATCATCGGACGACTGCAGCGCTATGCGCGCAGTGGCTTCAAGCGCAGCCCGATCGAGCAGTTGGACTCGGCGCTGCGCATGCTGCTCAGCTGAAACTCGGGCCCGCTGGGGCTCGCCGCTACACTGGCCAGCCCTTGAAAGCGCGCTGACCATGGACGAATCAATACAAGTTTCCCTGCAGGGTTTTCTGCAACGAGCCGAGTCATTGCTGGCTCGCGTTGAGACCCTGCTGCCGCCTGCGTTGACCGCGCCCGACTGGCAGGCAGCGGCGGCGTTTCGTTACCGGCGCCGGCGCGGTGTGCCGGTGCTGGAGCCGGTGCGGCATGCGGCCAGCATCCGGCTGAGCGAGCTCTTGGAAGTGGACACGCAAAAGCAGCGCTTGCTGCAAAACACCGAGCAGTTTGTGTCCGGCCGCTTGGCCAATAATGTGTTGTTGACCGGCGCTCGCGGCACCGGCAAAAGCTCGTTGATCAAGGCTTGCCTGAATGAATTCGCGCCGCGGGGCCTGCGTCTGATCGAGGTCGACAAGGCCGATTTGGTGGACCTGCCCGATCTGGTGGACTTGGTGGCCGAGCGCCCCGAGCGCTTTGTGATCTTCTGTGACGACTTGAGCTTCGACGAGGGCGAACTCGGCTACAAGGCCTTGAAGTCGATGTTGGACGGGTCGGTGGCGGCAGCCAGCGACAACGTCTTGATCTACGCCACCAGCAATCGCCGCCACCTTTTGCCCGAGCAAATCAAGGACAACCTGAGCTACACCCACCAGCTCGACGGCGAGGTGCATCCGGGCGAGGCGATCGAAGAGAAGATCTCGCTGTCCGAGCGCTTCGGCCTGTGGCTGAGCTTTTATTCCTTTAGCCAGGATGAATATCTGGCCATTGCCGCTCAATGGTTGCGTTACTTCAGCGTGCCCGAGCCGGCGATTGCAGCGTCCCGTCAGCCCGCGCTGGTTTGGGCGCTGGAGCGCGGCTCGCGCTCGGGCCGGGTGGCCTACCAATTCGCCCGCGATTTGGCGGGGCGCGAAGGCTTGGATCATCATGGCTGAGTCGAGTGCTGCAGAGCGTGTGCCGGTCGAGGTGGCGGTAGGTGTGCTGGTCGAGCGTGATGCTGAGGGCCGCGAAGGGCGCTTCTTGTTGACCAGTCGGCCGGTGGGCAAGGTCTATGCCGGTTTCTGGGAATTCCCCGGTGGCAAGCTGGAAGCGGGTGAAACCGTCGAGCAGGCGCTGCGCCGCGAGCTGCATGAGGAGCTCGGCATCGAGATCGGTGCGGCCCACCCCTGGCAAGAGCTGGTGATGGACTACCCGCATGCGCGCGTACGGTTGCACTTTTGCAAGGTGTTCGAGTGGACAGGCGAGTTCGAGATGCGTGAGCAGCAGGCCATGGCTTGGCAAAGCCTGCCGGTGCAGGTGCAGCCGGTCTTGCCGGGCACGATTCCGGTGCTGGATTGGTTTGCCGGCGAGCGGGGCTTTGAGGGGGCGACCCATCTGAGCTGACCCCTCAACTACACTGAAGCTCATGAACTGGTTGGATCAAATCAAGTGGGATGCGGACGGCCTAGTGCCGGTGATCGCGCAGGAGCGGGCGAGCGGGGACGTGGTCATGTTCGCCTGGATGAACCGCGCCGCGCTGGCGCGCACCCAGGAACTCGGGGAGGCCGTGTATTGGAGCCGCTCGCGCGCCAAACTCTGGCACAAGGGCGAAGAGTCCGGCCACACGCAGACGGTGCATGAGATGCGGCTCGACTGCGACAACGACGTGCTGCTGTTGAAAATCACCCAGAACGGCCACCAACCTGGCATTGCCTGTCACACCGGACGGCATTCCTGTTTTTATCAACGCCTGGAGCAGGGCGGCGCGGCGCCGAACTGGCAGGCTGTCGAGCCGGTGCTGAAGAACCCTGAGCAAATTTACAAATGAATGATATTCAGCGCGTCGGCAGTGACAACACCTTGGCCCGCATCGCCGCCGTGATCGAATCACGCAAGCCCGGCAATGGCGGCGACCCCGCCAGCAGCTATGTGGCCAAGCTGTTCGACAAGGGCTTGGATTCGATTTTGAAAAAAATCGGCGAGGAGGCGACCGAAACGGTGATGGCGGCCAAGGACGGTGACCCCCAAAAGCTGCTCTATGAAGTGGCCGATTTGTGGTTTCACTCCATCATCGCGCTGAGCCATTTTGGTTTGAAGCCCGAGCAAGTGCTGGCCGAACTGGCCCGTCGCGAGAGTTTGTCGGGCTTGCAAGAGTTCGCCCAGCGCTCAAAGGCGCAAGAGGAAGAGCCGAATGACTGAAGCCAAGGAGTCGGTGGAGAACGCGGTCGTTTTGGACGGCGCGCGCGAGCGCAGCCTGCACACCGTGGGGGTGCTGAGCTACTTGCTGCATGCCGTGGTGGCGGTGGGGGCGGTGCTGCCCGGCGTGCAGGCCAGCGTCTTTTTGTTGCTGGTGGCTGTGCTGATCGATCTGATCAAACGCGATGAAGCAAAGGGCAGTTGGCAGGCCTCGCATTTCAGCTGGCGCCTACGCAGTGTGCGGTGGGCGGGCGTGCTCTATGCGTTGACCAGCCCCTTGTTCTTGCTTCTTTTTGTGCCGGGCTGGATAGCTTGGGCCCTGGTGTCGATCTGGTTTCTGTATCGCATCGTGCGCGGCTGGACAGCGATGAATGGCGGCCGGGCGATGCCGACTTGATCTGAGCACTGTGATTGTTTGACCCCCAAAACGAGTCTCCTGCCATGCCACACGACCCCAATTGCCTGTTCTGCAAAATCATCGCCGGCCAGATCCCCAGCCGCAAGGCTTACGAGGATGAGTTGGTGCTGGCCTTTCATGACATCCACCCTTGGGCGCCGGTGCATGTGCTGATCGTGCCCAAGCAGCACATCGCGATGATGAGCGATTTGGGGCCTGAGCATCAGCTATTGCTGGGCCATATGGCGGTGCTGGCGCCCAAGCTGATGCGGGAACTGGGCGTGACGAATGGCTTTCGCACCGTCATCAACACCGGCCCCGATGGCGGCCAAGAGGTCTACCACCTGCATATGCATGTGATGGGTGGGCCGCGCCCTTGGTTGAAAGGCTGACCAAGCATTTAGCAAGCTTTGATCTGTGACATCGTCATATGTCACCCTGGGGCGATTTGTCATGTGGCCCAACTAGAATGCCAAGATTGTCTGTAGGAGTTGAATAATGGGTTCGTTTAGTATTTGGCACTGGCTGATCGTGCTGGTGATTGTGGTGTTGGTGTTTGGCACCAAAAAGCTCAAGAACATCGGCAGCGATCTGGGCGGTGCCGTCAAGGGCTTTAAAGATGGCATGAAGGACGGTGGCGCAGACGCGGCCCCGACGTCGACTGCCCCTGCGCAACAAGTCACCAGCAACAAGACGGCCGACAGCAACACGGTTGACGTCGAGGCCAAGACCAAGTCTTGATGGACTGCCGGTCTGACGCTGCATGATTGACTTCGGATTTGACAAGCTGGCGCTGATTGGCGCAGTGGCTCTGATCGTCATCGGTCCCGAGCGCCTGCCAAGGGTGGCGCGTACCGTCGGGCATTTGATCGGGAAGGCACAGCGCTATGTGTCTGACGTCAAGGCCGAGGTGAGCCGCTCGATCGAGCTCGAAGAGCTCAAAAAAATGAAGACCGAGATGGAAACGGCCGCTCGCGATGTGGGGCAGGCCGTTCAGCAAGAGGTGGACGGTGCCAATCAAGCGTTCGCGCAGACCTGGTCCGATCTCGGCGACAACAGCATTGGAGGCGACCTTGGCAGCCATGCTTACGAGGGTAACTCCTTTGGCGCCACGGCTTACAAGCGGCCCAAGAAGAACTGGCGCTTGAAGCGAGGAGCTACGCCGCAGTGGTACAAGCAGCAGCTCGGCGTGCGCAGGCATGCGCAGTCCGGTGCCGCGCGGGTTGCTCGTTATCGCCCTGCAGGCGCCGCGTTACGTCGTTCGACCCCACCTTGAATCAAGCCAGATAACGACGACCCCATCGCATGAGCAATGACAGCAAACCGGACGATGAACTCGCCGGCACGGAACAACCCTTTGTCTCCCACCTGATCGAACTGCGTGACCGCTTGGTGCGGGCGTCGATTGCCGTGGCGATTGCCTTTGGTGTCTTGGCCTTTTTCCCCGGTCCCTCGGCCCTGTACGACATGCTGGCCGCGCCGCTGGTCGCGCAGTTGCCGGCCGGCTCGACGCTGATCGCCACGAATGTGATTTCGCCTTTTTTGGTGCCTTTGAAGATCACCTTGATGGCGGCCTTTTTGATCGCCTTGCCTATCGTGCTGTACCAAATCTGGGCTTTTGTGGCGCCTGGCCTGTACTCGCATGAAAAACGTCTGGTGCTGCCCTTGGTGTTTTCCAGCACCGTGCTGTTCTTCATAGGCGTGGCGTTTTGCTACTTCTTCGTGTTCGGGCAGGTTTTCAAATTCATCCAGAGCTTTGCGCCCAAAAGCATCACCGCAGCGCCCGATATCGAGGCCTATCTGAGCTTTGTGATGTCGATGTTCATCGCCTTCGGCGCGGCATTCGAGGTGCCGGTGGTGGTGGTCTTGCTGGTCCGCATGGGTTTGGTGACGGTCGAGAAGTTGCGCGAGTTTCGCGGCTACTTCATCGTCCTGGCCTTCGTGATTGCCGCCATCATCACGCCGCCCGATGTGGTGTCGCAGCTGGCGCTGGCGATACCGATGTGCATCTTGTATGAGCTTGGCGTCTTCGCGGCCGGCTATTTCAATCAATACTCCAAGGCGCCGGACGAAGGCACCTGAGTCCTTGCGCTCAGCGCTCGCCGCCCGGACCCTCTAGCTGCTGAACCTGCGTCGGTGGCTTGGGCCGCTGCCCGATCATCACTTCGATCTCCATCTGCCGCTCGCCGCGCTGAACCGCCAGCGTCGCCGGCTTCAAGGGCGGTAGCGCGGCCACAGCCGCCAGCAATTGAGCCGGGCTTTGCACGGCGGTGCCTCCAACCTTGGTCAACACATCGCCTGGCTTGACGCCGGCCTTGGCGGCCGGTGCATTGGCCAGCACGCCGCTGATCAGCACGCCCGACACCAGCGGCAGCTTGAAGGCTTCGGCGAACTCGGGCGTGAGCTCACGGGTTTGCACGCCTATCCAGCCCCGAGCGACCTGACCGTCACGCAGCAAGGCGTCCATCACCAGGCGCGCCGAGCTGATGGGAATGGCGAAACCGATGCCGAGGCTGCCGCCGTTGCGCGAGTAGATGGCGGTGTTGATGCCGACCAAATTGCCGTCCACATCGACCAGCGCACCACCCGAGTTGCCGGGGTTGATGGCCGCATCGGTTTGAATGAAATTCTCGAAGGTGTTGATGCCCAGCTGACTGCGCCCAAGGGCGCTGACGATGCCCGAAGTCACCGTCTGCCCGACATTGAAGGGGTTGCCAATGGCCAGCACCACATCGCCGACCTGAAGGCTGTCGGCCGTGCCAAGGTGGATCACGGGCAGGCGCTCGAGCTCGATCTTCAGCACCGCCAGATCGCTTTCAGGGTCGGTGCCGACCAGCGCGGCGCGCGCTTGGCGGCCATCGGTCAACATCACCTCGATGTCGGACGCGCCCTCGACTACATGGTTGTTGGTCAGTAAATAACCGTCGGCCGAGACGATCACGCCCGAGCCCAGGCCAGTTTGCGGGCGCATCGCCTCTTTGCCTCGACCGCGTTGACCGAAGTGGAACCTGAACCAGGGGTCTTGGGCTTCGCTATTGCGCGGCGGCGCCTTGCTGGCCGTGATGCTGACGACTGCGGGCGCGGCGCGCCGGGAGGCCATGCTGTAGCCGGCGCGCTGGCCGCTGCTGGCTGCGGTGGCGGGCGGGTAGGCGGCGGACAGGGCTGCTTGATTGAAGGCGGGCAAGTTGGCGCTCGCGGCCGGGCGCAGCCATTCGGGCTTGAGTGTGCTCAGCACAAAAAGAATGGCCATCGCCACGGTCGTGGTCTGAGCGAAAATCAACCAAAGCTTACGCACTCTCAAAGTCTCCCTATGCCTCAACGCCACGTCATCGATCTCCATCTGAAACGCCTGCTGGAGGTCGACCGGTTCAAGGATTATGGGCCGAATGGCTTGCAGGTCGAGGGCCGGTCTGAGATTCGGCACATCGTCTGCGGGGTCACCGCCAGCCTGGGCCTGATCGAGGCCGCGATCGCCGCCGGCGCCGATGCGATTTTGGTCCACCATGGCTTGTTCTGGCGCGGCCAGGATGGTCGCGTCACCGGCTGGATGAAGCAGCGCCTGGCGCGCTTGTTGGCAGCCGATGTCAATTTGTTTGCCTATCATTTGCCGCTGGATGCGCACGCCGAATACGGCAATAACGCGCAACTCGGACGGCTGATGGATTGGCAAGCGGATGCGCGTTTTGGCGAGCAAGACTTGGGTTTTGCGGGCAGTCTCGCTGCACCCCAAAGCCTGCTCGAATTGAGCTCGCATCTGGAGCGCCAGTTGGGGCGGACGGTGCTGGCTGCTCCCGGTGATGGTCGCCCCTTGCGGCGGCTTGGCTGGTGCTCGGGTGGCGCGCAGAGCTATTTCGAGGCGGCCATCGCGGCCGGCGTTGATGTGTTTGTGACCGGTGAAATCTCCGAGCCGCAAGCCCATTTGGCGGCCGAGACCGGGGTGGCTTTTGTAGCCGCCGGTCATCATGCGACCGAGCGCTATGGCGTGCAGGCCCTGGCCGCTCACCTGGCGAGCGAGTTGGGCGTGACTCAGCAATTTATCGATATTGCGAACCCGGCATGAGCAAGGTACAGGCGAATAAGCGGGTCTTGGTCACCATGGGTGATCTGTGCGGCATTGGACCGGAGATTGTCGCCATGGCGCTGGGCCGTCCGGAGCCGGGCATGGTCGCGCAGCTCTGTGTGGTCGGCGATGTTGCAGTGATGCGCCGCGCGATGACTTGGGCGGGCGTGCAGCGGCCTTTGCTGCGCCTGACTTCACTGCAAGAGTTGGGCGATCTGCCGCCGAACTGTGTGGCGGTATGGCAGCCCGAGGGCTTGCCCCAGGGGCTGCTGGATTGCGCCATCGGGCAGATTGATGCGAAGGCGGGCGCGGCAGCTGCCCTGTGCATCGAGGCGGCTGTGGGTGCCATACAAGCGGGCTCGGCCGATGCCTTGGTGACGGCGCCCATCCACAAGGAGGCCTTGCATGCGGCAGGCATAGGCTATCCGGGCCACACGGAGATGCTGCAGGCGCTGGCTGCCGGCGGCGGCGCAGCGCTGCCCGTGCGCATGATGTTGGCCAATGATGAGTTGCGGGTGGTGTTGGTGACGATTCACTGCGCGCTGCGGCGCGCCATCGACTTGATCAATGCCGACCGCGTGCTGGAAACCTTGCGGATCGCGCAGGCGGCGTTGCTGCGTTTCGGCATCGCCGCGCCGCGCATTGCGGTGGCCGGATTGAATCCTCACGCGGGTGAGGGGGGCTTGTTCGGAGATGAAGAAATTCTGCATATTGCGCCGGCCATTGCGCGGGCGCGTGCAGAGGGTCTAGACGCCACTGGCCCGTTCGCGCCCGACACCGTGTTCATGCGCGCACGCCACAGCGCCGCGCACCCGGGCGAGTTCGATGTGGTGGTGGCCATGACCCATGACCACGGGCTGATCCCGGTCAAGTACCTGGGCGTTGAGCAAGGCGTCAATGTGACCTTGGGCCTGCCTTTTGTGCGCACCAGCCCGGATCATGGCACCGCCTTTGATTTGGCCGGCAGCGGCCGTGCCGACCCCGCCAGCTTCAAGGCGGCGCTGCGCATGGCTTGCCAGTTATTGCCCTGAACGGGCTGCGCGCTGACCGGCGCGGGTTCAGACCTTGATGGCTGCTAACTGTTTACGCGCACGGGAGATGGCCCGCTCCATCAGGTAGGCGTTTTCAAACGCGCGCATGCGCTTAGCCTCGCACAAACGTTTGAGCATGCGCGCCGTCATGGTGACTGTTTCCTGATGCTTGGCGCCTTGTGTGAAGATGAAGAAGCTGCGGCCGGCGCTGATATGGGCCAGTCTTACCTTGTGCCAGCGGTCGCCGGTATGCATTTGATAGGCAAAGCCCAGTTGCAGATGTTCGATCAGCAACTCGCCTTCGCTGGGTTCGGGGGCATCAGTAGAGGCTGGCAGGCCCTCGATGCTGATGTCCACGGCTTGCAAGGGCGCGTCGGCGCTCAGATCGATGTCGATTTCACCCGACCAATCAACGCCGGACTCTTTGATCAGGCCCAGCGACGTGGCCTCGGCGGCACTCAAGCGCGCCGACAGGTCGGCATCTTGAGGCATTGCGCCCACGCTATCGGCACCTAAATCTTGTTCGGCCGGTGGCGCGCTGCCGAAAACGCCGTCGAGTTGCTTGGAAAGCAAATTGGCTTCGAGCGCGCTGAGGGCCTGGCCCTTCAGTGATTCGGCATGGGCGGGCAGCAACTGACCGAAAAAGGCGTTGCGAGCAGGCTCGGGCCAGGCGATCAAATCCAGGCCTTCGTTGAGGGTTTGCATCAGCTTGGGTAGGGCGCCTAAAAAGAGCTGTCTTTGCGCCGTGCCGGCCTTGGGCTGCACACTCATGACCAAGTCGCGGCCAAATTGCCTGATGCGTTGCGTGCGCTCCGGCGCGCTGGCGCTGTCGCGGCTGACCAGCACAATGACCTGACTCCAGGCCTGCGACAAAAAGTCGCGGATGAAGTCCGGCATGGCGACTGGCGTCAAGGCGGATTGCAGCTGCTTCGCATACATCTGCTGCAGGCGCAGATCAACTTCTTTACGAGCCAGCAGGGCGGCGGCATCCCCTTGTGAGCTAAGCGCCTTGCCGACCTGCTCTGCAATGAACTGTTCGAGCGCATCGAGCTTGCTCTCGTAAACATCCATGCGGTCGAAGTCGCCGTTAGCAACTTCCTGCACCAGTTCCCGCACATGGGCCAAGAAGGCCAGCCCGGGGTCTTCGCTAAAGTCGTCGAAGGCACAGGCGAGCGATGCCATGCGGTTGATGAAGCGGCGTACCGGATGGCGGCGGGACGAGAAGAAGGTCTGATCACCCAGTGCTGCCCGCAAGACCGGCAGTTGCAGGCTGGCCAGCAGCCGCGCCATCTGTGGCGGCACTTTGGGGTCGGACAGCACTTGATCAAACAGACTGCTGACGACGTCGATCACCATGTGATCAAGGCGGCCGGTGGCTGCTTCGCGCAGCTCCTCTCGGTGCAGATGGATCAAATTGGGTGGTGCCGCGCCTTGCCAGCTGGAGGCGCTGAAGTCTTCGCTCCAGCGAGCGCTGTTGGCCAGATCGACTGGCTGAGCGTAGCCGTCGCCCGCTGGGTTGTCGCCGGTGGTGGCCCAGCCGGCCGGTCCTGCACCACCTGGGCCGGCTGGCCCGGCTGGCACTTGGGCCAAGCGGCGCAACAAGTCCATCAGCTGAGCATCGACGGCGCCCAGGCCGCCCGAGCCTTGGGCTGTGTAGCCTTGCGGCCCGCCGCCAAACTGACCGCCACCGCCACCGCCACCGCCACCGCCAAAGCCGGTGCTATGTCCGCTGCCATGACCACTGTTGTAGCCGCTGCTGTGACCTCTGCTGTGACCGTCACCATGTCCACCGAAAGTCCCGCCGCCATGTCCCGAGCTGCCAAATCTGCCGCCGCCGGTGCTGACCCCTTCGTCCAGCGCGCCTGCTTGGCTGTGCGCCGATAGTCCATGCGCGCGGCTGGATGGGCTGGCCTCGGAGCCTCTAACGCGTAAGTCTTGCGGGCGCAGGCCTCGGTTGCGGAACAACTCGGCAATATCGGCGTAGCAAACGCGCATTTCCTGTGCCAAGGCGCGGGTCAATTCATCGATCAGGATTTGCCGGGTGTCGGCCTCGTCGGTGACCGCCTGAACGGCGGTCAGCAAGGCCTGGCCGATCAATTCGGGGCGCAGTGGATTGCGCTCTCCGATGCTCAGGCCTCCCATATAGGACTCGACCTCGCGCAACTCCCACTCGCTTTGATGCCCGATGGCCAGGCCGATGCGGTCGCCCACTACCAGAGCGTCGACCTGCTCGTCATCCATCAAGGACAGCTCACCCCAGTCCTTCTTGCCAGTAGGCCGAGCGCCCGCTTTGACGGTTTGCTCCTGGTCCAACTGCGTGCGCAGCGACAAGTAGAACTGCTGACCAAACAAGGCCTGCTGTTTACGGAACAAATACTGCGCCGCCAACAGTGCTTCGCGGCGTTTCACTTGCCCGGCAGAGAGAGCTGACAGTCCCAAACCTTCCGCGCAGCGTTCGGCCGCTTGGTCACCTGCCGTGCGAACGCGCTGGACGGCGGCTTCCAGATGAGGGTTCAGTCGGCTGAGTTCGGGCGCATTCATGGGGTCGGTGGGCGATCTTTGTAGCTTGATTGCCACAGTCTATAGCAGCAATTATCGAGCTTATATCGCCCGCCGGGGCTTGGTTCAGCGCGTTGGCAGGCCCCACGTGTCAATTAGCTAACGCCTTATTGCGCTGAAACTTTCACTTACACATGTGGCCGCCAATGGTGACCCCTGCTTAGCGCTTCAAGGAATCCCGAATTTCGCGCAGCAAGACGATGTCTTCGGGTGTGACGGCAGCAGCTTCGGGCGCTGCTGGCTCGGCTCGTTTGAGGCGATTGATTTGCCGAATCATCATGAAAATGATGAAGGCCAGAATGATGAAGTTCAGCAGCACGGTGATGAAGCTGCCGTAGGCGAAAAGGGGTACGCCGGCCTTGCTGAGGGCTTCGTAGGTGGCGGGGCCCTTGTAATCGGCCGGAATACTGCCCAGGGTGATGAAGTAGTTCGAGAAATCCAAACCGCCGACGATGCGGCCAATGACCGGCATGATCAAGTCCTTGACGATGGAGTCGACAATCTTGCCAAACGCGCCACCGATGATCACGCCCACAGCCAGATCAACCACATTGCCCTTGACGGCAAATTCCCTGAATTCTGACAACATTCCCATAAATCGCTCCGATGAAGGCCCCTGGGGCCGATGAGTAATTGGACGGACATTCCTTCAGCAGCTTGTCGTATGCATGATGATTGGCCGCCCTAGATTGCGTAAAGCGCCGACATTGTCGTGTGAAAATACATCGGTGTAACGATGGCGCCGCGAATAGGCGATGCCGTCCGTTAGAATCTCGGGTTGACCCCGATCAGAAGTGAAGTCTCGTTTGAGGATGCCCATGAGTGACCAGCAAGTGGACCACGGTAAGCGTACATGGCTAATAGCCACAAGTTGCGCCGGCGCCGTTGGCGGTGTAGCCGTCGCAGTACCTTTCGTCAGTTCTTTCGCCCCGTCCGAGCGCGCTAAGGCCGCCGGAGCCGCGGTGGAAGTCGATATCAGTGCCATCAAGCCGGGCGAGAAATTGACCGTCGAATGGCGTGGCAAGCCTGTTTGGATCGTGCGCCGCACGCCCGAGCAAGTGGCCGCCCTGAGCGGGCATGACGGCGAATTGGCCGATCCCATGTCCAAACGGACTGCGTTCCCGACGCCGGAATACGCCAGGAACGAGGCTCGTTCGATCAAGCCCGAGTTCATGGTGGCGGTTGGTATTTGCTCGCACCTGGGTTGCTCGCCCAGCGAGAAGTTCACGGCCGGCCCTCAGCCTTCGCTGCCGGACGACTGGCGCGGTGGCTTTTTGTGCCCATGCCACGGTTCGACCTTTGACTTGGCAGGTCGCGTGTTCAAGAACAAGCCGGCGCCCGATAACCTCGAAGTGCCTCCGCATATGTACCTGTCCGACACCAAGATCATCATTGGTGAAGACAAGCCGGCGTAATCGCCGCATTAGGCTAAAGGACAGAGGTCAACATGGCTGAATTCAAAGAAGCTCCCGCAGGCGCACCAATGGGTGAGCAACTCCTGACTTGGGTGGATAACCGCTTCCCTGCGAGCAAGCTGTACAAAGAGCATTTGTCGGAGTACTACGCTCCGAAAAACTTCAACTGGTGGTACATCTTCGGCTCGCTGGCCTTGGTGGTGCTGGTGATTCAAATCGTCTCAGGTATTTTCCTGGTGATGCATTACAAGCCCGACGCGGCGCTGGCGTTCGCCTCGGTCGAGTACATCATGCGTGATGTGCCTTGGGGTTGGTTGATCCGCTATATGCACTCGACCGGTGCCTCGGCGTTTTTCATCATCGTCTACTTGCATATGTACCGGGGCCTGATTTATGGCTCCTACCGCAAGCCGCGCGAGTTGGTGTGGATCTTCGGTTGCGGCATCTTCTTGTGCCTGATGGCCGAAGCCTTCATGGGTTATCTGCTGCCGTGGGGCCAGATGTCCTACTGGGGCGCGCAGGTGATCGTGAACTTGTTCGCTGCCGTGCCCTTTATTGGCCCCGATCTGGCTTTGCTGATTCGCGGTGACTTTGTGGTGGGTGACGCGACGCTGAATCGCTTCTTTGCCTTCCACGTGATTGCGGTGCCGCTGGTGCTGCTGGGCTTGGTGGTCGCGCACATCATTGCGCTGCACGAAGTGGGTTCGAACAACCCTGACGGCGTTGAAATCAAGGGCCCCAAGGCGCCCAAGGATGCCAATGGACACCCGCTGGATGGCATTCCTTTCCATCCGTACTACAGCGTGCATGACATCTATGCCCTTAGCCTGTTCTTGATCGTATTCACGTCCATCGTGTTCTTCGCGCCTGAGATGGGTGGCTACTTCCTCGAGTACAACAACTTCATCCCAGCCGATCCGCTGAAGACTCCGGCTCACATTGCGCCGGTCTGGTATTTCACGCCGTTCTACTCGATGCTGCGTGCCACCAATGACACGCTGATCAACGTGCTGGTCGGCATCATTGGCCTGTCGGCGATCTTGGCGGTCTTGAAGGGTAGTTTCTCTGGCAAGGCCAAAGTGGTGGTCTTGGTTGCTGCCTTGGTGGCAGCCGCGCTGCTGAAGACGTTCGACGCCAAGTTCTGGGGCGTGGTCGTGATGGGCGGCGCGGTCGTGATTTTGTTCGTGCTGCCTTGGCTGGATCACAGCCCGGTCAAATCGATCCGCTATCGCCCTGACTGGCACAAGTATGTTTACGCCGTGTTCGTGGTGCTCTTCTTGATCCTGGGTTATCTGGGCATTCAGCCGCCTACCGATATGGGTACGCTGGTGTCCCAGATTGGCACGCTGTACTACTTCGGCTTCTTCCTCTTGATGCCTTGGTGGAGCAAGCTGGGTACGCCAAAGGCTGTACCTGACCGTGTGACCTTCCACGCCCACTGAGCCACGGAGTACAAAGAATGAAAAAACTCATCGCGACTTTGCTGACTTGCTTTGGCTTGGTGTCCGGCGCGTTCGCTGCTGCGGGCGGCATCGAATGGGACAAGTTCCCTAGAGAAAAGATGCAGGATATGGCGGCGCTGCAGAATGGCGCCAAGCTGTTCGTCAACTACTGCCTGAACTGCCACTCTGCTGCTTTCATGCGTTACAACCGCATGCGAGACATCGGTTTGACCGAACTGCAGATCAAGAACAATCTGATGTTTGCCACCGACAAGGTCGGTGACACCATGAAGATTGCCATGGATCCACGTCAGGCCAAGGATTGGTTCGGCGCGGCCCCGCCTGATTTGACCGTTATCGCACGCTCGCGTGCCGACGGCTCCAAGGGTTCGGGCGCTGACTATCTCTACACCTATCTGCGCAGCTATTACGCTGACGACACGAAGGCCACGGGTTGGAATAACCTGGCCTTCCCAAGTGTGGCCATGCCGCATGTGTTGTGGGAATTGCAAGGTGTTCGCGGCGCCACTTTCGCCGAGGAGACCGATCCCCATGACCACGCCAAGAAGATCCATATCTTCAAGGGCTACGAGCAGCTGACACCCGGCACCATGACAAACGCTCAATACGACAATGCCGTGGGCGACCTGGTGGCTTACCTGCAGTGGATGGGTGAGCCGGCGCAGGGTCAGCGCTTCCGTCTTGGCGTGATGGTGCTGTTGTTCTTGCTGGTGTTTACCGTCTTTGCATGGCGCCTGAATGCGTCTTACTGGAAAGACGTGAAGTAATCGATCAGGCCTGGGCTTTGCCCGGCCGAAAGCGCAGTGGGATGCTTGAGAAAGCTCCCACTGCGTTTGCGTTTTGTGTGGATTTGTTCTTGAAGTCCGCCACCCTTTTCACCTCACTCTTTGGGAGCCTGCCGCCATGATGGTGCTTTATTCTGGAACCACCTGCCCTTACTCGCATCGCTGCCGCTTCGTGCTGTTCGAAAAGGGTATGGACTTTGAAATCCGCGATGTGGACTTGTTCGCCAAGCCCGAAGACATCGCCTTGATGAATCCGTACAACGAAGTGCCGATTCTGGTTGAGCGCGACTTGATTCTGTACGAGTCGCACATCATCAATGAGTACATCGATGAGCGCTTCCCGCATCCGCAACTGATGCCCGGCGATCCTGTCGCGCGTGCTCGCGTGCGTCTGTTCTTGCTCAATTTTGAGAAGGAATTGTTTGCTCACGTCAACGTGTTAGAGGGCCGTAGTCAGACCGCTAAAGCGGCCGACAAGCAGTTGGAAAAGGCGCGCTCGCAGATCCGCGATCGCCTGACCCAGTTGGCGCCGATCTTCTTGAAGAACAAGTACATGCTCGGCGACGATTTCTCGATGCTGGACGTGGCCATTGCGCCGCTGCTCTGGCGCTTGGATTACTACGGTATCGACATGTCGAAGAACGCGCTGCCGCTGCTGAAATATGCTGAGCGGATTTTCTCGCGCCCAGCCTATATCGAAGCGCTGACGCCATCCGAAAAGGTCATGCGCAAGTAAGCGGTTGGCATATGGAACAAAGCAGTGAGAACGGCGGGTCGGGCAGTGCATCGACCCGGCCATACCTGATACGGGCCTTGCACGACTGGTGCACCGATAACGGCTTCACGCCCTATATTGCGGTCCATGTCGACAGGTTTGTGCAGGTGCCGATGGAGTATGTCAGCAACAACGAGATCGTCCTCAATGTCGGTTTCGATGCCACTAGCAGCCTAGAACTGGGCAATGAATTCATCCAGTTCAAGGCCCGTTTTGGCGGCACTGCGCGGGAAATCATTGTTCCCATCGACCATGTGGTGGCCATCTATGCGCGTGAAAACGGGCAGGGCATGGCTTTCCCGGCGCCTGATGTGCAAACTGCACTAGGGCCGGTTGCAAGCTCGGCTGCTCCTTCTGTTTCTTCTTCTTCCGCGTCTGCGGAGTCGATTGAGCAAAGCGGCCCAGCGGCAGGACGTCCTGCTGCTACTCCCTTGCGTTCGGTAAAGCTGACCCCGAGTTCGGAATCGAATTCGGTCGAAACCAAGCAAGAGCAGGGCGAGGCGAGTGTTGCTGCAGTGCAGGACGGCGACGAACCCGATGCACCGCCACCGAGTTCCGGCAGGCCTTCATTAAAACGCATTAAGTAGTAGACAGCCTCGAAATTCAAGGCTATACTCTTGGTCTTCGCCGGCTTAGCTCAGTTGGTAGAGCAACCGCCTTGTAAGCGGTAGGTCATCAGTTCGAATCCGATAGCCGGCACCAAAGTTAAAAATACCGCCTTCACAGGCGGTATTTTTTTGCCCGCAAGAAATTGGCTGAGTGGCTATCGCTCGGTCAGCCCATCAGCCGCACCGAACTACTGCTGCACCTTCACCCGAACCTTGGCAGGCTGCAATCCTGCTTCTTCAATCAGTTCTTGCAACCGAGGCTGCAAGTGGCGTAGTTTTGCGGCGACTGCGGCATTGGCGGCCAGCAAGGTCCAGCCGTCCTCGTCAACCGGGCCTGGGCGAACAAATCGCGTCAAGGCGCCCGGCAGGCAAGGTTTGATCAATTCCATGCGTCGGTTCGATTCGCGCATCAAGAGACTCAAACGCGCCAAGCCCTCGTGCTGCTGTATGGCGCGCGCAATTGCCAGCGGTTCAGGCACTTGCTGAGCACTTCGATTCTTCGGCCGGGGACTGTAGGGGGCACGCATCCCTGCAGTGTATGCCCGAGGGCTGCTGCCACGGGACTGCCTTCACTCAGATGCTAAACTGCCGGACCCTTGGCGCTGGCTGCTAGTGAGCGAGATGGGGGTGGTCCTATTGCAGTGCGCTGAATGCGCCTCATATGGGCCAAGCATCAAGAAGAATTCAGGGGCCTAGCTCGGGGCAAACAAGAGAGTTTGTTTGCCTATAGCGACCGCCAACCCCAGGGGGCGGCCATGCCGCTCCCAGAACTTACGATTCAATCATCACGCTGCATGTTGCCCAAGCTTCTCACCCAGATTTTCGGTAGCCGTAATGAGCGCTTGCTTAAAGGCTACCGCCGCACCGTCCAGCAGATCAATGCGCTGGAGCCGCAATTCGAGGAACTCGATGATGCCGCTCTGAAGGCCAAGACCGAAGAGTTCAAGCAGCGTTTGGCCAAGGGCGAAACCTTGGACTCTTTGCTGCCTGAAGCGTTTGCGGTTGTTCGCGAAGGCGGCAAACGTGCGCTGAAGATGCGCCACTTCGACGTGCAGTTGATTGGCGGCATGGTGCTCAACGCCGGCAAGGTCGCCGAGATGGGGACCGGCGAAGGCAAAACCTTGATGGGAACCTTGGCGGTCTACCTGAATGCCTTGACCGGCAAGGGTGTGCACCTGGTGACCGTCAATGATTACCTGGCCAAGCGCGACGCCGAATGGATGGCGCGGCTCTACAACTTCCTGGGTCTGACGGTTGGCGTCAATTTGGCGCAGATGTCGCGTGAAGAGAAGCAGGCCGCTTACGCCGCTGACGTGACCTATGGCACCAATAACGAATACGGCTTTGACTACCTGCGTGACAACATGGTCCACGAGGTGTCGGACCGCGTGCAGCGGCCGCTGGCGTTCGCCATCGTTGACGAGGTTGACTCGATTCTGATCGACGAGGCGCGCACGCCTTTGATCATCTCCGGCCAAGCCGATGACCAAACCGATGTGTATCTGGCCATCAACAAGGTCGCGCCGGGCCTGAAGAAGCAAATCGGCGAGTTGGATATTCGCACCGGCGAAGGCGTGATCGAGCCGGGCGACTTCACCGTCGATGAGAAGTCGCATCAGGTCTATCTGACCGAAGACGGCCATGAAAACGCCGAACGCCTGTTGAGCGAAGCGGGTTTGTTGGTGGAAGGTGCGAGCCTCTACGACGCCGGCAACATCACGCTGATGCATCATCTGTATGCCGCGCTGCGTGCCACCCATATCTATCACCGCGACCAACATTACGTGGTGCAAAACGGTGAGGTCATCATCGTTGACGAATTCACCGGCCGCTTGATGACAGGTCGACGCTGGAGTGACGGCCTGCACCAAGCCGTGGAAGCCAAAGAGGGCGTGGCGATCCAGAGCGAGAACCAGACGCTGGCCTCGATCACCTTCCAGAACTTCTTCCGCATGTACGGCAAGCTCTCGGGCATGACCGGCACAGCCGATACCGAGGCCTACGAGTTCCAGGAGATTTACGGCCTGGAAACGGTGGTGATTCCGCCTAACCGTCCAACCAAGCGCAAGGACGAACAGGACTTGGTTTACAAGACCACGTTTGAAAAGTTCCACGCCGTCGTCGCCGACATCAAGGACAGCCATGAACGCGGTCAGCCGACCTTGGTCGGCACCACCTCGATCGAGAACTCCGAGTACATCTCCAAGCTGCTGACGGCAGAGAAATTGCCGCACAAGGTGCTCAACGCCAAGCAGCATGCCCAAGAGGCGCTGATCGTGGCACAGGCAGGGCGGCCCGGCATGATCACGATTGCGACCAATATGGCCGGTCGAGGCACCGACATTGTGTTGGGCGGCAATGTCGAGAATCAGATCAAGCTGATTGAAGCCGACGCCAGCGTTGCCGAGGCCGACAAGGCCCTACAGATTCAGACGTTGAAGGATGAGTGGGCCGGCCTGCACGAGCAAGTCAAGGCCGCCGGCGGCCTGCGCATCATCGCCACCGAGCGACATGAAAGCCGCCGCATCGATAACCAGTTACGTGGCCGTTCGGGCCGCCAGGGTGACCCTGGTGCCTCGCGTTTCTATTTGTCGCTGGACGATCAGCTGATGCGTATCTTCGCGGGTGACCGTGTGCGCGCCATCATGGACCGCCTGAAGATGCCCGAAGGCGAGGCGATCGAGGCAGGCATCGTCAGCCGCTCGATCGAAAGCGCGCAGCGCAAGGTCGAGGCGCGCAACTTTGACGTACGCAAGCAGTTGCTCGAGTACGACGATGTGTCGAACGATCAGCGCAAGGTGATTTACCAACAGCGCAATGACATCCTCGAAGCGCAAAGCTTGGTTGAGCAAATCAACAATCTGCGCGCCAGCACGCTGGGTGATGTGGTGCGCAGCTTTGTGCCTTCCCAAAGCGTCGAAGAGCAGTGGGACCTGCCCGGTCTGGAACGCGTCTTGCGAGATGAATGGCAGCTCGAGGTGGCTTTGACGGCCATGGTCGACAAGAGCGACTCCATCACCGATGAGGATGTGCTGGATCTGGTTGTGAAGACCGGCGACACGGTGTTTGCCGACAAGGTGGAGCGTGTTGGCATCGATCAACTGACGCCGTTCATGCGCATGGTCTTGTTGCAAAGCATTGACCAGCATTGGCGCGAACATCTGGCTTCGCTGGACTATCTGCGCCAGGGCATTCACTTGCGCGGCTATGCGCAGAAGAACCCCAAGCAGGAGTACAAGCGCGAAGCATTCGAGTTGTTCTCGCAGTTGTTGGATGTGGTGAAGATGGAAGTCACCCGCACGCTGATGAATGTGCGCATCCAGTCGCAAGAAGAAGCCAACCGGGCGGCCGAAGCCATCGAAGCCCGCGCCGAGCGGGTCAGCAACGTCACCTATACGCACCCCAACGAGGACGGCTCGGTGTCGCAAGACGCGGCCCCCGACTTCGATGCCGGCAAGTACGGCCATGTGGGGCGCAACGACCCCTGCCCTTGCGGCAGCGGCAAGAAGTTCAAGCTTTGCCACGGCAAGCTGGCCTGATCGCTAGGTCTTCAGCTCAGCTGAGCATCTAAAAAGAAAGGGCCGCGTCCGGCAAGGATGCGGCCCTTTTTGCTTCTTGGCGCGGCTGCACATGAAAAAGGCTCCCGTAGGAGCCTTTGTTTTGCGGGCGAAATCTGCCTGCTATTTAAGCGCCAATCTTGCGGCGGCGTGCCATAAAGCCAATCACGCCCAAGCCGGCCAGCAGCATGGCGTAGGTTTCTGGCTCGGGGACGGCGGAAACATTTCGGAAGGGCTCATGGCCGATTTCTACTTGCGCGGAAATGGAATTGGCGATGATTGAACCTTCGATATGACCTGTGCCTATGACGTTGGCTTTGGTCGCCAAGATAGTGCCGTACGTAAAGGTCCGAATGTCGACGCTGGTTGCGTCAACCAAGTTGAATAGAACGCTGCTGCGCAGGGCATTCAACTGGCCGTCTTGACCACCCGAAAACGTCAGCGCCTCCTGCCCCCACACATTCACCAATACATGGGCGCCTTCTTTGACATTCGCCAAGACGAGGTTGCCTAGCGGGCCACTTGACACGTTAAATACTTGCACATCGGCTTTGTTGTCGCCCGTCAGGTAGAGGCCACCCCATTTGCGCTCGACCAAGCCATTTGAAGCTTCGGCCGCTAGCGTTGAAGACAGTGTCGTAAGTTGAGTCTTGGCGGCGCCAAAGTCGATCACATTGCCTTGACGCAAATCATGTGGTGAGGAGGAAGTATTGGTACCGCCGTAGACACCATAGCCAATTGGCTTCTGCCAACTAGTAATAGGCCCAACGGTAGCATTGGTGTCGATGTTGTTCCCCGGACCCTTGTTGATCTGGCCTGAGCCAAGTTTTACGTTGCCGCCAACGACCAAGCTTGGTCCGTCAACATCAGCCGATGTGCGGTAGCCGAAGGAAAATCCGGTTGTATCTAAATTTCCGCCGACAGCAAACTTGCCTTCAACGTCCATGACTTTGGTGGCATTGCCAAAGAAGAACCCGCTGTAGTTCTTGGCAACACCCAGATCCATCACCGGCAGCGCCTGTGCCGCACCGGCCAGCAAGGCCATCGCTGCGATAGAAACCAACTTCAGACCACTTGCACGATTCAACATTTTGCTTTTCACCTGAAACACCTCGATTAGATGAGTTTTCGATCACAGCGGAGGATGCCCCGCCATGCTCAGAATTCTAGGGAAAGCACCGATGAAAAGTGCGGTCGAGCGGAAGTGGTATTGCTTTGGTTTGTGCGCTTTGCACGAAAACGCGAACTTGAATGGATGAACTGCCAGGTCTTGGCCTGCTTGTTCAGGTCCAGCGGACGGAGTAAAGGCTCTTGGCTGCTGAATGGCTCCCTGAATCAGCCGCCCAAGCCGCGGCCCGGCGGGGTGCTCAAGGGTTCACAAATGACGGCCTATTTGGTCAGGATCAGTTTGCCCAAGGCCGTCAAGCGCAGGCGGTAGAGTTGCTGGCCATGCTCGATTTCAATCTCTGTCTCATTGCCCAAAAGGCTCTGGCTGCTGATTCTCTTGCGTGAATCCATCAGCGTCAGCCCAGGCGTGGGCCTTGCCCTTGGGTCGCAATCATTGGCAGCCGCAGGGGCGCCTGCTGCTTTGTCGGTGGAGGTAGAGGTCTGCATGTTCGCATCTTAAATGCGAATGATTCGCACTGGCAATGAATTTCTGCAAATTTGGCTTGATGCTTGCGCGCCCTTGCCTTGCAAACGCTTCTTCTTCACCCTAAAAATTCATGGTTTTGCGTTGGTGAACTTCCGCACACCGCGCACAATAGTTGCAGATTCATTGAGGAGACTTCCATGCAAGGCGACGCAAAGGTTTTGGACTATCTGAATGCACAGCTCAAGATCGAGTTGACTGCGATCAATCAGTACTTTTTGCACTACCGGATGCTCAAAAATTGGGGCTTTGAGCGTTTGGCCAAGCATGAGCATGACGAGTCGATCGAAGAAATGAAGCATGCCGACAAGCTGATGGATCGCATCCTGATGCTGGACGGCCTGCCGAATTTGCAGGACTTGGGCAAGCTCTATATCGGCGAAAACGCCGTCGAAGTCTTGCACTGCGATTTGAAATTGGAAGCGGGCTCACAGCCCGGGCTGAAAGAAGCCATTGCCTATTGCGAGTCGGTGCGTGACTATGTTTCGCGCGAAGTGCTGTGCAGCATCCTCAAAGACACCGAAGACCATATCGACCATTTAGAAACCCAGATCGGCCTGGTCGCGCAGCTGGGCGAGCAGAACTGGCTGCAGTCGCAAATGGGCGGGGCCGGGTCCTGAGCTTCAGAAAGCCGCCGTTCAATCTCCGATGAATGGGATGGCTTTTTGAATGACATTGAGAAACATTCGCATTTGCGTTAAAGTCCAGGCAACTCAATACGAGTTGCCTTTCTTTCGCTTAGCCCATGATTGTTTGTCTGTGCCGCCGAGTCTCCGATCGCGACATCCATGCCCAAGTGGCGTCCGGCGTCAGCAATTTCGAGCTCTTGCAGGATGAAACAGGCGTGGCCAGTGCCTGCGGTTGCTGCGGGGACTGCGCACGCGAGATTTTTGATGCGGCACTGGCCAAGAGTGGCTGTGCCGGCGCCTGCCGTAGCGAGCGGGCGGCCTGGGCCGTGGTCAGCCTGCGCTGAGTCGCTAGAGGCTTAATCGCTCAACTAGGCGCTCAAATCGCGCGGGCTAGGCCGCGCCAAATAAAACCACTCCTGGCCCGGCAAAGCCTTGCTATTGGGGAACACGATGCGGCCATCCGCAGCCGCCAGCACCGCGCTACCGTCGTGACGCGTGCCAATTTTCTGGCCTTTCGAGATCGCGTCAAAGCTGGTCCAGGCTTGCTCGAAGCGGTCGTCCGAGTGCTGCCTGTCGATCACCTCATACAGCTGCAGCACTTCGGCGGGCCGGCTCGGCTGCTGCGCCGGAGCAGACTCGGGCGATATCAAACCGAGCAGGGCCATGCTGCGCAGGATGGCCAAACGTGCCACCTCGGGCGCCTGCGGGTCGAGATGCTGACCACATTCCAAGGTGACACCGTAGCCACCTTGGCTGCGCATGTATTCGGTCGTGCCGACGCCGTAATGCGGGTCCAGGGTCAAGTCTTGCCTTGGGGCGAATGCTTCGTGCTTGTTTGCCGCACGCCGGCGCAGACCCAATTCATAGGTGGATAGCCAGCCTTCGACAATACGCGCGGGCCCCAGGCATTTGGCCAGTGCCGCTTCGGCGCTGGCATGCGCAAAGGGCTCAAGATCGCCCGCGTTGTCCTGCGGACCTAACATCACAAATGCTTGGCCTTGGCTCTGGAAGGAATGCAGATCCAGCAAGACATCATGGCTGGCCAATAGCGGGCACAGCCGCGCGGCGACGCGGTCCTCGAAATCTTGCGCAATCACGGCCGGGTGCAGGTTGCGGTTCAAATTGCGCTCGCCTTCGCGGCGGCCCAGTTGGTGGGCCAGCGGGTTGGCGATGGGCACAAAGGTCAGCGTCCCGCGCAGCAACTGCAAGGCACCGCTGTCCAGGGCGGCCATCACCTGCTCGATACCGCTGACGCCGCAGGTCTCGTTGCCATGCACAGCCGCGGTCACCAGCAATTTGGGGCCGGATTTGAGGCCCGCATATTGGTGGATGCGCAGATGGGTGGGGTGATTGTCGAAGCTCATGCGGCCTTCTCTGTATAGGTATCGGGTGAGTGTATTTTGGGCCCGCTGCGGCCTTGCGTCGATGAGCTAATCGGCCAGCGGCCATATGGCGAAGTTATGGTTGCCGCCGCTGCTTTCATTGGCTCCGGTGCATGTTTGTGCTTACGCTGACGCATCAATCAAACCTAGAAGAATCCCGATGCAGCATTGTGTGGTGATTGGCGGCGGCATCGTCGGCTTGACGACAGCCTGGGCCCTGGCCGAGCGGGGCTTGGCGGTGACCCTGGTCGAGCGTGCGAGCCAGGTTGCTGCGGGTGCCAGCCAAGCCAATGGAGGGCAGTTGAGTTATCGCTATGTCTCGCCCTTGGCCGACGAGGGCGTGCCGCTGAAGGCGCTGCGCTGGCTGCTGGATGCCGACGGCCCCTTGCGTTTCAAGCCCGAGTTGCGCTGGCAGCAATGGTCGTGGATGTTTGACTTCCTGCGTGCCTGCCGAGGCCCGGTCAACCGTCGTATGACGGACCGCTTGCTGGCGCTGGGCGCCTACAGCCATGCCGCTTTTGACGCCTTGCGAAGTGAGGCCGGTCTGGATGAGATCGCCTTGCGCGAGCCAGGCAAGCTGGTGGTCTACCGCAAGCCGCAGGAGTTCGCGCGCGTGGCGGCTCGCATCGCCGCGCAGGCAAATGCCGGCAAGGTCGGGCCGGAGCAGGCCTTGTCGCATGATGAGTGCGTGGCGTTGGAGCCGGCGCTGGGCTTCAGCGATGCCCATTTGGCCGGTGGCATCTTCACCGCCGGTGAGGCGGTGGCCGATTGCCGCCGGGTTTGCGACTTGCTGCTGCAGCGACTGCAAAAGCACACCAACTTTCGCGGTCTGCTGCGTGCCAATGCCGAGGGCTTCGTGCTGCGCGCCGGCAGTGCCGTGGCGCTGCGCAGCAGTGCAGGAGAAATCGCCGCCGAGCACTTTGTGCTTGCCGCCGGCCTGCAGAGTCGGGGCTTGGGTTTGAGCGCCGGCATCAAGCTGCCCATCTACCCTTTGAAAGGCTATAGCCTGACGGCGCCGATCGCTGCGCAACATCGCCCGCCCCTGGTCAGCGTGACCGACTTTGAGAAAAAAGTCGTTTACGCCCGCATTGGCGAAAGCTTGCGGGTAGCGGCCATGGTCGACCTGGTGGGCGATGACGAGCGCATTGACCCGGCTCGCATCGCCTCGCTGCGTCGCACCGTGTTGGCCACCTTTCCCCAGGCCGCCGACTATGCGCTGGCCACCGAATGGGCCGGGCTGCGCCCGGCGACGCCCAGTGGCGCGCCGATCTTGGGCGCTTCGGGCGTGCGCAATTTGTGGCTCAATGTCGGCCATGGTGCATTGGGCTTTACCTTCTCGTTTGGCACGGCCAATATCGTGGCCGAACTGGTCGCGGGGCGCGCCAGCCCGATCGACCTGCAAGGTCTGCAATATCCCTGAACCAGCGGAGCCGCAATGAGGCATGAAGACTTGGCGCAGCTGCTGCTCGCAGCCGTGCGCGCGCAGCATTTTGAGGCCACGCCCGATGCGATGCAGGGCGGCGCGCCGCTGGCGCAGTTCCCCAGCATAGACCTGGCGGTGGCCGCGTTTGCGCCCGGCGCAGCGCCGGTGTTTGCCAATGTGCTGTTCTCGCGCGAGCAGCCCGAGGGACTGATTGCCGATCTGGGGCCAGCGGCGTCGGTGTCAAACATCCGTTTTGTGGCCGATCTGCAAGACGAGCAGGGCCGCTCCATCGCGTGGTTGCCGGGCAGTGATTGGTCCGGCCTGCCGTGGACGCCGCTGACGGGCAGCGGCCCGCAGCGCTTTGTGGCGCCTTACCCGGCCTCCTTGCTCAAGCTGATGGTGTTGGTCGGCGTGGCGAGGCTGGTTGATCAAGGACGCAGTGACTGGGCGGCGGTTTTGAGTTTCGACGGCAGCGCTCGCCCCTTAAGCGATTGGGCTTTTGATATGACGGCGATCAGCTGCAATCGCTCGACCTCGGCGCTCATCATGCATTTGCACGCCTGCGGCGCGATTCGGCGCGAGGGTTCGGTCGAGGTGCATAACGAGTTACATCTGCTGTTTGCTGAGCTTGGCCTGAGCAGCTTGCGGCTGGCCAATACCCGCGCCGACGGCGGCTGGGGCAATGCTGCCGGTGCCGGCGTTGGGCATTTGCAGATGACCGCGTGGGACAGCTTGCGCCTGCTCTGGTTGCTGGACGCGCAGGCGCCGCCCGCCCCCTGGTTGCCGGCTGGCCATGCGCCACTGCTCGGCGCCAGCCATGCCCATGTGATGTTCTGCCTGGAGCAGCAGTCGCTTCATGAGGTTTTGTCCAGCGCGTCCTTGCTCGGCTTGCCCGGTTGGGTGCCTGGGCTGCCGGCGCAGCTGCCGCAGCGTTGGCAAAGTAAGGCTGCATCAGAGTCAGAATCGATGCCGGCGGCCGAAGTGCTGTTTGCGCACAAGACCGGCAATACCGAAAACTACACAGCCGACGCCGGCATCGTGCGCGGCCTGGCCCCTGCCAAGCGCCATTACCTGATTGCGCTGACCAGCAATCTGGGCAGTCGCTACGCACCCGATCCACGCGCCGCCACGACCTGGAAGCTGCCGGCATTGGGCGCGGCCATAGACAGCGGCTTGCGGGCCTATTTGGGCAGCTGATTTGGAGACTGATTTGAACGATCTGCCGTTGTTCTCCCCCTTGCCTCAGGGCGCTTGCCTGGCCGTGATCGCGCCGGCCGGCCCGCCCAAGCCGGGGCAATTGGCGCAGGTGCCGGACCTGTTGGCTGCGCATGGTTTCAGGGCCAAGGTCTTGCCGGGCTGCGCAGGCCCGGCGTTGCTGGGCCATCTGGCTGCCAGTGATGAGCAGCGCCTGGCCGATTTGCACGCCGCCTTTGCCGACCCCGAAGTGGATGCCGTGCTGTGCCTGCGCGGCGGCTACGGCTCGGCGCGTTTGCTGGCAGCGATCGACACGCAGCTGATGCGTCGTCATCCAAAGTTATTGATTGGCTTCAGCGACATCACCGCCTTGCACGCTTTGCGCGACGGTTTGGGTCTGCCTGGCCTGCATGCGCCGATGCCGGCCTCGAATTTGCTCGACGATGATGCCGGCGATGATGCGCAGGCCTTGTTCGGCTTGCTGCACCGGGGCCTGCGGGTCGGTGATCTGCTGGCGCCGGCCTTGCCCGCGCATGAACTCAACCAAGGCGAGGCCGTGGCGGGCCGCTTGATCGGTGGCAATCTGGCGGTCTTTACCGCGCTGCTCGGCACGCGCTGGGCGCCCCGAGCCGAGGGCGCCATCGTGTTTTTGGAGGAGGTGGGCGAAGAGCCTTACCGGGTCGATCGCATGCTGTGTCAGCTGCGCCAGGCCGGTGTGCTGGACGCTGCGGCGGGCTTCTTGATCGGCAGCTTCAGTGAGGCTGAATCGGCCGAAGCGGTGCTGGCCGACTACCTGCCTGTCTTGAACAAGCCCATCCTGGCCGGCTGGCCTGCCGGGCATTGCCGGCCGCATCTGCCCTTGCCGCTGGGTTTGCCCGTCATGATGGATGTGCGCGCACGCAGCTTGCGCATGCTTTGAAGCGCACATCGAGCTGACATAAAAGAAGCCCCGCGGCGCAAGCTGGCGGGGCTTTGTTCACAGCACTTGGGCCGCCGCAGCGGCCCTGAGTTTCGCTTGAAGCTGTATTACTTGAAGCTGTAGTCCACCAGCAAGGTGAAGGCGCGGCCACGCGGATCGGCCACACGAGGGTCCCAGGAGCTGCCCGAGCCGAGATCGGCGTCGTAGTAAGCGCTGAACGGTGGCTTGGTGTTGAACAAGTTCTTGATGCCGCCGGTCACGCTCAGGTTCTTGAAGCCGCGATAGGTGGCCGAGAGTTCATAGACGATATAGGACTTGACGTCGGCCTGCCAATTGGCCGGCTTGACCGTGCCGTTGGCCACGCCGGGCAACACCGCGTCGGTATAGCCGCCGGTATAGCGCTGCGTGAAGGTGCTGCTCCAGCTGTCTTGGGCATAAGTGAGGTTGGCCACATGCTTCCAGCGGATGCCGGGGTCGTCATAGCGGTTGAACTGTCCCAACTCGCTCGGGCCCCAAGGGTCAGTATCCGAGATGCGCGACTTCTTGTTCAGCAGGTAAGAGCCCTCCAGGCTGGCCGACCACGTGCCCGCCAGCGCTTTTCCGCTGGTGGAGGCGCTCAGCTCCAGGCCTGAGGACTTGGCTCCGCCGGCATTGAACCAGCGCTGGTCAACGCCGACTAGGTTGCCGCTCGGATCACGCAAGAAGCGATCCTGGAAGCGGCTGTAGTTGTTCTTCAACTCGTCCAGCGAGGGCGTGCGAATCGCGTCGCTGCGCTCGATCTGCCACCAATCAAGCGACAGCAAGGTCTGCTGGAAGGGCGCCAGGACCAGGCCAAAGGCCGCTTGCTTGGAGGTCTCGGGGCCCAGCTTCATATTGCCGCCGTTGACGATGTCCGGGAACACCGCCACGCATTTCGGATTGTTCGGGTTGACCACCAAGCTTGGGCAAGCGGCCGGGTCGACCAGGTCTTTGCCGTCAAAGGGTGAGCGCGTGGCGCCGTTCAAGGCTTGGTTGAAGGTGGGGACCCGAAAGCCGGTGGAATAGGAGCCGCGCAAGGCGAGCGATTCCACCGGGGCGAAGCGCGCCGAGACCTTTGGATTGGTGGTGCGGCCAAAGCCGGTGTAGTCATCGGTGCGCACGGCGGCGGTGACTTCCAGATTCTTCAGCACCGGGATCATCAACTCGCCATAGGCAGCCTTGACATCGCGGGTGACGCCGTCCACCGCATTGCTGGAGTCAAATGGTGCGGCGATCACCACCGCGCCATTGGGCGCACCGTCGGCGCCCTTGAAGTTGAACTTCTCGCGCCGCAGGTCAAGGCCGACGGCCGCCATCATCATGCCGGCCGGCAGCTTGGCGACCGGCCCGCTGGCCGAGAAGTCGCCCTGCAGGACCTCGAATTTGCCGCCATACAGGGTCACGCCGCGGGCCGAGGCGGCCTCCAGCGCGCTCAGGCCGGCCGCACTTTGCGCCTTGCCGGGCAGCAAAAATGGGTCGAGATTGCCGGACCCGATGGCGGCGACCATGCCGTCGCGGAAGTAGTAGCCACTGCCGAGCTTGGACTTGTCATCGCTATAGGCCGAGGAGACGCCGGTTTTATAGTCCCAGCCGGCCCAGGGCAGCGGGCCGTCCAGACCAACGAAGAAGCGTGCCGATTCGGTCTCGGTGGCAATTTCGCGCGGGCCGCAATCCATGCAACGCCAGCGGAATGCAATCGGGTTGCCCTTGTTGGCCGCGATGCTGGGGAAGACCTTGACGATCGAATCAAACACGGCGTTGTATGAAGCCCCGGTGCTGGGGTAGAGGTATTTGTTGGTGCTGCTGGAGATCAGCTGGACCTCGGAGAACTCCTTGGCCGAGTCAATTTTGGCGCCGACGAATTCGGCCGTTAGCAGATGCTCGCCAAAGCTCTTGCTGAGGCGGCCGACAAAGCTGGTGTTGGTGACCGGCTGCTGCAGCGTGGCCGACACGCCCGTGTCCCAGGCGCAGCCATATTCGGTGCCCGGCGAGGCCCAGAGCTTGGCGTCGTAGGCTTGCGAGTTAGGCATGGTCTGGCAGCCCGCAGCGCCGGGCAAGCCCAGCATATTGATGCCGTTATAGCGCTGCGTGCCGCCGGGCAGCAGCACGCCCGAGCTGCTGGGGCTCAGGATGGTGGTCAGCCCTGCGCGGGCAAACACCGTGGCGACCGGGGTGCCGCGCGTATCGACCGACAAGCCGCGGTCGGGCTGGAAGGTATTGACGAAGTCGCGCTGCGTGCCCTTGAGGATTTTGTTCTCGGTGCGGGCCAGCGCGAACATCGCGTTATAGCCATCGGTGGCCAGATTGCCGATGCCGCCGGAGGCCGACAAGCGGGTGATATTGCCGCCGCTTTCTTGGGCCATGTCGGTGAAGGCTTGGACATTGAGGCCGCTCAAGTCCTTCTTCAAGATGAAGTTGATGACGCCGCCGATGGCGTCGGTGCCGTAGAGCGCGGAGGCGCCGTCCTTGAGAATTTCAACCCGCTCGATCGCGGCCATCGGAATGGTGTTGAGGTTGACGGCCGTGCCATTGAGGCCGTGGGCAGCGATGCGCCGGCCATTCAGCAGCACCAAGGTATTGCGCGAACCCTGGCCGCGCAGGTTGGCGAAGCTCGCCCCGTTATTGCCCCGCGCATCGCCGCCGACCACGTCGGACTGGCTGGCCATATTGTCCAGGCCATTGCCGTTGGAGGTGATGCGGCCCATCAGCTGCTCGGCCGAGACGATGCCGTCACGCGCCAACTGCGCCGCTGTGATCACTTGTACCGGCAAAGCGCCTTCGTCTTGCAGGCGCTTGATGCGCGAGCCGAGCACTTCAACGCGTTCAATCTTCTGCACCGCCTCGCTGCTTTGAGCCAAGGCCATGCCGCCGATCAAGCTGAGGTGGCCGCCGAGGCCGATCAGCGCGAGTTTGCGTGTCAAGGTGTTCAATTTCATCGGGAAGCTCCGGGACTAGAGGAAGGATGGGGAGGGTGGGGTGTTGCAATGTCCAATCCATGATCCGTTAGGACTGCGGCGCCGGCCAGAGGGGTTGACCGCATTTGTTGCTTAGATCGCAATGAATGCTTGAGGTGCACACATAACCTGTTGGAATGCGCCGGCGTGGGGCTATGCCTGCAACAGACGCAGGGCGCACAAGAATTCATAGGCCAAAGTCGGTCGCCGCCTCGACCTAAGGCTACATTGGCGCTTGTTAGGCCCAGGCGTGTGGATATCCGACCTGGGCTTTGTCTTCAGAGCTTGCCGCGACACCACATGCCATTGAACAACAAAGCCGAATTCCGCCGCATGGCCCAAGTCCTCAGTCTTGCCGTCTTGTCCTTGGCGCTGGGGGGCTGCGCCGGCATGCGCGCCGCGCCGACGCTGCCGGCCGAGGTGACGCAGGCGATGGCCGAGGCCGGCGTGGCGCAGGCAACGCTGGGCGTGGTTGCCTATCCGCTGCATCACCGCACACGCGCCTTGCAGCTCAATGCCGAGCTGGCCATGCAGCCGGCGTCCACCATGAAGATCGTGACCACGCTGGTGGCTCTGGACCGTTTGGGACCGAACGCGCGCGGCCGCACCGACCTGCTCGCTGCCGCGCCCTTGGTGGGCGATGTGTTGCAGGGGCCGCTGTATCTGCGCGGCGGAGCCGATACCGACCTCGACTGGGGCGCGCTGCAAATGCTGCTGCGTGAACTGCGCGAGCAGGGCGTGCGCGAGATCCAAGGCGGCCTGGTGGTGGACCGCAGCCTGTTTCGCCCGGCGCGTTTGGACATTGGCCTGGCGCCCTTCGACGAAGCGCCGGAATTTGCCTATAACGCCGTGCCCGATGCGCTGAATCTGGGCGGCGCTGTCTTGAGCTTTCGGCTCAGCGCGGATGCGGCGACCCTGCGAGCCCGCGTCTCGCCGGCCTGGCCCGGCATCGAGCTGGATACCTCGGCCATGACGCTGAACGACAAGCCCTGCAAGGACTGGGATGAGGACTGGCTGACGCCGCAAGTCAGCAGCACATCGCAAGGCCAACGCATCCAGTTGGGTGGGGCCTTCCCGCGCAATTGCCGCCAGACTACCGAGCTGAATCTGCTTGATCGCCAATGGCTGACGGCGCAGGCGCTGCGGCAGATGTGGCGAGAACTGGGCGGAGTGATGGGCGGCGCTGTCGAATTGGACCGTGAAGCAGTCACCCCGAGCGACGCGCGTCTATTGGCTAGCCATCAGGGTCGGCCCTTGGCCGAGGTGCTGCGCGGCATGATGAAGCGCTCGGACAATTTGCTGACGCGCCTGACCTATCTGCGCCTGGGCGCGGCGGCGGCCCAGCCGGGCGAAGTCACGCGAGTGGCGGCCGAGCGGGCCGTGCGTGACTGGTTCGCTGCCAAGGGCTTGGACAGTGCCGGCCTGGTGCTGGACAACGGCTCGGGCTTGTCGCGCAGCGAGCGCATCAAGCCGGCACAGCTGGCGGCCGTGTTGGCGCAGGCTTGGGACTCGCCTCATGCGCCCGAGCTGCTGACGACGCTGCCGGTGGCAGGTGTGGACGGCACGCTGAGCCGGCGCTTTAAAGGCGCGCCCGCCGAGGGCCGCGCCCGCATGAAGACCGGCACGCTAAATGAAGCCGTTGCCTTGGCCGGTTATGTGCGGGACGCGCAAGAGCGCCCTTGGGTCGTCGTCGTCATGCTCAATGGCCCTGACACCGGCGCCAAGGGGCGGCCGGTGCTGGATGCCTTGGTGAATTGGGTGGCACGCCAAAATGATTGAACAGCGCCTTTGGCTTTTCGACTTCAAACCTATGCAAATTGGAACGCACATCGCTCGCGCCTTGAGTCAAGGTCTGTTCCTCGGGTTTTTCCTCGGGATCTTCCTTGGATGGGGGCCTGCTATGGCGCAAGGCCAGGAGACTGCGGCCGAGCTGCCGGCCGCCAAGACTTTGTTTGGCAAGGTGCGCAGCGCGGCCGCCTTGCCGCCGCAGACCATAGGCTTTTACTCCCGGGGCTGTGTGGCAGGAGCGCAAGCGCTGCCGCTGGATGGGCCGCATTGGCAGGCGATGCGGCCCTCGCGCCAGCGCATGTGGGGGCATCCGGACTTGATTCGTTTTGTCGAGCGTTTTGCGCCGCTCGCGGCGCAGGCCAGCGGCTGGCCGGGCATTCTGGTCGGCGATATCGCGCAGCCGCGCGGCGGCCCTATGTTGACCGGCCATGCCTCGCACCAGCTGGGCCTGGATGTGGACATCTGGCTCAAGCCGATGCCGGCCCAGCGCATGACGAGCGCGCAGCGCGAGCAAGTCTCGTCCATCACGGTGGTGCGGGCAGATCGTTTGGACGTGGACCGGGCGAGTTGGACGCCCGGCCATCAGGCCGTGCTGCGCGCTGCCGCCGAAGACCCTAAAGTTCAGCGCATTTTCATCAATGCCGCCATCAAGCGCGCGTTGTGCCGCAGCGCCAAGGGCGCCAGTTGGCTGCGCAAAATTCGCCCCGAGCATGGCCATGACTATCACTTCCATGTGCGCCTGTTCTGCCCCGAGGGCGACGCGCAATGCAAGGCGCAAGACCCGACCCCCGAGGGCGACGGCTGTGATGCCTCCCTGGATTGGTGGTTCACCGATGAAGCGCTGCACCCGAAGCCACCTGCAGTGAAGCCTGCGCCGCTGACCATGGCGGATCTGCCGGCTGATTGTCAGCAGGTGCTGGAGGCGCGCTGAGCGAGCCGCTCTAGTGGGCCTTAGAGCGCCCTAGAGCACCCTAGAGCACCCTAGAGCACGCGCGGCAAATCGCGCCGCACCGCCTCCCGGTCGCCGAAATCGAAGTGCCACCACTCGCTGTGGATGCCTTGAAAGCCGGCTTGCCGCATCGCCGCACGCAGCCAGCCACGCTCGGCGATTTGTGCGGGCTTCAGCAGACCCAAGGCCATGTGTTCGGCCTCGTGATCGGGGTGCGAGAGCAGGTTCATCTCGTCAAAACCCGAACCCATATCGACCTCGCGGCCCTGCGGGTCCAGCATGGTGAGGTCTAGCGCCATGCCGAAGGAATGGATAGAGCCCCGCTGCGGCTCGGCCAGGTACTGCAGCAGCGGCGTGCCCTGCAGCTCGGCCCACAAGACTTCTTGCACGCGTTGCGGGCGCAGCGCGTCCAGCACCCGCAAACGGTAGCCGGGGCGCTGTGTCGCCAGCCATTGGGCGGCGTTGACCAAGGCGGCGGCGGCCTCGCGGCGCAGCCAGGCACAGTCGAGTCCGCCGTAGACGGCGCGCTGGACAAAGTTGTCCGGCGTGGCGTAGCGCAAATCGAGATCAATCTCGCTCAGGCTCAGCAACGAGCAGAAGTCGGCGTGCGCGGGGACGTCTTCGCAGGCAATCATCATCATGCGGTGTTCAATCCTTCCAGGCTCTTACGGGCGGCTTCGCCCAGATACTTCACCAGCCGCCGCGCGGTCTGGGCCAGCGGCGCGCTGGCGGTGGTCAGCAGATACAGCTGCACCGGCACGGCAGGGCTGAGCGGCCTGAGGCAGACGCGGCTGCGGTCGGCCGACGCGGCGGTGAATGGGTCGACCAAGGTCATGCCAACGCCGGCTTCCACCAAGGCCCGAGCCAGCTGATAAGTCTGCACGGTGATGCGGCTTTGCAAGGGAGTGTCCAGCGCCTCGGCATTGCTATGCACCAGGGCGGCGAGCGGATCATCGCCAGCCAGCCCGACCAAGGGCGTGCGAATCTGCTCCAGCGACAGCGGCCCGCTTTCGGCGGCCTCCGGGCTGCCCAAGGGGCATAACGCCGTCATCAAGCCGCTGGCCAGCACCTCGGCCTTGATGCCGGGGTGATGCGGGTCCTGCAGCGACAAGGCCAGGTCGGCCTCGCCCAAGAGCAGGGCGGAGACGATCTCGCGCGTGTGGTTGGTGGCCAGCGAGCAATGGCTTTGCGGGAAGGCCTTGCACCACTGCGTCATGGCCATCGGAATCACCGCCGCGCCCAAGGTCGGCGTGGCCACCAGCCGCACCAGTTCCGACTCCCCGCTGCGCAGATTCGCCGCCAGGCGCCGGATACCGACCAGATCACGGTTGAGCTTGTCCACCTCGATGAACAGCCGGTGTGCTTCCGGCGTTGGGTAGAGCTTGCCGCGCACGCGGTCAAACAAATTCATGCGCAGCTGCAACTCGCAATGCTGCAAGACCTTGGTCACCGCCGGCTGCGAAATGTGCAGCAATTGCGCGGCACCGCTGATGGTGCCGGCCTGCATGATGGCGTGGAAGACCTCGATATGGCGTAATCTCATAGGCTATTTTCTGTACACATGCTCGAAGTCAACGCTGCCATTGGGCGCCATCACGAAGCCCTGCACATCCTTGCGCATCGGGATGTAGACGGTCGAGTGCGCCATCGTGATCCAGGGCCGCTCGCGTTTGAATATCTCTTGTGCTTGCTCGTACAGGGCGACGCGCTTTTGTGGGTCGGTGCTTGCGCGGGCCGCGTCGATCAGGCGCTCGAACTCAGGGTTACAGAACTTGATGCCGGTCTTGTTGGCCGCGCAGCTCAAATTGGGCGTTAAGAATTCATCCGCGTCACCGGTCTCGCCGGCCCAGCCGCTCATATAGACGCTGTGTTCGCCGTTGTTGGCCCGCTTCAGGTACTCGCCCCACTCAAAGGTCTTGATATGGGCCTTGACGCCGATCTTGGCCCAGTCTTGCTGGATCAGCTGCGCCATCAACTGCCCATTCGGGTTGGTGGGCCTGGCCACCGGCAGCGCCCAGAGGTCCAGCTCCAGGCCGTCGGCAAAGCCCGCCTTGGCCAGCAAGGCCTTGGCGCGGGCGGGGTTGTATTCGTTCTTCAAGGCCTTGTTGAAGCCGGCAATCGCGGGCGGAAAAGCGCTGACCGCCTGCAAGGCATCGCCGCGCGGGAACAGCGCTTTGAAGATCGAATCCCTGTCGATGGCGATGTCCAGCGCCTCGCGCACCTCGCGCCTGTCGGTCGGTGCCTTGCGCAAATTGAAAGCCAGGTAGGAGATGTTCAGCGCCTGCGTTTTCATCACCGTGATGTCCTTGCGGCCGTCCATCGCGCTCAGGTCAAGGTCGCGCACCGCCGCAGTGATGTGGCATTCACCGGCCAGCAGCTTTTGCACCCGCACATTGGGTTCTCGGCTGATGCTGAAGATGAGCTTTTCGGTCTGCTGCTGGGGGCCCCAGGTGTCCGGGTTGGCTTGCATGCGCAGCACATGGTCTTTGGCATAGGACTTGAAGCGGTAGGGGCCGGTCCCTATCGGTTGGGTGTTGATCTGGCTGGCCCGGCCCTGGCTGAGCAGTTGGGCGGCATATTCGGCCGAGTGAATGCCGGCCCAGGCCATCGCGAAGTTGGCAGCAAAAGTGACATTGGGTGCCTTCAAGCGAAAGCGCACCGTGTGATCGTCGATGCGGTCTATGCCCTCCAGCAGCTTGGCCAGGCCGAGGTTCTGCGCGTAGACAAAGGTGGCAGGGAAGGCTTTGTTGAAGGGGTGTTGCGGGTCGATGAAACGCTCAAAAGTGAACATCACATCATCGGCATTGAATTCGCGTGTGGGCGTGAAGTAGGGTGTTTGGTGGAACTTCACGCCTTGCCTGAGGGTGAAGGTGACGCTCTTGGCGTCGGGCGAGATGGTCCAGGCGCTGGCCAGCTGCGGCTGCAGCTCGGTGCCGCCGCGCTTGAAGCCTAGCAGGCCTTGGAACATCTGGCCGGTGGCGGTGTTGGTGCTGGCGCTGTCCCACATGCCGGGGTCAAAACCCTCGGGGCTGGCGTCGGCGCAATACACCAGCGGTTTGGCCAAAGCCGGCAGGCCGATCATCAAGGCCGCAGCGAAGCCAAGCAGGACTCGCAAGACGGTGAAGCGCTGAAGATTCATAGGGGGCAAGCCAAGCAGGCAAGGAAGAGGGCAATCCAACGCATTGTTGAAAGCGCAAGGCCATCACCACAAGTGAATAGAAGGCCGGTGTCTATAAGTTTTGATTATGGGGCAGGGGCTCAGGCGCTGCCGACGACGTGGCAGGCCACTTGCCGGCCGTCAAGCGGGCGCAATTGCGGCGCCTCTTGTTGGCACCGCGCTTGCGCCAAGGGGCAGCGCTGGTGGAAGGCGCAGCCGGGCGGCGGCTTGAGCGGGCTGGGCAGCTCGCCTTGGAGCTGAATTCGCACGCGCCGGTCGGCCGCGCGCAGGGCCGGCGTGGCGCTCATCAGTGCTTGCGTATAGGGGTGCAAGGGCCGCGCGAACAGGGTCTTTTTGGGGCCGACCTCGACCGCGCGGCCGAGGTACATCACCATCACATCGTCGGCCACATGCTCGACCACGCTGAGGTTGTGGGAGATGAAGACATAAGCGGTCTTGAACTCGGCCTGCAGATCCAGAAAGAGGTTGAGGATTTGCGCCTGTATCGACACATCGAGGGCAGACACCGGTTCGTCCGCGACCACCACCTTGGGGTTCAGCATCATCGCCCGGGCGATGGCAATGCGCTGGCGCTGGCCGCCGGAGAACATATGCGGATAACGCTGTAAATGCTCGGCTCGCAGGCCCACCTTGGCGACCAGCGCCTCGATGCGTTCACGCCGCTCGGCCGGGCTTAGCAAGGTGTTGAGGCTGAGTGGCTCATCCAGCGTGGCGCCAATGCTGGCGCGCGGATTGAGCGAAGCAAAAGGGTTTTGAAACACCATCTGCACCTGCTGGCGCAGCGCCTTCAAGGCTGGCTTGTCGGCGCCAGCCACATCCACGCCGCTCAGTTGCAAACTGCCCGAGCTGGGGGCTTCGATCAGCGTCAGCTGGCGCGCCAGCGTTGATTTGCCGCAGCCTGACTCGCCCACCACCGCCAGCGTGCGCTGCGGCCAGAGCTGGAAGGAGACACCGTCGAGCGCCTTCACCGTTGTTTTCGGTTTCAGCCAGCCCTGCACGACCTTGTAATGCCGGCTCAAGGCTTGCGCATGGACCAAAGGCGTGGCATCAGACATGCTCTGAGTTCCTTGTCAGCGGGAAAAAGCAGCGCACTCCGGTCAGCAGCGCAGGGCGCTCGCTCTGGCAGCGCGGCTGCACCTGGCCGCAGCGCGGAGCAAGCAAGCAGCCGAGGGGCCGGTCCAGCGCGCCCGGCACGATGCCCGGTAGCGCCGCCAGCCGCTGGGCGCCGCGGTTATGTTCCGGAATCGCGGCCAGCAATGCGGCCGTGTAAGGGTGTTTGGGCGCCTCGAAGATCGCCGGTGCCGCGCCGGTTTCAATCACCTGACCGGCATACATCACCGCGACCTGGTTGCTGCCGGCGCGGGCACTTTCGGCCGCTTCTGCCATCTCGGCCACCACGGCCAGATCATGCGTGATCAAGAGCAGGCCCATGCCCTGCTCGGCCTGCAAGCGCAAGAGCAGCGCCATGATCTGAGCTTGAATGGTGACGTCCAGCGCGGTGGTGGGCTCGTCGGCAATCAAGAGCTTGGGCCCACAGGCGATCGCCATTGCGATCATCACGCGCTGATTCATGCCGCCCGAGAGCTGATGCGGGTAAGCCTCGGAGCGCCGCGCGGCATCAGGGATCTCCACCAGCTCCAGCAACTCGATCACTCGGCGCTTGAGGGCCGCGCCGCGCAAGCCCAGATGCACGCGCAAGACTTCGCCGATCTGGAAACCGACGCTATAGCTCGGGTTCAAGCTGCTCAAGGCATCTTGAAACACACAGGCGATCTCGCGCCCGATGATTTTGCGGCGCTCGGCCGCGCTCATCCGCAGCATGTCCCTGCCTTGGAATTCAAGCGTATCCGCCGCCACCCGGCCGGGCGCATCGATCAAGCCCATCAAGGCCAGCATGGTGACCGACTTGCCCGAACCGGATTCGCCCACAATGGCCAGCAAATCGCCGGCGTCCAGGCTCAGGTCAAGGCCGTCGACGGCCGGGAAAGCGCCGAACTGCACGCGCAGGTTTTTGATTGTCAGCAGCGCGGCCATCAGTGCAAGACCTTCAGCTTGGGGTCAAGCGCGTCGCGCAGGCCGTCGCCCATCAGATTGATGGCCAGTACGGTGGTCAGAATGCTCAAACCCGGCAGAGTCACCACCCAGGGCGCGCGCAGCATATAGTCGCGCGCCGCCGACAGCATGCCGCCCCACTCGGGCAGCGGCGCCTGCACGCCCAGGCCCAAGAAGCCCAGGCCGGCGGTCTCCAGAATGGCCGAAGAAAAGCTCAGCGTCGCGTTCACGATCAGTGGCGCCATGCAGTTAGGCAGTACGGTGATGAACATCAGGCGCAGCAAGCTGGCACCGGCCATGCGGCTGGCGGTGACATAGTCGCGGCCAATCTCGGCCAGAGCGCTGGCGCGGGTCAGGCGGGTATAGCCGGGCAGCGCGCCGATGGCAATCGCGATCACCGTGTTGATCAGGCCCGGCCCCAGCACCGTGATCACACAGATCGCCAGCAGCAGGCCCGGCAGGGCCATCATGATGTCCATCACGCGCATGATGAGGGGCGACAGCCAGCGCGGCTGAAAGGCGGCCAGCAGCCCCAGGCTGACGCCGGGCAGCATAGACAGCAGCACCGAGGCCAGTGCGATCCCCAGCGAAATGCGCCCGCCATGCAGCAGGCGCGAGAGCATGTCGCGGCCCAGCTCATCGGTGCCGAGCAAAAAGCGCGTGCTGCCGGATGAGGCCCACACCGGCGGGGTCAGCATATGGTCGCGGAACTGCTCGGTCGGGCTGTACGGAGCCAGCCAAGGCGCCAGCACGGCGGCCGTAGCGATCAGCGCGAACACCACCAAAGCGAACAAGGCGCCGCGATTGGCGGCAAAGCCGCTGCAGAACTCGCGCCAGGGAGTGGGCATAGGCAATGCGGGCGCTTGTAGTTGCTCCTGCGCCTGTTGCTGCTTGAGGAGGGCCTGGGTCATCAATGCGAGGCGCGGATGCGCGGGTTGAGTACGCCGTAGAGCAGATCGACGCCTAGGTTGACGAGGATGAAGCTCAGCGCAGAAATCAAGATGCCGGCTTGCACGACGGGATAGTCGCGCCTGGCAATCGAATCGATCAGCCATTTGCCTATGCCGGGCCAGGAAAAGATCGTCTCGGTCAGCACCGCACCGGCCAGCAGGCTGCCGGCCTGCATGCCGATCACGGTCAGCACCGGGATCAAGGCATTGCGCAGCGCGTGGACGAAGATGACGCGCGCCGGTGACAGGCCCTTGGCGCGGGCAGCGCGGATGTAGTCCTCGCGCAGCACCTCCAGCATCGACGAGCGCGTCATGCGCGCCACCACTGCCATGGTGCTGGTGCCCAGCACCAGCGCCGGCAGCAGCAGATGCAAGCAGGCCGAACGAAAGGCGCCGGCTTCCTCCGAGACCCAGGCGTCGAACAACATGAAGCCGCTGATGGGCACTACCTCGAACTCGATGCCGATGCGCCCGGAGATCGGCGTCCAGCTCATTTGCACCGAGAAGAACATGATCAGAATCAGCCCCCACCAGAACACTGGCATCGAGTAGCCCACCGTCGCCACGCCCATCACGCCTTGGTCCAGCCAGGAGCCCCGTTTGAGCCCGGCCAGCACGCCCAGCAGCAGACCCAGTGTCACGGCCATCAGCAGCGCGGCCACCGCCAACTCCACGGTGGCCGGGAACAGCGTGGCGAACTCGCTCGCCACCGATTCGCGGCTGACCAGCGATTGCCCCAGATCGCCCTGCGCCAGCTTGCTGACGTAATCCCAATACTGAGCGGGCAAAGATTGGTCCAGCCCCATTTGCTTGACCAGCGCGGCGTGGGCCTCGGGCTCAAGGCTGCGTTCGCCCATCATCACCTCGATCGGGTCGCCTGGGATCAGCCGGATCAAGCCGAAAGAAACCAGCGTGATGCCGAGCAGCGTAGGCAGCAGAGCGGCTAGTCGTTTGAGTATGAAGGCGAACATGGTGCTTAAGCGTCTACCAGCGCGGGGTGTAGGGCTTGGCGCCTTGAGTCGGCGTGTTCAGCAACATGCCGTTCGGGCTCAGCATCACCTCCAGCAGCGCGGCGGTTTCGGCGTCGGGCGTGCCGCTGTAATCGCTAGCGCGGTATTTCATCTGAAAAGTCGAGATCACATCCTTGGTCGCTTGATCAAATTCGCCGGTGAGCGCCAGCTTGTAGCCAACCCGGGCGAGCTTGTCTTGGAACCAAGCCGCGCCCGGCGGCAGGCTTTCGAACAGCGCGATCTTGTCTTTCACCTGCGCCAGATCCGGCCACGGGATGATGCCTTCGTCGGCCAGGCGCTTCCAGGGGAACTTAGGGCCGGGGTCTTGCTTGCGGCCAGGGGCGATATCGGCGTGGCCGATGATGCGCTCGGGGCGGATCTGGTGGCGAGCCACGATGTCCCTGACCAGCCGAATCACTTCCTGCACCTGCTGCTCGGGGAAGTCTGCATAAACCCGACCGGCGGGTGTGTCCACATAGCCGGCGTTGACGATTTCGATACCGATGGAGGAGGAATTCAGCTGGGTGTGGCCGGCCCAGAAGCTGGGGCCTGCGTGCCAGGCGCGGCGGTTCTCGTCGACCAGCAAATAGCTGCGCGCGGGCTCATCGCGCACCAGGTAATGGCTGCTGACCTGGCCGCCTTTCGTCAGCACGCGCAGTGATTTCTCCCAGTCCAGCACGGTGTAGTGCAGGACCAGAAAGAGTGCCCGGCTGTCTTGGTTGTCCGAGCTGTAGCTGCGGTCGATGTGGGGGCCGCCGGGCGTGGTGGCACAGGCGCTGAGCAGCAGCGCCAATGTGAGGGCCAGCAGGGACTTTGAGTGCAGGGTTTTTGGCATGGCTTGGAGGCAGAGTTTCAAGGGGCCGCAAGGGCGGCGGCCAGCGCCGCCTGTCTTTGCGGCTGTAATTGTTGCAGCTGAATGTCGGCCGCCGGGCCCAGCGCCTTATTCAGATGCTGGCGCAGACTGTGTTCGATCAGCGGGCTAAGCGTCAGCGCGCGCCCTGCCAGCACGATAGGGCGCGGGCCGAAGCGTTGCACCATCGCCTCAGCCAAGCGAGCCAACTCTTGGCCGGCGCGGCGCAGCAGCGCAGCTGCACGCGGGTCCTCCTGCGCGCTGGCGGCAACGGCCAGGGCCAGTTGACCAAGCTGGCCGCGTGAGCCTTTGTAGACATAGGCACGGGTGCTGGTCCAGTCGCTGCTGCCCATGGCCGCAAACAAGGCACGCGCCATCGCCGACTCGGCCATGGCGCTGCCCGGTGCGGCGTCTTCCATGCGCCAGACCTGGGCAAGGGCTTGGGCGGCTATCCAGCCGCCGCTGCCTTCGTCCCCGAGCAGCAGGCCGCGTCCACCGGCCCGGTGCAGCCGATCTTCCGAGTCGACAAAGGCGGCCACCGAACCAGTGCCGGCATAAATCAAATAGCCGCCAGCCTTGTTGCTGAAGGCGGCGTGCCAAGCTAGTCGGATGTCGCTGCGGCAATGGATCGCTTGCGGTGTCATCGCCAAGCTCTGGGCCAACAAGCATTTCATCTCGGCGATGCCTTGCAGATCGCTGTCCGGCAAACCGGTGATGCCGGCGTGGATGGCGCCTATTGGGCCGTAGGGTTGAAGTGCAGCCGCCAGCGCAGCCAAGGTGCAGCGCAACTCGGCACGGCCGCCCTCGTCCGCCATTTGCAAGCCGCTCAGGCCGGCTACCTCGCCTTGCGCCAACACCTTGCCGGCACGGGCCAGCGCCCAGCGGGTCTGCGTGCCGCCAGCATCAATGCCCAGCCCCAAACTTGTTGGCGGGGCTGTTTTTGACAACTGGGCAGGGGCGACATTCATGGCCGTCAGCCTAGGGCTGGCGTGCTGAGCAAGCAAATGTCAATGCGGGCGCAAGGCATAACTTTTCAGAATGGGCCGGAGTTTCAGTGCCTTGCCGGGTGGGGCCAGGTGCAGCACTACAGCTAGATCTTGATAAAGCAGCGCCGCGCCCAGAGCGCCCAAGCCATCAGCCAGAGCACTGCCGTGAAGGCTAGCGCATAGAGCAGCGAGGCGTTCTCGGGGCGCATTTCGAGCGCCAATATAGGGCCGTAGAGCCAAGCCTTCAGCGTCTGAGCCTTGCTGAGCTGCCAGTGTCCCAGCAGCTTGGCCAGCAGGCCCGACAGGGTAAAGATGAACAAGGCATTCATGCCCAACATCAGCAGCGGGCGGGCGCCTCGACTCAAGCAACTGCGCCAACGAGCGCTGGGCATGGCGTCCAGCAGCCAGTAGAAAACCACGAAGATGAGCAAGGCCCATCCCGTCATCGCGACTGCGTAAGACGGCGTCCAAAGGCTCTTGTTGATCGGCATCAGCCAGACGTTCAGCAATTCGCCCAAGCCAAGGCAGGCAAGGCCCGCCACCATCAAGCCTTGCGGCTTTTCACTCGGCTCGCGCTTGCTCAATAGCCATTGGCCGGTCAAGGCGCCGGCCAACAATCCTGCCAGCGCGGGCAGCGTCGATAGCAAGCCCTCGGGGTCCCAGGTCTTGCTGTGCTGCCACAAGTGCCCGTCCAGCAGCGCGCGGTCAAGCCAGGCGCCGACGTCTTCGCCCGGCAGTAGCGAGCCGCGGTGCCAGATGCCCTGTGCGTCCGGCACCGGCACGTAAAGCTGTATCAGGCTATAGCCGACCAGCAGGCCGACGGCCCACCACAGCTGGGCCCGCCAGCCACACCACAAGACGATCGGAGCCGCCAGCAAGGTGCACAAGCCCAAACGCTGCAAGACGCCGGGAATGCGCAGTTCACTCAAACTGAAGCTCGGGATGAAGTTGAGCAGCAGGCCCAGGGCGATGATGAGCAGCGCGCGACGCGCGGTTTGCCGCAGCAAGAGCAGTTTCTCGTCGCCGAGCTCGATGCGTCGAGTCAGGCTGATGCTCATCGAGTTACCGCAGATGAACACGAAAAAAGGGAAGACCCAGTCGGTGAAGGTCCAGCCGTGCCATTTGGCGTGGGCCAAAGAGGGGTAGAGATGCGCCCAGTCACCGGGGTTGTTGACCAGCAGCATGGCGGCGATGGTGAAGCCTCTGAAGGCGTCCAGCGAGAGCAGGCGTTGCTTCATGGCGGCCCTGCTTGCTCACGCCGGGGTTCTTGCATATTCAATCAATCAATCAAGCCAGCGTGCTGGCCTTGCCCCCTGCGAGCGCCTGCCTGACGTTGCTGTCGGCCTGTTCCAGCGCGATTCGCGCTTGCTCGACAGGCAGCTGCAGCCGCAGCGCGACGACGGCCAGCTTCACGTGATTGCCGCAGGCCTCAAGCATGGCCCGCGCGCTCGCCTCATCGGCCGCGCCGGCCTGCATCGTCATGGCCAGCGCACGCCGCACAAGTTTGGCGTTACTGGCCTTGAGGTCCACCATCAGATTGCCGTAGACCTTGTTCAGTTTGACCATCAAGGCGCTGGAAAAGGTGTTCAGCGCCATCTTTTGCGCGCTGCCGGCTTTCAGCCGCGTGCTGCCCGAAATGACTTCCGGGCCGGTGTCCAGGGTGATGCCGATGTCGGCCAACTCGGCCACTGGCGCATTCGGATTGTTGGCAAAACCCAGGGTCAAGGCGCCGGCGTGGCGGGCCTCGCGCAGCGCGCCCAGCACATAGGGCGTGGCGCCCGAGGCTGCCAGCAGCAAAACCACGTCGTTGGCCCTGGGTTGAAGTGCGCGCAGGTCTAGCGCGCCTTGGGGCTCATCATCTTCGGCGCCCTCGACCGCCACAAACATGGCCGAGGGGCCGCCCGCCAGTAAAGCCAGTGCGCGCTCATGGGGCCAGGAAAAAGTCGGGTGCAACTCGACGCTGTCCAGCACGCCCAGGCGCCCGGATGTGCCGGCGCCGACATAAATCAAGCGGCCGCCGGCCTGTATGCGCGGCAAGGCCTCGGCGACGGCGCGCGCCAGTTGAGGTGCGGCCAGCCGCACCGCATTGACGGCGTCGGTCTGATCCTCGATGAAGCAGGAAATCAGCTCAGGCAGCGCGTACTGATCCAACTCTGGATGCGAGCTGCTGGGAGATTCGGTCTTGAGCATGAGGTGGCCCCGGAGTCTCGTGACACTCTAAGGGCCAAGCTGCATTTGTGCCAATCACGAGCGGCGTGTTGGCCATAACGGCAGGTAATTGTGTCGCTGAGCGGGCTTTAGCCCGCGAAGCGTCCCCGCAAGTAAGCAATGATGGCGCCGGATTCGCCCAGCCATTGCACCGAGCCATCGGCTTCGGTGATCTTCAAGCAGGGCACCTTGCTGGCACCCGAACCCTGCATCAGCGTGGCTTTATTGCCTTCGTCGTGCTGAGCGTCCAATTGAGCGATAGGCAAAGCCAGCGCGTGGATTTCTTGCCGAACCTTGATGCAGAAGGGGCAGGTCTTGAATTGATACAAGGCCAGGCTGGCGCATTGCTGATCGACCTTGGCTTGGGCCTCGGCGCTGCGCTTCATGGGTGCCGGGCGGGCCAAGCGCTCTTTCAGCAGCATGACGGGGCCGAGCACGATGCGCAAGGTTCTGAAGAAGAGTCGGATCAGTGGTTTCATGAAGGTGGGCCGTAATAGGAAAAGCGAGCGGCTATGAAAAAACCCCCAACACCTTGGAAGATGCTGGGGGTTTAGTTTGGCTCCTCGACCTGGGCTCGAACCAGGGACCTACGGATTAACAGTCCGGCGCTCTACCGACTGAGCTATCGAGGAATTATTCGGTGTCAGCAGGCTTGACTCAAAAGAGTAGGCCTACATAAATGGGAAAAGCCGCTTGACCTTGCGATCAAGCGGCTTTTTCGTTTTCTGTGGCTCCTCGACCTGGGCTCGAACCAGGGACCTACGGATTAACAGTCCGGCGCTCTACCGACTGAGCTATCGAGGAACAGAGCCTCAGATTATAGACCAGTTTTCCTAGGCTTTACAAGTGGTATTCCAAACTGGCGCGGAAAGTTCTTGGCGCCAGCGGGTAGAGGTAGACATGGCCGAACTGGAACGGCGACTCTTTCCAGGCCCGCTTGTCGGTCAAATTGTCGACACCGACTCGCCACACCAGCAACTGCCGGCCCATCAATGCCTGCTCGAAGCGGGCGCCGGCGTCCAGGCGGGTCCAGCCAGGGATGCTGACGCTGTTGTCTGCAAGCACCGCGCGTGGGCCTTCATAGACGAGTCCGGCTTGCAGTTGCAGGCCACTCAAGGCGGCGACATCTTGGCGTGCTTGCAGGCGCAGGCTACGCTCGGCCACGTTCTCGGGCCGCAGGCCGTTGAGGCTTGCTTCGGCGCTGTCTTCGCGGCGTGCCTTGAGCTGCATCGCGCTGGCCAGCAGGCCACCGCCGGCCCATTTCAGGTCGGCCTGCGCTTCCAGGCCTTGATGGCGAGCGATGCCATCGGCGCGGCGCACGCAGCTGCCCGGCTTGCTGTCCGAGCATTCGCCCAGATCGGCCCATTTGGGGCGGCTGGTGTTGAACCAGTTGAGCGACCAATCGACGGTGTTGCTGCCGGCCTTCAGGCCGATTTCTACCTGGCGGCTGGTCAAGGCGGGCAGGGCACGGCCGGCAGCGTCACCATAACGTTCGCGGTTCGGTGTGACTTCGCTCTCTACCCCTTCGCCCCAGCTGGTATAGGCCATCAGTTGGCTGTTGATCGCGTAGCTCAGGCCCAGCCAGGGCGTGGTGATGTTCTGCGTGTAGCCGGTGGCGCGCGATCCATCGGTGCGCACGCTGTCGCGCTCCAGTCGCGTATGGCGCAGGCCGGCCCAGGCTTGCCAGTCGGCGCTGAGCTGGAGGGCGTCGCGCAGATAGAACTCCGTGCTGCGCTCGTCGCGGTTGGTGTTCTCGTCCGTGAGGCTGGGGTCGGCGATGGTGATGGCCTTGCCGTCTATGGTGCCGGTGCCGGCCCAGTTATAGGCCTGCTTTTGAAAGCGGCTGTTGAAGCGGCTGAGCAAGACGCCGGTGCTGATTTGGTGAGTGATGCTGCCCGTCGCCAACTTGCCTGCCAAAGACAGATCCAGAGCCTCGCTATTGCGGCGCTCGTTCTCGCTGCGGAAGTCGTACATGTCGAAGCTGCCGTCGGGGCAGTAGCGATCAGCGTAATAGTTGCCGTCCGCTGCGGTGCAGCCATAGGCATAGGCCAGCCTGTCATCGGTCTTCAGGCGCTGCACGCCCAAGTGCGCCTGCGCGCGCCAATCGGCGCTGAGCTTTTGCGTGACGCGCACCGATGCATGGCTGTTGTCAAACACCACCGGCTGCGTCCAGCTTTGATTGTTCAGATTGATGCGCGGATCGAAGTCTTTGGCGCTGGGCAGCTTGTCGCCCAGCATGCTCATGCCGGGCTGGCTGGGCTGGCTCTGCTTGTTCAGCTCGAACTCGGCCTCGATCAGGGTGTCAGACGACAAGCGCCAGTCGCCTGCCATGGCCAGCAAATGGCTGCGGCCCTCGGCGTCGCGCAATTGAGGCTTGAGCTCGGCGGCGGCTGCGTTGACTCGCAGGCCGAAGGCTTGGCCCTCGCCGAAGCGTTGGCTCCAGTCCAAGCTCGCCTCGGTCGTGCCGCGCTCGCTGAGTGACAAACCCAGCACCGTCATGGGCTGAGCTGTCGGCCGTTTGACGATCATATTGACCAGGCCGCCGGGTGAGCTGGTGCCGGCTTGGATGCCGCTGCTGCCCTTGAGAATCTCGACGCTTGCCTTGTTGCCCAGCGCCAAGGCGGTTTCCGCATTGATGGGCAAGCCGTCGCGGCGGTAGTTAAAACGGTTGTCGAGGTCGAAGCCGCGAATCTTCAGGTAGGACACATAGCCTGCCGCGTTATAGGCGTCGCCGACACTGGCGTCCAGCGCGGTCAGTCCAGACAGCGCGTTAATGCCAGCGTCGAGCAGGCGCTCGCTGCTGATCAGGCTGAGCTGCAGGGGCAGCTTGGCGACCGGAATTTCACCGAAACCCCCGACTTGCGAGGGTGTGTCGGCAGCGCGACCGGCAACAGATACTGTGGGCAGGCTTTGCGCCAGCGCGGCAGTGCCGCAGATCAGGCCGGCCGCAGCGGCCAGCAAGGACTTCTTGGAAATTGGAGTTGTTGTTGTCATCGGAACAGCAAGCGATGACAGGGCGGCAAACGACGGGACTCTCACGTCATGAGAAAAGGAGAGAAGGACGTGGACCGTGATGCTTGCTTCCCTGCGCGAGGATTACCTCAATCAGGTTCAAAGGGACTTTCTCAGCCGATTCAAATTGCAATGAATCAGCACCCCTAGCGAAGGCAGCGACCTCAATCGCTGCTTGGGCCGCATTGTATCGGCCCATGAAAAAGGCCCGCATTTCGCGGGCCAATCTAGAGAAGCGACATGGCCGCAGGGCTTGCTCAAAGCCGTTCCAGCTAGGCGCATCGCCGAAGACAGTAGCAGCGCTACGGCAAGGCGATGCAACGACGCTGGGGCGGCTTCTCGCGAGCCTCCCCCTTAGTCGAAGACGGGTGACTCGACGCCCAGCACCTTGTGCAACTTCGGGCTGGTGGTCGTGTACTGCAGATGAATCCGCTTGTCCGGGCTGATGTAAGGCATGGCGCCGAAGGCAGCCAACGCGCATTCATGGAAGCCCGACAGAATCAGCTTCTTCTTGCCTGGATAGGTATTCACGTCGCCCACGGCAAAGATGCCCGGCACGCTGGTCTGGAACTTTTCGGTGTCGACCACGATCTGCTTGCGCTCCAGTGCCAGGCCCCACTCGGCGATCGGGCCCAGCTTCGGAGAAAGGCCGAAGAACACCAGCAACTGTTCGCAAGGCATCACGCGGGTGACGCCGTCGCCGCCGGTGACCTTGATGTCGGTGAGAACGCCGTCAGCCTCGACGATGTCCGTCACCTGGCCGACCACGAATTGCATCTCGTAGGCGTCGCAGAGTTCGCGCATCTTGGCGACCGAGGCGGGCGCGGCCTTGAAGCCGTCGCGGCGGTGCAAGAGGATCACGCTCTCGGCCTTGTTGGCGCTGCCGTCGGCATTGCCGGCGCAGAAGTTCAGCGCCCAGTCGAGTGCCGAGTCACCGCCGCCGACGATCACCAGGTTCTTGCCGGCGAACTGCGCCGGGTTGCGAACGCGGTAATGGAGCTGGTTGCCCTCGTACTTGTCAATGCCGTCGACCTTCAGCGTGCGTGGCTGGAACGAGCCCACACCGCCAGCGATGAAGATGGTCTTGGTCAGGAACTGCGTGCCCTTGGAGGTCTCGACGAAGAAGCGGCCATCTTCTTGCTTCAAGACGGTGGTGACTTCCTGGCCCAGGTGGAAGGTCGCGCCAAAGGGCTCGATCTGCTTGAGCAGGTTGTCAGTCAGCTCTTTGCCGGTGCAGATGGGCACGGCCGGGATGTCATAGATCGGCTTGTCCGGGTACAGCTCGATGCATTGGCCGCCGGGGTAGGCGAGCGAGTCAATGATGTGGGCTTTGACTTCGAGCAATCCGAGCTCGAAAACCTGGAACAGTCCGACCGGACCGGCGCCGACGATGACGGCATCGGTCTGAATCGCGTCGGGTCCGGGCACTGGGTGGGTGTCGGCCGTCGTGGCAATCTCTGCGTTCAATTGAGCATCCATTTTTTCTTGGGGCCTGAGCTTGGAGCCAGGCGGCGTTCTACAAATTAGCGGAGCAGCTCGGGCAGCTTGCCCGTGCGATCCTTCCAGTCATCAGCGTCCGGCAGCGGGGCGTGGCGCTTGGTGATGCTGGGCCATTTCTTGGCCAGATCGGCATTCAGCTTGATCATGTGCTGCATATTGCCGGGCACATCTTCCTCCGGCACGATCGCATTGACCGGGCACTCAGGGATGCAGACGGCGCAGTCGATGCACTCATCGGGATCAATGGTCAGAAAGTTCTGGCCTTCGCGGAAGCAATCGACCGGGCAGACATCGACGCAGTCGGTGTACTTGCAGCGGATGCATGATTCGAGGACGACGTGGGTCATGATGGTGCAGCTCGTGTTGTTGTTTGGTCTGAATTGCCGCGCAATGCCATTTCACTCTGAGGCTGAACGGCGGCAAAACGCGGATTTTAATCGCTTGGGGTGCTCATGCCGGCTTGATGCGTCGCAAGACCCGGCGTGATGCTGGAATTTGTTGGCGCGGACTGTGCTTGCGGTGGTGGCAAAGCCAGCGCTTTGGCGCCAGCGCCAACGGTCACCACGGTCGGCCGGCCCTTGTGCAGCAGCGAGGCCGCTGCGAGCGAATCCACCCGGTGATCACTGGCCAAGGCATCGACACAGCCCGCCTTGGAGACCACGCTGACCGCCGTATCTGCCGGCCAACCGGCCTCAATCAGTTTGCGGCCCAAGGGGCCGAGCTGGCGTCCGGCCATATAGAAGACTTCGGTGTCGGCCGAGCGTGCGGCTTGCAACTCGCCCAACTGTGTCATCGCCGTCGTCAGGCTGACGCTGCGGCCCGTGCCGCGCCGTGTCAAAGGGCGCTGCGTTTGCGCGGCAGCGGCAATCGCGGCGGTCACGCCGGGCACCACTTCGCTGGCGATGCCGGCCTCGGCCAAGGCCAATAACTCTTCTTCCAAGCGGCCAAACACGCTGGCGTCGCCGCCCTTCAAGCGCACCACCAGGCTGTGGCTCAAGGCCTGCTTGACCAGGGTCGCGTTGATGGCGGTTTGCTTGGTGGAATGGCAAAAGCCACGCTTGCCGACGTCGATCCAGACCGCGTTCGGCGCCAGCTCGCGCAGGGCCGGGTCGGTCAAGGCGTCGAACAAGACGACCTCGGCCGCGCCCAAAGCTCGCGCACCGCGCACGGTGATCAAGTCGGCCGCGCCCGGGCCGGCGCTGACGAAGATGACTCGGCCTTTGGTCTTGCTCATCGCTTCAGCTCGCTGCGCGCACCAGCAGGGCGCCGCTGGTGCGGTTGCTGGTCGGGTCGACAACGATCAGCGCGCCGCCGATGCGGTTGTTGGCATAAGGCTCAACCGGCAGGGCGCTTTGCGTTTCGATGCGCACATGGCCGATCTCGTTGACCTTGATTTCGGCGGCTTCCTGCTCGGCCAGGGTATGGATGTCCAGGCGGTGCTCAATCGCACTGATACGCGCCTGCACCCAGCGGTTGCCATGGCGCAGCCAATACTTGCGCCCAGCGACTGCCGGCTCGGTGTCCAGCCAGGCCAGCGTCGCCTCAAAGCTTTGCGTCGGCGTGGCCGAGCCGGGCGTGACGATCCAGTCGCCGCGCGAGACGTCGAGTTGGCGGTCCAGCAGCACACCGGCCGACTCGCCGGCGACGCAATGCGCGACCGTCTCGCCGGCGCGCCGCACTTCGGCGACGATGGCCGTTTGGCCGCTGGGCAAAATCTGGATCTGGTCGCCCGCCTTGACCTGGCCATGGGCGATGCGGCCCCACAGCGTGCGCGGCTGATGGCCAACGCCATCACCGGCATCGCCAGGTTCACGCGCCACATATTGCACCGGGATCGACAGCCCACCTTCGACTTTTTCCTGCACACCGGGCAGGCTTTCCAGCACTTGCAGCAGCGAGGGGCCTTGGTACCAAGTCGCCCATTCGCCGTCCAGCGGCTGGGTCACGTTGTCGCCGCGCAGCGCCGACACTGGCACGATGGCGGTGACTTCAATGCCGGCTTGCTCGGCAAAAGCGCGCAAGGCTTTGCTGACCGCCGCGAAAGCTGGGCCGGGTTGCTCCAGCGCGTCGAGCTTGTTGACGGCAAAGACGATGCTGGGCACGCGCAGCAGATGCGCTAACAGGCTATGCCGGCGGGTCTGCGGCAGCAGTGTGACCGCGTCCACGCTGGTGTCCAGCTTTGTGATGTCCACCAGCACCACGGCGGCGTCCGATCCGGCGGCGGCGGTCACCATATTGCGCGTGTACTGCTCATGGCCGGGCGCGTCGGCGATGATGAATTTGCGCGACTTGGTGGCGAAATAGCGGTAGGCCACGTCGATGGTGATGCCTTGCTCGCGCTCGGCCTCCAGGCCGTCGGTCAGCAGGCTCAGGTCCAGGGGCTGTCCGGCGGCGCGCTTTTCCAGCATATCGAGCTGGTCGGCCAGGATCGCTTGGCCGTCGAACAGCAGGCGGCCGATCAGCGTGCTCTTGCCGTCGTCAACGCTACCGGCGGTCAGGAAGCGCAAGGCGCGGTGGTGGGTGTCGACTTCGCTGTCGTGGACGATTTTTTCAGTCACGGTTGTCATCAGAAATATCCTTCCTTCTTGCGGCGCTCCATCGAGGCCTCCGAAGTTCTGTCGTCCATGCGGGTGGCGCCGCGCTCGCTGACGGTCACGGTCAGCGTCTCGGCGACGATGTCGGTGGCGGTTGCGGCATTGCTTTCGACCGGGCAGGTGCAGGTCATGTCGCCGACGGTGCGAAAGCGCACGGTGGCCGTCTCGACCACTTCGCCGGCTTCCGGCGGCGTCACCTCGGTCAGCGGCACCAGCAAGCCTTTGCGGCGAATCACCTGGCGCTCATGCTTGTAGTACAGGCTGGGCAGCGGGATGTTCTCGCGCGCCAGATAGAGCCACACATCCAGCTCGGTCCAGTTGCTGATCGGGAAGGCGCGGAAATGCTCGCCCGGCCGAATCCGCGTGTTGAACAAGCTCCACAGCTCGGGCCGCTGCTCCTTGGGCTGCCATTGGCCGAAGCTGTCGCGGTGGCTGAAGATACGCTCCTTGGCGCGCGCCTTTTCTTCGTCGCGGCGGGCGCCGCCGATCAGCACGTCAAAGCGGTTCTCTTCGATTGCCTCCAGCAGCGTGACGGTCTGGTGGCCGTTGCGCGACTCCAGTGGATAGGCCAGGCGTACCGTGCCTTTTTTGATCGACTCGTCCATGTGCGCGACGATCAGGCGGTCACCCGATTCGGCCACCAACTGGTCGCGGAAGGCGATCACTTCGGGGAAGTTGTGGCCGGTGTCTACATGCACCAGCGGGAAGGGCAGCTTGCCTTTGTAGCTGCCATCGGCTTGTCGTGTCTTGAAGGCTTTTTCGGCCAGACGCAAGACCACGCAGGAGTCCTTGCCGCTGGAGAACAGCAGACCCGGGCGTTCGAAGGCGGCGGCCACTTCACGCAGGATGAAGATGGCTTCTTCTTCCAGGTGGTCGAGGTGGCGGTGGTCGATATTCGGCAGCAATTGGTTCAGGTTCACGGGGGCGTTCATGCCGAGGCTCCAGTCTTTTCTGCTTCTGAAATTTGGCGAGTGGCGTGCAGTCCGCACTCTTTGGCCGAACTGTCCTCCCACCACCAGCGCCCCGAGCGGAAATCTTCTCCGACGGAGATCGCCCGCGTGCAGGGCGCGCAGCCGATGCTGGGCATGAACTGGTCGTGCAGCGCGTTGAAGGGCACGTCAAACGTGGCGATGTAATGCCAGACATCGGCCCAGCTCCAGTCGGCCAGCGCGTTGATCTTGGTCCGGCCGTTGTTGTCGGTTTCGCTGAAGGGCACGACAGCGCGGTTGCTGGACTGTTCGCGGCGCAGGCCAGTGATCCAGGCGGTGTGGCCTTCCAGCATGCGGCTTAGCGGTTCCAGCTTGCGAATCGCACAGCATTCCTTGCGCAGCGCCAGGCTCTCATACATGGCGTCGGCGCCGCGCACACGCACGAAAGTGACGACCGCATCATTGACCGGGCTGTAGACAGCGATCTTGAGGCCATAGCGCGCCTCGATCTGCGGCAGCAGCGCCAGCGTTTCGGCATGCAAGCGGCCGGTGTCTAGCGTGGCGATGCTGATCGGCAGTTTGTGGCGGGCGATCAGGTCGGTGATGACCATGTCTTCGGCGCCCAGGCTGCTGGACTGCAGCAGGCCATTGCCATGATCAAGTGAAGCCTCTTGCAAAAGCTCGACAGTCTTGGCCAGGCGTTCGGCAAAGCCGGCAGTTTCTCGAGCGTAGAGCTTGATGGCCGGGGCGCTGGTCGCTGCGCCCGGTAGCGAAAAGACCTCGCCGCTCATGCCTCACCCCGTGCAAACAAGGGCTGCTTGGCGTCCACATCGCCCTGGTAATGACCTTTGAAGAAGCCCAGCGCGCGCTCGGCCGCGGCCTTCGACTGGTCGGCGCGCATGTGCACCGCATCAAAGCCGGTGCGGGCCAGCAGCGGCAGCATGTCGACCAAGACTTCGCCGGTGGCGCGGATCTCGCCGGCGAAGCGGTAACGCGAACGCAAGAGCTTAGCCTGGCTGTAGGCGCGGCCGTCCACCCATTTCGGGAACTTCAGCGCGATCATCGTCAGGCGAGGCAGATCGGCGACCAAGCCTTCGATATCAAAGTCGTTGTTCAACTCGACCGCTGTCACCAAACCGGCCGGCCAATGGTCGCGCACCGCATGCCATTGCTCCAGGCTCAGGAGGATGTTTGGCGCTGGATCGGGGTGCGGCATAGGGCCGTCTTCGCCGACCACGTGGTGCCACTGCTGATTGTGGTTATCAATAAACTTCATGATGTTCTGGTCTTTCAGTGAGCTGAGCTGGGCACGCCAGTCACGGTTCGCACGGCGTTAGCGGGCGCCTTGAAGGGCTCCAGGCCGATGCGGCGCACGGTGTCGATAAAGCGCTCGGCTTGGCTGCTGCGCTGGGCGCGGTAGGTATCGATGACGGACTCGATCACATCGGCTACTTCGTCGGCGGCAAAGGAGGGGCCGATCACGCGGCCTGGCACGGATTGGCCCGACAGCGTTGAGCCGTCCGAGCCACCCAGCGAAATCTGGTACCACTCCTTGCCGTCCTTGTCGACGCCGAGCACGCCGATGTGGCCGCTGTGGTGGTGGCCGCAGCTGTTGATGCAGCCGCTGATGTGCAGGTCGATGTCGCCGATGTCGTACTGCTCGTCGAGGTCCTCGAAGCGCTCGGTGATGGCGGCCGCCACGGGGATGGAGCGGGCATTGGCCAGGGCGCAGAAGTCGCCGCCGGGGCAGGCGATCATGTCGGTCAGCAGGCCGATATTCGGTGTTGCCAGGCCCAGTGCGCGGGCGGCTTCGAAGACGGCGGGCAGATCGGTCTCGCGCACCCAGGGCAGCACCAGGTTCTGGTCATGGCTGACGCGCAGCTCGGCCGCGCTGTAACGGTCGGCCAGCTCGGCCGCCGCTTCCATCTGCGCGTCGGTGGCGTCGCCGGGGGCGATGCCGGCGCGCTTCAGCGACAGCGTCACCGCCCGGTAGCCTTTCAGCTTGTGGCGCGCCACATTGCGCTCCAGCCAGCGTTTGTAAGTCCCAGCCCCCACGCCGGCAAAGATGTCCGTCGTGGCACTTGCCTGCACACCGGCCGGCGTGACGAAGCAGGCCGCCACGCGGTCCAGCTCGGCCTGCGGAATCAGGTGCTCTTGGCCCCCGGCGTCCAGCTCCAGAATCTGCTTGAACTCGGCGTTCACGTCGTCGAAGAAGGCCTGGCCCTCGGCCTTGACCAAGATCTTGATGCGCGCCTTGTAGGCGTTGTCGCGCCGACCGTAGCGGTTGTAAACACGCACGATGGCCTCGATGAAAACGAGGATCTGCTGCCAAGGCAGGAATTCGCTGATGACCTGGCCGACGATAGGCGTGCGGCCCATGCCGCCGCCAACCAAGACCTTGAAACCGACCTCGCCGGCCGCGTTCTTCAGCAATTGCAGGCCGATGTCATGCCAGGCAATCGCGGCGCGGTCTTCCGTCGTGCCCGAAATCGCGATCTTGAACTTGCGCGGCAGGAAGGCGAACTCGGGGTGCAGCGTGCTCCACTGGCGCAACACTTCGGCATAAGGGCGCGGGTCGACCAGCTCGTCATGTGCAACGCCGGCAAAGCAGTCGCTGGTGATGTTGCGGATGCAGTTGCCGCTGGTCTGGATGCCGTGCATGTCGACTGCGGCCAAGCGGTCCATCACGTCGGCCGATTTGTCCAGCGGGATCCAGTTGTATTGCAGATTCTGGCGGGTGGTGAAGTGGCCATAGCCACGGTCGAATTCACGCGCGATGGCACCCAGCTGACGCAGCTGCGCGCTGCTCAAGGCACCATAAGGCACGGCCACGCGCAGCATTGGCGCGTGGCGCTGCACATACCAGCCGTTTTGCAAGCGCAGCGGGCGGAAGTCCTCGTCCGGCAAGTTGCCGGCCAGATGGCGCTCCAGCTGGTCACGGTACTGCGCCGCGCGGGCGTGGACGAATTGGCGGTCAAAGTCGGTGTAGGCGTACATAGTTCTTCGAAGAGGAGTTAGGTCGCTCGCCGGGCCGCCCCAAGAGCGGCCTGCGCCCTCTCGGAGGGCAGCGAACGGAGTGAGCGTGGGAGCATTGTTTCAGTGAATGACTTTCCAGCCAGCAAGAACCAGCGAGCCGCAAAGCAGGCCGCGCACGACGTTGTCAGGCAGGCGGCGCGTCAGCTGCGCGCCCAGCCAGATGCCGGGCATCGAGCCGAGCAGCAGCGGCACTAACAGCGCCCAATTTACATTGCCCAGCGTCGCATGGCCAATGCCCGCGACGAGTGTCAGGGGAACGGCGTGCGCAATATCGCTGCCGACGATGTAGCGGGCTTCCAGGCGCGGGTAGAGCAGCAGGATCAACGTCGCGCCAATGGCACCGGCACCGATCGATGACAGCGACACCAACACGCCCAAAATCACGCCGCAAGCCACCGTCAAGGCCGGTTTGCGCGACTCGGGGATGTAGCGCTCAAGGCGCAGCCCCACCAATTGCCAAGACTTTTTGAAGGCCACCACCACGGCGGTCAGCAGCAGGGCGATGCCTAGCGAAAAGGTCAGGGTGCTGGCCCAGCCCTTGGTGATCTCGGTCATGTGCATGACGGCGACGGTGGCGATCGAAGCCGGGATGCTGCCGGCCAACAAGAGGCCGGTCAACTTCCACTTCACATGGCCGTGGCGTGCGTGGGCCACCGAGCCCGATACCTTGGTCAGCGCGGCAAACCACAGGTCGGTGCCGATGGCGACGGCCGGGCTGAGCTTGAAGACCGACAGCAGCAGCGGCGTCATCAGGGAGCCGCCGCCCACGCCGGTGATCCCGACGATGATGCCGACACCCAAGCCGCTCAATACTGCAATCCAGTCCATGAATCTCCTTGTTGAGCGGCCATGGTGGCAACCCTAGGGGGCGGACTTTAAAGTCCGCTCATAGATATACAAACCATTTGTTCGTAAATTGCTTATTCGAAATTTCGTATATAGAGCGCTGCCGCTTCGCTCGCCCGGCCCGCTCGCGGTAAGCTCTGCGTCCCCGCCTTCCCTGAATTCCATCGCCCACATGTCCCAATTCCCCAGCTCCCGCGCCGAAGCCACCAAAGTGGCGATCTACTGGGATTTTGAAAATCTCCATGCCGTGCTGGCCAATGCCGCCCATGGCGACAGCGCTTACCGCGACAACCGCCTCAAGCTGCAGCCGGTCTTTGTCGACCTCAAGCCCATTCTTGAATATGCCGCGTCCTTGGGCGACATCATCATCAACCGCGCCTATGGCAACTGGCAGTTTTTTGCCAACTACCGCCATGCCTTGAATGAGGCCGGGGTCGATTTGATCCAGATGTTCCCGCGCGGCTCGAATATGAAGAACAGCGCCGACATCCGCATGGCGCTGGATGCGCTCAGCGATGTGCATAACCATCCGCATCTGACCCATGTGGTGGTGATCTCCAGCGACAGCGACTTCATCAGCCTGGCGCAAAAGGTCAAGCAAGCCGGCCGTTTCATCGCCGGCGTCGGCGTGGCCGGTTACAGCAACCGCTTCTGGACGGTCAGCTGCAACGAGTTCAAGTTCTATCAAAACCTGCTGGCCGCGTCGGCGCCAAGTGCGGTTGAAGGCGCGCCGCTGGAGCTGGAAGCGGGGGCAGGCGTCGTGCCGCCTGCGGTTGACGAGGTGGAGTCGGTGGAGGCCGTCGGCTCACCGTCGTTGGAGGATGCCAAACAAGCCTTGCTGCGCGCGCTCAAGCAGCTGGTTGACCGCAACGGCGAAAACTATGTGTCGCGCAGCGCGCTCAAGGTCTTCATCAAGCGCCTGCTGCCTTCGTTCGACGAGCAGGCGCTGGGCTGTAGCAACTTCTCGGAGTTCTTGCACCGCTTCCCTGACTTGGTGGTCGAGGTCGATGCGATCAGCGGTGGCCATGTGGCTTTCGCCAACCAGCCAGTTGGGCAGGCAGCGCCGGAAGAGCCAGCGCCTTAAGTCTTGGCCAACTGCACCAAGGCCCGCACCTGCTCCGTGATGCGCGGCGGAACGGCCTCGCTGCCGTCCAGCATCGCGCGGATCAGCGCCGCGTTGGCCTGGGCCTCGCAGGCGTCTGAGAGCGGCCAATCAATGTCGTCTGTATCGGCTGGATGAAGGTCCGAACGCTGGCCGTCGGCATAGCCGTAGAGCTGCGCCTTGCGGCGCAGGTGCGCGTAGGCCTCGCCCTCGCTGGCGCGCATCAAGAGCGCGCGCCCGCCGCCAGCCGTCAGCCCCGTCAGCGCCTCGCCCATGCTGATCAGGTACTCAGGATGCGTGACGGCGACCACTCGCACGCTGTGCCCCGGTGCGGCGTCCAGCAACTTGGCCACGCTGTGGCCGCTATTGCGTACGCCCAGCCGAGGGCGTAAGGCCATCAAGGCGTCCAGTCCGGGGTTCAGCGCGGCCAGCGGCAGGCAAGCCAGATGGGTGCTCAACAATTGCTCGGAAGCTTCGGCTACCGAATCGGCCAATGGCAGACCCAGCGCGGCCAGCAATTCGAACGGGCTTTCGCGGCTATCGAAATCATGCCGGCCGTGGATCAAGACCGGCACCCCTTCGCGTGCCAGCAGCAGCGCCACCAATGGCAGCAGATTGGCCTGCTTGCGCGCACCGTTGAAGGTGGGGAGCAACACGCAGCGCGGGCCTTCGGGCACGTTCACATGCGCAGTGCGCGCCTGCATCGCACGCTCAAATCCAGCCAACTCGGCCTCGCACTCGCCCTTGATGCGCAGCGACAGCAGAATTGCGCCTAACTCCATATCGGGTACCGCGCCGTCCAGGATGGCGCCAAACAGCGCCTCGGCCGTGGCCGCGTCCATATCGCGAGCACCTTTGCTGCCGCGGCCAATTTCTTTGATGAGGGGGGCAAATTGCATGGCGGCAGTTTAGTGGCTGGATCAAGCCGCCCTGAACTTGCCAAAACCAAAGCTCGCTTGGCCTGCCAGAATGGCGCCTTTCCAAACCAATCCACTGCGGGATCATTCATGAGCAACCCTATTTTTCAAGCCTCCGTACCCGTGTTCAAGCAGATGTTGGGCGGCCTGTCCGACGTGCTGGCCAAGGCCGAGGCCCATGCCGGCGCGCGCAATATCGACGCCAACGCCTTGCTACAGGCGCGGCTGTTCCCCGATATGTTTGCGCTGACCAAGCAGGTGCAGGTGGCTTGCGATTTCGCCAAGGGCGTCTGTGCCCGTCTGGCCGGTGTCGAGGTGCCCAGCGCCGAGGACAAGGAGCAGAGCTTTGCCGATCTGCAGGCTCGCATCCAATCGACGCTGGCCTTCATCGAAGGTTTGCCCGCTGACAAGTTCGATGGCGCCGCCGACCGTGCCATCGTCACCCGTCCCGGCACCCCCAAAGAGCGCCGCTTCACGGGCCAAGACTATCTGCTGCATTACGGTCTGCCGCAGTTCTTCTTCCACGTCACCACCGCCTATGCTTTGTTGCGGCATAACGGCGTGGAAGTGGGCAAGAAGGACTATATGGGCGCCTATTGAGCATGCGTCCGGCCCCCTTGCAGTTCATGGCAAACTCGGGGCCGCAGTAAACAGCTTTAACAACATTGGCGCGATATCGATGTGATGAGCGCCACCCAAGGAGATCGCAATGGCAAAAGGTCAGCAAAAAACCAATAAGGAAGCGAAGAAGCCCAAGAAGGACACTTCTCCTCCAAAGCCGATTTCGCCTGACGCGGTCACGCCCACCCGAGTGACCGTCGTGCCCGATCGCAGTAAGAAGGCGAAGTAAGGGCTTTGCCGCCCAGGGCCTGACGCCGGCCTGCGGTCCTATGAGCTTGCCGGCCTATTCAGCCAGATAAACTGCTGCCCTTGCGCAGCAGTTTTTTTTAGCGGGAACAACCCTCATGGCCGGCCTTAGCACCACCACCCCCACGCCCACCGAAATCACCGTTCACCAACAGTCGCGCGTGCTGGAAATTGCGTTCTCTGACGGTGCGCGCTTTCGGATCCCCTTCGAGTTGATGCGTGTCTATAGCCCTTCGGCCGAGGTCAAGGGTCATGGCCCCGGCCAAGAAACGCTGCAAACTGGCAAGCGCGAGGTGCTGATCACCGCCTTGGCGCCGGTCGGCCATTACGCCGTGCAGCCCCAGTTCTCGGATGGCCATGACAGCGGCCTGTTCTCCTGGGACTATTTGTACGAGCTGGGCGCCCATGAGGCCCGCATGTGGCAAGACTATGAAGACCGCCTGAGCGCAGCAGGCCTCAGCCGTGATCAGCCGATGGTGGCCAAGGGCGGCGGCAGTGCCTGCGCCAGCCACTGAGGCCAAAATCTTCTCTATCTATCCGAATTCGAAAGCGCCCACTCCATGACCAGCACCCATTTCGGCTACAAAACCGTTGACGAAGGCGAAAAAGCCAGCCGCGTGCGCGGCGTGTTCGACTCTGTCGCCTCGCGCTATGACGTGATGAACGACCTGATGTCCATGGGCATGCACCGCGCCTGGAAGGCCTACACCGTGGCGGTCGCCAACCTCAAGGCCGGTGAACGCGTGCTTGACATCGCCGGCGGCACCGGTGATTTGTCGCGCGCCTTTGCCCGCAAGGTCGGCGACAGCGGCATGGTTGTGCACACCGACATCAACGAAGCGATGCTGCGCCAAGGCCGCAACCGCTTGCTTGATGAAGGCCTGGTGCTGCCCACCAGCCTGTGTGATGCCGAAAAGTTGCCCTTCAAGTCGGCCAGCTTCGATCTCGTCAGCGTCGCCTTTGGCTTGCGCAATATGACGCACAAAGACCAGGCGCTGGCCGAAATGTGCCGGGTGCTCAAGCCCGGCGGCCGCCTGCTTGTGCTGGAGTTTTCCAAGGTCGCCGCACCGCTGCAAAAGCCCTACGACTGGTATTCATTCAAAATTCTGCCGCGCCTGGGTCAGATGATTGCCGGCGACGCTGACAGCTACCGCTACCTGGCCGAGTCCATCCGCATGCACCCAGGCCAGCAAGAGCTCAAGGCCATGATGAAGACGGCCGGTTTTGGCCATGTCGATGTGCACAACCTCAGCGCTGGCGTGGTGGCGCTGCATGCAGGGATCAAGTGTTGAGGCCTTGAGCGCTTCGGCCTTGGGCTTGACTTGGCTCAGTCCGAGATTCGCAGTCCAGGCGATTTTGGGTAAATGGCCGCTCGGCAATCAAGCCAGTGATCGCTCAAAACATCGGGTAAACCGTAGGTAATATCACCGGGTTTTGCCACATAGTTTGAGATGAATTGTCATTTTCCAAAGTTACACTCGCACGTCCCTCAGGGGTGGCCGCGTGTTGCACTGCGGCAAAAGTTCAGAGATGCCGGGGCCGGCATTTAGCAACGCTAGGAAAAAGGGTAGACAAGTTATGAAGCTGAAGACGACTCAACAACAAAAAGAATCCCTGGGCGCGAGCACGGCTTTGCGCAGCCCCCTGCGCCTATCGGCCCTCGTTGCGGCCGTGTCGGTGACCCTTTTGCTGGCAGCTTGCGGCGGCGGCGCCAAGTCCGACAAGGCCTCGCAAACGGCGGCCAAGGTGAATAAGGAAGAAATCACCGTTCACCAGATCAATTTTGTGTTGCAGCGCCAGCAAGGCCTCAAGCCCGAGCAAGCCGAAGCCGCATCCAAGCAAGTGCTGGAGCGCCTGATCGAGCAAGAGTTGGCCGTGCAAAAAGGCCAGGAACTGAAGATCGACCGCGACCCCAAGGTGGTCCAGCAAATCGAGGCTGCCAAGCGCGAAATCATTGCCCGTGCCTATGTGGAACGCATCGGCGAGTCCATCTCCAAGCCTAGCAACGAAGAAATCAGCAAGTATTACAACGAGAAGCCGGCGCTATTCAAAGACCGCCGTATTTTCAGCCTGCAAGAGCTGGCTATCGAGGCCACGCCCGAGCAAATCCCGGCCATTCGCGAGAAGCTGCAGTCGTCCAAGAGCATGGCTGAGTTTGCCGAGTATTTGAAGAGCAACGAGATTCGCTTCAACGGCAACCAAGCCGTGCGCGCCGCCGAGCAACTGCCACTGGCCGGTCTGGACGCCATTTCCCGCATGAAAGACGGCGACTCCGCGGTCACCCAAACCCCGAACGGCCTGACCGTCTTGTTCCTGGTCGGCTCGCGCAGCCAGCCGGTTGACGAAGCCCGCGCCAAGCCGGCGATCGAAGCCTTCCTGAGCAACCAGCGCAAGTCTGAACAGGTTCAAAAAGACATCAAGGCCCTGCGCGACGCAGCCAAGATCGAGTACGTTGGCAAGTTCGCCGAAGGCGCACCGGGTAAGGATGGCGCCGCATCGGCTGCGGCAGCAACTGCCACCCCGGCCCCATCACCTGCACCTGCGCCAAGCGAAGCACCAGCCGCCGCCACGCCTGCGGCTCCAGCCGCAAGCGGCCTAGACGCCAGCGCCATCTCCAAAGGCATGGGTCTGAAATGAACGCAAAGATGAAGATGAAGAAACCCACCATGATCAAAACAATGGCGAAGCAATCTAAGCAGAGTTTGCTGGCCTGCGCCTTGTTTGGCGCGCAAGCGCTGGCTCTGGCACCTGCAGCCTTTGCACAAGGCCCCGCTACAGCAACAAGCCCGGTCGCTTCAGCCGAGTACCGACTCGGTGCCGGCGACGTCATGCGGATCTCGGTCTACCAAAACCCGGACTTGACGCTCGAAACCCGCGTCTCCGAGAACAACGTCGTATCCTTCCCTTTGCTGGGTAGCATCAAGGTCGGCGGCCTGAGTGTCACGCAGGCCGAGCAGCTGATCACTGACGGGCTCAAAAAGGGTAATTTCATCAAAAACCCGCAAGTCACCATCGTGGTCTTGCAGGTCAAGGGTAACCAAGCCAGCGTGCTTGGCCAAGTGAATCGCCCGGGCCGTTACCCGATCGAAACCGCCGACATGCGCCTGACAGACTTGGTTGCCAATGCTGGTGGCGTAGTCAGCGGAGCCGGTTCCGAGACGCTGATCCTCACCGGCAAGCGAAATGGCCAGCCCTACCGCTTGGAAATTGATTTACCTGGCATCTTCGCCGCTGGCGGCGGCGCGCAAGACGTGTTCATCCAGCATGGCGACGTGGTCTGGGTTGACCGCGCACCGATGGTCTATATCTACGGCGAAGTGCAGCGCCCCGGCCCTATGCGTCTTGAGCGCGGCATGACTTTGATGCAGAGCCTGGCAACCGGCGGCGGTATCACCCAGCGCGGCACCGAAAAAGGCATCCGCGTGCACCGCAAGAACGCCGAAGGCAAGGTCGAAATCATTCAACTCCCGATGGATGAGAGTTTGAAAGATGGCGACGTTGTGTATGTCAAAGAGAGTTTGTTCTAAGGATTCGGTATGACATTCGGACAATTTATTGCCATTTTCGTTGCGCGCTGGAAGATTGCTGTCGCTGCATTCGTTGCCTTGATAAGCTTGACACTTATCATCAGCTTGCTTCTTCCCAAAAATTACACTGCGGTGGCCTCTGTGGTTTTGGATGCAAAACCCGATCCTTTGAGCGCTGCTATGTACGGCAGTGGTATCAATCCTAGTCTGATCGCAACTCAAATTGATGTGATCACAAGTGACCGAGTTGCATACAAAGTTGTTCGGAACTTGAAACTAGCCGAGAACCCTACTGTCCGGGAACAATGGAAGCAAGAAACCGGCGGACAGGGTTCAATCGAGCAGTGGCTGGGCGACTCGTTTCAAAAAAATCTGGACGTAAAGCCTTCGCGGGAATCGAATGTGATAAGTGTTGCGTACAAGGCCCCTGATCCGCGTTTTGCAGCAGGTTTGGCAAATGCATTTGTTCAGGCCTATCTTGAAACGAACATTGAGCTGCGCGTAGATCCAGCCAAGCAGTATTCCAGCTTTTTTGAAACTCGTGCCAAGGAAGCGCGAGAGACTGTTGAGAAAGCCCAGGCCAAATTATCTGAATTTCAGAAAGAAAAAGGCATCATTGCGTCTGACGAGCGCTTAGATGTTGAGAATGCGAGGCTGAATGAGTTGTCGAGTCAGTTGGTCGGTCTTCAGGCGCTAGCCAGTGATTCAGGCAGCCGACAGTCTGCGGCAAAAGGTGGTTCGAGTGATCGCATGCAGGAAGTCTTGAACAACCCTTTGATTGCGGGTTTGAAGGCGGATCAGGCTCGACTTGAGGCTCGGATGGAAGAGCTGAACTCGAAGTACGGTGTAAACCATCCACAAATGCAAGAAGCAAAGGCAAACGCAGCCGAATTGCGCAAGCGTATTGATCAAGAGACAGCTAAGGTTACTAGCAGCCTTGGCGTGTCAAACTCGATTAATCAACAAAAGGTCGCTGAGCTTCGCGCCTCTTTGGACGCTCAGCGCACCAAAGTTCTTCAAATGAAGGCCGTGCGAGACGAAGGTTCTGTCATGTTGCGTGACGTGGAAAGTGCGCAGCGGACATACGACCTGATTTTGCAGCGTTTGAATCAGTCAAGTCTGGAAAGCCAAGTGACTCAGAGCAATGTGTCCGTGTTGACGCCAGCAAGCCCTCCTTCAGAACCGACCTCGCCCAGACTTATTCTAAATATGTTGGTCGCAGTATTCGCTGGAACCCTGCTCGCAGTTGGACTCGCCATGGCCATTGAACTGGCCGATCGGCGCATTCGCAGCGTGGAAGATGTTGTATTGGCTGTCGGCTTGCCCGTTATTGGAGTCGTACCACGTCCGACTGCCAAACGCCTTTTTGGCCGAGCTGCAAACGCGAGTCTCGTGCATCGCGGTCTGCTCGGGCAGAGCGCGAGCAAGAGCGCCTGAATATGAGTGATTATCAATCTGAGGATGCCGCAAACGTGAGCGCAGAACAGTCTAAACAAGCAGGTACCCAAAGCCTTAAAGATCGATCTATCGGCGACATCATCCGAGATGCGCGAAGCCTTAGCGCGGAAGAAGTCGAGAAAGTTTTAGCCTATCAGCGCGAAAAAGGTGTTCGTTTTGGCGAAGCTGCGGTCGCTTTAGGTTTGGCCAGTGAAGATGATGTGCTGAATGCACTTGCGCAGCAGTTTCATTACCCGCTTGCAAATGCTGAACGGAGGGTTTCAAGCCCTGAGTTGGTGACATTGAATCAGCCATTCTCAGTGCAGGCAGAAGCTATTCGTGCGGCTCGTAGCCAAGTCACCATGCGCTTGCATGGTGCAGGTGAAGCACGTACCGCATTGGCTGTGATTAGTCCGGAACATGGGGACGGAAAGACGTATTTCGCGGCGAACCTGGCGGTGTCCTTGGCGCAACTTGGTGGGCGCACATTGCTGGTAGATGCTGACTTGCGAAGTCCTCGCCAGCATGAGGTTTTTTGCGTATCGAATACAGCGGGCTTGTCTAATATTTTATCCGGGCGGTCAGAGGCGCAGGTAATACAAACTGTTGAAGGTGTTCCTGGCTTATTTGTACTACCGGGAGGTTCAATCCCCCCTAATCCGCTAGAAATGATCGAGCGACCAGCGTTCGGCCTTTTGATGCGTGAACTCTGTAATAAGTTTGACCATGTCATCGTCGATACAGCCGCAGCGTGTGTAGGGGCGGACGCAAGTATGGTTGCTTCTAAATGTGGTGCGGTAATTGTTTTGGCTCGCAAGAATAGTAACAAGTATGACGCATTGCAAGAGCTTGTTGCTAGTGTGGCAGGTGGATCTGTTCGCGTTCTGGGTGCTGTTTTGAACGACTATTAATTTTAATATTCGACCTTTATTNTCAACACCTGATAACCCGAGTTTCCTTCCGAGAAGCTTAGATATTCCAGCCTTTCTGCTGGTTGCTGCGGCATTCCTTAGTATGTTCGTGCCTGCCTACTTGGAATTGAGTAGAACAGTTTGGGCTACCGATGAGCAGGGGCATGGCCCGATTATTTTTGCCGTTAGCTTGTGGCTGCTGTTCAGTGCTAGGCACCAACTTGCAGAGCTTTGCTCGACGCCAGCACCTTGGGCTGGGCAAGCGATGGCTCTTTTTGCGTGTTTGATGTTTGTTGTTGGCGTGTCGCAGGATATCTGGATATTCATGATGACAGCACAGATCTTTGTGTTGGCATCTATAACTTTGGTTTTTAAGGGATGGGCTGGCCTTCGATTAATCTGGTTTCCATTGTTCTTTTTGATTTTTATGGTGCCGCTTCCGGAGTCTTTGGTCTCTATGGTGACTGCGCCGCTGAAGATGGCCGTGTCGATCGTAGCAAGCAACATACTATATTACTTGGGATATCCAGTTGGGCGATCAGGTGTCATGCTTACGGTTGGACAGTACCAACTATTGGTAGCGGATGCCTGTGCAGGCCTGAACTCTATGTTCACGTTAGAGGCGTTGGGCATGTTGTATATGAATTTGATGAAATACACTTCCGCGGCGCGCAACATAGCACTTGCTGTTGCCTTGGTGCCAATAGCATTTGTAGCGAATATTTCTCGAGTCATGATTTTGGTTTTGGTGACATATTACCTCGGTGATGAGGCTGGGCAGGGATTTGTCCATGGCTTTGCGGGTATGGTTCTGTTTATGGTTGCCTTGCTTTTTATGCTGGTTATGGACAAGATTCTAGGAATTTTCTTTGACAGCGGTCGGGGAAAGCAGAAATGAACAGCGTGCGATGGAATGCACTATTGCTTGCTATATTTTTTGTTTTAGCAGGAGTTCTTGGCCCGGTACTGAAGCCCAAAATTCATTTGGCTGAGCAGCAGAAGAAGCTCGATCTGGAGCAGATTTTCCCAGCAACGATTGGATCCTGGACGGTAGATACCAATCAACCAGTTGGAATTATTTCGCCCGATGTCGCTGCCTTATTGCAGAAGCTGTATGCACAGACGCTAAGCCGTACGTATGTTGGCCCAGATGGTTCTAGAATAATGTTGTCGGTTGCTTATGGGGGTGACCAGTCTGACGCAACCAGATCTCACCGGCCTGATGTCTGTTATCCAGCGCAAGGTTTTCAGATTATTTCCTCGAGTACCGGAGTGGTGGCAACGCCTGCAGGTGATTTGCCGGTACGCCGAATGGTGGCCCAATTAGGAAATCGAGTGGAACCAGTAACCTTTTGGTTCACTGTGGGCGAATACACGGCGGTATCAGGGCAAGACCAAAAGCTAATGCAAATGAAGTATGGATTGCGCGGGATTATTCCAGACGGGATGCTGGTAAGGGTCTCAAGCATTGGCAAAGACGAAGCAATAGCTTTCCAGCAGCAATCAGATTTCATTGTGGCCATGAAGAAATCGCTTGAAACCACTGCAAGAGCGCGCGTTTTTGGCGGTAAATTGGCCGGCGATTGATGGTCAGCAATCCAACCGCGCTAGCTGGAACGGATGTGTGGTCTATTGTTGGATGTAGATGTGATGTTTGCATTTTTCCCGATTTAAGACATCTCATCACACCGAGTGATCACCAAATCGATTTTCATTGTGGATATTCCGATGATCTCAGTGCTGAAACTGCTTTGTGCAAGCAATTGATTGGCTTGACAAGGCTTGAAGCGGAGGTTGCCAATGACGCCGAGGTAGGCAGTATTTGTTCCTCTGGAAGCGAACATGGCTCATCAAATTCGCGCGGGTTCGAGCTTTCATGAGTTTGTCGGCCAAGGTTTTTGCTGGCGTCAAGACAAACTATCTTGGCATCATGATTCGGATTGTTGGCCAGCTGGCCGCGCAGGTTTTTGTGATGCGCGAGCTTGGCCCCGATCTTATCGGGACGTTTGGCTACACACTGCTGTTGGTAGGCATACTTTCTTTGCTCATTGACCAAGGGTTTGGATGGTCTCTTGTGCAAGGAAATTTTGAACCTGAAGAGGTTGCAGTGGTATTTACGCGGTTGTTGTTGGGCGGCGCAATTTGTGCAGTGTTTGCATTTTGCGCTTCCTACCCGATCGCTACGTACTTGAATAACGAATTAGTCGGGCTGGTGATTCGTTGCTCGACGCCATCGTATCTTCTGATCGCTTTCTACGCGATTTCGCACGCACGGCTACGCAAGGACTTACGTTTCCGTGAGTTGCAGTACGCAACAACAGGCGCATATCTGTTCTCTTATCCAGTTGTCGCCTTGGGTTTGGCGTGGTTGGGGGCGGGTGTTTGGTCGTTGCTTGTGGCCTGGTACGTTCAAGTATTGCTTCAGGCATTTATAGGGAATTATTATGCTGGGCACTCGTTTCGGTTGGTGAATCCAATGAAGCCCTGCATCGCGGGCCCTATGGGGCGTGATGTTCTAGGCATAAATGTTTTGAACTGGGGAGTTGATAATGCCACGGGGGCAATTGTCAGCACGATGGGAGCCGCCCAGCTTGGAAATTTCAATGCGGCGTCAGTGCTTGCCAGGCAGCCTGCCCTGCAGTTGGTTCAGACTTTGCAGGTGCTGCTCTTTTCTACTGCAACAGCATTGAGTAACGATTTGCTACGTCAACGCCGCTTGTTCTTGGCATCGTTGGCGCTGGTAAGTTTGGTTGTGTTCCCGGTCTATGGATTCATCGTCGCACACGCGGGATTTTTGGTTGATTTGCTATTTGGAAAAAAGTGGAGCGAAGCCGCGCCTCTACTGGTTGCGCTGAGTCCCGGCATGGTGGCCTTGGCTTTGAGTACGGTTACTAGTTCCGTCTTGACGGCATCCGGATTTCAGCGGGCGGTGGTCAAATCTCAGGCGTGGTGCCTTTTGCTTTCGCTTCCTATGCTGCTGATTGCCAGCATATATTTCTCAGTGGTTTCGGTAGCCTGGGTTTTATCGGCAGGGTATGTCATTCGTCTCTTGCTGCAACTTAGTACTGCGTTGAGAATTGGACTCGCAAGCCCGACAGACTGCTACCAATCTTTTCGCGGTCCTTTGTTGTTGTTGCTTGTCGCCGGGTTACCTCTCCCAGAATTTATTGGGGAGGTGCTTACTCCGTTGTTTGGCACCATGATTTGGATCTGTGTACTTGTGATGATTGGTGTTTTTATTCTGAGAATATTGCCTCGTTTTATCCTGTCACCTGAGGCTTTGTTGGCTGTTGCCAAGCTGGGTGCTGGGCGGAGGTTGTTGAAATGGTTGGGTATAGACGACGGCGCTCATTTGAGTTGACTCGGAGGCAATAATGATATTGGGAATGTATTTTGCTTTAGCATTTTTGCTTTCACTCGGTGTGATAGCAGCGATGCTGCTGCTCAGTCGGGCTGCCAAACAGTGGCCGGCTCGAATGTTCCAGTTACTGATGTACTCGATCGTTTTGGCTAGCGTTGTAACTGTCGGGTTGTCAGGGCGAACACTTCGATTAGTAGATCAAGCTCTCGCAATTAGTGGCGAAGGCGACATGTCGGGCTTTATTGGCGGGAAGATACTGCTAGTCATGGCTATTGGTATTGCTATGACGATGATTGCGGCATGGTTTACGCAGCCTTGGTGGCGGAACTTGCCATTTGACAGATTTGGAATCGCCGGGAAGAAGCCGCCAAATGATCTTTCATTTGCTTTTCTGGTATTTTATGTGATGTTTAGCCTGGTGCCTTTTGTATTTGCGCCAGATCACTATTTTCATGTTTCATTGTTGTATCCATTCTTCATATTTTTGGCTTTGTTTTTGTGGCTTAGATTCTCGGAGGTTGATCCAATCTTAGCGATCAGGAACACACTGATAGTTTTGGTTTGCGGTAGTTTGCTTGCTGCAGTTTTTGCGCCAACCTTGGCTTTGCAGCCAGGTTATGCTGGACTCATCCCCGGGTTTACCCATCGACTCTGGGGGCTGACGGCGAGTGCCAATACTCTTGGGGCTGCCGCGATGGCTCTCTTCCTGCTGGAGGTTTGCGAGCCTTCGAAGAGAAAGATCTGGCGTGTCGTCCTGCTCATTTCTGCGCTTACTGCACTGGTTATGAGTCAATCAAAAGCCGCTTTGGTGGTTGGGGTGTTAGGCGCCGTCGGGTTGTGGGTATATCGATGGCATTTGCAAATGCAGCTACGCGATCAACGTGGTGGGAATAAAGGACAATTATTGGTTATTGTTGCCTTTGTAGCGATGGTGCTGGTGTTTGTGGGTGTGACTTGGATGTCTGTCGCTGATCCTTCAATCTTCGGCCGCGTCAGCAGGAAGCTCAATGCCCAAGCCCTTGATTCTTTGTCCACTGCGACAGGGCGTACTGACATCTGGAGTTTGGCAATCAAATCGGGCCTTGAAAGCCCGATTTACGGTCAGGGCGGTAATTTCTGGAGTGCTGAAACGCGCCTGCGTACCGGGCTGACTGGGGCGTCCCACGCCCACAATCAGTTTTTGCAGGTGTTTAGCCGTTCTGGATTTTTGGGCTTGATTTCATATGGCGCTTTTTTGTACTTGCTGGTGGTCTATGCGTGGCGGGCGAAGGCAATCACGCGAGGTGGTTCGATCCTGTTTGTTTCTGCTTTTCTAGTTCGCTCCATGGTGGAAGTGCCTTTGCAGCCGAACTCGGTTTTGGGGGGTGAATTTTTTGCCTTTATGGCGATGTTTGTTTATGTTGCAGACAGAGGTGCCAAACGTGATGAAGAATCTGTGCGGTCTGCCAGATTGAATATAGTTAAATTTGGATGAGGTGAACTTTGCGAGTTGTTTTCATAGCATTGCATTTTGCGGAATATTCTGCTCACCTTGCGGCTGCTTTGGCCACATCGAATGAAGTGTTGCTTATACTTAATGCTGATAACGCGGAAAACGAACTTGGATCGCGGCTGGATAGCGATTTTCTTGCTGAAAAGCTGAGAATTGTTAAGATCAGTCATCCTCGAAATTTTCTTGATGTTATTGGAAATGCTAGAAAGATTTGGAGAGAGATTTCAGCATTTTCACCAGAAATTATTCATTTGCAAGAAAACTTGCGTGATGAGTTGATGTTGTTGATGCCATTGATGAAGAGGTATCCGATCGCAATGACGATACATGATCCTGAAAATCACAGCGGGCACGACTCAAAGGCCATGAGATTTTCTAGGTATCGCTTGTACCGTTTGCTGGCTCGAAGGCGTATCGATTCGGCTTTCGCTCATGGCGCTAATATGGTGTCTCAGGTGGAAAAGATCTTGCCGCGATTGCGCGGGAGGGTTCATTCAATTCACCATGGTCCACTTGGGTCCAGTGATAGCCTTGGTGTGTCTGAGGAGTCTCCAGTAGAAAGTTGTTTTCTTTTTTTTGGCCGCATTCACGCGTATAAGGGCCTCAAGTACTTTGTCGAGGCGATTAAATTGTTGAGGCTAGAGGGCTTGTCTGTCGTTGGAGTTATTGCTGGCCGGGGCTCGGATCTTGTGCCCAATATGCCAGCAATCAATGAGGTTCCGGAAGCGTTCCGGGTTATGAATAGATACATCAGCGAAGAGGAAGTTAGAGTTATCTTCGCTCACACGACAGCGGCTGTTCTACCGTATCTGGATGGCACTCAAAGTGGCGTGGCTGCCATGGCACTTGGGTACGGGCGACCAGTCATTGCAACGCGGGTAGGTTCTATTCCGGAGTTGGTTCGAGCCGGGGTTAACGGTCTTCTTATCAATCCAGCAGATGTGAATGAACTTGCAGACGCAATGCGATCCTTGGTCAAGGATGAGTTATTGCGCAAATCCTTAGCTACCGGTGCGCTTGAACTGAGAGACGGTGAACTCTCATGGGGGCAAGTTGCGAAAGTGACGTCACAGGCTTACGAAGCGACTGTCAGACAATTTCGTCTCGCAAGTTAAGCTTTTTTTCGGACTTGGATAGGTGTCGAGACCGCTGCATAACCCGCTCCGCAAACTCGCCCACCTC
>NZ_JAJIRQ010000005.1 GCF_025717605.1 Paucibacter sp. TC2R-5 | reverse complement strand
AGTGAAGCCAAGTCAGATGTGTTTGATTACATCGAGGGCTTTTACAACTCCAAACGCCGGCACAGCCACATCGGCCAGCTGAGCCCTAAGGCGTTTGAACAGCTTCAAACTGGAAGCTGAGATTTGTCTACAAAAGCGGATGAAGTCCAAGGACGGAATCATGAGCAGTGACAACGGCTTTTGAGACTATGTTTTACGTTTCCGCTCAACGACATCGGTCGCCCGGTCAAAATTTTGAAACTATGCAAGGGGCGCATTGACCGCTCTTTCGAGCAACAACACAGGAGCAGAGTTTTGAAACTTTGTTATCCGATTCCTCGAGCGTTGAAAGGGGTCGGTGAACTTGGGCGGCTGTGGCGGTGGACAACAACACAGTGGCGGATTATCGACAGCTCGGCAAACCGGCCCGCCGGGTAGCGAGTTTCAGTACCGATCAGCGCGGCACAGTGGACATCCATCAAGGCGCTGGCTCTGGGGCGCAATCAAGGAAACACTGCCTTCCGTCGCCTCCCGAATACGCAGCAAGGCAGCACAAACAGCCTTGCTGCGCAGGCCCGGGATGCGGCACAAACCTAGGAGTTTTTCTGATGTTCAAGAAGCAAGTTATGTTTTCCCGTTCCATGTCCACTTTGGTCTCGACACTGGTCGCGGCCCTGGGCCTGGCAGCAGCCAGCAGCGCCAGCGCAGCGGGCCCACAGTCCCAGCCGGAAGCCTATGTCGGCGCCAATATTGGCCTTTACAGCAAATACGACATCAGCTGCAGCGCCGGCCAGAAGTGCGACAAAACTGCCAATTTCGGCGGCAAGGTCTACGGCGGCTTGATGTACGAACAATGGGGTGTTGAGGCCTTGGCCTTCGGCACCGGCAGGGGCGAAGGCACGCTCAAGCTCGGCGGCAAGGACGCACAAGGCAGCGTCAAGATGGGCGGCCTGGGTGTCGTCGGCGTGTTGCCACTCAATTTCGGCGACTTCACGCTCAAGGGCAAACTCGGTGCAGCCTACACCCACGGTACCGCCAACTACAAGAGCGGCGCCAGCGAGAGCAAGAACAGCATCGCGCCACTGTTCGGCGCCGGCCTCAGCTATGCGTTCAGCAAGCAAGTTAGCTTGACGGCCGATGTCGACCACATCAGCGCCAAGTACAACAAGGCGGGCGACAAGGCGGCCGTCAATATGTTCTCGATCGGCGCCAGCTACAAGTTCTAAGCCCAGCGCCGAGCAGCACGACTCGTCCGGCGGCGGGGTCACCATGCAGGTGCTCCCGCCCCCTGTCGAGCGCTTGATCTGCCGCTTGGCCTGACCGTTATTCAATCCAGCATGACCCAGATGATCACCCTGCACTTCGGCCTGAACGAGACCAGCGGCCTTGCTCAGTGGCGCGAGATCATCAAACTGCAACTCCGTGCCTTCCTGAACCGCAAAGCCAGCTACCGCTGGCTGCATTGGCTCAACGCCGACCCTTTGGGCCACGCCTTGGTCAAGCTCAATCCGCGCTTGCTGGTGAAGATCTACCGCCCCTATCTGAGCAATCGGCTGAGCTGCCGCCAGCGCCTTGCCGTCTTGCAAGCGCACTACCGTTTCATCGCCCGGCAAGGCTGGGGTGGCTTGATGCTGCGCGCCTCGCAAGCACCGGTACTGTTGGGCCAGGTCGAGGGCAAGAGCGGCTTGCGCTACGGCATTGAGATCACGGCGAATGCCCCGCTCGAACGCGAGGGCGAATTGGTACTGCGCCTTGTGCAGGGCAGCGATCTGATTTATTCGAGCGCCTTCACTTTCTTTGGCGAAGGCGCGCAGATGAACCTGGCCATCGGCTGCATGCAAGGGCCGCAGGGTAAGGCGGCCTTGGACTTGATACGCGCTGCGACCCGCGACTTGCATGGGCTGCGTCCGGTCAACCTGATGGTTCGCCTGCTGTCTGACTTAGGCCATGCGCATGGCTGCCGAAAGCTCTTGCTGGTCAGCAATGCCAACCTGGCCAACCACAGAGCCGCCTGCAAGGGCAAGATATTCGCCGACTACGACGCCTTGTGGCGCGAAATGGGCGCCCAGACGCGCGCGGACGGCGACTACCAACTCGACTGCGAGGTATTGACGCCGCCCGACTTGAGCCGAATTGCGTCAAAAAAACGCTCCGAGGCCCGCAAGCGCTTCGACACCTTGCGGGCCTTGGCCGACTCCTTGGCCGGTGCATTGGCTCATGTATTGCCTATCGGCGTGGGCTGCCTGGGCAGCACAGGGATAGGAGAGCCGAGCACTACGCCGACACCGTTTCAGCCCTTCTTGGCCGCGAACTTGACCTTCGCCTCGGCCAGCGAGAAGCCGCCCATGGGCTTGCATTCCCCCTTGGGCACCAGTTTCCATTCGCCGGCATCGCCGTCGAGCTTGGATTGACCAGCACAGGAATGAGTGCCGGCCAAGTTGGCGCAGTCGTTCTGACCTGCCTTGGCAACGCCAAAGCATTTCTCTTTGCTGGCGTCTGCCGCCTGGGCCGCTTGCACCGCGCCCAGGGCCAGGGCACAAGCCAGCGCCACACTCACTGTGTTTCGATAGCGACTCATTGCAACATCCTTGTCTTCAAGTTGAAGCCGGCCGGGGCTCACAAATCCTTAGGCGCCTTGGACTTGATCAGCGGCCACGCGCTGCCGGCCTTGGCGAGATTGCCGGGAATGTCTTCCACCCACTTTTTCTGCACGTCTTTGTTGACATTCAGATAGAGCTTGTCGTCAACGATTTTCCAAGCGCTCGGATCGCCATCGAGCTTTTTGTCCAGCGCCACGCCCATGGCGCAAAAGCCTCCAAACTGAGGTGCGTACTTGGTCGGATTGGCCTTGAAGGTGTCACGGTTGGCAGCGCTGCTGAAGTGGTAAACAGCGCCCTCATGCTTGGCCGTGAACTCGGCCTTGCCGGCGGTCGGGCTGCCGGCGGTGAAGTAGGCCACCACGTCATGCCCCTTGACTGCCACGTTATGGGCGTCGACGTTCAAGGCGCTGGTCGACGTTTCGTCGTAAGCATGGGCGAGATTGGGCATGACGGCCAAGGCGGCGAGCGTCGAGATCATGGCGGCCAGCAAGGTGCGGCGGGCAAAAACAGCTTTCATAGCGAACTCCAAATGCGCTCATCAATCAATGAGCATGGCTAACAGTCGGTCGCGCAGATCGAGGGGCCTTAGGAGGTCTCCTTCACTGCACTTTCTTCATATCGCTCCGGTCTGGAGCGAGTGACTGAACTGTGCGCGAAAGGGCTTGTTTGGAGAATCACCGCCAGGTCCAAGACAGCATTCCAGAAATTGAAACAGTGCCGACCGGCCCACTCTTACTCAGGCATCGCCTCAGGCCAGGCCGCCATGGCGAGCTTGGCCTGCCGCTTCAGCGTGGCCATCGTGGCGCCGTCATGGGCTTGCACCGCCATGCCTTGGATCACCATGGCAAAGTAGCCCGCCAGACCGGCGGCGTCCGTACGTTTGGGCAGTTCGCCCTCGCTGAGCGCACGCTCCAGGCGCAGCCGGATGCCTGCTTGCGCGGCCTGCCGCAGCATCACCATCTGCGCCAACAACTCGCCACTGGCCGGCCCGCCTTGCAAAGCGCCACCGGCAATCATGCAGCCCGGCGCATGGCCGGGGTCGGTGTATTGCTGGGCGAAATGAGCCAGCAGCGCGGCCAAGGTTTCTTTGGCCGCCGCCTTGGCATCCAGCAACTGCTGAACGCGCGCGCCGTAGCGCAGCACATACAAGTCCAGCGCCTCGCGGTACAGCCCCTCTTTGGAGCCAAAGGCCGCATACAAGCTGGGCTGGGAGATGCTCATGGCCGCCGTCAGCTCGGTGGTCGAGGTGCCCTCGAAACCGCGACGCCAGAACAGATCGAGGGCGATCTCCAAGGCCAGCTGACGATCAAAGGCACGGGGGCGGCCGGCGGAGCGCTTGATTTTTGGGGCTTCGGTGCTCATTCGATTATTGTACAGATCAATAAACAATTGATTGACAGGCCTCGCTTCATCGAAATAACATACAGACTTGTACACAACTTATCGAATCAATCCCTCATGAACGCAAACCCCCACCGCTTGCCCTTAAGCACCCAGGCGCAGCCCGCCAAGGCAGACCGCAGCTATCGCCTGCGGCCCCAAGGCGCGAGCCGCATATTGAGCAGCGGCTTTGAGGCACACACCGAAGTCGGCCCCGGTCAGGTGCTGCTGCGCATGGGCGCGGCGAGCCTCAACTACCGCGATCTGTTGACACTGCAAGAGCCCGCCAGTGAGGGCAAGTCGCTGGTGCCGCTATCGGACGGCGCGGGCATCGTCGAGGCCGTCGGCGCCGGCGTCAGTCATTGGAAGCCGGGCGACCGGGTCAGCCCTAACTTCTTTCCCGAATGGACCGGGGGCCGCTTCTCGGCTACCTACCTGGGCCGCGCCCTGGGCGGCGGGCAGACCGACGGCATCTTGCGCGAGCGACTGGTGATCGAAGCCTCCGCCTTGGTGGCAGTGCCTGAGCACCTGAGCCTGGCCGAGGCGGCCACCCTGCCCTGCGCGGGCCTGACCGCCTGGCATGCCTTGTTCGAACGCGGCCGCATAAAGGCCGGCGACACCGTGCTGGTGCAAGGCACAGGTGGCGTGGCGCTGTTCGGGCTGCAACTGGCCAGCGCGGCGGGTGCGCGGGTGATCGTGACCTCCTCCAGCGACGAGAAGCTGGCCCGCGCCCGCGCGCTCGGCGCCTGGCACACCATCAACTACCGGCACACACCCGACTGGGACCGCGTCACGCTGGACTTGACCGATGGGCGCGGGGTCGACCATATTCTGGAACTGGGCGGCCCCGACACCTATGACCGTTCGATCAACGCGATTGCGCCCGGCGGTCAGATCGCCCAGATCGGTGTGTTGACCGGCTTCGCCTCGCAGCCCAATATCCTGCCACTGCAGTTCAAGAACGCCAGCATCAACGGCATCTGCGTGGGCTCGGTGGAGCAGTTCGAGCGTTTGAATCGCTTCATGGCGGAGAAGCAGTTGCATCCCGTGATCGATCAAGGCTTCGCCTTTGAGCAAGTGCCCGAGGCCTACGAGCGACTGCGCTCGGCCGCTCACTTCGGCAAACTGGTGATCGAGTTCTGAAGGCTGGCCGGGCGGCTATTCAGTGCTCGGCGCTAGCCACGCGGCTCGATGAGCACGGCGAGAAACTGCTTGTTGCGGAGAAACAGCTACTCGCTTGCGGCCAAGGAGCAAATCGCTCCGACAATCGCGGTCGGCGCAGCCGCGCCAAGACTGCGGCCAACCTTGGCCGCTGCCGACCTTATTCGATGAATCATTTGAACCCGCACCCCCACTCCAAGCCTTCTCGCGCTCAGATCCGGGCCGAAGTGTCCGCACTTTGGCAACTGGCTTGGCCGATTTTGATTGGCCAGTTGGCCACGGTAGGCATGTCGGTCGCCGATGTGGCGATGGCCGGCAATGCCTCCGCGCAAGATCTGGCAGGCGTTTCGCTGGGGGCCTCGATCTGGAGCATGGTCATCATCACCTTGATGGGCGTGATGATGTCGGTCAGCCCCATCGTGTCCCATCATGTCGGGGCCGAGGAGTTTCACAAGGTGCCGCATGTGGTGCGCCAGGCCTTGTGGAAGGCCTTGGGCCTGGGCCTGCTGGCGATCCTCGTGATCAACCTGTCCAGCCTTGTGTTTGACCTGCTGGAGTTGGACCCGCTGGTGCGCGAGTTGGCCAAAAGCTTCGTCCACGTCACCAGCCTGGCGCTGCCCGCCTTTGCCTGCTACCGGGTGCTCTACGGCTATAGCGCCAGCCTGAACCAGACCAAGCCGCTGATGATGATCGCGCTCGCCGCCTTAGGGCTGAATGTGCTGCTCAACTGGCTGCTTATTTACGGTCACTGGGGGTTGCCCAAGCTGGGCGGCCTGGGCTGCGCCTGGTCCACGATGTTGTGTGTGTGGTTCAACCTGGGCGGCCTGCTGTGGTGGATGCGCCGCAGCTCGGCCTACCGCAGCACCTGGCCGTTCTCGCATTGGGAGGCCCCGCACTGGCCCGAGATCCGCAGCCTGCTCAAGTTAGGCCTGCCGATAGGCGTGACCTATTTTGCCGAGAGCAGCGCCTTCAGCCTGATTGCCTTGCTGGTGGCCAAGTTCGGCACCACCCAAGTGGCCGCCCATCAAATTGCGCTCAACTTTGCCTCGCTGATGTTCATGTTGCCGCTGAGTCTGGGCATCGCACTGCTGACGCGCGTGGGCCAGTCTTTGGGTGCAGGGGATGCGTATCAGGCGCGCTTTCGGTCCTGGGTAGGCGTGGGCACGGCCCTGACGCTGGCCTGCGCTTCGGCGGCCTTCATGGCCTTGTGCAGCCAGCAGATTGCCGCGGCCTACACCGGCGACGCGGCCGTGGCCGCGCTGGCCGCGCATTTGCTGATCTTTGCAGCGATCTTTCAACTCTCGGACGCGACTCAAGTCGCCACCAGCTGTGCGATTCGCGGCTACAAGGTCACGCGCGCGCCGATGGTGATTCACCTGACCGCGTTCTGGGGTTTTGCGCTGCCCTTGGGTTGCGTGCTGGGGCTGGCACCGGCTTGGCTGCCTTGGGCGCCCAAGCAGGCGATGGGGGCAAGCGGCTTCTGGATTGCGCTGATCGTCGGCCTGACCATCGCGGCGGTGGCGCTTTCTGCGCTGCTGCGCCGGGTGGCGCGAGAAAACTTGCCGCAGGCTGACCTTAGAGCTTCAACACCAGCTTGATTGGTACCACCTTGCCCTGACCTTGATCACGCGGTGCCGCCGGCATCGCGCAGCAAATCAAGGCCTCGCCGGGCGCGGCCTTGAAGGCCGGGGGCGACAGATAAGTCACCTCGCCCTCCAGCACCTGGGTGCGGCAACTGCCGCAAGACCCACCCCGGCATGAGAACTCGGGGCTCAGGCCGCGCGCCTCAGCCAGCTCCAGCAAGCTGCCGCTGGCGGGCGTCCAGCGCGCCTCCTTGCTGGACTCGGCGAACTGCACCGCCACATCGCTGCTGGCCACTGGTGCCAGTTCCGGCACTGCGACAGTCACATCTTGGCGCCGTTGCATAGCCGCCGGGCCAAAAGCCTCGGCATGAATGCGCTCATCGCTGACGCGCAAATCACGCAGCCCGTCATACAGGGCCTGCATAAAGGGCGGCGGCCCGCAGAGGAAGAAGTCATGGTCATCAAAGGGCAGCTGGGCTTTGAGCAGCGCCATGTCGATGCGGCCCAGCACATCGAAGTCGCGCCCCGCGACAGCGCCCTCCTCCGGCGCATCCGTCACCCGCAACACCCGCACCGCACCCTTGGCGCGCTGCACCAACTCGGCCAGTTCGGCATCAAAGCCGCGCTCTGCAATGTGGCGGGTCGAGTAGAAGAAGTAGGTCGGTCTAACTCTGCGCTTGCGCAGACCCTCGAACACCACATGGCGCAGCATAGCTAGCATCGGCGTGACGCCAATGCCGCCGGCCAAAAGCACCAGCGGGCGGCGCTCCAGCGCGTCGACCGTGAAGTCACCTTGCGGCGCACGCGCCTCGATCAAATCGCCAAGCTTGAACTGATCGTGCAAAAACTCCGACACCCGCCCGCCCCGCTTGACGCTGAGACGATAAAAGCCGTCGCTCGGCGCGGCCGACAAGGTGTAGGTGCGCATCAAAGACACACCGTCCACCTTGACGCGAATCGGCAAATGCTGGCCAGCCAGGAAGGGCAGCAAGGCATGGCCATCGGCCGGCTCCAGATAGAAGCTGCGCACCGTGCTGCTTTCATCCACCACGCGGACGAGCTTGAAAGGCCGCCACTGTTGCTTCAGCACCGCCGCAGCGAGGCTGGCCTCGGCCGCTTCCCAAGACCCCGTCATCAAGGAATTGGGCGAAAACTGCTGCAGTGCCCAGCGCAAGGCCAGCGCGCCGCGCCGGCGCAGCACCTGCGTGACGCGGAAGGTCCAGATCCGCTCGGCGCCCTGGAAGGCGGCGATCTCCGGGCCTTCAAACTGAATCTGGGCCTCACCGGCCAGTTGCAACACATCGCCATTGCTGAAATCGACGAAGACCAGGCCGGCGCGCGGATTGAGCATGAGATTGCCGAAGGTATTGAAATGCATATTGCCGGCGAAGTCGGGAATGCGCAGCAAATCCTCAGTACCTGCAATCTTCACAAAGCCCGGCTTGCCGCCCCGGTGGGACACGTCCACCGTCGGCAAGGGATGGTCGGCCTCGCCGCCGGGATGGGCGCTGGCGACAAAGAATGTGTCGGCCGCCGCGATCAGCGCGCGAGCCTCGGCGTCGAGCGCCGTCAGTTGCTCCAGCGGCGCTTGATGCTCGTCGGCAGGTGGCCGCGCAAACGAGAAATCGCGGTGTTGAATGTATTGCGGGCAGTTGCCAAAAGCATGCCCGACTTGCAGCGAGAAGCCGCCCGCATCGGCCGCCAGCACCTGCCCATTGAGGCGGTTGCGGCGCCGGCTGTGCAGCTCGATGCCGAGCATGCCTATCGGCGCCCCGGCCAGCAAGGCGGCGCGCACCGGGTCACCCCGGCCCGGCAGCGCCCCCACATCGAGCCGCTTGGGCTCGGGCGAATGCATGAAACCAGGCTCGCCCTCGATCAAGCTGGCCCAGGGCTGGCCCTGGGCATCCAGCGCGCCGATCACCATAAAGGGCAGTTGCTTGTAAAAGTCCCGGTGCTGATCGGGCATGTAGTCGCGGATGACCCGACGACCGAACGATTCCAGCTGCGCGGCATTGCCCATGCGCTGGTGGATGCTGCGCTCGCCGCTATGCCAGGGCGAGCCCGCTGGGGCGATGAATTCGTTGGTCGACATGATGCTTATCTTCTACTGATCAGGCTGCCAGGCCCACTGCGGTCTTTTGCATACCGACGAAACCGGGCAAGGCCTCGATGCGGGCCAACCAGGCACGTACATGAGGATAGTCGGCGAGCGAGACATTGCCTTCCGGTGCATGGGCGATATAGCTGTAGTTGGCAATGTCGGCGATGCTGGGCTTGGCGCCGAGCAGGAAGTCGCGGCCTGTCAATTCAGCATCCATCACCTTCAGCAGGCCATGGGCGCGATTGATCACTTCCGTCGCGTTGAAGCCAGCACCAAACACCGTCACCAAGCGAGCCGCTGCGGGGCCGAAGGCCACCAGGCCAGCCGCCACCGACAACCAGCGCTGCACGGCAGCCTCGCCGGCCGGGTCGGCGGGCAGCCAGTCGTTATTGCCGTATTTGCGAGCCAGGTAGACCAGGATGGCATTGGAGTCGGCCACCACCGTGCCTTGGTCTTCAATCACCGGCACCTGGCCAAATGGGTTCAGCGCCAGAAAGCCGGGCTGCTTTTGCGCGCCTTTGCGCAGATCCACTTCGACCAATTCGGTCGGCACATGGAGCAGGGACAGTGCCAGCCGCACGCGGTGTGCGTGACCGGACAAAGGGAAGGTGTAGAGCTTGACGGAGTGATTGATTGCTGCGGACATGGGGTTCTCCAAAAGATGAGGTGTGAAACAAAGAAAGGGGCTCAATCGGGTTTCGATTTCTGCCTTCGCTGCCTTGCTGTGCAGCGAATGACTGAACTGTCCTCCTATCACGCCCCCAATAGAATCCCCGGCGCAAGCAAGTCACTATTCCGAAATGCGGAATAAACCATGAATGAACGCCCGCTTGCCCCATCTGTCACATGATTTAAGGCGCATGTGGCGGTCCGTGATGGCACTCCGCCTTTGCTCAGGTAAACCGCTCGACTTAATCGTTAGCATTCGCTTAGGCACCCTTACAATCGCCGATCCAATCTGCTGACCGGACACGATTTCTCGAAATGCAAGTACCTACAAGCGAATACCTCGAGCTGTGCCGCGCAGCAATGCTCAAGGAACAAAGCCTTTCACTTGAGCAAACCAACAACTGGGCGCATGTCGATAGGCAGCAAGTGCATGCAGACTGGGCCAATTTGTACAAAGAATTGGCGCCCCTGATTGATTCCTCAGAAGCTAGGGCCCCGACGATCCAGGCCCTGATCGCCCGGCACTATTCCATCGCCTCGCGCTTTTACATACCGTCCAGGGAGGCCTATATCGGCATGAGCCTGTTCTATGCCGAGAACGAAGGCATGCGCGATTTCCACAATGGCTTCCACCCCGAGATGGTTGAATTCCTTGCGCAAGGCATGTTTGAATATGCCCAAGCAAAGCTGTGAGTCCATGCTCTAGCCTGCAAACTCAGACCTTCTTCCATTCTTGACACAGCGGGCCGCAAGGCAGGCTGCCGTCTAACTCACAGCTCTCACCTGGTATTCCATGCATACAGCCCTGCTCATCATTGACGTTCAAAACGCGCTGTGTTTTGGTGAGTACGCAGCTTTCGACAGCCAAGGGCTGATCGAGCGTATCAATCAAGTCAGTGCCAAGGCGCGGGAAGCTGCTGCGCCGGTCATCTTGATTCAACATGAAACCAAGGGCGGCGGGCCGCTGGACCACGGCAGCGAGGGTTGGCGTTTGGCAAAAGGCCTCAATGTCGCCAGTACGGATGTCATCATTTCCAAGACGGCGACCGACTCCTTCCACAATACGGCCCTGCAGGCCGAGTTGCAAAGTCGCGGCATTCAGCACTTGATCATCTGCGGGCTGCAAAGCGAATTCTGCGTGGACACCACTACGCGTCGCGCGCTTGGACTTGGCTATGCCGTCAGCTTGATTTCCGATGGGCACTCGACCATAGACAACGGTATCCTGAGCGCCGCGCAGATCACGGCCCACCACACCGCAACGCTGTCCAATATCACCAGCTTCGGGCCAAGGGCCACGCCAGTCAGCGCAGCGGCACTGAGGATTGATTAAGGGCTGTTGGTCGGTCACACCCTAGGGGCATCCAAGAATCGGTGGAGACTCAAAGCCCCAAATCACTCAGGCTCGCATGCTCATCGGGCCGGCGCCCCAGAGGCCAATGGAACAGGCGCTGGCTGGCCTGGATCGGCAGATCGTTGATGCTGGCGTGCCTCACGGCCATATAGCCCAGCTCATCAAATTCCCAGTTCTCGTTGCCGTAGGCGCGGAAGCAATTGCCGGCTTCGTCGCGATATTCGTAAGCGAAGCGCACGGCGATGCGGTGACTGTCAAAAGCCCATAACTCTTTGATCAAACGGTAATCAGACTCGCGTGCCCACTTGCGCTCCAGCATTTGCCGGATTTCCTCACGGCCGCGCGGAAACTCGCTGCGGTTGCGCCAGCGACTGTCCGGCGTGTAAGCCATAGACACGCGCTGCGGGTCGCGGCTGTTCCAGGCGTCTTCGGCCAGCCGTACTTTCAGAATCGCGCTCTCGCGGGTGAATGGCGGCAGCGGCAAACGGGGTGCTTCTAGATTCATGAGGTTTCCTCTGCTCAACTCTTTGAGTGTTCGGCCGAGTCACCATGACTCGGCCGAAGCTAAAGCCTGCTCTGAGCTTGATATCAGACTGCCGACTTGGCCTTCACGACGGGGAAGTCAATGTCGGTGTGCGCCACATTGTTGACGTAATTGGTCAGCACATTGAGCGCCACATTCAGCACGATCTCGACCACGCTGGCTTCATCGAAATCGGCGGCGCGCAAGGCAGCCAGATCGGCGTCGGCCACCTGACCACGCGACTCAGACACGCGGCGCGCAAAAGCCAGCGCTGCGGCGGTGCGGGCATCGTCGGACTTGCCATCGCGGGCGGCGGCTACTTCGGCGGCGCTGATCTTGGCGACGTTGGTGGCCAGGTAGCTATGGGCGGACAAGCAGTAGTCGCAAGCATTGAATTCGGCCACCGTCAGGGCGATGCGCTCGCGCAGTTGCACGCTCAGCTTGCCTTTGGCCAGCGCGCCGTTCAGCGCCAGATAGCCTTCCAGCGCGGCCGGGCTGTGGCCGACCAGCTTCATCAAATTGGGCACCACGCCGAGTTGCTGCTGCACGGCGGCAAGCAATGGCTTGGAAGCGGCGAGGGATTGGTCAACGGAAGGGATGCTGATGCGTGACATGGTGGTTTCCTTGAGAAGAGAAGTGAGGTCATTCGTCTGTCGGCACGTTCCGGAGTTTGTGCGTCTGCAGCGAATGACTGAACTGTCCTTGATTCGCCTCCTGATTAGAATCACCTGCGCCACCAATACACCGTTACGCCAGGAGAAACAATTGGACCGTCTGCACCTGATCAATGTCTTTGTGGCCGTGGTGGATGCCAGCGGTTTTGCCGGCGCTGCGCGCAAGCTGAACATCTCGCCGCCGGCCGTCACGCGGGCGATCAGCGAGCTGGAAGCGCACCTGGGCGTACGCCTTTTCACACGCACCACGCGGGTCGTGCGGGTGACCGATGCGGGCGCGCGTTATGTCGAGGATTGCCGGCGCGTCTTGGCCGATCTGGCCGAGGCGGATGAGTCGGTCAGCGGCATGCATGGCGCGCCGCGCGGCCGCCTGACGCTGACCGCGCCGGTGCTGTTTGGCGCTCTGTTTGTTACCCCCATCGTGACCGAATACCTGCAACGCTACCCCGAGGTCAACGCATCCTGCTGGTTCTTGGACCGGGTGGTGAACATGATGGACGAGGGTGTGGACGTAGCGGTGCGTCTGGGCGAGCTGCCCGACTCCAGCATGCAGGCGGTACGTGTGGGTCGAGTGCGGCGGGTGATCTGTGGCTCGCCCGACTATCTGGCCGCTCACGGCACACCACAGACGCCCGAGGAGCTAACGCAGCACAGCATCGTGTCCGCCAACGCCGTCTCGCCGACGCCGGAATGGCGGCTGTTCGACAAGGGCGAGCCCAAGCTGATCAAGCTGCAGCCACGCATGCTGACCACCACCAATGACTCGGCCGTGGCAGCCGTGGCCTCGGGCTTTGGGCTCTCGCGGCTGATGTCTTATCAAGTGGCCGAGCATGTGCGCGCGGGCCGGCTCAAGATCGTGCTCAGCGAGTTCGAGCCGCCGGATCTGCCCATCCACTTGGTGCACCGCGAAGGCCGCCATGCCTCCAAGAAGGCGCGGGCATTTCTGGATCTGGCGATCGAGCGCCTGCGCGCCAACCCTGCGATCAACTGAGGCCTGCGGCTGTCACGGAACCCGCCACCTTGACCTTCAGCTCGGCAACTTCGGCCCGCAAGCGCGCCAACTCCGCCCGCAGTGGCGCAATGCCTTCGTCGATCTCGGCCTCGGAGAATTTGGGGCTGATGTGCTGCGGGCAGTTCCAATCAAAGGCCTCGACGCTGATGATGGCCGCGCGCTCGACCCGCGCCCGGTAGCCGGGCAGTTCCAGCCGCGCCAGCGTTGCCGAGAATTCAGGGTCTGCCGGGTCACTGAGCAAGCGCACCCGGCCGAGAATCTTCAAACGGCGTTGATTGGCGTAGTCCATCAAGAAGATCGAGACCCGCTCATTGCCCTGCAGATTGCCGACGCTGATGTACTGACGGTTGCCGCGGAAGTCGGCATAGCCCAAGGTCTGGCCGTCCAAAACCTTCAAGAAGCCGGCCGGCCCGCCCCGAAACTGCAGATAGGGCCAGCCGGTCTCGCTCACGGTGGCTTGGTAAAAGCCATCGCGCTCGCGGATGAAGGCGGCCTCTTGCCCGCCCAAACTCACAGGACTCTTGGGCGCATGGTCGAGCCCTGCATAAGCCGCACGGCTGCCCATACGCGACTGCATGGCACGGACCGAAGCGGTGAAGGCAATGTCTGCATAGGCGCGGCTCATGGCGGGCTCCAGTGTTTTATTCAGTTAGCTTGAGCTGTTTTGCTGCTGTCTAGGCGGCTTTCAGCAAGGGTGCCAAATCCCCTCGACGCTCCAGCTCAAGCAGATCGTCATAGCCGCCCACATGCTGGCTACCGATGAAGATTTGCGGCACGGTGCGCCGCCCGGTGCGTTCCACCATTTGGTCGCGCAGCTCGGCGCTTTGGCCGATATTGAGCTTGACCGCATCGGTCACACCGTGGCGAGCCAGCAAGCGCTCGGCTTGGGTGCAGTAGGGGCAGGTCGAGGTGTGAAAAAGAGTGACGGCGTTCGACATGAGGATTTCCTTTTGGCTTGGCGAGGAGCGAACTATGCGGGAGCCCGCCCGCAGACGGAATCTCCTCAGCCGTCAATTCACTTATGCGAGAACTGGAACAATCACCTGCACCCCAACGCCGTAACCGGCGGTCCGGAAGCGCGCGGTTCGGCCACACAGCCGGCGCACAGAGGCCGGCGCGCTATGCTGGGCCGCTTATGAACCCAAGAACTCGCCGCGTCGTGCAAGCCCTGCTCTACGAAGTTTTCGCCGTGGCTGCCGTCGGCCCTGCCCTGGCGCTGATGTTTGAGCAAGCCTTGAGTTCCACGCTCGGCCTGGCGGTTCTGATGTCCACGGTGGCTCTGGCTTGGAACTATCTGTTCAACGGCTGGTTCGAGCGCTGGGAAGCCCGGCAGTCCATCAAGGGCCGCTCCTTCAAACGCAGGCTCGCGCATGGTCTTGGGTTCGAAGGCGGCCTCGTCGTGTGGCTGGTCCCCATCATGGCCTGGTGGCTGAACACCTCGCTGCTCCATGCCCTGGTGGCGGACCTGGGGGTGTTGGTATTCTTCTTCGTCTATGCCCTGGCCTTCACCTGGGCTTTTGACCGTGTCTTTGGCTTGCCCCAGTCGGCCGCGCCGCCAACGCAGACATAGGAAATCCAGCACAGCCGTTCAGGTCAAGCTCAGTGAACTGTCCTGAGCATGCAGTTTTGCCGCTTCGATGTGTTCATGAGGATCGTGACTAGGTGTGTCAGGTGCTTCATCGCCATTTGTGCAGCAATGCACGTTTTGACTACCCCCCCCCNCCCCCCCCCCCCCCCCCCCGCAAGCCAGGGATGGTTGATTCGCAGGAGTTGATCAGAATCAAGTCCAGGCCGAAACCCTTGGCCCTCACAAACTCCGTAACAAACAACTCAGGGACTGCCCCATGAACTTCCAGAAGATTGCATTTGCTGCCTTGCTTGCCGCTTCGTTCGGCGCCGCCAACGCGACCGTGGCGAAGACCACGCCGGTAGTCGGCACGACCGTCTATAGCGAGAACTTCAATGGCGGCTCATCCTTCACCGGCGGGTACTTCAATGCGTTTGGCCCTGATGACTACATGTGGCTGTCCGCCTTGGGCGCGACTTCTTCAAGCTACTCGTTCACTGTCGGCGCGCTGGCCTCGCTTGATGTGTCCTTCAACTACAAGGCGCTCGGCAACACCAGCACGGTGTCGCTGACCGGCCCGCAAAACCAGAGTTGGAATCTGTCGTCCACGGGCTTAGGCTTTTTGATTGCAAACCCGGGCGCCAACAATGGCAAGGCGTTCTCGATGGCCCCTCTGAACAAGCTGGCTGCAGGCGACTACAGCCTGAATTTCGCGACCTCCGGTCTGGCTGGCGTGGCTGGCCTCAAGGTTGACGATGTCACCATCACCATCGTGGCCGCTCCGGTGCCGGAGCCGCAAACCTATGCCTTGATGGTGGCAGGCTTGGCAGCCGTTGGTTTTGTCGCTCGTCGCCGCCGGCCCGCCTGATCCGACAAATGATCAGCTCAGTGCCAGTCTTTTCAGGGGCCTACGGGCCCCTTTTTCATGGCGCCAAAGGCCAGGATTGGCTCAGAAGCTCAACACAAAGGCCGCCCCGCCCGTGGATCAGATGGCGAACCACGGCCAAGAGCTTGGCGCTGCACGCCTCGCTCACGGCTTAGCTCATTTCTCTTGAGCCACCTGCTGCACCTTGAAGCTCACACCCAGGCTGGCCCCGGGGCCGGGGCCGATTTCCAGCTCGCCGCCGAGCTGACGGGCCAGATCGCTGGCGAGTTGCAGACCCAAGGATGTTTTTCGCCTAACTTCAAAATCAGCCGGCAGACCGAGCCCGGTGTCGCTGACTTGCAAACGCCAGTAGTCGGTATCGGCCAACGGCTGCAAGGAGACGCGGACCTCGCCCTGACTGCCGGGTGGAAAGCCATGCTTCAAACAATTGGAGATCAGCTCGTTCACCAACAGGCCGCAAGGCATGGCTTGGTCCATATTCATTCGCAGCGGACTCAAATCCAGCACCAGGCGCAGCATGCCGCCATCCGGAGCCTGTGCCCGGAAGGCCTCGCCGGTCAGCTGGCGTAGATACTTAGCCAGATCGACCGCCGCAAAAATACCGCTGCGGTAGAGCGACTCATGCAGCAAGGACATCGAGCGGATGCGCGCCTGCATTTCATCCAACACGGTCTTGACCCCCGGCTCGGCACTGCGCCTGGCCTCCAGCCTCAGCAAGCTGGTGATCACCTGCAGGTTGTTCTTGACCCGGTGGTGAACCTCGTTGAGAAGGGCAACTTTTTCATTCAAGGAGGTTTGCAACACTTGCTGCGCCAGCTTTTGCGCCGTGACGTCTTGATCAACCCCCCACACATGCAAGACCTGACCCTGGGCGTCAGCGACCGAGACCACTTTGGAGGAGATGTGTCGCAGCTCGCCCCCATCCAGGCTATGGATGCGGTACTCGATGCTGAACTGCTGGGCCGAAGACCGGGCACTTTGAATGGCGAGCGCTAGACGCTCATGGTCGTCCGGGTGGACGGACTCTTTCCAAGCGCCGGAAGCGGGCACACCGTCGGCCCGCTTGCGGCCATAAATATTGAACATCTGATCGGACCACACCGGCTCGCCCCTGGCCACCGGCCAAACCCAGCTGCCGATACCGGCCAGCTCTTCGGCCATGCGCAGCCGGCTCTCGTTGAGCTGCAGGGCAAGGGCGGTTTTTTGCCGCTGAGTGATGTCACGGAACACCCACAAGCGCCCGCGCGGCTCGCCATTGATCATCAAGGGCACAAAGTCGCGCAAGAGCGTACGTTGATGGGTGCAGGCAACTTCTTCATCGTGCACCGCGATGCCCTGACTCAGCAATTCAGCCACTCGGGCCAGGCCCGCTGCGGGGTTGGCCAAGCTGAGGTTGGCGGTCTTCATCATCATCTCGTTGTCCATACCGATCAATTCGGCCGCTAGGCGGTTCAAGCCGAACATATCGCAAAAGGTCTGGTTGGCGTAATCGACCGTGCCGTCGTTATTGACCAGCAAGATGCCGTAATAGACATTGGCCAAAACCTGCTGATAGCGATCGACCGTGGCGCTCAACAGAGCGGCAGCGCTGCGGGCAGCGGTGACGTCGCGGGCCACGCCGTGGTAGCCGAGGAATTTGCCCTCGGCATCGAAGCGGGGCAGACCTGAGCTGAGGTAGACCGCGAGTTGCCCGTTGGCCTCGATCCGGCTCATCTGAAACTCATCGAAGCGCTCATGGCGCTCCAGCAGCGCCCGATGCTCCTGCCAAACCTGCTCCTCCATATCCACCCAAGGCAGGTCCCAGCGAGTTTTCCCTAGGCGGGACTGGCGCGAGCTGTTGAGCGCGGCGCCATTCAGGCCGGTCATGGTGGTGAAGCGGAAATTCTCGTCTTGCTCCCAGTACCAATCGGAAGACAACTCGATCAAGGCCCGAAAACGCGCCTCGCTTTGCTGCAGATCGGCGAAGGCGCGCTCGCGGACCTGGGTTTCGCGCTTGAAGGCATCCAGCATCAGGTTGAATTGCGCGGCCACCTGGCGCACATCGGCGCTGCCGGCCAGGTCAGCGCGCGCCTCCTGATCGCCGGCCGCGACGCGCCGCGCGGTGTCGGCCAAAAGGTCTATCGGCCCGGCCACCCGCAGCCCCAAACGCCAAGCCAACAGCAGGGCCAACACCAGCACCGCCAGCCCCGCAACAATGGTCCGCTGCAAGGCAGCATGAAATTCAATCAAGACCTCGGCCTCGGGCAGGCCCGCCACCACCCGCCAGTTGCTGCCCGGCAAGGTTTGATAGGCCATGCGGCGCACAACGCCGTCCATACCCTGAACGGATACAAATCCGTCACGCTGACGCCTTGCGGCTTCGGTGCCTGCGCCGGGTGCCGCTTGACCAATGTATTTGTCGGCACCGACGGATCGCATGGCAATGCCTTCACGCTGATCTACCACCGTGGTCAAGGCGGTCGAGGGCAGTCCGACCAACAAATCGGCGCTGAGTTTTTGCAGGTCAACCACCATGCGAAGCAGACCTATTCTTTCGCCCTGGGGGTTGCGGACCGGGTATGACAGCAACGAAACCCAGTGCCCGCTGCCCGAGCCGGGCTCGACGCCACCCACGGTGAAACCCTCATGTTTCAAAGCCTGGACAAAATCGACCGAGTGACTCATCTCGGTGGCGGGAGCCAAAGTGGGCAAGGTCGAGCAAATCGGCCGGGCCTGCAAATCACGCAGCACCAGGCTGCTCAGGCGCGGATCCAAGACCACCAGATCGCGCATCAACAATTCGCAGCCGGCGGGATCCATGGACCGAATACCCGGCATCTCGGCCAGGCGGGCCAGAAAAGCTTCTTGCTGCGCGAAGTAGCGACTCAGATTGGCCGCCTGGCCATGGGCCATTTCTTTAACCCGCTCATCCGCTTCGTTACGTACATGGGCCAACTCCGACGCCATCTGCCAAGTCAGCATCGCGGCCAAGGGCAAGCAAACTAGCAAGACCAGCGCATAGATTTGCTGGCGAATACCGAGGCGGGCCAGCCAGGCGCTCATTCGGGCTGGCGCTCGTCGAGGCTTTTGTCTATGACCAAGACCTGGAGGGCTTCTGTGCTGAGAGACATGGGCTGAAGAATGGAATCGATTCAGCCGGATCTTAGCGACGAAAACAGGCCTACTTGCGCTCGGCCAACAGGCTTTGGCAACGCTCTTCGTGCTGGCTGATTTCGGCCAAGGTGATCTCGATGTCATCGAGTTGCTGTTCCAGCGCTTGGCGATGCTGCTGCAAGACCTGCAAAAACGCTTTCAGTTGCGGCGCGGCGCCGGTGGAGGCGTCGTACATATCGACCAGTTGCTTGATCTCCTGCAGCGTCAGCCCCAGGCGCTTGCCGCGCAAGGTCAGCTTCAAGCGGGTGCGGTCGCGGTGCGTGTAGACCCGGTTGCGCCCGGCCCGCGACGGCTCCAGCAGGCCCATGTCCTCGTAGAAGCGAATCGCGCGCGGCGTGATGTCGAATTCGGCCGCCAATTCGGTGATGGTGAACAAGCGACCATTGCTGTCGGAGGTCGGGGCGACGCTGGCTTGGGTACTCATGGCTAAACTGGGAGCTTCAGTGACGTTAACGTAAACGTCAGTTTACGACCTTGTGTGCCGGACCGCCCGAGCGAAGCGAGTAGCTCGGGCATCAACTGACTAAAAAAATGGCCAATCCCCGCGAGTCAGAACTTCTCTACCCCATGGGCGACGCGCTGCCCGCTGCCGGCAGCGTGCTGGAGATCGCAGCCGGCGTACGCTGGCTGCGCATGGGCCTGCCGTTTGCGCTCGACCATATCAATTTGTGGTTGCTGCGGGACCATGTGGATGGTGTGGATGGCTGGGCCATCGTCGACTGCGGCGTCGCCAATGACGCTACCCGCGCCAACTGGGAGCAGGTGTTTGCAAATCATTTGGAGGGGCTGCCCGTGTTGCGCGTGATCGTCACGCACTTTCACCCGGACCATATCGGACTGGCGGCTTGGCTGACCGAGAGGTGGAGCGGCCGCGCCGCAGAGCCGCCCCAAGGCGAGGCCAGCCCCCTCGGGGGGGGCGACGCGGCAAAGCCGGTGAGCTTGGGGGCGAACCGTGAATGCCGGCTATCCATCAGCGCAACCGACTTCAATCTTGCCCGGCTGGCCAGCGGCTCGACCGTGGGCATGGGCGGGGAGGCAGCGGCGAGCTTCTTTGCCAGCCACGGCCTGACGGACGAAGATTCACTCGCCAAGATTCGCGGCCGTGCCAGCTATTACCCCAGCATGGTGCCGGCCGTGCCGAGCAGCTTCCATCGACTGATGGATGGCCTGAGCATCAAAATCGGCGCCCACGACTGGGTCTGCCACACCGGCTATGGCCACGCGCCAGAGCACATCAGCCTGCATTGCCCGGATTTAGGCCTGCTGATTTCCGGCGATATGGTCTTGCCGCGCATTTCGACCAATGTGTCGGTTGTCGATGTCGAGCCCGAGGCCGACCCTTTGACGCTCTACCTGGCATCACTGGAGCGCATGCTCGCCCTGCCGGCCGACACCTTGGTGCTGCCCTCGCATGGCAAACCCTTCACCGGCCTGCACGCCCGCATCGACCAGTTGCGCGAACACCACGCCGAACGCTTGGCCGAGGTGCAGCAAGCCTGCGCCGCCAAACCCTGCCATGCGGCCGAGTTGCTGGCCATGATGTTCAAGCGCAAGCTCGATCTGCACCAGACCACGTTTGCGATGGGCGAGTCGGTCGCGCATTTGAATGCGCTGTGGCTGAGTGGGCAACTGCGACGCAGCTTGGATGCGGACGGGATCTACCGCTTCAGCGCCGTCTGAACTGATATCGCCGGCAGAGCGGAAAAAAAAAACCGCCGCCGCTGAGCTTTTGACAGCTCGACGACGACGGGTTCTCGGCCCTTTTTATCGCATCCGACTCGAACCAGGCCTTTGCCATGGGTGTGGGCCTGTTGAAGATCAAAGGTCCTTCGAGCGAATCTGCGCCGGCGCAGACTCTTGATGCAGGTGATGACAGCTAATACGCACAGTTTGCTTGGCTAGCCACGAATCCACAATCCCCCTCTTTGGTGGGATAGACCAGCGTCTTTTGGTGTTTGCTAGGTATTCAGATATTGCGCCAACAGGCCAGGCGCGCCGCTACTCGGCAATGATGGACTCTTCGCGCAGCCGGCTGCGCGCTTGCTCGTAGCCGGGCAAGACCGAAGCAACCACCGCCCAAAAGCGTGCGCTGTGGTTCATTTCGCGCAAGTGGGCCAACTCATGGGCGACGACATAGTCAATGATGTCGGGCGCGAAATGAATCAGCCGCCAGTTCAGCCGGATGCTGCCGTCGGCGCTGGCGCTGCCCCAACGGGTTTGCGCCGAGCTCAGGCGCAGCTGCGTCATCTGAACCCCCAGTGCTGCAGCGAAATGTTGGCAGCGCGGCTCGAACGCGGCCCGCGCTTGTCGCTTAAGCCAAGCTTGCACGGCATCCCTGACCTGCTCTTGCGAAGCCGTCAGAGGCAGGCCCAGCTTGAGCAGCACGCCGGATTCATCCAGCCGCACACCTCTGGCCTCAGGATCCAGTCGCAGCCAGATCAGCCGGCCCAAAAAATTGAAACTGCCGCCGTCGCGCCACTCGATCCGGGCCGCTTCGACACGTCGCGCACGTTCGCGCTGCTCGACCAGCTTGCGCAAAATCCAGTCTGATTTTTGCAACAGTGCTCGCTCGATATCGGCCTGCGGCAGCCATCGCGGCGCGCTGACGCGCAGCCCTTCACTGCCGATCACAAAGCCGATGCTGCGCCGGCGCGCACGCCGCAATTCATATGCGACGCGCTGCTCGCCGAGGTGCAACTCACACAAGGGACTGGCCTCGGTTTTGACGCGTGCCTGGGGGCCTGTGGGCGCGGGTGGCGAAGGCGGGGATGGCGGAGATGGCGCACCAAACAAAGACAGCTGCGGTGGTTCTTGCAACAGCTGAGCGAGGCGCTTGAGCATGGCGTTAAGTCGTCAGGGCTTGGCGGCGACCGTGGCCGCGTCGCTGGAGGCCTCTGGCGCATAAGCCTCGGGGTCCAAACGGCGCATTTCCGCTTCGATCCAGCCCTCCACCTCACGCATCAGCTCGGCCGACTCGCGGCCCACCGAGGCAATGGGCTTGCCAAAAGAGATATCGACGACGCCGGGGCGCAACAAAAAACTCTTGCGCGGCCAGCAGCGCGCCGAGGTCGCCGCGATCGGCACGATGGGCACGCCGGTGTCGATTGCCAAACGGCTGCCACCGGACTTGTACTCGCCTTTTTGGCCACGCGCGATACGGGTGCCTTCGGGGAACATGATCACCCAATGCCCCATCGCCGCCAAACGCTTGCCCTGCGCCGCCACCTTAGCCCAGGCCTGTGCGCGTTTGCTGCGGTCGATATGGATCATGTCCATACGGGCCATCGCCCAGCCGAAGAAGGGCACATACAGCAGCTCGCGCTTGAACACATAGGCCAGCGGGTGCGACATCAGCGCAGGGTAGGCAAAAGCCTCCCAGGTGCTTTGATGCTTGGACAAGAGAATCACTGCCGATTTGGTGTCGGCCTCGGCCGGCAGATTCTCCATGCCATGCAAGCGCCACTGCACGCCGCAGATATAGCGCGCGCCATAAATCGCCAGTCGCAGCCAGGCCGCGCAAGCCCAATAGACCCGGTCACCCTTGGCGACGATAGAAATCAGCAAAACCGCCGTCGCCCAGGGGATCACCGTGATGATCAGAAAAAGCACGAACAACAAGGAGCGCAGAGCAGATAAAAAGAGAGGCATCAGGTCAGGTCTCCAGGACCGGTATTCAGGGCTAGGGACTCGCCACGGGCATCGGCCTTGTTGCGGCGTTCGGTATTGATCAGGCCTTCGGCAAAAGCACTCAGGCTGTCATGCAGCTTGGCGCCGGGCACCAAGTCCAGCAAGGCGGCCAGCTGGCTTTCATCAAGATCGCCCAAGCGGTCGCTGCGCACCAAGTGCGGTATGCAGCCGGCCGCTTGTGCGGTTTTCAAATCACGCAGTGAGGCGCCCACCATATGCACCTGGCCCAGATCAACGCCAAAGCGCTCGCCAATTTGCGTCAGCATCCCCGGCAGAGGTTTGCGGCAATCGCAGCCCTCCTCCGGCGTGTGCGGGCAAAAGAAGGCTGCATCCAAGCGGCCGCCCTTTTCGGCTAACAACTGATTCAGGCGGATGTGAATAGCCGTCAAAGAGGCCATGTCCAACAGGCCACGGCCGATGCCGGGCTGGTTGGTGGCCAGCACGGTGTGCCAGCCCGCCTGATTGAGCCGCGCCACCGCTTCCAAGGCGCCCGGCAGCGGGGTCAATTCCTCGACCACTTTGACATGGTCATCGCGGTATTGATTGAGCGTCCCGTCTCGCCCGAGGATGACGAGCTTCATGGTGTGGCTGTGGTCGGAGCGCATCAATCGTCCTTGTCGTGCTTCAGTGGCGGCTTCAGCTGGCCAGGCGAGACAGATCGGCGACCCGGTTCATCGCCTCGTGCAAGGTCTTCAGCAGGCCTAAGCGATTGGCGCGCAGGGCCGCGTCCTCGGCGTTCACCATCACGCCCTCAAAGAAGGCATCGACCGGCGCCCGCAGCGTCGCCAGCTCGCGCAGGGACGCAGCATATTCGCCCTGGTGGAAGAAGGCATCGCTCAGGGCTTGCACCTGCGCCAAGGCACCGGCCAACTCCTTCTCGGCCGGCTCTTGCAGCAGCGCCGCATCCACGCGCGCCTCAACAGCTTGCTCGCTCTTCTTCAAGATATTGCCAATGCGCTTGTTGGCAGCAGCCAGCGAAGCGGCCTCGGGCAACGCGGCAAAAGCACGCACCGCGCCCAAGCGCGCTGACACGTCGGCCAGGCGCTGCGGGCGCAAGGCCAGCACCGCATCCACCTCTTGCGCGCTATAGCCCTGCTCACGCAGCGAGCCGGATAGGCGGTCGAAGATGAATTCGCTCAAGGCCACGCTCGGGTCCTTGATCAAGGTGCCAAAGGCAGGCAGCGCCGCTGCGATCAAGGCATCCAGACTCAGACCGGCAGCACGCTCGCTCAACATGCGCACCAAGCCCAAGGCATGGCGGCGCAAGGCGAAGGGGTCTTTGTCACCGGTTGGCAGCTGGCCGATGCCGAACATGCCGACCAGGGTCTCCAGCTTGTCGGCCAGCGCCACCACCAAACCAACCTCGTTGCGCGGCAAATCGTCGCCGGCAAAGCGGGGCTTGTAATGGTCTTCAATCGCGAAAGCAACCGCCTCGCTCAAACCGTCATGGCGAGCGTAATAGCCGCCCATGATGCCTTGCAACTCGGGGAACTCACCGACCATATCGGTCAACAAATCAGACTTGGCCAGCTGCGCGGCCTGATCAACCTGCGCGGTCAGAGCTCCGCCGCCCAACTGCGCGGCGATGGCGCAGGCGATCGCACGAACACGCTCGACCCGGTCACCCTGGCTGCCCAGCTTGCCGTGGTACACAACCTTGGCAAGGCCAGCCACCCGCGAGGCCAGCGTCTTCTTGCGGTCTTGATCGAAGAAGAACTTGGCGTCGGCCAAGCGCGGGCGCACCACCCGCTCATTGCCCTGAATTACCGCGCTGGTATCGCCGGGGCTGATATTGCTGACGACCAGGAACTGGTTGGTCAGCTTGTTTTCAGCGTCCAGCAGCGGGAAGTATTTCTGGTTCGCCTTCATGGTCAAAATCAGGCATTCCTGCGGCACCGCCAGGAACTCGGCCTCGAACAGGCAGCTCAGCACATTGGGGCGCTCGACCAAGCCGGTCACCTCGTCCAGCAAGGCTTCGTCGCTAATCGGCTTCAGGCCCTGGCGCGCAGCGGCAGCGTCGAGCTGACGGCTTATTTCAGCGCGGCGCTCGGCAAAGCCGGCGATCACGGCGCCCTGCTCGCGCAGCTGCGCGCTATAGCTGTCGGCGCTCTCAATCGTCAGGTTCTCAAGCTGGGACTCAAAGCGATGGCCTCGTGTGCTGCGACCCGAGCTCAGACCCAAAGCTTGAATCTCGACCACATCGCTGCCGTGCAAGGCCACGATGCCATGGGCCGGGCGCACAAATTTCACATCGGTCCAGCCGTCGCTGAGCTGATAGGTCATCACCTTGGGGATAGGCAGCTTGGCCAGGGTCTCGTCCAAGGCCTTTTGCAAGCCCTCGGCCAAGCTGGCGCCGGGCAGCAACAGGTCCAGGAACAAGGCCTCCGCCTTGCCGTCCATCGCACGCTTAAGTTGCGGCAAAGCAGAGGCATCGGCGCCCACGCTGGCGAGCTTCTTCAGCAGCGCCGGCGTCGCTTGACCATCCGCCGTCAAGGCCACGGCCACCGGCATCAGCTTTTGCTGCACGGCGCGATCGGCGGCCTTGGGCGACACATCGCTCAAATGCAGGCCAAGGCGGCGTGGCGAAGCAATGGCCGTGGCCACGGCCGCAGGCCCGACCAGACCTTGCGCCTTCAGGCTCTCGACCAACACGCTGGAAAAAGACTCGCCGAGCTTTTTAAGCGCCTTCGGCGGCAACTCTTCGACGAACAACTCGATCAATAAATTCTGGTGGGCAGTCATGGCTCAGGCGGCTTTCTTTTCAATCTGCGCCAGCACTTCAGCGGCACGCTCTTTCAAGGCCATCGGGAAACCCAGACGGGCACGGCTGTCCAGATAGCCCTGCGCCACGGCTCGCGCCAAATTGCGGATTCGGCCGATATAGGCGGCGCGTTCGGTCACGCTGATGGCCCCGCGTGCGTCCAGCAGGTTGAAGCTGTGGCCGGCCTTGAGCAACTGCTCATAGGCGGGCAGCGCCAGCTGCTGCTCCATCAGGTGCTTGGATTGCTTCTCATGCGCCGCAAATGCGGTCAGCAGGAAATCGACGTCACTGTGCTCGAAGTTATAAGTCGATTGCTCGACCTCGTTCTGATGGAACACATCGCCGTATTTCAAACCAGGCGTGTATTCGAGGTCATAGACCGACTCGACGCCCTGCAAATACATGGCCAGCCGCTCCAGGCCATAGGTGATCTCGCCGGTGATGGGCTTGCAATCGATGCCGCCGACCTGCTGGAAGTAGGTGAACTGCGTCACCTCCATGCCGTTGAGCCAGACCTCCCAGCCCAGACCCCAGCAACCCAGGGTCGGGTTTTCCCAGTCGTCTTCCACGAAACGCACATCGTTCTTCTTCAGATCGAAACCCAGCGCCTCCAAAGAGCCCAGATACAGCTCCAAAATATTGGCCGGGGCCGGCTTGAGCACGACCTGGTATTGGTAGTAATGCTGCAGGCGGTTCGGGTTTTCGCCGTAACGGCCATCCTTGGGCCGGCGGCTGGGCTGCACATAGGCGGCCTTCCAGGGCTCAGGGCCGATCGCACGCAAAAAAGTCGCGGTGTGGCTGGTGCCGGCGCCGACTTCCATATCGAAGGGTTGCAACAGTGCGCAGCCTTGCTTGGACCAGTAGTCCTGCAAGGTCAGAATGATTTGCTGGAAGCTCAGCATATTGTTTTCATAGCCGGTAATTGAGAAAAGCCGCCCGTGATGGACGGGTATTGCGCCCGATTCTACGAGGCGCGGCGACGCCAGCCCGCCAGGCCCAGCACGACAGCGATTGCAAGCCACAAAGGCCAAAGTCCAAAAGCCTGTAGCCAGCGCGCATAAGGCGTGCTGCCACTGCGGCCTTCAAGCTCGGCTTCCAGGACGCCGGCCGTGGCCGGCGCCAACCTTGCGGTGACGCGACCGCGATGGTCCACCACGGCGGTCGCGCCGGTATTGGTGGAGCGCACCACCGGGCGCTGAAACTCCAGCGCGCGCATCTGCGAGAACTGCAGGTGCTGGTCTTGCACCATCAAGGTTCCGAACCAGGCCAGATTGCTGGCATTGACCAACACCGTGGCGGATTGCTCGCCCACCACACTGCCGACAAAGTCCTCACCGAACAGGTCTTCATAGCAAATCAGGGGCCGCAGCCGCTGACCCGCCACATCGAAGCTGCGCTGATGCTGGCCGCGCGCCTGATCGTCCAAGGGGATCTGCAAAGCGCTCACAAACCAATGAAAGCCGGGCGGTATGAACTCGCCAAAGGGCAGCAAATGCCGCTTGCCGTAGTCATAAGCCTGCGGCCCGCCAAAGCCCACCAGTGAGTTGACATAGCCCACCCGCTCATTGCCCAAGAAACTGCCCAGCAAGAGCGGCCGCTGCTGCGCCACCCGCTCCATGCGCTGGAGGAAGACGGCGTCCAGATAGTCCAGCGGCAGCGGCACCACCGACTCGGGCGTGACGATGACCTGGCCCTGCGCCGACTCGATCTGCAGCGCCAGTCGCTCCAGATTCGCGTCCATCAGTTCACGGTCAAATTTTTGATCCTGCCGCACATTGGGCTGCAACAGACTGACCCGCAAGTTGCCGGTGCTGACGCTGAAATCCTGCGGCAACTGCGTACCCACGGCCAGCACAAGCGCCATCAAAGCGACCGGCCGCCAGAGCTGTAGGCTCAAACCCGTTGAGGCCAAGCCAAGCGCCGCTGCGCTTAAGGCCGCCAGTGCCGTGATGCCGTAAACACCAACCCAAGGCGCCCAAGCCGCCAAGGGCCCGACCGTGTGGGCATAGCCGGAGGCCAACCAGGGAAAGCCGGTCAGCAGCGTCGCGCGGCCCAACTCGGCCAGCAGCCAGCAGGCCGCCCACACGCTGATGCGGCGGAATGGCCGCGCGCCCGCCGGCAAGAGCCAAGCGGCCAAGGCCATGGTGGCGGCGTAATAGCAGGCCAAAAACGCCGCCAAACCGAGCACAGCGATCGCGGCCAAGAGCCAGGGAAGATGGCCGAACTGATGCAGGCTGACATGGATCCACCAAACACCCGAGCCCAACCAAGCCAAGCCAAACAAGCCGCCCAGGCTGGCCGCCCGGCGCGGTGTCGCGCCCAGGGTGAGCCGCGCCAGCAGCGCCAGCGCGAACAGCTGCAAGTACCAGGCCTCCAGCGGCGCGAAGGCGGCCGTATGGGCCAAGCCGGCAAGCAGCGCCAGCGGGCCGGCAAATCTCAGGCGCATCGGCGGAGGATCAAGCTGCAGGCTTGTCGGCGCGGGTGACCTTGAACCAGCGCACCGAGCCGCCCCGGGTCAACATCACCGAAAAGCGCAGACCGCCAACCTCGACGGCCTCACCGCGCCTGGGCACGCGGCCATGATGCTGGGCGATCAGACCGCCAATGGTGTCAAAGTCCTCCTCAGAGAAATCCACTTCGAATGACTGATTGACCGCCGCGATCGTGGTGTCACCGGCGACACGCTGGCTGCCATCGGCCAAGGTGTAAATGCTGGATTCACCGTCCTTGTCGTCGAATTCATCCTCGATTTCGCCGACGATTTCTTCCAGCACATCCTCGATGGTGATCAGGCCGGCGTTGTTGCCGAACTCATCGACAACGATGGCCAGATGGTTGCGGTTGGAGCGAAAGTCGCGCAGCAACTCGTTCAAACCCTTGCTTTCCGGCACAAAACTGGCCGGCCGCAGCAGCGCGCGCAAGTTCAGTTCAGGCGCCCGCTGAATTTTCAACAAGTCTTTGGCCAACAAGATGCCGATGATGTTGTCACGCTGGCCATCAAACACGGGGAAGCGTGAATGGCCGGCTTCGATCACGCTGGCGAGCAGTTCTTCGTAAGGGGCGTCGATGTCCAGCAGGTCCATGCGGGGCGCGGCTACCATCGCGTCACCGGCGCTGAGCTCGGCCATGCGCAGCACGCCTTCGAGCATTTGCAGCGATTCCGGCTCGATCAACTCACGCTGCTCGGCCTCGGCCAGGGTCTCCATCAGTTCGGACTTGGAGTCCGGACCGGGATGGAGAAACTCGAACATGCGCTCGAACAGATTGCGAGTCTGGCTGCGCGCGGAAGAAAGCGAAGGGCCGCCCCGAGCTTTCTTGCCCCCCTCGGGGGGCGGACGACGCACATCGTCGGCCTGGGGGCGTTCAGACGCGGCATGTTTTTGGCCCCCTCGATGAGGAGGCTTTATAGGATGAGGGTCAGACACTGGGACGGGCGTGTCGTAGTTGCACAGGCTTGCAGAATAACCGATTGACATGACGAGCCTCTTGCATGACAGTCACCCGCCCCCATATTGCCGACTAGCGTCATTTACCTGAATTCCCTGCTTCCAAGCCCGCTCACCATGTCAAATCCACAAAAAGGTCTCATCCCCGTCACCATCCTGACGGGCTTCCTCGGCTCAGGCAAAACCACCTTGCTCAAGCGCATCTTGACCGAGGCCCATGGCCAGAAGATCGCCGTGATCGAAAATGAATTCGGCGAAGAAGACATCGACACCGAAATCCTCGTCGCCGACACCGAGGAGCAGATCATCCAGATGAATAACGGCTGCGTTTGCTGCACGATCCGCGAGGATTTGCGCACCACGCTGTCCGACCTGGCCGCCAAACGGCGCAAAGGCGAACTCAAATTTGACCGCGTCGTCATTGAAACCACCGGCCTGGCTGACCCCGGCCCCGTGGCGCAGACCTTCTTCATGGACGACGAGATCGCCGAAAGCTATTTGCTCGACTCGATTCTGACCCTGGTCGACGCGGTGCACGCCGAAGAGCAACTCAATACCCGCCAGGAAGCACGCCGCCAGATCGGCTTTGCCGACCAGATCTTCATCAGCAAGGCCGACCTGGCGCTGCCGGAAGCCGTCGCGGCGCTGTCGCACCGGATCAAGCACATGAACCCGCGTGCGCCGCAGCAGCAGGCTCATTTCGGCGAGGTGGCCTTGTCCAAGGTATTCGATCTGCGCGGCTTCAATCTGAATGCCAAGTTAGAGATCGACCCGGACTTCTTGACCATCGAGGCCCCGCATGACCACGATCACGAACATGGCGAGCATTGCGATCACCCGCACCACCATGTGCATGACGATGATGTGAAGTCCTTTGTCTTCAAGTCGGACAAGCCCTTCAACCCCGCCAAATTGGAAGACTTTTTGGGCGCCATCGTGCAGGTCTACGGTCCCAAGATGCTGCGCTACAAAGGCGTGCTGTACATGAAAGGCACGGACAAGCGTGTGATTTTTCAGGGGGTCCATCAATTGATGGGCTCGGATCTGGGACCGAAATGGATGCCGGGTGAGAAAAAGGCGAGCAAAATGGTTTTCATCGGCATTGATCTGCCGAAAGAAATTTTGTTGCAAGGTATGGAAGGCTGTTTGGCCTGAGCGAAAGCGGTCAAACTTCGTAGATTGACATGCCGGGCGTCGCAGGTTCGTGACTACAATGCGCGGCGCCCAAAATGCGAACAAAGCTGGTCCCGATTGATATCTGGCTTGGTAGCTTCGAGAAGCTGCCGGTCAGGGATGTAAGTGCGAGGAGAGAACCGTGAGCAAGACCCAGGCCCCAAAACCCGCCGTTGCGACCGAGCTTGAGCCTACCCAGGCTGGAGCCGAGTCTCGTCCCGCCATCAAGGCAGGCAAGGCCTCATCCAAGGCCAAGACCGAGGCCGCCGATCAGCCCGCCCTTGCCAGCATCGAGGACAGCCCCCCGCCGACCGGAAACAGCCGCTTCGCTGACCGATTCGCTCCCCCGAAGCCGCCCACCAGACAGATGAATACGCCCGTGATTGAAAGCCCCCGCACCGCCGCCAAGTCCGACCCCAAGCTGGTCAACGCCTGGAAGTCCAAGACTGGCGCTGAATTGACCGATGCCGAAGTGCTGGCCATGCCAGAGACCGAGTACATGGGTCCCAAGCAGATCGAGTTTTTCCGCACCAAGCTGACCGAGTTGAAGAACGGCGTTTTGTCAAACGCTGGCGAAACCACCGAGCATCTGCGCGAAGACACCTCCATCGTGCCGGACCCGGCCGACCGCGCCACCATCGAAGAAGAGCATGCGCTGGAATTGCGCACGCGCGACCGCGAGCGCAAGCTGCTGAAGAAGATCATCCAGTCGCTGGCCCGCCTGGACAATGGCGAGTACGGCTATTGCGACGAGACCGGCGAGCCCATCGGCCTGGGCCGTTTGATCGCCCGCCCGACCGCCTCGCTGTCACTCGAAGCGCAGCAGCGCCGCGAGATGAAGCAAAAGATGTTCGGAGACTGATCAGCAATGCCGGGCCGCTCAGATTGAGCGGCCTCGGGTCAGCGGCCCCAGTTCAAGTCCAAAGCAGGTTGCGCGCGCATGACAGAACCGAAAGACGGTGAAGGTTTTTTCCGCAAGGTCGCGCGCTTTGTGGCCAATCCGACCACCGAATGGGCCGAGATCAACTCGCGCCAAGACGACCCCGAAGGCGATCAGGCCAAGGCCGAGTTGCGCGCCATGGTGGATCGCAAGCGGCGCAACGACTTCGTCCGCAAACGCGAGCTTGATATGCTGCGGCGCATCCGCCGCGAGGGCTTGACGCCCGAGCAGTTGGCGATCTTGGGCTCATCAAATTCTCGTCTGGACGAGGTTGAACGAATCAGCGAGCTGAACTCGAAAATCGATCTGGGCGTGAAGGCCAAGATCGACGAAATCGAGCAGCAAATGGCCGGCGAAGGTTATGTCACCACCGAGCCCCAGGTCCCGCATACCCAACGGTTTTACGAAACCAGCACCACGCCGGCGCATTTCGCCACCACCACCACGCCGGAGCCTGCTGCGCCACGGGTGAGCGAATTCGCCTCGGCGGCGGAGATGGAGCGCATGGACTCAGCGCCAGCGCAGGCCGCCCTTGTGATGGGCGCAGGCATGTCGCCACTGTCCGATGCCAAGGCCAGCGTCTTGCCGGCCATCAAAGATTTGCCGCCGCTGGAGATGACATCCTCGGGCACGCTGGCAACAGCAGCGACCGAACAGCCCAAAAAAGCCAAGGAGGCTGTGAAGTCCGACTCAGCCGCACCGCCGCTCAGCTTCAGGGTCGCAGGGCAAGCGATGCCGGAGTTGCGCGAGGTGCAACATGATCCCGAGCTCGACGAGGCCGTGATTGCCTTCGCCAATGCCGACTACGAGACCTGCGAGAACGCCTTGAACAGCCTGGTGCGCCCGGGCGGGCCGCGCAATCTGCAAGGTGAGACTTGGCTGGTCTTGTTTGACCTGTTCCGCGCCACCGGCCAACAAGCCAAGTTCGAAGCTTTGGCGCTGGACTATGCGCGACTGTTCGGCTTATCTGCGCCGCAGTGGTACTCGATGCCCAAGCTGGCGGCCGAAGCGGCCCGGGCCGTACGTGCACCAATGGGCGCATCGGAAGGTGTCAGCTGGACCGCGCCCGAGTACCTGATCGCGGAATCGGTCCATCAACTCAGCAAACGCTGCCAGAACATGCCCATGCCCTGGGTCCTGGACTGGGCTCCGTTGCAAAAATTGGACATTGAGGCCTGCGGCCTCTTGCGCGACTTGTTCCGCAGCTGGGCGCTGCAGCAAGTCGATATGCGCTGGTTGGCCGGGGACGCGTTCTTGCAACTGCTGAGCGAAATGGCCCCGGTCGGCATGCGGGATGCCGACCCCGCCCTGTGGATGCTGCGCCTTGAAGCCCTGCGCCTGGTCAACCGTCCAGACCAGTTCGATGAAGTCGCCATCGACTATTGCGTGACCTACGAGGTTTCGCCGCCGAGCTGGGAGCGCAGCAATTGCCGGGTGCGTATCAGCAGTGCAGGCATGTCGACCATGGGCCCTGCGACAAACACGGTGTCCCTACAGCCCTCGACCCGCTTTATGGAAACCCAGATCAGCGAGTTGCCCCCCCTGCCCACCAGCCTCGAACTGGAATTGCATGGCCAACTCAGTGGCGACATCTCGGAGACCTTGAGTTTGATGAGCGCCAAACTGGGCGCGGCGACCCAGATCAACATCAATTGCCCGAAATTGATACGCCTCGACTTCATGGCAGCCGGCGACTTGCTCAATTGGGTGTTGAGCCGCCGCAGCGAGAACCGCAGCGTCAGCTTCACCGATGCACACCGCCTGGTCGCCCTGTTCTTTGTCGCCATGGGCATCAACGAGCATGCCAAGATCAAGGTGCGCCAGCTGTAGAAGTTCTGGCTTGAAGCCGGGCAGATTGGCCTCATCTGGAGCCGCTATGGACCAACAATCTCCCCTCTTTCACGGCACGACCATCATCAGTGTGCGGCGCGCGACCGCCAATGGCGGCATGCAGGTCGCTATTGGCGGCGATGGCCAAGTCACCCTGGGCACCATCGTCGTCAAGGCAAGCGCCCGCAAGGTACGCAAGCTGCACCGCGACCAGGTGCTGGCCGGTTTTGCCGGTGCCACCGCCGACGCCTTCACGTTGTTCGAGCGCTTCGAAGCCAAGCTTGAAAAACATCAGGGGCACCTGACACGCGCCGCCGTCGAGTTGACCAAGGACTGGCGCACCGACCGCGTGCTGCGCCGTTTGGAGGCGATGCTGGTCGTTGCCGACCGAAGCGCCTCCTTGATCATCACCGGCAATGGCGATGTGCTGGAGCCCGAGTTGGGCATCGCGGCGATCGGCTCCGGTGGCGCCTACGCGCAAGCCGCCGCCCGTGCGCTGCTCAAGCACAGCGAGTTGAGCGCCGCCGACATCGTCAAGCAATCGCTGGAAATTGCCGGCGATCTGTGCATTTACACCAATCAGAACCACACCATCGAGATTCTCGAATGAGCTCAATGACTCCTCAGGAGATCGTCTCCGAACTCGACCAGCACATCGTCGGCCAAAACGCAGCCAAACGCGCGGTGGCGATCGCGATGCGTAATCGCTGGCGCCGTCAGCAGGTCGATGAAAAGCTGCGCGCCGAGATCACGCCCAAAAACATCCTGATGATTGGGCCTACCGGCGTCGGAAAGACCGAGATCGCTCGCCGCCTGGCCAAGCTCGCCGGCGCACCCTTCATCAAGGTCGAAGCAACCAAGTTCACCGAGGTCGGCTATGTCGGCAAGGATGTCGACTCCATCATCCGTGACCTGATCGACATGGCCGTCAAGCAGGAGCGTGAGCTGCAGATGAAGCGCCAGCGGGTGCGCGCCGAAGACGCCGCAGAGGACCGCGTGCTCGACATCCTGGTGCCCGGCAGTTCAACCACAAACGAGGCAGACAACACCGCCCGCCAGATCATGCGCAAGCGCTTGCGCGAGGGTGCAATGGCCGACAAAGAGATCGAAATCGATCTGCTCGAGGCCAAGCCAACGATGGAGATCCTCGGCCCCATGGGCCAGCCCGGCATGGAAGAAATGGCCGAGCAGCTCAAGGGCATGTTCTCGCAAATGGGCGCGGGCAAGAAAAAGACTCGCAAGCTCAAAATTAGCGACGCGATCAAGCATCTGGTCGAAGAAGAAGCGGCCAAGCTGCTGAACGAAGACGAGATCAAGGCCGCCGCGCTGCACAGCGCGCAGGAGATGGGCATCGTCTTCATCGACGAGATCGACAAGGTCTGCTCGCGTTCGGACTCGGGCTCCGCTGAGGTATCGCGTCAGGGCGTGCAGCGCGATCTGCTGCCGCTGGTCGAAGGCACGACTGTCAACACCAAATACGGCATGGTCAAGACCGACCATATGCTCTTCATCGCCTCGGGCGCGTTTCACCTGGCCAAGCCGAGTGACTTGATCCCTGAGTTGCAGGGCCGCTTCCCGATCCGGGTCGAGCTGAGTTCACTCTCGGTCGACGACTTCGAGGCGATTTTGTGCAGCACGCACGCCAGTCTGGTCAAGCAGTATCAGGCGCTGCTGGCGACCGAAGACGTGACACTGGAGTTGAGCGCAGATGGCATCCGACGCCTGGCCGAGATCGCCTTCGAGGTCAATGAGCGCACCGAGAACATCGGTGCGCGGCGGCTGGCGACGGTGATGGAGCGCCTGCTTGACGAGATCAGCTTCGATGCGCCCAATCTTGCCGGTCAAACGGTCAAGCTGAGCGCAGCCGAGGTCGACGCCAAGCTCGGCGAGTTGGCGAAGAACGAGGACTTGTCGAGGTTCATCCTCTAAGGCTGCCTCAGCCCTCGGCTTGATCAACATCAAGTCGAGGGCTTGGGCTCAAGGCTAAGCTCGGGCACCATGCCACACCGACTAAGCACCCGCAGCTGGGGGCTGGCCCGCCCGCCGGCCATGAATGCCGCCGCGCTGCGCACTGAAAAGCGCTGGCGCTGGCCGGTCTTGATCGGCCTGCTGTGCACGATTCCGGCTTTCTATATTGAGCTGCTGGAGGATCTACCGACGCCGCTGGCCGTAGCCATCTATTTGGGCGCGGCCGGGCTGATCGTGCTGTCACTGAGCCTGGTGGCCAGCCAACTCAGCCACCCACGTCAATACCTGCGCAGCAACGCGATGGATTTGGTGTTGGCCGTCGGTTTGGTCGCTGCCGCGCTCCTACCGCCGAGTGTGCACTCTCAACTGGCCTTAGGCCTGCGCTTGTTCGTCGCCATGCTGACCCTGGTGCATATGGCCTGGGCGATCAAATTCTGGGTTACGCGCGGCGGCCTGGGCTATTTGCTGGCGCTGGCGATGCTGGTGCTGTTTTTTTGCGGCGTCGGCTTTTGGGCGCTGGAGCCGCGCGTACACAGCTTGGGCGATGGGCTTTGGCTGGCCTTTACGACCGCCGCAACGGTCGGTTATGGCGACATCGTGCCGACCACGCCCGCTGCCAAGATCTTTTCGGTCTTCGTCGTGCTGCTCGGTTATGCGGTGCTGTCGCTGGTAACGGCGGCGATCGCATCCTTCTGGGTCGAGACCTCGGAGCGCCGCATGGAGCAAGACATCCTCAGGGATATGCATGCGCAGCTGCGCAGCGTGCATGAGGAATTGGCGGCACTCAAAGACGAGCTCAAACGCCTGGAGCGCTAGAGCGCAAGCCGATGCGACTGCAGCGCCAGCATGCCGTCGAAGATCAGCGAGTCGACCAGCTCATGTTCCAGCTCCAGCGTCGGCGCGACCTTCCAGGCGGCGCCGCCGGTCATCAGCGTTAGCGGCGAGCTGCCGACTTTTTTCGCCAGATGCCTGTGCATGCGCTCGATCGCCCCGGTGATGGCAAAGGTGCCGCCACTGGTCAGCGCATCTGAGGTGTTAGTGGGGAAGTCTCGCACCTCTCCGGTGGGTACGCGCAGGCCGGCGGTGCCGCCCTCAAGGGCCCGCAACATGATGCCGTGGCCGGGCATGATCATGCCGCCCAAGAAATGGCCTTCAGCATCTAGCGCGTCCACGGTAACCGCGGTGCCAATCATCACCACCAGCGCCGCACTCGGTCCTGCGGGCGCGATGGCGCGCTGCTGCATGTGCGAGCGCGCGCCGATCAGCGCCACGAACCGGTCGACGCCGAGCCGGCCGGGGTGGTCATAGCCATTGCTAACCCCTCCAGCATGCGCACTCGACACCACCCAGCGCGGCTCCTGATCCCACAGCTCCAACTGCTCCTCGACCCGCCGCCGAACCGCGTCACCGGCCACATTGCAGCCCAGCACACTGTGCGGTGCCGGCAGGCCGCGCCAATCGCTATCGGCCAAGGTCTCGATGGTTTCGAGAAACACCGCCCCATGGGCCAAGAGCACTGCGCCGGGCTGCGGCGATGCGTAGAGCGCCCATTTCAGGCGGGTGTTACCGATGTCGATGGCCAAAAAGCTCATGAGGCGGGTGAAGATAAGCTGACAAAGGCCGCCAGCCTAACAGCTATCCCTCCGCCTAAGCGGAGCAGGCCCGAAGATTCGCGCTTTGCTGAGCAGATGTCGCCAACAAGGTTTTGAAGTCGCCAGCCTGTCTCACCACCGTGCCGATCACCAAAATGGCCGGACTGCTGATCGCCTGTTCGCGCAGCGTGCTGGCAAGCGTACGCAAGCTGCAGATGGCATGGCGCTGCTGCGGGGTATGGGCTGAGGAGATGGCAGCCGCCGGCATGTCGGCATCCATTCCCCCTGCGATCAAGGCCTCGGCCAAGGCTTCGGCCCGCGTCAAGCCCATATAGATCACCAGGGTCAGGCCGCTGCGCGCCAGGGCCGCCCAGTCGGGGCCCTCGCCTACAGGCGCGCCTGCCCGGCTATGCCCGGTCACAAAAGCCACACCCGGCGCATGCCGACGGTCGGTCACCGGGATGCCTATGCTGGCGGGCGCCGCCAGGCCCGAGGTGATGCCATTGATGATTTCAACCGCCAGTCCTGCAGCCTGCAAGGCATCGACTTCCTCGGCGCCGCGCCCGAACATAAAGGGATCGCCGCCTTTCAGCCGCACGACGCGAGCGCCGCTGCGGGCTTCGCGAATCATCAAGTCATGGATGAAGCGCTGCTCCGTAGAAACGCAGCCGCCCCGCTTGCCGACGTACAAGACACGCGCCTGCGGGTTCGCCAGCGCCAGCACGCGCGGGTCGACCAGATCGTCGCTGAGGATCACATCGGCGGCCTGGATGCGCTTGTAGGCCTTGAGGGTCAAGAGCTCTGGGTCGCCGGGGCCGGCGCCGACCAGGCTGACGGAATGACAGTTGTCGCTTTTCATGGATTCACCTCTTCCGTTTGGGCCTGATGAAACACCGTGCCGTCTACCAATCTCCGCAATGCCGGCAAGCAGGAGCCGCATTGGGTGCCGCAACGCAATGCGGATTGCACGCCCTGCAGACGCTCGGCCGCCGAGCCGGCACAGGCACCGAGCTGGGTCCGAATGCGAGCTTCTGAAACATCAAAGCAATTGCACACCTGCGGGCTGCGCGGGGCCAGGTCTTGCGGCTCTCCAGCCTCGGGCGCCAGCAACCGACGGCCATGTGGGGCCACCAGGGCGGCGTCACGCCAAAGTTGCTGAATCCAAGCCCCCTCGCCGGCTTCACCCACACGCAACAGCGCCTGCAAGCGGGCCTCGTTGCCCACGCCGTCGAGCAAGAGCAGGCGCGTGCGGCCGCGCTGTGCGTCGGCATAACGCAGCAGCTTGACGCCCTGCAGCTTCAGCAGTGCAGCAATCCTTGCGATCAGCTCCGGTGCCGGCGCGGTCGCATGCGCGGCCTCAAACGTCCAACCTTCCTTGCCGGTTTGAGCCGGAACGGGCACGCAACAGGCATAGTCGAATTCGGACATCAAGGCGCGCAAGGCCAAGCCCAAAGCAGCCGCCCCGGCCGGCGCCACCCAAGCCGCCGCGCTCAGGCGCCAAGGTAGATCCAAGCGCTGGATATCCACCGCCGAAAATTTCAATTCGGGCTGCTTCGAGTCGGGGCAAAACGCTGGCTGAGTCAGGGCGTTGACACCTAGCAAGGGCTGGCCCTCGGTGCCGCGGCCGGAGATGAACTCTTCGCCCCAATGCATGGCCAGATCGGCCTGCGCCGCAGCAATGCCGGCGTCCGCCCGCAAGGCCACGACCATTTCACCGCGACGCGAACGTATTCGAACCAAGTCTCCATCCTTGAGTCCCCGGCGCGGCATGTCTTGCGGATTCATGCGCAAGACCGGCCCGGCCTCATGGCCGAACATGCGGCTGACCACGCCGCTGCGGCTCATGCCATGCCATTGATCGCGCAAACGGCTTGTAGTCAAGCCAAAAGGAAAGCGTGCGTCGACCTGCTCAGCGCAGGCTTGGTAGGGCTTGGCAACAAAGCGCGCGCGGCCATCGGGCATAGCGAAGCTGCGGTCTTCATAGAGGCGCGCGCGCCCCTTCAGCGCGCCTTCTGGAAACGGCCATTGCTGCGGCCCGTCGCGGTCCATCAAGGCGTAGCTGAGGCCGCTGATGTCGAGGTCGCGGCCACGAGTGGCCTCACGGTGCTCAAGCCACAGCGCTTCGCTGCTTTCGAAATCAAACAAACTGGGGCGGCCGGGCCGCAGCACCGGCTCCAACAAGCGCGCCACATCGCGCACGATTTGCCAGTCTTGTTTAGCTCCGCCCGGCGGGCCGATTGCCGCGCGCACGCGACTGATGCGGCGCTCGCTATTGGTGACGCTGCCGTCCTTCTCGCCCCAGGTTGCGGCCGGCAAAATCACGTCGGCATAGGCGGCTGTCGCGGTGCCGGAAAAGCATTCCTGCAGGATCACCAACTCGCAGCGCTCCAGCGCGCGCCGCACCAGCGCCTGGTCGGGCAGCGACTGCGCCGGGTTGGTGCAGGCTATCCACAAGACCCTCACCTCGCCGCGTGCCGCCGCCTCGAACAGCTCGACTGCCGTCTTGCCTGGCTTACTCGGTAGCTCGTCGACGCCCCACAGGGCGGCGATCTCGGCTCGGTCCGTCGCCAAATTCGGGTCGCGGTGGCCGGGTAGAAGCGTCGCCATGCCACCGACCTCGCGCCCGCCCATGGCATTGGGTTGTCCGGTTAGCGAAAGAGGTCCGGCGCCGGGCCGGCCGATCTGGCCGGTGGCCAGATGCAAATTGATCAAGGCGGTGTTCTTGGCCGTGCCGCTGCTGCTTTGGTTGAGGCCTTGGCAATAGAGCGACAAGGTGGAGGGCGACTGGGCAAACCAGCGCGCGGCTTGCAGCAGGTCCACTTCCTTGACGCCGCAGATGCGCGCGGCTTGCGCCGGCGTCATGTCGCGCGCCAGCGCCTTGAGCTCGGCAAAGCCAGTCGTATGCGCATCGATAAAAGGCTGAGCCAGCAGGCCGTCCCAGATGCAGGCATGCAGCAGACCCAGGCACAGCGCCACATCGGTGCCGGGCAGGATCTGCAGATGCAGGTCGGCAAACTCGGCACTTTCGGTACGGCGCGGGTCGACGACGATGATCTTCATCAAAGGGCGCAAGGCTTTGGCCGCTTCGAGCCGGCGAAACAGAATCGGGTGCGCCCAGGCCGGGTTGGCGCCAGAGATGAAGACGCAGTCCGCGTGGTCCAGATCTTCATAACAGGCCGGCGGCGCATCGGCGCCCAAGCTTTGCTTGTAGCCGACCACGGCGGAACTCATGCACAGGCGCGAGTTGCTGTCGATGTTGTTGGTGCCGACAAGAGCGCGGGCGAGCTTGTTGAAGGCGTGATAGTCCTCGGTCAACAGCTGGCCGGAGATGTAGAAGCCGACCGAGTCGGGTCCGTGCTCGCCAATGACCGCGGCCAGTTTGTCGGCCACATGCTGGTTGACGGCGTCCCAGCTGCTCGCTTCCATGGGTGCAGTCCGCTCGACCCGCAGCATCGGCTGCAGCAAGCGCCGGGTTTGCAACACCACCGGCGCGGCGGTCAGGTGCAAGGTCGAGCCCTTGCTGCACAGGCGGCCGAAATTGGCCGGATGATCGGGGTCACCCCGCACGCCGGTGATGGCCCCGGCCTCGCTCTCGATGATCACCCCACAGCCAACGCCGCAGTACGGGCAGGTCGAACGCGTGTCCATAGAGTTTCAGCAGCTGCGCGTGCAGGGTCCGGCTTTGATCGGCTCAAATTCCAGGCCTATGCTGGCCAGCTCGCCTTCACAAAGCATCACCTGACCCGCCTCCACCCTAACGTTGAATTTGGCCGTGCAACCCTCGTCGGGCGCCTGCGCCTGGCCGCTGTCCAGTGCGATGGTCCAGTTATGCAGCGGGCAGGCCACTTTGTTGCCGAACACGATCCCTTGGCTGAGTGGCCCGCCCTTGTGGGGGCAGCGGTCCAGCAGCGCGAACACCGCATCATCGGCCGTGCGAAACAAGGCGACTTGCGGGCCTTGGCTGCGCTGCACGCGACGGGAGCCCAGCACCGGGATGTCGGACAAAGCGCAGATTTCTTTCCATTCCTTCATTGCTAATCTCCCTCTCACAGCGCTTCAAACTGACGCAAATCGACCTTGGCCTTGTCGAAATCGAACCAAGGATCGGGCTCACCGGCAAGCGCGAATTGCAGCTGCGCCCACAGTGCGCGGCGGCCCTCACCGTCTTCAAGAACCCTCTGCTTCACATAGTCGATGCCGACTCGCGACACGTAATGCACGGTGCGCTCCAAGTACCAGCCCTCGGTACGGTAAAGCTGCATGAAGGCGCCGGTGTACTCCAGCACTTCTTCGGCCGTCTTGAGCTTGGTAAGAAACACCGCAACCTCGGTCTTGATGCCGCCATTGCCCGCCACATACATCTCCCAGCCGCTGTCGACGCCGATGATGCCGACGTCCTTGATGCCCGCCTCGGCGCAGTTGCGCGGGCAGCCCGAGACCGCGAACTTGACCTTGTGGGGCGCATACATGCCCACGAAAGCGCGCTCCAGGTCCTTGCCCATTTGGGTGCTGTCTTGCGTGCCCATGCGGCACCACTCGGAGCCGACGCAGGTTTTGACCGTGCGCAGCGCCTTGGCGTAAGCATGGCCAGAAGGCATGCCTATGTCCTTCCAGACGCCGACCAGATCCTCTTTCTTCACGCCCAACAAGTCGATGCGCTGTCCACCGGTGACCTTGACGGTGGGGATCTTGTATTTATCGACCGCGTCGGCAATGCGGCGCAACTCCGACGCAGTGGTTTCACCGCCCCACATGCGCGGGATCACCGAGTACGTGCCGTCCTTCTGGATATTGGCATGCGCCCGCTCATTGATGGCGCGGCTTTGCGGATCGTCCTGCGCCGCCTTGGGCCAGCTGGAGATCAGGTAGTAGTTCAGGGCCGGGCGGCAGGTCGGGCAACCATTGGGCGTCTTCCAGCTCAAAGCTGTGTAGACGCTATCCAGGCTGATCAAATGCTGTTTGACGATGGCCTCTCGCACATCCTGATGACTGAGATCGGTACAAGCGCAAACCGCCTTCTTCTTCGGCGTGGCCGAATAGTCGCCGCCGGCGGTGAACATCAGCAACTGCTCGACCAGACCGGTGCAACTGCCGCAGGACGCACTCGCCTTGGTGTGCTTGCGCACCTCCTCCAGCGTGAACAGACCCTTGTCCTTGATCGCCTTGCAAATCGTGCCCTTGCTGACGCCGTTGCAACCGCAGACCTCGTCGCTGTCCGCCATGGCGGCTGCCTTGTTGTGACCTTGATGGCCGACGTCACCAATATTCGATTCGCCGAACATCAGCTTGTCGCGGATATCGGCGACCTTGCGGCCCTCGCGCAGCAGCTTGAAGTACCAGGATCCATCGACCGTGTCGCCATACAGGCAAGCGCCAACCAGTTGGTCGTTCTTGATCACGAGCTTTTTATAGACCCCGGCGAAGGGATCACTCATGACGATTTCCTCAAAGCCCTCCCCGCCGGTGAAGTCGCCGGCCGAGAACAGGTCGATGCCGGTCACTTTCAGTTTGGTCGAGACCGAGCTGCCGGTGTAGCGGCCGATGCCGAACTGCGCCAAGTGCGTGGCGCAAACCTTGCCCTGCTCGAACAGCGGCGCCACCAGGCCGTAGGCGATGCCGCGATGCGCGGCGCATTCGCCGACCGAGTAGATGCGCGGGTCGGTGGTGGTCTGCAGCGTATCGCTGACGACGATGCCACGGCTGCAGTGGATGCCGGCACTTTCGGCCAAGGCCGTATTGGGGCGGATGCCGGCGGCCATCACGACCAGATCGGCCGGGATTTCGCTACCGTCCTTGAATTGAACCGCCATCACTCGGCCGTCTTTGCCGCCGATCAAGGCCTGCGTCTGCGCGCCGAGCTTGAACTTCAGGCCGCGCGCTTGCAAGGATTTGCGCAAGAGGTCACCGGCCACATCATCGAGCTGGCGCTCCATCAGCCAATCTCCGATATGCACCACCGTCACCTGCATGCCCCGCAGCATCAAGCCGTTAGCGGCCTCCAGGCCCAGCAAGCCACCGCCGATCACGACTGCGTGCTGGTATTTGGTCGCAGCGTCAATCATCTCCTCGGTATCGGCGATGTCGCGGTAGGCGATCACGCCGTCCAGATCCTTGCCGGGAATAGGCAGGATGAAGGGCGTGGAGCCGGTAGCGATCAGCAGGCGGTCGTAATTGGCCTCTGTGCCATCCGACGCGATGACCTTGCGGCGAATTCGGTCGATCTGCGTGACCGTTTTGCTTAGATGAAGGGTGATGTTGTTGTCCGCATACCAATCAAGCGGGTTGAGGATGATCTCCTCAATCGTTTGCTCGCCGGCCAGCACAGGGCTCAGTAGGATGCGGTTGTAGTTCGGGTGCGGCTCGGCACCGAAGACGGTGATGTCGTAGAGATCCGGCGCCATCTTGAGCAGCTCTTCGAGCGTGCGCACGCCGGCCATGCCGTTGCCGATCAACACCAGCTTCTGTTTAAGGCCAAGGAACTTGCTGGAGGCGTTCATGCCAGCACCTCGCTGCGGGCATCCTTGGCGTGGCGGGTGTAGAGAAAATCGATCACCGCCTTGCGGGCCGCGATATACGACGCGCTCTCCGACAACTCGACACGGCTGCGCGGCCGCGGCAGATCCACGCTGAGGATCTCGCCTATCGTTGCGGCCGGCCCATTGCTCATCATCACGATGCGGTCGCTCAAGAGCACCGCTTCGTCCACATCATGCGTAACCATCACCACCGTGCTTTGTGTGGCGGCGACGATCTTCAGCAGCTCGTCCTGCAGATGCGCGCGTGTCAGCGCATCGAGCGCGCCGAAGGGCTCGTCCATCAACAAGACCTTAGGACTCATGGCCAGCGCGCGGGCAATGCCTATGCGCTGCTTCATGCCGCCGGAGATCTCATGCGGGCGCTTGTGTGTCGCGTGACTCATGCCGACCAGCGCCAGCGCGGCCTCGGTGCGCTCGATCAGCTTGGCCTTGGACTCGGCCCGCTCGAACACCGACTCCACACCCAGATAGACGTTCTCGAAGCACGACAACCAAGGCAAGAGCGAATGGTTCTGGAACACCACCGCGCGCTCAGGGCCGGGCTCGGTGATCTCGCGGTTGTCGCACAGCAGCACGCCGCTGCTGGGCCGCAGCAAGCCGGCGATCAGGTTCAGCAAGGTCGACTTGCCGCAGCCGGAATGGCCGATCAGCGTGATGAACTCGCCGCGCTGCACCTGCAAGTCAATCTTGCTGAGCGCGTGGAAAGAGCCCTTGCGGGTGTTGAAGACCATCTCGGCCGCTTGCACTTCGATGAAAGCTTTTGTTGTTGTCATCGCATCAGTCCTCGAAAGAGAAGCGTTTGGCCACCGCCATCAAGACCCATTCCAACGCCAGCCCGACGATGCCGATGACGAAGATGGCGATGATGATGTGGGCGACATTGAGGTTGTTCCATTCGTCCCAGACCCAGAAGCCGATGCCGACACCGCCGGTCAGCATCTCGGCCGCCACGATCACCAGCCAGGCGGTGCCGACAGAAAGCCGCACGCCGGTCAAGATGTAAGGCAGCACGGCCGGCAAGAGGATGCGGGTGATAACCTTCCATTCAGACAGCTTCAAGACCCGCGCCACGTTCAGATAGTCCTCGGGCACGCGCTGCACGCCGACCGCCGTGTTGACCACCATGGGCCAGATCGAGCAGATAAAGATGGTCCAGATCGCCGCCGGATTTGCGCTCTTGAACACCAATAAACCTATCGGCAGCCAGGCCAGCGGAGAGACTGGCTTGAGCAGACTGATCAGCGGCGAGATCATGCGGCTGGCGAACTCGAAGCGGCCGATGATGAAGCCCAAGGGGATGCCGACCAGCGCCGCCAAGCCGAAGCCCAGCGCGACCCGCTGCAAAGAGGCCAGGATGTTCCAGCCTATGCCTTGGTCGTTCGGACCGTTGCTCCGGAACGGGTCGGCGAAGAGCTTGACGGCGGCATCAAAGGTGGCCGACGGGGTTGGAAAGGGCCCGCCTTTCTGGGTCGCCAAGGCCCAGATGCCGATCAACAAGGCCAGACCCAGCACTGGCGGCAGCACGCGCAGCCAGACGCCGCGCCAGTCGATCGGCATCCGCGCGGTTTGCGGTTTAGCTTTCACTTTCTGCGGGGGAGATACAGGCGGCTTGACCAGCTCGATGCTGACGTCACGCGGCGAATGGAAGACGGCACTGACCATGGTGATGGACTCCTCAGGCTTTGACTTTGAAGGCATCGGCGTACTTGGCAGCCTCGCGCCCGTCCCAGACCACACCGTCAATCAGCTTGGAGCTGCGCATGGCGTCTTTGGGCACATTGACCTTCAGCGCGCTGGCGGCTTGCTTGTACAGATCGATCTGGTTGATTTGCTTGGCGACCGCCAGATAGTCCGGGTGGTCTTTCAGCAAGCCCCAGCGCTTGTGCTGGGTCAGGAACCACATGCCGTCGCTCAAATAGGGGAAGTTGACCGCCCCGTCATTGAAGAACTTCATGTAGTTGGGGTCGTCCCAGGTCCTTCCTAAGCCGTTTTGATAGCGGCCCAGAATGCGCTGGTTGATCGCGTCTACGCCGGTGTTGACATAGGCCTTCTCGGCGATGGTGTCGGCCATCTTGAGCTTGTTCTGCAGGCCGGCGTCTATCCAGCGTCCGGCCTCCAGCACGGCCATGATGACGGCGCGCGCAGTGTTCGGGTACTGCTTGACGAAGTCGCCGCTGCTGGCCAGGACCTTTTCGGGATGGTCTTTCCAGATGTCTTGCGAGGTGACGGCGGTGATGCCGATGCCGTCGACGATGGCGCGGTGGTTCCAGGGCTCGCCGACACAATAGCCGTCCATATTGCCGACCCGCATATTCGCCACCATCTGCGGCGGCGGCACTGTGATGACCTTGGCATCTTTGAGCGGGTTGATGCCATGCGCGGCCATCCAGTAGTACAACCACATCGCATGGGTGCCGGTCGGGAAGGTCTGCGCGAAGGTGTACTCCCGCTTGTCGGTCGCCATCAGCTTGGCCAAGCTTGCGCCGTCGACCGCGCCCTTGTCGGCCAGCTTCTTGGACAGCGTGATCGCCTGGCCATTGTTGTTCAGCGTCATCAGGACGGCCATGTCCTTCTTGGGGCCGGCCACGCCGAGGTGGACGCCGTAAATCATCCCGTAAAGGGCATGCGCCATGTCCAGCTCGCCGTTGACCAGCTTGTCGCGCACGCCGGCCCAGGAAGCTTCCTTGGTCGGGATGATCTTGACGCCGTATTTCTTGTCGAAGCCCAGCACCGAGGCCATCACGACGCTGGCGCAATCGGTCAGCGGAATGAAGCCGATGCGGACTTCTTCCTTCTCGGGTTTGTCGGAGCCGGCGGCCCAGGCGCCACCGGGCAGACTGCTGGCAAGACCTGCGAGACCAGATACAGCGCCGGCGGCCGCGCCGGTCAATAGTTTGCGACGATCTGCGCTCATCAAACCTTCTCCTTGAAGTTCAAGACTCTTGCTCATCAACATCTCCAGTTCCAAAAACAAAAACGGCGTCGACCCGCTCAGGCTTTCCAAAGAAAGCTAGAGCCAAGGTCGGACGCCGTTGTCCGTCGAAAATCTATATTGCGCTTGAGTGAACCCACGCCGTTGTGAGTCTCAGGATCTACTTAGCAGGACTCGTGCCAGCTGAAATACTGGCCTTCAAAGCGCTTGATGCACGCTTTGAAGGCATGCGCCGACCAGAATCAACCCAGTTTGGTGCAGCGCAACAAGGCCTGCGCATCAATGATGCGTTCGGCCACATCGAGCAAGGGCGAGCCACGGTCCATCGCCAAGCGGCGCATGCGCTTGTAGGCGGCGTCTTCATCCAGCCCCATCTCCGCCATCAGGATGCCTTTGGCCCGCTCGATGAGCTTGCGCCCACTGAGTTGCGCTTGCGCCTGCGTTAGCTCCTGGCGCAGGGCCAGGTCTTGCTCAAAACGCAGGCAGGCCACTTGCAGCACCGAAGCCAGGCGCTGCGGCTGCAGCCCCGCCACCACATAGGCGCTGACGCCGGCCTGCAGCGCTCGGCGCATCGTTCCTTGGTCGCCGTCCTCCGAGAACACCACCACCGGCCGCGGCATCTGCACCGACAGCGTGGCGAGGTTCTCCAAGGTGTCGCGCGTCGGCGACTCACTGTCGACGATCACCACATCGGGCTTCAGACGCAGCACGCAGTCATGGATCAAGGCACCCTGCTCGATCACGCCGACCACCTCGCAGCCTTGGCGCGCCAGCTCTTGCTGAATCAGTTGCACCCGGTGCGCGCCGTCGTCGATCAGCAGCACACGCAAGCCTTGGGCGGGGCTGGGCGGTGCGGCGATGGCGATGGCCTTGATGGGCGGAGTGGGCATGCTGGGATTTTGCATAGTCTGGACCGAGTCATCAGCCAAATGCAAGTTTCGTGCCCAGCTAGGCATAGCCCCTAGCGCGAACATAGGGCCAGATCAATCCCCTAATTTGAATCTGCGCTGCCAAGGCCAGGGTGAGAAATTCCTTGTGCTAACGCCAGCTCGCCATGGAATACTCGCCGCGTCGGCCTTTGTCGACCGGCCTCATAAATCAACTTTAGATAGGAGATCAAGCCATGAAACTCAGCGCTTCCATCTGTTTGGTTCTGCTTGCAGCCTTGGCCGGCTGCAGCTCCACGCAATACATCATGAGCACCAAAGAAGGCCGCATGATCGTCACCCACGGCAAGCCCGACTTGGATGAGAAAGCCGGCAGCTACGAGTACCGTGATGCCGAGGGCAAGCGCATGACCATCATGAAGGGCGAAGTCGTTCAGATCATGGAACGCTGACACGCGCATCAAAGGCAGCACATTGAGGGCGGCATGGCCGCCCTTATCATTTGCGCCAATGAAAACACGACTCCTGCTCCTTCAACTTGGCGCCCAATATGGCTTGGACGAACAAGCCGCGCTTCAGCTACAGCGCGCGGCAGGCCTGACCGAGCAGCCGCGCAACTTGAGCGCACAGCTGCTGCGCGGTACGGCCTTGTTGGCGGGAGGCTTGGCCGGCTTAGGGCTTTTGATGTGGGTGGCGGCCAACTGGGCCGAGCTGGGGCGTGCCGGGCGATTTGCTCTCTTGCAAACCCTGCTGCTCGCCAGCGCGCTAGGTGCAGCGCTGTGGCCCAAGGCCCGCGCCGCCTTGGCCTTGTTATGCCTGCTGAGCTTGGGCGGTTTGCTGGCCTTTTTCGGCCAAACCTACCAAACCGGCGCCGACCCTTGGCTGCTGTTTGCGCTCTGGGCCGCCTTGGGCCTGCCGCTGTGCTTGGGCGCGCGCTCCGATGTTTTGTGGGCGCCCTGGGCTGCGATCACGACAACAGCGATTGCGCTATGGTTGGACACCCATTTAGGCGGGCGCTGGAGCGCGCTGCCGGTTGGCCAAGACGCAGATATCGTGGTGCACGCGCTAGCTTTTGGCGCAATCAGCCTGATGCTGATTCTGCTCGGGCCGTTGTGCCGCCGCCAGACCGGCGCCGGTCTGCTCACGCTGCGTGTGGCGGTGGGGCTGGCCACCGCCTTGGTCACCGCAGTGGCGCTGAATGGTTTACTGCGTACAGAGGTGATGCCGCAATATTGGATCGGCCTGATCCTGGGGCTGCTGGCTGCCGCACTGGTCGCCCGCCGTGCTCAAGGCTTTGACATGGCTCAGCTGAGCATCTTGGCCTTAGGGCTGAACACGCTGCTGGTGTTCGGTGCTGCACATTGGCTGAGCCTGGGCCATGGCTCGCTCGGCGACGATCCGCTGCGGCTTCTGCTGCTCGGGGCGTGTGCGGCTCTGCTGCTGGCGGCCAGCGTCAGCGGCCTGATGCGGCTCGCACGTCACCACGCCGGCGCGGCGGGAGCTGCCCAATGAACACAGCAGCATTGACGTCGGCGCAAGTATTGCAGCGCGCGATCACAGCGGGCTTGTTACCCAGTTCAGCAGAGTTGCCTGCCACCGAGGAACGCCCCTGGTCACTGGTGATGCTGACGGCGCTGGGCGCCTGGTTGGCGGCGGTACCACTGCTGATTTGCATCTACTTGCTGCTGGGGGCGGCGTTGACAGAAGGGGGCGGCGCCTATCTCGTCGGTGCCCTGCTGGTGGCGGCGGCGAGCATCATCTTGCGCGCCAGGAAGGCGGCCTTGTTCGTCGAGCAATTGGCCCTGCCGCTGTTGCTGAGCGGCGCGCTGACCTTGAGCCTGGGTCTGTACCGTGATTTGCACGAATCAGTCGCTTCGGCCCTGCTGCTGATAGTCTGCTTCGGGCTGGCCCTGGCCATTGACAAAGCTTGGCTGCGCGTGTTGCTGGGAGCGGCTGCCGGCCTGTTTTTCTGCATCATGCTGATTCCAACGGGATTGAGCCAGCGCAAGGGGCTCGGGGTGTACTGGCTGATCTTGCATGCGGGCGTGGTGATGGGGCTGGTCGCGCTGCTCTTGCAGCAGGCCCGCCTGCTGCACGGCAGGCATGCGGCCAAGGCGGCGCTGCTGGAGGCAGTTGCCACCGGTTGGCTCTTGATGCTGGTGCTTGGCCTCGCGGTCTTGGGCAGTTTCGCCGCTCTGGAACAGGGCTTTTTCGGCCCCGAGTTGGAGATGCCCGCCAGCTTGCGATGGGCCTACCAGGCCGGCGCAGTCGCATTCGCGCTGGGCGGCTTTGCCCTGGCCGCGCGAGCTTGGCCTGATCTGCGCCGCCCAATGCCTCTTGCCGTCGCGATGGTGCTGGCCGGCCTTTGCATCTGGCTGCCTTGCCTGGGCGGCCTCTTGATGCTGCTGGCCTGGAGCAGCTCCAACCGGCGCTGGGAATTGGCCACGGCCAGCGCGAGCGCTGCAGTCTGGGTGCTGGGGGCGTCTTACTATCAACTCAGCTGGGGTTTGAGCAGCAAGGCGGCTGTGCTGGTGAGCGCAGCCGCCTTGCTGGCACTGATCGTCGGGCTCGCGGCTCGGAGTCAATACACGGTGGCAAGCACGGTCAGCGCCAACTCGCAAGCCCGGCGGATGCCCGGCGCCGCCTGGCTCTTGAGCGCGAGTCTGCTGGGCCTGGCCGTCGTCAACACCGGCATCTGGCAAAAGCAGCGCCTGATCAGCGAGGGCCGACCGCTCTTTGTAGCGCTGGCACCCGTTGATCCGCGCTCACTGATGCAGGGCGACTTTATGCGCCTGAATTACGGTTTAGGTTCCGACATCAATGCAGCCCATTTGTACCGGCTTGGCACTGCGCGTCCCCAAGTGGTGCTGAAGCTTGACGCGCGCGGCGTCGCGCGCGTGCAGCGCTTGCATGAGCCGGGTGCTACGGGCACGGCTCTGGCCCCAGATGAGCAATTGATGGAATTGAGCCCCAAGAATGGAGGCTGGACGCTGGTCAGCGATGCCTGGTTCTTCCGTGAAGGTGATGGCGCGCGTTGGCAAGCGGCCAAGTACGGCGAATTCAGGGTCCGCCCCGATGGCCAAGCCTTGCTGGTCGGACTGGCCGACGCCAAGCTCCAGCGCATCGAGCCTTAAATGGGGTCAGGTTCAGTTTTATGCCATTGTTGCCGATGACAATCCTTTGAAGTAGCGAACAGGCGCGAGCACCGGACCTTTTTTGATGCTGAAGAAAATCTCCGTACAACAAGTCCGCATCGGCATGTTTGTCCAGTCGCTGGAAGGGTCTTGGCTGGCCCATCCCTTTTGGAAGACCAAGTTTCTGCTGCAAGAGCAAGCGGACTTGGATGCCTTGCTGAGCAGCGGTGTGCCCATGCTGGTGATTGATACCGAGCGCGGCTTGGACGTGAGCGACGCAACCCCGGCCGCGCCGCCGGAACAGCAAGTGAGCCCGCCCCCCGCCGAACCGGCTGCCGCAGCCAAGCCCAAGTCAGAGGATCAGCGCGCGCCCACCAGCATGGCCGCCGAAATGGCCCGCGCCAATATCCTTGTCAACCGCTCGCGCGAGGCCGTGACCTCGATGTTTGGCGAGGCGCGTTTGGGCAAGGCCCTGGACGCCGATCAATGCCTGCCCATCGTCGAAGAAATCAGCAACTCGGTCTCGCGCAATCCGTCCGCGCTGATCAGCCTGGCGCGCCTGAAGACCAAGGACAACTACACCTATATGCATTCGGTGGCGGTCTGCGCCTTGATGGTCTCCCTGGCCAAACAGCTCGGCCTCAGTGACGAGCAGACCCGCGAGGCCGGCTTGGCCGGCCTGCTGCATGACATTGGCAAGATGGCCATGCCGATGGATGTGTTGAACAAACCAGGCAAGCTGACCGACGCCGAGTTCAACGTCATTCGCTCCCATCCGCTGCGCGGCTACCAAATGCTCAAAGAAGGCGCCTCGGTGCCGGCCGGCGCCTTGGATGTCTGCCTGCACCACCATGAAAAAATGGACGGCTCTGGCTATCCGCAAAAGCTCAAGGGCGAGCAGATCAGCCTCTTGGCCCGCATGGGCGCGGTCTGCGATGTCTATGACGCGATCACCTCGACCCGGCCCTATAAATCGGCCTGGGACCCGGCCGGCTCGATTCAGCGCATGGCGCAATGGTCGGGCGACCATTTCGACCCGGTGGTGTTCAAGGCCTTTGTGAAAAGCGTCGGCATCTATCCGGTCGGCAGCCTGGTCAAGCTTGAATCGGGGCGGCTGGCGGTCGTGTCCGAGCTGAACGCGGCAAGCCTCGCCGCGCCGGTGGTGCGGGTGTTCTATTCGACCCGCTCCAGCATGCCGATTCCAGTTCTGACCCTGGACCTCTCGCACCCCAGCACGCGCGACAAGGTCCTCAGCCGCGAAACCCCCTCAGACTGGGGCTTCAGCTATCTGGACGATATCTGGCAGCAGCCCAGCGGCGCTTGAGCACCCCTTAAATGGGGTCAGGTTCATTTAATCGCCATCCATTTCGTCAACACCCCGTCAACCTGACGTTTACGTAAACGTCAATCAAGCCCTAGAATCACAGCAGTTTTGCTGCTACAAACCGGCAAGCCTGAAGACATTAGCCGCTGCCGCTGGAGACCCGCCATGACCGATTTGTCCGCCGAATACAAGGCCCTCGCCAACTACCGCCCGTCCAACAAGGTGCGCTTTGTAACGGCCGCCAGCCTGTTTGACGGCCATGACGCCGCCATCAACATCATGCGGCGCATCTTGCAAGGCATGGGCGTCGAGGTGATCCACCTGGGCCACAACCGCTCGGTCGACGAGGTCGTCACCGCAGCACTGCAAGAAGACGCGCAAGGCATTGCGATCAGCAGCTACCAGGGCGGCCATGTCGAGTACTTCAAATATATGGTCGAGTTGCTGAAGGCTCGCGGCGGCTCGCATATCCAAGTCTTTGGCGGCGGCGGCGGTGTGATCGTGCCGGCCGAGATCCGCGATCTGGCCGAGCATGGCGTGCGCATCTTTAGCCCAGAGGACGGCCAGCGCATGGGCCTCCAAGGCATGATCGGCGAGATGGTGATGAAGGCCGACCAGGACTTCAGCGTCTATGCCCCCAAGGCCTTGAGCAGCCTGCAAGGCCATGGCGAAGGCGCTTGGCGCTCCTTGGCCCAACTGATCACGGCGCTTGAGAACGATAAGGCGGACAAGGCGTTGGTCGCCGAGTTGCAAGCCGCCGCCAAGAGCATCAGGGTGCCCGTGCTGGGCATCACCGGCACCGGTGGCGCCGGCAAAAGTAGCCTGACCGATGAGTTGATCCGCCGCCTGCGGCTGGACCAGAACGATGCTTTGCGCGTGGCCGTGATCTCAATCGATCCGTCGCGCCGCAAGAGCGGCGGTGCGCTCTTGGGCGATCGGATCCGAATGAACGCGATCGGCCCCTGGAGCCAAGGTCAGCGAGTATTCATGCGCTCCTTAGCCACGCGCGACTTCGGCAGCGAAATCTCCCCTGCCCTGCCCGATGCGATCGCAGCGGCCAAGGTGGCCGGCTTCGATTTGATCATCGTCGAGACCTCGGGCATTGGACAGGGCGACGCGGCCATCGTGCCGCATGTCGATGTGCCGATGTACGTGATGACGCCGGAATTTGGCGCGGCCAGCCAGCTCGAAAAAATCGACATGCTGGACTTCGCCGAGTTCGTCGCGATCAACAAGTTCGACCGCAAGGGCGCGCTCGATGCGATCCGCGATGTCGCCAAACAGGTGCAGCGCAACAAGGAAGCCTGGACCACAGCGCCGGATCAGATGCCGGTCTTCGGCACCATGGCCAGCCGCTTCAATGATGACGGGGTGACCGCGCTCTACCAAGCCCTGAAGCCGCGCCTTGCCGACTTGGGCCTGCAGCTGAACGAAGGCCGCCTGCCGCAAGTGAACACCCGCCACAGCACCCACCAAACCCCGGTGGTGCCCGCTGCACGTGTGCGTTATCTGGCCGAGATTTCCGATACCGTGCGCGGCTACAAAAAGCGCTCCCGTCAACAAGCGACGCTGGCGCGCGAGATCCAGCAACTCTGGGGCAGCTCACGCATGCTGCTGGAAGCCAACCCGGACAAGCAAGGCGCGCGTATGGCCTTGAGCGACTTGGCCGAAGCGCGCGAAGCGCAGATGGACGCCCCGGCCCGCCAATTGCTCAAGCAATGGCCGGATATGCAGCAGGCTTACGGCGGCGACGAATATGTGGTGAAGATCCGCGACAAGGAAATCCGCACCAACCTCGTTCACACCAGCCTCTCGGGCACCAAGATCCGCAAGGTCGTGTTGCCGGCCTATGAATGCCATGGCGAGCTGCTGAAATGGCTGCTGCTGGAAAATGTGCCCGGCAGCTTTCCCTATACCGCCGGCGTGTTCGCCTTCAAGCGCGAGGGCGAAGATCCGACCCGTATGTTCGCCGGCGAAGGCGATGCCTTCCGCACCAACCGCCGCTTCAAACTGGTCAGCTCCGGTATGCCGGCCAAGCGCTTGTCGACCGCTTTCGACTCGGTCACGCTCTATGGCGCCGACCCCGCACCGCGCCCGGACATCTACGGCAAGGTCGGTAACTCCGGCGTCAGCATCGCGACGCTGGACGATATGAAGGTGCTCTACGACGGCTTCGATCTGTGCAGTCCGACGACCTCGGTGTCGATGACGATCAACGGCCCGGCGCCGACGATTCTGGCGATGTTCATGAACACCGCGATAGACCAGAACCTCGCCAAGTTCAAAGCGGACAATCACCGCGACCCGACCGCTGACGAAGCCGCCAAGATCAAGGACTGGGTTTTGGCCAATGTGCGCGGCACCGTGCAGGCCGACATCCTGAAGGAAGACCAGGGCCAGAACACCTGCATCTTCTCGACCGAGTTCAGCCTGAAGGTGATGGGTGACATCGCCGAGTTCTTCGTGCACCACAATGTGCGCAATTTCTACTCCGTCTCGATCAGTGGTTATCACATCGCCGAGGCCGGCGCGAATCCGATCAGCCAGCTGGCACTCACACTCTCCAATGGCTTCACCTTTGTCGAAGCCTATCTGGCGCGCGGCATGCACATCGATGACTTCGCGCCGAACCTGAGCTTCTTCTTCTCCAACGGCATGGACCCCGAGTACACGGTGCTGGGCCGCGTGGCGCGGCGCATCTGGGCGGTGGCGATGCGCGACAAATACGGCGCCAATGAGCGCAGCCAAAAGCTCAAATATCACATCCAAACCTCGGGCCGCAGCCTGCACGCGCAAGAGATCCAGTTCAACGACATCCGCACCACGCTGCAGGCCTTGATCGCGATCTATGACAACTGCAACAGCCTGCACACCAATGCTTTCGATGAGGCGATCACGACGCCGACCGAAGAGTCGGTGCGCCGCGCGATGGCGATCCAACTGATCATCAACCGCGAATGGGGCCTGGCCAAGAACGAAAACCCCAGCCAAGGCGCTTTCATCATCGAAGAGCTGACCGAACTGCTGGAAGAAGCGGTGCTGAGCGAGTTCGAGAAAATTGCCGAGCGCGGCGGCGTGCTGGGTGCGATGGAAACCGGCTACCAGCGCAGCAAGATCCAGGAAGAGAGCATGCACTACGAGATGCTCAAGCACACCGGCGAGTACCCGATCATCGGTGTCAACACCTTCCGCAACCCGCATGGCGACCAGGTGATGGAAAGCATCGAGCTGGCGCGCTCCACCGACGAAGAAAAGCAGTCCCAGCTGCATCGCTTGCGCGACTTCCACGCCACGCATGCGGCCGACAGCGCCGCTCAGTTGCAGCGTTTGCAGCAGGCCGTCATCGACAACAAAAATGTCTTCGAGGTGCTGATGGATGCGGTGCGGGTTTGCTCGCTGGGCCAGATCACTTCGGCCTTGTTCGAGGTGGGCGGGCAGTATCGGCGCAGCATGTAAGGCCGGCTAGGCGCTAGGCATTGTGCTTAGTGCTTGGTGCTTAGCGCCTTGTGCCCAAGACTTGAGGCTTAGCCCTGGCGCTGCTGCGACAGCCAAGCCCGGGGCGCCTGCCCACTCGCTTGGGTGAACGCGCGCGAGAACGAGGCGGCGCTGGCATAACCCAGCGCCTCACCGGCACTCTTGATGGACGAGCCGCCCAGCAGCATCGATCGCGCGAGCGAGACCCGCCACTGCAACAGGTATTCGGCCGGCGTGCGGCCAAGCTGCTGTTTGAACTCGGCTGCGAAGCTGCTGCGCGACATACCCGCCACCAGCGCCATGCTCTGCAGCGACCAAGCCTCGCCCGGCGCCTCATGCAGGGCCGTCAGCGCACGCGCCAGCTTCGGGTTCGCCAGCCCATAGATCAGGCCCGCCGGCATGCCAGCCTGCTCGGGGTGATCGAGCAACCAGCGCAGCAACTGCAGCAACAAGACCTCAAACAAACGGTCGGCCAAAAGGCGCTGACCACAGCGCAAGCGTTCGGTCTCCGCGAACAGCAGCGCCAGCGTCGGCTCGAGCCCGTCCACCGAGCGCAAGGGCAAGACCAAAACCGGCGGCAGGGCCGCCACCAGTGGATGGCGCTCGCCGCCTTCAAAGTCCAGGGTGGCGCACACAAAGTCGGCACCTTCGCTGGGCGCGTTACGGAATTGATGCGCCAGCGGCCGCGGGTAAAACAGCAGCGTAGGTTCGCTCACTTTCACTTTGCGTGGCGCGGCGCTGCCTGGCGGGTGCGTCAGCACCATTTCACCCCGGCGCAGCACATGCATGAAAGCGCGGCCCGGCTGGGCGTCGAAATGCGTCACCCCGCACAAAGCCCCGGCATGGAAAAGATGCGCTCGCACCCGGAAGCGATCGAGCAGCGACGACAGGCGATCAAGTGGCGGCGCGGAAGTTGCGGGCATGGGCGCGTGAGGATTCAAGCAAGCCTCGGACGAATTGGTATGTTGTTTGGATTTTAAGCAGCAATTCGCTCTTCAAGCGGACAGAAACTGCTGGTGTGCCGCAAGACACAAACCCCAAGCAACTACACAAGGACACACCATGAACCGCATTCCTCTGATCGACCGCGCCGCCACCACTGCCGAGCGCAAAGCCTTGCTCAACGCCGTCCACGGCGCCTTCGGCACGGTGCCGAATATGTTCCGCGCCGTGGCGAATTCGCCGGCCGCCTTGAGCAGCATGTGGAGCGCGTTTGGCGCGCTAGGCGGCGGCGTGATCCCGGCCAAGCTCGGCGAGCAAATCGCCGTGGCGGTGGCCGACCGCAATGCCTGCGAGTACTGCCTGGCCGCGCACACCGCGCTGGGTCGCAAGGCCGGCGCCAGCGCCGAGGAGATGCGGCATGCCCAGGCCGGGGAATCCGCTGATCCCAAGACGCAGGCGGCATTGCGCTTCGCGCTCAAGCTCGTCAATGAGCGCGGCCAGGTCGGCGATGCCGACGTTCAAGCGTTGCGCGCCGTGGGTTTCGACAACGCGGAGATCACCGAGATCCTCGCCCATGTGGCGCTCAATCTGTTCACCAACTATGTGAACATCGCCTTCGCCGTGCCGGTGGACTTCCCCGCCGTCAAGCTGCGCCGGGCGGCCTGACCCAAGGGCGCGCCCTGTCCCGCCTGACCGGCAGAGAGTCGCCATGTCACAGCGCCAGACTGAAGCGCGTTTTGCTCAGCGCCATCGCACCTTGGCGTAGATAAAAGCGCGTGGCGCCTTCGTTCCACAGCGGCGTCTGCCATTGCATGGCCTGGCAGCGCCGCTGCCGAGCAAAGTCCGCAACCGTGTGCAGCAAGCGTGCACCCAGGCCTTGGGCTCGCGCTGCCGGACGCAGGTAGAGGCAGTCCATATGCATAAAAGGCTGGGCCGCCAGGGTTGAAAAATCCAGGGTCGCGCTGGCATAGGCGAGTGCTTGTTCGCCCTGCTGCGCCAGCCAGACATGCAAACGCCCGGCACCAATTGCGATGGCCAAACGCTGGCTGAAGTCTGCATCACGACAAGGAGTCAGGCCTTCATATTCGGCATGCTCGCCACAGAGCTGCGCCAGTTCCGCCATGTCTGCGGCCTGGCTAGGCACGGCCGAGCGAATCGTCATCACGCCAGATTCGAGCCGGCGGCTCGGCTCAGCAAGCACAAGCGATCAGCGACGCGCCGCGCAGGCTGCCGGGCTCGCTGCCGGTGGCGACCGGATGACCATCGCGCTTCCAGAAGTCCAGGCCGCCGAGCATTTCCTTAACCTTGAAGCCCAAACTGGCGAGCTTGTAGGCGCCCTTGGTGGAGCCGTTGCAGCCTATGCCGTCGCAGTAGCAGATGTAGGTCTTGCTGCGGTCCAGCATCGCGGTGCTGGCTTCGTCCATCAGGCGGTGCGGCAGATTGACGGCACCGGGCACATGACCGGCGGCGTAATGGACTTCGGCTCTGGTGTCGATGACGACGATCTCGTCAAAGCCGGCACTCAGGTCTTCGGCCACATCCCAGGCATCGGCGTGGTAGTGCAGCTTTGCCAGCATGAAAGCGGCGCTCTCGGCCGGGCTTGGCGCAGGGTAGTGCAGCAGCACCGAAGAGGGCGCAAGGTTTTCATTCGTGCTCATGATGGGGCGTCTCGTGGTGAAAAGGTGTACACAGTGTCTGCCAGCTTGGCCTTAACATTAATACCCATTCAGCACATGCAATAAGACCAATGGACAAGCCCAGACTCTGGTTGCAACGTTTTGAGCGCGAAGCTCAACAAGGCCTCGGCCGGCGCGAGCAACTCTGTGCCAGCTTGCGCCAGACCATGCACATGGGCGAGCTGCGGCAATCCGAGCGGCTGCCGGCCAGCCGAGTGCTTGCGCTGGACTTGGGCCTGTCTCGCGTGACGGTTGAGGCGGCTTACACCCAGCTGGAGGCCGAGGGCTATCTGCGCCGCAGCGTGGGCCAGGGCAGCTTTGTGGCCTTCAAAGGCTTCACGGACAGCAAGCGCAATCAGCAGCACGCTATAGCGACGCCCTTGAGCTTGTCCAAGCGCGGCGAGCGCATCGTCGCGGGCGGCGGCTGCGAGGATCCTCAGCTGCCCCTGCCCTTTGCCGCCGGCAGCCCAGATCTACGAGCCTTCCCGATCCAACTTTGGCGCCAGTTGCACGCCCGCCGCTTGAACGGGCCGCAAGGCCACCAGCTCTTGGGCTATGGCGACCCGCAGGGCCGCGAGGAGCTGCGGGTCGCCATCGCCGACTATCTGCGCCAATCACGCGGCCTGCGCTGCGATGCCGACCAAGTGCTGGTGCTGACCAGCTCGCAGCAAGCTTTGCAGCTACTGGCCAGCCTGCTGCTGGACGAAGGCGACCGCGTTTGGCTGGAGGAACCCGGCTACCGCGGTGCGGCCACTGCTTTCGCCACAGCCGGGGCGCAGCTGCAAGCGGTGCCGGTGGATCAAGAGGGCATGCAGGCGCCCAGCGAAGTTCCGGCGCCCAAGCTGATTTACCTGACGCCCTCGCACCAATACCCCAGCGGGGTCGCACTCAGTTTGCCGCGGCGCCTGCAGTTGCTGGATCTGGCCAAACGCGAAGGCTGTTGGCTGATTGAAGATGACTACGACAGCGAGTTCCACTATGAGGGACGCCCGATGCCCGCGCTGCAAGGCCTGCAGGCCGAGCAAGACCCGCAGCGGGTGCTCTATCTGGGCACGTTTTCCAAAACCCTGTTTCCGTCCTTGCGGCTGGCCTATATGGTGGTGCCGCGCGAGCTGATTGCGCCGTTGAGACTGGCGCGCAGCGTGCAAGATGGCCACAGCGCGCAATTGACCCAGGCCGTCACTGCCGACTTCATCAAACAAGGCCATTTCGCCGCCCATCTGCGCCTGATGCGCCAGCTCTACCGCCAACGACGGGAACTGCTTTTGAACGAGCTGCAGTCGAAAGTTGGCAGCTGGCTGCGGCCACAGCCTAGCGCTGGTGGCTTGCAAATTGCCGCCCTGCTGCCGCCAAGTGAAGAGCAGCAGCTCACTCAAAGAGCCGCCCGCTTGGGTCTGCTGACGCCAGGATTGAGCGGCCTATACCTTGGGCCCTCGAAACTGGACGGTTGGCTCTTGGGCTTCGCCGCGCTCACGCCGGCAGAAATTCAGGCAGCCGTGAAGCAGCTGGCGAAGATATAGCATAGGCTATACAAACACTGAGGAACCCGCATGTTGGACACCTTGAAGCTTTGGCATCACATCATCGACAGTGCCGACGCGCAGGCGCTCGACGAACTGCTTGCAGACGACGTGATCTTCCATTCGCCCGTGGTGCACAAACCGCAGCAGGGCAAAGCCTTGACCCGCATGTATTTGGCCGGCGCGCTGCAAGTGCTGCTCAAGCCGGGCAAGTTCCGCTACTTGCGAGAGATCGTCGGGCCTCGGGACACAATGCTGGAATTCATCGCCGAGGTGGACGGGATTGAAATCAATGGCGTCGACATCATCCGTTGGGATGAAGCCGGCCGCATCTGCGACTTCAAGGTCATGATCCGACCGCTCAAGGCGATCAATCTGCTGCACCAGAAGATGGGCGAAATGCTGCAGTCAATGGCGCGCAATTGATGAGTTTCGGGAGAGCAGTCGCCCCTTCCAGAGCAAGTCACCCGATTGGCCGGAAAGCGACAATATTTCACACGCGGGCCCACGGACAAAGCGGTCACTGAATTCCCACTCGCCAAGTCTTGGTACTTGATGTAAAACAGGGTCCGGCTCGCAGCAGATCAAGGCAGCCTCCTTGGCCTAGCCATGTTTTTGCTCTAAAGCCCGTCGACCCTGCGCTTTAGGAGAAGACCATCATGACCTGGGCATCGTTCTATTTACCGATTGACGCGCACATGGCTGCGCAAGAAGAGCCGCACTACCACCATGAATCCGATCAGCCGCATGCCGGCAGCAGGCAGCGCGAACAAGCGCTGCCAGAGGATGCGCTGCTGATCGATGTGCGCTCCTATGCCGAATACATGGCGGGTCATCTCCCTGATGCGCATTGCCTGCCGCTGCCGCAGATGAGTCATCTGGTCTCTCAGATGGCGCCTGACCATGACGCGCCCATCGTGCTGTATTGCTCTTCGGGCGGCCGCGCCGAGCAAGCATTGGGCTTGCTGCAACGAATGGGCTACACCAATGTACGCAACGGCGGCGGTGCGATTGCGCTGGGCAAGAAGCTGGGCAAGTCCATCGAGCATTGATGGCCTAGTCCGGGTCAGAAGGTCTTGGCCCCATCCGCCGCCAGCAAGACAGCGTAAAGCGACGTCGTCGCGCAGATGAACAAGCGATTGCGCTTGGGGCCGCCGAAGACGAGATTGGACACGCGCTCGGGCATCTTGATGCGGCCGATCAGGGTGCCGTCCGGCAAATGGCAGTGGATGGCGCGGCCGGCACTGGTCCAGATGCGGCCTTGGTCATCGCAGCGAAAGCCGTCGTAAAAGCCAGTCTCGCATGTGATGAATACCTCACCGCCACTCAAACTCACGCCATCGGCGCCCACTGCAAAACGACGCATGGTGCCGCAGCCCTGCTCGGTGTCAACGATGTAGAGCGTGCGCTCGTCGGGCGAAAAAGCCAGTCCATTCGGGCCCTTGCAGTCATCCACCACCACGCGCAGATCGCCGGTTATGGGATCCAGACGGTAGACATAGCAGCCGGGCTGCTCCTGCTCGGCCTTGACGCCTTCGTAGTTTGACGTGATGCCGTAGTTCGGGTCGGTGAACCAAATCGTGCCGTCGGACTTGACGACCACGTCGTTGGGGCTGTTCAAACGCTTGCCTTGATAGCAGTCGGCCAGCACGCTGATGCGGCCATCGTGTTCGGTGCGCACGACGCGTCGGCCGCCATGCTCGCAAGTGATCAAGCGACCCTCGCGGTCAACCGTATTGCCATTGCTATAGCCGCTGGGTTGCCGAAACACGCCGACCTGGCCCGTGCATTCGTCAAAACGCAGCATGCGCTCATTCGGGATATCGCTCCAGACCAGCGAGCGCTGCGCCGGAAAGTAGGCTGGCCCTTCGGCCCAGCGGCAGCCGGTGTAGAGCTGCTCGATCTGGGCGCTGCTGCGCACGCAGTCCTCGAAGCGAGGGTCAAGAAGTTCGAAGGGGCTTGGATTGAGGGTGGGAGTGGGGGTGAGGTGTGAGGTCGTCATGCCGAAATTGTCGGCAAACTCAGGCGCAGCGGCGCGGCGAATCCTTGAAGCTGCGCGCCGCGAAACTGCGTACTAGGCTGATTCCACTTCAAAATACAGGCATGAAGACCATCAAGAAAATCGTCAAGATACGCCTGCTGACGCCGGCCGATTGCCCAGCGCTGCTGGACTTTGAAACCCGCAATCGCGGCTGGTTCGAGCAGCATGTTGCCCTGCGCGGCGAGGCCTTCTACACCCGAGCAGGTGTAGAGCAACATATCGCCGAGCTGCTGGCAGCTCATGCCCAAGGACGTTGGTTTCCCGCCCTGCTGCTGGACGAGGCCGGCGTCATTGTGGGGCGATCCAATTTGAAAGACGTGGATTCGCTGGCCGGCGTGGCCGAGCTCGGCTACCGAGTGGGGCAAGACCAGGCCGGTGCCGGCGTGGCGACCGCAGCGGTCGTTCAAATGAAGGCCTTGGCAATGCAAGAACTGGGTCTGCGGCGCCTAGTCGCCGTGGCCAGCCCAGCTAATCCGGCCTCCGCCCGGGTGCTGGAGAAATGCGGCTTTGTGCGTTTAGACCCGGCCGCGTCGGAAGCGCTGCGAGGCAAAGACCCCGAACTCATCGCCTATCAATGCGACTTGAATCTAGATTGAATCGACGGGCAGACTGAGGCTGCGCTTGCTGGCCTCAAGCACAAAGGTGGAGCGGAACTTTTTGATATTGCTGTCGTCGAAAAACAAGCGCCGCGTCAAAGCCTCGTAATCGGCCATGTCGACGGCAGTCACGATCAGCACGAAATCGCTCTCGCCGGCGACGTAATAGCATTGCTGCACCTCGGCCTGCTCGGCCATGCGGCGCTTGAAACCGTCGATCACCGCCTCGCGGCTGGCCTCGGCCAGCGTGACCTCGATCAGCGCCGTCACGCCGCGCCCGAGGGCTCGCGGCTCCAGCACCACCACCTGCGCGACGATCACGCCGTCCTCGCGCAGCTTCTTGATGCGGCGCTGCACGGCGGTGGCCGACAAGCCCACTTCGGCGGCGATCAGCTCCGAGCTGATGCGCGCGTCTTGCTGCAGCAGCGCGAGGATGCGGCGGTCGAATTTATCCAAGCCGGACAAGGTCTAAGCCGCCACCAGCAAGTCGGGCAAGTCGAGCGTCACACTCAGCCCCTCGCCCGGCCGACTCTCCAGCGACAGCTTGCCCGCCAGACGCTGCACCAGGGTGTAAACAATGTGCAAACCCAGGCCGCTGCCGCCCGCGCCACGGCGGGTGGTGTAAAAAGGCTCGAGCATACGGGCGCGCACCTCGGCGCTGACACCGACGCCGTTGTCTTCGAACACATAGCGCAGGTCGCGGCCACGCGTCTCTACCGTCAGGCACAACTCCAGCGCGGGGCGAGCGCCGTGAAGCAACGCGTTCATCAGCAGATTGGAGGTGATCTGCGCCAGCATGCCGGCCGCCATGCGCACGCGCAAGCCCGACGGTACGCGCAAACTCAGGCTGGCGCCGCATTTGCTGATCTCGGCCTGGTGGGCCGTCGTGACCTTGCTCAGGTAGTCGGCCAACTCGAACTCGGTCACCACCTCGGAGCTCTGGTCCACCGCCAGGCTTTTGAAATTGCCCATCAACTCCGCCGCGCGCTGCAGATTGCGTTCGACCAATTCCACCGACTGCGAGATCTGTGAGGCCAGCGTCGCCAAACGGCTGCGCGAAACCTTCTCGGTGGCCAGCATCTCGGTGATCTCGGTCGCAAAACGTTGCAGGCCCGAGGCCGAAGTGACCGCCACCCCGATGGGCGTGTTCACCTCGTGGGCCATGCCGGCCACCAACCCGCCCAAGGCAGCCAGCTTCTCATGCTCGACCAGATGGGCGCGGGCTTCCTCCAGCGCATGTGTACGCAGTGCCACTTTGGCCTCCAGCTCGGCCTCGCGCGCCCGGTGCTGCAGTTCGGCGGCGCAGCGCGCGGCGAAAATCGACAACAGCGACAGCGCCAGCAGCCGCTTGCTTTCCTGCATCTCCCGCACATCCAGAGCAATCAGAATACCCAGGGTCTTGCCATGGGTGCCGACCATAGGCATGCCGATATAGCTGTGCGCGCCCATCTCCACCAACAGGCTATCCTGCGGAAAAGCGGCCTGCACGCCGCAGGCATGGAAGCACATGGTCTGGTCGGCCACGTTCTGACAGGGCGTGCCTTCCAGCGAATAGGTCATATTCGGCGCAAAGTCGCTGCCGGCCCAGACCGCCAAGGTGCGCGAGGCTTCACCGGTCTCGACCGTGCAGACCTCAGCGGCAATCACGTATTGCACGTCGAGCGCCTGCGCCAGGTCGCGCACCAGCACACGAAAGAACTCCTCGCCTTGCGCACGCGAGGTGCTCAGCGTGATGGAGCGCAAAGCCGCTTCGGCCAAGCTGCGGCCCTCATCGACGGAAAATAGCGCCGCACTTCGGCCGGCAACATCGACGCTACTCATGGCAGGCTCCTGGCAGTCAAGATATCGCGGTAATTGCGCAAGGCCAACAGGCAGATTCGGTTCAGGACCCGATCGGTCATGTCGGTCTTGTGGCAATACTCATTCACGTCAAACTGGCGCAGTACCTCGTGCTCCGAGAACGCGCCGGCCTGGCCGGTGCGAATGACGATACGCGTGCTTGGGCTGAGCGACTCGTGGCGTATACGCGCCACCAAATCCAGACCCGCCGTTTCGGTTTCCATCACCACATCCAGCAACACCACGGCGACATCGTCGCGCTGCCCCAGCAGCGCCTGGGCCTGGCCGGCACTGCTGGCATGCAAAAAATCGACGCCGCGCCCATCCAACACCAATTCGGCAAGGACCAGCGCGGTCACCTCATGCACACTGGGCTCGTCGTCCACGACCAGCACCACCCAGGACGCACCGGGGACACATCGATGGGCAACTTCCTCGTCCGCAAAGGCAATCAAATCGTCGTCGTTCACGGCATCCTCTCGCAAGCTCACACATGGTATTGCAAACCCTTGAAACGAGTGGAGCCCAAACGAATAAATTTGAGCCACTCAACGCGGCTCCACCGCCTGCAGCCTATGCGCTCACAGGCAGTGCCGTCTCATACTTCACCTCGCGCAGCACCACATTGCTGCGCACGCTGGCCACGCCCGGCACCTTGAAGATCTGGCCCTGCAGAAAAAGGTCATAGGCCTTCATATCGGGCACCACCACCTTGATCACGTAATCGGCCTCGCCGGTGATGCCGTGGCATTCGATGATCTCGCGGCTGGCCAGCACCAGGCGCTCGAACTGCTCGACCGCCCCTTCGCTATGCCGCACCAGGCTGACGTTAGCGAGCACGCAGATATTCAGACCCAGCTTTTCGCGGTCCACCAGCGCCACATGGCGACGGATCACGCCGCTGTCTTCCAGCTCCTTGATGCGCCGCCAGACCGGCGTGGCCGACAAGCCCACCTTGTCGGCCAGCGCCTGCGTGCTCTGCCGGCAATCGTCCTGCAAAGCGGCAAGAATCTCGCGGCTCGCCCGATCAAAACGTTCATTCTCCATTTGCCACCTCTTTGAGTTGAATTCTCTCATTTGAATGCTTGACAGCGGCAATGCGGGCAACAATCACTTGCTGACTTGATGAAAAATCTCGCCAGCCCATTGCCGCCAGGATTGCCCATGTCTGAGATCACAAGCACCACCCTAGTTGGATCGCCAACGCTGCGCGATTACAAGCTTTCGGACAACCTCGCTGCCACCTCCGGCGCGGTCTTTCTGACCGGCACCCAAGCCTTGGTGCGCCTGCTGCTGGCGCAAAAAGCACAGGACGAAAGCAAAGGCTTGCACACCGCCGGCTTCGTCTCCGGCTACCGCGGCAGCCCGCTGGGCATGGTCGACCAGCAACTCTGGAAGGCCAAAAAGTTCCTCGATGCAGCCAAGGTCAACTTCTTGCCCGCCATCAACGAAGACCTCGCAGCCACCGCCTGCCTGGGCGTGCAGCGCGTCGCCCTCGACCCCAAGCGCACGGCAGACGGTGTGTTCGCCATGTGGTACGGCAAGGGCCCGGGCGTGGACCGCAGCGGCGACGCGCTCAAGCATGGCAATGTCTACGGCACCTCGAAGTTAGGCGGCGTGCTGGTGGTCTGCGGCGATGACCATGGTTGCGTTTCAAGCAGCACCCCGCACCAAAGCGATCTGGCCCTGCAAGCCTGGCATATGCCCATCGTCCACCCGGGCAATGTGGCCGAGTATCTGGAGTTCGGGCTTTACGGCTGGGCGCTGAGCCGTTTCTCCTCGACCTGGGTCGGCTTCAAGGCGATCTCGGAGGTGGTCGAAAGCGGCATGACGGTCGATCTGGACGGCGTGCCGCTGGACTTCGAGCTGCCGGTGGACCATGTGCCGCCGGTCGACCTGCATATCCGCGCGGTCGACCTGCCCTCGCTGGAGCTGGAGACGCGGCTTGAGCACAAGCTCAACGCCGTCAAGGCCTTCGCCAAGCTCAACAGCATCGACAAGCACATCGTCAGCAGCCCGGCAGCAACTTTAGGCATCGTTACCGTCGGCAAAGCGCATTACGACTTCATGGAAGTCTTGCGCCGTCTGGACCTGGACCCGAACGCCTTGGCCGCCGCCGGTGTGCGCGTCTACAAGGTCGGCCTGGTATTCCCGCTGGAGGCCACCCGCATGAGCGAGTTCGCCCAAGGCCTGACCGATATGCTGGTGATCGAGGAAAAAGCGCCGGTCGTCGAGCGCCAGATCAAGGAGCTGCTCTACCACCTGCCCGACGCACAGCGCCCGCATGTGATCGGCAAGACGGATGAGCATGGTGCGGCGGTGTTGAGCGCCTTGGGCGAGCTGCGGCCTTCGCGCATCATGGCCACCGTCGCCGACTGGCTGGCCCGCTTGAATCCGGCGCTAGACCGGCGCCATCTGGTGGTGGACTTCCTCACGCCCTGCCTGCTCTCCAATGCGGCCGACGGCGTGCGCCGCCAGCCCTATTTCTGCTCCGGCTGCCCGCACAACACCTCGACCAAGCTGCCCGAAGGCTCGCGCGCCTTGGCCGGCATCGGCTGCCACTTCATGGCCAGCTGGATGGAGCGCGGCACCTCGGGGCTGATTCAGATGGGTGCCGAGGGCGTGGACTGGGCGGCGCACAGCCGCTTCACGACCGAAAAGCATGTGTTCCAGAATCTTGGCGACGGCACTTACTACCATTCCGGCTATCTGGCGATCCGCCAGGCGATCGCGGCCAAGACCAATATCACCTACAAGATCCTCTACAACGACGCCGTCGCGATGACCGGCGGCCAGCCGGTCGACGGCCAGACCAGCGTGCCGCAGATCGCGCGCCAGGTCGAGGCCGAGGGCGTCAAGCGCCTGGTCGTGGTGTCCGATGAAATTGGCAAGTACGACGGTCACCACGGTCTGTTCCCTGCCGGCACGACGTTTCACGACCGCAGCGAGTTGGACGCGGTGCAGCGCGAGCTGCGCGAGATCGAGGGCGTCACGATTCTGATCTACGACCAGACCTGCGCGGCCGAGAAGAGGCGTCGCCGCAAGAAGAAGGAAATGGTCGATCCGCCCAAGCGCATCTTCATCAACCAGGCGGTTTGTGAGGGCTGCGGCGACTGCGGCCAGGCGTCCAACTGCCTGTCTGTCGTGCCGGTGGAAACCGACTTTGGCCGCAAGCGCCAGATCGAGCAAAGCAGTTGCAACAAAGATTTCTCCTGCGTCAATGGCTTTTGCCCGAGCTTTGTGTCGGTGCATGGTGCTCAGCTGAAAAAGCGCGCCGGCGCCGGCTTCACGCCCGCCGATCTGGCGCGCGAAATCGCGGCCATTCAGGCGCCCGCCCCCTGGCAATGGACCGGTCCATTCGACCTGCTGGTGACCGGCGTCGGCGGCACCGGCGTCGTTACCGTCGGCGCCTTGATCAGCATGGCCGCGCATCTGGAACACAAGCAGGCTTCGGTGCTGGACTTCATGGGCTTCGCGCAAAAAGGCGGCTCGGTCTTGAGCTTTGTGCGCGTGGCGCCGACGCAAGACCTGCTGAATCAGGTGCGTATCGACACCCAGCAGGCCGATGTGCTCTTGGCCTGCGATATGGTCGTCGGCGCCTCGCCGGATGCCTTGGGCACCGTCAAGCCTGGCCGTACGGTCGTGCTGGCCAACACGCATGAGCTGCCGACCGCAGCCTTTGTGCGCAACCCGGATGCCAGCTTGCAAGGCGAGTCGCTGCTGGCCAAGATGCTGCATGCGGTAGGGGGCAAGCCTGAGTTGATGACGACCATCGACGCTCAAGCAATCGCTCAAGAGCTGATGGGCGACACCATGCCGGCCAATATCGTCATGCTGGGTGCCTGCTGGCAGCGCGGCCTCGTGCCGCTGAGCGAGGCGGCGCTGATTCGCGCAATGGAGTTGAACGGCGTGGCGGTCGAAGGCAACAAGACCGCGTTTGCGCTCGGTCGTTTGGCGATCGCGAATCCCGAGGCCTTGCGCCGCTTGGCTGGCAAGTTAGGCCAAGTCATTCAAGTCCTCAATTTCGACCGCCTTGACGGCGAAGACGGCCTACTCGCTCGCCGCGCCAGCCACTTGACCGCCTATCAGGACAGCGCCTATGCACAACGCTATCTGGCTCTGGTGAGCAAGGTCCGCCAAGCCGAGGCCGCTTTGGGTGAAGCCGGCAAAACCGAGCGCTTGAGCAAAGCGGTGGCGCGCTACTACGCCAAGCTGCTGGCGATCAAGGACGAGTACGAGGTCGCGCGCCTGTATACCGACGGCACGTTCGAGGCCGCGATGAAGGCGCAGTTCGAGAACTGGGAGTCCCTCTCCTTCCACCTCGCACCGCCGCTGATTTCCAAGCCGGGCGCCGATGGCCGCGCCAAGAAGATCGAGCTGGGTAGCTGGACCTTCAAGGCCTTCAAGCTTCTGGCCAAGTTCAAGGGCTTGCGCGGTGGCGCCTTGGACATTTTTGGCAAGACCGATGAGCGCCGCATGGAGCGCCGCCTGATCGGCGACTATGAGAGCCTCGTCAATGAGTTGCTGGCCGGCTTGAGCGCCGACAAGCTGGAGCTGGCCGTGCAACTGGCACGCTTGCCCGAGCAGATCCGTGGTTATGGCCATGTCAAACATGCCAATGTGGTCACCGTGCGGGCCAAGCAGCAAGCCTTGCTGGATAGATTCCACGGTCGGGCAGCGCCGGCCACTGAGCAGGTGGTGGCCATGCCGCAGCGCATCAAGAGCGTGGCAGAACTCTGACGTCCCGATCCAGCCGGGCTAAACCCACTTGAGCCAGCGCCGCTTAGGCGCTATGGTGGGCGAGCCATGTCCCATCCGAAGTTCTCAGGTTTCTTTGCGCATGCAGCCCTGCTGCTCTGGCTGGGCATGGGCGCGGCCATAGCAGCAGGGCCGCCGGTGGACATTTGCGTCGGAAACTTCTCGCCTTACAACAGCCCCGAGCTGCCGCAAGGCGGGCCGGTGATTCAAATTGCTACCGAGGCTTTGCGACGCTCGGGCTATGAACTCAAGGCCGAGTTCATGCCCTGGGCGCGGATCTTGAAGGACGGCAGCGACGGTCGCTGCGGCATCTTGGGTATCTGGCGTAACGCCGAGCGCGAGTTGATGTTTGATTTCAGCCAGCCGATCTTGCAGCAAGAGCTGGGTTTCTTTGCGCGCAAGGGCGCTAAGCATCAATTACAAACGGCACAACAGCTGAAGAGCCTCTTGATTGGCGTCGAGCGAGGCAGTTATCTGCCGCCGATCTTGAGCGACAAGAGCCTGCGCTTTGACCCCGCCGGCTCGCTGCAAAAGAACCTGCAAAAGCTAGCCCTTGGCCGTATCGACCTGGCCTTCGGCGCCAAAGAGGCCGGCCTGGCCAGCTTGGAGCGTGAGCCTTCGCTGAAGGCCCAAGTCGAATGGCTGTCACCAGGCCTGGAGCGCAAGGACACCTACCTGGCCTTCGCCAAGACGCACCCGCAGGCCAGTGAACTGATAGCCGCCTTCGACAAGGGCTTGCTCAGCATGAAGGCCGATGGCAGCCTGCAGAGAATCCTCAAGAGTGGCGGGCTCGCCAACACCTTGCCCTGAGATTAAGGCGTCAGCAGCGTGAAGCTGTTATTGCTGAGGTTGTTGTCGCCCTTGGCAGTCAGGTCGGCGTTGAACACCATTTTTGCGCTTTGGCCAGGCGCAAAGCTGTAGGGCAGCTTGAACACCAGGCTGCCGTCCTTGGGCACATTGGGCAGGGTCATCTTGGCGACGCTCAAAGCAGTCGGGCAGACAGCTCCGCCGGATGCCGTGCAGGTCATTGCGCCAAGGCTAGGCGCTGTTCCGACCGGAATGCTCGACGCAGTCAGGATCAAATCGACACCTTTGGCTGCATCGGGCCCTTGGTTGCCGACCGTCACCACAAATTCAAAACTGTCGCCCAGGGGCACGGGTGCTGTCGGCCCGGTGACCTGCACACCGACGTCCACCGTATAGGCCTTCAGACCCACAGCCTGCTTGCTGCTGGAAAGCTGGCCGGCTCCCGTCGAATTGGCTGAAGCCTCGAAATTGACCGTCCCGCTGGTGCCGGACTTGACCGTGCCGAACACATCGAAGCTGAGCGTCGTGCCAGGCAGCAAATTGCTGATCGCCATGCGCGATCCGAGGATCGTCGGGCAGGCGGTGCCCGCATTGTCTGATTTGCAGTTGAGCACCTTCATGTCTTGCAGCAGCGCATCGGCGACGATATTGAAGTCGGTCGACACCGCCGCACCCTTGCCCACATTGCTCAACTTGAACCTGATCATGGTTTGCGCGGTGCCGGAAGGAATTTCGCCGATCGAGGTCGGGTCTGCGGTCACCATCAAGTCTGGCCCATCCACCGGTGGTGGTGGGACGACCGTGCCGCCACCGTCACTGCCGCCACCGCCGCCGCCACAGGCGCTCAGCAAGACTGCAGCGGATAGGCTCAGGCCCAACAAGAAGGGGCGAAAACTTGAGTTTTGATTGAGTTGAACGGACGGTGTGAACATGATCTCTCCCTAGAAGCTTATGAAGGCGCTGCAGGCCCGTCTGTTGAACGCAGATCGGAGGGCCTTGCTGCAAAGTGACGCCATTCTAGGAAAAGTGATTTCGAGTGTCTGTGTACGTTTTGTACAGCGCGCCGGCGCACCCACGATCGGGGCTTTCCGCAACAAACCGAGTCCATGCAGCAATTGGGCTGAGATGACCCAGACTCTATGAGCCAAGGCTTCGCAACTCAAAGCGAGCTGATTGAGCGCGACAGGGCGCTAAGGACTCAGACCGTGCCGGCAGCCAGCCTGAGCCGCTGCGGCAGCAAAGCCAGCGCCGCCTCACTCCAGGCGCCCATCAAACAGATCTGCAGCCAGTTGCGTTCATGCAGATAACTGCTCTGCCAGGCAAGCTTGAAGCCGGCTCGCTCCAGACGCTGGCCAACGCGGCCCGCCCGCAAGGACGGTCCCAGCGCCAGGGTCAAAATGCCCGGCATGGCGTGCGGGCCATCTACCAGCAAACGCCAAGCTTCAACATCGCCATCGCCATCGGCGCCGAGCGCAAGCCGCAGCGCAGCGTCGGCCTCGCGCACAGCCTGCCAGCGCGCCGGCCAGTCGATCGCCAGCGCCGCCTCAAGCGCGGCCAATAAATTGGAGCTTTGCGTATAGGGCACACCGTCGGCCTGCGCAAAACCACCCAGATCAATCGCACGAGGCAGGGCCCCGGCGGGCTGCAGATCGCCGTTGTGCATGACGATGGCCAGCCCGGCATAGGAACCCAAGGCCTTGCCGCTAACGGCGCTCGCCAGCCACACGCCGCGCAAGTCCAAGGCCTGCAATCCAAACGCACTGACCGCATCCACGCACAAGCGCGCGCCAAAGCGCATACAGACCTCGCGCAACATGTCAAGCGGGTTGAGCATGCCGGTGGAGGTCTCGCTCAGCACCACCCAAACCCAATCGGGCCGCTGCTCGGCCAGCGCTTGCTCCAGCGCCGCTGCGCTGAGCGCCTGACCCCATGGCAGACGCATCAGCTGGTGTGGCAGGCGCCAGCGCTGCGCATGGTCGGCTAGCCGCTCACCGAACTCGCCGTTGCTGATCACCAACCCGCGCCCACCGAGCAAGGAGAGCTGGCCCGCCACCGCATCATTGGCCAAGGTGCCGGTGCCCGGAAACACCAAGGCGCCCTCGCAGTGACCCAGCTCACATAAACGCTGCCGCACCCGCGCCAAACGCTGCAAATGGACGGAGCCGCGGTGCGAGAGTGCCGGCGCCGCCAAGGCCTGCGCGACGGCTGGGGCGATCGTCACCGGGCCCGGCAAAAAGCTCGCATGCTGGCCGTCAGACAAAAACTCCAGATGGCCGGATTTGGCCGCATAGTCGGGCAGCCGCATCAGCATCGGCTGATACGGCGCCTCGGCACTGCCCACCAGCGGGCCAAAGGCCTGAAAGCCGAGATGCGCGTACAGCTTGGTCTGGCGCAGCGTGCCCGAGATCAGGGCCAGATCGCAGCCCTGGGCACGGAAGTAACGGGCCAAAACACCGGCAAGCCGAGCAAACACCCCATGCTTGCGAAACGCCGGTGCCACCGCCAACAAGCGAATCTCCACCGCCTTCTGATGCGGCGGCAAATGCTGCTGCAGATCGCCGAGCTTGCCGTCAAGCGAGAACGGGCGCTCGCAGCGGCCCGCGATCATCCCGACCAGCTCCCCCTGGTGCAAGCAGATCGCATAAGTGTTCTGCGCATGGAAGCGGTCCACCAGGCGCTGCTCGGGGTTGCTCTGATGCTGAGGGATTTCATCAACGAAGGTGCGGTAGTTCAGGCCATGAATGGCCTCGAACTCCTGCGCCTGATCGGCAATCTTGAAGCTGAGTGGTCCAAGCTGCCTTGTCTCCAAGCTCATGAGCATTCCTGTCCTTTTGTGCTGCGCACGGTCTGCGGCGGTGACGCACTGTAGACCTGCCGCGGCACAAGAACAGAATGATCTGACCAAGTAGCGTAAACCGCTACCAAAAGGGTCAAGCCAGCGCGCGCCCGATCAGGATCTTCTGCACCTCGGACGTGCCTTCATAGATCTGGCAGACCCGCACATCGCGGTAGATGCGCTCGACGGGGAAGTCGCTGACATAACCGTAACCGCCATGGACCTGGATCGCGTCGGAGCAGACGCGTTCGGCCATCTCGGTGGCGAAGAGCTTGGCCATCGCCGCTTCTTTCAAGCAGGGCTTGCCGGCATCCTTCAAGCTGGCGGCATGGTGAATCAGCTGCCTTGCGGCTTCGATCTGTGTGGCCATATCGGCCAGCTTGAAGTTGATCGCCTGGTGATTGAAGATGGGCTGGCCAAAGGATTCGCGCTGCTTGGCATAGCTCAGCGCCGCCTCGAAGGCGGCGCGCGCCATGCCGACCGCCTGCGATGCGATGCCGATGCGGCCGCCTTCCAAACCGGCCAAGGCGATCTTGAGGCCCTGGCCTTCTTCGCCCAGACGATTGCCGACGGGAACACGGCAGTTCTCGAAACGGATCTGCGCCGTGTCGCTGGCGTGCTGGCCCATCTTGTCTTCGACCCGGTCGACCTCGTAGCCGGGCGTGTTGGTTGGCACCAAAAAGGCGCTGATGCCTTTTTTGCCGGCGGCTTTGTCGGTGACCGCCATCACAATGGCCACGTCGCCGTTCTTGCCGCTGGTGATGAATTGCTTGACGCCGTTGAGCACATACTCGCCGCCGTCCAGCACGGCCGTGGTGCGCAGGCCGCCGGCCTCGGAGCCGACATGCGGCTCGGTCAGGCAGAAGGCGCCGAGCATGTCGCCGCGCGCCAGGGGCTTCAGAAAACGCTGCTTTTGATCCTCATTGCCGAAGCCCATCAGGATCGAACAACAGGGGCAATTATTGACGCTGACCACGGTCGAGGTCGCGCCATCGCCGGCGGCGATTTCTTCCAGGATGACGCTCAGCGCAAGGTAGTCCAGGCCGGCGCCGTCATACTCGGTCGGCACGGCCACGCCGTAGCAGCCGAGTTCGGCCAAACCCTGCAACTCAGCGGCAGGGAAATGGTGGGTCTTGTCCCACTGCGCGGCCTTGGGAGCAATCTCGGCCTGCACATAAGCGCGCACCGCGTCTTGCACGGCCAGATGGTCTTCGCTAAGCAACATATTGATTGTGTCTCGTCACCAGGCCAGGGGCTGGCCGTCGTAATTGAAAAAGCTGCCGTTGTCGGCCGGCTTCAAGCCGGCCAGCACGGCCCGCATGCCGGCCACACTGGTCCGCACATCGATGTCGGCGCCTTCGCCACCCATCTCGGTGCGCACCCAGCCGGGGTGAAAACTGATGCAGATGGCGCGCTCACGCAAGGCAATCGAGGCATCTTTGAGCACCGAGTTGACCGCCGCCTTGGAGGCGCGGTAGAGCCAGCCGCTGCTGTTCTCGCGCAAGGCAAGCGAGCCCATGCGCGAGGACAGCACGCCCAGCTTTGCACCCGGCGCCAAGGCGTCCACCAGTTGCGGCAAGACCCGCATAGGCCCCAACACATTGGCATGCATGACGGCATCGAAATCGGCCTCGGTGGGCGTTTGCAATCCAGCGCTGCGCGGGCCGAATACGCCGGCCACGAACAGCACTTGATCGAATTGGTAGCCATCGATCTGCCAGGCCAGGCCAGAGGCGCTGGCCGTGTCGGCTACATCCAGCTTGATCGCGGTGGCGCCCTCGGCTTGCAACAAAGCCAGACCGGCCTCGCTGCGCGCCGTACCGACGACCTTGCCACCAGCGGCGCGGCATTGGCGCACGAACTCCAGGCCGATGCCGCGCGAGGCGCCGATGATCAGGGTCTGCGCCATCAGATCAGCTCAACACCCATCGCAGTCGCCTCGCCGCCGCCAATGCAAAGAGCGGCTACGCCGCGCTTCAGGCCGCGATGCTTCAAGGCGCCGATCAGGGTCACCAGAATGCGGGCACCGGAGGCGCCAATTGGGTGGCCCAAGGCGACCGCGCCGCCGTTGACGTTGACGATTTCATGCGGCAGTTTGAACTCGGCCATTGCCGCCATCGTGACGGCCGCGAAGGCTTCGTTGACTTCCCACAGATCGACGCTCTTGGCATCCCAGCCGTTCTTGGCCAAGAGCTTTTGGATCGCGCCGACCGGGGCGGTGGTGAACCACTCCGGCGCGTTCGCGTGCACGGCATGGCCGACGATGCGGGCGACCGGCTTCAGACCCAACTTCGCAGCATGGCTCTCGCGCATCAAGACCATGGCGGCGGCGCCGTCGGAGATGCTGGACGAAGTGGCAGCGGTGATGGTGCCGTCCTTGACGAAGGCGGCTTTAAGGCCGGCGATCTTGTCCAGCTTGGCTTTGAAGGGCTGCTCGTCGCGGCTGAAGACGGTGTCACCGGCACGACCGGCGACCGTCACCGGCGCCATTTCCCAAGCGAAGCTGCCGTCCTCGTTGGCGCGTATGGCGCGCTCGGTCGACGCGACCGCGAAGGCGTCTTGCGCTTCACGCGTGAAGCCGTACTTGGCCACGCATTGTTCGGCAAACACACCCATCGCCTTACCGCGCTGGTAAGCGTCTTCCAGGCCGTCCAGCGCCATATGGTCATACATCTGCGCGGCGCCGTACTTGACGCCCTTGCGGGCGAACATCAGATGCGGAGCATTGGTCATCGACTCCATGCCGCCGGCGATCAGGATGTCAGCGCTCTCGGCCTTCAGCGTGTCATGCGCGAACATGGTGGCGCGCATGCCGGCGCCGCACATCTTGCTCAAGGTCACTGCACCCACCGACTGCGGCAGGCCGGCCTTCAGCACCGCCTGCCGCGCCGGAGCCTGGCCTTGACCGGCCATCAGGCAGTTGCCGATGAAGGCTTCTTCAATCGCGTCGCCGGGGACGCCGGCACGCTCGACTGCGGCTTTGATGGCGACGGCCGCCAACTCCCAGGCTTGCAAGCCGGCGAAGTCGCCCAACAAGCCGCCGATGGGGGTGCGGGCGGCGGAAACGATGACGATGGAATCAGACATGGGAATGCTCCTGGTTTATTGAACGGGAAGATCGTGATGGCTTGCTGCGATCAGCGCTGCACCATCGACATGGGGATGCTTGTTCTGACCCGCCGTGTAGGCAAAGCGTTTGTGCGGGTCATAGGGGAAGACATCGTGCACATGGCCGGCCTGAATGCGCAGCTTGTGTTGCTGCCAATAGTCGGCGTCGAGCAGATCGGCATGGTGACGCATGAACAGCTCGCGCACACCGGGGTGGCCGAGCAAGAAGGGGCCGAAGGTCTCGGGAAAAACATCGCGCGGTCCGACCCGGTACCAAATCTCGCCCGACATTTCTTCTTCCTCATTGCGCGGCTGCGGCACATGGCGGAAGTTGCAATCGGTCATGTATTCGATTTCGTCGTAGTCGTAGAACACGACTTTGCCGTGACGCGTGACGCCGAAGTTCTTCCACAACATATCGCCGGGGAAGATATTGGCCGCGAGCAGGTCTTTGATCGCGTTGCCATACTCCAGCACCGCATGCTCCATCTGCGCCGGTGTGGCTTCCTGCAGATAGATATTGAGCGGCACCATACGGCGCTCGATATAGACATGCTTCAAGACCAGATCGTCGCCCTTGATCTCCAGCAGGCTGGGACAAAAATGCTTCAACTCCGCCACCAACTCATCCTCGAAACGGTGGCGAGGGAATGCGACGTTACTGTATTCCAGCGTGTCCGCCATGCGGCCAACCCGGTCATGCTGTTTGACCAGCAAATACTTGCTCTGGATCAGCTCGCGAGTGGTTTCTTTTTGCGCCGGGAAGAAGTCCTTGATCAGCTTGAAGACGAAGGGGTAAGACGGCAAGTCGAACACCAGCATCACCATGCCCTTGATGCCGGGTGCGATGCGAAACTTGTCGGAGGAATGGCGCAGGTGATAGAGGAAGTCGCGATAGAACAGGTTCTTGCCATGCTTTTGCAGGCCGATGGCGCTGTAGATTTCGGCGCGCGGTTTGCGCGGCATCATCGAACGCAGAAAAGCTACAAAAGCACTGGGCACCTCCATATCGACCATGAAGTAGGCGCGCGCGAAGCTGAACAACATCAGCAAATCGTCTTCACCAAACAGCATCGCATCGATATAGAGCAAGGCTGGGCCCTGCTTGCCTGGGGCTTCTCTATGCAAAATGGGCAGCGCGAACGGTGTCTCGGTAAAGCCGTTGATGATCTTGCCGACCAGGTAGGCACCCTTGTTGCGATAAAACAGGCTGGACAAGACCTGGATCTGAAAATTGGTGCGCCAGCGGAAGTTGCCCAACTCCTTGCGCACCGCGCTCAGCACCCAATCCACATCGCGCCCCAGGTCCTCGAACTCCAGGTCGAGCTGGAAGTTCGTGACCACGCGGCGCATGGTCTCGCGCAAATTGGCGGGCGTCGGGTAGTAAGCCCGGTAGGTTGGCTTGGCGGCCGGCTCTTCGTTTTCGATGTATTCGGTCGAGACGGCGGGTCGCACAAAGATGAAGTCGTTGTGGAAGTAGCCGTGGTGCAGCACGCGCGTGCAGACCGAATTGAAGAAGGTCTCGGCCAGCTCGGGCTGGTGGTGGTCGATCAGCAAGCCGATGTAATGCAGCTTGACCTGCTGCCAGACGTCCATCGGCAAACTGCTGGTCTGGAAGCGCTGCTCCAGCATCGCGATCGCCTCATCGACCCGGGCGTCATAGAACTCGATACGCTCGCGCTGAGCACGCTGCTGGCCGTGCCAGTCCGCCCGCTCGAAGCGGCCCTTGGCCGCGGCCGAAGTAGCGCGAAACAGGCCGTAATGCCGATTAAAGCCGCCCAACATCGCCTGCGCAATTTCGAACGCTCGGGAGTCGGTCAGCTTTTGCGGGAACATTGGCGGCCTCGGCGTTGAGTCAGTCGGCCGACTGTAGCCGCTGCCTGTCATAGCGCAGCTTGACCGCGCTCAAGGCGCGTGAAAAAGCCGGGCCGACCTGCTCGGCCGAAGCCGCTGTGATGCGCAGATCCTCCAGCAAGCCGTTGTGCAGGCCATAAACCCAGCCATGCACGACGATTTCCTGGCCGCGCGCCCAGGCGTCTTGCACCACGGTGGTCTGGCAGGCATTGCGAGCTTGCTCCAGCACATTGAGCTCGCACAAGGCGTCTACGCGCTGCGCCGCTGGCACCGTGTCCAGCCATTCCTGGTGGTGGTTGCGCACATCCTGCACATGACGTAACCAGTTATCGGCGAGGCCGGTGCGGGTGTCGTTCAAAGCAGCCTTGACGCCACCGCAGCCGGAATGCCCAACCACGATCACATGTTTGACCTTCAAAGCATCAACCGCGAACTGCATCACCGACAGGCAATTCAGATCCGAGTGCACGACCACATTGGCCACATTGCGGTGCACGAACAACTCGCCCGGCAAGAGATTGACCAGCTCGTTGGCCGGCACGCGGCTGTCGGCGCAGCCAATCCACAGATATTGCGGCGTTTGCTGCTTCAGCAGGCGTGAGAAAAAGCCGGGCTCCCGCGTTTCGGTCTCGGCCGCCCAATGCTTGTTGCTGTCCAGCAGTTCTTTGAGTTCAGTAGTCATGTCGGCATTGTCACGGCGCCGGATGACACCGGACTTGCGGGATTGCGGTAGCTGGCCCAGACAACGCGGTCGATCAGGCGGCCTGCCTTGAAGGCACTTTGCGGCAGGCGGGCCTCGAGTTGATAGCCGGCTTTGCGAGCCACTGCCTGCGAAGCTTCATTCCAGGCAAAGATGCCTGCACAGAGCCGGCTCAATTCAGGCTGATGAGCCCAAGCCCATTCGGTCACCAGGCCTAGCGCTTCACTGCTGATGCCTCGCCGCCAGAAGGCTTGACCAATCCAATAGCCAATCTCGGCATTGCAGCGCAGCCAACCGGCCTGTGCCTGAAAACCGACGCAGCCGATGATCTGTTCGTCGACCTCAATGCCCCAGACATGCCCACCATCACGCCAACCGCCACTGCACCAGGCCTCGGCATCGGCCTGTAAATAGGGGCTCGGAAAGCCTTCAAACATATTGCGCCAGACCGCCTCGTCATCGGCATGCCTTTGCAGCGAGCCGGCATCAAGCGGCCGCAACTCGCGCAAACGACAACGCTGGCGTTGCAGCGTCGGGATCTGAACCGCTGCCTCGACCAATTACATGGTCTCCGCAAAGAGTTCCCGGCCAATCAACATACGGCGGATCTCGCTGGTGCCCGCTCCGATCTCATACAGCTTGGCATCACGCCACAAGCGGCCGAGCGGGTACTCATTGATATAGCCGTTGCCGCCAAAGATCTGCACGCCCTCGCCGGCCATCCAGGTGGCTTTCTCTGCCGTCCACAAAATTACCGAGGCGCAGTCCTTACGAACCTGGCGCACATGCTCGGCGCCGAGCAAATCGAGGTTCTTGGCAACGGTGTAAGCGAACGAGCGGCCGGCCTGCAAGACCGTGTACATGTCCGCGACCTTGCCCTGGATCAGTTGGAACTCGCCGATGCTTTGGCCGAACTGCTTGCGGTCGTGGATATAGGGGATCACGTTGTCCATCACGCTTTGCATGATGCCCAGCGGGCCGCCGGTCAGCACCGCGCGCTCGTAGTCGAGGCCCGACATCAAGACCTTGGCGCCGCCGTTGAGCGTACCCAACACGTTCTCGGTCGGCACCTCGACGTTCTGGAACACCAATTCGCCGGTGTGGCTTCCGCGCATGCCCAGCTTGTCGAGCTTTTGCGCGACGCTGAAACCGGGCATGCCTTTTTCGATCAAAAAGGCAGTGACACCGCGTGCGCCCAGCTCGGGCTCGCTCTTGGCGTAGACGACCAGGGTGTCGGCGTCGGGCCCGTTGGTGATCCACATCTTGCTGCCGTTGAGCAAGAAGTAACCGCCCTTGTCTTCGGCGCGCAGCTTCATGCTCAAGACATCAGAGCCAGCCCCCGGCTCACTCATTGCCAGCGCACCGACATGCTCGCCGCTGATCAGCTTGGGCAGGTATTTGGCTTTTTGCGCCGCATTGCCATTGCGCTTGATCTGGTTCACGCACAGATTGCTGTGCGCGCCATAGCTCAGGCCGACCGAGGCGGAAGCCCGGCTGATTTCTTCCATCGCGATCATGTGGGCCAGATAACCCATGTTCGCGCCGCCATATTCCTCGCCGACGGTAATGCCCAGCACGCCCAGGTCACCCATCTTGCGCCACAGGTCCATAGGGAACTGGTCGGAGTGATCGATCTCGGCCGCACGCGGCGCGATCTCGGCTTGTGCAAAGTCACGCACGGCATCGCGCAGCGCGTCGATGTCTTCACCAAGTTGGAAATTCAGGCCGGGCAAGTTCATATCGTCTCCAAGATTGTTGGGCGCCGGCCATCGTAAGGCCGTACGCGCGCTTTTTTGGTTGACGCTTACGTAAACGTCAACCTGCAAATTCTAGTTCAATGCCAGGCCAGCAGCAGCTGCCGAATCAGCGGATGGGCCACCTTCTTGTCCGCGCCGATAGCGTAAAAGCTCTCCTGCACGCCCTCGCAATCGCCGACGCGGCGCAAGTCATAGCGGGAGATCAGCTTGTCTTGCACCAGCTCGGTGGCCGGAAACACGCCCATGCCGCCGCCGCCAAACGTCGCCAGCAAGGCGCTGTCCTCGAACTCACCGACGATGCGCGGCTGCACGCCCACGCGCTCGAACCATTGGTCAATGCGTGCACGTACCGCCGAATGCGTGGTCGGCAGCAAGACCGGTACCTTGGCCAGCGAACGCGGGAAGTCGAGCAAGGCCTGCTCATAAAAGGCCTCGGGCGCATACCAGGCCATTGGCGACTCGCCGAGCGAATGGCTGTAAACCTTCAGATTCGGATTGGGCGGCGCCGGCCGGTCGGCCAGCACGACATCCAGGCGGTGCAGCGCCAATTCGCTCAGCAGGCCCTCGAACTGGTCTTCATGGCAGAGCAGGCGCAGGCCCGGCTCGTCCATCACCGGCAAGAGCAGGCGCCGCACCGCCAGCTTGGGCAGGCCGTTGGAGATGCCCACCGCCAAGCGCACGGTCGGCGTGCTGGCCGCGTCGCGTACCAGCGCGGGTAGTTGCTCACCCAACTGAAAGATTTGGTCGGCCTGCTGCAGCGCCACCTGCCCCGCCTCGGTCAGCACCAAGCCGCGCCCAGCCGGCTTCAGCAAGGCATAGCCCAGCGCGCGCTCCAGCTCCCGCACCTGCGTGCTGACGGTCTGCACGGCCATGCCCAGCCGGTCGGCCGCGCGCGACACGCCGCCCTCCTTGGCCACCACCCAAAAATAATAAAGATGCTTGTAGCTGTAGCTCAGACTCATCGCTTGGCCCTGCCATTCATCATGTTAAACAGAAGTATTGTTGCGCGATTATCTGCTTTTTCATTTGACAGCGGCAACCTATTCTTCGTTCACCTTCAAGCCCACAGGAGTTCCGATATGCAAGTCCATTTCGAATCCAAAGACGCAGACGCGCTGGCACTGCGCGAGGTCGCCACCGAGCGGCTGCGCTTTGCCATGCGCCGTGTCGCCTTGAACGTACCCCTTGCCCGCGTGCAAATGAGTGATGTCAACGGCCCGCGCGGCGGCATCGACAAGCGCTGCACCCTGGAGTTGCGCACGCATGGCGCCGGCACGCTGGTGATCGTCGCCACGGCAAAAGCCTGGCGCGCCGCTTTCGAGGCCGCCCTGACCCGCGCCGCACATGCCTTGGTGAAAGCCTGGCAGCGCGGCCGCAGCCACCCGCGTGGCGACAAGCGGCTGCAGTTCGTGGTTGCCGCCTCCAGCGAGCGCTGATCCGATCAACCCTTTTCAAGCGAAAGAACACCCCACCATGGAAACCGCCACCAAAACCTACGCCAGCCCTGCCGTCATTGACAGCATCGAACAACACAGCGGCAGCCGAGACCAATCCGCCGTCAGCAGCCCGGCCACCGCCCGCGTCTTGCGCAATACCTACGCCCTGCTGTCGATGACGCTGCTGTTCAGCGCCGCCGTCGCAGCCGCAGGGGTCGCCATGAAGCTGCCGGCGCCCGGCCTGATCTTGACGCTCGGCGCCACTTTCGGCCTGCTGTTCGCCATCCACAAGCTGCAAAACAGCGGCTGGGCCATCCCGGCCGTGTTCGCCCTGACCGGCTTTATGGGCTATAGCCTGGGCCCGGTGTTGGCCAAGTCGCTGGCCTTGCCGGGTGGCGCGCAAACCATCATGTTGGCCCTGGCCGCCACCGGCGCCACCTTCTTGGCCCTGTCGTCCTATGTGCTGACCACCAAGAAGGACTTTTCCTTCATGGGCGGCTTTCTGTTCGCCGGCATGGTGATCGCGCTGTTAGCTGGCTTGGGCGCCGTGTTTTTGCAGATCCCGGCCTTGGGCCTGGCGGTGTCGGCGATGGTCGCTTTGTTGTCGGCCGGCTTGATCTTGTTTGAGACCAGCCGCATCGTCAATGGCGGCGAGACCAACTATGTGCTCGCCACCGTCGGCCTGTTCGTGTCCATCTTCAATCTGTTCACCAGCCTCTTGAGCCTGTTCGGCTTCGGTGGCTCAGACGAGTAATCAAATGAACGTACTTGCTATTGCCATCGCACTGTTAGCGGCCACCGTCCTCTATGTGGCCTATATCGAGTTCAAGGCCAAGAACCACCGCGATGGCCGCCTCTTGGCCGGCATTGGTGCCTCCAGTGCCATTGCCGGCGCCGGCCTCTTTTTGCTCTAAACACTGTCCAAAAGTTTTACCCATGCGTCACTACCCCCGCAACAGCCCCGAAGCCGCTGCCCGCATCTTGTCGCTGGCGGCACTCGCCGACGGCAGCCTCTCGATGCTTGAACTCGAAGCCTTGGAAGAGGCGAATGCCTATGCGCAGCTCGGTCTGCACCGCCTGCAAATGCAAGAGGTGATGCGGGCGCTTTGCCATGATTTGCTGAATCAGGCCGAGCTCACCGAAGGCGGCGTCTGCCGCGTCGCGCCGGCCGCGATGTCAGCCCTGATGGCCGAAGTCGACGACCCACAGCTGCGCATGACGCTGCTGCAGCTTTGCGTGACCGTGATCGAGGCCGACCAGCACATCGACGCGGGCGAATCCTTGCTGCTGTTGACCGCGCTGGAACAATGGGATCTGCACCACGTGCTGCAACCGCAAGCACTGCCGAGAGACAGCGGCCTCACGCTGGCACCCCAAGCCGCGATGCACTGAGGCCGGCTAGGCCACGCAATGACCATAGCCTTGTCAGAGCGCCTGCGCCAGGCGGCCGCCGACCTGCCTGCAGAGGGTGTCAGCCTGCAACAGCTGGCCGCCGCCCATGGGCCGGCCGCGCAGGGCACCTTGTTGATCCTTTTGGCCGCGCCCTGCCTGATGCCCCTGCCGGGCGTTGGTTCGGTGCTGGGCTTTGGCCTGCTGGCCATGGCGATGACCTTTTGGCGCGGCGCTTCGGCAGCCTCTGCCGCTCTGCCTCAAAGAGTCGGTGAGTTCGGCCTGTCCAGGCTTTGGGCCACCCGCGTGCTGCACATGCTGGCACGCTTTTATGCGCACTCGGGCCGCTTGACCCGGCAGCGCCTAACGCATCTGACCGACGGTGCGCTGGAACGCTGCTTGAGCGCCAAGGTTGGCTTGATGGCGGCCCTGATCATCTTGCCCATCCCGATGGGCAATTTGTTTCCGGCGCTGGCCTTGATGTTGCTCGGCGTGGGCCTGGTGGCCCGCGACGGTTTGGCCGTCCTGGCCGGCGCCGCCATGGCCGCCCTGGCCTTGCTATTCAGCCTCGCCGTCGCAGCCGCCACCTGGTTTTGGGGCCTTGAAGCGCTGGCGCTCGCGCAGCAAATACCCTCATGGATCGCGCGTCAACTCTAGTTAAAGGACAATGCCGGCCTGCATCAACAATAGAAAAATTCAACCATGCAGAGCTTCCTGGATCCAGCCATCCTCTTTTTCGTGTTCGGCATCATTGCCGGCACACTCAGATCCAATCTCGAGATACCGCCGCAGATATCAAAGTTTCTATCGCTTTATCTGCTGATGGCCCTGGGCCTGAAAGGTGGCTTTGCCCTCGCTAAATCTGGCCTGACGCACGAAGTCAGCGTCAGCCTGGGCTTGGCCTTGCTGATGGCGGTGTTGGTGCCGGCGATGGGCTACTGGGTCTTGCGCCGCTTCCTCTCCGGCTTTGACGCAGCGGCCATAGCGGCCACCTATGGCTCGGTCAGCGCGGTGACTTTCATCACCGCCGTGCAATACCTGGACACGCATGAAATCGCCTTCGGCGGTCATATGGCTGCGGCCATGGCGCTGATGGAGTCGCCCGCCATCATCATGGCCGTGTTGCTGGCCAATCTGGTGCGGCGCAAACAGGGCAGTACGGCAGCAACCCAGAACCCCGGACCTTTATCCAAGGTGCTGCACGAAGCCCTCACCGATGGCGCGCAACTGCTGCTGATCGGCGCGATGGTGGTGGGCATCTTGAGCGGCGTGTCGGGCCAAGCCGCGATGAAGCCCTTTGCCGGCGACTTGTTCAAAGGCATGTTGGCCTTCTTTTTGCTGGACATGGGCCTGCTGGCGGCGCGCAATATGGGTGGGCTCAAACGCCAGCCACCGCTGCTGATTGCTTATGCCCTGGGTGCGCCGCTGGTGCATGCAAGCATCGCATTAGGGCTGAGCCTGGTCTTCGGCCTGTCGCAAGGTAATGCGGCGCTGCTGATGGTGTTGGCGGCCAGCGCCTCCTATATCGCCGTGCCCGCCGTGATCCGCCACGCCATCCCGGAGGCCAACCCAAGCCTTTATTTCGGCATGTCGCTGGGGCTGACATTCCCCTTCAACATCTTGTTGGGCATCCCGCTTTACGTCGGCGTGGCACAGCGCGTGATTCCCGCTTGATCAGAGAAAGCGCTCCAAGAGCCTGCGCGAAGGCCGGCTCTGCGCGTTGACTTCAAGCCTTGCTCGCCATCGCGCGCGCCAACTCAGTGCGGTTGCGCACGCCGAGTTTGCGGTAGGCAAGGCTGCGTAAATTGTCAACGGTAGAGGGCGCCACTTGAATCTGACGGGCCGCAGTTTTCACAGTCAAACCCTGGCAAAGCAAGCCGCAGATCTCCAGCTCTCGCGGCGTCAAGCTGTCCATGTCAGACTTTTCACGCAACTGCACGAACCACAAACCCGAGGTCGTGAGCTTGCGCGCTGCAACGATTTGACTGCCTGTGAACCGGGAGATGTCACTGCGCAAGGCAGACATCAATGCATCGGGAAAAGCACCCCCCTGCGCAGCGCCGAACTCCCTGGCAAGCAACTGCATGACACCGTTTTGCGCAAAGTGCAGTTGGCCGCTTGCGTCGACCAGAGCCAGTTGATGGCCGGGTAGCGCGTGGTTCGACAGTTCGCGCAGCGCAGATGTCAGCCGATGAATATTCAAACACTCGACCCAATGTGGCAGCAAGTGCTGATGCAGCTGACGATGGCGCTCCGTCAAGGCGGGCATGGCGGCGTCACGATGCCAACACACGACGGAGTAGACCCCAGTGGCTTGGTCGGCCGCCATGCCAGAGATCGCGGACGCCACGTCAAACACCTTCATCCAACGCTCCACCATCAGCGCTGGAAAATCTGCAGTGGATGTCAAAAATGAATGCCCTGGGCTGGCAAACATACGCGGCCCCAGCGGATCGCCATCAGCCAGCGTGAGAAAGCACTCCCAGTAGCCGGCCTTGAGCCCCTCGGTGTAAACCTCGTGAAACAAAGGACGGCCGTCCCGCATGCACCCGCTGACCCAGGACGCCGAGTGGAAGTCCACCCACTGCCGGCAATGGGCCAATGCCCAGGCGCGGAAATCTGCCACCTGCGGGTCGCGCGCCGCGCGGTACATCTGGGCGATGCCGTCGGAGATGTCCAGACCGGAGCTTGTATTGCCTGCCCTGTTCATGCCTTGTCACTTCCCTTGGGGTGTTCCCACTATTGTGGCTTAGCCGGGTCGGCCGGAAGATGACGGCTTCAACCTACACAACAGGGAGCTTCTTTCTATGTCAAGCCATCCACAGCTGCGCGCCACCTTAGCGACCGCTTTCACCGCTAGCCTTGCCCTTAGTCAAGCAGGCCCAAGCCACGCCATCACCTTGGCCGATCCAAGCCTGATTCAGTCCGTGCGGCCCGATGAACCCTATGGCGACACCTTTTGGAACTACAGCACCGGCTCTTTTTCTGCCGTGTCCTCGGTCAACGGCAGCCGGGGCAGCGTCAGCACCGTGCTGGGCCAGTCGCCCACGATCACCGCCGAGGTGCAAACAGGCAGCACCGGCTATGTGTCTGCCAGCAACAAGCTGAGTTACCAACTCGCGTACATCAATCCGACCGGCAGCCATGACTGGCTGAACGTCAGCGTGCAGGCGTTCGACAATTTGCTCGCGCAAGGCTCCGCACCATCAGGGGGTTATTACCGCAGCTATACCTGGAGCAAGCTGTCGCTGACAGGCCCGGCATCGGATACGGTGTACACCGGCTACCACTGCAGCAGCGCCAGCACATCGGCCGCCTACCAACCCTGCGGCGGCACTCCATCTTTGCCGATTCAACCCTTCAGCGTCAATTTGCGGCAAAACACGGTTTACACCGTCCAAATGCAGCTCTATGCCGAAGCAAACGCGTTCTCGAACAACGGAACAGCCATCGGTTTGGCTTCGTCCGTGCTGGACCCGAGCTTTGCGGTCAGCGGCGCGGCTCCGGCGGGCGGCCACTTCATTTTCAGCCCGGGTGTGAGCCCGGTGCCGGAAGCAGCCTCATGGGCGATGCTGCTGGCAGGCTTGACTTGCGTAGCCGGTGCAGCGCAGCAACGCCGACGCAAGGCCTGACGAGCGCAGCGCGCCAGGCCCGCTTGATCAGAGAAAGCGCTCCAGGAACTTGCGCGAAGCCCGGTCGAGCGCGAAGCGATCCTGAATCATCAGTTGCAGGCCATGGCTGCTGGCGATCAACAAGCGGCCGTCCGGCAGGCGGCGAATGTCTTCTTCGGTCTTCAAGATGAAGACCGTTTCGCCGCGGTCGGTCGCGACCGTCCATTGGCTGGGCGTGGAGAAGGTGGACACCGCTGTGATGTGCTGAATCGTCGGCATGAAATCGCGACTCGCCAACTCGGCCGTCAACAACTCGCGCTGGGCCACAGGCAAGGCGGCCAGGTCTTCGATCCAGGCCAATTCATGGCCATCGCTGCCGATCAAGGACACACCCTCATCCGGCGCCGAAATTGGATGAGCCCGCACGACGCTGATGTCGGCATGCTCACGGCCCTGCGCATCGGTCAGCAATAGGCGGCCAAAGGCGTTGCGTGACAGGTTCAGATTGCTGCTCATGGTCTTCTCGCTCGTCCTCATTGCTGCGCCGTGTGTGCATTCAAATTCGGCGGCAGCATCGGCAACACTTGCTCACCATCGGCGTCCACCCTGCGCACCTGCGCCTCATACAAGCGCCAGTAAGCGCCGCGCTTTTCCATCAAAACGTCGTGCGGGCCTTCTTCGACTACCTGCCCGCGATCCATCACCACCAGCCGGTCGGCCTTGCGCAGAGTCGACAAGCGGTGGGCGATCGCAATCGTCGTGCGGCCCTTGACCAAGTTGTCCAGCGCCTTTTGGATTTCTTTTTCGGTCTCGGTGTCGACCGAGGACGTGGCCTCATCGAGGATCAAGATGCGCGGATCAATCAGCAAAGCGCGTGCGATCGAGATGCGCTGGCGCTCACCGCCGCTCAAGCCCTGACCCCGCTCGCCGACCAGCGAGTCATAGCCCTGCGGCAGGCGCAAGATGAACTCATGCGCATGAGCGGCACGCGCGGCGGCGACGATTTCGGCCCGCGACGCTTCGGGCTTGCCGTAGGCGATGTTCTCGGCAATCGTGCCGAAAAACAAAAACGGCTCCTGCAGAACCAAGCCGATATGGCGACGGTAATCGGCTACGCCGATGCGGCGCAAATCAATCCCGTCAACGCGGATGCCGCCTTCGGTGACGTCATAAAAACGGCAAATCAAGTTGACCAGCGTGCTCTTGCCCGAACCGCTGTGGCCGACCAAGCCAATCATCTCGCCCGGCTTGATGTCCAGGGACAGGCCGCGAATCACCGCCCGGTTGCCGTAGCGGAAGCCGATGTCTTGAATCTGTATGCCGCCCTTGCAGTTGTGCAGCGGCGTCGGATTGACCGGGTCGGGCACATTCGATTGGTGATCGAGGATGTCGAAGATGCGCTTGGCGCCGGCAGCCGCTTTTTGCGTCACCGAGACGATACGGCTCATCGAATCCATACGCCCATAAAAGCGGCCGATATAGGCAATGAAGGCGGTCAAGATACCGACCGTGATCTCCTGCTTGGACACCAGATAGATACCGAAGGCCCACACCACCAGCAAGCCGAACTCGGTCAGCAGCGATACCGTCGGGCCGAACAAGCTCCAGGTCTTGTTCAGCTTGTCATTGATCTTGAGGTTATTGGCATTGGCCTCGCGGAAACGCTGCGCCTCGCGCTTTTCTTGCGCAAAGGCCTTGACCACGCGCACGCCGGGGATGGTGTCGGCCAGCACCGAGGTGACTTCGCCCCAAACCCGGTCGATCTTCTCGAAGCCGGTCCGCAGACGGTCGCGCACCAAGTGAATCATCCAGGAAATGAACGGCAGCGGCACCAAGGTGACCAGCGCCAGCCAGGGGTTGATCGAGAACAAAATCGTCGCCGTCATCAAGAGCATCAAGACGTCGGTGATGAAGTCCAGCGCATGCAAGGACAAAAACACGCTGATGCGGTCGGTCTCGGAGCCGATGCGCGACATCAAGTCTCCCGTGCGCTTGTTGCCGAAATACTCCAGCGACAGGCTGAGCAAATGCTCGAAGGTCGCGGTGCGCAGGTCGGCGGCAATACGCTCCGAGGCCAAGGCCAAGATATAGGTCTTGGCCCAGCCCAGCAACCAAGACACCAGGGATGCGCCGAACAAGCCGCTCAGAATCAGCGCCACCAGATAGGGATCGATCTTGTGGCCGGCCTGGAAGGGGATCAAGACCTTGTCCATCAGCGGAATGCTCAGGTACGGTGCCACCAGCGTGGCGCCGGTGGAACCCAGCATCAGCAAAAAGCCCAGCAAGAGTTGACCTTGGTAAGGTTTGGCAAAACGCGCCAGGCGCAGCAGCACCCAGGTCGACGGCGGCGTGTGCAGTTCGCGCGCGCAGGCCGGGCATTCCTCACTCTCCGGCGGCAGCGGGGCTTGGCAACTGGGGCAATACTCCGCTTCCTCGACTTGAGCCTGTTCTTGCACCCCGCCCGACTCGATACGCCGAGTGAACAAATCTTGCCAGCGCTGCGCCTGCAGATTCATTTGTAATGTGAAGCGCCACAGCCCCAAGCGCCGTTCGGCGTTGAGCAGTTCCAGCGAGCCGACGCCGGCATGGTCCGAGATCTGCATGCGCAAATCGGCCGTCAGCGGCCAGTCTGACCATTGGGCGCTGGCCGGATCCCAGGCCAGCAGACGCTGCGATGTCAAGACCAGCAGACCGCGCGCGAAACGGCATTGCGAGTCCAGGTCAACCTCCAGCGGGGCCAGCACGTTCTCATGCGGCAGCAATCGCGCTTGGACTTCGGGCCATCGGGGGTGCTGCACAGACACTTCAACTGACATGTGATGACGCAATCTATTTATAGGCCGGCCACCTCAAAAGGGGTCTCCGGCAAGGTTCAAGTCCGGATTTTCACTCATCGCCACCAAGGCAATGCCGAATTCATGCACATTGACGCCACGGCGCGAGCCAAGCCTTGCTCAAACGTTGCTCAAACCCTGCATTAGCGACAGCTCGGCCCTGCACCTCAAAGCCTGCCTCAAAGCCAGCCGCAAAGGGCGCACAATTGCGCCAGTTTAGAAATCCGCCTCCCTGCATCAGGCTCCCAAACAGCCCTCAACCTCCTCGTCACACATGAGCAAGAAAGAAGACATCAAGCTGCTGCGCATCAATTATTTGCGCGGCCCCAATATGTGGACCTACCGTCCCGTGCTGGAAGTCTGGCTGGATTTGGGCGAGTTGGAAGACTGGCCCACCAATCTGCTGGACGGCTTCACCGACCGCATCACCAAGGCTTTGCCGGCGCTGATCGAGCATCACTGCGGCGTTGGCGAGCGCGGCGGCTTTTTGCAGCGCCTGGTCGAAGGCACCTGGTGCGGCCATGTCTTGGAACACATCGTGATCGAGTTGCTGAACCTGGCCGGCATGCCGACCGGCTTCGGCCAGACCCGCTCGACCAGCCAGCGCGGCGTCTACCGCATGGTGTTCCGGGCCCGCGACGAACATGTGGCCCGCAGCGCCCTGGCCGAGGGCCACGCCTTGCTGATGGCCACCATCAATGACGAAGCCTTCGATGTCAATGCAGCCGTGGCGCGCGTGCGCGACAAGCTCGACGACTGCTATCTCGGCCCCTCGACGGCCGCCATCGTCGCCGCCGCGACCGACCGCCGCATCCCGCACATCCGCCTGAACGACGGCAATCTGGTGCAACTGGGCCACGGTGCGCGCCAACGTCGCATCTGGACGGCCGAGACCGATATGACCAGCGCGATCGCCGAAGGCATTGCCGGCGACAAAGACCTGACCAAATCGCTGCTGAAGGCCGTTGGCGTGCCGGTGCCGGAAGGCGTGGCCGTCAAAACCGCCGAAGCAGCCTGGGAAGCGGCCGAGGATCTCGGCCTGCCGGTCGTCGTCAAACCATCGGATGGCAACCACGGCCGCGGTGTCACGCTGGATCTGAAAACCCGCCCCGATGTGATGGCAGCCTTCGCTTTGGCCGAACAGCACGGCAGCGAGGTGCTGGTCGAGCGCTACATCCCCGGCAATGAGCATCGCCTGCTGGTGGTGGGCGGGCGGGTCGTGGCAGCCGCGCGTGGCGAGGTGGCCTATGTCACCGGTGACGGTGTGCAAACCGTCATTCAGCTGATCGATTCGCAGATCAATAACGACCCGCGCCGCGGCTTGACCGAAGAGTTCCCGCTCAACCGCATCAATGTGCTGGAAGACTCGGTGATCGCCCTCGACTTGGAGCGGCAAGGCTTGCAGATCGACGGCGTGCCGGAGGCCGGTCGCCAGGTGATGATTCAACGCAACGGCAATGTCTCGATTGACTGCACCGACGAGGTCCACCCCGATGTGGCCCATGCCGTCAGCCTGGCTGCGCGTGTGATCGGCCTGGACATCGCCGGTGTTGACCTGGTCGCAGAGAGCATCGGCAGACCGCTGGCCGAACAAGGCGGCGCGATTGTGGAGGTCAACGCCGGGCCCGGCCTGCTGATGCATCTGAAGCCCGCCGAGGGCATGCCCCAGCCGGTTGGCAAGGCCATCATCGACCACCTGTTTGCCGAAGACGAAACCGGCCGCATCCCCATCGTCGGCGTGGCCGGCTCGCGCGGCACCCACACGATCTCGCGCCTGGTGGCCTGGCTCTTGCATCTGAACGGCCGCCATGTGGGCCTGGCCTGCCGCAACGGTTTGTTCCTCGGCACCCGCCGCGTGGAACGCAAGAGCAGCGTGCGTTGGGACGCTGCCCACCGTTTGCTGATGAATCGCGGCGTCGACGCGGTGGTGATTGAAAATAACGCCGAGGCGATTTTGCGTGACGGTCTGTCCTATGACCGCTGCCAAGTTGGCTTGGTCACCGATATGGGCGGCATCGAAGGCTTGGCCGAGTTCGACGTGATGAACCCGGACCAGCTCTTCAAGGTCTTGCGCACGCAAGTCGATGTGGTCTTGGGCGAAGGCGCTGCGGTGCTCAATGCGGCTGAGCCGCTGCTGGTCGAGATGAGCGATCTGTGCGACGGCGAGGTCGTGCTCTATGCCCTGGACGCCACGCTGCCGGCCCTGGCCGCGCACCGCGAACAAGGCGGGCGGGCGGTCTTTTTGCAAGGGGGTGCGGCCGTGCTGGCGCATGGCCAGTCCGAAACGGTCGGCGCCAATGTTGACGCCTTGCTGCGGCGCTTCGCAGCTGCCGACATGGACGCTGCGGCAGAAATTGATGCCGCCACCGTGCTGGGCGCCGTCGCCACCGCCTGGGCCATGAACATCTCGCCCGAACTGATTTCAGCCGGGCTGGACACCTTTGTGCCTGAGCTCGCCGCCTGAGCACGCGCTACTCATAAACAATATTTCTTCGAGGAAGACCATCCATGGAAGTCTCTCGCACCCGCGCCCTGCGCGGCCCGAATATGTGGAGCCGCCACACCGCCATCGAAGCTGTGGTGCATTGCACACCCGCCGAGCAGTCGATCGCCGACATGCCCGACTTCGAGGCTCGCTTGCGCGCCCTTTTCCCCAGCATCGGCGCCCTGCGTCCAGCCAGCGCCACACGCACGCCAATCTCACTGGCCCATGTCTTGGAGCAGGCAACGCTAGCCCTGCAAGCCCAAGCCGGCTGCCCGGTGACCTTTAGCCAGACTCACATCACCTCGGAAGCCGGCAGCTACCAGGTGGTGGTCGAATACAGCGAAGAAGACGTTGGTCGCCTCGCGTTCAATGAGGCCTGCAAGCTGGTCGCGGCCGCCCGCGACGGCGGCACCTTCGACGCCGACGCGACACTGGCGCAGCTGCGCGAGCTGGACGAGGATGTGCGCCTGGGCCCCTCGACCGGCTCCATCGTCAATGCCGCGCTTGCCCGCGGTGTGCCCTTTCGCCGCCTGACGCAGGGCAGCCTGGTGCAGTTCGGCTGGGGCGCCAAACAGCGCCGCATCTGGGCGGCCGAGGTTGACGCGACCAGCGCCGTCAGCGAATCGATCGCGCAGGACAAGGACCTCTCCAAGCGGCTCTTGCAGTCGGCCGGCGTGCCGGTGCCGATTGGCGCGCCAGTGGATTCTGTCGATGAAGCCTGGGCCGTGGCCGAAGAAATCGGCTTGCCGGTGGTCGTCAAGCCACTCGACGGCAACCAGGGCAAGGGCGTGACGGTCAATGTTGTCACCCGCGAGCATATGGAAATCGCCTACAAGGCCGCCGAGGACATCGGCCAGGTGATGGTGGAGAAGTTCCTGCCCGGCAGCGATTACCGGCTTTTGGTGGTCGGTGACCGCTTGATCGCCGCCGCCCGCCGCGACCCGCCGCATGTCATCGGTGACGGCAAGCTGACCGTCAAGCAATTGGTCGACAAGGTCAACGCCGACCCCAAGCGCGGAGACGGCCACGCCACCTCGCTGACCAAGATTCGCTTCGACGATATCGCCGTCGCACGCCTGGTACAGCAAGACCTGACCCCGGAGTCGGTACCGCCCAAGGGCCAGCGGGTGATCCTGCGCAATAACGCCAATCTATCCACCGGCGGCACCGCCACCGATGTCACCGATGATGTGCACCCCGAAGTGGCGGCGCGTGCAATCGCGGCCGCACAAGTGGTCGGCCTGCATGTCTGCGGCGTCGATGTGGTGGCCGAGAGCGTGCTGCGGCCGCTGGAAGAAATCAATGGCGGCGTGGTTGAAGTCAACGCCGCACCGGGGCTGCGCATGCACCTGAGCCCCAGCTATGGCAAGGGCCGCAATGTCGGCGAGGCCATCATCTCCCACCTCTATGGCCATGGCCACAAGAGCGAAGACGGTCGCATCCCAGTGGTCGCCGTCACCGGTACCAATGGCAAGACCACCACCTCGCGCCTGATCGCCCATTTGTTCGCGACCTGCGGGCTCAAGGTCGGCATGACCAATACCGACGGCGTCTATGTGGACGGCCGCCAGATCGACAGCGGCGATTGCTCGGGCCCCAAGAGCGCGCGCAATGTGCTGATGCACCCGGACGTTGAAGCTGCGGTGTTTGAGACCGCGCGCGGCGGCGTGCTGCGTGAAGGCTTGGGTTTTGATCGCTGCCAAGTGGCTGTCGTCACTAATCTGGGCGCCGGCGACCACCTCGGCATGAACTTCCTCAACACGGTGGACGAGTTGGCCCTGGTCAAGCGCGTGATCGTGCAAAACGTCGCTGCTTCGGGTTATGCGGTCTTGAACGCCGCCGACCCGGTGGTGGCCAAGATGGCCGAGGTCTGCCCGGGCCAGATCATCTTCTTTGCTTCCGACCGCCACCACCCGCTGATGGCTACCCACCGGGCGCAGGGCAAGCGCTGTGTCTATATCGACGGCGATATGCTGGTGGCCGCGCAAGGCTCATGGCGCGAGAACATTGCGCTGCGCGACATCCCCATCACCCGCAATGGCGCGATCGGCTTCCAGATCGAAAACGCGATGGCCTCGGTCGCCGCCGCCTGGGGCATTGGCCTGGACTGGGACACCGTGCGCCGTGGTCTGGCCAGCTTCGCCAATGACGCCGACAACGCGCCCGGTCGCTTCAATGTGATGGACTATCGCGGTGCCACCGTGATCGCCGACTACGGCCATAACGCCGACGCGATGCGGGCCTTGGTCAGCGCCGTGGCGGCCCTGCCAGGCAAGCGCCGCTCGGTCGTGATCAGCGGCGCGGGAGATAGACGCGACGAGGACATCCGCGAGCAGACCGTTATCTTGGGCGCCGCCTTTGATGATGTGCTGTTGTTCGAAGACGCCTGCCAGCGCGGCCGCTCGGACGGCGAAGTGCTGGCCTTGCTGCGCGAAGGCCTGGTGGGTGCGGAGCGCACGACCTTCATCGATGAGATCCGCGGCGAGTTTGTGGCCATCGATAAGGCCTTGGCGCGCTTGCAGCCCGGTGACTTATGCCTGGTTCTGGTCGACCAGGTCGAAGAAGCCTTAGCGCATTTGGCGAAGCGGATCGCTGAGGGCTGAGGGCTGAGCAGGCTGCTGGCCCCATGAAAAAAAGGCGCTGAACTCAGCGCCTTTTTCTTTGTCTGGGCTTGGCGATCAGCTGCCCGCAACCACCCCATGGGCCTGCTGATCGGCGTGATAGCTGGAGCGCACCATCGCGCCAACGGCGGCGTGGCTGAAGCCCATTTTGTAGGCTTCTTCCTCGAACATCTTGAAGGTATCCGGGTGCACATAGCGGCGCACCGGCAGGTGGTGACCGCTCGGCGCCAGGTATTGCCCGATGGTCAACATATCGATGTTGTGGGCGCGCATATCGCGCATCACCTGCAGGATTTCTTCGTCGGTTTCGCCCAGGCCCACCATGATGCCGCTCTTGGTCGGCACGCCGGGCACCGCCGCCTTGAAGTTCTTCAACAGGTCCAGGCTGAACTGGTAGTCTGAGCCGGGCCGGGCTTCCTTATACAGACGCGGCGCGGTTTCCAGATTGTGGTTCATCACGTCCGGCGGCGCGGCCTTGAGGATGTCCAGCGCGCGGTCGGCGCGGCCACGGAAGTCGGGTACCAGCACTTCAATCTGCGTCATCGGGCTGTGTTCGCGCACCTGGCGTATACATTCGGCGAAATGGCCGGCACCGCCGTCGCGCAAGTCATCGCGGTCCACGCTGGTGATCACGACGTATTTGAGCTTCAAGGCGGCAATCGTCTTGGCAAGATTCAGTGGCTCGGCTTCGTCCAGTGGGTCGGGCCGACCATGGCCGACATCGCAGAACGGGCAGCGCCGCGTGCACTTATCACCCATGATCATGAAGGTGGCCGTGCCTTTGCCGAAGCATTCGCCAATATTCGGGCAGGACGCTTCTTCGCAGACGGTGTGCAGCTTGTGCTCGCGCAGGATCTGCTTGATCTCGTAGAAACGGGTTGACGGCGAGCCGGCCTTGACGCGGATCCAGTCGGGTTTTTTCAGGGTTTCGGCCGGCACGATCTTGATCGGGATTCGGGCGGTCTTGGCCTGCGATTTTTGTTTGGCGCTGGCGTCATACGCCTCGCCCGTCTTCGCTTCGTGAGTGATGTTCTCGGTCGCCATGCCAGCCAAACTCCATGCTTGTTCAGCGCTCCAGCTGGGCTTGTAGCCGCTCCCCGAAGCGCGCGGCCACAGTCGGCCAATCCGCAAAAACCCCAAGTGTAACGAGGTCCACCGTCGCCAACCCCGCATAGCCACATGGGTTGATACCAGCAAAGGGCTGCAAATCCATCGCCACATTCAGCGCCACGCCGTGGTAGGTGCAGTGGCGGCTGACCTTGATGCCGAGTGCCGCCACCTTACCCAAGCCCGCAAAAGGGTTCAGCGGATCGACCGGGCCGGTCAAGGCGGCATGGCTTTGCGGATCATCCAGGCGCACATAGATGCCGGGCGCTCCGGCGACGCGGTGGCCGGTGATGCCGTAGCCATCCAGCGTTTGGATGACGGCCGTTTCCAGCCTGAATACATACTCGCGCACAAAGTAGCCGAGCCTCTGCAGATTGAGCAGCGGATAGGCGACGACCTGACCTGGGCCGTGATAAGTGACCTGGCCGCCACGGTTGGTTTGCACCACCGGAATGCCGCCCGCTTCAAGCACATGGTCGGCGCGGCCGGCCAGGCCTTGGGTATAGGTGGGCGGATGCTCACACAACCACAATTCATCGGGGGTATCGGGGCCGCGCGTTTCGGTAAAAGCCCGCATCGCTTCGACGGTGGCCTCGTAATCCACCAGGCCCAAGGTTTTCACAAGAATCATGCCGCTATCGTAGCGCCGGGCTGTAAGGCCTGAGTCCTGCGGGCCGACACAGATTCAGTTAAGGTCACGCCTCAATTGCCAAGGAAGCCCATGTCTACTCGTCTTCAGTCCTCGTTTGCCGTAGCCCTGATGCTGGCGGCGCTGGTCGGCAGCCCCCGCGCGCAGACTGCTGCGACGCCATTGGAACTCGCGGTCGAGGCCTATGAGTCGGGGGACTTGAAAACCGCAGCGCGCAGCTTCACCGCGCTATCTGCCAAGCGTGACCCCTTGGGTGACTACAACCTGGCCATGATGCATTTGCGCGCCGAGCTGCCCAAGCCTAATCCCCGCGAGGCCAAGCGCCTGCTGGAGCGCGCTGCAGCCAAGGGGCTGGTGCGCGCGGAACTGGCACTCGGTCAGCTGTATGAGCAAGGCGTGCTCGGCAAGCCCGAACTGGCAGCTTCTACGGTCTGGTATGCCCGCGCGGCCGAGCATGGCAGCGTCGATGGGCAAGTGGCCTTGGCTACCGCCTACTACCTGGGTCGCGGGGCGCCACTGGACATGAAGCAAGCGGCGCGCTGGTTCCGCGAAGCGGCCATAGGCGGCGATGTCGGAGCGCAATACCTGCTCGCCTCAATGTATGAAACGGGGCTTGGCTTGCCGGCCGATCTGCGCTTGGCACGCTACTGGTATGACATTGCCGCCCGCAATGGCGACGAGGCCGCGCCGAGCAAGCTGATCGATATCGACCGGCGACTGGCGCTGGAGCCGACGACCTAAAGATGCTGGCTTAAAGGACTATCTTCACCATCGGATGCGTGCTCAGCGTCCGATATAGCTCGTCGAGTTGCTCGCGGCTGGTCGCCGTCACGGTGATGGTCAGGCCCAGGTAATTGCCGGCCTTGCTGGGGCGGCGCTCGATGGTCTGTTCATCAAACTCGGGGTCGAACTGCCGCGCCACCATCACGATAGCTTCGACAAAACCGTCCACATGGGTGCCCATCACCTTGATCGGGAACTTAGACGGGTACTCGATCAGCGACTGTTCCGGTGGGATGTCCGGGGGCAAATTGATGGGGGGCAAATGACTCATGGCTGGCTCAAATGGATTGCAATAACTTGGCGCGTTGGTAGGCCTCGTACAGCCGCGCATAGACCGGGCCGGGCTTGCCGCGCAGCGCCCCATGCCCGACCGCTTCATGATCCAGCTTGGTGACCGGCAAGACCTCCTTGGACGAGGAGCTGAGAATGATTTCATCGGCCGCAAACAGATCGGCTTCCGAGATCGGCCGCAGCTTGTAGCCAATGCCGACCTCCTCGCACAACTCCTTCAGCAACTCGACCCTGATCCCCTCCAACACATGCTCGCTCTTGGGCGGGCCGAGCAAGGCGCCCTCTTTGACGATCCAGACATTGGAGGCCGAGGCCTCGGTCAGAAAACCATCACGCAAGAGAATCGTCTCCATCGCACCCTGATCGGCCGAAATTTGCCGCGCCAACACATTACCAAGCAGCGAGGTGCTCTTGATATCGCCGCGCTCCCAGCGGAAGTCCCGCGCCGTGATGCAGGACACGCCGTGATGCCTGTCCTCCGCACTGACCAGCTTGGCCGGGCTGCTGTAGGCAAACAGCGTCGGCTTGATCTGCGACGGCATGACATGGTTGCGCGGTGCAACACCGCGCGTCACTTGCAAGTAGACCGCCTGGTCTTCGGCGTCCACTTTAGAAATCAGCTTGCGGGCGATCTCCAGCCATTCGGCACGCAGCAGCGGGCTTTCGATGCGCAGCTTGGCCAGATTGCGCTCCAAACGATCCATATGGCTCTCAAAACGAAACAGCAGCCGGCCATAGACCGGCAGCATTTCGTAGACGCCATCGCCGAAGATGAAGCCGCGATCCATCACCGAGATCTTGGCTTCGGCCAAGGGCGTGTATTCACCGTTCAGATAGCAAAAGACATCGGGCAAGGTGCTTTTCATGCGGCTCTCCTGATCGGGCTTGAGCTTACGCCCAAAGCACGCTGACTCGTCATTTGATCCAGAGGCGGATTGCGTCCCAGGCGCGGCCAAAAATGCCGGCCATCGGCACCTCTTCTTGTACCACCAAGGGCACCTCGGCCACGGCCACGCCGCCAGTCGTGGTGACCTTGAGTGTGCCCACGCGCTGACCCTTGCTCAGCGGCGCCACCAAGGGGTCGGTACGCTCGACCTTGGTCTGCAGCTTGGCGCCCTCGCCGCGTGGCACCGCCACAAACACCGGCCCGGCCGCACCCAGCTTGGCCTCGCGCACGGCGCCCTTCCACACCGGCACGGTGCTGATGGCTTGGCCGTTGTCAAACAGGCGCACCGCATCGAAAGCGGAATAGCCCCAGTTCAGCAACTTCTGGCTCTCGCTGGCGCGCGCTTCTTTGGACGCCGTGCCCATCACGACGCTGAGCAGTCGGCGCTTGCCGTTAGGAAATTCGCGCTGGGCGCTGGCCACCAGGCAGTAGCCGGCCGCTTCCGTGTAGCCGGTCTTCATGCCGTCGACGCTGGGGTCGCGGCGCAAGAGCAGGTTGCGGTTGTCTTGGCGAATCTTGTTGAAAGTGAAATCGCGCTGTGAGTAATAGCCGTAGAACTCGGGGAAGTCACGGATCAGATTGGAGCCGATCACCGACAGATCGCGTGCGCTGCTGCGGTGGCCCGGCTCGGTCATGCCGGTGACGTTCTTGAACTCGGTGTTCTTCAGGCCCCAAGCCTGTGCCTGGCGATTCATCATCGCGACAAACTGCTCCACCGTGCCGCCCACGCCCTCAGCCAAGGCCACCGACGCGTCATTGCCGGACTGGATGATCATGCCGCGCAGCAGCTCGTCGACCTTGGGCGTCATGGTGGTATCGATGAACATCAGGGACGGGTCGCCCTTGCGCTCATCCCAGGCACGCTTGGAAATGGTCAGCGTCTGATCCAGCGTCAGGCGCTTGTCGCGCAGCGCGCCGAACACCACATAAGCAGTCATCAGCTTGGTCAGTGAGGCCGGGTCGTTGGGCGTGTCGGCGTCGCGCTCGGACAAGACCTTGTTGGAAGTCATGTCCAGCAGCAAAAAGCTGCGCGCAGCAATCTCGGGCGGCTGCGGCGCTTGCGCATGAACAGTGAAGGCGCTGGCAGCGGCCAACACAAAGGCAATCAATCGTTTCATCAAAGAGTCTCGAAAATCGGGGAAATCAAATTTGCCAGTTGCGAACAATGATGTTCTTCAGCAGAGGCAACTGGCCATGGAAAAAATGTCCGACGCCGGGCACGACAACGACGGGCAGCGACTGCGGGCGAGCCCAGTCCAGCACCGAAGCAAGTGGGACCACATCGTCAACCTCGCCGTGGATTACCAGCGTTTCGGCGGGCACCGGTGCGGTATCAAACCGGCTTGTCGCCGGCCCGACCAAGATCAAACGTTCGGCCACTTGGCCGTCAGGCAAACGCTGCGCGGCCTGTGATGTGACAAAAGCGCCGAACGAAAACCCCGCCAACACAAAAGCCTCATCGGACTCGCGAAATGCAGCCAGCACGGCCAGGGCATCATCCACTTCGCCCTGACCGGCATCCCATGTGCCTTCAGACTTGCCAATACCGCGAAAGTTAAAACGCACCGCACGGTAGCCCAACTGAACCAAGGCGCGCGCCAAGGTTTGCACGACCTTGTTGTCCATCGTGCCGCCCTGGGTCGGGTTCGGATGGCAAATCAGCGCCATACCGCGCAAGCGCCCGTCAAAGCCAGCGCCCGGCGTATCAATCGCACATTCGATCAAGCCGGCCGGACCGGCTATCAGGCGCTTCTCGGTCAGGGAGTTCATCGCTTACAAACCCACATCGTCGGGCAAGACCAAGCGCTCGACGACTTGGCCATTTTTCAGATGTTTGTCGACGATTTCATCGATATCACTGTTGTCCACATAGGTGTACCAAACCGCATCCGGGTAGACCACCGCCACCGGGCCGCCGGCGCAGCGATGCAGGCAGCCGGCCTTGTTGACGCGCACGCCGCCGACTTCGGCCAGCCCCAAGTCGCGCACCCTGGACTTGCAATGATCGAAACCTGCTTGGGCGCCGCTTTGAGCGCAGCTGCTCTTGCCGCTCTCGCGCTCGTTCAGGCAGAAGAATATATGGCGCTGAAAATAACTCATGCCGCCATTGTAGGGAGGGGCCGCGTTTCAGAGCTTGCGTCGGGCCATTAAGTTCAGCAAACACAGGGCTGCCGCAAACGGCCACACCCAGCCTATCCACTCCGCCAGACCGTAAAGATTGATGAAACGACCCTGCTCCCAGGTCTGCAGGCGCTGCACCAGATAGGGATCGGCCGGCGTCTGGCTGATCAAAGCGATCAAGGCGCTCAGCACCAAAAGCCCCAGCCCCGCGCAAACCTGCCGAGGCAAGAAGGCCGCCAGCAGGCCCAGCAGCAGCCCGATTGCCAGGCCCGGCCATGTGGCCAGCGTCAACCAAGCCCAGGCGTTGTGCGGGCCAAAATTCAAGCCGGTGGACAAGGCCGTGATGAGCACCCCTAACACGCCAAGCCCCAGCACCAGCAAGGCGCGGCGCTTGCCGGGCTTGGCCACAGACAACACGAGCAAGGCAGGCGCCAGCAGACCCAGCGCAATGACGATCGCCTCCAAGCCCGGCGGCAGAGCGCGCGCCGCGTCGACCCATTCATCGCTCCATTGCAGGGCCCAGGGCGTGTTTTCCAGCAAGTCGACCGCGGTGTCTTGCAGATGGGGCAGCCAGCGGCCCAACCCCAAGGGCACCGACGTGGGGAACAACAATCCCAAAGGCCAAATGGCCAGCAAGGCCAAGGCCGAAGCACTGTGCGGCACAAACCAGTATTCGCGCAACTCATGCCAGCGCCGCAGGCCACCAAAAGCATGCAGTACCAAGCCGAGCACCACCCCCGCCCAAGCGCCGATGGAATTCAACAACCAATCGGCCAAAGAGGGCACCCGCGAGGGCAGAAAAAACTGCACCGTCTCGAGCACATAAGAGAGCAAGGGGGCCGGTAGCAGCCCGAGTAGCAATGCGCCACGCAGCCCCAGACCGCTGCGCAGGCCGGCCGCCAAGCCCAGGAGGCCCAAGGGCAAATAGCCGATCAGATTGAGCTGTTGATCAAAGGCACCGAAATACTTGGGCCAGGGCAGGCGCCACAGGCTCTCAAGCGGCACGCCGGGCGGCAAGACCCAGGGACCAAAAGGGTAGAGGCTGGCATAGACGATCAAGCAGGCATAGGCCAGCAGCAACCAGGTCGCGGAGCTCTGCCGGCGTGCCATCGGTTCGCGGCCTAGAAGGGCTTGACCACCACCAAAATCACGATGGCAGCAAACAGCAGCACCGACATCTCATTGAAGATGCGGAACCAGCGGTGGCTGCGCCGGTTGGCCAGCAGCTCGAAACTGCGCAAGATGCTTTTGCAGAAATGATGGTAGCCAATCACGCCGACCACCAAGGCCAGCTTGAGATGCAGCCAGCCGCGGTTGAACCCGCTGAAGTTGTCCATCCAAAGCCAGGCACCAAAACCGAGGGCCGGGATCATCAACAAGCTCATGAAGCGGTACAGCTTGTGCGCCATCAAGAGCAGGCGCTCACGCTCGGCGTGGCTCTCTGTCGGCACCATGGCCAGATTGACGAAGATGCGCGGCATGTAGAACAGGCCGGCGAACCAGCTGGCCACGAAGATGATATGAAAGGCTTTGATCCAGAGCATGGCGGCATTATGCGGGGCGCGACCGCGGTGACCGCAGTGGCCGACGCAAACGCTGTCGGCACTGCTGCGGGCAGTTTGTCGCTGCGGACAAAAAAAAGCCCCGGCTCACAAGCCGGGGCGAGAAAGCCTTTTCGCTGTCATCACGCAAAGGCTCCTGCTCAGGGAGGAAAAGCAGGGAACGACCACCTTGCGGCTATCATTCGAGGTGAATATTAACAGAATCTTCACGCGGCTGTCTTTAATTGTTATCGCTTAGATTGCGCAGTCCGTCACTTTGACCCGGAGAATCGCCCTTGTCCCGCTCAGTCCTGCCTCCCGCCCCCTTCCCCTCGAGCCGCCCACGCCGCCTGCGCCGCGATGCTTTCAGCCGCGCCATGGTGCGAGAACACGCACTCAGCGCCAGCGACCTGATCCTGCCGGTCTTCGTTCATGAAGGGGTCGATCTGCGCACGCCGATTGCCTCTATGCCAGGTGTGGCCCGCTTGAGCCTGGACCACTTGATCACCGTCGCCGAAGAATGCGTGGCGCTGGGCATCCCGGCGCTGGCGCTCTTTCCGGTGATCGATAACTCACTGAAGACCCCCGATGGCAGCGAAGCAATCGACCCGGACGGCTTGGTGCCACGCGTGGTGCGGGCGCTGAAGGCGAAATTCCCCGAACTCGGCATCTTGACCGACGTCGCGCTGGACCCCTACACCAGCCATGGCCAAGACGGCCTGCTAGACGAGACCGGCTACATCATCAATGACCGCACGGTGGAGATGCTGACCGCCCAAGCCTTGGTGCAGGCCGAAGCCGGCGTTGACATCGTGGCACCTAGCGACATGATGGACGGCAGAATCGGTGCGATCCGCTGTGCTTTGGAAGCTCAGGGCCATATTCACACCCGCATCATGGCCTATAGCGCCAAATACGCCAGCGCCTTCTACGGCCCATTTCGAGACGCCGTCGGCTCGGCCGGCAACCTCGGCAAGGCGGACAAAAAGACCTACCAGATGGACCCCGGCAATAGCGATGAGGCGCTGCGCGAGGTGGCGCTGGACATCGCCGAAGGGGCAGACATGGTGATGGTCAAGCCCGGCATGCCTTATCTGGACATCGTGCGGCGGGTCAAGGACGAGTTCCGCGTACCGACCTTCGCCTACCAAGTCAGCGGCGAATACGCGATGCTCAAAGCGGCGGCTGCGAACGGCTGGCTCGCCCATGACGCGGTGATGATGGAGTCGCTCTTGGCCTTCAAGCGCGCCGGCGCCGACGGCGTGCTGACTTACTTTGCGCTTGAAGCCGCCCGCCTGCTGAAGAAGAACGGCTGATGCGGGTCTTCCACATCCGAGGGGATCAGTTCACCGAACTGGGGCAACTCCCGGCTGACCCGCCGGAAGGTGGCTATTTGTGGCTGGCCTTTGGCCGGCGCGAGTTCGAGTTGCACTATATGGATGTGCAGCTCGGCCTGCAGCGCTGGAACTGCGGAGCCCTGGTCGACCTGCATGTCGCCGACCTGATCAACAACCAGCTGCCCTCGCATTTCGATTACACCTCCTGGTACGACATGTTGATCTTCCGCCGGTTGGCGGCGGCACCCGGCAGTGAAGACTTGTTCGTGGACGATCAGCATGGCACGCTGGCAAGCGCACAAAAAGCGCTGAGGGCTATCGACACCAGTCCGGTCGGCTTTGCCGTGTTTGACCGCGTGCTGCTGAGCGTGCACCCGACCGACTGCGCGGTGCGTGACTACTTCGCCCAAAAGCTGGGAGCCCTGACCGAGGGCCGCGACCTGCGCGGCGCCTCGCGCCTGCCCAATAGCTCGGCCGAGCTGATGCTGCGCATGGTCAACCATATGGTGGACAGCTATCTGGACTTGCGACGCTTGCTGACCCGGCAGATGCAAACGGTGCAACATGCTTTGATGGATTCGCAGCGTGAATTCCATGAGTGGCCGCTGCTGCTGGAGTCGCGCGACGCACTACACAGGCTTGAAGATACTTGCGAGGATCAACGCAGCGCGATGCAGGAGTGGATCGACGTATTGGACGACTGGCCGGCCTCGCAAGACGCGGCCGTGCTGCGCGACCGCGAACTGCTGCGCGTGCGTTCACGCGACGTGTTGGAACATATCGAGCGAGTGTTGACCCATGTGCGGCGCATGGAATCATCATCAGAGTCAGCGGTGCAAATGCACTTCTCGGCACTTGGGCACCGCACCAACAACATCATGCGCACCTTGACCGTGCTGACGGCGATTTTTCTGCCCCTGAACCTGATCACCGGCATCTTCGGCATGAACTTCGACACCCTGCCCTTGATTCACCGCGCCACCGGCGTCTGGATCGCCTTGGGCGTGATGGTGATGATCGCCCTCCTGCTGGGCAGCTTCTTCTGGCGCAAGCGCTACCTGGGCACTCGACGCTAGTTCCGCAAATCAAGTCGCCGGATAGGGGTCCGCGAAACCCAGGCCCAGCATGATTTGGGTCTCGCGGCCCTCCATGCAGGCGGCCTCATCGTCTTCTTCGTGGTCATAACCCTGCGCATGCAGGGTGCCGTGCACCAACATATGAGCGTAGTAGGCAGCGATATCGGTGCCCGCCTCCGAGGCTTCGCGCTCAACCACCTCGGCACAAATGACCAGGTCGGCCGTCACCACAGGCTCATGGCTGTAGTCGAAGGTCAGCACATTGGTTGCGTAGTCCTTGCCCCGGAACTCGCGGTTGAGCCCCTGCCCTTCTTCGGCGCCAACAATGCGCACGGTCAACTCGCCCGGCAGCTCCAGTGCGGCACGGATCCAGCGCATCACCTTGTGGCGAGGCAGCAGCGCGCGGTGCCGGGGGTCGGCAAACTGCAAGGACAAACTCAGTTCGGGCTGGCTCATGCTGCACTTCCTTTGCTCTTCAACTTGGCCTCGGCCTTGATGCGCGCCTCATAGGCCTCCACAATCCGCGCCACCAAGGGATGGCGCACCACATCGGCGCTGGTGAAATGCGTCATGGCGATGCCCTCCACCTTGACCAGCACCCGCTCGGCGTCGACCAGACCGCTGGTAGCCCCCTTGGGCAGGTCCACCTGGCTGGTGTCGCCGGTGATCACGCATTTGCTGCCGAAGCCGATGCGGGTCAGGAACATCTTCATCTGCTCCGGGGTGGTGTTTTGCGCCTCGTCCAGAATCACAAAAGCATGATTGAGCGTGCGGCCGCGCATAAAGGCCAAGGGCGCGACTTCCAAGCTTCCTTTCTCAAACGCTTTGGTGACCTTGTCGAAGCCCATCAACTCATACAGGGCGTCATACAGGGGGCGCAGATAAGGATCGACCTTCTGGGTCAAGTCACCGGGCAAGAAGCCCAGGCGCTCCCCGGCCTCGACCGCCGGCCGCGTCAGGATGATGCGCTGCACGCTGTTGCGCTCCAGCGCATCGACGGCACAGGCCACGGCCAGATAGGTCTTGCCGGTGCCGGCCGGGCCTAAGCCAAAAGTGATGTCATGCCCCATGATTTGGCGCAGGTATTGATGCTGCAAAGGCGTGCGGCCGGCCAGATCGGCACGGCGCGTGCGCAAGACCAGCGCCTCTGTCGCGGCGGCATCCGCCGATTTTGTCGCTTTCGCCGGGACGGCCGAGGCTTGACGGCGTTTTTTGGCCGGGGCCAGTTCACTGACGGCTTCGGCCAGCGCCAAATGCAAAAGCTCGGGCGCGATGGCGCGCTGACCACGCTCATAAAGCGTTTGCAAGAGCTGTAAGGTACGGGCTGCGGCGGCCCGTGCGCCTTCGATGCGGAAATGCGCATGCTGGCGCGTGATGCTGACACCCATGCTGGTTTCAATCAACCGCAAATGCCCGTCCAAGCTGCCGCACAAATGCGCCAAGCGCAGGTTGTCAATCGGGGCAAAATCATGGCGAAGCATCATGGCGGCGGTATTTGGGCGCAGTGGGCAAGGCTCGCATTGTCGCCCGTGCAAGCACTGGGTCGCAGCCGCTCGCGCGTCCTGCACAATCGCGCCCATACCTAGCTTGTTGGACAGATAGAAACTCCGTCATGGTCAAACCAATTCGATTGATAGCTGCGGCAGCCCTTGGCACGCTCTTGCTCCCGGCTTTGCTGCTGGCTCAGCCGACCCAAGCCCCTGCCCTAGGCCCTTCCGGTCTCAGCGCCATCATCAGCACTTGGCTGATGGCCATGCTGATGATGATGGGCGTCACGACCGGCTTGCTGGCCCGCCTTTGCCCGGCAGACAGGCGTTTGCCCTACCTCAGCGGCATGATGCTCAGCGCCGTGGCCTGGGCGCTGCTGCTTGAGTTCCGACCCGGCCTAGCGGGCGCGGAGATGGGCTTGCTGGCGCTGCTGACTTTTTGTGCGCTGCGCTTCGTGCTGAGGCCTTTGCTGGGCCTGCCGGCCTGGCTGGCCTCGGCGCTGCGGGTGCAGTTGGTACTGGCGCCGCTGACGGTCGGGCTGCTGGGCGACGCACAACTGCCCTGGTTGGCGCAGTTCTGGTTCGCAGCCTTGGCGCTGGAGATGCTGCTGGCCGTCGTCTATTACCTGCGCTCGCACAGCAGTGACGCAGAGCCCGTCGTCGAACCGCTGCTGCCCCAGCTCAGCGACCCGCTGCGGCTGCGCGCACTGCTGAGCCTGCTGGCACTGTCGGCCTCGGCCTTGATGCTTGTGCAGGTCGCACCAGCCTTGTCTGTAAGCGGTGATGCCCTGGCAGCCAACACGCCGAGTATTTCCTTGCTCCTCTTATGGGCCATGGCGTTGCTGCTGATGGCGCTTGGGCTGCAAGCAATTGCCGCGTTAGCACGCGCCCGCAGGCTGGCCGAGATCCGCCACGCACAGGCCGAACAAGATATGCATGCAAGAGTGGCCGAAGTCGAGCTCAGCTTTGGCGCCTTGGTGGAACAAAAGCTGGAGCAAGTGACCGAACGTGAGCGCAAACGCATTGCCGCCGATCTGCACGATGACTTGGGCGCCAAGCTGCTGACGATTGTTCACACCAGCGAGTCTGACCGCATCTCGACCCTGGCGCGTGAAGCGCTGGAGGAAATGCGTTTGTCGGTGCGGGGGCTGACGGGCAAGCCGGTGCAGTTGCTGGACGCCCTGGGCGACTGGCGGGCCGAGCTGGTGTCCAGGCTGGGCCAGGCCAATATCCTGGCCGAGTGGGAATCACCGACGGAGGACATCGTCCACACCCTGCCGGCACGCGCTTACGTGCAAACCACACGGATCTTCCGCGAGGCCGTCAGCAACATCATCAAGCACAGCGGCGGCACACATTGCAATATCAGCTGCAAGGTTCAAGACGGGGACTTTCTGGTCGTGATCCAGGACAATGGTCAGGGCATACCGGCCGAACTGGACGGTAGGCTGGACCGGGGGCATGGCATGGCGAGCATGAAATCCCGCGCCAAGCAAATGCATGGGCAATGCCTGGTCGAATCGGGGCCAGGCTGGGGCACGGTGATCCGCCTGACGATTCCGCTCTGAATAAACGTGCATCTCGCACATCTGCGTCAGTTGATCAAGCTCAGGCCGCTTGGCTTCAAGCCGATAAAGCCTTACCGTCATCGACTGAGATGCAAGTGAGCGCATGCCGCGCCCCGCCTCTTCGGAACACCGAGAACACCATGGACAATATTCTGTTGCTTGAAGATATTCCCGAAATCCGCGCCTGGCTGAAGGCGCTGATCAAGCAAGTCTTCGTCAATGCGCAGATCACCGAATGCTCGCGCGTCCAAGACGCGCTGGCCTTCGTCAACAGCCATCGCTTTGATCTGGCACTGCTGGATCTGGGTCTGCCGGATGGCTCGGGCGTGGACGTCATTGCCGCCTTGCGCGACCGCCAGCCGGAGGCGCAGTCGGTGATCGTGACCATTCACGATGATGACGAACACCTTTTCCCGGCCTTGCAAGCCGGCGCCTTTGGTTATTTGCTGAAGGAGCAATCGCGCGAGTTGTTGATCGAGCAGTTGCAGCGCATGAGCCAGGGCGAACCGCCGCTGTCGCCGTCAATCGCCCGCAAGGTGATCTCCTACTTCGGCAAGCAAAGGCGCCAGCAGGCGGCCGCCCCCGTCCAAGAGGTTTCACTGACTGACCGTGAAACCGAAGTCTTGCTGCGTGTAGCCAAAGGCTTCACCCTGCCGGAGATCGGCGTGCAACTGGGCTTGTCACGCCACACCATTGCCGATTATGTGAAGCAGATCTATCGCAAACTGAATGTCTCTTCGCGCGCCGAAGCGGCACTCGAAGCGCAGCGCCTGGGTCTATTCGGCAGAAGCTGATTCTTACCCGTTCAGCCGGATAATGGCCGGATGATAGGAAGACTCACAGGCGTCATTGCGGAGAAATCGCCCCCGCTGGTTCTCATAGACGTGCAGGGCGTCGGCTACGAGGTCGATGTGCCCATGAGCACGTTCTACAACTTGGGCGGCCTGGGCGACAAGGTCAGTTTGCTGACCCATTTTGTGGTTCGCGAAGACGCTCAAATCCTGTTTGGCTTCCTCAGCGCAGAGGAGCGCGCGACCTTTCGCCAGTTGATCAAGATCAGCGGCGTCGGCCCCCGCATGGCGCTGTCGCTGCTGTCTGGCTTGTCAGTGGCCGAACTGGCTCAAGCCGTCGCACGCCAAGAAGCTGCACGTCTGGTCAAGGTCCCCGGCGTAGGCAAGAAGACCGCCGAGCGGCTTCTGCTTGAGCTCAAAGGCAAACTCGGGCCAGATCTGGCCGTGCCAATCAGCATAGTCAACGACAACCAAGGTGACATCTTGCAGGCGCTGGTGGCGCTGGGTTATAGCGAGAAAGACGCCGCACTGGCACTGAAGCCCTTGCCGGCCGATGTCGGCGTGAGTGACGGCATCAAGCTGGCTCTGAGGGCACTGTCACGATGAGCATTCAAACCGATGATTTCGGTAGCGCGCCGATACGCGTCGTTAGCGCAGCGCCTTCCTCGCCCAAAGAAGAAGCGATTGAGCGCGCATTACGGCCAAAGTTGCTAGACGAGTATGTGGGCCAGACCAAGGCCCGCGAGCAGTTGGAGATCTTCATCGGTGCAGCCCGCAAGCGCGATGAGGCGATGGATCATGTGCTTTTGTTTGGCCCGCCGGGTCTGGGCAAGACTACGCTATCTCACATCATTGCCGCCGAGTTGGGCGTCAATTTGCGCCAGACCTCCGGGCCGGTGCTGGAGAAGCCCAAGGATCTGGCAGCCATCCTGACCAATCTCGAGAAGAACGATGTGCTCTTCATCGACGAGATACACCGTCTCTCGCCGGTGGTGGAGGAAATTCTTTACCCCGCGCTGGAGGACTATCAGATCGACATCATGATCGGCGAAGGCCCGGCTGCGCGCTCGATCAAGCTCGATCTGCAACCGTTCACGCTGGTGGGCGCCACCACCCGCGCCGGCATGCTGACCAACCCGCTGCGCGACCGTTTCGGCATCGTGGCGCGACTGGAGTTCTATACGGCCGAGGAACTGCAGCGCATCGTCACCCGCTCTGCTGCGCTGCTGAACACGCCGATGGATGAAGAAGGCGCGTTAGAGATAGCGCGTCGCTCGCGCGGCACGCCGCGTATTGCTAACCGATTACTTCGGCGTGTGCGTGACTATGCCGACGTCAAAGGAGATGGCCGCATTGGCAAAACCATTGCCGACAAGGCCTTGGCGATGCTGGACGTGGATCCGCGCGGCTTCGATCTGATGGACCGCAAGCTATTGGAGGCGATCGTGCATCGCTTTGACGGTGGGCCGGTGGGCCTAGAGAACGTCGCCGCAGCGATAGGCGAGGAAGCGGGCACGATCGAAGACGTGATCGAGCCCTATCTGATACAGCAAGGCTTTTTGCAACGTACGCCGAGGGGACGTATCGCGACCTTGGCGGCATTCAGGCACCTGGGCGTGACGCCACCCAAGGCGATGGGGGCTTTGTTCGACGAATAGTCGAAGCTCTTGCCCCATAAAAAAAGCGACCCGAAGGTCGCTTTTTTGATTCTGTCGTGAACGATCAGAAATTGTGGCGCACGCCCACTGCGAAGGAGTCAAAGTCGCCCTTCTTGGTGTCGTTAGCGTCGATGGCTGTGTAGAAGCCATAGACCTTGGTGCGCTTGCTCAGGTTGTAGTTATAACCAAAGGTGTACTGCTTGGCGCCATGATTATTGAAGCCCGCAGTGCCGCCGGACTCGGTGCCACCGACGTTGACGTGGAATTCAGATGCGCCCATCGTGTACATGGCCGAAACACGGCCGATGTTACGGGTGCTGTTCTTCACGCCCTTGCTTGCGTGATCTTCATACTGCCAGTAGGCGCCGAAAGTGAAAGCGCCCATTTCGTACAGGCCACGGATGGCGTATTGGCTGTTGTCGCCTTCCTTGCCGTAGCCAGCGCCCAAGTGGATAGGGCCCATGTCATAGTTCGCCGACAGGTCGAATGCACGCTCAACGCCAGGAGCGCCTTCGCCGGCGCTGGCGGTAATTTCAGCGGTGAAGCCTGCGTAGTTAGGTGTGAAGTAACCAACCTTGTTAGCCTCCCTCCAGCCGGTGCCAAATGCATACAGCGCATCCGACGAAGTGCCGGTGTCGTGGTTGTGCATGCTGATGTAGTCAGCGGTGGCGAAGTAGGAACCATTGGTCCAACGACCCAGCTTGACGGCACCGAAAGAGCCGCTCAACTGAACTGCAGCTTCGCGATTCCAGAACGCGCTGGAACCTTTCGTTGCCGCGCCGGTGTCCGAATTCAGACCATGCTCCAGCAGGAACTGAGCCTTCAGGCCGCCGCCCAGATCTTCGGTACCCTTGAAGCCCAAACGCGAGCTGTTGTTCTGAACCACGGCAACGCGATCGCCGCCGTCAGTCGACTGGCTCTCAACCGACGTATTGATCCGGCCCCACAGGGTGACCGAGCTTTGTGCGAATGCGGCGGGAGCTGCGAAGGCTGCAATAGCGGCCACGATAGCGATCTTTTTCATCGTTTTCCTTGGTGAGTTGAAATTGAGCTGAGCTCAGTTAGGCTGATTGGCCCGGACTTCTGCGCAATGTGTCGCGAGTATAGAAGTGCCACGTTTGAGCGCCAGTGGTTCGACGCGAAATTGCAACACTTCCCTGCTAACCCCAAGAGCATGCGCTTCAGCACTTGCGCGCGCGATCGAAATTGAAACGATTTTCAAGGCAGCAATTCTTTGCCCAGGTCGACCAAATGACTGGCGTCGTTCCACCCGATCAAGCTGAAACCCGCTGGCGTGAAAAGCAGCCGGTTGATGGCCGCATTGCCCAGTACCCAACTGCGCGGCGCCTGCAAATCCAGGCCGGTGGCAGCGCGATACAGGCAGTCCAGCACGCCACCATGCGTCAGTACCACAATCGTTTGCCCCGGATGCTGCAAAGCAATGCCGGTCAGCGCCGCGATGCTGCGTCGGTAAAATTCACCCAAGGTTTCACCGCCTTGCGCGCCGAACTCGGCATCCCGCTTGCGCCAGCGTTCACTTTGCTCCGGCCAGCGCGCAGCAATCTCTTCCCAGGTCAGGCCTTCGAAAACACCAAAGTTGCGCTCCCGCAGGTGCGCATCCAGCCGTAAGTGCAAGCTTGCGTGAGACGCTCGGTCGGCCACCGCTTTGGCGGTTTGCCTGGCACGTTGCAGGTCGCTGGTGTAGATCGCAGCGATCGGCTGTTCCTGCAAGGCCAGGCCCAACAAGCGCGCTTGGGCCAGACCGATCTCGCTGAGTGCAATATCAGTGTGGCCTTGAATCCGCTTGACGCGATTCCATTCGGTCTCGCCATGCCGAATCGCCAGGATTTGAGTACTGCTGTCCAGAGGCATCGCTTCAGACGCCCCACACAAGGTCTTCCCCCGCTTGCACGCTGTGGCGCATCAACTCAAGCAGCGGCCAAACACGCTGACGCAAGCTGATGCCTTCGCGGCGCGGGGCGGGCAAGCCGGCAGCCATTGCTTCGGCTTGCTGCGCGGCAAACGCGGCATCATCTTCTGTTGCGGCTCGCTCAAGGCTGGCCATCGCCTCGCTCAGACTTGCCAGGGCAAGCAGGCCTTGGCTGGAAGGCTCCCGGCCCAATAGCGCCAAGATTTGATCGCCCTGCGGGCCCATCATGATGACGTCGGCACCGGCTTTGGACTTGAATTTGTAAATCATCACTCACTCCTTTTGGGAACTGAGCGCTATTGTGCGTTGCCTGCTTGAACCGTCATCCCTCAGACCAGCAAGCCGCCTAGAAAATGCATGCCGACGGAGCGCACCGGAGTCTCGGGGCTGCGCCGCCAAACACGCTCCTCGAAAGCGCGCGGGTCTAAGGCTGGCGCAAAGAGAAAACCCTGAAATTCGTGGCAGCCGGCACGCAGCAAAAATTCGCGCTGCGCCTCGGTTTCGACACCCTCGGCAATCACCTGCAGACGCAAGGCCTGGCCCATTTGGATGATGGCATTGACGATGGCCGCGTCGCTGCTGTCGCCTGGCAAGCCCTGCACAAAGCTGCGATCTATCTTCAAGCGTTGAATCGGGAAGCGCTTCAAATAGCCCAGGCTCGAATAGCCGGTGCCAAAGTCGTCAATCGACATGGTCACCCCCAGCTCTGCCAGCGCCTGCAGGCGCAGCAGCGCCTCTTCGGCGTCGCGCAACAAAATCGATTCGGTCAATTCCAACTCGAGCAAGGCGGGCGGCAAGCCAGAGGATTTCAAAACCGCAGCCACCGAGTCGACGAACTGGCTTTGCTGGAACTGCATGGCCGAGACATTGACCGCCACCGGCATCGTACGGCCTTGGCGCAGCCAAGTCGCCGCTTGCTCGACGGCCTGGCGCAGCACCCATTCGCCAATCGCAACGACAAAGCCGCTTTCTTCCGCCACCGGGATGAACTCGCCCGGGGAGATCTCGCCACGCAGCGGATCGCGCCAACGAATCAGCGCTTCCGCACCTATGACCTGACCACTGCCCAAGGCGATTTGCGGCTGAAAATGCAGGCGGAACTGCCCCTCTTGCAAGGCCTGGCGCATCGCATGATCGAGGCGCATGCGCGAAAGCAGATCGACGTCCTTGCGCGGCCGATGAAAGTGGAAAGTGCCGCGGCCGCTTTCCTTGACCCAGTGCATCGCCCGCTCGGCGCTGGCCATCAATTCCTCTGCCGTGCCGCCGTCGCCCGGGAACAGGGCAATGCCGGTGCTGCAGGTCACGGTGAAGCTGAGCGTATCGAAACTAAAGGGCCGCGACATCGCCTCTTGCACCCGACGCGCCGCGTTCTCGGCGCCGCGCACATCGGCCTGATGAATCAGCAGCGCGAACTCATCGCCGCTCAGACGAGCCACCGTGTCGACTTCGCGCAGGCAGCTCTTCAAGCGTTCGGCCACCTCTTTCAGGACCCGGTCGCCATAGGAGTGGCCGAGCGTTTCATTGATTTGCTGAAAGCGATCCAGATCGACGCTGAGCAGCGCAAAAGGAATGCTCTCGCGCCGCGCCATTGCCTGCGCATAGTCGACCCGTTCGGCCAAAGCGCGCCGGTTCGGCAGGCCGGTCAACATGTCGGAGTGAGCCAGTTCGTCGATGCGCTGGCTGGCAGCCAGCTTTTCGCTCAGGTCACGGAAGGAATACACCCGCCCGACCGCCCGACCGCGGCTGAATTGCGGCAGCGAGACGCGCTCCAGCACCCGACCATCGGTCAGCGTGATCACGTCGCTGCTCTGCAGCAAGGGCGCCTCTTCAATCGCATCTAAGCGCTGCGCATAGATCTTGCCGTCAAGCACGCTACGTCGCATCCAGGTCTGCACAGCCTCGTCGTTACGTTCCTGCAGCAAATCAGCGGGAATCCCCCACAAAGAGGCAAAACGCTTGTTGAAGGAACGCATGCGGCCGGCCAGATCGGTGACCAAAATGCCGTCGGCGGTTGATTCCAGCGTGGCCTGCAACTCGGCCACCAAGGCCTCACGCTCTTCTTCGCTTTGGCGCTGCCGACTTTGATCACGGATCACGACCAACCAGTAGCCGGCTGGCTCTGCGCCATAAACTGAGCTGGCCATACCGGCCGCTTTTGAATTGAGCGCCACATAGCTGATACGCCGCGTGACCCACAGCATCTGCCCATCGGCATGGCGCATCAAGGTGTCCGAATTCAAACTGGCCGCCGTGCTGCTGGCCGCTTCCAGCCAGAACATCGCATCTTCGGGCGTGCTGACCAGCGTTTCAACCGCTTGGCCGACCATTTGCTCGGGCTTGAGCCCCAACATCTGGTGCGCAGCTTTGTTCACTGCCAGGATGCAGCGGCTTGTGCCGTCAACCAACCATGCCGAATCCAGCAGCCCGTCCAGCAGGGCAGCATAAGGTTCGACAGGGCTTGGTTGAGGCGCCAGCTGCAGCCTGAGAACTGTCACGCCGCTAACTCCGTCGCCATGCCAGCACCCACCGGCTCAAAGAAGTAGGCGATCCGCGTACGCGGGCTCAGGTAGTCCATCGCGGCTCGCGGCAATTGCTGCGCCTTGATGCTGCGACGAATGCCCAAATCGGGTTGATCCTCAAGATTGAGTACCAGCGCCTCTTCACGCGGTACTTTCGGGTCATGCACCATCACGCGTGGCTTGAGCGGCCGGGAAGAATTGACGGCCACCACCAAGGCATAGCGGTCATCGGTCAACTGCACCGCTGAACCCGGCGGGTAGACACCCATCATGCGGATGAAAGCATTCAGCATCGTGGCGTCGAAGCGGTTGCGGCCCTGCGCAAACATCAGCGACAGCGCTTCATGCGGTGTCATCGCCTTGGAGGCCAGCAAGGGATTACACAGCCCGTCGAAGCGATTCACCAGCGCAACGATGCGTGCGCCGGCACTCATCTTGTCCATATTGATGCGCTGCGGGAAGCCGCTGCCATCGGCGTTCTCATGATGCTGGGCAATGATCAGCAAGGGGCCGGGCGTCAAACCCATGCCTTGCGCGATCGCCACACCCTTGGCCACATGCTGTTGATAAAGCTGCATTTCGGGGCCGGTGAACGTATCTTCACGGTGCCGCAAGCGGGCCAGCACCTCGAGTTTGCCCACATCATGCAAGAGCGCCCCAACGCCCAGATCAAGCATTTCCTCCCGGTTCAGGCCAAAAGCCCGACCCAGCAACAAAGCGATGATGGACACATTCAGCGCATGCGCGGTGCTGCGATCACCGGCACCTTCGTTCAGCAGGCGAATATTCAGATCGCCCTCGATCAGCATTTTGTCCAGCAAAGCCGCCGCCAGTGCGGTGGTTTGCTCGCGGCTGCCGCGCGGGTCCTTGGGCACTGACTCCATCACATCCCGGAACGCCGAAGCCGCTTCTCCATATTGGCGCTCACACAGTTGCAGCGCCGCACGCTGCGCTGCCAGCGCGCGCCGATGCGCCTCGCGGGCCAAATCTTCGTTCGAAACGGCCGACAGGTCAGCGGCCGCCGGCGCCGCGATGGGCAGCGGCGTAGCCTCCAGTTGCAACTCGCTCTTGCCCGGACTCCAGCGCACCTGACTCAGCCCCAAGCGGCGCAAAATCATCAGCTGCTCCTCGCTGGCCAGCTTGAAGCTGCTGAGCGGGAAGGGATGAGCCATCCAGCCCAGGTCCAGGTGGATGAACATTCCCACCTTCAACTGGCTGACTTCGATCAGCGGATAGTCCGAACTTTCCTTCATATTTTTCCTACGCCAATTCCTTGAGGCGCCCTCCGGTCAAGCTTCGGCAAGCAATGGTTAAAACTTAAGTCCTTAGTCCCGCCTTTGGTGCGCACTGCTCAAATGCCTGAAAGGCTCGTGCGATTTATCACGTCCACCACGGCCCAAATGACCGGCTTGAACGGGGACCAGCTCAGCCCCGCGCAAGCACTCTCAATCTCTGAGGCCACTATATATAGTCACGCATCAACTGCTGCGACCACGGCAGTCGTTTGCGTGCATAAATTCAGCAGTACGCAGCACTTTTATTCCCAACAGGAAGAACCATGACCCAACAGGCCTTTATTTGTGACGCTATTCGCACACCCTTCGGACGCTATGGCGGTGCTTTGTCTTCAGTTCGGGCGGACGATCTGGGCGCCACTCCGCTGCGTGCATTGATGGCCCGCAACCCTGGCGTGGACTGGGCCTCGGTCAGCGACCTGCTCTACGGTTGCGCCAATCAGGCCGGCGAAGATAACCGCAACGTTGCGCGCATGTCGGCGCTGCTGGCCGGCTTGCCGGTGGGCGTTCCCGGCGCCACGATCAACCGCCTGTGTGGTTCGGGCATGGACGCCGTTGGCTCGGCCGCGCGCGCAATTCGCGCCGGCGAGGCCGGCCTGATGTTGGCCGGCGGCGTCGAAAGCATGAGCCGCGCGCCCTTCGTGATGCCCAAGGCCGAAACCGCCTTCGCCCGCAGCAACACCGTCTATGACACCACGATAGGCTGGCGCTTTGTCAACCGACTGATGAAGGAGCAGTATGGCGTCGACGCGATGCCCGAGACGGCCGAAAACGTCGCCACCGACTTTGGCATCAGCCGTGCCGACCAGGATTTAATGGCCTTGCGCAGCCAGTTGCGGGCGGTCGCCGCCCAGCAGGCCGGCTATTTCGACGCCGAGATCACGCCGGTCTCGATTGCACAAAAAAAGGGCGAGCCGATCTGCGTTGATCGCGATGAGCATCCGCGTGAAACCAGCCTGGAGGCGCTGGCCAAGCTTAAGCCCATCGTGCGCCCCGACGGCACCGTCACCGCCGGCAATGCCTCGGGCGTCAATGACGGCGCTTGCGCGCTGCTGCTGGCGAGCGAATCTGCGGCCGCCAAGAATGGGCTGACGCCCCGCGCGCGCGTGCTTGGCATGGCCTGTGCCGGCGTGGCGCCGCGCATCATGGGCATTGGCCCGGCGCCGGCCAGCCAGCGAGTGCTGGCGCAGACGGGCTTGAGCCTCGATCAGATGGATGTGATCGAGCTCAATGAAGCCTTTGCCGCCCAGGGTTTGGCCGTGTTGCGCCAATTGGGCCTGGCCGACGACGACGCGCGCGTCAATCCGAACGGCGGGGCCATCGCCCTGGGCCATCCGCTGGGCGCCAGCGGCGCACGCTTGGTGATGACGGCCGTCCATCAATTGCAGCGCAGCGGCGGGCGCTATGCACTGTGCACCATGTGTATTGGGGTCGGCCAAGGCATCGCCCTCGTCATCGAAAGAGTCTGAGAAGCACAGTCATTTGCCATGACTAAAGCTCATAGCAAAATGAGTTTTAGTCCCGAACTTCCTAGGTATTAGTACCCAGAAACAAAATTTAACATGGCATACTAAATTTGATTCTTGGCGTACAGCGCACATATATCAACGGAAGTTTCGCCCGAAAAGTTGCCGATCCAACTTGTTCACAGGCCTGTCCGGCAGCACTCCGCCTCGCGGTGGAGCTTTCTTTCAGATTCAAAAGCTTCCCCGGCTCACTCATGGCCGCGCCTCTTGACCAAGCAATCAAGATTGGGGAGCCTTTTCGCCACTCCGACCATGTCAGCTGCCCGCAATTTCGATGACCTTGAGTATCAGCAGGCCCTGGGCTCGCCCTCGCCCCCGACCTTTGAGCGCCCCGAGCAATATCCCGCGGCATTGCCTGCGCAAGAGAGCAAGCCGGCCGGGCCACTGAAGCGCGACTTGGTTGCCGGCCTGGAAAAAGGATTGGCCGTCATCGAGGCCTTTGATCAGGAGCGGCCTCGGCTGACGATCAGCGAGGTCGCCATCCGCACCGGGCTGACACGAGCGGCCGCACGGCGCTACCTGCTGACCCTGACGCATCTGGGCTTTGTGACGCAAGACCGCAAGATGTTCGCCTTGGCGCCAAGAGTTCTGCGCCTGGGTCAAAGCTATATGCATTCGGCCCGCCTGCCCCGCATCGTCGAGCCCGAGCTGCACAAGCTCGCCTTTGCCCTGAAAGAGGCCAGCTCGGCCGGCGTCTTGGACGGTGACGACGTGATCTGCATCGCCGCCACCAATTCCGGCCGCCTCGTGGCGCCCGCCTTGCAGCCGGGCATGCGCGTGCCGGCGCATTGCTCGGGCAATGGGCGCGTCATGTTGGCCGCCTTGGCCCCGGCCGAGCTAGACGCTTGGCTGGCTCGCCAGCAGCTGACGGCTTTGACACCACACACCATCACACAGCCTGAGCGCCTGCGCCAAGAAATCGCAAGAGCCGGCTCGCTCGGCTACGCCTGCATTGACCAAGAGCTGGAGTTGGGCCTGCGTACCGTCGCCGTCCCGCTGAAAAACTACCGGGGCGAGGTCGTCGCCTCGCTCAATATCTGCGCCCACGCCTCCCGCATGAGCATGGAGCAGTTGCTTGAGCAATGCCTGCCTCCCCTGCTTCAAGCCCAAACGCATCTGCGCATGTTGCTGTAGTGAAGCCTAGTCCAGCTCCAGGCCGGAGGCCTGAAGCCTTCGCCAGGCACAAACTGGTCTCAGGCCGGTTTGTGCCCGGGCTCTGACCAGCGCCGCTGTTGCAGCAAAGGGCTGACGCGGTAGCGCTCGCTGCGGTAGGCAGCAAACAGGCCGTCCAGTGTCGCCACCAAGGCCGGCGCGCCAATCAGCGGCAACCATTCAAACGGCCCAGCCGGATAGTTGACACCGAGCTTGCAGGCCAGATCTGCCGCGCGCTCGTCGCACACGCCTTGCCAGACCGCGTCGCAACCCTCGTTGACCAACATCGCCACGGTTCGCGCGACGGCCAAGCCAGGAACATCGCGCATGCGCAGCGGCTGCCAGCCCAAGGCACGCCAGACATCTTCGATCGCCGCCAAGCCTGCGTCGTCCAATTGCGGCGCCACACTGAGCGCCAGCGCATCGACACGGCCGGGCGCCAAAGGCCAGTCCATCACGGCCAACTGCGGGTGACGCCATTCGGCGGCCAGTTGCGCAGCGGTCACACCGCTGCTCAGATGCACATGAACATCGCCCACCGACAAACCGTTCCAATCGGCAGATTCCCCGCGCGTGTAAGTCAAGCCCTTCAGGTCCAAGCAAGCGGCCAGGGTATCGACCAAAGGCCCGCGCCCGACCACGCCGATCGCGGCCAGCGCTTGCTTCGGCGCCTCCACCGGCCCCGCCGCCTCGGGCAGGCCGATATAGAACCCCTTGCCCACTTTGCGTCCCAGGCGTCCGCCGTCAACCAAGGCCTTTTGCACCAAGGACGGCATATACCGCTTATCGCCAAAGTTAGCTTCGAAAACCGACTGCGTGACCAAGAAGTTGGTGTCATGCCCAATCAGATCCATCAGCTCGCAAGGCCCCATGCGGAAACCCGCCGCGCGCAAGGCCCGGTCGATCAGCGCCGGTGTCGCGGCCTGCTCTTGCAACAAGGCCAGCGCCTCGGCGTAAAAAGGCCGGGCAATGCGGTTGACGATAAAGCCTGGCGTCGACTTCGCATGCACCGGCGTCTTGCCCCAGCGCCGCGCCAAGGCCTCGATCACCTCGGCCACGCTGGCCTCGGTCTCGGCGCCCCAGACCACTTCCACCAACTTCATCAACGGCACCGGGTTGAAGAAATGCATGCCAACCAGGCGGCCCGGGTTTTGCATGCCGTTGGCCAGGGCCGTCACGCTGATCGACGAGGTATTGCTCGCGATGATGGCGCCTTCGCCCAGCAAGGCATCCAGCTCGCGCAGCAAGGTCTGCTTGGGCTCCAGCTTTTCGACGATGACTTCGATCACCAAGGCCGCATCCTTCAACTCGGCCATGCTCTGCGCCGGTTGAATGCGCGCCAGCACCGCCGCGCACTCGACGGCCTCCATGCGGCCCTTGGCCACCAAGGCGTCCAAGGCCCGGGCCGTCTGCGCGATCGCCGAGGCGGCCGCACCTTCGCGCAGATCCAGCAGCAGCACCGCGTGGCCCGCCTGTGCGGCCACTTGGGCGATCCCGGCTCCCATGACGCCAGCACCGACCACGCCAATCAGCGCCGGCCGCTCCGCGGCCACCGCCCATTGCTTTGTCTCACTCATCGCTCTGCTCCAAATGTTTCTTTTTACTGGGGCGCCCAGGGCGCCGCGCGCTTGGCCAAAAAGGCGGCGAAGCCTTCCCGCGCCTCGGCGCCTGTGCGCACACGCGCTATCGTCTGAGCCGTCAACTCGCGTACTTCGGCGCTGACAGGGCCGACCTCGATCTGCGCGAACAAGGCCTTGATCTCGGCCTGCGCCTGCGGCCCGCTGGGCAGCAAATCACGCACCCAGCGCGCCAGCGCAGCGTCCAGCTCACCCGGCTCCACCACCTCATGCACCAAGCCCATATGCAGCGCCTCGGCCGCGCCGATACGGCTGGCCGTTAGCGCCAAGCGCTTGGCCTGACGCGGCCCCACCGCATTGATGACATAAGGGCCAATGACGGCCGGCAAAATGCCAAAGCGCGCCTCGCTGACGGCGAACTTGGCCTCGCTGCTGGCAATCGCTATATCGCAGGCACAGGCCAAACCCACCCCGCCGCCCAGGGCCAGGCCCTGGATGCGCGCCAGCGTCGGCTTGGGGCATTCGGCCAGTCGCTGCAGCATCGCGGCGAAGCGCCGTGCGTCTTCCAGATTTGCCTGCTCCGAGGCAGCCGCCGCGCGGCGCATCCATTCGATATCGGCACCGGCACTGAAGGCCTTGCCGGCGCCGGCCAGCACGATCACGCGCACGCCGGGGTCGGCCACGCAATGCTCCACCGCCTGGCTTAGCTCCGAAATCATCAGCTCATTGAAAGCGTTGAAGACCTCGGGCCTGGTCATGGTGATGTGGGCCACGCCGCCCGCGTCGACCGCAATCGTCAATGTCTCCATGCATGAAACTCCTAGTAATCTGCTCAGTATCGCAGCCCTCCCGCTGTCAATTCACCCGGCACAATCCCGTCATGAAAGCCGTCATCCCCATCCACAGCGAAGCCTATCGCCGCCCCGCCAAAGGCGGCGGCCTACGGGGCCGCCAAGCCAGCCCTGCCGCCATCGAAGCGGTGCGCGTTTTACTGAGCGACCTGCCGCGCCGACGCGACTTGTTGATCGAACACCTGCACCGCATTCAGGACGCGCAGGGGCACTTGAGCGTCGATATGCTGGCCGCATTGGCCGAGGAGATGAAGCTGTCTCAAGCTGAGGTGCATGAGGTGGCGAGTTTTTATCACCACTTCGACATCGTCTACGAAGGTGAGCAAGCACCGGCACGCTTGAGCTTACGCGTTTGCAATTCGCTCAGCTGCTCAATGGCCGGCGGCGTCGGTTTGAGCCGCGAGCTGCGCGCCTTGCTGGCGGAACAAAGCGGTGTGCGCGTCATCGATGTGCCTTGCGTCGGCCGCTGCGAGCAGGCACCCGTGGCGGTCATTGGTCAGCGGCCACTGGGCCACGCCACGGCGAGCGAAGCCATCAAGCTGCTGCAACAAGGTCAAATCCAAGATATTCGTCCTGCACACCAGCCACTGGCCGACTATCTCGCTCAAGGCGGCTACCGCGTGCTCGACGAGTTGCTGAGCGGCACGCGCAGCATTGACGCCACGATTCACACGCTCAGCGAATCGGGCCTGCGGGGCTTGGGCGGCGCCGGTTTTCCACTCGGGCGCAAATGGTCCATCGTGCGCGCGCAGCCCGCGCCCCGGCTGATGGCCGTCAATATCGACGAAGGTGAACCAGGCACTTTCAAAGACCGCTATTACCTGGAGCGCGAGCCGCAGCTATTTTTGGAAGGCATGTTGATAGCGGCACATTGCATAGGCGCCGAGGCCGTCTACATCTATCTGCGCGACGAGTACCACGCACTGCGCCAGGTGCTGAGCGAGGAGATTGCCGCGCTGCAAGCGGCGCGCAGCGGCTTGCCGGTGATCGAGCTGCGGCGCGGCGCCGGCGCCTATATCTGCGGCGAAGAGTCGGCGATGATCGAATCGATCGAAGGCAAACGCGGCTGGCCGCGCCAACGCCCGCCCTATGTGGCCGAGCGCGGTCTGTTTGGGCGGCCGACCCTGCAACACAATATCGAATCGCTGCATTGGGTGCGTCACATTCTGGAGCGCGGCTCCGACTGGTTCGCAAGTCAAGGCCGCAACGGTCGAAAAGGGCTGCGCTCGTTTTCGCTCTCGGGCCGGGTCAACAAGCCTGGTGTCTATCTGGCGCCGGCCGGCATCACCGCCGTGGAGTTGATCGACGAATACGGCGGCGGCATGTTGCCGGGTCATCAGCTATACGGTTACTTCCCTGGCGGCGCGTCCGGCGGCATGCTGCCGGCCAGCCATGCCCATGCGCCGCTGGACTTCGACACCTTGCAGGTGCATGAATGCTTTATCGGCTCGGCTGCGGTCATCGTGTTCTCTGACCAAGACAGCGCCCGCGCTTTGGCCCTCAATGCGATGGAGTTCTTCGAGCATGAGAGCTGCGGCCAATGCGTGCCCTGCCGTGAAGGCACGCAGCGTGCCGTCGAGTTGATGCGCCAGCCGGTCTGGGATCAGCCTCTGCTGGAGGAGCTGGCCTCGGTGATGGCCGACGCCTCGATCTGCGGCCTCGGCCAGGCCGCCCCCAATCCCTTGCGCTGCGCGATGCGCTATTTCCCGCACGAGTTCAGCGCCGAGGCACGAGCATGAGTGACATCACCTTCACCGTTGACGGCCAGGCCCTGCAGGCCAAGCCGAACGAGACGATTTTGAGCGCCGCGCGGCGCCAAGGTCTGAGCATCCCGACGCTGTGCCACCAAGACGGCCTGAACCCGGCCGGCAATTGCCGCGCCTGCGTGGTCGAGATTGGCGGGGAACGTGCGCTGGCAGCCTCGTGTTGCCGGCAGCCCCGAGAGGGCATGACGGTCGGGCTGGAAACCGCTCGCGTGCGGCGCAGCCAGTCCATGGTCTTGGAACTGCTGGCCGCCAAGGCGCCCGCCGAGCCCCACACCCTTAATTCAGAGCTGACGCAATGGTGCGAGGCGCTCGAAGTCGGCAAGCCACGCTTTACGCAGCCAGCGGCCCCGCCCGCCGACCGCAGCCACCCGGCCATCAGCGTGCACCTGGACGCCTGCATCCAATGTATGCGCTGTGTGCGCGCCTGCCGCGACGAACAGGTCAACGATGTGCTGGGCGTGGCCGGCTGGGGGGCCGACACCCGCATCAGCTTCGATGCCGATGAGGCGCTGGGCAGCAGCAGCTGCGTGGCCTGCGGTGAATGCGTGCAAGCCTGCCCAACCGGGGCGCTGACGCCGGCCAATGGCGCCGCGCTGCAGGCCGCCGACGCAGTGGTCGATTCGGTCTGCCCCTATTGCGGCGTCGGCTGCCAGCTCAGCTACCGAGTCAAGGACAACAAGGTGATTGAGGCGATCGGGCGCGACGGCCCGGCCAACCAGGGGCGGCTATGCGTCAAAGGCCGCTATGGCTACGACTATGTGTCCAGCGATCAGCGCTTGACCACACCCCTGATCCGGCGCGAAGGCCTGGCCAAGGACCCGGCCGACATTGGCCGCGTGCGGCGCGGCGAGGTGCCGCTGGCGGCGCTGTTCCGCGAAGCGACTTGGGACGAAGCGCTGGACCTTGCCGCCGCCGGCCTCTGCCAATTGCGCGATGCCCACGCCAACGGCTCTGCCAGCCCGCTGGCCGGCTTTGGCTCGGCCAAGGGCAGCAATGAAGAGGCCTATCTGTTCCAGAAGCTGATTCGCCAGGGCTTCTTGACCAATAACGTCGACCATTGCACGCGGCTGTGCCACGCCAGCTCGGTTGCTGCACTGCTCGAAGGCCTGGGCTCGGGCTCGGTCAGCAACCCAGTGCTGGACGCAAAGGATGCGGAAGTGATTCTGCTGATAGGCGCCAACCCCAGCTCCAACCACCCCGTCGCCGCCTCCTTCATCAAGAACGCGGTGAAGGCCGGCGCCACGCTGATCGTCGCCGACCCTCGGCGCGCACCGATGGCCCGCTTCGCCACCCACCATCTGGCCTTCCGGCCCGACACCGATGTGGCGCTGCTCAATGCGCTGCTGCATGTGATCATTGCCGAGGGCTTGACCGATCCGGACTTCATTGCCGCACGGGTCAATGGTTACGAAGCCTTGAGGGCCTCGGTCGCCGAGTGCACGCCGGAGCGCATGAGCGAGATCTGCGGCATCGCGCCCGAGGTCTTGCGCGATGTGGCAAGGCGTTATGCCAGCGCCAAGAGCGCGATGATTTTCTGGGGCATGGGCATCAGCCAGAATGTGCATGGCACCGACAACGCCCGCTGCCTGATCGCGCTGGCCATGATCACCGGGCAGATCGGCCGCCCCGGCTGCGGCCTGCATCCGCTGCGTGGTCAGAACAATGTGCAGGGCGCCTCGGACGCCGGCCTGATCCCGATGATGATGCCCAACTACCAGCGCATCGCCTTGCCCGATATACGCGAGCATTTCGAAGCACTGTGGGCCACGCCGCTGGACCCGCAGCCCGGGCTGACCGTGGTCGAGATCATCCATGCCGCCTACGAGGGCCGCATCAAGGGCATGTTCATCGAGGGCGAGAACCCGGCCATGTCCGACCCCGATCTCGACCATGCGCGCGCGGCCTTGGCGAAGCTGGAGCATCTGGTCGTGCAAGACATCTTCGCAACAGAAACCGCGCTGCTCGCCGACGTGATCCTGCCGGCCTCGGCGCATTTGGAGAAGTGGGGCAGCTACACCAATACCGACCGGCTGATACAGCTGGGCCGGCCGGCCCTGACGCCACCGGGCCAGGCACGCCAAGACCTGTGGATCATCGAGCAACTGGCGCGCCGCATTGGCCTGAGTTGGCACTATTGGCAAGCCGCCGACGGCGATGGTCAGCTGGCGGCCGAAGCGCCAACGGAGCGCGTGTTCGAGGAAATGCGTGCGGCGATGGCGCCGCTGGCCGGCGTGCCCTGGGCTCGATTGAGGCGCGAAGAAGCGGTGGTCACGCCCGCGCCTCTTGAAGACGAACCCGGCCATGCCATCATCTTCGAGCAGAGCTTCCCCACACCGAGCGGGCGCGCGCAGTTGGTGCCGGCCAGCTTTATGCCCGGCCCGGAACAACCCGACCAGGACTATCCGCTCGTGCTCAGCACCGGCCGCGTGCTGGAGCATTGGCATACGGGTGCCATGACGCGCCGCGCCGAGGTCTTGGACGCTTTGTCGCCGCAGCCCCTGCTCAGCATGCACGCCGAGGACGCCGCAGCACTGCGCTTGGATGACGCTCAAGCAATCGTCATTGCTTCGCGTCATGGCACGCTGCAAGCCCTCTTGCAGATCAGCCCCGAGGTGCGCCGGGGTCAGGTCTTTCTGCCGTTTTGCTATTGGGAGGCTGCGGCCAATGTCTTGACCGGCAGCGCGCTCGACCCGGCGGGCAAAATTCCTGGCTTCAAGGTTACAGCGGTGCGTGTACAGGCGCTTTGATTAAGATGGCCAGACGATGAAGCCGGCCGCAGCACTGTTGAGTAGGGACGCCGCAGCCATCAAGCGGTGCTTGATCGTCGTTGCGGCCCTGTGGCTTGCCCTCTGCGGCGGAAGCTGCTTGGCCGAGGTCATGGTGATTCGGCACGCCTTGGCGCAGGAGCAAAACGCCAAGGTCTTGACCTATGAGCAAGCAGTGCTGAAGCTTTTGCTGGACAAAACCATCCCGTCCCACGGCCCTTACCGGCTGCAGCCCAGCGAGGTGGTGTCGCAAAGCCGGGCCTTTTTGCAACTCGCAGCGGGCGAATTGGAGTTGCTGAGTTCGATGACTTCACAAGCCCGCGAAGCCCAAGGCATCCCGGTTCGGGTCTGCCTTTACCGTGGCCTCCTGGGTGTTCGCTTGCCTGTCGCGCTGAGCAGCCGGCGAGAACAGATGGAAGCCATCAGCAGCCCGAGTCAGGCGCAAGCGCTGAGCATCGGGCAAGTGGCGGATTGGCCCGATGCCAAGATCCTCAGCGCCAATGGCTGGAAGGTCGAACGCATGGCGAAGCTAGCGCCCTTCCCCGAAATGCTCAAGCGCGAGCGCATCGATCTGTTTGCGCTCGGAGCGATCGAGGTCTTCCCCATTGTTGACGCGCTGCCGGGCCTGACCGTGCTGGACCAATGGTTGATTGCTTATCCTTCGGCCTTTTACTTTTTCGTCAGCCCGCAGTCGCCGGCGCTGGCCGAGCGCTTGCGCAAGGGCTGGGAGTTGGTGCTGGCCGATGGCAGCTTTGAGGCCTTGTTCGACCATTGGGTGGGCCCGCAACTGCTGCGCGCCAAACTGGCCGAACGGCGTTGGTTGATTCTGCGCAACCCCGATCTGCCGCCCGCCACACCGCTAGGCGATGCGCGACTGTGGCACCCACTGGTGCGCAGCCGTCTGTTGGACGCGGCCTTGCATTGAGGCGCTATCCTTGGCCGGTTTTTGTCGCTGCTCGCCGCCCCACCGCCTTCCGTCCAAGACTGAGATCCATGCCGAAAAATAGGTCCCCCCGATTCGCCTGCTCGCTGCTCTGTGTTCTCATTTGCGCCTCGGCTGTCTTGGGCTGCTCCAGCCCGAGCCAGAAGCACACGCCCTATGGCCCGCCGCGCCAAGACGCCTCGGCCGCCCAGCAACGCGCACTGGACTTGGCCGAGCGTGGCTATAGCGGCGCCCCCAGGCCGGCCAGCACGCAGGCGACAGCGGTGGAGCTCGCGGTCGCCAGCCAACAATGGGTGGTCCATGGCGAGCCGCTGTCCGTGACTCTGGCTGCTCCGCAGGGTGGCAGCCAAAGCTTGCCGCTCTTGGTCTATTTGCCCGGCCTGGGTGAGTCGGCCAATGCCGGTGCACATTGGCGTTATGCCTGGGCACGTGCGGGCTATGCGGTACTGAGCTTTCAAGCCCTGGAGGCCGACCAGACGGCCTGGTCATCGGCGCTGGCTCGCTCGGCCGACTTCAGCGCGCTGGCCTTGCAACACCAGCAGCCCCACCTGCTGCAAGCAAGGCTGCATGCGCTGCAGGGGGCGATTGCCGAGCTCGGCCGGCGCGCCGCAGCCGGCGAGGCGCTGTGGTCGCGGGTGGACCTGAGCCGCGTCGCAGTGGTCGGTTATGACCTGGGCGCGGCCACGGCGCTGGCCTGGGGTTCCAGCCTGGGGCCACAGGCCGCTGAACCGGGCCGAGGCGCCCGCGCCGTCATCATGCTGAGCCCCTCGGGCGTGACGCATGCTGATGCCGAACGGGCGCTGGCCACCATGCCCCCGAGGCTGCCGCTGCTGGCGATCAACTCGCGCCGCGCGGCTGACCTCACCGGCCTGCTCAACTCGGCGGCCGAGCGCACGCGCTTCTTCGAGCAATTGCCCGCTGACGCGAACAAATATCTATTACTCCTGAACAACCCCAGCCATGCCGCGCTGGCGGGTGCCAGCGGCATGGCTGAATCACCGGAGGAGCCGGCCGGTCGGGGCATCAGCCGACGCCCACAAAGCCAGCCTGCCAAGGGCTCGGGGCCGCAGAACGCCATCATGAGTGCCGCACCGCCGCCCACTTTGCTGGACAAGGGCAACCAGGAAGCCGGCGTCGTGGTTGAGCACATCAGCATTGCGTTCCTGAACACGCATCTGCGGGCCGACCCCCAGGCCCAGAGCTGGTTGCAGCAATCGGCCGCCGTCTGGTTGAAAGGTTTGGCGGAATGGCGCTTGCGCTGAGCAAGCGTCAAGCCCGATCGCCAAACAAAGCAGCGAGCCTGGCCTCCCCGACAATGAACAGCCCAGAACGAATCAGCCCGCCGCCCACTTCGTAGATGGCCACCATATCGATCTCGCCCGGCCCCTCGGGGAAGCTGCGGGTGATGGTTTCATGGTCGATCACCGTCGCCCCGTCGGCGGTTTTCAAGACCGAGCGGCTGAGCAAGCGGGCATGCAGATTGGTTTCGGTGAATCGCTCGGTCATGCGGGCGCGGATTTCCGCGTGGCCGCTGGCCAGCAAGACGCCGGGATAAGCATATTGCTTGGCGTCCGTTGCATAGGTCGCGAGCCAAGCATCCATATCGCGAGCGTTGTAAGCATCCAGCTGGGCTTGGACGACGAATTCAGGCGCTGGGTGATTGGACATATTCAGTTAGCTCTGCTTTGCATAAATTCGCTGACGGCCTTGGCCCAGGCCGAGGGCTCTTCGGCAAATGGCCGATGGCCGGAATGCTCGAACACCACGGCGCTCGCTCCCGCGCTGGCCACCAGGGCCTGCTTCATCTCCATCATCACACTGGGCGGCGCCACCGCATCAAAGCGCCCGGTCAGCAACAGGGTCGGCGCGGTGACGGCCTTCAGCCGAGGCAGCAATTCGACCCCTTGCAGCGTGCCGCCAACCCGCCACTCCGGGTCAGGGCCCAGCATCGCCAAATACACCGTCTTGTTCATCGCGTCACGCGGGTCGCCGCTGGCGACCGCCTTGGGGCGCTCCGCCGCACGATTGGCCCAGTACAAAGGTTCAAACACAGCGCCGATCAAGTCCTGCGCCTGGGCGCTGCCGGTCAGCTGACCCTGCTCGTGCAGCACCAACAAGCGCTGCCAGCGCTCGGGATCATGCCGCTGTAACCAAGCCTTGAAACCGTCTATCTGCGCCTGCCAGCTCCGCTCGCCGTGCAAGGTATTGCCCAGAATCAAATGGTCCACCGCCTGCGGGTACTGCGCGGCATAAGCCTGAGCCACCAGGCCGCCATAGGAATGCCCATACAGCGCCAGCGTTTTCACGCCCAAAAAGCGGCGCAGATGCTCGATGTCTTGCGCATCCCGCTCCACCGTGTAGCGAGCGGGGTCGGCCAGCCTCGCCGAGCGGCCCCGGCCGATATTGTCAACAAGGACGATGTTGAAGTCCTTGGCCAGCGGCAGGAAGCGGCTGCGCAGGCCGTAACTGCTGCCGCCCGGCCCACCCGGGATGACCAGCAGCACTGGGCCCTGGCCAATGCTGGTGTAGGCCAGCAAGCCGTCGGGTGTGGCCACTTGGTGTTCGCTCCAGGCGGCGAGCTGGGCAAGCTCAGCCGACTTGGGCGTCGAAGACAGCGCGCTCACCCGCAGCAACTCGCCGGCCCGCGCCGCTGCGGCGCCGATTTCGGCATTCGCCTGCGGGTCCACTTGCGCATGCGGCAAGGCCGCCGCATCGGTGGCAAAGACCCTTTGCAATTGAGTACTCGCTGCCAAGGCGGCAATCACGAGGGTGGCGATCATCAGGCGGTGCGGGCTCATGCGCGGGGGCTCCTTCAAGGCGGGGAATGCTGAGGTCAAATCACTTGCTGGGCATCGTAAGTTTTCAATAACCGACTGAAAAGCGCGAATTTCCACCCGTTATGGGTAGTTAAACTTACCAAATGAGTAATTCACCCCGTCTGCCGCTGCAATACCTGGCCGCCTTTCGAGCCGTCGCGCGCCTGCAAAATGTGCGCGCCGCGGCCGAACAACTACACCTGACGCACAGCGCCGTCAGCCAGCAAATCCGCGCGCTGGAGGCGCAGCTGGGTTTCGCATTGTTCGAGCGGGCCGGCCGCGGCATCCAGCTCAATGCCGCCGGCAGCGCTTTGCAAGCCGCCGTGGAGCGCGCCTGGGCCGAGCTGGATCTGGGCCTGCGCGCCGCCAGTGCGGCTGACGGCAGTGCCATGCGCAGCCTCAACATCACCTGCACACCCTCGTTTGCGCAGCGCTGGCTAATGCCCCGCCTGAGCGGCTGGCGGGCCGCGCATCCAGACATCAGCCTGAAACTGTTCACGCTGCAGCGCGTGATTGATCTGGAATCAGAGGGCTTCCACCTGGCCTTGCGTCAGGGCGCGGGGCCTTGGCCGGGTTTGGTCAACGAGGTGCTGATGGAGTCGCGCCAGATCGTGGTGGCCGCGCCGGCCTTGGCGCAGCAACTGGAAGGCGCCAGCTTGCAGACCTTGGCCGATCAAGCGCTGCTCGGAGACGCCGAGCAATGGACGCAGTGGTTCGCCCAAGCAGGCCTGGCCTGCAGCATCTTCCCGGCGGCCAGCTTCAATGACGGCGGCCTGCTGGTGCAAGCCGCTGAGCAAGGCATGGGCGTGGCCTTGGCGCGCGAACTGCTGTGTGCCGATGCGCTATTGGACGGTCGCCTGCGGCGCTTGCCCGGCCCGACGCTGGAAGGCGCCAGCCAGCGCCGCTATCACATCGTCTACCCGCCGGCCTTGCGTGAGGAGCCGGCGCTGCGCATGTTGTGCGACTGGCTGCATGCGGAAATGAACGAGTCGGCGCGGCGCTTGAAGGGACTCGTCTAAGGCGACGATTCACGCCAGCACGGTGAATCGCCACCCCCAGCCTTTTCCTCGGTCCCTGTACCCGACGATGGAGCAGAAACTGCAGCCCCCAGGCACGGGTTTGGCACGCGCTGGACACAAAGTCAAGGCCACTCGTGGCAAGCCACCCCTGTAAGACCTGACAGTGTGGGCCCAGCCCATCCGCTCCTACAGTCGGCGCAGCTCTTGTGTTGATATATCAGAAAAACATTTGAGCAAACCAGGCAGCGACAAGGCGCCTGAGTCCACCCCCTCCCCGGGGTGCCCTCCCCTTCAGTGAGCAGGAGACTTTGTGAAAACACATGGCAAACAATCGGCCGGCTGGCGCAATGTAATCAGCGCCATCAACGCAGTCTGCGCAATGTCCGTCGCAGCGGCAGTATTCGGCACGGCAGCGCATGCGCAAACCGCAAACGAGCAACTCGGCAGCAGCAAGAGTGAATCCAAGCCGCCTGCTGTTGCCGGCAGCACGGAGTCGCAACTGAGTGGCGCCCACAATCAAAAGCGCCCTTTAAGCGCTGCCGAATTGCGGCCTAACGCGCCCAGCGAACTCAGCGCAAGGATGAAATACGGCGGCCAAGAAGCGAGCCTCAAAACGCTGATGCAGCGCCCGTCCATGCGGGCAGAAAACCAGTCCAAAGCTCAGCTACAGGCGCAGGCACAAGCTCAGCCCGCAAAAGGCGCCGCAAATGCGGCAGCCGCTGCCGCTGCCAGCTGTGATTTGCAATTGTTTGCCACCTCATCCGGCGCCAGCTTGGTGAATGCAGTGAAGGCCAGCAGCACCGACTGCGTCGGACAACTGTTCAGCCTCACCGGCAGTGCTGCCGGCCAAACGCTGAACGAAGCAAAAATGGTCAGCATTGCGGACGCGTTTCGAACGGTAGCCTCAAGCTATGACGGCAGCAACGCCAACAGCGCGATGCAGCTGATTCTGTTCTTGCGCGCCGGCTATTACGTCAATTGGTATTACAGCGCCGACACCGGGCCTTACGGCGCGGCCTTGAAAACCGCAGTGCGGGCAGCGCTGGACGCCTTTGTCAACAACGGCAATTTCAGCTTGGTCAATAACACGCATGGCGAAATACTGGCCGAGTTTGTGACCTTGATTGACAGCAGCTCAGAAAATGCCCGTTATTTAAGCTCGGTAGTCAAACGCTTGCTGGATAACTACAACAGCAGCTTCAATAACTACTTCTGGATGCAAAGCGCTGTCAACAACACCTTCACCATTCTTTTTCGCGGCCATGACAATGCTGCTTTCGCAACGCTGGTGCAAGCAGATACATCGATCACAGACACGCTGTACAACTTCATCAATAACAATTTCAATGCACTTGGCGGCAGCGCCGATTATCTCGTTACCAATGCCGGGCGGGAACTCAGCCGCTTTTTAAAATACACCGAAGGCTCAGCACTCAAAAATGCCACCAAGCCCAAAGTCAAACTGATACTGGATCGCAGCAATGTCACCGGCAACACCGCCGCACTATGGGTTGCGGTCGGCGGCAATGTGGACTATTACGACAAAGCCAATTGCAGCTATTACAACCTCTGTGACTTTGTCGCTCGCATCGACAGCAATGTTTTGCCGATCAAACACAGCTGCAGCAGTACCTTGCGCTTGAAGGCGCAATCCCTGACCGCGGCTCAACTGAGCGAGGCTTGCGCCATCGTCGGCGCCGAAGAGGGTTACTTCCACACCCAAGTCGCCAGCGGAAAAGTGCCGGTCGCAAACGACAACAATACCCAGCTGGAAATGGTCATCTTCAGCAGCAGCAAGGACTATAAAGCCTATGCGGGTGCGCTTTTTGGTATTGATACCAATAACGGCGGCATGTATTTGGAAGGCAGCCCAGAAATCGCCGGCAACCAGGCGCGCTTTATCGCCTACCAAGCAGAATGGATGTTGCCGAAATTTGAGATCTGGAATCTGACACACGAATACATTCACTACCTCGATGGCCGATTCAATATGTATGGGGACTTCGGTGCCGCCACCGGCGTCAATTCGGTATGGTGGATAGAAGGTTTCGCTGAATATATGTCCTACTCCTACCGAAAGCTCGACTATGTGGATGCGCGCAATCAAGCCGCAGCGAAAACCTATGCCTTGAGCACCATCTTCAAGAACGACTACAACTCCGGCACCACCCGCGTTTATAACTGGGGCTATTTGGCCGTGCGTTATATGTTCGAGAAGCAACGCAGCAAGGTCGGCAATATTCTGGGCTATTTCCGGCCGGGCAATTACGCCGGCTACACAAGCTATATGAATGGCGCCGCGATGAGCGCCAGCATGGACGCCGGCTTCAACACCTGGCTGACATGCGCCGCTGACGCCGCCCTGCCCAATTGCGCGGACACCACGCCGCCGGCCAATGTCTTGCCGGTGGCCAGTTTCAACAACGCCATCACCAACTTGCAGGTCAGCTTCACCGACACCTCCACAGACAGCGACGGCACGATTGCCTCTCGTTTGTGGAATTTCGGCGATGGCAGCAGTTCAACGGTCGCCACGGTCAGCCACAGCTTTGCGGCTGCGGGCAGCTACACCGTCAGCCTGACCGTGACCGACAACAGCGGCGGCAAAGCCACCGTCTCCAAGCTGCTGACTGTGCAAGCCAGTTCGGGCAACGCGCTGCCGGTCGCCAAGTTCAGCAGCAGCGTCAATGGCTTGAGCGTCAACTTTGCCGATCAATCCACCGACAGTGACGGCAGCATCAGCTCGCGCACCTGGACTTTTGGTGACGGCACAAGTTCGACCCTGGCCGCGCCGGTGAAGACCTACGCGGCAGCCGGCAGTTATAGCGTCACGCTCACCGTCACCGACAACAAAGGCGGCAGCGCCTCCAGCACGGCCACTGTTGTGGTGCAAGCCGGCACGCTGCCCGAATGCACCGGCGCGGCCGAAGCCTTGGGCAAGAACTGCGTGAAAAGCAATCTCTCGGGCGGCGCGGGCAGCCTGAAGTACATGTACGTGTACATCCCGGCGGGCACGACGGCGATCACCATCTCGTCGGCGGGCGGAAGCGGTAACGCGGACCTTTACGTGAACACCAGCACCTGGGCCACCTCGACCGCCTACAACTATCGCTCCATCGGTGCCAGCAACGCCGAAACCATCACCATCACCAACCCGCCTGGCAATAGCTATATCTACATCAGCCTCTACGGCAAGACGGCCTACTCGGGCGTCCAGGTAAAGACGCAGTACTGAAGTCGGAAGCCAAGGTCTGGGCCATATTGGCTTGGCCTTGGTTAGCCGATCAAAGACCAGCCGATGGTGCCGAGGCGGGCGAGGCCAGAGGCTGGCCTTTCTCGACCACATAGACGCCGACCAGCTTGGCCGTTACGCCACCTTCGTTGCGTGCACTGTGCACGACGCCGGCCGGCACCACAAAAGCCTGGCCCGTCGCCACATGGCGCGGCGGCTGACCGGCGATCAAGAGCACCGCCTCGCCCTCCATCACATAACTCATTTCGTCACCGGGATGGGTATGCCAGCCGGCCACGCCGCCCGGCGCCACTTCGACTCGCGCGATCACCGCCTGCCGGTTCGGCACCGACACATCGGCGGTGGCGACCACGGTGCGACTTAGAGCGGGGGCGGGGGCCGGCGCTTGTGCCAGCAAGAGTGCGCTTGAACCCAGCAGGGCCAATCCGGCCGCCAGTAGTTTAAGAGTCTTTGCGTTCATCGAGCAGTGCCTTTCAAATCAGTAGAGCGGCCGGGCCTCGCCCGCCCGGGCTGACTATATCGACCGCAGCCCCAGAGGCAAAGCGGCTTACCCTGCCGGCTTGAACTGCATACCAGGAGCATCATCTGGTCGGCTGACAAAGCCGTGGCGCTGGTAGAACGCCGACTTTCCCTTGGCGCAAAACAACTGGATATCGTCCAGCCCGGCAGCCTGGCAATCCGCAATGATGGCGCCCAGCAAGGCCGCGCCGACGCCTTGGCCCTGGAACTCTGGGCGCACAATCATCTCGGTGATGAAGGCGTGCAGATGCCCGTCGGAGATCGCGCGCACAAACCCGACCAATTGCCCCTCGGCATAGGCCGCGCGCGCCCGCCAGGAGCCGGCCAGTGCAGCTTGGTAAAACGCAGTGTCGCGCGAAGCCGGCCCCCAGCCTGTGGTGTCGTAGAGCGCCTTGAAGGCGTCGGCCGTGGGCAGTTCACTGAAGAGTTCGAATTGAGTCATGGCTAAGCTGCATTCGCGCGAAGAATCGGCGAACTTTACCGAAGAGCCGGGCCGGCCCTGGAGAGTTCAAACGGCTCACCCGCATGCAGGCGCTCAATCAAACGCAATAGACCGACCCGACCCGCCTCGGGCGCCAAGAGAATCATCAAACCGGCGCTGAGTTGGCGCACCCAAACTGCGGTGAAGCTAATCCAGCCCCCATAGGCTTCGCCCACAAGGCCGCCGATCAGGTTTACATGCGAATCGCGCGCCGCGACAAACATCGCGTCGAACAGTCCTGTCTGTACGGTGTTCCTTGTCTGCCTATCTGGGTCTTGCTCGACCGCGATCGAAATGAGCTTCATGAATTTGCTGCCAATGATTCGCGATTGATTCAATCAAGCTTGAGCGTTGCGCCCCAGCCCCAACTGCGATGCCAGTTCGGCGTAGTCATAGCTGGTGATCTCAAAGGGATTGCCGTCGGGGTCGTTGAAGTACAGCGACCATGAGACTTGGTGGTCCTCCAAGCTCACGGGCACTGGCAGCGCCGCCGCCAAATGCGCCCGCCAGGCCAGAAAGTCGCCGGCATTAGCCGCCAGGGCGATCGTCGATCGGCAGCGCTCGGGTTGCCGCTCGAACAAGGCAAGATGAACCATGCCTGACCGGTCAGACAGGGTCAGAGGGCCGCCGTCCGCCGCCCAGAACTCAAGGGCTTTGATCCGGCTGAGGCCCAGGACGGTGCCATACCAGGCTTCGGCCGCCGCCCGATCGGAGACGAAAACATGGATGTGGTCAATTCTCTGCAGTGCTGGAAGCATGATTTCTCCTGATGTGAGCAAGGATTCTCGGACCCTTTAGCCCGGCTCGCGGAGGGCCATGACAACTGAGGTGCCGAGCAGCGCCTTGCTTCTTAAGCGATTACAAAGCCGTGCGAATGAATTCGCGCAGCTTGTCCTTGGATGGGCAGCGCCGCCAAGATCGCGCGAGCGTTGGCCAAGAGGCGGACGAGGCGCCAAACGGTTCAGCTTTGGTGAATTTTCTTTACCGAAAACTTTTTCAATCTTTTTCGCTCCCTTTTGAATCCTTTTCGAAGCACTGCGCCTCTAGGTCTAGGTCATCCACCTGAACCTAGGACTCTTTCATCATGTTCTTCCTCAAACGCAATCTACCCACCTGGGAACGCGCCCTACGCATCGCCATGGGTGTGGCCATCACCGCGGCCATACTCGGCGGCCTTACGACAGGCATCGTGACTTACTTAGCCATCGCCACCGCCGCCACAATGGTGCTGACCGCCTTCGTCGGCTTTTGCCCGGCCTGTGCGATGGTTGGCCGCCGCTACCTGGAGAAATAGACCGATGATCGCTGCCAAAGCGCAATTGATTGAAGCCGCTGCGCGGGGCGAAGCAGGTGCCGTTTCAAGCCTGCTGAGCGTCTGCCAGCCGGACCTGAAACGCTTCGCCCGGCGTACTTGCTCCACCACCGAGGATGCCGAGGACGCTGTGCAAATCGCGCTTTGGCAGCTCTACCGCAAGATTGGCGCGTTGCGCACCGCCGCCACCTTTGCCACCTGGATGTTTCGGATCGTCGAGCGCGAGTGCTACCGACTGTTCCGCCTACGCAGCAAGGCCGAGGATCTGGACGAGTTGGCGCCGCAAGACATGCCAGCCGCAGCGGCCGTGCCCACCGATCTGCGGCTCGACCTGGTGCGCGCCATGGAGCGACTCACCCCGCCCTACCGCGAGGTCTTGTTGCTGCGCGATGTGCATGAGCTGACCGCGCCGGAAGTGGCCGCGCAACTGGGGCTCAGCCTGGAAGCGGTAAAGAGCCGCTTGCACCGGGCACGCGCGCAGGTGCGTGAGCATTTGATGGCCAGCGGCTATTGGATGAAGGACGGCGCGCTCGAGCCGCGCTCCTTCGAAGTCAACAAGGACGCTTAAACATGTTTTGCAGCAGTTCGGTTTCTCTTCACCTCTTGCGCGGCGCGGCAGCTTTTGCGCTGATCGCCGCCGCCTTGATGCTCAAGGGTTTGGGCGCCATCGGTTCCGGCTTGGCACTGGTCGGCGCCCTTTTGCTGCTGCGCGGCTGCCCGATGTGCTGGCTGATGGGTTTGTTTGAAACTATCGCCAAAGGAGACAAGCACAGCAGCAGCGTCTATTCAAGCGAGCAAAGCCGAGCGCGCAGCGAATGCCTGAGCAAGAGCTCGGCCGCAGAGCCTGCCGATTGCCAAAAACCCGCTCGACTGTCTTTCGAAGTCGACAAGACCGAGCGCGAGAAAATCAAAGGATCACAACTCTAACGATTTGGTACAGCGGTTTGGTAGAGCGGTTTGGCACAGCGGCTTGCTGCTGCGGCTTGTTCAAGCGCTTCTCCCAAACACATCAAGCTTCGCCACTCATGGCAAGCCCGGCTTGACAGCGGGAGGCCCACTGGCCCAAGCTATCGCCCGAACGAGAGGTGCGAGGCCATGGGCTATTCCTTTGATTTTCAGATGGGTCAGATACACGCCGTGCTGGCCTGGGCCAGCGTGGTGATGTTTTTGGTGCGCGGTCTGCTCTTTCAGTTCGGAGCACCCTGGGTGATGGACGAGCGCGTGCGCACGCTGGTGTTTGGCATCGACTTTTTGCTGACCATCACCGGTCTGAGCCTGTGGGTGCTGCTCTACCTGAACCCGTTCTTGCGTGACGGCTGGCTGCTGGCCAAGCTGCTGGCCCTGGCGGCCTACACCTTCAGCGCCCATATGGCGATGGGCAGCAACCGTTTCCACCTGCCGGCCTATTTCGTCTCGCTGCTGCTCTTGGCCTATATGGTGGCGGTGTCGGTCAAACGCAGCCCTTGGTTAGGTCTTTGACAGATAGCTTGCGGCCTGCCGTCTTTTCCGACGATCGAGTCATGGAGCGGTCGCTACCGTATTGACTTCTGTGATCCCGGCAAACGGAGACCCGCATGAGCTCAGCGTCCGGCCCGCAACAGGCCACCAAAACCTACCAGGACATCGTCCCGGACTACCAGACCTATCTGGGCTACCAGACGGACAAATGGGCCTCGCATGAGATCTCGGTGCCCAAATGGGAGCTGGGCCAACAGCGCTACCTCAACGCCACCTTTGCCGACCTGCCGCACGATCTGCGCATTGCCGACATTGCCTGCGGCGACGGCGTGGGCCTGCGCCACTTCAAAAGAATGGGCTTTACCAATCTAGTCGGCGTGGAACTCAACCCCGCCAAGCTGGAGATGGCACGGCAAAGCGGCTACCCGGTGATGGAATGCGATATGCATGATCTCGGCTGCTTTGAGGACGGGGCCTTCCACATCGTCTACTCGTCCCATTCGCTCGAGCATGCCTACGAGCCGGCCAAGGTGCTGGCCGAGTTTCACCGCATCTTGCATGCCGAGGGCGCACTCCTCGTCGTGCTGCCCTACCCCGATCCGGGCAACTGGAACGACGAAGCACACGGCGCCAAATACGAGCTCGGCACCCCGATCGAAGACGAAGGGGCCACCGTGATTCGCTACTTTGAAAGCGCTGGCTTCAAGCTGCTCAAGGTCAGCTTTGACAGCTACCGGGAGCCCGAAATTTGGCTGCAGTTCACCAAGCAAGTAGCTGAGGCATAGCTCAGCTCAGCTTGGCCAGGCTCTTGCGTGCGGCCTCAACGTTATTGGGGTTAGCATTCTTCTTGGTGAGGAAGCGCTCATAGGCGGCCTTGGCTTGCGGCTTGTCGCCCTTGGCCAGCAAAGCGTCACCCAGGCGGTGATCGATAGGCAAATCATCCGCACCTTCGAGCGTCCTGGCGCGTTCGAACAGCCGCACCGCCTCGTCGGCCTGACCCATCTCGGCCTGCACTCGCCCCAGCCCATAGACGCCGGCCGCCTGAGCAGGCTGCTCGCGCTGCAGTTGCTCGAACAAGCTCTTGGCCTTGGCGAAGTCTTTATCGTCCTTCAGGTAATGCGTGGCCAGCTGCAAATAGGCGTTGCGTGATTCGTCCAGCAGTGTCGCGTCTTTGGCGGGTTTGAGCGCCAGCAACTCGGCCTCCATCTCGGCCCATTTCTTGCCCTCGGCGGCAATGTAGATGCGGATGATCCGAGCCTGCTCGGGCTGGCTGTTACGCACCGCCGCCTCCAGCTCTCGCGCCTTGGCGACGCTGCCGCCCAGCATGCCTGGCGCAAACAAATAGAGCTTGGCCAGTTGGATGCGCGCCATCGCCTGCGTTGGCTCCAGCTCCAGCGTGCGGATCAGCGCCGCCTTGATGTCACCCAGCATCGAGGCCATCTTGAACATGCCGGCGCTGCCCATCTGCACATTCAGGCTTTGTGCCGTGACCAGCTGACACACCGCCACCGTCGGATGCTGCTCGACACAGACCTTGGCCTGCTTTGCGCCAGCCTCGACCCGCTTGCTGTCGCTTGGATCAAGCGAAGACAGCGCCAGCGACAAGGCCGCGCTGGCCTCGGCATCGGCCGGATTGGCCTTCAGCCGCGTCTGCGCCAAACGCTCAAGCTCGGCAAACTTGTTCGCGTCCGAGAGCGCGTCGAGTTCCTTGTCCTTGAAGATGGTGGCCTGAGCCGAGCCCAGCGCCGTCAGCAAGGTCAGTGCAGCCAGGAAGGTACGTGAACGGCCTTGGATTCGAGTTTGCATGGGCATAGGGTCAGGGAGTGGGTCAATGCCGGCGATTGTGTCGCCCGCCTCTGCGGGCAGCCAAGCTTGTGCGACGAATTGCCGATTCCTTGGCTTGAGTTGATCTGAACGCTCAAGCCCCGCTGCGCAAAATCGCCTTTTTGTAAGCGGGCCGCCCCTCCAGCATCGCGACAAAGCGGCGCAAATTCGGATAAGCCTCGGCCGGCGCGCCTTTGATCGCGATCTGCGCGACGAAGGACAGCTGCACATCAGCACCGCTGAGCTGATCGCCGACAAAGTAGTCCCGCCCGGTCAACTCACTCTCCAGATAGCCCAGATGATTTTGCAACTCGCTGCTGATGCGCGGCTGCAGCGGTGCGCCGGCTTCGCCCAGGCGCCCGACATAAAGCTTGAGCATCAGCGGCAACATCGCCGAGCCCTCGGCATAGTGCAAGAACTGGCTATAGCGGTTGTAGTCCGGTGTGCCGAGCACCGGCGCGAAGCGGCCATTGCCATAGCGGCGCACCAGATACTCGATGATGGCGCCCGACTCGATCATCACCAGCCCACCATCACGCAGCACCGGCGCTTTGCCCAACGGGTGAATCGCCATCAGCTCGGGCGGCGCCAAGCGGGTCACGGCGTCGCGCTGGTAACTGATCACTTCGTAGGGCTGACCCAGCTCCTCCAGCATCCAGGTGATGCGGCGCGAGCGGGATTCGTTCAGGTGGTGGATTTCGATCATGGCGAGGCCTTTGTTGCGAGTGAAGAGCTTGGAGGCCGCAAGGCCAACGCCACGTGGTCAATAGGCGGTCCAGCCGCCATCGGTCGCGTAAGCCGCGCCGGTCAGGTTGGAGGCTTCGTTCGACAGCATGAACAGCATCACCGCGACCTGCTCACCGACCGTGGCCGGGCGGCGCTTGGAGTCCGCATAGGCCAGAACGCTTTGCGTCTTGATGCTGCCCATGCCGGGGCGGCTCGCCGCCTTGCTCGCGGCCATCACCAGCTCGGTTGCACGCGCCACCATAGGCGTATCGGTCGCGGCCATATTGACCGAATTGACGCGAATGCCGTAGGGCGCATAGTCGATCGCCGCATTGCGCGTCAGGCCGGTCACCGCATGTTTGCTGGCCACATAAGCGGGGTTGCCGGCCAAGCCGGTGAGCCCAGCGATCGAGCCCACATTGACGATCGCACCTCCGCGCCCCTGCGCCACCATCTGTTTCAGTTCCGCCCGCATGCTGCGAAATACGCCGGCCGAATTGCTCAGGAACACCCGGTCCCAATATTCGTCCGAGGCTTCATGGATGGGCGCGAAGATCAGCGACTTCTGCTTCTCAAAATCAATCGGGTCGCCCGAGTACACGCCGTCCATCACGCCGGCATTGTTGATGGCCAGATCCAAGCCACCGAAGGTATCGACAGCCGTCTTGACCATGCGCTCGCAGGTCGCGGTCTCGCCGACATGGCCGGCCACGAACACCGCCTTGCCGCCCGCAGCCCGGATGCGCTCAATCGTCTGGGCGCCCAGCTCCGGTATCCAGTCGACACCCACCACATTGGCGCCTTCACGCGCGGCGCGGATCGCAGCCGCCTCACCCATGCCACGGGCGCAGCCGGTGATGAGCATGGTCTTGCCCTTGAAGCGATCGGGCGTGAACTGATCCTTTGGCACCGGCTCGATGTCCTTCACCCCGACGCCGGCTTGCGGCTTGCCTTGAAACTGCGCCGCCGCATTGCCGGACCCAGTGGCCGCTGCGCCCGCAGCCGCCAACACCGCCACGCTCTTCATCAAATCACGACGTTCCATTGCTGACTCCCTTTTGCTGTGGAAAAAAAATGGTTTCAATAACCGACGCGCACAAAGAACATGGTGCTGAGCCATGGGCTGGAATGCGCGCCCAGGCCCTGATCAATCGCTGTGCCGGCATAGGTCGCGGCCACATGCCCCTGGAACATCACGTTCCTGGAGTAGAAATACTTGGCCGTCAAATTCAACTCCTTGCCGACTTGTTTGGACTGCAACATCGACAGGGCGGGGTTGCCACCCAGATTGGCCAGCGAGTCCGCCTGGAACAGCCAGAACTGCGGCACCAGCTCGATGTTCTGCTGCGGCCTCAGCCTCGCCTGCACCCGGTGCGCGATCAGATTGGAGTCCTGAAAGATCTTGAAATGGTTGATGCCCTGCACCCAGGTCTCGCCATTACCGCCCGACAGCAAGGGGTCCCAACGCTCGAAACGCTCTGTGCCCGGCTTGTCGCCGGTGAAGCGCGCATAGCGGTAGCTGAGCGTGGGCGACCAGGCGGCCTTGGCAAATACATAGCCGAATTCGCCGAAATAGCCCTGCGCCTGCATATCGAATTTGCTGTGCGTCTGACGGGCAAATTCAGCGGCAATGAAGGGGCCTGCGCCGCCGCTGGGCGCCGGTTGCCAGCGGACACGAAAGTCCAACGCCCGCAACCCTTCGCGCTGCAACTGGCTGCTGGTGGTGTAGTAGGACGCCTGCGACTTGGGCACCCGCAGCGCCATCACACCCAGCGTGAAATCATTCAGCGCGGTGGTCTCGACATTGAGGCCCTGGATTTGCGTCTTGGAGTCCACCTCCGGCAACTCGTCCGGGTCGATATGAAAGGCTTCGAGCTTCCAGTCGTTGTAGGCCAGGCGCGCCAACACGACCTGATCGCCCGCCCAGCGCGGGTTGGACTGCAGCGCCGCCCGGTTCAAACCATTCTGGGCGGTGTTGACCAGCATCATGCCCTCGCCGACGCTGAATCGTTGCCGTCCGGCTGAGAGGTTATAGACCAAACGGTCACCTTGTTCGGTAGTGCTGCCGCCGACCAGGCCAAGGAAAGCATCTTCCAGTGCCACATGGCTGCGCGTCTTATCGGTAAACAACTCTTGCCCGACCGAGCCGCTGGCGATGACGCTGGCCCCGCCATAGACGTACAAGCTGTCTGTGAGCGGCGTGATGGCGTAGAGGCCGGCCTGCACAAAGCCTTCCAGCCATTGGCTATAGCCCTTGCCGGCAGCCTTGCCGACGGCAAAAGGATTGCCATTGAGCATCAAGTCATTGCGGCCATACCAGGCATTGTTATTGCCGTAATACATGGCCAGCGTCTCGAGCTTGGCGCGGACCAAGGTACCGTTCGACTGGTACAGGGACGGGAACTGTGGGCTGGCGTCGGCTGGCGGCGCGGCCCCGTCGGCCAGGGTCACGGCGACGCGCAGCTGAACCCCGCCGGTGCTGCCGTTGACGACTTCATGACGGGTGGCGCGAATCTCCGGCACGCGCGACAAGCGCGCCAGCGCCGCGATCAAGCGATCCTCGGAAAAGCGGCTGCTGGGGTAGGCCGCCAGCGTGCGCCGGACCAAGTCCTCGACCCGCGAGTTCAGCGCCGCGTCTGGGCTGGGATTGTCGATCGTGACCTGGACGGACTCGATTCGTTGATGTTCAAAGGGCTCGGTTCGGACCTGCGCGAGCGCGGGCAGTGGCGCGGCCAAACTGCCAAAGAGAGCGGTACAAAGAAGAAACTGCTTGCTGCGCATGAAGTGCAATGACTATTGGTTTTTGCTTGCGGGCACTATCGCATTAAGTCATTTCAGCTCAGCCCAATTCTTTGGTTTGGCTCAGGGTTTGGCCGGCTCACCAATCAGCCGGCGCAGCGCTGGGATCAAGCCCACCAACACCAGCCCCACCACCACCGAGCCCGCGCCCAGCTGCGTGAACAGCGCGCTATAAGCCGGGTTGCTGATCAAGGCCGTGCTGTCGGCCGGCTGCGCCACCATGCCGGAGAAGTCGGCCGCGAACAGCGAGGCCAGACCCGTCACCAGCATCCAGCTGCCCATCATTACGCCCTGATATTGGCGCGGAGCCAGGCGGCCGATCATCGCGTAGCCGACCGGCGAGATCAGCAGCTCGCCCACGCTTTGTAAAACATAGCTGGTGAATAGCCAGGAGAACGCCACTTGACCCTGCGCATCCGCCAGCGCGATGCCCAGCGGCAAGGCCAGGAAGCCCAAGCCCATCAGCACCAGCGAGGCGGCGAACTGCTGAGGAATATCGATCGGCCAGCCGCGCTCGCGCAGCCGCGCAAACCAGGCCGCCAGCAGCGGCCCGCCGATCACGATCACCAGCGTGTTGATGTTTTGCACCCATTGCGGCGCGATCACATAACCCCATAACTCCAAGCGCACATTGCCGACGGCGAACAACTGCAGGCCGCTGGGCGCCATCTGGTATAGCGACCAGAACATCAGCGAACCCAGAGTCAGAATCAAATAGGCCCACATGCGCCGGCGCTCGGGCTCATCCGGATGCTTGATGGTGATGAACACCAGCGCCGCTGCAACCAGGGCACAAATCCCCTTCAGCAAGGTGTCGGTGTCCTTGGGGTTTTGCAGCAGCATCCAGAGCACCGGCACCAGACCCAACAAGATCGCCACACCGGCGACAAAGCGCAGGCGGAACTGTGCCGCGCTGACATGCATCAGCGGCGTGTCCAGGTCGGCCAAGGTCTTCCAGAACAGCGCCGACAGCACAATCGCCAGCACGCCGCCTACCGTGGCGAAGATGAACAGGCTGCTGTAGCTCTCGCTCAGCTGGTAATGCCCGGCCATGGTGAAGCCGATGAAGAAGCCGATATTCATGCCGGCGTAGTTCCACAAGAACGCGCCCTCGCGGCGGCTGTCCTCGGGCGCAAAGCGCTGGGTCAGCATCATGTTCAAGCAGGTCACATTGAGGCCGCTGCCGACCAGGAACAGTGCCAAGCCCCAGTAGAGCAAGGCGCTGGTGCCCCCGGCAATCGCGGCGCAACCCAGCACTTGCAGCACCATGCCGCCGACGAAGAGGTTGCGGTTGCTCAAGAAACGCCCGCCCAGATAACCGCCGAACAAATGCAGGCCGTAATTGAAGGCGCCGAACACGCCCATCATCAGCGCGGCCTGCTCGGGCGGGAAACGCAGATGCTTGTTCATGTACAGCACCAGGCTGGAATACAGCACTGCGTAGGCCAGCGTGGAGAACATCTGCACGAAAAAGAGCACGCCGGCGCCGGCGGGGATGCGGGCCAAAAAGCTAGGTTGAGAAGACAAGGTCGATTCCAGAAGTGGCGGACGGGACGAAAAACAGGCCGGGGCCTTTCCGGGGGGCATTCTCGCGGCCTGTTCTGGCGGCCTATTCTCGCGGCATTTCAGCGCGCAACATCGAGCCCGCCGGCGCTGAGGATCTTGCGGTAGCTGCCGTCCGCCTTCATGCTGTCCAGCCCCTTGTTGAAGCCTTTCAACAAGGCTCCGCCGCCTTCATAGCTTTTGGCGAAACCCAGCAAATGATCCTTGACCTCCAGCGCGGGAGATTTCCATTCCACCGCCGCACCCAAGTCTGGATCGCTTGCGAGCAGATGCTGGCCCAGCGCCCGGTTGCCATAGGCCAGATCGACCCGTTCGCGAACGAGCTTGCGCATGCTGCTGAGCAGGTCATTGCCGAGATCAAAGCGCAGGTTCTTGTTGTCGAGCAAGGGCGGTAAATAGGTGGCGCGCTGTATGCCGATCAGCAGCCCTGCCAGAACTCTAGGATCGTTGAAATCAAGCGCCACCCCGCGCCGGCCGAAAAAACCCAGCTCCATTTGAATGATGGGCTTGGAGTAGTCGAACACCTGATCGCGCGCCGCGTTGCGCCAGATGCCAAACAAAGCACAGCGGCCGCCTTCGGCCTCCTTGAGCGCCCGCGCCCAGGGCATGAACTGCGCATCGATACGGCGACCCGCGCGCTTGAAGGCCTCGGTCGCCAACTCGATCAAGGGACCTTGCTTGGGCAATTGTTCGCTATTGAAAGGTGGAAACTCGGTCAGGCAAAGTATCACCGGCGCCGAATCTTGCGCCCGAGCGGTAGCGCAAGTCAGCATCGCAAAGCTCAGCAACAAAGCAGGCAACCTCATTGCAAGATGCCTTTCACCTCGCTGATCAAGTCGCGGCAAGGCAGGATCGCCGCCTCAAACTCAAGCCGCCCGAGAGCCTCGTCCAAGCCCTGCAGGCGCCCGCCCAAGACAGCGCCGTAACGGCTTTGCAAGACTGACATCACTTGCAAGGCGTCCATATCCGAATCTTGCAGACGCAGCAAGAGCTCGCTCAGCGCCTGGGTCAAATCCTGCAGCTCTGCCACTGGCAACTCGCCCAAGGCGGGCAAGGCCGCTGAATCGGCAAGCGCCAGCGGCGCGGCCGCATTAGCTTCGTCTTGCATCACTCGCAGCAACTCGGTCAAGCCGGGCATGGCGGCGACCATGGCAACACAGCAGCGCTCGACGCTCGCCAGCAGCAAGGCCTCAGCGACCGAGCCCTCGGCCCCCTGATCGGCCAGAGCCTCTGTCAGGGCCCGCTCCGCCTGGCTGGCCTGCTCCGCCAACTGGACGGCGCCTAAGGTTGCTGCCACACCCTTGAGCGTATGGATCAGGCGCAGCGCAGACCTGGCATCGGCCTGCGCCAGATGCTCGCGCAACTGCGATTGCATGGCGCCCAGGTCGGCCGTGAAGTTGCGCAACATGCGTGCATACACAGTCGGCTTGCCGCCCATGCGCTGCAGTGCGGCGGACAGGTCCACGCCCGCGCCGGCCGCCGCCCGACTCCATGCCGCCGTCAACTCGCCTCCCTGCTGAGGGGCCAGCCTGCGCGCCCCGTCCAAACTTGCCAGCCCACCATGCTGGCGCAAGACCCGCACCAGCTCATCCAGATCAAAAGGCTTGCCCACATGGTCGTTCATGCCGGCCGCCAGGCATGCCTCGCGGTCCGAACTCATTGCATTGGCGGTCATCGCCACGATGGGCAAAGCCCTCAGCCCCAAGACTTCGCGCAGATGGTGGGTCGCGGCATAACCATCCATCACCGGCATCTGCAGATCCATCAAGACCACATCAAAAGCATGAGGCGCGGCCGCTAAAGCGCTGACCGCCTGCTGACCGTCACCGGCGATTTGCACACTGGCGCCCTCGCCGCGCAGCAACTCGCTGGCGACCTGCTGATTGTTGAGGTTATCTTCCACCAGCAGCAGGCGCACGCCGAGCAATCTTTGCTGCTCGGCATGGGGCATGGCCGCTTCGCGTTTGGCCAGCAACAGGCTTGGATGCAGGCCAGCGTCGGCCACGGCATCAAAAAGCATTGAAGCGGTGACAGGTTTGACCAGATAACCGTCCAGCATGGCCTGATCCGCTTCGCTGCGCTGCGCCAGTTGCTCGCGCCCCAGCGCCGTCACCATGACGATCACCGGAGCCGGCCCGGCCAGCCCCTGCGCGCGGATGCGGCCGATGGTTTGCCAGCCATCCAGCCCAGGCATTTGCCAGTCGACAAACAAGGCCTGATAAGGACCTGCAGCGGTATGGGCATGGGCTTGCAGGCAAGCAATGGCCTGCTCGCCGCTCTCGGCCAGGTCCACCATCCAGCCCTGCGACTCGCACATCCGGGCCAGCACCTCACGCGCGATCGCGTTGTCATCGACGATCAGTGCGCGCCTTTGCGCAGCGGGTGGGTCGGTTTTTTCGCCCAGCGCTGTTGCGGCCACCGCAGTATCAGCAAGCGCCAGCGTGAGGCTGAATTCAAAGCGGCTGCCGCGCCCTTCCTCGCTTTGCAGCGTCAGCTCGCCGCCCATCAGCGCGACCAGTCTTTGGCTGATCGCCAGCCCCAGCCCGGTGCCGCCAAAACGCCGTGTGGTCGACGCCTCGGCCTGCGTAAAGCCGCTGAAGATGCGCGCTTGGTTTTGCGGCGCAATGCCAATGCCGGTATCGCTGACGGCGAAGTGCAGGCTCACCGAGTCTTGATTGCGTTGCAAGACCTTGATGGCCAGCACCACCTCGCCCTGCTCGGTGAACTTGATGGAATTGCCGGTCAGATTGATCAGCACTTGCTGAAGGCGCATCGCATCGGCCACCAACTCGCGCGGCAAGGCCGGGTCGATATCAAACACCAACTCCAACTTCTTGGCGCCCACATTGGCCGACAAAATTACCGACAAATCGCGCAGCAAATGGTCGACGCGCATAGTCTGCGGGTCCAAGGTCATCTTGCCGGCCTCGACCTTGGAGAAGTCCAAGATCTCATTGAGCAGGCCCAGCAAGGAACGCGCCGCGCCCTCGGTCTTGGCGGCGTAGTCGGCCTGGCGCTCGCTCATTTTGGTTTTGCGCAGCAGCGTCAACATGCCCAAGATGGCATTCATAGGCGTGCGAATTTCGTGACTCATATTGGCCAGAAATTCGCTCTTGGCCTTGCTGGCGCCTTCGGCCACCAGCTTGGCCTCGCGCAACTCGGCCTCGATGCGGTGATGCTCGGAAGTGTCCCAGTTGACGCCCACCATGCGCAAAGCCCGGCCCGCCTCATCGCGCTTGATCAGCGCCGTGCCGCGAATATGGTGCACCGAGCCATCCGACCAAATAACGCGGAACTCCGTTGCAAAGGGGCGGCGCCCTTCGATCGCGTCCTGAAGGTTGTGTTCGGCAACAGCTTTATCGTCTGGATGCAAATGCCGCGCCCACAAATCGTAAGGCCCCAGCTCATCACTGGGCATCTGGCCGTAGAGCCGGTACATCCAAGCATCCCACTTCAGGCTGCCCTGCACGAGGTCGTAGTCCCAAATACCGATACCGCCACTGTCGGTGGCCAATTGCATCAAGGTATGGGCCTCTTTCAAGGCCAGCCTCTCCTTGACGCGTTCGGTGACATCTTGAAACGCCCCCACCAAACGTCGCGCCTGGCCATCCTCGAACTCGACCGAACCGACGGCGTGAACCCAGATCTTGCGGCCGTCACGCAACTGCTGCTCTAGCTCAAGATCCCAACCCTCACCGGTAGCCAACGCGTGCTGCACCGCTTGCTGGACAACGGGTCTGGCCTCTGGGGTGTAGAAGTCCAGCGCCTCCTCAAGACTGGGCCTATGACCGGGCTCCAGGCCGTGAATGCGGCAGGTTTCATCCGACCAAAACAAGCTGTTCGTTGCCAAGTCAATTTCCCAGCCGCCCACGCCTGCCATGCGGCCGGTCCGATCCAGAAAGGCCCGGCTTGTTCGCAGTGCGTCTTGCTGCTGTCGAGCCTCGGTGATGTCTTCGACCATGCCTACATAGGCGAGCGGCTGGCCTGCTTCATTGCGTCGCAGCTTCGCTTTCGCGTGCAGCTGCCGCACACGGCCGTCGGCCCGCCGAATGCGGAATTCGGCGTCCATGTCCTCTTGCTGGGCCAAGGCATCGCGCCACATTGTTGTAATCACCTTGCGTTCGTCCGCGTCAACCATTTGCGTCCAGTCCAGGGCTTGGCGATGCTGCAGGCCAAAAATATCCAGCAGCTTGCTGTTGCCGTAACTGAAGTTCCCCTGGACATCCAGCTCAAACACGCCGATAGGTACGCTCTCGCTGAGCAGGCGAAAACGCGCTTCGCTGTCTGCCATTTCACGCGATATCTGCTTGACCGCCCGCAGCGCTCGCCGCCCTTCCAAAGCCTGGGCCGCAGCCACTGCCAACTCCGTCAGCACTTGGCGCTGGGCCTCGGTCAGCCGCTTTGGCTGGCGATCGATCACACACAGAGTGCCGATGCGCGAGCCGTCACTGAGCCTTACCGGCGCGCCGGCATAAAAACGGATGTCCGGCTGGCTGATGACCAATGGGTTGTCGGCAAAGCGAGGGTCCTGCGTGGCGTCAGCCACCTCGAACAACTCATCGCCCAACACCGCATGCGCACAAAAAGCCAAATCGCGCGGCGTCTCGTGCACGCCCGGCAGGCCAATATTCGCCTTGAACCACTGCCGCTCCACATCGATCAAGCTGATCAGCGAGATCGGCACACCGCAGACGATGGAAGCGGCCCTGACCAGCGCATCAAATTCGGCCTCGGGGCCGGTATCCAGCACCTCCAGCGCACGCAGTGCAGCCAGACTTTGGGCTTCGTCATCACGGAGCGGGGCAGATTGCATAGAGCTGGAGTCTCACGCTGGACAAGTTGCTCAACTATGCCTGAATTTGGCGGCTGGCAGTGGCCGTGATGCACCGAGGCGCCACTCATCCCCGCCCATTGCCGCTCGGCACCTTTTCCCCCAAAACAAGCGGCTACTCGAGACACTGGCGACGCCGGGCCTGCTGATACGCCCTGACTGCCCACCAGACACTTCAACACGAAAGCCCTCCCCCATGAAAGCCCGCCAACTCCTCAAACTCAGCAGCGTCGCTTTGCTCCTTCAACTGGCCGGCTACGCCGCGCCGGCTGGCGCCACCCAAGCTCAATCCGGGCTGGACCTGCCCGGCTTCGATCAAGCCGTGCGCGCGCAAGACGATCTCTATCGCCATAGCAGCGGCACCTGGCTGCGAGACAAGGCGATTGCGGCCGACAAGGCCGAGCTGCACGGCACCGATATGCCGGCCGTGGTGGACCAGCGCATCCGCAGCATCTTGCAAGAACTCGCCAGCAAGCCCCAGCCCAAGGCCAGCAGCGCCAAGAAGATCGGCGACTATTACGCCGCCTATCTGGACAACGCCGCCATCGACAAGGCGGGCCTGGCACCCATCAAACCGCTGCTGGCCGAGATCGCCGCCATCAAGACCCCGCAGCAACTCGCTGCCTGGGCCGGCCGCGCCCAAGGGCAGATCGAAACGCCGATCTGGCTTTGGGGCGGCTTTGCCGACTTCATGAACCCGGGCCTGAACCGCGTGATGGCCTGGCAAGGCGGCTTGGGTCTGCCCGACCGCGACTACTACCTGAAGCTGGACGATGCTCAATTCGCTAAAGCTCGGGCAGCCTATCTGACTTATCTGACCCGCTTGGCCGAACTCGCCGGGCTTCCCAAGCCGGCCGAGCTGGCCCAGCGCGTGCTGAGCCTGGAGACTCGCCTGGCCCAAGCGCACACCCCCTTGAGCGAGGCACGCAACCCGGCCAAGATGTACAACCCGCTAACGGCCGAGGAGCTGATGGGCAAAGCCCCCGGCTTCGACTGGCAGGCTTTTCTGGCCGCCGCCAAGATCTCAGCAGAGGACAAGGTCACTGTCACCCAGCTGGACACGGCCATCGCCACCGCCCGGCTCTTCGCCGAGTTGCCGCTGGCCGACTGGCAGGCCTACTTCACACTGCGCAGCCTGGACGCTAGCGCGCAGGTCTTGCCGCAGGGCTTTAGGGCGGCGCATTTTGCTTTCCACGGCAAGGCCGTCACGGGCGCACAAGCCGACCGCCCACGGGCTAAGCGCGCCTTGGAGCAGTTGAGCGAGGCGCTGAACGAAGCCTTGGCCCAGCAATATGTGGCCCGCCATTTCCCGGCTGCGCACAAGCAGAAGGTCGAGCTCATTTTCAACAATGTGCTGGCCGCCTACCAGCAGCTGATGGCGGCCAATAGCTGGATGGAGCCCGCCACCAAGGCAGCCGCGCTGGACAAGCTGTCCAAGTACAAGGCCAAGATCGGTCACCCGGACCAATGGCGCGACTACAGCGCCTTGGAGTTGCGCACCGGTGACGCCTTCGGCAACCAGCAGCGCGCCAAGCGCTTTGCTTGGGAGCACAAGGCCGCGGCGGCCGGCAAGCCCATGGACCGCAAGGCCTGGGCGATGTCGCCGTTGGAGGTCAATGCCTTCTATGACCCGATGGGCAATGAGATCAATCTGACGGCCGGCATTTTGCAAGCGCCGCTGTTCGAGATGCAAGCCGATGACGCAGCCAATTACGGCGGCATCGGCGCGCAAATCGGCCATGAAATCAGCCATGGCTTCGACAATATGGGCGCCCAATTCGACGGCGACGGCGTGATGCGGCCCTGGTGGACCGAGGCCGACCGCAAGGCTTTCGAGGCGCTCGGCGCCAAGCTGGTGGCGCAGTTCAATGCGCTGGAGGCTCTGCCGGGCAAGCATGTCAATGGCGAGCTGACCCTGCCGGAGAATATGGCCGATCTGATCGGCCTTCAAATCGCGTTCAAGGCCTACCAAGCCAGCCTGGGCGGCCGGCCGGCGCCGGTGATTGACGGCTACAGCGGCGAGCAGCGCTTCTTCTTGAGCTTCGCGCAAAGCTGGCGTGTCAAACGCCGCGATGAGCGCACGCTGCAGCTGCTGAGCTCTGACCCGCATGCGCCGAACGAATTCCGCGCCAATGGGCCGGCGCAGAATGTCGACGGTTTCCACGAAGCCTTCGGCACCCACGCCGGCGACAAAATGTTCAAGCCCGCCGCCGAGCGCGTGCGCCTGTGGTGAGCGAGCAATGAGCACGACAATCCGCGCGCAGCCCCCTCTATTCACCTAGCCAGCAAAGCAGCGAAAAAAGCGATGAAGTTCTTCCCCCGCGAGCGGCGGTTCTGGCTCTATCACGGCGCGGCCATGGGCTTTATCGCGGCGGTGACGCTGCTCAGCATCCTCTTGTTTGGTCGGCTGGACGCCAACAATCTGGCCAACACCCTGGCCTGGACGGCGCCCTACACGCTGGCGGTGCTGGGCTTTCGCTGGCTCTATTTGCGGCGCGGCTGGGCTGGGCTAGCAATGGGGCGCCTGATCCCTGTCGTCATCGGCTACAGCAGCCTGAGCGGTGTGGCCGTGATGGCGGCAGTGGCGGCCATGGTGATACCTTTCTTTTGGACCCAGATCAACGGCGGGCGGGCGGATTTCGACGCCCCGAGCTTTCTGCTGCGCAACATCCTCAGCAATGGTCTGCAGGCCCAGCTCTTCATCAGCGCCTGGGCCTTTGTCTACATCAGCGCCGCCGCCGCACAGCGCGCCCGCGAGGGTGAAGTGCAAAATCTTCAGCTGCAGATGAGCTTGAAAGCCGCGCAAATGAGCAGTTTGACCAACCAGCTCAAACCGCATTTTCTGTTCAACGCGCTGAACAATATCCGCTTCATGATCCATGAAGACGGTGAGCGCGCCGACGCGATGATCGTGGCCTTGTCCGAGCTGCTGCGCTACTCGCTGGAGAGCAGCCAGCAAAGCAAGACCCGTTTGAACCAGGAGTTAGCCATCATCGAGGCCTATGTCTCCATCATGCGCACCCAAATGGAGGACAGGCTGGACTTCAGGATCAACGCAGCGCCCGCGCTGATGAGCTGCCTCTTGCCGCCCATGGTCTTGCAGCTCTTGGTCGAGAACGCGATCAAACATGGCCTCGACCACTTGCCCCAAGGCGGCACACTCAGCGTTGAAGTGATCGACGTCGGCGACAAGCTGCGGCTGCTGGTCAGCAACGACTCGCCACTCAATGCCGCCACCACACCGGCCGGGCAAGGACTCGGCCTGGGTCTGCCCAATTTCAAGCGGCGCCTGCATTTGCTCTACGGCGAGCGTGCGGCGCTAGGCATCAAATCGACTCCCGGCCATTTCCAGGTCGAACTCAGCCTGCCCAAGGAATTCAGCTGATGAGCAAAACCAAACAAAGAGCCTTGGTGATCGAGGATTCGCGGCTGGCTCGCGAAGGCCTGGTGCGCATGTTGGGTGCCTTTACCGAACAGATCGAGGTCTTGGGGCAGGCCGATAACGCCGAAAACGCGCGCGTCCTGATCGAAGAGCTGCGGCCCGACCTTCTTTTCCTTGACATCCACATGCCCGGCGACAGCGGTTTCGAGTTGCTGGAAAAGCTAGCCTACACGCCGCGCATCGTGTTCACGACCGCCTTCTCCGAGCACGCGATCCGCTCCTTTGACTTCAACACGGTCGACTACCTGCTCAAACCGATCAGCCCGCTGCGGCTGGCGCAAGCAGTGGCCAAGCTGAGCGCCGAGCCGGAGTTGGCTCAGACCGGGCCCGAGGCCGAAACCGAACCCAAACCGGTGCTGGACCTCAACAGCAAGATTTTCATCAAGGACGGTGACCATTGTCACTTGCTCGCCCTGCCTTCGATTCTCTACATTGAGAGCTGCAAGAACTATGTGCGGGTGTTTTTCACCCAGCCCGCAGGCGAGACCAAAAGCGCCTATGTTAAAAAGTCATTGAACCAGATTGAGGAACGCCTGCCGACGCAGCTTTTTTTCCGCGCCAGCCGGCAGCATCTGGTCAATCTGCAAGCCATCAAAGGCATCGCGGAGTCGATTCGCGAGGGCTTTGAGATCACCATGATCGACGGCAAGCGCCTGGAGGTCTCGCGCCGCAATGCGGCCGAGCTGAAGGAGCTGCTGAGTTTTTGAACCGCCAAGCCACACACCCTCATGTCCATCAAACCGCTGCTGCTCAAACTGATCGCCTTCAAGACCTGGGCCAATCAGGATCTGTTTCCACTGGTCATCAGCCTGCATGAAACCAGCCAAGCGCAAGAGCGGCATAACGCCACCCGCGTGCTGAACCATATCTATGTGGTGGACAAGATTTTCCACGGCAATCTGCAAGGTCTGGCGCATGGTTATACCGGCCTGAACACAGCGGAGACACCGGCGTTGGTCGATCTGTTCGAAGCCCAGCAGACGGCCGACCAGTGGCTGGAGACTTATGTGCGCGGACTCGGCGACGCAGAGCTGGCCGAAGAAGTGGCCTTCACTTTCGTCGACGGCAAGGCCGGTCGCATGACGCGTGCCGAGATGCTGATGCACCTGATCACGCATGGCGGCTATCACCGCGGTGCCGTCGGCCGGATCTTGTTCCAGGCCGGTGTGCAGCCGCCACCCGAGACTTTGACGACATTCATGCACCGCGCCTTGTGAACAGATCGGGCGCCAAACAGCAGCTGCCGCTGCTGCCGCTGCTGTTTGGCGCCCTCGCCATTGGCGCCGGCCTGCTTGGCCGCATGGTGTTTGACCAGGGGCAGGTGATAGCCCCGAGCGGCACGACAGGCATGCTTTTGTGGATACTGTCGCCGGCCCTGTTGGGCTTTGTGTTCAGACGGCGGGACGCCGCGACCCGCCGTCCGGCCCAGGGGGGCTACTTCGCTTGGCACGAGCGCAGCGCCAGGGCCGCTGCGGTGGCTGCACTTGCTGCGGTTTTGGCGGTCGGTCTGGTGATCGCCATCGGCTTAGCCTGGGGCAGCCTGGTGCTGCGTCCGAAGCCGCTGGCCATGGCGCAGTTGCTGCCGAGCGCGCTCGGCATCGCCTTGTTTGCCTTTCTGGAAGAGTCGGGTTGGCGCGGCTATTTGTTGCCCAGCCTGCTGGCGCGAACCTCGTACTTGCGCGTGCTGCTGCTCGGCGCCTTGATCTGGTTTGCCTGGCACCTGCCCTATCTGGACCTGCTGACGGCCGCCTACTCCAGCGAGTCGCTCTGGACGCTGGCGCCGCGCCTTCTGCTCGGTGTGCTGGCGATGCAATGGCTCTATATCGAGTTGTTTCTGCGCTGGCCATCGATCTGGCCGGCCTTTGCGCTACACGCGAGCATGAATATCAGCGCGCAGCTCGCCCTGGCCGGCGGCTTGGCGCTGTCCGGCCCGCAGGCCTGGCTGTTCTCGCCGAGTGCCGATGGTCTGCTCGTGATGGCTCTTTGTACCGCCATTGGCGGCGGGCTGTACCGAGCGCGAACGCGCAGCGCCAAAGTTGCGTGCCCGGTGTGATGTCTTGAGCCGCGTCGGCCGGACGTTGATTTCGTTCCTCACCTGAGCACTTGGCTGCCTGTTAGCATCTTCGACACTGCACCGACACCAGGACGCAACCATGTTGCGAGCTGAATGATCAACAGCTACGCGTTTTTGCTGACCACAATCAACAGCCTGTCCGAGCATATTGTTGTTATCGATCGCACAGGTTTGATTCGATTCGTCAATAGGGCCTGGACCCAATTCGGGCAGGAAAATTCCTGTCCGACGATGGACTGGACCGATGTGAACTATCTCGCTGTCTGCGACAGTTCCGCAGACTACGGTGAGGAATTCAGCAGCGCCGCCGCAAAAGGCATCAGGAATTTAATCGCAGCGGGGCAAGGCGTCTTCAATTTCGAATATCCCTGCAATAGCCCCGATGAAGTTCGCTGGTTCATGATGACGGTAAAACCGTTTGATTACCTGTCGGAAACCTATTTCCTCATTTCTCACCAAAACATCACAAAAAGAAAAGCAGCGGAAGAAGCGGTCATGGCGCTATCCCGACTCGATGGTCTGACCGGCATTTTCAATCGACGTTGGTTTAATGAGTTTCTAGCGGCGGAATGGAATCGATGCGCCAGGCTGCAAGTACCCATCAGCTTGGCCATGATAGATATAGATTTCTTCAAACTGCTCAATGACCATTATGGGCATCAAGCTGGGGATGATTGCCTTATACGTATCGCCGAAACCTTGTCTAGCCAAGGGAAGCGCCCGGGGGACATCTGCGCCCGCTACGGTGGCGAGGAGTTTGTCTATGTCTTCGGCAATACAAATATTGAGCAAGCCATGGTTGTCCTCGAACGACTCATGGCAGAAATCCGGCAGTTGCAGATTCCAAATGAAAAATCGACGGTTTTGCCGACCGTGACGGTCAGTATTGGTTTGGCCATGATGTACCCGCAGGAAACCAATACCCTCAAAGAATTGATCAATCTAGCCGACAAGCGGCTGTTCGCCGCAAAACTCAAGGGCCGCAACCAAATTGTCTCGACCTGAGGTGAGCTTACGCGGCGCCCGCTGAGAGCAATTGCGCTGGGCGGCAGCGGGCCACAAGCCTCGCCCTCGCCTGCCTATTTCTGAGCCTCAATCCAGCGTTCGACCTTGGCCTCAAGCACAGGCAGCGGCAGGCAGCCCTCGCCGATCACGGCGGCATGAAAGGCGGGCAAGCTGAACTTGGCTCCCAAGGCCTTGCTGGCTCGCTGGCGCAGCGCCGCGATCTTCATGGCGCCGATCTTGTAGCCCAGCGCCTGGCCCGGACTGGCCATATAGCGCTCGATCGCGCTGGTCGCCTCATCCAGGTCGTAGCCCAATGTCGACTGCAGGTATTGGATGGCCTGCTCGCGTGTCCAGCCCTGCGCATGCAGGCCGGTGTCCACCACCAAGCGCGCGGCGCGCAGCAGCTCCGAATTGAGATGGCCAAAATACTGCGCCGTATCCTCATACAAGCCCATTTCCTGACCCAGCGTTTCGGCGTAAAGCGCCCAGCCCTCCATGAAAGCGTTGTTGCCGCCGAACTTGCGGAAGTCCGGCAAGTTCAACTCCTGCTGCAGGGCGATCTGAAAGTGGTGGCCGGGGCGCCCCTCATGTAAAAACAGGCTGCTCATCTGGGTGCTGTCATAACGGCGAGGATCATTGACCACCGACCAGAACACGCCGGGCCGCTGGCCGTCGGCGCTGGGGCTGGTGTAGTGGTCTGACGCCGTCGCCCGGGTCAACTCGGGCTCAAGCCGAACCTCCAGGCCAGCCTTGGGCATCAGGCTGAACAGCGCCGGCAATTTGCCGTCCAGTTGGCGGTCGAGCCGGCGAAACCAGTCGTTGACTTCATCCGCGCTGTTGAAGGGACGAAAGCGGTCTTGCGCAGCAACCCATTGCGGCAAATCAGCCGCCGGCCCGCTATAGCCCAGCTTCGGCCCCAGCAACTCAAACTGCTGCTGTATGCGCGCCACTTCGGTCAGGCCGATGGCGTGAATCTGCGCCGGATCCAAAAGGCTGCCGGTGGCGCTTGCGACGGCTGCCCTGTACCATTTTTCGCCATTCGGCAGCGCGCCCAAGCCGGCGCTGCTGCGGCTTGCCGGCAGATAGTCGGTTTGCAAAAACTGCGCCAAACGGGCCAAGGCCGGGTTGAGATGTGTGTCGATTTCGCGCCGGTAGGCAGCGCCAAGACGGCGCCGCTCGGCCGCCGAAAAGCCCGCCGTCGCACCTGCTTCCAGGCGCTTGATCGGGCTGTAGAAAACGCTCGCCTCGGCCGTGCTGCTGACAATCTGTTGATGCTGCGGCAGAGCCGCGACCACCAAGGCCTTGGGCGGCACGATGCCGGTCTGTATGCCCTCACGCATATTGGCAATGGCCTGATCTATCCAGGGCGTCAATTGCCTGAGTCGATTCAGATAAGCCCAGTATTGCTTAGGCGTTGAGAGCGCTTGAGGACCGTCACCGCTGGAGTAATTGGCCAGTTGCACCGGCACGCTGTCCTCTTGATCGATAGGCAATAGATGGGTCGGGAAAGGCTCGAAAGACAGAGCCTCGGCCAGTTCGTAGTCGAGAATTTCGTAGTTGATGCGGTCTGCCTGCCCAAGCTGCGCCGGCTTGATCTGCTGCAGGCGCGCGGCAAATTGGCGGTACAGCGCGTATTGCTTGGCCTGCAGATGCGGTGCAATGCTGAGGCCGAGTTGGTCGTCGAATCGCTGATCTCCGCTCGCACTTGCCCCCAGCGGCTCGTACCGGCTCCTGGCGAGGTAGTAGTCGGAAAGCAGCTGCTGCAAGCGTTTGGCCTCTTGCTTGCTGACGCTTGCCGCCGGCGGCCTTGCGGAGCCGCCAGGGGCGGCGCCGATACTGGTACCGCTGGCAGCGCTGGCAGCGCTGGCGCCAAGCGGTGCCAGCGCCAGCAGCAAGACCAGCGCACCTAAAGCCAAGGCAGCCACGCTATTTCTATTCTTCATATAAAGGCAAGCAAGATCGACGAAAGATAGCTGCGACGGCGCTCCAGACCGGGTGTCCACGGTCACTCTGAAGTACGCCGGCAGGGGAGCATCTGAGACACCGAGAATACCGCTTGGGCAGCGGGGTATCCAGGCCCATTCAAGCAGCAGCTGCCCCGGTCGAGCGCTCAAAGCTCGACGGCACCGCGAACATCTGCTGCAAGGCGGCGCGCACGCGCAACAAGCGGGGGTCGTCGGCGGACGCGTCGTCGGTGGTGTCGTTGAGGCAGAAAAAGTCCAGCTCGCCCTCGGCCGCAATCAGGGCCTGTAGCGCGGACTGCGCCTCGGTGTCCTCGTGCGCGGCGCCGGTGGCCAAGAACAGATGGCGATAACTGCGCAGCTTGGCGCAGCCGCGGCTGAGCGACCAGCGCATCACGAAGTCCGACACAATCGTCGGCTTGTTCCAGACCCTGAAAACCGTCGAGCGAACCGTTCCGAACAGCTCCGGGGCCAGCTCCTCCAGCTCAAACAAGACCGAGCGCAGCATCGGCCGCGGGGCATGGGCAAAGGTGCGAAAGATCGGCAGATAGCTCGCCACGGGCTGCTGTGGGCTGGCACTCAGCCATTGATGCGAGAGCCGGCAGGCATTGTCCAGCGCGGTCGCGTCGGCCCGCATCGGCTCATCACTGACCGGCGCTTCGTCAGACCAGGCTGTGTAGATGCCGCCTGGCCAAAACCAATCCTCCAGGCGCAGCGGCGCGCCCAAAAAGACATCGTCGTTCAAATAGAGAAAACGCTCCGACAGCCCCGGGATCCGGTGGATATAGGACTCGATATGCCCGGAGTCAAAGGTCGGCAAGGCGCCGGCCGGCATCAGCGCGCTGTGGTCGATGACGGTCAGGCGCTCGGACTCGATCAACCAGGCCGGCCGCTGCCCATCGGTGACCAAATAGACATGGCCATGTGCAGGGAAGTAACGCTCTAATGCGCGCAAGCTGTAGCGCAGCTCATCGTTGTCACGAAAGCGCCCTTCGACATTGCCATAAACAGCCATGGCGTCGCGGTGCCCCGCACACAGGCGCGCTGCCGCCCGGCGACGTTTGCGTCGCCAAGCGGGGTCGCTACCGTCTACCCAGAGGTAAACAATATCAACAGGCTCGGTTGCGCTCACCAATGTCGGCATTCATGCCATCAAGGGTAGCAAGAGCGACAGGGGCGCGAGCGCGCCGAGTTACCGAGCCTTTGCCAGATTTGCGCCGGCAATTAATTGAAAGTCAGGGGCGAAATCTTGCTGCCGTTCAGGCTCAGATTGCCCATCAAGCCGCCATTGGTCAGCGCGAAACCAATGATGGGCTGCTGCGCCGTTTGGGTCGAGACATTGACGCCCGCGCCCACATTGACGAAGGTGATGGAACCATCGACGCCGGCCGTCCAGCCCCTGCTGGCTTCAAAGCTATTCAGGGCTTCTTGCGTCATGAACAAGATGAACACGCCTTGCGACTGCGCGCCGGCCAGCAAGCCTACCGAGGCCTCGGTCATGCGGAAGTGAGCGGTGCTCTTGCCGCCCTTGCGCAGCGCGCCCGTGCCGCTGGCGCCGCCGACGATAAAGCCTGCCGACACGAAATTAGGGAACACCAGCACGCCCTTGGCGGAAGCCACCAATTCCTTGGCGTTGGAATTTTCCTGGAACAGACGGGCCAAAGAACTCTCAACCGCCGAGTCGATCGCAGCGCGCTGGGCGGCCGGGTCACCCGAGGCACCGCCGGTGGTGCTGCAAGCCGTGCTCAACAAGGCAACAGCTGCCAAAGATGCGCCGGTAACGAGGAAGTTTCTCTTGTTCATGGATGTAGTCTTTCTAATGTTCGGACTTCGGAGTGAACCCACACCAAAGGGTGTGCGCTGGGGCAGGCGTTTGTGCCCGCCCCTCTGGACTTGGCCATTGCGGAGTACGCAGACCGAGTCGATCTAGTGTACGCAACTTGCACTGCGATTCAAGCGTTAGCAGGCCGAGCGGCCATTGGCCTGGGCCTTTTTGCCACAGTGCCTGTCATTTATGATTCATCAATGACTGTCATCAATCGGCGCGCCAAGTCTTTGCCGCATATCTCAAGGCCACGGATCTGCCGCGCCCGCGCCAAAGTATTGGAGCTTGGGGTTTGAGCTTGAGCTGGCGCCGTTGGGCATGGCTGGCTGTGGGCTTGATCGCCCTGCCAGCGGCCCCGCTCGTCGCCGCCTTCATGCTGGAGTTGGCGATCGATATATCGCCCTGGCGCCAGTCGGCGCAGCGCCATGCGACCGAAGCCCTGGGCCGCCCGGTGCTGACGCAAGGGCCGCTGGTCTTGAAGCTCAGGCGCAGCCTCGGTATCGAGCTGCAGCTCGGTCGGCTGCGGATTCAAAACCCGGCCGGTTTTAGCCAGGCCGACCTGTTGGTGCTGGACGACGCGAGTGCCGAACTGGACTTGACGGAGGCCCTGCGCGGGCGCGTGCCGCTCAAGCGCGTGGAGGTCGGCAGCGCCGCCCTGCTGCTCGAACGCAAGGCCGATGGTCACGGCAACTGGGCGGCCGGCCAATCCCCCGCCACGAACGCTGCGCCCGCAGACCTCGACCTCGCGCCCTTCAAGCTGCACCGGCTGAACCTTCGTTATCAAGACCTCGCCAAAGCCCATCAATATGAGCTGGCGCTGCAGGAGCTGAGTGGCAGCGCCCGGGCCGGCGAGGATGTGCAGCTGTCTATGCTTTGGCTGCCGGCCGCGAAGAGCTCAGCCGCAGCTAAGCCGCCGCTGAGCCTCTCGATAACAGGCTCTCCCCTGACAGGGCTGTTGACGGGCCAGGGGCCTTGGCCCTTCCAACTGGCTGCCAATTTCGACGGCGCCAGCCTGCGCGCCGAAGGCCAGGCCCAGCTACAAAGTAGCCCCAAGATCAGCTTGACCGCGCTGAGCGCAAAGCTGGGCGACACCGAGTTGGCGGGGCGGCTGACGCTTGCGCTCGACGCCACACGCCCCCGACTCAGTGGAGATTTGAAGTTCGCGACGCTGGATCTGCAGCCCTGGTTGCCAGCGCGGGAGTCCGAGCCGCCCGCCGCAGGGCCACAGCCCTTTGCCCTGCGCAGCCTGGTGCCGGCCGGCGTGGATCTGCAACTGGATCTGAGCGTGGACCGCTGGCTCGGGCTGCCGGTGGAGTTGGGTGATAGCGCCTTTGCCTTGCGCAGCGAGGGGCAGACGGCAAGCCTGAAGTTCAATGCGAAGGCTGCCGGTCTGCCCTTTGACGGCCAGCTCGACCTGGACACCCGCCCTGCAAGCCCAAGGCTGACGCTGCAGTTGGGGGCCGCAGACCTGGCGCTCGAGCCATTGCTGCAGCAACTGGACAGCAAGAGCGACGCTGCGCACCCAGTCCATGGCCAGCTCGGGCGGCTGGACCTGCGCCTCAGTGGCAGCGGCGAAACGCTGGACGATTTGCTGCCCCGGCTCGAGTTTTCGCTTGCTGCGGCAGGGGCGCGCTTGAACATCCCCAGGCCCGGCGGCAGCGACGGCAACAAGGCCGCAGCGCCGCTCGCCATCACGCTCGATCGCCTGAGCATGGCTGCCCGCGCAGGTGGGCGCCTGAGCGGGCAGGCACGCGGCAGCTTGCTCGGCCAAAGCGCGCTGCTGTCTGTGCGCGCAGGCTCGCTGGAGCAGCTGTGGCGCGAGCTCGCCGCACCGCTTGAGCTCGACCTCAAGCTCAAACCCTCGCAGATGAGCTTGCGCCTGCGAGGCCAGTTCAAGCCGAGTGCTTGGCGCGACACCGCCTTGAGCTTCGCCTTCAAGGCGCCCAGCTCCGGCGACCTGGCGCCTTATTTGAGCCTTGCACCGACGTCCAGGCTTGCGGTCGACTTCAAGGGGCAGCTGCAGCTCAGCGATGCGGCGCTGCAGCTGAGTCATGCCCAACTGAAGCTTGGCCGCAGCGAGTTGCTGCTGGACGCCTACCTCAGCCGCGTCGCAAGCGCTGCAGACGGCCACGGCCAGATCAGCCGCGCCACGCTGCACAGCCCCTTGGTCGATATGGCCGAGCTCTCGACCCTGCGCGCCGTGCCCAGGCAACAGCCCACACCCCGCTCCTTGGAGCCCTTGCTCGCATCTATGCTCAGCTGGCCCGATGCCGACCTGGACTTAAGCCTGCAGCGCGTCGTGCTGGAGCGCCCCGATCTGGCCGAGCTCAAAGACCTGCACCTGCAAGCCCGGCTGCGCGATGGGCGCTTGGCTCCGTCGGCGCTAGGCGCGAGGATCGCCGGCCAGACGCTGCAAGGCCAGCTCGCCATGGACCCGCGCGCCGAGCCCTTCAGCGCCAAGCTCGAACTCTCCAGCAAGGCCATTGACATCGGCGCCCTGCTGCGCGGGCTGGGTGCGGCCGACGCCCTCGATGGCAGGGCCGACGCTCTGCAAGTCAACTTGAGCGGCCAGGGCAATAGCGTTCGCGAGTTCTTCGGCCAGGCTGCCCTGGAGGCCCATATCAGCGGCGGCAGCGTCAGGGTGATCGGCGCGGGCCGGCGGCCCGTGACCGACATCGCCATCGACCAGGCATTCATCCATGCGGCGGCCGGTCAGCCGCTGTGGGTGGAGCTGAACGGCAGCGTCGACCAAACTCCGCTCAAGCTAGGTCTGCGCGTCGGTACGCTGGCGGGCTTTACCCAAGTCGATGAGCGCCTGCCCTTCTGGCTTGAGGCGCAAGGCGCCGGCACGCTGCTGCAGCTCGAAGGTCGGGTGGCCTTGCCCTTGGGACGCGAAGGCGACCTGACCTTCGAAATCAGCGGTGACAGGCTCGACAGCTTGAACGCGCTCCTGCGGGTCAAGCTGCCGCACTGGGGGCCCTGGCGGCTGCGCGGGCCGGTGCGCATGAACGCCGATGGCTACGAATTGGAGCAGCTGCGCCTGCGCGTCGGCGACAGTCAGCTCGGCGGCAGCGGCAATATCGACCTGAGCGGGCCAAGGCCGCGCCTGGATGCCCGCCTATCCGGGCGCAGCGTTCAGTTGGCCGACTTCCCGACCCCTGAGCTCAGCGATGAGGCAGAGCAGGCGGCGCAGGCAAAGGCTGAGGGGAACGGCAGCGCCATGTTCAGCCTGCGCAACAGAATCAGCAGCGTGGCCAGCCGCGCCGAGGGCTTGTTGAGCGCGGGTTTCTTGCGCCGCTTCGACGCCAATGTCGATGTCGTCGCCCGCGAGGTCTTCTCCGGCGAGGACCGGCTGGCCGACGGAGAGTTACACCTGAAGCTCAAGGACGGTCGCCTGCGCCTGGACCCTGCCTTCGTCAATCTGCCAGGCGGCGGCATGCGGATGACGGCCACGTTTGACCCAACCGGCGAGCAAATCGAGTTCAAGGCGCAAACCGTGATCGAGCGCTTTGACTACGGCATCATTGCCCGCCGCATGGGCCGCGAGGGCAATGTGCAAGGCCTATTCAGCATGAATCTGGACCTGGCCGGCAAAGCGCCCACCCTGGACACCGTGCTGCGCGCGGCCGATGGCAAGATCGATGTGGCTGTCTGGCCCAGCAATCTGCGTGCCGATGTCTTCAACCTCTGGTCGGTCAATCTGGTTTTGAACCTCATACCGCTGTTTGATCCGGGCGGACAGCCGCAGGTGAATTGCGTGGTGGCGCGCTTCGACCTCAAGGACGGCAAGCTGACCGAAGACAACCTGACCATAGACACCACCCGGGTGCGCGTGCATGGCAAGGGCTTTGCCGACTTGGCGACCGATGAGTTGTCTTTTGTGTTCCGCCCACGCGCCAAAGGCTTCGCCCTGTTTCGCCTGCAAACCCCCTTGCGCGTCAGCGGCACCCTGAACAACCAGCGCATCGGCATCCACCGGGGCGACCTGATCGGCTCGACCATACGCTCCGTTCTCTCGCCCGTCTGGCTGCCCATAGAGCGGCTGATGCGGGGACCGAATCCGCCCGACGGTGCAGACATTTGCACCGACCCCTTGCGCGCCAGTGGCGGCAATATGCCGCGCTGATCTCGCCTATGATCGGCGCCGTCTTTGCCGGAGCGAAGACGCTTCATCACCCATCACCGCCTGCGCTGCGACCATGAACAAACTCCATCTTCTTTCGGCCGGCTTGGCTGCCCTGGCGCCACTGAGCGCCGCAGCGCAATCTTGCACCGAGATCCAGATCGACGCCGAGCGTTTGGCCTGTTATGACCGGGCGGCCGGGCGTATGAATGCTGCTGTGCCTGCTGCGCCGGCTGCAATTTCGGCGCCAGCAGCCGCTGCGCCCACCGCAGTGGCGACATCAGCCCCGACACCGGCGCCGTCATCGGCCCCCACCAAATGGACCGGCCAAACTTTCTCTGAGCGCTTTCAGCTCGACCCCGAGACCAAGGATGGCCTCTTCAAGGTCAAGCCCCATCTGCCGGTCTATGTCTTGCCGCTCAGCTGGCGCCAGCATGTCAACCGCAACCCCAGTTCGGCCAACCCACGCAATAACGCACTCGGCGCGGGCGAGACCAATAAAAACCTTGAGGCCAAGTTCCAGCTCAGCCTGAAGACCAAGATGATGCAAAACATCTTGGGCAGCGAGATCGACTGGTGGGCGGCCTACACCCAGCAGAGCTTCTGGCAGGTCTATAACGCCGAAGATTCCCGCCCGTTTCGCGAGTCCAATTACCAACCCGAGACCTTTGTGACCATGCCGCTCCGACTGGGCTCGGAATCGTTTCAGCTGCGCATGCTCAATCTGGGCCTGGTGCACCAATCGAACGGCCAGACCGACCCCTTGTCGCGCTCCTGGAACCGCATCTACGCGACCCTGGGGGCCACCTCTGGCGGCTTGAGCCTCTTCGTCAAGCCCTGGTGGCGCGTCAAAGAGAAGGCGGAGACCGACAACAACCCCGACATCAGCGACTACGCCGGCCGCATCGAGGTGCAAGCGATTTACAACTTCGGCGAACATATCGTCTCGGCCACGCTGCAGAACAATCTGAAGTTCAACACCAGCACACCGAACCGCAGCAATGTGCAGATTGAATGGGCCTTCCCCTTGTTCAGCGAGCTACACGGTTATGTGCGCGGCTTTGCCGGCTATGCGGACTCGCTACAGAACTACAACTTCCGCAACAACGGCATCGGCCTAGGGGTTTCCCTGGTGCAGTGGCGCTGAGCGGCGCTAAATGGCCTTAGGGGGGTGGTTTTGTCATCGAGGCATGGGTAATATGTTGCAATGCACAAAAATACCTCCCCCCAAAGTCGCAAGCCCGTCCTCGTTGATCTGGCGCTCCAAGGTGGAGGTGCCCACGGCGCCTTCACCTGGGGCGTGCTGGACCGTTTGCTGGAAGAAGAATGGCTGACATTTGACGGCATCTCGGGCACCTCGGCTGGTGCGATGAACGCGGCCGTGATGGCCAGCGGCCATGCCCATGGCGGGGCCGACGGCGCCAAGGCCGCGCTGGAAGATTTCTGGAAACTGGTCTCCGACGGCGCCAAATTCAGCCCGATGAAGCGCAGCATCATGGACATCATGAGCGGCCAGTGGACGCTGGACAATTCGCCCATGTACCGCGCCGCCGAGATGATGACGCAGGTGTTCTCGCCCTATGACCTGAACCCCAGCGGCAAGAACCCGCTCAGCGACATCCTCGCCAAGACGGTTGATTTTGAGTGCCTGGCCACGGCGCCGATTCGCTTGTTCATCACCGCCACCAATGTGCGCACCGGCAGCGGTCGGGTGTTTCGCAACGCCGAGATCACGCCCGATGTGCTGCTGGCCTCGGGCTGTTTGCCGACCATGTTCCAGTCGGTCGAAATCGACGGCGAGTTCTACTGGGACGGCGGCTACTCGGGCAACCCCACCATCACGCCGCTGGTGCGTGAATGCCAATCGCGTGACACGATTCTGGTGCAGATCAACCCTATCGTGCGCGAGGCCATCCCCAAGACCGCGCGCGATATTAGCAACCGCCTGAACGAGATTTCCTTCAACGCGCCGCTGCTCAAAGAGTTGCGCATGATCGCGCTGCTGCATCAATGCGCCGATGCGGACAGCGGCGAGGGCGGGCAATGGGCGCGCATGCGCATGCACCGTATCGCCACCGACCGGGTCACCGAGCTCGACTCCAGCTCCAAGATGATCACCGAGTGGAAGTTCCTCTGCGGCTTGCGCGACGAAGGCCGGCGCACCGCCGAGCTGTTCCTTGAAAACCATGGCGATGCGCTGGGTGTGCGGTCCTCGCTGGATCTGAACGCCATGCTGGAGGTGCAGTAACCATGGGCTTGCTCGGCATACTTTTAGGCTTGGGCCTGCTGGTCTGGCTGGCGTTTCGCGGCTGGAGCGTGTTGGGCTTAGCACCCGTCGCCGCCCTGATAGCGGCCGGCTTCGCGGGCGAGCCCTTGTTGGCGCATTGGACGCAGACCTTTATGGGTTCGGCGGCCGGCTTTATCGCCCAGTTCTTCCCACTCTTCTTGCTTGGCGCGCTATTCGGCAAGCTGATGGCCGACAGCGGCTCGGTCAGCGCGATCGCACAGTTCATCACCGAGAAGCTGGGCAGCAAGCGGGCCATTCTTTCAGTGGTGCTGGCCGGCGCCTTGGTCACCTATGGCGGCGTCAGCCTGTTCGTGGCGATGTTTGTGCTCGCACCGATGGGTCAGGCGCTGTTCAAGGCCGCCAATATCCCGAACCGCCTCTTGCCGGGTGCGGTGATGCTGGGCACGGCCACCTTCACGATGTCGGCCCTGCCCGGCTCGCCGGCGATCCAGAACGCGATCCCGATGCCGTTTTTCGAGACCACGCCTTTTGCCGCACCGGGCCTGGGCTTTATTGCCGCCGCCATCATGTTCGGCTTTGGCATGTGGTGGTTGAGCCGCTCGGAAGCGGCTGCACGCCGCAACGGAGAGGGTTTTGGCGGCCCGGCGGCTACTGCCGCTGATGCCGCCAGCGACAGCATGGTGCGAGAGCGCGCCACTGCTTCGCGCGAGTTTGACCCGGCCGAGCTGGAACATGGCGCTCGCAGCCCGCAACTGCCCAGCATCGGCATCGCGCTGCTGCCGCTGATCGTGGTGATGGCGGTCAACCTGACCATGTCGCTGCTGGTGCTGCCGCGTCTGGACACCAGCTTCCTGGCCGAGCCGCGCTGGGGTGGCACGACCATCGCCAGCGTCGGTGGCGTCTGGTCGGTGCTGATGGCACTGGGTGCTGCGATCCTGGTCTTGTACGCCTTCAACCGCAGCCGCTTGCAGAGCTTGCGTGACACGGTCGACGCCGGCCTGAATGCGGCCGCACTGCCCATCATCAGCGTGGCCAGCCTGGTCGGCTTTGGCGCCGTGGTGGCGGCCTTGCCGGCCTTTGCGGCGGTGCGTGAGTGGGTGCTGACCATCGAAGGCGGGCCCCTGGTCGGCCTGGCGATTGCCACCAATGTGCTGTCGGCGTTGACCGGCTCCGCCTCGGGCGGCTTGACGATTGCGCTGGGCGCTTTGGGCGAGACCTATATGGAACTCGCCTACCAGTACGGCATCGACCCGGCGCTGATGCACCGTGTGGCGGTGATCGGCGCCGGCTCGCTCGACAGCCTGCCGCACAATGGCGCGGTGGTGACCATGCTGGCCGTCTGCGGTGCCACGCATAAAGAGAGTTATTTTGATATCGTGATGGTCGGCATCGTCAGCGCGATCCTGGGCCTGATTGCAGTCGTCGTGCTGGGTTCGATGTTCGGTTCGTTCTGAGCTTGGCCCAAGAGCCTTAGCAACGATCGCGTCGTGCACGATCGCTTGACCAGGAGTTTTTGCGACATGTTGAAGGTTTTAAATGCCAGCCGCTACTTGGTCATGGCGGCCGTGATTGGCTCCTTGCTGTCAGCGGTGGCGCTGTATGCCTACGGGCTGATCGACACGCTGGTGGTGATTACGCGCACGCTGAGTTCGGCGGAAGTCTCGACCAAAGGCGCCAAGGGCTTGATGCTCTACTTCATCGAGATTTTTGACTTGTTCCTGCTCGGCACCGTGATGCTGATTCTGGCGCTCGGGCTCTATGAGTTGTTCATCAACCCGGACCTGAAGATGGCGTCCCGCTTGCAGATCAACACCTTCGAGGATCTCAAGAGCACGCTGGTGACGGTCGTGATTGCCGTCATGGCGGTCACTTTCTTGGGGCACATCATGTCCTGGGACGGCGCCGCCGACCTGCTTGACATCGGCGTGCCCGTGGCCCTGGTGATCGTGGCCCTGAACTTCTACCTCTGGGTCGCCAAAGGCGCCAAGAAGTAGTCCTTGAACGGGCTACGGGCACAAGACGCCTGGACGAAAAAACGGGCCCGCTGGGCCCGTTTTGCATTGAGAGCTAAAGCCTTACTTGACCGCGATGATCTGGCGGCCCTTCAGCTGCTCGATGATCAGATTGGCAAAGGGTGGCGCTTCTTGGGCCACCGAACGCGGGTTGAAGGTCGTGGTCGTGACAGCCCACACCAGACGGCGCGTGTTCACGTCAAACAGCTTGGTCTCAACTGTGGCCAGATCGTACTGGCGCACTTCCTGAACCGGGAAGCTGCCACGCGAATGCATGCCGCCCCAGGTGTTGGTCGGGCCCCAGGAGTTGTGACCCCATCCCATGCCGCCGTGCACCATGGTGGTCGAGACTTGGGTGCGCGTGTCCACGCCCAACACGCGGACCAACAACAAGCCTTGCGCACCAGTGCCCTTCACCGCCGCTTCAAAGTCGGCCTGCGACAGATTCGGGTCATCCAGGCGAAGTGTGTGGCCCGCCACCGCGTCCACGCCCGTCGCGCGCATGCGCTCAACGAACACCTCTTCCACCAAGCGATCTTCGGCGACCGAGTTGACGCTGCCGGCCACGACGATCTTGTTCATCGGCGGGCCCTTGAAGTCGGTGTCGAACCAAGCCGAGCGTACCGACGTAGATTGGCAGCCGGTGGCCAGCGCCGCGACGGCCAAGACGGCCAAAGTAGAAACAAACTTCATGCTGATTACTCCTGTGTAAAACGAATCACGAACAAGGGAAAGGAGGGGTCAGATCAGGGCTTTTCTGTCGCCGATTCAACCACCATGTCAAGCACATACAGGTAAGGCGCGCCGCCGCCCACAGCCGCACGGTCAAAGCGCTTCAGGCGCAGCACATTGCGCACGCCGGGCTGGTGGGTATAGCCCTCAATGGCTTCGGCGAAGGGCAGCCAAGCGCCGGGCGTGCCGACGGTCAAACCTTGCTCATCAAAGCGGCGCTCGCGCACCTGCAAACATTCGGCGTTCGCGCCCTGGGCATTCTTGCAGGCCACCGTTCTCGAGTTGACCTCCATGAAGACCCGCGTCGGCTGGCCGTAACGCGCTTCAGGCGTCATTTGGCCAGTGAAGAACAGCGTTGCATTGGCGGGACTGGTCAAGCGCAGCGTTGTCGCCGCACCGGCCAGCACCTCACTCTTCAGCGGTGCAGCAAGCAGCTCCGCCAAGGCCGCATCCACCTTCATGGCGGCCGGCTCGCAGGCCATCATGGTCGAGGCCATGCGGCTGAATCCCAGCTTGCCTTCGGCATCGACCTGGTAGCCACTCATCATGCGGTTACAGCCGCCTTCGATATTGAATCGGCCGGCGTTGAAGCTGAAATGGATGGCGCGCGGGCTGGCGGCCGGCAGACCCCCAATCGGCTGGCCCTGCGCGTCCGTGGCCCAGACCAAGGTCCAGCGATGTGCTTCAAGCGTGCGCGGCAGCTCGGTTGCGGGCAGCGGGTTCAAGCGCGTCAGCTGGCGCTGCCCGTCTTGAGGCCAAGTCGCTGCGGCGCCGGTGGCCAACATGGCGAGCCGGCCCTCGCCGACCAAGAGTTGGCGCCCGCCGCCCTGCTCGTCGAGCGTGATGGCGTTGCCGCTGGCATTCCAACTGAAACGCCCACGGGAAACCTTAGGCTCGGGGTCGCGTTCCAGGTATTGCACCGACAACTCAAAGCTCTCGTCACGATTCAGGCGCAACCTCGTCTGCAAGCCGGGGCAGTTAGCGCAGGGCAAGATGCCCGCGTAAGTACCGGCCCAGTCGAGCGCATTGCGGCTGCTGTGGGCGGGGTCAGGCATGGCGGGCTTTGGCGCGCTTTCAGTCAGCGGCGCACAGGCCGAGAACACCGCAATAGCCGCAACAGCCAGAGCAGTCAGCGGTAGCTTGAACCATCGAGTTTGCATCGTCATCAATGTCTCCAAAGTAATCGGGGGGCAACTGGTGCATCAGGCCGGGCGCCGAAAGAAAGACGCCGTCTCGAAGGTCGCCGGCGCAAAACCGCGCCCGTTCAATTTGAGGCTGCGCTTGAGCACAAAATCAAACAGCAAGACATTGGTCTCGCGCAAGCGCCGCAGCGGCTCGAGGGCGGCCGGGTCCAGCATGTTCTGCTCGATCACGGCCTTCAGGTAAATCAAAGGCACGATGCCTGGCAGCGGGTAATCGGAGCCATTGACCAGTCGACCATGCCAATCGGGACGTGCCAGCAGCTTGGACAGCACGTTCATCCGGTTACCCTGCGTGACCGCGGCGATGTCGCCCAACAAATTGCTGCGATAAGCCGGCTCATCCATCAGCCGCGCAAACAGCTCGAAATTTGGCAACTTGGCGCCGCCTGCTCGGTCAGTATCCTCACCCTCGCCGAGCGAGGCGCAATGCGCAATCACGACCTTGACTCCGGCGTCAAGCGGGCGCCGCAGGCGCAAGGGGTTGCCCAGATGCTCGCCAAAACCGTGTACCGCGCGCTCATCCCCGGCATGGGTGATCAACGGGATTTTCAAGGCCGCGAGCTTGGCGAAGTAGCGATCACAGCGAGCGTCGGCCGGGTCTATATTCTGGGCCGAGGGCAGCCATTTGACGGCCCTGGCGCCGCGCGCGGCAGCGGCGTCGAGCCGGTCAAGCGCAGCGGGGTCGTAAGGGTGAACCGACGCCACCCATTCGATATGAGCGGAATGCTTCTGGGCCAGGCCGGCCACATAGTTGTCGGGCACGTGGAAGGTGGAGCGCTCAGGCATGGCGAGGCCCGCCTCATCACGCGCCCAGTCGAAGCCGAACAGCATGGCCTTGAAGCCCGGCGCCATGGCCCGGCATTGCGACAGCAAGCGTTCGACAAAGCTGGCGTCGGCGCGGCCGGACGACTCGTCGACGCAGGACGCGTTGACGTACATCGCTTTTTGCGCGTAGCCGACCGGCTTCCAGATATTGTTCAGGCGCGGGTTGAACCACAGACCGCTGCCCGAGGCGCCGTCACCGAAGGCATGGCAGTGGCTGTCCCAGACCTTGCTGGCATCGATGCCTCGCCAAGCGGCCTGCACCAAGGGATGCTCACGCAAGTCTGCCGGTAACTCCGGCACGCAGGGGTTGAGCACCCCATCGCGCAAAGAGAAGTCACAGCCGCTCAAGAGCATGCCGGACCCTACAGCGGCGGCAGCTGCGCCGACAAAGCCACGTCGCTTCATACGGCGCCGACCTCAATCACAGTTGCTGGATGCCGTTGGCCGACACGCGCACGCGGTCGCCAATGCGCAGCGCTGGGGCAGATGTTTGCTCAATGGTGGCACGGCTGCCGTCGTCGTAACGCACGCCGATCTGCCAGACGATGGTTTGCTGCGAAGCCATGTGATTACCCGCCATCGCGCCCGCGCCCGCGCCGACCACGGTCGCTGCCGTCTGGCCACGCCCGCCGCCCACCTGGTTGCCCAGCAGACCGCCGATGACCGCGCCGGCAATCGCGCCGCCGGTGGCATTGCCGTTTTGCACCTGGCCCTGGACGATGGACTCGACCACGCCGTCACGTGATGCAGGCTGGGTCACTTGAAACGCAGGCGGCGTGCTGCAAGCCGCCAGCATCAGCGTCAAGCCGGCCGTGAACACGGTGGCGGCGCGTCGAATGGTTGAGAAATTGATCATTTTGTTACTCCAGTGAAAAAGAAATTGAACGCTACAGCTTACTCGGGAATCGCGTTCAGCAAGTACATCGCCGACAGCAGTCCGGTGGGGCGCCCCAGCTTGCCCAGCCATTGCGCGAAGATGACTTCAATGTCACCGCTGACATAAACCTGCGTCAACGCCTTATTGACTTCCAAGCGCAGGGCCGAGTCATTGCGCGGCAAAGCAAAGGCATAGGGCTCGATTGAAAAGTCCTCGGCCACCAAGGCGAGCTTGGCCGGCTCCTTGGCTTGGATCGCCAAGCCCACCAGCTTGACCTTGTCGCTGGCCACGGCGTCAACCGTTCCCGCCTCCAGCATCGCCAGGGCGCTCGCCCCATCGTTGACGGGCACCAAGCCGGCATTGACCAGGCGCAGTCGCAAGGCATCCGCAAGACGCGTTGCGGTCGTCGTCCCCTTGATCACGGCAACCTTCTTGCCGGACAGATCACTGACCTGGTTGACGGGGGAGCCGGACTTGACCAGCAAGCCGCCGCCATCGATGAAGATCAGATTGGAGAAGTCGACATGAGCCAAACGGCTCTGGGTCTGGCTGGAGTTGGCGCAGTCCAGATCGGCGCGGCCGCTGGCCACCATTTGCAGACGCTCGCTGACCGAGCCGGCAATCCATTTGATTGCCAGATCAGGCTCGCCCACCGCGCGGCCAATCTGTGCCACCACCCGTTTGCACAGCTCAATCGAGAAACCCAAGGGCGCCTTGTCGGGGCCATCAAAGGAGAAGGGCAAAGAATCGGCCGAGTAAGCGATATTGATGGTCTTGGCCGCCTTGATCTTGCCCAAGGTGTTGGCGCCGCCATTTGACGTGCTCTGGGCCTGGGCCGCAGCGCCGATGGCGCATGCCGTTATCAGCAGTGCAGCAAAAACAGTCTTGACCATGCAAACCTCGATTTGATTGAAGAGATAAGACAGCGCCGTGCGGCCTGGGTATCATGCGCGGCCGGCTGCGCTAAGTGCGCTTCAGTGTACAGCGGAGTAGCGCGTTAGCGCCGACCTAAAGGCGGCATGACGGCGGCATGACGGCGGCTTGAAGTCGCCGGCAAGCTATGCCCAACAGGAGAGAAACTTGAGTTCATCGACTGCCCTGCGGCGTTCATTGCGGCACTCACTGCAAATCAGCCTGCTCGGCCTGCTGGTCTTGCTGAGCGCTTGCGGCTCTTTGCCGCGCAATCCGGTGCCGCCGCGGCTGTCCACCGCCGCTGCGGTACCCGGCATGCCCGATATTCGTGCCAGAGCGGGCCTGCCCAGTGCGGCCATGGAGGCGGATCTGGCGGCCTCGTTCAAAATGGAATCTCCCAATGACTTTCCAGCCAGCGCCGATGGTTCGGTCCGTTATGCGCATCTGGCCCTGTCGGGGGGTGGCGCCAATGGCGCTTTCGGCGCGGGCTTCATCAATGGTTGGACCAGCAGCGGCACCCGGCCCGTCTTCAAGATCGTCACCGGCGTCTCCACCGGCGCGCTGATGGCGCCCTTTGCCTTCCTGGGCCCGGCCTATGACCCGGCCTTGCGCGAGTTCTACACCACCACCAGTTCGCGCGACATCTTCAAGCTGGGCTCGCTGCTGCGCCAGTTGCTGTCCGGCGAAGCCTTGGCCAGCACCGAGCCACTGGCGGCCATCATCGAGCGCAATGTCGATGCCAAGTTTCTGGGCCAGATAGCGCTTGCCCATGGCCAGGGCCGGCGCCTATATATCGGTACCGCCGACCTCGACGCGCGCGCCTTTGTGATCTGGAATATGGGCCTGATCGCCAGCAGCGGCCGCCCCGAAGCGCTTGAGTTGTTCCGCAAGGTCATGCTGGCCTCGGCCTCGATACCGGTCGCCTTTCCGCCGGTCTACTTCAAGGTGGAAGTCCAGGACGAGAGCAGCGGCGAAGGCAGGGCCGAGCCGAGAAGCTATGACGAGATGCATGTCGACGGTGGCGTCGGCTCACGCGTCTTCGTCAACGGCGGCGTCTTCCGCTCCGCAATCATTCAAGAGCGAGGCGGCCTCGGCGCCGGCCATGAAGACTTCTATGTCATCCACAACGGCCAGCTGCTGCCGGTGCCCGACCCGGTTGCCCGCAGCATGTCGGCGATTGCCATCCGCGTGCTCGACGCCACCGGCCGCGTCGCGGTGCTGGGCGATTTGTTCCGGATTTACGGCCATGCCCAGCAGTTCGGGGCCGGCTTTCGCTGGGTCACCATTCCCAATGACGTCAGCATGACGAGCGCCGAAACCTTTGACCCCGTGCAGATGAATATGCTGTATCAATTCGGCTATCACATGGCCCAGTCTCGCGAGCCCTGGGCCACCGCCCCGCCGGGGCGCCAAGGCGATCCAGCGGCCAGCGACTAAGACATGGCTACCCTTAGCCCTTACTGATGCGTAAGGTCTGAACCCAAGCAAGCAAGCGGAGCTCGGGCCGAGCGCCGGGCCGCCCCAAGCCGGCCCGCGATGGCGATGTTGACGCGGCTCGCTGCCGCGTCAATCGCCGCCCCCACGGGGGGCCGGCCAGGCCCGCCCGCGTCCAGCAAGGCGGGCTTGGACGGGGGGCTCACATCAGCATCAGCGCCAGATCGCGTAGCCCAAGCGCAGCGCCCAAGGCTCGCGCTTGTTGTAGTTCAGCAGCGTCTCACCATAACCAGTGAAGTACTGGGCCATCAAGTAACCCGATAGTCCGGGGACAAATCGATTCAGCGGATAGGTCGCCTGCACATCGGCGCTGAAGGCCTTGGCCAGCGTGCCCTTGCGCAGATCCATGGCAATCTGCCAATCATTTTTCTTGCCGTAGGTGAAGCGGAAATCGCCGTAGCCCCGGTATTTGTGCATATCCGGGTTTTCATCCTTGTCCAGATAGACGTAGAGCTTGGGCTCGAAGGTGGTGTGGAAACCCGCGCTGTCACCGAAGGTGAACAAGGGCTTCACATACAAGATGTCAATGCTGCGCGACTTGGCGTCGAGGTCATCACGGCCATTCGATTCATGCTCGTAGCCGGCCGCAAAGCCGACCTCATTGCCCCCTGCGCGCCAACCGGTGCTGGGCGACTGATAGAAAAAGCCGGGCTTGTACTTGGTGTCCACGAAGGGCTTGGAGTCACCAGTCAAATCCCAAAAAGCCGTTTGGGTATAGCCCAGGTACAGATTGTCGACAAGGCGGCGTGAGAGCTTGTCGGCCGGCTCGTACAAGCGCAGCCTGAAGCTGATCTGGAACTTGGCATTGGCCTCGATGCCGGGGCCAACTGCGGCAAACATCGGCTCGTTGAAGCTCAGCCGGCCTTGGTCTTGCAAATTGGGGTCGCTGTCGGCGCGCACGGCCAAGGTCGTGACGGCAGGCGCGCTGGCGGCGTCCATAGGCGCGGCAGCAATTGCGGCAGATGGCGCCGCCGTCGATGTAGGTGCAGGTGTAGGTGTCGAAAGTTGCACCAGCATCGCCGGCACATCAAGGTCCAGCGCGTCGATGCGCACGCGTCCGCGCAGATTGGCCGGCAACTCGCCCACATAGTTGATGCGCAAAAACTCGCCCGGGTGCAGATCGATTTGCGGCGGCAGCGGGGACTCGAGCCGCAGGTTCACTGCAGTCAGCGCACCCAGGTCCGGTGTCAGCGTCACACGCAGAACTTCAGGCAAGGCGTAGGAACGCGGCTCGGCCTCGGCACTCAGCATCAGGCTGAGCTTGAAGGGCTGAGTCGGGTCCAGCGTGCGGCTGGGGGCCAGCAAATGGATATCGGCCCGCGCCGCCAGCGGAGTCAGCGTCGAACTCAACAGCAGCAGAGCGAGCAGACGATGAGGTGTCAATGAGTGCTTGTGCATGGAGCCTCTGCGCGAATAAACCATAAAAAAGCCCTGCAGACCGGAAGTCAGCAGGGCCTTGTTCAGCAGCCAGACATCAAGCCAGTGCTTTGGCCTTGAGCTTGGCGAACTCGTCGGCGCTGATGGTGCCGGCGTCGAGCAAGGCCTTGGCCTCGGCAATATCGGCCGCCGGCGACTTGCCCGCCACGCCCTTGATATAGGCCTCGGTCTCGGACTGGGCGCGCTTGATGCTGGCATGCTGCCGAGTCGACATTCCCTTGCCACGAGCGACGATGTAGATGATGGCCGTCAACATCGGTACGAAGATCAAGCCGATGATCCACAAGACCTTGGAGCCGCCGCCCATCTCGTCATCGCGGAACAGGTCCACGACGATCTGGAACATGATGATCAGATAGGCCACAAACACAAAGGCCGAAATCATCAGCAGGATCGAGTCCCAAAAATTGCTCATAGCAGTCCCTCAAATGGTTTTACGAAAAATAGGCATCGCCACCAGCGCTGTCGCTCAAATGGGCGCAGCGCTTGGCATATCAGCGATAACACAGCAGTTCGGCGCGCAGTCTACACGCGCGCAATGTCGGCGGGGACAAAAAACCAGTCCTCACCGATTCAAGGTTAGCCCAAACTCGACTCAGGGATAGACCGTTTGTGCAGCATCGCATTGCGCCTGCACATGCTCTAGCAGCTGTTGCGCCAGCGGGCTCAACTCACGTGCCCTTATCCATACTGCGGCCACGGGCTTCTCGGCGCAATGAAGGTTGATGGCCAGACGTGACAAGCGGTAACGCTTGTCGCCAAACTCGAAGCGCGAGCGCATGCCGAAGGACAGCATGCCGCCATGCTGAGCCAGGCCGACCTGCACCGGCACCGAGTAGGCCTCCACAGCAGCACGTGGCATCGCCAAGCCCTGCTCAGCCAGGCTGCGAAGCACGAACTCATAGAAGACACAGTCCGGCGGCGGCAACACCCAGCGCTGCTCCAGCAACTCGGGCCAGCACAGGCTCTGACGTTTGGCCAAAGGGTGATCCGCTCCGGCCATCACCATCAAGCGCTCTTCGAAAAGCGTCTGCGCCTGCAGGTCCACATCGAGCTCGAACAGCGAAAGCCGCAACAGCGCCAGCTCAATATCGCCTCTGCGCAGACGCTCCAGCAATTCGGCCTCGCGTGCCTCGACCACGGTCACCGCACTATGGGGCTGCGCCGCGCACAGGCGCTTGATGGCCACCGGCAAAAACGGGATGGCCGGCATGGGCACTGTGCCAATGCGCAAGGTGCCGGTAGCGCCGCTGCTCAGGCTGGCCAGATCTTGCGCCGCGTGGCGCAGCTCTTCAAAAACGGCCATCGCGCGCGGGGCGAAGCTCAGACCATAGGCGGTCGGCTCGACCCCACTGGCCTGACGCTCGAACAGCTTGACGCCCAGCATCTGCTCCAGCCCGGCGATCGACTTGGTCACCGCCGGCTGCGTCAAGTGCACCGCCGCAGCCGCCTTGTGAAAACTGCGCAACTGGAACACGGCCAGGAACACGCGCAGCTCGCTCATCTTCAAGTGTCGAGGCAAACGATGAATCAGATGATTACTTGGCGACATAGGTGAATGAGCAAAGAGTCACTTCATTCTAGGGGGTACCCCGGGTTAACCCAAGATGCACGCAGCTGGAAAGTTATCTCACAATGAATTTCCGGAATCACAAGTCTGCTTTCATGCGGAAAAGCTGGCAGATACTGCGCCGAGCTGGTGTGCGCTGCGCTGCGATTGAGCGTTAGTTGATCTGCAGCAAGACGCCCTGGCGAGAAGCAGGGTTGACCTGAATCAAATCAATATCAAAAAGGACGAGAGACATGGCTGAACAAAAGATGTCACGCATGGGCTTGACGGCCATGGTGGTGGGGGGAATGGTGGGCGCGGGCATCTTCTCGCTGCCGCGCACCTTTGCCAACGCCACCGGGCCGCTGGGTGCCTTGATCGCTTGGGTGATCGCCGGCACCGGCATGTATATGCTGGCCCGCGTGTTCCAGGCCTTGGCCGAGCGCAAGCCCGAGATCGACGCCGGTGTTTATGCCTATGCCCGCGAAGGCTTTGGCGATTACCCGGGCTTCTTGTCAGCCTTCGGTTACTGGATCGGCAGTTGCATCGGCAACGTGTCTTATTGGGTTCTGATCAAGTCAACGCTGGGCGCCTTCTTCCCGATCTTCGGTGACGGCAATACGGCGGTCGCGATCGCCGTGGCCTCCATGGGCATCTGGGCTTTTCACTTCCTGATTCTGCGCGGTGTGCAGCAAGCGGCCTTCATCAACAGCATCGTCACGGTGGCCAAGGTGATCCCGATCGGCATCTTCATCGTGATCATGTTCTTCTCCTTCAAGATGGACCTGTTCAGCTTCAACTTGTACGGCGGCGACCTCACCACCGGCTTGTTCGATCAGGTCAAGGCGACCATGTTGGTGACGGTGTTTGTGTTCATCGGCATCGAAGGCGCCAGCGTCTATTCGCGCTTTGCCAAGGACCGTGCCGACGTCGGCAAGGCCACCATTCTGGGCTTCATCAGCGTGACCTGCCTGATGGTCTTGGTTTCGCTGCTGCCTTATGCGGTGATGCAGCGCGCCGAGATCGCCGGCATGCGTCAGCCTTCGATGGCGGGCGTGCTGGAGTCGGTGGTCGGCCCCTGGGGCGCCATCTTCGTCAGCGTCGGCCTGCTGGTCTCGGTGCTGGGCGCCTACCTGGCCTGGGCCTTGATCTGCGCCGAGGTGATGTTCGCGGCAGGCAAGTCCAAAGACATGCCCAAGGCCTTCGCCAAGGTCAATGCCAATAATGTGCCGGTGACGGCGCTGTGGGTCACCAGCGGCGTGATCCAGCTGATCGTGATCACCACCTACTGGTCACGTGACGCCTTCTCGCTGATGCTCAACCTGACCAGCGCGACGACGCTGATCCCCTACCTGTTCGTGGCCGCCTACGGCTTGATGATCGCCAAGCGGGGCGAGACCTATCAGGTGCGGCCGGAGGAGCGCCAGCGCGACTTGATTCTGTCCACCCTGGCGGTGCTCTACACCTTGTTCATGATTTACGCCGGCGGCCTGAAATTCATCGTGCTGTCAGCAGTGTTGTTTGCGCCGGGCACCGTGCTCTACTTCATCGCGCGGCGCGAACAAGGCAAACCGGTGTTCGTCAAGACATCGGATTGGGTCACCTTCGGCGTCATCGTCGCAGCGGCCATCTACGGCGTTTACGGTCTGGCCACCGGCGCCGTAGCAATTTAAGCAGTGAGCTAACTAATTACCAACGGAGATCATCATGACAACTGCAAGTGAAGTGAAGTTCGGCGTCCATTCGGAAGTCGGCCAACTGCGCAAGGTAATGGTGTGTGCGCCAGGCCGCGCACATGCGCGCCTGACACCGTCCAATTGCGATTCCCTTTTGTTCGACGACGTGCTGTGGGTGGAGAACGCCAAGCGCGACCACTTCGACTTCGTCAGCAAGATGCGCGACCGCGGCATCGAAGTGCTGGAAATGCACAATCTGCTGGCCGAGACCCTGGCCGTGCCCGAAGGCAAGAAGTGGATTCTGGACAACCAGGTCGTGCCCAACCAGATCGGCCTGGGCTTTGTCAACGAGTTGCGCGGCTACCTGGAAGGCCTGGACAACCGCACGCTGGCCGAGACCCTGATTGGCGGCCTGTCGACGAACGAGTTCCCCGAGTCGGTGGGCGGCGCGGCCTTCTCGGTCGTGCGCGATGCGGCCGGCGTCACCGAGTACCTGTTGGCGCCCTTGCCTAACACCCTGTACACACGGGACACAACCTGCTGGATCTACGGCGGCGTGACGCTCAACCCGCTGTACTGGCCGGCTCGCCATGAGGAAACCATCCTCACCACGGCGATCTACAAATTCCACCCCGACTTTGGCGGCAAGGTGAATGTCTGGTGGGGCGATCCGACCGAAGACCACGGGCTGGCCACGCTGGAAGGCGGCGACGTGATGCCTATCGGCAAGGGCAATGTCTTGATCGGCATGAGCGAGCGCACCTCGCGCCAGGCCATCAGCCAACTCGCCGCGACCTTGTTCAAGAAGGGTGCGGCCGAGCGCGTGATCGTGGCGGCGATGCCCAAGATTCGTGCCGCCATGCACCTGGACACGGTGTTTACCTTCGCCGACCGCGACTGCGTGCTGGTGGCGCCGGACTTCATGAACCAGACCCGCACCTTCTCCTATCGCCCAAGCGATCACCCAAGCGGCATCGAGCTGCACGCGGAGAACAAGCCTTTTGTGGACGTGGTGGCCGAATCTCTGGGCCTGAAGAAGCTGCGCGTGGTCGAGGCCGGCGGCACCGACTACCAGCGCGAGCGTACGCAGTGGGACAGCGGCGCCAACTTGGTCTGCGCTGCCCCCGGCGTCGTCTATGCCTATGACCGAAACACCTATACCAACACGGCGCTGCGCAAAGAAGGCATTGAAGTCATCACCATCGTCGGCGCCGAACTCGGCCGCGGACGTGGCGGCGGCCATTGCATGACCTGCCCAATCGTGCGCGACGCGGTCGATTTCTAAACCGACCCGACACACGACGCCCGCCACTCACCGCTCGCCAAGACTGGGGGCGGCGGGCAGCGGGCGCTACTGTTTCTTGAGGCCTCGCCGGCACCACTTTGGGGCCAAGAGGCCGTCACAAAGCCTGCCTACAATCCGCCTGGCTTTTTGAGCCCTGGATCCTTGGTCCATTGAGTAATTCCTTATTTGTCGCCATGCGGCGTGCAAACTAACCGCAGCCTTGATCGGAACCGCCTCGTGTCTGATAACTTCATCACTCTGCGTGCCCCGCGCCGCCCTTCGCTCAGGGTTGGCACCGCCCTGATGTCCCTGATTGCGCTGGCCGCCCTGAGCGCCTGCAATCGCACGACCGAAGCGCCGCCGCCCGAGATCCGCCCGGCCCGCGTGATGACGATAGACAAGTTGGCAAGCAGCGGCACGGTGGCCTTCACCGGCACGGTGCAGGCGCAGACCGAGATCAACCAATCCTTCCGCGTCGACGGCCGCATGATCGAGCGCACCGTGGACATCGGCGACAGCGTTCGCCCCGGTCAGCTGATTGCGCGCCTGGACCCGCAAAACGAAGAGAGCGGCCTGCAAGCGGCACGCGCCCAGCAAGCGGCCGCACGCGCGCAACTGGTCGAGGCCCGCAACAACCATGTGCGCATGCGCGATCTGGTCGCCGAAAGCGCCGTCTCGCGCGCACAGTTCGATCAGGCCGAGGCGCTCTTGAAGACCGCCGAGGCGCAGATTGAAGCCGCGCAAGCACAGGTCAATTTGGCCCAAAACCGCCTCAGCTATACCCGCCTGGTGTCCGACGTATCCGGCGTGGTGACCGCGCGTGGGCCGCAGCCGGGCGAGATCGTTTCGGCAGGCCGCATGATCATCCAGGTCGCGCGCGAGGGTGCGCGCGACGCGGTCTTCGACGTGCCCGGCCAGACCAAGGACGTGATGCCCAAGAGCCCGCAGATCACGGTCAGCATGAGCAATGACCCCAAGATCACCGCCAATGGCAAGGTGCGCGAAGTGGCACCGCGCGCCGACGCCGTCACCGGCACCTTCGCCGTGCGCGTGCGTTTGATTGACCCGCCGGCAGCCATGCGCCTGGGCAGCACCGTCACCGGCCGCATTCAGCTCGACGCAGTCGCGGGCGTGCAGATTCCATCGGCCGCCTTGGTGCGCGCCGAAGGCAAAACCGCCGTCTGGGTGGTCGAGCCCAAAGCCAACACGGTGTCGCTGCGCACGATCACGGTACGCAGCTCGGACGCCAGCACCGTCCAGGTGGCCAGCGGCTTGAGCGCCGGCGACATCATCGTCACCGCAGGCGTACAAGCGCTGCGTCCGGGCCAGAAGGTCCGTTTGCTCGAGACCAAATCGTGATCGGGCCGAATCTCTCCGAGTGGGCGCTGTCCAAGCGCTCGCTGGTCATCTTCATCATGCTGGTGTCCGTCATTGCCGGCACCTTTGCGTTCTTGCGCCTGGGGCGCGGCGAAGACCCGGCCATCACCATACGCACCATGGTGATAGGCGCAGGCTGGCCGGGTGCCACCGTCGATGAAACGCTCAAGCAGCTGACCGAGCGATTGGAGCGCAAGCTGCAAGAGACCAATCATCTGGACCGCATTCGCTCCTACACGACGGCCGGGCAAACGACCATCTTCGTTGACCTGAAGCAGTCAACGCCACCGGCCGCAATTGCGGATGTCTGGTACCAGGTGCGCAAGAACATCGGCGATATTCGCCACACCTTGCCTGCCGGCACTGCCGGTCCCTTCTTTAACGACGACTTCGGCGACACCTTCGGCATCATCTACGCCTTCACCGCCGATGGTTTCAACTTCCGCGAGCTGCGCGACCATGTCGAGGACGCCCGCTCGCGCCTGCTGCATGTGCCCGATGTCTCCAAGATTGAAGTACTGGGCGCACAAGACGAGCAGATCTTCATCGAGTTCTCGGCCGAAAAACTGGCCGGTCTGCGCCTGAATATCAGCAGCATTCTGGCGACCTTGCAGGCACAGAATATGGTGCGCCCCTCGGGCACGATACAGACCGAAAAAGAGCGCGTCTTCCTGCGAGTCAGCGGCGCCTTCGACTCCGAGGCCGACATCGAGGCGGTCAATATCGTCGCCGGTGAACGCATCTTCCGCCTGGGCGACATTGCCAAGGTGAGGCGCGGTTTTGTCGACCCACCGCAGCCGATGTTCCGCGTCAATGGCAAGCCCGCCATTGGCTTGGCGATCTCGATGCGCGATGCCGGCGACATCCTGACCTTGGGCAAGAATATTCGCACCGAAATGGCTGCGATCAGCAGCAATTTGCCGCATGGCATCGAGTCGACACTGGTGGCCGACCAGGCCGTGTCGGTCGATGTCGCGATCAGCGACTTCATGACCTCGCTGTGGCAGGCGATTGTGATCATCCTGGTCTGCAGCTTTGTCAGCTTAGGCATGAGGCCAGGCACTGTGGTGGCGCTGGCCATTCCCTTCACGCTGGCGATCGTGTTCGCCGTCATGGGCATCCTGCATATCGACCTGCACCGGATCTCGCTCGGCGCCTTGATCATTGCGCTGGCGCTCTTGGTGGACGACGCGATGACGACAGTGGACGCGATGATTCGCCGCCTCGGCGCCGGCGACACGCCGGACCAGGCCGCCACCTTTGCCTACCGCACTTTGGCCGCGCCGATGTTGATCGGCACCCTGGTGACCATCGCCAGCTTTGTCCCCATCGGTTTTGCGCAAAGTTCGGCCGGCGAGTACACCTTCTCGATTTTCTCGGTGGTCGGCATCGCGCTGATCGCGTCCTGGCTGGTGGCGGTGCTGTTCGCTCCGCTGATTGGCAAGGCCTTGCTGAAGCCGCCTAAAGCGGGGGAAGCTGTCGAAGCCGAGGCCAAGCCGAGCAAGTTGATGGATGGCTACAGCGCCTTCCTCGCCGGCGCCATCCGCATGAAGTGGGTAACCATAGGCCTGACGCTAGGCGCCTTCGTGCTCTCGCTGTTCCTGCTGCGCCTGGTGCCGCAACAATTCTTCCCGGCGTCTGATCGGCCCGAGCTGACCGTGGACATGACGCTGCGTCAGAACTCTTCGATCTACGCGACCGAGACGCAGGTCAAACGCCTGGAAGAAGTGCTGAAAGGCGACCCGGACGTTGACCATTACAGCAGCTATGTCGGGCGCGGCGCGATCCGTTTCATCCTGACCCTGAATGTGCAGCTGGCCGACCCCTTCTTTGGCCAGTTTGTGATCGTCACCAAGGACCTCGAAGCCCGCGAACGCCTGCGCACCAAGCTGGACAAGGTCTTGGCCGAGCAGTTCCCCGAGGTGATCGCGCGCGTCTCGCCGCTGGAGCTGGGCCCGCCGGTGGGCTGGCCGCTGCAATACCGGCTGACCGGGCCTGACAAGGACGAGGTACGCCGCCTGTCCTTGGAGTTAGCGCAAATCCTCGGCTCCGATCAGCGCACCCGCCATGTCAACTTCGACTGGATGGAGCCGGCGCGGCAATTGCACGTGACGGTCAACCAAGACCAGGCACGCCAACTCGGCATCAGCTCGGCCGCCATTGGCAATGTGCTCAACGCCGCCGTCACCGGCACCGCAGTGACACAGGTGCGCGACGACATCTACACGGTCAATGTGCTGGCCCGCGCCGTCGACAGCGAGCGCGCATCGTTCGACACCTTGCGCTCGCTGCAGGTACCCACGCCGAGCGGGCGCATGGTGCCGCTGAGCCAGTTCGCCACGCTGAGCGAAGAGCAGGAGTTCCCCTTGGTCTGGCGCCGCGATCGCCTGCCAACGCTGACCGTGCGGGCCGACGTGATGCCCGGCGGCAGCCCGGATGACGTGGTGACGAGCCTGGCGCCGAAGATCGCCGAGTTCTCGGCCAAACTGCCCGCGCAGTACCAGGTTGTGACCGGCGGCATGTATGAAGAAAGCAAGACCTCCAGCCAATCGGTGTTTGCGGTCGTGCCGCTGATGATTGGCCTGATGCTCTTCATCATGATGATCATGCTGGTGAGCTTCCGGCGCCTGGCGATGGTGGTGGCCATCATGCCGCTGGGTTTGATCGGTGTGGTGATGGCGCTGCTGGCCTTTAACCGACCGCTGGGCTTCGTCGCCATCCTCGGCGTGCTGGCCTTGATCGGCATGATTGCCAAGAACGCGGTGATTTTGATCGTGCAGATCGAGACCGACCGGGCCGAGGGCAAGGGCGTGTTGGAGGCGGTGATGGCCTCGGCCACCGGGCGCTTCCGGCCGATGATGCTGGCGGCGGCTTCAACCGTGCTGGGCCTGATCCCGATCGCGCCGACCGTGTTCTGGGGTCCGATGGCTTTTGCGATTATGGGCGGGCTGCTGGTGGCGACGCTGTTGACGCTGGTGCTGCTGCCGGTGGTCTATGTGGCGGTGTTCGGCAAAGAAAAGTCGGCCGTCGCTGCGCCGGCCAGCCAACCGGCATTGAAGTAATCCTCTTGAGAGCCCATGAGTGCCGACGCCTTGAAGTCTGTTGAGCCCCAAGCCCTGCCGCCCAGCAGTGGCCAGGGCGGCAACACGCTGGAGCTCTACCTGGGCGACACGCGCCAACTGTTCAATTCCATGGACCCGGCGCCCTTCCACAAGCGCGACCTGGACCCCAAGGCGGCCGATTACATCCTGGACTGGGCCCGCGAAGTACCCCCGGCGCAAACCCTGTCGCTGCTCGTGCATCTGGGCCAACGGTCCGGCGATGCAGATGCCGCTCAAATGCTGCGCGGCGCGATTCACGACTACTTTGCCCGGCGTGCCGTCACAACCCGCAAGAAGGTGCGCCAACTGCTGCGCACCGGGCGCATCAGCCTGCTGATCGGTCTGGCTTTTATGGGCTTGATGATGGTGCTCGGCGAAGCTGCCTACACCCATTTCAAGCATATTGGCTACGCGACTTTATTGAAAGAAAGTCTGGTGATTGGCGGCTGGGTGGCGCTGTGGCGCCCCGCCGAGATTTTCTTGCACGAATGGTGGCCCATGCTGGCCGAAGCTCGGCTGTTTGACCGCATCAGTCGCATCCAGGTGCAGCTCAAGAGTGAGCCCATCGGCGAGGGCAAAGCCTTGGAGGCTGGGCTCGCATGAACCAGCTCGCGCCGCCAGCCCCTGCGTCCAAAGCAAGCGCCGCGCTGGCTCGCGGCTTGGTCTATTACGGCTTTTGGCTGCTGCTCTTGCCCAGCGCCAAGCCCGCCGATTTGATCCTGGGCGCACTCAGCGCTGGGGCCGCAAGCTGGCTCAGCATCTATCTCTTGCCGCCGGCCGCCGGCGGCATCCGCTTGGGCGCGCTGCTGCAGCTGCTGCCGCATTTTCTGTGGGAATCGGTACGCGGCGGCTGGGATGTGGCCCGGCGCGCCTTTGCTCCGAGCATGCCGCTCAAGCCCGGCTTGGTGGAATGCCCGATGAGCTTCGCCCCCGGGCTGGCGCGCAACACCTTTGCCTCCATCACCAGCTTGATGCCGGGCACCCTGCCGGTGGCCGATTGCGATGGCGGCCTGCTCTATCACTGCCTGGACACTGACCAGCCGGTGGTCGAACAACTGTGCGCCGAACAGCGTCTGCTGGCGCGCGCCTTTGTCGAAGGCCAAGCACATGGCTGAATTCTTGTTGGCCGCCGCCGCCTTTGTGGTGCTGACCGTGGCACTGGGCATGTTGCGCGTGATGCGCGGGCCGGGCGATGCAGAGCGCTTGATGGCCGCGCAACTGCTGGGCACCGGCGGTGTGGCGGCACTGCTCTTGCTGGGCGTGGCCAGCGCCGAGAGCGCAAGCCTGGATGTCGCCCTGACCCTGGCCTTGCTGGCGGCCTTTGCCGGATTTGCCTTCGTCAAGGCCCAGTCCTCGGCGGCCCAAGAGGATCAAACGCCTGGTCAACATGAGGATAGGCCATGAGAGCCGCCCTCGACGTTTTCACCGTGCTGGCCGTGACGGCGGGCTTGTTCTTCTTTCTCGCCGGCACCGTCGGCTTGTTGCGTTTCCCCGATTCATTGACTCGCCTGCACGCGCTGACCAAGGCCGACAACCTGGGCTTGGGCTTGGTCGCCCTGGGGCTGATGCCGCAAGTGGACGGCATCGCGGCCATGCTCAAGCTCTTTTGCATCTGGCTGCTGATGCTGCTGTCCAGCGCCACCGTCTCTCAGCTGATCGCTAATGGCCTGCACCGCAGCCTGAAGAAAGAGGGCAAAGAGGCCAAAGAGGCCAGCAACGACGAGGCCCGGCGGCCATGATGGACGTGCTGAACCTGATGCTGGTGGCGCTGCTGCTGGGCTTGGCCGTTTGGACGGTCGTGTCGCGCGGGGCCTTCGCTGCGGTGGCCGGCTTCATCGCCTATGGCCTGCTCTTGACTCTGGTGTGGGTGCAGTTGCATGGCATTGATGTCGCGCTGACCGAAGCAGCGATAGGCGGCGGCCTGACCGGCGCGCTGCTGATCAACGCGGCCAAGCGCCTGCGCCACACCGAGGCTGCTGCCCGGGCGGAAAGCGCCTCGGCCGCTACGCGCGGGCTCGCCTTGCTTGTTTCGATCGGGCTCACCGTTGCGCTGGCTTTGGGCGTGCTGTCCCTGCCCGACCCTGCCCCTTCGTTGGCGGCCGAGGTCGCCGCCAAAATGGGCGCGACTGAGGTCGGCAACCCCATCACCGCCGTGCTCTTGGGCTTTCGGGCGATGGACACGCTGCTAGAAGCGATCGTGCTGCTGTTCGCCTTGATCGGCGTGTGGTCCTTGACGCCGGACGAATACTGGGGCGGCCGGCCGGGTCTGCGGCAAAGCGCCGAGCCCAACGGTCTGCTGGCCTATGCCGCGCGCCTGCTGCCGCCGCTGGGCCTGGTGATCGGTGCCTATATTTTCTGGATCGGCGCCGACCACCCCGGCGGCAAATTCCAGGGCGCCACGCTGATGGCGGCGATGTGGCTGCTGGTCTTGATGGCGGGCTTGGCCGATGCGCCGCCGATCAGCCGGCGCTGGCTGCGCGCGCTCTTGGTGGCCGGGCCCTTGATCTTCATCGGCGTCGGCGTGTTGGGCGCTGTCTCGGCGGGCGCCTTTCTGGCCTACCCGGTCGGCTCGGCCAAGCCGCTGATCCTGGTGATCGAGTTCGCGCTGATGCCGACCTTGACCCTGATCCTGGCCTTGATGTTGCTCGGCGCGGCGCAAAGGGATGAGACATGAATGCGGCCACTTTGTTCGGCCTCTGCGCCGCGCTGTTGATCGGTATCGGCGTTTATGGCCTGATCGTCAACCCGCATCCGCTGCGCAAGATCCTCGCCTTCAACATCATCGGCAGCGGCGTGTTCTTGCTCTTCGGGGCGATTGCGCGGCGCGGTGCCGGCGCCGGCTTTGGGGGCGACCCGGTCCCGCAGGCCTTGCTGATCACCGGCATCGTCGTGGCCTTTGCGGCCACCGCGCTGGCCGTCGCGCTGCTGCTGCGCTTGTTCGATGCAAGCGGCTCGGTCACGCTCGCCAATGAGCCGCCGCCCCAACACAAGGACGGGTTGAACTGATGGCGACGACGCTGGGAGGCTACTTGCTGGTGTTGGCCGTGTTGGGGCCATTTACGGGCGTGCTGATAGGCCTGCTCCTGGGCGGGCGCCATGCGCAGCGCGTGGCCTCACTGACCCTGCTCGCGGGCCTGGGCTGCGCGGTAGCAATTCTGCTGAGCTGGCTGGAGAGCGGCGCGCCGCTGGTCTATCTGCTGGGCGGCTGGTCGCCACCCCTGGGCATTGCGCTGCGTGCCGACGGCATCTCGGTCGCCATGATCTTGGCCGTTAGCGTGGTGATCTGCGGCATCGCGCTGTATGCGAGGGCGGACTTCGGCCTGCCCTCGGGGGCCGCTGAGAAGCGCGCGCCGCTGATCTTCTGGCTGCTCTTGATGGCGATCTGGGGCTCGCTCAATCTGGTCTTCGTCAGCGGCGATCTGTTCACGCTTTATGTCGCGCTGGAGTTGCTGACCTTTGCCGGCGTGCCGCTGGTCTGCCTGGACGGCAAGGCCGAGACGCTGCGCGCCGCGCTGCGCTATTTGCTCTTCGCGCTGGCCGGCTCGGTGCTGTATCTCTTGGGCGCGGTGCTGATCTACGGCGGCTACGGCACGCTCGACATCACGCTGCTGGGTCAGACGGTTAGGCCGGAGCCGATTGCCTGGGCCGCAGCCGCCCTGATGACGGTTGGCCTCTTGGCCAAGACCGCGCTGTTCCCGCTGCATATCTGGCTGCCGCCTGCGCATGCCGGCGCCCCGGCCGCTGCCAGCGCCATGCTGTCGGCCCTGGTCATCAAGGGCTCCTGGTTCCTGGTCGTGCGCCTGTGGTTTGACGTGATGCCGGCGGTCATCACCCTGCCCTCTGCCCAAGTCTTGGCCGCCCTGGGCGCGTCGGCCATCGTCGTCGGCAGCGTGGTCGCGCTGCGCCAGCAAAGGCTGAAGCTGCTGGTCGCCTATTCCACCATCGCACAGATCGGCTACTTGTTCCTGATGTTCCCACTCGCTTTCGACGCGGCCACCGGCATGCTGGTGCATGGCGCGGTGCTCACCGGCGGGCTCTTGCAAGCGATCTCGCACGCCACCGCCAAAGCCGGCATGTTCATGGCGGCTGGTTTGATCTACGCCGCGCTCGGCCATGACCGCATCAACGATCTGGCCGGCCTGGCCCGCGCCTTGCCCCTGACCGTCCTGACCTTCGCGATCTCGGGACTGGCCTTGATGGGCGTGGTGCCCAGCGGCGCCTATCTGGCCAAGAAGCTGTTGCTGGACGCAGCCGACGCCTCTGGCCAATGGTGGTGGACGGCGGTACTGCAATGCGGGGCGATGTTCACCGCCGGCTATGTGGTCTTGATCTTGAGTCGTGCCCTGCGCCGCCCGGCCACACCCTTGGTCCTCGTGAAGCAAGTGTCGCGCCTGTCCGAATTGGCGGCGCTGTCCTTGGCCTTGTGCTCGCTTTTGCTGGCCGGCTTGGCCCTGGTCGGCTCGCCCGCTAGCAACTTGTCGCCGGATTTGATCAAAAACCCGCTCGCGCTCAAAGAACTGGGCAATACCTTGCTGGTGTTGGCGGTAGGTGCACTGCTGGCCTGGGGCTTTGCCCCCGGCGCGGTGTTCAGCAGCCTGGGCAAAGGCTTTGAAAACCTGGATGCCTGGCTGCGCCGCTGGGCCACCGCCAGCCTGGCGATGCTGAGCCTGGCTGGCCTGTTTGGCTGGCTGATGATCCGCGAGGTGCTGCGGTGAACCAAGCCCTGACGCCCCGCTTGAATTCGGCGGCAGCCTCTGCTTTTGCTTTTGCCTCTGGCGACAAGATCCCTCGAAGGAAATGAGAAAAATGAAACTGCCTTTGTTCACCGCCTTGCTGGCCGCCGGCCTTACCGGTTGCGTGGTCGGCCCCAACTATGTGCGACCCACGGTGGAAGCGCCCGCCGCATGGCGCATCGACTACCCCAAGGCAGCCGATGTGGCCAACCTCAATTGGTGGGAGCAATTCGGCGACCCGGTACTGAACGAGTTGGTGGAAACCGCGCTGCGCGATAACCGCGACCTGCGCGTCGCCGCTGCGCGGGTTGATCAGTTCATGGGTGCGCTGACAGCCACCGGCTCGCAGCTCTACCCGCAAATCGGCTATGGCGGTGACGCCGCCCGCAACTACGCCAGCACCGTCGCGATGCCGCCGCTACCCGCCGGTGCGGACCGTTATTTCTCGCTCTACAAGATGTCGCTCGGCGCGGCCTGGCAGACCGATCTGTTCGGCCGCGTGAGGCGCCTCAATGAAGCTGCTCAAGCGCAGGTTTATGCCAGTGAGCAAGGCCAGCGCGGCGTGGTGCTGTCTTTGGTGTCCGGGGTCGCGGCGAGTTATATCGCCCTGCGCGCCTTGGACCGCCAGTTGGAGATTGCCCAGGCCAGCTTGCGCAACTTCGAGGCCACGCTGAGGGTGTTTGAGCTGCGCTACAAGGCCGGCATCGTGGCAATGACCGAGGTCACGCAGATCCGCTCACAAGTGCAACAAGCGCGCGCCGCCGTTCCGAACTTCGAGCAAGCCATCAGCGCGCAAGAAAACCTGATTTCTATCCTGCTCGGCCGCAACCCCGGGCCGATCGCGCGCGGCAAGCCCATCGATGCTTTGGTCGCCCCGCTGATTCCGGCCGACCTGCCCAGCGCGCTCTTGCAGCGCCGCCCTGACATCATGCAGGCCGAACAAAACCTGATCGCCGCCAATGCCAATATCGGCGCGGCGCGGGCGCTGTACTACCCGAATCTGTCGATCAGCGCCGCCCTGGCCAGCACCAGCACCGCCTTCGGCAGCTTGCTCAGCGGCCCAGCCGGCGCCGGCCAAGTGGCGGCCAGCCTGACCGGCCCCATCTTCACTTTCGGCGCCATAGAAGGCCAGGTCGCTTCGGCCGAAGCCGGGCAACGCGCGGCGCTGGCCGGCTATCAGCAGACCGTCTTGAATGCCTTCCGGGAAACCAATGACGCGCTCAGCGGCAGCCAAAAACGCCAGCAGGAATATGCGCTTCAGCGCGAACGGGTGGTGGCCCTGCGCGAGTTCGCGCGCCTCTCCAACCTTCGTTTTGACAAGGGCGTAACGGGTTATCTGGAGGTGCTCGTGGCCGAGAACGAGTTGTTCGCGGCAGAGCTCGCCTCGGTCGGCCTGCAAGCCGCCCGCTACGCACAAATCGTCAATGTCTATGGCGCCATGGGCGGCGGCTGGGTTGACAGCGCGGTCGCGATGGCGCCCAAGCCGCAAAGCAGCGCCAAGGCGCCCTGACTGAGCCTATTTCGCGGCCGGCAAACCCTTGAACCCCTCCGCGATCCGCTCGATCAGATAGGGGAAGAAGGGGTTGGCCGACATCCGTGACAGCGAATCCAAGCTGACGATCAAGGTGCCGCGCTCACCGCGCGTCGCCATCGAGCCCAGGTTGACGCCATATTCCTCGGGCTCGTCGGGCTGTAACCCGTAAAGCGAATCGTTCATCGGGAAGGTCAGCGCCAGATGCGAGAGCGAGAAGACTTGGCGCGGATAGAGCAGGCCCAAGGGTCGAACTTGCTCAGTCGTGGCGCCAGCCTCGGTGACGCGCTCCACCACCTCGGCATGGCGGGGACTCTCGTTGGTGATGATGGTGGCCCTGAACTTGCGCGGTGCGGCCGGCAACAGGCGCGTCACCACGGTATCTGTATTGGCTCGCATCAATGCACCGATCTTGGTGTTGCGGTTCACATCGAACAAGACCAGCTCGCTGCCATTGGCCGGCAAATTGACATAGAGCGCATCCACAATCGCGCGCGTGCTGACGGTGAAATCAACCACCGACTGGAAGGTCTGAACCGGCGCGATATGGGCCATCTTGCCATCGGCCACTGCGGCATTGATTTCTTGCTGCAAGCGGTTGGCCACCAGCGAAGACTGGCGCGCGCCATTGACCGGGAAGGAGTTGTACTTGAAGGGGTTGAACTCGGGCACCAGCCCCAGCCAAGCCGCCTTGGCAAAGCGCGGCAACAGCGCCGGCCAGCCCATCACACCGGCAAAGCGCGCCATCGCGGTGATGCCAATCATCGGCGCGATCAGCACGATGCGGTCGGGCCGCGCCAGCGACTTGTCGCCCAGCGCCTCCAGCGCATACTTCATCGCCAAAGCGCCGCCGTTGGAAAAACCGATCACGTGCAAGGGTGCACCCGGCCCCGCCAGGCGCTGCGCCTCGCGCACTGACAGCCGCGTTGCCGCCGTCCACTGCTCCCACTCAACCGTGGTCAAGCCACCCGGCACCGTGCCATGCCCGGGCATGCGCGCGGCCACCGCAACAAAGCCCGCCTCCTGGTAGCGCCGCGCGATATGCCGCAAGCTGTAAGGCGAGTCAGTCAGGCCATGCAGCAACACCACCGCGCCGACCGGTTTGCCTTCGGGCTGCATCACATAGGAGCGATTCCAGTCGGTGGCGAATTTGCCGGGGTAGATAGGGCTGTTGGCGTCATAGCGATTGCTCTCGATACGAGCCTCAGGGCCAAGCTTGTCGGTCACCTCGCTGCGCACCTCGGCAAAGGCCTGCGCCTCCGCCGCCAGGAACTGCTTCCAATCGGCCTTATCCAACTCGGCCGCCGACAACTCATGCGGCACAAAGGTATGCCAAAGCTCCAGATCAGGCCCGCGCTGCGCATCAAAAGCGCGCACCGCCAGCAGCGTGATACCGCCCACCAGAGCGATCACCACACTCCACTTCAACAAGCCTAGAGCTTTCGACACCATCGTATAGATCTCCCCGCGCAGCGGCATGAGCAGCAGTGGAAGCTGACTGTTTGCCCGCTGCTAGAAGCCGATTGTATGGGCTGTTAGTTGGCTGTTAGTTCGCTGTTAGTGGCCTGCCGGCGCGGCTAAAAGGCACGCCTCCCTCGCAAAGAAATAGAGCACCCGGGCAGCAGACGAGGCGCTCCACCGGTGACTCAACGTTTGAGCTAAGCGACTGTCCTCGCCTCTGAGCCAGAACGCTTCTCTTCCATGAGGGCGACCAAATTGCCATCAGGGTCGCGGAGGAAGCCCATCCATAAATCATGATCAGGCATTTTTGAGACGAACTGTGGCGGCCTTTCAGACACTGAACCACGGGCAACTATTGCGGCATGGGTACTCTCTATATCGGTCGTTTTGAAATAGAGAATTGAATTCGCTCCAATTGCCCCAGACCCTTGTGGTGTGGTGAGCATGATTCGAATCGATCCGTCAGATAGAAAGGCCAAACCTGGCCCAGCATTGAACAAGAACTTCAGGCCGAGGACATCCCGGTAGTAAGCAACGGATGCCTCGACATCGCTCACGGTGATGGCGATCTGGCCAATCATCTCAACTTGGTTAGTCATAGATCCTCCATGAGATGCCTAAGGTTCGAGCTGAGGGGCCACAGCCAGGTGGCGGAAGGCCGCTCGAGAGACTGGTTAAACCGCACTCAGCACCTCAGATTGTGGAATTTTTCTCTCGCGGCGAGCAGCTCTCGCTGGACTGTTGAAATCGTTTGAGGGGCTGCCGAACGTTCCTGCCCTTCAAGTTTCGGAATCAAGTTATCCAATCTTGCGCAATCGGCTTTGGCCGATGGCACCAGATTGAAGCGTTTGTGACGCGTTGCTCTTTGCTCAGGCGTCTCGTTGATGATGGGTCGAAGCGCATCCGCCATTAGCTCGTTGTGCTTCTCGCGTTGTACGTCATGGCCGATTCGTTCTTGACCAGTTGACTTGTTGATTCCACTTGTTGGCGCCACATCAACCTTCTTTCCACCGAGGCAGGGGGAATCAGAGTAGTGGACATTCTTGCCCTCCTCGCATTTATAAACCGTCCGTGATGGAGGCGGTAGGCTCTGGGCTGCTATGGATGACGCGGCGACAGCGAGGGTGACAACTGTGATTTTCATTGGCGGGGGACGGAGAGAACTGGCCCTGCGCGGCCTAACGTCGAAGCTGAGTGATCGCACCCAGCTGGCCGCGCGGAGCTGAAAATATACAGGCAGCGTAGCGCAGGCAGCTGGCGGAGGTCCACTCGAGTGCCAGGTTAGGCCGGCAACGGCAACAGCGTGCGAATACTGTTTTCACTGCAACCCTTGGAGGTGGCTCAACCTTAGGCGACCATGCTCCATTTTGCAGAATGCATGTTCCGCCGTCGCGCCCGTTCCACTGCCGAATGAGAGGCTTCTAAAGCTGCATTCGGCGTCTCGAAACTGCCGCCACTTGACTTGCGACGATGCAAAGGCCGGTTCGAGTCGAACCACTGGTTCATCAGCGTCCCGCTTGCGCAAAACGGCGTCAACTCGACTGACCTGAGCAGAAATGGCTTTATCCAATACCTCCACCTCTCTGCCCAAGCACAAATTCTTCTCAACGGTATTCGCTGCGTCCACACATGGCATGGGCTCGACGCCCTGCGCGTACGCAGAGGAAATTTGAAGGGCGACGCCAAACGCGAGAAGCGACTTCATGCAGGCCTAAAGTTGAAGCCGAGGGTCCACAGCCAGTTGGCCGCGCGGAGCTAAAAATATACAGGCAGGCTCGCGCGGCCAGTTGGCGGAGGTCCATTCGAGCACCAGCTTAGGCATCAGCGTCAAGCAGCCGCTCATAGCAAACACTGGTTGGGTCGTTGGCGTACTCGCCGAATGGGGGAATACGTTTGAATTCCATCGACTCATAGAGAAGCATCGCTGGCAGCTGCTTACTGCCGGTTTCGAGGACTAGCCGAATGTAGCCAAGCCGCTTGGCTTCGCCCACGAGATGCAAGAGCACTGCGCGAGCCAAACCCTGGCGCCGGTGCTCGCGATGGACATAGATCCGCCGGAGCTCGGCATCCGTCAGACTGAGTTGGCGCACTGATCCGCAAGCGAGCGGGCAACCGTCTATGTATGCAACGACGTAAACGCCGCGCTCAGAAAGGGGTTCGTTTGTGGCGGATTTGGTGGCGCCGGCAAATAGTTCCGGATACAAAGCGCGTGCGTCAACCGATGCCTCGTTAAGCAAGCTCAAGGCATCTGCGCCTTGCGGGTCGACATCTCGAATGACAAGGCTCTTCATGGATGCCTCACATTTGAGCTGGCGGAGGGCCACTCGAGCGAACGGTTAGGCGCCATGCTCTACCTCCCGCTCGTTCACGGTTAGCCAAGGCCAGCGTTGCCTGTAGCTTGCAACCTTGCGAACGAAGAGATCCGTTTGCGGAACCATAGGGTTGGCTGTGAGCGTGCCCGCGTATACGCCAGCTAGTCCATAGGGAGCGTGGCACTCCCTGGGCCTGACACCAACACAGGTTTCCTTAACGAGGAAGCGCTTGATGCCCTCCTCGGCCGAGCTGAGTGGGGTGTAAGGTTGCCCAAAGAAGTCGGGGTACCAGAGATGAACGCGGGCTTGGTTGGCAACTTCAACAGTAATACCAAGGTCCATGAGTACCGAATCCACGTGCCGCTGGGCCTGCTCCTCGCTCTCCTTGGTCAGGTCACCTGTGTCGAAGTAAAAGATGTCGTAGTCCTTGATGTTCTCACCGGCTTGCCTCGACGACTTTATATTCCAGATGGTCTGAAACAAGCAGCCTGCAACGAGCCACGAGTTCGGTAGCCCAAGGCGTTGCCAGCGAGACAAGATGGCTCGATTCGCCTGATTCGCGGTGACGTCTTCGAGAAAGGTGGTTTCCATGGCGCCTAACGTTTGAGCCAACTTGCCCGCGGCGGCAAGGCACCGAAGGGTCAGAATTAAATGAGGCCCGCAGCCGGTGTGACGTTGCAGGCCCGGTTGAGCGATGGGCTAACGTCGAATTTGAGCCGCTAGCGGCGGCTGGGCACGGAAGGCCCAGAATGAAATAGGGGCTTGAAGAGACCTGCCGTTGCGAGTCGGCTCGAAAGACCGGTTAGGCCTCACCTGCTGGCCTCGACCATCTGATGCGCAAGGGCGACACCACAGCATCCATCTCACCAGTTTCAGGCTCGATACCGACTTCTTCAAATCCAAGGCTTGAGTAAACACGTTTCGCCGCCTCGTTGTCTGGTTTATAGCAAATGTGGATGTTCCGCGCAGTGTCGTCTGCGCATATCTCCCGAAGGACGAACTCTAGAGCCTGCCGACCGTACCCGCGCCCTTGAAATCCCGCATCGATCATCAATCGCCAAATTTCATATGTGCCCGGTTCGCTATCACTTTCATCTGGCGTGCAGTACAAGACAAAGCCGATCACCCGCTCGTCACCGTAGATAGCATGGGTGCGAAGTGATGTATTCAGGCTGGCCTCGGCTATTGAATAGGAGTTGCTCGCGAGGTACTCGTATTGGTGATCAAGCAACCGAAGATCGACGACATCGTCTAAGTTCTCAAGCGTGATCTTTCTTAAACTGATCTTCATATGAGCATTGGTGCAGCGTGTGTTGTGACGCCTAACGTTGAAGCTGAGGGGCCGGAACCAGTTGGCCGCGCGGAGCTAAAATATACAGGCAGCATAGCGCGGCCAGCTGGCGGAGTCCCACTCGATCGGAGGGTTAGGTGTCGCTGGTGCCAGGCCCCGACTACCCGTACTTGATATCGGCCTCATCTGGGGCAGTTACCGAGTTTTTCAATCAACTGAATTAGCTCGGCAGAGTTGTTTGTACAGCCTTGAGCGTCGTGCAGCGCTGCTTCCTCTCGCAGCGCCGGTGCGTCAAGGGATGCGTAGAAGATTACGGGCGTTTGATCGTCCCGCCCGCGCATACTGTCCAACAAGTGAAACCCTTCTCTGATCCCTTCCGGTCGGCCCATGTCTGAGATCACGGCAAAGTATTTGTTCTTTGACAGTAGGACCAAGGCCAGTCCGGTTGAAAGCGCATAGGAAATGTGAAATCCTCGTCGCTCAAGATGGGCAGCAATCGGTCGGTTGTCGTTTGGGCGATCATCCACCCAAAGGATCCGACGGCCGGATTCGTAGCGGTATGGAGTCATTGGTTCTGACGAGCGGCGACGCCTAACGTTGAAGCTGAACGGCCGCAGCCAGCTGGCCGCGCGGAGCTGAAAACATACAAGCAGCGTAGCGCGACCAGCTGGCGGAGGTCCACTCGAGCAACCGGACAGGCCTCGCCGAGCGGGTGGTGGTCTGGGTGCAAGTGACGCTGCCGAGATTCAAAGGTCGCCTTCGCGTTGCTGCCTAGCCAAGGTAGCCTGGACCTTTTGCAGTTCTGCGGGAGATAGATACATCTGACGCAGCTGCTCGATGGTCGGCGCCCCGTTGCGTTCAAACAAGATATCGCCCAGTTCCTGTACCCACATGGTGAGGCGATCATCGGAGTAACGGTAGTCCGCAAAGGAGAATGAAACCCAACAGTGGGCGTTTGCCGCAGCATATCGGCCGGGCGGTTCGTCCACAGGGAACTGCTCACGAGCGAACTCTTCGCGAGCTAATTCGGCGTATGGCAACGATTCAAGTGGACGTATCATGGGTTTCGAGGCCTAACGTTGAAGCTGAAGGGCCGCAGCCAGCTGGTAGCTCGGAGCTGAAAATATCCAGGCAGCGCAGCGCGGCCAGCTGGCGGAGGCCCACTCGAGCGACTGGTTAGCCCGCATTCGTACCAAGACTGCGCTCAAATGCGTAACTAGCCCGAGATTTTGAGAAGCCAAGCGCGATATAGAAGTGATGAGCATCTTCTCGGTGAACGCCAGACCGTAGGCGTAGCCTCTCATATCCCTGCTGCGCAGCCCAAGACTCAGCATCTTGAACCAGGGCAGCGCCGACACCTTTGCGTTGGCATTTGGGATGAACAACCAATGCAGCCACTTCGGCATACCCGTTGCTTGCAAGCAAGCGAACGCCGTGAACTTGGCAATGGCCAACAATTTGCCCTTCAAGTTCTGCCACGAAGGCGACGTTGTCGGGCCACGCCAACATGGCCGAAAGACGGTCAGCAACTTCGCCTCGATTGGCCTGGTAGCCGAGGTGCGGGAGGAGTTCGGAAACTGCTGCCGAATCTTGCGGGAGCATAGGGCGAACGAGCATTGAGGTATTTGTTGCGGGCTAACGTTTGAATTCAGCCGCCGCCGAAGGCGGGCGGCCGGAATGAATTGTTGGGCCGTGAACTATCAGGCACGAACTGCCGCTTCGATTTCGGCGATGTCGATCTTCTTTTGCTTCATCATCGCCGCGATTGCCTTCGCAGCCACATTCTTCTCGGCCCTCAATGTCAATTCTGTCAGCCGCCTCGGGAAAACCTGCCACGACACCCCATAGCGATCCTTCAGCCAGCCGCAGTGACTTTCCTCGCCACCGTTCGTGCTTAGCGCTGCCCAAAGCCTATCGGTCTCTGCCTGATCGTCCGTCTCGACCGAAATGGACGCGGCCTCGGATAGGGTGAACATCGGTCCTGCATCGAGTATCTGATACGGCACCCCGCCAAGCGTGAAGTCGATCAGCCAGGAAGCGCCACCTTCTCCGCCGATTTCGTATGTCCCCTCGATCCGGCTTCCCGGAATTAGAGCGCAGTAAAACTCTGCGGCCTCACGACCGCGACCGTCACGGAACCAGAGGCAAGTACGAATAGAACTGGTCATTGTGTTTCTCCTCGCGTGAGTGGGTTGATGCTGCGGCTTTTAGCGCGGCCTAACGTCGAAGTCGAGCCGCGAGCGGCGGCTGGGCGCGGAAGGCCCAGAATGCAATGGGGGCCTGGAGTGGCCAGCCGTTGCGAGTCGACTCGAACGACCGCTTAGGCCTCATACGCCATCGCGAGGACAGTTGCATGGCTCTCCGCCTCCAGCTCGCGAAACCCAAGGGATCGATAGACCGCGACTGCTGGAATATTGTCTCTGTGCACGCGCAACCGCACCTCCTTGACGTTTGGCAAGCACAAAGCCTCTTTGAGCAGCAAGGAGCAAAGGCGTTTTCCCAAGCCTTTGCCGCGGAAAGCAGGATTGACCAGGATGCGAACAAGGTTTGTTTTTCCGTTCGGGGATGACCAAATCTGCCCGAAACCGATGACTGGCGATTCGTCTTCACTCATGGCAAAACTCAGGTGACCCGGCTGGTTGAGGATCTTTGGAAAATCCTCGTAGGTAAGCAAATTACCCTTGACTAGCGCCGGCCACTCCTCCGCGATCGCCCAGGCGCATACGGCCAAATACTCGTCGGTATGAAGTTCTCGAAGCCTAGTTCCCATGAGGTCTAACGTCGAACTTGAGCCGCGAGCGGCGGCTGGGCGCGGAAGGCCAAGAATGAAATGGCGGCCTGAAGTGACCAGCCGATGCGAGTCGGCTCGAACGACTGGTTCGGCCTCATGCCCTGCGCGAATGACGGGCTACGTACTGCTGCAACACGCCATCCATCCGCGACTGCCAGCCTTCGCCTGTTGACTTGAAGTAGGCCACAACCTCAGGGCTGTACCGGACAGATACAAGCAACTTCTTGTTTTCCGACTTGGGCCTACCGCGCACCGCTTTGAGCGGAACCATGGCTTGCAACTGCTTCGGGGTTAGGGGCTGTGCATCTGGGTCGGCCTTGGCGGCAACCGTAATGGCTTTGTCTTCTGCCAGGGTCGGCATGACAACCGCTGGCCGCTTAATAACTTTGGACATAGTGCTTCACCTCGCGTCGATTGGCCTTGCGCAAGCTGATGATCCTGCGGGCATCATCACGATCCACAAACGCCACGTAGTACAGGATTCCCGTATCCGGTGCGAGAGCGATCATGCGCAACTCACCGTATTCGTACCGATCATCAACCCACACCAGAGCTTCGTCCCAGTCGAGCGTTGATGCCATCGCAAGTGACAGGCCGTGCTTCTCTTGATTGGACGCATCTTTGGCTAGGTCGAATTCAATCCGCATGCTTAATTGTAGCTACAACAAATAAGCAGCGCAAGCAACCGGGGAAACTGGATTTGGTGAGGCCGAACGTTGAAGTTGAGCCGCGAGCGGCGCCTGGGCGCGGAAGGCCCAGAATGAAATGGGGGCCTGAAGTTCCCAGCCGTTGCGAGGCGGCTCGAGCGCTAGGTTAGGCCTACCGTGCAACGAAGCTCTTTAAATAGTAAGCCTCAATCTCGGCCTTGACAGCGACCGGCGGTGCGCCGAACAGCACATTGGTGCCTGAATCCTCATGCAACAGAACGAACACTTGCTTTGACACGAGGCCAAAAGCAATAGCCAAGTTGTCCGTGTCGCAAGCGTGCGGCTTGCATGAATTGGCAAATATGTATTCCTCGCCACCAATGGTTGTTCGAGTTGCCTGTTCACTCGGACCGAGCAACTTTGCAATCCAGGACTGGCTTGCTTTCGGTCCGAGCACCTTGAGATATGCTGATTTGAATTCGGGCCGCTTCAGAAGATCCCAAGCATAGTCCGCGTGCGCCGAAAGCGAAGTGCTGCACGCAAGGACAAAGAGCGCTCGCAAAAGACAATTCTTCAGATTCATGTCGTCGGCCTAACGTTTGAGCCGAGCGGCCCGCGCCGGCAAGGCACCCTGGCCGCGAGACCGATGATATCCATTGCGGTGTCGCGGCCAGGGTACCTTGCCGGCTTTGGTCCGCTCGAGAGAAGGGTTAGCTGATCCCGAGAAAGCACCGGAAAGCGCTGCGCAAGTCTTCCTTGAATTGATTTCAACCAGTCATCGCCCCATTGCATCGCTAGACTGAGTCCTTGGTTAAGCAATGCCTCTCGAGGCGGCGGCGCGCCGGTTTTTCCGATCCGTCGAATCCAAGCGAACATCGATTGGGCGCCTAACGTCGAAGCTGAGGGGCCGGAGCCAGCTGGCCGCGCAGAGCTGAAAATGTACAGGCAGCGTAGCGCGGCCAGCTGGTGGAGGTCCACTCGAACGACCGGTTAGGCGTCGCTACGCGTTTATGGGTGAACATTGGCTTCTCGCAGCGCCGAAAGTTCGACCAAAGCCCGCCGTGACGACTCTTGATTCGGTATGTTGAGTTCAACACGGATGGCGAGTGCTTTTGAAATTCGAGCCTCTGCATCGACGAAGCGCGTCTGCTCAGCAAGACTCCGACCCCAATGATGAAGAACAAGCGCTTCGAGTCGACGCCAGTCACCCACGGTTGCTATCTCGATGGCCTTCGCGAAGTGCGCCTCGGCTTGCTCTCGCCTCCCGCAGTACTGCAGTGCCGTAGCGTATGCATTCCAGAACCAACCCGCAGCCTCTTGCATTGCGTGCGCTTCTGCGTGAGGCAGAAATTCCTCGAGCAGTTGTGCTGCTTCAACCTCCATTCTCGCGGTGGTGAGCATGCTTCCCAGGTCAGCGGCAGCATCAACAATGGCTAGAGATTGACCAGCCTGGACAGCAATTGCCAGCTTGGCACGTGTTTCGCTAATGCTGCGCTCCAGCGCACCTGGGTCGGGTGCGCTGAATCTCATGAACTCGGCGGCAATCTGAGGCATGGTGTGTTTGCGACGCCTAACGTTCGAGCTAACCGGCCTGGAACGGCGAAGTGCCGCAGGGCAAGAATGAAATGATGCCCGAAGGCGCGGCGCCGTGTAGGGTCCGGTTGAGCGACTGGTTAGCCGGCAGTTTCATGAATAGGACATCTTCCGTTGATTGCGAAACAACCTCGGCGAAGCCAAGACTCGAATACAGCCCAACGGCCGCAAGGTTGTCTCTGTACGCTCGCAAGGTAACAGCTTCTGCTGATGTCGAGCTTAGCGCTGCAAGAACCAGCCGCTGGCATAGTACGCGGCCGATCCCTCGACCTCGGGCATCCGGAGCCACGATGATTCTGCCAAGATGTACAGCCCCCGGCTGCAGTACCCAATGCTGACCAAAGCCGCAGGGATTACCGGATTCGTCAATCAGGCAATAGCTCGATTCCCCGCCCCCTGGCACAGCCAGCAAACTCGGCAAGTCCGGAGGTGCAAACGGGAATGGCAGTCGTGGTCCAGCCCAACGCAGCCCGGCCGCAGCATCCGGCACCCATAGCGCGATGGCCTCGTAATCACTGGCAGTAGGGTCGCGAAGAAGCATTTCTGATGGCTAACGTTCGAGCTGAGGGGCCGCAGCCAGCTGGCCGCGCGGAGCTGAAAATATACAGGCAGCGCAGCGCGGCCAGCTGGCGGAGGTCCACTCGAGCGACCGGTTAGCCCGCATTTCTTTCACTGCCGGGAAGCTGGGTTGCCTGGGACCAGACTGCCTGCCAAAGCGAGCCACGCAATTCATAGATGTCCGTGTGCCAACACTCAAGGACCTTACCTTCTGGAAATGCGAGCTTCGCTTGGTATTTGACCGCTGCCATGCCTGGCGATACACGCACTTGCATTGCCCCATGTTCCCACGCCGAGTAGAAGGGAGCCTCCGCGATAAGCTCAAGGTAGCGTTCTCTGGGCAAGACGCGTCCGGCCGGCGTGACTAACTCATACTCGGGGGCATGCATCGCTTCAACGGTAGCCATGTCACGAGCCACGATGGCGCGGGTGCGCTCCTTTTCAAGCTTGGCGAAGTATTCTGGATTCATCAGGCAGGCTCGGCAAAGGCGTTTTCTGTGCGGGCTAACGTTCGAGCTGAGGGGCCGCAGCCAGCTGGCCGCGCGGAGCTGAAAATATACAGGCAGCGTAGCGCGGCCAGCTGGCGGAGGCCCACTCGAGCAACCGGTTAGGCACCACGCCGCCCTCATCCCGAGTAGCAACTGTATGAGACACGGATTACAACTCCTGAAACGGCTTGAAAATCCACGCTGTCGCTGTCGCTGCCATACGAGTTCTTAAGCTCATCATCGCCTTTGGCGCTTTCACCAATGAGCGCCTGCGCTTCTGCTGCAGGCCGCCCTAGCTTGAAGGGGCTAAGGCGATTCCAACTTGGCTTTGAAACTTCCGCGTGTGTGACGATTACGCGCGCAGGATCATTCGAGAACTCAGCGATCCCAAGTTCAAGCCCATCAAAGAAAAGTGTCTTGCGTGTAGCGGTGTAGCCGTCCCAGTGCTCGACTTGCGAGACGCTCTCGCGGAGTAGTTTGCTAAGAGACTTCAGCTGTCTTACGTCCTTGGGCAAGACAAGTCCGTACCGGCCACCGACACATTGAATTGACTCAAGGTAGACCGATTCCCCGCACTTCGCGCCAGGGCTGGCCAGGGCTGCTCCCAATGCAACGATGAAGATCCGTCTATTCATGGTGCCTAACGTCGAAGTTGAGTCGCGAGCGGCGGCTGGGCGCGGAAGGCCCAGAATGAAATGGGGGCCTGAAGAGACCAGCCGTTGCGAGTCGGCTCGAACGCAGGGTTAGGCCGCATTCTCAGCGAAGCTCCTTGCGAACTACCAACTTAAGCCCCGACCAGATTTCCGTGACGGCGCAGACTTTGATATCTACGAATCCAAGTGGCAACGCCAACTCGCGGATGGTGTCTTCTGTGATGGTGGTTGGAACCTTGGCAGACTTCTTCGGCCAGGAGATCCACAGTGCTGCGTCGGATTTCAGCTTCTTGCGCAAGTGACTCAGGACCTTTGCCAGTTCGTCTCTCTGGGTGACAAAGACGTGAGCGATATCAACCATTGAGTCGGGCTGAGTGACAAACACCACGGCTGGCGGGAGTGGGGCCAAAAGGCTTTCGTACTCCTTCGGCGCATCAAGGGGCAGCACTCGATGTGCCTCTTTGATGCCGAGCTTCTTCGAAAGCGGCGTTCCAGAGTAACCGGAGGTGCTTGACATCTTCATGCGGCCTAGCGTGTTGTCGGGAGACAGTTAAATCCGTTGTCGCCCGCAAACTTTCTCCCTAAATCTGCGGCAAAAAAACGGGCGAAAGCCCCTTGAAAATTGACTTGGCAGGCCATAGGCTGTAGCTTCATACAGCAATGACAGGTCGGCAAAAGCAGCTCGTCGATTGAGCGACAAAGCTCAAGTGAAAACCCGCATTTGCTCGCCTTGGAGCCGTCAATATTGAATTCATTTGCAACCAGCCACCCCGCACACGCTGCGCCACTGCTTCGCCACCCATTTGCTGCAAGGCGGCAGCGACATCCGCACCGTGCAAGAGTTGCTGGGCCATGCGGATGTGTCCACCACCATGATTTACACCCATGTCTTGCGCATGGGCGGCTGGGCGGTGCGCAGCCCCTTGGACCAACTCTGAATGAATGATTGAAAGACTGATTGATTGATTGAATGGCTGAATGACGGGAGGGCGGGCAAGCCTTGCCGGCTCTCCCGCTAACTCACTTCCCGCCCGGCATCTTGCTGTCCACACCCTTGACGTAGAAATTGACGCCAGAGAGGAATTTGTCGTCGGCCTGCTCGCCCTTCTTGAGCAGCTCTTTGCCGTCTTGGCCGACGATGGGGCCTTTCCAGATCGCAAACGTGCCGTCTTTGAGCCCGGCCTTGATCTTGTCGATCTGCGCGCGGGTGTCGGCCGGCACGGCCTCGGCGATGGACACCATATCGATCGCGCCTTCCTTGACGCCCCACCAAGCATGCTTGCCCGGCCCGGCCGCCCAGGTGCCGTCCAAGGCCTCTCGCACGGTGGCGATGTAGTACGGCGCCCAGTTGATCACGGCCGATCCCAGATGAGCCTTGGGGCCGTAGGCGGTCATGTCGGAGTCCCAGCCGAAGGCGTATTTGCCGTTCTTCTCGGCCGTTTGCAAGACCGCGCTGGAGTCGGTGTTTTGCATCAGCACATCGGCGCCGCCGTCGATCAAGGTCTGCGCGGCTTCGGTTTCTTGTGGCGGGTCAAACCATTTATTCACCCACACCACTTTCACCACGGTCTTAGGGTTGACGCTTTGCGCGCCCAGCGTGAAGCTGTTGATATTGCGGATCACCTCGGGGATGGGGATGGAGCCCACCACGCCCAGCGTGCCGGTCTTGCTCATCTTGCCGGCGATGACGCCGGCCATGTAGGCGCCCTCATAGGTGCGCGAGTCATAACTGCGCAGATTGGCGGCTTGCTTGTAGCCGGTGGCATGCTCAAACTTGACGTCGGCACTGTCGGCCGCCACCTTGAGCATGGGCTCCATATAGCCGAAGGTGGTGCCGAAAATCAGCTTATTGCCTTGGCCGACCATATCGCGGAAGACCCGCTCGGCATCGGCCGCCTCGGGCACTTTCTCGACAAAGCTGGTTTGCACCTTGTCGCCAAACTCCTTCTCAACCGCCTTGCGCGCGTTGTCATGCGCAAAGGTCCAGCCGCCGTCGCCGACCGGGCCGACATAGGCAAAGGCGATCTTCAAGGGCTCGGCCTTTGGTGGCGCAGAAGCTGCGGCAGAAGCGGCCGAGGCGGCAGGCTGCCCGGCCGCCACCGATGCGTCATCGGCCTTCTTGCCGCAGCCGGCCAGCAAAGCCGCAGCGCTGGCCAGCACGCTCAGAGCACCGAGCTTCAACAAAGATCTACGCTTGTTCATCGTCGTCATCTCCAAAAAAAGACCAGGAAGAAAAGAAAACTTCAAGACCCAGGAAAGAAAGGCTTGCCCAGCGAGGCTGGCATGTTTGCCCGTATAAAAGCGGCGTTACTCGAAATCAGCACCAGCACCACAATGGTGGACAGATAGGGCAGCATACTCAGGAACTGACTTGCTACTTGCACGCCCTGCCCCTGCAGATAAAACTGCAGCATGGTGACAAAACCGAACAAGTAAGCACCTAGCAGGATGCGTGCCGGGCGCCAGGTGGCAAAGGTCGTCAGCGCCAGCGCGATCCAGCCCTTGCCGGCGATCATGCCCTCGACCCAGAGTGGCGTGTAGACGGTGGACACATAGGCGCCGGCCAGCCCGCACAAGCTGCCGCCAGCCATCACCGCCGCGAGGCGAATGGCGCGCACCGGATAGCCCAGCGCATGGGCCGACTCCGGCGATTCACCCACCGCCCGCAACACCAAGCCGGCGCGCGAGCGGTACAAAAACCAAGCCAGGGCAGCGGTCAGGACCATAGCGCCATAAACCAGCGGATGCTGCTTGAACAGCGCCGGGCCGATGAAGGGGATGTCGGCCAGATAGGGCCACTCGAAACTGCTGCGGGGCCCAAGCTTCTCGGACGTGTAGCGGATGCCCACAAAGGCCGAAAAGCCGGTTCCAAACAGGCTCAGGGCCAGGCCGGCCGCATATTGATTGGTGTTGAGCCAAATCACCAGCACGCCAAACAAGCCGGCCAGCAGCGCGCCCGCACCCATGCCTGCGGCAAAAGCCAGCCAACTGCTGCCGGTGTGCACGGCGGTGGCAAAGCCGGCGATCGCCGCGACCAGCATCAAGCCCTCGGCGCCGAGGTTGACGATGCCGGCACGCTCGTTGATCAGCAGCCCCAAGGCAGCCAGCGCCAGCAATGTGCCGGCGTTCAAAGAGGAGGCGATCAACAGCGCAATAGCGTCCATGTGTTGGGCCCCTCAGGCCGCTGCGCGCACCGTGCGGCGCAGACGGTAATTGATCAAGCTGTCGCAGGCCAAAAGCGAGAACAGCAGCAGGCCCTGGAACACGCCGGTGATGGACTTGGGCAGGCCCAGGCGCGTTTGCGCCAGCTCGCCGCCAATGTAAAACATGCTCATCAAGACGGCAGAGAACACGATGCCCACCGGATGCAAGCGGCCGACAAAGGCCACGATGATGGCAGCGAAGCCATAGCCGGCCGGCACATAAGGCGTCAGCTGCCCCAGCGGCCCGGCCACCTCCAAGGCACCGGCCAGGCCGGCCATGGCGCCCGACAGCAGCAGCGCCGTCCATAGCGCGCGGCTTGATGAGAAGCCGGCATAACGCGCAGCCGCAGGGGCTAGCCCGCCGACCTGCAAGGCGAAACCCGCATAGGAGCGAAACAAGAGCACCCAAAAAGCCAGCACCGAGCCCGCCGCAATAGCGGAGCCGATGTTCAGGCGCGAGCCCTCGAACAGGCGAGGGATCTTTGTGACCGCCAAAAAGCTGATGCTCTGCGGGAAGTTATAGCCCTGCGGGTCTTTCCAGGGGCCGTAAACCAGATAACTCAAGAGCAGATCGGCCACATAGACCAGCATCAGGCTGACCAGAATCTCATTGGCATTGAAGCGCGCGCGCAGCAGCGCCGTGATGCCCGCCCAGACCATGCCGCCCAGCATGCCGGCCAGCAAAATCCACAGCACGATGATGCGGCCCGTGTTGGCGTCGGCCTGCATCGCCACCCAGCCGCCGGCCAAGGCGCCAATGATGAACTGCCCTTCGGCGCCGATATTCCAGACATTGGCGCGAAAGCACACTGCCAAGCCAAGCGCAATCAGCACCAGCGGCGTCGCCTTCAGACCCAGCTCGCTCCAGGCGCTGACCGAGCGGATCGGCTCCCAGAAAAACATCTGCAGGCCGCGCAGCGGGTCTTTGCCCAGCAGCAGGAACAGGCTCACTCCCAAGGCGACCGTGATCAACAGCGCCAGCAAAGGCGAGGCCAATGCCATCAGCTTGGAGGGTTGCGGACGAGGCTCAAGCCTGAGCATTGCCCGCTCCAAGGTTCCAGAGCCCGCTCATCCACTCGCCAATCATCGCTCGGCTGGCCTGCGCCACCGGCACGGCCGGCGACATGCGGCCCTGCGCCATCACGACCAGGCGGTCACTGATTTCAAACAATTCGTCCAACTCCTCGCTGAGCACCAAAACGGCGCAACCTGCATCGCGCAGTTTGAGTAGCTCCGCCCGAATCTGCGCGGCAGCACCGACATCAACGCCCCAGGTGGGCTGCGCAATGATCAAGACCTTAGGCGCGGCATCGATCTCGCGGCCGACGATGAACTTCTGCAAATTGCCGCCCGACAGGCTGCGCGCCGCCGCACCCGCACCGCCGGCGCGCACCGAAAAGCGCGCAATCAAATGCTCGGCCAAACGCTGAACCCGCGCGGTACGCAGCCAGCCCCAGGCCGTCACGCTGCCTCGGTCGGTGCGGGTCAGCAAGGTGTTTTGCGCCAATGACATCCCCGGCACAGCGCCGCGCCCCAGCCGCTCCTCCGGCACAAAATGCAGGCCCAGATGGCGCCGTTTGCGCGGGCTGCTGCGGGCAATATCCTGACCGAACATCTGCACGCTGCCGGGCTGGCCGCGCGGATCTTCGCCCGACAGCGCGGCCAGCAACTCCTGCTGGCCATTGCCCGACACCCCGGCCACGCCGACGATCTCGCCGGCGTGCAAGTTCAATTCAATATCCACCAAGGTGGTGCCAAAAGGCTGGGCCTTGGCAAGACTCAAGCGACGCACGCCCAGCGCCAAGGCTCCGGCCTTGGTCGGCAGGCGCCGCAGCGGCGGTGGCTCGGCGCCAATCATCAGGCGCGACAGCTCGCTATTGCTCTGCGTGCGCGGGTCGACCTCGCCCGTCACGCGGCCGGCGCGCAGCACCGTGCAATGCTCACACAGCGCCCGGATCTCATCGAGCTTGTGGCTGATGTACAAAATACTGCAGCCCTGTGCGGCGAGTTGGCGCAAGGTGACAAAGAGCTTGTCCACAGCGCGCGGCGTCAGCACCGAGGTCGGCTCGTCGAGGATCAGCAACTTCGGCTCGGTCAGCAAGGCGCGCACGATCTCAACCCGCTGGCGCTCACCGACCGACAAGCTGTGCACCGGGCGCTGCGGGTCTACTTCCAGGCCATAACTCTGCGCCACGGCGGCGATGCGCGCGCTCAGCTCGGCCAGGCTCGGGCCTTTATCGAGGCCCAACCAGATGTTCTCGGCCGCGCTCAGCGTGTCAAACAGCGAGAAATGCTGATACACCATGCTGATGCCCAAAGCCCGGGCCTGCGCCGGGCTTTTGAGCGCAATCGGCTGGCCATTCCAGAGCACCTGGCCGGCGTCGGGCTGCACCGCGCCGTAAATGATCTTCATCAGCGTCGACTTGCCGGCGCCGTTCTCCCCCAAGACCGCATGGATCTGCCCCGGCGCCACCGACAAGCACACCCCGTCGTTCGCTTTGACGGCGGGGTATTGCTTGCTGATGCCGGTGAGTTGCAGTCGGGCGATGCTCATGGACAGGCCGAAGTTTGATGCTCAGATCATAGGGGGCTGTTGCCGAGATGCTGTCGGGGTTAAGCAGTAGAAAGCTCTCGGCCGCTCAGCAATCGATGATGACCAGCGTGCCATGACTGCCCGGCGCAACCGCATGCGCCTGACCCGCTGGCACCAGATAGACCGAGCCGGCCGGCACAGCGATCACCTGGTCGGCAAAGGCCAGATTCATCTGACCGTCCAGCACCAGCAGCGCCTCGTCGAAGTCATGGATTTCGTCTGGGTAAGCGCTGCCGTCCATGCGCAAGACCTTGAATTTAGCGCCACCAACGCGGCCAAGAATCTGCGAACGCCAAGCCTGCGGCAAGTCCGCCGCCGCAGCGGCAAGATCAATCATCGACATCTCAACTTCCCTTACTACCCGTTCGTGCCGGCGTGTGCCAAGCTATCTTGGCTGAATACATTGACCCATTTTTCGTCCTCTTGGCGGCGCCACAAGGACGAGACATACATCGCCTTGGCTTGAGCGTCATCGACTCGCTGGAACACTGCCCGGTAGGACAGCATCACCAGGCTGGGCGACAGATCCATGATGCGCGCTTCGCTGAGTACATAGCTTGGGGCAAAGCCGGGTGCCTGCTCGAAGGTGCTGAGGTTTTTGGCCAAGCTGGCAAAGCCACTCGGATAGACGCCCAGGAACTCCGGCGCCAACAGCGCCAAGTAGGCCTGCTTGTCGCCGAGGGTCAAGGCTTGCCAGACGCGGGTCTCCAGGGCAACAAAGAAAGCGATCTTGTCTGCGGTCATGCGGTTGAGCTCCGAGAATATCTAGGCACGCCGGCCACATAAGCGCTGTGCAGATTGCGCTCATCCGACAAGCCCATCCACGCGAACACCCGCTCATGCAGGCCACGCGCCACTTCGGCGCGGGCCGTCGCCACCGGGCCTATGGCCCAGTCCCAGACGCAAAAATCGGCCAGCGTGCCGGCGCCGAAATGGCCGATCTCATCCACCAGCCCCAGCGCCTCGGCCGCTCCGCGCGTGGCGGCATGCAGACCCGCCCAGGCGCTCATGCGCTGACCCGCCAGCGCCTGCACCTTGTAGCCGTCGAGCAAATTGCGCTGCATGGACAGACTGCTACCGCCGCCCACATCGCTGGCCACACTGACCGCGACGCCGGCTTCGGCCGCAGCCGCCCAGTCAAACAAACCGCTGCCCAGAAACAGATTCGACGAGGGGCTGAAGGCGATCTGCGCGCCGCTGGCTTTGAGCACGGCGCGGTCGGCATCGTCCAGCCAGACGCCATGCGCCAGCACAGCGCGCGGGTGCAAGAGGCCTTCGCGGGCGTAGACGTCCAGATAGCTGCGCGCATCGGGGAACAACTCGCTCACCCAGGCCACTTCGGCGCGGTTCTCGGCCACATGGGTCTGCATATAGAGCGAGGCGTCGGCGCGGCACAGCGCACCGGCCATCGCCAATTGGGCGGGCGTGCTGGTCGGCGCAAAGCGCGGCGTGACGGCATAAGCCAGGCGGCCCATACCATGCCAGCGCGAGATCAGATCGACGCAGTCGCGCTCCGCGCTGGCCACATCGGCATCCAAGAGCGCGGCCGGGGCGTTGCGGTCCATCAAGACCTTGCCGGTGATCAGACGCATGCCGCGTTGCGCTGCCGCTTCGAACAGCGCCTCGGCCGAAACCTTGTGTACGGTGGCGAAGACCACCGCCGCCGTCGTACCGTGAGCCAGCAGCGCGTCCAAAAAGCGCTCGGCACCGACGCGCGCGACAGCCGGGTCGGCATAGCGGCATTCGGCCGGGAAGGTGTAGGTGTTGAGCCAGTCCAGCAACTCGGCACCGTAGGAGGCGATCACATCGAGCTGGGGCGCATGCACATGGGTGTCGATGAAGCCCGGCAGGATCAGGCGGCCGCTGTGGTCGATCTGCCGCCAGCTCGCATCGGGCGCTTCGGCCTGCGTGCCCTGGATGCGGCCGCGCTCGTCGATCAGGAGCCAATGGTCGGGCTGAAAGCGCAGCGCGCTGCCAGGGTCGATCTCGCCCCAAGCCGGTGCGGCCGTGAAGTCGAGCAGATCGCCGCGCAGGGCAAATTTTTCAGGGGGAGTGGCGAGTGGCAATGCAAGGTTCCAGGCGAAGGTCTGAGCGGGATCGTATATCGTCGGGCCATTGCCTCAGATGCACATTCACCACATGAGCCTGCCCGCGCGCCCGATTCGCTTTTTCCACCGAGGACAGATCCAGTCCGTGCAAGGCTTGCCGGTCACGACCACCGTGCTGCAATACCTGCGCGAACACGCTTACCTGGGCAGCAAGGAAGGCTGCGCCGAGGGCGACTGCGGTGCTTGCACGGTGCTGGTGGGCGAGATGCGGCAGGGCCGGCTAGAGCTGCGCAACGTCAACGCCTGCACCCAATTTTTGCCCACACTGGACGGCCAGGCGCTGCTGACGGTGGAAGACCTGGGTTCGCCTTCCACCTCGCTGAACCCGGTGCAGCAAGCCTTGGTCGACTGCCATGGCTCGCAATGTGGCTTTTGCACCCCCGGCTTTGCGATGACGCTGCAAGCCTGCTATGAAAAACACAGCGAGGCCGGCAGCCGCCCAACGCGCCAGCAACTGGCCGACGATCTGGCCGGCAATTTGTGCCGCTGCACCGGCTATCGGCCGATTCTGGATGCGGGAGAAAAGATGTTTGAGCTGCCGGGCCAGCGCCTCGATCTGAAGTCGGCCCAGGCCGCCCTGCAGCAAATGCAGGCAGACATGCAGGCAAACATGGAGATTGAGGGCGCCGCGCTGCACCATGAAGCGCCCCACCCCGCCTTCGGGCAGCGCATTGACAGTTTCGATGCGCCGCGCAGCGTGGCCGCGCTGGCCGCCTTGGTCGAGAGCAAGCCGGCGGCCCGCCTGCTGGCCGGCTCCACCGACATCGGCTTATGGGTCAACAAGCAGTTCCGCGATCTGGGCGACCTGATCTACCTCGGCGCGGTGGATGAGTTACGCCAGATTCGGGCGGAGCCCTTTCAAGGCCAAGCCGGGCTGTGGATAGGCGCCGGCGCTTCGCTGGAAGACGCCTGGGCCGCCTTGACTGCCGCCGCGCCCAGCTTGCGCGAGCTATGGCTGCGCTTTGCATCGCCGCCGGTGCGCCACGCCGGCACGCTGGGCGGCAATATCGCCAACGGCTCACCGATAGGCGACGGCGCGCCGGCCTTGATCGCACTCGGCGCCGACTTGCTGCTGCGCCGTGGCGCACAGCAGCGGCGCCTCAAGCTAGAAGACTTTTACCTCGGCTATATGCAAAAAGATTTGCAGCCCGGTGAGTTCATCGAGGCCATGCACCTGCCGCTGCCCAGCGCCGATTGGCGACTGCGGGCCTACAAGATCGCCAAGCGCTATGACAGCGATATCTCGGCCGTCTGCGCGGTGCTGGCCATCCGGCTGGACGGTGACTTGATCACGGAGGCGCGGCTGGTGTTCGGCGGCATGGCGGCCGTGGTCAAACGGGCGGCGCAGGCCGAGGCTGCATTGCTGGGGCGCCCCTGGACGGAAGCGAGCATGCAGGCCGCCCAAAGCGCCCTGACGCAAGACTTCACGCCCCTGAGCGATGCCCGCGCCAGCAGCGCTTACCGGATGCAGGTCGCGCAAAACCTCTTGCGCCGCTGCTGGCTGGAAACACGAAGCGAGGCGCCCTTGACCGCCGCCGAGCTGAGCGTCTGGCAGGCTGTGAGCTTCAACAAGGCCACCGGGAGCGCTGCATGAGCGCCCATGATCAAGTGGGTGTCAGCCGCCCCCACGAATCGGCGGCGCTGCATGTGTCGGGCGAGGCGATCTACACCGACGACATCGCCGAGCCGGCGGGCACGCTGCACGCGGCACTCGGCTTGTCGCCGGTCGCGCATGGCAGGCTCTTGTCGATTGACTTGGATCTGCTGCGCGCCCAGCCCGGCGTGCTCGCGGTGCTGACCGCCGCCGACATTCCCGGCAGCAATAACTGCGGCCCGCTGCTGCATGACGACCCCATCCTCGCCGCGGACGTACTCAGTTACCTGGGCCAGCCGGTGTTTGCCGTCATCGCCAGCAGCCGCGACCTCGCGCGCCGCGCCGCCGCGCTGGCCAAGACGGCGATTCGCTTCGAGGCGCTGCCCGCCGTGCTGAACGCGAAGGCCGCGCATGAGTTGGGCCAGTATGTGTTGCCGCCCATGCACCTGAGCCGGGGTGATGCGGCCTCGGCGTTGGCCACGGCGCCGCAGCGGCTCAGCGGCTCATGGTCGGTCGGCGGGCAGGAGCAGTTCTATCTGGAAGGCCAGATCAGCTATGCATTGCCGCAGGAGCAGCAAGCGATGCTGTTGTGCTGCTCGACCCAGCATCCCAGCGAGATGCAGCAACTGGTCGCCCATGCCTTGGGCTATGCGGCGCATCAGGTGCAGGTGCAATGCCGGCGCATGGGCGGGGGGTTTGGCGGCAAGGAGTCGCAGTCGGCGCTATTCGCCTGCGTGGCGGCCATTGCTGCAGCGAAGCTGCGCCGGCCGGTCAAGCTGCGCCTGGACCGGGATGACGACTTCATGATCACCGGGCGCCGCCATGGTTTTGATTACCGCTGGGATGTGGGGTTTGACGAGACCGGCATGATCCTCGGTGCCGAGGTCGATTTGATCTCCAACTGCGGCCATTCGGCCGATCTGTCGGCGCCGGTGATGGCGCGCGCGCTCTGCCATTTCGACAACGCTTACTTCCTGCCGCATGTCGCCCTGCACGGCTTTTGCGCCCGCACCAACACGCAGAGCAACACCGCCTTTCGCGGTTTTGGCGGGCCGCAGGGCGCGCTGGCCATCGAGATGATTCTGGATTCGGTCGCCCGCCGGCTGGGGCTGGACCCGCTGCTGGTGCGCCAACGCAATCTTTACAGTGATTCTGGCGAGCGCAACATCACGCCCTATGGCCAGCAGGTCGAGGACAACATCCTCGCCGCACTGATCAACCGGCTGGTCGACAACAGCGACTACCAAACCCGCCGCGAGGCCATCGCCGTTTACAACAGGCACAGCCTGGTGTTGAAGAAAGGCCTGGCGCTGACGCCGCTGAAATTCGGCATCAGCTTCAACGTCGTGCATCTGAACCAGGCCGGCGCCTTGGTGCATGTCTATACCGATGGCTCGGTCTTGGTTAACCACGGCGGCACCGAGATGGGCCAAGGCCTGAACACCAAGGTCGCGCAGGTGGTGGCGCATGAGTTGGGGCTGCCACTGAGCAGCGTGCGCTGCAGCGCCACCGACACACAAAAGATCGCCAACACCTCGGCCACGGCCGCGTCTACCGGCAGCGATCTGAATGGCAAGGCGGCGCAGGATGCGGCGCGCAAGATCAAGCAAAGGCTGAGCTCGTTGGCGGCGCAGCTGTTCGGCTGCACGCCGGAAAAAGTGCTGTTCGGCGGTGGGCGGGTCAGCGCGGGCGAACAGTCCCTGAGTTTCGCGGAGCTCGTGCACAAAGCCTATATGCAGCGCATCCAGCTTTGGGCAGATGGTTTTTACACCACGCCGGGTCTGCATTGGGACCGCGCCAATCTGCGGGGCAAGCCCTTCTACTACTTTGCCTACGGGGCGGCGGTGGCCGAGGTCCTGGTCGACACGCTGAGCGGCGAGAGCCGCGTCACCCGCGCCGATGTGTTGCACGATGTCGGCAAGTCCTTGAACCCAGCCTTGGACATTGGCCAGATCGAAGGTGCGTTTGTGCAGGGCATGGGTTGGCTGACGACCGAAGAACTGCGCTGGCATCCGCAGACCGGCGCCCTGCTGACCCACGCGCCCAGCACCTACAAGATCCCGACCGCCAACGACAGCCCGCCCGATTTTCGGGTCAGCCTTTTCGATCAAGCCAATGCGATTGACAGCATTCACCGATCCAAGGCGGTCGGCGAGCCGCCGCTGCTCTTGCCCTTCTCGGTGCTGCTGGCGATCAAGGATGCAGTCGCATCGGCCGGACCAGTCGGCTGCGACCCGCTGTTGATGGCACCGGCTACGGCCGAGGCGGTGTTGTCGGCCTTGCAGGCTGTGCGGGCTGTTGGGACTGTGTAGAGAGTTGCGCTAATTGGCTCAGGATCGCATGCGCCGCCGCGATGCGCGCTGGGATCTCCACGTTCTTGTTCGCCAGCATCACGATGCCAATTTTCAGCTCGGGCACAAACAAGACATAGCTGCCGAATCCCCCAGTTGAGCCGGTCTTGTTGAACAAGGTCGGCCGGCTCGATTGGGCATGCATTTGCGCCGGCGAGAGGCGTTTGGCTGGATTGGACTCAAAAATCATGTCCTCGGAATTGCCGGCCAGCAAACGATCCAGCGTGATGGGGAAAGGGTACTGCTCCCAGCCCAGCCCTTGCACCATCTCACCGACCTTGAAGTAGCCAAGCTGCGTGCCCGCGATCGCGCGCTGCATGGTCACGCTCAAAAGCTGCGGATCCATCTGGGCTTGCACATAACGAATCATCTCGGCGGCTGTCGACTTGACGCCATACGCTTGTTCGGCGAAGACGCCTGGGCTCACGCGGATCTCGGCATTGGCCTTGCTATGGCCCCAGGCATATCGTTCCATCTGTGCGTCCGGCACCTGGAGGTAACTGTCATGTAGGCCTAGCTGCGGGAACAGCTGGGTTTGCATCGCCTCGACAAAACTGCTGTTCAAGGCCAAGGCGGTGACATGACCCAACACGCCAATACTTGGATTGGAGTATTCGCGCCTTGTGCCCGGCGCAGCGCTCGGCCGCCATTGCTGGAAATACGCGATCATGCCCTTCGGCTCGACTTCATCCGGAAACTGCAGCGGCAGGCCACCGGCGGTGTAGGTCGCCAGATGGATCAAGGCGGCGCGGTCGATCGCCCGACCCTTGAGTTCAGGCATATAGCGGCCGGGATGGTCGTTCAATGACAGCTTGCCCTGCACTTGTGCGTATGAAGCGAGCGTGGCGGTGAAGGTCTTGCTGATGGAGCCCAGCTCGAACAAGGTGTGCTCGTTGACGGGCTTGTGGGCCGCCCGGGACGCCAGGCCGTAGTTGTAGAAGCTGGCTTCGCCGTTGAGCGTGATCGCGACCGCCATACCGGGCACGTCATGCTGAGCCATCAAGGGAAGAATTGCAGCATCGACGATGGCTACAAGCTTTGCGGGGGGCTCGGCGGCCTTGGTACCGGCAGGCAGCAGGCATGAACAGACCAGCGCGAAGGTCAACAACTTTTGCACGAGAGTCATCAGGCGAACAAGCTTGCGAGCCGCTCCACTGCAGCGACCGACAGCGCCCGGTCGATGCGGGTGTCCTCATTGCCGAAGTCGTGTTCGCCTTGCGCCTGCACCAGCACGCCGTCGCGGCGCGGCAACATGAACAAGTTGTGGCCTCGGTAGATCAGCGCGTAATCCACCTCGATTTGCGGCACCAGGCGGGCGGTCTGGCCGCGCACTGGGATGATGGAGGTGTCCCCCAGCAAGGCGCGCGCGCCATAGCCGGTGCAGTTGACGACGGTGCGCTCACGCAAGTTGCCGAACTGGCGTGGATGCTCAAACTCCTGCTGCACGATCTCGCCGCCGGCGCGCAAAAAGTCATCCATCAAGAGTCGCTGATAGCTGGAGATATTGAAGCTCATCTGCGTGAAGCGCTTGGCATGAGCGACGCGAAACGGGTGCGAGCCGGGCTTCAAGAGCATCGACCTGGGCCGGAGATCGTCCAGCTGCGCCATCAGATCGGGGTAGTCGGGCTCGTCGTCCTCGCCGCCATGCGCGGAATCGGGCAAGGGCTGATCGAAGGGAATGTCCGACAAGAAATAGCCGTCACGCCACTCGACCGGCTGATCGGCCAGGCCGAGCATGCTTTGGTAGGTCTTGAAGGAGCTGCGCGCCATCTGCTCCCAGGCTTGAGTCCAGGCCGGCGTCGCGTGCTCGCTGCTGCAGATGCGCGAGTCCGGCGACCACATGCCGGTGGCCTTGGAAGACGCCACTTCGGGCGGGCGCTCCTTGCAGTAGATGCGCACCTTCATTCCGTTCATTTGCGCGACGCGGGCGGTCGTGAGGCCAATGGCGCCGCAACCAATCACCGCAATCTGCTTAGGCCCGCTGGCGCGGATCAGCGGCAGGGCCAGCTGGGCCGAGCCCCAGGACAGCGACCAGCCGGCGCCGCCATGGCCGTAATGGTGAACGATGGTCTTGCCGTAGCGCTGCTCGGACTCAATGCGCGGCCCTTGGGCGCGAAAAGGCCGGCGGCAGACATTGATGTCGATGATGCGATCGGCCTTGGCGCGCACCGCTGCGAGCTGGCGCGGCGGTGCAAAGTTGCCAAGTTCGTCGGCCATGGCTTGGCTGGCAGGTAAAGAGGCGAGCGTGGCTGCGCCCGCGCACAGAAAGTTGCGACGTTGCATAGCGAGAGTTTCCTAGTGAGTTTTTTGACCGGGCCGGCTCCGGCGCGGGAGCGCTAGCTGCTGTGCAGCATGGCAATATTGGCGCGAATGCGGCCGGCGTCCCGCATGCGTTCGGCCGAGTCATCGGCGTCCAGCAGCACGACGGTGAACTGTTGGCCGCCACTCTTGAAGCGCATGGTCAGGCAACTGCCGGCAGCGCTGGTGTAGCCGGTCTTGGACAGCTGGATGTCCCAGCCCTCCTCGCTCACCAGCGGGTTGGTGTTGCGCACCGCGCGCGCACGGCCATCGACGCCCACGCGCGCGCTTTGCTCGCTGCTGATGCGTGCAATCTCAGGGTAATGCGAGGCGGCCGCGGCAATCTTGGCGACCTCGGTGGCGCTGGAGACATTGCCGGGCAAGATGCCGGCCGGGTCGACAAAGCGGGTCTGCGTCAGGCCCAGGCTTTGCGCCTTGGCCTGCATGGCCCGCACAAAGGCGGGCGTGCCGCCCGCATAGTTGCGCGCCAGCGCGGCGGCGGCGCGGTTGTCCGAGGGCATCAGCGTCAGCTTGAGCGCGCTGAGCCGGCTGATGCTCGCGCCTATCGGCAGATGCGCGGCGCTGGGCCTGCTCGGGTTCAAGTCACCGGCTTCAATTCGCAATGGCTCATCGAGGTCTGGCCTAGCGTCCAGCGCCACCATCGCCGTCATCAGCTTGGTGATGGAGGCAATCGGCACCGCCGTGTCGGCGTCCTTGCTCATCAGAACCGCGCCGCTGCTCTCGTCCAGCAGCAGCATATGACGGGCATTGACCGGCAGTTGCAGCAACTGGGGCATGCTGGGCAGGCGCGCACGCTGGTTCGTAGCGGCAAGCCCGGCAATTTCGCTTGCCTGGCCGCCGGCACCCAAGCGCGGCTGCGTCTGCATCCAGAGGCTGCTGGCGGCCACCAGCAAAGCGGGCAAGGCCATTTTCCAGCCGGCACTTTGGGCCTGAGGCGCTAGCAATCGCTCCAAGCGTTGCAGCAATTTGCCGCCGTTGGCGGCTATGGCCAGCGGCGGTGTCAAAGCAGCTTGCTGCAGTGACAAGGCTTGCAGGGCCTTGGCCAAACGGCGCGGATCATCCAGCGCCTGGGCGGCCAACTCGTCAGCCACTTCTTCGCGCGCATCGCGCATCTGGCCAGACAACCACCACACCACCGGGTGAAAGAAGAGCAGCGACTCGACCAGGCTTTGCAGCAAATTGGCGAGGTAGTCCCAGCGCCGCACATGGGCCAACTCATGCGCGAGCAAGGCCTCCAGCAAGGCGGGCGGCATGCCGCTGAGCAAGGCGGTGGGCAGCAGCACCAAGGGTCGCAGCAGCCCCAAGGTGATGGGGCTGCTCAGCTCGGGCAAGAGCCCCAGCGTGACCTTGCGGCCCAGGTTCAGGCGCTTCGCCAAAGAGTCCATGCGCTGCTGCCAGGCCTGCGGGGCCGGGCCGGCGCGGCGGCGCAGCGTGCCCAGCCAGGCCAAGCCGGCACCCAGGCGCAGCGCCATCAGCATAACGCCCAAACCCCAGGCCGTGACCAGGGCCGGCAACTGCGCGGCCACAGCCTGCAGCCACGCGGGCAGCGCTGTCAGCTGCGACGGCAGCCTGCTGCCCGCTTCGCCGCTCAGCATCCACACGAGATGAGCCAGCGGAAGACACAGGCAAATCAACAGCGACCAAGCACAGACCGCATAGCGCCAACGCGGGCCGGCCTGACGCAAATAGCCGAGCGCGACCCAAGCCAGCGCGCCGACGACCAGGCCTTGCCAGACAAAATTCAACAAAGCCCAACCGATGGCCGGCACCCAGGACTGCAGCAAGGTCGAACTCATTTGCCCTCACCCTGGCTATCCAGCAGCTTCTGAATATCGGCCCGCTCCTGCGCGCTGACATGGCCCTTCAAAGCCGCCAGCACCAGCGCCTTGCCCGAGCCGGCAAAGGCCTTGGCGATCAGGTCCTTGAGCAAATGGGTCTGCAGCTTGTCTTGCTTTTGGGCCGGCGCATAAAGCTGCGGCCGCCTGCTTTCATCCCTGTTCAGCAGTCCCTTGGCATGCATCAGCTGCAGTTGCCGCAAGACGGTGGCATATGTGGCCTCGGGGCGATCGCTCAGCAAAGCTTCGTGCACTTGCTTGGCGTCGGCGGGGCCGATGCGCCAGAGCACACGCAATAGATCGAGCTCGGCGGCGGTGGGATGGGGAATGCTGGATTGCGGCATTCATTCAGTATAAATGTTCTAGAACAAATATTCTGAACCATTTCAAACCAAAACCGTCGGAAGAAACAGTTGGGGCCCGAGCCCGCCCATGCGATCATCACGCCATGCACGCCTTTTCCCGCGCCATGGTCGAGCTGTACAGCTTGGCCGAACAAGCAAGTTTCCAGGAGTTCCCTGGGGCGGCGCTGCGCCTGCTGGGGCGCTCGGTCGGCTTTGACGGCGCGGTCTTGGGGCTGGGGGAATCCGGGCCCGCGCCGCAAGGGCCTTTGCAAATCACCCAAGCCCATGTGCACCAGCGCGATGAAAAAATTCTGCAAGCCTATGGCGCGGTCGCTGCCGAAGACCCGGTCACCGGCCAGTTCTTGCGCGGCCTGAGCCAGCCCCTTGCGGTCGACTGCCAAGCCCAGTACGGTGGCCGCCAGCAGGCGACAGGCGCAATGGCTGACTTCAGCAAGGCCTTTGACCTGCGCCATTTGCTGCTGTTCGGAGACCGGCCCGTCGCTGGCCTACCCGGACGTTGGCTGGTGCTCTACCGCAGCAGCGACAGCGGCTTTGGGGCCGAAGACGCCGACTACCTGCACGCCACCTGGGCCCATTTGTCGCGCGCCATCGTCATTCACCGCAATGCCCTGCTCGACCGACAAGACAGCGCGCGGGCGCAGCGCGCTTCGGCCCTGGTCAACGCGCAGGGCGGCATAGAGACCGCCGACCCGCAGTTCTTGACGCTCTTGCGCCTGCAATGGGCCGATATGGGCAGCCGTCAGTTGCCGCTTCCCTTGCTGGATGCACTCAAACGCGGCGTCAGCTTTCGAGGCCAGCAGGTCGAGGTCAGCGCCAGGCGCCAAGAGCATTTGTGGGTTTGCTCGGCCAAGCCGGTCGACACACTGGCGGCGCTGACACCGGGTGAAAGCGCCGTGGCCCGGCGCTATGCCGCCGGCCTGAGCAGCAAAGAGATCGCCCGCGAACTGGGTGTCGCGCCCAACACGGTGCGCACCCAAATCACCCGAGCCTACGCCAAGCTGCAAGTGCATGACAAGGCGGCGCTGGCTCAGCGCCTGATGGAGCAATGAGGGGCTGAGCTGTCACGCATTTGCGTGATTGAGTGGCGCGGTCGCTGCGTCTATCGTGATTGTGGAGTCGAGGGCATTCAGACCCTCGTTCAACAATAACGGAGACAAGCATGTTCAAACACCGACAATTGCCCATCGTGGCCTTGATCGCACTCGCCTTTCCTTTGCTGCTGACAGCCTGCGGCAGCGGGGACGACAACCCGCCACCCCTGCCGGTTGACCCGGCAGCGCCCTTCAAGCTCAAGCCCGACTTCCTGAGTGCCGAGCCGCTTCGCACCGACTACGACGGCAGCAGCAACGGCCTGCTGACCGGCAAGGCGGCCTCGCTGACCGAGCTGCTGAGCTACAAACTGCCTGCCAGCCCCAGCCCGGCGGATTTGCGCACCTTGGCCATACAAACCAGCTACACCGGCCTGCTCGACGTGACGGCGGCGGGCGGCTTCGGCAGCTATTACGGCCGCATCTCGGCGGCAGGCAACAAGGGCAGCGAGTATGTGGCGGTGTCCGACGACGGCAGCGGCAAGCAAAACGTCACCATGGTGGTGACGGTGCCGAGCAATTTCGACCCGGCCAAGGCCTGCGTGGTGGCGGTGCCGTCGAGTGGCTCACGGCCAGTCTATGGCGAGCTGGGCACCATCGGCGAGTGGGCGCTCAACAAGGGCTGCGCGGTGGCGCTAACGGACAAAGGCGGCGGTGTCGGCATCCATGACCTGGACCGCGACAACAGCTTTGCTTTCGACGGCGCGGTGGCCACGGCCGGCACGCGCAAAGACCTGACATTCAATGCCAATTTACTCGGCGACGATTTGACCAAGTTCCGCGCCGCCAATCCGAACCGCATGGCCCTCAAGCATGCGCATGGCAAGCAAAACCCCGAGAAAGACTGGGGCAAATACACCTTGCAATCGATCAAGGTGGCGCTCTATGTTCTGAACAAGCAGTTCCCGGCCGCCAGCCTTTCGCCCCTCAACACCTTGGTGATCGCCTCCAGCATCTCCAATGGCGGCGCAGCCGTGCTGCGCGCCGCCGAACAAGACAGCGAGGGCCTGATTCGCGGCGTGGTGGCCGGCGAGCCCCAGCTCAATCTCCCCGAGAACGCGGGCCTCACCGTCAAGCGGGGCGGCGTCAGCGTGCCGACCTCGGCCAAGCCGCTGTTTGACTACATCACCATGGCCGGCCTCTACCAGGCCTGCGCGACCCAGTCGGCCGCGCTGGCGCCGAGCAGCGCTTTTGTGATCGCACCCTTCGCGGCCAACCGCTGCGCTTCGCTGGCGGCGCAAGGGCTGGTCAGCGGCAGCAGCCTGGCCGAACAGTCGGCCGACGCCTTGGCCAAGCTGCACGCCTATGGCTGGGAGGCCGAGTCCGACCTGCTGCATGACAGCCACTACGGCTTCGAGTTCACCGAGTTGGTGGCACACACCTATGCCAATGCCTTCGCCCGCGCCTCGGTGACGGAAAGCGTCTGCGGCTATAGCGTGGCCGGCATTGACGCCGCTTACCAAACGCCAGTGGCTCCCGCGGCCGAGGCCTTCAAGACCGGCTGGGCGACCGGCGGCGGATTGGGCTTTCTGGGCGGCGCTTTCAACATCATTGCGGATGGCTCGGTCGGCGGGCCTGCCTTGTTCTTGCTGGCTGCCTCGCCCAGCAGTGGCAAGCCGGATTTCTATCTCGACGGCGCCACCTGCTTGCGCCGCCTGGCGACAGGCGCGGCGGTGGGAAGCAGCCCCTACAGCGCGGCCGAACAAGCCTTGGCGGCGCGCGTCAAAACGGGGCTGAGCGAGGTGCGCGTCAGCGGTGACCTGCGCGGCAAGCCGGTCGTGATCGTGCATGGCCGCTCGGACGCACTGATCCCGGTCAACCACAACTCGCGCCCTTATGCCGCGCTGAACAAACGCGCCGACGCCAACAGCGGCTTGCGCTACTACGAGGTGACCGACGCCAACCACTTCGACGCCCTGGTCGGCATGTACCCCAAGACCTTGGTGCCGCTGCATGTCTACACGCTGCGTGCGCTGGACCTGATGTGGGCCAAGCTGACGACCGGTGCGGCCCTGCCCGATTCGCAGCTGGTGCGCGCCAAGGCCCGCGCCTCGGCCAGCGTGCCGCTGAGTGACGCTCATGTGCCGGCGATCGCCGCCACGCCGGCCGCAGCTGACAGCATCGTCATCACGGCCGGGGCGATCGACGTGGCGAACTGAACCGAGCAAGAAGCACACGTCACACCACTGTCACCTCCAGACCCTAGGCTGCGCGCAGTCGTTCGGATAGGCGCCCGACACCTTGGGCGCCCTGCATTCACCTAGAGTCCTGGAGGGACCTCATGTTCACTTTGATCAGCCAAAACATCGGCCGGCATGCACTCGCATGCGCGGCTTCCACCGCTTTGCTGGGCGCGCTGGCCCTGTCTTCTACGGCGGCTATCGCCGCTGATGCGGACCCGGTCATCCTGAGCTTCGCCACCGTCGGTGATTCGCGTCAGGACCCGCTCACCGCTGACCCCACGCTTGGCCCCTTGTCCGGCCAAGACAAGACCTGGCTGCAAAGCAGCAAGGCCTTTTCGCGCATTCTGCGCAGCATCCAGGCCCAAAAGTCGAACCTGCTGTTCTTCAATGGCGACATGATCCACGGCTACGGCTGGGCCGGTTTCGGCTACACCTCCAACCTGGGCGGCACGGCCATCAGCGCGCCAGTGGCACCGAGCAATGTCAGCGACATCCTCAACAGCGACCTGGTCAAGTTCTACACCCAGTATGCGTTTTGGCGCGGCATGGTGGCGCCTGTGATGGAAACCGGCACCTATGTCGTGCCTGTGCCTGGTAACCACGAAACTCAGTGCAAGGCCTGCGGCAAGAAAGCCAAGGTGGAGAACGAAAATGCCTGGCGCGCCAATATGGGCGACCTGATCATCGACAGCGCCCGCTTCAAGGCCGTCGTCGGCCAGGACGCCAGCCATGTGAACGTTGGCAATAACGGCGCATTCGATGGCCTCAGCACCGACCAGAGCCAGCTGTCCTACAGCTTCGATGTAGGCGACTCGCACTTCGCCGTCGTCAACACCGACCCGGTCGGCGCCGACGCCAAGGCCCCGGCCGCCTGGTTGGCCAGTGACTTCGCCACCGCCAAGACGCGCGGCGCCAAGCATTTCTTTGCTTTCGGCCACAAGCCGGCCTACACCTACAACTACTCGGCTACCAACACCGCCACACCGGCCGGCGGCCTGGACGTCAACGTCGCTGCCCGTGACGCCTTCTGGAAGGTGATCGAAGACAACCGCGCCACCTACTTCTGCGGCCACGAGCACATCTTCAATATGCAGCAACCCAAGGGCGCGGCCTGGCAGGTGCTGGTCGGCGCGGGCGGCTCGCCCTTTGACTCGAAGAACGGTGACGCTTCGGCCCACCCGGCCACCGACCGCACCTATTCCTGGGCCAATGTCCTGGTTCGCAAGAGCGGCAAGGTCGAGATCACTGCCTATGGCTTCAATGACGCCTTCGGCCCCACCCAGGTGCTCAAGCAAGTCACGCTGGCGCAATGAGACTGAAGCAGAACGCACACATGAAGCTCACCAAGACAATCACCCTCGCCGCCGTGCTCGCACTGTTCGGCACAGCCCATGCGGCCAGCCTGATCGACACCGGCAGCCCCGACGCAAGCAAGCCCGGCTATGCGCTGGACACCAGCAACTTCCTGGCTGTGCAGTTCAATGCCGGCGCCGCTTGGCATATTGACGGCCTGTCCGCCTATCTGAGCGGCGGCAAGGCCGGCGAGCATTTCACCGTGGCCTTGTACGCCGACAGCAGTGCTCATCTGCCGGGCGACTTGATCGCGGCCAGCACAGTCGAGTTCTCGACCGATGGCTGGAACAAAAGTTCAGCGCTGAACTGGAGCTTGCCGACAGCCGGCAGCTACTGGTTGGCGCTGGAAGGTGCCACCAAGGAAGTCATCCCCGGCCTACCCGAGCCGGACGGCAGTTTTGTCGCCAACGCCGGCGGCCTGACCATGCCCGGCCTAACAGCGTTTTCCGACGGTGGTTTTGCCGGCTACCAAGCCAGCCCCGGCATTGAATTCGGTCTGCAGATCACCGGTGCCGTGCCGGAACCAAGCAGCTACTTGCTGCTGTTGGCGGGCCTGGGCTTGGTGGGCGCCACACGCATCAAGGCCAATCGCCGCTCGGACAAGCAAGCCTGAAGCGACCCACGATAGAGTCAAAGCCAAGGGGGGCAGGTCTTGCCACCCTTGGCTTTTTTATCGTGCCATCTCAAGTGGGCGCACGGCCGACCTGGGCGAGCAGCGCAGCCGCTGAAGGCCAGGCGAAGCGCCATTCAGCGGCCGTGCCGCCGCCTCTGACCTCGACCATTCTTCGCTCGCCGCGCTGACCGCCCAGCGAGGCATAAAACTGCTGCGCCGCCAGGTTGACTTCGTAGACCCAAAGGTGGACGCCCTCGGCCGGCACAGCTTGGCTGCAGCGCTGGGCCACGGCCGCCAGCAAGGCGCTGCCAATGCCTTGGCCTTTGTGCCGAGGCAGGACATGCAAGTTGTCCAGCAAGGTTCCCCAGGTTTGATCGGCATTGGGAAAAGCGAAGGCAAATCCGACCGCCTCATCACCCCGCATGGCAAGAAAGCCGAATGAATCCTTCGCGCCGGGGCCGAGTCTTTGGGCCCAGAACGCAGCGCGGTTCGCGCACAGGTCGGCGTCCAGGAAGGCATTGCTGATGATGCCCCGATACGCTGATCGCCAGCTGGCCGCATGCAGGGACGCGATCGATTGAACGTCGCCTGCTGCGACTTCACGAATGACAAGCTTCACAGGCTGCGCTCCCACAGCAGGCGCAGATTGGCGCCGGTTTGCAATCGTTCCTCCAGCCTATGGTCCAGGCCTTCGGCCAGCACGCGGCGCTGGGTGGTCTGATCAGGATGCAGCAGATTGCTCAGACTCAAACGCCACTGAGACTGTTTCTCGGGCTTCCAGGCCGCGTAGAAGTCCAGCGCCGCATTGCTCGATTTGTCAGCCCAGCGGTCGACGGCCAGGCGCTTGAGGCCACCGGTCGTGATGTTCAGATTGCCGCCCCAGCTGAGCGCGCCCGCTATGCCGGCGAGGGGCAGCGTCACGGGGCGGTGGTCGAAGCCCAGGTTCAGGCTCAGCGGTGTCTGCTGAGCCAGGCGGTTATCGGGGCCCGGCACCGCCTTCACACGAGATTGATTGAGGCCCAAGTTGGCACGCAAGTCCAAAGCCGGCGCGGCCGGGCTCGCGCTGCCGAGCAGCTCCTGCACGCTCAACTTGCCTTCCAGCTCCACACCCTGCACCCAGGCCTGCCCCTGATTGGCGCGGCGCTCGACCCAATGGCCGTTCTGATAGATCAACTCGCTGACGATCACCTGCTCGATGCGTTTGAGATAGCCGCTCACACTCAGCAGACTCGACTTGCTCAAGGGGTGGGTCCAGCCAGCATCCAAGCCCCAGGCCAGCTCAGGCAGCAGGTCCGGGTTGCCTTGCAGATCCGGCGTGGTGGGGCTGTTGTTATTGGCGACAAAGCGACGCGGGGTCAGCTCGCGCGGCGTGGGTGCCTTGTAGCTGCGTGCCAGGCCCATGCGCAGCTGATCCTTGCTTGCGGGCACTCGCCACAGCACTTGCAGCACCGGGCTCAATACGCTGGAGCGCTTGTTGACCGTCTCGAACACATTGCCCGAGCTGATGGTTTGCAGCGCCTCCCAGCGCAGGCCCAGCGTGGCTTGCCAGGCCTTGCTGATGTCGATCTCGTCTTGCACAAAAAAGGCCAGCCGGCGAATGCGGGCGTCATAGATTTCGTCCAGGTTTTCCACCGGCAGGCCGCCGGGCAAGGGGTTCTCGTGCTGCAGCCTGTCTTCGCTGCGGCGGTTCTCCTCGGCATCCCAGCCGGTACTCAGGCTATGCTGGTCCGCCAGCGCACGGCGGTGGCGCCCGGCCAGGCTCCAGCCTTGATCAACGGCCAGCGAGTCGACCTGTGCGTCGCGAATCCAGCGGCCGCTGAAGTCATAACCCTCATACTGAGCGTTGGAGTCGCGCTGCAAGCGGGTGTAGCCCAGCTTCAACTCCCATTTGCTGCCGTCCGCCTCGCTCAAACTCCAGTTCAGCCGGCTGCGCAGTTGCAGTGCCCGGATGTCCAGTGCCAGATCGTTGTGCGCCTGCTCGGGCGGCAGGCCGACCGAGCTGTAACGATCATCGATGGCGCCCCCTTTGGAGCGCGACAGACGCAGCAGATGATCGGTGCTGAGGGTCTGCTGCGGAGACAGCGTCCAGGTCGCACGAGGGCTGAGCGTGAGCCTGTTGCTGCGGTCATATTCGCGCTTGTCGGTGCGGTAGGCCTGCACGACCACGCCTTGAGCGTCGAGCGCCTGCTGATCCAGCAGCATCGGCCAAAGCTGCCGCTCATGGGCCAAGCCCAGCCCCAAGCCCCATGAGAATCCGCCATCACGGTCGCCCAGCTGCATGTCAGCGCTCAGGGTCGGCTGCTCCAACTGCGAGCCCAGCCCCAGTTTCAGATCCCGCTGCGCCTGCCGCGCCGTGCCACGGGTGACGATATTGATGCTGCCGGCAATGGCTTGGCTGCTTTGCTCGACGCTGGCACTGCGCGAGACCTCGATGCGCTCGATCGCCTCGGGTGAGATCGATTCGAGCGAGAAGCCCGGCGGCACAGGTTCGCCATTGAGCAAGATTTGCGTGTAACCGCCGCCCAGGCCCGACATGCGAATCTCCGGCCCGCGCGAGCCCTGGCTGACGATGCTGATGCCGGGCACGCGCCGCAAAGCGTCGCTCAGGCGCGTGTCGCCCTGGCGCAGCAGCTCGTCCCGGTTCACCACCAGCAAGGCGCCCACCGACTCGCGCCGCGCACTCAGCGCATTGGCCGCACCATCGCCCTGCACTTCGACCCGTTGCAGCGTGGCAGCCGGTGCGAGCACCGCGGGCTGAGCCGGCGTGGCCACGACAGCGGCCTCACTTTGCGCCTCGGCCAAGGCTGGCCACAGCAGGCCAGATATGCCCATTACGCCAATCACGGCCAATGCGCCCAACACCCCGTTTTTCATCCGCCCAAGGATTGAATTCACCACGACATCACTTTTCAAAATATCTCAGCACCCAGGGTGCAGGAGCGCGATTAGACTGTGGCTCGCCAGACAAATCAATCTTGATCAAGTTAATCAAGCTATGCGCAAAACCAAGTCCGTCGCCCGCGCTCTGCCGCCTTCATTGACGCAATCGCTGGGCCACCTGCCCCTGAGTGGCACCTACACCTTGTTGGATTCCAGCGCGGCGGCCTCCCGTTTGGGCATCAGCAAGGCCACGCTCTACGCCTATGTCAGCCGCGGCCTGCTCAGCGCCACGACGGACGCAAGCGACCCACGCGTACGACGCTATTCAAGCTTTGAGATCGAACGGCTGTTGCGGCGCAAAGAAGGCGGGCGCCAGCGTGAGCAACATTCGATGGCCGCGCTCAGCGAAGGCTTGCCTGTGCTGGACACGGCCCTGTCCTGTGCGCGCGACGGCCAGCCGATCTACCGCGGCCAGTCGGCTTTGGATTTGGCCGAGCAGGCCAGCGCCGAAGACATTGCACGTTTGCTGTGGCAGTTCGACGCCGCGATTGACCCCTTCGCCGGGCCTGCGCCGACCCTGTGCGCGCCTTGGCACAGCCTGTGCGTCACCTTGCCGGCCGGCCACAACACCCGCACCCTGGCCTTGTTCGCCACAGCCTTGGGGGACTTGCATGGTCCGTCCTGGCTGCCCGACGGGCCGGCTCTTGCGCAAGCCTGCGCCGCCCATCTGCGCGCACTGATCGCCAGCTTTTTGGCCAGCCCGCCTTCAGACCAGCCTCTGCACTGCCAATTTCGCGAGGCTTGGCAGTTGCCGGCTGCGGCGGACCCGCTCTTGCGACGCGCGCTTGTCTTGGTGGCCGATCACGAAATGAATATGGTCAGCTTCACCGCCCGCTGCCTGGCCTCGGTGAACGCCAGCCTGGGCGCTGCGCTGCTCGCGGCGATGTGCAATATAACGGCCAACTTCAACGGCGGCTCCTGCGAACAGGTGGAGGCCTTGTGGGACGAATTGGCGGCCGCGTCCGATCTGGAAGCTGCACTGATGCGCCGGCTCGACCGCGGCGCAGGTCTGCCGGGCTTCAACCATATGTCCTATCCGGCGGGCGACCCGCGCGCGCGCATGCTGCTGGCCGAATGCAGCCATATGCCCGGAGCCGACTCAGCTGGATTGGCGCAAAGCATAGCCCCGGCCGTGGAGCGCCTAACCGGCTGGAAGCCCTCGATCGACTTCGCGCTGGTGAGCTTGCGGCGCGCACTGGGCGCGCCGGCCAACGCCGCGCTAAGCCTGCAGATGGCCGGGCGCGGCATCGGTGTGCTGGCCCATATCCTGGAGCAGCGCCGCAGCGGCCAACGCCTCTGGGTGGCGGCGCGCTACACCGGACCTTGAAGACTGGCGGCCTGAGCCGCCGCTTGAACCGCCCTCAGTGGAGCAGTTGCTCCACGTCGCTGGCCACATCGCCTGCGGCCGTGATCTTGGCTTCCAAAAAGGCCAGATCCAGGTGCAAATGTTCGACCAGGTCGGGCACGGCAACCAGCAGCGCCTGCGCCGGGTTGTCGTGATGCTCGGCGGCGTCGGCCAGCACTTCGGCCAGATGCAAGACCGCAGCCATCAGCGAAAAGGGTCGAATCTCCATCGGCGTGTTGGCATCCTTGAAGGCCTCGACCATGGTCGCCGGGAAGCGCCAGTGCGAAGCCAAAGAGGCCGTCACATCGGCATGGGTGCAGCCAAAACGGTGCTCTTCCAGCGAGAAGCGGCTGCCCGGCTCGGCCGCATGGGCCTCAACGTCGGCGACCATCTCAGGCTCTTCCATTGCCATCATCAGCTGGCCCGTGCGCAGCATCAGGCCAGCCAGATAGCTGGTGTCGGCGTCGACGCGCAGAATCTGGCTGAGGATGCGGGCGTAGGCGGCCGTGGTGATGCTGTGGCGCCAGAACAAGGCGCGGTCCAAGCCCTTGATGACCGGGAAGGCGCCCGAAATACAGGCCGCCAAAGACAGATTGCGCAAGGTGTCCAGGCCGAGCGCGCCGGCGGCGTCGTTCAGGCTGGAGATCTGGTGCGAGGGGCTGTAGCGGGCCGAGTTGGCCAAGCGCAAAACCTTGGCCGACAAGGTGGAGTCCTTGCCGATCAGATCGGCGATGGCGCCGAGGCTGATGTTCTCATCGTCGAAACTGCGAATCAAACGACTGGCCACCTCGGGCATGGTGGGCAAGGCGTTGTTGTTCTTGAAAAACTTTTCGGCTGCAGCGCTCACATTGGTCTCCTCAAGCTGATGGCCCAAGGTTTGAGCAACCTGAGCAGCATCGGAGCCACCACAGCGGGGCCCCGTTACCCGCAGTCTAAGCGGCGGCCGAGCTTTTTTGCTGAGATTGAAGAGCTGAAAAGCGCTGAAATTTACCGCCAAAAGGCGCGGCCCTCAGCCATGCGCGAGGTTTTGCAAGGCGGCCAAGTTCAAGAGCTTGATCGAATAGCCCTTCACCTCGATCAGGCCGGCCGTCATCAGCTGGCGCAGCAGGCGGGACAAGGTCTCGGGTGTGATGGCCAACTGCGCCGCCAACTCGCGCTTGCGCTCCTTCAGCGCCACATCGGCCCCCTGCACCGGGCTGCGCTGCAGCAGCCAGGTGACCAAGCGCTTTTGTGCGTCCTTGGACATCAAGTCATGGGTGGCGCCGGTGAGGCTCTGCACGGTCTGAGCCAGGCCCAGCATCAGGCGCTCGCGCATGTCCGGAAAGCGGTCCAGCAGCACGCGCATGCCGTCCAAGGGAAGCTCAAGCAAGGTCGAGGGCTGCAAGGCGCGCGCATCTTGCACATGACCCGAGCCCAGCCAAGCACTGCTCAAGTCCAGCCAAGCCGGCCCATGGACACATCGCTCCAGCTGAAACGGCTGGTCTTCGACGGCCGAGCCAAGACCGACCGCCCCGTCCAGCACCGCGACCAAGCACCTGGCTGCCTGCCCCCGCGAGAACACCGCTGCACCGGTTTGCAGCTGGCGAGTTTGGGACAAAGGCGCCAAGGCATGCAACTCGGCATCGCTGAGCCGAGGTGGGCCGAGCAACTTGTCAAGCAAAGCGGCACTGCTGCCGGTACTGCGCGGCAAGCGGCGAGCGGACTGGGAAATGATGGCAGTATCCACGGTGGGCCTGACGGAAAAGTCGCTGAATGGATCGCAATGTGTCGCAAGCCCCTATTTCTGTCTTTGCGAAAAGTCAAAACGGCACCTGACAAACCCATCCGCGGGGGCCGCGGCTTGCGCCAGCGCAAATCACAGGATCAGCAGCGCCCTGAAATCATTCACATTGGTGAAGGTCGGGCCGGTGTTGACCAAGTCCCCCAGCGCGTCGAAGAAGCCGGCGGCGTTGTGGGCATCCAGCTCGGCCTGAGGCTGCAGACCGAGCGCACTTGCGCGGGCCAGGCTGCTCGGCGTGAGCATGGCGCCCGCGTTGGGACCGACGCCGTCAATGCCGTCGGTATCGGCCGCTAGCGCGTAAACACCGGGCTCGGCGTCCAAGGCGATCGCTGCCCCAAGCAAGAACTCGCTGGCGCGGCCGCCCTGGCCAGGAGCGCTCATGCTGCCTCGCAAAGCCACTGTCGTTTCGCCGCCGGACAGCAGCACGCAAGGCTTGGCAAAAGGCTCGCCATGCCGCGCCACGGCGCGTGCGATCGCCGCATGCACGCGGCCCACCTCGCGCGACTCGCCTTCTATGGCGTCGCTGAGGATGTAGGCCGCAAGACCCAGCGCCCGGGCAGCCTCGGCTGCGGCCTGCAAACTCTGCTGCGGCGTGGCGATCAGACGCATCTGCTGGCCCGCGAAGCAAGCCGCGCCCGGCTTGGGCGTCTCGAAGGCGCCACTGCTCAAGCCTTGCTGCGCCGCCGCCGGCAAGGCTATGCCATAGCGCTGGCAAATCGCCAGCGCTTGCCCACAAGTCGTCGCATCCGCCAGCGTCGGGCCAGAGGCAATAACGGCCGGGTCGTCGCCGGGCACATCGCTGATCAACAGGGTCAGCATTTGCGCCGGCGCACAGGCCGCGCCCAAGCGCCCGCCCTTGATGGCCGACAAATGCTTGCGCACGCAATTCATCTCGCTGATGCTGGCGCCGCTTTTGAGCAGCGCGCGATTGATGGCCTGCTTGTCGGCCAAGCTCAGGCCGGGCGCGGGCAGGCTCAAGAGCGCCGAGCCGCCGCCCGAGATCAAACAAATGACCAGATCGTCGGGGGTAAGACCTTGTGCCATGGCCAAGATGCGCGCGGCCGCTGCGGCACCAGCAGCATCGGGCACCGGGTGAGCGGCCTCGACCAACTCGATTCGGCGCGGCCTGTAGTCCGGCGGGCAATGCCCATAGGGCGTGATAACGAGGCCGTTCAGCGGCGCATCAACAGGCCAGGCCGCTTCCAGCGCCTGCGCCATCGCGCCGCCTGCTTTACCGGCACCCAGCACCAGGGTGCGTCCAGTTGGCGGCGCCGGCAGATGAGCGGCCAAGATCTGGGCCGGCAAGGCGCGAGCCACAGCAACATCGAAGAGATGTCGCAGAAGATCGGCGGGGGATTCAGACCCATTGATGGCGCGCATGAGCTTCATTATCCAGGGGCATAGACGCCGATGGTGTTTGTTAGGGCTAAGTTTGCTCTGCCCGCACGATGCCTGGATTTCGCCCCGGCGGGCGCCTCACTTTTCTTGCCTTCGCCAAGAAAAGTGAGCATAAGAAGGCACTCAACCGCTGATAGGCGTCTGATCCTTCGGCAGCCGTCGCAAGCGATGCTTGCTTGGTGCGGCCTCAGGCCCTGCCGCATGGCCCTTCGGGTCCGCTCGGATGCTCAAATTTGCCAGGCCGCGCCCATGCAGAAGGGGAATTCTGAAGAACTCGGCTCGCTGCACCTCGCTTGACCAGCTTGAATGGCTGCGAGCCGAACTGCCCCGATCTTCCGCTGAGATTGGAAGTCAGCTTCGTGCTCGGCGCAGCTACAGATTCCTTTGCGCCTGCACAAGGCAAAACGCAGAAACTGCCGCGGCTCCCGAGCGGAAATTCCGAATGGCCTTGCGAGCAAAAAAACGTGGAGATTTACATCAGCGCCCCCCCGAGATAGGGGATGGGGAGGGCTCTTGTCGCGCAAATATACTGCGCCCGACCCAGCGCTTGGCGGACCTGTTGAGTGGCAAATGATCGGGTCATTACACTTTTATACAGACAGAGGGAAGAACAATGCAGAGCTTGAAGAAGAAGACTTTTGTGACCGCCGCCCTGCTGGGAGCGTTGGCCTTGACAAGCGCGGCACAGGCCTCGGTGCCAAAGCCATTGGTCGATGTCGGCGACGGCACCGTCTATGACCCCAATAAGCACCTGATTTGGCTGAAGGACTGGAACCTCAACGGTTCCAATAGCTGGGCCACGCAGAAATCTTGGGCCGAAGGCTTGACCTTCGCCGGCAGCAGCGACTGGGAATTACCGACCATTTATCAGTACATTGAGCTGCGTACCGCCTACGGCGGCAATCTCACTTCAAACACTCTGCCGTTCAAAAACGTGCAGTCTTACTACTGGTCCAGTACCGGGTATGGGTCGGGTACGGCCAACGCGTGGAACTTCGGCACCACAGGCGACTTCCAGTACGGTTTCTCCAAGAACGGTAACTTCGCTGCCGTAGCTGTGCGTACAGGCGATGTGAGCGCCCCGGTGCCGGAGCCCGAGACTTACGCAATGCTGCTGGCGGGTTTAGGCGCCCTGGCGGTGGTCGCCCGGCGGCGGGCACGCTGAGGCTTTGAGGCTTCGTCCCCTTCGGATCTTTTGAGGGGGTTTGGGGGCGGCGGCCTTGAAGCCTCGCCCCAGCAGCGCCCGCTCTGCGGCTGCGATGCCGCTCACTGCTCGGCGCCATCGCAGGCCCCCGGTCAATCAACGTAGCTAGTTATCTGGCCGGGAGAATGGACGCTCCGCAGCCATTGAACTCCGCCGCCGCGCATAAGAAAACCGGCCACTTGAGCCGGTTTTTTCGGTAGGCCTAAGTCAATCGATTACTGCTGCTTGCTGCTACGGCGGCGAGCAACCAAGCCCATGAGGCCAAGACCAGCAAGGAGCATTGCATAGGTTTGTGGCTCTGGCACTGCGGTGATGGTGAATGCCCCGGATTGAACCTGGCTTGTGGGATCCACTCCAATCACAGGCCGTACTTCTCGAAAGGACACCATAGACTCGCTCACGCCAGGCGTTCCCGCCCCGGATGCGAACCCAAAAAAGGTACCGCTGCTGAAGTTGTAGGCGGCCCAATTCGTGTAGCTTCGCGGCTGAGGCAGCGTATTGCTCAACAGAGCGAAAGAGTCAGCCGCTGTACCCAAGAAATATCCGCCTGCTGTTGTATAGAGCTGCGGCTTGTTCGATGTCGCAGTCAAATCAACCGTGACTCCATTCCATACGACAGTGAAAGCACTGAAGCCAACCCCGGCGTCGTAGGTGAAGCTTCCTGCCGTCGGCGCAATTGACCCCTGCGTGACGGTGAACTGGATCGCGTAATTCTGTGGTGCAGCCTCCGCTGCAAACGGGGCGATCAAGAGCGAAGCCGCAACAGCCGCTAGAGCACGAGAAAAAACGGTCATAAATCTCTCCCTTTACCTTCAGCACCGGAATGTTTTGATGGCGCGACCTCTCCCCGATGCGACCTGAGTACGCGCTTGCCTGAAACGGTCGCGGGGTTGTATCACAGGGCTTGCGTCTCTCGCTATCGTAAAAACGATAGGCCTGCACCCAATGGTCCGCCACCCCCTAACTTGATGGATCAACGGTGACTGATTCACCACCAAGATGGCTGCATGTGGCCGGCCCTTTGCGCTGTTTTTATGCTGCCGTAGGCGGGGGCATTGGGCCGCTTTGGCCACCCTGTTGCCGCCTCCACTGCGCATCTGAAAGACAGGAACTTGCCTGCCGGGAACGTGAGACCGCAACATCGCTGGGAAGCCGACCTTGACCAAAACGGTCGGCTTAGCGCAAGCCGGGACATCTCGGGGGCACTGCACTGACTGCGTGGCAACACAGTGCCCTGAGCAACTGCACGACATCGGTAATTGGCAGGGATGAATCGCTGGGATTGAATTCCGCCGCTGCGCACAAAAAAACCGGCCACTTGAGCCGGTTCCTTCTTTCATGGGCAGGGCAAGCCCAAAGCTTGCTGCTGCTTACTGCTGCTTGTTGCTGTTGCTGTTACGGCGGCGAGCGGCAAAGCCCATCAGGCCGAGACCGGCGAGCATCAGCGCGTAGCTTTGTGGTTCTGGCACCGCAGCGGTCACATCTCCGTCGCGTACAGCCAGCGCGTACTCACTAAAGTGCTTGGCGAGTTCGCTCTGTAGGCCGACGTTGGTATGGAAGAACCACGCGTAGTCTGATTCCGACGCGAACTCCGTACCGGACCAGTAGAATTTGGACTGCAGATTCTGGAAATCGCCGGTATTGCTTAGGCCATAGCCTGGCTGATAGTTAATTGTGCCGGGCGCGACGTAGCTCTTGTTCCCCAGGCTCTGAAAGAAGAGGTGCGCCATCTCGCTGCCATTGACTTTGTCACTCAGCGGGTTGTAGCCGCAGCTGGTGCCACCCGTGTAAGAGTAATCACAACTGCCATCTGGCGTGGTGACATGGGTCGTCGGCAGACGCCAGCCGCTCAGGCCGAAGAAGTTGCCGTTTTCGGCCCAGGCTTTGGCCGTGCCCCAGTCCATGGTGCCGGTGCTGCCGGCACGCAGCCAGGTGATGTTGAGTTCGGTGTCATAGAAGGCATCGGTCGTGCCGTCTTTGTCGATGTCGCGCGCTTGCAGCGTGGTTTCCCATGTGCCTTGGCCCGGCACGCCAGCGGCTTGCGCCGCGCTCACCATGGCCAGTGCGCCCAGCAGCGCGGCCGTTTTGAAGGTCTTCGTCGTCAATTTACGCATAGTCTTTTCCCTGAATAATTGGATCTCAAAGCACCGAGTGCACGCTTCAGGCCCATGGCCAGCAAGCACTGAAACCGGCGGGAGTGTAGCTGCGGAAAAAAGCGAAAACTCCACTTATTCGAGGGGTTATGCTTGTGGATATTCACAAAATTTGCGAGGCCCGAAAACCGGTGTTCCTGGTGTTCACTTTGGTGTTCACCGGCGTGCGCTTGAAAGTGCCAGGCATTCGTTGGCGAGAAGGCGAAACCCGCCAAGGGTACATCGGCGCCAACTGCCCAAACAACGCTGCCAGGCCAGACAAGGCAAGGCTGAAATGCCGCTCACTGCTCGGAGCCATCGCCGGCCGCAGGTCCGTCAGCGTACTTCGTTATCTGGCCGGGATGAGGGACGCTTCGCAGCCATTGAACTACGCCGCTGCGCATAAAAAAACCGGCCACTTGAGCCGGTTTTTTTCATACGCAGGACAAGCCCAAGGCTTGCTGCATGCTGCTTACTGCTTACTGCTGCTTATTGCTGCTGCGGCGACGAGCGGCAAAGCCCATCAGGCCGAGACCGGCGAGCATCAGCGCGTAGCTTTGTGGCTCTGGCACCGCAGCGGTCACATCGCCGTCATGCACAAGCCAGACAAAAGCAGAACGACCTATACCCACTGTGCCCTGTTGTCCCGCCTTCAGCTCCGTGTAGCCGTCGTCATAGGTGAAGGTGAGCTCATTTATGAAAAAAAACGCTCGCTCAGCCACAACCTGACCCGTCGGATCCGCCGCGTCATAGGAGCCAGTGCCGTACCAGTAATAACCTTTCGAAAGATTGTTGAAGGGCCCTGTATTGACCAAGCCAGCCCCGGCCTGGTTAGACCCATTCGGAGCCACAGAGGCCTTGTTGCCCAGCGTCACGTAGTACATATGCGCCAACTCGGCATTTGCCGTGCTCACGTTGTAACCGCAATCGGAGCCACTGTATTCAAAATTACAGCCCGCTTCGGCGAGATCAACCATTTTCGGCAAGCGCCAACCTGTGATGCCATAGAGAATCACGTAGTTGGCCGCCCAATCATTGGCCTGACTCCAGGGAAGGGCAGCCCCGCCCGCGTTGATGAACCAGGTGATGTTCAAGGCCGTGTCGTAGTAGGCCTCCGGGCCGTTGGCCGTGATGCCGTCCAGGTCACGCGCTTTGAGCGTGGTTTCCCATGTGCCTTGGCCCGACACCCCGGCCGCCTGAACAGCGCCCACCAAGGTCATGGCGCCCAACAGTGCGGCCGCTTTCAATGTCTTCAGTGTCTTCATCTTCAAGCTCTGCATTGTTCTTCCCTCTGTCTGAATGTAGGTGTGGCGACCCGATGATTTGCCACTCAACAGGTCCGCCAAGTGCAGGGTCGGGCGCAGTATATTTGCGCGACAAGAGCGCAAACCATCCCCGAATTCGGGGGTATTGGGGCAAATGCCTCGCCTCTCTTTGCTCGCCAGGCCGCTGGACAATTCAGCCGGCGAGGCGGCCACGCCAGCCCTTGGCGGCGGCAAAAGCCGAGCCCTTCACTGCGCCTTGGCTCTGGCCTCAAACCGGCGCCCCAGCAAGGTCCGCTCTGCGTCTGTGATGCCGCTCGGCGCCCTGAGCCATCTGCGGACCTCGGTCAATCAGCGGACCTCGGTATCTGGCAGGAAAGGACGCTTCGCAGCCATTGAACTTCGCAGTCGCGCGTAAAAAACCGGCCACTTGAGCCGGTTTTTTTTCATGCGCAGGGCAAGCCCAACGCTTGCTGCTGCATGCTGCTTACTGCTTACTGCTTACTGCTTACTGCTTATTGCTGCTGCGGCGGCGAGCGGCAAAGCCCATCAGGCCGAGACCGGCGAGCATCAGGGCGTAGGTTTGTGGCTCCGGTACAGGCACCGCTTCCGTCACATCTCCGTCGCGCACGGCCAGCGCATAAAGAAGAGGGTCGTTCTTTCCGAAGCCCTTAAATTGCTGCATGCCATATTCGGTATCGAAGATCCACGCCACATCCATATCCGGAAAGTCCTTTTGAAAGGCCCAGTAGACGCCGGGCTGCCACAGAGTCTGGAAATTGCCGGTATTGGTCAGGCCATAGCCCGTTTGCACTGTCGTTGTGCCGGGGATGTAGTAGCTCTTGTTCCCCAGGCTCTGAAAGAACAGGTGCGCCATTTCGCTGCCAGTAGCGACGCTGCTGTCGGGGTTGTAGCCGCAATCGGTGCCGCCTTTGTTGCTCCAGTCGCAGCCGTTACCACCTTTGTCCACGGCATTTGGCAAGCGCCAGCCCTTCAGGCCGAAAAAGGTCTGTTTGGCCCAAGCGCGGGCCTCGTCACCGCTTATCGCGCCGTAGGTGTTACCGGCACGCAACCAGGTGATGTTGAGGTCGGTGTCGTAGAAGGCTTCCGGGCCATTGGCAAGAATGCCGTCCAGGTCGCGTGGTTTGAGCGTGGTTTCCCAGGTGCCTTGGTTCGGCACCCCGGCTGCTTGCGCCGCGCCCATCAAGGTCACTGCGCCCAGCAGCGCGGCCATCTTCAATGTCTTGATCTTCAAGCTCTGCATTGTTCTTCCCTCTGTCTGAATTTATGTGTGGAGACCCGATGATTTGCCACTCAACAGGTCCGCCAAGTGCTGGGTCGGGCGCAGTATATTTGCGCGACATGACAGCACAACACCCCTGATTTCGGGGGGGCTAGTGCAAATACATAACTTCTTTCGCTCGCCAGGCCGCTCGGCCATTCAGCCGGCGAGGCGGCCACGCCAGCCCTTGGCGGCGGCTGCAGCCGAGCCCTTCACTGAGCCTTGGCGCCGGCCTCGAACCAGCGCCCCAGCAAGGCCCGCTCTGCGGCTGCGATGCCGCTCACTGCTCGGAGCCATCGCAGGCCCCCGGTCAATCAGCGTAGCTCCTTATCTGGCCGGGAGAATGGACGCTTCGCAGCCATTGAACTTCGCAGCTGCGCATAAAAAAACCGGCCACTTGAGCCGGTTTTTTGTTTATGCGCAGGGCAAGCCCAAGGCTTACTGCTGCTTGCTGCTACGGCGGCGAGCGGCAAAGCCCATCAGGCCGAGACCGGCGAGCATCAGCGCGTAAGTTTGTGGCTCCGGCACAGCGAGGGCCACATCTCCGGTGCGCACAGCCAGTGTGTAATTCTTAGAGTACATGACATCGTGGTTATACCAGCCACCACCGGCATGGAAGATATACGCGGAGCCTGAAAAGGCAAACGAACTGGACCAGTAGCGCTGGCGCTGCACGCCGTCAAATTGCGCCGACAAGTAGTCAAAACTCCCACCTGCATCGTTCCAAATGGATAGGAATTGGTTAGCGCTGCCGGCTGGTTGGTTACCGCCAGTTGGCAAGGACCAACCTTTGAAGTTGGTCTGCGAAGCACCTGCCGCTTCAGCCAGGGCCTGGGCCGAACCTGCGTCAGCCGTGGCGCTCCAGACGCCCGTACCGATATTCCAGTCGTTCAGGATCGTCAGGTCAAGCGTGGCGTTATAGAACATTGCGCACTTGCTTGCACCCGTCGCGGTGCAGGTGAGGTCCACCGCACCGTTGGCAGCGCGCCCTTCGAACGCGGATGTGGCTTGCGCCGCACCCATCAAGCTCATGGCGCCCAGCAGCGCGGCCGTTTTCAATGTCTTCATCTTCAAGCTCTGCATTGTCTTTCCCTCTGTCTGAATGTAAGTGTGGAGACCCGATGATTTGCCACTCAACAGGTCCGCCAAGTGCTGGGTCGGGCGCAGTATATTTGCGCGACATGACAGCACAACACCCCTGATTCCGGGGGGGCTAGCGCAAATACCTAACTTCTTTCGCTCGCCAGGCCGCTGGGCAATTCAGCCGGCGAGGCGGCCACGCCAGCCCTTGGCGGCGGCTGCAGCCGAGCCCTTCACTGCGCCTTGGCGCCGGCCTCGAACCAGCGCCCCAGCAAGGCCCGCTCGGCCTCGGTGATGGCGGTTGCATTGTTCAGCGGCATCAGCTTTTGCACCACCGCCTGTTGATAGAGCAACTGGGCGTTCTGAGCGATCAAAGCGGGCGTGTGCAGTTGCACCCCCTTCTGCGCCAGCTCGGCGTTGTGGCACAGCACGCAGCGCTGCGTGATGACGGCCTGCACCTCGCCAAAGCTCGGCGCGGCCTGCGCAACCGTGAGCGGCGCCCGCGTGGGCGCCATCCACATGATCAGCCCGGCCAGCAGCGCCAGCGCGCCAGCCAGCAAACCCCAGGCATTGACACCCTTGTGGCGCTTGACGAAATAGGTCCGCACCAGCACGCCTACCGCCATCAACAGCGTCAACACCAGCCAGTTCTGCGCGTGGCTGTAGAGCATGCCGTAATGGTTGCTGAGCATCGCAATCAAGACCGGCAGCGTGAAGTAGGTGTTGTGTACGCTGCGCTGCTTGCCGCGCTGGCCGTAAACCGGGTCGACCGGGCGGCCCGCGCGCATCTCGGCAATCACCTGCTTCTGGCCGGGGATGATCCAGACCAGCACGTTGGCGCTCATCATCGTCGCCATCATGGCGCCGATGATCAGGAAGGCGGCGCGCCCGGCAAACAGCTGGCAGGCAGCCCAAGTCGCCAGGGCTATGAAGACGGCGATCAGGCCCAAGACCCGACCATCATGGCCTATGCTGCCATCGGGCTTATGCCCGAGCCGGCGGCAAATTTGGTCATAGACCAGCCACCCCGCGAGCAAAAAACCCAGTGCCGCCACGACAGCCGCCGGCGCGCTCCAGACTTGCACGCGCGGGTCGATCAGATAGGTGTTGGCGTTGAACAGGTACAGCGTCACAAACAGCGCAAAGCCGCTGATCCAGGTCCAGTAGCTCTCCCAGTAGAACCAGTGCAGATGCTGGGGCAGATTGGGCGGCGCCACCATGTATTTCTGCGGGTTGTAAAAGCCCCCGCCGTGGACAGCCCAGAGTTCCCCGTCAACGCCTTTGGCGCGCAGCTCCGGTGCTTGCGGCTGGACGAGGTGATTGTCCAGCCAGACAAAGTAGAAAGAAGCGCCGATCCAGGCAATGCCGACAATCAGGTGCAGCCAACGCAGCAACAACGCGGCCCAATCCAGCAGATAGGCGAGATCCATGCGAGTCTCATTCAATGAGTCAGATGCATCTCACCACAGGCGGGCGCTGTGAGCTGCAGACAAGTCGCGTCAATCAAGGCCGCTGCGACAGATTTCCTTAGAACTTGTCCGTAAATAACCGGGGTCGGCTGACGGTCGATTTGAACCCATAGCTGCGTTGCAGATCCTCGCGATACCTACGGGTATCGCTGTGGTCTGCGCCTTGCTCTGCGCTCAAATCGCCTCGCCATCCTCTGACCCGGCTATTTACGGACAAGTTCTTGGTGCGGCAAAGTGTAGCGAGCTTTCCAAGTCATCCGGGCTTGCGCGCTTTCTTCGCGGACGGGCCGGGCGGCCTTGGTTTGGCCGGCCTATCCGTGCGCGCCGCATGGCTGGGCAGAATGCTTTGCGCCAGGGCGATCAGCTGGCTCGCGCTGCGGCTCAAGGCGGCGTCATCATGTTGGGCCATGGCCAGCGCATCGACGAAACGGGACAGGCGCTCAAGCCGGTCCACAATCGCCTCCAACTGCAGCGGCCGCACCGTCACGCAGCCCAGCGCCTGGGCATAGCTGGCGGCTAACTGTTCAAACCAGCGCCTCCCCTCCTCCGCGGCTTGGCCCAGCTTGCCGTCTATCATGCGTTCGACCAGCAAGGCTTCGGGCTGGATCAGCAGGTCCCAGGGGCTGGGTTGGATGGCAAAGTTGCGAGCGGCCGTGCGGCGGCATTGCTGCGCCAGCTCGATCGCCGCGTCCTTCTCCGCCGGGCTGTGCCAATCGGTCAAGGCATCCAGCGCCAAGCGGTAGAGCGCATGGCAGGGGCTGAAATGGTCTGAGCCGGGCTGGCCTTCACCGGCCCGGTAGGCCTCGACGCCTTGCTGCAAGCAGTTCGCCATGGCCTTGGCGGCAGCGTCGGCAGCGGCCGTATCCAGCTTGCCACTGAGCAAACGGCGGGCCTGCAAGTTGGCCTTGCGTTGCCAGGCCGCGCCACGCAGGGCGGTGCGCTCGCTGTGCATTGATGAACCGGCGGCGACGTCGTTTGAGTCGTCGTCATCGCCATCCGCCACCAAGGCGTCGAGCCCGTCGAGGCGGCGCAGCGCCAGATCGATCAAGGCTTCGCCGGCCCGCAATTGCTGCAAGGCCGCCGCGTCGCCGCTCAAGGCCTTTGGCAATGCCTCGACCGCACGCGCTTCACCCAGCCTCGACTCCACATCGACCAATTTTTCCAGGTCAGAAATCGGCACGCCGCCACTGCGGTCCACCGCCTGCGCCGCGCTCAGAAAGGCCGCGCGCGCACGCTCCCATTGGCCAAGATCAAACCAGGTTTTGCCCAAGGCATATTGCAGCTGCGGATTCTGCTGCCAGCCGGGCGGGCAGCGCCGCGCCAGCGACTCAGCGACATGTTCGACCTCGGCCTGCAGTTCGCGCGAGCCCAGGCTGTCGCCCCGGCGCGCCAGGTCGGAGCGCAGGCTGGCCAACTCGTCAAGCATTTCGTCCGGTGAGACATAACGCCCTGCCGTGCCGGCGCCGCCCAGCTTCTCGGCCGCAGGCTCGGCCAGCCAGACCGGGTCGCCGTAGGCCTGGAAAGCGCCCCAGGTGATGTCCTGGGGGTGGGCCCTCCAGGTCTCCCTGCGGGCGGCGAACACCGCATCGCCAAAGGGCTGGCGGCGCAGCAAGAGTTGCTCGTAAAAGACCTGGCCGAACAGGCGCGCTGATTCGTCATTGACGGCCCAGCCGGCCACGACCACGCAGCGCACACCGATGGCGATCATTTCACGCGCCACACTGGCCGCCAGCTTGTTGCTGCCGGGTCCTTGGCTCTCATTGTTCACCTGGCCCAAATGGCAGCAATTCAGAAACACCAGCTCGGGCACGGTCTCCATCGCCATGATCTCGGCCGCGGTGATCAGCAAACCGTCAGACAGCAGCACACCGCTGCGGCTGCGTCCATCGACATGGGGCAGATCGAAGACGCCATGGGCGGACACATGCAGGATGCGCCAAGGCTTGGCGTAGAGCTTGGCCAGCACGTCGCTGGCCTTGTTGTAGTCACCAATGACGCCCTCGACCTCGTAGCCCATGCTGCCCAGCAAGCTCAGGCAGGCTTCGCCCTCGGCCTGTGCCCCGGGCAGATCGGGCGGCGCCTGAGTTGGCTGCCCATTGAGCAGCGGGAAGCCCTTGGCGAAGCCGGCCACCGAGGGGTTGGCAATCACCAGCGCGCGGCACACCACGCCCTGATGCACGCTGGCACGGAAGACCTGCGCGGCCAGCTGACGCACGACCGCCGTGCGCAAGGCCAGCGGCTGCTTCTCTTCCGACGGCCGGTCCGGGTCATCGGCCAGCATCAGCTCCCAGGGCAGATTGGCGGTGTAGCCATCCACGACCAGCACCACCCGGTCGAGTTGGCGCGCAGCGTCCTTGAAGTCATGCGGCACCATCAGCTGGAACAACATGCGACCGAAGTCTTCGTTCCAGATGGGGTTGGCGATCTGCTGCGCCACCATCTGCTCGATCAAGCCGGGCTGACGCTGCAAGGCGACCGACTCGGCGCGCGCTCTTTGGCCAACGAAAACAAAGCGCAGCTTGTCGGCCAGCGGGGCGGCGCCACCGCTGTGCGCCGCCGCGTTCTGGGCTTCGCTGCGCTCGGCGTCGGTGATGATCAAGCGCGGCCAATAGCTGGAGTTGCCATCGTCGTACAGGCGTTGCCGGAAGCCCTCGCCTTGCTGCAACTCACCCTGACACAGCAAGGCCGTGCCTTGCTTCTCGGCCTGGGCAGCCAGCTGCGTGCTCAAGCTTCGCAGCGCGTAGGTGGCGCCGATGGCGGTGTCGAGGTAGAGCTCGATGATGTCGAGCCGGCCGATGCGGATGTTCAGCCGGGTGGTGGCGTAGAAGCGGGTGTTGGCCTCCATCACGCCGCGCACCAAGGCCTCCACCGAAGCCGCCACGGTCAGATTGGCCGAGGAGTTATAGCCCAGCAACAAACTGGCCAAGGGCACCTCGCGGTCCGCCTTGCCCAGCACATCAATGATCTGCAACAGGTAGCGCAAAGCGCCGGTTCGCACCGCTTCGGTCAGGTCGGCCGGGCTCAGGGCGCGGTCATATGAGCCGAGGCCGGTGACGACCGCGCCGCTCAAGACACCCAGTTGGCGCTCGAAATCGCCGCGCACCCGCAGCACCACAGCGGCCGTGCCGCGCGCGCCGGCATACAGCCCCAGGCTGTGGCGCTCGCTCAACTCCTTGTTCAACAACTCGCGGTCGATCAAGGCCTCGGCGCCGGAAATCGGGTCGCGCTCGTAATGCCCGACCAGGATGGGGTCGGACACAAAACGCAGATCCATCGCCTTGACCGCCACCTCCAGCCGCCTTTGCGTGCGGGGCGGCACGCGGTTGCGGGACGAGCCACCCATCAGGCCGCGCAGCAAGGCGTCCGGGTCCTCGGCGCTGGGCGGGCCGGCGTCATAACTGACCGGCTGCGCATGCTCGATCGCCCGGGTGCTCGGGGCTTGGCTGCTCAGAGCCGAGGTCGAGCCCGAGTTCAGTAACTCCGTCATGGCCGTGAAGTAGGCGCTGGTCGAGAGCAGGTCGCCATGTGCTGCCGGCAAATGATAGAAGCGCCCAATGCCGCCGATACGCCCGGAGTCCCAGGTCACCGTGCCGTCGCCGCGTGTGGTGCCGACCATCTTCAAGCGCGCGTTCGAGCCTGTGCCTTCTTCACGCAAACCACAGGGCGTGTTGGGTGCCTGGCCAAAGATATAGATGCTCTTGGCCTCGTAGGCAGCCGGCAAGGCCGGCGCATTGGGCCCGTCCTGCGCCCACAACCAGTTGGCCGAAGTCAACACCTCTTGCTTGGGCGTGCCCGCATGTTGGTCCCCAAACCAAAAATCCCGCACCTTGTTCTTCAGGCTCAGCCAGGTGTCGGCTTCTTGGTAGGCATAAGTTGCGCCGCCATCCGGCTGACCCTGGAAGGTGTCGACAAAACCGGGCTTGGGCAGCAACTGCAAGGCACCTCGGAAGCCGGCAATGATGTCCAGCACCTCCTGCATATCGTGCGTCACATCCAGGCGCACCAGGGTGCGCAAGGTGTCGCCCTTGCCGATCAGGTTCTCCACCATCGAATGCGCGCCCTGATGCGGTGTGCCCAGCATGATCAGGCGGGCGCCGTCGCGGGCCATCAACTGGTCCATCACGGCGCGGCGCTTGTAGATGCAAGCGCGCACCACCAGGCCGCCCATGCTGTGGGCCAGCAGGCGGATAGGCTGCTGGGTTTGACGCATCAGGCGGTCCAGAAACTCGCCCAGGCGCTCGGCCAACACATCCAGCGGTTGGCGCCAGTCATAGGGGAAGGGTTCGACCCGATGACTGTCGGCCAGATGTTTGCAGACGCGGCCATAGAACATCGCGAACAACTCCTCGGCTTCGACCCCGCTGCGCGACCATTCGATTTTGGCCAGGCCGCCGGTGGCAATATCGCCCGGGTCGAACCAGACCCGGTCCTTGCCTTCGACCTGCAAATGGGAGCCCATCACGCCGGGCAGCACGACCACAATCGGCCGGTCAGGGGCCGCTGCGCTGCGGCTGGCGCCGGCGGCCGCCAGAGCCGCTTCATAGTCAGCCGGGTCGGGCAAGGCACGGAAGCTGCTCAAACCCTCGGGCTCGGCCACCAACAGCCAGTCGCGCAGCGCACTTCGGGTGTCGATATTGACGAAATAGCGAAAGTGCGAGACATCGGCACCCCGGTCAAACAAGACCCGCGCGGCGGACTTGGGCGCGATGCCGGCCAGCATGGAGGTGGTGTTGACGACCAGGTCGTTGTCGTCGTTATCGAAGAGCAAGAAGTCGGTCAACATGACGCCCAGGCGCAGCAGCATATTGCCGCCCTGGATGTCGCCGGCGATGATGGACATGGCCGTGCCCGGCCGCACCGGCGCGTCGTGCAAGAGCCTGGCCATAGGCGAGTCCGGCAGCATCGCCTCGATGCCCGGCACCAGATGTGCGTTGCTGCGGTTTTTGGCAATCTCGATCACCACCCGCTTGAACGCCGAATAAAGCGGGCTGCCGAAGAAAAAAGGGACGGTGCCGATCAGCGTCAGCAGACCGGACAAAAACACATCGAAGTTGCCGCTGGCCAACTTGGTGCCGCTGGCCGGCGAGGCGGCGCGCACATAGCGCTGCACGCTGATCTTGCGCTCGCGCAGCAGACCGGCCAGCGTGCGCAGTTGCAGGCGCTGCTCGGCATGGGCGTCTTTGAGCTCCTTGATCACGCGCCCGGCTTCTTCGGTATCTGCGTCGCCCGTGCCTTCAAAGGCAAAGGCATAGCCGTCGATCAAGGCGTCGAAGTCCCCCAGGCACAGCAGATCCGCCACCAGGCCGCCGCGCGAATGGGAAACCAGGCAGATTTGTGCGCCTATGGGCAACGCACGGACCAGCTCGATCGCGTTTTCGATCGGGCTTTGCGACAGAGTTCTGTGCTCAAAGCCATAGATGCCGCCGCTGAACTTGGCCTGCAGTGCCCCCCACAAATCGCGGTCGCCGCTGCGCAACTCGCCAAAACTGCCCAGGGTGCTGGAGCCGGTGCCATGCACAAAGACCAACATCGGGCCGACCGGCGGTTTGGCCTCAAAACCACAGTCCTCCAGGTCTTGCGGCTTGCCCGTCGCTGAAACCCAGCGGTACAGGCCCGGCGCTTGCGACAGCTGTTTCTCGATCGCCCACATCAAGGCCTTGGTGCCGGCCCAAGTCACCCCCAGCTCGGCCTTGTTCTTCAAAACCCCCAGTGCCGCATCAATGATGGCGTCGGGCGCCGCCCCGACTGCAAAGGAATAGACCTTGCTGATCAGCCCGCCGACCGCCTCACCCAGGCCCCGGCCGGGTGCCGCGCCTTGGGCACGCAAGGCCTCCAGCAAGATGGCGCCGTCCTCGGCAATCAGCTCAGGATGCGTCAGCAAGAGCGTCTCGCGCAGGCGCCCGGCGCTGGTGATCAGCGTGCTGCCATCGGCCAGCTCCAGCACCAGCACCTCGTTGGCCGCCGCAACATGGGTCTGCACCACGGCAGCGCCAGCCACGCTGCGCGCGGCCGGGCTCATATCAAACGCGCTCAGCGGCTCCAGATAGCCATCCGGCAAGAAGACGTCATCACGCCGATCGGCCGATCGGGCTGCCGGCGTCAGCATGGCCGGCAAGCGCAGCTGCTCTGCCGCCCGGCCATTGAGCCTGATCTGGATGCTGCGCTCGGCCATGATGATCTCCTGCTACTGTTGTTCCAGACTCAAACCGTGAATGGCTTTTGCGCCACAAAGGCCGCCGTTGCTGCGCTGCTGCCCAAGACAAACAGATTGGGCGACTGGGTGGGCGGCAAGCCGGCGCGTATGCGCGCATGGAAGCTGGCGTAATTGCCGGTGAAGGCGCCGCCGTTCCAGATCTTCAGCAACTGGCCGGTGAAGGCGCCGTTATGGGCGCCGTCCATCGAAGTCTGGTTGTCTTGGCATCCCGAGATCAAAAGCACCGCCGGCTTGAACACACCCACCAGCGCCGCCGCATGCGAGGCCGCACCGACCAGGGCCAGGGCGGCATCGGGGTCGATCGTTGCCTTGGCGGTTTCTCTCAGCACATTGATCTGCAGCTGGTCATAGAAATCCTTGTGCTCGGCATAGACCCGGCGCGCCACTTCGGCCGGCATCAGCTTGACCCGCTGACCGGGCGGGGGCGGTGGAGGCGGGAAGTCCCGCACCACCGAGCCGCTGTGACAGCTGTCCGACAAGACCAGCACGCGCACGCCGGCGGCAAAGCGGCTGAGCTCCAGGTAAAGCTCGTCGTCGATCAACTGACCATCAAAAAGGCACCAGGTTTCGTCTTGGTTATCAGGCTCGTCGCCATTGATGTCGCCGACCTGGCCACCGTGACCCGAGTAGGTCAGCAGAAAAAAGTCCCCCGATTTCAAGGCCTTGGCGGCCGCACGCAGGGCCGACAACACCGCCGCCCGCGTGCCCTTTTTGGTCAGCAGCACGGTCGACTTGATGCCTTTGGACTTGGCCAGCGCGGCCATGTCATTGGCGTCGAACTCGCAAGCGGCGAGCGGGCCGTCCCAGCCGCCGTAGGCTGCGGGGCTGACGGCGTTCAAGCCGATGTGCAGTGACAAAGCCTTGGGCTTCACCGTTGAAACTTTAAGCGCCGGTGCGGATGCTGACGCTGCTGCTGTTTTGCTGGCCATGGTGCAGTTCTCCTGAAACCGCCCCCATGGCGGCAACTCTGGATCTTCCATGCCGCAGGCCGGCAGCGAAACCCCTAGCTTCAACTAGGATGGGCCTGCGTTTCATCCAAGCGACAAGCATCAGACCAACACCATGAAAAGCGCAAGACCTGACCCCCTGGCCCATCACTTGCTGAGCATGGCTTACAACAATGCTTGGGCCAATGATCGGCTGCTACGGGCTTGCGCGCAGCTCAGCCAGGCGGAGTTCGAAGCCCAGCGTTGCAGCTTCTTCCCCAGCATCAAGGCGACGCTGAATCACAATCTGTGCGTCGACTGGTTCTATGTCGACGCGCTGGAGCGCGAGCAGCAAGGCCTGCCACCGCATGCGGATTGCTATAGCTTTTTTGCCGTAGACGAGCCCTTTGAACGCTGTGCGGAGCTGCAACAAGCGCAAAGCAAGGTCGACCTGCGTCTGATCGCCTTGTGCGGGGCACAGCATGACGATCAACTTGAGCGCATCGTCACGATAGCCCGCCCTGGCCGGCCGCAGCTGGAAAGCCGCACACGCCTGCTGGCGCACTTGTTCCAACACCAGATCCACCACCGCGGGCAAGTTCACGCGATGCTGGCTGGCAGCTCGGTCGCCCCGCCGCAGCTGGATGAATTCTTCTGCGCCGGCGAGGCCGATGAGCGGGCGGCCGAGTTTGCCGCCCTGGGCTGGACCGAGACCTTGATCTGGGGCCAGCCCTAATTCCGCACTGCGCCTGATTTAGGCCGCGCGACGGCGGCGCACGACCAGACCCAAAGCGCCCAAGCCAGCCAGCAGCAAGGCATAGCTTTCTGGCTCCGGCACAGGCGTCAAAGCGGCAACAGCGGCCACACCGGTGTCGGTGAAGTCGGTGAAGATGCCGTCAACGCCCAGCTTCAGATAGGCTTCAATTTCCTTTTGCGGGTCGCTAAAGCCCAGCATCGATGCATCGTTGCGGAAGGTCCATGTGTGCACGAACAGGCCATTGGCATGGGCCGATTCGATCACGCCGGTGGAGCCATCCACGCGGCGGTCCTTGCCGTTCACGGCGCCGTCGCCGTTGCGGTCAACGCCATCCGCCACCGTCTTCAGCAAATAGGGCTTCCACGGGCCGATACCGTCGGCATAGGTGGCGACGAAGGACAAGCCGACATCGCTGACCAGGTCGGCAAAAGTCAGCTTGCCGCCCTTTTTGGCGATGTCGAAAGGCTTGTCATAAGGAGCGACCAGAGACATGGAGCCATCGGCATTGACGTCATCGGCGTCCACCAATTGCACCAGCTTGATATCGGTTTTGGTGTTCAGGTATTGCAGGTTCGAGACTTCGAAGCTCTGGATGAAGACCGGTGCATTGGCCTGGTTGCCATAGGCCGCGTGCAAGGTCGAGACCAGCTTGTCTTCGAAGTAGGACTTGCTGCGACCCTGAGCGACCGAGACGCCTTGCATATAGGTCGAGTGCTTCAGTTCAGGATAGATGCCGATGGTGCGGCCGGTCTCTATGCTTTTGGCCTTGGCCAAGGCAATCACCTCGTCCAAGGTGGGCACCTTGAATTGACCGTCGAACGTGGTCGGGCGCCCGGCGCGGGTTTGCATCGCGCCCAGCGTCTTCAGTTCGGCCAGCGTGAAGTCTTCGACGAAATACTCATTCGCATAGGTGACGCCGTCAATCGTTTTGGTCGTCTTGCGGCCGGCGAACTGCGCCAGGCTGGCGACATTGGTCGAAGCGCCAATGATGGGCTCGTGGCGAGCTACCAGCACGCCGTCCTTGGTCATCACCAGGTCGGGTTCGATGAAGTTTGCACCCAGCTCGATCGCCTTGGTGTAGCCCTCAATAGTGTGTTCGGGCAAATAGCCAGAGGCGCCGCGGTGAGCGATCACCAGCGGTGCTTTACCGTCCAGCGTGTTCCAGGCAAAAGCAGGTGCAGCGGCGAATGCACAGGCGGCGGCCAGTGCGGAAAGAATGAATTTGGTTTGCATAACAGGCTCCAGGTTGGAGCCGGCATGATCATGGCGTCAGATGAAAGTCTGCCGGCCAAGTTCACCCCGCCATGATCCATTCGGACTACACCGAGCACTGCCAACTCAGAAATAACTGCGCCACGACAGCCAGCGCAATCAGCTCGGGCTGCTTGCCCGCGATGCCGGCCAAGCCGATCGGGCAAGTCACTTGGGCCAACTCGGTAGCGCTGAAGCCGCGCTCTCGCAGGCGGGCGCTGAAGCTGGCCCATTTGCTCTTGCTGCCGATCAGGCCGATGAAAGCGAGATCTCCCCGTGCGCGCTGACGCAGCAGGCATGCGGCGAGCACATCCAGATCCTCGGCATGGCTGAAGCTCATGATCAAGACCCGGCTACCGGGCGCCAGCTCCTGCACCGCCGCTTGTACAGGCTCGCTGTGCTCTGCCCGCACATGGGCGGGCAAGCCGCTTGGGAATACCTCGTCGCGGCTGTCAAACCACTGCACCCGGCTGGGCAAGCGGGTCAATAGCTCGATGATGGCGCGGCCGACATGACCGCCGCCGAACAGGCCCACCGGCAACAGGCTTGCCTCGGGCGGGCTCAGGCGCTGGCGTAACTCGTCTAGCAGTTCGTCGGGTAGCGCGTCAGGCAGCGCGTGCTGGGGCCGCTGGGGCAGCAGCTCGAAGCTCAGGTCGACCACGCCGCCGCAGCATTGCCCCAAGCTCGGGCCGAGCGCGAAGCTGCGGCTCGGAGGCAAAACCTGACCCTCCAGCAAGCCCTTCGCATGCGCGATCGCCTCGAACTCCAGATGCCCGCCGCCTATGGTGGCGATCAGCCGCGTCGGCGTCAACGCCATCCAGGCACCGACCTCGCGCGGCCCACTGCCCTGCACCCGGGTCACTTGCACCAGCACGGCAGGGCCGTCGTGCAGTGCCAATTGCAACTCGTCCAAAGCAGCCAAGATGCCTCAGCTCCCCCGGTAGGTGGAATAGCTCCACGGGCTGGCGAGCAGGGGCACGTGGTAATGCAGGCCCGCATCGGCAATGCCGAAATCCAACGGCACCTGGTCCAGAAAAGCCGGCTCGGGCAAAGCCACGCCGAGCGACTTGAAATAGTCGGCGACGCCAAAGACCAGCCGGTAGCGGCCGGGCAGCAGGTCCGCGCCTGCGAGCAAGGGGCCGTCGGCACGGCCGTCGTGATTCAAGCTCAAGCTCTTCAACAACAAGGGCTGGTCACCGTCCAGGCGATACAAGTACAGCGCCATGCCAGCGGCCGGCGCGCCATGCATGGTGTCCAGCACATGGGTGGTGAGCTTGCCTGTTGTAGAAGTCATGGCTTGAGTCGATGGATGCAGATTTGAGGCACAGTGTAGGCACAAGAACCCAAGGCCATTCCCGATGCGACCCGAACTCCCCGCCAGCCCACACTACCCCCGCGACCTGATCGGCTACGGCGAACACCCGCCGCAAGCGCAATGGCCGGGCCAGGCCCGCATCGCCCTGCAGTTTGTCTTGAACTACGAGGAAGGCGGCGAGAACTCGGTGCTGCATGGCGACCCCGGCTCGGAGCAGTTTTTGTCGGAGATGGCCAACCCTCCCGCTTACCCGGCGCGCCATCTGTCGATGGAGAGCATGTACGAGTACGGCTCACGGGCCGGCGTCTGGCGCTTGTTGCGCGAGTTCGAGTCGCGCGGCCTGCCCCTGACCGTGTTCGGCGTGGCCATGGCGCTGGAGCGCCACCCCGATCTGTGCCAGGCCTTGGTGGGCATGAACCATGAGGTCGCCTGCCACGGTTGGCGCTGGATCAACTATCAAAACATCGATGCCGCGACCGAGCGCGACCATATGGAACGCGGCATGGACAGCTTGCAGCGCCTGTTCGGTGAGCGCCCCTCGGGCTGGTACACCGGCCGCGACAGCCCCAATACCCGCCGCCTGGTGGCCGATTACGGCGGCTTCGAGTACGACAGCGATTACTACGGCGACGACCTGCCGCTGTGGCTGCAGGTGCGCAAGAGCGACGGCGAGCTGGCGCCGCATTTGGTCGTGCCCTACACGCTGGACTGCAACGATATGCGCTTTGCGCTGCCGCAGGGCTTTTCAACCGGCGATGAGTTCTTTGAGTATCTGCGCGACAGCTTTGATGTGCTCTACGCGGAAGGCGCCGAGGCCCCAAAGATGATGAGCGTCGGCCTGCATTGCCGGCTGCTGGGCAGACCCGGCCGCATGCGTGCGCTGCAGCGCTTTCTTGACCATGTGGAAAAGCATGAGCGCGTCTGGATTTGCCGACGCGTCGACATTGCGCGGCATTGGCGCAGCGTTCATCCCTTTGACGCCAACACCGCCTTTGTCTGGGAGCGCTGAAGCATGTTGTTGACCTTGGAACAATTGAACAGCGCCGACGCGGACGCGTTTGTGCGGCTGCTGGCCGGCACTTACGAGCATTCGCCCTGGGTGGCGCAGGCCGCCGCCGCTGCGCGCCCCTTCGCCAGCCTCGCCGGCTTGAAGCTGGCCTTGGCCGGCGCCGTGCGCGAGGCCGGGCGGAGCCAGCAACTCGCCCTGCTGCGCGCCCACCCCGAGCTGGCCGGCAAGGCCGCTGCCAGCCAGTCGCTGACGGCCGAATCCACTCAAGAGCAGGCGCGCGCTGGCCTGAGCCACTGCTCGGCGGAGGAGCTCCAGCGGATTGGGCAACTCAACGCCGACTACGCGGCCAAATTCGGCTGGCCCTTCATCCTGGCCGTGCGCGGCCCACGCGGGCTGGGCCTGAGCCGGGCCGAGATCATCGCAACCTTCGAGCGCCGCCTCGGGCTGACGGCCGACCTGGAGCTGGCGGAATGCTTGCGCAATGTCCACCGCATCGCCGAGATCCGCTTGAATGACAAGTTTGGCCTGAGCCCGGACATGGGCAATCAGGTCTGGGACTGGGCCGAAAGCTTGGCCGTCCATTCCGACACCGGCTTCAAGGAAAACGGCGAGTTGACCGTCACCTATCTGAGCGCTGCGCACCAAGCCTGCGCGGCGCAGCTGCGGCAATGGATGAAGCAGGACTGCGGCTTTGACGAGGTCAGCATCGACGCGGTGGGCAATGTGGTCGGCCTTTACCGGGCACAGCAAGCCGGCGCCCAAGGCCTGCTGACCGGCTCCCACTACGACACCGTGCGCCGCGCCGGCAAATACGATGGCCGGCTCGGCGTGCTGGTGGCTATGCTTTGCGTGCGCGAGCTGCACGCCAGCGGCCGCCGCCTGCCTTTTGACCTTGAAGTGATTGCCTTTGCCGAGGAGGAAGGCCAACGCTACAAGGCCAGTTTTCTGAGCGCCAGCGCCATCACAGGTGACTTCGACGCCGCCTGGCTGGATGAACTTGACGCCGAAGGCCTGGCTATGCGCACCGCCATGCAGGCGGCGGGCCTGCCGGGAGATATCGCCAGCATTCAGGCGCTGCGGCGTGACCCGGCCCGCTACCTCGGCTTTGTCGAGCTGCATATCGAGCAGGGCCCGGTCCTGACCGAGTTGGACCTGCCGCTGGGCGTGGTCACTTCGATCAACGGCAGCATGCGCTATCTCGGCGAGGTGCAGGGCCTGGCCGCGCATGCGGGCACCACACCGATGGGTCGCCGCCTCGACGCGGCTTGCGCCGTGGCCGAGTTGATTCTTTATGTAGAGCAGCGCGCCGGTACGCACAAGGATCAAGTGGTGGGCACCGTGGGCATGCTGGAGGTGCCGGCCGGTTCCATCAATGTGATCCCCGGCCGCTGCCGCTTCAGCCTTGATTTGCGTGCCAGCACCGACGCCGCCCGCGACGCGCTGGACGCCGATGTGCGCGCGGCGCTGGCCGTGATCTGCCAGCGCCGCGGCCTGCAGTGGACGCTCACGCCGACGATGAAGGCCGACGCCGCGCCCAGCGATGCCCGCTGGCAGGCCCGCTGGGAGGCGGCCGTCGCCGCCCAAGGCCTGCCGGTGCATCGCCTGCCCTCGGGTGCCGGCCATGACGCGATGATGCTGCACCGCTCGCTGCCGCAGGCCATGCTGTTTGTGCGCGGCGGCAACGGCGGCATCAGCCACAACCCGCTGGAACAAGTCAGCAATGATGATGCCGAGCTGGCGGTGCGAGCCTTTCAAACACTGCTGGACAACTTGGCCAAGGAAGCCGCATGAACCCCTCTTTCTACGCCCAACTGGACCAATGGGTTGATACCCACTTCGCCGAAGAAGTGGGCTTTTTGCAGGCGCTGGTGCAAGTGCCGACCGACACGCCGCCCGGCAACAACGCGCCGCATGCCGAACGCACGGCCGAGCTGCTGGCCGCCATGGGGCTGCCGGCCGAAAAGCATGCTGTCCCCAGCGAGCAAGTGCAGGCTCAGGGCATGCAGAGCATCACCAATCTGATCGTGCGCCGCCATTACGGCAATAGCGGCAATAGCGGCCAAGACAAGGCCGAGGGCGGCCCGGTGATCGCGCTGAACGCGCATGGCGATGTGGTGCCGCCGGGCGAAGGCTGGACGCATGGCCCCTACAGCGGCGAGCTGGTCGGGGACTTGCTAACAGGGAAAATCTACGGCCGCGCGGCCGCCGTCAGCAAGAGCGACTTTGCCAGCTACAGCTTCGCGCTGCGGGCGCTTGAGTCGCTGGGCCTGGACTTGCAAGGCGGAGTCGAACTGCACTTCACCTATGACGAAGAATTCGGCGGCGAGCTGGGCCCCGGCTGGCTGCTTAAAAATGGCCTCACCAAGCCCGATATGCTCTTGGCCGCCGGCTTCAGCTACCAGGTCGTCACCGCTCACAACGGCTGCTTGCAGATGGAGGTGACGTTGCACGGCAAGGCTGCGCACGCGGCTTACCCCGATAGCGGCGTGGATGCCCTGCAAGCCGCAGTGGCGGTGCTGAAAGCGCTCTATGCGCAAAACGAGCATTACAAGTCCATCAGCTCCGAGGTGGCAGGCATCACCCACCCTTACTTGAATGTCGGCCGCATCGAGGGCGGCAGCAATACCAATGTGGTGCCCGGCAAGGTCAGCTTCAAGCTCGACCGCCGCATGATCCCCGAGGAGAATCCGATTTTGGTCGAGGCCCAGATCCGCGCTTTGATCCGCGACGCTGTGGCCGAACTCCCAGGCATCAGCGTTGACATCAAGCGCCTGCTCTTGGCCCATGCGCTCAAACCGAACCCGGCCAACCAGGCCTTGGTCGCCGCCTTGCAAAAACATGGCGAGGCGATCTTCGGCGAGCCGATTCCCACCTCAGGCACACCGCTCTACACTGACGTTAGGCTGTACGGAGCCTACGGCATCCCGGCTGCCATCTACGGCGCCGGCCCGCGCACGGTGCTGGAGAGCAACGCCAAGCGCGCCGACGAGCACCTCAATCTGGCCGATCTGCGTGGCGCGACCAAGGTGGTGGCGCGCACGCTGCTGGACTTGCTGCATAGAATCGAGCCATGAACATCAAACTGAACCAGACCCTCGCGGCCCTCCTGATGGTTATTGGCGCGACTCAAGCTGCAGCTCAAGTCGAAGTCAGCCAAGCCTGGGTGCGCGCGACCGTCGCGCAGCAAAAAGCCACCGGCGCGTTCTTTCAACTCAAGGCCAAGACCGATGCACGGCTCGTTGAAGTGCGCTCCAGCGCGGCCGGCGTCGTCGAAGTGCATGAGATGGCAATGGACGGCTCAGTGATGAAGATGCGCGCCGTGCCCAGCCTGGCGCTGCCGGCCGGCCAGACCGTGGAGCTCAAGCCCGGCGGCTATCACGTGATGCTGATGGACCTGAAGGCGCCGATCAAGGCCGGTGACAGCGTGCCCTTGACGCTGGTGTTCGAGGCCGCGGACAAAAAGCGCGAGACCGTTGATGTCAAGGCCGAAGCGCGCCAGCTCGGCGCACCGGCCCCCGCCATGCATCACTGAGCGGCATTGCCCACGACCGGCAGCTGCTCGGCGCGCCAGCGCAGCATGCCGCCGGCCAGATTCGCCACCTGCGCCAGCCCTGACTTTTGCAGCAGCACGGTCGCCTGCGCCGAGCGTGTGCCCGAGCGGCAGATGGCCACCACCGGCCGGCCGGCTGCGGCCAGCTCGGCAGCATGCGCGGCCAGTTGCGACAAGGGCAGCAGTCGGGCACCTTCGATATGCCCAAGCGCATCGCTGAACTCGGCCGGCTCGCGCACGTCGATCAGTTGAACATCAGCGGCCAGTTCGGCCAACACCGTGGGCTGAATCTCCCAGATGCCGCTGAAGGTGAAGGTCAAGGGCGCCCAGGTCTGCTCGACGGCCGCGTCGGAATCTTCACTCGGCCGGCCGCAGCGCAGATTGGCCGGCACGGCGATATCCATCAGCTTGGGGTGCGGCAAGCCGAGGTTGTTCATATAGCCGGTGAAGTCGGCCTCATTGACCTCGCCGCCCAGGCGCGGGTTGAAGCGCCGCTCTTCCGCCACGCTGGTGACGGTCAGGCCGCGATAGTCATGGCCCGGGTAGAGCAAGCAAGCCTCGGGCAAGGACAGGATCTGGCTCTGCACCGATTGGTACAGCTGCTGCGGGCTGCCCTGCTGAAAGTCGGTGCGGCCGCATCCGCGGATCAGCAGGCTGTCGCCGGTGAAGGCCATGCTGTGGTCGTCGAGCACATAGCTCAGGCAGCCATGGGTATGGCCCGGCGTGGCGCGTACTTCCAGATAACGCGCGCCAAAAAACACGCGCTCGCCCGACTTCAACAAACGATCGGCGTTCTGCGCACCGGCCTGCTCGGACAGCAGGATCTGGCTGCCGCAGCGCTGTTTCAAGCCCCAGGCGCCGGTCACATGGTCGGCATGCACATGGGTGTCCAGCGTCGCCAGCAGCCGCAAGCCCAGTTCGCGCAGCAAGGCCGCGTCGCGGCGCTGATGCTCGAACACCGGGTCAATGATCAGCGCCTCGCCAGACGCCTTGTCGCCCAGCAAATAGGTGTAGGTCGAGGACGCCGGGTCAAAGAGCTGGCGAAAGATCAAGGGCGAGTTGGACATGAGGGGTGACTCCTTGGGGCTTGCGCTTTAGTTTAGGACATGAGCACGCAAGGCCAGGCCCATCCTCGCTTGAGCCAATCTTGATCGGCTTCAAGGGCGGCATGGCGCTCGCTCGCTAGAATCCCGCCCGTGCAAGCCCTTTTCCCTCGCCCCTCCATCACAAGCCGCTGGCTGGTCGCACTGACCTTCTTGCTGGCTGCGCTGATGCCTGCCTTGTCGCAGGCGCTGGCGCATGCGCGGGGCGATGTGGTGGCATGGAGCCAGGTGTGCCGAAGCAGCGTGGTGTCGCCGCGCGCCAGTAGCTCGGTGCTGGCGGCCCAGGCTGATCAACAGGATTCACAACAGTCGGTGCATGGTTTGTTCGCCAACTGCCCCTACTGCGCGCTTCACACGCAAGACCTGGCCCCGCCGCCGGCCGCTTTGGCAAGCACGGTCTTGCTCTTGCCCTTGAGTTTCGACATGCCCGAGCGCTTCTACAGCGCTCCGCAAAGCGCCCATGCCTGGGCGCCCGCGCAGTCACGCGCGCCACCTGTGCTGCTGGCTTGATTCACCAGCTCTGAACGCGCCTGAGCGCGCTTGCCGGCTTCTCGTCCGCGCAGCCCGCTCCACTTATCCCTTGCCCCGCTTGCGCCGGCCTCTTAGAGGCCGGGCTGCGGTGCTGACCGAATCGAATTTCCCTCTCATGAAGCCCATGATGTTCCAACCAAGCCTGCTGAGCATGGCCTTGGCCGCAGCTTTCTCCATGCTCCACCACCCCGCCGCGGGTGCCTGCGACGACTGCGGCGACGAAGCCACGGCCGCGAGCGCCGCGATTGAAGCCGGCCAGGTGGCCGCCGCCGGCAATTCCGCCACGGCAAGCGCCTCCGGCACTCCGACCCGCAATCTCGGCATCGTTCTGATCGCCGGCAACGCCACGCGCTCCTTGCCAAGCAATATCCCCACCACCATGGAGAGCGTCACGGCCGAGGAGATCGCCCGCACGATCAACGCGACCGACGCGCAAGATGCGCTGAAGTACCTGCCCAGCCTGTTGGTGCGCAAGCGCTATATCGGCGACTACAACCACGCGGTGCTGTCCACGCGCGCCTCGGGCACGGGCAATAGCGCGCGCTCGCTGGTGTTTGCCGATGGCATACAGCTCTCCAATCTGCTCGGCAACGGCGCCGGCTTCACCCCGCGCTGGGGCATGGTCACGCCCGAGGAAATCGAGCGCGTCGATGTGCTCTACGGCCCCTTCTCGGCCGCTTATTCGGGCAACTCGGTCGGCGCGGTGGTGGACTACCAGACCCGCATGCCCAAAACCTTTGAGGCTCATGCCAAGGTCGGCATCTTTCACCAACCGTTTGAGCTCTACAACAGCTCGGCCAACTACGGCGGCTATCAAGCCAGCGCGTCGATAGGCGACCGCGCCGGCGCGCTGGCCTGGTGGGTCAACGTCAATCACCTGGACAGCGAAGGCCAGCCGCTGACTTTTATCACCAAGCTCACCTCGACCGGCAAACCCGTCAATGCCGCGACCTTGCCCGTCACGGGCAATGTGCTGGACGCCGACAAGAGCAACGTGCCCTGGCAGATTCTGGGCGCCGGCACCAGTTATCACACCCAGCAAGACCATGCCAAGCTCAAGTTGGCCTATGACTTCAACCCCGAGCTGCGCGCCACCTACAGCCTGGGTTGGTGGAAGAACAATGCCGTCGGCGGCAGCGCCAGCTATCTGCGTGACGCGGGCGGCAACACGGTCTACAGCGGGGCCAATATCGGAATAGGCGGCAAGCAATACACCATCGCCAACACCGACTTCGGCCAGAACCGCGACCGGCTGGAACATCTGATGCATGGCCTGGCGCTGAAGAGCCAGACACGCGGCGTGTTTGACTTCGAGCTGGCCGCCAGCAGCTATGACTATCGCAGCGACGAAGCGCGCGCGCCGAACGCGCCCAAGAGCCTGAGTAGGCCAGCGGCCGACGCCGGCGGCCCCGGCCGCATCACCGATTTGCGCGGCACCGGCTGGAGCAATCTGAGTGCCAAGGGCGTGTGGCGCCCAAGCGGCAGCACCCATGTGCTGGACTTTGGCCTGCAGCATGAGCGTTATGTCTGGCAGCAGAAGGTTTCCGATACAGCCGACTGGCTGAGCGGCGCGGCCGGGGCCTTGTTCACCGACTTCAGCGGCAAGACCCAACTCAGCAGCGCCTTTGTGCAAGATGCCTGGGCAATCAGCCCGCAGCTCAAGAGCGTGCTCGGCCTGCGCGCCGAGCAATGGCAAGCCACTGAGGGCAACAAGACGGCCGCCAACGGCAAGCCGGTCAGCTTTGCCACCCGCAAGGAACAGTATTTGTCGCCCAAGGCGGCGCTGGGCTATGAGCTGAGTGAGGCCTGGACCCTCAAACTGTCCACCGGCCGAGCGGTGCGCATGCCGACGGCCGGCGAGCTGTACCAAGGCGGCGTCAATGCCAATGGCGTCTATGTGCCGAACGACCCCAGCACCAATCCGAATCTCAAACCGGAGAAGGGCTGGACCAGCGAGCTGAGTGCGACCTGGAGCTCGGCCAAGCAGCAACTGCGCAGCACCTTGTTCCATGAAGACACCCGAGATGCCTTGTATTCACAACTCAGCAGCAACCCGGCGGACCCGGCCAAGACCATCAGCAGCGTGCAAAACATTGACCGCATACGCACCATGGGCGTCGAGTTGGCCTATAACGCCGAGGACTTTTTGTCTGCCCGTGGCCTGGAGTTGCAAAGCAGCCTGACCTTTGCCGACTCCGAGATTCTGGAGAACGCCGGCTTCGTCAGCGTTCCCGGCGACACGGTGGGCAAACAGCAGCCGCGCGTGCCCAAGTGGCGTGCCACGCTGGTGGCCAGTTATGCAATCACGCCGGCCTTGAGCGCCAGCTATGGCCTGCGCTACTCGGGCCCGCAGTACGGCACGCTCAATAACAGCGACCCTAACGGTTTTACCTATCAGGGCTTCTCCAAGTTCTTCACCACCGACCTGCGGCTGCAATGGCGCGTGGCCAAGCAATGGACCGTGGCCGCCGGCATCGACAACCTGAACAACTACCGCTACTGGGCCTTCCACCCCTACCCCCAGCGCACCTATCACGCTGAGCTGAAGTTCGACCTTTGACCCATGTTCTCGTCCCTTTCACCGGAGCACACCACCATGTTGAAGACCCCTCTCTTATTTGTTCTTGCCGCCAGCTTGAGTGCGGCGGCCCAAGCCCATATCACGCTGGAGCAGCCCGAGGCCGTGGCCGGCACGCCCTATAAAGCGGTGCTGCGCGTCGGCCACGGCTGCGAGGGCTCGGCCACCACCCGAGTCACCGTCACATTGCCGGCCGGCTTTCGCGGCGCCAAACCGATGCCTAAAGCCGGCTGGGCCTTGGATATCAAGCGCGCGCCGCTGGCCAAGCCCTATGACAGCCATGGCCGCACGATCAGCGATGACGTGATCGAGCTCAGCTGGACGGCCAAAGGCGAGGACGCCTATTTGCAAGACGCCTGGTATGAGGAGTTCATCTTGCGCGGCAGCCTGCCGGAGCAGCCCGGGCCGATCTGGTTCAAGGTGCGGCAAAGCTGCGTCAAAGGCGAATGGAATTGGGCCGAGCTGCCGGCCGAGGGCGACTCGACCAAGGGCCTGAAAGCGCCGGCCGTGCGGCTGATGCTGCTCAAGCCGGCTGCCGCGCCGGGCTCGCACCAGCATTGATCCGAGCCGCAAAGTCTGGAAAAGCCGGCGAAAACCAGCCCACAAGATGGCAAGCTTTGGGCCCGGTTCTTGACGGTTTTGTGCAGGGCTGGCCGGTGAGAATACAGCCCATGACGACGCCACACCGCTCCCACCAGTGCCACAGCAAATTCTGCTGCGGCCCCCTGCAACAGCCGGCGTTGGCGCCCAGGCCGCCGAGCTCCTAGGCCAGCAAGGATTCACATCCAACAGCGCCCAGGCTGCAGGCCCGTAACGGTCTGCCCGGCCCAGCGCTGCCAGCGCAAAACTCTTCAACGCTGCGGCCCTACGGGCTAGCCCAGATCAATCAAGCATCGAGCTAGCCATGTCCTCGGGCAGCGTCACGCGCTCTTGATAGACCCCGACCGAGTCAGCTTGGTCGGGGTCTTTTTTTTGGCGCTGGCACTTTTGCCAATTCTCGGCCGCGGACGGTGAGTCAGAATCACCCGGCTTTAATCACAAACCGAGGATTCCCATGTCGCTGCGTCGCCGCCCCATGATCATCAAGTCTTTGTTGGCCGCCTGCCTGCTGGCGCAGGGCCTGCCTGCTGCGCTGGCTCATGGCGCCGGGCCCACTTCTGAGGCCGACGCTGCCCCGGCTGCTGCTGCCCCTGCAGCCAAGCTCAGCGGCGTGCTGTTCGAGAACGTGCGCATCTTTGACGGCAAGGCCGACAAGCTCTCAGCCCCGTCCAACGTGCTGGTGGTGGGCAATCAGATCAAAGCCATCTCCTCGGCGCCGATTGCCGCACCAGCAGATGTAGCGCTGACTCGCGTGGCCGGCGCGGGCCGCACCTTGATGCCGGGCCTGATTGACGCCCACACCCACATCATGTTCTCCAGCCTGTCGAAACTGGCCATCCTGACCTCGGATGTCGGCTTCATGAATGTGGCGGCTACGAAAGAAGCGCAAGACACGCTGATGCGTGGCTTCACCAGCATCCGCGACCTGGGCGGCCCTTCGCTGGGTTTGAAAAAGGGCATCGACCTGGGCCTGGCCAGCGGCCCGCGCATCTGGTCTTCGGGCGCCTTCATCTCGCAGTCCGGCGGCCATGGGGACTTCCGCCTGCCGGTTGACCTGCCGGCCCGGCCGGGCGACTTCAGCCACAGCGAGCGCGTGGGCGCCGCGGCCATTGCCGACAACCCCGATGTGGTCCGCCTACGCGCCCGCGAGCAACTCGCCCTGGGCGCTTCGCAAATCAAGATGATGGCCGGCGGCGGTGTCTCTTCCGACTATGACCCGCTGGACGTCACCCAATACACCACCGCCGAGCTGCGCGCCGGTGTTGAGGCCGCCGAGAACTGGGGCACTTATGTGGCCGTGCATGCCTACACCCCGCGCGCGGTGCGCCAGGCCATCGAGGCCGGCGTCAAGTGCATAGACCATGGTCAGATGCTGGACGAAGCCACCGCCAAGCTGATGGCCGAAAAAGGCGTGTGGTGGAGCTTGCAACCCTTTATTGATGACGGCAAGTCGGCCTTTGCCGAGGGCTCGCCCAACCGCATCAAGCAAAAGCAGATGATGGCCGGCACCGACACCGCCTTCGCCCTGGCCAAGAAGTTCAAGATCAAAACCGCCTGGGGCACCGACACCTTGTTCGACGCCAAGGCCGCCGCCACCCAAGGCGCGCAGCTGGCGCAGATGGTGCGCTGGTACAGCCCCGTCGAAGTGCTGAAGATGGCCACCAGCGGCAATGCCGAGTTGCTGGCGCTCAGCGGCCCGCGCAACCCCTACCCCGGCAAGCTCGGCGTCGTGCAAGAAGGCGCGCTGGCCGACCTGATCTTGGTCGATGGCGACCCCATCGCCAATATTGACCTGGTGGCCGATGCAGCCAAGAACTTCCTCGTCATCATGAAGGACGGCAAGGTCTACAAGAACACCGTCCGCTGAGCCCTGCTGGCGCGCCTCACGCCGCGAGCAGGGTCTGCAACTCCTGCTCGCGGATGCCGTAAAAGCGCTTGATCTCGGCGATCTGCTCAAGCAGCTCCTGGCGCCTGGCGGCGCTCAGCGGCTGCGCGCGCTTGACGGCCAGAATCATCTTGTTCTTGCTGGTGTGCTCAAGTGCTACGAACTCAAACACCTGGGTGTCATAACCTTCAGCCTCCAGCAACAGCGCCCGCAGGCCATCGGTGACCATCTCGGCCTCCTGGCCCAGATGAATACCGTGCTGCAGCAGCGGGCGCAGCAGCGTCGGCGTTTGCATCTGCGGCCTCACCTGCTTGTGGCAGCAGGGCGAGCACATGATGACCTTGGCACCGGCGCGCAGGCCGAAGTGGATCGCGTAGTCGGTCGCGATGTCGCAGGCGTGCAGCGCGATCATGACGTCCAGCCTCAGCGGCGTGTAGCTGCGCACGTCCCCCTGATCGAAGCGCAGGCCCGTCATCTGATGTTTGGCCGCCGCAGCGCCGCAGAGCTTGACCATATCGTCGCGCAGCTCGACGCCAGTCACCTCGGCTCGTTTGCCCTGCGCGCGCAGCCAGTCATGCATGGCAAAGGTCAGATAGCCCTTGCCGGAGCCAAAGTCGGCCACATGCACATCGGGGCTATCACTCAGGCCGGAAGACTTCAGGGCCGCCGAAAAAATTTCGATGAACTTGTTGATCTGCTTCCATTTGCGCGACATCGCCGGCACTAACTGAGCCTCACCGCGCACCAGATGCGTGACGCCCAGGTCAAGCCAGAAAGGCCGGCTCAACTCCAAGTAACGCAGCTTTTCCTTGTCATGCCCAGCTTCAGTCGCCACCGGCAAAACTGCGGGAGGCGCCTTGCCAAGCCGCAAACTGGGCCGGCCCTTGCGGCTGAACACCAGTTGCACTTCCTCGCTCTGCGTTTGCAGATGCGCACTGTGGAACTGCGCGCCCAGCAGCTCGCTCAAGCGCGCCAGTGCTTCGGCAAGGGGGAAGTTCTTGGTGATGTCGCGGGTCTGATAGCGCCACAAGAAGGACAGCTGGCGCTCGCCGCGCAACACTACTTCGCGCACCGTCAGCCGGTCCAACTGTGCCTCTTCGCCGACATATTTGCTCAGCAGCAGCTTTGCAAATGTGCTGTTGGCCAGCGCCGTTTCCAGCAATCGCAAGAAACGCACTTTGGCATCGGCCTTGGCCACGGGTGGCGCGCTGTCGGGAATCAGATCGGTGAACATCGGCAAGGGCCAAGAAGGTGGGCAGCTGGTGATTTTCGCTTATCTGCTCAATCTGGCCCGGAACGCCAGACCGCTGCGAAGGCTCGCAGCTTGTTCCAGGCCGACATGCGCTCGTCCGACAATGCGTCCAGAAAGTCCGACAGACGCTTGGACTTGACCATGGTGTAGACCGTCAACGCCAAGGTCGCGGCCATCACCAGCGCAAAGTAGAGCAGGCGCTGGCTCAGCGGCGCATCGGCCTCGGCCAGCAAATTCATGCCCAGAAAACCGGTGGTGATGGTGCCCACCAAGCCAAAGATCGTCACCACCGTCAAGCGCACGACGGTGTTGGCCTGGCGGCGGATGCTGTCGGTTTCCAGATAAGCGCTCATATCTGTGATGCGCTCCTTGACCTCGGCGTACAAGACCGGCAGTTCCAGATGATTGGCGCACATGCGGAACAAGGCGCGCGATTGCGCTTGCTCGGCCACCTCATGAAACCAGTAGCGATGCGAGAAGCGCAAGAAACCTTCGAAGCTGGAACGAATCGCGCGCTTGAAGCGACGCACGTTTTCGGCGTCCTGCACATTCAGCCGCCGCAGCGCTTCGACCAAACGGTCGGAGAACATCAGCAGCGATGCCTTCTGAAAATGAGCGATCAGGAAGATCATGAAATGCTGATGCCGAAAATGGGCCAAGACGCCTCGATCCCGGCAGCTGAAGAAGCTCGAGTCGGCGCGCCCAATCACCACCAGCGAATGCCCGCTGCACAAGTAACGCGTATTCGGCGCTGCGCCGGCATCGCCCCAGAACCTGTCATAGCAATATTTGCTTTCAAAATCATGCAGATGCTGCTCGGCAAAGGGCAGCTGCTGCGAGCCCGGCTTGCCCTGCGGCCCGGTCACCAGCCCCAAGCTGACCATATCGCTGCGCGTCAGCGCGAGCGGCTCGTCCAGCGCCAGATAAGCCATCATCGGCATGCGGTAATACTCGATCTGCCGAAAGCGCAAGGCGCCGGGCTCATTTGAGTGGTCAACCACCAGCGGGCGCAGCACAAAGGCCCAATGCTCGGCAATGCATGGCGCGCGGTGCTCCTGCACATGGGCGATGTAATGCTCGCGCTCGAGCGCATCCGAGGCCGACAAGACCTGACCCTGTGCGTCCAGCCATTCGGCGCTGGCGAGGCTGTGCAGCGGCAAGCCTTGCGCGTCCCAGCCAGACGGGTAGGCACGGCCCAGGCGGTACAGCAATTCCTGCGCCTGGCGCAATTCCAGGTCGGTGGCGCAGACCTCGACATTCAGCAGCACCACATCCACGTCGAAAAAGAAATACAAATCGACATGCACCACGTCGAGCGTCAGCGGAGTCGCACCGGGCCGCGGGCAGACGCGCAGCTTGGCCAGATCGCGGCGCCGGAACACCTTCATGCCGGCCTCGCTGCGCCCGTCTTGCGGGCGGCCGGGCGAGCGCCCGTCGCCATACAGAAAGCGCTGCACATAGGGCAGGAAGGTCACGAACTCCTGATAGTGACGTTCGTGAAAACTGGCCGGGTCGCCGGTGTATTCGTCAATCAACTCATGCCAAGGCCCCGCCTCGGCGCCTTTGGGCAGCAACTCCCAAGGTCGCCGCGGTGCGCCCGGCGCATCGCCCAAAGGCATCAGGCGCAGCGGCCACAACAAGATCTGGTGCATGCGCTGCACATGCGGCGGCGGCAAAGTTGATAGGCTGGGCATGGCGCAAGTCTGGCGACAGAGTTGCCGCCATCATGCCGGCAATCGGCGCGCGGTCAAGCGCTTTGCAGCCTAGGCTTTGCGGGGCTTTTGCTGTCTTTCTAGGGAGTGCCCCGGCTAGCCTGCGGCAACACAATCAGGCCCCATCCAGAGTAGGAGCGCGTCATGTCTTTTGCAAAATCCTTGCCCTTTGTCTTGCGCTGGGAGGGCGGCTTTGTGGACCACCCCGCCGACCCGGGCGGCGCCACCAATCGCGGCGTGACGCAAAAAGTCTATGACACTTGGCGGGCCAAGAACGGCCTGCCCCGACGCTCGGTGCGCGACTTGCAAGACAAGGAGATGGCCGCCATTTACGAACAAAACTACTGGCGCGCGGCGCACTGCGGCGATGTGCAGGACAAGCTCGATCTGGCCCTGTTCGACACCGCCGTCAATATGGGCGTCGGGCGGGCGGTGGGCTTTTTGCAGGGCAGCGTGGGCTGCGCGGTCGATGGCGGCTTCGGCCCGGCCACCTTCACGGCCGTGCAGTGCTGCGATCCGGCTCGGGCCTTGCCGATGTTTTGCAATGCGCGTGAAAGCTATTACCAGCGTTTGGTCCACGCCAAGCCGGAGCTGAATGTGTTTTTGCGCGGCTGGATGAACCGGCTCAATGCCTTGCGCGCCAACGTCGGTCTAGCTGGTTCCGGCGCCAACGTGCCACGGGACGGGGGCGCTGCTGAGGTCACTCGGCGTTTGCCGGACCTGGGTGAAGACCCGGCCTTTGATGTCTGAGCCGGGTCGCTTGAGGCGGCCGGCCTGGGGGGGATTTATGGCCGGCGGTTAAACTCAGCCTCGCCCGAACAAGCCAGAAGTTCCAGATTGCCAATGGCAAACCAAGTAACGAATTACCTGTACTTCTTCCAACAATTCGGCCTGATCAGCCTGGTGGCTTTGCCGTTTCTGGCCAGCTTGATCGCGGCGCTGCTGCCCAGCAATGCGCGTAATGCCGAATCGACCTTGGCCGGCCTCGTGGCACTGTTTTGCTTTGTGCAGGCGGCGTCCTACTTCCCCGAAGTCGCCGCCGGCGGCGTGATCCGGCAGGAGTTCGTCTGGCTGCCCTCGCTGGGACTGAACTTCGTCCTGCGCATGGACGGCTTTGCCTGGATGTTCTCGCTCTTGGTGCTGGGCATAGGCGCGCTGGTGGTGCTCTATGCGCGCTATTACATGTCACCCAGCGACCCGGTGCCGCGTTTCTTCTCCTTCTTGCTGGCCTTTATGGGCGCGATGAGCGGCGTCGTCATCTCCGGCAATCTGGTGCAACTGGTGCTGTTCTGGGAGCTGACCAGCCTGTTCTCGTTTCTCTTGATCGGCTACTGGCACCACCGCCGCGACGCGCGGCGCGGCGCGCGCATGGCGCTGACCGTCACCGGTGCGGGCGGCTTATGTCTGCTGGCCGGCGTCTTGCTGCTGGGGCATATCGTCGGCAGCTATGAGCTGGATGTGGTGTTGGCGTCGGGCGACTTGGTGCGCAAGCATCCGCTCTACCTCACGGCATTGATCCTGGTCTTGCTGGGCGCGCTGACCAAGAGCGCGCAGTTCCCGTTTCACTTCTGGCTGCCCAATGCAATGGCGGCACCGACGCCGGTCTCGGCCTATCTGCATTCGGCCACCATGGTCAAGGCGGGGGTGTTCTTGCTGGCTCGGCTGTGGCCGGTGCTGGCCGGCAGCGAGCAATGGTTCTGGATCGTCACTGGATGCGGGCTGATCACCTTGCTGCTGGGCGGCTTCGCGGCGATTTTTCAGCAGGATTTGAAGGGCGTGCTGGCCTACTCAACCATTTCGCATCTGGGCTTGATCACCACGCTGCTGGGTCTGAACAGCCCGCTGGCCGCCGTGGCTGCAGTCTTTCACATCATGAACCACGCCACCTTCAAGGCCTCGCTCTTCATGGCCGTGGGCATCATCGACCACGAAACCGGCACGCGCGATATGCGCCGCCTCAGTGGCTTGCGGCGAGCCATGCCGATCACCGCCACCCTGGCCATGGTGGCGAGCGCGGCGATGGCCGGCGTGCCGCTGTTGAACGGCTTTATCTCCAAAGAGATGTTCTTCACCGAGGCGGTGTTCGTCAGCAGCGTGCCCTGGTTTGATCTGCTGCTGCCTGTGGCGGCCGTGCTAGCCGGCATGTTCAGCGTGGCTTACTCGTTGCGTTTTTGTGTCGATGTGTTTTTCGGGCCGGACAGCAGTGCCGAGTTGCCGCGCCGTCCCCACGAGCCGCCGCACTGGATGCGTGTGCCGGTGGAGTTATTGGTGCTGGCCTGCCTGGCTGTCGGCACCCTGCCGCAGTGGACCATGCAGGCAGTGCTGGAGACGGCTGCCGCGCCTGTCGTGGGCAGCGCTCTGCCGGACTTTGATCTGGCCCTCTGGCATGGCTTCAACACGCCCTTGATCATGAGCTTGATCGCGCTGGCCGGAGGTATCGCGCTGTACTGGGTTTTGCGCGGCCCGCTCGCAAGTGGCCAGTTTACGCAGACACCGCTGCTGGGCCGGCTCAATGGCAAGCGCTTGTTCCAAACCGGCTTGGCAGGGCTGACCGCCGCCAGCCGCAGCCTGCTGCGCCTGATCAGCACGCGCCGGCTGCAGACGCAGTTGCTGCTCTTGCTGGGCCTGACGGTGCTCGCCGCTGTCTTGGCTGGCCAAGGCGGCATCACCCTGGGTGCGCGAGAGGCGCTGCCTTTCTCGCCCGGTTTCACCTTGCTCTGGCTGATAGGCGGCGCGGCCGCACTGGCCTGCACAAAGGCGGCCAAGTATCAACGCCTGACCGCGCTGGCCCTGATGGGCGTGGCGGGCTTATGCACGGTGATCACCTTCGCCCTGTTCTCGGCACCCGATTTGGCACTGACGCAGTTGGCCGTCGAGACCGTCACCACGGTGCTGATCCTGCTGGGCCTGCGCTGGTTGCCCAAACGGATCAGCTCGCTGGAGCGGGCCGGGCCCCAGGCCGAATCGTTGCCGGACCAGGCCCGCCGCCACAAGCTGCAAAGAGCACGCAAAAGAACGCGGCGCCTGCGCGACCTGAGCCTGGCCCTGGCGGCGGGCGCGGGCATGAGCGGCCTGTCCTACGCCATGATGACGCGCGAATTCCCGCAAAGCATTTCGACCTTTTTCCTGGAGCGCGCGCTGCCCGAGGGCTTCGGCACCAATGTGGTCAATGTGATGCTGGTGGACTTCCGCGGCCTAGACACCTTGGGCGAGATCACCGTGCTGGGCTGCGTGGCGCTGACCGTCTACGCGCTGCTGCGGCGCTTTCGCCCGGCGCCCGAGAGCATGGCGCTGCCGCACCAACAACTGCTGCTCGCACCCGACATTGCCACCGACCTGGTGCACGCCAACACCGCGACCAACTCGCCCAAAGACGGCGCCAGCGGCTACCTCCTGGTGCCGGCCGTGCTGGTGCGCCTTTTGCTGCCGGTAGCCTTGGTGATCGCGGTGCATTTGTTCATGCGGGGCCACAACCAGCCGGGCGGTGGCTTTGTGGCCGGCCTGGTCTTGTCGACGGCCTTCATCTTGCAATACATCGTCTCCGGCACCCAGTGGGTAGAGGCCCACCTGAGCCTGCGGCCGCAGCGCTGGATCGCGTTTGGCTTGCTAACGGCTTGCGCCACCGGGCTGGGCTCGCTGTTTTTCGGCTACCCCTTCTTGACCACCCACACCAGCCACCTGACGCTGCCGCTGCTGGGCGAGCTTCATATCGCCAGCGCCTTGTTCTATGACATCGGCGTGTTCACGCTGGTGGTCGGCGCTGTACTTTTGATCTTGACGGCGCTGGGTCACCAATCGGTGCGCGGCCACAAACGCGACACGCAGCACACAACAGCCGGGAGCAAGCGCTGATGGAAATCGTCCTGGCCCTGGCCATTGGCCTCTTGAGCGCCTGCGGCGTCTGGCTGCTGCTGCGCCCGCGCAGCTACCAAGTCATCATCGGTTTGAGCCTCTTGGGCTACGGCGTCAATCTCTTCATCTTCAGCATGGGGCGCTTGAGTCTGGACAAAGAGCCGGTCCTGAGCCCCGGCGTGGCGACCACCCTGCAAAACTACAGCGACCCGATGCCGCAGGCCTTGGTGCTGACGGCCATCGTCATCGGCTTCGCCATGAGCGCCCTGTTCCTGGTGGTGATGCTGGCGCAGCGGGGTTTTGTCGGCAATGACCATGTGGACGGCACCGCTGATGAGCTTGGCCCTCAGGATCCGCCTCCATGATGACGCTGCTGAGCGACTGGGCCTTGCTGGCCAATGCGGCGCTGATGCCCCATCTGACCATGGCGCCGATTTTGCTGCCCTTGATCGCGGCCTGCCTGCTCTTGCTGCTGGGCGACCGACGCCATCACCGCAAAGCCACATTGGCCTTGGCGGCGACCCTGGCCAATCTGGCCATCGCCTTGTTCTTGATGTTGGGCGTGCATATGGAAGCCGCTCAGCCCCATGCCTTCGGCGTTTACCTGCCGTCCAACTGGGATGTGCCCTTCGGCATCGTGCTGGTGCTGGACCATCTCTCGGCGCTGATGCTGGTGGTTGCAGCCGTCGTGGCCTTGATGGCCGTGCTGTTCTCGCTGGCCCGTTGGCACAAGGCTGGCGCGCATTTCCATGTGCTCTTGCAGCTTCAAATCATGGGCCTGAACGGCGCCTTTCTGACCGGCGATCTGTTCAATCTCTTTGTCTTCTTCGAGGTCATGCTAGCGGCTTCCTATGGACTGCTCCTGCATGGCAGCGGGCCGGCGCGGGTCAAGGCGGGCCTGCACTACCTCAGCATCAACTTGGTCGCGTCCTCGCTCTTTCTGGTCGGCGCTGCGCTGATTTACGGCGTCACGGGCACGCTGAATATGGCCGATCTGGCCGCGCGCATCCCCTTGGTGGCGGCGTCCGACCGGGCCTTGTTGCACGTGGGCTGCTCGATTCTGGCGCTGGCCTTTTTGGCCAAGGCGGCTTGCTGGCCTTTGAACTTTTGGTTAGCCCCCGCCTACACGGCCGCCAGCGCGCCGTCTGCCGCGGTATTTGCACTGCTGACCAAGGTTGGCGTCTATGTGCTGATGCGCCTGTCTACGCTGCTGTTCTCGGCCAGCGCCGGCGCCTCGGCGGGCTTTGGCCAGGGCTGGCTCTTGTGGGGCGGCATGGCCACGCTGAGTTTTGGCGCGATCGGCATGTTGAGCGCGCAGCGGCCCGCCCGCTTGGCCTCGTTTGCAGTCATCGTGTCCTCGGGCACCTTGATGGCCGTGCTGGGTTTTGCTCGGCCCGAGCTGAGCGCTGGCGCGCTCTACTACCTGCCCGTGTCGACCTTTGCGGTGGCGGCATTTTTCTTGTTGGCCGAGCTGATGGACCGCTCGCGCAACCCCAGCCCGCAAGCTCCGCGCGCGCCCGAGGACGAAGAAGACCACCTGCCCTTTGCGCTGGCCGAGCAGGAGCTGGCACGCGAGGGCAATCTGGACGAGGACGAAGAGCGCTTGGTGGGCCGCGCCATTCCGGCGGCCACGGCACTGCTGGGCCTGGCTTTTATCTGCTGCACGCTGCTGGTCGCCGGCCTGCCGCCCTTGGCCAGCTTTGTCGCCAAGTTTGCGATGCTGTCGGCGCTGTTGCAGACCAGCGCGGCGGCCGGGGGCATCGCCTCTTCGGCTTGGTTGTTCCTGAGCTTGCTGATCGCGGCCGGTTTGTTGGCCTTGATTGCCCTGTCACGCACCGGCATCCGGTTTTTCTGGACCCCGGTCGACCGCTGCCCGCCGAGCTTGCAGCTGTTCGAGTACGCGCCCATCGTGATGCTGATCGCCTTGTGCGGCGCGATGACTTGGCATGCCGAGGGCTTTCTGCGTTATGCCAACACCACCGCCGAGCTGCTGTACAGCCCACAGCGCTACATCGATGCGGTGCTGTCGGCCCGCCCCCTGCTCACACCGACCAACGCCGAGCGCCTGCGCGCGAGCACCCCGCCGGAGCCCCAACCATGAAGCCCAGTCTGTTCAGGCGCTGCGTGCCCGCGCCCTTGCTGAGTTTGGCCTTGATGGCCTTGTGGCTCTTGCTCAACGATGCCTTCAGTCTCGGAGCTTGGCTGATGGCCGTGCTGCTGGGTGTGGCGGCGCCACTGCTGACGGCCTCGCTGCGGTCCACGCCGGTCAGCCTCAAGCGGCCGGCGGTGGCCTGGCGCCTGTTTTGGCAGGTGGGCGCCGATGTGCTGATCTGGAATTGGCGAGTCTTGCGCGGCACGCTGGCGCGCCCGGGCAAGCTGCCACAAGGCGGCTTTGTGCGCGTGCCGCTGGAGCTGCGCGACCCGAATGGCCTGGCCGCCTTGGCCGTCATCATGTGCGTGATCCCGGGCACCATCTGGTCCGAATTGGCGCTGGACCGCAGCGCGCTGCTGGTGCATATGTTCGAACTGGAGAACGCGCAAGCGGAGATCGACTTGATCAAAACCCGCTACGAGCGCCCCCTGATGGAGATCTTCGAATGAGCGGCTTCTTGTTCCTGGCCATCACCGTTGCTTTGGCCTGTTATGTGACGGCCATGGCGCTGTGTTTTGTACGCATGATTCGGGGGCCCGCTTCACAGGACAGGATCTTGGCGCTGGATTTGATCTGCACCCTGGCCATGCTGATCATGCTGGTGCTGGCCATCAACTACCGCAGCGCGATGTATTTTGAAGCGGCGCTGCTGATCGCGCTGTTCGGCTTTGTAGGCTCCGCCGCCATGGCCAAGTTCTTGTTGCGCGGCGAGGTGATCGAATGATCAACGCCCTGCCTTGGTGGATTGAAGTACCGGTCGGTTTGCTGCTCCTGCTCAGCGGCGGCTTCGCCTTGGCGGCAGCCATTGGCGTGCTGCGCTTCAAGAGTTTTTTCATGCGCATGCACCCGCCGGCGCTGGCCTTCACGCTGGCGAGCTGGGCGGCCTCCTTGGCCACCATCCTCTATTTTTCGGCACTGGAGCAAGGCCTGGCCCTGCAGGCGTGGCTGATCATCATCTGCCTGTCACTGACGGTGCCGGTCACCACCATCATGCTGGCGCGCACCGCCTTGTTTCGCAGCCGCACCGGGCAGAGCAGCGAGGACGTCGTGCCGCCCGCGCTGGGTCAGCCTTAACGCTGCGCATCAGCGCCGCGCCGCAATCTTGTTCTTGAGCGCCTGCAATTGCTCTGGCGTCCAGCCGGGCGCGTCGGTCAGGCCGGCCCAGCCGTCCAGATAATGCTCAAAAGCATAGAGATGGCCATAGCCCAGCGGCGGCGTTGTGGCGAGCATCAAGTCAATCGTCAGCTGCAAAAACGTCACCACTGGCACCCAGACAAAATCCGGTGACACATCCGGCCCCAGCGGCGCTTGCAACCAGGCCGGACGGCGCCACAGCGCGCCGGGGTCGAAGAAGCTGACCGCGTCGCTCGCGTACTGCAAATAAATCACCCGGTAAGGTCCCCAAGCGGCCGGCGCCTGATTCAATCGGTTGACCTGCGCGGTAAAGCGAATCACCGAGCCATCGCGGAACTCGGGCAGCCAGGCCGGGGTGCCGGCCTTGCGCTGTGCGGTGACCAGGTTCCAGGTCTCACTGGCGAACGGTGGCCCGGCCCAGAAGGCGCCGGCGTAAGGGTCGCCAATCACCTGATGCAGGTCATGCGAGAGGTCGGAGTTGAGGCTACCCAGGCTCAGCCCGTGCAGATAGAGCTTGGGGCGTTTGTCGCGCGGCAGACTGCGCCAATGGTCGTAGACGGCGGTGAAGGTGGCGCGGGCGGTGTCGCGGCCCAGCTCGGGGTCGGCCAGCAAGGCCAGCCAGCTGGCCAGATAGGAATACTGCACCGACACGCTGGCCACATCGCCGCGCAGCAAATACTCCAGCGCTGTCTGGCTCTCGGGGTCGACCCAGCCGGTGCCCGTGGGCGTGACGATGACCAGGTTGCTGCGCTCAAACGCGCCGATTCGTTTGAGCTCGGCCAGCGCCAGTTGCGCGCGCGCCTCGACGGTGTCGGCCGAGTTCAGGCCGACGTAAACGCGCAGTGGTTCCTTGACTTGCGCGGCGCTGCTGTCCGTCATCTGTGCGATCGCGGCGCGATCCGGCCCGGCGGCGATGACGCGGCGGCCAGCCCGCCCTAAGTCCTCCCATTTCAACAAGGAGCCGGGTGCGCCGACCTTCAGCGGGTCGCTGGGGCGCGGGCTGCTGTCGTCTTCGATCAAGGCATCCAGGCGCCGGTAGGACGCGTCAAAAGCATGCATGCCGGCGCGCACCAGCACACCATTGCCGATCGAATAAAACAGCCAGGCGGTCAGGCCCAGCGCCGTCAACACGGCCACCGGCCCTGGCACCTGCCGCTTCAAGCGCGCTGCGATGCCCTGCTTGACCCAGTCAAAGGCGCGCCCAATCAGCAAGAGCAGGGCAAAGGTCAGCAGCGCCACGCCTGCGATCGTGAACGGGCCGGCGCTGTCTTGCGGCGCCAGCTGCATCAGGGCGCGCAGGCGGTTTTGCCATTCATTGGCGCGCCACAGCCCATAACTGATCGCCCCCAGGCACAGCAGCAGCGCCGGCGCGCGCCGCCAGATCATGGTTTCGGCGCGCGGCTCGGGCAGTTGCAACAGCCGCCACAAGGCTTGCACCAGCACCCCGATGCCGTAACCGGCCGCAAAGCACAGGCCGCTGAGCATGCCCTGCACGGCAGGATGGCGCGGCACCAGGCTGGGCGTCAAAGAGGCCGCGACAAAGAGCGTGCCCAGCAGCAGGCCAAGGACGGTGAAAGAGCGCAGCAGCGCTGACAAAGCTTGGCGCGCGCTCATTCAGTAGCTGATCCTAAAACGCTGACCCTTGAAGACCAGCACGGCGCTCTTCAGCTCGATGCGTTCCAGCAGCAGCTCGGGCGCGATCTGCTCGCCCTCGTGCAGCAGTTGGCCATTGACGATCAGCATGCGGTTGGCGGGCGTGTCGGAATACATCGCCCCGCTGGTGGCAATTGTGGGCAGCGCCTTGCGGGTCGCGTCGGGCAAATCAGCAAACTTGAGGATGGCCGGGGCGCTTGGGTTGGGCTGAGCAATTGGGCTGCTTGAGCTGATGGCAGGTGCCTGCACAGCGCTGCTTGGCGCGCCGCCGGCCAGCGGCTTGGCCGCCGGCAAAGGCTCGACCGCCGCCGGCGGCGGTGCCAACAAAACAGGCGTTAGCGGCGCGGGAGCTTGGCTTGCTAGCGTGGGTTTGGCGGCAATGGCGGCTGGCGGAGGCAGGGTCGCCGCCGGTGCGGGTGGGATTGCGACCGAGCCGGCCGGCGCCGAATCCGCAGCCCCCCAGCGCGCAGCCCAAGCCCCCAGCAGCAAGAGCAAGACCACGGCAGCAGCGGCCAGAGCCCAGCGCAGGGCCGGCGGCCAATCAGCAGCTACCGTGCCGGAGCGGCCCGGCCTGCCGCCGGCATGCTCATGTTCTGCATGGCTGTGCAAGGTAGGCACGCTGCCGCGCTCCCGCTCGGAGTCGGCTTTGCGCAAGGCGTCAAGAATATAGGACATAGCGCTTTCTTCTTACGGTGCCGCAGTGGCGGTTTGCAAGGCCTTGCCGCCTTTCAGATGGGGCTCGGGCAAGCCGGCTGCTTCGCCGCTTGCCGCCACACGGCTGAGCAGCATCAAGGTGACGGGGCCTAGTTGGCCGTCGCTGCGCAAGCCTTGCGAGCGTTGAAATGCTGCCAGCCTTGCTCGCATCGCCGCATCCAGGCGGAAAGGTCCGGCGGCCGGCGTGCCGCCAAAGACCTTGGCCAATTGGGTATTCACCCAGGCCAGTAATTCCCCACCGCCGTCCTTGGCCGGGTAGCCGGGCGGAGCGCGCCATAGCAGGGCAAATTCTCCGCGCCATTGCGTGCTCAAGTTCGGCAGGCTGATGCGCTGGGTCTGCTCCCCCAGTCGCACGGTCGCGTACTGATCGTCCAACTTGGTCAAGACAACGTAAAAAGCTTTGCCGGCATCATCGCGCAGACTCAGGATGCTGGGGCGGTCGAGCAGGCGCAAGAGGCTCAGTCCACCGTCGCTATCGCTCTTGTGGCTGGCGCCGCTGCGATAGCAAAAAACCTGCTGCTTTGCCAAGGCTTGGCAGGGCTCGATTTCTGCGGCCTCAAGTTGCCAACTGCGCGCAAGCTCTTGCCAGGCTTGAGCTTCGCTGCGCAAACCCAGGCTGCTGGTCAGGCTTTCGGTCAGCTCAATTTTTTGCACCTGCTGTGCAGCACCGCTCATTGGGGCCGAGGCGGCAAGAGCCGCTTTTGCCGCTTGAGCCGCTTGACCCGGCATTGCCTTGGGCGGCATGGCCGCCTGCCCCTTGCCTGGAAGGCTAGACGGCAAAAACGAAGCTTTGCCAAACCAGGCAAAGATCATTGCGGTCGCAAGCAGGCCGGCGCCGCCCAATGTCCAGCGCAGGCGCTTCAGCCCTGCGCTGGGCGCCTTGGCGCTCAAGTCCTGCGGGCCAAAGACTTCGGCGGCGGCACGGTCCACGGTCTTGCGGTCAACGCTGCGCTGATCCTGCGAATAGGCGCCCAGCAGCGCGCGGTCGCACAGCAAATTGATACGCCTGGGCACGCCGCGTGACAGCTGGTAGATGCGCTGCAGTGCCTTGGGCTCGAAGGGCAAGGCGGCGCTGAAGCCGGCCACGCCCAGGCGGTGCCGCACATAGTGCTCGGTTTCCGCCTCGGACAGCGCCGGTAAATGAAAGCGCGCGATCACGCGCTGCGACAACTGCTCCAACTCGGGCGCCGCCAACATATCGCGCAGCTCGGGCTGGCCGATCAAGATGATCTGCAAGAGCTTGCGCTCGTTGGTCTCCAGATTGGTCAGCAAGCGCAGCTGCTCCAAGACCTCGGGCGAGAGGTTTTGCGCCTCGTCGATGATCAACACATTGTTCTGCCCGACCGCATGGGTGGTGAGCAAAAACTCGTTGATGGCGTCTACAAAAGGCTTGACCGAGACCAAGGCGGAGCCGTCCTCGGGCAGAGCCTGCCGGTGCTGAATCCCGTACTCCTCGCAAACGGTGCGCAGCAGCTCGGCCACCGACAACTTGGGGTTGAAGATGTAGGCGACATTGCAGCGCTTCGGGATCTGCCCCAGGAAGGCACGGCAAACCGTGGTCTTGCCGGCGCCGATCTCACCCGTCAGCAACACAAAACCGCCGCCGCCACGCAGGCCGTACAGCAGATGAGCCAGAGCCTCCCGGTGCCGCTCGCTCATATAGAGATAGCGCGGGTCGGGGGCAATCGAGAAGGGCTCTTGCTTCAGGCCAAAAAAATTCGCGTACATGGTGTGGGCATGGGCCCGGAGCTACCTGGTTGGGGCTTGATGGTAACGGCTGCGGATTACTTTGCTTGATGCCGCCGCAAGGCCCACACCACCCCGGCCAACAAGAAGGCAATCCCAAGCAGCGTCAAAGGCGGCGGCAGCTGGCCGCGCAGCATGAAAGCATAGGCCAGCGCAGCCAGCGACTCAAACACGATCAGCTGCCCCACCAGGGAAGTGGGCAGGCGCTGGCTGGCCTCGTTCCAGCACAAGGTCCCCAACCAGGAGGAAAACAGGCCGACCGCCAACATCAGCCCGAGATAGGGCAAGGGACGCGGCCCAAGCGGCAGTTCGAAGCCGGCCGGCAACAAGGGCCAGCCCAGGCCTTGCGCGCCGTACAGCAGCAAGACGCCCCCTAAGGCCACCGGCAGCGTCATCAAGCCCTGCGCGGTGGCCCAGGCGCGCGGGCTGGCCTGGGGGTGGGCCAAGAGCCAATCGGCGTTGCGGATCGGGTACCAGGTCCAGCAAGCGACGGCGGCCACCGCCAGCAGGGCACCCAGCAGGTAACGGTGCAAGTAATGGTGCAGGTCTGCGTCCCGGCTCTGAAGTAGCGCGTCAAGCTCGGATTGATTGACTGCCGCAATGCCGGCCGCGATCAAGAGCAGCGAAGGCGCCAGCTTGAGCCAGGGTAGAGCCTGATGACTACGCAGATTGGCGATGATGGCGATCACCACCGGCAAGGTGCCGATGATGACGGTGGGCAGCGGCCCGCCCGCCATTTGAATTGCGGCGGACAGGCAGAGGTAGTAGATGAAATTGCCGATCAGGCTGAGCTTGAGCGCCTGCAGCCAATCGACCGGGCGCAGCTCGGCCAAGCGGCTGCGGTCCAACAGGCCCAAGGGCAGCGCAATCAAACCAAAGGCCAAATAGCGACCTACGGTCAGCATCAAGGGCGGGTAGTCTCCCAACATCAGCGGAGCCACAAAAACCAGCCCCCACATCAAGCCGGCCGCGAGCGCAAAAACAATTCCTGTCCACATGCGGGCAGTGTCTCAGGTCTGAAAGATCAGCATCGCCGCCAGCGCCAACATCGTCAGGCCAATCAGGGCGTCAAGGATCTGCCATGCGCGTGGCCGCGCGAACCAAGGTGCCAGCCAGCGCGCGCCGAAGCCCAGCAGCGCAAACCAGAGCAGGCTGCCGCTAGCTGCGCCGGCCATAAAGGCCAGGCGCAAGGCCGTTGGCTGCTGCGCACCGACCGAGCCGACCAGCATCACCGTGTCCAGATAGACATGCGGATTGAGCAAGGTGAAGCCGGCCAACTGCAGCAAGGCTTGACGCAGGCTCAGGCTGGGGCCTTGCGCGGCATGCAGGTCGGCGCCGGGCCGGCGCGCCCGCCAAAGCGCCCGCGCGCCATAGCAGCTCAGAAACAGGGCGCCCGCCCAGCTGATCAAGCGGGTCAGCAAGGGCTGGCCATTGATCAAGGCGGCCAGGCCGAAAACGCCCGCCGCCATCAACAAGGCATCGGTCAAGCCGCAAGCCAGCACGATGACCGTCACATGCTCACGCCGCAGGCCTTGGCGCAGCACAAAAGCGTTCTGCGCGCCGATGGCAACGATCAAGGAGGCGCCCAACAACAGGCCCTGAGAGTAGCTATTGAAAGCTGTCGAGTCGATATTCATGCCGCGCAGCATCGCCGATAGTGCCCCGAGGGCGCCAGTTAGACTTGCTGATGCCGCATCAGCGCTGCTGAATCCACTCCCCTTTGCCCGCACAGCCTCATGCTTGACTACTCCTTATTGGCCGCCATCGCGGCCGTGGTGCGCGAAGGTAGCTTTGAGCGCGCAGCGCGCGCCTTGCACCTGTCGCCCTCGGCAGTGTCACAACGCGTCAAGCTACTGGAAGAACGCTTGGGCCAGGTCTTGGTGGTGCGCGGCTCGCCCTGCGTGGCGACCGAGGCGGGCCGGCATTTATGCCGTCATGTCGAGCAGGTTGGCATGCTGGAGCAAGATCTCGTCGGCGCAATGCCGGCGCTGGCACCCGACGGCCTTGGCCGCGTGACGCTGCGTCTGGCCGTCAACGCCGACAGCTTGGCGACCTGGTTTTTACCTGCCGCCAGCGCCTTTGCCGACAGCGAAGCGGCCTTGCTGGACTTGAGCATTGAGGATCAGGCCCATACGGCCGAGCGCCTGCGCAGCGGTGAGGTGCTGGCGGCGGTGACGGACCTGGTCGAACCCGTGCAAGGCTGCCGCAGCCTGCCGCTGGGCGCCATGCGCTACCTGGCCACCGCCAGCCCTGCGTTTGTAAAGCGTTACTTCCCGGCCGGCGTGACGGCCCAGGCCTTGAGCCTGGCGCCCTGCCTGCGCTTCAGCCAGCAGGACCGCTTGCAAGCGCGCTGGGTCGAACAACAGCTCGGGCAAGACCTGACCCTAGCGACTCATGGCCTGCCCTCCTCCCAAGCTTTTGTGGACGCCACGGTCGCCGGGCTGGGCTGGGGCATGAACCCGGCCAGCTCGGTCGCGCAAGCGCTGGCCGAGGGCCGCTTGCAGCCCTTGCTGCCGCAAGCGCCTTTGATGCTGCCGCTGTATTGGCAATACACGCGCCAGCAACTGCCCATGTTGGAGAGGCTAACTCAAGCGGTCTTGGCGGCGGCACGCGATGGATTGGAGTCGCTCGACTGAATTTCGGCAAGGCTGCGCTTGGACAAAAAACTTCTACATGCCAGCCTGCATGGCCGGGGCTGTAACAGCTCACGCTGGAACCCTGCTCCCTCGACCTGCTATTGGCCGCGATAGAGCGGCATATGTCCGGTTCGCCGGAATAGGGCCGAGTGATTGATCTTGGTGGCATCCAATATCGCAAACAGTGCGTCAAGGCACTTGGCGCCAAAGCACTAGCGTGCGAATATGACGCCATGATGACGATCAGCGTTTCAACTTGGTGGTCTCTGCTGTGCGCCGTGGCCTTGTTCAATATCGCCGCTTGGATGATGTCTTCGCTGGCACTGCACAAGCGGCAAGCATTGTTGCCGCCCAAGGCCTACTCGATGCGCCGCCTGCAACTGCTGCTGTCGGCCGGCTATGTGCTGGGTTGCGCCTTCCGCTCAGCGCTGCCGGTGTTCGACGTGCCGCGCCTGTGCCTGCTGGACACCTGGTTGTCCAGCGTGGTGGTGGGGCGGTCGGTGGCCACCATCGCTGAACTGTGCTTTGTGGCGCAATGGGCCTTGCTCCTGCACGAGGTGTCAAGCAATGCCGGGAGCCGGACAGGCAAGCTGGCTGCGCTGGCCATCGTACCCATGATTGCCGTGGCCGAGACCTTCTCTTGGTACTCGGTGCTGACCACCTCGAACATCGGCCATGTGGTGGAGGAGTCGCTCTGGGGTTTGAGTGCCGCCTTGCTGGTGCTCAGCCTGACTTTGATCTGGCCACGCTTGACCACCAAGCAGCGCCCGCTGCTGGCCGCTTGGTGCTTGATCGGCGTGGCCTATGTGGTGTTTATGTTCATGGTCGATGTGCCCATGTATTGGTCGCGCTGGCTGGCCGATGAAGCGAGCGGCCGGGCCTACCTCAGCGTCACGCAAGGGTTCGCTGACGTCGCTGGGCGCTGGACCGTGTCGCACCGCCAGCAAGACTGGCAAAGCGAGATGGTCTGGATGACGGCTTACTTCAGCGTGGCCGTCTGGCTCAGCATTGCGCTGGTGCACGCGCCGGTGGTGCAGCCAAAGGCCGAGCAGCAGGCCTGATCAAACCGCCACAAAGCAGATCGCCGCAGGGCTGCCGACCGCCACATACTGGCCGGTGAAAGCCAGCCCGCCATCGCCCGACTGCACCGCAAAGACAGCCAGATGGTCGCTGCGCTGATTGCACACGTATAAAAAGCGCCCGCTAGGATCAAAGGCGAAGCTGCGCGGGTAAGAGCCCCGCGTCCATTCATGCCCCCTCAGGGCAAGCGAGCCATCCGGCGCGAGCGCAAAAATGGCGATCGAATCATGCAGGCGGTTCAAGCAATAGAGGAAGCGCCCATCGGCGCTGAAGCGCAAGTCCGAGGCGAAGCTGCTGCCCTTGAAGCCCTCCGGCAAACTGCTGACTTCCGCCAGCGTGCTCAGCCGGCCCGTCTGGGCGTCGAAATGCAGGCAAGCCAGCGTCGATGCTTCCTCGTTCAAGACATAGCAAAGCTCGGCACACTGCGGGTGAAAGGCAAAGTGGCGCGGGCCGGCGCCGCTGGACGCGCGCCAGCTTTGGGGCGCCGTCAACTGGCCGCTGGCCGCGTCAAAGCGCCAGCTGATCATGAGGTCCAGGCCCAGATCACTGACCAGCAAAAAGCGCCCACTGGGGTCGAGCTGAGCCATATGCGCATGCGGGCCGCCGTCATGGCCGCTGATTGCAAAGCTGCCGGGCGCAGCCAGCGCCGCCGGCTGCGACGCGCTTGAAGCGGCGCCGAACAGCTCGGCATGGCGGCTGACGGTCAAGGGCTCGTTCAAGCTGCCGTCCGCCGCCACCGGCAACACGGCAACCGAACCGCCGCCGTAATTGGCCGCAAAAACGAAACGCTGATCACAGGACAGGCTGAGATGCGCCGGCGCGGCGCCGCCCGAACTGACGCTTTGCTTCAAGGTGAGCGCCCCGCTCTTGCCCTCACGCGCATAGGCCGTCAGCTGGCCGCAGCCGCCGGCTGCGCCGTCGAACTCATTCGCAACATACAGCCGCGTGCCGTCGGCCGCCGGGCATAACCAGCTCGGGTTGGGCGGGCCGGCATGCAGACCCAAGGGCCACAGCGCGCCGTCAATCGGATCTTGGGAAAAGCTGTACAACCCTTGGCCATTGGGGCTGTAGCTGCCGACGTAAGCATGAACATTCGCGTTAGGTTTCACAGACATATTCTCGGTTCAGGCGGCTATGCGTCAGATGCGCAGCCGAACACCGCGCAGCGCCAGCTGCTTGACCAGCAAGGCCACCGCGACCGCATACACCATGCCAAATGCTATGCCCACCGCGCCGGTGCGCAAGGCCAGCGGGAGTTCCCAATGCGCCAGATTCAATAGCGCGCCGATCACAAAGGGGAGCAAATAAGCCACCAGCGGATTGGCCGCCACCGGCTCCAAAAAGCTGGGCGCCAGCGTACGGCCGAGCACATCGATCCACCCGTACAGCGCCGAGAAGATCAACACGCTTGCCGCGGCGCTGTAAAGCGCCCAACTCGGCGTGGCGTAAATTTTCGAGATCTTGAACTCGGGGCGAAGCCAGGTGGCGGCCAGCGCCAGCGCCAAAGCAAAGACCAGGGCCATGGCGAAACGCATGGCCGGGCCCTTGTTGCCACGCCCGTCGCCATGGCCGCTGCTGCTCCGGTCAAAGTACAACATCGCCGTCGTGCAGCCGCTCAGCACCAGCGCGGCGTGGCTGAAGTGACCGTCCTGACTGAACAGCAAGCTCAGCAAGACCTGACCCTGCACCGCCGGCGCGCGGTGCAGGGCGAAGTAAGCGACACAAAAAGCGATGCAGGCCAGCAAGCCCAACACGCGGCCACGGCAAAGCTGAAAACAGGCACAGCCGATCAGATAAGCCCAACCGATCAGCCCCAGGATGCCCCACCACTGCGGCGTCATCCCGTCCTGCCCGGTCGGCCCGCCCCGGTAGAGCAGCGCCAGAGCCACAAACAAGCCCACGCCCGCCCAGCGCCAAGCAAGCCCCAAGGCCGGGCCGCCGCTCAGCGAACCCCAGACAAGGAAGGCTGCGACATAGCAAAGCAAGCCCCAAATCTGAATCGGCAGCAACATCGAAGCCGCGTGAAAACCGCCCTCGGCATTGACCATGAAGAGGCCAATCACCACCAGGCCCAATGCTCGTTGCGCCACCTGCCCTTGCACCCGCCAGACCGTGTCGCCCTTGTCAAAGCGCTGCTGCAAGGCAAAGGGAATCGACATGCCGACAATGAACAAAAAGGCCGGAAAGACGGCATCGACAAAACTCATCGCATCCGCATCGGCCGGCATATGGCCCATCCACTGCGGCAGCCCGATCACGCCATGCCATTGGTTGACGGTGATCATCACCAACACCGTCAAGGCTCTGAAGGCATCGATCGAATTGATGCGGCCGGCTTGCACCTTCAACCAGGGTGCTGCCGATGGAGTTGTTGTTTTCGAAGTCATGGCCGGGGCCGATTTTGGGGAGTAGTTGTTGGCGCAAGCCAAAGACATCACGAGCGCCACTTGGCCTAGCGGCTGTCGGGGAATCATGACCAGGGCGCACGCGCTGTATCGAGCTGCGTGCGCCCCTTGCTGGCGAAGCGATGTCAGTAGTTCAGCGTCGCCCGCAGACCATACATCCGTGGCGCGTTATAGCTGTTGGATGTGTAGCCGCCCGCTTGACCCTGGCCCATCCAGTTCTTGACGATGTTGTTGCTGAGGTTGTTGCCCCACAGCTCAACATCCCACTTGCCCGAGGCGCCGGCCAGCTTCAGCGAAGCGTTCCAGTTGGTGTAGGCGTCTTGGTAGTCGCCAATGACCGGGTTGTCCAGGTTGCGCACGGTGAAGTACATCTTGCTTTGCCAGCGCATGCCCACGAAAGGTGACAGGGTCATGCCGCCGCCCACATCGAAGTCATGCCCGTAGTTGAGCGCAAACGCATACTTGGGCGCGTAAGGCAGTTGGTTACCGGTCACGTCGCGAATGGCGCGGCCGCGTTTTTTCGGATCGTCGCCCAGATAAATCGGGGCGCAAGGCTCGGCCTTGTTTTCGACCCGGTAGCCACACATCCATTCGTCGCTGTAGGTGTCGTAGGACTTGACCTTGGTATCCAGCACGGCCAAGAAGCCCGACAGATTGCCGCCCGCCCAAGGCAAGAGCTTGAACTCCAGTTCCAGGCCTTGGATGTTCGAGTCACCGATGTTTTCGGTCTTCCAGGCGCTGACCACATCACAAGCGGGCTCCCAATCGGCACAGACACGACCCGGCTCCAGCTTTTTCTGGCCCACGGCATTCATGCCGGTCACATGCATGCCCTTGTATTGGGTGTTGAAGTACACCGCACTGAAGTTCAGCTTCCTGTCCCAGTGGCTGCCCTTGTAGCCCAACTCAAAGTTGGTGGTGGTTTCGGGGTCGTAGTCGAGGAAGCTGTATTTCTGCTTACCGCCGTCCACGCAGGTGCCCCCGCCGCAGGTATCAAACTTGTCACCGAAACCACCCGGCCGATAGCCGGTCGCGGCCGAGCCGAAGACCATCTGGTCCTTATTCAGGTCGTACTGCAGGCCCAAGCGGTAGGTCGGTTTGCTCCAGCTCTTGCTGTAACTGTTGATGACCGGTTCTGGATAAACGCCCAGGCCGGCAAACGGGCCCATTTGCTTGGTCAAATCGGTCCCGTTGTGCGGCGTGCCGACCGGCGTGTAGACACCGCTGGCAGCATCCCAGCCGGCGGGCTTGAACTTGCCGTTGTAATACCAAGGCGTGCTGGCGTCCCATAGGCCGGCACTGGTGCCCCCGTTGTCGGTACGCTTGTCTTGGCTGTAGCGGAAACCGGCGGTACCGGTCAGGTTTTCGGCCAGCTTCAAATCACCCTGAGCGAACACAGCTTTGGACTCGATTTGACGATCGGGCTGCCCATAGAACTGCCCTTGCGGCATGCCGTACGGTGCCGAGACCAAGTTATCTTGCGCGAAATTGATCGCGTTCTTCTCGGACATATAAAAGGCACCGGCCACATAACGCCAATCCCTGGTGGTTTGCTTGAACTGCAGCTCATGCACCCAGGACTTGTACTTGGAGTCCAGCGTGTAGCTGGCCTTGTCGATCGAATGTTGGCGCCCCCAGTTGCCCCAGGGTTGCATGATGTCCACATCGCTGTCGCGCCAGCTCTCGCCGCCATCATCGTCGTGGTCCTGGGCGCGCTGCTGCACCGCGTAAGCCCCCTTGTAGATCAGCTCGCTGCGCTCATCGAGCTTCCAGCTGAGGCTGTTGCGGAAGGTGTCGATCGTCATGTCGATCTTGCCGGGCACGTTGATGATGGCGTGCCACTGTCCCTCTGGGCCGCAGGCATAGGCGGTGCCGGCCGCCATCTTGCAGTCCTTCAAACCGACGTCGCCGGCGCCCTTGTTGGTGTAATGCTCGAAGCCGCCTTGCCATTCCAGATCTTTGGTGATGCCCCAACGTCCGGTCACGCGCGCCGCCCATTGGTCGGAGTTTGCATATTGGTCAGCGGCCGACACTTTGCGGTTCAATCGCTGGTCGTTGTCGGGCTTGCCATCGGGCGTGAAGTGGCCACCGTCACCCACCGCGTCGGGCAACTTCACGCCACGGTCACGCAAATCTTGAGTCTGCTTGATATAGCCGTCACGCTTGTCCACCATCACGGCGGCACGCAGGGCAAAGTTATCAGCCAGCGAGACGTTGTAGACAGAGCGCACTTGCTTGGCGTTGTAGTTACCCAGTTGCAGCGAAGTCCAGCCGTAGTTGGACTTGAAATCTGGGCGGGCCGGAATGATGTTGATCACACCGGCCGTGGAGTTACGACCGAACAAGGTGCCTTGCGCACCGCGCAGTACTTCAACCTGGTCGAGGTCGAACATCAACGCCAAGGAGCCTTGCGGACGCGGCGAATAAATGCCGTCAATATGGATACCCACGGCGGGGTCGCCGATTTCGGTGAAGTTGGTCGAGGTCACGCCACGAATCGACACCAGCACGCCCGAGTCAGCGCTGGACAAACCCAGCTGCAAATTGGGGACCGTACCGCTGAGGTTCATCAACTCCTTGACGTTCTCGCGCACCAAATCATCGCCACTCAGCGCCGTGACGGCCACCGGCGTTTTGAGCAAATTGGTTGCGCTGCGCGTGGCCGTCACCGTGACCTGCGGCAGCTCATTTTTGTCGCTCACCTTGTCGCCGCTCTGAGCCTGCGCCCAAGCCGCGCTGGCCGTGCCCAGCAAGGCGCAAACGGCCCATTGGGTGGCACTGCGCCGAGATGGCGCGCAAATCGATTGACCCTTGAAACGCTTGTGATTCATTTTTGTCTCCATGCTTTTATAAAAATGCGGCCAAAGCAAACATCAACAACTTGTTCGGTCGCCGCGCGCCTACTCACCTACTCAGTCACCTACTCGCCCAGCGCCTCGCTCAACAGCCGAGCTTTGCGCCCGGCGCCACCTCGAACTTCATGCTGGCGCGCTGGTAGAAATCAATCCGCCTTGCCACTTGCTTGCCGGCGTAGGAATCGGCTGGCTTGCCGCATTCGAGTGCGCCGTTGATGCTGCGAATGGTTTCGCCGAAACCGGCGCCGCTCACCATGGCCTGGTGCGGCGTCATGGTGCCTGGGCCGTTCTGGTTCATCCAGTACCAGAGCGCGGTTTGCCAGGCGACCTTGGGGTCGCGGGCAACGCGGTCGGGGTCGGCCCAGAGGTCCAGACCAATCGCTTTACCGGCGGCCAGATACTGATAATTCCAGGACAACTGGATCGGGCCTCGTCCGTAATACTGCTGACCCGGCGCACAGGTCTGGCCGGCCTCCAGGCTGCAATACTTGTCGTAGTTGGCTTGGTTGTACTCGCGCACCGCCTTGAGCTCGTCCGACTCATGGGCGATATTGGCCAAAAAGGCGGCCATTTCCTGACGCCGCTGTTCGGCCGTGCCGCTGCCGGCAAATTCGGGAAACGAACGCACCGCCTGTACAAAGCCCTCGTAGGAATAAAAAGCAATGCGCTGCGGGAAGAGCAGTTCGAACTGAGCCTGCGTTGGCAAAAACTGCGCAGCCTCGCCGCTCGCCGCCGGCGGGGCCGCATCCTGCTTGGGCGCTGTCGCGCAAGCCGTGCTCAATAGCAGGGCCGCAATCAGCGGCAGGGTCGCTGGATCCATCCATCGTGTTTTCATTTCGCTGCCTTCTTTCTTTGCAGTAACTTTGATACCAGTAATGTCACCGAAGGGCAACCGGTACTCGACTGGTTTTTACTATCGCTGTTTATGCGCCGTCCTTCCTCAAGAATGCCTTAAGAGTGCATTAATGCGACGCTTGCTACAGTGGAGCGCATGAAGATCTGCCTCGTAGAAGACGACCTGGAACTGGGCCACTCGGTGCAATCCCTGATTCAAGACGGCGGCCATGACGTGGTATGGGTGCGCCGCATCACCGAGGCGCGTTACTGGCTGGAACAACTGGTGTTTGATGCGGTGGTGTTGGATTTGGGGCTACCCGACGGCAATGGCCTGGATCTGCTGCGCAGCATTCGCCAGCAAGACAAACAGCTGCCGCTGATCGTCATCACCGCCCGCGACGGTATCGAGGACCGCCTGCAAGGCCTGGACAGCGGCGCGGATGACTATCTGGTCAAGCCCTTTGCCGGGCCTGAACTGCTGGCGCGCCTGCGCGCAGTGGCGCGGCGCTCAGGCTTGGCGCAGGAGTCCGAGACGCAAGAGTGGCAGGTTCAGGACCTCACGCTGGATGAACGCCGCATGCTGCTGACGCGCGGTGACACCGTCATCAATCTGTCCAAGACCGAGTTCACGATTTTGCTGACCCTGCTCAAGCTGCCCGACCGGGTCGTCACGCGGCGCGAGCTGGAGGCGCGCGCCTTGCCTAACGCCGACAGCCATGCACTCGATGTGCATATGTTCAATCTGCGCAAGAAGATTGGCGAGGGTTATGTGCGCACCGTGCGCGGAGTCGGCTTTGTGGTGGAGCGCAAATGACGTCGCTCTTGGGTGCAGAGCTGGGTGCCACAGGCGATGCAGCCACAGCGCCCGGCGCCACCAGCTCCTTGTTCGGCCGCACCTTTGGCGCGTTTTGCGCGGTGCTCTTGCTGATCTGGTGCATCTTGATGTTGCGCGAATTCCATGACGTGCGCGTCGTCAACACCCGCAACGGCCAGGCCTCCAATCAGCTTTGGGCCGAGCATGCGCGCATGCAGGCCTCGCTGTGGGCCGACCAGCCCGAGCGCTTGCACGCCGCCTTGGCCGAGCTGGAACATTTGCGCGAACAAGAGTGGATGGCCATTGGCTACGAGGCACCCTTCATTGCCATGCAGGTGTGGCAAGGTGACAAACTGCTCTTTCGCCAGGGGCCGCCCGATATGGGCGACCGGCTGACGCCAAACGAGCAACACTTCGAGAGTGACGCGCGCTGGTTGTATGTGGAGGCGCGCGCGCCGGCGCAGGACTTGCTGGTGCGACGCTGGCAAGAAGTGCCGGGTGACTGGCATTTCAGCTCCGATGGTTTGAGTTATTACGCCCGCCCGCTGTTCTACAGCCTGCCGCTGATGATGTTGGTGGCTTGGTTGCTTTTACGCGCCGGCTTTGCGCCCTTGCAACGCATCGGAGCGCAGATTGCGCAGCGCTCGGCCAAGGACTTGTCTGCCCTGCCACAGTCGCCCTACCGGGAGCTGGCGCCGGTGGTCAACTCGGTCAACGGCTTGATGAGCCGGCTGCAAGAGCGGCTGGAACGCGAGCGCGAGTTTTTGCTCGACGCCGCGCATGAGCTGAAGACGCCGCTGGCGGTGGTGCAGCTGAATGCCGAATCACTGCAAGACGCACCGCCCGGCGAGCGCCGCAATGAGTCGGTGGCCCGGCTGAATGAAGGCGTCAAACGCGCCACCCACACGGTACACCAGTTGCTCGCCCTGGCACGCTCCGGCTCCGATCAGGACAGCACCGCGCTGCTCCCACATGATTTGGTGGCGCTGGTGCGCGACCGGATGGCGCTCAGCAGCCAGTTGGCGCTGCAGCGCGGCATCGAACTTGAATTGGAATCCCCCGAACGCTGTGAGCTGCTCTTGAACCGCGAGAGCATAGGCGCGCTGGTGGACAACCTGGTCGACAACGCCGTCAAGTATTCGCCCGCCGGCAGCTTGGTGCGGGTCGCCATTGCCGCCCAAGAAGCCGGCACCAAAGGCTGCGTTGTGCTCAGCGTCAGCGATCAGGGGCCGGGCATACCGATTGAGCTGCGCCGCAAGGTGTTTGAGCGTTTCTTCCGCCTGCCCGATCAAATCCAATCCGGCAGCGGCCTGGGCCTGGCGATTGTCGAGCGGGCCGCCGCTCAGCACGGAGCGGCAGTCACCCTGAGCGAAGGCCCGCAAGGCTGCGGCCTGACGGTGCAGGTGCAGTTCAAGGCCGCGCCCTGATGGCCCTGGCCATTGCTGCGCAGCCCTTGGCCAGCATCGCTATCTCTAGCCGCCGAATTCCTCTTCGCCCTCATGCTGTTCGCTGTCACCAGTCCTAGCAATGCCAATGTCACAGCAGCGCTGAACTTGATGCCTTGGCCTCAAGAAATCAGCGTGCAAACCGGCAGGCTGGCGCTGGCACGGCAGATCAGGATCGAGGTCAAGGGCGCGGATCTGGAACTGCCCTTGCGGGACTGGTATCGGCGGCTGGCCCTGCAGACCGGCGGGACGCTGCAAGCGAGCTCTGACGCAGCGGCTCAGCTGATCCGCATACAGGTGGAGCAAGGCGGCCCGCGCACACCCACGGCGAACGACGATGAGAGCTACCAACTCAGCATCACTGCCGAGGGCATCGCGCTGCAAGCCGCCAGTCGCTTCGGCGCCCTGCGCGGTATGGAGACGCTGCTGCAATTGCTGCACAACGACACAAGCCTTGAGGATGTGGGCCAGGGCCGCGGCAAAGTCTGGCTGCCGCTGTTGACAATCCAAGACTCGCCCCGCTTTCGCTGGCGCGGCCTCTTGCTCGACTCGGTGCGGCATTTTTTGCCGCTGGAGGACATCAGACGTCAGCTCGACGGCATGGCAGCGGCCAAGCTCAACGTCTTCCACTGGCATTTGAGTGACGATCAGGGCTGGCGTTATGGATCGCAGGTCTTTCCGAAGCTGCAAGAGCTGGCCAGCGATGGCTTGTTCTACAGCCCGGCGCAGATGCGCGAGCTGGTGGCCTACGCGGCGGAACGCGGCATCCGCGTGCTGCCCGAGCTCGGCTTCCCAGGCCATGCCTCGGCTTTGGCCGTGGCCTACCCCGATTTGATCAGCGCTGCCGGGCCATTTCAGATGCAACGCCAATGGGGCGTGCACCCGCCGACGCTGGACCCCAGCAAGACGGCCGTCTATGAATTTCTCGACAGCTTGGTCGGCGAGTTAGCGCAAATCTTCCCAGATCAATACCTGCACATCGGTGGCGACGAAGTGGACCCCGCGCAATGGCTAGCCTCACCCAGCATCCGCGCCTATATGGCAAAGCATGGTTTGCCAGACCCCCAAGCTTTGCAGGCGCACTTCAATCAAAAGCTGGAGCAGATCCTGACCAAGCATGGCCGGCGCATGGTCGGCTGGGATGAGATTTTTCACCCCGCGCTGCCGCGCTCCATCATGGTGCAGTCCTGGCGCGGCCAAGACTCGCTGGCAGCGACGCTGCAGCAGGGCTACCCCGGCATATTGTCTACAGGCTTTTATCTGGACCAGCCACACGGCAGCGCTTTCCACTACCGCAATGAGCCGCTGCCCGCAGCCCTGGACGTCGACGATCAGCTCGCGGTCGGCGAGCAAATCCAGACCTGGTCGTTTCAGATGTCCAGGCTCAAAGGCCCCGGCTTGGCCGGCAGCTTCAGCCTGATTCAAGACCGCAGCGGCGGCTGGCGCGGCTTTATCGATTTCGACGGGCGTGCGCGTCGCTCGCTCCGGCACATTGCCTGGCGCAGCGGCCCCGGGCTGAGCTTCACGCTCGACACCTGGATGGGCGAATTCACGCCCGCCGTGGAACTTGATGGCGCACAACTTTCGGGTTATGTCTTGATCGGTAATGTGCGCTACCCGGTGCGCGGCGAGCGCTTGGCTGCGGCGCCCGCCGGCATCGCCCCGCGTCGCCTGGACGCACAACAGGCCCAGCATCTATGGGGCGCCGAGGCCGCCTTGTGGACCGAGAACGTCAATGCACAGATCCTGGACCTGAAGCTCTGGCCGCGCCTGTTTGCCGTGGCCGAGCGCCTCTGGTCGGGCAAAAACCTGCGCGATGAGGCGGACATGTACCGCAGACTGGCCGCGGTCGACGCCTGGGCCAGCCTCTCGGTAGGACTGCAGCAGCATCAGCAGGCGACGCGGCTGCTGACCCAACTTGCCGGCAGCGATCAGATCGCACCGCTGCAGATACTGGCCGAAGCGGTCGAAGCCGGCCAGTACTACGCCCGCCAGCATGCCAAGTTCCTCAAGGGCGACTACCACCAGTTCGAGCGCCTGGACCGCTTCGCCGATGCCTTGCCACCCGAGAGCGCGACCATACGCGAGATGGACGCCGCCGTCAGTCACTTGCTGGCCAATCCCAGCGAGGGCCCGGCGCTGGCGCAGCTGCAGGCCATCCTGAGCCGCTGGCAGAGCAATGATGCGGCGCTGCGGGCCTTGATCAAAAGCCGGCCGGCCTTGGCCGAGCTGGCCCCGGTGGCGGCGGATGTGGGCGATCTGGCCGAGCTGGGCCTGGATTTGCTGCAAAGGCTGATACAGCGGCGGCCACTGAGCGACGTCGAGGCGAGCCAAGCGCAAGCCTTGCTGGCGCGTGCGGCGCAAATGCGCGATGAAGTCGTGATTCGCGCCGTTTACCCGCTTGAGCGATTGCTCATGGCCCTGATGGCGCTTGAGGGCGCTTGAGGGCGTCGGTACAACGTAAAGCGCGCCAGCAATACGCTCAGATAGGCAGTTCGGTGTAATAACGACCACCGTGAAAGATCAGCGGCTGGGCGCCCTCGCGCCAGCTGCAGCTTTCAACTTCGCCGACGAAGATGACGTGATCGCCCTCTTCGTACTGGCTGCGGTTGGCGCATTCGAACACCGCCGCAACACCATCCAGCACCGGCGCGCCGCCCGCCCCCTCGCGCCAGGCGACACCGGCAAAGCGGTCAATATCTCGGGTCGCAAAGCGCTGCGCCAAATCCTTTTGATCGGCTGCCAGGATATTGATCGCATAGTGCGACCCACGGCTAAAGACCGGCATCGAGCCGGCCTTCTGGCCCAGGCTCCAGAGGACCAAGGGTGGGCTCAAAGAGACCGAGTTGAAGGAATTGGCGGTCAGGCCGACCAGGCTGCCGTCCGGAGCGCGCGCGGTGACGATGGTGACGCCGGTGGCAAACATGCCCAGCGCCGAACGAAAGCCCAGCGCCTGAAGCGCCGGGGTGGCTGCGGGAGATTCGGGGCTGAAGGAGGAAGTCGATGTCGGCATAGGCGTATTGTTGACCGAAACAGTCGGTCTCTGCCGCCAAAGCGAAATATGCCCTTTGCAAACAGGCCTCAGAATAGCTCCCGCCAAATAGATTTCGCGCCAGCCCTTCGCCCTTCCTACCACTCATGCCTCAAGACTTCGATTACCGCTCCCCTGTCTCATCGTCCCCGCTGTGCGACTTGCCGGCTTTCGGCCATTGCGCCTGCCACAGCGCAGGCGCAGCCGGCAAGCCTTACCAACGCTCGCGCCGACTCTTCACCGGCCTGCTGGGAGCGACTGCGCTGCTGCCGGCCTGGGCGCGGGATGGGGTGGAGGTCGGCAAGACCAGTTCATTGACCAAGCTGGTGCCGGCCGAACAAGTCGAGCAAGCCGGCGCCCAGCAGTACCAGCAGATGATGGGGCAGGCCAACCAACAACGCGCCTTGGCCCCGGCCAATCACCCACAGCTGATACGTCTGCGCTCAATTGCCAAACGCATCATTCCGCAGGCCATGGAGTGGAACCCTCGCGCCAAGGACTGGCGCTGGGAGGTCAATTTGATCGCCGACCCGCAGCTGAACGCCTTTTGCATGCCGGGCGGCAAGATCGCCTTCTTCTACGGCATCCTCGAAAAGCTCCAACTCACCGATGACGAGGTCGCCACCATCATGGGCCATGAGGTGGCGCATGCCTTGCGGGAGCATGCCCGCGAGCGCATGGCGAAGACGCAGGCGACGCGGCTGGGCGCCTCGGTGCTGTCTAGCCTGCTTGGCCTGGGCAATGTCGGCGATGCGGTGCTGGGCATGGGCGGGCAATTGCTGACACTGACCTTCAGCCGCGAAGACGAGAGCGAGGCCGATCTGGTCGGCATGGAGTTGGCCGCTCGCGCTGGCTACGACCCGGCGGCCGGCATCACGCTCTGGCAGAAGATGGGCGCGGCCAGCAAGGGCGCGCCGCCGCAATGGCTGTCCACCCACCCGGCCGGGCCGACCCGCATCCGCGATATCGAGGCCAATCTGCCCAAGGTCAAGGGCCTGTACGAAAAGGCAGAAAAACCAAGCCAGCGTTTTGACGTCGCGCCACCGCTACGCAGGCAGGCTACGCAGGGCTGAGCCTAAGGTGGAGCGCAGGGTCGCGCACAAGGTCGCGCACAGGGTCGCGCGAGCAAAAAAAAGAGCCCCCAAGGCATTGCGCCTTGGGGGCTTTTTAAATGGTGTTGCGCGTCAGGCGATCAGCCCTGCACGCCCAGCCGCTTGTTGATGTACCACTGCTGAGCGATCGACAAGATGTTGTTGGTCAACCAGTACAGCACCAAGCCGGACGGGAAGACGAAGAACATAAAGCTGAAGGCCAGCGGCATGAACCACATCATTTTGGCCTGCATAGGATCGGGTGGCGTCGGGTTCAACCAGACCTGGAACAAACTGGACGCCGTCATCAACAGCGGCAGAATGAAATACGGGTCCTTGGCCGAGAGGTCAACAATCCAGCCGATCCAGGGCGCGCCGCGCATCTCGACCGAGGACAACAACACCCAGTACAAGCCCATGAAGAAAGGCATCTGCAAAAGGATAGGCAGGCAGCCGCCGATAGGATTGACCTTTTCTTCGCGGTAGATGCGCATCATTTCTTGCTGCATTTCAGCCGGCTTGTCCTTCAGGCGCTCGCGCATCGCTTGCACCTTGGGGCCGACGGCCTTCATCTTGGCCATACTCTTGTAGGCGCTGGCGTTGAGCCAGTAAAAGGCAATCTTCAGCAGTACGACCAAAGCGATGATGGCCCAGCCCCAGTTGCCAAGGATACCGTAGAGCTTTTCCAGCAGCCAGAACAGCGGCTTGGCCAGGATGGCGAAGATGCCGTAGTCCTTGACCAGCTCGAAGCCCGGCGCCAGCACGGAGAGTTTTTCCTCTTCCTGTGGGCCGACGAACAATTGGTCGGCATGCGTTGCCGTGGCGCCTGGCGCCAGCGCCGGCAAGGTGAACACCATGCCGACCGCATATTGATCGGGCACCGCACCCTTGACCTTGTTGACAAAGAACTCGCGCGGTGTGTGCTCGTTGTGCAACCAGGCGCTCGCAAAATAATGCTGGACCATCGAAACCCAGCCGTCATCGGCGTTCTTCAGGATGTCGACCTTGCCCTTGTCGATGTCTTTGAACTCGACTTTTTGGAACTTGGTCTTGTCGGTGTAGAGCGCAGGGCCGGTAAAGGTCGACGTGAAAGCCGTGCCACCTGGGCCGGCGACATTGTTGCGCACCAGCTGCACGTAAACCTGCGGCGTGACGGCTGCGCTGCCTACGTTGACAACCTCATGCTTCACACCGATGACATGCTCACCGCGCTTGAAGGTGAAGGTCTTGATGTACTTGACGCCGCCCTGCTCGGGGGACTCCATGCGCACGACCAACTCGTTAGCGCCGGCCTTCATCTCGCGCTCGCCTGGCGCCACCGTCATCAAGGTGTTGTGGGTCGGCAAGGCTTGGCCTTGGCTGCCGATCAGCCCGGTCTGCGCCTTGTAGCTATGCCCCTCGCTGTCGAGCAGCACCACCGGGGTTTGCGGCACGGTCGACTTGTCCTTGATACCCACCGCTTGCAAGATGGGGTCAAACAGGCCGGGTTCGGGGCCGGTCAGGTAGGTCGGCAACTCAACCCGGGTGACATCGCCGCCCAGGGTGTTCAACGTCACGTCCAAGACATCGGTCTTGATATGAACTTTTTCACCGGCCAAAGCGGCTGCCGACGGCGCGGCGGCAGGCAAGCCCGCCTGTGCGCCTGCCACGGCTGCAGCGGCCGGTACGCCGGTCGCACCGTTTGGTGCTGCCGGACCCACGGTGGCAACTTTCGGCGCCGGTGGGCTGAACATGGACGGCTGCCCATTGTGTTTTTGCCAGCCGTCCCAGAGTAGGACGAGCGACATGGTGAACACCACCCACAGCACGGTGCGGCGTATATCAGTCATGAGGAGGCTTCTGAATTGGAGTTTCGAGGAGGGGATGCCGGCATGCACACGCCAAGGCGGGTGAACAGGCCGGGCGCATTGTCAGGCACGCCGTCATGGCCGCCTTCGCAAAACGGATTGCAACGCAGAATTCGGTGCAAAGTCAGGTAGCTACCAGCCAGCGCACCGTGGCGCTGCAGCGCCTGGATCGAATAGACCGAGCAAGTCGGCTCAAAACGACAAGACGCGCCCAGCCAAGGGCTGAGCAGCAAACGATAGCCGCGCACCAAGCCAATCAACGCCCGCTGCGGGATCGAAGAAAGATTGATGGGCAGCATAGCTGGGGGCCTAGCGCTCAGGCGCCGGAGCGGGCCAGCACGCGGCCGACCAACTGCGCCAGTTCGGCATGCACGGCCGCCCGGAGCGCATCCGAGGCTGCGCTGGGGAACAGCTTGCGATCGAAAGGCGAGCGCAGCCGAACCACCCACAAGCCAGGCGGCAAAGTGGGTTGTTCGGCAAAGGCGGCACGGATTTGGCGCTTCATCAGCGAGCGAGTCACCGAACGTTTGGCATGGCGCTTGGGCACGATCGCACCCAGCCAGCAAGCGTCCGGAGGTACTTCATCCACAGGCTTGTGGGTGAGCTGTGCATCGCCTGTTGATAACTTGCCCGCAGCGGTGGATAAGACCTTGGCGGGTTTGCTCGGACAGGCGGCCAGATGATGTACCGCGAAATGACTGCTGCGCACGCGACTGGAGCTGCCCAGCACGCGCTCAAAGTCGGCCGATCGCACGATGCGGCCGATCATGACTTCAGCTTTTCTAGGCTTAGACAGCCAGACGCTTGCGGCCCTTGGCGCGGCGCGCAGCGATGACAGCGCGGCCACCGCGTGTCTTCATGCGAACCAGAAAGCCGTGGGTACGGGCGCGGCGGGTCTTGGAGGCTTGGTAAGTGCGTTTCATGATGTGGCCCCTTTAGGCAATATCTAGGCAGTAATCTAGGCGGAACTAGCGAAAGTCTAAGGACGTCGGATGACGCTTTAGCGGTGGTTGGCGATCAGTCGCCGGCTTGCAAAACGATTGGCGTGGTTTGCGCGATTTGCGGTTTGCACCCCGGACGTCGGGTGGTTGCCAGCCAGGGATGAATCAAGGCCAAAAACCACGCTGCGACGGCCACTGATGTGTGCCGCGCCGGGTCGCCGCTTCTGCGTTCGCACGCACCCGCAAGCTTTAGCTGCCACAGCCCATGAAAAGTCATTCGACCCAAAAGTCATTTGACCCTTCACTCCGCTTCAGTCACACCCAAGCTCACGAGCACTGCGTGGATAGGTGCCAGGCAAAGCCCACATTTTCTGCGCGCCGTGACCAAACAATCCTACTCCGCTTTATCCAGCGTCCGGAAAACCCGCGATTACACCAAAGTTTTAAGCCCCCGTCAAGCGCTTGCCCGCCCCCACGCACCCCAAGCCAGCCCGGCTGACGCCAAAAAATCTGTGGATAACTCTCGGGTTGCGCACTCGAAACCCGTACAATCTGGCCGCTCTAGAACAAGTTTTCCACAATGAGCGCAGACATGCTTGGTGTAATGAGCGCAGACAATTTTGATCCCAATAGTTTGACCGCAGGTGGATCGATGGCAGGCGGCGCCGCTGCAGCCGCCGTCAGCAGCAGCCCAGCCGAAGGAGGCCAGGATGGTCTTTGGCAACTGTGTTGCGAAAGACTGATCACTGAGCTGCCCGAGCAGCAATTCAACACCTGGATTCGCCCCTTGCCGCCGGCCGTGGTCAGCGATGGCGGAACTGCGGGCGGCTTGCTCGTGTCCTTGCGCGTGCCCAACCGCTTCAAGCTTGATTGGATTCGCAACCAATACGCCGGGCGCATCGAGTCAGTATTGTCCGAGTTGGCCGGGCAGCCCGCACGGTTGGATTTGGCCTTGGCCACGCGCGACGCCGCGCCCCGCCTCGGCACCGCGACAGGCAATCAGCCTAGCCAGGCACTCCAGCAAGTTGCCCAGCCCTCGGCAGCGGCTGCCGGTCAAGTGCTGCATAACGGCCTGCGCCCGGTGGTCAACCCCTCGCATCATCAGCAGCAGAACCACGCTGCGCAGGGCAATCCGTCGGCAACATCAAGCAGCATCGAAGTCCAGCAGTCGCCGACACCCAAGCCAGCCAATCTCGCCCCGAGCGCCAGCCGACACCGCATCAATAGCGCGCTGACCTTCGACAACCTGGTGCCCGGCCGAGCCAATCAGATGGCCCGCACGGCTGCCCTGCATGTGGCCGGCGCGCCTGGTGCGATGTACAACCCGCTGTTCATCTATGGTGGCGTCGGCCTGGGCAAGACGCATTTGATCCACGCCGTCGGCAATGCCTTGCTGAAAGACAAGCCGGATGCCCGCGTGCTCTATCTGCACGCCGAGCAGTTCATCTCCGACGTGGTGAAGAACTACCAGCGCAAGACCTTTGATGAGCTCAAGGCCAAGTACCACTCGCTGGACCTGCTGCTGATCGATGATGTGCAGTTCTTCGCCGGCAAGGAGCGCACGCAGGAAGAGTTCTTCAACGCATTCGAGGCCTTGCTGGCCAAGCGCGCTCACATCATCATGACCAGCGACACCTATCCCAAGGGCCTGGCCGATATTGATGAGCGCTTGACCAGCCGCTTTGATGCCGGCCTGACGGTGGCCATCGAGCCGCCCGAGTTGGAAATGCGTGTCGCGATTCTGATCAAGAAGGCCGAGGCCGAGCAGACGCCGATGCCCGAGGATGTGGCTTTCTTCATCGCCAAGAATGTGCGCGCCAATGTGCGTGAACTCGAAGGCGCGCTGCGCAAGGTCTTGGCCTACAGCCGCTTCAGCCACAAAGAAATCAATATCCAGTTGGCGCGCGAGGCACTGAAGGATCTCTTATCGATCCAGAACCGGCAGATCTCGGTCGAGAACATCCAGAAGACCGTGGCCGATTTCTACAAGATCAAGATCGCCGATATGTACAGCAAGAAGCGCCCGGCCAGCATTGCCCGGCCGCGCCAGATCGCCATGTATATCGCCAAGGAGCTGACGCAAAAGAGCTTGCCCGAGATCGGCGAGCTATTCGGCGGGCGCGACCACACGACGGTGCTGCATGCGGTACGCAAGATCGGCGGCGAGCGCCAGAAGAATACCGAGCTGAATCAGCAGCTACATGTACTGGAGCAGACGCTGAAGGGTTGACCCGGGGTCGATCTAGCATCAATTTACGACGTGCTGCTCCAGAATCGGCCTTGGAGTAGGTCAAAATGCGGGGCGCTGCCGGACGGACGGTTTGCCCGGTTAGAACAAGCCAGACAAGTGGAAAGAGGTTGACATGATTGTGTTGAAAGCCCCCCAAGACAAGGTGCTCGGCGCCCTACAGGCGGTTGCAGGCATCGTGGAGAGGCGCCACACACTGCCCGTGCTGGCCAATGTGCTGATCCGCAAGCATGGCGGCAGCCTTGAGCTGACCACCAGCGACCTGGAAATCCAGGTCCGTACCACTGCCGAGCTGGGCGGCGACGCCGGCGACTTCAGCACCACCGTCGGCGCCCGCAAGTTGATCGACATCCTGCGCTCTATGCCGGCCGACCAGACCGTTTCGCTGAGCGCCAGCGGTTCCAAGCTGACCTTGCAAGGCGGCAAAAGCCGCTTCACGCTGCAGACGCTGCCGGCCGATGACTTTCCGCTGGTACAGGAAGCCGCCGACTTCGGCCCCGCCTTCGCCGTGCCGCAAAAGACTCTCAAGCACCTGATCAACCAGGTGCACTTCTCGATGGCGGTGCATGACATACGCTATTACCTGAACGGCATCCTGTTCGTGGCCGAAGGCAAGAGCCTGACGCTCGTCGCCACCGACGGTCACCGTCTGGCGCTGGCACAGGCCGAGTTGGAGACCGAGATCCCCAAGCAGGAAGTCATCCTGCCGCGCAAGACCGTGCTGGAGCTGATGCGCTTGCTGAAGGACGGCGGCAAGGATGCTGCGGACGAGCAGCCCATCGAAATGCGCTTTGCCGGCAACCAGGCCAAGTTCAGCTTCTCCGGCATGGAGTTCGTCACCAAGCTGGTCGAGGGCAAGTTCCCCGACTACAACCGGGTGATCCCGAAGAGCCACAAATTCAACGTCACGCTGGGCCGCCTGCAACTGCTGGCCAGCTTGCAACGCGCCGCCATCCTGACCAGCGAGAAGTTCAAGGCCGTACGCCTGTCCTTCGAGCCGGGTCAGTTGTCCATCGTGTCCAGCAACGCCGAACAAGAAGATGCGCGCGAAGAAATCGACATCGATTACGCCGGCGACCTGATCGAAACCGGCTTCAACGTCACCTATCTGATGGACGTGTTGCAAAACATGAGCCAGGAGATGGTCAGCATCGACCTGAACGACAGCTCGGCCAGCGCCTTGATCACCATCCCCGAGCAGACCGGCTTCAAGTATGTCGTGATGCCAATGCGGATCTAGCCCGGCCACAGCAGAGTTTCAACCAGAGCGGGCTTAGGCCCGCTTGTGCGCTTTTGAAGGGCTTGAGTTTTGGCCCACGTTAGAGAGAGTTCCAGATGACAGATGCCCAGAATCCCGAATCCAAGCCCGCTGAAAGCGCCAATGCCGAAGGCCTGACCGACAAGCAGACCGCAGCCGCCGCCTCGGGTGGCGTCTATGGCGCCGATTCGATCCAGATCCTGGAAGGCCTGGAAGCGGTGCGCAAGCGCCCCGGCATGTATATCGGCGACACCTCCGACGGCACCGGTCTGCACCATCTGGTCTTTGAAGTCGTCGACAACTCGATCGACGAATCGCTGGCCGGTCATTGCGACGACATCATCGTCACCATCCACACCGACAACTCGATCTCCGTCATCGACAACGGCCGCGGCATCCCGACCGACGTCAAGATGGACGACAAGCATGAGCCCAAGCGCAGTGCCGCCGAAATCGCGCTGACCGAGCTACACGCCGGCGGCAAGTTCAACCAGAACAGCTACAAAGTCTCGGGCGGTCTGCACGGCGTCGGCGTCAGCTGCGTGAACGGCCTGTCCAAGACGCTGCGCCTGACGGTGCGCCGCGACGGCAAGATCCACCAGCTCGACTTCAAGCAAGGCGTGCCGCAAGACCGCGTGCTGGAGATGCGCGATGGCTTCGAAGTCAGCCCGATGAAGATCGTCGGCGAGACCGACAAGCGCGGTACGGAAGTCCACTTCGTGCCCGACACCGAGATCTTCCAGACCAATAACGAGTTCCATTACGACATCCTGGCCAAGCGCCTGCGTGAACTCTCGTTCCTGAACAATGGCGTGAAGATCCGCCTGGTCGACGAGCGCAATAACAAGGAAGACAACTTCGCCTACGCCGGCGGCGTGAAGGGCTTTGTCGAGTTCATCAACAAGGGCAAGAACACCCTGCACCCGACCATCTTCCACGCCCAAGGCGACAAGATCAGCGACCAGGGCACCAATGTCGGCGTCGAGGTCTCGATGCAGTGGAACGAGAGCTATAACGAGAACGTGCTCTGCTTCACCAACAACATCCCGCAACGTGACGGTGGCACCCACCTGACCGGCTTGCGCGCCGCGATGACGCGGGTCTTGAACAAATACATCACCGACAACGACCTCGCCAAAAAGGCCAAGGTCGAGGTGGCCGGCGACGATATGCGCGAAGGCCTAGCCTGCGTGGTCTCGGTCAAGGTGCCCGAGCCCAAGTTCAGTTCGCAGACCAAGGACAAGCTGGTGTCATCCGAAGTGCGCGCACCGGTGGAAGACATCGTTAGCCGCCTGCTGACCGACTACCTGCTCGAAAACCCGATCGACGCCAAGATCATCTGCGGCAAGATTCTGGACGCGGCGCGCGCCCGTGAAGCGGCCCGCAAGGCCCGCGAAATGACGCGCCGCAAGGGTGTGTTGGATGGCCTGGGCCTACCGGGCAAGCTCGCCGACTGCCAGGAAAAAGACCCCGCGCTGTGCGAAATCTACATCGTCGAGGGCGACTCCGCCGGCGGCTCCGCCAAGCAGGGCCGCGACCGCAAGTTCCAGGCTATTTTGCCGCTGCGCGGCAAGATCCTGAACGTCGAGAAGGCGCGTTATGAGAAGTTGCTGACCAGCAATGAAATCCTGACGCTGATCACCGCGCTTGGCACCGGCATCGGCCGCGGCGCCGGCAGCGACGACTTCAACCCCGACAAGCTGCGCTACCACCGCATCATCATCATGACCGATGCGGACGTTGACGGCGCCCACATCCGCACGCTCTTGCTGACCTTCTTCTACCGTCAGATGCCGGAGTTATGCGAGCGTGGCCATATCTATATCGCCCAGCCGCCGCTCTACAAGGTCAAGGTCGGCAAGCATGAGCAATACCTGAAGGACGCGCATGAGTTGGACGGCTTCCTGCTCAAGATCGCCATGCAGGACGCCCATCTGCACACCGGTATTGGCGATGCCGTGCTGAGCGGCGAAGCGCTGGAAACCCTGGCGCGCCAGTACGTGACGGCCGAGAGCGTGATCACCCGCCTGTCCAACTGGATGGACTTTGAAGCGCTGCGCGTGCTCTCCAGCGGCCTGGCCATCAATCTCGACAACAAGGAGGCGGCGGAAGCGGCGGCTGTGGCCATGCAAGGTGCGCTGCACGAAGCCGAGGTGCACAGCGAGTACGACGAACGCACCGACAAATTGCTGCTGCGCATCAGCCGCAAGCAGCATGGCAACACCCGCTCCAGCGTCATCAATGCCGACTTCGTGCACAGCGCGGACTACGCAGTGCTGGCCAGCGCCGGCGTGACCTTCAAGGGCCTGATCGGCGAAAACGCTGTGGTGCGCAAGGGCGAAGGCGAGAAGGCCAAGGAAAGCAAGATCCCTGACTTCCGCACCGCGATGTCCTGGCTGATGACGCAGGCCGAAAACTCCGTCGGTCGTCAGCGTTATAAAGGGCTGGGAGAAATGAACCCAAGCCAGCTGTGGGAAACGACCATGGACCCGACCGTGCGCCGCCTGTTGCGCGTGCAGATCGACGACGCCATCGAAGCCGACCGTGTGTTCACGATGTTGATGGGCGATGAAGTTGAGCCACGGCGCGACTTCATTGAGCAAAATGCCTTGAGAGCGGGGAATATCGACGTTTGATTTTTGTAGCCAGCAGCATAAGTTGGCAGTTCAGCCCTCATAAGCTGGCACTTCGAGCCCGAAATGGAAAGGCCAGCTGGCCACTTTGCAGCTTCTCGCAGACCTGTTGACGCTGAATGTTTGTTTATTGGCGACTGGTCGGTGGCCGCGAACAAAGGACTCTGTCGTCCCAGGTCGGTCCGATTTGTCGTCTGACGGGCTGTTCGATAGAGGCCAGCTACTTACCACTTACTGCATGACAAGTGGCAACTCGGTCAAACGTCGCAAGGTCGATAGTTCTTCGCCTGAATAGATCAGCAGCATTGCCTGAGACCTAGTACAAAGCGCTGGCGAGTAAAAGCCCTATGCAAAAGGGAAAGGGACGGCAGAATGGGAGAGATCGACGAAGGACTGGCACAACTCAAAGCTGACCTAGTTGCCCTGAAAGACCGGGTCGATCTCTCAAAATATGTCGCCCATACTGCGGCGTCCGCCGAGCCCTCGCAGCCTGCGACCACGTTGATGCACGTACGCCTCCAGGAGAACCTGGCGAACGTGGCCAGCCTATCGCGGTACCTTTGGAGCCGGGCAGCTAACTACGCACTCTCGCGCAAGCGCCGGCTCGAATTCAGCGAGCAGACGGCCGCGTTGCCGCCGGGTGACCTGAGCGTGGCACTCCTGATAGCAGAGTCGACACGAGACGCTTTTCTTGAATTCAACGAGAAATTCCCACAGCGATCCAGTGAAGTGGGCGAGCTTCTGGCTTACTGCATTGCTATCGAGCAGCTAGGTGCGGCGCAGCTGGCGGCGAAGATGTCCCTCAAGACCAACAACAACATGCCGGTGCATGGCCTTGATGGCATCCACGCAGCAGTTGAGGATGGCTGGTTGATGCTCTATTTCCTGGAATCCAAGCTCAGCCAGACGGCCAATGCCGGAGTAGCAGACTTTGCCAAATCCGTCGCCGAGTTCACATCCAACAAGAAGCAGTACAAGCGCGAGTACTCGCTCGTCAGGGATCTGGGCAATTTCGACACTCTGGATCCGAAGAGTCGGGAAGTTGCGCTGCAGTACTTCAACATCATGGCCTCACCAGACGAGGCGCCAAGGCGTGAGCGCTATGTGGGTGTAATCCTGTACTCGGACGAAAAGCTATTCAAGGACCTCCCTCCTGTGGAGAAGCAGCAACTGCCTGGTTTTCATGAGAAGGAGCTGGCCAGTGTTTATAAGCAGGACCTTGACCACCACCAAAAAGCAGCTATCAAGCACCTTACCGCACACGGCGCCGATGCCAACAAGTGTCTCCTTTACTTCGTTGTCGTCCCTGACGTCGACGAGCTGCGCAAGTTGTTTTATGACGTGATGGGCTATGTCCCCAAGGCGGCCAAGCCATGAGCTCTTTTGCACTAGAGCTATCGAAGAGGTTTACTGACAACGAGAAATACTGGACGCTGCTCTTGGGCCTCCAATCTGCCGGCGTCGCCAAGACCTTGGTCAAAGCTCCGGAGATTGAAGAAGTCAGCAATGACGACCTCGCGAAGCTCCTCTACTGCGCCGAAGTCTTCGTTCAAACGGACGATGAAGGGCTGCATCGCCAAGCTCAAGAGATTGCAATCCAGGCCCTTCTGGTCACCGACGATGGGCACGCACGCGAACGCGCGCTTGGGCTCTTAAGCGAGTTGGGTAACTTTCCCAGTTTGAAATTCGCGGAGCAGAACATCGGCAAAGGTGATGACACCCTGCTTGGGCTCATCAACCGCCGTGTCTCCGAACGCGCTAGCAGCGTGCAGATTGGCGAAGAGACTATTGCACTCACGGCATACCAGCGTCGTGTTTGGCAGAACCTGTCGGCAAAGGCTGCCCAGGTCATCACAGCACCGACTTCTGCCGGCAAATCCTTCTTGGTACTGGAACACCTCTGCCGACTCGCCGAATCCATGTCGACGTTCACGGCGGTCTACGTGACGCCAACCCGCGCGCTGTTGTCCGAGGTCCAAGGCAAGCTGCAAGCCCGTTTCATCGGGCGTACCGACGTCCGAATCTCTTCTATTCCCTCGCTTGACCAATTGGAGCGGCCAAAGCAAATCTTCGTCTTAACCCAGGAGCGCCTCAGCACCCTTATCTCTTTGGCATCAGAAGATCTTTTGTTCGATGTCGTTGTGGTGGATGAGGCCCAGAACATCGCGGACGATGCGCGCGGCATGATTCTTCAGGACTGCCTGGAACGCCTAGCCCAAGCCTCGTCGAAGACGAAGGTCATTTTGCTGGCCCCGGGCGCCGTGGGTATGCAGGCCTTGGCTAGGTCCTTTGGAGTGGTCGACTTGGTGCCTCTCTCGACGAGACTATCGCCCGTTCAACAAAACCGTATCGTTTTAAGCAAGGTGCGCGGCAAGCCACTGCAACTCGAAATGGCCTTGATGGGCCGCAATGGCGTACGCAAGCTACTAGGAGAAATCCGCGTCGAGCGCTCTCTGTCAAGCAAGACCAGCCGTCTGGCTACCGTGGCCGTAGAGTTGGGTGGAGACGACGGGTCTTTGCTGTACGAGACGGGGCCGCGCGAAGCTGAGAAGACCGCAGCGCTTTTGGAAGGCATGCTCAAGGCAAAGCAAGGGGTACTCCGAGACGCATCTCTTGAAGATTTGGCAAAATTCATACGAGAGCACGTGCATCCTGAGTACCAACTGGCCTCGATGGTGCAACAAGGAGTTGCGTACCACTACGGGCGTATGCCCAGCCTACTTCGCGAAGCCATCGAAGCTTCATTCAAGCAAGACGAAGGCGGCATTAGTTATTTGGTTTGCACGACAACTCTCGCACAAGGCGTAAATCTGCCTGCACGAAATGTGTTTATCGACACTCCAACGAGAGGTGCCGGTAAGCCACTGGATCCAGCTCTTCTATGGAACTTCGCGGGGCGGGCTGGTCGCCTGAACCATGACATCGTAGGCAACGTGTTCCTCGTCAACTACGAGGATTGGGACACGAAGCCAATGGATGAGTTCGTGCCGTTTCAGGTAGAGCCGGCTTTGGCTGAAACACTCACAACGAGCGGCTTACAGGTCGCGCAGGCTCTCCTGGAAGGTGTGCTCCCTCCAGAGCAAGCCAGCAAACCTGAAACGCTCCGAATCCGGGCGTGTGCTGGTCTTCTGGTCGCCCACGCAGCGCGTAAGGATGTCAAACCTTACCTTACGCGCGTGATGCCAGCATGGGATTCTGCCGTTGTAGACGCGCTTGCCGCCGCCGCAGACACCGCTTATAACAACATCGACTTGCCCGACCACATCCTTGCGGAGAACTGGACTATTGACCCGTTTGGGCTTCGGCGACTCTATGACTACCTAATTGCCAAAATTGGAGAGGGTGCCATCGAGTCGTTAATCCCAGTCAACCCGGCTGACGCACCCAAGGATCACTACGAAAAGCTGTTCGGCCGCATCGTAGAACAGGTCAACGGCCAGTCGATGAAGTTTGGCATGCTTGCAGCTCCATTGGCAGTCTGGTGGATGAAGGGGATGCCTTACCCCGTAATGCTGAAGATGTGGGCAGCCCGCCGGGCGAGAACAGAGGAAAGAAAGGCCAAGGCGGCTCTGGCTGAAGGCAAAGAGCCGCAAAAGTCTAAGACAATCAACCAGCACATCTATGAGGCGTTCTCACTGATCGAGGATGTCGTTCGCTTCCAGTTCGTTCAGTTGGGTAAGGCTTATCGCGACGTGTTGCTGCTGGCGCTGCGTGAGACTGGGAACGAGAGCCGCGTGAAGGACGTTTTCCCGTTCGCACTGGCGCTAGAACTGGGGGTTTCGACCGAAGCTGGAACCGCGTACGTAGAGCTTGGCTTGTCTCGTATAGCTGCCGCAGCGCTTGAGGCTCTCGCCGCTCCCGGCGAAACGTTGAACGCTGATGGCGCACGCAAGCTCCTCCGGGAGCTGGACCCAGCCAAGACTACACTGAGCCCAATCATCTTGGGAGAGCTTCGGCGCCTCGGTCTTATTGCCGAGTCAAAGCTCACTGTTCCCGGACATATCTGACAGTTGTCCGTTGTGCTGGAAGGTTTAGGCGGATTCCCAAAATAGGAGTTCTCGTCCTCTTTGATGTCATCAGCAGCCCAGCGGTCACAGCGTCTTTCCTCATGATTGCGCGTCCTTCGTCAACCAGAACTGTTGGTCGCCGCTTGAGAGGGTTGCTCTTGGGCTGAAATGTTGGCAAGCGCTCACATATTATTTGAGCGTCCTACCGTGGGCTTGGATGCATTTCTTCTCACGGTACATCACCAATTTTCAGGTTGCCTGAAGCAAGTTTGTAAAGCCCACTTCTGTGATGAATCGCACCGGTTGACAAGGTTAATGTATTGACTTAGCTACCGTCCATGACTTACATTCACACCCAACACGGCCCCCTTCAGTGAAATGCTACGGCATTGAGCTGCTTGGGGGTTTTTTATTGCGCCTTCAATAAGTCTTTACCACGCCCTAGTCTCCCAATCTGGATCTACGCCCATGCTGAGCAAGTTCAAGCCTAGGTGATCGAGTTGTGGGAAGTCGTTCAACAAGAGAGCTTTTAAACGAGCTCCCCAGGTGGATGATGGGTTGATCCTCTGCATCAGGTGTTGCGCCATGCACAAAAGCAAGAAGGGTCGCGCCAGTCGATGTGCTACTCCGTGGAAGTTGGCCAATGAGGGTACTTCAGTGACCGGCGGAAGCTTAGGTTGGTCCACGATATTGCGGTTCCAAAGCCGACTGTGGTGTGCGCAAACATTGCGCAAATAGTTCAAGCTCCGCAACCACGTGGCGAAAGTTCGACCGTTTGCAATGCCGTAGCTCTGGGCAATGCGGTCTTGATCAGACTCTTTCATGCCGCCATAGAGTGTGGACATGGTGCCAAAGTCCCACACCTCACAAGCCACCCAAATGGCAACAGGAAGGCCATATTTGTCTTTGGTGTGGCGCATGAACTCTTCTTTTGATCGACTGATCAAGTTCGCGTGCTTGTTTAGCCAGTCATGGTGCTTTGTCAAACCGGACTTTTGGTCCAACTCGTATGCAAACGAGGCATGGAAAAACTCAGGCTTGAGGTAAGCAAAACGATCCATCTCGCCTAAGGTGTGGGAAATATCTACCCTCAGCGCGATCTCAATACGTTCTAGTGCGTCCATGGCCAGCAACCGGAGACGTTTATCGAAAACGTAAAGGTCAACCGCATTCTGAAAACTTGCCCCCGCCTTGAAAGGTTCAAGAGGGATACGCCCTGTCTTCACCTGTTTCGGCTTTCCCACGGTACCTGGATCCCAAACAGAGCACATTTCTGAGCGCTCTCTGAACGCAAACCAGTAGCCGCTCAGTCTGTAGTAGCCAATGCGCTCAAGGCATTCCAGAGCTTTGGGGCTATCAGTCACGACCATGCCGCGGTCAACTAACTGCTTGAGTTGATGAGCCACACTAAGCCAAGGTTTGGCATAGGGCTGAGCCATCAGTTGTTCCCCTCTTTGCCTTCGAGTTTGAATGCGTCTTTCAGCCTCTCCACCGTATGCCGCCACTTCGGCGTGGTGGGCTGGCATACCGTGTTCTGATTGCCGAACAAGCCCAACTCGTTGAAGGCCTGGGCGGCGGGCAAGGTGTGAAGCCATTTCACGCGCACGAAGTACTCGCTCAGCTCTGGGTCGGCGGAGTTTGCTTTGTACAACTCGCCATGCTTCAACACATCCATGGCCAGGCGGTCGCCGCTTTCGGTGTTCACGCTGAAGTCACTGGCCGGCTGCACCGCCTCCAACACTTCGCCCACGCCGACATAGCCGCGCTTGGGGATGTTCACCCACACACGGTCGCCGGGTGAAAGCAGCTTCAGAGTCTTGCTGTACCAAGACCCTCCGCCCCCGCTGATGAATCCGTAGCGCACGGCGTCATCCCAGCTGCGGCTGGTCTGATCGCCAAAGGACACATAGAACTCGCCGTTCCAGGGTTCCTTGGCGCCCTTGCTGTTGGCGGTGGTCACCGCCACATTGGCTTGCGTTTCGCTGGGGTCGATCAGCCAGGCGCGGCTGAGCAATTGCTGGTCGCCATGCACGAAGACCTGGAAGAACAGCACATTGATGGCGATGTCGCGGTCGTTCAGGTACTGCACGATGCGCTCGGTGGACGGGTCCAGCTCGGCGGCGACGATGATGATTTGGTGCGCATGGTTCAGGCTGTCTTCGTCCAGCGCCGTGCCGAAGCGCTGCAGGAAGTCCTGCTCCAGACTGTGGCCGGGCTTGAAGCGGGCATAAATCTGCGTGATGCGGTCGGCGCCCAGCTCGGCCACCCAGGAGGCATAGTCCAGCGCCTGCGCCACGATCTCACGCGGCGTGCGGTCGCGCTTGAGCTCCACCAGCACCAGCGAGCCATCGGGTGCGATGGCCAGCAAGTCGATGCGCCCGCCATGCGCGGTGATTTCCTGCTGGCCAATCAGCATCCAGGCCGGCGACAGAATGCGCGGGTCCTGCACGATCATTTCTTCGAGCAAGGCTTCGCTGCCGAGCTTGCTCTGCTTCAACTGCGTGGCGGGCTGGCCGACTTGCCAGATGGCGTGTTGGATGGGCATGGTCAGATGGCTCGGATGGGTTGGCGGCGCGGCAGGGTCAATCGCTCAGGCGACGGCTTGTTCGACCAGCACCGAGGCCAGCTGTTCGTGGTGCTGTCGGGCTTGGGCCAGACGAAGTTTCATCTGGTCGCAAACGCTCAATAGCTCATCGACTTTGGCCACGATCCGGCTCTGCTCTTTAAGCGGCGGCAATGGAACAACGAAGGAAGTGAGGCTTTCCTGGTTCAACTTGGGCATCTTGACTCGATTCTCAGCAAGACGCACTTGGGCAAGGAACATTTCGCTCAGCATCATTGACAGCTGGAATCTTGGATCAATGTGCGAGTTGATTGGGTACATGTCTGCACTACAGAGCCCGTCGAAGTCGACCAACACGGCCTTTGACAAGGAGGGGCGAATCTTGGAGTACAAGAGTTGGCCTGCTACAAAACGGTTGTTTGGTCCGCGGATTCCAGTCTGTCGAACTGTGCGACGCTCCAAAAGCCGCCCCGTTCCTTTCTCTATGCAATCAGGCGCAACTTGAATGCTGTCCAGGAAGTCCTCCGGGCGAACTAGCTCGCTCTTGATTTGACAAATTTCGCCGAAACTAGCCCAACACCATCCTGATGGAAGCGATGAGGCTAAACCCATGTCGGAATGTGTCGCTTCCTCGCCTTCCGCCCTATGAACCCTCTTGCTACTGTGGAGTCGTGCAAGCAACTGCGTTGCCGGCTCATCATTCAAGTCTTGCGGAACAAGCCTGCCCATAACCCCCAACTGCAACACCGTCTGCTTCAGTGCGTCAATGCTGGCCTCGGTGGTGAAGAGCGTATGGAAATGCTCGGACAGTTGTTGCCAACTGGCGCGGAAGTCGGCGGCGTCGCGGGCTTGGGTGAGGCTGGCGAGCAGGGCCTCCACCAGCTGCGCGTGGGCGGCCTTGGCGTCGGCCTGCTCAGCCTCCAACCGGTCGCACAGGGCCATCAGTTCATCGACCTTGGCGACGATGCGGTGTTGCTCTGCAAGTGGTGGCAGCGGTATGAAGAATTGAGCGAGTTTTCCAATACTCAACCCTTCCCGTGACACGCCAACCTGCACAGACATCACTGTGTCTTGAACGAGCTTCGACATCAATGCCGTATGCAGGTATTGCCGCGTATCACCCATCGCTGGGCGAATGATGGTCACGTGCTGGCTGACGTTCCCAGTATCGAAGTCATCAGGGACAAGCGAGCAGCGGCCAATCGAGGCCCCTGTGATGTTGAACAGGATGTCACCTGGCTGCACATGCGTTCCGGACATTCGCGCATGAGTCTCGGCAGAGATCAGCGCCACATCGTCGAGGCGCAGGCCGTTGTTCCACACATTCTGAGAGCGCAGGAACTTGACCCCGACATCCACGTAAGCCTGCTTGCCGCCCAGCGGCGTACTACCAGCACCGATCTTGCTGAGCAGCTCACCCAAACGAACCCACGCCCAACTGCGGGGAATCTCAAACGGTGGCAATGAGTCATCCGAAACCACAGCAGCCTTCTTCGCGCGTGTTGACGATGCACGCATAGCCACAATCTCGGCAAGCAACTGGCTAGCAGGGGCATCCTCTGACTCATGCTCTACCAGCTTGCCGCGAATGGCCAATTCCAGGATTAGCTCACGCAGCTTCGCTACACCGTTGGGCGCGCCAGACACGAGTGGAAGGTTGTCCGTCACCAACGCCGTCATGCGTCACGCTCCAAAGCCTCTGACAACACCGTCTTCAGCTGTTCGCGCAGGCCGTGAATGCCGGCCTGCATCCGCGCATAGTCCGCCAATAGCTGCGCCGGGTCATGGCTCACCTGCTCACCCACGTGCGGGTTCTTGCAGTCGAGGTTGTAGTTGCGAGCCTTGATGTCCTCGGCACTGACCTTCCAGGCGAACTCGCCTTCGACACGGGCTGCAAATCCATCGGCCTCGCTGCCCCACCAGGCTTGCTCGGTCGCGAACTCTTCAATTCGCATGGGCCGCGTCTTGGAATAGTTCTTCACCCCGGCCGGGTACTGATGCTCGTAGAACCAAATGTCTTTCGTTGGTGTGCCCTTGGTGAAGAACAACAGATTGGTCTTGATGCCGGTGTAGGGGTTGAACACACCATTGGGCAGGCGAACGACGGTGTGCAGATTGCAGTCGTTGAGGAGCTTTTCCTTGATGCGGCTCTTGATGCCCTCGCCGAACAGGAAGCCGTCCGGCAGCACCACGGCGGCGCGGCCACCGTCCTTGAGCAGATGCATGATGAGCACGAGGAACAGGTCCGCCGTTTCGCGGGTGCGGAAGGCTGCGGGGAAGTTGGTCTCAATACCGTCTTCTTCCATGCCGCCGAAGGGCGGGTTGGCGACGATGCAGTCCACGCGGTCTTTCGGCCCCCAGCCGATCAAGGGCCTGGCCAGGGTGTTGTCGTGGCGGATCTGGTTGGGCACCTCGATTCCGTGCAAGATCATATTGGTGGTGGCCAGCAGATGCGGCAGCGGCTTTTTCTCCACGCCATGGATGCTGGCCTGCAGCGTGCGCTCGTCCTCGGGCGTTTTGACGTAGTGCTTGCGTTTGTGCTCGATGGAGCAGGTCAAGAAGCCGCCGGTGCCGCAGGCCGGGTCCATCACCTTTTCGTCGAGCTTGGGGTCGACCATGCGGACCATGAATTCGGTGACCGGACGCGGTGTGTAGAACTCGCCGGCATTGCCCGCGCTTTGCAGGTCGCGCAGCAGCTGCTCGTACATGTCACCGAAAGCGTGGCGCTCCTGGGCCTTGTTGAAGTCGACGCCTTCTTGAATCTTGTTGATGACCTGCCGGATGAGCTGGCCGGACTTCATATAGTTGTAGGCATCCTCGAACACGCCGCGCACCACGAAGGCGGCGGGCGTGGTGCTGTAGCTCTCCAGCTTTTGCAGCGCGGGGAAAAGCTCGTTGTCGATAAAGCTCTTCAGCTCCTCACCGGTCATGCCCTCGGGGTTGGCCGCCCAGTTGCGCCAGCGGTATTGCTTAGGCAGCGGCGAGCGGTAGTTGTCATCCAGCAGTTCCCATTCCTGCTCTCGGTCGTCGAAGATTTTCAGGAAGAGCAGCCAGACGAGCTGGCCGATGCGCTGGGCGTCACCGTCGACGCCGACATCCTTGCGCATGATGTCTTGGATGGATTTGATGGAACTGCTAATGGACATGGGAAATGGAAGTGTTGTTCTTGTTGTTACGGGGAAAGCTCTAACCGGGCATCAGGCGTTGAAGCCGTGTTTGATGCGGTGTGCGGCGAGATAGGGTAAGTGGGCCGGTAGCACTTTGCTCAAGCGAGCGTCAGGCGTGAGGCCCAGGCGACGCATATCTTCAACAGAAACCGAGGACTTGGACACCATGCCGCCGTCGTTGTTGAAGCTGATGAGGCCGCGGTCAAAAAGCTTGTCGACTGCGGCAGAGAGCAACAAACCGTTGAAAGGGTCCAGGCGTTCTTCATTGGTGGAATCAGCCCATGCTTTCGCATGCGAGGCGACCAGAACGTCTGTCAAACCGCAACCAGTCACTGCGCATTTACGGTCCCATAGCGCCAGCAGCCGGTTGCGGTATTCACCCTGGCCGATGCGTGCATTGACCAAGGATTGCCGGGTGGTTTCAGGGACGTTGCGGCATTTCGGGTCGGCTGCAATGGCCGCTTCGGCGGCAGCCAGTTGAAGTGGATCGGGCTTTGGGTCGGCGCAATCTTCTCGGGAGTCTTCTTCGTCCTCGAACGAGGTTCCATCGGCAGGGAATGGCCACTTAGTTGCCCAGGGGCTAGGTTTGAGTCCCTCCTGTGGCTGCATTTCTGCTCCATTAACCCAATCGTGCAAGGCTGGTTCCAGCCAATAGGCTGGGATGACCCTCATGGCCAAGCCATAACTGCCATCGCGAGACTTTTCCCCGGGCTGGGACTCGCTCTTGGCGCGCACCTTCCAGCCATCAAACACAAGCCGGCGAACGACTTCTTTGAGATCAGTGGTGTAGACACCTTGACCTTTCGCATCCCGCAAGCCTGGGGCGGACAAAGCAAATCCCTCTCTTCCGCTGCGGTCTTGCTTGATGTAAGGAAAGAGGATGTCGCCGTTGTCTGCCAAAAGGGCAAATCGCTTGTCGATGGTCATCTGAGTTCAGTTCAGGCTTGGCGTTGTTCGTAGAGCTGGGACTCAAGCTCGGTTAAGGCCCGGGTGTAGCCGGCTTTGCCACCGAAGGCTTTGACCAGTTCGATGGGCGCACCAAAGCGACTGAATGGGTCAAGCTGCAGGATCTTGATGTCTTCGATGGGCTCCAAGCCGGTGTCAGCGTACTTGTCCAACAAGGCCTCCAGGACTTGCCGCGCAGTCCCCTGATACTTGGCGAAGTAATTGCGCTTCTTGACGTTGTCGGCGCGCTCCTTGCGCGACAACGGCGGCTGGTCAAAGGCGACGTGGCAAATCAAGTCGAAGGGGTCGAGGGGCTTTCCACCCTGCTTGGCTTCGACCTCTTCGGCCAACGCTTCCCAGAGCACGCCCTGGTTGGCCAGCTCTTCGATGATGACCTTCTTCTGCTCAGCGTCAGACCAGCGGCGCAGGAAGGCGTCGAGTGAGCCGAACTGCTTAGTGACGCAGTTGCGGGTGTAGTCGCGCAGGGACTCGGTGATGAGCTTGCCGTCGGCGCCGTAGTACTGCACACGCTCGGCCACCACGAAAACCGAGACATTGCCGACCACGTATTTGATACGACCGCCGCCCGCGCCGCCGCCCAGGTCGTCGCCGTCATCGGGCGGTGCGTCGTCGCCATCGCTGCCGACAGGCCCGCCGCCTTCTGGCTGCTCCGGCACATCGTCAGGTGGCACCGGCGGTTCGTCACCCTTGGGCTCGTAAACCTGCACTGGGTCGCCATCAAAGGCTGGGTCGGCAAACAACTCGGTGGCCTTCTTGAAGTCCATGATGGTGAACCAGAACTTGCCGTAGTCCTCGTTGATGCGGGTGCCGCGCCCGATGATTTGCTTGAACTCGGTCATGGACTTGATGTGCTGGTCCAGGACGACGAGCTTGCAGGTCTGCGCGTCTACGCCTGTGGTCATCAGCTTGCTGGTGGTGGCGATGACGGGGTAGCGCTCTTCGGGGTTGATGAAATTGTCGAGTTCGGCCTTGCCTTCCTGCTCGTCCCCAGTGATGCGCATGACGTACTTGCGGTTCTCCTGAATGCGCTGTGGGTTCAGGTTCACCAGGGCTTGGCGCATGCGCTCGGCGTGGTCGATGTCGTCGCAGAAGACGATGGTCTTTTGGAAGGGGTCGGTGGCTTTGAGGAAGGCGGTGATTTTCTCGGCCACCAACTGGGTGCGGGCTTCCAGCACCAAGTTCCGGTCCATGTCCTTGAGGTTGTAGATGCGGTCCTCAATGGGCTGGCCGTTCTTGTCCAGCATGCCGGCCGGTGGGCGCCAGCCTTGCAGGTCCTTGTCGAAGTCGATGCGCACAACCTTGTACGGCGCTAGGAAGCCGTCGGCGATGCCCTGCTTGAGGCTGTAGCTGTAGACCGGCTCACCGAAGTAGTGAATGCTGGAAACCTCCTTGGTCTCCTTGGGCGTGGCGGTCAGGCCGATGTGGGTGGCGCTGGAGAAATAGGCGAGGATTTCGCGCCAGGCCGAGTCTTCGGCGGCGCTGCCTCGGTGGCACTCGTCGATGACAACCAGGTCAAAGAAGTCCGGCGAGAACTGCTTGTAGATGTTCTTTTCTTCCTCGGCGCCTGTCACTGCTTGGTACAGGGAAAGGTAAATCTCGTAAGACGTGTCGATCTGGCGCTTGGCGATCTTGGTCATCGCCGCGCCGAACGGCTTGAAGTCGTTATTCTTGGTCTGGTCGACCAGGATGTTGCGGTCGGCCAGGAACAGGATGCGTTTCTTCTGCCTGCTTTTCCACAAGCGCCAGATGATCTGAAACGCGGTGTAGGTCTTGCCGGTGCCGGTGGCCATCACCAGCAGCACGCGGTTCTGACCACGTGCGACCGCCTCCACCGTGCGGTTGATGGCGTTCATCTGGTAGTAGCGGGGCATGCGGCCGGTGCCGTCGTCGAAGTACGGGGCTTCGACCTTTTGGCTGGCCTCCGCGTCGAAACCCTTCCAGGCGCAATAGCGCTGCCAGAGTTCGGCGGGGCTGGGGAACTGCTCCAGCGTTAGCTCGGTTTCGGTGAGGGCCGCGTTGCCGGTGCGGTCATGAAACAGGAATCCGTCGCCGTTGCTGGAGAACACGAAGGGCACATCCAACGCCTCGGCGTAGTCCAAGGCTTGCTGCATCCCGTCGCCCACGGTGTGGGTGTTGTCCTTGGCCTCGATCACGGCCAGCGGCAGATTGGGCTGGTGATAAAGGATGAAGTCGGCACGCCGCGACTTACCGCGGGTGTGCAGCTTGCCGCGCACGATGACACGGCCTTTGGTGAAACTCACCTCCTCACGCACCTGGCGCTGGATATCCCAGCCTGCCGAGACGACGGCGGGTGCGATGAACTTGGTGCAAATGTCTCGTTCGGACAGCAGTTTTTTATTCATGCCGACGTGATCTCCCTACCCGGATTGTCCACACTTTGCGCGGCCAATTGAGGTGTGCAATCACTCAGCTATTTCGTCTACCGTTCTATGAACGTTCCTGCGCTTTGCGTGCTGGATTGACCTTGCCTCAACTCACTTGCTGAGGCGTCCAAATGCCTGGTTCGGCAAGTTTGATTTGGATGGCCGGCGAGGCTATTTCGGCGCGGATTTCGAACTGAACCTGGACTTGGGTCTCCGCCGAACTTCTAGTTCACCCCCACTTTCGGGTCCAAGTTGGGCATGAGAACTCATTGCTGTCAGAAAGTCTTACAGAAATTGGCGTCGCCGGGAGGCTGCCAACGCCAAGATCAAAAAAGCACGTTCCCATCACTTGTGCTGTTTTGTCAATTTTAGGCTGCAAGTAAGACTAAGTTGAATGAATCAAAGCAAGAAATGAGCCTGCGTTTTTGGGGGTGTAAGAAAATTTTACAGGCGATTGGACGGATTTCTCGTTGGTGAATATCGTTCGGCCCATGTCAAAACGTGGACCGTCAAAACAAGTTCAACAAGGCGTTCGACCGCTCGGAAGAGTGAGCGGTCGCCGCGCGATATTCACGCGTTCGGAAAAATCTGGCGGCACCCCTGCGGTCGAGGATCCGGTCGAGCGAGTCGTTGCCATCTGGGCTGATTTGGACCCGATGGTCGCTGCTCTGAGTTGCCAGCCGTTTAAGTTGGATTTACGCGGCGGTCAGTTGCTGACCACTCAGGAGCAGGTCGCGGAATTCCGCAAAAAGCTGGGTGTCGTCGCTGGCGAATGGCTGTACACGCCGGACTTCCAAGCCGTCATCCACGTGGCGCGGGTGTTGATTCTTGAGGCCAAGAGCGACAAGTTCCCTGGAGACCAGGCTTACACGGCAAAACTGCAGCTTGTTTCCAAGCTCTTGTCGGAGCGCGGCATGAGCTTTGCCCGAATCGTGTTGCCATCGGACCCTGGCCACGGACTCATCAACAACGCTCCGTTGCTGCGATTGGCAAAGAGTCGCCAGGATGAACTGCCATCCCCCGCAGTACTGGATCGGCTGACATCACTTGCAGAGCAAGCCGATATCGGGCTCGGTGAACTACTGGATGCGGCAAGCCTGCCTATCAATATCGCGCCGCTTCTGTTTGTTCATGGCGTTATTGGGGCGGACCTCAGCCAACGAATATCTCGCCGCATGCCTGTCTACGCTGCCCACGGCAGCTTGGATCATCTAAGCGTTCTTGGATTTCACAACTATGTTCCTAAACGTTCATGACGTCATCGTTGGGGCCAACGAGCGCTTGGTCGTGCTCGATATCTTGCCCAAGGAACAGGGCTTTACGGTTTCGCCCGTGGGTGACACCTCAGCCGGCGGGTCCGTGCGCTTCATGCGTTTCAGCGAATTGGCGGTCGATATTGATCAAGGCCTTCGGCTGGTTGAAGGCGCAGATTCGCGATTCGTTCCAAACAAGCAGAACGAGGAGGGAAGCGTAGCGGCCGCAGTGGAAATCATTCGAAAGAAACTCATCAAGCGAGTCAATGATCTCTGCTCCAGGGGGCTAACAATCTCGCAAGCCGTCGAGCAAATCAGAGCCGAGGGCCCCATCGTCCACCAGAACCGGGTGCACAAGATTCCATCGGTTCGAAGTGTCTATCGATTGCTCGGCAAGCGGCGTGACGGCCAGAGTTTGAGTCGACTTGATCATCTGAAGGGAAACAGGCAACCTCGGTATTCAGAGGCGGTTGTCGAGTTTGTCGTCAACAGAGCCAAGCGCCTGTACTACCAGGACTTCTCTCGCTTCACGCTGAAGTCCCTCACAAGCAATCTCAACACGACGGCGCCGGTTGGGTTCTTCAACGCTGCGAACCCCAAAAGCAAGATCGGCATCAAGGCGGTTCGTTCGATTCTTCTGGCCCGTGTTTCGAGCGACCTCGATTACAAGCGGCTCGACCCACGCTTCGCCAAAGCGATTAAGGCGGTTGCGGCCAATCGGATTCGCCCCGGCGCACTCCTGTCGCGCATTGAAATGGACACAGTCCATCTGCCTCTTGCCTGCAAGACGCCGTGGGGTATCTCAACCGATCTGCGGTTGATGATTGCCATCGACTGCTCCAGTTCAGTAATCGTCGGCTGGGTCTTGATGGTTGGAGCTCCAGATGTTGAGACCACCCTTACTTGCGTCGAGCGAGTAGTTCGGTCGAAGGCCGAGCATTTTCAGCGGCTGCGAATAAACAGCGATATCGACCCATTCGGTACGCCATTGCTGCTCGTGACGGACAACGGGTCAGAGAACGTGAGCGAACGAATCGACATGCTGACACGTGTCTGCATCGACGTGGAACGCTGCCCCATCCATAGCCCCAATTACAAGCCCTTCGTTGAAAGGTTCAATCGGTCGATCAAGGAGGCGCTTGAGATTTTGCCCGGGAGCACACGATTCAATGGCGTGGACGGCGCCAGGCCGGCTGACGTTGCTTGTGCCGATCCGCTCATGTCTATGGAAGAAGTGGAGCGGTGGGTTGTGCGGTTCATGTTCGAAAAATGGATCCATCAAGAGTTGGAACGCTTTGTCACCGCCGACTATGAGTTGCGCGAAGACCAAGGCATCACCCCGTGCCAAAGATGGAAGAACTTGAGCTCCGAGCAGCCGCTGCCTCTGCCGCCAAGTCCGCAGGCATGGGCCAATGTTCGATTTCTAAGGCGTTCACCACGCGTGTCTGCAAAGACTGGCGTGCCGTTGGAAGGATTCGACTTCAAGGGTGATGGACTGAGGGAGGTCATCCAAGAGTACGGCCCTGACCAACGAGTCCCGGTGCTGTGGAACCCGGGCGACTACAGGTACATATTGGTGCTCAAAAAAGACGGGGTTACGCAGGTCAAGCTCATTAACGCGGAGGTTCGTGAGACGACACCTGCCTACTCGTTCAAAGAGGCCAAGCAACGGAGAAAAGAGCAGAAGCTTCTTTCTACTCAAGGTCACGCTGCGGCGGACCAATTTGACTCGGACATTGCCACAGCATCGATGGCCGGGACGACGAAATCCCGCAAAGAAAAGTCGAAGGAGGTCTCGAAACATAGCAAGGCGCATAAGGCAAGCACGAAGGCTCGCAACGACCCTCTACCCAAGACGTTGGCAGTGGCCGAGCCAGAACAGCCGACACCCGACCACCACATCACCGAGGACAGCATCCCGGATTTAGCTGTGGCATTCACCCATAGAACACCTATTTAACGAGTTACCTGTGACTACAAATCTGTCTCAACTGCGCAAAGACGTAGAAAGCTTGGTTGTGAACCATGGCGCTCAGCTCATGGCCTTGCAGCATATTGACCGCGCTATCAAAGATTCATTGGACGGCTTTGAAAAGACTGTCGAGGTCTTGGTGGGGCCATCACGCGCGGGCAAGTCCGAGATCATCCGAATGTTGAAAGAAAAGTACCCGCCACTGCGAGTCGATGGGCGCCTTGTCTGCCCGGTTCTCTTTGTGCCGATCAAGTCCGGTGTTTCGCCCAAAGACTTGCCCTTGCACGTCTTGCGCGCGCTGAAGGTTCCTCGCCCTCGTCGGGCCTCTCGCCAAGAAGAGCTAAACACGCGAATGTATGAACAGTTGGAACTAGCAGGTGTGCGAGCGGTGGTCTTTGAGGAATGTAGCCATCTTGTCGACGTCGGTAGCAAGGTTCCTCCTCGCCAAGCATCGGACTGGTTCAAAGACCTGATGGAGTCACAAGCCAACGTCACCGTCATTCTCGTTGGGCTACCTCGTCTCGTACGACTGCTGGAGTCCAACGAGCAACTATGTTTGAGGTCGGGAGCACCGTTCTACTTTCTGCCCTACCAATGGGCTCTCCCGCCTGATCGAGCCCAGTTCGCAGGGGTCTGCAAAGCTTATGTAACCAAGTTCGAGCACTACGGGTGCAGCTTTCCGGTGCCCTTGGCGACCTTGGTTCGACAGCTCTACGCGATCTCGGCCGGCACGATTGGGGTGCTGGTGAAGTTCTTTCGATTCGTGGCGGCTCTTGTGAAGAGCCCCGGCCTGATTTCAATGGCAGATATCGATGTCGCCTTGAAGAGGCTCAATCGTGCAGGTGACCGAAAGCAATCTCTGTCCGCTGAATATCAGCCCGCATTTGAAGAGCTGCTCGTGGACGATCATGACTTACTCATTCAGTACAGAGCGGAGCTCGATGTCTACAAGATCAGCGCTCCAACCGTCACCGAGAAACGCATTCAGGAGCGCAAAGCGGACTTTGAGATGGCACATGCTTGGAGGGCTGCTTGGTGAGTGAACTGGTTGATCTTTTCCCGCCCATGGAAGACGAGTTCGTGGTCAGCTACTTGATGCGGCTGGCGGAACGGAATCGCGTTGGCAATTGGCATGACCTTGTTCGGATGGCTGACACTTCCGTTTCACGCCAGAGTTTGTGGCTCAACAAGAAGTACCTTTGCGAAGCGCTTGGCCTTGAACCCACGTGGCTTGAGACCGTGATGCCCACCGGTCAAAACGGTGTGGGACTGCATTCCCCGGAGTACCTTCGCAACCGCACCGACGCGATTTGCCCCTCTTGCGTCAAGGAGTCGCTCTATGGCCGTCTCGCCTGGAGCCATTCCTTTGTCTCGGCATGCCCCAGGCATCAGCTGCGACTGGTAGACCAATGCACTCACTGCTCGGCGCCACTGCGCTCAGAACGCAATCAGTTTGACAGCTGCGAGTGCGGCATGCGTCTAGCTGAAATGAGTGCACAGAAGCCGACCGATCTCGAACTGTGGATCTCCGCGAGCATCCAGCATGACATGACCGAACGCCAAGGGATGCCCCGGCTTGCGTCGACTGACGAGTGCGACCAATTGCCAAGCGTCCTTCTGCTGCTTGCCTCCCGTGCGGATCCGCATCGAAAGCTGAGGACTTCGAAAGTCGGCAAGCCCAAGTCGATAGCAGCATTCATTGAAAGCATTCAACCGCTGGAAGTGATCTTTTCAAATTGGCCAGAAGGCATGCGCGGCCACGTCCAGATGAGGCTCAAAGAAGGGCCACAGAATCAGTCCACCTTGGTCGGCCGATTGGGACCTTGGTACCGTGGACTTGCGCGGCATTGTGATGACGGGCGTTTCGACTCCATTTGGAATGTCGTCTCTGATGCAATCGCTGAGCAGTTCGACGGCAAGATGCGAGGAGACGGGGCGCTGCGGCTTTCGCCGGGACGGTCGAGAACGTTCATCTCGCTCAACGAGGCGAGTCAGCGTTTGCAAGTCTCGCGGAGCAACTTGAAGGCCGCAGTGCATCGGGGAGACGTTTCGGCGCGAATTGACTACATCAGCGCGCTCTATACAAACATTCAGTTCACAGTCGACGAAGTTGCACGGATCGAAACTGAGCGAACCAAATGGCTGCACATGCAGGCAGTCCTGGAAATGCTGAATGTCCCAGAAGCAGTTCTGAACGCTCTGGTCAAAGCAGGTGCGATTGAAACGGAGCCGAATTGGCGAGGCAACGTGCTCAGGCCGGGCGCCTTCAGTGCCACCAGCGTCTCCTCGCTCATTGCAAAGCTAGTAAGCAGTATTCATCGTCGCCCGTGTGAGGACACCATGGCACTGCGTGACATCATCGGCCGACGTAGCAGTGACGTTTCTGCCTTGCTTGCACTCTATCGACGGATCGCCTCGGGCGATGTGCAACCGGTAGGGGCAGATGGTTCGACAGGAATTGGCGGCTTGCTATTCGACAAGAGTGAAGTCACCACCTCTTTGGGGTCGGTAACCCTGGATAGTGCTTTGACTCTGCTTCAACTGCAGCAAATCACAGGCTGGAAATACGATTCCGTTTCGTACTGGATTGACGCGGGTTTCATTAAGTCCAACGCCGTGAAATTGCGCGGACAGCAAGCCCGAACTGTGCCCATGAGCGCGGTGGTGGCCTTTTCTTCCCGCTACATGCCGCTCTCGACACTTGCCAAGCAACTCAAGTCGAAGCCAGCGTCATTGCTGCCCGTTCTTCAACGGCTCGGCATTGAGCCCGTGGGTTGGCATACGACAACGGAGGGCACCCGACGAGGGATGCTTGTTCCACTCGATGACGTATTCCAAATACTTTTGGGGCGGAACCCCGCCACGGCTGCTGACTGCCTCAGCCAAGAGCAGGTTTGAATATTTCCAACGGGAGAAGCTCTCTCGATTCAGCTTGCGTTGCGGCCAATCATATTGGTTTAGACGCTGAGAACAAAGCCGGCCAATTTACTGTTTTCCCATTTGGAGAGAATATCAAATGACCACTAAATCTAATTTTATTCCCGATGATTTCCCAAGGGAGCAGCCACCTGGCTCAGTCAGCGGCGTTCAAGCCAAAATCCTGGTCAGGCGGGTCGATGGGAAATACATATCAGGCTTGACAGATGAGGAAATTGCAGAACGATTCGATAACTGTCTCGACTTGGTTGATCAACTTTACAAGTATTGCAGTAGAAAACAAACAGAACAACCAAACTTGTCGGTCGAAACTCTTTTGCTGAGTGTGCGCGAGAGCATCACAAGAAAAGGCTGGGACGTAACGCCAGCCGAACTCGATTGGATCATGTCAAAGCTTGCAGACCGAATAAACAAGCGCTCGCGGAAATAGTCCGAGCTGCACTGAGAGCCAAATCATGAGAATCGGAGCTCTTTGTAGCCGATTGTAGAGCATTGTAGAAAATTGGTTGGTAAGTGCTTACAAAGGCGCATCAGCAAGCCATTGCAGGCGATGGAGAGCTTAAATGACTCTCTCTGTGAATTGAGTGCTGGATGCCTACCCTTTGCACTTGCGGCACGGGTAAGTTGCCAAGTTGGCCGTTTTCGGCTGCTCCGCTCCTTCGGGATCTCGAAATTGAGCTGCGGCAATGTGCCCATTGCTGTCGCCCATCGAGAAAGATCGCCCGTCGCAGGACGGCTGGCAGCAGCCGCTCAGTTTCGGTAGCCCAATGACCGCTGCATTCCGTATCGGTCATTGAACAACTCATAGGCGGATGCGATTGGCATCATTGGCAGGCAGATGAAGTCCAGCCGCGCTTCGGCGGCAGAATATGCCCAAAGCTGCCGTTCACAAGGACTAACCAATTGGCCTTCAATTTGGGGGCTGAGATCGGATCCCGTCAAATACCGCGGGCTTGAAGGCGTACTTTTCACCTCTCACCCCTATCAATAGGGGGGGGAATATGACGGCCTAGTAGATAGCATCCAGCTTTGGCGCACTTACGCTTGAGTGAATCTACTAGGAGGCCGATTCCGCCGACCAGCTGTTCGTGGTGCGTTGTCGTCGAGAGGGCACTACGTTAGGCACCTCACAAAGGGGCCATGCTGTTTTGCTTTTGGTCTAGGCTGTGTCAACTTAGTTGATGCGCCGCTGCAGACAAGTTGGAGGGCTGAATGCGTGTTGCGACTTGAGATTGAATATGCCGTCTGATAAAAAACTGTAGCCCAAGTAAATGTAGTTCACTAACACCGGAGGTGGTTGAAATGAAACTTCTGAAAATGAAACGACAGTACTTCAACAGCGCAGTGCACGACCAATACTATTTCATCCGACCAGATCTTGTTGCCTATATTGAGACTTTAGAAAGCGGTGTCGGGCGCACTGCAAAAATTGTCTATATGAATGGATCCGCGTTTGAAGTAGAGGGAACGCCAGAGGCAGCAGCCAAAGAAATTGAGAAGTATGCACCGTAGTCGAACAGATGCCTATTTTTTCCGGAGCCTACTCGCGCCTTAAGTCCCCGCTAGTGGGGCCGTTTAATCATTACTAGTGCCAAATCCCACCTTGGCGATGACCGCTCCGGGCACCAAGCTGCTTGTTAGGGCGGCTACAAAGCTTCAGTTACTCTCTTCGACCTCGGAAGGGTCCGAAATCAGCTCGTGGAGGGACAAGCTGTTCAAGGTTTGCCAGCAGCGTATCCTCGGATGAGTCAGTCATGTCAGCGAAAGTAGCTGCTGCGAAATCTCTCGGCGAAGCTTCGGCGGCGGGGCCAAAGTGAAGCGCAGAAACCAACCATGAAGGCGCCAGCCGACGCTCAAGCAACTTCAACTGCAACTCAAAGATGCGTTTTTCGAGCTCGCTCGACAAAGTACCCTCTTCAGGGCTACGAGTGGCATCAACGTGATGGCGGATTGATCTAGTCATGTGCCTACCTTGTTTTGTGGGTTTAGCACGTTCGGGCGCTCAGCGCAAGCAGCTAAGTATTCAGGTCCAACGTGGCCGCTGATTCGGGCATCGTGCCCCTGACCCATCAGAGGGGTCACGACTGCCGGCGCGGCGTTCTACGCAACCGGCACGGTGTTGCGCATCGCCGAAACTCAGGCTCGCCTCATGAAGCTCCATCAGCCTGTCGCCGTTCCGGATAAAATCCATGCCACTTAATTGGCCCGGCCGCTCGAATCAAACCGTCGTGATGGGCGACTTGGGTAGACCGGCTTCGCTTCAGTACAAACGTTCCAGGCACCGAGGAAGAACTTCTCAGGTTATGGGTTCGCTTGTCTCAGCTTATGCCTAAGCCGACATGCGTAGAGTCTGCCAATTGTTGGGAAAAAGGGTGCCAAGTTTTGATGCATCAACGACGCTAAGTACTTGATGTGGGTCGTCGGCCGTGTCAGATTATGCTGACGCCTACAATTTTTTTTGTCGGTGAAGGCATAAGCTGAGAATATGAGGCCCATAAGTTGAGAAACTTATGGGCCTTTTTCTACTGATTACTCATCGCTATTGCCTGAGCCCCAGTCGCGCGCCGGTCTTTTGCGTCACTCGCCCCAGCCGGCTCACCACTCGCCCCAAATCGCAATGGGCAGCGGTAAAAAGCGGCCGCACTGCGCTAGTCTTCGGGCTCCATGCAAACAGCCAGCGCCGAGCCAGCGCGACATTGATGAAGGTCCTCCAGCCCGCCCGCACTGCAGCCAACTCGGCCGACCCTGTCGCCGCCGATCTGCGCGCTCTGCTGCCCGTACCGCGCTTCGCCTTTGCGCTGGCCTGGGCCCTGCTATGGGTGCTGATGGCCAGCGTGGAGGTGCAGGACTATTGGCGCAACGGCCATAGCGGCATCTGGCGGCCACTGGTCTGGCAGGGCACGTCTTGCCTCGTCAGCACCCTGCTGATCCTGCTGCAGGCGCGCTTCGTAGCGCGCCACGATGCACTGCTGGCCCATCCATGGCGCTGGTTCGCTTCGCAGCTGCGCTGGTTGCCACTGGTGGCCGTCGTCTTTGTGGCGCTGGTGTTCATGCTCAGGCACGGCGTTTATGCCTTGCTGGGCGAACGCTACGAACACCAAGCCTGGGGCGAGCTGTTTCTGTATGAAAGCCTCAAGTTCAGCGCCTACTACCTGCTGTTCATCGCGATCTTTTTTGGCATACGCTCCTATGTGGCGATGGTGGACGCACAGCTGCGTGCCGAGCGTTCGCAGGCCCTGGCCCGCCAAGCTCAGTTGCTGCAGCTGGCGCAGCAGATAGAGCCACACTTTCTGTTCAACGCCTTGAGCACGATCAGCGAGATCATCCACTCGAATCCCCAGTTAGCCGACACGCTCTTGAGCCGACTGGCCGCCTTGCTGCGGGCCGCCACCGACCTGACACGCCGGCCAGAGAGCACGTTAGGCGAGGAGCTGCGTTTGCTGGAAGGCTATGCGGCCATCATGGATGAGCGCTTTGCCGATCGCGTCAGCACAAGGTTCGAGATTGACGCGAGCCTGTGCGCCTTCAAGGTGCCGACCCTGTTGTTGCAGCCGCTGCTGGAGAACGCCTTCCGGCATGGGGTGGAGAAGCATCTGGGCCAGGCGCAGATCACGGTGCGCGCGCAACGCGAAGGCAAGCACTGCATGCGGCTGTCGGTCCAGGACGATGTGGGTCGGCTCCTGCCGCAACAGCAGCCGGTGTTCGGCGCCGGCCTGAGCAATTTGCGTGAACGCCTGGCCACGCGCTTCGGCAGCGAGGCCTCGCTGACGCTGCGCTCGCGCGGCGAAGGTGCCGGTGTCGAAGCGGTGATCGTGTTGCCATGCGTGTGCTGATCGTTGACGACGAGCCGCAGGCCCGTGCGCGCCTGCAGCGCCTGCTCTCGGCCATGCCCGGCATCGAGATCGCCGGCATAGCCAAGGACGGCGAGCAGGCGCTGGCACAGGTGGCTGCCCTCGCGCCCGATGTGATTTTCCTCGACATTCAAATGCCCGGCATCAGTGGTTTGGACGTGGCGGCCTCGCTGCCCGACCCGGCACCGGCCGTCGTGTTCGCCACAGCCTTTGACCGCTACGCGCTCGAGGCCTTTGACAGCGATGCGGTGGACTATTTGCTCAAACCGGTGGAAGCCGAGCGTTTGGCGCGCGCGCTTGATCGTTTGCGTGATCGGCTGCGCACGCGCATCAGCCCGACGCGGGCCGAGCAAGCACCGCCGGCACAGTTGCTGATCCCGGATCGCGGCCGCACACATGTGGTGGCGGTTGCTGAGATCCTGTGGCTGGAAGCGGCCGACAACTATGTGCTGCTGCACCTGCTCGATGGCCGCACACCCCTGCTGCGCCGCAGCTTGGCGGGCCTGCTGGTCGATCTGGGCGCGGGCTTTATGCGCACGCACCGCAGCGCGGCCGTGGCCACCGCGCAGGTGCTGGCGCTGGGTAATTCCGAGCTGGCCTTGCGCGGCGGCGCCAGCGCGCCCTGCAGCCGCCAATACCGCGCCGCAGTGCTGGCGCAACTGAGCAGCAATAGCAAAGCCCTATGAGCAAGAACACGCCCCGAACTTACTTCCTCGACCGACTGCGCGTCGTCTTGACGGCCCTGGTCATCTTTCATCACTGCGCCATCACCTATGGCGGCAGTGGCGGCTGGTTCTACCGCGAGTTCCCTGAGAACCCGAATGTCAGCAGCAGCATCACGCTGACGATGTTGTGCAGCATCAACCAGGCCTTTTTCATGGGCATGTTCTTCTTGATCGCCGGCTATTTCACGCCGGCCGGCTTCGAGCGCAAAGGGGCCAAACGCTATCTCTCGGAACGCTTCATCCGCCTGGGCCTGCCTTTGCTGGTCTTCGGCCTGCTGCTGGGGCCGATGACCGACGCCATGGCCGACATCAGCAAGGGCCATGACTTCTGGTCCGGCTGGCTGTGGCGGCTTGAGCGCTTCACTTTTGTCGCCGGGCCGCTGTGGTTTGCCTGGGCCTTGCTGCTCTTCGCCCTGGCCTATGCGGCCTGGCGCGCATTGGGCGGCAAGCACGCAAATGCGGTACAGCCCGTACCGGGCCATGCGCACTGGCTCGCTGCGGCCTTGCTGGTCGGTGCCGGCGCGATGCTGATACGGCAGTGGGTGCCCACCGGCCGCAATGTGTGGGCGCTGCAACTCGGCTATTTTTCCTCCTACATCATGCTGTTCGCGCTCGGTTGCGCGGCGGCGCGGCATCGCTGGCTGGAGCGCATCGAGCGTCAACACGCACTGCCCTGGTTCTTCATCACGCTGCTGGCAATCCCGGCCTTGCCCTTGGTGGCGGCGCTATTCGGCGCGTTCGAGGGCAAGTCGGTCAATTTCAATGGTGGCTGGTCCTGGCCGGCCGCAGCCTATGCCTTCTGGGAACCGCTGGTCGCCTGGGGCATCATTGCGCTATTGCTGTGGCAGTTCCGCCTGCGCTTCAATCGGCCCAGCCCAAGCTGGCAGCGCTGGAGCGAGGCGGCCTATGCGGCCTTCATCCTGCATGCGCCGGTGCTGGTGGCGGTGTCACTGGCGCTGCGCAGCTGGCAGGCGGCACCGGGGTTGAAGTTCCTCGTAGTGGGCTGCCTGGCCGTCGCCGCATCGTTCTGGCTGGGTCGGCAGCTGCGGGCGCTGCCGGGCATGACGCGAGTGCTCTGAACCAGTTGCGCGCGGGCCGTCATGCTGCCCTCAGGACGGTTTTTCGTCTCCCCAGCGCCAGCGTGGCCGCTCGCCCTTGCACCAGCAAATCAACAGCAGCAAAGCCGTCAAGACCGCAACGCTGACCGAATAGCTGAGGGGCTGCTGCTCGGGCGATAGCAGGAATGCAGCCCACACCATCAAGATCGCGTAAGCGCTGAGTACCAGCCAGCCCTGCCAGCGCACGGGCAAGCCCCAGCCCCAGCCATACCGTTTGGCCGGAAACCAGATATCTAGCTTTTGGGGGTCGATTTCTTCGGTCATTGCATTGCTCCGGTTTGATCTCAGATCTGCACCCGCGTGCCCAGTTCCACCACCGCGTTGTCCGGCAGGCAGAAGAACTCGGCCACGCCGCCGGCGTTGCGACTCATGGCGGCAAACAGGCGCTCTCGCCATTGCACCATGCCCTCACCGGGGGTCGGCACCACGGTTTCGCGGCTGAGGAAGTAACTCGTTTCGAAAGCGGAGATGTGCAGGCCTTTGTCCGCGCACAGAGCCAGGGCCTTGGGCACATCGGGCTGATCCATGAAACCGAAATGCAGGCTCACGCGCCAAAAACTCGGTGCCAACTCCTGCAGCACGATGCGCTCGTCCTCGGGCACCCAGGGCCGGTCGTGAAACACCACGGTCATGATCACATTCGTCTCATGCAGCACCTGGTTGTGCTTGAGGTTGTGCAGCAAGGCCTGCGGTACGGTGTCGGGGTTGGCCACGGCATAAACGGCGGTGCGCATGACGCGGTGGGTCTCAGCGCCGCTCAGGTTTTCGAGGAAGGGTTGCAGCTCCAAGCCGTCGCGCCGGATGCTGCCCATCAGCAAGGCCCGGCCGCGCGACCAGGTGCTCATGACCAGAAACAAGCCCAGCGCAAAGGCCAAGGGGAACCAACCGCCGTCGACAAACTTGATCGCGCAGCCGGCTACCAGCAGCAAATCCACGGCCAGGAAGAACAGCGTGGCCGAAATGGCCACCGGTGCCGGCAAGCGCCAGCCGTGCCGCACCACGAAAAAGGTCAGCAGGGTGGTGATCAACATCGTCATCGTCACCGCAATGCCGTAGGCGCCGGCCAAGGCCGAACTGCTGCCGAACAGCAGCACGGCAGCCACCACGCCAAGCAACAAGGCCCAGTTGACGACCGGAATGTAGATCTGGCCGACCTCGCTGGCCGAGGTGTAGCGCACCGTCATGCGCGGTAAGAAGCCCAGCTGTATCGCCTGCTTGGTCATCGAATAGGCGCCCGAGATCACCGCCTGTGATGCGATCACCGCGGCCAGCGCGGCCAGCACCACCACCGGCAGCATCAAGCTCTCGGGGAAGAGGCGGTAGAACGGGTTTTCGATCGCGCTCGGGTCGCCGATCAGCAGCGCGCCTTGCCCCATATAGTTCAGCGCCAGAGCCGGGAACACCAGCGTCGTCCAGGCCAGCCGGATCGGCTTGGCGCCGAAATGGCCCATATCGGCATACAGCGCTTCCGCGCCGGTCAGCGCCAGCACGATGGCTCCCACGGCGGCAAACACATACCAGCCGCGCGCGATCAAGAATTCCCAGGCATGCAGCGGGTTCAAGGCGGCCAGCACCTGCGGTTGGGTCTGAATATGGATCACGCCGATGACGGCCAGCAACACAAACCACAGCGTGATCACCGGGCCGAACACCTTGCCCATCGCGTGGGTGCCCCAGCGTTGCACCATGAACAGCGCCAGCAGCACGCCCAGTGCAATAGGCAGCACATAGGGTTTGAAGGCCGGGGTGATGACCTCCAAGCCCTCAACAGCCCCCATCACGGTGATGGCCGGGGTGATGATGCTGTCGCCATAAAACAGCGTGGCGCCGAACACGCCCAGCAAGAGCAAGCCCTTGTGCAGCCGTGGCTTGCCCGTGCCCACCGCCTTGGCGGCCAGCGCCGTCAAGGCCAGGCCGCCGCCCTCGCCGCGGTTGTCGGCGCGCAGGATCAGGATCACGTATTTGAGCGTCACGACCAGCATCAGCGCCCAGATGATCACCGACACCGCGCCGATCAGATTGGCTGGATTCAGCGCCACGCCGGTGGCGGGCAAGAAGATTTCCTTGACGGTGTAGAGCGGGCTGGTGCCGATGTCGCCATAGACGACACCGATGGCGCCCAGCGTTAGCGCCGGCAGCGCCTGGCGCTGCGGATGGCCGGAACTGGGTAAATTGGGTAAATCTGGCAAGGCAGAACGGGCTGAGGACATGGTCTCGAGCGGTAGTGGCGGGATTGATGGCCCCACTGTGAAACCTCCTGCATAAGGAAGGCATAAGTGGCACATCAATGGCGCAAGAGTGGCGCTGAAAAGGCACAAAAAGGCAATTAAGGGCCGCCACGAACGCCAGGACAAAAAGTAACGAGATGGAGGCGTATCGCAGCGGATGAGCCGAACAGCATCTTGGCAAGCGATGACGGGCGTCATATGGCGGGAAGAACATACAGCAAGAAACGCCGCCCTCCTGCTCAACCCTTTAGCCCAAGGTCATCATGAAACTAAGCGCCCTTCTTGCATCCCTGACTCTGCTGACAGCGTTCGCGCCAGTTGGCGCTCACGCTACGGCCTATGAAGCCAACCTGATTGCCAGCAGTGATGCCGAATCAGGCACAAGCGCTTGGAACGCGATTGACAACATCTCGATGTTTCAAACCGTGGCCTATGCAGACCCTTTGTTCCTGTATCCGGATACGGCCCATGGCGCAATGCACTTTGCCGGCAGCAGCAGCGCCCTTTCTGCCGGCTGGCAACAAGTCGACGTGAGCGACAAGGCCGCCGACATTGACGGTGGCCGCGTAGCGTTCAAGCTCGACGCCTATCTTGGTGGCGTGGGCAACCAGGAAGACAACACCTTGTTGTATGTGTCTTTTTTGGACGCCTCCGGCATCGAAATCAATCACACCGAACTGGGCCCAAACTACGTCGACCTGCGCGACTATTACACCGTGCTCGCTGCCTTCCACACCAACGGCTATGTGCCCGAGCAGACGCGCGCGATCCGTTTCGACCTGTCGATGGAGGGGCCAGACGGCAACTCCAGCGGCGCCTACGCCGACAACCTGCACTTCAGCCTGACCACGCCAGCCGTGCCTGAACCACAAAGCTACGCGCTGATGCTGGCGGGCCTGTTTGCCGTGGGCGCTGTAGCCCGCCGCCGCGCACGCTGAAACCACGCATTAGCTCACTCTTCACCATTGACTGGCAGCCCATCATGACTCAAGCCTCTCGTCGCAGATTCCTCCAATCGGCCGCCACCGGCGCCGCCCTCACTGCCTTCCCGGCGGTGATCCAACGCGCGCTGGCCGCGCAAGCCAAGGTTGTCACTGGCACCATCCAGGACGTCAAACATGTGGTGATCCTGACGCAGGAGAACCGCTCCTTTGATCATTACTTCGGCACGCTGCATGGCGTGCGTGGCTTTGGCGACCCGCTGCCGCTGCCGGTGGTTGACCGCCCTGGCACCATCGTGCGCAAGAACATCTGGGTGCAGCCGACCGAGCCGAGCAGCAGCGTGAGCAACCCTGCCGTGCCGGGCCGCACACAACCCAAGACCGTGGCGCCGTTCCGGCTCAACACCAAGCTGAACTTCAACCTGATGCGGGTTGACGGCACGCCGCATGGCTGGGGTGATCTGCATTGGGACCAGGGCCGCATGAACTACTGGACCCTGACCAAGCACAACCATTCGATGGGCTACTTCGCCAAGGAAGACATCCCCTTCCAGTTTGCGCTCGCCAATGCCTTCACGGTCTGCGACGCCTATCACTGCTCGCTGGCCGGCTCGACCAACCCGAACCGACTCTTCCTCTTCACCGGCACCAACGACCCGCTGGGCCGCAACGGGGGCCCGGCGGTCAGCAACCGCAATGACTGGTTCGACAACCTGCCCGACTACACCTGGACGACTTACCCGGAGCGCCTGCAGGCGGCCGGCATCTCCTGGCAGGTCTACGAAAATATGGACGACAACTTCACCGACAACTCGTTGGTCGGTTTCAAGTCCTTCCGCGACGGCTGGTTCAACCGCCCCGGTGCCTCGGCCGAGCTGAAGGCGCGCGGCATCACGACACGCGACCTGGACCTGCTGCGCCAGGACGTCGTCAATGGCACGTTGCCCCAGGTATCCTGGATCGTGGCCACCGAGGCTGGCTCCGAGCACCCAGGCCCGTCCAGCCCGGCCCAAGGGGCTGAATACACGGCCAAGGTACTGGAAGCGCTGACGGCCAATCCGGAGGTCTGGGCAAGCACGGTGCTGTTCATCAACTTCGACGAGAACGATGGCTTCTTCGACCATATGCCGCCGCCGGCTGCGCCTTCGCTGGTTCAATGGGACGCCGATCCGGCCAAACGCGTCTACGCGGGCGCCTCGACGGTGGCCACCTCCGGCGAATATCACGAGGTCGAGAACCCTAACAGCCCAGCTCCCAGCACGCTGCACTGGCCTTACGGCCTGGGCGCACGGGTGCCGATGTATGTGGTGTCGCCGTTCAGCAAGGGCGGCTGGGTCAACTCGCAGGTGTTCGACCACACCTCGGTGCTGCGCTTCATGGAACAGCGCTTTGGCGTTATGGAACCGAATATCTCGGCCTGGCGCCGGGCGGTGTGCGGCGATCTGACCAGCGCCTTCAACTTCGCAAACCCGAACAACAGCACGGCCTTCATGGCGCAGTTGCCCGACACCAAGGCGCTGGCCGACAAGACCCGGGCTTTGAACAACCCGACCAAGCCGCGCCCGACCTTGCCGAGCACACTCAGCTTGCCGGTGCAAGACAGCGGTGTGCGCCCCTCGGCGGCATTGCCTTACGAACTGGCGGCCACCGCACTCGTCACGTCCTCTGCCGTCAAGGTCAGCTTCCAGAACACCGGCAAAGCGGCCGCCGTGTTCCATGTCTATGACCGCCTGCGCCTGGCCGAAATCCCACGCCGCTACACCGTCGAAGCCGGCAAGCAGCTCAATGGCAGCTGGGCGGCCGATGCCAACGGTGCGTATGACCTGTGGATACTGGGGCCTAACGGTTTTCACCGTCATCTGACCGGCAATGCCGGGCGCCTGAAGGCGGCGACCCAAGCCAACCCGGAAGTGCAGATCAGCTGCGACAGCGTCAGCGGCGACCTGCTCGTGAAGTTGCTCAACAGTGGCAACGCGCCTTGCGTGTTTCAGCTGGCCGCCAACCGCTACAGCGCGGCCACGGTCAGCGAGTACACGGTGCTCGCACGCGGCGAGACCAATCTGCGCTTGCCGCTGGCACAAAGCTACCGCTGGTACGACTTCAGCGCCAAGGTGAAGGACCAGGCCGACTTCAGCCGCCGCTTTGCCGGTCGGGTGGAAACGGGTGCACCGTCGGTCAGCGACCCGACCATGGGCGGCAGCGCCCGCGCCGACCAATGGCAGGTGTGATCAATCAAGCGAAAGGTGCAGCGGGAGGCCCTGGCGCCATGGCGAAAACCATGGCGCCAGGGCTTGCCCAGCGCAAGTGGAACTTGATGCTGAACAGTCTTGCTCCGCTTGCGGCTCAAGCTTCAACAAGGTCTGATGCCGTATGGGGCGGCGCTTGCGATTCAGCGCAAGCTATCCATTTCGTAGGCGACCCGGTAGACCGAGCCTGCGGCATCGCGGAACAGCCGCACACGGCGATGGCCGTCGGAGCTCAAGAGCATGTCCGCATTCTCGGCACGCCATTGTTCAAGCGGCTGCCCGTCGAGGGCCACCGCAACGCGGTGCGCACCGATATCGACTTTGAGCGTGCGCCCGTCCTCAAGCTCGTAATAGCCGGTCGCTTCGCGCAGCAAGCTGCGTTCGGCAGCGGTGCCGGGCATCGCGGGCACACCAGCATGCGCAGACAAGGCCAGCGAAGCAAGAAATGCGGCCAGTAGCTTGAACGAGCGCGCATTCTTCAAAGTGGTCAAGGTGGTCATGGTGTTTACTCCTTAGGTTGTTCCGAGGCCAGTCGCCCCGGCAAGCTCAGTGATTGCAAAGCTCGTGCCAGGTCAAAACAAGGGTTTTCCTGGGCATTTCGCCCCATCGCTGGGCTTAACCCCACAGCAACGCGCCAAACGCGAGGATGCTGCACCGCAACATGACACGCGGACACAGGCTCAGCTGCCACTCTCCAGCCGATAGCCGACCCCCGGCTCCGTCAACAAGCGCTGCGGATCGGCCGGCGTGTTTTCGAGCTTGGCGCGCAGCTGCCCCATATAGAGCCGCAGGTAATGCGTGTGTTCCACAAACTCTGGCCCCCACACATCGGCCAGCAAGGTGCGGTGCGTCAACACCTGGCCGGCATTGCGCACCAGCCGCCCCAGCAGCTTGAACTCGGTCGGCGTCAGGTGGACTTCGGCGCCATTCAAACTGACGCTGTGCGCGGCCAGATCCACCCGCAGGCCTTGCTGCTCGTAAAGCGTCTGCGCCGGCCGCGTGTGGACGCCGCGGTGGCGCAGTGCCACCCGCATGCGCGCCAATAGCTCGCTGATGCTGAAGGGTTTAACCAGATAGTCATCGGCGCCGGCATCGAGCAGGCTCACCTTGTGCGCATCTTGTTCGCGCGCCGAGATGATCAGCACCGGCGTGTTCTTGCCCTGCCTCAGCTGCGCCAGCAGTTCGGCGCCGTCACCGTCGGGCAAACCCAGATCCAGCAGTACCAGATCGGGCGCTTCGGCGTGGATCAGCAAGGCCCGCGCCTCGGCCAGGCTGGCAGCGCAGAGCAACTCATAACCCTCTACCCGCAGGGCATTGGCCAAGGTCGCGCGCAACTCGCGGTCATCCTCCAGCAACAAGATTCTCAGCAAGCTCATGCGGGAATTTCCTCGGCCTGGGGTGATGCGACGAGAGGCAGCCAACACTCGAAACTGGCGCCACCATGACCACGCGAGCGGTAGCGCATCTGGCCACCATGCGCCTGGGCGATTGCTCGGCAGGCGGCCAAGCCGACGCCGGCGCCGCGCCTGGCCTTGGCGTCGGGGCCGGCCGCATGCTGCTGCTCGGCACCGCGCTGAAAGGCCTCAAAAATGCGCTCGCGCCAAGCCAGCGGCACCCCGGGGCCGCGATCACGAACCGCCAGCACGACAAAGCGTTGGCCACCCTCCTGCGCCGTGCGGGCCGCGATTTCTATATGGGAAGCGGGCGCATATTTCTGCGCGTTGTCGACCAGATTGCCCAGCAGTTGGGTCAACAGCAGCGCGTCGCAGCGCAGCAGTGGCAGCGCCGGCTCAAGCCGCGCTTGCAGCTCAAGCGCTGTCTCACCGTCACTATTCGAAACTAAGGTGGCACGCCGCTGGCGGGCGCGGCGCAGCACCGCGCCGACGATCTCCTCGGCCGACTCCCAGTCCAGGCGCAGCAACATGCCGGGTGCGTCAAGGCGAGCCAGCTGCAGGCTGTTGGCCGTCATATCGGCCAATGCTTCCGTCTCATCCAGGATCGTGGCCAGCAGCCGCGTGCGTTGCGCCGGGCTCAGGCGCGCGTCCTGATCCTGCAGCGAGGAGGCCGCGCCCATGATGCAAGCCAAGGGCGTGCGAAAGTCATGCGAGATCGCCGCCAGCAAGGCGTTGCGGTTGGCTTGGCTCGCGGCCTCATCACGCGCCATCTGCGCCAAATGCTCGGTCGTCAGTCGCTCCAAAGCCAAGCCCATCTGCGTGCATAGCAGTTGCAAATGGGTCAACAAACCCGCGTCCAGCGCTTGCGCGCGGCTGGGTCGCAAGAGCGCAGCACCGAGGGCGGCGCCGCGCCCGCGAATCGGCAAATACCAATCCGGCTGACCTTCAAACCGAGCGGTGCCGGGCCCGAACGCTTGGGCTTGGCGCAGGCATTGCCAAAGGCCGGCGCGCTGATCGGCGCTCAATTCAGCGCTCGGGTCGGCAGCGCTGCTCGGGCCAGAGGCCGCCAACCATTGCACCGATTCGGGCAAATTTTGCTGCGGCAGCGCCTGCTCTTGACGCAAGAGCATCAAATGCGTCGGCCTGCCCAGCTGCGCCTGCAACTCGGCCTGCAGCAAAGCGCCCAAGCTCGCCCAGTCGCGAGCCTCGCGCAGGCTGTCGTTGAAGCTGCGCAGTTGCTCGGCTTGGCCTGCTTGGCGCCGCGCCAGCCCCGCCTGGCGGCGTTGGCTGGCGATTAACAAGGCGGTGATGCAGCTGAGCCCCAGCATCGCGCCCAGCAGCAGCAGGTGCTGATTGCCCTCGACGCTGAGGCTGCCGCGCGGGCTGACGAAATGCCAGTTAAACAGCAACACCGACACCAGGCTCAGCAGCAGTGCCGCCACCAGTGGCAGCCACAAGCTGGCTACCGCCGCCGCCAAGACCAGCAACAGCGCCTGATTGGCCAGATTGACCCGCCCATCCAGCCAAAACAGCAGCCACCAAGCCACGGCCCAGCTCAGAACGGCCGGCAGCGGCTCAAGCCAAGTACGTTTGAAAGCGACTCGCGCCGCGCTCTTGTGATCCATGCGCCCACCTTAGCATTGTGGGCATCAGGAAAGCATCAGGGACGCATGATCGGCCGCGCTCAGAGCTGGGCCGGCTCGATGCTGAGCCGTCGTGCGGCTTGGCTCTGCCCACCGTAACCCCAGGCATCGGCGGGCACTTGTTGCACCACGCAATAGCTGGTCGGATGCAGGCGCCCCAGCGCGACGCCCATCGCCGCATGGACGGCGGCCAGGTAGGCACTGATCTGGGCGGCGGTATTGGTGCCGGCCGTGACCTGAATCTGCAGCTGATAGCTGGCCTGCGTGTCGGCGGCCAGCGACCGCGCGCCAATGAACCAATGCGTGGCCGGCACCAGTTCGATACGCACAGCGGTCAAAGCAGGGTCTTTGGCCAGATGCTCGGCGGTCAAGTCGGTCAAGGTGGCGGCCAAGTCGCGCAGGCTGGGGTCAGCGCCGGGCGCGGGGCATAGGCTGAGGTGCAGATAAGGCATGGTGGTGTTCTCCTGCTTATGGTTCTAGCTTGGGTTGTCAGTAATAGCGGCTGCGCACATCTGTGCTCTGCCAGCGTGCCTCGACGCGCGCAGCCCAGTTGTCAAACAAGCGATCCAGCCAAAGGCGCGGGGAGCTGAAGAAAGACGGGCTAGGAGCCGGCCCGGGCAGCACTTGGGCGGCGTCGCGATATAGGGCGTAGTTGAGGCTGTTGTTCATGCTGGCTTGCTCGCTGGGTTTGTTTGCGGATTGAGGCTTGGCTTTCGATGGAACAGATGTTATGTTTGCGCCAACGCACAAACAACTACGCAAACTGCACTTGAAGTTTGCAAATATGCACAATGGGGCAACTGGAAGTCGGGCTGAATTGGGATGATTTGCGCTACGCGCTGGCGATTGCCGAGGCCGGCTCGCTGAACGGCGCCGCCAAGCTGATGGGGGTGCGCCATACCACCGTGCTGCGGCGCCTGGACGCCCTGGAGGACAGACTGGGCGCGCGCCTGTTCGAGCGTCTGCGCAGCGGCTATCGGCCGACCGAGGCGGGCGAGTTGATGGCAGCGCAGGCGCGCGAGATGCGGCCGGCGATTGCCGAGATGCAGCGCCGCATCGTCGGCCGCGACCTCGAGCTGCAAGGCACGCTGCGCCTGAGCACCGCTTTTGTGGCGATGCTTTACCTGCTGCCCGAGGCGCTGGCGGCGTTCCGGCGCAGCCATCCGGGCATCGAGGTCGAGGTGAACGAGAACTCCAGCCTGGTCGATATGTCCAAACGCGACGCCGATGTGGCGCTGCGCATGAACCGGGTCGTGCCCGAGCATCTGGTCGGGCGGCGCCTGGGCGATGTGCGCATGCGCGTCTATGCCAAACGCGGCCAGGCGGGCCTGCCGCAACACATCCTGCCGGTGCGTGAACTCTGCGCCAACTATCCCTGGATAGGGTTCGACCGCGAACGCCGTTCGCGTTTTTTTGACCGCTGGATGCTCGACCATGTGCCGCAAACCAGCATCGCCGTGCGCCTGGATCTGCTGCACCCGGCGGTGGCAATGGCGCGCACCGGCTTGGCCTTGGCGCTGCTGCCCACCTTGATCGAAGGCCATGAACCCGACTTAGTGCCGGTATCCGAGGTGCTCAGCGACGTCAGCACGCCGGTCTGGCTTTTGACACATCCGGACCTGCGCCAGACCGCGCGGGTGCGCGCCTTCATGCAGGAGGTGGGTGCGCAACTGCAGGCGACGCTGGCGGCTGCACCTTGAAGAATTGCAGCCTTGGCCTCAAGTCACGACCATAAGGAGCTTTTTGCCATGCTGATCACCTGCCCCCACTGCCTGACCAAGAACCGCGTGCCGAATGAGCGCGCGACCCAAGACCCGGTCTGCGGCAAATGCGGCCAAGCGCTGCTCAGCGGCGAGGTGGTCGAGCTCAACGATGCCAACTTCGACGCGGTGGTGGCTGGCAGCGAGTTGCCCGTCCTGGTCGACTTCTGGGCGCCCTGGTGCGGCCCATGCCGCCAGATGGCGCCGCAGTTCGCCATCGCCGCCCAGCAACTCAAGGGTCAGGTCTTGCTGGTCAAGGTGAACAGTGACGAAAGCCCGCAGCTGTCACAGCGCTTCGGCATCCGCAGCATCCCGACCTTGTTGCAGTTGCAGCAGGGCAAGGAGTTGCAGCGCCTGTCGGGGGCGCTGCAAGCGCCGCAGATCGTGGCTTGGCTACGCTGAGTTCATTTGCGCAGACCTTCGATCTTTTGCCCGCCCTGCAAGAGCACGGCACTGCGCAGCTGCCCCTGGCCATCGCGCTTGAACTCGACAATCGCCCCCACCGCCTTGATCTCGATGCGGTCCGGGCCGCTCAGCTCGGCCGCAATGGCCGGCTGGCCCGTCGCCTGCACCTTCAGCTGACCAGCGTCTTCAAACACCCGCAAGCTGAATTGCGGCATCAGCTGGTATTCACCGACCAGCTCTTGCCAACGCGGGTCGCTGGCCTTGGTGGCGGAGAGACTGCCAAGCCGGCGCAATTCAAGCACCCCGCCGCCTTGCTGCCAAAGCGCATGCTCGACCTTGCCGTTTTGAAACACGGGGCGCAGCAAAGCGCTGATGTGACGCGGGTAAAAGTCGCCCCAACTGTCGTAGTCAAGCGCAAACGCGGCTTGGCCTTCGACCTGAGCCATCAGTTGCGCGCCGTCCAGCCAAAGCCGCGCCTTCATGCCGCTGATTTCATATGGGCCCGGCAGCGCCGCCAGCAAGTCGGGCGGTGCCGCAAGCTTGAGCCGCGGGCGCAAAGCCTGCTGCTCGCTCAAGCCTAGCAGGGCGCTGCCCACATCACCCAGTCCGCCCAGGTCAGTCAAGGCCGTGTCGGCCAGCAGCACCAGGGCGCGGCCGGCCGCGGGCTCCAGCATCAGCAGCGATGAGAAACCGCCGGTGCCGCCCTCATGGGTCAACAAGGTCCGGCCCTGGTGGCTGACGCGCATCCAGCTCATGCCGCTATGTTCGTTCAAGGCCTGCTGGGTCATTGTCAACGCGGCCTGCAGCTCGGGCGCCAGCTGCGGCAATAGACCCAATTGGGCCTGCGCATAACGGGTCATATCGTCCAGGCTGGCGCGCACCATCCCGACGCCGGCCAAATTCGGCGTTATTGTCCAGGCGGGCGTCACTTGCCCGGTGGGCAAGTGGCCCTGAGCCAGCGGCGCTTTTGGCTCGCGCGGTGTGGCGATAAAGGCACTGCGCATCTGCAGCGGTTCAAACAGCCGCACCATTGCTTGTTCAAAGTCGCCGCCGCTGCTGCTACGCGCCACCGCCGCCGAGACCAGCATCATTGCGAAGTTCGAATACTCGAACTGGCTGCCGATCGGCCGTTCCAGCCGGACCTGGCCGAGTGCGGCCAGCAGTTGCGCCTCGCTCAGATCCGCATAGGGATCGAACGGATTCTTGGGCGCGAAGCCCGGCGGCAAAGCAGGTAGGCCGGAGCGGTGCGTCAGCAGATCGCGCACGAGGATTTGGCGCTCGCCCTGGCGTGGCATCGGCGTGCCCTGCGGCAGGTGCTTGGCAATCGGGTCGTCCAGACTCCAGCGTCCTTGCTGGATCAGCTCAGCGACAAGAAATGCCGTCATGGTCTTGCTGATGGAGCCGATCTCGAACAGGCTGTCGTAGCCCGGCTCGTGGCCCCCAGCGCGCGCCTGGGCGCAGACGCGGGCCTGCTGCACCCGTGGCCCTTCGATCAAGGCCGCCAGCAGGCAGGCGCCGCTGCGGTCACCGGTGAAACGTTGGGCCAAGATCGTTTGCAGCGGATTGGGAGGCGGTGGTTCAGGCGCGGCCAGGGCGGCGCCCAACCCCAGCAGCGCTGCACCGAAGCCGAATAGAAGAAGCCGCCCGAGACGACGCAGCGGGAAGTTGTTTTTCATGGATTTCCTCATCATGAGTGGACCTCAATAGGAAGGCCGGGGCGGCATTTAGGCCGAGGCCGTGAACTGGCGCTCTAGCGCCTCGATGTCGCGCTCATAGCGCCGTGCTGTGCGCAGGTTTAGAGCGATGATGCTCAGCGCGAGCACCAGGCCGCCGGCGCGGAAGAGTGCAAACGCGGTCGCCATGGCCGGATCGGCCAACTCGCGCTCGATACCCCACACAAACAGCACAAAGCCCGGCACAAATGGCCCGATATACCAAAGCCAGACCGAGCGCAGCGCAGCGCGCTGCCGCAGCAGCTCGGCGCGCTGGAAGTCAAGCCAGGATTGGCCCATCGCCGTGGCCGGCAATTGGCGGCTGCCAGCACGGCGGCGCAGTTGCTGCATCACCAGCAGCGTTGCCAGAATCGTCAACAGCGCGCCCAGCTTGATCAGCCAGGACGGAAAGAACCAGGCATAGAACATGAAGGCGGGAATGACGAACAGGTAGCCGGCCATGTATTCACGCCGATTGCGCCGCGCTATCTGACCTTGCAAGTGCCGCGATTGTTCGCGCAGGGCCTCGACATCGATGTCCAGGGCGGCCACCGCTTGCGCCTGCCAGAGTTGTTGCGGCAGATCCGCGTCGGTCTGCGTCCTAGGTCCGTGAGGGTTCATCGTTAGGCACTCCCGGCCCGGTGCTTGGCGGCAAGCAGGGCCTTGATTCGGTGGATTTTTGTGGCGACATTGCGGGCGGACAGCGCCGTCACTTCGCCGATGGCTGCAGCATCCAGACCTTCCAGGTAAAGCAGCATGAGCTCGCGATCCGGCATCTTGAGGCGGTGAATCCAGCCCATGATGCGAGCCAGATCGATCGCGCGCTCGGTCTGCTGCATCGCTGCACCTTGATCGCTGAGGCTGGCGGACTCTGACGCCTCCAACTCCTCCAGGTCCAGCCCCTTTCCCTCGCGCAGTCGCAGGCTACGCTGCACATGGCTGGCGCCCACGTTGTGCGCGACCCGGTAGACCCAGGTGCGCAGCGAACAGTCGCCTTTGAAACCGGCCAGGCTTTGCCACAGCGCCAGTTGCAGTTCCTGCAGCAGCTCCCTGCGCTTGGCCTCATCGCGCTCATAGCCGGCCATAAAGCGGGCCAGCTCGGCGCCATGCAAGGCAATCGCCTCGCGAAAGCGCTGCTCTTGCTGACAGACCTCCGCCAGCGGCGCCGCCTGCGCGACAGTTGATTGAAGAAAAGCAGAATTCATGTGACCGTGCGAGCCTTCCCTGTGAGTCCCTCTCCTACAAGGCAGTCTGGACGCGGCAGGGTTTCTTACAGTGGGCCAGCGAAAACAGCTAGATCGCCTCTTGCGGCGATCCGGCTGAGCTGGTGATGGGGCGTCAAGCCCAACGCCCGACCGGCATCGCTGCCGGGCTGCCCTTGACCAAGCCTTGCCAGCGGCGCTGCAGCAAGAACAAGGTCAGGCCCACGCTCAGGCCCACCGTGATCCAGATGCTCACACCCAACCAGGCCATGCCGGCCAATAGCGCACCGCCGGCGATGATGATCATCAAGGGCAGCACTTGATGGGCGCCCACCGGCGCGGCTTGACGGGACCAGTCGCGCAGCACATAAGCCCCCATAGGCAGGGCCAACAAGAGCGCATACAGCCCAATGCGCGAGGCCTGTCCAGGCGCTGCGGGCGCCATCATCAGGCCGATCAAGACCAGCGCGAGGCTCCACTGCATATAGAACTGGGTCAACAGACGCCGCGCCATCAGCCGATTCAGCGCCTGGCCGCGCGGCATGCCGGGCAGCAAGATCAGCAGCGCCTGCTCGCGCCGGCTCCGATGCAGGCACGCGGCCAGGCCTATCAGCGGGTTCAATGCCATGCTGATGATGCCGATCTGCAGGCCAAAGCCGCCACCGGAACTCAGCCCGGCCCAATCCGGCGTATAGAACTGCGCAAATACTGTGGCGCCAATGGCCAACAGCGCCGAAATAACCGTCAAAGCCCCCAGCATGCTGGTCCAGTGCAGATTGCCCAGGTACACCAGTTCGGCACGCGCCAAGGCACTGCGCGCCGCGGGCCGGGCATGTTGGAGCAGATAGCGCTGCCACAGCGGCTGTGGCCAAGAGAACAAGCGCATCATGGTCAAACCGGTCTTGCCGGCGTATTTGGCGGTGGACAGGCCACGCGTCTGCTCGGCAAAGGCCAAACGGATTTTCTCGGCCGCCCGATAGTTCGCTTGATGTGCGGGCCCGCCGTCTTGCAGCAGCCGGCTCAGCAGCCAAGGCAGGATCAGAACGGCCAGCAGCGCCAAGCTGGCGGGCTGCAAGGTGTACCACTGCAGCAGCCCGCTCCACACGCGCATGCACGCCGCACCAACTGGCCCCCAAAAGGCAAGGCTAATGACAATCCAGAAGTAAAACCACAGTTGTATCCAGCGGACGAAAGCTGCCACGACGAGCATCAGCGCGGCCGCACCCAAACCCCAGGCCAGCGGTTGACCCAACTGCGAGCCAAACAGCAGCGCCGTGATGAGGCTCAAAAACAGCAACAGGCCGATGGCGCAGCGGCGCAAGCGGTCGAGATGGCCGGGCACGAGACGGGCCGCGTTTGGGTGGTTCTGCCGCCGCAGGCTGGCAAAACAGATACCCCACAGAATCAGCACGCTCGCGCCAGCGTCGATGCCAAGGACCACGAGCGCCGCCTTCAGGTCGGCCAAGATGGCGCAAGCGATTGCCACCGCCACCGACAAGAGCAGCAATGCGAGCCACACCCATAGCTCACCGGTGTGACGGCGCTGCTGAAATGGCGCGGCCAAGAGCGGGCCGTACTGTTCCCAAAGCTTGCGCATAGTCATGTCAGCTCCATGAACAGGTCTTCCAGATTGACGCGCTCACTGCTGAGGCCAGCAGGCAGCGGGTCATTCACCCCCGACTGGGGAAGGCGCAGCAAGCAGCGCTCGCGCCCGCCCTCCAGCGGGCTGCGGCTCAAGGCTTGCACGCCCTCGGCGGCGATCAACGCTTGCAACTGCGCGCTCGGCCCCGTCACCGCGCGCACCTCGTCCAGCAACTCATCCAGCGGCGCTTGCAAGCCGATGCGGCCTTGCTTCAAGAATGCGACATTGAATGCAACGCGCTCCAGGTCCGACAAGATATGGGTCGAGAACACCACCGTCGTGCCACGGTCCAACACCTGCTCGACCAGCTCGCGCAGAAAGTCGCGCCGCCCGGCCGGGTCCAGGCTGGCCACTGGCTCGTCCAGCACCAACAAGTCCGGTTCATGAGCGAGCGCACGGATGATGGACAGGCGCTGCTGCTGGCCGCCGCTGAGCTTGGCAATGGGCTTGTCACGCGCAATGTCCCAGCGCGACAAAAGGCCTTCGACCTTGGCCTCGTTCCAGCGCGGATAAAAGCTCTTGAAGTAACGCAGCAGCTGCGCGGGCGTGAAACCCTCGAACAAATCGCTTTGCTGCGGCACATAGCCGATACGGGCACGGCCGGCGTCGTCCAGCTCAGTGGCGCTCTGACCGAACAGCTGCACCGCACCGAGCTGCGGCTCGCGCAGACCCAACACGCTCTCCAGCAAGCTGGTCTTGCCGGAGCCGTTGCGGCCCAAGAGGCCTACAACTTGGCCGGGCAGCAGTTGCCAGTCCAAGTTACTCAAGACCGACTGCTGGCCATAGCTCAGGCTCAGCCCTTGCACCTCAGCAGTGGCTGTACTGGACGTCGTGACTGCGCTCATGCGGCGCCTCCCTTTTCTTGAATGAGATCTTGATTGAGAATTTGATCGAACAGCTGCAAGGCCTGTCGGGTCGACACCTCCAGCTGATGCACCTCGGCCGCCGCCCGCTCCAGCGTCGGCCGCAGCAGCTCGAGGCGGTCAAGCGCCGGTTGCGCTTTGCTGTGCTGTGCCGCCACCCGCATCGCCAAGCCGCGCCGGCGCTCCAGCAGCCCCTCGGCTTCGAGCAGGCTATAGGCCTTGGAGATCGTCATCGGGTGCACGGCCAAGGCCTGCGCGACCTCGCGCACCGAGGGGATTTCCTGGCCGGCGACCAGCTGCCCGCTGGCCACACGGCGGCGCACCTGCTCGACCAACTGCCGATAAATCGGTTCGGTCGAGCCGGTGTTGATTTGAAAGAAAAAGCTGTCGGCACTCAAAGCTGCTCCTTATGTGTACCAGCATAGTAGTACACACATACAGGTCGCGTCAAGTTCCCGACTGCAGCGCTTGCGCGCGAGGACGGGCTCGCTTCATGTGATGATTCGGCCCCATGCAGAAATCGATCGCGCCCCCCTCACTGATGTCGTCCTCTCCAAGCAGTTCGTCCCCTGAGCCCCTTGGGCTATTGGCCATGCTCTTGGCCTGCTCGGTGGCGCCGCTGCTGGCCTACAACCTGACTCCGTCGGCGACGCTGTTCAATCAGCTCACCGCCCTGGCCGGCTGGGGGCTGGTGCTGATTTGTATGAGCGGCCGGCAGGCACCCGCCTGGCGGCTCACGCCGGCGGCCCTCGCGCTGAGTTTGTTGGCACTGGCGCCTTGGGCGTCGGTGCTGTTCGGCAGCCTACCTAGCGCCTTGGCGCTGGCCAATAGCGGCATGCTCTTGGCAGCTTTGGCGCTGCTGCTGGCGGGCCAGGGCCTGCAGCGCAGCGAGCGGCAGCGCTGGCTGGAGGCGCTGTGCTGGGGCCTGTTATTGGCGGGGGTCTTGAGTTTGATCGTGAGCCTGGTGCAGGTCTTTATGCCTGCATGGGCCGATGGGCATGTGATTGCGCGCTCGGGCATACCGGGGCGCGCCGTCGGCAATATGCGCCAACCCAATCACCTGGCCAGCCTCTTGATGTGGGCCTGTGTGGCGGCGGTGTATCTGGCTGATCAGGGCCGCTTCAAATCCTTCGGCGGCGCCCTGGTCTTGCCGCTACTGCTGTTCGGCCTGGTGTTTGCGGTGGTGCTCAGTGCCTCGCGTACCGGCGTGATCGGCGTGCTGATTCTGGCGGCCTGGGGCGCGCTGGACCGCAAGCTGGGTCGCGCGGCCAAGTTGTCGCTGATGGCCACGCCGATGTTGCTGGCGCTGAGTTGGTGGCTGCTGTCGGTCTGGGCGGCTAGCGGCGCGCACCCCCTGGGCGCCGAGTCGCGCTTGGCCGAGGGCGCGGGCTCGCCGTCGCGCCTGGCCATCATCGCCAATGCCTGGAGCCTCTTGAAGGCCAATCCCTGGATGGGGGTGGGCTGGGGCGACTTCAATCTGGCCTGGAGCATGACGCCCTTCCCGGACCGGCCGATTGCCTTTTTTGATCACACCCACAATATCGTGATGCAACTGGCCGTCGAGTTAGGCCTGCCCCTGAGCCTGGCCATTTTGGGCCTGCTGGCGTTCTCGCTCTGGCGCGCTTTTGCCCTCAGCCGCGCGGCCAGCGCAGGCGACGCGGTGGCGCGGCGCTGCGCCTTCATGCTGGTCTTGATGATTGGGCTGCACAGCCTGCTGGAGTACCCGCTCTGGTATGCCTACTTCCTGCTGCCGACCGCTTTCGCCTTCGGTTTGGCGCTCGGCGCGCCCTTGAACGAAACGCCTCGCCAAGCCAAAACCAGCGACAGCAGCTGGGTCTGGATTGGGGTCTTGATGCTGGCGGCCAGCGCCTATACCGCTTGGGACTATCTGCGCGTGGTCGATATTTACGCGCCCTCGGCCAATGCGCAGCCGCTGCATCAGCGCATCGCCACAGGCCAGGCCACAGCCATGTTTTCAACGCAGGCCGACTATGCCGCCGCCACCTCCTTGCCCGCCGGCCCTGCTGCCCTGGCAGCGGCCCAGCGCACCGCCCACAACCTGATCGACGCGCGGCTGATGATCGCCTGGGCCAAATCACTGCATGCGACCGGCGACGATGACAAAGCCCGTTATGTGGTGCAAAGACTGCGGGAATTCCGCAACCCGTCCGGCACGGAATGGCTGGAAGACTGCGAGCTCACGCAAGAGACGGGTGCGCTCAAGCCGTTTCAATGCGAGCCGCCGCTGCGCGACTACAGCTGGCGCGAGTTGCGCCAATAAGAGGTCAGATCAAGGCGCCGACCAGTCGCCGCTCTTGCCGCCGTGCTTTTCCAGCACCCGGATATCGCCCATCACCATGCCGCGATCCGCTGCTTTACACATATCGTAAATAGTCAGCAGGCCGATTTGCACCGAGGTCAGCGCCTCCATCTCAACGCCGGTGCGGCCCAAGGTCTCGACTTGCGCGCGGCACAGCACGGCGTTGGCGGCCGCGTCGATCTCGAACTCGACCGCCACCCGCGTCAAGGGCAAGGGGTGGCACAGCGGAATCAAGTCGGCGCAGCGTTTGGCTGCTTGGATGGCGGCGATGCGGGCGATGCCCAAAACATCACCCTTTTTCGCACTGCCACTGGTGATCAATGCTAGGGTAGCGGCTTGCATGCTGATGCGGCCCGCCGCGACCGCAACACGGTGCGTGACATCTTTGGCCGCAACGTCCACCATATGGGCTTGGCCTTGGGCGTCAAAATGAGTGAGTTCTGATGTCATTGCAGGGTGGGCCACCGGAGCGTGGCAACAATTGGGAAACGATTGTGGGTGCATCATAGAGATGCTTGGCGCTTTTTGGAGTCTGTGTTGTTAAAGCTAACTGTCAGTTTGATGCGTCGCCCGGGCCGCTGTGCCATCAGTTTTTTGGCGGCGGCGGTCTTGAGCCTGGGCAGCCCGCTTGGGCATGCACAGGTGAACCTGCCGGCGCTGGGTGACTCGGTCTCGCAAGACCTGGACCTGGGCACCGAGCGGCGCATTGGCGAGCAGGTGATGCGGCAAATTCGCCCCGACCCGGACTTCCTCGAAGACCCCTTGCTGCTGGAGTATTTGCAGTCCATCTGGGCGCCGCTGGTCGGCACCGCCAAGCAACTCGGCAATATCGGCGACGAGACCAGCGAACGCTTCGCCTGGGAAATATTTTTGGTGCGCGACCGCAGCATCAACGCCTTCGCCCTGCCGGGCGGCTATGTCGGCGTGCATCTGGGCTTGATCGCGATGACGGGTTCGGCCGATGAGCTGGCTTCGGTGCTGGCGCATGAGTTGTCGCATGTGACGCAGCGCCATATCGCGCGGCGCATGGCCGGCGATTCGCGCAACAGCATGCTGGCCTTGGCCGGCTTGGTGGCGGGTCTGATCGTCGCTTCGCGGACCCACAGCACCGACGTGGCCAATGCCGCCATCGTCGGCAGCCAAGCGGCTGCCGCACAGGCCTCGCTGAGTTTTTCGCGCGATATGGAGCGCGAGGCGGACCGGGTCGGCTTCACGGTGATGAACCAGGCCGGTTTCTCGCCGGCCGGCATGTACAGCATGTTCGACCGCATGGAGCAGGCCAATCATTTGATGGACAACGGCTCCTATCCCTATCTGCGTTCCCACCCTTTGACCACCGAGCGGATCGGCGACGCGCGCTTGCGAATGGGCGCCATCGACTACGAACGCCCAGCCGGCAGCGCCGAACATGCGCTGATGGCCGCGCGCGCCAAGGTGCTGATGGATGCTCGGGCCGAAGCCTGGGGCCAATTGCAAAACCTCGACGCCGGCGCGCGTGAGCAACAAGCCAAGGGCGGCAGCGAGAACAAGGGCTACGAGCAACTGGCGGCGCGCTATACCGGCGCGCTGGCCTCGATCAAGATGCGTGACTTTGCGCGCGCCGAAAACGCTTTGCGCAGCGCCGAACTGACCCTGAAGCTGATGGGCCCGGACCCCAAAGCCGAGCGTTTGCTGCGTTACTTGCGCGCCGAGCTGAATCAGGCGCGCGGTCAGGCGGCGGATGGCTACGCGGCCTTGAAGCCGCTGGCGGGCGAGCGATCAAGGCCGATGTTGATTCAAAAAGCACAGCTGGCTCGCGTCGACAGCAACCCGGCCACCGTGCGCGAGGCCGCCGAAGCGCTGCAGACCTATGTCAGCCTGAACCCGATGGATCCCTTGGCCTGGGCCGAACTGGGGCAGCTGTGGAGCAAGCTGGACCAGCCGCTGAGGGCGGTGCGCGCACAAGGCGAGGAGCGCGCGGCCATGGGTGATTTGAACGGCGCTATTGACCGCTTCCGCTCAGGCCTGCGTCAGTCCCGTGGCCGTGATGCCGATCAGGTCGAAGCGGCGGTGATCGATGCGCGCCTGCGCAGCCTGCTGTACGAGCGGCGCCAGCTGCTGGCGGAGATGTATCCGCGCGGCGTGCCGCCGGGTGCGGAGCTACCTTGAGCGGCTGAATTCAGTCCGAATCCGGGAACAGGCGCTCGAACAAGGTGTCGATCAACATGCCGCACAGGCTGTAAATCAAGGAGCCGATCAAGGCGGCCCAAAAGCCCGCCACATCAAAGCCGCTCAGCAAACGCGCCGCCGCCCAGAACATCAAGGCATTGATCACGAACAGGAAGAGCCCGAGGCTGACCACCGTAACGGGCAGGGTCAGCAGCACCAAAACCGGCCGCAACAAGGTGTTGAGCAGGCCCAGCACCATCGCCGCGATCAAGGCCGAGCTGAAGCTGGTCACCACCACGCCCGGATACAAATGAGCCACCAACAGCAAGGCTGCGGCCAATAGAAGCCAACGCAGAAGTAATTTCATGCGCCGAATATACAAGCGCGCCGTGACTTTTTTCAGCTCGCCGCGCTGGAGAGTTGCCCCTAGACGGGGACAGGTCTTGCTTTTTACTGGCAGAATGCGGGCTTCGAAGGGGGAGTAGCTACGCGGTGCAAGCCGTGGCGGCAGCCCGTCAGTACGGCGTCTGTGAAGATGCCCGGGCCCCGCAGCCGGCCGTGGACGCAGTCTGTCCACAGCGCCGTCCCGCAAGACCTTTCGACTCTTGGCCGCGGCCATTGCCTTGAGCAATGCCGGGTAGATGTTTGGCTTTTTGCGGGATATTCAATGGATACGATTGCGCCTCTGTGGCTGTGGTTCTTCTTTGGCGGCTCGGTGCTCGCCGCTCTCTTCGTCGACTTTGTCGTCTTGCGCAAGCAAGGCGCGCATGACGTCTCGGTCAAAGAGGCCATCAACTGGTCACTGGTCTGGGTAGCGCTGAGCCTGGCTTTCAACGGCTTGTTCTGGTGGGCGATCAAAGACAGCACCGGCAGCACAGAGCTGGCCAACACCCGTGCCTTGGAGTTCTTGACCGGCTACTTGATCGAGAAGTCGCTGGCGGTGGACAACATCTTTGTCTTCCTGATGATCTTCACCTACTTTTCGGTGCCGACCGCCTACCAAAAGCGTGTGCTGATGTACGGCATCATCGGCGCCATCGTGCTGCGCACGGTGATGATTCTGGTGGGCAGCTATTTGATTGCCCAGTTCCACTGGGTGCTTTATGTGTTCGGCGCCTTCTTGCTGATCACCGGCATCAAGATGTGGTGGGCAGCTGGCCAAGAGCCCGATCTTGAGTCCAACCCCGCGCTGAAGCTGCTGCGTCGCACCATGCCGGTGAGCAAGAACTTTGATGGCGAGCGCTTCTTCACGGTCGAGAACGGCAAACGTGTCGCCACTCCGCTGCTGCTGGTGATTGCGTTGATCGGCATGACCGATGTGATCTTCGCGGTCGATTCGATCCCGGCCATCTTCGCCATCACCGACGACCCCTTCATCGTCTTGACCTCGAACATCTTCGCCATTCTGGGCTTGCGTGCGATGTACTTCTTGCTGGCCGCGATGGCGACCAAGTTCCATCTGCTCAGCTATGGTCTGGCCGTGGTGCTGGCATTCATCGGAACCAAGATGTTGTTGATCGACATCATCAAGATCCCGGTCCTGGTCTCCCTGGGCGCGGTGGTCGTGATCCTCGCGGCGACCATGGTGCTGAGCCTGCACACCGCACCTAAAATCTCCAAGAACAGCGAACACTGAGGCGATGCGCGGCCCTAGGCCGCGCCCCACCCTTACCAACACCCAAGCAACTGCCCCGCGAAGCACAGCCTCGCGGGGCATTTTTTTGTCTCGCGATCAAATACAAATAACAATCGTTCGCATTAATGCTAGGATCTTCACCAAACTCAAGTTCAAGGCCTCTTGTGATTCCCGCATTTGTCACCCCAAACGCATCCTCGGCACCTCGGGGAGCCAGCAAGCCATCGACCGCCAAGAGCAAGGCGACACAGACTGAATCAGGCGCGCCGACGCAACGCAAAGCCTTGGCGGTCACCAGCCGCCATCTGTTTCTGGCGGCTGTGCTCTTGGCCCATATGCTGGCGGGCTGGGGGCTGTGGCACTCGCTCGGCATGCGATCGGCGCCGAACAAGCCCCTGCCCATCGTGCTCAGCTTGATTGCCGCAAGCCCGCCGGCCCCGACACCCAAAACTTCGCCGCCGGCGCTGCCGCAGCACGCAATAAACAGCCAACTCAGTGCTCCGCCAGTTCCGCTGGCGCCGCCGATGGCCAGCCATCTTCTTGTTCAGCCCCAGAACGCGGCACCGACGCTGGTCGAACTCGCGCCGCAAGCTTCCACGGCAGCTGTAAACGCTCAGGTAGAGGTGCCGCCTCGCAGTGCAGCGCCTTCGACCCAAGCCCCCGCCGGCCCCCGCCAAGTGGCCTCAAGTGCGCTGCGATATGTGGTCGAGCCCCAGATGACCGTGCCGCTGCTATCGCGCCGTTTGGGCGAATCGGGTGTGGTGCACCTGCGCATCGTCGTCGACGCGAACGGCCGCCTGAAGGAAGCCAGCTTGAAAAAATCTGCCGGCTATGCGCGTTTGGACCAACAGGCCTTGCTGGACATACGCTCGGCACGCTTTGCGCCCTATCTTGAAAACGGTCAGCCGGTCGAATGGGAAACGGTCGCTCTCTTGTCCTACGAGATCGATCGCTGATCGCACATGGCCTGCTCGTACCCAAAGCCGAACATGCCGCCTTCGCGTTGATACCTAACGCCAAATTCAATCACACCAACATCACGCAAGATGTCTTGACGAGCAGGCGCCGACGCCCGCGCTTGCACCGGTGCTAAGCCCCAATTCAAGGGTAAAAGTTCAACAAGTGATGCGGGTGCGCGACACCTAGGGTAAACAAGCTGCATTTCGGCGTGAGATTGGGCTCAGCCGCCCTATGAAAGCCTTCTCAAGCGCCTGGTGCCGCAGTACCATCGCCCCTGCTAGGTGCTAGAGAGAAATGAAGGCTTATGCGGCCTTCACCCGGAACCAGCACATCAACAACTTTTGATGGAGAGAATTGAAATGGCAACTGCAAAGAAGGCCGCGCCCGCTAAGAAAGCGGCACCGGCCACCAAAGCCGCACCGGCGAAAAAAGTAGCCGCGGCTCCGGCCGTCAAGGCTGTTAAAGCTGCTGCGCCGGCCAAGAAAGCTGCGCCCGCCAAAAAGGCTGCTGCGGTCAAGAAGGCTCCTGCCGCCAAGAAGGCTGCTGCTCCCGCAAAGAAGCGCACCCCGAATGCAGCATTCATGAAGGCCTTGACGCCTAGCGCCGCCTTGGCAGCCATCGTCGGCGCAGCACCGCTGCCGCGCACCGATGTGACCAAGAAGGTCTGGGAATACATCAAGAAGCACAATCTGCAAGATGCCGTCCAAAAGCGCATCATCGTTGCCGACGCGGCGCTGAAGGAAATCTTCGGCAAAGCCAAAGCCGATATGTTCGAGATGACCAAGCTGATCAACAGTCACCTGAAGTAATGCGTGAGCCCCCTGGGCCACCGAGCGACCGAGCCGCAGGACTGGTTTCTTGCGGCGCCAGGTTCAAAGCATCAAGGTCCGGCCAGCCGGACCTTTTTTTGTCTGTGCTTCAAGCCAAGGCTCGCTGCAAAGCAGCGACCATCTTCATCACATCAATGGGCTTGACCCAGTAGTCACTGAAGCCCGCTGCCCGCGCCGCCTCGACTTGATCCGGCAAATCATCGGCCGAGAGCGCCACACAACGCAGAGCGGAGCCGGTCTCGATAGCGCGCAGTTGCGCCAGCAATTCCAGCCCCGTCATATCAGGCAGATTCATATCAATCAGCAACAGGTCGGGCTGCAAGCCTTCCAGCATGCTCAAGGCCTGCGCGCCGTCCTCGGCGCACTCCAGGCGCCAGCCGGGTAGGCGCCGGAAGACCTCTTCCATCAACACAAGGTTGATGCGATCGTCTTCAACATAAAGCACGAGGCGGGCTGGGGCCGAGCACATGGATTTTTGGGGCGATGAGGTCAGTTGCAAAGCCTGCGCAGATTAGCAGCGATTTAGTCGGCGCGAGCCCGAAGAGCCCGACGGCACTGAAAAACATTCGAATCCGCGGGTTCACCAGCTCTTGCGCCACCGTTGCGCCGAAGGGAGTTTGTATTTTTCTAGGGTAAACGTGAACTAACACACCCTCACGGACCATCTGTCCACAGAACAAGGGCTCTTGCATTCACCCAGGCTTATTACACTGTGGGTGTAGCAGATTGAGGGGACACGATTAGCGTCTCCCCACCCTTGAAATCGCTGAGTTACTGTTTTTTGGAAGTACCGACGGCTCTGCCGCCCACAGCCTGCGGGCTGAATTTGACGGAATTTTAAATAATGTCTTTGCTTGCATCGATCGCTCTTGCCGCCTCAAGTGCAGCGTCTGGCGCTACTCTGCCAAACTGCTCATGGGACAAGCCCGGCGTCAACCCCTATATGGGTGACCTGGTGGCAGCCGTCGACCGCTACAAGGACATTGCTGCGCCGGTAAGGGCCAAGCTGAAGGCGCGCATGCTCAAGCGCGACTATGACGAGTTGGTCACCATCAAGCGCGACAGTATCGAAGGTCAATCCCAGTACAGCAGTGCCATCACCGATATGCACTTCGGTGCCAACAGCGTCTGCAAGACAGTCAGCCGCGCCAAATGGACGCAGGCCTACGAAGAGCGCGGTCTGGTCTATTGCGAAGAAGGTCAATGCGTGCTGGTGCCCACCGTGTGCCGCAATGTCAGCCGCATTCAGCGCATCGCGCCGCGCGCAGCCGGCCCGGTCGGTGGCGGCAGCGTAGCTTCTTCGACGCAAGAGGCAGAAGGCCCATTGGAATTGGATCCTACAGCGGCCGGCCCAGCGGCCAGCCCAGGCAGCTTCGCCCAGATTGCCGGTGGCTCGGGCTTTGAGGGTGGCCCCCTGCCGGCGCCCGGCGTGCTGGCACCCGGCGGTGGCGGCGGCTACCCTGGCTTGGGCGGTGGTGGTGGTGGTGGTGGTGGCAATATCGGCGGCGGCATACCCACCCTGCCCCCCGGCCCGCCAACGATTCCGATACCCGAGCCAAGCACTTGGGCCATGTTGGTGGCCGGTTTGCTCGCAGTGGCCTGGGTGGCCCGCCGCAAGCAGGCTTGAGCTCAGCGCAGCAGGTTCTTCAAATAGCGTCCGGTATGGCTGCCTTCATGGGCGGCCACCGTTTCCGGTGTGCCGGCCACCAAGAGCTGGCCGCCGCCCGAGCCGCCTTCCGGCCCCATATCGATGACCCAATCCGCCGTCTTGATGACGTCGAGGTTGTGCTCGATCACGACAATGGTGTTGCCGGCGTCGCGCAACTGGTGCAAGACCTTCAAGAGCAAGGCGATGTCGGCGAAATGTAGGCCGGTGGTCGGCTCGTCCAGGATGTAAAGCGTGCGGCCGGTGTCGCGCTTGCTCAGCTCCAGCGCCAGCTTGACCCGCTGCGCCTCGCCGCCCGACAAGGTGGTGGCACTCTGGCCTAACTTCACATAGCCCAAGCCCACATCGAGCAGCGTCTGCAGCTTGCGCGCCAGCGTGGGCACGGCGCTGAAGAACTGATGCGCGTCCTCCACCGTCATCGCCAGCACTTCGGTGATGTTCTTGCCCTTGTAGAGCACTTCCAGCGTTTCGCGGTTGTAGCGCTTGCCAAAACAGCTATCGCAAGGCACATAGACATCGGGCAGAAAATGCATCTCCACCTTCAACACGCCGTCGCCCTGGCAAGCCTCGCAGCGGCCACCGGCGACGTTGAAGCTGAAGCGCCCGGGCCCGTAACCCCGCTCGCGCGCGGTGTTCATTTCGGCGAAGAGCTCGCGGATAGGTGTGAACAGGCCGGTATAGGTGGCCGGATTGCTGCGCGGCGTGCGGCCGATCGGGCTTTGGTCCACATTGATGACCTTGTCAAAGGCCTCTAGCCCCTCGATCTGGTCATGTGGCGCCGGGTCGGCATGGCTTTGATAGAGCTTCTTGGCGACCGCTGTATAGAGCGTGTCATTGATCAAGGTGCTCTTGCCCGAGCCGGACACGCCGGTCACGCAGGTCAAGAGACCGACCGGAATCTCGACCGTCACGCCCTTCAGATTATTGCCACGGGCATTGATGATCTTGAGCGCGTGATGCGCGGCCTGCGGGCTGACTTGATGACGCTCGCGCGGCACTTCGATACAGGCCGCGCCGGACAGATAGCGCCCGGTCGGTGAATTCGGGTCGGCCGCCACCTGCTCGGGCGTGCCCTGCGACATGATGCGCCCGCCATGCACGCCGGCGCCGGGGCCGAGGTCCAAGACATAGTCGGCCGCGCGGATTGCATCCTCATCATGCTCGACCACGATGACCGTGTTGCCCAGATCGCGCAGGCGCCGCAGCGTCGCGATCAATCGGTCGTTATCGCGCTGATGCAGGCCGATGCTGGGCTCGTCCAGCACATACATCACCCCCGTCAGGCCCGAGCCGATTTGCGAAGCCAGCCGGATGCGCTGCGCCTCGCCGCCCGACAGCGTATCGGCGCTGCGATCCAGGCTCAGATAGTTCAGCCCGACGTCGTTGAGGAAGCGCAGCCTCGACGTGATCTCGCGCACCACTTTGTCGCCGATTTCAGCCTTGGAACCCTTCAGCCTCAGGCCTTCAAAATAGACTAGGCAGTCACGCAGCGTCGAATGTTCGACGTCATAAATCGGTCGGCCCTTGGCTCCTGGCGCTGCGTCGGCGGGTTGCAACACGACATTGCGCGCTTCCCGGCGCAGGCGCGAGCCCTCGCAATGCGGGCAGGGCTTGGCCGACATATAGCGCGCCAGATCCTCGCGCACCGCGCTGGAATCCGATTCCTTGAAGCGCCGCTCCAGGCTGGGCAAGATGCCCTCGAACGGGTGCGAGCGTTTGACCGCGCGCTTCTTAGGGCCGCCGGCCGCACTCTCGGCTTGGTAGACGAAGGCAATCTCCTCGCTGCCAGAACCATGCAAGAAGGCATGGCGCACGGCCTCGGGCAGTTCCTCGAAGGGCTGATCGATATCGACCTTGTAATGGGCCGCCACCGCCTCCAGCATCGAGAAGGTATAGGCATTGCGCCTGTCCCAGCCCTTCACCGCGCCGCTGGACAAGCTCAAGGTCGGGAAGGCGACGACCTTGTCCGCATCGAACATGGTCAGCTGGCCCAGGCCTTCGCAGGAGGGGCAGGCGCCGACGGGAGAGTTGAACGAGAACAGCCGTGGCTCCAACTCCGACAGCGAATAGCTGCAGGCGGGGCAGGCGAACTTGCTCGACAAAACCTTCTCGGCGCCGCTGTCCATATTCAGCACCAAGGCGCGGCCCTCGGCCAGGCGCAGCGCCGCCTCGAAGCTCTCGGCCAAGCGCTGGCGCAGGCCATCAGCGCTTTCATCGGCGTCCTTGGCGTCGCGCGCTTTGAGCTTGATGCGGTCTACCACCACATCGATATCGTGCTTCTCGGTCTTCTTCAGCACCGGGAAGTCGGGCGCGTCTATGGTCGCGCCGTCGACGCGAAAGCGTACATAGCCCTGTGCCTGCAGCGACTCGAACAAGTCGAGAAACTCGCCCTTGCGGTCGCGCACCACGGGTGCCAGCAACATCAGCTTGGAGTCCTCGGGCATGGCCAAGACGGCATCCACCATCTGGCTGACGCTTTGCGCCTCCAAGGGCAAATTGTGGTCGGGGCAGAACGGCGTGCCGGCGCGGGCGTAAAGCAAACGCAGGTAATCATGAATCTCGGTGACCGTGCCCACCGTCGAGCGCGGGTTGTGGCTGGTTGCTTTCTGTTCGATCGAGATCGCCGGCGACAGACCCTCAATCACATCGACATCGGGCTTGTCCATCAGCTGCAGGAACTGCCGCGCATAGGCCGACAAACTCTCGACGTAACGGCGCTGGCCCTCAGCATAGAGCGTGTCAAACGCCAGGCTGGATTTGCCCGAGCCGCTCAAGCCGGTGATCACCACCAGCTTGTTGCGCGGCAGGTCCACATCGATGTTTTTCAGATTGTGGGTGCGCGCACCGCGCACGCGAATCATCGGGATTTCAAACGGCAAAGGCAGGGGCGCGGTCGAGGGCAAAGATAGGGAGTCGGACATGGTGTGCACAGGGCGAAGCAACCTGACATCATAGGCCGAAGGTGTATTTGCGCCTAAACAGACCTCATTGCGACCACCAGACGGCGGCGCCGCAACAACGGGTAAACCCTTTATCGCTCGCAGGCGCAGGCCACGCTGCAGCGTCGGCAATCCGTCGCATGAGCGTGGCGGCAAGCCCAGCGCTTGCCGATACTGAGTTCAACGAAGCAGGCATTGAGTCCCCAAAGCGCCGCTTCGATGTTCACCCCAGGAGCCTCACATCATGCGTACCCCAGCCTTTGTTTCAGTCCTTTTTGCCGCCACCCTTTTCGCCGCCGGCGCCCAGGCTGCTGAGGCAGCCGAGCCGGCGCAACTGGACCGGGTGGTGATCACCGGCAAGGCAGTTCGGCCCGAGTTGGTGCAGTTGCCGCGCGTCGTCGTCACCGGCCTGAGCGCCAAGAGTCAGATGCAGCAGCTGATGTTGGCTGCAGCCAAACCAACTGTGCGTCGGGTTTGAGCAGAGCAGCAAACCTTTCCCCGACAATGCTGACTTCAGCATTGATCAGGGGAGCGTCGAGTGACCGAAGAAATCCGCAAGCGCAGATCTTGGCTTGATGGCTTCATGGCTTATGCCTTGCCGAGCGGCCTGAGCGAGGCCCAGGTGCGCGACAACATCGTCGTGCTTGATCAGCTGCTTTATGCGCTGTGGGATCTGGGTGAAAACCTGATTTTTGCCTGGACGCCCGGCGTCGAAGGCGAGCAAGGCTTGGCCGTGCTGGTCGCACCGCACCCGCTGTTAACCGAGTTCACCCAGGCCACAGCCGACCCCGAAGAGGCCCTGCGGCGCGGCCGCTTGCTGGACGAGTTACTGGCCAACCAAGCGCATCTGCCGGCAGAGCAATTCAGCCAAGCCGCCGCCGAGCTGGGCCTGAGGCCACATTTCATCGCCCTGCCCTTCGCGCCCGAGCTGGGGCTGGGGCTGGATCTGATCGCCGCCATCGTGGCCCGTTATGGCATTCGTCTGGTCGAGGACCGGGCGGTGATTCTGTTCGACGCGGTCGGCTTTTCGCTGCTGACGCCGCTGCAGCAAGTGGTGCAACTCAACAGCCTGTCCTGCTCGGTCAATGCGGCCTATGCCAAGCTGCTGGACCGAGAGATCAATATCAATTTCGCCCGCACCACTACCGGCGACGGCTTCTATATCTGGAACCGCATGCGCGGCATCGAGGCCAATGTCGAGCTGTACCAACTGCTGCAGTTCATCCTGGCCGATAACGCCTTGGCGCGGGAGCGGGCACGCCGGCCCGAGTCGGTGCCGCAGTTGCGCGCCGCTTTCCATGTCGGTTCGCACTATGAGTTCTATCAAAGCGAGGGGCTCAATCCGACCTCCTTCAGCTATTTGGTCGGCCAAGTGACGATAGAGCTGGCCCGCATGATCGAGCGTGCCCTGCCGGGGCAGATTTTGCTCGGCAAGTTCAACACCTTGATGCGTGATGAGCACAGCGGCGAGATCCAGCGGCTCGACTCGGTGGACTTTGTCGAGCGCACCCGGCGCCCCCTCAAGGCGCTGAACGGCCTGACCCTGGCCGGCGCGGAGATCGATGAAATTGCCTGTTACTTGACCGGTAGCCGCAATGCGGCCGGCAACTTCGGCATCAGCGAGTTCGAGATCAGCGACAAGCATGGACGCCCGCATCGGGTCTATAACGCCAAGATCAATATCCACCGCCGCGCCGGGCTGCCCATTTACCTCGGTTTGCGGGAAGAAGATTTACCGGCTTTTTCGGCGCCGCTGGGGTCGCGCTAAGGTGTAGTCCCTCTATGATGAGGTGAAAAATACCTCTGCCCATGATGCATCCGACCGATCGCGCGTCGGCGCCGCAAGCGCCGGGCGAGCGCCGTAATCTGACCGTGCTGTTTGCCGATTTATCCGAGTCCACCCGGCTCGCGGACGCCATGCAGGCTGAGCATTACGCGCTGATGCTGCGCGACTTGCGTGCGCTCTACCAAAGCGTGGTGCCACGCCACGGCGGCACGGTCGTTCGGATCCAGGGTGACGGCATGTTGGCCATCTTTGGCCACCCGCAGATGCGCGAAGACGATGGGCGGCGCGCCACCGAGGCCGCGCTTGAGTTGCACCAGCTGGTGCGCTTGATGCGCCCACCCGGCAGCAGCGGCCAATGGCCGCATGGCCAGGAGCTGAGCCTGCACTCGGGCATCCACGCCGGCATTGTCTTGGTTGAAGAAGGCGACGCGGTCAGGGGGCGTTTCGATCTGCTGGGCAACACGCCGAATTTCGCCGCCCGCCTGTCTGACCAGGCCGGCGCCGATGAAATCCTCGTCAGCGAAGAGACCCTGGGCCTGCATTGCCATTACTTCCAAACCAGTGAGCGCCGGCTGGTGCAGCTCAAGGGCCGCAGCAGCGCGCTGGCGGTCTATGCGATCAAGGGTCGGGCAGCGATAGGCCGGCGCTTCGAAGCCAGCCAGCAGCGCGGCTTGGCGCCTTTTGTGGGCCGCAAGTTCGAGTTGAAGCAACTCGAACTTGCGCTGGCCGAAGCACAGCAGGGTCGGCCGGCTTGGATCAATATTCGGGCCAGTGCCGGTGTGGGCAAGACGCGGCTGACCGAAGAATTCTTGGCTCGCACGGCCGCCCAGAACTGCCAGGTGCAGCGCGGCTATTGCGAGAGCTATTTGAGCGCCGAGCCGCTGCAACCTTATTTGCAGATGCTGCGTGCCTTGGCTTCGCAGGGGCTGGGAATTGCTGCCGCGCTCTTGACGGCCGAGGCCGCGGCCCGACCGGCCGGGCTCTTGCAGCTCTTGCAAGCGCTGGCCCGCCAAAGACCCCAAGTGATTTTCATTGATGACTTGCAATGGGCCGATGACGCCAGCCTCCTCTTGCTGCACCGCGTGTATGCGCTGGCGCGCGAGCAGCAACTGCCCCTGCTGTTGCTGACGGCAAGCCGGCCGCAAGAGACCGAACTGCAGGCCGACGGGGCCCGGGTATTGGAGTTGGCGCCCTTCGATGCGAACGATGCCGAACAGGCGATTGTTCAGCTCTTGCCCAATACCGACCCTTTTGTGGCGCTCGATATTCAGCGCCATGCGGGCGGCAACCCGCTGTTCATTGAAGAGCTGTGTCACGCCATCAAGCATGAGCATGCCGGACGCCGGGCGTTGATACGCCCCCGAGCTGACTCGGCGGGGCAGGCCTGGCTGGCCGCGCTGACGCTGTCGCGGGTCGCGCGTTTGGCGCCCGAGCAAGCGGCCTTGCTGCGCGCCGCAGCCGTCATCGGCAATGTCATCCCGACCTGGCTACTGCAACGCTTGACCGGCTGCACCGAGCAGGACCCGGCCGTGCTGGCGCTGGCCGAGCGCGACTTTGTCTTCCCGGACCGGCGGGCCGGTTTCTTTCGCTTCAAGCATGGACTGACCCGGGACGTGGTCTACGAGTCGATTGGCTGGCATGAGCGTCAGGCCATGCACCGCCATATCGCGGCGGAGTTGCGCTCACAGGTGCACGACACGCCCCGCCAAGCCACCGATGAACTATTGGGCTATCACGCGGCGGCGGCCGAGCAATGGGCGGAAGCCGCCCTGCATGCGGAGCGGGCCGGCGATCAAGCCCTGGCCGCCTCGGCGCTGGACCGGGCCAAAAAGCAATACCGCGCCGCCCTGACGGCGCTGGAGCATCTGCCCAGCAGCGGCGACATTGATATGCGCTGGGTGGCTATCGCGCAGCGCTTCGGCATCGCCTGCGTGTTTGACGCCTCAAGAGCCGATTTGCGGGTGCTGCAGCATGCGGTGCAACTGGCTCAAGGCAGCGGCGACGCAGACTTGATTGCGCGGGCCGACTATTGGCTGGGTTATGCCAGCTATGCGCTGGGCGAGGTGCGAGAAGGACTCTTGCACTGCGAGCGCGGGCTGCAAGCGGCGCAAGTCAAGCAGCCCCCCAATGGTGCGCTGCTCGCGCAGTTGCTCGGCGCGCAGGGCCAGCTATTGGCCGCAGCGGCAGATTACCCGGCCGCGCTGGGCTTGCTGGATCAGGCGATCGCGTTCTTGCGGCCTTTGAATCAGGCGACGGTACCGCCCGCACGGCCGGCCGTCAGCCTGGCCTATTCGCTCGCTTGCCGCGCCTATGTCTTGGGTGATCAAGGCCAGTTTGGCGAGGCGCATGCCTACTTTGATGAGGCGCTGGCCATCATTCAGGGCAGCAACCATGCCGTTGAGGCTTCGGTGCAGGGTTGGCGAGCGGCGGTGTTTTTGTGGCAGGGCCGCTGGCCCGAGGCAAGGCAGGCCGCGGCCGAGGCGCAGCGCATCGGCGGCCTGGTACGCAGCCTGTTCACCTATTCGATGGGACATGCGGTTTGCGCTTTCGCCGACTGGCAGACCGAGCGCTCAGCGGCATCCGCGCTGGGCCTGCAGGTTGCGGCGAACTGGCTGGCATCTCGCGGCGGCGGCTTGTTCAGCTCGCTGATTCACGGTTGGCGGGCCGAGCTGCTGGCCGAGCAAGGTGATGCGGCCGGCGCGCGCCAGCAGGTCGCACAGGCCTTGCGGCGGGCGCGTCAGCGCGACTGGATAGGCGTGGCCATGGCCTACCGGGCGGCGGCCCGCTTGGCCGCTGACGCCGGCCAAGCCGCGCGGGCTAGTCATTACTTGGCGGCCGCGCAGCGTGTGGCTGCGCTGCGTGGCTCGGCGCATGAGGCGGCCGTCAATCAACTCTGCGCGGCCGAACTTGCCTTGGCCCTGGGTGAGCCGGCGCAGCACCAACTGAGTGAAGCCGCAGCCTCATTTGAAGCCTTGAACATGGCCTGGCATTTGCAAAAGACGCGGCGTCTGATGGCCTGCGTCTAGCAGCTTGCTCAGGCTTCAGCGCCGACGCGCGAAATGCGCCTCGATCTGCTCCAGCGTCTTGCCCTTGGTCTCCGGCAATACAAAAGCCGCCACCAAGAAATAGACCACCGTACAGCCGGCCCAGAAAAAGAACATCGCCGCATAACCATGATTGCCGACGGTAGGCAAGAACACCGCCGCGATCGTGGTGGACACAAACTGATTGATCAGCAAGGCAATACTCATGCCGTTGGAGCGAATGCGCGTGGGCATCAGCTCCGACAGCGCCAGCCAGACACACACGCCCGGCCCCACCGCGAAGAAGGCCACAAAGGCGAAGATGCAAGCCGTCACCAGCCAGCCATGGGTGGCGCTGGGCACCGGGCCGACCAGGGCCTGCGTAATGACCAAAGGCGCGCTGGCAGCGCTGACGGGGTCGGCAAAGGGGTTCAGATGCAGGCGGCGAAAGAAGGCCCCGATCACGCTGTCGGCTTGCACTGTGTGCTCGCGTGAAATCTCGATCGGCCGGGCATCCAGTTCGTCGCTGCGCCGGCTCTGCACATTGCTGAAGTCGCCGAAGGCGTAGGACAGGGTCAGCTGTTGCGGGGCGCCGCCTGCGGCCACACCGAGCCGGGCCAGGCCGGCAGCATCGACACTCAGCTGCAGGCGGTCTTGCTGCACCAGCTGCTGCAGGGTCGGCGTCACGTCAACGCGGCCCCGCTCGGCCGACCAGAACAAACTGCCGGCCAAAATCAAAGACAAAAAGATGCCACCACTGCCCAGCATCAAGAGGAATTTGCGCCCCTTGCGGTCCACCAGCAGCAGCGCCACCACGGTCATCACTGCGTTCAAAACCTTGATGGCCACGTCGGCCGAATTGGCCGTCGATCCGCTCAAGCCGGCTTGATTCAAGATGTTCACCACATAGGCCAAGATCGAGTTGATGCCGGTCGCCTGGGTGCAGGCCAGGATCACGCAGGCCAAGACAAAGGGCACCAGATAGCGCCGGCTCAGCAAAGGCTCGCGCGCGCTTTGGCTTTGACCCGCCGTGCCGGTCGATATCGCTCGGGCCTGCTGCATATCGCTGAGCTCTTGCTCGGTGGCTGCCGCACTGCGGCTGCGCAAGAGCGCGGCCCGCGCAGCGCGGATATCGGCCGGGCGGCCGCGCCCGACCAACCAGCGCGGCGACTCACTCAGGAACAAGCAGCCGACGGTAAAAACCAAACCAGGGGCAAGGCAAATCCAGAAAATGCTGCGCCAAGCCTGGTCCTTGGCCGCGAACAAGGCGTCCCCACTGCCGCCGGCGAAGGTCTCCACCTCGCGGGCGTAGTAAAGGCCGATCAAGGCCGCCACCACCAGGCCTATCGTCAACAAGAGTTGAAACATCGCGGTGCCGCGCCCGCGCTTGTCGGCCGTCAGGCATTCGGCCAGGTATAGCGGCACCACCACGCCAATCAAGCCGCCGCTGATGCCTTGCAGCAAACGCCCCAGCAGCAGCGGCGTGTAACCGTCGGCCAAGGCAATGATGGGGATGCTCAAGGTGAACAACAAGCCACTCAGCACCATCACCTTCTTACGGCCGACCCAATCGGCCAGCGCCCCAGCAAACAAGGACGACAAGACGCTGCCCAAGAGCACGGCCGCCACGATAAAGCCAAGCTGCTGTGCGCTCAAACGCCACGTTACCGAGGCGGTGGACTCCAGATAGGGCAGCGCGCCGGCGATGATGCCGATGTCGATGCCGTAGAGCAGGCCGCCCATGCCGGCGATAAAGAGCATGAAGCGCATAGACCAGACTTTGGGCGAATCATTGGCGGCCATGGGTATGGCGAAAGCGGGTGCATTCATGCGGGTCGTTCCTTGAACGGTCAAACGAGAGAAACCAATTCACCTTCGATGACGACGGTCTGCACTTGCAGATCGGCATCCAAGACGACAAAGTCGGCCCAGGCGCCCGGCGCAATGCGGCCGCGATCGGGCAGTCCCAGATAGTCGGCCGGGTGGCGGGACAGGCAGTTCGACGCAGCCGCCAGATCAAGACCGATGGAGACCAAATTACGCAGCGCCTGGTCCATCGTCAAGGCGCTGCCGGCCAACGACCCAGAAGCAAGACGCACGCAGCCCAGACACTTCATCACCGTTTGCGAGCCCAGCGCATATTCACCGTCCGGCATGCCGGTGGCGGCCGTTGCATCGGTGACGCAAAAGAGCTTGGGGATGGCGCGGATGGCGGCGCGCATCGCACCTGGATGCACATGCTGCAGATCTGGAATCAACTCCGCATATTCGGCATGGGCCAGGGCCGCACCGACCATGCCGGGCTGGTAATGATTCAGCGGCGTCATGCCGTTGAACAGATGGGTGAAGCCCGCAACGCCGGCTTGCAGCGCCGCCAGCCCCTCTTCATAACTGCCGGCCGAATGGCCGATCTGCACGCGGATACCCAACTCTTTGAGTTGCGGGATCAATGCCAAGTGCCCGCTCAGTTCGGGCGCCAGGGTCAAGACCTTGATCGGCGCAATCGAGTGGTAATGCAAGACCTGCTCCAGCGTCGCCGAGCAGACCAGATTGGGCTGAGCGCCCAGGCGCTTCTCGCTGATGAAAGGGCCTTCCAGATGCACGCCGAGGATGCGGGCCGTGCCGGGCGCGCGCTGTGAGATCGCCTCCGCCAAGCCCTCCAAGGCATGTTCAATAGCGGCCGGGCTGGCGGTCATGGTCGTGCCCAAGATCACCGTCGTGCCGTGCTGGGCATGGGCGCGCGCGACCTGCACCGCCGTATCACCGCCCTGCATGATGTCCACACCCGCGCCGCCATGCACATGCAGGTCCACGAAGCCCGGCAGAATGCTCAGCTCGGATGGTGCGTCAGCATCGGGGTAAATATTGAGTACATGCTCCGCGAATTCGATCCGGCCGAGCAGCCAGCCGCCCGGCGTCAGGATGCGTCCCGACAAGCTGTTTGGCCTTGTTTTCATTCGACGATGATCAGCTCTATGCCTAAACGCTGCAGGCCGTCGCGGTACTCGCTGCTGATGCCGGCGTCGGTGATCAAGGTATGCACACGGTCGAGCTGCACGATGCGGTGCAAGCTGACGCGGCCAAACTTGCTGGAGTCACTCAGCACGATGACCTTTTTGGCCCGCTCCACCATCATGTGATTGAGCCTGGCTTCCGCCTCATGGTGGGTGGTCAAGCCGAACTGCAGGTCGCAGCCGTCCACGCCGAGAAAGAGTTTGTCAAAGATATAGCCGCCCAAGCAGGCCTCGGCCTGCGTGCCCAGGATGGACAGCGACTTCTTGCGCAAGAGGCCGCCGGTCAGCATCAGCTCGACGCCCTCGGCATCGGCCAGCTCCCAAGCAATGTTCAGGCCGTTGGTCATCACCGTCACATTGCGCAGCTCGCGCAGGTGGTGGGCCAAGGCCATCGTCGTGGTGCCGGAGTCGATGATGATGTTGTCGCCCGAGTTGACCATCTGGGCGGCACGCGTGCCGATGCGCTCCTTCAGGCTGCTATTCAAGCCGTCTTTCTGGCGAATATTGTGTTCTTGGGGCGGCATGCGCTTGAGCGCGGCGCCGCCGTAGCTGCGCGTGACCAGGCCCTGCTCCTCGAAAGCGGCCAGATCGCTGCGAATCGTCACCGTGGATACGCCCAGCTTGGGCGCCAAGTCCGACACATCCACGCGCCCCTGCTCCATCAGCAACTGCATGATTTGCTCACGACGCTGGCCGGTATTGCGGCTTGGCGGCTTTTCGTTCTTGCTCATGGCTTACTTTTCAACTCTTTCGTTTTGACAGCAAGCATTTTATGCAAACGAAAGATTTTGAGCATTGGTACTTTCGCTTGCGGCATGCCGGTTGCGGCTGCAGGCCCGCGCATAACGCGCCAGCACCATGCCCACCTTGTGCTGGGCCAGCGCGCGAGGCTGGGCCGCCAAATCGCTGGCAAGTACCGCATCGAACTGCTCGGGCAGGTATTGGCTCAGCAGGGGCAAGGGAATAGGCTGCTGCTCCAAATTGGCGATCAGCTTGGCCACGGCGGCCAGCACGGCCGCATCGCCCCAGTAGTAGCGGCAGCGGTCGCTCAGCGCATAAGCGCGCAGCAGATGTTGCTGAGCCGGCGTGCCGGCGTAATGCTTGAGCCAATGTTTGGGCTCGGCCAGCATGCGCTGCTCCAGCACCGCCGGCAACTGCGACTGCCGCCCAAACGGGACGATCTCGCGCTCGATCGCCGCCAAGGCAAACCAGGCCTCGCGCAGCGCAAAGGTGACCGCCGGGCCGACTTTCAGGATCGCAAAATGATCGCGCACCAGCGCATGCATGGCGCTCTCGGTTTGGTAATCGGTCGAATGCGCCTCGAAGACCAGCGCCGGCGGATCCATCTGCTGAGCGACGAAGTTAGACAGCGCGGTCGCGGCAGCGGGCTCGTAATGCTGGATCTGGCTGTGATCGAAGTCCACACCCGGCTGTACCACCATTGCAATCACTCGTTGCCAAGCAGACTGCAGCCCATGGGCGGCAAAGGCGGCCGCGTGCACGGCCAAGGTGGCCGCTGCCGCCGCAGGCGTGGTCACCGCCACGCCGGCGCCCAGCGAAGCCTCGCCACCGGGAATGGGCACTTCGGTGCCGATCACATAGACCGGCGCCGGCAAACCAGCAGCCTGTGCAGCGGCTTCGGCCACCAGGGCCAATTGCGCCGAGCGCTCGGCCACTACTGCGTCCGGCAGCCGTTTGGGATCATCCGCGCAAGCCATGCTGCAATCGAGATGGATCTTCTCGAAGCCCGCCGCCACATAGCTGCGGATCAACTCGGTCGCAAAACCCATCGCCTCGGCGGCCGGCAGATGCTGCCAGGCATTGGGGCCGAGGTGGTCACCGCCCAACACCAAACGCTCTGGTGGGAAGCCGGCCTCTTCGGCGAGCTTCAGGACATAGCTTCGGAACTGCACGGGGTTCATGCCGGTATAGCCGCCGAACTGGTCGACCTGGTTCGAGGTTGACTCGATCAACAAGGGCGTGCCGTAACGCGCCGCTTGTTCAAAGGCGGCCCGCAACACATATTCGTTGGCCGAGCAGACGCTGTAGATGCCGACCGGCCGGCCTTGGCGGTGGGCGCTGATGATGTCAAGAAGATGCGACATGGAGGTTCTCAGAAATTGGGAATGGACTGTTATTGCTGCTGCTGTTGCCGCGCCAACAAGGCCGCACCGCGCGTGCCGCCGGCGTCACCAAACGCGGGCGGCAGAATCTGCGGCACGCGCGCGCCGGCAAACAAATGGCGCGCCACGGCGGCAGGAAGATCGCGGTACAGGCGCTGCAGCTTGGACAGGCCGCCGCCCAGCACGATCACATGCGGGTCCAAGACCAGCACCAGCCCGGCCAGGCCGTGGGCGAGCAGGTCCAGATGCACGGCCAGCGTGCGCTGCGCCAAGGCCTCACCCGCCTCGGCCTGTGCATTGATGGCGGCCGCATCAAGCGCCGGCCCGCCAAAATATCGGTACAGCGCGGCCAGCCCGCTGCCGGACACATAACGCTCCAAACAAGCGTTTAGTCCGCATGCACAGGGCCAGAGCGGCAGGCCGTGCTGCTCTCGCAGGGTGGCGGGCAAGCTGCAATGGCCCCACTCGCCGGCCAGGCTGTTGTAGCCGCGCAGCAAGCGCCCGCCGACACAATAGCCGCCCCCGGCGCCGGTGCCCAAGATGGCGCCAAACATGCTCTCGGCGCCGGCCGCCGCGCCACCGCAAGCCTCGGACAGCGCGAAACACTGGCAGTCATTGCCTATCACCACCGGGCGCTGCAAGCGCGCCGTCAAGGCCGGCGCCACCGCTTGCCCGTTCAGCGCCGGCACATTGGAACTGAGCTGCAAGCCGCTGCGCGGGTCGACCACGCCGGGCAGCCCCAAGCCGATGGCGCCGCGCTGACCCAGGCTCGCATCGGCCGCCTCCACCAAGCCCGCCAGCGCTTCAACAAAGGCGGTGAAATCCCTTGTCGGCGTGTCGACACGGCGCCGCCAGCGCTCGGTCAAGTCCGCCCCTTGGTAGGCCACCAGCTCCATTTTGGTGCCGCCGATGTCGACACCGTAAAGCATGCCCTCAGTGCTGGACGGCTGCGACATAAGCGTGAAGGGTGACGCCTTGAACGACGCGGTTGACGGTGCCGTCGGGGAAGGGGTTGTCCGGGGTCAGCCCCAGTGCGGCGGAACGGTGCAGCGCATATTGCTGCGCCGCCAACAACCACAAGGGCGCCAGCCAACAGTCGTCCGCGGCCGCCAGCTCGGCGCCGACGCTGCACAGCAAATTGCCGGCGGGCGCAATGAGGTCGGCCGGGGAGTCTGATCCAGCCGGCGCCACAAGCCCCACTTGCAAGACACGCCCCGCCACGCCCTCGCGCTGAAGCTCGGCCACCAGGTCGGCGTCAAACTTGCGGACATGGGCGTCGCTGGACGGGAACACCATCACCAAGGTGTTCTCGTTCAGAATCGACTTGGGGCCATGACGAAAGCCCAGGCAGGTGTTGGCGAAAGCCAGCACATGGCCACAGGTCAGCTCCAGGATCTTCAAGGCCGACTCTTTGGCCAAGGCCTCCAGCGGCCCGCTGCCCAAATAGACCAGGCGCGCAAACGGCTCTTGCGCCAAAGCGGCCAGCGGCGCCGCCCAGTCGCGCAGCAGCCGCTCGGCCTGCGTCGCCAGCGCTTCGACACGCGCCAGCCGCGCGTCCCAGCTGTCGCGCCCGAAAGCGAGCAGTGCCGCCAACTGCATGCAAGTGAAGCTGCTGGTCATCGCGAAGCCCCGGTCACAAGAACGAGCGGGCATCAGGAGATTGAAGCTGTCACGCTTGGCGCCATTGCGCGAGAACAAGGCGCCGTCGGCATTGCATGTAATGTTCAAGAAACGCGGCTGATCCACCAGCTGACGCACAAGATCGACGGCACCCAAACTCTCCGGGCTGTTGCCGCTGCGCGCGAAAGACACCAAGAGCGTCGGCTGATCGCGGCGCAAATAGAGCGCCGGATGCGAGATCAGGCTGGTGGTCGGCACCGCGCGCACCTGCGCAGGCCACAGGCGGTTGATTTCATCGACCACGCCCTCACCGCAATAGGCCGAGCTACCGGCGCCGGTCAGGATGACCTGATGACTTGGCTCGCGCAGCCATGCCTCGAGAAAAGCCGCCAAGGCCGCTTGCTGCGCGGGGCCCAAGGACTGCGCCAGCTCGCGCCACACCATCGGCTGCTGGGCAATCTCCTCGGCCGTTGACAGGCCACCTTGGGCCTGCCAGTCATCGCGGGAACGGGTCAGTAATGGGTTCATTGAGCGCAGTGGAAACAGACGGTGAAGACAGTCGAGCGAGATCGCCGACAGGCAATTTGACTTTCACTTTAGCAAAGTCGAAAGAAAAAAGAAAGAACAAATTTCAAGAGCCAATCGAGACCAGGAATCGCAAGCACAGAACGCGCGGATTGCAGCTATAGCTCGCGAAACACCAAATTAGCTCAACACTTAATGGGCCGAATCAACGCCGAAGTCGCGATGATTTTTTCGTTTCATATGATTATTTCTAGTGGTTTTCACTATATTTCGCCGTATATCTTTCGGTCTGACTTTCACTCAATTGACTGTTGCAAGTCGGGTGCCTAGAGTTCGACCAAGTCATTTTGATCAAGGCCGCCATAGGCCAGGGAAAACACAGGCATGAAGCATCGCTTGCACTCGCAAACCGGCAAGACATCGGCCATCAGAAGAGCCACCAGCATGGCGGCATTGATCGTCATCGGCTTGCTGCAGGCCGACCGCGCTGCGGCGGCCTCACTGGGCAATCTGCGCGAGTTGGTGGCCCTGCCCCAATCCAAGCAGGTCATCGAAGGCGCCACAGGCCAGCAAGCCGCCCCGCAATGGGACTTGCGCGCCGAAGGCAAGGCCAGGCTGCGCATCAGCTTGCTGCGGGCCGATGTGCTGCGCATCGAAGCGAGCGCCACCGGCCAATTTGCGGCCAGCGAAGACAAGGCCGCGCCCATCGTGCTGCCCGAAAGCCTAGCAGCCCACGCTGAGGGTGCATCCATCGCGCACAAGCTCAGCGATCAGGGCGACCACTACCTGCTCCAAACCGACAGCCTGGCGCTGCGCATCAACAAGAAGCCGCTGCGCCTGGCGCTCTACCGGGCCGACAACCAACAGCTGCTGTGGCGCGAAACCGAAAGCCTGGACCTGAGCGACAAGCTTTCGGTTCAAACCCTGAGCAGCGACAAGTCAGAGCGTTTCTTCGGTGGCGGCCAGCAAAACGGTCGCTTCGAGTTCAAGGGAAAGCAGCTCGAAGTCTCTTACTCCGGCGGCTGGGAAGAAGGCGACCGGCCCAGCCCCGCGCCTTTTCTGATGAGCTCCAAGGGCTGGGGCATTTTGCGCAATAGCTGGCGCGACGGTTCTTACGATCTGCGCCAGAACGAGCGCATCACGCTGGCCCACCAAGATGGCCGCTTTGACGCCTTCATCTTCGCCGGCCCCAGCATTCGTGAGGTCTTGGCCCGCTACACCGAGCTGACCGGACGCGCCAAGATGCTGCCGCGCTGGGCCTATGAATATGGTGACGCCGATTGCTATAACGACGGCGACAACGTCAAGAAACCCGGCACCGTGCCAAAGGGCTGGAGCGACGGTCCGACCGGCAAGACGCCGGACGTGATCGAGTCGGTGGCCAAAAAATACCGCGAGCACGATATGCCCGGTGGCTGGATTTTGCCCAATGATGGCTATGGCTGCGGCTATACCGACCTGCCCAAGGTCGTATCTGGCCTGAGCGAGCTAGGCTTTCGCACCGGCTTGTGGACCGAGAACGGGGTCGACAAGATCAAGTGGGAAGTCGGCACGGCCGGCACGCGCGCGCAAAAGCTCGATGTGGCCTGGACGGGCGCGGGCTACCAGTTCGCGATGGACGCCAACCAATCGGCCTATCAAGGCATCCTGGACAACTCCGACGCACGGCCTTTTCTGTGGACCGTGATGGGCTGGGCCGGCATACAGCGCTATGCCGTCACCTGGACCGGTGATCAAAGCAGCAGCTGGGACTACATCCGCTGGCATATCCCGACGCTGATCGGCTCGGCCCTGTCGGGCCAGGCTTACGCGACCGGCGATGTGGACGCCATCTTCGGCGGCAGCCCCGAGACCTTCACCCGCGATCTGCAGTGGAAGACTTTCACCCCCGTGCTGATGGGCATGAGCGGCTGGGCGGCGCAGGCGCGCAAGCACCCCTGGGCCTATGAGGAGCCTTACCGCAGCATCAACCGCAAGTACCTGAAGCTGAAGCTGCGGCTGACCCCCTATATGTACGGCCTGGCGCAAGAGGCAGAGGCGAGCGGCGCGCCGATTGTGCGCGGCCTGATGTGGGATCACCCCAAGGACCCGAACGCGGCGACCGAAGCGCACAAGTACCAATTCTTGCTGGGGCGCGACCTGCTGGTGGCGCCGGTGTTCCGCAGCCAGGCCGCCAGCCAGGGCTGGCGCAAGAACATTTACTTGCCGCAAGGCCTGTGGTTCGACTATTGGGACGGCCGCCAGGTGCAAGCCGGCCAGGCCGGCAAGACGGTTGATCTGCAAGTGACGCTGGACAAGCTGCCGGTGTTTGTGCGCGCAGGCGCCATTTTGCCGATGTACCCCGAGGTCCTGTTCGACGGACAAAAGCCCAAAGATCAGCTGACGCTGGACCTGTATCCGCAAGGTGAGTCGAGCTACACGCTGTATGAAGACGACGGCCTGACGCGCCAGTACAGCGAGCAGGGCAAGAGCAGCCGCCAAGTCATATTGATGACGGCGCCGACACAGGGTGCGGGTGACATTCGCGTCAAGGTCGGCCCGGTGCAGGGCGACTATGCCGGCCAAGAGCCACAGCGCAGCCTGGCGCTGATCGTGCACAGCCGCGCCAAACCACAAGCGGTAGAACTCGGGGGCCAGGTCTTGCCAGAGTCGGGCGATCAAGCGACGTTTGACGCCGCCACGCAAGCCTGGTGGTTTGATGCGAACGACAAGTTCGGCACGGTCCACATCAAGACGCCCAAGCGCAGCATTCGCCATGCGGCCGAGTTCACGCTGCAGATTTCGCCCGACACCGCGCTGGCCAAGGGCGAGGACTTCCCCGCTGCGCCTGTGCTGGGGCGCCAGGTGCCGGTCGACAGCCTCACCGTCGTCAACCGCCCCGGCGAAGAGCCGGGCCACGCGATCGAGAACGCCTTTGATGGCAAGCCCGAGACCTGGTTCCGCACGACGCGCAATCAGGCCATGCGCGCCGGCCCGCATGAATGGGTGCTGGGCCTGGGCGAGCGCCGCATGATCGACGGCTTCGAGATCGCGCCGCGCAATGACAAGCACTGGAAGCATGGCCAGGTGCGCGATTACGAGGTCTATCTGGGCGACAACAACGGCGATTGGGGCCAGCCGGTGCAGGTCGGTCAGCTCAAGCTGCAAGAAGGTTTGCAGACGGTGACCTTCGCCAAGCCGGCCGCCGGTCGCCTCCTGCGGTTCCGGGTCTTGAGCACGCATAACGCTGAAGTTGACCAGGCCTCAGCCAAGGTCGACGAGATGGTGACCGCCGCAGCGACCCAAGCGCCTGTGGCCAAGGCCTTCAATGCGCTGGCGCCCAGCGAGGTCGAGCCCATCGTGCTGTCCGAGTTTCATGTGCTGGAGCAGCGCGCTGCCGAAGGCCTGGACGAGCAACAACAACGCTATCTGTCCGAACTGCGCTTGCCCAAGGGTATCGCCAAAGACCGGCCGGCAAGCGGGGCGGAGGCGATGCGCATGAACGGCCTGCGCTTCCAGCAAGGCCTGGGCTTTGGCGCGCAAGACCGCCTGGACCTGAGCCTGCAAGGCAATTGGGACTTGTTCCGCGCCGACCTTGGCATCGATGACAGCTGCCGCTCAAACGGCGGCCTGCAGTTCCAGATCTGGGGCGATGAGCGCCTGCTCTACGACAGCGGCCTGGTGCAAGCACCCGCCGTCGTGAAGCCCGAAATCGACGTGCGCGGCTTGACCTCGCTGAGCCTGCGCACGCTCGGCGCCGTGGGCAAGGACGCCAAAAAGGTTTGCGCCAACTGGGCCAATGCCGCGCTTGTGGGCGGGGCCAAGGCAAAGGTCGAAGTCATTCAGGGCAGAAAACGCTGAACCCCTCAAAAAAAGGGGCGGCAATAACTTAAGAACTAGGCGGCAGATGGGTCTGACCGCCTTCAACCGGAGAACAAAAGATGAAAGTCAGGAAATTGGTGGCGCTGCTCGCAGCAGCAGGTTTGGTGCAAGTCGCTCACACATCCTATGCCGCGGAGGAATTGGACCGGGTTGAGGTGACCGGCTCCAGTATCAAGCGGGTCAACGCCGAGCAGGCTTCGCCAGTACAGGTGATCACGGCCCGGCAGATCGAAAGCATGGGGGCACGCACCTTGATGCAGGTGCTGGACAACCTGCCGGCCGCCAAGCCCGGCCAGCAAGACTTCCGCTCCATGTACACCGGCTCGGACGGCGCCTCGCAAGCCAATCTGCGCGGCCTCGGCGCGCAAGGCACCTTGGTGCTGCTGAACGGCCGCCGCCTGTCCTTTTACGGCGCGCCCGAAGGCTTCCAGACCCAGTTCGTCAATATCGACGCCATCCCCGCCGCCGCGATTGAGCGCATGGAAGTGCTGACCGACGGCGCCTCGGCCGTCTATGGCTCTGACGCGATCGCCGGCGTCATCAACGTCATCACCAAGCGCTCTTATCAGGGCCTGCAGATGAGCGTCACGACCGACCATTCCCGCGAAGTCAAGGCCTTCGGCGAGCATCAGCTCAGCGCCACCTACGGCTTCGGCGACTTTGATCGCGACCGCTTCAATATCTATGGCTCGGTCAATCTGTTTCAGCGCGACCGCATCGCTTTCTCGGACACCTATCTGAAGCGCCCCGAGCAGTTCTACGTCAACAACCCCAATTTCATCAGCAATCTGCGCATCGGTGTGGGCAGCGAGCCCGGCGTGATGAACCCCGGCAGCTTGTTTGTGTTCGACTCCAAGAACGTGCGCACCAGCATGGCGGCTCCCGGCTGCAACAACGTCTTCACCTCCGGCGCCAACAAGACCTGCGTCGTCAACGGTCTGCCCAACCAGTTCGACACCGGCCCCAAGAGCGAACGCGCCACCGGCTACCTGGCCGGCCGCCTTAATATCAGCCCCGATATGGAGGGCTTTGCCGAGTTCGTATACACCGATGTCAATTTGCGCGGCGAGCGCGGGCCGGGCAGCTTCAGCAGCGGTCAGACCATCAACTGGTACTCGCGCAATACCGGCACCAAGCTGAATACCTTTGTGGCTCCGTTCTTGGGCCCCAATAACGAGTACAACAAGCTGACACCGGAGTTGCAGGCCAAGATGGGCGGCGCGGCCGGCCTGAGCTATTTGCTGCAGGATGCCCCTGGCCATTTCGGGCAAGAGACCACCGACAAGAGCTACCGCGCCATGGCCGGCGTGCGCGGCACTTTGTTTGGCAGCTGGGACTATGAAACCGCCCTGAGCGTGGCGGGTAGCGACTCCACCGTCTTTCAGACCGTCAATATCAACACCGTCGGTGTCGAGAAGGCTTTTGGCCCCTTTACCGTTGACCCCGTCAGCAAGCGCAGCTTCATCCCCGACCATCCGGCCTACCAGTTCGGCGTGATCAACGAGAAGAATGCCGCGCTGATCCGCGAGGCCTTCCCGACCTTTGACATCCGCTCGCACACCAAGCTGATCAGCCTTGACGGCAAGATCGAAGGCAAGGTCGCCACATTGCCGGCCGGCGATGTACGCGCCGCTTTTGGCTACAACCTGATGCGGGAATCGTTCGAGACGCCCGGCAACAAGGACGCGGCCGACGGTCACATCACCCAGCAAGGCGGCTCCTGGTTTGACGGCCAGCGCACCATAGGCGCGCTGTTCAGCGAGGCCATCGTGCCCATCACCAAAAGCCTGGAGATGGACGCCGCTGTTCGCCTGGACAAATACCCGAACTTCGCCGCCAACCTCGCACCCAAGGTCGGCCTGAAGTTCCGCGCCATGCCTGAGCTGCTCTTGCGCGGCACCTATTCGCAGGGCTTCCGCGCGCCGAATTTGGCCGAGTCCGGCGAAGGCGGCGTGTTCGCACAGCGCGGCGGCATGAAGGACACGATACGCTGCAACGAAACCAATGCAATTGCCAATCAGCTCAAAAAGTCGGTCGACAAGGCCGACCAAGACCTGGGCAAGAACCTGCTCAACAGCAACTGCAGCAACAATATCGCCGGCCTGACGCCACCCAACAAAGACTTGAAACCCGAAACCGCCAAGAGCGGCACACTGGGCTTGGTGTTCCAGCCGGGCAAGGACTTCGACATCTCGGCCGACTATTGGCTGATCCAGCGCCGCGATGAAATCATCCGCCAAGACTTCCAGGAGCTGTACGACCAATACGCCGAGAAATACGGCCCGACCCTGGCCGGCGCGCCGGGCGTGATCCGCAGCCCTATCACCGACACCGACCGCAGCAATGTCGCAGCCGCCGCCGCCATGTGCGCCAACCCGGCCAATGCGGCCGCCTGCACGGGCAAGCCCTTGAACTATTCGGTGGGCCTGCTGGCGGGCATGAGCAATAGCTATCTGAACCGTGGCCGCACCTTGGTCGATGGCTTCGACATCGATGCCCGTGGCCGCTTCAGTCTGGGCGAAATGGGCAGGCTCAATCTAGGTATCGCCGCCACCATCATGAATCGCAACAAGCATGATGACGCGCTGGGCGACGGCTTCTCGCAGAACTATGTCGGCTACTACGGCCAACCCAAGTACCGCGCGACCTTCAATGCCGATTGGCGCTTCCAGAACTTCGGCAGCAGCCTGTTCGTCAACTACACCGGCGGCACGAAATGGGCCTACGACAAGACCGACGAAGAGAACAACAACCCCACGAGCTGCACGGCGGCCGACGTGGCCCTGCCGGCCAATCTCTGCGGCGGCGCACCGGCCTTCTACACGGTCAATTTGGGCTTCAACTGGGAGCCGATCAAGACCTTGAACCTGGGCCTAAACATCAAGAACGTCTTGAACAAGCAGCCCGAGTACGACCCGAACGGATGGGAAGGCTACAACCACGCCCAGAACCTGTTCGGTCGCGTGTTCAGCGTGTCGGCCAGCTATAAGTTCTGGTAAGACTCAGCCCCTGATCCACGCATAGCCACGCTTGGCCCGCCAGCTTCTGGCGGGTCGGGCGCCGCTGTGCGCGGCATCCTCAGTTCAGTTCAAAGAAAGGCTCGCCAGCCCATGCCTCAGCATCAAGCAATCGAACCCCTCAAGCCCATACAGACCAGACAGCCGATCTCTGCTGCGCGGAAATTCACCTTCAGCGCCCTGTTGCTGCTGTCGCTCGCAGCCTGTGGCGGCGGCAACGTCGCTGAAGCCGAGGCGCCTGCGCTGGCAGCGCCTGCAGCCGCCGCTGGCCCGACAGCGCATGCCTTGGCGGCCCCGACCGCAGCGCCCGTCAAAGCCCGCTCACCGCTGGTCGCCCTGGGCGGCAATGCCTACATCACCGCAGCCGGCCCCGACACGACAGAGTGGATCTCGAATGAAGAAGGCCTGATGGACTGGACCGACCCGGCCACGGTGATCAGCACTTATGTGCGCGTCGCGCAGCCGGGCAAGTTCAATATCGTGCTCAAGGGCAGTGCGCCGGCTGGCGGCGTGAGCACGCTGCGCATCACGGCGCTGGGCAAGAGTTTTACCCAGCGCCTGAATGCTGGCACAGGGCAAGTCACCAGCTTAGCCACCGTGGACGTGGCCCAGGCCGGCTACGTCAAGATCGATGTGCAAGGGCTCAAGCGCACCGGAGCAGCGTTCGGCAACTTGACCGCGATCGAGCTAAGCGGCACGGCCGCCACCGGCCTGCAATATGCCAACGCGCCGGACGACTACTACTGGTCGCGCCGTGGCCCCTCGGTACATCTGTCCTACGCCGTGCCGGCCAATACCGAGTACGCCTATAGCGAGTTGCAAATCCCCGTCGGCGAAGACCCGATCGGCTCCTATTTCATGGCCAATGGCTTCGGCCAGGGCTATATGGGCATACAGGTGAACGGGCCAGACGAGCGCCGCGTGCTGTTCTCGGTCTGGGACCCGGACGGTGGCGGCAAAACCACCTTGGTCAAGAAAGGCCAGGACGTTGTCGTCAATGACTTTGGCGGCGAAGGCACAGGCGGCCAGTCCTACCTGCTCTACCCCTGGGTGGCCGGCAATACCTATAAGTTCATCACCCGCGTGCGGCCCGACGGCCAAGGTGCCAGCCTGTACTCGGCCTGGTTTTTTGCGCCCGAACACGGCCAATGGCATTTCATTGCGACCTGGACGCGGCCTAACATCAATACTTGGCTGACCGACTTCTATGCCTTCGCCGAGAACTTCGACGGGGACTTTGGTTGGCGAGAACGCAAGATGTTGCATGGCCAGCAATGGGCGGTCAACAAAGACGGCAGCTGGAAAGAGCTGAACCGCGCCCGCTTCACGGTCGACGCGACCGGCGACAACAAGCAGCGCCTGGACTATGCCGGTGGCGTCGACGCCAGCGGCAAGTTCTTCTTACGCAATGGCGGCTTCTTCAATGAAACGGTGACGGCGGGCCAGTACTTCACACGCCCGCTGACCGGCGCCAAGCCCGACGTTCGACTCGACACCCTGCCTTGAACTGAGATGCCCATGATGAAGAAATACCTGTCTCGCTGGAGCTTGGCGCTTGCCGCTGCAGCGTCCATCGCCATGCCCGCAAGCGCCGAAGTGCTGACGCTTGATGTCAGCGGCATCAATAGCCAGGACGTGATCGGCTCGGCCGCCAACACCGTCCTGAACGTCAATCTCGGCGCGCTGGCTCATATCAACAGCCTCAGCTGGCAAGTCAATCTGGAGGCCTACAACCCGAGTTGGCTGTCGGACTTGCAGCTGAGCCTGAGTGGCTCACAGACGAGCAGCGCCGGCCTGCTGTTTGCGCCCGGTGCCGGCAGCGACTTTGCCGGCAGCCTGTCCTTTACCGGCTCGATTGATTTGCTCGATCAAGGCTTGGACTTCAGCGTCGGCGCCGATGGCGTGCTGCGACTGGAATTCAGCGAAGCGGCGTCGGATGGCCTGAGCCCCGACGGACGCTGGCAGTCTGGCCGGCTCGCCATAGACTGGACGGCCGCCGCTGTGCCAGAGCCGGCCAGTTATGCTTTGCTGGGCTTGGGGCTTTTGCTGCTGGGCAAGCGGCTGCGGCGGGATCGCCCGGCCATTCTCTAAGCACTTGTTTTTGCCGATGCAGCGAAAAAGAGATTCAGACCCGAAACAGAATGATCAGCTCAGGGCGGGCAGTCCTGTGACGCCCATCAAGCTACGCATAGCTTCGGGCGCGTTTGGCGGCTTGGCGCTGTTCATATTGCTGCTGTTATGGGCTTCGCGCCAAACGCTGAGCCTGCACGGTGGCCTGTTCTGGATTGGCGCGAGTCTGAACTTCCTTATATTCGCTCTGGAACCAGCGCGGCTGTTCGGCCCGGCCTTCGGGGAGCGAATGCAGCAAAAGCCCTTGACCGCAGCGTTGAATGCCGTGACCACCTTGCTATGGCTCTTGGCCGGCCTGGCTTGGTTGTTGGCCCAATTTTGAAATCCATTACCGACCTAGCACCATGAACTTGAACCGCAGAAACTTTGTCTTGTCCTCCGGCGCCGCTGGAGCGAGCTTGGGCTTGCTGAAGAACGCGTCCGCAGCCGCCCGCCCGCGCCTGCGCGTAGGCCTGATCGGCACCGGCATGCGGGGTCAGGTCTTGCTGAAGGAGCTGCTGCGCCGCGACGACGTGGAGGTGGTGGCGCTTTGCGATATCGAGCCCGTCATGTTGGGCCGCGCCTTGGCGATGGCCGAAAAGTACAAACGCCCCAAGCCGCAGACCTTTGGCGAGGGCGGTGACAAGCTGGCCTATTTGCAATTGCTGGCGATGAAGGACCTGGACGCGGTCATCATCGCCACGCCCTGGGAGCTGCATGCGGCGATGTCCATCGCGGCGATGGAGGCAAAGGTCGCGGTCGGCTGCGAGGTCGTCGCTGGCATCACGCTGCAAGATCACTGGGATGTCTTGCGCACCCAGCAGCGCACCGGCACGCCCTATATGTTGTTGGAGAACGTCTGCTACCGGCGCGATGTGATGGCGGTGTTGCAGATGGTGCGCGCACAGATGTTCGGCGAGCTGGTGCATCTGCAAGGCGGCTATCAGCATGATCTGCGCGCGGTGAAGTTCAATTCCGGTGACCCGACCAAGCCCTATGGCGGCGGCGTCGAGTTTGGAGACAAGGGCTGGTCGGAGGCGCGCTGGCGCACGCAACATGCGGTCGATCGCAATGGCGAGCTCTACCCCAGCCATGGCATCGGCCCCTGCGCGATGTATACCAATATCCACCGTGGCAACCGCTTCACGCATATCAATGCCTTCGCCAGCAAGGCGCGCGGTCTGCACGACTTTGTCTCCAACAAAATGGGCAAGCCTGAGCACCCCTCGGCCAAGGTCAATTTCAAGCTCGGCGACATCGTCACCACCACCTTGGCCTGCGAGAACGGCGAGACGATTCTCTTGCAGCATGACACCTCGCTGCCGCGCCCTTACTCGCTGGGCTTCCGGGTGCAGGGCACGAACGGCCTGTGGATGGACCTGAACCACTCGGTGCATATCGAGGGCATCAGCAAGCCGCATGAATGGGAGGACTTCCAGGCCTACCAGGACAAATTCGAGCATCCGCTGTGGAAGAAGCATGCGGCCACTGCAGCCGAGGCCGGCCACGGTGGCATGGACTGGTTTGTCGTCAATGCCTTTATCGAAGCGCTCAAAGCCGACGCGCCCATGCCCATCGACGTCTACGACGCGGTGGCCTGGAGTGCCATCACGCCGTTGTCCGAGCAGTCGATTGCCGAGGGCTTCAAAACCCTCCCCTTCCCGGACTTCACCGAAGGGCAGTGGAAGACGCGCAAGCCGATCTTCGCCTTTGGCGACAAATACTGAGTCGGCCGGCGGCATGCGGCCACGCTTGTTCAAGAGCTGCCTGATCGCTGGGCTGCTGGCCGTGAGCGCGGCTCAGGCCGCGGCCGCCAGCTTCACGCTGGGTCGCGACGACTTTTTGCTCAACGGCCAGCCCATGCAGGTGATCGGCTGCGAGATGCACCCGGCGCGCATCCCGCCCGAATATTGGCAGCATCGCCTGCAAATGGCCCGCGCGATGGGCTGCAACACGGTGCCCATCTATCTGTTCTGGAGCCATCACGAGCCGGTCGAGGGCAAGTTTGATTTCAAGACCGGCAGCCGCCATATCGCCCGTTTCGTGAAGCTGGCGCAAGCCGAGGGGCTGCTGGTCTTGCTGCGCCCCGGGCCCTATGTCTGCGGCGAATGGGATCTGGGCGGTCTGCCGCCCTATTTGCTCAAGCATGCCGACATAGGCCTGCGCGGCATGGACCCGCGCTATATGCAGGCGGTGCGACGTTATGTGCGGGCGGTGGCGAAGGAGTTGGCGCCTCTGCAAATCACACGCGGCGGGCCGATTGCCATGCTGCAGGTCGAGAACGAATACGGCAGCTATGCCAATGACCGCGCCTATTTGAAGGAACTGGCGGCGCTGTGGCGCTCGAACGGTATCGAGGTGCCCTTCTACACGGCCGACGGCCCGACGCCGCATATGTTGGCGGCCGGCAGCCTGCCCGGCGCCGCGGTCGGCCTGGACTCGGGCAGCGAGGCCGCGCATTTCGAGTTAGCCCAGCAGATCAATCCCGGCGTGCCGGTGTTCAGCAGCGAGACTTATCCCGGCTGGCTGACGCATTGGGGCGAGGACTGGGCGCGGCCCGGCAGCGAGGAATTGCTGGCCGACGTCACCTACCTGCTCAAGGCGGGCAAGTCCTTGAGCTTTTACGTCGCCCATGGCGGCACGAACTTCGGCTTCACCGCCGGCGCCAACTCGGGCGGCAAGGGCTATGAGCCCGACGTCACCAGCTATGACTACGATGCGCCCATCGATGAGCAGGGGCGGCCCAGGGACAAGTTCTTTCAGCTGCGCGACCTGATCGCGAAAGAGACCGGCCGCAAGCCGGCCAAGCTGCCCGCGCCGATTCCGACCATGACGCTGGCGCCTGTGCAGATGACAGCCTTTGCGTCGCTGTGGCAGGCGCTGCCCGCCCCGCGACAGGCTTCGCATCCCAAACCTTTTGAAGCGCTGGGGCATTACCAAGGCTTGATGCTTTACAGCACCCGCCTGATTGGCGCGCGCAGCGGCAAGCTGGTGCTGAATGGCCTGCATGACCTGGCCAGCGTCTATCTGGACGGCCAATTGATTGGCCACTTGGACAGGCGCTTGGGCGAGAACAGCCTGGAACTGCCGGCCACCGAGACCGCTGAACCCTTGCTGGAAATCATGGTCGAGGCGATGGGCCGCATCAACTTCGGCCCGGCCTTGATCGACCGCAAGGGTCTGACCGAGCGCGTCACGCTGGCCGGCATGACCTTGATGAACTGGCAGATGCATCCGCTGCCGCTGCACGAAGACTGGGTGCAAACGCTTCAAACGCTGCCCGAGGCAAGACTTGACCCCAGGCCGGGCCGCTTCTTCAAGGCCAGCGTCTCTATCGAGCAGCCGGCCGACACCTTTCTCGACCTGAGCCAGTTTGGCAAGGGCATGGTCTGGGTCAACGGCCACAATCTGGGCCGCTTTTGGCAGCTCGGCCCGCAGCAGCGCCTCTATCTGCCCGCGCCCTGGCTGCGCCGGGGCAGCAACGAGATCATCGTCTTGGACCTGCGCAGCAACGCGGGCGGCGCGATCAGCGGGCATAGCGCCATGAAGCCTTAACTCCAACAGGCGGGCGGCTATCATGCCCTTGGCGATTTCTCGCTCTGGGGGGTCCGATGCGCGGCATGGCGGTTTTAGTGACCGGACTTTTGTTTCTAGCAGTTGCGCAAGCCGTGGGCAGCTCGCGGCCGACTTTGCGGGTCATCGTCGACAGCAGCACCGAAATGCCTTGGGCACAGCTGCAGGCGGATCAGGTGATGGCCGGCCTGCACCTTGACCTGGGACTGGCCTTGGCCGAGCAACTCGGGCGTGAGGCGCAGTTCCTGGTGCTGCCCCGCAAACGCATTGCCGCCGCTCTGACGCAAGGCCAGGGCGACATCGTTTGTGCGCTGCGGCCGCAGTGGTTTGCTGGCCCGTTCGACTGGAGTCAGCCGCTGCTGCCGGAAGCTGAGCTGATTCTGAGCGCTGCCCGCGCAAAGCGCCCGCGCACATTGACCGATTTGAGCGGGCTGACGATTGGCACCGTCAATGGTTTTGTCTACCCCGAACTTGATCAGGCGCTGGGCAGCGGATTTGTCCGCGAGGATGCGCCCAACGCAGGCGCCAATCTGCGCAAGCTCAATCAAGGCCGCATGGACTATGCCGTCAGCAATCAGCGCTATGCGGAATTCCAGCGCCGGCAAGGTGTGCTGAGCCTGGCCCTGCATCCGGACTTTGTGCTCTCGCGCCACGCCGGTTCCTGTGCCCTGTCCCGCCGTAGCGAGGTGAAGCTGGAGCAGCTGAACCAGGCCATCACCGCCTTGGAGAAAAGCGGCGCGCTCAGCCGCATGGCCGCCGCCTACCGCTGAGCGCGCCGCTCCGTTCATCGCTGCCAAGCCCATTTCACGCAGCCAGGCCCGCGCTTCGTCGCCTGCTTCTAGCGCCGCGTGCGGGCTTTGCAGACACTGCAGACATTGCAACAGAGGAGTAGCCCTCTCAACACCAAGGAGCCGCAGCCATGAACACCCGCCAGCCCACCCAGCTTTTGACCACCTGCTTGACCGCCCTCGGCGCCATTGCCGCATCGGCCGTACTCGGCATGAATCTGGCTGCGCAGGCCGATCAGGCCGCCAGCCCTCAGCAGGTGGAACAGCGGCAGGCGCGTGAGCTGACAGCCCAGACAAACGAGCTGCCCAAGGTGCTGATTGAAGGCCGCCGTCAGGTCTAACCCGGCTAGAAAGCTGTTCGCTGACAAGTAATATCGCCACCTCAAAAGGGGTGGTATGGCGAACATTTCAGATAAGCCGGCAGCGATCCGGCGGCATGCACTGGGCTTGGCACTGCTGGCGCAGGTTTTGATCCTAACGGCTTGCGGCGGCGGTGGTGGTGGCGGCGATAGCCCGCCGCCGGCGCCCGATCCGGCCCCATTGCCGGTGCCGCCCCTGAGCGCCGAATGCCTGCCCGGGTCGGTGGCAAAGTTGGCGCAAGACGGCGCAGCGTTGCCGGGTGCTAACACCGAGATTGCCCTGCTTGCGTGCAGTGGCAAAACCCTCAAGGCGCTGAGCTGGCGACAGACTGCCGGCAGCGCGCTGAACCTGCTCTCGGCGCGCTCGCAGGCCATCACGCTGCAGCCCGCCCCAGGCGAGACCTACCGCTTCGAGCTGAGCTACCAAGATGGCCAAGGCGGCAACTTCAGCCACAGCCTGCAAGTGCAGGCCGGTGCGGCACCCAGTACCGACGCATTGACGCTGCGCGGTGAGCCCTCGGTGATGGCCGGTGGCAAGACTTCGGTGCGCGCCACCCACGCCAAGCTCAGCGACATCGACTGGGAGACGGCCACCGTGCATTGGACTCAGCTGGCTGGCCCGACCGTGAACCTGGGCGAGACCAACACGCGCCGCGTGGTGTTCACCGCGCCGGCCACGGCAGCAGACACCATGCTGCGCCTGCAGGCCAACATCACCCTGGCCAGCGGCGCCAAGCTCAGCGGGCAATTCAATTTGCTGCTGCAAGCGCCGCCGGCAGACGCGCCGGCAGACGCGCTGTTTGGCGCCAAAGACCCGGCCAGCCGCGTCTACCCTTATCTGGCGCAAGGGCCCCACGCGACAGCGCTGGACGAGTGCATCTACAACCCGCGCCTAAGCAATGCCAATCTGTGTACCTTGGGCAAGCTGCCCCTGCTGGGCCAGGCCACCGGTGGCCAAGTGCCGACGGTCGAGCAGGTGATGCAGCGCGTGCTGGTGTCCAACGACTGGATGGGCGAGGTGTTCGAGCGCTTCTTGCGCGAGCAAGACCCCTACGGGGACTACCGCCGCATGTTGGCCAGCGTCACGGCCATCGTCATAGGCGGGCGGGTGCGGCCGGCGTTTTACTGGAGCGCCACCGGCGCCATTTATCTCGACGCCAGCAGCCTGTGGCTCACGCCCGAACAACGCGACACGGTCAGCGAGTCACCCGACCCGCGCAGCAATAACGGCGTGCTGCTTGGATACGCTACGCCTTGGCGTTATGTGAAAGACAACCAGCATGCCTACAACAGCCTGGCCCGCGAGCCCCGGCTGAGCCGGCCCTTGAGCGAGGTGGTCTACGCGCTGGGCAGCTTGCTCTATCACGAGCTGACCCACGCGGCCGACTTCATGCCGCCGCACCTGCACGCCACGCTGCCCACCGACAAGCGCGTCTACCAAGCCGGCCCGGCGCGCGGCCTCTCGCAAAGCCTGTACGAGCAGTTCCCGTTTTACTCAAGCGAGCTGCAGGGCTTGGCCAAGGTGCTGTCCTTTGGCGCCACGCCGAGCGCGCTGCAGATCGCCTACACCCCAGCCGACATCGTCCACTTCTTCAGCGCAGACCGCGTCAACGACGACTACGCCTACTCGGTGCCCGAGGGCCAGGGCTTCTCGCGCGAGGACGCGGCCATGCTTGCGGAAGAAGCCATGATGCAGCTGCGCTATGGCGTGCTGCGCGACTATGCGGTGACCAACAAGCTACTGGACGGCGCCCTCAGCGCCGATCTGAGCGTCAGCTGGGGCCAGCGCGGGCGCATCGGCGAGGCGGCGATCAAGCCGCGCGCCAAGCTGGTTTTGGCCGAAGCGCTGCCCTGGGTCGATATGGGCCTGGTCGACACGCTGGCGCCGCCCTTGCTGCTGCGCGCCGGGCAGACCTGGGGTGCCAACTTGGATCAGGCCGCCCTGGCCGCCGGCAAGGCACGGCCGCTGTCGGCCCAGCAGCGCCTGAATGAGAAGGAACAAACGACGCGCGAGCTGCGTTCGCGCTGAGCCTTAGCGCGACAGCTCACTGGTGAGCATGGGCTTGGCCAGATATTGGTGCAAAAAGGCCAGCATCTGCGGCCAGGCATCGGCCTGTGCTCGCGCATCAAGGGCCGGGCTGCCGCCCAGCTTCATAGGGCCGAGGTTGTGGCCGGTCGTCGGCGCCCAGCCGCTGGCCGACAGCCCGTGGCCGGCGCCGGGGTAGATCAGGCTGGTGGTGGGCAGGCCCAGCGCCTTGCGACTGGCCTCGATATTGCGGGCCATGCCGGCCGAGTCCCACATCTGATCATCGCCGCCGGCAATCATCAACAAGGGGCCAGCATAGTTCTCGACCGGGATGCGCGCCGCCGCCAGCCGCTCGGGGTGGGCCACCCGGCCCTGGTCCATGGGCCGGCGGATATGCACACCTGTGCCGCTGGCGAAGCCGGCCATCTCCTCAGCCATGCCCTTGTAGGGCTGCCAGGCCAGCGGCTTGCCCTTCCAGGCAAAGGACGAGTGCGTATCCGCCTGCGGCACGCCCATGCCCCAACCTTCCCAGACCACATCGCTGGGCACATAGGCAACGACGGCGCGTATCCAGTCCATGCGCGCGGCTGCGGCCAAGGCGAATTCCGCACCCTTGGAGACGCCGTAAACGGCGATGCGCTCGGCGTCGACCTCGGGCTGGCGGGCCAGCCATTCGCGCGCCTGGTTCAGGCGCTCAAGCTCGATGTCGGCGAAGGAGCTGGGCAGACTCGGCAGCTCGGCCGGCTCCATGCCCTGTGCGCCCCAAGTCGGCGGCGAATAGTAGGGCAAGCCCAGCACCGCATAGCCCTGCGAGGCCAGCAGTGGCGCGGTCGTGCGGGCAGCAATCGAGCCGCCTTCCGAGCCGCCCAGCACGATGATGGCGCCACGCTTGTGCGCTCCCGGCCCTAGGCAAAAGCGGGCACCGGGAAAGTCGGCCACCGGCCGGCTCTGCACCTCGGGCGCGAACGGCCGCAGCACGAGCTTCTTCTCCACCAGCAAGCGCTCACCGGCAAAGGCTTGCAGCCAGACTTCGCCTTGCTGCTTGGGGTCCAGCGGCGGCAAGGCGGCCGACGGCGCGGTCAGCTGCATGGACCAAAACAGCCCGCGCACATCAGCGCCGCTGTAGCTTCCCCTGTCGGGCGCTTGGGCTGCCAAGTCCAGCTCGCCAGCGGCATTGCTGGTGAACCAGGCTTGAGCTTGATGAGGCTGCTGCGGGCCCATACCACGCGCCAGCCGGCTGCTGACAATGCGTATCGAAGTCAGCGGTGGCAGCTCACTCAGGCGCAGGCTCAAGGCCGTGCCCTCCACGACCTCGGCGGCCGGGCTGACGTGAATCTGCTGGGCCAAGGCCGGCAGGCTGAGGGACAAAGCGACTGCGGTCACGATGCATGTGATTTTGAAGTTAGCCATTGGGAGCACCTGCTGAGTGAATCGAGTCTTCACTGTAGGAAGGCGCACCGCAATTGGCCGGCGCCAAGCGACGAATCAACCGAGCGAGCGACGAATCGCCATCCCGACACCCAACTCAAGCTTGCGCAAACTCGCGCAACATTTCCAGCACCGGCAGCGCCGCCGGCGCCATCAGCGCTGGCTCCGGGTAGACCAGCACCAACTCGCGCGTCATCGCAGGCAGCAGCGGGCGCAGCTGCATGCGCTCGTGCAGCGACAGCACCTGCGGCGCATCAAACGTGTCCTGCGGCATCACCGAAGCGCCATAGCCGGCCACCACCATGCTCTTGATGGCCTCGGTGTAATTGAGCTCGATGCGGGTCACCGGATTGAAGCCGGCCTGGCCGAACCAGGCCATGGTGTGGCGGTACATCTGCGTCGAACTCTCGTTCAGGATCAAGGGCTTGTCGGCCAACCAGGCGGGCGTGACTTCGTCCGGCGCATCCCAGTCCGGCGGCAGATAAGCCAGCACAGGGTCGCTGCGCCAGGGCTCGCTTTGTTGGCCATGGTCGGGCGGCAGCGGCAGGGTCACCAGGCCCAGATCCTGGCGGCCCTCGCGCAGCGCCGCCAAGGTGTGATGGGTGCCCAGCACTGCCACCTCGACCTCGATCTCCGGGTGAACTTCTTTCAAGCGCGCCAAGACCTGGGGCAGCAGATAGACCAGCACGCCGGTCTGCGTGGCCAACCTCACCTTGCCGGCCCGCCCGCGCGCATGGCGAGCGACCAGCTCGATGGCGGCTTCCGCATCGCGCAGCAAGGCCCTGCCGCGCTGCACCAAGACCTGGCCTGCCGAGGTCAGCTGCGCGCCGCGCTTGCCGCGCAGCAGCAGCGTGGCATCCAAGCGCGACTCCAACTCGCTGATGTGCAGGCTGACGGTAGGGGCCGCCAGATGCAAGGCCTGCGCGGCGGCCGCAAAAGTGCCCAGATCGGCAATCGCCACCAAGGTGCGCAGCTGGTCCAAGTTCAATGCTCGCATCAGATTTTCTGAATTCAATATTCAGATGATTCAACTTTTCAAACCATACCTCAAATCGGAAGATGCACAACAAGACAACGGAGCAAGACCATGCAAAACCTCAAAAACACCTTCCCCCTTCTGCAATGCCTGTACGCAGCTTGGCTGCAGCGGCGTCGCAATGCGCGCATGCGGGCCGAGCTGCTGGGTCTTGAGGGCCGCGAATTGGCGGATCTCGGCGTGGGGCGGGGCGAGCTGGAATTTCTTCTTCTGCACAAAGGCGACTGAAGTCGCCAAATCGTCGCGGGCGGCACTCACAATCGGCTCAAGACAAGGAGCCAAATAATGAGTTTCAGCCCGCCGTTTTTTGCCCCCATGCAGTACCACGACGCCGCCGCCGCGCTGGCGCAAGCCCAGCAGATCTATGCCACCAGCGTCCAGCATTTGCGCGCCGCCCTGCAGCGCTTTGTGGCCGGCGAAGAATTGCCCAAGGTGCGGGCCTGCTATCCCTTTGTGCGCCTGCGCCTGCGATCCAACAACCATGCCGCGCCGCCCGATTCGCGCTTGGCCTTCGGCTTTGTGGACGGCATTGGCAGCTATGAAACCACGCTGACCCGGCCCGATCTTTTCGCCGATTACAACCTGCGGCAATTCCAATTGCTGCTGGACAACCATGGCGAAGCGCTGGAGGTGGGCAGCAGCAACCAACCGATTCCACTGCACTTTGCGCTGGGCGAGCAAGAGCATTTCGAAGGTTGCTTGACGCCAGAGCGCCGCCGACTGCTGCGCGATCTGTTCGACCTGCCCGACCTGGCCGCGATGGACGACGGCATCGCCAATGGCACACAAGAACTCAGCGCCGGCGCCGCCCAGCCTTTGTCGCTCTTCACCGCGCCCAGGGTCGACTATTCGCTGCACCGACTGCGCCACTACACCGGCACCAGGGCCGAGTTTTTTCAGAACTTCGTGCTGTTCACCAACTACGCTTTTTACATCGACGAGTTCGTGCGCATGGGGCGGGAGCTGATGCAGCGCGCCCCCGACCCTGCCCAGCCGCATGAGCTGGACGACTGCATCGCCTTTGTTGAACCAGGTAATTTGTTAACTCGGCGCATCGGCTTGAGCGCCGAGGCCGAGGATGCGCTCGGCGCGGCTTTGCCGCGTCTGCCGCAGATGCCCGCCTACCACCTGATCCGACGCGACCACAGCGGCATCACCATGGTCAATATCGGTGTCGGCCCGGCCAATGCCAAGACCATGAGCGACCATGTGGCGGTCTTGCGCCCGCATGCCTGGTTGATGCTGGGCCACTGCGCCGGCCTGCGGACCAGCCAGCAGCTGGGCGACTATGTGCTGGCGCATGCCTATGTGCGCGAGGATCATGTGCTGGACGAAGAGCTGCCGCTGTGGGTGCCTATCCCGCCGCTGGCCGAGATTCAAGTCGCTCTGGAGCAGGCCGTGGCCGACGTGACCCAGCTCAGCGGCTTCGAGCTCAAGCGCGTCTTGCGCACCGGTACCGTCGCCTCGACCGACAACCGCAACTGGGAGCTACTCCCCAACGACCGCCACGGCGGCCCCGAGCGCCGCTTCAGCCAGACGCGTGCGATCGCGCTGGACATGGAAAGCGCCACCATCGCCGCCAACGGTTTTCGCTTCCGCGTGCCCTATGGCACCTTGCTCTGCGTCAGCGACAAGCCGCTGCACGGCGAGATCAAACTGCCCGGCATGGCCGACCAGTTTTACCGCGCCCGCGTTGACCAGCATCTGCGCATCGGCCTGCGCACGGTCGAGTTGCTGCGCGCCGGGCCCTTGAGCCAGTTACACAGCCGCAAGTTGAGAAGTTTTGCGGAGGTGGCGTTTCAGTAAAGCGCATTGCACGGATAAAGCCCTGCTGGACATTGCGCTCCGCTGGCCCAATCGTCCAATGGAATTTTGGTCAGTTTCGTGCCCGTCGCAGTCACTGGGCAAGCCCCAATTCAAGTCCCAGAAGCCTGTTGGGCGATTGTTGGTGTTGATGGCCGGTGACGCAGCTTTGCGAACTTAGGCCAGGCGAACGGTGCGGCGCGGTTATCCCATGACGTTGCCACCAGGCAGGTAATGAGCAGCAAGCTGTATTCCCAACCCCAACCCTCCGGGGCCCACTTCAGTTCGCCAGGGGAGACGATAAAGAAGCCCGATTGCCAATGGAACCAGACTATGCCCACGGAATAGAAGCAAATCAGCACCAGACTGATCGGAAAGACCATCAGGCGCAGTGCAATTAAGACCGTACCAATGGTTTCAACCAAGTTCACACCAATGATGATTTGCAGCCCGAACGGAAAGCCCTTTTCGGTCAAGATGCCACCCAGGACGTTGCTGTGCCCGGTCAATAGACGATGGGCGCCGTGCATGAAGATGCATATGCAAAGTATGAGTCGCATTGCATCCATACCCAAGCGCGCGTACTTGGCTGGGAGGCGGTCAGCGAGCCCTTCGCACACAACTGCAAATAGAGCCCCGCAGAGCATCAAGCTCAGTTCCCAGCCGTTGTCGCTCGGGCCAATGATCCAGAAACCAATGTGCCGATGAAAAAGCAGAATGCTGGCCAGATACAAGCCGATGAACAGCGACCCAATCGGCACCACGAACAGGCGCGACGCCAGCAACAGCGAACCGACCACTTCGAATGAACTGATCAACTGCGCCAGCAAAGCGCCCATGGGGAAGCCAAGCGTGTTCAAGTACTGGCCTAACACTGGGTTAGCGCTCCATAGGCGATCAAAGCCATGGGTGAAGATCATGGCGCAAAGGACCAGGCGCAGCAGGTCAGTGCCGGCCCTTTTGGGTGAATAGAATTGTTTGGCGATCTGCATGGGGTGCTCCTTCAGTGCAGGCACTTTAGGGGAGCAGGAGCATGAAATCAACGCATGGCTCAGCATGGTGATCATGCAAACCCGGAATACTTAATCGCGTCGAAACTGGGTCACACCATGGATAGACTGGAATAGCACTGAGTGCACCAGATTTCGAAACCATTGGTGGGCCGGGTCATGCTGGCTACGCGCATGCCACAACAACCAGTAGCGATAGATGTGCGCGTCTATGGGCAGCGCCTTCCAAACAATCGGTGCCTGGCGCGCAAAGACTACCGCCACATGTTCGGGTATGGTGAGCAGTAGGTCATTGGTCGCCAGCAGGCGTAGCGCCGTGCTGTAAAAGGGCACGCTCAAGCGTACCTGCCGCGCCAAACCGGCCTGAGCCAAGTGATGGTCGATAAAACTTATCTTGTCACCCCCACCGCCAATGTCGAGGTGGTCGGCTGCGGCATAGGCATGTAGCGACAGTGCTTGGTCTGCCAGCGGATGGTTGGCACGCATGGCGCACACGGGGCGGTCCTCGCCCAAGGCGCGCCCGTGAAGGTTCTCCGGCAGCGCGTCTGCGATGGTGGGGACGAGATCAACGCCTTCGTCAGCCAGCAGTCGGTAGTGGCCCGACTCCCACATATGAAACATCACCCGCACGCCGGGCGCCTGTTGACTGAGCAGGGCCATCACGTCGGGTAGCATATTGTCGGCAATGTAGTCGGAGCCGGAAATGGCGAACCGCCGTGTGCACTCGGCCGGGTCAAAAAGTGGCCCTTCCATCAAGGCCGCCATGTCGACCAGCATTGCCTTGAGTGGTGCGCGCAACGACACGGCGCGTGCCGTCAGGATATAGCGCTGGCCTTCACGAATGAGCAGCGGGTCGCGCAATTGATCCCGCAACTGCACCAATTGCCGACTCACAGCAGACTGGGTCATGCCTAGCAAGCGTCCCGCTGCCGTGAGGTTACGTGTTTCCAGCAGTACGTCGAGCGTACGCAGCAAGTTCAGATTGAAGGACTGAAGCGAAATAGATTCTCTCTATGCAGTACAGGGCCGCTGGAGGTTAGCATTTTTGCCAACAAACACCTAGCTCAGCTTCGCTGGTTGTAAGGCCGGCCGGGAAAGATCCACTTTCGAAGCGAAAGCGGCTGCTTCGAGCACTTTGCTACCGCCGCCCCCAAGACGACAAGCAAACAGGCTCCGCGTAAATTCTTCAATCTGAGGTCTACCCCACCCCATGCCGCTGAATCACTTTGTCTCTTTATTGGATTCAGATTCTTGACGCAAGCCCAGCTCGCGCTGCCAATCCGGATAGAGAATGGCATGTCTCCCCCGAGTGAGCCGCCATGCAATTCGACAACCCGACTCTGTTCAATCTGGCGCTGCTGCAGGCGCTGTCTTCGACCGCCCTGCTCTTGCTGCTGATGGGCTGGCGGCCCAGCCCTGCGGCCGAGCGAGGACATGCATTCATGGGCTTGCAAGCCTTGGGCTGGCTGCTGCTGGCCGGTGCTAACTTGGGCCATGAGCGGCTTTGGCTGAGCTTGGCGATGGCGGCCTTCAGCGCCAGCTTGAGCGCTTTATGGTGGGCGCTGCAGCGTTGGTTGAAGCCCCACCCGGGTCGGGCCCTGGCCCTACTGGCGCCGCTGCTGATGCCTTTGATCTACGGCCTGCAGTTTGAGGACCTGGGGTTTCGGGCCGCCTGGGCGCTGTATTGGCTGTCGCTGCAACTCGGCCTGCTGGTCTTGTGTCTGGTGTTGCCGAACAAAAGCGCAGAGCTGCATGACATCCTGTCCAAAGCGCCGCCCGAGGCCGGGCCCAGCTCGGATACGCGCCGCTGGCGCTCGGTCTTGCTGGCCGGCGTCCTGCCGCTGCTGATGGTGTGCCTGTGGCGGGCCAGCAGCGCCGCTTTCGGGGCCGGGCCGAGCAGCTTGATGGCGCCCGGCGCGGCCAATAGCGCTTTGGCCTTGGCAGTGCTCTGGGGCTTGGGGATGGCGGCACTGGCCATCGTGCTGGCGTGGCGCGGTGAGGCCGAAGCCGAATTGGCGCATTTGGCACAGACCGATAGGCTGACGGGCCTCAGTGACAACCGCGCCTTTGCGGCGCGCTCGGTGGACATGATCTCGGCTGCGCGCCGCCATCAGGAAGAGCTCGCCCTGATGCTGCTGGAGATCGACAACTTCAAAGCCATCGAGGCGGAACATGGCGCGGCCGGCGCCGAGCGCGCCTTGGCGCTGTTCAGCAGCTGCGTGCAAGCGCAGATGCGCCTGGGCGACTTGGCCGGCCGCATCGGTGCGGAGAATTTTGGCCTGCTGATGGACCGCTGCGAGTTGCAAGGCCCGCAGGCGATGGACCAGCGCCTGCGCAATGCGCTGAACGCCCGCGCGCAAGCGGAGCTGGGCTACACGCTGAACTTCAGCGCGGGGTGGGCCAAGCTGCGCCATGGTGACCGCAATATCGATGATTTGATGCGGCGCGCCGAGACCGCCTTGTACGAGGCCAAGCGCGGCGGCCATGGCCAGTTGCAGGCCGAGCCTGGTTTAGAAACTTAGAACTTGTCCGGCTGGCACGCGGCTTGCATTAGGGTTAACAGCAGCATCGTCCACGAGACGGCGCTGGGTTTCCTCATGCAAAGGTCTCGAAACAATGCTCACGTCCGCCAACCAATCGGTTTTCTCTACGCTGGCACCCAGCCGGCGCAATTTTGAGGCCCATGCCGCCGCAGGCCAACACGCTCAAACCCAAGCACCGACCGGCATACGCAAGCTGAGCAGCCACGACTTGCAATGGTTGCCGGCCTTGGCCGACTTGCTGATCGACGGCGTGCACAGAGGCGCAAGCCTGGGTTTTTTGGCCCCCTTGTCGCGCTACGCGGCGATGGAGTATTGGCAGGGCGTATTTGCCCGCCTGGGGCCTCATCACAATCTGTGGATCGCTTGCGCGGCGTCTGAGTCCCATGTCGGAGAGCAACTCTTGGGCGCGGTGCAACTGTCTTTGTGCCCGCGCCTGAACGCGCACCACCGTGGTGAAGTGCAGGGCTTGATGGTGCACAGCCGCGCGCGTGGCCGGGGCGTGGCCAGCCAGTTGATGGCCCGCTTGGAATGCGTGGCGGCATCGCAGGCCCGCACGCTCTTGGTCTTGAAGGCGCCGTCGGCCTCGCAGGCCGAAGCGGTCTGTGTGCATCTGGACTGGCAGCGCGCCGGTGAAATCCCCGACTACAACGCCAGCGCCGACGGCAATTTGCAGGACGCGACGCTTTACTTCAAGCGCCTCAAGGCGCTGCGCTGAACCTGCTGCTCAGATGACGGCCCCGCAAGCGCGCCCACGGCCTTGCGACTTGGCCAGATAGAGCTGCTGATCGGCCGCCACAATCAGCTCCTCGGCCAGGCGAGTGGCGTCGGGCCTGAAGCTCGCCACGCCCAGACTGACGGTCATGACGTCGCAGACCTCGGACTCGGCGTGAATGATGTGGGCCGCCCGGATCGCGGCATTCATCTCGCCGGCCAAGCTCAGCGCACCGGCCGCATCGGTATCGGGCAAGATGCAGGCGAACTCCTCCCCACCGTAGCGGCTGACCATATCGCCGGGGCGCTTGAGCTGTTTGGCCAAGGTGGCGGCCACCGCGCGCAAGGCTTCGTCACCGGCCAGATGGCCGTAACGGTCATTGAAGCGCTTGAAGTAATCCACATCGGCCACCATCAGCGACAGCATCGTGCCGCTGCGCTTGGCGCGTTGAAACTCAAGCGCCAGGCGCTCATCAAAAAAGCGCCGGTTGTAGACGCCGGTCAGGCCATCGATGAAGACCATCTGGCGCAGCAGGTCGCCTTGCAACTTGATCGTCAGATGGGTCTTGACGCGCGCTCGCACCACCGCCGGATTGAAGGGCTTGGAGATGAAGTCCACCGCCCCGACCTCCAGCCCAAGGGTCTCGGCCTGCGGCTCGCTGTGTGCCGTCACGAACACGACCGGCAGGTCTTGCAACTCGGCGTCGGCCTTGATTTGGCGGCACACCTCATAGCCGTCCATGCCCGGCATCTGCACGTCCAGCAAGACCAGATCGGGATGCTTGTCGCGGCATATCGCCAGCGCCTGCGGCCCGGAAGTGGCCATAAACACCTGGTAGTCGGCGGCAAAAACTTGGTAAAGCGCCTGGATATTGACCGGCTGATCGTCGACGATCAAGAGCCGCAGCTTGCGCCCGAGTTGCAGCATCGGGTTGAGCGGGCGGTCCTGTGGGTCAAGATGCTGCGGCTGCATCATGCGGGGGTCTCCGCCAGCAAGGCCTCGCACAATTCCTGTGCGCGGCCAAAGTCCAGCGCCGCCATGGCCGCTTCCAGTGCGTCCTGCCCGGCGCCCAGCAAAGCCGGGTAGCGCTCACGTAACTGTGCATGTGCTTCGGTCGCACCCATATCAAAGTCTCTCAATAACTGTATCAATCGGCTCAGCCCGAGCTTGAAGGCCTGAGCGTCGGCGGGCTGCGCCTGTGCCGGCATGGCCGGCTTGGGACCCAAGGCCGACAAATCGTCGGCCAAGCGCAGCATATCTCGGCAAGCGGTCTGGATGTTTCTGTCCAGCTCGCTCAACCAGATCGCACCGAGGCTGTCGCCGCGTTTCAAGACCGTCTCGCCCTCGCCGCCCAGCTCGGCCAACTGGAAGCCGCCCAGCGTGGCCGCCAAGCCCTTGAAGGAATGCAGGGCCATGGCGGCCTCATCGACACGAGCTTCGGCCAACATCGTGCTCAGCTCCGCCGGCAAGGTCTGAGCCGAGCTGGTGAAGGAATGCACCATGCGCCGGAACAAGGCCGTCTTGCCCATGAAACGGTCCATCGCCGCTTGCAAATCAAAGCCCTGCGCGGTGGCGCGGTCACGCAGCTCCGGCGGCACCGCCAGGCTGGCCAGCTTGGGCACAGCCTTGCCGCCTGCTTCGGCGCCCGCAGCCTCTCCCGCAACATCAGGCGGCCGCGTCAGGCGCAAGAGCAGCGCCACCAGCCGCTCCAGGTCAAAGGGCTTGCCCACATGCTCATTCATGCCCGCCGCCAGGCAGGCCTCGCGGTCGGAGGCCATCGCATTGGCCGTCATCGCCACAATCGGCAGACCGCTCAAGCCCAGCTCTTTGCGGATGATGCCCGTAGCGGTGTAGCCGTCCATCACCGGCATCTGCATATCCATCAGCACGATGTCAAAAGCGCCCGAGTCGGCGCGCAGCAGGTCGACGCCGATCTGGCCGTTATCGGCCAAATGCACGCGTGCGCCCGCGTCCTCCAGCAGCTCCTTTGCGACCTGCTGATTATTGAGGTTATCTTCCACCACCAGGATGCGCATCCCTTGCAGGGGCTTGGGGCCAGCGAGGCTTGTTGCCGCTTTCGGCGCCACGGCCGCTGCGGCCTCACCCGCGCGGGCAGCCTGCACCGCCTCTTGCAGCATCAAGGCCGTCACCGGCTTGACCAAAAATCCGTCCAGCAAGCTTTGCTCGGATTCGCTGCGCTGCGACAGCATCTCGCGCCCATGCGCCGTCACCATCACCAGCAGCGGCATCATGTGCTCGCCGCCCAACTCTCGGATGCGCTGCGCCGTCTCAAAACCATCCATGCCAGGCATTTGCCAGTCGATCAGCACCACCTCATAGGGCTGCTTCGAATCCACCTGACGCTGCAGCAAGCTCAGTGCAGCGGCTCCAGACGAGGCCAGGTCCACCTGCCAGCCCAGGGCCTCGCTCATATGGCCCAGCACATCGAGTGCAATCGCGTTGTCATCGACGATCAAAGCGCGCAGCGGCGGCTGACTCAAGCCCGACTTGGCATCCATCGGCAAGGCCTCGGCCGCCACCCGCATGCGGAAGGAGAAGCAGCTGCCCTTGCCCGGTGCGCTTTCCAGCGCCAGCTCACCGCCCATCAGCTGCACCAGGCGCTGGCTGATCGCCAGCCCTAAGCCGGTGCCGCCAAAGCGCCGCGTGGTCGAGGCCTCGGCCTGCGTGAAGCCTGAAAAAATCTTCGCCTGGTGTTCGGGGGCGATGCCAATGCCGGAGTCGCGCACCGCAAACTCGATTTCAACCTCGCTGCCCACCCGGCCCAAGAGCCGAGCACTCAGCACCACTTCGCCGCGCTGCGTGAACTTGATCGCGTTGCCGCCCAGATTGATCAAGACCTGCTGCAAGCGCATCGCATCGGCATTCAGTACCGGCGGCAAAGCGGGGTCGATATCGAACAAAACCTCCAGCGGTTTGGGCCCGACGTTGGCCGACAAAATCACCGACAGATCGCGGAACAGCTGCTCCAGCGCAAAGGGCTGGGCGTCCAGCGTCATCTTGCCGGCCTCGACCTTGGAGAAGTCCAGAATGTCGTTGAGCAAGCCCAGGAGCGAGCGCGCCGCACCTTCGGTCTTGCTGGCGTAGTCATGCTGGCGGGTGTCAAGCTCGGTCTTCTGCAGCAGCTTGAGCATGCCAAGAATGGCATTCATCGGCGTGCGGATCTCGTGGCTCATATTGGCCAGGAACTGGCTCTTGGAGCGCGAAGCATCTTCGGCCGCCTCGGTGGCCAGCATCAGATCGGTGATGTCGATACGGAAGCCCACCGTGTGGCCGTCCGCCATCTGGCGCTCGATCACGCGCACCCAGCGGCCGTTCTCGAGCTTTTGCACCAGCATCGAGTCACCGCTGCGATGGATCGCCAAACGCTCGGCCACCCATTCGTCTATGCGGCCTTGCGCCTCTTTGTATTGCCCACGTTCGGCGCCGCCGCGAATGATTTCCTCAAAGCTGGCGCCGGGCACGATCAGATCGGCCGAGGCGGCATACATCTGCCGGTATTTTTCATTACAGAACACCAGCCGGTCGTCCGGCCCGTAGAGCACAAAGGCCTCGTTGACTGCGTCAATGGCGCCGCGCAGCAAAGCCTCGGCGCGACGTACCTCGGCCTCGGCACGGTCACGCTCGCCGACGTCCATATAAGTCGTGACGAAGCCGCCGCTGGGCACCGGGTTGCTGCGCATCTCCAGGCTCAGGCCATTGGGCCTGCGTCTTGCCCATTGATGTGGTGCCGCCATCGCAGCCATCGCTCGTCCATTCGCCTGCTCGATTGCTGCCTCAGTGCTGATGGGCCCATACTCACCCCGCTCGGACATCAGACGAGCTATCCGCTCCACGGTCAGCGGCGCGGCCTTCAAAAAGTCTTCTTCGAGACCGTACAGGTCGGCATAACGGTGGTTATAGATCGCCAGATTCAACTCGGCATCGATCATGGTCAGCCCGCAAGGCAGGCTCTCCAGCACGATACTGAGCAGCTCATTGCTGCGGCGCTGCGCATCCTCCATGCGCTTGCGGTCACTGACGTCGAAATAAGTCGTTACGAAACCGCCGTCAGGCATCGGGGCGCCGCGCACTTCCAGCGTGATGCCATTGGGGCGCTGACGCTCGAACTGATGCACGCTAGGGTGTCGGGCGCGCTCGATGATCTGCAAAACGGTGGACTCGACATCCAGGCCACGGCCATATTCGCCGCGCTCGGCGTTGTAGCGGATGATGCTCTCGAACGAGGTCGTGGGGCCGGAGAACAAGGCGGCCGGGAAGTCCAGCATCTCAACAAACTGCTGGTTGTGGGCGAGCATATTCAAGTCGGCATCGAACACACTCAAGGCGCAAGGAAGGTTATCGAGCACGCTGCGCAGCACCGCATGGCTGCGCTTGGTTTCGGCTTCCAGCTGGCGCTGCTGCGTCACGTCTTGGTAGGTGCCGACCAGGCGCACCGCGCCGCCGTCATCAAACACCGCCTCGCCGACCGAGCGCACCGATAAAAAGCGCCCCAGCGCTGTTTGCAGGCGCAGATTCAAGTCCCATGACTCGCTGGCCTCGACGGCGCGCCGCATCGCCTCTTGCAAGAGGGCGCGATCCGCCGCCGGGAAGTAGGACAGCGCATGCTCTTGTGTGATCGGCTCCTGGTGCGTGTGGGGGTCCAGGTCATGCAAGCAGTAGGTCTGTGTGGACCAACTCAGCGCCTGGGTCGTGAGGTCAAGCTCCCAAGCGCCGAGGCCGGCCAGGCGCTCGGCACGGTCTAGCACCAACTGCTTGTGCTGCAGCAAGTCGGCCGCCACCTTGGCCGCACTGATGTCCATATGCGTGCCGGCAATCCAGAGCGGCTGCCCCTCGGGCGTGCGGGCGTACAGCTTGCCATGCGCCAGCACCCAGACCCAATGGCCGTCGCGGTGGCGCATGCGCAATTCGCAGTCATAAAAACTGGTCTCGCCAAAGAAGTGCCGCATCAACAAATTGCGCGCCTTGGGCATGTCGTCGGGGTGGCAATGGTCCACCCAGGTATCGACATTGATGGGCGCCAAGTCGGCCAAGACATAACCCAGCATCTCGGCCCAGCGCTCGTTGAGGCGCAGCTCGCCGGTGACGATGTTCCAGTCCCAGGTGCCGGCGTTGGTGCCTTCGATGATGCGGTTGAGGCTCTCTTGCTGCTCGGCCAGCGCCTGAGTCGCCTGCTTGGCGGCGGTGATGTCGGTGCGGATGGAGAAGTATTTTTGAACCTTGCCCTCGGCATCCAACATGGGCGCAATGATGCTATCGACCCAGTACAAGCGCCCATCTTTGGCGCGGTTGCAAATCTCGCCGTGCCAGGACTGGCCGGATGAAATCCTGAACCACAGCGCATCCCAGAACTCGGGCTCATGCTGGCCGGAATTGACGATGCTGTGCGGGCTGCCCAAAAGCTCTTCGCGCGAATAGCCGCTGATGCGGCTGAAGGCCGCATTGGCATCGATGATGACGCCGCTCACATCGGTGACCGACACGATCGCATGCTGGTGAATGGTCTCCAGCAAGGCCTTGTTCTCGGCCAGGGCCAGGGCCAGCACCTGCTGGTTGCGCTTGCGCTCGGTGATGTCGAGGCTGATTTCGATAAAGCCGGAATGCTGACCTTGGGCATCAAACACCGGCTGCACATCGGCCTCGACCCAGTACAGCTCACCGTCGGGGCGGCGGCGCTGGAACTCGCTGCGGCGGCCCGTGCGGTTCATCGCCATGGCGGCCAGATCGGCCGGGCTGAGCGAATCCCGCTCCCCGCTGGCCAGCAGCTCGGCCGGCCTTCGCCCCAGGGCCTGCGCCTCGGTGTAGCCGCTGATACGGGCGAAACCTTCATTCACCCAAGTGATGCAACCCTGCACGTCGCTGGCAATCACCACATTGCTGGTGCCCCGCGCCACGCGGGCCAAGCGTTCAAGATCGGCGGTCATGGCCAGGGCCTTGGCTTCGGCCCGCTCACGCCCGGAAATCAGCAACCAGGCCGCAAAGGCCAAAGCCAAGCTCAGGGCGGCACCTGTGGCGCCAAGCCAGGCAGCCGAACTTGCGCCCGCCGTGCGGTCAAACTCGGCATTGCTGCCCGTAGCAATCGTCAAGCTGCGCCCGGCAAAGCTCAGCACCCGTGTCGCTTGGAATCGGCGGCTCAGGTCCGAGGGCGACTGAGCGCCGCTGGACTGAAAGGCCAGCGTGGGCGATTCGTCGGGCGGGCTGTCCAGCAATTCAAAGTCAAGCAGGTGGTCGGCCACCTCGGTCACACTCGCAAACAATTCCGCAGCGACGATGGGTGCGTAGACAAAGCCCAGCAAGTCGCGTTCGCGCTCCTCCACTGTTTGCGGATTGCTGCCGCGTTCGTAAATCGGCACCAGTAGCAGAAATCCCGGCCGGCTTTTGGCATCTTGCACCAGCGAGATTTTCCCGCTCAAGGTGTCGGCTCCGCTGCGCAAGGCCCGCTCAGCGGCTTCGCGCCGAGTAGCCTCCTGGCCGATATCAAAACCCTGCGCTTGGCGATTTTGAGCAAGCGGCTCGATGTATTTGATGACAAAAAGATCGGCCTCTTGGCCATTGCTGTGCACCGCAAAGTCGGGCGCGCCATCGCGCCGAGCCGCCGCCACGAATTGATCGAGTTGCGGGCGCATGACCCGTTCAATAAAGCCGAAACCGCGCACGCCGGGAAACTCGGTCGCCATTTGGCGCGACTCGACATAGGCCCTGAATTCAGTGCGCTCAACTCTGTCGCTGGCCGCAAAAACACCCCGGGCGCCCTTCAGACCATAGAGCGGCTGGCGCAAGCGACGCTCGACCTCTTGCTGGATACGCTCTGACAGGCGCTCAAATCGCGCCTCGGCGCCTCGCTCTGCCTGGGCTTGCTGGGATGCAGCCAACCAATAGGAGAGACCGAAGCCGAGCGACAAGATGAGCGCAATCAAGCCCGGCTTGACCCACCCCACGCCATTGCCCGCCGCCACCCTCCCGGTGCCTGCTTGCGCTGGCAGCGCTTGTGATTCACCGCGTCCTGGGGATTGCATCGTCAAGCTTGCACCTTGTCAAAAATCTGCTTCTCAGCGGCAACTAGTTTAGAGGCTGCGCACCCTGCTTCGGCCGCCTCCAAAGAGTTTTAGCCAGCATTACATGCTCGCGCAGCAAAGACCTGCTCTTTCGCAGGAAAAGCCGGGCTGTTTGCGGCCTCTTCAAAGGCTCAAGGCCGCTGCGGATTTACACGGCCTCGGGGCTGCGGCTGGGCATGCATGAAAAAGAGCCCGCCACTGAAAGGACAAAAGAAAACGCTACATTCGGCTCAATTCCCACTATCAGCAAATCACCCCCCCATGAAATATCTACACACCATGGTCCGTGTGACCGATCTCGACGCCTCGATGAAGTTCTACCGCGACGCGCTCGGCATGGTCGAGGTACGCCGCAGCGAATACGAGGCCGGCCGCTTCACCTTGGTCTATCTGGCGGCACCCGGTGATGAAGCCGGCAAATACCAGCCGCAAGTCGAGCTGACCTATAACTGGCCGGATGCCGACGGCAAGAGCGAGGCCTACACAGGCGGGCGCAATTTCGGCCATCTGGCCTTTGCCGTGCCCGACATCTATGCCGCCTGCCAGCGCCTGCTCGACCATGGCGTCGTCGTCGTGCGCCCGCCGCGTGACGGCCGTATGGCTTTTGTGCGCTCGCCCGACCTGATCTCGGTCGAGCTGCTGCAAGACGGCCCGGCGCTGGCTGCGGCCGAGCCCTGGATCTCGATGCCGAATATCGGCGGCTGGTAAATCAAAGCAAGGCGATGGGTTTCCAAGCCACGGTCGGCGCGCTCAGCTACGGCTTCGCCGATCTGCGCGAGCTGATGGCCAAGGCCTCGCCGGCCCGCTCGGGCGACAGCCTGGCCGGCTTGGCGGCAGCGAGTGCGCAAGAGCGCGTGGCCGCTTGCCGAGCGCTGGCCGAAGTGCCGCTGCGCCTGTTCTTGCATCAGCTGGTGATCCCTTACGAGACGGATCAAATCAGCCGCCTGATCATTGACAGCCATGACGCGGACGCGTTTGCGCCGGTCGCACATCTCAGCGTGGGGGCTTTGCGCGACTGGCTGTTGTCGGATGCGGCCACGCCGGCCGCGCTGAGCGCCTTGGCGCCGGGCCTGACGCCCGAGATGGTCGCTGCTACAGCCAAGCTGATGCGCAACCAGGACCTGATTCTGGTGGCCAGCCGCTGCCGCCTGCTGACCCGCTTTCGCTCGACCTTGGGCCTGCCGGGCCACTTGGCCGTGCGCCTGCAACCGAATCACCCGACCGACAGCCCGGCCGGCATCGTCGCCAGCATGCTGGATGGTCTGATGTACGGCGCCGGCGACGCCGTCATCGGCATCAACCCGGCGGGCGACAGCGTGGCGGCCACAACACGCCTTTTGCAGCTGCTGGATGAGCTGATTCAGCGCCACCAGATTCCCACACAAAGCTGCGTGCTTACGCATGTGAGCAACACCTTGCAAGCGATTGAGCAAGGCGCGCCGGTCGATCTGGTGTTCCAGTCCATCGCCGGCAGTGAGGCGGCGAATCGCAGCTTCGGCATCGACCTGGCGCTGCTGGACGAGGCCCATGCGGCGGCGCTGTCGCTACGGCGCGGCCATGAAAACGTGATGTATTTCGAGACCGGCCAAGGCAGCGCGCTGTCGGCCAACGCGCATCACGGCGTTGACCAGCAAACACTTGAAGCGCGGGCCTACGCCGTCGCGCGGCGCTATCAACCACTCTTGGTCAATAGCGTGGTCGGCTTCATAGGGCCGGAGTATTTGTTCGACGGCAAGCAGATCATCCGTGCCGGCCTGGAAGATCATTTCTGCGGCAAGCTGCTGGGCCTGCCCATGGGCTGCGACATCTGCTACACCAACCATGCCGAGGCCGATCAGGACGATATGGACAATCTGCTGGTGCTCTTGGCCAGCGCGGGCTTGACCTTCATGATGGGCGTGCCGGGCGCCGACGACGTGATGCTGAACTACCAAAGCACCTCCTTCCATGACGCCTTGTTTGTGCGCAAGCTATTGGGGCTCAAGCGCGCACCCGAGTTCGAGGCCTGGCTGCAGCGCATGGGCATCACCGATGCCAGCGGCGCCTTGCTGCCGGCCGGTGGGCAGCCGCTCTTGGCCGATGCGCTAACTGCAAAAATTAGCGGCCTGTGATGAGCACCGAAGTCCAACAAGACCCGTGGGAGCCGCTGCGCCGCCACACCCCGGCCCGTATCGGCATAGGCCGTGCCGGCACCAGCCTGCCGACGCGCGAGCTGCTGGACTTCAACGCCGCCCATGCGCAGGCGCGCGACGCCGTCTTGACGCCGCTGAATGTGGCCGCGCTGGGCGCGGATTTGAGCGGCGCCGGCTGGGCCTGGCTGAGCGTGCAAAGCCGGGCCGCGGGGCGCGACATCTACCTGCGCCGGCCCGACCTGGGGCGCCGGCTTGACGAGGCCAGCCTGGAGCGCCTGCGCTCGCTGCCGCTTGAGCCCGCGCCTGCGCCTGCGCCACTCGATCTCGTCATTGTGCTGGGCGACGGTTTGTCGGCCGTCGCCACCCAAACGCATGCGCTGCGGCTGTTGAGCCCACTCAAACAGGCGCTCGGCGGCCAAATGCGGATAGGCCCGCTGCTCATCGCCACGCAGGCGCGCGTGGCCTTGGGTGATGAAATCGGCGCTGTCTTGGGCGCCCGGGCGGTGTTGGTACTGCTGGGCGAGCGGCCTGGTCTGAGCTCACCCGACAGCCTGGGCGCCTATCTGACCTTTGGCCCGGCCCTCGGGCGCAGTGACGCTGAACGCAACTGTGTCAGCAATATCCGGCCGGCCGGCTTGGTGCCCGAGTTGGCGGCTCAGCGTCTGGCCTGGTTGCTGCGCGAAGCCTTGCGGCGGGGCTTGAGCGGCGTGGGGCTGAAGGACGATAGCGAGCGTGAGCTGCTGGGAGGCCCCTAAGCCTCGCGTCCCGGCTCGTCGTCGATGCCCTCGCGCTCCGGCGGCGGGTAGGCGTCGGCCACATAGGCCGGGCCCTTCATCACCATCACCAGCACGCAGCCGATGCCGACCGTCAGCACCAGCGTCCAGTGCAGCATCACCAAACCCATCAACCGGTAGCTGGTCAGCAACAAATCGCGGTCTGCGGCCGATGTCAGCTGATCGGGCACCGCCCACCAGCAGGCCAGCGCCAGCAGACCCGGGATCACGGTGCCGACCCAGAGAATGCGGGGCAAGTGTTGCCAGAGCGTCCATTCAAGGCCGGGCGGGCTGCGCTGGAAGCCGGGGAGCTTGTTCAGCCAGTTCATGGGGCTTGTTCCTTAGCTGAGGCTAGCGCCATGGGCTCGGCCCGGTCTGGCTGAACGGCCGGCACAGCGCTCATTTTCTGCCCATCCCATTGCTGGCCGCACCAGCAGCGGCCCGCCGGATCGATGATGCAAGTGCCACTGCCGCAGCAGCGAGGGTCTTCGTTCATGGCTCAATCCTCCTTGAAGTTTGCCCTTGCTGAGGCGGCGTCAAAACGTCTGGCGACCCGCTGCAGAGCCGGTCGCAGATACAGGAAACCACGATACGCCCGCTCCATCACCCAGGCAAGACCTGGCACCTGACCCAGCTTGGCCAGCCAGCGCCAGCCCGGCAGCGTGGCCCACAAGGCCAGAAACGCCTGCGCGCCGCTGAGCAAGCGGCCATCGGCGGCCTGCACATGAAAGCGCGCCATCAGTTGCTCACGCGTGCTGCCAGGCGGCAATATGGCGGCCGCATCGCTGACATCGGCAAAGCAAACAGGCTCACTCGCTTGTAAGCCCTGATAGACCCCAATCTCGCGTCGACACAGCGGGCAAGCGCCGTCATAGAGCACGGTCAGTGGCCTATCAGTGGGGCTCGTGGTTACTGGATTCACCATGCTGACACCTCGCCAGCGAGCACCAGGTCGGCTTCAATCCAAGGCATTGGGGAGCGCTCCAACTTCGCCGCGCCGAATCGCGTCGGCCCGGGCTTGTACAGTTGCACGCTCTTCGGCGCTCAGGCGCGCGAGGTTCTTGACCTGCAGCGCCATGCGCGGGTTATTGGCCATGGCCGTCTCGTGGTGCATCAAAAAATCCCAGTAAAGCGTGGTGTAAGGGCATGCCTTGTCGCCGGTGCGCTGGGCCGGGTCGTAGCGACAGCCTTTGCAATGCGGGCTCATGCGGTCTATGTATTTGCCGGTGGCGATATAGGGCTTGCTGCCCATCAAACCGCCGTCGGCATACTGGCTCATGCCCAGGGTGTTGGGCAACTCCACCCATTCCACCGCATCCACGTACATGGCCAAATACCAAGCGTGGACGGCCTGCGGCCTGACGCCCAGCATCAGCGCATAGCCGCCGGTCACCATCAGCCGCTGGATATGGTTGGCATAGCCCTGCGTCAAGGTCTGCGTGATGGCGTCGCGCAAGCAAGCCATGTCGGTGGCGCCAGTCCAGTACCAGGCCGGCAGTTCTTGCTCGGCCCCCAACGCATTGAGCTCCAGATAGCCCGGCATCTGCGTCCAGTAAACGCCGCGCACATATTCGCGCCAGCCCAAAATCTGCCGCACAAAGCCCTCCACACTCGCCAAGGGCGCCTGACCGGCCTCGTAAGCGGCGACCGCCGCCGCCGCCACCTCGCGTGGATTCAAGAGCTTGAGGTTGAGCGCGGCCGACAGGTGTGCGTGATACAGCCAGGGGTCGCCGGGCCAGATCGCGTCCTGATAGCGACCAAACAGCGGCAGGCGCTCGCTGATGAAGGCCTGCAAGGCTTGCAGCGCGTGCGCACGCGTCAGCGGCCAGGCAAAACTCGCCAAGCTGCCCGGGTGATGGGCAAAGCGGCGCTCCACCAGCGCGATCACTTCACGCGTTATCTCATCGGGCTCGAAGCGGCTGCGTGTCGGCAACAGCCCCGGCCCCTCGGCGCCGAAGGCGGCGCGGTTCTCGGCGTCAAAATTCCATTGCCCACCCAGCGGCGAGCCGGCCTGCGCCGGGTCCATCAGGATCTGGTGCTTTTTGCGCTGCTCGCGGTAGAAGAACTCCATACGCAGCGATTTGCGCCCGCGCGCATGCTCGGCAAACTCGCGCACGCTGCTGAAAAAATGCCGGTCTTCGCGGATCTCCAGCGCCAAGCCGCAGCTTTGAGCGGCGGCCTTGAGCGCTTGCAGCACGCGCCAATCTCCGGGCGCCGTCATCAGCAAGCGGCTGGGTTTCAGGCGGGCCACATCGGCCAACAGTTGCGCGGCCAAACTACCGGCGTTGCCGGGATCCTCCAAGCGCATGTAATGCAGCGGGCGACCCTGCTCTTGCAGGGCGAGGGCGCAATGCCGCATCGCTGCCAGAAACATCGTGATGCGCGGCTTGCCGGATGCGATGTGCGTGGACTCGTCCGCAACCTCGGCCATCCAAACCGCGTCTTGCGCGGCATCGAAGCCGTCGAAGGCGGCGGCGTCCAGGTCCAACTGGTCACCCAGGACCAGCACCAGCGTGCGCAGCTCAGCCATGCAGGGCCTTGCTGCCCTGCTTGCCCTTTGGAACCTTGCCCCGGCGGCAGGCGTCGGAGCAATACTTGACCTCGGCCCAGTTCTTGGCCCAACACTTGCGCCAAGTCATGGGGCGCGCGCAGCCCAGGCAGGGCTTGGACGGCAGCGCCGCCTTGTTGCCACGAAACGATTGAGAGTCAGCGTTCACGGCAACAAGGGCGCTAGCGTCGCGGCGCTGATCAGGCCTTCTTGGCCCAGGCGCTGCACCAACCGGCTGCGGCCACTTGCTTGCCTGCAAACAGCGGGCAGCCACCGGCCTTGTCACCGGCCTTGCCTTGATACAAGGCGCAGCTCGCACAGTTTTGCCCTGCGGCGAACTTGGGGAACTTCTTCGCGTCGACGCGCTTGGCATCGGCCACATAGCCCAGCGCTGCGGCTTGGGCGTCTTTTTCGTCCACCATCGCCTGCGCGAAAGCGGCGCTGGTGCCGAGGGCCGCGGTGGAGGCGGCGACGGTCATCAGAAAAACACGGCGTTGGATCAATTGAGTCATGGGGTTACTCCTTGCGATGGCTAATGAGGGTGATTCAGAGGACCCTTGCCTCTGCTTCGCAGGATAGGCTCTTTCGAGTCAAACTATCGTCAAATCTTTCAATCCCGACTAATCACCTCCGCTAATTGGCGTCAAACACTCTTCACGCACAATGCGGGCATGAAGCCAAGCAAGTCACCGGAGGCAGCGGTCAGGTATCGCAGCGGCGCGGTCGCCCGCATGCTGCGCATGCCAGTGGCTACGCTGCGGGTGTGGGAGCGTCGCTACCGACTCACGCAGGTGGAGCTGAGTGCCAGCGGGCAGCGCCTGTACACGGCCGCCGATGTCCAACACCTGTCTTTGTTGAAGCGCTTGAGCGATCTGGGTCACGCCATCGGCAGCTTGGCGGCGCTGAGTCAGCAGCAGCTGCAAGACGTCGCCGCCACGCATGCCGGCGCCCTGGCCGACAAGCAGCCGGCTCGCGCTAGGCTTGATGGCCGCGCATCAGCAGCAAAGCGGCCCAGCTTGCGGGTCGCAGTCATCGGCAAGGCGCTGGCCGCCCGCCTGCAGTCCCCCGCCTTGCTGCGCGGCCTGGGCCGGCCGGTGCAATGGCTGGGTCCGTTTGAAGACGCCGCGCAGGCACAGGCCGCCTTGGCGGGCCAGCCGGTAGATCTCTTGCTGCTGCAGCAGGCTAGGCTGCATGAGACTTGGCCCAGCGAGCTGCAAGCGGCGGCGCCGAGCTTGGCGAGCTTGCCCATGGCGCTGCTCTACCGTTTTGCCAGCGAGAGCCACTGCGAAGGCTTGGCCGGGGCCGGCAAGGCGCTGCTGCGCGAGCCGCAAAATGACAGCACGCTGGGGCAATGGCTGGGCGGCGTAATGAATGTCATGACGGGCAGCTTGAGCGGCCTTGCAGCTGCTGGCCCCGACGGAACGCGCGAGCCGCTGCCAGAGGCCGGCAGCCAGATACCGGCGCGGCGCTGGGATGATGCGGCGCTGAACGATTTCGCCAGCCTGTCCTCCACCGTCGCCTGCGAATGCCCACGCCATGTGGCCGAGTTGCTGCTGCAACTCACTCACTTTGAGGCCTACAGCGCCGAGTGCGAGGACCGCAGCCCGGCCGACGCACAACTACACCGTTATTTGCGCTGCGTGGCCGCCGAGGCGCGCGCCAGCTTTGAAGCCGCTCTGGCCCATATAGCCGTGCACGAGGGACTCATCCTGCCTCCTACTCGGGCTTGATCAGATGGCGCTCAAAACCGCCAGCCACAGTGGCGCCGTCAGGACGAAGAGCAGCGTCGAGGCGACGATGGCCGCCGTCGTTTCGCCCTCCTGGCAGCGGTAGCGCTGGGCGAAGATCAGCGCATTGGAGCCGGTCGGCAGCGCCGCCGCCATCACGATCACCGACAAGGGGATGCCGCTCAAACCAAAGCCCCAATGCGCCACCAGCAAGACCAAGGCCGGCAAGAGCAGCAGCTTCAGCGCCGCCAGGCCCAGCACGCCGCGCCAGGCCTTGGGCCAGCCGTAATAGGCCAGCGACATGCCGATCAGCGTCAAGCACAGCGGCACCACCGCCGTGCCCAACATCTGCAAGACCTCATCCAGCACGGCCGGCAAGGCAATGCCGCTTGCATTCAGGGCCAGACCTGCCAACACCGGCAGCACTACCGGGTGAATCACGGTATTACGCACCGTCAGCGCCAGCGTGCCGGCCAGGCCGCCCTTTTCGGGTCGGGCACGCGCCAGGTCCAGCTCGACCAACAGCGTCAACACGGTCAGCAGCGTCAACGCATGCATGCTGATCACGGTGATGTGAATCGCCAAGCCGGCCTCGCCGAAGATGCCGGCAGCCAGCGGCACGCCGATTTGCAAGGTGTTGCCGAAGGTCACGGTGATGGCCTGCACGCTGGGGCTGGCAGGCGCCTCATTCAGCTTGGATCGCCAACGCTGCAGGCCGTAGACCAAGAGCAAAAGCAGCAGGACCGGCATGAAGAAAGCCGCCAGCGTCAGCCAAGGCAGGCTCGCCAGATCGAGCCGCGCAGTGGTACGAAACAGCAGCGCTGGCACAAAAATGTAGAAGGCCACATTGGACAGCACGCGGGCCGGGTCGCTTGCCTCGGCGCCGCTGCCGGTGGGGCCGCCCAGCCAGCGCATACGGCCGACAAACCAGCCAATCGCCACCGCGATAAAGATCGCCAGCAGCTTGTAGAACACCAGGCTGCTCATGCCTGAGCGCGCTCGTCACTCATTCACGAGACCGTGTGCAGGCTGAGCTCGAAAGAAAAGCGGCTGCCCGCGCCAAACTCGCTGTGCACATGGATTTCGCTGCCCATCTCGCGCATCAGCTGCTGGCTGATCGACAGGCCCAGCCCGGTGCCGCCCAGGCAGCGTGCGTCGTCCACCACCTGCTCGAAAGGCTGGAACAAGCGCCCGAGCTGATGCTCAGCAATGCCGATGCCGGTATCGCGGACCTCGAAGTTCAAGCGCGCCACACCCTCTTGCAGGCTGAGCAGGCGCACGCTGAGGCCGACCGAGCCGGAGTCGGTGAACTTCAGAGCATTCGAGAGCAGATTCAGCAAGACCTGGCGCAGGCGCTGGCCGTCCACCATCACTCTGGAGGGCAGTTGCAGGCCCAGGTCGATATTGAACAGCAGATGCTTTTGCTCGATGCGCAGGCGCACGTTGTCACACACCATGTCCAAGAGCGCGCGCAGGTCAACCGAGCTGGGCTGCAGCCGCACCTTGCCGGCTTCGATGCTGGCCGTGTCGAGCACGTCCGTGATCAGATTGAGCAAATGCTCGCCCGACTCGCGCACCTGTGCGATCTTGCTCTGCTGCGCAGCGCTCAGGCTGTCGTCCATCTGCAGCAATTGGGTAAAGCCCAGGATCGCGTTCAAGGGCGTGCGGAACTCATGGCTCATGGTGGCCAAAAAGCGGCTCTTGGCCTGGCTGGCGGCCTCGGCGCGATGCTTGGCCTGGCTCAGCTCAAGCGTGCGCTCGGTCACCAGCTCTTCCAGATGGTCACGGTGATGGGTCAGCTCTTGCTCGGCCAGGCGGCGCTGACTGATGTCGCTGACCATGCCCTCGATGCGGGTGCCGCTGCCGTCGGCCGAGGCCACCACATGCGCGCTGAGCTCAACCCAGAGCTGCATGCCTTCACGGTTGGCGATCAACAAGGGCACCTGCTGAAGCAAGCGGTAACGGGTCAGCGCTCGGGCAATGCGCTTGTACTCCAGGGCCTCCACCTGCACCAAGGCACGCAGGCGGCGGCCCGACTTGAGCGCATCTTGTGGCGAGGCATAGCCCAGCATCTTGGCCAGCGCCCGGTTCAGGCTCAGCAAACGACCTTTCGAGTCGGCCTGAAAAATACCCTCCGTGGCGTTCTCGAACAGGCTGCGGTAGCGCTCCTCGCTTTGGCGCAAGCCCACCGATGAACTCAGCAGGCGCTCGCTCATCGAGTTGAACTGCTGGGTCAGCACGCCGATCTCGTCGCTGTGTTCAACCTCGGTGCTGGCCCCCAACTCGCCCGCCGCCACCCGCTGCGCCATCGCGCCTAGGCGCTTGACCGGGCGCGTCACCAGGCGATTGATCAGCAAATAGCTGGTCGCAATCACCGCTGCCAGGGTTGCAGCGAGCAGCCCGGCGACAAAACGCCGCGTATGCATGACCTGGGCCTGCACCAGCTCACTCGTGGAGATCAGCACCGCCTGGGCCACCAGCGTGGGCTCGGCATGCGGGCTGCTTTGATACATCACCGGAAACTCGCGGCGCAGCGGCAGCACGGCCGGCCGATTGCGTTCGCGCCGCAGCGGCGCGGCGTTGACGCCCAAACTGATCATCTCGACCGCATGCACCTCCGGGTCGGCCATCACCGCATCGAGCAGGTTCTCGATCGCAGTGCCGTCCAGATTCCAGATCGGCGCGGCAAAACTGCGCGCCACCAGATCGGCCATACGCTGCTCGCGCTGCATCAGCGCCAGCGACAACTCACGCTCTTCGGCCACCGTCCAGTACCAACCCAGCGCCAGCACCAGAATGCTCGCCACCAGGCCGATGCCGGCAATCAAGCGGGTCTGAATTCCAATGCTTACCGGGCTACGTCCCATGCTCCAGCTCCTCAGCGTTCAGCTTGTCTGTCGGCCTGCCTATCTATCTAAGCAGCTTTCTTGACGGCGACTTTCTTCGCGGCGGCCTTCTTTGCCGGCGCCTTCTTGGCCGCAACCTTCTTGGCGGCCACCGTCTTGGCTGGCGCGGCGGTCTTGGCGGCAGGTTTGGCCGAGGGCTTGGCGCCAGGCTTGAGCGCACGCGGCTCAAACTCGAACATCACCTTGCCTTCCTTTTTGTCATAGGCCAGGAAGGCCTTGAACTTGCGCCGCGTCTTGTTGGAGACAAAGTTCTCCAGCAAAGCGGTCTTGCCCTCACTCAAGAGCTTTTGCATCTGCGCCACCTCAATCGGCTGCTGCAAGATGATCTTGCCGCTCTTGAAGTCGCAGGTCACCGCCGCACCGACCGCGTGCTCGCAGACATAGTTGGACCCATGCTCGAAGACATGGCCCTGGCACTTGGGGCAGGCGCCCAGCGAAGTCTGCGCGCTGAAGTCAACCGGCTCGCCGTCGCCCTCGGCCTTCTTGGCGTCTTCGCCGAAGTCGAATTCGAGCTTCCAGTTGTGGATCTCGTCGTCATAGACCAGCGCCAGCTCGGCGGTGAAAGGCCAACCGGCCTTGGATCGGAAGCCCTCCAGCGGGCCGATCTTCTTATCAGTCAAGAACTTCTCGACCTCATGTAACTCGAAGCTGCGGCCACCCGGAATCTTGCCGATCGAGAAGCCGCAGCCTTCGGCAGCGCCTTCCGCACCGATGCAGGTGTAGCGACGATAGTTCTCCTTGACGACGCCGCCACACTTCGGGCAGGGTGCCTTCAAGGTCGCGTAATCACCCGGGATGGTGTCGCGGTCATATTCCTTGGCTTTTTGCACCACGCGCTCGGTCATCGCGGCGATCTCGGCCATGAAGGTGTCGCGGTTCAAGCGGCCTTTTTCCATCTCGGCCAGCTGGAATTCCCAGTTGCCGGTCAGCTCGGGCTTGGTCAACTCTTGCACATCAAGGCCGCGCAGCAAGGTCATCAGCTGGAAGGACTTGGCGGTGGGCACCAGCTCGCGGCCATCGCGCAGCATGTACTTCTCCATGATCAAGCCTTCGATAGTCGCCGCGCGAGTGGCTGGCGTGCCCAGGCCCTTCTCGGTCATCGCGGCGCGCAGCTCCTCGTCGTCGATCAGCTTGCCCGCGCCTTCCATCGCCGACAACAGCGTCGCTTCCGTGTAGCGGGCCGGCGGTTTGGTCTGCAAACTCTTCACATCGACGGACTCGGTGCGCACCACTTCGCCGGGCGCCACCGCGACCAAGTTGGCGTCGTCCTCTTGCACCTCTTTGCCGTAGACAGCCAGCCAGCCCGGCTTGACCAGCACCTTGCCATTGGTCTGGAAGTTCAGCTCCTTACCCGCTGCCTTGACGGTAGAAATCCGCGTCGTGACCAGGAATTCGGCCGACGGGAAAAACACGCCCAAGAAGCGCTTGACCACCATGTCGTAAAGCTTGGCCTCGATATCGCTGAGACTCTTGGGCGCTTGCAGCGTCGGGATGATGGCGAAGTGATCCGAGACCTTGGCGTTGTCGAAGACCTTCTTGGTCGGCTTGATATAGCCTTCTTTGAGCGCCTTGCGGGCATGCACAGACAACTCGCGCAGCGGGCCGGGCATGTCCTCGTTGGCGATCATCTCGGCGGTCTGCTTGGCCACGGCCAAATAGTCCTCGGGCAGATAGCGCGAATCGGTCCGTGGGTAGGTCAGGACCTTGTGCTTTTCGTACAAGGCCTGGGCCAGGCTCAACGTTGTCTTGGCCGAGAAGCCAAAGCGCGAATTGGCCTCGCGCTGCAAGGTCGTCAAGTCATAGAGGCCGCCGCAACTGCTGGTCGTGGGCTTGCTTTCCTCGCGTACGCTGGCCGGCTGGCCGAGTGCCGCCATCGCGATGGCGTCGGCGTCGGCGCGGTTCCAGACGCGGTCAGCGCGGCGCTCAAGGTCCTCGTCCTTCTTCCAGGCCGGGTCAAACCACTTGCCCTCGTACTGACCGGCAACGGCGTCGAAATTGGCGCGCACTTCCCAATAGTCGCGCGAGACATGCTTGCGGATTTTTTCTTCGCGCTCGACCACGATGGACAGGGTCGGCGTCTGCACCCGGCCCACGGTGGTCAGGAAAAAGCCGCCGTCACGCGAGTTGAAGGCCGTCATCGCCCGCGTGCCGTTGATGCCGACCAGCCAGTCGGCCTCGGAGCGGCAACGCGCAGCGTCGGCCAGCGGCAGCATCTGCGCGTCACTCTTGAGCTTCTCAAAACCATCGCGAATCGCTTGCGGCGTCATCGATTGCAACCACAGGCGTTCGATCGGCTTGGCAATGGCCGCCTTGGCGGTGCCGGCATATTGAACGATCAGACGGAAGATCAGCTCGCCCTCGCGGCCCGCGTCACAGGCGTTGATCAAGTGCGTGACGTCCTTGCGGCGGATCAGCTTGACCAGGGCGTTCAGGCGGCCCTTGACCTTGTCGATCGGGTTCAGATCGAAGTGCGGCGGTATCACCGGCAGATTGGCAAAACTCCATTTGCCGCGCTTAACGTCGAATTCCTCCGGCGCCTTGATTTCGACCAAATGGCCGACGGCGGAGCTGACCACATATTGGTCACTCTCGAAATATTCATCAAACTTTTCGAACTTGCCGGCGCTGGGAGTCAGCGCGCGGACGATGTCTTGAGCCACGGAGGGCTTCTCGGCAATGATCAGGGTCTTGCTCATGATGATGATGTTTTCTTTTCGTCAATGATCGGGGTCACAGCAAACCAAGCTAGACCCTGCCTACAATCCGGCCTCGCGCACATACACACGCACGCACGCACCCACACGCGCGCACACCCATGAATTCAATGTACCTAAAAAGCCGATGAGCTCGTCAACAGCGAAAAAAACTGTCAAGCCGGCGCCAGCGGCCAAAACCGACAAAGCGGCCAAACCAGCAGGCCGACGCATTCAGGTACGAAATTCCGGCGTCCATGGGCGCGGAGTCTATGCGCTCGTTCACCTCAATGCCGGCGAGCGGCTGATTGAATACACCGGCGAGCGTATTTCTTGGGACGAAGCGATGGACCGCCACCCCCATGACCCGGCCCAGCCCAACCATACTTTTTACTTCCACATCGAAGACGGCCGCGTCATCGACGCGCTGCATGGCGGCAACAGCTCGCGCTGGATCAACCACGCCTGCGACCCTAACTGCGAAGCCGATGAGGAAGACGGCCGGGTGTTCATCACGGCGCTGCGCGACATCTGCCCCGGCGAAGAATTGTTCTATGACTACGGCCTGACGATTGACGAGCGCTACACGGCCAAGCTGAAAAAAGAATTCGCCTGCTACTGTGGCAGCCCCGAATGCCGTGGCACCATGCTGGCGCCGAAACGTTGAGTTATGCCGCCGTGACACCCGCTTATCAAAACTGGAATGCAGAGAGTCTTTACGAGGCCCTGCTGCCGCTATTGCCCGGCATCAGCATTGAGGTGCTGGCGCGTGCCGAATCAACCAATAGCGCGCTGCTGGACCGCATCAAGAGCGAAGCCCGCAGCGGCGAGCCCCAGCCCTATGGCCGGCGGGCCCACGATATGCAGCCCTGCTTGCTGGTGGCCGAGCATCAGACCCATGGCCGTGGGCGCTTGGGCCGGGCTTGGCTATCGGCGCCGGGCAGCTCGCTGACGTTTTCACTGGCCTTGAACCTCGCACCCGCCGATTGGTCGGGCTTGTCGCTGGCCGTGGGCTGCGCGATTGCCGAGGCGCTGGAGCCCAGCCAAGCCAGCAGCACAGCCCCGCGCCTGACCCTGAAATGGCCCAACGATATCTGGCTCGACGGCCGCAAGCTCGGCGGCATCTTGATCGAGACCGTGACGGCCGGCGAAGGCCGCATGGCGGTGATAGGCGTGGGATTGAATATCAAGGAATTGAACGCCGGTAAGGACAGCGAGGACTCCCCCAGCCTGCAGTTCAACACCGGTTTTGCCGCGTTGGATGAGCTGCAGCCGGGCTGCACCGCCCCCGCTGCACTGGCCTTGATCGCCCCGGCGCTGGTGCAATGCCTGCAAGATTTTGAGCAAAACGGCTTTGCGGGCTGGGCCGAGCGCTATGCCAAGCGCGACCTGACCCTGGGCCAATGCGTGACAGCAGGCGCGGTCGAGGGCATCTCACGTGGCGTCGGCGCGCAGGGCGAATTGCTGCTGCAGACCCACCAAGGCGTCGTAGCGATCAATGGCGGCGAAGTCAGCGTGCGCCTGAGCGCAGGCACGCACGACTGTGCAACGCCGCAGCAACAAGGCTGACCCTGATGCTGCGCGCCCTGGTCCTGCTCTTGATCGTGTTGAACGGACTGTTTTTCGCCTGGACCCGGGGCTGGCTGGACGGCGCAACAGGCATCAAGGCAAGCGGCGACCGTGAGCCTCAGCGTATCTCCGCCCAGGTGCACCCCGAGCTCATCACGCTGCTCAGCCCGCAGGCCGCAGCCGCGCTACAGACCCGCAGCTGCCTGGAGTTAGGGCCCTTGAATGGCGACGCCGCGCTGGCCGAGGCGCAGGCCGTGTTGCAGCGCGCCGGCTTGACGGCCAGCGACTGGCAGGCGCAGACCAGCGAGCTGCCTGGTGTGTGGGCGCTGGCGACGATTCGCCTGCCCTCCAAGGACTTCCAGGCTCGCAAGGAAGAAACCTATAAGAAGATGAAAATCGGCTTTGAATACCTGAGTGGCCCGCCCGAAGAGCTGCCCACCATGGTGCTGAGCCGCCACGCCAGCGACAAGGCAGCTCTTGCCGCGCTCGATGCTTTGACGCAGCGGCAGTTGAAGGGCCTGCGGGTGATGCAGCTGCAAGCACCGCAGCAGCGCCACAAGCTGATCGTCCCCAAGGCTGACAGCAGCCAGGCCGCCAAGCTGCTGGGCCTGGCTAAGGAGCCCGCCTTGCATGGGGGCTTCAGGGCTTGTTCGGCGCCTACCGCGGCAAGCGCTGCATCAGCTGCGGCTGCGGCTTCGGCGCCCGCCTCAGGCGCCGCCAGTTCGCCTTGAATTCGCAGCGCTCGGACGGCGCAAAAGCCAGGTCGAGAAGCCCAGCAGCGCGACCCACAGGCCGCTGAAAGCCCCGCCACCGCCGCCGCCACCACTTTCGGCCACCGGCACCGGGGCCGCCGCGATCGCAAAGCTGCGTGAGACCGGTGCAGCCGCTTCATAACTGCTGTCACCCGCCTGAGTGGCCGTCACCGTGCAGGTGCCTACCGCCACCAAGCTCACCGTGCTGCCGCTGACCGTGCAGGTCGCCGGCGTGCCCGAGGCGAAGGCCAGCGCCAGGCCCGAGCTGGCACTGCCCACCAAGGCAACAGCGCCACCGCCCAGCACCTGGTCGGCCGGCGCGCTGAAGCTGATGGTTTGGGCCGACTTGAAGGCCGAAGCTGCGGCCAGCGCGGACGCTGCATCCAGCATGCCGGCGCCACAGGTGCTGGTGGTGCAGTAACACTCTAACTGCTCGGATGAGGTCGGCGCGGCACATTGCGCGGTTCCTGCCGTGGCGCCGGTGGCGACAAAGGGGCGGGCTGTCTTTTGCAAAATCGACAGAACCTCGTTTGCCTTCAACGCGGGCTTGGCCGACAGCATCAAAGCCACCGTGCCGGACACAATCGGCGCCGAGAAACTGGTGCCTACCGAGGCCGAGTTGTTCGTATAGGCCGCGTCGGCCGCAACGGGGCTCGTAGCGCCGCTATTGGTGGTGCTGAGCATGGGGAACAAGCAAGCACCGGTCAGGTTGACGCAGTTGCCGCCCGGCGCAGCAATGGACACCTCGGGCCCAAGGCTGGAAAAACCGACCTTGCTGCCGACATGGCGCAGGCCGGTGACGGCAATCACGCCCGGGCAATTGCCGGGCAAGCCAACCGCCAAGCCCGCGCTGTTGCCGGCCGCTACGACGATGGTGGCGCCGGCGGCGATGACTTGGTTGATGGTGTCGCGGTACAGACCTCCGGTGCCGCTCGTGTCACAGCTGCCCGTGCCACCCAGACTCAGGTTCAAGACCTTGGCCGGGTTCGGATTGGTCGGCAAGCCTGACACCGCGATGCCGGCCGCCCATTTCATCCCGGCCATGATGTCGGAGTCATAGCCGCCGCATTTACCCAGCACGCGCACGGGCAAGAGCTTGACACCCCAGGCCACGCCGGCGATGCCCAGGCCGTTATTGCTGGTCGCTGCGATCAAGCCGGCCACTCTTGTGCCATGCCAGCTGCTGTTACCGATGTCGGTGGCATCACAGCCCGCACCGAGCGCACCGCTGTTGATGTCGGCCTGGGTCACATAGTCGCCGGGGTCGGAGGCGTCGCTGTCGCGCACCGCGTCGCCGTCGCCTGCGGTCGCCGCGTTGTTGATCATGTCGTAGCCGCCCACGAACTGGCCGGCCAAGTCGGGGTGATCCTTGCGCACGCCGGTATCCAGGACAGCCACCACGACGGAGTTGTTGCCGGTCGTGATGTTCCAGGCGGCCGGAGCGTTGATGCTGGAGACCGCCTCACCGGGCACGCTGCTGGGCGCCTTCAAGTACCACTGACCATTGGCCGAGCCATTGCCTGCCGTCGGCGCGACGCCGCCAAAGCCGGCGTAGAGCGGATCATTGGGCGCCACCGCGCTGTGCCGCCGGCGCTGATCAACGACCACCATCTCGACCTCGCTGTCTTGCGCCAAGCGCTTGGCCAAGGTGGCCGAGTCTATGCCCTTGGCCGTGAACACATGGGTGCGCTCATCCAGGCTGCGATGGGCTCCCAGGCGCACCACGCCCTTGTTGACGCCGGTGCGCATGCCTAAAGCGGTGGCGCGGGTTTGCGCAATGTCTTGGGCCGAAATTCGGCCTTCCTTGGCCGACATGATCTTGGCGCGCACGCTGGGCGCAGCGGCCTTGAAGCGCACGATGACACGGGCATTGTCCAGTTTGACCGGCGCAGCCTCGCTGCTCGCCGCGAGCGCGGAGGGCAGGCTTTGCGCTCCACCCACCAGCAGCGACGACAAGATGGCAAGAGCAAGAATGGGGGACTTCATGACCGGACAACTCCAAACGAGAGGCGCCGTCCGCGCGGCGCAAGACCAAGCAGTTTAGACGGTGGCTTGGCGGCCCATGCGTAAAGAAGGGCAATTGCCGCCCCTCAGTTTGTGTCAAACCGGACATAAAAAAGCCTTGCTTGTTGACCAAGCAAGGCTTTACAAGAAAGACGCGAGATTGACTCGACGCTTTAGCTTTACTTCGCGATCACACGCACCATCTCGAGCACCTTGTTCGAGTAGCCCCACTCGTTGTCATACCAGGCCACCAGCTTGACAAAGGTGCTGTCCAGCGCGATGCCGGCATCGGCGTCGAAGATCGAGGTGCGGGCGTCGCCGCGGAAGTCGGTCGCCACGACTTTTTCTTCGGTGTAGCCCAGCACGCCCTTCAGAGCGCCTTCAGATTGCGCCTTGAACTCGGCGCAGATTTCCTTGTAGCTGGCTTCGCTATTGAGCTCAACCGTCAAGTCCACCACCGACACGTCGGAGGTTGGCACGCGGAAGCTCATGCCGGTCAACTTCTTGTTCAGCTCAGGGATCACCACGCCGACGGCCTTGGCGGCGCCAGTGCTCGAAGGAATGATGTTTTCCAGAATGCCGCGGCCGCCGCGCCAGTCTTTATTGCTCGGGCCGTCGACGGTCTTTTGCGTCGCGGTGGCCGCGTGCACGGTCGTCATCAGGCCGCGCTTGATGCCCCATTTGTCGTTCAAGACCTTGGCCAAAGGTGCCAGGCAGTTGGTCGTGCACGAAGCGTTGGAGATGATGGCTTGGCCGGCATAGGTCTGGTGATTGACGCCGAACACGAACATCGGCGTGTCGTCTTTCGACGGTGCCGAGAACACCACCTTCTTGGCGCCCGCTGCCAGATGCTTTTCGCCCGAAGCCTTGTCGAGGAAGAGGCCGGTCGCCTCGATCACGATGTCGGCGCCGACTTCGTTCCACTTCAGCGCGGACGGGTCACGCTCTTGCGTCAGGCGGATGGTCTTGCCGTTGACGATCAGGTTCTGGCCGTCGACCGAGACTTCGCCGTCGAACTTGCCGTGCACGCTGTCGTACTTCAGCATGTAAGCCAGATAGTCGGGCTCCAGCAGGTCGTTGATGCCGACAACTTCAATTTCCTTGAAGTTCGCGATGGCCGCGCGGAACACCATACGGCCGATGCGGCCGAAGCCGTTGATACCAATCTTGATCGTCATTTGAGAGTCTCCAAAAAAACAATTGCAAAACCGCAGAAAAAAGGGGTGCTGAGGGCACCCCTTCGTCATTCACCCAATTACTTCTTCTTGCCCAGCGCAACCTTGACGGTGGCGGCGACATTCTCCGGCGTGAAGCCGAAATGCTTGAACAGCACCGGTGCCGGGGCCGATTCGCCGTAGGTGTCGATACCGATGACGGCCGCGCAGCCGTATTTCCACCAACCATCGCTAACGCCCATCTCCACCGCCACGCGCGGCAGACCTTCGGGCAGCACAGACTTCTTGTACTTGACGTCTTGGCGGTCGAACACGCTGGTCGAAGGCATGGACACGACGCGCACGCCAATGCCGTCCAGCGCCAACAACTCTTGCGCACGCATGGCCAACTGCACTTCCGAGCCGGTCGCGATGATCACCGCTTGAGCTTTGCTCTTGATGCCGACCGAAGCAGGCTCGGCCAAGACATAAGCGCCCTTGCTGATTTCGTCCAGCGCCTTCTTAGGCGCATAAGGCAGGTTCTGGCGGCTCAGCGCCAGCACGCTTGGGCGGCTGGCGTTGCCCAGCGCCATGGTCCAGGCGACCGCTGTTTCGGCCGTGTCGGCCGGGCGCCAGACGTCCAGACCGGGGATCAATCGCAAGCTGGCCACATGTTCGATCGACTGATGCGTCGGGCCGTCTTCGCCCAGGCCGATCGAGTCATGCGTGAACACGTGAATAACGCGCAGCTTCATCAGCGCGGCCATGCGAATGGCGTTGCGGCTGTAGTCGCTGAAGGTCAGGAAGGTGCCGCCATAAGGGATGTAGCCACCATGCAGGGCGATGCCGTTCATGATCGCGGCCATACCGAATTCGCGCACGCCGTAATTGATGTGGCGGCCGCCATTGCTGCTGCCGTCGCCTTCCAGGCGGAAGGCGGTCGCGGCCTTGGTATTGGTCAGATTCGAGCCGGTCAGGTCGGCCGAGCCGCCGAGCATTTCGGGCACGGCGGCAGTAAAGGCTTCGAGCGCGATCTGGCTGGCCTTGCGGCTGGCGACGGTTTCGGCTTGCGTGTGAGCGGCGATCACCGCGTCAACGGCGGTCTGCGCGAAGTTGGCAGGCAAGTCGCCGGCCATGCGACGCTTGAACTCGGCCGCCAGCGCAGGGTGCGCCTTGGCGTAAGCGGCAAAGCGCTTGTCCCAGCCGGCTTGCAGCTTGGCGCCTTGGGCCTTGGCGTCCCAGCCGCTGTAGACCTCCTTGGGGATCACGAAAGGCGCATGCGCCCAGCCGATTGCCTCGCGGGTCAGCTTGATCTCGTCGCCACCGAGCGGCTCGCCATGCGCCTTGGCCGTGTTGGCGCGGTTAGGGCTGCCCTTGCCGATATGGGTCTTGGCGATCACCAGGGACGGCTTGTCGGTGCTGAGCTTGGCCTGGGCAATCGCGGCGTCGACGGCGTCGATGTCATGGCCGTCAACCGGACCGATCACGTTCCAGCCATAGGCCTCGAAACGCTGGGCGGTGTTGTCGGCAAACCAGGGTGCGACCTGGCCGTCGATCGAGATGCCGTTGTCGTCATAGATGGCGATCAGCTTGTTGAGCTTCCAGGCGCCGGCCAGCGAGCAAGCTTCGTGGCTGATGCCTTCCATCAGGCAGCCGTCGCCCATGAAAACATAGGTGTGGTGGTCGACCACCGCATGCTTGTCACGGTTGAATTCCTTGGCCAGCATCTTCTCGGCCAGCGCCAGGCCGACCGCATTGGTGATGCCCTGACCCAGCGGGCCGGTGGTCGTCTCGACGCCGGGCGTGATGCCGACTTCGGGGTGGCCGGGGGTCTTGCTGTGCAGCTGGCGGAAGTTCTTCAGCTCTTCAATGGACAGGTCGTAGCCGGTCAAGTGCAGCAGCGCATAGATCAGCATCGAGCCGTGGCCGTTGGACAGCACGAAGCGGTCACGGTCGGCCCATTGAGGGTTCGTTGGGTTGTGGCGCAGATGGCGGTTCCACAGCGCGACGGCGATATCGGCCATGCCCATGGGCGCGCCGGGGTGGCCGGAATTGGCTTGCTGCACGGCGTCCATGGCCAGTGCGCGAATGGCGTTGGCCATCAAAGTGGGGTTGCTTGCAGCGGTAGTTGCCATGGCTTGAGGAGCTTGAGGAGCTGGAGTTTCGAGGAGGGGTAACCCGGGATTTTACTAGGCCGGCGCGCGCCGCTCGCTTGAAGGCCGCAAGACTAAATCACAGCCCGTCTAAAACCATTGATCCAGAGCAAGCCCGGAGGCGCAATTCGTGACAAGCTGCCGCGAAATATTCGCAGCAGACAAAGCGCCAAATGGCGCGGATAGCGCTGGAGACAAGCATGACGACGAAGCCGCTGACGATCAAGGTTATTCAGGATGAACATCTGGCCTTGGGCGAGATGCTGCGTTCGGTACCGCTGCTGCTGGCCGACTGGCGCCACCGGCAAACCCTGCCCACGGCCAGCGACTTCGCGACCCTGCGGGCGATGCTTTTTTACATCGACGAATTCCCGGCGAAGCTGCATCACCCGAAAGAGACCGAGCTCTTGTTCCCCAAACTGCGCGCCCGCGCGCCGGAGATTCGCGGGGTACTGGACAGGTTGGACGAGGAGCATTTGCGCGGCGAACGCGCGATTCGTGATTTGGAACATGCGCTGCTCGCCTTCGAAATGATGGGGGAGCCGCGCCGGGCGCCCTTCGAGCAAATGACCGAGCGCTATATCCGCGCCTATTTGAACCATATGCAGATCGAAGAGCGCGAGATCCTGCCGCTGGCGCTCAAGATGCTGAGTGCCGAGGACTGGGCCGACCTGGATGAAGCCTTTGCCGCCAACCGCGACCCGCTGACCGGCCACGAGCCCGAGGAGCAATACCGGGCTTTGTTTCAAAAGGTCCAGTTCAGCTTGCCGCAATCGGTACAAGCAACGCAAAAAGGCGGCCGCACCGAGGAACCGGGCGACCGCCTTGCCATCTGACAGCCACTATGGGCTGCCGCTGTATTGATCAGCCGCGGCGGCGGCGTGTCAGGCCCAACAGCGCGAAGCCGCCGGCCAACATCATCAGCGAGGTGCTGGCTTCTGGCACGGCCGAGACGCTGGCGAAATTGTCAAAGCCGATGCCCTGGCCGGCGCTGCCGGTCAGATCGAAAGACTTGGCGGTGCCGCTGAACTTCAAGGTCACTTGCTTCCAGCTGTCGAAGCCGGCGTTTGCCGTCTTGTCCAACTTGAAGGTACCGAGCAAGTCGCCGGTGCCATTCAAGCCGGAATAGGCCTTGACGGCGCCGCTCACGTCAACATAGCTGGCGTAGAACAAAGACAGACCGTTCTGAACGCCGGCGGCGACGTTCATATAGGAGTTGGTGTGGGCACCGTTGGCATCAGTGTCGATGGCCTGGGCGATACCATCGGACGACGGTGCACCACTGTAGTAAGTGAAGTTGCCGTCATTGGACAAGCCCATCATGCCGAAAAACTCGACACCCAAATTGTCGCCGGTGGTGGCATCGGAGGCCTTGCCACCGCTGTAGAAACCATCGACAGAGACACCGTAGTCCCAGCTCTTTTCAAAGTCGACCACGAAGCTCGTGGCGCCTGCGAAGGCTGGGGCGGCTGCAAACAGGGCCAGAACGGCCAGGCGAGAAAGCTTCATGGGGATGATCCAAGTTGGGGAGGAAGGGAGGGAGAGACAGACAGTGAGTGGCCAACATAGCCACATTGCGCCGCCAGTCTATGCACGCAACACGACAACAGTGTGACCACGCCGCCCCTCTTGCGGCCGCCATTCGGATCAGGCAATGCGTGCGGCTAGCAAGGCCCAGAGCAACACTGTCATCGCCGCTTCATATGACAACCTTACGCTCTGCGCTTCTCGTCCCATACCCACAGGCCTCCCCCGATGACTCAGCATTTTGATCGCCGCTTTTTGTTGCGAGGCCTGATGGTCAGCGGCCTCGTCGCCTGCTTGCCATCGGCGCGTGCCTGCGAGTTTTTCTGCACCACCTTGCGCGTCACCCACCCTTGGACCCGCGTCTCCGCCGCGAACGCGACGACCGCTATCGTCAGCATGAAGTTCGATGAGGTCACCGACGACGATCGCCTGATCCACCTCGAAACGCCGGTCGCGGCCGGGGCTGAGCTGGGCGGTGTCGGTGTCGGTGCCAGCAAGCGGGAATTGAATTTCTTGATCCCGGCCGGCCAGGAAACCCTGCTCAGCGAAACCGGCACCTTCATCCGCTTGACCGGCCTGAAGCATCCGCTCGAGCTAGGACGCAGCTACCCCTTGACCCTGGTGTTCGAAAAAGGTGGTCGCATCGAAGCCGACCTCAGCGTCGACTACGAAAGCTAAACATTCACCGTAGGCCATCAGGCACGGGCAAACCGTCACGCCCAGGTCACCTGCGCTGCCTACGATCGCGCCGCATGCTGTCGCCCTGCCAAAAAACACCGGCAGATCCTTGACAGGCTTTTACCCCGCCCTTCCCTCCACCCCTCCCTCAGAACAATCAGGAGTTGCATCCATGAAATTCGGTTTCAGCAAGAGCCAGCTCGCCCTCGCGGCGCTCGCGGCCATCGCCATCGTTCCTAGCACTGCCAGCGCTGTCACTGCCGCCCCCGCCGGCAAAGCGGCCGGTCAATATGTCGCAGGTGACTTCCACAACCACACCACCTGCTCGGACGGCTCGATCTCGATGCAGAAGCTGGTCAAGAAGGTCACCGACAAAGCCGGCAATGGCGGCAACACGCCTTGGGGCCTGGACTGGTTTGTGCAAGCCGGCCATGGCGGCAACGGCAACCGCAACTGCACATTGGTCGAAGATGCAACATTGAGCACACCGGCCTACCCATACGTTGCCGACACGGGTCCGTCAACGACCTGGGCCAATAGCATCGGCAAGGCCGCGATTAAGGGCGATAACGGCGGCCCAACCGGCAACGGCAATATGTGGCGCTGGCAGTCGATTCAGGAGTTCCAGTACCCGCTGATCGAGTACCTGGCAACTTCCAAAGGCCTGCCCTTGTTCATCGGCATGGAGTCGGTTGTGGCCGGCCATGAGCACGCCTCGATGAGCATCATCACCGGCCAGATGCCAGCCTCGCTGGATAGCGCCACCATGCCAACAACACCAGGCTACACCGCCTTGGGCAATGCCAACGCGCTGTCGCAATGGTCGTATTGCTTTGACCGCAATGACACCGACAAGAGCCGCGGCAATGTGACCAGCTCGGCCATCGGCAACAACTGGAATTGCTCGGTTGGAGGCAGCAACAGCTCCGGCGACCTCAGCTGGAACGCCACAGCCCAAAAGCTGATGCCCGCCGGCGGCACCGGCAACGGCACCAAGGGTCACCTGAAGACCGTGGAAGCCATCAAGTGGATGGCCCAGAACCACGCCAACGGCAGCTACTATGTACCTGCCCACTTGGAGCGCGCCGGCCCCTTCTACGCCGACGGCAACCAAGGCTTCAACGTCGAGCATCTGCGCAACTTCAACAATGCCGGCCCGGCTATCGCCTTCGGCTTTGAGACCCAGCCAGGCCACGGCGCTTCGTCCAACCGCGGTGAGTACCAAGTCAAGCGCAACAACTTCGGCGGCCAGCTGGTTGACTCGGTTGGCGGTACCACCTACGGCGGCACCGGCGTCTACGGCGCTCAAGTCGGCGGCGTGTGGGACGCCTTGCTGGGCGAAGGCCGCAACTTCTGGTTCTTCGCTTCGTCCGACTGGCATAACCGCGGCGTCTTCGGCCCGGATGACCGCCGCTCGACGCAAGACTTCTACCCCGGCGAATATCAGCGCAACTACACCCTGGTGCGCAACGGCGCCGACAAGCTGCGTCCACAAACGATTGTTGACGGCTTGCGCAGCGGCAACAACTTTGCATCCAGCGGCCAGCTGATCGACCGCCTGGCCTTCGTGGCCTGCGCCTCCTACGCCGGCCCTGCCGCACGCAGCAATGCAGCGGTGGAAGCACTGGCCGTGGCCGCAGCAACCAATAACAAGGACGTTGATGCCAGCGGCTGCGCCACCATGGGCGAAAAGCTGGTGGTTCGCCCTGGCGCCGAAATCATTGTGTCGGTGGTGGTGCGTGATCCAGAAGGCGAAAACTACTCGCCTTACAGCTTCCCTAACCCCTCATTGGCGCAGATCGGCGTCAGCCAGCCCTTGAACAAGCCGGTGCTGGATCACATCGACCTAGTACGTGGCCTGGTGACTGGCTACAAGACGCCTGGTGCTGCCGATTACGCTGGCGAATGGCCGCGCAACACCAATTGGTTGAAGGCCGACGGCACGACTGCCGACCTGTCCGTGGTGCCTGCTGCCGCCAAGAACACCAGCGCCGCAGTGATCAAGACCTTCAATGGCGCTGGCGCTACGCCTTGGGTGGCCTTCGCCTCGGGCGTCGACAACAGCAAGTTCCTGAAGATGACTTACCGCATCCCCGCAGTCTCGGCATCCCAGTATGTGCGTCTGCGCGGCAGCAATCTGCCGGCCGGCGTGCCTTTTGAAACCGACGCCAATGGCAACCCGCTGGCTGACGTTTACACCAACGCCGGCGACACTAGCCGCCTGACCATCGCTTGCAAGACAGCGCACAGCGCAGGCAACCAGTTCGACGGTTGCCCGGATCACCTGGCCACGGCCACTGGCGCCTCGCCCATCGCCGGCCAGAAGGCCGTGTCCTATGACGTCGCCGCTTGGTCCGATCTGTGGTTCTACAGCAACCCGATCTATGTGCAAGTGAACGGCTCCACCGTGGTGGCCGGCGTCAAGTAATCCATTACTGACAAGCCTCGCTTGAAGGGCGCCATGCGGCAAGGCATGGCGCCCTTTTTACTTGGCTCAGGGCGCAGCGAAGCCACAAGGCATCGTCTTCATCCTGACATGCTGACGTCATAAGATCTTTGGATTTGCTGCCAAACGGCTCATCCTCCCGCACGCTGAGCCAAACTTTGACCCCCATGTCCACATCACAAACCACCCCATCGCTCGCCAGCCTTGCGAACAGCTCAGCCGGCCAAGCTCGCTCGGCATGGCTGCGCGAGCCCCTGCTGCATTTCCTGCTGTTGGGCGCCCTGTTGTTTGCAGCCGACCACTATTTGGTCGGCCGCGCCGATGACCCGCGCAACATCGTTGTCGGAGCCGAGGTCGATGCCGAGGCCAAACAAATTTTCAGCGCAGCGCGCGGACGCGAACCCAATGCCGAGGAGCTCAAGGCGCTGCGCCAGGTCTGGCTGGACAACGAAGTGCTCTACCGTGAAGGCCTGGCGCTGCAGGTCGACCGCGGCGATACGGCCATCCGCGAGCGGGTGATCTTCAAAGCACTCAGCGTGGTGGACGCCAACACCAAGCTGCCACCGGTGTCCGAGCAGGTCTTGCGCGACTGGTTCGAAAAGAACCGCGTCAAATACGACGAGCCGGCCCGCTTTGACTTCCAGGAAGCCGCGCTCGCGGGCGACAACTCAGAGGCCACCGTGCGGGCTTTCGTCGCTGAATTGAATGCCGGCGCAGCGGGCGATGCAAAAGCCGGCCTGCGCGTCTTCAAAGGCCGGCCACAAAGCAATCTGGAGCAGAGCTACGGCGCGGACTTCGCCAAGACCTTTGCGGCCATCGCGCCGGGTGAATGGCATGCGCTGCAAACCCGCGATGGCTGGCGCGCGATGCGACTCGACGCGCTCAGCAAGCCCCAGCCCGCCGCATTCGAGGCGCTGCGCACGGTCATACAGCAAGACTGGACCGACGCCACCCTGTCCGAACAGCGCAGCGCTGCGGTGCGCGCGCTGACGCAGAAGTACAAAGTCAAATTCGAGGCCAGCAAGCCATGATGCAGCGCCTGTGCAAGCTGCTGCTGGGCGGCCTGGCGCTCCCAGCACTTTTGGCCCTCTCGGCACTTCTGGCCTTGTTGCCGGGCGCGGCTCAAGCGCATGAAATGAGCATGGCCGAGATGCAGCTGCGCGAGATGGCGCGCGGCGAGTTCTTCTGGCAATGGACGGCCAGCGAGAAGCGCGCCCCGGCCGATGTCTTGCAGCCGGTCTGGCCCGAGGCCTGCCAGGTCGAGAGCAATGTGCTGCACTGCGGCGCCGCCGGCTTGAGCGGGCGCATGGCGATGGACGGTGTGGGTCAGGCCTATTCGGCGGTAATGGTCAAGGTCTTCTGGCTCGATGGCCAGACCCGCGTCTACACCCTGACCGCCGGCCAACCCAGCGTGCAGCTCTTCGGCTCGGCCGATGACCAACGCGGCATGGGCGAGATCGCCCGTGCCTACACCTTGCTGGGTGTTGAACACATCCTGGCCGGCATCGATCACCTGCTGTTCGTGATCGCCATGCTGATGTTGGTGGGCTTCAATCGCCGCCTGATCTGGACCATCAGCGCCTTCACGCTCGCCCACAGCCTGACCTTGGCCAGCAGCGCCGTAGGTTGGCTGGTATTGCGCCCGCCGCCGGTGGAAGCGGCGATTGCGCTGTCCATCGTGCTGGTCGCGGCCGAGGCCTTGCACTCGCGCCAGACGATTGCGCGGCGCTGGCCGGCGCTGGTGGCCTTTTTGTTCGGCCTGGTGCACGGCCTGGGTTTTGCCGGCGCACTGAAAGAAATCGGCCTGCCCGACCAGCATTTGCTCATCGCGCTGCTAACGTTCAATCTCGGCGTTGAGATCGGGCAGTTGATGACGGTCGCTGCGGCCTATGTTTTGTGGCGCCTGACGGCTCGCTGGGCTTGGGCCGCCAAAGCGCGAACCGTGCTGCTGTACATGATAGGCGCCATGGCTGCTTATTGGTCTTTGCTGCGCATCACCACGATCTTTGCATGATCCTTTGCCGTCTGACCCTTGCTGCCTGATCCCTTTGACCTCCGACCATGTCCAGCTCCGAAATCATCCCCCTTTTCCCCACGCCTTTTTTGCGCGCGCCGGGCGCCTTGCCGCCCGCCTTGGTGAACGCCTTGGTCCAGCATTTCAGCCAGCAAGCGCAGCAAGAAAACAATGCCTCCACGAATCTCTCCCACACCCGCATGCTCAAGCCCAGCGAAAGCCCCTTGCTGGTCGACGCGGCTGCCTTGATAACGCCCAAATTGAGCGAATTCGGCGCACTGATGTTCGGCGAGCAAATGGGCTGGTCGCTGAAGGAAATGTGGGTCAATGTGCTGGACCAGGGCGGTCGCCAGGCCATGCACAACCATGCCAACAGCTTTATCTCCGGCGTGGTCTATCTGACGCCGACGCACGAGTCCTCACGCACCGTCTTCATGAAGTCGCCGGGCGGCACCGATTTTTCCTTCAAGAACGACCATGCCGGCGTCACCACCGGGCCTTTCAATGCCGAGAAGTGGATCAGCCCCAATCCGGCGGCCGGTGATCTGGTGCTGTTCCCCAGCTATCTGATGCATGCGGTGCCGCCTAACGAAGGCGAGCGACGCATCACTCTGGCCTTCAATGCGATTCCCGCCAGGCTCGATTCCTGGGGCTATCAAGTCAGCTTCAGCGGCTGAAATGAGGGCGATCAAACGAGGTGAAGGCGCCGCCCTGGCCCTGATGCTGGCCTCGGGCTTTGCGGGCCTGGGCTACCAAATCGTCTGGACGCAGCAGGCCGGGCTCTGGCTGGGCCATGAATCGGCTGCCGTGCTGGCGGTGATCGCGGCGTTTTTTGGGGGCTTATCGCTGGGCGCCTTAGGGCTGGGTGCCCGCATCGAACGCTCGCTCCATCCACTGCGCTGGTATGCGGCGATGGAGCTGATCATCGCCGCTTGGGGCGTCGCGCTGATCCTACTGATGGCGCCGGCCAGCGCCGCGCTGCTGACGCTGACCGGCGCGCGGCCCAGCCCGGCCTGGCAATGGACGATCGCCTTCGCTGGCAGCTTCATCTTGCTGCTGCCGGCCACCGTCGCCATGGGGGCCACCTTGCCGGCGCTGGAGCGCGTGATGGCGCAGTGGCGCAGCGCCGGCAGGTCGATCGCCACGCTCTATGCCAGCAACACGGCCGGCGCTGTCTTGGGCGTGCTGGCCAGCGCCTTCTGGCTCATTCCCACGCTGGGCTTAAGCAGCACGGCCGTTTTGTGCGTCTTGCTCAATCTGCTGTGCGCGGCCGGCGCCATGCTGCTGCTGCGCGGCCCCGCATTGGCCCGCGCCGACCTTGCATCAAACGACTCACCGGCCGGTCAAGGCTCCCTGCTGATGCGCCTAGCCCTGACCGGCCTGCTGGGCATAGGCTATGAAGTGATGGTGGTGCGCTTGCTCAGCCAGGTTACCGAGGACACGGTCTATACCTTTGCCATGCTGCTGGCGGTTTACCTGATCGGCACCGCAGCAGGGGCAGTGCTCTGGCAGATGTGGCAGCGCCGACTGCGCCCCGAAGGAAGCGGCGCAGGGCTCACCGATCGCTTGCTCGCGGCCCTGGCGCTGGCCTGCCTCTTGGGCGCCGCCAGCCTGTGGGCGGCCGAAGGGCTGCGCGCCATGCTGCTGAGCGCCTTTGGGCCCGGCATGGCGGCGGCGATGGCCGTCGAAGCCGCCTTGGCCGTGGCCGCGTTTGCCTTGCCGACGCTGGTGATGGGTGCGCTGTTCAGCCAACTCTGCGCGCAAGCCGCCCAGGCGGGCTTGAGCTTCGGCCGCGCGATTGGTTTCAACACCTTGGGCGCCGCGCTTGCTCCGCTCTTGTTCGGCGTGCTGCTGACGCCGCTGCTGGGCATCAAGTGGGCCTTGCTATTGATTCCGCTGGGCTATCTGGCGCTGATTCAAAGCAAGGCTTGGCTGCGCCCGATCACGCTGATGCCCGCAGCCGCCTGCTTGGCGCTGGCGCTGCTGACGCCGCCGCTGGCCTTTATCGAGGTGCCCGAAGGCGGGCGCATCGTCAGCTACCAAGAGGGCGCGATGGCCGCCGTCAGCGTGGTCGAAGACGCGCAGGGCGTATCACGCCTGCGCATCAACAACCGCCAGCAAGAAGGCAGCAGCTCCAGCCTCTGGTTCGATGCCCGCCAAGCCTTGCTGCCACTCTTGCTGCACCCTGCCCCCAAGCAGTCCTTGTTCCTGGGCTTAGGGACAGGCATGACGGCCGCATCGGCCGCGCAAGACCCGACGCTGCGTGTCGATGCGGTGGAACTGCTGCCCGAGGTGATCAGCGCATCGGGACATTTCACCCAAACCCTCAACGAGGGCCAGCCACAGGCCAATCTGCAACTCATTGCCGCCGATGCACGGCGTTATGTCAGAGCCGCAGCGACGCACTATGACGTCATCATCTCGGACAACTTCCACCCGGCGCGCAGCGGCTCGGGCTCGCTCTACACGGTCGAGCATTTTCAGGCGGTGCGTGCAAGGCTGGCCCCTGGCGGCCTGTTCTGCCAATGGCTGCCGCTGCATCAGCTGGACCTGGCGAGCCTGCGCAGCATCGTGCAGGCCTTTTTGATCGCCAACCCCGCAGCGAGCGCCATCCTGGCCAACAACAGCCTGGAGACACCGGTGCTCGGCTTGATTGGCCGCCAAACTGATGGCACCGGCGGCTTCACCAGCCTGGCGGCGGCGCGTGCGCGGCTGGACGCGGCCGCCTTCAAGCGGCCACCGGCGCAATTCGGCATCGAGGACGAATTTGCACTCTTGGGCAGCTTTGTCGCCGGGCCGGCGGCCCTGAAAGCCTTTGCGGGCGATGTGGCGGCCAATACCGACGACCATCCGGTCGTCGCGCACTTGGCGCCGCGCATCACCTACGCGCCCGACTCGGCGCCGCGGGAGCGGCTGCTGGACCTGCTGTCGGCTCTGAGCATTGAACCCGCAGACTTGCTGAGCGCCCACAAGGGCTCCGACACCGACACCGACAGCGACAGCACCGCCCGCCTGAGCGCCTATTGGCAGGCGCGCCGTCAGTTCATCGAGGCCGGGCGCCATATTCAGCCCAGCAGCGATCTGCGCGCGATGCTGGCTCAGGTTGAGCAGCCCTTGTTCAAAGTCTTGCAGCTCAGCCCGGACTTCCGCCCAGCCTATGACCCGCTGTTGCGCATGGCCCAGGCAATGGCCGGCAGCGACCCTGTCAAGGCGCAGCAGCTCTTGAGGAAGCTGCAGCGCGTGCAACCGGCGCGCCAGGAAGCGGGCGAGCTTTTGCTGGGCATGGGCGCAAACGGTGAGGTGGCGCAGCGACCGGCTCTCAAGCAAGCTAGCCGCCCCTGATTCGCAGGCAAGGCCGCTTTGCGAGGGTTGGCGACGGTTGGCGCGATGTTTTTCTTGCCGATGTCGTGCGTTTGCTCACGCAGCCCATGTGCTGCACTTGCGCACTTGCAAGCAAATGCGATCAAGCTAGAGTCCAGCATTGCGGTCGGCCCGGCGGCGTTCGTTGACGCCGCTGCCGGTCAAGGAGCCACAGGCCATGAGCGAAGAACTTGCCACCGTCTCGGAGCCCGCAGCAGACGCCACAGCAGCAGTTGCGCCAGCTGCCGCCATTGCCACGATCTTGTTCGTCGACGATGAACCCTCCATCCTGAGCGCCTTGCGGCGCCTGTTTCGCCCGCAAGGCTACAAGGTCTTGATGGCCGAAGGCGGGGCGGCCGGCTTGGCGCTGCTGGAGCTGGAGTCGGTCGATCTGGTCGTGTCGGATATGCGCATGCCCGAGATGGACGGCGTGCAGTTTCTGGAACAGGTGCGCCAACGCTGGCCGGCAGTCGTGCGGGTGATGCTGACCGGCTATGCCGACATCAGCTCCACCATAGGTGCCATCAACCGCGGAGAGATCCACCGCTATATCGCCAAGCCCTGGGACGATCAGGACATCTTGCTGTCGGTCAGCGACGGCCTGACCCGCAGCCGGCTGGAGCGTGAAAACCGCCAATTGGTCCAGCTGACCCAGGAACAAAACCTGCAGCTGCAATCGGTCAACGGCCAGCTGAACGAGGCCAATACCCAGCTGCAAGAGGTCAATGGCCAGTTGCAAACCGCCAATCAACAGCTGCACGGCGTCAATGAAGAGTTGGAGCTGCGCGTCAAGGCACGCACGCAGGAGCTCGAAGCATCCAACGGCCAACTGGCCGACGCCAATGTGCAGCTCGGCGCCGCCAATGCGCAGATGGAAAAAGCCAACCAGCAGCTGAACGCGGCCAATCTGCAATTGGAAGAAAACTTCGCGCTCTCGATCAGCGTGTTTGCCGGCCTGCTGGAGCTGCGCGATGGCAGCGTCGCCGGCCATGGCCACCGGGTGGCCACGCTGGCCCGGCGCATGGCCGAGCAAATGGATCTGAGCGCCGTCGAAGTGACCGACATCTACAACGCCGGTCTGCTGCATGAGGTCGGCAAGATCGGCCTGCCCGACCATCTTTTGCAAAAGACCGTGTCGCTGATGACAGGCGACGAGTTCGAGCAATACAAGCTGCACCCGCAACATGCACAAGCAGCACTGATGCCTCTGGGCCGGCTGCGCCAGACGGCCGTGATCATCCGTGCCCAGCATGAACGGGTCGACGGCAAGGGCTTCCCCGACGGGCTGCAAGGCCTGGAGCTGCCGCTGGGCGCCCAAATCATCCAGGTGGCGGCCACTTTTGAGTCGCTGATCAGCGGGCGCTTGGCGGAGAAGGTCTACTCGACCGAGGATGCAGCCACAGCCATTCGCGAAGGCCTGGGTACCCGCCAAGAGGCGGCGGTGCAAGAAGCCTTCGACACCGTCTTGCAAGAAATGGCGGCCGAGGCCGGCGCGGACATGGAAGTGCCGTCCGATCAGCTGAAAGCGGGCATGGTGCTGAGCCGGCCTGTGCTGAGCCCGCATGGCAATGTCTTGCTGCCCGCAGCCTTCCGCTTCACGCCACCGGTGATCAAACAGGTGCTGGATTTTGAGCAGCGGCTGGGGCAGCCCTTCAGCTTCTTCGTCAAGAAGCCGCAGGACGCGAAGTCGGCCAGCGCGAGCAAAAAGCCTGCTCAAACCGCCCCGGTCGCTAGCGCAGCAGCCTAAGCACATATCGCCAGGGACACAGCATGCAAGCGCATCACACGCCAGACGTCAGCAGCGCCACATCCAAGCTTGCCGCGTTTGGCGCGCCACGGACCAGAGAGCTCGATGACCTTCAGCGACAGGCGCTGGATGCGGTCAGCGCGCCTTTGCTGGTGCATGGCGGCGGCCTGATCATCTACGCCAACCCGGCCATGTTGCGCCTCTTGGGTTATGACCTAGAGCAGCTGCAAAGCCTGCCGCATTACGCCTGGGCCAATGACGCGGACGTCGAAAACCTGAAGGCTTATGGTGAGCGCTGCTTGCAGCAAGAAGATGCCTTGCCGACGCTGGAATGCGAGGCCATGACCGCCACCGGCGCGGTGCGTTTTTTGGAAATCACCGCGCGCGGCCTGGTCACGGCGCAGGGCAAGCTGGTGCTGCTGAGCTGCCAGGATTTGAGCGATATGCGCCATGTGCAGATGAGCTTGCTGGAGGTCGGGCAGGTGATGCATCAGATCCTGGAAAACAACCCGGTGCCGACCTTTGTGATCGACAAAAACCACCGCATCACGCATTGGAATGGGGCATGCGCCCAGTTGACCGGCGTGGCGGCCTCCGACGTGGTGGGCAGCACCGAAGCCTGGAAGCCCTTCTACGCTGAAGCGCGCCCGCTCTTGGTGGACCTGATCGTTGAAGGTTCGGTGGCCGAAGCCCGCGAACGCCTCTACGGCGATAATTTGCGCGCCTCCAGCCTGGTGCTGCGCGCCTATGAAACCGAGGACTTCTTCCCCCAATTCGGCGAGGCCGGGCGCTGGATCTTCTGTACCGCAGCGCCGCTCTACGATATGCAGGGCAAGGTGGTCGGCGCGATTGCCACGCTGCTCGACGTGACCGAGCGCCATCTGGCCGAAGAACAATTGCGCCAGCATCAGGCCGAGTTGGAGCGCACGGTGGTGGAGCGTACAGCCGAGCTCTCACGCAGCCACCGCGAACTGGCCGCTTTCATGGAGAACGCCTCCGTCGGCATCCTCTACAGCAGCCGCCACAAAATCATCCGCAGCAACAAAAAGTTCGCCGAGATTTTCGAGCTCGACGCCAGTGACCCCGCCGAGTTGCTGGCCACGCAATTCTTCAGCAGCCCGCAGGCCTACCAGGAGCTGCTGACGATTGCCGCGCCGGTGTTGAGCAAGGGGCAGTCGCTGATCCATGAGATGGAAATGCTGACCGCCAGCGGCAACCGCATCTGGGTGCAGCTGATTGCCTATCCGGCCAACCCGGCCGATCTGCATTCGGGCGTCTGGTGGCTGCTGCAGGACCGCAGCGAGGTGACGCGCGCGCAACGCGAGTTGGTCAACAACTACCGCGACATCAAGCAAGCCCATGCCCGGCTGGAAGAAGCGCAGAACCAGTTGCTGCAGTCCGAGAAGATGGCCTCGATCGGGCAGTTGGCCGCCGGTGTCGCGCATGAGATCAACAACCCCGTGGGTTTCGTCAGCTCCAATCTCGGCACGCTGCGCCGCTATGTCGAACCCTTGCTGCAGTTGGTGACGCTCTACAGCGGCATGGACTTTTCTGCGCAGCCGGCCGCGCGGCTGGCCCAAATCAAGGCCCTGGCCGAGCAGGCAGATCTGGAGTTCATCCACGAGGACTTGCCGCAGTTGCTCAAGGAAAGCGACGAAGGCCTGAGCCGGGTCAAGAAGATCGTGCAGGACTTGAAGGACTTCTCGCGCGTCGACCAGGCCGACTGGCAAGAGGCCGACCTGAACCAAGGCCTGGCCTCCACGCTCAATGTCGTGCGCCACGAAATCAAATACCAGGCCGAGGTCACATGCAACTTCGGCCGCCTGCCCTTGGTGCGCTGCCTGGCCGGCCAGCTCAACCAAGTCTTCATGAACCTGATCATCAACGCGGCGCACGCGATCGCACAGCGCGGCGAGATCAAGCTCAGCACCGAACAGGTCGATGATCACGTCTGCGTCAGCGTGCAAGACAATGGCTGCGGCATGAGCGCCGAGGTCCAGCGGCGTATCTTCGACCCCTTCTTCACCACCAAGCCGGTCGGCCAAGGCACGGGCCTGGGCCTGTCCTTGAGCTTTTCCATCGTCAAAAAGCATGGTGGCCGCATCGAGCTGATTTCCAGCCCCGGCGCGGGCAGCTGCTTCAAGGTCTGGCTGCCGGTGCGCGGGCCGAATGCTTGAGGCAAAAACGGCCAGACAAACCGTTCAAGAAATCACGCTCCGGGCCGATACCGTCCTACGAGCGCCATTGTTGGGATGGCGCCTGCCCACCACGAAAGGACGGAAGATGAGAAAACTTCACGCTGTCAAACTGCCAAAAATCGGTTCCGCCATTGCCCTGCTGTTCGCGGCCGGCTCGGCGTCAGCGATTGACTACAGCTATTCCGGCTTCGCCAATGTGACCGCCGGACGCGTCTTCAGCGGCGGCGGACTGAACATCGGCTACCCCAACCCAGACACCTGGTCCAAATGCCCGTCCTGCTATGTGGCCGACTTCTCGCATGGCTCGGTCTATGAAACCAGCTGGACCTTGAAACCAGAGTCGCGAGCCGGCCTGCAAGGCACGGTGAACTTCACTTCCGACTTCTCCTTCACCGGCCAGTTGATGGCGCGCCACGCCGCCGAGAAGGCCAAGCTGGATATTGAATGGGCTTTTCTGAGCTACAACCTGAGCCCTAAATTCACGCTGCAGGCCGGTCGCAAGCGCTTGCCGCTGTTCTATTACTCGGACTTCCAGGACGTCAGCTTTGCCTACAACTGGGTGCGTGTACCGCCCGATGTGTACGGCTGGGCGGTCGTCAACTACAACGGCGCCAACATCACCTACCGCGATGACATTGCCGGCTGGGCGGTCAAGTCCAATGCCTACGCGGGCCAGGAACACTCCAAAGACAACCCGATCGGCAAGCTGGAGCGCCCCGAGCGCCAAGACATCAGCTGGGACAATATGATGGGCATTGACTTGGAGCTCAATCGCGACTGGTTCACCGCGCGCTTCTCCTACAACAAGTCCAAACAGCGCTCGGTCGCCTGGCTGCCCGAAGGCAAGGTACAGACCTCGCCGGACCCGGCTGTTTACGGTGAGTCTTCGCCGCAGACCTTTAGCTCGGCGGCCTTCAATATTGACCTCGACAACTGGGTCGGCCGCAGCGAGTTTTCGCGCGTCACCCGCACCCCAGCGCGCGGCAGCTACCGCGGCTACATGATCGGTGGCGGCTACCGCATCGGCAATTTCTTGCCCATGCTCACCATCAGTCAATTGAAGGCCTTCAGCTCAGGTGATGCGTCTAAACATGTCGAGACCGACAGCAATATCGGCGTCACGCTGCGCTATCAATTGAACGACAGCAGCAGCCTAAAGCTTCAAGTCGACCGCAGCCGCTGGGACTTTTTGGACGGCACCGACAGCTACCGCAAGTTGGTGACCGTCTCCTACGACATGATCTTCTGAAGCTGGAGCAAAGATCATGTTATTCAAACATCAAGTATTCAGCCTGGTCTTGTTGGCCGGCGCGGCGCCGCTCGCGGCGGCCGATGTGGCCGTGATCGTCCACCCCAGCAATGCCGCCACCATCGACGAAGAGCAAATCACCAAGATTTTCCTCGGCCAAACCAAGACCTTCTCCGGTGGTGCCGAAGCCACGCCGGTGGACATCAAGGACAGCCCGGTGCGCGAAGAGTTCGGCAACAAGGTTTTGAAGAAGAACCCCTCGCAGCTGAAGGCGCTGTGGGCAAGGCAGATCTTCACCGGTGGCGCCAAACCACCGCGTGAACTGGCCAGCGACGAAGAGGTCATCAAGTTCGTCGCCAGCACGCCGGGTGCGATCGGCTATGTCGATGCCGGCAAGGCCAATGCCACGGTCAAGGTGGTGACCAAGCGCTAAGGCCGAGCAATATGCGCGGCCCCGCATATGTCGGGCCGCGCAGTGGATGCTCTAGACTCGCGCCCCATGCGAGCCATCATCCTCGCGGCCGGGCGCGGTGAGCGCATGCGGCCGCTCACCGACATCACCCCCAAGCCGCTGCTGTGCGTGCGCGGCGGTAAACCCTTGATCGAATTCCACATCGAGGCGCTGGCCGCCGCCGGCGTGCAAGACATCATCGTCAACACCGCCTGGCTGAGCGAGCAGTTTCCGGCCACCTTGGGTGACGGCACACGCTTTGGCGTTCGTCTGCATTTCAGCGACGAATCAGCCGAGCCGGTCGGCGCGCTGGAGACGGCCGGCGGCATTGCCCGGGCGTTGCCGCTGTTATGTGCCGAGGGCGATGAGGCCTTCTGGGTTGTCGCCGGTGATGTGTTCTTGCCGGACTTTCATTTCCCTCCCAAAGCCGCCGAGCAATTCTTGCAACGCGATCTGGATGCACTGCTCTGGCTGACGCACAACAGCCCTCACCACCCCAACGGTGACTTCGGCATCAGCGCCGAGGGCCTGGGCTTGAGCGACACTGCCTCACAGCGCTACACCTGGGCCAGCGTCGGACTGTTCCGCAGCCGCATGTTTAAGACCATTCAGCCCGGAGCCAAGGCAGCCTTGCGCCCGTATCTAGAGGATGCGATTCGGCACCACAAGCTGGGGGCCGAGTTACTGAGCGGCCGCTGGGTCGATGTGGGTACCGTCGAGCGCTTGAACAACTTGCAAAGCTGAGCCGACCAGTTCCAACTCGCCACTGGCCAGCCAGTCGGCCATGGGCTGGCGTGACCTCTCGGTCAAGCACTGCTCCGAGGCGCCGGGGGCGCTGAGCACGCCGCACCAGCCCTTGCGGCCGGCGCGCTTGACGGCCAACAGCGCCGCATCGGCAAGATTGACGGTGGTGTTCCAGTCCAACGCCCGCGCCGCCCGAGGCGCCAGAGGGAAACAGGCAAAACCGAGCGAGCAGGTCTTGCTCAAATAGCTGCCGTCATCCAACTTGAAGGGCTGATCGGCGATTGCCCGGCAGGCTCGCTCGGCCAGTTCAGCGGCATGCAGGCGCGAAGTCTCGCGCGCAACGATCAAAAACTCTTCGCCGCCCCAACGCACCAGGTAGTCGCTGTCACGGAACACTTGCTGCAGGCGACCGCGAATTTGCCGCAAGACTGCGTCGCCGGCGGCATGGCCAAGCTCATCGTTGATTTGCTTGAAATGGTCAATGTCGACCAGGAAGAAGATCAGGTCGCCATCCTCCAAGGCTGCGCCCTGCCTGGGCGTTTCATGGCGGCGCAAAGTCAAGGCGACATCGGATTCGATCTGCTGCGCCAGAAAACGCCGATTGCGCAGACCCGTCAAGGGGTCGGTCAGGCTGGATGCCTCCAGCTCTGCCGTGCGCTCGCGCACCTTGTTTTCCAACCAGACTTGACGCCGGCGCAAGAGTCGCGTGCGCGAACGCACCAAGGCCCCAATCGCAGCGGCCAACAGCGCCAGCAGCGCGACGCGAAACCACCATTGCTGCCACCAGGTGGGCAAGACCGTCACTGGAATAGCCAATTCCTGCTCGCTGGCGACGCCGCTGCGGTTGTGCGCACGCACCCGCAAGACATAGTCGCCGGGACTCAGATTGCTGTAACTGGCCACGCGCAGGTCGGCGCCGGTCTCTATCCAGTCCGGATCAAAGCCCTCTAACTTATAGGCATAGCGGCTGCGGCCCGGGTTGCTGTAGTCCAGCGCCGCAAACTCCAGACTGAAGCTGCGTTGCTGCGGGCTCAGGCGCAAACCGTCCTGCAACTGCCCCGCTTGCTGGCGCTCGCCATTGATGCGCAGCTCAGAGACCACGAGCGGCGGAGCATGGTTCGAGCGATCAAATTGATCCGGCGAAACCACCGCGATGCCTTTGCTACCGCCGAACAGGAAGCGCCCGTCCAAGGCCTTGGCATAAGAGTAGAACCAGGGGGTGCCGATGTCGAGACCATCGGTAGGAGTCAGCTCGTCCAAGCTATCGGTGGCCGGGTCATAGACATTCATCTGGGTCCAGATGCGACCACGCCCGTCTTCCAGCAAGTTCGCGCCGAAGGGCCGATTGACAATGCCATGGCGCTCGCTGATGCGCTCAAAGCTGGCTTGTTTGCCGTCCCAGGCCTTCATACGGTGCAGGCCGGCCACGGCGGTGTCCACCCACAAGGTCTGCTTGCTGTCGAACAAAAGGCCGAGTACGACCGGGTTGGCCAACTCAGCGCCGGCCGGCGAAGTGACTCGCTGCAACTCCACGCTGCCCGCCGCCAGCCGGAACAAGCCACGCATGCTGCCGACCCAAATGGCCTGATCCGGCGCCTCGGTCATCACATGTATTTCACCCGTTAGGGCTTGGCCGCCAGGCCGCGCCAAACGCTGCACTTTGGCGGCCCCAGGCCGCAAGACATGCAGGCCATCGTCTGCCCCGATCCATAAGGCGCCGTCGCTGCCGGCCATCAATCGCCGAGTCTTGCCGGCATCCAGATGCAAGCAGAGCAGCTGCCGATATTGCGCATCAAATTGATAAAGCAAGCCTTCCGCACCCAACCATGTTTTTCCATCGGGCATCTGGGCCATCGCGGTGATGCGCGCAGCCTCCAGCAACGCGGCGGGCGAGAGTGCGGCGGACTCTTTGAGTTGGCTCGAGCACGCCATCAGCTGTGGCCGCAGCCCGCCAATCACACGCAGCCCAGTGTCAAACCGCGCCACTTGCCCATCATGGCCGGCGGCCAGAAATTCGCCATCCTTCAATGGCAAGAGGCTGCGCACATCGGCTTTCTTAAGATCTGCTGCAGGCCCGCCCACGAGGCCGACAGCAGTGCCGGCGCCGCGCACCCAAATGCTGTGATTGTTTGGGTTGTGGCGCTGCAAGCCCATGCCAAAGCCTCCCGCCCACACCCAGCCGGCGCGGTCGACCAGCAAATTCACCACTTCGTCGCCGGCTAAACCGGCCGGCTTGCGCGGGTCATGCCGCAAGGTTTGCTGCAAGCGCTGCGAGCGCAGGTCGTGCACATCAATGCCACCCGCATGGCCAACCCAGATCTGGCCGCTCGTCGCTTCGATCAAGCTATTGATTTCTCCACGCCCGGCTGTCGACCCGCCCGCACTTTGCTCATCATTGTCAAGCAGCTTGCCCTGACCGGTTTGCGGGTCCATCACAGCCAAGCTGCCACGCTGTGTACCGGCCCAGATTTGCCCATTGGACGCTTGCAGCAGCGCTTGCACGCGTTGCCCGACCAAGCCTCGCAGCACTGGCTCAAAGCGCTGGCTCGCCCTGTCAAAACGGCTCAACCCCGACCAAGTCCCGACCCACAGCGTGCCTTGCCCGTCGACCAGCAGCGATTGCACCCGTGCATCGTCCAAGCTGCCGGCAGCGGCGCTGTGCCGGAAGTGGCTGAAAGTTTGCGTGCGGGGGTCAAAGCGATACAGGCCGCCGCCGAGCGTGCCAAGCCAGATCGAGCCATCAACATCCTCGGCCAAGGCCCGGATGGTCGGCAAGGGCGCCAACTTTTCCACCGAGTTCGCGCTCGCCTCATGCACTTCATGCTCAAAGCGAAAGCTGCTGACCTGCTCGGTCAAGGGGTCATAAACCGCCAAACCATCGGTCTCGGTGCCTATCCACAAGCGCCCGTCCCGGGCCGGCAGCAGTGCGCGCAGCCAACCCAGATTGCGAACTGTGGCGATCTTGCTGGCGCGCTCCTGAGGACGAAAGCGATAGCCGTCATAACGCACCAAGCCGTCGCCGGTGCCGACCCAGATAAAGCCCGCCCGGTCTTGTGCCAGCGACGCCACCACGCCGCGCGGGATGGCGTCGACCCCCACCGACTCAAAGCGCGGCTCGGCCAAGGGCTCGATCAACGCGAAGGAAGGCAGCGCCGCAATTGTCAGCAGAAGTAAGGTACTAAATCGACGAAGCCAAATCATTTCTCACTATGACATGAGTGGGTGACGGCTTCGCCCCCAAGAAACCCGCCGCTTGACTTGGGTCAATAGATTATTTGGCCAAAGGCAAGGTGATCGCGTCGATGCGTGCCAGCACCTCGGGCGTCAGCTTCGGCGTCAAGGCCAGTGCGCCGAGATTGTCTTGCAGCTGCGCAAATTTGCTGGCGCCCAGAATAACGGTCGAGACGCGCGGATTGTGATTGGCCCAGGCGATCGCAAGCTGCGCGACATTGCCACCCAAATCGGCGGCCACGGCGGCCAGCTGCGTCACTGCGGCATTCTTGGCCTTGTCGGTCAGGCCTTCGACCATCCAACTCATATTGTCGAGCGCGCCGCGGCTGCCGGCCGGCACACCGTCCTTGTACTTGCCGGTCAACAGCCCCGAGGCCAATGGGCTCCAGGTGGTCAGGCCCAGGCCAAGGTCCTCATACAGCCGGGCATATTCCTGCTCGACCTTGCTGCGGTGGAAGAGGTTGTACTGCGGCTGTTCCATCACCGGCTTGTGCAGGTGGTGGCGCTCGGCAATCTCCCAGGCGGCACGGATATCGCTGGCCGACCATTCGCTAGTGCCCCAATAAAGCGCCTTGCCTTGCGTGATCATGTCGCTCATCGCGCGCACGGTTTCTTCGATCGGCGTGTGCGGGTCGGGGCGGTGGCAATAGACCAGGTCGATGAAATCGAGCTGCAGGCGCTTCAAGGACCCGTCAATCGCCTGCATCAGGTATTTGCGGTTCAGCGTGTCCTTGCGGTTGACGGGATTGCCCTCGCCACCCAAACCCCAGTAAAACTTGGTCGAGACGATGTAATTCAGGCGCGGCCATTTCAGCGCCTTGAAAGCCTCGCCCATGACAATTTCGCTCTGACCCAGGGCATAGACCTCGGCGTTGTCGAAGAAGTTGACGCCAGCGTCAAAGGCGGCGGCCAACATCTCGGCAGCCGCCTTGGTGTCGACTTGCTTGTGATAGGTGACCCAGGAGCCCAAAGAGAGTTCGGAGACTTGCAGGCCGCTGCGGCCCAAACGACGGTATTGCATGGGGTACTTTCGGATGTGGACAAAGCTGATCGCCGTAGCGTACAGCAGGCCGGCCGCTATAGTTCGTGGCGGGCCAAATGCCCGCAGCAGCCCCCACGAGATCAACACGCTATGCGCACAATCCCTCCACCCGACGCCGCCTCGGCCGCCACCGCCAATCAGCTGCGCTTGGCCGTGGTCGGCGCCGGACCGGCCGGTTTGACCTTGGCCTTGCTGGCCGCGCAGTTGTTGCCGCAGGCACAGATCACCTTGTTTGACGCCAGGCCGCTGGACCGCGATGTGTCCGCTGACCCGCGCACCCTGGCCTTGGCGCTGGGCAGCGTGCAGCTCTTGCAGCGTTTGCAGGCCTGGGACGCGAGCCAGGCGCAGGCGATTTTGACCGTCGAGGTCAGCCAAGCGCCGCCGACCTTGACGCACCCGCTGTTCGGCCCGTCCGCAGCGCCGGCCGTGGCCTTGAGTGCGGCGGAGCAAGGCGTTAGCGAGCTCGGTGCGGTGATCAGCTACGGCCAGTTGGTCGCGCCCTTGCAAGCACGCTGGCTGGCCCGCGCCGCGCTAGAGCCGACCCGCTTGAGCAGCCGCTTCGGCACACCCGTTCGGGGGCTCAAGCCCTTGGCGGATGGGGTGGAAATCGATGCCGAGATCGCCGAGCAATTTGATCTGGCCGTGGTGGCCGAGGGCGGCGTGTTTGCCGAGCAGGCGCGCAAAGCCATCTCGCATGATTACCAGCAAAACGCCTGGGTCGGCACGCTCACCTTGGCGGCCGACAGCCCAGCCGGCGCAGCCTATGAGCGCTTCACGCGCAATGGCCCGCTGGCACTGTTGCCGCTGCCACCCAAAGGAGGCGAGCGCCGTGCGGCCCTAGTCTGGTGCATGCCGCAGGCCGAAGACGAGATCGCCGAACTGAGCGACAGCCAGCGCCTGGCCGTGCTGCAGAGTTTGTTGCCCGACAGCGTTGGCACCTTGCAGGCGATCAGCCCCTTGAAATGCTTTGCCTTGGGGTTGAACGCCGAGCGCAGCTTGGTCAACGGCCGCATCGTGCGCATCGGCAATGCCGCGCAGACCCTGCACCCGGTTGCCGGCCAGGGGCTCAATCTGGGCTTACGCGATGGCTATGCGCTGGTGGACGCCTTGCGCGCCGGGGGCAATATCGAGGCGGCTTTGCGCCGGGTCGAATGGCAGCGCGCGCCGGACCGCTGGAGCATGATCTCCACCACCGATTTTCTGGCCCGCAGCTTTGCTTGGCGCTGGCCTGGGCTACCGATTGCGCGAGGCTTGGCCTTGGCGGCCTTGCAGGCGGCCTCGCCGCTGAAAAAGGCGCTGGCGCGGCAGATGATGTTCGGGCGCCGCTAACTCGTCAGTTGAGCGCCAAGGCGATCAAGTCACGCAGCATCAAATTGACATTGCTGCGCACCGCGCCCTCGGTGGCCAGACGCAGGCGCTCGTTCGGGTCCACCATGGCGGCGGTGAATTCCGCCACATAGGCGCTGCGCAAGTGGCGCTGATAGACCACAGCTCCGCTGCGTTTTTCAACCACCGTATAGGCCAAGGTCACGGCCACCCGGGTGTTCAGCCCGACGATGGGCTGCTCCAACTCGATCAATTGCACTTCCATTTGATAGCTGCCCGTGCCAGGGCGCAGCGCCAGCATGCCGGTGGCGCGCAGCGATTCCTCGATTGACTCTTGCAGCGCACGATTGCTGATCTTGCTGCCCCACATGCTGCCGGTCGGCTGGCCGCCGGTGACCGGTGAAAGCAGGATCTGGCCCCGCAAGCGATCGGGCACCCAGCCGCGCATCTGCAAGCTGTCTTGCGAGCTCAGCGCCATGCTGGGCGGATCGGTGGCCGTGCCGCAGCCGGCCAAGGCAATCAGCAAACCTAAACCGAATAGAAATCGCCTCGTCATTGCATCAGCCTTCCAGAATTGCGGCCCGAGATCTACAGCCGCCGATGCTGCAGCGCCGGCAACTGGCGCCGCACCGCAGCCAAACGCGCCATATCCAGCTCGGCCAGCACCACACCTTCGCCCTCGGGCAGACAGGCCAGCACCTCGCCCCAGGGATCGATGATCATCGTATGGCCCCAGGTCCTGCGGCCATTTTGATGCAGGCCGCCTTGCGCCGGTGCGATGACATAGGCCTGATTTTCGACCGCTCGTGCGCGCAACAGCAATTCCCAGTGGGCCTGACCGGTCACATAGGTGAAGGCAGCCGGCACGCTGATCAGGTCTACAGGCCCCAGGCTGCGGTACAGCTCGGGGAAGCGCAGGTCATAGCAAACGCTCAAAGCCACCCGCAGCGGCCCCGCCTGCAGCGCGACCGGCGCGTCACCGGCCTCCAGCACGCGGCCTTCGTCATAGCTCTCGCTGCCATTGTCAAAGCGGAACAGATGCATCTTGTCGTAACGCGCGGCTTCAGCGCCATCGGGCGCGTAGACGCAACAGGCATTGCGGACCCGCCCGGCCTGCACCGTGTGCAGCGGAATCGTGCCACCAATCAGCCACAGCCCCAGCTCAGCGGCAGCCTGGCTCAACATGTGCTGGATGGGCGCGTGGGTGTCGCCGCCCTGCTCGGCCACCGCCAGCTTGTCGCTGTCGGCAAGGCCCATCAAACAAAAATACTCGGGCAGCGCCACCAACTCGGCGCCCTGGGCTGCAGCCTGCTCCAGCCAATGACGCGCCCGCGCCAGATTGACGGCCAGATCGGGGCCGGAGACCATTTGAACGGCGGCAACTTTCATCGATCACTCTCCTCAAGGGGCACTGGCGGATGTTGCAGCTGATGCAGCTGATGCGGCATTGGCCGCTGATGCGCCATCGCCCGCCGGCGCGGTTTCAAACAGATTGCTGTGGTGCTCGACCCGCTCGACCTTGGGGTCCACCCAGCTGCCGGTAATGCGGAATTCACGCGTATTGGCGGCGGCGATGGGCTTGCTCAAGACCAGCTGCGCCAAGAATGTCCCCAATCCTATCGCCGGATTGATCGCTATATAGGCCAGCGAAGCGCCACCGGTGTTGAACTCGGGCACCACCAGCACGCGCAGGTTTTGTGTTTCGGCCGCCAGGTCGGCTTGCCCATCCACCAAGACGGTGGCCTGCACGCCGCGCGTGCGCAGATTGCTGCTGCTGGCCACGCCGCGCGTGATCTTGACGTCGCCGCTCACGCCGTCAAAGGTAAAGCCTTCGGAGAACACGTCGCGAAAGTCAAACAAAAACCGCCGCGGCAGCGATTGCAGGCTCAGCACCCCCATCAAGCGCCCCACGCCGGGCTCGACATTGAGGAATTGCCCCGACTCCAGCTGCACATGGAGTTGCCCGTTCATGCTGGCGAAATCAGGCGCCAGTGGCTCGCCCGCCCAGCCCAGCTGCCCCGTCAACTGGCCCTTGCCGCCACGCAAGACCCGACCCTGCCCCATGCGCTCCAGCATGTCGCCGGCATCGAGCAGCTCTAACTTCCAATCCAGCTGGGTGCGGCGCTGTGCCCGACCGGGTTCCTTGAGCCATTGGCCGGTGGCATTGAGGATCGCATCCGGCGCCTTCAGCTGCAGCTTGCTCAAGCGCCAGTCATGCGCCGGGCCGCTGGCCTGAGCCTCCACCTCCAGCCGGCCCATACGCTTGCCGCGCAGCTCAAAGTCCTCGATGACAATGTCCAGATCGGGCACGCTGCCTGGCTGCTTGTCCAGCACCTCCGCCACGCCATCGGCCTCCTGATGCGGCAGAGACAAACGACTCAGCCTTGCGAACACCCGCCCAGCCTGCCCGGTCTGGGCGCCGCGCAGCTCGACATAGCCCGCCATTTGAACGGCATCGATGGTGCAGCGCCAGGTGTTTGTGGCCGGTGCTGGCGCCTGCGTCAGGCCGGCCACAACCTTGGTCAGTGAGCGGCCTGAAAAATGCAACTCATTGGCGCGCAAGACAATTTGGCTAGGCATATAGGCGCCGCCCAAGCTTGGCGCTGCGACAACACCCGAGCCGTTCTCACTGTTTGAAGCTGCAGGTGCCCCCCACAGCCGCTGCACGGTCTTGTTCCAGGCATCCAGATTAACCTTGTCCAGATTGGCCTGCAGCTGCACGCCGCTGCTGGGCAGGCCGGGCAAGCTGTCCTGCACGCTCAGCGCGCCGCGCAGCACCCGCGCCGGCTCGACCGACAGGTCGCGCTGGTAATGAGCTTGCAAGAGATTGCCCAACTCAAGCCTCAGCTCATCCCGATTGCTGTCGCGATTGATGTCGGGCTTGAGCAGCAGGCGCAGCGGCAGCGCGCTAGCGGCCTCCTTGCGCAGCGGCGCCGGAAGATCCAGGCCCAGTCCGAGCAGATTGCTGGTCAGGGAAAAATCCGCCTGCCCCTGGTTCAGCCCGACTTGCAGCCGGTAGCTGGCCTGGCCGCTGGCTGCCTGCGCCAATTTGGCGACGCCGCCCAGCTCGGGCGAACGCTGCAAGGCTTCGGCGGTTGCCAGGCCAGTCGCCGTGAACCGCAAGCTACCGTCCGCCTGGTTGCCGCCCTCGACGCTCAGCTCTCCGCCAAAAGCACGCGCCTGCACCGCCTGCAGTTTGACGCCCTGACGATCAAACTCCACGCTGCCGCGGGTGTTGGTCAACAAGGGCAGATCGGGCCGCAGCCGCAGCTCCCCGCCCAGCAGTTGCACGGCGCCCTTGACGACCGACTTGTCCATGTCTTGCAGGGGCAGATTCAAACTCAGCTTCAGGTTGGCCGCGCCGCCGGCCGTGGCAGCCGCCAGCAAACCACCGCTGGCCTCGTTGACCGGGGACTGGCGCACAAACTTCAGCAACTCGGCGCCCGGCCCATTGCCCTGACCCTCGATCTCCAACCGGTGCTTGACCAGCAAGTCCTTGATGCCGCCCTTAATGCCGCTGAGCTCATAGGCAAACACCTTGGCGCGGCCGCCCTTGATCTGCATGCCGCCGCGCTCGAATATCAGGTCGGCATTGACATGCTCCAGCGCCGGCCAATTGGAAGGCCGCCCCTCGACGCCGGGCACATAAAGCAAATCGATGTCACGTGCCTGGGTCGTGATGCGGAACTGGCCGTCGCGCTCACGCTCGCCGTCGAAAGGAAACTTGGCCAACTCGCCGCGCAAACGGACATGGATCGCTCGCGCCTCGCCGGCGCGAATAGCGTCGCGCACATAGTCCAGCGCATGGTCCCCGATGGCCAGCGGCAAATAGCGATGGATCTTGACCGCATCGATTCTTTCGATCTGCCCGCTCAGCTCCAGCCAACCCGGCAAGCGGCCTTGGCCGGCCGCCTTGCCGCTACGCCAGACCGCATCGAACTCGCCGCGCAGATCTTGATTGAGCAGCTCCAGCCGGCTGACTCGAAGCTCATAGTGCGGCGGCTGCTTGGGTGCGGCTTCAATCCGCCAGTCCAGTTTAGCGCTCAGGCGCTGAATGGGCGGCAGGTCTTGGCGGAACAAGCCCGGAAGCTCAAGCGAGCCATCGGCCATGCTCAGCTGCGCCTGACCGCCTTTTTCACCGGCATCGAGCTGCAGGGTCAGGCCACTCAGCCCCATGTGCTCCAAGCCCTGGCGGCGCCCACCCAAGCGCAAGCCCTCAAGACGGCCCTTGATTTGGTAGCGGCGCGGATCCATCAAGGGACCATCCCAACTCGCGCTGAGCCGGCTCAAGACCCCTTGCGGCGCCATCTCGGCCAACCAGGCATGGGTTTGCTCGTCAAAAGGCAGGCGCTGTGCCAACTGGCTCATCAAGGCCAGGTCAAGCCGCTCGGCCGACAGCTCGCCGCCCAAAGGCAAGCCCTGCGCCGCATTGCCCGCGCCCGGTTTGGGCAGGCGCAAGGCCAACTTCCAATCCGTACGCGGCCAAATCACGCCGTCGCCGCTGACAAAGCCGAGCTGGCTAGCCTGCAGGCTGAGTGACTGCGCGGCGTGCATAAACTGCAGGCGACCTTCAATTTGTTCCAGATCGAGCTGATCGGCCTTCGGTGTCAGGCGCAGCTTGACCGCACGCAAGGCCAGATCGCTCGTCACGCCTTGCGGCTGGCCCTGCTTGAAGTCTATCCAGGCCCGCAAGGCGCCGTCACCCTCGCTCAGCTCGAAGGGCAGGTCTATATGGCGACGCAGCTCGCGCAAATCGGCGCGTGGCAAATCGGCATAGAGCTGGCCGCTCCAGCCCTGAAAATCACTCGGCCGGCCCAGCAGCGCTTGCGTGAAGCGCCCGCGCAGGCCAAAACGCTGCCCCCATTCCGGCGGCGGCGTCGCGTCCAGACGCAGCTCGTGACGGCGCACGCCGCTGCGCAAGACCAGATTGAGGTCCGACAACTCTAACGCCTGCGTGGCGCGGCGCTCGTCTATCCAGCGCACGCGGCCATTCAGGATCACAAATTCATGTTGCGACAGCAGCCAGTCCGCCCATTCCTCGGCCAGACCGGTGGACTCGGCCTGCACCGCCTCTTCAACACTCAAACCCGCCACAAAGAAGCGACCCTTGGCGTCGCGGCGCACCTCGACTTGCGGCGCGTCGATCAACAGTTGCTCGAAGCGCAGATTCAGACTCAGCAACGAGCGCGCCGACAGCGCCGCCGCCACCTTGGGCAAGCGCAGCGCCTCGCGGCCGCTGGGGTCGAGCAGGCGCACCTCGCGCATCTCGATCGCCGGCATCCAGCCCCCCGAGGTGACCATGATGCTGCCGATGCGCACCCTTGCCCCCAAAGCCTGTGAGGCATGGCGCTCCATTGCCGGACGCCACTCATCGATGTGCGGCAGAATCACCCAGTGCAAGCCGCCCCACGCCACCACCACCAAGCCCCATGCCAGCAAAAGCAAGGCCAAGGCCCAGCTGATCAAGCTGCGCAGCCAACGGCCGGGTCGTCTGAGCCAAAACAGGCGCGTGGGCAGTGAAGAAGGCTTTACTGACATTAAAAGGGGAGCAAGCCGTGAGACAGAGTTCGAGTAGTGGGAAGCTGGCCGCTAAGGCCCCGGGCAGACACCAAGCATAGCGAGCCATGACAGCCATTGATTCTTTCATTGTCCCCGAGACTGCACCTGCAGCATTGGCCGAACACAGTCGATTTGTGCAAAGAATTCGGCGCCGCTACGCCGCCGAGCTGCCTTTGCTGCCGGCCGGCCGGCCGGACCGGGCCGCGATCGAGCGCTTGATCCATGACTTGCAGGCCGCCGGCCGCGCGCTAGGCCCGGCGCTGCGTGTGGCCCGCCACCTGGTGCTGGAGCGTCTGGCGGTGCTGGATATTGAAGCCGGTGCGGCCATGCATGAGATCACCGAGGTGATGACCAGCTTGGCCGAGGTGACGCTGTGCCTGGCGCTCAAAAGTGCCCGCGCCGAGCAAGATGCGCTCAGCGGCGCGGCCCGTAACGAGGCCGGCGAGGTGATCGAATTCTGGGTGCTGGGCATGGGCAAGCTGGGCGCGCGCGAGCTCAATGTCTCCTCCGACATCGACCTGATTTACGTCTATGACGATGACGGCCACACGGATGGAAACTCGAGCGGCAAAGGCTCGATTTCGGCGCATGAGTACTTCGCCCTGGTCGCCAAGAAGCTCTATGCGCTGATCGGCGAGGTCACCGATGACGGCCAGGTCTTCCGGGTCGATCTGGCGCTGCGGCCGAACGGCAACTCGGGCCCGGCCGCCGTCAGCATGGCGATGCTGGAGGAATATTTCCTCGTCCAGGGCCGCGAGTGGGAACGTTTTGCCTGGCTGAAGAGCCGCGTGGTGGCGCCGCTGGAGAGCGTGCAACTGGGCCGTGCCCTGGGCCTGCGCTCGCTCGTGACGCCTTTTGTTTACCGCCGCTATCTGGACTACGGTGTGTTCGAAGGCCTACGGCAATTGCACCGCAAGATCCGCGACGAGGCGCGCTCGCGCGCCGTCGGCCGACCCGAGCGCGCCAATGACGTCAAGCTCTCGCGCGGCGGCATTCGCGAGATCGAGTTCACCGTGCAACTGCTGCAAGTCGTACGCGGCGGCCAATTCCCGGAGATCCGTACCCGCTCGACCGTCAAGGCGCTGGCCAGGTTGGCCGAGCGCGGCCTGATGACGGCCGAGGCGGCCGAAAAGCTGAGCGCCGCCTATGTCTTTTTGCGCCAGGTCGAACACCGCATCCAGTTCCTCGACGATCAGCAAACCCACTGCCTGCCGAGCAATGATGAAGACTTGAAGTGGATCGCGCGCAGCATGGGCCTGGCTTGCAAGCATGGCGCAGCAGGCCAGACCCAAGATGCAGGGACAAGGATTTCCTGCGAGCTGCTTGACCGCCTCGGCGAGGTGCGCGAGATCGTCGCCAACGAGTTCGACTCGCTCTTGCACGACGGCCAAGCGCCCAAGGCCGGCGGCAATGGCTGCCGCAGTTGCAATGGGCCGGCATTGCCGGTCGATTCGGAAGAGTTTCTGGCCAAACTGCCGACCGAGTTGGCCGTCGCCGTGCGGCGCTGGGCCGATCAGCCTCGCGTGCAAAGCCTGCGCGAAGAATCACGCCTGCGCCTGGCCAAGCTGGTTGGCCGCGCTGCCGTCGCGGTAAGGGACGAAGCCTGCAGCATGGCGGCGGCGCTGCGCTTTGTCGATTGGATCGAGCCCTTGCTGCGGCGCGAGAGCTATCTGGCACTTTTGGTCGAGCGCCCGGCCGTGCAAAGCCGCTTGCTGCGCTTGCTCGGTTTGGCGCGCTGGCCGATGCGCTATTTGATGCTGCACCCCGGCGTCATCGACGAGTTGGCCGACAGCCGCCTGCAGCATGACCGCTTTGACGGTGCCGTGTTCCTGCAAGACCTGCAAGAGCGACACGCGGCCTGGGAGCGCGGCGGCGAGGCGCATGAAGAAGCCTTGCTCGACACCCTCAGGCGCGCCCATCAGGCGGAAGTGTTCCGCACCCTGGTGCGTGATATCGAGGGACAGATCACCGTCGAGGAGGCGGGCGATGAGTTGTCGGCGCTGGCCGACGCGATTTTGCAATGCACGATTGACTGGACCTGGGCCCGGCTCAAGCAAGCGCATCGCCCTGCACCGCGCTTTGCCGTGATTGCCTACGGCAAGCTCGGCGGCAAAGAGCTGGGCTATGGCGGCGACCTCGACGTGGTGTTTTTGTTCGACGACAGCGACGAGGCGGACAAAGACCTGGTGCCCGAAATCTACGGTGCCTTCGTGCGCAAGCTGATCACCTGGCTGACCGTGCGCACCTCGGCCGGCGAGCTGTTCGACATCGACACCGCGCTGCGCCCGAATGGCAACTCCGGCATGTTGGTGACCTCGCTCGCTTCCTTCGAAAAGTACCAAACCGGGCGCGGCAGCAATACCGCCTGGACCTGGGAGCATCAGGCCATCACGCGGGCGCGCTTTTGCGCCGGCGACCCCGCCCTGGCCGAGCGCTTCGAGGCGGTGCGCCGCCATGTCTTGACCGCTCCGCGCGACCATGCGGCGCTGCGCCAGGAGATTCAGGCCATGCGCGACAAGGTGCGCGCCGCCCACCCCATCAGGGCCGGCAAGTTCGACGTCAAGCACAGCCCCGGCGGCATGATGGACGCCGAGTTTGCCCTGCAATATCTGGTGCTGGCCCATGCAGCCGAGCATCCGGCCTTGATCGCCAATGCGGGCGCCATCGCGCTGCTGCAGCGGGCTGAAGCAGCGGGCTTGTTGCCTGCCGGTGTCGGTAGCAAGGCCGCCAATGCCTACCGCGAGCTGCGCCGCGCCCAGCACAAGGCCAGGCTGGATGAGCAGCCCACGGCAGTCGAAGCGGCGGATCTGGCCGCCCTCGGTCTGGACCTGCACCGCGATGCCATGCTGGCGCTGTGGCAGGCGGTGTTCGCCTGAAAGTGGCGCGTCACGCCTGGAGCGGCTTTGGCGTCTTCTTGGGCCTGGCCGCGCTACTGGCATGGCTGGCCCCGAGTGCGGCGCTGGACTGGCAACCTCAGCTCGCCGCCAGCCAGCCCTGGCGCGCCTGGAGCAGCGCCTTCGTGCATTGGAGCCAGCAGCATCTTTGGGCCAATTTGCTCGCCTGCGCCGTGGTCACGCTGTTTGGCTGGGGCGCGCGCGTGCCCAGCCGCTGCGCCCTGGCTTGGTTCATTGCCTGGCCGCTGACGCAAATGGCATTGCTGCAGCAGCCGAGCTTGCTGCATTTCGGCGGCCTTTCGGGCGTGCTGCATGCGGGCGTGGCGGTAGTGCTGGTGGAGCTGCTGAGCCGCCGGGGCCGCGAGCGCCTGATAGGTGTTGGCGTCAGCCTGGGACTTCTCATCAAGCTCTGGCAAGAGCAGCCCTTGGGCGAGCCAATGCGTCACTTGGCCGAATGGGATATCGCCGTCGTGCCTTTTTCGCATCTGACCGGTGCGCTGGCCGGTACGCTGAGCGCCCTGGCCTTGCTGGGGCTGGCCCGCCGCCTTAAATAGTGCGGGCATCATGCCGCCATGACCGAACTACGCAAGACTCATCTCGACCGCGTCGCCATTTGCAGCCTCTTGCTGTGCTGCGCCTTATGGGGCCTGAACCAGGTCGCTGCCAAGGCCGGCTTGAGCGAGATTGGCCCACTCTGGCAGGCTGGCTTGCGCTCCAGTGGCGCGGCGCTCTTGGTCTGGGCTTGGGCTGTGGCGCGCGGCATCAAGCTGTTCGAGCGCGACGGCAGTCTGCGCGGCGGCTTGATCGCGGGCCTGCTGTTCGGCCTGGAGTTCGCCTGCGTCTTTGTCGGCCTGCAGTACACCAGCGCCTCGCGCATGGTGGTATTCATCTATCTCAGCCCCTTTGTGGTGGCGCTGGGCATGCCGTTTATTGCTGCGTCCGAGCGCCTCAATCTGCGCCAGATCAGTGGCCTGGTGCTGGCCTTTGCTGCGGTCGCCTGGGCCTTTTCGGAGGGCTTCGGCCAAGCCGCCGCCAATCCGCAGCAATGGCTGGGTGACGCCTTGGGCGTGTTGGCGGCACTGTTCTGGGGCGGCACTACGCTGACGATTCGCGCCAGCAGACTCAGTCGGGTCAGCGCCGAGAAGACACTGCTGTATCAGCTGGCCGTCTCGGGCCTGGGCCTGTGCGTGGCGGCGGCCCTGAGCGGCGAGGCCTGGCCTGCGGCTTGGTCGCTGCGCCTGAGCGGCTTGCTGCTGTTTCAGACCGTCGTCGTCAGCTTCGCCAGTTATCTGCTTTGGTTTTGGATGGTGCGGCATTACCCGGCCACCCGGCTGGCCACCTTTACCTTGGCCACGCCACTGTTCGGCCTGCTCGCGGGCGCCCTGCTCCTGCAGGAACAAATCACGCTACGCCTGATTTTGGCGCTGCTAGCCCTGGCAATAGGGGTTGTTCTGGTCAATCAAGGGCCGCAGCGGCAGGCAAAATAGTCGGGTGTATTCGTCTACCTTGATTTCATCCACTGCTGAACTGAAACGCCGCGATTGCCTGCGGCTTGGCTTGGCCGCTGCGGCCCTGCCGGCTGGGCTGATGAGCGGTCTGGCGGCCTCGGACGCTCAAGCCGAACCGGGAGCGGTGCTGGCGGCCGGGCCGGCCGATGTGATGGCGGACTACCAACGCTTTTTGAATCAGCGCGATGTATTGCAGCTGAGCGATTTCAGCGGCCCTTACTCGCGTCGCGATGTGGTGGAAGTCGCGCTCTTTTTCCAGGCCCTGCACCGCGGCGGCTGGCGCGCGCCCCTGAAGTTTCAAGACATGCCATCGGTCGAGCGCCTGTTGCGCGAACTGGGCAGCGGCAAGGTCGTTTCCAGCAGCACCAGCTATTGGAGCGAAGACATCAGCGGCGCGGAGGCTTCCGTGCAACTCAGTCAGGCGGTGATTGGGGATGGCGAGTTTGAGGCCGGCTTTTACACGGTGGAAAGCAATAGCCGCGCCATGAGTGCCAAGAGCCTGAAGGATCTGCAGGGCTTGAGCGCCTTGTCCAATCAGAGCTGGTTGGTGGACTGGCGCAATTTGAAACGGCTTGGCATCCGCGCCCAACATGTCACCAACTGGGAATTGATGCCAAAAATGGTCGCGGCCGGGCGAGCCGACTTCTTGTTGGCACCATTCCAAGCCACGCCCGACCTGAGCTTGCAAGTCGGCACCGTGCGCCTGCAGCCCATACCCGGGCTCAAACTCGGTATGCAGGGCACGCGCCACTACCTGATCTCCAAGATACATCCGGATGGCGCGAACCTGCAGGCAGCGCTCAACACAGGCCTGCAGCAGTTGCGCCAGCAAGGTGTGATCCGCAAGGCCTATATGCAATCGGGCTTCTTCAACCCGCGCGTCAGCGATTGGCTCAGGCTCTAAGAGCCTGCCGAACTTGGCGCCATGGCGACAAATACGCCGCCGCCCTCACCGTAGACTCGGGCCTCTTTTCAATCCCTGCACAGGAGGCCGATCCATGATTCAGCTCTGCGGTTTTTCACTCTCCAATTACTACAACAAGGTCAAGTTCGTCCTGCTGGAGAAGGGCATCCCCTTCGAAGAAGAATTGGTAATGACGCACTCGCATGAGGAGGCGGTCTTGAACTGCAGCCCGCTCGGCAAGGTGCCCTTCATCCGCACGCCGCAAGGTTCGCTGTGCGAGAGTCAGGTCATTCTGGATTACCTGGAAGCCGCTTACCCCAGCCCGGCCTTGTTGCCGGCCGACCCCTTCGAGGCGGCCAAGCAGCGCGAGCTGATCACCTTCATCGAGCTGCACCTGGAGCTGGTCGCCCGCGAGCTTTACGGCCAGGCCTTCTTCGGCGGCACGGTCAGCGAGGGGACCAAGGCCCGGGTGCACAAATTGCTGATCCAGCATATTGCCGGCTTCAAGCGCCTGGCCCGCTTTGGCCCCTATGTTGGCGGCGCGCAGTTCGGAATGGCCGACTGCGCCGCCTGGGTAAGCCTGCCCTTAGTGGCCATGGCCAGCAAAGCCGTCCTGGGCGAAGACCTCTTGGCCGCTGGCGGCATCGACTGGAAGCCCTATGCCAAGCTGGTCGGCGAACGCCCGGCGGCATTGAAGGTGGCGGCCGACCGCAAGGCCGATCAAGAACGCATCGCACTGCTGAAGGCGCAGGGCGGCTAGTGTCGGTTCGCACTGAACGTGGAACCGGCAAACATTGTGAATCCGACAGTTGGAAGCGCCCATGTCAATGAGTCCTGAATTGCTGTCTCATTTAACTTGGCATTTTCGGATATTTGTCGCATTCAATCTGGAACTGGTTTGGAGTGAGGGCACTGATACGTGTTCACCACCGCGCCCGCTGGGGTGAACTAAACCGCTGGTCTTGCCCTTGACTGAAATACTGCTTCGCAGCTATTCTTTTGAAAAAGTCCTCACCTCGATTAGCTCGAATGCCGTACAA
>NZ_JAJIRQ010000045.1 GCF_025717605.1 Paucibacter sp. TC2R-5 | reverse complement strand
GCAAAAAACATGGCGCGCAAAATCCGAAGTCCAACTCGAACACTATCCAATGCCGGAGAATACCCGCGCTTCATTGGGCACTTTTGTTGCGAAAAAAGTTCCAATAGTTATCCGAAGTTAAAAGAACTTGGTTTTGATGCTGCTGTACCATTTGATTCTATTACATCCCTGCTGTGCGGAATATATTTGCAATGGCGAAAANTGGCGAAAAGATGTAGTCAGTTTAACCTTCGAACCAAGAACGCATGTATTTGAAGCCAACGGGGAACTTGGGGAACTCAAATGCACGCCAGATTACGAAGTGGTACTCGATACAGGTGAAATTGAAATCAACGAAGCCAAGTACAGCTTGGACTCAATGTCAGAGCGTCAAAGAGAAAAATTAAAACTGGCATCGGAACAATTCACT
>NZ_JAJIRQ010000044.1 GCF_025717605.1 Paucibacter sp. TC2R-5 | reverse complement strand
GGCTGCAGCCGCCCGCTTTGCAGCTTCCTCATCGCCTTGAGCAGGTTGACACCGAGTGCCGCCCACGCCATTTGCGCCTGCGTTTTGGCCGCTCCAAAGTACCGCGCTCGGCTCAAGTGGAACTTTCTCTTCATCGTCCCGAAGCCTTGTTCGACCTTGTAGCGCAGCGTGGCGATTGCCCTGTTCATCTGCGTTTGCAAGGGATGCACCGGGTTGCCTCGACTTCCTTTGAACTGGATCAGGTCGCCTATGCCCTTGCTCTTGAGGTACTCCCGATTGGCTGCGCTAGCGTAGCCCTTGTCGGCCAGCACGCCTTCGGGCTGAACGCCTTGCGCTGCGAGCGCCTCCACGATGCCGGGCAACTTGTTGACTTCGGCTTGGTTGGCGGGGTGGACTTCGATGTGCTCGA
>NZ_JAJIRQ010000043.1 GCF_025717605.1 Paucibacter sp. TC2R-5 | reverse complement strand
GCGTCGTCCACCATGTCGCACTTGTTCAGGAAGACGATGATGTACTTCACGCCCACCTGACGAGCCAACAAGATGTGCTCGCGGGTCTGTGGCATCGGGCCGTCAGCGGCCGAGCAAACCAGAATCGCGCCGTCCATCTGGGCCGCGCCGGTGATCATGTTCTTCACATAGTCAGCGTGGCCTGGGCAGTCCACGTGTGCGTAGTGACGGCCGGCCGTCTCGTACTCAACGTGAGCGGTGTTGATCGTGATGCCGCGGGCTTTTTCTTCCGGTGCTGCGTCGATCTGGTCGTAAGCCTTGGCCTCGCCGCCGAACTTCTTCGACAGCACGGTTGCGATAGCAGCCGTCAGCGTGGTCTTGCCATGGTCAACGTGACCGATCGTGCCCACATTGACGTGCGGCTTGGTACGTTCAAATTTGCTTTTTGCCATTT
>NZ_JAJIRQ010000042.1 GCF_025717605.1 Paucibacter sp. TC2R-5 | reverse complement strand
CCAGTTTATCCAGAGCCTCCAGTTCAACTCGGCCGTAAGCCGGATTGAAAAAATATGCTCCATCGGCCAAGCCTGCAGCAGATACGACTCTCTCGGCCATTCCGTAATAATCTATTACAGTTGCATTAAAAGTCGCCTCAAGTAATTTTCGTCCATTTGTGCTTAACATCTCGGATGATGTCAGTATCAATGGAATATTTGTCTTGAGTCCAGCGTTCTGCATAAATCTGGCGAGTGCCTCGCCAGAGCTGGGATGAGTGAAAAGAACCTCGGGCGAAAATTTCTTTAACTCCGAATGAAACCAAGCTGTTGTGCCCTGGCAAAGATGATTTGAGGATAAAAACAGCTTGCGCCCTCTTTCTCTATACTCGCCAAAGGGTGGCTTATTATCTGTTACTGGCTTAATACTGTCGGCCCGAAGGCGAGCCATTCTTGCTCGGCGGAAAGTTAAA
>NZ_JAJIRQ010000041.1 GCF_025717605.1 Paucibacter sp. TC2R-5 | reverse complement strand
GCGGCGTGCGCCGACGCCAAGGCGCTGCTTGCCAGCAGCGTCAAGAAGAAGCGAGAAAACCAATTCATGGCGATGACTCCGGTGAGTGCAATAAGGTGACGATCAAGCGGGGCGCGGCAGGCGGCGGATTTCAGCCACCGGCTTGTTGCCCGCCTTGGCTGCCTTGGCCGACTGGGCACGCCGCGCCGCGTCGATCGCAGCGGCGAGTTGCTCGGTGCCGACGGCCCCACGGAACATCACATCGCCGACGACGATGGCCGGCGTGCCCTGGATGCCCAGCCGCTCGGAGAGCACGCGTACCTCACCGAGCTGGCGGTTAACTGCCACCACGTCCACCGGTTTGAGGCCGAACTGACGGCCGATGGCCTGCAGGCTGGCCGCGTCAATGGACTCGGCGCTCAGCAAGGCCTTGTGCACCTGCTGGGCCGTGGCGCCCTTGCCCGCCGACAAGGCCAGCTGCGCCGC
>NZ_JAJIRQ010000040.1 GCF_025717605.1 Paucibacter sp. TC2R-5 | reverse complement strand
GCGGCGTGCGCCGACGCCAAGGCGCTGCTTGCCAGCAGCGTGATCAAGAAGCGAGAAAACCAATTCATGGTGGTGACTCCGGTGAGTGCAATAGGGTGAGGTCGCGTACAGGCGCAGATCAAGCGGGGCGCGGCACGCGGCGGATTTCAGCCTCCGGCTTGTTGCCCGCCTTGGCTGCCTTGGCCGACTGGGCTCGCCGCGCCGCGTCGATCGCAGCGGCGAGTTGCTCGGTGCCGACGGCCCCACGGAACATCACATCGCCGACGACGATGGCCGGCGTGCCCTGGATGCCCAGCCGCTCGGACAGCACGCGTACCTCACCGAGCTGGCGGTTCACTGCCACCACGTCCACCGGTTTGAGGCCGAACTGGCGGCCGATGACCTGCAGGCTGGCCGCGTCGATGGACTCGGCGCTCAGCAAAGCCTTGTGCACCTGCTGCGCCGTGGCGCCCTTGCCCGCCGACAAGGCCAGCTGCGCCGC
>NZ_JAJIRQ010000004.1:575719-578351 GCF_025717605.1 Paucibacter sp. TC2R-5 | reverse complement strand
TTCAAGTTGCGCGCATTAGGGAAGTTATGCAGCGGTCTCGTAATGGCAATCTCGGCGCATGTGATGCGGCGCGATAAGGAGTCGGACCTGCAAAATTCGTTTTGCCGAAGCAAGCAACTGAAGCAGTTCCTGGTGAGGCTTGCCGTTATGGTGCGAATTGATGTCGCCAAGCCTTCTGGTGTGCCATCGGGCCGCCCAGCAGCGCCATTGCACCCACCATCAAGCCCGCCCATAGGGCGAACAAGACCAAAGAAATGTGCCTTAGGCCGCCAGCCTGCAATTGGCGCCACAGCGCCCGCATCAACCAACGGATGTTGAACCCGGCCGCGCACAGCACCGCGTGCAGCGCGTCGCCCTCGCTGCCTTTGAGCCAGCACCGATCCATCCGGTGGTCGTGCTTGGTATGCCCGATGGTCGGCTCGATGGCCTGGCGTCGCTTGAGCCAGCGCCTTTGCTCCTTGTTGAGAGACTTGTACTTGCCTCGGTGAATCAGTTCCACCGGCGCAATCTCCTTGTCCACGCCGCGATAGCCCAGATCGACTACCGCGACCTTCGGCGCCACGCCGATGTCTTGCAATAAAACGCCGGTTTGTTCCAACTGCGCTGCCAGCGTGTGCCCGTCAAACGGATTGCCGGGGAAACTTCTGGCGCCCACGATCAGGCCGCTCTTGTGCGCCACCGCCAGGCTGACCTTGACGCCGAACTCATAGGGCTTGCGGGCCTTGCCTTTACCAATGCACTCCACCTCTGGGGCGTGCAGGGCGTACAGCTTGTTCTTGTCTTGCGGGCGCTGACTGCGAATCTGCTCGGCACGTTGCAGCCAGGGCTTGAGTTGATCTTGTACGGCTTGCGCCAGCGTCGTCATCTTGCGCTGCACTTCGCGCAGTAGCACGCCCAGGATCGTTCGCTGACGCCGCACCACCTGACGCAGACGCTTGAATTGCTTGGCGTGAGCGTAGCCGCCTGCGCGGCGGCGCAAGGTCCTGCCCTCGCGTTCGTGCGTCTTCTTGAGTTGAAGGCCGGCGCGTTTGGCGAGCTGGGCAATCTTGGCTCTTGCGACTTCCAGCAGTCGGCTGTCGGTCGGGTGGGCAATGGCCTTCTCCTGCACGGTCGAATCAACAATCACGCGTTCCAACTCGACGGATTTGACGGCCTTCATCGCCACGGCCGCCTCGATGGTGGTCTTGAGCAACTGCTCCACGCCGGCTTCGCCGAGCACGCGCCGGAAGCGGCCGATCTGCGTGGCATCACAGGGCAGCTTACTCTGGTAATACTCCATGCCGCTGAAGAGTTGCCAGACCACGTTCTCGCTCCAGCGCTCGACCAGGGATTCGTCACTCTCGTTGAAGGCGTGTTTGAGGTACAGCAGCGCGACCATCAGGCGGATCGGCAAGCGCGGCCGGCCGGCTCGACTCACACCGCCTGCGGCCACCACCAACGTGGGCCCAAACATGTCGGCGTCATCGCGCGACTTGCCCAATCGGGCCTTGCGCGCAAACAGCGGCGCCAATGAGGTTTCAATCTGAGACCAGGGCAGGCGCCGAGCTAACACCGCCAGCGGGTGCTGGGGATCCACCATCCCGTCCAACCGTGCGCGGAAGAAGTCGTCGGTCGCCATCGTTTTACCCTCCAGAACTCCCAAAAATCAATAGCGATTGAATATCTTTTTGGGAGTTCTGGCCATTGGCATTCACCCCGAGATGTCAGTAGCCATGGGGGTTGGCGGGGTTTTGCAGGGCCGACTAAGGACAGTGTCCACCGAAAATGGTCGATCTGGCGTTGGTGATACCAGCGAAATTCAAATCAGAAAGGGCAACGATGTACCGGCGCATCTGATACTTGGAATAGGGTAATCGGCGGCCAAACTCCATGGATGATGCTGGACGTATATACGATAGAGAAAAAATTTGGACACAGGCTGGTGGGCGGCAATATGAACCGCGCCGTGCTTGTCCGCTTTGGGGCTGGTATGCTCAGGGGTCGATGTTTGCATCCGCCGGCGAAGATCGGATGACTTCGCATTGTCTTCAAAGCCTAAAGCGGTGCGCACGCTTGAAGACTATTCATTTACCCCAAAAAATTATGCAAAATCACATTGCTGTAGTCATTCCATGCTATCAAGTTAAAAAGCATATAGTGAACGTTTTGTCTGCAATTGGCCCTGAGGTATCGAGTATTTATATTGTAGACGATGCGTGCACACAAGGTACGGCGGACCTGGTGGAGGACTGCAACCTGGACCCTCGGGTACGGGTGATTCGTCATGCTTCCAACAAGGGCGTCGGCGCAGCCGTGGTGTCGGGATATCGTGCGGCGCTTAAGGACGGAGCAGAAGTTATCGTGAAGATCGACGGCGACGGCCAAATGGACCCGGCTTTGATACCGCTTTTTGTCGCACCCATACTCAACGGGCAGGCGGATTATACAAAAGGCAACCGATTTTACGATCTGACCTACATTAGCCGTATGCCTAGGCTGCGAGTGCTAGGGAATACAGCGTTGGCGTTCATGTCCAAGCTTGGTTCCGGCTACTGGAATGTTTTCGACTCAACTAATGGCTACACAGCCATACACGCCAAGGTAGCTAAGCGTATTGCATTGGATAAGTTGAGTCAGCGGTATTTTTTTGAGT
>NZ_JAJIRQ010000004.1:0-575642 GCF_025717605.1 Paucibacter sp. TC2R-5 | reverse complement strand
ATGGATGCGCGCTATGAGGACGAAGTTAGCAATTTACGAATAATAGACGTAGTAGGCAATTTCTTGGTTGGCCATATGCGCAATTTTGGAAAGCGCATTTTTTACAATTATTTTCTACGAGACACTACGGCAGCTTCGCTTGAGCTGGTCTTGGGTCTGGCTGCGTTATTCTTCGGCATATTTTTTGGCTCCTATCACTGGCATAGGGCTTTCAATACAGATGTTCCCACCCCACTGGGTACAATCATGCTTGCGGCTTTACCAACGATGCTAGGCTTGCAATTGTTGCTAGCCTTTGTTACTTTTGACGTGGCCAATGTGCCGCGCAGAGCCATCCACATAGATCTGGTGAGTTGAATTGATAGTTACTCAACTTTGCCCATGTTGCGGCGCTGCACTTTCGGTGGGTTTGGTGGATTGGCATCGTATTTGCAAGAAATGTGCTTATGAAGGCTCTTGTTTGCAACCCGCTATTAACAGCTCAGAGTTTTCTATATCGGAACCACAGAGGGAGCAGGGCCTACACACTTTGAGAGTGCACAACTTCAAAAAATTAGGGCACTGGCTAGGAAAATTTACAACTCGGGCCCACGTGCGGTTACTGGAAGTTGGGTGCGGACACGGCTGGTTCCTCGAGGCAGTGTCGAGCCGTTTTGACGTTATGGGCCTAGAACCAGATGCCTTAGTGGCCAACCGGTGTCAGGCCCAGGGTTTGTCGGTTGTGCAGGGATTTTTCCCGGAGGCGCTGCCCATCAATGCGAAGTTTGACGTACTCATTTTCAACGATGTTTTGGAACACATTCCCGGCGTGGGTGCAGCACTTCAAGCATGCGATACGGCATTGAACGCGGGGGGCATCCTGGTTATTAACATCCCAAGCAGCCGCGGGGTGTTTTATCGAGCAGCAAAATTGGCTGCAAAAATTGGTTTGCCNTCAGTAGCCATGGGGGTTGGCGGGGTTTTGCAGGGCCGACTACTTGGTGGGTGAACTTACGGTAGTTGGCGCATGTGAATCCTGGGAGTGGGCATGAGAGACCGAAAAATCGGTCAGCATGCCCACGGTTCAGGTCACTTGCGCGCGCTAGGGGTGTCCGGGATCAGTTTGAAACGCTGTCCGCGTTCCGCTGAAATGGGTGGCCGCGATAGGCTGAAATACGCAGCTAAGGCCTGCTGAAATTCAACCGTTCTCGTTGGCACGCGTGAAAGCGTACAGCCGCCCGAAAAGCGAAGGTTCGCATTCGATTCGCTTCCCTTCAAAGCCGTAGCGGGCGAAGAGTTCGTAGAGAAAGGGCTCAGAGAAGCCCAGTTCCATCCATTGCTGCTGCCGAACGACGGCCGCAACCTCGCTGTGCAGGCGCACGCCCCACGGATAAGGCACAGCGGCATTTTCCTGTTCGACGATGGGCTCGCCGCCCAGAATGATGCGACCACCGGGTGCCAACAGGCAATCCAGTCGCTGGACCAACTGGGAAAAGTCCAGGCAGTGGTGGAAGCTCTCGTAGAACCAGATCAGCTTATAGCGCTGCTCGGGGCGTGGCCGATAGCCAAACTGTGCATTAAAAGCGGTTAAAGGCACGCCAAAGAAGTCAGCCTGCTCCTGCACGAAACGGCAAAAGGTAGGTGAGATATCAACAGTGTCGACATTCACACCCAGACGTGCCAAGGCCAGCGCCGATTGAGCAAAGCCCGCCCCGTACTCCAGTGCCCAATCACCAGATGCCAGCCCGCAATGCTTTAGCAGCATGCCAGTAGCAATCCAATGATCCGACGCGCTGGCAACAGCGAGCGGGTCCCGCCGGACATAGAAACCAGGCTGGCGGATCGGGTCAACGGTGCCCCAGTCCGCCTCCATCTCATGCAGCTCAGGGTTATAGGGGAGGTTGGCACCGGCGATCAAGGCCCACAGCTTAAGTTGCTGCTGCATATAGTCTACGCCCCACGGATCTAGGCCCAACTGAAACCATTCAGGCAAACGCATGTGCGCATGCGCGTACGAGGCCCACTCGGGACCCATCGAACCCTGCTCATAGTAGGTCCGTCGCACGGATTCGATATCGGCGACGTCGAACGTAACCGGCGCATGCTGGTTCGAGCCACTCACGCGCCGACGTACTCGGCGCGCGAGCTCACGCAGGAACTTCAATCCGATCATTGCTCGCCGCAGACGCGGTGCAGGAAGTCCTGCCACTGAGGCAAAACGACAGCAGGCCGGTACTGGGCCGTAACCTCGCCCCCTGCACATCTTAGTTCGGCACGACGCGCCGCGCTCTCCGGGCCCATCAGCCGATCCAGAACGGCTGCCATCTCCTGCGGCGAGTAGGCGCTGAAATACTCGGCCGCAGCTCCGTAGACGTCCTTGTGCACCTGAATATCCGACGCGGCCACCACGCCACCGCTGCACATCGCCTCCACGCCGGAGAAGTCAAAGCCCTCGCCGAAACTGGGGCACACAGTGACCTGCGCATGGCGATACAAGAGGCGCAAGTCTTGCGGCGGCACGTCGTGCAGCAGATGGAGGCCGCCGCGCCGCAACCAAGGGGTAAAGCGCCTCAAGATGGCCTCGTGATCCCAGCCCATCGAACCTACGCAAATCAAGTTCAGTTGACTGTAACCCTGCGTGCGCAACAACTCCCAGGCATCGAGAAGCGCTTGATGATTTTTGCGGGGCTCCACCGTGCACACCATCAGCAAGTAGGGCAAGGCACCATCTTGCAAATCGCCATCGTACACATCGGCACCGCCTTCATGGGGCGCTTGACGATTCTTGCGACTCCAGATGATCTCGGGCACGCGGGAGGGTGGGCCCTGCTCGGGAACATAGTGGTGCGACACCATATTGGGAATGGTGACCGCACGACCCTCCACCTCCGGGAGCACCGACAGCAAATCGCGCCGAGTGGCTTCCGACACACAGGCAAACCAAGCGCCGTCGGCTGCATTGCGCTTAAGCGCGTGGAAATGCATGGCGCGGTGATAGCCCCGATCCTTGATGGTATGGGGCATCAGCAGCGGAATGGCGTCGTGGTAGCGCACGATCATGCGGGTACCACGACTGACCCGCCCTGGGTAGGGCGTCTCGGCGATCATCACGTCGATGCTGCGCGTATTCAAGCGCGGATATACCGCGTGACCCAGCGCTGCCGAGGCAACGCCTACGGCGTTCATGGCAGACCATGGCCACCGCATGACTCTGAATTCGCGGCTTGTCACACTATCAAAGTCCTCGACTGGCAATGACTTCGCGAACATCGCCCGCCAAACGAAGTCCTTGAAGTGAGCGGGATCGAATCTGCTCAAGGCAATTTTGCGCCCCATCAAGGCAGCCGCCGCCGCTGCCAGCGGGCCGGCAATGCGTAGCAAGCGCTTGCGCCAATGCTCAAACCGATGCGAGGCCGGTCCTTGTTGCAGAGACACCACGACACGCGACAGTCGATCGATCTCTGCCGCTGAGTTTACGGGAGAACTTTGCTTAAGGTCCGTCGTCGCTAGCCCTGCATCAAGAACAAGGTTGCCACTCTGCAGCAGGCCTAGAACATCGACATCGTCCATGCCGGCAAGGCCGCGAAACAATAAGCGCGCCTCCTGTGGAATACCGCTATGGCCGTCCAGAGCTGGACGCATTTCGAGCAGAATTTTCAAACGCACCTCAATCAAACCGCGGCCCTGGTGGGGGAACGTGCTGGTTTTCGTAAAACTCGAAGGCCTCGTCGACGGTCGGGAACTCATACAAGCGACCAAGATGCAATACCGCCGCCCTCTCGCAATAGGCCCGGATGATATTTGGGTCGTGCGAGACAAGGATGAAAGAACGGTCTTTGCGCTTCTGAAACAGCTCGACATGGCAGCGATCGCCAAAGCGCGCATCGCCGACTGACAATCCTTCATCAATCAGGAAGCAATCGAATTCGATGGCCATCGAGAGCGCAAAGGCCAGTCTCATGGTCATGCCAACCGAATAATTCAGCACCGGCTCGCGCAGATAGATGCCCAACTCGGTGAACTCCTCGACAAAAGGCACCAGCGGCTTCCAGTCAACACCGTAAACGCGGCAGACAAATTTCAGGTTATCCAGGCCCGTCAAGTGAGTTTGAAAGGCCCCCGTAAAAGCAAGTGGCCAGCTGACGCTCATCTCACGGTGAATGCGCCCCGAAGTTGGATTTTCAGCGCCACTGAGTAGTCGCACCAGCGTGCTTTTGCCCGCGCCATTGCGCCCGAGTATTCCGATATGACGCCCGCGCTCCAGCGTTAGATTGACGTGACTCAAAATATGACGCGGCCCCAAGCGGGTGAGATAGTCCTTGCAAACGTTGTCAAGCCGAATCATCGCGAGCCCACCCTTTTACCGGCATCCCGCACCAAAAAGAGGCCAAGCAAAGTCAGCACCAAATTGATCGTAGCCATATAGGCCATGTCGTGATGCGTATGCACCGTCGCCCCAAAATATCCCTCCCGCACTAATTCCACACCATGCACCATGGGGAGTATGAGAACCGCTTTCTGCGCGGACGCAGGCAGCCAATCCACCATGAAAGCGGCCCCCGATAGAGGGAAGAGCAGGTAGGACGCCGGATGCCAAAGTCTGTCGACTATCTCGCTATATGCCGTCCCCGCGCCAATAACCATGGCCAGGGCAGCGCCGAACCATGCAAGCATCAACCAGCCTGCTACGACCAAGAGAGGATCCTCTGGCGGAGCAATCCATCCGATAGCCGAGAAGAAGGTCGCAAGGATGATGAACGAAGCCGTTGCGCCTGCCATTTCAAGACTCACACGAGTCACGAAGACATCAATGACACGTACATTGCGGTGGTATAGCAAGCTGGCATTGCTCTGAATGCCGCTGATACATCGACCGACCGCATTGCGCCACATCAGCACCGACGAGTAACCGGTTATCGCAAACGCAACGATCGGCAAACTCGATCCGTGGTGCATACCGGAAGATGTCCACAAAGCAGTAACCCCAAGGGTGAACATCATCGGCTCGGCAATCAGCCATAAAACGCCCAAATTCTCGCGCCCGAAGCGAGTAATGACCTCGCGCATCATCAACGCCCATATGACGCGCCTCTGGATGCGCAGCGAATCCTTCAATGAGTTGTACATCCGCAATTGCCTTGTGCCACTCAAGCCGTGTGCTCGCGAATGCTTGCGAGCACGAGGCGGACGACGCCCCACAAGATCAGGCCTAGGATGAACACCGTCACGATAGACCGCAATCTGCGCGGCTCGGCGGACTTGTCGGGTTCGTTGGGCTGAACCAGGCGCTCAAGATATAGCTGTTTGCGCGAGGCTTCGCTGCGAGCGGTGTCCAAGGCCACCAGCGCACCAGCGAGTTGCCGATCAGCGAAAGTCTTCTCCAACACGAACCGATCATAAGCTGGTGATTTGGCACTCAGCGCTCCATTGCTACCCAATACAGTGGCGCTCTCGACGGAAAGCGCCTTGCGCAAGGCATCGACGCGACTTTCAAGGGAAGCAATCTGCGGGTTGCTGGGCGACACCTTGCGAACCTGCGCCAGTTGTGACTCGGCGTTCAGCAACTCCTCACGCAGACGGGCTACGCCCTGCAACTGGATCATGCTCTGGCGATCGGGGTCGAAAACCGAACGATCGGCTCGGTATGACGATAAGGCGGCCGCCGCAGTCTTGGAGCGCTCCTCTGCGACCTGCACCTCCTGCTCAGCCACTCGGATCAAGTCCTGCCGGCTGCGCAGGTTCATCGTATTGACCAAGCGCTCGCCCATCTCCAGCAGTTGCTCGTTGATACGCTTGGCATCTTCACCCGAAAAAGCCCGAACGCGCAGCACGCTAATGGATGAGGCGGTGTCGTATTCGACATCGACATGGCGAAGATAATACTTATGCAGGGCCTCAAAACTCGTATCCCAGCGCTCTAAACCTGGGAATCGGCTGATTAAATCAATTTCCGACTTAGTATACCCAGCGCGAAGATTCAACTTGCTATCAAGTTCACCCAAGGCATCCCGCGAGCGGATGTAATCGTGAACAGAATAGGTGTCATCTTGCGATCTGGAGAACGAGGACCCTTGAAGCAATGCGCCCAATCCTGACTGCGCTTGCCTCTGTGGATTGCGCACCACGAATCTTGATTCCGATATATAAACATCAGAGGCAATCAGTCCATAGTAAATTATCGCAACGACAGTCGGAATAATAACAGTAAACACAAATATGACGTCAAAACGACGACGCAAGCGGCTTGCCAATGTAGAGCGTGACAAAATATCTTACCCAACTATAAATTATTGATAAAAGTCTAGGGAACAACCACTGCCCTCAGGCCAGCTGCCCGTAGAGTTCAATTGTTTTGGCGGTCATTCTTTTTGAATCAAATTCCTGTTCGTAGCGCTTGCGCCCGCCCGCACCAAGAGCGGCCCGCATCTCTACATCATCGAGCAGGCTGCGCAACGCTGCCGCCAGCGGACGACTCTCTCCGGCAGAGACATTAAGCCCAGTCACGCCATGCCGGTTCACCCAGGGCACGCCTGAACCTGCAATGTCCGTCGCCACGACTGGCTTTCCCATCACCATAGCCTCGAGCATTGCCACACCATAGGCTTCGGCGCGGACCGTCGATGAGAAACAAAAAATGTCACAGGCGGCAAAGTAACTCGGTAGTTCATTGTCGGGGATATGCCCGACAAAATGTACCTTGGCAGTAAGCCCAAGTTGGCGGGCTATGGATTTATAAGCTTCCAGCATCTCACCCACCCCGCCTATGACGACCACACAATCTTCAGGCAACTGGCTTGCGGCTTCGACAAGGATGTCAAATCCCTTGTAGTAAGTCATGCGCCCAAGCGCAAATACCATGCGGCGCTCACCATATTTTCGCCGGAGCATCTGCACCAAGTCGGAGCTTGCGGCAGCGCGACTGTCGCTGATGCCTATCGGGATCACACAGACCTTGTTGCGCCAGGGTTGTAACGGTTCCGATGCATCCATATAGGGTGGGCTCGTCGCTATCACCGCGTCGGCGCGGTGCAACAACCACCGTTGCAGCGGCTCATAGACCACCAAAGCGCGCCGCTGCCGAATCACGTCACTGTGCCAGTGCACAACAACACGGCATTTAGGGCGAGCCAGCCACACAGCTAGTGCAGCCATCGGGTCTGGCATGTGAACATGCAAAACATCCGCGCGCCGGCCCATTTCCGCCACTAGACTTGGCATCACTGCAGACATCGAAGTGGAGAGCAACATGCCCATGGAACCCGCTCTCACCACGTCGTAGCCACCAGGAAAATGTTCCCGCACAGTCGGCCAGCTTTGGTTGGAACACAGTACGTCGGCACGCATGCCGTTTGAATTCAGGCCTTCAACAAGCTCCCAGGCAACTGACTCGATGCCTCCGAGCACCGGAGGATAGAACTTGCTCAACTGCAGAATTCTCACGGCGCCGCTCCGTTGAGCTTGATCCCAGCGCGCAGACGCCGTCCCGCACTTGCCCATGTCCACATCCTCGCCCGAGCAAAACCCCGCTGCCTCAACTCCTGCCTGAACATCGGCTCGTCGATTAACCGCTGTAAAGCGGCGGTTATCGACTCGATGTCCAGAGGGTCGCAATACAGGACGGCATCAGCACAAACCTCGGGTAATGCCGCCGCGCGAGCCACGATGACCGGGCAGCCCATCGCCATCGCCTCCAGCGGAGGCAGCCCGAAGCCCTCATAAGTGGAAGGAAACACAAATCCCAGGGCCCCACGATAAAGGGCAACCAAGGCTTCATCACTCACAGCACCCAGATTCAACATACCTGACACTTCATCAATGTCGTCGCCTGAAAAAACCCTGGAATTGCCTCCGCCCACAAGGACGAATTTAATAGCCGACGGCCTTATGGCCGCAAAAGCATGCGCAAGTCGCCGCATATTTTTTGTCGGGTTGTGGCTTCCTACCGCGAGAAAATATTGATCAGGAGTCAGTCCTGAATTTACCAGGATACTCTCGTCCGCCTGCACCACTGAAAGGTGTTCACTGCCAAGGCCCAGTACTACAAACCTTGATTCAGGCACACCTAACGCCAAGGAAAGACGATCCCTCGAGAAATTCGAGACCGTGAATAAACCCTGCGCCCGCGCAACCAGTCGCCTGAACAGCCAACGGTACCAAGACAAAAAAACCTGGGCATAGGCATCTGGCTGGTCAAAAATCGCGGCGTCGTGCATTACGCAATACTGCTTGCGCGCCAGTGCGGGTGCTGCGCCAGCCAGATTCAAAAGGCTCCCGTTGCGTGTGGCAAAAGGCAGTATCAGTTGCTCCCATAGAGTAAGTGGCAGCCAACTGGGGCCGATCATCCGAACCTTGATGTTCTGCAAATTGGCAAAGCCTCCGCTTGGGGGGCAAAGCAGCTCGGCAGGGGCCTCCAGCGTTTGATCAAGTTCCCGAACCAATTGTTCGGCGACCCGCTGAACACCTGTCATGCGCTGGGCCGTGAACTTCCCGTTGATGAACAAGCATTGCTTTCTTTTTATGGTGGCCATTCAAAAAAGCGGAAAATTACCAACGATGAGCTAAGGACGCGCCGTTGAACCGCCCAAAAACAAGCTAGCCGCGCCCGACTGACTCGAACCGACAGGCCAAGCACTCAATCTAACATTATGCCAAACGTTTGTGTCAAGCCATGGACTGCCGCTGAACAATCAGCTCGATGATGGCCTGTGCTGTTGGTAGCTACGACAACGCACGGGCTGAGACAATCAACGGGCTCTACAAGGCCGAATTGATTCATCGCCGGGGGCCATGGAAAACCAAGGAATCCGTCGAGTTGGCGACCCTTGCATGAGTGGCTTGGTTCAACCACCAACGCCTGCTCGGAACATCGGCTACATCCCTCCTTCAGAAGCTGAGGCAAACGATCACCGGCAATTCGCCAATCAGGCTGCGGCAGTAGCCTGACTTACACCAACTGGCCTCCTCGGAATTCGGGGCGATTCAGCTTGCAGCTTACCCAATTCGTCCATGTTGGCGGTGCTCAAGAGCCCCCCCGGCCAGCAATCGGCACCACAGGTTTGAGCGGGCAGCGCTCGAACAGGCCGCAAATTACGGGCAACAGGGTTTTGGCCTCTGCCGTACTGCCGGGGTGTACTTCATGCGGGTTGGGCAGGCCTTCGGCGGTCTGCATCAGAAACAACATGAATTGGCGCTCCACCAAACCGGAGCTAGCCCTGCCATAGGCGCGCACATCATCTTCGAGGTCTGTCTGCCCAGGGAACCTCACTCAATGCTTCGAATTGAACGCCGCCCCCAATAACTCCCGCAGCACTTTGCGCACCGCCTCATCATCTGTCTGCCCAAGCGCGCACGCCCCATTCAGCAGCCACCCCATCACCTCGGCACTCTGCCGGCTGTCATCCAAACGAGCTAACGCCAATCCAGCGCAACTGGTCGGCAGCGTGGTGTCGCTGTCCGCCAGCAATTCCTCAAACAACTTCTCGCCCGGCCGCAGGCCGCTGAATTCGATTTGGATCTCGTCTTGGCCGCGCCCGGACAGGCGAATCATGTCACGCGCTAAATCAACAATCCGCACCGGCTCTCCCATGTCCAAGACCAGCACTTGCCCGCTCTCGCCAATGGCTGCCGCTTGCACGACCAGACGCGCAGCCTCGGGGATGGTCATGAAGTAGCGGGTGATGTCGGGGTGGGTGACCGTCACCGGGCCTCCCTTGGCGATCTGCTGCTTGAACTTCGGAATCACGCTGCCGCTGCTGCCCAGCACATTGCCGAATCGAACAGCCATGAATTTGGTGACGTGCCCCTGCCCTGCCATATAGCTCAGCACCAGTTCCGCGGCACGCTTGCTCGCACCCATCACATTGGTCGGGTTGACCGCCTTGTCGGTGCTGATCAAAACGAATCGCTCCACGCCGCTTTCGGCCGCAGCAAGAGCTGCGTGATAAGTGCCCAGCGTGTTGTTGCGCAAGCAGACCCAGGCGTTGTCCACTTCCATCAAAGGCACATGCTTGTAGGCGGCGGCATGAAAAACAATTTGTGGCTTGTGTTTGCCGAAGGTGTAACGCAGATGCTCCAGGTCCTTGACGTCACCAACCAAGCGCAGCAGAGGAATGTGCGGAAATTTCTCCGACAACTCTTGTTCGATCAGATACAGCGCCACTTCGCTCAGCTCGTAAAGCACCAGCAGGCGCGGCCCATAACGCGCCACTTGCCGACACAGCTCGCTGCCTATGCTGCCGCCGGCACCGGTGATTAGCACTACCTTGCCGTTGATGCATTCGCTGATGCCACCCTCGTCCAGTTGCACCGGCGCACGGCCCAGCAAATCCTCGGGCTCGATGTCGCGTAACTGATCGACCTTGCGGCCCGTCTGCAGTTCCTCCAGATTAGGTACGGTCAACACATGCAGACCGGTCTGCCCGGCCAGATCCAAGGCTCGGCGCCGTTGCTCCGTCGCTGCCGAAGGCATTGCCACGATCAGATGCGTAATGCCGTGCAAGGGCGCGAAGCGCGTGACCTCCTCCAAACGCCCCAGCACGGGGATGCCGGCGACACGGGAATCCTGCTTGGCCGGGTCATCGTCGAGCCAGCCCACCACAACCCAGCCCTGGTGCTGTATGCCCGCCACCGCCAAACGCCCAGCCTGGCCAGCCCCCAGCACCAGTGCCCGGTGCGTTTCGACCGAGCTGCCGCTGATGCGCCCGCGCATATGCTCGTACAGCATGCGGTAACCCAAGCGCATCATCGCCAGCGCGATCAGACAAAAGAGCGGATGCAAGGCCAGCACGGCGCGCGGCACCCCGCTCAAATGAGCCATCAGCACCATCGTTGCGCCCAGCGTGCCGGCAATCGCGCAGGCCGCCGCTAAGCGCTTGACCTCTCCGAAGCCGCTGAAGCGCCACATGCCCTTGGGTACGCGCAGCAGCCACAACACCAGCACATAGAGGCCGACCAAAGCGAGCATGACCCATTCGTCGTAGCTAGGCCGAGCCGACATCCAACGCTCGAAACCGAGTCGGAACAAATAGGTCGCCTGCCAGGCCAGCGCCACAAGGGCAGCGTCCAGCAACAGGGAGAGCGCCTCGCGGTAGGGTCGAATGCGGGTTAAAAAACCTTCGAGTGAGAGCCAGAACATAGTGGGGTGGATTGTCGGCGCAAACTCAGCTCCGCTCATCTCAACTTAGGATAGCCTTGACCGTGCGCAGCAACAACGTCAAGTCACCACTGAAGCTGCGCGTTTGCACATAGCGCGCCGCCAGGGCCAGCTTGGCCGGCATGACCTGCTCAACGTAGCAGGCTTCAGGGTCGGCGGCTTCGGCGAGCAAGCGACTCTCATCACGATATTCAATCGAAGCCAGATCGGTGATGCCGGGCCGTACTGACAGCACCAACTCGGCGATATCCACCGGATACAAGGCCACATAACGCGGCACCTCGGGGCGCGGCCCGACCAGGCTCATCGCACCGCGAAAGACATCCCAGAGTTGCGGCAACTCATCCAGCTTGCTGCGGCGCAAGACCTGACCGGCGCGGGTGACACGAGGGTCGGCGCCAATGGTGATTTGCGGACCCAAGCTGGGTGCATCCGGCCGCATGGTGCGGAATTTGTGGATAGAAAACAGCCGGCCTCGCCGCCCTACCCGCGCTTGCCTGAACAGCACAGGGCCGGGCGAGTCCAGCTTGATCCACAGCGCAATAGCCAGCAGCAGCGGCGCCAGCAACACAAGGCCAAGCGCAGACAGCAAAACATCGACAAGCCGTTTAGCCCACATCGGCATCAGCCTGCTATCGCGCGAACCGCCGCAATCACGCGCTGCACGTCTGCGTCCGTCATGGCGGTGTAGAGCGGGATGCTCAACATCCGCTCAAACGCTTTTTGCGAATGCGGGAACTGCTCAGGGCCCAGCTCATAACGCTCACGCCAATAAGGGTGCAGGTGCAGCGGGATGTAGTGCACGCTGCAGCCAATACCGGCGGCGTACATGCGCTCGATGAAGCTGTCGCGATCGATCTCCAACTCGTCACTCAAGCGCAGCACGTACAAATGCCATGAATGCACGTCCCCTTCAGGAGCCTCGGGCGGCAAGATGAGCGGCAGGTCGGTGAAGGCGGCGTTATAGGCCTGGGCAATTGCCTCACGCCGAGCCTGAAAGGCCGGCAGCCGCTTGAGCTGATGAATCCCCAGCGCCGCCGCGATATCGGTCATGTTGTACTTGAAACCTGGCGCCACGATCTCGTAATACCAGCTCGGCGTCTTGGCGGTGAAGCGGTCAAACGCATCCCGGTTCATGCCGTGCAAGCGCATCACCCGCGCGCGCTTGGCCAGCTCCGCATTGCGCGTCACCAACATGCCGCCCTCGCCTGTCGTCATGGTCTTGTTGGCGTAAAAGCTGAACACCGTCGCGTCGCTGCCCATGGTGCCGATCAGCTCTTTCTCCAGCGTGGTGGGCAGCGCATGGGCGGCGTCTTCGACCACCCGCAGGCCATGTTTGCGGGCGATGTCGAGGATGGCGATCATGTCCACCGCCAGGCCGGCGTAGTGGACCGGGATGATGCATTTGGTCCGCGGGGTGATCGCAGCTTCGACCAGCTTGGGGTCGATATTGAGTGTGGTCGGGTCGATGTCGACCAAGACCACGTCGGCGCCGAGGTAGCGCACCACTTCGGCGGTGGCGGTGAAGGTGTGGGTGGTCGTGATGACCTCGTCGCCGGGGCCGATGCCACAGGCCTCCAGCGCCAAATGCAGGCCAGCGGTGGCCGAGTTGACGGCGATGCACTCGATTTGCGGCTCGCCCAGAAAAGCGGCGAAATCCTGCTCGAAGCGCTTAGCCTTGGGGCCGGTCGTGACCCAGCCCGAGCGCAAGGTGTCGACCACCTCATTGATTTCGTCCTCACCAATCTCAGGCAAGGCGAACGGCAAAAACGGCAAATCACTCATGGTTTCTCGATCACGGCCAGCACATGCGTGCGCAGCCAGGGAATGCTGTTGAACAGTGTGTAAGCGCTCGGATGCAGGCGGCAAACGAGGCGGGCCAAGGGCGGCGCCAAAGTCAGGCGCTGCCACTTGATCTGCGCCTCAGGGAACAGCTCACGCACGCGCTTCAGCGGCACACCACGCACATCCGGGTTGCGCGGATTGTCGACGATGAAGTCATACCAAAGCACAGCACCGCCAGGCTTGAGCCAGCGCCACATGGCCTGGGCCAGGGCCGCCTGCACGGTGTCGCTCAAGATGGAAGAGAACACCGTGGATTGCAAGACCAGGTCTTGGCTGGCCGGCGCGATCTCGGCTTGCGAGGCATCGCCTAAGCTCAAGCGCAGGGCCTCGGGCAATACCGTGCGGGCCGCCGCATGGCGCTCGGGCAGCAACTCCACCCCTTGCAGATGCTCGGGTCTGAAGCCAAAGCGCAGCATTTCTTGCAGATTGCCACCGGCGCCGCAACCGACCTCGGCCAAGTGCCAATCCGCCGGCGTCCCCGGTCTTTGCGCCAAAACGCGCAGCAAGGCCCGCTGCCGCTCTTGCCACATCTGCCAGACTTCCGGCCGCAAGAGGCTGTAGCGGTCGATGGGCACTGCGCCCGCGCGGCGCTGGTAGCGCTCGGCAATGGCCTCAAGTTCTTGCTCTTGATCTTGGTCTTTGCGCGGGTTCATGCGCGCTCAGTTCAAGGCGTCGATGAAGCGCTGGGCCAGCACCGGATAGGTGTGGTTCGCCAGCACGAAAGCCCGCCCTTTTTGACCCATGGCCGTGCGCTCGGCCGGGCTGCACTGCGCCAGGCGCAACACACCCTCGGCGACAGCCGCCGGGTCTTCCGGTGCGACCGTCAAACCCGCACCCGCTTCGGCCACCGGGTCATTGCCGGCCTCCACCGAGTGCAGCACCGCACGGCCCGCCATCATGTAGTCCATCAGCTTGTTCGGGGCGATGCCGAAGCGGTAGATGGGCGTGCGCTGCCAGCCGATATAGGCGATGTCGAACTGGCCCAAGAGCGCCGGGATCTGCCCCTTGGGTATGGGGTCAAACAAGCTCACATGGCTCAGCCCCTCGCTGCGCACGCGCTCGGCAAGACGAGCTTTTTCATGCCCACCACCGACCATCACGATGGCAATTTTTTGCCCCTCTGGGCTGGCTTGCAGGAGCTTGGCAGCATCCAAGAGCACGTCCAGCGCGTTAGGCAGGCCATGCGAGCCGGCGTAACCCAGCACCAGCCGGCCGCTGGCGCGCTGCAGCGCGATATGGGTGGCGATCTCGGGGTTCAAGGCCTCGCTATGGCCGGCCTCCGCATCCATCCACTCGTCCAGCGCGATGCCGTTCGGCACGATGTGCAGCTTCTTCAAATCCAGCCCATGACCGGCCATATGCTCGTGTACTTTAGGCAACATGGACACCACGACATGCGCGTCACGGTAAGCCTCTACCTCGGCCTGCTGGCACACCAGTGCAAACGGATGAATGGGCGACATACCGCTCAATTCGATCGGTGACAGCGGCCACAAATCATGCACCTCATAGACCAGCTTGGCCCGGGCCTTTTGGGCGATGCGGCGGGCCGGCCAGATGTCCATCGGGTAGGTACTGGACGCAATCACCACATCGGGTTGAAAGTTTTCGGCCAGCGCATCGGCATCACTCCAGACCTGGCGGCAAAACGACCAGATATTGCGCGCGCGCCCCAGGCCGTTGCCAGCGTATGCGGGCGTGCTGTACCAAACGAAAGGCACACCGTCCAACGTTTGCCCACCGGGCCGCGGCTGGCTACTGCGCACATGCGACTGCGAGGCCGCCAGAATCAGCACCTGATGGCCGGCGCGCAGCCACTCGCGTGCCATGTAAAAGGGCCGGAACTCCATGCCGTGCTCGGGTGAGCCGGCGTAATGATTGATCAGCAGCAGCTTCAATTGGGGCTATCCAGTTCTCTCAGACGATTCAAAAATCTTTGCACTGCGGGCGCAAACAAGCCATGTTGGGCGACCCAGGTGCGGTTGGCAGCACCCATGTCCTGCGCTTGGTTCTCCAGCGCCAGCACTTGCGCCGGCAAGCCGGGAAAACCAGGCATGGCACCCGCATCCACGATCAAGCCCCGCCCAGCGCCTTCACCCAGCAGCTCATGATTAGCAGGCAGATCGGACAAGAGCGGCACGCAAGCATGCGCCATCGCCTCCAGCACCGACACCGACACCGAATCACTCTGCGGCAGGCTCAAGTACCAGCGCGCGCGGGCGTAGTGAAGGGCCTGCGCCTTGGCATCCAGGCGACCGACAAACTGCACCTGCTCCGAGACGCCCAGTTTTCGCGCTAACGTTTCCAGTTCGGCCCGCAGCGAGCCGTCATTGGCCACCACCATCCTGGCCTCGGGGATTTGCGCCGCCAACGCTGCAAAAGCCTGAAGCACCAGCTGCGGGCGGTAAATCGGCTCCAAGCCTCGGTTGGCAAAAAACAGCCAGGGCTGCTTGGGCACATTGGCTTTGGGCATGGCGTCCAGGCCAAACGGAAAGGTCATCACCTCGCCCGCGCCCAGCTCCTGCATGCGCGCCGTCATATGGCGCGAGTCCGAGGTACAGAGCGCGCTGGCCTTCAGCACCTGCGTCGTGAGCCAGCGATAGCCCCAGCCCAGATTGGGCGTCACCAAAATGTCGCTGCCCCAGGCCGAGGCGATGATGCGCGCGCGCAAGCGCCAGCCGCGCCGCGCCGCCCAGGCCAGCGTGCCATGCGAGGTCAGGTAATGCGCATGCAAAAAGTCGGCGTCGACGCGTTTGAGCCAAGCGCCCAGGCCAGGCAGATGCATGAAGAGGCCGAGGTTGCCGCCGCCATGGTCTGGCTTAGTCTGCATGGCGTAGCGCCGCGCCGCTGGCAGCAAGGCCTCGAACTCGGGCGTGAAGCCGCGCGACGATGCGGCCCAAAGCTCAACCCCCGGCGACTGCGCCAGCGCGCGCGCCCACTTCAGCAAATGGGGGCTTTCGCCGTCGCCGATCAAGACGAGCTTGATGGGCTGCGCGGCTTGTGTGGGTTTCAAGTTCTTCAAACCGGCAACTCCCCGGCCCAGGCTTGATAGTGCGGCGCCAACTCAGGGTGAGCTGCCAGTAGCTTGGCATCGGCCACGCGCACATCGCCCACCTGGCGCGCCGGCTGGCCCGCCATGATGGCAAAGTCCGGCACCTCGCCGCGCACCTGCGCATAGGCGCAGATCACCACGCCCTTGCCGATCACTGCGCCGGCTTCGATCAGGCTGTGTGGCCCGATAAAGCTGTAGGCACCGATGTGAACAGGCGCCTTGATGAAACCAGGGCGCTCGCCCGAATGATTCACATACTGGCGGCCTAGCAGGCGAATCGAGCGGTGCGAGCTGTGGGTGATGATGCTGACGAAATTGGTGATCTGCACGCCTTCGTCGATCTGCACCCCTCCCGTCGCCTCGATGAAATTGAACTGGCCGATGAATACATGGTCGGCCAAGCTCAGACCCTCTTCGCCCTCAATGCAGGTGCTGGGTGCGATGCGGCTGTTCGGCAAGAGTCGGCCATCGGCTGCGCGCTCGCCAAACACGGTGCGAAAGCCAGTGGCCCGCAACAAGCGGCGGCGCCATTGGTTGAAGCTAGACCGGAGCATGAGGGTGAACATCAGGAAAATTCTGCCAATGAGCCAAGGCCCAGAAAAAATAGCCGAAGTACGCCAGCATAGCGGCCGACACACCCCAGGCCGCGCCGACCAAGCCGCCTAGGGCCAAGCCGCCCGCCAGCCCCAGCACAAACAAGACTTGCCCAAGCAAGGCCAAACGCAGACCCCAAGCCTGCGCCCGCCAAGCCATCATCGCCACCGACAGCGGCGAGGCGACAAAGTGCAGCGCGATATAGGGCGCCAAGGCCCGCGCCACTTCGCCGGCCGGCTGCCAAGCCTGGCCAAACAGCGTCGCGAAGATCCATGGCCCGCCCAGCAAGAGCGCCAGCACCAAGGGCGCCGACAGCAGCAACAAAACCGCCATGGTCCGGCGCACCAGTTGCAGCGCCTCGGGCCCGTCCACCGCAGCCACCAAACGCGGGTACAAAACCTGGGACAACGCGCCGCCAATCAAGCTGGCCGGTGCCTTGCAATAGCGCAGCGCCAAGGCCCAAAAGCCCGCCGCCGCGTCCCCGGCCCAGGCTGCGATCAAGAGCATGGCCAAACTGTCTTGCAAGGCGCCGGCAAAGGCGTGCGGCGTGTTGAACAGCGGGAAGTCGCGGTGCTTGGCCGCCATTGCCCGCAGCGCTTGGTGTGGCACCCGCCAAAGCCCTGCCCAGCCGCCCAGCGGCGCGGGTCGGGCCAGCAGAGCCGCCGTGGCCAAAGCCGCCAGCACCGGGCCCAGCAGCAGGCCCAGCACGCCCAGGCTGGCCAGCCCAAAACCCAGTTGCAGCAGCGCGCCGCCGCCGTACTGCAAGACACGCGAGCCGGCCAGCAAGTGAAAGCGCTGTGCGCGCGTGACCCAAAGGGTCAGCCACTGCGTGGCTGCAGCGGCCAGCACCGCCAGAGGCATCAACCAACCCAGGGTCAGGTCTTGCCAGGCCCACAAGACCAAGCCAACAACGGCGCTGACCGCTGTCATCACCAACAGCACGCGGGCGCAGAGCGCCATCAGCACGGCGGCGCGCCCAGCGTCGGCCTCCAGCGGCAGCGCAAACTCGTAGCGCGCACAGCCCACCACCGCCACATTGCTGGCCAAGGCCCATAAAAACGAAAACTGGCCGAACTCGGCCGGCGTGTAGATGCGCGTCAGCCAAGGCCCGAGCAATAGCGGCAAGGCCTGCGCCAGCGCGCCGCCGGTCAGCAGAGTCAGGGTCGCCCGCAGCAAGCCCTTGTTAGCCATCAGAGGGGCGACTCATCAAACGCGCAAAGCGCTTGCCAAGGCCGCCACCACGCTGTCTTGCTGTGCCTCGCTCAAGTCGGGGCTCATGGGCAGGCTCAACACCCGCTCCGCAGCCCGCTCGGCATGAGGGAAGCTCTTGCCCTGGCCGTATTGCGCATAGGCCGGCTGCTTGTGCATGGGCTTGGGGTAGTGAATCGCGGTCGGTATGCCTGCCGCGTTGAGTGCTTGCTGCACCTCTGCGCGCTGATCCACTTGCAGCGTGAACTGGGCCCAGACGCAGTCACGGTCGGCGCGCAGACTCAGGCCTTGCAGAGGCAAGTCCTGCATCAATTGCCGGTAGCGCGCGCCCAGGGCGCGACGCTGCGCCAGCTCCCAGTCAAAGCGCTCCAGTTTGGCCAGCACGATCGCGCATTGCAGCGTGTCCATGCGCCCACCCACGCCCAGTCGGGTATGGGTGTAGCGCTGGCTTTGTCCATGCACGCGGATCTCACGCGCGGCTTGGGCCAGCAGATCATCATCGGTAAACAGCGCGCCGCCGTCGCCATAGCAGCCCAAAGGCTTGCTGGGGAAAAAGCTGGTGGCGCCGAAGGTGCTGAGCGCACAGCTCTTCTTGCCCTTGTAGCTCGCGCCAAAACTCTGTGCGGCGTCCTCGATCACGGCCAGACCATGACGGGCAGCGACCGCGTTGATCTCGTCCATATCGCAGACCTGACCGTACAGGCTGACCGGCATGACGGCGCGTGTTTTGCTCGTTATGGCCGCCTCGATCAGGCGAGCGTCGATATTGCAGCTGTCCGGCTCGATGTCCACAAAGACCGGCACCGCCCCCAGCAAGACGATGACTTCGGCGGTGGCGGCAAAGGTAAACGGCGTGGTGATGACCTCGTCACCGGGCTTCAGGTCCAGCGCCATCAAGGCAATCAACAGCGCCTCGGTGCCGCTGGACACCGTGATGCAGTGCTTGGCGCCGGTGTAGGCGGCCAGCGCAGCTTCGAGCTCCTTGACCTCAGGGCCCATGATGTATTGGCCATGATCGAGCACGGCTTGGATGCGTGCGTCGATGCGGGGTTTGAGGGCCGTGTACTGAGACTTCAGGTCGATAAAGGGCAGACTCACAGCGATCCCTCTTTCACGAGTGCGCAAACTCCGCCATCGAGGCGATCCAGGCGGTATTGGTCACCGGTATGCGGGCATTCGGCAAAGCCCTTGGCGTCGAAAGATAACTTCTCGCCATAGCGGCTCATCCAGCCTATGCGCTTGGCCGGCACACCGACCACGAGTGCAAAATCGGGCACATCTTTTTGCACCACCGCGCCTGCGCCAACAAAGGCATAAGCGCCTATGGTGTGGCCACAAACAATGGTGCAATTGGCACCCAGCGTTGCGCCTTTTTTTACCAAGGTGCGGCGATATTCGCTCTTGCGCGCCACCGCCGCGCGCGGGTTAAAGACATTGGTGAACACCATGCTGGGGCCGCAAAACACATCGTCCTCCAGCGTCACCGCGTCATAGACCGAGACATTGTTCTGCACGCGCACATTGTTGCCGATCAGCACGTCATTGCCGACGTAGACGCCCTGCCCCAAGGCGCAGCGCTCGCCGATGCGCGCGCCGGCGCTGATATGGGCGAAGTGCCAGACCTTGCTGCCTTCGCCGAGCTGCGCGCCGTCGTCGACGATGGCAGATTCATGCTTCCAGTAGTTCATCGTTAAAACACCAGCGGCAAGCCGACGCGAACACCGTCGCGCGCCGAGCGGTAGGCGGCTATCAAGATTTCCAGCGAGCGCAGGCCTTCGTAACCATCGACTTGGGCGTTGGCCTCGCCGCGCAAGGTCTTGATGACGTTGTCGTAATAGAGCGGGTGGCCGAACCCATAGACACTGCCAGATTCATAGTTGGCGCTGAGGGCAAGCGCATCCTCGGGCCTGGAGTCGGCAAACTGCCAATGCTCGATCTTGTTGACCGCCGTGCCGCCAATCTTGACCGTGCCTTTTTCACCCAGAATGGTGATCGACCCTTCAAGATTCTGCGGATAGGTCAGCATGGTCACATTGATCGAGGCCAGGCCGCCGTGGCGCAGTCGCACGCTCATCACGCCCGTGTCCTCGGCCTCGATATCACGATCCAAAGTGGCGGTGTAGGCATGCACGCTGTCGACCGGGCCCACCAACCAGTCGAGCAGATCGACATAGTGGCTGGCCTGATTCATGAAGGCGCCGCCGTCCAAGTCCCAGCGGCCACGCCAGGGCGAGGCGTCGTAATAGGCCTGAGGCCGGGTCCAGAACACATTGACGGTGCTCAGAAAAATACGCCCGAAGCGGCCTTGCTGGATCGCCTCGCGCACCTTTTGCACGGTGGCGTTGAGTCGATTTTGCTTGACCACGAACAACTTCACGCCCGCGTCACGGCAGGCCCGCACCATCGCAATGCCTTCTTCGAGCTTGGTCGCCATGGGCTTCTCGCTCAGCACATGGCGGCCGGCGGCGGCGATGGCACAAGCCTGCTGGGGGTGCAAGCCGCTGGGTGTGGCGAGCACGACGATGTCGGCGTTCGAATGGGCCAGCAAGCCCTCCAGCGATTCGAAACCGGCCGCGCCGGTCAGCGCCACCGCTGCGGCCAGCGCCTCGGGCTTGCTGTCGCAAACCGCCACCAACTGGGCATTGGCGCCATGAGCCGCGATCGCCTCGATATGGTTTTTTGAAATGCGCCCGCATCCCACCAGGGCTAAGCGGATGGGTCGGTCGATGATGGGCAAGCTGGGGCGCATGGCGAGCCGCGAAGGCAGAAATAGAGGGAAGCGCCAGATTCTACGGGGGGCGCTTCGGCGGCCCGTCTAAAATCAACGGAAATTCAACCAGTTGACGCCCTCCAGATGACCCAGCACACCCCCGCCGCACCGCACCACGCTCCTGTCGCCGTCGACGAGAACCAGCTCATCACCGAGCGCCGCGAGAAGCTCGCCGCCCTGCGCGCCGTCAACCCGGTCCCCTTCCCCAACGACTTCAAACCCCAGCACCGCGCGCTGCCGCTGAGCCAGCGCTATGGCAATCTGGAGAACGAAGAGCTGGAGCCGCAAGCCGTCGCCGTGTCGGTGGCCGGCCGTTTGATGCTCAAGCGGGTGATGGGAAAGGCCAGCTTCGGTACCCTGCAAGACGCCACAGGCCGCCTGCAGCTGTTCATCACCAAGGACGGCATCGGCGAAGACAACTATGCGGCCTTCAAGCATCTGGATCTGGGCGATATCGTCGGCGCCGAAGGCACTTTGTTCCGCACCAAGACCGGCGAGCTGTCGGTCCGCGTCACCAATTTGCGCCTGCTGACCAAGAGCCTGCGGCCACTGCCCGACAAGTTCCACGGCATGTCGGACCAGGAGCAAAAGTACCGCCAGCGCTATGTCGACCTGATCACCGACGAGGCCGCTCGCGCGCGTTTTGTGGCCCGCTCCAAGGCGGTGTCTTCAATTCGCAGCTATATGGTCGAGCATGACTTCCTTGAAGTCGAGACGCCGATGCTGCACCCGATCCCCGGCGGCGCCAACGCCAAGCCCTTCATCACCCATCACAACGCGCTGGATCAGGAAATGTTCCTGCGCATCGCGCCCGAGCTGTATCTGAAGCGATTGTTGGTGGGCGGCTTCGAGCGCGTGTTCGAGATCAACCGCAACTTCCGCAACGAAGGCATTTCGGTTCGGCATAACCCCGAATTCACGATGATGGAGTTTTATGCGGCCTACTGGACGCACCATGATTTGATGAACTTCACCGAGGAAGTCTTGCGCCACGCCGCCCGCGCCGCCACCGGTTCTGCAGCGATCACCTATGCGGGCAAGCCGGTTGATCTGGACAAGCCTTTCGCCCGCCTGTCGGTGCGTAACTCCTTGGTTGAGCATGCCGGCCTGACACCTGACGAAGCCGACAACGCCCTGGTTTTGCGCGAGCGCTTGGCCGCCTTGGGCGAAGAAGCACCCAAGCATTGGAATCTGCCCGAGCTGCAATTCGGCATGTTCGAAGCGGTGGTGGAAGAAAAGCTCTGGCACCCGACCTTCATCATCGACTACCCCGTCGAAGTGTCACCGCTGGCCCGTGCCTCGGACGCCAACCCCACGATCACCGACCGCTTCGAGCTCTTCATCACCGGCCGCGAGTACGCCAACGGCTTCTCCGAGCTGAATGATGCCGAAGACCAGGCGGCGCGCTTCCAGGCGCAGGTCTCGAACAAGGATGCCGGCGACGAAGAGGCGATGTTCTATGACGCCGATTTCATCCGCGCGCTGGAATACGGCATGCCACCGGCCGGCGGCTGCGGCATCGGGATTGATAGGCTGATGATGTTGATCACCGACAGCCCCTCGATCCGCGATGTGATCTTGTTCCCGGCCCTGCGCCGCGAAGCCTAAGCTTTGCCCTGCTGCGTCTATTGCTGAACACAGTGCTGCATTAGAAAGTCCTTGAAGGCCTGGGCGATCGGCGACAGCTGCTTGCCCTTGGCCGTCACCAAGTACCAGCGATTGGCGATCGGGAAGCCCTGCACGGGCAATTCGACCAAATTGCCGGGCGCCATATGCGTCAAGGCCAGCCGGCTCAAGATGGCCAGCCCCAAGCCGGCCGCGACCGACTCCTTGATCGCCTCATTGCTGGCGATGGTGATGATTTGACCCAGCGCCAGCCCGCTCGACTGCGCATGCTGCTCGATCGCATGCCGGGTCCCCGAGCCCAGCTCACGCATCAGCAAGCGCTCTCCGGCCAAGGCCGACCAAGGCAGCTCACCCCGGCCCACCAAGCCATGGTCGCGTGGCGCGATCACCACCAGCGGGTTGTCGGTTAAGGGCGTCGCGTCAATGTCCAGATCGCTGGGCGGGTGGCTGAACACATAAAGGTCGTCCAGATTTTGCTGCAGACGCTGCTTGATGTCGGCGCGGTTGCCAACTTGGAACTCCACATCCACCTGCGGGTGCTGACGACAAAAGGCCCCCAGCGGCGCCGGCACCAGGTACTTGGCCGTGGTCACCACACCCAAGCGCAAGCGCCCGACCGACAGGCCGGCGCGCTGAGCCAAGCGCATCTCCAAACGGTCCAGAACCTCAAACAACTCGCGACTGGCGCGCAGCAACTCTTCACCCACATCGGTCAGATACAACTTTTTGCCAATCTGCTCGAACAGCTTTGAGTTCAAAGCCTCGCTGAGTTTGGCCAACTGGGTCGAAACGGTCGGCTGCGCCAGATGAAGCTGATGGGCCGCCTCGGTCACGCTCAGTCGCTCGGCCACCACCTTGAAGATTTCCAACTGGCGGAAGGTGGTTTGACGGGTGTGCAAGCGGGTTTTCATTTGCATTTATAGATGGATTGCCTTGTTCGAATCTATTTTCGCAGATGACTCGATATCGGAACAATGCCTTCATCGCCACCTGAGCTGTGGCCCCTACGGAGACCGAGATGAACTCAAGCACTGCAAACACCGACAAAACCCGCATCACGATCGCCTATGGCGACGGCATTGGCCCCTCCATCATGCAAGCCACCTTGCGCGTGCTCGAAGCCGCCGGCGCAAGGATAGAGGCCGAAGTGATTGAGATCGGCGAGCAGGTCTATCTGCGCGGCAACCCCAACGGCATCGCCAACAGTGCCTGGGATTCGCTGCGCAGCACCCGCGTGTTCTTGAAGGCTCCCATCACCACCCCGCAAGGCAGTGGTTACAAAAGCCTCAATGTCAGCACCCGCAAAGCGCTGGGCCTGTATGCCAATGTGCGCCCTTGCGTGGCCTACGCGCCCTTTGTACCGACACGCCACCCGACCATGGATGTAGTGATCGTGCGTGAAAACGAGGAGGACTTGTACGCCGGCATCGAGCATCGCCAGACCGAAGAGGTCTACCAATGCCTGAAGCTGATCACCCGCCCGGGCTGCGAGCGCATCGTGCGTTATGCCTTCGAGTACGCCCGCCAGCAAAACCGCAAGCGCGTCACCTGCTTCGTCAAAGACAACATCATGAAGATGACCGATGGTCTGTTCCATCAGGTCTTCAACGAAATCGGCGCGCAATACCCCGACATCGCCCGCGACAGCATGATTGTGGACATTGGCGCGGCGCGCCTGGCCGATACGCCGGAGCGCTTTGATGTGATCGTGATGCCCAATCTCTACGGTGACATTCTGTCCGACGTGGCGGCGCAAATTGCCGGCTCTGTCGGCATGGCCGGCTCGGCCAATATCGGCGACCAATGCGCGATGTTTGAAGCCATTCATGGCTCCGCCCCCGACCTGGCCGGCCAAGACATAGCCAACCCCTCGGGCCTGCTGCACGGTGCGATCCAGATGCTGCTGCACATCGGGCAAGCGGATGTGGCAGTGCGCATCCACAACGCCTGGCTGCGTACCTTGGAAGAGGGTCTACACACCGCCGACATCTACCGCGAAGGTCTGAGCTTCCAGAAGCTCGGCACCCAGGCCTTTGCGGACGCGGTGATTGCCCGCTTGGGCAAGATGCCAGAAATTTTGAAGCCGGCCAGCTACGAGAACAGCGGTCCGCTGACCCTGCCCCCGGTCGTGCGCCAAAAGCCGAAGAAAAAGGAATTGGTCGGCGTCGACGTGTTCTTGCAGTGGAATGGCGGCCTGCCCGAGCAACTGGGCCAGAGCCTCAAACCCCATGCTGCCGCGCAATTGCCGCTGCAGCTGATCACCAATCGCGGCGTCAAGGTCTGGCCACAGGGCTTCCCCGAGACCTTCTGTGTCGACCACTGGCGCTGCCGCTTCAAGACCCCGGCCGAGCTGGTCAGCTTTGAGGATGTGCTGGCCCTGCAAGTGCGCCTGCACGAGGCCGGCTTCGACGTCGTCAAGACCGAGAATCTCTACAACTTTGACGGCGAGCCGGGTTTTGCGGCGGTGCACGGCTGAGCATGGCACGTATCGCCCTGCTGACTCAGCATGCCAAAGGTCCTGCCATGCAGGGCTTGGCAGCGCGCCTGGGCCATGATCTGATCTTGGCCGAGGGCTTCGACACCGACAGCCTGGGCACTTTCACCAACGAGCGCAGCCGGACCGGCACGCAAGTCGAAGCCGCTCTGGCCAAGGCCCGCCTGGCCTGCGAGCTGACCGGCGCCGAGTTCGGCCTGGGCAGCGAGGGCAGCTTCGGGCCCGACCCACATATGGGCACGGCCGCCTGGGGCGTGGAGGTGGTGGTGTGCTTCGATGCAGCCAGCGGCCAGCATGTTCATGCGGCCGCGCAAGGGCCGAGCACCAACTACCGCCAAGCCTCGGTCAGCTCATGGCCGCAGGCTTCGGCCTTTGCAGAGCAGATCGGCTTTCCAGGCCACGGCCTGATCGTCGGCCGCCCCGGCGAAGCTTGGTTTGACAAGGAGTTGGGCAGCATGGAGGCGCTGAAGACCCACGCGGCACCCGCCTTCTTGCAACAAGGCGAGCTGTGGCTGGAAACCGATATGCGGGCACACCGAAATCCGACTCGTATGGCCATGATCGAAGCCGCGGCCGAAGCGCTGGCGGCGCGCTGGCTGCAAGGCTGCCCGGCCTGCGCTGCGCCGGGGTTTGGGCCTATTCGGTTGATCCCCGGCGCTCTATGCGAATGCTGTGCTTACCCGACCGGTGCTGCCAAAGCACAGTTGCTGGCCTGTGCCGTTTGCGGGCATGAACAAGCCGCGCCCATTCGCGCCACGGTACCGGCTCAGCGCTGCGAAATGTGCAACCCCTGAGCCAGGATCAGCGCTTGCCGTGCCGGAAAGCCGGTGCGCGCTTGTTCAGGAAGGCGTCCATGCCTTCGCGCTGGTCGTCGGTGCCGAACACCGCGTGGAAGACGCGGCGCTCGGAGGTCACGCCTTCCTTGAGGCCGCTCTCGAAACTGCGGTTGACCAGCTCCTTGATCAGTTGCAGTGCCGGGGCGCTGAAGCCATTGATCTGCTCAGCGGCGGCCAGGGTTTCCTCCATCAGCTGGGCCGCAGGCACGACGCGTGACACCAAACCGCTGCGCTCGGCTTCCGCCGCGTCCATCATGCGGGCGGTCAGCAACAGGTCCATGGCCTTGGACTTGCCCACGGCGCGCGGCAGGCGCTGCGTGCCGCCGGCGCCAGGCGTGACGCCCAGCTTGACCTCGGGCTGACCGAACTTGGCGGTGTCGGCGGCGATGATGAAGTCGCACATCATCGCCAGCTCACAGCCGCCGCCCAGGGCAAAACCGGCCACCGCCGCGATCACCGGCTTTTTGACACGCAGGATGTGCTCCCAGTTGCGCGTGATCATGTCGGTACGCACCGCGCTTTGGAAGTCATGCTGAGCCAGCGTCGGGATGTCGGCGCCGGCCGCGAATGCACGCTCGGACCCGGTCAGCACGATGCAGCCGATGCCGTCGTCCGCATCGAAGGCCAGCAGCGCTTCGCCCAGTTCATCGAACAAGGGGTCGCTCAAGGCATTCAAGGCCTTGGGGCGGTTCAGCGTGATCAGGCCGGTCTTGCGGGCGCCTTCGCCTCGCACTTCGGTGATGATGCATTCATAGCTCATGGGAGTTCCTTGGAGTGAATTGGGGCTAACTATAGGGGGCAGCGGAACTATAGGGGGCAGCGAATCAAGGCGCGCCTTGCTGGGGCGGCGCATTCAACATCAGGTCGATATAAGTCTGCTCGTCTTGACGAATGCGCAGGCGCACCGGCAGGTATTGCAGCGAAGGGGCGATCCAGACCTCGGCCGACAGGTCGCCGCCGCCCGCCGCTTTCGAGGGCTTCAAATGCCAGGTCTGCAGCCTACCCATGGGCGTTTGCAGTTCCTCTTCGCCGAGTATTTCGTAGCGCCACAGGTATTGGCGTTTGGGCAACACCAAGGGGATATCGATGACATGGCCGGCGCGCAGCGGCTCGGCGCCGGTCAGGAACAGCCGGGTCAGCTGCACGAATTGGCTGGCAGCATCCTGCACCCCGGCCGGTACCGGCTCGCGGCTGCCGTTGGGCATGGTCACGGCGTCGCCATGGAAGAGCAGCGTCGAGCGCCGGCGTTGACTGAACATCACCCTTGTGTCTTCGTCGTACCGCTGCGGCGCGACGCCGGCCGGCGTCAGGCGACCATCGCTGCTCATGCGGCGGGAAATCAGCGGCGCAAAGCTGGGGCCGACCGCAACATCCAGGTGCATCTGGTAGCGCGGGCCCTGCCTTATCCACTCGACTTGCGCGTTACCGTGCACCTCGCCCCGGTAGTTACCGCTGAGCCGGTAGCTGAGCAAGGTGGAGGGCGGCCATTCAGGGCCGGGCAGAGTTTCTTCAGTGCCGGCGGCACTGGCGGCCGGCTCGGCGGCGGCGGGAGGCGGGTCTGCGGCGGCCACAGCGGGCTCGCTGGAAGCCGGCGTAGGCACAGGCGCGGACGCTTCTTGGGCCACAGATTCAGGCAAAAGTTCGGTGGGCGCAGCCGCTTCAAGCGGCGGCTTGGGAGCAGACGACCTTGCTGCCGGCCTGGGCTTGGGTTTGGGCGCGGCTGGCGCCACCCGAGCAGGAGGCTTTGCTGCCTTCAGCTCCCGCGTGTAGGCCACCACCAAGCGCGCCGGCATCGGCGCGGCGGCCTCGCTCCAGCCTTGATGCAGCCGGTGTACAGCCTCTCCCAACCAGAGATGCGCCAGCAGCACCGGCAGCAGCAGAATAGCCAGCCATCGAAGCCGCCTTGCGCTCGATGGATTCGCTGGCCTGCTGCTCAGCCCGCCAGCCATGCCTTGCGCAGGCTGCTAACGCGTGCCGACGGCTTCTCGGCGAGGCTCAGGATGACAGGGGCATCGCTGTCTGCCGCAGGCAGCCTGACCGGCAAGGTCAGCAAGCGCTGATCGCGCGACACCAGCAAGCTCAGGTCCAGCGTCCCCGAGGCCAGCGTCAGCGCGGCATCCTCAAGCCGGCGAATGCGCCAGCCATTGCAGGCCAGCAGCTCATCCCCCGCGCACAAGCCACCGGCCAGCGCGGCAGAGCCGGCCAAGACCTGCTTGACAGACAGGCCCGCAGCCGACTCATTGACCCGCAGGCCCAGCTTTTGGGCCAGCGTCGGCTTGTCGCTGCGCAATTGCACGCCAAGCCTCTCAAACAGCTGCGGCAGCGGCAAATCGTCACGGCCATGCACCCATGCGCGGAACTGCTCGGCCAAAGCCTGGCCGCCCAGCTCCGCGATCAAGGCCAGCACATCGGCCTCGCTGATGGCGCCTCTTGCCCCGGTCGCTTGCCCGGCGCCGCTGCGCACCCACAGCAGGCGCATCAACTCATCCAGACTGCTGGGCGCCGGCTCGGCGCTGCGCAAACTCAAATCCAGCGCCAGCGCGGCCAGGGCACCCTTGGTGTAGTAGCTGATGGTGCTGTTGGGCGAGTTTTCGTCCTGGCGGTAGTACTTGACCCAGGCGTCAAAGCTGGATTGCGCCAGGCTTTGGACCTTGCGCCCCGGTGTGGCCAGCACCGAGTTATAGAGGCTGGTCAGCAGTTTCAAATAGCGCGCCTCGTCGATCAGGCCGCAGCGCACCAGCATCAGCTCGTCGTAATAGCTGGTGAAGCCCTCGAAAAACCACAGCAGCTCGGTGTAGTTCTCTTGCGCGTAGTCCAGCTGCGCAAAATTGTCGGGCTTGAGCTGTTTGACGTTCCAGCTGTGGAAGTACTCATGGCTGATCAGCCCCAGCAGGCGCACATAGCCTTCGCTCAGCTCGGTCTGCCCCAGGTGCGGCAAATCACGGCGCGGCGCGATCAAGGCGGTGCTGGCTCGGTGCTCCAGGCCGCCGTAGCCTTCTTCCACCGCGTTCAAAAAGAAGATGTAGTGACCGAACGGTGCGCGGCCCTGCTGATCGCCCGCTTCGCCATGCCAGAAGGCCAGCTGCGCCTCGCAGATGCGCTGCGCGTCTGCCAGCAAACGGCCGCCATCAAACACCGGCAAAGCGCCGCTCACGACAATCTTGTGCGGCACGCCGGCGGCGCTGAATTGACCCTGCCAAAACCGCCCCAGTTCGAAGGGGTTGTCGACCAGTTCGTCGTAATTGGCCGCTTGGTAGGGGCCGCCCGCGCAATGCTGCATCGCCGTGGCGATCTGCCAGCCTTCGGGCAGGTGGCCGAATTCGATGCTATGGCTTCCCTGCTCGCGGCCATGCGCGCGCAGGCACAAACCGGTGCCATTGAAAAAGCCCCGGTCGGCATCCAAAAACGCTGCCCTCACCGAGTTGTCAAAAGCATAGACCTGGTAGCGCAGGGTCAAGGGCTCGGCCCCGCTGCAGCTCGCCTGCCAGTTGGCCTTGTCCATTTGCACCAAGTCCACCGGGCGGCCTGCTTGCGTTGCCGTCAGGCCACTCAGATGACGCGCGAACTCTCGCAGCAAATAGCTGCCGGGAATCCAGGCCGGCAGGCTGAAGCGCTGCAGCGCTGCGGGCGCGTCCAGCGTCAGCGTGACCGAGTAAACATGGGTTTTGGGGTCGGCCAGTTCGACCAGATAGCGCACGGCACTCATCGCTTCTTTCAACTTCCTGCCGCGGCCAAAAAGCAGCACAGCGCCGCCACCGCACTGAGGCGAAAGCGCAGCGTCAACCAAGCCGCCGCGCCCAGAGCCGGGTAGAGCCGCCGATCAACCAGGTAGCAAACGATCAACATCACGCCGTGCAAAACCAGACCCGCATAAGCCGGCATCACCAGCGCCACCCAGGCCCCTAGCGAGGGCAGGACACCCCAGACAAAGGGCTGAACGCCGGGCTCGACCTGCCTGAAGCCCAGGCCCCAATAAATGCCGCCCAAAAAAGACAGGATCAGCGCGGCATAGGCCGACAAGGAAAAACTGATCCAGGCGTGGGCTTCGGCATTGCGCCCTCCCACCAGCCAGACCAAAATCGCGCCGAAGACAAAGGGCAGCAAGCCCAGGTGCCCCAATCTGAGTGCCAAGGGGTTGAGTGGCAAGGGCGCGAGCGCATTGGCGGCAACAGGCATGCAGTCAGACTCCGGAAGCGGATGACGAAGTGGTGAACAAAAGGACTAGACGGGCTAGAGGGTCACGCCAGGGTCAGGACTTGCCCACCGCCTGCAGGCGCTTTTCCAACTGCTCGGCGCTCAAAGCACCCGGAGCACGGCTGCCGTCTTCAAAGATGATGGCCGGCGTTCCGCTGACATGGCTGCGCTTGGACAGCGCAAGATTGCGCTCGATCGCGCTGTCGTCACAAGCACCCATAGGCTTGGCCGGCGCCTTGCCGTCCAACATCCAGGCCCGCCAGGTCGCTGTGCTGTCCTTGGCGCACCAGACCGAACGCGCCTTCTCGGGTGAATCACCGCCCAAAATAGGAATCAAAAAGGTGTAGACCGTCAGGTCTTTGACATCTTGCAAAGAGCGCTCGAAGCGCTTGCAGTAACCACAGTTGGGGTCGGAGAAAATCGCAATGCGGCGCTTGCCGTCGCCGGTCTTCCAGACCACGGCGTCTTTCAAAGGCAGGCTGGCAAAGTCAACCGTTTGCAGCTTGATGACGCGCTCTTCGGTCAAGTTCTTGCGCGTGCGCAAGTCGATCAGCTCGCCTTCAATCAAATAAGTGCCCGTCGCATCGGTATAGCGAATCTCGTTGCCGATGCGGATTTCCCACAGCCCCGGCATCGGACTTTGTTTGACTTCGTCCACCTTGGGCAAACTGGCCAGGCGCTCGGCCAAATTCTTGCGGATGACGGCCTCATTGGCCTGCGCCAGCAGAGGCATGGCCAGCAAGAGCGCGGCGGTGAGGGAGGTCGTAGCTTTCAGCATCTTCATGGTGTGAGGATTTAGGCAAAAGTAAACATCAAAGACCCAGGGCGCGCGTGATCAGCCAACGCTTCAAGGGTGGAACAGAATTCAGCGCATTCAAGCCCTTGTTGCGCAACTCGCGCAAGGGCATCGCCTCGCTGGCAAAAACTTTCAGCAGACCATCGGTCAGCTCGCCCATGGCCCAATTGGGGGCCATGCGGGCGCGTGCAAAGCGGCGCAGCAGGCGCTCGTCACCGACCGAGCGCCAAGCCTCCTTGGTGGCCAAAACGGCAGCCAAAGCGGCCACATCGGCCAAACCCAGGTTGAGGCCTTGGCCGGCCAAGGGATGGACCAGGTGCGCCGCATCGCCCAGCAACACCCAGCCCGGGCCTTGCACCGGTTCGGCCTGGGCCCGCGCCAAGGGCCATGAAGAGCGGCCCGTGGCCAGCGTCAAGATCCCGGCTTCACCACCACTGGCGGCATTCAAGGCCGCCTCGAACTCGGCATCGGGCGCTGCCAGCAAGTCAAGCGCCTGCTGCTCGGGCAAGGACCACACCAAGCCATAGGAGCTGCCTGGGCTGGGTTTTTCAATCGGCAACAGGGCCAAGACATCGGGTGATCTGAACCACTGCCGTGCGACGCCTTGGTGAGGCAGGTTCGAACTCAGGCGGGCGGCAATGGCGCGGTGGCCATAGGCGTGAGCCTCAAAGCGCACGCCCAGCTCTGCACGCTGCTGGGAATCGCGCCCCTCGCACAGCGCGGTCAAATCGGCGGGCACCGGCGCATCGACGATCTTCACATGGGGAGAAAAGCGCAAGGCCGTGGCGAGCTGCTGCTCCAGGGCGCCCGCGTCAACGATGAACGCCAGCTCAGCAACGCCTTGCTGCCAGGCCGAAAACTCCAGCAGCGCGCCGGCTTGGTCGCCGCTGACCTTGATGTCGTAGACCGGGCTGATCGCGTCAAGAGGCAATGAATCCCAGACCTTGAGTTCGCGCAACAAACGCACCGAGGCGGCGTTCAAGGCATAGCTGCGCACATCTTCGCGCTGCGCCAAGCTGGCCTCGGCGCTGCCCAGCAAGGCCACACGCAGGCCCTGCGCGCCCAGGGCCAACGCCAAGCTGCGCCCGACACAACCCGAGCCACGAACCAAGACCTCATATTTTTGCATTCGGGCATTGTAGGCAAGGCGCTGGAAGGCGTTGGGTCAGGGCCCCTGAACAGGATGCAGAACAAGGCTTAGAACAGGTCATTTAGCCGGAGCGTCTAAAATCCCGCCTTTGCGTCTCCCGCACCACACCCAGAAAGCCTTCCATGAGCCTCAAATGCGGCATCGTGGGCCTGCCCAATGTTGGCAAGTCCACTCTTTTCAATGCGCTGACCAAGGCCGGCATCGCCGCCGAGAACTACCCCTTCTGCACGATTGAGCCCAATGTCGGCGTGGTCGAGTTGCCGGACGAGCGCCTCGCCGCCCTGGCCGAAATCGTCAAGCCCGAACGCATCTTGCCCGCCGTGGTGGAGTTTGTGGACATCGCCGGCTTGGTGGCTGGCGCCTCCAAGGGTGAAGGCCTGGGCAACAAGTTTCTGTCGCACATCCGCGAAACCGACGCCATCGTCAACGTGGTGCGCTGCTTCGAGGACGGCAACGTCATTCATGTCAGCGGCAAGGTCGACCCGATCTCCGACATCGAGGTGATTCAGACCGAACTCTGCCTGGCCGATATGGGCACGGTCGAGAAAAGCCTGCACCGCTACAACAAGGTGGCCCGCGCCGGTGACAAGGACGCGATCGCCCTGGTCAAGGTGCTGGAGAAATGCGAGGCCGCGTTGAACGAAGCCAAGCCAGTGCGCGGCATTGATTTCAGCAAGGAAGAGCTGGTGCTGCTCAAGCCTCTGTGTCTGATCACGGCCAAGCCGGCCATGTTCGTCGCCAATGTGTCGGAAGACGGTTTCGAGAACAACCCCTTCCTCGACCGCTTGACCGAGTACGCGAAGGCGCAAAGCGCGCCGGTGGTGGCGATTTGCGCCAAGACCGAGGCCGAGTTGTCCGAGATGTCAGACGAAGACAGGACCATGTTCCTGGCCGAAATGGGCCAGGACGAACCAGGTCTGAACCGCCTGATCCGCGCCGGCTTCAGCCTGCTGGGCCTGCAGACCTACTTCACGGCCGGCGTCAAGGAAGTGCGTGCCTGGACCATCCACAAAGGCGACACCGGCCCGCAAGCCGCCGGCGTGATCCACACCGACTTCGAACGCGGCTATATCCGCGCCCAAACCATCGCCTATGAAGACTTCATCACCTACAAGGGTGAACAAGGCGCCAAGGATGCCGGCAAGATGCGCGCCGAAGGCAAGGAATATGTGGTGAAGGACGGCGACGTGCTGAACTTCTTGTTCAACGTCTAAGGCTGTAGCCGCTCGGGAGCCCCGCTGAATTGAAACTCAAGCGGGGCTTTTTTTCGCCCATCGTTTGAAAAAGCCAGTCGCCGGGGCTTGATCCCAGGATTCAACGGCCAGCTTCGGCGCAAAATACCTGCACCCTTCGGCCCTTTTCGCAAAAACTTCGTAACCTTGCTAGCCCGTCCAATCCATGAGCACTACCGCACTGGTTTCTTCCTCCGGCTCCAACGCCGTCTATGCCGCAGACCAGGCCCGGCCTGATTCCAAGCAATTTCTGACCTTTCATGTCGGCGCCGAGGAATACGGCCTCGACATCTTGCGGGTACAAGAAATCCGCTCCTATGAGCCGCCGACCCGGGTTGCCAACGCCCCGCACTTCGTCAAGGGCGTCGTCAATCTGCGTGGCGTGATCGTGCCTATCGTCGACCTGCGTTTGCGCTTGGGGCAAAGCGGCGAGTACAACGCCTTCACCGTGGTGATCGTGCTGAACGTTTGCCAGCGCGTGGTCGGCATCGTGGTGGACGCCGTCTCCGACGTGCTGGAGCTCAATGTCGAGCAGATCAAGGCGCGCCCCGAAGTCGCCGCCGCGCTCGACGCGCGCTTCATCACCGGTCTGGGCAAGATCGGCGAGAGGATGCTGATCCTGCTCGATATCGAGGCCATGGTGTCCAGCCCTGATTTCGGCTTGATGGACTGAGACGCAGCGCAGTTTCAGGTCGATACGGCCTTCGCCGCATCGAGCGGGAATTTTGTGCATCCCAGCTTGGCGGAAATGTCCCGGCTGGCTGCAGTAAGCGTGGCAATGATTTCCGGCGCTTTCTCTTCGTCATAGCGAAAGGTCGGAAAGGAAACGCTCATGCCGGCAATCGGCTGGCTCAGGCGGTCGAAGATCGGAATACCCAGGCAGCGGATATGTTCATCGAACTCCTCCCTGTCCTCGCCATACCCTTGCGCCTTGACGCGCTCCAGTTCGACCAAAAAGGCTTGCCGGTCGACGATGGTTTTGTCGCGGAAACGCTTGAACTCGGCGCCGTCCAGGATGCGGTCGCGCCGCTCGGGATGCTCCCAAGCCATCAGCACCTTGCCGATGGCGGTGTTGTGCAGCGGCGCGCGCCGCCCTACTTTGGAATACATGCCCAGCGTGTGGCGTGAATCGATCTTGTGCACATAGATGATCTCGCTGTCGATCAAGGTGCCCAAGTGAACCGTCTCGCCGGTCTTGTCGGCCAGCATCTGCATATGGTGCTTGGCCAGATCCACCAGATCCGGGTACTGCAAGGCCTTGGCGCCCAGCTCGAAAGCCCGCATGGTCAGGCCATAGCGCTCGCTGTCGGCTTGTTGATGCACATAGCCCAGCGTCATCATGGTCTGCAAGAAGCGGTAGACCGTCGCCTTGGGCATGGCCAAGCGCACCGACAGATCCGAAATGCCGGTCTCGCTGCGCTCTGACAAGGCCTGCAGGATCGCAAATACCTTCAGTACCGCCGCAACCGATTCCGGTTGCTTGGCATCGTTTGACTCATCGTCCATTTGTTCCAAATGCCTTGGTAAAGCGTTTCAATTGATTTGAATTATCTCTGAACGGTTGCCCGCCCCCATGAGGGCTTGCACCGAGCGGGTGCAAGCCGACCAAAACTCAGGGTAGTGATTGACTGCGGTACTCCAACAGGCGATTGGCCTGCTCACCGCTGCTAGCGAACGGCCGCCGCGAGGTTGACGGGCCCCAGGGCGCAATATGGGGCCCGAGCTGGCTGTCGCGCACCAGCGCTTGGCCGTTCGGCGACTGGCCAGCTAGCCAGGCCCCCTTGGCCACGCCCTGATCCCAGGCCCGGCCGAGCGCCACCGAGCCGGCAGCCTGGCCGGGCTCGGCCACGAAGCGGCTGTGCAAAACCAAAAAGCCCAACGCTTCAGCGGCCGCCGTGCTGGGCGCCAGCACGATGCCGCCCTCCCCTAGGCTGCGCCGACCGGCGCGACTCAGAATCTCGCTGTCTTCGATCACTAGCCGGGCGTTGCCGAACACAAAGTCGACATCACCGGCGATCAGGCTGGCCTGCACCCAGACCCGCGCAGGCTTGAGCGCATCCGCCGGACTGGCGGCATAAAAAGTGTCCTGGTGGCCGAGCAAGCGCACCTTGTGCAATTGCTGCCGGTCGCCGCGCGTCATCAGGGCCACAGCCTGCGCGCCGCCGCCCTCCCCGACCTGGGGCGGATAGCCGACACCCGCGCGCACGCCATCCATCGCGTCATTGGAGATCGTCAGATGCGCCACATGCACCGCGTCGCTGAACAGGCTCAGCGTGGCGCTGCCCGCAGTGCCATAAGTGGCGGCGGCCAGATTCGGCACGCAAGCGTTGGCCGCATCTATCCCGGCCCGCTTGGGCTTGGCGCTGTAGTTGCCGTTCACCAGGGTCACGGCGGCCGCATCCGCGGGTTCGCCATACAAGCTGACGGGTGCCTTGTCCTGCACGCAGACGGATTCGCGGTAAATGCCCGGCCGCAGGCGAATGAAGTAACGCCGCTGCCCGGCGCCGGCCAAGGGCACGGCATCGATCGCCGCCTGCAGCGTTCGGTGTGTGCCGCTGCCGTCAGCCGCGACGATGAAATCGGCCGGCCAGCGGACCGCGTCCAACAAGGGCTGCGGCTGCCAATCGCCGAGGTAGTCGGCGCGCTGATGGTGGCTGGCCTCGGCCTCACTGAGCTGCGGCCGGGGCTGGGCCTTGGCTTGGGTGAAAGCCACACTGGCGCTCAGGGTCATCAGCAAGAGCCAGGCTCGCATGGCGCTTGAGCCTCAGCCCAAATCGGCCAGGTACAGCGCCGGTTCACCCTCGGCATCCGAGCTGAACAAGACCTGCTTCTGGTCCGGCGTGAAGCTGGGGTGCGGATGGGTGACCTGACGGTTGCCCTTGTAGACGCGCCAACTGCTGTCATGCCGGGCAATCGTGCGCCGCGTACCGGCCTTCAAATCGAAGAGATGCAGATAGGGGTCGTTCTTGATCTCATGGCCGCTGGCATTGGCCACGTCGACCGGCGAGCCGCTGCCGTCACCGACCAGCAGCGTGCCGTCGAAGTTACTCATTAAATGCGAGCAGGGCGGCATCAAAGTGATGCGCCGCGACTCCAAAGTGACCGGGTCCAGCGTGCAGATCCAGCGCTCGGTCTGCCCTTCCAAATAGGACACAAACATCATCTGCGAGCCGTCCGGCACCCAGAACTCATGCGTGATGCTTTCGCCCTTTTCATGCGTCTTGCCGCAGCGCATATGGCTGCCGTCTTCATTGATGAACCACATCCGCGCGTCGATCAAGTCATGCGGGCCTTCATGGCAATAGGCGACCGTGTTGTCATCAAAGGGGCGGTACTGCGGATGGCCGAGCCAGCCGTCCTTCTCCAGGATCACTTCGCGCTCGCCCGTCGCCAGATCGATGCGGATCAAACGGCAGCGCGGCTTTTTATGGAACATCTCGTGGAACTTCTGCCAGTCGCTTAAGGGGAACCAGTCATCGGCATGGATCTCGATGCCGACCATCTTGGTGCAACTGCTATTCGATACCCACGTGCCATAGCCGACCCAGCCGGCGGGTACGGTGTAGGCGATGTCCTCGCTCAGATCACTCAGATGCAGGCGGATCAGCTGGCGCTCGGCCCGTACAAAGTACAGGTATTGGTCATCCGGGCTCAAGAAGCCCCCGAAGGTGTTTTCACCCGCCTGGTCGGTCAGCTGGGTGGCAACCTGTGTCTGCAGATCGAGCAGGTGGTAGTTCCAGTTAGGCCTCGCGGGATCACCAATATCAGGTCCAAACTCGGCACCAAAGATCAGCTTGCTACCGTCATTGGTAAAGCATTTTTGGTAGAAATAATTCCGATGACAAGTCACATCCAAGGGCGTCAGGCGGGTCACGCGAGCACCGGTATCGGGGTCCTGGCGGGACACGAATTGCATTTGTCGCTGCGTTGATTTGCTCATGGTGATTGCTCTTCTTTGCCTGCTCGGCACATCGATAGTTTCAAGAAAATATGGGCCACCCTCAGCGTCAGGCTGAAGGTGGCCGCCATGAACGGTTGCGGCCATCCGCATACCGCCCAGCTCACTCTCCGGCTCTATGGCCCTCTCTCGTCATTCATGACTGCAATTACTTGATACGCCTAAGTAAGGCATTACCCTCTTCGACCAGACGTTTTGCGGCCTCAGCGTCGGTAGTCTTGCCATAGGCGACCGTCTCGAACACCTCACGCATGAACTTTTGCATGCGCGCATGCTCGAACAGCGGCGACGGCAGCTCGATACGCCCGGCCTGCTTTTGCGCCTGGATCTGCGCATGGGCCTGCAGTTCCAGCGGCGGCAAGGCGTTCTCGCGCACCAACAAATCAAACTGGCTCTGCGCGCCGGGCACGCCACGGGTCTTGCCGAGGATGCGCGCGGCATCCGGATCGGTCAGCAGGAAATTGATGAAGCGCGCCGCCAGCTCAGCCTTCTTGCTATTGCGCCCGACCGCAAACATCAGCGAGGGACGACCGAACATGCCGCTATTGGCCGCTCCGGGCAGGGTCGGGAACTCGCCCAGCGCCAGCTTTTGCTGCGCATCCAGCGTGCTGGCGCGCAAAGAGATCGCGCTATCCCAGGTGTAGTTGCCGGCCCAATTGCCGACCACCCAATCCTGCTGCTGCTCGGTCGCTTTTTCGGCACCGCCTAAGCTTGCGCGCAGCGGCAGCGGTGTGGCGGTGTGGCCGTCGACCAGTCGCTTATAGGTTTGCACCCATTCCAGCGCCGCCGCCGGGCTCATCGCCACGCGCGGCTGCTTGGGGTCCAGATAGGCGGTGCCGAGCTTCTGGTGCACATAGGCCTGCGACAGCAGAATCATGTCGTAAAGCTCGCCGTCCAGCGGGAAGGCCTTAGGGCCGAGCCGCTGCTTGAACACCGCACCAGAGGCGAACAGCTCGTCCCAGGTCTTGGGCAGAGGCAAACCGGCGCGATCAAACGCCGCCTTGTTCCACAGGAATATCCGCGCGCTATAGCCGACCGGCAAGGCATTGAGTTTGCCCGCCACCATGCCCATGCTGAGGTCCTGCTCGCTGAACTGATTCAGCGCCAGCACATGGCGGTATTGATTCAGGTCGGTGAAGCCTGTGCCGCGCTTGGAGAACATCGCCATCCAGGCCCAATTGATCTGCATCACGTCGGGCTCGGAGCCGCCGGCGATTTGCGTGGTCAGGCGCTCCAGATAACCGTTAAAACCCATGTACTCGGCCTTGATCTTGAGGCCGGGGTTCTGGCGCTCAAAAGCGGCAATCGCCTTCAGCGTCGCTTGGTGGCGGGCACCGCCGCCCCACCAGGCGAAGCGCAAGACGGTGGGTTCGGCAGCATCGGCGGCATTTGCCGGGGCGTTGGCTAAAGCGACCAGGCTGGCGGCGGCCAGCGCGAACAGCGAACGGCGTCTTTCAAATAAGCTCATATCAACCTTCAGAGCAGCAGGTTGGCGCCGCTGCCGTCTTCAGCGCCATCAAACAAGTGGCTGCACCCGAGCTGCAGATGAAATGTATGGGCCGCGCCGCGCGTCTTGCCGGCCAAGCTGCCGAGTTGGTCGGCTGGCACGCGAGCGGTCATGGGCACGTTGCCGATGTCGAAATGCACAAACACCTCGCTGCCCATGTGCTCGGAGAAACGCAGCGCCCCCGGCACCGGGAAGCTGTCGCCCTGCGGGCGCGCCTCGGCCGAGATATGTTCCGGGCGCAGACCGAACTTGATTGGCCCTGTTTGCAAACGCATGCGCTGGGCCTTGGCCTCGGGCAAGGGCAAGACTTGACCCCCGAGCAGCACGGCCAAACCGGCGCCGTCGGCCTGCAGGGTGGCCGGGTGGATATTCATTTCCGGCGAGCCGATGAAGCTGGCGACAAAGGCGTTGGCCGGACGGTCATACAGCGCGGTCGGGGTATCGACCTGCTGGATCACGCCGTCCTTGAGCACGCAGATGCGCTCGCCCATGGTCATCGCCTCGACCTGGTCGTGAGTGACATAGACAACCGTGGCGGGCTGGCCCGACTCGCGCAGCGTGCGGTGCAGCTCGGTCAAGCGCACCCGCATCGAAGCGCGCAGCTTGGCGTCCAGATTGGACAGCGGCTCATCGAACAAGAACACCTCGGGCTTCTTGACGATGGCGCGGCCGACCGCGACGCGCTGCGCCTGGCCGCCCGACAGCTGCTTGGGGTAGCGGTCCAGCAGATGCTCCATCTCCAACAGCTTGGCCGCATGGCGCACGCGTTGGTCAACCTCGTCCTTCTTGGCGCCGGCGAGCTTCAGTCCGAAGGCCAAGTTGTCATAGACCTTCATATGCGGGTAGAGCGCATAGTTCTGGAACACCATCGCGATGCCGCGCGCCTTGGGCGCCAGGGTGTTGACCAGCTTGCCGCCGATATGCAGCTCGCCTCCGGAGATGGTCTCCAGGCCGGCAATCATGCGCAAGAGCGTGGACTTGGCGCAGCCCGAGGGGCCGACAAAGACCATGAACTCGCCGTCGCGGATTTCCAAGTCCACCCCATGCACGGCCTTGAAGCCATTCGGGTAGACCTTCTCGATTTTCTTCAGGCTTAGCTGCGCCATGTTTATCTTTCTTTATCCTTTGATGCCGCTGCTGGCGGAACCTTCAATGAAGTGGCGCTGGGCGGCGAAGAACACCGCCACCGATGGGATCAGGGCGACCACCGAGATCGCAATCACGCTGGCCCACTCGACCTCTTCGGTGGCTCCTATGCTCATCTTCAGGGCCAGCGAAACTGGGTATTTCTCCACCGAGGCCAGATAGATCAGCGGGCCCATGAAGTCGTTCATGGTCCAGATGAACTGGAACACGATGACCGAGATGATGGCCGGCTTGAGCATGGGCACGATGATGTGCCAGAGCAGTTGCAGCGCGTTGCAACCATCGATTTGCGCCGCTTCTTCCATATCGCGCGGGATGCCGCGCAGGAACTGCACCAGCATGAAGACGAAGAAGGTGTCGGTAGCAAAGGCCGAAGGCAGGATCAGCGGCAGATAGGTGTCGAGCCAACCGAACTCGCGGAACATCAGGTATTGCGGCAGGCGCAAGACGATCAGCGGCAACATCATCGTGCCGACCATGATGCTGAACAGGAACTTCTTGCCCCAGAAGTCAAAGCGGGCGAAGGCGTAGGCCACCAGCACGCAGGAGATCACCGTCACGATGATGCGCGGGATGGTGATCAAAAAGCTGTTCAGAAAATAGGTCGCGAAGGTGTACTCGGTGCTGGTCTTCCAGCCCTTGACGTAGGCGCCAAAGTCAAAGCGGCTGGGCCAGAAGCCGATTTCGCTATAGATCTCGACATTGCTCTTGAACGATGCACCGATCAGCCAGGCCAAGGGATACAGCATCACCAGAGCGACGGCAAACAGCGCCACGTAGCGGAGCCAGGAATTGCCCTGGTCGCGCCCCAGGATCAGCGCAGGTACATCACTATTTGCGCCGCTCATTTGGACGTCTCCTTCTCACCCGAGTAGAAGACCCAGTACTTGGAACTCCAGAACGAAATCGCGCTCAAACCACCGACCAGCGCAAACAAGACCCAGGACAGCGCCGCGCCATAGCCGAGGTTGAAGTAGCGGAAGCTCTGGTCGTAGATGTACAGCGCCAGCACATAGGTTGAATGCAGCGGGCCGCCTTCGGTAATGGCATAAGGGCCGTTGAACTCCTGGAAGGCCTGCACCATCTGCATGATCATATTGAAAAAGATAACGGGTGTGATCAGCGGCACGGTGATGCGGAAGAACTGCTGACGCTTGTTGGCACCGTCGATTTCGGCCGCCTCGTACAGCGACACCGGCACGTTCTGCAGCGCGGCCAAAAATATCACCATCGCCGAGCCGAACTGCCATGTGAACAGCAACACGATGGTCCATAGCGAGTAGTGTTCGTCGGCCAGCCAGGCGATAGGCTCCAGGCCCACTTTGATCATCAGCAGATTGACAAGACCCTCCTTGGCGAAGATGAAGCGCCAGAGCACCGCAGTGGCGATCGAGCCGCCGAGTATGGACGGCAGATAAAAAGCGGCGCGGAAGAAGTTGATACCGCGCAGCTTGTAATTGAGCACATGGGCAATGAAGAGCGCGAAACCGACGCGCAAGGGCACCGCCAGCACGGCGAACAAGAGCGTGACGCCGAGCGACTTGCGGAACAGCGGGTCGGCGCTGGCGATCTCCACATAGTTGTCGAGACCGACAAACACCGGCGGGTCCATCAGATCGTATTGCGTGAAGCCGAGCGCGAAGCTCATCACGAAGGGAAATAGCTTGAAGCCCAGCACGCCCAACACAAAGGGCAGCACGAACAGAAAGCCTAGTTTTTTGTTTTCATACATAGCGTCACCGTGTCTCCGACGGAACAACTTGGAGGCCCCACTGCGCAGCAGTAGGAGCCGACCTCTCAAGTAGAACTCGTGGAACCGGCTCCGCCGGGCCACTGAGTTCGCCCCCTTGAGGGGGTGGCGCGCAGCGCCTACGGGGGTGGTCTACCTAGCCAACCAGCCGCCATCGACGGCGACGGTGTAGCCGTTGACATAGTCCGAGGCCTTGGACGACAAGAATACGACCGGGCCGGCCAAGTCTTCCGGTGAGCCCCAGCGGCCAGCCGGGATGCGCTCCAAGATGGAGGCACTGCGGCCCTCATCGGCGCGCAGTGCAGCGGTGTTGTTGGTCGCCATATAACCGGGCGCAATGCCGTTCACATTGATGCCGTGCGAAGCCCATTCGTTCGCCATCGCGCGGGTGATGCCCATCACCGCGCTCTTGGACGCGGTGTAGGACGGCACCCGCACGCCGCCCTGGTAGGACAGCATCGAGGCCACATTGATGATCTTGCCGCCATTGCCTTGCGCAATGAATTGCTTGGCCGCGGCCTGCGAGAAGAAGAACACCGTCTTCAGGTTCAGGTCGATGACATCGTCCCAGTCCTTTTCGCTGAATTTGATCGCGTCTTCGCGGCGGATGATGCCGGCGTTGTTGACCAGAATGTCGATCTTGCCGGTCAAGGTCAGCGCTTCTTTGATCAACCCATCGATGCAGCTGATGTCGGACAGATTCGCGCGCAGGTCCAGAAAGCGCCGGCCGGTGGCCTCAACTTGCTGGCGTGTCTCGGTCGGTTCGGTCACATTGATGCCGACCACATCGGCGCCGGCCTGCGCCAAGGCCAGGGCCATGCCCTGACCCAGACCGGTATTGCAGCCGGTGACGATGGCGACTTGGCCGTTCAATTGGAAGTTTTCGAGAATCATGATGGTTTGCCTCTGGTGTTCTTCTTGTTTGAAATTCAACGCAAAGCCGTCATCGGGACATGATCCATGTCCTTGAACACCTGGTTCTCGCCCACCATGCCCCATATGAAGGTGTAAGCTTGGGTGCCCACGCCGGAGTGGATGGACCAGCTCGGGCTGATCACCGCTTGCTCATTGCGCACCACCAGGTGGCGCGTCTGCGTCGGCTCGCCCATCATGTGGAAGACGGCGGCGTTCTCGTTCATATCGAAGTAGAAATACACCTCCATGCGGCGGTCATGCTGGTGGCAGGGCATGGTGTTCCACAAGCTGCCCGGCTCCAACTGCGTCATGCCCATCAGCAATTGGCAGGTCGGCAGCACATCGGGCACCAGGAATTTATAGATGGTGCGGCGATTGCTGGTCTCGGGCGCGCCCAAGGTTTCTGGCGAAGCCTCGGCCAAGGTCACCTTTCGGTGCGGGTAGGCGGTGTGCGCCGGTGCGCAATTGAAATAGAGCTTGGCCGGCGCGGCCGCGTCGACGCTCTCAAACGCCAAGACCTTGGCGCCTTGGCCTACATAAAGCGCTTCGCGGGCGCCGACCTCGAAGACCTGCTCATCCACCGTGACGCGAGCTGCGCCGCCGATATTGATCAGACCCAACTCGCGGCGCTGCAGAAAGAAATCGGTGCCGGTGTACTTGCCCAACTCGGCGGCGAAGGTCACTGCCTTGCTGACAGGCATGATGCCGCCAACGATGATGCGGTCGATCTGGCTATAGGTCAGCGTGGCCTCATCGGGCTTGAACATGTCTTCCACCAAAAAGTGGCGGCGCAGGCCTTCGGTATCGAGGCTGCGGGCGTGTTCGCTGTGAACGGGTTGACGGACTTGCATAAGGTGCTCCTTGGTCTCGGCTGGGGTCTCGAGTGCCCTGATTTGGCACTCTGCGGTCTTGTTGGGTGCAAGCGTAACCGATGTTAGTGCTTTCCCGGAATAATGGTTTCTATTTAGTGAACCGCTGTTTCATTTTTTCACGCAAGCGGTATAGTGAGGCCATCGCAGCCTCAGATTTGCAACTTCAAGCAGCAGCCGAGGCCGCAGGCAAGACACCACAGCGCAACGACCGCAGGAACCCAAACCTATGAACGCCTACTTTGACAATGCCGCCACACCTTGGACCGAGTTGGGTGACGGCATACGCCGCAAGGTCGTCGGCCATACGCCGGAGCTGATGTCGGTGCTGGTGCAATTTGATCAGGGTGCGATTGGCACCGTCCATGCGCATGACGACCATGACCAGATCGCTTTTGTAATCAGCGGCGAGTTTGAGGCCGACGTCGGTGGCGTCAAAAAGGTCTTGCGCGTCGGCGACGCCTTTGTGGCGCCGCGCCTGACACCGCATGGCGTGGTCGCGCTGGCAGCCGGCAGCACCTTGCTGGACCAGTTTTCACCCCGCCGCGAGGACTATCTCTAAACCCCCTTTCTCGCCCGGCGCGCACTGCAGCGCCCGGGCAGACATGAAGACATCGCGGCGCCCTGCGCGCACCGCGATGCAATGCGACACAACACCGGCCCTCAAACATGCGAAGACATGTCATCCAGGCCAAGCCAGCTATTTGTACCGCTGCTCAGCGGCGGTGCGCTCATTGAAAAACAGCAGGAGACAAACCATGAACCCGCGCCCCAGCAGCAGTAACAAGTCCCATCCCCACGCCCTCGTGATGTCGATGATTTCCTTGGCCGTGCTGAGTTTGATCGGCTCGGCCCATGCGCAAGAAGCGAGCAAGCCCGCGGCGGCCAGCGAGTCCAGGCTGGACACCATCTCGGTGACCGGCTTTCGCGCCTCCTTGGAAACGGCCTTGCGCGCCAAGCGCGACGAAAACAGCATTGTTGACGTCATCAAGGCCGAGGACATGGGCAAGTTCCCCGACACCAATCTGGCCGAGTCGCTGCAGCGCGTGCCCGGCGTGGTGATCGACCGCGATGCCGGCGAAGGACGCTCCATCACCGTGCGCGGCTTGGGCCAGGACTTCACCCGTGTGCGCATCAACGGCATCGAGGCGCTGGCCACCACCGGCGGCACCGACAGCTCGGGCGGCGCCAACCGGTCACGCGGCTTTGACTTCAACGTCTTTGCCGCCGACCTGTTCAGCTCCTTGACCGTGCGCAAGAGCAGCTCCGCCGATATCGACGAAGGCTCGCTGGGTGCCACCGTTGACCTGCAAACAACCCGCCCCCTGGACCTCAAAGCAGGTTTCACTGGTGCGATGTCACTCAAGGGCATGTACAACGACCTGTCCGGCAAAACCACGCCCAAAGCCTCCTTCCTGTTGTCGAACATCTTCGCCGACAAGAAGATCGGGGTTTTGTTCTCCGGCGCCTATTCCAAACGTGAGGTTCTGGAAGAAGGCTTCAGCACCGTGCGCTGGGACAACGGCCCATCGTCCGGCGGCTGGTGCCCACCACAGGGCGCCACCATCGCCCCCGGCACCACCTTGCCGACTGGCTCCACCGCAACGACTTGCGGCCCTGCCGCCAACGGCGTACCTCGCCTGGCTAATACGCCGGCCAACCAAGCCGCCTACCAAGAAGCCAGCAAGGCCGAGAACTTCCACCCGCGCCTGCCACGCTATGGCCGCCTGACCCATGACCAAGAACGCCTGGGTCTGACCGGCTCCTTCCAGATCAAGCCGGCCGAAGGCACTTTGGTCACCGTCGACATGCTGTACTCCAAGCTCGACGCAACGCGCAAGGAAGACTTCCTCGAAGCGATCTCCTTCAGCCGCTCCTTGTCGCAGGGCGGCAAGCCGCAAACCAGCGTGCTGGCAACCGAATATGCGCCCAACGGCGCCCTGCTTTACGGCAAGTACAACGGTGTCGATATCCGCTCGGAGTCGCGCTTCGATCAGCTCTCCACCACCTTCACCCAGCCCACCCTGACGCTGGAGCAGGATCTGACCGATACCTTGAAACTCAACGCAAGGTTCGGCCGCGCCACCTCCAAATTCAGGAACCCGATCCAGACCACCACCACCTTGGACGCCGCCAATGTGCAGGGCTACGAGATGGACTTCCGCAGTAGCGACCGCCTGCCCATCCTGAACTACGGCTCGCTCAACCCGTCCGACCCGAATGGCGGTCTGAAGATCATCGGCGTACCGGTCGGTTCGGCCAGCATCAGCAACTTCACGCCCAGCGAAGTGCGCATCCGCCCGAACGGCACCACCAATACCAATGACCTGGCACATCTGGATCTGGCCTGGGAGCTCAATGAAAAGCTAACACTGAAAGTAGGCGGCGACTTCAAAAAGTTCAAGTTCGAGACCTATGAGGCCCGCCGCACGGTCGAAACCATGAACACCCTGCCCGCCGGGGTCACGCAGGCCAATCTGGTCACCAGCTTGACCGGCTTCGGCAAGGGCCAAAGCATTCCAGCCGGCACCATCACCAGCTGGGTGCTGCCCGACCTGAATGCCATCAGCAGCGCCTACGACATCTATTGCAACTGCCTGAAAACCGGCGCAGCCGGCGGCCCAGGCGACTACACGCTGACCTCGACCACCAACGCCAACGCCAGAGGCAACAACCGCACCGTCACCGAAACCGACAGCGGCGGCTTCGCGATGGCAGACTTCGCCTCCGAGCTGGGCGGCATTCCGCTGCGCGGCAACGTGGGCGTGCGTTACGTCAAGACCAAGATGACGGCGGATGGCTATCTGGCCACGGCCGGCGGCACCCCGGTCACAGCGGAAAACAGCTACGACGACTGGCTGCCCGCGATAAACGTCGCCGCCAACCTGAGCAAGAACTTGATCCTGCGCGGTGCCGCTGCCAAGGTCATGTCCAGGCCTCAATTGGCCAATCTGAGCCCCGGCGGCACGCTCAGCACCACCGGCACGCTGACCTATACCGGCGGCAACCCGCTGCTTAAGCCCTTCCGCGCCGACACCTTCGACGCCAGCCTGGAGTGGTACCACGAGAAAAACGCCTTCGTCGGCCTGGGTCTGTTCCAGAAGAACATCAAGACCTATATCCAGACCGTCAAGACCAATTTGCCCTACAACCAGACCGGCTTGCCAATGTCTTTGTTGCCACCAGGCATGACGGGCGAAGAGGTCTTTGCGGTCACTTCGCCGGTCAACACCAATGGCGGCAAGCTCAGCGGCTTCGAGCTCAATATCCAGCAGCCGTTCAGCTTCTTGCCGGCCTGGGGCAAAAACTTTGGCGCACTGTTCAACTACACCTATGTGAAGTCACAGATCGAATACATCGTCTCGCCCACCAGCACGGCAACGATCACCAATGACCTGATCAATCTGTCACCGCGCAGCTACAACACCACCCTGTACTACGACGACGGCACCTTCAGCGCCCGGGTGTCGGGCTCGCAGCGCGAAGCCTACCTGACGCGTGTGCCGGGTCAGAACAACAACGATGTGGAAGGCAAGAACAAGACCTTCAACGTTGATGCTTCGATCTCCTACAAGGTCAATGACAAGCTGGACATCACGCTGGAAGGCGTCAACCTGACCAACCAGCCCAATGATCAATACATCAGCAGCCAGCGCGACAGCGTGGTGGTCAATAACGTGACCGGCCGTGAGTATTTGATTGGCTTCCGCTACAAGTTCTAAGCCCCGCGCTTGAAACTGCAGCTGTAGTCCAAGGGGTGCGAGTGCAAGCTCGGCACCCCTTTTTTCGCCGGCTGTTTGATGTCAATTTGGAGATGCCATGCCCAGGACCATGCCCTTGGAGAGGCGCGAGCTTTTGAAACAGGCTTGTGCCTTGACCTTAACCGTCGGCGCTGGCCAGCCGGTTTGGGCCGATGCCGGCTCGCCCGCCGCCGTCAACCCACCACCGCCACCCCCTGCTCCGCCGCCGCTGGCCACCGTCCACCCTACCCTGCATCTGGTCGGCGACTCCACCATGGCGGACAAGCCCTTGGACCCGCCCAACCCCGAACGCGGCTGGGGCCAAATGTTTCGCGAGCGGGTCAAAGAGCCGGTGCGCATCGTCAACCACGCGGTCAATGGCCGCAGCACAAAGAACTTTCAAGACGAAGGCCGCTGGGCCCATCTGCTCGCTCAACTGGCGCAGGGTGACTTTGTGCTGATCCAGTTTGGCCACAACGACGCAAAAAAAGAGGACCCGGCACGCTACGCCGCCGCGCACGGCGCCTACCGCGACAACCTGCGGCTGTTCGTGCGCGATGTGCGTGAGCGCGGCGCCACACCGTTGCTGGCGACCTCCCTGATGCGGCGCGAGTTTGACGCCACAGGCCGCTTGAAAGACACCCATGCCGACTACCCCGTCGTGATGCGGGAAGTCGCCGTTGAAATGGACGTGCCGCTGCTGGACCTGCACCGCGCCAGCGCCGTGCTGCTGCAAGCACTCGGCCCGGCTCAATCCGAACCGCTCTTTCTCTGGGCCAAACCCGGTGAGTATGAACGTTACCCGGCGGGCAAGAAAGACAACACCCATTTCAGCGAAGCCGGCGCACGCGCAATGGCTGGCATGGCCGAACAAACGCTGCGGCTGCAAAACCATCCGCTCTGCACCTGGTTGAAGGCCGCTGTTTGAGTCCTGCAGCCTGGCCCCGCCCGCCAACGTCATCAACAACGAGATCAGCACGCATGAAATCCAACCAGCATTTCGCCAGAGCGCTGCTGGCTCTGGGCGCACTGATGCTCCTGAGCAGCGCTGCATTTGCACAAGCCGAAGACAGCGAGCCTACCGAGCCGTCAACCCTGCAGGCCTCGCAGCCAAGCAGCAGCCCGAGCACAAAGAAACTGCCGGCCCAGACCATAGAAGATTTCGCTCGCGCGCCCTTGCTGCAGCATGTGCAGCTCTCGCCGGATGGCAAGCAGATAGCCGCCGTCCTCAATCAAGGCAAGCTCAGTGTGCTCGTGACCCGCCCGGTCAAGGGCGGCACGTTCAAGCAACTGATGGCCAGCGACAATCTGGAGCACCAGTTCAACTGGCTGCGCTGGGTCAACGCCGACCGTTTGGTGGTCAGCTTGCGCTACCCCAGCACGCGCCAAGTGAGCTGGTTCAGCAGCGCCGACAGCATGGAATCGCGTCTCTTGGCGGTCAACGCCGATGGCTCACACCTGCTCAATCTCAGCCGCATGCGGGGCCAAGAGGACATCGCCCAAGCGCTCGACCAAGCGGTGGTGATTGACTGGCTGGCTGACGATGGCCATCACATACTGATGAGTCAGCCGAATGCCAAATTCAGCGGTGCGCCGGCCGTCTTCAAAGTCGACATCAACACCGGCGCGCGGCAATTGCTGCGCGAGGCCAAGGCCGACATCCGCAGCTGGTTCACCGATGCCCAGCACCGGGTAAGGGTCGGTGTCGGCTTCACCGAGGGCCGGTTCTCGCTCTGGGTCAGCGACCCGGCGGGTGACAACTGGCGGCTGGCACGCAGCTTCGGCTACTTTGACCCCGCCCGCGTCCTGCCACTGGGCTTCGGGCTCGACCCGCAAGTCCTTTTCGTTAGTGCCATGCATGAAGGCTTCCAAGCCATCTACACCATGGACCTGAGCGACCCGGCCTTGCCTTTGACGCTGAAGTTCCAGCCCAAGTCCGGCAGAGACCTGGAGGGCCGCTTGCTGCATTCCAGCAAGAACGGGGAAGCCGTGGGCTTCGTCTCCAACGGCCAAGACGCTGCCGCCTACTTTTGGAGCGAGGAACATAAGGCCTTGCTTGAACGCATAGACAAAGCCTTGCCCAAGCGGGCCAACCGCCTCTTGCAGTTGGTCAAGGACGACGATGTCTACCTGCTGCGCTCTTTTGGCAACGGCCAACCGGGTGAATACTTGCTCGGTCAGCGCAGCAAGAGTGCCTTGGCGGTACTGGCCGAGCTCAACGCGCAACTCGACCCAGAACACCTGGCCCGCAAGCGAAGCATCCGATTCAAGGCCCGCGACGGCCTGCCATTGCAGGCCTATCTGAGCCTGCCTGAACTCAGTAAGGGGGTGCCGAGCAAAAACTTGCCGCTGGTGGTGTTGCCCCATGGCGGTCCGCAAGCGGCGACCGGCAGCCAATTCGAAACCTGGCCTGCCTTTCTGGCGGAGCGGGGCTACGCGGTCTTGCAGGTCAATTTCCGCGGCTCCACCGGCTTTGGTCAGGCCTTTATGGAGGCTGGTCTGAAGCGCTGGGGCCTGGAGATGCAGGATGACCTCAGCGACGGCGTCGCGGAACTGGTCAAGCGCGGCATCGCCGACCCCCAACGCGTGGCGATCGTAGGCGCCAGCTATGGCGGCTATGCCGCCTTGATGGGCGCGGTCAAAACACCGCAGCAATATCGCGGCGCCTTCGCCTTTGCGCCATTGACCGATCTGGTCGAATACGCGCGCGAGATCGCGAACAACCGACTCTTGGTCAGCACCCATGCGCTCGAGCGGCAGATCGGCAGCCTGGCCTCCGACCGGGCTCGACTTGAAGCCACTTCACCCCGGCTGCAAGCCGCCAAAATCGAAGTCCCGGTGGTGCTGGTGCATGGCACCCTGGACCGCCAAGCGCCCTATGAACACAGCGTCTGGATGGCCGATGCACTCAAGGCCGCCGGCAAAGACTATCGCTTCATCAGCCAGGACCGCGGAGACCACAGCCTGAGCCACCAGCCTTATCAGCTGCAACTGCTGCAAGAGCTCGATGCCTTCTTGCTCAAGGTCTTGGGCCCAGGGGCCCAAACGGTGCCGGCAGCGGCCGCCCTTTGACCGCTGGACATCGCCATCGGCCACGTTCGCAGCTATCCGGATCCAACATAGTTAATCACTCAAAAGTGATACTTTGAAGCTATCTCGCAGACTTAAGCTGACGGCTGTTTCTTGACTGCCAACGGCCCCATGAAGATTACCAAGCTCACGACCTACCGCCTGCCGCCACGCTGGATGTTGCTCAAGATCGAAACCGATGAGGGCGTGGTGGGTTGGGGAGAACCTGTCATTGAGGGCCGAGCCCGCACCGTCGAAACCGCCGTCCAGGAGTTCGCCCCGTTTTTGATCGGCCAAGACCCGGCGCGCATCAATGACCTCTGGCAGGTGATGTACCGGGGCAGTTTCTACCGGGGTGGCGCCATCCTGATGAGTGCAATTGCCGGCATCGACCAAGCGCTATGGGACATCAAGGGCAAGCTATTGGGTGTGCCGGTCTACGAGCTGCTGGGCGGCTTGGTGCGCGACCGCATGAAGACCTATTCCTGGGTCGGCGGCGACCGCCCGGCCGATGTGATTGCCGATATCCGGCGCCTGCGTGCCGGTGGCTTCGATACCTTCAAGATGAATGGCACCGAGGAATTCGGCATCATCGACAGCGCTGCGGCGGTGGATAGCGCCGTCGCCCGTATCGCCGAGATCCGCGCCGCCTTTGGCAACGAGATTGAGTTCGGCATTGACTTCCACGGTCGCGTAGCTGCGCCCATGGCCAAGGTTTTGCTGCGGGCGCTGGAGCCCTACAGGCCGCTATTCGTCGAAGAGCCGGTGCTGGCCGAGCAGGCCGAGCATTACCCCCGACTGGCCGAAAGCACCTCGATTCCGCTGGCCGCCGGCGAACGGATGTACTCACGCTTCGAATTCAAGCGCGTGTTCGAGCAAGGCGGCATCGCCATCGTGCAGCCTGACCTTTCGCATGCTGGTGGCATTACCGAATGCGTGAAGATCGCCGCCATGGCCGAGGCCTATGACGTAGCGCTGGCACCTCATTGCCCGCTCGGCCCGGTAGCCTTGGCCGCTTGCCTGGCGGTGGACTTTGTGTCGCACAACGCGGTCCTGCAAGAGCAGAGCATGGGCATCCACTACAACAAGGGTGGCGAGCTGCTGGACTATGTATTGAACAAGGACGACTTCCATATCGAAGGCGGCTACATCTCGCCACTGCCCAAACCGGGCCTGGGTGTCGTGATCGACGAGGCCCGCGTCATCGAAGCCAGCCGCAATGCACCCGATTGGCGCAACCCCTTGTGGCGCCATGCCGATGGCAGCGTGGCCGAATGGTGATCTCCAGCAGCGGCCAGCACGCCGCCCTGCTCGCCCTCGACTGGGGCAGCAGCGGGCTGCGCGCCTTTCTGATCGACGCGCAAGGCCAGACGCTCGCGTCCCGCAGCTCGGCCATGGGTGCCAGCGTGATGGACGGCAAGCCGCAAGCCTACGCACAGGCGCTCGAACAAATCGCCGGCGACTGGCTGCAAGCCCAGCCGCAGCTGCCGCTCTTGGCCTGTGGCATGGTCGGCGCTAAACATGGCTGGCGCGAGGCGCCCTATGTGGACTGCCCCGCCAGTGAAGCCGATTTGGCCGCAAGCTCCGTCGAAGTAGCTTTCGGCGTGGGTCAACATTTGCGCATACTGCCGGGTCTGCGATACCAGCCCCAGGGCATGCCGCCCGATGTGATGCGGGGCGAAGAGACACAGCTGTTCGGCGCCCTTGCACTGCACCCCGGTTTGGCCGAGGCGGCCTGCGTCGTGATGCCGGGCACCCATTCGAAATGGGCCGAGCTGCGCGACGCCAAGGTGCGCGGCTTTGCCACCCAGATGACCGGCGAGCTGTTTGCCCTGCTGCGTCAACATTCGGTGTTAGGGCGACTGATGCCCGAGCCTGTGGCGGCCACCGACTCCAGCGCCTTTCTAGCCGGCGTGCGAGCCGCGCGGGACGCTGGCCACCTGGGCCTGGGCCATCAGCTGTTTGCCGTGCGCACCCTGGGCTTGACCGAGCAACTGCCTGCCAGCGGCCTGGCCGACTATATGTCCGGCCTGCTGATCGGCCATGAGCTGCGCGCCGGCCTGGCCTGGCGCACAGCGCATGGCTTGGGCTTGGCGCCACTGCTGCTGATTGGCGAGCCGGCACTTTGCGCTCGCTACGAGCAAGGCTTGAACGCCTTTGATTGTGGGGTCGCGCTGCGCCTCGACAACACCGCCCCGACCGGGCTTTGGCGGCTGGCGCAAAGCGCCGGTTGGCTACAGACCTCGCACTGAATTGGACCGACCTATGACGACTTCCTTGTTCGACCGAGCTTTTGCCGAATTACCCCTGGTCGCCATCCTGCGTGGCGTACGCCCCGACGAAGTTGAGGCGATCGCGCTGGGCCTCTATGAAGAAGGCTTTCGCCTGATTGAGGTGCCTATGAATTCGCCGCAGGCGCTGGACTCAATCGCCCGCCTGTCGCGCGGCCTGCCGGCCGACGCACTCCTGGGCGCCGGCACCGTCTTGAGCCCCGCCGCTGCGCGCCAGGTCCGCGATGCCGGCGGCCGCTTGATCGTGATGCCCCATGCCGACACTGCCGTCGTGCGGGCCGCCAAGGCGGACGGCATGTTCTGCGTGCCCGGTGCAGTGACGCCGACCGAGGCCTTTGCTTGCGCCGATGCAGGCGCCGACGCCGTCAAGCTGTTCCCGGCCGAGCTGATCACGCCGCAGATCGTCAAAGCAATGCGAGCGGTCATTCCGCTCAGCCTGCCTCTGCTGCCCGTCGGCGGCGTGACGCCGCAAACCATGGCGCCCTATGTTCAAGCCGGCGCCTCCGGCTTCGGCCTCGGCTCGGCCCTGTATGCGCCGGGCTACTCTGCCGCAGCCGTGGTCGAGCGCGCGCGTGCTTTTGTGCAGGCCTGGCGCGCGCTGTAAACCGCCGCGCCGAGGCGCTGATCAAGAAAAAACCAGAGACATCATGAACAAAAAAAGAATCGCGGCCGGTCTGCTCGGCGCCTGCGTCGGCAGCTTCGTCAGCAGCCTCAGCCAGGCACAGACCCTGCTGCAGATCGACGCCAGTGCGCCAGTCCCGGCACCGCAAACCGGCCATTTGCAACTCGGCAGTGCAGTCTCCCCAAAAGGCGAGACGCTGGGCGCCAACAACCAGTACCTGACACGCAATGCCATGCCCTGGCTGCCGGTGATGGGCGAATTCCACTACAGCCGCAGCCCGGCCGAGAGCTGGGAGGGCGAGCTGCGCAAGATGAAGTCGGCAGGCATCACCATCGTCGCCAGCTATGTGATCTGGAACCACCACGAAGAGCAAGAAGGTCAATTCATCTGGAGCGGCAACCGCGATCTGCGCCGCTTTGTGCAGCTGGCCAGCAAGATCGGCCTCGATGTGGTGGTGCGCATCGGCCCCTGGGTCCATGCCGAGGCCCGCTTTGGCGGCATCCCGGACTGGGTAGTGGCTGCCATGCCGGCGCGCGGCAACGACCCGCAGTACTTGGCCGTGGTCGAGCGACTGTATGGCCAGATCGGTCAGCAGCTGAAGGGCCTGATGTGGAAGGACGGCGGCCGCGTCGTCGGTATCCAGCTGGAGAACGAATACAACCTGAACGGTGCGACCCAAGGCGCCGCCCATATCAGCAAGCTGAAGAGCCTGGCGCGCAGCGCTGGCATGGACGCGCCGCTCTACACCGTCACCGGCTGGGACGGCACGATTTACCCATCCGGCGAAGTAACGCCCGTCTTCGGCGGCTACCCGGACGAGCCCTGGGGCGTTTCGACGACCGAGCTGCCGCCCAAGGAGACCTATGCCTTTCGCTTCGACAGCCGCGTCTCCGGCGACCTCGGCGCGCAAACCGCCGCGACCGCGCCCGGCACGGCCGAGACCGACATCGGCCTGACGCCCTTCCTGGGCGCCGAATATGGCGCCGGCCTGCCGGCCATGTACCGCCGCCGCACGCTGGTGTCGGCGGATGACATAGCGTCCATGCTGCCGGTGCAGCTGGGCTCGGGCGTCAATTTGATGGGCTACTACATGTTCCACGGCGGGCGCAATCCGCTCAGCGTGAACGGTATCAACACGCTGGAAGAAAGCACACTCAGCGGCGGCTTCAACGACACGCCCGCGATCAACTACGACTTCAACGCCCCGCTCGGGCCCGATGGCCAGCAGCGCCCGGTCTTGAACAAGCTGCGGCCCTTTCACTACTTCTTGCAGGACTTCGGCCCGCAACTGGCGACCATGACGGTGCGCAAGCCGGCCAGCACGCCGGCCGACGCGACCGAGCTGCGCACGCCGCGCTGGTCGGTCCGCGCCAAGGGCGACAGCGGCTTCCTGTTCTTCAACAATCATGTGCGGCAGTACGCGATGCCGGCGCAAAAGCAGATCCGCTTCTCGGTGAAACTGGCGACGGAGACCTTGCAGTTCCCGCAGCAGCCGGTCGACATCGCCGACGGCGCCTACTTCATCTGGCCGCTCAATCTGGATCTGGGCGGCACCCGTTTGCGCTACGCAACGGCCCAGCCGGTCGCGCGGCTCGACCAGGGCAAGGACGGCCTCGTCTATGTGTTCTCGGCCCAGGCCGGCATCCCGGTCGAGCTGGGTTTTGATGCGGCTAGCAGCACGCATATCAGCGCACCGAATGCGCGCAGCCAATTGCTCGGAGATAAGCTGGTGCTCGACCAGTTACAGCCCGGCCTCGACGCGGCGCTGACAATCAAGCGCCCCGGCGCCCGCCCCGTCACCGTCTTGTTGCTGACGCCGGAGCAGACGCAACAACTGTCGATTGGCGAGCTGGCCGGCCAGCGCCGCCTGGTGCTGAGCGCGCAGGACAGCCATTTCGCGGCAGGCGGCCTGGATGTGCTGTCGGCCGGCGCGCCGAGCCTGCGCGTGGCCGTCTTTCCCGCCTTACCCAAGTTGCCCAAGTCCAGCCTGCCGCTCAAGCCGGCGGCCCGCGATGGGCTGTTCCAGGTCTTGGCCGCCGAGCATGCGCCAAGCCAACTCGCCGCCAAGGTCACGCAACTGCGCGAAGCACAAAAAGCGCCGCCCATCATGATCGGCGGGCTGGCGCGCGCCGCGCTGCAGCCGATACCGGAGAGCTTCAAGGCGGCGGCCGCCTGGCAGATCGAACTGCCCGAGCAGGCCTTGAACGGTGTCGACGATCTGCTTTTGCAGATCGATTTCGTCGGCGACATTGGGCGCCTGTTTGCAGGCACAAAAATGCTGGACGACTGGTATTACAACGGCCAGCAATGGCAAATCGGTTTAAAGGGCCTGAAGGGTTTGAAGACCAAGGGCCCGCTGAACCTAAACCTGAGCGTGCTGCCGCTGCGCGCCGATGCGCCAATCTACCTCCCGCGCGAAGCTCGCCCGGACTTCAAGGGCGAGGCGCAAATAGCCGCCCTGCGCAAGATCGATCTGATCCCCGTCTACCGCTGGAGCCTGCGGCCCTGAGCCTTGCAGCTATACATAATTCTGATAGCTGCAGCCGAATAAACCATTTGTTAGGCATTGCAAAGGCCGTTAACTTAACGGTTCTTGTCGCTCATTGCCGACTGCACTCGCCACCACATTCGCCCTCAGCCAGCCATGCCGACCGAAACACCGAGCCCTTTTGAACACGCTGATGAGCAGGCCTCGCTCACCCTCGCCCTCGCGCAAGGCGCGACCTTGGGCGAGGGCCTGCAATGGCATGCCGGCAGCGCGCGCTGGTGGTGGACCGATATCGAGGCATCGACGCTGCACGCCTGGGCACCGGGCGACGAGAGCACGCTGAACGTCAAGCTGCCTGACCGGCTCGGCAGCTTTGCCCATTGCCGCTCGGGCCGTTTGCTGTTGGGCCTGGCCAAGCGCCTATGCCTGGCCACGCTGGCGGACCTTCAGGCAACAGGTAGCAGCGTTCCCGCCATCCAATCGCTGGTGCCGGTCGACCCGGCCGAGCCGCGCACCCGCATCAACGACGGGCGCACCGACCGGCGCGGCTTCTTCGTCTTCGGCACCATGAACCAGGCCAGCGACAAACGGCCGATCGGCAGTTTCTACCAGTATTCGCTGCAGCACGGCCTGCGCCGCCTGGCCCTGCCGGCGGTGGCGATTGCCAACAGCATCTGCTTCAGCCCGGACGGCCGCACCATGTACTTCTGCGACACCTTGAGCCAAGCCATCATGCAGTGCGACTACGACGCCGAGAGCGCGCAGATCGCCAAGCTGCGGCTGTTCACTCGCATCACACCGGACCATGCCTGGCCTGATGGCTCGGTCATCGCCGCCGACGGCAGCCTCTGGAACGCCCAATGGGGCGCCGGACGGGTGGTCCAATATTCACCCGAGGGGCAGCTCATGCGCGTTGTCGGCGTGCCCGCCACCAACACCACCTGCCCGGCCTTTGGCGGCGCTGACCTTGACCAGCTGATGGTGACGACGGCACGCAGCGACTTGAGCCGCGAGGAGCTGGAGCGCTTGCCCGGCTCCGGCAGCTTGTTCGCAGGCCGGGTCCCGCTGGTGCAAGGCTTGCCGGATGCCTTGTTCGACGACAGTCCGATTGCTTAGTTTTACGCCCCAAGAACGGAGACAAAAAGCCATGAAAACCAAACTACAACAATGGGCCAAGCCCCTATTGGCCAGCGCCTTGCTGGCCCTTCTTCCATTGGCCAGCCATGCGGCCGACCCTGTCAAGATAGGCTTCCTGGTCAAGCAGGCCGAGGAGCCCTGGTTCCAGGATGAATGGAAATACGCCGAGCAAGCCGCCAAGGACAAGGGCTTTACCCTCGTCAAGATCGGCATCCCGAACGGCGAAAAAATGATGGCGGCGATCGACAATCTGGCCGCGCAAAAGGCCCAGGGCTTTGTCATCTGCGCCCCCGATGTGAAGCTAGGCGCGGCAGTCGCCCGCGCCGCCAAGCGCCATGATCTGAAAGTCATCTCGGTCGATGATCAACTGGTCGATGGCGCCGGCAAGCCGATTGCCGGCATCCCCCACATGGGTATCTCGGGCTATGAGATCGGCAAACAGGTGGGCTTGGGCCTGCTGGAAGAAATCAAGAAGCGCGGCTGGAATTTGAACGAAGTCGGCGCGCTGCGCGTCGCCTTTGATCAACTGCCGACCGGGCGCGAGCGCACCATGGGTGCCATTGACGCGCTGAAGGCCGCCGGCCTGCCCGCCGCCAATGTGATCGATGCGCCGCAGGCCAAGACCGACACCGAGAACGCCTTCAACGCCGCCAATATCGCCTTCACCAAAAACCCCAAATTCAAGCACTGGGTGGCAATGGGCATGAATGACGAAGCGGTGCTGGGTGCCGTGCGCGCCGGTGAAGGCCGCGGCATCCGCAAGGATGAGCTGATCGCCATCGGCATCGGCGGCAGCCAGACCGCACTGAACGAATTCACCAAGCCGGCGCCTACCGCCTTCTTCGGCACCGTCTTGATCAGCCCCAAGCGCCATGGCTACGAGACCGCCGCCAATATGTACAGCTGGATCACTACAAACCAAGCGCCGCCGGCCGTCACGCTAACCAGCGGCACCTTGATGACCCGCCAGAACCAAACCGAGCTGCGCAAGCAGATGGGGCTGTGACCCACCCCCGAAGCGCTGCGCGCCTTCCCCTCAAGGGGGCGAGCCCAGCGACCCGGCAAAGCCGGTTCCGCGGGCTCCACTTGATAGGCGACCGCTCTGACGCAACCTTTGTCACCGACCGATCCAGATGAATACAGCATCCCTTCAGTTCGACCAGGTCAGCAAGGTCTTCCCCGGCGTCAAGGCATTGAATGGCGTCAGCTTCGAGGCGCGCGCCGGGCAGGTCCATGGCCTCTTGGGCGAGAACGGCGCGGGCAAGTCCACGCTCTTAAAGATACTCGGCGGCCAGTACCGGCCGGACGGAGGCCGCCTGCTCTTGAATGGCCAGGCATGCCATTTCAGCTCGGCGGCGGACGCCATCAAAGCCGGCATCGCCGTCATCCACCAAGAGCTGCAATATGTGCCCGAACTGACGGTGGCCGAGAACGTGCTGCTGGGCCGGCTGCCGCAGCGCTTCGGCTTCGTCGACAAAAAGGCCGCCAGCGCCATGGTCGCAGCACGCCTGGCCGAGATCGGCGTCGACCTCGACCCGGACGCGCTGATGATCGACTTGTCGATCGCGCAGCGCCAGATGGCCGAAATCTGCAAGGCGGTGCTGCAGGACGCGCAAGTGATCGCCTTTGATGAGCCGACCAGCAGCCTCTCGCACCGTGAGAGCGAAGTGCTGTTCAAGCTGGTAAAGGATCTGCGCGCTAGCGGCAAGACCCTCATCTACATCTCGCACCGGCTGGAAGAGCTGTACGCGCTGTGCGACTGCTGCACCATCTTCCGCGACGGTCGCAAGGTCGCCACGCATCCGGTGATGGCCGATGTGCCGCGCGACCTCTTGATCAGCGATATGGTCGGCCGCGAGGTCAGCGATATCTATGACTATCGGCCGCGTGAACTGGGCCAAGAGCGCCTGCAGGTGCGCGGCATGCTCGGCGAACACCTTGCGGCACCGCTGGACTTTGCGGTCCGCGCCGGCGAGGTCTTGGGCTTTTTTGGTCTGGTCGGCGCTGGCCGCAGCGAGCTGATGCGCTTGCTCTACGGCGCCGATGCGCGCAGCCAGGGTCAGGTCTTGCTGGACGGCAAGCCCGTATCGCCCAAGGGCCCGTCGGCGGCGATTGAGGCCGGCATCGTGCTGTGCCCGGAGGACCGCAAGGAGCAAGGCATCCTCGCGCAATCCTCGGTGGCCGAGAACATCAATATCAGCTGCCGCCGCCACGGTCTGCTGGGCGGCCTATTCCTGCGCCACGCGCGCGAGGCGGCGCTGGCCGATGCCTTCATCAAGCGCCTGCGCATCAAGACGCCGAACCGCGAGCAGGAGATCCGCCTGCTGTCCGGCGGCAACCAGCAAAAGGTGATTCTGGCGCGCTGGCTGGCTGAGCCCGACCTGAAGGTGCTGATCCTGGACGAGCCGACCCGCGGCATCGACGTCGGCGCCAAGAATGAGATCTACCGGATCATTCACGCGGTGGCTGAAAGCGGCTGCTGCGTGATCGTGATCTCCAGCGAACTGCCCGAGGTACTGGGCATCGCCGACCGCGTCATCGTGATGCGCGAGGGCCGCATCAGCGGCGAGCTCGACCGCTCGGCTGCCAGCGAAACCGCTGTCTTGCGCATGGCCTTGCCCGACTTGGTCTAAGACCGTAACTAGATATTTGCACGGAACATTTTTCACCATGACTGCCATCAGCAAGACTCCGCTCGACCATGCCACCATGAAGAAACCCCTCAACCGCGCTTGGCTGACCGAGCACAGCATGACTCTCGGCTACGCCGTCTTGTTCCTCGTGCTGGCCGTCAGCGTCGAGAACTTCTTCTCCGCTGCCAATATCGTCGGCCTGATGCTGTCGGTGGCGCAGATCGGCATGGTCGCCTGCACCATGATGCTGTGCCTGGCCTCGCGTGACTTTGACCTCTCGGTCGGCTCGACGATTGCCTTTGCCGGCGTGCTCGGCGCCATCATCCTGGAGCACACCCAGAGCGTGACGTTAGCGGTCGGGGGCGGCTTGCTCGCCGGCGCCCTGATCGGCGCCGGCAACGGCGTGCTGATCGCCTATCTGAAGGTCAACGCCTTGATCGCCACGCTGGCCACCATGCTGATGGTGCGCGGCCTCGCCTTCATCGTCTCGCAGGGCCAAGCGGTGGGCATTGCCGACGAAGGCTTTATCGCCTTCGGCGACGCCCGCATCCTCGGCCTGCCCTTGCCGATTTGGGTGACGGGAGCGTGCTTCCTGGTCTTCGGCGTGCTGCTCAACCACACGGTATTCGGGCGCAACACGCTGGCGATTGGCGGCAACCCGGAAGCCGCCCGGCTGGCGGGCGTCAAGGTCGAAAAGCTGCGCGTCTGGATCTTCTTGCTGCAGGGTCTGGTGACGGCGCTGGCCGGCCTGATCCTGGCCTCGCGCATCACCAGCGGCCAACCGAATTCGGCCACCGGTTTCGAGCTGGACGTGATCTCGGCCTGCGTGCTGGGCGGCGTCTCGCTGCAGGGCGGCAAAGCGCGCATCTTCGGCGTGCTGATCGGCGTGCTGATCATGGGTACGGTCGAAAACGTGATGAATCTGATGAATGTCGATGCGTTTTATCAATACCTGATGCGAGGCTTGATTCTGCTGGCCGCTGTGCTCTTGGATCAGCTGAAGGCGCGCGGCAGCAAGCATGGTTAAGTTACTCGTAGCGGCGCTGCTGGCCTGCTCGGTCGCGCAGGCGGCGCCCTTTCTGGCCGGCGGCGATGTCTCCGTCTTGCCCTTGATGGAAGCGCATGGCGCAACCTACTCGGACCGCCAAGGAACGCCCGGCGACGCGCTGAAGATACTGGCCGACCATGGCCACAATATCGCCCGCCTGCGCCTATACGACAGCCCCGGCCCGGGCACGGGTGCGGACGGCTACTACTGGCCCGAAGGATCGATGGATCTGCCCGATCTGCTCAAGCTGGCCCGCCGCGCCAAGGCACAGCAGATGCAGATTCAGCTGACCCTGCATTACAGCGATTTCTGGACCAACTCGAAGACACAGAACCTCCCCTCTGCCTGGGCGCGCGAGCTGGCTCGGCTGCCCGACGAAGCAGCGCGCCGCGCCCGCTTGGCCGAGCTGGTGTTCGAGCGCACCCGCGAGGTCATGCTGGCCATGCAGGCACAGGGCACCAGCCCAGAATTTGTCTCGCTGGGCAATGAGATCGAGCACGGCATGCTCTACCCTTACGGCAAGATCACGCCACCCGGCGACACCGGTTGGGACGGCTTGGCGCCGCTCTTGCGAGCCGGCCATGCGGCGGTCAGATCGGTCACTCCTAAGGCCAAGATCGTGCTGCACCTGGACGACGGCGGCAATCTGGCCAAGTACCGCGACTGGTTCGACCAAGCCCGCGCCCACGGCGTCGAGTGGGACGTGATCGGCGCGTCCTACTACCCGTTCTGGACCAAGAAGACGGCCAGCCAGATGGCCGCCTTCAGCCGCGCAGTGACGACGCTGTATGACAAGGATTTGCTGGTCATGGAGGTCGGCTTCAACTGGACGCCCAAGCTGCCGAATGGCTGGCCCGGTCAGTTGAGCGACAACGGCCCCTACCCCGCCAGCATGAGCTCGCCGCAAGGTCAGCGCGACTTCATGGCCGAGCTGTTCGGCCTGCTCAAACGCGAGCCGCGTGTGCTGGGCCTGCTCTACTGGGACCCGGTGATGATTGCCACGCCGGGCGTCGGCTGGGCCCTGCTTGAGGGCAAGGGCGGCGGCAAGGCCCAGGCGGGCCCGAATGTGGTGTCCAACACCACCTTGTTTGACTTCAAAGGCCGCGCCTTGCCAGTGCTCGACGCTTGGCGTGAGCAGTCCTTGAACCATCAATCTCCCCAGGTAAAACCATGACCCAAAGACTGCAAAACAAAGTCGCCATCGTGACCGGCTCGACGCTGGGCATAGGCCGCGCCATCGCCAGGCTCTTCCTGGCCGAGGGTGCCTGCGTCGTCATCAACAGCCACCGCGATGATGCGGACGCCGCCGCCCTTTGCGCCGAGTTGCATGCAGACATAGACGGCGGGCGCTGCCTGTTCGTGCAGGCCGATGTGGCCGATGCAGCAGCCGTCAATGACATGGTGGCGCAGACGGTGCAGCGCTTTGGCCGCCTCGACATCCTTATCAACAATGCCGGCATGAATGTGTTTGCCGACCCCTTGGCCATGAGCAGAGAGCAATGGCAGCGCTGCTTTGCCGTCGATCTGGACGGCGCCTGGCATTGCGCGCGCGCCGCGCTCCCCCACATGCTGGCGCAAGGCGCGGGCAGCATCGTCAACATCGCCTCGGTCCATGGTCACCGCATCATCCCCGGCTGCTTTCCCTACCCGGTGGCCAAACATGCTTTGCTGGGCCTGACCAAGTCGCTCGGTATCGAATACGCGGCGCGCGGCGTGCGGGTCAATTCGATCTCACCGGGCTTCATCATGACCGAGTCGAACCAGGCCTGGCTGGCCGGCTTTGCCGACCCGGCCGCCGAAGCGCAGCGGCAGGCCGAGCTGCTGCCGGTCAAACGCTTGGGCGAGCCGATCGAGGTGGCCTATACCGCCCTCTTCCTGGCCAGCGATGAGGCTCGCTTCATCAACGCCGCAGACATCTTGATAGACGGCGGCCGCAGCCAGCTCTACCACGAGTAGAACTTGCGAAAAACCGCTCCAGCGTCCTTGCTCCGCCTTGCCGGAACTGTTTTGCGCAAGTTCTAGCACCCGAGCCCTCGCCCTACACTGAAAGCATGACCGAACATCGACCCAACAAGCCCTCCGACCGCTTTGTCCGATCCCATCTAAAGACGCGGCAACTGGTCTTGCTGGTCGAACTGGGTCGGCATGGTTCCATCCTGCATGCAGCGCAGGCCGCCAACCTGACGCAGCCGGCCGCCTCCAAACTATTGGCCGAGCTGGAACATGCTTTAGGCGTGCAATTGTTCGAGCGGCTGCCGCGCGGCGTAGCGCCGACCTTGTATGGCGACGTGATGATCCGGCGCGCCGGTGCCGCGCTGGCCGAGATGGACGCCGCCCATCAAGAGGTGATGGAGTTGCTGTCGGGCCTGAGTGGCCGGGTCGCGGTGGGCACAGTGATGACGCCGTCCACCTCGCTACTGCCGGAGGCGGTCAAGCGGCTCAAGCAGAACTACCCGCGCGTCCATGTTGCGATCACGGTCGACACCAGCAAGCCGATGATTCAACGCCTGCGCGCCGGCGAACTGGACTTGGTGATCGGGCGCATTCTGGACACCGAATCGGCCGCCGTCTTGAACTTTGAGCCCCTCAATGATGAGCCACACAGCCTGATCGCGCGTGCCGGCCATCCGCTGGCCACGCGGGCCAATCTGCAGTTGGCCGAGTTAGTAGGCCTGGGCTGGATCTTGCCGCCCAGCGGCAGCATCCTGCGCGACCGGCTGACCGCCTTGTTCCTGTCCCAAGGCCTGGATCAACCGGCCGAGATTGTCGAAACCCTGGCTCTGCCGGTGATTACCAATCTACTGCTCGACAGCGACATGGTGTGCGCGCTGCCTACCGAGCTGGTGCAGCCCTATTTGGACGCCAAACTCTTGTCCATTTTGCCGATAGAACTCGGCATTCGCATGGACCTGTATGGCATCGTGACCCGCAAGAATAACCAGCTCTCCCCTGGTGCTCTGGCCATGCTGCAGACCCTGCGGGAAGTGGCCATAACTCGGCCATAACTCGGCCATAACTCGGCTTTAGCTCGACCTTGAGTGAGCATGCACTGCATGCAAAGGCCTGGCATCCGAAATTCATATATTTCCTGCGAGATAAGTGATAAGACGGCATACGCCTGTGTCCTTAGCATGGCCTCCAGCAGCCAACATCAATGACAGCACTGCTGCCGGCGCGGCCTGCCCTCAGCGCTCCGCCGGTTTGTCAATATAAGAATGGACAAGACATGAGACAGAAAAAATTGGCCTGGCTGATTCGGGCAATCTTCGTGCTGCCGGCAGTCGGCGGTCAGGCGCTGGCGCAACAAGCAGCGCCCGCAGCAAAGCCGAGCACCGAGCTTGAAGCGGTTGTGGTGACCGGCATCCGCGCCTCGGTGCGCAGTGCTTTGGCGACCAAAGAGCTGTCCAACAGCATAGTTGAGGTGATCGCGTCTGAGGACATCGGCAAGCTGCCCGACACCACCATCGCCGAGTCTCTAGCTCGTCTGCCGGGCCTGTCGGCCGGCATCGACCGCGGCAACGCCAGCCAGATCGTGGCACGCGGCCTCGGCCCTCGCTTCGTCGGCGCAACGCTCAACGGCCGCGAGTTCGCCTCCAGCGAGCCGGACCGGGCGGTGCGCTTCGAGATGTTCCCGTCCGAATCGGTATCGGGCGCCACTGTCTACAAGACCCAATCCGCCGAGCTGATCGAAGGCGGCATCGCCACCACGATTGACTTGCAAACGGTTCAGCCCTTGGCCTACAAAGAGCGCCAGTTGGCGCTGAAGGCCGATGCGCTGTATTACCAAATGGGCAGCAAGATCGACGGCGCCAAGACCACGGCACCGCGCCTGGGTGGCATCTATGTCGATCAGTTTGCCGACCGCACCATCGGTGTGGCGGTAGCCTTCAGCTACTTCGACCAGCCTTCCCTGGAAGACCGGGTGGAGAGCTGGGACTTCAACAACGACCATTCCGCCGACATCACCGGCGACGGCAAGGTCGACAAAACCCGCTGGGGCTTCCAGACCGGCGTCAAGAAGGGCACGAACAAGCGTTCCAGCGCCACAGGCAAGCTCGAGTACAAGCCCAATGCCGACCTCGCCATCACCGCCGACATCTACGCGGCGCGCTCCAATATCGAAGAACCGGCGCTGACCCATGTGCAAGACGGGATAGGCAACTGGGATGGCTGGCAAAGCGCGAACTTCAGCAATGTCAAGGTCGATGGCGGCTACGTCACCGCCGCAACGGTCAAGGACGTCACCCTGCAGACGCTGAATTCGCTGTGGAAGCAGGACATGAAGAATTTCGCCACCGGCTTGAACGGCAAGTTCAAGACCAATGGCTGGCAGCTCGACGCCGACATTGCCCACTCGACCGCCAGCCGCGACACACTGTGGTCGGCCGTCGAATTGAAAAACCTGAAGTCCGGCGCCACCACCTTTGACTTCAGCAAAGACCAGTGGATGACCTATTCCACCAATCTGGACACCGGTAATCCGGCCAACTACGCGAACCAGGTCAGTGAGACTTGGGGGCCGACCAAGGGTGGCAAACTGGACGACTCGCTGAACTCCCAACAACTGAGCGCCAGCCGGCTGGTGGACTGGGGCGACGTCAACAAGATCAAGTTCGGCGCCCGCGCCACCCAGCGCGAAAAGTCTTACGAGGCAATCTCCTGGAACCTTGGCCCCACGGTGACGATCCCGAGCTCAGGCATCCAACGCGCGACGGTCGACGGCCGGCCCGACTTTGTCGAGCTGGTCGGTGGCTTCGCCGATGCTGTCGGCAAGTATTTCGGCCCAGCAGCACTGAGCTCGGCTGGCCGCACTTCGACCGACACTAATCTGGTGCAAGACAACTGGCGCGCAAAAGAAAGCAATGCAGCCCTTTACGCCCAAGCCGACTTGGCCGGCCAGGCCTTCGGCGGCATGAGCTACCGTGGCAACGCAGGCCTGCGCGCCATCCACACCAGCCAGACCGGCTATGGCTATGAGCAGCGCAATGGCGGCAAGCCCACCGCCGTCTCCGATGGCACCAGCTACACCAAGTTCCTGCCCAGCATGAACTTGATCCTGAATCTGGACGAAGAGGAAGTGAATCAGGTGCGCTTCGGCTTGGCACGTGCGATGTCGCGCGCGCCGCTGGACGTGATGAACAACGCCCACACGGTCTATATTGATCCCAAGGGGATTGACCCGACCATCGTGAGCGGCGGCAACCCGCGGCTCAAGCCGATGATGGCGGATCAGATCGATTTGACCTTTATGCGCTTCTTCGGCAAGGGCAGCCTGGTCTCGGCCGGCCTGTTCTACAAGGAGATCAGCGACTACATCGGCATCGCTTCGGTCAAAGGCACATTCGAAGGCAAGCCGGCCTATTTCACCCAGCAGGTCAATCGCGACGGCGGCCATGTGCAGGGCTTTGAGCTGGTCTACCAGCAGGCCTTCACTGCCGTGCCGGCGCCGTTCAACGGCTTGGGCTTGCTGAGCAACTACACCTACTCCGACAGCAATATCAAGGAGAACGGTGACCGCAGCGGCCAGAGCTTCACCCCCATCGCCACCAACGGCCTGATGAAGCACAACGGTGGCCTGACGCTCTGGTACGAGCACAATGGCTTCGAGGCTCGCCTGGCGGCCAATTACCACTCGGCCTTCAACCGCGCCCCGACCTGGGATTCGACCGCCTTCCAGCTCAACGGTGCGGAAACCTGGGTGTCATTGAACCTGTCCCAGCAGATCACGCAGCAGATGCAGGTCCGCTTCGGGGTCGAAAATCTGACCAACCAAAAGGTCATCTACACCGACCCGATGAATGCTTACCACCAGACTAACTTCCAGTTCGGTCGGCGCTTCAATGTGGGTGTTTCTTACAAGCTGTAAGTCAGGCCACGGCTGAACGGACGGGGCGGGGCGACTCTTCAGTCGCACCGCCCTTTTTTCATGGATCAAGTCCCTTCGGTGCCATCGCCATGCTCAGTGCGGTGTCAGGCATCACGGATCTGAACGGTTCCCCAAACACGGCGTTCGGATGGGCAAGAAGGAAACGGCCGAAATTGGTCCATTCAGGGTGCCGACGCCGCCGGCAGCGGCTTACGGCCTGGTACATCTGGAGTAGGCGGCTCATGCGACTCATTTGGACGGCTCGCCGCAGACGGGCAGCGGCATCCGATTCGACCGTTTGAACTGCAGGTCCAGCCAGTCAAAGGCAGCGTCCTGCTGCGCTGCCGTGAACTGATGGGCACCGGGCCAGATACAAGTCTGCAAGCGCTCGGCGGCACCATAAGCCGACCAGACCTGCGCCATCTTGGCGAACGCCTGGCTCACCGAGGCCAGCGGGAACAAGGCATCTTGTGCGCCGGCATAGAGCAGCATAGGTTTGGGCGCCGCCAGAGCGGCCACATCGGGGTAGTCCAGGTAACGCGCCAAATAGGGGTGCAGCATGGCGAAGCTGGACTGGCCCTTGAGCTGGTTGTTGCCTGGCACCATCAAGCCTTGCAAGCCGGCCATCCAGTTGACGGCGATGCTGGCCGTCACAGCGTCGGACAAGGCTGCCACCTGCCAAGCCCGCTGGGCGCCCATCGAAAAACCAAGCGCTGCGACTTGGCGGACGTCAACCTCGGGCATCTCTGCCAGAAACTTCGCCGCACGTGCATCTTCGCTCGCGATCAAAGCGGCCCAGGAACTACCCAGATTGAACAGATTGGCCGCCAGCGCTTGTTGCGAATCACGCTCGAAGCCAGCACCGGAGCGGTCGCCCCAGCCCAGCGCATCGACCGCCAAGACCACATAGCCGCGCTTGGCCAATTCGTCGCCGGGGTAATGGCCAGAAAAGTAGCGGCCAGCCCATTCGGCAGCCGCACGTTCACGGGCTGGGTTGCCCCAGGGCTGGATCAGCTTCTCTTTGCCGATGTCAAAACGCGCGCCGTGATCATGCAATGCCAAAACCGCCGGAAACGGCCCTTTGCCCTTGGGCACGAGCAAGAGCCCCGCGACACGGCTTTCTGCACTGACATTGAACTCAAGCTTGCGGGCGAGATAGCTGCCACGGTCCAGCTCTTCAATCACGCGGGCCGAGAACGGGGTCAGGTCTTGCCCGGGCAACAGCATCAATTCACGCGCCTTGCGCAAACCCGCCTGGGTCCAGGCCTGGGGCTTGGCATGATGCTCGTTCGCCCAGCCCAGGCTGAAAGTCAGCTTGTCACGCAGCTGTTGGTGGAAGACCGGCAGCTGGCTCTCGGGGGCCAGCAATCCAGGGTTTTGATAATCGGCCCGGGCCGGGCCAATTTGAAGCAGGGCTAGCAAAGGCCAGGCCACGGCCAAGGATCGACGAAGACACAAAACATGCCGCCACATGGCACTGAGGCTACAAATGCTTGGCTGCACTGATGTTTTCACCAAAATTGTCTTCTTTGCCATGCAAGCCCACTGTATGCTGACACGAGCATACCGCCGACTCAGTCAGCAGAAAAAACCAGTGCCATGGGCGAATTGTTCGGGCACCAAAAAACAGGCGCCATCACGGCGCTGATGAGAACGGAGACAAGCATGGGATCTGGCAGCAATATCAAGATCGGAACCCGCTTAGGTTTGGCGTTTGGCGTGGTGCTGTTGATCACTGCCTTGATCGCGGGCATTGGCGCCTGGCGGCTCGGCACACTGAAGGCCGCCGCCAATGATTTGGCCACCGTCGAGATGGAGCGCAGCAGCTTAGCTGCGCGCTGGTCGGCCAATATCAATCTGAACTGGGTGCGCACCTCGGCCGCCTTGTTCGCCAGCGACGCCGCCTATGTCAAGGCCTTGCAAGCCGACATGGAAGCGACCTCCAAGTTGATAGGCGAGACCCAAAAGCAGTTGGAGCCCCTGATTACCGACACCAAGGGCAAAGACTTGCTGGCCGACATCGGCAAGGCGCGCGAGATCTACCGTGGGCCACGCAGTGAGTTGATGAAAAAGAAGCTGGCGGGAGAAGATGTCGCAGAAGCGGTCAAGTCAAATCTGCAACCCTTGGCCATGACCTATTTGGCCGCGCTCGACAAGCTCGATCAGCATATGGATCAGATGCTGAGCAAGAGTCAGGCCGAAACCAATGCCGTGGCCCAGACTGGTCAATGGATGTTGGGTCTGGGTGCCGTTCTGTCCTTGGGCCTGGGCCTGGGATTTGCCATCGTGGCGACCCGCGCCATCACGCGCCCGATCAGCCAGGCGGTGAGTTCGGCTCAAGCGATCAGCGACGGCGACCTGTCTGTGAGCATTGCCACACAGGGCAGTGACGAATCCGCGCAGATGCTGCAAGCCTTGTTGGCCATGCGTGACAAGCTCGCCCACATCGTCGGCGAGGTCAGGGAGAACGCCGAGGGCGTCTCCACCGCCAGCGCCGAAATAGCCCAAGGCAATCATGATTTGAGCGCGCGCACCGAGATGCAGGCCAGCGCCATCCAGCAGACGGCTGCGTCAATGGAAGAGTTGGGCGCCACCGTCAAGCAAAACGCGGCGAACGCTCACCAAGCCAATCAGATGGCCTTGACGGCATCCAACGTGGCCATCAAAGCGGGCGATGTCGTCAACGAAGTGGTCGAGACCATGAAGGGCATCAACGACAGCTCCAAACGCATTGCCGACATCATCACCGTGATCGACGGCATCGCCTTTCAGACCAATATCCTGGCGCTCAACGCCGCCGTGGAAGCGGCGCGGGCCGGCGAACAGGGGCGCGGCTTTGCAGTGGTGGCGTCCGAAGTGCGCAGCTTGGCGGGGCGTTCGGCCGAGGCAGCCAAGGAGATCAAGTCCTTGATCAGCACCAGCGTCGAGCGGGTCGAGTTGGGCAGCAGCTTGGTCGACCGAGCAGGTGTGACGATGACCGAGGTCGTGGCCTCGATTCAGAAAGTCACCCACATCATGGGCGAGATCAGCGCTGCCAGCAGCGAACAAAGCTCCGGCGTTGCGCAGATCGGCACTGCGGTACAGCAGATGGATCAAGTGACCCAACAGAACTCCGCCTTGGTCGAAGAAATGGCCGCAGCTGCCAGCAGCTTGCGCACCCAAGCTCAAGCCTTGGTTCAGGCGATGGAATTTTTCAAGTTGGCGGGCAAACGCAGCCAAGGCTGAGCGCTTGTCATGGGCATGCCCAAGCTCACTTGGCCTGTGTCTCTGGCTCGGCATGCCGGCTTGGCTTCGTCCTTGTTGAAGTCTTTGTTGCTCGCTTGGCTGTTTGCCTTGTCGCTACTTGGCAGCGCCAAGGCTGAGCAAGCGGCTGCCGGCAGCGTGGCCGAGCCCACCACGAGAGTCATGCTGCTGGTGTCCTACCACGCCGGCATGGCCTGGAGCGACGAGCAAATCGCCGGCTTGCGCAGCGAACTGGCCCGCTATGACCGGCCCCTCAAGCTGAGCCTGGACTTTCTTGACACCAAGAATGTGCAGCCGCTGCCCGCTTATCAACAACAGCTCGAAGACCTGCTGCTGAGCAAGTACGGCCTCACGCCGCCGCGCCTGCTGCTGGCCACCGATGATGATGCGCTGGACTTAGCCCTGCGCATGCGGGCCCGCCATTTCCCGGCTGTGCCGATTTTGTTCTCAGGCGTTTCGGGCAGTCGCCGGGCCAGCCTGCAGGATGAGGGCAATATCAGTGGTGTATTCGATGACGTCGACGACAGCCAAAACCTCGCCTTGATGTTGAAACTGCTACCGCGGACCAGGCGGGTCGTGATCGTGCATGACCAAAGCAGAACCAGTCTGGCCCAAGTGAGCAGCCTAGCGCCTGTTTTGGCCCAGCGCCCCGGCTTGCAGGTCGAACATCTGACGCGGATGTCGGTACAGGAGGTACAGACCCGTTTGCGGGCCTTGAGCGGCACCGATCTCGTATTGGCCCTGCCCTTCAATCTCGACGCCCAGGGCCGCGTCATCAGCCATGAGGAAGCCAGCGAACTCTGGGCCGAAGCTTCAACGGCCCCGTTGACAGTCACGCGCGACGTCAGCATGCGGCCGGGTGTATTGGGCGGCTTTCTGGTCACCGGCCGCCAGCAGGGCGAACATCTGGGCCGGCTTGCCGTGCAGGTCTTGCAGGGCAAAAGCGCGGATGAGTTGCCGATGCTGACCGGCCTGGGTGAGCCAACTTTCGAACACCAACAACTGCGCCGCTGGGGCATTGACGAGGCCGCCTTGCCAAAAAGTGCCGTGGTGCTGCATCGCCCAACCAATTGGTGGGCCGATTTGCGGCCCTATCTGGGCTGGTTGTTCAGCCTGTTTGGCAGCTTGCTGGTCATCATCGCGCTCTTGATCAACGGAATTCGACTGCGCCACCGTTCGGAGCAGGCCATGCGGCAAAGCACTCAAAATTATCTGGCGCTGTTCAACAGCAGCAGCGACGCCATCCTGGTGCGCGACGGCAAAAGCCTGGCCATCATCGACGTCAATCCGCGTTTTTGCAGCCTCTATGGCTATAGCCCGGATGAAGCCCGTTTGCTCAGCGCATCGCAACTCAGCGACGAAGCCAACTTCTACACCGGCGCCATGGTGGCCGAGCGAATCGACAAGGCCAGAAACGAAGGGCCGCAGTTTTTTGAATGGCGTTCGCGCCGCAAAGATGGCAGCCATTTTTGGGCCGACGTATCGCTGACCTCCTTCAAACTACCGGAGGGCGAACGCATCATTTCCACGGTACGCGATATCTCCGACCGCAAACAGTTGGAGACACAAGCCCAGGCCTTCCAGCATCAAGTCAAACAGATCTATCAGAACCTGCCGGTGGCGGTGTTTGTCATCGATGCCCAGCACCGGGTGAGCTTCTGGAATGAACAGATGACGCGGCTGACCGGGGTCGAGGCAAAAGACATCATCGGCAGTCATGAGGCTTGGCGCGGCATCTACCCTACGGCCCGACCTTGCCTGGTTGATGCGGTGGTGGACGGCCTTGGCGTCGAAAGCCTGACGCAGCTATACGGTGACCAACTCCGCAGCAGTGATGAGGTGCTGGGGGCAATGGAAGGCGAGTCCTGTATTCCCGCGCAGGGCGAACGCGCCGAGCTTTGGCTGCGCTTTTGCGCAGCGCCCTTGCGTGATGAGCAGGGTCAGGTGGTCGGGGCGATTGAAACCGTGATCGACGTGACGGTTCTCAAACGCACGCAAGAAAGCCTGCAGGCCCTCAATCAACAGTTGGAGGCCCGCGTTGAGGCGCGCAGCCATGAGTTGGAGCTGGCCATGGAGCAACTGCTGCAGGCCGACAAGATGGCCGCGCTGGGCAGCTTGGTCGCCGGTGTAGCGCATGAGCTGAACACACCGCTGGGCAATGTACTGACCGTCGCCTCGACGATAGCGGACACCAGCAAGGCCTTTGGCCAAGAATTGCTCGGTGGCCGCCTGCGCCGCGCCGAGGTTGAGGCTCGCTTGAACCAATTGCATGAAGCCAGCCTGCTGATCGAGCGCAACGCCAAGCGTGCGGCCAAGCTGGTGGCGGATTTCAAACAAATCGCGGTGGATCAAAGCAGCACGCATCGACGTGAATTTGCCTTGCAGGATCTGGTCAATGACACCCTGTCGATGCTGAGCAGCAGCCACCTGCTGGGCCAGGTGCAAATTCAAGTCGATATCGACCCTGGCATTCACCTGCACAGCTTCCCCGGGCCGCTGGAACAAATACTCAGTCATCTGCTGACGAATTCCGTCAAACATGGCTTTGAGGCACAGGCCGAAGGCTGCATCACCATTCAAGCGCAGGCACAGGGCACTGAGGTCTCCATCACCTATGCCGACAATGGCTGTGGCATAGCGCCGGCCGCGTTGCGCCATCTTTTCGAGCCTTTTTATACGACCCGGTTCGGCCAGGGCGGCAGCGGCCTGGGCCTCTACATCGTCTACAACCTCGTCACCAGCGTCTTGGGCGGACGCATTGAAGTCAGCAGCAAGCCAGGATTTGGCTGCCGCTTCGACCTGCATCTACCGCTGTATATGGATTCGCGTTCAAGCGGGACCTAGCCGCTCGGCCAATGGAATGCGGGCGAGCGGCGCTTCGCTGGTATGAGGTCTGCTGACCCTCGGGCACAATGCCCGCCGATGCCGCAACTCCCAATAAGCAACCCATTCGAGCCCGCTCAGCTTTTCGGTTATGCGGCCTTTGCGCTGGGTGTGGCCTGTTTTGCGCAGACCGACGATAGGCGTTTCAAGATCTTCATGGCCTTGGAGTGCTTGAGCTACGCCCTGCATTTCAGCCTGCTTGGCCAACCCACAGCCGTGGCCAGCAGCCTGGTTTCCCTAGGCCGCTCGGTGGCGGCAATTCGCAGCCACTCACCTTGGGTGGCGGTGTTCTTCATTGCCCTCAGTCTGGCTCTGGGCGCTTGGCTGCAAACCGGATGGCTCTCGCTGCTGCCGATAGCCGCATCCTGCATAGGCACGACGGCGCTGTTTTTTCTCAAAGGCATGCAGATGCGCTTGCTGATGCTGGTGGGCACGCTGCTCTGGCTCGCCAACAACCTATGGGTCGGCTCGATCGGAGGCAGCCTGTTGGAGGCTACCATCGCTGCGACAAATATCATGACCCTGCTGCGCCTTCAGCGGCGTACGACATGACTTGAGCCACTCGGCATAAGCCGCCAGCGCCTTGGCCGGCCCCGTGCCGTACCAGGCGTAGCCATTGCGACGCTCTAGGCTGATGTCGTCCACGTCATCATGCAAGCTCTTGTCCCGGTCACCGAACACCGGCTTCAAGGTCCGGCTATCGTAATAGCGCGCCCAGAGCTGAGCAGCGCCGGCACGTGGGCGCAAGCGGCGACCCTGCGCTTCGTCGACCTTGCCCCACACCATGCCCTCGATGGCCAGCGCACGCAAGGCGGCAACGCCGGCCTCGACGGCCTGAACTACAGCCGGCGACGGTTGCGGCAAGCTCATCAAGTAAATCAATACCTGTGCGCTTTCTGCGCTGCTCAAGGCAGCGGGCTCGTAATTGCGGGCAGACACCGGCGCCAAGCTCAGGGCATCGTATTGCTGTGCCCACAGCAGCTTGCGGCCCTGCGCGCTGACCTGCGTCGCCAACAGGCTTTCGATCGCCCGGCGCTCCGCCAGCGCGGCTTGCTCTTGCACGTGCTGGGGCAGACCATGAAACCCCTGCTCGCCGCGCGCCACCGCCCCCATCAACTCGGCCACCGCAACCATCGCGTTATCGTTCAAGGTGATGGCATCGTGATAGCCCCCTTGCAAGGGCCAGACCTGGGGCCAGGCGCCATTGGGAAACTGCGCGCTGAACAAATAGCTCAGGCCTTTGAGCAGGCTTTGGCGAAAAACTGCCGCCTGTTCCGGCGGCAATTGCGCCGCGACCTTGGCCAGGAAGCGAATTTCGGTCACGGTGGCGTCGTTGTCTATGGTGCCTACATAGCTCCAGTGGGGCTCGATCGCTTGGTCAAAATCGCCCGGCGTCGGGTGCTTTGAATTGCTGTTGGCCACATAGTCCTGACCCTGCAGACGTACCGGGCGATCACGCGGCTGGTTCTTGCCCCAGCCGCCGGCGGGTGTTTGAAAGCTGACGATATTGTTGGCGACCAGCAAGGCCTGGGCCGAGCCGTACCAAGCCGGGGGCTGATTCAGCGGCATGCTCTTTTCGCTATTGCCCCCTTCGGGGCCGGCTGGCGTGGCTGCACTGCCCGCACGCTCGGCCGCCAACGCGGCCTTGTCGGCGGCGCGTTGCTGGGCTGAGTGTTCCAGATATTGGCCCCAAGCCCGCCGCAGATCGGCCGAATCAAGCTCGCTCAGACGCTCGGGCGTCAGCGGCACGACCGGGGCGTTGACACCAATCATGGCGGATTGAACTGCGCAGGCGAGGCCCAGCAACAGCGCTGCAGTCCAGCGCGAACGGGATGAGGGGAATGTGATGCTCACTGCTATTCGCTTTCCTTGGGGTGGCTGAAGTGCGGGCCTAACGCGAAAATTCATTCAAGTCGAAGTCATACTTTTTGAAATCGAAGTCAATGCCCGTCACCGCTGCATTGCTCAGTTTGATGACCCGGCGCTTACGCGGATCCGCCGCTTCAATGCTCTGGCGAAAATGCAGCTTGAACAAGTTCAACAGCGAACCATCGGCATAGGCCCGTTTGAGCCCTAACTCCACGCGCTGACGGGCGGCCTGATTGTCTTTGTGGGTATAGAGAAACTGCGGCATCGGATAGCTCAGCATGAAGCTGTGGTCCAACACCAGCTCGGGATGGGCTTGCATTTCGCCCGCCACATCATTGATGCCTCGGCACAGCAGATCGAACCTGTCTTTGCTGAGCATGCCGAACAGGCTTTCATACGAAGGCACCTCCGCCACCTCGAAACCATTGTTGCGCAGCACATTCACGTCTTGCCAACCCACCCCCTGGCCGATGCTGAATTTCTTGAGCTCGGCTACGCCCTCTATCTTGGCCACAGCCGCACGCGCGGCCGGCGCGACAAAACAGACGCGGTAGCCGACAACGCCCAAATGCAAAGGGAAGCGCACATAGTCGAGCCCTTCCTTGGCGAAGGCCTCATCAAAGGACAAGACCGCAAAGAAGTTGGGATGCATATTGCTCTTGGCGACCCGGATATTGCGCACCTTGTTCATACGGTCTTGCTGCTCAAAGCGATAGCCGCCATGGCTGGCTATGGTCTTGTCAAGCGCCAAGCGCAACAGGTCGGTCGTGTAGTCAAGCCGTCGATCGTTATCGCTCTCCGGCGAGCGATAGCTGACCACCAGATCTTCCGCATAGACCGGGCTCAAGGTCATCAGCACCAGGCACAGTAACTGCAGGGACGAACGGAGCCAACTTCGGGTCATCACAAGCGCGTCATGCCCCCTCCTCTCAGACATGCGGCATCTGCGGATCGCCGGCCGCCACGCAGCGCTGCTCCTGCACGCCCAGGCCCTGAATGCCCAGGCTCATGCGGTCCCCGGCCTTGAGGAACCAAGGCTCGGGCTTCTGGCCCAAGCCGACCCCGGGAGGTGTGCCCGTGCTGATCACATCGCCAGGTTGCAAGGTCATGAAGCGGCTGATATAGCTGACCAGGGCGGCGATGCCGAAAGCCAATTGCCGGGTCGAACTGTTTTGGACCCGCTGGCCATTGACCTCCAACCACAGGGCCAGGTCTTGCGGATCGACGATCTCATCGGCCGTCACCAACCAGGGGCCAATCGGCGCAAAGGTATCGCAGCCCTTGCCCTTGTCCCATTGGCCGCTGCGCTCGAGCTGGAATTCGCGCTCGGAAATGTCGTTGACGATGGTGTAGCCAGCCACATGGGCCAGCGCCTGGGCTTCGCTGACGTCGCGGGCGGTACTGCCGATCACGACGCCCAGTTCGACTTCCCAGTCCGTCTTGCGCGAGCCGCGCGGAATGATCACTTCGTCAAAAGGCCCGCAGATCGCGCTGCTGGGCTTCAAGAACAAGACCGGCTCGGGCGGCAAGGCCAGCCCGGCCTCGGCCGCATGGTCAGCGTAATTGAGGCCGACGCAGACAATCTTGCCGGTGCCGCCAAACGGCGTGCCGTGGCGCTGGTCCAAGGGCACCTGCGGCAATCTGTCCACGTCCAACAAGGCCAAAGCGGCCAAGGTTCGCGGGCTCAGCTGGGCCGGGCCAATATCACTCAGCAGCATGGACAGGTCGCGGCGCTGGCCGTCCGAACCCAAGATGCCCGGTTTCTCCTGACCGGCTGCGCCCCAGCGTAAAAGTTTCATCTCGTTGACTCCGAATAGATGGGCCTTGGGATGACCCGAGCTTAATGGGGTACGGCGGGCAGGAAGAGCGAGCCCCAACCGGCTTTCGGGCTCATGTCCTGCAGCTGCCATTCGGCCGGATTGAAGGCCTTGCTGGTCGGCGCATAACGCGGATATCCGTGGGCATTCTCCAGCTCCGAATCGATGATCTTGCCGCGACTCTCGGCCACGTCGGAGAGCAGCTTGAAGTCGATGGGGTCGCGGTCCCAGGGCCGCGCGCCTGCGGCCAGCGGCAGCTCGCGCTCAAGTTGTTGCACCGGGAAGACCTGGATATCGTCCGGCAGATAGGGCTTGCCCGCCTGCAATATGCGCGCCTGGCTGGCCGTGTAGAGGCCGGTCTGGGCGAGCGGCTTGCCGACATCATCAACCGCCAGGTTGTCTTGCAAAAACAGTTCCACATCGCCTATGCCGCCGAGCGCGAAAAGCGGCGTGTTGGGCTTGCTGTCCGGCCCTTGGCGGTAGACATTGCCGACCAGCGTGACCCAGCCGGTTTGCGGCGCGTGACCAACCCATTCATGTGCAACCAGGTTGTAGTGCACGGCCTTGGCGCCGGGGTTGTAGATCAGGTTGTTGACCATGGCCGCGCGCACGCCACCCTTGAACAAGGCATTGCGTTCCTGATTCGAGGCGTAGATATTGGCGTAGAGCAGGACGGCGTTGGTATTGTCGTGAATCAGGCTGCCCTTGGAATGTTCGCCCTTGTTGTGGACCGAATTGGCCAGGCCCTCATAGATCAGGTTGTAGCTGTAGGTGATCGCATGCGAGGTGTTGCGCCGCCATTCTTCGGGCTTAGCACCCTCAAAGCGCGGACCACTGGCCGACAGGTTTTCGTCGGTCGCCCATGAAAAGCTGCAGTGGTCGACGATCACATGGTGGGCGCCGCCCGGCGCCCCTACCGTACCAATGCCGTCTTGATCAGAGCCGCTGCGCTTGGCGCGGCCGAACTCGCCGGGCCGAATCATCAAGTGCTGGATGATCACCTGGTGAGTGGCGATATTGGTTTGCCCTTTGATGACGGTGATGCCGGGCTTGGGCGCGGTTTGGCCGGCCACGGTCAAATAGGGGTGGCGAATGGTGATGTTCTTGCCGCCCATATCAATCACGCCGCCGACCTCGAAGACAACGATGCGCGGCCCCTCGGCCTCGACCGCTTCCCGATAGGAGCCCGGCCCCGATTCCTTCAGATTGCGCACGCGGATGATCCGGCCGCCCTGCCCGCCCACCGTGCCTGCGGCCCAACCGAGGATGTCGTAGCTGGCGGGATTGAGCTGCGCCAAGACGCGCAGGGCGCCCTGCGCTGCGTCGGCTGCGGGCAGCGCCAAGGTCTGAGATGCGGAAGCAGGCTTGCTGGCGGGCTCACTCATTGGCGGCGAAGCGACCGTCATCAAGACGGCGGCACCCAGGCCAATACCAACGGCGAGGCTGATCAGCTTGCTCAGGCCCTGGCTTTTGGTCGGCCGGTTTCGATAGGTGGGAGGTGTCATAGCTGAGGCGCCTGTGGAGCGACCAAGGGTTCAAGCAACAAATCGGCCATCAACTCGGGCGCGATCAAGGCGCCGCGGTGCTGTATCACCCGTGCCGCCAGGCGATTGCCGAAGCGGGCCGCCTCCAAGGCCGAAGCGCCCACAAGGCGGCGGCTCAGATAGCCGGCCGCGAAGGAGTCGCCGGCGGCCGTGGTGTCCACCACCTTGGGCACATGCTCGGTGGCCGCTGGCTGCCAGCCCAGCTCGATCGCATCCGGCGCACGCACCAAGGTCGCCGCCATGCCGCGCTTGATCACCAACTCGGGCGGCGCCAGCGCTTGCGCGGCGGCCACACCCGCCTCCAGCGTGGGCAGGCCGAACAGCGCTTGATGATCGTCCGCCGTCACCAAAGCGATGCTGGCCAGCTCAAACGCCTGCATGAAAACGGCTTGCGCTTCGGCCACATCCCGCCACAGGCGCGGCCGGTAGTTGTTGTCGAACACCACCATCTGGCCGCGCTCACGCATCGCTTGCATCAGCATCAACAGCCGTTGGCGCCCTTGCGGGGGCAGGATGGCCAGACTGATGCCGCTCAGATAAAGCGCATCCCAGCGATACAGGCCTTGCTCCAGCGCCGTGATGCCATCATCGAACAGGGCTTTGGCGGCGCTGGTGTCGCGCCAATAGTTGAAGCGGCGCTCGCCCTGCGCATCGACTTCGATCATGTACAGCCCCGGCATGCGGCCGGGAATGCGCCGCACCAAATCGGTCTCGATGCCGGCCGCAGCCCAGCGCTCCAGCATGCCGCTGCTCAGGTTGTCGTCGCCCAAAGCGGTGGCGTAATGGCTGCGAACACCGGCCGCGGCGCCGCAGCGCGCCAGATAGACCGCCGTGTTGAGGGTGTCTCCGCCGTAGCTCTGCTGCATCGCGCCAAAGGCCTGGCCTTGCAACTCCAGCATGCACTCCCCCACCAGGGCCACCTGCATCGTTCTACTTGTTTTCATCGGGTATTTGCTATTTTGAAACGGTGTTTCTTTATTTTATGTCGACAAATACAATATTTGAAACAGCAAACACCCTGATACAGCGAGGCAGGCTTGCTGAGGCTTGTTCAGGGCAGCGTATAGGCCGTCTTCACCACCGTGTAGAACTCGGCGGCGTAGCGGCCCTGCTCGCGCGAGCCGTAGCTGCTGCCCTTGCGCCCGCCAAAGGGCACGTGGTAGTCGACACCCGCCGTGGGCAGATTGACCATCACCATGCCGGCTTGTGAATGGCGTTTGAAATGCGTGGCATGGTTGAGCGAGCGGGTGACGATGCCTGCGGCCAGGCCAAACGGCGTGTCATTGGCGAGCGCCAAAGCATGTTCGTAGTCGCGCGCCGTCTGCACGCTCACCACCGGGCCGAAGACCTCCTCGCGATTGATGCGCATCTCGGGCGAAGTCTCGGTGATCAAGGCCGGCCGCAAGTAAAAGCCGGGCTGCCCTTCAGCGTTCTCGGCCAGGGCCTCGCCGCCAAAGGCCAGACTGGCCCCTTCCTGCTGCGCAATGCGGACATAGTCGAGGTCTTGATTGAGCTGCGTCTGGTCGACCACAGGGCCAATGTCGATGCCGGTCTGGCGGGCATTGCCCACCTTCAGCGTCTTCATCTTCTCAACCATGGCCGCGACGAAACGCTGCTGCAGGCCCTCGCTGACGATCACGCGGGAAGAAGCCGTGCAGCGCTGGCCGGTCGAGTAAAAGCCACTCTGCACGGCGCAATTGACCGCCACATCCAGATCAGCATCATCCAGCACGATCAGCGGGTTCTTCCCGCCCATCTCGAGCTGGAACTTGGCCATGCGCGCCACACAAGCCGCTGCCACTTTCTGCCCGGTGCCGACCGAGCCGGTGAACGTCACTGCCGAAACGCGCGCATCCTCAAGCAGCACAGTGCCAACTTCCGAGCCACGCCCCATCACGAGATTGAACACCCCTTGCGGCAGCCCGCTGCGCGAGAGGATTTCGGCCAAGGCCCAGGCCGAACCCGGCACCAGATCGGCCGGTTTGAAAACCACGCAATTGCCATAGGCCAGGGCCGGGGCGATCTTCCAGGCCGGTATGGCGATAGGGAAATTCCAAGGCGTGATGATGCCGATCACGCCGAGCGCCTCGCGCGTGATCTCGACCCCAACGCCGGGCCGCACCGAGGGCAATAGCTCGCCGCCCGGGCGCAAGGCCTCGCCGGCAAAGAACTTGAAGATATGGCCGGCCCGCGTCACTTCGCCCACCGCCTCGGGCAGCGTCTTGCCTTCCTCGCGCGCCAGCAAATCACCGATCTCAGTGCGCCGGGCAAGGATCTCGCTGCCCACGGCATCGAGGATGTCAAAGCGTTGTTGAGGCGTTGACAAGCTCCAGGCCGGGAACGCCGCCTCGGCGCTAGCGACGGCAAGCCTGGCCTGGGCGGCATCGGCTTGCGCGTATTCGCCCACCAAGTCGCGCGTGTCCGAGGGGTTGATATTGCGCGACACGCGCGCGCCGTCCAGCCATTCGCCGGCAATGAAATTCTTGAACATGGGAATTGCCTTTTTATCGGTCCAGGGCGGGCCGCTTGGGATTGAAATTCCAGCCGGGCAGCAGGTATTGCATGGCCATGCTGTCGTCGCGCGCGCCGAGGCCATGTTGAAGATAGAGCTGGTGCGCTTTCTCGACCGCGACCATGTCCAGGCTCACGCCCAGACCCGGCTGTTTGGGCACTTGCACATGGCCGCCCACGATTTGCAGCGGCTGCTGGGTCAGGCGCTGGCCGTCTTGCCAGATCCAATGGGTGTCGATGGCGGTCACCCGACCGGGCGCCGCCGCCGCCACATGGGTGAACATGGCGAGCGAAACATCGAAATGATTATTCGAATGCGAACCCCAAGTCAGGCCCCAGTCGCGGCAGGTTTGCGCCACCCGGACCGAGCCGGCCATGGTCCAGAAATGCGGGTCGGCCAGCGGAATGTCCACCGCCTGCAAGGCCAGCGCATGGCTGAGTTGACGCCAGTCCGTGGCGACCATATTGGTGGCCGTGGGCAAGCCGGTAGCGCGGCGGAACTCGGCCATCACCTCGCGGCCGGAATAGCCGTCTTCGGCGCCGCAAGGATCTTCTGCATAGGCCAGAACGCCGCGCATATCGCGCATCAGGCGTATCGCATCCTTGAGCAGCCAGCCTCCATTCGGATCCAGCGTGACGCGGGCCTGAGGGAAGCGTTCGTGCAGCGCGCGCACAGCCTCGACCTCCTCTTCGCCCCGCAGCACGCCGCCCTTGAGTTTGAAGTCATTGAAGCCATAGCGTTCGCGCGCCGCCTCGGCCAAGCGCACGATGGCCGCAGCGTCCAGCGCTTTTTCATGCCGCAGCCGCAGCCAGTTATCGCTGGCACCGGCTTCACTGCGGTAGGGCAAATCGGTGTGCGAGCGGTCGCCGATGAAGAACAGGTAACCCAGCATTTCCACGGCGTCGCGCTGCTGACCCTCGCCCAAAAGCGCGGCCACCGGCACATTCAGATGCTGGCCCAGCAAATCCAGCAGAGCCGACTCGATCGCAGTGACCGCATGGATGGTGGTGCGCAGATCAAAGGTCTGCAGGCCACGCCCGCCGCTGTCGCGGTCGGCAAAGCATTGCTGCACGCTCGCCATCAGGCGCTGCTGCGAGCCCAGCGGCTGGCCGACGATCAGCTCGCGCGCATCCTCCAGCGTGCGACGAATCAGCTCGCCGCCCGGCACCTCGCCGACGCCGGTGCGGCCGTCACTGTCGGTCAGGATCAACAGATTGCGGGTGAAGAAGGGCCCATGGGCACCGCTCAAATTGAGCAGCATGCTGTCGTGGCCGGCAACCGGGATCACCCGCAGGCCGGTGATGACGGGGGTGGCTGACAGACTCATTTCAATGCTCCGGCAGCCCGCGACGGGCTCGCCCTGTGGCGCAGCGCTTGCAATTTACTGCGCGCCGAGCTTGGCGATCAAGGCGCGCAACTGCTCGACCTCGGCCGGCAGCAGGTCCGACAAGGGCGGGCGCACCGGGCCGGCGCCGTGGCCGACCAGCGTCGCGCCGGCCTTGACGATGGACACCGCGTAGCCCTCACCCTGATTGCGCAAGGCGATATAGGGCAAGAAGAAGTCGCGGATCAATTGATCGCAAGTGGCGGAGTCGCCGGCGGCGTGAGCGCGGTAGAAGTCCATTGCCGTTTTCGGAATGAAGTTGAACACCGCTGACGAATAGACCGGGCAGCCCATCGCCTTGTAGGCGCCGGCAAATACTTCGGCCGTTGGCAAGCCCCCCAGATAGGCAAAGCGCTCTCCCAATGTCTGACGGATGGCGACGAACTTCTCGATATCACCGACGCCGTCTTTGAAACCGACCAAGTTGGGGCAACGCTCGGCCAGCACCAGCAAGCTGGCTGGCGTCAGGCGGCAGGCGCCGCGGTTATAGACAATCACGCCGATCTTCACGCTCTTGCAAACCGCCTCGACATGATTGATCAAGCCGGCCTGACTGCCTTCGGTCAGGTAATGCGGCAATAGCAAAATGCCCTGCGCGCCCAGCGCTTCGGCTTCTTGCGCATATTTGATCGCCAGCGTCGTGCCGCCGCCGGCGCCGGCCACGATGGGCGTGCGGCCGCGGCAGGTGTCCAGCGCGACCTTGATCACCTGCGCATATTCCTGCGGCTCCAGCGAGAAGAACTCGCCGGTGCCGCCGGCCGCGAACAAGACCGTCGCGCCATAGGGCTGCAGCCATTCCAGCCGCTCGGCATAAGGTTTGGGCGCAAAGTTCAAGGCGCTGTCAAAGTCGGTCAAAGGGAAGGACAGCAGGCCGGATTGAAGAACGGACTTGAGATCTTGGGGCGACATGAAAGGGGATGCTCCTGTGGCTGCAAATTGATGGGGCGGCAGACATCGGGCAGCGCCGACGATCGCCTGATTCGAGCACCGATCAGCACCCTACTTGTACGTCATCATACAACTCAAGATAAATCAGTCAACAAGAAAATGCGGCGCCCAAAGCCCTATTCCACCCAAGATTCAGTCAAGACTCCAGCACAGCTCAAGCCAAGCCCAACCTGGGCAGCAGGCCTGTTGCCAGCCTGGCCGAGGCGACCAGAACATTCGCCGCTCAAATAATCGAACGCCGCCCGCTTCAATCTGCGGCAGCCTCCTGCGCACGCCGCAAGCGCTCACGACTGTTCGACAAATGGGTGCGCATGGCGGCCCTTGCCGCCTCCGAATCTTTGCTGGCAATCGCATTGACGATGCTCTCATGCTCGACATGCACGCGGCGCAAATAGTCACGCCTGTCCTCGCCGGCAAAGCCCGCTGTGTTGATGCGGTTGCGCGGGATCAGCATGGCCCCCAAATAAGTCATCAGATCGACGAAGTGCACATTCTGCGTGGCCCGCGCGATTTCCATATGCAACTGGAAGTCGGCCGCCACCGCATCGGTCTTTTCCTCGATGGCCACGGCAAACGCGGTCAAACTGGCCTGCATCACCCGAAGGTTCTCGTCACTGCGCCGCTGGGCCGCCAAACCGGCCGCCTCAGCCTCCAAGCCGATGCGCAATTCCAGCACTGCGATCACTTCACGCAGCGTCGCCAACTGTTCCGGCGCGATTCGAAAGTTGGCCCGCTCACCCACACTCATCACAAAGGTGCCGATGCCGTGCCGCGTCTCCACCAAGCCCGCTGCCTGCAGCTTGGACAGCGCCTCCCGCACCACCGTGCGACTGACCCCGAACTCGGCCATGATGGCCGCCTCGGTCGGCAGCCGCTCACCCACCTTGAGCAGACCTTCGCGGATGCGCAGGCCAAAAGCATCAACCAATGCGACAGCAAGATTGCGCGGGCGACGCAAAACCCCGGCGGGGGCGATGTTGGCCAAAGCCCCAGGCGGGGCGGTCTTCGCATTCGGCATGTTTAAGGGAATTCCCTGTGATTAAGCTTCTTGACACCCTTGATCGAGTCAGCGAACATCGCTCAAGTTGTACGACAACCGATGACAAACATCATCCGTGGTCGAACTCTATCAAATCCAGTCGGCAAATCCAAACCCAACGCAGCTTTATTCATGAGTGACTTCCGGCCCTTCACCGCCCACCCGCCTGGCCCGTCCAATGAACGACTCCAGCGACTGCAACGCTTGCTGCTGACCGGCGCTGCCGGCACGCTGGGTCGTATGCTGCGCCCACGCCTGCAGGCCAGCTGCGAGTTGCTGCTGCTGTCGGACCGCATCAGCTGCGGCGAGATCGGGGCCCATGAGACCGAGCAGATCTGCGACCTCGCCGATCGGGCAGCCATGCTGGCCTTGCTGCAAGGCGTTGACGGTGTGGTTCATCTGGGCGGCGTGTCGGTAGAAAACCCCTTCGAACAAGTGGCGGCGAGCAATCTGCACGGCGTCTTCAACTTGTATGAGGCCGCGCGCCTGAGCGGCTGCAAGCGCATCGTCTTTGCCAGCTCCAATCACACCATAGGCTGCTACGAGCAGGGTCAGCCCCTAAGCGTCGGCGACAAGCCCAGGCCTGACGGCTACTACGGCGTGTCCAAGCTCTTCGGCGAAAACATGGCGCAGCTGTACTGGGATCGCTACGGCATCGAGACGGTCTCTTTGCGCATAGGCACGGCCACGCCCGAGCCCGAAGACCGGCGCGCGCTGTCCACCTGGCTCAGCCCGAATGATCTCGAGCGCTTGGTGCGGGCGGCGCTATTCGCGCCCAACGTGGGCTGCTTGACCGTCTACGGCGTCTCGGCCAATAGCGAGCGCTGGTGGAGCGCCGAGGGCTGGGACAAGATCGGCTACGAGCCACAAGACAATGCCGAAGCCTGGCGCGAGCGCGTGCAAGGCGTTGACTTTGCCGCAGGCTCGCCGATGGCCCGCTTGCAGGGCGGGCGCTTCCTCGGTCTTGGACCATTTGAGCCCCAGGCCCAGCCATGAGCCACGTCGAGCTGTGGTGGGATGGCGGCGCGGCCTTGGCCGAGAGCCCGCTTTGGTGCGCAGCGCAGGCCTGTTTCTATTGGGTCGACATCTCGGGCAAGCGCATCTGGCGTCACGATGGCTCGACCCGGCCGGCCCAAAACTGGCAGCTGGATCAAACGGTCGGCTGCATCGCCTTGAGAGCTGGCGGCGGTTTGGTTGCGGCGCTGCAGGACGGCGTTTACGCCCTCGAACTCGGCGCGGCGGCACAGCCCCAAATGACGTTGCTGGCCGCCGCTTTACATGGCAAAGGCTTGCGCTTCAACGATGGCCGTTGCGACCGCCAGGGGCGCTTCTGGGTCGGCAGCATGCATGAGGATCCGGCAGCAATTGAACGACTGCCGCTCGGCCGCTTGGCCCGACTGGCTGCGACCTCAGAAAGCACAGGCAGCTGGGCACCAGCCTTGCGGGAAGCGATGCTGGTGCCCAACGGTCTGGCCTTCAGCCCCAGCGGCGACAAGCTCTATTTCAGCGACTCGGCCCCCGCCGTCGCCAAGGTCTGGGTCTGCGATTACGACCCGGCCAGCGGCCAAGCCGCCGAGCCGAGGGTCTTCATCGATCGCCTCATAACGGGCCGACCCGACGGCGCAGCCGTCGACGTCGAAGGCTGCTACTGGATTTGCGCCAATGACGGCGCCGCCGTGCTGCGATACACACCCGCCGGGCGACTCGACCGCCGGATTGAGCTGCCCGTTGCCAAACCCACCATGTGCGCCTTTGGCGGCGCCGACATGGCCACCCTTCTGATCACGTCGATGCGCCCTGCCGGCGCCGGCGTGCAAGCAACTCTGGCGGGCGCATTGTTTGCGCTGCGGCCCGGAGTGACAGGATTGCCCGAAACGCCCTACGCGGATTGATGGCGCCATTCTCAAAAAAACACTCAAAAAAACCGAACGGAGACCGTATGAAACTCAAAGCGAAATTGTTTGCCAAATTGCTACCCGGACTGATACTTGGCGCCAGCCTGAGTGCCCAAGCGACCGACTTCCGCTCCACCGATATCCATCCTGACGGCTATCCCACCGTGGACGCCGTCAAGTTCATGGGCCAGGAACTGAGCAAGCTCAGCAACGGCCGCCACAGCATCAAGGTTTTCAACAACAGCGCCCTGGGCGCCGAGAAGGACACCATCGAGCAGGCCAAGATCGGCGCAATCGCGATGACACGCGTGAACATCGCGCCGATGAACAATATCTGCGCGCCCACCGTGGTGCCGACCATGCCGTTCTTGTTCCGCTCCAAGGAACATATGCGCGCGGTGCTGGACGGCCCGATTGGTGAAGATATTCTGAAGAGCTGCGAAGCGCAGGGCTTTATCGGCCTGGCCTTTTACGACAGCGGCGCCCGTTCGATCTACACCGTCAAAAAACCCATCAAGAGCTTGGCCGACGCCAAGGGCTTGAAGGTGCGCGTGCAGCAATCCGACCTTTGGGTTTCGCTGCTGGAGGCCATGGGCGCCAACGCCACGCCGATGCCTTTCGGCGAGGTCTACACGGCCTTGAAAACCGGCTTGGTCGATGCGGCGGAGAACAACTACCCCTCGTATGAAAGCTCGCGCCACTTCGAGGTCGCCAAGTACTACTCGAAGACCGAGCATTCGATGGCGCCGGAGATGCTGCTGTTCTCCAAAAAGATCTGGGACGGCTTGAGCGCCGAGGACCAAAAAGCGCTGCGTCAAGCCGCCAAGAACTCCGTGCCCTTTATGCGCAAGCTCTGGGATGAACGCGAAGAGAAGTCACTCGCCACGGTCAAGGCCGGCGGAGCCCAGATCATCGAGGTCGACAAGGCCAGCTTCCAGGCCGTGATGAAACCCGTCTACGACAAATTCATCACCGATGCCAAGCTGAAGGATCTGGTCAAACGGATTCAAGAAACCAAATAAGCCAGGGCCGCTGCCCGCCCGGCCTTGTGATTGAAGGCCGGGCGGGTGACTTGTGCTCGCATTGATTTCATCTGTGCGTCGGGCCGCGCCCCGACCGAACCGGAAACACCATGTTGACCAAATTTTGTGCGGCCATCGCCAAGGCCTGCTTACGCCTGGGCGTGTTCGGCTTGTTGCTGCTGCTGCTGGCCGTGAGCTACCAGGTATTCGGCCGTTATGTGATGAACAACACGCCCACCTGGGCGGAAAGCCTGGCCTTGTTGCTGGTGCTCTACGTGACGATGCTGGGTTGCGCGGTCGGTGTGCGCGACGCCGGGCATATCGGCATGGAGCTGCTTGACGGCCTGCTGCCCAACAACTGGCGTCGTCCGCTAGAGATCCTGATCCATTTGCTGACCATGCTGTTCGGCGGCCTGATGGCCTGGAACTGCGCCGAGATGCTGCTCTCCGTGCGCAGCTATTTGATCCCCACTTTGGGCGTTTCAGAGTCCTTGCGCTATGTGCCCATGGTGCTGGCCGGACTGCTGATCATGCTTTTTTCTTTTGAACATATCGTCGCCTTGCAGCGCGGCGAAGAGGTGAAGCCCGCATGGCACTGACTATTCTTTGTATCGCCTTCTTCGGCCTGCTCATTCTGGGCGTGCCGGTGGCCTTTGCGATTGGCCTGTCGGCACTCGCGACGATTCTGTATGAAGGTTTGCCGATGGCCGTCATCTTCCAGCAGATGACCTCGGGCATGAATGTGTTCTCCTTCTTGGCGATCCCCTTCTTCATCTTTGCCGGCGAGCTGATGCTTTACGGCGGCATCGCTGACAAGATCGTCGATTTCGCCCGCGCCCTGGTCGGCCATGTGCGCGGCGGCTTGGGTATGTCCAATGTGGTCGCTTGCACCTTGTTCGGCGGCGTCTCGGGCAGCCCGGTGGCTGATGTGTCCGCGATGGGCGCGGTGATGATTCCGATGATGAAGAAGGAAGGCTATGGCGCCGACTACGCCGTCAACGTCACCACCCACGCCGCGCTGGTCGGGGCCTTGATGCCAACCAGCCACAACATGATCATCTATTCGCTCGCGGCCGGCGGCAAGGTCTCGATCGCCAAGCTGATTCTGGCCGGTCTGATCCCGGCCCTGGTGTTGACGATCTGCAATCTAGTCGCCGCTTACGGCGTGGCCGTCAAACGCGGCTATCCGGCCGGCAGCTTCCCCGGTTGGGCCATCGTCGCGCGCTCACTAGCGGCGGCCTTGCCGGGCTTGTTCGTCGTCGTGCTGATCCTGGGCGGCATCATGTCCGGCGTCTTCACGGCCACCGAGTCGGCCGCCGTGGCGGTGCTGTATGCCTTGTTCTTGTGCGTGGTGATCTACCGCTCGCTCAAGCTGGAGCAGTTCGTCAAAGCGGCGGCCAAAGCGGTCAAAACGACCGGCGTGGTGCTGCTCTTGATCGGCATTTCATCGGCCTTCGGCTACATCATCAGCCTCTACGAAGTGGCCGACCTGACCGGCCGCGCGCTGACCAATTTCAGCTCCAGTCCCTGGGTGATATTCCTGCTGGTAAATGTGATCTTGTTCGTGCTGGGCACCTTCCTGGACATGGCCGCCACCATCCTGGTCTGCACACCGATCTTCCTGCCGATCTGCATGAAATACGGCATGGGCGAGATCCAGTTCGGCATCGTCATGCTGATCAACTGCGCCCTGGGCCTGAACACGCCACCGGTCGGCACCACGCAAGTGGTCGGCTGCGCCATCGGCGGCGTGTCGGTCGGCACGGTGATGAAGACCATCTGGCCCTTCTACGGCGCCTTGATCGCCGCGCTGATGTTGGTGACCTATGTGCCGGCGTTCTCGCTGTGGTTGCCTGGCATCGTCTTTCCCTGATTTTTGAATACTTGATCTTCGGCGCCATGCTGCGCCCAAGTCTGCTCCGCTGTCCCGGCCATGGCCATGGCCGGGACGCATGCCGGAATTCGTCCTGCCGACGCTGACCCGTGCTGATTTGCCCGGCCGTTTCGAATTTCCAACATCTATAACGGAGACATCACCATGAAAATCAACTTTCTTGGCTACGCGGCCATGCTGCTATGTGCAGGCGCGGCTCAGGCCCAGTCCTCCAGCGTCGTGCTCTACGGTCTGCTGGACGTCAACGTCAGCAACTATGACAGCGGCGCCAAGGCCAAGGCCGGCAACCTAACTTTGGTTCAGGACGGCACCGTCAACGGCCTCAATGGTTCGCGCTGGGGCATGCGCGTCACCGAAGACCTCGGCAATGATCTCAAAGCGGGCGTCATCATGGAAGGCGGCTTGCTGGCCGACACCGGCGCGCTGGCCCAGGGCGGGCGGGCCTTTGGTCGGCAAGTTTTTGTGTCTCTGACATCGGCCAGCCTGGGCGAGCTGCGCATGGGGCGTCAGTACATCTTGGAAGACAGCGTGATGGGTTTGAGCAATCCCTTCGTCAACGCGCTGACGCTGAACCAGGGCACCGCAGTCACGAATATGGGCAAGAGCCTGCCGTTTTGGCTGAATGCACCGCGGGCCGACAACGTCGTGCAATACGCGACGCCGACCTGGGCCGGCTTTACCGGCACGGTACAGATTGCCCCTGGGGAAGCCACCGCCGACCGCTTCCACGGGCTGAAGGCCGCCTACACCCTGGGCAACTTCAATTCGGCGCTGTCCTATGAATGGAACAAGTCGCGCAGCAGCGGCGCCGACACCAACAAGTCCTTGACGCTGGCCGCCAACTACAACTTCGGTCTGTTCAAGCTGCTGGGCGGCTACCAAAAGAATGATGACTTGACGACCACCAGCGGGAACGGCGCGGCGGCCGGTATCGGCCTGACCGTGACCGGCCCGGACGGCGTCTTTAGCGCCGACGCCATCAAGGGCTACACCTTCGGCATTGAAGTTCCCTTGGGCGATTTTCTATTGGGCAGCAACTACTCCAGCGTAGAGTACAGCGGCGTCGCCGCCAACAAGGTCGGCAAAAGTGCCACCTTGGGCAAGCTGGGCTTTGGCGTCAAATATGGTTTCTCGAAGAACACCTTTTTGTATTCCAGCATCTCCTTTGCCAGCGGCGATCTGCAGGAGTACATCTCGCAAGAACGCGTGATGCAAGTCGGCTTGCGCAAGTCGTTCTGAACCCAGCGCCCCAGGTCAAACTGGGGCGCACCCCTGACAAGACAGCAACTTATTCCAGATGAGCCAGCAGCCTCTCTACATCCGCATGCAAATTGGCGACAACGTCGCCATCGTCGTCAATGATGGCGGCCTGCATGCCGGCAGCCAATTTGCCGACGGCCTCGCCCTGCTTGAACGCGTGCCGCAGGGTCACAAGGTGGCGCTAACTGACATTCCGAGCGGTTCGCCGGTGCTGCGCTACGGCGTCAGCATTGGCCTGGCCATCCAAGACATCAAGGCCGGCGCTTGGGTGCATGAGAAGCTGCTGGCCATGCCCAGCGCGCGCAGCCTGGACGAGTTGCCGATCTGCACGGTGGCTAGCCCAGCCTTGGCGCCGCTGGAGGGCTACAGCTTTGAAGGCTACCGGAACGCCGATGGCTCGGTCGGCACGCGCAATATCTTGGCCATCACGACCACCGTGCAATGCGTGGCCGGCGTGCTGGAGCTCGCTCTCAAGCGCATCAAGGCCGAGTTGCTGCCGCTGTTCCCCCATGTGGATGATGTGGTCGCCCTTGAGCATGGCTACGGCTGCGGTGTGGCGATCGATGCGCCTGACGCCATCATCCCTATCCGCACGCTGCGCAATATCAGCCTGAATCCGAACTTCGGCGGTGAAGTGATGGTCGTCAGCCTGGGCTGCGAAAAACTGCAGCCGGAACGCTTGCTGCCGCCGGGCAGCATTGCGATCGCCGATCAACGACAGGAGGAGCTGGATGTCGTGCGCCTGCAGGATGACGCGCATATCGGCTTTCAATCGATGCTGGATTCAATCATGCGCAGCGCCGAGCGCCATTTGCAGCGGCTCAACCAGCGCCGGCGCGAGACCGTGCCGGCGTCCGAGCTGGTGGTCGGTGTGCAATGCGGGGGCAGCGACGCGTTTTCAGGCGTCACCGCCAACCCGGCCGTCGGTTTTTGCACCGATTTGCTGGTGCGCGCCGGGGCTACCGTGATGTTTTCGGAAGTAACCGAGGTGCGTGACGCCGTGGATCAGCTGACCGGGCGCGCCGCGACAGCCGAGCTTGCCGAGGCGATTCGGCGTGAGATGGCCTGGTATGACGCCTATCTGCAGCGCGGCAGCGCCGACCGCAGCGCCAACACCACGCCGGGCAACAAGGCCGGTGGCCTATCCAATATCGTCGAGAAGGCGATGGGCTCGATTGTCAAAAGTGGCACGGCGCCTATCAACGGCGTCTTGTCGCCGGGCGAGCGCGTGCAGACAAAGGGCTTGCGTGGCCTGGTCTTTGCCGCCACCCCGGCCAGCGATTTCATCTGTGGCACGCTGCAATTGGCGGCCGGCATGAATCTGCATATCTTCACCACCGGCCGCGGCACACCCTATGGTCTGGCGGCTTGCCCGGTGCTCAAGGTCGCTACCCGCAATGATCTGGCACGGCGCTGGCATGATCTGATGGACGTCAACGCCGGCCGCATCGCCAGCGGCGAAGCCAGCATCGAGGACATAGGCTGGGAGATGTTCCGGCTGCTGCTTGACGTGGCCAGTGGGCGCAAGAAGACCTGGGCCGAGCAATGGCAGTTGCACAACGCGCTGGTGCTGTTCAACCCGGCGCCGATCACCTAAACGATCGACTGGCCATTCCTGGAACTTGCTTTGCACAAGCCGCCCGGAAGAGTTCCCGGAGCCCCGCTCAACAGGCATGGCTTCGGGGCATATGGGCGCGAAAATGAGCTCGAATAACTGGTCATGGCCGGCAATCTAGCGCCCAAGTTAGTGATTGCACTCGCGGAGACACAATTTTTTACTTGGCCAGACTCCGAAGCCCCCTCATCTTTGGCACTCCTCGCGATGGAGTGCTAATATTGCTCTTGTCGACCTCACAAGGTTTGCTTTGAGAAAGAAGATGATGACGATGTCTAACCCCTCTGCTCTGACGGTGCGCGACCCATGGTCGCTGGTGCCTTCGCTCGGCAATCTGGATGCCTACATCTCCGCCATCAACCGCCTCCCCCTGCTGAGCGCGGAAGAAGAAGGCGCAGCTGCTCGCCGCCTGCGCGATACGGGTGATCTTGAGGCCGCCGGTAAATTGGTCTTGTCCCATTTGCGGCTGGTAGTTTCTATTTCACGCCAGTACATGGGCTACGGCCTGCCGCAAGGCGATTTGATCCAGGAAGGCAATGTCGGCCTGATGAAGGCTGTCAAGCGCTACGACCCTGATCAAGGCGTGCGCTTGGTCAGCTATGCGATGCATTGGATCAAGGCCGAGATCCACGAATATGTGCTGCGCAACTGGCGCATGGTGAAGGTCGCCACCACCAAGGCGCAGCGCAAGCTGTTCTTCAATCTGCGCTCGATGAAGCACAGCATGAAGGAAGACCAGTCGGATGACATGAGCCACCGCAACAGCCTGACCGAGGCGCAGCTGGATCATGTCGCGACGACGCTGAATGTGAAGCGCGAAGAAGTGCTGGAGATGGAAACCCGCATGTCGGGCGGCGATGTGGCGCTGGAGCCGCAGACCGACGACCATGGGGACGGCAGCGAAAGCTATGCGCCAATCGCCTATCTGGCCGATGAAAGCCAAGAGCCGACTCGCGTACTGGAAACACAGGCCCGCAATACTTTGGCCAGCGACGGTATCAATCAGGCCCTGGAGGCACTGGATGAACGCAGCCGGCGCATCGTTCAGGAACGCTGGTTGAACGTCAACGACGACAACACTGGCGGCATGACGCTGCACGAACTGGCCGCCGAGTACGGCGTCAGCGCCGAGCGGATCCGCCAGATCGAAGTGGCGGCGATGAAGAAAATGCGCAAGGCCTTGACGCCGGCTTGATCAGGCCAGCAGCCTGTCAGAAAAAAGCCCCAGTCGCTTGCGCGCTGGGGCTTTTTGTTGAGCAGCATGCGCTGAAGCTAGTTCTTTTCCGCCAACAACAGTTTGATGTCATTGGCCAGCGCCGATGCCCCTGAACCGTAGCGTGAGAACACGCGCACCCGGCCCTGGGTGTCAAAGATGAAACTGGCGGCGGTGTGGTCCATGGTGTAGCTCTCTGGCGTTTTGCCGGCCACCTTGGCGAAATAGACCTTGAACTCTTTGGCTACCGCCTTGGTTTGTTCATCGCTGCCGCGCAGGGCAATAAAGCTGGGGTCAAAGCTTGCCACATAGGCTTTGAGCAAGGCCGCGCTGTCTCGCTCGGGATCAATGGTCACAAAGATGCCCTGCACCCTTTCGCCGTCCGCACCCAGCGAGCGCTTGACCTCGGCCAGCTCAGCCAAGGTCGTCGGGCACACGTCGGGGCACTGGGTATAGCCAAAGAACACCACCGGAATCTTGCCCTTGAACTCGGCCAAGCTGCGGCTGCGGCCGTCCTGGTCGCTCATATTGAGGCTGCGGGCGTATTCGGCGCCGGTCAGATCAACACCTTGAAAGGTCGGCTTTGCATTGCTGCCAAAGCCAAGTTGGTCGCAAGCCGTCAAGCCCAGACTGATCGTCAGCAAGGCCGCTAGGCCTAAGTTGCGGCTGATGCCGATAACTTTCTTCATGGTTCAACTCGTCCAGGGCAGCAGGTAATGGTCGACCAGCAGCGCCGCAAACAAGAGCGACAAATGCCAGAGCGAAAAGCGGAAAGTGGCGCGCGCCAACTCGTCGGAATATTCGCGCCAGAGCCTCCACGCATAACTGCAAAAGCCCAGGCCCAGGCCAATCGCGCTGAGCAAATAGATCCAGCCGCTCATGCCGGTCAAAAAAGGCAAAAGCGTCGCAGCAAACAACACCCAGGTGTAGAGAAAGATCTGCAAGCGGGTGTACTCGGCACCATGGGTGACGGGCAGCATGGGCAAGCCGGCTTTGCGGTATTCCTCGGTTCGGTAAAGCGCCAGGGCCCAAAAATGCGGAGGCGTCCAAAGGAAAATAATCAAACACAAAAGCATCGCTTCAGGCCCGACATCGCCACGCAAAGCGGCCCAACCCAAGACCGGCGGCATCGCGCCTGAAGCGCCGCCAATGACGATGTTTTGCGGCGTCATCGGTTTCAGAATAACGGTGTAAATCACCGCGTAGCCGATGAAGGTGGCGAAGGTCAGCCACATGGTCAGCGGGTTGACCCAAAACCACAAAATGGCCATGCCCAAACCACACAGAACAGCCGAAAAAATCAGCGCCTGAAGGCGGCTGAGTTCGCCCCTGGCCGTGGCCCGCCATGCGGTGCGCTTCATCTTGGAGTCAATCTGCTGCTCAACCAAGCAGTTGAATGCAGCGGCGGCGCCGGCCACCAACCAAATGCCGACGGTGGCTGCCCCGACCTTGACCCATTCGCTCGCGGAGGGCAGGCCGGGGATGGCCAGCGCCATGCCGATGACCGCGCAAAACACGATCAGCTGAACGACCCTCGGTTTGGTCAATTGATAGTATTGCTGCCAGCTTGAGCTAGGCGGCGGCGAGGCAGCGAGGGGGGGTGATGAAGCCATAGGGACGAAGAATACGGTGGAATAAGAAACTCAGTGCCGAACTTGACGGACTTCGCAAAGCCGCGCCAACAATGTGGTCAACAAGATCAAAAGGGCAGCTGCCCCGGCGGTATGGGCCAAAGCGGCCAGCAGTGGCCAATCCAGCACCACATTGGATACGCCGCTTAACAACTGCCAAGCGGCGACCAGCAATAGGCGACGCGCCCATTGCCCAGCCTCAGTCTGGCCACTGCGCCAAAGCCGCCAAGCCAAGAGCAGCAGCGCAGTGAACAAAATCAAGGCACCCAATCGGTGAGTCCAGTGGATGGCAGTCAAGGCGGCGAAGGGCAGCCAACCTCCGTCGGCGCCCACACCCAACTCACGCCAAATCGTAAAGCCATGGCGGAAATCCAGCTCCGGCAACCATTGACCGCCCTGGCACTGAGGGAACTCGGAGCAGGCCAAGACCGCGTAATTGGTGCTGACCCAGCCGCCCAGGGCGACTTGCAGCAAGCTCAGCACGAGCACGACCGCCACAGCCCACATGAGGCCGCGGCCAAGCTCCAAAGGCTTGGGCTGATAGCCCTGCGCTTGCCAGGCTAGCAACATCAGCAGCCCCATGCCCCCGAGCAAATGCAAGGTCACGATGGCCGGGAATAGCTTCATCGTCACCGTAAAAGCGCCAAAAGCTCCCTGCATGCAAACCCAGATCAGGGTCAGAGTGGCCCACCAAGGCGACACCGCGCCGGCCTGCCCTTGGCTAGCCCGCGCATATCGCCAACTCATCACGCACAGCACGAGGATCAACACGCCGACGCCGCTGGCAAGGTAACGATGGACCATCTCGACCCAGGCCTTGCCATGCGTGACCGGGCCTGTAGGCATGGCGGTTTGGGCGGCCAAGATTTCGTCCCTTGCTCCCAGCGGCGAAGCGCTGCCGTAGCAGCCCGGCCAATCGGGGCAACCCAGGCCGGAATCGGTCAGCCGCGTGAAAGCGCCAAACACCACCAAATCAAAGGTCAGAAACAGGGTCAGCAAAGTCAGGGCTCGCAGCCTCGCCTGCGGCCCGGCACCTGCCGACCGCAGACGCAGCCAAAGCAAGGGGCCGGCAGCCAACAAGGCGCCTAGCCCCGCCAGTTGCCACAAGGGGGTGAAGTCAAACGACGCTGTCATGGCCTCAACGCCCGGCCTTGTCCCAACCTGCATTGGCCTTGAGCAGGCGAATCAAGTCCGCTTTGACCTTGGCCGGGTCGGGCGTCTGCGGCGACCTCAGCATCCAGCGGCCCATTGGATCAATCACAAACAGATGGTCCCGCAGCGCCGCGCCTGCGGCCGGCTTCAGCCATGCCTCCAACTCGGCCTTGGGCGCCCGCAGCACCGTCACCGCCACGCCTTGCTGGGCCAGCGCCTTTTGCAAGGCCGGCTTCAGGGCAATGTCATCGGAGAGCAGCAAGAGCTTGTCGACCTTGTCACGCTCCTTACCCAGCATCTCACGCAATTGACGCTGCATGAACAACTGCTTCTCGCAGGCATCGTCGCAGTCACCGCTCTGCACCAGGGTGAGCAACCATTGCCCCTTCAAAGAATCGGCAGCAACAGCTTTGCCGTCCAAATCACGCAGGCTGAGCTGGGCCGGCAGGTCGACGGTCGGCTGGATCAAATCGCCATAGGCTTGGCCGCGCGGCTGAATCACATAAAAGGTGAAGTAGGAAGCCAAGACTGGCGCGGCGCAGGCGGCCACCACCAGCAACATGCGCAGGCGCCCACCACGGGTCCGCTCTTGCGCAGCCATTTGCTGAGGGTCGGGCAAACCATGGACGGTCATACCGAGGGGCTCATCAACAAGCTCAACATGCCCCTTAGGGCTGCTTACGGGGACGGATTGTTTGAAACCAGACATAGAGACCCAGAATTAAGGCAGACAGCAAAAACCATTGAAACGCATAACCGTAATGCTTGTGCACGCCCGCGTCGGGCGCCTGCCAGCTACGAAGAAGTCCATCAGGCGCCGGCTGGTCGCCCACTTGCGCCTCGGCAAGTTGCAGGACGGTGACCGGCAAGAACGGTCGACCAAGCTCTTGCTCGAAAGCCGGCAGGTCTAGATTTTGCCGGATCAGGCCAAGAGGTGCGCCCGCAAACTCATAGACCTTGGAAGGCGCGGCAATCAAACGCCCGCTGACGCTAACAAGGCCAGATGGCGTCGGTACGTTTTGCAGCTGACTACGATTGCTCGCATCGCGGGGCGACCAGCCGCGCTGCACCAAAACCAGCGCGGACTGCCCCTCGAGTTGCAAAGGCGTCACCACAAAAAAGCCCGTGCGCCCGTCCATTGGTCGGTTGTCCAAGAAGACGGTTCGTTCATTCAGCCAAGTACCCCGCAGCGACACCCGCCTGTGCAACTGTTGTGTCAAACCATCCGGCATCTGGCTCAATGCAGTCAGCTCGGTGGTTTGCAGCGGCGGCTTTTCGCCAAGCGCCAGTACAGCGGCCTGCAGCGCCTCCTTCTGTCGGGCCCGGTCCAATTGCCAAAAGCCCAGCCTGGCGGTCAAGGCCGCCGACGACAAGCTGATGAGCAAGAGCAGAACAGCCCGTGAATTCAGCTTCATCAGACCCGCGCCGACAGATAATCAGCAGCCATGAAAACCATATTTCTTTTCGCCTTCATCGGCATACTGGGCGCGCTTGGCGCTGCCGGTCTGTTCATGCTCAAAAACAGCAGCGGCGCAGACAAAAGCCAACGCGGGCCCAAGATGGCGCGCGCTTTGGCATTGCGGGTTGGCCTGTCCGTGGCGCTGTTTGTGTTCATTTTGTTCAGCTATTGGATGGGCTGGATTGAACCCACCGGTTTGCCGCTACGGCCTTGATAAGTTTGCCTTGGACCACAAAAAAGCGCCGCATTTTGCGGCGCTTTTTGCAGGGCAAGCCTAATCGGCTTTGGCTTACATCCAGTAAACGATAACGTAAAGACCCAACCAAACCACGTCCACAAAGTGCCAATACCAAGCCGCACCTTCGAATCCGAAATGGCGGTCCTTGGTGAAGTGGCCTTTTTGCAGGCGCAAGGTGATGAACAGCAACATCAACATGCCCACGAAGACATGGAAGCCATGGAAACCGGTCAACATGAAGAAGGTGGAGCCGTAGATGCCGGAAGTCAGCTTCAGGTTCAGGTCTGCATAGGCGTGCGCATATTCGTAACCTTGAACGCCCAGGAAAGTCACGCCCAACAAAACCGTGATCCACATAAAGCCGATCGTCTTAGCACGGTTACCGGCAATCAAGGCATGGTGTGCGATCGTCAGAGTAACGCCCGAAGTCAGCAGCAATGCCGTGTTGATGGTCGGCAGTGGCCAAGGGCCCATGGTGCTGAAGGGCTCTACGGTGCCAGCAGGTGCAGCGGTTGCACCGGCTGCGACGCTGGGCCACAGAGCTTTGAAGTCTGGCCACAGCAGCGAATTTTCCAAGCTGCCCAGGTTAGGAACGGCATGCACCCGGGCCCAATACAAGGCACCGAAGAAGGCCGCGAAGAACATCACCTCGGAGAAGATGAACCAACCCATGCTCCAACGGTAAGAGAGGTCGATCCGGTCGCTGTATTGACCGCTTTCGCTTTCGCGAATCGCTTCACCGAACCATTGCGTCAACACGAATGCAAACCACAGCAGGCCAAAGCCCAGCGAATAGGCGCCCCACTGATGGCCATTCACCCATTGCCCCGCTCCGAGGGCAACAAAAAACAGGCCAATCGCACCCATCACTGGATGCCTTGACGGGCCTGGAACGAAGTAATAAGGGGCCTTGCCCGTGGTGGTCGCTGCCGACATAACTCTTCTCCTCGAACTAAATTCAGTCCTGATTACAGTCCTGATGACGCTTGATCGAATCTAGGCACCGGCGATACCGCTGCCAATGACCCACTGGACCAGCACCACCAACACCAACACGAATAAAACCGCACCCAAGATGCCGGCGATGATGACATGCACCGGGTTCAGTTGGGCTACATCTTTCTCATAATCGGCGCCGCGCCGCACGCCGAAAAACGACCAGGCCACCGCTCTCATCGTCTGCAAAAACGACAGGGGCCGCGCCACAGCCTGCTTCAAATCTTCGCCGGCCTTCATGAGGCCGAGCCCTTCAATCCTTGCACCGCCGGCTGCATCGCCGCCGTTTTTTTGACGCCCTTGCCCGCCACCTCAAAAAAGGTATAGGACAAAGTGATGGTCTTGACGTCTTTGGGCAGCTTGGGGTCAATCACGAACACCACCGGCCACTTCTTCGATTCACCCGGCTGTAAGGTGTACTCGTTGAAGCAAAAGCACTCCAATTTATTGAAGTGCGCGGTGGCTTGCTTTGGGGCATAGCTCGGTATTGCCTGCGCCGACATCGTCTTGTTCTGCACATTGCGGAACTCATACATCACCGTCGTCAACTCACCCGGATGCACCGTCAGGTACTTGGTCGCGGGACTGAACTCCCACGGCCCGCGCGAATTGGCGTCAAACTCGATCACGATGCTGCGGCTGTAATCGATCTGGGTGTTCTTGACGTCCTCGGCGCGCACCGCGTGCGTTCGCTCCGCCAAGGACAGCACATTGATGCCGAGCGCCGTGCATATCGCGCGGTACAGCGGCACCAAGGCGTAGCCAAAGCCGAACATCAAGGCCGTCACCAAGACAAGCTTGCCGACCAAGTGCAGGTTGTCCCTGCGCAAGGCGGCGGCGAATCTCCAGGTATCGGGCTTCATGCTCATTGACTCATTCAAGCCGGCTTAGAAACCGAACAGCATGATCTTGCTGACAAAACCCACGCCGAACACGATCGCAACGCTGAGCAGAATCAGCGCCAAGCGCCGATTGCTCTTTTGTTGTTCAGGGGTGACTGCCATGGTGCTCAGCCAATGATCTTAGTGGCCGCAGCGTTCAGCTTGGGCGGCACTTCAAAGGTGTGGAAGGGCGCCGGCGAAGGCACTTCCCATTCCAGGCCTTCTGCGCCTTCCCATGGTTGCTGTGGAGCTTTTTCGCCCTTGCCGCGCATCATCGGAATGACCACAAACAAGAAGAACCAGACCTGCATCAGACCGAAGCCGAAGGCGCCCACTGATGCAATCGCATTGAAGTCAGCGAACTGCAAAGCGTAGTCGGCGTAGCGACGTGGCATGCCGGCCAGACCCAAGAAGTGCATCGGGAAGAAGGTGATGTTGAACGTGACCAGCGAGCCCCAGAAGTGGAACTTGCCTTTCCACTCGGGATACATCACACCGGTCCACTTCGGACCCCAGTAGTAATAGCCAGCGAACATACCGAACAGCGAACCGGCCACCAGCACATAGTGGAAATGGGCCACCACGTAGTAGGTGTCCTGCACCTGGATGTCGATCGGCGCCATCGCCAGGATCAGACCGGTGAAGCCGCCCATCGTGAACACGAAGATAAAGCCCACAGCCCACAGCATCGGTGACTCAAAAGTCATCGAACCACGCCACATCGTCGCCAGCCAGTTGAAGATCTTCACACCCGTCGGCACCGCGATCAGCATGGTGGCGTACATGAAGAACAACTGACCCGTCACCGGCATGCCGGTGGCGAACATATGGTGAGCCCAGACGATGAAGGACAGGATCGCGATCGAAGCCGTCGCATACACCATCGAGGCATAGCCGAACAAGCGCTTACGAGCAAAGGCAGGCACGATCTGGCTGATGATGCCGAAGGCCGGCAAGATCATGATGTAGACCTCGGGGTGGCCGAAGAACCAGAAGATGTGCTGATACATCACCGGGTCGCCGCCGCCAGCGGGGTTGAAGAAGGAGGTGCCGAAATGGCGGTCGGTCAGCGTCATCGTGATCGCGCCGGCCAAGACAGGCATCACGGCGATCAACAGGTAGGCCGTGATCAGCCAGGTCCAGCAGAACATCGGCATCTTCATCAGCGTCATGCCAGGAGCGCGCATGTTCAGAATCGTCACGACGATATTGATCGAACCCATGATCGACGACGCACCCATGATGTGCATGGCGAAGATGCCCGCGTCCATCGATGGGCCCATCTGCAGGGTCAGCGGTGCATAAAGCGTCCAGCCAGCGGCGGGCGCGCCGCCAGGCATGAAGAACGAGCCCACCAGCAACAAGGCGGCAGGAATCAACAGCCAGAAGCTGAAGTTATTCATCCGTGCGAAGGCCATGTCGCCGGCGCCGATTTGCAGTGGAATCATCCAGTTAGCAAAACCGACGAAGGCCGGCATGATGGCGCCGAACACCATGATCAGGCCGTGCATAGTGGTGAACTGGTTGAACAGCTCAGGGTTGAAGAACTGCAGACCCGGCTGGAACAGCTCGGCGCGGATACACAAGGCCAAGACGCCGCCGATCATCAGCATGGTGAACGAGAACAGCAGGTACAGGGTACCGATGTCTTTGTGATTGGTAGCGAACACCCAGCGACGCCAGCCCGATGGGGCATGGTGATCGTGGTGGTCATGAACGTCGTGACCGTGATGGTCAAGCACTGCACTCATGTTGTTTCCTTTTTCGATGCTTGTTGACGTTCAGACGCTTACTTGCGCGCTGCCAGGACTTCGGCCGGCTGCACCACTTGACCGGTTTGATTCGACCAGTGGTTCTTGGTGAAGGTGATCACAGCCGCCAGATCGGTGTCGCTGAGTTGCTTCCATGAGGGCATGGTGTTCTGGTTCTGGCCGTTCAGCAGCACGGAGATCTGCTTGAGTTTCTCGTCGCTCAGCACCACGGCAGCACCGTCCAAGGGCTTGATCGGGCCGGCGCCCTTGCCGTCGGCCTTGTGGCAGGCGGCGCAATTGGTGTTGTAGACCTTTTCGCCGCGCGCCAACAAGGCGGGCAACTCCCAAACCTTGCTCGGATCATCGGCCTTGGCGGACATGATCTTCTTCTGCTCGGTCACCCACTGTGAGTACGCTTCGGCGGAAACCACCTTCACATGGATGGGCATATAAGCATGCTCTTTGCCGCACAACTCGGCGCATTGGCCATAGAAGTCGCCTTCTTTTTCGGCCTTGAACCAGGTGTCGCGCACAAAGCCAGGAATCGCATCTTGCTTGACGCCGAAGGCCGGCACCATCCAGGCGTGAATGACGTCGTTTGCGGTGGTGATGATGCGGATCTTTTTATTGACCGGCACCACCAGCGGATGATCAACGCGGAACAAATAGTCATCGCCCGATGGCTTGCCGGAATCCGACATTTCCCGCTGCCCAGCATCCAAGGCCGAGATGAAGCCGATGCCTTCGCCCTCACCCTTCAGGTAGTCATAACCCCATTCCCACTGGTAACCGGTGGCTTTGATAGTCACATCGGCATTGGTGGTGTCCTTCATGGCCACCACCACCTTGGTAGCAGGCAGCGCCATCAAGATCACGATCACAAAAGGAACGATGGTCCAGGCGATCTCAACCGCCACGCTCTCATGGAAGTTGGCGGACACCGCGCCCTTGGACTTGCGGTGCTTGAAGATCGAATAAAACATCACGCCGAAAACGGCGACAAAGATCAACAAGCAGATGACCATCATGAAGTTGTGCAACCACATCTGGTCGGTCGCAATCTTGGTCACCGGCGGGTGCAGATTGAGCTGATTGACGGCCGGGCCGCCCGGCAGATCGTTCACCGCCAAGGCCACTTGCGTCGCCAGCGTTGCACCGGCCGCAAGTGCCAATTGCCCCACTTGCCCCAAGCGGCGCGCGGCCTGATGCACTCGTGCGTTCATCATTTTCATGGTCGTCACTCTTGTTTCTAATTCAATTCTGGGAAGCCGCAGGAATCAGCTCGCATTTGCGCCAGCTCAAGCCTTACGGCAAGTCCTGACCCTAGACTACGGGGTCAAATGTTGACTAATTAAATAGTTTAGCCTACCGCCATCACCTCTCTGTGGTCTTTGCGGCACTTCATGCCCCCGATCGGCGCACCATCGCCCGCATTTCTTCGAGTGAGAGGCTGCTTTCAGCACTGATACGCAGCCTGGGCTTGGGCTTGAATGCATGCCCATAGACCAGCTCAAGACTGAGCTTCAGGCGCCCATCTCCGCTCCGCAAGCTCTCGAGTTCGGCCAACAATTTTTGCCGCCAAGTGCGCCCCCGGCTACCCTGGAAGCGTGCCGGCGCGAGATTGCCGCCCAGCGCACGCAGATCGCGCAGCAAGGCTTCGCCATCGGCCCAGGTCAAGGTGATGCGTTCCTGATCCATCACCGGGTCAGCAAAGCCGGCCGCCACCATGGCGTCACCGACATCGTGCATATCCCACCAGTCCGGCGCGGTTTTGCCCCAGCCCATGCGCGCGAAAATAGCCCGCAATTCCACCAAGCTGTCCGGCCCCAGGCAAGAAAACATCACGAAACCGTCCACCGCCAAGGCCGTTGACCAGGCCTTCAAGGCGGCGGGCAAATCGGGGCTGGCATGCAAACACATATTGGCCCAGACCAAGTCCGCGCGTCCGGCCTCGACGGCTTCGGGGGCCAGCACCGCGGCTTGCGAGCCTGCGGGCAAGAGTTGCCACCAAGCACGCTTGTTGACGGCCGCGCTGCGCGCGCGCAGATCCGGCGTTACCTCCACCCACTGCTGCTCGGCCTTGGGATAGGCGTCGCTCAGCAGTTGCCCCGTTGCCCCCAAAAAGGCCGACCACTGCACTACCCGCTTGGGCTGCAGCTTGATGATGGGGAGCCGCTCTGCCATCCGCGCGGCCACATCAAGATGCAGCCAAGGCGGCGTTTCGGCTTGGGCTAAACGATGGGCATGACGCGCAAGAGCAAGGGCATCCAGCTCTCGTGGGCCGGCGTTTTCGTACTTAGGGGGGGGAGGCGAAGCAGACATTGGGGGCAGTATATTGAAGCCATGTCTGAGCGCAGCCTCGCACCTCATAGACCCAGCTCGGTAGAGCGGGTACTGATGCGTTGCTCAGGCCAATGTGCGGTGTGCCGCGCTTGGTGCAAGCAGCATGTCTGTGGCGAGTGCTTGATGCGTTATGCACGGCCGGCGCCACGCTGCTGGACCTGCGCCGCTCGCTTGGCCCCGGCATTGACGGGCCGGCGCGAAGCCAAGTGTGGCGCCTGCTTGCGTGAGCCTCCTCCCTTGGACCGCACGATCGCAGCGCTGGACTATGGCTTTCCTTGGGACGGCTTGCTGCAGCACTACAAATTTCACCAAGCGCTCGAACTGCGCGAAACCCTGCTGGAACGCCTCAACCAGGCGCTCAGCATTGCCGAGGCCGAAGCGCCCGATTGGCTGCTGCCTGTGCCCTTGACGCAGGCCCGCCAGCGTGAGCGCGGCTATAACCAGAGCTACGAGCTGGCCCGCGCGCTGGCTAGGCAGCGCAAGCTGAATTGCGAGCCCGAGTTGCTGTTGCGGGTGCGCCATACCGCGCAACAAGCGCAGCTGCCCCTGCATGAGCGCGCCACCAATGTGCAGCGCGCTTTTGCGGTCAAACCCACGCGTGCGGCAGAATTGCGCGGCAGCCATGTGGTCTTGCTCGATGATGTGATGACCAGCGGGGCCACGTTGTATGAAATCGCTCGCGTGCTCAGACAGGCCGGCGCCGTCAATGTGCAGGCCTGGGTGGTAGCCCGCACGCCAGACGCCAGCATTGCCTGAATTTCTCTCCTCCAAGATTTTTTCGAAAAACTCATGTTCCATATCGTGCTGGTGCAGCCAGAGATCCCGCCGAACACCGGCAACATCATTCGTCTAGCCGCCAACACAGGCTGCAGCTTGCACCTGATCGAGCCACTAGGTTTTCTGATGGAAGACCGCCTGCTGCAGCGCGCCGGGCTCGACTATCACGAGTACACCGCCGTGCACCGGCATGCCAGTTGGAGCGCCTTCCTCAGCAAGCAGCAGCCGCCCGCCGAGCGCATGTTTGCCTTCACGACCAAGGGCAGTCGGCCGTTCTCGGAGATACATTGGCAGGCCGGCGACTACTTTGTTTTCGGCTCAGAGACAGCCGGACTGCCCGAGGCTGTACGCGAGCAATTCGACCTAGCGCAGCGGGTGCGTCTGCCCATGCTGCCTGAGCAACGCAGCCTCAATTTGAGCAATAGCGTCGCGGTGGCGGTATTCGAGGCCTGGCGGCAAAACGGTTACGCGGGCGGCGGCTGAAACCGCACAAGCAAGAGCCTTGCTCAATGCTCGGATTTGGCTTGCCGGCCCATCAGCAAGTCAACCGCTGCCACCGGGCTCAGCCGCCCTTCCAGCACAGCCACCACCGCTGCGGTGATCGGCATGTCCACGCCCTTGAGTTGCGCGCGCGCCAAAACCGTCGGCGCGCTGTAAACACCCTCCGCCACATGACCGAGATCGTGCAGGATCTGCGACAGCGGCAGGCCCTCGGCCAAGAGCAGGCCAACGCGGCGATTACGCGATAAATCGCCGGTCGCCGTCAACACCAGATCGCCCATGCCGGACAAGCCCATGAAGGTTTCACTGCGGGCACCCAGCGCCATCCCCAGGCGCAACATTTCGGCCAAGCCGCGCGTGATCAACGCTGCACGCGCATTGAGGCCGGGCGCATCCGCACTCACACCAATCCGCTCGGCCCGCAGGCGTAGGCCGTCGGCCGTGCCGACCGCGATCGCCATCACGTTTTTGACCGCGCCGCCGACCTCGACGCCGATCGGATCGGCCGAGGTATAGACACGCAAGCGCTCGCTGTGAAAAGCCTCAACGGCGGCAGCCGCAAGTTCAGTGTCTTCGCTCGCTGCCACCAGCGCTGTGGGTTGGCCGGCCGCGACCTCTTGGGCAAAGCTCGGTCCCGACAAAATCCCAACGCGCAAGCGCGGCTGCACCTCACGCGCAATCTCATGGCCGAGCAAGCCGGTGCCAGCTTCGAAACCCTTGCACAACCAAAGCACGCGGGCGCCATCGGGCAAGGCGACCAGCATGCTGCGCAGCGCCGCCATCGGCGTGGCCACCACGATCAAGCCATCCTCTTGCGTGGCATGCGCGATTGCAGCGGCCAGATCGGACTCGATCTGCAGCGCCGGCGGCAAAACCGCCTCGGGCAGGTATTGACTATTGCGGGCCGACGCACGCATAACGGCGACCGCCGCTGCGTCGCGCGCCCATAACTTCACCTGATGGCGGGCGCTGGCCTGAATCGCCAAGGCCGTACCCCAGGCGCCAGCGCCCAAAACACTGATTTTCATAGGCTTGCTCGACAAAAAAATACGCGCCCCGGCTGCCTGAAGCAGCGTGGGGCGCGTTGCATGCGGGAACCGATCAGTTCAGCGTTGGCGAGGCAGCGGCTTCGCGCTGGGCCTGCTGAGCTTCAAACATGGCCTGGAAGTTAACTTCCGTCAGCAACACAGGCGGGAAGCCGGCGCGAGTGCAAACGTCCGACACGATAGCGCGCAGATAAGGGTAAATCATCTGTGGGCAGACGATGCCCAGGATGCCCTCGACCTGCTCTTGCGGCACATTGCGGATCTCGAAGATACCGGCCTGCTTGGCTTCGATCAGGAACAAGGTACGCTCGCCGACCTTGGTGGTCACGGTACCGGTCACGCAGACTTCGAACACGCCTTCGGCCACAGGCTCGGCGGACAAGGCCAGATTGATATCAACCTGAGGCTGGGTCTGCTCCAACAGGATCTGGGGCGCATTGGGCTGCTCCAGCGACAGATCCTTCAGATACATGCGCTGAATCTGGAACACGGGAGCGTTGCTGGGGATGTTGTTCTCTTCGGACATGATTGCTTTCAAATTTGAGTGAGACCCGCCAAGCATTGCTACGGGCAACGCCGGCAATTATCACCTAGCGTTTATGACGATTTGCTGGGGGCTTCCCCCCTCTTGAAATTAGCCCGCTTGCAACAAGGCCTGCAGGCCACCGCGCTGATCCAGCGCGATCAGATCGTCGCAGCCACCGACATGGGTGTCGCCAATAAAGATTTGCGGCACGGTGCGTCGGCCGGTCAGGGCCACCATCGCATCCCGCTCGGTCGGATTCAAATCGATCCGCACTTCAAGCACCTGCTCCACGCCGCGTTGCTTCAGCAAGGCCTTGGCCCGCACGCAATAAGGGCAGACTTGGGTCGTGTACATCTTGACTGTTTGCATATTCAGGCACTCTTCTCTATAGGCAGGTTGGCTTCCCGCCAGCCATTCATGCCACCGGCCAGCGCCTGTGCATTCTCATAGCCCAGCTTGCGCAGCGTCGCCACCGCGCGTTGTGACCTGGCGCCGCTCTTGCACAACACCACCAAGGGCAAGGCCTTGTTGGACGGCAAAGACTTGTGACCTTCCAGCGCATCCAAAGGGATGTTGCGGGCACCGGCTACGTGAGCGGCGGCAAACTCGGCCGGCTCACACACATCGATCACCACCGCCTTTTCGCGGTTCATCAAGCGTACCGCCTCGGCCGGGGACAGCGCCTTACCTTGGCTGCTATTGACCAAGTTCGGCCAAAGCAGCAAACCACCGGACGCCAAGGCGACCAGAACCAAAATCCAGTTATCGAGCAGGAAGTTCAAAGGGGGAGTCCGGTTATTGGAGAGATATTGGGGCACCACAAGGGCGAAAAACGATGATTATAGAAAAAGGCCCGCCGGCATGCCGGCGGGCCTCGGTTTTCAAACTTGAACGCTTGGGTTTGAAGCTCAGAGTTTGAAGGTCGCCACCGCTGTTTGCAGGGCCTGCGCCTGGCTCTCCAGACTGCTGGCTGCGGCCGCCGCTTGCTCCACCAAGGCCGCGTTTTGCTGAGTCATTTGATCGAGCTGCGTGATCGATTGATTGACCAGACCGATGCCCTGACTCTGCTCGCCAGTGGCCGCTGTCACCTCGCCGATGATGTCCGAAACCCGCTGCACGCTGGCGACAATTTCGTTCATCGTGCTGCCGGCGTCTTGCACCAAACGACTGCCGGTTTCAACCCGGTCGACGCTGGCGCCGATCAGCGCCTTGATTTCCTTGGCCGCCTCGGCCGAGCGCTGCGCCAGCGAGCGCACCTCGCTCGCCACCACCGCAAACCCACGCCCCTGCTCACCGGCACGCGCGGCTTCCACCGCCGCATTCAGCGCCAAGATATTGGTCTGGAAAGCGATGCCATCGATAACGCCAATGATGTCGCTGATCTTTTTGGAGCTGGTGTTGATCTCATCCATGGTGGTGACCACTTGACTGACCACCTCGCCTCCCTTGCGCGCGACGGTAGCGGCCGAACCGGCCAGCTGGTTCGCCTGTGCAGCGGCCTCGGCGCTTTGGCGCACGGTATCAGTAAGCGTTTGCATATTGCTGGAGGTTTGCTCCAGCGATGTAGCTTGCTTCTCGGTCCGCATCGACAAATCATGGTTGCCGACCGCGATTTCCCGCGACGCCACCGACATCGAATCGGTGCCCGAGCGCACATTCGCGACGATACCTGCCAAGCCCTGTGACACGTCGCGCACCGCGGCCAGCAGGCTCTCACCGGCGCCCGGCGCCACGGTGATCGACTGCGACAAATCGCCGGCAGCGATCAGCCGCATCACATCGCGCGCATATTCTGGCTCGCCGCCCAGCTGGCGCCAGACGCTGCCGATGACCAAGAAAGAGCCCACACCCAGTGCAGCCACCACAACCAAGCCACTCACCAAGATGGCCGCCAAGCTGGACGACACGCCCGCATCGGCGGTCTTCAAGCCATTGTCAAAACCGTCGCTGGCTTCGCGCCTGGCCTTGGCCACGTCAGCCTCGAAGACTTTCAGCGCGGCCTGCATCTTCGGGATGGCGCCGGCTTGATCGCCTTGCTTGATGCCCAAGAACAACTGGGCGGTGTCAACGGAGGCAGCAAAGTAGGCCTCAAAAGAGGCCTTGAGCTTGCCTGCCGTATCGGCCTTGCCGTCAATCTTGGCAATCGCATCGAGCAATTTGCGAATCGTCGCGGCACGCTCATTGGCCTCGTCCAAGCGCTTTTTCTCACCCTCGGCCACTGCGCTCTGAATCGTCGCGCCCAGGGCGTCCATTTGGGCGCCGAGCTGAGAAGTCGCGTCCACAAAGGGGTAGTGCACCTGCTCGACCGCATTGATGGCCGAAGAAGTGCGCGCCGAGAAGGCCCACACGACCGCGATGCCGACCGCAAAAATCAAGGCCGCAAACACTGGCAGGAGCCAGATTCTTGTTCTCACATTCATTCGCTTCTCCAATGGCGGCGTGCCAACCCGGGTCGGCACGCCTGGGCCTGAGATCAACAATCAGTCTACGCTCAAGACCACCTTAACGCTGCCGTCCACTGCTGACTTTTCGATGTATCCGATCGCATCCGCATTCGCCGCGACATACTTTTTCACATCGGCAGCCGTGGCCAGCTCCTTGGGCGGGGTGGCCTTGCCGGAAAACACCAGTCGCGACCAAGCCGCCTTGACCTGGGCCGCCTGCTTGCCGGTCACCTTGCTGTAGAACTGTTCGCGCGCCGCCGCCGATTCAGGCAAATCGGCGGCCATGGCTGCCGCGCCGCTGGGCAAGGTATTGCTCTTACCCAAGAAAATCGCGCTGACCTGATCGGCCGTCATCGTCGCCGTAGGGCTTTTGGAGTTGACGATCACGGCCACTTGCGCTTGAGCCATGCCGGACAGGCACAGCGCCGAAACAAGAGCCAAACCGCTGAAATATTGATAGTTGCTTTTCATGTCATCCTCCCGCTCAGAACACGAAGTCCACAGCGACGCTGTAGACATTGACCGTGTTCTTGCCGGCTATAAAGGCCTGCGATGGAGAGGAAAACAGGCCAGGCCCGTCCGCCTTGATTTGCTCGTACTGGCCCTTTACCGCGACATTGCGGTAAGCATCCCAGCGCACGCCGATCGCATTGGTTTTTTGCTGATTGCTCTGCGAGCGCAAGGTGCCATCCACCAGCGCCCTCAAGTCCTTGGTCAACCCAGGAATGGGCACGCCTGCTGGGATGGTGTTGTCGACATTGCTGGACTTTTGGCTCAGATCCGAGATCGTCACGTAAGGGGTGAACTTGCCCAGGCGATAGCCCAGCGTGGCATACCAGCCATCGGTGTCGGGCACGTAGGACTCGGTGCGGCGCATCGTGTATTCAGCCATGACCAGCCAGTTGTCGCGGTCCAGCGTGACGCCGAAGCCGGTGAACGTGGCCTTTTTGTCGGTCGCATCCATCTGGTTGCCAGCCGCCGCAGCGCCGGGCACCGGCACCTTGCGCAAGATGCCCACCAGTTGCTTCAGCGAAGCGCTGTCAACCGTCAATTTGCTGTCCACATAGCCGGCCCGCAAGGTGATGCCGCCATCCAGCTCAAGCGACGCGTTGAAGCCCAGCATGCTGTCCATCGTGACATCAACACCTTCGAAGACGGCTTTGGATTTGCCGGCATAAGCCTGCAAATTCAGCGTGGCGGAACCAATATTGGTTTGATAGCTGACATCGCCACCATCAAAGTGGCTTACCGGCACCTGCCCGTACACATCTTGGGGCGGACGCAGCCAGGTATTGGCATAACCCACATCACGGAAGTCAGATACGGCAAAGAATGGTGCGCCCATGCGCCCCAAACGAACCGCCACCGAGGGGCTGAACTGCGCCTTGGCGAAGGCCCATTCCAGTTCGGGCTTGTAGCTGCCGTCGCCATTCTGCTTGGACAGGACTTGCATCGTCGCCGAGAACATTTTGTTCAACTTGGCATTGACCTGCACACCGAGCTTGGTGTCCACGTCACCGCTCCAGGCCGTGGTCGCCCCGCGCGGTTGACCTGACACCACATAGCGAGCCTCGCTGGTGTCGGTGCCGACAGCGCCGACCGTGCCGAAGCCGGACAGCGAGAAAATCGAATCGGCAGCCGCAGGTTCTTGAGCTTGAGCCTGGGAATGGCCTACAAAGCCGGCAAGCGCCAGCACCACGGGCGATAAGCGCCCAACAGTCAGTCTCTTCATAAAGTCTCCTTCTTATTGAACATCCAGGCCGCAACATGCCGAGCATGCACCGGCCACCAACGACATTGATCAGCTTATCGGCCAAACGTAACAACTATGTAACGTTTCTTTCGATTCAATCACTCGAAAAGCCGTGCTGCGCACACCGATAGAATCCGCAGCAGCCCAAATGGGCGGCCACTCTGAAGATCACATTCCATGTACAAACTCGTGCTCATTCGCCATGGCGAATCGACCTGGAACCTCGAAAATCGTTTCACCGGCTGGACCGATGTAGACCTGACCCCCACCGGCGTGGAGCAGGCCAAACAAGCCGGCCGCCTGCTCAAGGAAGCTGGGCTGGACTTCGACATCACCTACACCTCGATGCTCAAGCGTGCAGTTTGGACTCTTTGGCACTGTTTGGATCAAATGGATCGCACATGGTTGCCGGTTGTCCACAGTTGGCGCCTGAATGAGCGCCACTATGGGTCCCTGCAAGGCTTGAACAAAGCCGACATCGCCAAGCAATACGGCGACGAGCAGTTGCTAGTGTGGCGCCGTTCATACGACACGCCCCCTCCTGCCATGGAGCCAACCGATGTGCGCAGCGAGCGCAGCGATATCCGCTACGCCAAGATGAACCCGCTCGACATCCCGCTGACCGAATGTCTGAAAGACACCGTCGAGCGCGTGATGCCGTTTTGGAACGATGCGGTGGCACCGGCGATCAAGCTGGGCAAGCGCGTCGTGATCGCTGCGCACGGCAACAGCATTCGCGCCCTGGTCAAGTATCTGGACAATATCGGCGACAACGATATCGTCGGCGTCAACATTCCCAACGGCATCCCGCTGGTCTATGAGCTGGACGCTGATCTGAAGCCGATCAAGAGCTACTACCTCGGCGACGCCGAAGCCGCAGCCAAGGCGGCCGCAGCCGTAGCCAGCCAAGGCAAGGCCTGAGTCCCGGGCGGCAAAGCGCAACAAAACGCAGCGGAGTCGCTGCGTTTTGCCGCCGGCGTTAGTTCAAACTACGCCAACCCTCGGCCAACAAGCCGGCCACCGAGACCGCATTGCTCGCATGGGCAACGGAATTGCTGCTCCAGACATGGCGCACGCCAGCCTCTTTCAGATGGCTCAGCGCATCGCCATTGAACAAGGCATGGGTCACAGCGACATCGACCGAGCTGGCGCCGCGCAGCAGCAATTGCTGGGCTGAGCCTATCAAGGTGCGGCCGGTTGAGGCCATATCGTCGAGCAAGACCACCGCGCGGTCGCTGACATCAACATCGGGCAAGGCCAAGCTCACCTGATGGTCGCCCAAGCGAACCTTGTTACCGATCGCATGCTGCAAGCCGCCCGCGCCGGCCGCTTCACTGACCCATTGCGCGGACTCTTCATCCGGCCCGATCAACAAAGCTCCCGGCACCTTTGCCGCCACCCATTGGCCCAGCAAGCGCGCTGCCGACAGCGTCACGCCGCAGCCGCCGGGCATCACCTCGTCAAGGCTGTTGATGCGGTGCAGATGCGGGTCAATGGTCAGCACATGGTCGAAGTGATGGGCCAAGAGCCTGGCGATGTGACGCTGGCTGACCGCCTCGCCGGGCGTAAATTCCATGTCTTGGCGCATATAAGCCAGGTAGGGCGAGAGCAGATCCAAGCGCTTTGCCCCCAACTCGCGCGCGGTCGGCGCCGCAATCATCAGCTCAACTAACTTGTCATTCGGCTGCTGCAGGCCGCGCAGCACCAGCACGGTTGCAGGCAGCGGCTTTGGCAGCACCAAGCGCATCTCGCCGTCCGGAAAACGGTGCCGGCTGATGAAACTCAGCGGCATGCCTAAGGCCTCGGCCAACTCCAGCGCCAGCAGGCGCTCATCATCAAAGGCCAACAGCATTGCATTCGAAGTCATAAACAGGTCTTTTCAAAGAGAGAACATCGTGCCGCGGGCAAATTCATGCGGCAACTGGTCATCCGAACCCAGGCGGTAGGCCGAATCCTGCTCGGCATGCGCCTGCGCGAAGCGAAGATCGGCCTCGTACTGCGCATGAATGCGGTAAAGCAGTTCACCGGCACGGACTGGATCGCCCAATTTCTTCACCAGTTGCAGGCCTGCGCCCGGCACTTGGGGCGCGCCAGCCAGGCCCGCGATGCGTGCAATACGCAAGTTATCAATCGCCACCACGACCCCGTCACTGCTGGCCCGCAGCTCGGCCGTCAAGGCACCCACCGCCGGCATTTCCGCGCGGCGCCCTTGAGCGTCGATGATGGCATTCATCTGCGCCAAGGCGCGGCCAGAATCAAGAATGCCGCGGGCGATGTTGTAGCCTTCGCCGCCACGCACATCGGGGTCGAATTCGATCATGCGGCCGGCCAGACGCAGCGCTTTTTGGCGCAAGTCCTGCGGCGCATCTGGCTCGCCCTGCAAGACCTGCATCACGTCGCGCGCCTCCAGCACCGGCCCGATGCCGCGCCCGATCGGCTGTCTGCCATCGCTGAGCACCACATCGAGCTGCAGACGCAGATGACCGGCCACATATTCAAACAGCTTTTTAAGCCGCTGCGCCTCGACCATGGAGCGCACCTTGGCGCTCGGGCCGACCGGAATGTCCAAGACCAAATGGGTCGAGCCGGCGGCAATTTTCTTGGACAAGATCGACGCCACCATCTGGCCAGGAGAGTCAATCGCCAGCGGCCGCTCGACCGAAATCAAGATGTCATCGGCGGGCGACAAATCGGCCGTACCGCCCCAAGCCAGGCAGGCCCGCGTCGCCTTGACCACCTCCACCATGCGCTCGAAACTCAGCTCCACCGTGGCAAGCATCTCCATGGTATCGGCGGTACCCGATGGCGAGGTGATCGCGCGCGAGCTGGTCTTGGCACATAGCATGCCATGCGCACTGACGATGGGCACCACCAGCATCGAAGTTCGGTTGCCGGGGATGCCGCCTATGCAATGCTTGTCGACCACCGGGCCGGCGCCCACTTGCAGCTTCCAGTCGAGCTTGCGCCCCACCGCGATCATCGCCTCGGTCAGGTGCAAGACTTCCTCGCGGTCCAACTCGTACTGATTGGTCGCGACCACAAAAGCGGCCAACTCGATTTTTGAGTAACGCGCCTGCGCCACGTCACGAATGATGGCGAACAAATCATCTTTGCTCAGCCGCTCGCCACCAATCTTGCGACGCAGCGCGGCAATCGAAGCCGGCGGCTCGGCATGCGCGATGCTGGCTGCGTGGCCCTGCGCCACGCCCAGTCGCGCAAACGCTTCCTCGCTAACGCCAAGTTCGCAGGCGCTGACGATTTGCGCATCGTCCACCACATTCAAGACCGCCAAGATCACCTGGCCATTGGCGTGAATCTCGACCTTGGACAGTGCCTGAAAGCCGGCCGCTCGCACCACCGGGCAATCGCGGTGCAAATAGGCGACGTTTTCACGCCAGGTATCGATGCCGATGCGGCGGATGCTGAGCGAGATCTTGGGCGGGCCATTCATGCGAGCACTGTAGCGGAGCCGCCGGCTTGGCCGGTTCAGCAAAGTCAAAGACTCATGTTATGTTGCCGCCTGCGCACCCATTTCTGCCCAGCCATGCACCTGATTCCCGAGCGTCGCGAGCCACCCAAGCATCCATTGGATGGCCTCTTGATGCAGCATTTGCCCAACTTACTCGGCGAGGTTGACCCGCCCACACTGGCCTTGCTGCGCCAATCACTGCAATGGGTCGAGTTGCCGGCCGGACAAACCTTGCTGCGCCAGGGCGAGCCCGGTGACGCCATGTATTTGTTGTTGCGCGGCCGACTGCGCACCTATATGGCCGACAGCAGCGGCGACAGGCCAGGCAGTGGCGAACAACGGATGGTGCGCGAAATCACCCGTGGCCAAGTGGTCGGCGAGATCAGTCTCTACACCAAGGAGCCGCGCTCGGCGACCTTGGTGGCCGCCCGCGACTCGGTGCTGGTGCGTTTGGGCCAGGCTGAATTCGAGCATTTTTTGGCCAGCAACAAGCATGCCTCGCTGCTGCTGACGCGGCAAATCATTCAGCGCCTGCGCACCGAGAACTCAAGCGCACCGCATCAGCTCTCGGCCACCATTGCCTTGCTGCCGATCAGCGCCGACTTGGACTTGAGCGCGCTGGCCGCGGCCTTGGCCGAACAGCTGCGCCCCGGCGCCCGTGTCGCCACGATAGCGACGGCGCTCACGGATGCCGAGTTAGAAGAAATCGAGGCCAGCCATGACTATGTTCTGCTGCTGGCCGACGCGCACCCGAGCCGCTGGAGTGAGACTTGCGCACGCCATTGCGATGAACTGTTGCTGGTCGGCGACACCGCGCAGGCCCCCACGCTGCATCCGAATGAGCATGCCTTGATGCTGCGCCGCCCCGCCTCCAGTGGCGCCCATGAAACCCTGCTGCTCCTGCATGCCAAGGCGGCGGCACCTTCGCGCGTCGTGCGGGCCTGGCTGGCCTGCCGGCCGGCTCGCTTTCATCTGGAGTTTCAGCGCGGTCTGGCCCGCGACGCGGCCAAGCTGGCCGAACGCATCAACCGCCACAGCCGCAGCCCAGGCAAGGCCGTCGCGGCGGCATGGCGTTTCGGGCCGGCTGACGACAGCACCCGCTTTGAGCTGCAGTTGCGCGAGCGCCGGCTGCTGGACAAAGGCGTCGAAGTCGCTCTTGGTGCGCGCGCCTTGGACTTGCTGCAACTGCTACTGGAGCGGCCAGGTGGTTTGGTCACCAAGGGTGAAATGCTGGACCGGGTCTGGCCCGGACTGGTCGTGGAAGAGAACAATATTTCGGTCCAGATCGCCACGCTGCGCCGCGCCCTGGGTCGTGAACTGATACGCACCGTGGCGGGGCATGGCTACCGCATCCAGGCACAGCCGTCCTAGGCGTTTGTAAGGGCGCCCCCACCTGCCACCCTTGTTTCACAGAATTTTCAGAACCCTGCCCAGCTCTTGCCGCGATAGTGCGCCTAAGCGTCACCGAACAGACGCATGGCGAAGAGGGTCTGAGATGAACACCATGTTTAAACGCATTGCCGCATTGCTGGAGGGCCGCCATGTCCATATTGGTCTGCCCTTGAGCCCGGGCAAAGCGGCAAGGAGCGACACCAAATCGGTCGCCGCGCCGGGCACCGCGATCGGGGAGCAAGACTTCTGCGACACCGACATCTCCGTCGCCTGGCTTTGTGAAACGAGCAACAAGATCCGGATAGTCAAGCGCAGCAGCACACGCTGAGCCCGTTTTGGCGCGGCGACATGCTCCCAAGCTGGTGCAAGCACCCACGAACCCAGGGAAAACCAGCAAACCCAGCGCCGCCATCGGCGTGGCTTTCCTGTTACGTTCGACCCTTAGCCTAAGACCTGCATTTTCCTATCCGCGCTTGCCATGCCCGAAGCCTCTGCCGCACACCCACAACACCTAGAAGCACTACTGCGCCAGCACCTGGCCGCATTGCTGGGCGAGATCGAACCGCAAGCCATTGAGTTGCTGCTGCAACACCTGGAATGGGTGGAAGTATCCGCCGGCCAGGCCTTGATGAATCAAGGTGACGCCGGCGACGCCATGTATCTGCTGCTCAGCGGGCGTCTGCGCACCTATATCAGCAATGAATTTGGTGAGACCCGAGCAGTGCGCGAGATCGGCCGTGGTCAGATCGTCGGCGAGATGAGTCTGTTCACCGACGAGCCTCGTTCCGCCACCTTGGTGGCCATCCGCGACTCGGTGCTGGTGCGGCTGGGCAAGGAGCGCTTCAAACAATTGCTGGCGATCAGTGGACAGGTTTCGATCGCACTAACGCGGCAAATCATCGTCAGGCTGAAGACCGAAGGTGCGCGCTCGCTGCCCGATAAGCCGGTCACGATTGGCGTACTGCCCGTCAGCGCTGGCCTTGATCACGCCAGTTTTGCCGCTCAGCTCGCCCAGCAGCTCGGCGGCTTCGGGCGCGTCGCCACGGTGTCCGCTGCGAGCATAGGACTCACCTTGGGCGACCCCGCCATCTGTGAGCGCCCGCGCGCCGACACCGAGGCCACTCGCCGCATCGCGGTCCATCTGGACCACATCGAATCCGATCATGATTTCGTCATCCTGATCGGCGACGACGGCCCCACACCCTGGACCGAGCGTTGCTGCAGGCATAGCGATGAATTGCTGCTGCTGGCCGATGCCGATCAGCCCGCGCAGCTGCACCTCATCGAAACCCAATGCCTGATCAGCCGCCCGCCGCGCACCGATGCGACCGAGATCTTGGTCTTGCTGCACCCCCAGGATCGCCTGTCTCCGCAGGGCACACAGGCTTGGCTGGCTCGAAGGCCGCTGGCCGGCCATGTGCATATTCGCCCGCAACTGCCGCGCGATTTGACACGCTTGGCGCGCTTGGTCAGTCGCAACGGCGTTGGCCTGGTGCTGGCCGGCGGCGGCGCGCGCGGTCTGGCCCATATCGGCATCTACCGCGCGCTGACCGAACGCGGCATCGAGATCGACCTGGTGGGCGGCACCAGCATCGGCGCGGTGATGGCCGCCTTGGTCGGCACTGACCGTTCCATCGACGCGGTCACGCTCGCCGCTCAAAAGGCCTTTGCCACCAATCCAACCGGCGACTTCAATTGGTTGCCGATGATTTCCTTGATCCGCGGACGGCGCCTGCGCCGCGTGGTGGCCGGCTCAATCACCGAGCTGACCGGTCACGACGCGCAAATCGAAGACTTGTGGAAGAACTTCTTTTGCATCGCGACCAACTACTCGCAGGCGCGCGAGCAGCTGCTGGCTCAGGGCTCGCTGCTGAAGTCCTTGCTGGCCAGCGTGGCGATTCCCGGTGCATTGCCGCCCGTCGTGCTGGGCGGCGACCTGCTTTGCGACGGCGGCACCTTCAACAACTTACCCGCCGATGTGATGCGCGGCCGCTGGGGCATAGGTCGGGTTATTGGCGTGGACCTGGGCTCCAACAAGCCGCGCCGCTTTGAATTCGACGAAGTGCCCGGCAGCCTGGCCCTCTTGCGCGACAGCCTGCGCCCGCGTTCCAAACGCCGCTACAAACTGCCCGCGCTGTCGGCGCTGCTGATGAACGTCACTGTGCTCTACAGCACCTCCAGGCAGCGCGAGGTGCGTAAGTTGATCGATCTCTATTTCAACCCGCCCTTGCAGCGCATCGGCATGTTGCAGTGGAGTCGTTTCGACGAATTGGTCCAGCTTGGCTACCAACATGCCTGCGAAGTGCTGGACGCCCAAACACCTAAAAAATAGCTTGAAGCCGGAGTTGGTGCCCATGAACAAGCCGCTTGAATCCGCATCCCCAAACAACGGCGCCGCCGGCCTGTTGAACCGCTTGACGCAGGCCTGGAAGGGCCGCTTTGCGAGCGCCGAGGCCAAGCCTGATGATGATGGCAGTGGGCCGGCCGTGGATCCGCGTCTGGCTTTATGTGCCGAGAAAATCTGCAGCGCGCAAATGGCTGCCGCCCAGATCAAGCCCGGTGACCATGTTTTTGTGGGCACCGCGTGCGCAACGCCGCGCGCGCTGGTCGCCGCGCTGGAAGCGCTCTCGCCGGCCCCGCAAGATGTCGAGCTGCTGCACTTTCTGACCGACCAAGCCGTGCAACAAGGCGCCAATGGCCAGCCGCAAACCAAATACCAGCACCGCTGCTTCTTCGTCGGCCAAGACTTGCGCCGCGCGGTCAAGCTGGGCCTGGCCGACTATGTACCGATCTCGATCGCGCGCGTGCCGCAGCTGATCGCGATCGGGCGTATTCCGCTCGACGTGGCGCTGATACAGGTCTCCATGCCCGATGAATTCGGCTATGTGTCCTTGGGGGTCTCGGTCGACATCGCCCCAGCCGCCGTGGCCAAGGCCCGTTTGGTGATTGCCGAGGTGAACCCGCATATGCCGCGCAGCATGGGCGACTCCACCCTGCATGTGGGTGAGATCGATTGGCTGGTGCCGGTGGACACGCCGGTGATCGAGTACACCCACCCGGCCCAGCAGACCGAGGTGGTCGAGAAGATAGCGCGTTACATCAGCAGCATCATCGATGACGGCTCGACGCTGCAGATCGGTATGGGTCGCTTCAGCAATGAAGCACTCAAGTATTTGACCGACCGCCAAGACCTGGGCATCCATTCCGACGTCATCACCGACGCCATCATCCCGCTGCTGGAGCGCGGCATTCTGACCGGCCAGCGCAAAAGCAATCAGCGCGGCAAGATCGTCAGCAGCTTTGCGATGGGCACGCGTCGGCTCTACGATCTGATCGATCGCAACCCGATGTTTTCCTTCCAGCCCATCGAGGCCGTCTGCGATGCCTGGACGCTGGGCTCGCACCACAAGCTGGTGTCGGTGACGCAGGCCTTTGCCGTGGACCTGACGGGCCAAGTCTGCGTCGACCAATATCAGGGCGACTTCTACAGCGGCGTGGCCGCTCAGTCCGAGTTCTTGCAGGGTGCATCGCGCTCGCCCGGCGGCAAGGCCATCATCTGCCTGGCCTCGACCGAGGAAGACGGCCTCAGCTCCCGCATCCGCCCTGCCCTGCTGGCCGGCGAAGGAGTGGCCATACCGCGCAGCGACGTGCATTACGTGATCACCGAGTACGGCATCGCCTATCTGTTCGGCAAGTCGATCCGCGAGCGGGCGGTGGCGATGATTCAGATTGCTCACCCGAGCGCGCGCCCGGGGCTGTTCGAACAAGCCCAGGCGCTGGGCTATGTGTCGGGCGAGCAGAGCTTGCGTAATTTGCAAGCCTATGCCGTCGAAGAAGAGCGTCAGCTGCAGCTCAAGGACAAGCGCCCGGTCTTGCTGCGTCCGGCCTGCCCCAGCGACGGCGAAGGCATTCGTAGCCTCTTCCATCAGCTGCCCGAACATGACATCTACACGCGGTTTTTCCGCCGTCTGCGCGGGCTGTCCAACCGCGATGTGCAACGCCTGTGCAATCTGAATTCACAAACCGAGGTCGGCCTGGTGGCTTGCGTCGGCACACGCGAGAACCCCAAGATCATTGCGCACGCGATGTATATGGTCGACCCCGGCACCAATTTGGCCGAGACCGCCTTCATGGTTCACCCCGACTGGCAAGGCCAAGGCCTGGGTGCCCTGCTTCAGCAACGCATGAGTGAACATGCCAAGGCGCGCGGCGTGCGGGGCTTCGTCGCCGAGGTCTTGGCCAATAACGAACACATGATCAAACTGGCGCGCAGCCTGGCCGACAATGTGCAGGTCGAAAGCCTGGGCTCCTCGGTGAAGATCACCAGCTTGCTATAACTGCGCAATGAGCCGCGCAATGAGCCACACAATGAAGAGGCGCTCAGCGCCGGGCCAGCGCTATCGTCAAGCGATTGCGTCCCTCGGTCCGCGAATAGCTCACCGATAAAGCCCGCTTGCGAACCAGCATCAGCCCCAAACCACCGGGCGCAGCCTCGGCAATCGACTGGGGCAAGACGGGCTCGGCGGCCTGGGTGGGATCAAAAGCCAGGCCCTCGTCTTCAAACCGAAGGTAGACCGCCTCGTCGTCACACCAAGCGCTGAACTCGATCAGATGCAGGCCGGCGTCCTTGAACGCGTGCAAGGACGCGTTCATCAGACTCTCCTCCAGCACCAGTTCCAAGTTGAACAAGACCTTGGCATTCAACGCCTGCGGGGCCAGATAGGCCAGCAAGGCCGACCGGGCAGTCTCAAGAGACTCCAGCTTGTTCGGCAGAGACAGGCTCAACATTTGAGCAGAGCAACTCAAGCCAGCAAAGAGTCAACCGCTTGCTGCTGGGTCGCCACCAAGGGAATGATCTGATCCACCGCCGCTTGCTCCAACACGTCTTGCACCAGTTCCTGGGCCCCGAACAAGACCATCTTGCCACCCTTGGCATGCAGAGCGCGGGCGCTGGAGATCAAGAGGCGAATGCCCATCGAAGCGATGAAGGGCACGCCGGCCAAATCCACCAAGGCATGTTGGCCGGCAGCGGCAGTCGAGGCGGTGAATCGAACGCCGATTTGATCCGCGCCCGCAGCGTCCAAGCGGCCTTGCAAGCGCACGCAATGCGTCGCCGCGTCAATTTCAGTAACTTCAAGTTCCATGGTCATTCCTTGTTAGCTCGGCCCAGGCCTTGGGCCTGAGCAGCTTGCACACGCCCGGTTGGCCGCTTGCCAGCGAGCCTAGCTCAAACACATGACAAATCAGTGACGCTGCGCTGCGGCGCGTTTCAAGAGCAGCATTGTGATGTCGTCTTCTTGCGGCGCGCCGCGAGCAAACTCCCGCACCGCGGCCAAGATCAGCGCCGATAGTTGTTCTGCCGATGCGTCGCAATGCTGTGCCAGCAATCGCTCGACCCGCCCGCGCCCGAACTGCTCTGCATCAGGCGCCTCGTATTCATAAATACCGTCGGTCAGCAGGCACAAGATATCGCCCGGCGCGAATTCGATCTGCACCGGCGGGCGCAAGTTCGTGATCGGCATCGCACCCATTGGGAAGCTGGTGGCTTTGTAGCTGACGCAAGCCCCTGTGGCCGCCTGAAAATGAAGAATAGGGCCCTGCCCGCCACTCAGGAAACGCAAACAATGTTTGTCCGTGTCCAGCAAGCCGATAAAGGCGGTGACAAAACGGCTGTCCGCCAAGGTGGCGGCCAATTGATCATTGACCTTGCGAAACGCCGTCTCCAGGTCCGCCCCGAAAGAGAAGGCCATGCGCAACATGGCATGCATCTGCGTCACCGACAAGGCCGGCGCGATGCCGTGCCCGGTGGCATCGCCCAGGACCAAGAGCAGGCCTTGCTCGATCAAGGCGATGTCATAGGTATCGCCGCCGGTCAAGGAGGCCGGCAAAAAAGTGCCATGCATGTCGTAAGCGGGAATCTGCGGCAGCACCGCCGGCAGCGTCGACAGCTGCACCGCACGGGCCAACTCCAACTCCTGACGCATGCGCTCGCCTTCCAGCATCGCTGCCGTCATGCGCACCCGGCTCAAAGCCATCGCACATTGGGCCGCCAGGGCCTGCGCCAAGCCCTCGTCTTCGGCCTCAAACACGCCGTCCATGCGGTTCAGCACCTGCATCACCCCCACCAATTGCCCGGCATGGTCAATCAGGGGCAGCGTCAAACTGCAGTGGGTATGGAATCCCGAGCGCTTGTCGACCTCGGGATTGAAGCGCGGGTCGGCGTAGCAGTCGGGGACATTGATCAAACAGCGGTCGCGCGCACAAGCACCGACCAGCCCCGCGCCCAAGGCCAAGCGCACCTGGGACAAGTCCTTTGAAACTTCGAGCACCAACTCCTCCGCCTCGCTGTCCAGCAGCCAGATCGAGCTGCGCTGGGCGTGCAGCACTTGGCGCGCAGCGGCCGCCACCGTTTGCAGCATGGTCGGCAAATCAAATGGCGCGGCGAGCGCGCGCGTCACCGCCAACAGCGCGCGCATCTCCTCCTGGGTCAGGGGCGGATGGCTGCTCGCTTGAGGGCTCATACCGCGCTCAGTGCAGGTCCGGCGAGAAAGCTTCTTGCAGCCGCCAGCCCTGCTGCCACAAGGCTTGCAGCGCCTGCTCCAAAACAGCATCGCGCAAGGCGTTTGGACTCTGGCCGGGCCGGGCCAAGACCACCGGACTCAGCCACTGCGGCGCGGCCTGGGCTTCGCTGGATGCAGACGCTCGCCACAGGGCCAAACGCCAGGCATGCTGGGTGCCGCAAGCCTGGGCCTCATCGGCCAGCAAGCCCAGCCAATCACCGCTGCGCACGCCATAGGCCGCGCGCACGATGCGGGCCGCCGAAGCACGCCTGGGCATCTGCGCGAGGGCTTCGCCCCAAGGGCTGATGAGATGGCGAGAGGCCGATGCAACCTGGGCCGGCAATGCGACGGGCTGGGTCGACTTAGGGTTGGCGTGCTGCGCTGACTCTGAAGCGGCGAGTGAGGCGGCCCGGCGGGTCAACCAACGATCAAAAGAAGCAAGACCTTGCATGATAAAAATGATAACTCCGAGTGCCCTGACACCGGCGTTTGCCGGCCCAGGGCATCTCGGAGCCGCAACGCTTTAGCCGTATTTGATAGCCCGCCCGCAAGTAGTTGGTAAATCGGCGGTGACACCGTTGAACCGGCGTCGGGTGAGATTATAAACAGCACAAAGGGACGCGACACGGTTGCGCCCGCCTTGGATAGCCTTGGGACATCTTGCAGTGCACAATTTGGGCACTAGGTCACGGTAACAGCCTGGGTAGCGAGCGCCATCTTGAACGAGTCGATTTCACAGCTGACTGAGTTTGCCCAAGCATGGCTCGGGGACGTCTTGGCTTCGCCACAACAAACGCTGGCGCATTTGGCGGCAGCCATCGCCGTCGCGCTGGTGATGGCCGGCGCGCTGGCCCGAACCATGATGCCGCTGCGCTGGTTGGCTGCCGGCAGCAATGTCGGCTTGATGATTTACGGCGCCTTGCATCCGTCGCCGATCACCTTTTCCATCGCAGCCGTGCTGCTGCCGGTCAACCTTTACCGCGCGATTGAAGTCAGCAAGCTGACCCGCCGGGTCCACCGCGCGGAGGCCGACGCCCGTCAGGCCGGGCTTTGGCTCAAGCCCTATATGAAGGCCAAAAAGCTCAAGGCCGGCCAAACCCTGTTCAGCAAAGGCGACTTGGCTGAGCATCTGTTTTTATTGGTGGAAGGAGAGATGGAACTGGTCGAGTTGGGCAAGGTCTTGGAGCCCGGCCGCATTTTTGGCGAAATTGCACTTTTCTCCCCCGACCGCATTCGTACCAGCACCGTGCGCTGCGTCACGCCTTGCACCGTGCTGCGGATTCATGACAGCACCGTCCGGCAGCTCTACTACCAAGACCATGCCTTTGGTTTTCACCTGATCGACCTGCTGGCCAGCCGCCTCAGCGGCGATGTACAGCGCGCGCAGGCGCAATTGCGCGAGGCCAAGCGTGAAAAGCTGGACCAAAGCCAAGCACACAGGCAAGACTCCAGCTAGGCAAGCAAGCGTTTGCCGCTACATTGGCTGCCGCCCATGACAAACCCAGTTGTTGAACATCGCCGCTAGCCACTTGGACATCCGAACCCTGTTTCTCGCCCAGACCTGTGCCATGGCGGCCATTGCCGCCATGCTCTGGGTCGCCCGCAGCCCGGCCGACGAAGGCAATGGGCTGAAGACTTGGATGTGGGCCGTGGGCTGCCAGGCCCTGGCCTACCTGCTGCTGGCCAATTTAAGCTGGTGGCCGATGCCGCTGTCGACCTTGCTCGGCAATGCGCTGGGTGCCCTCAGCGTGGCCTTGTTTTTTACCGCCATTCGGCAGTTCCTCGGCCTGCCCATCGCCATTCGAAGACTGGCCTTGATGTTCGTCCTGGTGACGGCCGCTGCAACCGTTGCCAGCGGCTTGACACCCAGCGAACATCGACTCATACCAACCATCTTCAACGGCTTTGTTTACGCCGGCCTGGAGTGGCTGAATGCGCTGGCGCTGTGGCGAAGCCCCAGGCCGGAGTTGCGTCGGGTGCAGCGCATCGTGGCCCTGCTCTACTTTGCCATGGCTCTGCTGCTGCCCGTACGCGCCGGTGTGTTGCTGCTCGACGCAATCAATGTGGGGCAGTTCAGCATCCCCGAGGCATGGAATCAACCGATTTACCTGTTGGGCTTCATCTACATCATCGCCACCAACCTCGGCTTCTTGCAAATGTGCAAGATGCGCGCCGAGGCCGAGGTACGCATGCAAGCGCTGACCGATGGCCTGACCGGATTGCCAAACCGCCGCGCGCTGGATGAAGCGATGGATGCGGCCTTGGGTGCAGCACAGCGACAAGAACAGCCCTTCGCGCTGCTGATGATCGACTTGGACTTCTTCAAAAGCATCAATGATCGCTTCGGCCATCACACCGGCGACCAAGTGCTCGCAACCTTCGCCGCACGGCTTCGCGGCGGCCTGCGTTCCCAGGATCAGGCCTTTCGCTACGGCGGCGAAGAGTTCATTGCCTTGCTGCCCGATACCCGCGCAGACAGCGCCTTGGTTCTGGCCGAGCGCCTCAGGCAGCAAGTGGGCTCGGCAGCCGAGCCCTCAAAGCCGGCCATCAGCGCCAGCTTTGGAGTCGCCGTCTGGCAGCCGGGCGACGACGGTGACGCCATCTTCCAGCGCGCCGACCGGGCTCTTTATCAAGCCAAGGCTTTGGGCCGCGACCGAGTCGCGCTGGCCTGATTCCCAAGCCACCATCCCTAGCCCCACAAGGCTGCAGCGCAAGAACAGAGTCGCTATTTCGTCTCAAGCCGGTCACGCGCAAGCCGATATTGCTGCAATATTGGCCCGGGCTTGGTCAGCGCTTGGGCGCTGACTATGTTCCATTGCCGGAGTTCCCGATGCAAGATCGCAGACTTTTCGTGGGCTTGATGATCCAAGTGTTGACCGCTTCCTTGGTCACCAGTTTGCCGGCCCGAGCGCAAGACAAACCCCAGACGCCGACCCGCTTGGCTGGCGCCAAGGTGATCAGCCCGCAAGAGGCGCATGCGCTGTTGCTCGGCGGCAAAGCGGTTTTTCTCGACGCGCGCAGCCCACTGAGTTTTGCCAAAGGCCATATACCCGGCTCAATCTCGGTTTTCTACAAGGAGAAAAGTGAGTTTGCCGAGAACTTCGACGCCTCGCTCGACAGCTTCGACTTCGGCAAACTGCCGCCGACCAAGCAAACAGCATTGGTGTTCTACAGTGATGGACCGACCGGCTGGAAGTCCTACAAAGCGGCCGTGCTTGCGCAGCGCCGAGGCTATGTGAATGTGCATTACCTGCGCAGCGGCTGGGCCGGCTGGGAAGCTGCCGGTCTGCCGAAAGAGGAATAGCCCCACGGCAAAATCAATCCAAGCACCTCAACCACCAATCAGCGATGGACACCTTGAGCACAAAGGGACCCGCCCTCAGCAAGGACGAGACAGCAGCGCGCCCCAAGCGTCTGACGCTGCGCCAACGGGTGGTTTGGGGCGCTGCCGGCTTGGCATTGCTGGCTTTGGTGATGCTGCTGCTGGCGCGCGCCGCTTTTGAGCGCATGGATGAGGCGCAGGCCCGCTCCAACGCCGCCCATCATCTGACGCTGGACGGCCAAAGGCTGCTGCGCTTGAGTGGCGAACTGCTGCTCTCACAAGGTGCCAAGAGCGCACGTGAAGCGCTTGCCCGGACCATGACGCATGTGTCCGACGATCTGGCTGCCTTGCCGCAGAGTGACCCGGTGAGTGCCGAGGCCGCGCTCAAGTGGCCGCAGTTGAAGACCCATATCGACGACTTGCTGGCGCTGCGCCTGATTGATGCCCAGGACGACTCCACCTTGATCGCTTATGGCCGCCTGGCCAAGGACATGGAGGCCTTCAAGCCCATCTTGCTGGCCGCCCAGGACCGCGCCGAGCGAACAGCCAGTGACGAACTCAAGGCCGGCGAGCTCTGGTTGGTCGGTGGCCTGCTCGGCCTGACCGCGCTGACCGCTCTTGCAGGTATAGGCTTGGTGCGCTTGCTCGACCATCAACTCGGCGGCGACCCCGGCCTGGCCCGGCGCATCGCCAGATCCATCGCCAAGGGCGACCTGGACAGCCCGGTCCCGGTTTCGCCACAGCATCCCAAAAGCGTGCTGGCTGCGTTGGAGCATGTGCGGATGCGCCTGCTGGAGCGCCGGGCCATCGAAGCGCAGGTGCAGTACATGGCGCGCCACGATTCCTTGAGCGGCGCCTTCAACCGGGCCAGCTTCAATGAGCTGCTGAATATCGCCTTCGCCCAAGCGAGGCGTGGCAGCCGGGGCCTGGCGGTGCTCTACCTCGACCTCGATCATTTCAAGGCCGTCAACGACAGCCTCGGCCACGCGCATGGCGACGAAGTCATCCGCATCACCGCCCAGCGCCTGCGCGAACTGCTGCGTCTGGGTGATCACCTGGCACGCTTAGGGGGCGATGAATTCGCCGTCATCCTGCAGCAAATTGCGAGCCCGCAAGACCTGGAGGTGCTGGCCCAGCGCATCATCGATGCGCTGACCCAGCCGGTCATGCTGGCCGGCAAGGCCGCTCGCGTCGGCGCCAGCATAGGCATCGCCCAATACAGCGCCGAGGTGGTCGATTGCGAAGACTGGATGCACAAAGCCGACCTCGCCATGTACCGCGCCAAGACCCAAGGACGCGGCTGCTGGAGCCTCTATGACGAGCAACTCGATGACAAGCTCAAAGGCCAGCGCGAGTTGATGAGCGATCTGCGCGCAGCCATAGGCAGCTCGCAGATGAGCCTGGATTACCAACCCATCTTTGCCCATGGCGGCGAGCACCTGCTCGGCTACGAAGCGCTGCTGCGTTGGGAGCACCCGCAGCTCGGCCCGCTGCTGCCGCAGGCCTTCATTGAACCGGCCGACGCCGCCGGCTTGATGGAAGCCTTTGGGGACTGGGTGTTGCAGCAGGCCTGCGCCGAAGCGATGCGCTGGCCCAGCCCGCTGACGGTGTCGGTCAATCTGGCCGCGAGCCAGCTCTTGCACGGCAAGCTGATCAAGAGCGTGACCGCCGCACTCAAGTCCAGCGGCCTGCCGGCGCTACGCTTGAACCTCGAAATCAACGAGGCCATCCTGCTACCCCAACGTGAGGCCGTGGCCCGTACCTTGGAGGGCCTGAGCCACTTAGGCACGGGCATCGTGATGGACGACTTCGGCTCCGGCCCGGCCAGCCTGTCCTATCTGTGGCGCGGCCAGTTTGACAAGCTCAAGATCGACCGCAGCCTGATTGAAGCGCTGGACACCGACCCCCATGCCCAGCAGGTGGTCGGCTCCATCATCGCGATGGCGCAAGCGCTGGGCCTGCAAGTCAGCGCAGCCGGCGTCGAGCGCAGCGGCCAGTTGGCTCAGCTGAATCAACTCGGCTGCAACGAGGTGCAGGGATTCTTGCTGGGGCGGCCCGCGCCGATGAAGGCCTAGTGTGGCCTTGCCACCTGCGTTGGCGCGGTCCGCCGCAGGCCCTATTTCAAGGCCTTCACCAAGGCCTCGAACTGCGTCTTCACCGACTTGTCATGCGGGGTGATGGCCGGCACCGGGCGGGCCACGTTCAGCAACTCGTACACCGCCATTTGAGCGGCACGCACGGAATACTCGACAGTGAACACCACGTCGTCAGCGATCTCGACAAACTGGCTGATGAAGGCCAGGTTCTTCGAATTCTTGGGCACCGGCAAGGGCCGATCGCTGTGGGCCCGCGGCATGAACATGCTGGTGATGTAGGGCATGCGGCAGGGGATGCAGTTGGCCTGGGCCACCGCGTCCAGATCAAAGCGCAAATGGCCGCAGAGCTCACGCAGGATCTCCGCGCCGCTGCAGTCGGCCATCGGTTTGGCCACAAAGTTGCCGATCCGGTCGGGGAATAAGGCATAGCCCCAGAACACCTGCACCTCGGCCGGCTGATTGGCGAAATGCGGCTGGTGCGCCAGCACGATGGACATCAGCCAGTTGGAGTCCTTGAAGGTCACCAGGCCGCCGGTGCCGGCCTCGTTGCCACTGAAAGCCTGCATCTTGTCGAAGAACCGCGTGTCCTTCAGCGTCACCGTGAACGAAGCCCACATCGACTCGGCAATGCTGCTGTTGAAGGCGGCAGGGTTACCAAACTCGGGCCGACCCTGGGCCAGCTTTTCCCAGAGCTGCCAGCCGCCGCTGTCGTGCTTGTTCAAGGCCGGCGGCGCGCTGTGCATGCTGCCCAGGCTGGACGCATCGGTCATCGAGCCATTCTGGAAGAACACCAGATCCCCTTCCCTGACGACGATGCGCTCGGCCGCACCGGCACGCTGGCACTCAATCGCCGTCACCACAAACTGGCCGTCTTGCTCGGCATGAATCAGATCGGTGACCTTGCAATCCGGTATGAAGCGCACGCCTTGCGCCTGCAACCAAGCCTGCAAGGGCCGCACCAGCGAGTCATATTGGTTGTAGACCGTACGCTTGACGCCGCCCAGCGTTTCAATGCGGGAGAACTCCAACATGAAGCGATGCAGATAACGCTTGAACTCAACGGCGCTGTGCCAGGGCTGGAAGGCGAAGGTGGTGGCCCACATAAACCAAAACTCGGTCTCAAAGAAGGCCGGCGACAACCAGTCGGTGATGGCCGAGCTGCCCAGCGCCTCCTCGCTGGCTTGGCTGAGCTTGAGCAGCTCAAGCCGGTCGCTCATCGTGAAACCCATAGCTTCCACCGGCATCTTGGCGCGCTGGCGGTTGACCAGGCGCGCCATTGAATGAGCTTGGTGCTTTTCATTGAAGGCCAGCGTTTCCTCGAACACGCTTTGCCCGGCATGCTCTAGCGAGGGGATGGTCTTGAACAGATCCCAGGTGCATTCGTAGTTATCCGTGGTCAGCATGCGGCCGCCGCGCAGCGAATAGCCGCTTGCGGCGTCGCCCGCGCCATCCAGGCTGCCGCCCATCAAGGGCAGCGCCTCCAGGATAGTGATGTTGGCGCCCGGCACCTGGGCGTCGCGGATCATGAAGGCGGCGGCCGCCATCGAGCCTATGCCGCCGCCCAGCAAATAAGCCTTGAGCTGGGTGCGATTGATACTGGAACTGGAACTGGAACTGGAAACTGAGGTTTGCATGGCGAAAGCCTGACTGAAAAGAAAAGGGCCCGGCATCACCGCCCTGCACAAAATTCACAGGGAGGTGATGAAGAGCCCACAGCTTCGCCGGCTTCGTCTGCGCGTCAAATGATCTGAATCAATCGCGAGGTCGCGGCTTCTCCGCCCTTGATCTGCATCAAACCCGCAAGCGCTTACGGATCCGGCTCAAGGCCTCCGGCGTGACGCCCAGGTAATGCGCTATGTCCCGTACTTGTATGCGCTTGGCCAAGGCCGGATAGGTCTGCAAAAAGGACTGGTAACGCTCTTCGGGGCGCATGGTGAGCAGTTCGCGCTCGCGCTGCTCCTTGCGCACGATATGGCTTTGCAGCAGCTGCGAAATCGCCCGCTGCCAGGCCGGGTGAAGGGCCATCAACCGCTTCATCGCGGCGTAATCGATTTGTTCGACCTGGCAGTCCTCCAGCGCCACGGCACCGTAGTCGGTCTTAAGGCCGGCAACCAAGACATTGGGGCAGGCAAAGAAGTCGCCCTCGCCAATGAAGGACTTGATCCATTCCTCGCCCTCCGCGTTGGTATAGCTGAGTTTGACCAAGCCACCACGCAGCACATAGACGAAGGGCTGCCACTCGCCGGGCGCAAAAATATCGACGCCCTTGGTAAATTGGCCGAGTTGGTAAGCCGGTGCCAAAAAATCCCAGTCTGGCAAGGCTTGATCGGCGGCTTTTTCTAAAAGGATTCGGGTTTGTTGCATGGCTGTGGTGGAGTCTACTTGGGCTCGCCTGGGCCCACTGGTCTCACAAGGCTACTGGGCCAAGGCTGCTAGCATCGCTCGGCGCGCATGAACCCTGGAGCCTCGGATGAACAACGACACTTTCTTCGTCCTGACACTGCTGGCCCTGGCCATCGCCTTGTCCCAGCTGGTGGGCATTCACACGCGGCTGCGGGAGAGCGAAGCCAAGCTGAACGCCTTGCTCACACATATGGGCATCAAGTGGGGCCAGTACGCCGAACCGTCAGATGAAGTCAAAGCCCTGGCCAAGGACCCGAAAGCAAAAATTGCGGCAATCAAGGCCTACCGTGAGCAAACCGGACTGGGTCTGAAGGAAGCGAAAGACGTGATTGAAAAGCTTGGTGCGAGCTCATAGCCGAATCACATTGACCGCCTCGCCGAACACCGCCCGCACCAAAGGCAGCAGATGCGCATGGTGACTCAGAAAAATCACCTGGGTACGCTCTGACAGCGCAGCCAATGCCCGCAAGGCGGCCTCGGCGCGGGTGTCGTCGTAGTTGATGAATAAATCATCGGCGACAAAGGGCAAGGCATGAACCGGATTTTGCTCGATATGCAGCTCCAAGGCTGCCAAGCGCAGCGCCATAAACAGCTGGTCGCGGGTGCCTTCGCTCATGCCGCCCACGCCGACCAGCCGGCCATCGGCGCGCAGGCCGTGCAGGCTCAGCGGCTGCGCCTCGAAGTCAACGCTGAGGCGCTGAAACGAGCCCAGGGTCAGCGCGGCAAATATTTCGCCGGCCCGCCCCAACATCGGACCCTGCTTGGTTTCGCGGTAACGATCGATGGCCCATTTCAGCAGGCGTGAGGCGGTGTAGACCTTGACATAGCGCTCGGCCGCATTGGCCATCTTGGCCAACGCGTCTTGGCGCTGACCCTCGGCGCGCGCAGCATCGTCCTGCCCCGCAATCAGGCCCAGAGCCGTCTGCGCTTTATCGAGTTCGGCGCTCAAGCCCTCGCTTTGCTGTTGCGCTTCAACGATCTGGCGCGCCAGCTCGGCCACAGCCACCGAGATCTGCGTCCCATCCACGCCCGCTACCTCGGCCTCGAGCGCAGCGAGGCTGAGCCCATCATCGCCCTCGGCCAGCGCGCTCTGCGCAGCCCGCAGCGCGGCTTCGGCCACACGGCGCTGGTCAGAACTCGCGATGCAATCCCGCAGGCCGGCCAGCTCGCTCACACCGGCCTGCCGCAAGAGCGGCTGTAAACGCGCCCTAGCTTCGCTCAGCCGCAGCCCGGCCGCATCCGCCTTGTTTTGCAGGCCGGCCAGCTCCAGGCGCAGGCGCTGCGCTTCTTCCTGGGCACGCTGGGCGGCTCCCAACTGGCTCAGCAAGGTCTGCACGCTCGCATCGACCGGGCCGCCGAGGTCCAGCTTCAAGCTGCGCGCACAAGCCTGCCACTCCAGCTCGAAGTCGCTCAGCTCGCGTTGCATGCGCTCGATCCGCCGCAGGCGCAGATCGCGCATCTGCTGCAAGCCGGCGTCGATGTCCGACCAAGACGCGCAGACCTGCTCGGCGGCATCCGCCAGCACCGTCTCGGGCAAGCTCATTGCTTGCAAGGCCTGCGCCCAAGCCTGCTGCCACTGGGCAAACTCGGCCTGTGCAGCCTGCCGCTTGTCCAGCAGCTGGCTGGCGGCATGGCGGCCCTGCTCGATTTGCCGCGACAAAGCCTCGGCGCGCACCGTGGCCGCCGCCGCCGCGCCCATGGCTTGGTCGGCCATCAGCATCAGGGTCTCCAGCGCCTCGGCCTGGTCAAAAGCAATCTGGGCTGCGCGCAAGCCGCCGGCCAAACCCGCCCAGGCCTCGGCCGCCTGCTGGCTGACAGCCTGCTGCTCTTGCACGGCCTCCTCCAACTGATCCTGCGCTTCCAACACGCGCTGACGCGCCTGCCGCAAGGCTTCCAGGTCCAAAGCCGCCAGCCCGCCCAGGCCCAGGCTTTCGCTCAGAGCCTGCCACTCGGCGGCCAGCGCTGAGGCAAGGTCGGCCTGCTGGCCATGCGCCAGCGCCATTGCCTCCCTCTGCTGGCGCAGCCTGGCCAAAGCGTCCAATTTGGCCTGCAACTCGCTGGCCTCGCGCGCTTTGGCGTGACGCTGGTCGGCCATACCGTCGGCCTGCGCCATGCTGGCCTCGAAGCCTTGAGCAGCCTGCTGCAGCGCCGCCTCGCCCAGCTTGATGCGCTGCCATTGGGCGTTACGCTGTTCGCGCGCCTGCGCCAGATCGGCGGAAGAAACCGGTTGATGGGCCTGGGTGTATTGCTTGATCTCCAGCTCGAGTGCCGACTCATCGGCCCGCAGCTCGGCGAGCCGCTCCTGCAGAGCCTGCAACTTGCTTTGTGCATCAAGCTGGCGCTGCAAGCGCTGCTGCATCGCCGCCTCGGAGGGCAGGCTCAGCGCGCGCAGCGCCGCCATATCCAGATCGGCCCGGCCCCAGGCGCCCAGACCGCTGCGTGCGTTCAAGAGCTCCCGCTCGGCGCGCTGGCGCCTGAGCTCCACCCGGGCCAGCGTGGCGCGCACGTCGCCCAGCGCTCGGGCTCGGCTCAGGGCCAAACCCAAGCTGGCCGGCAGCTTGACCCCGCCTTGCCCTTGCCCTTGGGCCTGCAAAGCCAAGGCCTGCAGCTCGGCCGCCTTGTCGGCCTCGGCGCTGAGCGCGGTGCGGCATGCAAGGTCGAGCAGACCATAACGCTTGGCCAAAGCGGCAAAGCCGGCGCGCACCGGCAACGGCGGCACGCGCAGCGTTAAGGCTTGCTCATCCAGCTCGGGCCACCCCAGGCGGCGCAGCTGGGCCGCAATCTGCTGCCAGTGACCGCTCAACTCGGCGCGGCAGGCCTCGATTTCCCGGCCATGGCCGCGCACCTGCTGGCGGCGCTGCTCCAGCGCCAAGATTTCCCCCTCTTGGCGCAGCAAGTCCTCATCCACCTGCAGCGCCGCGAGCCGCTCCGCCGCCGCCTGCGCCTGGCCCATCAACAGCTCCTGCGTGCGCCCAGCAGTGGCCAACTCCAGTTCAAGCTCGCCCAGCACAAGCGCCGCATCCGCCGGCAGCAAGACCACATGCTGCAGCTCCGTCAGGCTGGCCTGCGCAGCGGCGATCTGCCGCAGGCTAGGCGCCACCCGGCGTACACGCTCAAACACGCTGCGCTGCAAGGCCAGTCCGTGCATCTGGGTGCGCAGCGCCTGCCGGGCTTGCTCCAGCTCGGCCACTTTGGCGCGCGCGTCCAACCATTCTTTGGTGCGCACGGTGGCGGCCTTCAAGGCCAGGTCGGCCGCGGCCAAATCGTCGCTGGCGGCGTAATAAGCACGCTCACCGGAGCGGCGCTTGGCCCAGAGCTTGTCGGCCTCGGCATCGAGCCGCTCGCGCACCGCGCCCAAACTGCCGATGCCGGCAGCCGACTGGAACAGAATCTGCCCCAAATCGTTGGAGGCGCTCAGAATCGCCTTGCCGCCTGCCTCCAGCCGCCCGTGGTCCAGCCCGAACATCTGCTCAAAAAAGCTCCGGTCGCTGGACCCCAAGAAGGCCGCCAGGGCCGACTCGGGCAAGACCTGACCCCGCGCGTCGAACAAAGACTTGTTGCGCGCCTTGCTGCGCTCAAATTGCAGCTTCAACTCACCCAGCGACAAGATCGCCCCCAAGCGCATATCGGCCTTGGCATGCAAAAAGTCGTAGCTGGAGCGCGTCTCGATGCCGAACAGCAGGTCGAGGATGGCGTTGCGGGTGGTTGACTTACCGGCCTCATTGGCACCGACGACAAAATGAAAATCGCGAGCAATTGGCGCTGCTGGGGTAGCGCCGGGGGCAGGGAACTCCAGGCGCTGATCGGTGAACTTGCCGTAGCGAAGCAGGTCTAGTTCTTGGATGCGCATGGGTAGGTTTCGGCTTGTTTTCGCGGCTCAGACATGGCGGCGATGGTAAGCCAAGCTCAAGCCCTGCTTGCGCCCTACAATCCGCGCCAAATCACCGGAGTGAATCCCCATGACAGCGCCCATCGACTTCTATTTCGACTTTGCCTCGCCCTATGGCTATATTGCCTCGGAGCAGATCGACCAGATCGCCGCTCGCCATGGCCGCACGGTGACTTGGCGTGCCATCGTGCTGGATGCAAACTTCCAGTCGCTGGAGCGCATCCGCATCCCCAACAACATCATGCGCAGCGACTACATCCGCCGTGATGCCGAACGGCTGGCCGCTTTTTACGGTGTGGAATACCGCACCCCCAGCAATCTGGGCGCCCATACCGAGCAAGCCGCCAGGATTTTTCACTGGATACATGACCGCCAACCTCAGCGGGGCCGGGACTTCGCCAGCCGCGTCATGAAGGCCTATTTCGTCGACGACCAGAACATCGCCTCCGAAGAAGTGCTGGAAGCGCTGTGCACCGAGATGGGTATGAGCACCGAAGACTTCGCCGAAGCCAGCGCCAACCCGGCCAGCCGCTCGCGCCTGAAGGCCGAGGTTGACATGGCCGAAGCCCGCGGCGTTTTCGGCTCGCCCTTCTTCATCGTTGAAGGCGAGCGCTTCTGGGGCAATGACCGGCTGCCGCAGCTGGAGCGTTGGTTGGCCAGCGGGCCTTACTGAGGGAAGCTGAACCGGTTGACTGAAAAGTGCCTGGAGCTACCAGGCGGTCTTGGCTGCTTGGAGGCAATACGCAAAGCCTGACCCTCTCGCCTATGCCTGTCTCGCCCGTTTTTCTTTTATCCCTTTCGTCCCCTTCATCCTGGCCGAAAATTTCCTCCGGTGCAGCCGCCACTAGTCTTCGCCTAAATAACGATTTCCGAACGACTTGTACGAGCAAGAAATCGGAGCCTGGCTGGAGGGGATAGAGTGGATAAGAAAAAAGATTGCTGCGAAGCTGGCACAGCTGGGGCTTGAGCAGAACCTTGTTTACGCCGTTTCGCAAGCGATGGACTCCTCTTTTGCCCAAAGCGGCTATTCGCCGGGGCTCGATCAACTCACGCAATAGCCCTGTTGCGGTCATCCGCAAGCTCAGATGGGGGGGGGCGCGAAAAGCTGAACCTCTCCGCGCCATATCTTTTGCCAGATAAGCCGCCACTTGTAAGTGGGCCACCAGCGCTTGCCTGCGCATCTTTCAGCGTTGGTACACGAGCGCCGGTGGGGCGCTAGAGTAACGGCTGTCGGTGCTACGACAAGGCAGTTCGCGTTTCTGCCGGTCTCGCACGCTGCAAACCTGTGGAGACCGCCTCAGGCAGGTGCCTAGACTCTGCTAGAGCGCCTGGCCCGCGGAACGGTTGGGGTGATCTTCAGAATCTCCAGCGCAGAAGACAAGGCGGGGTTGGTTGATTTCGAGCTCCATGCCGCGGCGGTGGTTACAACCTCCACCATCTGGGCTAAGGGCTTAAACACCACGCTGTCTGGCGCCATGCGCTTGAGCGTCGCCGGAACTAGTGCGATGCCCTGGCCACAGCCTACCGAGGCGACTTGCGTGGTCACGCTGCGCACTTCATGGAGGATGCGCGGCGAGAAGCCGCTGGCCTGGCACAGCGCAATGATGCGGTCGAAGAAGATCGGGCTTACGCGGCGGCTGAACATCACGAAAGAGTCCGCAGCAAGATCTGAAAGCGCGATGCGCCGGCGCCGGGCTAGGCGGTGCTGGGCAGGCAGTGCGACAAGCAGTTGGTCCTGCGCCATCGTGAAGGTTTGCACATCGCTCCCAAGATCCCCCTCCAAGCGAGCAAAGGCCAAGTCCACATCCCCTGCAAGCAGCGCCGGAATGGCGTCGACGGTGTCGATCTCACGAACCGAAAGGGTCAATTTTGGGTGCTGTTGGCGAAGCCGCTCCAGAAAGGGTGGTAGTACGTCCAACATGGCTGAAGATATGGCGCCAATGGTCAGCATGCCTGTCTGACCTGCAATGGCCTCTTGCACCGCCAGCTCCAACTGCTCCATTTGCAGCAGGAATTTGCGCACCGCTGGCAGGATGGCCTGCCCAACTGGGGTCAGCTGGGTCCCCAAGCGCGAACGCACGAATAGCTTTGCTTTGAGTGCCTGCTCTAGGACTTGTATCTGTTCGGTCAGTGGCGGCTGTGACATACCCAAACGCTTGGCGGCGCGGCCAAAGTTCTGCTCCTCCGCCACCGCGAGGAACAGCCATAGGTGACGCATGAGGCGGAAATTGATCATGGTTTATTCATAGGTTGGGCATATCAGAACGATCCTGATATCGGAATTTACAGAATGATCACGCCGACCGACAGTAGTGACATCAACTTTAGTCACACCGTCATGCCTGCAGACTTCCTTGCCCGACTGGAGCGCCTGGACACCACCACTGTCTCGGACGCGCTTGACTTCCTCTCCCTGCCCGGCGCCACCGTGGGCCTGCGCCCCCTGTGGAATTGCCCCCGCATCGTGGGCCGTGCCAGCACCGTACAGCTAGGCCCTAAGACCGATAGCTCACCGACGGTGCATCTGATTTCGCCTGTGATCGCCGCTATCACCGCCGGCGACCGGATCCTGGTGATTACTGGCGGCATCGACGGTGTCTCCTGCTGGGGTGACATCCTGGCCAACGCGGCCAAGGTCAAGGGCATCCGTGGCACGGTAATCGACGGCTTCAGCCGCGACATCGACGCCAATGAGGAGATTGCATACCCGATATACGGGCGAGGTGCCACGATGGTCAGCGCACGCAATCGCGTGGTGCAAGTCAATGCCGGGCAACCCATCAACGTGGCGGGCGTCACTGTGGCGGAAGGGGACTATGTGATCGCCGACCGCTGCGGCTCGGTATTTGTCCCAGCATCACGTATCGATGAGGTGTTGGATCTGGCAGAGCGAATCGCGCGACGCCAGGACGGCATGGCCCAGGCCGTTCGTGCCGGTCGTTCGGTCGAAGACGTCATGCACGACAAGGAATTCGAAGCCATCAACTCGGGAGCCCCGAAATGAACTCACGAGAAATGAACGCACAAGATCGCGAATTGGTCGCCCTCTTCGAGGGTTTGGACACGCCGGGCGTCTCCGATGCACTGGACAAGCTCGGCATTCCGGGCCAGTGCCTGGGCATCATGCCGCTGACCGAATACCGTGGCGCCGTGGTCGGCCCGGCTTTCACCGTCAAATACGTGAGCTGCGGTCAGCCCGCTGGCACGGTCGGTGACTTCATCGACGACGTGGCCGAAGGCGACGTGATCGTCATTGACAACGATGGTCGCACCGACGCCACTGTCTGGGGCGACATCATGACCCAGTACGCTGGCTTGCGTGGCATTGCCGCCACCGTGATCGACGGCGTCTGCCGCGACGTGGCCAAGGCGCTGGGGGACGGCTATCCGCTATTCACTCGCGGCCGGTTCATGCGCACAGGCAAGGAACGTGTCGAGGTGCTTGCAGTGAACCAGCCGGTGGCCATCGGCACGGCGCGCGTGGTGTCCCGGGACATCGTGGTGGCCGACGCCAACGGCGTGGTCGTCGTACCGCGCGCAAGGGCGGCCGAGGTGGCCGGGGAAGCGCACCGAATTGAGGCCGCGGAATCGCAGATCCGCGAGTTGATCGCGCAAGGGCAGACGCTGGGCGAAGCCCGCGCGCGGCTTGGCTACCACCGGCTGCAGACGAGGAACGCATGAGCCACGCATCCCAGAGCGCCCTTGCGCTCGCCCTCGGCGCATCAACCCTCTACGAAGCATCCGGTCTGCCATGCGCGCTCGACCCTGCAATCCGTCCGGTGTGGACTGGCGCTGCGGTCGCTGCCCCGGCCTACCCGGTGCGCTGCTCCCCTGGAGATAACCTCGCCATTCACCTTGCAGTGGAGCGGGCGCCGCGGGGCAGCGTGCTCGTCGTCACCACCGACGACTTCCTGGCGGGCTATTGGGGCGAGGTGCTTACCGTCGCCGCTGAGGCCGCAGGCATCGTGGGCCTGGTGATTGACGGCGGCGTGCGCGACGTCGCGGCGATGGCGCGCCGTCGCTTCCCGGTCTTCTCGCGCGGCATTTCCGTGTGCGGCACGATCAAGGCGAGCGTGCCATCGGTCGGCCAGCAGATCCTGATGACCGGGGTTCAGATCGCCGCCGGCGACATGGTGGTCGCCGATGAAGATGGTGTGGTCGTCCTTCCAAGTGCCCGGATCGACGACATCCTGGCGGCTGGTGAAGCAAGGTCACAGAAGGAAGCTGACTTCATGGCACGACTGGCCCGCGGCGAGACGACCGTGGATCTGCTCGGGCTTTCGGCATGGCGGGCGAGCGTATGAACGAAACGACGCAGCGTTTGAATGTCCATCTTGCGGCCGCGCAGCCGTCAGCAACGTACCGGATGATCGACCGCGTGGCCGAACGCAGAGCATCCGGCGCACCCGTGATCTCGCTGAATGCCGGCGAGCCGGACTTCGACACCCCGACCCATGTGCGCCAAGCGGCCATCGACGCCATCAACGATGGCCACACCAGGTACACCCAGGTGGCCGGCCTGCGTGCCTTGCGCGAGGCGATTGCAGCGAAGTTCCGCGTTGAGAACGGCATCGACACGCGGTGGCAGGACACGCTGGTGTGCAGCGGCGGCAAGCAGGTGATTTACAACGCACTGGCCGCCACGCTGAACGCCGGAGACGAAGTCATCGTTCCGGCGCCGTACTGGGTCAGCTACCCGGAGATGGTGCAGTTGTGCGGCGCCAAGGCTGTCGTCGTCGCCTGCAGCGAGTCCAGCGGCTTCAAGCTGACGCCGCAGGCCCTTGCCGATGCAGTCACGCCGCGCACGCGCTGGCTCATCCTCAATTCGCCTTCTAACCCTACCGGCGCCGTGTACACCGCCGAAGAACTGCAGGCACTGGCCGAGGTGCTGCTGTGCCAGCCCCATGTGCTGGTGCTCAGCGACGACATCTACGAACACCTGATCTTCGACGGCGCACACTTCGCCACGATGGCGCAGGCAGAACCCCGCATGCGCGAGCGCACGTTGACGATGAACGGGGTCTCCAAAGCTTATGCCATGACCGGCTGGCGGATCGGCTTTGCGACCGGGCCGGCCTGGTTGCTGCAAGCCATGGAGAAGTTGCAGGGCCAGCAGACCTCAGGCGCCTGTTCCATCTCGCAACATGCAGCCCTGGCCGCGCTGACCGGGCCGCAGGATTTCGTGGAGTGCACCCGCGCCGTCTTCGAGCGCCGACGCGATGCGGTGGCAACCCGCCTGAATCGCATTCGTGGTCTGCGTTGTGCGAAACCGGCAGGCGCGTTCTATGCCTTCGCGTCCTGCGAGGGGCTGATCGGGCGTCGCAGCGCCGCGGGGCGCCTGCTCACATCAGACGAAGATGTGGCGTTGGCCATGCTGGACGAGAAAGGTGTCGCCGTCATGCCAGGCAGTGCCTTCGGGCTGGGGCCGTATCTGCGCATCGCCTACGCGATGGACGAGGCCTCGCTCGACAAGGCCTGCACGGCGATTCAAGAATTCGCCGATTCGACGAGCTGATGTCGGATCACAACGCCATGACGCCCCTTCGTGAGTTTGAGCGCCGGATCGAGCGACTGCTACGGGCACCGTGCCGGCGCCCACTTTGCTCATCCGAATGACAAGAACTGGCCGGGACCGTGAGGCTGCATCGTCGCCAGTAAGCCGCCGTTGACCAAAACGGTTGGAGAACCGAACGCCAGCTTTGCGGCGCCTGTTCGAACTGTCGGCCTGGCGCCGGCCGGGACATTTCGAGGGCCCTGAGTGCGTTGCAACTCCGTGCCCGGAGTTGCCACCAAAGCTTGCCATCGACAAAGGCAGGGGCTGCCCTTCGAGCGGAAAGACGCGCAAGATTCCATTCCTCAAGCCCCCTAAGTGGGTGGGACTGATCAGCTTCCCAGTAGCTACACTGCAACGCGATTTCTGCATGCCTATCTTCGCCGTGGCAATTGCTTGGGCGCAGGAAAATTGATTTATTAGGGAAAAAATCTATGCATAGCTTTATGACGTTGAAGGTTTTGAATGCGCTTGTGTTCCTGAGTACATTGACTCTGGTGGGTGCTGCTCATGCGGGTCCCATGGTCGGGCTGCAAGCTCGTGACCTAGATGGCAACGTTGACAACGGCCCAGAAGCTTTCTATGACCCGGCCCTCAACATCACCTGGTTGGCCGATGCCAATGTCAGGGGGCGGACACCAGAGGGTACTTACAACGGCATGGGAGGACTCAGCAGTTGGTATTCGGCCATGGAATGGGTTGCGAACCTTCAAGTCGGCGGCTTTGACGATTGGCGGCTTCCCAGCGCATTGAATCGCGATGGCAGCGCACCATGCACAGGCTTCAGCTGTACCTCTGGCGAGATGGGGCAGCTTTACTATGTGAGTCTGGGTAATGCATTTCAGAGCACGGAGCGTAAGGTCGGGGGATTCGTCCATTTAGAGACCTATCTGTATTGGACGAGCACGTCCGTACCAGATTCCGGCGCTTACGACAGGAAAAGAGTTTTTTCCCCCAACCTCTATGGAAACGGCTACAACGGACATCAAGACAGTTACCCTGGCTTTATTTCCACAGGAGCATATGCCATGGCCGTGCGCGATGGTGATGTGGCTAGCCCGGTGCCGGAGCCACAAACTCTAGCCTTGACCTTGATTGGGTTGACTGGCGTACTGTTGGCACGTCGGCGGCGAGTACTTTGAGGATTTGAAGCTTCGGTCTCTTTGGGTCTTTTGAGGGGGGTTGGTGGCGCTAGCCCCCAATCTTCTTTTTTGCACAGTCATGGCACGGTACGAACATCCGCCGATTTACAAGGCGGCGTTGGACTTGACGGTGCATATGGAGAAGCTGGTGGCAGGCTTCTCGCGCAATTACAAATACGTGCCGGGCACTGTGCTTGGATCTGCTGGCTCGGGAGAGTTGGCACACCTGCTCAACGCTTTACGCTGGGCTTCAAGCTTGGCTGCGAATGCCCGGTTTGGGCACACCACCGACCTTGGACCACGAATGCAAAATGCCAATTGCAACCGCCTGAATCTGGCGTTCGAGCAGAAAGAGCCAATGCCTGATCTTTCCCCCCCACTCTTGCCGCGATAGGCGGGCGGCGGCTCGGTTTTGACTCCTCATCGGCGCTACCCGCACGATACGGAAGGGTCTACGCGAGCAATTTGAGACCTCGCCTGCGCCTCGTCGCAAGGAACGAGAGAACAGAGCGATTCAGCGCAATGCGCCCAGGCGCAGCATCAACTGACTCCAGTTTTCCACGCCGTCCACCTGCCCTGCGGCATCGCGACGAAACCGAAAGGCTTCGCCCAGGCTGCCGTCATCACGCAGCACGCGAAATTCGTCCTTGCCCATTGATTTGAGCACTTGCATGTCGCCCGCCGGGTCATGGGTGGGCAAAGCCAGCAGTGCCATTTGCTCGCCCCAGGGCACGATCACCATTTCACTCGCCCAGGGCTGGGCGTTGTAGCGGCCGGCATAAGCCAGCAAATCAGCGCTTCCCACGGGCAGCTTCATGCCCTTCTCCATCAGCTTGCGGATCGGCTTGGTAAAGCGGGGGCCAAAGTCCTCGGTTTCATTGGCATTGCTCATGGCGGCCACGGCCAGTTCATCCTCCAATACCAGCGCCAGACTCGACTGGTAGCCAGGGCACAGACCGCTGTGGCCGGCCAGCGTCTGGTTGCCATCACGGTAGACCGCAAAGCCCAGACCCCAGGTCTCCTTGCCATCCGGGTTGGTCCATTGCACGCGCTGCATCTCCCGCAAGGTGGACACCTTCAACAACTCGCTGCCGCCCTGCTTGCGCAAGCGGAATTGCCAGGCTGCAAAGCGCGCCAAGTCTTCCACCGTGGAGCTGAACCCGGCCGCCGGTGTTATGCCGCCTGCGGCATAGGGCTTGAGCGCCTCACGTGCGCCGTCACGACGCGGCGCACTCCAACCTTGGGCCAGCCGCTTGCCCTGCAGTTCGGTGGGCAAGGCGGTGCGCGTGTCAGCCAACTGCAGCGGCGCCAGGATATGGCGCTGCACATAGTCCTCGTAAGGCATGCCCGACAACTGGGTGACCAACTCACCCAGCAAGGACATGCCCAGATTGCTGTACTGGAAGCGATCCGCCGCCCGCATAAAGCTGCTTTGCCCCGCCAAGGCTTGCATCATTTGCTCGCGCGTGGGGAACTTGAAATAGGGCGGAGTCCAGTAGGCAAAGTCGGCCTCGCGCGGCAAGCCGGACGAATGCGTCAGCAGGCTGCGCACGCTGATGGGGCCGCTGTCGGGGTCCGTTCGCTGCAGCGTGAAGCCGGGCAGCAGCTTGCCGATGTCATCGTCGAGCGAGAACTTGCCCTGCTCCCACAACTGCATCACCGCCACCGAGGTGAACAGCTTGGAGATGGAGCAGATGCCGTAGATGGTGTCGGTGCCGGCTGGGAGCTTGCCGGCGGCATCGAGCTTGCCGTAGCCCTTTTTCCACAAGAGCTCGGGGCCATGCTGCAGCGCCACCGAGAGCGCCGGGACACGTTCGTAGGCCACTTGCGCATCGAGCCAGAGGTCCAGCAGCCGCAACACGTCTTGCGGCTGGGTCGGCGGTGCGGATGGCGGCGCCGCTGGCGCGGCAGCGCTCAAAACAGGGTTGCTGGCCTGCTGCGCAGCGGCAGCGCCGGCCAGCAAAAAGGTACAGGCCAGTGCCAGGCGGCTCCACCGGACGGATCTTGAATGCATCTTGCGTTTCCTCTGCTCACCAAGCGGGCAGAGGCATCCTATAGCAGCCGGCACAACAAGCAAACTTGGCGTTAGCCCTGATTTCTCAGCCTGCTGCCAGATCCAGTGAGCCTTTGGCGTTGGCTTCGCCGCTTAGCCCAGCAAGCCCTGCGCCAGCTTGCGCAGGGCGGCCGCATCCAGGGTCTTGCCCGGGCTTTGCTCGCAAATTGCGGCAACCCGGTTCAACAGGCCGGCAGCAAAGCGGTGTGCTGCGGCCAGCGTTTCCTCATCGGTGTCATAGGTGTCATAGGCCTCAACGGCGACACCGCTGTCCGAGGCAATGGCCTTGATGTCGATCTTCTGGGCGGGGGATTGTGTGGCCATGCTGGCACTCCTGTGGCGATTGAATTGGGCGCTACTTTACTGTTTACCGACGGCATGCGCCTTGTCGAGTGCTTTGCGCAATTTTCGCGCCCAGCCCGAGGCGATCAATTCACCCTCGCTCTGATTCATCACGCGGTTGGTCCAGCTCAGCTGACCGCCCCGGATATTCGACTCCTGACGGTCGACCACTCGCGCCAAGACCTGGCCGGTTTCGGAGTCAAAGGCCTCCAGAAAAAGCGTCATCTCGCCGGCGGACGTGACATAAGTCTTGGTCCGTGCGGCAGTTGCCACATCGGGGGCGTTGACATAGAGCTCGATGATGCTGACCTTGAGCTTGAGCACATCCGGCCCGGCCGTGTCCACGACCTGATAGCCTTCCTTGGCCTGCAAGGCCTTGACGAATTCATCCCGCACCAGATTGGCCACGCCGGAGCGAATTTCCTCGCGTTCCTCGGCGGTGATCCTGAAATTGCTGCCGGGGCGTTTGGGGTCCCAGTTTTTGGAGAAGGCCACATCAACCGGCCCCAGCATCACCTTGCTATAGCCCGCCAATGAAGCGCCCGGCCGGGCGTAAACCAGATCCGCGTCCTTGGACTTGCGCTGCTCCAGCCCGTCATGACTCAGCTGCTCCTTGACTGCCGCTTTACTGTCGGCCCTGCTCGCGGCGCCTGCCTGCAAGGGCGCTGCGACCATCATCAAACACAAGGTCAAGGAAAAGAACTTGGGAAAGTTTAAATGGAATTGACGCATGAAATAACTCCTCCTTAAAGGCAACCGGTGGCGACCTCAGCCACACATCATTCTGCACCGGAAACCCTCGTTAGCTTCCCGCCTGGCCCTGCTCCGCCTGCGCCAGCTGAGCCAGCAACGCCGGCGTGACGGCCGCCACAATGCCCGCCATATCGCCGGCGCGAATGGCCTTGAATTCGGGCAAGGCTTCAATCAATTCCAGCGGCGCCTTGGCGGTGAGCTGCTGCAAGTCCTCAGTCAGGCTGCGCATGAAGTCGCCGTCTTGCGGCACCTCGGCCAGCAGCGCTTGCAAGTCGGCGATGGCGTCGGCGCGCGCGCTGATCTGCGCCGCATCCAGGGCGGGCGTGGTCTCTATCCTGAGTTTTTCTATCCACAACCTGTCGCCGCTCAGGGCGGCGGCCTGCGCCAAGACCTCCTCGCGCAACTGCGCCTCCAGGCCGAACAAGGCGCCATGCGCCGGCGTGCGCCCGACCAGCGTCACACGCACCGCCAGCGGCCAGGCTCCGGTTTGCGCGAGCAGCAAAGCCTCCAGCGCCTGGCCCGCCAAGCTGACCACTGCCGGCAGATCGGCCGCCCCGCCCACCTCTACTTCCAGCCGCTCCCAGCGCAAGACATCAACGATCAGCCGCTCCACGCTTTGAATGCCGGCCTCGCTGGCTGTGACCATGACCGCACCGCGCGGCCCGGCCTCGCGGATATGGCGCCCCTGCAGATTGCCGGGGAAAACCACCCAGGGCGCCTCGCTCAGCACCGCATACTCATGCACATGGCCGAGCGCCCAATAGTCATAAGCCTTGGCCTGCAGCTCCTGGACAGAACAAGGCGCATAACGGGCATGCGCAGCGTAGCCTTCCAGCGCCGTGTGCAAGACGCCGATATTGAGCCAACCGGGCACGGCCGCCGGGTAGCCAAGGGCCAGGTTCTCGGTCGTGGCAGCCTCCTTGAAACTGCGGCCATGCAGCGCGACCCGCAAGGCGTCTATCTTGTGCGTTATCGCCTTGCGGCTGTCGAACAGATGGACATTGGCCGGCAGCGTCAGGCGCCGCGTCATCTCGCTCTCGGCATCGTGGTTACCGTAGAGCAGATAGACGGGGATGCCGGCCTGGTTCAGCCGGCCCATCTCGCGCACGAAGAAATGCCCGGTGTTGTAGTCGCGCCAGTTGCCGTCGTAAAGGTCGCCCGCGATCACCATAAAGTCCACCGCCTCGTCGATGGCCGTATCGACCAGCCTGGTGAAGGCCTCTCGGCTGGCGCCGCGCAGCGCCTGCGCCGGAGCGTTCTGATAGCTGGCCAGGCCGCACAAAGGGCTGTCCAGGTGGATGTCGGCGGTGTGGATAAATTTGATCATCAGCTTTGCTCCCGGCTCCCGGCCAGACGTTCCAACAGCCCGCTGGCGCGCCGCGTGCGCTGCGCCAGCGCCTTGGCGAAACCCGGTGGCCAGCCGTTGACCAGGGTAAAGGCCTTGCGGGCGCGGGTGATGCCGGTGTAGACCAGCTCGCGCGCTAGCACGCGGCTGGGCTCGGTCGGCAACACCAAGACCGTGTGCTCAAACTCCGAGCCCTGCGACTTGTGCACCGTCATCGCAAACGCGGTTTCCACATCGGCCAGCCGGCTCACCGCCACCGAGCGCAGCTTGGCGCCGTCGGAGAAATAAGCACGCAGGCGCTGAGCCGAGCCTTCCGCGCCAGCGGACTCTCGCTGCGGCCGCAAGACAATGCCGATGTCGCCGTTGAAGACGCCCAGGCTGACATCATTGCGCGTCACCATCACCGGCCGGCCCTCATACCATTCACCGCGTTTGACCAAGAGCCGCTGCTCGGACAAGGCCTGCTCGACCGCCTGATTCAGGACTATGGCGCCGAACTGCCCCTCGCGCACCGCACACAAGAGACGAAAGCGCTCGAAGGCCGTCAAGATCTGCCCCACCCATTGTTCAAAGCCGGCCGCGTCTGGCTGGGCCGGGCCTTGTTTGACCAGCTCCAGATAGCGGCGGTAGCCGCCCTCGGCGCCGGGCCGGCCCTGCACCGCCAGACGCAGCAGAGCGGCCAAATTGGGTGGCTGCAACTCATGCAAGATTTCGCGCTCGCCGAGGCGCAACAGCTCGCTCGCCGCGCGGGCGTCGCCGCGGTTGACGGCCAAGGCCAACTGGCCGATCGGCCCGCCGAAACGGTGGCTGCGGCGCAGCATCACGGTTTGCTGGGCCAGCTTGGAAGCTTGGCTCGCCTGGTATTCGGGCGCGATAGCCTGCCCGGTGACGGCTTGCGCGTAGGCGGCCGTTGCGGGCAAGTAACGGCCCAGCTCAGCGTCGGTGCAAAGGTCACCCAGGACCGCGCCCGCCTCGACCGAGGCCAGCTGATCCTTGTCGCCCAGCAGAATCAAGCGACAGCCGGCAGGCAAAGCCTCCAGCAAGGCCGACATCATCTCCAGATGAATCATCGAAGCTTCGTCGACGATCAACACATCCAGCGCCAGCGGGTGGGCCGCATCGGCCTTGAATTTGCGCGTGTCAGGGCGTGCGCCCAACATCGAATGCAAGGTCCGCGCCGGGCCGATCTGTGTCGCCAACTGCTGCAGCGGCAAGTTGCTGCCCAGCTGCGTCTGCAAGTCGCCCAGCGCCGAGTCGATCGCCTGTTTGAGGCGCGCCGCCGCCTTGCCGGTGGGTGCGGCCAGGCCCACGCGCAGGCGCTGCGGCTCGGGGTCCACGGCAAACAGCAGCGCAAGCAGGCGCGCGACGGTGTAGGTCTTGCCGGTGCCCGGGCCGCCGGTGATCAGCGACATGCGGCCGTTCAAAGCCAGGCCGCAGGCCAGCTTTTGCCAGTCAAAGTCGGCCGGCTCAACTTCGCTTTGGGACGCTGCCTCGGGGAACAACAAGTCCAGCCAGCGCCGAACGTCCGCCTGCTGGGGCTTTTCCGCCACGGCCACCCGCGCCAACACCTGCGCGGCGACCTTTTGCTCGCAAGACCACATGCGGCGCAGATAGAGCTTGGAGCCGCTCAGGACCAAGGGTTCGGCCCCGCCTTGGCGGTCATCCCCAGCCTTTTCCACCCAAACCAGCGGGCTCGCCCGCAGCGCGGCCAGCCAGCTGGGCAGATCGGCCGGCAGCTGCTCCTTCATCAACTGGCGCAAGGCGCCCGCCGCGTCCGCCTTCCAGCCCAGCAGTGCCTCGCTGTCTTGCAGCAATAGATCAAGCTCCACACAGCTGTGACCGCGCCCTTCCATATGCGCGACCAAGGCGGCCGCCAGGAGCAGCGGAGCCCTCGCGTCCGGCTGTTGCTCGGCTGCAAAGCGCGCAAAAGCTGCGTCCAGCCGGCGCAGCCAGCCCTGCTCACTCCATTGTTTCAATGCTGCCAAAACTACCAAGGCGGCCGTCATGCCTCGCTCCCGACCGAAAATTGTTGAACTTGCAGGCCTTGCATCAGCTGATCAAGCTCATCCAGCATCTGCAGCGGCGGCACCACCACGCAGCAGCCCCGGCTGGGTGCTTGCAAGCCGCGCAAGAAGAAATAGACCGCGCCGCCGAGCTGCTTTTGCGGCTCGTAGCTTGCCCCCAGGCGGGCGCGCAGCAACCTATGCAGGGCCAAGAGATAGAGCGCGGCCTGCAGGTCATAGCGATGTTCGGCCATGGCCGCGGCCAGCGCAGGCGGCTCGTAGTCGGCGTCGCCGGCACCGAGGAAATTGGACTTGTAGTCCAGCACAAAATAGCGCCCCTGATGCTCGAACACCAGGTCGGCAAAACCCATCAAGAGCCCATGCATCTGGCGCTGCGGCAGCGCCGGGCGGGCCAAGTCGCCGAGCAAATGCCGGCGGCAGATCGCGTCCAATGCTTGCGACTGCAGCTGATCCGAAGGGAACCAAAACTCCATCTCGGGCAGCGGGCGGCGCAGATCGCTCAGGGCCGCACCGACCTCGGGCAGCGGCGTGGCGCAGAGCTGCAGCAGCCAGCTCAAGACGTCCTGCGCATGCAGGCCCCAGCCCTGGCGCTCGCAGCGACGCAGCAGCTGAGCTTGCAGCTCCTGCGATTCGGCCAGCCGATGGAAGCCCTCCTCGGCCAGCCATTCCAGCTGATCATGCAAGAAGTTACCCGGCAGCGCGCCGCGCGGGAAACTGTGCCAGGGCTGAGGGAGCGGCAGCTCAGGCGCGGCAAGGCCGAGTTCGGCGGGAATGGCGGGCACGGACGGCATGGACGGCATAGGCGGCATGGCCGGCTCATCGATGCGCGCCGCAGCGTTCGACAACAAGGCCTGGCTGGGCAAGGCCCGCACCAAGGCCGAGAAGCTACCAATGCCCCAGCGCCGCTCGAATTCAGCGTTATAGGCCGTCGCCTCCTGCAGCGGCGGCGGCGCGCCGCGTGCCTGCATCAGGGTCGGGCCCAGCGACGGCGCGCGCGCGGCCGGCAACAGCGCAATTTGCGGGTTAGCACCTGCCAGCTCGCGCGCCAGCAGCGGCAGCTGCTGTGCCTCAAAAGGCTGCACGCCGCCCAAGATATAGCCGATGGCGCTGCGGTAAGTCATGCAGTCCTTGGCCTGCCCGACCTTGAGCGCGCTGACGCCTATCCACAGCGCATGCCGCGCCCGTGTCAGCGCCACATACAAAAGCCGCAAGTCTTCGCGCTGCCGGGCGATGTCGGCCGTCTCGATCTCCTCATCGCTGGGCTGCAAAGAGAGCTGACCCTCGGCGCCCTGCTGCTTGACGTAGGAGGTACGGGCCTTGTTGACGGCTCGAAAGCTGCTGGCGAAAGGCAGGAAGACCAGCGGGTACTCCAGGCCCTTGGACTTGTGCACGGTGACAACTTTGACTAAATCGGCGTCGCTTTCCAGGCGCACGACCGCGTCTTCCGCCGCGCTGGCGCCGGGCTGGCCGCTTTGCTCGATCTGCGCCGCCAACCAGCGGATCAGTCCGGCCTCGCCGCTTTGCAGGCCGCTGGCGGCCTGCAGCAATTCGGCCAGATGCAGGTAATTGGTCAAACGGCGCTCGCCTTGGCCGCCTTCACCGCCTGCACCGGCATTGCCGGCATTGCCTTGCTTTAACCACAGCGCCGGCAATTGCAGTCGGTGCAGGAGCTGGCGCAACATCGCCAGCACGCCCTGCGTCTGCCAAATGCATTGCAAGGCCTTGAACTCATCGCTGCGCGCATCGAAGGCTTCGTCGTCTGCGGCCAGGGCGCTCAGCTCGGCCAGGCTCAAGCCCAGCAAGCGGGTCGCGAGCGCAGCGCGCACCAAACGCATATCCAGCGGCGCGGCCACCGCCTGTAGGCAGCGCAAAAGATCGCTGGCCTCGGCACTGGCAAAGACCGAGTCCTTGTCCGACAAATAGACAGAGGCGACCCCGCGCCGGCGCAGCTCCCGGCGCACCGCAGCGGCCTCGCGGCCGGTGCGCACCAGGACCGCCATATCGGCCGGCGCCAGCCGTTTGAACTCACCCTTGCCGGCATCAAAAAAACCGGCCTCGGGGTCATTCAAGTAAGCCACCATTTGCTCGGCACAGCGTGCAGCGAACAGGCGCTGGCTGCTGCCCGCGTCGAGCAGGCTCTCGTCGACCACCCAGCTGAGCGCCGGCACTGTGCCGCCCGCCTCAACAAAGCGCTCGGCCCGACCACGCGCCGCCACGCCCGCGAAAGGCAAGGGGTTGAGCCCGGAGCCAAGCTCGCGGAACCTGAATGCGCCCTCGCCTGCGCGCGCCTCGGCAAACTCGAAGACCTGGTTGACCGCCGCCACCAAGGCTTCGGTGGAGCGGTGATTGGTGCCCAGCACATAGTGGCGGCCAGCGGTCTTGGCGCGCACGTCCAGATAACTGTAAATGTCGGCGCCACGAAAGCCATAAATCGCCTGCTTGGGGTCGCCGATCAGCAGCAAGGTGCTGCCGCGAGCCTCCTCTTCAATCCGGTAGAGGCGGTCGAAGATGCGCGTCTGCAAGGGCGAAGTGTCCTGGAACTCGTCGATCAAGGCGACCGGGTACTGCGCCAAGATGCGCGCGCGCAAGCGCTCGGCGCTGAGGCCTAGCGCGGGGTCCAGCGCCTGATCCAAGCGCGTCAACATATCGGCAAAGCCGAAGAGGCCGGCGGCCGCCTTCAAGCCCGCAAGACGCTGCGCAATACGGCTGGCCGCATGCAGGCGCAGCGGCGGCGCCAGCGCGGGCAGCGCCTCCAAGGCTGCCAACAAGGCCTCAAAGGCGGCGAAATCAGCAGGCAGCTCAGGCAAGGCGGCGTCGGCCTTCAATGCCTCGGCCAAACCGCCCGGCGTGAGCCGAGCACGCCCGGCGCCCGAAATCTCTATCTCCTCCATCGCCGCGTCCTGGCTCCACGCCGCCAGCGCCCGCAACCAGGGCTGATAGAAGTTGGGCCTCAGCTTGGATTTATTGAAGGGGCAAGCCTTGTCGGCCGCCATCTGCCCCTCCAGCCAGTCTTGCATGGCGACAGCTCGTTCGGCCCAGCCCTGCTTCAAGACCTGCAGCCCGTCTGCCCGCTCGCCCGCCACCCGCTCAATCAAAACAGCCAAGGGCTCTTGCGCCAGCTGCGCTGCTTCGGCCGGCAGGCCCGCGCCCAAGAGAGCACGGGCGTCTGTGTTCAAGGCCTCGACCGTGCCGAAGACCGCCAGCGCGTGATCCAAGGCCGGGCCGCCGAGCGGGTAGAGCTGGGCGCGCCAATAGTCTTGAGTCGCTTCCAGCAACATCGCCTGCTCGTCGCCGATCAACGCTTCATCAAACAAGCAGCCGCTGTCAAAAGCATGCTCGCGCAACATCCGCTGGCACCAGGCATCGATGGTGTGCACGGCCGCGTCATCCATGCTCTCGGCCGCCAGGCTCAAGCGCCGCGCGGCGATGCTGCGCAGGGCCGGGTCTGCGTAGCCTGCCAGCAAGCCCTGCAAAAAGCCGTCATGGGCAGCGACCTGGGCCTCGCCTCGAAAGCACTGGGCCGCCTCCAGCAAGCGCGCGCGAATGCGGTCCGACAACTCGCGCGTGGCGGCGCGGGTGAAGGTCATCACCAAGATTTCAGCCGGCAACAGGGGCCGAGCAAAACCGTTTTCACCGCCATGGCCCAGCACCAGGCGCAAGTAGAGCGCGGCAATGGTCCAGGTCTTGCCGGTACCGGCGCTGGCCTCGATCAGCCGGCTGCCCCACAAAGGGAAGCTGCCGGCGTCCAGCAGCTGATGGCTGTTGTTCTCACTCATGCCTGTGCGGCCTCCAAGAGATTCGCCGCCTGATGCAATTCCAGCTTGGCGCAGCTCTTCACCCATTGCTGAAAAGGTTCGTACAAGCGCCGCGCCAGAACCTCGAAGCGCCCGTCGGCGCTGAGCGCCGCAAAGTCGGGGAACAGCCTTGCCAGGCAGGGCTCCTCGCCCTCCCCGTCGCTGCGGAAGCCACCCTCATAGACCAAGGCTGCATCACCCTTGCCGCTGAGCAGCGCCAGGCCGGTACTCAGCGCCAGCGGCAAGGGCGCATTGGCACCATTCATGCCTCCATGCATACCTTCGCTCCAGGCCAGCAAGAGATCGCTCAGCAAGGCTTGGGCCTGATCGTGGGGCAGCGGCTCCAGCGTCACGGTCGCGTCCTTGCCGACCAGCACGCCGCGCAGCGTCACGCCGCAAGCACTCGCCGCCAGCAGCCGCACCCAGGCCTCCAGCAAACGCTCCGGCTGCACCGCTTGAGTCTTCTCGTTCAGGCAAAGCCGGCTGCTCGTGAGCTCAATCCAGACGCGCTGCCCGCCCAGTTCCTGGCAGCGCACATCGGCCAACCAATCCTCAAAAACAGCTGCCCCGTCCTCTGTCGCCTCCTCTGTCGCATCAAAAGGGAAACGCAGCAAGTCCTTGGGCGCCGCCAGCGGGTACAAGGTCTGCAGCGCCAGCCAGGCCTGCAACATCGGCGTCAGGGTCGCGACCAGCTTTCGCTCCACCCGCAAGCCCTGCTCGGCCATGGGTAAATTGCCCGCACGGCGCAGGCGCGCGGTGTAGGCCGCCACCCGCTCGGGCAAATCCTGTTCGGTGTTCAGGCCCACCAGCAGCTCGTCCAGCAAGTTGCGCAGCATCGAATATTCCAGCAGCCCGGCAACGGCAAAGGCCTCATCGTCCTCGGCCGCAAGTGCCTGGCTGTCAAACTGCACCAGCAAGCGCTGCTTGAAGAAAGCTTTGACCGGGTTCTTCAAAAACGCTGCCAGGCTGCTGACGTTCAAGGGTGACGGCGACTCCGCGCGTTCATCCGCCGGTGGCGCTGGCTCCAGACCGTCCGCTGTCTGCAGCTGCACATGGGCATCGCGCCATTCACGGGCATGGGTGAACAAGCCCGGCTGAGTGGCTTCGAAATAGCGCCGGCTGAAGGGCTGCAGCGGATGCTCGGTGCTCAGGCGCTGCAACACATCTTTGTGCCAGCCGGCCTGCAGATAGTCGCGCAGCTGCGAGACCAGCACCGAGGGCGGCTGCTCGCTGTTGTCGCGCACGCTGCGGCCGCTCCAGCTGATGTAGAGCTTGGCCCGCGCAGACAGCAAGGCCTCCAGCATCAGCTGCCTGTCGTCATCGCGGCGCGAGCGGTCGCCGGGGCGAGCCAGGCCGGGCAAGCCCATCAGATCGAAATCGCTGCGACTGGCGCGGCGCGGGTAGTCGCCGTCATTCATGCCCAAGAGGCAGACCACCTCGAAGGGCACGGCGCGCATAGGCATCAAGCTGCAAAAGGTCACGCCGCCGGCCTTGAAGCGGCGATTCAGCGTCGGCGCGTCCAGGCTCTCCAGCCAGGCTTCGCGCACCACGGCCAGCTCGATGGCCTCCTCAAAGCCTGCCAGCGCACAAACCTCCAGCCAGGCATTCAGGCCCGCAGCAGCGGCCGCCAACACCAGGCTGTCGGCCTCGCTGCTGGCCGAAAAAAAGTCCGCCAGCAAGGCCCGGCAGCGTTCGGCCCAAACGGCGGGCGTAGCGCCCTCAGCGATCAGCTGCCACCAGGCATCCAGTGCAGCAGCCAGATCGGCCAAGGAGCCGGCCAGACCCGCACTCAATCCGCCAACCTCTGCATAGGGCTGTATGCCCTGAAAGGCCGGCCCTTCGCCGCTGCCATAGCCCAGCAAGATGCGGCGCAGGCCAAAGACCAGGCTGTTTTGCTCGCCGCAAGCGCCCAAGCCCATCTCGGCGCGCTGCTCAGCGCCCAGGCCCCATCTGATGCCGGCGCCCTCCATCCATTGGTTCAGGCGCGGCAAATCGTCCAGGTCCAGGCCAAAGCGCGCGGCAATCGCCGGCACCTCCAGCAAGGCCTGCAACTCACTCAGGCGGCAGCGCTGCTGCGGCAGGCGCAGCAGCCATTCCAGCGCGACCAGGAGCGGGTTGTTGGCACGCTCCTTCAGATCGGCGATGTCATAGGGGATGAAGCGCTTGTCGCTGCTGCGCGCGCCAAAACCGAACTGCCCAAACACCGAGCGTATTGCCGGCGCGAAGGCTTCGATATCGGGCACCATGACGACGATGTCTCTGGGCGTGATGCTGCCCCCCGCCTGCGCCAGCAGGGTCAGCAGCTGGTCATGCAGGATCTCGACCTCGCGCTGCGCGCTGTGCGCGATGTGAAAGACGATCGAGTAGTCATCCGGCGCCAAGGCCGGGCGCGGATGCTCGGCCAGCGGTGTCAGGTCGCGGATATGCGCTTGCACCTGGGCCAACAAGCTCTTGCCCGGCGCTTCATCAAACAAATCGACCTTGCTGACCTGGAAGCGCTCCTGCGCCTGCAGCACATCATCAAACACGTCCAGCTGGCGCACAAAGTCGCGCCCCTGGCGCCCCCAGCTGGCCAGCAAGGGATGAGCGTGGGCATGCATTTCTTCAAGGGACAAGGTGGCCAGATCCAGCCCTTGGCGCAGCGGCTGGCGGCGCCTCTCGGCGCGCAACAACTCGCGCCCGTCCATGATGTCGGCCCAGTGATAGCGGCAGGGGTTGGGGATCGCCAGCACCACTTGGCAATGCTCGGACAGGGCCGCCAGCGCCTGCAGCGTCTGCATAGGCACGTGGGTCATGCCGAACAGAATAACGCGCCGGGCCAGCGGGCTCTCCCTTGCCCCGTGCGGCGCTTGACCGTCCTGCAGCGCCGCGACAAAACGCTGGTGCAGCTGCGGCCGCGAGCTGGCCCGCTCGGTTTCACTCAGCGGCGCTTGCAGCTCGCGCCACAACGCCGCCTGCCAAGCCTGGTCGGGCGGCAAGGCCTGGGCGCTGCGGGCGTCTTCGTCGAGCGAGCGCGGCAACACATCTTGCCCCGCGCCCCAAGCGGCCAGCCAGTCGCTGCGATAGACCTGGTATTGGTCGAACAAATCGGCCAGCGCCGAGGCCAGCTGCAGCCGCCGCTCCATGCCGCCCAGACGCAAAAAACCGGCCAAGGGCTCGAAGCCGGGCCGCTCCATCAGCTCGGGCAAGAGACGCATCAGCCCCCAAGTCAGCGGCAGCTTGTCCAGCCGCGACTGCGCCGGTACCGCCTCCCGACCCAAGAGCTGCCGATACGAGCGCCACAAAAAGCGCCCCGGCAACTCGACCCGGGTGGCGGCGCAGATGCCGCTCGCTTCGGCCAGCGTCATCTTCAGCCACTCGGCCACGCCATTGCTTTGCACCAGGAAGATTTCTTCCTCCAGCGGGTCCAGAGGCTGACGCCGCAGCCACTCGAACACCGCCTCGCCGAGCAGTTCGGCGCGGTTGCCATGCAGGACCAGCAGCCCCGGGGTGATTGTTGTTGTCATCTATCGAGAAATCCCTGATCGGTCGCTGTCGCGCGAATGGCCGGCCATGCTTTGAGTCTTGGGCCTGGCATTGTGGGGCCAAGCGCGACGCGGCCTTTGGCGGGCAGAGCAGCCAGCTCAAGCTCAGACCTAATCTTTAGCCTTTGCGGGGCTTGAGCTTGGCGGGGTCGACCGTCAAGGCCCCCAGATCCAGATCCTCGTGACCGCGCGGCCGGCGCTGCTCATCCAGCGCCTCGCGCAAGGCCGCGCCCGGCTGCCAGGCCGGCGCTTCCTGCGGCGCTTGACGGGCCGTGCCGGCGACCTGCGCCAACAAGCCGCCCAAGTCCAAATTGGCGTCGGCCGGGCTGCTTGCCGGCGCGGCCATCTTGGGCAGGTTGATGCTGGACAAATCCAAATCGGCGCGTGCAGCGCTGCGCGGCAAATCCACCCGCAAAAACGGCGCCGCATCGAGCTTGGCCTGCGCCTCAAGCTTGGCTTTGGCTTCGGCGCGCGCCTTGGCTTGGGCCTCGGCCTCCGCTTGGGCCTGGGCCAGGGCCTGGGCTTGAGCGGCCGCCTCAGCAGCGGCTGCGGCTGCGGCTGCGGCTGCGGCTTCGGCTTTTGCTTTAGCCATGGCCTGGGCCTGGGCGGCAGCGCGCGCTTGGGCTTGGGCTTGGGCCTGCGCGGCGGCTTCGGCGAGATCGTGTTGCGCTTGTTGTTCGGCCCTAGCTTGCTGCAAAGCGGCCTCGCGCTGCTGCTGGGCTTGGCGCTCCAGAGCCAACTCGCGGGCCGCTTGTTCAGCCAGCTTGACCTGAGCAAGCCGCATGGCCTCAGCTTCAGCCTCAGCGTCGGCCTTTGCCTTTGCCTTGGCCTGCGCCTCTTGCTGTGCCTGTGCCTGTGCCTGTGCCTCTGCCAAGGCTTGTGCGCGCGCCGCGGCCTCGGCCCGCTCGCGCATCGCTTCTTGCTCGGCCAGCAACTGTTTCGCACGCGCTTGTTCGGCACGTGCTTGTTCGGCACGCACATGTTCATCAAGCAGTCGCTGCGCTTCCCGCTGCTGCTCGGCCTGCTTTTGCAGCGCCAAGGCCTGCTGCGCCTGCTTGGCTGCCCTTGCCTCGCTGGCCTCGCGCGCCTTTTGCTGATCAAGCTTTGCTTGGGCTTGGGCCTGCGCTTGGGCTAAAGCCAGGGCCTGAGCCCGTGCCTCAGCCTCGGCCTGCTCACGCAGCGCCTGCTGCTCGGCCAGCAACTTTTCCGCCTCGAGCCGCTGCGCCGCCAAGCGCTCGCGCTCCAACTTCTCCGCCGCCTGCCGCGCAGCCTGCTCTGCCAGCCTGGCTTGTGCTGCGGCCTGGGCCTGTGCTTGTACACGCGCCTCGGCAGCAGCTTCGGCCTCGGCCTTTTCGCGAGCCGCCTGTTCTTCCCGCAGGCGCTCGGCCTCTTGTTTGGCTTGCTGCCTGGCCTGTTTTTCAGCCAACTCTTGCGCCAACTGCCGCTGGGCCTGCTCGCGCTTGCTTTGCTCTGCGGCCTCTATAGCGGCTTGCTCGGCGGCCTTCTTTGCGGCTTGCTCGGCGGCTTTTTCCTCAGCCAACTGCGCCGCTGCTCGGGCGGCCTCAGCGGCCGCCGCTTCTTTCTTTTGCTCAAGTGTCAGCTTGCTGGCTTGCGCTCTTTTGAGCTTCTCGGCTTTCTCGGCGGCTTCCGCCGCGCGGGCCGCGGCTTTTTGTTCCGCCAACTGTTGCTTCTCGGCAGCCAGCTGGGCCTGGCGCGCCGCTTTGGCTTCCAGCTCCGCCTGCTTTTTCAGCGCCTTGGCTTGAGCCGCCTGCTGAGCAAGCTGTTTCGCCCGTTCCTGGGTCGCTTGCCGCACAGCCGCAGCCCGGGCAGCAGCTTCAGCGGCCTGCTTGATCTTGGCTTCCTTAGCGGCCTGTTTAGCGGCCTCTTTAGCGGCCTCCCTAGCGGCCAACTGGGCTGCGACTTGGGCGGCTAGTTCTGCGGCAGCTTCGGCAGCAGCTTCAGCGGCAGCACGGGCGGCCTGCTCGCGAGCCTCGCGTTCCGCCGCCGCGACACGGGCCTGCTCTGCCAGCAGTTGCTGCTGGGCCAATTTCTCTTGCTCGGCGGCCCGCTGCTGTGCAGCAAGCTTTGCCGCCTGAAGCTCGGCCGCCAAGCGCTCGGCCGCCAAGCGTTCAGCCAGCAAGCGAGCGGCAGCGGCTCGCTCTTGTTCAGCCTGTTCGGCCGCCAAACGGGCCTGCTCTGCCTGCTCGGCTGCCAGGCGCTCTTTTTCTGCTCGCTCTTTATCTGCTCGCTCTTTTTCGGCTCGCTCTTTTTCAGCTTGCTCTATTGCAGCCCGCTCCATTGCAGCCAGCTCTTGTGCGGCGCGCTCGGCGGCCGCTCTTTCCGCTGCTTCTCTCGCCGCTTCTCTTGCAGCCTCAGCAGCGGCTTGTTTCGCTATAGCTTCTCGCGCCGCAGCTTCTTGCGCTGCCGCGAGCGCCTGGCGCCGCTCGGCGAGTCGCTCGGCGGCCAAGGTCGCCTGCAGAGCGGCAGCGGCAGCCTCGCGTTCCAGCTCAAGCAGCTCATCGGCTTCGCTTGGCGGCACAAGTTCGGGCGCAGTTTCGGGCACGACTTCTTCAAGCAGCTCCGGCTCAAGCGGGGCGCCGAGGGCAGACCGACGCTCGCGCAAATCTTCAACATCGGTGACGTCATGCATATCCCAGCGCCCCGCGCCCGGCCGCCCGCCGGCACGCGGACTGGGGCGCGCGGCCTGGGTAGCAGAAGCCTTGTGCGCAGCCGCTCCCGCCTTGGGCGCGCTATTGGCTTTCAAGGTCTCTTGCGAGATCGACAGGTCCACCGGCTTGTCGCGCTCGCGCAGCATTTCGGTGAAATCCTGAAGTATCGAATTGGGGTCAAAGCCGTCGTGCGCCGTCATGCCCACATTGTGCCCGCGCGACTTGCCGCCCTTGCAGCGTAGAAGCCCCTACGCCGCCACAATTAAAGCCCACCCGCACAGAGTCGGTATTTTTACCAGCGGCAGCCCTTGTTGCCCTTGGCCGCATCCAGCGCCAGCGGCACCACGGCCAAGAGCCCAAGCTGTTCGCCATAAGCTTTGCGACAGTCTTCCCGGGCGGCCTTCTCCATATCCTGCGTCAATTTGGACTTTTGCTCGGGCGGCGTGGGCAGCAGTTGCAAAACCCCACTCGAGCCCCGGCTCGACAACTCGCCACCGCGCGCGCGCGGCAGATTGAGATTCAGGGGCGGCGGTTTGGCGGCCGCCGAGGCGGGCGTGGCGACATCTTGACCCAGTCGCGGCCCGGCCTCCGGGGTGCCCGGACTCGGCACGGCCGACACCAAACTCGGCGTGGCGGCCGGCGCATTGCTGACGCTCACCGCCGAGGCAGCCATGGCGGCCAATGGCGCGACTGCCTGTGTTTGGGTCGCATTTTGAGCCGGTGAATTGGCCGGCAAGGCTTGCACCTCCTTGCGTTCCTGGCGGCTCAACAAGGCCGGCGGCGCCGCCATCTGCTTGTTGACGGGCTCGGCTGGGGGAGCTAGAGGAGCTGGGGGAGCCGGGGCTGACTCAACAATCGGCGCGGCTGAGGCGGCAGGAGGCTCAGACGGTGCCGCTGGTGCCGCTAGTGCCGGCAAGCTGTCCGGTTTGAACTGCGGCAAGGCGGGCTGTGGCGTTGCAGCGATCAAGGCTGGCGTGAGCCGGCTGGCCGGGCGCGGCGCGCTGGGCAATGGGCCAACTCGTTCAATCGCCTCGGCCTTGGCGCGCGCAAGCGGCACCACCGGCGCCGCTTCCATCACCCTCACCCGCGCCTGCGGCAGCGGCAGCTGATCCAAGAGATGAGGGGCGACCGGCGGGGAGTCCAATCCGGTCACAGGCTTGGACTTGAGGCGCGTTAACGCCTGCTGGGCGGCGGGCGCGGCCATCTGCAGCGGCGCAGGGCTGGGCAGAGCTTGCGCCAGCTCTGCGACTTCAGCAGCTTTGGCAGCTTGGCCCGCCTGGGCCGCTTCGGCACTGCTGGGCGCCTCCACACGCTCGGCGCGCCAAGGACCGACTTCGGCCGCACCCGGTGTCGTCGGCCTGGGGGCGCGCCGGGCCGGGTCATCCTGCGGGCGCACCCTGCCCCCATAACGCTGCTGCTTGGCCTGGCCGGGCGGCCCGGGGCTAACTTCGGGCAGAGGGGGCAAGGGCTGTGCTGCCGCCTTGCCGGTTTCGCCCTTGTTGCCGGCCAAGGTAACGTTGAGCCGGCCCCAGACGCCGTCACCGGGCTTTGCGGTGCCGGTCGCATTGCCCAACATCAGCACCAACCAGAGATGCAGCAATACGGCCAAGAGCAGGCATTGGCCCAGCTGGCCGTTGGCCGCCGGCAAAGAACCGCCTTGCGCTGCCTTGGGGATGATGTGCTTGAGGAACAATGGAAGTCGAGCTAAATCCTGAATTGAACGCAGTCTACTTGGCAGCCACCCGCCTGCAGCAATGAACGCTGAACTCTTCCCCCTCGAGACCGACCTGGCCATCGCCGACGGCGCCTGGCTGCTGCCCGGCTTTGCCCTGGATGCAGCGGCGGCTTTGCGGGAGGCCGTCGAAGCGGTGCTGGTCGAGGCGCCGCTGCGCCATCTGCACACGCCCGGGGGCCAGGTGATGCAAGTGGCGATGAGCAATTGCGGCCCGCTGGGCTGGGTCTCGGATGCGCGTGGCTATCGCTATCAGGCCTTGGACCCGCTGTCCGGCCGGACTTGGCCTGCCCTACCCCCGCTGATCGCCGGGCTGGCCCGGGAAGCCGCCGCGCGCGCCGGCTATGCATCTTTTGACGCCGACGCTTGCTTGATCAACCGCTATTTGCCCGGCAATCGCCTGAGCCTGCACCAGGACCGCGACGAGCGTGATTTCAGCCAACCAATTGTGTCGATCTCGCTGGGCCTGCCCGCCACATTTTTGTTCGGCGGCCTGAGCAGGGCCGACAAACCCGCTCGGCTGACCTTGCGCCACGGCGATGTGCTGGTCTGGGGTGGCCCCTCACGGCTGCGCTTTCACGGTGTGCTGCCGCTGGACGATGGCGAGCACCCGCTCCTGGGTCGCCAGCGGCTTAACCTGACGCTGAGGCGCGCCGCTTGATGGGGAGAGTACTCAGGGCTTGACCTTGAGCTCGACAAACTGCGAGCCACAGCACTTGCCCGGCCCATCATTGAGCACAAAGCCATCCAGGTCGAGCCGGCCCAGCGAGGCCATGCCGGCCAACAGCGAGGCCCGCGTCAGCGGCAACTTGCTGCGGCGCAGCCCCTCCATCAGCACTGTGGCGGCGATATAGCCCTCCAGGCTGATCGAGTCAAAGTGCTTGTCACCGGCCTCACGCATCGCCTTTTGATAAGCCGCCACCACGGCAATGGATGCGTCCTGCGCATCGGGCACGACTTGCGCAATCGTCACGCCACCCAGTTGCTTGCCCAAAGCACTCCACAAGGGCTCACGGCCGGCAAAAGACAGGGTATAGAAATGCCCGGCGTAGCCCGCCTGGCGCGCCGCACCGATGAAGGCGGCGCAGGTCGCATAGCTGCTGACCATGAAGATCGCGTCGCTGCGGCTGTCCTTGACCAGTTGCCTTACCTCGGCAGCGACTTCGGCGCTGTTGCGCTTGATGCTGGCGACGGCCTTGACTTGAATGCCTAGCGGGCTTGTCGCGGCCCTGATCGCCTCCAGGCCGCTGCGCCCAAACACATCAGCCTGGTAGAGCACATTGATGCTTTTGACGCCGGCCGCCTGCATCGCTGCGGCCAATTTGTTCGCCTCGTCAACATAGCTGGCTCTGACATTGAACACATAGGGGTTGGCCGGCTCGCGCAGCATCTCGGCCCCGGTGTAGGCGCCGACAAAAGCGATCTGGCTGCGCTTGACGGCGGGCAGCGCCGCCCAGCTGGTCGGCGTGCCGATATAGCCGAACAAGGCCAGCACGCGCGCGTCATCGATCAAGGTTTGGGTATTGGCCTCGGCCCGGCCCTGCTCATAGGCATCGTCAAGCAACTCAAGGCTCAATTTTTGGCCATGCAAGCCGCCGTGCGCATTGCCATGCGCAAAGGCAGCCCCCGCACCCACATGAAAGCGCCGACCCAAGATCGCCGCTGGGCCGCTCAAGGCCGCCGAACTGCCGATCCGAATTTCGGCCCCGCCGCGCTCTGCCGCCCCAGCGACTGCCCAAGCCCCGCAGGCCATCAAGGCCAGGCTCATCTTCAGACACAGGGCAAGGAGTTTGGACATCGGGGCTTTGGGCCTGGGGCTGGGCTAAAAACAGCTGCTAACACCGCCGTCGGGCGGACGGTCAAGCGCGTGTGGTTCAGTCTACGCCGAATGCGCCGCACGCTTGGGGTCCCCGCAGTGAAGGATTGCCGGCTATGCTGCGCGCGCTGGTTTGGGGCTGACCGGATCGGCAGCACTCAAACCCGACTGCATAAAGAAAGACCCCATGGACCTCAAACTCGCTGGCCTGCACGCCGTCGTCACCGGCGGCTCATCCGGCATCGGTGCAGCCATCGTTCGCACACTCGCCGAGGAAGGCTGCCGAGTCTCCTTCTGCGCGCGCGCTCAGGCCGGTGTCGATGCCGCAATGGCCGACTGCGCGGCCTTGCCCGGCCGCGTGCAAGGCGTGGCACTTGATGTGGCCGACACGGCCCGGGTCGAGCAATGGTTTTCAGAACTCGCCTCGTTTGACATCTTCATCCCCAATGTGAGTGCGCTATCCGCCAACTGGGCTAACGCGATCGCGACCGATATCAATGCCACCGTCGCGGTGACCGAAGCGGCGATTGCCTATCTGCAGGATTCGCCGAACGCTGCCATCACCTATATCGGCTCCAAAGCCGGTTCGCTGGCCGCACCCCATTCCGCCGCCTATGGCGCCGCCAAGGCGGCAATGGCGCACTATATGAAGTCGCTGGCCCTGCGGCTGCTGCCTTCGATTCGCGTCAACACGGTGTCACCCGGTGACACCTTGGCGCCGGGCGGGCTGTGGGACAAGGTGCGGCTGGAAGATCCTGCGGCCTACCAAAAGGTGCTGGCTCGCAACCCCCTGGGCCGGCTGGCCAGCCCGCAAGAGATTGCCCGCGTTGTGGCCTTTGTTTGCAGCCCGGCCGCCAGCTTTGTAGCCGGCGCCAACTGGTATGTGGACGGCGGCTCGGTGGCGCATGTGCAGATCTAGCTTGGCGCTAAGAACTTGTCCGTAAATAGCCGGGTCAGAGGATGACGAGGCGATTTGAGCGCAGAGCAAGGCGCAGACCACAGCGATACCCGTAGGTATCGCGAGGATCTGCAACGCAGCTATGGGTTCAAATCGACCGTCAGCCGACCCCGGTTATTTACGGACAAGTTCTAAATCTTGATCTCATCGCTCAAGGCCTGACCCGTGGCGAACTGCGTCACGCTGTCGATGGTGGTTTCGCAAATGGTGCTGATGGCCTCCTCGGTGAAGAAGGCCTGATGCCCGGTGACGATCACGTTAGGGAATGAGAGCAGGCGCTGGAACACATCATCGGAAATGATGGTGCTGGACAGATCGCGAAAAAACAGATCGGCCTCTTGCTCGTAAACGTCCAGCCCCAGGCCGCCCAGCTGACCGCTCTTGAGCGCCTCAATCGCGGCCTCGGTATCAACCAAGCCGCCCCGGCTGGTGTTGATCAACAAAGCGCCACGCTTCATGCGCGCCAAAGTCTCCTCATTGATGATGTGCTGCGTTTCCGGAGTCAAGGGGCAGTGCAGCGAAATGATGTCGGCACGGGCGCCGATCTCGCCGGCCCCGACATAGCGGGCGCCAAGATCCAAAAAAGCCTGCGAGGGGAACTTGTCATAGCCGATCACCTCGCAGCCAAAGCCCAGCATGATGCGCGCGAACACCAGGCCTATCTTGCCGGTGCCGACCACGGCGACGGTCTTGCCGTGCAGATCAAAACCCATCAAGCCGTCGAGCGCGAAGTTCGAATCCCGCGTGCGGGCGTAGGCGCGATGCACCTTGCGGTTGATCGCCAGCAAGAGCGCCACCGCATGCTCGGCCACCGAATAAGGCGAGTACGTCACCACCCGCACGACCTTGAGCCCCAAGGCGGCTGCCACTTTCAAATCAACATTGTTGAAGCCGGTGCAACGCAGCGCCACCAGCCTGGTGCCGCCTTGCGCCAAAGCCTTGAGCACCTCGGCGTCGGCCTTGTCATTGACGAAGATGCAGACAGCCTCGTGGCCCGCCGCCACCGCCACGGCATCCATATCCAGCGGCGCATCGATAAAGTGCAGCTGATGGCCGGCCTGCGCCTTCTCATTGGCCGCGCTTAAAAACTCTCGGTCATAGCGCTTGGCGCTGAATACGGCAATCTTCATTCCTTGACTCTCCTGAACTAGGCCCGCATGCTTGGCGCCCTTGACACTATGGCATGGCGCTCACTGATATCCGTAAGACGGGCATTGCGGGCAAGTCTGCGTAAGATGCAGGCATGACTCCGCTGTCCATTCTTGACCTCGCCCCCATCGTCGAAGGCAGCAACGCTGCTGCGGCTCTGGCCAACAGCATTGCCCTGGCCCGCCACGCCGAGCACTTGGGCTACAAACGCTTCTGGGTGGCCGAGCACCACAATATGGACGGCATCGCCAGCTCGGCCACGGCGGTCGTGATCGGCCAATTGGCGGCAGCGACGCAGAGCATAAGGGTCGGCTCAGGCGGCATCATGCTGCCCAACCATGCGCCCCTGGTGATCGCCGAGCAGTTCGGCACCCTGGCGACCTTCTTCCCCGGCCGCATCGATCTGGGCCTGGGCCGCGCGCCCGGCACCGACGGGCCGACGATGCGCGCACTGCGCCGCCACCTGGACCGCGCGGGCGAAGATCGCTTCCCCGAAGACGTCGTCGAGCTGCAGAGTTATCTGGCGCCTGAGCGCGAGGGTCAGGTCGTGCGGGCGATTCCGGGCCAAGGCACCGAGGTGCCGATCTGGTTGCTCGGCTCCAGCCTTTACAGCGCGCAGCTCGCCGCCTATCTGGGCCTGCCCTTTGCCTTCGCCTCGCACTTCGCGCCCGAACTGCTGATGCAGGCCCTGGACATCTACCGCGCCCAGTACCGGCCCAGCGTCCAGCATCCCAAGCCCTACGCCATGATGGGCATCAACATCATCACCGCCACCAGCGACGCCGAAGCCGCCTATTTATTCACCTCGCTGCAACAGCGTTTTTTGGGCATGCAACGCGGCAAGCGCGGCCTGCTGCCGCGCCCGGTGGACAGCATGGCGGGCTTGTGGACGGCAGCAGAGCAGGCCGGTGTGGCGCGCATGTTGGCCGAGTCCCTGATCGGCTCGCCCGCCACGGTGGCCGCCGGCCTGCGGGCGACGCAGGCGCGTACCGGCGTGGACGAATTCATCGTTGCCTGCGCGGTGCACGACGCACATGCCAGATTGCGTTCCTACGAGTTGCTGGCGGAGTTGAATCCCACGGCTTGAGCTAACGGTCTGGCTCAAGGCATCTGCAGGGTCTGCGCCAGATGGCCATAGACGACGGACACGCGGCGCAGATGGCGCGACTCGGGGTGAGTCAGCAGCCATAACTCGGTCTCGCAATCGTCCAGCGGCTCGGTCAAACGGACCACATCGCTGCGCCCTTCGGCCAGGAACAGCGGCGCGATGCCGACACCCATGCCCAGCGCCACCAATTCCAGCACCGACAAGATGCTGCTGACCCGGTAGCGCGGCTGGGCCTTGGGGAAATTTCGTCTACGCCAGACCACCGATGGATGCTCGGGCAGCGCCTCGTCGGGCGCGATCCAGTCGACCCGGCCGGCTTCGACATCGGCCAGATTGAAGTTCGGCTTGGCGGATTGTTTGGCTTTGGCCGCATAGAGCGCGACCCGGATCGGCCCGATCTGCTTGCCCACCAGATGCTGGGGCGGACGCTTGGTGGCGCGTACCGCGATGTCGGCATCGCGCCGGGTCAGGCTGACCAACTCGTTACCTGTGTGCAAGTCAAAACCCAGCAAAGGATGGACTTGCTGCAAGCTACGCAAGGCCGGTGCCACCAGGCCGTGCAAGATGGTGTCGGTGCTGCTGATGCGCACCATGCCGGACACCTGCGCCGGCGCCGTTTCGACGGCCGAGCGTGCGGCCTCCAGCGTCGCCTCCAGTTGTTCGGCATGTTCGGCCAGCTGCGTTGCCAGCTCGGTCGCGATATAGCCGGCACGCGTCCGCTCGAACAAGGCCCGCCCCAAGCCGCGCTCGATGCGCTGCAGCGAGCGGAACACCGTCGAGGCATCGGCGCCGACGCGCTCGCCCGCACCGGCCAGGCTGCTGCCGCGCACCAAGGCCAGCACCACGGCCAAGTCGCCCGGTGTCATTTTGTATTGCGCTTTTGCAATCATTGTCTGATTATCCGCATATTCCAATTTCGTTAACGCAATCCTACAGTGAAGCCCTGTCTACCCACCAGGAGTTTCTTCATGTATACATCTGCCGCCTCTCAACAACTCGGCATCACCGTCCTGCGCCTCAGCCTGGCCGCCGTGTGGATCTCGCATGCGCTGCTCAAGCTGCTGGTATTCACACTGCCCGGCACCGCGCAATACTTCGCGAGCATCGGCTTTGCCGGCTGGCTCGCCTACCCGGTTTTTGCCTTCGAGTTGCTGGGCGGCATGGCACTCTTGCTCGGCTTCTACGCCCGCCAGGTTGCACTGGCGCTGCTGCCGGTGATGGCGGTGGCGGCCTGGGTGCACCTGCCCAATGGCTGGGTTCACACCAGCGCCGGCGGCGGCTGGGAGTACCCGGTCTTTCTGATGGCCGCGTCGCTTGCGCTGTACTTGCTGGGTGACGGCGCCGCCGCACTCAAGCGCAGCCCGGCGCTGTTGCCGGCCTTCTTCTTCGGTGACGCAATGGATGTAGCAAAATGAGCGGCCCCTTGCTGCTGGTCTCGCACCTGCTCTGCCCCTATGTGCAACGCGTGGCCATCGTCTTGGCCGAGAAGGGCCTCGCCTTCGAACGGCGCGACATAGACCTCGCCCACAAGCCCGATTGGTTTTTGAAGCTCTCGCCTTTAGGCAAGACGCCGCTGCTGCTGGACGGCGACGCGGCCATCTTCGAATCGGCGGTGATTTGCGAGTACCTGGAGGAGACCGCCCTGCCCCGTCTGCACCCCAGCAATGCCTTGCTGCGCGCCCAACACCGAGCCTGGATGGAGTTTGGCTCGGCCTTGCTGAACACGATTGCGGGCTTCTACAACGCGGCGGACGAGGCTGCGCTAGCCGCCCGTGGAGCCGAGATCAAGCGGCGTTTCGAGCAGCTTGAGGCGCAGCTCGGAGAGGGGCCGTACTTCGCAGGAGCCAGTTTCAGCCTTGTCGATGCGGTGTTCGGACCGGTATTTCGCTACTTCGATGTATTCGAAGACAGTGCCGACTTCGGCTTCTGGACCGGCCTGCCCAAGCTGCAGCGCTGGCGCCGGCAGTTGGCCGCACGGCCCTCGGTCATCGCTGCCGTGCGACCCGACTACCCGCAGCGCTTGCAGGAATTCTTGCTCGCCCGCCAGAGTGCTTTGGCGGGCCGCATGCTGGCGACGCGCAAATAGAACTTCAAGCGCTGGCCATGCAGCGGCGCCAAGGGCAAAACTCAAAGGCGACCTCAAGCAAGCGTGGCCTCCGGGCAAGCTCGGTCAAACTCGGTCGATCTCGGGCAAGAGCACCCGCCACTATGATGCCGATCCGCCTCGGCCGCCGCCTCTGCGCCGCAACTTGCAAATGCAGTATGACGACCCAAGAAACCGCCCGCCTCACGCCACCCTCGCCCGTCAGCTTCTGGCAGGCCTTTGCCTTCTGGCTCAAGCTGGGCTTCATCAGCTTCGGCGGCCCGGCCGGGCAGATCGCCATCATGCACACCGAGTTGGTAGAGCGCCGGCGCTGGATCAGCGAGAAACGCTTTTTGCATGCCCTGAATTACTGCATGCTGCTGCCAGGCCCCGAGGCGCAGCAACTCGCCACCTATATCGGCTGGCTGATGCACCGCACGCGAGGAGGCATCGTGGCGGGAGCGCTGTTCGTGCTGCCCTCGCTGTTCATCCTGATCGCCCTGGCGTGGGTCTATATGCGCTTTGGTGACTTGCCCCTCGTGGCCGGCATCTTCTACGGCCTCAAGCCCGCCGTCACCGCGCTGGTGCTACATGCCGCACACCGCATCGGCAGCCGCGCGCTGAAAAACCGCTGGATGTGGAGCATCGCGACTGCAGCATTTGTGGCGATCTTTGCGCTCGACACACCCTTCCCCGTCATCGTCTTGGTCGCCGCCTTGATCGGCAGCGCCGGCGCGCGCTGGGCTCCGCAGGTCTTCGCGCTCGGAGGCGGCCATGCTGCGGCCAAGGCCGGCTACGGCCCGGCGCTGATTGACGACGACACACCCACACCGGCGCATGCGCGCTTCACCCGCAGCCGCTTGATTCGGGTCTTAGCCATCGGTGCCAGCCTCTGGCTGGCCGCCATGGGCTGGCTCTTGCTGACCCAAGGTTTTGAAGGCCTGCTGACGCAGATGGGATGGTTCTTCACCAAGGCCGCGCTGATGACCTTCGGCGGCGCTTATGCCGTGCTGCCCTATGTCTACCAGGGTGCCGTCGAGCAGCATCAATGGCTGAGCGCCGCGCAGATGATGGACGGCCTGGCACTGGGCGAAACGACGCCCGGCCCGCTGATCATGGTGGTCGCTTTTGTCGGCTTTGTCGGCGCTTGGCTGCAGCCTGTATTCGGGCCCGACAGCCTGTTCTGGTCGGGCGCGGTGGCGGCCACCGTCGTCACCTATTTCACCTTCTTGCCGTCCTTCGTCTTCATCCTGGCCGGTGGCCCTCTGGTCGAGGCCACCCATGGCAAGCTGGGCTTTACCGCGCCGCTGTCAGCCATCACAGCGGCGGTGGTCGGCGTGATTGTCAATCTGGCCTTGTTCTTTGCCTACCATGTGCTGTGGCCCACCGGATTTGGCGGCCACTTCGACTGGGTCTCGGCATCGATCGCATTGACCGCCGTGCTGGCGCTGTTCCGATTCAGGATCGGCGTGCTGCCCTTGTTGGGCGCTTGTGCGGCACTTGGTTTGGCTGTGACTTGGTTGGCTCCAAGCCTGATTTGATCGCAGCCAAAGACGCTGCGAACTGGTCGCTACCAGCGTGCGTCTCGGTGACTCAATGCGGCTACAGTCCAAGCGCTCTGCAGAACGTACAGGCCTGCAGCGGCCGACATTACCACCCGCCTTAGCAATCCATAGAGCCAGACTGAGCATGTCACCTACATTTGCCAAGTTCATGGGCGCAATCGCCCTCGCCGCCTTACTCTTCGGCGCCTATAGCTATTGGCCGGCGGCGCAAGATCGGCAACCCACCATAGCCACCACAAGCACCACAGCGCCCGTCGCACTGCCATCAACTGCCGCATCCTCGCCCATCGCTTTGCCACTGGCGCTAGCGGCCAGCGCGGTTTCGAACAATGACTTCGTCAAGGCACCAAACCAGTTAAACCCCATAGGTTCTGAAGGTTATGCCCCCCATATCGACCGAGCTCATCTGGGCGATGACCCCAAGTCTGCCTGGCAGGCGGTCACTTGGCTACAGCAATGCGCCATCAACAACACGAATGAACAGCACTTCCAGTTAATCTTGGACAGCGCAACGCTCCCCAAAGATGCTGCTGCGGCCATCGCTCAGCAACTGCAAGACACTCGGGTAGAGGGTCGGCGCTGCCAGACGGTGGTCGCGCAACATCGTGCCTTGTTGCCCGCCCTGGCTTTGAAAGCCATGCGTGGCCAAGTCGTCGGAGCCGCAGCCGTGTATGCGGGCCAGGTCAACTTCAGCACGCTTGAGCCGGCTATGCAAGCCGAGTTGGGCGGCGCAATACGTGCCGACGCGGGGGCGGGCGACGCCATGACGCTTTTGAACACGGCTCTCTCCGGCAAGGCTTGGGGCTTCAGCGACGAAGAACGGCTGAGCTACTTGGCGGTTTACGCGTCCCTTGGACCGGGCAACCTGGCTCACCTCAAGGGACTTCTCCAAAACGGGGCAATCACGAACATGGCGCCGCCCACCGACGCGCAGAAGGCCCAAGCGGAAGTAGCTGCACAGAAGCTGATCGATGGCATCAAGGCAAGGCGCCCACCCGCCTGAAGTCTGCAAGCGCTTTGAGCAAGTAGCTGGCACGGGCAACGATCGTGGCCGCTCAGCAAATGCTCTTCTATCCCTTCCATCCCCTCCATCCAGGCCAAAAAGTATTCGCCAGGATGGAGGGGATGCAGGGGATCAATGCCAATGCGAGACGCCAGGCTGAGTGCTTGAGCGCAGCGATTCTCAGTAACGCAAATTGCTCAAAGAAAACTCGGCCGAGCGCAATTCGTCGCGCTTGCGGCGCAGGCGCCGATCCGTTTCGCTGAGGTCGTTGCGAATGTCCCGACGCTCGTCGTCGATCGCTTTGCGGATGGCCTTGCGCTGCTCATCGCTCGTCGCGTCCGCCAGGCGCTTTTCTTCACCTCGGTTGACGTCGCGCAGGCGGCGCTCAAGGGTTTCGATGCGCTGATCCAGATTGCTCAGTTCGCTGCGCAGGCCATAAACATAGCGTGCAGCTTCGTAGCCCTGCTGAAAGGCCGCATGAGATTCGGGTGGACAAACGCCAAAATAATAGCCTCCGCTCAAACCCACGTGTATGGCGTTATCCGGGCGGCAGTAGCTGCGAAGGCCAAGATCACGGCCCTGTTGATAGACCTGGGTGTTGATGCTGACGCCGACCTTGGCGCAATCCTCGGCCCGGTCATTGAGTTGGGCGAGTGTCTTGCCTTCGGACCCATCGCGCTGGCCGATCTGCGCCCAGTCGGCGAGCTTGCATTCCTCCGGGGACATGGTCGCGCAAGAGGTGAGCAAGGCCCCGAAAAATGGGGCCAAGGCTAAGCGGCTGAGACTCGCGCGCATAAATGAACTCCTGGAATTTATATCTGTGACCCGATTTTATGGGGCGCAAGGCTCACAAACAACCGCTCGCCTAGCCAAGCCCGAAGCGGTGACTCAGCCGAAATGCCTGGCCGGCTTCACTTTGCTGAAAGATGCAAATCGAGTCGCAGCGCAGCGTTTGCTTCAGCGCTGGCGCAAACAAGGCCCGCAAGCGAGCCTGCAGCGCCTCAGCAGCGGAGCTTGGCTGTGCTTGCCGCTCAGAAATAGAGTTAGTCAGCGTCATGTGAAAGCGCCAGCGCTGCAGCACATGCGGGTAGCCCCAGCGCAGAAGCAGCGCCTCTTGCTGCGAATCCAAGCCTGCCGCACGGCGCTTCTGCAGCTCAGCCTCATTGGGGGACCGACGAAAACCATCCAGCTCGGTGACGCAGGCATCGGCCAAACGCCACAGCGGATGCGCAGGCGCGATCGGCTGCCTCGGTCTCAAGGCAAGAAACCCGTGCAGCCAGTCCACTTGCAAGCTGGGCATGTCAAAAGCTGGATGGCGCTGGGCCAAAGCTTTCACCTGCGCCAGCAACTCTGCTTCTGTATAGGCAGCCGCCAAGCTGAACGGTGGCTTCAGCGTGGCGTGAAAACCGTACAAGGCGGGCTCGGCCACCCGAGCATCGGCCGCATTCTGGCTCAGCCATTGCTCGCCAACTTGGGCCAGCGCGCTTTGCGGCTCGGGCGCCCAATAGACGGCATAACGTGATCCAGCTGCGGCAGCACTCATCATGAACGCTCCCAGCCATCGGGGCCCACCGTCAGCTGCACGGCGTCGGCGGCAAACAAGGTGCGGCCGGCTTCCACCGGCACACCGGCGGCGTCCACATTGCAGTAGTCGACCACCAAGACCGGCTGCGTGACCGGGCGGGCCAGCGCATCCGCTTCTTGCTGGCTGGGCAGGCGGCTTGAAATAACGCTGCGTTCTCGCGTGTAGTCAGTCACACCCAACTCGGCCAAGGCGGCGGTGATGCTGCCCAGGCGTGCGAAGGCCTGAGCCATGGCGCCCAGGCGTGGCAGCGGATAGGCGGCGCTGCACAGGCTGACCGGGCGGCCCCGCACCAGCGCGCGCGTGCTCATTTGCAGCACCGGCGCGCGCGGGCTGAGGCGCAGACGATTGGCCCAGAGGCTGCCGGCCAGTCCCTCGCTGTGGCTCAGCAACTCGCGCCGGCCTTGCTCGCCGGCCTCGGCCAGGTTCTCGCTCATGCGGGTGCGGCGCTGCAAGGCGTAGTCCAGCACCAGTTCGCGCACAAAAGTGCCGCTGCCATGCCGCACCTGCACAAAACCCTCGCGCGCCAGGCTCTGCATCGCATGGCGCAAGGTGTGGCGATTGACCTGAAAGCGCTCGGCCAGCGCCGCTTCGTTGGGCAGTCGCGAGCCGGGAGGGAAAACGCCTTGCACGATGTCGACCCGCAGGTCTGCGGCGATCGCCTCCCAGCGCGTGCCCTGGGGCTCGGCTTGCAAGGAGAAATGAGGTTCTTCATTCAACATGATTTGAATCGGTCAAGAAACTGTCACCGGCCGCTGTGATACTGGCTGCATCTTAAAGTCGTCTAGATGACATCACCATGAACTCCTCAGCCGAATTGCCCGCGAGCGAGCGCCAACAATGGCTGTCCGTACTGGCCCATGCGCCGCGTGAAAGTCTGCAGCAATTGCTTTTCCCCTTGATGACAGGCTTGCAGTTTGAGCCGCTGCGCGCGCCGGAGGTCGGCCTGGCCATGCTGCGCGCGCGCGCCGGCAACAGCGGCGAGCGCTTCAATCTGGGCGAGGCCACGCTGACCCGCTGCGTTTTGCGCTTTCAGCTTGAGGATCGCGTCAGCGTCGGCGTCGGCTATGTGCTGGGCCGCGACGTCGACCGCGCCAGCTGGGTCGCGCAGGCCGATGCCTTGTTGCAGCAGCCGGCTTGGGTTGAGCGCCTGCAGGCCGAATTGATCGCCCCGCTACGGGCTTTGACGCAAACCAGGCGCGCCCAGCAGGCCAGCCAGACGGCGGCCAGCCGCGTGCAGTTCTACACCTTGCAGGCGGAGAGCGCGGAGAAAGCGCCATGACGCTAGCCACTCATTTAGACGGCATTGATGATCTGGCTACGCTGAAGCGCGGTTTCACCGAGCCGGTGTTCGGCGCGCAGCAGGTCTTCAGACATTTGCTCGACGCGATGTCCCTGCCCGGCCGCGTACATGAGCTGGCAGCCGTGGACAGCGGTGTGCAAGCACCCAGCGAGACCTTCGGTCTGGCCATGACGCTGGGCCTGTTGACGCTGCTGGATGCCGAGAGCCCGCTCCATCTGAGTGCGGAGTTAGACAGCAAGGCGGCTCAAGCCTATTTTCGATTTCACTGCGGCGCCAAGTTGGCCGAGCCACAGCAGGCCCAGTTCTCGGCCTTCAAGGCGATGCAACTCGACGCTCAACAATGGCAGGCATTGCCGCTGGGCAGCGATGAGCAGCCGCAACTAGGCGGCACGCTCTTGCTGGAAGTTAAGGGCCTGGATGAGCAAACGGCGCTGGCCGGCGCGAGCTTGCTGACGCTGCGCGGGCCGGGCATTGCGACGCAGCAAACGCTGGCGGTGCAAGGCTTGCCGACCGAATTCTGGCGCTGGCGCCAGGCGCTGGCGGCGGACTTTCCGCGCGGCATCGACCTGTTGCTGTGCTGCGGCACGCGCTTGGCCGCGATTCCCCGTTCAACTTTGATCACTCTGGAGGGCTGAGGCCATGTATATCGCCGTCAAGGGTGGTGAGTCAGCCATCAAAGCCTCGCGCGATCTGCTCGCCGCCGCACGCCGGGGCGACCTGAATCTGCCTGCCATCGGCGTGGCGCAGGTGCAGGAGCAAATGGGCTTGCTGGTCGGGCGGGTGATGGCCGAGGCCTCACTCTACGACCCCGAGCTGGCCGCCTTGGCCTTGGTGCAGGCGCAGGGCGACGCGATCGAGGCCGCTTTTTTGCTGCGCGCCTACCGCAGCACCTTGCCGCGCCTGGCCTTCAGCGCACCGCTCAATTGCGACGCCATGCGTCCGCAGCGCCGCATCTCGGCGATTTTCAAAGACCTGCCCGGGGGCCAAGTGCTGGGGCCGACTTATGACTACACGCAGCGCCTGCTAGATTTCAATTTGCTGCGCGGCGATGCGCCGGCAGCAGTGGATCAACAAGTGCAGCCGGAGCAGGCACCTGAACAAGCACAGAGCGTGATCAGCAATGCACTGGAGGCGCTATCCGCCCAAGGCCTGATCGAGCCCGCACTGCCGCCCGACGGCGACCCCGAGCCGCTGGACATCACCCGCGACCCGCCGCGCTACCCACTGCCGCGCTGCGGCCGCCTGCAAATGCTGGCGCGCGCCGACGAGGGCTGGGTCTTGGGCCTGGCCTATTCGACCCAGCGCGGTTACGCTTTTACGCACCCTTTTGCCGGCGACATCCGCTTCGGCGCGGTGACCGTGTCGCTGCAGCCGGATGAGCTGGACTTCGAGATCGAGGTCGGTGAAGTCGAGCTGACCGAATGCCAGATGCTGAACCAGTTTGTCGGCAGCGAGGGCGCGCCGCCGCAGTTCACGCGCGGCTACGGCCTGGTGTTCGGCCACGGCGAGCGCAAGGCGATGGCAATGTCGCTGCTGGACCGCGCGCTGCGTGCCGATGAGTTCGGCGAGCAGGTCAGCAGCCCGGCGCAGCAACAGGAGTTCGCGCTGCCGCAAGGTGACAGCGTCGAGGCCTCGGGATTTGTGCAGCATCTGAAACTGCCGCATTACGTGACCTTCGAGTCCGAGTTGCAACTGATACGGCAGCTGCGCCAAGAGCGCAGCGACAGACAAGCAGCGGAGCAGCCATGAGCGAAAGCATCAAGCAACAAAGCGCCGAAGGCTATAACTTCGCCTATCTCGACGAGCGAAGCAAGCGGATGATCCGCCGCGCCTTGTTGAAGGCGGTGGCCATCCCCGGCCACCAAGTGCCGTTTGGCTCGCGCGAGATGCCGCTGGCCTATGGTTGGGGCACAGGCGGCATCCAGGTCACGGCCGCCGTGATCGGCCAGGACGATGTCTTGAAGGTGATCGACCAGGGCAGCGACGACACCACCAACGCCGTCAATATCCGCGACTTCTTCGCCCGCACGACCGGCGTCGCGACCACAACCCGCACGGTGGACGCGACGCTGATCCAGACTCGCCACCGCATCCCCGAGACGCCGCTGCGCGAGGGCCAGGTCTTGGTCTACCAGGTGCCGCAGCCCGAACCCTTGTACCGGCTGGAGCCGAACCGGGCCGAATGCGAGAGCCTGCACGCGGCCGAGGAATATGGGCTGATGAATGTGAAGCTGTACGAGGACATCGCGCAATGGGGCCGGGTCGAGACGGCTTACGACTACCCCGTGCTGGTGAACGGCCGCTATGTGATGGCGCCCAGTCCGATTCCGGCTTTTGATAACCCCAAGATGGACCGGATGCCGGCGCTGCAGCTGTTCGGCGCCGGGCGCGAGAAGCGGCTCTATGCGGTGCCGCCCTACACCAGCGTGCGCAGCCTCGACTTCGAGGACCACCCGTTTGAGATCAAGCCGCAGGGGCACGCCTGCGAGCTGTGCGGCTGCACGACCAGCTTTCTAGACGAGGTCGTGCAAAGCGAAGGAATGACGCTGTGGACCTGTTCGGACAGCGACTGGTGCGCCGCGCAAATGGAGCGAAAGCACAACCATGAATGAGCACCCCTTAACGATTCGTGATGCGCAGATTGGCGACCTGCCGGCCTTGTTGGCGCTGTACCAAAGCAGCGGCCTGGACGGCCCAGGGAACGCTGACCTTGCTCGGCTTGAACAAGCCTGGCAGCAGATTCAAGCCCTGCCCTTGGCCCGAGTGCGCCTGGCCGAAACGGCTGGGCATTTGGTCGGCACGCTGACGCTGTTCATCCTGCCCATGCTCTCGCACCAGGGCACGCCCTCGGCGGTGGTGGAAAGCGTCGGCGTCGCGGCCGATCTGCAGGGCCAGGGCGTCGGCCGCGCCTTGATGCAAGACGCTGTTGATCTGGCGGCGGCGGCGGGTTGCTACAAGCTCGCGCTGTCGTCCAATCTGCGCCGCACCGAGGCCCATGCTTTCTACGAAAAGCTGGGCTTCGAGCAGCATGGCAAGAGCTTCCAGATTGAGTTGAAGCCATGACCGCCGCTCAACCTCTTTTGCAAGTGACGGGGCTAACGCACCGTTTCAATGCCGCCGGGCAAACCCGCGCGGCGGTCAGCGAGGCCTCACTGAGCCTGTTTCCCGGCGAGGTGGTGGCGATTGTGGGCGAGTCCGGTTCGGGCAAGAGCACGCTCTTGAACTGCATCGCTGCGCGCTTGCAACCCGCTGCCGGCCAGGTGCTGTACCGCAGCGCGGCCGGTGAGCAGGTGGACGTACACCGCATCAGCGAGCGCCAACGCCGCCTGCTGGCCCGCACCGAATGGGGCTTTGTCGAGCAGCATGCGGCCGATGGCCTGCGCATGAACGTCAGCGCCGGCGCCAATATCGGCGAGCGCCTGATGGGCGCCGGCCTGCGCCATTACAGCCAGCTGCGCGCCACCGGCGAGGACTGGATGAGCCGCGTCGAGCTTGACCCGCTGCGCATCGACGACTCACCGCGCGGCTTCTCCGGTGGCATGCGCCAGCGCCTTCAAATTGCTCGCAATCTGGTCACCAAGCCGCGCCTGGTCCTGATGGACGAGCCGACCTCGGGGCTGGATGTGTCGGTGCAGGCCAAGCTGCTGGATCTGATCCGGCTGCTGGTCGCGCGCATGCATCTGTCCGCGCTGATCGTCACCCATGACCTGGGCGTGGCGCGCCTGCTCGCGCATCGCACGCTGGTGATGCGCGAAGGCCGCATCGTTGAAGAGGGACTCACCGACCGCGTGCTGGACGACCCTCAGCACCCCTACACCCAGCTACTGGTCGCCTCGGTGGTGGCGCCATGATGATGACGAATTCAATAACGCCTGTTTTGAGCGTGCAAGATGTGCGCAAGCATTTCACCCTGCATCTGCGCAGCGGCCAGGCGCTGCCGGTCCTGCACGGCGTCTCGCTGGATGTACGGGCGGGCGAATGCGTGGCCCTGGTCGGCGCCTCGGGCCAGGGCAAGTCCACCTTGATCAAATGCCTGTACGGCAGCTACGGCGTCGACAGTGGCCGCATCCTGTTTGCCGGCGAGCAGCCGGGCAGCGAGCCGCTCGATCTTGCCCAGGCCCAGCCGCAGCAAGTGCTGGCGCTGCGCCGGCGCGAGCTGGCCTATGTCAGCCAGTTCCTGCGTGCGCTGCCGCGCGTCGGCGCGCTCGATGTGGTGGCCGAGCGCCTGCTGCAGGCCGACCCCGAGTTGCAATCTGGCCGCGCCGATGAGGCTCGCTGGCGGGCCGCGCAGCAGGCAGCGCGGGCTCAGGTGGCCGAGCTGTTCGCGCGCCTGAATCTGCCCCAAGCGATCTGGGACTTACCGCCGGCCACCTTCTCGGGCGGCGAGCAACAGCGCGTCAATATCGCGCGCGGCTTTGTGCAGCCGGCCCGCCTGCTCTTGCTGGACGAGCCGACCGCCTCGCTGGATGCAATGAACCGGCGCGTCGTGATCGATATGATTGCCGCCGCCAAGGCCGCCGGCAGCGCCATCGTCGGCATCTTCCATGACGAGGAAGTGCGCGAGGCGGTCGCCACGCGCTGCGTCAGCCTGCCGGCTGCCGCCCAGCCAGAAAGAAGCCCTGTATGAAGAATGATCTGTTGTTGACGAACGCGCTCTTGGTGCTGGGCAAAGAAGTCATCCGTGGCCATCTGCGCGTGCAGGATGGCGTGATCACCGAAATCGGCCAGGGCGGCAGCGCGGTTGCAGGAGCCATCGACCTGGGCGGTGACTATCTGCTGCCGGGTCTGGTCGAGGTACATACCGACAATCTTGAGCGGCACGTGATGCCCAGGCCCAAGGTCATCTTTCCGATGCTGGGTGCCGTGATGGCCCATGACGCCGAGATTGCCTCGGTCGGCATCACCACCGTGCTCGACGCCATCGGCGTCGGCGACCCGTATGGCGATGGCTTTCGTGCGCGCGACCAGAGCGCCTTGTTGGACGTGTTGGATCAAATGCAGGCGGCCGGTGTATTGAAGGCCGATCACCTGATCCATGTGCGCTGCGAGCTGCCGGCGCCGAACGCGCGCGAGCTGTTCGAGCCCTTTGCCGAGCACCCGCGTCTGCGCCTGATTTCGCTGATGGACCACACGCCGGGCCAGCGCCAATGGACCAATCTGGACCATGCCAAGACCTATTACACCGGCAAGAAGGGCTGGAGCGATGCAGTCTGGGAACGCGAAGTCGCCCTTGCGCCACAACGTCAGGCCGAGCATGCCGAGCCGAATCGGGCCTGGTTTGCCGACTTTGCGCGCCGTCACTCGGTAGCATTAGCAACGCATGACGACACGACTATTGCCCATGTCGACGAGGCGCGGGCCTTGGGTGCGGGCATGAGCGAATTCCCCACCACCTTGGCGGCGGCACAGCATGCGCATAGGCTGGGCCTGTGCACGGTGGCGGGTGCACCGAATGTACTGCGCGGCGGCTCGCACTCGGGCAATGTCTCGGCGCTGGACTTGGCCCGCGCCGGTGTATTGGATGCGCTGAGCTCCGACTATGTGCCATCCAGCTTGTTGCAATCGGCCTGGTTGCTGCGGCGCGATGCGGGGTTCAGCCTGCCCGAAGCTCTGGCGGTCGTCAGCCGGAGGCCGGCCTTGGCTTGTGGGCTGGCTGACCGTGGGGAAATTGGCTTAGGGCTGCGGGGGGATTTGGTGCGGGTGCGGGAGGTGGTGGGGCAGCCGGTGGTTTGCGAGGTGTTTGTGCGGGGGCGGCGGGTGGCATAACGTCTGGCAGGTTTTTCCGCAGGCGGCTGGGCTATTCACGACACACATGATGGTCGGTGAGATGCCGGGAGTTCGTCCCGGCGGCCGACCCCCTTCTCTTGTCTCGCCAAGAGAAGGAGGCAAGAGAAGGCGACCCTGCCGCATGGCCCTGCGGGTCCGCTCAGTGCTCAAATTTACCGGGCCGCGCCCAACTCACTGCGCTACGCTCCGTTCAGACAAGGGGCGCGAAGTCAGTTCTCGAAGTCGCTGCGCGACGCCCGGCAAATTCTCCGCTCCTCGCCCATGCAGAAGGGGCACTCCAAAGAACTCGGCTCGCTGCGCGTCGCCTCGATGGGTGCTGCGCTGCGCGCATGCACCTCGCAAGTAGATGCAATATGGGTCAGGTCTTGCCTATATTTTTGAGACCTAGCCCCGAACCAATTGCATGCTCAAATACTGACAAAGAAATCGTGAACAATCGGCACACGACACGTTGAAAGTCAAAAGTGAGTCATCCATGGCGCTAGGCAAAAGCATTCGAATCTATCTCGCTGATGGCGGGGTGACAGGCTTACGTCACGGTGAGATTGTCAATTGGACAGGCCAGGCCATTGCGTGCCCCAGAACTCGCTTCCAGGAGCTCAGGGAGTGGACCGAGGCCAAACGCCCAGGAATCTATTTCCTCTTCGGCCAAGATGATGAGTCTGGGCAAGACTCTGTATATATTGGGGAAGCCGAGGTGGTTTTTGATCGACTGTGTTCACACATCAGTGGCAAGGACTTTTGGACTGAGCTTGTCGCATTTACGAGCAAAGACGACAACTTAACGAAGGCGCATGTCCGTTACCTGGAGTCCCGACTGGTTTCTGTGGCCACCCATGCTGGACGTTATGCGATTGAAAATTCGGCGTCTCCCCAACTACCTTCGTTGCCGAGAGCAGACCGCGACGCGATGGAGGAATTCATCGGAGGAATTCAAACATTGCTGGGCGTGTTAGGCCATCGAGTTCTTGAGCCATTGGTCGAGCGCGCAGGAATCGCATTAACCCATGAAGTAGTGCCAGGGACACAAGCTGCCATTCAACCTATATTCGAACCGTCGGCCAATTTTGCATTGCTGCCATCTCAAACGCAGACGTTTCAACTTCGCGTTAGCAATCTCATAGCAACAGCAGTACGAACAGATGAAGGGCTAGTGGTCCTCGCAAATTCTGAAGCAGCATCCGCTGTTCAGAACAGTCTTTCCGTTGGTTACCGCACGTTGCGCGAGCAATTGATCTCCTCAGGCGTTTTGATTGGAAGCGGCTCGAAACTCAAGTTTTCAAGAGACCAGCTATTTCGGAGTCCTTCTCAAGCCGCAGCAGTGGTAGTTGGTTATTCAATTAATGGCCGCGACAACTGGAAAACACCAAACGGGGTGAGCTTCACAGATTTCGAGAACCGGTTGGCGCGAAACACATACAGCGTCAGCAGCGCATGACTTCCGACACCATGGATCAGAATTTCAGTTATGGGCACATTCGGGAGGTTCGAATCTGAGGCACCACTGCATTTCGGCTTGCGAGGTGCAAGCGCGCAGCGCAGCACCCTTCGAGGCGACGCGCAGCGAGCCGTGTTCTTGGGTGTTCACCCCTTCTGCATGGGCGAGGAGCGGAGAATTTGCCGGGCGTCGCGCAGCGACTTCAACATCTGACTTCGCGCCCCTTGTCTGAGCGTAGCGGCCGTTAGGGCGCGCAGCGAGTTGGGCGCGGCCCGGCAAATTTGAGCACCGAGCGGACCCGCAGGGCCATGCGGCAGGGTCGCCTTCTTTTGCTTACTTTTCTTGGCAAAGCAAGAAAAGTGAGTCGGCCGCCGGGACGAACTCCCGGCATCGTGCCGATAGAGCAATGAAGTGATTGCCGGCGAATTGCCTAACTAGTACGCCAAACGCAACTCGTTCAACAAGGCCAAGTAATAGTCCAAGCCCGGCGTCACCTGCCCCGGCAACTTCGCCTGATCATCCCAACGCCGCAATGCAATCGCATCCTGCGCAAACGGCAAGGCCTCGAAGGCCGCTGCTTCAGCCGCCGTCATCGCCCCGCCCTGCAAGCCCAGCGAATGCACCGAGGCGGGGGTCAGTTGCGCCGCATAGCCGACATCCACCGCCACCAAATAGCGCTTGGCCGCCACATGCCAGCGCACCGGCTCCGCCACCGCCGGGCCAAAGACCCGCATCAACAAGGGCTGCGCACGAGCCTCATGCACATCGTCGATATCATCGGCAATACCCACCGTTTCAATGAAGTGCCCAATGTCATGCAACAAAGCCGCCGCCACCAGGGGCGCCGGCGCGCCGGCCCATTCGGCCAGCTGCGCGCATTGCAGGGCGTGAGCCAAGCTGCTGACCGGCTCGGCACGGTCGCCTTCATAAACGACCTCGGCGTTCTCCAGCAAAAGCCGTTCGATCTGTTCAACACTCATCGTCAGGTTTCACTCACCGCTTAAATCAGACGTTTGCGCACCTGCGCCGACAACACATCGATCACCGACACGCTGAGCACCAGCATCATCAGCACCGTGCAAGTCTGCTGGTACTGAAAACCGCGCATCACATCCCACAGCACCATGCCGATGCCGCCCGCGCCCACCATGCCGACCACCGAAGCCGAGCGCACATTCGACTCCAGCCGATACAAGGCGTAGGAAATCCACAGCGGCAAGACCTGTGGGATCACGCCGTAGATGATCTCGGCCAGCGGGTGGGCCCCGGTCGCCCGGATGCCTTCGACCGGCTGCGGGTCGATCGCCTCGACGGCCTCGGAGAACAGCTTGGCCAAGATGCCGGTCGTGTGCACCCACAGCGCCAGCACACCGGCAAACGGCCCCAGGCCCACGGCGACGACAAAGATCAGCGCGAACACCATCTCGTTGATCGAACGAAAAGCATCCAGCAGACGGCGCACCGGCTGCCGTACCCACCAGGGCGTCAAGTTAGCTGCTGCCAGCAAGGACAGCGGCGCGGCGCAAACGACGGCCAGCGCCGTGCCCCAGAGCGCAATTTGCAGCGTGATCACCAGCTCTTGCAGGTAATAGCGCCAGTCATGCAAATCAGGCGGGAAGAAGCTCCGGGCGAACTGCAGCATATTGCCGCTGTCGCGCCACAGCTCGGCCGGGCGCATATCGGCCCCCTTCCAACTGCCGGCCAGCAAGGCGAGCAACACACCCCAGGTCAGCAGACTGGTCAAGGTCTTGCGGGGTGGTTCTGGCATGGCCCGGCTGGCGATCACGGCTGCGCTCATTTTTATTGTTAGACCTTGAACTCGGATTTACTTGGCGCTGGCGGTCTGGCGGCCCAGCTCATCCAGGCGGCGCTCGACGTCTTGCAGCTTGCGGCTCTTTTCTTCCGCGCTCAGGTTCGCGTCGGCTTCGATCTTGCCGCGCTCGGCCGCCAGGGCGAGCTGACGGATGGGGGTCAGCTGCGCGTTGTCGGAGCGCACAAAGCCGCTATAGGTCAGCGTCTTCAGATTGTCTTTTTCGCGCTGATCACGGCCATAGCTGGCGAAGAAGTCGGCAATCTTCTTTTTCGCATCGGCGTCAACATCCTTGCGCCAAACCAGCGGGTCGCTGGCGATCAGCGGCGAGCGCCAGACTTCGCGCAGCTCGGCCGCCTTCTCGGGCATCTTTATCTTCATGCGCTCGATACCGTCGCTGGCGACAGCCGCTACATCGACCTGCTTGGCCGCCACGGCCAGGATGTTGGTCTCGTGGTTGGCACGCACGGTGCGCTTGAAGTCGCGCGTCGGGTCTACCTTGCTCGGCGCAAAGGCATAGAAGCCCGGCACCAAGGTGCCGCTGGTCGAGTTCGGGTCGCCCAAGCCGAGGTTCAAGCCGGCGCGCGCCTTGATCACATCGTCGAGGCTGCGCAGCGGGCTGTCCTTGTGCACGATCATCAGACTGTGATAGCCCTGGGAGCCGTCCAGATTGACGACCTTGGCGAAGACCTCGCCTTGCGCGCGGTCGACCGCTTCCATCGCCGACTTGTTGCCCATCCAGGCGAGTTGCACCTTGTTGAAGCGCATGCCCTCGATCACGCCGGCATAGTCGGGCGCGAAAAAAGTATTGATCTTGATGCCGGTGGACTTTTGCATGTCATCCAGCAGCGGCTGCCAAGCGGCCTTCAGGTTATTGCTCGATTCGGTCGAGATGATGCCGAAGTTGAGTTCCTTGGTGGGGCTTTGGGCCAGCACGGGCTGGGTCAGCAGGCCGGCGGCCAGCAAGGAAAAAGTCAGGGCAAGGCGGCGATTCATGATGACTCCGATGCGGGGTTGTATTAAGGAAACTGGGGTTTGGAATTCAGGCGGCGCGCAAGCCGTCCAGTGAGTAACTCGGCGACTGCGCGGGAACGGCCGGCGCCAAGCCCGGTGAGACAGGGGTGATCAACTCATCGATCTGGCTGCCATAGAGCTCGCGCAGTTTGAGCGGGGTCAGTTCTTGCGTCGGCCCATCGAACACGACCTGGCCCTGGCGCAGCGCGACGGTGCGCGGGCAAAAAGCAAAGGCATAGTCGACCTGGTGCAGCGACACGACGACGGTGACGCCGAGCTCCCGGTTCAGCTCCGCCAGCAAGCTCATCACGCGACGCGAAGATTCAGGGTCCAGCGACGCGATGGGTTCGTCGGCCAGAATGATCTCGGCGCCCTGCACCAGCGCGCGCGAGATCGCGGCCCTCTGCTGCTGCCCGCCCGACAAGGTTGACGCACGCTGCCAGGCGCAAGCCTCGATGCCCACGCGCGCCAGCGCGGCATAGGCACGCTCTTGCTCGGCGCGCGGGAACAAGCCCAAAAGCCCACGCCACAGCGGCAGGCGGTGCAGCGCGCCGGCCAAGACATTCGTCATCACCGGCAGGCGCTCGACCAGATTGAACTGCTGAAACACGGTCGCCACCTTGGCGCGCGAGGCGCGCACATCGCCGGCCAAGCGGCCGCCGCTTTGCAGCTCGCGGCCCAGGATGGTCACGACCGAGCGGCTGCCCGCGTCGGCGCGGTGCAGGCCGCTGAGGTGGCGCAGCAGGGTCGACTTGCCGGAGCCGGACGCACCCAGCAAAGCGACCATCTCGCCGCGCCGCACTTGCAGCTCCACATCACGCAAGGCGGGCGCCTTGCCCGCGCCGAAGGTCTTGCGCAGGCCTTGCACATCGATCACAAGAGGAATTTGAGGATGACTCACTGCCCGACTCCAAAGTCAAGCCGCAATCATCTAGATGACATGTGACGGGGCGGTGATGCTTGCGTGACAGTTGCAGGACGAAGCGCCCTGCCCCGCAGCCACGCTGGGCGGCGATGAAGGGTCGCCAGCAGACCAAGCGGCAGATCACAGCGCGCAGACCCAAGACAAGGAGAAGAACTGCCCGAGCTCGGTCAAGCTGAAAGAACATGCCCTTGGGGGCTTGGTGTCCCGCGGCTTTGTGGTCGGCTCCGTCGGCCGCTAGGTCTACATCGTGTACCGGCAGAACATCGCCTCGACCAAAGGCCATCAGCGCGCACTGATCATCATTTCCTGAATCGCTTGCACAACCGCCTCCGGATTGGCTTTCTGGATCTGGTGATCGGAATCCAGCACCACGGTCTTGGCGCCGGGGTAAAGCGCACGCACGCGGGCAATCGTGGCCTCGTCAGCATTGACGACGCCGAAGTCCACAGCGATCGCGCCCGCACCCTTTGGCACGTTGACCAAACGGGTGACCGGAATCTGCGCCGACCAAGGCAAAGCGAGCACCGCCTCGCCGGTGGCGTGGATCGCGTCGATCTCGCGAGCGGCCATGCGGCTCATGAAGACGGCCTTGGCCCAGCGCGTGTAGAGCGGAAAGTCTTCGGGCTTTTTGATGATGCCTGGGTATAGCGAATCCACCAGCACCAGCCCTTTGACCTCGCTCGGGTATTGGCGCGCAAAGAGCTGCATATACAGCCCACCGAGCGAATGGCCGACTAAAACGTAAGGCGGCTTGTGGCCTTGCTGCTGCAACAACTCACGCAAATCGGCGACGATTTGGCGCCCATCGCGCGGGCGTTCGGTGGCTTCGCTGCGGCCGATGCCGGGGCGGTCATAGGCAAACAGCGACCAGGCTTTGGCGCTTCCCGGAGCCGACTGCTGAGTCAACTGATACTGCTGGGCCGAAGTCGCGAAGGCGCCGATGACGGCGTTCCAGCCCTCCATTTCGGCACGCGATCCGTTCTCGAACACCAGCGTCCCCGGCGCCTCAGGGGCCTTGATGCTCAACTGCTCGATCTCCTGTCCATGCAGGCGAGCCAGCGCCGGCATCGCTGCCGCCTCGCTGGCATGCGCGCTGCCGAGGCCGGCCAAGACGGTCGCCAGCAAGGTGAGCACAGCGAGCGCGCAGGTGCGCATGAACGGGCTGGCACTGGGTCTATAGGAGCTAACGATATTGATAGGCATGGAACAAGTGAGTCAGAAGAGGGAGCCGCGTTTGTATCAATTCGCTCCGCACAGGTCGCGCGGCTTGCGACAGACCGTTCACATGCAGGGGCAGGCCGCATAGCGAGGCCCCCGCTCAAGCTTGGGGGCGCGCACTCATTCGTGCGATTTTGGATATGCTCCAGCCTTCATATTCAGGAGCCGCCATGCAGCGCAAAACCGCACAGGATTTCGACCAAGACCTGCTGATTTTGTTTGACGCCTATGTTCACGGCACGCTGGACCGGCGCGGCTTCCTGGAGCGTGCACAGAAGTTCGCGGTCGGCGGCCTGACGGCCACGGCCTTGCTGGCCTCGCTGTCCCCCGACTTCGCGATGGGCCAAGTGGTACCCAAGGACGATGCCCGCGTGAAGACCGAAATGGTCGAAATTCCGTCTCCGAGCGGCAACGGCAGCATCAAGGGCTATCTGGCGCGGCCCGCCGAGGCGAAGGGCAAGCTGCCCGCAATCTTGGTGGTGCATGAGAACCGCGGGCTCAACCCGCATATCGAAGACATTGCGCGTCGCTTGGCCCTGGATGGCTATCTCGTCTTGGCTCCAGATGCCCTCAGTCCCCTGGGCGGCTACCCCGGCAACGAGGACAAGGCCCGCGAACTCTTCGCCAAGCTGGACCAAGCCAAGACGCGAGAGGACTTCCTCGCCAGCGCGGCCTGGCTCAAGGCCCGGCCAGACAGCACGGGCAAGCTCGGCGCGGTGGGCTTTTGCTATGGCGGCGGCATGGTCCATATGCTGTCAACCCGCTTGCCCGACTTGGCCGCTGCTGTGCCCTTCTATGGCAATCACCCCGCACTCGAAGACGCGGCCAAGGTCAAGGCGCCCCTGCTGATTCACTTCGCCGCCGTGGACGAGCGCATCAACGCGGCCTGGCCGGCTTACGAGGCTGCACTGAAGGCCGCCGGCGTGCCCTATACCGCGCACCAATATGCCGGCACCCAGCACGGTTTCAACAACGACACCACGCCACGCTTTGACGCCGCAGCAGCCAAGCTGGCCTGGGAACGCACGCTGGAATTCTTCAAGCAGAACTTGCAAGGCATCTAGCTCAGCGCCCCTGGCCGGGGCGATTTTGTTCAATACGACGGCGACCCAAAGCCCTATCTTTGGGTCCTCCTGCTGCTGTTGATTGAACAAAACGATGAGTGTTTATCTGTCCATGGCCGCCTTCGCGCTGGCTTCGTCCATCTCCCCCGGCCCGGTCAATCTCGTCGCGCTGAGCGCGGGTGCCCAGCATGGCCTGCGCGCCGGCCTGCGCCACGTGACCGGCGCCACCGTAGGTTTCACGGCTTTGTTGCTGCTGATCGGCCTGGGGCTGAACGAGCTGATCGCCCGCAGCGGCTACGGGCCCAGCCTGTTGCTTGTGCTGCGCTGGGGCGGCTTGAGCTTTCTGGTCTATATGGCCTGGCAACTGGCCCGCAGTGATGGCAAGTTAGGCAGTAGCAAGTCAGCTAGTAGCGAGGCGCAGCGCGCCAAGCCCTCCTACCTCTACGGCGCCACTATGCAATGGCTGAACCCCAAGGCCTGGATCGCCTCGCTGGCCGGCATGGCAGCCTACGCCTCAAGCGGCGACGGCTTGCTGGTCTGGCAGTTCGCCGCCATCTATTTTGTGATTTGCTATGCCTCGCTGGCCAGTTGGGCCTGGGCCGGCGCCTCGCTGCGCCGGCACCTGAACGAGCCGCGCAAGCTGATGTTCTTCAACCGGACGCTGGCCGCCTTTCTACTGCTGGCTGCCCTCTATATGGTTTGAAATTCATCTTTGCCGGTATTGCCCCGGCGTCACCGCCACCACGCGCTTGAAGGCGCGCTGCAAATGGGCCTGGTCGGCAAAGCCCGCCTCGATCGCTATATCCACAATCGAGCCACGCCCAGCGCGCAGTTGCTCGCGGCAGAACTGCACCCGCCGGTTCACCTGGTAAACATGCGGCGTCAGGCCGAACTGCTGCTTGAAGGCGCGGATCAGGTAGGAAACCGACAGGCCCGCGCAGGCCGCGATCTCGTCCAGACTCAGGTCCCTGCGGAATTGCGCATCAATAAAGTCCGACGCCGCCAATAGCTTGGCGCTTGGCGCCGGCCTCGGCTGTGCCAAGGGAGCGGACTGCAGCATCAGGCCGGAGAAAAATGCCAAGGCGGCAGCCTCTTTCTGCGGCACGGTCACGCCACCGTCGTCCAACACATCGCACAGGCCCAGCAAGCCACGGTAGAGCGCTTCGTCGTAAGTCAGGGCGAAGGGTATAGGCTTGAATCCGCCCGCATTGCCGCAATTCAGCTCACGCTGCAAACTGCCCAGCCAAGACGCGTCGACATACAACATGCGATAGGTCCAAGGCGCGCCGGCCAGGGGATTGCAAGCATGCGCCTCGCCTGGATTCATCAGCACCACCGCGCCCACGTCAACCTGCTCCTGCACATCACCATGCAGATAGATGCTGCTGCCGCCAGTGACGGCGCCGATAGAGAACTCATCGTGAGCATGCTTGGCGTAGCCGATGGCCGAGCAGCCTAGAAAGCTGCGCAACTCCAAAAACGGCAAGCTCTGATCGCGCCAAAACAAGGTGCTGGCACCGGCCTTCATAGCCAACTTCTCCTCATGCCAAAAAGTCTCCCGCGCGGGCTTGCAAAGACACTGGCAAAACCTGCCCAAGTCATCATCCTAGATTCAAGCTGATGGAATCTCGCCGGTCGACATGCAAGAATCGGCACCCAATCACCGGTCACGACCAGCCACGAAAGTAGTATTGAAGCCATGAGCCCCTACCTCGGAACTTGCTTGTGTGGCGCGGTGGCATTGGAAATTGAGGGAGGCATTGAGGCCATCATTCATTGCCATTGTTCCAAGTGCCGCAAGGCGAGTGGCACGGCCTTCGCGACCAATGGCTTCATTCGCTCAGGTGGCTTGAAGATTACGCGGGGTGAACAGAACATTCGCAGCTACGAGGGTGCGCCGGGTCGCAGCCGGCATTTCTGCGGCATCTGCGCGTCGCCGCTGTTCAGCTCGAACAGCGCGGATTCTGATCGACTCAGGCTACGCTTGGGCATCCTGGACTCTGACATCGCCGAGCGCCCCATCTCGCATAACTTTGTATCGTCAAAGGCCTCGTGGGAGGAGATGGATGCGGAACTGCCTCGCTATGACGGCCACGAGCCGGGGCGCTGAGGGCTTCCGCTGCATTCAAGTTGGCGCCAGACAGGTGTAGCCTCTTGCTGTCCAAGCTCAGCTCACGTACCTTCCCGCTGCTTCAGCGCCCGCGCATGCGCGGGTGCTTGAGGAGCGTCAGGATTTGACCTGATTGCGTGCCGCCACCTTGGCCTTGACGTCTTCGGGCGACCAGAACAGCCAGTCATGCTGCTGCATATGCGCGCGAATCGCTTCGCTCTGGCCCTGATTGACCTTGCCGGCAATCATGCCCAGCCGCACCTTGGTCTCGGCGTTAGCCATACCCAGCGCGATCAAGTCTTGCAAGAGCCGAGCCAGCACCAGATTGCGGTAGCGCTCGGAGGTGAAGAGCTTGAAACGCCCGGTCGGCACCTCATGCTCTTCTTGCAGCAGCGACAGCTTGGCGCCGGGTGAGTCCAGGTATGCCTTGACGTCCAGCGCCAGCACTTCGTTGGTCCTCAAATTGAAGGCCAGCATATCGATCTCGGGCTTTGGCGCGGACTGCTTACCGATTTGCTTCTTCTCTTCCAGGCTGACGCTAACCTTGAACTTGTGCCGCACCCAAAACCCCTCTTCTTCGAGCAGGGTGGTGACAATGTTCTCGAACTTGTCTATGGTTTTGAATACTTCAATCATTTGCGCCTACGCCCTCTGCTGTGCCGTCACTATCAAGGGCGGATTCTATTCGGGCAGGCTTCAAACCAGCGCAGCGCCGGCGCCGGTCCCGGGCCCGGCCGCCGGCCGGTCATTGATACGCCGGATCGGCGTCACCGTCAGACCCAACAGCACGATCAAGAGCAGGGCCAGGCCGCAGGCTGTGAACAGCGCCGCCGGTGAGATCAGCCGCAGCGCCGCCCCGGCGGCGGCGGCCGCCAGCGGCGCCAAACCCATGAAGATGAACATGAAGACACTCATGGCCCGCCCCAGCATGGCCGGCGGCACGCGCTTTTGCATCCAGGTGAACACCGCCACCTGAACGAAGCCGGCCAAGGCGCCCAGCGGCGCCAGCAGCGCCAAGCCCTGCCAGACTGCCGTGATATGGCCGAAGGGCAAGAACACCAGGCCGGCCACGCCGTCGATCGCCAGCACCGTCAAACCCAGCGTCCCCAGCCGCCAAGTCGGCCGCATGCCAGCAACAAGCATGCCGATCAAACTACCCACGCCGTGCCCGGCCAACAAGAGGCCCAAGGCCGCCGCGCCGCCGGCCACTTGCGTGCTGGCCAGCACCGGCAATGCAACCTGTATCGGGCCGCCGACAAAGAAGGCGATCGCCGCGAAATACAGGCACAGCGTGCGCAACTCGCGATCGGCCCACATCAGCCGCATGGCCTCGGCCACCGCCCCCAATACCGATTGCTGATCGGCCAACTGAGCGGACTCAAAGGAACGCACCTTGCTCAAGGTCCAGGCTGAAATGGCGAAGCTGGCCGCATCAAGGGCGAAAGCCAGGCCCAGCCCTTGCGCATTGGCCAAGCCCGCCGCTTGCTCGCTAAAGGCTGCAATCAACAGGCCTGCCATCAGCGGCCCGAGCAAGGCCGTCAACTGCCGCAAGGCCATCAAGGTCCCATTGGCCGTTTGCAAGGCCTCGGCCGGCAGCGTCCTGGGCAGGATAGAACTGCCGGCAGGGAAGCTGAATGCCGTCACCAGCCCAATGGCCAAGGCCAGCGAATAGACCATCCACAACTGCACCGCGCTGGTCCAGACCAACAAGGCCAGCAAGCCAAGCAAGCTGGCGTTGAGCAGCTTGGTCCACATCAGTACGGTCTTGGGCGAGTAGCGATCCACGATGGCGCCGCCGATCAGAATGAAAAGCGCGCGCGGCAGGCCGACGATGGCCAGCACCAGGCCCAACTCCAAGGGATCGTTGCTCAGCTTGAGCACCAGCCAGGGCAAGGCAATTAGAGTGAACTGATCGCCCAGCATCGACAGCGCGCCGCCGCCCAACAGCCAGCGGAAATTGGCGTTAGCGAACAGAGCGCGGCGCGCGTCCTTGGCTGCATCGGGGGTGGTGGCTGTTGCGGGCGCTGTTGCAGCGGGCTTCATTGTTTTGTTCCTTTTGTCCTTGCTTCGGTCTTGGCGGCAGATGCCGCTGAAGCGCGCAAATAAGCGATCAACTCCGGCGTGACGCCGGTGTCTCGCTGCATGGCCGGCTCGTTCGCCCACATGGTTTGAAACTTCGCCCTGACCTCAGCGTCATCTCCGGTGAACTGCGCCATCAAGGCCTGCCAGCGAGTGACCAAGGCCCGCACGCGCGCCGAGGCCGGGTCCGTGCCGCGTGCCATTTCTTTGTGGACGGCCTTGATCAGCGCCGGCCATTCGGCCTCGCTGGCGCGCAGCGCCTCGGCCCCCAGCTCGACGCGGCGACCCTCAAGCCGGGCCAAGTCGGCTTCGCTGAAGTATTTTTCGTAGCGGCGCATCATGCCCATGGTGGCCAACAGGTGCTCGGTAACGCCGGCCTCACCTTCAGGCAGAGCGGCGCACTCGGCCACATGCCTGAGCGCACGCAGCAGGCGCTGTTGGCGCTGCAGTTGCAACTCCACATCGGCAATATGGCGCGTCAGCACCTCCACAAGCGGCGGGCTTTCAGCGTCCAAGAGCGGCGCGATATCTTTCAGCGCCAGGCCAGACTGCCTGTAGGCCAACAAACGATGCAGACGCAAAACATCGGCATCGTTGTAGAGGCGATAGCCGGCCTCGCTGCGGCCCGAAGGCGTCAGCAGCCCGAGCTTTTCATAGTGATGCAAAGCGCGCACAGTCAAGCCGCAACGCTTGGCCAGATCACCGACGGTGTATTCCATGGCAGAAAGCCGATTCCTTGGTTCAACAAGAACCGAATCATGAAGCCTGACCTAAGGTGAGGGTCAAGCGCTTTTTTTGCTTGGCTCTGCAGGATCCGGCATGCGGGCATCTGCATCAGTTGGCGTCATGTGGGGTGGTGCTCGTTTTGATGCAGGGGGTGGGCTGAGAGAAAATTTGGGAATGCAATAAAAACGTTGCCTGACAAGCACTTAGAACAGTGCAAGGCAATTCGGGCTATGCGACACGAAATGGCTGGGAGGCCGAAAAAATGAGCAGATTTGCGATTGAAATGATTCGGGACTGAGCCATTCAGTCCTAGGTTCGGTGCTTTTTGAACAAAGCACGGACCTGCCAGGCGGGAGTCACCGCTCTGGGGCGCCGACGGGAGGCCGGCGCGTTACTTTTCGCGTGAGCGAAGGGCCGGGATGGCCGTGGGGTAACGCGATCGCTGCTGCCGCAACGTCAGGCGCGCTTGCCACCCTTTGCAGAGCGTAGCTGCTGTACGGTTGAGCGCAACTCGGCTAGCTGTTGCAGCGTATGAGCGCGAGAGCCGAACTCGGCGACGAGTGCGTCAGCCTCCGCATCGGGCATTTGGTCAAGCAGACCCACCAAGGCATAGAGCCTGTGCTCCAGGTGCTTGAGGTGCGGCGGCAGCACGTTCTTCTTCGGCGCATTGGCTGCTTCAGGCAGATCGGCGACCGCGCGAGCGATGTCGCCTGCTGCTGCCATCTCGGCAGGCAAGGCCTGGGCTTGCTGCGGCGCTCGCATTAGGCCTTGGCCGGTAAGCAACCAATTCAGATTGACGCCAGTACTAGCGATGGCGGCTAACGCCTCGCCGCCTGGTGTCGTAACTCCCTGCTCGTATTTCTTTAGTTGGCCCAGATGGATGCTTATCTGCGCCGCAAATGCAGCCTGCGACAAATCGAGTTCACCGCGCCATGTAGCTAGACGTTTGCCGATTTCAGACATGACCGACTTTCAGTTGCAAAGCCGGGCAATCCTCATGGGCACCTGTCCTGCTGCCCGTCTTTATCTTAAGCATTTGATTTCATTCAGTAATTTGACTTACGTCGGCTTTCGGAACGGCAACGAAAGTCGGGCAAAGCCGGAAAAGAATAAAAAGCATCCTTGCTTCGTTGACTGGATGCAAATAAGCATCTATCATTGCCATCATTGGCGCACATCGGCGACCAATGCGAACCCCCCTAGAAGGGGGAGTAGATGGCGAAAGGTAAGAAGCACATGAGAACGTTGAAAGACCGGGTTGGCACATTGATTGCGCCTGCTGCCTCATCGCCCGTCAGCACCCGCAGGGTCAAGCCCTCGGCTGTTCAGCCCGCTACGTGCTCCCAATATTTGCTTGCTTCGTCGCCTTGGTCCGTGTGCCCGCCCCTGTAGCCGCTCAATTTGATCAACACCAAACAACAGCATATAACACCATGAAGAACCATGTATTGAAATCTCCGAGTGAGGCGCGGGCGTGGTTTACCGCCCAAGGCTTGAGCATTGCCGAGTGGTGCCGACAGCACCAAGTGGGCGCGTCGCTGACGCGGCAAATCCTGGAGGGCAAGAAACCTTGCCACCGGGGGCAGAGCCACCAGATTGCGGTGCTGCTGGGTATTAAGGCGGGGGTGATCAATCGCCCGCTGGAAGCTGCCCGGCAAAAGGGCCCGCGCCAGCCGGCCAAGGCTTTGAAGATTGCCGCAGGCCATCACACCTCAGCAGATTCAATCTCAGGCGCCGATGCAGGGGGTGCAGTATGAACAGCAGCGCCAATTCACAGCATCCCAGCTTGGGAACGCAAGAATTGGACGCTGGAGCGACCGATAGGTATCTTGACCTGGTTGCCGATGCCGAGACATTAACTTTTGAAGTGGCTTTCAGGCAATTACTGGGTTTGGCGCTGATCAGCCAGGCCGTGGATAAATACGGCCCGCGCCAAATACCGGACTGGGTATATTTTTACCTGAGCGAGATTATTTCAAATGTCGTGAGCACAACCCTGGCCGGGCTAGATGCGCAATTAACGCCTTACCACCAACTCACTGGGTTCGCGCGGGTTGAACCGGCTCAGCCACAGGCAGGTGCACTCTAATGGTTGCCCTGGCGTTGGCTCAATCTGTTGCGGCTGCTGTGGATTCATTTGAAATCGCGGCAGCTCTTGGAATAATTGAACGTAATGTCCGACGCCGGGCGGAATCTGGCGGCTGGCCGTTTAATACAACTACCCAGCGCGGCGGACAAAAGCGTTGGTATCCAATTGCCAGCCTCCCGGCCGAAGTACAAACCGCCCTGAATGCCGCGCAAATGCGGGGCCAAGTGCAGCAACGCTTGGCGCTGGCCAAGGCTGCGCAGCAGCGTGTGGCCTTGCCACTGCCTGAGGCGCAGCCTGCCGCAGTAACCCCTGCGCCCGCCCAAGCGCTGATGCCCACAGCTACGCCCACCTTGCCACCCGCAGCTGCCGTGCCTGCGGTGGCCGTGCCTGCCGCTCTTGCCGTGCCCGCCAGCCGCAGTGCCACGCCCCCTGCGCTATACCAAAGCGGCCAAACGCGCCGTGTGGTGACGGACCTGGGCATATTGACCAGCAAAGAGCGGGCGATTCTGGACGCCACGCTGGTGCTGTGCGTGGCGGTGGATGAGGCGCGAGGCGTGACGGGCTGCTCGGCCAAGAAAGCCTGCGCCGACCTGGCGCAGCGCCTGCATGACGGGCGGGCCTTTGGCGAACTGGTGGCGGCCGCGCAGGTGACTTACCAGCGCCCGCGCCAAAGTGCGGCCGATCCACTGGGTGTGGGCTTGCCCCGTGCGCTGCAGACGCGGCTGGAGCGGCTGTATGGCTTTTACATGGCCGGCGTGGCCGTAGGCGACCCGGCGCGTTACTTGGTGCCCGCCCGCACGCCCAAGGGGCTGGAGGCCATGCGCACGGAAGATAAACATGCCTTCCTCGCCCACTATTGCAAGCCGACGCGGCCCACGGTGATGCAGGCTTGGGTGGCTTCGCTGGCCTGGTACGAGGCGCATGGTTTTGAGCGGCCAGCCAAAGACACGTTTTACCGGCTGGAGAAAGAATTCCCGGTGGCCGTGAAGTGCCGGGGCCGCTTTACCGGCAGTGCCTGGAAGGCTTTGATGCCGCACCGCAGCCGCGATGTCAGCATGTTCAAGAGCAATGACATCTGGGTGGGCGACGGCCACACCTTCAGGGCGCGGGTGCAGAGCCCGATCCACGGCAAAGCGTTCCGGCCCGAAATCACGCTGGTGATTGACTGGCGCAGCCGCAAGATTGTGGGCTGGAGCGTTGACCTGGCAGAAAGCACGCTGGCCGTGAGCGCGGCGTTCCGCGACGCGCAGCTGCGCACCCGGGCGCGCCCGCTGGTTTATTACCGCGACAACGGCTCGGGCCAGACCGGCAAGCTGATCGATTGCGAGGTGCACGGCACGCTGGCGCGCCAAGGCATTGCCAGCGAAACCGGCATACCGGGCAACCCGCAGGGGCGCGGCGTGATGGAGCGGATTTGGCAGACGGTGATCATCCCGTTTGCTTCGACCTACCCCACCTTCATGGGCAACCAGGCTGACCCGGAGACGGTGCGCAAGGCGCAAATTCAAGTCGTCAAGGATCAGCGGGCCGGCAAGGTGAGCGCCTTGCTGCCGAGCTGGCGCACCTTCATCGCCGACCTGGCCGCGCACATCGAGGCCTACAACACCCAGCACAAGCACAGCGCGCTGGCAGGGCTCACGCCCGAGCAGGCGTATCAGCAGTACATGGACGCCGACTCGCTGGTGTTTGCGGTGGATGACGCGGAAATCCATGCGCTGTGGCTGCCTGAAGTGGCGCGCACACCGAGGCGCGGGCTGATTGAGCTGTTCGGCAACAAGTACTTCTTGCCAAGCCTGCTGGAGAGCCTGCCCGAGGGCGAGCAGGTGCGCGTGCGCTTTGACATCCATCGCGCCGAAACCGTGCTGGTGCTGGCGATGGACGGGCAGGCGCTGGGCTTGGCCACCTGGGAGGGCAACCGCAGCGCGGCCTTCCCGGTGCCTTACATCGAAACCAAGCGTGAAGAGCGGGCCAAGGGCATCAAGGCCCGCGCCGCTGAAAACATCCAGCGCGCCGATGACGAGTTGATGCAGACCGTCGAACAAGACGTGCAGCCCAGGGCGACGTGGATTGAGTTGGCGCCGGAGCTGCCTGAAGTTACGCCGCAGGAAGAAGCGCCGCGCATGAGCTGGCTGGAGACGCTGCAAGCGCTGGACGCCTTGGAGGCGCAGCAGGGCCGCGAGGCACTGGGTTGATTGGGGTGGCCGTCAAGGGTTGCAGCCCAAGACGGCCGAGTTTTGCAAAGCAAGTTTCAAAACAAGAGAGAGTTTGCCACATGAAAAAAGAGTTCGTCAAAACCGATAACGACAAGCGCTTTCGCGCCGCACTGAAGCAAAAGGAATCTCGCGGCGCGGCCGAGAGCGGCCTGATCGTGGTGCACGGCCGGGCCGGTGAGGGCAAAACCCGCACGCTGCACAACTGGGCCAGCGCCTGCAATGCGGTGATGCTGACGGCCAATCCGGCCTGGACGGTGCGCCGCATGATGGTGGAGCTGGCCGAGCAATTCCAGATCGTGGTCAAAGGCCCGTGGGAAGCGGCGGTGGAAGCGCGCATTGGTGCCGAAGAGGTGAACCTGGTCATTGATGAAGCCGGCTTTGCGCTGGCTGATAACGCGGCCTGCCTGGAGCGGCTGCGCTCCATCACCGACAAAAGCGGCACTTTGCTGGTGATGGCCGTGATGGAGCGCGATATGTCGCGGCTCAAGCAGCATGACCAGATCACCAGCCGCGCCACGCTGTGCCCGTTTGGCGCCAGCACGGTGGAAGACGTGAAGACGGCCTGTGCGCAGCTCACCGAGCTGGACTTTGCCGCCGACCTGGTGGAGCGCATCTGGCACGACAGCGGCGCGCGCATGCGGCTGATTGTGGAGGGCATCCACCTGTCTGAGCGGGTGGCCCGCGCGGCCGGCAAAACTTCGGTGGCCGCCGCTGACTTGGCCGGTTACGCCTTGTGTGAAGACTTCAACCTGGTGCGCCGCACGCCGACGCCCAAGGCTGCGCGCGCAGGGGGCAAAGCATGACAGATGCGCTGATCAGGGCGAAGCCAGCGGTCGCCCGCATGACGGTGGCTTGCAAACGCGGCCGGGGCAAGCCGCCCGCCAAAAAATCCAGCGGCCTGCGCGAGCGGGCTTGGTGGGTGATGCGGCAAAAGGGCCAATTCACGCGGGATGACCTGCTGACCACCCTGGCCGACGGCACGTACAAAGACGCCCCGTCGAACCTGCAGAAATACATCACGGCGTTGGAGCGGGTGGGCGTGCTGGCGCGGCTCAAGCGTCGCGCGCCGGGCAACACCCTGACCAGCAATGGCCATGTGATTTGGCGCGTGGCGCGTGACCTGGGTCGCGCAGCACCTGTGTGGCGGCCCAAACAGCAAGAGCTGCTGGACCCCAACAGCGGGGCTTTGCTGCGCCCCCCGGGCTCGCCTGCAGCAGATGACCGAACTCTAAACAACCCAGACCAGCAAGAGACCCCAGCATGATCCAGCCCGGCGACACCTACACCTTGCCTTTGCCGCTGCCCGCGCCAGTACAGCCCGAGGGCGCGGCCAACGTGGACCCCGTGCCCGCCTGGCGCCGTGCGCTGGATGCGGCGATCGCCACCGACCCGCGCGGCAAGGCCGGCGTGGCCGAGCGCATGGGCGGTGCCTGCACGCGTGCCTATGTCAGCCGCGTAGCCAATGGCGACTTGACGGCGCGCCCGCCGGCCAAGTTCATCCAGCGGGTGGAGCTGTACCTGATGCGGGTTGAATGCCCGTACTTGGGTGCAAGCATCACGCCCACCGAATGCGCAACTTATGCAGCGCGCAGTTACGCCCAGGTCAGCCATTTTGAGGTTGCGCATTGGCGGGCATGCCGCAACTGCCCGATGAAGGGCGAAGAGCGGGCTACGGCCTTGGCCGCTGACCATGACCGCTCGACGGCGCTTGCTCAAAGAAAGCTGGATGCCAAGCGTGCCGCCCGGGGCGCGGCCCAACTGGTGGCCCGGGACCAACGCGCCGCCGCCCGCCGGGCCCGCTGGAGCGCCGGCGCCGCCGATCTCGCCAAGCTGGCCGATCGCGGCCCAGCAGCGCTCGCGATCCCCTCAAGCCCTGCAACGCCCGAAATCCCAGGAGCCCCCGCATGATCAAGATCACCCCCACCCGGTCGGCGGCCATCGCCGAGTTCGTTGAGCACCATGTCTTGCCAGTGGTGATGGCCTTCACGGCCGGCCTGCTGCTGGCGCAGCTGACGATGGAGCGCCACTTGAACGACCTGGCCGCCGAGCTGACCCGCGCCAAGTCTGCGGCTGTGACCGCGCAGCTGGTGCTGGGCCGTTACGACGAAGTGTGCGGCCCGTTGCTGAACCTGCCGCTGGAGCAAAGCCCTGAGATCGTGGCGACCGGGGGCGAGCGATGAGCGCCAAATTTGCGGGTGACCTGCTGGAGCTGCGCCGCAAGCGCGGCATCCAAGCCATCAAGGCCGCGCAAGCCCAGTTGGGACTGGATGACGATGTTTACCGCACCATGCTAGAGGCTCAAACCGGCAAGCGCAGCGCCAGCCTGCTCAACCTGACCGAGCAGGCCCGGGTGCTGGACTACCTGCGCAGCCAAGGGGCCACCAACCCGGCCGAGGCCAAACGCCAAGCCACCCGCGACGGCGGGCGCAAGCGCGGCACACCGACCCTGGACAAAGTGGCTTTGCTGGCCAAGGTGAACGCTCTGCTCACCGAGTTGGGTCGCGTTACCGGCACGCCGCACACACTGAACTATGCCGACGCCATTTGCAAGCGTAACGGCTGGGCCGAGCGCATTGACTTTTGCAGCGCGGCCGGCCTGCACAGCTTGGTGGGCGCCCTGTCTCGCACCTTGCGAGCCAAGCTGAAGCCGGCCGCGCCGCAGCCCAGCAAGCCGCCCCGGCCAACAACCTGAAGGACAAGCCGCCATGACTCGCCAGCCTCCCTTGCCTGCCCGCCACCTGAGCGTGTATGACCTGCATGCGCTGGGCCATTTGTTGCCCGCGTCGGCCCGCGAATTGGTGCGGGTCATCGGTGCGCAGGCCGCTGTGACGCTGCTCAACGCCTTGCCCGGCATCACCCTGCCCGTGCCCAAGGCCGCGAACAGCAACCGCCACGGCGCGCGGCGCTGGGCCCAACTGGTGGAGCTGGTGGGGCCTGAGGCCACGGCGCTGCTGGCGGCCCAGTTTGGCGGGTTTGCGCTGGAGATCAACACCTGCGCGGCGCTGCGCTGCGAGCGACGCCGCCGCTGGCTGCGTGCGGGCTTTGATGTGCTGACCACCGGGCCCGGCGGCTTGTCCAAAAACCACGCCATCGAGCAGTTGGGCATCGAGTTGGCGCGGGCCGGCGAGCCCATGAACAACCGCAGCATTGAGCAAGCCATTGACAGCGCCGACGCCAGCGGCCTGCCGCTCAACGTGCCCTTCAACTTGCCGCTGTTTGATGAAGTTTGAAGCATTGAACCCCAACCCTGAACGAGCGAGGCCCCCATGCAAATTGCCTACAAGGAAGCGCTGGAACAACTTGGCGCCCGGCACTGCGTCAACAGCGCCCAAAGCGCCAGCCGCGCGCTGCTTGAAGCGTTGCAGGGGCTGGACTGCGGCTTTGCCGCCGCAGACCAAGCCGCCACGGCCATCGGCCGCGTTGAGATCGCTTGCGAGCAGTTACGCCTGATCGTGGGCAGCGGCCTAGTTGACTTGGCCAAGCTGTGTGCCTATGCCCAACTGCTCAACGAGATCAGGGCGCACGGCCACCAACCTAGCCGCATCACCTATGACACATTACCCCAAGGAGACCACCATGACGACAACCACCTCATCGCCGACACCCGAGACACCCGAAACGGCGCTCACCCAGGCCATTCCGAAAGGCTACTGGCAAGACGCCAACGGCGCGCTGATCCCGCTGGCCAAGATCAAGGACATTGACAAAGCCCGCCACCGCGCCGTCACCCTGATGGTGGACCAGGCGCTCAAGATGAGCACCACCCTGGCCCAGTTCAAGGCCGCCGCCCTGGCCGAGATCGAAGCCTTTGTGCAGCTCAGCGCCGCCGAGTACGACACCAAGCTGGGCGGTAAAAAGGGCAACATCACCTTGGTGAGCTTTGACGGCCGCTTCAAAGTGCTGCGCGCCATGCAAGAAACTATCGTCTTCGATGAGCGCCTGCAAGTCGCCAAAAGCTTGATCGACGAATGCGTGCACTTGTGGGCCAAGGGCGCAAGCAAGAACATCCAAGCCTTGATCAACCACGCGTTTCAGGTGGACAAAGAAGGCAAGGTCAGCACCGCCCGCGTGCTCTCGCTGCGCCAGTTGGACATTCAAGACGACAAGTGGAGCCAGGCCATGGAAGCCATCGCCGACAGCATGAAGACCGCCAGCAGCAAGGCCTATTTGCGCTTCTACCAGCGCGTTGAAGCCACGGGCGAATACGTGGCCATCCCCTTGGACGTGAGCGCAACATGAGCAGATCAAACACCGCCACGGCGGCCAAACTGGCCGACCGCCGCGCCATCGATGCCAAGCGTGGCAGTGACCGGGCCGCCAAAAGAGCCGCAAACCAGGCCGCGCTGGAGCCCATCACGACTCCCGCCACCCGCCACCCGCATCACGATCGCCCCGGCCTTTGTGGACACGCGCTTCCGAGCGGTGGGTCCCATTGCGGGCGGCTTTGCTGACCTGGGCATTGGGCATTACGAGGTGGACGCATGAGTGCGCCGCTTGAACGCGAGGGCACCGGCACCGCCGAGCTGGGCCCCTACGCTGACGTGACCGCCTTGCAGCAAGCGCTGCTGCAAGCCGAAATCAGCGTGGTGGCGCTGCGCGCCGAGCTGGCCGAGGCCAATGCGGTGGTGCAGAGCATGGCCAACGAGCTCAGCGTCATCGTGCTGGCCCACGCACGGTGCGATGCCCTGGGCCTGAAGACGGCGTTGGACAACTTCATGGCCCGGCGCTGCAAGTTCGTTCACATGCCCGCTGGGGGTAGGCTGCAATGAGCGCGGCGCGTAAGTCAGCAGGTGCTGCTACCGCCAAACCTGCGCCCGCCAAAGGTGTGCGCATGTGTCGCGTAACCATTGGCTACGAGCACTTCCTGCTACCGGTTGCGCAGGGCTTGAAGCTGATTGAGGTAATGGAGGCAGCCCTTCAACTTGAAACGGATTGGGCCACCCCAGATAGCAAGTACTACATCACTGGCGTGCCTCGATTGGCTTACCACTCGGCGTTGCCGAGTCAGATCGTGGAACGCCCGGCGGCGCACATGGCAGCCAATCCTGATTGAAGCGCGTCACCCTGGGCCACAGCCCGGGGGCTTTTTGCAGCGGCAGCGGACATGGCCGCTGCAAAAAGCCCAAAATGCAATGAGCGCGGTGCGTAAGTCAGCAGATGCTGCTGCCGTCAAACCTGCGTCTGCCAAAGGTCTGCGTTCATGTCGCGTCATCATTGGCTGCGAACATTTCATGCGGACCAATAGGATGGCGGAATGCTGCGCGTGCGGCATCGCGCTTAAACAAATTGGGCGCATCCCGAGTTCACCACTTAGACCTCAATGATTTTCCTCATAGGCGACGTAACATGAAATTTTTCGGATATTTGCTTTTTGCATTAGGGCTTGTCATTGGCGGCGTAGCCCTGAACATGGACACCACGGTGGAGGCTGGAGGGCAAACGATCGGCAGTGGCGACTACGCTGTCACCGTACCGCAGTCGCGCATCCAGAACATCGGGCTTTTAGAAGATCGCCGAATGATGTTTTACGGCGCTGGACTGTCACTACTCTTAGGCTCAATTTTTGTGGGCTTCGGATCGCTCGCCACAAGGGTTCCAGCCGCAACCACTGCTGTCGCAGCAGCAAGTTCAACATTGCAGCCCGAACTCTTGCAAGCCTTCATTCAAGGTTCAGTAATTTCCCCGCACGACGTTGAAATTCTTGCGAAGCAAGCCGGCGAGCAAGCTTCAATCGTGGCAGCGAAAAGCAGAATGAACGGCAATTCTTTGCTGCACGTCGCCGCAAGTTATGGTTTGACAAGTGCCGCAAGCCTTCTACTTTCAGCTGGAGCTGATAGGGGTAACGTGAACGGGAATGGCCTACGTCCGTTTCAGCTTGCTTCCAACGACGAACTAGGGACGATGTTACGCGCCGAAAGTTAGTCAAACCACACCAGGTTACTCCGTCCAGCCCGCCCGGCTTTAATGCCCGGCGGGTTTTTTGATGCCTGGGTGATGGAGCCGCTCACCATGGCGGGGCCGCGCGCGCGCGAGCACGATGCGCGGCATGAATCGCATCTTCCTATCCCTCAAATCTTGGCTTCGTGCGCCGAAGCTGCCCCGCTTCAGCGCTGGGCTGGTGGTCGCGCTGCTCTTGCTGGTGGCCGTGTGGGCCATCGCGCCGCAGCAGTTGCCGGTGACGCTGTACAAGCTCACGCTGGTGACGATAGCGGCCGTGGCCGGCTACTGGCTGGACCGGGGCTTGTTCCCTTACGCCCGGCCTGACAAGGTCGCGCGCTGCATGGGTGACGCCGTGATCGCTGCCGCCATGCTGCGCCGCGCCGTGATCGTGGCAGCGGCGATGTTGGCGATGGGGCTCGGCGCGTGAAATACAACCACGGCAGCAGTAGCGGCAAGCCCCCGGCGCCTGGGTTTGTTCCCGGCGCCGGGGCCGGCGGGCGCGCTTGGTGTTGGCTGATGCTCGGCACCGTGGCGGTGTGGGGCTCTGCGCTGGCGGCGCTGGCCCTGTTGGCCGCATGGGCCTTGCTGCTGCCGCTGCTGCTGGTTTTGAGCGCCACGGCCCAGGCGCAGGGCGCGCCAGAGCTGGCCAGCCCGCCTGCGGCTGCGCACACCTACCGCGCCGCCTTGTTGCGCGCATCGCAAACCCAATGGGGGCTGGATGCCCCCGTTGCCGTGCTGGCCGCACAGGTTCACCAAGAAAGCGGCTGGAACCCTGCGGCCGTCAGCCGTGCCGGTGCGCGCGGCATGGCTCAGTTCATGCCGGCCACTGCGGCCTGGTGGTGCGCGAGGCCTGGCAGCGCAAGCTCGCCCCAAGATTGCCAACCCGATAACCCGACCTGGGCGCTGCGCGCCTTGGCCGGCTATGACAAATGGCTGTGGGACCGCTTGCCGGCCGACCTTGCCGAGGCTGACCGGGTTTGGGCCATGCTGCGCGCCTACAACGGTGGCTTGGGCCACTGGCAGGCCGAGAGCGCTTTGGCTGGCAGCACCCAGCGATTAAAGGTCGACGCCGCCTGTGGCCGCGCCCGACGCAATGTGCAGTTCTGTGATGAAAACCTGAGCTACCCGCGCCGCATCATGGTGGTGCTGCAGCCGCGTTACGGGGCCTGGGGCAAATCGGTGTGGGTGCGCAATGAGTAACGCCAGCCTAGCCGCCCGCCTTGCTGGTGCAGGCGCTGTGGCGCTGCTGCTCTTCGCGGCTGGCGCCTACTGCGGTGGCCTGCGCGCCAAGGCGCAACTCGCCGGGCTGCAAGCCGAGCACGCGCAACAGCGCGCCCAAGCGGTGCAAACCGCACTGGCGGCTGAGCAGATCGCCCGCGCCGCTGCCGACAGTTCGCAGGCCCGCTTGGCCGCGCTGCTGCAAACCAATGCCACCCTCACGCAGGAGAAAACCCTTGCACTTCAACAAGCCACTTTTGATCGCCCTTGCCTGGGCGGGCGTGCTCTGCGGGTGCTCAACGGCGCCCCCGGCCTACGTGTTGCCGAGCTGCCCAGCGGCGCCGCCCGGCCTGCTGATCCGGGTGGGACCGCTGCCTCCCATCCCGGCGCAGCCCGCGAGCCCGGCGAACTTGCCGAGTCCACAAAACTCGGCGAGCCTGACGAATGGGTCAGCAGTGACCGCGCCGTCGCCCATTGGATATTGAACGCCGGTGCCCAGTACGAGGCCTGCCGGGCTCGCCTGGATGCCTTGATCGACTACGAGACCCAAGCCCACCCGCCCACCCCTTGAGTTCAAACCCGCCCATGACTTTTTACGAAATCATCATTGCCTGCGTGGCCCTGTCCAACCTGTTGCTCACGCTGCTGTCGCTGCGGGCCAGCCACACCAAGGCTGCCACAGCTCGGCTAGACAGCATGGAGGCCAGCCTCAAAACCCGGCTGGATGGCCACGACGACGAGCTGGCCAACCAAGCCGCGCTGCTCAAAACAACCATCACCTACGAGCACCTGGCCGATGTGTACCGCGAAATCAAGGACTTGGCCGAGCAGGTGCACACCATGCTCGGCGAGCAGCGGCAAATCACGCAGCTGCTGCGCCAGTTGCTGTCTCAGCAATTGCGTTGAGCTGAGCCGCCTTGCCCTGGAACCCACCCCTCATGTCACACCGTGATTTAGCCGCCGCAAGACGCCGCCATGTGCTGGCCACGCTTTGGTTTGCCCCCGCGAGCACCGCCAATGTGCAGTGGTTGCAGCGCGAGCTGCTGACGCTGAGCAGCATCAATGCCAGCGCCGACCAGGTGCGAGGTGATTTGACCTGGCTGCAAGAACAAGGATTTGTGCAGTTCAGCCAAGACATGGCCAAAACCACCGAGCGCGGCGCCGATGTGGTGCGCGGCGCGGCGGCCTGGCCAGGCGAGTGAAGCCCGGCCCAACCATCGCCTCAATCGCCTCACACAGGAGTTCGCCCCATGAATTTACGCATGTTGCCGGCCGACAAGGCCAACCACGCGTCCGCATTCACCCAGCAAGCGCTTGCCGAGCTGGGTGTTGAGGGCTGCCAAGCGCGCTCTTGCGCACTTTTGCCTTCAGCCATGCAGCCGGATGCCCAGCTTGTCGGCGATCTTGTCCAGCAAGCTGCTTGTGTTGAAGTAGTCGGTGACCCCGACGACTGCACCGCATGAAGCACATTGAACAAACATCAGTTTGAACTTTGAGCCATTGGGCTCAGCCTCCTTCATCTCGAAGGCGTGGCTTGGGCATTTAGGGCAGGTTGATAGCGCCATAGGTGCAACTCCGATTGTTAATGCGACCGACTCTACCCGCAAGATTTGAAAGTTACGCCAACAGCCTATGTCCCACCCCCAAGAAACCCGCCATGCCCTGCGCGCCGCCTTTTTAGGCGGCTTGCCCATTGAGCAGGCCGCCCTCAAGGCCGACGTGCCACTGGCAACTGCGCGGCGCTGGAAGGCGGCCGCCGCATCCAAGGGTGACGACTGGGACAAGTTTCAGGCCGCCAGCTTGATCGTGGCCGGCGGCGGGTTTGACCAGGCCATGGGCCGGGTCGCCGCTGGCGTATTGCTGCGCTGTGAAGCGCTGCTGGATCGCATTGCGCAGGATGCCGAGATCGACCCCATCGAAGCCACCAAAGCCGTGGCCAGCTTGACCGACAGCCTCGCCAAAGCGCATGCCGCCGCCAAGCGCCTGATGCCGGTGACCGACCGTTACGCCGTGGCCATGGACGTACTCAAGCGCCTGGCCGAGCACACCATGGCCAAGAAACCCGGCGCGTTTGCGGCCGAGCTGGTGGAGTTGATAGAGGCCTTCGGCGTGGAGCTGGGCAAGGCTTACGGCTGATGGCTGCTGACCATGGCTAAGACCCGCAAATCCACCTTCACGGCCGACCTGGCCGAACTCGCCGCCTCGCTGCGCCAGCGCATTGAAGCCGAAGTCACGGGCTTCAGCCCCGATGCGGCCGCAGTTCAATCGCGCCGCTTGCAGGCGCAAGACGACTTTGGCTATTTCACGCTGACTTACTTTCCGCACTACATCCGCAGCCCGCACCGCAGCCGGCTGCATGATTATTTGTTTGCACGCCTGCCCGAGATCGTGGCAGCACCGACCGGGCAAACCGATGCGATCGCCGCCCCGCGCGGCGAGGCCAAGAGCACCTTGGTCAGCCAGCTGTTTGTGCTGTGGTGCCTGGTCACCAAGCGCAAGCGTTACCCCGTCATCGTGATGGACAGCATCGACCAGGCTTACCCGATGCTGGAGGCCATCAAGGCCGAGCTGGAGTTCAACCCTCGCCTTGCGCTGGACTTCCCCGAGCAGGTGGGCCAGGGCCGCGTCTGGCAGGCTGGCACCATCGTGACGCGGGGCGATGCCAAAGTGCAAGTAGCCGGCTCGGGCAAAAAGTTACGGGGCTTGCGGCATGGCCCTTACCGGCCGGACCTTTGCGTGTTGGACGATATCGAGAACGACGACCAGGTGCGCAACCCTGACCAGCGCGACAAGCTGCAAGCCTGGCTGAGCAAAACCGTGCTGCCCTTGGGCGGCGCGGGCGCCAAGTTCGATGTGGTCTACATCGGCACCATCTTGCATTACGACTCGGTCTTGAGTCGCACCTTGGCCAACCCGCTGTGGCGCGCGGCTCGCTTCAAAGCGCTGCTGGCCTGGCCCCAGGACATGACCCTGTGGGAGCGCTGGGAAGAAGCGCTGCGCAATTTCGGCGAAGCCGCGGCTGACGCCTTTTACGCCGCGCACCAGCAAGCCATGGATGCCGGTAGCGCCGTCAGCTGGGCGGCTCGCCCGCTTTTGGTGTTGATGAAAATCCGCGCCCGCGACGGCCACCACACCTTTGACTCCGAGTATCAAAACGACCCCGTGGCGGGCGACAGCGCGCCCTTCGCCAGCGCCATCAGCTACTGGGCGAGCTTGCCCGATTGCAGGCCGGCCGAGCTGATCTTCTTTGGCGCGGTGGACCCCAGCCTGGGCAAGGCTGGCGCCAGCCGCGACCCATCCGCCTTGCTGGTGGGCGCCTTGCACCGGCCGACAGGCGTGCTCTATGTGGTGGAGGCTTTGATCAAAAAGCGCCTGCCCGACAAGATCATCAGTGACGTGATCGAGCTGCAACGGCGTTACCGCTGTGCACTCTGGGTGGTGGAGTCGGTGCAGTTTCAGGAGTTCTTGCGCACCGAGCTGATCAAGCGCGCCCATGCGGCCAGCGTGCCCATGCCCGCGCGGGCCATCAGCCCGTCCAGCGACAAGCTGCTGCGCATTGAGTCGCTGCAGCCTCATATGCAAAACCAACAAATCTTGCTGCACAGCTCGCAGACAACGCTGGTAGAGCAGTTGCGCCACTTCCCCAAGGCCGACCACGACGATGGCCCCGACGCGCTGCAAATGCTGTGGATGGCCGCCACCAGTGGCCTGAGCCAAGTGGGCGTGGCCAGCCGACCAGGCCAGCACCGCAATGACCGCGACCGTCCAGACCTCAGAGGCTATTGATTCATGAACCCGATCCAATCCCGTGCCCTCACCAGCGGCCAAGTGGCCCGGCGCATTGATGCGCTGGATTACAACTTCATGGGCCTGCTGCTGCCCAACCCTGACCCCATCCTCAAAGCCACCGGCAAAGACATCAAGACCTACCGCGACATTGCGCGCGACAGCCATGTGGGTGCCTGCATCCGCCGCCGCAAGAGCGCCGTGAAGGCGCTGCAATGGGGGCTTGACCGGGGCCAAGCGCCAGCCCGTGTGGCCAAGGCCATCGCCGACATGCTGGCCGACCTGGACATGGAGCGCATCATTGGCAATGCCTTGGACGCGGCGCTGTTTGGTTACGCCCCGATGGAGATTGACTGGCGCGGCGGTGCTGGCGGGCGCTTCAAGGGCACCTGGGCAGCTGACGTGATTGCATTGCCGCCCGAGTGGTTTTGCTTTGACTCAGAGAACAACCTTCGCTTCAAAACCCGCGCCTCGCCGCTGTATGGCGAGCTACTACCCGAGCGTAAATTCTTGTTGCCGCGCCAAGACGCCACCTACCAGAACCCCTACGGACTGGGGGACCTGGCGCTGTGCTACTGGCCCACCATCTTCAAAAAAGGCGGCATGAAGTTCTGGCTGAACTTTGCCGAGAAGTTCGGCTCCACCTTTCTTTACGGCAAGCTACCCCGCAGCGCCGACGCGGCCGAGCGCCAGACGCTGCTGAGTGACCTGGAGGCACTGATTCAGAACGGCGTGGGCGTGATCCCCGAAGACGGCAGCGTGGCACCGCTGGAATCGGGCAGCAAGTCCGCCAGTTCCGACTTGTATGAGCGCCTGGTGCTGCACTGCCGGGGTGAGATCAGCATTGTGCTCACCGGCACCAATCAAACTGTAGAAGCCAGCGCCAACAAGGCCAGCGCCCACGCCGGCATGGATGTGGCCGGCGACTTGCGCGACGCTGACGGCGAAATCGTGGCCGCAGCCGTCAATCAGCTGATTCGCTGGACGGTGGCCATGAACTGGCCAGGCCAAGCCGCGCCCACCTTCAGCCTGTGGGACCAGGCGGCCAAGGACGAGTTGCAGGCCGCGCGCGACAAAAGCAACCATGAGGCGGGTGCGACCTTCACCAAATCGTTCTGGATGCGTAACTATGGCTATCAGGAGTCGGACCTGGTGGACGCTGCACCGCCTGTGGCCATGCCGACCAAGCCCGGCCAATTGAACGCCGTCGCGTTTGCTGCTCAAGCCGCCGCCGCTTTAGCCACCGAGCCATCCGACCCCACGCAGGCCGAGCAAGACGCGCTGGCCAGCGCCGCAGCACCCGTCTGGGGCCAATTGCTCGACCAGGTGAGCTTGCTTGTTGACCAGGCCGGTGACACAGCCGAGCTGCAAAACCTGCTGGTGGCGACTTATGGGGGCCTGCCCACTGATGAGCTGGTCAAGCTGATGGCTGCCGCCTTTGCGTTGGCTGAACTGAAGGGCATGAACGCCGTGCGCAGCCAGGCCGAGGCGGTCTGATGCCAAAGGCCGCTGCTTCGGCTGAATTTGGTTTCGGTACGCCTTTCGCTGAAGGCTTGGCCTTCTTCCGCGCCAAACTCAACTTGCCCACCGAGGTATGGGACGACATCAAGACCCGCGCCCATGACCGTGCCTTCATCGTGGCCGGTGCGGCCAAGGCTGACCTGCTGCAAGACCTGCGCGGCGCGGTGGACGCCGTGATTGAAAAAGACGGCCTGCACGCCTTTCGCCAGAACTTCAAGGCCATTGTGGCCAAGCACGGCTGGTCGGGCTGGACCGGCGAAGGCAGCGTCCGGGGCGAGGCCTGGCGCACTAAGGTGATCTACCAGACCAACTTGAGCACCAGTTACGCAGCCGGCCGCTATCAGCAGCTCACCGAGCCCGAGTTCGCCAAACTTCGCCCATTCTGGAAGTATGTGCACAGTGACAGCCAGTTGCACCCCCGGCACCTGCACTTGGCCTGGCACGGCCTGACCCTGCCCATCGAGCACCCGTTTTGGAAAACCCACTTCGCACCCAACGGCTGGGGCTGCCGCTGCGAGATCCACCCGGTGGCCGCCCCGGCGACCGGCGCCGCCACCGAGCCGCCCGCCGGATGGGAGCAGATCGACCCCAAGACTGGCGTGCAAGTGGGCATTGACAGGGGCTTTGACTATGCGCCTGGGGCAAACGTGGCCACGCCGCTGCAGGCATTGATAGACCAAAAGCTGATCAAGCTCGACACACCGCTGGCCGATGCACTCAGGCGTGCCATGGCGCCCACACTGGCCAGGGAAGCACAGGCGGCAGAGCAGGCGCTAGCGGTGGCGGCAAACGCTTCGTCATCGGCAATAAGGGCCAAGGTCGCACCGTCCATCACGCCCAAGTCGCTGGACGAAATCATTGCCGCCGGGCGCACAGTGACCAACGCCTTGCCCGATGGGGCCGCCAACCCAGCCGCTTGCCTGCAATCCCTGCAGGACCAATTGCGCCGTGCAGGCATCACCGGCACGGCCTGCGCTGTGGATGGCAAAGGCCTCGGGGCAACTCTGGTCAAAGAAGCCTCCAAACTCTACCCGGCGAGTTGGAACGCTGCGGCCGATGCGATGGGACCGCTCAAGGTTCGGGCCAAGGCGGGGTCGCGCGGCTTTGCCTGGACGGCTGATAAAGACTACCCCCGGATAAGAGACCCGTTTGGTTCGGTCCGCAGCATCTTGCAAGGCGAAGGCATGATGGAAGTGCGCACGGGCGACCTCGGCAATGCTGTGCATGAATACGCCCATCGGCTGCAGGCGGCTTTGCCCGAGCTGGATCAACTCTTTAGAGACCTGCACGCCCGTCGCACCGCCGGCCAGCCGCTGAAACGACTGATGGACTTGAAGCCAGAAATGCGTTACAAGTCCAATGAGCTGACCCGCGAAGACGGCTATATCAACCCCTATCAGGGCAAGGAATATGGACCGCGCGGTGCGCTTGAGGTCATGACCATGGCGTTTGAGTCGGTACTGGGCGCGGCCGGTGGCCCTTCGGCGAGTTGGGGTAAGGCCGAACGCAGCTTCAGCCAGCTGTGGTCAGCGGACAGAGAAATGTTTGACCTGGTTGTGGGCCTGTTACATCATTGGAAACCATGAAGTTTGATTTCAACTGCCGATCGCAAAGTGGCAATCCGCTGATGCCGGGGTTGGTCTTTTCGTGGAACCCGCTGACCGGCGAGGTCTCTGGCCCCGACGCTGACGAAGTGCGCAAGATGGCCACATGGGGCAGTGTGCCGGCACACCCGACGCCCTGGGCCTGGACGCTGGGGCCCGACCCGCTCAAGAGCTACACGGACATGGCCGCTGTCGTGGGCTCATATTGGAACTTGCCGCCCGAGCTGGTCCAGTACTACCCAGTGTGGGAAGAAGATGAGAGCATTCCCGAATTCACTTATGTTGACGCTGACGGTGTTGGACATATCGGGCGAGATCAGTTGATTTATTGAGCCGACGAGCCGCACCATGCTGAACATTGAAGTTCACGACCAAGCCGTGCAAGCCGCACTCACTGCTTTAAGTGAGCGGGTCACAAATATGCAGCCCGCCTTGCGTGTAATCGGTGAAGAAATCACCCAGCGGGCCGAGCATCGGTTTGAATCCAGCACCGGGCCGGATGGGCGCAGCTGGCTGCCCAAGAAGCATGCCGACAGCCGCAAAACCCTGGTGGGCAAAACAGGCCGGCTGCGCCAGCAGATCACTGCCAGCGCTGACCGGCAGGCGCTGACAGTGCGGGCCGGCACGCCCTATGCGGCCATTCATCAGTTCGGCGGCAAGATTGACCGGCCGGCCAAGCAAGTCACCGTGCGCCACCGCACCGACGCGAAGGGTAATTTGCTGCGCAGCGCCATCATGAATGGCAAGGGGCTGATCTTTGCCAAGAAAAGCCATAAACGTGCGCTTGAGCGCAGCTTTGAGGCCAAGGCTCACAGCATCATCATCCCGGCGCGCCCCTTCATGCCAGTGAAGGATGATGGCACTTTGTACCCCGCCGAGCAGGCAGAGATCATGGCCCAGATCAGTGCCTGGCTCAGTACCGGCAAAGTGGCTTGACAACCCGATTTAAGTGCGTTTTGATTTATAGCCCGTTTAAGGCTTTTTAGCCCCTTTAGGCTACTACCCCCGCACCGAAGGTGGAGTAACGCGGCATAGGCGAAAGTTACGCGGGTCTAGGGGCATTGGCATTCAGGGGCAAGGGTCAGCAGCCCGGCTGGGCGTGAATTTGGCACGCTCTGACCCAATCGGGGCTATCGGGCTTATCGGGGCAGTGGCCCACAACCCGACACCCACCAGCCGGCCATGCGCCGCGCGCGCGTGAGGCCAAACCGAAACCCTAGACTGGTGAAGCAGCTCGTCATGGCCACAATGCTTGGCGCCGATCAAAGTTCGGCCCATGCCTGCCGCCAAGCCCATCACCCTGATTACACCGACCGCTGCGAACCTTGCACCGGCTACGCTGCAATGCTTCAAGCCTGGCCGCCACACGGCCATGAACGGCAACACGCTGCAGTTCGCTGCCAGCGACTTGGCCGCCAGCGCGGCCGCCTACGACCCGGCCTTGCATGAAGCGCCGCTGGTGGTGGGCCACCCCGAACTGGACGGCCCGGCCTATGGCTGGGTGTCGCAGTTGGCATTTACCGATGGCGCACTGGAGGCCACCCCCCAGCAAGTAATGCCCGAATTTGCCGACGCGGTGAACGCAGGTACATATAAGAAGATCAGCGCGGCATTTTGGTCGCCCAATTCGCCGGGCAATCCGGTACCGGGCGTTTACTACCTGCGCCATGTGGGTTTCTTGGGTGGCGCAGCACCTGCCGTGAAAGGCATGCGCACGCCGACGCTCACGGCCGCATTCAGCGCCGACGCCGCCGACAGCGAAGGCGTGGTGGAGTTCAGCGAGTGGGACGACGTGGACAACGCCTCGCTGTGGCGCGGCCTGCGTGACTGGCTGCTGACCAAGTTCGGCGCGGCCGACGCTGACAGCGCCATTCCTCCCTACCTGGTCGCCAGCGTTGAGCGCGGCGCTCAGGCCGAATTGGCTGCAGCTCAAACCGCAGTCGCCCCGGCGCCCGCCGCCTTGCCGGCATTTGCGGCCCCTATCCACCCAACGGAGATCACCGTGACCCCTGAAGAAAAAGCCACCCTCGAAGCTGAAAACACACGCCTGCGCCAAGAGCTGGCCAACGCCGCCACGGCCGCCGCCAAAGCCCGGCTTGACGCCGCGCATGCCGAAGGCGTGGCGTTCGCCGAGGGCTTGGCGGCCCAGAAAATTCTGGGCAGCGCCGAAATTGAAGTTGTGGTGAGCGCCTTGGATGCGATCGCCGCTCACGCTGAGTCCTCGGGCGCGGTGTTGCAGTTTGGCGAAGGCGAAGCCAAAGCGCCGCTGCTGCCTGCCTTCAAGGCCTTGTTGAGTGCACGCCCGCCTTTGGTGGAGGGCGGCATGCGCGCTACAAACGGCCGCGCAGCTGGCGGTGAGCAAGAGGGCCCAGTGGCCTTCGCAGCGCCTCCCGGCGCCATCGTGCGACCTGAGCGAGGCGCCTTGCTAGTCAAAGTCCAGGACTACCAGCGCGCCCATCCGGGCACTGATTTTGTAGCGGCCTGCCGCGCTGTTGGCGCCTGAGCACTCCTCCGTAACTTTTAGAAAGACAAAACACCATGTCGCAACAAGGAATCCCACTGCTTTGCCTGTCAATCGTGGCCGTCGGCGCAATCGCTGTGTACCGGGGCGTCGGCTTTAACCAGGCACAAGCCACCGTTGCCGGCCAAAAGGTCATGGGCATCTCACGCCGACCTGGCGCTTCGGGCACCGAGTTGGAGGTAGTGACCAAGGGCACCGCCGTCTGTGAGGCCGGGGCCGCCATTGCGGTAGGGGCAGCGCTGGCCATGGACGCCGCCGGGCGGGTGATCACGGCCAGTGCGCTGACCGGCGCGGTGGGCACCTTGGCCGTAGCGGCAGGCGGTACAGCCGTGACATCGGCAGTGGCCAACGGCGCGGGCTCGGTTTCCGGCGCCCCGACCTTCACGGGTGGTGACCTGCCTCAGTACATCGTCGGCTATGCGTTGCAGGCTGCCGGCGCTGCCGGTGAATTCATCGAAATCTTGATGAACTGATCGCGCCCCACTGCGCTCTTTTCGCCCCATCTTCCCTTCTTAACGGAGCACCAAAATGCCAACCAGCAACGCAGGCGCGCGGATCGTTGATCCCATCCTGACCAATATCGCCCAAGGCTATTCCAGCATGGAATTCGTGGGCAACAATTTGTTCCCTGAAGTCTATGTCGGCGCAGCAGGCGGGCAGATCGTGGAGTTCGACCGCGACGCCTTTCGCCTGTACACCACCCGCCGCTCGCCGGGCGGCAGCACCCGTGAAATTTTGTTCGGCTACTCGGGCAAGCCTTTTGCGCTGGCCAATCATCGGCTGCAAGGCGTCATCCCTCGGGAACACCAGCGCGACGCATCGGCCGTGGCTGGTATTGCGCTTGACCAGGTAGGCATTGAAGGCACGATGCGGGCGATCCGCTTGGCACTGGAAGTCGAGCAGGCCAATTTGGCATTCACGCCCGGTAACTACGGTGCAGCGAACAAATCGGCCGTGCTGGCCGGCGCTGCCAAATGGAGCGCAGCCACCGGCACGCCTTTGACCGACGTGGACGCCGGCCGGGAAGCGGTTCGCGCAGCTTGCGGCCTCTATCCCAATGTGCTGGTGATGAGTGCGCCGGTGTTCAATGCTTGCAAGAACAACCCCAACGTGGTCAATCGGTTTCAATACAACGGCCAAAACGGAATGGACGCCACGCAGATCACGCCCGCGATGTTGGCCGGCCTGTTCAATGTAGGCAAAGTGGTGGTGGGTGCTGCCGTGTATTGGAACGACGTTGGCGTAGCTCAGGACATCTGGGGCAATTACGCCGTGTTGGCCTATGTGCCACAGAACGGCCAAGGTTTGCGCAGCCGCTATGACCCCAGCTTTGGCTACACCTACGTCATGCAGGGCCACCCCATGGCTGAAGAGCCGTTCTGGGACAACGACAAGGCGTCTTGGAAGTACCCCGTCGAGATGGAACGCGCAGCGGTGCTCAGCGGCATTGCTGCGGGCTACATCATCCAGACGCCTAACTGAGGGAGCTGCCAAATGCGCTTGATTGCAATTGAAGCCATACGCGTGGCGGCTGACATGACTTTGGAGCCGGGCGACGAATTCGAGCCTCGGGACCACGGGATTAGTTTGCGCGGTGCGGGCGAACTGCTCGCCATCGGCGCTGCCCAGGAAGCGCCACCGCGCGTTGAGCTGGTGGCCCAGCTTGCCTCGGCAGAGTCCGGGGGCGAGGTGCCCGCGCGCGAGCCTGCGCCTTTGCCCAAGCCCGAATCTGAGCCTGAGCCTGCGCCTGCGTCCGAGCCTGTGGCTGCGCCTGAGTCGCAGCCAGCCTCAGAAACAAAGCCAAAGCCAGCCCGCAAGTAACTTGCCATGACCTACGCCACCCAACAAGACCTCGTTGATCGCTTCGGCTCCCAAGAGCTGGCGCAACTGACCGACCCGACGGCCGGCGTCACGATCAATGTGGTGACGGTGGCGCGAGCCCTGGCTGACGCAGATGCCGACATTGACACCCGCTTGGCTGTGCGCTATTCGCTGCCCCTGGGCAGTGTGCCGGCCGTGCTGGTGAGAGTGGCTGCTGATTTGGCGCGTTACTATTTGGCCGACCTGCGAGCAACCGAGCAGGTGCGCAATCGCTACAAAGAGGCGGTGGCGGTGCTGGACAAGATTGGCAGCGGCGCGATCGCGCTGCCCACGGCTGCGCTGCTGGCGCCAGCCGCTGGCGCGCAAGCGGTGGCCGTGCGGGCGCCAGCGCAGCAGTTCGGCAGTGCGCTGCTGGACCGGTTTGCGCCGCCGCAATGAGGTGTCCTTGATATGGACATGACGCCCATCATTGCCCGCCTCAAGGCACAACTGACCGGCTTTGTGCTGATCAGTGGGGTGGCCGACTTGGATGCCGCCATCGCCAGCACCTCGGTGGCGCCAGCGGCCTACTGCCTGCCCTTGGCGGAGTCGGCCGAGGGGCCGGACATGCTGGGTGTGCATCACCAGCGCATCGCGCAGGAGTTTGGCGTGGTGCTGGTGATCAGCAATTTGCGCGACGCCACCGGCACGGCAGCCGCTGCCGACCTGGCGGCCAAGCGCATCGCCCTGCGTGCAGCGCTGATGGGCTGGGTGCCTGACGCCAGCAACGGCGAGCCAGTGAGCTTCACGTCAGGGCGAATTTTGAGGTTTGAAAACCAGCAGCTCTGGTGGACAGACGAGTTTCGTGTGAAAACTGATTACAGGATTTGAACCATGGCCAAGACGAATAAAGACCTTCCCGGCGTTACTGCATCGGGTCAGCCTGGCACTGAGCCAAACGCTGCAGCCGGCGTGGCTTCCAGCGCCGCCGAGCTGCCCACGAGCCCCGAGGTGCTGGAACCCACCTCGAATCCGCCGGGCGGCGGCTCTTGGCGCTGGGACTCGGCCGCGCCGGGTGCTTGGGTGGCCAATGAGCCTGGGCCTGATGCCGCGTAAGCAGCAGCGCCCGCAACTGCGCCAGCGGCCTAACGCGGCGCATACCAGCACCCCATTAATTTAGAAACAGGAGGCCCGCATGGCCCGCTATATCCGCAACACCGTCATTTTGGCCAAGGTCGAAGTTACGCCTGGCACCGATGCTGCGCCCACCGGCGCGGCTGATGCTGTCTTGATCAGTGACATGAGCATCACGCCGCTGGATGCCAAAAACATTGATCGCGCTTTGACGCGCGGCTACTTTGGCGGTGCTGAACAGCTGACCGGGCCTGCTTCTGTCAAGTGCGCGTTCACGGTCGAGTTGGCCGGCTCAGGCACGGCGGCTACGGCGCCGGCTTGGGGTGATTTGCTGATTGGCTGCGCGATGGCCGAGGCGCTACTGGCTACGCCAAACCGTGTCGAGTACACGCCGGTGTCCACGCTGCTCAAGACCTTGACGATCTACTACCACCTGGACGGCGTGCTGCACAAGCTGCTGGGCGCGATGGGCACTTGTTCGCTGAGCGCCAAAGTGGGCGAGCGGCCCGTCTTGAAGTTTGAGTTCATCGGCTTGGACGGTGGCGTCAGTGCCGTCGCCAATGCATCCCCCACGATGACGCCGTGGAAGACGCCGCCAGCCATGACAAAGGCCAATGTTGTGGACATCACCCTGGGCGCCACCTATTCGCTCGGCGCCATCGCCAGCGGTGTTATCTACCCCAGCACGGGTCTGGAGATTCAGTTTGGCAACCAGGTCAGTTACACGCCGCTGTTGAGCTCGGAGCGGGTGGACATCACCGATCGTGCAATGACCGGCCATGTCGACTTGGACCTTACCGCCGCCCAGGCTGTCACCTTCATGGCCACCGTCAAAGCCAACACCACGCAAAGCTTGGCGCTGACCATCGGCCTGGCGGCCGGCAACAAGATCATCCTGCACGCTCCGGCGGTCCAGTTGATCAGCCCAACGACCGTGGAACTCAACGGCTCGGCGCTGTGCGGGTATGACCTGCGCTTGGTGCCCTCGGCAGGTGGCGCGGGCAATGACGAACTGCGCATCGTGACGCAATAGGCCTCACTCATTACAACTAAAAACGCTCAGTTACGGCGTTACTGACTTCGACACTTTTCACTAAAAACCAATTCAATCGCTATGTCTTACACCCTCACCGTCGCCCCTGTAATCGAATTGCCGATCAAGTTCAGCACCTCCGACAGTGATCAAAACCAGATCGGCAAGAAGACCGAGTTCTTCTTTCATCTGCGCGCAAAACGCATGGACCAAGCAGCCCTGCGTGCCGCCATGAATGATACCGATCTGCCCACAAAGGATCTGTTGCAACAGCAGATCGTCGGTTGGCGTGGTCAAAGGCTGGTGCAAAACGGCTCCGGCGAAATGGCAGAGTTCACGGCCGAGGCCTTCGACTGCATGTTGTCGCTGGTGGGCATAGAGCAGCTGATTTTGAATGCCTATCTACGCGCTGTTGTGCAAGCGGACAGCTTGGCGGAGAAAGCAAAAAACTAAGTGAGGCCGCGCGGCTGTGGGCACGCGGCGAACTCAAAAGCCACAACGATGAAGCTGCAGCTGATGTCGACGACGCGCTTGCTGCCTTTGGCCTCAAGGCCGAGGTCGTTGTTCCTGTCGATGAGCCGTATTACTTGTGGCCTGAGCATGTGCCCGCGTTCGAGTTGTGGATGCAAGTGCAAACGCAATGGCAGGTCAGCATGGCAGGGCCAACGGGGCTTGACTATGCCGGCGTTGAGGCCCTCATGCGCATCAAGCGCGTCATGCGGCCAAAGCTGCGGTTTTTGCAGTTGCAGGCAATGGAGCGTGGCGCGCTACAGGGGTGGGCTGAAATGCGTGAAAAGTAACGCCAGCCGAGCGAAGCTTCAGGCGCGCCAAGCCGATACAAGCCATGCCCAAACCACCCACAGTGAAAAACTTCCCGTAAGCAGGCCGAGCAGCCAAAGCGGCGAATGCAAGTTGAAATACGTCATCGGCACCATGACGAACACGGTGCCCGCGAGCGTCCAGTCCGACACATGCAAGGCCGGCGAGACCCAAGGAAACGCACCACCTGGCCAAGCCTTCGCTGCTCCGACGCGGGGAGCAAATGCAAAGACGCCCGCAATGCTGATCAATAAGAAGGCAGTTTCGAACATGAGCCGGAGTATGCGCTATGGCGACTGAAGTTGCAGTCAAACTGAGTATTTCCGGCACCGCTGCCGTCAACACTGGCCTGAATAGCGCAGGCGCCAGCGCTCAAGCCTTTGGCGATAGTGCGCAAAGAGCTGGCGAAAACGCCAATAGGGGCATGGGTGCTGCGAGCCGTGGCGTTCAGAGCATCAGCCAGCAGTTGCAAGCCTTGGAACAGACGGTCAAAGCTAGTCTGGGTTTCTTGGCTTTGGTGGGCACGGTTGCGAGCTTATCCAAGGAAGCCAATGCCGCCGCTTTGGCAGTGGACAAGATGAACCGCACCCTGGAGTTTGCCAGCGGCAGCGGCAAAGCTTTTGCCGACAACAGCGAGTTTCTGCGGGCCAAGGTGCGCGAGTTGGGGCTTGACCTCAAAAGCGCTGGCGACGGCTTCGCAAAAGTCGCAGCATCTGCCAAAAATACCGGCCTTGAAGGTGAGGGTGTGCGCAGCGTGTTTGATGCGGTTGCCAAAGCCAGCACCGTCATGGGCTTGAGCGCCGAAGACACATCTGGTGTTTTGCTGGCCATAGGACAAATGATCAGCAAAGGTACTGTGGCGTCCGAAGAATTGAGGGGCCAGCTCGGGGAGCGCTTACCGGGCGCATTCCAGACGGCGGCTCGCGCGATGGGCGTCACGACCGGCGAGCTCGGCAAGATGCTGGAGCAAGGCCAAGTGGCCACCGATGTTTTCTTGCCCCGCTTTGCAGCGCAGATGCGCACCGACATGGCTGGCAGCGTGGCGGCTGCGGCTGACAGCGTGCAGGCCAATATGAACCGCCTCTCCTCGGCCTGGACGGGCCTGTTGCTCGCCCTGAACAACAGCCCGCAGACGAATGAGACCTTGAAGGGCCTGGACATTGGCCTGACCTCGGTGTCTGAAATCCTTAAATCCAACAGCGAAGCGTGGCCTGAGTGGGCCGACACGGTGGCGCGCGCCGTTGCCGTGGCAGGCGAAGGGCTGAACCTTGTTTGGTCCAGCGCCCGGGGCGTTAAGCGAGAGTTCGAAGGCATTTACAACTCGGGCTCGCTTTATCTGCGCCGGCAAGCCGCGCTGGTGGCCGACAGCCAGTTGACTGGCGGCAAAGGCCGCGATGCGATCAAGGCGCAGTTCGACGCCGAGCAGGCCGCACTCGATGCAGGCTACAACGCCGACATCGCTGGCATCTACAAGAACCTCGGCAAATACCAAGGCGCGGTCGAGGCAGAAATCAAGGCCCGTGCCGAGCGCAAGGTTCGGCTGGCACTCTTCGAGCGCGGTGGCGGCGCCGACCAAGCGGCCAGAGACGCCGCGCTACTGGCCACCAAGCCCGTGTTGACTGGCGGTAAGGGCGGGGGAGACTCTAAGCCGGGCAATGCCTTTGCGGCCGAGCAAGATGCCGCCAAGGTATGGGAAAAGGCCATGGAAGAGGCCGCCTCCCTAACCGCTAAAGCCATCGCCACCGAGAACGGCTGGACGGAGGCGCAGCGAAAGGCGAATGAATACCGCGCCAGCGCTGCTTACGCCATCAACGCCAGCATCCCTGGCATGAACGACGCCGCCAATGCGGCTTTCGCCCTGGCCATCGCCGAAGAGCGAAGCGCGGCCGTTGATCACGCATGGAAAGAGGCCCGCAGAAAGGCCACCGAGGAAACCGACAAGTTCAATGCCAGCCTGGCTGAAGCGGCGATCACCAGCGCGCTTTCGGTCGCCGCGACCGTGCAAGGCATGCAAGACGAAGAGCAAGCGCTGCGCATTGTGGCCGCGCAGCACATCTCGCTCGCGCAAGCGCTGGAGGTGGTGCACGTCGCGCGCCTGCAAGACCAGGCCGACAAGGCGCGCGCCAATGGCAACGCCGAGCAAGCCGCAGCCATCGAAGCCGAGATAAAGTCGCGCCGCGAGCTGGCTGAGCTGACTGGCCGCAAAGACGCCCGCGCTTACCTCGATGGAAACATCGGCGGTCAAGTGGCGGAAGGGTTCGACAAAGCCAGCCAGTCGCTGAGCGCTTTCGTCACCGGCTTTAGCGCACTGATCGCGGCCCAAGAGGCTTACAACAAAGCCCGCCTGGATGCCGGCAGCGATGCGACCCTGCTTGCGCAGATCGACGCCAAGAACTTCAAGGCGCAAATCAATGGCTACGGCACGCTGGCCGGCGCCGCCAAGGGCTTCTTCAACGAAGGCTCCAAGGGCTACAAGACCATGGAGATCGCCGAGCGAGGCTTCCGCGCGATCGAGCTGGGCTTGGCGGTGCAAAGCGCGCTCACCAAAGCCGGCTTGATCGGCACAGTGGCCACAGCGGCCGTGGCTGGCCAGGCTGTTGAGACCTCGGCGGTGGTGGCCGGTGAAACAGCTCGCAACGCGGCCAAGGTGCCCGGCGTGTTCATGAGCTTCATGTCGGCGCTTGGTCCCTGGGGCATGGCTGCAGCGGGTGTCGCCATCGCCGCCGTGCTGGGCGGTGCCTTCTCGGGCGGTGGCGGTGGCGCGGCCGTGACGAACACCGGCACCGGCACGGTGTTTGGAGACGCGGGCGGCAAGAGCGAGTCCATCGCCAAAAGCATCGAAGCGCTGCGCGAGGTGGACACGCTGACCATGCGCTACAGCGCTCAAATGCTGCAATCCTTGCGCGCGATTGAATCCAGCATTGGCGGGCTGACCAACCTGATTTTGCGCACCGGCGGGCTTGACGCTGCGGCTGCCGGGGTGCAGACCGGCTTCAAGTCCAATGCCCTAGGCCAAGTGCTTGCTGGCGTGCCCTTGGTGGGCAATTTGCTGGGCGGCTTGTTTGGCAGCAAAACAAGCATCACCGGCAACGGCATCAGCGCCGCACCGCAGTCACTGGCGGCCATTGCTGCGGGTGGCTTTGATGCCAGTTACTACACCGACACCAAGACCAAGGACAAGTTCCTGGGCATCACGTATGGCAGCAGCAGCGGCAGCAAGCTGACGCCTGCCGGTGCGGAGCTGGAGCAGCAGCTGGGCCTGATCTTCAAAAGCTTCGCCGACACGGCCCTGGCTGCGGCCGGGCCGCTGGGCTTGGCGCTGGGCGAAGTGCAGTCGCGTCTCAATGGCTTCGTGGTCGATATCGGCAAGATTGACCTGGCCGGCCTGAGCGGCGCGCAGATTCAAGAAAAACTCAGCGCCGTGCTCGGTGCAGCTGGCGACAACATCGCCCATGCGGCGCTGCCCGGCCTGGATCAGTTCCAGAAAGTGGGGGAGGGTTACTTGCAAACCGTCGCCCGTGTCGCCTCGGGCGTCGAGGTGGCCAAAGATGCGCTGGAGCGTTTGGGGCTCAAAGCGGTGGACTTTGCGGCGATCGTCAACAAGCAGGGCGATGTGGGTGCCGAGCTGCTGCGCCAGAGCGTGCTGGCCAGCGAGCGCATTGCCGGCACGGGCAATATCTTCCAGCGCCTGATGGGCGGCAAGTTGTCAGGGCTGGGCGAGATCATGTCTGTGATGGACGGCACGGCGACCGAGCTGGCTGACACTTACAAGTCGCTGCTTGCTGCGCGCACCTCGCTGAGCCAGATCGGCGTAAAGGGGGATGCGGTCAGCAGCAGCTTGTTACGCGGCGCAGGTGGTCTGGAAGGCTTGCAAAGCGCGCTCAAGAGCTTCAGCGACAACTTCTTGTCCGATGCTGAACGCCTGGCCGGCGTCACTGCGGGCGTGCGGGCTGACTTTGCCAAACTGGGCTTGGCGATGCCCAGCACCCGCACGGCCTTTGTGGACCTGGTGCGCGGCATCGACGCGAGCAGCGACGCCGGCCGCAAGATGCTGGGCCAGGTGCTCGCCTTGTCAGACGGGTTTGCCAAAGTTGCCGATGCGGCCGATGCCGCATTCAACAAGCTGGCCAGCGCGGGCCAAGGCATCGCCAGCTTTATCGCTGAGCTGCTGGGCAGCACTGCCGGCGCGGGCCTGAGCACGGCTCGCGCCACCTACAACGCTGATCTCAGCGCCGCCCAGGGCGGCGATGCCGACGCCAGCGGGCGCGTGGTGGGCAGCGCCAAGGCGCTGATAGAAGCGGCCCGCAATGCTGCCAGCGACCCTGTGGCCCTGGCCCGCGAGACCTCGCGCATCGCCGTGCAGTTGCAGGCCTTGCCGGCCGTGGTGGCATGGCAAGTGACGATGCTGCAAAAGCTGGACGTGTTGGATGACAACACGCAGGCCGGCGGTGCGCTGGCCAAGGCCTTCGGCACGGCCTTGGGTGAAATCCGCGCCACCTTGCAGATCACCACAGACTCCAATCTGCCCGACGAAATCAAGCGCGTGATCCTGGCGCGTGAAGGCAGTTACGCAGTGACCGTCAGCGGCATCATGGCCGCCAACGTGCCCGATGCGCTCAAAGCGCTGCTGGTCAACGCTGAGACCACCGGCGCCCGCTCCATTGGCCTGAGCGCTGCATTTGCGGGTCAGCTCTCGGCGACCGATCGCGCCGCCTTGCTGGCCACCGATACCACGGTGTCGCGTGTCATCCAGTCCGCCATCAGTGTGGGTGCGCTGACGCAAGAGCAGTATTTGATGCTTGTGCAGGCAGATCAAACCGTGGCCAAGACCGTCAAGACCCTGCTTGATAGCTCGGCGCTGACCGCTGGCGAGCGCACGCTGATCGACGCGATCGCGGGCAAGGCGAACAGCTCGCTGCTGCTCAGCGGCAAAGTTGACTTTGCCAATGCGCCACTGACCGATGCCATCACCGGCTTGGCGCTGGTGATTGACCGGCGCGTCAAGATCGATGACCCCACTGGGCCGGGCACCAAGGCGATGACGGCGCAAGACCTGGCAGCGGTGGCCTACGCGGCGGAAATCAGGGCGCTGCGCGACTCCACCGAGCGCGGTCTGATCTCCATCGCCGAGGCCACGCAAGCCACTGCCCGCATTCTGGCTCGCCTGGAAGGCCCGAATGGCTTGATCACGATGCCGTCCATATGAAAGTCATCAAGCCTATTGCCGTAACTGACGCGATTCTGGTCAGCAGCACCGCGCCTGAGAACGACTACCCGGCCTGGGGCGCTGGCACGGCCTACGCGCTCGGGGCGCGTGTCATCCTGGCCAGCACGCACCGCATTTATGAAAGCTTGCAAGCCGCCAATACCGGGCATGCACCCGACAGTAACGCCACCTGGTGGCTGGACGTAGGGCCTACCAACCGCTGGGCCTGCTTTGATCAGCAAATCAGCACCGCTACGGTCCTGGCCAGCCCGCTCAATGTGACCTTGGCGCCCGGCTATGTCAACAGCGTGGCCTTGCTGGCACTCGTCGGCGGTGCCGCGACGGTGACGGTGACCGATGGCCCAGGCGGCGCTACGGTCTACAACCAAACCGTGCAGCTGGACGGTACGTTGATCGCTGATTGGTATCAGTACGTGTGGGAGGCGTTCAACCCGCTCACCGAACTGGTGTTGACCGACTTGCCGCCCTACATCAACGCACGCGTCATCGTGAGCATCACCGGCGGCGGGTCGGTGGCTTGCGGCGGGCTGGTGGTCGGCACTGTCTATGAGCTGGGCGACACACGCCCTGGCGCAAGGATTGGCGTCATCGACTACAGCCGCAAGGACACCGATGCCTTCGGGATCACCACATTCGTGAAGCGGGCCTACAGCAAGCGCATGTCGGTGTCTTTGAGCCTGCCCACTGCGCAGGTCAGCAAGGTCCAGCAGCTGATCGGGGCCTTGCGTGCCACCCCTTGTGTCTGGATCGGCTCGCCTGGCGCGCAATACCAGGCGCTGATTGTTTTTGGCTTTTACCGAGATTTCTCCATCGTTGTGGAGTTTCAAACCTACAGCGCCTGCAATTTAGAAATTGAAGGACTTACCTAATGCCTATCACCGCACTACCCACGCCGCCACAGCGGTCCGACCCTGCCAATTTCGCGGCCCGGGCTGATGCCTTCTTTGCGGCTCTGGCCAATTTCGTTACCCAATTCAACGCCATGGTGCCGCAGGCTGTTGCCGGTGCTGTGACGGGTAGTTTTACTGTCTCGGGGCAGGTGAATTTTGGGAGCGGTGCAGTAGTTACGGATGCGGCAGGCAATGTCGGTCTCGGTACATCTTCGCCTACGGCAGCCCTTGATGTTTCTCGTGTTGGCCTTGGTGGTAACTGCAGTTTCTTTGTGCGTGCTGGTGCTGGGGCCAACGCTAATATTGATCTTGCTGGCGGTGGCAATACAGCAGGTGGTACCTCGTTCTTATTGCGCCAAGACCTCAATGGGGATGCCTTAGTTCTTAATAGACATGCGACCGGAAACTTGATACTCGGTACTAATGGATTTGGCAGCGCTCGCATTGACTCAAGCGGGAATTTTCTTGCGGGCGTTACAAGTGGTTCGTTTCATAGGCTTGTTAAGAATAACTCAAGCAACTACGCTGCAGAGGTTTACAACCAAAGTGGAGCGAGTGGATACGGTCTATCTGTAAGTAGTGCATCCACCGCTGCGACAGGGGCTACCTGGAACCACATTGATGCGTTTAGCAACAGTGTTTCCGTTTTTCGCGTTGGCGGGCAAGGTAACGTCACCAACACGAATAATAGTTACGGGGCGATTTCTGATATTAAGTTAAAAGAGGATATTACGGACGCCAGTCCTAAGCTGGAAGATTTGATGCGCGTTCGCGTAGTTAATTACAAGCTCAAAGATCAACCAGAAGTAAAACAACTCGGCGTTATCGCCCAGGAGCTTGAGCTGATATTCCCCGGGCTAGTGGAAGAGTCCCATGATTCGCATGAGATAACTAAAACCCACGAGGTTGAGGTTCCAGCTGTACTTGGTGAAGACGGCGAGATTGTTTCGCCAGCTACCGTGCGACAGGAGGAATACACAGAGCGCGAGCTAACTGGCGAAGTCACCAAGTCTGTCAAGTATTCAGTATTTGTGCCTATGCTTATCAAGGCCGTGCAAGAGCAGCAAGCCCTAATCGATCGTTTAACTACGCGAGTCGCAGTATTGGAGCAAGCATCATGAATATCCCCCGCGACAAACTCATGCACTTCGGCATCGGATCAGCAGTGGCGGCTTTCGCGCTACTGGTGTGGGCTAGCCTCGCTGCAATTGGTTTGGCCCCAATAGCCGGCGCACCAGCTGCAGCCGCGCTAGCGGCTTTGGTGGCAGGAATCACAAAAGAAGGCGCCGACTGGCTGGACAACCGCAGCACGGGCACGCCCATGCACGGCGTCGAGTACTGGGACGCCGCCGCCACCGCGTTGCCTGGCATCCTGATAGGGTTGGCTGCTCATTCCTTGCTGAACGTGTTGGCATGATCCAACAGCTCCAAAGGATGCGCTCTCTTAGCGAAGCACAGAGCGGGCCGGCCTAGAGAAGCAAGGCGCTAGGCGCCTGCGTCAAATGGCGCGCAAAAGTGGTTCAAAGCGTTCGCGTCCGTACAGTCATACGGAGATGACGGGGATGGCAAACGGTGCAATCCGGCAAGCAGTGGCACAGGACTGGCACCAAGCACCCGGAATCAAAAAAGCACTCAGAGCTGATTCGCGCTAAGTGCTTGATTTACTTGGTAGGCCGTATAGGACTTGAACCTATGACCAAAGGATTATGAGTCCTCTGCTCTAACCAACTGAGCTAACGGCCCCCTGGGGGTTTCTTCGCTTCCACCGCTACAGCGGAAGCGCGCGATTGTATAGGAGCGCTTCAACGCCGCGCGCCGGCTACTTCTGCGACAGCGCTTGGCTGATCATTCTGGAAGTAATGTCAACGATCTGAATCATCCGGTCATAGGCCATGCGCGTCGGCCCAATGACGCCCAAGGTGCCGACGACCTGGCCATTCACCTCGTAGGGCGCCGAAACGATGGACAGTTCCTCGAAAGGCACAACCTGACTCTCGCCACCAATATAGATGCGCACACCCTCGGCGCGGCTGGACACGTCCAACAAGCGCATCAGCTGTGTCTTTTGCTCGAACACATCGAACAAGCGCCGCAGGCTGCCCATATCGTTACCAAAATCTTGCACGGTGAGCAAGTTGCGCTCGCCGGAGATGACCACCCGCTCTTCCTCATCGGCCATGGCCTCGGTGCCCGCTTGCACGGCCGCGCTCATCAAGCTGGCGATTTCACCGCGCAACTCGTCAACCTCGTTCTTCAAGCGCTCGCGCACCGCCTCCAGGCTCAGGCCCGCGTAATGGGCGTTGAGGCGATTGCTGGCTTCGGCCAACTCGGTTTGGCTGAGGTCTTGGGCGGTGAAGATGACACGGTTCTGCACATCACCGTCGGGCGACACCATGATGACCAAGACGCGCCTATCGCCCAGACGCAAAAACTCGATGTGGTGGAAAACGCCGGGCTTGCGCGGCGCCGTCACCACGCCGACAAAGTTGGACAGGCTGGACAGCAGATGGGCCGCGCTGGCGATCACGCGCTGGGGCTGGTCGGGCTGCAGCTGCGTGTCTATGGGTTTGGCATCGGCGCCCAGCAGGGCCGGCTGCGCCGTCAGCATGGTGTCGACAAACAAGCGGTAGCCGCGTGCGGTCGGGATGCGCCCGGCACTGGTGTGGGGGCTGGCGATGAGGCCGAGTTCCTCCAGATCAGCCATCACATTGCGGATGGTGGCCGGGCTCAGCTCCAGACCGGAGGCCTTGGAGAGCGTGCGGGAGCCTATGGGCTGGCCGTCGGCGATATAGCGCTCGACCAGGGTTTTCAGCAGTGATTTGGATCGCTCGTCAAGCATGCTTTGCATTGTAGGTTCCTGCTGCATGGCCAGCACGCGGGCTTCCCCGTAACGTCATAGTGCTGTGGTGTAATTCCGCGCTATGGCCAAACGTTTCCAGCATGTGGCAATTGTGGGCAAGCATCAGGCCCTGGGCATACGCCCGATTCTTGAGGAGATTGCCGAGTTCGTCACTCGGCAAGGCCTCGACGTTTCTCTTCAACAAGAGACCGCCCTGAACACCGGCATGACCAATTACGACGCGCTGTCGAATGAGCAGTTGGGCGCGCAATGTGACCTGGCCATCGTCGTCGGCGGCGACGGCACGATGCTGGGATTTGCGCGCGAGATGGCCCGCTTTGGCGTGCCGCTGGTGGGCATCAACCAAGGGCGACTGGGCTTCATCACCGACATCTCGATGGAGCGCTTTCGCGAAGCGCTCCCACCCATCTTGGCCGGCGACTACGAGATGGAGCATCGCAATATGCTCGAAGGCGAAGTCTGGCGCGACGAGCGCAGCATTTTTGAAGGACTGGCGCTCAATGACGTGGTGGTGAGCCGGGGTGCTACGGCCAGCATGGTGGAGTTGCGCATCGATGTTGGCGACGAGTTCGTTGCCAATATGCGGGCCGACGGGGTGATCGTTGCTTCGCCGACCGGTTCTACCGCCTATTCGCTGTCGGCCGGCGGGCCAATTCTGCATCCCAGCATTGCCGGCTGGCTGCTGGTGCCGATTGCTTCGCACACGCTGTCCAACCGCCCCATCGTCTTGCCGGACACCGGCGACGTGACGCTGGAGATCGTTGCCGGCCGCGACGCCAGCGTCAATTTCGATATGCAAAGCCTGGCCAGCTTGCTGCATGGTGACCGCATCAGCGTGCGCCGCTCGGCCCACAAGGTTTGCTTCTTGCATCCCAAGGGCTGGAGCTATTACGCCACCTTGCGCAGAAAGCTGCGCTGGTATGAGGGAGTGAGTTGATGAACTCCTTTGCAATGCGATCGGGAGCTCGTTAATGCTGCGCCGCCTGAACCTGCGCGACTTTGTCATCGTGCCCGAGCTGGAGCTGGACTTCGCTGCCGGCTTTTCGGTGTTGACCGGTGAGACTGGCGCCGGCAAATCGATCCTGGTCGATGCGCTGCAACTGGCGCTGGGTAGCCGGGGTGACGCCGGCGTGGTGCGTGAAGGCGCGGCGCGGGCCGAGATTTCCGCCGAATTTGACCGCCCCGCCCATCTGAACGACTGGCTAGAAGAAGCCGGCTTTGAGGACGGCGGCGGCACGCTGCTGCTGCGCCGCGTGATCGACTCACAGGGCAAGAGCCGCGCCTGGATCAATGGCAGTTCGGCCACCGTGTCCCAGTTGCGCGAACTGGCCGACAGCTTGCTGGACATCCACGGCCAGCACGCTTGGCAGGGCCTGACCCGCGCGCCGGCCGTGCGGGCACTGCTGGACAACTATGCCGGTCTGGATACTTCGGCCTTGGGTCGGGCCTACGGCGCCTGGAAGCAGGCCAGCGACAATTTGGCCGCCGCCGAGACACGCCAGACTGACTTGTTACGTGAGCGGGAACGGCTGGCCTGGCAAATCGGCGAAGTCGCCAGGTTGTCGCCCGGCCTGGATGAATGGGATGCCCTCAATACCGAACATCAACGCCTGGCTCATGCCGCTTCGCTGCTGGACGCGGTGCGCGGCGCCTTGGAGGCACTGACTGAAGCCGAGCCTAGCGCCGAATCGCAGACCGACGGTGCCCTGACCCTGCTTGAGAAGGTCTTGGACTATGACGCCCGACTGCTGCCGGCCGTCGAAGCCTTGCGCGGGGCACAGGCGCAGCTGCAAGACGCCGGCCATACGCTAAGCGCCTATATGCACGGCACCGAGCTGGAGCCCGCCCGCATGCAGGAGCTGGACGAGCGCATTTCCGCTTGGCTGACCTTGGCCCGCCGCTACCGCCGCCCTCCCGCTGAACTGGCGCACTTGCTGAGCCAATGGCAGAGCGAATTGCAAGCACTTGACGCCGCCACCGATCTGGCCGCGCTGAACGCCGCCTTGTCTGCGGCGCGCGGCATGTTCGAGCAAGAAGCTCAGCGCGTCAGCCGCGAGCGCGCCAATGCCGCGCCCAAACTGGCTGCCGCCATCACGCAGGCGATGCAGCAGCTGGGCATGAGTGGCGGCCTGTTCGAGGTCAGCCTGCTGAAGCAAGAGCAGCCACAAAGCTTTGGCCTGGAATCGGCCGAGTTTTTGGTCGCCGGGCACGCCGGCAGCACGCCCCGACCCTTGGCCAAGGTGGCCTCCGGCGGCGAGTTGTCGCGCATCGCGCTGGCCATTGCCGTCACCACCTGCCAGCAAGACAGCGGAGGTGTGGGCACCTTGATTTTTGATGAAATCGACGCCGGTGTCGGCGGCGCTGTGGCCGAGATCGTCGGCCGCCTGATGAAGCAGTTAGGGCGCGAGCGCCAGGTCCTGGCCGTGACCCATCTGCCTCAGGTCGCGGCTTGCGCGGATCAGCATTTGCTGGTCGCCAAAGCCCAGCACGCAGGCCTGACGCTGAGCACGGTGCAGGCCGTGGCGGGCGAAGCCCGTGTGGCCGAAATTGCCCGCATGCTGGGGGGCGAGCGCCTCTCGTCCACCAGCCTGGCCCATGCACAGGAGATGCTCGACCTATCCGCCTCCCCTTCCACCAAAACGCGATCAAAGAAAGCCAAGTCATGACCCGCCTATCAGCCCAGCCGCTGGAACCCGCAGCCCAGGACGCGGCGATACAAAGCAATGTTGTGTTGGTCACCGGCATGTCCGGCGGCGGCAAGTCGGAGGCCATGCACGCGCTGGAAGACGCCGGTTTCTTCTGTGTCGACAATTTGCCGGCCGACCTCTTGCTGGACTTTTTGCGCCTTGAGCAGCAGCGCGGCGAGCGCAGGGTCGCGATTGCGGTGGATGTGCGCAGCGCCGGCTCCTTGCCGCTGTTGCTGCCCCTGTTCAAGCAATTGCGTGCCGACGGGGTTGCGATTCGCTCTATCTTTTTTGATGCCAACACCGAGACCTTGATGCGCCGCTTCTCGGAAACGCGCCGGCCCCATCCCTTGCGTCAAGAGCAGAACGCGACAAGCAAGGACGAAGGCCACCGGGCGCTGCTGGAGGCCATCACACTTGAGCGCGAGCTGCTAGCCGCCTTGCGCGCCGAGTCCACCGTGCTGGACTCCAGCCAACTTCGCCCGGCCCAGCTGCGCGCCTGGGTGCGCGATCTGGTCGTGGTGGACGGCAACTCGCTGACGCTGGTGTTCGAGTCCTTTGCCTTCAAGCATGGTGTGCCCAGTGACGCCGATTTTGTGTTTGATGTACGCGTCTTGCCTAACCCCTATTACGAGCGGGAGTTACGCCCTCTCAACGGGCGCGACCAGCCGGTCGCCGACTACTTGGCGGCCCAGCCCGAGGTGAACCTGATGCTGAGTCAGATCGGTGCTTTCATGGCGCAATGGCTGCCCAACTTTGCCGCCGATCAGCGCAGCTATTTGACGGTAGCCATTGGCTGCACCGGCGGCCAACATCGTTCGGTCTATCTGGTGGAAACTTTGGCGCAACAATTCGCGCACCATGGCCAGGTGCTGAAACGGCACCGTGAGTTGGACGCCAAGTAGGCGGTCACACTTGCTGTTGTTTTTCGTCGTCCGAATACAGCAGCACCAGCAGCGCCACCGAAGCCAAAGGCGCCAGCAAAACCAGGGCCAGCATCCAGGGCAATAAGCGCCGTCCGCTGCGCTTCAAGGCTTGGCCCATGAAGACCCAATGGGCCATCAGCCCGGCCGCAATACCCAGACTCAAAAACGTCAACAGAGCGGCCGACGGCTCGCCTTCGGCGTTGGCGGCCGAGATCAAAAACCACAGGCAGCAAGCTGCCGCCAACAAGGCGACCAGCGCGGATTCGACAGCATTTTTGGTAGCAGCGTTCATAGCTTCAAGCCTGGATCAAGCAATCATTTTTTTCAAGGGCGCCGGCAATGCGTACTCGGCCAAGCGCTCTCGTGCCACCCACACGCCGCCGGGCTCAGCATCATTCATCTTGCTGAGCACATCGCCGCGCCGGGTGTGCAGTATCCAATCAAAATGAGTCAGCACATGATTGATGCGCGGCATCACTTCCAACTTGGCGCCGACGGCGTCGGCGGCCGCTTGTAGGGCGGCCTCGTCGTCATAAAGCGGCAAGCTCCACAAACCCGCCCACACGCCGGTGGCGGGCCGCTGCTGCAGCAAGACCTGACCCTCACGCTCCAACCACAACCACCAGTTCTCACGCCGACCACGCTTGAGTTTGCGGGTCTTGATGGGGTAGCGAGTCGGGTCGCCTTCGAGCCGACCGGCGCATAAATCGGCCACCGGGCACAGCAGGCATTGCGGCGAGCGCGTGCTGCAGATCGAAGACCCCAGGTCCATCAAGCCCTGCGTGTAAGCCACGATGCCCTCGGCAGGCGCCAGCTCGGTGGCCAAGACCCAGAGACGTTTTTCTTCGGCACTGCTGGCGAGGTCGCCCTCAAAAGCCAGCAAGCGGCCCAACACCCGTTTGACATTGCCGTCCAGAATCGCCACCCGCTCGCCGAAGCAAAACACCGCCACCGCCGCTGCCGTCGAGCGGCCGATGCCGGGCAGGGTTTGCAGCGCGGCCGCATTGCCGGGGAACTGCCCGCCGTGCAGCGCCACCACCGCCCGCGCACAGGCATGCAGATTGCGCGCGCGGCTGTAGTAACCCAGGCCGGCCCAAAGTGCTAACACCTCATCCAGGCTGGCCGCAGCGAGATCGGCAACCTCGGGAAAGCGCTCCAAAAAGCGCTGGTAATAGCCCAGCACCGTTGCCACCTGCGTCTGCTGCAACATGATCTCGGAGAGCCAGACGCGGTAAGGGTCACGGGTGTTTTGCCAGGGCAGCTCATGCCGGCCATGGCTGCGCTGCCAAGCAACCAGGGTCGGCGCAAATTGCTGAGGCAGGTTTATCGCTTTTGACATTGAGGACAGAAAAAAGTGGAGCGCTGGCCTTGCACGATGCGCCGGATGGGTGTGCCGCAAGTCAGGCAGGGCTGGCCCTCCCGGCCGTAAACGCGCGCCTGCATCTGAAAACTGCCGGCCACGCCATGCGCGTCCTTGAAGTCTCGCAAGGTTGTACCGCCCGCCTCCAAGGCCTGCGCCAACACCCCACGCACCGCTTGCGCCAAGCGCTGGGCACGCGGTCGACTGAGCTTGGAAGCAGCCAGGCGCGGATCAATACCGGCCAGAAACAAGGCCTCGCACGCATAGATATTGCCGGCGCCGACGACGATATCGCCGGCCAACAAGGCCAGCTTGATGGCGACCCGCCGCCCGCTCAAGCCCGCATGCAGATGGGCGCCGTCAAAGCGCGGGTCAAAGGGCTCCAGCCCCAAGCCGCCCAGCAGCTTGGCCGCCGGGTTGGCGGCCAAGGCCTCGGACCAGACCACCGCACCGAAGCGGCGCGGGTCGGTCAGGCGCAAGAGGCCGCGATCGGTCTGCAAGTCGAAATGATCATGGGCGCCGGCCGCAGCTGCGCCAGTGCCCGGGGTAAAGGCCAGTGATCCCGACATGCCCAGATGCAGGAGCAGGCCGCCGCTGGCCGCCGGCCTTGACAAGGGCAGCCACAGATACTTGCCACGCCGGCTGACTGCACCGACCCGTGCTCCCGTCAGTTGCTCCGGTCCCAAGCCCAGCGGCCAGCGCAGCGGCTTGCCCAGGCGCGCCTGCAAGACGGTGGCGCCTTCAATGGCGTCGGCAAAACTGCGGCGGGTGACTTCGACTTCGGGGAGCTCGGGCATGGCCTGCATGATATCGGGGCAGAATGCCCCCTCACCTCTCGGCCCTTCAGCGCTGAGCCAGGTTTGTATTGATGCAGGAGCCTTCATGCCCGAGAAATTTCGCCGCAACGCTGCCGGGGCCTTCGCCATCGGCGCCTTGCTGGCCAGTCTGCTGAGCCCGGATGCGCGGGCCGGCGCCACGCCCGCGGCGGTGGCGCCCTCGCCCATGAATTCAGAGATGGACGCACCGCTGTTCTACCAATTGCTGGTGGGTGAGATGGAATTGAACACCGGCCAGCCCGGTGTTGCCTATCAGGTACTGCTGGACGCGGCGCGCCGCACCGGCGATGAAGCTTTGTTTCAGCGCGTCATCAATATCGCGCTGCAGGCCCGTGCCGGCGATCAGGCCTTGATTGCCGCCAAAGCCTGGCGCGAGTCGCAACCCAAATCAAGCGCCGCCCACCATATGGTGATCCAGTTGCTGGCCTTGTTGAACCGCCCGGCCGATGCGGTGGAGCCCCTGCGCTCACTGCTGGCCCTCACGCCGGAGGCTCAGCGGTCTGCTGTGCTGGAGCCGCTGCCGGGCTTGTTTCAACGCGCCCCGGAACCCAAGCGCGTGCTGGCTGCCTTGGAGCCGGTTCTGAACAATGCTGCACAAGAGGACGCTACCAAGCTGGCCGCCAAGACAGCCTTGGCCCGACTGGCAATGGCCGCCGGCGACAGCAAACGCGCGATGGCCCTGGCCCAAGAAATCGACGGCTTCGCGCCGCTGTCCGATCAGCCCATGCAACTGGCCCTGGAGTTGCTGCCCCAACAAAGCGAGGCCGAGGCCCTGATTACCCAGCGCCTGCGAGCCAAGCCGGACAACGTAGCGCTTCGCCTAGCCTATGGCCGCGCGCTGGCCCGTGCGCAAAGACCGGCCGAAGCGGCGCGCGAGTTTCGCGCCATCACGCTGGCCTCACCCAGCACCAGCAGCGCCTGGTTTGCGCTCGGCACGCTAGAGCTGGACCTGCGCCACGCGGAAGCTGCGGAAAAGGCTTTGCGCGAGTACCTGAGGCAGCTTGAAGACAGCAAGTCAGCGCCGGCGAATGATCAGCTCAAGGCGGAGGGTGAAGGCGAGGACAAGGCGGACCCGCAAGCCACGAATGAAGCGCGGCAACAAACTTGGCTTTTGCTCGCCCAAGCGGCCGAAATGCGCGGCGACCTCAAAGCGGCCGATGCCTGGCTGCTCAAGGTGGACTTGCCGCAGCGCCAGCTGGAAGCCAGCTTTCGGCGCGCCTCCTTGCTGGCCCGCCAGGGCAAATTGAGCGAAGCTCGCCAACTGCTGCAGGCACTGCCCGAAACCAGTCCGGAAGAACTGCGTGCCAAGCTGCTGGCCGAGTCACAGCTGCTGCGCGACGCACAGGACTGGTCGGCGGCGCATCAGGTGCTGGCAACAGCCGTTGAGCGCTTTCCCAATGACCCCGACCTCCTCTACGAACAAGCGATGATGGCCGAGAAGCTCGACCGACTGGATGCGATGGAGATCTTGTTGCGCAAGGTTATCGCCATCAAGCCCGATCATCACCACGCTTACAACGCGCTGGGCTATTCGCTCGCCGAGCGCAATGTACGGCTGGACGAAGCCAAAAGCCTGATCGCCAAGGCGCTCAGCTTCGTGCCGTCCGAGCCTTTTATTCTCGACAGCATGGGCTGGGTGGAATACCGCTTGGGCAATTTGGCCGAGGCGCAGCGCTTGCTGCGCCTGAGCTATGCAGCCAGGCCCGATGCAGAGATCGCCGCCCATCTGGGCGAGGTCTTGTGGATCGGCGGTCAACGTGAAGAGGCACAGCGCATCTGGAGCGAAGGAGCGCTGCGCGACCCCAAGAATGAAGCGCTGCGCGAAACCGTCAAACGTCTCAAGGCCCAGCCATGAAAAATACCCTCATCACACTTTTTGCGGCGGCTAGCTTGCTGCTCAGTGGCTGCGCCACGGTCGCACCCAAACCCGCCGAGATCCGGGCCGAAGGCGATGTACGCTTGAGCGGCAGGCTCAGCGTGCAAGTGGCCGGCAGCACCGGCCGCGCCTCGGGCGGCAATGCCGGCTTTGAGCTCAGCGGCAACCCGCGCGCCGGCCAACTGGAACTGAGCACGCCGCTGGGCAGCCTGCTCGCCCGCGCCAGCTGGGGGCCGGGCGAAGCAATGCTGCAAACGCCTGGCGCCGAGCGCAGCTTTTCCGACCTTGACGCGCTGACCCGCGAACTGCTGGGCGAAGCGATTCCGGTGGCGGCGCTGTTTGATTGGCTGCGCGGCCACCCTTGGCCGCAAACACCCAGCGAGATCTGGCAAGACGGCGTCGGCTTCAGCCAGCTTGGCTGGCGCATCGACCTGGCTGGCCTGCAAGACGGCCTGATCGTGGCAACCCGTTCGGCCGAGCCCGCAGTGACGCTGCGCGCCCGCGTCGAGCCCTGAACCAAACTCCCGACCTTTTTCTTTCATGCAAGCCATTTACGACGTTCCCGCTCCGGCCAAGCTCAATCTTTTCTTGCATGTGGTGGGCAAAAGGCCGGACGGCTACCACCTCCTGCAGTCCATCTTCACGCTGATCGACTGGGCCGACACCTTGCATTTCGAGCGACGCAGCGACGGCCAACTGCTGCGCCACGACCTGGGCGCCAGCCTGCCGCCCGATGATTTATGCCTGCGCGCAGCGCGGCTGCTGCAAGCCCAAAGCGGCTGCACTTACGGCGTAGATATTCAGATCGAAAAACGCATTCCGGCCGGCGCCGGCATGGGCGGCGGCTCCAGCGATGCAGCCTCCACGCTGCTCGCCCTGAACCGGCTCTGGGGGCTGAACTGGCCCCTCGCCAAGCTGATGCCGCTGGGCCTGAAGCTAGGTGCAGATGTGCCATTTTTTCTCGGCGGCAGCCACGCATTCGTAGAAGGCATCGGTGAAATTCTTCATCCGATCGAGCTGCCGCCACTGACGTTTGCCGTCCTCAAACCGAGCCAGAGCATCTCCACTCAAGAAATTTTTTCGAGCCCCCTCTTGGCAAGATCAAAAAACGTGGCTATAGTAGCGGGCTTTCCTGCAAACAATTCTTCAGGCAAAAAAACGGGCGAAAGCTCGCTGAATCACGAAACGGTGAGTCACGAAGAATTGATAAGTTTGGATAACGAAGGACTTGCAAAGTTACTCGGCGACTCAACAAGAAGTTTCGGTAGAAACGACTTGCAAAAACCAGCCGAAGCAAACTGCGCCGAAGTTGTTCAAGCACTGCATATATTGGAATCCGAGTTTGGCAATAGTCGAATGACGGGCTCCGGCAGCGCAGTATTCGCCAGAGTTAAAACTCCAGCGAATGAGCAGGAAGAAAATCTGTTAAATCAGAAAATTTTTTCGAAGTTGCAGGGTTTACCTGCAGATTGGTCTGGTAGAATTTGCCGCAGCTTAGATAGGCACCCACTGCAAGGTTGGGCCGCTGATGAAAAATAAGCTGAAGCAGTTTCTAGAGAAGATATTCGAAGGAATTGCAGACAAGTTATAGGGTGCAGCAGCTCTGCTGTGTCCTGTGTAGGGGAGTCGCCAAGTTGGTTAAGGCAACGGATTTTGATTCCGTCATGCGAAGGTTCGAATCCTTCTTCCCCTGCCAAAGTTTTTTGCGCTAAGACGCTAGGTCTTTAAGAAATACCCCGGACACGCTGGCTGGCCACGGGTCCTTTTAAAAAGGATGGCTCGTGCTACTCAATACCGTCCTCTTCACCGGCAACGCAAACCCGGTTCTCTCCCAAGAAATTGCTACCCATCTAGGCCTCGACCTCGGAAAAGCCTTGGTCGGTCGATTCTCCGATGGTGAAGTCACCGTCGAGATTCAGCAAAACGTCCGCGCTCGCGACGTCTTCGTCGTTCAGCCAACTTGCTCGCCGACGAACGAGAACCTGATGGAATTGCTGATCATGGTTGATGCCCTGAAGCGCGCCAGCGCTCGTCGCATCACCGCCGTGATCCCCTACTACGGTTACGCCCGCCAAGATCGCCGCCCACGCTCAACCCGTGTGCCGATCAGCGCCAAGGTGGTGGCCGATTTGCTGGAAAAAGTCGGCGTCGAACGCGTGCTGACAATGGACTTGCACGCCGACCAGATCCAGGGCTTCTTCAACATCCCGGTCGACAACATCTACGCCTCGCCGGTTTTGTTGTCGGACCTGAAGGCACGCAACTATTCGAACCTGGTGGTGGTCAGCCCCGACGTCGGCGGCGTGGTGCGCGCACGCGCCCTGGCCAAGCAACTCGGTTGCGATCTGGCCATCATCGACAAGCGCCGCCCGGCCGCCAATGTGTCCGAAGTGATGCATGTGATCGGTGAGATCGATGGCCGCAACTGCGTGATCATGGATGACATGATAGACACCGCAGGCACCTTGGTTAAGGCCGCCGAAGTCTTGAAGGACAGAGGCGCCAAGAGCGTGTTTGCCTATTGCACCCACCCGATTCTGTCGGGCCCTGCGATTGAGCGCATCTCCAAATCTCTGATCGACGAAGTCGTCATCACCAACACGATTCCTCTGAACGACGCGGCCAAGGCCTGCGGCAAGATTCGCCAGCTGTCGGTGGCCTTCCTGTTCGCCGAGACGATCCGCCGGATTTCGGACGGCGAGTCGGTCACGTCCCTGTTCAGCGAACAGAACAACAACTTCTGAATCTGCGCCGAGGGCAACCTTGGCGACGATTTGAAACGCGGTCGCAACACCGCACATCCCGAGCAGCCTGGTCGCGGGCGCTCAACACCATGAACACCCGCAAGGGCGTTCAGCACCATGAACACCCTCAAGGGTGTTCAGCCTTTTTGGAGTCACTATGAAATTCACAGCTTTTGACCGCAAGTTGCAGGGGACCGGAGCGAGCCGCCGCCTGCGAGTTGCTGGCCGCGTCCCAGGTATCGTGTTTGCCGCCGGCGAACCAGCGATGATCGAAATGGATCACAACGCGCTGTTCCACGCCTTGAAGAAGGAAGCCTTCCACAGCACCATCCTCGAGATGGAACTGAACGGCGCCGTTTCGCAAGTGCTGCTGCGCGATTTCCAGATGCACCCGTACAAGCCGCAAGTTCTGCACGCAGACTTCCAGCGCGTTGACAACACGACCAAGATCACCAAGAAGGTGCCTTTGCACTTCGTGGGCGAAGAGACTTCGGCCGCCGTCAAGACCGACTCTTGCACCGTCAACCACGTGATCACCGAATTGCTGATCACCTGCTTGGCTCAGCAATTGCCTGAGTTCATCGAAGTGAACCTGGCCGGCCTGACAAAGGGTCACTCGGTGCACGTCAATGACCTGACATTGCCAGCCGGCATCAAGGTCGTCACACACGGCAAGCCAAACCCCGTGGTTGCTACACCGGTTGATCCAGCCGCCGAAGAAATCATCGTCGTTGCCGCAGCTCCTGTGGACGACGGCAAGAAGAAGAAGAAGAAGTAAGTCTTTCTTCCTTCCTTCTCTGTCTTGCTCGAAAGGCCCTGCTCTGCGGGGCCTTTTTACGTTCTACGACCCGCGCCATAAAATCAAAACATGATTCGACTCTTTGTTGGCCTCGGCAATCCGGGCACCGAATACGAGCACACCCGCCATAACGCCGGTTTTTGGTGGATAGATAGCTTGGCGCGCAAGCTCGGCGCCTCGCTTCAAGTCGAGCGCAACTACTTCGGCCTTTGTGCCAGGGTCAACAACGCGCCGGGCGCGCCGGGGCCCATCTGGCTGTTGCAGCCGATGACTTTTATGAATCTATCGGGCAAGTCGGTCGCACCCTTGGCGCGCTTCTTCAAGATTGCCCCGGAAGAAATTCTGGCCATTCATGACGAGCTTGACTTGGAGCCGGGTCAAATGAAATTCAAACAGGGTGGGGGCAACGGCGGTCACAACGGTTTGAAGGACATGCAGGCCCAACTCGGCTCGGCCAATTTTTGGCGCTTGCGCCTAGGGATAGGCCACCCCGGTCACAAGGATGAAGTGGCTGGCTATGTGCTGCGCAAGCCGCCGCTGACCGAGCGTCATTTAGTGGATGACTGCATTGATAAATCGATGGCCTCGGTCGAGTTGATGCTCTCGGGCCAGATGGACAAGGCCCTGGCCAAAATTCACGCCAAGCCGCCAAGACCTAAGCCGGCCAAGCCCGCCAATCCCGAAGCCACGGCAGAAGTCAAACTGGCCGCCAAGCCTCAACCCTTGAACGAGAGCCTGCCATGAAGCTCACGCCGCACATAGTTCTGACAGTCCTCCTAACGGCTTATGTCAGCGTCTGTGCGGCGCAAACCACGACCCGCAGCATACCCGTCTACCGCTGCGGCGCCGAAGGCCGCGATCTACGTGACTCGCCCTGCCCGAGTCAACTGCCGGCGAGCAGCTCGCAGCTGCAGTTCGATCAGCCAAGCGCCGGCCAGGCCAAGGCCAACAAAGAGCAGGTGGCGGCCGACGCCAAACGCGCCGACACCATGGAATCAGCGCGCTTGAAGCTTGAGGCCGACGCAAGGCGGCGCAATGGCGCCACTGTCGGCATTGACGGGCTCAAGACTGCTGGGTCGGCGCCGGGCGCGACAGCCAGCTCTCCTGCCGCCAAAACGCCTGCGTCGACCCATGCACCTAAGGCGCCTCACGCCCCTAAAGCGCCCAAAGCCCCGAAACCTCCAAAAACGCCAAAAACGCCAAAAACGCCAAAAGCGCCAAATGGGGATAAGCAGGCCGGTTAGAATCCCCCGCTGTTGGTGCTCGTGCAGAACTTCAAGCCTGCGCAGTTAAACGGGAATCAGAACGGCAACGCTCCCACGGAGCAAGCCCAAACTGAGCTGTCCCCGCAACGGTAAGTGGACGGAACGCGTCAGCGTTTCAAGGCCTGTCAATATTCCACTGGTGCTTTTCAAGCGCTGGGAAGGACACAGGTTTCGCTCCACCAGCCCGGATACCGGCCAACAACGTGGAGAACCGCGACCATCTTTGATCGTGGTATTCCGTTCCTCAGACCCTCAGCGGGTGAGCTGATGTCTGGTTGCTTTGTTTGGCCTTTTCCCTGATGACTTCTTCTGCTCGGCGTCTTCCACGCCCCACCTTTCGCGCGACCTCGTCCGCGACGGCTCCCTTCGCTTTTGCGCTAATGTCCAGCCTCGTTCAAAGCGCAGCCTGGGCTCAGTCCAGCCCCGGAGCTGGCCCCAACAAACTCGGCAGTGTCGTCGTCACCGCGACGCGCAGCCCGCAAGCACTCGGCCAGGTCTTGTCCGATGTGACCGTATTGACCCGTGCCGATATCGAGCGCCAAGCCATCGGCAGCCTGGCCGATCTCTTGCGCAGCCAACCCGGCTTCGAGATGGTCCGGAACGGAGGAGCAGGCGCCAACACCAGCATGTTTGTACGCGGCGCCGACACCCGCCACACCGTCGTCATCATCGACGGCCAGCGCATCGACTCGCAGGCCAGCAGCGGCGCATCTTGGGCCGCCATTCCGCTGGCTCAAATTGACCGCGTCGAAATCGTGCGCGGCGCAGCCAGCGCCATCTGGGGCTCGGATGCAATCGGCGGCGTGGTGCAGATCTTCACCCGCAGGGGCGACAGCCGGCCACAGGTCGACCTCGGCTTGGGCGCAGGCAACCTCGGCCTGGTCAAGCTGGACGCGGCCATCAGCGGCCTCAGCGGCATCGTGGACTACGCCGTATCGGTGGCCGCAGAGCAAAGCAATGGCTTCAATGCCCGCCCCGTTCTGAATGACCCCAAGTTCACCCCCGACGACGACGGCTACCGCAACCGCAACGCCAGCCTGCGTCTGGGCGCTCAGCTGAACGCAGCTCATAGACTGGAGCTGACCGGCCTGAACAGCCATGTCGATGCGCAGTACGACGCCACCGCCAAGCCAAAAACCGATGACCAGACCCTCTCCGATACCCGCGCCCTGCGGGCCGGCTGGACGGCCCAGTGGAACCCCGAGCTGAACAGCAATTTCAGCGTCGGTGAGTCCATGGAACGCTACGAAACCCGGCCCAGCCCTTACCTGACCGAAACCAAGCTGCGCAGCTACAGCTTGAACGGCAGCTACAAAATCGGCGATGGTCAAATCAACGCTCTCTTGGAACGCAGGGAAGACCGGCTCAACAACAGCGGTCTCTCCGCAAGCCCGACGCCGGGCAGGGCCGAACGCCACCAAGATGCAATTGGTGCCGGCTACATCTGGGGATCAGGTCCGCTGTCGCTACAACTGCATGGCCGCCATGACAAGGACAGCGAGTTCGGCGGCAGCGATACCGGCACTGCAGCCATCGGCTACCAAGTCACACCACAATGGCGTGTGCTGAGCTCCTTGGGCACGGCCTTCCGCGCACCAACGCTGTACCAGCGTTTCAGCGATTATGGCAACCCCAAGCTGATCGCCGAAGAAGGCAAGAACGCTGAAATCGGAATCAAGTTCAGCGAAGGCGTGCACGGGCTGGGCCTGACCGTTTACCGCAATCTGGTCGACAACCTGATCATTTTTGGCGCGCCGGGCCTGTGCCGCAGCGAGTATGGCTGCTATCAAAACGTCAACCAAGCACGCCTGCAAGGCCTGACGCTGACGGGAGCAAGCGCTATTGGCAGCCTGCGTCTGAGCGGCTCGCTGGACATGCAATCCCCCAAGGACGTCACCGACACCCCGGGCTACGCAAACTACGGCAAGCTGCTCACCCGCCGCAGCAAGCAGCACGGCAGCTTGCGCGCCGACACCGACTTGGGGCTGTGGACCTTGGGCGCCCAAGTTGTGGCCAGCGGCATGCGCTATGACGATGCGGCCAACACCAAGCGTTTGGGCGGTTATGCCTTGCTGGGTCTGGATGCCCAATACAAGCTGGGTCGCGATCTGCAACTGCAGCTGAAGCTGGACAACGCCCTCGACAAGGCATATCAAACAGCCGGCGGCTATGCCAGCGCGCCACGTCAGTTCTTCATCGGACTGCGCCACGGCGTGTCCCTTTAAGCAGGCAAGGCGATCATGGCAGCGTCAGCTCATCACCTGATCGTCGGTGGCCAACGCAGCGGCAAGTCTCGCCAGGCCGAGAGGCTGGCGCTTGCTTGGGCTGCATCTGGGCCGGACAAGGAAGTCTGCGTGATCGCCACTGCCTTGGCTTTGGACAGCGAGATGCAAGCCCGCATCGCGCGCCACCAGCAAGATCGGCCCGCCGGTTTTGCTTGCGTTGAGTCGCCCTTGCGGCTGGCGGCGGCATTGCAGGCTAACGCCGCCCCTCAGCGACTTTTGCTGGTCGACTGCCTGACCCTATGGCTGACCAACTGGCTGATGCCAATGTCGGGCCCGCCCGATCTGGCCGCTTGGGAGGCCGAGCTGCAAGCGCTGCTGGATGTCTTGCCAAAGCTCGCTTCGCCGGTGCTGTTTGTCTCGAACGAAGTCGGCTGGGGCGTCTCGCCGATGTCCAGCGAGGCGCGCTTTTATGTGGACGAGCTGGGCCGCTTGAACCAGCAAGTGGCGCAAGCCTGTCAAGACCTGACCCTGATGGTGGCCGGTCAGGCCTGGACCCGGCCGGTGGAGCAAGGACGCAAACCATGAACAGAATCATCACCACCGCTCTGCTCGCTGCGGCAGTGTTTGGCGCCAACGCTGATGCTGTGGCCGCGCCCATCAACATCGTCGATGACGCCGGCCACACCTTGCGTTTGAGCGAGCCGCCGCGCCGCATCATCACGCTGCTGCCTTCGTTGACCGAAACGGTCTGTGCACTCGGCGCCTGCGACCGGCTGGTCGGCGTAGATCGTTATTCCAACTACCCCGAATCGGTCAACAAGTTGCCCAAGCTGGGCGGCCTGGACGACACCCAAATCGAGACCGTGGTGGCCCTGCGCCCCGATGTGGTGATAGTTGCGCCCTCCTCGCGGGTGCAAGACCGGCTGAGCAGCTTAGGTCTGAAGGTGCTGGTGCTGGAAACGCGCAGCCAAGAGGATGTCAGGCGCGTGCTGGGCAAGGTCGGTGAGATGCTGGGCGTGAGCGAGCCGCAAAAAGTCTGGCTCAGTATCGATGCGGCGATTGCCCAGGCAGCCGCCAGCGTGCCGGCCGAGGTCAAGGGCATGAGCGTCTACTACGAGGTCGATAGCGCGCCCTTTGCGGCTGGCGAGTCCTCTTTCATTGGCGAGACATTGGCGCGCTTAGGGCTTAAAAACATCGTCGGCAAGGAGCTGGGTCCTTTTCCGAAACTGAACCCCGAGTTCATCGTTCGCGCCGATCCGCAAATCATCATGGTGGCGCAGCGCAGCTCGGTCAATCTGCCCAGCCGCCCAGGCTGGGCCGGCATACGCGCGCTGCGCGAACAGCGCCTGTGCGTGTTCGCAAAAGAAGAGTCCGAGGTGATGGGCCGCCCCGGCCCCCGCATGGGCGAGGCTGCCGGCTGGATGGCACGCTGCTTGCGCGGCCTGGCCGTCACCAAGACGAAGCCGCTAGCAAAGCCATGAGCCAAGCCGCATGAGCCGCCCAAGCAAACCGCTGACTCTGCTGCTGGCGCTAACGCTGATCAGCAGCGCATTGGTGCTGCTCGGCGTTGCCGTAGGCAGCACCGGCTTTGGCCTGAGCTGGCTGGACAGCAGCGACGCCATTCAGCAGCAAATCCTCTGGCAGATCCGCCTGCCTCGTTCCAGCGGCGCCTGGGTGGCCGGCGCCTTGTTGGGCCTGGCCGGCGCGGTGGCGCAAGGGCTGTTCCGCAATGCACTGGCCGACCCCTATCTGCTCGGCGCATCCTCCGGTGCGGGCCTGGGCGTGGCCCTGCTCCTGGTCCTGGCCGGCACTTCACCGGCGGCAGCCTCGCTGTGGCTGCGCATGGGCTTGACCGGCGCGGCGTTTTTTGGCGCGATCGGCGCGGTGCTCTTGACCTTGGTGCTGGCGCGCGGAGTGGAGCAAACCATGCGCTTGCTGCTGGCCGGCGTCATCGTCGGTGTGGTCTTGGGCTCGGCCACCACCTTGATGATTATGTTGGCGCCGGACATCATGCGGCCCATGCAGGCCTTCGTGATGGGCAGCACCGGCTTTTTGGGCTGGAACAGCGTGCTCATCATGGCGCCGCTCTTGCTGCTGTGCCTGCTTGCGGCCATGGCCTGCAGTCGCGCCCTTGATGCGATGACGCTGGGCGAATCGACCGCCGCTTCGCTGGGGGTGCGCCTGCAAACGATACGGCTGCTGCTGATCGGCGTGCTGGCCCTGGCCACCGGCGCGGCGGTGGCGCAAGCAGGCTTGATCGGTTTTGTCGGCCTGGTGGCTCCACATCTGGTGCGCAGCCGCCTGCACTGCACACACAGCTGGCTGCTCTTGCTCTCGACCCTGACCGGCGGCGCCTTGCTCTTGGCGGCCGACATCTTGTCGCGCTGGTTAGTCGCTCCTCAGGAGCTGCCGGTCGGTGTGGTCACCACCGTCTTGGGCGGTGCCTATTTGCTCTGGTTGATGCACCGCAAACCGATGTTGGAGACTCGCACATGAAGTCAGCTTCAGCCCAAGACTCAGCCGGAACGAATGCGCTCAGCGCGCTGATCGAGTCCGTGCATTTGCAGGGTCAGCCCGTGCTGGGCGAGATCGGCCTGCAGCTCAAAGCAGGCGCCTGGACTGCCATCGTTGGCCCCAACGGCGCCGGCAAGTCCACGCTCTTGCGTGCCCTGGCGGGCCTGCTGCCGATGCGCGGCCGCGTGCAGCTGTTTGGGCAGGACTGGAACACAGTGGCGGCCCGTGAACGGGCGCGTCAACTGGCTTGGCTGGGCCAGAACGAAGCCAGCTCCGATGTGTTGAGCGCCTATGAAGTAGTGATGTTGGGCCGCCTGCCGCATCAGGCCTGGCTGGCGCCACCCAGCAGCGCCGACCATGCGGCCGTGGTGCAGGCGATGCAGCAGACCCAGAGCTGGGACTGGCGGGAACGCCCGCTGGGCCGCTTGTCGGGCGGCGAGCGCCAACGCGTTCTGCTTGCGCGCGCACTCGCCGTGCAAGCCCAGGTACTCCTGATGGACGAACCGCTCGCCCATCTTGATCCGCCCCATCAAGCCGACTGGCTAGGCCTGATGCGCGAACTGGTCGCCTCGGGCGTTGCCGTGGTCAGCGTGCTGCATGAGCTCAATATGGCCTTGCAGGCCGACAGCCTGGTGGTGATGCAGGCCGGCCGCGTCAGCAGCCACGGCGCGCCGCAGAGGGCCGACACCAGGGCAGCGCTGCAGGCGGTGTTCGACGATCGCCTGCATTTGATCGAGGTTCAGGGGCAATGGCTGGCCCTGCCCGCTGCGCTGGCGCCGGCCCGCTCGGAGCCCAAAGCATTCATCAATGCCAATACCAATGTCTTGCCGCTGAAGCGAGCAAGCGAATGACTTTGATGACAACCTGCAAAGCGCTGCTGATCAGCGCGCCTTCTTCGGGCTCGGGCAAGACCAGCATCACCGCGGCCATCGCTCGCTGGCATGCTCGCCAGGGTCTGAAGGTGCGCGTCTTCAAAACCGGGCCCGACTATCTGGACCCGATGATCTTGCAGCGCGCTAGCGGCCATGCCGTCTACCAGCTCGATCTCTTCATGGGTGGGCTGGAACATTGCCGCGCCTTGCTGGCCGAGGCGGCTCTTGATGCGGATCTGATTTTGGTCGAAGGCGTAATGGGCTTGTTCGACGGCGCGCCCAGCAGCGCCGATCTGGCGGCTGCCTTTGGCTTGCCGGTACTGGCTGTGATCGACGCGTCGGCGATGGCGCAGACCTTCGGCGCCTTGGCCCTGGGACTGAAGCAGTACCGCAGCGATATCAAGCTATGCGGCGTGGTCGCCAACCGGGTCGGCAGTGCCGGCCATGGCGTGATGGTCGGTGAGGGCCTGCCCGCCGATTTACCCCTGATCGCCGCCCTGCCTTGCAATGCCGCTTTGACCTTGCCCGAACGCCATCTGGGCCTGGTGCAGGCGATCGAGCTGCCGGGGCTGGACGAACTCTTGGACGGCTGGGCCGATGCCTGGGGCGCGGCGGTCAAACCCGGCTTCGAGTTTGCCTCGCTGCGTTTTAAGCCCGCGGAGACGACCACCACCCCGCCGCTTTTACAAGGCCGCCGCATTGCGGTTGCCCAGGACGCGGCCTTCAGTTTCATCTACCCGGCCAATCTGGATTGCCTGCGCAAACTCGGCGCCGAGCTGCTGAGCTTCTCGCCGCTCAAGGGTGAGGACTTGCCCGACTGCGATGCGCTCTGGCTGCCAGGGGGCTACCCGGAGCTGCATGCCCAAACGCTGCGCGAGCACCCGAGCCTGTTTGCCGATCTGCGCGCACATTGCGAGGCCGGCAAACCGCTGCTGGCCGAATGCGGCGGCATGCTTTGCCTGGGCATTTCTTTGACCGACGGCGATGGCCAAGTCCACCCCATGGCCGGTCTCTTGCCGGGTCAAGCCTTGATGAACAAAAAGCTCTCGGCCCTAGGGCTGCAAAGCATTGGCTGGCCCGAGGGTGAATTGCGTGGCCATACCTTTCACTACTCCAGCCTGGTCACGCCGCTGCCGCCTATCGCCATCGCCAGCAATCCCAATGCAGGCAGGGCCGCTGAGGCGATCTACCAACAGGGCAGCCTGCGCGCCAGCTATATCCACCATTACTTCCCCTCCAACCCGGCGGCCGTTGCCACCTTCTTTGCCGGCTGAACCGGCGCAGCAAATCCATGGAAATCATTGCCCCCCCCCGTCGATCGCGAACGCGTCATCCCGACCGCCGAACGCCGCGGCCTGATCTTCGTCCACACCGGCGACGGCAAGGGCAAGAGCACGGCCGCCTTTGGCCTGGCGCTGCGCGCCCATGGGCGCGGCAAGGCGGTCAAGATCTATCAATTTATGAAGGTGCCCAGCGCCCGCTTCGGCGAGCACCGCATGTTCGAGCAGTTGGGCGTCCCGATCGAAGGTCTGGGCGACGGGTTCTCCTGGAAGAGCAAGGACCTGGAGCACTCCGGGCAGTTGGCGCGTGACGGCTGGGCGCGCGCCGAGGCAACGATTCGCGCCGGCGAACATTTCCTGGTCGTGCTGGACGAGATCATGTATCCGCTGCGCTATGGCTGGCTGCCTCTAGAGCCGGTCTTGCAGGCGCTGCGCGAGCGCCCCGCCCATGTGCATGTGGTCTTGACCGGACGTAACGCGCCGGATGAGCTGATTGCGCTGGCCGACACCGTCACCGAGATGAGCTTGGTCAAACATCATTTCAAGGCCGGTGTGCCGGCGCAACGCGGCATCGAGGATTGAAGAATGGATCTGATGCCCTGGCGACTGCCGCTTGCCATGCTGGTCGCGCTATGCGTTGACCGCGCCTGGGGCGAGCCGCCGGCGCGCTGGCATCCAGTGGTGGGCTTTGGTCGCTTCTTGGGCCTCTTCTCCAGGCGCCTGCTGACGCTGGCACCCAGCGCCGCCTTGACGGCTGGCGCTGTGATCTGGTGGGTCGGCGCCCTCAATATCGGCGTGCTCGCTGCGCTGCTGGAGACCTCGCTGATCTATGCCTTCAAGCCCTGGGAGGGCTGGGTGGGGTTACTGGGCTGCGCGCTGCTCTTGGGCCTGCTCTTGAAGCCCATGCTGGCCTGGCGGATGCTCAGCGACGAGGTCGGCGCGGTGGAGCGGGCGTTGGCCGAATCACTGCCGGCCGGTCGGGCTCGCTTGGCGCGTCTGGTCAGCCGGGATACCGGTAACTTGAATGCCTCACAGGTGCGCGAGGCCGCGATCGAAACCTTGGCCGAGAACCTCAACGACTCGGTCGTCGCGCCGCTGTTCTGGTTCATGCTGGCCGGCCTGCCGGGGGCTGCGATTTACCGCTTTGCCAACACGGCGGATGCGATGTGGGGCTATCGGGGCGAGTGGGAATGGGCCGGCAAATGGGCCGCCCGTGCCGACGATGTGCTGTCTTGGCTGCCGGCCCGCATCACCGGCTTGGCTCTGTTGGGGCTGCGCCCTCCGCTTATGGGAGCGTTGTGGCGGCAAGCACGCAAGACGCCGTCGCCCAATAGCGGCTGGCCGATGGCCGCGATGGCGCTGCGCTTGCAGCTGCGCCTGGCCAAGCCGGGCGTCTATGTCTTGAACGAGGCCGGCGCCGAAGCGGCCAGCGGCGACATCGCCCGCGCGCAAGCCCTGGCGCTCAAAGCGATGCTGGCGTCTGCACTGATGCTGATGCTGGGCGCTGCTGCATTGAGAGGTGGCCTGTGAATACAGAGCATGGCGGCAGCGACAGCGGCCCCGCTGCTGCCTTTGATTTCTCCAGCAACGCCAGCCCGCTGGGCGCGCCGCCGCTCTTGCTGCAGGCGGTCTTGACGGCCGACCGCAGCCGCTACCCCGACCCCAGCTACGCGGCACTGCGCGCGCATCTCGCTGTGGCCGAGGAGGTGGGCACTCACCGCGTCTTGCCGGCCTCGGGCGGCGCCGAAGCGATACGGCGCCTGAGCCTCGCCGCGCGGCTCAGCGGTCTGAGCGAGGTCTGGGTACCGCAGCCCGGTTTTGGCGACTATGCGGCGGCGGCAAGCGCCCTGGGCCTGCAGGTGCATCGTTATGCCGACGTGCAGGCTCTGAGCCAGGCTCTGCGAACGCCCGCCTTGGTGTGGGTGTGCGAGCCCTGCAACCCGACGGGAGATAGCCTCAAGGCCGCCGACTGGCTCGCCCTGGACGCCGCCTTGCAGCGCAGCGGCGCGCTGCTGGCGATCGACTGCGCTTATGAGCCCCTGCGCCTGGACGGCAACGACTGCCTGCCTCAAGCCATGGCGGAACAGGCTTGGCGCCTGGTCTGCCCCAACAAGGCGCTGGCCCTGACCGGCGTGCGCGCGGCCTATCTGCTGGCGCCGGCCTCGGGACGCTTGAGTCCTGAAGTGGCCGGCCTCGCTGCCAGCTGGGTCTTGTCCAGCGAGGGGCTCAGTCTGCTGATGCATTGGCATAGCGACGCGACGCTCAGCCATCTGCGCCAGGCCAAGGCGCAGTTGCTCACCTGGCGTGCTGATCAGCGGGAGATGCTGGCCGCATTGGGTTGGCAGCAGCGCCCCACATGCACCAACTTCTGGCTTGCCAAGCCGGGTCAAGCGGGCTTGCTGGGCCCGCTGCGCGAGCGCGGCATCAAGCTGCGCGATGCAACATCTTTTGGCCTGCCCGGCTGGGTGCGTCTGTCGACTCAAATGCCCGAGGCACAACATGCGCTGCAATATGCGCTGAAGGAATTGCAAACATGACAGCCAAGGCAGTGATGGTGCTGGGCACGACCAGCGGCGCGGGCAAAAGCTGGCTGGCCACCGCGCTGTGCCGCTACTACGCCCGCCAAGGCTTGAAGGTCGCGCCCTACAAAGCCCAAAACATGAGCAACAACGCTCGTGTCGTGCCTGGCCTCAATGGCTCAATGGGCGAGATCGGCTCGGCGCAGTACTTCCAAGCGCTGGCCGCGCGCCGCACACCCGAGGTGCGCATGAACCCGGTCTTGCTCAAACCCGAAAAAGACACGGCCTCGCAGGTGATCGTGCTGGGCGAGGTGGACAGCGCCCTGACCGATATGCCTTGGCGCCAGCGCAGCGAGTTGCTCTGGCTGCGCGCACAGCCGCCCCTGCATGAATTGCTGGCCGAGAACGATGTGGTCGTCATTGAGGGTGCAGGCTCACCGGCCGAGATCAATCTGCACAGCAGCGATTACGTCAATATGCGCTGCGCGCTGGAGGCCCGAGCCGCCTGCCTGCTGGTCACCGATATCGACCGCGGCGGTGCCTTTGCCCATCTCTACGGCACGCATCAGCTGCTGCCCCCGCATGAGCGCGCTTTGATCAAGGGTTATGTGCTGAATCGCTTCCGAGGGGACGCGTCGCTGCTGGCGCCAGGACCCGAGCAGTTGCAGGCGCTGACCGGCGTGCCCACCGTCGCCGTGCTGCCGATGTGGCGCGGCCACGGCCTGCCCGAAGAGGACGGAGTCTTTGACGACACACCGACCGGCAGCGGTTTGAAGATCGCCATCGTCGCCTACCCGCGCATGTCCAATCTGGACGAGTTCCAGCCCCTGCGCTCGCTGCCGAATGTGCGCCTGAGTTGGGCGCGCACGCCGGCGCAGCTAGAAGGCGCCGACTGGATCATCCTGCCGGGCTCCAAGGCGGTGGCGGCCGACCTCGCTTGGCTGCGCTCGCAAAAGCTCGATCTGCCCATTGCCCAACATGCGGCGGCCGGCAAGGCGCTGCTGGGCATCTGCGGCGGCCTGCAAATGCTCGGTGAAAGTCTGCTCGACCCCTATCAGCTCGACGGCAATGCGCCCGGCCTGGGTCTGCTGCCACTGGTCACGCAGTTTGAGCGGGACAAACTCCTCAAGCCTTGCGCGCTGCGTTTCGGCGCGCTCGCCGAGCCCTGGGGCGCGCTCGCCGAGCCCTGGGGCGCGCTCGCGGGCGTCGAGGCTGCGGGTTATGAGATTCATCACGGCCGCACCGCGCAGCATCCGGCCATGGCCGCCGCTGTGGTCGCCGTGCGCAATGAGCTCGGTGACGCGATAGGCTGGAGCCAAGGCTCGGTGCTGGGCTGTTACGCCCACGGCCTGTTCGAGCAAGACGCGGTCATGCGTGCCTTGTTCGGCGCCGAGCAGCCGGGGCTGGACGCGGTCTTCGACGGCCTGGCCGACTTCATCGAACAGCATTTTCAGCCCGGCGTGCTGATGGGATTGCTCAAGCAAGAGGCCCAGCCATGAGCGTGCCTCGCCGCATTGCCTGTCTGTCCACCGAGGCGGTCGACACGCTTTACCGACTGGGCGCGCAACACCATATCGCCGGCATCTCCGGCTACACCGTCTACCCGCCCGAGGCGCGCCAGGAAAAGCCCAAGATCAGCGGCTTCACCAGCATGAAATTGGACAAGATCCTGGCGGTGCAGCCGGATCTGGTGATCGGATTTTCTGACCTGCAGCGGCCGCTGCTGGACGAGTGCGAGCGAGCCGGCCTGGCCACCTTGTGGTTCAACCACCGCGACCTGGCAGGCATCCACGCCATGGTGCTGCGGCTGGGCGACTTGGTCGAAAAAGAGGCCGCAGCCAAAGCCTTGTGTGAACAATTGCAAGCCTGCCAGGACGGCATTGCCGCCGCAGCCGCGCTGCTGCCGCGCCGACCGCGCGTGCTGTTCGAGGAGTGGGACGAGCCCATCATCTGCGGCATCGGCTGGGTCAGTGAAATCATCGAATTGGCCGGTGGCATCGACATCTTTGCCGACAAGGCGCGTGCCGGCTTGGCGCGCGACCGCATCGTGAGCGCCGAGGACATCCTCGCCCGCAGACCGGAGCTGATTCTCGGCAGCTGGTGCGGCAAGCGCTTTGTGCCGGACAAGGTTCTGGCTCGCCCGGGCTTTGCCGAACTGGGCGCGCGCCTGCTTGAAATCAAATCGGCCGACATCCTGGCCCCCGGCCCTATGGCCATCGAACGCGGGGCCGTCCAAGTGCTGGCCGCCATCCAAGCTTTTGTCTCAGACAGTTCTATCCCTATATGCAAAACCTGATCCCCCAAATCCCCTCGCTGCAAAACCCCGCTCTGAGTGCTGCCCTGCAGCGCCGTATCGACGGCAAGACCAAGCCGCTGGGCGCCCTCGGTCACTTGGAGCGCCTGATGCTGCGCATCGGCCTGATCCTGGGCAGCGAGACGCCCGCCTTGCGCGAGCCGCAGTTGATGGTGTTTGCCGGCGACCATGGCCTCGCGCGGCGCGGTGTGTCCGCCTACCCCAGCGATGTGACTTGGCAGATGGTGGAGAACTTTCTGGCCGGCGGGGCGGCGGTCAGCGTTCTCGCACGCCAGCATGGCCTGAAGCTGACGGTGGTGGACGCCGGCGTCGCGCATGACTTCGCGCCGCGCGCCGGCCTGCTCATCGCCAAGATTGCCGCCGGCACGGCGGACAGCGCGGAGCATCCGGCGATGACGACGGATCAATGTGCCACGGCCATCGCGGCCGGCAAGACCTTGCTGGCCAGGCAGCCCGGCAATGCCTTGCTGCTGGGAGAGATGGGCATTGGCAACACCTCCAGCGCTGCGCTGCTGCTGGCGCGTTTGCAAAACCTGCCTATCGAGCGCTGCACCGGCCGCGGCACTGGCCTGGACGACGCCGGTCTGCAGCGCAAGCTGGACACGCTGGGCGCCGTGCTGCAGCGCCACGCGCAAGCCAGCGAACCGCTGCAAGCCCTGGCGGCTTTTGGTGGTTTCGAGATCGCCATGATGGTGGGCGCGGTGCTGCAAGCCGCACTGGAGCGGCGCGTGATCGTGGTGGACGGCTTCATCGCCAGCGCGGCCGTGCTGGTGGCGGCCGCTTTGCAGCCGGCCGTGCTGGAGCGTTGCGTGTTTGCACACCGCTCGGAAGAATCGGGGCACCGCTTGATGCTGGAGGCGCTGGGCGCTGAGCCGCTGCTGGACTTGGGCCTGCGCCTGGGCGAAGGCTCCGGAGCGGCCCTGGCTTGGCCGCTGCTGAGCTCGGCTTGCCTGATTCTGAGCGAGATGGCCAGCTTCGAGTCAGCGGGGGTCAGTCAGCAAGCTTGATTTGCCGCTGAATCTGCACGGGATTCCTGCCATATCCCTGTTTACTTCGGCCAAAGCATGGCCATAATCAGCGCAATAGCTTTCGCACAATCCCTAGATTCGGAGCTGCTGCCTGCAAGCAGCTCCGCCCCGCTCAAACAAAAGGCGTCCCATGACAGACTTGGTTTTTGCAGACGAATTGCCGGCGCCGGACAGCGACGAGGCGGCGCCGAAGCCGCTTGAGCCCTGGGTGGTGATGATTGTGGACGACGACGTCGCCGTGCATCAGGTGACGCAGTTGGTGATGGCGGACTTCGAGTTCTCGGGTCGGCGTCTGCAGTTCCTTGATGCCTACAGCGGCATCGAAGCGCGCGAGTTGCTGAAATCCCGCAACGATGTGGCTTTGATCCTGCTCGACGTGGTGATGGAGTCCGAACATGCCGGCCTGGACGTGGCCCGCTACATCCGCGATGAGTTGAAGAACAACCATGTACGCATCGTGCTGCGCACCGGGCAACCGGGCCAGGCGCCGGAAGAGCATGTCATCAAGACCTATGACATCAATGACTACAAAGAAAAAACCGAGCTGACCAAGCGCAAGCTGATCACGGTGTTTTACGCGGCGCTGCGCAGCTACCGCGACATCATGATCATCGAGCAGTCGCGCCAGGCGCTGCGCCGCTCGATCGACGCGATTACGCGCGTCTATGACTCGCAAAACCTGCGCCGCTTTGCCTCGGCCGTGCTGGAGCAAGTGACTCATCTGCTGGGCATGGATGCGCGGGCACTGTGCGCCAGCCGGGTGTCGGCCTACGCGGCCAGTAACTGCGAAGGTCATCTGAAGGTACTGGCAGCCACCGCCGACTATTCGCGCCTGCTGGTCGACGACGAAATCTGCAATCTGCCGCCCGAAGTCAAAACCGCCTTGGATCGCGCGCTGATCGACCAGACCGGCTACTTTGACGCCCACCATTTCATCGGTTACTACCGCAGCAGCACCGACAACGAGACCCTGCTCTATATGCAGTTCTCCGACCCGGTTGACGCGCAAGCACGCGAACTGCTCGAAATCTTTTGCGCCAATGTCGCCATCACCTATGAGTCGCTGTTGCTGCGCGAGGAAATCCAAGAAACCCAGCGCTCCACCGTTTTCATACTCGGCGAAGCGGTAGAGCGCCGCTCCAAGGAAACCGGCGCCCATGTGCGACGGGTCGGTGAACTCTCCGCCTTGCTGGCCGAAACCTCGGGCATGCGGGCCAGTGACGTCGAATTCATGCGGCAAGCCGCTCCGCTGCATGACGTGGGCAAAATCGGCATTCCAGACCGGGTCTTGAACAAGCCCGGCAAGCTCGACGCCGAGGAATGGGAAGTCATGCAAACCCACGCGCGCATCGGCTTCGAGTTGCTCAGCAAGTCCGATAAACGCATCCTGCAACTCGGCGCCATCATTGCGCATGAGCACCATGAACGCTGGGACGGCGCGGGCTACCCACGCGGCCTGATCGGCGACCAGATCAATATCGCCGGGCGCATCGTGGCGCTGGCCGATGTGCTTGATGCCTTGGTCAGTGGGCGTTGCTACAAAGAGGCCTGGGAATTCGATGCCGCTTTGGGCTATATCACCGAGCAATCCGGCAAGCAGTTTGACCCGGGTCTGGTGCAGCAGTTGTTTGACAACTTGGATGCCGTGCACGAGATCTACAGGCGCTACCCGGACGCTTGAGCGCACAGCGTCATGGGTCGAGGTAGAGTGCGGGCCTGCCTGAGCACCCGCCCTGCCTTGGGGTCGCCCCTTCTTCCATGACTTATCTGCTGCACGAACTGCGTCTCTTCTTCATCGCCCTGCAATTCTTCAGCCGTTGCCCCACGCCGGCCTGGGTGGGATTCGAGCCGATCTGGTTGCAGCAATGCGCGCGCTACTTCCCCGCCATCGGTTTGTTCATTGGCACCTTCGCCGGCCTGGTGCTCTGGCTGGCCTTGTGGGTGTGGCCGCCCGCCGTCGCCGTGGGCCTGAGCATGGCGGCCAGCGTCTGGATGACCGGCGGCTTTCACGAAGATGGTTGGGCCGACACCTGCGACGGTCTCGGAGGCAGCGTCAGCCGCGAACGTGCGCTGACCATCATGAAAGACTCCCGCATCGGCAGCTACGGCTCACTCGGCCTGATCCTGATGCTGGGGCTGAAGGCCGCGGCGCTGTTGGCACTTGTTGAAGCCAGTCCGGAGTTGGCTGCCTTGTTGACGATTTGGGCGCATGGCACCTCGCGCGCCGCACCGGTTTGGCTGATGCACAGCCTCAGCTATGCCGGCGACGCCGAGCATGCAAAAGCGAAGCCGCTGGCCACGCAGGCAGACGGCCTGACGCTGAGCGTCGCGTTTGCCTGGGTCATGGCCGCTGGCCTGGGCTTGCTGGTTTTGATGCCGCAGCTGTTGCCAAGCCTGATGTTCGCCCTTTTGAGCGCCGCCGGCCTAACGCTTTATATGCAGGGCTGGCTGGATCGCCGTTTGGGCGGCTACACCGGCGACAACCTCGGCGCCACCCAGCAAGTGGTGGAGCTGGGCGTCTTGTTGAGCTTTTTGGCCCTGTTGAATGTCTTCTGAAGGCCTGTGGGTGTGGCGTCATGCACGGCCCGACGGAGCGACCGGCCGCTGCATAGGCGCAGGCACCGACTTGCCGGTGCATTGGCGGCGCAGCAAACGCCTGGCCAGGCGAATTCAAAAGCTGGCGCAGCGTGAACGCCTGCCCAAAATCATCTACAGCTCGCCGCTACGCCGCTGTGCCGAAGTCGGCGCCTGGCTGAAGGCCTGGGGCTGGCGCCATCAGCAACACTCAGCCTTGCTGGAGCTGGACTTCGGCGCTTGGGATGGCCGCGCCTGGGAGCAGATCGCGCGCGCCGAGGTCGATGCCTGGGTGGCCGACTTTGTGGCCTACGCGCCGGGCGGCGGCGAGACGCTCGCCGAGCTGCTGGTGCGCGCCGGTAACTGGCAGCCGCAAGCTGGTGCTTGTTTGGTGATCAGCCACGGCGGTTGGATGCTGGCGCGACGTTGGCAGGCCGAGCAGGGTCAGGTCTTGCCGACTGCTGCAATTTGGCCCAGACCGCCGCGCTATGGGGACTTGTGGCGGCTGTAGAGCTAACGCAAGCATCAGCATCGCGCCGAACTCGTCGCAGCCCAAACGATTTCATCCGCATTGCGGGCGCTTTCGTCGCTTGGCCCAGCGGGCCGGCCGACGAATTCGCAGAATGAGGCCATGAAAACACCTCACATCCTGGCCCTATCGCTCCTTGGCCTGAGCATCCAACAAGCCCTTGCTGCAGTTCCTGCACCGGCTGCCTACATCGAGCCGCCGATGGTGGCCGTCCCCGGCGGCGAATTCCAAATGGGCGGCGGCAAACCCTATATGGGCGAGGCCGCGCAAGACGCCAGCGCCCTGCCCATCCACAAGGTCAAGGTCAAGGCCTTCAAGCTGGCCAAATACGAAGTCACCGTGGCCGAATTCCGGCGCTTCATTGAAGCGACCGGCTACAAGGCGCCTGACAAATGCATACATCAGCCGAATCAGGGCTGGTTCGGCCAAGGGCCCACGCCCGGCTCATGGGACAAGAACGAGCTGACCACCAGCGAGTTCCAACCGGCGGTCTGCATAGGCTGGGCCGGCGCCGACGCCTATACCAAATGGCTATCCCAGCAAACCGGCAAGAGCTACCGCCTGGCCAGCGAGGCCGAGTGGGAGTACGCGGCCAGCGCGGGCAAAGGCAAGGCCGACTTCCCTTTCGGCGAAAACCTCGACCAGAAGCGCATCTGCGAGTACGCCAATGTGTCCGACCAGTCGGCCGAGCATGCTGGCTTGAAGCGTTTTGGCGCCAGCTACCAAGGCTTTATGGGTGGCATTTCTCCGTGCGATGACGGCGCCGGTTTTGCCAGCATCGTGGGCATGTACAAGCCCAACCCGCTGGGACTGCACGACCTGATCGGCAATGTGTCCGAGTATTTGCAAGATTGCTGGAGCGAGAACTACGAGGGCGCACCGGCGGACGGCAGCGCGCGGCTGGATGGCGACTGCAAGATGCGCGTCGGGCGCGGCGGCGCTTGGCACTGGCGCGGCAACACCGCCACCCAGCGCGGCGCGATGCCGCTCGATTGGGTGGGTGTGATTGAAGGCTTCCGTCTGGCCCAGAGTCTGGACAAGCCCGCCGACCAGCGCTCGGCACCGACAGCCTTGGCCTTTGAGAAAGAGCTGGCGCAGGCGCAAGCCGTGGAACGAGCACGCCGCGCGAGCTTGCAGCCCTTTCCGCAGCCGCCGCTGGGCTTGCAGCTGACGCAGAGTGGAGACAAAGGAAACGTTCAGCTGACTTGGGCTGCCAGCCCCGATCCCAAGGTGCTCGGCTATCACGTCTACCGCAGTGACAGCGTCGGCGGCGACTTTGTGCGGATTGCCTCAGACCTCAAGACGCAGCGCTATGTGGATGAGGCCTCCCAAGCGCGCAAGCACAGCTATGCGGTAGTGGCCGTCAACCGCGATCGTTTCAGTGAGTTCAGTGCGCCGGTGTTGACGGCCGACCAGGTGCATGCGCTGCCCGGCCGCATCCAGGCGGAGGACTTCAACCGGATGGACAAGGCCTCCATCGGCAAGGTCGCGGCGCAAGAGGATATGGAAGACGCTGGCGGCCAAGCTGGCTTGAACTTGACTGGTGGAGCACCCGGTATGGCCAAGGACAGTTGGACCGAATACAGCGTTGAGGTCCAGCGTGCTGGCAACTACCGCTTCAGCTTCCGCGTTGCCAGCCTGCCCGGCAGCAAGGGCCTGGCCTTGAGCGTGGATGGGCAGCCCGTGTTGGAGCAGGCCGTGCCCGCAACGGGTGGGTTCAAAAACTGGCAGACCGTGACCGGGGCTGGCCCGATCCGTCTGGAGGCAGGCCTCCATGTGCTGCGCGTTCGAGCCGTTGACGCGGGCTGGAAGCTCAACTGGTTCTCGGTGGATCTGACCGACTAACTCGGAGTTGGCTTGCTTGGTGGGGTGCTAGCAAGGTGCAAGGCGCCCCGTCAAGACCTGCGGCTGTCGCCCCCCCTACTCCGGCCTATCCAACTTATTACTCAGCAGAATCGTCGACACCGTATCGACAACGCCCTTGATCGCCCGAATCCGGTCCAGCAGCGTATCCAGCTCTTCGGTCGACTCGGTCGTCAGCATCGCGCATAAATCAAAGCGCCCACTGACTGCATAGAGCTTGTGGATCTCGTGCCGGCGCGTCAGCTCGCGGGCTACCTCGGGCTCGAGCTTGGAATCGACCGTGATCAGGACCATCGCCCTGATGCCCGGCCGCGCACGGCTTTGAGCGACGCTGATGGTGTAACCGGTGATGTGACCGCCATCTTCCAAGGCCTTCAGACGCAGCTGAACCGTGCTGCGCGCGCAACCCAAGGCCTTGGCTAACTTGACCACCGGCAGCCGCGCATTGACGCGCAACAACTCCAAAAGCTGCCGGTCCAGCCCGTCCAGACCCGCTACGGGTTCTCCCGAATTTCCTGTTGCCACTTGCGGACCACCAGTCACTTTGTCTTTATGTCAATCATTATGACCGACCAAAACATGGCGGTAACGTCACTTTGCGCGTAGGCATCGGCCGAACTGATTTCTAGAATTCCTGCAATACCCTCAGGCTGCGCATGGGCAATCAGGGGACCACCAGGAGACATCACATGTTGCAAAAAGTCGTCGAGATCAAAGCCCCTTCCACCGCGACCCCAAGCGCCGGCGCCAGCGGCAAGCTGATGACCCGCCCTGAGCTGGACGCCTACGACCCGCGCGCCGAGTCCTGGCAAAAGCAGTTCGCCCGCCGCTACACGCACCACTCCGAGCTGAACGGCGTTCTGGACGGCGTCGAGAACGTCGACGAGACGGTCTACAGCAAGTTCGCCGTGGCCTTGACGCCTTATATGGCGCAGCTGATGGACAAGAGCGATCCGGCCTGCCCGATCCGTCTGCAATACCTGCCTAGCCACCACGAGCAAACCATACCCGGCTTCGCCACCATGCTGGACCAGCTCGGCGAAGAAGGCGACACCATTCCCGGCACCAGCATCGTGCACCGCTACCCACGCCGCGTGCTGTTCCTGGTCTCCAATACCTGCGCCACGCTGTGCCGCTTTTGCACCCGCAAGCGCATGGTCTCGCAGCCGGCTGGCTCGGTGCACAAGGACGAGATCGAAGCCTCGATCGACTACATCGCCGGCAACCCGCTGATCCAGGACGTGCTGCTGTCGGGCGGCGACCCGCTGACCTTCACCGACGAGCGCCTGGACTACATCCTCGGCGAGCTGCGCCGCCGCGCCCCGCATGTGCGCTTCCTGCGCATGGGCTCGCGCATGGTGGTGCAGCTGCCCACGCGCATCACGCCCGAGCTCTGCGCAGTGCTGGAAAAGCACCGGGTGCAGATGATCAATATCCACATCAACCACCCCAAGGAAATCACCCCGCTGCTGCGCGAGCGGGTCAAGATGATCCAAAAAGCCGGCATCATGATGGGCTTGCAAACGGTCTGTCTGAAGGGTGTCAATGATGACGTCGAAGTGATGCGTGAGCTCTTCATGCAGTCGATCGAAATGGGCGTTAGGCCTTATTACGTCTACTCGACCGATATGGTCGAGGGCGCCCACCATTTCATCGTGCCGCATCACCGCATGATCGAGCTGTATGAAGGCCTGCGGGGCTGGATCAGCGGCCCTGCAGTGCCGACCTTCATCGTTGACGGCTTGGGCGGCCTGGGCAAGCTGCCCATCATCCCGAGCTACGTCAAGGAAGAAGTGCTGGATGACGGCACCGGCACGACGATCAAGTGCCGCAACTACGCCGGCAAGACGGTCGAGATGCCGGGGCTGGGGCAGAACTACAGTCTTCCTACTCGCAGCAACTGATAGAGCGTTGGCGAAAAATATGACTCTGACGACTGCTTCGCCCTACGGCATCCACCGCGTCATCGAACCCAAGGGCGTGCTGCCGCAGCCCGCCTGGAAGATCGACAACACGATGGAGATTTTCGACAACGAAATCCTCATCGACGTGTCGGCGCTGAACATCGATTCGGCCAGCTTCACGCAGATCAAAAAAGAGGCCGCAGGTGATGCGGCCCGCGTGGAGGCGATCGTGCGGCGCACCGTCACCGAGCGCGGCAAGATGCACAACCCCATCACCGGTTCGGGCGGCATGTTGATCGGCACGGTGCTGCAAATCGGCGCCAAGTTGGCGGGCAAGATCGACTTGCAAGTGGGCGACAAGATCGCCACGCTGGTGTCGCTGTCGCTGACGCCGCTGCGCATCGATGCGGTCAAGAAGATTCATCTGGACAAGGACCAGATCGAGATCGAAGGCCGTGCCGTCTTGTTCGAAACCGGCCTGTTCGCCAAGCTGCCGGCCGACATCCCCGAGAACGTGGCGCTGGCGATTCTGGACGTGGCCGGTGCGCCGGCGCAAACCGCACGGCTGGTGCAGGCCGGCCACACCGTGGTCGTGATCGGCGGCGGCGGCAAGTCGGGCACGCTGTGTGTGTACGAGGCCAAAAAGCGCGTCGGCCCGGCCGGCATGGTGATCGGCGTGTCGCCGTTTGCCAAGGACTGCCAGCGCATGCGCGAGCTGGGCTGGGTTGACCACGCCCTTCAAGTCGACGCGACCGACGCGGTGGCGCTGATGGAAGCAGTTAGCGGCGTGACGGGTGGGCGGATGGCCGATGTGGTGATCAACTGCGTCAATATCCAGAACACCGAGATGGCCAGCATCCTGTCCACACGCGATGGCGGCAAGATCTATTTCTTCTCGATGGCCACCAGCTTCACCGCCGCCGCCCTGGGCGCGGAGGGTGTGGGCAAGGATATCGAGATGATCGTCGGCAATGGGTATGCGCGCGATCATGCCAAGTTCGCCTTGGCGCTGCTGCGCGAGAGCCCCAAGCTGCGCCAACTGTTCGATGAGCAATATGTCTAGTTTCGGAGCCTCATCGCCGCTCTGGAGTCGCATCCGGCAAAGCGGCATAGCGACGCTGGCCGTGATGGGCATGGCCAAGAACACCGGCAAGACGGTGGCACTGAACCATGTCTTGGCGCAGGCCCATGCCGCGCAGGTGGCGGTCGGCGTGACCTCGATCGGGCGCGACGGTGAGGACCGCGATCAGGTCTTCTTGTTCCCCAAGCCGCCGGTCCTGATCTGGCCCGGCAGCCTGGTCGCCACCGCGCGCGACACCTTGGTGCGTTCCAAACTGCGCTTCAAGCTGCTGGGCAATACCGGCATCGATTCGCCGATGGGCGAGATCGTCATCGTCAAGGCACTGGAATACGGCGAGATGGAGATCGCCGGCGCCTCGCGCAGCAGCGATCAGCTGAAAGTCATTCAACGTCTGCGCCAGGCCGGCTGCGAGTTGGTGGTCTTGGACGGCGCCTTGGGCCGCAGCCACCATGCCTCGCCGGCAATTGCCGACGGCGTGATCCTGGCCACCGGCGCGGCGATTGGCGGTGGCATTCAAGATGTGATCCGCAAGACCCGTGACCGCCTGGCGATTCTGGGCATTGCGCGCGTACCAGCCGAGCTGGGCGCGCGCGTGCAGGACTTGTTTGACAAGGGCGGCGTGGCGATCTGGGCGCGCGACGGCTCGCCGCTGTTCCAGGCCGAAATTGCCAGCTTGAATGCCGCCTCCGTGCTGATGGGTTTCGCCGAGCAAGACGTGGGCACCATCGCGGTCAGCGGTGCGGTGGGCCGCCAGCTCTGGCGCGCGATGTCCAGCCTGGGGGCTATGAAGCCAGGTCTCAACATCGTTGTGGCCGACGGCACCAAGCTCTTTGTCGATGCGCTCGATGTGCAGGCCTTTTGCAAACAAGGCGGCAGCCTCTTTGGCTACCGCAACATACGCATCCTGGGCCTGACGCTGAACCCGTTTTCACCGATGGGCGGCAGCTTCGACGGCGCAGAGTTCCTCGCAAACGCCGAGGCGGCTTTGCCCGGCTACGATGTATGCGATGTGATGCTGTCGGAACACAAACAACAACTACAACTAAAACAAGGAGCCGACCGCGATGTCGCAACTTCAACTTGATAGCGCGCAGATAGACCGCGCCCGCGAATCGGCGCGCCGGATTGCGCGCAACGTCTTCGACGAGATGAGCCAGTTCACCACCACCACGGTGGAGCGCGCCACGCTGCGTTTGCTCGGCGTGGACGGTGTCGACGAAAACTATGTGCCGCTGCCGAACCGCCTGGTCAGCCATTTGCAGGAGCAAAACCTGTTGCAACATGGTTCCGCCTGGATCGTCGCCGGCGCGATGCTGGAGCAGGGTTTGAGCGCCCAAGGCGTGGCCGAGGCCGTGGCCGCCGGCGCGCTGACGCTAACTTCGCCTAAGGACGGCGCAGCCGCTCGCCGCAAGGCCGAGGCAGAGGCGCAAAGCCGCTGCGAGCAGATCGCCGGCCAGCGCAGCTACCGTGCCAATGAGATCAAGAACAATGGCGAAGCTCCAACGCCTTGGCTCTACCTGATCGTTGCCACCGGCAATATTTATGAAGACGTGACGCAGGCCTGCGCCGCCGCCGAGCAAGGCGCCGACATCATCGCGGTGATCCGCTCGACCGGCCAGAGCCTCTTGGACTATGTGCCATACGGCGCCACCACCGAAGGCTTCGGTGGCACTTATGCGACGCAGGAGAACTTCCGCCTGATGCGCACGGCGCTGGACGCCGTCGGCAAGAAGCTGAACCGCTACATCCGGCTGACCAATTACTGCTCCGGCCTGTGCATGCCCGAGATCGCCGCCATGGGCGCGATGGAGCGGCTGGACATGATGCTGAACGACTCGATGTACGGCATCATCTTCCGCGACATCAATATGAAACGCACCTTCATTGACCAGTTCTTCTCGCGCATGGTCAATGCCTACGCCGGCATCATCATCAACACCGGCGAAGACAATTACCTGACCACGGCCGATGCCTATGAGGCCGCACACACCGTCTTGGCTTCGCAGCTGATCAACGAGCAGTTCGCCTATCTGTCGGGCCTGCAGCCCGATCAGATGGGCCTGGGCCATGCGTTCGAGATTCACCCCGAGCTGGAGAACGGATTCCTGTGGGAGATCGCGCATGCGCAGCTGGTGCGTCAGGTCTTCCCCGATGCCTGCCTGAAGTACATGCCGCCGACCAAACATATGACCGGCAATATCTTCAAAGGCCATGTGCAGGACACCTTGTTCAATGTGGTCAGCACGCTGACCAACCAGAACATCCATCTGCTGGGCATGATGACCGAGGCCATCCACACGCCCTTCATTCAGGACCGCTTCCTCGCCATTCAAAATGCGCGTTATGTGTTCGGCACCATGAAGGATCTCAATTCCGAGATCGAGTTCAAGCGCGGCGGCAAGATCGAGCTGCGGGCGCAGGAAGTGCTGGCCGAGACCGAGGCCATCCTGGCGCAGATCGAGCAGACGGGTTTGCCGGCCGCGATCAGCAAGGGGACTTTTGCCGAGATCTCGCGTACGCCGACCGGCGGCAAGGGCCTGGACGGCGTGATTGCCAAAGCGGCCGACTACTTCAACCCCTTCCCTGCCTTGATGTTGAAGGGAGGGCTGTGAGATGTCCGAACCAATCATGACTAACGACCAGATTCCCGAGCAATGGGTCAAGCCTTACGGCGACACGCTGGACGATGGCCGCGTACAGCTGTCCTTCACCTTGCCGGTGCCGCTGGACGAAACCGCCAAGGAAGGCGCCAAGATGCTGGCGCTGCAGATGGGTCTGGAAGAGCCGGCCGTTGTGCATGCCGAGGCGATGGGCAGCGGCTTCTCATTCTTCGTCGTTTACGGCCAGAGCAAGCACCGGGTTGATTTGAGCAAACTCAAGGTCGCCAAGCCAGAGTTCGAGGTGCTTGACAAGGCCGGCATCGACGCGCTGATCGCCGAGAAAATGGGCCGCCGCATGGTGGTGGTGGGCGCCTGCATCGAGACCGATGCGCACACCGTCGGCATCGATGCGATCATGAATATGAAGGGCTATAACGGCCACAAGGGCTTGGAGAGCTATCACGAAATCCGCGCCATCAACCTCGGCGCGCAGGTCGACTCGGAAGATCTGATCAGCCGCGTGATCGAAGAAAAGGCCGATGTGATCCTGGTCTCGCAGGTGGTGACGCAGAAGAATATCCACCTCGACAATCTGACCAAGCTTTCCGATTTGCTCGAAGCCGAAGGCCTGCGCGACAAAGTGATCTTGATCGTCGGCGGCCCACGCATCAGCCATGAGTTGGCCAAGGAGCTGGGCTACGACGCCGGGTTTGGCACCAAGACCTACGCCGAAGATGTGGCGTCATTCGCCATCCATGAGTGGATCAAACGGAAAGCAGCATGACTGAAAAAATCACCAGCCTCATTCGCCTGCGCATGAGCGCCCACGACGCCCATTACGCCGGCAACTTGGTCGACGGTTCGCGCATGTTGGGCCTGTTCGGCGATGTGGCCACCGAGCTTCTGATCCGCAGCGATGGCGATGAAGGCCTGTTCGTTGCCTATGACAAGGTTGAGTTTTTGGCGCCGGTGTTTGCAGGAGACTTTATCGAAGCCGTCGGGCATATCGTGTCCATGGGCAAGTCCTCGAGGAGGATGGTGTTCGAGGCGCGCAAGGTGATCAGCGCCGCTCAAGTCGCGGGTCAGGTGTCGGCCGCCGATGTCTTGGCCGAACCCATCGTGGTTTGCCGCGCCTCGGGCACTTGTGTGGTGCCGGTCGGATTCCAACGCAAATGAATAAGCTGATCATCACCGCCGCACTGACCGGCGCCGAGGTCACCCGCGAGCAGCAGCCGGCGCTGCCGATCACGCCCGACGAGATCGCCGACGCTGCGGCCGAGTGCGCACTCAAGGGCGCGGCCATCGTCCATGTGCACGGCCGCTTGGCCGATGGCAGCTCGACGCAAGACAAAGAGATCTACCGCCAAATCATCGAGAAGACGCGCGAGCGCTGCGATGTGATCGTGCAGGTCTCCACCGGCGGCGCCGTCGGCATGACGCCGCAAGAACGGCTGGCTCCGGTAACGCTGCGCCCGGAGATGGCGACGCTGTCGATGGGCACGGTCAACTTCGGCGGCGATGTGTTCATGAACCATCCGGCCGATATGGAAGTGTTTGCCAAGGCGATGAGCGAATACGGCGTCAAGCCCGAGTTCGAGATCTTCGACAGCGGCATGCTGACGACGACGCTGCGCTGGCTCAAAAGAGGTGTTGTTCATGGCCCGCTGCACTTCGACTTCGTGCTGGGCATCCCCGGCGGCATGGCCGGCACGCCGGAAGCCTTGATGTATCTGCGCTCGCAATTGCCGCCAGACAGCAGCTGGACGGTGGCCGGCATTGGCGCGGCGCAACTGCCCTTGGCCACCTTGGCCATCGTGCTGGGCGGCCATGTGCGGGTCGGCTTTGAGGACAATATCTACTTCCGCAAGGGCGAACTGGCCCGCAGCAATGCTCAGTTAGTCGAGCGCATCGCCTTGATCGCGCAGCAGTTGGACCGGCCGGTGGCCACGCCAGACGAAGCTCGGGCAATGCTGGGGATCAAACGCTAAGGGTTGAGGGTTTGACCCAACCGGCTTCGCCGAGCGGCCAGTACCGGTCGCTGCGGTTGTCCCAAGCCACGGCCACAAAGCAGGTAATCAGCAGCGCGCTGTATTCCCAGCCATCCGTTCCCGGCCCGACCACAAAGAAGCCGGCTTGGGCATGGAAGATGACGATGCCGGTGAAGTAAATCACCGAGAAGGCCGCGCACAGCGGCCACACCATGATGCGCAGCGCCAAAAACAACGCGCCAAAGGTTTCAACCAGGTTCACAACACAGGCCAGGAAGTAGCCGCTACCCTTGGGAAAGCCACTGAGTTCCAACAGCTTGCCCATGATGGGCAGGCTGCCTTCGTCATAACGGTAGATGCCATGGACAAAGACGATGGCGCACAAGACCAGCCGCAGCAGATCGGGCCCAAAGCGCGCGGGCGAGATGATTCGGTTCAGGAAAGACATGGTCGTAGCCGAGGGCTTGTTAGCAAAGACCAGCGGATGCTAAAGATGCAAGGCCGCGCCAACCAGCCCCTTGGCGATGAGCGACGGTTTATCGGCGTCCAATTGACGCCCAAGTGAAACCAGCAACTCAGGCGATTTGGGTCAAACGCAAGTATTTGCCCATCAGCGTCTCTTTGCTTTCCACATGGGCCGGGTTGACCGGGATGCAGGCGACCGGGCAAAGCTGCACACATTGCGGCTCGTCGAAATGGCCGACGCATTCGGTGCATTTGCTGTGGTCGATCTGGTAGAACTCCTCGCCCATCGAAATCGCCTCGTTCGGGCATTCGGGCTCGCAGACATCGCAGTTAATGCACTCATCAGTGATCATCAAAGCCATATCAGCCCCTTCAACTTTCCGCCTGCAAGCGCTTCTTCAAGCGCTGGAGCACCGAGGCCGACACGAACTTGGAAACATCACCGCCGAGGCTGGCAATCTCGCGCACAAAGGTGCTCGATATAAATTGATATTGGTCTGAAGGCAGCATGAACACCGTCTCCACGTCGGCCATCAGTTGGCGATTCATGCCTGCCATCTGGAACTCGTAGTCGAAATCGCTGGCGGCACGCAGGCCACGCACCAGCACCTTGCCGCCTTGGCTCGCCACAAAACTGCTCAACAGTCCATTGAAGGGCAGCACCTCAACATTGGGATATTTGGCCGCCAATTCACGTGCAATTTCCAAGCGCTCTTCGGTGGAGAACATGGTCTTTTTATGGTGCCCGGCCGCCACTGCAATGATCAAGCGCTCAAACAAACGGCTGGCGCGGCGCATCAAATCTTCGTGCCCCAGGGTCATCGGGTCAAAGGTGCCGGGATAGACGGCGGTGAGAGGGGTCACAGAGGTCAATCGAGGCTCCTGGATTCAGTGGCCCCGATTATCCCTTGTCACTCAAACCTTGCGCAGCAGCTGGAATTGCACCGCGCCGGCTTTGCCGGAACGCCAGGCCTCCAGGCCCAACTCGGCCGGCGCCGCGATCAAGTCGGGCGCCTCCAGATAGACAAAACCACCCGGCACCAACAAGGGCGCCGCCGCCCGCAAAGCCGGCAAGAACAGCTCTTGCTGGAACGGTGGGTCGAGCAAGATCAGCTCGAAGCGGGCCGGCGCACAGCGACCCATCCAGCCCAAGGCATCGCTGCATTCAACGCGTAGATGGTCGGCCTTCAACCTGAGTTTGCTGGCGCTCAGGCTGCGCGCCAACTCCGCGTCGCGCTCCAGCAGCAAGACCTCGGTGGCGCCGCGCGAGGCAGCCTCAAAGCCCAAAGCGCCGCTGCCGGCGAAGGCGTCCAGCACGCGCCAGCCGTCCAGGTCTTGGCCCAGCCAATTGAACAGCGTTTCGCGCACGCGGTCAGGTGTGGGGCGCAAGCCGGGCTTGTCGGCCACCGGCAGCTTGGAGCGTTTCCACTGTCCGCCAATGATGCGTACCTCGCGGGCGCCCATGCGCGGAGCGCCCGCAGCTTTTTGCGTTTGCGCCGAAATCGCCTTGGCTGCCGTACTGGATCTGGGCCGATTCACAAGCGCACCGGAATGCCGCGCGCCGCCATCAAGGCCTTGGCCTCGGCGACAGTGTGGTGGCCGTAATGAAAAATGCTGGCGGCCAAGACCGCATCGGCGCCGCCGATCTGCACGCCGTCGGCCAAGTCTTCGAGCGAGCCGACACCGCCCGAGGCGATCACCGGCACCGCCACCGCGTCGCTGACGGCGCGGGTCAATTCCAAGTCAAAACCGCTGCGGGTGCCGTCGCGGTCCATGCTGGTCAGCAATATCTCGCCGGCGCCGTACTCGGCCATCTGGCGCGCCCAGGCCACCGCATCCAGCCCAACGTTTTTGCGTCCACCATGGCTGTAGATATCCCAGCCGGGGCCCCGCGCAGCCAGGTCATCGCCTTGCCGACGCTTGGCGTCGATCGCGACGACGATGCACTGAGCGCCGTATTTTTCGGACGAATCCCGTATGACTTGCGGGTTAGCGATTGCGGCCGAATTGAACGACACCTTGTCGGCGCCGGCATTCAGCAAGCGCCGCACATCGGCGACTTCACGCACGCCGCCACCGACCGTCAGCGGGATGAAGACCTGCGAGGCCACCGCCTCGATGATGTGCAGGATCAGATCGCGCCCGTCGCTGGTCGCGGTGATGTCCAGAAAAGTCAGCTCGTCGGCGCCCTGCTCGTTGTAGCGGGCGGCGATCTCGACAGGATCGCCGGCGTCACGCAGTTCGGTGAAATTGATGCCCTTGACGACCCGACCGCCGGTCACGTCAAGGCAGGGAATGATGCGTTTAGCCAGCATGGAACAGGGCCGACTCAGCCGAGGCCGAGTTCGTCGGCACGCGCTTGACCGGCCGTAAAGTCCAGATCGCCGGTATAGATCGCCCGGCCGCAGATCACGCCCTCGATGCCCTCTTCTTCGACCGCGCAGAGCGCGTCAATATCGGCCAAATTGGCCAGGCCACCCGAGGCGATGACGGGAATGGTCAGCGCCTGAGCCAGCTTGACCGTCGCTTCGATATTGATGCCGCTGAGCATGCCGTCGCGGCCGATGTCGGTGTAGATCACGCCTTCGATGCCGTAGCCCTCGAACTTGCGCGCCAGATCGATCACTTCGTGGCCGGTCAGCTTGCTCCAGCCGTCAGTCGCGACTTTGCCGTCTTTGGCATCCAGGCCGACGATGATGTGGCCGCCAAAAGCCGTCGCCGCGTCTTGCAAAAAGCCTGGGTTCTTCACTGCGGCGGTGCCGATGATGATGTAGCTCAGGCCCGCGTCCAAATAGCGCTCGATGGTGTCGAGGTCGCGGATGCCGCCACCCAGTTGCACCGGGATCTCGCCATTCACTTCCCGCAAGATGGCCTTGATCGCGCCCTCGTTGACCGGCTTGCCGGCAAAGGCGCCGTTCAGATCGACCAGATGCAGGCGCCGCGCACCCGCATCGATCCAGCGGCGGGCCATCGCGGCCGGGTCTTCGCCGAAGGTGGTGGAGTCATTCATATCGCCTTGCTTGAGGCGGACACAGCGACCATCTTTCAGGTCAATAGCGGGGATCAGCAACATGACGGGAGCGGCTAAAAATAATCAAGGGTTCCAAACAAGGAAGTTCCGATACAGCGCCAACCCATGGGCGGCGCTTTTCTCGGGGTGAAATTGTGTGGCAAAAATATTATCCCGGGCGATGGCCGAGGTAAAGCGAGCGCCGTAATCGGTTTCACCGACACTGTGGCGCGCTTCTAACGGCGCGGCATAAAAGCTGTGAACGAAATAGAAGTAGCTGTCATCAGGCACCTCGCCCCAGACCGGATGAGGCTGCGACTGCCGAACCCGGTTCCAGCCCATCTGCGGCACCTTGTAGCGGCTGCCATCGGCTTGCATCTGCCCTTCCAACTGGAAGCGCTTCACAAGGCCAGGAATCAAACCCAGACCCGGCGTGTCCTGCTCTTCGCTGTGGTCCAAGAGCATTTGCATGCCCACGCAGACGCCCATCAAGGGCTTGTTGGCGGCAGCGTGCAGCACCGCTTCGCGCAGGCCCGAGTCGCGCAGCTCACGCATGCATTCAGCCATCGCGCCCTGCCCCGGCAGCACCACCCGCTCGGCCGCCAAGACCTCGTCCGGATTGGCCGTTATGACGACCTCCAGGCCCGTGCCCGCAGCCACATGCAGCACCGCCTGCGAGACCGAGCGCAGATTGCCCATGCCGTAGTCGACGACGGCTACTGTTCTTGCCATGACTAGAGGCTTCCTTTAGTAGAAGGAATCATGCCGATGGAGCGTGGATCTAGCGTCATTGCCATCCGCAGCGCCCGGCCGAAAGCCTTGAAAATCGTCTCACACTGGTGATGGGCGTTGTGTCCCTTCAGATTGTCGATATGCAGTGACACCAGCGCATGGTTCGAGAAGCCCTGGAAGAACTCGAAGGCCAGCTGGGTGTCAAAAGCACCGATAGACCCCGCCGTGAATTTGACGTCCATTTCCAAGCCCGGCCGGCCCGAGAAGTCGATCACCACGCGAGACAGCGCCTCGTCCAGCGGCACATAGCTATGGCCATAACGGGTCAAACCCTTTTTGTCACCGACCGCCTGCGCGATGGCCAAGCCCAAGGTGATGCCCACATCCTCAACCGTGTGATGGCCGTCGATGTGCAAGTCGCCCACCGCCTGAATGTCCAGATCGATCAAGCCGTGGCGGGCGATCTGGTCCAGCATGTGGTCGAAGAAGCCGATGCCGGTATTGAGCTTGGCTTCGCCCGTGCCGTCCAGATTGACGCGCACGGTGATTTGCGTTTCTTTGGTGTTGCGGCTGACTGCTGCGATGCGATCGGTGCTCATGAGAGGCTTTCTTTCAATGCGGCCAGCATGGCCTGGTTTTCTTCGGCCGTGCCTATGGTGATGCGCAGGCAGTTGGCCAGCAGCGGATGAGCGGCGGATGAATTTTTGATCAAGACGCCACGTGCCTTCATGCCGGCAAAGGTCGCGGCCGCATCCACCACCCGCGCCAAAATCATATTGCCCTGGCTGGGGAAAGGTTCCACGCCGGGCATCGCTTGCAGCGCCTTGAATACCCGCTCGCGCTCGGCCCGCAGCGTGGCCGCCTGGGACGCGTAGACCTCGGCATGTTCAAGCGCAAACAAGCCGGCTTCGGCATTCAGCACGCTGATATTGAAAGGCGGGCGCAGCTTGTCAACCTCGGCGATCAGCGCTGCCTGTCCGATCAAGTAACCAATACGCACACCGGCCAGGCCGAACTTGCTCATGGTGCGCATCACCAGCACCTGCGGGTAGCGCGCCAGCAGTGCCATCGAGTCACTGGCGGCAAAGGGCTGATAGGCCTCGTCCATCACCACCAAGCCAGGCGCTGCTTCGATGATCTGCGCGATCACGCCCGCGTCCCAGAGATTGCCGGTCGGATTATTGGGATAGGACAGGTAAATCAGCGCCGGCTGATGCTCAGCAATCGCCGCCAGCATGGCCGGGCCATCCAGTTCGAAATCGTGAGCGCGCAGCGGCACACCCACAAAGCCCAGGTTTTGATAACGAGCCGACAGCTCATACATCACAAAGCTGGGGCTGGGCGACAAGATCTTGGCGCCAGGCTTGCTGATGGCCATGCTGAGCATGCTGATCAACTCGTCCGAGCCATTGCCCAGGGTGATGGCGCAGCCAGCCGGCATGCCGGCGTGAAGCGCCAGCGCGGCGGCCAAATCCTGGGTGCGCTCGGCCGGATAACGGTTGATCGCTACGGCGCCGAGGCGCGCGCCCAGTGCGGCTTGCAGCTCGGGTGGCAGGCGAAACGGGTTCTCCATGACGTCGAGCTTGACCATGCCGGCGCTGGATGCAACCGGGTAGGCCTGGGAGGCACGCACATCGTCGCGTATGCAAGCCAAGGCCTGCTTCAGGTCAGCATTCATGGGATGTTCAATCTTTCCGGCCCGAGCAGCGTCGGGTCGAGGATGGTCACGCTGTCAAACACCGCCAAATGAGGCAGCTCCAGACTCAAAAGCAAGGTGCAGCCCTGCGCCTTGGCGGCGGCGACGATCAAGGCGTCGGCATAGAGCAGGCCGAAGCGGCTTTCGATCGACCAGGCGCTTTCTACCGTCGCATGGTCAATCGCCCAGGGCTGCCAGCGTTGATAACGGCGCACTTCAGCGCGTGCGTCGCCGTTGGGCATCGGCGGGCTGATGCGGGTGGTCACCGAAGCATAGAAATCGTTCAAGACCTGGGTCGAGAGCCGACCGCTGCGGCGCAGCCAGAGCTCGCGCAGCCAGGTCATCGCTTGATCGCGGGCGCCACGGTCGGCGCCGTCTTCGCTGAGGATCAAGACCGAGGTGTCGACAAAGACCAGCTCAGTCATTTGCTCAACTCGCTGCGCTGGGGGTAAGCGGCACCATCCGAGGCCCAGGTGCGCTCGCGGTGCACCCAATCTTGCAAGGCTCGCTCATAGGCATCGTCGTGGCGCATCTTCTCGGCCAGCATTTCGCCGACCAAGCGCGACACGCTGGTATTGCGCCGCGCGGCCTCCAAACGGGCCCATTCGGCGACGCTGTCTTCCATGCTGATGGTCACATTCTTCACAGCCCGAAGTCTACACGAAGTTCGTGCAACACGAAGTTCGTGTGACTTGAAGCCAGCTAAAGACTCGCACAAGGTGCTTGAGCAAGGCCGATCGCAGCTCTTAGGGCAAGCGCCAAAGCTCCTTGCGCGCCAGCGGCGTCTGCTCGGGCAATAAGGGGTTGTGCAACTCGATCACGCGGCGCTTGTGCAAGCCGGCTTGGCGCAGCGGCTCGGCATGGTGTGCGTCGAACAAACGGTCAAAGCCGCCGTTGGCCAGCAAGCGGTTCAGACCCAACTCGACCAAAGCGGCCAAGCGTTGATCGCCGGGACGTACAAAGAAATAGACCGCGGTCGGGTAGTGCAAGACCAGCTTGGGCTCGACGGCGAACAGCTGCTTTTGGCCTTCCTGCTCCCAGCCCGCCTCCAGCACCGAGCGCGGAAATGCCTGGGCCCGGCCCATATCGAGCATCTTGAACAAAGCCGCAAAGGAAGAGCCCGTAGTCACGGTTAAGCCGTTGGCGCGCAGGATCTCGGTATCTGGCCAATCATGGCCTTGCACCAGCGTGAATCGCTTCAAGCCGTCCAGCCCGTCCACCTCACTCCAAGCCGCCTGCTGCCCCTGCTTGATCAAAAGCACTCGCCAGCCATAAAGCCCTTTGAAGATGGGAATGCGCACCGGCAACAAGCTCTGCTCTCGCTGCACGCTGGTCATGGACCAAGCGATATGCAGATGATCCTGCGGCGCCTCTAACTCCTTGAGTGCGCGGCTTTGCACCATCAGGTCTTTGGAGGCGCTGAGCTCGCAGCGCACGCCCGAGGCGTCAAGCGCCAGCTTCAACAATTGCAGCGGGAACAAGCTGCTGCGATCGACATCTCGCACCGGGCGCGGATAGACCACACGCAGCGGCGGCGCTACAAGGGCAGCAGCGGGTGAAGCTTCGACCGCAGCCGTCGTCGTCAAGAGCGCAGGCAGCACCGGCAAAAACTGACGGCGCCTGCAGCTCATGCTCAGTCCGAGCTTGGCGTCGCTTGCAGCCGCATCTCGGCCGCACGCGCATGTCCTTGCAAGCCTTCGCCGTAGGCCAGCTCGGCCGCGATCGGCCCGAGCTTTTGTGCGCCGGCCGCGCTGACCTCGATCAGGCTGCTGCGCTTTTGGAAGTCATAGACACCCAGCGGTGAGGAAAAGCGCGCGGTACCCGCCGTCGGCAAGACGTGATTCGGCCCGGCGCAATAGTCGCCCAGCGACTCACTGGTGTAAGCGCCCAAAAAGATCGCACCGGCGTGGCGCAAGAGCGGCTCCCAGGCATGGGGATTGGCACTGGAAACCTCCAGATGCTCGGGCGCGATGCGGTTGGAGATCTCGCAAGCTTCCTCCATCGAGCGCGTCAGGATCAGCGCGCCGCGCCCTTCCAGCGAGGCGCGGATCACGTCGCGGCGTGGCATCTCGGGCAAGAGCCTGTCGATAGCCTCTCGTACCAGTGCGACGTACTCGGCGTCCGGGCACAGCAGAATGCTTTGCGCCATCTCGTCATGCTCGGCTTGACTGAACAAATCCATCGCCACCCAAGCGGGCGGTGTTGTGCCGTCGGCCAAGACCAAGATCTCGCTGGGCCCGGCAATCATGTCGATGCCGACCTGGCCAAACACATGCTTCTTGGCGCTGGCCACATAGGCGTTGCCGGGGCCGGTGATTTTATCGACCTTGGGCACCGTCGCCGTGCCATAGGCCAGCGCCGCCACCGCCTGCGCGCCACCTAGCGTGAAGACGCGGTGCACGCCGGCGATATAGGCTGCGGCCAGCACCAGCGGGTTTCTCTCGCCGCGCGGTGTCGGCACCACCATGATGATCTCGGGCACGCCGGCTACGTGAGCGGGGATGGCATTCATCAACACGCTGCTCGGATAGGCCGCCTTGCCGCCCGGCACATAGATGCCAACCCGGTCCAGCGGCGTGACCTTCTGACCCAAGAGCGTGCCGTCTTCATCGCGGTAGCTCCAGCTCAGGCCGCTGGCCTGCTTTTGGCGCTCGTGATAGCTCCTGACCCGCTCGGCGGCCGCCTGCAAGGCAGCGCGCTGGGCCGGCGTGATGGCGTCGAAAGCGGCTTTCAATTCTTCCCGCGTCAGCTCCAGCTCGGCCACGCTGGCGGCCTGCAAATGGTCGAAGCGGGCGGTGTAGTCGAGCAAGGCGGCATCGCCGCGCTGGCGCACATCGGCCAGGATCTCGGCCACGCGCAGCTCGATCGCAGAATCGGTCTCGGCCGACCAATGCAGCACGCGCTGGAACTCGGCTTCAAAGTCGGCGGCAGCGGTACTGAGATGGCGGAGTTTCATTGACGAATCTACTTTGCGTTACTTTGGAGTGGCTGAGGCAAAGGCGTCGATCATGCGACGCAGCGGCTCACGCTTGAGCTTGAGCGCGGCTTGATTGACGACGAGGCGCGACGATATCTCCATCACCTTCTCGACCTCGACCAGATGATTGGCCTTGAGCGTATTGCCGGTCGAGACCAAGTCGACGATGGCGTCGGCCAGCCCGGTCAGCGGCGCCAGTTCCATCGAACCGTAAAGCTTGATCAGGTCGACATGCACACCCTTGTCGGAAAAATGCTGACGCGCAATCTGCGTGTACTTGGTGGCGACGCGGATGCGCGAACCCTGCTTGATGGCGGCGGCGTAATCAAAATCATCACGCACCGCCACGCTCATGCGGCAGCGGGCGATGTTCAGATCCAGCGGCTGGTACATGCCGTCCAGCCCATGCTCGATCAACACGTCACGCCCGGCCACGCCGAGGTCGGCGCCGCCGTACTGGACATAGGTCGGCACGTCGCTGGCGCGCACCAGCACGACCTGCACCTCGGGGCTGTTGGTGGCCAGGATCAGCTTGCGCGAGGTTTCCGGGTTGTCCAGCACCTCGATGCCGGCAGCTTTGAGCAGCGGCAGGGTTTCTTCAAAGATGCGGCCTTTGGACAGGGCTAGGGTGATCATGGGTTGGCACTCACAGGCATTCGGGGAGGCGGCCCGGCGGACCGGGCCGCGGGCAAAATTTATCAGCGTGCCGACGACTGCGGCGTCGGGTCGGCCGCCCATTCGGCGGGCGTCAGCGTCTTCATAGACAGCGCATGGATCTGCTCGCGCATGCGCTCCCCCAAGGCTTGATAAACGCGCTGATGACGGCGCACGCGGTTGAGGCCATCAAACTCGGCCGACACGATGGTGGCAAAGAAATGCCGCCCGTCGCCCTCGACTTCACAGTGGTGGCAGGGCAGCCCGGAGGCAATGTATTGCTGAACTTCAGCTGGAGTAGGGTCGGCCATTGAGTCATTTTAGCTTTGTGTGCCAGACCGCCCGAGGGCAACGAGTAGCTCTGGCACCAACTGATAGAGCGGGTCCTAGTTTGTGGAAGATTTGGCCTACTCAGCTGCGGATCTTGTAGCCGCGCCGCAGCAGTTCCAAGGCAATGCCCGCCACCAGCAAAAAGCTGCCGCCAACCACAGCCAAGCTCAGCCAGGGCGAGGCATCACTGACGCCGAAAAAGCCGTGGCGAAAGCCGTCAATCATGTAGAAAAACGGATTCAAGTGGCTAACACCCTGCCAGAACGGTGGCAAGGAGCCGACCGAATAGAACACGCCGGACAAAAACGTCATCGGCATGATGATGAAGTTCTGGAAGCCCGCCAATTGGTCGAACTTCTCGGCCCACAGGCCGGCGATCAGGCCCAAGGTGCCCATCATTGCCGCACCCAAAAGTGCAAAGGCCAGAATCCACAGCGGCTGGCTGACACCCGGCGGCGCGAACCAAACCGTCACCACCATCACGCCCAAGCCCACCATCATGCCGCGCACCATGGCCGCACCCACATAGGCGACGAACCAGGCCCAGTGCGACAAGGGCGTCACCAGCAAGAAGACCAGATTGCCGGTCACCTTGCTCTGAATCAGGCTGCTTGATGAATTGGCAAAAGCATTCTGCAAGATGCTCATCATCACCAGCCCGGGGATCAAAAAGCTGGTGTAGCCGACCGTGCCGTAGACCTTGACATGATCTTCCAGCACATGACCGAAGACCAGCAAATACAGCACGGCGGTCAGCACCGGCGCCGCAACGGTCTGAAAGCTAACCTTCCAAAAACGCAGCACTTCTTTGTAGAACAGCGTGCCGGCGCCTTTCAATTGAATAGCGCCGCTCATGCTCGCACTCCTTTGTCTTGTTCTTCTTCCTGCATGATTTCCAGGAACACATCTTCCAGATCAGCGCGGCCGATCTCCAGGTCTTCAACCGGGCAGTTGGCCGCCCGCAGCTTGGTCAGAATCGTCTCGACCTCGGCCGCGTCGTGCGCCTTGATCTGCACAATACGGCCGGTCATGCGGGCCTGCGCGGCCAAGCTTTCTGGCAGCGTGGCATCGGTCTTGAAGCGCAGCATGGTCGAGGCCCTGCCCTTGAGCAGCTCCGAGGTGCGCTCCAGCGCCACCACCCGGCCTTGCTTGAGCATGGCGATACGCCCGCACAGTGCCTCGGCTTCCTCCAGGTAATGGGTGGTCAGCAAGACGGTGTGGCCCTCGCGGTTCAGGCGTGCAATGAATTGCCACAAGGTTTGGCGCAACTCCACATCGACGCCGGCAGTCGGCTCATCCAGCACGATGACCGGCGGGCGATGCACCAACGCTTGCGCGACCAAGACGCGGCGCTTCATGCCGCCCGAGAGTTGGCGCATATTGGCATTGGCCTTGTCGGCCAGGCCTAAGTTCTCCAGCAATTCGTCGATCCAGGCCTCGTTGTTGTGCACGCCAAAGTAACCACCCTGGAAACGCAAGGCCTCGCGCACATTGAAAAACGGATCGAACACCAATTCCTGCGGCACGATGCCAAGCGCGCGGCGTGCGGCGGCAAAGTCGCTCACCACATCGTGGCCCTGCACCAGCACGCGCCCGCCGCTGGCTTGCGACAGGCCGGCCAGGATGCTGATCAAGCTGGTCTTGCCGGCACCGTTGGGGCCTAAAAGGCCGAAGAATTCGCCCTGCTGAATATCGAATGAGACACCGTCCAAGGCCTTGACCTGCCCCCCTCGGTAGGTTTTGCTGACGTTTTGAAACGAAATAGCCGGCATGGTGCCGGCATGGGAGGAAGCTGGAGATTGCATGGGGTGATTGTAGGAACAGCTGGCAAGACGCGCCGAGCCAAGGTTGTTGCACGTCCACGAACGCGTGGCTATGGAGCCAATTACCTAGAGCAAGGCCCTAGCTTGATGCCAGAATCAAGCCAGGAGACAAGCAGACCCATGGCCACCAAAAAACCGCCGCGCCGCACCGCCGAACGCATTCTTGAAGTCACGCTCGATCTGTTCAATCGCTTTGGAGAGCCCAATGTCTCGACCACGCTGATCTCGGCCGAGCTGGGCATCAGCCCCGGCAACCTTTATTACCATTACCCGGCCAAAGACGAGCTGATCAACTCGCTGTTCAACCGCTACGAGCGGGAGTTAATTGATTTGCTCGCGGCCGCAGAGAATGTGGCTAACGTCGAAGACGCATGGCTGTTTTTCCACATGCTGTATGAGCTGATCTGGAAGCATCGCTTTCTCTACCGCGACTTGAACGATTTACTGTCCAAGAACAGGCGGCTAGAGATGCATTTCCAGACTGTCTTGACCCAAAAATCTCAGGCCATGCGGCAGGTGCTGGCGGGTTTGCAACATGGTGGCGCGCTCAAAATGGAGGCGCGCGAGGCGCCCCCCACCGCCAATGCCATGGTGGTGCTCTTGAGCTATTGGCTCAGCTTCGAATATGTGCGTGACCCCCGCCATGCGCTCGAGCCCGACCAAGCCGGCCCTGCGCTGATGCGCGGCGCCTTCCATGTCTTGAGTTTGTTGTTGCCCTATCTGGAGCCCGCCTCCAAAGAGCATCTGTTCGCACTTGCCAATCAATACCAGTAGCCCCCAACGGAGACAAAAATGGCCAAATGGACCGCCTTCCCGCATGACAACAGCGCCTTTCAATACAGCCCGGCATCGCTGAAAAAGCACTGGGCGCGCCTGCACACCGGGGACGCGGAACCCTGGCCCAAGGACGCGGCCGTGGTGGCGGCCTGGATCCACTTCCATGCGGGCGAGTTCCAGCAGGCCTATGACGCCGGCCTGGCCGCCGGCAGCGCCGGCATCTGCGTCGCCAACAAGGCCCAGGCCATCTACGCCAACTACTTAGAGAAGAAGGAAAAGGGCAAGCTGGAGATGTTCCTCGAAGTGGCCGAACGCGCCGCCGCCCAACAAGCCGAAGAGCCCAAAAACCCCAATGCCTATTACTGGCAAGCCTATGCCATAGGCCGTTACGGCCAGGGCATCAGCGTGGCCAAGGCCCTGGCGCAGGGTTTGGGCAGCAAGGTCAAGAATGCCTTGGAAACCACCATAGCGCTGGCGCCCAAGCATGCCGACGCCCATATCGCGCTGGGCGCCTTCCACGCCGAGGTGATCGACAAGGTCGGCAAACTGCTGGGTCGCACACAGGGCGCTGACAGTTCCACCGGTCTCAAAATGTTCGAGCAAGCCTTGAAGCTCAACCCCGGCAGCGCCATCGCCATGATCGAGCGCGCCAACGGCTTGGTGATGCTGGAAGGCGACAAACGCATGAAGGAAGCCGAGGCGCTGTACGCCGAGGCGGCCGCTTGCGAGCCCATGGATGCGATGGAATACCTCGACGTCCAGATGGCCCGAGAAGAACTCGAGGATTGAAACAAAGAACCGGACCCAAACTGCGCTTGGCCGTGCTCTTTTTCACGCTCAGCGGCAGAAATAGGCCGCTTACCCCCCGCACTCACGCGTGGCGAAGAGGCCCCACTGTGGTTAAGCTGTGCATCCTGAACTACCGCATTGCCTCCAATTGGCTTGAGCCAATAGCAAGCACTTCACAGCCCCATCTGCAATTTTTCACCGAGGTTTGAACATCATGAAACGCACATTGTTGGCCCTGATCCTGACTCCTTTGGCCGCCCTGTCCATGGCTCAGTCGCCGGAAGCGACCGCGCTGCGGGTGGAATGCGCCGCCAAGATGGCCCCTGTCACCGAAGCCAATGCCGGCGCGGCCAAAGAGTACCAATTCGTCTACAGCAAGGGCGAGTACCGCGGCGAGAAGCAAAACGGCAAGCTGATCGGCTGCAACGATGCACAGTACAGCGGCTATCTGGCCAGCGTCGACCCGACACGCGTGATGGCGGCCTACCCGACCGCTGCCGGCCGCCCCAATATCAAGCCCAATATCAAGCCCAACCTGGCAGGCCAGGCCGACAAGGCCAAGTAAGTCGAACTGCTGCCCTACTCCCAGGGCAGCATCATCGCCAGCAGCAGGAGTTTGTTGAACTCCGGCTCGAAGCGATCGATGATGGCCTCGGGGTCGGGGCATAGCGTGCTGTCGGTGATCAAGCCGAACTGCACCCGGCCGGCATAGGTCAGGATGCTGACGCCGACGCCAATATCACCCGACTGCGGCACCCAGAACATCAGGCGCTCGACCTGCGAGCCCAGCATCTGCAGCGGCTCGGTTGGCCCCGGCACATTGGTCATCACCGCCGTGGCCTTCTTGGCAAAGATGTTCAACATCGCCGTCTGCACCGGCTTGATCAACAAACCCGCCACCGACAGCAGGCCAAAGGCCAGCACCGGCTGAAAGCTGCCTTTCAGATCATTCATGCGCGACTTCACCGCGTACAAGCGCTCGACGGGATTGTCTATGCCGATCGGCAGCACCAGCGGCACCAGACCGAAGCGATTGCCTAGCTGGTAGCTATTCGCCAAGGGCCGCAAATTCACCGGCACCATGGCGCGAATTTCCTTGCCAGCGACCACCTCGCCCTTGCTCTGCAGGTAACTGCCTATGGCACCGGCCACACAGCTGAGCAAGACATCATTGATCGAAGCGCCCAGCCCCTTGCCCACCGCCTTGACGGCGTCGAGCGGCAAGGCATTGCTCCAGGCGACGCGCTTGCGTTTGCCTGGCTTGCCCTTCAGCTGCGTGTGCGAGTCGTCAGGCATGAAGGCAAAAGCGGCCACGTCGTTGACCGCTTGATAGCCGATGCGCGCCATGTCCACAGAGGCATCCAGCGGATGATGGGGTTGGCTCCAGGCATCGACCGACTTGGCCATGCCAGACCCCGCCGCCCCGATGGCCTTGATCGCCAAATCGGCCATCGGCCGCAGCAGGCTGTCGGTCAGCCAATCGCGGTCATCGCGCGGCTGCTGCTCGCGCTTCGGCGGCGTGCGGCCACCGTCGGTGATGGACATCATCACCGAGGTCAGGGCGATGCCGTCGCCGATGCAGTGGTGAATTCGCATGATCAGGCCGCTGCTGGCCTGCTCATCCTCGCCGTCGCCGCCCAAATCTTCGATCAGATGAAATTGCCACAGCGGGTGCGCCGGGTTCAGCGGCTCCATCGCCAGCTCAGCCACCCGCTCCTTCAAGGCCTCTTGCCCAAGCTGGCCGGGTTTGCCGCGCACCGGCATCAGCACCTCGGCCACCACGTGGCGGTCGATATCAAAATCCTCGTCATCCACCCATTGAGCGCCGAGCGCATCCTCGACCACGCGCTGGTGAAAGCGCGTGTATTGCAGCAGCCGCGCCTGCACGCGCTCCTTCAATGCCTCCAAAGTGATGGACGGGCGGATATACCAAACGCCCACAATCATCATCAAATTGGACTCGGTGTCCATGCGTAGCCAAGCGGTGTCAACCTTGGACATGCGTTCAATCGCGTGCGACAAAACAGTCTCCTAGAATTTGGTGTGTTCGCTCTACACAATGCTGGTTAACATTGAAGCTGTCTATCCCGATTGTCACTACTACTCAAGGAATACTCATGAGCCTTCAGGACCAATTCGATGCTGCGGTGGCTGGATCCAAGCAGCTGCCGGAGCGCCCGGACAATATGACCTTGCTCAAGCTCTATGCCTTGTTCAAGCAAGGCAGCAGCGGCGATGTGGAAGGCTCGCGCCCCGGCTTCACCGATATGGTGGGCCGCGCGAAATGGGATGCCTGGAACGAGCTCAAGGGCCAGAGCCAGGACGAAGCCAAGCAAAGCTATATCGACCTGATCGAGTCGCTGAAGTAATTCGCATCTTCGGCGCAGCCGATTCGAGCCGAGCTGAGCCTTTCAGCTCGGCTTTATTTTTTGGCCTTGGGCTTCTTTAGCGGCGCAGCACTCAACAAAGTGTCGAGCTCTTTCTGAATCTCGCCCTCGATGGTGCCCCTGAAGGCACCCAGCAAAAAACCCAGCTTGGCGCTCAACTCGAAATGCTTGGCCGCCACGATCAGCTGCCCCTTGACGCCCGAACGGCTGAACTCCACGGTGTCGCTGGTCTCGCCCTCCAGCACGGTGCACGCCATATCGAACTTAGCTTCGACCTGCTCGGCCCAGGCCCAAGCAATCTCGCGTGCCCGCGCCAACCCCAAAGCGTGGTCCCGGTGAATATGGATATCGGCCATTGATTAGTCTCCTGTTTGCTTCAGTAATTCGGATAGACGTTCGGTCTTGGGCAAAGCCGCCAGGCGCTTGACCTCGGCATAAAAGCGCGGCCAATCCTGCCCCTGGCGCGCCAGCAAGGTGTCAAAGGCCGGGGTCAAGTCGGAATAGGCCGCCAGCAGCGCAAAACTGGCATTGTTGGCACGCGCAAACCAGCCGTCATACGCAGTATCTCCGCCCCAAGACTCAGCCTTCAAGCGCGCGTAGTCTTGGCGCATTTCCTCCAGCAAGCCAGCCTTGGCCGCACGCTTGGCTTCATCGCTGATGGCCTGTGCATACAACTCGGCCAATCGGCGCCGGTACTCGCCGGTCAGGGCGCGAAACTGCTCGCGCCGCTGCAGGCGTAGCGCAAAAGCCTCGCGCTCGGCCGCGCTGGCATATGTGCGCAGCCAAGCCTCGGCGCCGCGCCGCTCCACCAAGGTCGCAAATGACTCGTTGAACTGCGTGTCGTCAGGCGCATAGGCGACTTGGTGCGCCAACTCATGAAACAGCATGCCGGCCAGCTCGCCCGACGGGTATTTGATGAAGGTATTGAGCAGTGGATCACCGCCAAAAAAATTACTCCAGCCCAGCGTCGAGTAGGCCGGCACGCCGTAAACCAGAACCTCCAGGCCCTCGGCGCGCAGCTGCGCCGCATAAGCGTCCGCCTCGGCACGGTCAAAATAACCCCGGTAGCCGACGCAGCCCATCACCGGGAAGCACCAGGTCTTCAGCGTCAAACCAAGCTCGGGCGTGGCCACCACATTCCAGACCGCTGCCGAGCGGCCCAGGTCGGCATAACGGCGATAGCTGTCGTTGTCAGGCAGCTTGAGCGTATCCACCGCATAGTCGCGCAGGCGCTGGCTCAGCAGCAGGCGTTCGCGCAAGTCTGCGGCCAGCTCAGGCTCGGCCAAAAGCTTGTCGACCGGCTTGGCCGCCGCCATCAAGCTCAGATGGCCGCCGACAGACTGGCCCAGATAAGCGCTCTGCGTGCAGGCGCTCAAGAGCAGGGCCAGTGGCGCCAGCCAAACCAGCTTGACCACGCTCACGCCGCGCCGGCTCCCGCCCAGGCCTCGATGTCAACCAGGCAATCGTAAAAACTCGGCGCCGCACCCATATCGGTCAAGCGTTGATGGGTGACCTCATTGACATTGCTGCCGGCCACGCCGAGCTTGCGCCACCAGACCCCCAGGCCGTTGACGACGCCGGGTCGCGCCCGCGTGCTGATGCGCGCGCGGCAGGGGTAGCTGCCCCGGTCGTTGAAGATGCGCACCATCGCCCCGTCGGCCAAGCCGCGCACGGCGGCATCCGTCGCATGGATTTCCACCAGCGGCTCGCCCTCAATATCGCGCAAGCTCTTCACATTGACGAAGCTGGAATTGAGGAAATTGCGCGCCGGCGGCGAGATCATCGCCAATGGATAACGCGCCGCCAACTCGGGGCTGGAGGCTGCGCTTTCGTAATTCGGCACATGATCGGCATCGCCGCATTGCGCACGGCCGTTGGCGGTCATGAAGCCACCATTGGCAAACGGCGCCTCGGCCAACGGCAGGCTTTGCCAGCCTTGGGCGCGCAAGGCGTCAAAGTCAATGTCTTTGCTGAAGGCTTGGCGCGCCATTTGCTCATCGCTGTCGGCAAAGCAAGCGTCGGTGAAACCCATGGCCGCCGCCAACTCCCTAAAGATCTGCGTATTTGGCTTGGCCTCGCCCAGTGGCGCCACCGCTTGCTCATTGATCAAGACATCGGTGTGGCCGTAGCTGGTGTGCACGTCCAGATGTTCCATCTGCGTGGTCGCCGGCAAGACGTAGTCCGCCAGATCGGCGGTATCGGTCATGAAATGCTCAAGCACCACCGTGAACAAATCGGCGCGCTGAAAGCCCCGCACCACCTTGGGTGACTCCGGCGCCACCGCGACCGGATTGCTGTTGTAGACGATCAGCGCCTCGATCTGCGGGCCGAACTCGGGGCTGGCCGGACGCAGCAGATCGTCGCCAATCGTGCTCATATTGATGCTGCGCGAAGCACGGCCTGCGCGTAGCTCGGGGCGCTCCAGATCGCCGCGTTTATAGGGCGCAAACCAGCCCGAGCTGGACAGCAGCAGGCCGCCGGCCCGGTGGCGCCAAGCGCCCGTCAGACAGGGCAGCAGGGCGATCAAACGCACCGCATTGCCGCCGCCGCGCACCCGCTGCATACCGTAGTTGAGCCGGATCGCGGCAGGCGCGGTCTGCGCATAGTCGCGCGCCAAACCGCGCACCTCGTCAGCGCTGATGCCGCAAACCTCGGCCACCCGCTCAGGGGGCCAGGCCAGCGCCCGTTCGCGCAGGCCCCCGGTCCCCTCCCAGCCATCGACATGCTCGCGCAGATAGTCGTGGTCCAGCCAGTCCTGCGTGATCAGTTGCTGCATCAGCCCCAAGGCCAAGGCGCCATCGGTGCCGGGCATCAGCGCAATGTGTTGATGGCATTTATCGGCCGTCTCGGTCTTGCGCGGGTCTATGCAAATCAGCTTGGCACCAGCGCGCTTGGCCTGGTTGGCATAGGTCCAGAAATGCAGGTTAGAAGCGATCGAGTTGCTGCCCCAGATCAGAATCAAGCGGCTCTCGGCAAAGAAAGGCAGGTGCATGCCGAGCTTGTGGCCATAGGTTGCAGTCAGCGCGGCGGCGCCGGCCGAGGCGCAAATCGTGCGGTCCAGTTGCGAAGCACCCAGGCGGTTGAAGAAACGCCCCGCCATCGCCTCGCCCTGCAGCAAGCCCATGGTGCCGGCATAGCTATAGGGCAGCACCGCTTGCGCGTCGCGTGCGGCAATCGCACTCAGGCGAGACGCGATATCGGTCAGGGCGGCGGCCCAAGAGACGGGCTCGAAGCGCGGAGCCTCATGCTTGGCACTGATGCGTTTGAGGGGCTGCAGAACTCGCTCGGCGTGATAGGTGCGCTCGGCATAGCGCGACACCTTGGTACACAGGGCGCCATGGGTGCTGGGGTGGTCGGCGCGGCCTTGCACCTTGATGACCCGGCCGTTCTCAACCGTCAACGCCAAGGCACAGGTATCGGGGCAGTCGTGCGGGCAGGCACCCTTGATGATGGTTTGCATGGCCGAACTATTGCACATCGGCCGCTCACGCCGACGCGAAGGGCCATCGAAATGCAGCCGAGCTTGAGCTCAAGCACGGCATTAAACTTGGCGCTTAAGGGTGCGGGCAAGGTCCACCGCCAGGCATGCACCCCTCACGGAGACACCATGAAGCTGATCGATTCCATCTTGGCCGACGCGCCCGGCATTGCCGCCTTGCGACGCGATATCCACGCACACCCGGAGTTGTGCTTTCAAGAGCAGCGCACCTCGGACTTGATCGCTAAGGCGCTGAGCGACTGGGGCATCCCGGTGCACCGTGGCCTGGGCACGACCGGGGTGGTCGGCATCATCAAAGGAGGCAGCTCCTCGCGCGCCATTGGCCTGCGCGCCGACATCGACGCACTGCCGATGACCGAGCACAACCAATTCGCCCATGCCAGCACCTATGCGGGCAAGATGCACGCCTGCGGCCACGACGGCCACACCGCCATGCTCTTGGCGGCGGCCAAGCATTTAGCGACCCAGCGCAACTTCGACGGCACGATCTATCTGGTCTTCCAGCCGGCCGAAGAAGGCGGCGGCGGCGCCCGCGAGATGATCAAGGACGGTTTGTTCAAACTCTTCCCGATGGAGGCGATGTTTGGCGCGCACAACTGGCCCGGCATGGCGGCTGGGCAGTTTGCCGTCAAGAGCGGGCCGGTGTTTGCGTCCAGCAATGAATTCAAAATCACGCTGCACGGCAAGGGCGCACACGCGGCGATGCCGAATCTGGGGCTTGACCCGGTGCCGGCCGCCTGCCAGCTGGTGCAGGGCTTTCAAACCATCATCAGCCGCAACAAGCGACCGAGCGACGCCGGCGTTATCTCCGTCACCATGATCCACACCGGCGAAGCCACCAATGTGATCCCAGATAGCTGCGTGATCGAAGGCACGGTGCGCACCTTCACGCTGGAGGTGCTGGACATGATTCAGCGGCGCATGCAGCAGATGGCCGAAGCCACCGCGCAAGCCTTCGAGTTGCGCTGCGAGTTCGAGTTCAGGCGCAACTACCCGCCCACCATCAACCACCCGGTGGAAAGCGAGTTCGTCCGCCAAGCCTTGAGCGATATGGTCGGCAGCAGCAATGTGCAGGTCTTTGAGCCCACCATGGGCGCCGAGGACTTCAGTTTCTTTTTGCAAGAAATGCCCGGCTGCTACTTCCTGATCGGCAATGGCGACGGCAGCCACCGCGATGGTGGTCATGGCATGGGGCCATGCACCCTGCACAACCCCAGCTACGACTTCAACGACGAGCTGATCCCGCTGGGCGGCTCGATGTGGGTGCAACTGGCCGAACGCTGGTTGAACAGCCCCCGGCCATGAGCGCGGCGCAATTCTTCTCACAAAGCTATGCCGAGGCCAGGGCCAAGTTCTTGGCCGCAGCCGAGGCAGCGGGCCTGGACCCTGAGCCGCATTGGCATCCCTTGATGGGGCGCGACGGCGAACGCTTGGCATTGGATGTCGTCCGCCAAGGCCCAAACAAAAGCCGTCGGGTCTTGATCATCAGCAGCGCTTGCCACGGGGTTGAAGGCTTCGCCGGCAGCGGCATACAAACGGGGCTGTTGAGTGACCCGGCCTGGCTGGCTGAAGTTGCCAGGCAAGACATTCGCGTGCTCTATTTGCACGCCCTCAATCCGCACGGCTTTTCTTGGCTGCGGCGGGTGACGCAAGAAGGTGTCGATCTGAACCGAAACTGGCATGATTTTCACCAGCCGCTGCCGCACAACGCCGGCTACGACGGCATCGCCAGCGCCTTGATCCCGGCGCAATGGCCGCCCAGCGCGGCCAACGAGGCCGTGCTGGGCGATTACGCCGCGCTGCATGGCGACAAGGCGCTGCAGCAAGCCGTCACCGGCGGGCAATACGCGCATGAACTGGGCCTCTTCTACGGCGGCCGCGCCCAGACCTGGAGCCAGCAAACCCTGCGCCATATCTTGCAAGAGCATGTTCAAGACGCCGAGGCCATAGCCTGGATTGACTTGCACACCGGCTTAGGGCCTAGCGGCCATGGCGAGCGCATTTTTGCCGGCCACGATGATGGCCAGTCGCTGGCCCGTGCGCGGGCTTGGTGGGGCCGGGGCGTTACCTCGCTGGCCGACGGCAGCTCCAGCTCCGCGCCCTTGGTCGGCTTGATGTGGAGCGTGGTGCCCGAGCTATTCCCGGCGGCCGAGTACACCGGCATCGCGCTCGAGTTTGGCACCTTGCCCTTAGCCGACATGCTGCAGGCCTTGCGCGCCGATCATTGGCTGGAGGCGCACCCGCAAGCACCCGCCGCGCAGGCTGCGGCCATCAAACACCAAATTCGCGATGCTTTCTATGTCGATACCGACGAGTGGAAGCAGCAACTGCTAGCCCAGGCCCGCGAAGCCTGCGAGCAAGCCCTGAAAGGATTGACCCCTCATGACTGAACTCAGCCCGGCCCGCAGCGCCAGCATTCAAGAAGAAACCCAGGACTGGCTGGAAAAAGCCGTCATTGGCCTGAACCTCTGCCCTTTTGCCAAGAGCGTGCATGTCAACCAAAGGTTGCGTTATGTGGTCAGCCAGGCCGCCACGCCGGAAGCCCTGCTGAAGGAGCTGGCCCATGAGCTCTTGAGCCTGATGCGCGCCGACCCGGACGAGGTCGAGACGACGCTGCTGATTCACCCCTTGGTGCTGACCGACTTCCTCGACTTCAACGACTTTTTGGGCGCGGCCGACGCGCTGGTGGAAGACCTGGAGTTGGACGGCATCTTGCAGATCGCGAGCTTTCACCCCGACTATCAGTTCGGCGGCACGGAGCCCGAAGACATCAGCAACTACAGCAACCGCTCGCCCTACCCGACCCTGCATCTGCTGCGCGAATCGAGCATAGAACGCGCCACCGAAACCATGGCCGATACCGACGCGATTTACGAAGCCAATATGGCTACGCTGGAGAAGCTGGGCTTGGACGGTTGGCGTGCGCTGGGTTTGAAGGTCAGCGGCGGCTGATTTCTCTCTCGATCAGAAAACCAGCGTAAGCCGCCCAATTCAAGCCAGAATGCAGCTCATATCGGCGCACCAAACGTCGGGCAAGGCTTTGAAAATCAAGGCACCGTGAGCAGTTGGGCTACGGTGTTCGACGAGACTGAAGAGGCCCTTTTGAGCAGAACAAAATCCAGCTCACTGTTCGTAGCGATCGCGCTCGGCGCCAGCATTGGCTTGCTGCTGCCGGCCCTGATCGTCGGCGGATTGTTGATTGGCCTGCGCGAGCCGCAGGCCGCAGAGGCGGCGCTGCAGCGCGACTTGGAGGCCAAGCTCGATGTGCTGGTCAGCAGCCTGCCGGAGCTGCTGTGGAATCTGGACACGGTCGCCGCCCGCGAGGTGGTGGCTGCCGTCATGAAGTCACCCGATGTGGTGCGAGTAACCGTGCGCGACGCCTCGCAAGGCGCGCCCTTCATCGAAATGAGTTTCCCCGAGCGCCAAAAAGGCCTCAGCGTCAAGGGCGAACGCGAGATTTTTCGCGGCGTGGCACGCATTGGACATTTGCGCATCGAGGTCGATGACCACCTCAGCACCGCTGCGTTGACGCGTCAGCGTTGGCTGTACGGCGCCACAGTAGGCGGCCAGTTGCTGGCTTCCCTGGCCCTGATCCTGGCACTGCTGAATTCCAGATTGATGCGTCCCCTGCGCGAGTTAGGCCGCTTTGCCAATGACTTGGCGCAGGGCCGCTTCAGCGCCCAATTGCCTGCGGGCCGCAAGGATGAAATCGGCTTGCTCGGCGGCCATCTGGAACATATGCGCGATGCATTGCAGCAGCAGTTCGATGCCGAGCGCGCGCTGATCGAGCGGCTGCGCGGCATGGCCGAGACGGTGCCCGGCGTGGTCTACCAGCTGCGACTCGGCTCGGACGGCCGCTTCTCCTTCGCCTATATCAGCGAGGCGGTGAAGGATTATTTCAATCTCTCCGGCGCCAAGCTGGAGCTGAGCGCCGAGCCCTGGTTCGAACAAATTGCAGCAGCCGATCGTGCGTTGGTGCGCGACTCGCTGCTGGTCTCTGCGCGCGCCTTGACACCCTGGCAGCAAGAGTTCAGAGCCCATCAAGACGACGGTAGCGAACGCTGGATCTACGGCAATGCCATCGCCCAGTTGGAGCCGGGCGGCAGCGTGCTCTGGCATGGCTTCTTGACCGATATTTCGCATCAACGGCGTGATGCCCTGGAATTGGTCCGCTACCGCCTGCATCTGGAAGAGCTGGTCGAAGCGCGCACCGCAGAGTTGGCTGACGCAACCAAGGCGGCGCAGGCGGCCAGCTTGGCCAAGAGCGCCTTCCTGGCCAATATGAGTCATGAAATCCGCACACCGATGAACGCCATCATCGGCCTGACCTACCTGGTTCAAAGCGACAGCACCGAGCCAGCCCAACAGCAGCGGCTGCAAAAAGTGGCGGATGCGGCCGAGCACCTGCTGGCCATCATCAACAACGTCTTGGACTTCTCCAAGATCGAGGCGGGCAAGATGCAACTCGGCCACAGCGACTTCAATGTGGCGCAGGTACTCGACAACGTTGCCAGCATGCTGGCGCAGCGCGCCAACGACAAAGGCCTGCAGGTGCAGGTCGAGGTGGACAAGCCGCTCACGACCCAGATACTGACCGGCGATGCCCAACGCATCACCGAGATCTTGCTCAACTTCGCCGGCAATGCGGTCAAGTTCACCGACAAGGGCGGCGTCAAGTTGGCCGCCACCATCGAGGCCGATTTGGGCAGCGCCTTGCAGCTGCGCTTCGAGGTTCAGGACAGCGGCATCGGCATCAGCCAGGAAGCGCAGGCCCGCTTGTTTCAAGACTTCGAGCAGGCCGACAGTTCCACCACGCGGCGTTACGGCGGCACCGGTCTGGGCTTGGCCATTTGTCGACGTTTGGCCGCCTTGATGCATGGCGAGGTCGGCGTACAGAGCAGCCCTGGCCTTGGCAGCCGCTTCTGGTTCACGCTCAAGATTGACAAGAGCAGCATGGCTTCGCTGGCCCCTCCGGCGCAGGCCTCGCGGGGCGTGGCGGCGCGTGAGCTGCTGCAACAGTTCAAGGGCACGCGCGTGCTGCTGGCCGAAGACAATGCCGTCAATCAAGAGGTGGCGGTGGCGATGTTGGGCAGCGCCGGCTTGATCGTTGACGTGGCCGGCGACGGGCAAGAAGCCTTGCGCATGGCCAGTGAGTACGACTACGCCTTGATCCTGATGGACGTGCAGATGCCGCTGATGGACGGCTTGGCGGCCACCCGCGCCATTCGCGGCAGCGCACATGGCAAACACACACCGATTTTGGCCATGACGGCCAACGCCTTTGCCGAAGAGCGCCAGCGTTGCCTGGACGCCGGCATGAACGACCATGTAGCCAAGCCCGTGGTCGCCGAGCAGCTTTTCGCCACTTTGCACATGTGGTTGAGTCGCAACGCAAAACATCGCACACTCTGAATTTGCGCCGCCAGCCAAGCAGGAGCTTTGCCATGTACAAGTCCATCGTCACGGCCTTGAGTCTGCTGGGCTTAGGCTTGATGGCGCCCGCCAATGCTCAGCAACTGAGCCTCGTCACCGAGGAATACCCGCCCTACAACATGAGCGAGGCCAAGGGTCAGGTCGGCGGCATTTCGACCCAGATCGTCAAGGCCTTGCTGGCCGAGGCCGGCCTGAAGCACGATGTCACCATCTACCCCTGGGCGCGGGCGATTTCGATGGCGCGGGCCCAGCCCAATACCTGCGTCTATTCGATGTCACGCACGCCGGAGCGCGAGTCGCTTTACAAATGGATAGGCCCGCTGGTCTATAACGACTGGGCACTGTTCGCGCTCACGGACAAAATCCAAGAGCCGCGCCCCACGCGGCTGGAGGACCTGATGGATGCGCGCATAGGCAGCTACCAAGGCGACGCCATCGTCAGCTATTTGCAAACGCGCGGCCACCGCGTGGATGTGGCCCCCTCGGACGAGGTCAACCCCAAGAAGCTGCAGATGGGCCGCATCGACTACTGGGCCACCGGCCGCTTGATCGGCCAGTACCGGCTGCAGCAGCAGGGCATTCAAGGGATCACGCCGGTGCTCAACTTCAAACGCAGCGAGATGTACCTGGCCTGCAATCTGCAGATGCCCGATGACTTGGTCAAACGGCTCAATGCCGGCCTGCTCAGCCTCGACAAGCAGGGCGTGATCAAGAAGATCTACGCCGGCTTTGGCTACACGCCTTGACGGGATCCGATCAAGGCCCGCCGGACGACTCTTTGATCAAACGCCCGGAGCCGGCCTGAATCGGCCGCGCATTCATCGGATACAGGCGCGAGAAGATCGAAATTTGATTCGCCGACAGTTGCACCGGGCTGCGCATCACCATCCAGAGCACGCCTTCGGAACAAGGCGGCGTGGTCAATGAGCCCATATAGGTGAAGTAGCTGCGATCCTCGGGCAGCAGCTGGTTCAGATCGAGCAGGCCGGGCGCGGCCAAGGCCTGGCCCTTTTCCAGCGGCAGGTTGTTCCAGATCGTCTGTATCAGCGCCTGGTCACGCCCGCGCTCCAGCAGGACCGCCACCACGCCGAGCTTGCCATCGGGGTCTTTGTGCACCAGATGGGCCACCATATCGTATTGACGGCCGTTGATGCGCTCTTCACTGGGGCGATGGAAATGGAACTGCAGCAACTCGAAGCGCCGCCCCATCACCTGCAAGGCATTGCCGGGTGCGACATTGACTTGAATCGTGTGGCCGTTGTCCAGCACCGCGAAATTGCTCGGTCGGTAATCGAAATTGATTTTCTCCAGATCGACACGTATGCCTTCACGGATGTCGATCGGGCTTTGACGAGTGCCGATCGCACATTGGCGGTTTTCAGGGCTCAGCTCGCCCCAACGCTCGGGCGCTCCGTCGCCGGTATAGCCCCAATGGACATGCTCTGCGGCCGCATGGGCCGCTGGCTCGGCCGCCTTGGCGCCCTTGGCCGACGAGCCTGACTTAGAAGGCTTGCCCCCTTCATCATGGCCGCCGGCGTTCTTGACCTTCATCGCGCCGCTCGAGGCTTCCGCCTTATTGCTCAAGCGCTCGGCCAAGCGCTGGCGCAGCACGTCCAAAGACTCTTCACCGTCCGCTTTGGCAGCAGTAGAAGCCGCCGCCTTGGGCTTGGGCTCATTGGCCCGCACCGGGCCCATGCCGCAGCAAACCAGCGCGATGATGCCGGCTTGCGCTAGCATCCTCGCCCTCTTTTGTTTGAATTTAAATGCCATGCCATGCTCCCGCAACTCGGTGCGCTCTGAGGCATTAGTCATCGGTCGATTTGGCTCAGACTTGAGCCGGCAAGCCTATTTGAGCTGCCGCTTCACGGCGAGCCAGGCCATCAGCCCTATGCTCATCAGGCCCATCGAGGTCAGCGCCAAGGCCAAGGTGGAATGCATCACCAAGGGCGCCACCACGCCGGCCACCACGCCATTGGCAGCGCTGCCAATACAGGCTTGCAGCGACGACGCCATACCGCGCCGCTCGGGCACCTCATCCAGCGCCAGCAGCGTCACCACCGGCACCATCAAGGACCAGCCGAAAGAGAAGGCACCGATCACCGGCAAGGCCCAAAACGGGCTCGGCGGCAACAGCAGGTTCAAGCTCACATTGAGCGCGGAGAACACAAACATGATGATGAAGCCGCGCCGGATCTGCTGTTTGGGCTTGATCCTGCCGGCCAGCCGGCCGCTCAACCATGCACCCGCCATGATGCCGCCGATGGCGAAGCAGAAAAACCAGAAGAACTGCGTCGGCGCCAGCTTCAAATGCTCGCCGACGAATACCGGCGCAGCCAAGACATAAAGAAACATGCCGTTGAAGGGAATGCCGCTGGCCAGCGCCAGCAAGATAAAGCGCCGGTTCGAGCAGAGCTGCCAGTAGCCGCGCAGCAGCGGCCGCACATGAAAGGGCTGCACCATGTCCGCATGCAAGGTCTCGGGCAGCAAGCGCCAGTTGGCGACGAACAGAATCACCCCAACCAAGACAAGAAACCAGAAGATTGCGTGCCAGTCGGTATGCACGAACAAAAAGCCGCCAATCATCGGCGCGATGGCCGGCGCAACGCCGAAGAAAATCGTCACCTGCGACATCACCCGCTGCGCCTCGGACGGCGGGAACATATCGCGGATGATGGCGCGCGACACCACCATGCCTGCACCCGCCGACATGCCCTGCACCGTGCGCCAGAACACCAACTGCCCGATGCTGCCCGACAAGGCGCAGCCGACCGAAGCCAACGTAAACACCGCCATGCCCCAGAGCACCACCGGGCGGCGCCCGAAGCTGTCGGACAAAGCCCCGTGGAACAAATTCATCAGCGCAAAGCCGAACAGATAGCTCGACAGCGTTTGCTGCATCTCGACCGGCGTGGCGTGCAGGGCCGCCGCGATGCCGGCAAAGGCAGGCAAATAGGTGTCGATAGAAAACGGCCCGATCATGCCCAAGCCGGCCAACAACACAGCCAAGGCCCAACGCGGGGCGCGCCACAAATGACCGGCTTCTGGATTCATAAAAGATGAGCCGCGACTAAGGCGAATGTTCTGAGCAGCTGTTCAGTGTAAGGGCGACCCTAAACTGGCGCCCTCTAAAGCACCTGCTCTGCGAACAATCAATGAACCATCAGCAACTGAATGTCGGCGTGATTGGCCTGGGGGTGATGGGGCAGCGCATGTTGGCGCGCCTGGCCGCGCACCCGCAATTGCAGCCCACGCTCATCTGGGACGCCAATCCGGCGGCTCTCGCGAAGACGCTACAGCAATACCCGCAATTGAAGGCAGCCACCAGCGCCGCGCAATTGATCGCCGCGCCCGGCCTGCACAGCCTCTATATCGCGACGCCGCCGGCCCCGCATATGGCGTTGACGGAGCTGGCCTTTGACGCCGGGCTGGCGGTTTTTTGCGAGAAGCCGCTGACGGTGGACTTCGCCGCAGCGCGACTATGCATCGATCGCATAGCGCTTGAGGGCCAACGCGCTGCCGTCAACTTTGCCCTCGCCTCCTCCAAGGGCCTGGGCCTGCTGCTGGCGTCGCCGCGCGAGGACTGGCGCCGGGTTGAACTTGAAGTGAGCTTTGCCCGCTGGCCGCGCCCTTGGCAGGCGGCGGCCGGCGCGTGGCTGGGCGAACGGGCAGAAGGCGGCTTCACCCGCGAGGTGCTCTCGCATTTCATCTTCGTGCTGCAGCGCGTCTTGGGTCCGGCCAGGGTACTGAGCAGCGTCGCCACATACCCCCAAGACGGGCGCAGCGCCGAAACCGAGCTGCGTGCCGACTTGGATGTCGCCGGCGTTGCGGTAGGCATCAGCGGCAAGGTAGGCGGCAAGGTTGGCGACGATATGGATGACCAAAACCGCATGCTATGGAGCACAGGCGAGCGCGAGCTCGAACTGAAGCAATGGTTCAGCGAGATTGAGCAGCGCGGCTGCGAGGCTCAAATTCCGGCACAGCTTGCCCAAATCGACCAGCTTGATCAATGGGCGGCCATGATCGAAGGCCGCCCGCACAGCCTGCCCGGCTACGCCGAAGCCCTGGCTGTGCAGCAGACCATAGAGTCGCTGCTGAACCCATCCAAAAATAAAGAGTGAAGCAAGCCGATAGGCCGGATTCTGTGCACCATCCATGCCCTTGCGGGCTGGGATGATGTGACCGCCATTCCTCTTGGCCGGGCATCACTGCCCGGCTCGGTGCCACCTACCCGCCAGCTCTGCGAGCCGCATCAATACTGGCCTACTTGGTGTTGCTGCGCGTAGAGATTGCCCGTTTCACCCGATCCCGCAGGCTGCGCTTGCGGTCCCGCCGAGTTTTGACACCCGGCACGTTTGATCGACTCGTCTCTGTTGCTCTGATCCTCGGCTCACGCCGGACAGCCGTTAACTGCTACGCCGCTCTATGCAGTCCGGACCTTCCTCCAGCCCCATGTTTCCACGCTCGGGCCAGCGGCGGTCTAGCTTGCTTCACAACTAGGATTATCGCCTACGATTCGAGCTTCGTTTGTTAAGCCCCGCCATGCCAAAGATCACCCATATCGACATGCCCTCACCCAGCGGTGATGAGCTCAAGGCCGCCCGCCTGGCCGCCGGCCTGAGCCAGGTTGAAGCCGCTCAGCTCATGGCTTACCCGGTGCAGCCGGGCAGCCGCGGTGGCCTGCAATCGCGTACTTGGCAGGCCCTTGAAAGTGCCAGCGACCCGCGCAATATGCCAGGACCCATCTTTGCCATGTTTCAGCTCTTGACCCAACAACACCCGAGCTGGCACTTGCTCGGCCGCGACCCATCATCCCCAAGGAGTGAATCCCATGAAAGTTGATAACGTTCTCGCCACCATCGGCAACACCCCGCATATCCGCATGCAGCGCCTGTTCGGCGCACAGGCGCAGGTTTGGATCAAGTCAGAGCGCAGCAATCCGGGCGGCTCGATCAAGGACCGTATTGCCCTGGCCATGGTGGAGGACGCCGAAGCGCGCGGCCTGCTCAAGCCGGGTGCGACCATCATCGAACCGACCTCGGGCAATACCGGCGTGGGTCTGGCCATGGTCGCAGCCGTCAAGGGCTATAAGCTGATTCTGGTGATGCCGGACAGCATGTCGGTCGAGCGCCGCCGTTTGATGCTGGCCTATGGCGCCAGCTTTGATTTGACCCCGCGCGAAAAAGGCATGAAGGGCGCGATCGCCCGCGCCCAAGAGCTGGTGGCCGAAAACCCTGGCTCATGGATGCCGCAGCAGTTCGAGAACCCGGCCAATATCGCCGTCCACGTGCGCAGCACGGCGGAAGAAATCCTGCGCGACTTCCCCGAAGGCCTGGACGCCTTGATCACCGGCGTGGGCACCGGCGGCCACATCACCGGCTGCGCGCAAGTGCTGAAAAAAGCCTGGCCGAACTTGAAGGTGTTTGCAGTTGAGCCCAGCGCCTCGCCAGTCATCAGCGGCGGCGCGCCTGCGCCTCACCCAATCCAGGGCATAGGCGCCGGCTTCATCCCGACCAATCTGCACACCGACCTGCTCGACGGGGTGATTCAGGTCGAGGCCGAAGAAGCGCGCGAATATGCACGCCGCAGCGCTGCCCAAGAAGGCTTGCTGGTCGGCATCTCCAGCGGTGCCACCTTGGCCGCCATCGCCAAGAAACTGGCCGAGCTGCCCGCCGGCGCGCGGGTGCTGGGCTTTAACTACGACACCGGCGAGCGCTATCTGTCGATCGAGGGCTTCTTGCCGGTTTAGTGAGTATGAGCAACTTTAACGACACCTTCCGCAAATGGCGCCGCAGTTTCAAGGCCATGCTGCCCTATGTGCGTAGACGCGAGCACAGCGCCTCGCTCAGAAGATTCAACGCCGCGATAGAAGGCTTGGCCTATTCGGCACCACTGGCCTCGCAAGCGCAATTGCACGCGCTCAAGCCGCTTTCGAGCACGCTCAGCAACGAGGTCTGTTTCTTCGTCAGCCATGCCACGCAGCCGCAGCTCAAACACCATGTTGAAGTTCATCTGGACCATCTGTTGCGTGCAGGGCTGAAGGTCGTCTTGATTTTGAATTCTGAGCTCGCGCCGGAGCATGTCGTGCTGGAGGAGCAGTTGCTGGCAAGGCTCAGCGGCGTTTACTTGCGCGAAAACGTGGGCTTTGACTTTGCCGCCTGGGCACAGGTGTTCGCCTTATGCCAGGACACTCAAAACTGGACACGTCTGTTCCTCATCAACGACAGCATCGTCGGGCCACTCAACACCAAGCACTTTGACCAATTGATGGCGCGTGCACGTGGCTCTGATGCAGATGTACTGGGGCTTACCGAGGTTCAGGCTCCACAGCATCATTTGCAGAGCTATTTTCTCGTTCTGAACGCAAGTGCACTGAGGAACCCGGTGACCCAACGAGTGTTCAGTCGGATGCTCAGCCTGCCCTGCAAATCCCAGGTCATCGATGTCTACGAAACCCGCCTGACGGGGACATTGAAGCAGCATGGCCTGAGCTGCATGGCCTTGTTCCCACCCTTGTCAAATGACCGGCACAGTTCGGACGACACCATTCTCAGGTGGGACAAACTCATTGAAAGCGGCTTTCCTTATATCAAGACCAGCATCCTGGACCGATACGCCGGCACGGCCCAGCTTCGCGGTGCGGTGCCCGCAGAATTTATCCCGCAACCTGGCGTGCGCCTGTTTCAACGCGGCTGAAGTACGCCGCCGACAGTCTCGCTGAGGGCGGCTTTCGCCGCCCTTAGACACCAAGCTTGCGGCCTATTCCTCGCCCCCACCTTCCGTGCTGGGCGACTCGTTGTCCTTGTTGGCTTGGCGCGCCAACTCGGCCTCAAGAGGGCGCAGGGCCTCGATCAAGTCTTGCGGCTGCTTGGGCTCCACGAGGCGCAACGCAGGTGGCGGCAAGGCGCTGAGATAGGCCGGGCCCAACCAGTACTGCTGCTCCTGGCGGGGCGCCACGGTCAGCACGAGCAAGGTCGCCAAGCCCGACAGCGCCGCGAGCGCCAACCAGCGCCGTGCACGCGGCCACACCAGGCTGGCATGCCACCACAGCAGCGCCGCCAAGCCGGCCGGGAAGACCACCGCATCCAGGACCATCAAGCGCGGCCAGGACAGCGCAAAAGCCAGCAGCGGCATTGCAATGCCGATCAAGTGCAAGCCGGTCACGACGATCAAGGCCCGGCGCAAATGGGTGAAAAAAGGAAAGCGATGCTGGAATAACTGCGTCACCAAGGACCATAGCGCAGCCCAGCCCAAGATCACCACCAAGGGCCCAAGGACGGCGCTGCTGTAGTCAACCCACGGTGAGCCGGGGTTGAGTTCGGACCAGCGGTCAAACCACAACAAGGCCAGCCACAGCAATAGCAGCGCGGGCACCCAGGCGCCGGCCACCTTGGCGGCGCGTTGCTGGTGTTGCTGCATGGGCTGCTCCGGCGCCAAGGCCTCGGCATTGCTGCGCCAGCGCAGATGGCTGGCGCCGAGTTGGAAGGTGGCGCTGCCTTTGAGGGCTGCCGCATCACCCGCCCGCAAGCGCCGCTCACCCAGCCAGCCTCCGTTCAAACTCGGCATGAGCACCAGGCTGGCTGCACCACCCTCGTTCCATTGAAGCAGCGCGTGCTCGGCGGCCAGATGGGTGTCATCCAGCACCACCTCGCAATTGGGGGAGCGGCCAATGCGAGCCGGCCAGCGCGTGATGCGCTGAACCTGGCGCACCAGGCCGTCGCGCCCAAGGACTTCGATTACCGCAATTCTCGCGATTCTTTGTTCTTGTTCTTGCTGATCCACGCGAAGCCCTCCAGGTAATGCGCGCTCAATTTCAAGGCGTTGTCAAAGCTGACACCGCGGGCGTCAAAGCGGCCCAGCGCGCCCTCGGTGGCCCCGTCGACCGTGGTGACCAACACGCTCAAGTCATGCAGGCCGGCCAGCTTGCGGTAGGCGCGCAGGCAGACGACCGCGCGCAGGGGGAGGCCGTCTCCAGGAGAGCGAAGGGCCGCCCCCGAGCTCTCCGCACCCCCTCGGGGGGCCTGGCGCACAGCGTCGGGTCTGGGGGCTCCACCCTCTATGAACTCCTCTTTGCAAAAAGGCGCGGTGCGGAACTTGTCCTCGCGGCCCAGGCGCTCATTGCGAAAACTCCCCGAATACTGCTTGGCGAAGCGGATCGCGCCGAGCTTGGCGCCGTCATAGGCTTCGTGAGACATGGACAGGTAGCCGGTCTGTATCGCATCATTGACGAACACCGCATGCTCCATCCGGCATTGCGAGCGCTGGAACTCCAGCCCCTTGGTGTCGGCCGGCGTGCCCCTCCCCCAGCAGCGCATGAACTGCTCCTGCGGCACAGGTAACTGGTAATGCGCATGGCCGGCGCTGGCCCAGGGCTGAGCCAAAAAGCGCTGCGTCAACTCATCTTGAAACACCATCAGTTGCTCGCGCAAGCGCGGCCAAGCCGGCGCCGTGACCGGCTTGGCCTTGCGGCCGCGCTCCAGCAAGGCTTGGGCATATTGCCCTGGCACCAGAAAGCTCATCTGCTGCGCAAACGACATCACCGACACATTGACGCCGACCACGCGACCCTCTTCGTCCACCACCGGCCCACCACTCATGCCGGGATTGATGCCGCCGGAAAAGTAAATCAGCGGGTCAAAGCTGCGTTCGACCAAGCCGTTGTAATTACCCTCGACAACGGCAAAAGCAATGTCATGCGGGTTACCCATCGAGTAGATGCGCTCTCCCTTGGCCAGCGGCATGGCAGCCGGGCGAAAGGTCAAGGCGCCGCGCCCGGTCAAGCCATGGTCCAAGCCGCCCAGGCTGCCCGGCACCACGCGCAACAAAGCCAGATCGCGGCGCACATCAAAGTCGAGCAACTCCAGCGCCCCCTCTTGCCCATCGGTGCTGGCAAATCGCAGGCGGTAGCGCTCGGGTTCCAGCGCGAACTGGCTGATGACGTGGTAGTTGCTCAACACATGACCGTCGGCACTGACCAAAAACCCGGAGCCGACCGAGGCCTGGCTGTTCTGCGTCTTGAGCAGCGTGCGGATCTGCAACAGCTGCGCCCGGGCATCTTCATAAATCCGCCGCGCGCTGGCCGAAACCACGGCTGCCGGCGCTGATGCGGCGGGGGCGGCCACGGCTGCCGCTGCTGGCGCTGCTAGCGGTTTAGGCCCAGGGTCCTGTTGTGCCTGCGCCCCGGTGGCCACGGCCAAGAGCAGCCAGGCCAAGAGCCCGAAGCGCAAGCTTGGCCGCGCGCCCGAAGCGGCAAACATTGTCAGCAAGTTCATCCCCCTCATTTCATCTGTGCGCGATGCTAGCCGGTTTGCGCGCGCGCTGCCGGGCGAAAAACACCGGTGTCTGCATAGAAGCTCTCGGCTTCATTGGCGGCCCACCAGCCCGGCACGCCCAGGACCGGCAGCGGCAAAAAAGGCTTGCTTGCCAACCACGCGGGGTCGAGCGCGGCATCCTGCTGGGTAGACACGCTGCCCATAGGCATCAACAGAACATGGGCGCAAATCGGCTTGCGCGGTTGCATCAACTTCTCCAGCAAGGCGTGGCCGATCAAATCTAGCCTCACCTGCGTCCACAAGGGCCGCAGCCGAATGAACAGTCCCGGCCAATCGCGCTGCTCCAAGGCCTCGCACAGCTCGGGCGGTGCCCACATCAGCGCGGCATTCTCGTCCACCACCGTCAAGGCATCGCGCAAGGGTCCGCGTTGCGCCTGCACACCGCCGCTGCGCTTCAGCGCATCGATATGGGCGGCATTCAAGCCCGCCTTGAGCAAGGGCCAATGCAGCCAGATCAGGCCATTGAGCAAGTCATGCTGGTTCTCGCGCGTGGGCACGCGGGCGCTGCGATGAATAAAGGCCTCGTAGGCCTCGCCCTCGGGCAGTTCGGACTGCTGCACGAAACGCAGATCACCATGGGCCAAACGAATCGGCCGGCCTTGCAACTGCTTGTTCAGCGCATCGGCAACCGATGCGCCTGCCGCCATGTCTGCCGACAAGGCCTCGCCCGTTTGGCGATAGGGCGCCAGCCAGGCGGCGCTCCAGTCCAGGCTTGGGTTCAGAGCAGCTTCCAGCTCAGCGTCTCGCCGCCACGCAAAGGCTTCAGCTGCGCCTCGCCAAAGGGCACGGCGCTGGGCAGCGTCCAGTCTTGCTTGCGCAGCGTCACGCGCTGGGTGTTGCGCGGCAGACCGTAAAAATCGGCGCCGTTGAAGCTGGCGAAGGCTTCGAGCTTGTCCAAGGCGCCCATCGCCTCAAAAGCCTCGGCATACAACTCCATCGCCGAGGCGGCCGTGAAGCAGCCAGCGCCGCAAACCGAGTTCTCTTTCATCTGCGAAGCATGCGGCGCGCTATCGGTGCCGAGGAAGAACTTGGGGCTGCCCGAGGTGGCCGCCTTGATCAGTGCTTGGCGGTGGACCTCGCGCTTAAGCACCGGCAGGCAGTAGTAATGCGGGCGCAGGCCGCCGGTGAAGATGGCGTTGCGGTTGTAGAGCAGGTGTTGCGGCGTCAGGGTCGCGGCGGTGAAGGCATCGGCGCCGGCCACATAGTCGGCCGCCTCCTTGGTCGTGATGTGCTCAAAAACGACCTTGAGCTCCGGCATATCGCGGCGCAAGGGCAGCATTACGCGGTCGATAAAAACGGCCTCACGGTCGAACACATCGATGTCGGCGTCGGTCACCTCGCCGTGCACCAGCAGCAAGAGGCCTTCGCGCTGCATCGCTTCCAGCGTCTTGTAGGTCTTGCGGATATCGGTCACGCCGGCATCGCTATTGGTGGTGGCGCCGGCTGGATAGAGCTTGAGTGCCACCACGCCCGCATCCTTGGCTCGCTTGATCTCGTCGACCGGCGTCACGTCGGTCAGGTACAGCGTCATCAGGGGCTGAAAGCTCATGCCGGCTGGCACTGCCGCCAAGATGCGCTCGCGGTAGGCCACCGCCTGCGCAGCGCTGGTCACAGGAGGCCGCAAGTTAGGCATGATGATGGCGCGGGCGAACTGGCGTGCCGTGAACGGAATCACGCTCTGCATCGCGCCTTCGTCGCGCACATGCAAATGCCAGTCGTCGGGGCGGGTGAGACTGAGCTCCTGGGGAGCGGCGGTAGGGGTAGGGATTTGGGCCATGGGGGGATTGTCCCAAAACTCCATGATGCGCTGGGTCAAAACTTGGCTCATCGACCTTTGGAGGAAAGTTGGTGCGGCCGGGCCGCAGATTTGCAAGGGATTTGCGCCGTTTTTCAGGTACGAGCCCGGCTGCGGCTTTGCTAAGGTGGGCGATGCTCGTGTGCCGCAGTCAGTAGCTGCGTGCCCGGCCTTCGAGCCTATGCGAAAGACACAAGCGCTTTCGTGCCGGCTTGAGCGCCTCCGCCTCAGAAAGCAGAAGAAATCCAGGTCCACCGCCATGTCCGAACAATCGAAGCAAGCCCGTCGAAAATCGAATGCCCGCCCTGCTTGGCTGAGTTGGATGCTTGGCGCTGCCCGAGCTGGCTCCGAAGACCAGGCCCTGAGCCAAGGCCTGGCTGCCGCCGAGCGCGGGGACCTGTCCCACAATGCCCCCGCGCATCTACCCGGACTGAGCGCGCGCTTCAACGCGATGTGCACCTCCTTGTCGAGTCGAGTGGCGCAGATTCGCAGCAACGCCAGCATCGCCGCCATGGCCGGCTCCGAGTTGGCCCGGGGCACTCGCGATCTGGCCGAACGCACCGATCAACAGGCCAAAAATCTATCGCAAGCCGCGGCACAGATGGAGCATCTGGGCGGTCTTTTGGAGCGAAATGCCGAGTCGGCCCGCGAAGCCAACAAGGTCTCCACCGCTATGCGCCGGGTAGCCGAATCGGGGGAATCGTTGATGCAAGATGCCGTCTCCCAGGTGCGCAAGATCGAAGGCAGCTCGCGCGAGATGAGCGAAATCATCGCCGTGATCGACAGCATCGCTTTCCAAACCAATATCCTGGCCCTGAACGCTGCGGTCGAGGCGGCCAGGGCTGGCGAGCAAGGGCGCGGATTTGCCGTGGTGGCCAGCGAGGTGCGAAATCTAGCGCAGCGCAGCGCGGCTTCGGCGGCCGAGGTCAAGAAGCTGATTGCGCAATCGGCCGAACAGGTCGAGACCGGTGTGAAGCGGATTGAGCAAGTTGGGCAGGCGCTTGGCGAGATCGTGCTGGGCGTGCGTGAACTGGCGCAGCAGGTTGAAAACATTTCTGGGGGCAGCGAGGAGCAATGCAAGGAATTGGCTCAGATCGCCAGCGCGGTGAACGCGGCCGACGCCTTGACGCAGCGCAATGCCGAGATGGTCGGCGCTTCTGCACATGCAGCCCGCGAACTGGAACAAAGAACGGCCCTGCTCACCAGCGCGGTGCGCACCATTCGCTTGCGCCAGGGCGCCGCCGATGAAGCGAGAGCCCTGGTCGACAAGGCCTGCGCGCTGATCAAGCGCGCCGGCATGAGCAAGGCGGTGAACAGCTTCTTAGACCGCAACAGCGAGTTCTTCGATCGCGATATGTATATCTTTGTATTCAACCGTCAGGGCCTGTTCACCGCCTTCGGTCCCAACCCAGCGCTAACGGGCAAGCATTTGCGCGAAGTCCAAGGCTTGCAGTGGCAGCGTTTGCTGAAAGACGGCTTTGACTGCGTCGATCAGGGCGGCGGCTGGGTCGATTACCAAACCGTCAACCCCGCTTCCGGCGCGGTCAACGAGAAGATGTCATTCGTTCAAGGCTTGCCGGGCGATTTGCTGATCGGCTGCGGGGTCTACAAGGTCTAGTAAAGCTCTTCACAACTCGGGGCGATACCGATTCGTTCTGATCGCGAGATGGGTTGCAAGGCGCAGTCTATGAACTTCGCACCCATGTATAGAAGCACCCCTGCTGAGCGCAAGCGACCAAGCAGAACCTGCGCCGCTGACTTCAATGCTGCAAGATCTTGTCCAAGAACTCCCGCGCCCGTGCCGAGCGCTGCTCGGGATGGCCGAAGAACTCTTCACGCTTGCAGTCCTCGACGATCTTGCCGGCATCCATGAAGATGACCCGGTGGCTGACCTTCTTGGCGAAGCCCATTTCATGGGTCACGCACATCATGGTCATGCCCTCTTCGGCCAGCTTGACCATCACATCCAGCACCTCGCCGACCATCTCGGGATCAAGCGCCGAAGTCGGCTCGTCGAATAGCATCACGATCGGATCCATCGACAGCGCGCGCGCAATCGCGACGCGCTGCTGCTGGCCGCCGGAGAGCTGCCCCGGGAACTTGTCCTTGTGCGCCGACAGGCCCACTCGGTCGAGCATCTTCAGACCGCGCACCTTGGCCTCATCGGGCGTGCGGCCCAAGACCTTGATCTGCGCAATCGTCAGGTTCTCGGTCACGCTCAGGTGCGGGAACAACTCGAAATGCTGAAACACCATGCCAACGCGCGAACGCAGCTTGGGCAAGTTGGTCTTGGGGTCGGCCAGCGAGATGCCGTCAACAATGATGTCGCCCTTCTGGAATGGCTCCAGGGCATTGACGGTCTTGATCAGCGTGGACTTGCCCGAGCCGGACGGCCCGCACACCACCACGACTTCACCCTTTTTGATGCTGGTCGTGCAGTCGGTCAGCACTTGAAAGTTGCCGTACCACTTGTTGACGTTCTTGATATCGATCATTTGAAAAATCTCCTCTCCAGCATCAGCGGATGATGGCAATTTTCTTTTGCAGTCGGCGCACCAGCATCGACATGCCAAAGCAGATGGCGAAGTAAACAGCGGCGGCGACCAGATAGGTCTCAATCGGACGGTTGAAGTTGCGCCCCGCCGTCTCAAAACCCTTCAGCAAGTCATAAGCACCGATGGCATAAACCAGCGAGGTATCCTGGAACAAGATGATGGTCTGCGTGAGCAGCACCGGCAACATATTGCGGAAAGCCTGCGGCAAGACCACCAACTGCATCGTCTGCCCATAACTCATGCCAACTGCGTAGCCGGCGTAGGTTTGGCCCTTCGGTACGCTCTGAATACCGGCCCGCATGATCTCGGCGTAATAAGCAGCCTCGAACAGCGTGAAGGTCACGATGGCCGAGATTTCGGCGCCGAGCGGACGGCCGATCAAAAATGGGATCAGCAGGAAGAACCACAGAATCACCATCACCAACGGAATGCTGCGCATGGTGTTGATATAAGCGGCCGCCGGCACCGCCAGCATTGGCTTGCCGGACAAACGCATCAAAGCCAAGACGGTGCCCAAAGCAATCCCGCCAACCATTGCGATCAAGGTCAACTGAATCGAGAAATAGAGGCCTTGCAGCACATAGCTGCCGACCACGCCCCAAGAGAGAAAAGCAAAGTCGAGATTCATTATTGGCTGCTCCCCACCATGCCGGGCACGCGCGCACGCAGCTCAATAAAGCGGGCGATCGCAAAGATCGCTATCGACGAGACGAAGTACAGCCCCGTCACCGCCAGGTAGATCTCGATGCCTTTGGAGGTTTCCTCCTGCGCCTGGCGGGCAAACATGATCAGCTCGGGCACCGACACAGCAAACGCAACCGCCGAGTTCTTGACGATGCCCATGGCTTCACTGGTCAGCGGTGGGATCACGATGCGCAGGGCCACCGGCAGCAAAACATAACGGTAGGTTTGCGGCAGCGTCATGCCGACCGCCAAACCAGCGTAGGTTTGGCCCTTGGGCAGGCTTTGAATGCCGGCCTTGACCTGCTCGGAGATGCGCGCCGAGGTAAAAAACCCCAGGCCCAACACCACCAACAAAAAACTTGGGATCTGCTTCATCACCGGCAGCAACTCGGGCACGACGAAGTACCAAAGAAAGACCTGCACCAGCACCGGGATGTTGCGAAACAACTCGGTCCATGCGTCACCCAGCAAGACAAGCCGCTTGTTTGGCGTGGTGCGCAGAATGCCCATCAGCACGCCAAAAAAGAGCGCCAAAATCAACGCCAAACCTGACACCGACAAGGTCCATCCCCAGGCCGACATCATCCAATCCAGATAGGTGATTGCGCCGCCACTGCCAAAGCAGCGCGGCACATCCTGCTGATCTATGGTGTCCCTGCAGAACACCTGCCAATCCCAAGTTGCCAAGGCAGCTCTCCTGTCGAATAAAACACAAGGCCGCCCGAGCGCTTGCCGGGCGGCCTTTTTTTGCTTGTGGTCAGCGTACTAAAGCGCTAACGACTTACTTCTTGGCGTAGTCCTCGGCCGGCTTGTCGTTCGGGTTCGCCCAAGCGTGCTTGGTGTTTTCGTTGGGAGCCATGCCGACCTTGGTGTTGGTCGGAGGAATCGGCTGCTCGAACCATTTGCTCCAAGTCTTGGCGATGTCACCGGACTTCATCTGCGCCTTGATGCTGTCATCCACCGCCTTCTTGAAGGCCGGGTCATCCCTACGGATCATGATGGCGATGGGCTCGACCGAGAGCACTTCTCCGACCACTTTGAAGTCAGCTGGTGCCTTGGACTTGGCCACCAGGCCAGCCAAAATTGCGCCGTCCATCACGAAGGCATCGGCGCGGCCCGACTCCAGCAGCAAGAAGCTGTCTGCATGGTCCTTGCCGAAGACTTCCTTGAAGTCAACGCCGGTGGCGCGCTCATTCTTGCGCAGCGTCTGCACCGAGGTGGTCCCGGTTGTCGTCGCAACATTGCGGCCGTTCAGTTGCGCAATCGCGGTGATACCGGAGTTGGCCTTCACGAGGATACGAACCTCCTCGACAAAGGTTGTGACCGCGAAGGCCACATCTTTTTGCCGTGTCGCGTTATTGGTGGTGGAACCGCACTCGATATCGACGGTGCCGTTCTGGACCAAAGGGATGCGGTTTTGCGAAGTCACCGGCTGGTACTTAACGGCCATCGCGCTCATGCCCAATTGCTTGCGGACATCGCGCAACACGTTCTCGCAGATCTCAACGTGGTAGCCAACGAACTTGCCATCACCCAAGGTGTATGACAAAGCACCCGAGGACTCACGCACACCCATGGTGACGCTGCCGCTGTCCTTGATTTTCTTCAAGGTATCTTCAGCCTGGGCCATGCCTGCGACGGCAGCCAGGGCCAGGACGAGCAATGTCTTCTTGGTCATAAACACTCCGGAATGAATGAAGGATTCAATGTAAATCTCAGGCCTCATCTTAGGGGCTAGGCCGCCCCGGTGAGACCTGTGTCGAATACGTGTTTTCACGCATGTACGCCTGACGCACTATTCGGTCAAAAATTTCCACAAGGCCTGAGCTGCTGGCTTGCTGCGCCGGGTGAGCTCGGGACGCTCACGGTAGATGCGCAACTCCATGGTCAGCTCAAACTCCCCAGCAGCGGCAGCCCGCACCAGATTCTTGGCGGCCAGCTCCTTTTTGACCGAACTGGCAGGCAAAAAGGTCAGGCCATGCCCTTCCAGCGCCATCGCCTTCAGCCCCTCGGCCATATCGGTTTCGTAAATGGCATCAAGGTTGAGCGGCACGGTCGAAGCCTTGGCGATCAACTCGACCAAGCGCCCCAGGTAAGCGCCCGAGGCATAGCTGAGGAAAGGAATCTTCTGCCCGGGCCGGCCGGGCAGGCGAAACATCGGCTCGCCATTGGCATCGGCCTTGGCATAGGCGGCCAGCGTCTCTTGCCCCAGCGAGGCCATCTGATAACGCTCAGGGTCCAGTTGCAAGGGCTGGCTGGCGTGGTGATAGACGATCAAGAGATCGCAATTACCCTCGCTCAGCTGCAGCATCGCGTCATGCACATTGAGCGCGTTGAGCCGGCATTTGAGCGCCCCGAAACGCTGGCGCAGGTCCATCAGCCAATGCGGGAAGAAGCTGAAGGCAAGCGAATGCGGCACGGCAAACTCGATCATGTCCTGACCGGCCGACTGATGGCTGCGCAGCATATTGCGCGTCGCCTGCAGATTGCTCAGGATCTCAACCGCTTGGCCGAGCAGGGTCTCACCGGCCCCAGTCAAACGCGTTGGGTAGGAGGAGCGATCCACCAGGTCCACCCCCGCCCAAGCCTCCAGCGCCTGGATACGGCGCGAGAACGCCGGTTGGGTCACATGCCGAACTTGGGCGGAGCGCGAAAAGCTGCGCGTCTCGGCCAAGCTGACGAAATCTTCAAGCCATTTGGTTTCCACGTGCTCAGTGTATCTGGCCTATTCGGCCTGCCCGGCAGGCGGCGCAGCCACCACCTGCTCACCGCCGCTTTGCTGCAAGCGCCACATCCGGGCGTAAGTGCCTTGCTGCGCCAGCAATGCTTCATGATGGCCGCGCTCGACAATGCGCCCCGCCTCCAGGACCAGAATTTCATGCGCATCGACCACCGTGGACAGGCGGTGCGCGATCACCAGCACGGTCTTGTCTTGCGCTGCCGCTTCCAACTCCGCTTGAATGGCGCGCTCGTTGCTTGAATCCAAGGCCGAGGTGGCCTCGTCAAAGATCAGCAGCGGCGGGTTCTTCAGCAGCGTGCGGGCGATCGCGACGCGTTGCTTCTCGCCGCCGCTGAGCTTGAGCCCACGCTCACCCACCATGGTGGCATAGCCATTGGGCATGGAACTGATGAAGTTGTGGATATGCGCTGCACGCGCCGCCGCCTCGACCTCCGCTTGGCTCGCACCGGGCCGGCCGTAAGCGATGTTGTAAGCCACCGTGTCATTGAACAAGACCGTGTCCTGCGGCACGATGCCAATCGAGCGGCGCAAGCTGCTTTGGGTCACCTTGCGCAACTCTTGCCCGTCGATGGTGATGCGGCCGGCGTCAATATCGTAGAAGCGATAAAGCAGGCGAGCCAGCGTACTCTTGCCCGAGCCGCTCGGCCCCACCACGGCGACCTTCTTACCGGCCGGAATCTCGAAGCTGACGTCATGCAGAATCGGCCGCGCCTTGTCATAAGAAAAGCTGACCGACTCGAAACGCACCGCCGCACCACTGACGGCTAACTCCGCAGCCCCAGGCACATCGGCAACTTCACGCTCGCGCTCCAAGAGGCCAAACATCTTGTCCAAGTCGGTCAGGCTCTGCTTGATCTCGCGGTAGATCACGCCGAGGAAATTCAACGGAATGTAGAGCTGGATCATGAAAGCATTGACCATCACCAAGTCACCCAGGCTCATCGTGCCGGACACCACGCCGACCGTGGCACGCCACAGCATCAAAACCAAGGCGGTGGCGATGATCAGTTGCTGGCCGGTGTTCAGCAAGGACAGCGTCGACTGTGCTTTCAGCTGCGCGCGGCGCAGCTTCTCCAGGCTTTCGTCATAGCGGCTTGTTTCGAAGTCTTCGTTATTGAAGTATTTGACCGTCTCGTAATTCAGCAAGGCGTCGATCGCCCGGCTGTGTGCGACCGAGTCCAGCTCATTGAGCTGCTTGCGAAACTTGGTGCGCCACTCGGTCACGATGATGGTGAAGCTGATGTAGAGCGCCAAAGCAGCCAGCGTGATGTAGGCGAACCAAGCGTCGAACTTGACCGCCAGCAGCGTCAGCACCAGCGTCACCTCGATCAGCGTGGGCACGATGCTGTAGAGCGAATAGGAGATCAGCGAATGCACGGCGCGGGTACCACGCTCGATGTCGCGCGTCATGCCGCCGGTCTGGCGCTCCAGGTGGAAGCGCAGACTGAGTGCGTGCAAATGACGGAATACTTGCAAGGAGATGCTGCGCGCCGTGCCTTCCGTCGCCTTGGCGAAGATCAGCTCGCGCAGCTCGGTGAACAGCGAAGTCATCAAGCGCAGCGCGCCATAAGCTACCAGCAGGCCCAAGGGCACCACCGCAACACTGGCGGCCGAGCCAGGTTTGATGGCCAGGTTATCGACCAGCGACTTCAAGAGCAGCGGCACGGCCACATTGCTCAGCTTGGCAAACAGCATAAAGCTCAGCGCAAAACCGACGCGCCAGCGATAGCGCCACAAATAGGGCAAGAGCTTGTTGATCGTGGCCCAGTCGCTGCGCGGGGCCGCTGGCAGCGCAGCGGTGTTGCCGTCTGAATGGGGAGGAAGTGCAGGGCTACTTCGCATGTGTTGTTTTAATTCTTGAGCTGTGGCCGAGAATGGCAAGGCAATTCTCTCAGGAACCACCATGACCGATACGAGCACCCCAGCAAGCCCCGAGGCAACAAGCCCCTACCCGCGTGAATTGGTCTTGCGCGTGATGCCCATGCCGGCCGACGCCAATCACAACGGCGATGTTTTTGGCGGCTGGATCATGGCGCAGGTGGACATCGCCGGCTCGGTCTTACCGGCCCGACTGTCCAAAGGGCGCGTAGCGACCGTGGCGGTGAAGGAGTTCTTGTTCAAGCAGCCGGTGTCGATCGGCGACTTGCTGTCCTTCTATTCACAAATCGTGCGCGTCGGGCGCACCTCGATCACCGTGCAGGTCGAGGTGATGGCCGAGCGCAACCCGGCGAATCCAGAAGTGGTCAAGGTGACCGAGGCGCAGCTGACCTTTGTTGCGATCGACAACACGGGCAAGCCGCGTCAGTTCAATCAAACTTCGTGAAGTCCGGCTGGCGCTTCTGGAAGAAGGCCTGAAACGCCTCCATCGCCTCGGGTGAACGCAGGCGGGCGCCAAAAATCTCGGCCTCGACCTTGATCGTTTCGATCACCTGCGCGGCGCTGTGGCGGCGCATCAGGCGCTTGCTTTCGCGCACAGCACTCGGTGCCAAGGCATTGAAGCGCTCGGCCACGCGGCGTGCATAAGCCACCACTTCGCCGGCTGCCAGAACGCCATTGGCGATGCCGCATTCCACGGCGTCGGCGCCGGTGAAGGGGTCACCGAGCAATAACTTTTCGGCCGCCTTGGCGTGACCCATCAAGCTGGGCACGATCAGGCTGGAGCCGAACTCGGGCACCAGGCCCAAGCCCACAAAAGGCATGGCCAGGCGCGAATCGTCGGCCACATAAACAAAGTCGCAATGCAAGAGCATGGTGGTGCCGATGCCAATCGCCGCGCCGTTGACGGCCGCAATCACTGGCTTCTCGCAACCCAGCAGCGCGCGCATGAACTGAAACACCGGCGCGTCTTCATCGCGCGGCGGGCTGCTCATGAAGTCTTCGATGTCATTGCCGGAGGTGAAGACCGTGGGCTGACCCTGGATCAAGACCGCGCGCACCGTCTTGTCGGTGTTGGCAGCGATCAGCGCATCGGCCATCTCCTGGTACATCACGCGGGTCAGGGCGTTTTTCTTTTCGGGGCGGGCGATCTCGATCGTGGCCACACCGTTGACGATGGCGGTTTTGATGCTCATGGGGCAGTCTCCAAATTTCGTGGGATTGTGACGCAGCAATTCAAGCGGCGCGGACAAGTTGTTGCCAGTGATTGGCCAGATGCATCAGGTGTGCCCGCTCATATTCTTCGCGACTCAGCGGACCATAGGCGAAATGCGGTGCCAATGGGCCCTTGTGCGCCGCGAACGCATCCATCGCATCAAGCAGGCGCTGCACCGAGGACTTCAGGCTGCGCTCGCCGTCCAGCGCCGGCGCGCCGGGAATCGGCTCATCCAAGCTGTGCGACATCTTGCCGCGGGCATTGAACAAGGCCCAGGCCGCAGCACCCACGCTGGAGCGGAACCAAGCCGGTTTCAGCTCGGGGAATCCGCTGATGGAGAACTCAATGCTTTGCGCCAGATGCTGCAGCAGCTGCGCCAGCGTCCAGGCGTTGTCCTGCACCTTGGGCGGGCTGAACAGCAACTCGAACACCGCCTTGCGCGCCTGCTTCCAGGTCGCAAAGGCGGGGTTGAGGTCGCCCTGGCAACCGGCGAGCATTGCCGGCGCGGCCAGCACAACTGCGCCGCGCAGAACCGTTCGCCGGTTTGCCATGTCAGAGCCTTTCAATGATGCCAGCAGCACCTTGACCGGCGCCGACGCACATCGTCACCATGCCGTACTTCTGGCCGGTGCGGCGCAGGCCGTGAATCACCGAGGCGGCACGGATGGCGCCGGTGGCGCCCAGCGGGTGACCCAAGGCGATCGCGCCGCCGTTCGGGTTCACCTTGCTACGGTCGAGCACGATGCCCTTGCTGTCGAGGTCATTCAAGACGGCCAGCGACTGCGCGGCAAAAGCTTCGTTCAACTCGATCCAGCCCAGGTCCTGAGCCTTCAGGCCGGCCAACTTCAAGGCCGCAGGGATGGCCTCGATCGGGCCAATGCCCATGATCTCGGGCGGCACGCCACGCACTGCGAAGCTAACGAAGCGAGCCAACGGTGTCAGGCCGAAGCGCTTGACGGCGGCTTCAGACGCAACGATCAAGGCGCCGGAACCGTCCGAGGTCTGCGAGCTGTTGCCGGCGGTGACTGAACCCTTGGCGGCGAACACCGCGCGCAGCTTGGCCAGGCCTTCCAGCGTGGTGTCCCGGCGTGGGCCTTCGTCGATCTCGACCATGCGGCGACGCTCGTTGATGGAGCCGTCCAGCAAATTGGGCAGGCGCTCGATGATCTCGAACGGCGTCATCTCGTCCTTGAAGGCGCCAGATTCGATCGCGGCCAAAGCACGCAGATGCGATTGCAGCGCAAATTCGTCTTGCGCTTCGCGGCTGATCTTCCACTGCTGAGCGACCTTCTCGGCCGTCAGGCCCATGCCGTAAGCCAGGCCCAGGTTTTCGTCACGCTCGAAGATGGCGGGCGACAGGGAAGGCTTGTAGCCGCCCATGGGCACCATGCTCATCGACTCGACGCCGGCGGCGATCATCACCTCGGCCTCACCGACGCGGATGCGGTCGGCGGCCATTTGCAAGGCAGTGATGCCCGATGCGCAGTAGCGATTGACGGTGACGCCGCCGACCGTGTTGGGCAGGCCGGCCAGCACCGCGCCAACGCGGGCGATATTCATGCCCTGCTCGCCTTCGGGGAAGGAGCAGCCGACGATGGCATCCTCGATGGCGGACGGATCGAGCCCCGGCACTTGTGCCAAGGCGGCTTGAATGACGCGCGCCAGCATTTCGTCCGGACGGGTGTTTTTGTAATAGCCCCGGCCCGACTTGCCGATAGGCAGACGGGTGGCGGCGCAGATATACGCTTCTTGAACTTGCTTGCTCATGATGTTCTTTCCAATTCTCTTGATCGGTAGGTGACGGGGCTATCCGAGCCCCGTCACATGAAGCCGTTAGTTGCGAACTGGCTTGCCGGTTTGCAACATGCCCATGATTCGCTCTTGCGTCTTGGGGTGCTCCAGCAAGCTGCAGAAATGCTTGCGCTCCAGCGACATCAAATACTCCTCGGACACCAGCGAGCCGGCCTCGACCGCGCCGCCGCAGACCACATCGGCGATCAGGCTGGCGAGGTAGAAGTCATGTGCGCTGATGAAACCACCGTCACGCATATTGGCCAACTGGCCCTTGATGGTGGCGATGCCGGAGCGGCCCGCGACCGGGAACAGCGCCCGCAGCGGCGCGCGGTAGCCGGACTCGGCCATCGCCTTGACTTGTGCCGTGGCGACATGCAGCAACTCGTCCTTGTTCGGCACGATCACATCGCTGTCGAGCAAGAAACCGTTCTTGCGTGCTTCCAATGCCGAGGTCGCGACCTTGGCCGTGGCGGCGGTCGTGAAGCCGTCTTTCAGGAAGGCGAAGATGTCGGCATTGGCATTGCCGGCCGCTGCCATCTCGGCCGCACGGCGAGCGATATAGGTCAGGCCGCCGGCGCCGGGGATGAGCCCAACGCCAACTTCGACCAGACCGACATAACTCTCCATATGCGCGACACGGCGTGCGCAATGCACAGCCAACTCGCAGCCGCCGCCCAACGCCAGGCCGCGCATCGCGGCCACCACCGGCACGCTCGCATAGCGGATGCGCAGCATTGCGTCTTGCAGCTTCTTCTCTTCCGGAGCGATGCCCTTGGCGCCCGACTTCATGAAGACAGGCATCAGCGCTTCAAGGTTGGCGCCGGCCGAGAACACATCGTCCGGCGACCAGATCACCAAGCCCTTGTAGCCGGCTTCGGCGATTTCGACAGCCTTCAACAAACCTTCGGTCACGGTCGGGCTGATCAGGTGCAACTTGGCGGTGATCGAAGCGATCACAACCTCGTTGTCCAAGGTCCAGACACGCAGCTCTTCGTTCTTGAACAGCTCGGTACCGGCCTTCAATGCGTCAACAGAACCTTCGCCGAACAAGGCCTCGGGGAAAGCTTGACGCTGATACACCGGCAACTCGGTGCGGGGCTTGAATTTACCCTCGGCCGCACTCCAGGAACCGGCGGCGCTGTGCACGCCGCCGTTGTCGGCCACAGGTCCTTCAGTCACCCAGGCTGGCAGCGCAGCGCTGGACAAGGTCTTGCCGGCGGCGATGTCTTCAGCCACCCACTCGGCCACTTGCTTCCAGCCGGCTTGTTGCCAGAGTTCGAACGGCCCTTGGGACGAACCGAAGCCCCAGCGCATCGCGAAGTCGATCTCGCGGGCGGTGTCGGCCACGGTGTCCAGGTGCACGGCACAGTAGTGAAAGCTGTCGCGCAGGATGGCCCACAGGAACTGGGCCTGTGGATTGGTCGATTCGCGCAGCAGCTTGATGCGGTCGGCGGCGGGCTTCTTGAGCATGCGGGCGACGATCTCGTCGGCCTTTTTGCCGCCGGCGACGTATTCACCGGTTGCGCCGTCCAGACGCATGATGTCTTTGCCGACCTTTTTGTAGAAGCCCGCACCGGTCTTCTGACCCAAAGCACCCTTCTCGATCAAACCGGCCAGCACGGCCGGGGTCGCATAAGTCGAATAGAAGGGGTCATCCTTCAGATTCTCTTGCATGGTCTTGACGACATGGGCCATCGTGTCCAGGCCCACCACGTCCGCCGTGCGGAAGGTGCCGCTGGACGCGCGACCGAGCTTCTTGCCGGTCAGGTCGTCAACCAGATCGACGCTCAAGCCAAACTTCTCGGCCTCGATCATCGTGGCCATCATGCCGGCGATACCGACCCGATTGGCGACGAAGTTAGGTGTGTCATTGGCGCGCACAACGCCCTTGCCCAGACCCGAAGTCACGAAGGACTCCAACTGATCGATCACGGCCGGCAATGTCGTCGGCGTATTGATCAACTCGACCAAGTACATATAGCGCGGTGGGTTGAAGAAATGGATGCCGCAAAAACGCGGCTTGATTTCTTCCGGCAGCGCTTCGGCCAGCTTGGTGATCGACAGGCCCGAGGTGTTGGAGGCGACGATGGCGTGGCCGGCAACGAAAGGAGCGATCTTCTTGTAGAGATCAAGCTTCCAGTCCATGCGCTCGGCAATCGCCTCGATGATCAGATCGCACTCGCCCAGCAGCGCCAGATGCTCTTCGTAATTGGCGGCCTGGATAAGCGCGGCGTCTTCAACCACGCCCAGCGGCGCGGGCTTGAGTTTCTTCAGGCCTTCGATGGCCTTGGTGACGATGCCATTCTTGGCACCTTCTTTGGCCGGCAGATCAAACAGGATCACCGGGACTTTGAGGTTGACCAGATGGGCGGCGATTTGCGCGCCCATCACGCCAGCGCCGAGCACGGCGACTTTACGAACTTGAAAACGACTCACAGAATTCTCCTGACAAATACGGATAACGAGCCCCGCAGGACTCGTCAAAAACCCAAGCCTTACTCGACGCGAATCCAGGTTTGCGTGCGGCCCAACATCGGCATGCCGATATAGCCACGCACTTCCATCTTCTTGCCGCCATCCACCGGCTTCAGGCGCACCTTGTAGACCTTGCCATTATTGGGATCGAGGATGTCACCACCATCCCACAGATCACTGTCGCTGCTGCTCTTTTTGACGTCACGCAAAATCGTCATGCCCATGACAGGCTTGTCCTTGCGATCATCGCTGCACTTGTCGCACTTGGCCTCAGCCTTGGCGGGGTCCAGCAGCTTTTCGATCACGGCAGTAAACACGCCACCTGTCTCGCTGACACGCACCAGGGACTTCTCGGCCTTGGTTTCATCGTCAATCGTCTTCCACAAACCGGTCGGGTTGGCTTGCGCCATCGCGACGTTGGCAACAAGGCTCAAAACAGCAGCAGCAATCAGTGATTTCATGGTGTCTCCAATGGTTTCTTGAACTCAAAAGGGGCTTGTTAGGCCTTGGCGAATCAGAACAACTCTTCTTCCATTTCCATCAAGGAAGGCAGGCCGGCGCGCGCGGTGCGAATCAGCATTGCCGTCTCGGGCAGCAGCTTCGCAAAATAGAAGCGCGCTGTCGAGAGCTTGGCGGTATAGAACTTGTCGCCACTGCCTTGTTTTTCCAAAGCCACCTTGGCCATGCGGGCCCAGAAGTAGGCAAAAGTCAGGTGACCCACGACGCGCAGATAGTCCACCGCTGCGGCGCCGACTTCATCCGGGTTGGCGAAGGCCTTCATGCCGATTTCGGTCGTCAGCTTGGTGACCTTGTCGCCCAAGTCGGCCAGCGGATTGATGAACTCCTGCATCGCCTCATTGGTGCCCTCGGCTTCAACAAAAGCGGCAATCTTGGCGCCGAACTTGCGCAGCTTGGCGCCGTTATCGCCCAGCACCTTGCGACCCAGCAGGTCCAGCGACTGGATGGTGTTGGTGCCCTCGTACAGCATATTGATGCGCGAGTCGCGCACGAACTGCTCCATGCCCCACTCGTGGATATAGCCGTGGCCGCCGAACACCTGCATGCAATTCGAGGTGGCGATCCAGCCGTTGTCGGTGATGAAGGCCTTGATGATGGGCGTCAGCAGCGAGACTTCGGCCTCGGCTTCCTTGCGCTCGTCTTCATCGTCCGAGCTGATCGCGCGGTCCAGCGTCATGGCCACATAGATGGCAAGCGCACGGCCGCCTTCGGCGTAGGCACGCGCGGTCAGCAGCATCTTGCGCACATCGGGGTGCACGATGATTGAGTCGGCCGCCTTCTCGGGCGACTTTGGCCCGCTCAGCGCGCGCATCTGGATGCGATCCTTGGCGTAGGCGGCGGCATTTTGATAAGCCACTTCGGTCAGTCCGAGTGACTGGTTACCCACACCGAGGCGGGCCGCGTTCATCATCACGAACATCGCCGCCAGGCCCTTGTTGGGCTGACCGACCAAGGTGCCGACAGCGTCTTCCAAGACCATCTGGCAGGTCGAGTTGGCGTGGATGCCCATCTTGTGCTCAAGGCCGGCGCAGAAGATACCGTTGCGAGCACCGATGCTGCCATCGGCATTGACCAAAAACTTCGGCACGATGAAGAGCGAAATGCCTTTGGAGCCTTCCGGTGCGTCGGGCAGGCGGGCCAGCACCAAGTGGACGATGTTCTCGACCATGTCATGCTCACCGGCCGAGATGAAGATCTTGGCGCCGCTGATCTTGTATGTGCCATCCGCCTGCGGCTGGGCCTTGCTGCGCAGCATGCCCAAATCGGTGCCGCAATGCGGCTCGGTCAGGCACATGGTGCCGGTCCACTCACCGCTGGTCAGCTTGGGCAGATAGATCGCCTTTTGCTCTGGCGTGCCATGGGCATGCAGGCATTCGTAGGCGCCGTGGCTCAGACCCGGGTACATGGTCCAGGCCTGGTTGGCCGAGTTCATCATCTCGTAAAAAGACTGATTGACCACCAGCGGCAGGCCTTGGCCGCCGTATTCGGGGTCACAACCCAGCGCCGGCCAGCCGCCCTCGACATACTTGGCATAGGCTTCCTTGAAGCCCTTGGGCGGGGTCACCTCATGGGTGGCCTTGTCCAGTTTGCAACCTTCGGAGTCACCACTCAGATTTAGCGGTGCCAGCACCTCAGCGGCGAACTTGCCGCCCTCTTCCAGTACCGCGTTGATGGTGTCGGCGTCGATGTCGGCATGCGCCGGCAGCATTTTGAGCTCGTCGACCACGTTCAGCACTTCGTGCATCACAAATTGCATGTCGCGCAGTGGGGGGTTGTAGATCGGCATGTCTTACTCCAGGTTGAAACGAGTGAAATCAGGCGCGCTTCTTGGCTGCGACCCGAGGTTTGGCTGATTTGGATTTGGGCTTGGTCTGCTCGTCTATTTGCAGCCCAAGCGGCGTGGCATAAAACTGAATCGTGCGCTCGAAGCCCAGGCCGGCACGGCTCACGGCGCCGGGGTTGCGCATGAAACGGGCATCGTGATGCAGGGACAAAATCAGCCCATGCAGCTCGAACAAGATTTGGTAGACGTCGGCGTCAGCGTGCAAATGGCCGGCCTCTTGTGCCAGCACGATCGCCTTGTGCAGCGCGCCATGCCAGTCACGCACCATCGCGACCAAGGCGTCGCGCACCGGGCCGGGCCTGTCGTCAAATTCGACCGCGCCGCTGATATAGATGCAGCCCGAGTCGACTTCGACCGAGACGCGGCGGACCCAGCGCTCGTACAAAGCACGCAGCCGCGGCAGGCCACGCTCCTCACGGATGGCGGTGAAGAACACCTCCTCCTCGAACTTGGCGTGATATTCCTTCACCACCGCGATCTGCAGCTCTTCGCGTGAGCCGAAGTGGGCGAACACGCCCGACTTGCTCATCTTGGTTACATCGGCCAAGGCGCCGATGGACAGCCCCTCCAGCCCCATATGCGAGGCCAGCCCCAGGGCCGCCTCCAGAATGATGGCGCGGGTGTGCATGCCTTTTTGCAGCGAACGCACCACCCGCGCAGGCTTGAGCCCAGGCTCAGCGGCCGAGTCAGGCGAGGTGTTCATGGGTGCAAAAGCAGACACAGGCAATGTTCTCGTGAAGTCAGGGTCGTCATAATAAAACGAACGATCGTTCTATTTTGCAGAAACTTGGAGAAGAACGCCTAACTATTTGCTGCAAATTTTTAGGGGCCGCCGCCTAGAAGTTCACGCGGCGCAATAGTTTCGGCAGTCTTCGTGACCGAGCTTTGACAGCGTGGCTTCGCATCCACCGATCAGCCCTCGCCCGCATTGCACTTGAGTCGGTGCGCGGTAATGAAGTACGCTCCGCTTAGGAGGTCATCGCCTTGGACGTGCTTCAACTGGATATTTCTGGTCGACCACAAGCTTGGATCACGACGCGTGAAGCGGCCATGATCTACGCCAGCGACGGCGTGGCCTGGACCTTGGGCGACCCTTGCCAAGTGATGCGCGGCGGCCTGCAGCGCCGCACCGGCATGCAGTCACGCATCGAGGTCCACCCCATCATCGCGGTGCGCGGCAGCGTCCCCAGTCGGGCTTGGCGCCAGGCCCCGGCACTCTCGAATGCCAAGTTATTCGCACGGGACCGCTATATCTGCGCCTACTGCGGCCACAGCTTTCACGTCGATGCGCTGACTTGCGAACATATCCAGCCCAGCTCGCGCGGCGGCTCCGACAGCTGGATGAATTGCATCACCGCCTGCCGAGGCTGCAACGGCCGCAAGGGCAGCCGCCTGCCCGAGGAGGCGCATATGAGCCTGCTTTATCTGCCCTATGTGCCGAGCTTGCATGAAGACATGATTCTGCGGGGCCGCCGTATCTTGGCCGATCAGATGGAGTTCTTGCTGGCCAGCGTGCCGCGGTCCAGTCGCTTGCATGGCTGACGCTCCGGTCTTTTTCGGATCCTGAAGGACAATCTTCGTCTGTCAACGACGGCCGCTTGCGCCGCGTTGAGCGAAGTCAAGTTCCCTGGAGTACCGTCAGATGAAGAAATTCGCCCTTGTCACAGCCGGCCTGATCGCCTTGGCAGCATTGAGTGCTTGCTCGACCAGCAGCCCGGACGTGATCCAACGCCGCGACACCCAAAGCCTTTCGCAGGTGCTTGACGCCAGCGTCTTGTCGGTCCGCAATGTCACGGTCGAGGGTTCGCAAAGCGGTGGCGGCGCCGTCGCGGGCGGCGTGGTCGGCGGCATTGCCGGCGCCACGGTCGGCGGCCGGGTGGAGGGCCAGATCATTGGCGTGCTGGGCGCTGTCGCAGGCGCCATGATTGGCAATGCCATCGAACGCAATGGCACGCAGGAGCAAGCGGTAGAGATCTTGCTGCAGCTGCGCAACGGCGAACGGCGTGCCGTCGTGCAAGCCAAGGGCGCCGACAACTTCAAGCCCGGTGACGCAGTCATTTTGATCACCACCAGCGGCAAGACCCGTGTGACGCGGGCGCCCGAGTTGGCCGCCAGCGCCAACGCGAACTCCAGCGTGCCGCAAGCCGCGCCCGCCGCCAGCCACTGAGCCGGCACCCACCTCGCTCTGATCCTTGAAGCCCGCGCCCCGCGCTCCCAGCGGGGCGCGCCGCTGATCTGAAAATTTTGCGGCCGGCGCGGGATGCGCCGGGCCTGCCTGCCCTCAGGTGTTTTCGCCCGCAGACTCAGGTGTGCGTCCGATTACCGCCGCTCGGCAGCCCTTTTACAGTTTTGCGCTAAGGACCGTCCAATCTGTTTGGCCGTCTATTGGAGCCGTTCGCGCCTGCGGTGTTGCTGCGAGCACCAGCGGCAGCGCGGGAACGGTTTTTTTGATTACATCCGCCGTATTGCTTGTTAAATTGATCACATTTCCTGGCTTCACCGGGAGTGCGCAGCGGTGAAACTAGCGAACTGATGCGGTGTTGTGCCAGCCGCAACGACAAGTCATGGTCTGTCCTTGAAAGGCAGTGAATGAGTCATAGCCCCGCAGCGGCAATGCATCCAGACCCGGCCGCCCATGGTGTGGCGCCGATGGCCGAGTACATCGCGCCCATCTGGGCACGTCAGTTGGAGGCGATTCAGGCCACGCTGCACAGCGGCTCGGTCGAGTTGTTGAGCAACTTCGCCAGCATTTTTGAGCTGCAGGATCAGCTGCACTGCAAGTTCGCCGAACTGCCCCCAGACAGCGCACACACCGAAGCGCTGCATCAAATCGACACCGACCTCCAAGCCCAGTGCGAACGTGCTTTGCACGGCCTGCAGTTCGCCGATCGCTTGTCCCAGATGGTCGACATCCTGCACAAAAACATCGAGCGCTTCAGCGCCGAGTTACCCCATATGAACACCGCCGGCGAGGCCGAGCGGCAGGCTTGGGCGGCCGCTTTCGAGGCCAGCTTCACGACCGAAGAGCAACACCTGTTCCACCACGGCAAGCCGCCACCGCCTCGGCAAGACAACGTCGAATATTTCTGATTCCCCACTGCAAATTAGCAAGCACTAGAAGAGGACCCACCATGAGTAAAACCATTTTGGTAGTAGACGACTCCGGCAGCTTCCGCACCGTCGTGAAATTGGCGCTGATGAAAGCCGGCTACACCGTCATCGAGGCCGTCGATGGCAAAGACGCCTGCACCAAGCTCGACGGCAAGATCAACCTGATCGTCTGCGACGTCAATATGCCCAATATGGACGGCTTGGAGTTCCTGCGCCATGTGAAGACGATTGCCGCCTACAAGTTCACCCCGGTGATCATGCTGACGACCGAATCGCAAGAAGCCAAAAAGGCGGAAGGCCGCGCGGCCGGCGCCAAGGCCTGGATCACCAAGCCCTTCCAGCCCTCGCAACTGGTTGATGCGGTCAACAAGCTCTGCGTGTAAGCACTGCCAACCTTGTGTTGAATTCAAGCGGAGCCAGCCATGTCGGACTCGAATGACGATCAAGCGGCCGATATGGCCGCCCCTGACCTGCCCCACAGCTTGGTCCTCGGCCCTGAGCTGACCATTGCGCAAGCGGCCGACACCCATGGCCTGCTGCTGGAAACCCTGAGCCGGCTGGATGGGCGCAACCTCAGCCTAGACCTCAGCGGCGTCAGCGATTTCGACAGCTCTGCCGTGCAGTTGCTGCTGGCCACGCAGCGCAGCATGCAAGAGCGCGAGCGGCAGTTGACGCTGCAGGCGCCGAGCGCCGTGGTTCTGGCCGCACTGCGCTGCTACGGCCTGGGCGCCGACTTGAAGAACCTGAGGCCTTCGACCAGCGCAGAGCTGGGCGCAGGTGGCACCGCTAGCGAGGAGCTCCCATGTCAATGACCGACGACGATGCCGAGATTCTGGCCATTGCCAGGGCCGGGTTTCTGGACGAGGCGCAAGAAATGCTGCGCCAGTTCGAAGAAGGCCTGCTGGTGCTGGAGAACAACCCGGATGATTCGGAAAGCCTTAACTCGGCCTTCCGCGCAGCCCACACCATCAAGGGCACGGCCGGCATGTTCGGCTGCGACGCGGTGGTCACCTTCACCCATGAAGCCGAGACCTTGCTGGAGGCCTTGCGCTCCAACCAGCGCCAGCTGGACGGCGATGTCGTCGCCGCGCTGCTGGAGAGTCGCGACCAAATCGAACTGCTGCTGGGCGAAGTGCAAAGCGGCGAGAGCGACCCGGCCGTGGCCGCCAGCAGCGCCGCCCTGGCCAGTCGCTTGCGTGCACTCTTGGGCGCACCCGAAGCCGCCGCCCCGCCTGCCGCAGTTGCCGAAGCGTCTGTAGCCCCTGCTGCCGCAACTGCAGCGGCGCAAACCCAGCAGTACTGGCATTTGTCACTGCGCTTTTTTGCGGACGCGCTGCGCAATGGCCTGGACCCCTTATCCTTCTTGCGCTACCTGGCCACCCTCGGCGAGGTGAAGGCGATCACTGCCCTGACGGAGACCTTGCCCGCCTTGGAGGCACTCGACGCCGAGGCCTGCTATCTGGGCTTTGAGCTGCGTTTTGAAAGCCCCGCCAGCCTGGAAGAAATCTCCCGCGTCTTTGAGTTCGCGGCCGAAGACAGCAGCATCCAGATCCTGCCGCCCGACGCCGCCCCGGCCGCTTTTGAGACCCTCGCCACGCTGCGCTGCGGTGACGATGCCGAGGCGCGTGCGGGCCTGTTCGACTGCTGGCGCGCGATGGGCATGCATTTCGATCTGCGCGTCGAAGTGGTGGGCACGCCGGCCAGCGAAGAAGCACCCGTTTTGGTGCCCCATATCGAGCGCCGCGCCGCACCCGCTGAAGGGGCGCAAAGAAAAGTCAGCGACCGCCGCAGCGGTGAAGGTGAGCGCCGCGAAGGGGGCCGCGACCGCCGTGCCGGCGATGAAACCCGCTTTGTGCGCGTCCGTGCCGACAAGCTCGATAAATTGATCGACCTGATCGGCGAGTTGGTGATTGCCGGCTCCGGCGCGCAAATGATTGCCCACCAAGAAGGCGCCGAGGTCTTGCTGGAAGCGACCCAGCGCGTGATGGACCTGGTGCAAGAAACCCGCGACGGCACCTTGGCTCTGCGCATGGTGCCGATTGGCGAAACCTTTGCGCGCTTCCAGCGCGTTGTGCGCGATGTCTCCAAGCAGCTTGGCAAAGAAGTCGACCTGGTCGTCAGCGGTGGTGACACCGAGATGGACAAGTCCATGGTGGACTCGATTGCCGATCCGCTGATGCACCTGGTGCGCAACAGCATGGACCATGGCCTGGAAACCTTCGATGAGCGCTTGGCCACCGGCAAGCCCGCCGCCGGACGCTTGGCACTGAACGCCTATCACGAGGCCGGCGCGGTCGTGATCGAGGTCAGCGACGATGGGCGCGGCCTGGCGCGTGATCGCATCCTGAAAAAAGCGGTCGAGCGGGAGCTGATTGCACCGGGCCAAGTGCTGTCCGACCACGAGGTTTGGCAGCTGATCTTCCAGCCCGGCTTCTCCACGGCCGAACAAGTCACCGATCTCTCAGGGCGCGGCGTCGGCATGGACGTGGTCAAGCGCAGCATTGAGTCGCTGCGCGGCACCATCACGCTGAGCAGCACGGCCGGCCACGGCACCTTGACGCAGATCCGGCTGCCGCTGACGCTGGCGATGATCGACGGCTTCTTGACCATGGTCGGCGGCGTCAACTATGTACTGCCACTGGCGGCGGTGTCCGAGTGCATCGATGTGCCGGCCGAATGCGCCAAGCAGACCGGGCACGTCAGCGGCACCTTCAATTTGCGCGGCGAAATCCTGCCATGGTTGGATCTGGCGCGCTTTTACGGCATCAGCGCAAGCGGCCATGAGGCCGAACATGGCCGCCGTCGCAGCGTAGTGGTGGTGCGCGACGGGCCGACCCGCATAGGCCTCATCGTTGACCGCTTGCTGGGCGAGCACCAGACCGTCATCAAGCCACTGTCGGGCATTTTCCAGCACCTCAAAGCGCTGGCGGGTTCGACCATTCTGGGCTCGGGCGAGGTCGCACTTTTGTTGGATGTATCGGGCCTGTTCGCGGCAGCCATCAAGGGCGGCCAGCGCCATGGCGCAGGGGCCACACAGGTAAATCAGTCCGCTCTGGCGGACAAGCAACGCTAACCGTCGCAAGGAAGCATCATGGTGTTGAAGAACATGAAAGTCGGCCAAAGACTGGGCTTGGCATTTGCCTTGGTACTGGCGCTTTTTGCCGCAACGGCCATCTTGGCACTGCGTGATTTGGCAGCCTCCAACCATGCTCTGGAGCATGTGATCGACGAGAACTTCAGCCGCATGGTGGAGCTCAATACCTTGTCGGAACAAAGCCATATCGAGCAGCGCGTCGTGCGCAGCATGATTCTGTACAGCGACAAAGAAGCTATTGCCGGCGAGCGCAAAAAAATCATGGATGCGCGGCTGCTGTTTGACGAAGCAGAGCGCGCCCTGGTGAAAAACTCGATCCGAGATGAAGACAAGAAAGTGCTGGAGCTGGCCCGCAGCCAAGCCGCCAAGGCGCGCGGATTGGTGAACCAGGTGATGGACTTGGCCGCGTTGAACAAGGACGAAGAAGCCGCCAAAATTTTGCTGGAACAAGCCAGCCCGGCCGGCAAGGCTTTGCAAGCCACCGTCGACAAGGCCGTCAAGCTGCAGGTCGATGACGCCCGCGCCGATGCGGAAGATTCGGCCAAAGAATATGCCTCGACCCGAACTTTGCTGATCGGCCTGACCCTGGCGTCCTTTGTCATCGCCATCAGCGCCGCCTGGGCAGTCACGCGCAGCATCACGCAGCCGCTGGTTCGGGCCATCAAGACCGCTTCCGCCGTGGGCCAGGGCGACTTGAACAATGACATTCCGACCGACGGCCAAGACGAACCGGGCCGGCTGCTGGCTTCACTGGCCGATATGCAAGACCAGCTGCGTGCCCGCAATGAGCGCGACGCGCTGCTGCTGGCCGAAAACGGCCGCATCAAGCAAGCGCTGGATGTTTGCTCCACCAATGTGATGATTGCCGACACCGAGCTCAACATCGTCTATATGAACCGCTCGGTCACTCAGATGATGCAGGCCAACGAGGCTGAGCTGAAAAAGTCATTGCCTAACTTCAACGCCAGGCAGTTGATAGGCACCAATATCGACGGCTTCCACAAGAACCCCGGTCACCAGCGCGGCATGCTGGCCAAGTTGCAGAGCGAATACAAAACCCAAATCCAGGTCTCCAAGCTGGACTTCAGCCTGATGGCCAACCCCATCATCGACGCCTCCGGCCAGCGCCTGGGCACGGTGGTGGAATGGCGTGACATCACGCAGGAGCTGGCCGCCCGCCAGGCGGAACAAGCGCTGGCAGCCGAAAACGCCCGCATCAAGCAAGCACTCGATGTGGCGGCCATGCCGGTGCGGATTTCCGCAGCGGACGGCACCATCGTTTACATCAACGATGCGCTGATGACAGTGCTGCGTCGCGATGAAGCGGCCTTCCGCAGCGAGCTGCCCGGCTTTGACGTGAACCGCGTCTTGGGCGGCTCGATCGGCATGTTCTACCGCGACTCGGCTGCCGCCATCGAGCGCCTGACGAACCTGCGCGAAACTGCCTACAGCTCGATGCTGCTGGGCGGCCGCAACTACGACATCACCACCTCACCGATTCGCGACGCAGAAGGAAAAACTGTAGGCACCGTGGGCCAATGGTTGGACCGCACCGACCAACTCGCAGCCGAGGCCGAGTTCGACAGCCTGACCAGCGCCGCCACCAGCGGCGACCTAAGCCAGCGCATTGCGCTGGACGGCAAGCAAGGCTTCTTCCGTCAGATCGGCGAGAAGTTCAACGGTCTGATAGCCACCATCAGCAGCACCATCCAGGAAGTGCGCACCTCGGCGGATCAGCTGGGCGGCGCCTCGGATCAGGTCTCGCAGACCTCGCAAAGTCTGTCGCATTCGGCCTCGCAGCAAGCCGCCAGCGTTGAAGAAACCACGGCCTCGCTGCAAGAGATGGCAGCTTCCGTGAAGCAAAACTCCGACAGCGCCAATATCACCGACGGCATGGCCACCAAGGCCGCGCGCGAGGCGATGGAAGGCGGGCAAGCGGTGAGCCAGACGGTGGATGCGATGAAGCAAATCGCCACCAAAATTTCCATCATTGATGACATCGCCTACCAGACCAATCTCTTGGCGCTTAACGCCGCGATCGAAGCGGCCAGAGCGGGCGAGCACGGCAAGGGCTTTGCCGTCGTGGCGGCCGAGGTGCGCAAGCTGGCCGAGCGCAGCCAGGTGGCCGCGCAAGAGATCGGCACGCTGGCCAGCCACAGCGTGCAGCTGGCCGAGAAGGCCGGCACCCTGCTGACGAATATGGTGCCCTCGATCCAGAAGACCTCAGAGCTAGTGCAGGAAATTGCGGCTGCCTCGGGCGAGCAGTCGCAAGGCGTCTCGCAGATCAATGGCGCGATGAATCATCTGTCCACCGCGACCCAGCAGACGGCCTCGGCCTCGGAAGAGTTGTCGGCCACCGCCGAGCAACTGTCCGCCCAGGCGGCGCAGTTGCAAGAGCAGATGGCCTTCTTCAAGCTGGCCGACGACTCGCGTGCGAGCCGCACTGCCGCAAGCCACAGACCATCGAACGGCCGACGCTGAAGCCAGACCAAACACCTCAGTTACATCCTCAAAGTCATCGTCAAAAAAGAAGGAAGTCCGATCATGCTTTCAATGCTGCGCAAACTCATGCTTTGGCAACGCTTTGTGTTGTTAGCCCTCATCGCCCTATTGGCCTGCGGCGTTCCTTCAACGATGGTGCTGAAAAACCTGATGCAGCAAGTCGACACCGCCAAGGCCGAGGATTTGGGGCTAGACCCATTGCGCTCCACGGCACAGGTGATGCGTTCCTTGCAGATCCAGCGCGGCCTATCGGGTCTGGTCTTGATCGGTGACGCTTCGGCGCAAGCCAAGCTCAGCAGCACACAGGCGGAGCTGAACAGCCAGCTGGCGGTATTGTTGAAGGCCTTTCCCCAGGGCGAAGACGCCTACAAGCCCACGCTGCAGCGCGCCACGGCGCTGCAAGCCAGCACGGTCAAGCTGCAAGAGCAGGTGTCGGCCAAAAGCATAGACGGCCCAGCGAGTTTTGCGGCGCACACCGAGCTGGTCGGCGAAGCCCTGCTGCTGATCGAAGGTATTGCGGACGCCTCCGGCCTATCGCTGGACCCCGAGGAAGCCACCTATTTCTTGATCACCGCCGTGGCCGAATACATACCGCAACTGACCGAGTCCATCGCCTTGGTGCGCGGCAAGGGTGTCGGCTTGATCAAGCAGATGAGCAGCGGCCAAACCATCAGCGCCAACGAAATGGCAGCGCTGCATGGCCTGCGTGAGAAGTCAGATTTCTGGCGCCTGCGCAGCCAGCGGCAAATGGAAAAAGCACTGAAGAGCGACCCGGATCTGGCCAAGGCCTTGAATCAAAGCACCCAAACAGCGCAGAAGTCGGCCGAGGACTTTCTCAAACAAGTTGATCAACAAATTGCCAGCGGCAAGCCCAGCATCAGTGCCGCTGACTTGTTCGCCCAAGGCACGGTGGCGACCGATGCCCAGTTCGCACTGTTCAAGGGCGCCACAGACAATCTGGAGACGCTGCTGCATGAGCGCGTCAAGCATTTGACTTGGCAGCGCAATATGGGTGGCTTGGCGCTGGGCATCCTGGTTTTGCTCGCGATGTTCTTAGGCACGGCCATCGTGCGCTCGGTGACACAACCACTGCAACGAGCGGTGAATGCGGCGCGCGCCGTCGCCTCAGGTGATCTGGCCTTCAACACCGAGGACGGCAGCCGCGACGAGGCCGGCAATTTGCTCAGCAGCTTGGGGCAGATGCAGAGCAATCTGCGCGAGCGCATTGAGCGCGACGCCTTGATCAGCGCCGAGAACGGCCGGGTGAAAGAAGCGCTGGACAACACCAGCACCAACGTGATGCTGACCGATGAGCATTACCGGATCATCTATGGCAACCGCGCTCTGATGACCATGCTGAAGAAATTCGAAGTCGACTTCAAACAAGCCGCACCCAACTTCGATGTGCACAACATCATCGGCAAAACGGTCGACGATATGCACAAAAACCCGAGCCACCAGCGCGCCGTACTGGAGCGCATGCAAGGCCCGCACACTGCTCGCCTCAAGGCCGGCAGCCGCACCTTTGATTTGGTCATCAACCATGTTCGCAATGATCAGGGCCAGCGCACGGGCACGATTTTGGAATGGAACGACCGCACCGATGAGCTGGCGGCGCTGGAACGCGAGCTGCAAAAAGGCCGCGAGGGCCAGCGCGTGCAGCAAGCACTCGACGCAACCAGCAGCAATGTGATGATTGCCGACGCCGACGGCGTGATCGTCTTCATGAACAAGTCGCTGGTGCAAATGTTGCGCGGCAATGAGGCCGAGATCCGCAAGCAGCTGCCGCAGTTTGATTCGAATCGTTTGATCGGCATGAACTTCGATCGCTTCCACAAGAATCCAGCCCACCAGCGTGGGCTGATCGAACGGCTGACGTCCGAGCATGTGGCCGACATCAAGGTCGCCTCGGCGAGCTTCCGCCTGACCGCCAGCCCCATCATGGGCACCGACGGCGCGCGCCTGGGCACGGTGGTGGAATGGCGCGACCGCACGGCCGAACTCGCGGCCGAGGTCGAGGTGGGCGCCATGGTGGACGCGGCCAATGGCGGCGACTTCACCCAACGCATCGCCTTGGAAGGCAAGGCCGAGTTCTTCAAGATGCTGGGCGAGAAGTTCAACTCGCTGGTCGAGACCGTCAGCAACACCATCCGCGAGGTGCGGGTGTCGGCCGATCAGCTCGGCGGCGCCTCGGATCAGGTCTCGCAGACTTCGCAAAGCCTGTCGCACTCGGCCTCGCAGCAGGCTGCCAGCGTCGAAGAAACCACCGCCTCGCTGCAGGAGATGGCGGCTTCCGTGAAGCAGAACTCTGACAGCGCCAATGTGACCGACGGCATGGCCACCAAGGCGGCACGCGAGGCCATCGAAGGCGGCCAAGCAGTCGGCCAGACGGTCGACGCGATGAAACAAATTGCCACCAAGATTTCCATCATTGATGACATCGCCTACCAGACCAATCTGCTGGCCTTGAACGCCGCGATCGAAGCGGCCCGCGCCGGCGAGCATGGCAAGGGCTTTGCGGTGGTGGCGGCCGAGGTCAGGAAGCTGGCCGAACGCAGCCAGGTGGCCGCGCAAGAGATCGGCACGCTAGCGACCAACAGCGTCAAGCTGGCCGAAAAAGCCGGCACGCTGCTCACAAATATGGTGCCCTCGATCCAGAAGACCTCGGAGCTGGTGCAGGAGATTGCGGCCGCCTCGGGCGAGCAGTCGCAAGGCGTGGCGCAGATCAATGGTGCGATGAACCACCTCTCCACCGCGACGCAGCAGACGGCGTCGGCCTCCGAGCAATTGTCGGCCACGGCTGAGGAGTTGTCTGCACAAGCAGCACAGTTGCAAGAGCAGATGGCGTTTTTCAGGCTGGCCGATGACGACGGTGCAGCCGCTGCCGCCTCCGGCAACAAACGCAGGCCAAGCCGGCACTGAAGGGAAGTTCGCATCAGGTTTCACAGCGAGCGAGAAAAACAGCAATAAGAAAGCGAGACAGCAATATGCGCAGCAATCTCCCCGTCACTCAGCAGGAATATGTGCTGAGAGAAGGCATGACCATCGTGTCACGCACCGACCTGAAGGGCCGCATCACCTATATCAACGATGACTTCATCGAGGCCAGCGGCTTCGCGGAAGCCGAGTTGATTGGCCAGCCACACAATCTGGTGCGCCACCCGGACATGCCGGAAGAAGCCTTCGACGATATGTGGAAGGTGTTGAAGGACGGCAGGCCCTGGACCGGTCTGGTTAAGAACCGCTGCAAGAACGGCAACTTCTACTGGGTGCTGGCCAATGCGACGCCGGTCAAGGAGGGCGAGGCGGTGGTCGGCTATATGTCGGTGCGCACCCGACCCGAGCGCGAGCAAGTCGCCGCCGCCGACGCGCTCTACCGCAAGTTCAAGGATGGGCAGGCCCAAGGCTGGGTGATACGCGAGGGCCAGGGCGTGCGCACGGGGCTGGTGGACAGCATGCAGCGCAGCTTGGGTACTTTGAGTTTAGGCAGCAAGACCTTGTTTTGCGCGCTGCTGCTGATGCTGGGAGGCTTGGGCCTGGGTTTGGCTTGGCCGACCATGAATCTGAGCTTGGGTGGACCGGCCTTGGCCTTGGCCTTGCTGGGCGCATGGAGCTTGCGGGCCACGGCCACCCGACTGACCGGCACGCTGGGCCGCGCGGCCGGCCAGTTCGAGCAATTCGGCCAGGGTCGCTTTGACGGCGTCGTTGAGGTCAGTGGCCGTGATGAGTTAGCGGCGATGATGCTGGCGCTCAAGCGGGTGCAGACGCGGTTGGGCTTCGAGTTCGCCGACACCAAAAAGCGCGGTGATGATGCCGTGCGCATCCGCCAGGCCTTGGACGTTGCCGCCACCAATATGATGGTGGCCGACCCCGGCTACAACATCATTTACGGCAACGCCTCGCTGCGCGCGATGCTGGCTGCCGCCGAAGCCGACATCCGCAAAGACCTGCCGAACTTCAACGCGGCCACCTTGATGGGCACCAATATCGACGGATTCCACAAGAACCCGGCCCATCAACGCGGCATGCTGGATCGCCTGACAGGCGCTCACAAAACCCGCTTGAACATCGGCGGGCGGCGCTTTGACTTGATCGTCAATCCGGTGATCACTGCCGGCAAACGCCTGGGCACGGTAGTCGAGTGGAAGGACATGACGGCCGAGTTGGCGGCGCTGGAGCGCGAGGCCTTGCTGGCGGCGGAAAACTCGCGGGTCAAGCAGGCACTGGACATCTGCTCCACCAATGTGATGATCGCCGACCCCGACGGCAACATCATCTACAACAACGCTTCGGCCGCCCAGATGATGCAACGCAACGAGGGCGAGCTGCGCAAGGTCTTGCCGCAATTCAATGCGCGCGCCATCGTCGGCTCCAACTTCGACCAGTTCCACCGTAACCCGGCGCATCAGCGCAATCTGCTCGGCGCTTTGAAGGGCGAGTACAAGACCGAGCTGAAGGTCAGCAGCCTCACCTTCGGCTTGACCGCCAACCCGATCAATGACAGCGCAGGCGTGCGCCTGGGCACGGTGGTGGAGTGGAAAGACCGCACGCTGGAAGTTGCGGTGGAAAACGAGATCGGTGGCATGGTCGACGGCGCCACCCATGGCGACTTCGCGCAGCGTGTACCGCTCGAAGGCAAGGAGCCCTTCTTCCGCATGCTGGGCGAGAAGTTCAACACCCTGGTCGATACCGTCAGCAGCACCATCCGCGAGGTACGCACTGCGGCCGATCAACTGAGCGGCGCCTCGGATCAGGTGTCACAAACCTCGCAGAGCCTGTCGCACTCGGCCTCGCAGCAAGCCGCCAGCGTCGAAGAGACCACGGCGCAGCTGCATGAGATGGCTGCGTCGGTGAAACAGAACTCCGACAGCGCCAACCTGACCGACGGCATGGCTACGCAGGCGGCCAAAGAGGCGATACAAGGCGGGCAAGCCGTCAATCAAACGGTCGAGGCGATGAAGCAAATCGCCACCAAGATTTCCATCATCGATGACATCGCCTATCAAACCAATCTGCTGGCCCTGAATGCGGCGATTGAAGCGGCCAGAGCGGGTGAACATGGCAAGGGCTTTGCTGTGGTGGCGGCCGAGGTGCGCAAGCTGGCCGAGCGCAGCCAGGTGGCCGCACAGGAAATCGGCACGCTGGCGGGAAACAGCGTGCAAATGGCCGAGCAGGCCGGCACGCTGCTCAGCAATATGGTGCCCTCGATCCAGAAGACCTCGGAGCTGGTGCAGGAGATTTCGGCTGCGTCCAGCGAGCAAGCCGAGGGCGTGGCGCAGATCAATGCGGCGATGAACCATCTGTCGGCCACCACGCAGCAAACCGCCTCGGCCTCCGAGCAACTGTCGGCCACGGCCGAGCAGCTGTCGGCGCAAGCGGCGCAGTTGCAAGACCAGATGGCCTTTTTCAAGCTGGCCGATGACAGGGCCGCGCGCCATACCGACAACAGCGCCGACAAGTTCACTCCCCATCACAGTGCCCCAGGCAAGGCCGGCATGGCGGCGCCCAAGCGCCCTCAATCGGTTGCGCAAAAGTTGCAGCAATACAAAGCGCCAAGCGGCAGCTCAAATGGCAGCTCACAAGGCAACACACAGGGCGCCTCACCCAGCCCGGCCCCAGCCGCCAGCAGCCAGGGCAGACCGAGCAAGCCCGTCAAGCCCGGCGGGGGCGAAGTGGATGAATCGTTTTTCAAACGTTTTTGATTGAGGACTCAGCATGAGCAGATCCACACGCGAAGCCCCGGCCGACCGCCTGCGCGGCGCTATCGCCGAACAAGCCGCTGCCGGCCCCATGTGCCAGATGCTGCGCTTGGCCGTCGGGCATGAAACCCTGGTGGTGCCGATTGAGGCGGTGCGCGAAATCCTCGAAGTGGGGCGCATGACGCCGCTGCCGCAGACCCCCGACTTTGTGCGCGGGGTGATGAATCTGCGCGGCGCGGTGGTGCCGGTGATCGACCTCAGTGCGCGCTTTGGCTTTGGCCCCACCGTGATAGGCCGCCGCTCCGCCATCATCGTGGTGGAGGCTAAGGGCGATGACGACTTCGACCGCTTGATTGCCGGCGTGCTGGTGGACGCGGTGTTCGAGGTTCTGGACGTGGACTCCAAACGGATCGAGCCTGTGCCCAGCTTGGGCGTGGGCGTGGCGGGCGAGTTTCTGGCCGGCATGGTCAATGTGGCGAGTGGTTACGCGGCGCTGCTCAATCTAGATCAAGTCTTGTCGCCGGTGGCCCTTTCGGCCTTGATCGCCGATGCGCAGCTGGCCTGAACAAGCCTAAACAGTCCCTCGCAGCCATCATGTCCCAACTCACCGTCGAATCCTTCAACGCCATCACGGCGCTGTTCCACCGTATCTCCGGCATCAAGTTGGTCGAAAGCAAGCATGCCTTGGTGCAAAGCCGCTTGCAAAAACTCAGCACCGACTCGGGCGAAGACGACATCAATGTCTTCGTTCAAAAAATGGTGCGTGGGCAGATGCCCGAGGCCATGCTGGTCAGCGTGGTGGACAAGCTGACCACCAACGAGACCTATTTCTTCCGTGAGCCGCAGCATTTTGAAGACCTGGCCAAGCGGGCCGAGGCGCACCGTGACGGCTCGGAGTTTTTGGTCTGGAGCGGCGCCTCGTCCTCGGGCGAAGAGGCCTACAGCATCGCCATGACCTTGGCCGACAAGTTTGGCCTGAACAAGGGCAGCCGGCCCTGGTCCATCCGCGGCACCGACCTTTCCACCAGCGTGGTGGAGAGTGCACGCCAGGGCCTCTACCCGATGGAGCGCGCGCGCAATGTGCCGCAGGATTTTTTGAAGCGCTTTTGCCTGCAAGGCTTCGGTCCCTATGAAGGGCAAATTTTGATTCAGCGCGAACTGCGCGCCAGGGTGCAGTTCCAATGCGCCAACCTGATGCAAACGCTGCCGGCCTTGCCCATGTTTGACGTGATTTTTTTACGCAATGTCTTGATCTATTTCGACGGACCCGCCAAAACCGCCATCGTCACCCGGGTGATCGAACGACTCAAGCCCGGTGGCGTGCTATACCCTGGACATGCGGAGTCACTCGCGGCGCTGAACCTTCCTCTCAAGGCTATAGCACCGGCAATCTATCAACATGCATAAGCACAAGCCAACCCCTTCAGCGGCAGGGAACACACCTCTCGGGCAGCATGCGCCGCCCGTGCGTCCCGCCGCTGCGGTGAAAGCTCCGCTTTCAGCGTTTTCAACCCTCAACGCGATCCCGCAAATCATCAACCTAATGCCGGGGCAATGGCATTTTGGTCAAGGCGCCACGCTCAAGACCCTGCTGGGTTCCTGTGTTGCGATCACGCTGTGGCATCCGCTCAAGCGCTACGGCGGCATGTGCCATTTCCTCTTGCCCAGCCGGGCCAGCCGAGGCCAAGGCCCTTTGGATGGCCGCTATGGAGACGAGGCGGTGGAGCTATTGCTGCAGAGCATCGCCCGCACCGGCACCAAGCCGAGTGACTACATCGCCCATCTTTACGGCGGGGCCGACACCATGCCCGACGGCATGAACGTCAAGTTCAATGTCGGCGAGCGCAATATCGAGCAAGGCTGGGCCTTGATCGACAACAACGGCTTTCAGCTCAAGGATGTCGATGTCGGCGACAACGTGCCGCGCACCGTCGTGATTGATCTGGCCAGCGGCCGGGTCGAGGTCAAACGCAGCCAAGCGCCAGGCGCGCCGGGTACCCTGGGCGCCCGCAAATGAGTGCACCCAACCAAGCGCCCTTGCGCGTCGCCATCATTGACGACTCGGCCGTGGTGCGCAAGCACCTCAGCGGCTTGTTGGAGGCCGCCGGCATCCGGGTCAGCATCACCGCCAGCGACCCCTTGTTCGCCTGGCCCAAATTAGAGGCCGATTGGCCCGACGTGCTGGTGCTGGACGTCGAGATGCCGCGCATGGACGGCATTACGTTTTTGAAGCGCGTGATGAGCGAACACCCGATGCCGGTGGTGATGTGCTCGACGCTGACCGAGGCCGGCTGCGAAACCACCATGCAGGCCTTGGCGGCCGGCGCGGTCGGCTTTGTCACCAAACCCAAGATTGGCTTGCGCGACTTTCTGGAAGACCCGGGCAATGGCCTGGTGGGCGCGGTGCGGGCAGCGGCGCGCGCCAATGTGCGCGCCTTGCCCAGCCAGATGGCCGGTCAAATAGCCGCTCAAATGGCCGGTCAAATCGCCGGCCAGGGCTCAGGCCTGCAAACCCAGCAAATGAGTGCGGGCCGCGCGAGTCGGCCCTCCCCCATCATGGCCATCAGCGCCATGGCCATGGCCGAAACCACCGACCGCGTGATTGCCTTCGGCAGCTCCACCGGCGGGGTACAGACCATTGAATCTGTGCTCAAGCAACTGCCCCGCACCTGCCCAGGCATCGTGCTGGTGCAACATATGCCGGAGAAATTCACCCATTCTTTTGCGGCCCGGCTCAACACCGTGACCGACCTGGAAGTGATGGAAGCCAAGGACGGCGACCGCGTCATCAATGGCCGCGTGCTGGTCGCCCCGGGCGGGCGGCATATGCAGCTCAAGCGCAGCGGCGCCCAATATGTGGTGGAAGTGCGCGATGGGCCGCTGGTCAACCACCACAAGCCTTCGGTCGACATCTTGTTCAAATCGGTCGCACATTGCGCCGGGCGCAATGCCATCGGGGCGATCTTCACCGGCATGGGCGACGACGGCGCACGCGGCCTGTTGGAGATGCGCAAAGCCGGCGCCATGACCTTGGCGCAAGATGAAGCCAGCTGTGTGGTCTACGGCATGCCCAAGGCAGCCGCCGAGCTCGGCGCTGCACAGCATGTGGTGGCCTTGAGCGATATGGCCGCGGCTCTGCTCAAATTAAGCGGTATGGCGCCGGGAGCTGTTAGCTTTGGCTCATGAGGCTGCGCCGCTCAGGCCAGCACCTTGTCGATGACCTTCATCAGCTCCATCGGGCTGAAAGGCTTGATCAGGTACTCGTCCGCACCGGCGCTCAAGCCGGCTTGACGGTCGCTTTCTTGCCCGCGTGCGGTCAACAAAATGACCTTGGAGGCACGCATCACCGGGTCGGCCTTGACCTTCTCGCAGACCTGCAGGCCGTTGAGCCCGCCGGGCATCATCACATCCAGCAAGATCAAGTCAGGCAAGAAGCTGCCGGCCTTGGCCAGTCCGATATCGCCGTTAGGCGCTTCATCGATCTCGTAATCGTCAAACTCCAAGGTCACACGAATCAGCTCGCGGATTTCGTCTTGGTCTTCAACGATCAAAATCTTCTTCATAGACGCGTCCTGAGCCGAATAGTCATTGCCTCGAATAATGCCTGAAATTTACGGTTACAGGGCCACCAAATCGGCCTGACATCGGTCAAACTGCACCCGAAAGACAAGCTCTTTTCGCCCGGCTAAAGTTTGCACCGAGTGAGGCCGAAAGCCATGGGTATACCTGGAGCGTGCCGCGCATGGCTGCGCAGCTTGCGCGCCTTCTCAAAAGAATCCGACCGGAGCCAAGTCGCATGAAGACCAACCCTGTTTTTTCCGCCGCCAAGCGCTTGGCAATGAAGCTGGCAATCGGCTTGGCCCTGCCCTTGTGCGGCTTGACAGCGCAGGCCGCCGAAGAGCAGGCCTACCGCTTCTCGCCGGTCAATCAAGCCAGCATCGCCTTGTCGGCAGACTACTGGAACCCCATCGTCGCCTATGTGTCGGAAAAGAGCGGCGTCAAGCTGGTGCTCAAAATCGGCCGCACTTCGGCCGACACCACCGCCTATGTGCTGGCCCAAGAGGTGGAGTTTGTATTCAGCAACCATCTGTTCAGCCCGGAACGCGACAAGCTCGGCTGGAAGGTCTTCGGGCGCCGCTTGACGCCGCCCATCCACGGCCAGCTGATCGTGCCGGCCGAGTCCACCATCACCGACCTGACCCAGCTCGGCGGCAAAGACGTGGTCTACCCCGGCCCCGAGGCATTTGTGTCCTACAAAGTGCCTTACGCCCAGCTCTTGAACCAAAAAGTCGATGCCAAGGTTGTGTTTGCCGGCAATACCGACAGCGCCTTGGCCCAGCTCTTCAGCGGCCGGGTCGCAGCAGCCGGCGTCAACTCTCAGCTGGCCGAGAACTACGCCCGCCGCGAGGGCAAGAAGTTTCGGGTGCTGTGGAGCTCGGAGCCTTTGCACGACCTGGCTTTGATGGCTGCGGCCAAGGTGCCGGAAAAAGACGTTCAGGCCGTGGCCAAGGCCTTCGCCGGCATGCACAAAGACCCCAAAGGCCAGGCCATTTTGCAAGAAGTCTCCAAGCATATTGGTCTGACCCAAGAGGCCTACTTCATCAACTCCGATGGCAGCGAGTACGCGCCTTATCGCAAGTTCTACCAAACGGCCCCGGCGCAGTTGCGCTAGGCAAGGCATCCTCCAGGCTTGATCCTCCGCCATGCTGCTCAGCCGTTTGCTACCGTCCAGTTTGATCGGGCGGGTGTTCCTGCTTTATTTGATCTCGATGCTGATCTTCATGGGCGGGGCGATGGGCTGGTATGCCTCCCGCAGCTATAGCAACAGCATCAACAGCGCACAAGATTCGGCCGATACCCTGATCAGCCTGCTCGGGCCCGTGGTCAGCGATTCGGCCGTGATCGGAGACTACGAGACGATTGAGCGAGCTCTGGAGCGCAGCGCCAAACATGCCGACATCGGCGCCGCGCTCTTCATCGACCTGAAGGGCGGGCGCATCGAGCGGCGCGCCCATGCGACGCCTCGCTCGCGGGCTCCGCTCTGGTTGGAGCATGACATCGACGAGCAACTCGGTGACCTCAACCTCACCATCGCTGCGGGTGGCAAGGACTATGGCGTGCTGCGCCTGCACTTCAACAGCGAGCAGATCGCCAGCGATTTTTGGCAGCAGACGATCTTCGCCCTGAGCTTGGCGGGCCTGAGCCTGCTGGCCAGCCTGGGCCTGGTCTGGTGGCCCCTGAAACACTGGTTAGGGAATTTGGGCCAAATTCAGGCCTTTGGTGAGCAGATGCAGGTGGCGGGCGGGGTCCTGAGCCCGATGCTGTCGGAGGATGCGCCGCTGGAGTTCCGCAAAACCTTTGAGGTGCTGAATCAAGCGGCGCACTCCTTGCAGTTGGAGCGTGAGCGGGCGGCCGTCACCTTGGCGGCCATCGGCGACGGCATCGCCACCACCGACGCAGCGGGGCTGATCATGCTGGCCAACCCGGTCTTGGCCGAGATGCTGGGGCGCACGCAAGCGGCTCTATTGGGGCAATTGATTCAAAGCTTGGTGCCCGAGTTGCCTGCCGAGCTGCCACGCGATTCGGGCACAGCCAAGAGCTGGACTGTGCGCGTGCGCCCCGCCCACGCGCAAGCCATTGCTCCAACCAAGACACAGGCCATGGGCCGCTTCAAGGTGCTGGATCTGAGCGTGTCTTTGATCAGCGGTGCAGACGGCCAGGTGGCCGGCTATGTGCTGGCATTCCGGGACATCACCGAGCAACAAGCGCTCGAGGACCGCCTGCAGAGCGAGTTGAGCGAGCGAGCCAGTGCTTTGCAGACCTTGCGCAGCATGTTGCAGGCGCCCGCCAGCGGCACGCAGAGCAGCAGCAGCAGCGACGACATCAGCGCCGTCCTGCAGTTGGTGCAGACCCTGCTGGCCAGCCTGCGCGAGCGGGGCGAGCAACTCGCGACCATTTTTGCGCTCAGCCCGGACGGCTTTGTGTCCTTCGATGCCGATCGGGTGACGCGTTACATCAGCCCCGCTTTCGCACGTTTGGCCGGGCTCGCAGCCGGAACCGGGCTGGGCCTGCACGAAGATGAGCTGATGCAGCAAATGACGGCCAACTGCCCGCCAAGCGCGCTGCGACTGGAGTTTTCTCAGCTGCGCCAGGGCAAGCAGCGCATCGAACTGGAGCGGCCGACCCGTCGGGTGCTGGAGTTGAGCCTGCATGAAGGCAGGCCGGGGGAAAACCAGGTCGAGGGGCAAGAAAAAAACGTCTCTCAGCTGCTGCACCTGAGCGATGTCACCCATCAGGTCGAAGTTGAACAGATGAAGAGCGAGTTCTTGTCCACCGCCGCGCATGAGTTGCGCACGCCGATGGCCAGCATCTACGGCTTCACCGAACTGTTGATGACGCGCGAGGTGTCGCCCGAGAAGCAAAAGCTGATGCTCGCGCGCATTTACCGTCAATGCGAAGCGATGATCGCCATCCTCAATGAGTTGCTCGATCTGGCCCGCATCGAAGCGCGCCGAGGCAAGGACTTCGAACTTGAGCGCTGCGAGCTCAACAGCTTGGTGGATGAGGTGGTGCAGGACTACCCGCCGCCGGCCGAGCGCAACGCGCCGCTGCTGAATTTCGCTTTGCCACAGGTCCAGGTCCATGTGGACCGCAAGAAGCTGCAGCAGGTGCTGCGCAATTTGCTCTCCAACGCCTACAAATACTCACCCGATGGCGGCGAAGTCAGGGTGCAGGTGTTTGCCGACCCGGCCGAAGACAGCAGGTGCGTCTGCATCGAAGTGCAGGATCAAGGCATAGGCATGACGCCGGAGGAGCTGTCGCATGTCAGCGAGCGCTTCTACCGCGCCGATAAGTCCGGCACCGTACTCGGCACCGGGCTGGGCATGAGCATCGTCAAAGAAATCATTGACCTGCTTGGCGGCCAGATGAGCTTGAGCAGCGAACCCGGCCAAGGCACCACGGTGCGCCTGAGCTTGCCAAGGCTGGATGCCTCGCTCACAGAGGGCACGTGATGCGCCAGGGCTTGCAGTGGCTTCATAGCAGGGCCTACCCGCTGCGCGTCTTGCTGGAAGTGGCCGGCTTGTTCTTGCTGGCCTATGTGCTGCAGCGACTCTGGCTCAGGTCAGCCCTGGAGGAGCAGCGTTGGGAGCTGGGCGTTTGGGCGGAGCTGCTGCTCTACACATTGCCGGTTTGCGCCTTGATGGTATGGCGCGGCATTCGGCTGGCCAGGCAAAGCATGACGGAGCGGGTAGGCCGACGCCTGCGCCCGCTGATTTTGAATTGCTGCGCCGTCTTCGCGCTGGGCCTGACGCTGAGCGCAGGCCTGGTGCATTACCAGATTGAAAGCGTCAAAAGCACCGCGCAAGCACGCTTCGATCACCTGGTGGAGCTGCTGGCCGGTGATGTCAAGCTGCGCTTTGATCTGCCCGCCAAGGGCTTGCGTGGGCTGGCCGCCCTGTTCGAGGCTCGGCTGCAGTTTTATGAAGATGAATTCAGGCGTTATGTGGTGGCCCGCAATATGCTGCGGGACTTCCCAGGTGTGCGCGGCTTCGGCTTCATCGAGCGAGTCGAGCGGGACGAGTTGGAGAACTTCTTGCAGCGTGAACAAACACGCACACATGAGCTCAAGCTCTCAACGTCCGGTGACGCCGCCGATCTCTTCATCGTCAAATACATCGAACCGCTGGAGAACAACTTGCCCGCGCTGGGCTTCGATCTTGGCGCCGAGCCGGTGCGCCGCGCCGCCGCCGAGCGCGCGCTGCGCAGCGGGCAAGCTACGTTGACACCTTTTCTCAAGCCCATCCCCAACCCGCAAAGCAGCATCCGATCCTCGGACTTTTTGTTTCTTTTGCCCTTGCATCACATCGGAGCCGACCTGAGCACCGAGCCGCAGCGCCTAGCTGCCAGCGCCGGCCTGCTCTATGCGCCGATCAAGCTGAGCGAACTGCTCGCCGATATCGGCCACAACACGCAAGGCCTGCTGAGCTTCAAGTTGTTCGAAGGCAGCAACACAGTGCCTGCGGCCTTGCTGTTTGAACTTGACGGCGAGCGACCCCGGGAAGCACCAGGCCCGGCCTCGGGCGCCGACCAGCAAGAGCATATGTTCCAAGTCTCGCAGACCATTTTCGTTGGCGGGCAGCCGCTGACCTTGCTGCTGACCAGCACCCATCAATTTGACGCCTTGGTGATCGAAGGCAAGCCTTTTTGGGCCGGCGTGGGCGGGGTCGCCCTGAGCATGATGAGCGTGATGGTGCTGTGGTTGTTTGGTATCGGCCGCGCCCGCGCCTTGTTCATCGCCGACGAAATGACGGCCGGTTTTCGCCAGGCCAACACCGAGGCCGAAGCCGCGCTGCGCGAACACCAGTTTTTGCTCGACACCCTCAAGCACCACTCGCTGGTCTCCAGCGCCGACGCCAAGGGCTTGTTCACCTATGCCAATGACGAGTTTTGCCTGGTCAGCGGATACCGCAGAGATGAGTTGCTGGGTGAGCGCTTCGATATGGTGGCCACCCTGCCGGAGTCACTGGCGACCTTGAACGAAGCACGCGGGCAGATCTTTCGGGGCAAGCTCTGGTCGGGCGAGCTGGGTCATTTGAATAAACAAGGGCAGGCCTACTGGGTCAAAACCACCATCGCACCATTTCTCGACGCCAGCGGTCAAGTTGAACGCTTTGTGGCCATCCATACCGACATCAGCCGGCAAAAACAGGCCGAAACCGAGATGCGCCTGCGCAGCGAGCAACTGGCCGCCATCTTTGCGCTCAGCCCGGACGGCTTTGTGTCCTTCGATGCGCAGCACATGGTGCGCTACATCAGCCCGGCCTTCAACACGCTGACCGGCCTGAGCAGCGCCGCCGTGCTGGGCCTGGGCGCCGACGCTTTGCTGGCCTTGCTGGCGCAGCAAGGGGCTGAGACTGCCGCCAGCGTGAGCATGGCCCAGCTCCATGAGGCCAGCCATTTGATCGAACTCGAACGGCCCACGCACAGGGTGCTGGAGCTGACCTTGCGCCAAGGCCAAAGCATCGAGATCGCACAGGTCTTGCAGCTGCGCGACGTCAGCCACCAGGTCGAGGTCGACAGAATGAAAAGCGAGTTCCTGCATACCGCTGCGCATGAGTTGCGCACGCCGATGGCGAGCATTTACGGCTTCAGCGAGCTGCTGATTTCGCGCGATATGGCGCCTGAGCGGCAAAAGCAGTTCCTGAAGAAGATCTACAGCCAAAGCCAGGTGATGGTGGCCATCATCAATGACTTGCTCGACCTGGCGCGTATGGAGGCGCGCGGCGACAAGGACCTCAACTTGCAGCGAGTCGAACTCGGTGCGGTGCTGGCACAGGCGGTGGAACAGTTCGAAGTGCCCGAGGGCCGGGCCGCGGTGGAGCTCGACCTGGCTGCGGCTCCCTGCTTCGTCAAGATCGACGCCAACAGCGTGCTGCATGTGTTGCGCAACCTGCTCTCGAACGCTTACAAATATTCTCCCGCCGGTGGCGCGGTGCAGTTGCGCATGCTGGGCTCCACGGCCACACAGGTTTGCATCGAGGTGCAGGATCACGGCATCGGCATGAGCGCCGAGCAGCTCTCGCACATCACCGAGCGCTTTTACCGCGCCGACAAATCCGGCACGGTCTTGGGCGCCGGGCTGGGCATGAGCATCGTCAAAGACATCCTCGACTTGCAAGGCGGAGAACTGAAAATCACCAGCGAGCCGGGGCTAGGCAGCACGGTGCGCGTGTTGCTGCCGATCAGTCAGGCCGAGCTCAGCCCGCCTCAATCGACGCTCCAACCGGGCTAAACCCTTGTTGTTCTGGCGTCCATGACTCAAGATGTGCTGGCCTAATCGTGAGCTTAGACACACTCGACATGCTGCGCGCCGCTGCCTGGCGGTTTACAGTGTGAAATGCAAACATTTTTAGACTGAAGCCCCCTTCCCATGGATGCCACCTTGGCCGAACCGCCCCAGTCAGCCCTCTCGGGCGTGGCACGCATGTTGGTACATGCGGGCAAGCTGGCGCCCAAGGTGGCCGAGGACTTGGCCCGCCAAGCACGCGAGAAAAAGATCAGCTTCGTCAACTCGGTGATCGCGGCCGGCGTGGTGTCATCCAGCGACTTGGCGCACACACTGTCGACGGCGCTGGCCTTGCCGCTGCTCGATCTGAATGCGATGGATGCGCAGCGCATGCCGCACAACATCATCGACAGCAAGCTGGCCTTGCAATATCAGGTGGTGGTGCTGGGCCGGCGCGGCAGCCGGCTCTTCATCGGCGGCGCAGACCCGACCGATCAGGAAGTGGTGGAGCGCATCAAGTTTGCCACCCAGTTAGCACCAGAATGGATCATTGTCGAGCATGACAAGCTGGCCAAGATGCTGGCCGGCTCGAGCAGCACTGCGAGCGAGACGCTGGAGTCCATGGCCGGCGGCGACTTTGATTTCGACATCGATGAGGGCGAAGCCAGTCCAGCGCCAGAGGCCGCCGAACTCGGCGATGTGGAAGATGCGCCGGTCGTGCGCTTTCTGCAGAAGATGCTGGTCGACGCGATCAATATGCGCGCCTCGGACTTGCACTTCGAGCCCTACGAGTATCACTACCGTGTGCGCTTTCGGGTCGACGGCGAGCTGCGCGAAATTACCCAGCCGCCTATCGCCATCAAGGACAAGCTGGCCTCGCGCATCAAGGTGCTTTCAAGGCTGGACATTGCCGAACGCCGGGTGCCGCAAGACGGCCGAATGAAGCTGAAGTTCGGCGCCAAGTCGATCGACTTCCGCATCAGCACGCTGCCGACGCTGTTCGGCGAGAAAATCGTGATCCGGATTTTGGACCCTTCATCTGCAAAGTTAGGTATTGAAGCGCTGGGCTACGAGAAGATCGAGAAGGAGCGCTTGCTCGCCTGCATCTCGCGCCCCTACGGCATGGTGTTGGTGACGGGACCTACCGGCTCCGGCAAAACGGTGTCGCTATACACCTGCTTGAACATCCTCAATCAACCGGGCGTCAATATCTCGACCGTCGAAGACCCGGCCGAAATCAACTTGCCCGGCATCAACCAGGTCAATGTCAACGACAAGGCGGGTTTGAGCTTTTCGGCCGCGCTGAAGTCATTTCTGCGCCAGGACCCGGACATCATCATGGTGGGCGAGATTCGGGACCTGGAGACCGCCGACATTGCCATCAAGGCCGCACAAACCGGTCATATGGTGATGTCGACTCTGCACACCAATGACGCACCAAAGACGCTGACCCGGCTCTTGAATATGGGCGTGGCACCTTTCAATATCGCCTCCAGCGTGCTGCTGATTACTGCGCAACGTCTGGTGCGCCGGCTCTGTGAAAACTGCAAGGCGCCGGCCGAATATCCGCGTGAGGCTTTGCTGCGGGCGGGCTTTCTGGAAGAAGAACTGGACGGCAGTTGGAAGCAATACCGTGCGGTCGGTTGTTCAAGTTGTAACAGCGGTTACCGGGGACGGGTGGGACTTTACCAAGTGATGCCAATTTCTGAGCCGATTCAGCGCATCATCCTGGCCGAAGGCTCGGCCATGGATATCGCGGTGCAGGCCCGGTCCGAGGGCGTGCGCGACCTGCGCCAGTTCGGCTTGGTCAAGGTCAAGCTGGGCGTGACCACGCTGGAAGAGGTCTTGGCGGCCACCAATGAATAAATTGAATCCGGGAGTGGATGGATATGGCGACAAAACCCAAACCGGTTAACGAAGCCACTTTCGAGTGGGAAGGCAAGGACCGTAACGGCAAAGTTGTGCGGGGCGAGATCCGCGCCGGCGGCGAGGCCATGGTCAGCGCCACGCTGCGCCGCCAAGGCATCTTGGTCAGCAAGGTCAAAAAACGCCGAACCAGCGGCGGCAAAGCGATCAAGCAAAAAGACATCGCCATCTTCACCCGTCAACTCGCCACCATGATGCGGGCCGGCGTGCCGCTCTTGCAGTCATTCGAGATCGTCGGGCGCGGCAGCACCAACCCGCAACTCACCCGCCTGTTGAGCGACATCCGCCAAGACGTGGAAACCGGCACCAGTTTGTCGACCGCCTTGCGCAAGCACCCGCTGTATTTTGATGCGCTGTATTGCAATTTGGTCGAAGCCGGCGAGGCGGCCGGCATCTTGGAGTCGCTGCTGGACCGCTTGGCGGTCTATCAAGAAAAAACCATGGCGCTCAAAAACAAGATCAAGTCGGCGCTGACCTACCCAATCGCCGTCTTGTCGGTGGCATTTGTGGTGGTGGCCGTGATCATGATCTTCGTGGTGCCGGCCTTCAAGGACGTTTTCAACTCATTTGGTGCCACCTTGCCCACTCCGACCTTGGTTGTTATCGCCATGTCTGAGTTTTTCGTCTCCTACTGGTGGGCGATTTTTGGCGGGCTCGGCGGCGGGCTCTATTTCTTCTTCCAGTCCTGGAAGCGCTCGGTCAAGATGCAGGCCACCATGGACCGCATCTTGTTGAAAATCCCCGTGTTTGGCGATCTGCTCTACAAATCGGCGGTGGCACGCTGGACCCGCACGCTGTCCACCATGTTTGCCGCCGGTGTGCCGCTGGTGGAGGCGCTGGACTCGGTCGGCGGTGCGGCCGGCAATGCCGTTTTTTCGGAAGCAACCGAGAAGATTCAACGCGACGTGTCGACCGGCACTGCCTTGACCACCTCGATGCAGGCCACCGGCATCTTCCCCAGCATGGTCTTGCAGATGGCCGCCATCGGCGAAGAGTCGGGCTCGCTCGACCATATGCTGGCCAAGTCGGCCGAGTTCTTTGAGGACGAGGTTGATGAGGCCGTCAATGCGCTGGCCAGCTTGATGGAGCCCTTCATCATCGTGATTCTGGGCACCATCATCGGCGGCATTGTGGTGGCCATGTATCTGCCTATTTTCAAACTCGGACAAGTCGTTTAATCCACTCATGCAAGACTACGAATTCCTGCTTTCGCCCTGGGTCCTGGGTCTGCTCGGCCTGTGCATAGGCAGCTTTCTCAATGTGTTGATCCACCGCACACCGCTGATTCTTGAGCGGCAGTGGCTGGCGGATGCCGCCGCCCAATTGGGCGATGCGGCTGAACTCAGCCGTGCCAGCGGCCTGCCCAAGCCGGAGGCCGAAAAGCTCGCCGGCGCCGCTAACGCTTTGAGCGAACGGCTGGGCAAGCTGCCGACATTGGGCATAGCCCTGCCCCGCTCGCGCTGCCCCAAATGCGGCCATCAACTGGCTTGGCATGAAAACTTACCCTTGCTTGGCTGGCTGCGGCTGGGTGGTAAATGCTCGGCCTGCAAGGCCCCCATCTCCGCCCGCTACCCCTTGATTGAGCTGAGCTGCGGCCTGCTCTTTGCCGCCCTGTCCTGGCGTTTTGGTGCACAGCCCAGCACACTGCTTTGGTGCGGCTTCGGCGCCACTTTATTGGCCTTGGCTGCGATCGATTGGGACACCACACTCCTACCCGACTCCCTCAATCAGCCGCTGCTTTGGGCAGGTCTGGCCGCGTCGCTGCTGGGCCTGACCATTCCTTTGGGCGATGCGCTGACAGGTGCCTTGGTCGGTTATCTGTCTTTGTGGTCGGTCTATTGGCTGTTCAAGCTGGCCACCGGCAAAGAGGGCATGGGTTATGGCGACTTCAAATTGCTGGCGGCCTTAGGTGCTTGGCTCGGCTGGCAGATGGTGCTGCCGATTGTGTTGGGCGCCTCGGTGATTGGCGCCATCGTCGGCATTGGCATGAAGATGAATGCCAATCTGCGTGAAGGCCGCTATGTGCCCTTCGGCCCCTTCTTGGCCGGCGGCGGTTTTGTGGTGCTTTTTGCCGGTGCCCCACGCGTACTCGGGTGGCTTGGCTGGGCATGAAAATCGGTTTGACCGGCGGCATAGGCAGCGGCAAAAGCACGGTTGCGAATTTCTTGCGTGAGGCCGGCGCGGCCGTGATCGACACCGATGCGATAGCGCGTCAGCTCAGCGGACCGGGGGGAGCGGCCATGCCGGCCATCGCCACCGAATTTGGCCCCGCGATGCTGACTACAGAGGGCGCCCTGAACCGGGTCGCCATGCGTGATTTGGCCTTTTCAGACCCCAGCGCAAAGCAGCGCTTGGAGGCTGTTTTGCATCCGCTGATCGGCGCGCAGACTCTGGCCGAGAGCGCGGCAGCCGAGCAGGCCGGCGCCCGGTTGATCATCTTTGATGTGCCTTTATTGGTCGAATCCGGCCGTTGGCGCCATCGCGTTGCGCGGGTGCTGGTGGTCGACTGTACAGAGCAGACGCAATTGGACAGGGTCGCTGCTCGCCCGGGCTGGACGCTTGCTGCGGCCGCAGCTGTGCTCGCGGCCCAAGCCAGCCGAGCACAGCGACGCGCCAGTGCGGATGCCATCATCTACAACGAGGGGCTGAGCCTCGCGGCCCTCAAAGCGCAAGTCCTGCACCTGGCCGACCGTTGGCACCCTGCTAAATAACCGCGAGCCAGCGTGACATTGTTGGCTAAGGCTGCCCGGCCTGTGAAACAATTAGCGGGTTAGCTGTGCAGCGTGCACGGCACCATGACCTCAAGCTGATCGATAGGGATGACCGCCTTGGTCCTATACGAGTACCCATTCAACGAAAGCATCCGCACGATGCTGCGTCTGGAGCATCTGTTCGACCGCCTCGGTCAGCTGATGGCGCGCGAAACTCCGCTCGATCACCACTTCGCCCTGGTCACGATGTTCGAGATCATCGATGTGGCCTCGCGGGCCGATCTGAAGTCAGATCTGCTCAAGGAGCTGGAGCGTCACAAAACCCAGCTCAATGGCTATCGAGGCAACCCCGGCGTTGCCGAAGGGCTGCTGGACGACGTGATCGCCCGCATCGACAAGGCCTATGCAGGCTTGAATCAACTGGTCGGCAAGGCCGGCGCCTGCCTGAGCACGAATGAATGGCTGATGAGCATTCGCAGCCGCATCAGCATTCCCGGCGGCACTTGCGAATTCGATCTGCCGGCCTACTACACTTGGCAGCAGTTCTTGCCGGTGCGCCGGCGTAACGACCTGATGCTGTGGACGCAGAGCCTGATGCCTCTTGCCGAAGCGCTGCAAGTGCTCTTGGGCCTGCTGCGTGACTCCGGCACACCGCACAAGGTGGCGGCCGTGGCCGGGCAATTCCAGCAAAGTCTGGGCGCCGGTCGGGTATTCCAGCTGCTGCGCATGCGCATTGACCCGAGCTTGGGTCTAGTACCCGAGATCAGCGGGCACCGCCTGATGATCTCGATCCGTATGATGCGCCAGGACGAAGACGGCCGCCTCAAATCCACCCAGCAGGACGCCAGCTTTGAGCTGACGCTGTGCGCATGACTTGGCCCACCCCCGTAGGCGCTTCGCGCCACCCCCTCAAGGGGGCGTTGCCCGGACACAAGCAGTCCTGTGGACTGCCTGTGCCTGGCGACGGCCAAGGCCTCTGTGCCGTGGCGCGCCCGATGGCCCGGCAAAGCCGGTTCCATGGGCGCCACTCGGCAACACAGACAACATCGCGATGACACCCGCCCCCTCACCCAAGATCGTCCGCTGCCCGACCTGCGGCGGCGACTCGATTTTTGCGCCCAGCAATCTATGGCGGCCTTTTTGCAGCGAACGCTGCCGGCAGATCGACCTCGGCGCCTGGGCCAGCGAGAGTTTCGCTGTGCCGGCCAGCCCGCCGGTGGAAGACGACTCGCTACCGCATTAAGGCGGACAAGTCCTGCCGGGCCTGCGCGGCGGTCGTGAACAGCAGGGCCTGCCAGCCCAAGGCGTGAGCCGCCTCGATATTGGCCGGATGGTCATCCAGAAACACGCAGGCTTCGGGCGCCAGGCCAAAGAGCTCCGACGCAATCTTGAAGATCTCTGTGCGCGGCTTGGAATGCTTGACCCGACCCGAGAAGACACCAGCCTCGAACCACTCGCGCAGCGGGTGAGCTTGCTCCAGATGATCGGCATAGGGCTCGGGCATATTCGACAAGTAGAACAGCCGATGGCCGGCCTGCTTCAGCTCGTTGATCAGCGCGGCCATATCTGATTGCAATTGCAGCTCATCCGGCACTGCAGCCAGGACCTGCGCGACCTCGGCCTCCGGCCATCCGGTACGCGCGGCGATCCGCTGGATGACAGTGTCTGCATCAATCAAACCCTGATCAAACGCTCCCCAGTCGCCGCCGTAGTTCTCGAAGAACTGCTCCGCCACAGTAGCGCCCTGTTCCAGGTCAGCAACCCGATGCGGCCAGACCCGCGCCAAGAAGCTGGCCGGGTGCCAGCGAAACACCACGCCACCAAAATCAAAGACGATATTCATGCTGTCAGGTGTTTCAAGAGTCCAGCGGTAGAGGCATCAAGGCCGCTGGTGTCACCGCTGCTCAAGCGAGGCAGCAAAGCTCCGCACAAGGCCTTGCCCAACTCGACACCCCATTGATCAAAACTGTTGATACCCCACAGCGCACCGCTGACAAACACGCGCTGCTCGTACAGCGCAATCAAAGCACCCAGGGAACTGGGTGTTAGCCGCTCCAGCACCAGCGTCGTGCTCGGCCGGTTGCCGGGGAAACTGCGGTGGCGCGCCACGGTCGCGGCGTCCAACTCTTTGGATGCCGTCGGCGCCGATTCCTGCAGCGCTTCATCACAAGACTTTCCTTGCATCAGCGCTTGCGATTGCGCCAGGCAATTGGCCAAGAGCTTGCGATGCTGGTCCTGCAACAAGGTCTTCAGCTCGCCCTGCACCTCGGCGCCGAAATTGGGTGTCTTGACCGCGATGAACTCGACTGGAATCACATCCGTGCCTTGGTGCAGCATCTGAAAGTAAGCATGCTGGCCATTGGTGCCGGCCTCGCCCCAGACCACCGGGCTGGTCGCGTAAGGCAAGGCCTGACCCTCCAGGTCGACGCCCTTGCCATTGCTCTCCATCTCCAACTGCTGCAAATAGGCCGGCAAACGACCCAGGCCCTGGTGATAAGGCGCCACGCTGCGGCTGCTGAAGCCGTGGAAGTTGCGATACCAGATGTCCAGCAAGCCCAACTGCACAGGCAGGTTCTGCTCCAGCGGCGTGTGAGCGAAATGCTGATCCATCGCATGCGCGCCGGCCAGCAAGGCGCGGAAATTGTCGACACCGACGGCGATCGCGATCGGCAGGCCGATCACCGACCAGAGCGAATAACGCCCACCGACCCAGTCCCAAAAGCCAAAGGTCGTCGTGATGCCGAAGGCGCCGGCCGCCGCCGTGTTGCTGCTGGTGGCGACGAAATGGCGCGCCACATCGGCGCCACCGGCGGCCAAAAACCAGGCCTTGGCGGCCATGGCATTGGCCAAGGTTTCTTGCGTCGTGAAGGTCTTGGAGGCGATCACGAACAGCGTCGTCTCTGGCTTCAAGTCGCGCAACACCGGCGCCAAATCATGGCCGTCGACGTTGGAGACAAAGTGCAGCTTCAATCCCTGCTGCGTGTAGGCTTGCAAGGCCCGCACCACCATCGCCGGGCCCAGGTCCGAGCCGCCGATGCCGATGTGGACGACGTCGGTGAAGCCGCTCTTGGCCGTGTCCCGCACGCTTTCGGCAAAGGTCAGCATGCTGCTGAGCGAGGCTTGCACCTCCTCGCTGAACAAAAATTCCGGCCCTGCCGGCGCACGCAGCGCCGTGTGCAGCACCGCGCGGCCCTCGGTCAGGTTGATGGCCTCACCCGCCAGCATCGCATCGCGCTTGGCCTCCAAGCCGCAGTCTCTGGCCAATTGCAGCAACAAAGCCTGGGTGTCGGCATCGATGCGGTTCTTGGACAAATCAGCGAACAGCTCCGGCGCCTGCAACATCCAGGCGGCATAACGCCCGGCGTCGGCGGCAAAGGCCTGGCGCAGATCGAAGCGCTGGCCGGCGGCTTGGAAATGCTGCTTCAGCAGGCCCCAGGTGGGGCTTTGGTCACAACGCGATGCGACGGGCGAAGAAGAAGACATATCAACTCACAATCATCTGATCCAGTTTGGCCGAGTCAACAGCAAACAGGCGGATGCCTTCGGCCAGCTTTTCTGTCGCCATGGCATCCTGGTTGAGGGCGAAGCGGAACGCCGCTTCATCGAAAGAAACTTTTGGCAAGTCCAACTGCTTGGCCGCAGCGGCGTCCAGCGCCAGCGGCAAGGCGGCGTCGAGCTTTTGCAACTGGGACAGCAAATCGGGGCTGATGGTCAGCAAGTCGCAGCCGGCCAAGGCCTGGATCTGGCCGACATTGCGGAAGCTCGCACCCATCACTTCGGTCTGGATACCATGCTTTTTGTAATAGTTGAAGATCTGCGCGACCGACTTGACGCCGGGGTCATTGGCGCCGGCTTGTTGCCCCTCGTCCCAGGCCGCCCCGGCGTTCTTTTTGTACCAGTCGTAGATTCGGCCGACAAAAGGCGAGATCAGCTGGATACCAGCCTCACCGCAGGCAACAGCCTGGCAGAAGGAGAACAGCAGAGTCAGGTTGCAGTGAATGCCTTCCAGCTCCAATTCGCGGGCGGCTTGAATGCCTTCCCAGGTCGAGGCGATCTTGATCAGCACGCGTTCGCGCGAGATACCGGCGGCCTCGTACAGGCCGATGATGCGGCGGGCGCGTGCCAGGGTGGCGACCTTGTCAAAGCTCAGGCGTGCGTCCACTTCGGTCGAGACGCGGCCCGGCACCACCTTCAAAATCTCCAGACCAAAGCGCACCAGCACCCGGTCCACGATCTCGTCCAGCGCCAAACCCTTGTGGGCGGCGACCGTGTCGGTCAGCAGCGGCGCATAGTCGGCAGACTGCACCGCCTTCAGGATCAAGGACGGATTGGTGGTGGCGTCACGCGGCGCAAACTGCGCCAGCTGCAAGAAGTTGCCGGTGTCGGCCACCACGGTGGTCAGGGATTTGAGTTGGTCCAGTTGATTCATGATTGTTTGTCTTTCTGCAAAAAGGCTAGCCAGACCGTATTAGAACCGCTGTTCGCACCTCGCCAATAGGCGAGACAAGGACGCCAGTTACACGATCAAAAAAAGAAATAGCCCCATGAACACCGCCTCTAGGGACTTCGGTATTGACCTTTGCAAGAAACTCCGGCATCATAAAACTAGAAACTTAGTTACATCAAGTGCCGCCTGAAAATTCTTGGCGCGCTGCAATAGATAAGGCCTGACTCATGTCATTCGATCTCGTTTTCTTCGGCGGTACCGGCGATCTCACTTGGAGAAAGCTGATGCCGGCGCTGTTCCAGGCCTTCCGCCACGGCAAGCTGCCGGCCGGCGGCCGCATTTTGGCGGTGGCCCGTGACGAGATGAGTGACGAGCGTTACCGCGAATGGCTGAAAGAGCGCTTCCGGGAAGTCGACGGCTCCAAGCGCCCAAATGACGAAGAGTTCGAGAAGTTCGCCGCGCTGCTGCATTACCGCCGCATGGACTTGTCGCAACCCGAGCATTACCAGCGCTTGAAGGAGTGGTTGGGCGAGCGCGCGGCCGACACGGTGGTGCTCTACCTGGCCACCAGCCCGCATCTGTTCACCCAAATCTGCGAGCAGCTCGGCGCCGCCGGCCTGAACGAGAAGCGCGTGCGCGTGGTGTTGGAGAAGCCGCTTGGCCATGACCTGGCCAGCGCGCAGGAGATCAACCGTGTGGTGCGCTCGGTGTTCGCCGAAGAGCAGGCCTTCCGCATCGACCATTACCTGGGCAAGCCTTCGGTGCAAAACCTGATGGCGCTGCGTTTCGGCAACGCTTTGTTCGAGCCGCTGTGGCGCCGCGAGAGCATCGCCAATATCCAGATCACCTTGGCCGAAGGCCTGGGCGTGGGCACGCGTGGCGCTTTCTATGACGGCACCGGTGCGCTGCGCGACATGATTCAAAACCATGCCCTGCAGTTGCTGACCATGATCGCGATGGAGCCGCCGTCGACCAATAACGCCGACGCGATCCGCGACGAAAAGCTCAAGGTACTGCGCTCGCTCAAGCCTTTCACGGTCGAAAGCGTGGCCAGAGATGTGGTGCGCGGCCAATACCGCGCCGGCAACAACGGCGGGCAGGCCGTACCCGGCTATTTGGACGAAGCCAAAGTGCCTGCCGACAGCCAATGCGAGACCTTTGTCGCCTTGCGCACCGAGGTGCAAAACTGGCGCTGGGCCGGTGTGCCCTTTTACCTGCGTACCGGCAAGCGCCTGGCCGCGCGCGATGCGCAAATCGTCATCAATTTCCGGCCGGTGCCACACCCGATCTTCCCGGGCGCCAATCAGCCCAATCGCCTGGTCATCAAGCTGCAGCCGGAAGACGGGCTGGAGTTGCAATTGCTGGCCCACAAGGGCGGCGCCGACAACGAGGCATTGACGCCAGTGTCACTGGATCTGGACTTCGACAAGGCTTTTGCGGCCAACCGCGTCGGCGCTTACGAGCGCTTGCTCTTGGACGCTATCGCCGGCCGACTGAACCTGTTCGTGCGCAGTGACGAGCAAGAGCAGGCCTGGCGCTGGGTCGAGCCGATTCTGGACGCCTGGAAGCAAGACAGCACCGGCCCGCGTCCGTATTCGGCCGGATCCTGGGGCCCTGCAGCGGCCAGTGCCTTGGTCGCACGAGATGGCTTTGCATGGGCGGAAGAGCAGTGAGCATATTGGAGCGAGTCAAGGCGGCATTGCCCGCCCTGCCGCCGGCCGAGCAGCGTGTCGCCAAGTTATTGCTCAGCGATGCGCGCTCGTTTGCCAATCTGCCGGTCAGCGAGTTGGCCGACCGGGCCCATGTTTCCAAGCCAACGGTGGTGCGCTTTTGCCGCAGTGTCGGCTATGACGGCCTGACCGACTTCAAGCGCAAGCTGGCCGGCAGCGTCAACGAGGGCGTGCCCTTTGTGCACCGGGCGGTGGACGAGGACGAGAAGCCGGCCGACCTGATCGTCAAGGTGGTCGACAACGCGGTCGCGGCCTTGCTGCATTACCGTAACGACGCCGCCAGCCATGCCTTCGAGATCGCCATCAACGCGCTGGCCGAGGCTGGCCGCAATGGGCGCCGGATCGAGTTCTACGGCGTGGGCAACTCCGGCATCGTGGCGCAGGACGCGCAGCACAAGTTCTTCCGCTTAGGCGTCAACACCGCCGCTTGCAGCGACGGTCATGTGCAATTGATGAGTGCGACCATGCTGCAGCCAGGCGACTGCGCCGTCATCATCAGCAACTCGGGCCGCAGCCGCGACCTGCTGGACGCTGCCGAGATCGCGCGCAAAAAGGGCGCCACCATCATCATCATCACCGCCAGCGGCTCACCGCTGGCTGCTGTGGGCTTGAGCCAGGGTCAGGTCTTGCTGGCCGTCGATCACCCCGAGGATTTTGATCGTTACAGCCCGATGGTGTCGAGGCTCTTGCACCTGATCGCGATCGACATCCTGACCACCGGCGTGGCGCTGCGTCTGGGGTCTACCCTGCGGCCCATGCTGCAAGAGATCAAGAAGAACCTGCGCAGCAAACGCTACGTTTAAGCGCCCTGCCCGGCTTCAGGCGATTCGGGCCAAAGCAGTTCGGCCACGCCATAAACACGCGCCAGCTCTTGCAGCTTGGCCGGTACATTGAGCACCCGCAACTGCACGCCAAGCTCCTTGCAAAGGCGAGCGGCGCTGAGCAAGAGCGTCAACACGACCGAATCGAACTGCTGCAACTCACCAGCATCGACATTGAGCTCAGCGCCGGCGCCATTGACGATTTGAGCCGCCTCGGCCCGCAGACTGGACTGCAGGCCGGCCCACAATGCGGGCGCCGCGTCGACTCGCACCGAAGCCGGGAGTTTGAGCATATGGGCCGACATTCAGACCTTGACCGCCGCGCTGGAAGCCTTTTGGTTCTTGTCGGCCAAGGTCTTGATCAAACCGTCAATGCCATTGGCACCGATCTCCTGCGCGAAGCTATTGCGGTACTGATCGGCCAACCAGATGCCCAGCACATTGACATCAAAAATCATCCAGACGCCTGAGACCTTTTCCAGGCGATAGTCCAGCTGAATCGGGTCGCCCTTGCCGCGAATCTCGGTCCGCACCACCACCTCGGTGTCGTCGGCTCCTGCGCGCAAAGGCTTCAGGGCGATGGTTTGATCTTTCACCTGGGTCAAGGCGCCGGCGTAGGTGCGCACCAGCAAGGTCTTGAACTCATCTTGCAGGCGCTTTTGCTGCTCGGGCGTGGCCTGGCGCCAAAAGCGCCCAACTGCCGACGCCGTCATGCGCTGAAAGTTCACATGCGGCATCACCTTGCCGTCCACCAGAGCGATGATCTTTTGCAGGTCCCCGCCTTGAATCGACTTATCGGCCTTGACGGCCTCCAGGGTCTCCAAGGAAAGCTGACGTATCAGCAGATCCGGTGCACTGGCGTCGGCCGCCATCGCCGGCGCACCCAAACTCATGGCCGCCGCCAAGGCAGCGCCCAAGAACACACGTTTGGTCAAAGAAAAATTGCTAGCGTTCATCAATTCGGTTCCTTCGTTTCAACAGGCCGAAGCATCCAACGCCTCAGCCCAGGATTGGTTTCACTTGCACCACTTAGGGGCCAGCTTGCGGATTGCTCTCCGGCTTTGTTTCGGGAACCAGGACTTCAAACTCGTCATCAGTCCCGATATTGCCGCGTCGCTGCAAGAAAGCGTCCCGGTAAAAGGTGTACTTATCCAGAGCGATGCCTTCGAGCATCTCGCTGGCGCGTAAAAAATTTGACCGTGCGTTGATGGTCTGCAGGCTGTAAATCGCCAGCTTGCTACTGCCATCGCGGAACAAAAAGGCCGGCGACATCTGCCAGTCAAACGGCATGGCCAAGGTGTCTCGCACCGAGGAGGGGCCAAGCAGCGGCCAGACAATATAGGCGCCGGTGCCCGTGCCCCAGCGGCCAAAAGTCTTGCCCAAATCTTCGGTTTTACGCTCCAGGCCAACTTCGGTCGCAATGTCGATCAGGCCGCCAAAACCCAGGGTCGAATTGACCGCAAAGCGCATACCTTGCTCAACACTGGCCTTCAGGCGCCACTGCAGTACTAGGTTGACGGTCGTCCAAGCGTCGGCCACATTGTTGACAAAGTTATCGACCGACTGGCGAATCGGAGCAGGCACGATATTGCTGTAGACGGTCGCCACAGGCTTGAGCAAATTCTCATCCACCGATTCGTTGAAGGCGAAGACCTTGCGGTTCCACGGCTCCCAGGGATCGAGCTTTTGACCGGCGCTACCCGGGGCACTGCGCAAGCTGGCGCAACCGCTCAAGACCAACACAAGGCAGAGCAGTAAAGCTCGCCAAGGCAAGTTGTGCGCAGCCGGAAAGCCCGCGACGTTCATGGCTTGGCCTCTCCCGCGGCCGAACCCGAGTCTGCGGCCTTGTTGTACAAGAATTGACCGATCAGGTTTTCCAACACAATCGCCGATTGAGTCTGTTTGATCGCATCGCCTGGACCCAAATTCTTCTCGCCCGCCCCGGCTTCTAGGCCGATGTATTGCTCGCCGAGCAGGCCGGCAGTCAAGATCTTCGCCGAACTGTCTTTGGGGAAGGCTACTTTTTTGTTCAGACTGATCAAGACCTTAGCCTGGAACGTCTTGTCGTCAAAGGTGATCGACTCGACCCGTCCAATCACCACGCCGGCGCTTTTGACCGAGGCGCGGCTCTTCAAACCGCCAATATTGTCGAATTTGGCACTGACCTGATAGGTTTCGTCAAAGTTCAGGCTCAGCAAATTGCCGGCCTTCAGCGCCAGGAACAACAGCGCTGCGCCGCCCAAGAGCACGAAAAATCCAACCGCTGCGTCATGCCTGGAGGCTTGTTGCATGCTCAACTCCAAATTCCAACAAAAACTAAATCGAGAACATCATGGCGGTCAGCACAAAGTCGAGTGCCAAAACCGCCAAGGAAGAAACCACCACGGTACGCGTTGTCGCTTGCGCCACACCCTCGGGTGTCGGCTTGGCCGTATAGCCCTGCAAGAGCGCCACAAACGTCACCGTCACACCAAACACCAAGCTCTTGATGACGCCGTTGCCGACATCGGCCCAGACATCAACACCGCCCTGCATCTGCGACCAGAACGAGCCGTCGTCGATGCCGATCAGCACCACCGCCACCAGCCAGCCGCCAACCACGCCGATGGCCGAAAACAAAGCGGCCAGCAAAGGCATCGCAATCACTCCGCCCCAAAAGCGCGGCGCCAAGACCCGTGTCAGCGGGTCGACGGCCATCATCTCCATCGCCGTCAACTGCTCGCCCGCCTTCATCAAACCAATCTCGGCCGTCAGCGAAGTGCCGGCCCGGCCCGCAAACAAGAGCGCAGCCACCACCGGGCCCAACTCCCGCACCAAGCTCAGGGCTACCAACAAGCCCACCGCCTCGGCCGAACCATAGCGCTGCAGCGTGTAATAGCCCTGCAACGCCAGCACAAAGCCGACAAACAGGCCTGCCACCCCTATCAATGACACCGAGTGATTGCCGAGGAAATACACCTGATCGCGCACCAAACCAAAGCGCAGCAGGCTTTGCGGCAAACGGGCCAGAATCTGAAAAAACAAACGCGTGGCCGCGCCAATATCGGCCAGCTTGAGTCGCAGCGCGCGGCCAATAAGCGCCAGCTTGCTTGAAATTATCGTCATGCGCGCGCACCCAGACCAAAGTCATCCATCACAGGCATGGCCGGCTGATGGAAATGCACCGGGCCCTCGGGCTCGGCACCCACGAACTGGCGCACCAACGGGTCTTCACTGCGCCGCAATTCGTCCGGCGCGCCTTGCGCCACCACCCGGCCGTTGGCGATCATGGCGACCTCATCGGCAATCGCGAAGGTTTCATGCAGATCGTGCGACACGATGATGCTGGTCAGGCCCAGGGCGTCATTCAAATCACGGATCAAACGCGCCGCCACGCCCAGCGAAATCGGGTCCAGACCAGCGAAGGGCTCGTCATACAGCACCAGATCGGGATCCAAAGCGATGGCGCGCGCCAAGGCCACCCGCCGGGCCATGCCGCCGGAAATCTCGGACGGCATCAAATCCCGAGCGCCGCGCAGGCCCACCGCGTTGAGTTTCATCAGCACCAGATCGCGGATCATGGCCTCGGGCAGCTTGGTGTGCTCACGCAAGGGAAATGCGACGTTCTCGAACACCGACAGATCGGTGAACAAGGCACCGAACTGAAACAAAGTGCCCATGCGGCGCCGAACGGCGTAAAGGTCGGTGAGGTTCAAGGGCGCAATGTCCAGGCCATCAAACAAGACCTGCCCTTTGATTGGGCGAATCTGCCGGCCAAGCAAGCGCAACACGGTAGTTTTGCCGCCGCCCGAGGTGCCGATCAGCGCCAGCACCTTGCCGCGAGGCACGACCAGATTGACCTGCTCCAAGATGATCCGATCACCGTAGCCACAGGTGACATCACGCAATTCGATTAATGGCACGGCGTTATCTGCCGATAGAGGGGACTTGAGTGCCATGGGGCGCGTAACCGAGGTCTGCAGCCCCGCGATGCAAAGAACTCAATCATAGGGGAAAGTACGAGTAGCTGCTTTCCAGGCCCGTCGAGGCCATTTGCAAACCCCGCGCGAGACGCCGGTCTGCCCCGTGGCGCGGCTCGCGACGCAAGGCGCGCTTGAAACAATTTGTCGATTTCGTGAAGATTTTCACGACTGAAAACCTTGAGCCGATGAGCGCATTCATCGTGACGATGGGCGGCAAGCCAGTTGATTCGAGCCCATCCACAATTCACCCAAGCAACGGAGAACTCTCACCATGAAGCACCAAAAGCCTGCCGCCAAGACCCGTCAACGCGCCTTCACCTTGATCGAATTGATGGTCACGGTGGCAATCGTCGGTATCTTGGCCGCTGTGGCTATTCCGGCTTACTCCGACTATGTGGTGCGTGGCCGCATCCCGGACGCCACCGCCCGTTTAGCCACCTTGCAAGTGCAGATGGAACAGTTTTACCAAGACAACCGTACCTATGTGAATGCGCCGGGCTGCACCACCGACAGCAGCACCAGCAGGTTTTTCGATTTCAGCTGCGCCAGCGCGAGCGCGACGGCGTTTTCCCTGCAAGCCGTCGGCAAGGACGCCATGTCCGGCTTCACCTTCACTGTCAACCAAACCGGCAGCAAGGCGACCAGCTCGGTGCCCTCCGGCTGGAGTACATCCACCAGTTGCTGGGTGACCAAGAAGGGCGGCATATGTTGAATATGAAGCATCAGTTTCGCGGCATGACGCTGATCGAGCTGATGGTGACCCTCACTATCGCTGCGGTCCTGATGGCTGTTGGCGCGCCAGCCTTTTCGACTTGGTTGCAAAACACCCGCATCCGCACAACCGCTGAGTCCATCGTGTCGGGCCTGCAGTACGCCAAATCAGAGGCAACCACCCGCAACACGACGGTGCGCTTTCAGCTGACCAGTTCAGTGGATGCTTCCTGCGTGCTGAGTCCAAATGGTACGAGCTGGGTCGTGGATCTGGCCGATGCCGGTGCCGCAAACGACTCGGTCGAGGGTAGTTGCAACTCAGCGCCGTCCGACACCGTTCAGCCCGCGATATTGCAAACACGCGCCGGCCGCGACGGCTCCGGCAACACCACCGTGACCGCAAGCGCGAGCAACGTCATCTTCAACGGCCTGGGTCGTTTGGCGCCAGCGCCAGCTGCAGCAATCACCATTAACGTCAACAACACCAACAGCGATGACGACTGTGCCGCCGGCGGCGGAAACCTGACCTGTTTGCGCGTGGTCATCTCTCCCGCCGGCCAAGTGCGCATGTGCAACCCCCGGTATCCCGCCGGCGACCCGCAAGCTTGCTGAGCAGGGGAAGAAAATGACACGCAAAACCCCTCATCAAAGTTCGGCTGCAGCCGGCTGCAGCGGCTTCATGCTGCTCGAGGTGCTGGTCGCACTGCTGATCTTCGCACTCGGTGTGCTCGGCCTGGTAGGCCTGCAAGCAAATGCGGTCAAACAATCCGGCCAAGCCAAGTACCGAGCCGACGCCACGCTGTTGGCAAACGAAATGATCGGGACCATGTGGGTCTCTAACCGCAGCTTTGCCGCGTTGACGGCTGGCTTTGGAAGCGCCGCTGGTGGCGCCCAGTACACGGCTTGGAAGGCCCGCGTGGCCGCCGCACTGCCGGGCGCCGCGACTTACCCGCCGCTGGTAACCATTGCGCAGGTCAACCCGCTGCCCGCCTTGGTCGGGGGCGGCGCCAGCGCACCTGCCGTTGGGCTGACCCCAAGCAACCGGGTCACCATTACCTTGCGCTGGAAATCACCTTCGGATCCGAGCGGCGACCCGCCCAGCAACTTGATTGTGGTCACAGAAATCAAATAGGAGTTCAAGGTGCAGGCCACATACTTACAACAGCGCCACAGGCGGTCTAAGGGCTTCAGCTTGATAGAGCTGATGGTGGGCATCGTCGTTGCGATGGCCGCCGTGATCGTCGTGATGCAAGTTTTCAAGATGTCAGAGGGTGCCCGGCGCACTACCACAGGCGGCGACGACGCGCAGACGATTGGCGCGATCGCCCTGACAGTGCTGCAGCGTGACCTGCGCCAAGCTGGCCAGGGCCTGACCAATCCCAATTTACTGAACTGCGACTTGCTGCTGCGAGCCGGTGTCACCCTCAACGGGCTGGCGCCTTTGACCATCAATCATGCCGACATCCCTGCTGGCGACGCCGGCACCGATACCCTCTTGATCGTTTACGGCAGCGGACTGGGATCGCCCGAAGGCGACCGCATCAATACCCAGGCGGGTGCGGCGATCTATTCGGTCAGCACACCATCGGCGTTTCGCGTCGGCGACCTCGTCATTGCCGCGCCAGCCGTGCGTCAAGCGCCTTGCGGGCTGCTGCTGAGCAATGTTGCTGCTGCCCCTGTGGCGCCGAATGTCACTGTCGCTTTCGGCACGGCCGGCGTTGCCAACGGCACTCTTTACAACTGGGGCACGACTCCCCGCGTCGTCGCCTATGCGGTGCGCAACGGACGTCTGACGACTTGCGATTTCCTGACCCAGAACTGCCGCCTGACCACGGCAGCCAACTGGGCTGAGGTTGCGGACGGCGTGGTCAGTTTGCGGGCCGAATATGGCCGCGACAGCACCCTTCCCCCAGATGCTGTGCTTGATGGCTATGACCAGACCACACCCACCACAGCGGCCGGCTGGAACTGCATTCTGGCCACACGCCTGGTGCTGGTGGCCCGCAATGGCCAACTCGAATCCAGTGATGTCACCGCCTCTGCACCGACCTGGGCGGCTGGCGCCAGCGCGCCCATCGGGCTCACCGGCAACTGGAAACGATACCGCTACAAGACCTTTGAAACCACGGTGCCGCTGCGCAATGTGGCTTGGCAGGGAGTACCCACGGGATGTTGAACTCAAAACTCCATGAGGCTGCTGTCGCTCCCGTGCGCCAGCAGCAGCGCGGCATCGTCCTGCTGCTGGCCATCATTGTCTTGGTCGCGATGTCACTGGCCACCATAGGACTGATGCGTTCGGTACTGACGAGCAACCGCGTTGCCGGCAATTTGGCGTTCCAGCAGTCGGCCACGCAATCCTCAGATATGGGCGTCGAGCGGGCAGTCGCTTGGCTGGAACAAAAGTCACGCGAACAGACCATTGACCCCGCCAAGCCCACAGCGCCGCCGACGCCCGCGAACAAGTTGTTTGGGAACATCACAGCAGGCGGCGCCGAGCCCTACAGCTACCGCGCCTCCCGTGCTGACCCCGATCCGGTGACGCAGCAAACTTGGGAAGCCTTCTGGAATGCCACGTTGGTCGCCAACAACTTGGTCAACACACTGCCGGTAGATGCCGCAGGCAATACCGTGTCCTTCGTCATTCACAGGCTGTGCGCATTCGCCGGCGACCCACTGGCGAGCAATTGCGAGAGCTCGGCCACGCTGAGTTCGTCAACGCAGACCAGCAGCAAGTCCAGCGGCATCAAGTTGTTGGTGCCTAGCCAGACCTATTACCGCATCACGGTGCGTGTCCAAGGCCCGCGCAATGCGGTCAGCTTCGTCCAAGCCGTGGTCGCAATCTGATGCTATGTCCCCAGCAGCATGCCCGAATCAGCCCGCTCATGAGGTTCCCATGAAACTCTTCAACTCCTTGCGCTTTGGCGCCTTGCTTGCGGTTGCCCTGAGCCTAGGCTTGCCAAGCGCTCGTGCGACCGACATTTCCTCCTCGCCCTTGCTGGTCGCCTCGCCGACAAGCGTCAAAGCGAACCTGCTATTCATCCTGGATGACTCGGGCTCGATGGATTTCGACTTCATGCCCGACCACACGGCAGGCGGGCTGTGCCGATCCAAGGGCGCCGGCATCAACACCGGTGCCACCTACACCGGTGACTTCGGCAACAGCTGCTGCCAGGGCGGCAACACCTCGACCACCTGCTGGAGCGGCACCGCCCCGTTCGGCAGCAGGCGCGGCCACCCGCCCTTCCTGACCAGCAGTTTCAACGGCATGGCCTACAACCCGGCCACCGTCTATCTACCGCCGGTGGATGCCACCGGCACCGTCCTGGCCAGCCAGACCAGTTGGACCAGTGTTCGCAACGACGCCTACCTGGTGCAGAACAGCTCCAGCATCAATCTGCTGACCCAATATCCGGACACCGAATGGTGTGTGGACGACGGCACCTTTTCCGACTGCCTGCGCAACGGCAACTATGTCTTGCCAGGCAGGGTCGATGGCAAGCTCTACACCAAGTTCAACGCCACCACGGCCAGCGGCACCGGCAAGCTGGCGACCGGCGCGCCCGATGCCGCCACAGTTGTGACCAATCAAAGCTGGGGCCCACATTACTACCGTATCCTGCCGTCCGAGTATTGCGACTCCGACAATCTGCGCAATTGCCAATCTGGGGCGGGTGGCGCATTCACAATTCCGGCGCCGGTGCGCTGGTGTAATAGCGATACCAACGCACGCGCCATCACGCCGGCGGCGGGTAGCTGCCAAGCAGTTCGAACCGACGTCTACACGGCGGCGCGCTATCCGACCAAGTACGCGTCGTCAGGTGTCGCCAAGGTCGACGCTGTACCGGCAAATCCCGCCAAGGCCTCGTTCACGTTTTCATTGTCCGGCTGCAGCAGCAGCAAGAAGGCAGGCATTGGCAGCGTTGTGGTGACAGGCGTGGACTTGCTCGGAGGCGTCGCTACCGGGACCACCAACTCGTCCAGCACTCTGGCCACATCAGTCAGAGACGGCATCAATAGCAGATCAGGCTCCACCGGCTACACAGCGGTGGTCAGCAGCAGCAAAGTGACCATTTCGGCGCCGCTGTCGGCCGGTGATTTCACCGGTTCGGTCTCGATGACCAGATCAGCGGGCTCCAACTCCTCCTGCATCATCTCCGTCTCACCTAGCCCAGTGGCATTTTCAGGTTACACCGCAGAAGTCCCTGAGGTTGCGGCGATCCCGGCTGGCTTTCCGGGGAATTTCGAACGCGTCGACATCATTCCCTCGCGTACAAGCTACCCTAAAGCGGCCAGCCGCAAAGACTGCGCCGGCGCGACATGCAGCTACGCCGAAGAGATGACCAATTTCGCCAATTGGTGGACTTACTATCACACGCGCATGCAATCGATGAAGTCCTCGGCCAGCCGCGCCTTCGCGCCGGTGACCAACAACCGGCGCGTTGGCTATATGAGCATCAACAACAACACGGGCTCCGATTTCCTCAATCTGGGCGTCTTTGAGAGCACGCAGAAAACCAACTGGTTTAGCAAACTGAACAAGGCCAAACCCAATAATTCGACGCCTCTGCGCAGCGCGCTGTCCAAGGCCGGTCGACTGTATGGCGGCAAATACAACGGCAGCAGCCTCAACGGCGTGACCGTGACCGACCCGATGGAATACTCCTGCCAGAGAAACTTCACGATTCTCTCTACCGACGGCTTCTGGAATGAAAGCAGTGATCCGCTGCAGCTCGACAACAGCACCGAAATCGGCGACCAAGACAGTGCCTTGGCGCGCCCGATGCTGGACACCACCGGTACCGGCAACACCCTGGCCGATGTGGCGTCCTATTACTTCAGGACCGATCTGCGCACAGGCGCCAACAACAGCGCTGCCTGTTTGAACGGCACCACCGATGTATGCGGCAACGGCGCCGGCCCCAGTGGCGCTGACGTCGTTCAGAACATGAAGACTTTCACGCTGGGTCTTGGCGCATCGGGCTATATGCAGTTCCGCTCGACCTACCGGACCGACACCAGCGGTGACTTCTACGCGGTGCGGGAAGGTTCGCCCGCCAACCCGTCGGGTGGCGTCTGCAGCTGGCAGACCACAGGAAGCTGCACCTGGCCGAGCCCAATCAGCAACACGCTGACGACAATCGATGACCTTTGGCACGCTGCGGTCAACGGCGATGGCACCTATTTCAGCGCTTCCGACCCGACCACGCTTTTCACCGGCTTGGCCAGCGCGCTGGCGGCCATTGACGTACAGACCAAAGCGGCAGCTGCGGCCACCACCAGCAACCCGAATGTGGCGGCCGGCGACAACCAGGTGTTCGTCTCGAACTTCAGTTCGGGCGAGTGGTCGGGGGAACTGCAAAGCCAGCGCCTCGACATCGAGTTCGGTACTGTTGATGGCAGCACCTACGATTGGTCCGCGCGAGACAAGCTCAATGCGAACACCAGCCGCACCATCTATATGTTCGCGGCAGGAGAGTCAAAGAAGCGCAAGCTCTTCACCTGGGGCACGCTGAGCGCCAGCGAGAAGGACTTTTTCTCAAAGAGCTATGTCAAAACAAGCGGCCGGGAACTGAGCCAGTTCTGCAGCTTCGGCCCGTATTGCCTGGCCGACACCGAGCAAACCGCCGCGGGCGGCGAGGCGCTGGTGAAGTACTTGCGCGGCGAACGCAGCAATGAAGGCGAGCTGACCGAGGTAGGCCAGCCCCTGAAGTACTTCCGTCGGCGGGCCCATCTGCTCGGTGACATCGTCAACTCCGAAGCCGTTTTTGTGGACAAGGCTTCATTCACCTACACCGACGCCGGTTACGAGACCCACAAGGCCACCGTCGATGCTCGCGCAGGCATGGTTTACGTCGGCGCCAATGACGGCATGCTGCATGCCTTCAATTCGGCTACCGGCGAGGAGGCCTGGGCCTTCATCCCGACGCTGATGCTGCCCAAGCTCTATCGGCTGGCCGACATGGAATACGCGACCAAGCACGAGTACTTCGTGGACGGCACCCCGACCGTGCAAGACGTCTATGACGGGACGCAATGGCGCACCCTCTTGGTGGGCGGTTTGGGCGCCGGCGGCCGGGGCTACTACGCACTGGACGTGACAGACCCGGCAGATCCGAAAGCATTGTGGGAGTTCACCGACGACAACTTGGGTCTGAGCGTGGGCAAGCCCGAAATCGGCAAACTCAAGGATGGCACTTGGGCGGTGTTCTTCGGATCTGGCTATAACAACACCTCACCGGGCGACGGCAAGGGGCGGCTGTTTGTGCTCAACGCCACCACCGGCACATTGATACGCAGCATCGCCACCAGCGCCGGCGGCACCGGCTCAGCCAGCGGCATGACGCATATCCGCGCTTGGGTCGACAACGGCGACGTGGACAACACCGTGCAGCGCGTCTACGGCGGAGATGAGTTCGGCAATTTGTGGCGCTTCGACGTCAACGGCATCCTCGGCGGAGGCTATAACGCGCAACGACTCGCCACCTTGAAGAATGAAGCCGGCACGGCTCAGCCCATCACGTCACGCCCTGAACTGGGCCAAGTCGGCAGTTACGCGATGGTCTATGTGGGCACCGGCCGCTACTTGGGCGTGTCTGACCTGAGCGATGCCGAGCAGCAGTCCATCTACGCTGTCAAGGACAGACTGAGCGCCAGCGACTTTGGCGACCCCCGCCTGCCGGCCAATAAATTTGTGCAGCAAGTCATCACCGGCGGCAAGAAGTGCCCGGCCAATAGCTCGGCCTGCGTGGAAAGCACGGATGTGCGTACGGTTGAAGTGCCAAAGGTCGTCAATCTGGCCAGCGACGGCGGTTGGTATGTGGATCTGCCCTCCTCGCGCGAACGCGTCAACACCGACCCGCAGCTGGCACTGGGCACCTTGGTGGTCAACTCCAACGTGATCGAAACGGGCAATGTTTGCAAGGTCGGTGGTTCGAGCTTCGCCAACTTTCTCGACTACGCCACCGGCGCGCCTGTTTCGACCGCCAATGGCGTCGTCAGCGTCCCGCTGGGCAACGCGATCGCTACGCGGCCGGCCTTGATCAAGCTACCCAATAACAAGGTGATCAGCGTGAGCCGACTGTCGGACAATCGTACGGTCTCGACGCCCGCGCCGGTCAGTCCTTCAACCAGCGCCACCCGACGTCTGTCCTGGCGAGACCTGATTCAAAACTAAGCTGCATTGCCGCCCACCGATGCCGCCGAGCCGCCGCACTCATTCGAAAAGCTTGCTGTGGTCCGCGGCGCTGGCCTTGCTGCTGCACGCAGGCTTTTTGACGATGAAATGGCAAGGGTCGGGCGGGGCGAGTGAAACACCGCGTCGTGGCTCGTTCGGCAGTCATCAAACAGCGCTCAGATTGCTGCCGCCACCGCAAGGCCTGCAGCTTCAAGCGCATACCGCGCCTGAACCTGGGGCGACTAACTCGAAGAATGAGCGGCCGGCTCCCGCAGAAACCATCCAAGCCCAGGCAAGCGATACAGCACAGGCTGCCGAGCTTGACAGCTGGCCTGTGCTGCTGGCCGCCGAACAAGATCAGGTCCTGATCGCATATCCCGATGCGCCGCTGCCTGGTGGGCGCCTACGCTTGCGGGTCTTGGTTGGCCTTGATGCCACTGGAGCCATGAACTCCATTGAGACCTTGGCCCTGCCACCCGCACTGCGCGACGCACGCGCCGGAGATCAGGTCTACAAGCCCTTCGTCACCGCCGTCAAGGACGGACTGGCCGCAGTACGATTTGCACCCGGCATGGCAGGGCAAGTAGCTCAAAGCGCACGCCTATGTCTTGAAGTGCTGTTCGTGGAACAGCAGGCGGTGGAGATCCGCCCGCTGGAACCTGCGATTGCGACTTCGCAGCGCTGTTTGTCGGAATAGCCCTGTTGGCTAAACAAAACGACCATCAACGCGGCAAGTCGCTCCCGCCCATCAGGAACTCATCGACCGCCCGCGCCGCTTGGCGGCCTTCGCGAATCGCCCAGACCACCAGTGACTGGCCGCGCCGCATATCGCCGGCGGCAAAAACCTTGTCCACATTGGTCTTGTAACCGCCGGTGAAGTCGGTGGTGGCCTTGGCGTTGCCGCGGGCGTCTTTGTTGACGCCAAAAGCATCCAGAACGGTCGCCACTGGCGATACAAAACCCATGGCCAAGAAGACCAGATCGGCTTTGATGACTTGCTCGGAGCCGGCCACTTCAACCATCTTGCCGCCCTGCCATTCGACCCGTACGGTCTTGACGCCGGTCAGCTTGCCTTTGTCTTTACCTTCGCCGCCCAAGAATTCCTTGGTCGAGATCGCGAACTCGCGCTCGCAGCCTTCTTCGTGGCTGCTGGAGGTGCGCAGCTTGAGCGGCCAGTAAGGCCAAGTCATGGGCCGGTCCTCTTCTGCAGGCGGCTGCGGCATCACCTCGAACTGGGTGACGCTCTTGGCACCATGGCGGTTGCTCGTTCCCACGCAGTCGCTGCCGGTGTCTCCGCCGCCGATGACGACGACATGCTTTCCGTCGGCGCGCAGTTGACCCTTCAACTTGTCTCCGGCATTGACCTTGTTCTGCTGCGGCAGGAATTCCATCGCGAAATGGATGCCGCTCAGCTCGCGGCCGGGCATGGGCAAGTCACGCGAATTTTCGGCGCCGCCGGTCAGCAGCACGGCGTCGAATTGCGCCTTCAGCTCGTCGGGGCTGATGCTTTCCTTGGCCCAGTTGGTGACCTTGGAGTCTGCGGGCATCGTGCCGACCAGCACGCCGGTACGGAAAACCACGCCTTCGGCCTCCATCTGCGCAACGCGGCGGTCGATGTGGCTCTTCTCCATCTTGAAGTCGGGGATGCCGTAACGCAGCAGGCCGCCGACGCGGTCGTTCTTCTCGAACAGCGTCACGCTATGGCCGGCGCGCGCCAACTGCTGCGCTGCGGCCATGCCGGCCGGGCCGGAGCCGACGATGGCCACGGTCTTGCCCGTCTTGACCTTGGGCAGCACCGGCTTGACCCAACCCTCGGACCAGGCGCGGTCGATGATGGCGTGCTCGATCGACTTGATGCCGACCGCGTCATCATTGACGTTCAGCGTGCAGGCGGCCTCGCAGGGTGCGGGGCAGATGCGGCCGGTGAACTCGGGGAAGTTGTTGGTGCTGTGCAGCACGGTGATGGCGTTAGCCCAGTCGCCTTGATAGACCAGATCGTTGAAGTCCGGAATGATGTTGTTGACCGGGCAGCCGCTGTTGCAAAACGGCGTGCCGCAGTCCATGCAGCGCGCACTTTGCAGCTTGGCCTGATCGGCGCTCAAGCCGATGACGAATTCTTTGTAATTCTTGACGCGCGCACTGACGGGCTCATAGCCCTCTTCCAGACGCTCGATTTCCATGAAGCCGGTGATTTTTCCCATGACTTTCCCCTTAGGCCTTGACTGGCTTGCTTGCAGGCGCTTTGGCTTGCTCAATGGTTTCGACTGTTTGCTTGGCGGCGTGCATCTCGCCCAAGGCGCGGCGGTATTCGTGCGGGAACACCTTGACGAACTTGGCGCGTGAATCGGCCCAGTGGTCGAGCAGATCACGGGCGCGCTGGCTGCCGGTCCAACGGTGGTGGTCTTCCAGCATCTTCTTCAGGATGGCCTCGTCGGTCTGAGCCGGCGCTTCGCCCAGGTGATGCCAGACTGCGCGGTCGACCGTGGCTTCTTGCTCGGCGGCGGGCAGCAGTTTGTCGAGCGCCACCATGGATGGGTTGCAACGCTTGGCGAACAAGCCGTCCTCGTCATACACATAGGCGATGCCGCCACTCATGCCAGCAGCGAAGTTGCGGCCGGTCTTGCCCAAGACGACGACGGTGCCGCCGGTCATGTATTCACAACCATGGTCGCCGGTGCCTTCGACCACCGCCGAGGCGCCCGACAGGCGAACCGCAAAGCGCTCGCCGGCCACACCACGGAAGAATGCCTCACCGCGCGTCGCACCGTACAAGACGGTGTTGCCGACGATGATGTTCTTGGTCGCATCGCCCCGGAAGTCGATGCTGGGGCGAACCACCACGCGGCCGCCCGACAAACCCTTGCCGGTGTAGTCGTTCGCGTCACCAATCAAGTAGAAAGTAATGCCCTGCGCCAGGAAGGCGCCGTAGCTCTGGCCGCCGGTGCCTTCCATCTGGATGAAGATGGTGTGGTCCGGCAAGCCCTCGGGGCGGCGGCGAATCAGTTCGCCCGACAGCATGGCGCCGACGGTGCGGCGCACATTCGTCACCTCTTGCATGAACTGAACCTTCTCACCCTTCTCAAACGCAGGCAAGCATTTCTCGATCAGCTTGACATCAAGCGCGCGCTCCAGGCCATGGTCTTGCACATCGTTGTGGATGCGCGCGACGTCCAGTGCCAGCGCGGGCCGGTGGAAGACGCGGCTGAAGTCCAGGCCCTTGGCCTTCCAGTGCGAGATGCCCTTTTTAGTGTCCAGCAGGTCGCTGCGGCCGATCAACTCATCGAACTTGCGCATGCCCAGTTGGGCCATGATCTGACGCGCTTCTTCGGCGATGAAGAAGAAGAAGTTGACGACATGCTCGGGCTTGCCGGTGAACTTGGCGCGCAGGACAGGGTCTTGCGTGGCGACGCCGACCGGGCAGGTGTTCAGATGGCATTTGCGCATCATGATGCAACCTTCGGCCACCAGCGGCGCTGTGGCGAAGCCAAATTCGTCGGCGCCCAAGAGCGCACCGATCACGACGTCGCGGCCGGTCTTCATCTGGCCGTCGGCCTGCACACGCACACGGCCGCGCAGACGGTTCAGGACCAGGGTCTGCTGCGTTTCGGCCAGGCCCAACTCCCAAGGCGTGCCGGCATGCTTGATCGAGGACCAAGGCGATGCACCGGTGCCGCCGTCATGGCCGGCGATCACCAGGTGATCGGCCTTGGCCTTGGTGACGCCCGCAGCAATCGTGCCGACGCCGACTTCAGACACCAGCTTGACCGACACATCGGCGCGCGGGTTGACGTTCTTCAGATCGTGAATCAGCTGCGCCAAGTCCTCGATCGAATAGATGTCATGGTGCGGCGGCGGCGAAATCAAGCCAACGCCCGGCACCGAGTAACGCAACATGCCGATGTACTCCGACACCTTGCCGCCCGGCAGTTGACCGCCCTCGCCCGGCTTGGCGCCCTGGGCCATCTTGATCTGGATCTGGTCGGCGCTGACCAAGTATTCGGTCGTCACACCAAAGCGGCCGGACGCGACCTGCTTGATCTTGGAGCGCAGCGAATCGCCTTCCTTGAGCTCGTAGTCGACCGCGATGACCTTGTTGCCAATCACGTCGGACACCTTGGTGCCGGCGACGATCTTGATTCCCTTGAGCTCATTGCGATAGCGCGCAGGATCCTCGCCACCTTCACCGGTATTGCTCTTTCCCCCGATGCGGTTCATCGCGACGGCAAGCGTCGCATGCGCCTCGGTGCTGATCGAGCCCAGCGACATCGCGCCGGTGGCGAAACGCTTGACGATTTCTTTCGCCGACTCGACTTCGTCAAGCGGGATTGCCTTGCTCGGGTCGAACTTGAACTCGAACAGTCCGCGCAAGGTCATGTGACGCTTGCTCTGGTCATTGATGATCTGCGCGTATTCCTTGTAGGTGTCGAACTTGCCACTGCGTGCGCTGTGCTGCAGCTTGGCGATCGCGTCCGGCGTCCACATATGCTCTTCGCCGCGCGCCCGCCAGGCGTACTCGCCGCCGGCGTCCAGCATGCTGTCCAGCACCGGGTCGTCGCCGTAAGCAGCGCGGTGCAAGCGGATCGCTTCTTCGGCCACCTCGAACACGCCGATGCCGCCGACTTGCGTTGGCGTGCCGCGGAAGTACTTCTCGACGAAGTCGCTCTTCAGGCCGATGGCCTCGAAGATCTGCGCGCCGCAGTAAGACATATAGGTCGAGATGCCCATCTTGGACATGATCTTGGACAGGCCCTTGCCGATGCCCTTGATGTAGTTGTAGATGGCTTTGTCGGCCGACAGGTCGCCCGGCAAACCAGCAGCGATTTCGCTCAGCGTTTCCAGTGCCAGATAGGGGTGGACCGCCTCGGCACCGAAGCCAGCCAGTACGGCGAAGTGGTGCACTTCGCGGGCGCTGCCGGTTTCAACCACCAAACCGGCTGTCGTACGGCGGCCTTCGCGCACCAAGTGGTGATGGATGGCGGACAGCGCCAGCAAAGCAGGGATAGCCACCCGGCTCTCGCTCAAACCACGGTCGGTGATGATGAGGATGTTGTGGCCGCTCTTGATCGCGTCGACCGACTCGGCGCAAAGCGAAGCGAGCTGCGCCTCGACGCCTTCATGGCCCCAGGCGAGCGGATAAGTGATGTCCAGCTCATAGGGCTTGAACTTGCCGTGGGTATGCGCTTCGATCTGACGCAGGCGCGCCATATCCTTGAAGTCCAGCACCGGCTGCGACACTTCCAGGCGCATCGGCGGGTTGACCGCATTGATGTCCAGCAGATTCGGCTTTGGGCCGATGAAGCTGTTCAGCGACATCACGATCGCCTCGCGGATCGGGTCGATCGGCGGGTTGGTGACCTGGGCGAACAACTGCTTGAAGTAGTTGAACAGCGGCTTGTCCTTGGATGACAAGACGGCCAAGGGCGAGTCATTGCCCATGGAGCCCAGCGCTTCCTCGCCGTTGATGGCCATAGGCGCCATCAAGAACTTGATGTCTTCCTGTGTGAAGCCAAAGGCTTGCTGACGGTCCAAGAGCGTTGACTCAAAGGCGACCGGCTTGGCGTCAAGCACCGCGATGTCGTCGAGCTTGACGCGCACGTTCTCGATCCACTGCCGATAAGGGCGGGCGTTAGCGTATTGATTCTTCAGCTCTTCGTCGTCAATGATGCGACCCTGTTCCAGGTCGATCAGGAACATCTTGCCGGGCTGCAGACGCCATTTCTTGACGATCTTGTTCTCAGGAATTGGCAGCACGCCGCTCTCGGAGGCGAGGATGACCAAGTCGTCATCGGTGATGCAGTAGCGCGCCGGACGCAGGCCATTGCGGTCGAGCGCAGCGCAGACTTGGCGGCCGTCGGTGAAGACCATGGCGGCCGGGCCGTCCCAGGGCTCCATCATCGCGGCGTGGTATTCATAGAACGCACGGCGACGCTGATCCATCATCTCGTGCTGCTCCCAGGCTTCCGGGATCATCATCATGGCGGCGTGCGCCAGCGGATAGCCGGCCATGGTCAACAACTCGATTGCGTTGTCGAAGGTCGCTGTGTCGGACTGGTGCTCGAAGCTGATTGGGTAGAGCTTGTCGAGATCGTCACCCAGCACCGGCGACTTCATCACGCCTTCACGGGCGCGCATCCAATTGAAGTTGCCCTTGACCGTGTTGATCTCACCGTTATGGGCGACCATGCGGTAGGGGTGGGCGAGTGGCCACTCGGGGAAGGTATTGGTCGAGAAGCGCTGATGCACCAAGGCGATCGCGGAGACCACACGCGGGTCGGCCAGGTCTTTGTAGTAACTGCCTACTTGGTCGGCCAGCAAGAGGCCTTTGTAGATGATGGTGCGGCAGCTCATGCTGGGCACGTAGTACTCGCGGCTGTGGGTCAGTTGCAGCGCCTGGATAGCGCTGGACGCTGTCTTGCGGATGACGTAGAGCTTGCGCTCCAAGGCATCGGGAACAATGATGTCCGGGCCACGGCCGATGAAGATTTGCCGAATGATCGGCTCTTTGGCGCGCACGGTCGGCGACATCGGCATTTCGGCATCAACCGGCACATCGCGCCAGCCCAGCAAGACCTGACCTTCGGCCTTGATTGCGCGAGCCAACTCTTGTTCGCAAGCCAAGCGCGACGCATGCTCCTTGGGCAGGAAGATCATGCCAACGCCGTATTCGCCGGGAGGGGGCAGCTCCACGCCCACCGATCCATCGGGGCCTGTGCCGGCGCGGGCCATCTCGGCACGGAAGTACTCATCCGGGATCTGGATCAAGATGCCGGCGCCGTCCCCCATCAACTTGTCGGCACCAACCGCGCCCCGGTGATCGAGGTTTTCGAGGATCTTCAGGCCCTGCTGAACAATCGAGTGCGCCTTCTGGCCCTTGATGTGCGCCACGAAGCCGAGCCCGCAAGCGTCTTTCTCGTTCTGTGGCCGGTACAGGCCATGGGCGGCCAAATCTTGCTTTTCAGCTTGTTGCTGCACAAGCGCTTGCGTTTGCTGCAATGCTTCGGCCTGGGTCGATCGGGTCATGGCGCGGTCCTCGGTAATCCATTACGGCCCGAAGGTTACTGCAGCGCAGCAAAGTCATCAAGTCAAATTAAATAGGGTCAGGTTCAGTTAATTTCCCAGACACACCCAAAACCTCATTTAAATAGGGTCAGGTTCATTTAATTCGGCTTCCGATTGAGTTTTTCTAGGGCGGCCGCGGGGCCTGAGCGCAAGCGGCAACAAGGTCTTGTCGGCCAAACTCTTCAAAAATTCTGGAGAACCGATGGGCCTCCCCTTCATCGCCGCATCATGGAACTGCAGGCGCTCTGGCTCGGGCAACCCTTGGTCCAGCAACTCCCGATAAGCCAGCTCACGTTCGAACGGCGTGTTGCCCAAAGACCAGAACAAGGCATGGTCATTGATCAGAGGATCGCTGCGCCGCCCCAAATGATGGGCGCAACTGGACCAGGGGTAGGCCTCTGCGCTTGCGCACATGCCAGCCCGCACCGGATTCAATTCGATATAGCGCATGCATGCCATCAAGTAGCGCTCGCTGTCGATCAAGGCGGCCCGGAAGCGCCCTTCCCACAGCGTGCCGCTGCGGCCGTACTTGTGATTGAACCAGACCACGTAGCGGCGCCCGAGCGCCTGCATCATCTGGCTAATGCCCTGGTCCACCTCGGGCGTCGCCAGCAAATGAAGATGGTTGTCCATCAATACATAGGCGTGAATCGCCACCTTGTGCGTCGCAGCGCACTCATGCAGTTGATTCAAATAATGCTGGCGATCCGCATCGTCGAGAACGATGGGCTGATGATTGTTACCGCGCTGAATGACGTGGTGCGTCTGCCCGGCAAGCATGAGGCGAGGGAGTCTGGCCATGGGGATCCGCCCGGCTGAGGGGCGCAATAAATGAACCTGACCCCATTTTAAAGTCCTGCTAGGACTTGCTAGAACAAGGACTGCCCAGTCAATCGGTGGTGCTCTCTAATCGCAAAGCGATCTGTCATGCCAGCGATGTAGTCGGCGCAAGCGCGCGGCAGGTCGCTTTGATCGATCTCTTGCAGATACTCGGCCGGCATTTGCTGCGGGTCGGCTGCGTAGATGCCAAACAGATCGCGCAGCACTTGCTCGGCGCGTTGCCGGGTGGACTGAACCTGGCTATGCCGGTACAGCTGTGCGAACAAAAATCGCTTCAACTCGGTGCTGGCGGCGCGCATTTCGGCGCAGAAGCGCAGCAGCGGGCCAGCCCCGCGTACCGCCTGGACATCTGCTGGCGCCAGGTCCACCAAGGCCGCAGTGGTGGCGTCAATGATGTCGTACACCTGCGCGGAGAGCATGCGCCGAATGGTCTCAGCCAGCAGTCGCTTGCCTTTCAAGCCGGGGTAGGCCTGCAGCGCCTCGCGCAAATAGGTCTGAACCAGTGGCACCGTTTCTAACTGTTCCAAAGCCAACAAGCCCGAGCGCACACCGTCGTCAATATCGTGAGCGTTGTAGGCGACTTCATCGGCCAAATTGCAGAGTTGCGCCTCCAAACTCGGTTGTTGGCCGAGCAAGAAACGCTCACCCACCCCTCCGGGCTCTGCCGCCTCTAACAGCAGCGCATTGCGACGTGCGCAATGTTTCAAAATGCCTTCACGGGTTTCAAAACACAGATTGAGGCCGTCAAACGCCGGGTAGCGCTGCTCCAACTTATCCACAACGCGCAGCGACTGCAGATTGTGCTCGAAGCCACCGTGGGCTTTCATGCATTCGTCCAACACATCCTGCCCGGCGTGGCCAAACGGCGTGTGACCCAGGTCATGCGCCAAGGCAATGGCCTCGATCAAGTCCTCGTCGAGGCGCAAGCTGCGGCCAATTGAGCGACCCAGTTGCGCCACCTCCAGCGAATGGGTCAGACGGGTGCGAAACAGATCGCCCTCGTGATTCAGAAACACCTGCGTCTTGTAGACGAGGCGCCTGAATGCGGTGCTGTGGATGATGCGATCCCGGTCGCGCTGAAATTCGCTGCGCGTTGGCGCTGGCATCTCGTAGACTCGGCGGCCGCGGCTGCGCGCAGGGTCGCAGGCGTAAGGCGCGAGTTGAGGCACAAGCACTGCGGGCATACCCACGTGGTCAGGCGACGTGGCTGGCCAATACTTGCGCCACCAAGTCATCGGGCGCCGCATGCATGCCGGCCTTGCCCAGCCCTTCAGGCAAAACGAAGCGAATCGCCCCACCCTCGGCCTTCTTGTCGACCCGCATCAATTCCAGATAACGCTGCGCCCCCAAAGCAGGCCCGACAACTGGCAGCCCAGCGCGTTCAATCAGCGTGCGCATACGAGGCAAAAACTCACCCGGCATCAAGCCCAAACGCACAGCCAAATCGCTCGCCATCACCATGCCGCAGCCAACCGCCTCGCCGTGCAGCCATTCGCCATAACCGAGACCGGTTTCGATGGCATGGCCAAAGGTATGCCCGAAATTGAGAATGGCCCGCAGCCCTTGCTCGCGCTCGTCCTGCCCCACCACCCAAGCCTTGATCTCGCAGCAGCGCTTGACGGCATAGGCCAGCGCCGATTTGTCGCGCGCCAGCAAGGCGTCAAGATTCAGCTCAATCCATGCCAAAAAAGCGGCGTCGGCAATCGGCCCGTACTTGATGACCTCGGCCAAACCCGCCGACAACTCTCGCTGCGGCAAGCTGTCCAAGGTATCCAGATCGGCAATCACACGCGCCGGCTGATAAAACGCGCCAAGCATATTCTTGCCCAGCGGATGATTGATCGCGGTCTTGCCGCCGACCGAAGAATCAACCTGCGCCAACAAGGTCGTCGGCACTTGGACAAACGGCACGCCACGCATATAAACCGAGGCCGCAAAGCCGGCCATATCGCCAATCACGCCGCCGCCGAGTGCAAACAGCACGGTTTTTCGGTCGGACGCGGTCTCAAGCAGGTGATCGAAGATCAGGTTCAGAGATGCCCAATCCTTGTAGCGCTCGCCGTCGGGCAGAAGCACGGTTTCCACGCGCGCATATTGCGCAGCCAGACGAAGCTGTAAACGCGCCAGATAGAGCGGCGCAACGGTCTCATTGCTGACAATCAAGGCCGCAGCGGCCTTGGGCAGGCCCTCCCAAGCTGCAGCCTCATCCAGCAGGCCTGCACCGATAAGAATGTCATAGCCTCGCTGCCCCTCATCAAGGGCGATAGGAACAATCTGAGGCTGAACTGCGAAAGAAGGGGTCTTGGAGGCTGTCATAGCGACAAGTGTACGGGGCGAGGAGCACTCACCCGGCGGACACTCAAGGAACCCCCATCAATGCTTTTCCGCCCCCACCGTGGCGGCTACCCGGCCAGGGTCCACCAGACCCGCCAACTCCAACTGCATCAGCGCCATATTGACGAGACCGTTGACCGAGGGACGGCCGGTTTCCAGCACGAAATGAGCGCAACGTCGATAGAGTGGATTGCGCTGCAAATAGAGCTCTCGCAACTTCGCCAGCGGATCGCGCACCTGCAGCAGCGGGCGCTGGGTGTCGTGGCGCAAGCGCCGAAACAGCTCTTCCGGCGTGGAGCGCAAATACAAAACCGTGGAATGACGGTGCAGCAAATCGCGATTGGCATCGCGCAGAACAATCCCCCCGCCGGTGGCCAAGACAAACTCGCCCTCCCGGGCGAGTATCTCGCTCAGCACTTCAGACTCGATGTCCCTGAAGGCCGCCTCGCCCGAGCGGTCGAAAAAGCTGCGAATAGCCTCGCCCAGCCGGGCTTCAATTTCAGCATCGGTATCGACAAAGCGCATGCCCAACTGGCGAGCCAGGGCACGACCGACGGTGGATTTGCCACCGCCGGGCATGCCGACGAGAGAGATGATCAAACGACTAATCCCGCAAACTACTTCTTGCTGAAGCAACCGGCGCCGATCGGAACCAAAGGATCGGTCGAACTATTGACATAACCGGACGTATCAATCCCGTATGGGCTGATTTGAAACGCTGGTGCGCTCTCATTCTTGATCGCAGCAGTCAATGTCGGCAACCAGCGCTCTTCATAGCGACCATACCAAGCTGGTGGACTCAGTACACCGGGCGCACTGACCTTAATCATATACCGAACCCAAGAGGCCATACTTTTTGGATATTCAATCCTCAAAGTCGCCAAACCGTTCTTATCGGTTTTTGTACTACCTTCCAAAGCAACTGAAACATCTGACTTTCGAGGATCAAGCTGGAGATTTCCGTTGATATCCTCACCCGCCTCAAGGGTGCCATTTCTTGCTCCATCAGGATCCAGTCTATCTTCATTTGGGCACTGCAGAAATATAGGCACGAATGTCAAATCCAGCGGAATGCCCCATTTCTTACTGGTCCCATCATATACATAGTAGCCCTTGCCATAACCCAATAAGTCAACGACCGGTGTAACCTGGACATCCGACTTTGGGTTACCCGCCGAGTCAACAACCAGCACGGTGAACTTGGCAATATAGGTCAAACCGGCATCACCAATCGTGAGTACATCATCGCCGCCGATAGAGATTGAAACGGGCGTCTCGACTATGGTCAAGTTCACCGGATTTATCGCGAGGCCGTTCAGACAACCACTCGCCGTCGTACCCAGATCGTCTGTTCTTCCATAACAACCTTGAATCTTTACGCCCTCGGTCGGGCTAGCGCGCTCTCCGGGAATGAAGCTCAATGTAACCAAACCATTCTTATCCGACAACAATGGCGGATCACTCTCATTCACGCTAAAACGCCCATCGGTCGAACTATTATTCGCACCCAATCCAATATGGACACGAACATTCTCAATCGGCGCATTTTTTTCACCGCGGAACAAAATCCTGATCTCGGCTCGATTTACGTCTTTTCCAATCTCGTTGACTTTAACCACCAGGGTATCCATGGTCATGGTTGCCGACAAAATCTTCACTGCCGGATCCAGTGCGGCAGGCTTTGAGGCGACATTAACAAAGGATTCGACCGGAGTATCCCCAGCGCCGCCCACTGCCTTGATCGACATCTTTCCGTTGCCCTCGGCCTTATAGGAATATGTCCACTTGCCTTGCCCATTCGTCACACCCCGACCGGTGGCCGCACCTGGGCCCGTGGCGACAATCTCTACGCCATCGATTGGACTGCCATTCACATCCAACAAGCTGTAATCGACCGTGCCCTGCTCACCCACCAAGCGATTAGGTTGATTAACGGTTGCCTGCAGTTTTGCTCCGGTCACACTCAACAAACGCACACCTTTCAGAGAGCCGCTCTCGGCCGACACGGTAATGGTCCGTACGGTGCGATTCGCACCTATGCCCACAGTGGCCCTGACCTCTCCTTTTGCGTCGGTCTTGGTAGAGATTGGCGTGAGCACCGCATCACTATCAACCCGGAAGATCACATCGATGCCTGCCAAGGCATTGCGATTGACGTCAACCGCACGTGCAATCACATCGACCGTTTCACTGCCGGAGTTATTGATGCTGTTTTTGCTGATGGACAGCGTCAGATCGCTGGCAGTCAAGACGGTGCCAGCCGGAGGATCAACGACATCCACCGTGATGGTGCGCGACACGGTCCCGCTGGTAGCCTTGACGGCAATTGTTCGCTTGGTCTTGATGTTTTGCAGTTTCAAGCGACGCGTCAATTGCCCGGAACTCACGCTGGTCGTCGTATTACCTGGATCAAGCACCACCGCGTCACCGACATCGACCACTTGCATGGTGACCGCAACGCCGCCAATCGCCGACCGAGCCGCGTCCAGCGTCGTGACTGTGATGCTGGCGTCTTCGGTGCCCGTATTGGGGATAGAGACCTTGTCCACTACGACCGAAAGATCCGCTACGGCACTGCCGGTGACACTGTCCACCACATTGAAACTGAGCTTCTTGCTGACAGTGCCGCTCTTTGCCGTCAATGTGACAGTACGACTTGTCTTATCGATCAATGCCACGACGGCAGTTATCTTGGCCGTGGTCTTATCGGTTGTCTTGGCAGAAGGTGTCACGACGGCCCCGGCATCCACTTCAACCGTAACCGGCACTTCTGCGCCAATCAATGCGGCATTGCCTGCTCCGAGCGCCGTGACGGTGTATGTGACCACCTCCGCGCCAGTATTGGGCACCGTTTGCTTGTCCACCACCAAGGCCAAGTCCACCAAGCTCGATGCCACAGGCGGCGTTACCGGCGTATTGGGATCTTGAAATATCGGTTTGCCTGCATCTCCGCCGCCACCACCACATGCAGCTAAAACCGCAGCCATAGCCAGGCCCAGCAAAGCTTGCGCACAGCGGCGGCCAAGGCTTTCAAACGTTTTACTGCTACTCATCTCTGCTTACTCCTGCAATGCGCGCATCAATTTCATGCGGCAACTCCCAATTTATTTGTCGCCGTTTATCGAACGGTTGCCCTATCACTGACCACCTTGGGTGTCAGGAAGATCAGCAACTCGGTCTTTATCGACGAGCGCGACTTGGTCTTGAATAAGTTGCCCAGGTATGGCACGTCACCCAGGACCGGCACCTTGGAAATATCATCCCGTTCGTCTTGCGTAAAGATGCCGCCAATCACCACCGTGCCGCCGTTTTCAACCAGCACCGTCGTTTGCACATGCTTGGTGTTGATGGCAAAACCTTGTGGCGTCAATGTGCCGCGGCTGTCCTTGTTGATGTCCACATTCAGAATCACGTTGCCCTCGGGCGTGATTTGCGGCGTCACTTCCAGTTTCAGATTTGCCTTGCGGAACTGAATCGAGGTGGCGCCACTGGCCGTGGCCACCTGATAGGGCAGCTCCTCGCCCTGCTCGATCAAGGCCTTGACCTGATCGGCGGTAATCACCCGCGGGCTGGAGATAATCTTGCCCTTGCCGTCGGATTCCAGTGCCGACAATTCAAGGTTCAAGAAGCGATTGGCAGTAGAACTGAACAGCGACAGTGCAAAGTTTGCGGCTGTTGCGCCACCGAAAGCGTCGGAGGACACATTGGCTGGCAAGTTGACAAACTGCGTGTTGGCAAAGTTGTTTTCGCCCGTCTGCTTGGTGCTGAATCCAACGCCGTTGTAGTTACCGCCGGCCACCACATATTGATTGCCGCCTACATTGCGGCCCGGTATGCCGCCTTGCTGACCACGCAAATCATTGAAGCCCAGCTTGACACCCAAAGAGCGGCCGAACTTGTCATCCGCTTCAACAATGCGCGCCTCAATCAAAACCTGCCGCACTGGAATGTCGATTTTGGCAATCATGGCCAGCACTTCTTCCAACTTAGCCGGGATATCGGTCACGAACAATTGATTGGTTCGCGTCTCAAACATCACACTGCCGCGCGGCGACAAGATGCGTGAAGAGTTCTGGCCGCCGGCCCCGCCGCCGCTGCTACTGCCGCCTACATTTTGGCCATTCAAACCCTTGGCCACCTCTTCAGCCTTGGTGTAGTTGAGTTGGATGGCTTGCGTGCGCACGGGCTCCAACAGTGATATCTGGGCGCGAGACTCCAAGTCCAGTTTTTCCTTGGCGGCCAATTCGTCCTTGGGGGCAATCCACAGCACATTGCCGGACTTGCGCAGGCCCAAGCCTTTAGCCTGCATGATGATGTCCAGCGCCTGGTCCCAAGGCACATCTTTCAGGCGCAAGGTCACATTGCCCGTCACCGAGTCACTGGTGACCACATTGAAGTTGGTGAAGTCGGCAATCACCTGCAGCAGGGCGCGTACTTCAATATTCTGAAAGTTCAAGGACAGCTTATCTCCAGCAAAGCCGGGACCGGTCGTCAACTTGTTCGGGTCGAGCTTCTGCGGCCGGAGCTCCAGTACAAACTGGTTGTCACTTTGGTAGGCGCTGTGTTCCCAAGCACCCTTGGGCTCCACCACCATGCGCACGCGGTCACCCACTTGCGAGGTCGAGATCGTCTGCACCGGGCTGCCGAAATCCGACACATCGAGCTTGCGGCGCAAGCCCTCAGGCAGAGTGGATCGCAAAAACTCCACGACCAAATTCTGACCCTGCTGCTGAATGTCGACGCCAACCTGATTGCTGGGCAGATTGACCACAATGCGGCCCGCATTGTCTTGGCCACGGCGGAAGTCAATATCGCGCAGCAACTGCGTTTCTGCATTCAAGCTCGCGGCAAAATGAAGCGGCTCGCCTGGGCTCTTGGCCACACCAGGGGCCGACTCCAACACCAGTAACAAAGCATTGTCCTGCAACTCCGCGCGGTAGCCCGAAGCCTGGCGCAGATTCAACACCACCCGCGTGCGATCGCCGGCTTGCGCCACATTGGCAGAGCGCAGATTGCCTTGATTGACCTCCACCAAGGAGCGCCCGATGCCGTTCACAACGCCAGGCAAGTCAATAGCGATGCGCGGGGGCGTTTGAACCGTGAAGCCCTTGGGCAACTCGGTCAAGGGCTGCGACATCTCGATGCGCACCACTTCTACGCCCGCTTGTTGCACGCTGTTGATTGAACGAATACTGATTTGAGCCTGCGCCTGCGTCGCCAGCAATACGCTGAACAATGCTGCTACACCTATTCTCAACGCGCGCCAATGGCCCATGCCGAATGTCTCCTGCTGCAATATTTTCATCGTCCCTGCTCCTGAAGCTGGAGGGTACTTGTGCGTTCTACCCATTCACCGGCGGCGTCTTGAACGACCTCGCGCAGCGTGATTTCGGTTTCTGAAATTTTCATCACCCGGCCAAAGTTCAAGCCCAGATGCTCACCGTCTTTGACGCGGTAAAGCAGGTTGTCGGCTCTCAACAAGGCATAACGCTGCCCTTGGCGCATCATGCTGCCGACCATGGACATGCTGTCCAGCGGATAGGCTTCCAAGGGCTCGCGGCGCCGATTCATTTCAGCGCTGAGTAGAGAATTGGGCTGAGCCGCTTCCTGCTTGATCGCAACACTGAGCTTTTGAGGGCTATAGGGGTCTACACCGGCCGCGGCCTCATAGGGTTGCGGCAGAAACTTCTTGGGCGGCACAAGGGGTTTGATGGTGGGCTTGGCTTCGCGTTTTTGCTGTTCCATCCATTGGCTCAGCTCGTCCATATCGGCCGAGCAAGCCGCCAACAAACTGCCCAGCAGCATCACGGTGATCAGTCGCGCCTTCACTTTTTGGCTCCCGCTGCAGCCTTGGCCGCAGTCTTTTTCTGATCGGCCACCTCAAGCGCATCAAGGTAGCGGTAGGTTCTGGCGGTCGCCTCCATGCTCAGGTTGCCGCTGGCTGCATCCTTGCCGGTGGGGGCCAAAACGTTCAAATTGTGCAAGGTCACAATCCGTGACAAATTGGAAACGTCGGCAGCAAAAGCGCCGATGTCGTGGTAGCGCCCGGACACCCGCAGCGCAATGGGCAACTCGGCGTAATAGTCTTTCACCACCACTTGGCCTGGGCGGAACAACTCGAACTGCAGGCCGCGACCAATGCCTGCCTGGTTGATATCGGAAAGCAGCGCATCCATCTCGGCCTTGCCGGGCAATTGCTTTTCCAGCTGAGTCACATATTCCTCAACCTGGCTTTTTTGCTTGCGCAATTCCGGCAAATTGACCGCCTGGGCCAGCTTGCCTTTGTAATCTTGCTGCAGGACGGGTTCGCGCTCACGCTCGGCGTCCAGCGCCGACTGCACATCCGCCAACATAAACACCCAGCCCAGCACCATCACCAGCACGGCCACCGCCGCAAACGCGGCCAGCTTCGGCGCCCAAGGCCATTGCCCCGGCTCGCTGGTATTCAGGCCACGAAACTGATCGGCCACGCCCTCGAACCAGACTCCGGGCTCGAACTTCACTGAAAACGCCTTGGTCGCCATGCTTGCCTCAGGACTGGTTGGGCGCGAGCGGGCTCGCTGCAGCCGACATACCTGCCGCACCCGAAGCCGACGAACCTGGCGCACCGGGCTTGCCACCTGCTTCGCGGTTCGGCTCCTTGATCGAAACCCGCATCGAGAAATCGTACAAACGCTTCTGATCGCGGCTGTTGGTACTCAAATTCGCCACCTTGATTTCGACCAGTTCAGGCTTATCCAGCCATTCTGAATTGCGCGAGGTATTGCGCAAGAACTCAGACACGCGCTCATTGGTTTGCGCGATGCCGGTGATGGTGACGACCTTGTCGGCTTGCCGAATCGAGGTCAAGTAAACGCCCTCGGGCGTGTGGCGAGCCAACTCGTTCAACAATTGCACCGGCGTATTGCGATCAGTCTGCAAATCCTCGACCGCCCGTTGACGAGACTTTAGCGATTCGATCTCAGAGCGTAAATTGGCAATATCTTTGATCTGATCGTCAAGCCGACCGATCTCCACCCTCAAGAACTCATTACGGCGCTGCTGCTCCGAGGTCATATGCTGCACCAGCATATAGGCAGCAGCCACGATGGCGGCGCCGACTGCGGCTGCGACACCAAGCCCGACAAAGAACGCGGCCTTGCGACGTTTGCGCTTTTCTTCCCGGTAAGGAAGCAGGTTGATCAGAATCACTGGAAGAACCTCCGCATGGCCAAGCCGCAAGCCGTCAAATAGGCCGGCGCTTCACGGCGCAATTTAGGTTCACGAATCAGCGCACCCAGCGCCATATTCTCAAAAGGATTGACCACCATGCAGGCGAAACCCGTCAACTCGGTGACGCGCTCCTTCAAGCCCGACAGCGTCGCCGTGCCGCCGGCCAGCATCACGTAATGCACTTTATGGTGAGGCGTGCTGGTGAAGAAATACTGCAAGGCACGGCCAATTTCTTGCGAGAGGCTATCAACAAAGGGATTCAAAACCGCCGTGCTGAAGTCCTCGGGCAAATCGTTGTTGAGTTTCTTTTGCTCGGCTTCTTCGAAAGAAAAACCATATTGACGCGAAATCAGCTGCGTCAGCTGCGAGCCGCCGAAAGCCTGGTCACGGTCGTACAACATTTCGTCGTCGCGCAAGACCTTAAGGCTGGTCGTATCGGCGCCGATCTCAAACAAAGCCACCAAAGCATCTTTACCTTCATTCGGCAGATTGGCAATCAAGCGGCCCATCGCCATGCGCGAAGCGTGCGATTCGATATCCAGAATCACCGGCCGCAGGCCCGCAGCCTCAGCCAGACCTTGGCGGTCTTGCACCCGATCTTTGCGTGAAGCCGCGATCAAGACCTCAACATCGCCGACGGAGGTAGGACTGGGGCCGATCACACAAAAGTCCAGACTGACCTCATCAAGTGAGAAAGGAATGTATTGGTTGGCTTCGGCCTCAACCTGAATCTCCAACTCCTCATCACGTAAACCGGCCGGCAACATGATCTTCTTGGTAATGACGGCGGACTGCGGCATCGCCAACACCGCATCGCGGGTTTTGCTGCCACTGCGGGCCACGACGCGGCGCACCGCGTCGGCCACTTCATCGAATTTCTCGATCTGGCCGTCGGTAATCCAGCCTTTCTCGAACGGCTCGGTCGCAAAACGTTCCAGCACCATTTCGCCGCTGGCGTTGCGCCCCAACTCGACCAATTTGACACTGGACGAACTGATATCGAGGCCAATCATGGCCGGATGTTTACGGCCTTTCAAGACGTCAAGTATTCCCACGACGTGAATCCCCCAACGTTTATCGCCGGACTATTAATAAGTTATTTGAATGCTAGCAGCAAAGACCTTGGAGCCCTACGGAAACAAGGTCACAGCAAGTAACGCCACGTTGCGAAACATACACGCCTTCCGGCCGGCCTGAAGGGCCGAAAAAGCGGGGGAAACGAGAGCTTGAGCAAAACAACAGCAAATCGACCCATTCGCACCGACATTTCACCGAGCTGCAGGGAACTGCCGGGCGAGCTTTCTATAATCCGCCGACCCAATGCGGAGGCCCATGAGCGAAGCCAAAAAGACTGCCCCTCGAACTTCCACGTCCGAGACTCCACCCGTACACCGGCGCACCGCCTTGTCCGTCCTTGGCCGCACGGTTTCTTGGCTGATTGGTTTGACGCTGGCCGCCGTGTTTTCGGGGCTGCTGCTGATCGCCCTGGCGCTGGCGATGGCCTACCCGAACCTTCCCGACATCAGCGGCTTGACCGACTACCGGCCCAAGCTGCCCATGCGCATCTTGTCCCGCGACGGCGTTTTGCTGGGGGAGTTTGGCGAGGAGCGCCGCAACTTCCTGACCATCAAAGAGATTCCCAAGCGCATGCAGGATGCCGTGCTGGCGATTGAGGACGCGCGCTTTTATCAGCATGGCGGCGTCGACTATCTGGGCGTCATTCGCGCCGGAATGGCAAATTTTGGCGAGTCGCGCAGCCAGGGCGCATCGACGATCACGATGCAGGTGGCGCGCAATTTCTATCTCTCGACCGAGAAGACCTTGACCCGCAAGATCTACGAGATTTTGCTGTCGCTGAAAATCGAGAACGCGCTCAGCAAGGATGAGATTCTCGAGATCTATATGAACCAGATTTTTCTGGGGCACCGGGCCTACGGTTTCGCTGCAGCCAGCGAGGTCTATTTCGGCAAGCCGCTGCGCGACATCTCGGTCGCGGAAGCCGCGATGTTGGCCGGGCTTCCCAAGGCGCCGTCCGCCTACAACCCAATCAACAACCTCAAGCGCGCCACCATCCGCCAGCAATACATCATCGAGCGGATGCTGGAGAACGGCTTCATCACCGAAGAGCAACGCGACGCTGCCAAGGCCGAAAAACTGGTCTTTAAGCCGATCAGTGAATCGCCGCAGCATGCTGAGTATGTCGCCGAGGCCGCGCGCATGTTGATGTTCAACCAGTACGGTGACGAGGCTTACACGCGCGGCTTGAACGTCTACTTGACTCTGCGCTCAGACGAACAGACAGCTGCTTACCGGGCGCTGCGCCGCGGCATCATGGATTTCGAGCGCCGCCAAGTCTACCGTGGACCCGAAGCCTATATTGATCTGCCCAAAGACCCCAAGGCCCTCGACGTGCGTGTCGCCGAAGCCTTGGCGGACCATCCGGCCAATGACGAGTTGTTGGCCGCTGTGGTGCTTGAAGCCGACCCCCGCAAGGTCGTTGCAGCGCTGCAAAGTGGCGAAACCCTGACGCTGAGCGGTGAAGGCCTCAAACCCGCGACCTCGGGCTTAAGCGACAAAGGCAACCCCAAGACCCGCATTCGCCGCGGCGCCGTGATTCGCGTCATCAAGTCCACCAAAGGCGGCAAGGATGAATGGACGATCACGCAATTGCCCGAGGTTGAAGGCGCCTTTGTTGCCATGGACCCGCGCGACGGACGCATCCGCGCGATGGTCGGAGGTTTCGACTACGCCAAGAACAAATTCAACCATGTGACGCAGGCCTGGCGCCAACCCGGCTCCAGCTTCAAGCCCTTCATCTATTCCGCAGCGCTGGAAAAAGGCTTCACGCCAAGCACCGTGGTCAACGACGCGCCGCTGTTTTTCAGCGCGTCCACCACCGGCAGCCAGCCTTGGGAACCGAAGAACTATGACGGCACCTTCGAGGGCGCCATGCCCTTGCGCCGGGCCCTGGCCAAGTCCAAGAACATGGTCTCGATCCGCATCCTCAATTCGATCGGCGTCGGCTTTGCCCAGCAATGGCTGACTCGCTTTGGTTTCGAGGCAGAGAAGCACCCGGCCTATTTGACGATGGCGCTCGGAGCGGGCTCGGTCACACCGATGCAGATGGCGCAGGGCTATGCGGTGTTCGCCAACGGCGGCTACCGGGTCGCGCCGCAACTGATCGCCAAGTTGACGGACAACAAGGGCCGGGTGCTGTTCGAGGCGCCGCCCACCCAACTGGGCGAAGAGTCGCGGGCGATTGAAGCAAGAAACGCCTTCTTGATGACCAGCTTGCTGCAAGAAGTGACGCGCAGCGGCACCGCCGCCAAGGCGCAGGCGCAGCTCAAGCGCCCAGACATCTATGGCAAAACCGGCACCACCAATGACTCGATGGACGCCTGGTTTGCCGGCTACCAAAAAGAAGTGGTGGCGGTGGTCTGGATTGGCTACGACCAGCCACGCAAGCTAGGTGACCGCGAGACCGGCGGCGGCTTGTCGCTGCCGATCTGGATCGAATACATGGGCTTTGCGCTGCGCGGCGTGGCGGTTTCAGAACCCTCGGCGCCCGAAGGTGTGTTGAACGTCAACGGCGAGTGGTACTTCGACGAATTCAGCGGCAAAGATGGCGTGCCTGCACTCAGTGACGACGAGGCTCACCTACCCAAAGCAGCCGGCGAAGACGAGAAGAAAAGCATTCTCGATATGTTCAAACGCTGAAGTTCAGCGGCTTACCGCCTTGGGCGCTGGCCTGGGCGGCAAGCATGCTGAGAAACTCGGCGCCGGTTTTGGTGTCCAGCCACAGCCCGTCCACAAAGCGAAAGTGGAAGCCGCCCGCGCGTGCGGCCATCCACAGTTCCTGCAAGGGGGCCTGGGTGTTGAGAATGATCTTGCTGCCGCCCGGCAGACTCAACTCCAGCAAACCACCGCTGCGATGACTATCGATATCGATCACATCACTGTCCAGCCATTCGTCAATTTTGGCCTCAATGTGATCCAGCATCGCCCGCGTTTTGGCAAGGTACTCGACGTCAGTCAGTGGCGTGGCCGGAGGCGTTGATGGGGTAGGAGCAGACATGGGCGATAAACTTCCGCAATGATGAAAACGTACAAGATGCTGGTCAGTGTATTCCCGCCAAACTTGGCCGTTGCGCGTACAGGGTCAAAACGACGCCAGCCGGCCGCCCTGCTGCTGACTCTGCTGGCATGTTCGGCCTTGCTACAGGGCTGCGGTCAAAAGGGCCCGCTGCGCCTGCCCGAGCCGGCGCCGGCGGCCTCGGCAGCGGCCAGCCCGGCAAAGCCTTGAAGAAGGCTTAAGCGCTGGCCTCGTGGCAAGCGACCGACACACCCTTGAACTGACGCATCAGCGGGCGCTCTAGCTTGCAGCGCTCGGTCGCCAGCGGGCAGCGCGGGTGAAAACTGCAGCCACTCGGCGGATTGAGCGGATTGGGCACTTCGCCCTGTACCGGCGTGCGCGCCCGGCCCGTCATATGGATGTCGGGAATCGCATCCAGCAACATGCGCGTGTAGGGATGTCGCGGCCGAGCGAATAGCTCGGCCTTGTCGGCCAACTCGACCAAGCGGCCGAGATACATCACGCCGACCTGATCCGCCACATGCCGCACCACCGCCAGATTGTGCGAGATGAAGAGATAAGTCAGCCCATTGCTGCGCTGCAAGTCCTTCATGATGTTGAGCACCTGCGCCTGCACCGACACGTCGAGCGCCGAAGTCGGCTCATCGCAGACCAAGAACTCGGGCTGCGTCGCCAGCGCGCGCGCGATCGAAATGCGCTGCCGCTGACCACCGGAGAATTGATGCGGGAACTTCTCGCGGTCCAGTGGCGACAAACCGACCGAAGTCAGCAGTTCGCCGACCCGCGCTCGCTGCGCCTCCAAGCCCGCCACCAAGCCATGCTCACGCAGCGGCTCGGCCACGATGTCTTGAACCTTCCAGCGCGGATTCAAAGACGCGTAAGGGTCCTGGAAAATCATCTGCATGCGCCGGCGCAGGGCCAGGGCACCGCTTGAGGCCAGCGTCTTAGCGGTATCAATGCCGTCAAACACCACCGTGCCTCGGGTCGGCTCATACAAGCCCACCAGCAGCCGCGCCACCGTGCTCTTGCCGCAGCCCGACTCACCCACCAGGGCCAGCGTCTTGCCGCGCTCGATGCTGAAGCTGATGCCGTCCACCGCATGCACAAACTGGCGGGGCTTGCGCTCGATCACGCGGTTCAACCAGGGCGGCGAAACATCGAAAATCTTCGCCAGGTCCTTCACCTCAACCAAGGGCGCGCTCATACTGCTACTCCTTGAGTTGCGCTGTGCAGCCAGCAAGCGGCACCGGTGTCACCAACGATAGTCAGCTCCGGCCGTTCGACCCGGCAGCGATCGAACACCTGCGGACAACGCGGGTTGTAGGCGCAGCCCTTTGGAATCGCGTTCAGGCGCGGCATCGCGCCGTCAATCTGCAACAAGCGCTCGCGGTCCTCGTCCATCACAGGGATGGCACCCATCAGGCCGGCGGTATAGGGGTGGGCAGGCTTATGGATGACACTGTGCACCGGCCCGATTTCGGCGACCCGGCCGGCATAGAGCACGGCCACCCGGTCGCAAGTCTCGGCGATCACGCCCATATCGTGCGTGACCAGCATCACCGCTGCGCCCTGCTCTTTGCAGACGCGTTTGAGCAGAGCAATGATCTGTGCCTGGATGGATACGTCCAGGGCGGTGGTCGGCTCATCCGCGACGATCAACTTCGGGCTGCCGGCCAGCGCCAGCGCGATCACCACCCGCTGACGCATGCCGCCCGAGAACTGATGCGGGTACTGGTCGATGCGCGCTTCCGCCGCAGGTATACCGGTTTGCTCCAGCAGCTCGATGGCACGTTTGCGCGCCTGCGCTTCACTCAAGTTCAAGTGCGTGGTGATGGTTTCGATCAGCTGACGCCCGACCGTGTAGAGCGGATTCAGCGAGGTCAGCGGGTCCTGAAAAATGGCACCGATCTGGCGGCCACGGATCTTGCGCATCTCGTCGTAAGGCAAGTTGTCGATGCGCCGGCCTTCAAGCAGGATCTCGCCCGAGGCGATACGGCCAGGTGGGTCGAGCAGGCCGATGATGGCCGCGCCGGTCAGTGACTTGCCCGCACCGGACTCCCCCACCACGCCCAGGATCTCGCCCGGCGCAATATCGAAACTGATGTCATCCAGCGCCAGCAAAGTGCCGTGGCGGGTGGGGAATTCGACCCGCAGATGGCGGACTTCAAGAAGAGCTTGGGTCATGAGGGAAGGAGTTATCTATCAACGCAGGCGAGGGTTGAGCGCATCGCGCAGCCAGTCGCCAAGCAGGTTCACGCTCAGCGCGATCAGCACCAGCATGGCGCCGGGCCAGATGGTGATCCACCATTCGCCCGAGAACAAGAAGTCATTGCCAACGCGGATCAAGGTCCCCAGCGAGGGGCTGGTCGGTGGCACACCGACACCGAGAAATGACAGCGTAGCCTCGGTGATGATGGCGGCCGCCACTTGAATGGTCGCCAACACCAGCACCGGGCCCAGGACATTGGGCAAGACATGGCGGCGCATGATGCGCCCAGGCGCCACGCCGATCACGCGGGCCGCCTGCACATATTCCTTGTTGCGCTCCACCATGGTCGTGCCTCGCACCGTGCGCGCGTACTGCACCCAACCGGTCAACGAGATCGCCAGAATCAGGACCAAAAAAGCCAAGCTGTCATGCGCGTTCGGGAACATCGCGCGGCCGACGCCGTCGATCAGCAAGGCGATCAAGATGGACGGAAAGGACAGCATCACATCGCAGATGCGCATGATGAAGGCATCGACCTTGCCGCCCACAAAGCCCGACAGCAGACCCAAGCCAACGCCAATCGTCATCGACAGCAGCACCGAGGCAAAGCCGACGAACAGAGAGATGCGCGCGCCATACATCAGCGCCGAGAGCAAATCGCGCCCCTGATCATCGGTGCCGAGCAGGTATTTGCTGCTGCCGCCTTCCATCCAAGCGGGTGGCAGGCGCGCATCCATCAATTCCAGCGAAGCCAAATCAAAGGGGTTGTGCGGGGCAATGAATTCCGCAAACAGCGCACAGAAAATGCAAACAAAGGCAATCACCGCCGCCATCATCGCCACCGGCGACGAGCGGAAAGAATGCCAGACGTCGCCTGCAAAAAAACGGCTCAGCGCACCCGGCGCAGCAGTCGAAGAAAGAGAACTCATGCGTGAAGAAACTCGGCAAGAAGACGGGGTTTGGCGGGTGACATCATCAATGCGCCTTGCCTTCGACACGCAAACGCGGGTCGACCGCGAAATAGAGCAAGTCAACCAGCAGGTTGATGGTCACGAAAATGAAGGAGATCAGGCACAGATAGGCCGCCATCACCGGGATGTCGGCGAACTGCACCGCCTGAATGAAGAGCAGCCCCATGCCCGGCCACTGGAACACGGTCTCGGTGATGATGGCGAAAGCAATCAAGGAGCCGAGCTGCAGGCCCGTGATGGTGATCACCGGCACCAAGGTGTTCTTCAGCGCATGGCCGAAGTAGACACTGCGATTGCTCAAGCCGCGTGCCCGCGCGAACTTGATGTAGTCGGTGCGCAGTACCTCCAACATCTCCGCACGGACCAAACGCATGATCAAGGTCAGCTGAAACACCGACAGCGTGATCGCCGGCAGCAAGACGTGACGCAGGCCGTCAGCGGTCAGCAGGCCGGTGGTCCAAGTGCCGAACGCGGTCACGTCACCGCGCCCGAAGCTGGGCAACCATTTCAGCCAGACCGCGAAGACCAGGATCAGCAAGATGCCGATCAAAAAGGTCGGCAGCGAAACGCCCAAAAGCGAGAACATCATCAGCAACTGCGAGCTGGCCCGGCCACGCCTTAGGGCCGCATAAACGCCCAGCGGAATGCCTACGCCAAGTGCAATCAGACCGGCCACCATCGATAACTCCAAGGTTGCAGGGAAACGCTCGACGATCAAGCTGGAGACCTTGCGACCCTGACGAAGGCTGAGCCCGAACTCGCCCTGCAGCGCATTGCCGATGAAGCGGGCGAACTGGACCGGGAACGGCGCGTCGAGACCGAGGTCATGGCGCAGGGCCACGCGCTGTTCCTCGGTCGCGTCTTGCCCGAGTAAATTAGTCACCGGGTCGCCCACATACTGAAACAACATGAAGGCGATAAAAGCCACCGTCAACATCACAATGATGGCTTGGGCAAGGCGTCTGAGAATGAAAACTAGCATGGGTTGTGCATGGACCGGTGGCTGCCCGACGAGCGACGCAATCGCGGGCGGCCAAGAAGACTATAGGAGTAGAGCCAAGCGTGCGCCGGCTTTAAAACCGGCGCAAAGGAAAAGCTACCACATGATGGCGAAGAGCGTACCTCGCCACAAACGGGTAAGCCCTTAGAGCAGTCTAATGAGCCTGCGTGAGATCAAAATTGCAAGCTCCCCTTGAGCGCCTGCTGATGGGCATCCAGCAACAGAATATTGCCGTAACAGGCTTCGGCGCGACTGCGTGTATTGTCGCCGTCGGTCATCATAGCCATTGAGGTGAGCCGACCGGGCTCCTCGCCAAAAGCCTTCATATAGTCGGCACGCACATTGCGCCGCAGACGTTGCCAAGTTCCTCGCCCACCCTCGCCGGAGCCGACGACAATCTTTCGAACGCGGTCGCTGCGCGTGCTGATCAGCACCGTCTCCGGCGCGGCATGGGCATCCCATACATACATCAGCGTCGCAAACGGAGGCGCCTCACCGGTCAGGGTCTGCACCAACTCGAACTGCATGCGGTTACGCAAGGACAAGCTGCCTTCATCGCCAGCAAAGCCCAAAAGCAGGCGCGCCGGCGCGTCATCGGTGTCAGCCTCTTGGACCGATGAGCGCGCGTCCAGTGCATGTATCCACCAATCGAATTGCACCGCCTCGAGCTGCTCGGGTTCGATCTTCAGCTCACGGCGCCACAGGCTGACGGATTCGGCGGCCTGTGCCAACACACAATCCTGTCCACCCCGCTTGGCCAAGGAATACTGCGTGACGCGCTTGCCCGGCAACTCTTTAGCCGACCAATCCACCAGCGCCTCCGGCATGGATTCGACTGGAGCGTAGGCCTCGATTGGCTTGATGTGTGGAGGCGCAGGCGAGGCACAAGCCAGAAGTATTCCGACTGCGGCAAGCAATAGGCCAAAAGACCTCAGCGATAAGGGTGACGGCGGGCTTTGCTCAGGCATTTGCACAGTATACGAAGGCCGGGATCGCCCCAAAAATCTGCCTAAAAAAAGAAAAGGGTCGCTCTGCGACCCTTTTTCAAGACAGGCCGCTCATCTTGAGCGCGCCCGAAATACAGCGATAAAAACGATCAGAAGCGGTGACGCAAGCCGACGCCGAAGCTGTTGGAATCGGTACCGGCACTGGTGGTCACGCCGCCCAAGAAGCCAGCGCCACCAGGAGCCATCTGGCCCAGACCGGTATTGTCGAAGTGAGTCAGCACCATATTGACATCGGTGCGCTTGGAGAAGGAGTAGGTGTAAGCAACCCCGTAAGACTGGGTATCGGCATTGGATTTCGTCTTGTCGTCAAGCTTCGAATACGCCGTGTAGAAGGTATTCGCGCCCATCGTCATCTTGTAACCAATGTGCATCAACACCGAGTCTTGCTTCAAGGCATTGATATAGGCATTCGACACCAAACCGGCAAAAGGCGCCGTGGACGGACTTGCCAGCAAAGACGCGCGGATGCCACCCAAGCCGGAAGGATTGTCATCCTTGGCGGTGATGTACATCGCGCTCAGCTTGCCCGGGCCCAATGCTGCAGATGCGCCGACGACAAGATTTTTCAGCGACTTCTGGCCGTTTTCGTTTTCACGCTCTTGATAGCCAAAACCCACGGTGAAAGCATCCGAGCGGTAGTAGCTCAGCAGGCCCATGAAATGGCCCTGCGCAGCAGACCCTTCTCCGGCAGCAACCATGGCAGCCGCGGTGAATCCGCCCGTTTGAATGCCGTATTGCACCGAGTTGCTCTGGCGGATGTCGATCGCAGGTGGGAAGCTGGCCACTTGACCCGCCGCCAGGCTGGACTGGGTTTGCATGATGTCAAACTCGGCCTGCATCAAATAAGCGGGCGTGTACTGGCGGCCAGCGGATACCGCACCGACCGGCGTCACCAGGCGAACAAAGGCCTGCCGATCCCAGAAGTTGTTGGCGACGTTGACGCCAAAGCTATTACCGAGATTCGCAGCGACGCCGTTCACAATGGGCTGCAATGCCGCCGGCAAGCCCAGCAGCTTGGCCTGACTCAAGCGATCGGGCAGCTGTCCACCGCTGACAGGGCGGTTGCTGGTTCCGCCGGTGTCGGCCTCAAGGCGATTTTCCAAGGTGAAGCCGGCGCTAAAACCGCCACCCAGATCTTCGGTGCCGCGCACGCCCAGGCGGGAGCCGTCCATGATGCCGCTGACCACCTGCGTGACATTGCCGCCACGCACACCCGAGGTGTAAGTCACACCGGCGTCGACGATGCCGTACAGCGTCACGCTGCTGGACTGCGCCCAAGCGGCGGAAGTGCTGGCAGCCAACAAGCTGAGGGCGAGATAGGTCTTCTTCATGGATGTCTCCTGTTATCAAATTCGAATGACTTGATTTTGAAGTATTCAATCGACTCATAGGGGGCTGTGTTGCTCGACACCCACAGGCGCTAACCCTGTCACCCATGTGACTTGCTTTGCTACCGGACACAAAAAAGCCGCCCGAAGGCGGCTTGCTGGTCAACAGGCCCGAAAGCCCATCAGCCGTATTGCTTAGAAGCTGTGACGCACGCCGACGTCGACACCGCCGGAACGGCCGTCCTTGACGACTGCAGGGTTAGCACTGGCGCCAGTACCGTTGACACCGAAGCTAGCACCGGCCTTGTTGTCGATGTAAGACACGGTCGTGTACAGCGCAGTGCGCTTGGACAGGTTGTGCACATAGCCAGCAGCCAGCTGCGAAGAGTCACCAGCAACGGCAACAGTCTTGGCATTGCTCTTGCTGTAGCTGGCGTCGGTGTACGAAGCCCAGACCGAGCCGGCACCGATAGGTGCAGTCACGGCGATGGTGTACAGGTCTTGGCTGTGCTCACCAAACTCGTTGGTCGAGTACAGACCGCTGACCTTGGCCATGCCGAAGTCATACGAACCGCCCAAGCTCATGAACTTGAACTTCGTGTTGGTGCCGAACTCAGTGTAGGCAGCAGCCACATTGAACGCGCCAGCCTTGTAGCCCACGCGGCCACCAACGCTCTTGTTCAACTCATTCGTGCCTTCGCCGGCCGAAGCTTCCAGCGTGCCGTAGAAACCACCCAGATTAGCTGGAGCGGAGTACGACACTTGGTTGTCGGTGCGGCTTGTGTTCAGGCCAGTCGCGCCCAGCGTGCTGTACAGGTTGTAGACCGAACCCAGGCCAGTGGCGCTGACAGGATCGAAATCTTCAACAGTGATCTTGGTGATGGTCTTGAAACGACCCAGGCGCACTTCGCCCATGCTGGCCGAGATCAGGCTGACGGTAGCGCGGCGAGCCCAGAAAGCGGAATCAGCTGCACCGGTGTCAGTGTTAACAGCGCCTTCCAGCCAGAAGCCAGCCTTCAGATCGCCGCCGAGGTCTTCAACGCCACGCACGCCGAAACGGCTGGTGGTGTTGCCACCGGAAGCCAGGCTGTACACGCTCTTGCCGTTGGCATCGGTGTAACGCATAGCAGCGTCAACCACGCCGAACAAGGTCACCGACGATTGAGCAGCTGCGACGCCAGCGAACGAGCCGAGTACGGCCAAAGCAACAATAGATTTCTTCATTCGATACTCCTAAGTGTTCAAAAAGGGCCGATCTGCAAACACCACTTAGCGCTCGCCGGACCCACTCCCTTCATCGGAAGTTGCCGTATTGCACCAGATGAATGCCACTTTTCGACAACAGGGCCGATAAAACTAGGGTTTGCGTTGTTGACTCACAACAAAAAACAGGCATCACAACATCGTCACATTCGGTGGTTTTGACCGAGCGCCCCGTAGACTGCGGGCTTTAGACCCGCTTCTTCGCCCCCCCCCACCAACACCCATGACCTCTCGCATCAAGCTCTCAAAACTGGACCTGCTACTGGCCAGCGCCGACCATGGGCTGAGGACTGTATTCGGCAAACCACCGGCCGCGCGTGCCTCCCCTGCGAAATCCATTGTCGACGAGTCCGCCTTGAGCCCCGCTGAAGTGCAACTCGCCGCAGCGCTGATGCGGGTCAATCATGTGGGTGAGATTTGCGCGCAGGCGCTGTATCAGTCGCAAGCGCTGCTGACACGCGACCCTGATTTACGCGCCCACTTTGCCCAAGCCGCCAAAGAAGAGTTGGATCACCTCGCATGGACGCAGCAACGCATTGATGAATTGGGCAGCCACACCAGTCGTTTGAGCCCGCTGTGGTACGGCGGCGCCTTTGCGATTGGCAGCTTGGCGGGCCTGGCCGGCGACCGCAACAGTTTGGGGTTTGTGGTCGAAACCGAACGCCAGGTGGAGCAGCATCTGGCCACTCACCTCGAACGCCTGCCACTCAATGACCTGCGCTCGCGCGCCATCGTTACTCAAATGAAAGAGGAAGAGGCCCGCCACGCCGCAGAAGCCCTGGACGCCGGTGCGCGCCCCTTGTCGGCCCCGCTGGGCAAACTGATGCGTTTGGCGGCATGCGTGATGACCCGCACCGCACATTACATTTAGCAAGCCCCGCAGCTCATCCTTCGATCAGCTCGACCGAGGTCGTCATCGCCGCCGTTTTGCCCAACATGATGCTGGCCGAGCAGTATTTTTCATGCGACAGAGCTACCGCGCGCTCCACCACATCTTGCTTGAGCCCGCGCCCAGTCACCAGGAAATGCATATGGATGGCGGTAAAGACCTTGGGTTCGGTCGGCGCCCGTTCGGCAGTCAGTTTGACTTGGCAACCGGTCACATCATGGCGCCCGCGTTTGAGGATCAACACCACGTCATAGGCGGTGCAACCGCCCGTGCCGGCCAACACGGTTTCCATGGGACGAGGCGCCAAATTTCGACCGCCGCCGTCCGGCGCACCGTCCATCGCCAGCATGTGACCGCTGCCGGTTTCGGCCACAAAAGCCATACCACCTGCGCCCATCCAATTGATCGTGCACTCCATACGAATTCTCCATTTTTTGCCGCCTCTGCGGCAGCGTTTCTTCACAGGGACTCAAGTATTCATCAGGAAATATTGCAGCGCAGCATAACTTCCGGCTAAAATCAGACCCGAGCGAAATCCGCAAGTGGTCTCTAAGCGGTATTTTCCGATCGGTATCCTGATGTGATACCGAACTGCTTGCCTCGCACCGATTGTCTCCTCCACCGCCTCCATGGTGGATTCAGCCCAAGCTTGCAAAAGCTTGGGCTTTTTTTTGCCCCGACTGGACAGCAATGAGATGAGAGCGCTCGCTTATCATGCTGCACCGCAATAGTTTGGCATCGGAGATTTCATGGGTGGCCCCTCCCCCGCAAGACCTCGGCCCGCAAAGGCCACCAAGGCTAGCAAGTCCGCACTGCCAGCATTGATTCCCAGCGACAACAGCTATTTGCAACGGATTTTGAACGCGCGCGTCTATGACGTCGCCATCGAAACCTCGCTGTCACCGGCCAAAAGCCTGTCCAAACGCTTGGGTAACAAGGTCTTTTTAAAGCGCGAAGACGAGCAACCGGTCTTCAGCTTCAAGCTGCGCGGCGCCTACAACAAGATGGTGAACCTGAGCGCCGGAAGCCTGGCCAAAGGCGTGATCTGCGCCTCCGCCGGCAACCATGCGCAGGGTGTGGCGTTGTCGGCGAAAAAGCTCGGCTGCCGCGCAGTCATCGTGATGCCGGTCACGACGCCCAAGGTCAAGATTGATGCAGTCTTGTCCTTTGGCGGTGAAGTCGTTTTGCATGGCGACAGTTTCACCGATGCCTACGGGCGCGCGCTGGAGCTCGAGCGCGAGCAAGGGCTGACTTTTGTACACCCCTTCGATGACCCCGATGTGATTGCGGGTCAGGGCACGGTGGCGATGGAGATCTTGCGCCAGCATCAAGGCCCGATTGACGCGGTTTTTGTTGCCATTGGTGGTGGCGGGCTGATTTCGGGGGTCGCGGCCTACATCAAGGCGCTGCGCCCCGAAATCAAGGTCATAGGCGTACAGACCAAAGACTCAGACGCCATGGTGCGCTCGGTCAAGGCCGGCAAGCGCGTCACGCTCGCGGATGTGGGTCTCTTCTCCGACGGCACGGCCGTCAAACTGGTGGGCGAAGAAACCTTCCGCATCACTCGCGAGTTGGTGGACGACTTTGTGCTGGTGGAGACCGACGCGGTATGTGCCGCTATCAAGGATGTCTTTGAAGACACCCGCAGCATTTTGGAGCCGGCCGGCGCCTTGGGCGTCGCGGCCATCAAGCAGTATGTGGCCGAGTATGGCTGCAAGGGCCAGACCTTCGTCGCCATCACCTGCGGCGCCAATATGAACTTCGACCGCCTGCGCTTTGTGGCCGAGCGTGCCGAGGTGGGCGAGCACCGCGAGGCGCTGTTCGCCATCACCATCCCAGAGGAGCGCGGCAGTTTCAAACGCTTTTGCGAGCTGCTGGGCCCACGCAGCGTGACCGAATTCAATTACCGCATTTCGGACGCCAACAAGGCCCATATCTTTGTCGGCATCGCCACCCAGAAGCGTGAAGAGTCCTTGAAGCTGGCCAAGACCTTCGCCAAACATGGCTTCGAGACACTGGACCTGAGCGACGATGAGTTGGCCAAGCTGCATATTCGCCATATGGTCGGCGGCCGCTCCGAGTTGGCCCGCAACGAGCGCCTGTACCGCTTCATATTTCCGGAACGGCCCGGCGCCTTGATGCGCTTTTTGAGTTCCATGCACCCAGACTGGAACATCAGCCTGTTTCACTACCGCAACCAGGGCGCCGACTACGGTCGCATCTTGGTCGGCATCCAGGTTCCGCGCGGCGACAACACCGCACTGCGCGCATTTTTGGACTCCTTGAACTACCCCTTTGTGGACGAGTCCAACAACCCTGTCTACAAGCAATTCCTGGGATAAAGCTTCAGCGCGGACAGGGGCAAGTGCGGATGCGCAAAACGCGGCCCCGCCCTCAAAATCCAGCCTCCTCATTTGCAGCGCGCCCGACCGTCAATGCCCATTCAACAGTCTCTGATCAGTCCGACGGCCAATCCAGCACTGGAAAAGGCACTGCGAGACCAGGTTGATCGACATGGGGAAATTGCCGGCGGGCTGGGCGAGTTGGAGCCGCTGGCGGTGCGACTCGGACTGATTCAGAACTCCCTCACGCCGCGCTTTCGCGACCCGGCCTTGACGCTCTTTGCTGCCGACCATGGGTTGGCGGTCGACGGCATTGGCAGCCAATGGGGCCGCAGCACACGCGAGCAAGCTCTGCTGGCCCTGCAAAACCGCCTGCCACTGGCCGTCTTTGCGCGCCTGCAGGGCTTGCAGTTGGTGCTGGTCGATTGCGGTATCGCGGAAGCGCTGGCACCGCACGCAAGACTGCTGGCGCGAAAGATCGCTCACGGCACCCGCAATGCGCGGGTCACGGCCGCCATGAGCCTGGAGCAAGCCCATGCAGGTGTGCGCGTCGGCATGGAGATTGCCGACAAGCTCACCGGCAATGTGCTGGCCTGTGCTGGCATGGGCCAAGGCTCGGACGAGAGCTCGTCGCTGGTCTTGGCGCGCTTGATGGACTGCCCCTTGCGAGACTTTGTCATCTCTGGCCCCGATATGCGCCAGGACAACCTTGCCCATTTGCTGAACGTCTTGCAGGCGGCGCAGGCCCGACACCGCAATGTCAACGACCCCATGGAGGTCTTGGCGGCCTTTGGTGGCTTCGAGACCGCCGTGATGGTGGGCGCGATGCTGGTCGCCGCGTCTAAGCGCAGCCTGATCATCGTCGACGGCATGACCGCCTGCGCGGCCTTGAAAATTGCCGCCAAGATTGCGCCTCCGGTGACCGACTACGCGGTCTTTTGCCGCAGCCATGGGCGCCGTGGTTTGGATGAGGCGCTGGCCATGTTTCATGCCTCGGCCTTGCTGGAACTCGGTATGGACAGTGCCGACGGCACCGGCGCGGCCTTGGCCTGGCCAATGATTCGCAGCGCAGCGGCCCTGCTGACCGACTTAAATGAGCTGAATGCTTAATGTGTAGAGGACGGCCCGGCCGGATCATGCAAAGGCCGAGGCTGGCTCTCGAGCGGCGCTTGTGCTGGCGCCAGGGGCGGCGGCGCGTAGGAGCCCAGCACCACCGGTGAGGGCTGAGCAGCAGGCAAAGCACCGGTCGCGGCAGCAGCCAGCGGTGCGATCTGCAGGGTCATGCTGACCACACCCGCCTCACCCAAACTGGCCGAGCGCCCGTCCACATACAAGAGTTGCAGATTGCCGTCCACCAAGGCACCAACGCGGACAGTACGGGCCACGCCGTCGACGGCGATCAAGGCCACACCTTCACCGCCAGCCTGACTCGCACCGGCATTTTTAGGCGCCACCACGCCCAGCAGTTTGAAACGGCTCTCAACGGCCGGCGCCGCCTCGGCCGCCACAGCCGCTGCCGCGCCGAACAAGCGGGTCAAATCGGCTTGGCCCGCACGCTGCTCCAGCGCCGGTTGAGCCTGAGCCGGCACTTGAATGGGTCTGGCCAGCAATTGGATCAACCAATAGCCGCCGCTACAGGCGAGCAAACCCCACACCAAAAAAGCAATCATTCGTGCAAGCATGAGCAGATTATGATTCATCCGCTGGCCCACTCATCAGGTGGGTTTCATTCGCTTCATCTTCGCCACAACAAGCTCACGCTCAAATGCATATCCAAGCAACGCTGCCTTCAATCCCGCGCCGCCGAAACCTCCGCCGCAGCGCCGGTTTCACCCTGATCGAATTGCTGGTCGTACTGGTCATCATCGGCGTGCTGGCAGCGCTGGTGGTGCCCAATGTGCTGGACCGTGCCGACGAGGCCCGCGTCACCGCCGCCCGCACCGACGTCAACAATCTGATGCAGGCCTTGAAGCTGTACAAGCTCGACAACCAACGTTACCCCAGCGCCGAGCAAGGCCTGGAGGCCTTGGTGCGCAAGCCCACCGCCGGCACGCCGCCGCCGAACTGGAAGCCTTATGTCGAGAAGCTGCCGCTGGATCCGTGGAAGCAGCCCTACCAATATGCCAACCCCGGCATCAAGGGTGAGATCGATGTCTACAGCTTCGGTGCCGATGGCCGCGCCGGTGGCGAGGGCAATGACGCCGACATCGGTTCTTGGCAATAAGTGTTGTGCCGCTCTGGGCAGTGACTCTGTGATCGCAGCCGGCCGTCGCCTTGGGGCTCATGGCTTCACTCTGATCGAGCTTTTGGTGGTCGTGGCCTTGATCGCGATCGCGACGGCCACCGTCAGCCTGTCTTTGCGCGACCCGGCCGCCGCCCAGTTGGAGCGCGAGGCGGAGCGCCTGACCGCCTTGTTCGAAACCGCCCGCGCCGAAAGCCGCGCCGCTGGGCTGCCTGTGCAATGGGCGCCGAGCAAAAAAGACACTGGCGACGACTTCCAGTTCCTCGGTCTGCCCAAACGGATCATATTGCCGCAGCGCTGGCTCGGTGAGCCGGTCGCCGTGCAGATTGCCGGGGCGAACGTCATCAACCTAGGCCCGGAGCCGATGATTGGCGCGCAGCGCCTGCAGCTCAGCCTGGGCACTCAGCAGATCGTCTTGGCGACCGATGGCTTGTCGGCGTTCGAAGTGGCCCCAGCACCAACGCCATGAAGCCAGTGCGCGGTTTTACTTTGATAGAAGTCTTGGTCGCGCTGGTGATCGTGGCGATTGCATTGACCGCCGGCGTCAAGGCTGCCGGCGCTTTGACCTTGAACGCTGGGCGCTTGCGCACCATCAGCGCGGCGCAGTGGTGCGCCGAAAATCAGCTGACCGAGCTGCGGCTGTCCAAACAATTCCCCAGCGTCGGCGACAGCGATTTCGCCTGCGAACAATTCGGCGAAAGCTACAAAGGCCAGGTCACCGTGCGCCCAACGCCTAACCCGAGCTTTCGCCGTGTCGATGCCGCCATTCGTGACGAGGCCGGCAATCAACTGCTGCTGATCTCGACCATCATGGGCCGCTACTGATATGCAGCGGGCCCGAGGTTTTACCTTGATCGAGGTGCTGGTCGCCCTGGTCGTGATGTCCACCCTGGCCATGATGGCGTGGCGCGGTCTTGATGCCTTGATCAAGAGCCGCGAGATCGCGCAAACCAACCTCGATCAAAGCGCACGCCTTCAAACCGTCTTGGCTCAGTGGGAACAGGATCTCCGCTCGATTCAAGACAGCGGCAGCGTCGATGCCTTGAATTTTGACGGTGCCAGCCTGCGCCTGACGCGCCAGCACCCGCAAGGCATCCAAGTCGTCGTCTGGACGGTGCGCGGCGGCGCTCTGAATCGCTGGGAAAGCAAACCCGTGCAAACGGTGGGCCCCTTGGAAGAGAATTTCAAGCGCGGCGCGCAGTTGCTGGCCCAAGATGCGGGCCAGTTGCGCGCGCTGGAAGGCGTCTCAGGCTGGCAGCTCTACTGCTACCGGGGCAATAGCTGGAGCAATTGCCTGTCCAGCGGCAACGACGAGACTGCCCCGCCGCTGCCGCCTGCGTCCGGCGCATCGGGCGCGGCCCCGCCGGAAAAGCCCCGCCAGGCCCTACCCAGCGGCATTCGCATGCTGATCCAATTCGGCCCGGGCAGCGGCTTTGGCGGGCCCTTGACGCGCCAGGTTGAACTGAGGCCGCAGCCATGAAGCGGCGGTTTAGATCCCAGCAAGGTGCGGCCTTACTGACCGCGATGATCATCGTCACCCTGGTCGCGACGCTGGCCTCGGCCATGGTCTGGCGCCAGTACCGCGCGGTGCAAATCGAGGCGGCCGAGCGTGCTCGCGCCCAGGCCAGCTGGATTTTGCAAGGCTCGCTGGATTGGGCCCGTTTGATCCTGCGCGAAGACGCACGCGCCGACCGTGACGCGCAGCGGCGGGGCGAGCAGGCCGTCGATCACCTGGGTGAAGTCTGGTCCGTGCCGCTTGCCGAGGCCCGCCTTTCGACCTTTTTAGCTGCCGACAAAAACAATGCTGACGACGGTCCGGAGGCCTTTTTGTCCGGCAGCCTGCAAGACGCCCAGTCTCGCTACAACCTTCGTCACCTGCTCAGCGGCAAGGTGGTGCCGCCCTTGGAGCAAAAAGTCCTGGAACGCTTGGTCATCAGCGCCGGTGCGGCGCCTGGCACGGCGGCCCTGATCATCAGCAAGCTGCGCAGCGCCTATGCCGTCAAGGCCGAATCTGAAGGTCCGTCATCAAGCGGAGATAAAGCCGAGATACCCTTGCAGCCGAAGAACATCGCCCAGCTCGCTTGGTTCGGCCTGAGTGCCGACACCATCGAGCGCCTGAGTCCGCTGCTGACCCTCTTGCCCATCCCCACGCCCGTCAATCTCAACACCGCGCCGCGCGAGGTCATTGCTGCCTTGTTCGACGGCATGGATCTGGCCTCTGCCGAACGCTTGGTGCAGGCCCGGCAGTCAAAGCCCCTGAGCAAGCTGGAAGATAGCGCCGACTTCTTCCCCAAGGGTGTGGTGGTGACGGCCGAGCGGGCCTCGGTGAACTCCGCCTTCTTCATCGTCAACGGGCGCCTGCGTCTGGAGGAGCGGGTGCTGGAGGAACGTTCTTTGGTACAAAGGCGCGATTTAGAAATCATTGTGCTGGACCGTCAACGCGTAGTACCCCGACTGGAAACTAAACCTTGATGCCTCAGAATTGCTGCGTGCGCACTACAAATAGCCGCTCTAAGTCTTTGATTTCAGAGGACTTGAAATTGTCAGACTTCTAGAATGAGATAGGCTCCACCGCATCCATGAGTACGACATTACTCCTCTTCCTGCCAGCCCGCAGTCGCCTGCATGCCCAAGGCCGCAGCATCCAGACCCTTGAAGGCCTGGGCCGCGCCGTGCCCGGGCGCGACTACGACTATGTGTTGACCACCGACGGCAGCAGCATCTCGGCCCAAGGCAGCCGCGCGGCGGCACAGTTGCCACACGCAGATGTGGTGATTGCCATTCCGGCTGAATCCGATCTCTCTTGGCAGCGCGTGACCCTGCCGCGCGCGGGCCGGCAAATGCGCTCCGCGCTGGCGGGCATGTTGGAAGAGTCCTTGCTTGACGATGCAGATAGCCTGCATTTCGCGGTTGAATCGGAGGCCTCCGGGGGTGACGTAGCCTGGGTCGCGATCACCTCGCGGGCATGGCTGCAACAGCATTTGACGGCCTTGGAGGCAGCCCAGGTCTTTGTGGACCGAGTGTCGCCGCTGGCCTGGCCCGATGCGCCACCGCGCGGGCATTTTTACGAAACCGGCAACGAGTTGACGCCGATCGCTCTGCGCTGGAGCCACCCCGAGGGGGTGACCAATTTGCCGCTGGATGGCAGCCTGTCGCGCCAACTTTTTCCGGCCTCGTTGGTGCAGATGTCGCATTGGACGGCCGCACCCGAAGTGGCGGCTCAGTCCGAACGCTGGCTGGGCACGGCCGTCAATGTGATCACGCCCGCCGAGCGTGCCCTGGCCGTGATCGACAGCCCCTGGAACTTGCGCCAGTTCGAACTGGCACCGCGCACCCGTGGCATTCGGGCCTTGCGCCATCTGCTGCGCGGCCTGATGCGGCGCAATTGGCGGCCGGTGCGCTGGGGCTTGGCCGGTCTGGTGGCGGTGCAGGTCTTGGGCCTGAATCTGCTCGCTTGGCAGCAAAACCAGCAACTCAAAGCCAAGCGCGCCGCGATGGATAGCACGCTCACGGCCAGCTTCCCGCAGGTGCGAGCGATCCGCGATGCACCGGTACAGATGCAGCGCGAAACCGATCAGCTGCGTGCCATGGCGGGTCGCAGCAGCGATCAGGACCTGGAAGCCTTGCTGGCTGCCGCCGCCACCGCTTGGCCGTCCGAGCGCGGCCCGGTCGAAACGCTGTCCTTCGAATCCGGCCGACTGACCCTCTCGTCGACGGGATGGAGCGAGGCCCATATCCAGCAGTTCCGCAGCCAGTTGAGCAGTGAAGGCTGGCAGCTCGACGCTGTTGAAGGTCGCCTGACGCTGAGCCGAATGCAAGGCCTGAGCGGCGGTAACGCCCTGAGCGCAAACAAAATATGAACCAGCCCAAAACCCTCAACTGGCCGGCGCTGAAAGCCCAGGCACTAACGCGCTGGCAGGCGCTGGCCGACCGCGAGCAGCTGGCGCTACAGTTTGTCGCCTGGATCTTGGCTCTGCTGCTGCTATGGCTGATTGCCATTCAGCCCGGTCTGCGCAGCCTGCGCCAGGCACCGGCGCAGTTGGAAGCGCTGGAGCTGCAGTTGCAGGAGATGCAAGCACTGGCCGCCGAGGCCCGCGAACTGCGCGCCACACCGGCTGTGCCGATCGCCCTCGCCGCCCAGGCCTTGCAAGCAGCCAGCGAGCATCTCGGTCCGGCCGCCAAGCTCAGCGTCAACGGCGACCGGGCGGTGTTGAGCGTCAACGGCGTCGGTGCGGAGCCTCTGCAGGCTTGGCTCGGCGAAGTGCGCAGCGCCGCACGCGCCCGGCCGCTGGAAGCCAAATTGCAACGCAGCCCGAATGGCTATACCGGCACCATCGTGCTGATGCTCAGCGGAGCCACACCATGACTGCCTTCTCGATGAAATCATGGTTCAGCCGACGCCGCCGCAACGAGGCGCCGCTGACCGAGTTGGCGCCAACCCAATGGCAAGACTCGCGTCAGATCGAGCCGACTTGGCGCGGCCGCACCCAAACCAATCTGCGCTGGAGCATCGCCGGCGCCGTACTCGGTGGTCTGCTTTCATTGATCATGTTTGCGCCGGCCAGTTGGTTGGCCCATGGCGTGGCCTCGGCCAGCAATGGCCATGTCTTGATCACCGACACCCGCGGCAGCATCTGGAACGGCAGCGGCGTGCTGGTCTTGACCGGCGGCCTGGACAGCCGCGACGCCAGTCTGCTTCCCGGCCGGCTGCGCTGGTCCATGCATGTGCAAGGGATGGCGCTGGCATTAAAGGCCAGCCAAGACTGCTGTATCAACGGCGAGTTGCAACTGCAGATTCGGCCCGGTTGGGGTCGGTTTGAGGTCGCGCTGATCAGCCATGCGGATTGGCTCGCTCGTTGGCCGGCCGGCTTGCTGGCGGGCCTGGGCACGCCTTGGAACACCTTGCAGCTGGGCGGATCTATCCGTTTGACTGCACGGGACTTCAAGCTGGAGTGGGTGCAAGGGCGCTGGCGCCAGTTTGGTCAGCTGGACTTGGATCTGATCAATTTATCCTCGCGCATCTCCACGCTGGCCCCCTTGGGCAGCTATCGTTTCACGCTGGCAGCGCAAAGCAGCGACGAATCCAAGGCAGGCATCAGCACGCTCACATTGATCACGCTGGACGGCGCCCTGCTACTGTCGGGCGAAGGCACCATGGGGGCAGGCAAGGCCCGCTTTCTGGGCGAGGCCTCGGCCGCACCGGGACGCGAAGCGGCCCTGAATAACTTACTGAATATCATCGGACGCCGCCAAGGCGCGCGCTCCGTCATTTCGATCGGATGACAATGAAAATGCGCCCGCAAATTGCGCGCCGAGCTCGGCAGGCTGGACTCTCGCTGTTGGCTTTGGCCTTGGTCAACCCCACTTGGGCTCAGCCCGCGAGCGGCTTGCCGCAGACCAGCACTCGCACACGCGGCCCAGCCTTGAAGGCCCAAACGCCGGTGACACTGAACTTCGTCAATGCCGACATCGAGGCCGTCACCCGCGCCATCGGCGTGATGATGGATCGCCAGTTCATCATCGACCCGCGCGTCAAGGGCCAGATCACGCTCTACAGCGAGCAACCCCTGACCGTGCGCGAGGCCTACCTGAACTACCTGGCGGCGTTGCGCGGCCTGGGCTTCACGGTGGTGGAGAACACCGGCATGTACAAGGTCGTGCCCGAAGCCGATGCCAAGCTGCAGGCGGGATCGGTCGCAGTTGGCGCCAGCAATGTGCGTGGCGATCAAATCATCACGCAGATCTTCCGCCTCAACCACGAGAACGCCAACAACCTGGTGGCCGTGTTACGCCCGCTGATCAGCCCCAATAACACCATCAACGCCAATCCGGGCAATAACAGCTTGGTGATCACCGACTACGCGGAAAATCTGCAGCGCCTGGGCCGCATCATCGCGACCATGGACACACCAGGCAGCACAGATCTGGAAGTGGTCCCGCTCAAACACGCGGTCGCCTCCGACCTCGCCGCCTTGGTGCAAAAACTCGCCGATGGCGGCGCCGCTGCAGTGCCAGGCCAAGCCGGCGGGTCACTGAGCGTGTTGGTAGATCCGCGCAGCAATGCCTTGATCCTGCGCGCCTCCAATCCGGCTCGGATGGCGATGGCGCGCGGCATGATAGACAAGCTCGATCAGCCACCCACCGACGGCGGCACCGGCAGCAATATCCATGTCGTCTATCTGAAGAATGCAGACGCGACCAAGCTAGCCACCGTGCTCAGGGCTGCTTTTGCGGGCGGGTCCGGTGGAGCGAGCGGCGCAAGCAGCGGTTTGGGCAATGCCTCGGGCAGCGGCAGCAACAGCGGCGGCATCGGCAGCAACCTGGGTGGCTCCGCGCTGACCGGCGCGGGCCAGGGCAATAACAGCGGCCCCTCCACGGCGGCCACCACGCCGGTGGCGCAAAGCCAAGGGCCCTCGACCGGCGGCTTTGTGCAGGCCGATCCGGCCACCAACTCGCTGATCATCACGGCCTCAGGCCCGTTCTACCGCCAGATCCGTGGCGTCATTGACCAACTGGACTCGCGCCGCGCGCAGGTCTATGTCGAAACCATGATCGTCAAGGTCGATGCCAGCAAGGCGGCGCAATTCGGCGTGCAGTGGCAAAACCTGTTCGGCAACCAGGGCGACAGCGTCATTACGGGCGTGGGCACCAATTTCGGCACTGGATCTAGCAATATCATCAATGGCTCCTTGGCGGTTGCAGGCGGCCGAGAAGGCGTCGGGAAAGCGCTCACCGCAAGCCCCGCACCGCTGGGCTTCAATCTGGGATTCCTCAAGAAGCTGGGCAGCTTTTACACGCTGGGCGCGATCGCCAACTTCCTGGAGTCACAGGCCGGCGCCAACGTGTTGTCAACGCCAAATCTGGTCTCGCTGGACAATGAAGAAGCCAAGATCGTGATCGGCCAGAACGTGCCCTTCTTGTCCGGATCCTTCTCCAATACCGGCAGCGCCGGCGGCGCCGTCAACCCCTTTCAAACCGTTGATCGCAAGGACGTCGGCCTGACGCTGCGCATTCGCAGCCAGATCGGTGAAAACGGGACTGTGCGCATGACGGTGTTCCAAGAAAACTCCGCCGTTGTGCCGGGCACCTCCAGCCTGGGGCCGACCACCGACAAGGCTTCAATCGAAACCACCGTGGTGGTCGACGATGGACAGACGATTGTGCTGGGCGGCCTGCTCAAGGACGAATACAGCGACGGTGACGACAAGGTGCCTGGACTGGGCAATTTGCCGCTGGTGGGTGCGCTGTTCAAGAGCGAAAACCGCAAGCGGGTGAAGACCAATTTGATGGTTTTCCTGCGCCCTGTGGTGATGCGTGACCAGCAAACAGCCGACCAGATGACGCTGGATCGCTACGAGTCGATTCGCGCTGTGCAGCAAAAATCCCAGCCGGCCCCCAGCTTTGTGCTGCCCGATACCGGCGTGCCGGTGTTGCCGGCTCTGCCGGGTTCGGCCTCAGCCACCGAAGGCATGAAGCCGCCCAAGGCCGTGGTTGATCCGCAGCCACAGCAGCAGCCCTGATCGCCCATCCTTTTAGATTGATATCCGATGGCCATCCGCCACCCCCTGCCCTACGCCTTTGCCAAGGCCAATTCCGTGCTGCTGGAAGACGACGGCAGCACCCTGGTGCTGTGGGCGCCGCCCGAGGTCAGCTTGGCCACCTTGTCCGAGGTGCAGCGGCTCTACGTCGTTGACCGCTTCGAGCAAGAGCCTCGCAGCACCCTGAGCGAACGCATCAACGCGGCCTATGCGGGCTCTGAGTCGAGCGCGGCGGTGGTGATCGGCGAGGTTGAGAGCGCTGTCGATCTGAGCCGCATGATGCAGGACTTGCCGGCAGTTGAGGACTTGCTGGAGGCCGCCAACGACGCCCCCATCATCCGCATGCTTAACGCATTACTGACGCAGGCCGCCAAGGATGGCGCTAGCGACATCCATATCGAACCCTATGAGCGCGCCAGCTCGGTGCGCTTTCGCGTCGACGGCACGCTGCGCGAGGTGGTGCAGCCCAACCGTGGTCTGCATGCCGCGCTGATCTCGCGCCTGAAGATCATGGCAGAGTTGGATATCGCCGAGAAGCGCTTGCCGCAAGACGGCCGCATCTCGCTGCGCATCGGCGGGCGCGCCATCGATGTGCGGGTCTCAACCCTACCCTCGGCGCATGGCGAGCGAGCCGTGTTGCGACTGCTGGACAAGAGCGAATCAAAGTTCACGCTCGAGGGCTTAGGCATGAGCGGCGATGTGCTGAGCAGCTTCAAGCGCCTGGTGCAGCAGCCGCACGGCATCGTCTTGGTGACGGGCCCGACCGGTAGCGGCAAGACCACCAGCCTCTATGCCTCCTTGCAGACGGTGGACACGGGCACGACCAATGTGCTGACCGTGGAAGACCCGATCGAGTACGAGCTGGGCGGCATCGGCCAGACACAGGTCAATGCCAAGATCGACCTGACCTTCGCCAAGGCGCTGCGCGCAATCCTGCGGCAGGACCCGGACGTCATCATGATCGGCGAAATCCGCGACCATGAAACCGCGCAAATCGCCATCCAGGCCTCGCTGACCGGCCACTTGGTGCTGGCCACGCTGCACACCAATGACGCGGTGAGCGCGGTGACACGTTTGACCGATATGGGCATAGAGCCTTTCTTGCTCAGCTCCAGTCTCTTGGGCGTGCTCGCGCAACGCTTGGTTCGCAAGTTATGTCCGGTGTGCAAGCGCGCGGATGAACATGGCCACTACCATCCCGTTGGCTGCGATGCCTGCAGCCAGACCGGCTACAAGGGCCGCACCGGCGTCTATGAATTGATGATCGCCAATGACAAGGTGCGTGGACTGATTCACAGCCAAGCGGCCGAGAGCGAATTGCTGGCGGCGGCGCAAGCGGGCGGACTGCGCTCAATGCGCGACGACGGTGCTCGCCTGGTGGCGGCCGGCATTACGTCCGCCGAAGAAGTGATTCGGGTCACGCGTGAATAGAAAACATGCCGGCCTATAAATACGAAGCCCTCAACGCCTCCGGGCGCAGCGTCAGCGGCCTGATCGAGGCCGATACACCGCGCGCCGCGCGTGCGCTCTTGCGCGCGCAAGGCCAGGTGCCCTTGACCCTACAGACGGTGCAGCAGCATGGCCAGGCCAGCGGCAGCCGCTTCACCAGGCGGGTCTTCAATGCAACGGCTTTGGCCGTTTGGACAAGGCAGTTGGCCGGTCTGGTCGGCTCCGGCCTGCCCGTCGAGCGGGCGCTGACCGCCTTGACCGACGAATGCGAGGATGCCCGTCAGCGCGAGCTGCTGTCGCAACTCAAGGCCGAGGTCAATGCCGGCGCTTCGTTTGCACGCGCCTTGGCGACGGCGCCGCGCGAGTTCGACGAGGTCTTCTGCGGCGTGGTGGCGGCGGGCGAGCAAAGTGGCGCGCTCGGCCATGTACTGGAAAAGCTTGCCGACGATTTGGAGGAGCGCCAAGACCTGTCCGGCAAGCTGGTCGGTGCGATGGCCTACCCGGCCATCGTGTCGCTGATCTCGGTAATGATCGTGATCTTTCTGGTCACCTATGTGGTGCCGCAGATCGCAACCGTGTTCACGAATTCCAAGCGGGCCTTGCCGTTTCTGACGGTCGCCATGCTAGCCATCAGCGCCTTTGTGCGGCAGTGGGGCTGGCTGATGATTTTGACCCTGGTCGCCGGCGGCATGGGCTTGTCGGCGGCGCTGCGCGGCGAAGCCTTCAGGCAGCGCTTTGATGCCGGCGTCTTGCAACTCCCCCTGCTCGGGCGTCTAGCGCGTGGCTATAACGCAGCCCGCTTCGCCAGCACCCTGGCGATGCTGGCGGGCGCCGGTGTGCCGATTTTGAAAGCCTTGCAGGCGGCGGCCGAGACGCTCTCGAACCGCGCGATGCGGGCCGACGCGCTCGACGCGCTGGTGCAGGTGCGCGAAGGTGCGCCACTGGGCTCGGCCTTGGCCGGCAAGAAGCGCTTCCCCGGCATCCTGGCGATGTTCGCCCGCCTGGGTGAGCAGACCGGGCAATTGCCGCAGATGCTGGAGCGCGCCGCCAAGCAGCTCAGCGTCGAGGTGCAACGCCGCTCGATGGCCGCCGCCACCTTGCTGGAGCCGATTCTGATTGTGGTGATGGGAGCCATCGTCTTGATGATTGTCTTGGCCGTCTTGATGCCTATCATCCAGTTGAACACCTGGGTCAAGTAAACCATGGCAGCCAATCTGGACGGGCAGTTGGTCGTCGCCATCTCGTCCCGCGCGCTGTTTGATTTTGAAGAAGAGAACGAGCTGTTCGAGGCCGGCGATGATCGCGCCTATATGGCCTTGCAAGAAAGCCGGCTAGATCTGCCGGCCAAGCCAGGCGTCGCCTTCTCGTTGGTCAACAAACTCCTGGCCTTCAATACCCCCGAGCAAGCGCAAGTCGAGATCGTCGTGCTGTCGCGCAATGACCCGGTCTCGGGCATGCGGGTGTTCCGTTCGGCCGCGCAGTACGGCTTGGGGCTGCAGCGCGGCGTGTTCACGCGGGGCGAGTCACCCTGGCGTTATTTGCGGCCCTTGAAGGCGCAGCTGTTTTTGTCCACCAACGAGGCCGATGTGCGCTCCGCGCTCGCCGCCGGCGTGGCCGCCGCACGGGTGCTGCCGCTGTCGGCACGCGCCTCGGCCGAACACCCGCGCGAACTGCGCATCGCCTTCGACGGCGACGCCGTCTTGTTCTCCGACGAGGCCGAGCAGGTCTTTCAGCGCGACGGCCTGAATGCCTTTCAAAGCCATGAGACCACCCACGCCAACACGCCTCTGGCGGCCGGACCGTTCAAGCCGGTGCTGCAGGCTTTGCAGCGTTTGCAGCATCAACCAAATGGCGACATGCGGGTGCGCACCGCGCTGGTAACGGCCCGCAGCGCGCCGGCGCATGAACGCGCCATCCGCACGCTGATGAACTGGCAGATCGAGGTTGATGAGGCGATGTTCCTGGGCGGCCTTGCCAAGGGCGAATTCCTGCGCGAGTTCGAGCCCGATTTCTTCTTCGATGACCAGGCCGGTCATGTCGCAAACGCCGCGCCCCATGTACCGGCAGGCCACGTCACCTCGGGCATCTCGAATCGCTGACAATGCCTCGGCTGCGCCACCAGCGCCGCCGCACACATCCTCCCACAAGGAATTGCTTGATGAAATTGCGTCTTCTCACGGCGGCCTGTTTGGTCGCATTGCAATTGCCGGCCCAGGCACAGACCGAAGGTTTTTATCGCCAGCCGGCGTTGCGAGGTACCCAGCTCTTGCTGGTCGCCGAGGGTGACATTTGGCGCGCCGCCACCGACGGCGGCCGGGCCGAGCGCTTGACCACGCACCCCGGCGCCGAGAGCATGCCCGCCGTGTCGGCCGACGGCCAATGGCTTGCTTTTGTAGCCCAGTACGACGGCCCCGCCGATGTCTACATCATGCCCATCCAAGGCGGTGTGCCCAAACGACTCAGCTGGGAAGGCTCGGCCCAGAAGGTCTGGGGCTTCGGCCCGGCCGGCGAAGTGATTTACAGCGGCCCCTCGCAATCGGGCCAACCGATCAATCAGCTCTATGCGGTGGACCCCAAGACCGCACAGCGCCGCGCCTTGCCGGTGGGCCAGGCCAGCGACGGCGCGCTCAGCGCCGACGGCAAGCAGCTCTATTTCACCCGCAACGGCCTGCGCGGCGACAACGCCCGGCAATACCGGGGCGGTGCGATCGCGCGGCTCTGGACGATGGATTTGAGCGGCAGCGCCGAAGCCCGGCCGCTGCTTGCCGAGGGTGCAAACGACTCTCGGCCGCTGCCCTACCGCAGCGCCACGGGTGAGCGGGTCGCCTTTTTGTCCGACCGCGACGGCACCGTCAATCTCTGGTCGGTCAACCCCCAGGGCCAGGACCTGCGCCAGCACAGCCGCTTCAAGGGTTGGGACATTCGCCATGCCTCGATCGACGGCACGCGCGTCAGCGTCGCGGTCGGTGCCGACATCTATTTGCTCGACTTGGAAGCTGCCACAGCCGACCAGGGCCAGCGCTTGAAGCTCACTTTGACGGGTGACTTTGACCAGCAGCGTCAACGCTGGATCAAGAAGCCGCAAGACTTTCTGACCGGCACCACGCTGGCCCCGAACGGCGAGCGCGTGCTCTTGGCCAGCCGCGGCCGCCTAGCCACGCAAGGCACCGGCAACTTGCGCCGGGCCGAGCTGGTGCAGCCGGCCGCCAGCCGCTGCCACAATAGCGTGTTCAGCGCCGACAGCAGCCAGGTGTTTGCGCTGTGCGACTTCAGCGGCGAGCGCGAGGTCTGGCGCTTGCCCGCCGACGGCCTGGGTGGCGGCGAACAAATCACTTTTGGAGCCACCGCTCAGCGCAGCGATCTGCAGCCCTCGCCCGATGGCCGCTACCTGGCCCATACCGACAAGGAAGGGCACTTGTTCCTGACCGATCTGAAGGCCAGCGGCACGGCAGCCACCCGGCTGATCGGCCATGACAAGCTGGCCGCAGACATCGAGCACCTGACTTGGTCGCCCGACAGCCAAGCGCTCGCCTTCACGCAGCCGCTGCGCGCGGTCGGGCGGGCTCAGCTGCGGCTCTACAGCGTCGCGGACGGCAAGACCCGCACCGTCAGCAGTGATCGTTATGAAAGCGCAGCGCCGGCCTTCAGCCCCGATGGGCGCTGGCTCTACTTCGCCTCTCAGCGCAACTTCTCGGTCACCGGCAATAGCGGCCCCTGGGGCGACCGCAATATGGGCCCCTTCTTTGACAAGCGCAGCAAGCTCTATGCACTGGCCCTGCAGCCGGGCCAGAGCTTCCCCTTCGCCCCCCGGGATGAGTTGACCCCGAGTGAAGCCAAAGCGGAGGCCAAACCTGACATCAAGGCAGACGCCAAACCCGCCTCCAAACCCGCCATCGTTTGGGCCGGTCTGGCCGAGCGCTTGTTTGAGCTGCCGCTGCCTGCGGCCAATTACGGCGAGCTGCGCGTTGATGGCAAGCGCCTGTGGTGGCTGGAAAGCGAAGCGAGCAGCTCGCCCGAGCGCAAGAGCAGCCTGAAGACGGTCACCATCGACCGGCTGGGAGCCTCGCCCGAAACGGTCGCTTCCGATGTGCGCGAGTTCGAACTCAGCGCAGACGGCAAGAAGTTGATGCTGGTGCGCGCAGCGGCGCCGGGCGCGGCGTCGGAGATCTTGCTGGTCGAGGCGACAGCCAAGTTACCGCCCGAGACGGCCAAATTTCAAATCAAGTGGAGCGATTGGCAGATCGCCACCGACCCCAAGCTGGAGTGGCAGCAGATGTTTGCCGACGGCTGGCGCATGCAACGCGACTATTTCTACGACAAGCAGATGCACGGCGTCGATTGGCAGGCCATGCGGGCCAAGTACGAGCCGCTGGTGGCGCGCGTGACCGACCGCCTTGAGCTGGCCGAACTGATGGCGCAGATGGTCGGCGAGTTGAGCGCCTTGCACAGCCAGGTGGGTGCCGGCGATGTGCGGGCTGCCGCCGAGGAGCCCGCTGCACCTGGTTTGGCGGGTCTGGGCGCCCGGCTTGGGCGCGCGCCAAACGGCTGGCGCGTCGAGCAGATTTACCGCAGCGACCCGGAGCTGCCGAGCGAGGCCTCGCCCTTGGCCGCGCCCGGCGTCAGCATCCAGGTCGGCGATGTGATCACCACCGTGAATGGACGCAAGGCCTTGGACGCCGCCCATCCGTCCGAGCTGCTGCGCGGCCAGGCTGGCAAGCAGGTACTGCTGCAACTGCTTAGCGCCGATGGCAAAGACAAGCAGGCCGTCGTCACCCCGGTGGCGCAGCGGCGCGAACAGCAATTGCGCTATGGTGACTGGCGCTACGCACGCGCACGCGCCGTCGAGGCCGCCTCGGACGGCCGCATCGGCTATTTACATCTGCGCGCGATGGGGCGCGAGGATATTGCCGACTTTGCCCGCGAGTTCTATGCCCACAGCGACCGCGAGGGGCTGATCATCGATGTGCGCTTCAACGGCGGCGGCAATATCGACAGCTGGATTCTGGAGAAGCTCATGCGCCGCGCCTGGGCCTTCTGGCAGCGCCGCTCGCCCGAAGGCGCGCCGCCGGCCAGCTCGAATATGCAGCACGCCTTCCGGGGCCATTTGGTGGTGCTGGCCAACGAGGAGACCTACTCCGACGGCGAGACCTTTGCCGAGGGCATCAAGCGCTTAGGGCTGGCACCGGTGATAGGCAAGACGACCTCGGGCGCGGGCGTCTGGCTGTCGGATCAGAACCGCTTGCTGGACAACGGCATCATGCGGGCAGCCGAGAGCGGCCAGATGACGGCCGATGGTCAATTCATCATCGAGGGCATAGGCGTCAAGCCGGACATTGAGGTGGACAACCCACCACGCGCCACCTTCCTGGGTGGCGACGCGCAGCTGGATGCGGCGATCGCCCATCTGAAGCAGGAGATGGCCTCCAAGCCTAAGGTCATGCCAAAGCCTGGCGCCTATCCCCGGCCGATCAAAATGCCTTAACTGAGCGCTACACGGGCAAACTTGCGTTTGCCCACCTGAGCGACAAAACTGCCGGCTTCCAGCTTCAAGGCCTTGTCACTGATGGTGACGCCGTCGATCTTGACGCCACCCTGCTCGATCATGCGGGTGGCCTCACCACCTGAGGAGACCAAGCCGGCCGCTTTGAGCATCGCGCCAACGCCCAAAGGCGCACCGCTCAGCGTGACTTCAGGAATATCGTCCGGAATACCGCCGCGCGCACGGTTGTTGAAGTCGGCCTCCGCCGCATCGGCCGCATCGGCGCTGTGGAAGCGAGCGGTGATCTCCTTAGCCAGCAAGACCTTGGCTTCTTTGGGGTTGCGGCCGGCATCAACTTCGGCCTTCAGCGCCGCAATCTCGGCCTCGCTCTTGAAACTCAGCAGCGCGAACCACTTCCACATCAACACATCGCTGATCGACAAGACCTTGGCGAACATGCTGTTGGCCGGCTCGCTGATACCGATGTAGTTGTTCTTGGACTTGGACATCTTCTCGATGCCGTCCAGACCTTCCAGCAGCGGCATGGTCAAGATGCACTGCGGCTCTTGGCCATATTCCTGCTGCAGATGCCGACCCATCAAAAGATTGAACTTTTGATCGGTGCCGCCCAACTCGATATCGCTCTTCAAGGCGACCGAGTCATAGCCCTGCATCAACGGGTACAGAAACTCATGCACCGAGATCGGCGTTTGCGCGGCGAAGCGCTTGGTGAAGTCGTCGCGCTCCATCATCCGCGCCACCGTGTATTTGGCCGCCAACTGGATCATGCCGCGTGCGCCCAGCGGGTCGCTCCACTCGGAGTTGTAGCGAATTTCGGTCCTGGCCGGATCCAGCACCAGGCTGGCCTGAGCGTAATAGGTCTCGGCATTGGCCTTGATCTGCTCTTGCGTCAGCGGCGGGCGCGTTGCGTTGCGGCCTGACGGGTCGCCGATCATCGAAGTGAAGTCGCCGATCAGAAAAATCACCTGATGGCCCAAGTCCTGCAACTGGCGCAGCTTATTAAGCACCACGGTATGACCAAGGTGGATGTCGGGCGCGGTCGGGTCGAGACCCAGTTTGATACGCAGCGGCACGCCGGTGGCCTCGGATTTGGCCAGCTTTTGCAGCCAGTCGGCTTCGGGCAAAAGCTCATCGCAGGCGCGCTTGCTGACGGCAAAGGCTTCGCGGACGCGGTCGGTGACGGGAAAAGCAGGTGTCACGGAAGTTCGGATTTCGGACATAGCAGCAGTCGAGCCTCGGCTAAAGCCTTGATATATGGGGTTTTCTAGAGTTTGACGCGCCGATCAACTCGGTATACTCGCGCCTAGCTTGAAGCCGGCACCCCCAAAAGTAGGGGGGCGGCAGCAAAGACACCAATTCTAGTGGACGCGACTCGAACAAAGATGCGCCGCTTTTTGTCAGCCAGCATCGGCTATCGCCACTGACTGAGCAACGAGGGATTCTGCAACGTGACCGACCGGATGACTGAAGTGAAAGTGGCCGCGGCCCAGGCCTTTGCGCGAGCCGACGCCTTTGCCGCTCGCCACCCACGCGCGCTGACCGGCACCGTGGTGGGTTTGTTGACCGGCTTCGCCGTGACCGCCTTTGGTATTGCCCCGCTCGCACCCGATGCACGCGACCTGCCTCAGCGCACGCTGGCGGAGTTGGTGCAGACAAATGACCTAGAAGCACAGCTTTCAGCCTTGGCCGAACATCAGATTGGTCTGAGCCGCAGCGAATTGACTCGTAGCAGTGACACGGTTGAAAGCCTGTTCAAGCGTCTCGGTGCTTTCGATCCGGCTGCCGCCCAGTTCTTGCGCAACGACCCTTTGGCCCGGCGCACGCTGCAAGGCCGCGCCGGCAAGTCGGTGCAATTGACGGCCGATGCCTCGGGCATTGTTCAAACAATGGTGGTGCGCTTTCCGGCCGAAAAGGCTGAACAGCAAGCGACTCATTTCAGCCGTCTGAGCATCACACGCGAAGGCAAGGGCTTTGTCTCCAAGCTGGAAACGGCAGCGCTGCAGGCACAAATTCGCTTGGGCAGCGGCAGCATCCAAAGCTCGCTGTTCGCTGCCACCGACGAGGCGCGTATCCCGGATGCGATCGCCTCTCAGATGGCCGATATGTTCTCGGGCGAGATCGACTTCCACCGCGAGCTGCGCAAGGGCGACCGTTTTTCCGTCGTTTATGAAAGCATGACCGCCGACGGAGAAAACGTCAGCTGGGACAACTCCGCGGGCCGGCTGATCGCAGGTGAATTCATCAACAACGGGCGCACCCATTCGGCCGTTTGGTTCAAGGACAACGCCACCGGCAAAGGCAATTTCTACAGCTTTGACGGCCAAAGCAAGCGCCGCGCCTTTTTGGCCAGCCCGATGGAGTTTTCGCGCGTGACCTCCGGGTTCTCGATGCGCTTTCACCCGATACTTCAAACCTGGCGCCAGCACCTCGGCGTTGACTACGGCGCCCCCACCGGGACGCCCGTGCGCACCGTCGGAGATGGGTCGGTCGAGTTTGCCGGTTGGCAAAATGGTTTCGGCAATGTCGTCCATGTTCGCCACAGCGGCGATCGCACAACGGTCTACGCTCACCTGAGCCGCATCGACGTCAAGAAGGGTCAACGCATTGAACAGGGCCAGAAAGTTGGCGCCGTCGGTGCAACGGGCTGGGCCACCGGCCCGCATCTGCACTTTGAATTCCGCGTCAAGGGCAGCCACCAAGACCCGCGCGTAATCGCACGCGCCTCGGAAGCCGTCACCCTGCCCAATTACGCTCGTACGCAGTTCAAGCAGACCGTCGCCAGCGTGAAGACGCAGCTGAGCGTCGCTCAGACCATGGACGGCGGCGTCAGCGGCGCAGACTGAAACCCATTGGCGGCTCGCCGCAAATGAGTAGCGAGCTCTTCATTGGCTTGATGTCCGGCACCTCGCTGGACGGAGTGGACGCGCTATTGGCGCGATTCCCTGCAGACGGCACAGCCATGCAAGTGCTAGGTCACCTGCATCAACCCTTCAGCAAACCGCTGCGAGACGAGCTGTTGGCACTCAACAGTCCTGGTCACAACGAACTGCACCGAGCTGCCTTGGCGGCCAATGCACTGGCCCGCAGCTACGCGGATCTGGTAGCTCAGCTGCTGGAGGCCTGCGGCGTCGTCGCAAGCGAAGTCGCCGCGCTCGGCGCCCATGGCCAGACCGTCAGGCATAGACCCGGCGAATTCGATGGCTGTGGCTACACCACACAACTCTTGAACGGCGCCTTACTGGCGGAGCAAAGCGGCGTGGCCGTGGTCTGTGATCTGCGCAGCCGCGATGTGGCGGCCGGGGGGCAAGGCGCGCCCCTGGTACCGGCGTTTCACCGGGCGCAATTTGGCCAGACCGGGCGCGACATTGCCGTTGTCAATATCGGTGGCATCAGCAATATCAGCCTGCTGGGCGCAGACGGCAGTACCTTGGGCTTTGACTGCGGGCCGGGCAACTGTTTGATGGACGCTTGGATCCAAGAACATCTGGGTCACGAATTTGACGCGAGCGGCGCCTGGGCGGCGCTGGGTCAGGTTTCGACAGCGCTGCTGGACAGACTGCTTGCCGAGCCCTTCTTCACTTTGCCGCCTCCGCGCAGCACGGGGCGAGATCTGTTCAACCGGGCTTGGTTGGACAGCCGACTGCAGCACGCCGATCTGCGCCAGGAAGATGTGCAAGCCAGCCTGCTGGAGTTGAGCGCGCAGACGATCGCGCAAAGTCTTCTGCAGCACAGCCCGAATACCACAGAACTGCTGGTCTGCGGTGGCGGCGCCTTTAACACGCAGTTGATGACGCGGATGCAGGCCCTGCTGCCGCACACACAGGTCATGACCAGCGATGCGCGAGGGCTGCCGGTCATGCAAGTGGAAGCGGCGGCCTTTGCCTGGCTGGCCATGCGTCATCTGCGTCAACTGCCGGGCAACTTGGCTGCGGCAACCGGCGCTCTGGGACCTCGCCTATTGGGCGCCCTCTATCCCGCCTGAGCATAAAAAAACCGCCTGAATTTGGCGGTTTTTTATTGAGGGCAAATGCCCGCGATCAGGCCGAAAAGCTCGATCCGCAGCCACAAGTCGTCGTTGCATTCGGATTCTTAATCACGAACTGCGCACCTTGCAAATCTTCCTTGTAATCGATTTCCGCGCCGACCAGGTACTGCAAGCTCATCGCATCGATCAGCAGGGTCACGCCATTTTTATGCATCTGTGTATCGTCTTCGTTGACCGCTTCATCGAAGGTGAAGCCGTACTGGAAGCCAGAGCAGCCGCCACCTTGCACGAAGACACGCAGCTTCAGCTCAGGATTGCCTTCCTCGGCCACCAAGTCGGCTACCTTTTCGGCGGCGCTATCGGTGAAGATCAAGGGCACGGGCATTGCATCGGCATCGGCCGCTGGAGATTCAAGAACTGCGCTCATATGGATTCCTGATGTAATTGCACTTCGGCCGCTATTGTCCATGCAAACAAAAGACAAATATTTGACCTCTGTCCGGATGATGCCATGCTCGGCGAGCCCGTACTGGAACAGGGTTATTCGCGAGCAGGCCGAAATGCTCAATTCAAAAAAAAGCCGCCCTCGTAAACGGGAGCGGCTTTGTTGTGAGCTTGCCGTCGCTGAACCAAGTCCAAGACGGCAAACCGAGCAGGATCAGCGCTTGCTGAACTGCTTCCTGCGACGGGCGCCGTGCAGACCGACCTTCTTACGCTCGACTTCACGCGCATCACGCGTGACGAAGCCGGCGCGGCTCAGTTCGGACTTCAGGGTTGCGTCATAGTCGATCAGAGCGCGTGTGATGCCGTGGCGCAATGCACCGGCTTGACCCGACTCACCACCACCATGAACGTTCACCTTGATGTCAAAAGTCTCACCATGGTTCGTCAACAGCAAAGGCTGCTTGGCGATCATGATGGAGGTTTGACGACCAAAATAGTCACCGATGGCTTTGCCATTGACGACGATTTGGCCAGTGCCCTTCTTGATGAAGACGCGAGCGACCGACGACTTGCGGCGGCCTGTACCGTAGTTCCAGTTTCCGATCATCATCGTTCCTTAGATTTCCAGAGCCTTGGGCTGCTGAGCGGCATGCGGATGCGTGTCACCGGCATAGACCTTCAGCTTCTTCACCATGGCGTAGCCCAAAGGACCCTTGGGCAGCATGCCCTTGACAGCCTTCTCCAGCGCGCGGCCTGGATGCTTGGCTTGCATGTCCTTGAACTTCGTGGCGTGAATGCCGCCTGGGAAGCCCGAATGACGGTAGTACACCTTGTCATTGGCCTTGTTGCCAGTGACACGCAGTTTTTCTGCGTTGATGATGACGATGAAATCGCCGGTATCTACGTGAGGCGTATAAATGGCTTTATGCTTGCCGCGCAAACGGAGTGCCACTTCGCTGGCAACACGTCCGAGCACCTTATCGGTGGCGTCAATCACAAACCACTCGTGCGTCACTTCTGCCGGTTTGGCGCTGAAGGTCTTCATGAGTTACTTTCGAATGCTGGCTCCAAAACGGAACTCAGCGGTCGGATGGCTGATTTAGATTTTTGCGTCCATTTACTTTCGCCCACCAGGCAAGAGCCCGGCCAACGTTTCGACTTCGCTCGGTGTTGCTTATTGGGAACTAGGCCCGCCAAAGCAGCTTGATGCCGCCCCAACTACCCCGCTCTCGCAACCTCTCACGCTGAACGCAAAAACTTCTTCCCCGCAGCCAAATACGGAAAAGCCGACCATTCTAGCAGGATGTCGCCGAAAATTACTAGGCTTGGCAGGCCTGCGACACAAATCGACCTCCGAGCCGGCTTTGACCGACTCTGGGTTAAAATTAGGGTTAACACCAATAATTCAGCCTCCCCTCTAGCCTCGCACCATCGCATGAAGTCCAAGCCCAATCCAAGCAACAGCACAACGCCGCCTGAACCCGCAAGTTCAAACGTCGGTACGCTTGCCGCATGGGCACCCTCGGCCGCTTTGAAGCGCATGAGCAATTGGATACCGATTCGCTCTCTGGGCCGGCAACATCGCAAGCGGATTGCTTTGCACTTGCTGGCGCTGACCGAGCGTGACCGCTACCTGCGCTTTGGCTATGCAGCGGGAGACGATCAAATCAGTCGCTACGCGATGGCGATGGATTTTGACCGGGACGAAGTTTTCGGCATCTTCAATCGCAAACTCGAACTCATTGCGATGGCGCACCTGGCTTACTCCCCACAGCCGCAACGCGCCGGCCTGCCCGCCATGGCCGAGTTTGGCGTTTCGGTCTTGAGTCAGGCGCGGGGCCGCGGCTTGGGCGCGCGCCTGTTTGAGCGCGCTGCGCTACACGCACGCAACCGCGGCATCGACACGCTCTTCATCCATGCGCTGAGCGAGAACGGCGCCATGCTCAAAATCGCACGCAACGCCGGCGCGACGGTGGAACGCGACGGCTCGGAATCAGAAGCTTGGCTGCGCCTGCCGCCCGACACCGTGTCATCCCATGTTGGCGAAGCCATTGAGCGCCATATGGCCGAACTGGACTTTCAGTTCAAACGCCATGTGCGTGTCATTGGGCAAATCATCGACGGCGTGGCCGAGGTGAAGTCCAAGTTCAGCGAGGCCGGCAAGGCCGCCAAGCTGTAAAAAATTTTCGGCCGCCCACCACCCAAACCGGGGGTAGCTACCAAGCCTATTTGTCACAACGATGCGCTACATTGCCCGAATAAGCACTGGACATACAGTGCAAACCTAATAAATGGCGGTCGAGGGCAATGCAAATCACCATTCCGTGGATAGTCGCTTTGGTCGTGGGCAGCAGCCTGCTTGCCTTTCTTGCGGCATGGGTCTTGCGTCGCCCGAAGAACGCCGCCAACAAGCCCCTGCCTACCGAATGGGCGCTGACGGCACGTCCAGTCTTCAGCGCCGACGAACGCCGCGTCTACCGCTTGCTCAAAGAAGCGCTGCCTCACCATGTGATTTTGGCCAAACTGCCGATGGTGCGGTTTTGCCAGCCCACCGAAGCCAGCGAAGTGCGCTATTGGTTCGAGTTGCTGGGCGCTATTAACGTGACTTTCGCGATTTGCAGCCCCAACGGCCGCGTCTTGGCCGCTGTTGACCTGGACAGCGAGCGCGGTATTTCCGGGCGAGGCCTCCAAATCAAACAATCGGTGCTGGGCGCCTGCCGGGTGCGCTATCTGCGCTGCGCTATCGACAATTTGCCCAGCGCTGCCGAATTGCAGCTCTTGGTGCCCTTCAGCAACAGCAATTCGCGCGGCCCTCAACCTGCTCCCGCGCCCCACAGTGCAATCAATGCGCGCAGCCCCATCAATGGTTCGACTCCACGCCGCAGCGGCGCGAGTACTCAATCGATTGCCGGCGGCAATGCGGCCAGCACCAAAGGCCGCAACAGTCTTTGGCAAGACTCTGCCGTCTTTCATGACTCTTTCTTCGCGCCGGATAGCCGCTTTGACACTGCTGCAGGGCCCGACCTGCCTCGCATGGCACGCAATAGCAGCGCAGGCGCACACAGCGTGACGCCGTTTGGTGAAGCCTTGGGTGGCGAGTCGCGTTACCCCGATGAAGCACCCAATGACATCGTCGGTCTGGTAGTTGATTCCCCCCGCTATGGTGGCCGCTTGCCTCGTTAAGCGTTGCAGCGAAAATTTGCGCTGATACTAGGGCGTCAGGCCAGTCGGTCTGACGCCGTTTCTTTTTCTGCCACTCAATGACCCCAGACCTCGATCGCAGCTTCGGCAACCTGACGCCCGAATTCATGCTGGACGCCCTCGACGCCGCCGGCCTTTACGGCGACGGCCGCATGCTGCAGCTGAACTCGTATGAGAACCGCGTGCTGCAGTTGCATCTGGAAGATGGGCGGATTGCGGTCGCCAAGTTTTACCGGCCCGGCCGCTGGACCGACACGCAGATTCTCGAAGAACACCTATTCGCCTTGGAGTTGGCCGCGGCGGAAGTACCGGTGGCTTCACCCTGGACGCTTGCCGACATCAAGGGTCAGTTGAAACTGAGTGGCAGGCCGGCAACGCTGGCCCATTTTGGCGATCAGCGCTTTGCCGTCACACCGCGCCAGGGTGGCCGCGCACCGGAGCTAGATGATCCCGAAGTATTGACCTGGATAGGTCGCCTGCTCGCGCGCCTGCATCTGGTGGGCCGGCAACGGCCGTTTGAACATCGCTTGAGCTGGGTTGGGGCTGAACCGGGTCAAATCGCCCGAGATTGGCTACTCGCCAACCAAACACTGCCGGTTGAAGTCGCAAGTGCCTGGGAAACGGTCGTCAATGCTTGCTTGGCCCGCATTCAAACCGCGTTTGATGCAATTCCGGATTTGCAACTGCTGCGCCTGCATGGTGACTGCCATCCCGGCAACATTCTCTGGACGCCCGACCACGGCCCCCATTTTGTCGACTTGGACGACGCCGTCACCGGCCCGGCCGTACAAGACCTATGGATGCTCTTGTCGGGCGACGCGCTGGCCACGCGACAGCAGCTAGCCTGTGTGCTGGAGGGCTACGAAACGGTCGCCAAGTTTGACCGCCGCGAGCTGAAGCTGATTGAGCCGCTGCGCACGCTGCGCATGATTCATCACAGCGCCTGGCTGGCCAAGCGCTGGGGCGATCCGGCCTTCCCGCGTGCCTTCCCCTGGTTCGGCACGCCCAACTACTGGCACGACCAAGTCGCCAAGCTGAATGAACAACTGGAGGCGATGCGGCCAGCGGATGAAGTCGTGCTGGACAACTTCAGAGACGACGACATCGCCTTTGACGAGGGCTTCAAATAGCCCCCGTCAAAAACCATCAGCCCAGCAGCATCGCGTTGACACGCCGCACATAAGCGGCCGGGTCTTCCAGATGGCCGCCTTCGGCGAGCACAGCCTGATCGAAGATCACGTTAGCGAGGTCGTCGAAATGAGCCTCACTGCTGCTCAGCTTCTTCACCAGCGCATGCTCCGCGTTGATCTCCAGCGTCGGCAGGCTCACAGGTGCGGCTTGACCGGCTTGCTTGAGCAGGCGCGCCAAGTGGCCACTCATATCGCCCTCTTCAACGACGATACAGGCGGGCGAGTCGACTAGGCGTGTCGACACGCGCACATCCTTGGCGCGGGCCTTGAGCGTTTCCTTCAGACGATCCAGCAGCGGCTTGAAGGTCTCGGCATCGGCCTCGGCCTTCTTCTTTTCGTCCTCGTCTTGCAGCTTGCCCAGATCGATGGAGCCCTTGGCGACCGACTGCAGCGCCTTGCCTTCGAACTCATACAGATGCGAGAGCATCCACTCGTCGACACGGTCGACCAGCAGCAAGACCTCGATGCCCTTCTTGCGGAAGATCTCCAGCTGCGGGCTGTTCTTGGCGGCGCTTAAAGAGTCGGCAGTGATGTAGTAAATCGCTTCCTGATCGTCCTTAGCGCGCTTCAGATAGTCGGCCAGCGAGACGCCCTCGTCGGCGTGCGTCGAGGCAAAGCGCAAGAGCTTGGCCAGGCGTTCCTGGTTGGCGTGATCCTCGCCAATGCCTTCCTTCAAGACCGAGCCGAAGTCCTTCCAGAAGTCGGCGTACTTAGCGCGCTCGGCCGCATCTTCGCTGTCGGCCAGCGTTTCCAGCATCGACAAGACGCGCTTGGTCGAGCCTTCGCGGATCGCCTTGACGTCACGGCTTTCTTGCAGCAGCTCACGCGAAACGTTCAGCGGCAGGTCGGCCGAGTCGATCACACCCTTCACAAAGCGCAGGTAGACCGGCATCAGCGCCTCGGCATCGTCCATGATGAAGACACGCTTCACATAGAGCTTGACGCCACCGCGCTTGTCACGGTTCCACAGATCAAACGGTGCCTTCTTGGGGATGTAGAGCAGCTGCGTGTACTCGCTGCGGCCTTCAACGCGGTTGTGCGTGTGGGCCAGCGGCGCTTCGGTGTCGTAGCTGATCTGCTTGTAAAACTCGTCGTACTGTTCTTGCGTAACTTCGCTCTTCGAGCGCGACCACAGCGCTGAGGCCTTGTTCACCGGCTCCCACTCGTCCTTCAGGACTTGGGTGGACGCCTCCGGATCCCACTCTTCCTTGCGCATCAGGATGGGCAGCGAGATGTGGTCGGAGTACTTGCTGATGACCGACTTGAGGCGCCAGGTCTTGAGGAATTCTTCCTCGCCTTCACGCAGATGCAAGATCACATCGGTGCCGCGGCCGAGCTTGGTGATGGTCTCGACTTCGTAGTCGCCGGTGCCTTCCGAGGTCCAGCGCACTGCGGCATCGGCGGCGACGCCGGCGCGGCGGGTTTCAACGGTGATGCGGTCGGCGACGATAAAGCCCGAGTAGAAACCGACGCCGAACTGGCCGATCAGATTGGCGTCCTTCTTCTGGTCGCCTTCAAGCTTGGCCATGAACTCACGCGTGCCGCTCTTGGCGATGGTGCCCAGATGCGAGATCGCCTCTTCCTCGCTCATGCCGATGCCGTTGTCGCTGATGGTGACGGTGCGGGCGGCCTCGTCAAAGCTGACGCGTACTTCCAGGTTCGGTGCGTCTTCAAACAAGGCGGCGTTGTCGAGCGCTTCGAAGCGCAGCTTGTCGCAAGCGTCCGACGCATTGGAGACCAGCTCGCGCAGGAAAATTTCCTTGTTGGAATAGAGCGAATGAGTGACCAGGTGCAGGATCTGCTTGACCTCGGCCTGGAAGGCATGGGTTTGCTTTGTCATGATTTGCGCTTCTTTCAAATGGCTGAAAACGGTGATGAGCGGTCGGCTTGAGCCACCACCCACCTGAGCTTGCGCCCGTGCACCCGATGTGGGGTCGTCTCGGCCGGCTTCAAGACCTATTGCACGCCGACAGCAGCACTTGCCCACATCACTGCCAGAATGCCGCCCATGAGCAATTCCCCCAATGAGTCTCTGACCCCAAAAGCGCGCGTCGTCCTGTACTGGATGGATCTGGCCGGCGTGGCCGTATTTGCCATCAGCGGCGCCTTGGCTGCGATGCAGGCCAGGCTCGATCTATTCGGCGTCTTGGTGCTGGCCGCGATCACCGCGATCGGCGGCGGCACGCTGCGTGACATGCTCTTAGGCCGGCATCCGATCTTCTGGATGCGCGACACCCGCTACATCAAGGTGATCGGCCTGACCGCAATGCTGACCGCCTTGGCCACCCAGATGGCCAGCGGCTGGGGTCAAGTCTTGCAGACCGGCAATGGCGCACTCTTGATCGCCGACACCCTCGGCCTGGCCTTGTTCGCCCTGTGTGGCGCCGAAATTGCCGAGGAGGCCGGCAAGCCGCGCCTTGTCGTCGTGCTGCTGGGCACCATCACCGCCAGCGGCGGCGGCGTACTGCGCGACCTGATGACGGGCCAAGTGCCGCTGCTGCTGCGCCGCGACATCTATGCGAGTGCGGCCATCGGTGGCATCAGCGCCTATCTGCTGCTGCGGGCCTTAGGGGTGCCGCGCCAGCTGGCCTTTTTTGCCGGCATGTTGACGGTGGTGGCGCTGCGACTGGCGGCGCTGCACTACGGCTGGCAGTTGCCTGCGCCGCAGCTCAGCCAATAAATTCAGTAAGACAGCGTCCGCTTGGCCACATCAACCCGCAGCAGCGCCTTGCTCAAGGCGCTGCTGGTGGCTCGCGCGAAGTCGAGTGCCCAGGCGGCATCTGCAAAAGCAGCCGGCCCCGCCGTGCTGGCAACGCCCAGGATTTTGTCGGCCAGCAAGACCTTGCCGGTGCCCCGCATAGGCGCGCAATCATGCTGGATGAATTGCTCATCCAGCCATTGACGGGCGGCTTCGAAGCTCAAGACTTCGGCCTCGTCAACGACCAAATCGAACTGCTGAATCGGACTAAAAACGACCTTCACGAGACTGCGCATCGCTGGCCTTTGTGGGCTTGTGACGCGCCGATTCTGGCCTAGAAATCAGCCGCGTGCCGCTTTTACAGCATCACTGAGCAATTCCATCACCTTGAGCGAATCGTCCCAGCCCAAGCAAGCGTCGGTGATGCTCTTGCCGTATTCCAACTTCTTAGCGTCGTCCTTGCCGGGGGTGAACTTCTGCGCACCGTCGATCAGATGGCTTTCAACCATCACACCAAAGATGCTGGTGCTGCCGGCCTTGATCTGCGCCGCAACGTCGGCAGCAACGTCCACCTGCCTCAGGTGCTGCTTGGAGCTGTTGGCATGCGAGCAATCCACCATCAGCGTGGTATCGAGCTTGGACGCGGCCAGATCCTTGCAAGCGGCTGCCACGTTCTCGGCGTCGTAATTGGGCGCCTTGCCGCCGCGCAAAATCACATGGCAATCCTTATTGCCCTTGGTCTCGACGATGGCGACCTGACCATTCTTGTGCACCGACAAAAAGTGGTGCGGGCGGGCCGCGGCCTGGATGGCATCGGTGGCGATCTTGATATTGCCGTCGGTGCCATTCTTGAAACCGATCGGTGCGGACAGGCCCGAGGCCAACTCGCGGTGCACCTGGCTTTCGGTCGTGCGTGCGCCGATCGCGCCCCAGGAAATCAGGTCGCCAATGTATTGCGGCGAAATCACATCGAGGAACTCGGAGCCGGCCGGCATGCCCAAGCGGTTGATCTCCAACAGCAACTGGCGCGCGATGCGCAGGCCTTCGTCGATGCGGTAGCTCTCGTCCAAGTAGGGGTCGTTGATCAAACCCTTCCAGCCCACCGTGGTGCGCGGCTTCTCGAAGTAGACGCGCATGACGATCTCCAGCGTGTCGGCGTATTTCTCGCGCTGCACCTGCAGCTTGCGGGCGTACTCGATCGCAGCGGCCGGATCGTGGATGGAGCAGGGGCCGATGATGACCAGCAAACGGTCATCCTTGCGCTGCATGATCTTGCGGATCTTGGCGCGTGTGCCGGCAATCAGCGGCTCCATCGGCGTGCCGCGAATCGGGAAGAAGCGGATCAGGTGTTCCGGCGGCGGCAGCGGCGTGACGTCGACGATGCGCTGGTCATCGGTCTCGCTGGTTTTGTCCTGCGGCGAGTACCAACGTTCGGCGGTGGCCTCAGCTTTCACATTCTTGGCGTTCATATCGTGGCGGTCTTTCTGATTCTGATTCGATGAGCAAAAAAAAACCGCCGGGGGTGAACCCGGCGGTTTTCAGAAATTTGATTTGCGTTTTTGGTTTACGCGTTCGCCTCTCTGCCGCCGGTGCGGTATGAGAACCAAAAGAATGTATAAAACTTTTGCGTAGGCATGACTTGAATGTAGCACGCGAATATTGCAGCCCAGCCGCACTGCGGCTAGCGCGCAACAATCAAGCCGTGCCGCCGACCGTCAGGCCGTCAATACGCAGCGTTGGCTGACCGACGCCGACCGGCACGCTCTGACCCTCTTTACCGCAGACGCCGACGCCGGTGTCGAGTTGCATATCGTTGCCAATCATGGTGACGCGGGTCAGCGCCTCGGGGCCGCTGCCGATGATGGTGGCGCCCTTGACCGGGTACTGAATCTGGCCGTTTTCGACCCAAAAGGCCTCACTGGCCGAGAACACGAATTTGCCCGAAGTGATGTCGACCTGACCACCGCCGAAATTGGTCGCGTAGATGCCCTTCTTGATGCTGGCGATGATTTCCTTGGGATCCTTGTCGCCGCCGAGCATATAGGTGTTGGTCATGCGCGGCATCGGCACATGGGCATAACTCTCACGTCGGCCGTTGCCGGTCGGCGCCACCTTCATCAGGCGCGCATTCATGGCGTCCTGGATATAGCCCTTCAGGATGCCGTCTTCGATCAAGACATTGCGCTGCGAGGCGCAACCTTCGTCGTCGACATTCAGTGAACCACGGCGATCCGCCAGCGTGCCATCGTCCAAGACCGTCACACCCTTGGCCGCCACGCGCTGGCCGATGCGGCCGGCAAAAGCGCTCGAACCCTTGCGGTTGAAGTCACCTTCCAGGCCATGGCCGATCGCCTCGTGCAAGAGCACACCGGGCCAGCCGGGGCCAAGCACCACGGTCATCTCGCCGGCCGGGGCCGGGCGTGACTCGAGATTCGTCAGCGCCGCATTGACGGCTTGATCGACATAGCTGGAGATCATTTCGTCGGTGAAATAGGCCAAGCCAAAGCGCCCGCCGCCGCCGCCCGAGCCGACCTCACGCCGGCCGTTGCTTTCGGCAATCACGGTCACGCTCAGGCGCACCAGCGGCCGCACATCGGCGGCCAAGGTGCCGTCCGCGCGTGCTACTAGGATCACCTCATGCTCGGCGGCCAGGCCTGCCATCACCTGCGCCACCCGCGGGTCTTTGCCGCGCGCCATGCGCTCGGTACGCTCAAGCAAAGCAACCTTTTCGGTGCTGTCGAGGCTGGCAATCGGGTCGGCCGGGCCGTACAGCGAGCGGCTCTTCGACACGGTAGGGTTGGCGGGCACCTTGACGCGGCGGCTTTGGCCGGCGGCGGCAATCGAGCGCACCGTCAGGGCCGCATCGATGATGGCGGCCTCGGAGATATCGTCGGAATAGGCGAACGCGGTCTTCTCGCCGGCCACGGCGCGCACGCCCACGCCTTGGTCGATGCTGAAGCTGCCGCTCTTGACGATGCCCTCTTCCAGGCTCCATCCCTGGGAGCGGGTGTGCTGGAAGTAGAGGTCGGCGTCGTCGACGCGATGCTCGGTGATCAGCCGCAGCGCTTTGGCCAGCAAGGGCTCGCTGAGGCCGTAAGGCTCCAGCAATTGGCTACGGGCTGCTACCAGGCGGGCAAGGGTGGGTTCGCGCGAAATCATGACTTCATTGTAGGAGGGACCGGTCCAGTTCGCTCAAAGGCAAATCACGGGCTCGCAAGGGCCCAAGCCGCCAAGGCCTCGAACACCAAACGCAGGCGCGGCGTATCGCGCAGTTCGCGGTGAGCGGTCAACCACAGCGGCAGCGGCGCTATCGGCATTTCGGGCAACACTTGTTGAAGATCTGGATCGCGCGCGGCCCCGCGCTGCAGCCCCACGGCGATACCACAGCCGGCCCGCATCGCCTCCCAGATCGCCACGTGGCTGTCGCTGCGCAAACCGAAAAACTCGCGCGTCACCGGAAACCCTGCCGCCGCAAAGCCGCGCAGCAACTGGTCGGAGCGGTCATAGCCCAGCCATTGGTGCTGGCCCATCGTTGCCACCGTCGGCACGCCGTGGCGGGCCAAATAGCGCCGGTGCGCATAGAGCCCTAGCGGCCAGTCAGCCAGCTTGCGCGCCACCAACATGCCTTGCTCGGGCCGCACCATGCGCAGCGCAATGTCGGCGCTGCGCTCCAGCAAATTTTCGACCTCGTCGCTGGCGACCAGCTCAAGCTGAATCTCCGGATGGTCGAGCCGCATCTGCGCCAAGAACTCGGGCAAAAAATAGCAGCAGACGATCTCGCTGGCAGTGATGCGCACCGTGCCGGCCAGGCTCTTTTCTCGAGCCGCCAGCGCCATGCTCAGCTCTTGCGCACCCTCGCGCATGCGCCTTGCGGCCGGCAGCAGCGCTTGGCCTGCTGCCGTCAAGCTCAGACCTCGCGGGTGACGCTCGAACAAGCTTTGGCCAAGTGAGGCCTCCAAGGCCGACAACTGCCGACTCAAGGTCGGCTGACTCTGACCCAGCAAGCCCACGGCGCGACTCAAAGAGCCCGCTTCAGCCAGCCCTAAAAAAATCTGAACCTGCGACCAATCAAGCACACGGCCTCGCCATTCATTTTTGAATACCTGAATTGCATGATAGCCACTTCCGAATTGACCTCAAGCGACTCAAACTGCAGCCCAAGCAATCGTGATAACAACAGCAGGACTCGCTATGCAAACCTCCATTTTGATTCTTGGTGCGGCCGGCCGCCTTGGCCAATGTTTGACGCGCACCTTCGCCGCAGCCGGCTGGCAGGTGATCGCGCAGGCACGTAAGCCGCTGCCGGATGAATTGAGCAAACTCGCCAATGTACGCACGCTGAACTGCGACGCGCTTGACCGAGCCGCCCTGCTCAAGGGCGCACAAGGTGCCACCGTCGTCATCAACGCCTTGAACCCGCCCTATACCGAATGGCATCAATTGCTGCTGCCGCTGGCCGACGCGGCGCAAGCGACGGCCAAGGCACTCGGCGCTTTGCTGATGTTGCCCGGCAATGTCTACAACTTCGGCAGCGAATTGCCCAGCGTGCTGACGCCCAACACACCCGAGCGAGCCAACACCCCTAAAGCCGGCCTGCGCATCGAGATGGAGGCGCGCATGGCTGCTGAGCCGGGCTTGGACTCAGTGGTGCTGCGGGCCGGTGATTTCTTTGGTGGTCCGGGGACTGGCAGTTGGTTCGATCTGGCCCTGGCCTCCAAGCTCAAAAGCGGCCGTTTCATCTATCCCGGCCCGCTGGACCAGACCCATGCCTGGGCCTATCTGCCCGATCTGGCCGAATGCTTTGTGCGCGTCGCTGAAAAGCGCAGTGACTTGAGCGGCCATCACCGCCTGCACTACGCCGGCCACTCGGTCGAAGGTCGAGTCATGCAGCAAGCCTTGGAGCAAGCCTGGGGCCAGCCTTTGAAGACAGGCGGTTTGCCTTGGCTGGCGATTCGCCTCGGATCTCCATTCGTCGCCAGCTGGCGCGCGATCGCCGAGATGCGCTACCTGTGGCTGCGTCCGCACCGTTTGGATGACACCGAGCTGCGCCTGCTGATCGGTGAGCCGCCTCAAACGCGGCTGGTCACCGCGCTGCAAGACAGTCTGGTCGCACTCGGCATGCCTGCCGCAGGGGTGGCAGCAGGGTCAGCAGGGGCAACGGCAGGAGCGACAGCATGATGATCAATGCCGCCCGACTTACCGCCAAACTGGACGGCGATTTCGTCGTCTTCATGATAGGTATGCGCATCAACAAGCCCCTCAAGGTGCACAAATGGTGGCCGGTGGCGGCCGCCATGCCGCGCATGTTGAGCGAGCTCGAAAAAAACCCCGAGCTGGGCTTCTTGCATGGCGAAAGCTGGTTTTCTCGCACCCTGATCATGGTGCAGTATTGGCGCTCGATGGAACATCTGCTGGCCTACGCCAAGAACCGTGAAGCCGCGCACTTGCCGGCCTGGACGGCCTTCAACAAGGCCATAGGCGACGATGGCTCGGTCGGCATCTGGCATGAAACCTATGCGGCCAGCCCAGGCAGCTACGAGAACATCTACGTCAATATGCCGGCCTTTGGCCTCGGAAAGGCCGGCAGCTTGCACTCGGCTTCGGGGGAGATGAAATCGGCTGCAGCGCGTTTGGATCGGGCCCGCAAGAGCCAGGCAAGGGCGCCTCAATAGCCGTGGCGACGCGCCGACCTCGCCTATTGCTCGCGTGCTTTTTTCTGCGCCAAAGCGAAGTCATACAGCCGGTTGCGCGAGCTGCCGCTGATTTCGGCCGCCAGCGCCACCGCCTGCTTCAAGGGCAACTCGGCGCTGAGCAGCGCCAGCACGCGCAGCGCCTCGGCAGGCAGCTCGCCCTCAGAAGCTGCTTCCGGCTTGAGCGCATGCAGCACCAGCACAAACTCGCCACGCTCACGCTGAGCGTCCGCAGCCATCCAGGCCGGCAACTCGGCCGCCAAGGCCGTGTGGACGGTTTCAAACTGCTTGGTCAGCTCACGACTGACGGTGACCTTCTGCGCCGGACAGACTTCGGCCAAGAGCTCGATCACCGCTTTGATGCGGTGCGGCGCTTCAAACAAGACCTGACTGCGCGGCCGGCCACACAGCGTCAGCAAAACCGTGCGACGCTCGGCCGCCTTGGTCGGCAAGAAGCCAGCGAACTCGAAGCCCTGCGCCACCGTGTCGCCCGCCACGCTCAGCGCCGTCACCGTGCTGCTGGCGCCGGGAACGGGAAAAACTCGCAGACCTGCTGCGGCCACCGCCGCCACCAGCACCGCGCCGGGGTCGGAGATGGCGGGCGTGCCTGCGTCGCTGATATAGGCGATGCGCTCGCCCTGTTTGAGTCGATCCACCAGACTCGCGCTGGCCTCATGCTCGTTGTGCTGGTGCAGCTTCAAAAGCGGCTTGTGCAGGCCGAGATGGCGCAGCAGGCCAGCGCTGACCCGGGTGTCCTCGCAAGCCACTGCGTCAACCAACCCCAGCACATGGGCGGCGCGGAAGGTGATGTCGGCCAGATTCCCGATCGGCGTGGCCACCACATACAGCGTGGACGCGGGATACTGCTGACTCCCGGCCGCAGCGGCGGCGGCCTGCATCATCAGCAGGGAGGCATCGGCAACTATGTTCAAGTGGGGCTCTCCCAAGATTCTCGGATCGGCGGCGGAAGACCTGGCGCTGCGCTACTTGCAGCAGCGCGGTCTGCGCCTGGTGGAGCGTAATTATCGGGTCGCCGCCGGCCCGGGCGCGCGCGGCGGTGAAGTCGATCTGATTCTGGGCGACAAGGACGGCACGCTGGTGTTCGTCGAGGTACGTGCCCGCGCCAGCCTCTCACATGGCGGCGCAGCGGCCAGCGTCACGCCGGCCAAGCAGCGCCGGCTGATCTACGCCGCGCAGCATTACCTCTTAAGCAAAGCCAGTCCGCCGCCCTGCCGCTTTGATGTGCTGGCGATAGACGGTGAAGCCATCGAGTGGATTCAGGCGGCATTTGAGCTCGGAGGCTGAGAACCTCTCCCTCGCTTATGATCGCGCCCCATGCTAGAGCAACGCATCCAACAACAATTCTTCGAGAGCGCCGACCTGCTGTATCAGGCCGCCGAGACCCTGTCACGCCCGCTGGCCAGCGCCGCGCAAATGCTGCTGGACGGCATCACCGGCGGCGGCCGCGTACTGTGCTGCGGCCAGGGTCTTTCGGCACTTGACGCCAGCTATATGGCCGCTCTGCTGGTCGGCCGCTTCGAGCAGGATAGGCCGGGCTTGGCCGCATGGAGCCTGGACACCCAAGCCCATGGCAGCAGCTCGGAGCTGGCAGCCCTAACGCGCCAGATACAGGCACATGGGCACCCGGGCGATCTGCTGCTAATCTTTGACTCGCGCCAAACGGGTTTGGGCCAATGGGCCGAGGTTCTTGGGGCCGCGCATGAGCAAGACATGAGCGTGATCGCCATCACCGGCAGCGCCAACGATGAGCTGCAAGGCTTGCTGCGCGACACCGATGTACAAATTCGCGTCCATCACCCCCGCAGCGCCCGCGTCGCCGAGGCGCAGCGCTTGCTCGCCCACTGCTTGTGCGATGCGGTCGATGTTCAATTGCTGGGTGACGGCGAATAAGCCGGCCCTTTCTCCAGGAAAACCATGACTATTCGAGCTGCCTCATCACTCCACAAGCTTTCGCGCCTCCCGGTGCTCTTGCTCGCCTTGGCAGGCGCCGTCGTCAGCAGCGCCTGCGTGCCGCTGGCCGTGGGCGGCGCCATGGTCGGCGGCGGCTTGATGGCGACCGATCGCCGCACATCGGGCGCCCAGGTGGAAGACGAGGGCATCGAATACAAGGCCGGCGCTCGCATCCGCGAGCAACTCGGCGACCGAGTGCACGTCAACGTCAACAGCTATAACCGCATGGTATTGATTACCGGTGAGACGAAAACCGAAGCCGACCGCGCCAAGTTAGAGCAAATCGTCGCCGGCGTTGAAAACGTCAGCCGTGTGCTGAACGAGACGGCCGTGACCTTCCTGAGCTCCTACACCAGCCGCTCCAACGATGTGTTGATTGCCACCAAGGTCAAGGCCAGCTTGGTCGATGCGCCCGACTTGATCTCAAACGCCTTTTACATCGTGGTCGAACGCGGTGAGGTCTTCATCATGGGCCGGGTCACCGAGCGCGAGGCTGCTCGTGCGGTCAGTATTGCGCGCGGCGTCAGCGGCGTGACAAAAGTGGTGCGCGCCGTTGAGATCATCAGCGAAGAAGAGTTGGCGCGGATGCTGCCCAAGCCTGCTAAGGCCGAGGCAGCAAAGTAAAACTCAAGTCACGCTCAAGTCAAACGTTTGATCAGGCTGGAGGTATCCAGCCTGCCACCACCCGCCGCTTGAACATCGGCATAGAACTGATCAACCAGGGCGGTCGCCGGCAGCCTTGCGCCGTTGCGGCGCGCCTCATCCAGCACCAGACCCAGATCCTTGCGCATCCAGTCGACGGCAAAGCCGAAGTCGAACTTGCCGTCCACCATGGTCTTGCCACGGTTGTCCATCTGCCAGCTCTGCGCCGCGCCCTTGCCGATCACGTCCAGCACCTGCTTCATGTCCAGGCCAGCCTTGTCCCCAAAGGCAATCGCCTCGGCCAAGCCCTGAACCAGGCCGGCGATACAGATCTGATTGACCATCTTGGCCAACTGCCCAGCGCCCGATTCGCCGACCCGCGTGACCGCCTTGGAGTAGGCCATCGCCACCGGCTGCATGGCCTCGAATGGGCCTGCGTCACCGCCGCACATCACCGTCAACGCCCCATTGACGGCGCCAGCTTGCCCGCCCGACACCGGCGCATCGACAAAATGCAAGGCCCGCTTTTTTGCTTCGGCATGCAGTTCGCGCGCAACTTCCGCCGAGGCGGTCGTGTGGTCAACAAAGATCGCACCCGACTTCATGCCAGCGAATGCGCCTTGCGTGCTCAACACCACCCAGCGCAGATCGTCATCATTGCCGACGCAGGCGAACACCATGTCAGCGCCCGCCGCGGCCTCGGCCGGCGTGGCGGCCGAGGCGCCGCCGTATTCAGCCACCCAGGCCTGCGCCTTGGCCGCCGTGCGGTTGTAGACCGTCACCGCATGGCCGGCGCGCTGCAAATGGCCGGCCATGGGGTAGCCCATGACGCCCAGGCCCAAGAAGGCAAGTTTGAGGGGTGCAACGGATTCGTAGGTTCTTGTGTTCATAGACAACTATCTAAACAATCGTGAAATGTTCGGTCCCGGCCGACATGTCTTCGGAGCGGGCCCGCTCGCTATTGAGCTTGATCTGCAGGCGCAAATCATTGACTGAGTCGGCGTTGCGTAGCGCATCTTCGTAGGTGACCTTGCCGGTCTCGTAAAGATCAAACAAGGCCTGGTCAAAAGTCTGCATGCCTTGCTCACGCGAGCGCTTCATGATTTCCTTGATCTCGCCGATCTCGCCCTTGAAGATCAAGTCGGAGATCAACGGTGAGTTGAGCATGATCTCGACCGCCGCGACTCGGCCCTTGCCTTCGCGACGCGGCAGCAGGCGCTGCGACACCAAGGCGCGCAAGTTCAGCGACAAATCCATCAGCAGCTGGGCGCGGCGCTCCTCGGGGAAGAAGTTGATGATGCGGTCCAGCGCCTGGTTGGCGCTGTTGGCGTGCAGCGTGGCCATGCAGAGGTGACCGGTCTCGGCGAAGGCGACTGCGTGCTCCATGGTCTCGCGATCGCGCACCTCACCCATCAGGATCACATCGGGCGCTTGCCGCAGTGTGTTCTTCAGCGCCTGCTCCCAACTGTCGGTGTCGATGCCGACTTCGCGCTGGGTGATGATGCAGTTCTTGTGCGGGTGCACGAACTCGATGGGGTCTTCGATCGTGATGATGTGGCCGAAGGTCGTCTGGTTGCGCTCATCGACCATGGCCGCCAGCGAAGTGCTCTTGCCCGAGCCAGTGGCTCCGACCACGATCACCAGGCCGCGTTTCTCTTGCACCACTTTGCGGAGCACGGGCGGCAAGTCCAGCGAGGTAATGGTCGGTACATCGGCCGGAATCGTGCGCAACACCAGACCGACCGAGCCCTGTTGAATAAAGGCGTTAGCCCGGAAGCGCCCGACACCTTGCGGCGAAATAGCGAAATTGCATTCCTTGCTGCGCTCGAACTCGGCCGCCTGCTTGTCGTTCATGATGGCGCGCGCCAGTTGCAGCGTGTGCTGGCCGGTCAAGGGCTGGGGCGAGACCTTGGTGACCTTGCCGTCAACCTTGATGGCAGGCGGGAATTCCGCCGTCAAAAATAGGTCCGAGCCTTTTCGGGAGATCATCAAACGCAAGAGGTCGTTGATGAATTTGGTGGCTTGATCGCGTTCCATGATTTTTGCGTTTCCCTGAGCGAAGCATCATTTGACCCGCCGCAATATAGCGGTGCCACCAAAAATAGATCGAGTGATTAGCCCGGAAAGTTCTCCGGAAACTTCGCCTTGGCTCGGGCTTCCGACGGCGCAATGATGTTGCGCCGCACCAGATCGGTCAGATTCTGATCCAAGGTCTGCATGCCCTGGCTATTGCCCGTCTGGATGGACGAATACATCTGCGCCACCTTGTTCTCGCGGATCAGATTGCGGATCGCCGAGGTGCCCAGCATGATCTCATGCGCTGCCACTCGGCCGGTACCGTCCTTCAGTTTGCACAGGCTTTGCGAGATCACGCCGACCAGCGACTCCGACACCATCGCCCGCACCATTTCTTTTTCAGCCGCCGGGAAGACGTCAACGATACGGTCCACCGTCTTGGCGGCGGAGCTGGTGTGCAGGGTGCCGAAGACCAAGTGGCCGGTCTCAGCCGCAGTCAGCGCCAGCCGTATCGTCTCCAGATCGCGCATTTCACCGACCAGCACCGCGTCCGGGTCTTCGCGCAGCGCCGACTTCAGGGCGTTGGCAAAGCTCATCGTGTGCGGCCCGACCTCGCGCTGGTTGATCAGGCTCTTTTTTGATTCATGCACGAATTCGATCGGATCCTCGATGGTGAGGATGTGGCCGTATTCGTTTTCGTTCAGGTGATTGACCATGCCGGCCAGCGTGGTCGATTTACCCGAGCCAGTCGGCCCGGTCACCAGCACCAAGCCGCGTGGGCGCAGGGCCAGCTCGGCAAAAATCTTCGGCGCGTTGAGCTGCTCAAGCGACAAGATCTTGGACGGGATGGTCCGGAACACCGCGCCGGCACCGCGGTTGTGGTTGAAGGCATTGACACGAAAGCGCGCCAGACCCTGAATCTCGAACGAGAAGTCGACCTCAAGAATCTCCTCGTATGCCTTGCGCTGCGAGTCGTTCATGATGTCGTAGACCATATCGTGCACATCTTTGTGCTCGAGCGCCTCGACATTGATACGGCGCACGTCGCCGTTGACGCGGATCATCGGCGGCAGGCCGGCCGAGAGGTGCAGGTCGGAGGCCTTGTTCTTGACCGAGAATGCCAGTAATTGAGTGATGTCCATATGTGTGGGCAGATGAGCTGAGGGCCATTATGGCGACGATCGCAAAAAACATACAAGAACAGCACGAGCGCATCAATCGGGCCTGCACCCAAGCCGGGCGAGCCGTGCAAAGCGTCACATTGCTGGTCGTCAGCAAGACTTTTCCGGCCAGCGCGGTGCAAGCAGCTTATGAAGCCGGCGAGCGGCGCTTTGGCGAGAACTATGTGCAAGAGGGTCTGGACAAAATCGCAGAGTTGAGCGCGCTGCGCCAGCAGCTGGAGTGGCATTTGATCGGCCCGCTGCAGAGCAACAAGACCCGGCCGGTAGCCGAGAACTTCGATTGGGTGCATAGCGTGGACAGGCTCAAGACCGCGCAACGTCTGGCCGAGCAACGCCCTGCCGAACTGCCGCCCTTGAATGTCTGCTTGCAAGTCAATATCAGCGGCGAGGCCAGCAAAAGCGGACTGTTGCCGGCTGAGGTGGCGGCGCTGGCCTTGGCCGTTAGCGAACTGCCTCGCCTTCGTCTGCGCGGCTTGATGGCTATTCCTGAGCCGGCCGCTGACTTCGAAACTCAGCGGCAAGCGCACCGCGCCCTGGCCACCTTGCTGACCGAGGTGAATCAGCAACTCGGCCTGCAGATGGACAGCCTGTCTATGGGCATGAGCGCCGATCTGGAAGCGGCGGTTGCCGAGGGCGCGACGCTGGTACGCGTGGGCTCGGCGATCTTTGGCGCGCGCCAATACGGATGAGTACAAAACTCATCTACGCCTTGGCGGTCTTTGCGGCCTTGTTGCAGGCACCACGCAGCCAGGCCGAGCCGGCCAAGTTCGAGGACTCGATCGCCCAGCGCGCGCAAGCTTGCACGCTGTGCCACGGGCGAGAAGGCCGCGCGGCGGCAGACGGCTATTACCCGCGCCTGGCCGGCAAGCCGCAGGGCTATCTCTACAAGCAATTGCTGAATTTTCGCGATGGCCGACGCCATTACGGCTTGATGAGCGATCTGATCGACCCCTTGAGCGACGCTTATTTGAATGAGTTGGCCGGCTACTTCGCGGGCTTGAGCCTGCCCTATCCGCCGGCGCAAAAGCCCGGTCTGGACGCCGCGGCCTTGGCCAAGGGCAAGCAGCTGATTTTCAATGGTGATGCGGCCCGCAAGCTACCTGCCTGCGTGCAATGCCACGGTCAGGCTTTGACGGGCGTGCAGCCCTTCATCCCCGGCCTGCTGGGCCTGCCGCGCGACTATCTGAATGGGCAGTTAGGAGCTTGGCGCAGCGGCCAGCGCAGCGCCGTCGCACCGGACTGTATGGCCAAGATTGCCAAGCAGTTGCAGCCCGAGGAGATCAACGCGATCTCGCATTGGTTGGCAGGGCAAGACCTGGCCCTGGGCAGCAAACCGGCGCTGGCTTCACTGGCAAGCCTGCCCGCGGCCCTGCCGCTTGAATGCGGTGGTCTGCAATGAAGGCCCGTCTGCTTGCTGTGGCCTTGCTCGCTGCGCTGGCGCTCGCCGGCGCGGTGGTCTACGGGCTCAATCATCTGGACGAGGCCGCGCCAACTCAAAGCGCCGCGGCAACAAGCCCGGCCATGGTCGAGCGCGGCGCCTACCTGGCCCGCGCCGGCAACTGCATGGGCTGCCATACCCAGCGCGGCGGCGCCCCCTATGCGGGCGGGCGCGCCTTGCCCACACCTTTTGGCGACGTCTTCGCGCCCAATCTGACGCCCGACCCGGCGACCGGCCTGGGTCAATGGACGAGCAATGATTTCTGGGCTGCGCTGCACAACGGCCGCAGCAAAGACGGCCGCTTGCTGACGCCCGCCTTCCCCTACACCAACTACGCCTTGGTCACGCGTGAAGATGCCGATGCCTTGTTCGCCTATCTTCAAAGCTTGCCGGCCGTCGCCCAGGCGAATCGCGCCCATGAGCTGCGCTTCCCCTACAACACCCAGCCGGCCATGGCGGTCTGGCGCGCCCTCTATTTCCGCCCGGCCGTATTCAAACCCGACGCCGGACGCAGCGCCGAATGGAACCGGGGCGCCTACCTGACTCAAGGCCTGGGCCACTGCAATGCCTGCCACGCGCCGCGCAACAGCCTGGGCGCCACGCCAGCGGCCACCGATTTCTCGGGCGGCATGCTGGCGCCCTTGGCTTGGTATGCCCCGTCGCTGCACGACCCCGCCGAAGCCGGTGTGGCCGACTGGCCGGCGCAAGACTTGCGGCAATGGCTGAAGACGGGCAGCAGCGCAAGCTCAAGCGCGCTCGGCCCCATGGGCGAGGTGATTCTGGGCAGCACGCAGTTTTTGAACGAGGCTGATCTGGCGGCCATGGCCACTTATCTGCAAAGCCTGCCGCAACATGCTGCCGCTAAAAGCACGCAGAGGCGACCCGAGCCGGCGCTGCGCGAACTCGGGAAAGCCTTGTACGCCGACCATTGCGCACGCTGTCATGGCGAGCAAGGCGAGGGCGTCAAAGCCGCTTACCCCGCGCTGGCAGGCAGCCGCAGCGTGCAAATGCAAAACCCGGCCAATCTTTTACGCATCATTCAACGCGGCGGTTTCGCCCCCGCTACCGCCGGCAATCCACGCCCCTACGGCATGCCGCCCTTTGCCGGCATCTTGAGCGACACCGAGCAGGCCGCCTTGGCCAGTTTTGTACGCAATGCCTGGGGTAACCAGGCCGCCGACGTGCGGCCGCTTGACGTCTTGCAACTGAAGACCCAACGCGTCAACTGAAACCCGGCTGCGCCCGGCCTCCCAGCCAAGCGCCGCTGCGCGCAAGCCCCCATTCGGGGGTTTCCCCCGCACCAAGCGGGTACTTTGTCACGCATGTGGCGGATAGCTTTGGTCACAAAACAGTCAAACCCTCCGACACTGCCTCTGCCGCGTTTTTTGGCGCCGACAGCCTCAAGCCAGACCTGCACTGCCGACTCTGAAATGCGTCAAATTTCACGAAGCCAATGTGCGGCGAGCGACAAGCTCTCAAGTCTTGAGCAAGCCGGGCCGAAAGCGCACAAATTGCCGAAGAGGTGCCAAAGGCGCCAAAAAGAAACAATCGTTGACGAGGGTCCCGATAAATGAATCTACTGACGAAACTACGCATCAGCCAGCGCCTGGCGGTCAGCTATGGCCTGCTGATTTTGCTGCTGGTCGCGATTGGCAGCTACGGCGCCGGCACCGCCAGCCACCTGGCCAAGGATCTGGACCACACGGCCAATATCAGCCTGGTCAAGATTGCCTCGGCCAATGGGCTAGAAGGTCAAGTCAATGTGATCGCACGTGCTTCCCGCGACCTGCTGCTGCTCGACGAAGCGCGCCAGATCAAGAAGCAAAAAGCCGCCATCGAAGGCGCGCTGCAAGAGAGTGAAAAGCAGCTGAGCGCCTTGGAAGCAAGCCTCGACGGCAGCAAGGAAAAAGAGCTGATCAGTCAAGTGCGGGCCAACCAGGCCAAGTTCTTCGCCGCCGTGGCCAAGTTCCAAAAGATTCAAAAGGACGGCAGCCCGGACGAGGCACGCGAGAGCCTGATCACCGACGTGCGCCCGGCCCAGCAAAGCTATCAAGACGGCCTCAAAGGCCTGGTCGACCTGCAGTTCGACTCCGCGCGTGACCTGGCCGTCAGTGGCGGCGAGTTGGCGCGCTCCTCGGTACTCCTGACCGCAGTGTTGGTGGCGGTCGCAGCGGTGATCGGCATCGGCGGCGGCTTGGTGATTGCCCGCTCCATCGTGCTGCCGGCACAGCAAGCGCAGGCCGCTGCCGAGGCCATCGCCGCCGGCGACCTCACGCAAGTCATTCAGGCACATGGCCAGGACGAGCTCTCGCAGATGCTCCGCGCGATGCAGGAAATGCAGCGCGCCTTGTCGGGCGTGGTCAATAGCGTCAGCGAAGCCGCCGGCGAAGTGGTGCAGAACTCGTCTGATATCGCTGACAGCAATGTCAATCTGTCCGACCGCACCGCCCGTTCCGCCGCCAGCCTGCAAAACACTGCCGCCTCGGTGGAACAGATTGCCGCCAACTTGAACGGCGCCAGCGACCTTACGCGCCGGGCCGCCGACATCGCCACCAAGGCCCGCCAGTCCGCTACGGCGGGTGGCGCGGTCGTCTCCAAAGTGGTCGCGACGATGGAAGACATCAGCGCCAGCTCGAAGAAGATCGGCGACATCATCGGCGTGATCGACGGCATCGCATTCCAAACCAATATCCTGGCGCTGAACGCGGCGGTGGAAGCGGCGCGCGCGGGTGAGCATGGCCGCGGCTTCGCGGTGGTCGCCTCCGAGGTGCGCGCCCTGGCTTCGCGCTCGGCTTCGGCGGCCAAAGAAATCAAGGTCTTGATCCAGGAATCCTCGGTCAAGGTCGAGAACGGCACTGCTCTGGTCAACAACGCTGGCATCACCATCCGCAGCGTCGTCGACGAGGTCAACAATATGGGCCAGCTGATCGAGGAAATCTCGCACTCCGCTCATGAGCAAGCGGCCGGTGTGGGCGTGGTCAATAACGCGATGAACGAGTTGGACCGTGCCACTCAGCAAAACACCACGCTGGTAGACGACCTGGGTCGCTCCACCGACGCCTTGAAGAACAGCTCCTCCCGCCTGCTGGACGCCGTTGGCTTCTTCCGAGCGGCCGACGCCTTGGCCTAAGGCCAGCACTCCCTTTATTTCCCTTCCCCTTTTTTCCTTTCCCTGTTCTAGAAAATCATCATGTCCAAGACTACAAGCTCGACCCTGACACGCGCCGCCACCCTCTTCTGCACCGGCCTGGCCCTAGCCTTCAGCGCCCAAGCGGCCGCGCCAAAGATCATGAAGAAAGTGCCGCCCGAGTTTCCAGCCGAAGCCGCCAAGGCCTCGGTTTCCAATGGCGTGGTCAAAGCCAAGATGTCGATTGATGCGGAAGGTGCCGTTACCGGCGTTGACATCCTGGAAGCGCAGCCGCGCAAGGTCTTCGACAAGGCCGTCACCCGCGCCTTGATGGACTGGCGCTTTGAAGCCAGCGGCGAAAAGCAGTCGCACGAAGTCAAGCTGGTGTTCAATAACGAAGATTGATTGCCGGGCGCTCAAGTCCTGCACCCAGAGGCCGAAATACAGCGATCAAGTCGCTAGACCACAGCCCCTATGGATGCAGCACGCCGCCTCACCCTGCCCGAACTGGAGGCCGCCCTGGCCACCATGGTGCATCAGCGCTACTTCGAGGCCGAGAGCGATGATGAGGCCGAGTTGCAAGCGGTCGAGGCGCGCGATACCGAATACCTGCTGACCCGCATCCGCTGCCTTGAGCTCAGCCTCAAGGCAGCCGACGAGGAGTTGAGCTGGATCGCCCCAGGCGGGCGCAGCACGCCGGCCCAGTCATTGCGCCGCATCAAGGCCTTGTGCGGGCGTTTCCCCGATCTTTTCAACGCGATGCAGGCGGTGGTCGTCACTCACCCGGCGGTCTCACGCGAGATGCTGGCCATGGCCATCAAACAGTTTCGGCGTGATGCCGATGCACTCAGCCAAGAGGACGTCGTGGGTCTGCTCACCAGCGTCGTCAACGGCGCCAATCAGGCTTTTGATGCGGTACTGCGAACCCGCAAGGGCGCGGACCGCAAGGCCGCTTCACTGCCCTGGGGCAAGCACACGGACTGAACCGACCGACGGTACAGGCTCAGCGCAAGGTAGTGCTGCTGTTCACCAGGCGGGCGAAGTGCCGCCCATCCGCTTGGCTGAACTCAAACCAGCTCAGCACGCCGGCCGCCAGCGCCAAACCCAGCAAGACATAGGCCAAGGTCGGGCGCTCCGATTTAAGTGGTGGCCGCCGGGCGTGACTGCGCGCAGGCGCCAAGGCCGGCGGCGTTGCCATGCTGGATTTGAGTCTCTGCACACGGCAGGCCTGTTTCTGATTGTTGCGTCCGCTCACAACTTCGAAGCTCAGCCGCTCACCCACGACCGGCTGCGGCCCCTCGGGCGGGAAGGCCGAGACGTGAATAAACAGTTCTTGCCCGCCTTGATCGGGCGTGACCGCGCCATAGCCTCGATCGATATGCCAGACCGTCAGATTGCCTTCAAAACGCATGATGGACCTCACTCACTCTGAAACCCCCTGACCTCTTTGAGCCTTAGGAGCGAGGCCTAGCCCATTGGGGGCGCCTCTCATTTTTACCTGTGCCACCATCTTGCAGCGGCAGCGCGGCAACGATGCAACAACAGGTAAGCAATGTTTCAGGCGCCGACCCGCGACAATCGGCTCTTGAATTCGTCCGGCCACCTGGCCGCGACAGCCTGCGACAACGAGCTCGCGCTTTAGAAAGACACAAGAACAATGGCCATCCACTGGTTCCCCGGGCATATGAACTCGACCCGCAATGCGATCAACGATCGCATGAAGGCCGGCCTCGACGTGGTGATCGAGCTGCTGGACGCGCGCCTGCCCGGCTCCAGCGCCAACCCGCTGCTGGCCAAGCTGACCGAGGGCAAGCCCACGCTCAAGCTGCTGAACAAGCAAGACCTGGCCGACCCCGAGCGCACCGCCATGTGGCTGGACCATTACAACGCCTTGCCCGACACGCGCGCAATTGGCCTGGACGCCTCGATCAAAGCGCCCGCCCAAGCTTTGATCAAGGCCTGCCGCGAGTTGGCGCCGCTGCGTGGTGGCATGGTCAAGCCGGTGCGGGTGTTGATCTGCGGCATTCCGAACGTGGGCAAGTCCACGCTGATCAACACCATCACGACCAAGCGCATCGCCAAGACCGGCGACGAGCCCGGCATCACCAAGATCGAACAGAAGATCGTGCTGGAGAATGATTTCTACCTCTTCGACACGCCCGGCATGCTGTGGCCCCGCATCACGATCGAAGAAAGCGGCTACAACCTGGCCGCCAGTGGCGCGATTGGCCGCAATGCCTTTGAAGAAGAAGAGGTGGCCTTGGAGCTATTGGCACGCTTGCGCCAGCACTATGCCGGCCAGGTGGAAGAGCGCTACAAGCTCGGCGATGTGGCCGGCCTGAGCGACGAGGAGTTACTGACCGCCATCGGCCGCAAACGCGGCGCCATGCTCAGCGGCGGCCGCGTCAATTTGCAAAAAGCCGCCGAGGTGCTGATTTACGAATTCCGCCAATGCATACTCGGGCGCATCACGCTGGAGACGCCGGACGAGTTCAAGCAATGGTCGGCGGCCGCCGACGCAGCCGAAGAAGCCCGCAAGGACAAAACCAGCAAGCGCAGAAAGAAAGCTGCCGAAGAGCGCGCGCCCATGGCGGCACAGCCAAACAGCGAAAATGAGCGCAGCAAGGAAGAAGGCGCCGACGATTGAAAATGCGCCTTTGGGGCGCTGCATGCCAATGGGAGACTGCCATGAGTTTGCACAGATGTGTCGGCCTCGCGGCCTTGGCGCTTGCCGGCTTGGGCCTGAGTAGCTGCGGCGGCGGAGGTGGCGGCGATGCCAGTACTCCGGCACCTGCACCGGCCCCCGCGCCAAACCCCGCCCCTGCGCTGCCCAGCACGCGCATCAGCGCCGACAGCCCGGTCGCCGCAGGCTGCACCGGTGGCACGAGTGGCGGCAGCTTGTACGCCAATGCGGAGGTCGAACCCTTCGTCGCCGCCCACCCCGGCAATCCCAATGTATTGATCAGCGCCTGGCAGCAAGACCGCTGGAGCAATGGCGGCGCGCGCGCCTTGGTCACCGCCGTGTCGAGCGACGCCGGCAACACCTGGACCCGCCACCTCTTGCCCTTCTCGCGCTGCGGCGGCGCGGCAACAGGGAGCAGCGGTGACTACGAGCGCGCCAGCGACCCCTGGGTCGATATAGGCCCCAGCGGCGTGATGTATTCGATGGCGCTGGCCTTCACCGGCACTTCCTTCACGCCAGGCGCCAGCTCGGCCCTGCTGGCCAGCCGCTCAGTCGATGGCGGCCTGAGCTGGAGCACGCCGGCCACGCTCTTGCGCGACGGCGAGACGCTCTTTAACGACAAGAACACACTGACCGCCGACCCGACCGATGCGCGCTATGTTTACGCCGTTTGGGACCGCTTGGAAGCGACGAATTTCGGGCCGACGCTGCTGGCCCGTTCGATCGACAGTGGCGCCAGTTGGGAGCAGGCCCGCATCATCTACAGCCCCAGCGTCAGTGGCGGCATCAGCCAGACCATAGGCAACCGCATCGTCGTGCTGCAAGACGGCACGTTGGTCAATCTGTTCACACAAATCGACACGGTCGGCGCTCAGTCGAGTAGCTGGTTAGGCGTGCTGCGCTCCAGTGACAAAGGCCTGACTTGGTCGGCGCCGATTCGCATCAGCGATGTCCAGGCCGTTGGCGCCCGCGACCCGCAAACCGGCAAGGCTATTCGGGACGGCGCGACGCTGGCCTCCATCGCCGTTGGTCTCGCCGGCAGCTTGTGGCTGACCTGGCAGGATGCTCGCTTCAGCGGCGGCCTGCGCGATGCGATTGCTGTCGCGCATTCGAGCGACGGCGGCCTCAGCTGGTCGGCGCCGGTCGCGATCAACCGCGACCCCAATGTGGCCGCCTTCACGCCGGCGGTGGCCGTCAATGCCGATGGCCTCGTTGCCATCAGCCACTACGATTTGCGCGCCGACACCGCCGACGCCTCGACCTTGCTCGCCGGCGCCTGGTTGCTAAGCTCGCGCAACGGCGTCAACTGGGTCGAAACCAAAATCTGGAGCCCCTTCGACATGGCCCAGGCGGCCGATGCGCGCGGGCTCTTTCTGGGCGACTATCAAGGTCTGGTCGGCAGCAGAGGCGGCTTCTTGCCCGTGCTGGCCCTGTCCGGCCAAGACAGCAATAACCGCAGCGACATTTACGCGCTACGCGTCATGCCAACGGCCAGTGCCAGCGCCAGCAACGCACCCAGGGCGAAGATTTTGGCGCGCACTATGCCCGCGACAAAGCCCGCTGCCGGGCTCAGCGATGAAGCGTTTGCACGCGCCCGGCACGCTGCAATCGTCACCGCCATGGAACGCCGCCTACCCGGCTGGGCCAGGCGCAGCGGGCTTGTGCCGGTCGAGCCTTGATCGCGTTTTTTCAGCTCAAGGGTTTTGCGCGACTTCGCGCAGCAACAGCAGCAACAAGCCCATGCCCAAGAACAGCACCGCCGCCGTGATCCACAGCGCGCCGCGATAGCTGCCGCTGGCCTGCGCCATAGCCCCCGCCAAAGCCGGCGCACAGACCTGCGCCAATCCGTAGCTGAGCGTCAGCCTGGCCATCGCCTTGCCGGGGTTGTTGGGGGCGCGGCGGCCGACCAAGGCCAAGGTCAGGCTGACAATGCCGATAAAGGTTGCGCCGTACAAAAAGGCACCCGCCAGCGCGGCGCCCAGGCTGTTGGACCAGGCCGGCAAGAGCACCGACAGCGTCTGCAGCGCGAAAGCCAGCAGCAAGGCCGTCAGCTCGCTCCAGCGGCGGGCCAGCTTGTCCCACAAGAACACCGCCGGCGTGGCGGCCAGACCCACCAGCGCCCAGGCCCAGGGGCCTTGGCCCGCCAGCAAGGGTTGGCGCTCGACGATGGCAACGGTAAAGGTGGCACTGATCACAAAGCCCCAACCTGCACAAAAATACATCAAGGTCATCAAACCCATCCAGCGCCTAGACGGGGCACTCGGCGCCGCATGTGTGCCGGTCAGGGCGGGGGGCACTGGCGGCCGCCAGGCCCAAGCAGGCAGCAAAAACAGCAGGCCCAGGCTCGCAAAGCCCAACCATTGCTGCGCCCAAGTCATCAACAGCCCGCTCATCACAAAGGCACCCAGCGCCGACACCACAATGCCCAGCCCCAGGCCGGTGAAATGCAGGCCCAGCTCGGGCCGGCGACCATGGCGCATCAACCAATTCAGCACCAGGCCGGAACCCAGCAACATGCCAGCCGCGCCGCACAAGCCGCCCAGGTAACGCGATAGGGCCCAGACCCAGAAGTTGCCACTGAGGCCCATCAGTGCGGTGACAACCAAGCTCAAGATCAGCCCGCCGCTGTAGAGGCGCTGGCGCAGCCGGGCATCATCAATCCAGGCAGCCAGCAGCGCGCCGCTCATATAACCGAGGTAATTGATCGAGGCCAGCCAACCGCCTGCCACATCGGACAAGCCCGCCTGCACCTGCATCAGGGGCAGCAAGGGCGTGTAGGCAAAGCGCGCCAAGCCTATGGTCAGAATCAGGCCGCAGATGCCGCCCACGATGACTTGCCAAGCCTGTAGTGGCCGCGCTGTGGTGAGTGAGCTGGGGCTTTGCATGACCCCAAGCCTAAGGCATTGAGTCACCCTTGCAATCAACACAAACGCGCCCATGTGGTGAGCCATGGACATCAACGCCCTGCCACTGTTGCTCACCATCGCCTTTGGCTTGGGCCTGATCGGCTGGCTGGCCGGCGGCCCGCTATTGCAGCGCCGGCGCCGCCAAAAGCTGCGGGAACAGCCCTTCCCCCAAGCCTGGCGGCGCATTTTGCGGCGGCGCATGCCCTTGTTCCAGCGCCTGCCGGCCAACCTGCAAATGCGCCTGAAGCAGGATATCCAGGTGTTTCTGGCCGAAAAACCCATCTTGGGTTGCGGCGGCCTGACGGTCACCGATGAAATGCGCGTCAGCATCGCCGCCCAGGCCTGCTTGCCGCTCTTGGGCGCGCGCCGCGGCTACTACCCCAAGCTGAAGCAAATCCTGCTTTACCCGGGCGCGTTTGTGGTGGACAGGCCGGTCAATCAGGCGGGCGGTGTGCAGATGGAGCAGCGCCGAGCCCTGGCCGGCGAGAGCTGGGTGCAGGGTCAGGTCTTGCTGTCCTGGAGCGATGTGCAGGCAGGTGCTGCCGACCCGGATGATGGCCACAACGTGGTCATCCATGAATTCGCCCACCAACTCGATCAAGCCAAGGGACATGCCAATGGCGCGCCACAGCTGGCCAATAAACGGGCCTACCGAGTCTGGTCGACGGTGATGCAAAACGAATACGACGCCTTGCGCGCTCGGCTAAGCACAGGTGAGCCGGGCCTGATTGACGCTTATGGCGCTACAGACCCGGCAGAGTTTTTCGCCGTCAGCAGCGAGTTGTTCTTCGAACGGCCGCTGGATCTGGCTCAGCAGCACCCGGAGCTCTACGGCGTGTTGAGCGACTATTACCGGATCAATCCGCTGACCTGGCAATAAGCCAAGGCTTCAGCTCCAAAGATTCAAGGGCGCTTCGCGGGTCAAGGCTCGCAGAATATCGGTGCGAGATAGAAAGCCCAGCATATCGCCCCGGTCGTCCACCACGGGCAGGCCCGGCAGACGCAGCTCTAGCAGGGCCTGGGCCACTTCCCGGATCGGCGTGTCGGGTCTTGCCGCCGGCACCGGGCTCCACATCACGGCCGACACCGGCGCGGCCAACCACTCGCTCCAAGCCAGCGCATCTTGAAAGTTAGCCGGCTCCGGCAACAGGTCGGCCCGCAAAAGCAGGCCCACCAAGCGGCCCTGCTCGTTCACCACGGGCGCTTGGCCGACGCGGGCTTGACTGAGTATGGCCAAGCCCTGCGCCACGGTCGAGGCCAGCGGCACCGTGTGCAATTCCAGGCTCATCAACTGCTCGACCCAACTCAAGACGCGTCGCTCGGCCCCGCCGTCGACGGTGAGTGCCTGCGCCTGTGTGTAAGCGGCAATGGCGGCCCGTGGCGCCGGCTCCGCGCCGCCCAGCGCGGCCAAGGTAGTGTCGGGCGCTGGCCCGGCCAGAATCACACCGCTTGCTGCGTCGTCCCCGCGCCTTGTGACGGCCTCAACCGCCCGCACCCGCGCCACCGACTGCACGGCGCTGAGCTCACGCAGGCCTTCGAGCCTGCCGCTGAAGATGCGCCCATTGAGGCCGTAGACGGTAAACATAGTGCTCAGGCCTCGCTATTCATGTCATGTGCGGGGGCCAGCGTTGAGGCATTGGCTGGCGCCAGATCAAAGGCCGACGGCAGCACCAGCGCGTGGCCCACCTCGACCCGGTTGCGCCCGCCTTGCTTGGCCCGGTACAGCGCCGCATCGGCGGCCGCCACCAGGCTGTCCGCCGTGTCGCTGCCGGTGATGGCGCCGCCGCGCACGCCTATGCTGATGGTGGTGGCAATACGGTGGGCGCCCCACTGGGTCGGCGTCGCCTCGACGGCCACGCGCAGCGCCTCGGCCAGCACCAGCGCACCGTCCAAGCTGGTGTCGGGCAGGATGGCCAAAAACTCCTCGCCGCCGAAGCGCCCGATCTGATCTTGTGCCCGCAAGCGGCTCTGCAAGGCCTGGGCGACGCTGCGCAGGACCACATCGCCGGCTTGGTGTCCGTAGCTGTCATTGACGCGTTTGAAATGATCAATGTCCAACATCAACACACTCAGGTACTGCCCTTGGCGTTGCGCCCGGGCGACCGTGGACGCCAGTTGGTCGCCGATCGCGCGGCGATTGGCCAGGCCGGTCAACATATCCTTCATCGCCAGCTCGAAGTTGCGCCGCTCGGCCCGCTCCATGGTCATATAGACGAAGCCCAGCGTGATGCTCAAGACGGCGCACAGTGAAACCAAAAAGACCGGGCCCAAGCTGGCACTGCTGGCGCTCAGATTATGGGTGTCGATCAAACCAAACATCGCCGACAGAGCGCGCGCCAAGAGCATCAGCAGCATGGTCGCAAATGCGCCGACCAGGATGTAGCGGCCGCGACCATGCTGGGGCTGCCTCCGGTCCAACAAGGACGCCATGATGAGGCCGATTTGCCAGACGTAAATCAAGGCGGAGATGACCACCCGCAAAGTGCTGTGTTGCGCCAGCGTGATGCAAACGAGCGGCACCAGCAGCAAGGGCGCCATGTACCAGCGGCTGAGCTGCTCAACCCCCTGAAACCGCCGCACTGCTTGCAGCATCAAGACCAGGGAGACCGCATAAGCCGTGCTGCCGCCGACCAAAAAAACCAGCTCCGGCAGCAGCGCTTGCAGGCCGAAAATGACATGGCTTGCCGTGTAGGCCAGCAGCGCCAGCGCCCAGGCCCAAAGCGCATGACCGAGAGGCTGGCCCCAGGCCATGAAACAAACCCAGAACGCCATCAAGAGGCCGACCACGGTCAGCACCAGGTAGAGCGTCGCAGGGTCCAGCGTCATGGCCTGGATTCTAGAAGCCTGGCCATATGTTGCAAAGCGGCTTCGTCCAAGCGTCCGCTTGCGCGCGCCAGGCCGAGCTGGCGCCGGGCCAGCTCGCGGTAGAACTCACCATGCGCGCCGCCGAGCCGGTCGAAGGCCTGCAAATGCGCACCCACCACGCCTTGGTCGCCGCGCGAAATCGGGCCGGACAAGGCGCCGGCCAAGCCCCGCGACCCGGCCGCGTCCAAGGTGCCGCGCGCCAGCGGCAGCAGCGCTTGCAGCGCGGCCTCGGGCGGTAAGCCGATCTGCGCCCACACCTGGGTCGCTTCATCCAACATCGACAGCAAAAAGCTGGCCGCAAAACTGGCCGCACCGTGATAGGCCGCTCGCGTGCCGGGCTGCAGCTGCAGCGGATTCATCTGCAGCAGACGGGCCAGCTCATGCAAGTCGGACGCCAAGGCCGGTGAGTCAAGGCTAACTTCGATAGCCACCGCACTGCCGGCCAGCAAGGCGACCGCGCGCGTGGGGTCTGAAAAAATCTGCAGCGGGTGGAATCCACCCGTCTGGGCGCCGGCCGCTGCGGCCGGCCTCAGCGCCGTCAACTCGGTGGCGCCGCTGCAATGCACGGCGCTTTTGGCCGGGCCCCAAGGCAGTGTGGCGGCCAGCGAAGCGATCGCATCGTCGGGCACGGTGAGAAAGATCAGGTCCGCAGCCGCCACCGCCTCGGCTGCTGCCACCGCCCGGCAGTCAGGGCTTTGGGCCGCCAGCGCCTTGGCGGCCTCGGCGCTGCGGCTAGCAACCGCGACGACGTCCAAGCCCGCAGCGCAGAAGGCCCGCGCCAAGGTCTGGCCCAGGCGACCGGCGCCGATGAAGGCGATGCGACGGCTCGACAAGGGCCTGCTCATCCGTGTGAACTCAGGGTTTGACGAACTTCAGCGTCATACGGTCGCTTTCGCCGATCGCCTCGAACTTGGCCCGGTCTTTGTCCTTCAGCGCGTAGCTGGGCGGCAGAGACCACACACCACCCTCGTGGTCAGCCGTGTCCTTGGGGTTGGCATTGATCTCGGAACTTGCAAGCAGCTTGAAGCCCACGCTTTCGGCCATGCGGATCACATAAGCCTGGTGCACATAGCCGCTCTCGGCCTTTTCGTCCTGCTTGGCCGAAGCCGGGCGGCGATGCTCGACGACGCCAAACGTGCCGCCGGGTTTGAGCGCAGTGAAGGCACTCTTGAACACGGCTTGCGTCTTCTCTTCGCCATTGCCTATCCAGTTGTGCACATTGCGGAAGGTCAGCACCAGGTCGGCCGAGCCGGGCTTGGCGTAATCCAGCTTGCCGGCGCCGGCCGCAAACACCGTCACCTGCGCCTTGTCATAGACGGCCGGCAGGGCCGCTAATTTTTCCTTCATGCGGGCGGCACTGCGCTGGAAGTAAGGAATCTCGGAGCTGGGATCATCACCTGCCAGGATCAGCTGCCCCTTGTCGCGCAAATAGGGCGCCAAGATTTCGGTATACCAACCACCCCCTGGCGACAACTCGACCACGGTGTAGTTCGGCTTGATGCCGAAGAAGCTCAGCGTTTCGTAGGGGTGGCGAGCCGAGTCGCGGGCCACATTGGCAGGCGTGCGATGCGGCGCGGCAATCGCGGCCTTCAAGGCTTGATCCACCGGTTCTGCCGCTGCAGCCCGCGCTGTCGCGGTCAAGCTCAAGGCGGCAAAGGCCGAGCAAGCGATAAGCAGGCCCGAAGTCAAGTTGCGGCTCGTTTTCAATGTCAAGGTCATGATGATGCTCCGACTGTTTACTTGCAAAAATTTTGCCAGCCGCAGTATGACGTGTGTCGGTGACTTGTGCCGAAAGGCATCGCCACCTGCTGAGGGAACCTGCGCTCGCGTACATTAGACGCCCCGCATCTTGTTCCGAACATTGACCATGCCCACGCCCTCCGCCTGCCCCGTCTGCACACTTGAAAACACCTACCGCGACGGCGACATGAACATCTGCCCCGACTGCGGCCATGAGTGGAGCGATGCGGCCGAAGCGGCCCCAGCTGACGAAGGCGCCAAGGTCGTGCGCGACGCCAATGGCCAGATTCTGGTCGATGGCGACTCGGTCATCTTGGTCAAGGACCTGAAGGTCAAGGGCTCGTCCATCACGCTCAAAAAAGGCGCCAAGGCCAAGGGCATACGCCTGGTCGATGGTGACCATGACGTTGACTGCAAGATCGACGGCGTCAGCCTGATGCTGAAGTCAGAGTTTTTGAAAAAAGCCTGAGCCGGACTGAAGCAAGCCTGAGGCAGCCTCAGGCTGCGCGGCTGCGCAAAGCCGCTTCCAACATCTGTGTGGCCAAGGCGCCGATTCGGCACAAGGCTTGCGGATGCTCCTTGCCCCAGCGCCCACCCACACTCAGCCTGAGGCAATGCCGAAAGCGCGGGCTGGCGCTGAACATTGAGCCCGGTGCGATACAGATGTTTTCTGCCATACAGGCCTCGTACAAGGCCACCGCATCCAGCCCGGCCGGCAACTCCACCCACAGAATGAAGCCCCCGCCCGGGTCACTGACGCGCGTTCCTCTGGGGAAGCTGCCGGCGATCAGGCTGCGCGCCTCGTCAACCCGCCGAGCCAAGTTGGCGCGCAATTGCCGCAGTGCTGCGGCCGCCCCGGCCTGGTTCAGGAGATCGGCCAGAGCCAGCTCCACCACAGCTGTTTGCGCGCCGGCTTGCACCGACTGGATTTTGTGAATGGCTTGCGCCCAGCGCCCACCATCCACCCAACCCAGGCGCAGGCCAGGAGCCATGGTCTTGCTGAAGGACCCGCAAAGCATCACATGGCCGGTGTTGTCGAAAGAGCGCACGGCGCGCCGCTTGTCCTCCTGCTCAGCCAAGTCGTTGTAGATCACATCTTCGACCAAGGCGATATCGTGCCGGGCAACCATCTGCGCCAGCCGTTTGCGCTCTGCCAAGGGCATGCAAGAGCCCATCGGGTTGGACAGCGTAGGCACCACCAACAAGGCCTTGATGGCCTGCGTATCCAGCGCCAGCTGCAGGGCGTCCAGCGAGATACCGTGGCGCGGATGGGTAGGAATTTCCAAGGCGCGCAGATGCAGGCTCTGCAAGATCTCGAGAAAGCCAAAATAGGTCGGCGACTCCAGGGCCACTACATCGCCAGGCTTGGTGACAGCCTTCAGGCATAGCGTGATCGCTTCCATGCAGCTATTGGTCATGACCAGGTCGCCGGCCTGCAATTCACATCCCAGCCCGAGTGCGTATCGGGCAACAGCGCGGCGTACTTCCTCTCGCCCAGGCCCCAGCGGGTAGGTGCACAGGAGTTCGCGGTGGCGTTGCACCACTTTCGTGAAGGCCCGGCGCACGCGGTCCTGGTCAAAAAGCTCGGGCTCCGGGCAGGCCGCGCCAAAGGAGATCAGGCCCGGCACAGCCGATTGCCGCAGAACTTCCTGTCCAAGCTCGTCCAAATGCACCACCCGCGAGCGCGGTCGTGCGCGCGACAGCTGCGGCTCGGGCAAGGCCGTCGGCCGGCTGGCCACAAAGTAACCCGAGCGCGGCTTGGCGACGATCAGTCGGGCATCCTCCAGCCAACGCAGCGCCTGCACCGCCGTGGATGCCGACACCGCCTGCTGCGACGCCAGTTCACGCACCGAGGCCAGCCGCTCGCCCCGCTTCAAGGTACCTGCGCGAATGGCGCGCGCCAAGCGTTCAGCGATCTGCAGGTACAGCGGGCCCTCGTTCGAGACATCATCCATGCCGCATTCTGTACCAGGCTCCGGTATTGCGAGCAGTACAGATGATGGGCAAGCCGAGCCATACAGCCCAGCGCAACACAGAGTCTGTACGGTACAGATTGGTCGGCGTCTGTGGCTGGCTGAACAGGCACAAAGGCCGCAAAGTCAAGGCCATGGACAACACCCTGACCCGAACCGACATCACCCCTGAACCGGGCTCGCTGTGCAAGCAGCTCAAACTGCCTGCCAATGCCGCCAGCCAATTGTTGCAGCTGCGGTGTGGCCAAAGCCTGCTGGTGCAGGTCAGCCAGGGCTGGCTGTGGCTGACGCGGGACGGGGAGCTCGATGACATCATCCTGCCACCAGGCTCACGCTTGCAATTGCAAGAGCCGGGCAATTACCGCTTGGGCGCCTTCGGCCCGGCAGATGCGGCGGTGACCTCTTGGTCGGCACCTCGATAATGCCCAATTCCTACTTCATGAGCCGCTTTCATGAGCAGCAATTCCGAGTCCAACAACGAGGCAGCACCGCTGCCGCGCAGTAGTCATCGCTGGGCCACGATATCGGCGATTCGCGCCCGCACGATGATCATCGCGCTCTGCGCCTTGGGCACCTCGCTCTGGCAGGGTTACACGATTCAAAAGCACAACCGCTTGATGGTGCAGCCGATTCTGGACGAAGAGATCAACACCGACGCTGACGGCCGGTGGGAGAGCTATGTACTCAACAGCGGCCTCGGCCCGGCCAAGGTGTTGCGCGTCGACTACCGGGTCGACGGCAAGGCAGTTGAAGGTTTGAGCGACGCGCTCAAGGCCTTGGGTGAACCGGCGGAATGCTATGGCACCGGCAGCCTGGTGCATTTCTACCGCGTCAACCAGCGCCAGCAGGTGTTGAGGACGCTAGACAAGCGCTGCGCCAAAACTTCAGAGGAATTGAAGCTGCTCTTGTCCAGGCTGCAACTCACGCTGCACTATGAATCGCTCTATGGCGACAAGGCGGTCTTGAATATGTTTGGGCCGGAAGCAAGCGCGCCCTGATGCGGGTGCCGGCAAGTTTTACCGTGCCAACTCGGCGCGCATCGCGTCGATGACAGCCTTGTAGTCCGGCTTGCCGAAGATGGCTGAACCGGCCACAAAGGTGTCGGCGCCGGCATCTTTGATTTGCCGGATGTTGTCGATCTTGACGCCGCCGTCGATCTCCAGGCGGATGGCACGGCCACTTTGCTCGATGATGCGGCGCGCTTGCTCAAGCTTTTTCAAGGCACTGGGCAAAAAGCTCTGCCCGCCAAAACCGGGGTTGACGCTCATGATCAAAATCATGTCGACCTTGTCGATCACCCACTCCAGCACATCCAGCGGTTCGGCCGGATTGAACACCAAGCCTGCTTGCTTGCCCTCAGCCTTGATCAACTGCAGCGTGCGATCCACATGCTTGGATGCGTCGGGATGGAAAGTGATCATGTCGGCGCCGGCCTTGGCGAAGGCGACAGCCAGGGCATCCACCGGCTCCACCATCAGGTGCACGTCTATCATCGCGGACGTACCGTCGGGCTTGACCGAGTGCTTGCGCAGAGCCTCGCAGACCATGGGCCCGAAGGTCAGATTGGGCACGTAATGGTTGTCCATCACGTCGAAGTGAATCCAGTCGGCGCCGGCCGCCAACACATTGCGCACCTCCTCGCCCAAGCGGGCAAAGTCAGCGGACAACAGGCTGGGGGCGATACAGAAATTGCTCTTGCTCATGGCGATATGGCGGGGCCTGTGCGGCCTGCGCGTTGAATTGGGCGATGGCGGATTTTAAGGACTGGCGCGACCACGGCTTGCAGGCGCGCGCTTTTTCACCGGCGCAAGCGCAGCCTTGGGCTCGCTTTCGAACAGAGGCTGCGCTGCCGCGAGACCTCCGAAACAGCTCAGCAGCAAGATCTCGATGATCTGCTCATCGCTGTATTGGCCGCCGGCCTTGAGCAAACCCAGCACCGGGTCGCAGGCCCGGGCAAACAAGGTGTAGAGCACTACTTCAGGAGGCAGCTCGGGCCGCAAGTCTCCGGCGGCCTGCGCCGCTGTGATCCAAACGCCCAGTTCATCGGACAAGCACATCAAGCGGTCCAAATAGACCTTGTGCCCCAGCAACGCCGCCCGCAAGCTGGAATTCTGTGCCGGCAGCGAGGGCATCTCGCCTGCCAGCTGGACCTGCATGGTCCAGCGCGCCACCGCTTTGAGTTGCACCAGGGCAGGCGCAGCGGGCTCTTGCTCGCGCAGCCGGGCCAACTCGGCCAATGCCCGCTCCAGCACCCGCACCATGGCCGCAGCGGCCAGATCCTCCTTGGAGTTGAAGTGCTTGTACAGGCTGGCCTTGGCAATGCCGACGTCGGCCACCACCTCGTCAACCGTCATCAGATCGAAGCCTTTTTCGGCCAGCAAACGGTTGACCGACGCCACGATCGCGTCTTCGCGCAGCTGCAGCTGTTGTTCACGGAAGGAGGTTTTTGCCATGCCGCCATTCTAGGCTGCCTACCCACAAAAAATACAAACCAGTCTTTACAAGAACCGATAATTCACAATATGTACCGCACAGTTGACATTTTGAACTACATCGTTCACATTTACGCCAATCGCTAATGCTGCTCCGGTCGCTCCAGACCCCCATCTGCAGACACCCATCGAAAGCACCCACCATGTTGAACTGGCTCAAGAACACCGCTCAGCCCTCGCCGGCGCGCCCTGCTTCACGCTTGATCGAATCATCGCCATCACCAAGCTCTGCGTCTTCCGCGGCAATCCTGCTGGACCCGCCTGCGCGAGCGCTGCGGCACCCGGCGGCGCTGGACTTGGGCGATGGCTGTTGGCGCGAGGCCCTGCAGGCCGCCGGCCTGAGCAGCCTGATGCACAGCCCCGGCAACCTTGCCCTGCTGGTGCCCAGCGACCGCGCCTTCCTTGATTTATTGCATGAGCTGAAGCTGAGCTGGCCTGAGCTTTGTGCGGATCTGCCGCGCCTGCGTCGCCTCTTATTGGGTCATGTGCTGATGGACGGCTCAGCCCTGACGGCCGCGCGCCCCGGCGCCTTGCTGCGCACCGCCGACCAAGGCGTGCTGCAATTGCTCGGAGACGGCCGCTTGCGTGACGCCCTGGGCCGGCATGCCCAGACGCTCGGCGTCATCGCCCCGCGGCAAAAGCTTGGGCCCGTCGCCCATCTGATCGATCGCGTGTTGCGCCCCGCCGAGCGCGGTCTGCTGGATCTGCTGGCCGACAGTCCCGCGCACAGCGATTTTCTTCAGGCGCTGCGCAGCACCGGCCTGAGCAGCTGGCTCAGCGGGGGAGGCCCCATCACCGTGTTGGCCCCCTGCAATAGCGCTTGGGCCGCGCAAGTGGAAGCTGGCCAATATGCCGCCGCCGAGGCTCGCGCTGCGTTTCGCTTGGAAGATATGCTTGGCCGCCACCTCGTGGCGGGCCGCTGGCTCAGCGACGAAATACCCTGGGGCGGCCAAATCCCCAACCTAAGCGGTGAGGCCGTCAGCCTGAGCCCCTTGGGGCTGATCAGTTGTGGCCCATCAAGCTGGGCCCAGCCCCAGTCGCTGCATCCGGGCAGTGACAGAATTGCCAACAATGGCGTGCTGCATCGCTTGGCCTGCCCGAATAGCCTGGCCTGACAGCATTCGACTCGGCCCTGCCTTCTCTGAGCGCAGGGCTGGCTCAGGCCCGCACAGAGACCTTTGGCGGTTTGAAACGCTGACGCGCCAAATCAACCCGGCTGCGGGTGACGCAGCCCAGCGCATGGTCGTTGAACAAACCCATGGACTGCATAAAGGCATACATGGTGGTAGGCCCGACAAACTTCCAGCCGCGCCGCTTCAAATCCTTGGAAAGCGCGCGCGAAGCCTCCGACTCGGTCGCCATCAGCGGCTGATCCAACGCGGCCGGCTCAAAACTCCATATATAGGCGGCCAAGCTGCCTTGCTCGGCGACCAGCTCGATACAGCGCTGCGCGTTATTGATGACCGCCTCGATCTTGCCGCGATGCCGCACGATGCCGGCGTCTTGGAGCAAACGCCCGATGTCAGCGCCATCGAATCGCGCCATCCGCTCAATTTCGAAGTTGGCAAACGCGGCCCTGAAGGCTTCACGCTTGTTCAGAATGGTGCGCCAGGACAGGCCGGACTGAAAACCTTCCAAGCAGAGCTTTTCAAACAGGCGTCTATCCTCGTCGACCGGAAAACCCCATTCCTCGTCGTGATAGCGCAGGTAGCCGGCGTCACCCGCCGCAGCGGCACACCACAAACAGCGCGGCTGGCCGTCGCTGGGCAAGAAAAGGGGTTGGGTTGCACTCATGGCTGAAGGTCGGATCGGCTTGAACCCGCGCAGCATAGCGCCCCGCCCAGGGCATGGGTTTACCGGCGCCCCTAGAATCCAGCCATGGCTAATCCGCAAATCAAATGCACCGTGCTCGTGCAAGTCCTGCCCGAGCAAACCGATGCACAGCAAGGCGTCTACGCCTTCAGCTACGCAATCACCTTGGAGAACACCGGTGACATCGCCGCCCAGGTCATCGCGCGGCACTGGCATATCACCGATGCGCGCGGCTTCGAGCAAACCGTGGACGGGCTGGCCCTGGTCGGCCATCAACCGCTGCTGGCGCCGGGCCAAAAATTTCAATACAGCAGCTGGGCGCAAATCGCCACGCCCCAAGGCAGCATGCATGGGCGCTTGCTGTGCGTGACCGAGGAGGCAGAAATCTTCTACACCGAGGTCCCTGAATTCATGCTGGCCGACAGCGGCGCGCTGCATTGATGTTCGGACTCTTTCGAGCGGCACCCGGTTGGGACTTGACCGCGCTGCTGAATGCCGCCGAACCCCGCGCAAGCCTGGCCAAACGCAATCTCTGGCTGGCGCGCCTGCTTGAGTGGCTGCGCCACCCGGTATCCCGCGATGAGGCCAGCACGGGCACCACGCTGCTGCCGGTGTTGCGGATCAAGCACCTGCTCAATGTGCTGGAGCGCAACCCCGAACATGCCCGGGCCTTCGCCGGCGTATTAACCTCGATCTGGCGCGATGTGGACGCCATCGGCTTGTTTGCCGATGTCGGCTTCGCGCCGCGGGTGGCCTTGTGGGGCGAGTTTGTGCACCGCCTGCGCCAGCATTTGCTGCCGCGTACCGCCGACACCACCGACCTGGCCGAACTGTTCGACCTGCTCTTCCCCGAGCAGGCCGACGAGCAGTGGCTGCTGGCACTCGATGATGAATTGCTGCAACGCCTGAGCCATGTGCTGCTGGGGCAGGCGCGCAACAAAGCCTGGCAAGCACCCATGCTCAGCGGGCTGACCACCTTGGTCAGCACGGTGCGGGCTTCTGGTCTATCCGCCACGCTGCGCCGGCGCATGAGCGCCGACTTGCTGGCCAATCAGCCCTTTGAGCAACTGGCCAGCGCCTGCGACGATATGGTCGACGCCTTGCGCGCCGGGGACGCCGATAAAACCGGGCAAGCCTTGCAGTACCTGCGCGCCTTGCTGGAAGCCTGCCGGGCAGCCGCTGCCACCATCCCCGACCATCTGGAAGCTCATGGCGTCTCGGTCGAAATCGTCTTCGCGCTGGAACAGATGCAAGCGCGCATCGAACGTATCGAAGCGCTGCTGATCTGCCTGGTGGCTGAGCAGCCGCAACGCGAACTGGCGCGTTTGCTGGCCAGCCTGGTGCGCGTGGTGCATGAGCGGCGCAGCATCACACAGCTGTTCTCCAGCCATTATTCGCTGCTGGCGCGCAAGGTCGCCGAGCGCAGTGCCGAAACCGGCGAGCACTACATCACCCGCGACCGCGCCGACTATGGCCATATGCTCAAGCATGCGGCCGGCGGCGGCGCCATCATCGTGGGCACCACTTTTGCCAAATTCACCGTCATCGCCATCGGCATGAGTGCTTTTTGGACCGGCTTTTGGGCCGGCGCCAACTATGCAATGAGCTTTTTGATCATCCATCTCTTGCACTGGACGGTCGCCACCAAGCAGCCCGCCATGACCGCACCGGCGATGGCGCAAAAGCTTGAACACATCGAGCGCGACGCCGATCTGCAAAGCTTTGTCGACGAGGTGGCCAATCTCTTGCGTTCGCAGTTTGCCGGCATCCTGGGCAATCTGGCCGTGGTCGCCCCGGTCGTGCTGGGCGTGCAATTGCTCAGCAGCTTGCTCTTCGGCTCACCCTTGGTCGGCGAAAAGTCGGCCCATTACGTCCTGCATTCGCTGACCCTGCTGGGCCCCTCGGCGCTGTACGCAGCCTTCACCGGCGTGCTGCTGTTTGCCAGCTCCATGGTGGCGGGTTGGTTCGAGAACTGGTTTGTACTGCACCGACTGGAGAGTGCCATCGCCTGGAATCCGGCCATCATCGCGCGGCTGGGCGCCTCGCGGGCCCAGCGCTGGGCCAAATGGTGGCGGGACAATGTATCCGGCATCGCCGCCAATGTCTCGCTGGGCATGATGCTGGGCCTGGTGCCGGTGCTGCTGGACTTCATTGGGCTGCCGCTCGATGTGCGGCACGTCACGCTCTCGACCGGTCAATTGGCAGCCGCCGTCGGCGCGCTGGGCACAGACATCTTCCGCTTGGCCGACTTTTGGTGGTGCGTGGCCGGCATTGCGGTCACCGGCATCTTGAATCTGAGCGTTAGCTTCTACCTGGCGCTGAAGGTGGCGCTGCGTTCGCGCGGCATCCGTTTGGCCGACCGAGCCCGGGTTAGTTCGGCCATCTGGCGGCGCCTGCGCGAGCAACCGCGCAGCTTTCTACTGCCGCCCAAGGCCAGCAGCGATGCCTCCCCACCAGCGTCCTAATCCTTTTTGTCGCTGCCGTCTTCATCCGGCAGCCGCCGCTCGCCGCCCTTGCGGCCTGAAAACATCGTCCACCAGATGATGAACACGAAAACACACAAGGCCCCCAGCGCCTCCAACAAAAGCAATGTCATGGCTGCGGCCACCTCGATGATCTACAAATTCAACGTCCTGCGGCGGACTGCCGCAGTGGCCGCGATTCTAGGGGGCTTGGTCGCCGGCTGCAGCAGCCCGCCCAAACCGCTGCAGCCCAGCCCGGCGGGCGAAGCCGCAGCGACCGCGCCCGCGCCCGCTGCCAATGGTGACCCCACGCGCCAGCGCGCCGTGCTGCTGCGCGAGCGGGCCCGCTGGGTCGAGGCCGACTGGAGCGAATTGCCCGGCTGGGGCGGCGACCGCGCGGCCGAGCTGTGGCCGGCGCTGCTGCGCGGCTGCGCGCGTCCGGCTGAAGGCTGGGCCGAGGTTTGCGCGCAGGCCAAGAGCAACGCCGCGCCCGCCGATGACGCCCAAGCTTCGCTTTGGTTGATGCAGCATCTGCGCCCCTACCGGGTTGAGTCGCATCAAGGCGAAGCCGTGGGCCTACTCACCGGCTACTTCGAGCCGATGCTGGAGGCCACACGTCGCCCACAAGCGAGCTTTCAGGTGCCGGTGCATGCAGCACCCGCCGACCTGATGCAGCGCCGTCCCTATTTCACCCGCCAGCAAATCGAATCCGATGCCGCGCTGCGGGCGCGCCTGAAGGCGCACGAGCTGGCCTTTTTGGAAGATCCGCTGGACTTGCTGGTACTGCAGATCCAAGGTTCGGGGCGTTTGCGCGTCAGCGACGCGAGCGGGCGCACGCAATGGGTACGCATGGCTTTTGCCGGTCATAACGATCATCCCTATCAGTCCATCGGCAAGGCCTTGATCGAGCGCGGCGAGCTGCGTGCCGGCGAAGCGTCCTGGCCCCTTATTCGCGACTGGCTGCGCCGCAATCCAGCGTTAGCGAAAGAGTTGCTGTGGAGCAATCCACGCTATGTTTTCTTCCGCGAAGAAGCGTTGCCCGACCCGGCCATCGGCCCGCGCGGTGCACAAGGCGTGGCCTTGACGCCGGGCCGCTCGATCGCGGTGGACCGCGCCAGCATCCCCTACGGCACGCCGGTCTGGCTGGACGCCACCGAGCCGCTGTCCAAGCAGCCCTTGCGCAAATTGGCGATGGCACAAGACACCGGCAGCGCCATCACCGGCGCGGTGCGGGCCGATTATTTCTGGGGCTGGGGTGGTGAAGCGGAACAGCAGGCCGGGCGCATGAAGCAGCCGCTGCGGCTGTGGGCCTTGTGGCCGGTAGGGGCCATGTAAGCCTGCCTCGCTTGCGGGAAATCCCGCTCGGCCGCCAGGTCTCTTGGGTCGCAAAGCTGTGTATGCTGCCGCACTCCAGCTCTTTGTTGAGCGGGCAAGGCGACGCCGGTAATGCCGGCCTAAAACTCAGCAATCAACCCGTTCGCCCCCAAAAAAGCGCGCGCCCCGATGTCATTCAAAAACATAGATTGGCGGCAAATACCGCTCTACACGCTGGTGTTCATGTTCCTCTGGCCATTTTTGATCAGATCGAAAATTCTGGACCCGGGCGGCACGACGCTGTATTGGTTTATTGCCGCGACCTACATCAATTACCTGTCCTTCATCTTCAGCATCGCTTACGGCCAGCGCATGCAAATGGGCCTGCATCCGGCACAAGCAGTCTGGCTTTTTCTGCTCAGCAATGTTTTGCTGATCCTGACCTTTGCGGCAGGCTGGCAAGTCTTTGATGTCTACGGCACGAGCGCGGGCTGCAATAACAACACCGACTTTCTTGATTCGCTGTATTTCTCGACCACGATCTTCGCAACCGTTGGCTTCGGCGACTTCCTACCCTGCAATGCCCACGGCAAGATGCTGTTCATCGCCGAGTCCATCATCGGCTCGACCCATTTCGGCATCTTCATTACGCTGATTTTTAGCCGGGTGATCTTTCCGGCCAGAGACCAAGAAGCCCCAAAAACTCGATAGGCTTTAGACACCGAGACAAGATCTCTCCCTCGCCGCTATGCGGAGGTTTCAAATGGGACTCGGGTCTGCCACCACCGCCCGGCCCGCCTGCGCCCAAGCGTCCAAGCCGCCCACCAAGGCACGCGCACGCGGCAGGCCCTGCTCGGCCAGCACCGTCACCGCCAGGGCCGCGCTGACTTCGTTAGGACAGTTGCAATACAAGACCAATTCGCGGTCGCGCGGCAGCCTGGCGGCCTGTGCCTTGAGCTGGTCAATTTCCAGCAGCAGCGCGCCAGCAATGTGACGAGGGTCCACCGCCCGGCCGCCGGCGGCGCGCACATCAATGAAAACCGGCCCGGCGCCGCTGTCTTGCAGCGCCGCGGCCTCGGCCACCGTGATGCGTGCGCCCACAATGCGACGGGCAAAACGACGGCGCTGCCACAAGCGGCGCAAAACCAAACCGACAACAATCAAGGCCAGTGCCACTAGCGCAAAAAAGCCAGCGCTGGCCAGCATGTCCAAGACCTGTTGAATCTGATCCGACAGCATCCAACCCAAGAGCAGAAAAGTGCCACTCCACAGCAGGCCGGCAACAAAGTCATAGGCAATAAAGCGCCGCCAACTGAAACCCAGGGCGCCGGCCATCGGTGCGGCCACCACCGACACGCCGGGCAAAAACTTGGCCGCCAGCAAAGCCTGCCCGCCCCAGCGCAAGATGAGGCCCTCGCTTTGGCGCACGCAGGCATCGGGCGATAGCGAAATGCGGCAAAGCAGCTTCATGACGCGGTAGCCATGGCGCCGCCCGGCCACAAACCAGATCACATCGCCGCCGATATTGGCCAGCACGGCCGCCACCAGCGATGCCGAGCCCGAGAGTTGGCCCTCGGCCGCCAAGCCGCCCACCACCACCAACATGGGCGCGGCCGGCAGCGGCAGGCCGGCTCTTGCGGTCAGGGTCACGAGAAAGACCAGCAGCACGCCATGCGCGACCAAAAGCTCAATCAATTCGCGCATCAGCGTCCTTGACTGCGTCCAGCCGGCGAGCGCTCAAGTGCACCATCACTCCTGAATCTGCACGCCCTTCCAAAACGCATAGTGACCCTTGATCTCGGCGGCAGCTTCGGTCGGCTCAGGGTAGAACCAGACCGCATCCGGGTTCATCTCGCCGTTGACGAAAAGGCTCAGGTAATGGGCCTGGCCCTTCCAGGCACAGCCAGTGCGGTGGTTGCTGAAAGTCGTGTATTCACGCTTGAGCGACTCGGGCGGGAAGTAGTGGTTGCCTTCGATCACAACCGTTTTGTGGCTTTCGGCCACGACCACACCCTGCCAAATTGCTTTCATCTTGAGTCTCCTGCCATGAACAATATGGGGCGGACTATAGGACAGCCGACAATGCAGCGGTGAAACGCTACCACTCCCACCTTGACCGCGACATTTTTGTCACCTCCGGCTCTGCCAAGGACCTCAGCCCCGGCTCATTCGGCATCTGTGCCATCGACGGCGGCGCACAGGGCTGGTCGGTCGTGCATATCGGCCCCGACGGCGATGCCGCCGACCTGGGCGGCGAGTATTACTTTGCCACGCCGGAAGAAGCGCTGGCTTTTTTGAAGGAGCTGATCGAGATGCTGCAACAAAGCTAAAGGACTGGCCGAGCAAGCAAGTAAGCAAGAAAAACAAACAAACAGACAAAGACCTGAAAGCCATGATCGTCAAAGCCCTCGTTGCCTCGATGCTATGCGCCAGCACCTTGCTCGCGCAGGCTCAAACGGTCACGTTCGACAGCATTACATGGTTAAAGTCCGAGTCATCCATGTCGAAAGACTTTTTGCGCAGCGCGGGCTCTGTCGACCCAATGCTTGAATTCATCAAGCAGCAAACACCCCAGATCAGTCATCAGCTCATCACCGCCAATGCCAAACGCAGCTGGCAATTGTTGCGGCAGGGCGACCGAATTTGCATTGCATCGGCAGTGCGAAATCCTGAGCGTGAACGCTTGGCCTACTTTTCGAACACAGAACTGACGCCGCCGCTGCGATTGATCGTGCGCAAAGACAAGGCGGCTGCCTTGCCACTGAACAAGTTCGGCGAAGTGGACTTGGGCTCACTATTGAATACGACGCAGCTGCGCGGCACTTTGGTGAACCAACGCAGCTACGGCACAGCCATTGATAAGCTGCTGGCCGAGCGACCGCCGAACCAGGCCATCAGCGTGATAACGCCCAGCGACTTCGGCGTTCAAGTGCTGCAAATGATCGCGCGCGACCGGGCGGACTACACCATCGAGTACCACCAAGCGATGTTGATGGTTGAAAATCGGCAGCAAACCTTGCTGAGCTTCCCCATTGCAGGCGTTTCCGAGCTGATGCTGGTTGGCGTGGCCTGCCCGCGCAACCACTGGGGATTGGCTGCGATTCAGCTGATAGACGCGGCGCTGAGCACACCCGCGGGTGTCGCCATGTTGAGGCAAACGAGTGCACGCTGGGCCACTGGAGATGAACTGCCGCGCTTTGCCGTGCAGATCGACGCGTTTTACAAGAGCCGCGCTCAAGCGACCCAGTTTGGCCCCTGAATCAAGCCCAAGAAATTTGGACCGATACTTCCACCGCTGCCTAGGCTTCAGCGCAGCGATCAAGGAGAGCCTAACCCATGCGCTTTGCTGCCGCCCTCGCCCTGCTGATACTCGGTGCGTGCCCGACCGGGAGCAGCCGTGCGGCCAGCGACGTGGTGAGCCACATCCAATGGCTCTCATCCGACGCGCCCGCCCACAAAAGCAAGGGGCCGAGCTACGGTATCACCGAGCTGCTGATCGCCTTCATGGACAGCGAATGGCCGCAAGTTCAGCATCAGTTGCTCACGGCCAATTCCAAGCGCAGCTGGCAGATGATAGGCAATGGCGAGCCGGCCTGCCACACCACCGCCGTGCACACCGCCGAGCGCGAAAAGCTGGCCTATTTCAGCGATATCTTGCTGGTGCTACCCGCTCAATTGATCGTCAACCGAGCTCATCTGGCGGCGCTGCCGCTCAACACCAAGGGTGAAGTCGATCTGCCTCAGATGCTGCGCCAGGGCAACTTGCAAGGGGCTCTGGTCGAAGGGCGAAGCTATGGTGCAGCGGTAGACGCAGCGGTGGCAAGCCGCCCGGCCGGCGGGACGCTGAAGTTCTTCTCTTCCCAAGGCTTTGGTGACAATGTGCTGCAGATGGTGCTCAAAGGGCATGCCGACTTCACCGTCGATTTTGATGTCGCGCTGCGCACACTGGACGAACGCGGCATAGCGCGCAGTCAGCTCGTCGGCCTACCGATTCAAGGAGCCAGTGAACCGCTCGTTGTCGGCATCGCCTGCCCACGCAATGCCTGGGGTTTGAGCGCGATTCGGCAGATCGACAAGCTGATGTCCTCACCGGCCGGCTTGGGCCTGCTCAGAAGCGCCGGCACGCGCTGGGCCACACCGGAGATCTTGCGCATCTATGGGCCCCGCTTGGAGCAGTTCTACAAAGAGCGCAGCAAACTAACGCATTACCCTTAAGCACCCTAGGCACTCCAGGCGCTGCGCCAACTGCGGGGATTGCGGGGATTGCGCGGCCAAGAACATGCTCTAAACTGGTCCGCACCAAGCCACTCAGCCATGGAGGCCATCAAAATGAAGTTGCCTGCGCTGCTGCTGGCTTTGTTCGCCTGGCCATTGACGGCTTTGGCTTCACAAGGCATCTCGCAGCCCGACGCGCAGCCGCCCGCGCTTGAACGCATCATCTGGATGAAGGCCGACGCCAAAGCAATCAACCCGGCGACGGCCTATATAGTCGAGCGCCTGCCGGCGATTCAGCATGAATACTTGTCGGTGAACGCGCTGCGCAGTTGGCAGATGATTGAGCGCGGCGAACATGCCTGCCGCCCGGTGACGGTGCGCACCGCACAGCGCGAGCAGCAAGCTTACTTTGCCGACACCCATCTAGCGCCGCCGGCAGAGTTGCTGGTGCGGCGCGACAAACTGGCACTTGTGCCGCGCAACTCAGCGGGTGAGGTCGATCTGGAACTACTGATCAACAAAGGTTCTTTGCGCGGTGCATATGCCCGCGGGCGCAGCTACGGCGAGGCTATTGACCGCCTGCTGGCCAGCCAAGGCCAAAACAAGCAATTGGTCGACTATTCAATGGCAGGCTATGGCTCGCGCTTGCAAGACATGCTGGCGCGTGATCGCGCCGACTATCTGATCGAATCGAATGGCGCTTTGGCGCAGATGAGCGCCCGCAATATTGACGTCAAGCCCTTCGTCGATCTGCCCATCCAAGGCGCTTCTGAGCCGCTGGTGCTGGGCATTGCCTGCCCTCGCACGGCCTGGGGGCTGGCCGCCGTCAAGGCGATCGACCAGGTGCTCGGCACGCCCGCCGGCGCGGCTCATATGCGAAAAACAAGCGCCGACTGGTTCAGCGGAGCGGCGCTAGAGCGACTGAAACCGCAAATCGAGCAGTTCTATCTGCGCCGCAGCAAGCCGCACTACAGCGAATGATTCCTCAAGATGGCTGCAGCATGGCCGCGCCCAAGGCCTCGGCCACTTCAATGCCGTCCACCCCGGCCGACATGATGCCGCCGGCATAACCCGCACCTTCACCGGCGGGGTACAGGCCCTTGACGTTGAGGCTTTGGTAGTCACGGCCGCGCGTGATGCGCAGCGGCGATGAGGTGCGCGTCTCGACGCCGGTCAAGACCGCGTCGGCCATGGAGAAACCCTTGATCTGGCGCTCGAAGGCCGGCAGCGCCTCGCGGATCGCCTCAAGCGCGTAGTCGGGCAAGCTGCCATGGCCTTTTTGCTGCAGGTCAGTCAGCGTCACGCCGGGCTTGTAGGACGGCTCGACATTGCCAAACACCTTGCTGCGTTGGCGCTTGATGAAGTCGCCCACCAGCGCGCCGGGCGCCTTGTAGCCGCCCTCGCCCAACTCGTAGGCGCGGCTCTCCCAGATGCGCTGGAAGGCCATGCCGTCGAGCGGATTGACGGGGCCATCTGCCTTGCCATCCTGGCGGTAATCTTGCGGGTTGATGCCGACGACGATGCCGGCATTAGCATTGCGCTCATTGCGCGAGTATTGGCTCATGCCATTGGTGACGACACGGTTGGGCTCCGAGGTCGCCGCCACCACCGTACCGCCGGGGCACATGCAAAAGCTGTAGACCGAGCGGCCGTTCTTGGCGTGATGCACCAGCTTGTAATCGGCAGCACCCAGGATAGGGTGGCCGGCGCTGGCGCCAAAACGAGCCGCGTCGATGATGCTTTGCGGGTGCTCGATGCGGTAGCCGATAGAAAACGGCTTGGCTTCCATATAGACGCCGCGTTGATGCAGCATCGTGAAGGTGTCGCGCGCGCTATGCCCCAGCGCCAGCACCACCTGGTTGCTGGCGATCTGCTCGCCCGAGGCCAGCGTCACACCGCGAATATGTTGACCATCGGGGCCATCCTCAATCAACACATCCGAGACCTTCTGCTCGAAACGGATCTCGCCGCCCAAGGCCTCGATCTCGGCCCGCATCTTGATCACCATCGACACCAAACGAAAGGTGCCGATATGCGGCTTGTTGACGTAGAGAATTTCTTCCGGCGCGCCGGCCTTGACGAACTCGGTCAAGACCTTGCGGGTCAGAAAGCGTGGGTCGGAAATCTGGCTCCAGAGCTTGCCGTCCGAGAAGGTGCCGGCCCCGCCCTCACCAAATTGCACGTTGGATTCCGGGTCCAACTCGCCCTGGCGCCACAGGCCCCAGGTGTCTTTGGTGCGCTGGCGCACGTCCTTGCCGCGCTCCAGCACGATAGGGCGAAGACCCATCTGCGCCAAGATGAGCGCCGCAAAAATACCGCAGGGACCAAAGCCGATGACGAGGGGTCGCGGCTGCGGATTCGACCCGGCATAAAAGCTCGCAGGCGCCTGAGCGACGAAATGGTAGTCGGTGTTCGGCGTCGGCTTGATATGGCTGTCGCCGGCGAAACGCTGCAACACCACAGCTTCACCGGTCAACTCGCAGTCCACCGTATAGGTCAGCACGATGGCCGACTTTTTGCGTGCGTCGTAGCTGCGTTTGAAAACGGTGAAGGCTCGCAGGTCCGCATCAAGCACACCCAGGCGCTGAACGATCGCCGGGCGCAGTGCGTCCTCGGCATGGTTCAAGGGCAGGCGGAGTTCGGTGATGCGAAGCATGGTGGTCGCTCAAGGGCTTGGGCTGCAAACCCGATCTGATGAAAAGCTGTTGCAGAAATGACAAAAGGCCCCGTCCAGGGCCTCGTGTCAATTCTTATCGCGGGCACCAAATCCTCGCCGGATGTTGGTGCCACAGGGTTTCGGCCAATCAGCCGCCCTTGCTTGGGCGCTTGCCCGGGTTCTTCTTGCTGCGAGTGTGCACACCGCGCTCAAGGCTGCACTTCTGGCCGTGGCCGGCGGTGAAAGTCACGCCAACAGGAGCGGCAGGACGAGGAGTAGCACGACGAGCGGCTTCGGTGATGATTTTGTTGCCCATGAGTGGCTCCAGTACAAAGGATTGATAAAGCTGACAGCGAAGCTGAATGCAAAAATTCACCAACCCCTTTTCCACTCAGGCGCTGCTTGAATGCAAGCACGCTCAGCGGAAGCCGCAGTCGCGATCGGGCCTCAAATGCGCCCAATTTCAACCCGGCTGAGTTGGAGAGAATCCGGCATTTTACTTTGGAAACGAGATTCGCCCAAGCCGCACGCATATTTTTGTGCAGTCGCCGCCGCCAAGGTGCCCCAAAACGCCCTCTTGCAGGGCTGAAATCTGCACTTTGACGAACCCGCTTGCCGCGCCCGCACTCCAAGGCAAGACTGGCGCAAGTCCAGCCAAACTCTCGCCCTCCATTGAAACAAGCCCTACTGCAAGCCCTGTTGATCGCCCTCGCCCTGGCAGGTTGTGCGGCCTCACCCGCCGACCTGCAGGCGGCCCGGGCCGAGCGCGAAAGAATCGCCAACAACTTCGAGCTGACCGCCGACGGCTGGCAAAGCCTGGGCGTCAACGAGGAACAACAAGCGCTTTACCGCAAGCTGGCCATTGAGGCCAGAAAGCCCAGCGCCAGCAAAGAATTGGCACCTGACAGCTTTTTGAACCGGCTGATCAAGGCCGTGCTGGGTGCCCCAGCCGGCCCGGCGCCGGACTGAAACCCTCAGGCTCGCTGCGTCCAGGCCTGCAGCATCAACTCGGCACCGGCCAGATTGGTGGCGCAGGGCACATCGTGAACGTCACAGGCGCGCACCAGCGCATTGATATCGGGCTCATGCGGCTGCGGCGTCATCGGGTCGCGCAAAAAAATCACTGCATCCACCTCGCCCACCGCCAGGCGGGCACCGATTTGCAGGTCACCGCCATGCGGGCCGCTGAGCAGGCAGTCGACCGTCAGGCCCAACTCCGAACTCAAGCGGCGGCCGGTGGTGCCGGTGGCCATCAGGCTGCAAGTCTGCAGCAAGGCGAGGTGCTTGGCGGCCAGGGCCACCATATCGTTCTTTTTGCCGTCGTGGGCGATCAGTGCGAGTTTCATGGCGCTCATCTTAGAGACTGGCGGTTACAGCGCAGCGTCAAGACGAAGAAGGGCCAAGAGAGGCGCCACGCACAAAACCGGCCGAGGCCTGCATCAGCTGACGGGTGTAGTCGGCGCTGACGCGCCGCTCGGCCAAATCGGCGGCGCTGAGGCTCTCGACCGCGCGCCCCTGCCGCATCACCATCAGGCGCTCGCACAAATGCGTGACCACGGCCAAGTCATGGCTGACCATCAAAAACGTCAGGCCGCGCTCGGCGCGCAGGCGCTCCAACAGGTTCAAGACCTCGGCCTGCACCGAGGCATCAAGCGCCGAGGTCGGCTCGTCCAGCAGCAAAACCTTGGGCTCCAGAATCAACGCCCGCGCAATCGCAACACGCTGGCGTTGGCCGCCGGAGAGCTGATGCGGGTAACGGAATCGAAAGCCCGCCCCCAGCCCGACCGCGCCCAGCACCGCTTCGATGCGCCGCTCGGCATCTCCTATCGCGTGGATGGCCAGCGCCTCGGCCAACATGCTGTCGACCGTTTGGCGCGGATGCAGTGAGCCATAAGGGTCTTGAAACACCATCTGCACCGCGCGCCTGAAGGCCTTGCTACCGGGAGTTGGCAGCTCACCAGCGCCGGTCAGCTGGACCGCGCCTGCTGCCAGGGGCGCCAAGCCGCAAATCGCCCGCAGCACGGTGGACTTGCCCGAGCCCGACTCACCGACCAGGCCAAAACTCTCACCCGGCGCGAGTTCCAGGTTCAAGTCATGCACGGCGGTGAAAGCGCCGAAGCGCACCTGCAGGCCGCTGATTTTCAAGCCTATGCTCATGATGTTTTCCAGGCCTCTTGGCGCTGCAGCGTCGGCAGCGGATGGCGCGGCGCCCCCAGCTGCGGCAGGCAATTCAGCAAGCCTTGCGTGTAAGGATGTTGGGCCGCATGCAGCTCGCTGGCCTTGACCTCTTCGACGACCCGGCCCGCATACATGACCAGGATGCGGTCGCAAAACGTCGCCACCAAGCGCAGATCGTGCGAGATGAAGATCAGGCCCATGCCGCGCTGGGCGGTGCCGGGCCGACCCAAGCCGCCCGACTCCCCTTGAGGGACGGCCTGCGCTTCGCCCAGGCCCAGGGGTCGATCAGCCCTTACCAATTTGTCGAGAATGCCCAGCACCTGCAGCTGCACGGTGACGTCCAGGGCCGAGGTCGGCTCATCGGCGATCAAGAGCTGTGGCTCGGCGATCAGCATCATCGCCATCATCACCCGCTGCCCCATGCCGCCGGACACCTCATGCGGGTAGAGACGCGCCACCCGCTCGGGATCTTCGATCGCCACATCGGCCAGCGCCTGCATCACCCGGCGCTGCACCTCGTCCTTTGCCAAACGCTGATGCGCGAGCAAGGTCTCGGCGATCTGCGCGCCTATGCGCATCACCGGGTTGAGCGAATACTTCGGATCTTGCAAAACCATGGCGATGCGCCGGCCGCGCAGGCTGCGGCGCTCCTTCGGGCTGCAGGCCAAGAGATCAATGCCGTCAAAGCGCAGGCGATCCGCACTGACCCGCGCCTCGGGCGCCGACAGGCCCAAGATGGCGCGACCGGTCTGCGACTTGCCCGAACCGGATTCGCCAACGATGCCCAAACGCTCGCGGCCGAGCTGGAAAGACACGCCGCGCACCGCTTCGCTGAACGTCCCGTCGCGATTCGGAAAGCTCACCCGCAGGTTTTCGACTTCCAGCATGTTTTTCGAATCACTCATTCGCCAGCCTTAGGGTCAAGCGCGTCCCGCAGGCCATCGCCGAGCAAGTTGAAGCCTAGGCTGACGATGAAGATGGCAAGACCCGGCCCCGCCGCCACCCACCATTGGTCCAGCACATATTGCCGGCCGGCCGCGATCATCGCGCCCCATTCGGGGCTGGGCGGCTGCGCACCCAGACCCAAGAAGCCGAGGCCGGCGGCGGTCAGGATGATGCCGGCCATGTCCAAGGTGACGCGCACGATCACCGAAGGCAGGCACAAAGGCATGATGTGGCGCCACACAATCCGCCAGCGCGAGGCGCCCAGCAGTTGCGCGGCGGCGATGTAGTCGGCATGGCGAATCGTTAGCGTCTCGGCGCGAGCGATGCGGGCATAGGCCGGCCAGGAGGTGATGGCAATCGCCAGCACTGCGTTCTCGATGCCGGGGCCAAGCGCAGCAACAAAGGCCAGGGCCAGAATCAGGCGCGGGAAGGCCAAGAAGATATCGGTCACCCGCATCAGCGCCGCATCGACCACGCCGCCGAAATAGCCAGCCACGGTACCGACCAACAAGCCAATCGGTGCCGCCAACAAGGCCACCAAGGTGACCACAAACAAGGTAATGCGCGAGCCATGCAGGATGCGCGACAAGATATCGCGGCCCTGGTCATCGGTGCCCAGCCAATGGCTTGCCGACGGCGGCAGCAGGCGCGTCGTCATGAGGTCGCCGACATTCGGTGCATAGGGCGCCAGCCATGGGGCCAAGGCGGCCACCAGCACGAGCCCGAGCACGATGGCCAGGCCTACCAAGGCCAGCCGGTTGCGAGCAAAAGCTCGCCAGCCGGCGTACGCACGGCCAAACGCAGCCTGCCGCCGCGAGCCCGGCTGCTCGCTCATCAACCAACGGTGAAAAGAAGACGCTCCGCTCATCTTGTGCGCGGGTCCAGTAAACGATACATAAGGTCGGAGAACAGATTCAAAGCAATGAAGATGGAGCCGACCACCAGCGTGCCGCCCAGTACCGCGTTCATATCGGCGTTCTGCAGCGAGTTGGTGATGTAGAGACCCAGACCCGGCCAAGCGAACACCGTCTCGGTCAGCACCGAGCCTTCCAGCAGACCCGCGTAGGACAGCGCGATCACCGTCACCAAAGGCACGGCCGCATTGCGCAGCGCATGGCGCCAGATGATGGTCGCCTCGCTCAAGCCCTTGGCGCGCGCCGCCACGATGTATTCCTGGCTCAGCTCCTTCAGCATGAAGCTGCGCGTCATGCGGCTGATATAGGCGAGCGAGAAGTAGCCGAGCAAACCTGCGGGCAGGGCCAGATGCGAGAGCGCGCTCCTGAAGGCCTGCCATTCGCCGGCCAAGGCGCAGTCCAGCAGCATCAGGCCGCTGACGCGGGGCACGCTGTACTCGAAGGCGATGCCTATACGCCCGGGGCCGCTGACCCAATCGAGCTTGGCATAAAACAGCACCAAGCCCATCAGTCCGAGCCAGAAGATGGGCACCGAGTAACCAATCAAACCCATTACCCGCACCAGCTGGTCGGCCAGACGGCCACGACGAACCGCCGCCCACACCCCCAGCGGCACGCCAACGCCGACGCCGATCAGGATGCCCAGCGTCGCCAACTCCAGCGTAGCAGGGAAGACACGGACGATGTCGTCCAGCACCGGACGTGCGGTCAGCACCGAGACGCCGAAGTCGCCCTGCGCGACCTTGGCCACGTAACTGCCGAACTGCTCCCACAGGGGCTTGTTGAGGCCCATGGTCTCGCGCATCTGCGCCATCTGGTCCTCGGTCGCGCGGTCACCCAACACGGCCAGCACCGGGTCCACCGGCACCACCCGGCCGATGAAGAAGGTAACGGCCAAAAGACCCAGATAGGTCAGCGCAACGACCGGCAAGAAGCGAATCAGGGCTTTAAGAAAAGGCATCACAGCTTGCTCACCGGCGCCATATAGGTCGTATCTGAAGTGGGCCCCAAGCGGAAGCCCTGCACGCCTTTGCGCAGCGCCGCCACCTGCGTCTGCTGGAACAGCATCACAAAGGGGCTGGTCTTGCGGAACTCGGCCTGCAGCGCCGCATACATCTGCACCCGCCGCTCGCCGTCATGCTCCAGCACGGCAGCGTCGGTCTGACGCGTTAGCTCGGGGATGTCCCAGCTATTGCGCCAACTCAGCGGCTTGTTCTTGGCGCCGTCGCTGTTATCGGGGTTGCGAGTGAAGGTATCGGCATTGCTGTGCGGGTCCCAATAATCTGTGCCCCAGTCGCCGATGAAAATATCGTGGCGACGCTGGCGGTATTTGGTCAGCACCTGCTTGCCGTCACCGGGGATGATCTCGATCGCTATGCCGGCGCGGGCAGCGGTTTGCTGCACGGCCTCGGCAATGCCCATCACCGGCTGAATCGTGCGCACATCCATCGTGATCTTGAAGCCGTCCGCCAGCCCGGCCTTGGCCAGCAGCGCGCGCGCCTTGGCCACATCCAGCCTGAAGGGCTGCTCACTGCTGGCACCCAACAGTCCCTGCGGCAAAAAGTTCTGATGCGGCCGGCCAATACCCTTGATCAAGGTGGCGCCAATGGCGTCGTAGTCCACCAACCATTTGAAGGCTTCGCGCACCTCAGGCTTGGCCAGCAGCGGGTTGCTCTGGTTAAGCCCCAGGTAATACACCACGCCCTTGGCCTGCTGGGTCAGCAAGATGCCTGGCTGCGCCGCCAGCGGGCCGAGATCTTGCGGCGCCAGGTTGCGGGCGATGTCCACATCGCCTTTTTCCAGCAGCAGGCGCTGCGTCGCGGCCTCCTTCACATGGCGGTAAATCACGCGGGTCAGCGCCGGCTTGGGGCCATGAAATACATCATTACGTTCGATGACCAAAATCTCGTTAGCGCGCCAGTCGCGCAGCTTCCAGGGGCCGGAGCCGGCGTGGTTGAGCTTCAGCCAGCCGGCACCCAAATCGCCGTCCTTCTCCTTGGCCAAGAGCAGCCGCTTGTCCAGCACCGAGGCCACCGTTGCGGTCAGGCAATTCAAGACAAAGCTGGGCGCAAAGGGCTTGCCGATGCGCAGCGTCAGCGCCAGCGGGCCGGTCTGCAGCACGCGCTCGCCCACATTGCTTTTGCTCAGACCCAGTTGGGTCAAGATGAAGGCCGGCGTCTTGTCCATGCGCACCGCCCGCTGCCAGGAGAACACCACATCCTCGGCGCCGAGCGGATTGCCCGAAGCGAAACGCAGGCCCGGCTTGAGTTGGAAGCTGATCTCCAGCCCGTCGGCTGAGATCTGCCAGGACTCGGCCAAGACCCCGACGATGCGGCTGGGTTCATCCAGATCAAAGCCCACCAGGCGCTCGTAGGTGTTGCCCAGGATCTCACCGCCGGAGATCTCGAAGGACGTGGCCGGGTCCATGCTGGTGATGTCATCGAAGGCGAAGGCCTGCACCAGCGTGTCCTTGGGCGTGCCGACATGGCCGCAAGCGGTCAGGCCACCCGTGGCCAGCAGCATGGCGCTGCTCAGAAGGCGACGGCGATCAGGATTTGGAGAACTCATCCTAGATTCGGCAGTTGAAAGCACCCGAAGGAGTCGAGCCGGGGCTTGCTGGCAAGGCGCGACGACGAAGTGGGCTCCTGCCCACGAGGAGAAGCAACGCTGTACAGCGAGTTCCGGTTCGGCTCAGGCGGGCGATTAGCGTTCTCACCTGATTGGTGAATTTCGTAAACGCGAGTGTTCTCAATGGTCATCGATGTCTATTCACATTGGGGAGCGGTCAACTGCCGAATCTAGGATCAAGCGTGAGGGGCTGCGGCGAAGGCCCGCATTGTGCGGCAAATGCATGGCTTGCTCCGGCCCGCTCGCGCCGGCGACTCACGCCGGTTGCGGCAGCGCATTGAGCCTGGAGCCAATCAGCTCGCTCAGCGGCATGGGTTCATGCTGCAAAAATCCCTGCGAAAAGTTCACCCCGATTTCGCGCAGCCGCGCCAAGACCGCCGGGCTGTCCACATACTCGGCCACCGTCTGCATGCCCACCACTTGCGCCACGTCGACAAAGCAACGCACGGCGGCCTCGTCCAGCGCGTCATTGACAAGGTCGCGCACAAACTGCCCGTCGATCTTCAGATAGTCGACCGGCAAATGCTTCAGATAGCCAAAAGACGAGGCGCCGGCGCCAAAGTCATCCAGCGCGCCGCGCACGCCCAGCGCACGCACCTGCTCGATGAAAAGCACCGCATCGGCCAAGCTGGTGATGGCGGCCGTCTCGGTAATTTCTATGCACAGCCGGCCACACAAGGCCGGCCCGGCCTCGGTCAAGGCCGCAATGGCCCAGCGATGGAAGGCCCGGTCACCGATCGACTGCCCGCTCAAATTGACGCTGAGCATCTTGATCGCCGCCAGCTCGGGTTCGGCCGCCATCCAGTCCAGCACATGACGCAAAACCCAGCGGTCTATCCGGGTGGCCAGGTTAAAGCGCTCGGCCGCAGGCAAAAACACGCCCGGCAAGACCAAGGCCCCGCTCGGCTCCACCATGCGCAACAAGATCTCGGCGTGCAGGCCAGCGGCAGGCAAGACGGGCAAGGCAGACGCTTGCGCCGTGCTGGCCACCGGCGCCAGATGCAAGGCCTCGATGCGCTGCGCATACAGCACAAAGCGGTCTTCATCGAGGGCTTGCTCGATGCGCCCGGTCCACTGCATCTCACCGTGGCGCGCCCGCATCGCCAGATCGGTGTCGAACCAGGTATGCACGCGGTTGCGCCCCTGCTCTTTGGCGGCATAACAAGAGGTATCTGCGGCTTGCAAAATCGCCGCCGCCGAGGGCCAGCGCCCGCTGATCGGCACCAGGCCTATGCTGGCACCGATGCGGTAACGGCGCTCTTCGTGGGCGAAGCGAAACTCTTCCATGCGATCACAAATCTGCTGCGCCACTCGCTGCGCCTGCGCGGGCGAGCAATGCTCCAGCAGCGCCGCAAACTCATCGCCGCCCAGCCGCGCCAAGGTATCGCGGTTGCGCACCGCAGCCGCCAAGATGCCGGCCACTTGCTTGAGCAGCTGATCCCCGACCGCGTGCCCGCAGGCGTCATTGACCAGTTTGAATTGATCCAAATCGATATAGAGCAAGGCATGTTGGCTGCGGTCGCCCTGCGCTTGCTCCAGGACGCGGCGCAGGCGCAGCTCAAACTCCGAGCGGTTGATCAAGCCCGTCAAGGCATCATGGGTGGCGCGGTAAGTCATCTCGCCGCTCAGCCGGCGCTGCTCGGTGACATCATGAAAAACCAGCACGACCCCAAAGATGGCGCCCTGATCATTGCGGATCGGCGCCACCGAATCCTGCACGCCATATTCCTCGCCGGTGCGGGAGATCAGCAAGATCGGGGCGGACTGCGCGATCTTGCGGCCTTCTTTCAAACAAGCCAGCACCGGGTTCTCGACCGGCATGCGGGACTGTTCATTGACGATGTGATAAACCTGCTCCAGCGGCCGCCCGCGTGCCTCCTCGGCCGCCCAGCCGGTCAGCTGTTCGGCCGCGGGATTCAGCCAAACCACCTGGCTTGATGAGTCAACCGTGATGACCGCGTCCCCGATCGAGCGCAGCGTGACCAAGAGCAGTTCATGCTGCTCGGCCAGCACCGAGCCCATGCGCGCGGCCATTTCTTCGGCCAGCTGGCGAATCTGGGTCAAATCCCAGTTGGCGCCCACCATGCGCAGCGCCCGGCCCTGCTCATCAAACATCAGCCGCGCCGAGCCGCGCAGATGATGCACGCTGGCATCAGGCCAGACCACGCGGAACTCGGTATCAAAAGGCTTCAGGCCCTTGATCGCCTGCTGCACCTCATGCTCGGCGCGCCGCAAATCATCCGGATGCAGGCAGGCCGCCCAAGCGGAGTAAGTCATCGGCTTGCCGCTGGGCTCAAGCCCATAAAGACGGTGCATCCAGTCATCCCAGACAAGCTGACCGCTATGCAGATCAAGCTCCCAGATGCCGATGCGGCCGCTGTCCAGCGCCATGCTCAAGCGCGCTTGGCTGGCCGCCAGCTCTGCCTGCGAGCGGATGCGCTCGGTGATGTCTTCCACCGCGCCGACATGCCCTATGAACTCACCCGCCGCCCCCAGCACCGGCCGGCTACGCACATGCACATGGCGCAGGCCCGAGCCAGCCGCATGCACACGAAACTCCATCTCGAACTCGCGCTGCGAGCGGGCGCAGCTCAACCAATGTTCGACAACCCGCGCCCGGTCTTGAGGGTGGATCGTCTGCGACCAGCCCTGCCCCAACACTTGCTCCGCAGCCAAGCCGAAGATCTCTTGCCAGCGTGGGTTGGTATAGCTGCAAGCACCGCTGGTATTGCTGTGAAAGATCCCGATAGGCGCCGCCTCATTGAGCGTTTGAAACCAGGCATTGCGCTCGGCCAAAGCGTTCGCGGCTTGCCGCTCGGCCAGGGCGCTGCGCCGCAACTCCAGGGCATGCACCACGGCCTGAGCCAGGTGCAGCAACACGTCGCGCTGCGCTTGATTGAGTTTGCGCGGCTGCACATCCAGCACGCACAAGGTGCCCACGATCTGGCCCCCGCTCAAGCGCAAGGCCGCTCCTGCATAAAAACGCAGCCCGACCGGGCCGGCAATGGCCGGCAGCTGGCGAAAGCGCTCATCGTGACTGGCATCTTCCACTTCGAAGATGTCATCTTGCAAAATCGTCAGCGCGCAAAACGCTTCATGGCGGGGCAGCTCATCCAGCCCCTCCAGCCCAACACCGGCCTTGAACCAGACCCGCTGCTCGTCAACCAGGCCTATGCGTGCGATCGGCACGGCGCAAGCCAGGGCGGCGGCCTGCACCAAGGCGTCGAACTCAGGCTCGGGCGGGCTGTCCAGCACTTGCAGGGCCTGCAGGGCGCTCAGTCGCGCTGACTCCTGCTCTTTGTGCTGCTGTGCATCCTGCTTCGAGTCCCGCTCTGGCTTGGGCTGGGCTTGGGCTGGTTTCATCAATCAAACCTCAGGGCTACATAGCATTGACTTTCGACGGCATATTGTGAAGCAACAAAGTGCGCCGCCTACTCGTGTTCGCCCCAATTGGGTTTTTTGCCAATTCAAGCGCCAGCAATCACCCGCCGCGCTGCGGCCTGCCCGCTCAGCCAGGCGCCCTCGACCTTGCCGCCACCCAGCCAATCGCCACACAAACCCAGGCTCAGACGCGCGTCCCAGATCGCTGGGCCGGCCGAGCCAAGCTCGGCCACGCCCGTCGGGTTCGGCGCCATGTCCGCGTAGAGCCAGCGGTGCGCCGTCCAGCGCTCGCTCACGACCCCGCCCAGCGCCTTGAAGGCTTGTTGCAGCTCGGCCGCCACCTGCTCGGGCGGCGTTTGCAGATTGGCCTCGCTCCACTCGGCTTGCGCATGCAGCAGCCAGCTTTCCGCACCCATGCGGCCCGGCTTGCTGCTGTTGCGCGCCAGCCAGCGCAGCGGCCCGGCATTGACGAAACCGGCGTCGAAGCCCAGTTCCAGCGCTTGCTCGTAGGTCAACATCACGGCCCAGCTGGCACGCATGCGCACCGCCGCCGCTTGCTGCGCCAGCTCAGGCGCACACCCCTGCAGCAGCGCCGCGGCCTGAGGCGCGGGCAGCGCCAGCACGACCGCGTCAAAAACATCGTCCAGCGCAGTACCGCCGGCCTGCAGCCGCCAGCCCTTGGCCGCAGGCAAGATCGCCTCAATCTGCTGACTTAAACGCACCGCTTGCGCCAAATTTCCGGCCAACCATTGGGCCGGCGCCGTCATATGCGGTGTACCCACGAAACGCTGCAAGGCCCCGTCCTGCCGGTGCTGCTCAGCCTCGCCAAACACCGCCAAGCGCGGCGACCAGACGGCCGCCACCCCCGCTTGGCGCCAACGCGCCAGCTCGGCGACGAACGCGCCGTCGCGAGCGGTGAAGTACTGAGCGCCATGGTCGCAGGCCCAGCCCTCGCCGCGCCGGGTGCTCATGCGTCCGGCCACGCCCCGACTTTTGTCAAAAACCGTTACCCGGTGACCCGCCGCCTGCAGCGCCGTCGCGCAAGACAAGCCGGCCAGGCCGGCGCCGATGACGGCCACATGCTGAGCTGAAGGCATAGATAAAAACTCCTGTTTAAGCATCCTCGGCTCGGCATTCTTGCTTCGCCCGCCATTCTCGCGGCTGCTTGGGCGCGATCCCCCGCCGGCCCGACCAGGTATAGCGCCGGCCGGAGGCTCAAGGTTTCGATTTCGGCTAGCCTCAAGACCATGAATCCGATACATCCCAAGAAGCTGCACCTGAGTAAATGGACGGCCGTGCGGCCCCAGGCCAAAGAAAAGCATTTTCTTGTGACCCGCGTCATCCATGCCGACCCCCTGCCCGGGCGCCTTCAAGCAACTCTCGCGGTGGAAGCGGTCGAGTTGGAGGCGGTGATGTCCAAGCGCAGCCAGCGCATTGACTGGCGCGAACTGCAAGACTCGGCGCAGTGGCGCCAGGGTTGGCTGTGAGCGGGCCGCTGCTCGCCTCCATGCCCGAGGCTTACCGGGCGCTGGTGCTAGGCGCCAGCGGCGCGATCGGGGCGGCGTTTGTCCAAAAGCTTCAAGCTGACCCACGCTGCGCCCTGGTGCTGGGCCTGGGGCGCAAGACGTTGCCGGCGATTGATTTCGAGCAAGAGAGCAGCATCGCCGCAGCCGCAGCCGCAGCCGAGCTGGCGCCGCAAGGGCAGTTTCAGCTCATCATCAACGCCGCCGGCGTCTTGCACCGCCCCGGTTTCATGCCCGAAAAGCAGCTCGGCCAGCTCAGCTACGAGCAGCTGCTCAGCAGCTTCACCGTGAACACCTTGGGCCCCGCCCTGCTGCTGCGCCACTTCAGCCCCTTGCTGGACCGTCGGCGTGGCGTGATGGCCATGCTGTCGGCCAAGGTCGGCAGCATCGAGGACAACCGCTTGGGCGGTTGGTACAGCTACCGCGCATCCAAAGCGGCGCTGAATATGCTGATCAAAACCGCCGCCATTGAGTTGCGTCGCAGCCAGCCGCAGACCGTGCTGGTGGCGCTGCATCCGGGCACGGTCAGCTCGGCGCTATCGGCACCGTTTCGCGGCGCCGAGATTGGCCGGCCCGCCGATGTCGCAGTGGCCGAGATGCTGGCGGTGCTGGACGGGCTGAGCCCGGCTGACACCGGCCAGTTCATCAGTTACTCGGGTGAGCGCCTGCCTTGGTAGGTGGCTGGGCCATCGTCACAGCGGCCATCAACAGCCAAGCCGTGTGCGGCAGCCATTGCTCGTTCCAGCGCCATTGGTCGTCGGTGGGGCCGTTGGCAAAGGCGATGCCTGTGCCACCATCGCTGTCGGGCGCGCCGGTGATGCCGTTGGAGACGCCGCCGCGCAGCATCACGCCGGCCGCGCTAGGCGCAGCCGGCGGATTGAGCGCACCAAAGCCGTACAACATCGAGATGCCATAAGGGTTGCGGCCCAGGGTCCAGTCGAGCTGCGCTTGGGCGCTGCGCGCTTGTGCGGCAGTCACGCCGAAGTTGGCAGCCCCACTCGGCGCCGCTTGGCCGTTCACGGCATCGAGAGCCCTGCCACCCAGCACGGCGGCCGTGCTGAGTGAAGCCAGGCGCGCGCTTTCGCCCTGCCACCAATAGCCGGTTTCATTGCGATGCGGAATGAAGAAGCCGCTCTGGACGGGGCCGGGCTCGGTGCCCGGGGCGGCTTGGCGGAAGCGCTGGCGAGCGTAGGCATAGGGGTTAGCGACTGCTTGATCCAGGCGCTGCTGCGCCTCCAAAGCCTTGCCAATGCCCTGGCGGGCGATGGCTTGCCGTGCGGCGTCGGGCTCGATGCTCAGATAGTGGCTCAGACCGATCACGGGCAAGCCGGCTTCAACCGCATGGTAGTAAGGCCGCTGCCCAATCGCGTCGCTGTAGAAATGCCCATCGGCGTCCTGGCGCTTGAGCATCTGCGCGACCCGCTCGCGGGCGGCTTGGAGGTATTCCTCCTCACCGGTGGCGCGTTGCAACTCCACGGCCGCCAGCAAGGCGGTGTAGTCGTCGATCAGGTTCTCCTGCCCATTGGCGGTGTAGCCGATGTTGTGGGTTTGCAGATGGGCAAAGGCGCGGCGGGCATCATCCAGATAGGTCTGCGCCGAAAACTCGCCCTGGCGCCCGGAACTCTTGGCCAATATGGCGGCCCGCGCCAAGGCCGCGATCGCCATGCCGCCGCCGGCCCGGTAAGCGCTGCGGTAGCCGCTGGTGTAAACGCCGTCCTCACCCTCGTAGCCCACGACCATGCGCTCGGCGCCCTCGGCGCCCCATTTGTCAAAGACGGTGGTGTAGAAATAGCCGGCCGGGTCCAGCACCCGGTGCAGATAGTCGGCGCCCCAGAATGCTTCATCCTGCGCTTGGCGCAGCAGCCCGGCGCGGGCGTAGAGCGCGGCCGACTCATGCGCGCTGTGAGCCAGCACCCAGGCGGCCATGGGCGCTTGCTGCGGGTTGAAGTAGTTGGCGTAGCCCAGATGGGACAGGTATTTGCCGGTGTCACCACCCGCATCATTCCAGCCGCCCCAGACATCGACATAGCGATCGGTCTCAAACACGCGGCGACGGTGGTCACCGGCATCGGTATGCCTGGACTGCTTGAAGTAATCGAGCAAGCCCGCAGCGGTGCGCTTAAACAGCGCTTGATCTTCGACCTGCACGGGGGCCGAGCGGGCATGGCGCCCGCCAACCCAGACCTCAAGCTGATAGCGCCCGGGCTGCGTCAGCTGCGAAAAGTCGAGCTCAAAATGCTGGCGCCCCGGCGTCCAGGCCTCAAAGGCCGGCAGCGCGGTGAGCTCTCCTTCGAGTTGCACCTGGCCATCGCGCAGCACGCGGTAACGGCCCGACACAGCAGGGCCTTTGGCGCTCACCACGGCCACCTTGGGGCCTAAACGCTCCAGCGCGACCTGATTGATATGCACTTGCAGCGCAGCGCTGGGCAGGCTCACCAAGCCCTCCACCTTCTCTGCTTTGACAACACGCGGGCTTGCAGCCGCGACGCCCTGGCTCAGGCATGCGCAATGCAGGGCGGCCCAAAGGACGCGTCGAAGAGCGCGTCGAAAGGGGCGAGCGGCAGGACTGAATCGAGAAGATAAAAGCAGGAACATCGGCGAGTCTCGCTGAGCAGAATTGAGTGGGCCGACAATCGACCGGTCGCGGGCAACCATAGCAAGCAGTTTTTCATTCGTCAATACATACAACCACTAGAAGTAATAAGATAATTGCAAAACGAAGCCGGCCATTGAAGGCGGCTGCAGGTAGCCCTGCCATATCATTTGCCCTAGCTGATCAGGACCTCATTCATGCGAAATATCGGCCGTGGCGCCACCCAACAATCGAGCGCGCCCTATAACCGGCGCGTGGTGCTGGATTTCATTCGGCAGCAAGGCGCTGCCTCGCGCAAAGACATCACCGATATGGTCTCGCTCAGCCCGCAGACCGTGGTCAACATCACCAATGACCTGGAGTCGATAGGCCTGATCGTGTCGCGCCGCCAAAAAGGCGACAAATTGCGGGGCCAGCCCCCAATGGCCTTCGAGCTGAACCCCGAAGGCGGGCATGCCATCGGCATCAGTCTGGAGCCCGGGCGCGTATCGGCGGCAAGAGTCAACCTGGTCGGAGACGTGCTGGAGCGCACCGAAACTGCGGTCAACACCAGCCACCGGCAACAGCTGCTGGCCACCATGCTGACCCAGGTGACGCAGCTGCGCAAAGGGGCCAGAGAGCGCCTATGGGGCATAGGCGTCGCGCTGCCCGGGCCCCTGGGGGCCACCGACATCAGCTTTCTTGGGCCTACGGCCATGGAGGGCTGGGCAGATTTGTCTTTGCTGGACGAGCTCCGCGAGGCGGTCCGCCTGCCCCTGTTCTATAGCGTGGACAGCGTGGCCGGCGCCCTGGGCGAGACGCTGTTCGGGGTCGCCAAATCGCTGGATAACTTTTTCTACCTCCACCTGGGTCTGGGTCTGGGCGGGGCGCTGGTCGTCAATCGGACGGCCTACCGAGGCTCCAACGGCAATGCAACCGAGCTCGGCCATGTGCCGGTGGTGCCGGGCGGCCTGCCCTGCTACTGCGGCAATTCGGGCTGCCTGGAACGCTATGTCTCCATGCATGCGCTGGCCGAAGCACTGGGCATTGAAGACCCGCAACTGCATTCGCCCGAGTTGCTGGCGCGGCTGGAAGACAGCAGCGACGAAACCGTCAACGCCTGGTGCCGCCAGGCCGGCGAACGCCTGCGGGACGCCATTTGCATGATTGAAAACATGCTCGACCCCGGCGCCATCATCATCGGCGGCGCCGCACCCAAGGCGCTGGTCGAACGCCTCATGGCCGCAGCACTTCCCCTGCGCCGCTCGGTGCGCGGCGGCGTCAGCGACCCGCAGCTGCGCCTGCTGCTGTCCAAGCATCAAGGAGACAGCTCCATCCTCGGCGCGGCCGTGCTGCCGATCTACGAAATGCTCTCTCCCCGGCTGGAAACGGTACAGCAGGACAGGCGGCCCGATACCGATGTGGCGGAGCTGCTGGGGCACCGCAGCGGGGGGCGCTGGGGCGGATAAAGGCCGCCAACGCACCTGCAAATAAATAAACACATCCATTGGTTTTATTTATTGACACGGAGATAAATGGCGCCCTATAGTCGCCCCCATGGAACGCAACAACCCTTTTATTTGTGTCATAGGCGATGTCGGCGTCGACCTCGTCATGGGCATGCTCGAACAATGGCCACAAATCGGCACCGAGCTGATCCTGCCGCGCAGCGAGTTGCGCGCAGGTGGCTCGGCCGGCAATGCCGTGCTGGCCTTGCGCCATCTCGGCGTGCCGGCTCGGCTGGTGTCTGCCGTGGGCAATGATGACTTCGGCCGCTGGCTGAGCGCGCAGTTCCACGGCGTCGATGCACGCCTCGCTGTCTGCCCTTGCGCATCGACGGTGTCGGTCGGCCTGATGCACAGTTGCAGCGAACGCAATTTCTTCACCACCGAGGGGCATCTGGCGGCACTGACGCTGGAACAGGTGCTCAGTCAACTGCCCGAGGCCGTGCCGGGCAGTTTGGCGCTGCTGACTGGCGTGTTTTTGCTGCCGGGCCTGCGCGCCCATTACGCCACGCTGCTGAGCGAGCTGCGCGCGCGGGGCTACCAAGTGGCCCTGGACACCGGCTGGCCCAGCGAAGGCTGGACACCGGCCGTTCGCGCCGAGGTCCGGGGCTGGCTGAGCCAATGCGATCACCTGCTGCTCAATGAGCTGGAGGTCTGCAAATTGGCCGACGTCGACGAGGTCGCCCAGGCCATGCCCCTGCTGCAGACCTGGCTGCGCCCCGAGGCCACCCTGGTCGTCAAAGCCGGCGCACGCGGCGCCCTGGCATGCCAAGGGACGCAGCAGCTGAGTCAGGCCACGCAGGCTGCCGATGTGTTTGACACCATAGGCGCGGGCGACAGTTTCAATGCCGGCTATCTGGCGGCGCTCTTGCAAGGTGCCTCGCTTGCGCAAGCGCTGTCCAGTGCCTGCAGTATCGCCACGGCGGTGCTCTCGCGCTTTCCGCGCCAGACCATCAAGCCGGGTGAATTCAGTGATCTGCTGGCACTGCCGGCTTAATTGTTGAGCAAGAAGGTGAGCGACAAGATGAGCAATATGGCGCAGCGTTATGGCATCGTGATCTACATACTGGTCATCTGGTTCGCGATCTCCTTCGTGACCAACTTGATCGGGCCGCTGATGCCGGTGCTGATCCAGGATTTCAAGCTCAGCTTGGGCATGGCGGGCTTCCTGCCCTTCTCCTTCTTTTTGGCCTACGGTTTGGTGTCGATTCCGGGCGGCATCCTGGTCGAACGCCGGGGCGCTAGGTTCACCTTGATGCTGGCCTTTGCGCTGAATCTGATCGGTGCGCTGGCGATCGCCGTGCAGCCGGTATTTGCCGTCGTGATCGGCGGCCTGTTCGTCATTGGGCTGGGGATGGCGCTGCTGCAAGTCGTCATCAACCCGCTGATGCGCACCGCAGGCGGCGAGGCAAATTTCGCCTTCTTCTCTGTGATGGGCCAATTGGTGTTCGGCCTGGCCTCCTTCATCAGCCCCTGGGTCTTTCAGTGGATGATGACGCGCCCGGTGACTGCGCCCGGCGGCCTGGTGTGGGTCGATTTCTACTGGGCTTTTGTCGCCGCCTTCGTGGCCCTGCTGCTGCTCAACCAGCGCCTACCCTTGCCGACCGTGGATCTGAAAGATGACGAGCGCATGGGCGGCATGAAGGCCTACCGCGAACTCTTGTCGCGCGCCGATGTCTGGCTCTACTTCCTCGCCATCGTCGCCTATGTGGGCACCGAGCAGACACTGGCCAACTGGATGTCGCAGTTCCTCAGCAGCCAACATGGCTTGTCCGCCACGGCCGAAGGCGCCGATGCGGTCGGGCAGTTCTGGGGCCTGATGTCGCTGGGCTGCCTGCTTGGCCTCTTGCTGCTCAAACTGATGGATTCGCGCCGGGTGCTGATGCTGTTCGTGCTGGGGGCGATGGCCTGCGTGGCCGCAGCACTCTACGGGCCGGCGGCCACGGCCTTGTGGGCCTTTCCGGCGGCGGGATTTTGCCTCTCGGTGATGTTCTCGGTGCTGTTTTCCCTGGCCTTGAATTCGGTGCCCATGCATCACGGCGCCTTCTCCGGCATCTTGTGCACCGGCATCTTGGGTGGTGCGGTGCTGCCCATGCTGGTCGGGCAGTTGGGCGAAGTGATAGGTCTGCGCCTGGCGATGAGCAGCGTTTTCATCTCGCTGGCCTACATCCTGAGCGTGGCCTTTTGGGCCCGCCCCCTGGTCGCTAACAAGACCGTCCGACTGACCGAGCTCTTGAGCAGCCGCCGCCGTCCGGCGGCATCGCCTGCCCAGAACCCGCCCTGATTTTCGCCCTGATTTTCGTTTTCTTTCCCTGACTCTTGCCCGTCCCGTGCCGCCAAGGCATAGCCGCCTTCGCCTGTCCTCAAACACTTTGAATTTTTTCAGGAGACTTCAATGAAGAATAGCCACCCCTCCCGCCTGGCCTTGACGGCATTGGCTACAGCGGCATTGGGCTGCATTGCCCAGCATGCGAACGCACAGACTGCGCAGCCTGCACAGAACAAGAACGAGCTGGAAACGGTGGTGGTGACCGCCACACGCGTCAGCTCCAGCCTGCTGCAAACGCCGGTCGCCGTCACGGCGATCACGCAGGACCGGCTGACCCGCGAAGGCGTCACCGATGTGCGCGGCCTGGCCGGCACGGTGCCCAATTTGCAGTTCTCGACCGGCGCCGACTCCGGCGTGCAGATCGCCATCCGCGGCATCAGCTCGAACAACTTCACCGAGATCGGCGACCCGGCAGTTGGCCTGCATGTGGGCGGCCTGTATTCGCCACGCCCGCAGGGTGCGATGGCTTTGATGTTCGACCTGGAGCAGGTCGAAGTGCTGCGCGGCCCGCAGGGCACTTTGTTCGGCCGTAACTCCACGGCCGGCGCCATCAACATCATGCCGGCCAAGCCCGAGTACGGCGCAAGCTACGGCAGCGCCGAGCTGGACCTGGGCAATTTGAACAAGCGCCAGCTCAATGTGATCCAGAACATCGGCATCGGCGAGAACTTCGCGCTGCGCGCCACGCTGATGCATCTGACCCGCGACAGCTGGTTGAACCAGACGCAGGACAAGACCGATATCGACATGCCCGAGCATGGCTTCCACAAAGACGGCATCCCCGATGTGGACCAGCGCCGCAACACGCCGGTCAGCAAGGCCGAAGCCTACAACAACAAGGACCAATGGGCGGGTCGCCTGTCCGGCCGCTGGAGAGTCACCCCCGACTTCGAGGCTTCGCTGAGCTATGAAAAATTCCAGAACTCCGGCGCTGGCGAGATCGCGCTGAAAGACTGCGCTCAAGCCGCCGGCACGCGCTTTGCCTGCCCAGGCAGCCAATGGGACGTCAATGTCAATTTACCCGGCAAGATCGATATGTCGATCGACACCGTGCGCGGAGGCCTGAACTGGAATCTGTCCAAGTCCAGCAGCCTGGAATACAACTTTGCCTATGCCGATCAGCGGCGCAGCCAGCAGACCGATGATGATGCGGGTTATCACCGCCTGTCCAGCCAGGTCACGGCTGAGTGGACCGCCGAAGGCCTGCAGCCCGGCGTTTGGCCGGTGCAAGACAACTCCTCGATCACGCTGAACTCCCGCTACAAGTCCCTGGTCCAGGAGCTGCAATACAAGCAAAGAACCGACACCTTGCAATACGTGGTCGGCGGATTCTGGATGCGCGAGAAGAATGCCATTGACTACGCACAGGAATTCTTGACCAACAACAACTGGGGCTTGCCCAACAGCCAGTTCTACAACCAGCCGAATCGCCAGATCGATGCCAAGGCCTTGTTCGGCCAGATGGACTGGAAGTTTGCACCGACCTGGACGGCCACCGTCGGCGGGCGCTACAGCTGGGATAGCAAGACCGACCAAGGCGGCAAGGTCTTCGGCGGCTGGGCCGACGATAGCGACGCCTATTACAACGGCCACTTCGACCCAGGCCACCCCGGCACGCCCGAGTTCCGCCCGCACAACAGTGCCAATTTGACCAATGCCATGGGCCCCTTCGCCGGCACCGGCGCCTATTCGCACTGGGGCGATCCAGCGCAGAACGACCACTCCGAATCCTGGCGCAAGTTCACCTATCGCTTAGGGCTGATGACGCAGATCACACCCAAGGACATGGTCTATAGCTCCTTGTCGACCGGCTACAAGGCCGGTGGCTTCGGTGACAAGGACGACCGCTGCGGTGACAAGACTTGCGTTGAAGGCCCGTCGCCCCAGTACACCTTCTTCCCCTACAAGCCCGAGACCGTCACCAACCTGGAGTTCGGCTACAAGGGGCTGATGCTGAGCAACCGCCTGAGCATTTCCGCCACGGCGTTTTTCAGCCGCTACAAGGACATGCAGGTCACAGACGAGTTCTTCTCGGCCAAGGTCAAGCCCGAAGCCGGCTGCACGCCCAATACCTTTGACTGCGACCTGGTTAAGAAGTACCAGACCATCAACGTCGGCAAGGTCGATATCCCCGGCCTGGAGTTGGAGTTCGACTACAAGCCATGGGCAGGCGGGCGAATCGGCGGCTTCTTCACCTACATCAACTCCAAGGTGAAAGACTTTCCTAACTTCAGCGACACCTGGAACTGCGACTACCGCCACGAGATGGGCGCACCGGACTGCCCGCCGGCGAACGAGGGCACCGACCCGAATCTGATTGGCCGCAATATCTATGACATCACCGGCAACCACCTGCCCTTCTCACCCAAGTACAGCCTGGGCGTCAACTTCTCGCAGAAATTCGATTTCGGTGACGGCTATTCGGTGACACCTTGGTTGGCCCTGAAGTGGCAGGACAAGATGTACTTCACCCTGCGCAACCTCGACAACCCGCATATCTCGGATGCGCAAAAAGCCTTCACCAAGATCGACGCCTCGATCAAGCTGTCGGCGCCCAAGAGCTGGTATGCCGAGGTCTATGTCTTCAACGCCACCAACAAGTACACCAAGAACTCGGCCCAGGACGGCGGTGGCTTTGTGCGGGCGATGTGGAACGACCCACGCATGTATGGCCTGAGGGTTGGCATCGACTATTGATGAGCTTTGGGCTTTGAGGGCGGCGATTCAAGCGCAAAATCGGTGCAGGAATGACCGACACATGGCGTGAGGATCACAAGCATGAAGTTTGCCGCCGCTGCATCTGCCCTTGCCCTCTCGATGCTGGGCCTGTGGACCCCTGCGGCACAGGCCTGCTCCAAGCCGGTGCGGGTGGCCATGATGGCCTGGCCGCCCTACTTCTACGCCGGCGATCTCGGCTCCGCCGTCGGCGGTGATGTCGAGATCATGCAGGCCATCTTCAAAGAGGCCGGCTGCAAGCTGGAGATCGGCGAGGAAGTGCCGCGCAAGCGCCGCTTGGCCATGTTCATGGCCGGCGAGCTCGACATGATCCCGGGCTCGTCCGATACGCCGGAGCGGCGTGAATATGCTTGGTTCTCAAAGCCCTATCGCAACGAAACGGTCAGCTTCTTTACCTTGCCGGCCAAGCTGGAGCGCTACCGCGATGTGCGTGGTTTTGAAGATGTGCTGAATCGCCGCATCACCCTCTTGAGCCTGAATTCGGGTTGGTTCGGGCCGGCCTACGAGCAATACATAGTCCGGCTGCGCGAGGCCAAGCTCAGCTCCACCTTCGAGGGCTTCGCGCAAGGCCTGGTCATGCTGAGCAAGGAACGCGGCGAGCTGATCATGGCCGACCACGCCACGCTGCTGACCGAAGCGGCACGGCTCAAAATGGACCTGACCCCGCTGCCCCACAACATCTCGCACGCGCCGGTCCACATGATGTTCAACAAGAAGACCGTGCCCGAGGCCGATGTCTCGCTGCTCGACGCCGCCGCCGAGCGCCTTGAAGCACGCGGTGTGCTCAAGCAGATCAGGCGCAATTACGGCATGCAGTAGCGCAGGGGAAAAGCTGCGGCAGCAACAGCGGCTAAGCCTTCTTTTTGGCGGCGCTGGTCTTCTTGGCAGCGGCCTTGGGCTTTTCAGGGGCGGCGGGGGTGTCCCCCGAATCCCCCATATCGCCAATCAAACCCTTAACCGGGCAGAGCTTGAAGATCGGGCATTTGCGGCATCCGACGGCGATAGCGATTGGGCAAAGGGTCATGGGGCAGTCCTAACGATTGACTTCGCGACCCGCGCGACCGGTGGCTGAGCATAGCTGCTCGAAGCCGGCCAAGCGCCACGCTTGTTTTTCAAGGCGCCAAATCCACCCGCAGCTGCAGCTCGCGCGTGCTCTGTGTCTCGGCGCTGCGGCTGCTGATGACGCCGCGCTCTTGACGCTGGGTGGCCGCGCCGCTGCGCGCTACGGTCAGCCATTGACCCAGACTCACCGAAACGGTGCTGATGACTTGTGCCTGCGTCTGAGTTTGAGTCTGGCCTTGCAGCAGCGAGCCGGAGCCGCTCGTTCCCTGCGCGCGCAACTCCACCCGCACCGCTTGCTGGCCGCCCGGCCAATGGGGCGTGACAGTGAAACCCTGAGTCTGCTCGGTTACACCGTTACGCGGCATGGCCCAGCCTGGGTTCGAGTTCGCCCCAGCGCCCGCCGCCGGCAAAGGCACAGCCCCACCTGCGCCGCCCCCGGCATTGAAGGGCACAGCGAAATCCACCCACTGCACCGGCGTCGATTCGGTCAGCTGCACCGAGGCTTGATGGCCGTTGAGCACCAAGAGGCGCTGCACCTGCTGATCATCACGCCGCTGCGTGTTGAAGCCAACGCTGCCCCGCGCCGACACCGAACCGGCCGTGCCCACCACGACCGAGCCCTCGCGCACCGCAGACAGCGCCGCGCCGCTGAGCGCGCTGTCCACCCAGCGCACTTCGACCCAGAGGTTTTGCTGAGCGGCGCTGGAACCGCCAGCCTCGGCAAGCACGTCGACCGCCACTGACGAGAGCGCGAACAAGGCCAGCGCCGAGGCCCATGCAGGCTGAATCTTCATTGCATCAGCATACCCGCCAAATCCTGGCTCGCGGCCGCCTCATTGATCAGCCAGCCCGGCCCGCACCGCTTCATCCATCAAAAAGCCCTGGCCGCCCTCCCCGCTGGCTCGCGCCAGCCGCTGCGCCTGCGCCACCGGTGTACCTATGCAGGCATAGGCCGCGCGACTGCTGGCGGCCGCTGTGCAGGCCAGGATCTGACCGCGCGCCAGGCCGCAGCCCGAGCTGACAGCCGCCAAACCGGCGGCCAGCCGTTCTTCATTGAATGCGCCCATCAGCTCGCCTATGTCCTGCGCCGCCAATACAGCCGCCTGCGGCGTGCGAAACAAAGCCATCAGGCTATCGCCGCAAAACTGCGCCACCTCGCCAGCGCGCCCCTCGACAGCGTCAAACATCAGCGTGCACCAGTCGCTAAGCAGTTCTTGCATCTGTTCGGGCAAGAACTCCAGCGCGGCCAAGCCATGCAGACCGACGACCAACACCGTCACATCGGGCAAGCTGCGGGCTTCGCTGGGGCCGCCGGGCATCAAGCGGCGCAGCGCGGCGCGCTGGCTGTCGCGTTGCAGCTTGGCGTTCAAGCTGGCATCGACCCGCGCCTTGAGCAGCCAGGGATCGACCGGCTTGTGCAGAAAGTCCTCCACCCCCAGCTCGATGCAGCGCGCCACCGGCGCCACGCCGCCCAAGGCGCTGGTCACGATCACCGCCACCTCGCGCAGCGCCGCGTCACCGGCCCGCTCTTGCAGCAAACCAAATCCATCCAACTCGGGCATCGCGAGGTCGAGCAGCAGCAGGTCAAAAGGCTGCTGCCTGAGCAAGTCGAGCGCCGCGCGACCATTGGCGGCTGCGCTGACCTGATGCCCCATCAGCTCCAGCGAGCGGCACAGCAGCAGCCGATTGACCCGGTTGTCATCGGCCACCAGCACGCGCGCGGACAGGCTGCCCGCCAAAGCCGGCGTCTTATGTTGCGCCTGTTGGGCTTGTTGCCTCTTTTCGCTAGCGTCTGCTGTTTCGGCAGTATCTGCAGTTTCGGCCGGCCCCAAAGGCAGCGTGAATTGGTAGCCCAGGGCCGGCACCGTCGCGATCGCGGACGCGCCCAGCACACGGCGCAGGCCCGAGATCTGCACCTGCAGATTGTTTTCCTCGACGACCAGGCCTGGCCACACCTCGTCGAGCAACTCCTCCTTGCTGACGACGCGTTCGCGCTTGTTGACCAAAGCCTTGAGCAGATCAAAGCTGCGGCTGCCCAAGGCGACGGTTTGGCCATCGACCAGCACGCGGCGCTCGTCCAGGCGCAGCTCAATATGGCGGAACACCAGTCTCGAAGCAGGGCCGCCGTTCATGCGCGCGCAGCCGCTTGCAGGGCCAGCAAGGCGGCAGCAATCTCGGCCGTCAATTCATCGATCGCCGCGCTTGTGGCCGCGCCACCCGTCGCCAAGCCTTGCCACTCCAAGCGGCCGGCCAGCTCAGCCAAGCGCGCGGCACCAAAGGTCACACCATTGCTCTTCAAGCTGTGCGCGATGGTCTCGAACTGAGCGCTGTCGCCGGCAGCCGCCGCCTCGCGCAATTGCTGCGCCAACAGCGGTGCCTCCTCGGCGAAAGCTTCGATAAGTTGCAGCACGAAATCGGCGCCGGCATTGGCCTGCAGGGCTTCGAAAACTAGCGGATCTATCAAGGGCGGGTTCATGGCTCTCATCTCGACATTACGCATCAACTCTACGGGCTGTAGCGCTCAGCTCGGCGATCAAAGCCTCGACGCGCAAAGGCTTGCTCAAGTGCTCATCCATGCCAGCACTGAGGCATTGTGGCCGGTCGCCGTTGAGGGCGTTGGCCGTCATCGCGACGATGCGCGGGCGCTGCCCGGCCGCCCAGCGCGCCGTGATGGCGCGGGTCGCCTCCAGCCCGTCCATCACCGGCATGCGCACATCCATCAACACCAGGTCATAGGGCTGGCGCGCCACGCAGTCCAGCGCCTCGCGCCCATTGCCAGCCAGATCGGCCCGGTAGCCCATCTGCTCCAGCAGGCGCAGCGCCAACTTCTGGTTCACACCGTTGTCTTCGGCCAAGAGAATGCGCAGCGGATGGCGCGCTGCCATCTGCGGGTCCAGCGCCCTGGGTGGCGCGGCGCTGCGCTGGGGCAACAAGGCGGCGTCGGCGGCCGGCGCGTCGATCTCGAAATGAAAACGGCAACCCTGGCCGAGCCCCGCACTCTCCACACCCATCGCTCCACCCATCAGCTCGGCAAGCTGGCGGCTGATGGCCAGGCCCAGGCCGGTGCCGCCGTAGCGGCTGCTGATGCTGCTGTCGGCTTGGCTGAAGCGTTGAAACAGCCGCGCGCGGCCGGCCTCGCTCAGGCCGATGCCGGTGTCGCGAACCTCAAACGCCAGCCGCCCGCTGCGTGGCGCCGTCACGCAGAGTGCCACCTCACCGGCATCGGTGAACTTGACCGCATTGCTGAGCAAATTGAGCAGGATCTGGCGCAGGTGCGCTGCATCGCCGACCACGGCCACTGGCACCTCCGCGCCGATATGGCAGCTCAGGCGCAAACCCTTTTGGCCGGCACGTACGCTGACGAGGTCAAGCGCCAGCCGCACGCATTCGCGTAGGTCAAAAGGCTGCGCCTCCAGCTCCATCTTGCCGGCCTCGATCTTGGAGAAATCGAGCACGTCGTTGATGATGGTTAGCAGGGCTTCGGCCGAGTCGCGGATGGTTTGCGCGTTGTCGCGCTGCTCCTCGCTGAGAGTCGAGCTGAGCAAGAGGCCGCTCATGCCTATCACCCCATTCATAGGCGTGCGGATCTCGTGGCTGACGGTCGCCAAGAACGCACTCTTGGCCGCATTGGCCGATTGCGCCGCCTCGCGCGCGGCCAACTCGGCGGCCAGCTTTTGCTCCAGCAGCTGCGCTTGCGAGCGCCCAGCATCGGCCTGCAAATCCTCTTGCATCATCTCGGTAGCGCGGGCCAAGGCGCGCACCTCGTCGGGTCGATACGGCGCCGCATCCGGCCTTGTATTCAACAACAAGAATCCGCTCAAAAGCTCGCGGTGTTTGATTGGAATGGCCAGGCCGTCCACACCGACCAGCGCTGCCAGCGCGGCCGGCAGGCGGTGGGCGAGGATGCCGCGCAGATCAGCTGGCGTCAGCGTCAGGTCAACGGGCAGCTCGGGCGCGCTGGCTGCCGAGGCTGCCGTCGAGGCCAAGCGTTCGCATTGCTCGGCGCCGACGCGATACACCGCCGCCCGTGCGCCGTCGGCAAAGCCGCCGATCGCAGCCAGGTAATGCTGCAACAGCGCGTCCTGCCCCTGCAGGGTGGCGGCCGACCGCGCGGCCATCCAGAGCTGCTCCTCCCGGTTGCGCCAATTGCTGAAGAAGAGTTGCTGCACGACACCGTCGGCCCAGCCGCGCAAGCGCGGCACGGCGCCTGCGAACAGCAGCGCCAGCGGCACGGTCACGCCGGCTGCCACCCTGGGGTCGGCCAGCACGGGCCAGCGCGCACCCAGCAGGCGCAGCAAGGCCACCCCGGCCAGCAGGACCGCTAGCACTAGGCCCCAGACCAAGGCGCGGTTGAGCGCGAAACCGAAGCCGAAGACACGGTGGCGCAGGACGGCGTAGGCGAGGCCAAGCATGGCGACAATGTCCAAGCCGACCTGGGCCAGCCTGACCATGAATTCATTCTCAAAAGTTCGCACTATGAGCGCCGACGCCACGCCGAACACCATGCCGCTCAAGAGCAATAGGCCCACGCAGATACCTACCCATGCGGCACGATATCGTTCGGCCCCTGCGGCTCGGCGCCATGTCGAAAACAGGAAGGTCAAGGAGATCACGTTGATGAACGCTGCATAGTTGTTCGTCAAGGTTTCACTGAAACGCTTCCATTCAGCCGGCAGCGGCCACCAACGCAGCAGCAAGCCCGCATCAAACAGAGCAATGATCAAGCCCAAGCCCATCAGCACGACAAAACCTCTGTGCACCCACGTCTGTGACAGTCGATTTTGTCTATCCCCAAACGTGATGGCGAAATACAGGTAAGCCCCCGTACTCAGCACGAACAGAACGTTCATGCTGAATACGGAAAGTAGGTTTTGCACCATGCCTCCCGGCAAACCTTGGGTCATGCCAACCACACTGTAGATGGCCAGCGCGATTGAAAGCGCGCGTATCGGCTTGTTTGCCGCGCCGCGCCAAGCCAAGATCGTTGCGACGAGCAGGGCCATACAACTGTCGATCCAGTCACCCAGCAAGGCCGCCACGGCAAGCGGCGTTATGCGGCCTGGGTCTGGAATGGTCAGCACAGTCAGGTGCCGGAGCTGACCCTGCGACTCGATCGTGACCGCGATCGGCTCCCCGATGCCCTTGTATCGCCAGGTGTCTGCCGGCAGGTCATAGGAGATACGGTCGCCCGGCCGTACCCCTTGACGGGCCAAGTCCGAGTCGGGCTCAACGCTCACCACCTCGTTCATCCACAGCAAGCCCTTGAACTTCCAATTGAACTCCGCCCCCATCCCACCCGCAGCCTCGGCCACGACGCTGCGATCGATGTAGGCCAAGGCCCACAAACGCAGGCCGCCGCAAATCAGGCAAAAGGCGAGCAAGAGCACCTTCCAGCGCAGCGCATCGTTAGGGCCGGCAGGCGCTGGCGCCAAAGCTGTGGCCGGCGCTGCTGGCACATCGAGACTGGCAGAGTCCATTGGCATGGCGGGCTACTCCTCGGAAATCTTGGCGGACTGAGAAGCTGGCGCGGAGACTAACTCCCGGACACAGCGCTGCCGATCATAGGGATCCAAAGCACGGCATCTGAACGCTGGCCGCAAACTTTAAGAATTTTTAAGTGCCGTTTCAGACGCTTTAAGTACGACGCGCCGGCCAAGTAGGACATTGGCATCACGGCAAACGAACTTCGCCGTGCCCGAGGCAGTGCACGCTGCCGCCAACCCTCAAGCCCAGATTCAAGGGATGAATAAAATGTCACACCAACACGCTTCACATCGCCAAGCCGCCCCTAGCCTGGTGCGGCAACTGCTGCCGTTGGCCGCGGCGGCCCTGCTCGCCATCTCGGCTGCGCCATTGCGGGCGCAGCAAATGATCGCACCCAACGCCATGGTTGGCGGCTACAGCCAGAGCTTCCTGTCGGCCCAGATGGCGCAATGGGAGTTCTCCATCCCCGCGGCGACCAACCCCATACTGGACATGACCGGCGCCCATACCGCGCAAGGCGATCATGGCAGCTACTTCTTTCTAGCCTCCACGTTTTCACAAGCTCCCGTGGTCCGCAATGTGACCGTGCGCACAGATCAAACGCTGGTGTTCAGCCCGGTCACCATCCTCTACTGGGCGGATGCCCAGGTCTTCACCGAGGCGGATATGCGCACACATGCCGCCTACGCACTTGGCGACGTCAGCAGTCTGACGGTGACGGTTGATGGTGCGGACCTATTGTCCAATGACCCCGGCTCGCGAAATCCGTTCCTGCAAGCCAGCCCCTTGTTTCCGCTGAGCCTGCCACCCGGCGGCATTATTGACACCATGTGGGGCTATCCACCGGGCATTTTTCCGGCCGTCACCTTGGGCTACACCTTTGCCTTGGAGGGTCTGACTGCCGGCCAACATCAGCTGCGCTTCACCTCGACCTTTGTCTCCACCGGCCCCTACGCCGGTGGCCCGCCGACCTCGTACGACGTCACCTACAACATCACCGCCGTGCCCGAGCCAGGCACTTGGGCCTTGATGGGCCTGGGCCTGCTGGCCATCGGCGCCGGCACGCTGCACCGCCGGCGCGCTTGAGCTTGGCGGCGCAGGCCGAGAACCATCTTCGAACCTCAATTCAAAGGATGTACGACATGACAAACTTAGCAACACAACATGGCCACGCAGCTCACGGCGTCGGGCGCCAACTGCTGCCGCTGGCTGCGGCCGCCCTGCTTGCCATCGCGGCCGGCCCCTCGCTGGCACAGCAGCTGATCGCGCCCGACGCCCTCGTCGCCGGCTACGACCAGCGCTTCAGATTAGCCCAGTTCAGCCAATGGTGGATCTCGATTCCAGCCGCAACCAACCCCCTCCTCGACGGGCCCGGCGCCAACACACAGCTCGGCGACCAAGGTGGGTATTTCTTTCTGCCAGGCTCCTTCAACGCGACCCCGGTTGTTCGCAACGTGACTGTGCGCCCTGACCAGACCCTGCTGCTGAATCTTCAGGTCGTGACCGGCTGGCCCGACGCTAACGAAACCGAAGCTGACCTTCGCTTCATAGCCGGCCATGTATTGGGCACGATCAACAGCATGTCAATCACCGTCGACGGCGCGCCCGCCTTGCTGCCAGCCGGCTATTCGTCGCTGGGCCAATTCCGCCAATCAACCGACTTGTTCCCGCTGCATGTCGGCGCAGACAATCTGGGCGGCTGGCCTGCCGGCATCTTCCCGGCCATTTCGGATGGCTACCTGATCGCGATGGAGGGACTGTCCGCAGGCAATCATCAAGTGCGCTGGACGGTCAATTCTTCGCCGACCGGCCCGTTTGCGGGCCAGTGGACCTTTGAGCAGGACATCACCTACAACATCACAGCCGTGCCCGAGCCCGGCACCTGGGCCTTGATGGGGCTGGGCTTGCTGGCCATCGGCGCTGGCGCGATTCATCGGCGGCGCGGCTGAGATTGGCAGCCCAGGCGGCGATCGGCCTTCAAGCGCGAGGCGTCTCGCACTTTCGCCAATTTGTCGCCCCGTCGCCCCGCGCTGATAGACCACTGAACAACAAGGACTCCCTATGGAAACGACCCTTACCCTGAGGCATTGCGCCACATTGCTTTGCCTTCTGGCGGCAGCCGTCACCGGCACCGCAAAAGCCGCCGGCGAGCCGCGCTCGGCCGAAGCTTGGCAAGCCTCGGCAACTGGCGGGCATTCAAACCAAGCTCGGCTACAGATCACAAAGCACAAAAATGCCGCCCAAGCCGAGCTCAAATCGCCGCGCAAGTCGCCCAACGGTTTTTGGGGCAGCAATAGCAGCTACGCCGGCCCCGTTCGCGCATGCTGGTATTGGCTTTCAGACCAAGGCCTGAAGCAAGACATCAGCTTGCTGGAGCGCACACCTGCGGGACTGGGCCTGTACGCCTATCGCTACGTCTGGAGCGACACCGTCTATGTCGGCGTGCTGGCTCAAGAAGTTGCGGTGGCGGTACCTGAGGCCGTGACGGTGGCCCCGGACGGGCATCTCGCGGTGGATTATCAGCGCCTCGGGCTTGAACTTGTCACGCTCGAACAATGGGTCGCAGCCCAGCGGCGTTAGCCGGGATGGGGACGCGCCGGAACTCCGCTTGGCCCGGGTCGCTCTTCAGTATGGGCTGCATGGCCCAGCTGGTGCTGGAGCTGGAGCTGACGCGAAACATGCCTTGAATCGTGACGATTTGCCGCCCGACACCCCCCATCAGAGGGGGTGTCAAGGCAGTTTTACCAAAACACAAAGATTTACAATTCATTACCTTGGGGCCACAGACCAGCAAGAAGTCTTGCCCCTCGCGTCCTAGACCTCCATCGCACCAGCTGCTCCATCCGCGGCCGTCCACCGCCACGCTGAAGACCCCACTTTGTCGCAAACCATCACCCTCAATTCGGGCCTGAGCGGAAGGCAAGGCCTGCCCCGTTTACGTGAAAGCATCAAGATCGGCTGGCGAGCTTTCGCCAACCGGCCGGCCACTTCCGCCTGGTTGCAGTTGCTGAATGCCCACTCACCCTTCAGCGAGCTGGTCAAGCACAAGCCGAGCTTGGTCTTGAAGATCTACCGCCCCTACCTGAGCAACACCCTGAACTGCAGCCAAAGGTTGGCTTTGCTGCAGGCGCATTACCACTTCATCTTCAGTCAAGGCCTGGCCCCCTTGGTCGTGCGCGCCGCGCAGCAAGCAGTGCTACTGGCCCAAGTCGAGGGCAAAAGCGGCGCGAGCTACGGCATTGAGTTGTCGGCGATCGCGCCACTCGAACGTGAAGGCGAACTGGTGCTGCGCCTGGTGCAAGGCGAGACGCTGATCTACTCGGCGGCGTTTTCTTTCTTCCGCGAGGGCACCCAGCTGGCGCTGGGCATAGGCTGCATGCAAGGGCCGCAGGGCGAAGACGGCCTCCAACACATCCGCCAAGCCACTCAAGACTTCCATGGCCTGCGTCCCAAATGCCTGATGCTGCGACTGCTGGCACATTTAGGTCATGGCTATGGTTGTCGCCAGCTATTGCTGGTTGGCAACGCCAACCTCGCCCATCGAAGCGCTGCGCGCAAGGGCAAGATTTTTGCCGACTACAACAGCCTATGGAAAGAAATGGGGGCGCGACAACGCGCGGACGGCGACTATCAATTGAGCTGCGAGCCGCTGAGCCCGCCCGACCTGACTGCGATCGCCTCGAAGAAGCGTTCCGAGGCTCGCAAGCGCTTTGATACCTTGCTCGCGCTGGCCCATGCCTTGAGCAACGGCCTGCAAGCTCAAACGGTGCATACGCATACGCACGAGCACGCGAACTGAAGCCGTTTGCTTGCACTCACGAGCTGCGGCGATTCACGAGGCCGTCAAACCCGCCAAGGCCGCCACGCCCACCGGCGGTGTGGCCGACCAAGGCAATACATAGAGCCGCTCGGCCAGGCCGGCCCGGATGCGTTGCACCTGGCGCTGCTCACCGATCAGCCGAGCCGTTAGCAAAGGGTCACGCGCGCCAGCGGCCAGCAGGCTGCGGTTGATGACCCAGGCAAACGGCGTGATGCCGGCGCGTTTGAGATCGTCTTGCAGCGCCGCCGCCTGCGACACCGGCGTCTGCTCGGCCAGCGTCGCAATGATGATGCGGGTGTGATGCGGGTCTTGCAGCCGCATCAGCGGCGTCAGTACCCTGCCCGCCGAGTTGCGGCCCTCGAACTCGCGCATCATCTGGCGGTGGTAGGCGCCGGTGGCGTCCATCAGGAGCAGCGAGTGGCCCGTCGGCGCGGTGTCCATCACCACAAAGGCGCTGCGCGCTTCGCTGACCACGCGCGAGAAGGCATGAAACACCGCGACCTCCTCGGTGCAAGGTGATTGCAAGTCCTCCAGCAAGAGCGCGCGCCCAGCATCGTCAAGCGTGCGCCCACGCGCCGCCATGATCTTGGCGATGTACATCTCGGTTTCGCGCTTGGGGTCTATGCAGTCGACGCGCAGCCCGGCCAAATCGCCGTGCACGGTCGGCAGCACATGGGCGGCCGGATCGGTGGTGGTCAGGTGCACCGCATGGCCGCGCTGCACTAGGCCAATGGCCAGCGCCGCCGCGATTGTGGTCTTGCCGACGCCGCCCTTGCCCATCACCATGATCAGGCCATGGCCGGCGGCAGCCAAGTCATCGCAGAGCACGCCCAGGCTGGCGGCGTCGAGTTGAGCGGGAGGCGACAAAGCGGCTGAAGTCGGATGGCCAACGGGCGACTCACTCAACAAGCCACGCAAGGCCACCAAACCCACGGTGTCGAAAGAGCGCAGCGGCACTTGGTCACGCGGCAACTCGCGCAAGGCCGCCGGCATCGCCGCGAGCGAGGTTTCAGCTTGCGCCTCCAGCGCCAGCGCGACTGCATCGCTTCGATCGCTGGCCTTGAATACACCATTGACCAGCAAGCGTTGACGGTTCAAACCCAGTTCGCGCAGCTCCGCAGATGTGCGGCCGGCCTCGGCCAAGGCCGCCACCTCGGCCCGCGTCACCAGCACCACCTCGGTCAAGGCCGGGTCGGTCAGGGCGGCCAAGGCCGCTTGAAAGCGCTGCTCTTGCATCTTCAGGCCCGAATGCGGACCCAAGCAGGAAGCACCTCGGTCGTTGTCGGCCAGGAATCCGCTCCAGGCCTTGGGCAGGCTCAGCAAGCGCAGCGTATGACCGGTTGGCGCGGTATCAAAAATGATGTGATCAAAGTCCGCCGGCGGCTCGGCCAGCAGCGTCGCGAACTCGTCAAAAGCGGCAATCTCGGTCGTGCAGGCGCCCGACAACTGTTCGCGCACCGTGCCTCGCTCGGACTCGCTAACGTCAACTGCCAACTGAGCCAGCACCCGCAGGCGGTATTCCTCGGCGGCTTGATTCGGGTCGATATTCAAGACCGACAAACCCAAAGCGCCGGGCACAGCCACCGGGTGGTTGCGCAGCGGCACGTTCAGCATCTCGTCCAAATTGGAGGCCGCGTCGGTGCTGACCAGCAGGACCCGCAGCCCGCTGTCCGCCAAGGCCAGCGCCACCGCCGTCGAGCAAGAAGTCTTGCCCACGCCGCCCTTGCCGGTGAAGAACAAGTAGCGGGGCGGGTGCTTGAGCAAGGCGAGTGGGTATGAGGAGTTCATCGCTCCATCCTAATCTCCAGCCCGCCCGCCAAATCCCAGCCAATGAGCGCCGCCTGCTTTAGATCAATGTACGGCGCGAACCCGCCACGGCCGCAGCGGCCACAGCAGATTCAGCGCCAGGCCACTCAACACCAGGCCGGCTGCGATCAGCTTCCAGGCCGGCAGGCTCTCGCCCAGCACCAAGGCCGCCGTGCTCATGCCGAACACCGGCACCAGCAAGGCCATGGGCACAACAGTGGCCGGCGCGTGGCGAGCCAGCAGCCAACCCCAGGCGGCATAGCCGAACAAGGTGTTGCCGACGGCTTGCCAGAGCACGGCGGCCCAGGTCGTCGCGTCAGCCCGGGCCAAGCCGGCGGACATCGCCGCCGGCCCTTCGACAATCAAAGACAGCACCAGCAAAGGCGGCACGGCGAAGACGCTGGTCCAGACCATATAGGCCAGCATATTGACCCGGCCGGCTTTCTTGCCGAGCATATTCGCGCAGGCCCAGCTGAAGGCGGCGGCCAGAATCATCACCAGCCCCAGCGGCGTAGCGCTGCCGTCCGTATGGCTGGCAATCAACCCGATGCCGCCGGCCGCCAGAGCCAAGGCCAACCATTGATAGCCCTGCACGCCTTCCTTGTTCAGCCGCATCGACAGCATCAGCGTGAAGAAGACTTGTGTCTGTATCACCAAGGAGGCCAGGCCGGGCGAGATATTGCTGCGCATGGCCAAGAACAACAGGCCGAACTGGCCAACGCCGATCAAAAGCCCGTAGCTGGCCAGATGGCGCCAGGGCAGATCGGGTTTCTTGAGGAAGAAGATCGCCGGCAATACCGCGAAGCTGAATCTCAGAGTTGCGAACAGCAGCGGCGGCAAGGCGTTCAGCCCGAGCCGTATGACGACGAAGTTACTGCCCCAGATGGCCACCACGGCCAAGGCCAACAAAAAATGCTTGAAAGGTAGACGGGCACTTGAACTCATGCGCGAATTCTGAGGGCTAGCCGACGCCATGCCCAAAGTTTTCGTCAGAGCGCAAGGCCTGCAAAAAGCTTGCGCCAAGTCAGAGACGCGGCACGCGCTGAGGCATCCAATCAGTTCACACCTTCAAACCCCAAGGCGCACAGATGAAACTCTTCATGGATCTCTTCAGCAGCGATGTCGGTCTTTTCAGCGTCGCCACCATAGGCATCGTGCTCGGCATGGGCGCCTTCTTTGTGCGCTACTTCATCACCCATATGCATGCGGACGAAGCCCGCGCCGCAGCCCAAAGCCCAAGGCATTGAGCTAAATGCCTAGTTCCCGCCACCCTCCGCGCGGTGCGATGCAGGGACGGTGGCGAGGCGTCCACCGCTCAACACTGCGTCCCTCAGGGCGCTGAGCGCACAAGGCGCACGGCCAGCTTGCGCTGCTTGTCGGTGTCGGCCCGCGCTTCGCCACTGGCCAAGTTGACGGCCCAGCCTTGGCGGACGGACAGCCGGTCGGCGTTCTCGTTCGTCCGGCCTCGGGCGATATTGGCATAGTCGTATTGGTTGACGGGCGTGGTGTTGATGCTGACCGTGACAGACCAATACCAGCCGCTGGGCGCCGCCGGGAAGAGTGCCTGCTGCGCGCCGGCTCGCTCGCCCGCAGGGGCCGAATGGGCTGAATGTGCCGCCAGTCGCTTCAACTCAGGCACCCGGGGTAGGCGCCAACTCAGGCCCTCAGCCTTGGCCGCGCTAAGGGCCCATGCGCCGGCCTCGGCACGCGTCATCAAGAGGGCCTCGCCAACACAGGTCTTGCCCGTCCACTGCATCCCGGCCACACAGCGCTGCCAGATCTGCTGAGTCGCTGTGTCGATCACAGCAGCGCCATCTTCCGACGGCGCCCAGTTTGCTGGCGCTTCAGGCTGGGCGGCCCAGGCTGCAGGGCTCGCCCAGACAGCGATCGCTGCTGCTGCCGCTGCGACAGCGCTCATCCAAGTTGGTTTCAGGAGTTCCATGGGCGGGCAGCAAAGGCAAGGTCTTGGGCTTCAAATGTAGCGCTTGATACCCGAATAGGCCGCTGAAAAGCTGAGCCGCGGATCACTGAACCGCCCGGGCCGGCAGAGGCAAAGCAATATTCACCGTGCGCGGCGCCTGCCCATATTCCTCCACCTCCAGAATCAGGCCTTGCGCCTGCGCATCGAAACGCAAGCTGTTGACGACCTCACGGTCAAACTGCGTCAATGGCGTTTCCACATAGATGAAGCCCAGGTATCGCTGACGCTGGACCAGGTCTTGCCAGTATTTTCCGAAAGCACCCCGGTGGTACACGCGGCATTCCAGCGAAGGGCCGCAATCTATGTCTTGGATCCTGCCCGGTGTCGCCATGAGGGAAAGTGACAAAGGAATCACAAAAGTAAGCACCAGCAAGATCAGGCCCATCAGCAGAAGCACAAGGATCTTGATCAGCTTCGTCCACCATTGCTTGGCGGGCAAGGTATACACGCGCAGCAGCAAAACGACGCCGCTGAAATAAGCCCCAAAGTAGGAAACGAAGTTCCAGGGCTCCTTCAAATGCAGAGGCCCGAGGATCAAGAACAGTGACAAAAGCAAGAGGGCGCCCGCCCAGCGGGAACCTTTCTTTAACCACGCAAGCCTCGGCATCGCCTCCAAATCCTTGGCCCCTAGTGAGGTCACGAACATAGGCATTCCTTTTTAAGCATAAACACAGTTGCGACCTCAGCCGCCACCCAGATGCGCCAAGGGCACACCGCCACTGGCCTTCACCTCGCCAAGCGAAAAACTGGTGTGTACATCTTTGACGTTAGGCAGATTCAACAAGGTGTCGATGGTAAAGCGGCTGAAGGCATCGAGGTCGGTCGCCAAGACCTGCAGCTCGAAGGTGCCGGCGCCCGAGATGTAGTGGCAGGAGATCACCTCGGGCAACTGCCGGATCGCATCTTCCAGCGGCTTGGTCGAGGCGCCCGTGTTGCGATCGGCGTCCAAACGCACAAAGGCCAGCACGCCCAGGCCGATCTTGCGGCGGTCGATCTCGGCGCGGTAGCCGGTGATGAAGCCCTGCTCTTCCAGCCAACGCACCCGCCGCCAGGTCGGCGCGGTGGACAGGCCAATGCGCGCCGACAGCTCGGCATTCGACAAGCGCGCATCGCGTTGCAGCTCGGCCAGGATGGCGATGTGGAAGCGATCCAGGGTGTCGCCACCGGCGCCTTCGCCATCCAGCATTGGGCTGCCAGCCGCCGACGGCGCAATGTTCAGCGCTGTTTTGGCCAAGGCTTTCGCCCGGCCATGCCCTGTTTCCGGCTTTCGAGATGCCAATCTGCACTCCTTTTGATGTTTACAGCATGATTATTGCGCTTGAATCAAAAATGCAACAGCAAAAAGCAAGCACCTGACGCCGCGCTTTCCCTACACTGCCCTACCCGGTAATACTGCCCATACCCGTTGGGGGCGAAGTCGCCACAAGCGACCTGCGCCAGCCCTGCCCCAAACCAAGAGACAAGCGACACCACCATGAATGCACCCTTGCCCGATCACATCCTGCGCGCGCTAGAAAAAGTCACGCTGGACGACAAATACGCGCTGGACTCCGGTCGCGCGTTCATGAGCGGGGTGCAGGCCCTTGTGCGCCTGCCGATGCTGCAACGCACACGCGACGCGCTGGCCGGCCTCAACACCGCCGGTTTCATATCCGGCTACCGGGGCTCGCCACTGGGTGGTTATGACCAGGCGCTGCAATCAGCCAAAAAGCATCTGGCCAAGCAGCACATCGTGTTCCAGCCCGGCGTCAACGAGGAACTTGGCGCCACTGCGGTGTGGGGCTCGCAGCAACTCGACCTGTTCCCCGAGAAGGCCAAGTTCGACGGCGTGTTCGGCATCTGGTACGGCAAGGGCCCGGGTGTGGACCGCAGCATCGACGTCTTCAAGCATGCCAATATGGCCGGCACCTCCAAGCATGGCGGCGTGATCGCGATCGCCGCCGATGACCATATCGCCAAGAGTTCCACCGCCGCCCACCAGAGCGACCACGTCTTCAAGGCGGCCGGCTTCCCGGTCTTCTTCCCGAGCAGCGTGCAAGGCATCCTGGACATGGGTGTACACGCGTTCGCGATGAGCCGCTTTTCGGGTCTGTGGTCGGGCATGAAGACGATTCAGGAAATCGTCGAATCGGGGGCCTCGGTCAGCGTCGACCCGGACCGCGTCAAGATCATCATGCCGGAGGACTTCCCCATGCCGGCCGGCGGCCTTCACATCCGCTGGCCCGACGCGCCGCTGGAGCAAGAAGCACGGATGATGGACCACAAGTGGTACGCCGCCCTGGCCTATGTGCGCGCCAACAAGCTCAACTACAACGTGATCTCGACCCAACAGGATCGCTTTGGTCTGATCGCCTCCGGCAAGGCCTATAACGACACCCGCCAGGCCTTGCACGACCTGGGCCTGGACGACGACACCTGCCGCCGGCTCGGTATCCGCGTCCACAAGGTCAATGTGGTTTGGCCATTAGAGGCGACGATCACGCGCGACTTTGCCGACGGCCTGCAAGAGATTCTGGTGGTGGAAGAAAAGCGCCAGGTCATCGAGTATCAAATCAAAGAGCAGCTCTACAACTGGCGACCAGATGTGCGCCCGCATGTGCTGGGCAAGTTCGATGACGACGCCGATTCGGGTGCCCTGGGCGGCGAATGGGGCATGGCCAGCCCGAGCAAGAACTGGCTCTTACGCCCACAGGCCGATCTGACGCCGGCCATCATCGCCCGCGCAATCGCCAAACGCCTCAAAAAGCTCGGCGTCGACGCCGATGTGATGGCACGTTTGGACGCCCGCGTCGCCATCATTGACGCCAAAGAGAATGCCCTCAAGGCCGAGGAAAAAACAGCCGCCGGTGCCGACCGCACGCCGTGGTTCTGCAGCGGCTGCCCACACAACACTTCCACCCGCGTGCCCGAAGGTTCGCGTGCAGTGGGTGGCATCGGCTGCCACTATATGGTCACCTGGATGCCCGGCCGCAACACCGCCACCTTCACGCAGATGGGCGGCGAAGGCGTGCCATGGGTAGGCCAGTCGGCCTTCACCGACGAGAAGCACATCTTCTCCAACCTCGGCGACGGCACCTACTTCCACAGCGGCATCCTGGCGATCCGCCAGTCGATCGCTGCCGGCGTCAACATCACCTACAAGATTCTCTACAACGACGCGGTCGCGATGACCGGCGGCCAGCAAGTGGGCGAGCGCGCGGAAGGCCACAGCGTCTTGCAAATCATGCAAAGCGTGATCTCGGAAGGCGTGGCCAAACTCAGCATCGTGACGGATGAGCCGCAGAAGTACGACGGTGTGGCGCTGCTGCCCGGCGTGACCGTGCATCACCGGGATGAGCTGGATGCGATCCAGCGCGAGTTCCGCGAGATCGTCGGCACCTCGGCCATCATCTATGACCAGACCTGCGCGACCGAAAAGCGCCGCCGCCGCAAGCGGGGCAAGCTGGTCGATCCAGCCAAGCGCGTTGTGATCAACGACCTGGTCTGCGAAGGCTGCGGCGATTGCTCGGTGCAGTCCAACTGCCTGAGCATCGAGCCGCTGGACACCGACTTCGGCCGCAAACGCCAGATCAACCAGAACAGCTGCAACAAGGACTATTCCTGCGTCAAGGGCTTTTGCCCGAGCTTCGTCACCGTTGAAGGCGGCCAGCTCAAGAAGCCCAAGAAGGACAAGCGCCTGAGCCCCTTCGACGCCGCTTTGGGCGCCCTGCCCCTGCCTTTGATTCCTAACCCCGAGAAAGCCTGGGGCATCGTTGTCGCCGGCGTCGGCGGCACCGGCGTCATCACCATCGGCCAGCTGCTGGGCATGGCCGCGCACCTGGAAGGCAAGGGCGTGATCACCCAAGACGCGGCCGGTTTGGCGCAAAAGGGCGGCAGCACTTGGAGCCATATCCAGATCGCCAATAGCGAAGACGCGATCCACTGCACCAAGGTCGGCACGGCCGAAGCCGACCTGGTGATCGCTTGCGACTCCATCGTCGCCGCCAACAAGACCACGCTGGCGGTGATGCGCGAGGGCCGCACCTTTGTCGCCCTGAACACCCATGGCTCGCCGACCGCCGCGCTGGTCAATGACGCTAACTGGTCATTCCCAGGCGCTGCTTGCGAGAGCGCCGTGGCGGCGGCCGTTGGCAAGGCCGGCGTCGGCATGTTTGACGCTGAGGAAGTAGCGGTCAAGCTGGTCGGCGACTCGCTCTACACCAACCCGCTGATGCTGGGCTATGCTTGGCAGCAAGGCCGCGTGCCCTTGAGCTATGCGGCGCTGATGCGGGCGATCGAGCTGAACAATGTGCAGATCGAGAACAACAAGATCGCCTTTGAATGGGGCCGTCACTGCGCGCAGGATCTGGCTGCCGTGCGGGCGCTGTTCGAGGCGCGCCAGATCATCAACATCGTCAAGCGCCCAGCGCTGGACGAGATGTTCTCCAAGCGCATCGACTTCTTGGTTGACTACCAAGACCCGGCCTATGCAGAGAGCTACAAAGCCTTCGTCGAGAAGGTGCGCGCAGCCGAAGACAAGTTGGGTGGCGTCTCGAACAAGCTGACCGAGGCGGTGGCCCGATATCTGTTCAAGCTGATGGCCTACAAGGACGAGTACGAAGTCGCGCGCCTGCACACCGACCAGAAGTTCCTGGATCAAGTGGCCAGCCAGTTCGAAGGCGACTACAAGCTGGTCCATCATTTGGCGCCACCACTCTTGGCCAAGAAGAACGCCAAGGGCGAGTTGATCAAGCAGCAGATGGGCGGCTGGATCCGCCCTGCGTTTGGCCTGCTGGCCAAGTTCAAGGGCCTGCGCGGCGGCACGTTTGACATCTTCGGCTACACAGCCGAGCGCAAGATGGAACGCGCCTTGATTGAAGAGTACCGCGCCAGCATCGAAGCGATTCTGGCCAAGGGCTTGACAACTGAGCGCCTGAGCTTGGCTACCGAGATTGCCCGCATCCCCGAGGAGATTCGCGGTTACGGCCATGTCAAGGAGCGCCATGTGCATGCGGCCCGCAGCAAGTGGGACGGGCTGATGGCGCAGTGGAAGGCCGCTGCTTGAACTGAGCCGGCATGAAGTAAAAAGGAAACCCGCAGCGCGCAAGCCCTGCGGGTTTCTCTTTTGGGGGCTGCGAGTCTTACCCGGCGCGAAGCTGCCGCCGCCGCATCAATCCAAACAGGCTCAGCAAGCCCACCACGAACATGGCCGAACTGGTCGCCTCCGGCACCGGCGTGAGCAAGAAAACATGCTGGCCCCATTGGCCGCTGGCCTTGTCGAAGTAATCACCGGCGCCGAGGATTTGCCCGCTCTCATTGATGGCTCTTGCTTGGGTCAGCTTGCCAAAACTTGCCCCCGTGTAGGCCACGGTATTCAGGTCGATCTCGTTCCAGCCCAAGGCGCCCGGTGTCCACATCATGGCCCGCTCGTCATAGGGGCCGTAAGAGCCATAACCGACGATGGTGTTGGCTTCGTTGATGCCGCCGACACCGCCGACATTCATCTGCCAATTGGCCGCCGTGGCACTGACCGGCAAGGGCGTCACCGTGCTGCCCTGCCAGACATAGGTCTGGTTCCAGCTATAGCCCGCCGCTTCATAAAAAGCCGCGCCGGCCACCGTGTTCGAATTGTTGATGGCCGCGCCCGCCGGCCTATAGCCAGCCCGCTCGGGCACAAAAGTCGTGCCGCCCACCCCGTTTGAATAGCCAGTTTGGAAACTAGCCGTGGGTGAATTGAAATTGCTCATCAGGCCCATGCCGGCGTCATTGATGGCACTGCCCGTGCTCCATTTATCCAGTTCCGTGATGGCATAGCCGCCGCTGCCATCGGGCGTCCAGATCGCAGCACCATCACCGGTGTTGCCGATGATCTGACCCTTGGCATTGATTTGCCGCACTTCGGAATAGACATAGTGATCCCAATTCGCCAAGCGCGGCAAATTGGTCCTGACACCGGCTTGCCAGACAAAGGCTTGCGACGAGCCCGCGTTGCGATCCACCCCGATCACGGTGTTGCTGTTATTGATGCCGTAGAGGGCGAAGTTATTGGCATTGCCCTGCGCATTGAAGACTTCTGTGACCGCGTAACCGCCGCCGGCCACGGGGCTCAGAATGCGGTTGCCCAGGATGACCGCGCCTTGATCGTTCAAGGCCATGGTTTGCACGTTATAGGCCGAGCCCAGATCGGTGATGGTCCAGCTGCTGGCCGCAGCCGCGTTACCTGCGCCCAAGGCCATCAACAGATGGCTTGCCAGCAAAGTCATCGAGAAGCGCTTCATCCTTGCCCCCTTGTTCATAGCTGAGAACTCGGGCGGCAAATCGCACAAAGATGCCGCCTTCCCCCTAACGATAAAGCTTGGGCGCGCTAGCGGTTTGACCTAAATCAGCTCTTCTCGGACTGTTCCAAAGATCACGACTTCAAACAATAGACGCTGTACACGCCGTCCTTTTCTATCGTGCCCTCGACCTCCTTGGCGAAGCCGGGGAAGGCTTCGGCCCAATGCTGCAGCACGCGCAAATAACTGATCCAGGCGCCGTCGGCCGGGCCGATGTTCTCGCCCGGCATCACGATGGGGATGCCAGGTGGATAAGGGATCACGCCGACGGTAACGACGCGATTCGCCATCTCATTCAGCGGCACCAACTCCACCTCGCCGGCCATCAAGGCCTGGAAGGCGACGCGCGGGGTACAGACCGGCAGCGGCAACTGCGCATAGGCCTCGGCCTCCCAATGCCCCATGCGGCCGGCGCGCAGCTCGGCCCACATCTGATCACCCAGGTCCTTCAAACCCAAACCCGCATAACGCGCCGGCGCAGCGGCCAGCACGCGCGGCAAGACCTCGGCCAGCGGCTTGTTGGCGTCGTAGTCGCGCTTGAAGTCCAGCAAGGTGTTGATCAAGGTGCCCCACTTGCCCTTGGTCACGCCCATCGAGAACAGGAACAGCACCATGTGCGCGGTGGTGCGCGATGGCACGATGCCGTGCTGGCCCAGATAGGCCGTCACCAAGTCGCAGGGAATGCCTTGCTCGGCCAGTTGGCCGTCAGCCTGCATGCCGGGCGCCACCACGGCGAACTTGATCGGGTCGAGCAGGCACCAGCCGTCGGGCAATGCATCAAAGCCATGCCAGCTTTCGCCCGGATGCAGCACCCAGCACGAGGGCTCATGCGCGAGCAAGTCGGCCGGCGCGTCGGCGAAGGCATAACGCACACCCGTGGCGGGGTCGGTGACCTCGGGCGCGTTCCAGGGCGTGAAGAACCATTCACCCTTTGCGGCCAGCTCGCGCTGCACCTGGGCCACGGCCTGGCGGCAGGCAATCGCTTCATCGATCACGTCCTGCGTCAAGGCCTCACCGGACGGCCCGGCCATCATCGCCGCCGCGACTTCATTGCTGGCGATCAACGCATACAGCGGCGAGGTTGAAGCCTGCGCGCCATAGGCTTCGTTGAAGCGGCCATGATCGATGGCGCCGCGCCCGTCGCGCACATGGATGAAGGAAGTCTGCGACAGCGCCGCCAAGAGCTTGTGGGTCGAGTGCGTAGCGTAGACGGTCGGGCCGTCATCGGCATGGCTGGACGCCGCGCCGCGCATCGCATAACGGTCCCTGTACATGGGGTTGAAGCGAGCGTAGCCATACCAGGCTTCGTCGAAATGAATGCGGTCAACGCTCTGGCCCAGCAGGCTTTCCGCGCTCTTGGCGTCGTAGCACATGCCGTCATAGGTGCAATTGGTCACGACGCTGTAGACGGCGCGCTGCGCTTGCGACCCGTTTCGGGCCTGCGCCGCCAGCGGGTTGGCTGCGATCTTGGCGGCAATCGCGGCGGGCGTCATCTGATCGGGGTGGATGGGGCCGATCACGCCATAGCGGTTGCGGCCGGCCTGCAAGAAGACGGGGATGCCGCCGGTGATAGCGAGGCCCTGCTCGATCGACTTGTGGCAGTTGCGGTCGCACAAGGCGATCTGCTGCTCGCCGATGCAGGCCGACATGATGGTGCGGTTGGACGCCGAGGTGCCGTTCAGCACCGAGTAGCTGCGGTCGCTACCGAACACACGGGCCGCGTATTGCTCGCTCTCACCGATCGGGCCGCTGTGCGAGAGCAGCGAACCCAAAGCGCCGCGCTCGATGCCCATATCGGTGCGGAACAGCGTCTCGCCGTAGGCGTCGTGAAAAAGCCGGCCGATCGGCGACTTGGTAAACGCTACGCCGCCTTGGTGACCGGGCGCCGCCCAGGAGTACTCGGCATCGCGGTTGTAGTTGACCAGCGCGCGGGCAAAGGGCGGCAGCAGCCCGTCGAAGTAACGATCCAGCGCCGCTTCAACGCGGCGCGCGATAAAGGCCGGGCTGTCTTCCAGCGTCCAGATGAATTCATCCGCCAGGCTGGCCACCTCGACCGTCATCGGCCCGCTCAAGGCCTTGCGATCGGCCATCAAGAACACCGGCATGGCCTCATTGCGCTTGCGCAGCTTGCGCAAGAGCTCGGTGGCCGCCGCATGGCTGCCTTCGTCATTCGCCCCCAAGGACCAATCCAGCAGCAGGCAGTGAATGGCGGTGTCCGACACCAGATTGGCCAGCCCGTCTTCATAAGACAGCGACTCGATCACTTCAACGCCATGCTCGCGCAGCGCGTCCACGATGGCGCGGATGCGCCGGCTGGCGGTGCTCGATTCGCCGGCGAGATCGCCGTCAACACAGAGCACGCGGGAGGGGATCGAGTTGGAGCTGGCCATGATTGAAGTCCTGATCGGAATGGCGGTTGAGTGCTTCAGTTCAAGGCAGCGCGAAGCCGGTGTAAATCAAGCGACTGGCTTCGTCCAGCGGCCCGAAATGACGCTCGTACAGCTTGGCAAAGTCAGGGCTCTTGAGCAAGCGGCTCAAAGCACCGTCCACCAACAGGCGCAAGTCATCGTCGTTGCGCGCCATCGCCAGCCCCAGCGGTTCGGCCGCAAAGCGGCGCTCCAGCACCACCACCTCGCCGCTCAGTTTGTTGCGCTGCACATAGTCCTTCAGAAGCGCTCGCTCGCCGAAGAAGGCGTCAGCCTGGCGGGCACGCACCAGCTCGATGCCCTTGCCGTAGTCGTCTACCGTGATCGCGCTGACGGTCACGCCCAGGCGGCGGGTTTGCTCGCGCACCCACGCCTCGGTGGTGGTGCCGGCGCGTACCGCGTAGGTGTGGTTGGCCAAGCCGCCATTGACGGTGCCGCGCCACACCGGGCCGCTGCGCGCCGGCTTGCCGCTCAACACGTCGCGCAAGCTGCTCGCCGCGTCGGTGCGCAACAGCACGCCGATGCCGCCGCTGACGACAGGGATCGAGTAAGACATGCGCTCGCGGCGCTTGAGCGTCTCGACCGTCGCGGTGCACAGCAGATCAACGCCGCCCTGGCTGACCGTCTCCTCGGCGTCTTCGGCCTTCAACGCCACATAACGCACATTCAAGCCGGGCTGGGACAGCTTGGCTTTGATGGCCTCGACCACCACTTGGCAGACTTCGATCGCGTAACCGACCGGTTTGCCGTCGGCGCCCAGCGATGAGTAAGGTGCGGCGCGGTCGATGAAACCGAGCTTGATGGTCTCGGCCTTTTTGATGCGATCCAGCGTCTGGGCAGAGGCGGCGAACGGCGTGACCAAACTGGCCAGGAGACCCAGGCCAAGCAGGCCGGTACAAAGTTTGCGAAAGTTACTCATGATGGGATTCCTGCTGATGGGGTTCATGGCCGAGCTGCGGCTGCTACCGCGCTTGGCTGCGCGATGAACCGGTTGGCAATGAAACCGTAGATCAAGTAACCGATCGCCATCACGATCATGCCGCCGAACACCGCCTCCTGGCCCGAGGCGTAGAGCGCATAAAAGCTGTAGATCATGGCGACCATCAAGACCGCTACATTGCGCTTGAACAGCGCCGGCGTGACGTCGGCCTTGTGCATGATGATCATCAGCGCCGACAGCGCCGTCACATAAGGAATCAAGTTGGTGACCGCTGCCAGATTGACCAGCTTGCCGAACTGCGCCGCTGCATCGGGCGACATCGTCGACACCGCCATCAGCGTCTGCAACACACCGGCCACCACCATGCCGATGATGGGCGCGTCGGCCGCAGTCACGCGGGCAAAGAACTTGGGGAACATGCGCTGCTCGGCCGCTGCCTTGGACACCTGCGCCAGCGTGAACTGCCAGCCCAAGAGCGAGCCCACGCAGGCCGCCACCGCCAGGAACAGAATCACATTGCCGACCATGGGCGAGAACATGGTCGAGTAGACCAGCGCGAATGGTGCCGTCGAATTGGCCAGTTCGGCATTTGGCACGATGCCCTGAATCACCGTGGTGGAAAGAATGTAGACCACCGCCGCGCCGCCGGTGCCGAACAAGCAGGCCAGTGGCACATTGCGCTTGGGGTTCTCGACCGCGTCGGAGTTGGCGGCCGCCGACTCCATGCCCAGGAAGGCCCAGAGAGTCAGCGGAATGCTGGACGAGATCGCCTCGGCCATGGGCACGTTATGCGGGTTCCAGGCCTGCGCGAACACATCCGACTTGAACCAAAACCAGCCTATCACCGACAAACCAGCGACCGGGATGATGACGCCCCAGACGGTGATGGCGCCGATCTTGCCCGTGACCTTGGGGCCACCGAAATTGGCCACCGTGGTCAGCCACAGCAGCCCCACCACGCCGACGAACAGCGGAGTAGCTCCGGTGCCCAGCCAAGGGATGAAGGGCGTGATGTAGCCGACCGCCGAGATGGCGATGGCCACATTGCCGATCGCCAAGGACAGGTAATACAAGAAGGAAGCCATGAAGAAGCCCGACTTGCCATGCGCCTCTTCGGTATAGGCCGACATGCCGCCCGAGCGACTGCAGAACAGCCCGCATTGCGCAAAGCTGTAGGCAATCGCCATCGAGCCGACGGCGGTGATCGCCCATGAGAGCAGCGACACAGCGCCGATCTGCGCCATATTTGCCGGCAGCATGATGATGCCGGAGCCCATCATATTGACCGCCACGATGGTGGTCAGTCCCATCAGGCTCATTTTCTTGCTGGAGTCAGCCATGCAGGCCTCCTGGTTTGAATGTCTTGGACAGCGCCAACGCTGATGCCTTGGCGTGGGGCCTAACGCCTTATTTCAGGCACTGAACGTAGTAGCGGCCGTCGCGGTCCTCGACGCCGTGGGTGTCATGGCCGAAGCCGGGGAAGCGATTGCCCCAGTCCTGAAGGCCGCGCAGATAGCCGATGAAGGGGCCATCGTCCGGCCCGGCCAACTCGCCCGGCATCAACATCGGGATGCCCGGTGGATAGGGCACCACGGCGGTGGCGATCACGCGCCCGGCCAGGTTCTCCAGCGCCACTTCCTCGATCTCGTTGTGCACCAGCTTGGAGTAAGCATCGGCCGGCGTCATCACCGGCACCGGCAGGCTGGAGAAGGCCTGCGCCTGAGCGCGCAAGATGTCGCTCGCCTTCATCTGCTCGAACATGGCGCGGGCCAAATCTTGCAAGCCCATGCCCGCGTACTGCGCCGGTGCATCGGCCACATGCTCAAACAAGACCTCGGCCACTGGCGTGTTGGCGTCGTAGGCATCTTTGAAGCGCAAGAGCGCATTCACCAGCGTGCCGAACTTGCCACGTGTGACGCCCAGCGAGAAAAGCACCAGGATGGTGAAGTCGGTGGTCTTCTCGACCTGGATACCGCGCTTGCTCAAGAAGGCAGTGACCAGCATCGCCGGGATGCCCATCTGCTCGAATGTGCCGTCACTGGCCACACCGGGGCTGACGATGGAGACCTTGATCGGGTCCAGCATGCAGTAGCCAGCCTCGATGTCCTTGAAGCCATGCCAGGCCGCGCCCGGATGCAGGGTCCAGCAGTCGGGCTCGCTAATCAGCAGCTCGTTTGGCGCATCTTCGAACGCGATTTGCGCACCGCTGACCGGGTCGGTGACGGTGTCGGCATTCCAGGTGCTGAAGAACCAGTCGCCGGTGGTTTCTGCGTCGCGCTTGATCGTGCGCACCGCCTTGCGGAAGGACACGGCCTCCTGGATCGATTCGGTCGTCAGCGTGCGGCCGCCCACGCCGCTCATCATCGCCGCCGAGACCTCGTTAGACGCGATGATCGCGTACAGCGGCGAGGTCGAGCCGTGCATCATGTAGCTCTCGTTGAAGCGCGCATGCGGCACCGGGTTGCGGCCGTCGCGCACGCTGATCAGCGAGGATTGGCTGATCGCAGCCAGCAGCTTGTGCGTGGAGGTGGTGGTGAAGATGGTCGGCTTGTCGCGCGGGTAGTCTTTGGCCTCGCCATACATGCCGAAGCGGTTGCGGTAGAGCGGGTTGAAGCGCGCATAGCCGTACCAGGCCTCGTCAAAGTGGATGCGGTCGACGCTCTTGTCGAGGAGCTCCACCACGCGCGGCACCAGGTAAATCAGACCGTCATAGGTCGAGTTGGTGACGATGGCGTGCACCGCTTTTTGCGCCTTGTCCTTGGCCAGCGGATTGACTGCGATAGCCGCCTGCACCCCTTCTTCGCTGAGCGTCTTGGCGTAGATCGGACCGATGATGCCGAGGTGGTTGCGCGAAGGCACCAGATAGGTCGGCACCACCCCCGTCATGGTCAGCGCCTGCTCGGTGGACTTGTGGGCATTGCGATCACATAAGGCGTAATCTCCACGGGTCACCGAAGACATCATGATGACCCGGTTCGACATCGAGGAGCCATTCGTCACCGTGTAGGCTCGGTCGGCGCCGAAGATCTTGGCGCAATACTTCTCGCTCTCGCCGATAGGGCCGCTGTGGTCCAGCAGGGAGCCCAACTCGCCAACCGAGATCGAAAGATCCGAGCGCAAGAGGTTCTCGCCAAAATAGTCATGGAAGGCGCGGCCCACCGGTGACTTCAGAAAGGCCGTGCCGCCGGCATGGCCCGGCGTGTGCCAGGAGTACTCATACTTCTGCGCGAACTGGATCAGCGCCTTGGTGAACGGGGGAGCCACCGCCTCACGATAGCGCTGGATGGCGGCCAACACGCGGCCGGCGATGAAGCCAGTGGTGTCCTCCAGGAACCAGATCAGCTCATCGACCTGGCGCATCACGGCGGCCGTCAGCGCCGCACCGTCTTTGTCGGCCATCAGGAACACAGGCACATCGGTATTGCGCGAGCGGATCAAATCCAGCAAGGCCTGCGCCGCGTGATGCTGCGGGTCTTGGCTGCCCAGCGTCCAGCTCAGCAAGACGCTTTGGATCGAGGGGTCGGACAGAATCACCGCGCGCGCATCTTCGGCCGAGGTGGCCTCCAACACTTCGATATCACGCTCGGCGAGCGCCTGCGCCAGCGAGCGCACCGTGCGGCCCACCGCCGTCTGGCCGCCAAACTCATCGCTGATGACCAGCACCTTCATGCCGACGATCAATGTGCCTTGACCCATTTCCACTACCCCTGGTTTTGGCCCTGCAGGCAGATGTGCTGCTCGGCCGGATTTAGCCTACGACAGACCTATTCTTTTTGTATTTGATGGCGATGCTAACGCCTAACGTCTAGGTCAAAGTGAACTTTCTGTGGCCAGCAAGAAAGTCCAGGGTTTGTACCGATGCCTCATTGAAGCGCCCGACGGCTCGCAGCTCCGAATCAGGCCACGTTCTTTGCTTCGCCCATCTGGCGCCTGCGCAGCGCCCATGCCGCCAGCACGCTGAAACCCAGCGCTTGCAGCAGCAAAATTTCAGCAAACGGCCGCACCTCGGCCAGTGTGGCGCCCATCTGGTTCAGCCGCACAAAGGTCTGGATGCCCACCACCGCTGGTATGAAGTCCCCCAGCGCGAACAGCGGTGCCGGCAGCGCCTCGCGCGGCCAGGAGAAGCCGCTCAAAAAAGCAATCGGCAGCGAGGTGCACAAGAGCGCTTGCATGCTGCGCTCTCGGTCGGCCAGCAAGGCGCCCAGCGCCACGCCCAGGGCCGCGATGCCCCAGCAATAGGGCAGCAGCAGCAATGCCGCGCCGGCCACATTGCCGCTGTGACCGTAGTCAAAAAAGCGGAACACCGGGCCGAAGAACCAGGCCGCCGAGAGCAGACCCAGACAAGCAAAGGCCAAGGTGCGGGCAGCCCAGGTGGCGAGCGAGTCGGCGTCCGGGCGCCTCCTCTCAAACCAGGTGCCGACCCACATCGCTGTGCCGATCAGCATCAGCTGCTGGATGATCAGCACCGCCACCGCCGGCACCACATAACTGCCATAACCCTGGGTCTTGTTGTAAAGCGCTACCGTACTCAGATTCAAAGGGCTGCGGCTGGCTGCTGCGCCCAAGGGCGACGCCCCCTTGGCTTGCAACTGGCGCAACTCGATGCCGGCCGAGACGGTGCCCAGCACCTCGCCGAAGCCGCTCAGCACCACCTTGTTAATCAAGAAATACGCACCGTCGGCCAAGACCGGTGCCACCACCGCCTGGCCTCGCAACACATCACGCTTGAGCCCCTGGGGCAGCAGCACATAGCCCTCAATCTCGCGCCTTGCCAGCGCCGCCTTGGCCTCCGCCTCACTGCTGGTGACAAAGCGCAGGTCCAGACGCGGGCTGGCCTGGGTGAAGCGGCCGATCTGGCGGGCGATATTGCTGTGGTCCTGATCGACGATGGCCACCGGTACGCGGCGCAGTTCCTGCGTCAGATAGGGCCAGGGGTAGAAGAAGGCATAAATGATGGGGGCGACGATGAACATCAAGAGCGTGCCCTTGTCCGTCAGCGCGCTGCGCCAGGTGAGACCCACCGTCTTAAACCAGGCCCACATTTCAGCGCTTCCCCCAGCAGGCCGGTGTCACGGCGGCGCGCTTGAGCAGCGCAGCGCAGGCCAGCAGAAAGAGCGCGGCAGCCAGGCTGAGCCAGCCCGCCAGCGGCAAGAGCGCGGCCGCCTCGCGGCCCTGTTGCAGCAAGCCCACCTGTCCCTCCAGCACCCAGGTCAGCGACAAGGCCTCGGCCCATTGGCGCGCGCTGACTGGCATGGCCATCAAGGGGAAAGCCAGGCCTGAGAAGGCAAAGGCCGGCGCGGTGATGAAGCCGGCCGCCGACAGCGCCGTGCGCAAGCTGCTGCTGGCCAAGGCGACAAAGCCACCCAAGCCCCAGTACAAGGCCAGCATCACCGCGTGCAGGCTCAGCAAGACCGGCATGGCTGCAGCTGGCACCAAGCCCAGCTGCTGCATCAGCAGCCACAAGATCAGATTGACGCCGTTCAGCAGCAACATCGCCGGCAGCAGCTTGAGCAGCACGGCAGGCAAGACTTGACCCTTGGCCGCAGCCAGCCAAGCGGGCGCCGTCCCATCGCGCAGCTCGCTGCCGACGGCCCAGGCGCCGCCCACCATCGCCAGCATATGCAGCAGCGCCGGCAGCAGCACAGCGGCGAGAAACTGCTGATAGTTCAGCGTCGGGTTGTAGATCGCCTGCAAATTGGCGCGCATGGGCTCGAAGCCTTGGCTAGCCGCCTGCATGCTCTGGCCTCGCTTCTCGCGCGAGACGATCTCGATGCCGGCCGACAGCGTGCCCACCACCGTGCGCACGTCTTTTTGAATCAGGCCCGAGTGGGTGGCGAACTGGGCGTTATGCAAAAGGGCCAATTGCGCCGCTCTGCCCTGTTTGATGTCGCGACTCATGCCGGCCGGAATCACCAGCGCGCCGTACACATGGCCGGCGCGCAGCGCCCTTTGCATCTCGCCTTCGTCGCTGAACTGCGCCGCCAGCTGCAGGCCAGGTGCAGCGTCCAGCATGCGACCGAGCTGGCGCGACAGCGCGCTGTGATCAGCGTCCAGGATGCCAATCGGTAGCCGCGTCGGCAAGCCCGCAGCAAAGGTCCAGATCAGCAAGAGCCCCATCAGCAGCGGCAACCAAGACAACATGGCCAAATCGAAAGGGCTGGCACGCAGCCGCGCCCATTCCCTCGCCAAAGTGCCCATGATTTACTTGACCAGCACGCTCATGCCGGGCCGCGCGCGCGCAATCGGTTTGAGCGGCTGCGCCTTGATCTCGAAGGTGCGCAGGTCATAGCCCTGGTTGCTGCGGGTGGCGCGCCAGGTGGCGAAGTCGGGCAGCGCCTGCGAGGCAAGGACCTTGAAACGCACGGTCTGATTCGGCAGCGCCGGCAGCGTGGCGTCGAACTCCTGGCCGACGGCAAAGCGCTGCAGCTGATCTTCACGCACGTTCAAGAGCATCCATTGATCGGCCAGATCCACCACCGTGATCACCGGCACGCCGGCCGGCGACAGCTCGCCCACCTTGGCCAAAAGCTTGGCCACCTCGCCCGCCACCGGGCTTTTCAGCTCGGTCTCGGCGCGGGCCACTTCCACCTCTTGCACGGCGCCCTTCACCTGAGCAGCTTGGGCGTTAGCGGCGGCCTGGTCTTCGCTGCGCGCGCCGGCACGGGCCATATCGGCCTGGGCACGAGCCGCATTGGCCAGCCCTTGCGACGCACGCCAATTCGCCTCCGCCTCGTCGCGCTTTTGCGCCGACACCAGGCCTTCTTTGTAAAGGCCGTCAACTCGCTCGAAACTCTTGCGGGCCAAATCAACCCCGACCTGCGCACGCTCGAAGTTAGCTTGCGCCATGCGGATTTCTTCAGGGCGCGCGCCGTTCTTGGCTTTTTGAGCGACCGCAGCTGCCGCCGAGGCCGCATTGCTGGCCTGCGCCATCTTGGCCGCCACCTCGGGGCTGTCGATGCGCAGGATCAGCGCGCCTTTTTCGATGCGCTGGCCTTCTTGCACCAAGAGCTCAAGCACTCGGCCGGTCAGCTTGGGCGCGATATCGGTCTCGCGCGCTTCCATCATGCCTTGCAGCTGCTCAGGCGCAGGAGGGTTGTGCTGCAGCATCGCGTAGACAGCAACTCCCAGCGCGGTCACGGCAATAGCCGGCACTAAAAACTTAGGCAAATTCATCGGCAATCTCTTGTTCTATTCGACGCGCACATCGGCGCGGGCCAGGTAGTCGCCCAGACTCTCGAGCTGACCGCTGGCTTGCAACAGGCCGACCAAGGCCATCACATGTTCATAGGCGACCTGCGCGCGCTCGGTACGCAGCTTGGCCAGGTTCAGCTCGGCGTCGATCAGATCCAGCGTCGTGCTGCTGCCTTGCTTGAGGCCTACCCGGCGCAGATGCAAGATTTCCTGACCCAATTCGTCTTGCGCGGCCAGGCTCAGGTATTGCGAGCGCGCCTGCTCGGCGCTGCGCCATTGGCGCTCGACCAGCAAGGCGATGTCGCTGCGCGCCTGCGCATCGGCCGCGTCGACTTGCGCGATCTGCTTCAGGTGTGACCGATCCAGCGCGTCGTGGTCTAGCGAATCCCAGAGGTTGACGCGTATGCCCACACCGGCCAGCCAGTCGCCGTTATGCGTCAGCGAACGTTGGCCGAAGGCGAACACCTGCGGGCGCTCCAGCGCCTTGGAGCCTGCCTTCAGTTGCTCGGCCTGAGTACGCTTGGCGGCCACCTTGGCCAGGCCAGGGTGAAGGGTCATCGCGGTGTTGATGAAGTCTTGCAGCGGGGGCAGCGGCTGCGAGCTGACCGACAAAGGCGTGCTGGGCGTCGGCACGCCGTCTATTTTGACGGTTCGGGCCAGGGCGGCCGCGACCAGCTCTGCGTCGCTGCGCGCCTTGCGGGCCTGGTGCTGTGCATCTTGCAAGGCGGCGCGCGCTTGCAGGCGCTCCAGCTTGGAGGCCACGCCGGCCTGCAGCATCTTCTCGGCCGCAGCGTCATGTTCGGACACGCCGGCGGCGGCCGCCTCGCGCAGGCTGGCAGCGCGGCGCGCCATCTGGGTCTGGAAGTAGCGCTGCGCCAGCAGTGCCAGCGCCTCTTCTTCGGTATGGCTCAGCTCGGCCTGCGCCTCGGCGGTTTGCCCCGCCGCCACACCGCGCAGCGCATCGGTCGCCCCGCCCAGGTAGATAGGCCAGACCGCATTCACCAAGGCGGCTTGATTGGTATTGCTGTGTGAGAGCGTGGTGTTGTGCGGCAGCGGTGGCAAGGGTGGTAACTGGCTTGCCAAGCCCGGCGGCAGCAGGCTGATCACATTGCCCAAGCCGTGGTTGAGCGGGTCCAGATTCAGATCGACACTGGCCTTGTAGCTGTAGGCCGCACCGTAGACGCTGACAATGGGGCCGCCGGCGCGGGCGATGCCTTCGGAGCGGGCTTGCGCGCTGTCCACCGCAGCGCGGGCGCCGGCCATTTGATCCGAGTTTTGCCGCAGCAGCTGAGTGGCCTCGTGCCAGCTCAGCGCCTCGGCGCTAACGCCAGAAGCCCACAGCAAACACAGTGACAAGATGGAGACAGTTTTCATCCGCAAGCTAAGCATATGGTTGCGCGGAGCATAACCGATTCAGGGCTGAGTTTTGGATGTCGGCGGGGCTTCGGCCAGGGCGCTGGCGCTCAGGTCGCGCAGCAGGCGCTGGTAGTCGGGCGACTGGCGCAGCAAGCGCCCTGCCATCTCGCGCAGCCGGTCCACCTGCTCGGCGCTGAGCACAAAACTGGTGGGCAAATTGCGGAAGTAGCGCTTTTCTTCAGGGTCGGTGATCTGGTCGAAATTGATGTCGATGGCGTAGAACTCGACCGCGATCGGCTGCCCGTCCGGCCCCTTCAGATGCTGCAAGGTGCGCACAAAATTGCGCAGCAGCTCGATCTGCTCATAGCTGTAGCGGTCAATCGGCACGCCGGCGGCGCGCACCAGCATGGACAGCATATTCGGCGGCGCTTCATGCATGCCCCAATCGTTCTCACCGTCGGCCAGCGAATTGACGGCAATCACGGCGATGCGCTTGAGCTTGTTGAAGCCCGATACATCGCGGAAGCGCTCGCTGGCGACCGAGGCCTCCAGCCCTTCCAACAGCGAACGCAGGCCCACGTTATCGGACAGGCCACCGTCGATCAGGTGCAAGTAACGATGCTGTGTGCCGTCTTGCAAGGCGACAAACTCGCGGTCGCGCAAGCTGACGCGACCGGTCGCGTCCTTGTCGACCTTGTTGCCGAACACCCGAGCCACATTGGCACCCAAATCAAAGCCGCAACTGCCCGCGTAGTTGTCAAAGCCTATTGGCGCGAACAGCCCCGGCACCGCCGACGACGCGGCCGCCGCTCGCGCCAGCCGAACCTGGCTCAAGTCGGCGCACAAGAGATCGAAAGTGTTTTGGTTGAAGGTGATGCGCGAGCCGGTGCTGACTTCGGTCGCCGCGACATTGGTGAACGGGCCGCCGCGCTTGCGCAGGTCGCCAAAGGTGGCGCCCTCGAACAGGATGCGGTCGTAATAGTCGGCGGCCAGATCGGTGCGCGTGAAGCTGCCGCCCGCCATCTGCGGCCAAGACAGCGGATTGAGCACCAGGCGCATCAAGTCGCCCTGCACATCGCGCTTGAGAAAGCGCGTCTCGAACTCGTCAAACAGGCGCTCGCCGTAAAGCGCATAAGACAGGGCGGTGAAGCTGCCGCCGGAAATGCCCGTCACGATATTGACGTCGTCCAGCATGCGGCCCTGCCCTGAGGGCGTTGGCACCGGGGTGCGACGCAACTCCTCCAAGATGCCGTAAGAGAACGCCGCCGCACGCGTGCCGCCGCCCGACATCGCCACCACCAGGCCAAATTCGGGGTCGCCGCGCTCGGCCTGCCAGCTCGACAAGCGGTAGCCATGCTCATGATCTTGTTTGAGCAGGGGCGGATTAGCGGGCCGCGAAGCGCAGCCGCTGATCAGCAGCAGCAGCACCCCGAGCCCGCGACGCAGGTATTGAGGGGCAAAAAGGTCAATGCACATTGCGGGTTAGCCTGACTAAAGTTCCACGGTGGCTGCGGCACGCTCGCTGAGGCTAAAACTCATCTCAGCAGTCGGCGCGCAGCATAACCGAGCCCGTCCATTTGCGCGGCCGCTTCGGTGCAAAGAACGCAGTGATTGCAGCCCTCTGTCGCGCTCGCAAGCTGGGGCTCGCGCTCGGGCTTTGCACCGCTGAGTACCTGTTCAAAGCAGTGCCGCCACCCCGTTGGATTCGCCCGAATTTGACAACAAACTAGTCCTGCATTCGCTGTTTATCAATTGTTTTCGCGCAAATACAGTCTGACCCATCGCAAACGAATGGATCAGACATGAACAAGCCAGCTCTCTCCCGCACAACGCTTTTGCAATTGCCTCGCCTGCTCAAGCAGTTCGGCATCGCCGGGCTTTTGGCCAGCGGCATGGTCGGCGCCCAGGCGCAAACAAACACAGCCTCGGCCACTGCCACCAGCCCGGCCCCAGCCGCACTCAGTCTCAAGGTGATCAATCACGGTCCACAGAGTTTTCACGTCAACTCGGTCCTGGTGATGGGTGCCAAGGAAGCCATCCTCCTGGACGCCGGCTTCACCCGTGCCGATGCGCTGCGCGTCGCGGCGGCGGTGCTGGACAGCGGCAAGACGCTCAGCACCATCTATGTGTCGGCAGCCGACCCGGACTTCTACTTCGGCCTGGAGGTCTTGCACGCTGAGTTTCCGCAGGCCCGCATCCTTGCTGCCGCGCCGACGCTGAAGAAGATTGAAGCGTCCCTGCCGAACAAACTCAAGGTTTGGGGCCCACGCCTGGGCGCCAACGCGCCGCGCACGCCGGTCTTACCGGAAGCCCTGGTCGGTAATCAGCTGACACTGGAAGGCCAGACGCTGGAAGTGCGCGGCCTGGACGACAGTCTGGCGCATCGCAGCTATGTTTGGATTCCTTCCATCAAGGCAGTGGTCGGCGGCGTCAATGTTTTCGGCGGCCTGCATGCCTGGACGGCCGACACCCAAACTGCCGCCGAACGCGCAGCCTGGATCAGCAAGCTGGGCAGCATGGCCGCCTTGCAGCCGCAGGTGGTGGTGCCTGGTCATATGCTGCCGGGCAGCAACTGGGACGCCAGCCACATCCCCGCCACCATCAACTATTTGCAGCGCTTCGAGACCGAGTTGCCCAAGGCAGCAGACGCCGCAACCCTGATCAAGACCATGAAGACAGCCTACCCACAGGCGGGCCTGGACATCGCTTTGGAGATCGGCGCCAAGGTCAACAAGGGCGAAATGAAATGGTGAGCCCGTGGGCTCGGCTTGCGGCAGTCAAGGCCCGATGAGGACTCCGCAGCGAGTCTCGCAGGTGGAGACAAAACGGGCGGCACAAAAAACTAAGCCGACAAGCGGGGCCCTTGCGGGCTTTGCTTGTCGGCGTCGTCGTCCTCCCCCTTCAACCAACACGCCGAGGTCCAGGCGGCGTATCGATCGGTTGCTAGTATCTGGCTTGCTCTGACAAAGCGCCATCCCCCTCAAGTAGGATGCGTGCTGCGCAGGCACTCAGGCCAGCACGACCCGCGCCGGCTGACGCGCTGCGCGCAAGACCTCGTCCAGCAGATTCAAGTAATAGGCCAGCGGCGGCGTGCGCTTGCCCGGCTGTTTGGCCAAATCATCCCAGCGGCGCAGCTGCAAGGCGCGCGAAGACTGTGTTTGGGCCATGAAGATGAGGCGTTCCTCGGCATTCATGCGGCCACCTTGCATGCCCAATGAATGCAGAGATGCCGCCGACAAGCCCTCCGCGTAACGCTCGTCGGTGGAGATCAGGTAACGCTTTGCCTGTACGTGCAAGCGGATAGGCTCCAGCACATCGCTTCCGAACCCGCCGGCCGCCAGCATATTGAGTGCGCGCAGCTCATGTTCGTCGCTGTACAGGCTCGCTTCGGCCGGCGCATCGATCAACTGCCCCAGATCATGCAGCAAGGCCGCAGCCACCAAGGCGTTGTCGGCATAAGCCCACTCGGCCAGTTGCGCGCATTGCAAAGCATGCTCCAGCGCGGACACGCTTTCCCGCCGCTCCAGGCGCTGCCCGGTGTAAATCGATGCGCCCCGGCGCTCGAACAGCGCCTCGATCTTGCGTACCACGTCCATTGCGCTCACCTCTGAAAATCAGTGTCGCCATCTTGCCTGCCGTGCGATGACCGCACCGTGACAAAACGGTGAATTCGCGGTGAACGTGAATGGTTACGCCGCGGATCATTCAAAAACCATGAACAGTAGACACAAGCCTGCTGAACCATGCGCAGAGGTCCATCACGCACACTGCAGGCTATGGATCAACAGCTCTCACCCATCGCAGCTAAGGCCAAGCCCCTGCGTTACAGCGCAATCGCAATTGCCCTGCATTGGCTGCTCGCCATCGCCATCATCGGCGCGCTGGGCCTGGGCCTGTATATGAGCGACCTGCCCTTCTCGCCCAGCCGGCTGAAGCTGTACAACTGGCATAAATGGGCGGGCGTGAGCATCTTGCTGCTGTCGGCCTTGCGCCTGCTTTGGCGTTTGACACATCGCCCGCCGGCTGAGCTGCCCATGCCTGCCTGGCAAGCGCGGGCTGCGCATATGACCCACGGTCTGCTCTACCTGCTGTTTTTTGCGGTGCCCTTGGCGGGCTGGGCTTACAGCTCGGCGGCGGGTTTCCCCATCGTGTGGTTCGGGGTCTTGCCTCTGCCGGATTTTGTGCCGGTTGACAAGGCGCTGGCGGCCAGCTTCAAGCAGGCCCACCAACTGCTGGCCTATGGCTTGGCCGCGCTGATCTTGGCGCATCTGGGCGCCGCCCTCAAACATCACTTCATCGACCGTGACGGCCTGCTGCAACGCATGTCGCCTTTCAAGCAAACGCGGAAAACTGCCCCATGAGAAACCTTCTTGCCCTTTTTTTGATCGGCCTGGCCAGCGCGGCCGGCCCCGCCAGCGCGGCGGATTTGGCGCCGGCCTTGAGCGAACTCAGCTTCACCAGCCGCCAGATGGGCGTGCCGGTAGAAGGCCGCTTCAAGCGCTTCGACGCCAAGCTGAACTTTGACCCCAAGAAACCCGAAGCCGGTCAGGTCAGTTTCAATATCGAGTTAGGCAGCGTGAGCCTGGGTGCGCCTGAGCTTGAGTCCGAGCTCGCCAAAGCGTCCTGGTTTGACAGCAAAAAGCTGCCGCTGGCGCATTTTCAAAGCAGCTCCATCAAGGCCCGAGGCAGCAATCAATTCGATGTCGCCGGCAAGCTGACCATCAAGGGCCTCAGCCGCGACATCGTCGTACCGGTTCAGTTGGCCCAGGCCGGCGGCATCACCGCAGCCAGCGGCGGCTTTGTACTCAAACGCCTCGAATTCAAGATCGGCGACGGCGAATGGGCCGACACCTCCTTGGTCGCCAACGAGGTGCAAGTGAAGTTCAAGCTCGCCTTCAACGGCGTCCCTGCACTGTAGTTTTTCTCTTCCCTCCCCCTTGACCCTCAACCCTCAATTCCCACTCCTCACGAGATCCTCAGCATGAAACAATTTCTTCTGACTTTTGCCCTGGCCGCAAGCGCCGGCCTTTGCCAAGCCGCCCCAGCGACCTATGCCATCGATCCCAGCCACACTTTTGTGACCTACGAGATCACCCACTTCGGCACCTCCACCAACCGTGGCCGCTTTGACAAGAAAGAAGGGTCGGTGCAGTTTGACCGCGCCGCAAAGACCGGCCGCGTTGAAGTGAGCTTCGAGATCGCCTCGGCCAACACCGGCTTCGCACCGATGAACACCCACTTGCTCAGCGCCGAGTTGCTGAACGCCGAGAAGTTCCCGACCGCCAAGTTCGTCGGCGACAAATTCGTCTTTGACGGCGACAAGGTCAGCGAAGTGCAGGGTCAGCTGACCTTGATGGGCAAGACCAACCCGGTCACGCTCAAAGCCTCGCATTTCAACTGTTATGACAACCCCATGCTCAAGCGCGAAGTCTGCGGCGGCGATTTTGAAGCCACCATTGATCGCACCCAGTGGGGCGTGGACTACGGCCTGGCCTGGGGCTTCCCCAAGAACGTCAAACTGATCATTCAAGTGGAAGCGGTCAAGCAATAAACAAAGACCGGCTCAAGATAGAAAAAAGCGACCCGAGGGTCGCTTTTCTAATTGCCGAACTCAGCGCACAAATTACGCTTGCTTGCTGCCGCGACGGCGAGCCGCGCCGGCCAACAAGGCCAGGCCGCCCAGCATCAAGGCATAGGTTTGTGGTTCTGGCACCGCAACCACATTGCCGTTCAAGACGAAAGGCAGATCATGCTTCCTTTTTGTAGAGGACTCTTGCCATGTATTGAAAATCCCGTTGACCGAGGTCTTTTGGGCCGCGTTGCCTGGGCGATTGTCCGAGGTAACGGCAACCCAGGGGCCGGAAGACAAGGTACCAGTCAGATTCCAACGCAGCCAATAGTTGCCGGCATCCAATTTCTGGTCAGCGATATCCGCATTCAGGTCATAAATCGGGCGAGTGGTAGCGTTCTGTTGGCTGCTGGACACGCGATAGCCCACAAGGCCACCGTTTGTCACCGCCGTCGTGCCAGAGGCCACCACCGCGCCGTTCACATCATCCTTAACGATGCTCCAATTGGCATTGCCAAAAGTGAATCCAGCGGCGTTGGTTTGATATGCGAAGAAATCGATGCTGGTGACATTCCAGCTCTTGCCGGCTTCGATGCTGAAGTCGTCGGCCACATAGAGTGGACCATTGGCGCCGAGACCAGTTGTGGTTTCACCGACAGCGATAACCGATTTTTTTTGCGCATTGACAACCGGCCCGTTGTCAAAAAGAACAGCCGCGTTGGCCAGGTTGCAAACGGCGGCTATAGCCAAAATAAATGTACGTTTCATGAATTTCCCTGAGAATATTGAAATGACTTCCGACGCAAATTTTTGGCCCCCTCACAGGCCACTCTGCGTCGGCCGGCATCATATTTGTCTAACCTCGATATCCAACGCATACACCCCCCCTCATTCAGGGGGTGCGCTCGTGAGTTAAGTGAATATTTCCTTTGCAGGTGTCAAATTGGAGCCCTGACATCACCCCGTCTTAGAGCGACGTTAGCGCCATGCCCGAGCTAATCCTCGCCGCAGCGACGCCAGATGCTGATCGCACTTTGAATCTGCTGTTAGGCTTTTGCGCAAGCTCGAGCAAGCCCCAAGGAATGCGCTGCCAGGGGGGCGCCACAGGGAAATGGCGCGCGCATGCCCGCAACTCAGTCAATCAGCGGCGCGCCATCCACAGATTGGGCCGAGGGCACGATGTGAGCGATATGAACAGTTGCAACATGTCCCGGTCGCGCTGATGCGCTGGCCGGCGCCCAAGGTCAACAAGGCATTCGGCCCGATGGCGCTGTAGCTTGCAGCACTCATGACCGTCTTCGTCGCCTGGCCAGTCCAGGACTTGATGCCGATGGCACCCGGCGCACCGACCCTGTTGACATACATCACCAAGCTGGCCTTGACCAGTTTGGCGGCCGTGACGGCCGGCGGCAAGGTACTCAGATCAAAGCGCAGCAGTGCCGATGTGCCGCCGCCAACGGTACCAGCGCCTCGCGACAAGGTATGCCGACTGTCGCGTTTCGGTGCATTTCGGCCACTCAGACCTGCGCTGTATCGCTCTCAGGCCGCCATCAGCCAAAGCCTTCAGTACAGTGCGGGCCATGCAACAAGGTCCCTCGTCCATGAATCAGCCCACGCTTTATCAGCGCTGGCAACGACTCTCCGCCGCCGTGCTGCGGGTCTTTCACGTCTATGCCGGCTGGCTGGTCAGCATCAGCTGGAAGCGCTTTGTCGTCTACGCCATCGCGCTGATGATTGGCGTCAATATCTTGCAGGACCTGCCGCCCTTCACTTGGCGCATCAGCTCCACCATCACGCCGGACGAAGTCTTCGAGCCCGCCGAACCTGAGCCGCCGGCGCCGCCTGCGCCCTCGGCCGAGGCGCGTCGCGCCGCCAAGCCGCTGCTCAAGTCGGACAAGCCGATTCACTACGAAATCACCATCGACGAGAACGGCGTCAAGGTGCAGCCGCGCAAGGCCAAGTCAGGCGCCTCGGCCCCAGACGCCGCCGCGTCGTCTGCCGAGTCGGCTGACGTCGAGAACACGGAGGTCGACCCTGACCTGCCCTCGATTTCCATCAAGCTGCCCAAGGAGGCCAAGTCGGCCGAGGTCAAGCGGGCGATCGAAGAGGCCAAGTCGGGTATCGAACAAGCATTGGAGGCTGCCGCTGAAGCGGCCAAGACCAGCGCCCATGAAGCCGCCGTAGAAGCCCGCCGCGCTGCTCGCGAAGCGCAGCGCCAGCCGCGACGCCACACCACGGTTGTGCATCTGGGTGACTTTCTGGTCAAGCTGGCCTTCTTCTTTGCGCTCGGTTCGGCCCTCATCAAGGTGACGTACAAGGGACGGCTGCAGGCCGAAGTGAAGGCCGCGCAGGCGACCGAAACGGCCGAGGCCGAGTCGCTCAAACGCCAAGTCGTCGAGGCCCGCATGGCCGCGATGCAAGCGCAGGTCGAGCCGCACTTCCTCTTCAACACCCTGGCCTCGATTGATCATCTGATCGAAACCGACCCGCCGCGTGCCTCGCAGATGCAGAAGAATTTGATCGCGCTCTTGCGCGCCTCGATGCCGACCATGCGCGAAGCCAATGCCAGCGGCGTGCGTGACTTGGGCCGCGAGCTGGCCGTCATCAAGCCTTATCTGGAGATTCTCAAGGTGCGCATGGAAGAGCGGCTGATGACCTCGATCGATGTGCCCGAGGGCCTGCTGTCGGCCGAGTTCCCGCCAATGATGATGCAAAGCCTGGTGGAGAACGCGATCAAGCATGGCCTGGAGCCCAAAGCCGAAGGCGGCATGCTGACGGTCAAGGCCGAGATCAACCATGGCAAGCTGGCGGTCACAGTGGCCGACACCGGCCTGGGCTTTGGCCGCGCTGCCACCGGCGGCACCGGCGTCGGTCTGGCCAATATCCGCGAGCGTTTGATGCTGCTCTACGGCGCCAAGGCCAGCGTCACCGTCAGCGAAAACCAGCCCAGCGGCACCAAGGTGACGATCACCGTGCCCTACCGCAGCCGCGGCCATGATTCTGATGACAAACAAGGAGCTTCGGTATGAAAACAACTTTCAGATGGCTGCTGATTCTGAGCCTGGGGCTGGCCTTGCTGGGGCTGCTGGCGGGCGGCGCCTTATGGCAGGAGTTGATGGCCCAGCCCGGTGTCAGCATCAGCATCAATGGCGAGGATCTGGACATCGAGGGGCTACACGCGATGTCCGGGGTCGGCGCCGTCTTGGGAGTTTTGGCGACCGGCGCCGTGCTGTGCCTGGTGATACCGCTGGTCTTGCTCTTCAGCGTCGGCTTGCCGCTGCTGCTGACGGTGCTGATCTTGGGCTTTGTGGCCGTGGGCCTGCTCAGCCTCGGTGCGATGTTGTTCTCGCCAGTCATCATTTTGGGGCTGCTGCTGTGGCTGGTGCTGCGAAACAAGCGCCCAAGGTCACCGCGCCGAGCAAACCCACCCACACCAGCCCACACCCGTTAGCATTGCCCGATGAATTCAACCCAACATTCCGACTCCCCGCGCATACGCGCCGTCTTGGCCGACGATGAGCGCCTGATGCGCGAGCAACTGCGCGCCCGCCTGAGCGAAGTCTGGCCCGATCTGGAGATTGTGGCCGAGGCCAAAAATGGTCTCGAAGCCGTCGAATTGGTGCGGCAGCACCGGCCGGACCTGGTCTTTCTGGACATTCGCATGCCTGGCCTGACCGGCGTCGACGCCGCACGCCAGATCGCCCAGATGGGCGGCGGCGATGATGTGCCCGAGGGTGAAGACTGGGTGTTGCCCGAGATCGTCTTCATCACCGCCTATGACCAATACGCGGTCGAAGCCTTCGAGCAAGGTGTGGCCGACTATGTGCTCAAGCCGGCCGAGCGTGATCGTTTGGCGCTGACCGTGCAGCGCATCAAGAAACGCCTGGCCATGCGCGATGGCAGCGATGGCCCGGCAGCAGCCGATGCGCCCGGCGACAGCCGGGCCGCCGCACCGCTGCAGCAATTGCTGCACAAGCTCTCCGCCCAAATCAACCCCGCCTCCGCACCGAAGTATCTGCAGTGGATTCAGGCCACCGTGGGCCAAGCGATCCAGATGATCCCGGTCGAGGACGTGCTGTTCTTCATCAGCGACGAGAAGTACACGCGGGTGCAGACGGCGCGCGTCGAGGCCCTGATCCGCAAGCCGATCAAGGAGCTGGTGGACGAGCTGGACCCGGCGCTGTTCTGGCAGGTGCACCGCTCGACCCTGGTCAATGCCCGCGCCATCGACGGCATCACCCGCGACTTCCGGGGCCGCCAGATGGTCGGCGTCAAAGGCCTGACGGAGAAGCTCGAAGTCAGCCGCAGCTACACGCATTTGTTCAAGGGCATGTAAGCGCCGCTTCGTTGCGCTGAACACCAAGCCTATTTGGCCCGAGTTGCACCAGATGCAACTCGGGCCAAATTTTTTGCAGTGTGTCGCAAGGCCTTGGATTTGCGAATCGGCAGCGAGCAAACTGGCGCCACTCAACGCTGCTTCAGCAAAAACACCAGGCGCTCACCGATGCTACAACTCACCAATCTCACCCACGTCTACCCCAACGGGACCAAAGCGCTGGATGGCGTCAATCTTGAAATTCCCAAGGGCATGTTCGGCCTGCTTGGCCCCAACGGCGCCGGCAAGTCCTCTTTGATGCGCTGCATCGCGACACTGCAAACCCCCAGTTCCGGCAGCATCCAGTTTGGTGACATTGACGTGGTCAAGCAGCCCGAAAAGCTGCGCGCTACGCTGGGCTATCTGCCGCAGGACTTTGGTGTCTACCCCCGCGTCTCCGCCTACGAGTTGCTCGACCATCTGGCCGTCTTGAAAGGCATCGCCAACGCAGGCGAGCGCAAAGACACCGTCGAAACCCTGCTGGCGCAGGTCAATTTGTGGGGCGTGCGAAAAAAGGCAGTGGCCGGCTATTCGGGCGGCATGCGCCAGCGCTTCGGTGTCGCGCAAGCCTTGATCGGCAACCCCACGCTGGTCATCGTCGACGAGCCGACTGCCGGCCTCGACCCGGAGGAGCGCAACCGTTTCAACAATCTGTTGGCCGAGATCGGCGAGAACGTGGTGGTGATTTTATCCACCCATATCGTCGAGGATGTGGCCGATCTGTGCCCGCGCATGGCCATCATCAATAACGGCAAGATTGTGCAGACCGGCGCACCGCTGGAGTTGAGCCGCGAGTTGCAGGGCCGAGTCTGGCGGCGCACCGTCGACAGCGCTTCGCTGCCGCGCTACCAGGTCGAACTGAATGTCATCTCCAACCGTCTGCGCGGCGGCCAGACCGTCATCCATGTGCTGGCCGACTCGGCGCCCGAGGCTGGCTTCGAGGCGGTCGATGGGGACCTGGAGGACCTCTACTTCGCCACACTGGTGCAAGCGCGCAAGTCCAGTGCAGCAAACCCAGCCGCTGCGGCTTGAGGGAGCAAGAGATGCTCAGCAAAATCTTCGCCTTCGAGGCGCGCTACCAACTGCGCTCGCCGCTGTTCCTGATCAGTTTTGTGATCTTCTTCCTGATGAGCTTTGGCGCCATCGTCTCGACCGATATTCAGATCGGCGGCCCCAAGGGTGCCAGCAATCTCAACTCGCCTTTTGCCATTTTGCAGATCGTCGTCACCATGAACCTGATGGCGATCTTCATCGTCACCGCCTTTGTGGCCAATGTGGTGGTCCGCGACGAGGAATTCGGCTTCGCGTCCATCCTGCGCTCCACGCGCGTGAGCAAATTCGACTATCTGATTGGCCGCTTCTTGGGCGCGATGTTTGTGGCATTTTTGGTCACCACCGCCGTGCCCCTGGCCATTCTGATCGGCTCCATGATGCCTTGGCTGGACGCAGAGCAGTTAGGCCCATTGGTGCTGAGCCATTACATCTTCGGCCAACTGGTGATGAGCGTGCCCACCTTATTGGTGCTGGGCGCGGGCTTCTTCGCGCTGGCCACCATCACGCGCTCGATGATGTGGACCTATGTCGGCGCTGTCGCCTTCATCGTCCTGTTCGGTGCCTCGCGGGTCTTGCTGAAGGACCCCTCGCTGGACCTCGCCTCGGGCCTGGCCGACCCCTTCGCCATCGGCGCCTTGAACCGCGTGACCAAGTACTGGACCGCCGCCGACCGCAACACCCTGCTGCCGAGCTTGAGCGGCATGCTGCTCTACAACCGGCTGATCTGGCTGAGTGTGGCCGCCGCGCTGTTTGGCCTGGCCTACCGTTTGTTCCAGTTCGAGACGCCCGCCAAAGCTGCAGCCAAGGCCGAGAAGATTGACAAGAGCGACGCATTGCCAAGCCCTAAGCGTCTGGCCAGCCCCAGCCATGGCGGCAGTACCGCCTGGCTGCAGTTGCGCGCGCTGACCCGCTTCGATATGCGCTTTGTGTTCAAGAGTCCGGCCTTTTTTGTGCTGCTGGCCATCGGCGTGTTGAACGCAATGGCTGGTCTGCTTTTAACCACCTCGGAGCGTGGCGTTGCCTATTTGCCTGTGACAAGGTCGGTGGTGGATGCGCTGGAAGGCAGCTTTGGCATCATCCCGCTCTTGATCGCGATCTACTACGCGGGCGAGTTGGTCTGGCGGGACCGCGAGCGCCGCATGCACGAGATTGTGGACGCCAGCGCGGCGCCGAACTGGGCCTTTTTACTGCCCAAAGTGCTGGCCATCAGTGGCGTGCTGCTGGCTTGTTACTTGACCGCCATGCTGACCGGCATCTTGTTCCAGCTGGGCCATGGCTTCACCCAGATTCAGCCGGCGGCCTATCTGCTGTGGCTGGTCTTGCCGGGCCTGATTTCGGCCGTCTTGCTGGCAATTCTCTCGATCTTTGTGCAGGCCATGGTGCCGCACAAATTCGTCGGCTGGGCCGTGATGATGGTCTTGATGGTCTTGGGCATGGTGATGGGCAGCATGGGGTTTGAGCACAAGCTCTACACCTATGCCGGCATGCCGGAGGTGCCGCTGTCGGACATGAACGAGATGGGCCGCTTCTGGATAGGCCGCGCCTGGCACCAGGCCTATTGGCTGGCTTTTGGCGCCATGCTCCTGGTCGCCACCCACCTGATGTGGCGGCGCGGGGTTGAGACCCGGCTGCAGCCACGCCTGAACCTCTTGCGCCAACGCCTGGCCGGCACGCCGGGCCTGCTCTTGGGCGCGGCCACGCTGGCTTGGGTAGGCACCGGCGCCTACATCTACTACAACAGCAATGTGCTGAACGAGTACGTCACCGCCCCCGCACAGGAACAGCGCCAGGCGGACTACGAGAAGACCCTATGGGGTTTTGCCGAGCTGCCGCAACCCACCATCACCGACGTCAAGCTCAAGGTCGAGCTCTACCCGAACCAAGCCCGCGCCGACATTGAGGGCAGCTACCAAATGGAGAACCGCAGCGGCAAACCCATCAGCCAGGTGCATGTGCAATGGGCGCCGGGTCTGAAGGTGCAGGCCATGGCGCTGGACGATGCCGTGCTGGAGAAGGAATACAAAGACCTGGCGCACCGCATCTACCGACTCAGCAAACCGCTGCAAGCGGGCGAGAAGCTCGGCCTGAGCTTTGCCATCCGCATGGAGCAAGTAGGTTTTGTCAACGGCAGGCCGCAGACGCAGATCGCTCCCAACGGCAGCTTCATCAGCAACCAGCAGTTCGCGCCCATGCTGGGCGTGCCGCGCGGCCTGCTGCTGCAAGACCGCGCCATTCGCCGCAAGCACGGGCTGCCGCCCGAGTTGCGCGTCGCCAAACTGGAGGACGAAGGCGCCAATACCCACAACTATCTGCGCCATGACAGCGATCTGGTCAACGCCGAGATCACGCTGAGCACCGATGCCGATCAAACCCCGATTGCCCCCGGCACCACCATCAGCGACAGCACGGCCCATGGCCGGCGCACCATCGTCACCCGCAGCGATGCGCCGACCGCCCACTTCTTCTCGATGCAATCGGCCCGCTATCAAAAAGCGCAGGACAGCTGGGCCGGCAAGGACGGCAAAGCGGTGGCGCTGGAGATCTATCACCACCCGGCCCATAACACCAATGTGCAGCGCATGTTCACGGCGATGAAGGCCTCTTTGGATCTGTACAGCGAGCAGTTTTCGCCCTACCAGTTCGGCCAGGCCCGCATCATGGAGTTCCCCGCCTATGAGCGCTTCGCCCAGGCGTTCGCGGGCACGGTGCCTTTCTCTGAAGCGATCGGCTTCATCCAGAACTTCAAGGACGCGGATCGTGACGAAAAAGTGGATCTGGTCACCTTCGTCACCGCCCACGAGATGGCACACCAGTGGTGGGGCCACCAAATCAATGGTGCCGAGAAGCAAGGCATGACGCTGCTGAGCGAGTCCTTCGCCCAGTACTCGGCGCTGCTGGTAATGGAAAAGCTCTATGGCAAGGCCCAGATCCGCAAATTCCTAAAATATGAACTGGACCGTTACCTGAGCGGACGTGCCGGCGAGGCGGTGGAAGAGCTGCCACTGGCCCGCGTCGAGAACCAGGCCTATATCCATTACCGCAAAGGCGCTGTGGTGATGTATTCGCTCAAAGAGCTGATAGGCGAAGAGAAGGTCAACCGGGCACTGCAAAAGCTGCTGGCCGAGTTCGCCTTCAAGGCCGCGCCCTATGCCGACACGCGCGACTTTCTGCGCCTCTTGCGCGCCGAGGCCGGGCCGGAACATGAGGCCTTGATCGTTGACCTGTTCGAGAAAATCACGCTCTTGGATCTGAAGGCGACGGACGCCAAAGCCAGCAAGCGCACCGACGGCAAGTTCGAAGTCACTTTCACCGTCGAGGCCAAGAAGCTGTATGCCGACGGCAAGGGCCGCGAGACCGAGAGTCCGCTGAACGAGGCACTGGACATTGGCGCCTTCAGCGCCGAGCCGGGCAAAAAGGGCTTCACACGGGACTCGGTGTTATTGATGGAGCGCCGGCCGCTGAAGTCGGGCAAGCAGCAGATTACCTTGCTGCTCGACAAAGCGCCTGCCTGGGTCGGCGTCGACCCCTACAACATGCGGATCGACCGGAACTCGGATGACAACTTGAGCAAGGTGGAGGTGCAGTAAGGGGCTGGCTGCTGGCGGCCAGCCAGCCAGCCAACTTAGCGCTGATGCGGGCGGGAATGGGCGGAAAAGGGCGGAAAAGGGCGAAAAATGGCATCAAAGTGCCCTTTGCCGAAGCTCGCCCAAATCTAGCGTTAGGCCAATTGCTGACGCTCATTTTCAGGTAGTCCATAGCAGCTTCCTTCGAGTCCGGCCGTTCAGCGACTCGGCGATCGCATGTCCGAAGCAGGTCCGCAAGCAGCCCTTTGGCAAACTCAAAGCGCAGCATTTCTAAGGATAAGGGCTAGCAAGGCTCGCAGGGTGCAGTCACTATTGGGGCCTATCCTGGCTTCTAATTGCCGAATGAATACGCCTGCAAAAACCGGTCAGCCGGACTCCCCGAATTTTCGCGACCCCGCCACCTTGCGCGCCCATGTGCGCCACGCCTTGAGTTTTTACGATCCGGTGTGCGTCGATGCAAGTGGCGGCTTCTTCCACTTCTACCGCGATGACGGAAGGGTCTATGACTCACAAACCCGCCATCTGGTCAGCAGCACTCGCTTTGTTTTCAACTATGCGATGGCCTATCGTCACTTTGGGGGCGAGCAATACCGGCAGATGATGCGTCACGGTCTGCGCTTCCTGCGCGACGCCCATCGCCAACCCGACACTGGCGGCTACCTGTGGTGCTTGCGCTGGCAAGACGGCGCTGCACAGCCCATTGACGCCGACAACCATTGCTACGGCCTGGCCTTTGTGATGCTGGCCTATGCCCATGCTGCGCTGGCGGGTGAGCCCGAAGCCGTGGCTTGGATGGACGAAACCTGGGCTTTGATGGAGGCGCGGTTCTGGAACCCCGAGGCCGGCTTGTATGCCGACGTGGCCAGCGCAGATTGGTCAAGACTTGACCCCTACCGAGGTCAGAACGCCAATATGCATGCCTGTGAAGCGATGCTGGCGGCCTTTGACGCAACGGCCGATCAGCGCTATTTGCTGCGCGCCGAAACCCTGGCGCGCAATATCACCATGCGCCAAGCAGCACTGTCCGATGGCCAGATCTGGGAGCATTACAAATCCGACTGGCTGCCCGATTGGGACTACAACCGCGAAGACAAGACGAATATCTTCCGCCCCTGGGGCATACAGCCGGGTCATTTGAGCGAATGGGCCAAGCTCTTGCTGACGCTGGAGCGCCACCGCGCTTTGCTGGCAGACGACGGCGACTGGCTGCTGCCGCGTGCGCAGGCCTTGTTCAGCCAGGCGATGCGCCACGCCTGGGACCGCGAGCATGGCGGCCTGGTCTACGGCTTTGCCCCAGACGGCGAGGTCTGCGATGCCGACAAGTATTTCTGGGTGCAGGCCGAAAGCCTGGCCGCCGCCGGCCTCTTGGCCTTGCGCACCGGCGAGGCCCAGTACTGGGCCTGGTACGACTTGATTTGGTCTTACGCCTGGGATCACATGATCGACCATCAGCACGGCGCATGGTTTCGCATCCTCAAGCCGGACAACAGCGCCTATAGCGACGAGAAGAGCCCGGCCGGCAAGACCGACTACCACACCATGGGCGCCTGCTATGAGATGCTGGCCGCGCTGGAGCGGGCGGCATCATGATGCCAAGCGTGGTTTCCTTCGGCGAGGCGCTGACCGACCTGATACGCAGCGGGCCCGAGCAATGGACTTCGGTCTGCGGCGGCGCACCGTGGAATCTGGCGAGAGCGCTGGCGGGCTTGGGTGTGCCCACGGCCTTTGGCGGAGCGATCAGCGCCGATGTGTTCGGCCAGGCGCTGTGGCAGGCAGCCCAAGCTGCCGGCCTCGATATGCGCTTCACTCAGCAGTTAGCCCATAAGTCGCCCTTGCTGGCCGTGGTGCACGAGACCGCGCCGCCGCAGTATTTCTTTGTCGGCGACGACAGCGCCGACCTGTACTTTCAGCCGGATGCGCTACCCCGTGGCTGGCGCGACGATCTGTTGTGGGCGCATTTCGGCGGCATCAGCCTGACGCGCGAACCATTGGCTGCGCGCCTGCTCGATTTGGCCGAGTCGCTGAAAAGCGCGGGCAAGCGCATCAGCTATGACCCGAACTTCCGCGCCATGGCCATGGATGCGCGATACGACGCTACGCTACAGCGCATGTGCCGCATCGCCGACGTGATCAAGGTCTCGGACGAAGACCTCTGCGGCCTGTTCCGCAGCCCCGACCATAGGCTCGGGCTGGCGCAAATCACCGATTGGAATCCGCATGCGCTGGTGCTGCTAACGCGTGGTGCTGACGGGGCGAGTCTATTTCATGATGAAGGAGAAGTGCAGGCGCGCCCACCGGAGATAGACGTGGTTGACACGGTCGGCGCCGGCGATGCCGCCATGGCCGGCTTGCTGTTCAGTCTGCTGCGCGAACCCATCGGAGCGCCGCCGCAGCAACATCTGCGTTGGGCGGTAGCAGCCGGCGCGGCCGCTTGCCAAGTGGCGGGGGCGGCGCCCTTGAGCCTGCAGCAACTGGCGCTGTTGGCGGGTCAAGTTGTGGTCAGCGAGGTGTCGAATAGCTGTGTTCGGGTCTGAATTCAACTGTCAGAACTGACAGGTTGAGGCCGAGAAATACTGTTTTTTTCCGCGCTGTTGACTCGTTTGGAGATTGGGCCTGGGCTGCCCAGAATCGCTGCAGGGTGGTTTTTGCGAGGCATGCGCTTTCACAGCTGACTGACGCTTGCCAGCCCCTGCGCCATTTGAGCGACATGCCCCCCCTAGAAGCGCAGCCCCTGGCCAATCAGCGCCAGACGTATCCCACGCCGAACAAAATGTCGTAGCGTGCTCTTTGCTGCACCAGCGGGCTGTTCTTGATCGTGTCAGAGAACACATCAGCGCTCAGCACGCCGCCGATCAACCATTGCGGGTTGATTCGGTACGACGCCACCAAACTGGGCACAACAGACCATGCATGGCCGACGTTGTAAGCCGGCCGACCGGGCGCCGCCTCGGCCGCCGAGACGCCGCCAAAAAAGTAGTTGGCCAGCTTGTCTTGGCGCCACATCGCGCCCACGCCCGGCATCACCATCCAGCGTTCATGCACCAAGGGCGCCGACCAGTTGAAGAGCAACTCCGTGCCCTTGCTGCGGCCGCTGACGTCGCTGCTGAAGCGCGCGGTCCAGAGGCCAACGTCGCTGACCAGGCCCACGCCCAAACCCGCCTCAAGCTGGCCCTTGCGCTTTTCCATCCCTTCCCATTTGGACGTATCCGCCGGATCGAGATTACCCAAACGCAGCCTGAGGCGACCGTAAAACTGCATGGACCCCTGGCGCGCAAAGGTGTAGAAAGCGCGGTCGCCCAGATACATAAAGTCTTTGCCGATATAGATGCCGCCGGGGACGGGCAGCGTCGTGTTGGGCCCGTCCTTGTAGACCGAAGAGCCGGTGTAGGCCACGCCGCCCACTGTCCAACCGCCCGGCACCGGCGAGCGCTCTGTGTCGCCCAACATGGCCCTGATGGCCAACAAATCATCGGCATGCGCCGCCGGCATCGCACTACAAAGGCCAAGCGCAAGCAAGGCCGCGAGTGAGTTGCTACGGCAAGCCGCGACCTTGATCTGGCTTGAATTGGATTTGAAGTTGTGCATTGGAGTTCGATGCTTTGATCAGTGAGGGCGCTCGCCGCCATGTGGCTTGCTCAAGGCGCGAGGGTGTCCCGAAATTGGTCTGCAGGGCGACTAAGTCAGAAGCGCGACTGCGCTCGACGGGCCGAATGGTAAAGCGGTTCAGCGCGGCCCTCCCGTCTCGAATCGGCGCCCCACCACTTCTGGCCCGCGTTTTTCGGAGCCCGGTAGAGTAGATTGAGGGCAGATTGAGAGCAGCTTAAAGGCCGTTTCACCGGCCACTCATAACCCTGTTTCTACACAGCCCTCGATCGCTTATATTACCGATGCTCAAAAGAATGACTGTCCTTCGAAGGAACGGAATATGAAGACTGCTGCCTTACATCGAACTGCCGCAGGCCCAAATTGGGGCCCGAGCTGGGGGCGTTTATTGCGCGCCCTGCTGATGCTAACTTTATGCGCCATCGGCATGATGGGCGCTGCGCGCTCTGCCGATGCGACTTTCAAGGATGAAGAGCTGGACCAGATGTTGGCGCCGATTGCGCTCTATCCGGACTCGCTGCTGTCGCAGATCTTGATGGCCTCGACCTACCCCAGCGACGTCAAGGAAGCTGCCGCCTGGTCCAAAGCCCATCCGGATGAAAAAGGTGACGCTGCGGTCAAGCAGATCGAGACCAAGCCCTGGGAGCCCTCCGTGCAATCGCTGGTCGCCTTCCCGCAGGTCTTGGCGATGATGGACGCCAACCCCGGCGATGTGCAGCGCCTGGGCGACGCCTTTTTGGCCGACCCTGCTCACTTGATGGACCGGGTGCAGTTCATGCGCAAGAAGGCGCAAGAAGCCGGCAACCTGAAGGCGAACGAACAGCAAAAGGTCACGACCCAGACCGAGAACAACAAGCAAGTCATCATCATCGAGCCGACGCAGCCGCAGACGGTTTATGTGCCGGTCTATCAGCCGACTGTGGTGTACGGCAGCTGGTGGTATCCGACCTACCCGCCTTACTACTGGGCGCCGCCCCCTTACTACTATCCAGGCGGCGCATTTGTTGCGGGCGTGGTGTGGGGTGCGGCCATTGTCGGCATTCACAATTCCCTGTGGGGTGGCTATAACTGGGGCCACCACAGCGTCGATATCAACGTCAATCGTTACAACAATATCAACGTCAGCAACCGCCACATCACCAACAATAACAACAGCTTCAAGCACAACCCCGAGCGGCGCAAAGATGTGCCTTACCGCGATGCCAAGAGCCGCGAGCAGTATGGCAACAAGGCTCAAGCAGCAGGTGGCAAGGACCGCGATGCCTTCAAAGGCAAGGACGGCCAACGGGATGCGGACCGCGCGCGCGCCGCTGACACCTTGAAGGACCGCGGTGCCGATCCGGTCGCCGGGCGCGAGAAGTTGCAAGGTGCCGACCGTGACAAGGCCCATCAGGCCGTCAACAAGGTGGATCGGGGCGGCGCTGACAGTCGCCCAACTCAGCGCGACACCTCAGCCTCGAACAGGGCGGCCAACCGTGGCAGCAGTGGCGGCAGCAATAGCCATAGCGGCGCGCTGTCGGGCGTGCATGACAGCGGTGCCTCGCGGGCCAATGCTTCGCGCGGCCAAGCGAGCCGTGGCTCCATGAGCCAGCATTCGGGGGGTGGCGGCAGGCCAGCCGGTGGCGGCGGGCGTGCCGGCGGCGGCGGCGGACGGCATCGCTGAGCACGGGCCACAGAAAAGCAAAAGGAATAGCCATGAATTTCAGAACAACATCCCTCAAGCCTCTGCTTAAACTCCGCCACCTGGCCTTGGTTGCTGGTCTGGCGCTTAGCGGTGCTGCACACGCACAGACCGCCTTCGCCAAGCCGGAAGCGGCGGCCGATGCCTTCATCGACGCGGTCGCGAGCAGTGACCCTGTCGCGCTCAAAAAGGTCTTGGGCAAAGACTGGGCCAAGCTGATGCCGCTGGGCGAAGTGTCGGCCGATGATCGCTACACCTTCTTGGAAAAAGCCCATCAAGCCCGCTCGGTCACGGTCAAGCAAGGCCTGGGCGAGATGCTCGTCGGCACCGACCCTTGGGCGCTGCCGATTCCGCTGCTGCAGGGCAAAGACGGCCAGTGGCGCTTTGATATGGCGGGCGGCAAACTCAATGTGCTGGAGCGCCGCATTGGCGCCAATGAGCACGCCACCATCCAGGCCTTGTTGGCCTCGGTCGATGCCCAGCGCGAGTATGCGTCGGTCGATCGCAATGGCGACGGTGTGCTCGAGTATGCCCAGCGCATCATCAGCACGGCAGGCCAGCGGGACGGTCTGATTTGGCCCGCCAGCCTGGGCGATGAAAGCCCTTTGGGTGAAGCCTTCTTGCCCAAGAAAGCTGGCGAGGGCTATCACGGCTACCGCTTCAAGCTGCTGACCGCGCAGGGCGACGCAGCCAAGGGTGGCGCACGCAGCTACCTGATCGGCAAGCGCATGGAGACCGGCTTTGCGATGCTGGCCTGGCCGCTGAAGTATGGCGATAGCGGTGTGATGAGCTTCATGGTCAACCAGGCCGGCCAGGTGTTCGAGGCCGATCTGGGCCCGAATTCGGCCAAGGCTGCGGCGGCAATCACAAGCTTTAATCCTAGCCCGGGATGGCAGGCGGTCGTGCTGCCTTGATGACCGAGGCACTCGACTTTTTGGCCGCCTCGGCCTGAGTGCTGCAATTCGTTGGGCGAGCCAAGGGTCAGACGGCCTCGCCGAAGCCGGCATCGAGCCGTCGGTGGGCGGCCTCTAAAATAGTCCCATGAAGTTCGCGATTACGGAGCAAGAACTGAGCTTGCTTGAGCAAAGCCTGGAGTCGGCCACGCGCGGTGCGCGCGTGCAGGCCCAGACCGAGCTGGCCTGGCATTTGCGCCAACGCGACAGCCTGCGAGCGATGAGCTTGATCGCCGAGGCGGAACGGCGCTTGCGCTCGCACCCCTTGGACGCTGCGGTCAGCAGCGCCTTGACGGCCCGGCTTTGCTTGGCGGCGAGCGAGATCTCGGCCTTGTTTTCACGCCTGAGCGAGGCGGAGGGTTTGCTGGCACGTGCCCGCGAGCACTTGACGCCGGCCATCGACCCCGATGCCGAAGGTGATGCGCTGCTGATCGAAGCCAGTGTTGCCAAAGCGGCCAGCCTGCGTGAGCGCGAGTTGCGGGCGCTCGAACAGGCCAGGGACTTTTTTGCCCAGGGTCAGGATGCCCAGCGCAGCGGGATTGCCCAGGGCCTGTTGCGCTGCGAGACCAGCGTCAGCACCGCCCAAGCAGATACGGCGCAGGCGGATTTGCTTCGTGCCGCCAGCACCCTGGCCGCTGATGCTGCCTGTCAGGCGCTTGATTTGGTCGCGCAGGCGCTGCCGCTGTGCCTGCGTGAGCCGGCCGAGGCGGCCGCCTTGTTCGCGCGCGCCGCGCCCATGGCCCAAGATATGGGGCTGCTGCGCTTGGCTTGCGTGGTGAAGATGAATGAGGGCAATGCGTGGCTGGAGCTGGGTGAGCTGGATCAGGCCACGACTTGCTTCGAGGCCGCCGCCGAAATGGCCCGGCACAGCCGCTGGCCGGTTTTGGTCGGCACCAGCCAGATTCAGATCGGCCGTGTCCTGCGCCATCTGGGCCGCTTTGAGGAAAGCCGGGCGGTGCTCAGCGATGCCTTGACGATGTTGCGCGTGGCCCCAGCCGGCGGGGCGAGCGCCTTTGCCTGCAGTGAAATGGCCTTGACCTTGGCTGGCTTGGACCGGCCCTTGGAGGCGATTGACGTGATGGCCGAGGCGATCCGCCTGCACCGCGAGGCCAAGTCGAATGCCAATCTGGCCAAGCTCTTGGCGCGCCAAGGGCGCGCACTGGCCGAAGCTGGGCGAGTCGGTGAAGCCATCGCTGCCATCGAGGAGGCGCAAGGCCTGATCGAGCGCTACGGCTATGCGGCCGTGGCGATCGACGTCAGCGAAGCCTTGGCCGAGGTGCACCGGCACCGCAAATTGCCCGAGCCAACGGGGATGACGGCGCCGACGGCCACCGTCCACTTTGCACAAACGGCCTTGGACCGGGGCATGGGTTTGCAGGGCTGGCGGCCGCCGTCGGCGCTGTTGGCCTTTATTGCCGACGCCTGGGCCGAGGCCGACCACATGGCGCAGGCCTATTCCTATTCACGCATGGCGCATCTGGCCGGCGCACAGAACGGGATGTTGCACCTCAAGAATCCACAGGCGGTGCTGCAACTATTGGGTTATGTAGGTGCCAAAAATGGCCCGAATGCCGAGCCGGAGCAGGCGGCCCTGGCTGAACTTGCACAGAGCGGCGGCGCGCCGGACCTGATGCTGCCGACACCGAAGGAGGCGGCCGTGCTGCAACTGCTGGCGCGCGGTTATGCCAACCGGGACATTGCGCAGGCCTTGGGCGTCAGCGACGAAACCACCAAATGGCATTTGAAGGGCCTGTACAAAAAGCTCGCCGTCAAGTCGCGCCGCGAGGCGGTGATGCGCGCGCATACGCTTGGGCTGCTGACGGGCCAGTGAGCTGCCCCCCTCATCTGAGGGGTGAAGCAAGCCTTGGTCAAGCCCGATGGGGGGGAGTCGGGGGGGGAGCGAAGCGAGTTAGACCCGAGTGACGCGGTCGGTTCGCGCTCTGACAATTTGGACATGCCCACTGAAAGGTCTCCCATGTCCACCACGTTTTTGCCTAAGGCATTTGTCTTCTCGACCCTCGCCGCCGCAGCCATGATGGCGCAAGCCGGCTACCAAATGGAGGTGTTTGCGCCCCCCGTCAATCACAGCTGGTCTGGCTTGGCCGCCCATGGTGCGGGCGCGGTCACGGCGAGCACGGCCGGCAATCTGCATTACAGCGCCGCGAGCGGCCTCATCACGAACATCGGCGGCAATTCCGCCGCTCAGAATTTTGGCGGCTCGACCGGCATCAGCGCTAATGGCTTGGTCATTAGCAGCAACGCAACCGCCGCCAATGGCTTCAGCCAGGCAGCCACCTACTCGACCGCCACGCAGTCCTGGACGACCCTGGGCAGCTTGGGCGTCAACTCAAACACCGTGATCGCAGGCTCGACGCTGAAGCAGCAAAGCATGGCCTTCGCGATCTCTGCCGACGGCAGCGCTGTGGCGGGCCAAGCGTTCTATTCCGCCGCCGGCACCCCCAGCTCGGTCGCGCACGCGGTGGTGTTCAAGAACGGCAGCGTGATTGACCTGACCCCGACCGCCACCGTCGGCGCCGGCCGCGCCTTTGCCATCAGCGACCAGGGCAGCGTCGTCGCGGGCACCTTGCGCGCCGGCCAGGCCAACCAAGACAGGCTCTGGCAGTGGAATGCGGCGACCAACAGCTACGCGGTCAGCACGCCCACCGTCAACAATGCCGCCGGCACAGCGGTGAACATCCAGGTCGCCGCACTCAGCGCGAATGGCAAGTACGGCGCCGGTGGCTCGATCAATGGCTTGGCCACCAATTACGCCCCGCCCGGTTCGGGCTTCACCATGACCTATAGCCAGGCGACCTTCTGGGATGTGGCCAGCAACTCCGGCAAGCTGATCCCTTTTGACGCAGTGCCCGACTTCACCAATCCGGCTGCCGTGGATCTGTTTAGAAACAACAAGGCGGTCGTCACCGGCGTCTCCGACAACGGCCTGGTGATCGGCAGCTTTTCTCTGTTCTTCCCCGGCACCAACGCCGGCACCTTGACGGCCGATACATGGATCTATGACAACAACAGCGGCGTCACCAAGTCCTTTGACGGCTACTTGACGGACATTGGCATGGGCCTGGGCGCGGACAAGCATGTCTGGAGCCTGACTTCGATGGCGGCCGACGGCTCGGCCATCAGCGGCTTGTATTTTGATAAAGCGACCGGCACCACTTCGGCCTTCATTCTGCACACCACCGCCGTGCCCGAGCCGGCCACCGTGCTGCTGTTTGCCTTGGCGCTGCCTTTGTTGATGCTGCGCCGCGCCGCCAAAAATCAGGTTTCGAGCCAAGTTTCGACACAAGCCTAAACAAACCAAACAGGATTCAGTCATGTTGATCAGCAAACAACTCAGCCCCCTCGCCGCCGCCATGCTGCTGGCGAGCGGCCTCGCGCAAGCGGCGTCATTCACCCAAACCGGTGCCGGCCTGCTGGCCACCGACGTCAGCGCCGATGGCCGCGTCGTTGTCGGCAGCAATGCCGTCAGCGGCCATTACTTCAGCTGGACGGCCGAGGCGGGCTTGGTCGATATCGGCGGCAAAGCGGCCGGCAATGGCGTCGGCGGCTCGCCGCGTATTTCGGCCGATGCCAGCCGGGTCAGCGGCGTCGCCCTCAATGCCGCCAACAACAGCTATGAAATGGCCTATCGCAATATGTCGACGGGTCAATGGACGACGCTGGGCGGCATCGGCGGCAGCAACGGCACAACGACGGTGGAAGTGTCGGCCGGCTGGGCGATCAGCGACAACGGCCAGTTCGTCGCCGGTGCCGCCTGGGCGCCCGGCACCGCCACCGGCCGTGGCCGTGCATCGGTCTGGAGCGCCAGCAGCAACGCCATCACCAATCTCGGTGACTCCGGCATCACCGGCGGCAACAACTCGACCCGCGCTGCCGCCGTCAGCAATGACGGCAAGACGGTGGTGGGTTGGGGCCTGGGCCGCCGTCCGATGCTGTGGACGGATGCCGACGGCGACGGGAGTTATGTGCGCACCGAGATCATGTCGTCCAGCGGCGGCGCCTTGAGCGAAGCGACCGATATGTCGTCCGATGGCAAATGGGTGGTCGGGATGGGCAGCACGGGCAATGCCAAGCAAGCCTGGCGCTGGAGCGCCGCGACCGGCACGGTCGATCTCGGCACGCTCATGCCCCTTGGCGCCGTCGGCTCGGCCACGGCCGTCAGCGAAGACGGCATGACAGTGCTGGGCTATGAGCGTCCGCAGGGTGCCGCCTCCGCCTCCTTTGGCAAGGGCTTCATCTGGACCGCCGCTGCCGGTATGAAGAGTTTTGATGCATTCTTGGCCAGCTACGGCATTGACGTCGGCGACAGCTTCAACTTCAGCACGCCGCTGGCGATGTCGGCCGATGGCAAGACCTTTGTCGGCTTTGGCAACGTCAACGGCTCGCCTTCATCGGTGGGCTTTATCGTCAATATCGCCGCGGCGGTGCCGGAGCCGTCGAGTTATGTGATGCTGGCAGGCGGCTTGTTTGCATTGGCTTGGCTGGCCAAGCGCCGCAAGTCGGTCTGAGGGACGCTCGGCATTGAGTATGCGGCCCAACTGCCAACTGCCAACTGCCAGCTTGCTAACGCGGCAAAAACTCAGCTTTCTCGCGCAATCTGCCAATGACATCCCACCAAGCTTCAGCTTGAGCCTGGCGTGCGGCGGATTGCCCGGGGCGCAGGGCCAGATATAGATTGTTGGTCAAGAAGGGAGTGGCCAGAACTTGCAAACCCTCTCGCTCAGGATTGGGTAGATGGGTTTGCATTTCTGCTTTCGCCACGACCGCAAGATCAACCCGTCCAGCCGCGAGCTTGCGCAATAGCTGAGGTACATCGAAGGCAACATCATCCACTTTCAGGCCAAGCTTCATCAAGGCCTCAGTGGCGGCACGAAACGAAGCGCGTGTTCCGACCACGACTTGGTCGGCATCGCCGCCCCGCAAGCTTTGGCCATCCCAATCCAATGCGGAGTCTTTTCGTTTAATCCACAAGAGCTGAATCTTCGTGACTCTTCGGTTGGTATCCACCTCGCCGGCTTGCATTGGAAATTGCAACTCGGCCTGATTGTTGGCAGTTGCTGCCGCCATCGTGGCATCTGTCTGCCCTAAGGCCAGTCGCTGGCGGCAACGCTTGAGCGGATAGGCTTCGATCTCGACGCTCAAACCAGCTTGATTGGCCGACTCCACCAATAGCTTCTCTGAGAAGCCAGGGTGCTTCGCATCAAGCGTCACAAAGGGCGGTACGGGTACGCCCAGGCACACACGCCAATGTCGGCTGAGCGGCAGGTTTGAGGCTTCCTGCGCCATTGCTGCTTGAGCACCGACCGAAAGCACCGCGCCGAACATCGAGCACGCCCAATGGTATGGAAGGTTATGCATCAGGTGCCGCATGCGCGCCAGCATACCCGATGATTCACACTCTATTTTCGGCAGTTATGGCCTTGCCGGGCCAAGGGGCGGCTCCTGCCCAAGGTGCGACCAGCCAATCAGTTTCTGGGCTGCGCTGCACGGTTGCTTAACACCCGGCCGACGTCAAAAGGGCCTGACTAGACTCAGCAAGGCCGCTTCGTCGGTGGTCACCTCAAGCCTCATTTCGCTGTCAATCCTGCATTCGAAAAACGAGGGCATGGGCCTCTCGCTGGTATGCTCTAACGCGACTTCCACCCGGCACGGCGACCCCTATTTGAAGTGCAGTGTCGGTGGCCTGCATCTTTACAGCTAGCTGGGCCTCACTCATGGTCGGGTTTCAACTTCTGCTGCCTTTTCAACGGGTCAAAAGGTTTTGCAAGAACTGGTTGAATTCAACTGCTACGTCGACCGGGCAGTACGGCGGCCTGGCCTTGGATGCAACAATACGTGACGCAAATTAGCCTCACGAATCGACTATCGTCACGACGCAGCCTTAAGCTCAAAGACATCAAAATGATCGAAAACACCAAACAAAGTAGAGCCGCGCTTCAAAGCGGTGAAGTCAACAAACAAGCTACGCAGGTGCTAGCTTTACTCACACCAACAAAGGTGAACTAGACATGAATTTGCATCTTTCAAGCATGGTCCTGGTCGCCTGCAGTTTGCTCGTTAGCGCCGCGTTTGGGCAGCAAACAGAAAAAAAGGAACAAGCGGGACAGGAAGCAGCCAAGGCTGTTGACAACGGTACCGACCCCACCAAGTTTTCCAAGTTGGCGGAAGCGAAGTATGAGTACCTGGATCTGAATGACGGATTCAGCAGTGGCGCACTGAGGTTGAGTTACACCCAGCCCTTGGGTGAAAAGCAGGACTACAGCCTACGTTTTCGTGCACCGATCACGCGCGTCAACACACTCGGGAACGACAGGCATGAACTCGGTGACGTATCGATTCAGCTTGCACATGTTTTTGGCTTGACGAAAGAGCATGGCTTTGTCGCGCAAGGCGAGCTGACCTTCGACAGCGCACAACGAAAAGAGTTGGGGACTGGCAAGAACGTCTTCAAAGGTACCTTGATCTATGCAAAATTCCTGAAAGACGGGTCCATCTTTGCGCCTGCTTTCGTGCAGAGCAATAGCTTCTCAGGTGATAAAAATCGCCCCAAGGTCAACACCACGACCATCGATTTCTACTATGTGCCCAAGTTTTCCGATCCTCACAACCTGATGACCTTGGACCCGGCACTCAATTTTGACTGGGAGCACGACAAGCGCTTTGTGAGTTTGGCCGTCACGATGGGCCGTGTGATCGGCAAGGCGTTCGGGGGCAATAGCATTGTGTTTGTCAAACCCTCTGCCTTTGCCGGCGCTGATCGGCCGGGGGATTGGGGTGTTGAGTTGGGCTACAAGCTGATTGGCTTCTGAGCAAGAGGCCCCGTCACGGAGTTGCATCCCAATGAAAAAGGGGCGGCTCAGCGCCGCCCCTGTTCAACTCGCCAAGCCCAATTTACTGTTGGGACTTCTTGAGGAAGTCTTGCACTACGTTGGACATATCGAAGCTATTGCCGCCCTGCACCGGTGGATAGTCCGCCAAGGTCTTCAGATGCGCACCCATCAGTTCACCCATCGGAGCCGACAGCCAGGACACTTTTTGCAAGAGGTGGCCGTAGGAATCGGTGGTGCCATAAGACTCGAACGGGTCCATGCGCAGATTGAACAGCAAAGGCATGGTGCGCGGCACCACATTGGCGTAGTAGTCGTCCTTGGTCGAGAAGTGGAACTTCCACGGCCCCATACGCACCGCCATCAGCTTGTTTTCGTAGTAATGGAAGATGTGATTGCGGGCCGACTCGGGGGACTTGCCGGTCCAGTAATCGACGTTGTTGAGGCCGTCGATGTACTGCTTTTTCTCGGCCATCATGTCCTTGGCGACATCCTTCACGCCGGCCACAGCGGCCAGGCTGGTGAACATATCCTGATGCCCCTGAATGCCGTTGAGCACCGTACCGGGCTGCACGGCACCGGGATAACGCAGCATCGAGACGACGCGAATGCCGCCTTCGTAGGTGGACATTTTCTCGCCCCGGAACGGCGTCGTGCCGCCATGCGGCCATGAGGAGTGCTCGGGGCCGTTGTCGGTCGAGTACCAAATAACCGTGTTCTCGTCGAGCCCGTTTTCCTTCAGGAAGGCCAGCACCAGACCGATGTCGTGGTCATGCTGCATCATGCCGCTGCCGTGGGTGTCGGCCTCGCTGGTGTGCTTCTCGGCGGCATAGCGCCATTTGTCATTCAGGCGCGTGTACAAGTGCATGCGCGTGGTGTTCAGCCACACAAAGAAGGGCTTGCCATCGGCCTTGGATTTCTTCATGAAATCGGTCGCCTTGGGGATGGTCTCGGCGGCGTCAAAGTCTTTCATGCGCTCGGACGTCAGCGGGCCGGTGTCCTTGATGGTCTGGCGGCCGACCTTGCCAAAGCGTGAGTCCACGGTGGCGTCGTCTTGGCTTGTGGCGAAGGTGTGAAGCACGCCGCGCGTGCCGAATTTCTTCTCGTACGCCTCGATGCCACCAGGGTAGGCCTTGGCGAAAGCTTTGTAGTCGCGTTGCTCAGACTCTTCCTGGGTGTTCAGGTGATAGAGATTGCCGAAGAACTCGTCGAAGCCATGCACGGTAGGCAGGTGTTCGTTGCGGTCCCCGAGGTGATTTTTACCAAAGTGGCCGGTGCGATAGCCGGCTTTTTTCATCACTTCAGCCAGACTCGGCGAAGCGGCCTGCAGGCCCAGCTTGTCGCCGGGCATACCCACCGTCGTCATGCCTGAGCGGATCGGATATTGGCCGGTGATGAAGGCGGCGCGGCCGGCCGTGCAAGAAGGCTGCGCGTAATGGTCGGTGAAGCGCACGCCTTCCTTGCCGATGCGGTCGATATTGGGCGTGGTGTAGCCCATCGTGCCCATACCGTAAGCGCTGACGTTTTGCCAGCCTATATCGTCACCCCAGATAACCAGAATGTTTGGTTTACTCGCCGGGGGGGCAGCCAGCGCTGGTGCGGCGATGTTCGCTCCCAGCAGGCCTATCAATAGCAGCGCATATTTCTTCACATTGAACTCCTTGTTCGATCATTGATTGGTAGCCCGCAAGGCCAATCTCTTAGCGCTAATTTGGCAAGACTCGTTCTTGCGGGGATATTGCGAGTTAGTCCGCCTACCCATGCCCGACCAATTTAACATGCAACGGTGTATTTAGAGTCCGCAGCCTAGCTGTGATATCAAGTTCTTCCCGGGGGCAATGCGGGTGCTCGACATAACTCAAGGTGAACAAGTTCAGTGAGGATCGGGGCGGGAGTCAAAACGCGTTCTGCAGCCAACTGCGGTAGATCCAACGCTGCAGTCCGCCCTAAGCCCGACCGGCAAACGCCATGAAGCGTTATGCAGTGCATCCTGCGCTGGCGCCGATGAGTGAAGGGCAGCCAAAAAAATTCAACGCCCTTGTATCTGAAGTTGGGGACAGTGCACGGCTTGGTCGCACTTCACAGCTGTAGCTACTGGATTTTTGGAACAATGAGCAAAAGAGCCCCGCCAACTGAAACTCCGGCCACCGCGCCAGCCTCGAAACGCGGCCTCGTCTTGGGCCTGCTGGGTCTCTAGAGCTTGCTGCTGGCCTCCGCCAGTTGGTGGTAGTCGAGCCAATTGGGGCGAAGCAGCGCCAGCAGCAGCCCCAAGCTCACTTTCAGCCACCGTCGGAAATATGCCGGTCGGCCACGCCGCCTATGTGGACAACAAGCAATGCCTGAGCTGCCATGCTGACCAAGCCACTCAGTGGCAGCAGTCCCACCACGCGAAGGCAATGGCGGCCGCCGGCCCGGAGACCGTGCGCGGCGCCCTGAGCTGTTGTTTGCAGCCCGTCGACGCGGCGCACTATTGATCTGGCCAAGCCGACCGAGTCGCTTGGCCTCAACCCGGTGGGCCAAAGCGGAGTCTGGGGAGACAAGCACTTTGCCGATCAGGCCCAACTGCATGCACAAGGCCAGTACCGCCGGCAACACCTGGACAAGGCCGATGTAGCGGCGCACACGCGCTGCACGCTGAGCTTGCAGCCGCCGCGCTGAGGCGCGAGTGGCCTGGCCGCCAAGATCAAGAGTTCATTCATGTTCTAGGGGGTATCCGTCTCACACCTGGGTTATGCTGTTCGCGCGTTAATCACTGGCTGAGCCCGTCAGCCGCGCGATGATTGACGCAAATTTTCCAGAAAAGGGGACCTCCTATGTTTTTGAAGAAATTCGCGGCCTTGCTGGTGGCGGTGGTCGGCGTGGCGTCAAGCGCCCATGCTCAGGCCCCGGCAGCGGCCAAAAAACCCAATATTCTGGTGATCTGGGGTGACGATATCGGCACCTGGAACATCAGCCACAACAACCGCGGCATGATGGGTTACCAGACCCCGAACATCGACCGCATCGCCAAAGAAGGCGTCGCCTTCACCGATTACTACGCGCAGCAGAGCTGCACGGCGGGTCGTGCGGCCTTCATCGGCGGCTCGGTGCCGGTGCGCTCGGGCATGACCAAGGTCGGCCTGCCCGGCGCCGCCGAAGGCTGGAAGAAGGTCGATGTGACGATGGCCACCGTGCTCAAGGGCCGCGGCTATATGACCGGCCAGTTCGGCAAGAACCACCAGGGCGATCGCGATGAGCATCTGCCCACAATGCACGGCTTTGACGAATTCTTCGGCAATCTGTATCACCTCAATGCCGAGGAAGAGCCCGAAAACATGGACTACCCCAAGGACCCGGCCTTCCTGAAGAAGTTCGGCCCACGCGGCGTGCTGCACACCTGGGCCGACGGCAAGGGTGGCCAGCGGATCGAGAACACCGGTCCGCTGACCAAGAAGCGCATGGAGACGGTCGACGACGAGACCATGGCGGCCGCCAAGCTCTTCATCACCACGCAGGCCAAGGCCGGCAAACCCTTCTTCACTTGGTGGAACGCCACCCGCATGCATTTCCGCACCCATGTGAAGGCCGAGAACCGCGGCAAGTCGGGTCAAGACGAGTACAGCGACGGCATGGTCGAGCATGACCGCCATGTCGGTGAGCTGCTCGCTTTGATCGATGAGCTGGGCCTGGGCAAAGACACCATCGTGATGTATTCGACCGACAACGGCCCGCACTACAACACCTGGCCCGATGCCGGCACGACCCCGTTCCGCAGCGAGAAGAACTCGAACTGGGAAGGTGCCTACCGCGTGCCGACTTTCGTTCGCTGGCCCGACCATTTCCCTGCCGGCAAGACGCTCAACGGCATCGTGTCGCATGAAGACTGGCTGCCGACCTTCGCAGCAGCCGCAGGCGACACCGACGTGAAAGAGCGCCTGCTGAAGGGCACCGCCATCAACGGCCGCAGCTACAAGAACCACATTGACGGCTACAACCAGCTCGACTACCTGAGCGGCAAGACCGACAAGTCGCCCCGCAATGAGTTCTGGTATGTCAACGACGACGGCCAGATCGTCGCCGCTCGCTACCAAGACTGGAAGTTGACCTTCCTGGAGAACCGCGGTCAGGCCTTCGAGGTTTGGCGTGAGCCCTTTGTTGAGTTGCGTATTCCCTTGTTGACGAATCTGCGCCGCGACCCGTTCGAGAAGGCTCAGCACAATGCCACCGTCTACAACGACTGGTTCCTGGAGCGCTCCTTTGTGGGTGTGCCTATCCAGGCCATGGCGGCCAAGTTCCTGCTGTCAATGAAGGACTACCCCCCGAGCGCCACCGCTGGTTCTTTCAATTTGAGCAAAATTGAAGAACAACTGAAAGCCAGCGCCGGCGGCAAGTAAGCCGGGCAAGCCGAGCCCCAAACCACACCGAGGCTGGTGACCCGCAAGCCTCGCTTCAGCCCTGGAGCGAGGCTTTCTTTTTTTCTTCCTTCATTCTTTCAAACAACTTTTTGAGGAGCGCGCAATGAAGAACAAGGTATTCGCCCCTGAGGGGCAGACTCGTCGGGATTGTTTGATCGGTGCAGCCGCCTGGGCGGGTTTGGCCGGATTGGGCCTCAGGCCCGGCATGGCCAGCGCCCAAGCCACTGACCCGCTGCCAAGTTGGAACGCCGGCCCTGCCAAGGCACGAATTCTGGCCTTCGTCGCCGCCGTGACCGAATCCGGCGGACCTGACTATGTGCCACCGGCCGAGCGCATCGCCGTGTTCGATAACGACGGCACGCTGTGGGCCGAGCAGCCGATGTACTTCCAGGCATTTTTCGTGATGGACCGCATCAAGGCCTTGGCACCCAAGCATCCGGAATGGAAAACCAAGCAACCCTTTGCCTCCTTGCTGAAGGGCGACCTTAAAGCCGTAGCGGCCGGCGGTGAAAAAGGCCTGCTGGCCCTGCTCGCCGCCACCCATACCGGCATGACAAGCGAGGAATTCGAACGCTCTGTGTCCGAATGGATCGCCACCGCCAAGCATCCAACAACGGGCCGGCCCTTCACCTCCATGGTCTACCAGCCCATGCTGGAACTGCTCAGTTATCTGCGCGGCAATGGTTTCAAGACCTTCATCGTGTCCGGCGGCGGCATCGACTTCATGCGCCCCTGGGCCGAGAAGACCTATGGCATTCCGCCCGAGCAGGTGGTCGGCTCCAGCCTGGGGCTCAAATACGAGCTCCGTGACGGCAAACCGGTGCTGATCAAGACGGCTCAGCTGGTGCTCAATGACGACAAGGAAGGCAAGCCGGTCGGCATCCAGCGCCATATCGGCAGGCGCCCCATCATGGCCTTCGGCAACTCCGACGGCGACTTTCAGATGTTGGAATGGACCAGCGCCGGCCCCGGCCCGCGCCTGTCGGCCATCATTCACCACGACGATGGCACGCGCGAATATGCCTATGACCGTGAGTCCAAGGTCGGCCGCCTCGCACGCGGGCTGGATGCGGCTGGCGCGCGCGGCTGGACGGTGGTCAGCATGAAGTCGGATTGGACACAGGTGTTCGCGCCCGCGCGCTAATCCCTTGCCAAAGCTGGGTACAGTGCGCGCTGCACCCAGCTTTGAATCGAAGCTGGCGTTTGATCGATAGAAGAAGATGAGCAAGAAAACCGTAGCCAGCCCGACCACCCCACCCCGCGCCCACAAACGAGCCTGGATCATCGGCATGATGGCCTTCGCGAGCATGCTGGGCCTCGCGGCGTGGTGGTGGCTGAGCGCCCTCAACAGCCCACCGGCACAGTTGTTGCAAACTGCGGCTGCCGGCGCCAGCATGCCCGTCGGCCACGCCGCCTATGTGGACAACAAACAATGCCTGAGCTGCCATGCGGATCAAGCAAAGCAGTGGGAGGGCTCGCATCACGCCAAGGCGATGGCGGCGGCTAGCCCAGAGTCAGTGCGCGGTGACTTCAATAACACCGAGTTCAAGCACCAAGGCATCAAGACCCGTTTCTTCATGCGCGAGGGTAAATTCTTCGTCAATACGGACGGGCCGGACGGCAAGTTGGCTGACTTCGAGATCAAGTACGCCTTCGGCCACGATCCGCTGCAGCAATACCTGATCGAGATGCCCGGCGGGCGCCTGCAGCCGCTGCAGATCGCCTGGGATGCGCCTAAAAAGCAATGGTTCCATCTGCTGCCCAAAGAGAAAGCACCGGCCGGCGACGTGCTGCACTGGACCGGCCGCTACCAGACCGCCAACACCATGTGCATTGGCTGCCATACCACCAACTTTGAAAAGAACTACGACGCCAAGACCGACACGTTCGCCTCGCGCTGGAGCGAGCCGAATGTGAGTTGCCAGGCCTGCCATGGGCCGGGTAAGTCGCATGTGGAATGGGCGGCACTGAAAGCCGCGGGCAAAGCGCCGACCAGCGTGGCCAACTACGGCCTCAACGTCGACACCAAGGTTCAGGACGGCGCCAAACAGGGCGAAATTTGCGTCAGCTGCCATGCCCGCCGCACCGAGCTGGACGGCAAGCCCTTCGCCGGCCAGCCGCTGCTGGATAACGTCTTGCCCACACTGCTCACCAGCGGCCTGTACCACGCCGACGGCCAGCAGCAAGACGAGGTCTTTGTCGACGGTTCCTTCCGACAAAGCAAGATGCATCAGATGGGCGTGACCTGCATCAACTGCCACAACGCCCATACCGGCAAAGTGAAACTGCCGGGCAATCAGCTGTGCTTGCAATGCCATGCGCCGGCGGCGAGCCCGAAGCCGGCACAGAACCAGAAGTTCGCCAGTGCCAGCGGCGAGTACGACGGCCCGGCCCATCACTTCCACAAGCAAGGTTCGGCCGGCGCGCAATGCGTGGCCTGCCATATGCCGTCGACCAACTATATGCAGATACAGGCGCGGCCCGACCACAGCCTGCGCATACCGCGCCCCGACCTCAGCGTCAAGCTCGGCACACCTAACGCCTGTACTCAATGCCATTCGGACAAACCGGCGCAATGGGCGGCCGACTGGGTGCTGAAGTGGTACGGGCCTAAATCGAGTTCACAGCGGCCCCATTTCGCCGAGACCCTTTCAGCCGCGCGCGCCGGCAAGGCCGAGGCCACACCCGGCTTGATCGAGCTGGCCGCGAACCTGAGCCAGCCGTCCATCGTGCGTGCCACCGCCCTGGCCGAGTTGCGCTATGCCGCCGATGTGGGGCTGGACATCAAGATGGACGCCAGCCGCGACAAGAGCCCCGAAGTGCGCGCCGCCTCCGCCGACAGCCTGGAGGCCGCGCCCGCCGCCCAACGCCTGGCCACTCTGGGGCCGATGCTGAGCGACCCAGTGCGGGCGGTGCGCATCGCCGCCGCACGCAGCTTGTCCAGCTTGCCCGCCAACGAGATAGGCTTCAGCCTGAAGCCGGCTTTCGACGCCGCCTTGGCCGAGTACATCGCCACGCAAAACGTCTCGCTCGACATGCCCGGCGCGCAACTGAATTTGGCCGTTATTCGGCAAAACCAAGGCGCTAACGATTTAGCCGAGCAGCATTACCTGACCGCGCTGAAGATAGACCCCGACTTCACGCCGGCCCGCGCCAACCTCAGCCAGCTCTACAGCGCCACCGGCCGCAACGCCAAGGCCGAGGCCGTGCTGGTCGAAGGTCTAACGCGCATGCCTGCACTCGGTGAGCTGCAGTATTCCTTGGGCCTGCTCTTGGCCGAAGAGAAGCGCATGCCCGAGGCGGCTACAGCGCTGACCCGCGCCGCCAAACTGCTGCCCGAGCGCGCCAAAGTGCACTACAACTTGGGCCTGGTCCATCAAGGCCTGGGCCAGCGCAAGCAGGCCGAAAGCGCGCTGCTGACGGCGCAAAAGCTGGAGCCTGCCGACCCATCCATGGCTTATGCCTTGGCGGTCTTCTATGCGCAAGGCGGCCAGCGTGCGCAGGCCATTCAATGGGCAGAGAAGATGCGCCGGCCTGGGGCTCCGGATGCGCAGTTGGAGCAGTTCATTGCACGGCTAAAAAGAGGGGAATAGCTGGGCACGCTAGCCGTCATTGATACAGCCAAGTCCGCCGACCACTTCATGACGGCCCTTGGCCGCTCATACCTTGGCGAGGAAGGCCGCCGCATCACCCGCTTCACACTTCCAGTCTGCGAAGACCCCGACCAGATTGCATTCCACACAGCGGCAAGCGATGTAGTACCAACGTACGTCATGTGTGCCCTCGTACACGGAGACGCCGGACATCAGCTCGAACACCTCGTTCTCGCACACGCACTCGTGCGCTTCGGGCGCGGCTTGTTCAAGGTGGTCCGCGCTGTCGCCCATCAGGTGTTCCTGCCCGCAGTCGGTGCAGGTGCGGATCGCCACGCCGGCTTCTTCATCGGTCTGCAACGCGAAGGTACGGCACCCGCAATCGCATTTTGACGCGGCAAACCGGACGGCCTCATGGCGATTCGCAACGCTATAGCTGCGCAGCTCGGCTTGGGTGTCGCCGGACGTCGTCCCGTACCAGAACTCGCCCTTCTTCGTCAGTGCCATTGATGCTGCTCCATTTTTTTACGGCGGGCTTCCCAGCAGGCCTGACGCCAGGATCGCCCCGATCAGCTGGATTGTGCCTGTAGGCACGCCGAGGGGTCGTCAAGGGCCCGAGGGTCGGGGTGGCCACCGACAAGAGTTGAGTGCATCCTTAGATGCTGACTCTTGGAGATTGGAGCCATGCGGCGGCCTCTCCGACTCGAACAGCCCCTATCAGAGGCGAGCGGTCGGCTGGACCTGGCTCGAGTGAAGCCGCCTCCGGCCGGCTGCAAATGATCGAGAAAGTTCCATAACGCACTGTCGACGACCGCAAGGCCGAAGATGGGGCCGGCCGCTATGGGCGCTGAGTTGCCAGGCCGTCAGCTGAACAAGGGCGCCTTGTTTGCGCCCTGTTTTGCTCAGGCAATGTCGGCCGTACTGAAAAGGAGCGCAGCGTATGTTCGAGCCAAACTCGGGCACACTGAGCACGAAAAGTTGAATTGCGCATCCGTCGTCTGCGCCCAACGCAGCAGTTGCTCATCGCCTGGTGGCCGTCATGACGACTTCAAAGGCAGAAATGAACGAGGGTTGAAAAATGGAGTGGCTTTGGTGGGCTTGGGCGATCCTTGCCTTGATCTTGGCTTTTGGTTCAACCGCCATAGAAGTTGGAGGCATCAGGAATGGCGTCAATGGCGCCAATGGATTCGTGCTTCTGATGTCCTATCTGCTGGCTGTCGCAGGATCACTGGCCGTGGTCTGCATCAGCTGGTTCATCAGGGATTTTCAAACGGCGGTGAGGGTTTTTGCGGTCGCGGCCGGCAGCTTGGCCCTGGCTTGGCGCCTCAGCCTTTGGTGGATCAACCTCGAACAGAGGAAAACTGTGCGGCGTCGGCCCTGAGCGCGGCCAGTCTCTTGGTTTGGAGTTTCTAACCCGCACACTCAAGCAATGCCCCCGCATTGGGCACAGAACGGCCTTTGAAGCGCCATCAACGCGCCAGCGAGCGGCGCGCCTTGCGCTAGCCCGGATATTTCACGGGGTCGGCCCCGGCTGCTCCACAGCACCGATGGGCACGACGTTCCTTCGCTTCGACGTTCTATCCATTTTGGCTACAGGGCCTACGCGGGCTAGCTCTCAATTGCCCACAATCGCCAACAGTTCCACCTCGAACACCAGCGGCGTGTTCGGCGGGATCTCGCCGCCACCCGCACCGCGCTCGCCGTAGGCGATGCTTGAGGGGCAATGCAGGCGCGCCTTGCCACCGACCTGCATCAGTTGCACGCCCTCGGTCCAGCATTTGATGACACGGTTGAGTGGGAACTCGGCCGGCTCGCCGCGCTTGATCGAGCTGTCAAACTCACGCCCGTCCAGGAAGCGGCCTACATAGTGCACGCGCACCTTGTCGGTGGCCGTCGGGTGCGGCCCCTTGCCCACGGTAAGCGGCTCGAAGCGCAGGCCGGAGGCGGTCGTCACGGCCTGCGCTGCAGTCGCGGCCGGCGCGGACGCCGCCGATGCCGAAGCTTCGGGGGCGGAGCCTGCTTTGGCAGGCTTCTTGGCAGTGGCGGCCGCAGCGCCAAACGATAGGAGCAAGGCCAGAACGGCCAGTGTTGACTTGGTCATAGATTGGGTTTCCGGCAAAGCGATCATCATCGCAGGCTTGCAAGTCATTGCAGCCCGGCCGCACTGCGCCAAGCGCTGGTCGCCACCCGCAGGCGCGTGGCCAGATGAAGCGCCATATTGCGGTAGAGCTGGCTGCACAGCAAAGGGTCGGCGGCAGCCATGGCACTCAGCGCTTGCGACGTCAGCAAAAAGAGCTCCGCATCTTGGTCGGCCACAGCGTCGGCGCTGCGGCCTTGGCCGTCCAGCAGGGCCAGCTCGCCCAACATCGTGCCGGCAGAAAAGCTCATGAAACGCTGGCCGCTGCCGCTCACAATACTGATCGAACCACGCGTTAGCACATAGACGCCATTACCGAGCTCACCCTCGCTGAACAGGCGCTCGCCGGCCTTCAAACTCAGCGGCTGCAGGTAGACCGTGGCGACGGTCTGCTGCGCGGCGGACAAGTCTCGCAAGAGACTGCTTTGTGCCAGGGGCACAGCGCCGCCCAATTCATGCACTTGGCCCGAGCCAAGACATTTCTGCAAGGCTTGCCGCTCGGCTGCTTCGAGCGCGTGATCCACATCCAGGTGGCATTGGTTTGAGATCAAGCCCGAAGTGGCAGATTTGGCCTCGGGCAGATGGTCCATCAGCTGGCTACGCAGCGGGCTGTTGGGCCCCAGCCCGGCCAGCAGCAGGCGACAAGCTCTGCGTGCCAAGGCGGCATGGAGTTGCAGCAAGGCCATCGCACCGGACTCGTCAATCGACAAGACACGCTGCAAATCGACGATCAAGCAGCGCGCGTCGGCAGGCACATGCCGGGCTTCATCTTGAACACGGTCGGCATTGCCAAAAAAGAGCGCGCCCTCCCATTCCACCACCAAGATATGCGGCCGCGCCTCGCGCAAAGCCAGCTCCACCTGCGGCGGATAAACACGCCGGCTGGGGCGCTGCTGCGCAGAAAACCGAGCCCGCACCAAGCTGCGGTTCAGGCCACGCAAGAACAACAAGATCGACAAGAGCAAGCCCAAGATCACGCCCGCACCCGGCCCTTGCCACAGCGTCAACAGACAGACCAGACTCATGGTGAGCAGGCCTTCCCGTCTGGCTCTGCCATCCGAGTTGCTCGGGCTGTGTGGGCTATTCGGCCGGCCCAGCTGTTGCAACAACTGCTGCAACAACTGCTGGATCGAACGGCGATCCACGAGGCTGAAGGCGACGGTCAGCATCACACCAGCCAAGACGGCACGCGGCAAATAGGCCAAGCAATCTCCCGCAAAGCCGACCAACAAGGCCGAACAAAGCACAGCTCCGATGGCGCCAAGGCCGCCGCGCCCGCCGGCCATCTCGATGGCCATGGCTCGGCTTCGGGAACGCGTCACTGGCAAAGCACAAAACAAGCCGCCACCGATATTGGCCAGGCCCAAGGCCCAAAGTTCGCGGTTTTCATCACTTTGTTCGCCGCTGCGCTGATCAGCAGCGCGCAGATTCAGCAAAGACTCCAGGCTGCCGACCATGGCCAGCAAAATAGCCGTTAGGCCTATGGCCCGGGCATGCGGGGCCAGCAAGGACAGGGTTGCCACGGGCTCGGCCCAAACGGCGAACAAGCCCGACAAAAATTGCTCGGCTTCCAAGGCACCAAGCGTGGCGCCGAGGTCAAGCGCGGGCCAAGTAGCGCTGGCCAGATGAAAGCCCAAGAGCCCCAGCAGCATGCCTGCCAAGGCCGCCGGCCAGCGCGGCGCCCGCCAAGCCAGCAGCCAAACCAGCCCGGCCGTCCCCAGGCCCAGAGCCAGGGCACCGCCATGCGCTTGCTGTAACGCTCGCCAGCCTTGGCCCGGCCACAGCTCGGGCGCCACAGCCAGCAAGGCCGGCACTTGGGCCAGCAGCACCAGCAAGGCAACCCCATTCATAAACCCGGCCAAGACCGGCTGCGGGACAAAGCGTGCGAGACGCCCGAGCTTCATGGCCGCCATCAGCATTTGCAACAGGCCCATGACCATGACCGCCGCACTCAAGACCGCCAACACCAGCGTCAGCGCCAGCGCGCCACCGCTGGCCTGCTCTTGGCGCAAGACTTGGCTGAGCAAGAAGGCAATGATCAGGGCCGTTGGAGAGCTGGGGCCACCGGCCGCCATGCGACTGCGGCTGCAAATGGAGAAAATCCCGGCGCCGACGATCACGCAGGCAAAGGCCGCGGGAACACCTATCAAAGCCGCTCGGCTGCCCATGGGCGCCAGCGCCAGCACGCCCAGCGTCAACACAATGGCCAGGCTTACGACCGCACCCACCGCACCGCCCAACAAGGCATGCAGCGAGGCTAAAACAGAGGCGAGGCGATGGCTCGGGGTGGCAATAGGCGAAGTCAAAACGGCTGCGGTCGATTGCGATCTGCGGGCATGAAGGACAAGCTTGAGGATCTGGAAAAACCACCAAGCACGGACGGACGAAGTCTGAGGGCAAGACTTGACCCTGTTTCCGCTATGCCGTCAAGCCATGCAGGCATTGCGCTGCAAGACCGCGTTTAATTCGGCCCCGTCTTGCCTTCGGCCGCCTGCGCCGCGTTTGAGGCCGCACCCTTGGCGGCAAAGGATTCCCGCAGCCGCTTGAGCTTCTCACGCGGGTCTTCCTTGGTGCTGCCTTCATTCAAGCGCATCTCGGTGATGAAACGACTCGGTATGCCCATCACCGTCTCGCGCGACTTCTTGCGCCGGCGCAGCGTGCCCACAGCCAGCGTGCTGCGCGCCCGCGTGATGCCCACATACATCAGCCGGCGCTCTTCCTCCAAGCGCTGCGCGGTCATTTCTTCATCGTCGGCCTTGAAGGGCAAGAGCCCCTCGTTGACGCTGGCCAGAAAGACATGTGGCCACTCCAGCCCCTTGGACGCGTGCAGCGTCGTCAGCGTGACTTGGTCTTGCTCTTCATTGCGCTCGGCCAAGGAGATGATGACGCTGATGGTCTGCGCGACCTGCAGCACGGTTTGCTTTTCGCTCTCGACGGTGGCGCCGCCGTCCTGCGTCACTTGGCCGCCACAGCGCTTGGCCACCCAATCGATGAAGTCGAGCACATTGTTCCAGCGCGCGATTGCGACGTTCTCGTTGTCCTCGCTGCCCAGCAGATGTTCTTCGTAGCCGATGTCCTTGACCCATTCCAGCAGCAAGGCCTTGGCCGGCTCGCTGCCCTCGGTGTGCTTGGCGCGGAACTCCAGATCGGTGATGTAGCGGCCGAACTCATGCAGCGAGCCCAGCGCCTTGGCACTCATCACTTCGCCCAGCGACTCGGCAAACAGCGCCTCGAACATGCTGCTCTTCCAGCGCCCCGCGAACTGGCTCAGCGAGCCCAGGGTCTGGTGGCCGATGCCGCGCTTGGGCGTGGTGATGGCGCGCAAGAAAGCCGGGTCATCATCCTGGTTGACCAGCAGGCGCAACCAGGCGCAGAGATCCTTGATCTCGCTCTTGTCGAAGAAGCTCTGACCACCCGAGACCTTGTAGGGGATCTCGGCCTTGCGCAGCGCTTTCTCGAAGCTGCGGGCCTGGTGGTTGGCGCGGTAAAGAATGGCGAAGTCAGCAAAGTGCTGCGCCTTGCCCTCCGCGCGCAAGGCCTGGATGCGCTGCACCGCGCGCTCGGCCTCATGCTCCTCGCCGTCTGACTCGACCAGCGAAACCGGGTCCCCATCGCCGAACTCGCTCCACAGCTTTTTCTCGAATATCTTCGGGTTGACCGCAATGACGTTGTTGGCGGCGCGCAGGATGGCGCCGGTCGAGCGGTAGTTCTGCTCCAGCGGGATCACCTTCAAGCGAGGGTAGTCGACCGGCAGACGCTTGAGGTTCTCGATCGTGGCACCGCGCCAGCCGTAAATGCTCTGGTCGTCGTCACCGACGGCCGTGAACATCGCGCGCGGGCCGACCAGCGCCCTGAGCAAGTCGTACTGCACGGCGTTGGTGTCCTGGTACTCGTCCACCAGGATGTAGCGCAGCTGATCTTGCCAGCGGCCGCGCGCCTCGGCGTGTTCGTTCAAGAGCCGCAGCGGCAGGCTGATCAGGTCATCAAAGTCAACCGCCTGATAAGCCGCCAGCCGCTCTTGATAACGCTCCATCACGATGGCAGCGGCGCGCTCATGTTCGTCCTTGGCCATGGCCAGCGCCTGTTTGGCCGTCAAGCCCTGGTTCTTCCAGCCCGAGATCGTCCACTGATAGGCCTTGGCCTGGTTGGCGTCCAAGGTGCCGCCGGCGTCGCGCAGCACGCCCTGCACATCATCGCTGTCGAGAATCGAGAACTGCTCCTTCAGCCCGACCAGCGGCCCCTCGCGGCGCAGGATGCGCACGCCCAAGCTGTGAAAGGTCGAGATACCCAGGTCCTTGGCGGCGCGCGCGCCGATCAGGCTCTTGGCCCGCTCGCGCATTTCCTGCGCGGCCTTGTTGGTGAAGGTGATGGCGCCGATATGCTTGGCCGCGTAACCGGCTTGCAGCAGGCGCGCAATTTTTTGCGTGATCACGCTGGTCTTGCCCGAGCCCGCACCGGCAATCACCAGGCAGGGGCCGTCCAGATGGTGGACGGCTTCGAGCTGGGCGGGATTGAGCGTGGTGGCGGGTTTGGCGGACATGGCTTTGAGCGGGGGGGCAGCCCGGCATGATAGCCATGCGGGGCCGTTATGCTGTCGGGCATGAGCCTCATCACCACGCCAGACTCCCGTCGCCGCCGCTTGCTGCAAGCCTCCATTGCCGCCGCCAGCGCGCCGCTCTTCATCCGCCACGCCTTTGCTGCCGACGCGGTCGATCGCTTCGCCCTGGGCCTGGCCTCCGGTTGCCCGCGCCCGGGCGGCATGGTTTTGTGGACCAGGCTGACCGGCGCCGACCTGCCGCCCAAGGCCGAGGTAAGTTGGGAGTTGGCCGAGGACGAAACCTTCAGCCGCATTGCCGCACGCGGCATCGAACAAGCGATTGTTGAAGATGCCCACAGCGTGCACGCCGAAGCCCAAGGCTTGAAGCCCGACCGCTGGTATTTCTATCGTTTCAGCGCCCTGGGCGCGCGCAGCATGGTCGGGCGCACCCGCACCGCGCCCGCCGCCGATGCCGACGTCTCGCGGCTGCGCTTCGCCATCGCCTCTTGCCAGCGCTGGGACCATGGCCGTTATGCGGCTTGGGCCGATATGGCAAAACAAGATCTCGATCTCGTGCTGTTCCTGGGCGACTACATCTACGAGAGCGCCGCCATCTCGAACGCCTCGGCCAGCGGCCCATCGCCGCGCGTCCATATAGGCGGCCTGTGCCGCACGCTGCCCGAGTACCGTCAGCGTTATGCCCAGTACAAGAGTGACCCGGCTCTGCAAGCCATGCATGCGCGCGCCCCCTGGATCATCACCTGGGATGATCATGAAGTGGACAACGACTGGGCCGGCGACAGCTCGCAAGGCCTGGAGCCCGATTTCCCGGCGCGCCGCGTGGCCGCCACCAAGGCTTATTGGGAACACATGCCGTTTCCGAAAGCGATGCGGCCCCAAGGGCACGAGATCCGCATTCATGAACGCTATGACTGGGGCAAGCTGGCCCGCATCATGACGCTGGACTGCCGCCAGTACCGCGACCCACAGGTCTGCCCGAAGCCGGGGCGCGGCGGCTCCAACACGCTGTCGATCAAGGACTGCCCGGCTTTTTTAGACCCCCAGCGCACCTTCCTGGGTCTGCCGCAAGAGCGCTGGCTGGCGCAGAGCTGGGACGCAACGCGGCCCTGGAATTTGCTGGCGCAATCGACCTTGATGGCGCAGATGAACTGGCAAGAGAACCCCGACGCGCCTCGTGTGCACTGGACCGATGGCTGGGACGGCTACCCCGCCGCGCGCGAGCGCTTGTTGCAAGGCCTGGTCGACAAGAAACTGGCCAACGCGGTGGTGCTGGGCGGCGATGTGCACGCCAACTACGTGGCCGACCTGAAGCAAGACTTCAACGACGCCAAGAGCAGGGTGCTGGCGACCGAGTTCTGCGGCACTTCCATCAGCAGCCAGGGCCTGGATCAGTCCCGCATTGATCGCGCGCTGCCGCACAACCCGCATCTGCGCTATGGCCGAGGTGATCAGCATGGCTATATGTGCTTCGATCTGGCGGCCGGCGGCCTGAGCGTCGAATTGCGCACGGTGCGCGAACTCTGGGACGCCAACAGCGCCGTTGACGTATCGGCGCGCTTTGCGGTGGAAGCTGGGCGGGCCGGCGCCAGCCCGGTTTAAAGAGGCAATCCGCCCGCCGGGCGGGCGGCCCGTTCAGCCCCCTGCAAGCCGGGCTTGCGATACTCGCGCCCTGCATGCAAGCCATCCTTGTCGTCACCCTGCCCTTTTTTGCGCTGATCTTGTGCGGCTATCTGGCCGCCCAACGCGGCCTGCTGGCGCAAGCGGCGATCCCCGGCTTGAACGGCTTTGTGCTGTTCTTCGCCCTGCCCTGCCTCTTGTTTCGCTTCGGCCTGAACACCTCGCTGGCCGTCATGCTCAGCCCTGCGGTGCTGGCGGTTTATGTACCTGCGGCGCTGATCATGGTGGCGCTGACGATTCGCCTGACCCGGTCCGAGCGGGTGCCGATGAAGGACGCGGCCTTCGGTGCGCTGGTCGCCGCTTTCCCCAACACCGGCTTCATGGGCGTGCCGCTCTTGGTGGCGCTGCTGGGCGCGGCGGCGGCCGGGCCTGTCATCTGCACCATCTTGGTCGATCTATTGCTGACCAGCTCCTTGTGCATCGCGCTGGCAAGCGGGAATACAAGCGGGAACATCAGCGGCAAGACAAACGACAAAACGGACGGCCACACGGTCGGCCAAACGGTCGGCCATGACGCCGCGCCGGCTGCGCCTCAAACAGCGCTGCTGCAGGCCTTGCGTGGCGCGCTCTCCAATCCGCTGCCTTGGTCGATTGCCCTGGGGCTGGGCGTCGCTGGCTTGGGGCTGAGCTTGCCGGGGCCGCTGATGACGGTGGTCAATATGCTCGGCGACGCGGCCTCGCCGGTGGCCTTGTTCACCATTGGCGCGGTGCTCTGGCGGGCAGGTCAGCATGCGCACAGCCGCACGCCTGTGCGGCTTTATCTGCCGGTGGCCCTGCTCAAGCTGCTGCTGCATCCGAGCCTGGTTTTTGGCCTGGGCAGCTTGGTGCAGGCCCTGGGCGCCCCTTTGAGTGGGTTTCAGCTGACCGTGCTGACACTGGCCGCCGCCCTGCCCAGCGCCAGCAATGTGTCGCTGTTGGCGGAGCGCTATGGCGCCGACAACGGCCGCGTGGCCCGCATCATCATGGCGTCCACGGTGCTGGCCTTCGCGAGCTTCTCGGCGCTGGCTTGGTGGCTGATGGCCGCCGGCCAGACTGCCCCGGTCTGATACGCTTTGCCGCCATGTTGTCCTCACTCCCCTTCTTGCTGCCTCACTTCAAGCGTTTTGCCCGTCTTGCTTTGACGGGTGCGGGCCTGGCCCTGCTGGGCGTGGGCGCCATGGCCGCGCCGCAGCAGGCCATCTACCAGCAAGCGCCTGCGTCGGTGCGCGAGCTGCTGGACACGCCGGCTTTGCCCAAGCATCTGGTCTCGCCCAACAAGCAATATCTGGCGCTGCTGGAGCCGCGCCGCTTCAACAGCCTGGCGGAGCTGGCCCGCCCGACGCTCAAGCTGGCCGGCCTGCGCTTTGACGAGGCCAGCAGCGTGCCCAGCCAGACCACGGCCATCGCACGCCTGCGCCTGCGGCCGCTGTTCAAGCCGCAGGCTGCCGAGCAAATCATCGACTTGGCCCAAGGCCAGGCCGCCGACAAGAGCTTTTTCCACAGCTTCAGCTGGTCACCGGACGGCCAACGCTTTTTGCTGGAACGCCGCAGCGACAAGGCCAATGAGCTCTGGGTCGGCAACGCCGGCAGCGGCGAGCTGCAACAAATCAAGGGGCTGCGCCTCAACAACGCCCTGGCGCAAGGGGAGCTGGCCTGGCTGAATGCGTCCGAGCTGGTGCTGCTGGCCCAAGTCGAGCGGCGCGGCGCAGCACCCAAACAGCCCAGCGTGCCGAATGCGCCCTTGATCCGGGAAACCACCGGCCGTGCATCACCGGAGCGCACCCATGCCGACCTGCTGCAAAACCCGCATGACGAACGCCTGCTGGAGTATCACGCGCTGTCGCAGCTGGTCCGTGTTGACCTGCGCAGCCTGCAGACCAAAAGACTCGGCATGCCGGCCCTGTTCTTCAGCGTCGCCAGCCTGGGCGATGCCGAGGGTCTGCTGACCGAGCGCATCACCCGCCCCTTCAGCTACAGCCTGACCTGGGATGACTTTCCGCAGGTGGTGGAGGTGCGTCGCCCGGACGGGGTGGTGCAGCGCGAGATTGCCCGGCTGCCGCTCAAGCGCGGCGTGGCGATCAACGGCGTGTTGCCGGGGCCGCGGCTTTTTTACGCCTCGCCTAACAAAGACGCGGCGGTCTATTGGGTCGAGGCGCTGGACGGCGGCAACCCCAATAACCGCGTCGCGCACCGCGACCGCCTGATGCGCCTGGACGCGCCCTACACGGGCGAGGCGCAGGAGCTGCTGCGCCTGCCACAGCGCTTCAACACCATGCGCTTCATCGACGATGGCCAGCATGCCTTGGTCACTGAAGACGATGGCCTGCGCGCCTGGACCCGCAGCTACCTGCTGGCCCTGCGCGGCGGCAGCATACGCACGGTGTTTGATCACTCCCAGCGCGAGCGCTACCGCCACCCCGGCAGCCCGATGATGCGCATGTCGCCGGGCGGCCACCTGCTGGCGCAAACCCATGGCGGCGGCCTGCTGCTGCAAGGCGCGGGCGCCAGCCCCAAGGGCGACCGGCCCTTTTTGGACCGCTTGAATTTACAGGACGGCAGCGTGCAGCGCTTGTTCCAGTCTGGCGAAGCCGTCTACACGCAGCCGCTTGAGCTGCTCGGTGACGGCCGCCTGCTGAGCTTGCAAGAAAGCACCAATCAGCCGCCCAGCTTGCATGTACAGGCACTGGGCTCGCCAGGGGTGGCTTCGCAAGCCTTGACCAAGGCACGCGCACCGCACCCGCTGATGCGCAAGATCCGCCGCGAGCTGATCAGCTTCAAGCGCGCCGATGGCGTGGACATGTCCTTCTGGATGTATCTGCCGCCCGACTACAAAGAGGGCGAAGCCCGGGCCACGCTGGTCTGGGCCTACCCGCTGGAATTCAATGATCCGGCGCTGGCCGGCCAGCTCAGCGGCTCGAGCAACCGTTACCCCAACTTCAGCGGCCTCAGCCCCTTGATGCTGGTGCTGGACGGCTATGTGGTGCTGATGGATGCGACCATGCCCATCGTCGGCGATGCCAAATCCGTCAACGATGATTTCATCGAACAGATAACGCTGAGCGCAAAAGCCGTCATCGACAAGGCCGAGGACCTGGGCGTCACCGACCCCAAGCGGGTGGCCATAGGCGGCCACAGTTATGGCGCTTTCATGGCCGTCAATCTGCTGGCCCACACCGATCTCTTCAAGGCCGGCATCGCGCGCAGCGGGGCCTACAACCGCACGCTGACGCCTTTCGGTTTCCAGAGCGAGCGGCGCTCACTCTGGGACGCGCGCGACAGCTATTTGAAGCTATCGCCGTTCTTGTATGCCAACCAGATCAAAGAGCCGCTGCTGCTGATCCACGGCGAGGTCGATGATCGCGCCGGCACCCTGCCCATGCAGTCCGAGCGGCTCTACCAGGCGCTCTCTGGCACCGGCGGCACAGCGCGTTATGTGCTGCTGCCGCTGGAGGCACATGGCTATACCGCACGCGAGTCGGTGGGCCATGTGCAGTGGGAAATGCGCCAATGGCTGCGCGCCCACCTGGGCGACCCCAGGGACTTGCACTGAGTTTTGGGTTTATCCAAACCAGGCCACTCAGGGCTTGAGCTTGGCCCCGCTCAACTGCGCGACGGCGGCCAAGGTGGTTTGAGCCGCGTTGAGCCCGAGTAAAAAATCCTGGTCCGAAAAAGCCGAGTAGAGGTCGGTCGGCTGGTGCCAATGCGGGTTCCAGCCGGCGCCTATCTGCATGCCACGCTCGTTCTCGCGCAGCGAAATCGCCGGTACCCAGTCCATGAACGGAGTGGAGTCGGTGTTCGTCATATGAAAGCCGACGGCGGCCGGGTAATGGCTGGCGTATTTGTCATTGGCGGCGCGAAAGGCCCAGGCCAGCGCGGCGGCACCGTCCGCATACTTTGAGCTTGATTGGTACTCGATATTGACGTCCGCTTCGGCGCGCTGGGCCTTGGGCGGCGCAAACACCGTCTTGCCCTTGGCGTCCACTTGCGCCACCGGCATGCCATGGTCGAACAACATCATGTCGTGCTGGATCATGCCCAGCCATTTCGGCTCGGGATACAAGCCCGAGCCTTTGGGTGACTCGATGCCTTGCAAGTCCTTGCGCTGGGCCACATAGGCCGACGCACCCTGCAGGCCGGTCTCTTCGTTGTTCCACAGCACAAAGCGTATCGAGCGCTCGGTCGCGACGCCGGGCTGGCTGAAGATGCGCGCCAACTCCATCACCAAGGCGGTGCCCGAGCCATCATCATTGGCCGCCTCGCCCCAGCCAATGCCGTCCATGTGCGCGCCGACGATGTACATCTCATCGGGGCGACTGCTGCCGACCTTGGTGCAATAGACGTTTTCGCGCAGCGAGGTGCCGACCGGCGTGGGCTCGGCATTGAGTGCCCGCAGGCGCTCATCGGGCTGGGCCATCGGGTCGGTGTTCACGCCCGTCGGGGCGCGCTGGCCGAACAGGGTGCTGCCGCCCTGCCCTGCGGGGCCGCCGGCGCGCGCAGGCTGCGGCGCGGCAGGCGTGCGCTTGGCCGGCTCGGTGTATTGGTATTGCAAGCGCTCGGTATTGCTGCAGCCATAGGACTTGAGCTGGGCCTCGATCCAATCCAGGGCCTTGCGGTTGCGCTCGGTGCCTTGGCGACGGTCACCAAACTGCGTCAAGCCCTTGATGGTGGCCTTGTATTTTTCCAGATCGAGTTGGCTGACCAGCGCGGCGACAGGGTCTGCTGGGTTGGCCAGCGGGGCGGGCTGCGCTTGCGCAAAAGCCATTGAGCCGGCGCAGGTCTGCGCAAGGAAGATAACAGCCAAGCGTCGCTTGGCGCAGGCACGGGTAGTTTGGAAGGCCATATCGTGGGCTCGGGCTGAGTGAAGCCAAGACATTTGGCCGCTTAGCTAGGTTTATACCGGCAATTCCAGGGTTGTTAGCGAACCAGAAAACAAACAGCAAATGCGCACAAATCACTAGGCGCGAGACGCAGGCCGTACCAACGACAGCTTTCACAAGCTGCGAAACAGCACCAAGACGCCGCTGGCGGAAACGGCGAGCGTGCGGAGCATCACCCGACTGCACTCGTTCAACGTTCGAGTTAACCGCATGCCGCAACGTGTCCGTTTGAAAGAATGATTAGGCATCACGGCGCTGTGGCTCGAGTGCGTGAATGAATACGGTATATGTATCGGCGGGCCGCTTTGCGCGTGCGAGATCGAGTGCATGACCGATGGCACCACGGTGATATGTTCCATGATTGACGATATGAAACAGAATTTCCTCTGGTGTCATTGATCCCCGCAAGCCATCGACAAATGTGAAGCTCAGTTTCTGGTGAACCTGATCTGTTCGCAGTTCCGCTGCATAGCTCGCCAGCCATGTATTTGAAGCTGTCAGTCGTTGATCAAGGTCTGCGAGGTCGGGGACCACTTCGGTGTTTGTAGACGAGTGCAGACCGGGTTTCGACAGGAGGCGCGCCCTAAAGTTCTCTTCGACTCTCACCATGTGATTGAGTTGTTGTCGAGCAAACGCGAGGGATGCGGCGCCTTGGACTGAATCAAGTGTTCCTACCGCATCCAGCGTTCTTCGATCCGCCCAGCTCTTGTATTCAAGTGCCTTCAGTAGCAATGAAATTTCCATTTGATGCCTAACGTTGACGCCGAGGGGCCGGAGCCAGCTTGCCGCGCAGTGCTGAAAATATACAGGCAGCGTAGCGCGGCCAGCTGGATGAGGTCCATTCGAGCGCAAGGTTACACGCTTGTGCTGAAGCTGGGCGGCACAAATGTACGCAGTCCGCTTGACGCGCTGACCTGCTTGCCGTTGCCACACAGCGGACCTGAACAAATGCCTGAAAATGACTAGGTCCCATTGCTGATGACNCCTTGGGATTTCGGATAAAAGCTTGTACCTGTGGGTTAGGCAGGCCAAGGATCAGGATAGCGGTCCGGCGGCCACTGAGGCGGCATCCCTGCGCAGTGAAATGGCCAAGCTCAAGGCAGAGCTAAAGCGCACGACCGAGGAGCGCGACATCTTAAAAAAGGCCGCCGCGTACTTTGCCAGGGAGTCCGGTTGAAGTACGCATTCATGCAGCAGCATGTCCACCCGGCCACAAGCTGTCGGCCACCACCGACCGCCTTCAGGTAGGCAAGACTCTCTATGCAATCCTCTGCATTCGACCTTGCGCGCGAGATGCTGGCTCACACGCTGACTTGCGACCAGATCAGGACGGAGTTCTCGAGCCAGACTAGCTCGCTCGACGGGCCCGAGGATCTTGTGCATTTGCCAAGTGCGCTGACTTTGTTCGGCACGTCGCCAGCAGATGACGCTGCAGCCGTCTAAAAAACGGTCATGCGCAGCGAACGCTTTGCTCGCAGTCCTGATCCGCAGCGCGAGTGGGACGCAGGCCACGATCGAGGCGACATTGACCGCCGCCTGACCGATTCGGGCCTACTCCACCACGAAGAGCGGCTTGATCTGCGTGAGGCAACTGCTGTTGGGCGCTTGCTTGGGCTTGGCAAGAAAATCGGTGGCGATCTGAATCACACAGTCTGTCGCCGGCATACCCGGCGGCGGAAAGAACGACCCGTGCCCTAGGCCGGGGAAGGTGTAGACATAGGCACTTTTCAGGTTCCTTGCCACGGCTTCCCCGTAAGGCTGGGGAGTCACTGGGTCGTATGCGCCGTTCAACACCAGCGTCGGGATCTCGGGATTTTCGTAAACAAAGGGAGGTTTCAAGTCGGCTTGGAAGATGGAGCAGACCTTCGCCACCGTTTCGCCTTCGCGAATGCCCCAAGCAATGAGTTGCGGAAAGGGCGGGGGTAAGACCTGGGTGGGCGTCGCTTGCACCGATTTGGCCCGAGTGCAGAGCACGCTGTGGTACATCCCCTTGGCGCTGCCGTCACTGCTTTCCAGGTCTGCGGACAGGTTGTCTGCCACCCAGCCGAAGTTCCCCTGGCTTGCTGCCTGGATGTTTTTGGGGATGGACGTGCCGCGGGCGGTGTTGCCGGAATAGGGTCGGACCAGCGGAGACAAAAGGGCTGTGGCAAAAGCATTGCCATCAAGTTGGGTCACGACTGCCTGCTTGCTCATCGGCGTGGTCAGGGTCAGGGGAACCGGCTTCTGGTTGAGCTGATCGACGATGGCCAGAAACTTCTGCTCGAGGTTGGGATAGGCCTGGCCGCAACGTTGATCCTGGGCGCAGGCGTGAAACAGGTTGCGCAGGGCATAGCTCAGTGTGTGCCCCCCCGCCAGATTGAAGTCGATGTCTGGCCGGACGACGCCATCGATGATCACGCTCCGGAGTTTCGCCTTGTGCTTGTCCGCCTGGGCGATGACGTATTGCCCCAGCAGCGTGCCGTAGGAAACCCCGTAGTAGTTGAATGCCTTGTAGCCCAGGGTCTCGGCGACGAAATAGACATCCGCTGCATTCTCGCGGGTGTTGAAGGCGTTGAGGTTGATGCCCTGCGCCTTGAAACGCTCCTGGCAGGTCTTGAACCAGCTCGGGTCGGTGTATGCCATCTCGCCCTTGGCGACGGCGATGTTCTTGGCGTCGTACTCCGGGCAGGACAAGAAAGGTTTGGAATACCGGGTGCCCCGTTCCTCGACGAAGACGAGGTCACGGCTCCTCAGCACGGCTTGCAGTTCGGGCAGAGACGGCACTGCCCAATCGACGATCACGCCGATGGTGGAGTCCCCCGGGCCGCCCTGTTCAACAAACAGGGGGTCGGCAGCAGGGTTGTTGCTGGTGCTGCGGATGCGCACGACGGCAAGCTGGATGGTGCGCCCCTTGGGCAATGCGTGCTGTTCCGGAGCCGTGACGTACCCGCAATCAGACTTGGCCGCCACGGCGGCAGGCATGTCGAAGGTCTTGCAGTCGACGGTTTGCCATGCCGCACCGAATTCGGCACGGGCGAAGTTCGCGGCCTGTGCGGCAGGGCTGCCGGCCAGGACAGCCCCGACCGTGATCCCCAGCAGCATGAAGCGAGGCAACAGCGCGCGTGTCGGCCCCGCGGCGAGGATGCTGGGGCCCGGGCCGGGCGCTGGACGTGAAGGTGTCGTCATCGTTGGATTCTCCGGTTGGTGTCGATTGCAGGGATCAGTTCCCGAGGCCGCGAAGTTGCCCCTCAATGTGCTCGGGGGCCTCGATGGTACGCAGCCACTTTACCGAACCGACCTCCCACTTCGGGTCGAGCTTGCGCAACTCAGCCACCAGGCCGGGCAGGTGCGCCGCCCCGTAGGTGATGAAGATCTTGTCATCCGGCGACTGCATGATGCGCTGCGCGAGGGCGCGGTTGCGGAAGTCCAGGATCACTGGCTCCATTCGGCCCGGCGTCGTGCTTGCGGCGGCTTGGTTGAGCGAGAACAGCCCCCGGCAGGTCACGCCGCCGAGTGTCTTCTGTGACTCACTCCCACTCTTCAACCATTCCACCATCTTCAGCATGAACGCGTTGTCGTTCGCGGCAGGCTTGGGCTGGAAGTCGTTGGCATGCGCCTTCGCGAAGACTGGATCCTCGCGCATCAGACGGTCGTACTCCGCCTTGAGCTCGATGGCATCGACGTCGGCCACGAGGTGGCGCTTCGGATGCTCGGCCTTGTCGGCTTCCAGCAGGCCGAAGTAGTCGAGCTGGAACTTCATCCCGCAGACCTCACCGATCGACTTGTAGGTTCCGCTCAGGTCGCTGCCGCCCACGAGTTCGTGCGACAGCTTTTCAAAAAAGGCCTTTGATTCCGGCGTGGGGGTCTGCACGCCTTCGTAGTAGCTGACATAGCCCTCCGACAACGCCTTCTCCACGTCGTAAATGACGGCCTGGTAGAAGCGCTCGGAGCCGATGTGCTGCATGCCCTGGAAAACGACGCGTTTCGAGCCATTCGTCAGTGACACCTGCGGGACCGTTGCTGGCCGGGTATCTGTGACGACCATCAGATAGTAGAAAGGCGCCGCCACCACGACGCCGAGGACCAGCGTCCAGCCAATCAGGCTGCGCGACCAGACCAACGCGAACGGTCGGCCTGCTGCTGTGGGGGAGAATCGTCGCAGGACCCATGCGCTCGCGACGGCGAGTATCGCCGCGCCGAGCACCAACAGGGTGAGCAGGCCATAGCCCCAACCCAGGAGGATGGGCAGTCCGAGGACGAACGCGGCGACCAGCACGAACAAGGCAATCGCTTGCAGGCGGATGCGCCAGAGTGGCGGGGGCACAGCAGCGGATGTGCCGGGAGATGGGTGCGTGTTCGACGATGTTTTCATGCGTGCATTTTCTGTCGGTTATAGGCCGTAGAGTACGCGAGTTATGCGGCCAGCTGGCTAAGCATTCATTGCCTCCGGAATGTCCTGGCCTGCGCCGGGCCGACAGTTCGACCAAGCGACGCATAGCTGATGTTCGGTTTGCCGGTCGTTTTGGTCAACGGGTGCTGACTGGCGATGTTGCGGCCTCGCGTTCCTGGCCAATTTCTGTCCTTCGGACACGTAGGGGGGGCGGCGCCAGGGTGCCCAATGCTGCCTTCCTTCAACGCAATGTTGAGGTGAGAATGGCGTGCTATCTCTGATAGGCGCTCGGTCGTCCGCGGCAATCGCATGGATTCAACTTGCTTGTACAGGCTGTGACTTGTCGAATCTCTTACGACGAGACAAGATGCGTCCCACGATCATTGTGAAAGTTGCTTGGGAGCAGATCTTGGCAAACAGGAATCACAGGCGGGTCTTCGTGCTTCGAGTTGCAATGGCCGTACTTGCCTTTGCGTCTTGGCTGAGTGCTTATGCGCAATCCCCTGCCCCCATCGTCATCAATGTGGAGAACGCTGCGGGCCCATATTCCCGCAGCGAGAACGGCAAGCCGGTCGGACTTGCCTTTGATCTGGTCGCTGCCATATTCTTGGAGGCTAGGATCGATGTCGAATACCGTTTGATGCCCTATGCCCCTTGTATGGTTCAAACCAAGTACGGCAATGGCGCAGGTTGCTTCACGACGGCGAAGAACAAGAAAATTGTTGCTGACTATGCTTGGCACTCCAAGCCATTCGTGCGGCAAAAAATGGCAATCGTGGTCAGATCCGATGATGGCCCCGAAAATCTGACGCTTAGCGATCTCTATGGGCTACGGGTGATAGCCGTCAACGGCTATCCTATGCGGATGATTTTTACGTTGCGCAGCCGCATCTTAAGTTGGAGAACGCAGTGAACGACGTGGTCGCATTGCAGATGCTGAATAAGAAACGCGCCGACTACGCCATTCTTGAAGAGCGCATCATGGCGTTCAACATGGCATCCGAACCGGCCCTCAAGCCCCTTGCCGGAAGATTCCGAGTCGTAGGGTACCTTGATCCGCTTGACTGTTTCGTTTCATTTTCAAAAATGAAGCCTGGGATCGACAAGATCATCAAGGCCTTTGACGAAGCACAGGCACGCCTTGAACACTCCGGTGTGCTTGCCGCCATCCAGAAACGCCATGATTTCTGAAGAGTGAGTCATGCACTCGATGCACGCAATTGCACCGGTGACTTGAACCAACCGAGAGACGCCTAGGCGCCCCCTGCTGCTGCCCCCGCTGCGCATCCAAATGACAAGAACTAGGCAGGACCGTGAGGCCGAATCCCCGCCAGTTCGCCGCCGTTGACAAAAACGGTCGGCGAAACAAACGTCAGCTGTGCGGTGCTTGATAGAACTGTCGGCCTGGTGCAGGACGGGACGTTTCTAGGGCACTGACTGCGTAGCGACTGAGTGCCCATTGCTGTCGCCCATCGCTCGAGCTCGTCCAACGCCGAAATGCTGCCTGCGGTCGATCAGTTTCATCAGACGAATGGGCCACTACTTCCTGAGGTGCTGTGCCCCAGCTATTCATCCTCCAGAGCCATCCACTGCACAGGAGAAGAACCGACGCGCTTGGCGAAAGCGCGGGCAAAGGCAGCAGGGTTGGTATAGCCCACGGCGGGCGCCACCATCTTGAGGGACTTGCCGCGCTTGAGCAGCGCTTGCGCCACGCTGATGCGCCAGTCCGTCAAATAGTCCAAAGGGGTAGCGCCGACAATCGCATGAAAATGCAGGGCGAAGCGGGCGCGCGACATATGGGCTGTCGCAGCCAATTCCTCCAAGGCCCATGCATGCTCGGGTCTGGCTTGCATAGCCATCAAGGCCTTGGTCAATCTTTCGTCGGCAAGCCCCGCCAACAAGCCGCTGTTGACAAGGCCTGCGTCCAGCGTGTGGCGCAGCAACAGAATGGTGAAGAACTCGACCAAGCGCTCGATGCCTGCCGCCCGACCGGAACGCTGGGCAAAAGCCTCATCAAACAACAAGGCAAGGGTGGATTCGACACCCGCCATCGCGGCGAGCGGTACCAGCAATTTTTCGGGCATGCCGAGCAAAATCTGCTTACCCATGCCAGGCCCAAAATCGATGAATGCGCAGACCAAGTCAGCGCCACTGGCGTCATTGACCTCAAAACGATGCGGGCTTGAAGCAGGGTAGAACAGCAGCGAGGGCTGCGTGATTTCAAATGATTCTTCCGCCCGAGCATTGCTGACGCGCACCACTCCCCGGTTCAAAACATGCAGCATGCATTGCCCCGTGTCATTGGAGAAGCTGGCAATGCCGCAAAGCGCGCCGGAATGAAAAATCCGGGCATTGAGATTCATGCGATCAAACAAGAGGGACAGACGGTCCATGAGCAAGCGAAGAAGACTGAGGGTGGCTAAAGCGAGACGCTGAGTGCCCCATGATAGGGCGCACCCCGGCAAAGTCTGTCTTGTGCAAACCCGCACAAACAGCCAAATCTCAAGGTGAACCCTATGTCGCGTATTGCAGCTCTCAACCCCGTCGACGCCCCCGCACAAAGCCAGCCAATGCTGGCGGCGGTCAAAGCCAAGCTGGGCATGGTGCCCAATCTGTTCAAGACCTTCGCCCACTCGCCGGCCGTGCTTCAGTTCTATCTGAGTGGCAGCGAAGCGCTCTCAGGCACCAGCATTTCTGCTGCCCTGCGTGAACAAATTGCCTTGGTCACCGCAGGTGAAAACGAATGCGATTACTGCGCCTCTGCCCACACCCTGATGGGCAAAGGCGCTGGCATCGCAGCTCCTGAACTGGCGGCCAATTTGCGCGGCGATTCCGGCGACGCCAAAGTCAAAGCCGCTTTGACCTTTGCCAAGGTGATCGTGGCGGAGCGGGGGCGCATCTCCGATGCGGACCTGGCACTTGTGCGCGCGGCCGGCTATCAGGAAGCGGAAATCACGGAAATCGTGGCCACCGTGGCAGCCAATATCTTCACCAACTACTTCAACCATGTGTCGGCCACTGATGTTGATTTCCCGCTGGTCAAGGCCGCTGCGCTCGCGGCGGCCTGAACATCACACAAACGCTTCATTCAAACGCGTCATTCAAGCGCATCATGTCCAGCTTCAACCCTGTTGAAGCCGGCTTGATGGCGCCGATCCGTTGAATTACATCCCCACTGGAGTCATTTCATGCGAAGTATTTGGAAACATGTTTTTGGATTTTTGTTCAGCGTTGCGCTTTTGTCGCCCGGCCTGAGCATGGCGGGCGGCCCGCGTGACAACGTCATTGGCGCTTCGGGCTATGACCTGACAACCTACTTCAGTCAGGAAAAGCCGCAGCGCGGCAATGGCAACCATGTCGCTGAACACGACGGCGTGACCTATGTGTTCGCCACCGATGAAAACAAGAAGACCTTTCTGGCGAATCCCGGCAAGTTTTTGCCGCAGTACGGTGGCTATTGCGCCTACGGTGCCTCTGTCAGCAAGAAGTTCGTGTCAGACCCTGAGCAGTTCGACATCGTGGACGGCAAGCTCTACCTCAACCTGGACAGCAAGGTTCGCGCCATCTGGCTCAAAGACGTGCCGGGCCGTATCAAGCATGGTGATGACAACTGGAAAAAGATCGTCAACCTCAGCCCGTCTGAACTGTAAGTTCGTCGATTGATCCGCGCAGAACTGCTCACGCAAATGCCCAGGCCTGCGACAGCTCAGCTCCCCGCGCTCTTGCGCGAAGTGCGCAGCTGCACCTTGTGCGCGGCGCATTTGGCAGACGGTGTGCGGCCGATCTTGCAGGTCGCCGCTGGCGCTCGCATCCTGGTGGCGGGTCAAGCGCCCGGACGCAAGGTGCACGCCAGCGGTCTGCCTTTTGACGACGCCAGCGGGGCGCGCCTGCGCAACTGGATGGGGGTTGACGCCAGCGTCTTTTACGACCCGGCTCAAGTAGCCATCCTGCCGATGGGATTTTGCTACCCCGGCACGGGCAAGTCGGGAGACTTGCCACCCCGCAAGGAATGCGCGCCACAGTGGCGCGCACCGCTGCTTGCCGCCATGCCCCAGCTTGAATTGCTGTTGGTGATTGGGCAGTACGCAATTGATTGGCATCTGCCGCAGAAAGCCGGAGCAACGTTGACCGAAACCGTGCGCAACTGGCGCAAGCACTGGCCGCAACTGCTGCCCCTGCCGCACCCCAGCCCGCGCAACAATATCTGGCTCAAGGCGAACCCCTGGTTCGAGCAAGAAGTCGTGCCGGCACTGCAAGCACGGGTTGCGACGGTGCTGGGACGGCATGCGCTGTGAGTTGGCAAGCCTGGCAAGTTCGCTATCGAATCAACGAATCAACCGAGGAGCGGCCGCGTTCAATTCGAGATGGCCAGTCTCAGCTGGTCCAGCACGGCCTGTGGCTCAGCCCGCTGCCGGTAGTCCGCCTCGACATGCGCATAGCTGAGCAGACCCGCCCGGTCGATCACGAAGGTCGCAGGAATGGGCAGTGCCCATTGACCGTTGCCGTTCAAGCGAGGCAGGTCATTGCCGGCGGCGGCGTAGAGTTCGACCAAGTCGGGGCTCAAAGTGAACATGATGCCGAAAGCCTTGGCCGCCGCCAGGCTGCTGTCACTCAGCACCGGGAAGGCCAGCGCATTCTTTTCGCTGGTCGAGAGCGAGTTGTCCGGCGTCTGCGGTGAGATGGCCACCAGTGTGGCCCCCAGCGCTTGAACCTGCGACAGCAGGCGCTGCCACTCGCGCAGTTCCAAATTGCAGTACGGGCACCAAGCGCCTCGATAGAACACGATCACCAGCGGCCCAGCGGCGTTCAGCGCCCTGAGATCAACGGGGTTTCCGCTCGCATCGGGCAGGCTCAAGGCCGGCAGTTGGGCGCCAACGCTCAAGGCTGCTGACTCGATGCCGCTGGCACGCAGCTGCGCAGTAGCGGCCTCCATCATTGCGACCCGTTCGGTGGGGGCGCGTTGTTTGAAGGCGGTCTGATAGTCGGCCAATTGTTCTTGCAAGCTAGACATTTTCAAATCCTCTTTTTCGGGTCGATGTAATAGAAACAGTGGGATGCAATGCAATGCGCAGCGCAGTCAGCGCGCGCGCACCAAGCCGCCTGCCGTGACGGTGATCAACAAACCCATCACGGCGATCAACAAGCCCGCGAACTCGATGCGTGAGGGCATTTGCCCCAGCACCGGCCAGGCCAGGAAGGCGGCAATACCGGGCGCCAATGCCGGAAACACCGCGGCTCGCGCCGGGCCCAGCAAGGCCACCATCTTGGAGTAGGTGTAGAGCGTGCCCGCGCCTGCAATCAGGCCCTGCACCAGCAGTTCAATCAGCAGCACGGGAGTTGCTACGGCGCTGACCTTCGGGATTGCTTCCTCTGCCACGAGACCGCTGCATAACCCGCTCCGCAAACTCGCCCACCTC
>NZ_JAJIRQ010000039.1 GCF_025717605.1 Paucibacter sp. TC2R-5 | reverse complement strand
GACTTCGGCTTGGTTGGCGGGGTGGACTTCGATGTGCTCGACATAACCATCTTCCGTGTCTACCGCGCTGTAGCCGCGATAGCCGAAGAAGGCGTCCTTGCCTTTCTTGACCCAGCGGGCTTCGTCGTCTGCACTGTCCACCACATCGGCCTGGCCGTCCTCATCGACCTCGATGTGTTGATTCGGCCGAGCCGCGCTCTCGATGATCGTGGCGTCGATGATGGCGCCGCGGCTGCCGGCCACCTTGAGCCCCTGGCCTTCAAGTTGCACATTGACCCGGCGCAGCAGCACTTGGTCAAGCTTGGCCGTCACCAGTCGGTTGCGGAAGCGGCAGATGGTGGTGGCGTCGGGGAAGCTGCCGTCTCCGGGCTCGAAACCGGTGAACACCATGAAATCCAGTCGAACCTTCAGGGCATGCTCCAACTGCGTGTCCGACAGGCCGTGCCACTGGCCCAGCAGCATCAGCTTGAACATCGCCAGCGGCGCATAG
>NZ_JAJIRQ010000038.1 GCF_025717605.1 Paucibacter sp. TC2R-5 | reverse complement strand
GCGATGATCGTAGCAACCACGCCCGAACCAACGGTACGGCCACCTTCGCGAATCGCGAAGCGCAGACCAGTTTCCATCGCGATCGGAGCGATCAGCTTGATCGTCATGCCGACGTTGTCGCCAGGCATAACCATTTCCTTGTCCGCTGGCAGCTCAACAGCACCGGTCACGTCAGTTGTACGGAAGTAGAACTGTGGACGGTAGTTGTTGAAGAACGGCGTGTGACGGCCGCCCTCTTCCTTCGACAAGACATACACCTCAGCCGTGAAGTGGGTGTGTGGCTTGATCGAACCTGGCTTGCTCAGCACTTGGCCGCGCTCAACATCTTCACGCTTGGTGCCGCGCAGCAAGATGCCGACGTTGTCACCAGCTTGACCTTGGTCGAGCAACTTGCGGAACATTTCCACGCCGGTCACGGTTGTCTTCTGGACATCACGGATACCGACGATTTCGATTTCTTCGCCGACCTTGATGATGCCGCGCTCGATACGACCTGTCACCACGGTGCCGCGACCAGAGATCGAGAACACGTCTTCAACCGGCAGCAAGAAGGCGCC
>NZ_JAJIRQ010000037.1 GCF_025717605.1 Paucibacter sp. TC2R-5 | reverse complement strand
TCAGGGTGAAACCTTGTTGTACGCGCTTCATGTTCATGATGAGACTCCTGGAGATGCGGTGTTAAAAGGGGTAGAGGCACCCCTCCTGAACGCAGGGGTCATGCCAGGTATTTTTACCCGAGTTTCCGTGTGCTTTCTCACGCTTGACGCGGTGGGCGCGCCCTGCAACTGACAAAAATGGGCACTTCAATGGGCGCAATTCGGTCGGCGGGGTGCCAATGTGACGTTTTCTGTCAGCTCCAGCTTACTCAGCCAGAAACTGGCAGGCATTCGCCTTGGAATCGGCATGCACCAGCTACTACGGCCTCTGCTGACTTCTCGCTCCACGCTTACTCCCCACACTCGGGCGCCCTCATGCAGTTGCGCTTGCACTTCGTTCGTCGTGGACAACTGCCGGGAGGACTTGCACCGCCAAGAGTGCGCCCAAGCTGGGCGCACATAAAAAAAGCGCCGGTGAGGGCGCTTTTGGGGGCTTGGTTTGGCTCGGTGGAGGTGTTGGAGTTCCTTGCCTCGCTTCAAGTTACCGGGCGAATACCTGCGTGAATAGATGTATCAGTTGTTCTTAGCTAAAGCGGTGGAAACAGCTGATGGCATGCCTGATGATGTGATGGCCCAAGTAATCGATGCGGCGCCAGAAGTTGGTGTCAGGATGATTGAACCCGCTGCAGTATTGCCCAT
>NZ_JAJIRQ010000036.1 GCF_025717605.1 Paucibacter sp. TC2R-5 | reverse complement strand
TCAGTGGTAGGCTTGGCTTTGAGGTGCAATCTGGCGGTGTACTATCGTACTCAGACAATGCGTTCGACAGGCTTGTTGCGACTCATGTACTTGAGCACATCTACCAACCGCACCTCGTACTTAAGGAGTGGCAGAGGGTCCTGAAGCATGGTGGAGTTCTATCAGTTCTTATTCCAACGGATCCAGGTCTCGCGTGGCGGTTGGGGCGGCAACTAGGCCCTCGAAAAAATTCTTTGAAAAAGGGGATAGATTATGATTTCATCATGGCAAGAGAGCATGTAAATTCCTGCCATAACCTTGTGGCAATATTGCGTCATTATTTCCCAGGCTCGAAGGAGGGGTGGTGGCCGTTGCCTATTCCGTCAATTGATTTGAATTTCTTTTTTGCTTTTCATGCGACTATAGACAAGCAGAAAGATGAAGCGTGATATTGACAAGAAGCTTCCAACAGTTTCCAGTTGCTTGGTCGGTTTTGATGTCATTTTTGCGCTGTTTGAAGCGGTAGGAGTCGTTGCCGGTTTCCAAGATGTCGCAGTGTTGCGCAATGCGGTCCAGCGGTGCCGTCGCTAGTTTCGTATCGCCGAACAGTGACCGCTGCATTGCTTCCTTAATGCGCAGTTCGAAGATGCGGTGCAATACAGGGCATGGACAGTTTCATCCTCACGGGTGTCAAGCCCATGGTTCAAGACTCGCCGACGATGAAGATGCACGTATTGTTGGACTGGGCCAAGACCGCTGCATAACCCGCTCCGCAAACTCGCCCACCTCAG
>NZ_JAJIRQ010000035.1:585-792 GCF_025717605.1 Paucibacter sp. TC2R-5 | reverse complement strand
CGGGGGCACAAATGCAAACTTGGTTGCTTTTATTCTGCAAGGGAATCGGCTACCTAATTCACTCTGGGGATGAAAGGAAGGCTCTAACTGATCGGTACCTGAGATCACAATGACCAATGGACGGTACTCGGTGCGGCGCTCAAACTTTGTCCAGTCTTTTGCAGTGTGACCAGGTGAGCAGTTCCATAAGTCTTTTACAAACTTGAG
>NZ_JAJIRQ010000035.1:0-572 GCF_025717605.1 Paucibacter sp. TC2R-5 | reverse complement strand
CTTTTACAAACTTGAGTACTTGATTACGGACAGCAGTAGTTCCGGACAGTAGCGCATTGTGAAACTCCTCCAAGAGCACGACCTTTACCTGGTGGCAATCAAATGCGTCGCGAAGCTGTGTCTCAGGGGTACTGTGGCCGCCCGACGTATATACGCCACCCAGAGGCTTCAATGCTGCAATTACGATATTTTTTGGCGTTGGATTCAGGGGCATTTCAATGCGGACACACGGCGTGAGCATCTGGCCATCCAGAAGCTTCCTCTCAAAAGACCCCGCGATCAAATCGAAGGCATGAGTTTTGCCTGTTCCTGATCCGCCAATAAGCAGTATTCCCTGGCTGGATCCTCCCGCTCGCACTTCTTCCAATGCAGTCGCCACATGACTTATTAATAGAGACTGAAAGGGACGGTGATATTCAGTCTGTTCCATCAATCTTTGTGCCTGCGAGGAGCTTGTTTATGTCAAATTTGTCCTGATTCTTTGAAATCGCCTCTTCGATAGCGGGCTGAATGGCAGTTGCGTGACCTACAGCTTGGGCTTCGTGGCGCGTCGTGGTGCCCGAAGTCGTAGA
>NZ_JAJIRQ010000034.1 GCF_025717605.1 Paucibacter sp. TC2R-5 | reverse complement strand
CTCAGTACCGCTGCCAGCCAGATCATTCTTTCGGGCAATAGCAACAGCACCTTCTACGGCAATGTGGATGTGCAAAACGGCGCCGAATTGCGCGTGTCAACCGGCTCGGTCGCGACCTTCTTCGGCACCGTTCAGCAGCGCACCGGCGCCAAGTTCAGCGGGGCGGGTGCCAAGCGTTTCGAAGGCACGCTGACGGTGGGCGCATCGCCGGGCCTGGGCAGCGATGAGGGCGATGTGGAGTTCGGCGACAGCAGCACCTACCTGGCCGAGATTGGCGGCATCACCGCCTGCACCTTGCGCTGCGGCAGCGATGAGGCGTTCAAGAACAGCAGCTTCGACAAGTACATCGTGGCCGGCAATCTGAGCCTGAACGGCACGCTCAAGCTGACGTCCTGGAATGGCTTCGTGGCGCAAAAAGGCCAGAGCTTCGACCTGCTGGACTGGGGCACGCTGACCGGCACTTTCGCCGACATCGATGCCACCGGCTTCAAGCTCGCGGCGGGGACGCAGCTGGACTACAGCCAGCTCTACACGAGCGGCGAAATCCGGGTGATGGCCGCCCCGGTGCCCGAGCCCGAGACCTATGCCTTGCTGTTGGCTGGGCTGGGGCTGCTGGCTTGGCGCCGCCGCAAGTTCGGCTGAAGCTCAGGGCCGGCAGCCGGCCCATCCATCCCAGACAACCCTTGCCAGCCAGGAGCTGCCATGCTTTCACTTTCAACAAGCCCTGCCGCGCGCAGGCTGAGCGCGCCCTTGCTGGTGGCGCTGAGCTTGGCACTGCCGGCCGGCGCGGCCATCGCGCAGACCGGCGAGACAGCCAAGTTAGCCCCGCCTGCCCCATCATCTCAGGCCATCGAGCAAGTCGTCATCAAGCTGCTCAAGAGCCGGCCCGAGCTGGTGCGCGACGCGCTGGACGAGTTGCAGCGCCGCGAGCTGGCTGGCA
>NZ_JAJIRQ010000033.1 GCF_025717605.1 Paucibacter sp. TC2R-5 | reverse complement strand
CACAGAACTCCGCCAGTTTTTCCTCAAAATCTGCGACGGTGTACTTGGCATCCCTCATGGCTCTTTGTCGGACTTTGCTGAATTTCTCATTCAACCCAGCATGTTCAGGGGAGACATATCCGGCCAGACTACTTATGTATCGTGTTTCAATTGTCTGCTGAGTTCTTTCTATGGTTCCCTTTAAGTCGCCTCGTTTGGGCGGCATACGCAAAACAATTACGCCACAGAACATGAAGACAATCGCCATGCAATTTGAAATTAGGTCCATGCCGTTGTCAACGGCAACAATTTCCTCCAGTCCGAATACATCCCATCGCTGGGCCAAATGACACAGTTTAGTTGGCAACCATATTGACTTTGGAAGCACACATCGCCGATAGAGTCGAATCGTATCTATGGATTTAGGGGTAGTCGTTACAGTAAATCCTTTGATGACCCCGGCATTGTGATCGCACCCCAGCCCTACAGAATAGACCAGTGGAACTTTCCAACTGTGCGTTGGGTATAGGTAAATTACATATTTGGAGTAGTCCAACTCAGTGCGCTGTCCGGAATAATATGTATGATGCCTACCAATCTCTCGGACATCCTGAGTTGCATACAGCTTACCCAGTGCGGCAGCCTTCTTTTTGAATTTGTCTATCAGCTTCATCCATCCTCGGGTTAGTTCTTCCGAGATGGTTAACTTGGTCTCGCTTTTTGAGCTTTCGCCAGAAATATTTTTTGCCATAGTTTTAAATAATTTATTTATTCATGTGCTATTCNATGTGCTATTCGCCTACTTCCCCTTTGAGAATTCTTTTTCCAATCGAACATTCAGCTCTTTGTTTGCCTGGCCTGTTGTGATGTGCGGCCTATTTAGAACGATTTCTTCCAAAATTTGTTTTGCTCTCAAATTGAAATCTTCGGCCACGCCTCGCCGGCTTGAAGTTTTCCTCCAGTCCCACTGTGTGTATTCAACACCTTTGGTCTGAAGCGAGCGAAT
>NZ_JAJIRQ010000032.1 GCF_025717605.1 Paucibacter sp. TC2R-5 | reverse complement strand
TTTATTAATAAAGACATGCGGCTAGTTATTCTGATGGCCTGGTGCATGACCCCATATCATGGAACCACTTACAGAGAATATGCAAGCACTGTACAAACCGAATATGAAAAGCTGATAAATAGCTATGCACGTGGATTTCATACATTTTCTCTAGTCAACATTTACTGGAGTATTAAAGAAATATAAGTCGGAGCAGTAGTCCTCGCAGCTGCTATATGTATTTATTAAAATTTTCTTCAAGGGGAAAAAAATAACAATAGACAGAATTCAACTCCAAAACGACGAGAGCGATGAAAAGAGAAACCACAGGATATCTATACCGCCAATCATAATCTATCAAAGTAATACTATGGTAAATCGCCACACTGACAATCAGCAGCATTAGCATACCCTTCACCCTATTTACTTCTGTCGCGAGATTGAGAAATTTACCGAAATATTCGCCCAGTGCAATACTAATAAATGCCACAGAAAAAAAAGCTAAATTGAATAAATTATGAACAACCGAGTGCGAGTCAGCAACAGGTGAAAAAAAATATACGAATCTGGTTGAAAAAATAAGGAATGCTGAAGAAAAACTTCCGGAAAATGCAATCCAAGTTTCTGGCCTGTCGTGAATAATTAGGCCTTTTTTCACCATCTCGACAATAATATTCACTTGCGCAACAGAACTCCCACTATCGATATGCATCATCACCAAGCTAGAAATAATTCCAAATAACGTGATGACACCACCCGCCAAGTACGCATAGATTCTTCCCTCGAAATTTTTTTGATAAAAAAACCGCGGGCAAATATAGCTAAATACCAAAATCATCACCACGGGCGGCGATGATGGCCTAGAAAGCAACAAGGAAAGCACTAAAAATACAAATACAAGATTTATTCTTAAGCTGGTTTTTCCGGCGTATTCAGCGACCCAATAGGTAGCAAAAAGCATTAATGCCACATAAATCGTATCAGTTAAAATGTAGCGCGGCCAAAGCAGAAAATCACTAGAGAGAAGAAATAAAATTGGAGCGACACCAATCAACAGTGGGCGAGTACCGCAAACCTGAAACAGGCGCCTAGTCAAGCATAAAATAACAGGGATTAGCGCAATATTTATTAAAAAAACTATAAACTTCCACTGCGAAATTGATATTATTTTTGCAAGAGCGAATAATGTAATTGGCAAGAGATAAAAGTATATTGGTGTATCATCGCGTGGATTTCTAGAGGAAAATTCAATCCAGTTGAAGTTATGCAAAATCATAGAATCAGCCCACGCAGAAAATGTTCCGGTATCTGGGCTTGATACAGGTCCTATATAGATGTTTGCAAGCATCAATGCCAATGCAACAACGAGAAACGACACGTAGGACAACTTGTAAAATGGCTTCTCACCATCTACTAGGCCCGACACATGTATATTTTTTTTGGGTAAA
>NZ_JAJIRQ010000031.1 GCF_025717605.1 Paucibacter sp. TC2R-5 | reverse complement strand
CTATTCTGTTGAAAAAGTCGTTGATCGGCACGAGCGGGCTGCTGGCAACGCGAAGGCGAAAGCGCGCAACTCTCCTTTTCTTCGTCTGAACCAGGTCTTTCGACCCGGTTTTGAGGTTAGTCGGTGGGGTTTCGCCTCAAGCAGGCGCACCAGTGCCTTGTGGCGGTGGGCCTTGCGGCACCCGCATCGCCAAACGACGCAAGTTCTGCACTACCGCAGCCATCGTGAACTCGTCCATCGCGCCACTGAGACCTCGCAGGCGCAACCGATCCAATCGCAGGATTCGCTTCAGGTGGGCAAACAACATTTCCACTTTCTTGCGTTGGCAGCGCGAGCGCCCGTACTGCTCGGTGGTGGCAATCTTGCGCGCTACATTTCGGGCGGCTTCGTGAACGCTGCGAGCGATCTTGCGCATAGGAGTGTTGGGGCAGCAGCGCTGCTTCTCGGAACAGTTTGAGCAATCTTGTTGGCTGGCGCGATAGATCACCGTGTCAGCCTTGGTGATGTGACTGCGTTCAATCTTGAAGACTCGCCACTGGCTGCGCAGCGGGCGGCCTTGTGGGCAGGTGTATTCATTGGCCTGCTCGTCCCAAGTGAACTCGTTGCTTGAGAGCGTGTCGTCATCGCGCTGCGTGCGATCCCAGACAGGCACATGGGGTTCGATACCTTTTTCGTCCACCATCCAACTCAGCATGGGCGCCGTGCCGTAGGCGGTGTCGCCAATCAGTCGCTCGGGCTTGAGGCCGAACTGCTCCTGCACGCGATCGACCATCAGTTTGGTTGACTCGACTTCGGCAGTGCGGTGGGCCGGCGTGGCCTGGACGTCCATGATCACGCCGTGCTCGGCATCGATGAGGTAGTTCGTCGAATAGGCGAAGAACGCGGGGCCGCCCGTTGCCGCCGTCCAACTCGCTTGTGGGTCGGTCAGCGAAATCTTCTTGGGCAGCACCTTGCCAAGGGCTTCGTCGTCCAATTCCTGCAGGTACTCGCGCACGGCGCGGGTGCATAGCGCCGGATCTTTCCAGTCAACGGACTCGGTGCCGGGCACACCGCGCTGGCTGCTGGCATCGGCCGCCACGATGCTCGCATCAACAGCAAAGCCCTCGGCCTTGACGAGGCCGGCTGCCATGCAGCGCCGCACGACCTCATCGAACAGCCAGCGGAACACGCCGCTGTCGCGGAAGCGCCCATGGCGGTTCTTCGAGAAGGTGGAGTGATCGGGAGCGGCGTCTTCCAGGCTCAAGCGGCAGAACCAACGGTAGGCCAAGTTGAGGTGCAGCTCCTCGCACAGGCGGCGCTCGGAGCGGATGCCGTAGCAGTACCCGACGACCAGCATACGAAGCATCAACTCGGAGTCAATAAACGGGCGGCCGATCTGGCTGTAGTGCTCGGCCAAGTGCTCCCGCGGCCAGCAAAGTCGAGGCAGCGGTCAATGCCGCGCAGCAGATGATTCTGGGGAATGTGGTCTTCGAGGCTGAACGAGTAGAGCAACCGATCTTGCCCACTCGCTTGTCGTCCCATCATCTCGGTGCCCTCCAAGATTCGATTTGCTAACGCGTTAATTGTACGGCATTCGAGCTAATCGAGGTGAGGACTTTTTCAA
>NZ_JAJIRQ010000030.1 GCF_025717605.1 Paucibacter sp. TC2R-5 | reverse complement strand
CAGATCGGTGCCTTGAGCAGCGCTCAAGTGGCCAATCTGGGTACAGCCCAAGTGGCAGGTCTGGGCAGCGATGATTTGAACGCCTTGACCAGCAGCCAGATCGGCGTGCTGAGCGCGACCCAAGTGGCCGCGATCGCCACCGCGCAGGTCGCCACCATGACCAGCGAAGATGTGGTCGCGCTGGGCACGGCGGGCATCCGCGCCTTCACCCCTGCACAGCTGAGCGCCTTNGCGATCGCCACCGCGCAGGTCGCCACCATGACCAGCGAAGATGTGGTCGCGCTGGGCACTGCGGGCATCCGCGCCTTCACCCCTGCACAGTTGGGCGCCTTGAGCTCGGCCAATGTACAAGCGCTGACCACGGCAGAAGTGGGAACATTGAACTCTGCTCAGGTGACGGGCTTGGGGACCGCGCAGATGGCGGTGCTCGAGACGGCCGATTTGAACGCACTGACGACCTCCGCATTTGGTGCTTTGAGCTCAGGACAGATATCGGCCATGACTTCGGGGCAGATTGGGGCCTTGACTAATGTTCAGTTTGGGGTGCTGAGCAGTTCGCAGATAGTGGGTATCGACACCGCTGACTTCGGCGGCATCGGAACCGAGGACTTCCGCGCTCTAGGTATCTCAACTTTGAGGGCTCTGGCCAGTGATCAGATCCAAGCCATGACAGCCAGCCAAGTAGGTTCGTTGAGCACTCAGCAATTCGGCTCCTTGACAACAGGTCAGATGAAAGGACTTCAGACCGATGACATCGCGATACTTAGCACTGGCCAGGTTATGGCGATGTCTACCGCGCAGTTGGGCGCACTATCGACCGCTAACTTTGTACATTTGGGTTCGGCCGACATCATGTCCCTCACGACATCACAAATTGCGGGTCTTACGACGGATCAACTGACTGCGTTTACGACTGAGCAAGTGGCTGGCTTTGAAGTGGCGGACATAGCTAAGCTGAATATGACTCAGTCCACTGCTTTGGTGGCCAACACTGCCGCGATGGGCGTGATGTCCGGCACCCAGCTCGACGCGTTGTTCCTGACGACGCCAATCATGCTGGATTTGGACGGCAATGGCATCCAGACCTTGTCCGCGGCCGAGGGTGTGCATTTCGACCTGAATGCCACCGGGACTGCACACAAGTCTGGGTGGGCCTCTGGCGGTGACGGTTTGCTGGCAATGGACCGCAATGGCGATGGTGTGATCAATAGCGGTGCCGAGTTGTTCGGGTCCGGAACGCAACTGGGTCTGGGCAAGCATGCAGCTAACGGCTATTTGGCCATGGCCGCTGAGGACAGCAACCACGACGGTAAGCTCGATGCGCATGATGCCAATTTCGGCAAGCTCAGGGTTTGGGTTGACGCTAACCACGACGGCAAGACGGACGCTGGCGAGTTGAAGACGCTTGCGGATCTGGGGATTACCGAGTTGGATCTGCACGCCAAATCAAGCACAGCCGTTGATAACGGCAACTTGATCGGCTTGGTTTCTGGCTACAAGACGAGTGACGGGGCGACGCATCAAATGGCTGACGTCTGGTTCGCCAAGGACGTCAGCCCAAGCGAGGCGCCCAGCAAGCCCTCACTGGCGCTGAATGACTTGTTGGCAGCCCCAAGCGAAAACTTGCTTGTCCAGGGTGATGCCAACAAGATTGGCGCTGGTATGACCGGCAAACCGAGTGAGTTGCAGCAAGCCTTGCTTGAGCGCAAGTTGATCGAGGACGAGGAGAACAACCGCTCCAACGGTCCGCTGCTTTAAGCGCGGCTCGAGCAGCCAGGGCGTATGCGTCCAGTGAACCCATCTTGAATGAGCCCGTCCGGT
>NZ_JAJIRQ010000003.1 GCF_025717605.1 Paucibacter sp. TC2R-5 | reverse complement strand
CCCGTGTGAAAGTAGGTCATCGTCAGGCTAATATCAAGCAATGCCCCCAGCTCGAAAGAGTTTGGGGGCTTTTTGCTTTTCGGACTCTCGAATTGCTTGCATCAAGGCTATGCTGCTATTTAGTCAAAACTGAGTATTGACACAATGGCTTTGGTCGAAACGGCAGAAGGCGAAAGCACAGCGGGCGTGCCGCGTATCCTGCAAATACCTCGGCAGGGTGGCCCCGCAAGTGGCAGCCCATTTGTTGCTCGCCTTGAGGGTGATTGGAGCCTGCTGCCCTTGCGTGGGCGATTTGAAACGTTGAGTGCAGAGGCGGCATCGCTTTGGCGCCAAGGTGTGGTTTGGGATCTTCGTTTGCTGCAACGTCTGGACAATGCCGGGGCCATGTTGCTGTGGGACGCTTGGGGCCAGCGTTTGGCAGACGAGGTCGATTGGTTGCCCGAACACCAAGCGATGTTCGCAAAGCTGAATCTGCCCAAACCACCGGCGACCCGGCGCGGCCGATTGCCGGCCAGTGTTGCTGCCTTCGGAGGAGACCTGTTTTTGATGGCAGGGCATTTGGTCGAGGGAACACGGCTGCTGGGACAGCTAGCAATTGACTGTTTGCACTTACTCAGACACCCCGGACTGATTGCTTGGCGGGACATTTCCGTCAATATCTATCGCACCGGCGCGCAGGCCATGGGCATCACAGCGCTGGTCGGTTTTCTTGTGGGGGTGACATTGTCGTATCTGACTTCGCGGCAGTTGCGCATGTTTGGCGCCGACATCTATGTCATCAACATCCTCGGCTTGAGCGTTTGGCGCGAGTTGGGGCCTCTGTTGGCTGCGATTTTGGTTGCTGGGCGGAGCGGCTCGGCGATGACAGCGCAACTCGGCGTTATGCGCGTAACGCAAGAACTCGACGCATTGTCGGTGATGGGGATATCGCACACGATTCGATTGGTCTTGCCGAAGATTTTTGCGCTCGGGTTTGCAATGCCATTGGTGGCCTTGTGGACGAGCTGCATGGTCTTGGCTGGCGGCATGGTGGCAGCCCGCGCTACGCTGGGCTTGGATTATGTTCAGTTTTTGCATGGCATACCGGCAGCTGTGCCCGAGGCCAATTTGTGGTTGGGCCTGGGCAAGGCCCATGTGTTCGGTTTGTTGATTGCATTCGTTGCCTGCTACTTTGGCCTGCGCATCAAACCCAATAGCGAGAGTCTTGCCGTGGGCACGACAAGTTCGGTCGTTAGTTCGATCACGGCCGTCATCATTGCCGACGCGGCTTTTGCGATCATCTTTCAAAGCGTGGGTATCTAGATGGCGTCCTTGCATGCGTCTCTTCGACCCCAGTCGGTGATCGAAGTGAACGCCGTGACGACAGTGCTGGGCCGTTCGGTGATCCATCGAGACCTCAGTTTGGAAGTCCACTCCGGCGAAGTACTGGCCATCATTGGCGGCTCCGGCAGCGGCAAGACCACTTTGTTACGACTGATGCTGGGCCTGCAGCGGCCGGCAGCGGGGTCGGTCAGTATTTTTGGCCATCAGCTAGGCAACTGCGACGCTACGGATCTGGCGCGGGTGCGCAATCGTTGGGGTGTGCTGTTTCAGCAAGGGGCCCTTTTTTCCGCGCTGACCGTGTTTGACAACATCGCCTTGCCGCTGCGCGAACTGAAGGATGTCCCGAAGCGATTGATTTCCGAGTTGGTCTTGCTCAAGCTGAGTCAGGTTGGCTTGAGCCCCGCCGATGCCTTGAAGAAACCTGCGGAACTGTCCGGCGGCATGATCAAACGGGTGGCCTTGGCGCGCGCCTTGATATTAGATCCAGTCTTGTTGTTCCTGGATGAGCCGACTGCCGGTTTGGACCCCGCCAGCAGCAAGCGTTTTGTGCGCCTGATCGAAGATCTGCGTAGCGAGATGAGCTTGACGGTGGTGATGGTTACGCATGATGTAGATACCTTGTTCGCCCTGGCGGACCGTGTGGCGGTGCTGGCCGACCGGCGTTTAGTCGGCATTGGGCCTCTAAGCGAAGTCGCCAAACAGCCGCACGCTTTTATCCAGGACTTCTTTCTCGGCCATGCTGGCCAGTGCAATGAAGATTACATTCAGAGTTATCGCAACAGCCTGCGCCAAGGGCCTTTGACTGCGTCGGTAGCGGCCGACGCAAAGTAGATGGAGCATTGAAGCCAATGGAAAATCGCGCACATGCCCTGGCCACCGGCATCTTTATTCTCTTTTTAGGTGGTGTGCTCGCCTTGGTGGCGGCTTGGTTTCAAGGCGATCAAGGTGAAAAGAATGACTTCACCATCGTTGCGCGCAGCGGCGTGTCGGGCTTGAATCTCAAGGCGCCGGTGAAACTGCGTGGCGTCTTGGTCGGCAAGGTTGAGTCGATTGGATTTGACCAAGGTGATAGCCAAAGGATTTTGATTGGCATACGGGTTGCCAAGACGGCGCCCTTGACTCAGGCCACCGTGGCTAGGCTGGCTTACCAAGGCATCACGGGCCTGAGCTACATAGATTTGTCTGAACCCGATGGCGCACAAGGTTCACCCTTGCTGGTGGCGGGGGCCGCGCCGATCGAGTTGCAGGCTTCGATGTTGGACCGGCTCAGCAGTGCCGGGCCACAGCTGCTCGAGCGTGTCAGTGAAGCGGCCGTGCGAGTCAACACTTTGCTGGGCGATGCCAACCAGCAAGCATTCAGTCGCAGCCTAAGCCAGTTTAGCGAGGCCGCAAATCAGGTTGCGGGCTTGAGTAAGGCCTTGACACCCACGGCTGATGCGCTGCCGGCCTTGGCGGCACAGACCATTAAATTGGTCGAAGGTGCCGGCACCACGCTGCAGCGGGTCGATGTTTTGGCTGCGGAATCGACCTTGTTGGCTCAGGAGTTGCGTCAACGTGCCGAATTGCTTGATCGCATCGGCCTAGCCTCGGCGCAGGTGCAGCAGACGGCGCAGCGCCTGGACATGGCCCTTGTTGGCGCGAATAGAGGGCCTCGCAGTCAGTCCTTGGTGGATGTCTGGAGTCAGAGCGGGCGGGCAATCGAGCGCACGGTCAGCCAAATTGGAGAACAGCCGCAGAGTTTTCTTTTTGGCCCACCGCTGACGCCCGCCGGGCCGGGCGAAGTGGGCTTTGACGAATCGGCAAGAGGGGCAAGCAAATGAGACGTGGACTATTGGAAGCCTTGATGCTGGCGGCGGCGGCCTATTTTCTGAGTGCTTGCGCCTTGAGCGGCACTAGACCTGTAGCGCCGGTCTTGTTCGATCTGGGGCCAATTTCAAACAAGGTTGTAGGGCCGCTGCCCGAACTCCAGTTGAGCGAAATGACGACCCCGCCTTGGTTGGCCAGCACGGGCATCGCTTACCGCTTGGTCTACCAAAATGAGTTCCAAACCCACATTTACCGCGACAGCCGCTGGGCGGCGCCGCCGGCCGTGTTGTTGAGTGAGCGGTTGCGACAAAAGCTGGCCGTGAACACGCGCGACGCCAGCAGCAAGCCTGTCGTGCTGCGTTTGGAGTTGGTGGAGTTTGAGCAACGCTTCAGCTCGCCTACGCAGGCCGCAGTCAGTGTTAGCCTGAGGGCTCGTTTGGGCGAAGGCTGGGGATCAACGCAGACATTTGAGTTGATCAAAGCCAGTCCGAGCGCTGATGCTGTAGGGGCGGTTCGGGCCTTCAGCGAAGCGAGCGATGAGATATTGAATCAAGTGCTGGGCTGGGTTGCCGGCCAAACAAAGCCTTGATTGGCTCTGGCTTGGGCTCTAACTGGCGCTAGCGGCCGCCCCCATGCGTTCAATGCGTCGATGCAAGAAGGCCTGCGCCAGGCTCGATTGCGGCAGCAAGCGCTGGCCGATATAAAGTTCTTGGCGACGCTCGCCGATTTGGCTGCGTAGCCGGTTGGCCATCACGCTCAAGGGATCCAGTCCCTTCAGTTCAGCTTGCGCGATCGCGATCCAAAGCCGGTGCATGGGGTGCACGGTCAGCAATGCCATATGCGCTTGAACCACGCGCAAGCGTCCTTGTACCAGTTGCTCGCACCGGCTCAACCAGCTCCGCAGCGCATCGGCATTGCCGCCGCTGACACGCACTGGATCTTCGCCTGCAGCCAAAAGCAAGACTTCCAACTTCGCACGGTCAGAGGCGGCGTAGGCCTCGTTGACCAACATCATGCTTTGTTCTCGCGCGCGGCGGTCAAGTTCATTGCCTGCAAAGTCGGGGTGCAGGCGCATGGCCGCGCGGCGGTAAAGCGTCTTCAGCGTCGGCGGCGCCATCTCGACCAAGCCACTTTGGGGCTCAGGTGGCAGCGCAGCGCTGGGCGGGAGCTGTGGCAAGACGGGCAGGGCGGTGGCTTGCGGAGCCAGTGGTGAGCGTGCCTCGATGCCGCTGTTGCGCAGCGCCTCGGCCAAGCCGCTGGTGGTACTGTGGAGCTGCGACTCCAGCGCGTCCAACTCTAGATAGGATTCACCTAATGTGTCCACATAGCGGCTCACAAAACCCTGCACCTTCAAACGCAGGGTTTCGAATTCATGCTCCTGAGCCGCCAAATAGCGACGCAAATCGCTCAGCTGCGAACGCCGCCGCTCCAGGCCGTGCCGTGAGATCGCTGTGTTCGTCGTCATGGCTGATTTAAAACTCCCGTTGCCTAGCGTCTATTGTGACCGGCGCCGAGCCGCGCTCAAAGCGAAAACAGCCCACTTACGGGCTGTTTCATCTCCGTGCTTGCTTGGTCGGCCTCTAGTTGCTTTTGCCACCCAAGGTCGCTGCCTGTCTTGCCGTGAGTGCCTGAGCTTCACGTTCCACATCGTCTTTGTTAACCATCTTGGTCATTGAAGGCCCGGCAGGTCCACGGCGGCCTAAGTTGGAGCCGGTGGTGTAGTCGGGATCGACTTTCGCGTCGCCGTGGACGTAGGGTGGCGGCAAGATGCCGCAGCCGCTGAGGGCCAATAGGCCGATAACACTCAAAATCGGATTCTTTGCATGCATGACATCTCCCCTTTATTTGCCTGCGGGGCGCCGGTCAGGGCTCCTCGACATAACGCCCCGTTTGGGTGCATCTGAATCATGCCGAATTGCCCCGCCTGCTGCCGCTGGGGAATACCCGCGCTACTTCGTGGAACGCCGGCAAAAAAAAGCCCGCGACTGTTGCAACGTCGGTCGGGCTGTTGTGATGCTGGGCCGCAATCGGCCCATGGGTGATCTTGGTGATCAGGGCTGCGAGGCCGCCTTCATCGGCTCAGACGCTGCCATGCTGCCAAGGTCAGGTGTTCCTGGCGTGGCTAGGGTCGACACCACCGGCACTGGTTCCGCCGCGTGCTGCGTTGCAGACGCCGTGGCCGATGTCAGCTGCATTGGCAGCAAGGGCACGATCAAGAGCGCGACGATATTGATGATCTTGATCAGCGGGTTGACGGCCGGGCCGGCGGTGTCCTTGTAGGGGTCGCCCACCGTATCGCCGGTGACGGCAGCTTTGTGGGCTTCAGAGCCCTTGCCGCCATGATGGCCGTCTTCAATGTACTTTTTGGCGTTATCCCATGCGCCGCCGCCGGTACACATCGAGATCGCCACGAACAGGCCGGTGACGATGGTGCCCATAAGCAAGCCCCCCAAAGCTGCGGGGCCGAGCAAGAGGCCCACCAGCACAGGCACGATCACCGGCAGCAGCGAAGGGACGATCATTTCTTTGATCGCAGCGCTGGTCAGCATGTCGACGGCGGCGCTGTAGTCGGGCTTGCGCTTGCCGGACATGATCAGGCCGTCGGCGAACTGGCGGCGCACTTCCACCACCACGGAGCCGGCTGCGCGGCCCACGGCTTCCATCGCCATCGCACCAAACAGATAGGGGATCAGGCCGCCGATGAAGAGGCCGACGATCACCTTGGGGTCGCTCAGATCAAACGACACATGCATGCCGCGCGCTTCGAGCGAATGGGTGTAGTCGGCGAACAAAACCAACGCGGCCAGACCGGCCGAACCAATCGCATAGCCCTTGGTGACGGCCTTGGTGGTGTTGCCGACGGCGTCCAGCGGATCGGTCACGTCCCGCACGCTGGCGGGCAATTCGGCCATTTCGGCAATGCCGCCGGCGTTGTCGGTGATCGGGCCGTAGGCGTCCAGGGCCACCACGATGCCGGCCATGCTCAGCATCGAGGTGGCAGCCGTGGCGATGCCGTAGAGGCCGCCGAGTTGGTAGGACGCCAAGATCGCCAGGCAGACAAACAGCACGGGCCAGGCGGTTGAGCGCATGGACACGCCCAGGCCGGCAATGATGTTGGTGCCATGGCCGGTGGTCGAGGCCTGCGCAATATGTTTGACCGGCGAGTACTGGGTGCCGGTGTAGAACTCTGTCACCCAGACCAGCGCGGCGGTCAAGACCAGACCGACGGCACAGGCGCCGAACAAGCGCATGCGCGTGCCTGCGCCGAGCGCGTCGTCTGGCATCACCGCATTGGTGACGAAGTAGAAGGCGATCAACGACAGGACGCCGGCCACGGCCAAGCCCTTGTAGAGCGCCGGCATCACGTTCTTCATGCCCGGCGAGGCCTTGACAAAGTAGCAGCCGATGATGGAGGCGATGATGGACACGCCGCCCAGCATCAGCGGGTAGAGGATGGCGGCCATCGGGGCGGCCGTCACCACCAGCGCGCCCAGCGCCATGGTGGCGATCAGCGTCACCGCATAGGTCTCGAACAGGTCGGCGGCCATGCCGGCGCAGTCGCCGACGTTGTCACCGACGTTGTCAGCGATAACTGCCGGGTTGCGCGGGTCATCCTCAGGGATGCCGGCTTCCACCTTGCCGACCAGGTCGGCGCCGACGTCGGCGCCTTTGGTGAAGATGCCACCGCCCAAGCGGGCGAAGATCGAGATCAGCGACGAGCCGAACGCAAAGCCGAGCAGCGGCTTGAGCGTGAGGGCGTCAATTTTTTCTCCGCCACTCAAGAACCAGAAGAACAGGCTGACACCCAAAAGTCCCAAGCCCACCACCAGCATGCCGGTGATGGCGCCGCCCTTGAAGGCAACGTCCAGCGCCGGGCCAATGCCCTTGGTGGCAGCCTGCGCGGTGCGCACATTGGCGCGCACCGACACATTCATGCCGATGAATCCGCAAGCACCCGAAAGCACCGCACCGAGCACGAAGCCCACCGCCGACATGCTGTCCAGAAAGACGGCGATCAGAATCGCCAGCACCAGTCCGACGGCCGCGATCGTCTTGTACTGACGGGCCAAATAAGCGGCAGCTCCTTGTTGAATAGCGGAGGCAATCTCCTGCATGCGGGCATTGCCCGCGTCTTGACTCAAGATCCAGCTTCTTTGTATGAAGCCGTACAACACAGCCGCTAGGCCACAGGCCAAAGCGAAATACAGCGCCAAACTCGTCGACATGTAGATGTCTCCTATCGTTCTATCTGCAGTTGGAGGAAAGACTTAGGCCCGGCACCTCTGAACGTGAGTGGGACATGAGGGTCAGGTCGCCCGAATTGATGCTACGAGAAGCAGAGGGTGCAAACCTTGGGTGTTTACCCAAGGTTTGCGGGTAAACGATGGGAGTCAGTTCGGGCAAGCCTTGTCAGCTGGCGGCAAGGCCTGCCCTTAGAATGCGGGTTTCCCCTTGTCGTCTTACGGATAATCATGAGCCTGCACAACGTCACCCCCGGCGCCAAAGCGCCCGAACAGTTCAATGTCATCATCGAAATCCCGATGAATGCGGATCCGATCAAGTACGAGGTTGACAAGGAAACCGGCGCGATGTTTGTCGACCGTTTCATGACGACCGCGATGCACTATCCCTGCAACTACGGCTACATCCCGCAAACCCTGTCGGACGACGGTGACCCGGTTGATGTGCTGGTCGTAACGCCTTTCCCACTGACACCCGGCGTGGTGGTGACTTGCCGCGCGGTCGGCGTCCTGAAGATGGAAGACGAAGCGGGCGGCGACGCCAAGCTGTTGGCTGTGCCCATCGACAAAATTTTGCCCATGTATCAGCATTGGCAAAAGCCCGAGGACGTCAACAAGATGCGCCTCAACGCGATCCAGCATTTCTTTGAACATTACAAGGATCTGGAACCAAACAAGTGGGTCAAGGTGCAAGGCTGGGAAGGCCCGGAAGCCGCCAAGGCCGAAATCGTCTCCGGCATTGAGGCTTATAACAAGGCCAAGCAAGGCTGATAGGCCGCTGCGGTCTGTTTAAAAAGCGCCCCGCGAAAGCCGGGCGCTTTTTTATCGCCTGATGTCGAGACGCCGCCGATTTCACTCAATTGCTGTTGCTGGCCTCCGATAGTGGATAGGATGGCTCGCGGCCAAGCTCTGTGCCGGCGTAAGAATCCACATTTCCTGTCAGCTCAGGAGTGAGTCAATGGCGAAATTTGCACTGACGATCCGGCAAAAAATGCTGGGTCTTAGCCTGATCGGCCTGGCCTTTGTGTTGATCGTAGGCGGGGTTGGCTTCTTCGCCGTGGCGAGTTTGAGCGAGGACCATCAGGCCTTGACACGCAGTGCCTCCGCGCTGCGCTCGCAACTCGAGGCGGACATGATGCATGACGCCTTGCGCGGCGACGTGCTGCGTGCAATGTTGTCCAGTGCCAAGGGCAATGTCGCCGACAAGGGGCCCGCCAAGACCGACCTGGACGCCCATGTCAAACAATTCCGCGAGGCCATGGCGGAGCTGAAGGCAAGCTCGCTGAATGCACAGGTGGACGCATCGGTGGCCAAGACGCAGGGCCCCTTGAACGCCTATATCGACAGCGCCGCTGCCATGGTGGATCTGGCCTTTGCCGACGCGGCTGCGGCGGACGCCAAACTGCCCAGCTTTACCGACAGCTTCAAGGCGCTCGAGGAGCAGATGAGTGCCTTGAGTGATGAGATCGAGCGCGAGTCCCTGCGGGTCCAGGAGGCCAGCAAGGCCGGCGCCGAGCAGGCCCGCTTGGCCATGCTCGTGAGTGCGGCCTTGGCGGCGGTGATTTTGCTCTTGGTCAACAGCGTGGTCGGGCGCGGCATCATCCGCGCGCTGGCCCAAGCCGTTCAGCTCACCCAGCAGGTGGCCGGCGGCGATCTGCGCACACAGGTCGAGGTCGGGGTAGACGACGAAAGTGGCCGCTTGATGACGGCCTTGCAGCATATGAATGATGTGCTGGCCGACATCGTTGGCGAAGTGCGGAACAGCGCCGAGGCCATCGCGGCGGTCTCGCACGAGATCGCCGAGGGCAATGTCAATTTGAGTCGGCGCACCGACGAGCAGGCGAGCAGCTTGCAGCAGAACGCGGCCTCGATGGAACACCTGAGCGAGACCATCAGGACCAACGCCGAGACGGCGCGGCGCGCCGCGCTCTTGGCCACCAGCGCCGCCGGTGTGGCGACGCAAAGTGGCGAGGTTTTCGGCCAGATCGTGAGGACGATGGCCGAGATCTCGGTCAGCTCGCACCAGATCGTTGACATCATCGGCGTGATCGACGGCATTGCCTTCCAGACCAATATTCTGGCTTTGAACGCGGCCGTGGAGGCGGCAAGGGCCGGCGAGCAGGGCCGCGGCTTTGCGGTGGTCGCCAGTGAGGTGCGCAGCCTGGCCAAGCGCAGCGCCGAGGCGGCCAAGGAAATCAAGACCCTGATCGGCGGCAGCGTGGCCAAGGTGGAGGCCGGCAGCAGCTTGGTCGGCAACGCGGGCAAGTCGATGGACCATCTGGTCGGCGAGGTTCTGCAGGTCAGTCAGCTGATCAATGAAATTAGCGCCGCCAATAGTGAGCAGACCAAGGATGTCGGTCAGTTGGGCTCATCCTTGGGTCAGCTCAATCAGATGACACAGCAAAATGCCGGACTGGTGCAAGAAGCCTCCACAGAGGCCGGCCAACTTGCCGAACAAGCGGGCAAGCTCTCGGGCCTGGTAGCCCAGTTCAAACTGCGCTGATTGAGCGCGCTCTTGCCCTCAACATGGTTTAGCTTGAGGGTTTGAACGGTTGGTGCTCTTCCAGCTCATTGACATAGCCGCGCATCGCCTGACCCTCCTGGGCCAGAAAGTCTGCCACCGCCTGGCTGAAGTCGGGATGGGCCAGCCAATGGCTGGAATGGGTGGCCACGGGCAGCAGGCCACGCGCCATCTTGTGCTCGCCCTGCGCGCCACCTTCGAAGCGCCGGTAGCCATTGGCGATGCACCAGGCCAGTGGCTGGTAGTAGCAGGCATCGAAATGCAGGCATGACACGCTCTCGACCGCGCCCCAGTAACGGCCATAGGCGTGACCCTGCTCGGGGTCCAATGCGACCAAGGACGTGGCGATCGCCTCCGTCCCGCGCTTGGCGGTGAAGAGCAGCCAGTTCTCCGCCATATCACGGCTCATCAAACGGAAGAACTCGCGCGTCAGATAGGGCGTGCTGCGGTGAGCCCGGTAGGTCAGTTGGTAGCAGTGATAGAAAAAGTCCCATTCGGCCGGGCCGATCTGCGCGCCTTGACGGACTTCGAAGCAGACGTCCGCTTCCCGCACCTTGCGCTGCTCTTGTTGAATCTTCTTGCGCTTTTCGCGCTGCATCGAAGCGAGGAAATCCTCGAAGGACGCATAGGGCAGAGGTGATCGGTTTTGCCAGTGAAACTGCACGCCTTGGCGCTGCATCCAGCGCTGTTCCTGGGCCGCACGCAAGTCTGCCGAGTCGCCGAACAAGAGGTGGGCCGAGCTCAAGCCTTGCCGGCTCGCCAAGGCTTGCAGTCCGTGCATCAGCAGCGTTCTGGCTTCGGCATCGACGGCCAGCAAGCGGCTGCCCGGCACCGGCGTGAAAGGAACCGCCACCAGCAGCTTGGGGTAATAGTTGAGGCCATGCCTTTGATAGGCATCGGCCCAGGCCCAGTCGAACACGTACTCGCCGTAGGAATGGCTTTTCAAGTAGGCCGGGCAGCAAGCGAGCAACTGCTCTTGTCGCCACAGGCTGATGAACTGGGGGCGCCAGCCGGTGGCGGCGACGGCGCTACCGGACTCATGCAGAGCGCTCAGGTACTCGAGCCGCATAAAGGGCGTCGGCTGTGCCTGCGTGGCCAAGAGCGCGTTCCAGTCGGCCATCGGGAGTTGACGCGGGTTGTCGAACACCCGGATGACATAATCGCCTCCGGCTATTGACCCTATTTCCATCTGCATTTCATCGGTGAAATCCATGTCTGTGATCGTCGCGCTCGCGCAAATAAATGTCACCGTGGGTGATCTTGAAGGCAATGCCAAAAAGATCGTCGAATATGGGCGGCGTGCCCATGCCGCCGGTGCAAAACTGCTTATCACGCCCGAGTTGAGCCTGTGTGGCTACCCGCCCGAAGACCTGCTCTTGCGCCCCGCTTTTATGCCGGCCTGTGACGCCGCCTTGCAAAGCATTGCGACCGACCTAGCCGACTGCGAAGGTTTGCACGTGGTGGTCGGCCACCCTTTTCAGCGAGCGGCGCAAGGGGATCTTAGGTCCAAGAGCTGGTCCGTGCCGGCGCGCTTCAATGCGGCCTCGGTCTTGGCAGGGGGACAGGTCTCGCTCACCTACTGCAAGCGCGAGTTGCCCAACTACCAGGTCTTTGATGAGCGGCGCTACTTTGTCTCGGGCCGCGATGCCGGTGAAGCTGCGGCGGTGTTTGAGGTTGGCGGCCTGCGCTTTGGGTTGAATATCTGCGAAGACGCCTGGTTTGACGAACCGGCGCGGGCGGCCAAGGCGGCCGGCGCGCAGGTGCTGTGCGTGTTGAACGCCTCGCCTTTCCACGTCGGCAAGGCCGAGGAGCGCGAGCAGCGCATGGCCGAGCGGGCGCGTGATGTCGGTCTGCCGCTGCTGTATTCCCATCTGGTCGGTGGCCAAGACGAGGTGGTGTTTGACGGCGCCTCGTTTGCGCTCAATGCGAATGGCGAGTTGGCCGCGCGCGCGCCATTCTTTGAGGAAGCGCTGACGCTGCTGGAGATCGATGGGGCCGGCGAGGTCAAGGGTCAGGTCTTGCCTTTGCCGAGTCTGGAGGCGCAGGTCTGGTCCGCCTTGGTCACCGGCGTGCGCGACTATGTGGGCAAGAATGGCTTCCCCGGCGTGTTGCTGGGCCTGTCCGGCGGCATCGACTCGGCCTTGGTGCTGGCGATCGCGGTCGATGCGCTGGGCGCCGACAAGGTCCGCACCGTGATGATGCCTTCGCCTTACACGGCCGATATTTCCTGGATCGATGCCCGAGATATGGCCGAGCGGCTCGGCGTGCGCTATGACGAAAAGTCGATCTCGCCGATGTTCGATGCGTTCAATGCGAGCCTGGCGGACGAGTTCAAGGGCTTGGCCCTGGATGCGACCGAGGAGAACATCCAGGCCCGTATTCGCGGCACGCTGCTGATGGCCTTGTCGAACAAGTTTGGGTCCATCGTGCTGACCACCGGCAACAAGAGCGAGATGGCGACAGGCTACTGCACGCTTTATGGCGATATGGCGGGCGGCTTCGCGGTGATCAAGGACGTCGCCAAGACGCTGGTGTTCCGGTTGGCGCAATGGCGTAACGAGCAGCCGACAGTGCGGCTCGACGGGACTGTCTTGACTACGGCGCCCATCATTCCGGAGCGCATCATCACGCGCCCGCCTTCGGCCGAATTGCGGCCGGACCAGAAAGACCAGGACAGCCTGCCGCCCTATGAGGTGCTGGACGCGATCCTGGCCCGCTATATGGAAGACGATCAGTCGCTGGCCGAGATCGTTGCGGCCGGCTTTGCGGTGGCCGATGTCGAGCGGGTCACAAGGCTGATCAAAATCAATGAATACAAGCGCCGCCAGGCGCCGATCGGCATCCGCATTACGCACCGGGCTTTCGGCCGCGATTGGCGCTATCCGATTACATCGAAGTTCCGTGCTTAAATAAAGTCAAACCCACCTGTTTTGGAGCGTCAAACCATGAAGCAAATCACCGCCATCATCAAGCCCTTCAAGCTGGACGAAGTCCGCGAATCTTTGGCCGAGGTGGGGGCGTCGGGTCTGACCGTGACCGAGGTCAAGGGTTTCGGACGCCAAAAAGGCCATACCGAGCTCTACCGTGGCGCCGAATATGTAGTCGACTTTTTGCCCAAGGTGAAGGTCGAGGTGGTGGTCAAGGATGAAGACGTCGAGCGCTGCATCGACGCGATTTTGAAAGCCGCCAAAACCGGCAAGATCGGTGACGGCAAGATCTTCGTCACGCCTGTTGAGCAAGTGGTGCGTATCCGCACCGGCGAGACCGACGAAGAAGCGGTCTAAGTCAAAACTTCAGCCGGCGAAGCGCTGCCACAGCGCCGCAGCCCAAATTCCTGCGCTCAGTAGCAAGGACAGCAGCACCGCAGCGCTGGCCAGGTCTTTGGCGCGCTTGGAAAGGTCGTGCAACTCAAACGAGACACGGTCGATGGCGGCCTCGATGCCTGAATTCAGCAACTCGACGATTAGTACCAGCATCAGCGAGCCCAGCAATAATGCGGTTTGCACCCAGCCCTGGCCCAGCCAAAAGGCCAAGGGCGTCGCTACGATCAGCAACCAGACTTCTTGGCGAAAGGCGCTCTCGCCGGTGTACGCAGCGCGTAGACCGGCCAAGGAGTAGCCGGCCGCGTGAAGAATGCGGGTCAGACCGGTTTTGCCTTTGTAGGGGTTGCTCATCGTTTGACGGGTTTTTGGGTGATCAATTGTGTGCCGCACAGCACGTCGTGCAGGAATTGCCCGCTTGGGTGCAGTCGACTTAGCATGGCGTAAGCGGCGACTCCCGCCAGCAGTGCGCTGAAGATGGCACCCGTGCTGCGCACGCCGATGAGCCAGACGCTCAGCAAGGCGGGTGCAAACCACAGCCAGCTCAGGCAGTAACGCGCCAATGCGCGCAGCCGGCTCAAGGGCTGGCCCTGCAGGTCGACGAGGCGTATGTGCCAAGCCTTCATCGCCACGGTCTGGCCGCCTCGGGTCCAAAACCAGGCGAAGTAGACACCTAGCACGATGAACAACACAGCTTGCAAAGCATGCTGCCCCTTCAGCGCGTGGCGTTGCTGCGTCAAGGTGCCGAACAAAAAAGCGGTGGCGAACACGACGCCGAACAGCACCACGCCTTCATACAGAAAGGCAGCCATCCGCCTCTTCAGGCTTGGCCGCTCTTGGCTTTCAGCCGTCATGGCGCCGAAGCGCCAAGCTGTGGTCGTTTGGGCAGCAAGGTCTTGCTGTCGACCAGATTTGGGTCGACCAAAACTTTGGTGTTGCCGGCCAATTGGTGGGCTGGGACCAGCTTGCCTTGAGTCATCAGTATTGTCGTCGCGCCCGGTTTGGCTTGCAGCAAGGTGGCTGCAACGGCCTTGGGCGCTTGGTTCGAAGTCGCCAGGGGTACCAGATTGGACTTGGCTTGTGGCGCCCCATTGCTTTGACCAGCGGCGCTGCCGGGGCCAGTGTTGGTCAGCTTGGTCGCCTGGGTCTCCAACTTTTTAGCCGCTTTCTCGGCCAATTGCTGGCGCTGCTCGGGGGGCAAGGCTTGATAGGCTTCCCACTTGGCTTGGCGTTCATCGGCGTTGATCTTCTTGGCACCTTGGAATGCAATTCTTGCTTGTTGGCGCTCGGCCGGACTCAGTCGCGCCCATTCGCGCATGCGTTCTTGCAGGCGCGCCTGCTCTTGTGCAGGCAGGGCAGAAAACCGAGTCGCCACTTCCAGCCATTGACTTTTGCGCGCCGCGTCGAGCGCGTCCCAGTCCTGCTCCAAAGGCAAGAGCGCAGTCTTTTGCGCGGGGCTCAGTTTGGCCCAGCCAGGTGCCGGTAGCAGCGCGTTCGGTGCGGCAATCTTCTCGGCGCTGATGCGCTGCAGGGGCTCGGGTGAGGGCGGGGCCGCGACTGTGGCACTGACGATGGGCGTCGCGCCCTCGGGTGTGCTGGCCGAGGGGCTCTGCGCCGAGGCCGGCCCCAGGGCAAGACCCGCGATAAGCGCAACGGTCAGGCGGGCAGGCAGGCGCTTGGGGCTGGGCGAGTGAGAGTGGCTCACGAATCTATTCATGGGCGCAGATTACTCTTCTTGCTCATCGTTCAAATATTCCTTGAAGCCTGGGTCGCCGTAGGCGGCGGGCGGCAATTTGTCCGACAGCAAACCGGTGTCAATTTCTGCTGCGGCCAGAATTTGCTCATACCACTGGCTGTGCTGAATCACCGCCAAGCCCAGCACCAACAGAAGCAGCGGCAAAAGGGACGTCAGTTTCAACCAGCGCGGCGAGTCGCCTCCGCGTCCAAGGCTCAGGGCCGAGCCCGAGCGCACCAGTACCGAGGCCGGGGCGGCTTGAGCCTGTGCCGCACGGGCGTGGCGGGCTTTCATCAAGGCCTGCTCGCGCGCAAAGCTGAGCCGCTCGGCGACGTTGGCGGGCAGGTTATGAGCCTGATCGCTCAAACCGGCCGCCACGCGCAAGCCGAAGCGGGCGACGAGGGCGTCTTCGTTGGACGCATGGTCCATTCCAAATTGCGACTTGTTCATAAAGTAATCCCCTTGGCCTTCAGCGATTTTGCCAATGCATGCGTGGCGCGGGAGCAGTGCGTTTTCACGCTGCCTTCCGAGCAACCCATGACGATCGCGGTTTCAGCGACATCCATTTCCTCCCAGTAACGCAGCAGGAAGGCTTCCCGTTGACGTGCGGGCAATTCAGCCACTTCGGCGTCGATGGCTTGCAAGATTTGGCCCCTGGAAACCTCATCGGCAGCACTTAATGCTCCCAATGTGCCTTCTTGCGCTTCAAGCACCTCCAGCAGGTTGAAATCGCCATCCGGATCGCTGGACTCAAAGTCAGACATATTCTGCATGACTGCATTGCGAGTCTTCTTGCGACGGAAGTAATCCATCGTCGCGTTCGACAAGATGCGCTGAAACAACAGTGGCAGCTCAGCGGCGGGGCGATCAAAGTATTTTTCAGCCAGCTTGATCATGGCGTCTTGCACGATGTCCAGGGCCGCGTCGTCGTCACGCACCATATAAGCGGTGCGCTTGAAGGCGCGCCGGTCGACGGCACGCAGGAAATCATTGAGTTCTTTGTCGGTGGCCAAGGAGAGGAGAGGGACTGAACCCGATGCTGGCAAAACAGCGCGAAGTATCGCATTGCGAGAGCGTTCTCTATTCGCCGAGTCGGCTTGGCCTCAAGTCCAGTGCATAATGCTGCTTCGCACAAAGAAAATTCTGGTCTTCAGCTGGCAGCCCGACCGGGGCACCACCTTTTTGATCGCGCAGGTTCCGAGTCCGCCTCACGAGGGCACGAGTAGGAACACCAATGGTTTTTCGTTAGAGAAATTCACAAAGGTTCTAAATGGATATGTCAAGCGCGGATGTCAAGCGTGCCGGTTCGGCAGCGCTAAATTCCCAAACACACAATTCTTCCTCTGAGCTGAACGGCTCCGAGATCCTGGTTCGCTGCCTGCAGGCCGAAGGTGTTCAATACCTTTGGGGCTATCCGGGTGGCGCGGTGCTGTACATCTACGACGCACTGTACAAACAAGAGACCATTCAGCATGTGCTGGTGCGTCACGAGCAGGCCGCCGTGCATGCTGCTGACGGCTATGCCCGCGCCACCGGTGATGTAGGCGTCGCCCTCGTCACCTCCGGCCCCGGCGTCACCAATGCCGTCACCGGCATCGCCACCGCCTATATGGACTCGATCCCGATGGTGATCGTGACCGGCCAGGTGCCCACGCCGGCAATCGGCCTCGACGCCTTCCAAGAATGCGATACCGTCGGCATCACTCGCCCCATCGTCAAGCACAACTTTCTGGTCAAGGATGTGCGCGATCTGGCGATGACGATGAAAAAGGCCTTTCACATCGCCCGTACCGGTCGCCCCGGCCCGGTGGTGGTGGACATTCCCAAGGATGTCTCGATGGCCAAGCTGGGCAGTACGTTCGAGTACCCCAAGCATGTGGAGATGCGCTCCTACAATCCGGCGCGCAAGGGTCACACCGGTCAGATCCGCAAGGCGGTGCAACTGCTCTTGCAGGCCAAGCGGCCCTACATCTATTCGGGCGGCGGCGTCATCCTGGGTGAGGCCTCGGCCGAGCTGCGCGAGCTGACCAATCTGCTCGGCTACCCCTGCACCAACACCTTGATGGGCCTGGGCGCGATCGCCGCCAGCGACCCCAAGTTCCTCGGCATGCTGGGCATGCACGGCACCTACGAAGCCAATATGACCATGCAGCACTGCGATGTGCTGCTGGCCGTGGGCGCGCGCTTTGATGACCGGGTGATCGGCAACCCCAAGCATTTCGCCCAGGTCGAACGCAAGATCATCCATGTGGACATCGACCCCTCGTCGATCTCCAAGCGGGTGCGGGTCGACATCCCCATCGTCGGTGACGTCAAGGATGTGCTGCAGGAATTGATCTTCCAGATCAAGGAAGCACAGGCCAAGCCGGATGCGGCCTCCATCAATGCCTGGTGGAGCCAGATCAATGAATGGCGCCGCCGCGAGTGCTTGGTATACAAGACCTCAAGTGATGTGATCAAGCCGCAGATGGTGGTCGAAACCCTGTGGAATCTGACCAAGGACAGCGACGCCTACATCACCTCTGACGTCGGGCAGCACCAGATGTGGGCGGCGCAGTTCTACCGCTTTGAGCAGCCGCGCCGCTGGATCAACTCCGGCGGCCTGGGCACCATGGGCGTGGGCTTGCCCTACGCGATGGGCATCAAGATGGCGCGGCCCAAGGCGGATGTGTTTTGCATCACCGGCGACGGCTCGATCCAGATGAATATCCAGGAGCTCTCGACCTGCAAGCAGTACGAGACGCCGGTGAAGATCTTGTCGCTGAACAACCGCTATCTCGGCATGGTGCGGCAGTGGCAGGAGCTGGACTACGGCAAGCGCTACTCGCACAGCTATATGGAAGCGCTGCCTGACTTCGTCAAGCTGGCCGAGGCTTATGGCCATATCGGCCTGGTGGTCGAGCAGCCCGGCGATGTCGAAGGCGCGCTGCGCGAAGCGATCCGCCTGAAGGACCGCACGGTCTTTCTGGACATCCGCACCGATCCGACCGAGAACGTCTGGCCTATGGTGCAGACGGGCAAGGGCATCTCGGAAATGCGCCTGGGGTCCGAAGACCTTTGAGTTGACCGAGCATGGCCGGGGCTGTCGCGTTACCGCGCGCGGTCAGTGGCCTTGTGAAGTCAGCAAGAAGTAGTACCCACTCCCTTAAATCGAATAGCGTGGCCAAGAACCGTCAGTTACCGCTGCCGGTTTGAAGAGCGCGAAGGACGAGAAAAAATGAAGCACATCATTGCATTGCTGATCGAGAACGAGCCGGGCGCGCTGTCGCGCGTGGTGGCGCTGTTCTCGGCCCGTGGCTACAACATCGAGAGCCTGACCGTGGCGCCGACCGAGGACCCCTCGCTGTCGCGCATGACCATCGTCACCACCGGCTCGGACGAAGTGATCGAGCAGATCACCAAGCATCTGAACCGCCTGATTGAGGTGGTCAAGGTGGTCGATCTGACCGAAGGCAATTACACCGAGCGCGAACTGATGTTGATCAAGGTTCGCGCCGTCGGCAAGGAGCGCGAAGAAATGAAGCGCACCGCCGATATCTTCCGCGGCCGCATCATCGATGTGACCGAGAAGACCTACACGATCGAGCTGACCGGAGATTCATCCAAGCTGGATGCCTTCATCGATTCGATCGACCGGGCTTCGATTCTGGAGACGGTGCGCACCGGCACCAGCGGCATCGGCCGCGGCGAGCGCATCCTCAGAGTCTGATTTTCTTCCTCACACCACCCCTTTTTTTGAATTTTTCCTGGAGCACGATATGAACGTTTTTTATGACAAGGACGCTGACCTGAGCCTGATCAAGGGCAAGAACGTCACCATCATCGGCTACGGCTCACAAGGCCATGCCCACGCACTGAACCTGAACGACAGTGGCTGCAAAGTGACCGTCGGTCTGCGCCGCAGCGGCGCGTCCTGGGCTAAGGCCGAGAACGCCGGCTTGAAAGTCGCCGAGATCGCCGACGCCGTCAAGGCCGCCGACGTGGTAATGATCTTGCTGCCCGACGAGCAAATCGCCGAGGTCTACAAGAACGAAGTCGAGCCAAACATCAAGCAGGGCGCTTCGCTGGCCTTCGCCCACGGCTTCAATGTCCATTACGGACAAGTCACACCGCGTGCCGATCTGGACGTCTGGATGGTCGCGCCCAAGGCCCCAGGCCACACTGTGCGCGGCACCTACGCTCAGGGCGGCGGCGTGCCACACCTGATCGCCGTCTACGCCGACAAGTCGGGCAAGGCGCGTGATCTGGCCCTGAGCTACGCCTCGGCCAATGGCGGCGGCAAGGCCGGCATCATCGAAACCAACTTCCGCGAAGAAACCGAAACCGACTTGTTCGGCGAGCAGGCCGTTCTGTGCGGCGGCGCGGTGGAGTTGATCAAGGCCGGTTTCGAAACGCTGACCGAAGCCGGTTACGCGCCCGAGATGGCCTATTTCGAGTGCTTGCACGAGCTCAAGCTGATTGTGGATCTGATCTATGAAGGCGGTATCGCCAACATGAATTACTCGATCTCCAATAACGCCGAGTATGGTGAGTATGTGACCGGCCCCAAGGTTGTCACTTCCGCCACCAAGGACGCGATGCGCCAATGCCTGAAGGACATCCAGACCGGCGAATACGCGAAGAGCTTCATCCTTGAGAACAAGGCCGGCGCGCCAACGCTGCTGAGCCGCCGCCGCCTGACCGCCGAGCATCCAATCGAGCAAGTCGGCGAGAAGCTGCGCGCGATGATGCCTTGGATCAAGGCGAACCGTCTGGTTGATCAGTCTAAAAACTGATTGATGCCTTAGCAGTGAAAGCCGCGCTGCCGATAGGTTGCGCGGCTTTTTCATTGGCGCCATGTTGTATCCTCCCGACCCATGACCGATCTCAAGAAAAAGACCCAGACCGACTTGCCGGACGATGACGAGGACGGCGTGCCGGAGTTGCCAAGGCCTCGCCGCAAGGGCATTTATGTCTTGCCTAATGCGATCACGCTGGCGGCGCTGTTCTCGGGCTTCTATGCCATCGTGATGGCGATGAATGGCCGCTTCGAGGTGGCTTGCATTGCGATCTTCTGCTCCGCCGTGCTGGACAGCCTGGATGGTCGTGTGGCCCGTATGACGAATGCGCAAAGCGCCTTCGGCGAGCAGATGGACAGCCTCTCGGACATGGTCAGCTTTGGCGCAGCACCCGCGTTGATCGTCTATATCTGGGCCTTCAAGGATATGGGCAAGCTGGGCTGGATCCCAAGCTTTGTCTATATCGCCGGGGCGGCGCTGCGGCTGGCGCGTTTCAACGTCAATATCGGCGTGGTCGACAAGCGCTTTTTCCAAGGCCTGCCCAGTCCGGCCGCTGCGGCCATTGTGATCGGCATGATCTGGGCCTTTGATGACTACGGATTCAAGCAGGTGACGGGGATACCTTGGGTGGTCTGGACCGCGTTTGGCATGACCTTGTTTGCCGGTCTGTCGATGGTGACCAATGCCCCGTTCTACAGCTTCAAGGTCGTCGGAGCCCGCCGTACCGTGCCTTTTGTGGTGCTGGTCGCGATTGCCCTGGCCATCGTGTTGATCAGTCAGAACCCGCCTTTGGGTCTGTTCTTGATCTTCTGCGCCTATGGGCTGTCGGGTTATGTGATCTATTTTTGGCGTAAGGCCAAGGGCCGGCCGGTCAGCATGATTGCCACTTCGACCCACGATCCCGACGAGCAGGGCCTGCACCGCTGAAGTGGCGTGCTATATTGAACCTCATGAACATTGCAACTGCGATCAGCCTGCTACTACTAGGAACCTTCCGGGTTCGCTGATCGCTCACGTCAATAGCTTTCTGCATCACAGCCCGCCAAGCAAACGCTTCGCGGGCTTTTTTTCAATCCTTTTCTTCTGGAGTTCACCGTGGCCGACCAATTGATCATCTTTGACACCACCTTGCGTGACGGCGAACAAAGCCCCGGCGCTTCGATGACCAAGGACGAAAAGCTGCGCATTGCGCGCCAGTTGGAGCGCCTGCGAGTCGACGTGATCGAGGCCGGATTCGCGGCCTCCAGCAATGGTGACTTCGAAGCCGTCAAGGCGATTGCCGACGCAGTGCGCGAAAGCACGATTTGCTCACTGGCTCGCGCCAATGACCGCGACATCGCCCGCGCTGCTGAAGCGCTCAAGGGCGCGGCGCGTTCGCGCATTCACACCTTCATTGCCACCAGCGAGTTGCATATGGAGAAAAAACTGCGCATGACGCGTGAGCAGGTGCTGGAGCAAGCGATTCAAGCCGTGCGCTTTGCGCGTAACTTGAGTGGGGATATCGAGTTCTCGCCCGAGGACGGCTACCGCTCGGACCCGGACTTTCTGGCCCGCGTGGTCGAGGCGGTGATCAAGGAGGGCGCCCGCACCATCAACATCCCCGACACGGTCGGCTATGCGATCCCCGAGCTGTACGGCAACTTCATCAAGACCTTGCGTGAGCGGGTGCCAAATTCCGATCAGGCAATCTGGTCCGTGCATTGCCACAATGACTTAGGGATGGCGGTCGCCAACTCGCTGGCCGGCGTGCAAATCGGCGGTGCACGTCAGATCGAGTGCACGATCAATGGCTTGGGTGAGCGGGCCGGCAACTGCTCGCTGGAAGAAGTGGTGATGGCGGTCAAGACAAGGCGTGACTACTTTGGTCTGGATGTGAACATCGACGCCACGCAAATTCTGCCGGCCTCGCGCTTGGTGTCGCAGACCACCGGTTTTGTGGTGCAGCCGAACAAGGCGGTGGTCGGGGCCAATGCCTTTGCCCATGCCTCGGGCATTCATCAGGACGGCGTGCTGAAGGCGCGTGATACCTATGAAATCATGCGCGCCGAAGATGTGGGCTGGAGTGCCAACAAGATCGTACTGGGCAAGCTGTCGGGCCGGAACGCCTTCAAGCAGCGGCTGCAGGAGTTGGGCATCGCGCTTGAGTCCGAGGCCGAAGTGAACGCAGCCTTTGTGCGTTTCAAGGATTTGGCCGATCGCAAGAACGAGATTTTTGACGAGGACATCATTGCCTTGGTGATGGACGAATCGGTCACTGCCGAGAATGAGCATTACCGCCTGATCGCCTTGGCGCAGAAATCGGAGATGGGTGAGCGGCCGCATGCCAGCGTGGTGTTCGCGGCCGGTGCGGTCGAGCATCGGATGGAGAGCGGCGGCAACGGTCCCGTCGATGCAGTTCTAAGAGCGATCGAGTTGGCCGCTCAAAGTGGCGCCGAGATGTTGCTCTATTCGGTCAATGCCATCACCAGTGGCAGCACAGAATCGCAGGGCGAGGTGACGGTGCGGCTGCAGTTTGGCGGGCGCGTCGTCAACGGCGTTGGGGCAGACCCCGATATCGTTGTGGCCTCAGCCAAGGCTTACTTGAGTGCCTTGAATAAATTGCATAGCAAGATCGAGCGGGTGGCGGCACAGGGTTGAGTATCAACACAAGCTGACTGCGCCATTTTTTAACGCAAGCGAAGCTTGAAGAGCTGCTTGTAAGCTTTTGATCTTGCTAGTATTTTTCCTATCATCTACACTGCAAATCAGTAGCTGGGGTACGGATTGAAGATTTTTTCGAAATACTTGACTGGCGGGACCCTGCGGACGGTGGTGGCCGCTTTGGCGGTCGCCTGCGCGGCCTTGCCCGTGCATGAGGCGGCCGCAGCAGCTGCAAACAAGCCCGTTAAAAAATCGGCGCAAAAATATGTCCCCAAGCCGGTGGCGAAAGAGGTACGTAAAGTCAAGCCGGCTTCACGCACGCCGCGCAAGGCCGTGGCGCCTGTCGTCGAGGCAGTGGCCAAACCAACTTTTGGCCAGTTGTACGGCCTGCACGCGGCGGCCGACCCCTTGGATCTGAAGTCCAGCGTGGCATTGGTGATGGATCAAGACACCAATGAGGTCTTGTTCGCCAAGAACTCACAGGCGGTCCTGCCCATCGCTTCGATCACCAAGCTGATGACGGCCCTCGTGGTGGTGGAGGCCGGGCAGTCCTTGGACGAAAAGCTGACCATCAGCGACGAGGATATCGATACCGAGAAGGGCACACGCTCTCGCTTGGCGGTGGGCACCACCTTGACCCGCGGCGAGATGATGCATCTGGCCTTGATGTCATCGGAAAACCGCGCCGCCAATGCCCTGGGTCGCCACTACCCGGGCGGTTTGGACGTCTTTGTGGCGGCAATGAATCAAAAAGCCCAAGCCTTGGGCATGCGTGATACGCATTATGTCGAGCCAACCGGTTTGTCGAGCCGCAACCAGTCCAGCGCCAATGATTTGGCGGCCCTGGTCAAGGTAGCGCACGAGGTACCTTTGCTGCGGGAGTTGTCCACGTCCCGTGAACACCAAGTCGCGCTGGGTCGGCGCCAGGTCCAGTTTCACAGCACGAACGGCCTGCTCAGCAGCAAGTCTTGGGATATCGGTCTGCAAAAGACCGGTTTCATTAACGAGGCCGGGCGTTGCTTGGTGATGCAGGCCCGCATGGCCGGTCGCAAAGTGATCATGGTCTTGCTCGATTCGACCGGCAAATACTCGCGTATCGGTGATGCCGAGCGGGTGCGTAAATGGGTGCTCAGCAACCCGGCGGCTTTGGCTCAGCCCTTGAAGGCAGTGCTCTGAGCAAGAGTCTTGCTGCCGAAGAAAAAAAAGCGCTCATCGAGCGCTTTTTTTACGGGAGCAATTTCCGTCGTGCCTCAGCCTCGGTAGCCCAGCGCCTGCGAGATTTGTGCGACTGTGTCCTTGAGCCGCTGCAACCAAGACTCCTCCAGTCGGTCGGCCGGCGCCGAAATCGACAGCCCAGCGATCAGCTTCGCCTGATCGTCATAGATACCGGCCGCCATGCAGCGCACGCCCAATTCCAACTCTTCGTCGTCACGCGACACCCCGCGTTGGCGTATCAGCGCGAGTTCACGCTCGAGCGCTGTGATGTCGGTCAGGCTGTTGCGGGTGTGACCGGCCAGACCGGTACGGGTGGCGTAGGCGCGCACCCGCTGCGATTCATCGCTGGCCAAGAAAAGCTTGCCGACCGAGGTGAGGTGCAAGGGCGCCCGCCCGCCCACCGCACGCACGACCTGCATGCCCGAGCGCTCGCTATAGGTGCGTTCGATGTAGACAATCTCATCGCCCTGGCGGACCGACAAATTGACCGGCTGCAACGTGAACTTGTGCAGTTCACGCATCGGCCCGAGGGCGGCGTCGCGCACATCCAGGCGCGCTTTGACCAGATTGCCCAGCTCCAACATGCGCATTCCAAGGCGGTAGCTGCCCGCCTCGGGGCGATCCACGAAGCGACCCAGGGTCAAGTCGTTCAGAATACGGTGCGCAGTCGACGGGTGTAGGCCAGTGCTGGCGCTGATTTCCTTCAGGGAGACCGGATCTTGGTGGCTGGCGAGCACATCCAGCAGCGAAAACATGCGCTCCAAGACCTGAATCGCCGGCGTTTGATCCTCTTTGTTTTTCATGCCTTGATTGTGCTGGAGATTTTTTTGTTTTGCATTGCGAAAATTAGATTCACCGGTCGAAATGGTTTCCGCGCCGCAACAGCTTGGGCGAATATCGCAATGGCGCACTTGCTCTTGGGTGCGATTGTCTTGGCTGCGTTCATATTGGCAGCGCCTGCGCGAGCACAAGAGCCGACTGCGGCGGGGCCGGCTTCGGCAGTCGCTTCAGCTGCGGCGACCGCCGCCAGCGGCGCTCCAGCACCGCCGGCCCCGGTCTGGCTGCGAGTGCCGCGCTTGCAGGGGAGGCTGACGGCCGCCGAGTTGGGCTTGGTGATCAATACGGCCGACCCTTATTCGGTGGCGGTCGGGGAGTCCTATGCAAGCCAGCGGGGCATCCCGCAGGCCAATATTGCGCGCGTGGTCTTGCCGGTCAAAGCGAGCCTGAGCTTGGCTGAGTTCACGGCTTTGCAGGCGCAGGTGCAGGAGAAGTTGGGGCCACAGGTGCAAGCCCTGGCCTTGGCCTGGAATCTGCCCTACGCGGTCGAATGCAATTCCATCACCAGCGCCCTGGCCATGGGTTTCCAGCCCGAAATCTGCCGCAATACTTGTGGGCCGAGCAAACTCAGCCCGTACTTCTCCTATGTCGGCGCACGCCCCTTCACCGATTTGGGTTTGCGGCCGGCAATGATGTTGGCCTCGCGCAGCGTCGAAGACGCCAAGGCCTTGATCGCGCGCGGCGTGGAGGCCGATCAAAGCTTGCCTTCCTTCGCGAGCAGCAACGCCTTTTTTGTCAGTACGCCCGACGCCGCGCGCAATGTGAGGGCGGTCCAATTTCCTCCCGCGACGCGCTTGGCACCCTGGGGGGTGAACGTGCGGCGCGAGTCCAGCCAAGCGCTGCCTGCTATGCAGCGAACGCTGCTCTATACAACCGGCTTGGTGCGGGTGGAGGGCTTGGCCTCGGTGGACTGGTTACCTGGCGCATTGGCCGATCACCTGACCTCCTTTGGCGGCCGACTTGACAATGATTCGACGACAGGCCAAATGTCGGCCTTGGACTGGTTGCAGTCAGGGGCCACGGCAAGTTATGGCACGGTCAGTGAGCCCTGTAACCACCGACAAAAATTTCCACACCCTCAGCTGCTTTTGCTGTTCTATCTACAGGGTGTGACGGCGCTGGAGGCCTATTGGCATAGCGTGGCATGGCCGGCGCAGGGGGTGTTCGTGGGCGAACCACTGGCGGCGCCGTTTGCAGCTAAATTCGCATCGCCTTAAACGACTGCAAGCACTTCGGCCGCATGCAAGCCTGATCGAACCGCGCCCTCCAAGGTGGCGGGGTAGGGGCCGTTTACATAGTCTCCTGCCGCCCATAGCCCTGGCTGGATGGTGGTAGGTGGGCGCTGCAGGCCCGGTGTGCAGGCAAAGGTGGCGCGTTTTTCGGCCAGCACGCGGTGGACTTGCGGCGGGCTGTGCCAATTGAATTCGGCCAGGGCTTGCCGGAGCGCTGCCTCACCGGTTTCGGTTAAGCCTCGCTCAACCCAGCTTGCCGCGCCGCTGACGACGAAGGCAAACAAGCCCGGGGCATGGCCCAGTTGGCCCAGATCGAACGCAAACTGGGCCGGCGCTTCGGTGCTCTCTTGCAAAGCTACCATCGAGGCCGGCAGTTGGGAGCCGGGGCTGTGCAAATAGACCGTCACGATCGGTTGATAGCGCAGCGCGCCGGCCTGGCTTGACCATGCGGGGGCAATCTCGGCGCACAAACTCGCCGCTTGAGCGGAAGTGCAGGCCAGAATCACTTGCTCGAAATCCTCACCGTCGACGCTCCAGCCTGCTGTGCTGCTGGCAATGGTCTGCACTCTGGTGTTCAAGCGAATATTGACACCGCGCGCGCCAAGCCAAGCTGCCGCCGGCTCGGCCAGCAGGTCGCTCAAGGGTAGCTTGGGTAGCAGCAAGTCGGCGCTGCCCCGGCCGCTGAACAAGGCGTCGCGCAATACGCGCAAGAACACTTGGGCGCTGGCTTGGTCTGCAGGCGTGTTCAGCGCGGCCACGCAGAGCGGCTCGATCAGTTCTTGGCGCACGATGGCCGGCAGGCCGGCGCTCAACTCGGCCACGCTGAGCTGTGGCGCGCAAGTAAAGCCCCGCAATAACCAGCTGGTAGACCTGAGTAGCAAACTGATGCGCGCTGTGAAGGGCCAAGCGCGGTAGGTGAGGATGCCACGCATGAAGCTGATCAAGGGCGGCCCCGGCGGCAAGCGCAAACCCTCGTGGCGCGGATAGCGCAAGCGCAAAGGCTGGCGTAGAAAACTCTGCGACAGGTCGACGCCGACTGTTTCCAGAAGGTTCAGACTTGCTTGGTAGGCGCCGATCAGGATGTGCTGACCGTTGTCCAAGCGCTGTCCGGCATCGCTGTGCGCCAAGCTGCGCGCGCGCCCGCCCAAATGCTGGGCCATCTCCAACAAAGTAACGTGATAGCCCAGCTGACTGGCTTTGACGGCGGCGGCGATGCCCGCCCAACCGCCGCCAATCACCGCGACCCGCTTGGCCGCACTTGGATTCAACGCCCGGCCCAGTTGGTGCGCATCGCGATCCAGAGCTTTCGCACCGGCGTCAGCGCGATGCGCTGCTCCAATACGCGGAAGTTCTCGGCCTCTATTTCGCGCAGCAGGGCGCGGTAGATATTGGCCATCATCAGACCGGGCTTTTGCGCCCGGCGGTCGGCTTCGGGCAGCAAAGCAAACGCTTCGTCATAGAGACGGTGGGCCCGTTCGGCCTGGAACTTCATCAAGGCAGTGAATCGCTCGCTATAGCCCCAGGGGCTTTTGCGCAGCAGGATTTCATGCGCCTTGACGTCGAACTGCTGCAATTCGGAGATCGGCAGATAAATGCGACCGCGCCGGGCGTCGTCGCCGACGTCGCGGATGATGTTGGTCAGCTGCATCGCCAAGCCCAGCTTGTGGGCGTAGGCAATGCTGTCGGCGTGCGTGCGGCCAAAAATACCCGAGGCGACCTCGCCGACCACGCCGGCCACCAAATGACAATAGCGCTGCAGGCCGGGGTAGTCGAGGAAGCGGGTCTGCTCCAGATCCATCTGGCAGCCTTCGATGACTGCCGTCAGGTGCTCGAGGCGGATGTCGTAAGTGGCGCAATGAGGCATCAAGGCCAACATGACCGGATGCTGGGGCTGGCCGGCGAAGGCGCTGCTGGCCTCCTTGCGCCACCAGGCCAGCTTGACGGCCGCGACGCTGGGGTCACTGGTCTCGTCCACGACATCGTCCACCTCGCGGCAAAACGCATAGAAGGCGGTGATGGCGGCGCGTTTGGGTGCCGGCAGAAACAAAAAGGCGTAATAGAAACTGGAGCCACTCTTGGCGGCCTTGTCCTGTACGTACTGCTCCGGGCTCACAAACTCTCCTCTCGCTGGGTATTCATTGTTGGTTCTGATCTTTGCTTCATAAGCAGCGCGCCCCACAACAGCGCCGGTGCATCCAAACGGGCCAGAGCAGGGCGGTGAATCAGGCTGGCGTAGTCCATGGCCCGTATTTTTGCAAGGATGCGCAGGCCGCCTTGTACCACCAGGCGCAATTCCCAGCCGGCCCGGCCCGGAATTTGGAATACCAGCGGCGCTCCCTCCCGCATCAGCTGCTCGGCCCAGTCGCACAAGTCTTTGATCATCGCGCGGGCGGGGGTGCTGTCGCGGCAGGCCAGCAAGTCACTGCTGCTGAGGCCATGCCGCGCCAGATCGGTTTGCGGTGCATAGACGCGGCCGATAGGGCCGTCGCGGCTGAAGTCTTGCCAGAAGTTGATCAGCTGCAAGCTGCTGCAAATGGCGTCAGAGCGGCGCAAGGCAAGCGGTTCATGCACACCGTACAAGTGCAAAAGCAAGCGGCCGACCGGGTTGGCGGAGCGACTGCAATAGTCGAGTAGCTCCGCGCGGTCGCGGTACTCCTTTTTTTGCAGATCCTGTTCAAAAGCGCAGATCAGGTCATTTAGCAATGCAACCGGTAGTTGATATTGGTCCAGTACGACGCGCAGCGGCGTGAAAACAGTCGTGGCCCAGCGGACCGATGGGGCTTGGTCGGCCGCGACCGCCAATAAGTCGGCCCGGTAATGCTGCAGAGCGGCTTGGCGCTCAGCAGTGCTGGCTTCGCCCTCATCGGCCAAGTCGTCCGCGGTGCGTGCGAAGTGGTAGATGCCGGCAACGGCCGGCCTCAAGTGCTTGGGGCAAAGCCAAGAGGCAACGGGGAAGTTTTCGTAGTGTTCTATGCTCACCGGCCGGATTGTCGGCTCTTTGGGGCAAGCGCCTGGCCAAGTCGCCCAAATGCATTGGCCAAAGGGTGTGGGTTTGACAGCCCGCGAGGGCTTGAATACATTACTGACTAATCGGTCAGTAATTTGCGAAGGCAGCGCTTGATGGTGTGAGCGGGTTCCGTATTGCTGTCAGTGCTCTGTCATTGGAATTGATATTCAGGATCCCTCATGTCTCAAAGCCTTTTTCGAACCGCGCTCCTTTGGCCCTTGTTCGCCTCGCTGGGTGTTATGTCTGGCTGTGGAAGACAAGAGGCGCCGCCGGAGCCGGTCCGCTCGGTGCGCACGCATGTCTTGAGCGCCGATTCCGCTGGGCAAAGCCATGAATACGCGGGCGAAATCAGGGCTAGAACGGAGTCCCGCCTGTCTTTCCGTGTGGGCGGCAAGGTTTTGACGCGCAAGGTCAATCTGGGTGATGCGGTGCGGCCGGGCCAGCTGCTGGCGCAGCTGGATCCACAGGATTTGATGTTGGCGCAAGAAGCGGCAAAAGCCGGGCTCCAGGCCGCGCGGGCAAATCGCGATCAACTGGAGTCAGATTTCAAGCGCTTTGTCGAATTGCGCGAGCAAGGATTCATCAGCGCGGCCGAGCTGGAGCGACGCGACACCGCCTTCAAAGCCGCGCAAGCGGCCCTGGAGCAAAGCCGGGCTCAGGCCAGCGCCCAAGGCAATCAGTCCACTTATGCGCAGCTGCAGTCGGATGTGGCCGGCGTAGTGACCGCAGTGGAGGCGGAACCCGGCATGGTGGTGGCCGCAGGCATGCCCATCGTGCGCGTTGCCAATGATGGGCCGCGTGATGTGGTGTTCTCGGTGCCCGAGGATCAGTTGGGCCGTCTGCAAGCGCATGCGGCCAAACCGGGTGGGCTGACTGTCAGGCTGTGGGGTGGCGCCGGGGGCCAAGCGGGCTTGCCGGCCAAATTGCGCGAGGTGGCGGCCTCGGCAGATCCTGTCACGCGAACCTTTTTGGCCAAGGCCGAAGTGGCCGGTCTTGAGTCCAAGCTGGGCCAAACCGCCACGGTCAGGCTGGAGGCGCCGCGCCAGACTCAGGTCATCAAGCTGCCGCTGGCCGCTGTTTTGCAGCAGCAAGGGCAGTCCTCGGTCTGGGTCTTGGATCCCGCACAGATGACGCTGAAGGCGCAGCCGGTTCAGATTGCCGGCGCCGATGGCAATGAGGTGGTGATTGCTGCGGGCCTAAGCCCTGGGCAAGAGGTGGTGGTGGCGGGCGTCCACGTACTGAAGGCGGGCCAAAAAGTGCAGCGTTACCAAGCCAATGCGGCCACGGTAACCGCGTCTGCGGCCGCTTCCGCCGCTTCGCGCTGAGTTGGGAGCCGCACGCATGAGCCTCAACAGCAAGCATTCGCAGTCGCCCGGCCGCCAAGTCGGCAGTCGGTTCAATATTTCCCGCTGGGCGCTGGAGCACCCGGCGCTGACCCGCTATTTGATGGTGGTGCTGATGTTGATGGGCTTTGCCGCCTATTTTCAGCTCGGCCAAGATGAAGACCCGCCCTTCACCTTTCGCTTGATGGTGGTGCAGGCTTTTTGGCCGGGCGCCACTGCGCAGCAAATGGCCGAACAAGTCACTGACAAGATCGAGAAAACGCTGCAGGAGGTGCCTCACTCCGACAAGATCCGCAGCTACACCAAGCCGGGTGAGTCGCTGACTATTTTCCAACTGAAGGACAGCACGCCGGGCAAGGAAGTTAACGACGTCTGGTATCAGGTCCGCAAGCGTGTTGGGGATATGCGCAGCACCCTGCCGCAGGGCGTCATCGGTCCGATTTTCAATGACCAGTTTGGTGATGTTTACGGCTCTATCTTTGCGCTCTCGGCAGATGGTTTCAGCCGTGAAGAGTTGCGCGAACATGCAGAGCGCGCGCGTTCTGTGCTGCTCAAGCTGCCTGACGTCGCCAAGGTGGAAGTCTTTGGTGCGCAGGCCGAGAAGCTTTTCATCGAGATTTCTCAAAAACGCCTCGCAAACTTGGGCCTGGACTTTGGCCAAGTCATCAACCAACTGGGCGCTCAAAACGCGGTCGAAGGTGCCGGGGTGATGAATGCCGGCAGCGGCAATCTGCAGGTACGGGTGCAGGGGCAGTTCAACTCGGTGCAGGCCTTGAAGGACTTTCCTATCCGCGCGGTCAATCCGGGCACCGGCGTGGCAAGTTCCCTGCGCTTATCGGACATCGCCGAGATCAAGCGAGATTATGTTGACCCGCCGTCCATCATGGTCCGCCATCAGGGCAAGGACGTGATTGCGCTGGGTGTGTCGATGACCAAGGGCGGCGACATCGTGGCGATGGGCAAGTCCTTGCAAAAGGCCACCGAGCTGATTCGCCGCGACCTGCCGGCCGGCATTGACTTGGCTCAGATTCAAGATCAGCCGCAGGCCGTGACGCGTTCGGTGAACGAGTTTGTGCAAGTCTTGATCGAGGCGATCGTGATCGTGCTCCTGGTCAGTTTTGTCTCCTTGGGCCTGCACACCCGGCCGCTGCGCCTGGATATCTGGCCGGGCTTGGTGGTGGGTATCACCATCCCGCTGGTGCTGGCGATTACGTTTGTGACGATGTTCTACTGGGGCGTCGGCCTGCACAAGATTTCGCTCGGCTCTTTGATCATCGCGCTGGGGCTCTTGGTCGATGACGCCATCATTGCGGTCGAGATGATGGTGCGCAAGCTGGAGGAGGGCTACGACAAGATGCACGCAGCCACCTTTGCCTATGACGCAACGGCAATGCCGATGCTGACCGGCACCTTGATCACGGCAGTTGGTTTTTTGCCGATAGGCATGGCCAAGTCGGCCACCGGTGAATACACCTTTGCAATCTTCGCGGTGACGGCCGCGGCGCTGATGATCTCCTGGGTGGTGTCGGTGTATTTCGTGCCCTATCTGGGCTCGCTGTTGCTGCGTACCCATGCTTCCAATGACGGCGAGGCGCATGAGTTGTTCGATACGCCGTTTTACAACCGCTTTCGAGGCATGGTGCGCTGGTGTGTCGAGAACCGCTGGAAGACGATCGCCATGACCTTGCTGGTCTTTGCCTTGGGGCTGGTGGGTATGGGGCGCGTGCAGCAGCAGTTCTTCCCTGACTCGAGCCGGCCTGAAATTCTGGTGGATCTGTGGTTGCCCGAGGGCTCAACGATTCAGCAAAGTGCGGAAGTGGCCAAGCGCTTTGAGGCGCGGATGATGGCCGAGTCTGGTGTCGCTTCAGTCAGCACATGGATAGGCAGCGGTGTGCCACGTTTTTACCTGCCGCTGGATGTGGTGTTTCAACAGCCCAGCGTCAGCCAGGCCATCGTGCTGCCGAAGAATCTGACCGAACGTGAAGCCTTGCGCAAGCGGCTGCCGGCCTTGATGGCCGCTGAGTTCCCCGAGGTGCGGGCGCGCATTAAGCTGCTGCCCAACGGCCCGCCGGTGCCTTATCCGGTGCAGTTCCGCGTCGCCGGCGAAAAGCCCGAAGAAGTCCGCCGCTGGGCTGATCAAGCCAAGGCTATTTTGAGTGCGAATCCCAATATGCGCGGCGTCAATGACAACTGGAACGAGCCGATCAAGGTGCTCAAGTTGGAGGTTGATCAGGACAAGGCGCGCGCCTTGGGTGTCAGCAGCCAGAGCCTGGCGCAAGCCTCGCGCACGCTGCTCTCCGGCAGCACCATTGGGCAATACCGTGAAACGGATAAATTGATCGACATCGTGCTGCGCCAACCGCTGGATGAGCGCAATGCCATCACCGATATCGGCAGCGCCTATGTGAACACTTCAACGGGCCGCTCCATCCCGCTGACCCAGGTGGCCAAGGTGACTTTCGACTGGGAGCCTGGCGTGATGTGGCGTGAAGGCCGCGCCTATGCGGTAACGGTACAAGGCGATGTGGCCGAGGGTCTGCAAGGTGCTACCGTGACCGCACAGGTCTGGCCCAAGTTGCAGGAACTGCAAGCCAAGATGCCGGCCGGCTATTCAATTTCGGTCGCAGGCGCCGTGGAGGAAAGTAGCAAGGGGCAAGGCTCGATTGCGGCCGGCTTGCCGATGATGTTGTTCATTACGTTCACTTTGCTGATGCTGCAGTTGCAGAGCTTTTCGCGCGCCATGCTGGTGTTCTTGACCGGGCCTCTGGGTATCGCTGGCGTTGCGGCCGCGTTGATGTTGATGAACAAGCCCTTCGGTTTTGTGGCCTTGCTGGGCGTGGTCGCCTTGATGGGCATGATCATGCGCAACTCGGTGATCCTGATCGATCAGATCGAGCAAGACCGGGCGCGCGGTGTGCCGGCCTGGTCGGCCATTGTCGAATCCGCGGTGCGGCGCTTTCGGCCGATTGTGCTGACGGCTGCTGCCGCTGTATTGGCGATGGTGCCGCTCTCGCGCAGCGTGTTCTGGGGCCCGATGGCAGTAGCTATCATGGGCGGCCTGATTGTTGCCACGGCGCTGACCTTGTTGGTCCTGCCGGCCATGTACGCGGCTTGGTTTCGTGTCAAGCGGCCGGAGGCTCAGTCCCGCTTCTGATTTGGCCGATGCCCACTCATTTAGAATGGGCAGGCAAGTTTTGCATCGGAGCGGGGGTTTTCCCCTTGTTCCGATTTTCGGACTTCCATGTGGCTACAATCCACGGTTCTCCGAATTACCACGGGCTTGAATGGTGTGGATGTTGAATCCAAGCAAACAAGCCTGATCCACTTAGCGCGGGTGGCGAAATTGGTAGACGCACCAGGTTTAGGTCCTGACGCCTTCACCGGCGTGCCGGTTCGAGTCCGGCCCCGCGCACCAGATAACTTTGTACTGAGTCAAAAATGGCTGTCACCGTCGAAACCCTCGAAAAGCTCGAACGCCGCATCACGCTCACGCTGGCGGCCGCTGACATCAACAGCGAAGTCGAGACACGTCTCAAGAAATTGGCCCGCACTGTCAAGGCCGATGGCTTCCGTCCGGGCAAAGTGCCCATGAGTGTTGTTGCTCAGCGTTACGCCTATTCCGTCCAATACGACGTCATGAACGACAAGTTGGGCGAGGCCTTCTCCAGTGCCGCCAACGAAGCCAAGTTGCGCGTTGCCGGTGCTCCAAAAATCGCCCAGAAGGACGAGTCGCCCGAAGGCCAAATGGCTTTTGATGCGACCTTCGAGGTCTATCCTGAAGTCAAGATTGGTGACCTGTCGGCCGCCGACGTCGAGCGCGTCGCCAGCGACGTGACCGATGCTGCGATCGACAAGACCGTCGAAATCCTGCGCAAGCAGCGCCGCAGTTTTGCTCAGCGCGCCGCCACCGAAGTGGCTGCCGATGACGACCGCGTGACGATCGATTTCGAAGGCAAGCTTGATGGCGAGCCTTTCCAGGGCGGCAAGGCCGACGGCTTCCAGTTCATCATCGGCGAAGGCCAGATGCTCGAAGCTTTCGAGAAGGCCGTGCGCGGCATGAAGGCCGGTGATTCCAAAACTTTCCCCTTGGCGTTCCCCGAGGATTACCACGGCAAGGATGTGGCGGGCAAGGAAGCCGATTTCCTGGTCACGCTGAAGAAGATCGAAGCGCAGCACCTGCCCGAAGTGAACGAGGCATTTGCCAAGTCGCTGGGCATTCCGGATGCCAGCATCGAGGCTCTGCGCGCTGACATCAAGAAGAACCTGGAACGTGAAGTCAAGTTCCGCGTTTTGGCGCGTAACAAGGGCGCCGTGATGGACGCCTTGGTTGCTAACGCTGAATTGGATGTACCGACAGCCTTGGTTGACGGCGAGTCCGAGCGCATGATTGCCGCTGCTCGCGAAGATCTGAAGAAGCGTGGCGTGAAAGATGCCGACAAGGCACCTATCCCGGCCGAAATCTTCAAGCCACAGGCCGAGCGTCGCGTGCGTCTGGGTCTGGTGGTTGCAGAGTTGGTTCGCGCCAACAATTTGCAGGCCAAGCCCGAGCAATTGCAGGCTCATATCGAAGAGCTGGCTCAGAGCTATGAGAAGCCCGCCGAAGTGGTGCGCTGGTACCTGAGCGACCGCGCCCGCTTGGCCGAAGTCGAGGCGGTTGTGGTTGAAAACAACGTCACCGATTTCGTCTTGGCCAAAGCCAAGGTGAGCGAGAAGGCATTGCCTTTCGATGAGCTGATGGCAACAGCCGGCTGATCGATAGCCTCGCTGTGAGTCAAGGGCGCCGTGCCGCAAGGTCGGCGCCTTTTCTATTTAAGTGTCATGGGCTTGACACGCCATAATCAGTCCCCATACCTAGAAGTGGTAGCGAGGAATCGTTGCAGGAATAGGTTATCAAACGGGGCGGCGCTGGTGCCGCTCTCGTGGCGGGTTAGCGAATTTATTCAGAGGATTCTTCATGAGCGCGCTGGAAATCAACAATCTGGGCATGGTGCCCATCGTCATTGAGCAATCGGGCCGCGGTGAGCGCGCCTATGACATTTACAGCCGTCTGCTGCGCGAGCGCATCATCTTCCTGGTCGGGCCCGTCAATGACGCGGTGGCGAATTTGGTCGTCGCGCAAATGCTGTTCTTGGAGAGTGAAAATCCGGACAAGGACATTCACTTCTACATCAACTCTCCCGGCGGCAGCGTGTCGGCTGGCATGTCGATTTTTGACACCATGCAATTCATCAAGCCGCAGGTGTCTACGCTTTGCATGGGCATGGCCGCCAGTATGGGTGCCTTTTTGTTGGCCGCTGGCGCCAAGGGCAAGCGCTTTGCACTGCCGAACGCCAAAATCATGATTCATCAGCCGCTCGGCGGCACCCAGGGCCAGGCCACCGACATTGAGATTCATGCCCGTGAGATTCTCAAGACGCGCGAGCAACTGAACCGCATCTTGGCCGAACGTTGCGGCCAGAGCATTGAGAAGATCCAGATCGACACCGAACGCGATTACTACATGTCCGCCGCTGAAGCACAGGCTTACGGCCTGATTGATCAGGTCCACGAAAAGCGGGCTTAAGCGCTGGCTTTGTCTGCCGAGCGCCATAGCTCAAGGCGGCCAAGCCCAACAGGGCGCGGAACGGGGCCCTTATTCACCGAAGGGCCTCGTGTGCGTTTGAACTATCATCCCAGTAGGCATTAACGCCTGAACCGACAAGCAGATCCATGGCCGAGAAAAAAGGCAATTCCAGCGAAAAAGTTTTGTATTGCTCCTTCTGCGGCAAGAGCCAGCATGAGGTCAAGAAGCTTATTGCTGGCCCATCCGTCTTCATTTGCGATGAGTGCATTGAACTCTGCAATGACATCGTGCGCGATGAAGTGCCCGCCGACACGCCGCAAGGGCGTGCCAGCAAGTCCGACTTGCCGGTGCCGAGCGAAATCAAGGCCAGTCTCGATCAGTACGTGATCGGCCAAGACGTTGCCAAGCGAACCCTGGCGGTGGCGGTGTACAACCACTACAAACGCCTGCGCCATATGGCCGGCACCAAGGATACGGTTGAGTTGTCGAAAAGCAATATTCTGCTGATCGGCCCGACCGGTTCCGGCAAGACCTTGCTGGCGCAGACCTTGGCGCGCTTGTTGAATGTGCCGTTTGTGATTGCCGACGCCACCACCTTGACCGAAGCCGGCTACGTCGGCGAGGACGTCGAGAACATCATTCAAAAGCTGCTGCAAAACTGTAACTACGATGTTGAGCGGGCTCAGCGCGGCATCGTCTACATCGATGAAATCGACAAGATTTCGCGCAAGGCCGACAACCCCTCGATTACCCGCGATGTGTCGGGTGAGGGTGTGCAGCAGGCGCTGCTGAAGTTGGTCGAAGGCACGATGGCATCGGTGCCGCCGCAGGGCGGGCGCAAGCATCCAAATCAGGATTTTTTGCAGATTGATACGACGAATATCTTGTTCATCTGCGGCGGCGCTTTCGACGGTCTGGAGAAAGTCATCCAGAATCGTTCGGAGAAGTCCGGCATTGGTTTCGGTGCGACGGTGAAAACCAAGTCCGAGCGCCGAGTGTCGGAGATTTTCCGTGAGGTCGAGCCCGACGATTTGATCAAGTTCGGCATCATCCCCGAGTTGGTTGGCCGCCTGCCAGTGGTGGCCACCCTGGGTGAGTTGACCGAAGACGCGTTGGTTCAGATTCTGACCGAGCCCAAGAACGCCTTGCTGAAGCAGTATCAGCAATTGTTTGCGATGGACGGCGTGGAGTTGGAAGTTCGTCCGTCGGCCCTGTTGGCGATTGCCCGCAAGGCCTTGGCGCGCAAGATTGGTGCACGTGGATTGCGCTCGATCATGGAGTTATCCTTGATCGACACCATGTTTGAATTGCCCGCCCTTGAGGGCGTGGCCAAGGTCGTACTTGACGAACACAACATCGATGACAACGCCAAGCCCCTGCTGGTGTATCGCGAGCAGGCCAAGGCTAGCGCCTGATTTGTTTTAATGGGCCGGGCTGGCTTGGAATAGCCCGGCTGATTGAATCATTGCGGCGTCTTGCATTTACCCCCTCAGGCCGCATTTAGGTCTGAGAAAGAGAGGTTTTCATGTCCGGTCATCCTGTTTTGCCTGCAGAACTCATCACCTTGCCGCTGCTGCCGCTGCGTGATGTGGTTGTATTCCCGCATATGGTGATTCCGCTGTTTGTGGGGCGCCCTAAGTCCATCAAGGCGCTCGAAGCCGCGATGGAAGCCGGCCGTCAAATCATGCTGGTGGCGCAAAAAGCCGCCGGCAAAGATGAGCCCAAGTCGGACGATATGTTCGAGGTGGGTTGCGTTTCAAGTATCTTGCAAATGCTCAAGTTGCCCGACGGCACCGTCAAGGTCTTGGTCGAAGGCTTGCAGCGAGCCACCACGCACAGCATCACCGACGGCGAAGAGCATTTCATCGCCGAGGTGATGCCAATTCCGCCCGAGGCGGATGCCAAGCCGGAAGTTGAGGCGCTGCGCCGCGCAGTGACTCAGCAGTTTGATCAGTACGTCAAGCTGAACAAAAAGATCCCGCCTGAAATCTTGACCTCGATTGCCGGCATTGATGATGCGGGCCGCTTGGCCGACACCATCGCTGCGCACCTGCCATTGAAGCTCGATGCCAAGCAGTCGGTGCTCAATTTGTCCGAGATTGGAAAGCGCCTGGAAACCTTGCTCGATTTGCTCGAGCATGAAGTTGACATCTTGCAAGTGGAAAAGCGCATCCGTGGCCGCGTCAAACGGCAGATGGAAAAGAGCCAGCGCGAGTACTACCTGAATGAGCAGGTCAAGGCCATCCAGAAGGAATTGGGCGACGGCGAAGAGGGTGCTGACCTCGAAGAGCTGGATAAAAAAATCCAGGCTGCGCGCATGCCCAAGGAGGCCAAGAAGAAGGCCGACGGGGAGTTGAAGAAGCTCAAGCTGATGTCGCCGATGTCGGCTGAAGCGACTGTGGTGCGCAACTACATCGAGACCCTGGTTAATCTGCCTTGGAGCAAGAAAACCAAGATCAAGTTTGACCTGGCCAATGCCGTTGACGTCTTGAATGAAGACCATTACGGCTTGGATAAGGTCAAGGACCGCATCGTCGAATACCTCGCGGTGCAGCAACGTGTGGACAAGGTCAAGGCACCGATTCTTTGCTTGGTTGGCCCTCCAGGCGTGGGCAAGACCTCGCTGGGTCAGTCGGTGGCACGCGCCACAGGGCGCAAGTTTGTGCGCATGGCCTTGGGCGGCGTGCGCGACGAGGCCGAGATCCGTGGCCACCGCCGCACCTATATCGGCTCGATGCCGGGCAAGGTCTTGCAGAGCTTGTCCAAAGTGGGCACGCGCAATCCGCTGTTCCTGCTCGATGAGATCGACAAGCTGGGCATGGACTTCCGTGGCGACCCTTCGTCGGCTTTGTTGGAAGTGCTGGACCCGGAGCAAAACCACACCTTTGGCGACCACTATGTCGAGGTCGACTTTGACCTATCTGACGTGATGTTCATTGCGACCTCGAACTCGATGAACATTCCACCGGCCTTGCTGGACCGGATGGAAGTGATTCGCCTGTCGGGTTACACCGAGGATGAAAAGGTCAATATCGCCCAGCGCTATCTCTTGCCCAAGCAGTGCAAGAACAATGGTGTCAAGGAAGAGGAGATGGAAGTCACCGAATCCGCCATTCGCGGCATCATCCGTTACTACACGCGAGAAGCCGGTGTGCGTTCGCTGGAACGTGAAGTCTCCAAGATCTGCCGCAAGGTCGTCAAAGGCATCGCGCTGAAGACTTTTGAAGGCAAGGCCGTAGTGACCGAGGACAATCTGAATGACTTCTTGGGCGTGCGCAAGTACGACTTCGGTCGGGCGGAAAAGAAAAATCAGGTCGGCCAAGTGGTCGGTCTGGCATGGACCGAGGTCGGCGGCGATCTGTTGACCATCGAAGCAACCGCCATGCCTGGCAAGGGCAATATCATCCGCACCGGCTCGCTCGGCGATGTGATGAAGGAGTCGGTCGAAGCGGCTCGCACGGTGGTGCGTTCACGTTCGCGCATGCTGGGTATCAAGGACGAGTTGTTCGAGAAGCGCGATGTCCATGTCCATGTGCCGGATGGCGCTACGCCCAAGGATGGTCCAAGTGCGGGTGCGGCGATGACGACTGCTTTCGTGTCTGCTTTGACCGGTATTCCGGTGCGCGCGGATGTGGCGATGACCGGCGAAATCACCTTACGCGGCGAGGTTACGGCCATCGGCGGTTTGAAAGAAAAGCTGCTGGCTGCACATCGTGGCGGAATCAAGACGGTGATGATCCCCGAGGACAATGTCAAGGACCTGCAAGACATCCCCGAGAACGTCAAGAACCAGCTTGAGATCGTGCCGGTTCGTTGGATTGACCGCGTTTTGGAGGTGGCCTTGGAGTCCATGCCTGTGCCCTTGCCGGACGAAGATCCGGTGGTGGCAGCCAAGACAGAACCCGTCCCCGCGGCGCAGCCGGCCACGCATTGACTGAGTAGTTCGATTGCTTTGTGATTCAAATGTGCAAGCAAGGGGCTTGCAAAGCATCGGAAATTTGGTATAGAATTTGACTTTCGGCGCAAACGGCATGCACTGCGTAATGTTCAAAACTTCGGTTTTAGACTTTACGAGCCGGATGTGAGAAATATGCGGGAATAGCTCAGTTGGTAGAGCGCGACCTTGCCAAGGTCGAGGTCGAGAGTTCGAGCCTCTTTTCCCGCTCCAAATTGAAAGGGAAGCCCCCGGGCTTCCCTTTTCCGTCAATGCTGCGATTTGGGCGTTGGCGGGCGGAATACGGCGCGATAGCAAATCGGTTATGCCCCGGATTGCAAATCCGGTTAGCCCAGTTCGACTCTGGGTCGCGCCTCCAGCTTGGGTAGTTTGATTGGGCCAGTGCACACCGGCACGATCTGATTGCAGAAGACTGGTTTGTTTGAATATGCGTTCTTCGCAATAGCGAAAAATATTCGAAACATCTTGCATGTCAGAATAATTTCGGTATAGAATGACGCTCTTCGCTGAAAGGCAGGTCGCGATATCGGGTGGCACCGGTTAACAAGTGATCAGCTGATTTAACCTGCAAAGGTTAAAACGGTGGAAAAAAGGTAAGTGGATATGGCTTTTTCTTGGTAACAGGAATGTTGGCTGTTGAAACAGATACTGGTGGTTTGCCGGGTTGTTGCAGAAGTTTGCAGCAATCGTTAAAGCAGATCATTAGTATCGAAGACATATGCGGGAATAGCTCAGTTGGTAGAGCGCGACCTTGCCAAGGTCGAGGTCGAGAGTTCGAGCCTCTTTTCCCGCTCCAATATGTCAGGTATCTTTACAAAGCTTGGTTTGAATGAATAGTTCATTGCCAATGCAATGCGGGAATAGCTCAGTTGGTAGAGCGCGACCTTGCCAAGGTCGAGGTCGAGAGTTCGAGCCTCTTTTCCCGCTCCAAATTAAATAGAAGGGAAGCCAATCGGCTTCCCTTTCTTGTTTGTGATGTCGATGAGTCGACGTCATGAGCGGTAGATAATGCGCTCGCGATGAGTTGCCGCCCGGGTGGTGGAATTGGTAGACGCAGCGGACTTAAAATCCGCCGACTTAAACGTCGTACGGGTTCAAGTCCCGTCCTGGGCACCAACGGCAAATCAACATCGCCGCTCTATGTGAATGCGGCCAGCATGCGCTCCAGCACCACCATGAATGGGGTCTGCATCAGGGGTAGGGTCGCGACCATTCCGATCAGGCCAATGCTGATGGTGAGCGGGAAGCCCACCGAGAACACATTGATTTGCGATGCTACGCGCGAGATCACGCCCATCACCAGGTTGACGAACATCAGCATCGTGATCAGCGGTAAGGCAATCCACAAGCCCATTTTGAATATCTCCGCGCCCCAGCTTTGAGGCTTGGCGACGCGTAGAAAGTGGAAGGGTTCATCTCCGACGGGGAAGACATGGAAGCTCTGAATCAAGGCATTGATCAGCAGCAGATGGCCATTGATCGCAATGAACAAGAAAGCCACCATGCTGCCAAAGAATCTGGCCGTTGCGGTCCCTTGGCTGCCGGTTGCGGGATCAAAGAAACCGGCAAAATTCAAGCCCATCTGAAGCCCGATCAGCTCGCCGGCAAACTCCAGCGAGGCAAACACCAGACGCACGGCGAATCCCATCGACAGCCCGATCAATAGCTGTTGCGCGAGCAAAAGCAAGAGCATGGGCAGTGAGTCCAGCGGCGCCAAAGGCATTGCCGGCAAGCTGGCTTGGGCAGCCATCGAAATAAAGAACGCCAGGCCCACTCGCACGCGCATGGGTACATTGCGTTGGCTGAAGATGGGCATGCCGGCGAACAAAGCCAGCATGCGAATAAACGGCCACAGCAGCGGATTCAGCCAGGTCAGCAGTTGCGTTTCGGTGACCGCAAACATCTATCAACCCACGACTTGCGGGATGGCCATCAAGGTGCGGCGTATGTAGTCGACCAAGGTGCTCACCATCCATGGGCCGGTGATGGACAGCACCAACACCGCCGCAACGACCTTGGGCACAAAACTCAAGGTGGCCTCATTGATCTGGGTGGCGGCTTGAAACACGCTGACCAGCACGCCGACCACCAGCACGGTGATCAGCGTTGGTGCCGCCACCAGCATCAGGATGTAGAGGCCCTGCTGGCCGAAGGTGAAGACTTGTTGTGCGTCCATTCGATACGTCCTTAGGTCACAAAGCTCGCCGCCAGCGAACCCAACAAGAGGTTCCAGCCGTCGGCCAGCACGAACAGCATCAGCTTGAAGGGCAGTGCTACCAGCACAGGCGAAAGCATCATCATGCCTAAGCTCATCAGCACGCTGCTCACGATCATGTCGATGACCAAAAACGGGATGAAGATCAAGAAAGCAATTTGGAACGCACTTTTCAACTCGCTGGTCACAAAAGAGGGCACCAAGACCTTGAAAGGCACATCCTCAGGCTTGACGCTGGCATCCAACTTGGCCAAGCGAGAGAACAGGGCGACGTCTGCCTGCCGGGTTTGCTTCAGCATAAAGCTGCGCATCGGTGGTTCGGCGCGTTTCAGGGCTTCTTCGAAGGCGATTTGCCCGCTGCTGTACGGCATCCAGGCGTCGGCATAGACCTTGTCCAAAGTTGGACTCATCACGAAGAAGGTCAAAAACAGAGAGAGCCCCACAATAACCTGGTTGGGTGGGGCAGCCTGTGTGCCCAAGGCTTGGCGCATCAAGGACAGCACGATGACGATGCGCGTGAAGCCGGTCATCATCAAGAGAACCGCGGGCAGGAAACCCAGCGCGGTGAAGAACAACAGCGTCTGAATCGGCACCGAAAAGCTGTTGCCTGCCGGCCCTTGCCCAAGCAGCAACGGCAGGCTGGCGGGTGGGGCATTCTGAGCTAAAGCACTGGCAGAAAATGCCGAAACAAACGACAAGGCAAGAATCAGTTTTGCCTTGGGCTTGAGCTGCGAAAACAGGACCTTCAGGCCCACCAAGACGGTGCCGGCCGCAGCTTTGGCCGATAGGCATGCCACCCTGAACTCAGTTCGCACCGTGATCTCCGGTTTTGCTTTGCGGCGACGCGGACTCTACGCTTTTACCGCTCATCCGAGCGCTGAGCATTTGAGCAAAGGCCGGGGCGTTTTTGTGGGGCTGCGCTTCAGGCTGCGGCGGCATGACATGTAAGGTGGTGATTTGTTGCCCCGTGACGCCCAACACCAGCCAGCGCTTGTCGTCCCCTTGGCCGACCTCCACGGTCAAGATCCGTTGATTGGGTGCGAGGGCCATCTGCGCTACGAGCCGCATCACGCCGGATCCACTCGAGGCGCCCAGCGGCGTGCGCTTGATTAGCCACAGCACCAGCGGGATCAGGCAGAGGATGGCCAGAAACCAAAGCAGGGGCAAAAGTGACGATGTTGGGGCGGAACTGAGGGGCGTGTTCATGGATTGATTGTCGCCCGAGCCGAAGCCGGTGTCAGGTCTTGCTGCGCTGAGTTTTGGTGTCAGCCTTTAGAGAGGCGGCGCATGCGCTCCGACGGCGTGACGATGTCGGTGAGTCGTATACCGAACTTGTCATTCACCACGACCACTTCTCCCTGTGCGATCAGGTAGCCGTTGACCAGCACGTCCATCGGTTCACCTGCCAAAGCATCCAACTCCACCACCGAGCCCTGAGCCAACTGCAAGATGTTCTTGATCGGGATGCGGGTGCGACCTAATTCAACAGTCAGCTGGACGGGAATGTCCAGAATCATATTGATGTCGCCGCCCGGCATATTGTTGGGTGTGGGCGAGAAATTGGCGAAGCTGGCGGGCGCCACCTGCTCGGAGACTGTTTGTACTTCTTCGGCAACCGAGCTGGGTTGACTTTCGGCCAAGGCGGCGGCCCATTCGGCCGCCATTGCGTCTTGTTCGTCGGAGGAGGGGGTATCAGGTGACATTGCGGGCTCCCAGCCAACCCTGGTCGGGGCTGGTCAGCATTTGTTCAACTTTGATGGCGTATTTGCCATTGGAGGTGCCGTAGTGGCAGTCGTACACGGGCACGCCGTCGATCTTGGCCTTGATCATGGCTTCCAGGTCCAGTTCAATGAAGTCCCCCGGCTTGAAGGCCAGCAGTTGTTCGACTGTGGCCGGTGCGGTGCCCAATTCGGCCACCAGTTCGACCTTGGCGTCCTGGATCTGGTGTTTCAGCAAATTCACCCAACGCCTGTCCGGTTCGGTCGAATCGCCGACGGTGGTCGAATAGAGCACGTCACGAATCGGCTCCAAGGTGGCATAGGGGATGCAAAAGTAGACCGTGCCGCTGGTCTCGCCGATTTCCAGCGTGAATGAGGTCGAAACGACGATCTCGCTAGGTGTTGCAATATTGGCGAACTGCGGCTGCATCTCCGAGCGCTGAAACTCCAGCTCCAGCGGGTAGATGCCTTTCCAGGCCTTGTGGTACTCGGCCGTGATCACCTCGACCAGCCGAAGAATCACGCGCTGTTCGGTGGCTGAGAAATCTCGTCCTTCGATGCGGGCGTGGAACTTGCCGATGCCGCCGAACAAGGAATCAATCACCGCGAAAACCAGTGTCGGGTCACAGACGATCAGCCCCGACCCGCGCAGCGGTTTGACTGAAACGATGTTGAAGTTGGTAGGAACGACGATTTCACGCAAGAAAGCGCTGTACTTCTGCACCTTGATGCCGCCGATGGCGACTTCCGGGCTCTTGCGAATGAAGTTGAAGAGGCCAACACGAATGTTGCGGGCAAAACGTTCGTTGATGATTTCCATCGTGGGCATGCGCCCACGAACAATCCGTTCCTGGCTGGCCAGGTTGTAGTCGCGTATGCCGCCAACCTGTTCCTCTTCGGCATCGAGCTTCTGGCTTTCGCCGGTGATGCCTTGCAGAAGGGCGTCGACTTCGTCTTGCGAAAGGATTTGCTGATTCATGCTGACTTAACCGGCCGAGGCTGCGGGCTCACTGGACGATAAAGGTCGAAAACAAGACTTTGGTGACGGGGCTCTCCACATGCACCTTCTTTTTCTTTTTCTTCTTCTTCGGCGTGTCAGCGGGCGGCTCTTCTTCGTCCTCGTCATCAAGCTCGATACCCATGGGACGGACTGACTCGCGCTGCACTTCCCGTGCGAGTTTTTCTTTGCCCTCCCGTGTCAGCAACTCGCCCGAGGTTTTGTGCGACAACACCATCAGCACATTGCTGCGGATGGCCGGCAAATAGGCCTTGATCTGGTCGGCGGTGTGCGTATCCATCACCTCCAGGGTGATGCCGATTTGAGCAAAACGATCGACGTCCTTGTCGGACAGATTGACGGTGAATGGATCCAGAGGCACGAATACCGGGGGGGTGCCTGGTTTGGGTGGTTTATGCGCAGGCGCTGGCTCATGTGTAGCCTCTGCCCCGTCTTCCTCGCCGTCGACCGGAGCTTTCTTCTTCATCAGCATGAGGGCCGCGCCACCGCCGCCCAGGACCAAAACCAGGACAGCTGCAATGATGATGATGAGTTTCTTTTTGCCGCCGCCTTTTGGGGCTTCGGCCGCGGCAGCGGGTGCTGGTGCAGACATTTGAACTCCTGTATTACTCGGCTCGCGTCGACGCGGCGCTAGAGCGCCACAGCCGTCAACCCTGAAGAGCCAACCTGGGTTCGATTATTGACTCGGCACTCGCCGCTCAAGCCATGAAAAGCAGGGCAGGGGCTTGGCTATTCGAAGTTGAGGTCAGGCGTATAAATCCACCACGCCGCGGGCTTGCCTGATCTGTACCGGCACGGCTTGGCTGCTGGCGCTCAGGCTTAGGCTTTTCTCCAGACCTGAGCTTCGCTGGGCTTCTGCCTCGGGGCCTTGTTGCGCCTGGCGACTTTGCTCTCCGGGCTGCTGAAACACCCCGCCGCCACTCAAAGTCAGACCGGAGTCCCGTAAGGCTGCGGCCAAGTCCGGGAGGCTTTGCTCCAGCACGGCGCGAGTTTGTTCATGTTCGGCGTGAAAGGAAACTTGTGCCTGTTGGCCCTCGACAATGATCTGCACCGAGACCGGCCCCATTTCGGCCGGGTTGAGGTGCAGCCTGGCCTCTTGCACGCCGTCCGCAGCCAGCACGCTGAGTCGAGCCGCCATCTCTGGCGCAAAACTCGGTTCCGTCAAGGGTTGGCTGATGGTGAGTTGAGTTGCCGCCGCGTCTTCGCGGCGCGCTTCAAAAGAGGCGGGCGCCGCGATGCCGGCCGCGCTCATCATTCCCTCGAGCGCAAAGCCTTCGGACTTGGAGGTGCTCGTGCGGGCTGACAAGTTGCCCTGCGCGCTCTGCAGTTCCCGGCTGAAATTGCTGGCGACGCCTTGGTCCAACTCGGCCGCCGAGCCGCTGGCAGCTTGTTTGGTTTGCAGGGTCGCCGAAGTGAGGCCCTGTTGCGCATGAAGCATTGCCTTTGACGGGCCAGCGGGCGTTGCCGTGGCTCCTGCCTGAGCGCCGGTTCGATCTATGTCGGCTTCGCCCTCGGATGAAGCCTGCAGTGCGATGCTCTGAATGCCATTTTTGGCTGAGCCTTGAGCATTTTCAATACGACCTGCGGCAGCATCCGGAATGGTTGAAATGTCGGCAGCGACGAGTGCCGCGCCCGACAAAGCTTGCTGGGCCGCGGCTGCAGCGGCAGTGGTTTCCGCCGCGACCGACTGGTCATTCGAATCGCGGTTCTTGGTCTTGGCGTTGGCAGCCTGTTCGGCGCCCTCTGAATACGCCGTAGCCGAACCAGATCCGGCATTTGGCGCTTGACGCTTTTCGGTCTCATCCTGGGGTGCCTTGGGGGCCACGCCCTTTTGGGCTTGACCTGACGATGGCGGCCGCGGCCTGCTGTCGTTGCTTTGCGTGATTTTCTTCTGGGCGAGTTTTTCTTCTTGGCGCTGCAGCTCTGTTTTGCCTTCCGGGGCTTGACGCACCGGGCTTGGGGCCGACGGCTTTGCAACTGCGTCCGCTTGCGTGGCCGGCATGCTGGTCTGCGGCTTGGGCGGCGTGGCTTGAGCCCCGCCATAGCTCTTCATCAGCTGAGCAAATTGCTCATGGCCTGGCGCTCCAGGCTTGTTGGCACGCGCGAGGCCCGGTAGGGCGCCTTCAACGCGAGTTGTCTGCGCAAAGCTGCTGCTAAGGAGTGAATTGGAGGAGGGCGTACTCATGATGATTCTGGGCTGGACGGGCTGACGCAGCGCTTCAGGCCGACAAGCGCATCAAGGGGTTGAACGCGCTCAGCGAGGCGCGAGCGGCCTGCTCATCGGTGGCCTTTTGTTCTTGGCGCTGGCCGGCGCGGTTGATCTCCAAGCGGCGGCGCTCCATCAGCTTGGCAATCGAGGCCACGCGCATCTCCAACTCTTGCAGACGGGCCCGCGCTTGCTCCAGCCTTTGCTCCGCATAGTCGGCCACTTGGGTTTGGCTGGTGATGGCCTGATCAAGCCGCCCACCGAAGGTCTGGTAGCAAACCACGATGTCCATCGTGCCGCGCTCGGCAAACTGCTGGCCCCAGCGCTGCTGGTAATCATTGCGGTATTGCGCCAAGTCACCATATTGAGCGCGGGCTTGAGCGGCGCGCGCTTGGGCCTCTTGCATCTGCTTGCGGCCTTCATCGCGCTCGCTCTCGGCGCGCTCCAGCAGGATGCTCAGAACCTGTAAATTGTTAGCGTTCATACAGCGCACTCCGTCTCAGAATCTGAAGGGTCAGCGCAAATTCGGAGCGCTGACCTTGGGTGTATCGGCAGCTTTCAGGCGTCCTTGATGACGCTTGAGAGTTGTTTGAGGCTTTCTTCCAGCACAGCCGGGCTGTGCATGTCTTGTTGCAGCAAGCGGTTGATGTCCGGATGCAGACGCACGGCCAAGTCCAGTTCGGCGTCATGGCCCGGTGCATAGGCGCCAAGCTGGATCAAATCGCGTGCTTTGTTGTATTTAGCGAGCAGTTGGCGGCAGCGCCGCGCTGCGTCGATATGCGGCTGTTTGGCAACGTTGGTCATCACGCGGCTGATCGAACGCTCGATATCGATCGCGGGGTAATGGCCGGCCTCGGCCAGTTCGCGGCTGAGGACGATGTGACCGTCCAAAATGCCGCGCGCCGCATCGGCGATCGGGTCTTGCTGGTCATCGCCTTCGCTCAGCACGGTATAAAAAGCTGTGATGGAGCCTTCGCCCGGCAGGCCGTTGCCGCTGCGCTCTACCAATTGCGGCAGTTTGGCAAAGCAGCTCGGCGGATAGCCCTTGGTGGCCGGGGGTTCGCCGATCGCCAAGGCGATCTCGCGCTGCGCCATCGCATAGCGGGTCAGCGAGTCCATCAGCAGCAAGACATGTTGGCCGCGGTCGCGGAAATTCTCGGCAATCGCGGTCGCGTAATGCGCGCCTTGCATGCGCACCAGTGGTGGTGCATCGGCCGGGGCCGCCACGACGACCGAGCGCTGCAGGCCATCCTCGCCGAGGATGTCTTCGATGAATTCCTTGACTTCGCGGCCGCGCTCGCCGATCAGGCCAACCACGATCACATCGGCTTGGGTGTAGCGCGCCATCATGCCCAGCAGCACCGATTTGCCGACGCCGGTGCCGGCAAACAGGCCCAGGCGTTGGCCGCGTCCTACCGTCAGCATGGCGTTGATGGCTCTAACGCCGGTGTCCAGCGGCGTGCGAACCGGGTCACGGTCCATCGCGTTGATAGGGCGGCGCACCATCGGCTCCGCATTCGTCATTTGCAGCGGGCCACGGCGATCAAGCGGGTTGCCATGCGAATCGACGACTCGGCCCAACAAGCCGTCGCCCATGGGCAGGTGCAGCCCGCGGTCTTCGTCGCGGCGCCAGCGCTGCATCGCCTTGCCCAAGACTGGCGCCATCAAGGGCAGGGCACGTGGGATCACCATCGCGCCACTTGACAGCCCTTGAATCTCATCGGTCGGCATCAGGTAAGCGCGGTCGCCCGAGAAACCCACCACTTCGGCGTTGACGGGCCGCACGCCACGCTGAGGATTGGAGTTAGAGCTGGGCATGTGAATCTCACAGACCGAACCGACCGGTACCTTGACGCCGGTGGCTTCAAGCACCAGGCCGGCCACCCGCACCAGCTTGCCTTGCGATTCCAGCGGCACGGCCGCACTGGCAAAAGCTTGCAAGTCTTCTAGGTATTGCTGCCAACGGCCTTGCCGCGTGTTGGCGCGAGCCTCTTGCTCCATGGCGGAGGCGCCAATGTCCATCATGATTGCTCACCTTGGACCAGGGTCGATGCGCTTGCAGCGGCGTTGGCTTCGGCCGCATTGCTGCGACGGTCTTCCCACAAGGAGGCTTGGCCCATTGAGGCAACCGCTTGCTGCCAACGAGTGGCCAGGCTGGCGTCGACGCTGCTGATGTCGGAGTCGACCTTGCAGCCGCCGCGTGGCACCTCAGGGTCGGGCAAGACTTGCGCTTCACGTGCGCGCATTTCCTCGCCAGCACCTTCGATCACCAGCGGATAGTCACTGGGGTTGACGCGCACGCGCACATGGCGGGCCGATAGCTGCAAGGCCTCGACGGCGTCATGCGCGACCTTGGCAATATGTTCGGGCCGCTGCCGGATTTCGCTGCGCACCACTTGGCGTGCCAACTCCACCGCGCTGCGTGCCAGCGCTTGCGCCATTTCGTCTTCCAATGCACGGAACTCGGCGTCAAAACTACGCACCAGGGTGCCGATTTGTGCCGTCATTTGTTGTGCAAAGCTGTGCTTGAAGGCATCCAAGGCAGACAGGCCGTCGCGGTAGCCGTCTTGGTAACCGGCTTGGCGAGCCGCGTGAAGTTGCTCTTGCAAGCTTGGTTCGGGTTCGGGCGCGGGCGCCGGCGCGTTTTGCTTGGCTTGCGCAGCTGCGGCGGCCGCAGTGGCGGGCGAGGGCGCGCTGATCGGCGGCTGCCGCGCATTCATGGCGCCCTGCAGTGAGTCGGGGTTCCAGGCCGCAAAGCCTTGCAACTCCTCGCGGGGGATGAATCGTGCATAGCTGCCGCGACGCTCGTCGCCTTCGCGGCGTTCCGGCGCGGGCACTTGACGGGGGGGTTTTTGAACCATGTTCATTCAGCCTCAGACGAACTGGTCGTCGCCGCCGCCGGCCATCACGATGGTGCCTTCGTCGACCAGACGACGCACGATCTTGAGCATTTCCTTTTGCTCGCCCTCGACCTCGGAAAGCCGCACCGGGCCGCGTGATTCCAGGTCTTCGCGCAGCGTTTCGGCAGCGCGGGTGGACATATTGCGCAGGATCTTTTCGCGCAGCTCGGCGCTGGCACCCTTCAAGGCCACCACCAAAGACTCGGACTGGACTTCCTTGAGTACGGCCTGTATGCCCTTGTCGTCGATCTTGTCCAGATCGTCGAAGGTGAACATGTTGTCCATGATCTTCTGGGCCAGATCGGCGTCGGCTTCGCGGATGTAGTCCAAGACCGAGGCCTCGACGCTGGAGCCCAGCATATTGATGATTTCGGCCGCCGTCTTGACGCCGCCGAGGCTGCTCTTGCGCATGCGTTCGCCGCCGGCCAAGACCTGGCTCATCACTTCGTTGAGATCCTTCAAGGCCATAGGCTGAATGCCGTCCAGCGTGGCAATACGCACCAGTACTTCGTTGCGCTGACGCTCGGTGAAGACGCGCAGCACCGAGCTGGTCTGGTCAAAATCCAGATGAGCCAAGATGGCGGCAATGATTTGCGGGTGTTCGTTGCGCAGCAACTCGGCCACCGAGGCCGCGTCCATCCATTTCAGGCTTTCGATGCTGGAGACATCGCTGCCTTGCAAGATCCGGTCAAGCAAGAGGTTAGCCTTGTCTTCACCGAGCGCCTTGCGCAGCACCTGGCGTACATACTCGTCGGTGTCCGACACCAAGGTGCTTTGCGTTTCGGCGACGGCATCAAAGCGGGTCAATACCTGCTCGACCTTGTCGCGCCCGACCACCTTCAGCTTGGCGATCGTTTCGCCGAGTTTTTGCACTTCCTTGGGTGCCAGATGCTTGAAGACCTCGGACGCCTCTTCTTCGCCCAGGGACATCAGCAAGATGGCAGCGTCTTCAACACCTTTGTCGTCCATGATTTTTGTATCTCTTGTTGAGCTTGTTGGACTTGGGCGTCAGGCGACTTCGCCGGCGATCCAGCCACGCATGATGTTGGCGACCGCGATCGGGTTTTCGCGAGCCAAGAGCCGCGCACGTTCCAGCTTCTCGTTCACCAGCGGACCGGCCAGGGCGGGCAGGCCGCCGGGGCCAAGCACCAAGGGCAAGTCGTTCTCTTCATCGACGACGGCGTTCAGCTGTGATGCTGGCTCGGGCTCAGCCGGTGGCAGTGGGCGGGCGGCCAAGATGGCCGGGCGCACCATGCCAAACACGGCAATCAAGGCAATGGCGACCAAGGCCAAAGGCAGGGCGGCGGCGCGCACCATGTCAATCACCCAAGGCTGTTGCCACAGCGGCAGATCGACCGTGCTTTGCTTGTCCACCATAAAGGGTGCGCTGATGATCTTCAGCGAGTCGCCGCGCTCTTGGTTGAAGCCCATGGTCTCTTTGACCAGACCCGTCAATTTGTCCAATTCTTCTTGTGAGACCGGCAGCGACGATGTCTTGCCTTTGGCGTCGGTGCTGCTGCGGTGATTGATCACGACGGCTGCGTTCAAGCGACGGACGGCACCGGTGGCGTTGCGGGTGACGCGTACGGTTTTGTCCAGTTCGAAGTTGGTGACGGCCTCGCGACGGCTGCTGCTATTGGGTGTGCCACCTGCGGCTTGCAATGGTGCGGCTTGGCCGTTGATGGGCGCTGTCGCGGGGACAGGCGGCTGGTTGGTTGCGGCACCGGGGACGCCGGTGGCCGGAGCCGGCGTGCTGTTGATCGATTCGTTGGTCTGCGAGCTGCGCACCGAGGCGTTGGCGTTCTGGCCTTGGTTGGGCTTGAACTCTTCGGCGGTGCTTTCTACTTGCGAGAAGTCGACGTCCGCTGTCACCGTGGCGCGCAGGTTCTCGCGGCCAACCACCGGCTCCAGCAATTCGTAAATGCGTTTGTTGAAGTTGGCCTCGATCTGCTGCTTGTATTGCAGTTGCTGGCTGTCCAGTCCGCTGCCGCCGAGGCCGTCGTTGGACGAGTTGGACAACAGAGCGCCGGTTTGATCCAAGACGCTGACCGCTTTGGGTGACAACTCCGGTACGCTGGCGGAGACCAGGTGCACGATGCCGGCAATCTGCGCACGGTCCAGCGAGCGGCCGCCGCGCAGCGTCAGCATCACGGAGGCGCTGGGCTTTTGCTGCTCACGGAAAAAACCGTTTTGCTGTGGGATGGCGAGGTGAATGCGCGCATCGGCTACATCGGCCAGCGCGGTGATGGTGCGGGTCAGCTCGCCTTCCAGGCCGCGCTGAAAGCTCAGGCGCTCATTGAACTGGGTCTGGCCGATGGAGCTTTTGTCCATCAGCTCATAGCCGACCGTGCTGCCCTTGGGCAGGCCGGCCGAGGCCAGCTTCATACGCACATCGTAGACCTGGGCTGCCGGGACCAAGATGGTGCCGCCGGCTTCATGGCGGTAGGGCACGTTCAAGGTGGTCAATTGACTGATGACGGCGCCGCCGTCTTTGTCGGACAGCCCGGTGAATACAGGGCGGAAATCACCCTGGTTACTCCACAAGGTGATCGCCAACACGGTGCCGGCCAAGATGGCCAGTCCACCGCCCAGCATGAACTTGTTTCGCACGGGCATGGCGGCCAGACGGCTGCCAAAACCTGCGTTGGCGCTATTGACTGCGACCGGCAGGGTGGTGATGGCGGGGCTGATTGCGTTATCCATGGGAGAGAAGGCCAGGTAGGCTGTGAGCTAAATCACGGAAGCAGCAATGGATGCACCACAGGCCTTCCGATGCATTGAATTATTCTGTTTTGAGCCCTCAAGAAAGCGGTGAACAGGCCGAGTAAGGGGCCGCAGTTCCTGCCTTCACTTGGCGGGCCGCCGCCGTAGGATTCATCCCGTCGCAGCCCCATGCTGCGGTGATGGAGTTGTGATGGACCTGAGACTTAAACCGTTTGATTTCGCCCAGGCTGCGGCGCGTGCCGGTTTGGGTGTCAATGGTCAGCCGCTGGGCAAGACCCGCGCAGTGGAAGGCGCCAGCTTTGGCGACGCGATGGCGCAGGCGATGAAGGGTGTCAGCGCTTCTCAAATGGAGGCGAGTCGTCTGCAGCGCGAGGTGCAGCTCGACAACCCCAACGTCAGCCTCGAAGAGACCATGGTGGCGATGCAAAAAGCGCAAATCGGCTTTCAGGCTACCTTGCAGGTGCGCAATCGCTTGGTCTCGGCCTACTCAGAAATCATGAATATGCAGGTCTGAGCCGGGGCTTGATGCCTCGTTCGGCTCGATGCGCCTCAGACAGTCGGCCGTTTGCGCAGGCTGCGGCTCAGGATCTGGGTTTGATCGATATAGCGCTGCAAAAACAGCGTCGCCTCGGCATCAAGCTGGGTAAACGTCCAGCCCAGTTGAATACTGCCCTTGTCATCGATGGTCCGCGCGTTTTGCAGCCGCAAACTGGTCTTGAACCGCACGTCTCTTGCCAGAATCACCTGCACCGATGCCAACTCGCAGCCCAGCGGAAAGGCCTCGACCTCGGCCGGCAGGAGCAGGGCCACGCCGCCGAGGCTCAAATCCAGGATACGCAAACTCAGGGCCAAATCCGGTCGCAAGGGGTGGTTCATGCGAACCTGCGGTGTACTCAGATTAGACTGAACTCGAAAAGTCTGGCGGCGCTGAAACCGATACATGAGGCTCGGGATCTGGCAGCGCAGGCTGGCGTTGATCAAGACCGGGTCGATCAGCTCGAACTGCAGACGGATCTGATCCAAGTAGGCCACGGCGCTGACTTCATCCGCACTCATCAAGGCTTGGAGCTGCTCTTGGGCGCTGGCCAGGTCGAAACTCAGCGCGCCGCGCTCTGGGTCAACCATGTTGATGCTGCCACTCAAGCTGGCGCCATTGGGCGCACTCAGGCTGATGCGGGTGTTTTGCTGCTGCAGCGTGCGCAGCAAACTCAAAATCTCGCTGCTGGCCTGCACGCGAAAGTTGCCGGGCTCAATGGAATCTCTTTGCTCCATGGCGCTTGCTTGAGGCTCGGAGTTTGCTTGTGCGTTGCTGGGCATGGGGGGCAAGACGCTGGGGCAGGGTAATGGCGATGAGGCTTAACGTGGCACCGGCCGGTCGCTGCGTGCAGCGGCCGGCCGGTTGGTTTCAATGCAGAGTCTTACTCTTGCCGGTCAGCACCTGATCCAGGTCATCCAGCCAAGGCTCGGCCAAGTGGCGGATCTCGGCATCGTTGACCAAGATGCGTTGCATGATGCGGGTCTTCAGCTTGTTCTCATCCGGCGCCAGTTGCTCGTTGGACGCGGCATGCTTGAGTTGCGAGATCAGCAGCACACAAGCGCCCTCAAGCTTGACGACTTCGTCCCAGTTGCCCGTTCGGGCGGCGCACAACATGTCGGCGCTGGCTTGTTCAATGGCTTCGTAATAGCTCAGGAGATGGGTGTTCATAGCGAGTTCCGCCGGAGACTGATGGGTGGATGGGCTTTTAGTTGACTTGGGGCTGCTGCGTGGTTTCATGCCGCGCGCAAAACTTCGGGTGCTTGCGCGATGGCCGTCCAGGCTTCCCGCACGGGCGTCAGGATGCGCTGACATTCCTCGATGGCAGCGATGTCGCCGTGCAGATTGGCCTTGGTCAGGCGCATGCACAAATAGGCATAGAGGTCGTTCAAGTCGTTGGCCAGTGGGCCGGCTTGCAGATTCAAGCTGGCCTTCAGGCCTTCGTCCAAGATCCGCACGGCGCGGCTCAAGGAGCGATTCTTTAATTCGGTATTGCCGTTTTCAATCCCGGCACGAGCTTGGCTCATGGCATCGAAAACGCCATCAAACAACATCGTGACCAGCCGGTGAGGGGAGGCGCCTTGCACATCGGTCTCCAAGCCAACCTTGCGGTACATGGAGGCGCGCTGGGTTCGCGTGGCAAAAGGTGATGAGGCGTTGCCGTACATATGATTCTTTCCGAATGTGCCGTGTTGATTTGTTTTCGACCCTTGGACGGCTAACTTAAGTGCTCGCAGAAGGCGAGTAACCCTGGAAAGAAATTTAGACGCAGATCTAGGCTGCGGCCGTGAATTTGTTCCATCTGGCTGAATGAAAAATGGCGAACTCCTTGAAGTTCGCCATTTGTTGCTCGGCAGCTCATCCTTGCCGGCACAGCCGCGTTGAACCTATTGCCGCAACTATTTCACCAAATTATTCATTTGCTGGGTGACGTAAGTCGACAAGCTGCTGAGCTTACTCATCTGCGTATCCAGGGCGGTGTACCTTGCACGCAAGCGGGTTTCGGTCAGGCTGACTTTGGTCTCTAGTCGCTCGGTGCTCTTCGCGTCGTTGTCAATGGCTTTTTGCAGGCCGCTTTGCCGGTTGGTCACTCGGCCGTCGAAGCCCAGGGCCTTGTCGGCAAAACTCTGCAATTGCTTGGCCAAACCGACATTGCTCGAATTGTTGCTGTCCGTCCCCATGAACAGCGTCTTCAAGCTGGCCAAGTCTCCGAGTGCCGCGTCAAGCTTGCCGGCGTCGGTTTTGAACACACCGCCGGTACTGGGGTTCAGGCCAATTTCGGCGAACCGCGAGTATTTGCCGCCAACCGTGCTGGTGGCTCCGACTAGGCCGCGCATCTCGAACTGAAGCCCGACGACCGCAGAGTCGCCCTGCAAGGCGGCGCCTTTTTTGGTCGCAGCGTCATACTTGGTCTGCTCGCCCATCAAGGTTGCAACAGCGTTGTAGGCGGTGGCGAAGTCGTTGATGGCTTTCTTGATGGAATCCTTGTCCGGTCCTATCGTCAGATTGACCTCGGCAGTGCTCGCCTTGAGCAAATTGATCGTCATGCCTTCGATGGAATCCTTCAGCGTGTTCGATTCCGAATCGACCGAAAGGCCGTTGAGCAAGACACTGGCGTTGCCTGCCGCTTGGTTGCGCGTCATGGGGGTAAGCGATGTGCCGGGGTCATAGGACAGAGCCGACAAGCCTTCGCCGTCCGGCTGCCCATCTGAATTCGCGACCTTGATACGAAAGCCATTGGTGGCGCCGGTTTCACTGGAACGAATGACCAAGCGTGGGCCGCTGCTGTCGGTCACGATCGAGGCCACCACGCCAGCGTTACTCTTGTTGATCTCGTCGCGTACTTGGGCCAGTTGGTAAGGTCCCGCTGGCAAGTTGATGTTGATAGGGCTGCCACCTGCTTTGGGGTCGAAGGTCGGTGGCGGCACGGGATCGTTGGGGTCGGCAGGGGGCGGCGCTTCGGTCCATTTGCCCAGTTCGATTGTCATCGTGCCTTGTCCTACCGCTTGGCCGACGGGGATCACCTTGCTGGACACCGATTGCGCCGATGCCAGCCGATTGACCATCACAGCGACATTGCCAGTGGGTGCCGACGCACTCGGACTGACCGAGACTGCTGTCGCATCGCTGGAATTGCCCATGCTGGCCGCCCAGGTGTCGGGTTTGGTCAACTTTCCCGCTGCATCCCGCATTGCGGCGAGCGCGCTTTGGATCTTGCCGTAGGCCGACAACTGCGTCTTCAGACCATCGGTATGGGTCTTCAGTTGGTTGATCGGGGTTCGTTCAACGGCGACCAGCTTGCCGATCAGGGACTCAATGTCGAGCCCGCTGCCGATGCCGGCTGAGGTGATGCTGGGCATGATGATGCTCCACTAAGCGCCACGTGGTGGACGCTTAAAAAATGACGAATGGTCGATAGGCAAGTGCACTATCGACCATTTCGGGTTTTTCTTGAGGGTCAATGAGACCCTGATTGAGGCCTTAGTTCAAGCGTCAACCGCCGCGCAGCAGGCTCAAGACTTGCTGTGGCAGTTGATTCGCCTGTGCCACCATCGCATTGCCGGCCTGTTGAAGAATCTGCGTACGACTCAAATTCGAGGTTTCCGATGCATAGTCGGCATCCATGATGCGGCTGCGCGCCGCGCTCTGGTTCTCCACCGAGACCTGCAAATTGGAAATCACCGCCTCAAAACGGTTCTGCGACGCACCCAAGGTGGCGCGTTGGCTACTGACTGTGTTGAGGGCGATATCCAGGTTGTCGATGACGACCTTCAGGTCGGCCGTCGTCGAGGCATTGCCGATAACGGAGGTCGTCACCGCGAGGATGGTGGCGTCGGCCGTGAGATCCGAGGTCGCAACCGTGATGGTGTCTTCTGCGCCGGTGTTCGGGCCGACCTGGAACTCTTGCGGCAGCGTCGCGTCGACGCCGAGGATCTTTTTGCCGTTGAAGGTCGTACCGGCCAACACTCGGCTGATTTCCTGGGCCAACTCGCCGAATTCCGCGCCGATGGAGTCCAAGTCGGTGGTGGTGTTGGTCGCATTGCGCGACTGTACCGAGAGCTCTCGCATCCGTTGCAGCGTGTCGCCGACCTTGGACAACGCGCCTTCAGCCGTTTGCGCCAGCGAAATACCGTCGTTGGCGTTTCGAATCGCCACATTCATGCCGCGCACCTGGGCGTTCATTCGTTCGGCAATCGCCAGGCCGGCTGCGTCGTCCTTGGCGGAGTTGACACGCATACCCGAGGACAGACGCTGCATGGACACCGCCAGCGATCCCTGCGACATATTGAGATTGCGCTGCGCGTTGAGCGAGGCAATATTGGTGTTAATGGTCTGGGGCATTTGAGCACTCCTGCAAAATTCGCTAACTTCCGGTCAAGCCGGCGTCTTGTGGTGGCGGCGAACCCAAGGTTCCTCCGTCGCCATCTCCGCCCGGCCATTTCAAGCATTGCCTTCGCAAGGTCGCCGCTTGTTCCGAACGCCGGGTTTGCAAAAATTCCAAACCCGATGAGCGAATTTTCTAAGTGCTCGGCTGTTTCAAAGCTCCGAAAAAGGGGTGAAACATCGCCCATAAAAAAGCTCCCCGCCCGACGCTGGGTCGGGGAGGGGAGCGCTTGAGTTGGGCTACTTGATGAGTGCGGTGTCAGTAATTGCTTAGCCGCCGCGCAGCAGAGACAAGACTTGCTGCGGCATCTGGTTGGCCTGGGAGATCATTGCCGAACCAGCTTGCTGCAGGATCTGTGAGCGACTCAAGTTGGCGGTCTCAGAAGCGTAGTCGGCATCCATGATGCGGCTGCGTGCCGCACTCTGGTTCTCCACCGACACCATCAAGTTGGAGATCACGGCTTCGAAGCGATTTTGCGCGGCGCCTAAAGTGGCCCGGCTGGAACTGACGGTGTTGATGGCTGCATCGATTTGTTCGATCGTGGCCTTCAATGTGGTCGCGTCGGAGGTGTCGTCAATCTTGTCGTCGGTCACGGCCTTGATCTCGGCATTGGCCGTCATGTTCTCTGTCGTCACCGTGACAATATCGTTGGCGGTTGTGTTGGCTCCAATCTGGAAGATCTGGGCGCCAAAATCACCACCCAGAATAGCCTTGCCGTTGAATGTGGTGCCTGCCAGTACGCGTTGAATCTCACTGCCCAACTCGGTGAACTCCTTGCCGATGGAGGCAAGGTCGGTGGTCGTGTTTGTCGCGTTGCGGGCTTGAACGCCCAGTTCACGCATGCGCTGTAGCGAGTCGCCCACTTTAGACAAAGCACCTTCAGCCGTTTGCGCCAAAGAGATGCCGTCATTGGCGTTGCGAACGGCCACATTCATGCCGCGAACTTGGGAGCTCATGCGCTCCGCAATGGCGAGTCCTGCGGCGTCGTCCTTGGCTGAGTTGACGCGCATGCCGGACGACAGACGCTGCATCGACGTGGCCAGAGAAAGCTGTGTGCTTGACGCGTTACGTTGTGCGTTCAGCGAAGCAATATTGGTATTGATGATGGAGGGCATTTTCAATCCTTTCGGTGTCTATGACTTGCCGGAAAACCGGGCTCACGGTTCGATAACTAGGCTGCATGAGGAGGCAGCTTTGCCAGCAAAACACGCAGAAAACTCTGCCGCTTTGCACCGTCCGCTCCTGTCCTGTGGGCCCCAATTGCTTGGCGCTTCACAGGGCCGGTTGACCGGACCACGTAGTCCATTCACTTCCTCGGACCCGTTGATTTGTTATCGGTGACACCTTGGATTGACTTAAACAGTTTCTTTCAAAAAAACGCCACCCATTGCTGGGGTACTGCTCAAATTAGAAATTATGAGCGGCCGAATGGGTGACATTAAGGGGCTTGTGCTGGAGGGGTGAGGCTATCCGTTCCTGCGCCGACGGGTGTACTCAGGGCCAGCTGGGCTGGCCCGGGGTCATCGAAGCAATGACAGAACCTGTTGCGGCATCTGATTGGCTTGCGCAATCATCGCCGTACCGGCCTGCTGCAGGATCTGCGAGCGGCTCAAGTTTGCCGTTTCCGTCGCGTAGTCGGTGTCCAGAATCCGGCTTCGTGATGCAGTCTGGTTCTCCACCGACACCATCAGGTTGGAGATCACCGCATCAAAGCGATTCTGTGAAGCACCCAAGGCGGCGCGTTCGGAGCTGACCGTGCTGATGGCGGTGTCGATTTGATCGATCGTCGTCTTCAGGGTTGTTGCGTCCGATGCGTTGTCGATCTTGTCATCCGTGACCGCCTTGATGTCGGCGTCGGTGGCCATATTCTTGGTTGTGACGGTGACCGAGTCGTTGGCCGTGGTGTTCGCGCCAATTTGAAACAGTTGAGCGCCGGATCCGCCGCCCAGAATGGCTTTACCGTTGAAGGTAGTACCCGAGGCAACGCGTTGAATTTCCGCGCCCAACTCGGCGAATTCCTTGCCGATCGAGTCCAAGTCGGTGGTGGTGTTCGTGGCATTGCGAGCTTGCACTCCCAGCTCACGCATACGCTGCAGCGAGTCGCCGATTTTTCCCAAAGCGCCTTCAGCGGTTTGCGCCAGTGAGATGCCGTCGTTGGCATTTCGAACCGCCACATTCATACCGCGCACTTGAGCGGTCATGCGTTCGGCGATCGACAAGCCGGCGGCATCGTCTTTGGCGGAGTTGACTCGCAGTCCAGAGGACAAGCGCTGCATGGATACAGCCAGCGAGTTTTGTGAAGTCGCAACATTGCGTTGCGCATTCAGGGAAGGGACATTTGAATTGATGATTGCGGGCATGATGTGCTCCTGTTTCAGCTACGAAGATTCCCGGCTAAGCGCCGACGTGATTCGGAGAATCAAACGAAACTCCGAGATTCGGGCCATCGGCCTTGCGACCTTGACCCGCCTCGCCCGGCGCTAGGTAACCGTTGCTGCTTTGTGCCCCATCAAATGAAGTACTCAACTTGGCGGCTTTCCTACCGGACCACGCATCTGTTTCCAGACCCGTTGAATTGGTATCGGCCAGCGCAAAGACGAACTTAAGCGCTTTTGTCAAGAGGCTTGATCTGTTGATAAGCGCCGGGGTTCTTGCTCTGTTCTTGGATTCGCGGCCACCGTCCTGGTTTGGATGGGGCGCAAAGCTGCTGAAGTGGCAGGTCGGCGCTGGAGCATTGGGCTTTGCGGTTCTTCGGGTTCCTTGGAATCTTGCGTTAGGGAGTAGCTGAAACAGGGGCAGTGCTGGAGGAGCGTCCAGTATTGCGAGCCCTGATTTGTTTTCGACCGTAGCGGGAGTGGGGAGGGTTTGATAAGCGCCATCTAGCCCTGCCTATTCAATGAATTGAAGCTAAAGGGGCGAGGCATTCCCATCCCGGGCCGTCGATCGACGCGCGCAGCAAGCGGGGTATGAAGCCCTGGAGCGAGGGCTTGGGCAAAGAGGGAGCGATGCTTGTCGCTTTGGCCGGCTTGATCCGTGGTGATCAGGCATTGCTTGCTGGGGAAGCGAGCTCCCGGATGGGTGTGTAGGAGCCAAGCGTGCAGGCGGGCGCATGTGCCGAGGGCACAGTAGCGGTCTGAAATAGCCGCCTGAAAACGCCGTTATCTTCTTGCCATTCAATGGGTGAAGAAGCGAAAAGAGCCAGAAAAAAAAGGGGGCGGCGCCTTGGGCTGAGCTGAAGTGCATTCAGTCAAAAAGACGCCGCCCATCTGCGGGCTGCTGCTCAAGGGCAGCATGAGGGGCGGCGTCAAGGGGCTTGTGCTGGAGGGGTGAGGCTATCCGTTCCTTGTCCGACGGGTGTACTCAGGGCCAGCGAGGCTGGCCCGGGGTCATCGAAGCAAAGAAAGTACTTGCTGTGGCGCTTGATTGGCCTGCGCAATCATCGCCGTGCCTGCTTGTTGCAGGATCTGCGCTCGGCTCAGATTGGCCGTCTCCGTCGCATAGTCGGTATCCAGAATCCGGCTGCGCGATGCGGTTTGGTTTTCCACCGACACCATCAAGTTGGAAATCACCGCATCAAAGCGGTTTTGTGAAGCACCGAGTGACGCGCGCTCGGAACTGACCGTGCTGATGGCGGTGTCGATCTGGTCGATGGTGGTCTTCAGCGTTGCTGAAGTCGAGTTCAGGTCGATCTTGTCATCGGTCACGGCCTTGATATCGGTGTCGGTGGCCATGTTTTTGGTCGTCACCGTGACCGCATCATTGGCCGAAGTGTTGGCGCCAATTTGGAACAGTTGAGCGCCTGCGCCGCCGCCCAAAACAGCTTTGCCGTTGAAGGTGGTGCCTGAGGCAACCCGCTGAATTTCGGCGCCCAGTTCCGCGAATTCCTTGCCGATAGAGTCCAAGTCGGTGGTGGTGTTGGTCGCGTTACGCGCCTGCACACCTAGCTCACGCATTCGCTGCAGTGAGTCACCGATCTTGCCGAGTGCGCCCTCCGCCGTTTGCGCCAGCGAGATGCCGTCGTTGGCATTTCGAACCGCCACATTCATGCCGCGCACTTGAGCGGTCATGCGTTCGGCGATCGACAAGCCGGCGGCATCGTCTTTGGCAGAGTTGACACGTAAACCCGACGAGAGCCGCTGCATGGATATGGCCAGCGAGTTCTGCGAAGTTGCAACATTGCGTTGCGCATTCAGCGAGGGGACGTTTGAGTTGATGATTGCGGGCATTGTTGTGCTCCTGGTTCAGCTACGAAGATTCCCGGCCAAGCCGCCGACATGATTCGATAAGCTCCAAAGAACTTTCGAGAGTCGGGTCTTTGGTCTTGTGACCTTGACCCGACTCGTCCCGCGCTGTGAACGCATTGAAGCGTTGTGCTCAAGCAAAAGAAGAGCACGACTTCGCAGCAGACCAACCGGACCACGCATCAGTTTTACAACCGGTGTATTCCTTTCGGCCAGAGACAGGCGAACTTGAGCACTATTCTCAAGAAGCTTGATCTGTAGATAAGCGCCGGGTTTGTGCTGCTGTTCTTGAATTTGCTGCCGCTTTACCTGTGAGGTGCGGGGCGTGAAGCTGCAAGAGGAGCAAGTCGGCGCTGGCTGGAAGGGCTTTTCGGTTCTTGCGGGGTCCTTGGAATCTTGTGTGAGATGTAGCTGAAAAAGGGGCCTGACCGGAGGAGCGTCCTGTCTTGCATGCCCTGACTTGTTTTCGGCCGGGGCAGTTGCACCGAGGTTTTGATAAGCGCGCTCTAGCCGGCGCTTTTCTGCCGAATAGCCTTGCCGAGCGGCCCTAAAGTTCGCTCCATTGCCGTCGAGACGCGTGCGCAGGCGCGCATTTCTATCAGCAAGCTGTTTGACCCTAACGTGCTACTGCATGGACCGGGGTGAACTGATCGGATCGTGAATGGAACGCCGGGCTCTGCCCTTTCAATTTGGCAAACCGTTTGGTTTGTTGCTTGAATAGGCGAGCGGCGCAGGCGATGACTGGACTTAACCTCTCGGAGAATCACATGCATGCAATCACGCAAGCGATGACGAAAGCCCCCCAGCAGGCCATGGCGCTCAAGCCGGAAGCTCGGGAAATCAGTGAAGAAGCGGCTTGGCTCTTGGCGCAAGCCCGCAATGCGGCTTATGCCGAGGCTGCCCATGGGCGAGTCGGGCAAGGCCTGATGGTGCTGATGGATGCGCTGGAGCAAGAGCCGATGGCGCATGACTTGCTCAGCGATATGGCCGCTTTGCTGCTGAGCGCGGGCGAGTTGAAGCATGCCGAGTCCTATGCCAAACAGGCCTTGGCCATATCGGCCAACCATGGGGCGAGTCTTTATTCCTTGGCTTTTGCTCAGAGCGGTCAGGGCAACGCGCTGCAGGCCAGGCAAACGCTGCGACAGCTGCTGCAGGGTGAGGCCTTGCTGAGCTTGATGAGTGAGGCCCCCGATCTTTATCCGGTGGCGCAGACCGAATTGGCGCGGCTCGATAAGCTCTTGGGCTGATGCCACTTAGGCTCCCAGCGCTGACAGTCATGGCGCTGGGGCAGCTTGAATGTTGGCAGGCAAGCCTGTAGGAGTTTGCCTGACAAGGCTCTGGGAAGAAGCCAGACTCAAGGGCTGGATTTAGGCTGATGTTGCGACCCTGTTTGTGTCTTCACAATCCGTATCAAGTTGTTACGAGTTGTGTAGCCAAATAAACCGGAGTCCCAGCATGAACGCAGACCAAATCCTCGCCGAAATTCGTGAAGCCAATCTGNTCAAGTTGTTACGAGTTGTGTAGCCAAATAAACCGGAGTCCCAGCATGAACGCAGACCAAATCCTCGCCGAAATTCGTGAAGCCAATCTGTCCTACCTGATGTTGGCGCAGAACCTGATTCGCGCCGACCGCGAGCAGGCGCTCTACCGCTTGGGCGTGTCCGATGACACGGCGACGCTGATCGCTACGCTGAGCCCCGCTCAACTGATGAAGATCGCCTCCGGCAACACCTTGCTGTGCCGCTTCCGCATGGACGACGATCTGGTCTGGGGCTTGTTGACCAGCCATAGTAAGACCACCACCAACGACGGCGTCTCCCGCCTTCACGCCAGCATCCTGATGGCCGGCCGCCATCAAGAAGCCGCCTGATTCCATTAGCCCCAGTTCACAAGAAAACCGAGACTCCACCATGCGCGCCAAAAGCATCGTTACCGAAGCAATCCAGATCAACCGTGCCGTTACTTTGATCAATCTGGGCGCACGCCTGCAGGTGTTGGAGTCCGAAACCGATATGTCCTACGAGCGCTTGCTGCGCTTGTACAAGGAAGTCTCAGGCAAGAGCCCATCCAAAGGCCAACTGCCCTTTTCTACCGATTGGTTCATGACCTGGCAGCCCAATATCCATGCCTCCTTGTTCCTCAACGTGCATGAGTATCTGAATAAGGTGTCGGAACTGGATGAGATTGATGCGGTCATCAAGGCCTATCAGCTCTATCAGGAACAAACGCAGGCGCAGGGCCTGGAAGCGATGCTGTCGGTGACGCGTGCTTGGCGCTTGGTGAAGTTCATCGATAACGGCATGTTGACGATGACCAAATGCTCGGAATGCGGTGGCCATTTCGTCACCCATCCCCATGAGATCGCCCGCCACTATGTTTGCGGCATGTGCAAGCCACCGGCCCGTGCCGGCAAGGGCCGCTCGCAAGGCTCGATCCAGATGCACTGATTAAGCGAGGCTGAGATGGCCGGTGCAGCGGTGGCGATGCGAACTTGCTTGGTGGTGATTGCGCGCGACGAGGCCGCACGCATCGAGCGGCTGCTGAACTCGCTGCGGCCTTGGGTCGACGAGATGCTGGTGCTGGATACCGGCTCGGTCGATGCGACGCCGAGCTTGGCTGCGGCCTGTGGTGCACGCGTTGAAAGTTTTTCCTGGTGCGATGACTTTGCGGCAGCCCGCAATGCGGCGCTGAACGCGGCCGCGGCCGATTGGCATCTGCTGCTCGATGCCGACGAATGGCTGATCAGTGGCGGCGAGGCTCTGCTCGCCCTGCGTCAAACGCGGCCCGACTTTGTCGGCACGATCGCTTTGCAGGATCATTTTTTCGATGGCGAGTTGCGCCATGCGCACTCCAGGCTCTCACGGGTGTTGCCGGGTGCGGTGCGTTACACCGGCCGCATCCATGAGCAGCCGCAACATGCGCTGCCGGTCAAGCCTTTGAGCATTGTCGTGGGGCATGACGGCTATTTGCCGGAACGCCTGCAGGCCAAACGCGGCCGCAACCAAGGGCTTTTGCAGCAAGAATTGCAAGCTCATCCCGAACAAGCCTATCTTTGGTATCAGCTCGGCAAGGACTGTGCGGTTTATGACGAGCATGAGCGCGCCGAGCAGTGTTTCGAGAAAGCGGCTGCTCTGCCGCACCCGGAACAAGGCTGGTGGTTTGACTTGGTGACGCGCAGGCTCTTCGCGCTTAAACAGCTCAAGCGGCATGAGCAGGCCGTCCAGTTCGCGCAGACGCAGTTAGGGGTTTGTGCCGCGTCGCCGGACTTCTTCTTTGCGCTCGGTGATTTGCTGCTGGACTTTGCCGCCGATGCGCCTGATCAAGCGCCGCATCTGCTGCCCATGATTGAAGATGCTTGGCGGCGCTGTTTGGAGTTGGGCGAGCGGCCCGATCTGAGCGGTGCGGTGGCGGGAAGGGGCAGTTATTTGGCGGCCCACAACCTGGCCTTGGTGCTGGATGGCACCGGGCGTGCTCAGGAAGCCGCAGATTTGCGGCGTGCATTTGCTGGCTGAGTTCGCGCGCCGCCGCGTTAAGGCGTTACGCTCGCAGGCAATTCTTGGACTTGGGGTTGATGAAGATGGGTAAATTCAGTCCGGTCGCACAAGCGCCACGCTATTTACAACAGTTTCAATGCGTGGGTTCAGCCTGTGTGGAGAACTGCTGCACGGGCTGGCAGGTCAGCATCGACAAGCCGACCTACCAAAAGTACCAGGCGATCAAGATCGAGCCTTTGGCAAGTTTGCTGCGCCAGCATGTGCAAAAGAATTCCGGTCCGGTGTCGGTGAGCGGCAGCTATGCCTCGATTGCCCTGAAGACCGAGGAGGCTTGTCCGTTCTTGGATGAGGCAAGGCTTTGCCAAATCCATTCAGGCTTGGGCGCGCAGGCCTTGTCCAATACCTGTAGCGAATATCCTCGCATCTACACCTTGGAGGGTGTGCAGGCTGGGGTGGCGGCCAGTTTGAGTTGCCCAGAGGCGGCGCGCTTGGCTTTGGCCTCGGCTGATGCGGTCGAGTTGGACAGCTTCACCCTGCCTTTTGCCAACCTCAGTTTGGTGCCATTCAACCGCCGCGTTGGCCCGGTTGCGGAGGCCGAGCCCGATCTCGTGCGCCGGCACGCCCGACTGCTGCGTGAGGCCTTGATCATGGTCATCAAGCATCCCGACCTGACTGCGGCTCAAGCCTTGGTGGTGTGCGGTCTTTTGCTGCGCCAAGTTGCCAAGGTGGCCGCCGATGTGCAAGCGCAGGGTGGGGATGCGCTGGCCGCTGATCAGGGTATGTCAGACGCTTTCGAGCAGTATCTGAACCCGAACTTTTTAGAGCATGCGGCCGCCCATGTTGAGAGCCTGAACATTCCGAAAGAGTTGCAGGCATCGCTACTGATGGGGGCAACGCAGAAGTTCTTGGCTGACAACGGCGGGCGCCCTTCGTTTCGCGCCTTGATCGCGGAGGTCCAGGCCGGCCTGCAAGTCCAGAGCTCGCAAGGTGCTGAAAGGCTCAAAGAGTTTGGTGCGGCGCATCCGCATGTGCTGAAGAACTATCTTGTCAACAGCATGGTGGTCTCCTTGTTCCCGCGCAACGGCAGCGCTGAGCTGGAAGCTGACTTCATGGCCCTGGCGGTGCGCTTCGCCCTGATCAAGTTCTATTTGCAGGCCCTCGCGGCTCGCGCCGATCAGCCCTTTGGCATCGATGAGTGCGTGCGCGTGACCTATGTTGTGGTCCGCAATATCGAACACAACCGTCGCTTTATGCCCATGGTTTTGCAGTCATTGCGGGATAACGACGCCTTGCGCATGGAAGTGTTGGCCACCCTGGTTGGCTGACAGTTTTTGTCCTACACCGACAAGATCTTCATGGGGCGACCGGCAAAACATGCTGTCCCGTGTAAGAAGTTGCCTTACAGAGGTGAGGGAAGAAAAGGGACTCAAGCGCTGGAGATAGCCTGATGTTGCCGCCCAGTTCATGTCTTCACAATCCGTATCAAGTTGTTACGAATCACGAAGTCAAAACCCCGGAGCTCAACATGAACGCAGACCAAATCCTCGCCGAAATTCGTGAAGCCAATCTGTCCTACCTGATGTTGGCGCAGAACCTGATTCGCGCCGACCGGGAGCAAGCGCTGTACCGCTTGGGTGTCTCCGAAGACACGGCGACCTTGATCGCCACCTTGAGCCCCGCCCAGCTGATGAAGATCGCTTCCGGCAACACCTTGCTGTGCCGCTTCCGTATGGATGACGATTTGGTCTGGGGTCTGCTGACCAGCCACGGCAAGACGGCCGCCAACGACGGCGTCTCCCGCCTTCACGCCAGCATCCTGATGGCCGGCCGCCATCAAGAAGCCGCCTAGCTTGTTGACCCCGCTTGCGCGGGTACGCGCAAGCACCCCCGAGGGGTCTGACATGAAACGGGCCGTGCCCGCCTCATGTCAGTCCGGCGGGCCCGCTTGGGAGCGGCCCGGCGCTGGCCCCGCAAAGACTTAACAGATCCAAGAACCGAGGCTCCATCATGCGCAACAAAAGCATCCTCACCGAAGCCCTGCAGATCAGCCGTGCCGTCACCTTGATCAATCTGGGTGCGCGTTTGCAAGTGTTGGAGTCGGAGACCGATCTGTCTTACGAGCGCCTGCTGCGCCTGTACAAGGAAGTTTCGGGCAAGAGCCCGTCCAAGGGTCAACTGCCGTTCTCGACCGACTGGTTCATGACTTGGCAGCCCAATATCCACGCGTCCTTGTTCTTGAATGTGCACGAGTACCTGAACAAGGTCTCGGAGCTGGACGAAATTGACGCCGTCATCAAGGCCTATCAGCTCTACCAAGAGCAGACACAGGCGCAGGGACTGGAAGCGATGCTGTCCATCACCCGCGCATGGCGTTTGGTCAAGTTCATCGACAACGGCATGTTGACGATGACCAAATGCTCGGACTGCGGCGGCCACTTCGTCACCCATCCGCATGAAATCGCCCGCCACTATGTCTGCGGCATGTGCAACCCGCCGGCCCGCGCCGGCAAGGGCAGGGCGCAGGGCTCCATCCAGATGCATTGAGCTTGCCCGGCTTGCGAATCGACCGCGCGCTGTGCTGAGCTCTATGCACCTGCTGCGTTGGCCGCTGCCCGCTCTGCTGAGCTGGGCTGCAGCTTGGGCCAGCTTCACGGGCCTGATGGCGGCCGGCTTGACGATTGGCCCGGCCATGTCCGCCAGCGCGCTCCTAGGTGCTGGCCTGGCGCTGCTGCACCAAGCGAGATGGCGCCGCCTGATCGTGGCACTGGGCTTCCCGCTCTCGATGTTGGTGGTGCTGCGTTCTGCGGCCCTGCCTGCGTGGACCTGGCTCTTGCCGCTGGCTCTGCTGGCGCTGGCTTATCCGCGCCGTACCTGGAGCGATGCACCCTGGTTCCCTACACCGCAAGGCGCTTTGACGGCGCTGCGCAAACTGGCTCCGCTGCCTGCAAATTCAGCCATCCTCGACGCCGGTTGTGGCTTGGGCCATGGTTTGCGGGAGCTACACCGAGCCTACCCAGAAGCCCGCATCGAGGGCATCGAATGGAGTGGCTTGCTGGCGAGCTTGGCGGCGCTGCGCTGCCGCTGGGCCAAGATTCACCGGGGCGATATGTGGGCGCAGGACTGGGCGCCGTTTGCGCTGGTTTATGTCTTCCAGCGCCCAGAGACCATGGGCCGGGTTTGGAGTAAGGCCTGCCGTGAACTGCCGCCCACGGCCTATCTGGTCAGCCTCGACTTTGAAATCTCCGGGCAAGCTCCATTGGCGACGCTGGCTTTGGGTCGCGGACACAGCCTGTGGGTGTATCGGCCCGGGTCGCCGTCTTCCGAAAGTCCTTGAGCTTGCTTTGCCCATGGCAATAGGCTCGATTGCACCGTCAAAACCGCTTTGATGCGCGGACCGACCGCAAAAACTATTGCCACACTCAAGGCCTCAAAGATCCCGCCGATAAGGGCAGGAAACCCTCAAAAGAAAGCATTATGTTTGTCTTCATCGGTTGGGCCGTCGCGATGGTTTGCATCTTCGGCGTCTACATATTCCACGGCGGCAATATCATGGTGATCTTGCACGCTTTGCCGTTCGAGATGATCACCATTTTTGGTGCCGCCATCGGTGCCTTTCTGGCCAACAATCAGATGAAGGTGGTGAAGGCAACGATGGCCGGCTTGGGGCGTTGCTTCAAGGGCAGCAAGTTCAGCAAGGCCCGCTATTTGGAACTGCTGGCGCTGATGTACGACATCTTGCAAAAAGCGCGCAAAGAAGGTCTGATGTCGATCGAAAAAGACGTCGAAGATCCGCACAGCTCGGCGCTGTTTCAAAAGTATCCGACCGTGGGCAATGACCACCATGTCACCGAATTCATCACCGACTACCTGCGCATGATGGTGTCGGGCAACCTCAATGCGCATGAGATTGAATCTCTGATGGACAACGAGATTGATACCCATCATGCCGAAGAGCATGCCGCCGTCGCGGCGATCCAGCGTATCGCCGGTGGTCTGCCGGCTTTCGGTATCGTGGCGGCGGTGCTTGGTGTGGTCAACACCATGGGCTCGGTGGGCCAGCCGCCCGCAGTGCTGGGAGGCATGATCGGCTCGGCGCTGGTCGGTACCTTCCTCGGCATTTTGTTGGCCTATGCCTTTGCAGAACCTTTGGCGGGTTTGCTGGAACAAAAAGTTGAAGACGCTGGCAAAGAGCTGCAGTGCATCAAAACTACGCTCCTGGCCAGCATGCAGGGCTACGCCCCACAAGTCGCCATCGAGTTCGGCCGCAAGGTGCTTTTCTCTGGTGACCGCCCCACATTCGGCGAGCTTGAGGCTCATGTGAAGGGCAAGAAGTGATGCCTTTGCTCTTGCTTGAAACGCAGTCCCTGGGGGCTCCAGATGGCCGGTGACGCAAAAAAACTTCAGCCCATCATCATCAAGCGGGTCAAGAAGGGTGGCCACGCCAGCCATGGCGGCGCTTGGAAGATCGCTTATGCCGACTTCGTGACGGCGATGATGGCCTTCTTCTTGCTGATGTGGTTGCTCGGCTCCACCACCGAGGGCGACAAAAAGGGGATTGCAGATTTTTTCGGCTCGCCTCTCAAGGTGGCGATGCAAGGCGGCTCGGGCTCGGGTGACTCCTCGTCGGTGGTCAAGGGCGGCGGCAAAGACTTGACACGCGAAACCGGCCAGGTCAAATCCGGCGACGTGGAGGCGCAAAAACGTACCTTTAATCTGCGCGCGCTGAAAGAAGAGCAGCGCAAGGCCGAACGCGCTCGGCTTGAAGAATTGAAGGACAAGGTTGAAAAAGTGCTGGCCAACAATCCTCAGCTGAGTTCGCTGGGCGGCCAAATCAAGCTCGATATGACGTTGGAAGGTCTGCGAATCCAGATCGCCGACGAAGAAGGGCGGCCGATGTTTGACAGCGGCAGTGCCGTCGTCAAACCCTATATGAAGCAGTTGCTGCGCGAGTTGGGCAGCGTTTTGTCCGAGGTCCCCAATCGCTTGACATTGGAGGGGCACACCGATGCGCAGCCTTTCTCCGCTGGTGATCGGGGTTACTCCAACTGGGAACTGTCGGCCGACCGGGCCAACGCTTCACGGCGTGAATTAAGTCTTGGCGGACTGCCGGAAGCGCGTACGCTGCGGGTGCAGGGTTTGGCAGCGAGCAAGTTGCTGGACCCTAAACAGCCCGAGAGTCCAATCAATCGGCGTATCAGTATCATCGTGATGAACCGCGATGCTGAAGACGCGGTTTTAAAGAATTTGCCACCAGAAGACCCAGCGCCAGCGCCCGCTGACGCCAGCCCTGAAATAAGTCCCTCAAGTTCCGCCACCAAGCCCCGATAAATCTCTCTAGCCCTGCGAGGAAAGCCATGAGCACAGACATGAAATTTTTGGTTGTTGACGATTTCTCAACCATGCGGCGCATTGTGCGCGGCTTGTTGAAGGAGATCGGCTACAACAATTGCGACGAAGCGGAGGATGGTGTTGAGGCCCTCAGCATGCTTAAAGTGGCCAAGTACGACTTCGTCGTCAGCGATATCAATATGCCGAACATGACCGGTTTTGAATTGCTCAAGGCGATCAAGGAAGATCCTAATTTGAAGCATCTGCCGGTGCTGATGGTGACGGCCGAAGCGCGCAAGGAAGACATCGTTTTGGCCGCCCAGTCGGGTGCTGCAGGCTATATCGTCAAGCCTTTCACCAAGGCGACCCTGGAAGAAAAAGTGCAGAAAATCATGCAAAAACTGGCCGCTGCGGCCTGATTCTCAGGGAGACACAATATGTCAATCGAAGCACTGAGTAAATTGGACGCGGGTACCGATCCGCTGACGGTCTCGCCCGAAGTGTTCCAGCAAATCGGCACCATCACACGCGTTTTGCATGACACCATGCAGCAACTCGGTGTGATGCCCAAGTTGCAGGTGGCAACCGACGGTCTGCCAGATGCGCGCAGCCGCCTGAGCTATATCGCCACCAAGACGGCCGCGGCCGCGAACAAGGTGCTGAACTCGGTCGATGAGGCCAAGGTCGATCACGCCTACATCACCAATGCCACCAACGAGATTGCGGCGGCTTTGGTGGCCGACCCTGTCAAGGCAGTGGCCAGTGGCGCGGTGCTCAATTTTGTCAAGGAAGTCGAGGCTCGCACGGCGCGCATCGACGGGCACTTGACCGACATCATGATGGCGCAGGACTTCCACGATCTGACCGGCCAGGTGGTGGCCAAGGTGGTGACGCTGGCCAACGATCTGGAAGATAGCCTGGTCAAGCTGCTGGTCTCCATCGTGCCGCCCGAGCAGCGCGAAAAGGTCGATCCGAACATCTTGCAAGGCCCCGTCGTCAATCCCGAAGGCCGCACCGATATCGTGGCCGATCAGGGCGAAGTTGATGATTTGCTGGCGAGTCTGGGTTTCTAGTCCATTCCCGAGCAGCAAGCAAAGAACCCGCTACAGGCGGGTTTTTTTATGTCCGGCTATTTCTTAGGCCGGATGACGTCTGTTTTTACCGAGCTTATTCGCTTTAAGTTTTCGGCCGGCCCGCCAACAATGGCTGCACGAGATTGCACCTGCTCGTTCAACCTGATCCATCATGGCCGACCAAGACGCACAAGACAGAAATTTACCGGCCTCAGCCAAGAAGATTGAAAAATCTCGGGCCGAGGGCCAGCTGCCGCGTTCGAAGGATTTGCCTCATTTCGCGATGATGGTGGCAGCTGCCGCTGTGCTGATGGTGGGTGGGCCGGCGATCAGTGAAGCCTTGCAAAACATGCTGGGCTTTGCACTTCGTTTTGACGCGCGTATGTTGGCTCAGCCCAACTTCATGGCCGAGCGCTTGTGGGACTTGTCCCTGCGTTTTCTGATGGTGATGCTGCCCATCAGCGGCTTTTTGATGCTGGTTGCCATCGCCAGCAATATTGCCTCAGGCGGTTGGAACTGGACCATGAAACCGCTGGCGCCCAAGTTCTCCAACCTCAATCCCATCACCGGCCTGGGCCGGCTGGTGTCCGGCCAAGGCGTCGGTCAAGCGCTGAAAGCGGTTGCTTTGGCCTTGATTCTGGGCGTAATCGGGGCAATGGTTTTGAAGGACCGAATGACCACCTTCGTCGGCATCATGTCCGTGCCGCTGCCCGCCGCCTTGGTCTATGCCGGACAGCAGTTGATGGGGGGCATGACGCTGCTCGGGGTGGCGCTGGCCTTGTTCGCCGCCATCGATGTGCCCTTGCAGCAGCAGCTCTACAACCGCCGCATGCGCATGACGCGTGAAGAAGCCAAGCAGGAAATGAAAGAGGCCGAGGGTAACCAGGAGATCAAGGCCAAGATCCGCGCCAAGATGCGCGAGATTGGCCGCCGGCGCATGCTCGCCGCCGTGCCGACGGCCGACCTGATCGTGATGAATCCAACCCACTATGCGGTGGCCCTGAAGTATGACGATGCCAGCATGGCCGCGCCGCGCGTTGTGGCCAAAGGGGCGGATCTGTTGGCGATGAAGATTCGTGATCTGGCCACCGAATGCAAGGTGCCTGTTTTGCAGTCGCCGGTCTTGGCGCGGGCCCTCTATGCCCATGCCCAGATCGACCGTGAAATCCCGGTCGAATTGTTTTCGGCCGTGGCGCAGGTGCTGGCCTATGTGTATCAGTTGAAGGCCGCCATCAAGAATCGCAGCGCCAAACCTGCCATTCCCAATCCGCCGGTGCCGCCGGAACTGGATCCGCACAACAAACCGGTCCCGACGGACAGCGATCTGGAGGATGAGCCCGTATGAATGCCTTGATCGCACAACTGCAAGCCTTGCTGGGGCCGCGCGCCGGCGTACTGGGCGCCTTGGGAGCGCCGATGGCGGTCATCATGGTTTTGTCCATGATGGTGCTGCCATTGCCGCCCTTCATGCTCGACCTGATGTTCACCTTCAATATCGCGATGGCGGTGATGGTGATGATGGTGGCCGCGCACATGATCAGGCCGCTGGACTTTGCGGCCTTCCCGACCGTCTTGCTCTTGACCACCTTGCTGCGCCTGTCGCTCAACGTCGCCTCCACCCGCGTGGTGCTGCTGGAGGGGCATACCGGCACCGGAGCCGCAGGCAAGGTGATCGAGGCTTTCGGGCATTTCTTGATCGGCGGCAATTTCGCCGTCGGCTTGATCGTTTTTGCGATCCTGGTGGTGATCAACTTCATCGTGGTGACCAAGGGCGCGGAGCGCATCGCCGAGGTCGGCGCGCGATTCTCTTTGGATGCAATGCCTGGCAAGCAGATGGCGGTCGATGCCGACCTGAACGCGGGCCTGATCGACGAGAAAGAAGCCAAGCGCCGCCGCGCCGAGTTGGGCGACGAGGCCGATTTCTTCGGCTCCATGGACGGTGCCAGCAAGTTCGTGCGCGGTGACGCGGTGGCAGGCATGTTGATCCTGTTCATCAACATCATCGGCGGCTTCATCATCGGCATGGCTCAGCATGGCCTGAGTGCCAGCCAAGCGGCCGATTCCTACATCTTGCTGGCGGTCGGTGATGCCTTGGTCGCCCAAGTGCCTGCGCTGCTGATCTCGGTCGCGGCGGCCATGGTGGTGTCCCGCGTTGGCACCGACAAAGATATCGGCAGCCAGATCGGTCGTCAGGTCTTTGGTTCGGCCAAGTCCTTGGCGGTGACTTCCGGTGTGATCGGCCTCTTGGGCCTGATCCCGGGCATGCCGCACCTGGTGTTCTTGTTCATTGCCGGTGCCTTGGGCTATCTGGCTTGGTGGCTGCGGGTCAAGGATCAGCAGCAGGAGCGTGAGGCCAAAACCAATCAAGCCATCACGGCCCTGGCGCCGGCCGAGCCCAATACAGAGGCGACCTGGGACGATCTGATCCCGGTTGACACCCTGGGCCTGGAGGTCGGCTACCGGCTTATCAGCCTGGTCGACAAGACCCGCGAGGGCGACCTGCTCAGCCGCATCAAGGGCGTGCGGCGCAAGTTCGCGCAGGAGGTAGGCTTCTTGCCGCCGTCCGTGCATATCCGAGACAACCTGGAGCTGCGGCCCAGCCAGTACCGCCTGTCGCTGCGCGGTGCCGTGGTGGGCGAGGCTGAGGCCTTCCCCGGCATGTGGTTGGCCATCAACCCGGGCCAGGCGACGCAAAAACTGATAGGCACGCAGACCACCGACCCGGCCTTTGGCCTGCCGGCGGTGTGGATTGATGACAAGCAAAAGGAAATGGCGCAAATGGCCGGATTTACCGTGGTTGATTGCTCGACCGTGGTGGCCACACATCTTTCACACTTGATGCAGGTCCACGCAGCCAAGTTGCTGGGCCGCGTAGAGACCCAGGCGCTGGTCGAACACTTGACCAAACAAGCACCTCAACTGATTGAAGACGTGATACCCAAAATGATCGGCATCGCCACTTTGCAAAGAATTCTCCAGCTGTTGCTGGAAGAGGGCGTGCACATCCGTGACATGCGTTCCATCGTTGAGAGCCTGGCCGAAAATTCCACTGTGACCGACCCAGCCGAACTGGCCCGCCGCATCCGCACCCACATTTCACCTGCCATCGTGCAGCAGATCTACGGTCCGGTGAAAGAGCTGGACGTGATCGCGCTGGAGCCCGAACTGGAGCGCTTGGTCACGCAGGCCCTGAATTCGCCGCATGGCGCTGCGCTGGATCCGGGTGTGGCAGATACGCTGGCCCGCAGCGCTGCCGAGACCGCGCAGGCGCAAGAAGACCGCGGTGTGCCCGCTTGCTTGCTGGTGCCCGACCTGATCCGCGCGCCGATGGCCAGGTTGCTCAAACGCGCCGCGCCGCGCCTGAAAGTGCTGGGTCACAGCGAAATTCCTGAAACTCATTCCATCCGTATTGGTTCCATCATTGGAGGCACGGCATGAACGTCAAAAGCTTTACCGCTAAAACCTCCCGTGAGGCCATGGCCCTGGTGCGCCAGGCCTTCGGCAATGATGCCGTGGTCTTGTCCAACAAGCCTTGCGCCGGCGGCGTAGAAGTGTTGGCGATGGCGCCGGAAGGCATGTCGCAGATCGAACGCGTGGCGGCCACCGCCCCGCGTGTGGCTGCACCCAGCCGCCTGCAAGCCCGCCCCGCAGCCACCAGCGAGGCACCTGCCTCGCGCAGCTTTGCGGCCCGCACCGGCCAGCGCAGCGAGCCGAGCTTTGGCTACACCGACCCGGCTTCCGCGGTCGGCGATGACGTCCAAACTTTGGCGATGAGCACCTTGTCTTTTCAGGACTATGTGCGCGAGCGGGTGCTCAAGCGTCGCCAGGCCGAGTTGGACGGCGTGCCCGATCCACTTGCTCCGCCCATGATGATGGACCGCCCGCAAGACGCGCCCGGCGTCAGTTCCTTGAATGCGGCACGCCAACAGCGCGCCCAGAACGCCTTGCAAGCGATGCAACCCCGCCGTGCCGAGCCGGTAGCACCGCCGCCAGCCCCGGCCCAGCGCCGTGCGCCGCCGGTGTTGCGCGACGAAATCCGTGTGCCGGCGCAGCAACGTGAATTTGCCGATCTGTCTGGTTTGGGTAATGCAGGCGAGCTGAACGACTTGCCCGGCCGTGGCCGTCGCGATCAACAAGACATGATGAACGAGCTGCGTTCGATGAAGGGCATGATCGAAGAGCGTTTCGGCGCCCTGGCCTTTATGGAAAAACTGCAGCGTCAGCCCATCCAGGCCCGCTTGACGCAGAAGCTGTTGGAGATTGGCTTTTCGCCCGCCTTGGTGCGCAAGCTGGTCGAGGGCTGCCCGGCCGAGTTCAAGGGCGGCCCCGGCGAGGCTGCCGATGAAACGAGCTGGGCCGCCAACGTGCTGTCGCGCAATCTGCAGACCGACGAGCACAGCCCGGCGCTGGAAGAGCAGGGCGGCGTGTTCGCGCTGATCGGCTCCACCGGTGTGGGCAAGACCACCACGACCGCCAAGTTGGCAGCTGCATTCGCCACCCGTCATGGCGCAGCGCACCTGGGTCTGATTACGCTGGACGCGTACCGGGTCGGTGCCCATGAGCAGCTGCGCGCCTATGGCCGCATCCTCGGCGTGCCGGTACATACCGCGCATGACAAGGCCTCGCTGGAAGATCTGCTGGAACTGCTTTCGAGCAAGAAGATGGTGCTGATCGACACAGCAGGCATGGCTCAGCGCGACAGCCGAACTAATGAGTTACTGGACATGCTGGCACACCGCAGCGTGCGCAAGATCCTGGTCATCAATGCCGCTCAGCAAGGCGAGACGATCGAGGATGTGGTCAGCGCCTGGCGCGCCAGTGATTGCCACGGCGTTGTGCTGTCCAAGATCGACGAGGCCGTCAAGCTGGCCCCGGCGCTGGATACCTTGATCCGCCACAAGCTCAAGGTGCTGGGCGTCACCAACGGCCAGCGCGTGCCGGAAGACTGGCATCGTCTGACAAGCCAGGCCTTGGTGCAACGCGCCTTGCGTGCGGCCGCAGCCGGTGCTTGGCGCATGGACAGCGCCGATGTGAATTTGATCTTTGCCGGGGGGCCCGCGCTTGGCCTCAAGCATCCCGCTGCCATGGGTGCTTTCTAGTCCCCACTTCACAAGAGATACAGGACAACATCATGCGCGACGCTCACCGTACACATTCCCCGCAGGACCAGGCCGACGGCCTGCGCCGGCTTTTCGCCAGTTCAAGGGTGCGCTTCATCCCCGTCGTCAGCAACCCCCATGTGGTCGGTGGTGGCGTGCTGCTCGAAGGCCTGTGCGCGGCCTTTGCCGAGCTCGGCCTGCATACCTTGGTGGTTGACGCTGGCGAGAGCGCGCCTGTCCCATCGGAGCTGGCCTCGGTCGACTTGAGTGCCTGTGTTGAGCGTCTGTCCAAGGATGTGTCCTACTTGGCGGCTCGCGGCCTGCCGATGCGCTATATCAATGCCAATGGCTCGGCCGCCCAGTTTCTGGAAGTGGTCAGCGATGCGGCACCGTTTGCCGATGTCGTGCTGCTGCACGCCAGCGCCGCCGAATTGGCGCGCGTGGTGGCGCTGCGCGAAGTGCGGCCGGTCTTGTTGGCCGATACCGACAGCATGAGCGTGACGCATGCCTACGCTGGCATGAAATGGTTGGCCAGCCGCGCAGGTCTGATGGTCTACAGCCTGCTGCTCGCTTGCTCGCCGCAACTGCGTTTGTCCGATCGCATTGCCCAGCAGATCAGCAGCTGCGCCGATGGTTTCCTCGGCGCCGTGCTACGCGACTGGGCCTGTATGGATCCGAAGAGCCCGTCGAGTGCCCCGATTTCCGCCGAGATCCGCCATTTGGCGCGTGAGCTTTTGATGGCCGCCCCCCCCGGCGCCGCCTTGGAAGCCTCGGTCAATGCCAGTCCTCTGCGCCCGCCCGTGCGAGCCCAGATGCACCGTGCCGCTGTTGCCACTGTTTGATTGCCGCTGGAGCTGATGATGTATACCGCCAAAGGCCGCCTCGATAATTCCTCCTTGATTCGGCAATACAGCCCTTTGGTACGCCGCTTGGCGCATCAAATGATTGCCAAGCTGCCCGCCAATATCGAAATTGACGACCTGATCCAGGTCGGCCTTATCGGTTTGACGGATGCGCTGAGCCGCTTCGACATCGGTCAAGGCGTGCAGTTCGAGACCTTCGCGACGCAGCGCATTCGAGGCGCCATGCTGGACGAGTTGCGCGGCGGCGACTGGATGAGCCGCGGCTCGCGGCGCCAACAGCGTGAAATTGAAAGCGCTGTGCGCAAGCTGGAGCAAAAGCTCGGCCGCGCGCCGCTGGAGAGCGAAATCGCCATCGAGATGGGTGTGCCGCTGGAAGAGTACCAAGACCTATTGGGCAAGGTGCGCGGTACCCAGCTGGTCTATTTGGAGGACATGTCTGGCGACGAGGGCGATGAGGACTTCCTCGACCGTCATGTGGCCGACCATGCCAATAACCCCTTACTCAAGCTGCAAGACCACCGCATGCGCGAAGCGCTGGTGGCGGCGATCAAGAACCTGCCCGAGCGCGAGCAATACATGATGAGCATGTATTACGAGCACGATATGAACTTGAAAGAAATCGCGGTCGTGCTGAAGGTCACCGAGTCGCGTGTTTGTCAGTTGCACAGTCAGGCGATCGCTCGTTTGCGCGTTAAGCTGCGGGACTGGTAAAGGTATTGTCAGCGGCCGATGAAGGCCTGGAGCGGGAGAATCAATGTCATTGATGTGGTGGAAGCGCCGATCTGAAACTGCCCAGCCCGCTGTGCCTGCGGCATCAGGTGCGTTGGATGCCTTGGCCAAGTTGGAGGCCGAGCCTTTGATGGCGCTGATCCGCAAGGTGGCCCGTTCGGTTTCAAGTGTCGGCAAAGATGCCGCCGAAGTGCGCGGTGTTTTGGAAGATACCCAAAAAGTGGTCGTCGCTCAATGCGAGGCGATGGGAGCCTTGTCCAGCGATTTGGCCCTGGTGCGCGGCGCTCAGCAGGCCATCAGTCATTCGACCGAACAGTCACGCAGCGCGGTCAGCCGAGCGGCCCACGCCTTGGAAGGGGTGGGCAACGAGGTCGGCGGCATTGTGCAGACGCTTCGGCAAGTGTCGGACGCCGCGTCCGAAATCACCAAAATCGCGCTGCAAACCCGTTTAGTGGCTTTCAATGCCTCGGTCGAGGCGGGCCGCGCCGGTGAGGCGGGCAAAGGTTTTGGCGTCGTGGCCGATGCGGTCAAGGCCTTGGCCGGGCAGGTCGAGAACTCATCCAAGTCCATCATGGGCACGGTCGCAAATCTGGATGCCCGCATCGAGCTCTTCAGCCGCGAACTGCGCAACGATCCCAATCAAACCCAAAAGAGTCTGATCCATCAAGCCTTCGCGGATGTGCAGGCCGACGTGGGTCGGATTGCCGATTCGGCCAGCCAAAGTGCACTGACGATCGATTCCTTGTCCGGCCGTGCGGCCGAGCTGGAGCAGGAGGTTCAGCAGGCGATGATCAGCCTGGATACGGCTTTTGCGTGCAGCGACCGATTCCTGAAAATGTCCGAGCAGTTGATCGAGCAGATTGCCGGCTCTGGTGTCGAGGTCGATGACGCGCCCTATATTCGTGCCGCGCAGGGCGCGGCCTTGGAGATCTCGACGCTGTTAGAACAAGCCTTGAAGACGGGCGCCATCAAGCCTGCGCAATTGTTCGATGACAACTACCGGCCGCTTGCAGGCTCCAATCCTGCCCAGCATGTGACCGGCTTTGTTGATTTGGCCGATCGGCAGTTTCCGGCGGTGCAGGAAAAGCTGCTCAGCCTCAGCGACAAGGTGGTCTATTGCATTGCCGTGGACCGCAATGGTTATGTGGCGACGCACAACAAAAAATACTGCCAGCCGCAACGCGCCGGCGATGTGGTGTGGAACACCGCCAACAGCCGCTACCGGCGAATTTTTAATGACCGCACCGGCCTCGCTTCAGCGCGCAATCAGCGGCCATTTCTGCTGCAAACCTATCGCCGCGATATGGGCGGTGGCCGCTTCGTGCTGCTCAAAGAGGTCTCCGCGCCTATCGAGGTCAATGGCAAACACTGGGGCGGGCTGCGGCTGGCGTTTAACTTCTAGCGCTAGCCAAGGCAAGGCAAGACTTGCCCCGCAGTCAAGGCGCCACGCAAGCCCGGTTCTTGCCCGTGTGCTTGGCCTCGTACAAGGCCAGATCGGCCCGGTCGAGGGCGGCCTCTAATGTTTCACCCAGACGGTAATGGGTGACCCCGGCGGAGAAGGTGACAAACACGTCCTTGCCCTCATGCATGAACAAGCTGGCTGACAAGGCGCGTTGCAGGCGCTGCAATACCGCCTGTGCTTCGTCCAGCGGCGTGTTGGGCAGCATCAAGACAAACTCCTCGCCGCCGTAGCGGGCAACCAAGTCGCCGGGCCGCAGCTCGTTGGAGACGCGTTCGGCCAATGACTTCAAGGCGATGTCACCGGCGCCATGGCCCAGCGTGTCGTTCAGGCGTTTGAAGTTGTCAATGTCCAGCAGAGCGAGCGCGATTTTTGCGCTCTCGGCGGCCTCGGGATTGTCTTCGCCGCTGCCGCGCTCCAGCTTGGCCTGCTCGGTTGCAAAGGCCGCCAGCAGACCGCGGCGGTTGGCTATTTGCGTCAGCTGATCGGTCTGCACCTCGCTCGACATGCGGCGCAACTCGCCCTCCAGCTCGACCACCTTCTGGCTCAAATTACTGGCCCGCTCATGTTCCAGGCTCAAGCGGTCTTGCGTCTGACGCACCAGCGACTGCACGCTGCGGCTTTCTTCCACCATCTCGCGCACCACACCCGCCAGGCTTTCCAGCGAGTCGGCTTTTTCAATCACCTCGGCGTAGCGGCCGATGCTGTTCTGGAAACGGTCGGTGTGTTGCCCCAATTCGCCCAATTCGGCGAGCATTTGGTGGATCAGAGACTTCAGTGAATCGCGGGCCCGGCTGCGTTCATCGCGCAGCTGGCGCTGGCGCTCGCGCGTGCCGCCTAGCATTTCGGTCACGGAGCGCACACCGCGGCCGCTCAAACCCTGCTCCAGTGTGTCGTTCATGGCCTCGCATTGACCGCGCGCCCAGGAGTCGTCCTCGGCGAGGTCCACCAGGCTGGCACTGAGTTCGCGGCACAGTTGGCCCAACTCGCCAAACATATGTTGGCGGTGATCGAGCATGTGGCGGGCGCGCAGGCACAGCGCTTCAATATGCGCGGCGGCTTGTGGCGTGGCGCCATCGCTCAACAGTGCGCGATGCGCCAAATCTAATTCGGCCATCAAGGCGTCTGCATAACCTTCGGGGCTCTTCAGGGCATGTTGCACGGTGCCGTGCAGCGAAGTTTCGACCGCAGGCCATTGCTCGGTCATGCTGCCCAGGGCGGCGGGACCAGCGGCGTGCGTTGAAGTCAGATCCTGCGCAAGTCCCTGTCCATCGCTTGCGTCCAGTTCGCCGAGCCCAAAGTCATCGCCAGTGAAGAACTGGCTGGGCGTGCCTCCGCTGTCTTCGCCGTTGGTGTCAACGCTGGCGTCGGCGGTGTCCGAATCCCAGCTATTGACCAAGGCCCGCATGCGCTTGAGCAGGCGCTGTGTATCGCTGCGATTGCCTTCGAGCACCCGCTGCACGCCGTCCTTTTTCTTCGCCATCGTCCATTGGCGCCCGCCGCGCTCAAGGCCCCGGACCAAGCGCTCTATCACTTGCGCCCAGGCCTCGGCCTGGGCTGCCGGGCCTTCGCTTTGCTGCAGGCTTTCGACCTGGCGGATCGCATCGGCCCAACGCAGCTCGCGCATGCATACCTGCAAATCCAGGCGGGTCTGGCTGCTGCTCACGCCCAAGGCCAGCAGCTTGGCGACCAAGGTCAGGACGGGCTCGGGCAGGGCGGCAGGGGCCGCTTCGGTCCCGGACTCGACCGCATAGGCGCGGGCGTAATTCTCAGGCGTGGGCTCCAGCTGTGCTTGCGCCAGTCGAACCAAGGCAGCCTTGGCAATTTGCGCAGCCGGCGCGCCGGTTGGCACCCGTGCCGCAGGGGGGCGACGCTCATCCATCGGTTACTCCTATCGAATGCCGCCGGTGGGGCGCTGGGCGTCTGACGGGTTGAACTCCAGGCCTGCAATCGGGTCGGCACTGGCCCGGGCAATCCAGGGTGCTTTGCGCGGCAGCACCGTTTGCGCCAGCCAAAGCTCAACCTCCTCGGGCGGCAGCGGTTTGCTGAATAAAAAGCCCTGCATCAGGCTGCAACCTAGGCGGTGCAAGACATCCATTTGCCGCATGGTCTCAACACCTTCGGCAATCACACGCAGCCCCATGGCGCGGGCCAGCGCAATGATGGCGGTGACGACGGCCGAGCTTTGCGGCGTGATGCCCAGATCGCGCACAAAGGTGCGGTCGATCTTGACCTCGGAAATTGGCAGTGTGGTCAGGTAGGCCAGCGAGGAGTAGCCGGTGCCGAAGTCGTCAATGGAGATCTCCACCCCGACCTCGTTCAGCCGGTGCAGCGACGGGATGACGTTTTGCAAGTCCTTCATCAAATTGTTTTCGGTGATCTCCAACTGGATCGCCCGGTGCGGCACGCCGTAAGCGCTGACGCATTGATGAATATGCTCGACCAAGTCGGAGCGCTCGAACATGCGGCTGGGTAAATTGACGGCGATCGAGTCGGCAAAGCCGAAGTTCAGCTGCCAAACCTTCGCCTGCCGGGCGGCTTCTTTCAGCGCCCATTCGGACAGCGGCACGATCAAGCCGGTTTCTTCGGCCAGCGGAATGAAATCGCCCGGAGGAATCAGCTTGCCATCGCGCTTCCAGCGCATCAGCGCCTCGGCGCCGACCATGCGTGCGCCGCGCACATCGACTTTGGGCTGGTAATGCAGCACGATTTCACCGCGCTCCAAGGCCTTGTGAAGCGCGCTCTCCAGCTCCAGCTTTTTGCGCCCGCTGCCGTCCAACTGCGGCGTGTAGATGGCCGAGGCATTGCGGCCCTGCGCCTTCACCGCATACATGGCAACGTCGGAGTTGCGCAGCAACTCGGCCATGGTCTGACCATCTCTGGGGAATAGCGCGATGCCTATGCTGGCGGTCACAAAGCATTCCTGGCCGGACAAGAAGATCGGCTCCCGCAAGGCTTCCAGCACCCGGTCTGCGACACGCTCGGCGTCGCTCTCACCGGCCACCTCGGGCAACAGGGCCACGAACTCATCGCCGCCCAGTCTGCCCACCGCTTCCAGTGTGCGGTGGGAGCGCCCGCCAATGGTCTCCAGCATGCCCTCCATGACCTGGTCGGAATGCCTGACGCAGCCGCGCAAACGCCGGCCCACTTCGACCAGCAGCTCGTCGCCAGCCGCGTGGCCCAAGGTGTCGTTGATGATCTTGAAGCGGTCCAGGTCGATCAGCAGCAGGCCGACCTCATGGCCACCCTTGCGGGCTTGCTCGATCGCTCGCTCCACCCGCCAGATCAGCTGGCGCCGATTGGGCAGGCCTGTCAGCGCATCGAAATGGGCGAGCTGACGAATGCGGTCTTCGGCATGGCGGCGGTCGGTGACGTCTTGCATCACGCCGGTGTAGCCATTGGCATTGCCGAGTTCGTTGAACTCGGGCTCGGCTTCGATATGGACCACCCGTTGGCGGCCGTCCAGCAGCGTGACGGTGAGGTCGGTCACCAGCACCGAGTTGTGTGCCATCACATCGCGCAGCAAACGCAGGAACAAGGCACGTTCCTCATGCGGCACCATGCGCATCACGCCGATGAAATCCAGGCCTTCATGCGGCCCCCGGCTGAAGACGCGCAAGGCCTCGGCAGCGAGGTGGAAGCCGCCGCCCGCGTGCCACTCGAAGCTGCCCATGCGGGCCAGGTCTTGGGCGCGCGCCAGCCTCGCCTTGCTGCGCTCCAGCTCAATGCGGGTGCGCGAGGAGCGCAGCAAATAGCGCAGTCGTCCGGCCAGCAAGCTCCACTGCGTTGATTTGACAAAAAAATCGGTCGCGCCAACCTGGTAGGCCAAGCTGATCGACGCATCATCATCGAGACCGGTCAACATCAGCACCGGCGTTGACTCCAGGCCGGGTTTTTCGCGCAGCAGCTTGCAGGTCTCGAAGCCGTCGAGCTCGGGCATCATCGCGTCCAGCACGATCATGTCCGGCGACATGGCGGCCATCAGGGCCAGCGCCTCGCGTCCACTGCGTGCTTCGGTGATTTCGAAACCGCGTCCGCGCAGGGCGACGGCGGTCAGCAGCAAATTGACCTCGTCGTCATCGACGAGCAGCACTTTGGGCTGCTCCAGTAATTCGTCTTCTAGATGGGGCGGGGCGGCGTTCATGGAATATTGGGCAGCAGGCTCAGCAGAGCCTGCCTGACTTGGATCACTTGCGCGAGCATACCGTCTAGCAAGGGCTCCAATCCATCTGTTTGGCCAATCCTCGCCAATGTTTCGATCTCGGCGCAGCGCTCGGCCAAATCGAGGGCGCCCAAGCTGGCCGAGGACGACTTCAAGGTGTGGCAAACATGACGCACCACGTTCGGGTCTAACTTGTCGCCGCGCGCGCTCTCAAGCTCGGGCAGCAGGCGCTCAAGTGATTTCACATAGGCCGTAATCACGCGCTCCATCAGCTTGTTGGCGCCATTGGGGTCGAGTTCTTGCAGGCGCGCCAAGGCTTGCGCGTCGAGGCAAAAATTGGCCGCAGAGGCGGAATGTTGATCGGGGTTCGGTGTGGACGGCATGGGGCTTCCATTTTTGGCGGGCGGGTGCTGGCGTCAAAACTGTTTATCTCTACGGCATTGTCCTCGTTTGGCTTTGACTATGAATTGCTGTCCAGCATAAGCGCTGTGCTTGAATCTGAAGGCCTGTATCTGATAAGTTAGGGCGCTCATCGCACCGATCCAGGGCCAGCAATGCAAGTCGCGTGGCTGGGCTCGCCGCAAGCTTGGCAACTGCGGCCTGAATCCGGTATCGGCGCGGCCGCGTTTAACTTGAGGGCTCGGTCCTTGCTTGATCGTTGTTGGCAAGGCCCGCGTGCGCAAAAAAGGCAATTTGCATCCCTACAATGTTCCTTATGAACAGTCTCAGCGATGCCCGCATCAGTAGCCGCCGCTTGCCCGGCCGGGGTGTCGCGCTTTTGCTGGGGCTGAGCTTGGCGGCTGGGGTGCTTTGCCTATTGGCTTTGGTATTGGCATTGCGCCAAGGTGAGGGTCTGGGGCTGCTGGCGCTGTTGTTGACGGGGCTGTGCACAGCCTTGGTCTTGTTGGTCGTCGCGGCCTTGGCTTGGCATATCGGCGTGCGCTTGACGCGCCAGCAGCTTTCTGAAGCGCTGCGCGAGGCGCGCATGCAGGCCCAGATGTTGGCGCAGCTTCAACCTCATTGTCAGTGGGCGAGCGATGCCCAGCACCGTCTGGTGCGCTGGCAGGCGCCGCAAGCAGTGCTGAGTTCGCGTTGGGCGGGTGCTGCCGCACCGCAAGCGTTGTGGGAGCGCTTCGGTCTGCTTGACGGCGGTGCCCAACCCTTGCGTGAACTGCTTGAAACGCAGGCAGCGCATTTGGACCTGCAGATTGTGTGTGGCGACGGTAGCGGGGCGCGCTGGCGCTTACGCGCCATCGCCTGTTCGGACGAGCAAGGCCGCTTCAGCGGCTATTGCGGGACGGCCGAGGCGCTGCCGCAGGCTTCGCACGCCGACAGCGATAGGCGCTGGATGGAGGCCTTGCCCGGGCCGGCCTGGCTCTTGGCTGATGATGCGTCCGCTAAGGGTGATGGCAAGGTGCTGGCTCAGAACAGCCAGGCGGCGGCTTTGAGCGCTGGGGCAGGCGCGGTGGGCGCCAGCTGGGCCGACTGTTTGAGCCGTTTGCCCGAGCCAGTGGCGGCGGCCATGGCCGTGCAAGCTGCACAAAACCCAGGCCCGCCAAACAGCTTTGCGGACGAGGGTGGCAGCTACAAACTGCTGGCCCTGTGGCCGCAGTCGGCGCAAGCCGGCCCCTTGGCGCGGCCCGAGTCGGGCATGTCACCCCAGGCGCAGCAAATGGCGCATGAGCACGAGTCTTTCAGCTTTACCGTGTCGCATGATTTGCGCGCACCGCTGCGTGTGGTGGAGGGTTTTACCCGCATCTTGAAGGAAGACTACGGCCGCCTGTTGGACCGCATCGGCAACGACCATCTGGACCGGGTGATGGGGGCGGCGGCGCGCATGAACAGCATGATCGATTCGCTGCTCTCGCTGGCGCAGCTGTCGGCCCAGCCCTTGGCGCGCCAACCGGTCAATTTGTCACAGCTGGCCGGCTTTGTGGTCGAAGAGCTGGCCCGCAGCAGTCCCGAGCGCAAGGTCCATGTCCATATCCAGCCGCATATGCTGGTGCAGGGCGACCCTACCCTGTTGCGCATGGTGCTGGAGAACTTGCTGGGCAATGCCTGGAAGTACAGCGGCAAATGCATGCAGCCCATTATCCGTTTCGAGGCCCAACAAGAAGACGGTAAGTGGATCTACCGTGTCAGCGACAACGGCGCGGGTTTCGATATGCGATTTGCCGACCGCTTGTTCGGTGTCTTTCAGCGTCTACACAGTGCCAGTGAATTCCAAGGCACCGGCGTGGGTCTGGCTTCGGTGCGGCGCATCGTGCGCCGCCATGGCGGCGAGATCTGGGCTGAGGCCGTCGTCGGCGAAGGCGCGCAGTTCTACTTCACGCTGGCGGGCTGAGCCAGCATCTCGACTGCCTCGACCAGCAGCCGGGCTTGCAACTCAGTATCACGACCCTCGGCGGCGGCCAGCTTTTGCAGCCGCTCCAGCGCGTCCTGGCGCGACAAAGAATAGCGGTGCATCAACACGCCGACGGCGACCGGCAGCAGCTCTTGCAACACCGCTTGAGTCACCTGTGCCACCGGCGTTACCGGTGCGACAGCGGGCGGGCTTGCCGTTGCTGCCTGCTTGCGGTTGGCAAAGGCGGCTTCGACGGCCGGCACGATCTGATGAATGTCCAGCGGCTTGACCAGATAGGCCACCGCACCCAATTCCTTGACCTTGGCGACGGTTTCTTCGTCAGCAAAAGCGGACAGGAACATAAAGGGAATGTGCAGGTATTCGCGCAAGTATGCGGCGACATCGAAGCCGCTCAGGCCTTCCATGCGAATGTCCAGCAAGGCGAGTTCGGGTCGGTGCTCACGCGCCAGCAAAATGGCGTCGTCGCCATTGTCGGCATCAATGACCTCGAAGCCGGCTTGCGCCAGACCATAGGTCAGCGTCGCCAGTACCAGGCGGTCGTCGTCTACGACAAGAATCTTGCCCTTGTTGCTCACCGTTGGAGGTCCCCCGCTGTGCTGCGTCTTCTGTGTCTTGGTGGGCTGCTGGCCCACCTTGTTTGCCGCATTGTCGCCCAAACTGGGCTTCGGTGGTCGGCGAGCCCAGCTGGCGAGTTCTTGAGGTGTTCAGGGCTCGCTCAAAAGGCTGACGCTGGGCGCCAGCAACTCCATCCGGCAGACGACAAATTCCTCGCGCTGATCCAAGGTCAGCAAGGCGCTGCGGCGCGGCAAGAGCGCGCGCACCAAGCCCAGACCCGAGACCCCGCCGGGTACTTGTGCCAGACTGAAGTCGGTGGGCAGGCGGCCTGTATTGATGATTTCGACCGCCACGCTGTTGACGCCGCAAATCAAGGTGCAGGACACCACGCTGTCTTGGCTGTGTTTGATCGCATTGGTCAGCAACTCGTTGAGCGTCAGCGCGACCGGAATCGATTCGGCCTCGGGCAGCGCCCATTGATTGGCTTGGGCTGCGCTCACGCCTTCGATATGCGTGGCAATGCTGCGCCCGGACATGCGCTGCACCGAGCCGATGATGGCGTCCATCACGCGGCGAATCCTTAGCGGCCCGGAGCCGCCCACTTGCAGGCCATAGACCTGCGCGATCGCATGCACCTGCCCGACCGCTTCGTTGATGACGCTGGCCACCTCGGGGCGGCGCGCGGCAATCTGCTGCAGCAGGCCGGCCACGCCTTGCAGATTGTTCTTGATGCGGTGATGTACTTCGCGCACCAGCAACTCACGCTGCGAGATGGCGGCCTGCAAGCGCGCTTCTTCAGCGGCCCGGTGTTCGGTCACGTCGCTGGCCACCAGCAAGAGTTGCTCTGGCGCGCCGATTTCAGCCGATTCGGAGCCTTCGCTGGTGCCGGCCAGATGCAAGAAGCGCGCATCCCAGACGCGCATTTGCTCGCCACTGCCCAGCCGGTATTCGTGCTGCGTCACGGCACTGGCCTGCAAGGCTGCCAACATATCGCGGCGAATCAGCTCGCCCTGCTCGCGGCCGAATAAATCCTCAGGGCTGGCGCCCATCAACTCGGCCTCGCTACGCCCGGCCAGTGCGGCGGCCGCCTGGTTGATCTGCTCGACCCGCAGCGTTTTGGCGTCATGCAAGCTGATGGCCAGCGGCGCGGCCTCGATGATGCGACTCAAGCTGGCCTGGGCCTGCTGGGTCTGCGCCTCGGCTTGGCGGCGCCGGTCGATGTCGAGCAAGGCATAGGTCAGCTGCCGGCCGGTGGCGCGTGCGCCGGTCACGACGGCATTGCCGACGACCCAGAACTCGCGCCCGTCGCAGGCCTTCAGGCGACACTCAAACGCTTCGGTCTGGCCTTCGGTCAACTCGTCCAGGTAATGGCTTTGCCTGAAGGGGTGGTCGGACGCGGGCGTAGCGACGACGCTCATGGGCTGGCCGGCGAATTCGCTCAGGTCGCCGCCGAACATGCGTCGCGCCGAGCGGTTCATCCATTCGATGCCGCCGCGCCCCACCGTGACGATGCCGACCAGCACCGAGTCCAGCACCGCGCGTTCACGCTCGGTCTGCAACATCAGCGATTGCTGGGCGCGCCAACGGTCATCGACATTGACATAGGTGGCGATCAAACCTTCGTCCGGCGCGCCAGGGCGCATCACCCGCTTGCTGACCTGCATCCACAGCCCGGTGCCGTCTTGACGGCGCACGCGTCGCTCGCCGCGCCACAAGCCATAGGTGTTGAGCGCGCTTTCAACGGCGTCGTTCTGGTTGTCGAAATCCAAGGTGCTGTCAAACAGCTCCTGGTGATCCAGACCGCTCAACTCATGGATGCGGTAGCCGGTCAGCTGCGCCAGCGCATCGTTGGCGCGCGTGACCCGGCCATTTCGCAAAATGGCAATGCCCACGTCTGAGAGGCTGAACATCATTTCGCGGTCTTGCACCAAGGCTTCCAGTTCGGCCTGCTGCGCCTTCAGGCGGCTGATGTCGCTGATGACTGCAATGCTTTCCTTGACCTCATCCAACTCAGGGGCCTCGCCGGGGCGCGTGACGCGGCGCAAGCTCAAAGACAACCAGCGCGGCTGCTTCTCCTCGCTGCCGACTTGCAAGAACTCCGCCTCGAAGGTCTGCTGTTCAAGCAGATTGGGCAAGGCCGCCTGCACCTGCGTGGCCAATTCGGGCAGGGCCGCAAACAGTTGGCTGACGGCCGTGCCCACGGTTTGCGGGTCGTTCAGGCCCAGCATTTGCTCGAAGCCGCGGTTGCAGCGCAGCAGTTGATCGCCGCGCAAATAGGCTAGACCCAGGCTGGCGCTGTCCATGATGGTGGTCAACTCGTGCAGCAGTTGCTCGCTGCGGTCTTCGGCCTGCGCCTGCGCCGTCACGTCCAGCGTGACCACCGAAGTGGTGCGCTGGCCCGATTTGAGCTGACCCGGCTCAACCCTGGTGAGCAGCCAGCGCCGCCCCAGCTCCGGGTGCCGCACCGCGTATCTGACTTCGATTCGGTCGCCTTTTTTGAGCGCTTTTTGCAGGCGCTCAAACTCGGGCAGGGAAGCCGACTCCACAATGTCGCGACTGATGCCTTGCAAGCTCGCCATCGGGTTGCGGGCGGCGCCCGGGGCTCCCGCAGGCGTGCGTGAGGCGCGCGGGCGCAGCCAACCAGCATCCTGCGCAAAAGTGGCCAAGCCGACGCCGGCGGTGTCCATCAAGGCATCGAGTTGCTGGTGAGCCAAGTCGCGTTCTTGCTCCACCGATCGATCTTCCAGCACAGCCAGATAGCGTTGCGGCAAGCCGCCTTGGCCCCCGTTGAAGGCTTGCACGCGGCCCTGCAGCCAATGCGTGCGGCCATTGGGGCTGTGCAAATTCGCCTGGGTGTGCAGCGTGGCTTCGGGCTCTCGCAAGGCGAGCAGTTCATCGGCCAAGCGGCCGCTCTGCCAGGCCAGCAATTGCTGGATGGCCGGGTCGGCTTCATGCAGCGTGGCCGGCAAGCGCAGGCACAGGGCCGCAAAAGCCGCATTGTTTTTCAGTAGCAGGCCTTGGGCATCGAACAGCACCATGGGCAAGGGGCAGAGCTTGAACCACTGTGCCAGCTCGGCATGTTCTCGGCTGCTCACTTCATCGCTGCAGGCTTGTTGCAGCGCCTGAGTGGACGGCGAGACGGCAGGGCTGCTCTTGGTGCGCGGCTTGTCCTCAACGCGGGCGTGCAGCAGCCAGCGCGCCGGGTCGGTCTCGTCTTGCGGCGGCAGGGCCACCAAGCTGAGCGGTGCGCGTTGCCCATTGGGGAGCTTGATGCTGGGTGCGGGCGGGCCTCTGCGGCCCTCGCTGATGGCCCGGCTGGCCAGTCGCAACCAGTCGCCCAGGCGCCCGCCGTGGCTGGTCTGCAGACCGTGCAGACCCTTGCCCGAAGTTTGGCCGGGCGGCTGCTCCAACACCGCCAAAGCGCTGGCGTTGGCCTCCAACAGGTCCAGCGATTCGCTCAACAGCATCAGCGGGTCGCTGATCAAACCAAACAGGCCGCGCAAGGCGGCCAAGTCTCGGGGCAAGAGGGAGAGCTGTTCTGACATTGGGCCCGAGTTTACGGGCCAGCCGAGCTTGGGGCTGCTCACTCCAGTTGCGCGGCCTTGCTCAAGGCCCGCAGAACGCACATATTGACTTCCTCGGCGCCCAGCATCAGCTGTTCGGCGGCACTGCGGTAGTCGTAAACCGACGCATGCTCGACGGCGCGAACCAGTTCCAGATAGGGCTGATAGGGGCCGGTCTCATCGACCAGGGCCTGGCGCACGCGCTCGGGCATAGGGATCGACTGCAAGAGCTTGCTGAAGGGCTGCTTCAGCATATGGTCCAGCAAGGAGAACAGGCCGCAGATGAACATTTCATCGCGCAGTTCGGAATCGCTCATGCCTTTGGCCAGTTCCTCCATCAACAGACCGCGCCGCAAGGCCGCGAACATGATGGGGCGCATCGCATGGTCCTTGCTGGCCGTTGTCAGCAACAAGGCCAACCAACGCTTCATGCGCGCATAACCGAGCAACATGATGGCGTGGCGGAAGGAGGCCACTTCCACCGGCAAGCCGAAGGCGGCCGAATTCAGATAGCGCAGCAGCTTGAAGGCCAGACTCGGGTCGCGCTTGAGGGTCTGCTCCAGCCGCTCGACGTCCTCGCCTTGGTCGATGCGTGACATCAATTCGACAATGACCTGCAAGTCGGCCTGGACTTCGGACTTGCCGGGCACGGCCGGGGCCTCGTACGCACCTTGCATGGGCCACCCGATGACCCCGTGCACGCCACGGGCAAAGCTCGCGTCAATGTCGGCCGCGCTGCGCAGGCCCGACTGCAGCTTGGGCAGGCCGGTGCTGTCGGTCAGGCCGCGACTCTCATCGTCCAGATCCAGCACCACATGGGTGAAGCAAGGTTTGACTTCGGCCGCCAAGGCCGTGCTCGGCAAGCCTTTCAGCAGCAGCGGGGTGGCGTGTTTTTTCAGGGCCAGAAAAAGCTCACTGTGGGCGGCGTCGCTGGCCATAAAGGCCGGCACTTCTATCATCACATTGGCCGAAGGTTCGGTGCGCAGCAGGCTCTCGAGCAGGTCTTCGCTCAAGACATTGAGGATCACCTGAGTGCCCCCGGCGGGCCAGACCTCGGCCACGGCCGCGAGCAAGTCGCTGGCCTCCAGTTTGGCGTCGGGTCGCAAGGGAATCACGGTCAAGCGGGTGGCCGTGACCATGCGTTGGCGGTCGATCAAAGGGGTATAGCCCAGCGCAACAGCGCCCAGAATCTGATGGTTCATTGAATATGGCGGGTCGGTCGGATCGGTGGAGGTGATGCGCGCAAGGCTCAGCTGATGTATTGGAACAAGGACATTTTTTGCACCATCGCATAGGTCTTCAAGGCGGTGTCGTAGCCGTTTTGCTGATTCTGGAAGTCGGAAATGCCTTGCACCATATCGAGATCCTCGGCGGCCGAGCGTTCGGCTTGGTTGTATTGCTTCAGGGCGGCCATCCGGCTTTCGGTGCCGTCCAGATTGTTCAGCCGCTCACCCAGCTGGCTGCGCACATTTTGCAGGTTAACCATCACCGCATCAATGTCGCGCACGCGACCGGAATTGGACTGCGTGATCTCGGCGCCGGCACGCAAGGGCATGCGCAGCTCGGCCACGGTTCGGTCCAGCACGTCGAAGAGTTTGAGGGAGTTGGTGGATTGGGCGAGGTCAAACTGATCCCCGTCGGCCAAGTTGCCCGAGATCGTCACCGACATGCCGTCGAAGGTGATCGCTTTGCCAGTCTGATAGGCGCCGGACTGAACCGATGCGCCAGTGTCGACGTCCAGCACGTCATAGGTGGTGGCGGGGGCCGTGCCGCTGATATTGATTTGATAGCTGTGGCCGGTCAGTGCGGCCGGATCGGACACCCGACCGGCGTCGATCCAGCCTTTGGGCTGTGCGCCCGTGATCGTGTTGGGCTTGGGGATAGTCTCGAAATTGCCATTGCCGCTGCGCGCCTGCTCGAAAGCCATGCGCCCGTCCACGGTCAAGGGGAAATTGTCGATATTGCCGGTTTGAATGCTGCCGGACATGCCGTTGAAGCGCACGCCCCCGGCCTGGTCAAGGAACGGCGGGTCGCTGGAGCCTTGGCCCGAGAAGAGAAAGCCGCCGGCGCCGTCGCCGCGGTTGGCGATGGCCAGCAACTGGTCGCGCAGACCGGCAATCTTGTTGGCCAGGCCGATGCGCTCGGAGTCGCTGTAGCTGGCGTTGCCGGCGGAGACCATGGTTTCCCGCATTTGTTGCAGCAACTCATTGGCATCGCCCAAAGCGGCCTCGCTCAAGGTGGTGCCGTTGCGGCTGGCTTCCAGCGCGCGCTGATTGGCATCCACCCGGCTGATGGTCGCCATGGCCCGTTCGGCCCGCGCTGCACCGGTGGGGTCATCGCTGGCGTTGGCGATCTTCTTGCCCGAAGTCAGCTGGGTCTGCGAATTCTGCATCTGCTGCTGACGGCGCTGCAGCGTGGCGATGCTTGTGTCGAACATATTGGCGGTGGACAAGCGCATGATGGCTATCTCCTTGACTGATCTGATTTAGCGGGCTGCAATTCTCAGCAGCTCGTCAAAAATGGATTGGGCCGCTTGCAGCACCTTGGCGGCCGCTTGATAGCCTTGCTGATACTGCATCAGGCGAGAGGCTTCTTCGTCGATATTGACGCCGGCCTGGCCGGCGCGGCTGGCCTCGGCCTCGGCCGCGACGCTGACCGACACGCCGGACAAATAGGTCGCTCCCTGCACGCGTGAGCCGATCTCGCTCATCGAGGACGCATAGGCCTCATTGATGGTGGAGCCGACGGCCAGACTGCCGTCGGGCTGCAGGCGCTGACCAATGAACTTCTCGGTCTGGATGTTCAGGAAGGCCTTGGCGTTGCCGTTATTGGTCGCCGGATATTTGGTGACCTCGATGGAAATGGTGTCATCCTTGCGCGGTACCCCGTTCAGGCTCAGCTCAAAGCCGAGATCAATCGGCGGCACGGCATTGGGCTCATTGCCGATCCGTTGACCGGCCGCCCAAGTACCGTTCAGCACCGACCCATCGGCCAGCGTCAAGGTGTACTGGAGTTTGGCCTGGTCTAGCGGGTCGGGGTCGCCAAAGGTCAAGGTCATCGGCGCCTGGGTTTTGTCCAGTTTGTCGTTGACGGCGTACATCGAATTGACCGTGGTCGAACCCTTGTTGTCGATATTGGTCGCCGCGCTCAGCGGGGAGGCTGCAGCAATGCCCGAAGTTTGATCCAAGACCCGGCGCATTTCGAGCGCGGCTTGGCCTACCGGTTCAAGAATGTAGGTGTCGCCATTGCCGGGCGCGCCGGAGGTGAAGTCCATCTTGAAGCCGTCCACCGTGTCGCCGTCAACAATACTGGTCTGGACACCGTCGCTCAAGCGCGTGAGCAAATAGGTGCCGGGTGCGCCGCTGGAGTTGGCCTGCAGCTTGTAGGCGCTGGCCTGCAACTGGCTGGAATTGGTGATGGTGAGCTTCACATCGGTGAGAAAGCGGCCCGTGCCGTCGCGGCCGTTGGTGGCCGAGGGCAGGCTGCGCGGCGCGCCGACGGCGAACAGCGGCACACCTTTGCCAGGGGGGACCGACAAGTCCATGCCCAGCGCCTGTTGACCATTGACCCGACTCGACATGGCCGCAGCCATCTGTCCCAGCAGATTGCGGGCGTCTTGCAGGTCTTTGTTCTGAAACTTGAGCAGGGCAGTCAATGAGCCGCCGGTCAGCACCGATTCGTCAAGTTCACGGCTGCCGCTGGCATCGCCAATGCTCAGGGTGCCTCGCTTGACGTCGTAAGGGTCGACGCTGACGGACAGGCGCTGCGCCTGTGCACCCAGCACCAGACTTTGCCCGCCGCCGATGAAGACGCCGACAGAGCCGTCGCTGGCCGCCAGGGTAGAGACCTGGATGTACTCGCTCAGGTTCGAGATCAGGCGGTCACGCTTGTCGAGCAGGTCATTGGGCGTGTGGCCGGTGCCAATGGCGCCGGAGATCTCGCGGTTCGCAAATGCGATCTGCTCGGCCAATTGGTTAGCCACATCGACATTGGTGCGCATATCGCTGATGACGCCGGCTTGCAATTCCCCCAGTTGTTGGCCCGCACTGGAAAAGCGCGAGGCCAGCTCGGTGGCGCGGCCCATCACGACTTGCCGCGCAGAAGGGTCAGACGGACGGCTGGTCACATCGACCATGGCACTCAAAAACTGCCCGGCGGCCGCACCCAGGCCGGTTTCGCCCGGTGGGAAGACTTTTTCCAGCTGGGAAAGCTTGTCCATGCTGGTCGAATCCATATGGGCCAATGCTTTGGAGCTGATGGCCCGCGTGGTCAGGAACTCGTTGTGCGCCCGTTCAACCGTCTGCACATTGACGCCTCGACCAAAAAAGCCGCCCCCGGTGAATTGTCCGTTAGGGGTTGTCAGGATCACCGACTGGCGTGAGTAGCCCGGTGTATTGGCATTGGCGATGTTCTGACCGACCGACTGGATGGCGGCCTGATTGGCCATCATCGCGCGAATACCGATCGAAAGCAGGGAACCCATGCTCAGTGCTCCTCAGCGCGCGGGCTCAAGCCAAGGCGCGTTGCACACGCACCGTGGTGTTGATGACGCGGGCCAGTTTTTGAGCGTACTCGGGGTCGGTCGCGTAGCCGGCTTTTTGCAGGCCGCGCGCGAAGCCTTCGGCGCCGCCGCTCTGCGCCTGCGCCACGACCTTGCTATAGCGTTCGTTGGTGCCAATCATCTTGGCGTAGTCCTTGAAGCTCTCCTCGTAGCTGGCGTAGGCGCGGAACTTGGCCATGACTTTCTGAGGCTTGCCATCGATGAATTCGGTGGTTTGCACCTCGGCCACACGGCCGGTCCAACTGGAAGTCGCCTTGATGCCGAAGACATTGAAGGAGGGCGTGCCGCCGGCACCGGTGATCTCACGCTTGCCCCAGCCCGATTCGTGGGCCGCTTGCGCCAACATAAAGCTGGCCGGAATGCCGGTCTGCGCTTCGGCGGCCTTGGCGGCGCTGTCATGCTTTTGAATAAAACTCTGCACATGCGGCGCGATGCCTTTCTGGGCCAGTGCAGGCAAGGCTTGCACAGCGGACTTCTCGGCAGTTTTGTCACCGTCTTTGCCACTGATGCCCAGTTGGCGTTGCAGGTGGCGCTCGATCGCGCCCGACAAGCCGCCGGGCAGGCCGGTCATCTTGCCGGCGAACTGGGTGTCCAGCATCTCGGTGCCCAGCTTGGTGGCCGAGTTATCCATCATTTCGGTGGACATGGTGGCGGCGCGCATGCTCTTCATCACTTCTTGCATGAAGAGTGACTCAAATTGCTTGGCGGTTTCGCGGATGCTTGACTTGGGGTCGCGTACAGCCGACCCGCGCAAGGCGTCGAGCGAGCGGAAATCATTGCCGCCGGAGGGGAGGGACGTGGTTGATAGGGAGTTGGGGGACAGTGCCATTTCAAATTACCTCCAACTCGGCGTTCAAGGCGCCCGAGCTTTTCATCGCTTGCAAAATGGCCAAGAGGTCTTGCGGCGTGGCACCCAGGGAGTTGAGTGCTTTCACCACATCGGCCAATTTGGCACCGGCCGGCAGTTGGATCAAGTTGCCGGGTTCTTGTTTGATGGCGATGTCGGTCTTTTCGCTGACCACCGTCTGCCCGCCAGACAAGGCATTGGGCTGGCTGATCACCGGTGTTGAACTGATCGTCACCGACAGGCTGCCGTGGGCCACCGCGCAGGCTGCCAAAGTCACGGCCTGGTTGATGACCACCGAGCCGGTGCGGGCGTTGATGATGATGCGGGCGGCGGGCTCGGACAGCTCGAAGCTGAGGTTCTCCATATCGGCCATGAAGTTGACGCGCTCGTCCGCATCCATCGGGGCGCGCACGCGGACCACTCGGCCGTCGAGGGCTTGAGCCACACCGGCGCCTTTGGCCTTGTTGATGGCCCGTGCAACCGCGCGTGCGGTGGTGAAGTCGATGGAGTTCAGGTCGAGCTGGATGAAGTCGCTGTTTTGCAGCGGTGTGGCCACGCTTCGCTCGACCAAGGCGCCCGCCGGGATGCGGCCGGCGCTGAGGTGATTGACCTGGACCTTGGAGCCGCCGGCTGCGGCGCCGGCGCCGGCGATGATCAGATTGCCCTGAGCCATTGCATAGACCTGACCATCGGCACCGCGCAGAGGCGTCGAAATCAAAGTACCGCCGCGCAAGCTCTTGGAGTTTCCGATCGAAGCCACGGTGATGTCGATCTGCTGGCCCGGTTGTGCAAAGGCTGGCAGTTGCGCGGTCACCATCACGGCGGCCACGTTCTTGGGCTGAATCGTCACGCCCGGCGGCAGGGTCACACCAAACTGCTGCAGCATGGCCGACAGGCTCTGGCCGGTGTAGGGGGACTGGGTGGTCTGGTCGCCGGTGCCGTCCAGGCCCACCACCAAACCGTAGCCGGTCAAGGCATTGTTGCGAACGCCCTGGACGGAGGCGACCTCTTTGATGCGGGCCGCTTGGGCCGGCTGTGACCACCCAAGCACGCTGCTGAGCAGCAGGGCCGTGATGATCGGGCCAAAGGCGCTGAAAGAGGGGGTTTTTGAGGAGGTTTGCATGATGGTCGTGAAGGGGGACTTCTACGACCGATTCTGCGCAAACTTAAATCGGAGAAAGGTTCAAAAAGAAGCGTGAGAACCAGCCTATTCCATGTATGTCGGCGGTCGCTCCGCGGCCCTTTTGTTCGATCCGAACATTGGCGACCGAGGCCGACGCAATGATGTTGCCCTGCGTGATCATGTGCGGGTCAACCTGGCCTGAGAAACGTAGAACATCGACGTTATGGTTGACGCCAATTTGTTTCTCACCGCTGATCAACAAGTGGCCGTTGGGCAGCACGGCCGTCACCACCGCGGTGATGCTGCCGGAGAAATTGTTGGAGTTCTCGTTGCTGCCTTTGCCGGCCGCGACAGTGGCCGAAGTGCCGGCGGTCGAAGCGCGCGCGAAGGCCTTGGGGCTGACGAAGGGAATGGCGGTGACCTCGCCGCTGACCGTGCCGCTCTTGTTCAAGGCGCTGGTCGAACTTTGGCTGGCGCTGATTTTCTCGACGATCTGCACGATCAAGGTGTCGCCGGCGATGCGTGCGCGGTGGTCCTCAAACAGCGGGCGGTAGCTGGCTGCCTGATAAATCGACCCGTTGCTGGGGCTGTTTTGCGGCAGCGAAGGCAGCGTCACCACCGGACCGGGCTGTAGGTCGACTTGGGGCACGGGGTAGAGCGTGCCGCAAGCGCTCAGAGCAGCGCTGAGTCCGAGTGCCAGGCTGATCTTGGCCGAGCGTCGAAAGAATCGAGTGTTAGTCATGATGCGCCTCAAATTTGTGCGAGCTTTTGCAGCATCTGGTCCGAGGTCTGTATGGCCTTGGAATTCATTTCATAGGCGCGCTGGGTTTGAATCATCGCCACCAACTCTTCCACCACATTGACGTTGGACGTCTCCACATAGCCTTGCTGCAACACGCCTAAGCCGTCCGAGCTTGGCGCGCCGTTGGTCGGCGTGCCGGAAGCGGCTGTTTCGGTGAACAGGTTTTGGCCCTTTGGGTCCAGGCCGGCCGGATTGATGAAATTGGCCAGCTGAATCTGCCCGACGGTTTGCGGTGTCGGATTGCCGGGCACAGTGATGCTGACCGTGCCATCGGTGCCTACGGTCACGCTCTGCGCATTATTGGGAATGGTGATGCCCGGCAGCAGCGTGTAGCCGTTGTTGTTGACGATCTGGCCGGCCGAGCTGAGCTGAAAGGAGCCGTCGCGGGTGTAAGCGGTGGTGCCGTCCGGCTGCTGGATCTGGAACAAGCCGCTGCCCTTGATGGCAATGTCCAGATTATTGGTGGTTTGCTGCAAATTGCCTTGACTGTAGATGCGCGCAGTCGCCACCGGACGCACGCCCAGGCCAATCTGCAAGCCCGTGGGCAGCTGCGTTTGCTCGGTCGTGTTGGCCCCGCTTTGGCGCAAGTTCTGGTACATCAAGTCCTCGAAAATGGCATGCGAACGCTTGTAGCCATTGGTCGCGACGTTGGCCAGATTCTGCGAGATGGTGTCCAGCTGCGTCTGCTGGGCTTCCATGCCGGTCTTGGAGATGTAGAGGGAGCGAATCATGATGACTGTCCTTGAATATCGACGTTAGGTGGAGCCGAGCAATTTGGCCGACTGCTGGCCCTGTGTCTGGGCAATCTGCAGCAACTTCATCTGCTGCTCAAACTGACGGGCGGCGGCAATCATGCCGACCATGGTCTCGACCGGGCTGACGTTGGAGCCTTCAAGCGCGCCGTCTTGCAGGCGTGCGTCAGCATTGGCGGTCAAGTCGCCTTCTGCGGCCCTGAACAGACCATCCGGTCCACGCGTTAGCGGCGCCTCCGGTGTCACGAGCTTGAGCTTGGCGACGGTGCTGGTCTTGCCCTTGCTGTCTTTGGCGCTGATGGTGCCGTCGGTGCCGATGGCGAGTTCGGTGTTTTGCGGCACGGTGATGGGTCCGCCGTCGCCGATCACCTGCAGGCCATTGCGCATCACCAGCAGGCCTTCGGCATTGACATCGAGAGAGCCGGCGCGGGTGTAGGCCTCGGTGCCGTCCAGGCCTTGCACGGCCAACCAGGCGTTGTCCTTCATGGCCACGTCCAGATTGCGCCCGGTCGCTTGCACCGGCCCGCCGTTGGGGTTGTAGCCGACGGTGGTTTCAAGTGCATAGGCGCGTGTGCTGGCGCCGTCGCCATTGACCGGCACTGCACGGAACGCCTGCAGCTCGGCGCGAAAGCCATTGGTCGAGACATTCGCTAGGTTGTTGGCAAGCACGTCCTGGCGCTGCATCGAGGCCTTGGCGCCGGCCATCGAGAGGTAAATCATGCGGTCCATATGGGGCCTCCAGTTTGGCCAGGCAGTGCACTTGTGGCGCACCACCGGTCTGACTGCGCTGAGCCCCTGGAACCGGCTTTGCCGGGCCAGTGGGCTCTGCCCCCTTGAGGGGGTGGCGCGAAGCGACTAAGGGGGTGGGCCATGGTTATCAACGCAGGTTGACGATGGTTTGGAGAACCTGGTCCTGCGTTTTGATGGTCTGCGCGCTGGCTTGGTAGGCGCGCTGCGCCGTCACCATATTGACGAGTTCGGCGGTGAGGTCGATATTGGATTCTTCCAGCGCGCCGGATTGAATGCGTCCCAGATTGCCGTCACCGGCCACACCCACGACCGCTTCACCCGAGGTCAAGGTGCGCGCCCAGCGATTGCCGCCCAGCGGTTGCAGGCCCTGCGGGTTGATGAAATTGGCCAATTCGACTTGACCCGCAGGCTTGGATTGACCGTTCGAGTAACGCGCCGTCACGACCCCCGTTCCCTCGACCACGATGCCGGCCAACTGGGCCGGTGCATAGCCGTTTTGGGTCAAATTCGTCACGCCAAAGCTGGAGCCGTTTTCGCTGGCACCCAGCACGTTCAGCGAGATACCGAGGATCTCCAAGCTCGACCCTGTCACTGTGGAAGTGGCCGGTATTTGCATCGCCAATTCTGTCAAGGGTGAAATCGGCTTGCCCCCTTTGGGGTCGAATTCGAGCGTGGTGTATGGTGAAATCATCCGCGCCACGGTCGGCGGGATGGCGGCCGGATCTCCCGGCGTTGTGAGGATGGGATTACCGGCCGAGTCTTTGGTGAAGAACTCACCATTGGCGGTCGCAAACACATTCCATTTGGTGGTTTCCAAGGGGTCAACCGGGTCGGTCGGCGGGTCAGCCAAGGGGCCTGTGACCGGCTGAACTTTCTGGAAGTAAAAGGTCACCGCAACGTTTTGTCCCTTGGCATCAAAGGCGGTCATCGACGTGGCGTTGTTATAGGTCTTGGCGTCTTTCAGGTTGATGCCTGGGTCTGTTGTCTTGCCTGTATAGGAAGCCCGGGAGTCAAGATTGAACTCCATCTTGACTTCGGTGGTGGGCTTGGGCGCGATGCCGGCGGTCGGCAAGCGCAAGGTCTGTGCCAAGCCCGGTTGAATGACGCCGGTGGCATCGGCCGGATAGCCCAGCAATTTGAAACCTTCGCCGTTGACGATAAAGCCTTCTTGGCTGACCTTGAATTGCCCATTGCGCGAGTAAGACACCGGACTCTTGCCGTCACCGACTTGGAAAAAACCACCGCCATTGATGGCCAGATCCATGGGGTTGTCGGTGGACGTGATATTGCCCTGCGTGAACTGCTGGGAGACCGAGCCCAGTGTCACGCCGATGCCGATAGGGCTGCCCCCGGCGCCGCTGAGCGCACCGGCATAGACCTCCTTGAATTCGGCCCGCGAAGACTTGGCGCCATAAGTGCCGGCATTGGCGATATTGTTGCCAATGACATCGAGGTTCTTGGCGGCGGAGTTGAGACCGGATAGACCTTGTTGGAAACTCATGATGGTTCCTTGTTCTGTGCTGCGTTGGGAGTGAAATCAGTCGAAAGTCTTGACGCTGCTGTAGTCAACCAGGCCAGCGTTTTGGAGCTGCAACTGCAGCTTGGCGCCGCCGGTATTCACGGCAAGGACCTTGTCAAGGCTGTAAGTGGTGTTGGATACGGGGGCTGTTCCCTTGGTGGCGGTGATGCGGAAGTTGTACTTGGCGCTCGGGTCGTTTTCGCTTGGCTGCCAGTCGAAGCTATGCCGTCCGGCCCCTTGGGCACCGAGTTGCACCGTGTCGATCACATTGCCGCCGGGGCTGAGGACTTCCAGCTTGACGGCGTCTGCGGGCGCGCTGATTTCGAACACGCCGGTGCCGACGCCTTGGTCCATCTGCAGACGATTGCCTTCGACGCTGACGTCGCGGCCGACCAGCGAAACGCTTTGTAGTGCCTGCATCTGCACGAACTGCGCTGACAGCGATTTGATGCTGGTGTCCAGATTGCTGACGCCGGTGACCGTCTGGATCTGCGCCATCTGACTGGTGACCTGCGCGTTATCCATCGGGTTCATCGGGTCCTGGTTTTTCATCTGAGCGATCAGCAGCTTCATGAAACGGTCCTGCGTTTCGGCCGCATTCTTGCTGCCTTGCGGCATCAGCGAGTCCGTGGAAGCCTTGGTGGTCGTCGTGGTGTTGGAGACAGCGCTTGCAGCCATGATGAGCTTTCTGATTCAGTCCTCAGGACTGACCGAGTTGCAGGGTTTTGAGCAAGAGGCTTTTTGCCGTGCTCATCACTTCGATATTGTTTTGATAAGAGCGCGAGGCCGAAATCATGTTGACCATCTCTTCGACCGTGTTGACATTGCTATAGGTCACATAGCCTTCGGCATCGGCCTTGGGGTGTTTGGGGTCATGCACGCGCCGACCCGGTGTTTGGTCTTCGCTGATGGTGCTGACGCGCACGCCGGCGCTGGCCGGGTCATTGCCCGCACCCATCAAGGCGGTCTGAAACACCACTTGACGTGCTTTGTAGGCCTGGCCGTCAGGGCCCGCCACGGTTTCGGCATTGGCCAGGTTGCTGGCCACCACATTGAGGCGCTGGCTTTGGGCGCTGACCGCGCTGCCGGCGACATTGAAGATTTGGAACATTGACATCGAGGACTCCTGTTCTCAAGTAAGCAGATCAGGCGGCGTTATGCCGAGTTATGCGACTTCATCGCATCCAGCGCGGTGCGCACCGAGCCACTGATGAAGCGCAGCGTCGCTTCGTACTTCACGGAGTTGTCGGCGAAGTTGGCGCGTTCGCGGTCCATGTCGACGGTGTTGCTGTCCAAATTGGTTTGTGCCGCCGTGGAGTACAGCTTTTGCGACTCGCTGCGCGCACCGGCCGGCGGCGCCATATGGCCGCTTTGCGTCGTCCGCAGCGCGCCCGGTTGGGCATTCTCGGAACTTGCCTCGCGCAGAGCTCGGGCGAAATCCATGTCTTTGGCCTGGAAGCCCGGCGTATCGGCGTTGGCGATATTGCTGGCCAGCAGACGCTGCCGCTCCGACCGCAGGGTCAGGGCCTGGGTCTGGAAGTTCAGGGCATCGGTAATTCGGTTCAGCATGATCGGCTCCTAGGGGTCGCGGCCGGCACAAGTAGAGGCTTGTGCCCTGCATTCCTCGATTTGGCCGCGGGCCGAAAAGGGGGAATAGGCGATGTGAACGGATTGTGTTGGTGGCCCTTTGAAAACATTAGCGAAATAAGCAGGCGCTTTGCTGTGCATATCGCGGCAAGGTCAGGGCAGGGTGAGGTCTAAAGTCCAAACATGTTCAAGCTTCGCCCAACCCCCCTCCAATTGCGAGCCCACCGTGTGGCCCGCATGCTGGGTCGGTGCAGGCGCTTTTTGTTGGGCTTGGCTGTCTGCTCCTCAACTGGCATGGCCCAGGACATGCGTGGCCTGAGTACTGAGCTGAGCACCGAATTGAGCGCGCAGGTGCAACAAATCGCTCAAGCGGGCGCCCGGGCAGGCATGCCGGCGCAGGCTCGAGTCGATGTACAAGTCGGCCGGCTGGATCCGCGGTTGAAACTTGCACCCTGTCAGCAGGTGCAAGCCTATTTGCCACCCGGCCTGCCCATGTGGGGCCGCACGCGTATTGGCATCCGCTGCCTAGACGGGACGGTGCGCTGGAATGTCAGTCTGCCGGTGACGGTCAAGGTCTATGCGCGCGCCTTGGTTGCCGCCGACGCCTTGCCGGCCGGGGCTGTGCTGACTCAAGCTCTGCTTGGTTCAGCCGAAATAGATATAGCGGCCGAGGCGGGGGCGGTATTTTCGGATGCCACCAGCCTGGTCGGACGTACGCTCCTCCGTCCCTTGGCGGCCGGGGAAGCCGTACGCAGCAACAGTTTGAAGGTGCGTCAGTGGTTTGCCGCTGGGGACACCGTGATGGTGCGGGCCGTGGGCTCGGGCTTTGCGGTGGCCAGAGAAGGGCAAGCCATGACGGCGGGACTGGAAGGACAGAGCGTCAAGGTTCGTTTTGAAAATGGCCGGATCATTTCCGGCCGGGTGGTTGGTGAACGTCATGTGGAGATGCTGCTATGAGCACCGCAATCCCGCTACGTTGGCCGGCCGCTTGGCAGTCTCGTCGCCATGGCTTGGCCGCCATGACGCAGGGGTGTTATTTTGTCGAATGTTCTAAAGTATTCTTTGCCCGCGTCGATATACCGAAAAAGCCGCTCAGTTTCGAGAGAATCTGCGCTTGCTTGATCAAAACCTGGAAAGGCTTGGGCGTTTGCCAAGTCTGTGGAGAGCACCATGAAGATCGGTAACAGTCCTGAACTCTCGTCAACCCCGGTGGGGGTAGACAAACCCGCTGCGGCCCAAACGGGGCGGACAGCGGCCAATGGCGGCGGCGCTCCGGTCGGAGGCAAGAAAACGCCCGAGGCGAGTGCCAAGCTGGAGTTGTCCACCAACGCGACACAGCTTTTGCAAGGTGTGCCCGATGACGGCAGCTTTGACGCGGCCAAGGTCGGACGCATTTCTCAGGCGATCACGGAAGGGAAATTCACCGTGAATGCCAATGTGATTGCGGAAAAATTGATCGCCAATGCGCAAGAAATGCTTGGGCGAATGACGCCGCATTGAAGCCAGGCCGTGGTGCAAGCCGCGGCACATGGGTTGACTCGAATTTCTCTTTGACCTGAACGCTGGATCAGCGCGTTCTCAACGCCTTATGGCGGGGACTGTCATGCAAGCTTTGCCCACCTCAGACTCAAACGCCGCGGCGGTCAGCCAGCAGCTTGAACAGCCCTTGTTGGAGGTGGAGAGCTGCTTGAATTTGCTGGGCGACGCCTTGCTGCGCCGCGACACCGGCGCGATCGAACAATATGCAGCCAAGCTGCACCAGGCCCTGGCGCAAGCAATTTCGTGCTTCAGTGACGCGGCCCGCAGTGGCTCGGTGCCGCCTAATTTGCGCCATCGTTTGGCGCTGGCAGGTGGTCGTGTGGCGGCTCAGCGCGAGTCACTGGCTCGCGCCACGGCAGCGTTGGACCGAGCCATTGATGTGTTGATGCCGGGTGAAAGCACCGGCCTGTATTCGGCCTCGGGCAAGAGCGAACGCAAAGCCTTGGGAGGTTCCATCCAGGTCTGATGAGACTTGAATGGGCGCCAAACAAGAGCGCGGGAACACGCTTCCGATTCAAAAAGCCACGCTAGCGACGCGTGGCTTTTTTGCTGACGCAGTCCAGATATTGATGACCATCTGGGGGCAAGCCACTGCGCTGCGAGGCCCAAATCATTTCCCCCAAGCATTCCATTGCCGCGTGATGCGCTTCATGCAAAGAGTTGCGTCTGGCGGCGAGTAATTGGATTGCCTGCGCGATGCCGTGGGGCTGATCGATCGACTGCTGCTCACTGATGGTCAGATGCATCGACAGGTGCAAAAAGGGGTTGGTGCGGCCGTCCTCGACGCTGTAGACAGCCGCCAAGGCGGCGTCCTCATCGGCCAGCTCGGCATGGTATTCGGGATGCTGCTCTATCCATTCGGCCGCGATCGCCTCCATCGGAATCAGGGGCAACTGCTCGCGCAGCTTGCGATAAGTGGCGCAAAAAAAACGTCGAACGTCGAGTTGGGAGGGGGCAAACATGGGGCTATTGTCGCAGCATGCGCTGTGCGTCTGTGCCCAGTCCAGCTCGTCATGCCGCATGAATCACCAGTGCCGAGCGCGCGGGCGGCTAACATTGCCGGCCTGAATCGGAAGCTAGGAGTACTTGTCATGCCTGTGATCTTGATCGCCAATCCCAAGGGCGGTGTGGGTAAAAGCACGGTCGCCACCAACACGGCCGGGTATTTGGCGCGGCGCGGTCATGCGGTGATGTTGGGTGATGTGGATAAGCAGCAGTCGGCGCGCCGCTGGCTGGCGCTTCGCTCGGCCGATTTGCCCACTATCCAGGGCTGGGACTTCGACGGCGAGCAAACTGTCAAACCTCCCAAGGGCGTCAGCCATGTGGTGATGGACAGTCCCGCGGGCCTAAGCGGCAAAAAGCTGCGCGCGCTCTATAAGCTGGCGGACAAGATTTTGATCCCCTTGCAGCCGAGCTTGTTTGATATCCAGGCTACCTACGATTTTGTGAACAGGCTGCAGGAGCTGCGTGCCGAAAGCGCTGGGGCGGACCGACATCCGCAACTCGCCATCGTCGGCATGCGCGCCAAGGAAGGCACTTTGTCGGTACAACAGTTGCAAGATTTTTTGCCCGAGCTGGCGGTGCCGGTGTTGGGCCTGCTGCGTGACACACAAAACTATGTGCAGTTGGCGGCGCGTGGGCTGACGATCTGGGACGTCGCGCCCAGCCGCGTCGAGCGTGATCTGCAGCAATGGCAGGCTTTGACTGCTTGGCTGGAGGGCGCTTCTGCCTGAGTTGACGAGCGCCCCATCTCACTCAAGATCAGCTCAAATCACACAAGAGGGCGAGGCCCAAAGTGAGCGGCCTGACCTATCATTTGCACCCATATGAATACACAGACACAAAGCCAGCAAAAGGGGAGAGCATGAAGGTCTTGCTCATTGATGATCACCCCTTGATCTTGTCGGCGCTGAAGACCGTCATTGAGGGACTGGACGAAAGCGTCGAGGTGATAGGCGCGGACAGCGCCGCCGCCGCAAGGCTGGAGCTCGGCAAGCACGCAGATTTTGATTTGGTGTTGCTGGATTTGCAGTTGGGGGACGCCAGTGGCTTTGACGTGCTGGATGAATTCCGGGCCGCCTATCCGGCCCTGCCCGTGGTGGTTATTTCGGCCTCGGACCGTGCCAGCGATGTGATTCGCGCCATCGACCAAGGCGCCATGGGTTTTGTGCCCAAACGCGCCGGCACCGAGCTGCTTTCCCAGGCGCTGAAATTGGTGATGGCCGGCGGTATTTATGTGCCACCGATGAATTTGGGAGCCGAGCCCAGTGTTGCGGCTAGCGGCAAAGCGGGCAGCACGCAAGCCAAGCTGGCGCAAATTCAGCAGCAGGCGATGGCCTCGAATTACCAGGCGTCAACCGGGCTTGAAAGCCTGGCCCTGACGCCTCGCCAGACCGATGTGTTGGCACTGCTGTTACAGGGCAAGCCCAATAAAATCATTGCGCGCGAATTGGGCATTACCGTTGAAACGGTCAAAGATCATGTCGCTGCCGTGTTGAAAGCCCTTGGTGTGGGATCGCGCACCCAGGCGGTGCTGGCGGTAGGTCAAATGGTTCAGCACCAACCCGAAACCATGTTCTCCACCTGGCGTGGTGGCACCGCGTCTTGAGGGGGCGGGCTTTCAACTAGGGCTGTAGGCCAGCCGCACATAGATGGGCGCAAAGGCCTCGGCCTGGGTAATTTCCAGCAGGCGCTCACGTGCCAATTCCAGCATTGCAATGAAGGTCACCACCAGCACCGCCTGGCCGCGGCTGACGTCGAACAGGTGTTCGAATTCCAGAAACTTCTGACCCTGCAGGCGGCGCAGCACGATGCTCATATGCTCGCGAACAGACAGCTGCTCGCGGGTAATTTTGTGATGTTGGTTGAGCTTGGCACGGCGCAAGATATCGGCCCAGGCATCGCGCAAATCATTGGCGTTGACGTCCGGGAAGCGCGGCTGCAGCGACTGTTCAATATGCACTTGCGCGAGCTGAAAATCGCGCCCGGCCACCGGCAATGCGCCCAAGCGGGCAGCAGCCAGCTTGATCTGCTCATACTCCAGCAAGCGTCGCACCAACTCGGCCCGGGGGTCTTCCGGCTCTGAGCCGTCGTCGGTCTTTTTGGGCGGCAGCAACATGCGAGACTTGATCTCGATCAGCATCGCCGCCATCAGCAAATACTCGCTCGCCAACTCCAGATTGTGCTTGCGCAACTGGTCGACATAGCTCAGATATTGCCGCGTCACATCGGCCATCGGGATGTCCAGAATATTGAAATTCTGGCGCCGAATCAGGTAGATCAGCAGATCCAGCGGGCCCTGGAACGCTTCTAGAAACACCTCCAGCGCGTCCGGCGGGATGTACAGATCCAGCGGCATCTGGAACAGGGGCTCGCCGTACAGTCGCGCGACGGCCACGCTGTCCACCGTCTCGGGCAAGCCGGTCAAGGCGGGCGCCAAGGGGTCGAGCTCGGGCAAGCTCAGCAGGGCTGCATGGGCTGCCGTGCTGTCGGGGGCGGCGCTCATTCGCCGGACAACACTTACTTGGCGCTGGTCTGGTAGACGTAGGCCTGTTGTGCGACCCGCGCGGCGCGGAAGTCCGCTTGCTCGGCGCGGTCCACCTGCTTTTCCCACAGCAGCGCACGACCGGCGCGCTGTTCTTGCTCCAGCGTTGGCTTCTTGGCCTTCAATTCATCGATGAAGCTGCTGACTTCGGACTTGTAGGGTTTCCAGAACAATGGCATGGCGGTGGCTCAAAAGCGTTAGTGGTTGTTGGGAGTTTAGCCTTGCGAAGGCTTGGCCAGCCGTGCGCCTTAGCGCACACGCATACCGGGTTGCGCGCCAGGGAAGGGCTCCAGCACAAAGATGCCGGGGTTGACCTTCTCGTCGGCATGCGATGCGGCCAGCACCATGCCTTCGCTGATGCCGAACTTCATCTTGCGCGGCGCCAGATTGGCCACCAGCACGGTCAGCTTGCCTTCCAACTGCTCGGGCTTGTAGGCACTCTTGATGCCGCTGAAGACATTTCTCATGCGGCCTTCGCCGGCGTCCAACGTCAGGCGCAGCAACTTGTCCGAACCCTCCACATGCTCGGCCTTGACGATTTTGGCTATGCGCAGATCGACCTTGGAGAAATCATCGATCTTGATCTCGGGTGCGAGTTCCTCACCACCTGGCACGACCTTGGGCGCTTCGGGCGCCTCAAACAAGGCGTCCAGCAACTTGGCATCGACGCGCTGCATCAGGTGCTGATAGCTGCCGATCTGGTGCGGGCCCATCGCACGCGCCGCGTCGGCGAACTGCAAGGGCTCGATGCGCAGAAAGGCCTCGACCTTGGCCGCCAGTTCCGGCAAGACCGGCTTCAAGTAAATCGTCAGCAGGCGGAAGGCCTCGATGCAGACGCTGCAGACATCGTGCAGCACCGCGTCCATGCCTTCTTTCTTGGCCAAATCCCAAGGCTTGTTCTGGTCCACATACTCGTTGACCCGGTCGGCCAGCAACATGATCTCGCGCAGTGCCTTGCCGAACTCGCGTTCCTCGTACAACTCGGCGATCGTATCGGCTTGAGCGCGCAGGCCGTCCAGCAGCGTGCGGCCCTCGACGCCGAGGTCGCCCGACAGATGCCCGTCAAAACGCTTGGCCAGGAAGCCGGCCGCGCGGCTGGCGATATTGATGTACTTGCCGACCAGATCGCTGTTGATGCGGGCGCAGAAATCTTCCGGGTTGAAGTCGATGTCCTCGACCTTGGCGTTCAGCTTGGCCGCGATGTAGTAGCGCAGCCATTCGGCGTTCAAGCCCAAGCCCAGATATTTCAAGGGGTCGAGGCCGGTGCCGCGGCTCTTGCTCATCTTCTCGCCGTTGTTGACGGTCATGAAGCCATGGACATAGACATGGTTGGGCGTTTTGCGGCCGCTGAAATGCAGCATCGCGGGCCAGAACAGCGTGTGGAAATAGGTGATGTCTTTACCGATGAAGTGGATCTGCTCCACCGTCTCGTCGGCCATATAGGCGTCAAAGTCGCCACCGGTCTTGGCGAAATAGTTTTTCAGCGAGGCCAGATAGCCGATCGGCGCGTCCAGCCAGACGTAGAAATACTTGCCCGGAGCGTCCGGAATCTCGATGCCGAAGTAGGGGGCATCACGGCTGATGTCCCAGTCGCCCAGGCCGCCTTTGCCCTCTTCATCTTTGGCAAACCATTCCTTGATCTTGTTGAAGACCTCGGGCTGCAAGCGGCCCGGGGTTTGCGTCCACTCTTCCAGGAAGGCGACGCAGCGTGGGTCGCTGAGCTTGAAGAAGTAATGCTCGGAGCTCTTCATCACCGGCGTCGCACCGGACAGTACCGAGAACGGGTTCTTCACCTCGGTCGGCGTGTAGACCGCGCCGCAGACCTCACAGGAGTCGCCGTACTGATCCTTGGCGCCGCATTTCGGGCATTCGCCCTTGATGAAGCGGTCGGGCAGAAACATCTGCTTCTCGGGGTCGAAGAACTGATCGATGGTCTTCACATCGATCAATTCGTTGCGACGCAGCGCGCGGTAGACGTCGCGGCTCAGCTCGTGATTCTCCGGCCCGTCGGTCGAGTGCCAGTTGTCGAAGCTGATGTGAAAGCCGTCGATATAGGTCTTGCGGCCCGCGGCGATATTGGCGACGAAGGCTTGTGGCGTGATGCCGGCTTTTTCGGCCGCGATCATGATGGGTGCGCCATGCGCGTCGTCGGCGCAAACAAAATTCACTTGCTGGCCGCGCATGCGCTGGAAACGAACCCAGATATCGGCCTGGGTCCACTCCATGATGTGGCCAATATGGCAGTTGCCGTTGGCGTAGGGCAGGGCGGTCGTGACGAAGAGCTTACGGGTCATGGTGTCTTTGCGGTCCCGACAGCAGTGCCGGGCAGGCCGGCATTTTAGGGCCTGCGCGAGCCAGGTCTTGGCTTCACCGCGTTAAAACACCGGGCCTAGCTTTGCGACCGGGTGATCAAGACCCGGCCAAGTCTCACCCAGGATTGATGCTCAGGTGGCAGCGGGAGGGGTGTCCGGGTTCGCAGTGGCTTCGCCTGCTGCGTCGCCTTCAGCGGTCTCGCTGCCCTCGGCAGGCTGGCCATCGCCGTCAACCTTGCCGCCGATCTTGCGCTGGCGCTTTTCTTCAACCTTGCGCTTCTTGGCCAATTCGCGCTGGCGTTTTTCGTATGAGTAGTTGGGTGTTGCCAATGCTGTGCTCCTGCAAGAGTCCGCGAGGCGCGGATTTGCCTTCACTGTAACCGCTGCGAGCGCTTATTCCCGCTGTCGATGTTTGCGCAGCGCCTCCTTTTGGCCTTGTTGACTTAGCGTCGAATGCTCCATTTGAGTTGAGACACGCGGCTTAAGTCTATGATTTTTAAGGGCTTCAAAGGCTATCCACCTTTGCTGTGGATAACTTTGTGGACAAGCCTTGTCTGCCGGCGTCAAGCCCTTGAAATGACGCGCTTGGGCTTAGCCTGCCTCATTTCGAAGCACTGTGCCCAGTCTTATATAAATCAAGCACTTAGCGTGCTCGCCTCGCTCCACTTCGGGCTGTTACAAAAATCCCTCCCCGGCGCTTGACCTTGGCGTGAAATGGGGATAAGTCAAGGCTGCAGTGGCAAATGTCACGAAAAACGGTGACACATGGTGTGCAAAGGCGACTGTTTTTTCCACATTGCCTGTGGATATTTATGTGGGTTGCTTCCGCAAAGGCGCGCTAAGTGCTTGATAGCGTTGGAACTTTGTTGCCTTGCCTGATTTTGTCGCAAATGTATGACGCGGCTTGGGGGCAACGCCTAGGGATGCTGGCGTGCGGCGCGGCTAAAATCGCGCCCTTTGCACAACAGCAGCACTCGATGTCTCAGGCACAGCAAGGTACACAGCAAGGTCGGACGGCGTCAAAAATAGCCGATGTATTCGAGTTGAAGAGCGCTTCTTTGAGCCTGCTCTCCTTGGTTCTGAAGTCGGCCGATTTGAGCGTGCTGGCAGCTGCCCTGCATGCGCGCTTGGGCGACACGCCGGATATGTTCAACCACGAACCTTTGCTGATCGATCTGACCCACCTCGTGCGGGCAGACGCTGCGGTGGCGGGCGATGCTGCGACGCCGACGCAAATGAATCTTGACGACGCGACGCAAGGCGGCGGGCTCGACCTCGCCGGCTTGCTGGATTTGCTGCGTGGCTACAAGATGCAGCCGGTGGCGGTGCTCGGCGCCAATGCGGCAGAACTGGCGCAGGCGCTGGCGCTGGGCCTGGCGGATTCGCCGGAAGCCGACTTCGTTCAAGGCAACGCTGCGCTTTCAATGGCTGAGCTTGAGCCGACTGAGGCGGGTGAGCAGGTGAGGGAAGTGCGGGAGGTTCGGGTCGAGGTGATCCGCGAAGTGATCCGTGAAGTTGCGGTGCCGGCTGAGGCGGCCAAGACCATGATCATCGACAAGCCCTTGCGCTCGGGCCAGCAGATCTACGCCAAGGGCGGTGATCTGGTGGTGTTGGCGCTGGTCAATCATGGCGCCGAGGTCATTGCCGATGGCAGCATCCATGTTTACGCACCGCTGCGCGGCAAGGCGATTGCCGGCGCCAAAGGCAATACCGATGCGCGCATTTTTGCCACCAGCATGGAGGCCGAGCTGATCGCGATTGCGGGCACCTACCGCACGACCGAGAACCCTTTGCCTGATACGGTGTTTGGCAAGCCGGCGCAAATTCGCCTGGAAGGCGAGAAGCTGGTGATGGAGCCGCTCAAGCTTTGAAATGAATGCAAGCAGGTCGCCGAACTTTTTGGCGGCGCATGGAACTATCAATTTTTAAGGATTTGATTCGATGACAAAAATCGTCGTAGTGACTTCGGGCAAGGGCGGCGTAGGCAAGACCACCACCAGTGCCAGCTTCGCAACTGGCCTGGCCCTGCGCGGCCACAAAACCTGCGTGATCGACTTTGACGTCGGTCTGCGCAACCTGGACCTGATCATGGGCTGCGAGCGCCGTGTGGTCTATGACCTGATCAACGTCATCAATGACGAGATCAAACTCAACCAGGCGCTGATCAAGGACAAGCAACTGGACAAGCTGTTTATCCTGGCCGCTTCGCAAACGCGCGACAAAGACGCGCTATCGGTCGAAGGCGTCGAGCGGGTGCTGGAAGAACTCAAGGCGATGGACTTCGAGTTCATCGTCTGCGACTCACCGGCCGGCATCGAGACCGGTGCTTTGATGGCCATGCATTTCGCCGACGAGGCGATCGTCGTGACCAACCCCGAGGTCTCCTCGGTGCGCGACTCGGACCGCATCCTGGGCATGCTCAATAGCAAGACCAAGCGTGCCATCGAAGGCAAGGAGCCCGTCAAGGAGCATCTGCTGATCACGCGTTACAACCCCAACCGGGTTGAGGGCGGCCATATGCTGTCGCTGGAAGACATTCATGAGATTTTGCGCACGCCGCTGATCGGCGTGATTCCTGAGTCCGAGATCGTGCTGCAGGCGTCCAACCAGGGCTCACCAGCCATCCATATGGCGGGCAGTGATGTGTCCGAGGCCTATAAGGACGTGGTGCGCCGCTTCCTGGGCGAGGAGCGTCCGATGCGCTTTGTCGAGGCGATCAAGCCGAGCTTGTTCAAGCGCTTGTTTGGCGGCAAGTGAGGAGTTTGAGATGGGATTTCTGAGCTACTTCCTGGGCGAGAAGAAGACCACCGCCAATGTCGCGAAAGAGCGTTTGCAGCTGATCTTGGCGCATGAGCGCAATGGCCGCACCGCCAGCCCCGACTACCTGCCGCAATTGAAGAACGAGTTGCTGGTGGTGATCTCCAAATACATGAAGATCGACCCGGATGACATCAAGGTGAGCCTTGAGCATCAGGGCGATTTGGATGTGCTGGAGCTGAAGATCGAGCTGCCCGACGGGCGTTGAATTTAGTTGCGTTGCTCGCGAGCTTGCTCGCGCAGCATGAACAAGTACAAGCTCTCCACCTTGGTGCGGGCCCAAGGTGTTTTGCGCAAGAACTTCAGGCTCGAGGCCACGCTTGGGTCGATCACAAACGACCTGATCTCGATGCGCTGCCCCAGCTCTTCCCAGCCGAAATAGTCGACCAAAGCGGTCACGATGGCCTCCAGCGTCAGGCCGTGCAGCGGGTCTTTGGACTTGATGGGGTTGTTCTGGTTCATTGATGGTCGAACTGTTGCCAGTTCTTGCCCTTGAATTGCGCGTAATAGGCCTTGATGCGGACCATGTCTGCCTCGATGTCACCGGTCGGGGTAAACACGGGCCCGAGGCCGCTGAGTTTGCGAGGGTAGTCCATGTACGCCATCACGATCGGGACTTGCGCGGTGTGGGCGATCCAATAAAAACCGGTCTTCCAGTAGCGGGTCTTGCTGCGCGTGCCCTCGGGTGGCACGATCAGCTGCACTTGGCCATCAGCGGCCACCAAGGCGGCGGCGGAGGCGGCGACTAGATTTGTCGACTGCTCCCGGTTCACCGCAATACCGCCCAGCCAGCGCATCAAGCCACCAAAGGGCCAGCGAAAAATCTGGCTCTTGCCCATCCAATACGGCGTTAGCCGCAGCGCGAAGGCCACCATCAAGGTGTAGGGCAAATCCCAGTTGCTGGTGTGCGGCGCGGCGATCAACACGCATTTGGCTTGGCCAGGCTGCAGGCTGCCTTCGATCTTCCAGCCCTTTAGCTTGAGGAAGGCCAGCGAGGCGCCGCGCAGCAAGCTGTTGATGACAGGCGTGGTGAAAATGGTTCGGTGCATGGGGCGAGCCGGTTGGCGATCAAATCAACGGGGCCATCAACAAATTGCGCCGGCCACGCAAGAGGCAGGGATTATCCAGTGCCCGCCGCACCCGCTGCGCAGTTTTCGGGTGCTCGATTCATATCCCTGGATAGCGAGTATTGGTGAGCAAGGGCGCAGTGAAAGCCCAAACAGCCTGCCTAGCCCGCAACTCCTCGGCGTTTGCGGCGCGCCGGAATCGGTGCACACTGCGCATTCGCCACGGAGTGTTCGCGTGCAAGCAGCGGTCGTCGCAACAAAATTAACCGATGTATGGGCGGGCTTGAGCGGCAAGACCTGCCCTTTTGTCGCGGCCGCTTGCTTGCCGAGTTTGCGGGCCGACGACGCCTGTTTTTCTCTGCCCATTGCCGATTGCATCACCGGTTTTTCCAGCCACCCACATGCCTTGGTTTTGCTGATGCTGGGCGCGGCCGATGCGCAAGCACTTGCCGCGGCCATGTTTGGCTTGCCCAGCGAGCAATTGCAGCCCGCCGACGTGCAAGATGCCGGGATGGAACTGTGCAATATTCTCAGCGCCTGTTTGCTGCAATGCCTGGAGGACAACAGTCTGACCAGCTTGGGTCTGCCCGAAATGCTCAGCCAGCCGCAATGGCAGGCCTTCAGTCATTCGGGCGAAACGCGCGCTTTGTTTGTTTCCGCTGACCAGGCCCAAAGGCTGGCGGTGATGCTGACCGATATTCATGCCCAAAGGGACGACGCATCCGCCAGCGATGCGAGTCAAGCGGGCGGCCTTTCTAGCGAGAACTAAAACCATGCAAACAGCCACACATGCTCCGCTGCGTGTCCTGATTGTTGATGACAGTCGGGCCATTCAAGCCATCATCCAGCGGGTCTTGCAAACCGGGGGGCTGGGGCCCTTGATGATCGAGTTGGCCATGGACGGGGAACAAGCGCTGCGTCTGGTGAGTGCATTTGAGCCCGACCTGGTGATCTCCGATTGGCATATGCCCAAGATCGGCGGCCTGGAATTGCTGCAGACGCTGCGCCAAATTGGCCGGCATGAAATCAAGGTCGGTTTCGTCACCACCGAAACTGCCACCCGTCACCTCGATCAGGCGCGCAGCAACGGCGCGCTGTTCGTGATCAACAAGCCCTTCAAGGACGAAGATTTGCTGCGCGAGGTGAAGAGCGCCTTGGCGCCGCGCTTGGCCGAGTTGCAAGCGCCGCCCGGTCCAGCGCCGGCCCTGGCTTCGGCCGAAGCGCTGAGCGGCTTGGTCAAGTCTTTTTTGCATGACATTCCGTTTCGGCTGATCCCCGCCCCGGGCCAGCAAATGAGCGATCTCAAGCTGCCCCACAACTTGGCTATGTATGTGGCGGCCGGTCACAAAACGCCGCATGCGCTGGGCGTGCTGGACGTCAACTGCTGCTGCATCCTGGGCGGCGGCGGGGCACAGATGCAGCCCGCGCCGGTGCGGGCGTCCATGCAGGTGGGCGCGCCCACGGCCGAGATGATGAAGTTCGCCGATCAGTTCATGCATTCCGCTGCGGGCCTGTTGGTCAAGTCCAAGGGCTCGCCCGAGGTGGCGCTGAAGGTGGCCAATTTGATGAGCAAACCGTTCGAGAAGATGGGGGCTTTGATGGCGCGCGGCCATGGGCGCAGCGACTACCGGCTTTCGGTGCCGGGTTACGGCGAAGGCCGGCTCGCTTTTGTGTTGATCTGACCCCGGAGACTTGCGAAATGGCGCTCACGCTTGAAAACCTCGCGGCCTTGTCGCTATTCCTGGCCAATGTGATTGTGATCATCGTGGTCATTGGCACTTATTGGCGCATGACCCGCTACGAGGAAAGCAATCACATCCATATCGTCAATGCGCTGCGGGAAACCCGCGAAGCCGGCCGAGCGATGAAGTCGGCCTCGAATGAATTGATGCGGGTGGCAGAGCGCGGTTTGGGCGGGGGCTCAGGGGGCGCCGGTGGAGGCGATTATTTTTCCCCGGCAGACATGCGTGGCTTGACCGAGCTGCCCTTGCTGATGCGGCAGTTGCTCAATACCTTCGGCGTGGACGGCAGTACGGATGCAGCCGGGGCCGACAAGGACGGGGTGGACCGTCTGCCCTGGCCCGAACATGCCAGCGATATGAATGAAGAGGGTTTGGAGGCGCTCAAGCGCAGCCACCGCAATGAGGTCGAGCGTATGCTGGCGCAGCGCCGCCGCGTGCAGCTGGAGTTGGCGCAGGCCCGCGAGCGGCTGGAGGAAAGCTCGCGGCTGCTCAACAACTTTCGTTCCCGGACCAGCCAGACACTCAATGATCAGGCTGAGATCAACGCGGCCCGCCAACGCGCCGAACAAGCGCGCGCGCAGATGCAGCAGTGGCAGGAGAAGCACGGCATGGCGGAAACCCGCGCCGAGCGGGCCGAGCGGACTGCCGCGCGCTTGCAGCGCGAGTTGGAGACTCTGGCCCTGAACCCCGACGCGACTGCGGCCAGCCCAAGCGTGGCAGCCGCAGCGGTGGACCCTGGTGCCTTGAAAAAGCTTGAGCGCGAAGCCAAGGCGCAGCGCGAGCAACTGGCGCAGGCCGGGGAGACGATCGAAAAACTGCGGCGCGATCTGGCCGTTTTGTCGGCCGACCCACCGCAGCACGATGGGGAAGAGCCCGATCAAAACCAACCGAGCGATCTCGACGATGCCCGCAAGCATTTGGAGAAGGAGATCGAGAAATTGAACGGCCGGGTCGAGGAGCTTGAAGACTCCTTGCGCCGCAATTTGGTGGAGAAGAACTTCATCGAAGAACATTACCTGGCGGAAACCCGCAAACAGCGCGAGGAAGAAGCCGCCGCCATGGAGGCTGCTACCTTGGCCGCGCCTGCCGCCGCGCAAGACGCACCGACTTCGCAAGCTCAAACCTGATGGCCTGAGCATGAGCCTGGGCCTGCGGCTGGATCAGGCTTCGGTAGGCCGCAGCAAAATCAGGTCGCTGCGGGCCTGCGCGACGCAGGGCAGAAACCAGCCCTCGGCCTTTTCTTCGGCGCTCAGCCCTGGCCAGTCGATCACATAGGCGATCTCGCCTTCCAAGAGCCGGCAGCGGCAGGCGCGGCAAGTGCCGTTGCGGCAGGAGCTCAGCAGCCCACCGCCACCTCTGAGCGAAGCGCGCAAGACCGTCAGGCCGGGCTCGGCCCAGAAGACGGTGGATTCGCCCGCCAGCGTGATTTTGAAACCTTTTGCCATTGCCGTCATCATCCCAGAAATGCCGAAAATGCCGGAAATGGCCGGCAGGCGCTATGCTCTCGGCCCTCGCAGACTCCACAAGAGCATCGCCTTCATGCAGACCGCCCAAGCAACAGCCCGTGCATTCTTCCAACAACTGAACAGCGACTACAACGCGGTCCACAAGACCAAGGAAGACCTGTTTTGGGCCACCTATATGGCCACCAGCGACGACCAGGCCGGTTTTGCCGTGGCCGAAGGCGCTTACAAGGATTTCATCTCCGATCCGGCCAAACTGAGCCGTACGCGGGACCATATCGCGGCGCTGCAAGCCTTGCCTGCGGCGGAGCAAGACGCGCCACTGCTGCACGGGCTGAAGGGCTGGCTGGCGCTGTTCGAGGCCAATATCATCGACAACGACGCCGCACGCGCGCTGATGAGCGAGATCATTCAAGCTGAGGCGGCTCTGTTTGCCAAAAAGCGCGATTTGCAGCCCACGCACCTGAACCAGCAAGGGCAAACGGAAGTTGCCTCGCTGACGATGCTGGCCACCAATTTGGCGACCAATCCGGTTGAGGCCAGCCGGCGCAGCTCGTTTGCGGCTTTTCAGGCGATCGAGAATTGGGTCTTGGCCAACGGCTTTTTGGACTTGGTCAAGCTGCGCAACCGCTTCGCGCGTGCCCTTGGCTTCGACAACTATTTCGAGCTCAAGCTGCGTAAGAACGAGCGCATGACGCCGGCGCAGCTGAGCGCCATCCTGGATGACTTTGTCGCCCGCACCGATGAAGCGCATGCGCGCACGCTGGGCGATCTGCAGGCCAGCCACGGCGCGGACGCGTTGGCGCCCTGGAATCTGCGTTTTTATTCCAGCGGCGACGTCGTGCGCCGCATGGACGAGTACATGCCTTTCGGGCCGGCCTTGCGGCGCTGGGTCGAATCGTTTCGGCGCCTGGGCATTCAGTACCGGGGGGCGACCATGCAGTTGGATCTGCTGGAGCGCAAGGGCAAGTATCAAAACGGCTTTTGCCACGGGCCTGTGCCCAGCTATGTGAATGAGCAGGGCGAGTGGGTGCCGGGGCAGATCAACTTCACCGCCGAGGCCAAGCCCGACCAGATGGGCAGCGGCCTGCGCGCCATCAACACCTTGTTCCACGAGGGCGGCCACGCCGCGCATTTCGCCAATGTGGCGCAAAACTCGCCTTGCTTCTCTCAGGAGTTCGCTCCGACCTCGATGGCTTATGCCGAAACGCAGTCGATGTTCTGCGACAGCCTGCTCGGTGATGCCGATTGGCTCAAGCGTTATGCCAAGAATGCGGCCGGTGAGGTCATCCCTGATCAGCTGATCCATGACCGCATCGCCAGCAGCCAGCCCATGCGAGCTTTTGATGAACGTTCGATTGCGGTCGTGCCCTATTTTGAAGCCGCGCTCTATGCCATGGCTGATGAGGAACTGACGGCGGAGGCTGTGCTGGCCTTGGCCCGCGCGACCGAGCACCGGGTGCTGGGTGTGGTCAGCCCACGCCCATTGCTGGCGATCCCGCATCTGCTCAATCAAGAGTCGGCGGCCAGCTACCAGGGCTATTTGCTTGCCCATATGGCGGTCTATCAAACCCGAGCCTTCTTTTTGCGTGAGCATGGCTTTCTGACCGACAACGGGGCGATTGGCCCTCAATTGGCCGAGCATTACTGGCAGCCCGGCAACAGCATTGACCACGACGCAACACTACGCAGCTTGACCGGTGAGGGCTTCTCGGCCCGCTATCTGGCCGAGGCTTGCAACCAGTCGGTTGACTCTTGCTGGGTTCAGGCGCAGGCCAGCTTGGCTGCAGCGGCAACGCGCGCCTATTCCGAGGCGGTGCCGGCCACGCTCGATGCGCATATCCGCATCGTCCACGGCGAACAGTTGCTGGCCGACAGCAGCGCCGGCGAAGCCGCCATGTGTGAGCGTTTTGAGTCCTGGATCGGCGAAAACTACGAAGTCCCCGCAAAACCCTAAGGTCGCAGTGAAGTCATTGAAGTATCTGGTCGGCTATCCGGCCGAAACGCTGCAGCAAGTTCAAGCCCTGATCGACGCCGGGCGGCTCGGTGAGCTGCTGGCGCGTCGCTACCCGCTTGGGCACGAGGTCCGCAGCGACAAGGCCTTGTTCGACTACACGCAGGACTTAAAGCTGCGCTATTTGCGCAATGCCGAGCCGCTGAACAAGGTCTGTTTTGATGCCAAGCTCAAGGTCATTCAGCATGCGCTGGGCACGCACACGCGGGCCTCCCGCGTGCAGGGCAACAAGCTCAAGGCCAAGCGCGAAATTCGCATCGCCGGCCTGTTCAAAGAGGCGCCGGCCGAGTTCCTGAAGATGATCGTCGTGCACGAATTGGCGCATCTGAAGGAACTTGATCACAACAAGGCTTTTTATCAGCTCTGCCAGCATATGGAGCCCAGCTACGGGCAGCTGGAGTTCGACTTGCGCCTGTATCTGACCCAGCAAGACATTGCCGCTGCGCAGGAGCAGGCATGATGGGGTCGAGCGCCGGGCCGCCCCAAGCCGACCCTCATCCCCTCGGGGGATCGCCCGCCCTTCCTGACGTCCGCGGTGGGCGAGGGGTCATTCTTCTAGCACCTATGGAAGGGCTGCTCGATCACATGCTGCGCGATGTGCTCACACGCGTCGGCGGCATTGACCGCTGCGTGTCCGAATTCATCCGCATCACCGATCGCTTGATGCCTAACCGTGTATTCACGCGCATCGTGCCTGAGCTCCTCAACGGCGGATTGACGCCTGCCGGTGTGCCCGTGCGCGCGCAGCTGCTGGGCTCGGACCCGGTCTGTATGGCGGAGAACGCCGCAAAATTGGCGGCGCTCAAGCCCGCCGGGATTGATTTGAACTTTGGCTGCCCGGCCAAGAACGTCAATCGGCACCGCGGCGGGGCGGTGCTTTTGGATGAGCCCGAGTTGATTTTGCAGATCGTCAGCGCCGTCAAGCGCGCGATGCCGCATGGCATGCCGCTGTCGGCCAAGATGCGGCTGGGCTATATGGACGACTCGCGCACGCTCGAATGTGCGCAGGCCATGGTGGACGGCGGCGCCGAGGAGTTGGTGATCCATGCTCGCACCAAGGCTGACGGCTACAAACCGCCCGCCTACTGGGAGCGTATTGACGCGGTCAGAACGAAGGTAGAGGTGAGCGTGGTCGCCAATGGCGAGGTCTGGACGGCTGCCGATGCACGCGCTTGTTTGCAGCAGTCCGGCTGCAGCGCCCTGATGCTGGGGCGCGGCATGGTGGCCGACCCAGGCTTGGCGCTGGCCATCTGCAGGCCCGCTGCTGCCGCCTTGAGCTGGCAGGAGCTCTTGCCTTTGATGCGGCTGTTTTGGGGCCAGGTGATGGTGCATATGCCGGCCAAACACCAGGCCGGGCGGCTCAAGCAATGGTTGCACTATCTGCGTCGCCGTTACCCCGAGGCCGAGGAAGCCTATTTGCGCGTGCGCACCATCAATTCGCCGTTTGAGTTGCACCTGCAACTGTTCGGCATGCCAGCGGAGGCCCCGATATGAAATCCAACAAACCCTTGAACGGTCTGGGCGCATTGGGCGCTTTGAGCGGCCTGGTCTATTCCACCGAAACGGGCCGCACCTGCCCCGACTGCCGCCAAGCCAAGGCCGACTGCCGCTGCGGCCGCCCGGTGTTACCCAAGGGTGACGGCGTTGTGCGCGTCTCCCGCGAAACCAAGGGCCGGGCCGGCAAAGGCGTCACTCTGGTCAAGGGCGTTCCGCTGGATGCCGAAGGGCTGGTCGCGCTGGGCAAGGAGCTGAAGACCGCATGCGGCTCGGGCGGCACGGTCAAGGACGGCGTGATCGAGGTGCAGGGCGACCACTGCGAGCGAGTGGTCGAGCTCTTGAAGAAAAAAGAGCCCAAGTGGCAGGTCAAGCGCGCCGGCGGCTGAGCCGGCAAAGAATGGGCTGACTCTGGGGATACACCACCGGCAAATAGCTGGCAAATAGCTGGAAAACGCCCCCTATATCGCCGATTCCCTGTAATGGTATTTTTACCCCTTTGCGGGTCGGCGCTATAGACTTGAATCCTGCTCATTCGCGGGGTCGGTCCATCATGAAGCACCAAGGATTGCTGCGGTCGTTCACCTTGCTCAGCTTGGGAGCCCTCGGTGCACTTCAGGGGCGTGCGGCCTCTTTGTTGGACCTGGACATTGACGCCTTGTCGCAGCTGGACGTGCGCAGTGCGACCGGCTTCAAGATGCCCGCACGCGAAGCGCCGGCGATCGTCGCCATCGTCACCGCCTCTCAAATCGAGGCTATGGGCGCGCGTACGCTCGAAGAGGCCCTGACCGGCGTGGCCGGCTTGCACATCTCGCCAAAGAATCGGCAGCCGCTGTTCGTCATCCGCGGTATGTATACGTTTGACAACCCGCAGGTCTTGGTGACGCTGAACGATGTGCCGATCAACCAGGTGTTTACCGGCGCTTTGGGGGCTGGCGTGCGCTTGCCTCTTGCCGGTGTAGAACGTATCGAAGTGGTGCGCGGGCCCGGTTCCGCCGTCTTTGGGGCCGATGCCTTTGCGGGCGTCATCAATATCGTGACGCGCGACCCCATGCGCGAACCCGAGACGGCCGCAGGTGTCAGCGCCGGCGCCTTCAACTCGGCCGGGCTGTGGGCGCGCAAGACGAGCAAGTTCGCCGACTGGGGCTTGATGCTTTCGGCCGAGGTGCAACGCAGTGACGGTGACCGCGCACGCCGCATCCCGGCCGATCAGCAGACCGAGTTTGACGGTATTTTTGGCAGTCAGGCCTCACTCGCCCCGGGGGCGCTGGATACCCAGTACCGCTTGAGTAATGTGCATGTCGAGCTGGCCCGTGCGGACCTGCAGCTGCGCCTTTGGCATTACCGCGCCGACAAAATGGGCGCCGCCTGGGGTATTGCCGGCGCATTGGATCCCAGCTCGCAATCCGAGGCGCGGCAGTCCTTGGCCGAGCTGCGCTGGCAGTTGCCGGGTGGCAGCGACGCGCTGCGCTCGGTGCTGAGGGCGTCTTGGGGCCAGCATTGGTTCGACGCAAACTACCGCGTCTTCCCGGCCGGTGCGGTGTTGCCGGTGAATACGCGTGGCGAGCTGTTCGGCGCGGGCGAGTCAAGCCTGTTCACCTTCAAGGACGGCGCAATCGGCAACCCCGGCTCAGAAGAGAACAGCTACCGCTTGGACTGGGAGTCGCAGTATTTGGGCTGGGATGGCCATCGACTGAGGTTGGCTTTCGGGGTCAACCGGCAAGATTTCCATGCCTGGGAGAGCAAGAATTTCAGCAATGGCGGGCCTGTCGGCATCCTGGTGGATGTGACCGGCACGCCAGCTGTTTATGCGCCCGATCTGTCGCGCAGCACGCGTTATATGTCGCTGCAAGATGTGTGGCGGCTGAATGACGCCGCTGAGGTGACGCTGGGCCTGCGCGCCGACCGTTTCAGTGACTTTGGCACGACCATCAACCCGCGTGCCTCGCTGGTGTGGCGACATGCGCCCGAGTTGGTCAGCAAATGGTTGTATGGCAGTGCTTTTCGCGCGCCGTCCATGAAGGAGCAGTTCGTCGCGTCCAACCCGGTGAACATCGGCTCAAAGACCTTGCGCCCGGAAAAGGTCGACACCCTGGAGTGGCAAATCGACTGGACGGCGGGGCCAAGCTTCAATCCGCGCCTGGCCTTGTTTTATTACGAAATGAAGGACTTGATTCGACTCGTCCAGGGCACTTACAAGAACGTGGGCGAGTTGTCGGCGCCCGGCGCCGAGTTGGAGCTGGATTGGCGCGCGACGGAGAGTTCGCGCTTGGCATTCAACTACGCTTATCAGCGGGCCAAAGACGGCAATGGCGACCCCGCGCCTTTTGCGCCGCGTCACAGCCTGAGTTTGAGTCTGGATCAGCGTTTGCTGCCTTCCTTGACCGCGAATGGTCAGGCACGCTGGGTGGGGGAGCGGCCGCGACCCGCGGGCGTGACAAAGTCGCCTTTGCCGGCCTATGCCTTGCTCGATCTGGGGCTGCGTTGGCAGGCGCCGGGCGAGCCCTGGTCTTGTTCAATGGGCCTGAAGAATGCGCTGAATGCCCGTGCCACCGAGCCACTGGACTCGCAGGCCATACCGGGGGACGCACCGATGCCGGGTCGGGAGTGGCGACTTGATTTCAGGATGGCGTTTTGAGCTGGGCCAAGCCAAGTTGCAAGCAAACATGTAAAGCGAATGCGCGTCGCTTGCATCTGGGTGTGTTGTGGCTGTTCGCTTGGATCGGCGCAGCCCTGCAGGGTCAGGCTGCCTATGCCGCGCCCGATGAATTGCCCAGCGAATATCGCCTGAAGGCAGCGTTTCTTTACCGCATCGGGCAGTTCGTGGAGTGGCCCGAGACCCCGCAGCGCGCTGGGGACTCGGCATTCACCATCTGCGTGCTGGGCAGCAACCCCTTCGGAGAAAGTCTGCGCGAGCTCAGCACCCGTTCCTTGGGCGCGCGCCCGATAGCTTTGCTCTACCCCAGCTCGGCCTCCGAAGCGCGCCTGTGCCAGATTGTCTACACCGATCTCCCGACCAAGAAGACCGTGCTTGAACTCAGTGCCCTGTTGGCCGACTCGCCCGTGCTGACCGTGGGAGGGGCGGCCCAGTTTGTCGACGCGGGCGGCGGTATTGGGTTTGTGGTGGTTGACGGCAAGCTGCGTCTGGAGATCAATCTGGACGTGCTCAAACGCGCCAATTTGAAGCCCAGTGCCAAGCTGGTCGAGGTTGCGGTGCGCACCGTTGGCGGCGCGAAAGGGCGGCCATGAAGCGGCTGGCGAATATGCCGATTCGCAGCCTCAGCGTCATGCTGATCATGGCGGTTTGCGTGGGCACCTTGCTCTTGTCCAGCCTCATTCACATTGCCTACGAGTCGCGCAATGCAAAGCAGGCCTTGGGGCTTGAGCTCACCACGGTGGCTACATTGCTGGGCAACCGCAGCACGGCGGCGATTGCCTTTGATGACCGCAAGACCGCCAACGAAAACCTGGCCAGCTTGCGCGACGTGCGGCATGTGGTGCTGGCCTGCCTTTACGGCGATCAGGGCGAGTTGTTTGCGCAGTACCAACGTGATGACCCATTGGTGGCGCCGAATAAGCGCTCTATGTGCCAGCCAGCACCGCCGCCGGAACAAGATTTATTGCAGATTCAAGCCGAGGCTATCCGGGTGCGCTTCCCCGTGAGCATTGACCAGCAAAGGCTGGCGCAGCTGTTCATTGATTCCTCGCTCGAAACGGTCAACGCGAGCATCCTGAGGCAGTTGAAGTTGCAGATCGGCGTGGTGCTGCTGGCTGCGGTGTTGGCCCTGTTGGCGGCCTTGCGCATGCAGCGTTTGATTTCTCACCCGATTCAAGACCTTAGCGGCGTGGCCAGAGCGATCGTCAGCACACACGATTATTCCTTGCGGGCAAGCCCGGCGGGTCCTGTCGAATTGATCGCGCTGGCGAGTGCTTTCAATCGTTTGATCGCCACCATCGAGCAGCAAAACGCGGAGCTTGAATCCGGGCGCATCGCCGCGCTGGGTCGCTTCGAGCGTTTGCGTGCCGACCAGGCGGTGCTGTCCGAACTGGCCAAATCTTCGGCCGCTACGGGCGCCGATGTGGCCTTGTTGGCGGGTCTGATGTGTCGGCGTTTGCTGGGCTTTTTTCAGCTGGGGCGCGTCAGCGTAGGCGTGCATAGCGAGGCCGATGGCTATGACTGCTTCGAGACGGCCAGCAAAGCAGCAGGCAGCGTCGCCCCGCAAAAGGCGGGTGAGGGCGTTTTGCGCCTCGGGATTGCTCACTGGGCTGCCAGTGGCGAGCGCTATTTGGCCGTGTCTGACTGCGGCTCGGAGTCGCGTCTTGGTCCGAATGAGCAGCTGCTGCTGGGCGCCTCGGGGCCGGCGAGCTTTTTGTGGGCGGCTGCGGGCAGCAGCCAATCGGGGCAGTTGAGCTATGTCTGCTTTGAGGTGTTCGGCCCTGAAGCACGCAGTTGGAGCAGCGACGACATCGCCCTGGCCTGCGAACTGGCCGACCTGATTGCCTTGGTCGAGCGAGACAGTCGCCGTCGCCGTGCCGAACGCTCTTTGCGCGCCAGCGACGCCTACAACAAATTGCTGTTTCGAGAGTCTTGTATGCCGCAAGGCATTTTGGATCCGACGGCGATGCGCTTTGTGGATTGCAACCGGGCCGCTTTGGCCGTGTTCGGGTTCTCGCGGCCTGCGCAGCTGTTGGGTTTGTCGCCCGCCGAGGTTGCGCCGGCCTTGCAGGCCGATGGCGGGGCTTCTGCCGACTTGTTGGTGGCGCATATTCGCGCGGCCTTGCATGGCGAGCTCAGTGTTTTTGAGATGCAACTCTTGCGCGCCGGGCAGCCGCCCTGGGAGGCGGAAGTGCATCTTGACCGCTTTGAGTCCGAGACGGCCACGCTGGTCCAGTTCAGCTTGATCGATATCTCGACCCGGGTGCAGGCGCAGCGCGCGATGGCCTCGCTCAATCAGGAGTTGGAGCTGCGGGTGGAGCGGCGCACTGCCGCCTTGTCCGACGCCAACCAACAGCTCTCCGACACCTTGGAAACCTTGCAAGAAACCAAGGACGAGTTGGTCCGCAATGAGCGGCTGGGCTCGCTGGGTGCCTTGGTGGCCGGCGTTGCGCATGAGCTCAATACACCGATAGGCAACAGCCTGGTGGTGGCCTCGACGCTGCAAGACGGGGCCGGCACACTGGCCGCAGAGGTGGCCGCAGGTACGGTGCGCCGCTCCAGCATGGCGAGCTATCTCGACATGGCCAAGGAGAGCAGTGCCCTGCTGATGCGCAATCTGCAAAGGGCGGCCGAGTTGGTGTCGCGTTTCAAGCAGATGGCGGCGGACCAAACCAGCGGTCAGCGCAGGCAATTCGAGCTGCGATCGACGGTGGAGGACATGGTCAATGCCCTGCAATCGCAGTTTGCAGCCACACCCCACAAGCTGCTTGCCGACATACCTGTTGGCATCCACATGGACAGCTGGCCCGGTGATCTGGAGCGCGTGTTGACGCAACTGGTGGGCAACACCTTGGTGCACGCGCATCAGGGTGAGAAAGAGGGCTGCACTCGAATCAGCGCCAGCTTGCATGACAAGGGGCAGCGTGTGCGTTTGATCGTTGCCGACGATGGCCGGGGCATTGACCCCAAAAGCCTGCCGCGCATTTTTGATCCTTTCTTCACCACGCGCTTGGGCTCGGGCGGCAATGGCCTGGGCTTGCACACGGTGTTTAGCTTGGTCACCAAGTCCTTGGGCGGGCGTATCTCGGTCGAGAGTGAGCTGGGCCAAGGCAGCCGCTTTATTGTGGATGTGCCCTGCGTCGCGCCCCAAGCCTCGCAGTACCGAGACTTCCCACATTGAAACGGCCAAATTCAGGCGCTTAGCAAGGGCACGGTCAAGGTGAATCTGGCGCCATGGCCGAGTTCGGACTTGACCACCAGGCTGCCATGCATCGCCTCGGCCAAGCCGCGTGACAGGGCCAGCCCAAGGCCCGTGCCGCCATGCTCGCTGCTGATTTGCGCATTGGCCTGGCGGAATTTCTCGAAGATATGCTCCTGCACTGCCAGTGGGATGCCGGGCCCGGTGTCATCGATATGAAAGGCCAGCAAGCCGTCCGAGATGCGCTCCACCGATAGCGTGACGGCGCCGCTAGCAGTGAATTTGATCGCGTTGGAGAGCAGGTTGTTGAGGATTTGCTTCAGGCGCAAACCGTCGCAGCGCAAATGGCTTGGCGCGTTTTCATCCACCCGTACCTCCATGGCCAGACCCTTGTTGCTGGCGCTGAGGGTGAAGAAGTCGGCACAGCCCTGCACCAGGGGACGCAGCTCATGCTCTTCCAGCGCCAGTTTCAGGCCTCCGGCCTCGACCTTGGAGAGATCGAGAATTTCGGTCAGCAAGGTGTTCAGGTGCTCGGCGCCTTTGCGGATCAGCCCTGCTTGCTTGCGAAATTTGGGGTCCTCCAGGCGCTGTTCCATCAACTCTGCAAAACCGCGAATGCTGGTCAAGGGGGTTCGCAGCTCATGTGACATCGCAGCCAAGAATTCACTCTTGGTTTGATTGGCGGCTTGCGCCTTGGCTTCGCTCGCACGCAGCGCTGCCATGCTGTCGTGCTGGCGGCGCAGGCCGGTCAACAGAGTGGCGGCGGCGCCTATGATGGCGGCCGACAGCAGCAGGGTCAGACCGAGGGCGGCATTGCGGAAGTGGCGCCATTCGTTCAGCGCTTCGTCCAGTCCGGTCGCTACCAGCAGGTAGAGCGGGTAGTTGCTGATCTGGCGTGAGGCAATGATGCGGTTGGTGCCGTCCACCGAGCCGACCCCCATGAACAGACTCTCGGGCTTGCCCAAGCCTTCGCGGGCAAAGGCCGAACTGGCGTCCAGGGTGGCTCCCGGCTTGGCGCTCACGCCGCCGATCACGCGGGCGCGGATGTTCAGGTCGGCGCCAATCAAGGTCATTGCACCGGCGCTGCCGAGATCAACCCGGCGGTAAACCTCCTCGAGATAGGCCGGGTCCAACGAGGCGACCACCACGCCCAGAAAGCTGCCGTCGGCGGCGATGATGCGGCGGGATAGTTGAATCGTCCATTTGTTGGACACCTTGCCGAGCACCGGTTTGCCAATGAAGAGCTGATCCGGGTCGGCCAGGCGCGGTACTTCTGGCGGTGTCTGTTTGGGCAGATGGATCTTGATGTGCTCTCTATCGGAGAGATTGACGGCCGCGCCTTTGCTGCCGTCGGGATCGAGATTGCTGGCCAATGGCCGCCCCGCCTCATTGACCCAGGCGAGTTGAACCAAGATTTTCGGCGCCAGCCCGGTTTCGTTGGCGTAGCGGATCAGATCCTCACTTGATGCCTTGCCCACCGCCACTTGATCGCGCCAGCGTATCGTTGCCTGGTCTATGGTGGCCAGCAGCCGTTCGGTTTGCGCGTCGAAGACCCTTGCCAAGTTGGTATTGGCCTTGATTTCATTGTCGAGTTCACCCCGACGCAAAACCAGCAGCAAGGCGATGACGATGGTCCAAGCCAAGATCAGCCCCAAGACGCAGCCGCCGATGATGACCCGGCGCAGCTTGGTGCCTGCTTCTGGGCCTTGGCCTTCCGGCCGCGATGCGGCTGCGGGGTCTGCTTGGCGCATGGGCACTTCCCTATGAAGACTTGGGGCTTGAACTTGGCCAAGCCTGCGGCTGGGAGCCAATTTTTTCGTTCTTGATAATAGTTATCTTGACCTTTGCTTGGCCAGCAAACTGGCTGGTGATTCGAGGCTAGATGTTTGGTTGCCGCATCGCCGGGCGCGACCGGCAGGTACTCGCGGCGGGCGGTGCAGGGATAATCGGTCGATGAATGCACCCCTCAACGACAAGCTATCCTTCGCTCAACTCCCCTTGAGCGCCGCCATGCAGGCCAATTTGGCTCAGCTTGGCTACACCGAAATGACGCCCATCCAGGCCGCCAGCCTGCCGCTGGCGCTGGCGGGGCAGGATCTGATCGCGCAGGCCCAAACCGGCAGCGGCAAGACCGCCGCCTTTGCCCTGGCGCTGCTGCACAAGCTCGATGCGGCGCGCTTTGACGTGCAGGCCTTGGTGCTGTGCCCGACCCGCGAGTTGGCCGATCAGGTCACGCAAGAGATCCGTCGTTTGGCGCGCGCCGCCGACAACGTCAAGATCCTGACCCTGTGTGGTGGCTCGCCGATGAAACCGCAAATGGACAGCTTGGGCTTCGGTTGCCATATCGCCGTGGGCACGCCGGGTCGGGTGATGGACCATCTGGAGCGCGGCAGCCTTAACTTGAGCGCGCTGAACACGCTGGTGCTCGATGAAGCCGACCGCATGCTGGACATGGGTTTTTTCGATGACATCGTCACCGTCGCCAAGCAGGCGCCCAAGAAGCGCCAAACCCTGCTGTTTTCGGCCACCTACCCTGAAGGTATCGCCAAGCTGAGCGCCCAGTTCATGCGCGAGCCCAAGGAAGTCAAACTCAATGCGTCTGCGCTGCAAGCGCCGACCAGCATTCGGCAACTCGCTTTTGAAGTGACGGAAGGCGAGCGCCTGCATGCGGTGTCGCTGCTCTTGAATCATTTCCGCCCGGCCAGCACGATCGCGTTTTGCAATACCAAGGCGCAATGCCGCGATCTGGTTGATGTATTGGTGGGCCAGGGCTTTGTGGCCATGGCCTTGCACGGCGACCTGGAGCAGCGGGACCGCGATCAGGTGCTGATCCAATTTGCTAACCGCAGCTGCTCAGTCTTGGTGGCGACCGATGTGGCCGCGCGAGGCCTGGACATTGCCCAGCTGGAATGTGTGATCAACGTCGAGGTAACGCCGGACATGGAGGTGCACACCCACCGCATCGGCCGCACCGGTCGTGCCGGTGCCGATGGCTTGGCGCTGAGCCTGGCCAGTCTGGACGAGATGGGCCGCATTGGCCGCATCGAGCAGATGCAAGGCTATGCCTTTGTCTGGCAAAAGCTTGAAACCCTGATCCCCGCTCCCGGCAATGTGATGCAGCCGCCTATGGACACGCTGCAGATTCTGGGTGGGCGCAAAGAAAAGATCCGCCCCGGCGACATCTTGGGCGCGCTGACCGGCGAGGCCGGCTTCAAGTTCGAGCAGGTCGGCAAGATCAATATCACCGAATTTCACAGTTATGTGGCGGTGGAGCGCAGCATTGCCCGCGAGGCCGTCAAGCGGCTGTCCGAGGGCAAGATCAAGGGCCGCAAGGCCAAGGTGAGGCGCATGGCCGATTTGGCCGATCTGGCCGACTGATGCCCGACTGATGGGCGCAAGCCATAGCCTGTTTGTGTGACATTTTCTTGTCAGTAAAAGTCTTAGTCCACCGCGAGTGTTCTTCCGACGTTATTTCGAGACGTATGCACATGGCCTCCCCCTCAGATGGGGTCTAGTCTTCAAACATGCGGACCGAGATCATGGTGACAGCTCAGGAGTACTCAAGATGGACACCACCCAATTCATGCAAACCAGTTTTAAACCCAAGCTTGCCCAAGTCGCTCAAGGGGACCAAGCGGATCAAACTAACGATCAATTCGAGCTGCGTTTCCAGTCGCTCTTCCATTCGGGCAAGGCCTTGGCCTTCCCCTGCGACTCGCAGGGCGACGTGATGCTGGACCTGTTGAGTGCCAGGGCGTTGGAGAACTATTTGTTCGCCCGCGCCGTGGTCGGTCATGAATACGCGAACCCGGTGATCCAGGTTCGCGAGGACTAAAGCCGCTGACGCCGTTCTACTTCGACCAGCCGTCCTTCAGCCCGGTGATCTTGTTGAAGACCGGTTTGGCAGCTTGATGGTCAATGCGGTCGGCGACGAAATAGCCATGCCGCTCAAATTGGAAGTGAGCACCGGCGGCAACCTGCGCCAATGAGGGCTCCAGATAGGCGGTCACGACGCGCCGACTCTGCGGGTTGATGAAGCTCAGGAAGTCGGCGTCCCCGCTGTCCGGCTGCTCCACGGTGAACAAACGGTCGTAGAGCCGCACCTCGGCCTCGACCGCCTCGTGCACACTGACCCAGGTGATCGCACTCTTGACCTTGACCGCGTCGGCGCCCGGTGTGCCGCTCTTGGTGTCGGGCACCACGGTGGCCAGCACGGCGGTGATCTTGCCCTCGGCGTCTTTCTCGCAGCCGGTGCACTCGATCACATAGCCATATTTCAGCCGCGTCTTGTTGCCGGGGTAAAGGCGGTGATAGCCCTTGACCGGTACTTCCATGAAGTCATCGCGCTCGATCCAGACCTCATGCCCGAGGCTGAATTCGCGCTGGCCCAGTTCAGGGATATGCGGATGTGCCGGTGCGCTGCTGTGCTCCACATGGGCGCTGCTGCCGAATAACTCGGCCCAGTTCGTCAACTTCAATTTGAGCGGGTCCAGCACCGCGCAGGCGCGCGCCGCCTTGCCTTCCAGGTCGGTGCGCAGGCAGCCGTCCAGCACCGAATAGTCAAGCCAGGCATTGCTCTTGGTCACGCCAGTGGCCTCGACCATCGCTCTGATGCTACTGGGTGTGTAGCCGCGCCGGCGCATGCCCACCAGGGTCGGCAGGCGCGGGTCGTCCCAGCCGTCGACATGGCCTTCGTCCACCAATTGACGCAGCTTGCGCTTGGAGGTGACGACATAGGTCAGGTTGAGTCGGCCAAACTCGTACTGATGCGGCAGCGGATGGGCCAACAAGCCCCCATCGGCCAAATGGCCGAGCAGCCAGTCATAAAACGGCCGCTGATCTTCGAACTCGAGCGTGCACAGGCTGTGCGTGATGCGCTCCAGCGCATCCTCGATCGGATGCGCGAAGGTGTACATCGGGTAGATGCACCAGGTATCGCCGGTGTTGTGGTGGGTGGCGCGGCGGATGCGGTAGAGCGCCGGGTCGCGCAGATTGATGTTGGGCGCGGCCATATCGATCTTGGCGCGCAAGACCATGGCGCCGTCCGCATGCTTGCCATCACGCATTTCTTGAAAACGGGCGAGGTTTTCGGCCGGGCTGCGGTCGCGGAACGGGCTGTTGACGCCGGGGCGGCCGAAGTCGCCGCGGTTCGCGCGCATTTCTTCGGGCGTTTGCTCATCCACATAAGCCAGGCCGGCTGTCACCAGGTACTCGGCGGCGCGGTACATGAAGTCGAAATAATTGCTGGCGAAGAACAGGTGCGAGTTGCCGCCCGCGTTCCAGTCCCAGCCCAGCCAGGCCACCATCTCCTGGATCGCGTCGACATATTCCTGCTCTTCTTTTTCCGGGTTGGTGTCATCAAAGCGCAGATGGCAGATGCCGCCGTAATCCCGCGCCATGCCGAAATTCAGGCAGATGCTTTTGGCGTGACCGATGTGCAGATAGCCGTTCGGCTCGGGCGGGAAACGGGTGCGGATCTTGGCCGCATCCAGCGGACCGGCCGCATGGTGGGCGGCATCGCCGGGCGTGCCGGCGAAGTGGCGCTCGGGCTGCCCAGTCTGTGCCAAGTCCCGCTCGATGATGCTGCGCAGGAAGTTGTTGCTGAGGGCGGGCTTGTTGTCGTCGGACGGATGAGACATCGGGTAGGGGCAGGGCAGCGGGGCTGCGCCGTCAAAGTGGCAGGTTTGCACCGATTTTATCGGTCTAAGCGTCAAGCCCCGTCCAGGGCTACATGCCTTTGAACAAATGCGTGTACATGCGGCTGACGCTCAAGCGGTCATTGCTGCCATGCAGGTGCAGGCTTAGCTTGCCGGCTTCGTCGCGCACGGCCCGGTCAATCGCGTCGGCGCGAACGACCACGCTGCGGTGGACTTGCCAGAAACGAGTGGTGTCGAGCTGGGGCAATAGCTCGCGCAGAGATATGCGCACCAAATGCTCTTTCTCTGCGGTCAAGACGCGCACATATTTGTCCGCCGCTTCGAAGTACAGCACCTCTTCGACCGGCAGCATTTTGATGACGCTGCCCTGCGCTATTTGCAGCAAGCGCAAGGGCGGTTGCGGCGCTGCTGCAGCAGCAGGCGCTGTGGCGCCGAGCAGCAGGCGCAATTGCTCGACGGCTTGATTGATCTTGTCATCAGCTTGCTGCGCCGGCTGCTCCGCGTTGTGGGCCGACCGCAGAGCCAGGGCCGCCTGCAGACGCTGGCAGGTCAGCGCGAGGCGCTCGGGCTGCACCGGTTTGAGTACATAGTCGACAGCGGCACGCTCGAAGGCCTGCAGCGCATATTGGTCATAGGCGGTGACGAAAACCAGCAAGGGAAATGGCTGCTCTTGCGGCCAGTCCTCCGCCATTGCCTGCGCCGCTTCCAGGCCGCTCAAGCCGGGCATGCGGATGTCGAGGAAGCAGATGTCGGGCAAAAGTCGCAGTGCGGCGTCCAATGCCGCCTGGCCATGCGGGGCCATCGCGACGATATGCAGCTCCGGCCACAGGCGCGCCAATTCCTGGCGCAGGCCTTCGGCCAGCAGGGATTCGTCTTCGGCAATCAGGGCGGTGGGTTTCATGCGGCTTGAATGGGAATTTGAATGGTGACGATGGTGCCGCCGTCGGCGGCTGAGGCAAGCTCCAAACTGGCTGCGGCGCCATATTGGGTCGCGAGTCGTTCGCGCACTTGGTGCAGGCCGAACTGCGTGCCTTCGTTTGATCTGCTGGCGCTGGCCGCCTGGCTCAAGCCCACGCCGCTGTCTTGCACCACCAGCAGCAACACCTGACCCTCACGCCGCGCCGAGACGCGCAGCTCGCCGCCGTCGACCGCCGGCTCCAGCCCATGTTTGATCGCGTTTTCAACCAGCGGCTGCAAGAGCAGCGGCGCGATGGCCAGATCACCTAGCTCGGCCGGCAAATCCAGCACCGGCCGCAGCCGGCTCCCCATGCGGATTTGCATCAGGGCCAGATAGTCGCGCAGGCGAGCGAACTCGTCGCGCAAGGGGTGGCTGCTGCTGCGCGACGCGTTCAGGGTGGCTCGCAAAAAACCAATCAGCTGGTCCAGCATCGCTTGCGCACGCACCGGGTCCAGACCGATCAGCACGCGCAGATTGGCCAGGGTGTTGAACAGCATATGTGGCTCGAGCTGGGATTCCAGCAGGCGCAGCTTGTTCTCGGCTGCCAGGCGCTGGGCGGTCTGTGCGCGCAAATTGGCTTCGTCCAAGTGACCGCGGGCGACGAAGTAGATCGTGATCAATATGCCCGGAATCAGGGCGATCAGCAGCATGACCGTCCCGCGACGCAGCCCGGCGGTGAGTGGGTTTTTGTAGTTATTGCCCAGCAGCCAGTTGCCGGCCTCCATGCCGATGCTGAAGCCGGCCAGCGTGCCGAGCAAAAGGATGCACATCATCAGAGGCCAGCCTATCCATTTCTTGGCGGGCTTGCCGCTGCGCGCACGCAGACGGTTGCTCAGCATGGAGGCGATGTGGGTCAGCGTCTGAATAATGCTCGAGCAGCCCGCGCTGATCAGCAGTGTGTAGACGAACTCGGATTTGAACGTGGCGCTAAATTTGGCCCAACTCGCGCCAGAGATCAGCAAGAAGATGAGGTTGACAATCAGCGCAATCGCCAGCACCAACAAGGCTTGCCTGAGCAACCATAGCCAACGTTTGCCGGCGTAATTTTGGAAGTTGAAGATCGAGCCGCCGGGCGCGACAGGCTTGGGCGCGAACGGCTCAGGGGGCGGATCAGGAAGCTTCAAGTTGGCCTTCAATCATTGAGTTGCTGCAGTTCAGAATATTGCGCGAACGACCCAAGAAGGCGCCGCCGAACGCGCCGAACAAAGCGCTGAAGCTGCTGGCGAAGGCGCTGGAGGCTAGCAGCTCGGGCTGCAGTGCCGCGCTCATGCCAACCGCAAACTTGGCCATGAATATGCCCAGCATCAGCGCCAAGGGCAGCCAGCTGCCGGGCACAAAGAACTGGCCGCGGGCGCTGTCGAAGCGGCAGCCGCCCGACCAGCCGCTGCGGCGCACCAGCGACAGGCTGGCGAGCAGGCCGAACACCCAGGGCAGAACAGCGCCGGCCGAATAACCGAAGCTGCTGACGACGCCCCAAACACCATAGGCCAGCCAGATCGTCGGCACCAGCATCAAGCGGCGCCTGGTCATCCATTGATCGCGGCTTTGCAGCAAGCCCACCATCAAGATCAAGGCCAAGATGGCCCAGACAAAGGTGGGAATGTGGCCGAAGATGTCACTGATGGCGGGCGTTTGCATGCTTGAGCTGGGCGTTGGTTTGAATTGTCAATGCCCGCATTCTTGAGGCAGCGGCAACGCAAGGGCAGCCGCTTGCGATCAAACGCTGCCCTCTGGTGCGAAACGCCGCTCAGCGGCGCCGACTGCTGCTCCCACCCAACAAACTACCCAGCACGCCCCGCACAATTTCGCGGCCGACCGAGCTGCCCATGGTGCGCATCGCTGACTTGGCGGCCGTCTCAGCAAGCCCCGGGTGATGGCCGCCGCGCGGGCCGGTGGTGCCAAAGAGCAAGTCCTTCAGGCCGCCCAGCATGCCGCCGTCGTCCGCTTCGCTTGTGGGGCTCGTGCTGCCGGTCGGTAAGCTGGCCGTGCCCGCAGGCGCTGGCGGCGATCCGCCCTTGAGTTTCTCGAACGCAGACTCGCGGTCGACCAAGGCCTCGTACACGCCTGCGACCAAGGAGTTCTTGATCAAGGCCTGGCGCTGTTCCGGTGTGATCGGCCCGATCTGGCTGCCCGGCGGCAGCACGTACACGCGCTCGGTCACGCTGGGGCGACCCTTTTCGTCCAGCAAGCTGACCAGTGCTTCGCCGACGCCGAGTTCGGTGATGGCCGTCGCGATGTCCAGCCCCGGCTTGGCTCGCATGGTGTCGGCCGCCGCCTTGACGGCCTTCTGGTCACGCGGCGTGAAGGCACGCAGCGCATGCTGGACCCGGTTGCCGAGTTGGCCCAAGACGGCGTCCGGAATGTCGAGCGGGTTTTGTGTCACGAAATAGACGCCGACGCCTTTGGAGCGAACCAGGCGCACGACCAGCTCGATACGTTCTACCAGCGCCTCAGGCGCGTCCTTGAAGAGCAGATGCGCCTCGTCGAAGAAGAACACCAGCTTCGGCTTATCCAGGTCTCCGACCTCGGGCAGGGTTTCGAACAGCTCGGACAACATCCACAGCAGGAGGCTGCCGTACAGTCGCGGCGCATTCATCAGCTTGTCGGCGGCCAGCACATTGATGACGCCCAGGCCCGCTTCGGTCTGCATGAAGTCGGCGATATTGAGCATAGGCTCGCCGAAAAATTTGTCGCCGCCCTGAGCCTCGATCTGCAGCAGACCGCGCTGGATCGCGCCTATGCTGGCGGCTGAGACATTGCCGTACTGGGTGGTGAACTGCGCGGCGTTGTCGCCGACATGCTGCAGCATCGCGCGCAGATCCTTCATGTCGATCAACAAGAGGCCGGCGTCATCGGCGATCTTGAAGACCATCTGCAAGACGCCTTGCTGGGTCTCGTTCAAGGCCAGCATGCGAGCCAGCAAGAGCGGGCCCATATCGGAGATGGTGGCGCGCACCGGGTGGCCTTGCTCGCCGAACACATCCCACAGCGTGGTCGGGCAGGCCAGCGGGGCAGGGGCCTCGATGCCGCGCTCTTTGAGCGTTGCCAAGAGCTTGGGACTGGGTGCGCCCACCTGCGAAATGCCGGTCAGGTCACCCTTCACATCGGCCATGAAAACCGGCACGCCGATGCGGCTGAAACTCTCGGCCAGGGTTTGCAGGCTGATGGTCTTGCCGGTGCCGGTGGCGCCGGTGATCAAACCGTGCCGATTTGCTAACGCTGGCAGCAGATGACATTCAATTTGACCTTGTTGGGCCAGCAAAATCGGATCGGACATGAGGGTTCCCTGAGCTCAAGACTAAAATCGCAGTCTATCCAACTAATGTGGGTCGCAAATTTGCAGACCCAGCAGGAGCAAAAGCCACATGGCTGGTCATTCCAAATGGGCCAATATTCAGCATCGCAAAGGCCGCCAAGACGAAAAGCGCGGCAAGATCTGGACCCGCATCATCCGTGAAATCACCGTCGCTGCTCGCTTGGGTGGCGGCGATATCAAGGAGAACCCACGCCTGCGTTTGGCGGTGGAAAAGGCCAAGGGCGCCAATATGCCGGCCGACCGCATCAAGTACAACGTCGACAAGGCCACCGGCAATCTCGACGGCATCCATTACGACGAAATCCGCTATGAGGGCTACGGCATCGGTGGCGCGGCGGTGATTATCGACACGATGACCGACAACAAGGTGCGTACCGTCGCCGAGGTGCGGCATTGCTTCAGCAAATGCGGCGGCAATATGGGCACCGAGGGCGCCGTGGCCTTCCAGTTCAAGCATTGCGGACAGCTGGTGTTTGCGCCCGGCAGCTCGGAAGACAAGATCATGGAAGTGGCACTGGAAGCCGGCGCCGAGGATGTCATCACCGATGATGACGGCGCGATCGAAGTGCTGACCGCGCCGACTGACTTCGAGACCGTCAAGAACGCGCTCGAAGCTGCCGGCCTGAAGGCCGAAGTGGCCGAGGTGACGATGCGGGCCGAAAACACCGTCGAGTTGAGCGGTGACGACGCGGCGCGGATGCAAAAGCTGCTGGATATGCTGGAAGACCTGGACGATGCTCAGGCCGTCTACAGCAATGCCAACATCAACGAATAAAAAGGGAAGTCTGCGCATGAAGGTTTTGGTAATTGGCAATGGCGGTCGCGAACATGCGCTGGCCTGGAAGCTGGCACAGGGTGAGCGGGTCAGTCAGGTCTATGTGGCGCCCGGCAACGGCGGCACCGCGCGTGATTCGCGCCTGACGAATATCGCCATCACCGATGTCAAGGCGCTGGCCGACTTTGCTATCGAGCAAAAGGTGTCGCTGACCGTGGTTGGCCCGGAGGCTTATCTGGCCGCCGGCGTCGTCGACGAGTTCCGCGCCCGTGGCCTACGCATCTTTGGGCCGACCAAGGCCGCCGCGCAGCTGGAGTCCTCCAAGGCCTTCGCCAAAGACTTCATGAAGCGCCACAACATCCCGACTGCGGCCTACGAGGTCTTCAGCGATGTGGCTGCAGCCCATGCCTATGTGGATGCCCAGGGCGTGCCCATCGTCATCAAGGCTGATGGCTTGGCGGCCGGCAAGGGCGTCGTCGTCGCGATGACGCTGGCCGAGGCGCATGAGGCGATCGACTGGATTCTGGAAGACAACAAGCTCGGTGTCGTGCACAACGAGGGCGTGGCGCGGGTCGTGATCGAGCAGTTCCTGCAAGGCGAAGAAGCCAGCTTCATCGTTTTGTGTGACGGCAAGAACGTGGTCTCGCTGGCCACCAGCCAGGACCACAAACGCCTCAAGGATGGCGACGAAGGCCCCAACACCGGCGGCATGGGCGCTTATTCGCCCGCTCCGGTAGTGACGCCCAATGTCCACGCCAAGGCTATGCATGAAATCATCATGCCGACCATCCAAGGCATGGCGCGCGACGGCATCCCCTTCACCGGTTTTCTCTATGCCGGCTTGATGATTGACGCTCAGGGACAGCCGCACACGGTCGAGTTCAATACCCGCATGGGTGACCCCGAAACGCAGCCCATCATGATGCGGCTCAAAAGCGACCTGCTCGAAGTGCTGCTGCACGCCACCGACGGCACGCTCGACCAGGTCGAACTGCAGTGGGACCGGCGCGTGGCGCTCGGCGTGGTGATGGCCGCTAGCGGCTACCCACTGAGCCCCCGCAAAGGCGATGCGATCAGCGGCCTGCCGGCCGATGCGGAGGACCATATGGTCTTCCACGCCGGCACCGCAGAAGTAGACGGTCAGCTGCAGACCTCGGGCGGGCGCGTGCTTTGCGTCACTGCTTTGGGCGAGTCGGTGCGCAAGGCGCAAGCGCTGGCTTACGAGAGCCTGGTCAATATCCAGTTCGAAGGCAAGCAGTATCGCCAAGACATCGGTTATCGGGCGGTGAAGCGTTGAATACGCAACTCGTACGTGACTATCTGCTTGACCTGCAGTCGCGCATTGTCGCGGCCTTGCAGGCGGCCGATGGCGGCGAATTTATCAGCGACGGCTGGACCCGTGAGCCGGGCAGCCGCCTGGAGGGCGACGGCCTGTCGCGCCTGATCGAGGGCGGCGCGGTTTTCGAGCGCGGCGGCGTCAATTTCTCCCATGTGCGGGGTCGGGTCTTGCCTCCTTCGGCGACCCAGCACCGCCCCGAGCTGGCCGGTGCGCCGTTCGAGGCGATGGGTGTGTCGCTGGTGATCCATCCGCACAATCCGTTTGTGCCGACGGTGCACATGAATGTGCGCATGTTCGCGGCCTTCCCGGTCGATGCCGAGCCGGTCGTGTGGTTTGGCGGCGGCATGGACCTGACGCCTTATTACGGGTTCGAGCGTGATGCGCAGCATTTCCACCGCACCTGCGAAGCGGCGCTGATGCCGCATGGCGACGAGCTGTATGGGCGCTTCAAGCCCTGGTGTGATGAGTATTTCTATCTGAAGCACCGCGACGAGCCGCGAGGCATCGGCGGCATCTTCTTTGATGATTACGCCGAAGGTGGCTTCGAGGCCGCGTTTGCGATGTTGCGTTCGGTCGGTGACGCTTTTGTGCCGGCCTATCTGCCCATCGTCGAGCGCCGTCATGGCCTGGCGTACACCGAGCGCGAGCGTGACTTCCAAGCCTATCGGCGCGGGCGTTACGTCGAGTTCAATCTGGTCTTTGACCGGGGCACCTTGTTTGGCCTGCAATCGGGTGGGCGCACCGAGGCGATTTTGATGTCGATGCCGCCCATCGTAAAATGGCGTTATCAGTGGGCGCCCGAAGACGGTACGCAAGAGGCCAAGCTGTACAGCGACTTCTTGCGGCCACGCGATTGGGCGCATGAAACTGCCACCCATCTATGGCTGTAAAGCTCGGCGGAACGGGCCGGACCGGCCTGTTTGGCGGGAGTTTTGATCCTCCTCATCTGGGGCATTTGAGCTTGGCGCATTGCGCCTTGACTCAGCTGAGTTTGGATCAATTGCTGTGGATGCCGGCCGGCAGGCCCTGGCAAAAAACCGGCCGAGGTTTGGCTGCGCCCTTGCACCGGCGCGCGATGGCCGAGCTGATGGTGGCGGGCGAGCCGAGGTTTTTGGTCGACGACAGCGAGCTGGAACGCGATGGGGCGAGCTACACCATCGACACCGTGCGGGCCCGCCAGACCGCGCATCCAGCTGAGCAATTGTTCCTGGTGATAGGCCAGGATCAGTTCGAGCGCTTTCACACCTGGCGCGACTGGCGGGCTTTGATAAGCCTGGTGACGCTGGCGGTAGCGGCACGCGCGGGTCAAGAAGTTCAGGGTTCGGCCGAAGTCATGGAAGTCGTCCACGCCGAACCCAACAAAATGCTGAAACTGGCGATGCCGGCGATGCAGGTTTCATCCACCCAAGTGCGCGAGTTGGCCTCGCGCAACGAGGAACTAAGCCCCTTGGTGGGCGACGCGGTGGCGGGGTATATTGCCCTCCACCGTCTTTACAGTGAGTAGGTACTGAATGGACATTCGTAAGCTGCAACGCGCCATCGTCGATGGTTTGGAAGATGTGAAGGCCCAAAATATTTTGGTCTTCAACACCGAGCACCTGACCCCGCTGTTTGAGCGCGTGATCATCGCGTCCGGCACCAGCAACCGGCAGACCAAGGCTTTGGCTTCGGCCGTGCGGGTCACGGTCAAGGAGCGCGGCATGGATGTGCTGCGCTGCGAAGGCGAGGAAAACGGCGAGTGGATCATCGTTGACTGCGGCGCCGCCGTTGTACACGTGATGCAGCCGGCCATTCGTGACTACTACCACCTCGAAGAGTTGTGGGGCGACAAGCCGGTCAAGATGGCGCTGGGCGACGGCAAGACCAAGCTGGTCAAGGCCTCGGAAGAAGACGACGAGGAAGAGGTCGCACCTAAGAAGGCAGCCAAGAAGACCGCCGCTAAAAAGGTGGTTGCAGCCTCGCTGCCGGGCAAGCCAGGCGTGGGCAAGAAGGTCGCTGCCAAGGCTGCGGCCGAAAAGCCCGCCGTCAAGAAGCCTGCGGCAAAGAAGCCGGTGGACCGTTCGTCCACCAGCAGCCGTGAGGTGGATCACAAGACGCCTGCTACCAGCACGCTCAAGGTCGGCGCGGCCAAGCCTGCGGTGAAGAAGGCTGCGGCCAAGAAGTCTGCCGTGACCAAGACCGTCGGCGTCAAGCGGGCAGCACCGAAGCCGGCCGTCAAGGCTGCGGTCAAGAAGGCCGCCAGCAAGAAGAGCAGCGACGCCTAAGCTTCGGTTCCGGCATGCGTTTGCTTTTGGTGGCCGTGGGCCAGCGCCAACCGGCCTGGGCCGATACGGCCTATGAAGACTTCGCCAAGCGCTTTCCGCCCGAAATGCGCTTGGAGTTGAAGGCCGTCAAGGCGGAGACGCGAGGCAGCAAAACGGCCGAGCAATTGATGGCGGCCGAGGCGCTGCGCATCGAGGCCGCCCTGCCACGCGGTGTGCGCCGGCTGATCTTGGATGAACGCGGCGAGCGCCGCACCAGCATGCAGTTGGCCGAGCGGATGAAGCTGTGGATGGGGGACGGCCGCGATGTGGCGCTGATCATTGGCGGCCCGGATGGTTTGGCGCCGTCCTTGAAAGCCACTGCCGACGAAACACTGCGTCTGTCCGACCTGACCTTGCCGCATGCTTTCGCTCGCGTGCTGCTGGCCGAGGGCTTGTACCGCGCTTGGACGGTGATGACGGGGCACCCCTATCACCGAGAATGATTTGTCCGTGATTTGAGCCCATGAGCGCAGCTTTCGACTTCATCTATCTTGCTTCACAAAGCCCGCGCCGGAGCCAGCTTTTGCAGCAGCTCGGCGTGCGCCATGACTTGCTGTTGCCGGGCGCGGAAGAAGATGCTGAAAGCTTGGAAGCGGAGATCGCCGGGGAGTCGCCTGAAACTTATGTGGAGCGAGTCACCGAGGCCAAGTTGGATGCCGCCTTGGCTCGCCTGGCGGCGCGCGGCCTGCCCGCAGCGCCGGTCTTGTGCTCGGACACGACGGTGGCGGTCGATCAACAAATCCTCGGTAAACCGCTGGATAGCGCCGATGCTTTTCGGACCTTGCGCTTGTTGGCGGGGCGCAGCCACCGTGTGATCACCGCCGTTGCCGTGGGGCTGGGTGAGCGGCGCAGCGTTGCGTTGAATGTGTCCCTGGTTGACTTTGCGCCGCTCAGCGATGAGCAGATCCAACAGTACATCGACAGCGGCGAGCCTTACGGCAAGGCCGGCGCTTATGCGATTCAAAGTCAGGCGGCGGCATGGATTTCTCGCATCGAAGGCAGCTATTCAGGCATCATGGGCTTGCCCTTGTTTGAGACTGCGCATTTGCTGAGGCAGTGGGGTGTACGTTTCTGATGCCTAACGTTTGAATCGTGTCTTGACGCATGTCGGCGAGTTTGCCCGCATGCGTCAACATTCGAGATTAGGGCCATGGAAGATATTCTGATCAACTGGTCTCCCCAGGAAACGCGTGTGGCCGTGGTTGAAAACGGCTCGGTCCAGGAGTTGCATGTCGAGCGCGCGCTCGAGCGCGGCTTGGTCGGCAATGTGTACCTGGGTAAGGTCGCCCGCGTGCTGCCGGGCATGCAGTCTGCCTTCATCGACATCGGCTTGGAGCGCGCGGCGTTCTTGCATGTGGCCGACCTGCATGTGAACGGCGCGCCCAGCCATATCCGAAGCCAGCATGCCGAGGGTGGCGTGGCGACGCCGATCGAACGTTTGGTCTTCGAGGGTCAGACCTTGACCGTGCAAGTCATCAAGGACCCTATCGGCAGCAAGGGGGCTAGGCTGTCGACGCAGATCAGCATCGCCGGGCGCATGTTGGTGTTCTTGCCGCAGGACGATCACATCGGCATCTCGCAAAAAATTGGCTCGCCCGAAGCGCGTGAGTTGCTGCGCACTCGCATGCAGACCTTGGTGGGCAAGCCCGAGGATGGCGGCGGCGGAGGCTTTATCTTGCGCACCAATGCGGAGGACGCCAGCGACGAAGAGTTGGCGTCCGACATCGCCTACCTGCGCAAGGCCTGGGCCGCGATCCGCGAGAAGGGCTTCAACTCCCCACCCGGCAGCCTGCTGCATCAGGACCTGAGCTTGGTCGAGCGCGTGCTGCGCGATTTGGCCAACGAGCGGACCGGCTCGATTCGCATCGACTCCAAGCTGCAGTACGACGTGCTGCACAGCTTTGGCGAGCTCTTCATGCCGGCGGCGACCGCCAAGCTGGAGCATTACAAGGGCGAGCGGCCGATTTTTGATTTGAACAATATCGACGCCGAACTGAGCCGGGCGCTGGCGCGGCGCGTCGACTTGAAATCCGGCGGCTATCTGATTTTCGATCAGACCGAGGCAATGACGACGGTCGACGTCAACACCGGTGGCTTTGTCGGTGCGCGCAATTTCGACGATACGATTTTCAAGACCAATCTGGAGGCGGCCGGTGCCATCACCCGCCAGCTGCGCCTGCGCAATCTGGGCGGCATCATCATCGTCGACTTCATCGACATGACGCGCGAGGAGCACAAATCAGCGGTGCTGACCGAGTTCCGCAAGCAACTCAGCAAAGATCGCACCAAGGTCACGCTGGGTGGCTTTACCCAGCTCGGCCTGGTCGAGATGACACGCAAGCGCACGCGTGAATCACTGTCCAGAATGCTGTGCGAGCCTTGCCCGACCTGCGAGGGCAGGGCGCAGGTCAAGACCGCTCGAACGGTCTGTTATGACATCATGCGCGAGATCCTGCGCGAGGCGCGCCAGTTCTCGCCCAAGGAGTTCCGCATCGTCGCCGCCGCCAACGTGGTGGAGATGCTCTTGGATGAGGAAAGCCAGCATCTGGCGGGGCTGTCGGACTTCATCGGCAAGCCGATCTCCTTGACTGCGGAACCCAGCAATCAGACCGAACATTACGATATCGTGCTGCTCTGATTGCCTGAAAATCAGGCGTGGCGGCCCTTCATGCCATTGAGCTGATCGATCAAACCGGAGATATCGTCGTCGGTACGTTTGCGGCTCAGTTTGTGCTCGTACATGGCACGATCTGCCTGGGCCAGCAAGGCTTCAATCCCCTCGCCTTGGCGCGGGAAGCGTGCCACTCCCATGGAGCAACCCACTTGAACGCTGGCGTGAGTGCCGTTGAGGGCCAAAGTCATGGGGCGGCTGATTGACTGCGATAACTTGCTCAGCAAATGGTTCACGTCCTTTTCAGGCGGAGCCTCCGGAAATAGTATTGCGAACTCGTCACCACCCAGGCGCGCCACCAAGTCCTCTGCCCGCAGCAGCTTGCGCAGGCGCGAGCCGACTTGTTGAAGCACTTGGTCACCCGCTGCGTGACCATGCTCGTCATTGATGGCCTTGAAGCCGTCCAGATCCAGGTAGACGATGGCCAACTCGCCGCTCAAGCTTTGCGCGCCGGCCAATGCCGCGCGCAGGCGCTGCTCAAAGCGGCCCCGGTTGGGCAGGCCGGTCAAGTTGTCATGATTGGCTCGGTGCTCGTGTCTCTGAGCGCGTTGCTGCAATTCGGTGACGTCCATCAAGGTGCAAATAAAGCCTACCGGCACCTGATTTGTATCCCGAATTGGCCCCGCCTCCAGTCGCAGCCAACGCTCGTCCCGACCCTTGCTGATTTGGAATTCCTCGGTCAAGCGTGTCGCTGATTCCGTGGCCGCTTTCCATCGACGGTGGAAGGCTTCGGCCTCCTCGGCTGCCAACGCGCTGGTCCAATTGCTGCCCAAATCCGCAGGGAAGTTCAAGCCCAACAGTTCCTGGCCACGGTCATTGCAATAGGTCAAGCGGCCCTGCATATCGGTCTCGAACAAGCCCACCGGCGCCAAGCGGGCCATCTCGCGAAAGCGCAGGCTGTGACGTGCCAAATCCTCTTGCGCTTGCTTGAGCCGCGCCAGTTCTTCGGCCAATTGGCGGGCTTGCAGCTTCAGCAGGGCTTCGCGCCGGATGGTCTCGCTCATGTCGCGAATCTGTAGCAGGCATTGCCGGCCTGCGCTGGAGCTCAAGGCGCTGACGTCGATCGACTGATGAATGCGCTCGGTGGCCGCACCGCGTAGCGGGTAGAGCGGCAAGGGCATTGGGTGAAAGGCATGCGAGAGCCGGTTCGAGCGGCCGCGGTTCAAGGCATCGTCGACCACCTGCAATAAGCGCGGATCAATGGCGTCACCAAATGCTTCGACCAAGCTCATGCCCATGACCGATGGGCTTAAGCGGCCATGCGAGCTGATCCAGCGATTGACGATCTCGATCTTGCCTTCGGCGTTGAGCAGCACGACACCGAGGTCAAGCACTTGGACGGCGGCGTCATGCATGGTTGGTGGTGCCGGCTTCAGTTGGGGGCAGCCGCATCGTCGGCGAGGCCGAAGAAGCGCTGTATGAGGCTGATGACGGTTTCCAGCGAGGGCAAGTCCATCAGGAACAAGACAAAACCGGTCACATCTTGGCTGCTCATGCGCATGCCTATGCGCGCCACCAGCACGATATCGCCCTGGCTTTGCTGGCCAAACAATTCCAGCGGCAATACCCGCTCGACGCTGGGTAAGGTGCCAATCATCTCGGTTTTGAAGATGCCGGCCAGACTGCTCATGCAGCTGTTGATGATGATGTTGCCGATCTCTCCAAGAGCGTCTTGCTCCAACTCGCTGACATGCTCAAGTGGCGTGCCAGTGTCGCCCAGCATGCGACGGACGATCTCGAGGCCGCCGCGCTCAGGGAAGAGCAACAGGGTTTCGGTGGCAAGTTGGGTGTCGGCGCTGTGAAACGACTGCGAGATGCTGCACAGCGCCGGGTTGCTGTCGGCCGAGGGCAGGCCGGCCAGTCGCTCCACCAATTGCTGACGCGTGAGGATTTCTACCTCGGGCACGCTGACATGGACCTCCTCGTTGACGATGTCGGCAAAGGAAGACGCCGCTTCGCCCAAGGCCAGGTTGAAGGCCTCGGCCAGCGCGTCTCGCTCCAATTCACCCAGCTGCGTTCTCATGCGGGCCCCAGCAAGGCCAGGATCTGATCGATGACTTCTGCCTTGGCGGGCTTCTTGAAAATGGGCACACCAAGCGCCTCGGCCTTGTTGCGCATCGCGTCCTGCACATTGGCAGTCAGCAAGGCGATGCGAAGCTGGGGTGCTTGCGCTCGCAGCACCTCGGCCACTTCGATGCCACTCATATCGGGCATATTGATGTCCAGCACCACCAGGTCGGGCAGCGCTTCCAGGGCCATGGCGAGGGCGCTGCGCCCATCTCCGGCCTCGGAGATCGCAGCTTGCGGCAAGCGGTTGCGGATCAGGCCGCCGACCACCGTGCGCGAAACCTTGCTGTCATCAACCACCAAAATGTTTGTCATAGTGGGCATCAAGAACCGCCTTTTGATTGGGCTTAGAGGGCTTCTGCTTCGATTCGTACGCTGTGGATGCAGCGACGTAGGGCTTGAGCGGATTCTGCGTCAAAGACGATGTCGACTTGAAAAAATGTGGCCCTCAGTAGCTGCCTATTTCCTTGCTTTGGCTTCTTTGCTTTGGCGGGCGAGGGTTGGCTGAATCTGCGAAAAATGCCATTCAGGCAGAATAGACAGCAGTTTGAATCCGTACCGATTGGTGCATTTGATTGCGAGCCCCATGCCCGAGCAACCCAACCTGAATCGATCTTCGTGCTGCATCAGCCGCCGTACGGCCTTGCTGCATTCAAGTGGCCTTTTTGTCGGGGCCTTGGCCGCGAGCAGCTTCAGTCTGACGGCGCAAGCTCAGTTCCGGGTCGATATTTCCGGTGTTGGCGGCACGCAGATGCCAATCGCTTTGCCGGATTTTCGTGATGAGGCGCGCGCCGGTCAGCCGGTCGCGGCCATCATCCGCTCCAATTTGGAGCGCAGCGGGCAGTTCCGCATCATTGACGCGCCTGCCGGCATGTTTGAGGGCAGTCAGCCGGTTTGGTCGGAGTGGCGGGCGCGCAATGCCGATGCGTTGGCGGCCGGTTCTGCGGCCCGCTTGGCCGATGGCCGGGTTGATTTGCGCTACAAACTCTGGGATGTGGTCAAGGGCCAAGACCTCGGCGGCGAGGCGCATGCCGTGGCGCCCGAGGATGTGCGCCTGGGCGCGCACCGCATTTCGGACACCATTTACCAAAAGTTGACCGGCGAGCGCGGCATTTTCGCCACCCGCATGGCCTATGTCACCAAGGCCGGCGGGCGCTACAGCCTGCGCATCACCGACGCCGACGGCGAAGGCGGCCAAGTCGCGCTGGCAAGCCCTGACCCCATCATCTCGCCGGCTTGGTCACCAAGCGGCAAAGAGTTGGCCTATGTGTCGTTTGAGTCGCGCAAGGCGGTGGTGTGGATTCAGGATGTTCAGACCGGTCGCCGCCGCGTGTTGGCGGACTTCCGTGGCACCAATAGCGCGCCGGCGTTCTCGCCCGATGGGCAGCAAGTCGCGCTGACACTGTCACGCGAAGGCGGCTCGCAGCTCTTCATCATGAACCGGGACGGCAGCGGCTTGCGGCGGCTGACGCAGAGCTCGGCGATCGATACCGAGTCGGTGTTCTCACCCGATGGGCGCTCGATCTATTTCGTCAGCGACCGAGGCGGCGGCCCGCAGATCTACCGCATGGCGGTGGGCGGGCAAAGCGGCACGGCCGAGCGGGTGACGTTTAACGGCGCTTACAACATCAGCCCGGCCATCAGCCCGGACGGACGCACCATGGCTTTTATCACGCGGCAGGGCGGCAATAGCTTTCGCCTGAGCGTGATGGACTTGGCCTCCGGCGCGGTGCAGCAGATCAGTGATAGCCACGATGACGAAAGCCCAAGCTTTGCGCCGAATGGGCGCTTGCTGGTCTACGCCTCGCGGGCGGGCGGCAAAGACGTGCTGATGACCAGCACCTTGGACGGCAAGATCAAGGCCAAATTGATCTCGACCTTGGCCGATGTGCGCGAGCCTACTTGGGGCCCCTTTGGCCGTTGAGGGCGGGCTGTCAAGCCTTGATGCTAACTTGTTGGATAATCGCCACTGTAGTCCGCTGAGTGCTTGGCGCGCGGTGGGCCATATGGGTATGGATCTGTGATCGTTTTTGAAGGAGTGACCCGAATGAAGATGACTCGTTTTGCGATGAGCTTGGTGGTGTTGGCCGTGATGGCCGGATGCAGTTCGCCTGTCAAGCTGGATGAGCCGGCGCCTGTGGAAACACGCCCTGTGGCACCCAATAGCTCGGCAACCAGCGGTGCCAGCAGCATGCCTATGGCCGAGTCCAAGGTCGCGACCGTTGATTTGGGCGCTCAGCTGACTGCTGCTGTTGCCAACCAGCGCGTGGTCTTGTTCGACTTCGACAGCTATGTGGTCAAGGACGAATATCGTGGCTTGGTCGAAACCCATGCCAAGCGTCTCGCCAATGACCGCAAACTGGCCCTCAGCCTGGAAGGCCACACCGACGAGCGCGGTGGACGCGAGTACAACCTGGCCTTGGGTCAGCGCCGTGCCGAGGCCGTCGCCAAGTCCTTGAGCCTGCTGGGCGTGGGCGCGGCGCAGGTCGAGCCGGTCAGTTTCGGCAAAGAAAAACCTGCAGCGCAAGGCAGCGACGAAGCCGCTTGGGCCAAAAATCGCCGCGTTGAGCTGAAGGACAAGTGAAGTGAGGCTGCAGCGTCAGCAACTTTGCCGGAGCTTGACGGCGCTGGCCGCCAGTGCGCTGTTCAGTTTGTCGGCGCAGGCAGCTCTGTTCGATGACGACGAGGCGCGCAAGGCCATTCTGGAACTGCGCAATCGAGTTCAGCAAAGCGAAGATGCTCAGCGACTGCGTGTCGAGCAGCTTGCTGCGCAGTCGCAGGAGCAGCTCAGCCCTTTGCGCCGCAGCATGCTGGATCTGAATGCGCAGATTGACACCTTGCGTCTTGAGATAGCCAAGTTGCGCGGCCAAAACGAACAATTGGCCCGCGACCTGTCGGAAACCCAGCGCAAGCTGAATGACCAGGCGCAGTCCTTGGATTCTCGCTTGAAGCCGCTGGAGCCGCAAAAAGTGCAGCTGGACGGCAAAGAATTTCAGATCGAACCCGAGGAGCGCCGGCAGTATGAAGCCGCGATGGGGCTGATTCGGCGAGGAGACTTTGCCGAGGCTGCGACCGCGATGGCGGGCTTTTTACGTCGCTTCCCGGCCAGTGGTTACGTCGACTCTGTGCGCTTTTGGCTCGGCAATGCCCAGTATGGCAAACGCGACTACAAAGACGCGATAGCGACCTTCAAGACTTTCATCTCCGGCAATCCGCAGCACCCCCGTGCCGCTGAGGCTTTGTTGGCCCTGGCGAACAGCCAAATCGAGTTGAAGGACGTCAAGTCGGCGCGCCGCAGTCTGGAAGACTTGATCAAAGCCTACCCCGGCACCGAGGCCGCGCAGGCGGGCAAGGAACGGCTGGCGGCTTTGAAGTAAAAAGCGAAACAAACCTGCTTGACGAGGCCCTGCTTGCGGGGCCTTTTTTCTTCAAGCTCTTCATCCTCACTCGACCTGCTCAGATTCCAGCTATGCAAGACAGTTTTCACATCAAGGCGGATACCGAGCGGCGCTTCGGTGGCCTGCGCCGCCTCTACGGCGACGCTGACTACCAGCGCCTGCGCGGCGCACACTTTGCTGTCGTGGGACTGGGCGGCGTTGGGTCTTGGGTGGTCGAGGCCTTGGCGCGCAGCGGGGTTGCGGGCCTGACCCTGATCGACTTTGACCAAGTGGCCGAATCGAATGTCAACCGCCAGGTGCAGGCTTTGGGCTCAACTCTAGGCATGGCTAAGGCGGAAGCGCTGCGCTTGCGGATTCAGGACATTCATCCCGAATGCCGGGTCAGAGTGATTGAGGAGTTTGTCGACGAGCAGAACTGGCCCGGTTTGCTGGACGGCGCGGAGGCGCCCTTGGACGGTCTGGTGGATGCCTGTGACCAAGTTCGAGCCAAGGCTCAGCTGGCGGCTTGGGCGCTGCAGCAGCGCCTGCCTTTTGTCGCGGTGGGTGCGGCCGGCGGCAAACGAGAGCCGCATCTGATGAGCATCGAGGACTTGGCCGACACCAGCCATGACCCCCTGCTGGCCAGCTTGCGGCAGCGCTTGAGGCAGCATCATGCGGTGCCGCGCAAGGGCAAGATGGGGCTGGCCTGCGTGTTCTCGCGTGAACCTGTGCATCGCCCGACAGCCGGTGATGGTGACGAGACCTGCGCCGTCGACGGTAGCCTCAACTGCCATGGTTATGGCTCAAGCGTCGCCGTCACGGCGAGCTTCGGCATGGCTGCTGCGGCAGAGTTGATCAAGATTCTTTTGAAGAATTCGCATAAGTCTATTGCGTGACACCGGGAATTAAGATTAGAATAGTGAGCTTCGCTTGATGGGTCGTTAGCTCAGTTGGTAGAGCAGCGGACTTTTAATCCGTAGGTCGCAGGTTCGAGTCCCGCACGACCCACCAAATCTAGCAAGCCTGGAAATTGAGTATGTGTTGGCTGAAAAGTTAATATGTACAAAAAATAGGTTATACTGCGAAGCTGAGTGAACTGAGGTGAATTAATACTATTCACCGATGGTTTGCGCAAAGCGTAGGGCTCTTAGCTCAGTTGGTAGAGCAGCGGACTCTTAATCCGTAGGTCGAGTGTTCGAGTCACTCAGGGCCCACCAAAAATAAGAATGAAATCAAGCACTTAGCGCCGAAAGGTTCTAGGTGCTTTTTTCATTGTCGAATCTGGTGCCAGTTTGGTGCCAGTTTTTGGCTGGATGGTGTTGGAATGCTCTGGACCAAGAGTAAGGGGTGCGATTCCGCCAACGAGGCAGCCCTCGTTGAACTTCTTTCGACTAGCTCTGTCAAGTAGCGTCCAATAGTTTCCAGCTGTCAGCGTCCAATACTTTCCAGTTGGTCAGTCGGTTTTGATGTCCTTTTTGCGTTGCTTGAAGCGGTAAGAGTCGTTGCCGGTTTCCAAGATGTCGCAGTGGTGCGTGATGCGGTCCAGCAGGGCCGTCGTGAGCTTCGCATCGCCGAACACGGTGACCCATTCGCCAAACGACAAGTTGGTGGTGATGATCAGCGAAGTCTTTTCGTAGAGCTGGCTGATCAGGTGGAAGAGCAAGGCGCCACCCGAGGCGGGGAACGGCAAATAGCCCAGCTCATCCAGAATGACGGCGTCAATCTGCACCAGTTGCTTGGCCAAGCTATCGGTCTTGCCCTGCTGTTTTTCCTTCTCCAACGCATCCACCAAATCGACTGCATTGAAGAAGCGGACCCGTTTGCCTTGATGAACGGCGGCCACGCCGAGCGCTGTGGCCAGGTGTGTCTTGCCCGTGCCGGTGCCGCCAACCAAGATCAAGTTGTGCGCCTGCTCCATGAAGGCGCATGTGGCCAGTGGCTCCACCCGGGCTTTGGCCAAGGGCGTCTCAGTCCAGTCCATGTCGATCAGGTCCCGATGAATTGGGAACCGGGCCGCCTTGAGTTGGTAGCGCAGGCTGCGCACTTGCCGGTCGGCCTGTTCAGCGTCGATCAGTCGGTGTAGCCAAGCTTCGGGCTGAGCGGGTTGGCGGGACTCTTCGGCCAGCAATTCCGACCAGGCCGTCGCCATGCCGTACAGATGCAGGGATTTGAGTTGTGCTGCGCGGTCAATGGACATGTTGGCGCCCCAGCAAATGGTCGTAGCGGCTGCAGTCGGCCATGGGCTCGACTTGCAGGCGCAGCTGTTCAGGCAGGCTGATGCGCTCGGGCCGCTCGGGCGCCGTCAAGCGCCGTAACTCGTTCATGACCACGGCGGCCGTGACCACGCCGCATTCCAGCGTCAGCTCGCAAGCCACTTGCAGCGTATCCAGCCCCACCTCGCGAGCGGCCAGCAGGAGCTCAACAAAGGCGCGGTCGCCTCTGGGTTGCTTCAAGACGCGGTCGCGCACGGCCTTGACGGCCTTGGGGAGATCCCACTCCACAAATGGCGCCCCGTTGCGCAGCGCGCCAGGTTTCTTCTCCAGCACCGGCAGGTAGTGCCAGGGATCAAAGATCAACTGATCGCGCCCAAACCGGCGGCCATGCTGGGCGATGACTTGGCCGTCGATGACGAGCCGAATTTGATCCGCAAACACCCGCACCGACACCACCTTGCCCGCGAAGTCCGCCGGTACGCTGTAGCGATTGCGATCCACGCGCACCAAACAGGTACTCGACACGCGCATCATCTGTTCGACATAGCCTGCAAAGTCGCTCGCCACCGGCCGCAGTCTGGCCCGCTCCTGCTCAAAGCACTGCGCAATCGTGCGCTCGATCTCGGCGGGGTGGCTCCGAGCTGCCAACTCCAAGCAGCGCTTGCTCAGCCATTCATTGAGCAACTCAAAGCTCTTGAAGCGCGCCATCGGCGTGAACAGCCATTCGCGCACATTACCCACCTGATTCTCGACCTGCTCCTTCTCCCAGCCAGACTCCGGGGTGCAGGCCACGGGTTCGAACAAATAGTGATTGGCCAGCGCCATGAAGCGCCGATTGAAGCCAACTCTCCAGCGTGGCCTGAAAGCAGCCCAGCTTGGGCGCGGGCTGATGCTGGTGGACATAACCCAGCGCTTCAATGGTTTGAAGATGCTTGCGCACCCTGGGCCGCGACAATTTCAGATCCCGCGCGGTGGAACTGATGATCTCCTTGCTGACCAAATGCCGCCGCCGGATTTCGGTAATAACTTCCATGTTTAACACCCCAGATTCCCCGGCGAAACCGCCGGATGGTTGCACACCCCAGGGTGGAAGCTATTGGACGCTGTTTACCCCGGGAACCTGGAAAGGTTTGCACGCTGTTTCACATCATGTGCTGGCCTAAACGATTTTTTTGCCGCTCAAATGAGCTTAAACATAACTAGTTATGTGATCGTATTTGATGAAAGATATTTTTATTGGTACTGCAAATTAAGCCTGCGTGGTCGGGTGTGTTTGACCTAACTGCAAATTGAAGTCAACTTCATCTTTTTGCAGCTCTTTCCGCCCTCGGGTAGGCTATAGACGGTGGTCTCACCGATCTGTTGTGCGGCCCCGCTCATGCCCTGGCGCGAGTCGACAATGAGTGTGATGTCATCTACCCGTTGCATAGTCGCGGTGCTGCCATCGGAGCGACTGACAAAAACAAGGTCACCAACCGTGATCATCATCGACCACCCCTCGGGGCCTTGGCAGATCTCTGTGTCGCCTGTGCTGGTGCAAGTACTGCTTTGAGCGAAGCTTGAATTTGCCCCGATGCTGAGCAGCACAAGCAAAACGCGGCCAATTGTTCGGGTGCAGATGCAGGCGACCATCTTTTCCTCTTTGATTGAATTCTCGATGGGGGATCGTCGCAATCGTGCGTGTCAGCGCGATGAATCTGCGGATCACAGGGAGTCAAATGAAGGCAACGATTGCACTTGGCACGTCGATCGATCAGGATCGATCTTTTTCTGGTCAATTCTGCGGCAGTTGACTTCGGTGGTCGTGCAGACCGCCTGTTCGTGCCTGCGTCACGCCCTTGTAACAAGGCATCTTTAACATTTGCTGCGAGTCAAGGCGCTGATGGTGTCTGCTTTGGGTGCGCGGGTGAATGGTGTATTGGTTTGCTTTGCGCTTAAAGGCCTTGTACTTAGGCTTATTCCTGTTTTGGTGAAGCGGTATGGTTATTTGGCGCAACTCTATATTTATTGCGCTACTGCCGTTTGCAGTTGGAATTGCCTTGGCTCAGACGGGTGAGTCGCCGTCAGCTCAAAATTCTAATGACAATATTTCAATTTCGCCGGAAGGTTTTACTTCTGGCGATAACTTTGGTATTGTCGTAAATCAAACTTTCACATCCGCTGGGCAAGAGTTTTATCGAAGATTTACAGATTTTTGGCGGGAAAAGCCAGATTTTGAAAATTACACGCTGGTAATTGTTGAGCGGCCGTCACAGCGATTTGGAAACAGAATTTCTATTAGTTTCAATCAAAAAACTGTATTCACTAGCAACATTCCTACGAAAGTTGATGCGATAAGATCTTTGAGCTCCGAGGCGGTTGATAAGACTCATGCGAATATTATTAGTCTGAGTTTGCGTATGACCGGGGATGGTGATCCAGATATGGGCGGCGATGGAAAATTTTGACCATTGTAAAAATAGTAGCCCTTGCATCCATTAAGAAAATCATGAATTACTCGTATTTTTCGTTTCGAGCTTTTGCTCTTTCGGTGCTTGCGTTGATGTCCGTCGTGGATGTGTCTGCGACCGAATTGATTTATGCGCCGATCAACCCTTCATTTGGCGGAAACCCGAATAATGCACCTGGTTTGATGGCTATTGCGAATGCCCAGAACTCTTTCAAGGCACATGTGAATTCACCGCTGGAGAATTTCAATAATTCTTTGCAGCAGGCAATTCTAAGTCGCCTGTCGTCACAGTCACTGGCCACCATATTCGGCAAGAGCAGTACTTTGGTGCCGGGTACGTATGACACCCTAGCCTATACCATCACGATTACTGACAGTGGCAAGGGTATGTTGACCATCGCCACCACCGACAAAAAGACCGGTGCCACGGTGACATTTGAAGTTTCGTCGACCGACGTGTCGGTAGGCCCCTGATCGTGGGCTTCGCATTGGACGGCGTTGCCGGACTGCCGGCGAATCGCTGGTGTGTGTTATTCGCGCTGATCATGGGCTTGGTGGCATGTACGACAGTACCGCCGTCGAATGTTCGCTCAAACGCTAAGCTCACCCCAAACACAGGAATTTCGCGCGACTTGACTCAATTGCCTAAGCCGAAGGCGCGAATACCGGTCGCGGTTTATGGATTTCGGGATCAGACAGGGCAGTTCAAAACTTCGCCGGAGAGTTCCTATTCCACTTTGGTCACGCAGGGCGCCGCCACGATCTTGATCAAGGCGCTGGAGGATTCCGGCTGGTATATCGCAGTTGAGCGCGAAGGTTTACAGAATCTATTGACTGAGCGGCGCATCATTCGCGCCATTGAATCGCCTGCAGAGAAAGGTAAACCAATCATAAATCTTCCAAATATGATGCCGGCCAGCATTATTATTGAGGGGGGAGTGATTGCGTACGAGTCCAATGTGCGTACGGGCGGTAAGGGCGCAAATTATCTTGGCATTGGCGCCAGTACCCAATATCGGGTTGATCAGGTTACTGTTAGTTTGCGTAGCATTGACGTCAGGTATGGTCAGGTATTGAATTCTGTTTCAGTGACCAAAACTATTTATTCGTATCAGTTTTCGGCCAACGTTTTCAAATACACGTCCTATCAACATCTTTTGCAGGGCGAAACCGGCTTTGCCACCAACGAGCCGGCGCAATTGGCGGTGCGAGAGGCGATCGAAGCAGCTGTTGTGCATTTAACGGTCAATGGTATTCGTGACCGCTATTTGGAACTGCAGGATGCAAGCACGTGGTTCAGCCCTGTCATTCAAAGCTATATGGCCGAAGCTTTGGGCAATATTGGCGAAGAACCGTTGGAAGATGACGCAATGATTCCCATGCGGCCCAACAACAATGCTTTCCGTGAGCCGGTTCAGCCGCTGCCCTTTGGTGTCGAGCCGCCGCAGGCCCCGCCGCGAACACGTGAGCGTGCCCCAGCAGCAAGTCCAGCCCCTTCAACTCAAGCAGTTCCTGGGCCGGTGGCCGCGCCTGTGGCCGTGGCAGCAGTGTCGACGGCAACGCCAACGCCTACGCCTACGCCGGCATCCACGGTGACTCAGCCACGGGCGCCCGCACAGGCCGCAGTTCAAGGCAATGTCGGGCCGACAGCGCAGTCGCAAGTGGCGGGGAATAAGCCGCCACAAGTGGCAGCGCCCATGCCGCAGGCGGCGAACAACAAGTCAGCGTCTGCGCCGGTTAAGCAGGCGAGCCCGGTCCAGCCTGCCCTGGCGCCAGCAGTGCTTGCGGCAACTGCTCCAGCAGCCGTGCCTACACCGCGACCTGGCGTAGTGCCTGCATCTGTGCCTTCGGCTGCTGCCAATTCGCGGGCGGCCCCGGCATCGGCATCGGCCTCAGCGCCAGCGCTGCCTCCAACTCAAGCTCCAACAAGTACGCCCGCTCAGCGGGCGGCCCCCACAACTGCGCAGGCTCCAGTTCCTACAGCTGCAGCCACGCCAAAGCCCGCGCCTGCGCCTGTCCCTGTCCCTGTCCCTGTCCCTGTCGTTGCCGCGCAAGCTCAAAGCAGCGTGACATCGTCTTCCACGGCCGCCACTTCTTCGCTAACACCTTCGGCCACATCGGCTAACGCTCCAATCGCGCCGAAGCCGGCGTCAGCGGCAGTTTCGTCCCAGGTCATTCAGCCCGAGAGTCAGAAACCTACAGGCAAGGAAGACATATTTAATCTGTACTGGAAGAGCCGATGAAAAAGCAGCTTATGGCTGTGCCCATGCAAGCTTGGGTACTTGGCGTGAGCTTGCTGGTGCAGATGTTTGTGCCAACGACTAGCTTTGCCAATGATTTGGTGCGGGCGAGCGATTTTGGCCGCCCTGATATCTTGCTTAACTCGGCCGCCATCATTCAAAAAAACGGCAGTGACTTGATCGGTCGAATCGATCAGCAGTTTGACGCATCAAGCACCGATCGCACACGCAATCCGATCGGTGATGGCAATTTCGCCTACCTGGACCAAGAAGGCTCGCGGCAAGAGGCGCGGTTGAGCCAAACGGGCAACCTTAACCAAATGCTTGTCAAGCAGTCGGGTCAGGGCAACTCGGTCATTGCTGAGCAAATCGGCAATGGCAATAGCTTGAAGGTCACGCAAGACGGTATCGGTAATATATTGACATCTAAGCAGGTGGGTGACCGCAACTCAGTCGATGTCGAGCAGATCGGCAATGGCTATCGCGCCGACATAACGATCTATGGCAACGACAATAGGTCCAGCGTTGTGCAGCCCGAACACGGTTTGACGGTCACGGTGATATTGGGAACGGCAGAGTTGCCGGTCAACGGTTTGACGGTCAAAGGGACCGCCTACTATCCGCCCAAATGAAGTGATAGGGCGTGCAGGGCTATCCTCTCGGCTGATGCGGATTTGAAGGCCTGGGCGAAGATTACGACTGTGCCGCTGAGTGAAGCCAAGCAAGAGGCAAGTCAAGCAAAAGTGCTCGCCTGAGCGTGTTCTCAGCGCTGGTTGATCGTTGCTGTGTTGCCATTGCCGGTCTGGCTGACGTAGGCGAAATTGCGGCCTGCGGCCTGGTTCAAGGTAATGGAGTTGTTCGAGCCCGTTTGCAATAGCGTGGCGCTAGCGCCGCCCAACTGATTGGCGAGGATGCGGTTCTCCGCGCCGGACTGGCGGGCGTTGAAGGAGTTGCCGACACCATCTTGGCTCAAAGCAAGGCTGTTGCCGTTGCCGCTTTGTTTGACGTCGGCAAAGTTGTTGTTGCCGGTCTGGCTGATCAAAGCGCGATTCGTTTCACCGATTTGGTCGATGGCCGCCTGGTTGTTGTTGCCGCTTTGAACGATGGATGCCGAGCCCAACACGATATCGGCGGCGGCTGCTTGGCTGCAGCACAGCGCTGCGGCTAGGCCAGCGGCTGCGAAGCTGATGGAAGCCGACTTGGAAATGAAGTTGACCTTAAGCATGGCGATCTCGTTCCCGTGAAGGTTGGGGCGAGGGCCACGCTTGGAGCAGCAATGATGTACCGTTTGGTACATCGCACCGAATAAGTCGGTGCTTTGCTGGCAACCCCGCTACCGTGGCGCTTTCGCGCTGTAGGCCGGAGGCTTTGCGTCCCCACCTTTCGGCGGGTTTGCCCTCTGTTGAATGTTCGGTCAGCTGGGTTCTTGAAAGTTCCTTGCTGGCCTTGGGATCAAGTGTAGGAGCCGCCTGCAATCAATGCGAGGGCCCGACTGACATGTGCTTGCGTGAACCGCCATTTGTTCACGGTTTTGCTGCTCAGTTTGTGAGCTTTGGCGCGGGGCTCGACGCAATCTTCGTTCGCCTCGCCGGTTCAAGCTCAGCGCTGATTGATCGTGGCTGTGTTGCCATTGCCGGTCTGGCTGACGTAGGCGAAATTGCGGCCTGCGGCCTGGTTCAAGGTAATGGAGTTGTTCGAGCCCGTTTGCAATAGCGTGGCGCTAGCGCCGCCCAACTGATTGGCGAGGATGCGGTTCTCCGCGCCGGACTGGCGGGCGCTGAAAGAGTTGCCGAAACCGTCTTGGCTCAAATCAAGGCTGTTGCCGTTGCCGCTTTGTTTGACGTCGGCAAAGTTGTTGTTGCCGGTTTGGGTGATCAAAGCGCGATTCGTTTCACCGATTTGGTCGATGGCCGCCTGGTTGTTGTTGCCGCTTTGAACGATGGATGCCGAGCCCAACACGATATCGGCGGCGGCTGCTTGGCTGCAGCACAGCGCTGCGGCTAGGCCGGCGGCTGCGAAGCTGATGGAAGCCGACTTGGAAATGAAGTTGAGCTTAAGCATGGCGATCTCGTTCCCGTGAAGGTTTGGGCGAGGGCCACGCTTGGAACAGCAATGACATACCGCTTGGTACATCGCACCGAATAAGTCGGTGCTTTGCTGGCAACCCCGCTACCGTGGCGCTTTCGCGCTGTAGGCCGGAGGCTTTGCGTCCCCACCTTTCGGCGGGTTTGCCCTCTGTTGACTGATCGGCCGGTTCGGAACTCGGGAGTTCTTCGCTGGCCTTGAAAACGAGTGTAGGAGTTGTCAGCGCCAATTGCCATGGGCCAAACTAGCCCTGCGCAGGGAAAACGCTACTTCTTCACGCTATTGGCGCGCTATTCAAGACCTCTTGGGCGGAGATGATTGAATGGCATTTGGGGCTGAGTTTGCTTTCACGGCCTGCCACTTTCCGGGGGAAGATGCGGGGCCGCAAGAGTCAAGCTAAGCTCGTGGAAGCGTGGAAGCGTGGACTCGGGGCCCCGCTACTCCATTGAAAAAGCCCGCCGTTTCGTCATGCCGAGGCCAGAGCCAAGGGCTTGAACGAAACAGGCGGGCCAAGCTTCAAATTCAGCTCGTACGACACGAGCTCAAACGCCGGGCGCAACAGCGTTTAGCGGGGAGTAGTGGCCAGGTTCAAGGCGCCGAGATGACGGCCGTGGTGTGACCCGTCTTGGTCTTGATCGTGTAGTTGTCCTTGTCAAGACCCACCAGTGTGTTGGTGAAGTTCACCACCGCAGCGTCATTGGGCTTGGGACTGGTAAAAGCGCCAAGCTGCAGCAGTGCCAGCTTGTCGCCCGCAATCACTCCAGCCAGTGTAGAGCCGGTTTGCAAGGTGGCCAGCGTGGTGCCGTCATAGACCTTGTCGGCGAACACCACTTCACCGTTGTCGATGGATAAGAGCTTCGGTCGGATCGTTGCCTTCTCGGTCCCAAATACCTTGGTCGGCACGTAGTTCTGGCTGTCTGCCCCGGTCAGGACGTTGCTGTAGATAACGACCTTGTCTTTGGCCGCGTTCTTGTCTGCAAAGCTGCCGGCCTGCACCAGCGTCACCTTGTCGCCGGCAATCACCCCGGCGAGCTTGCCGCCGCTGATGGTGGCGTTGGTGCTGCCGTCGTAGTCGCGGCTGGCTACTTTGGTGCCGCTGATGTTTAGTGCTTTGGGGCTGATATTGGCAACCAAATTACTTGGTTGGGTGAAAACGTAGTTGCCGGCGTCGCCGCCGCTGATCGTGCTGGTGCTGGTGACCTTGATGCTCAGACCGGCATTCTTATTGGCGAACTCGCCCTTTTGCGTGAGTTTGACCTTGTCTGCGCCTATCACGCCGCTGAGGCCTCCACCGCTCAAGGTGGCCGTGCTCTTGCCGTCATAGACCTTGCTTGCGGCCATCATGCCGTTGATGGTCAGGGTCGCCGGTGTGATGTTGGCAGTGGTGCTGCCGGCGTTGGCGCTGAGGCTGTAATTGGCCGCGCCATTGCCGCTGAGCTGGTTCTTGTATTTGACGGTCTTGGCGGTGCCGACATTCTTGTCAAGGAACAGCCCGTGCAAGGCGACCTCTTCACCGGCCAAGATGCCGACCAGATTGCCGCTCAGATTGGCATCCTTGTTGCCGTCGTACACCTTGTTCGCCGTGGCGGACGCGGCTACGTCAAGCGTGCGCTGGCTGATATTGGCCTTGACCGAACCGCCTGCTGCCGACAACACGTAGTTGCCGGCGTCGGTTCCGCTCAGGATGTTGTTGAACTTGACCAGCTTGTTCTTGTCAGCATTTTTGTCAGCAAAATTGCCCGTCTGTTTGAAGGCGAGTTGGTCGCCGTCGATCGCGCCGCTGAGGCTGCCGCCGCTGACTGCCGCGGCGGTATTGCCGTCGTAGACCTTGTCGGCCGCCACCGTGCTGGCGCTCACGGTGAGTACCTTCGCCGCAATGCTGGCGCTCAGGCCCGTGGGCTGCACCAGCTTGTAGTTGCCCGCTGAGGCGCCCGCCAAGGTGCTGGTCGAGGTGACGGCTAAACCACTGCCGACATTCTTGCTGTCGAACTGGCCCGCGCGCTCCAGGCTGACGGTGTCGCCGCTGAGCACGCCGTTCAGGTTGCCGCCGGACAGTTGTGCGGTGGTGTTGCCGTCGTAGGTCTTGTTGACGGCTACGACGGTGCCGGCAATTGCCACGTCCTTAGGTGTGATGTTTGCAGTCAGGCCGGTGGGTTGAACCAGCACATAGTTGCCGGCCGAGGCCCCGGCAATGCTGTTGGTGGCGGTGACGGCGATGCCGTTGCCCGCGTTCCTGTCCGCGAACCTGCCCGCTTGTGCCAGCGTCACCGTATCGCCAGCGAACACACCACCAAGGCTGCCACCGGTGATCGCAGCGGCGGTTTTGCCGTCGTAGACCTTGTTGACGGCGCTACTGCCGCTAACGACCAAGGTGGCCGGTGTGATGTTCAGGCCAGCGCTGACAAAGTTCAGCGCATAGCCCTGCTGGGTCGAGTAGAGGCCCGTCGGCGTGAGCGTGTAGCTGCCGACTTGCTTGGCCGTTGTCGCGGTGCCGGTGAATCCAAGGCTGCCGAGCAAGCGTGCGTCCGGCGTGTCTGAATAGCTGACACTGGCGCCGGCAAAGACCTTGGTGTCATAAGTCTTGCTCGCGCTATTGGCGGTCACAGTCAGCGGGGTCATGAAGGAGCGCAGCAGCGGCGCGCTTTTTCCTTCGTATTGAATCCAGGTGTTGCCGAAGTCCCAGCCCGGGTTGGCATTGCCGTTGGCGGTCGTGGCCGAGCTGAAATTGGCTTGGCTGCGCAGTTGCACGGTGCTCAAGCCATGGGCACCGGCGTCGCTGCCCAGACCCACGCCGTCCGCGATCACATCGCTGTTCCAGAAGCTGTCGCTGATGGCGCCAGCGAAGGCTGAGCCGACCAGACCGCCGGCTGCGGATCCGCTAACGGTGCCGCTGGCATAACTTTGTTGGATGGTAGCGCCGGTATTGCTGCCGACCAGGCCGCCGACTCTGCCTGAGCCGCTGACATTGCCCGAGGCGTAGCTATTGCTGATGCTGTTGTTGAGCGTGTTCAGGCCCACCAGACCGCCGATGCTGTCGCCACTGGTGCCGCCGCTGACCGTGTTGGCGCTGTAGACATTGGCGATGCCGCCGCCGCTGGCATAGCCGACCAGGCCGCCGACATTGTCCAAGCCGATCACGCTGCCGCCAAACAGGCCGATATTGCGCACGCTGGCGCCGTCGAGGTAACCGATCAGGCCCACATTGCTGCGGCTGGCTGCATTGATGGTCAAACCGCTGATTGTTTGATTGGCGCCGTCCAGACTGCCCGTGAACGGGGTGCTAGCTGTGCCGACCGGGACGAAGCCCTTGGCATCCCAAACATCCTTGCCGCCTGGCCCGGTCTTGCTTGCGTCAATGGATAGCCTCAAGTCATAGCGCGCGGCCGGCGCCATGGCCATCAGCTGCAACTGATGGGCGTTGCCGATTGAATTTGCGTATTCGGAGGCGAGCATAGGGCTGCTTCCGCCTATGCTCGCGCCGGTCTCGCTGTTCAAGCTGCCGTCGGCGTTGACGATGACCCAGCCCGCTGCGCCGGGCACATTGGTGAAGCTGAAACCACTGAAATTCGAGGCTTGCCGCATCTGCGTAGCGCTAAGTCCCGCGGAGGTCGTCAAGCTGCTGCCTGCGATGCTATTGCCTATGCCAGTGGCGTTCGCGCTATTCCAGTAGCTGCTCGCGATGGATTTGGTGTTGCGACCCACCAAGCCGCCGACGCCGCTGCTGCCGCTTACGATGCCGCTGGCATAGCTGCCGGACACGCTGCCCGAGTTGACCCCGACCAGGCCACCGACATTGCCGTTGCCCGACACATTGCCAGTCGCGTAGACATAGCTGACCGAAGAGGCGCTGCCGATGTTCTGGCCGACCAAGCCGCCGACCGCCGAGCCGCTGGCGCCGCCGACAACAGCGGCGTTCGAGTAGGCGCTGCCAATGCTGCCGCCGTTGCTATTAGTGCCGACGAGGCCGCCCAGGGCGTTCGTGCCGTTGACCGAGCCGCTGGCAGAGGCGTTGCTGAGGCTGCCCTGGTGCTCGCCAAACAATCCGCCGACCGATATGCTGCCGGCGCTGCCCGTTACGACGCCACTTGCCGAGACCTGCTTCACCGTCCCCGCGTTGAAACCCGCCAATGCGCCAACAAACGATCCGCCGGAAATGCTGCCACCGACCAGCGAAACATTGCTCAGCGTGCCCGAGCTTTCCACATAACCGAACAAGCCAACGCGGTTGGTGGACGGGCGCTTGAGCGTCATTCCACTGATCGAATGGCCCAAGCCGTTGAAGTTGCCGCTGAACGGGTTTACCGCATCACCAATCGGCGCGAAGCCGGCGCCACCGTTCCAATTGGACGTGGCCGCTGCGTTGATGTCGCTGCCTAACGCATAGTTGCCTGCCAAGCCGCCATTGATGCCTTGCAGGCTCAGGGTCGAGCCATCGCCGGCCGTGCCCAGACTGTTGATCACGGTGTAGCTGGTGTTGCCGATGATCAAGGCCGTTGTGGAGCTGGCCGACACATTGGGCAAATTGATGCTCGCACCCTTGCCAAGCTTGAAGCTGCCGTTGCCGCTCGCAACATCAGCGCCATTGGCAGTATTGGCTTGAATGCTCAGCCCTGCGTCCGCTCCCTTGGCGGTGATGCTGGCGTTGACATTCACATCGTTCGAGGCGGTCAGCGTCAAACGGGTGTTGGCCGACCAAGTGACCGCATCATTGATATTCAAGTTGCCTGCGCCATTGCCTGTGCCGGCGCTGCTTAGAAGGCTGACATTGCTACTGGCCAAGCTGGTCGAAAGGGCGGCGCCAGTGATGTCGCCGCCGCTGGCGGCGACCGTGTAGTCCTTGGGGTCGATCAACCAATTGCCAAAGCTGCCCCGGGCGGCTGCCGTCGTCACGTGAGCGTCGGCCGCCACTTTGACCCGTGCGGCCGAAGTTTCCACAGCGCCGCCATTGCCGGCCTCGGGGGCGGAGGCGTCCAGCGTGCCGCCCACATTGACCTGGCCTGCCTGCATATCACCCAGCAGCGAAATCACGCCGCCGCGGTTTTGCAAGGTTTGCGCGCGGATCACACCGCTGTTATTGACCACGGCGGTGACCAGGCGGTCCGCAGCCTTGGCGCTCAGAATCACCGTGCCGCCATCGGCCTGGATCAGTTCTTGGTTATCCGCCAAGGCCTGCAGCGCACCTTGGTCGACCGTCACGCGGATCAGCTTGTCACCGGCAAAATCCAAGGTGCTTTGTTGGCCGGCGGCCAGCGTAATCGTGCCGAGCTGGGCCTGCAAGCTGCCCTTGTTGCTGACCTGCCTGCCCAGCAGGGCGATATAGCCGCCGTCTGCACGGATCTGGCCTTCGTTGATCACCGCTGCCTGGCTGTCACCCTTGAAGACGCGCTGCTTGGCGTCGAGCGCCTTGTCCGCGATATTGAGGGTCGAGGCCACCAGACCGCCAACATTGACCTCGGCCGACTTGCCGAACAAGATGCCGTTCGGATTGATCAGGAAGACTTGGCCATTCGCGTTGAGCTTGCCGTAGATCGCGCTGGCCTCATTGCCCAGCACCCGGTTCAAAGCCACCGCCGAAGCATTCGGTTGCACAAAGGTGACCGTTTCGTTGGCGGCGATACCAAAGCTCTGCCAGTTGATCACTGCATTCTGGCTGTTCTGCAGGACCGTCAATTGTTGAGGTCCGGGCTTCAGGCTCACATTGCCGCTGACCACCAGTCCGCCGCTGGGGGCTGCCTGCAAGGCCGAGCCGGCGACCAGCCATGCGGCGGCGACTGCAATCTGCCGCAGTTGCGCCCGGCTGGCCTGCTGGCGGCGACCAAAGGCAGTTTTCGAGGCTGGTATGAGGCGAAAGGCTTGATACATGATGATCCTTGCAGATGAATAATTGGGGTGACGTCGGGCGAAGGGGCTTGAAGGTCGATTTGAGGCGGTAGGGCGATTGAGGGGCGATCAAAAAGTCTGTTGCGCGCTGGTCCACAGTCGAGGGGAGCGATCTTGGTCGGACAGGGGTGCAGGGCCGGTGCGCCAGGCCAGCGAAGTGATCCAACTCAACCCGCTTGGCCCACTGAAATTGGCGCCAAACCCCAGGCCCGACAGACGCGCTTGATTGCGTGAGCTGTTTTGGATTGGGTTGTGGCTCAATCTGCCAGCGCCGGCATCGAACAGTGCGCTCAATTGCCAAGCCGGACTCAGGTCTAAACGCAATTCAAGATTGAGCAACCAAGCGTCATCACAGGCGGCTTCGCCCTGCGGGTAGGCGCGCACGCCCTGCGCTCCGCCGAGACTGAATTTCTCCGAAGAATCCAGGTTTTTCCCAGCGCTAAACTGGCCGCCTATTTGAGCAGTTATGCTCAAACTCTGAGCGATGGCGGAGCCGCTTGGTGTTGGTGCGGCCGGCTCACTCGGCGCCACCGTCGCGGGCTCAAACGATGTTTTTGGCGCCGGCCTTAACCATGGGTCTAATGCTTGGCCAAGTACCCCCAAGCTCTGCTGGCGCGTCAAGGTGCCGGTCCATTTGGCGTAGCGGCCCGCACTTTGAGGGCCTTTTGCCGCGGCTGCGGCGACGACCGGATCAATTTTCAAACGCCCCTGCACATGGCCGAAGCTCCACCGCAGACTGCCACGGCCGGCCGCATCCAACTGATCGCCGGACAGGCCCAGCAGCAGGACATCGATCTTTTTGTCACTGTGGCTCTGCACACTGTCGATGCGGTCTTGGAGTGATTTGTGATCAAAATTCAGCTGCAATTGCAGCTTGCTGCTGCGGCTGCGCTGCAATGTTTGCAGGGCGTAAACGCTGGCGACCTCGGCCCGGCCATGGGAGAGCAACTCGGCAAAGTCGCCGCCCAGGCGGTAGTTCATGGCCGAGCCGGCCAGCCCCAATTGCATGCCCTGCTGGCCGACCGGCAACTGATAGGCCAGCCGCCCATAGCTATAGGGCCGCCCGGCGGAATAGGCGTTCAATGACAAAGCATCCCCGAGGCCCAGCGGGTTGCTCAAACCGAGCGCCGCATTAGCGCGCCAGATGCCGCTGTAGCGTGTGCCGAAGTTATCCAGTCCGAGGCTCGCGCTGACAGGTGGTAGGCCCTCGGCGCGGATGTCCAGATCGGTGCTGCCGACCGAGGTTCCAGGCGTCAAGGTGGATTGCACCGATACGCCGGCAAGGCTGTTGATCAGCAGCAGCTTGCGCTCCAGGGCGGCGCCTGCCAAAGCTTGCCCGGCTGGCAAATCGTCAAGGTGGGCGCGCAACACCGAGTCCTTGACCCTCGATTGGTTGTCTAGCCGTACTTGGCCAAGCCGCCCTTCCAACACAGTGATATCGAGCATGCCGTCGGCAATGTCTTGCGCAGGCAGATAGGCATTGGCGAGAAAGTAGCCCTGCTGCCGGTAGTGGGCGGTGATGCGGTCGGCGGCTTCGTTCAGTTCCGCCAAACTCAGTTCGCGCCCGATCAGGTCGCTCAACAGCGCGCCCAAAGTGGGCGAATCGAAAACACTGTTCTGGCTAAAGCGAAAGCCCTTCACGAGTAGCCGCGGCCCCCCGTCAGCGACCGCAGGTGCGGGTGGGCTTGGCTCATACAATACCGGCGCGGCCAGCGTGCGCACCGGGGGAGGGCGGCGCAGGCGCTCTTGCTCGCGCATCAGCTGACCGGTGTCAGGCGCGATCTGCGCGAATGAAGAATCCGTTGCCAATAGCAAACACAGCAGCAATGCGCCTGCTCGGCTGTTGAGCATAACTTTAAATTCAAGTGGATTTTTGGCGCAGCTCGCAGCGATGCGTCTGCCTATCAACGCAAAGTAGCGCGCAGGTCGATTCATGGTTCAGCGTGAAGAGGGGGTTCGGTGGTGGCGGCCTGGTGGTAAAGGCTCGTAGTCATGCCTTCGCCCTTAAGGCTTGCGCATACTCTCTCCATCCTGCTGGTTGGCGAATGTAGTGAGGCTTTGTGTCAGTACTGGGGCTCGCAAGCATGATCCGTTCGGTCAAAGGGTATGCCCTGTGGCGCCGGCAAGGCATTGGCCCAAGCGGCGTGCCGATGTGAATTCGAAGTCGCGGCGTTGTTGCCCAGTGCGTGAAATTGAGCGTCAGCGATCGGGCCTTAAGTTGAGGCACTCAAATTAGCCGGCGCCGAAAAAAGCAGAGAAATAGCCTGCTTGTAGTCCGCTATTCACGGCACCGTCAAATTGCTCTCCTACATTCCGTTTCGGTTGCGGAACGTTAGATAAGTCACGGAGAAGGCGCCTACTTGGCCCGGCAGACTTGATTCATCTGACTTCCCGCAGCGCCGAAGTCCCCAGCTTGGATGGCGCGCTCTGCAGGGCGCGGTATCCAAAGAATGAATATTCCCTTTCGACAAACCATTTTTTTAAGAGACCTCACCATGAACTTCAAAGCACTCGCCGTTGCCGCTACCCTCGCATTGACTGTTGGCGCTTCTTTCGCTGCCGATATCGACCTGAATGGCAGCACTCTGGTCACAGCCGCTCCTGGCGATTCCAGCGTATTGTTGGGTTTGGCTGAAGCAGCTCTGCTGGTCGGCGACACGCACGCAAACAACAACGCCGTGATCTATCAAGATGACAGCGTTGGTGCTGCTGCTCTTGAGCAACTTGCTTACATCGACCAAGTGGGTACATTGGGTGGTCTGGCCATGATCGTTCAGTTGGGCAATGCAACTGTTGCCAACGTTGCTTACGTCCAGCAAGTTGGCACCACCAACGCTCGCGCCGTCATCACACAGCGTTAATTCAGTCAGTCCCGCCGCAAGGCGGGGCCTGGATTTGATCTGCGAGAGTGCGAAGCGTTCTTCCTGCCCGAAGTACGGCTTCGCTTGCCTTTTGATGCTGACTGCTTGCCCGCAGTCGGCATCTACTCGTTTGGGGAATGCACCCCTGCAAGCTGCAAGGTCACAGTCGTTTTCCGGGCTGTTTGATCCTGCCATTGCGATGCTTTGCTGCGCGCGATTTCTATATATGGACATGCATGCAAGAACTGGTCATCCTCAGTAGATTGGAGCAGGAACGATTGGTGCGCGCGATCGAAGCGGGCGCGCAGGTGCGGGTCTTGCGCCAGATGTTCATCTGGTGCCAAGGCGGCCTGCGAGGCGTCTTGCCCCATGGCATCATGGTCTGCCTCAAATTCGACCGGGAGGAGCAGGTCACCCATGTCGAATGCCTGAACAGCCTGGTGCGTGATCCCGTCGAATTGGAGCGTTTGTGCAATCCGCTTGACGGGCTGAGCCTGCAATTGGCCCAGTATTGCAGACAGGTGGGGCGGCTGTCCCTGCATATAGACGCAAGCGTTGCTGACGCTGGGCATGCGGGCCAGCATCAGAACATTGAGTTGCAGGGCCTTGGCCTTGCGCAGTTGCGACGGGAGATGAGGCGGCAGCGATTAAGCAATGTGCTGGTGCACGGCAGCGATTGCTTGCCCGGTGGCTCGACCTTTTTTGCCTTGTTCGAGTTGGATGGCCCGCCCACCGAGCGCCATGACTATTTCTTGTTTTTGATGTTGCCCTATTTGCATATGGCTTTCCTGCGCGTGCTCGCCAACCGCGCGGGCTCGAGTGCTGCGGCTGGCCCGACCTTGGCGCTTTCGGCGCGAGAGCTTGAGGTCTTGAGTTATGCCGTCAAGGGCAAGACTAACTTCGAAATCGGCATGATTCTCGAACTCAGCGCCTTGACGGTAAAGAACCACCTTCAAAAAATTTATCGCAAGCTCAATGTGCATAACCGGGTTCAGGCACTGGCTCGGTCGAATGAATTGAAGCTGCTTGCTCCTAGTGCGGATATCAAACAAGCTGCCGAGCCCAAGGGCTTGCGCATGGCGGCACAAGACTGATCTGTTCGGCTCACCGTTGATGAGCCGAAGCGCTCATCCAAAGCCAAGAACCATGTATATGCCTGTCGCATTGCGTGAATAAAGTCTCGAATGTTGAAAGCGACTGTTCGAGCAATTCGCAAAAGCTGTGGCGTAGAACGCGGCAGCGCAATCTGCTCTTGACCAGATGACTTTCAAAGTTAGGGCCACCATCTTGGGCTAGAGGGTGTTGGCTCAGGAGAGGGCCTCGAGGGCAATCGAGGTGCTCACCGCAACAGCAAGTTTCCATCCGTTTGCTTTCACTAACAAACTCACCCACATCATCATGAACATCAAGCAAAACCTCATCGCCGGCGCTTGCCTGGCTGTCTGCTCGGCCGCTTCGTTCGCCGCCGTGACTCCTTTGACCTGCCCAGCCGTCGTTGACCAGGCTACGGCTCAGACCTTCGTGAAGAACTGCGCCGTTGGCCAGACCATCTTCATCGGCGGCGCTTCGACCTTGAAGTCCAACACAACCACTTTGATCAACAATCTGTTCGACACCTCGGTGTCCAACGTCGTCAAGATCAATGACCAAGGCAGCGTCTCCGGCAAGCGCGGCAACGTCGTCGCGTTCTTCGGCATGTCCAAGGCCGCTTTGACCGGTGGTACGTCCAAGCCTTTGCTGGCCATCTACAACTTCAACAACGGTTCCGCTGCCGGTGTCTCGCAGTTGTATGGCAAGCCAGCGCTGATCGCTGAAGCCGACGTTGTAACCGTGGGTTCGACCAAGAACGTCGCCAACGCCCTGTGCTCCACAACCGTGGCTATCCCTGGCTTCACCGACACCGACGGCAGCGTCGTTCCTGAAGTGAAAGCAGGTACCGATGCAGCTCCCGCAGTGACTTGCACATCGCACGCTGCTCAGCAAGCCGATGTCGCCATCTCCGACGTGCGCGCTCAAGAGCTGTATGCCGTGTATGACGCAGCGGCCAAGGGCAAGGCTTCTGACTTGACAGGTACACCGCTGTTCTCGCAATCTTTCGGCGTGAATGTCTCTTGGCCTTTGTACACCGCCTTGCAAGCCAAGAACGGCCTGACTGTTGGCAGCACCGCTGCTGCCGACCAGCCTTCTATCACCAAGGCTGAATATGCCAGCTTGGTGAGCAAGACTGGCGCCATCAAGTCGCTGGCTGCTTTGACTGGCAATAGCGCTTTGACAGCTCCTTTGACTTTGGCTCGTCGTGACGACCTGTCGGGCACACAGGCTGCTTCGAACATCTTCTTCGTCAATGGTCAGTGCGGTGGCAACGGCAGGCAACTGGTTGCCAAGAGCGTTGACCAGGCTGTGGCCAAGGCCGGTGGCTTGGGTGGCGGCTTGGCCATCGTGGAAAAGGCTGACTCGACAGATCTGCTGAAAATCCTGTCGGCTTCCGTGTCGCAAAACGTCAAGGACGCAACTGCTTCGACGACCGACTACGCCATCGGCGTGTTGAACGTCGGCGGTGGCGGCCAAATCGCGGCTAACAAGGCCAACTTCGTCAAGATCGACGGCATCAGCCCAACTTACTATGGCGGCGCTGTTGATTCGCGTACCGGCCTGATCAAGGGCGAGTACCCATTCGCTGTGACCAGCTATGCCTACACCGTGACCAAGGCCATGGCCAAGGCCCCTGAGAAGGCTGCTCTGGCTAAGGCTGTGATCGACGGCTTCAAGAGCTCGGCTCAGTTGAATGGCGGCCTCGCCTACTTCGACGGCTTCAACGCAGCAGTGCAAGCCAAGGCCAAGCGCGCTGGCGACAACAACTGCTCGCCTATCAGCAAGCTGTAATTTGAAAACGGGTGTTCGCACCCGTTGACCCGGACCGGGTCTGAACAGGGCAGGCGCCTCCTCTGGAGGGGCCTGCCCTTCTTTTTTTGGAGGCATTGATCGGGTGCCCGGCGGTTTTCATGCGCATGTCATACCTATTTTTTACATTCTCTTCCCATGACTGATTTGACTCGGCGCATTGTTTGCTCGCCTTCGCTCCATACTTTGAAGACCATGTTCGCCCTGGCTGCAGGCCTGGGTTTGATGGCGGGTGCGACCGTTGCCGCTGAGTCATCGGCGCAGTCACGCGCGCCGGTGGCCAAGGATGAGTCGGCCAAATTGCCTGTATTCGATGTGTACCAGTATGTGGTGGCGGGCAATAGTGTGTTGAAGCCCTTGGAGATCGAGGCGGCGGTAACGCCTTTTCTGGGTGTGGGCAAGAATATCCGCGATGTCGAAGCCGCCCGCGCTGCGCTGGAAAAGAGCTATCACGATGCCGGCTATTTGACCGTGCTGGTGTCGATTCCCGATCAGGCGGTGGATTCCGGCGAAGTGTCGCTGCAGGTGGTTGAAGCGGTGGTCGAGCGGCTCAAAGTTGCCGGTGCCGCATACACCCTGCCCAGCGATATCAAGGCCGGCGTGCCTGAGTTGGCGGCAGGCAATGTGCCCAATTTCAAGACCATTCAAGATCAGCTTGCGCTCGTCAATCGGCGCCCCGACGCGCGCGTCACCCCGGTCTTGAAGGCTGGGCTTTTGCCTGGTACGGTCGAGGTGCAACTGGATGTGGAAGATCAACTGCCGCTGCATGGCAGCGTTGAGCTGAATAACCGCCAAACGCCTAACACCACGGCTTCCCGCCTGATGGGTAGCTTGCGTTACGACAATCTTTGGCAACTCGGCCACAGTGTCAGCTTGACCTTGCAAACCTCGCCGGAACGTACCGGGGACGCCAAGGTGGCGGCGCTGACCTATGTGATGCCGACTGGCCGAGCCAACGATGCCTTGTCGATCTATGGCGTGCGTTCACGCAGTGTCTTCGCCAGCCTTGCCAACGCACCGGGCATGGGGCTGCTGGGCGACTCGGACACGATGGGTATGCGCTACTCGATGCCGCTCAAGGGCAGCAGCGAAACCGCGCAATCGCTGTCCGCCGGCTTCGACTACAAAGATATCCGTCAAACCACCAAATTGGCGGATGGCAGCGGCATTGCTTCGCCGGTGTCCTATATGTCAATGGCGGCCGGCTACTCGCTCAATCTGTTTGGCCCCGAGCGCAGCAGCAGCATTGATCTTTCTACGGCGCTGGGTATGCGGCGTTTGGGTGGTACCAGCGATGCCGAATTCGACGCAAAGCGCAAAGGGGCGTCGGCCAGTTTTGTAGCGTTTCGCGGTGGTCTGAGGCACAACGATGGCTGGCAGGGCTGGGGTTTGCTCGGCAGGCTTGATTTCCAATTGGCCAGCGGGCCGCTATTGCCCAGCGAGCAGATGTCGGCCGGCGGAGCCGACAGCGTACGCGGCTATCTTGAGGGTGAGCGCGCCGGCGATATGGGCTTGCATGCCAGCTTTGAGCTGCGCACGCCGCAATACAGCCCGGCCGGTGTTGGATCGGCCTGGCGTTTGGGGGGCTTGGCCTTCCTGGATGTGGCGCGCTTGACGACCTTGCGGGCAGTGGCGCCGCAACCGGGGCAGTATTCCTTGGCGGGGATTGGTGTTGGCCTGCGCTTGAGCGCGCCCGGTGGTGTGGCGCTGGATCTGGATGCGGCATCGGCACTGATTGATGGTGACACTACTTCCGCCCATTCAGTCCGCGTGCACGCGCGTGCCGTCCTTGCTTTTTGATCGCCATGGACGTCAGATCTTTCCTGCCTTTCGTGCTGCCCGCTATGCTGCCATCAGGTCGCATTTCGCGCCGCAAAGCGGCGGCGACCTTGCGCCAGTGCTTACGCGGCCGCCGGGCGGCCAGGAAGCAGCAAGTTCAGCAACTGGCTGACCGGGTTCGCCTGTTTGGCTTGGCCAGTGTGGCCGTTTTGATGGCGGCAAATTTGCTGCCCTGTACGCAGGCTGTGGCGCAGACCCTGCCCAAAGTTCCCGTCAATGCCTTGCCCTTGGGGAATACTCAGAAGACCGGCACACCGGTCGTCCTTTCATCGGTGACGGTGAATGCAGGTGTTAGCACCAAGACCCTGACGCAAAAAGATGCCGTCAACATCGTCGATTGGAAGAGCTTTGACATTGGCGCCAAGGCCCGCCTCGACATCGTTCAGCCCTCGGCTAACGCCGTATTGCTGAACAAGGTTGAGGGTGGGGCGTTCCAGGACAAGACCGTCATCGAGGGGGTGATGACTGCAACTGGCCGGGTCTATCTTTACAACCCGAACGGCATCGTCTTTGGCAAGGGTGGCACGGTCAATGTCAACAGCCTGATCGCGAGTAGCCTGAAGTTTGACGAGAACCGCGTCACCTTGGGCCTGTTGCAGCCCAGTGCTGCGCCGGTGTTGGCGATGGACGCCAGCCGTGGCCGAGTGGCGGGCGCGGTGGTGACCGAGGATGGTGCGGCGTTGACGGCAACCAAAGGTGGTTTGTTGATGCTGGCGGGCCCGCAAGTCAGTAATAGCGGCAGCTTGAGCGCGCCCGATGGTCAGGTGATGCTGGCGGCAGGCAGCAAGGTCTATTTGGCGGCGCCCAAGACGACTGATACCGGTACCAGCTTGCGCGGCCTCTTGGTCGAGGTTGCCAATGATGATTTGAAGGGCACGCCGGAGTTGGGCGACCGGGCGGTCGTCAATGGCAGCAGCGGCACGATCAATGTGGGCCGCGGCAACGCCACGATGATCGGTTACGCGGTCAACCAAAAAGGCATGGTGTCGGCCAGCACCTCGGTCAATTTGAATGGCTCGATTTACCTGTTGGCGCGCGATCAAGCGGTATTGAGCAGCAATGGCGTGGACTATGCGGCCTCGCGTACCGGCCCGCTGGTCATGGGTGCCGGCAGCGTCACGCAGGTCTTGGCGGATGGCAGCGACGGCGCGGGCATTACCGCCGCGACAAAGTTCAACAAGTCCAGCGTCAAGATCGATGGTTTGGACATCCGGGTCGAGGCCAACGCGGCCATCGTGGCGCCGGGCGGCGATGTGGCGCTGACCGCCCGCCTGCTCAACCCCAATCCGAACGATCCTGGCGGCGTGCTTGACCCCAGGGCCGAGCAAGTGCGCGTGGATTTGGCGCCGGGCAGCGTGATCGATGTGTCCGGCAGCAGTGGCACGAAGTTGGCTATGGCCAGCAATGTCATCGAGGTCGATCTGCGCGGCACCGAATTGGCCGACAACGTCGTGCTGCGCGATTCGCCCTTGTATGCAAGCAAGGCCTATATCGATATCCGCAAGGGCACGGGTATCGCCAATGTGTCAGGGTGGCTTGGCCTGGTCAATCAAAGCCTGGGTGAGGTCAATGCTGGCGGCGGCACCGTCAGCCTTAGCGCCGGCAGTGCGATCATTCAGCGGCCCGGTAGCAAGATCAATGTGGATGGCGGCTACGTCGACTATCTGCCCGGCTATGTCAACACCAGCCAAATGCTGCTGAATGACAAGTTGGTTGACATCGGCTCGGCTGCGGCCGGCACGCTCTATACCGGCATCATTCGGCAGACCGACAGCCAGGCCAGTTATGAAGCCGGCTACCGGCGCGGCAGCAGTGCCGGTACGGTCAGCTTCAATGCGCCGATTCTGGTGCAACAAGGCGAACTCAGTGGCAAGACGCAGGTCGGTATCTATCAACGCGACCCAAGCGTCAAAGCTGATCTGCGCGTCGACCCGAATGCCACGGTTGTTGTCAACTATGAACGCGAGCCCAGCCCCAAAGCTTACCCGCAGGGTGGGCAGTTGCAGATCAAGGCAAGCGGCGACACCGGCCTTTATGGCAAGTTGGTGGTGGGAGGTCAGGCCACGTTGGCGGCACAAGCCCCCGTAGCTGGCCAGGCCTTTGACCTCGGTCAGGCGGATCAGCGGCTGCTGACGACCGAATTCGATCTTGACTTGGCGGCCTTGGGCAAGGCTGGTTTTTCGCGTTTCTCGGCGGCTACTTTGGGCAATGCGGAGGTCGCCAAGCCTGTCCAATTGGCGCCGGGCGGCAGTCTGGCACTGAGCGCCAAGCAATCCAATCTGATCATTGGTGGTGCTTTGGTCAAGGGCGGTGATGTTGGCCTGAATGCCGGCGTCACAAGCCCTGGCGGCTCTCTGAGTCTGGAGGCTTCCGGCGCTTTGAAATTGGCCGAAGGTGTGAGCGTAGATCTGGCTGGCCGCTGGACCAATGATTTGGCCGCTACGGCGCCAGCGCTTGATGCGGCCGGCAATCCCATGACGCCACTCTTGCTCAAGGGCGGCACATTCAGCAGCACTGCAGACAATTTGTTGGTGGTCGGCAATAAGTTCAGTGTCGACGTTTCGGCCGGCGCTTGGATGAACAAGGCCGGCATCCTGCGTCAAGGATCGGCAGGCTCGATTGCCTTTGGCGACCCCAAGGTCAAGGGCACGCAGATCTTGCGACTGGGTTCGGATCTGAAACTCAGCGCTTATGGTTTCGCGAGCGGTGGTTCCTTGAGTTTGTTGGGCCGCAATATCTGGCTAGGCAAGGGTCAGAGCAATATCTCCGGCGACGATGTATCCCTGTCTCCAGAATTCTTTCAACAGGGTGGGTTTAGCAATTACAGCCTGATTGCCCATGGCAATCTGACCGTCTTGGCAGGCAATGTGATCAGCCCGAAAGCGCTCAGCTGGCAGCTTGCATCGGCCGCCAGTGAACTGCCATCGGCCGCCATGAGCCGCGTCGCGGCGCCGGTATTGCTGGACTTGGCAAGTGCGGGTGCTGTCAGGCCCAGCACCGACCTGTCGCTGCGTGCGGATTTCAACCTCAGCCAGAAACCGTTCAGCACCGGCCTGATCTCGGTCGATGCCGGCGCGCAAGTGCTAATGGACCCGGCAGCCAAGCTGGGCCTTTTGGCCGGGCAGGGCATCAAGGTGCAGGGGACTTTGAATGCGCCAGCAGGCCAAATTTCACTGTTGCTGGACCAGAGCAGTGCGACTGATAGCTATGTATGGCTCGGGCCCAAAGCCAAGCTGTTGGCGAATGGCAGCCGGGAGCGCCTGTTTACCGGTGGTGATGGCATCAGCAGCGGTGATTTGCTCGCGGGTGGCAGTATCACCATTGGTAGCGTCAAGGATGGAGGCATATTCTCGGCTTTGAATGGCTATATCGTGGCCGAGAAGGGTGCGGAGCTCAGCGTCGACGGCATCAGCGCCCGCGACCTATCGTTCAGAGCCGCCGGCGCAGTGACATCGCCCGAGCTTGTTTCCAGCGCCGGCGGGCGTATCGATATGCGTGCCAGCAGCGGATTGCTGTTCGATGGCTCGCTGTCCGGTTCTGCCGGCGGGGCCAATAGCCGAGGCGGATCCTTGACCGTTGCGTTGGAAGGTGAGGGCAGCGAGGAGAGAACAGTGTCGACGCGGCCGGACGGCAGTGGCAAACCTACGGCCTTCGTCACCACGGATTACTTTCCGGTTCAACTGACCTTGTCTTCAAAAGCCCCGGCCAGCGGCGTTGTGCCGACGGTGCTGGTTGCTGGACAGCCGATTTTCGACGCCAAAAATCATTTGCTTGGCACTGGCAGCAGCGGCAGCAATTCGCGCTTGATCAATCAGGGCTGGATCACGGCGAGCAGTTTTTCTGCGGGTGGCTTTGGCCGGCTCAATTTCAAGAGCAGTGACACCTTGAACTTTGATCTGGGCAGAGCTTCATTGAGCTTGTCGGCAGCGGATTCATTGGTTTTGAATGCGCCCAATCTATTGGCTGACCGCAATATTGATCTGACTTCGGCTACGTTGCCGGCCGGCTATTCTTTGAACCTGAATGCGGCATTTGTTCAATTGGGCAGCACCGAACTCAACCGCCAACAGCCCCTGCTCCCGCTGCAGCAAGTCGTCACCCAAGCGGCCGACGATATCAAGAAAATCGACAGAACGGCGCTCAAGCCGGTTGATCCCATCAGCGGCAACGCCTTTTTGAAGGTCAGCGCCGGCACGATAGACCTGATAGGCAATAGCGCTTTGCAGGGATTTCATTCGGCCGATTTGGTGGCCCGCGAGGACATTCGCCTGACTGGCATGAAGCAGGCGGCCGGCTATGTCAGCGGCAGCCTCACGATGGCCGGCCAACTCAGCTTGAGCAGCGCACAAACCTATCCGACCACCTTGAGTGACTTCATGTTGAAGGTAGCTCCGGTCTTGGGCGAGCGGGAATCGGGTACGCTGACTTTTGCCTCCAGCAACAAAGCTGGCAATAGTGCACCGGCTGTTTTGTCTGCCGGTGGCAGTGTGAGTGCGATCGCGACGCACATCATCCAGGCGGGTCGCCTGGTGGCGCCGTTTGGCAGCATTAGCCTGGGCAATCTGGATGCGGGCTTTGACCCTGTCTTGACCCAGGACTTGGAATACCGGGACGGCAGTGTCACGTCGGTGGCCGGTGTCGGTGTGGTGCCACTGGGCTCGGTGAACAATGGCAGTGTGCCCAATGCCAGCAGCTGGGATGCGGTCTTGGCCGACGGCACCGTGGTGAGCTTGAAGCAGAACCCGCAAGGTGCCAGCGCCTACGCGACCGACCGCGTCTTGCCGTCCAAGGCCATCGCCTCGCATGCCACGGCCATCAATGCCTCGCGTGGCGCTTTGCTTGATTTGTCGGGCGGCGGCTCGCTCTACGCCTATGGCTTCACGCCCGGCAAGGGCGGCTCCAAAGATGTGCTGGATTCAAGCAAGACCTTTGCCATTAATCCGAACTTCAGCGGCTCGGTCGCCCCTATTGATGCCAGCTATGGAGACGGCGGGCTGCAAGCGGGCGATCGCATCTATCTATCGGCCAGCCCGGGCCTGCCGGCCGGCTACTACACCTTGTTGCCGGCACATTACGCGCTGCTTCCGGGGGGGTATAGCGTTAGCCAAGCGGCAAGCAGCAGCCGCGACATGTTGGCGAGCAATAACACCACGCTCGCCGACGGATCGATGTTGGTCGCGGGCAAGCTGTCATCGGCGGCGAATAGTCGCTCCCAGGGCTTTGTGCTGTCATCAGGAAAGGTGGTGCGCAGCAAGTCAGCGTTTGACGCCTTCGATGCCAGCAGTTACTTCAAGGCCAAGGCGCTCGCAAATGGCCTGGCGGTGCCCGAATTGCCGGTCGATGGCGGGCATCTGATGTTCGAGAGCAATGGCCTGACAGGCACCGCGCTGAACTTTGACAGTCGAATTTTGTTGGGCAAGGCGGACGGCGGTCGCGCTGGTATTGCAGATATTTCAGCGCCGGATATTGAGGTGGTGTCGATCGCCGGCGTTGGTGCTCGCAATGGCGTCAGGTTGGTCGCCGGCAAACTGAACGATTTGGGCGCTGACAGTCTGCTGCTTGGCGGCCTGCGCAACGCTGGCCCGAATGGACTGAATTTGAATGTCGGCGCAACCAATGTGACATTGGACAACGATGCCCAGCATCCATTGCTAGGCTCGGATATCTTGCTGAGCGCAAATCAGGCGATCAACCTGAATGTGGGAGCCTCACTGCAAGCCAGCACAGCGCCGGAGCGCGCGCCTCAAGACTTGACTGTCAGCGGGTCTTCAGCCTTGCTGCGCGCAAGCGGCGCCGGTGCGGTACAAGTCACCAGTAGCTCAGGCCAGAGTGGCAAGAGCAGCATCAATTTGGCCTCGGGTTCGACGGTAGCTGCAGCCGGCTCTGCCTACTTTGACGCTGCACGAATCAGCTTGGATGGCGACTTGTTGGTCTCCAGGGGCGGGGCCCTGGGTTTCGGGGCTACCAGCATCAGCCTGGGCTCGCAATTCCCGAGCGGATTGGCTGCAGACGGCGGCCTGCTGTTGAGCAATCAGAAGTTGAGCGACCTCGGTAGCTTGTCGCAGTTGTCGTTCAATAGCTATGGCAACAATATTGGCCTGTATGGCGATGTACAGCTAGGCAGTGCGACGCTGGATCAGCTCAGCTTCAAGGCTGCTGGCTTGCAAAACCACGGTGGCACCGCGAACTTTATGGCCGGTGCCGTCCTATTTGACGGGGCTGCCGCTGTTCAGACCGTGGGTGCCGAAAAGACCGGCAGCTTGACAGTGCAGGCCAAGGCCATCGCGATCGGTAGCCAGAGCTTTGCGCTGCGCGACTTTGCCGATGTGTCGCTGAATGCGCAAAGCCAGATTTTCGCCACCGGACATGGTGGGCAATTGTCTACCGAAGGCAATCTGCTGATGGCGGCCGGCCGCTTCAGTGCCATGGCGGCCAGTGATGCCGAATTCAATGCTGGCGGCGATATGCGCTTGGCGCAAGTGGCGAATCCCTTGGCGCCGGTTGCGGCACCTGGACTGGGCGCAAAGCTTAGCTTTGTGGGCACAAACATCACATCCAATGCGTTGATCACTGCGCCGTCAGGTACGGTGGCCATGCGTGCGGACGATATCCTGGATGTGCGCAGCGGCACGATCTCCAGCGCAGGTTTAGGTTTGGGTTTCGGCAGTGCAAAGGTTGCTACACCTGGAGGTACGATCAGCTTGCAAGGCGGCAGGGTCAAGCTTGGATCGGCAGCCACTTTAGATGTCTCGGCGACGGCTGCGGCAGCTGGGTCTTTGCTGGTGGGCGCCGCCAGGCAGGTCCAATTGGACGGGACCTTGAAGGGCAACGCTTCGGCCCTTGTCGGCGGTGATTTGCCTGCTCAAGGCCAGTTTGTGATGCATGCGCCAGATGCGGGTGCTGGCGGCGAATTCGGGCAACTCAATCGCAAATTGAATGAAACGGGATTTACCGAGTCCCGGCAGTTCAACTTCGCTCAGGGCGATGTGCGGCTTGAGGGTAAAGACAAGGTGATTGCGCGCAGCCTGCTGATCGCCGCCGACAACGGCAATATTTTGCTGGGCGGTGACGCCCTGCTCGACGCCTCAGGCCCCAAGGGTGGCAGCATCGAGTTGTATGCGACCAACGCCGATGCCAGCGCCAATCGCGGACAGGTCATCCTGAGTGGCGATGTCAGTTTGCGCGCCAAGGCGACAAAGACGCCGCTTGGTGATGCGGGATCAGTCGGCAATGGCGGCCGGGTGGTGATCGGCAGCTCCAACCGCGATGGTTCGGCAGCCGGCTCGATGAACGGGGGCGCGAGCATTCACTTGGACGGCGGCAGTATTGATGTGGCCGGTATCAGGGCTGTGATCGATGGCGTCGATGGTGCCGATCGCAATGGCAGCGTGACCTTGCGGGCGCCTCAACTGGCAAACGGTCAGGATGTTGCCGTGGCCAGTTTGAAGACGAATATCAAAAACAGCCGTACGACCGAGATTGAAGGCTTCAAGGTTTATCAAGCGAGCACGGTCTCTGCCAACGCGGATAGCACGAGCAACCTTGACGCCGGTAATACCGGTCAGATGTATCTTGACGCGGGCAGGTTCGCCAGCGCAGGAGTGGCCGTGCTGGACCGTTTGAAGGCGGGCGATGTCAAGCTGCGCCCTGGCATCGAAGTTCGCTCACTGGCGGGTGACAACACAGGCGATCTGACCGTGTCCGTGAATGAGTTTGCCGCCAAAGCGGTAGACCGGGGTTGGAATTTGAACGAATGGCGCTTTGAAGGCCAGCCGATCGAACTGACGCTGCGTGCCGCGGGCAACTTGAATGTCTTGGGCTCCATCAGTGATGGCTTTGTCAAGCCCTCCGATGACAAGCTGTCCATGCCTAACTGGGCCTTGGACTCGGCCGCTTCCTCGAGCTTGCGTCTGATCGGGGGGGGCGATTTCACGTCAGCCAATCCTATGGCGGTAAACGCAAGTTTGACGCGCGGTGATGTGCACCTGGGCTTTGCTGATCGCAGCCCTACTTCGGCTGCACCGTTGAAGAATACCGATGCGCCGGTCAGTTTGCTGCGTACCGGCACGGGACGCATCGACATTGCCTCGGGCCGCGACGTTACGCTGGACATGGCCAAGTTCTATGTCAAGGGCGGTAGCGACCTGGATACCAAGGGGACCCCCTTGATTTACGACAAGCTGTTGCCTGGTGCGGGAGATGACACAGGTCGCTACAAGGTCAGCGTTTACGGTGCCACCATTTACACCGGCGGCGTGGCCGACTTGAGTGCAAGCGCCTTAGCGCCGCTGAATCAGCTCAATATTCACTATGGTGCTGCGGCCGGCACATTGAGTCCGGCCGTCTTTGCCCGTGACGGTGGCGCCATCACGATGGCGGCCGAACGGGATGTGGTCGGACCCCATAACTTGGGCGCCGATTGGTATTACCGCAATCAGGGTACGGCGGCCGAATATCAAAAGAAGATTGACCGCACAACGGGCCAAGAAGTTGATGATCTGACCAAGCTGATTACCCCGGCGGTGGCTGGCAGCATTGTCCTCCTGCCGCGCACGGTGTCGCCGCTGGTGAATAACTGGTTATTCAGACAGGGCCGCAGTCAGTTGGACGCCGAGGGCAATACCGTGTTTGAAAGCCTGGCCGATGGCAGCAAGTTGAGCAGCGCCTGGTGGGCCCGCCCAGACTATTTCAATCAGGGCTTGGCCACCCTCGGTGGCGGTGATTTGAGCGTGCGCGCTGGCCGCAATGTCAGTGATTTGCCCGCGAGCGTGGCGACCAGCGCCTATATGCCGGTGAATAAACTGGCTGGCCAGGCGGCACTCCAGGAGCAGGGCGGCGGCGATCTGCTGGTGCAGGCCGGCGCGACTATTCAGGGCGGTGCCTTTTACGTGCAAAAAGGCTTGGGTCGATTGTCGGCGCAGGGTTCGATTTCTGGCGGACCGAGCTCAAGCTTTGTCGACCCGAGCAAGGACCCGGCCAATCAGCTTATTCCGGTAACGCCTTTGAAGCCGGTGCTGGCCTTGGGCGATGCGCGTTTCGAGCTGACTGCGGGGCAGGACCTGGCCATTGAGGCCAGCTACAACCCAATGATGACCGAACAAAGCGGCATCAACAGCGGTGTGGTGAAAGATGATCCCAAGCACCCGCTGGAACAGTTCACGCCTCTGTTCGACGCGCGTTGGGAGGCCATCAGTCCGGCCGGTCAGTATCCAGAGGCGATTGCATTCCGCAAGAACTATGCGCAATTCAGCAATTTCTCGACCTATGGGACGAGTAGTGCGGTGAATCTGCTCGCCATGGGTGGCGATGTCTTGTTATCGAATGACATCGCAGCTTTGGCTTCCCCAAAGACCTCGATAGGCATGGCCAAAGATGCGGTCAATGTCGATGGTGTGGGCAATTTGCTGGACGACGCGTCGATTCCTTTCCAGCGCTTGTATTCCCTGGCGCCGGCCGAATTCAAGGCAGTGGCGGCCAGCGGTAATTTGGCCACCAACAATGGTTTCGTTGTAGCGCCGCGCAGCAATGGTCAACTGGAGCTGATCGCGGCTAAAAGCTTGACATTGAACACCGGCGCGAATGGGGCCATCCGCATGCTGGACAACGATCCGCAAGCGATGACCCGAATGGACGCACCGCGGATCTTGTCGGGCAGTGATCTCAGCGTGCTGACAGGCTTCAGTGTCGCTGGGCAAAACGCTGACGGCATTGCTTCTCACAAGGCCGGCCAGCTACATGCAGGTGATAGCCAGCCGGTGCGCTTGATTGCCGCTACCGGCGATCTTGTTGGCGATGTCGGGGCTGCATTGACCATTCGCCTGCCCAAAGCTGCCGAGATCTTGGCAGGTCGCGATATCAAAGATCTGGGGCTGAATATCCAGCAGAACAGTGCCAGCGACGTCACCCGGGTGAGCGCCGGGCGCGATTTCGTCGACAGCACGACGGCGGTGAACAGTTTGGTGACGCATGTGTTCACCGGACCGGGCCAAGTGGATCTGAGTGCAGGCCGCCATGTCGACTTGGGCAATGCCAATGGTTTGGTCACGCGAGGCAATCTGGAGAACGCCTATCTGCCCGAGGGGGGCGCAGGCTTGCAAGTCATGGCGGGCGGCGGTCGGCTTGACTACGCGGCTTATGTCGCCAAGGCCAATCTCTATGGTTCGGCCTATGACGTGGAGTCGAAAGCCGATCGTGAAGCCTTGGCCAAATTTGTGCGCGGCTTCAAACCGACGCTGGCCGAAGCTGCGTCGAGCGAGCTTGTTTGGGCGGCATTCAGAGATCTTGACAGCGACAAGCAGGCCCAGTTCCTGGCTGTTAATCCGGCGGTGGCAGATCGGGAAGCCCTGGCCAAGTTTGTGCACGGGCTCAAACCGACGCTGGCCGCAACTGCTCCAATCGAGTTGATTTGGGGGGCGTTCAGAGACCTTGACATTGACAAGCAGACCCAGTTTCTGGCTGCTCATCAGGGTGTGGCCGCCAGATTGGCAGCCAGCGCCAAGCAGCTGAATCAGGCGCTCACAAGCGGCGACACCGAAGCGCTGAAGGCCAGTTTCTTTGCTCGCGTAGTGGAGACCTCAAAGCTGGGCCAGAAGGACAAAGACAATCAGGTGATCAAGTCCAGTCTGAAGGTCTTCGATGGTTTGATCGCCAGCCTGTTGCCTGGCGCGGCTAGCTCTTCGGGCGGTGACATTTCCTTGTTTGCCAGCCAGGTCAAGACCGAGCAAGGCGGAGCGATCGATCTGCTGGCGCCGGCAGGCAGTGTCTTTGCCGGGCTGACGCAAGGTGTTGCGAACAAGAAGGCGTCTGAGCAAGGCATCTTCACGATCCGAGGCGGAGCCGAACGAGCCTTGGTCAAGAATGATTTCCTGGTCAACCAGGGGCGCGTCTTCACCGTCGGTGGTGGCGACATCACCTTGGCGTCACAAGCCGGCAATATCGATGCCGGTCGCGGCGCCAAGACCGCATCCTCGGCGCCGCCGCCTTTGATCACGATTGACCCTAACGGCAATATCAAGGTGGATGTTTCGGGATCGATTGCGGGCTCAGGCATTGCGACGCTGAAGACGCGGGACGATCAACCCAATAGCGACGTGTTTGCGGTTGCGCCCCGGGGCATTTTTGACGCCGGTGATGCGGGTGTGCGCTCTACCGGCGCGGTGCTAGTGGTCGCACCGGTGGTGCTCAATGCCGGCAATATTTCTGCCTCGGGTGCGGTCACGGGGGCGCAAGTGGCGGTGGCCGCACCATCCCTCGGAAGCGTGGCGGCGCCCGCCAATAGCACGCCAAAAGATGACGATGTGGCCAAGGCCGCTGTCTCAGCTGCCGCCGGCAACTTGGCCCTGACCGTCGATGCACTCGGCTACGGGCCAGACGAGACGGAATGCCGTGACGCCAACGGCAACAGCACCGGTAGCGATTGCGAAGAGAAGAAGAAAAACAAGAAGTAGGGGCCGCCCTCGGGCTCTCAATACGCGTCAACCCAATCACAGCCAATTTACTGATTCAGGATCATTTTTATGCGCAAAGCAATACTCGGCCTCGCCCTGGCCATCAGCGGCATCGCCCTGCCGGGCGCCGCTCATGCTTGGTGGAATGCCGACTGGTCGCAGCGTACCCGCATCACGCTGAATACTTCGACCCAGGGTCTGGAGACCAAGGAGGCTGCCAGCAATGTGGCGGTGGCGGTGCGCTTGCACTCGGGCAATTTTGATTTCCTGAGCGCCAAGGAAGATGGCAGCGACTTGCGGGTGCTGGCAGCGGATGACAAAACACCGCTTAAATTCAGTGTCGAGCGCTTTGACAATGCCAACGAGTTGGCTGTGTTGTGGGTGCAGATGCCCAGCGTGCTGCCGGGCAGCGACAAGAATCAGTTTTATGTCTATGCCGGCAACGCCAAGGCTGAAAAGGACCCTGGGGACTCGGTCGCGGCGGCTGGTTTCGATGCTGCCACTTTGGCGGCATTTCACTTCAGCGATAAGAACCCCACCGGCGCCGATCATCAGGGCGGTGTGAAGCCTGTCAATCCCGTGGCGGTGGATGCCAATGGGCTGCTTGCCGCGAGTGCCAAGCTCGATGGCAAGCCGATCACCTACCCTTTAAGTGACAAAGCAATTGTTGATGGCGGCAATCAGCTGACCATCAGCTTGTGGGTCAAATTGACCGATGTGGCGCGTGCCGGCTTGTTGGAGTGGGGCGGGCTGAATCTGGCCGTCAAGCAGGGCAAATTGCAGCTCAGTTCAGGCAAGACGGAGTTGGCCGGAGGCGAGTTGGTGGCCGGTAAGTGGACCCATCTGGCGATGCGTCTGGGCCTAGGCAAGGCGACCTTGTTTGTTGCCGGCGTGCAGGTCGCTCAAGGTGATATGGACACCCCCTCGCTGGGCAGCGAGCTGCGCGTGGGCAATGGTGCGCAGGGCCTGCTGGATGAGTTGGTGGTTTCAAGCAACCTGCGCAGCGCCGATTGGCTGGCGGTGTCGGCGGGCGCGCAAGGGGCCGAGAGCAAGCTGGTGGCCGCGCAAAAAGAGTCGGCCGACAGCGCCGAGGGCGAGGAGCATGGCGGCCATATGGCCATTCTGGTCAAGAACCTGACCACCGACGCCTGGGTGGTGATCATCATCCTTGGCATCATGTTCGTGATCGCGGCTTGGGTCACGGTCGCCAAGGCGGTGTTGGTCAGCCGCGCAGCCAAAGACAACCTCAGCTTCCTCAAACGCTTTCGGAATGCCGACAAGGATTTGCTGACACTCGCCAATGGTGCCGACCATAAGCATTCGCCGCTGTTCCGGCTTTACAAGGCCGGCGTCTTCCAATTGGATAAACGCAGCATTGGGCAGCCCGATGGCCCGATCTTGACTGGCCCGGCCATGAATGCGGTGAAGGCCTCGGTCGACGCCGACTTTGTGCGCGAGAACGCGCAATTGAATTCAAACATGGTGCTGCTGACGATTGCGATTGCGGGCGGGCCTTTCCTGGGTCTGCTGGGCACCGTGGTCGGCGTGATGATCACCTTCGCCGCGATTGCCGCCGCCGGCGACGTCAACGTCAATGCAATCGCACCGGGTATTGCCTCGGCCTTGTTGGCCACTGTGGCGGGCCTTGGTGTGGCGATTCCAGCGCTGTTTGCTTACAACTACCTGGCCGCCATGATCAAGAACATCTCGTCCGATATGCAGATTTTCATCGACGAGTTCATCACCCGCGTGGCCGAAGTCCACGGCGCAACTTAAGTCAGCCGGGGAATCGACATGTCGGCCGACGTCAAAAGTGACAACCAACCCTATGACGACATCAACGTTACGCCGATGTTGGATCTCGCCTATGTGCTGTTGGTGGTCTTCATCATTTTGACGACTGCCTCGGTGCAAGGCGTGAAAGTGAAGTCACCCGTCACGCAGGCGGCCAACAATTTGGCCAAGCCGCAAATTCACGCCATAACTATTACAGCAGACGGTGCCGTGTATCTGGATGCCTATCCTGCCAGCATGGATCAGTTGCGTGACACATTGGCGCAGTACAAAGCAGCCAATCCAGCGTTTCCTCTGGTGTTGAAGGCCGACGCCGCGGCGCAGTACGACAAGGTGATGCAAGTGTTGGAGATTGCCAAGAAGCTCGACATCACCGAAATCGGTCTCGTGACCAAACGCGCCGCGCCGCAATAGAAGCTGGAGTGAGCCATGCAAGTACAAAACGAAGTCAAACCCATCGACACGATCAACGTCACGCCCATGCTTGACCTGGCCTATGTGCTGCTGGTGGTGTTTATCTTGATGACGACCGCATCGGTGCAGGGCCTGTCGATCAGCATGCCCAAGCCCAGCAACAAGCCCAGCACCGAAAAACACGACCTGAAGATTGTTCAGGTCGTGGCCAATGGCAGCTTGCTGCTCAACGGTGTCGGCGTCAGCCTTGAGGAGTTGGAGCAGCAGTTGGTGCGGGCCAAGGCGGCTGACGCACAAATGTCTGTCGCGATCAAAGGGGATGCCAGCGCGCAGTACGCCAGCGTGGTGGCCATCGTCGACCTGTGCAACAAGCTGGGCGTCAACATGGGCCTGGTGACGGCCAGGATCGGGACCTGATGATGGTCTGCCAAAGGGAGTTGCCATGACGGGCTTGGCCGAAGAGCATCTGGATGATGCGCCGTCACGGGTCTGGATGATCCGCGCGGCCGTGGCCGTGGGCTTTGTGCTTCTGGTCTTGGCCGGCCTGTGGGCGGTCAAGAGCCTGAAGAGCCCGGAGGGCGAAAAACGCCAAGTCGCCAAGATCACCATCTTGCCGGACACGCCGCCGCCCCCGCCACCGCCGCCGAAAGTTGAAAAGAAGCCTGAGCCTCCAAAAGATGAGCCCAAGCAAGTGATGCGTGAAGAGCAGGTCAAGCAGGTCGAGGCGCCCAAAGAGCCCGACCAGCAATTGAAGATGGAAGGCGCGGCCGGCGATGGACCTAGCGCGTTCAGCTCGGGCAAGGTCACCAGTGAAGACCTCAGCAAAGTCGGCGCAGGCAAGGGTGGCACCGGACCAGTGGTCGAAAAGACCGGCATGTTCAATCCCTTCACCAATTACACCAACCTGGCCAAGGGCGAGGTGCAGCGCTATCTGAGCAAGCGCGAGAACTTGCGGCGCAAACGCTATGCCGCGGAAGTGCACTTATGGGTCCTGCCCGCCGGCACGATCAGCCGCTTTGAGTTGGTCGGCCGTACCGGCGACGGCGAGACCGACGAGTTGATCACGCAAGCGCTGGCCACCTTGCCCGCTTTTTCCCAAAGCCTGCCGGCCAATATGCCGCAGCCGATTCGTCTGCGAGTGACGACCGGCGGTTGAAATCAACGTCTTACCTGTCCTTAGAAAAAACATGAGCATCCCATCTTTCATGAATAACAAGCGCGTGCTTGTCCTGTCCTTGACCGCCGCTCTGGCCGGCTTGCCATTGGCAGCACATAGCGAAGAACGCGAAGATCTGGAGAAGTTGCGGGCGACCGTGCTGAGTCTGATCGATACCTTGATCAAGACGGGTGTTTTGCCGCGCGACAAGGCGGATGCCTTGATGCGCGATGCGCAAGTCCGAGCCAACGCTCAGCTGGCGCAGTCGCCGCCGGCGGAACTCGGCGCCGACGGGAAAAAGATCGTGCGGGTGCCTTATGTGCCCGAGGCGGTACGGGTCCAGATGCGTGACGAAATCAAGGCCGAAGTGCTGGCAGAAACGCGCGGCGCAGCGGCTGCCACGACAGCGGCCGGCAGCCGCTTCCAGGTGGAAGGCGATATGCGCTTGCGTGCCGAGACGATACGGCCGTCATCCGACAACAGCTTGGCGAAGGATGTCAGTTTTGGCAATCCCGATGCGACACGCGCCGCTGATATCTGGGCCAACCCCAATTTCAATACCAGTGAGGTGCAGAATCGTAGCCGCGTGCGCGCCCGCTTGGGTTTCAACTTCGCCGTCACCGACACGGTTTCAACCGGTTTGTTCCTGAGCACGGGCAGCGTCACTGGCCCCACCTCGACCAATCAGACCATGGCCACCGGCGCAAGCCAGACACCGGGCTTCTTCAACAAGTATGGCGTCGTGATAGACCGTGCCTTCATAAAGTATCAGCCTCTTGTCGGCCTGAACTTGAGTGGTGGTCGTGTTCGCAACCCGTTCATGGGCACCGATTTGTTGTGGGCTGATGACCTCAATTTCGAAGGTTTCGTGTTGGATTGGAGGGCGCCGGCTGGCCAGTTGATGGACAGCTTTGTGACCGCTGGCTGGTTCCCGCTTGCATTCAATGTGCCGGCTCAATCCAAGAGTCGTGACTTGCTGGCCGTGCAAGGTGGTATGGGCTGGCAGTTCGGCGTCAAGGAAAACAAGTTGAAAGTTGCCGCCGCGCTGTATGGCTACAGCGGGGTCGAGGGTATCAAGGAGACCACCAGTGACAAGTCTACGGTCCCTGGCTATGTGGTGCGTTCGGAATATGGTTCCGGCTATCGTCAGCGCGGCAATACCTTGTTCCGCATCAATGCCAACCCGTTGGTCGATAGCGCCACCAACTGGGGATTGGCGTCGAGCTTCCGCGAGTTGAACCTCACCGGCACCGTTGATATCGCCCAGTTCGATCCGATGCATATTGTTTTGACGGCTGACTTCGTACGTAACCTCGCCTTCAAGCGGGGTGAAATGCAAACACGCACTGGCCTTAACGTGCAGGACGGTAGCGGGACTGGCTTCTTGTTGCGGGCGCAGCTTGGCGCGCCGGTCATCAAGGTGGCAAACGAGTGGAACGTGTCTATGGCCTATCGCCGCCTGGGCAGCGATGCGGTCTTGGATGCATTCACCAACTCGGACTTTGGCCTGGGCGGGACGAACAACAAGGGCTTTATCTTGGGCGGCAACTACGGCCTGACCAAGAACACCTGGTTGACTGCGCGCTGGATGTCGTCTCAGTTGCTTGACTCCTTGGTGCCGGCCGTGCGCGCCAACCCCACGCAGACCAAACTTTCGGTCGACACCTTCCAACTCGACCTCAATGCCCGTTTCTGAGTCGGTGAAGAACGTGAATCAGCATCCTTTGCCATTATTTGCTCGTGACCTCGGGGCCGCGCTGCTTGCCGTGCTGTCAGCCGGGCTATTGTTTGCCGCTTGGCCTGCGACTGCTGCCGACAAGGACGGCAAAGATCAGCTGAGAGTTTTGCAGCAGCGTGTTCGTCAAGCTGAGCAGGCCAAGACTCAAATGGCCCAAGAGAAAACCGAGCTGGACGAGCAAGTCAAAGCGTCTGAACAAAAGCTCCAACAGAGCAAACGCGATATCGAGGTGGCCGACCGAAAGCGGGCCGCTGCGGCCAAAGAATTGGCCGCAGCGGCGACTGAAAAGGCTGAACTTGCCGAGAGGCTGGCGCAGGGTGAGCAGCTCTTGTCTGAGGTCCAAGTGGAGTTGCAGCAAAGCAAAAGCGCGCTCAGCAAGACCGCTGCTCTCTTGAGTCGGAGCGAAGCGAATAACAGGGCGCTGGCCGACACGCTGGCGAAAAAAGAGCTGGCTTTGACAGAGAGCTCAAGCAAGAACGAGCAATTGTTCAAGGTTGGGGAGTCTTTGTTGGCGGAGCTCGCGAATGGTGGGGCCGGCCGCGCAATTGGCCTGCAAGGTGAGCCGGTGACGGGTCTGGGGCGGGTCACGCTAGAGAACAAGGTCGAGGCCTACCGTGAACAGTTGGAGCAACAACGCTTGGCTCAGCAACAAGCCGCAGAAGAAGCGCAGCGGCAGGTGGTTGCGCAGCGTATTGAGGCCCATCAAGCAGCTTTGCTCGAACCTCAGAAGCGCAAGCAGGAACAGGACCGGGTACGTGCGGCCCAACTCAAGCAGCAAGCCAAGCTCGACAGCTGGACACAGAAGATCAAGTCACTTTTCGACAATGTCGAATGGTGAGCATCCAAAACTATCCGGAGCAATGCATGAGTCTGAATGTTTCCATGATGGAGCGGCCATTGTTTGACCGCGCTCCACGTCACGCCGCTAGGGCGATCGGGCTCCAAGCCAAGACGGCGGGCTTTACCCTGCTCGAATTGCTGGTGGTCATTGTGATCATTGGCATGTTGGCCGCCTATGTGGGTCCGAAATACTTCTCTCAGCTGGGCAAGTCGGAAGTGACCATAGCGCGGGCCCAGATAGAGGGATTTGAAAAGGCTCTGGATACTTATCGCCTGGACATGCGGCAATACCCCAGCACCGAACAAGGCCTGGCAGTGCTGTTTGTCAAGCCGGCCGAAGGTGCCGAGAAATGGAACGGGCCCTATCTGAGCAAAGCGGTACCGCGCGATCCTTGGGGACAAGCGTATGTGTATCGCAATCCGGGTACTCATGGCGCATTTGACATCATCAGCTATGGCTCTGATGGTCAGCCCGGCGGTACCGGTGACGCCGCCGACCTCAGCAATTGACAGACAAAGCCATCGAACTTGCACGCCATGCGCTTTGACGTCCACACGATTTCCGCCGACAACCGTGCCTCCATGCAAACTGTCGAGGCCCAAAATGAGGCCGAAGCTCGTGCGCAAATTGCGGCACTCGGACTTGTTGCCGGCTTGGTGCGGCCGGCTGGCTCGCCTTTGTTTGGCGACTGGGCGGGTTCATTTGCTGGTGGTCCACGCTTCGCGGTTGAACTGTTCAGCCAGGAATTGCTGGCTTTGCTGAATGCCGGGCTGAGTTTGGTCGAGGCATTGGAGGCCTTGCAGGAAAAGGAAGCACAGGACGGCACACGCGGCGTGCTGACTAGGCTGTTGGGCGCTCTGCGCGAAGGCAAACGGTTTTCGTCGGCGCTGGCGGAGCAAGCGCAAGTCTTCTCGCTGCTCTATGTTGGGATGGTCAGGACGGCCGAAGGCACCAGCGACCTGCCACGCGCCTTGGCCCGATTCATCGAATATCAGCAACGCCTGGCCACCTTGCGCAACAAGATCGTCAGCGCAGCGATCTACCCGGCCATCTTGTTGCTGGTTGGTGGCAGTGTCAGTACTTTCCTGATTTGTTTTGTCGTGCCGCGCTTTGCCGAGGTCTATCAAGGCACCGGCCGCAGTCTGCCCTGGATGTCGCAGATGCTGCTGAATTGGGGGCAATTTGCAGCCGAGCATGCCGCCTCTGTCTCGGCCCTGGCTTTGTTGATGATTGCTGCGCTGACTATTGGCGTTAGGCATGTTGTCAAAACCCGTGGCGTTGCGGCCTTGCTTGCTTTGATCCCCGGCGTCGGCGAGCGTATCCGGGTGTACGAGTTGTCGCGCTTGTACTTGGCGCTTGGCATGCTGCTCGAAGGCGGCATTGTGATTGTTCAGGCGATGCAGACAGTGGACGCCACCGTGTCGCCCCGGCTACAGACTGCTTTGCGAGCGGCGCGAGCACAGATCGAGGCAGGAATGCCTTTTTCGCACGCCTTCGAGGCGCAGCAGTTGACGACGCCTATTTCTTTGCGAATGTTGCGGGTTGGTGAGCGGACCGGTGAGATGGGTTCTTTATTGATGCAGTCGGCTGCGTTTTATGACGGTGAAATCAGCCGCTGGATTGATCGATTTACGCGCACGTTCGAACCCTTGCTGATGGCTGTGATTGGCTTGGTGGTGGGTGCGATCGTGGTGATGTTGTATATGCCGATCTTCGATCTGGCCGGGAATATGTGATGAACGCAATAAATCAAACAATCTCTGCTTCATTGCAAGTGCCACTGCTTGATGCCGCATTGCTGCAACGCGCCCATCTGCAGGCGAAGGCTTCTGGGCGGCATCTGATCGACGAGTTGCAGGAACACACCGGCTTGGAAGCGCGCGCCTTGGTGCGCGGTGTGGCCGCGGTGTTTGGCCTGCCCGTCGTGGAGACGGCTGATCTCTTGAATCTGGTCGGTGCTTTTGATCTGCTGCCGCTGTCCAGAGCGCTGCAGCGAGGCTGCGCTCTGCTGCGCGCCGGCAGCGATGAGCCTGGTAATGAAACAAGCGGTAGCACGATGATCGCCGTGCTGTCTGACCCATTTGATGCCGATCTGCAGACCTGGTTGGAAGCGCAGGCCCGGGGGGCAATTCAATTGCGTTTGGCCTTGCAGGCGGATATTCAAGCGTATCTGAGCAAGCAGGAAGAATCGGCGCGGGCTCTCGACACCCATGTGTCTGCCGCCGGCGACGCGCAGCGCGACGCGAAAACCGCTGCAGTACTTTCATTTTCATCGGTCAGCGAGGCAGTCAGCCCGGCAGTCAGGCTGCTCAACTCGACGCTGTACGACGCGTTGAAGGTGGGCGCATCGGATATTCACCTGGAAACTACACCGAGCGGTTTGGCGGTGAAATACCGGATTGATGGTGTGCTGGACCATGCCACTTCGGTCTCTGGCGTTGAGGCGGCCGAGCATGTGATTTCGCGCCTGAAGGTCTTGTCCGAGCTCGATATCTCGGAGCGACGCGTGCCGCAAGACGGCAGCTTCCGGGTTGAAACAGGGGGCAGGGAGATTGACCTACGCGTCTCCATCATGCCCAGCATTCATGGCGAAGATGCGGTCATCCGAGTGCTCGACAAGCGGGCAATGATTGAGGCCTATGGTGCCTTGACGCTTGAGGCCTTGGGCTTCGATGCGGACTCATTGGTGTCATTGCGCCAATTGGTGGAGGAGGCTTACGGCATGTTGCTGGTCACCGGGCCCACCGGCTCAGGCAAGACCACCACGCTTTACGCGGCGCTGACCGAAATCCATAACGGGCGCGACAAGATCATCACCATCGAGGATCCCGTCGAATATCAATTGGCCGGCATTTTGCAGATCCCGGTCAACGAAAAGAAGGGTTTGAGTTTTGCCAAGGGCCTGCGCTCGATCTTGCGCCATGACCCGGACAAGATCATGGTCGGCGAAATTCGAGACCGTGAAACGGCTGAGATTGCCGTGCAGTCCGCCTTGACCGGCCACTTGGTACTGACCACGGTGCACGCGAACAATGTGTTTGACGTGTTCGGCCGTTTTTCACATATGGGCATTGACCCCTACGCTTTTGTTTCAGCGCTGAACGGCATCTGGGCGCAGCGGCTGGTGCGTTTGAATTGCCCTCATTGCAAGGTGGCATACCGACCCAGCGACGCCGAACTCGCCCGTGCGCGCCTGAGTTGGAGCGAAGTGGCTGCCTTTGATTTTCAGCAGGGCGTGGGCTGCGGTGACTGTCGGGGCACTGGCTACAAGGGCCGCAGGTCGGTGGCGGAAATCCTGATTCTCAATGACGAAATTAGAGAAATGGTGGTGGAGAAACGGCCGATCCGCCAGATCAAAGAGGCTGCGCGTTTGAATGGCACACGCAGTTTGCGCGAGGCGGGGCTGGAGTTGGTGCGGCGGGGTGAAACGACGCTGCTGGAAATTCGCAGGGTGACGCAGAATGCCTAGTATTCAAGCCGCACCCCGTTTGCGTGGCGGGGAATTACGCATTGGACTGTCGCGCGCGGGTATCGCTTTGCTGCATAGGCAGGGCCCCCTGCGCAGGCGTTTGCTGCCATTGCAAGACTGTCGATTTGCGGCCAATTCTGACCCGCAAGTTGATCATGTCGCGGCAGAGTTGGACCGGCTGTTGACGGCAGTATCCTGCCAAGGCATGTCCGTGAGGGTGATTCTGGCTGATCACCTGGTGCGCCATTGGATGGTCATGCCGCCTTTAAACGGAGCCCAGATTCTGGACTGTCAGGCGGCTGCCGAGATTAGATTTCAGACGCTGTTTGGGGAGCCGCTGACTGATTGGAAGATGGCCGCCGACTGGCAAGCAAGGACCGCATTTTTGAGCTCGGCCTTGCCCAATGCGTTGCTGAACGCCTTGCAGGCGGTGGGTGCCCAACATGGCTTGCTGATGCTGGCAATAGTCCCCGAATTTGTGGCCCGCTTCAACCGTGCTGCTTCAGCGTTAGTTGCAGGAAATTGGTTTGGCGTTTTGCATCAGGATTTGCTGACCTTGGCCGTCGTGGAGAAAGGCCGTTTGTTTGATTTGCGCAGCATTCACGTGCCAGCGCTGGCCTTGACCGAGCGGGATTGGTTGCGTTTGAGCGTTGAGCGAGAGGCCACTCGTCTAATGCGGCCTATGCCTGATGGTGTCGAACTCTGCGGCAAGGTCCCGACTGCCTGGTTGCAAGCGGCGACCGAGCCGGGCTCGTGGGCTTGTGTCCAACTGGCGCAGGTAGAGCTGCCGGAACCTGAACTTGAGCCGAAACAGTTGGCCGGTAGTTTGGAGGCGCCGGATTTGTATCAACTCGCGGCGGCAGGATTGTGATGGCACAGCAAATTGACATCAACTTCGCGCCAACATCCCTGGCCAGGTCCTTGCGTGGCAGTGCTTGGCCGATTTGGGCTTTGGCATTGAGCGGCCTGCTCTTGTGTCTGAGTGCGGTTTTCTACTGGCAGGGCTTGCAGTCAAAGCGGGCTTTGCTGCGGGGCGAAATTGCTTCACTGGAGGGGCAACTGGAAGCGCGGCTAGGCCGCGTCATCGCCGCACCTCGGGAGCCATTGACGCAGACACAGGTGCTGGCCATGAACGCCATTACCGCGCAACTCAATTTGCCGTGGAGCGAGACGCTCAACGCAATGGAGGCCGCAGCGGGGCAGGGCAGTCAAGGCGGCAAGGGCAGCAAGACCGGAGCTATCGCCTTGCTGGAGCTTGATCCTGATCCAAAGAACAAGTTGATCAAGGGCTTGGCGGAAGCGCGTGACAGCCAGGCCATGCTCGGCTATATCGAGCGTCTGAAGCGGCAAGCAGCATTTGCTGGTGCGCGTCTGCTCAAGCATGAATACACCGAGCAGGATGCCAGTACCGTCATACGGTTCGAGTTTGAAGTGATTTGGCCGGGGCGCGCGCCATGAGGAATTTTGACGGTTCGGCGCTGGGTCTGCGATTGCAGATTGTGTTGCGGCGTTGGGGAATTTTGCCTGTGCTGGCCCTGCTGGTCCTCTTGCTCGGAGTTGGAGCTTGGGCGCGCTTGCTGGCTCGCCCGGACAGCGTCAGCGCCAGCTTGGAGGCGCTGCTACTCCAACGAAAGGCGGAGCTACGCACAGCGCGTGCCAGCGTTTCTGAAGTGCCTGCGCAGCCTGCCTCTCATGAAACCTATGCGCTGGCTCTGGGAGATAGCGCCCAAGTGGAGCACTACGTCAATGTACTATTTGAGATGGCCGAGCGCAGCGAGATCCAGTTGGATACCGGTGAATACAAGTGGCAGGCCGAGCGTGGCATTGGGGTGGATCGTTACTCAGTTCGTCTGCCGATCAAGGGCAGCTATGTGCATATTCGGGAATTTTGTGAACGGGCCTTGATCGCGCTGCCATTCGCCTCGATCGACCAGTTGAGCTTGAAGCGCGAAACGGCGGCAGACGAGAACGTCGGCGCTACCTTGCAACTGACGCTTTTCCTTCGTTCGCCAGATGTGCGGCCGGCATCCGGCTTAGAAGGAAATCGCTCATGAAGCCGCGTCATCTGCTGATGTCGACGGGCCTGTTGCTCACCGGCGGGTTACTGATGTTCGGCGATCACGATGTGGCCGCAGACCTTGCCCAGCCGATGGCACGAGAAAAGCCAGCCCTGGGGCCAACGCAGGCTATGCCCGCCCCAACTTTGTCTGCCGAGCCAGACCGTGTAGCCGACAAAGCCGGGGCAGTGAATCCGGCAAGTGGCGACCGAGGCGACAAGGCTGACGCCGCTCGCGATCCCCTGCTGGTCTTGTTGGACCGTGCCGCAATGCTTGACGCTACGCACGCCGGGCGACGGTCCGAGCAGATGTTCTCCGCTCATTCATGGGCGCCGCCGGCACCTGTCAAGCCAGTCGCGGTGGCCGCCACTGCCCCGGCAGTTCCGCGAGCGCCGCCCCTGCCGTTTAGCTACATAGGCAAGCAGTCGAATGGGGGGGCGGTTGAAATCTTCTTGGCCCAGGGCGAAAAGACCCTCGTCGTGCACGAAGGCAGCCTGATCGATGGCGCCTACCGTGTCGACGCAATCGGGCCGGTTGAAGTGCTCTTCACCTATCTGCCATTGAATCAAATCCAACAGCTCGCCATTCGAGGCACCGACTGATGTCCATTTTTGCTATCTCCCCATCCGCCCGCCCAGCTGTTGTAGTTCGTCATATCGGTCGCAGATTCGCTGGCTCCTTGCTGGCCCTGCTCGCCGCCGGCTTGCTCGGCGCATGTGCAGCCAATCTGAATTACCGGGAGGCCAAGTCCCTGCAGGCAGACAACCGTGCCGATGCCGCTCTGGGAAAATTTCAAGAGGCCCAGACGCTGGATCCCGAGAATCTTGAATACCGCAACGCCTATCTGCTGGCGCGCCAAAAAGTGCTGGCGACTCACCTGCAACAGGGCAGCCAAGCCCAAGCGGCGCGTCAGCGCAGTGAAGCTGAGCTTCACTACAAACGCGTGCTGGAGATTGATCCGGCCAACGCGCAGGCACTCAGCGGCATGCAAACCATGGAACGTGACGCGCGCCATGAGCGGATACTGAGTCAGGCCGCACATGACATGGAGGAGCGCAAGCTTGACCGCGCGCGTGATACGGTGAGAAGCGTGCTGGAAGAAAATCCGCGTAATGACAAGGCCCGCGAACTGTTGGGGGCGATCACGGCAAAAGAAGAGGCCAAGCAGGCCCAAACCAGCTTGGCTTTGGCCAAGCTGAAGCCACTCAGCATCGATTTCAAAGATGCAACCATCAAGCAGGTTTTCGATGTCATTGCCCGCAGCTCGGGGCTCAACATCCTGTTCGACAAAGACGTCAAGCTTGACCAGCGGGCTTCGATTTCGCTGACCAATAGTTCGGTAGAGGCGGCGATCCACTATGTGCTTCTGACGGGGCAGCTTGAGCAGCAGGCGCTGGATGCGAACACGATCCTGGTATTTCCCAATAACGCTGGCAAATTGAAGGACTATCAGGAGTTGGTCGTCAAGACCTTTGTGCTGGCCAATGCCAACGCAAAATTCGTCGGCGAATTGATCAAGACCATGGTCAAGTCGCGCGACGTGGTGATTGACGAAAAGCTCAATATGGTGATTCTGCGCGACAGCCCGGATGCGGTTCGACTGGCAGAGAAGTTGGTTGCGCTGCAGGATGTGCCAGAGCCGGAAGTGATGCTGGAAGTGGAAATTCTGGAGGTGGCGCGTGACCGCTTGACCGAGCTCGGAGTGGCCTGGCCCTCCAGCTTGACGCTGACTCCTTTGGCAGGGGGCTACGGCCCGCTGACGCTCGCAGACCTGCGTGGTTTGAGCAAAGAGACAGTAGGGGCGACCATTGACCCGCTGAAAATCAACGCACGCAAGGTCGATGGTGATACGAATTTGCTAGCGAACCCGCGGATCCGCGTGCTCAATCGCGAGAAGGCCAAGATTGTGATCGGCGAGAAGGTTCCGTCGATCACCACCTCGGTGATCGCCACCGGCATTGTGAGTGAGTCCGCCACTTACCTGGATGTGGGCCTGACCTTGAATCTCGAGCCTTTCATCTATGTCGACAACGATGTGACGATCAAGATGACTTTGGAAGTCAGCAACATCATTGGCTACCAGACCAGCAAGCAGGGCACAACCACGTACAACATTGGCACGCGTTCCGTGAACACGATGCTGAGGCTAAAAGACGGTGAGAACCAAGTGCTGGCCGGGCTGATCAACGATGTGGACCGACGCACGGCGAACAAAGTGCCTGGCCTGGGTGATTTGCCCTTGGCTGGCCGCTTGTTCGGTAGCGGCCTGAACGACGGCAAGAAGACCGAGATCGTGTTCTCCATCACGCCCCGTTTGATCCGCAATATCCAGCGACCCGTGGGCGAAGTGGCCGAGTTCAGCAGTGGCACAGAGGGCAGTTTGCGGCGTCGGCCGACCCTTACGGTGGTGCCGCCAGCCGCGAGCCCAGCGCCGATTGTTCCGGACAAAGATCCGGCGGCGGTCGGCAAGACTTCCGGCGTCGCATCAGGCGCCTCTGCGCAATAGGTCGGTGGAATGATCCGGCGCCCCATCAAGTTCGCGACTGAAAGAAGCCTGCGCGGCAGTGCGGGCTTCTCCCTGGTCGAACTATTGATCACGCTTGCCATCATGGGCATTCTTGCCGGCATGCTGACGCCGGTCAGTCAACTGATCATCCAGCGCAGCCATGAACAGGAATTGACTCGCTCCCTGATCGACATTCGTCGCGCCCTGGATGACTATCGGCGAGCTGTGGACGAGGGGCGAATCGCCAAACCGGCCGGTGGCTCCTCCTACCCGCCTTCGCTCGAGGTGCTGGTAGCCGGCGTGCCGGATCTTCGTGACGCCAAGCACCGCAAGATCTATTTTCTGCGTCGTGTGCCACGCGATCCAATGCAGACGAACACCGCCGTCTCGCCGATCGACAGCTGGGGCAAGCGCAGCTACGACAGCGACGCCGCACAGCCGCGCGAGGGGGGCGACGTGTTTGATGTCTATTCGCTATCGAACAAGGTCGGCTTGAACGGCGCGCCTTACTGGAAATGGTGACATGAAAAATCCACTTAGGTTTGACGTTAGATCCAGTCGACGGCGTGCAGCGTTCCTGGGTTTCACCCTGATTGAACTATTGGTGGTGCTGGCCATCATTGCTTCGCTGCTGACCTTGGCCATGCCGCGCTATTTCAAGAGTCTGGACAAGGCGAGCGAAACCGTGCTGGCGGAAAACCTGCGTGTGACACGCGAAGTCATCGATCACTACTATGGCGACACCGGGCAATATCCTGATTCACTGGAGCAGTTGGTGGAGAAGCAATACCTGCGTGCCCTGCCGATTGATCCTGTCACCGAGAGCTCCCAGACCTGGATCCTTGTTGCGCCGGCTCCTGGTGTCCGCGGCCGGGTGTACAACATCCGCAGCGGTGCGCCGGGCAGCGCCAACAACGGCCGGCGCTTTGCCGATATGTGATGCATGCGTTGATGGCAAGGAAGCGCGCCGCTGAAGGTTTTAGTTACCTCGGCGTGCTGATCCTGGTGGCGGTATTCGGCCTCGTGGGCGCTGCAAGTGTGAAGCTGGCCGCCGCCCAGCATAGGCGCGTAGCTGAGCAAGCCTTGCTCGAAACCGGTGCGGCCTTCAGCCAAGCGCTGGCCAGCTATGCCCGTGCCACGCCGGCAGGGCAGGCAGACGCGCCGCCCTCGCTGCAGGACTTGCTGCGTGATCCGCGCTTTCCAGGTACGGTGCGGCATCTTCGCAAGATCTTTGTCGATCCTATGACGGGTGGCAATGACTGGGGGCTTGAACGGGATTCGGATGACGGCGCCATCATTGCTGTGTTTAGCCTGTCCTGCGGCAAACCGCTCAAGATTGCCGGCTTTGACGGCCGCTTCCCGGATTTCAATGGCAAAACTTTCTACCGCGAATGGAAGTTCAAGCGCCCGATCGAGTCGGGAGTTACGGCAGGAGGCCTCCGTAAAGGCTTGATCGACCCCCGCGCACTGCAGCAGAATGCTGACTCCAGCGAAGGTCGAAATGACCTTGGCAAGGTCAGGTCGGCGTTGCCACCATGCGGCGAAAAACAAGGTTAGGCCCAACAGTCGTCTTCATGGCATCAGCTGCCAAGGAAAAAGCCGCTGTGGGCACTTGCACAGTGCCCCGTTATGAATAGTTCGACGCTAGAACCGGACGAATGGCCAGTGTCTATTCGGGCGGGGCTTTCAAGCGTCGGGTCGATTTGAGTTGATCTTTTGTTGCAGAGTTCTGCAACGAACCATTAAGTACTCGAAAGACTCTGCGTCGTCGAGCAATAGGCCGTCATCAACCATCAGATGGTAGTCTGCGGCTAGCTTCGACATCGCGTCTGCCCCGGGCACGAGTTGAATGCCGCCGGAAACCGCCGCGTGGTAGTTGACCATATCGCCAGTCGCGGCCTTTTCGGCAAAGAAAACACTCTTGTGATTGGCAACGGCCTGTGCCAAGGATAGGTCGGCGATGGCGGCATCCGCGAAGCCGGCGGCGTCTAATCGGGTCAGGTCATGCCAATGATGAGCGAAGCGCTCACCTCCGCGAAATTCGCGCCGGCAAGCCATGTTGCTCCAAGGCTTGTTGGAGGCGCGGCGTGATCTCCTTGCTGACCCAGTCCGACAGCCTTGCTCGGATTTCCTTGCTCCATTTCTTTTCCTGGCTTTTGGTGGCCGGCAGCGGCGTGTGCGCATCGCCGGTCAGGTCACCAGCGATGCTGCGTATGTTGTAGGTTAGGTCCACATCTTCCAAGAAGCGACGAATGACGCCGTAGGCCTTGGACAAGGATGTGCCGCCATTGAAAACCAGGTGCTCGGCATACGGCCCGGCGTAAAGCTCCCGCAAGGACCAGGCAACCCAGATGTCCTTTTCAAGTAGATGGGGCGGGCGCCCTGACGCGTTGGCGGCCAGGTCAAGCGCGTCGCGCCGATCAGCGTCAGAGAGTTGGAAGAAATCAGTCATTCAGTCAGGCGCTTGGGCTGCTTGCGTGCGGCAGCAGGGCGCTGACCTCCTGGGCCATCTAGGTTGGCAAGCGAGCCCTGGTCGAGGCGACTTCATTCAGTTCAACGGGGAGGAGGCGCGCGCAGGGTCGAGATCGCCATGCCAGCCTTTTCTGGCCCGAGCCAGGCCAAGGCGCGAATTACATCGCCAGCGGCTTGCCAGGGCAAGATCTGCTGCCACGCCGGAGCATGCCGAAGTTCGATCACCTGGGCGCCCAACTTCAGACTGCGGCTGCGTCCCGATGTGAGATAGATCGCCCGCATTGGCACCTGTGTCGTCAACCCCAATGCATTGGCAGCGCCGGCGCCATGCGACACGATGGTCTCGCCGCGTTGAAGCGCCATCCCTTCAACCATCTTGGCGGAAGAGGGCGCGCGCGCGTCAAACCGGTTCACCACGGGCAGGGCGTAAACGCCCCGACCAGCACGCAGCAAAGCCGCTCGCTTGACCAACCTCGACAGCGCTTGATCCACCGCTGCGCGTTCGCTCAGGTGCAATAGCCCCTTGGCGACCAACGGTGCTCCTTCTGGCAACTGGGCTGCGTATTCAAGAATCTGATGGGCGAGGGTTGGCATGGTCTTGATGAAATAGTGTCAGAATTTTTCAATATTTTCTGACAGTCTGTGTGGTTAAAAATTGTTCCAGAAGTCTTAGGGAAAGAGGGCGCACAGACCCATGCAGCCCGCGTCAAGCATCTGCGCCGACCCGGCCCAGGATTTGCAAGTTGCTGTGCTCCCTGGATCGACTAGGTCGGCGTGGCCTGAAGCAACTCGAACAGTGTTTCCAAAGCGGCTCGTTTTTCTGGGAGATAGTCATGGTCGTCGTAGTGCCGGGCTTGAACGCCTGACAAACCATGGGACTGCAATTGGCCTCGAATGTCTTTGCTGACTTGTTTCGACGCAAGGGCCGTTCCCACGCCGGACCTGACACGCTTGAGTTGGAATCCATCGATGCCGGTTGCGAGTTCTTGCGACCAATTGCTTCGTGTCATGGCGCTAACCGGCGTTTTGCCTTTTTTTGTTCGACGGCACGAACTCACCGTCTGGCTTCAATTCGGATATCGCGGCCTTGATCTGGGGCGTCATCGGAAGTGTGTGGCGCCGAGGTCCTTGGCCGGGGCGACCCTTGTTGTCATAGATCGTGAAGCTGGCCTCAGAGACATCTCTCTTCTTGAGCTTGGAAATTTGGTCAACCCGCTGCCCGCCCGACCATAAATGCAGTCGAAGCGCAGCACCTTTGATCCCTGGCGCAGTCTTGATCAGATTCCAATAGGCCCGCAGTTCCGGAATGTTCAGCGGATTCTTGTCCGCCTTGTCGTGCTTGGCGTCCCGTTTGGTCAAAGCCGCGGGATTGCTGGTGATCTGAAAAGTTTTGAAGACCGGTGGAATCGAGGCGAGCGAGTTGACGTCAAGGGCGCTCTTGGGTGCGGCAACGAACAGAAGGCACGCGCTCGAACGCGCAAGATCAGTGCATGAATTCGAACATCCCGCCCTCCCAAACCGCAAGGATCTGCCCATCATGATCGCCTTTCAAGTCAGTGATATGAGCTGTGCTCGCTGCGCCGGTGCCATCACCAAGGCGCTTAAAGAAACCGATCACGGCGCGCTGGTGCGGGTGGATATGGCCACCTTCACGGTCGAGATTGAACCTAGCCGCGCCAGCGCCCGGGAGTTAAGCGACGCAATCAAGCGGGCCGGCTATTCGCCGGTGGCGGCATGAAGACCTTTGCGGTGTCCAAGGTCGGCTTGGACGCGGGCGGGCGCATCACCTCCGTGCTCTGGGGGCAGGTGGATACCGAGCGGAATGTCTGGGCTGCGCCCGAGGTTGAGGCACCTGTGCTCGCGGCGGTCGAGGCCCTCAGCGCGGGCGACCGTGTGTTCGCGTTGTTCCCTTCATTGCACGGTCATGTCCCGGAGCGTCAGTTCGTGGTGGCAGACTATGACGGCGGGCGGGCGACCATTGTGATGGATGGCCCCGCAACCCACGAACGCGAGGTTCACGATATGGACCGGCTTGGCTGAGCAGCAAGATATGAACACCCTTACCAAACTCGCCTTGGGCCTGATGGGAAAGCTCAAGCCCTTGCCACCAATAGGCGATGCAGTCGCGCGGCAGGCCTTGCCGCCGCCCTCGCTCACCGGCGGCATGCCGCTGATTGCGGCGCTCGCGAGCCGGCAATCGCGGCGCGAGTTCGCGCCCGAGCCCTTGCCCGAGCAGCAGTTGTCCGATTTGCTGTGGGCGGCGGCCGGCATCAACCGCCATGTTGACGGTGGCCGCACCACACCCAGCGCGATGAACTCGCAGGAAGTGCTGCTCTATGTGGCGATGCCGCAAGGCTTGTTTCTTTACGAGCCGCACGAGCATCAGCTCAGCTTGGTCGTGGCCAGCGATGTGCGCCGGGTCACCGGCCAGCAGGACTTTGTGGACAGCGCGCCGCTGGATCTGGTTTTTGTGGCCGACCACTCGCGCATGAAGCTGGTGCCGGCGGCGCAGCGCGAGGCCTATGCCTTCGCGGCAGCCGGTGCGATGGCGCAAAACGTCTATCTGTTTTGCGCCTCGGAGGGCTTGGCCACCGTGATACGCGCCTGGTTTGACCGCACGGCTTTGTCGCAGGCCATGGGTTTGCATGCCGATCAGCAGTTGCTGCTGTCGCAGACGGTGGGGGCGATCAAACCGGGAGAGGCGGCGTGACGAGCGCTCAATACCCGCACTCCGCTCCGGCAGCGCCGAGCCAGGCGACCAGGGAAATCTCCTCTACTCGCGGCTAGCACAGGCCGTTCGAACGCGGCCTGTGCTCAGCAGCTTCTAGGGCCTACTTGACGCCTGCGGAGATGTGGTGGCACAGGGTCTGAACCATGGTGACCAGATCCATCCTTGGCACGAAAATTCGTTCGCCGAGCCGCTCGCGCGGCAGGCCTGAAGTCGCAACGCTGCTGGCTCAGTCCAACAGCACCAGATGGCCATGATCTTGGGCGGCTTCGATGTCTTCGATCGGCAAAGCCACGGAACTCTGCCCCCGCGTGCCCCAGATGATGTCGATGGAGCGCCCGCCCAGGCTTTCCACCAAGCAGGGGCCGATGGGAATGTTCTGCTTTCTACCTCTGCCGGCCGTATAAGAAACGGGGCCGGTGATGCGCGCGCGATGTGTCGTGATGTTCATGCCCAGTACCTCGTCCGTGGTCTGCTCGCCTAGACGAGGTTCATTTTGTCGACGACATTGCGCACGCCGGCGCTGCTCCAGGCGGAGCGCGTGGCGAGGTCTCGTTCGGCCCAGCTGTGCACGGTGCCGGTCAGGGTCACATCGGCGCCTTTGACCTCGACGGCAATGGTCTTGGCATCCGCCATGGCGCGGCGCTTGAGCGCGGCCTCGATGTCCGATTTGACGACCGTGGCCGATAGCGAGGGCTTGATGGCGATCTGGTTGCTGACCCCAATCACACCCAACAGGTAGCGCACGCTGTCGGCAGCGTCCTGACGCTGGAATTGCCACTCCACATCGCCGGACAAGGTCAGCCAGCCACCTTCGACCAGCACCTTGACCGCGTCGGTCGGCAGCGAGCTCGTCCAGCTCAAGATATTGCGGGCCGAGCCGGCGATGTCGGCATCGGTGCGCTTGCCGAGCTGTGACAGTTTGATCGTCATGTCTACCGCCAGCGCCTTGACGCCTTGCACGCGTTGCGCGGCACGTTCGGCATTGAGCTTCTCGGTGTAGCTGCTGACCTCTCCGGCCAGCGTCACTACGCCGTCTTTGACTTCGACGCCGATCTGCGCTGCATGCACAGAAGGCTCCCACTTCAGTTCGGCCATCACGTCTTGCTGCAGTTGTGAATCAGTTTTCATCTTGCTTCATCCAGGTCGTTAAGGAAGCTTCAGCATGCGCGCGCCAACAGGGCCTTTCTGTGCGACAGCGCACGCTGAACGAATTTGAAGTTAGGGGGGCATGGCAGGCTTGTTCGGACCATGTGCGCTGTCGCACAGTCGAAGGAGCAGGCTCTGATTACGCTGCAGTTTCCAAAGCTGTTCGCCTCAACCTTTGATTGGAGTTCTTGATGAACAAAAAGTACCAAAGCCCCTGGCTCTCACCTGTGCCCGGGCGCCCTGCGAATCTGCTGCAATCAAAGGCCTCCAGCAAGCCGCAGTCAGGGCAGAGCGGGCCGGCTGCCCTGACCCAACCGAGCGAACCGAACGAGGTTTTGGGCCGGCACAAGAACACCGGTCAAAAAGACCACAAGGGCGCACGATGAGCCGCGCCAGCGTCAGCGCGTTCTTGCCGGCCTCCGCAGGCCCGCAGGCCGCCGATCTCGAAGTGCCCAGCGGGCGCGGTTTCATCGCCTTGCTCGAGGCTTTCCGCGCAACCGGCGGCACGGCGCCGGCTGAGATCGTGGCGCGCTTGCTGGAGGAACATCAGCCTGGCCCGGCCACCAGCCTGGCCCAACGGATCTACACCGGCCAGGTCTTTGGTTTTGAATGGCGCGCCAGTCTGTGGATCCCGATGTTCCAGTTCGAAGCGAATGACCTGGCCTTGAATGCGGCGGCACAAGCCGTGCGCGCCGAGCTGCCGACGGTTTGGTCAGGCTGGGCCTTGGCGGCTTGGTTTGCGGCCGCTAACGCGCAACTTGAAGGACACAGCCCCGTCGATATGCTGAGGTCGGATCTGGACGCTGTGCTGCAGGTGGCGCGGGCTCAGGAAACTGCCGATGAATTTGTGCCCTATCACGCGCGCCGTGCAGTAGGTCTTGGTCAGCATGCGTGATTGCAAGTCACGGATTCGGCCAAGTACTTACTTGAGTTTACCCAGCGCCACCCGGTATTCCTCCAGCTTGGCCTCGTAGGCGTCCGCCTCGCCGTAGTCCAGGAAACGGTTGTAGCGCGAGTGCGTGCCGAGGATCTTGTGGGCGTGTTTGATCGGGCAGAAATACTGTTCCGTGCGCGCCAGGATCTCGGCCATATAGCCCATCAAGCCATTGCCATATTCGCAATAGGTGCAGTGGAATTTCTCGATGAAATTCAGGTAGCCCAACTGGTGGCGGTCAAACACCAGGTAGTCGCTGCGGCGCACCTTGCTGATGCCGTAGATGGGAAAGCAGGCCCATTGGTAGAAGCTGACGCAGGCATCGAGCAGCAGCAGCGGGATCACCATGCCGTAGATCAGCGGCCCGGTGATCAGGTTTTGTGGCCGGTTCGTCACCAGCCAGCGGAAGAAATTGGTCTTGAGCTTGCGATGCGCTTGCCGGACCGAACGCTCAAACTCGACGCGCTTGCCTTTGATCTGGAAGAACATCCGGCTTTCCTGATCATGGACGGCGCTGTGCAGCTCCGCTTCGAGTTCGGCCATCTGGGCCAGGATTTGCTTGATTCGATCATTCATCGCTCAGCATAAGCCTGTGCAGCCCGCTTCGCCGCGATATCTGCTGCTCATGTGCGCAAGGGTCTGCCTTGTCGCCGCTGTCGCGTGTGCGCTGTCGAACAGACGCCGCCGCCGAAAACCCTTAAAAACGGCTCATCGAACCGCCACCGGCTGTTAACGGTGGTGGCATCACCAGAGGTCTTGAATCATGCCAAGCACAAACAGCAAGTTAGCTCGCCTCGCTTTCGCGTCGCTTGCCTGAGCAATGGCGAGGCGACTTATCTCGATCGGCCTGCTGGGCGCACTCGTGGCTTGCGCGGCCTTGCCTCCCATTGATGAAGGCGCGGCGGCCAAGCTTGCGACCCCGCTAGCCTGGTCAGGGGCCTATGCGCCTGGCCCGGGCGAGTCAAGGGTCAGCACGGCTTCGCTGGTGGCTTGGTGGCAGCGTTTTGACGATGCGCAGCTGGAACTGCTGGTCGGTCAGGCGATGCTGGCCAATACCAGCGTGCAAGTGGCCCGCGCTTCGCTGCGTCAGGCGCAGGCCTTGCGAGATGTGGCCGCCGCAGCCCTGTGGCCCCAACTTGACGGCTCCGCTTCGGCGCAGCGCGGCACGCTGGGCGGCCATAGCAGCGGCAATAGGTTTCAACTCGGCGGCGATGCCAGCTGGCAGATCGATCTGTTCGGCGCCCGCCGCGCCGGCGTGGACGCAAGCGAAGCGCTTGTTGGAGCGAGTCAGTCCAGCCTGGGCGATATGCAGGTGCAGATCGCTGCGGAAGTCGCGCTGAACTACATCTTGCTGCGCACGACCCAGGTGCGCAGCGTGATCGCTGGCGAGAATCTCGCCAGCCAAGAGGAGACGCTGCGGATCACGCTGTGGCGCCAGCAAGCGGGCTTGGTCACCGCGCTGGAGGCCGAGCAGGCGCGCGCCGCCGTCGAGCAGAACCGGGCGCTGCTGCCCCTGCTCCAGACCAGTGCTGTGCAAACCCAGCATGCTTTGGCGGTCTTGACGGGCCAAGCACCCGCTGCGCTGCCAGCGCTCGTGGACGCCCGGCTGGCGCCCACCGTGCCGCAGGCGCGCGAGGGTCTGAGCTTGAACGTCCCGGCCGAGACCTTGCGTCAACGCGCCGATGTGCGTGCCGCCGAATTTCAGGTGGCGGCCGCGCTGGCGCGCGAGGGCCAGGCGCAGGCGCTGCGTTTGCCCAGCTTTGCCATCGGTGGTTCGCTGGGCTTGAGTGCGGTCTCAGTCGGCGCGCTCGGCAACAGCAGCGCGGTGCTCGGCAGTCTCTTGGCCAGCGTGAGCTTGCCGATCTTTGATGGCGGTGCTTTGAATGCCCAGGTGCGGGTACAGCAGGCGGCCCTGACTCAGGCGCAACATCAATATCGCGCCGCTGTGCTCAGCGCGTTGCAGCAGGTGGAAGATGCCCTGGAGGCCTTGCGTGGCGACCGGCAGCGGCTTGACAGCCTGCGCTTGGCCGCCGACGCGGCCAACAATGCCGCCCTGCTGGCGCGCCAGCGCTACGGCAGCGGCCTGATCGATTTTCAAACCGTGCTGGAAACCCAGCGCACGCTATTTGCAACTCAGGACGGCGTGGCTCGTGCCAGCGCCGATGTCGGCAGTGATCAGGTGCGCTTGTTCACGGCCTTAGGGGGCGGTTGGTCGCCCACAGCGGGAACCCAGAACAGATGAACGCAGCCAGCCCAGCGGTGGATCCGCCGACCGCAGCGACGATCCCGCCCGTGTCGACCGCCGTGCCCGGCGCCGACATGAACACGCTGCTGGGTGAGCCGGCTGCGCTGCCCTGGTACCGCCGCCGCTGGCTGTGGATCGCCGTTGGGGCCGCGCTGCTGGCGGCGGCAGGCCTGGGCTGGTGGCTGATGGGGCGCGCTGCCAAGGCCGCGCCCAGCTACAGCACCGCGCCGGTCACGCGCGGAGACCTCACGCTCAGCGTGACCGCCAATGGCACGGTGCAACCAACGCGCTCCATCAATATCGGCAGCGAGCTGTCCGGTACGGTGTTGAAGGTCAATGTCGATGTCAATGACCGTATCAAAAAGGGCCAGGTGCTGGTGGTGCTGGACACCGCCAAGCTGCGCGGCCAGATCCAGCGCTCACAAGCGACCCTGGCGGCCGCGCACTCCCGCCTCGAACAGACCGGTGCAACCGTCGCCGAAGCCCGCGCCGCGCTGGGGCGCCTGGAAGAAGTGGCGCGGCTGTCCGGTGGCAAGGTGCCGTCCAAGGCCGAACTCGACAGCGGCAGCGCCACGCTGGCCCGCGCCATCGCCGACCAGGGCAGCGCGAAGGCCGGCATCAGCGATGCCTTGGCCGCCTTGTCCACCGACCAGATCAATCTCTCCAAAGCTTCGATTGCCGCGCCGGCCGACGGTGTGGTGCTGACCCGCGCGGTCGAGCCGGGCAATGCAGTGGCGGCCTCGCTGCAGGCCGTGACCCTGTTCGTCGTGGCCGAAGACCTGGCCCGGCTGCGCCTGTGGGTCTATGTGGACGAGGCCGATGTGGGCGCGGTCAAGGTCGGCCAAACAGCGGTGTTCACGGTCAGCGCCTACCCGAGCCGGCCGTTTCCGGCGCGCATCACGCGGGTCGGTTTTGGCTCGACCATCACCGACAACGTCGTCACCTACCTGACTTACCTCGATGTGGACAACGCCGACCTGAGCCTACGCCCGGGCATGACGGCCACGGCCACCATCGTCGCCACCCAGCGCAAAGATGTGCTGCTGGTGCCCAATGCGGCTTTGCGTTATGCGCCCAGCACGGCAGCCGCCGTCGCGAAGAAGGGCATTGCGTCCGGCATTGCCTTCGGCCCGCCCAAGACCGAGAGCCGGCGCCGGGGCGCGGCTGATGGCGCCAGCACGGCAGCGGCGCGCCAGGTCTGGGTCTTGCCGCTTGATGCCGAAGGCGTGGCCATCAGCGGCGGCGCGCCCAAGGCCGTGGCCGTGGTGCCCGGCATCAGCGACGGCCACATGACCGAGATTGTTGGCGGCGAGCTGAAGGTCGGCATGCGGGTCATCACCGCGCAGCAGACGGCGAGCGCCAAGTGAACGAGCACTTGAGCGAGCAATTGATCCAATTGCGCGGCGTCAGCAAACGCTATGGCAGCGGTGCGGCCGAGCTGTTGGCGCTGAAGGGCATAGACCTGGACATCGCGGCCGGCGAGTTTGTCGCCATCATGGGGCCGAGTGGCTCGGGCAAGTCCACCGCCATGAACATCCTGGGCTGCCTGGATACGCCCAGCAGCGGCCAGTATTTGTTCAAGGGCGCGCATGTCGAAGCGCTGTCGCGCGACCAGCGCGCGCGGCTGCGCCGGCGCTATCTGGGCTTTGTGTTTCAGGGCTTCAACCTGCTGGCGCGCACCTCGGCGCAAGAGAATGTCGAGCTGCCGCTGCTGTACCGGGGTGACAGCGCGGCCGCGCGCCGCAGCGCGGCCGCCAAGGCCTTGGCCGATGTGGGGCTGGCGGGCTGGGAGCAGCACACGCCGGGCGAGCTGTCGGGCGGCCAGCAGCAGCGCGTGGCGATCGCGCGCGCCATCGTTACCCAGCCCGCTGTGGTGTTGGCCGACGAGCCCACCGGCAATTTGGACACGCAGCGCAGCCACGAAATCATGGGCTTGCTGATGGCGCTGAACCGAGATCACGGCATCACCGTATTGATGGTGACGCATGAGCCCGATATGGCGGCCTACGCGCGGCGCATGGTGACGTTTGTCGATGGCCGCATCGCCAAAGATGTGCTCAATCCGAACCCGACGACCGCCGCGCCGGCTCTGAGCGCCGTGGAGACCGTCTGATGCTGTTCAGCGTCTTCATGCTTGCTTTGCGCTCGGTGCGGCGCAATGTGCTGCGCTCGTTTCTGACCGTGCTGGGCATCGTCATCGGCGTCAGCGCCGTCATCACCATGGTGACCCTGGGCAATGGCGCCACCCAGGCGATCGAGCAGAAGATCACCAGCCTGGGCACCAATTTGCTGATGGTCAGCCCGGGCCAGCGCATAGGCGGTGGCGGCGGTGGTGGTGGCGTGCCGCAGTTTGTCGAAGCCGATGGCGAGGCGATCTCAGCCCAGATCGGCGGCGTGGCGGCCGTCGCGCCGCAGGGCCGCTCCAGCGCCACCGTGGTGGCGAATGGGCGCAACTGGGCCACTACCGTCGTCGGCAGCAGCAACGCCTGGTTCGAGACCGGCAATTGGCAGCTCGCCAGTGGGCGGCTGTTTGCGCCCGATGAGCAGTTGTCGGGCGCGGCCGTGTGCATCATCGGCGAGACGGTGCGGCGCGAACTCTGGGGCGCCACGGTCGGCCAAACAGGGCTGGGTCAGCAGTTGCGCGTGAAGAACTTTTCCTGCGAGGTCGTCGGCATCCTGGTCCCCAAGGGGCAAGGCGGCATGGGTGACCAGGACGACACCGTGCTCTTGCCACTGCATACGCTGCAGCGCCGCGTCACCGGCAGCCGCAAGGTCGGCGTCTTGCTGGTGTCCATGCAAGACGGCAGCGACAGCGCGCCGCTCAAAGCCAGCTTGCGCCAACTGCTGCGGGAGCGTCGCCACCTGGCGGACAGCGACGACGACAACTTCAATATCTTCGACACCCAGCAACTCGCCGAGACCCTGTCCAGCACCATGGGCGTGCTGACCAGCTTGCTCGGTGCGGTGGCGGCGGTCAGCCTGCTGGTGGGCGGCATTGGCATCATGAACATCATGCTGGTCAGCGTCACCGAACGCACGCGCGAGATTGGCCTGCGCCTGGCCGTGGGCGCGCTGGAAAGTGAGGTGCTGCTGCAGTTCCTGATCGAGGCGGTGGTGCTGTCGGCGCTGGGCGGGCTGATCGGCGTCATCATCGCCACGGCGGCGTCCTATGTGCTGTCGGGCGTGATGGGCGTGCCCTATACCTTTGATCCCGCCATCAATCTGCTCTCGCTGCTGTTCTCGGCCGCCATCGGCGTGGTGTTTGGCTACTTTCCAGCGCGCCGTGCGGCGCGCATGGATCCTATCGAAGCGCTGCGGCACGAATAGTCCCGGCAATGTCCTAACTACTTATATTTACGGAGGCCGAGCAATGCGCCGTCATACTGAAAATCACCGCAGCGAGCGCATTGGCTGGCTGCGCGCCGCCGTGCTGGGCGCCAATGACGGCATCGTCTCGACCGCCAGTCTGGTACTCGGTGTGGCCGCGGCCGGTGCCGAGCCTCGCTTGATTTTGCTGACCAGTGTGTCGGGGCTGATCGCCGGCGCGATGTCGATGGCGGCGGGCGAATTCGTCTCTGTTCATTCGCAGCAAGATACCGAGCATGCTGATCTGGCGCGCGAGCGCGCCGAGTTGGAGCAAGACCCCGCCGCTGAGCTGCGCGAATTGACGGGCATTTATGTGGGCCGTGGTCTGGACAAGGACTTGGCCGAACAGGTCGCCAAACAGTTGACGGCCCGAGACGCGCTGGGCGCGCATGCCCGCGACGAGTTGGGCCTGTCCGACACGACTGCCGCGCGTCCGACTCAGGCCGCGCTGGCCTCGGCGGCCAGCTTCGCGGTCGGTGCGGCTCTGCCGATCGCAGTCGTCGCCACGGCCTCGTCGGCGTCGTTGATTGTCTGGGTATCGGCCTCTTCGCTGGTTTTTCTGGCGGGTTTGGGCGCTGTCTCGGCCCATGCCGGTGGTGCGCCGATCTGGAGCGGCACTTGGCGGGTCGCGTTCTGGGGGGCTGTGGCCATGGCAGTCACCGCAGGAGCAGGGGCCTTGTTTGGTGTGGTGGCTGGTGCTTGAACCCTGAAAGCCGGCATCAAATGAGCCTGCAATAAGGCAATCAGGCGGGCTCGCGTTGCAGCCTGTGCTACTGCTGCCGGCTCATCCTGAAGGCCTAGGACGCTTGCGGCCCGCAGCTGCGGGCCGGCTAAACCAGACTCGAAATGATCCGAACGGCTCATATCCATTTGTATTTTTAAACACCCGGTCATCTGGCCTCACTAAAGTCCACCCGCAGCCAAGTGCTGTTGGTCCAACGTTCTTTCTATCCCCCGTCGCGCCTATGTCAACTTCACCATGCACAACTCTGAAATGAACGACGCTGTGCTGCTGAGCAACAGCCATATTGAAGCCATTGTGCGTGCGGCCGAGCAGTCTTTGGACGTGCGGCGCCGCTACCAGTTTTTCGTCTGGACGCAAAGCAATCTGCAACTGCTGATCCCGCACCAGGTCGCCATCTGTGGCGCCTACCAGCGTGCGCAGCGGGAGCTGGTGTTCGATGCCTTCAACAACGTCACGATCGCCGACGAAGTGTTGCTGAGCCTGACCGCGCCGCGCTGTGTGCTGATGCAGCAGTTGCAAGGTCTGTGGCTGGAAGCGCGTTGCAAGCCGGTTCGAGTGACGGTCGAGCAGTTGGAGGGTCAGGCCTTGCAGCCTCAGCTGGCAGGTTTGCGCGCGGCCGGCATCCTCGAATTGCTGGTGCACGGCGTGTCGCGCCCGCAGCGGCCCAGCGAGATAGAGAGCTTCTTTGTATTTGCACTGCAAAACGCCAAGCTAACGCCGCAGCACAGCAGCTATCTGGAGCTGATGATGCCGCATATTCACGCCACTTGGCAGCGCGTGCAAGTGGTCGAACGCGAGGTCAATACCGCGCCGCAGCCAACCCCCGTCAACGGTGCACGCCAGTCCGGCATCACCGAGCGCGAACGGCAGATTCTGTCCTGGCTGCGTGAGGGCATGAGCAATCAGCAGGTCGGCCAGGTCTTGGGCATCAGCGCGCTGACGGTCAAAAACCATGTGCAAAAAATCCTGCGCAAGCTCAACGCCGCCAACCGCGCGCAGGCGGTTGCGCGGGCCATGTCGATGAATTTGCTGGACCGCGCGCCCGTGGAACAGGTCAAAACTGCCATGCCAGCAGAGGTTTTCTAAATCGGCGGGTCTGAGCTGCTTTGCATATTGCACATTGGGGCAGCAGCATGCCCGTTAGCCGATCGCTTTTTCTTCAGGTCAACGGGTTCTTGGCAGATGGAGGCAATCAAGAGAAGGTGCGATCCATCCTGCTCGCTGGTGGGCTTGTTCAGCGCAGAGGCCTACATACATAGAGATGTTGGTCCGGGCAGGCGATGACGATTGACCTGAAAGACTGGCCGGCCAGAAAGCAAAAAACCTGCTCGTTGGCAGGTTTAATGGCTTGGATCTTATGGGGTGGTTGACGAGCCTTACCCCGGCACTGGTCACAACGGTTGGGGCTGCTTCGTTCCCGACCTGACCCGGTTGGCCGCGCTTCCATGCGAGGAGGCCCGTCAGAGGGGATTGTAAACGATGCCTTGCCTGGGCTTTGGCTCGCTGTTGGGAATCCGCTCCAAAAAGGCTTGAACAGCCTCTCAGCGCAGCTGCAAATCGTCGTCGCTAAAGCGTATGTTCAGCGGTTCGATCAGCAACTGTTTCGGGCCTTCTTCCAGCTGGCCGGCAATGATGGCGTCGATGCCGCAGGCCTTGGCCACTTCGACCGTGCGAGCCGCATCCTCGGCCTTCACAAAGATCGCAAAACCCGCGCCCATATTGAGCGTGGAATAGGCTTCGCGGTCGTCTTGCTTGGCTTGCTCTTGCATGAAGCGCAGCACCGGCGTGACGGGCGGTACGCTGTGAATACGGTAAGTGAACTGAGCCTGATGGCGCAGCAGCTTGCGCCAGCCATGGCCGGTGATGTTGGCGCAGTAATGCGGCAGGATGCCGGCCTTGAACAGCGCCTCGGTGACCGGCGAGTACAGCGTGGTGGGCGCGAGCAGCGCGTCGCCATAAGTCAGGCCGGGGGCAATCTCGGTCAGATAGCCTTGCGGCAGGCGCTCGACCAACTTGCGCGCCAGGCTCAGGCCATTGGCATGGATGCCGCTGGAGGCCAGCAAGACGATGACGTCACCGGCGCCGAGCTTGTCGCCCACCGACAGCCGTTCTTTCGGGTTGATCAAGCCGGTGCAAGACGCGGCGAGGTCGATACGACCGGCTTCGACGATGCCGGCCAGAGCCGGGGTCTCACCACCGCCCCAGGCGACCTGGCAGGTGTCGCAGGCGCGTTTCCAGCCTTCGACCAGGCTTTGTGCGCGTTGCTTGTCGCCGAACCAGTCCGAGCCGCCGGCGGCCCAGTAGGCTTGCACGACCAGCGGCGTGGCGCCGACGGTGATCAGGTCGTTGACGGCCATCGCAATGGTGTCTTGCGCGATGCTGTCGTAATAGCTTTTGCCTGTCAACTCGCGCATTTCGTCTGCGACCAGGGTCTTGGTGCCCAGGCATTCGACGATGGAGGCGATGTAGAACGGGCCAACGTCGACCACATAGGCCGATTCGCCGCGCGAGGCCAGCACTTCGGTGAAGCCGTGCGCCCCGAGGTGAGCGCCGGTGGCGGCGGCTGCGCGCTGGGCGCTGATCTTCAAAGGATCGATCAAGTCGTAGTTGACACCGGCTTGGCTGTAGCTGAGGGTGTCGGCGGAGGAGGGGGCTTCGTGCGTGCTCATGGGGCGGGATTATCGGTCACTCTGTGCGTGTCGCGGCGCGCCTGCCGCTGATTGTTTCCGCTGGGTCGCTAGACCCAGCTCGCCCGGGGACTTGTTGAGAGGCCCGTAGAATCCACGCCCATGAGCTACCAGGTCCTCGCCCGCAAATATCGCCCCCACAGTTTTGAAGAGCTGGTGGGTCAGGAGCATGTGGTGCAGGCCTTGGCCAATGCCTTGACGCAGCAGCGCCTGCACCATGCCTATTTGTTCACCGGCACACGCGGTGTCGGCAAGACCACGGTCTCGCGCATCCTGGCCAAGAGCCTGAACTGCACCGGTGCCGATGGGCAGGGCGGCATCACGGCCACACCTTGCGGAGTCTGCGATGCCTGCCGTGATATCGATGCGGGCCGCTTTGTCGACTACATCGAACTCGATGCGGCCTCGAACCGGGGTGTCGAGGAGATTTCGCAGCTGCTGGATCAGTCGGTTTACAAGCCGGTGATGGGTCGCTTCAAGGTCTATATGATCGACGAAGTCCATATGCTCTCGAATACCGCCTTCAACGCGATGTTGAAGACGCTGGAGGAGCCGCCTGACTATTTGAAGTTTGTGCTGGCCACCACCGACCCGCAAAAAGTGCCGGTCACCGTTTTGTCGCGTTGTTTGCAGTTCAACTTGCGCCCGATGGCACCGCAAACCGTGCTGAGCCATCTGCGCCAAGTCTTGCAGGCCGAAAACGTGCCGGCCGACGCGGGTGCCCTGCGGCTTTTGAGCCGCTCGGCACGTGGTTCGATGCGCGACGCGCTGTCCTTGGCCGACCAGGCCATTGCCTTCGGTGCGGGCAGTCTGGTCGAAGAGGGTGTGCGGCAGATGCTGGGCAGCGTGGACCGCGGCCATGTGATCGCGATCCTGGATGCTCTGATCGCGGCCAATGGTGTCGATGTGGTGGCACAGGCCGATGGTTTGCGCAGCCTGGGGCTTTCGGCTGCCGGCACACTGGAGGATTTGGCCGGCTTGCTGCAGCAAATGGCAGTGGCGCAAGCCGCGCCGGGCGCCCTGGATGAGCAAGACCCGGACACCGCTGAAGCCGAGCGTTTGGCCGCGCTGCTGCCGGCCGATGAGATACAGCTGATGTACAGCATGGCGCTGCATGGCCGCCAAGAGCTGGCCCTGGCGCCAGACGAGTACGCGGGGCTGTTGATGGTCTTGTTGCGGATGCTGAGCTTTCGGCCTGTAGGCACCAGCGGCGCACAGCCCAGCAGGCCCAAGCCGCAGGCGGCGCCGTCCAGCGCGCCTTTGCTGCGGCCGCAAGCGGCGCAAGCTACGGTGCGGGCGCCGCTACCTCCTCAAGCCGCCCATTCAATCGCACATTCACCCGCCCTTGCGCCGAAAGTGGTCGTTGAACAGCCGCCGGTAGCGACGCCAGTGCCCAGCCCAAAGTCGCCTGATGATGCCGTAGCCGAGGTCGGCCAGGCGGCCGAGCCTGCAGCGCCGAGCGTGCATGTGGTACCTGTCGTCGCGCCTGTGGTGGCCTCGGCGGCAGCCCCTGCGGCTGCCCCTTTTACGGCCCCCTTTACTGCACCTGCGGTCAAGCCGGCCCTGCTGGCGCGTGAACCTGCGGCCGGCGGCCACAGTGCACGGCTGCGCCCCCGGGCCGTCGAGGCCAAATCCGCTCCCGCTGCTGTTGCGTCGCCCGAGGCGAGCGACGAAATGCCGCCCTGGATGGATGCTCCACCCGCCGACGATGAAGGCGGCGGCGCAGAAGAATCGTTTTACGAAGCGGCGGACGTTGGCGACGGCGAAGCGTCGTCGCAGGGTCAGGCTTATGCCTCCACTGCCGGTGCCGATGTGGCGCTGCACCCAACACCGCTTGGCGAGCGCTGGGCCGAACAAATTCGCCCCATGGGATTGCTGGCCTTGACGCGTGAATTGGCCGTCAGGTCGGAGTGTGTCGCTGTGGAAGAGCAGGGCGAAACCTTGTTGTGGCGCTTGCGGGTGGAGCGCGAATCCCTGCGCCAACCGGCGCTCAAGGACAAGTTGCAGGCGGCGCTTGCGGCATTTTTGCAGCGCCCGGTGCTGATTGAATTGGAGGCCGGCGTGGCGCATGATTCGCCCGCGCTGCGTGATGCCGCGCAAGTGCAAGCGCGCCAGCGGGCGGTCGAGCAGATCGTGGTTCAAGACCCATTGGCACAGCAGTTGCTGGCCCAGTTCAAAACAGCGCGCATCGTGCCGGGCTCGATCCGGTCGCATTGAATTTTTTGGAAAAAAGAGGAGTACGAAGATGATGAAGGGTCAACTCGCAGGTCTGATGAAACAAGCTCAGGCGATGCAAGACAATATGAAGAAAGCGCAGGACGAACTGGCGCAGGTCGAGGTCGAGGGTCAGTCGGGCGCGGGCTTGGTGAAGGTCGTGATGACCTGTAAGAACGACGTTAAACGCGTCACCATCGACCCCAGCCTGCTGGCGGACGACAAAGACATGTTGGAAGATCTGGTCGCTGCGGCCTTCAATGATGCGGTGCGCCGCGCCGAAGAAGTCAGCGCGCAGAAAATGGGCAAGCTGACCGCTGGCATGCCGATGCCGCCCGGCATGAAGTTCCCGTTTTGAACTTCATTTGATGATGCGCTGATTGGTGACTGCACTCGAAACCCTGATCGAGGCGCTCAAGCGCCTGCCCGGCGTGGGCCAGAAATCTGCTCAGCGCATGGCTTATCACCTCTTGCAGCATGACCGGGACGGTGCCGCGCGCCTGTCCCTGGCGCTGCGTGCGGCGGCCGAGCAAATCGGGCATTGCCGGCGCTGCCATACCTTCAGCGAAACCGAGATTTGCAGCATCTGTGCCGACGTCAGCCGCGACCCGGCGCTGCTTTGCGTGGTGGAGTCGCCGGCCGATCAGGCGGCCCTTGAGCGCACCAACTCTTACCGTGGTTATTACTTTGTGCTGCTGGGGCGGGTCAGCCCCTTGGACGGCGTAGGCACGGCGCAAATCGGGGCGGCGGAGTTGCTCTTGCGTGCGGCCGAAACCGGGGTGGCGGAAGTGATCCTCGCTTGCAGCTTTACGGCCGAGGGCGAGGCAACGGCCCATGTCTTGGGCGAAGCGCTGCGCTCGCGCGGCATCCGTGCCACCCGCTTGGCGCGTGGCGTGCCGGTCGGCAGCGAATTGGAGTATGTTGATTTGGGCACGATTGCCCATGCCTTGGTCGACCGGCGCTGACGCGCTGGCCGCCTGCCTCACCCACTTAGAGGATTTTCATGACGATTGCCAACTATTGCATCTTGCTGGCCTGCGCCTTGCCGATTGTCTGCGCCGGTCTGGCCAAGTCGGGCAGCTTCGGGCGGCCGCGTCGTGAGGGTGGCTATGACAACCACGACCCGCGCGCTTGGGCGGCCCAACTGACGGGCCGCAAGGCGCGCGCCAACGCCGCCCAGGCGAACAGTTTTGAGGCTTTGCCGCTGTTCATCGCGGGTGTTTTGGTGGCGCAGCAGATGAGCGCGCCACAAGGCCTGGTGGACGCGCTGGCGCTGGGCTTTATTGCCGCCCGCGTGGCCTATATTGCGGCCTATCTGGCCGACCTGGCCAGCCTGCGCTCGGGCATCTGGGCGGTCAGCGTGATCTGCAGCGTGGCGCTGTTTTTCAGCGCCAATTAGGCGTTCAAACCAATTAGGCGCTCAAGAAACCGCGCCACCTCGGCGCCAAGCCCGGCTCAATCAGCGTTTGCTCATCTGCCGGGCGGCGCTGCTGGAAGTCGGCGATGCGCCGCCGCCCGATTTGGCTGCCACCGTGCGCGCTGCGCCGGGCTTGCCTCCGGTCTTGGCCGCCGGTGCCGACTTGGCCGCTTGGCCGGGCTTGCCCGCTGCATTGCTGGGCTTGGCCATGGCAAGCCGCTTGGTCGGGAAGGCTTGGTACATCACCACGGTCTGGCCCGGCTTGAAGCTGGCCTTGACCCCGACCTTGTTCCACTCGGCCACCTGCACCGAGCTAACGCGGTAACGGCTCGCCAAGCTCTCCACCGTTTCGGCCTTGCCGGCCTTGACGCTGATGCGGCGCAGCGGCGGCGTGTCGGCGGCCAGGTTGATCGAGGCGTTCTCGGCCATATGCTCGGACACGTCTTCGATGCGATGCGCCGCTCGCGGCACAAGCAGTGTCGAGCCCTGCAAGACCCGCATGCGCGGCGGAATCTTATTGATTTCGCGCAGCTGCGCTTCGCTCATGCCGACTTGCTTGGCCGCAGCGGCTGGGCTCATCGTCTGCGTGACGGTCCAGGCGGTCCAACTCGCCAGCGGGCCGCGGTGCGCGGCCAAGGCCTCGGCAAAAGTCTTGGCGTTGTCGTAAGGCAGCAGCATCTGGCCTGTCACGGCCGCCAGCATCACTGGCTTGTTCATCTGAGGGTTGAACTGCTTGAATTCCTCGACCGTCATGCCGGCCAAGCGCGCGGCCAGATCGACGTCGATATCGCGGTCCAGCGTCACGCTGAGGAAGTAGGGGTGGTTGGACATAGCCGGCAGATTCAGGCTGAATTTTTGCGGCGCCAGCACGATGTTCTTGACTGCCTGCAGCTTGGGCAGGTAGTAGCGTGTTTCGTCCGGCATCTTCAGATTGTCGTAATCGGTCGGCAGGCCGGCTTTTTGGTTGCGGGCAATGGCTTTTTGCACATTGCCCTGGCCCCAGTTATAGGCCGCCAAAGCGAGTTGCCAATCTCCACCGAACATCTTGTTCAAGCGGCTCAGGTAGTCGAGCGCGGCGCGGGTGGAGGCCAGCACATCGCGCCTGTCATCGCGGAAGATGTTTTGCTTCAGGGCGAAATCTCGGCCCGTGGCCGGTACGAACTGCCACATGCCTGAGGCCTTGGCGGTGGACATCGCTTGCGGGTTGAACGCACTTTCGATAAAGGGCAGCAGCGCCAACTCGGTCGGCATGCCGCGCTTTTCGACCTCTTCAATGATGTGAAACAGGTAGCGGCCGCCGCGCTCAGTCATGCGTTGCACATAATCGGGCCGGCTGCTGTACCAAGTTTCGGCACGGCGTACGCCGTCGTTTTCAAGCTCAGGCATGGCGAAGCCGCTGCGCAGGCGCACCCAGAGGTCGGCCGAGGCACGCGCCTCGTTCAGATCGATGGCGACGCCCGGCTGAAGACTGTCTTCCAATACGGGGTGAGCGCTGTCCGCTGGCTTGGCGGTGTCAGCAAATGCAGCAGGCTGCGCAGACGCGCTGGCCGTGGGGCTCCAGGCCCGTGGCAAGGCATTGCGATCGCTGCTGGGGCTCAGGTCTTGCTGCGGCGGGGTGCTGGCGCAGGCGCTGAGCAAGCCGGCGATGACGATAGCGCTCAAGCGCTTGAGCAGCGCTGGCAACTGGACTTTATTCATCGGTAGTCGTTCTTCCATTGACGCAGCTGTGTGAACACTGCGACCGGGTCAGAGACCCGGGTCTGGTTTGAAAACGCTTGAGCGGCCGCCATCACGGCTGGCTCGCTGCAGCGCAAAAAGGGGTTGATCTGCAACTCCAGAGCCAAGCTGGAGGGCAGGGTGGGCAGGTCTTCACTGCGGCGCTGTTCGCACCATTGCTGATAGGCCGCCAGTTCGGGGTTGTCCGGCTCGACCGTGCGCGCAAAGCGCAAATTGGCCAAGGTGTACTCATGCGTGCAGCAAACGCGGCTGGCGCCGGGCAGCGCCGCTAGGCTTTGCAGCGAGGCAAACATCTGCGCCGGCGTGCCTTCAAACAATCGACCGCAGCCGCCCGAGAACAGGGTGTCGCCACAGAACAGCAGCGGTGCGGCGCCGTCGCTGGGGCTTTCCAGATAGAAGGCAATATGGCCGGCGGTATGGCCGGGCACGTCGATGACTCGAAAATCTTGGCCCAGCAGGTGGAAGCTATCACCGTCTTGGCAGGACGTTATGGGAACTGGCATCTGCTCATGCGCCGGCCCAAAAACAGGCGCCTGCTGATGCGCCAGCAAGGCACTCAGACCGCCAACATGGTCGCCGTGGTGATGCGTCACTAGAATGCCAGCCAGACGCAGCGAGCGCGCTGCCAAGGCGTCAAGTACCGGGGCCGCGTCACCCGGGTCGACCACGAGGGCTTCGGCTCCATCGTGCAACATCCAGATGTAGTTGTCCGCAAAGGCAGCGATGGCCTCAAGTTTCATGCAGTCAAACCCAGATCTGTTCCCACTATTTCACGTCCATGGCCAGTGAAACCGCGATTATAGAGTTGGCCGCATGGCTGCAGACCCCGCCCGGGCGCTATTTGCTGGCCTGGGAGCAAGCGCAAATGGACGCGGCCGTGGTGGATCTGTTCGGCTTTCATGCCTTGCAGCTGGGTTTGCCCGAACTGCCGGGGCTGCGCAGCAACCGCATGCCGCATCGCTGGGTTGCGCTCCAGCAACCTGAGCAGGCCCAGGCCGGTGCCCTGGCCGGCCCCGGTGTGGCCCTGCACTGCGAGTTTGACAGCCTGCCCTTCGAGAGCGGCAGCTTGGATCTGGTGGTCTTGCCGCATACGCTGGAGTTGGCGCATGACCCGCATCAAACGCTGCGCGAGGTGGAGCGGGTCTTGCGGCCGGAAGGTCGCTTGGTGATTTTGGGGCTCAATCCGGCCAGTCTTTGGGGGCTCAGGCAAAATCTGGGTCAAGTGCTGCCGGGTGGTCCTCGGCTTTATCTGCCGCAAGACGGTGATTTCATTGGTTACTGGCGCTTGCGCGACTGGTTGCGTTTGCTCAGTTTCGATGTCGAGGCCGCGCAATTCGGCTGTTATTGCCCGCCTTTGCGCTCGGCTGCTTGGCTGGAGCGCTGGGCCTGGGTCGAGCCTATCGGCGGGCGCTGGTGGCCGGTGCTGGGGGCGGTTTATTTCATCAAGGCGGTCAAGCGTGTGCACGGCATGCGCTTGATTGGGCTTGAGCGCAAGCGTGTCGCTAGGCGCAGCGCTGCACCGGCGGTCGCGGTGCAGCAACAACATAAAGAACAAGGTCCATGAATCAAGCAGTTACTCCTTCCCCTACATTGGCCGGTTCGGCAGCACCGGCAGCAAAGATCGCCAGGCCCGTGGTTGTCATCTACACCGACGGCGCGTGCAAGGGCAATCCGGGTCGCGGCGGTTGGGGCGCATGGCTGAGTGCCGGTGGGCATGAGAAAGAAATGTTCGGCGGCGAGGCCAACACGACCAATAACCGCATGGAGCTGACCGCGGTGATCGAGGCCTTGGCCTCTCTGAAGCGGACTTGCGACATCACCGTGTTTACCGACAGCGAATATGTCCGCAAGGGCATGACCGAATGGATTGGCGGCTGGCAGCGGCGCGGCTGGAAGACGGCCGATAACAAGCCGGTCAAGAACGCCGACCTCTGGCAGCGACTGGACGCTTTGCGCAAGCTGCATCAGGTCGAATGGCGCTGGGTCAAGGGGCATGCGGGCGACCCTGGCAACGAGCGTGCCGACGCGCTGGCCAACCAAGGCGTCAACGGCGTCTCTCGCTGAGGGTTGCCGAGCGGCCGCGCTGACTTTGCTTGAGGCTCGCGTTCAGGTTCAGGTTCAAGTTCATTTGAAATTTGTGCGTTGTGCGTACGCTTGTCGTCGCTGACGGCCTCAAACACGTATTTCATGCCATTTGCTCGGCGAGGCCTGTGGACTGCCGCTAGAGTGCGCACCGGAGACTCGCATGACTGTTCACAGAAAATTTCACACCGTGGTGGCCCTTGTGGCTCTTGTTGGGCTGAGCGGCGCCGCTTATTGGTGGCAGCACCGGCCGGCTCAGGCGCAAACCGCCCAAGCCCCTGAGGCGAAGCCAGATGCAAAACCTGGCTCGAAGGCCCCGGGCGCAGCCGGTGGCAAGGAAGCCAGCGGCCCGATACCGGTCGAGGTGGGCAGGGTCGAATCGGTCTTGCTGCCCGACGACGCACAGACCGTCGGCACCTTGAAGGCGCGCCAGTCGGCCTTGCTCAAGCCCGAGGTCAGCGGGCGCATTGTCAAACTGGGCTTCACCGATGGTCAGCGCGTGCGCCAGGGCCAGTTGCTGGTGCAACTCGATGACAGCTTGCAGGCGGCGCAGCTGCAGCAGTCGCAGGCGCAGGCCAGCATTGCGCGCTCCAGCCTGAAGCGCAATAACGAGTTGCTGGCGCAGGGTTTTGTCAGTGCCAGTGCGGTTGAGCAAGCGCAATCGGTCTTGCAAGTGGCCGAGGCGCAAGTGGCGCTGAGCCAGGCGCAACTGCTGCGCATGCAGGTGCGCGCGCCTTTCGACGGCGAGATGGGTATTCGCAGCGTCAATGTGGGCGACTACGTCAAGGACGGCAGTGATCTTGTCACCATCGAAGACAGCTCCATGATGTGGGTGGACTTCCGCCTGCCAGAGCGCTTTGTGCCGCGCCTGAAGATGGGACAACAGGTCGAAGTGATGCTGGACGCGTTGCCAGGCAAGTCCTTTACGGCCCAGATTGCGGCCTTGGATACGCAGCTCGATGCCAATGGCCGCTCATTGCTGGTGCGGGCCAAGTTGCCCGCCGGCACGCCCGAGCTGCGCTCCGGCTTGTTTGCCCGCGTGCGGGTGTTGTTGGCCGTGCATCAAAACGCCTTGCTGGTGCCCGAGGAGGCCTTGGTGCCGCAAGGCGGCAAGCAATATGTGATCAAGCTGCTGGAAAACGGCGCTGCGCCGCCGACTGCCCAGCGCATCGAGGCCAAGCTGGGCCTGCGCTTGCCGGGCAAGGTGGAAATTTTGGAGGGCTTGAAGGCCGGTGAGCGCGTGGTGACGGCCGGCCAGGCCAAGCTGATGCGCGGCGAGGGTCAGGTCTTGAAGATCATCGACGTCGACAAGCAGGGCGTTCCGCGCGGTGCGGCAGCCTCCTCGGCCACCGGCATCTCTGCCAGCGCGGCCAGCCGCTGAAAGGCCCGCGATGCGAATTTCCGAAATCTCTATCCGTCGCCCTGTCTTTGCGACGGTGATGTCGCTGCTGCTGATCCTGGTCGGCATCGTGGCTTTCGGGCGCCTCTCCTTGCGCGAGTATCCGCGCATCGACGAGCCGGTCGTGACGGTCAGCACTCGGCTGGTGGGGGCTTCCAGCGAAGTGATCGAAAGCCAGATCACCAAGCCGCTGGAGGATTCGATCGCCGGCATCGACGGCATCGAGGTCTTGACCTCGAGTTCGCGTACCGAATCGAGCCAGATCACCGCCCGCTTCAAGCTGGAGAAGAACCCCGATGACGCCGCCGCCGATGTGCGCGACCGCGTCGCCCGCGTGCGCGGACGCCTGCCCGATGCGGCTGATGAGCCGGTCGTTGCCAAGGTCGAGGCGGATGCGCAGCCCACCATCTGGATTGCTTTCTCCAGCGAGACCTTGAGCCCGCTGGAGATCACCGATCTGGTCAACCGCATCGTCAAGCCGCGCCTGCAGACCATCCCCGGCGTGGCCGATGTGCAGACCGGCGGTGACCGCAAATACGGCATGCGGATCTGGCTCGACGCCGACCGCCTGGCCGCCTACAAGCTCACCGTGCAGGACGTCGAAGACGCGCTGCGACGGCAAAACCTGGAAGTGCCGGCCGGCCGAATCGAAAGCGAGCAGCGCGAATTCAGTGTGACGGCACGTACCGATCTGAACACGGTGGCAGAGTTCTCTGAGGTGATTCTGAAGCAGACCGGTGGCTTCGCCGTGCGGCTGAAGGATGTGGCTCGGATCGAGGAGGCGGCGTCGAGCGAGCGCTCCCGCGTGCGCTTGAACGGTGTGTTATCGGTCTCGCTGGGCGTGATTCGCCAGGCCACGGCCAACCCGCTGGAAGTGTCTGCGGCGGTGCGCGAAATGATGCCCAAGCTGCAGGCCGATCTGCCCGACAGCATCAAGGTGCTGCCGGCGAATGACAACTCGGTCTTTATTGACCGCTCGATCAAGTCGGTCTACTCCACGATTGTTGAATCGGTGGTCTTGGTGGCATTGGTGGTGTTCGTGTTCTTGCGCACGCTGCGCGCGTCCATCATCCCTTTGGTGACGATTCCGATCAGCTTGATCGGGTCCTTTGCGCTGATGGCCGCCGCCGGCTTCACCGTCAACACCTTGACTTTGCTGGCGCTGGTGCTGGCGATCGGCCTGGTGGTGGATGATGCGATCGTGGTGCTGGAGAACATCTTTCGCCATATCGAGGAGGGCCTGGAGCCTTTCCAGGCGGCGCTGAAGGGCGCCAAGGAAATCGGCTTTGCGGTCTTGGCGATGACGCTGACGCTGGCCGCAGTGTTCGCGCCGCTGGCCTTCACGCCGGGGCGTACCGGTCGTTTGTTTGTGGAGTTTGCGCTGACCTTGGCGGGGGCCGTGATCGTGTCCGGCTTTGTGGCGCTGACCTTGACGCCGATGATGTGCAGCAAATTGCTGCGCCATAACGCCAATCCAAGCCGGTTTGACCGCGGCATGGAGCGCGTCTTGGTGTGGGTGTCGGACAGCTATGCGCGCGTCTTGCGTTATGTGTTGCGGGCACGCTGGTTGGTGGTGCTGGTGATGCTGGCATCGGGCGCCGGCAGCTGGTATTTGTTCAGCACCATGAAGTCCGAATTGGCACCGATGGAGGACAGAGGCGTGATCGTGATGCCGATCAGCGCGCCGGACGGCTCTACGCTGGCCTTTACCGCGCGTTATTTGGATGCGGTTGATCGCATCGCGGCGCAGTACCCGGAGTTCGACCGGGCCTTTCTGTTCTCGGGCGGCGGCGGTGTGTCCTCCGGGCTGGCGATTTTGCGTACCGTTGATTGGTCCGAGCGCAAGCGCAGCACGCAAGAGATCGCTCGCTTGATGCTGCCGCAGGTCAGCAATTTGCCCGGTGTGCAGGCCTTCCCGACCACGCCGGCCAGCCTGGGCCAGGGCTTTACCGCCAGGCCGGTGAACTTCGTCGTGGTCACCAGTGACAGCTATGCCAATCTGGCCAAGGTCACGCAGGCCATGATGGCCGAGATGGGCAAGAACCCGGGTCTGAGTCAGCCGGACAATGATTTGCGCTTGAACAAGCCCGAGCTGTTCATGGAAATCGACCGCGAGCGCGCGGCCGATCTGGGTGTGTCGGTGGAAGCGGTGGCGCGCACGGTTGAGACCATGTTGGGCAGCCGCGCGGTAACCCGTTACAAGCGCGGCGCCGATCAATACGATGTGCTGGTGCAGACCGAGGCAGCGGGGCGTGCCACGCCCGAGCAGATCGAGCGCCTGTTTGTGCGCGGCCGGGGTGACACCATGGTGCCCTTGTCCAGCCTGATCAAGGTGAACGAGGCGGTCAGCCCGCGCGAGTTGAATCACTTCAACCAGCGCCGCTCGGTGACGCTCACCGCCAATCTGGCGCCCGGCTATTCCTTGGGCGAGGCGCTGAGCTTTATGGATCAGACGGCCGCCAAGGTGATGCCGGTCGGCTACGCGACCGAGTTGAACGGCGTGTCGCGTGAATTCAAGTCCAGCAGTGGCGCGCTCGGCCTGGTGTTTGTGTTGGCGCTGTTGTTCATCTTCCTGGTCTTGGCGGCGCAGTTCGAGAGCTTTGTCGACCCGCTGGTGATCATGTTGTCTGTGCCTTTGTCCATGGTCGGCGCCTTGGCTGCGTTGCAATGGTCGGGCGGCACTTTGAACGTCTATTCGCAGATCGGTCTGATCACGCTAGTGGGTTTGATCACCAAGCATGGCATTTTGATCGTCGAGTTCAGTAATCAGTTACGTCAGCAGGGGCGCGGCGTCCACGCTGCCGTGGTCGAGGCGGCCGCCTTGCGTTTGCGACCCATCTTGATGACCACCGGTGCGATGGTGCTGGGTGCCTTGCCTTTGGCGCTGGCCAGTGGCGCTGGCGCCGAGAGCCGCCAGCAAATCGGCTGGGTGATTGTCGGCGGCATGAGCTTTGGCACCTTGCTGACCATCTTTGTCGTGCCCACGATGTACACGCTGTTCGCGCGCAAGAGCACGCCGGGAGAGATCACGACGCCGGCCTTGTCGAACTGACTCGAACTGATTCGGGCCAGCCTCTAAAATGCCGCGATACACCCTGGGGAATTACAGATGAGCATCAAGAGCGATAAGTGGATACGCCGTATGGCCGAGCAGCACGGCATGATCGAGCCGTTTGAGCCGGGCCAGGTGCGCGCCAACGCGGCCGGCGAGAAAATCGTCAGCTACGGCACTTCCAGCTATGGCTACGACATCCGCTGCGCGCCCGAGTTCAAGGTCTTTACCAATGTCTACAGCTCCATCGTCGACCCGAAGAACTTCGATGAGAAGAGCTTTGTCGACATGGAGGGCGACTACTGCATCATCCCGCCGAACAGTTTTTGCCTGGCCCGCACGGTCGAGTATTTCCGCATTCCGCGCAATGTGCTGACGGTGTGCCTGGGCAAAAGCACTTATGCGCGCTGCGGCATCATCGTTAACGTGACGCCGTTTGAGCCCGAGTGGGAAGGCTATGTGACGCTGGAGTTCAGCAACACCACGCCGCTGCCGGCCAAAATCTATGCGGGCGAGGGCTGTGCGCAGGTGCTGTTCTTCGAGAGCGACGAGGTCTGCGAGACCAGCTACAAGGACCGTGGCGGCAAGTACCAGGGCCAGCGTGGCGTGACGCTGCCTAAAACGTGAAAGAAGGACTTACGCAAAACCGCCCCAGCGTCGTTCCGACGCCTTGTCGTACAAGGCGTACTGCCTTTGGCGTCATGCCTAGCTGGAACAATTTTGCGTAAGTCCTAAGAAGAAAACTTGAATCGAATCAGCGGGTGAAATGCCGGCTTTTTCGGATTTAAGTTTTTGCTCAGGCCGGCATCATGGAGCTATCCAAGCCCCAAGCCGAGGAAGCCATGAGCAACGTCTATCGCCTGACACCAGATCTGCCGCTTAGCGCACCGATCTATTTCGATCTGCGCGAGGCTTCGCCCGATTACGTCTTCAATGGGCATTCGTTCGATCCGGCGCTGCGCCCACAGTCCTCGCTTGAATTCGGCTCACCGATTGTTGGGCCGGTAGATGGCGGCGATCTGCAACGCTTTCACGCGCTGATGGCGCAAGAGGGTTTGGCCCTGCAGCCGACCCGCATGCTCTATGACCGCCTGTATGCCTGCGAGCGCTTGGCTCAGGGTCACGCCAGCGCTAATGCGAGCTTGCGTGAATTGGCGATGCGCATGTTCAATAATTATCAGCAAGCCGGGGAATGGATAGGCTTGATCCACTGAGTCAGCCTTCGTACCTCGCGATCAAAAAGCCCTCGTCAGAGGGCTTTTTGTTGCTGGGTTCACAGCGCCGTCAGCCAGTCGCAACGCAGGCGCCCGCTGCGATGCAGCCGAACTCGCCACGAGGCGTAAAAGCCCGGCAGCAAAAAGCCCGCCGGGCATAAGGGCAACAAGGCCCATTCATGGATCAGCAGCAGCGCCGGCAGAGCCACCCAGCCGATCACCCAGGCCGTCAGTACCATGTCCCAGGCACACAACTCCAGCGGGTGTCGGCGGCCATGCAGGAACAACCAGCGCTTGATCTGAGTCAGCTGAACCAGGGTCATGGCACACCTCCGTGCTTGCGGGCGACTAGGTGTCAGTTTCATGTCAGCTTGGCAATCGGTCAAGGCTGGGGGAATATCCAGTCGAAGCGCGGTGCCGACTGTGAAAACCCATGGAGCCTTACTTTTGGCATGGGGCTAGCCACGGTGTAGGCTGCGAGCCTCTTTGAAAAGGCTTGCCTCTCGTGCGCATCAAAAAATTTAAGATTTTGGGACTTATCTCGGCCATCGCCGCCATGGCGCAAATGCCTGCTCAGGCCGCCGAAGGCATGTGGATGCCGCAGCAATTGCCGCAGATTGCCAGTGGCTTGAGAGCCGCCGGTCTGAAGATCGAGCCCAGCCGTCTGTCGCAGCTGACCGAGTTCCCGATGGGGGCCGTCGTCAGCCTGGGCGGCTGCACGGCTTCGTTTGTGTCACCGCAAGGGCTGATCGTGACCAACCATCACTGCGCCTACGGCAGCATCCAATACAACACCAGTGCGCAGCGCGACTTGCTCAAAGACGGGTTCTTGGCCGCGAGTTTGACCGAGGAGTTGCCCGCCGAGCCCGGCAGTCGGGTCTATGTGACGGTGGCGGTGACGGATGTCAGCGCGCAAGTGCTGGATCGCAAGGTTCAAGCCTTGCGAGGCAAGGCGCGTTTTGATGCGATCGAGGCGATTCAAAAACGCTTGACCGCCGATTGCGAGGCCGATGCTGGGCACCGCTGCGAAGTGAGCAGTTTCTATGGCGGCTCGCAATACCAGTTGATCAAGCAGCTGGAGTTGCGTGACATCCGTTTGGTGCACGCGCCCGCGCTCGGCGTGGGTCTGTTCGGCGGCGATGCCGACAACTGGATGTGGCCGCGCCACACCGGGGACTACAGCTTCTATCGCGCCTACGTCGGGCCAGACGGTCGCCCGGCCGACTTCAGTCCCGACAACAAGCCCTTCGAGCCCAAGCATCATCTGAAGTTGGCCAGGCAGCCGCTCAAGGAGGGAGATTTTGTGATGGTGGCCGGCTACCCCGGACATACCAACAGGCACCGTTTGCCGGCCGAGGTGGACTTCACCTTCTCTGAGTGGCAACCCAGCCATATCCGCTTGATGGGCGAGCAACTCGCCCTGATCAAGGCCGCAACCGCCGGCCGGCGCGACGCCGAGATTGCACTGGCTGACCGGGTCGCCGGCATCAGCAATGGCCACAAGAATATGCAGGGTCAGCAAGCCAGCTTTGAGCGCAGCGACATCTTGGCGCGCAAGTCGCAAGGCTTTGCTGATTTGAAGCGCTGGGTAGCTGCTGATGCAGGCCGCCAAGCGCGGTACGGCGCCGATCTGGCCCAGGTTGAACGCTTGCTGGCACAGCGCCAGGAGATTGTCCGTGCCGAACTCTTGTTGGATTATGTGGCGCCTCAATTGCTGGACACAGCGCGCAGCCTCTACCAACACGCGCAGCAGCAAGCCTTGCCTGATGCGCAGCGCAAGCCTGGCTTTCAAGCCCGCGACAGCCTGGCCTTCAGCCAGAGCCTGGAAACGCTGCAACGCCGCTATGACGAGCCGGTGGATCAGGGGCTGAGTGCGCATTTCTTTGCCCAGTATTTGGCCTTGCCGGCCGCACAACTGAACCAGCCTCTGCTGGCGGCCTTGGGGCTGCAGCCCGGCATGATTGAGGCGGCCATCAAAGCGCGCTTGTCGCCCATTTACAGTGGCAGTCAGTTGCAGCAGCAGACCGAGCGCATGGCCTGGTTGACGCGCGATGTGGCGGCGTTCAAGGCCAGTGACGACAGCCTCATCAAGGCGGCGGTGGCCTTGTATGCCGATGATGAAACGCGCGAGGCCCGTGACAAAGAGCTCAGTGGCCAAATCGGCCAAGCCTATGCCGGCACCATGCGGGCCTTGATCGCCTACAAAGCCAGTCAAGGCGAGGTGGTGTACCCGGACGCCAACAGCACGCTGCGGGTCGCTTACGGTCATGTTCAAGGGCGCAAGGGCGCGGTGGACGGCGCCGATTGGCAGGCCTTCACGACGCTGCGCGGCATTGCTGCCAAGCATACCGGCGAGGGTGAATTCAATGCGCCGGCGCCGCAGTTGGCGGCTATCAAAGCGCGTCAGTTTGATGACTACAAGGTGGCTAGCCTGGATTCGGTACCGGTCAATTTTTTGGCCACCCTGGACACCACCGGCGGCAACTCCGGCTCGCCGGTCTTGAACGACCGGGCCGAGTTGGTGGGCTTGCTGTTTGACGGCACGCTGGACAGTGTCATCGACAGCTGGGACTTTGATGCCAAGCGCTCGCGCAGCATCTGCCTGGATGCGCGCTATATGCTGTGGCAGATGAAAGTGGTGGACAAGGCCGAGCGCTTGTTGCGAGAAATGAAGGTCTTGTAGAAGCCATGTGCTGGCGTAGGCATCTATGGCCATGTCTCTGCCTATGTCGGCGACACTGTGCGCAATCACTCAGCCGGAGTCGCCATGACGCAGCCTCTTCACAGCCAAGCCGAAGACAGCCCCCGTTCGCAACGCCTGGTGCAGCTGCATGCGCTGCAGACCATGGAACATGGCAAGGTGGTGGCCCCTGCCGAGGCGGTGGCGCTGATTCATGACGGCGATTGCCTGGCCACCTCGGGCTTTATCGGCATCGGCTTCGCTGAGAACTTGGCGGTGGCGCTGGAGGCGCGCTATTTGCGCAGCGGCCGCCCCCGTGATCTGAGCCTGGTTTATGCGGCGGGCCAAGGTGACGGCAAGCAGCGCGGCCTCAATCACTTCGGCCACAAGGGTTTACTCCGGCGCGTGGTGGGCGGGCATTGGGGGCTGGTGCCGGCCTTGCAAAAGCTCGCACTCGACGGCGATATCGAGGCCTGGAATCTGCCGCAAGGCGTGATCAGCCATCTTTACCGCGACATCGCCGCGGGCAAGCCCGGCCATCTGAGTCGCGTCGGGCTGGATACCTTTGTCGACCCTCGCCATGGCGGCGGCGCCGTCAACGCGCGCAGCATCGAGGCCTTGGTGCGCTTGATGGAGATCGACGGTGAGCCGTATCTGTTCTACAAGGCTTTCCCGATTGATGTGGCTTTGCTGCGCGGCACCACGGCGGACGCCGACGGCAACATTACCATGGAGCGCGAGGCGCTAACGCTGGATTCACTGGCCATCGCAATGGCTGCGCGCAACAGCGGCGGCATCGTGATCGTGCAGGTTGAACGTTTGGCCGAACGCGGCAGCCTGAATCCGCGCCAGGTCAAGATTCCCGGTATCTTGGTCGATGCGGTGGTGTTGGCCGAGAAGCCCGAGTTCCATATGCAGACCTTCGCCGAAGCCTACAGCCCCGCATTTGCTGCCGAGTTGCGGGTGCCGATGGCGGCCTTGCAAACAATGGCCCAGGGTCTGCGCAAGGTGATCGCCCGCCGCGCCGCGCTGGAGTTGCAAACGCACGATGTGGTCAACCTCGGCATCGGCATGCCCGAGGGTGTGGCGGCGGTGGCGGCCGAGGAGCATATCTCCGACCTGATCACGCTCACGGCGGAGGCCGGCGTGATCGGCGGCCTGCCGGCCGGCGGCCTGAACTTTGGTGCGGCGGTCAATACCCAAGCCGTTATCGACCAGCCCTATCAGTTCGATTTCTATGATGGCGGCGGGCTTGATCTGGCGGTCTTGGGGCTAGCGCAGGCCGATGCTCAGGGCAATGTCAATGTCAGCCGCTTCGGTTCGCGCCTGGCCGGCGCCGGCGGCTTTATCAACATCAGCCAGAACGCCAAGCGCTTGGTTTTTGTTGGCAGTTTTTTGAGCGACGACAAGCCCAAGTTCCTGGCAGAAGTGGAGCAGCGCACCTTCTCGGGAAGAGAGGCGAGCCGGCGCGGCCAGCAGGTGCTCTATGTGACCGAGCGCTGCGTGCTCAGGCTCGCTCCCGAGGGTTTGATCCTGTCTGAAGTGGCGCCGGGTCTGGATCTGCAGCGTGATGTGCTGGATCTGATGGGCTTTGCGCCCTTGATGCCGACGCCGCCGTCCATCATGGACGCGGCGCTGTTCAAAGACGAGGCGATTGGTTTGCGCGCCAGGCTCTTGATGCTGCCGCTGGCCGATCGTTTCAGCTATGACGCGGCGACGCGGCAGCTGTTTCTCAACTTCGAGCGCTTGGCGGTGCGCAGTAGCGACGATGTGGAAGCGATTCGCGCCGAGGTGGAGCGCCGTCTGGCACCGCTGGGGCAGCGCGTTTGGTGCGTGGTCAACTATGACCATTTCCACCTCGACCCCGAGGTCGCCGACGCTTACGCTGCGATGGTGCGGGAGCTGAGTGACCAGTTCTATGAGAACGTGACGCGCTACGGGACGGCCGGTTTCAACCGCAGCTTGCTGGGTGCCGCGCTGGCAGCGCGCGGCGTCGAGCCGCAGATGTTTGACTCGGCCGAGCGCGCCTTGTTGGAGGTCAAGCCTGTCTGAGGCTGTGCCGCGCCGCGCGGGCTATGGTTAATGCCACTTGCATGCGCGCCTCGGCTGGTGGACAGTCTCGGCTGAGCAATTTTCTATGAGCATTTTAGTCCGTGTCCTCTCTCACTCCTGGCGATCTTCGCCTTAAACAAGACCGAGCCTTTCTCGGTCATCCCGCCGGCCTGGGTTGGCTGGCATTCTGTGAATTCTGGGAGCGCTTCTCCTATTACGGCATGCAGGCGCTGCTGGTGCTCTACCTCAGCAACTACCTGTTCCTGCCCGAGAACATCGGCAATGTCGCCGGCATCGACGCCCTGCGGGCCTTTATCGAGCGGGCCACCGGGCCGCGCTCGCCGCAGCAACTGGCCTCGGCCGTGTTTGGCCTTTATGCGGGCCTGGTCTACCTAACGCCAATATTTGGCGGCTTGCTGGCCGACCGGCTGCTCGGTCGCACCCGCACCGTCGTGATAGGCGCCAGCCTGATGGCGCTTGGGCATTTCTTGATGGCATTTGAGGCGAGCTTTTTGCTGGCCCTGGCTTGCTTGCTGCTGGGTGTTGGTTGCTTCAAGGGCAATATCGCGGCGCAAGTCGGCGCGCTCTATGCGCCCGGCGACAAGCGTCGTGCCAGCGCTTTCCAGATCTTCATGCTGTCGGTGCAGATGGCGGTGATCCTGGCGCCCATCGTCTGCGGCACGCTGGGCGAGAAGGTGGCTTGGCACTGGGGCTTTGGTGCGGCCGGTGTGGGCATGTTGATCGGTTTGGTGGTCTACCTGGCCGGGCGGCGCTACTTGCCGCCCGAGGAGGCTCGCGTCAAGACGGCAGTGCGCAGAGAGGGCGAGGCCAGGCCGCGCATGACGAGCCAAGAAAAGGCCAGATTCGTGCTGCTGATCGCGCTGATCCCTGTGCTGATGCTGTCCATCGTCGGCAACCAGCAGTTCAACAATGCCTACCCGCTGTGGTCGCAAAAGCATATGGACTTGCTGCTGTTCGGCTTTCAGGTGCCGGTGAGCTGGCTGCAGGCGGTGGACGCGTTGATCAGCACCTCGACCATGGTGGCCTCGATCGCGTTCTGGCGCTGGTGGGCGACGCGCCGGCGTGAGCCCGATGAACTGACCAAGATGGCTTTCGGCGCCTTGCTCGCGGCCTGCGCGCCGGCGCTGTTGGTGATTGCCGCCGGCTCAATCGCCGGTACCAACGAGAAGGTCAGCTTCGTCTGGACGCTGGGCTACACCTTGATCAACAACCTGGGCTTCGCCAATATCTTGCCGGTTGGCATCGCGCTGTACTCGCGCGCCGCACCGCGCCGGCTGGAGGGCTTGATGATTGGCATCTACTACTTGCACCTGTTCCTGGGCAATAGTTTTGTCGGTTGGCTGGCCGGCTTGCTCGATGAGATGCCGGGTACCGAGTTCTGGGGCCTGCATGCGGTCTTGGTGGCCAGTGCCGGCGTCTTGCTGCTGGCGGTCAAGTTTTTGTTTGGGCGGGTTCTGTTGCCGGATGAGCAAGCGCCGCCGCAAGGCGTGCAAAAAGGAGGGCTTCCTGCATGAGAGGCAATTCAGTGAAGATTCGGGGTGCGGAAGAAATTGCCAAGGCCAGGGAGGCCGGCCGCTTGGCCGCCCAGGTCTTGCAGATGATCACGCCGCATGTGCAGCCCGGTGTCAGCACCGATGCGCTGGACAAAATCTGCCATGACTACATCGTCGATGAGTTGGGCGTCACGCCGGCCAATATCGGCTATCACGGCTACCCCAAGACGCTGTGCAGCTCGGTCAATGAGGTGGTCTGCCATGGCATCCCCTCGCCGACAAGAATCCTCAAGAATGGCGACATCGTCAACCTCGATGTGGCGCTGATCAAGGACGGCTGGTTCGGTGACACCAGCCGCATGTATTTTGTCGGTGAGCCCAAGCCGCAAGCGCGCCGCCTGGTCAACACCACTTACGAGGCGCTGCGGGCCGGCATCCTCAAGGTGCGCCCCGGCGCCACGCTGGGCGATATCGGGCATGCGATCCAGAGCGTGGCGCACCGCGCGGGCTTCAGCGTCGTGCGCGAGTATGGTGGCCACGGCATCGGCGACGTCTATCACGACCAACCCCATGTCAACCATTTCGGCCAGCCGGGCGAGGGCATGAAGCTGCAGGCCGGCATGATCTTCACCATCGAGCCGATGATCAACGCCGGCAAGCGCGGTATCAAAGAACTCGCCGACGGCTGGACCGTGGTCACCCAGGACCGCAGCCTGTCGGCGCAATGGGAGCATATGGTGCTGGTCACCGCCAGCGGCTTCGAGTTGCTGACCGCTTGGCCGGAAGGGTTTGGAGACTATCCCGTCATAGCGTGAGCGGTGGCGGGGCGCCGTGAAGCGAATGTGCTTTGCTGCGACCCTGTCAACTATGCCTATACCCGGCCCGAGCCAGGGGCGAGGACACTGCCGGCGCTGGCCACAAGCGCGGCGAACCCTCAACACTTTGCTCGGAGACTCTCACTATGTACAAAAGAAGATCGCTGGCCCTGGCGGCCATGCTGTCCCTCGCCGGCCTGACGCAGGCCCAGCCTGCCGATCTTGCCAATGCTTTGAGCGTCGATATCGGCAGCGGCGAGCAAGTCATTCAGGCCTTGCGCGATCAGCACAAGGGCGCGCGCACGACTTTTTTCCGCACGCTGGGGGCCGACTCGCTGGCCGTACACATCAAGGACTTCTTTGACAAGAACGGCCAAGTTTCGATCTCCGGTCATGCGCTGGGCAATGCGAACTCGGTGTTCTTTTTGAAGGGCAATAGCAAGAAGCTACATGGTTTTTTGGCCCTCAATGACGGCCGCAAGGCCTTCGAGTACAGCAGCAATGAACTGGGGCAGGTGACGGTGCGCGAGGTGCCGTACACCAAGGTATTCCCTGACTTCGAGGAGAAGTTTCAGCGCGACTATGCCTTGGCGCAAGGGGTCAGCACTTTGGCCGTGGCCGCGCCGACGTACAGCCCGATGGCTCTGCGCCAGGCGCCGCATATCGGCCCCTACGCCAATCAAGACGTCACCAAGCTGGAGAGCAAGCCCGGCAGCCCCTGGGTGTTCTATCTCAATACCGCAGCGGTGATGAGCGGCAGCACGCCGCTCAACGGTGTCAGCAAGGAGCAGATGTACCGGGCCTGGCAATCGGTGGCCGATCAGTATTCGATGCTGAATATGAACGTCACCACCAACCGGACTGTCTATGACGCTGCGCGCGCGGCCAATACCTTGCGCACCGGCATCATCAACTTCGTCAACCAGGACGGCCGCTCGTTTGCGCCGCTGCAGTCCTTCGGCACCACCTCGGCCGGCACGCTCTACCGCAACCCCTCGGCCGGTTTTGACTATGGCTACGGCATCGGCATGACGGGCGCGCATGAGGTCGGCCACCAGATGGGCATGTCGCATGACGGCGGCGGCACGGGCGGCGAGTATTTCGAAGGCATTGCCGCCTACCAGTGGGGCCCCATCATGGGCAATTACTGGATGGGGGGCAGCTGGGCCAACCAGTTATTTACCTGGAGCCGTGGCGAGTACAGCACGGCCAATAACCAGGAAGATGATTTCCGCATCATGACGGTCAATGAGTCGGTGCCCTATGTGGCGGATGACAACGTCAGCGGCAAGGCGCTGGCGTTGCGCGCGGCCGGGGAGATCAACCCGCAGGACAACTGGGGCCAGATCGAGCGCAATAGCGACAGCGATGTCTTCAACTTCACGGTCGCGGCTTCGGGTGTGCTGAATCTGCGCATCGATCCGATCGAGTACCTGCGCATGCTGGACGTGGACGCCTCCATCATCAATGCCGCCGGTCAAGTGGTGGCGCGCAGCAATCTGGCCGTCAACCGCTCGGCCGAGTTCAAGAATCTGCAACTCGGTGCCGGCAGTTATCAGCTCAAAATTCAGGGCGGCGCCGAGGGCACGCCGCAGAATGGCTTTTCGAACTATTCGTCGGTGGGCTACTACGCGATGCAGGGCAGTTTGACCGGTGGCAGCGAAATTCCCGCTACGCCCTTGACCAGCGGTGTGCCTCTGCTCAATCAAAGCGGTGCCACCGGGGTTTGGAGTTATTACGCGATCAACTTGCCAAGCAGCGCGAGCAAATTGACGGTCACCGTCAGGGGCAGCAATGGCGACGCCGATCTGTTCGTGCGCAAGGACTTGCGGCCCACGACCACTACCTATGGCTGCAAGAGCGACGGCTCCACCAGTGCAGAGACCTGCAGCATCACTTCAGCGGCAGCGGGTACCTATTACGTCGGCGTCTACGGCTATAGCGCCTACACAGGCTTGACGGTGACGGCCACGGTCACGCCTTGACCTGATTCCGGCTTCACTCCAGCGTCGCCGCAATCCCGATGATCAAGGTCGATACGGCAAACAAGGCCAAGAGCAGCGGCCAGACGAAGCGCAGGTATTTGTCGTAGCCGACCTTGGCGATGGCAAGTCCGCCGACCAGCACCACGCTGGTCGGCGCCATCAGCAGCGCCAGGCCGTGACCCATGATCCAGGCGGTGATGGTGCTGGCCCGGCTGACCTGCGCAAAGTCGGCCAAGGGCGCCAGCAAAGGCATGGCCAGCGCGCCATGGCCGGAACTGGACGGAATCAAAATGGCCAACGGGATATTCACCAACACGGTCAGGAAGACGAAAAAGCCCGCCGAAGCGCCGGTCACCAAGCGTTCCATCGAGTGCAAAATTGTGTCCAGCGTTTGCGTGTTGTTCATGATCACCGACACCCCGCCGGCCAAGAGCACCACCATGGCCGGGCCCATCATGTCGGAGGCGCCGGCGGCAATCAGCCGCACCGTCTCCTTCTCGCCCATGCCCGCGACGATGCCGACCAGCACCGAGGCCAGAATGAAGAGCATCGCCAGCTGCGGAAACCACCAGTTCAGCTCGAACCAAAAAGGCGTTGCCCCCACCACCGCGTGCAAGCCGTAGTAATCGGCCGCACCGGCGCGGCCGCCTAGCACGCTGGACCAGGGGATGACGGAGAAGATCATCAGCCCAAAAGCCAGCGCCGTGATCAGCAGCACCCATTTTTGCGTGCCGGTCAGCCGGGCTTGCGCGTCAGCACTTGGGCTTTGTTCGGCGGCCGCAGCGGTGTCCTGCTGCGTATCCCAACCCACCAGCGACGCCGAGGGGTCGCGGCGCACCTTGGCCGCATAGCGCAGCACCCAGCCTATGGACATCGCTGTCAGCACCACCCACAGTACAAAACGCAAGCCAATGCCGTCGCCAATCGAGATGCCTGCCTCGCCGGCAGCCACGCCAATGGAAAAGGGGTTGACGGTCGAACTCATCACGCCGACCAAGGCGCCGATGATGATCATGGCCGCAGTCACCAGTCTGTCGTAGCCGAGGGCTGTCATCAGCGGGATGAAGAGTGCGTAAAAACCCAGCGTTTCGACCGAAAAGCCCATGGTGGAGCCGAGCAGCGAGAACAGCGTCATCACGGCGGCGATCAACATCCAGCCTTTCTCCCGCAGCCGGTCGGCGAGTGCCGCTACCGCTACTTCTAGCGCGCGAGTGGCGAAGCTGACCGAGATAAAGGCGCCGATCGCCATGATGAACACGATTACGCCGATCTGCCCGAACATGCGGCCGACGGTTTCGCTGTCCACCCGCTTGGTGTTTGAGTTGTGCAAGCCGTAAACGCCATTGACCGGCGCCAGCACAAGTTGCTCCGCCGCTTCCTTGAGGCTCAAGGGAGAGGCTTGCTGCTGGAAGGTGCCGGGGATGGGCGAGCCATGCTCATCAAGCTGGTATAGACCGGAAGGAATAAACAGCGTCGCGACCCAGACCAGCAAGGTGACGATGGCCAGCGTGGTGACGGCGCCGGGGAACTTGAAGCCGCGCTTGGGTGTCGCTGCTTTGCTATCGCCATCGGTGTCGCTACTGCTGCCTGCCATTGTTATTCCCCATGCTTGCTTATGTAAGCGCAGTTTAACCAAGCATTCGTACGGTATGGCCGCCTGCTCGCCTGTTTTGCACGCTGGTTTGCAGGCACTTGCTGACCCTGAGTTGCCCCATGTTTGAATGCGATCCGGGAATGCTATGCTGAATTGACACAGACCAGAGTGACCGAAACCCGATGCCACATCACTGCAAAACCCTTGGCTCAGCAATCGGCTTCAGCCTCTTGCTTCCCTGCATTGCTGCGCTGGCCCAGCCGGCGTCGCCGCAACAATGCCGAGCATTGCCGGATGCTCAGGCTCGCTTGCTTTGCTATGACACTTGGGTGGATGGGCAGGCGGCGGCCCTAAAGACGCCGGGCCAAGTTGACCCGGCTCTAGCTGCGGCGGCGGCTGCGGCTGCGGCGCCTGCGCTTGTTCCTGCAGCTGTATCGACTGCACAGCCTGCCGCTGCCAGCTTTGGCCTCGAGCAGCAGGCTCGCAAAGCCGAAGCTCAGGAGGTCGAAAGCGAGATCAGCGGGCTGTTTGAAGGCTGGGGCCCCAAGCATGTGATCCGATTAGCCAATGGCCAGCTTTGGCAGATCGTGGACGGCAGCTCGGCCGTGCTCTATTTGAAGAACCCCAAGGTCAAGGTGCGCCGCGGCATGTTGGGCACTTACGTGCTGGAGTTCGAGGCCAGCAACGAGACCGCCAAGGTGCGGCGTTTGGAGCGCTGAAGTCTGAGCGCTTCAGCGCAGTCTGGGTGGCAGCAAAACATCCGGCCCGACTTGGTCGATCTGCGTGTGGCCGCAAAACGCCATCGTCAAGTCCAGCTCCTTGTGGATGATCTCCAGCGCCTTGGCTACGCCGGCTTCACCCATGGCGCCCAGGCCATATAAAAACGCCCGGCCGATATAGGTGCCGCGTGCGCCCAGGGCGCGGGCCTTCAGCACATCCTGCCCCGAGCGGATGCCGCCGTCCATATGCACTTCGATTTGGCTGCCCACCGCGTCAACAATGGCGGGCAGCGCGTGGATGCTGGACTCGGCGCCGTCAAGCTGGCGACCGCCATGGTTGCTGACGATCAAGGCATCGGCGCCGGAATTGACGGCCAGCCTTGCGTCTTCTACGTCTTGGATGCCCTTCAGAATCAGCTTGCCGCCCCAACGCTTTTTGATCCACTCGACATCGCCCCAGTTGAGCGCGGTGTCGAACTGTTTGGCCGTCCATTCGGATAGCGAGCCCATGTTCTCTACGCCCTTCACATGGCCGACGATATTGCCAAACTGGCGCCGGGGTGTGCCCAACATGCCCAGACACCAGCGTGGCTTGGTCATCAGGTTGATCAGGTTGGCGATGGTTGGCTTAGGCGGCGCCGACAGGCCGTTCTTGATGTCTTTGTGGCGCTGGCCGAGGATTTGCAAGTCCAGCGTCAAGACCAGCGCGCCGCAGCGCGCCGCCTTGGCCCGGTCGATCAGTCGCTCGATATAGGCGCGGTCTTTCATCACATAGAGCTGGAACCAGAACGGCGCTTGGGTGCGAGCCGCCACGTCTTCGATCGAGCAGATGCTCATCGTTGACAAGGTAAACGGGATGCCGAACTTCTCGGCCGCGCGCGCCGCCAGGATTTCGCCGTCGGCATGCTGCATGCCGGTCAGGCCGGTCGGCGCAATCGCCACCGGCATCGCCACATCAACGCCAATCATCTGCGTCGCGGTGGAGCGGTTTTCCAGATTGACCGCAACCCGCTGGCGCAGCTTGATGGCCTGGAAGTCCGCCGAATTGGCGCGGTAAGTGCCTTCGGTCCATGAGCCGGAATCGGCATAGTCATAGAACATGCGCGGCACGCGCTTTTGAGCCAGAACGCGCAGGTCTTCGATGCAGGTGATCACGGGCATATGGGAGTCTCTCGGTGTTTTATGGTCTTGTTGGCGGCAATGCTAGCGGAGCTAGCTGAGAGAATGTTGAATGGGAACGCGGTTTGTCGTTTCCAGGTTTGCCACCCACGAGTCGCTGATGCCTGTCGCTGAGAATTTTGTAAATCCCTTGCCCACCTGGCAGCGCGTGCTGTGGCTATTGGCCGGCATCGCGAGTTTGGTCTTGGGCTTTGTCGGCATCTTTGTGCCGCTGCTGCCGACCACGCCTTTTGTGCTGTTGGCGGCGTTTTGCTTTTCGCGCGGCAGCAGCCGCTGCGAGCGCTGGTTGCTCAGCCACAAGCTGTTCGGCCCTATGGTGCGCGACTGGCGCGCCACGCGCGCGGTGCCGCTACGCGCCAAGCAGTTGGCCAGCGTGATGATGTTGTTCGGCTCGGTCACGGCCTGGTTCAAGCTGCCGCTGCTGTGGGCTTGGCTGCCCGCCGCGTCTTGCGCCTGCGTGGCTTGGTGGTTATGGCGCTTGCCGACGCGCAAGCCCTGATTCCAGGCCTCAGCCCTTGTGGGCAAGCAGCGGCAAATGCAAACGCACGCACAAGCCTTGTTCGACCTCGGGCAATTCGATGCTGCCGCCTAGGCGCCCCATGATGGAGTGAACGATGTACATGCCCAGGCCCGAGCCCCCCTGGCCGCGCTTGGTTGTGAAGAAGGGCTCGAAGATGCGTGCCCGCACCGCCGCACTGACGCCGACACCGTCATCGGCCACATCCAGGCAAACCTGTTGCCCGTCCAGGCTCGCGCTGATTCGAATCTTGCCGCCGCGCCGGTCAGGGAATGCGTGGTGGATGCTGTTCATGATCAGGTTCGAGATCACCTGCGTCAGCAGCCCGGAGGCCATGCACAGTTCGATGCCGGAATCCACATTGACGCTGACCTCCACGGCTGCCTTGCGCAGTGCTGGGCTGAGCACCGAAATCACGCTGTTCAAGTATTCGGCCAAGGGGAACTCGCTGACCGCCTCCGAGGCCTGATCGACGGTGACCTTCTTGAAGTTGCCGATCAGGCTTGCGGCCCTCTCCAAATTGCGCTCGACCAAGTCTGAACCGGTATTCAGGCGAACCGAGAGCTGCTGCAGCTCGCTGCGGCTGATGCGTTCGCTGGCCAGCATGTCAACCAGCCGCTGCGCGTTGTCAGACACGCTGGAGGCGGCCGTGACTGCCACGCCAATCGGCGTATTGACCTCATGTGCCACGCCGGCCACCAGGCGACCCAAGGCATCGGCTTTTTCCTGCTCCATCAAGGCCTGGGTCTGCTGGGCCAGGGCCAGGTCGGCACTCAGCAGCACACGCTCGAACACCTTGCCCAGATGGCTGGCCTGTAGCTGGTCTTGGCGTGACCAGGCACGCTGCTGCCCATGCTGGGTCAGCCAGAGCACGGCCCGCAGCTGCTGCTGCACAAAAAGCGGGATTTCTATCTGCGAGGCGGCCCCCTGCATGGGCGCCAAGCCGATCAATTCCTGCAGGCAGGGGTGCAGGCTCAAGTCGGCCAGGAACAAGGGTTCGCGCCGCTGGGTGAGCAGTTTCAGGTAGGCGGCCTGCGCAGGCTCGCTCAGGCAGGTGCTTTCAGCGCAGTCGCCATTTTCAGTCATACTCGGCTCCCCACAATTGACCCCTGACTCGACCTTATCCGACTCATGTTGCAACAGGGGGTAGACGCCGGGCGTCTGGTGGGCCCACCACAGGCTGACCCTGTCCAGCGCCAGGATTTTGCCGGCCTTGGTGCTCAGCTCCGCAAATGCCTGCTTGAGTTCGGCGGCACTGTCGAGCGGCCATTGCTGGTTCGAGAGTTCCAGCAGCATTTCGTCGGGCGGCTTGCGCGAGAGGTCGTAATGGGCCAGCTTGGCCAAGCGCTCGGGCAGGCTCAGGCGCTCGATCTCGGCTTGCACCTCGACATGCTTCCACAAATGGCCCAGGGCGGCTTGCAGCTGGCCTTGTGATTGGTAGAGCTGTGCCAACTGCTGGTGTGAACGGCTCTCCTGCGCACGCGACTGTATGCGCAGCGCTTGCTCCAGCGCGTGTTGAGCGCTCTTCAGGGCCTCGGATTGGTCGTTGCGCGCCAGCGCAACTTCGGTCCAGGTCTGGCTGGCGACGCTCTCCAGCCATAGATGCCCCAGGCGTCTGGCCAATTCCAAGGCCTGGTGGCACTGGTGTGCGGCCAGGTCGGTCTGCCCACGCAGCAGGGCTGCGCGGGCCAGATGCCAAAGGGCTTCGGCCTCAAACTCCAGGTGCTGGCCCCGGCGGGCCGCCGCAAGACCTTTGCTGAATTGGGCCTCGGCCTCCTCCAGCTGCGAATTCTCGTAATTGCCCACACCCAGATTGAGGGCCAGCTTGGCCTCCAAATAGCTGTCATCCAGGCTGGACAGCAAGGCTGCGGCGTCGCGATGAAAGCGCCGCCCGTTGTCCCAGGCGCCCATGGCGTAGTGGATCTGGCCCAGGCCAATGCGTGCCGCAACGCCGATGCGCAACTCGCCGACCAGTTGCGCCAAATCGAGTGCTCGCGTCCATTTTTCGGTCGCCAACAAATAGTCGCCGGTTTGGTAGGCAATGCGCCCCAGGGCTTCAAACATGCGCGCGGCCTGGCATTGCAAGCCCGCCGATGCGGCCTGGGCTTGGGCCTGTGTCAGGCTGCCTTGCAGCTGCTGCGCCCGGCCCATGTGTTCGAGCAGATTGAAGCGGATGTAGAGCAGGTCGATGGCGCACGCTAAATCGCCCCGGCCGCGTGCCGTCTGTTCAAGTACCTCGTAGCGGCGCAATGCGCATGAGGGGTGCCGTTTAGCCAGCCGTGCGAGACGCATCAGCAGTTCATCAAATGCTGCGGACTGAACGGGCGCTGGCACTGCGTCTGACACTTGCTCGACACTCCTGGCTGATGTGCAACAGCACACTTGAGCGCCACTGCTTGTGGCGCGACGCAAGGATAAGGGCTTTGCGGCGGCTTGTCAGTGTGTGGCCCCATTGCGCTGGTCTGGATCAAGCCCCGCAAGACCGGAAAACAACAGTCAGAACAAGGCGAGGTTTTCCGGCCTTGGGCCGGCGGTGGTGCTTGCGACCTTGCGCGGCTTGCTGCCCAGGGCGTCAATGGCACCGGGCCGGCTCAAGCCTCCCACTCGCACGCCGAGCAGCCGAATTCGTTTGTCCAGCGGCACGCGCTTCAGGCAGGCTCCGGCGGCGCGGCGGATGGCTTGCGCATCTTGCGTCGGCTGGGGCAGCGTCAGGTCACGCGTGACGGTATGAAAGCCCTCGAAGCGCAGCTTCAAACCTATGGTGCGGCCCTGATAGCCCTTGCGCAGCAGGTCGCTGGCCACTTGCTCGCACAGTCGGGTGAAGATGGTGCTCAGCTCGGCCTTGTCATGCACCGCATGCAGGTCGCGCTCAAACGTGGTCTCGCGGCTGATCGAGACGGGTTCGCTGTGCGTGACCACCGCGCGCTTGTCGCGCCCATGCGCTGCCGCATGCAGCCAGGCGCCAAAGCTGTTGCCAAACTGGTTGATCAGCATCTGCGGCTCGGCGCGCGCCAGTTGCTCGACGGTTTCAATCCCCAATCCCAGCAGCTTGGCCGCCGCCTTGGGGCCGATGCCATTGATTTTGCGCACGCCCAGCGGCCAGATGCGCGTCGGGATATCGGCTTCGGTCAGGAGCGTGATGCCGTCGGGCTTGTCCAGATCGGAGGCGATCTTGGACAGCAGCTTGTTGGGGGTGATACCGATCGAGCAGGTCAGGCCGGTGGCACGCAAAACGGAGTTCTTGATCTCGCGTGCCACTGCGCGCAGGCCGCCGAGTGGGTCATGGCCGACGGTTTCTCGGATGCCGGGGATGTCACTCAGGTCGATGTAGATTTCGTCAATACCCCTGTCCTCAATCACCGGCGCCAACTCAGCCACCGCCGCTTTGAACAGGCGCGAGTAGAGGCGGTAGGCGTCAAAGTCGGTCGGCAAGAGGATGGCATCAGGTGCCCGCAGGGCCGCCTTCATCAGGCCCATGCCCGAGAACACGCCCAGATCGCGGGCGGCGTAAGTGGAGGTGGTGATGACGCCACGGCCGGTGTAGTCGCGCAGCCGCGAGTAGCGCCGGCTGCCGTCTTCCAGTGTCACCGGTGCATGGCTGCGACGCCCACCGATCACAACCGCTTGGCCCTTCAAATCGGGGTAACGCAGCAACTCCACGGAGGCGTAGAACGCGTCCATGTCCAGATGCGCAATCAAGCGCTCGGGCAGTATGGTCGAGGTCAGCGTCGGTGTTGACATGCGCGCATTGTCGGCGCAGCGGCTGTCAGCTCTTGTCAGCAGTGCGGAGCGGCGCAGTGCACGTCAATCTACCCGCCAGCGCCAGGTGTTCAACCGTATTTTTTCAGCCGCAGCTGCCGCTGCCGCAGGAGCTGATCGGCTCAGCGCCCACCAGCGCTGTTGTGCTGGCTGCCCCGGTTGCTGGGTCAAAACCAACTTGGCTCATGTGATAGACCAAGGCCGCGTCCATCATCTCGGCGTGGGCCGGAAACCAATTGACCAGTTCCGGCAGCAGATTGCGCATAGGCTCAAGATCCTGCTCGGCATGGGTATGCACCAGCACCTGGCGCATCACGTCCAGCACCATGGCGTGTTGCTTGCTGTGGCAGTTGTCCGGGGCGAAGCCGGTCGCGGCCATAAAGCCTTCTTCCATCGCGAAGTGCTGCTCCGTGTGAGTCAGCAAGCGCTGGTACGCGGGCAGGGCGTCTGCGGGCTCGGTGCAAGTCGGCAAGAGTTCAGCCAACTCGTTGAGCAAGGTCACGAATTCATGGTGGGTTTGATCGATCTGCGGCTGATTCAGCGTCAGCGCATCGGTCCAGGTCAATGTACTTGGGGTATTCATGGGGTCAGCAGCTTAAACGATGGCTGCGTACTGTGTGACGGCGTGAGGACGGCAGCGCTGCTTTGAGCGCGTAATCTTTGCGCTGAGTCAAGGCTGCGTGCATTGGATGCGTGCATTACATGGGCACGGGGGCTTCGGCCCAGGACTTGACGTCGACTTCAAATCGAACCTCGGGGCCCTTGCCGCGTATCGCCGCCTTGATTTCTCCGGTCACTTTGTTAGCCAGTGAGCGCTCTTTGCTGGCAATTTCGTAATGCGAGCTGAGGTCCAAACTCAGCACCATCAAAAAGCGACCCTTGACATCGATGCGGTGAGGGCGGCCTGTTTCGGGCTCGACCCAAGCGCGCATCAGTACGTCGCGGCCAAATCCTTTGTCCTGCGCTTCGAACAGAGTCCAGAGTTTGCCGTCAAGGCTCTGCCCATCGCTGCGCTTGACCGGGGTGCTCGGCAATAGCAGCTGATTGCCTTGGCCCAAGGCCGATGAAATCTGCTGATCGGCCTTGTTGGCGCGGGTGATGCGCAGATCATCATCGGTCCAGATGGGGGGCTCGGCGGCCACGATCTCGTAGCTGGGTTTGCCGTCCTTCCAGCCAACGAGTTTGCGGCTGATGAAGTCCCGCTCGCCGGTACCGCCGGCCTCGCGCGGCAGCATCAGCAAGGTGTCCGATTCATCCGGCACCACCTGCTTTTGCGCCTGTAGGTGCGCAAGCAACTGCAGCCACAGGGGGTCAGCGACTTGGGCTTGGCTGGTTTGTACCCCGGACAGCAGCAGCGCCAGGGCCAGCAAAAAAGTTCGAATCATGAGGGCAGGGGGGCGATGAAGCCCGCAGCTTGAGTTTGCGGCCAGTTTCGGCCGAGGCTTCACTTAGCGCGGCCGTCGGCCGCGCGGTTGACAAGCCTGCCGAATTGGGCTGTCTCTGCCTGAATCAGCCCAAGCGCACCCGGTGCCGCGCAATCTGTGCCCGCACCTGCGCCGGCGCGGTGCCGCCCAAGATGTTGCGAGCATTCAGCGAGCCGCGCAGAGATAAGACCTCGAACACATCCTCGCCAATGCGGGCGTCGAATTTCTGCAACTCACTCAAGGGCAGGGCCGACAGATCAAGCCCGGTGCCGATGGCGGTTTTGACCGCATGGGCGACGATCTCATGTGCGTCGCGGAAGGCCAGGCCTTTCTTGACCAGGTAGTCGGCCAGATCGGTCGCGGTGGCATAACCCTTGAGCGCAGCGCGCTCCATGGCCTCGGGTTTGACGGTCAGCCCGCCCATCATTTCGGCAAAGATGCGCAGCGTGTCCTTGAGCGTGTCAACGGTGTCGAACAGCGGCTCCTTGTCTTCCTGGTTGTCCTTGTTATAGGCCAGCGGCTGGCCCTTCATCAAGGTGATCAAGCCCATCAGATGGCCGACCACGCGACCGGTTTTTCCCCGTGCCAGCTCCGGCACATCGGGATTTTTCTTCTGCGGCATGATGGAGGAGCCGGTGCAAAAGCGGTCCGCCAGGTCGATGAAACCAAAGCTCTGGCTCATCCACAAAATCAACTCTTCGCTCAGCCGCGAGATATGCACCATCACCAAGGAGGCGGCGGCCGTGAACTCGATCGCGAAGTCACGGTCGGAGACGGCATCGAGGCTGTTTTGGCACACAGCCTCCATGCCCAAGGTCTTTGCCACACGTTCACGGTCAAGTGGGTAACTGGTGCCGGCGAGTGCGGCCGCACCCAGCGGCAAGCGGTTGACACGCCGGCGCACGTCGGCGAAGCGCTCTGCATCGCGCGCAAACATCTCCACATAGGCCAGTAAATGATGGCCAAAAGCGACCGGCTGAGCGACTTGCAGATGGGTGAAGCCGGGCAGGATCACCTCGGCGTTCTTCTCGGCCACATCGACCAGCGCGGTCTGCAGCGCGTTCAACAAGACGCTCAGCTCATCGATCTCGCCGCGCAGCCACAGTCGCACATCGGTGGCGACCTGGTCATTGCGGCTGCGCCCGGTGTGCAGGCGTTTGCCGGCAATGCCGATCAGCGCGGTCAGGCGCGCTTCGATATTCAGGTGCACATCTTCCAGGTCCAGCTGCCACTCGAAGCTGCCAGCTTCGATCTCGCTCTTGATCGTCGCCATGCCTTGCTGAATGGCGGTGTGGTCTTCGGCACTCAAAATCCCTTGCGCCATCAGCATCTCGGCATGCGCCAAGCTGCCTGCGATATCGGCCGCCCAGAGCCGCTTGTCGAAGAAGACGCTGGCGGTGTAGCGCTTGACCAAGTCGCTCATAGGCTCCGAAAACAGCGCGGACCAGGCTTGGGCTTTGTTGGCAAGGGGATTTTCTGAGACTGAGGACATGGCGGGCGGTCTGGCGGTTAGTAAAGAGGCGGGCCGGCTTGACAGACAATCCGGCGCAGCGCGATTCTATCGAGCCGCACTTCCACCAGACGCCGCAGAGCGAAAGCAAAATCTTGAAACCCAGCAGCAAGCGACCGGACTGGCCCGACAGCGGCAACCTGAGCAGCATCCTCGGCTTCGCGCCCAGCGATGGCAGCGAGGCCACGGTCCTGCCCTTGTTCGACCCCGCGCGGGTTTTCGATGTGTGCCATGTGGGCCTCGTGCTGCGCGCGGTGTTGGGCGTGCAGGGCTTGCTGGCCTTGGGGCTGGCGCTGGTCTCGCGCGATCTGGGCCACTGGATGCAGAACATGGCCAGCGGCACAGTGGTGACGATGTCGGCCGTGCTGGCCTGGCTGCTGCTGGTGTGCAGCGCGCGCCGCCAATTGGCCGGCTTGCGTGGGCTGTGGCAATGGACCGTATTGTTGGCTTTGGGGGCGCTGTGCGCCTTGGCGGGTTGGGAGTTGTTGAATCTGGCCAATGATGAGCCCAGCAGCGGGTTTCGGCTGATCAGCGTGAGCTTGGCCGGTGCGGCCTGCGCGGGCCAGCTCTTGCTCTGGCTGAAGCAGCGCGAACGGGCGCAGCGCCCGGCAGACGCGATGGCGCAATTGGTCGAGTTGCAAGCGCGCATACGGCCGCATTTCTTGTTCAATACGCTGAACAGCGCGATTGCGCTGGTGCGGCTGGACCCGCACAAGGCCGAGGGGCTGCTGGAGGACTTGAGCGAGCTGTTCCGTGTCGCTTTGGCCGATGCGACGGCCGTGGTCAGCCTGGACGCCGAGATTGAGCTGGCGCGCCGATACCTCGATATAGAGCAGATCCGCTTTGACGGGCGCTTGCGCATCCATTGGCGCTTAGATCCGGCCGCCGGCGCCGCCAAGGTGCCACCCTTGTTGTTGCAGCCCCTGGTCGAGAATGCGGTGCGTCATGGCGTCGAGCCTAATGAGGCGGGCGGTGACGTCGAAATCAGCACCCGGCGTCTGGGCAGCGAGGTGGAGATCTGCGTGGTCAACACAGTGGGGCTGCCGGCCCAAACATCCGGGCATGGTTTGGCGCTGCGCAATGTGCGCCAGCGCCTACGCCTGATGCATGATGTAGCCGCGCGCTTTGAGCTCAAGCGCGAGCCGGAGCGCTTCAGCGTGCGCATCATGTTGCCACGCTGATGGTTTTCACTGGAGCTGCCTGATGTCTGTGCCGTCCTTGTTGAAGGTTTTATTGGTCGATGACGAGCCATTGGCGCGGCTGCGCTTGCGCAGCTTGCTCGAAGGCTGTGTCGACCCGCGCGCCGAGGTGCTGGCCGAGGCCGGCAGTGCTTCGCAGGCGCAAGCTTGGCTGCGCGAGCATCGTTGCGACCTGATCTTGCTGGATGTGCAAATGCCCGGGCCCGACGGGCTGCAACTGGCCGGCGCCTTGCGGGCGCAGGCTCAGCAGGGCGGAAATAGCCCGGCGGTGGTGTTTGTCACCGCCCATGCCGAGCATGCGCTGCAGGCTTTTGAGCTGGAGGCGACCGACTACTTGAGCAAGCCGGTACGCCGCGAGCGCCTGCAAGCCGCTTTGCTGCGGGTCGCTCAGCGCCTGGCCGAACGCGCCGCCATGCAGGCCCAGCCAGAGGGTCGGGGCTTGCCGCTTGGGGAGCCAGACGGCGTGATCAATGTGAGCGACCGTGGCCGGCTCTTGCGCGTGCCCTTGGCCGAGGTGCTTTATTTCAAGGCCGAGCTGAAGTATTTGACTTTGCGCACCGCTACGCAAAGCCTGGTGATGGACGGCAGCTTGTCGGACCTGGAGCCGCGCTTGGGCGAGCGCTTTTTGCGCGTGCACCGCAATGCTTTGGTGGCCAAGGCGGCGGTGCGCGAGTTGCAGCGCCATGCGGTCAGCCATGCCGGGGAGGATGAAGCAAACAGTGACAGCGCCGACGGTGCCGACGGTTGGGCGGTCCGGATTGCCGGTGTCAACGAGTGGTTGGCGGTGTCCCGGCGGCAAGTGGCGGCCGTGCGTGAAGCGCTGGCGGGGCAGGGCGGCTGATTTTTCAGGCCTTCAAGGCTTAGGGCAGCCAGATCTCGAATTTGGTGCCGCCTTCCGGGCGCGGCGCCAGCAAGACCCGGCCCTGCCGCTCTCCGTTTCTATGAGCGCGCGCGACGGCCGCGCAGAGCTCCATCCCCAAGCCGGTGGATGAGCGGCTAGATGGGTCTTTGCTGCCCAGACCCAGCCCGTCATCCTCGACCGAGAGCACCAGGTAAGCGTCTACTTGAGCGGCGCCTAGCGAGACATCGGAGCGGGCAAAGCGCCAAGCATTGTGCAGTGCCGCCTCCATGGCCAGCAGCACCAGGCGGGCGTCAAAATACCAAAAAGGCGGCGCCTGGCTCACTTCGCCCAAGCGCAGCGGCGCGCCGTCCGGCCGCGAGTCCACCTTCAAGAGCTTTTGCAGAAAATCCAGCGGCGACTCATCCTCGGCCTGTGCGCTCATGGGCCTGTCGTCCGAGGCGTAGAGGGTCAGATAGGCGATCAGTCGCTGGCGCAACTGCGAACAATGCTGGTGGGCGCGGTGGGCGCGTGCCCGGTCGGGCTCGGCCTCCAGCAAGTGCAACTCGGCCTCAAGTACACCCAGCTGGTTCTTGATGTCATGCACGAACAGGGCCAACAACTCTCGGTTCATGCCACTATTTCACCAGTTTGCCGAAGCTGGAGGCCGGGCTGTTGGATAACTCCACCGCCGCACCCTTGGTCTGCAAGGCGGCCAGCGTCTCGCGCAAATAGCGGCGCATGCTGGCCACGCGGTCATTGGCTGGCAGCAGCTTCTCCAACCGCGCCAGATAGTCGCGCACCTGCTCGACACGGCGCTCGTCCAGTGATTTTTTCAGGCGCAGCGACATGCAATTCATCTGCGCGCATTCCAGCAAGACGGTGGTGTTGTCGGGGTACTCCGACAATTCAGCTTCAATCGCCTCCAGGGCCGCATCCAGCTCGCCGGCCCGCAGCAGGCGCTTGGCCTCATGCAGCCGGGTCTTCAGGCCTTGGGTGGCGGCCTTGACCAGCAACTCAACTTGCTCGGGGTGGCCGGTGTCGACCAGGGCTTTGCAGATCAGTTGCTGGACGCGCGAGTTTTCATGGTCGGCATTAACTGCTTGACGCAGCAGCGCCAGGCCGGCCTCGACATGACCGGCCTGCAGCGCGGCGCGCGCCACGGTGACGGTGGCAAAGTCAGCCTTGCCTTGGGGCAGGCCGGCGAGTGCCGAGGCGGCTTCTTTTTCCGCCTTGGCCGTGTCGCCCTGCAGCGCATGGGCTTGCGCGCGTATGGCCAAGGCTACATTGTCAAATTCGGGCGTGTGGGCGCCTCGCGTGGCGGCTTCGCTGAGGGTCTCCAAGGCCTCCTTGGCCTCGCCCATATCGACTTGGGCCTGCGCCATGGTCAGCAAGTCTTGCGAGTTCGCGGTCATGGCGCCCTGGCTGGACTTCAAGGCCTTGGCCAGGCTGGCTTTTGCCGTGACAAGGTCTCCATTGCGATAGGCGCTCTCGGACAGCACACGCAGGCGTTTGGCCGAAGGCACGACTTGCGCGGCTTGCTTCATCAACGCCAGCGCGCTGCCGGTGTCGCCTAGTGCCTCCATCGAGGCGGCCACCAGGTCAAAAGCGGCCAGGCATTTGGCACCTTCCGCGCTGCCCAAGATTTCTTGGCCCAGGCGTTTGGATTCTTCGAACTTGCCCGAGGCCTTGGCGGCCTTGACCAGGCCCAGCTGCGCCCACATCAGCCCATCGCGCAAGGCCAGCGCATCCTGGTAGATGCGCTTGGCGTCATCGGGGCAGCCCAGATCGAGCAGGGCCTGCGCCTTGATTTGCAGCGCATGCATATACCAGCGGTCTTTTTTGGCCAGCAAGGCGTCGCAGGCCGCCACGGCGGCGGCTAAATCGTTTTTGTTCAGCTGGCGGTTGATCTCCAGCAGCGCCTGGCGCTTGTCGAGTTGGTTCTTCAGCCGGTCCTCGATATCGCCGGCGGTGATGGGTTTGAGCAAATAGGCGTCGGGCATATGCTCGCTGGCGGCCGCCACCGAGTTGTAATTGCTTTCGGCCGTGATCATGAAGAACAGGCAATCGGGGGCGAGCAGGCGCTGCTCGCGCAGCAACTCGAACAGCTGTTGGCCGTCGGTGCGATGGTTGAGGTTGTAATCGCACAGAATCAGGCCGTAGCGTTTGGCCTTGATCATGCGCAGCGCATCTTCGGCCGAGCCGGCCGCGTCAATCTTGCCCACCCCCACCATGCCCAACTGACCACGCAGCGTGGTTTGCTGGGTGGCCATATCGTCAACCACCAAGGCTTCGATCTTGGCGTAGGGAGTTTCAATATGCATGGGCTGTGGCCTTGGTCGAGCGCCTAACTCTGTGATCAGGCGCAACGCATAGAAGTTTGCTCGCAAGCCAGAGCTTAACGGACGAATCGCTGCCCGGCACGGCGAGCATGCCGAAGCCCAACTTTTTTCAGGCGTAGGTGTTCAGTCGGGTGCCGAGCGACCCGCTGGTGGCCAGCGCAGGCTGTGTTGGCGTAGGCGGTAAGCTGCCCAGCAAGTCCATCACTCCTTGGGCCTGCAGATTGATCGCTTTTTTGAGCACCATCATCTGGGCCGAGCTTTGCACCGAGCTGCCTGAGCTGCCGACGTTGTTGACCAAGGCGGTGTTGGCGAGATCCATGACGCATGCTCCTTGAGGGGGATGCTTTCGTCATCGGCAAAAAGGCCGCTCAACTTGAGCGGCCCGCCAGCTTTAACCGGTATTGCGCAGCCCCGCCGCAATCCCGTTGATCGACAAATGAATGCCGCGCTGCACGCGCTCGAGTGCCGGATCTTCGGTCCGCTTGTCCGCCGGAATAGCGCGGTAGCGCCGCATCAGCTCGACCTGTAAGTGGTTCAGCGGGTCGATATAGGGGAAGCGGTGCTCGATCGAGCGCGCAAGCGCCGGGTTGCCGGCCAGTCGATTGGCCTCGCCGGTGATCAGGCTTAGCGCTTGCTGCGTGCGCTCGAACTCGGCCTTGACGGCAGCAAAGATCCGCTTGCCCAGGCGCTTGTCCTCGACCAGCTCGACATAGCGCTCGGCAATGCCCAGATCAGTCTTGGCCAAGACCATGTCCAGATTGGAGAGCAAGGTGCGGAAGAAGGGCCAACCTTTCAGCATGCGCTTGAGCAGGGTCAGGTTTTGCGTGTGCTGAGCTGAGCCTTCTTCGCCCAAGAACTGCAACACCGCCGAGCCGAAGCCGCACCAGCCAGGGAGTGCTACACGGCTCTGGCCCCAGCTGAAGCCCCAGGGGATGGCGCGCAGGTCTTCGATCGCGCGGGTCGCCTTGCGCGAAGCGGGGCGCGAGCCAATATTCAGCTCGGCAATTTCGCGGATCGGCGTGGCGGCGAAGAAGTACTCCGCAAAACCGGGCGTGTCATAGACCAGGCCGCGATAGGCCTTGAAGCTGGCGTCGGACAGTGTTTGCGCAGCCTCAAGAAAGCTCTTCGGCGCGTTCTTGGTCGGGTGCAGCAGCGTGGCTTCCAGCGTGGCCGCCACCAGCGTTTCCAGATTGCGCCGGCCGATTTCGGGGTTAGCGTACTTGGAGGCGATCACCTCGCCCTGTTCGGTCAGGCGGATCTGGCCGTTGACGGTGCCCGGGGGCTGGGCCAGGATGGCTTGGTAGCTCGGGCCGCCGCCGCGGCCGACCGTGCCGCCACGGCCGTGGAACAGGCGCAGCGTGATGCCATGCGCAGCGCGCAGCTTTTCGAACATCTCGACCAGCGCGATCTCGGCGCGGTAGAGCTCCCAGCTGCTGGTGAAGACGCCGCCGTCCTTGTTGGAGTCGGAGTAGCCCAGCATGATGTCTTGCTCCGCGCCACTGCGGATCAGCATGTCGGCGACACCCGGCAACTCGTAGAACTCGGCCATGATGGCCGGCGCCTCGCGCAGGTCACCAATGGTCTCGAACAGCGGCGAGACGATCAGGTCGTTGACGGCGCTGCCATCATCCAGCGTGCCGCGCAGCAGGCCGACTTCTTTCAGCAGCAGCAGCACCTCCAGCAGGTCGCTGACCGACTCGGTGTGCGAGATGATGTAGTGGCGCAGCGACTCGCGGCCGAAGCGCTGCAGCGATTCGCGCGCCGCCTCAAAAACCGCCAGCTCGGTCAGGCTGCGTTCGCTGTATTCGGCGCCGTGCACGCGCAAGGGACGAGCGTCGTTCAGCAGCTTGAGCAGCAGCTCGCGCTTGTGCGCCTCGTTCAGGCTGGAGTAATCCGATTCGATGCGAGCAATCTGCAGCAGCTCGGCCAGCACGGCCTCGTGCTGATCGGAGCTTTGGCGCAGATCCAGCGTGGCGAGGTGGAAGCCAAACACCCGCACCGCACGCATCAGCGGCTTCAGACGCGGCGCGATCAGCGCCTCGGCGTGGTTGCTGCGCAGCGAGGCCTCGATCACGGCCAGATCGGCCAGCAGCTCGTCGGCGCTTGCATAGGGCTCTTGGGGTGCGACCGCGTGGCGCATCGCCTCGGTGCCGGTCAGCTGGTGCAAGGTGGCGGCAGCGCGCGCATACATGCCCGTCAAAGCGCGGCGATAGGGCTCGTCCATGCGGTGCTCGTTGCGGTCCGGGCTGCGTTCGGCCAAGGCCTGCATCGCGGGCGAGACCTGTGCCAAACGGGCCGAAATCGACAGCTCCGCGCCCAGTTCATGCAGCTCGGTCAGGTAATGGCGCAGCGCCACCTCGCTCTGGCGCGCCAGCGCATGGCGCATGGTGGTGGCGGTGACATTGGGGTTGCCGTCACGGTCGCCGCCGATCCAGTGGCCCATGCGCAAAAAGCTGTTGAAGTCATGGCCCGGCAGCGCTTCTTCCAGCTCGGCATAGAGCTTGGGGATCTGGCGCAAAAAGGTTGATTGGTAATAGGACAGCGCGTTCTCGATCTCGTCGGCCACCGTCAGCTTGCTGTAGCGCAGCATGCGGGTCTGCCAGAGCTGGGTGACGCGGGCGCGGATGGCGGCCTCGTTGTCACGGTGCTCACGCTCGGTGTGCAGCTCATCGCGCTGCTCGACCAACTGCGCGACGGCGCGCTCGGCGTCCAGAATGCTCTTGCGCTGCACCTCGGTCGGGTGGGCGGTCAAGACGGGCGAGATGAAGCCGTGATGCAAGGTCTTGGCGATCTCGGCCGGGCGCACGCCGGCGTCGTGCAGGCGCTCCAGCGCGAAGGCCAGCGAGCCGGCTTGTTGGCTGCCGGCGCGCTCATGAATCTCACGCCGGCGCACATGGTGGCGGTCTTCGGCGATATTGGCCAGATGCGAGAAATAGCTGAAGGCGCGGATCACACTGACCGCTTGTTCGCCGCTCAGGCTCTTGAGCAGCTTGTCAAAGCTCTTGCCCGCCTGTGCGTCGGCCTTGTGGCGATAAGCGACCGAGAGCTTGCGGATGCGCTCGATCAGCTCATAGGTGTCGCGCCCCTCTTGCTCGCGAATCACCTCGCCCAGAATGCGGCCCAGCAGACGAATGTCATCCATCAAGGGCAGGTTTTTGTCGGCAGCAGTAGGTGCAGACTTTTTGGCGCGGGACACTGGGCTTACTGGCTTGGGCGGCATGGCGGGGCTCGTCAGAAGGGTGAAACATGCATGTAACCAAGTTACATGTTTCTGACTTTAACAGTTTCTTTGCGCCTTGCCAGCCCAGCCTGTGCAGATTAGGGCGAACTGTTGAATCCGTCCGACAGCGTGTGCAAGAAAGCGACCAGATCGCCCACATCTTGAGGGCTCAAGGCGGGCGGCTGATTGGCGCGCCGTCCGAACGGTGGACCCTGGTGAACATTGGCCCGGTAGGCAGCGGGCAAGTCGTTGAAGCGCTGCACCTGGCCGGCGACGAACGGGTACCAGCGCGCCGGGTCGCTGTCTCGCGTGGCGTAAAAGGCCACGGCATCCTCCAAGGTCTTGACGGCGCCGTTGTGAAAATAGGGCGCGGTCAAGGCCACATTGCGAAGCGTCGGTACTTTGAACATGCCGCATAAATCGCTGCGGCCGCTCAAGTCGCTGCGCTGCGGGCCGCATAGACCGAGGTCGAAAAAGGCGGGGTCAGCCGTGGCCTGGCTGCTGTTGCGCGGCACGCCGAGGGCGAAGTAGCGGAAGTTGCTGAAGGCGGCGGGCTGGCCATTGGGCCTGGGCGAGCTGTCATGGCAGGCCGCGCAATTGCCGCGTTGCGGGTCATTGAAGGTGGCCAGCCCGCGCGCCTCTTGGGCCGTGAAGCTGGCGCGGCCGGCCTGCACCGCGTCGAACTTGCTGCTGTGCGCGTGGAAGTCGATATCGCTGACTTGGTAGGCCGCCAAGGCGCTGGTGACGGCCTGCAGCAATTGCTCGTCGCTGGCGCTGGCGCTCAGATTGGCGCTGCGCACAAGGTCGGGGAAGTAGCTCAAGGCGCGCAGCTTGTTGCTGAAGGCCGGCCCTTCCGTATTGGCCATCTCTTTGGCGTTGAACAAGGGGCCACGGGCTTGCGCCTCACGGCTGTCGGCGCGGCCGTCCCAGAACAGGCCGCCCTGTGGGTCGCCTTGGGCATTGAAGCGGAAGGCGCCCGCGCCTTCGAGGTAGTTCAGGCTGGGGCTGCTGCGCAGGCCTTGCGCCTGACCATCGATGCCGCCCAGCGGCAGGAAGCCACCGGCGGGGTCGGCATGGCCAGCCGCTTGCACATGGCAGCCCGCGCAGGACAGCTTGCCGCTGGCGGACAGGCTGACTTCATTGAACAGGCGATCGCCGACTTCGCTCAGGGTCAGTGGCGCAGGGTTTGGTGCCGGCGCAGGAGCAGGAGCCGGGGCCGGGGCCGGCTTGGCCATCGGGGCTACTGTTGTGTCGCTTGCGCCGCCGCCGCTGCCTCCGCCACAGGCACTCAAGATCAGTAATGCGCCAGCGCCAAAGTGGGCGAAGAAGGGGTGGCGAATTTTGCTGGGGCCGTTCATAGGGTTCTCCGTCAAGCCAAGGGGTGAGCGCAAGCTTGAGCAAAGTCTGTGCACAGAGGATGGATGAAATGTGGAGATGAGCTCCATAGTTGCCGATCAATGTCTGCGTAAGATGGCGCTTCACTCCCTTGCGGTCCACTCCTTTGCGCATTCGCTTACGCTTGCTTCATCAACTTTCGCTGCTGTTGCTGGCCAGCACGGCCTTGGCGGTGTTGGCGATGGCGGGTGTGGTGGCGTGGAATTTGCGCGCTGGCTTCAGCGACTATTTGCGCGCCCAAGATGGGCAAATGCTGGATCGCCTGATGCTGCTGGCCGAGCAAGACTTGGCGCAGCGCCGGCAAGTGCCGGGCTTGTGGCCCGAGCGACCCGAACAGTGGCGGCCCGTGCTGAGGCAGTGGTTGGACGGCAGCCTTGAATTGAGCGATGGCCGCCGTGCGGGGGGTGTTTTTGATGAACCCGATGCCGGTCGGCCTCCGCCGCGCCGGCCACCTCTTTTTGGAGGCTGGCGCGATCGGCCGCCACCACCACATCCTCCTCCTCCTCCTCGGCCCAATGGCGACCCGAATTTGTTCGGACCCCGTCTTGTGCTCCTGGATGCGAGCGGTACGCGGGCGCTGGCCGGTCACCGAGAAGTGCTCGATTTGCCCGGGCAGCTGCGTGCGCTCAAAGTTGAGGGCGACACCGTCTTGATGTTGCGTTTGGCCGAGCGGGCTGGCCCCGCGCAGGGCGTGGATGCGAGCTTTTTGCGCCGTCAATATTGGGGCTTGGGCGGCATGGCGGTCTTGTTGATTGCGCTGGCGCTGTTGGCGGCGCGCTTGCTTGCGGCGCGTTGGGTGCGGCCGCTTCAAGCGGCGCAGGCGGCGACCCGCAGAATCGCCCATGGTGAGTTGAGCGTGCGGATTGCCAAACAGCGCGATGACGAGCTGGGCGAACTCAGCGAGGACATCAACGCCATGGCTGCGGCGCTGGCGCGGCTGGAATCGAGCCGGCGGCGCTGGATTGCCGAGCTTTCGCATGAGTTGCGCACGCCCTTGGCGGTGCTGCGTGCTGAGTTGGAGGCCTTGCAAGACGGCATCCGGCCGCTGGACGCTGCGGCGCTGGCGTCACTGCAAGATGAGGTGCAGCGCTTGAGTCGGCTGACCGATGACTTCCATACCCTGGCGATGTCCGAACTGCAGGAGTTGCCTTGCAAATTCGCGCCGGCCGATGTGCCTGCCCTGTTGAGCGAAACCTTGGCGCGGATTCGCTCGCGCGCGGTGGGTGCCGGTTTGACCTTGCAGTCCGATTGGCCGCAGGCCTTGCCTCAAGCGCTGTGGGACGGAGAGCGCATCGCGCAGATGATGGCCAATCTGCTTGAAAACAGCTTGCGCTATACCGATGCGCCGGGCTTGGTGCGCCTGAGTACCAGGCTCCTGGGCGAGCATATCGAGATCAGCCTCGACGACAGCAAGCCGGGCGTGCCGGCTGCCGCCTTGGCGCATTTATTCGAGCCGCTTTATCGGGTGGACGCTTCGCGCAGCCGGCAGGCCGGCGGCAGTGGCTTAGGGCTGGGTGTGGCGCAGGCCATCGCCCGCAGTCACGGTGGTCACCTGCAGGCTGAGCCTTCGAGCTTGGGCGGATTGACGTTGCGCCTGACCTTGCCCTTGCGGCCGCCGGCAGCAAAGGGGGTGGTATGAAACATGATGCGCGGCGCATTCTGGTTGTTGAAGATGAGCCCAAGCTAGCCGCCGTGCTGTGCGATTACTTGCACGCCGCCGGCTATGTCTGCGAATGGCTGGCCGATGGGCGCCAAGCCTTGCATCGCGTGCAAGACAACAGCCAAACCAAGCCGGCGGCGATGTTGCTGGACCTGATGTTGCCGGGCCTGGACGGCCTGGAGGTGTGCCGGGGCGTGCGCCTGCTGTCCGATCTGCCCATCCTCATCATCAGCGCTCGGGTCGATGAGCTGGACCGACTCTTGGGCCTGGAGTTGGGTGCCGATGACTATGTCTGCAAGCCCTTCAGTCCGCGCGAGGTCGTGGCGCGGGTGCGGGCTTTGTTGCGGCGCGCCGATGGCCGCTTGACGCCCGCGGGTCAGCAAACTCCTGTTCAGCCCTTGATCGGCGGCTTCACCGTGGACGAAGCAGGCCAGCGCCTGGCTTGGCAGGGTCAGGTCTTGCATCTGACGCCGGTGGAGTTCAAATTGCTGCGCTTGCTCCTGTCTCAGCCCGGCCGTGTGTTCGAGCGCAGCCAATTGCTGGACGCCATCCATGAAGATTTCCGCGACGTCAGCGACCGCGTGGTCGACAGCCATGTCAAGAACATCCGCCGCAAGCTGGCCGCGCTGCAGCCGCCGCAGGATTGCATCAGCGCGGTCTATGGCGTCGGCTATCGCTTTGATCCGGCAGCTATTGCTTGAAGCAGGGTGAATGACTCGCCTGATAGCATTCGGTCATGACCGAAAACATCATCATCGCAACCCGTGAAAGTCGCCTTGCCCTGTGGCAGGCCGAGCATGTCAAAGCCTTGCTGGAGCAGCGCCTGCAATTGCAGGTCGACCTGCTGGGCATGACGACCCGCGGCGACCAGATTCTCGACCGCAGCTTGTCCAAGGTGGGCGGCAAGGGACTGTTCGTCAAGGAGCTGGAAACCGCCTTGGAGGAGGGCCGGGCCCACCTGGCCGTGCATTCCTTGAAGGATGTGCCGATGGAATTGCCGGCCGGCTTCGAGCTGGTGGCAATTCTGGAGCGCGAAGATCCGCGTGACGCCTTTGTTTCCAATCTCTATGCCAGCCTGGCCGAGTTGCCGCAGGGCGCGGTGGTTGGCACATCCAGCTTGCGCCGGGTGGTGCAACTCAAGGCCTTGCGGCCGGACCTGCAGATTGAGCCCTTGCGCGGCAATCTGGACACCCGTTTGCGCAAGCTCGACGAGGGCGGTTATGCCGCGATTGTCCTGGCTTCGGCCGGGCTCAAGCGGCTTGGGCTGGCATCGCGCATTCGCTGCTGCTTCAGCGTTGAGGAAATGATTCCCTGCGCCGGCCAAGGTGCGCTCGGGATTGAGGTGCGTGCCGACGCGCTTAGCCTGAAAAGTAGTCTGAGCGGCTTGATCGATATCCCTACCTGGCTGGCAACACAGGCCGAGCGTGCTGTTTCACGCAGCCTGGGCGGCAGCTGCAGCATGCCGCTGGCAGCGCATGCCCATTGGGTTGGGGCCGAGCTGCACATGGCCGTCGCCTTGGGCGACGCGGAGCAGACCGAGCGCCCACTGCTGAAGGCTTCTATTCGGGCCGCCGTGCAGTCGGTCGAGCAGGCCTTGAGCTTCGGCGAGCAGGCCGCGCAAGCCTTGCGGGATTTGGGCGCGCAAAGCTATTTGCCGCTTGCGTGAAAGTTCGCTGTGAGCGAGGCTGAACAGACGCTATTGCTGACCCGCCCCAAGCAGCAGGCGGGTGAATGGCTGGCGCGTATGGCGGCATTGGGGGTGCAGGCGGTCAGCTTGCCCTTGATCGACATCGTGCCGACCGACGGGCAGGCGGCTCGCGCCGCCGGAACCTTGTTGCCAACAGCTGCTTTGGCGGTGTTTGTCAGCCCGAATGCGGTGACGCAGTTTTTTGCCGCGCAAGCGCCGGGTTTCGCGTGGCCCGCGCACACCCTGGCGGCTTGTGTAGGCCCAGGCAGTGCGCAGGCTTTGCGCGCGGCCGGCGTTCCGGCGGCCCTGATCGTGCAGCCGCCGGCCGATTCACCGAGCCTGGATTCTGAACATCTGTGGCCCCAGCTGCGCGAGCGCGCTTGGGGCGGCCGGCGCGTGCTGATGATCAGAGGCGACGGTGGGCGTGAATGGCTGGCCGATCGCTTGCGTGAACTGGGCGCCATGCCCGAGTTTTTCAGCGTTTACCAGCGGCGCTGCCCAGAGCTGACGCTGCCCGAGCAGGCCTTGCTGCAAGCGGCACTGAGCGCGCCCGGGCGCTATGTTTGGCTGTTCAGCAGTGCCGAGGCGATCGGCTATTTGCACACGCTGAGCGGGCCTGCTGCTGATTGGCGACATGCCCGTTGCATTGCGACTCATGCGCGAATTGCGGCGCGCGCCGAGGAACTTGGCGTCGGGCATGTGGTTTTGGCGCGACCCGATGCACGCGCAGTGGCCGAAGCCTTGGGTGTGATGCGAGGCCGGCCCCTACAATCATTTTCACTGTGAGTGAAACCCAACAAACCCCTCAAGAGACCGGCCCCGCGCCCGCCGTCTCGTCCGCCGCACCTTACCCTGTGGCCGCCCCAAGCGCCGCTTTGCCCGGCTGGTTGCCGGTGACGGCGGTGATCTTGGCCCTGACATCATTTGGCGGCCTTGGCTTGGCCTGGCAAGGCCTCAGCCGGCAACAAGCGCTGGAGCAGGAATTGGTGCGCCGCCAAGCTTTGGTGCAGGCCGATGCCAGCGAAGCCAAGGCAGCATCCAAGCAGTCGCAAGACTTGACGCGTGATACCGCGGCCAAGGTGGCTTTGCTCGACGCACGCTTGGCCGAAGTGGCCTTGCAGCGGGGCCAGTTGGAGGAGTTGATTCAATCGATGTCGCGCTCGCGAGATGAGAATGTGATTGGCGATATCGAGGCTTCCATCCGTGTCGCCTTGCAGCAGTCCAGCATCACCGGTAGCGCCGAGCCCTTGATCGCGACGCTGAAGCAGGCCGAGGAGCGCCTATTGCGCTACAAGCAGCCGCGCATGGAAGGCGTGCGCCGGGCCGTGGCGCGCGACCTGGACCGGGTCAAGGCGATCAGCGTGGTCGATATGTCGACGCTGACGATCAAGCTCGACGAGGTGGTGCGTCTTCTGGATGAATTGCCCTTGATGGCGAGTGCCGAGCGTTCCGACGGCAAGGGCCGCGAGGACAAGGCGGCGGCGGCCAACACGCCGAAAAATACCCGTAGCCAAGGTACAGGCGCCAAGCCCGCCGCGCCAGCAGATGGTACGTTGGCGACTTGGTGGTGGCAGGCCAAAACCGGCTTGAGCGAAGCCGCCGGCTTGGTGTGGGGTGAGGCCAGAACCTTGTTGCGCGTGACCCGGATCGATCATCCCGAGGCTGCCTTGCTGGCCCCGGATCAAGCATTTTTCTTGCGAGAGAATTTGAAACTCCGCCTGCTCAATGCGCGGCTGGCCTTGTTGAGTCGACAGTTTGATACCGCGCAAGCCGACCTGCGCGATGCCCAAGAGGCCTTGGCGCGCTACTTTGACCCGCAATCGCGCAAGGTGGTGGCGGCCAATGACTTGATCCGCCAAGTGGCGGGCCAAGCACGCCAGGTCAACGTGCCCCGACCCGACGACACGCTGGCGGCCTTGGCCGCCGCAGCGGCCGGACGCTGAACGGGGGCAAGGGCGATGCGCACCGTTATTTGGTTGATTTTGCTGTTTGCCGTGGCTGTGGTTGCGGCGCTGGTGCTGGGTCGCAACGACGGCCTGGCCAGTTTTTATTGGAATGGCTGGCGGCTTGATGTCTCGCTGAATCTGTTCTTGCTGGTTTTGGTGGGTTCATGTTTTGCGCTGGTGACCGCGATACAGACGCTGCACGCCTTGACGACCTTGCCCGAACGTGCGCGAGCCTGGCGCCTTGCGCAGCGCGAACGTTCGGCACAGCTGGCGCTGCGTGAAGCCTTGGCCGAGTTCTTCGGTGCGCGCTATGGCCGCGCTCAAAAAGCCGCTCAACGGGCCTTGAGCATTCACCAGCAGACGCCGGAGTTGGTGCAAGACCCAGGCTTCACGGCGCTGGGTCATTTACTCAGCGCTAGCAGCGCACATCGCCTGCAGGACAGGCGGCGCAGGGATGAACAGTTGCAGTTGGCTTTGGAGTTATCCAAGCGCAGCTCGACCACTCGCGCACAAGAGGAGGGCGCCTTGTTGCTGGCGGCCGAATGGGCCTTGGATGACCGCGATGCCGGCCGTGCGCTGGACTTGCTGGCCGACTTGAATCCGGGCGTGGCGCGTCGCACACAAGCACTGCGTTTGAAGCTGCAGGCCACCCGCTTGGCCAAACAGCCCTTGGAGGCCTTGCGCACGGCTCGTTTGTTGGCCAAGCATCAGGGCTTTTCCAAGGCTGCGGCGCAGGGCTTGCTGAGGTCGCTGGCCTTTGAGGCGCTGGACGGCGCGCGTGATGCGGATCAGCTCCGCGCTGTTTGGCAGCAACTCGACAATGTCGACAGGCGTGATGTGGTGGTCGCCGCCCGCGCCACTCAGCGCGCCGCTGCGCTGGGCGCGCCGGAAGATGGCCGCGGCTGGCTGCGTCCATTCTGGGACGATATTGCCGACCTGTCACCAGATGACCGGGCGGTGCTGGCCGAGGCCTTGGTGCCGGTCTTGCCGGGGCTAGGCCCGGAATGGCTGCAGCGTCTGGAGTCTGCGGTGCAGCGCTTCCCGCGCGACAAGTATCTGGCCTATGCCCTGGGTCATGCGCTGGCCGAGCGTCAGCTCTGGGGCAAAGCCTGCATGATGTTGGAGCAGGTGGGGGAAGACCATGCCATGCCTGCTGCGGCGCGGCGGCGGAGTTGGTTGATGTTGGCGCAAATGGCCGATGGCGACGGCAATCAAGAACGGCGTGCGCGCTGCCATGAGGCTGCAGCCTTGATTCAGTAAAACTTGTTTGGGCCGAAAGGCTTGCAAGCCAAGTAAAAATCGTGCTACACTGCGAGGCTTGGCGGCTGTAGCTCAGTTGGATAGAGTACTTGGCTACGAACCAAGGGGTCGTGGGTTCGAATCCTGCCAGCCGCACCAAAAATAAAAAGTACCGAAAAGTACGCTAATAAGAAACTGAAAAGCACTCATGAAAAATCATGGGTGCTTTTTCAATTCCTGCCGAGGATTTCAAGTGGCAGTTTTGTGAAGAATATTTGATTCTTTTGCTTTGGTCGATAATTCGATGCTATAGTAGAGGGCTTGGAGCGGCTGTAGCTCAGTTGGATAGAGTACTTGGCTACGAACCAAGGGGTCGTGGGTTCGAATCCTGCCAGCCGCACCAAAACCATAAAAACGGGAAGGGCCAGTGAGAAATCACTGGCCCTTTTCTATTTGTACTTTGGATTATCCAATCGCAGATTGGGCGCCAATTCTGGGACGTCAAACCGGGCGCCAATTCAGGCAGGCGCCATCTGTTTGATTTGTTCCAAATTGAAGCCCAGTTCGAGCAGCAACTCCCTGCTGTGTTGACCCGGCAGCGGCCCCGCTTGTGGTGGCCGAGCTTGACTGCGTGAAAAACGCGGCGCGGCGGCCGCTTGAAGCTCACCCTCGACCTCTGCAAAGTTGCCGCGCCAGCGGTTATGCGGATGTTCGGCGGCTTCGTCCAAGGTCAATACCGGCGCAAAGCAGGCCTCCGAGCCTTCCAGCAGCTCGCACCATTGCGTGCGCGTTTTGCTTTTGATCCGATCAGCCACGCGCGCTCGTAGGCCTGGCCACTGAGCGGCGTCATATTGCCGGCTCGGGTCAACATCGCTGAGTTCGAGCAAACGCAACATCTCGCGGTAGAACTTTGGCTCCAGCGCGCCCAGGGTGATGTAGCGGCCGTCCGCGCATTCAAAGCTGTCGTAAAAGGGCGAGTTGTGCAGGAACAGGTTCTGCTCCGGCGTGGCGGGCCACATGCCACTGCCCCGCATCGAATGGATCAAACCGCTGAGCGCACTGACGCCGTCAATCATCGCAGCGTCCACGACCTGACCCCGCCCGCTGCGCTGGGCCTCCAGAATGGCGCAGAGCAGACCAAAGGCAAGAAACATCGCGCCGCCCGCCATATCGCCGATCAAGGTGGCGGGCAAACTGGGCGCCGCACCTGCCCGTGAGGCGATAGCGCTGACGCCGCTCAGGGCGACAAAATTGATGTCGTGGCCCGGCGCTTGGGCGAGCGGCCCGGTCTGGCCCCAGCCGGTGACGCGGCCAAACACCAGCTGCGGGTTGCTGACCTCGAAAGCTGCCGGCGCCAGGCCGAGATGCTCCATCACGCCGGGTCTATAGCCTTCAATCAAGGCGCTGGCGCCGTTGATCAAGGCCTTGGCGGCCTGCAGGCCCAGCGTTGACTTCAGGTCCAGGCAGATCGAGCGTTTGCCGCGGTTGATGGCGTTGCCGGTGTTTAAACCCCTCAAGGCCGCAGGTCGCTCGATCACGATCACGTCGGCGCCCATGTCGGCCAACAATCTGCCGCAAAAGGGCGCTGGGCCGAGGCCGGCCATCTCGATCACGCGCAGACCTTGCAGTGGACCCTTGGCAGCTTGATTGCTCATCGTTCGGATAACCTGGTTGAAGTGCGTGGGCGATTGGCTTGGCGCCACAATACACGCATGAACAAGGCATTCACCAAAGAAAGCGACCATCAAGACGATGAAGAGGAGGGTGCCTCAGGCGCGCTACCTGCCTTACCGCAAGGCACTCGCAACTACATGACGCCCGAGGGCTATGCCCGCATGCGGGCGGAGTTTATGACGCTGCTGGATGAAGAGCGTCCCAAGATCGTCGAAATTGTTTCCTGGGCCGCCAAGAATGGTGACCGCTCCGAGAATGGCGACTATCTGTACGGTAAGAAGCGCTTGCGCGAAATTGACCGCCGCTTGCGCTTTTTGACCAAGCGGCTGGATATCGCCGAGGTCGCCGACCCCAGCATCCACTACGGCAAGGATCAGGTCTTTTTCGGCGCGACCGTGACCTACTCAAACGCCAAAGGCGAAGAGCGCACGATCACCATCAAGGGCATCGACGAGTCTGACAGCTTGGCCGGCGAGGTCAGCTGGATTGCGCCGATAGCGCGTGTGCTGCTGAAGTCACGCGAGGGCGATGAGTTGCAGCTGATGACGCCGGGCGGACTGGAGCAGATCGAGGTCCTGGAAGTGCACTATCCGGCGCCTGGTTCTTCGGGCGCATAGGCCGAATTGAGTCGATGAAGGCCGGACGCCGGGCCGCCCCAAGGCAGGCCCTGTGCCGATGTGATCGTGGGGTAACCCCCGCGATCATGGGCGTCCCCTCGGGGGACCGCCTGCGTACTCGCAAATCAACGGGAATTGGGGCCTACGGCTTGACGCGCCAAACCCGCAATACGGCCGGAGAGCGTTTCAAGGTACGCAGCACATCGGCCAAGTGCAGCCGGTCACGCACCGACAGCAGCAAGTTCATCTCGGCGGTTTCGCGTTGCTGCGACTCGTCACTCATCAAGATATGGGTGATGTCGGCTTCGGCCGCGCTGACGGCGGCAGCGACTTGCGCCAGCACACCCTTGCCGTTGTTGAGCAGCAGCGAGACGGCGGCTTCAAAGGGGCGGGTTAACTCATCGGCCCAGTGGACGGCAATCCAATGCTCGCTGTCACGTGCAAACAGCTTGCGGCCCACCTGGCATTCGGCGGTGTGAACCAGCAGGCCTTCGCCGCGGCCCAAATAGCCCTTGACCTCATCGCCGGGGATCGGCCGGCAACAAGTAGCTAAGCGCACCGAGGCGCCTTCGCTGCCGTCCAGCGTGACCTGACCCTGGGCCGGCTCGGCGTCAGCGGCGAAGCGCCCCATGCTGAGCATCACGGCGTCGGGCCGCTGGCCCTGCGCGGACAACATGCGGGCCAGCTTTTTGGCCACGATGGTGGCGATCTTGCGGCCCAGGCCAATCTCCACCAGCAACTCGTCCACATGGCGGTTGCCGGCCCAACGCGCCAGTTGCTGCCAGAGCTGGGCGGCACTGTCGGTGCCGGCGGCGTCTTCGGCGTCCTCATGCAGGCTTGGCAAGGCCAAGCCTTCGGCACGCAAGGCTTGCGAGAGCATTTTTTCGCCCAAATCGCGCGATTCGTCTTGCTCCAGATTCTTCAAGAAATGCCGGATCTTGGAGCGTGCTCGGCCGGTGCGTACAAAGCTCAACCAGGCCGGATTCGGGCGAGCCCCGGCCGCAGTGACGATCTCGATCACATCGCCGCTGCGCAATTCGGTCCGCAAAGGCACGGCCTCGCCGTTGATTTGCGCCGCCACGCAATGGTCGCCCACGTCGGAGTGGATCGCGTAGGCAAAGTCCACCGGCGTGGCACCTTTGGGCAGGGCCATGATCTTGGACTTGGGCGTGAAGACGTAGACCGCGTCGGGGAAGAGGTCGATCTTGACATGCTCAAGGAACTCGTTGGCGTCACGGGTTTCGTCTTGAATTTCGATCAGTGACTGCAACCAGCGCGCACCCATTTGCTGCGCGCTGTGCGCGCCGCCACTGTCTTTGTAGAGCCAATGTGCGGCAACGCCTTTTTCGGCCACCATATGCATGGCTTCGGTTCGAATCTGGAACTCCACCGGCGTGCCCAGCGGGCTCACCAGGGTGGTGTGCAGCGACTGATAGCCATTCGGCTTGGGGATGGCGATGTAATCCTTGAAGCGGCCAGGCTGTGGCTTGTAGAGTTGGTGCAGCACGCCCAGGCTGAGGTAGCAGTGGGGCAGGTCGGCCACGACGACTCGAAAGCCAAAAATGTCGCTGACCTGAGCAAAACTCAGGTGCTTGTCCTTCATCTTTTTATAGATGGAATAGATGGTCTTCTCGCGGCCGTCGATCTCTGCCTTGTATTGCGCGCCCTCAAAGGCTTTCAACACATCTTTTTCAATCCGCGACACCAGATCGCGCCGATTGCCGCGCGCCTTGGAGATGGCCTTGCTCAAGGCGGCATGGCGCCATGGGTTGATATGCTGGAAGGACAGGTCTTGTAGTTCGCGGTAAATTTGGTTCAGACCCAGGCGATGCGCAATCGGGGCGTAGATGTCCAGCGTTTCGCGCGCAATGCGGCGGCGTTTGATGGCGGCCATCGCCTCCATGGTGCGCATATTGTGCAATCGGTCGGCCAGCTTGATCAGGATTACGCGCACGTCCCTAGCCATCGCCAGCAGCATCTTGCGAAAGCTCTCGGCTTGCGATTCTTCTTTGGTCGAGAACTGCAGCTTGTCCAGCTTGGTCAGGCCGTCGACCAATTCCGCCGTGGGTGCCTCGAAGCGCTCGATCAACTCGGTCTTGGTGACGCCGCAATCCTCCATCGCGTCATGCATCAGCGCTGCCATGATGGCTTGTGCGTCGAGACGCCATTCGGCGCAGATGCCGGCCACCGCGATCGGGTGGGTGATGTAGGGTTCACCGCTGGCGCGGAACTGGCCCAGATGGGCCTCGTCGGCGAATTTATAGGCCTCGCGCACGCGCTTGATATCGGCCTTGGGCAGATAGCTCAGCAGATGCAGCAAGGCGTCGAAAGACGCCGCTTCGGCAGCGGTCGGCTCGATGGGCGAACGCAGGCCTGGTAGGCCGGTGAGGGCCGCAGGCAAGCGGGAGGCAGCAAATGATCGAAAACCCATAGCGCCTAATTTAACGCATCAGCGGGGCAAGCTAGCGCACAGGGGCACTCAGAAACGACAACGGGCGCCCGAAGGCGCCCGCGTGCAGCGAAATTTATCGCCAGGTGCTGCTTAGACCGGCACCTTGCGCAGCATCTCGATGCCAACTTCGCCGGCAGCAATTTCACGCAAGGCGGTCACGCCTGGCTTGTTCTTGCTCTCAATTTTTGGCGTGTGGCCTTGGCTCAACATGCGAGCGCGGTAGGTTGCAGCGAGCACCAACTGGAAGCGGTTAGGGATCTTGGTCAGGCAGTCTTCAACAGTGATGCGGGCCATTTTGGGTTCCAGTACAGGTGTTCGGTGAAAAACTAGGGCAGATCGAGCGCCAGGAAAACGACGGACCGATTTCTGCGCTGAGCCGCGTATTTTAACCGCTGCGCGTGAACAATCGCCTTCAAATCAAAAACAGCGGTGTCAAAGACGGCATTTACCACCACAAAATCGAACTTTTGGGCCTGCGCCACCTCGATGCGGGCGTTGGCCATGCGTCTGGCGATCACCGCCGGGTCGGTGTCGCCGCGCCGGTTCAGGCGCTGCTCCAACTCTTCCCAACTGGGCGGCAAGATGAAAACCAAGACAGCGTAGGGGAACAGTTGCTTGATCTGCAGCGCGCCCTGAAAGTCGATCTCCAGCACCACATCGTCGCCATGCGCCATGCGGGCTTCGATCGCGGTGCGCGAGGTGCCGTAGAGATTGCCGTGTACTTCGGCCCATTCAAAGAACTCGCCGCGCGCGGCCATCGCCTTGAATTCTTCGACCGTGGTGAACCAGTACTCGCGGCCATGTTGCTCTTGCCCGCGTGGCGCGCGCGAGGTGTGGGAGATCGAGACGTCCAGTTTGGCGTCAAGCTCCAACAAGGCTTTTACCAAGCTGGACTTGCCGGCCCCGCTGGGCGCCGCGACGACGAATAAATTGCCTGGGTATTCCATGCTCTATCGATTCTTTGGCTTATTCAATGTTCTGCACTTGCTCGCGCAGTTGTTCGACGGCGACCTTCATCTCGACCGAGATATTGGTCAGCTCAAGTGCTGCAGCCTTGGAGCCCAAGGTGTTGGCCTCGCGGTGCAGCTCTTGGATCAGGAAGTCCAGCCGCTTGCCAATCTCTCCGCCTTTTTTCAGCAGGCGAGCAATTTCTTCCAGATGCGCGCGCAAACGAGCGAGTTCCTCGGCCACGTCGATCCGGATCGCATAAGCGGCCGCTTCATTCAGCGCGCGCTCCTTGAGGTTCTCCTCGGGGATGGTTTGCGCCGCGCCGGTGCTGGCCAAGGCTTCTTGCCAGCGCTCCAGAAAGCGCTGCTGCTGGCGTTGCACGATGGCGGGCAGCATGGGTTCGGCCGCGTCGGCCAATTCGCGCAGTTTGGCGACCCGCTCCATCAGGATGGCGACAAGTTTTTCGCCTTCGCGCTCGCGCGCTTCCAGCAGCCCCTCCACGCATTTGCGGGCGGCTTCCATCGCCGGCTCATCGAGCTTTTCGGTCGCCGCGCCACCGCCTTTGCACCACTGCAAGGCCTCATGGACCGACAGCGGCTGCGCCTTGGGCAGCCAGTTTTGCACCGTACCTTCCAGGCGTGACAAACGGTTCAATTGATCGGACTGCGGCTGCGGCCATGAACCTTCGACATCGCGCTGGGTGTTGATGCGCAACTCGATCTTGCCGCGCTTGAGCTTGCCCGTCAGCAACTCCCGCAAGGCCGGCTCAAGCCCACGCAGGTCTTCCGGCATGCGGAATCCCAGGTCAAGAAAGCGGCCGTTGACGGAGCGCAATTCCACCGTCACGGCCGTATGGACGGCTGCGCTGGCGGGGCTTGCGACCCCGGAAGAGTCGGTGGGGGCGGAGGGCTGCGAGCTGGCGCTGGCATATCCTGTCATGCTGTAGACTGGCATCTAGCGTCCGGTAAGTAGATAAAACTCGATTATGTCAAAGCCTAAACCGGCGCCCCTGCCTGCAGGCACCGTCGTTGGGGGCTACCAGATCATCAAACGACTGGCAGCAGGTGGATTCGGCGTGGTTTACCTCGCCGAAGACCCCGAACACCACCTCGTCGCCCTGAAAGAATACCTGCCTTCCAGCTTGGCCGAGCGTTCGCCGGGCGAGTTGACGCCGCGCGTGCGGCCCGAGAAGCAGCCGCTGTACCGGCTCGGCCTGAAGAGTTTCTTTGAAGAGGGGCGCTCGCTGGCGCAGATCTCGCACCCCAGCGTGGTCTCGGTCTTGAACTTCCTGCGCGAGAACGAAACCGTCTACATGGTGATGAATTACTTGCAGGGCGACACCTTGCAGGACTTCATCGTGACGGCGCGCGACATGAAGCGCGACAAGGTCTTCCGCGAGTCCACCATACGCAGCTTGTTTGACGAGATTCTGCGCGGCCTGCGCATCGTGCATCAGCACAAGATGCTGCATTTGGACATCAAGCCGGCCAATATCTTCATCACCAATGAAAACAAGGCGGTGCTCTTGGACTTTGGCGCCGCGCGCGAAGTGCTGTCCAAGGAAGGTAACTTCATCCGGCCGATGTATACGCCGGGTTTTGCCGCACCCGAGATGTACCGTCGCGATGGCGCTTTAGGCCCCTGGACCGATATCTACGCGATCGGTGCGTGCATCTACGCCTGTATGCAGGGCTATCCGCCCAACGATGCACCGCAGCGCTTAGAGAAGGATAGGTTGGCGCTGAGCCTGTCTCGGCTGCGCAATGTCTACTCCGACAATATGATCGAAGTCGCCGAGTGGTGCATGTCGCTGGACCCTTTGGCGCGCCCGCAAAGCGTGTTTTCATTGCAAAAGGAACTGGCGCGCGAGACCGAAAGGCGCTACACCAAGCTGAGCTTCAGTGAGCGGCTGAAGCTGCAGCTGGAAAATCTCAAGACCGGAGCCAAAGCTTGATGAGCCCCCTCGCTCACTTTCGTTCGCTGCCCCCCGAGGGGGCTGAATGGCGCGGCTCCGAGTCGACCTGCGTCGACTTGGACGCCATGAAGGCCGGCAGCGTCCCGCTGCCGGCGCAAAGCCCCCTCGGGGCGGCCCGTCGGAGGCTTTCGTGAGATTCACCACCTATCAGGTCAGCCGTCGCGGCGGGCGCGAGAAGAACGAAGACCGCATGGGTTATTGCTACACCCGTGAAGCCGGTCTGTTCGCGCTTGCTGACGGCATGGGCGGACACCCGGAGGGCGAGGTGGCCGCGCAGCTGGCCTTGCAGACCTTGGCGGCGATCTTTCAGCGCGAGGCCAAACCGGCGCTGGCCAATCCGGCGGCATTTTTGCAAGACGCGATTCTGATCGCGCAGCAGCAACTGCTGCGTTATGCGGCCGACAAAGGTATGTCGGACACGCCCCGCACCACCATCGTCGCCTGCGTGCTGCAAGGCCGCAAGGCTTATTGGGCGCATTGCGGTGATTCGCGTTTGTATCTCGTGCGCGCCTCCAAGCTGATTGCCCGTACGCGCGATCACTCCTATATCGAACTGCAAGCCGCCTTGGGGCGTTTGCCGCAAAGCGCCGAGGGCTTCAACCGTAACGTGCTGTTTACCTGTCTGGGCAGTCCGGGCAAGCCGATGATTGATATCCACGGGCCCATGTTGCTGGAAGCGGGCGACCGTTTGCTGCTGTGCTCGGACGGGCTATGGGGCACGGTCACCGATGACATCATCACCGAACAACTCGCTTCTCGGCCGATCTCCGATGCAGTGCCCGAGTTGGTCGAGCAGGCGCTGCGCAATGGGGGCCCGCGTTGCGACAACGTGACGGTGCTGGCGCTGGAATGGGACGGCATTGGCGAGCCGGACGCCGGCGAAGATTCTGTCGCTGTGTCCACCCAGGCGCTCGAAGACCAAGGCTTTGCCTCGACGATCCAGGGTCGCGAAGTGCCGGATAGCGCGGACCGCAGATTCGAGATGGACGAGGCTGAGATCGATCGCTCGGTGCGAGAGATCAAGGAAGCCATACGCCTCGGCAATGAACGAGCCCGCGCCAACGAGAGCACGGCCAAGAAGAAATCCTGAAAGAAAAATCGATGACTGTTGAATTGAATGCTGCCCGCGCCGGCGGCCGTGCGCCCAATGCCTTGCGCGCTGTGACCATCACCCGCAACTACACCCGCCATGCCGAAGGCTCGGTGCTGATCGAATTTGGCGGTACCAAAGTTTTGTGCACCGCTTCGGTGGAAGAAAAAGTACCGCCGCACAAGCGCGGCTCTGGCCAGGGCTGGGTCACGGCTGAATACGGCATGTTGCCGCGCGCGACCCATACGCGCAGCGACCGTGAAGCTGCGCGTGGCAAGCAAAGCGGCCGCACTCAAGAGATTCAGCGCCTGATTGGCCGCTCGCTGCGCTGCGTGTTTGACCTGAGCTTGCTGGGCGAGCGCACGATTGCGCTCGACTGCGACGTGATTCAGGCCGACGGTGGAACCCGCACGGCCGCCATCACCGGCGCCTATGTGGCTGCCCATGACGCGGTGACTTGGCTGCTGGCGCAAGGCAAGATCACGCAGTCGCCGATCCGCGACGCGGTGGCGGCGATCTCGGTCGGCATCGTGGACGGAGTGCCCTTGCTGGACCTCGAATACACCGAAGACTCGGCCTGCGATACCGATATGAATGTGGTGATGACCGCCGCCGGTGGCTTTGTCGAGCTGCAAGGCACGGCCGAGGGCGTCGCTTTCAGCCGCCAAGAAATGAATGCTCTGCTGGACTTGGCCGAGCAGGGCATCTTTGATTTGTTGGCTGCGCAACGCCGCGCCTTAGGGATCTGATCACCATGGATTTGGTACTGGCCTCCAACAACGCCAAAAAGCTTGCTGAGCTGCAGGCCTTGTTCGCGCCCCTGGGCGTCAACTTGCTAACGCAGGGCTCGCTCGGCATTCCTGAGGCGGAGGAGCCGTTTGAGACTTTCGTCGAGAACGCCCTCACCAAGGCGCGGCATGCGTCCCGGCTGAGCGGGCTGCCGGCCTTGGCCGATGACTCCGGCCTGGCGGTCGAGGCCTTGGCAGGCGCCCCCGGCGTGCTTTCGGCGCGCTATGCGACGCTGTTCGGCCAAGCCAAGTCGGATGCGGACAATAACCGCGTGCTGCTGGAGCAGATGGCCAGCTTTGCAGCACCCGAGCAGCGTGGCGCGCGCTTTGTGTGTGCGCTGGTCGCGGTGCGCAATGCGGCCGACCCCGAGCCCTTGATCGCCCTGGGCCGCTGGCAGGGTCAGATCTTGCCGGCCCTGGCGGGCGAAGCCGGTTTCGGCTATGACCCCTTGATGTGGATTCCCGCCTTGGGTCGCAGCGTCGCGCAACTCAGTGCGGCCGAGAAGAATGCCCAAAGTCACCGGGCCCTGGCGTCGGCAGACTTGGTGCGGCAAATGCGTGAGGCCTGGCATCTTGGCTGACATGAAGCCCCCACGCCCATTTCGTGGGCTGTCCCCTCAGGTGACGCAGCCGATGTTGGGGAAGGCCCTGCGCCATGGCTGATGTCCTGCATATGATGCGGCCCGGCACCTTGAGCTTGGCCGCTTTGCCGCCGCTGTCGCTGTATGTGCATCTGCCTTGGTGCCTGCGCAAATGCCCTTATTGCGACTTCAATTCGCACGAGTTGCCGGGGCCGAACGGCAAGGTCATCCCCTTGGCGTCCGCAGGCACTGCACCTGTCAGCACCCAGCTGTCGGTGGAGACGGCGCGCGCCTATCTGGCCGCCTTGCGCCTGGATCTGGAAGCGGCACTGCCCTTGATCTGGGGTCGGCCGGTGGTCAGCATCTTCATCGGCGGCGGCACGCCCAGCTTGTTTGCGCCCGAGCAAATCGCCGAGCTGATCTCCGATCTGCGCGCGCGCCTGCCCCTGGAGCCGGGCTGCGAAATCACGCTGGAGGCCAACCCCGGCACCTTCGAGCGCGACCGTTTCAAGGGCTTTCGCGCTGCCGGCGTGACGCGTTTGTCTATCGGGGTGCAGAGCTTTGATGATGCCAAGCTGAAGACCTTGGGCCGCGTCCACAGCGCCGAGCAAGCCAAAGCGGCGATTGCTGAAGCCGCGCAGGCTTTTGATACCTTCAATATTGACTTGATGTATGCCTTGCCCGGGCAGACGCTTGCGCAGCTTGACGCTGAGCTGAGCACCGCTCTGGCGTTCAAGCCGCCGCATCTGTCGGTCTACCACCTGACGATCGAGCCCAATACCCGATTTGCGACGGCGCCGCCCGCGCAGCTGCCCGATGCCGATCTGGCCAGCGAGATGCTGGATCTGATCACGGCGCGCACCGGTGCCATGGGGCTGGAGCGTTATGAAGTGTCGGCCTTTGGGCGTGCTGGACACCGCTGCGCGCACAACCTGAACTATTGGCAGTTCGGCGACTATCTTGGTATTGGTGCTGGCGCGCACAGCAAGCTGTCCTTCCCGCACCGGGTCTTGCGCCAAGTGCGTTGGCGCGAGCCGGCCGCTTATATGAGCAAGGCAGCTGAGGGTGCGGCTGTGTCGAACGAGAACGAGGTCAGCCGTGCTGACTTGCCGTTTGAATTCATGCTCAATGCCCTGCGCTTGCGTGAAGGCGTGCCGCTGACGTCCTACCTGGAGCGCACCGGACTGCCGCCGTCCAGCATCGCAAAGGCGCTTGATGCTGCGCGCGCCAAGGGTCTGCTGGAGCCGGACGCGGCCCGTTTGGCCGCCACGCCGCGCGGTTTTGATTTCCTCAATGATTTGCAGGAGCTGTTTCTGGCACCCTGATCGAGTGCTTAAGCGGCCATCACATACACGCTGAGCTGCTCATGCTTGGCATGACGCTTGGCAGTGGCTGCGGCACTGGCCACTTGCTCTGGCCGCTGCAAGGTGCCCGGTGCTATTTGCACCGCGCCAATGCTCAGCGTGGTGCAGGGGTGAAAGCGCATATCGCCGTGGCGGTCTTCGGCCATGATGCCGCCGGCTTGCAGCGCGGCGGCGTCGAAGAGATTGCGCGCCAAGTCATTGAATCGCGTGACGATTTGCTCGCAGCGCAGTTCCCAATCGTCGCTTTGAAACAGCATCACAAAGTCATCGCCGCCGACATGGCCCAGAAAGTCGCGCTGGCTGTCGCAATGGCTGCTGGCCACGCGCGCGACCAAGCGGATCATCTCGTCGCCGCGCCAATAGCCATACTCGTCGTTGAAGGGCTTGAAGTGGTTCAGGTCGGCATAGGCGGCCACAAAGCCGCGCCCGCTGGTCAACAGGCGGCCGATGTGCTGGCTGATCGGAATATTGCCGGGCAAAAAGGTCAGGGGGTTGGCGTGGCGCGCCGCTTCAATGCGCGCCTCGGTGACCGAACGCACCAGTTGTTCGCCCGTGCCCAGGCCCAGGTAGCGGCCCTCGCGCGTGATGATGAAACCTTCACGCAGATAGCGCTGATCGGCCGAGGTCAGCACCGTGGTCAAGGCCTCGATGCCGGTGTCGGCGTCCACGATCAGGGGCGATGGGTTGGCGAACAGCGTGCAGGCGTGGCGACCATACAAATCGTTGAAGAAAGGCTTGGCCCAGCGGTTGATGAACTGGCTGCGGTCCACCAAGGCGACCGGCTCATCCTTTGCATTGAGCACGGCGATCGCGTGCAACTGCTCATGTTCGTTGAAAAGGCGGAACAGCTGCTCATGGCTGGCGTCTTCGCGCACCGTCACGGCTTCCATCATCAAGCGCTCGGCCGTAACGCCATTGCTCGACGCACGGCGCAGCTCGGGCAGCACGGCGATGTCGCTGCTGGCAAGCACTGTGCGAGCGCCCGGCAGGGCTTCAGTGGCACCTTCGCGGCTGGGACGGCCAATCAACCAACCTTGGCCGAAGGTCACGCCCAGATCACGCAGGACGCGCAGTTCCTCGGCGCTCTCGATGCCTTCGGCGATCAGCTGCGCGCCGAAGGTCTCGGCCAGTTGCAGCAGCGCTCGGAAGGTCTGCAGCTTCTCGGCGTGGGCCGGCAGGTCATGGCTAAAGTACTTGTCGATCTTGACGATGTCGGGCTGAATCTCGGACCACAAGCGCAGCGAGGAGCGCCCGTCGCCGAAGTCGTCCAGCGCGATGCCCACACCTTGGCGGCGTAAGGCGGTGATGGCTCGGCGCAGGCTCTCGATGTCGGTGACGCGCTCATGTTCGGTCAGCTCGATCATGATGCTGCCCGGCGCCACGCCAAACGCTTCATCGCTGAACAGGCCGCCACGCCCCTGTTCGTCATGCAGCGCGTGGGTCAGGGCAGCGGCACTCATATTGATCAGTAATCGGCCGCCGAGCTTGTGCCGACTCCAATCTTTCAAAGCTTGGGCCGCGCAGCGCACCTCTAGCTCTACCGTCAGGCCTTCGCGGCGACCGGCGGCGAAGAGGGCGTCCGGGTATTCCAAGGCGCTGCCAGCAGGTCCGCGCACCAGCGCTTCGTGACCGTAGATCAAGCCGCAGTCCAGCTGCACAATTGGCTGGAACAAGGTGGTCAACAGGTCTTCGGAGATCAGCGTCTGAACCCGCAGTGGGGCGGGGCGCTCAAGGCTGCGGCTGGGGGCAGGAGAGATCAAGGTCGTCATGCCGGCATCTTGTCTGCCGTCTATGACAGCGCCACGAAACGGCGCACCGCTTGCAACACAAAGGGCCGGCCCGTGACAAATTGCTCGCGGCCGGTTTTGACCAGTCGTGCTAGGCAGGCGCTCCTAGACGCGATTCATCGACATGCCGGCCGTGCTGCGCAGGCGCTCGATCAAGCGCGTGGCAATTTGCGGCAGCGGCAACACTTCGTCCGCCGCTCCGGCGGCAATCGCTTCGCGCGGCATGCCGAAGACCACGCAAGTCGCCTCGTCCTGCACGAAGTTATAGGCCCCGGCATCTTTCATGACCTTCATCGCCTTGGCGCCATCCGCGCCCATGCCGGTCAGCATGATGCCCAGGGCGTTTTGCCCCACTACGCGCGCGGCAGAATTGAACAAGACTTCGACCGAGGGCTTGTGGCGATTCACCGGTTCGCCGTCTTGCACTCGCGCGATGTAGTTCGCGCCGGAGCGCTCCACGCTGAGGTGAAAGCCACCGGGGGCGATATAGCCGTGGCCCGGCAGAATCCGCTCGCCGTCGGTCGCTTCCTTGACGCGAATCCGGCACAGGCTGTCGAGCCGCGCCGCATAGCTCTTGGTGAAGCCGGGCGGCATATGCTGGGTGATGACCACCGCAGGGCAGTCGGCCGGCAGGTTGATCAAGACATCTTTGGTCGCTTCGGTGCCACCGGTGGACGCGCCGATGAAGATGATTTTTTCGGTCGACAGTCTGCCCAAGCTGGCCATGGTCACCGGCTTGGCCGGTGCGCTAACGCCGGCGTGGGCGCCGCCGCCGGTGGCCGCGGCGGGCGCGATCGCCGCATGGCTGCGCCGGATATGGGCTTTTGAGGCGATGCGGATCTTGTCGGTGATGTCATCGGCCAGCAAGCGGATGCCATCGGCCACGCCGATCTTGGGCTTGGCGACAAAGTCCACCGCGCCCAGCTCCAAGGCCTTCATGGTCACTTCGGCACCGCGCTCGGTCAGCGTGGACACCATCACCACCGGCATCGGCCGCAGCCGCATCAGGCGTGACAAAAAGTCCAGCCCGTCCATCTTGGGCATCTCGATGTCCAGGGTGATGACATCGGGGTTGAGCGAGCGGATCATTTCGCGCGCCAGCAGCGGGTCGGCCGCAGCGCCTATGCATTCCATATCGGGTTGGCGGTTGATGATTTCGGTCAGGATGCTGCGCACCAGCGCCGAGTCATCCACCACCACAACAGTGATTTTGGCCATCGAATACTTCTCCTAGCGAGTGGGGGCTCAGAACAAATCGACCGAGCCGCCCGTGGCGACAACCGGTTGAGCCTTCTGAGCGGCGGCACGGTCTTGTTGCACCAAGGCGTCGGTGTTGGCCGGAGCCAAACGCTTGACCATGGCCTTGCCGCTGTGCGGCAGGAAGCAGACCTTGCGCGGGTAAATGTCCATCACGTCTTTGGAGACGATGGGAATCCGTTCGGTCTTCAGATAGTCGATCACGAAGTTGGTGTTGCGCTCGCCGACGTTGATGGTGTTCATGCCGGCAATCACGGCGCCGCCGCCAAAAATTTTGGCTTCCATACGGCTTTTGGCAGCGCCGCGCTTCATCATTTCATTGATCAAGAGCTCCATCGCAAACGAGCCATAACGGCCAGAATCCCCGCTGCCTTCCGGCAGCATGAAATGATTCATGCCGCCGATTTGCGCGTGCCGGTCCCACAGGCATGCCGCGATGCAGGAGCCCAGCGTGGTCATGACCAGAATGTCTTCGTTGTCGACGAAATACTCGCCCGGCAAGATCTTGACGGCCGCGTTCTTGAAATGCGCGTCGTAGAAAAAGAAGGAAGCCTCGCCGTTTTTGCGCGGCATGGACTTCAGCTGGCTGACCCTGGCGGCACCCGGGCTGCTGGATAACATCGAGCCGGAGCCGGCACCGGTGGAGGCGGGGGAGGTGCTCATTTGTTTTGGGCTTGCCGCGAGGCTGCTGACTGAGGGGTTTCGACAGCGCCTGACATCAGACGCGCTCGTAGATGGTCTTGCCACGCAGGCGGAACAAATCTTTGGACTCGGTGAAGTTCTCCGAATGCCCAACAAACAAAAGCCCGTTCGGTCGCATCACCTTGTGAATGCGTTCCAAGACCTTGCGCTGCGTTGGCGGATCAAAATAAATCATCACATTGCGGCAAAACACAATGTGAAAGGGCTCTCCCAGCGACCACTGCGTATCCATCAGATTCAAGGAGCGGAAGTCGATCCAGCGCTGCAACTCCGGCTTGACGCGAATGCGCCCGGCGTTGTCGCCGGTGCCGCGCATGAAGAAATTGCGCAGCCGGGTCTGGTCCAGGCCGCGAGCGTCGGCGTTGTAGACGCCGCGTTTGGCGGTGTTGAGCACATTGGTGTCGATGTCGCTCGCGCTGATCTGCACCTGCGCATTGGCGCCAAGGGCCTCGCTGCAGGTCATGGCGATCGAATAGGGTTCCTCGCCGGTGGATGCGGCGCAGCACCAAATCCTGACGGGCTTGCCGGCCAGCGGCTTGAGGTCATCGATCAAGGCGTGGAAATGATGTTCCTCGCGGAAGAAAGAGGTCAGATTGGTGGTCAGGCAGTTGACGAATTCCTGCCACTCCTGGGTGCTTTGGGCGCCGGTAGAGCTTTCCAGCCACTGCAAATAGGCGGAGAAAGACTTGTGACCGGTATCACGCAGGCGGCGCGACAGACGGCTGTAAACCATCGCATGCTTACCTTCATGCAAGCTGATGCCGGCATGCTTGTAAATCAGCTCACGCACACGGTCAAAGTCGGTCCGGCTAAAACCGAACTCGTGGTCAATCACTTCTGCGCCTGAGGCGCTTGGTGCAGTGGACATGTGTTGGGCTCGCTTGTTGTTCGGGTCAGCTCTGAATGAGCCGGGATCTGATTTTGCTCTGGCGGCAAGTTTGGCCCGAGAGCGCTTGTCAGCATAGAGCAAACAGGCCCATCAACACAGGCTTGTTTGCATGCTGGAGCGAGTTTTTGTGCTGCTAGACTGGCTTCGCACCAGGCTTGTACTGGCCTTCAAACACCTTGGCACACCTTGGAATACCTTGGATTCAAGCTCCCAATCCCCTCCATTCGATGCTCGCCTCTTGCAGCTCGACCTGGCCTTGCAGCTCTTGCAGCAGGCCGGAGCCTTGCTGCCCGAGGCCGAGCCCTATAGCGAGATCTGGGTTCAGGGCGTGATCGACGCTCTTTGCGATTTGTCCAGCAAGGACGCCCTGACGGGCCTGGTCAACCGGCGCAGCTTCGAGATGGCTTTGTCGCGTGAGGTGGACCGGGTGGCCCGCTCGGGCGAGTCGGCGCTGTTGCTGGCAGTGGACATCGATCATTTCAAGGCCGTCAACGACACCTACGGCCACGCGGCCGGCGATTTGGTGATCAAGGCCGTGGCCGGCGCCCTGAACCAAGTGGTGCGGCCGATGGACACGGTGGCCCGTGTCGGGGGCGAAGAATTTGGCATCGTGCTGCCCAAATGCGCCGCGAGTTTTGGCGCGATGGTGGCCGAGCGCTTGCGAGAGCGAGTCTCTGAATTGCGCGTCGAGGTGGCCTCGGGGCAGATTTTGGCGGTAACGATCAGCTTGGGCGGTGCTTTTGCGCCGCAGTGGGTGCGGTCGTCGTCGCTGTTGTGGATGGAGCGCGCCGATCGGCAGCTCTACCGCGCCAAGGCCGAGGGGCGTAACCGTGCCTGCCTTGAGACACAAATTGAGTCCTTGGTCAGTGCCGAGGAAAAGGGCATGTTGTTTGCAGTAACGCAACAGGACAGTGAATGAGTACGACAACAACAGATCCTGCTGTACCTGGCGCTGGCGCTTTCTCGCCGGGCTCGTCCCGCCCCGTGACGGGTAAAGGTGGCGCTCGCACGCTGGCCGTCACCAGTGGCAAGGGCGGCGTGGGCAAGACCTTCGTCACCGCCAATCTGGCCGCTGCATTGGCCATGCGTGGGCAAAAAGTGCTGGTCTTGGACGCCGATCTGGGCCTGGCCAACTTGGACGTGGTGCTGAACCTGCACCCCAAACTGACGCTGCACGATGTGTTCACTGAAAAGGCGACGCTGGAGCAGGCGATTTTGCCGGCCCCTTGCGGTTTCTCGGTGCTGTTGGCAGGCTCCGGCATGGTCGAGTATTCGCGTCTGACCCCGGATGTGCGCGACAAATTGCTGCACATTCTGGAGCTGGTCAAGCCGCGTTTTGACTGGGTGTTGCTCGATACCGGCGCCGGCATCTCGGATGTCGTGCTGTTCTCGATTTCGATGGCCGCCGATGTCTTGGTGGTCGCCACGCCAGAGCCGACCTCCCTGACCGACGCCTATGCCACCATCAAGGTGCTGGCTACGCAGCAAGGCCGCCGTGAAGTGGGCTTGCTGGTCAATCAGGCTAATCGGGTCGGCGAAGGCAAGCTGATCTGCGGCCAGCTTCAACAGGTCTTGCAGCGCTTTGTCGGCTCGCAGCCGGGTCACCCCTTCAAGCTGGAATTGATGGGCGAGGTCAAGAATGACCAGACCGTGCGCCAAGCGGTGCTCAAGCGCCAACTGGTGCTCGAGCATTACCCAGGCAGCGACGCCGCACAGGCCATCAAGGCCCTGGCCAACAAGCTGCTGGCCTGAGAGTTCAGCCGGCGGCCGAGCACCGCGCAAGAGGCACGTTCAAGCGCCCCGGTTGCGCATCCAGTCAGCGGTGGCGTGGAAGGACTCCGCCAGCCGCTGCTGCAGCCCGACTTCGATGCCGCTGTCTTGCATCGCCAGGCTCATGCAGGCCAGCCATTGGTCACGCTCGGCGATGCCGATCGAGTAGGGCAGGTGGCGCGCCCGCAAGCGCGGGTGCCCGAAGCGCTCGATGTAGAGATCCGGCCCGCCCGACCAACCGCACAAAAACCAATGCAGTTTGTCGCGCGAGCCGCCCAGATCGGCCGGGTGCAGCGCTCGGATCAAGGCGAATTGCTCGTCCAGATCCATATGGTCATAAAAAGCATCGACCAGGCGGCGGATGCCGGCCTCGCTGCCGAGCAGATCAAACAGGCTGAGAGTGGGGGAGTTGTCTTGCATGGGTCTATTGTCGGCGGGGCTCGCCGTCGTGCTAGTCCACCTGTTGAAGCAAGACCATCAGTGCGCCGCTGCCGCCGTCGCTGGCACGCGCCTGCACAAAGCCCAGCACCTGCTGCTTTTGCACCAGCCAGCGCCGCACACGGGCCTTCAAGACCGGCTCGCGACCGGGTGAGCCGTGACCCTTGCCGTGCACGACGCGCACGCAGCGCAGGCCGCGTCGGGCGCAGTCCTGCACAAAGCTGCCCAGCGCCTCGCGCGCTTGGTCGGTGCGCAGTCCGTGCAAATCAAGCTGGGCCTGCAAGCTCCAATGACCCCGGCGCAGCTTGCGCAGCACTTCTTGGCTGATTTCGGGCCGCCGAAAGGACAGGCTGTCGTCGGTTTCCAGCAGGGATTCGACGTCGAAATCATCCGACAAGGCCTGCTGCATCACCAAGCGCTCATCGGCCTCGCGTTGCAGCGGCTCAGGCCGAGGCAGGACCCTGTGCTGCGGGGCTTGCGCTTGCACGGTCAGCGGCGTGATGGCGCCCACGCTGAGCTCGAACAGGCGCCGTTCCTGGTCCGCGGCCCGCGCCGCTGCGGCCAGGCGCGCGGCTTGTTCTTCTGCGGCTTGGCGGCGCAGGGCCAGTTCGCGCTGAAAAACCTTGAGTTCTTGCAGGCTGTGCAGCGTTGGGGTTGGGGCCGGCTTCACATCAGCCCTCGTTCGGCCATCGAAATCACTTCGCCCGAGCCGACCACCAGATGGTCGAGCACGCGTATATCGACCAGGGCCAGGGCTGCTTTCAGGGCCTGGGTCAACAGTTCGTCCGAGCGCGAGGGCTCGGCCACACCGGAGGGGTGGTTGTGCGCCAAGATCACGGCGGCAGCGCCCAGGTCCAGCCCGCGTTTGACCACTTCTCTGGGGTAGACCGAAGTCTGGGTGAGGCTGCCGCGAAACATTTCCTCCATCGCAATCAGCCGGTGCTGCGCGTCCAGAAACAGCACGGCGAAGATCTCGTGCGTCAGGCCGGCCAGCTTGAGGCGGATGAATTGCTTGACGGCATCGGGTGCGTCGAACACCGGGCGTTGCGCCAGTTCTTGCAGCAAGGAGCGGCGCGCGATCTCCAGCACGGCGGCGATTTCGGCCCGTTTGGCCGGCCCCAAGCCTCTGACTTTGGCCAAGTCACTCACGCCAGCGTGCAGCAAACCATGCCAGCCGCCAAATTGGTCGAGCAGGTTTTGCGCCAGTTGCAGCACCGGCGTGCCGGCAATGCCGGTTCGCAGCAGCAGCGCCAGCAGCTCGGCGTCAGCCAGCGCTTGCGGGCCGCGCGCGAGCAGCTTTTCGCGCGGTCTGGCGTCGGGGGGCAGGTGGGTCAGGGGCATGAGAAAACGGCAGTTCGGTGGGCTTGTTCCGTGGAGGGGGCGCGGGTCGCGCCTGCAGTGGCCCTAAAATCCGCTCAGTCTAGCCACCATTGTCCCCATGAATCTCATCCAAGCCGGATCCTTTTTGACCTTGCACTACCGTTTGGCCGGTCCCGACGGCAGCGATGTGATCAATACTTTTGCCGATAAACCCGCAACTTTGTCGCTGGGCAGTGGGCAGTTGTCGCCCGCTATCGAGGCCAGGCTGATGGGCATGGCCGAGGGCGTGCGCACGCAGATCGAGCTGGCCCCGGGCGAAGCTTTTGGTGATCACAACCCGCAGCTGCTGCAGCGCGTCAAGCTGAGTCTGCTGCATGAACTGGGTGACCCGGACGAGCAATACAGCGTCGGCGACGTGATCCAGTTCCCAACGCCGGACGGGCAGAGCAGCTATGCCGGCAGCGTGCGCGAAGTCGGCTCCGATTGGTTGCTGTTCGACTTTAATCACCCGCTTGCCGGCCAGCCGGTCAGCTTTGAAGTCCATGTGATCGGGGTGCTGTGAAATGAGCGACGCCCTGTTGTCAAACCCGCAAGAGGTCTTGCTGGCCGAGCCGCGAGGCTTTTGCGCCGGCGTGGACCGCGCGATCGAGATCGTCGAACGTGCACTGGTGAAGTTCGGCTCGCCGATCTATGTGCGCCACGAGATCGTGCACAACACCTATGTCGTTAACGATCTGAAGTCGCGCGGCGCCATCTTCATTGAAGACCTGGCCGATGTGCCGCCCGGCGCCACGCTGGTGTTCAGCGCGCATGGCGTCAGTCAAGCCGTGCGTGCCGAGGCCGCTGAGCGCGGTTTTCAAGTCTTTGATGCGACCTGCCCCTTGGTCACCAAGGTGCATGTGGAAGTGGCCAAGCTGCACCGCGAGGGCTATGAGTTCATCATGATTGGCCACAAGGGTCACCCCGAGGTCGAGGGCACCATGGGCCAGCTCAGCGAAGGCATCTATTTGGTGGAAGAAGTGGGCGATGTGGCTCATGTGCGTGTCAAGGATCCGGCCAAACTGGCCGTGGTCACGCAAACCACGCTCAGCGTGGACGATGCGGCCGAAATATTGCTGGCGGTGAAAAAGCATTTCCCGCAAGTGCGCGAACCCAAGAAGCAAGACATCTGCTATGCCACGCAAAACCGCCAAGACGCGGTCAAGGTCTTGGCGCCGCAGGTGGATGTGGTGATCGTGGTTGGCAGTCCGACCAGCTCCAACAGCAATCGCCTGGCCGAACTGGCTCAGCGCCTGGGCACACCGGGTCACATGGTGGATGCGGCCGATGATCTCAAGCCCGAATGGCTGGAAGGTCGCGCCCGCGTCGGCCTGACGGCCGGCGCCTCGGCGCCCGATGTGCTGGTGCAGGCGGTGATCCAACGCCTGCGCGAGCTGGGTGCCACCACGGTGCGCAGCCTGCCCGGTGTGGAGGAACATGTGCGCTTCCCGCTGCCCAAGGGCCTGGGTGACAAGTCCATGGCCGAGCTCGGCAGCGCTTCTCGATCCTGATCCCAGCGCCAAGAAAGCTGCCACGGCGCCAGAGACAGGCGCCGCTCTGCCTTTTTACCGAATCCTGCAAGTACAAGGAAGCACCATGTTAGACATTACCCTGCTGCGCAAGGACCTCGACGCTGTCGTCGCGCGTCTGAGCACCCGCAAGACCCCACAAACATTCCTGGACATTGAGCGTTATGTGGCTCTGGAAACCGAGCGCAAGGGTGTGCAGATGCGCACCGAAGAGCTGCAAAGCCGGCGCAACACCTTGTCCAAGCAAATCGGCATGCTCAAGGGCAAGGGTGAAGATGCCTCGGCCGTGATGGCCGAAGTGGGCGGTATCGGCGATGACTTGAAGGCCGCGGCCGACCGGCTCGACGTCATCCAGCAAGAGCTCAATAGCATGCTGATGAGCGTGCCCAATCTGCCGCACGAGAGCGTGCCGGTGGGCTCCGACGAGAGCGGCAATGTGGAAGTAAGGCGTTGGGGCACTGCTCGGACCTTCGACTTCGAAGTGCGTGATCATGTTGACCTTGGCGCCGCGCTGGGCCTCGACTTCGACACCGGCGCCAAGCTCAGCGGCTCGCGCTTCAGCTTCATGCGCGGCAAAATAGCCCGCCTGCACCGCGCGCTGGCCCAGTTCATGCTGGACACCCAGACCGAAGAACATGGCTACACCGAGTGCTACACACCCTATATCGTCAACCGCGAGGTGCTTGAAGGCACGGGCCAGCTGCCCAAGTTCAAGGAAGACATGTTCTGGGTTTTGCGCGGCGGCGACGACGAGGCCGCAGAGCAATACCTGATCTCCACCGCCGAGATTTCTCTGACCAATTCGGTACGCGAGCAAATCCTTGACGTGGCTAACTTGCCGATCAAGCTGACCGCGCACAGCCCCTGCTTCCGTTCCGAAGCGGGTAGTGCGGGGCGTGACACACGTGGCCTGATTCGCCAGCACCAATTCGACAAAGTCGAGATGGTGCAGATCGTGCACCCGGATAAGAGCTATGAAGCGCTGGAAGAAATGGTCGGCCATGCCGAGGCCATCCTGCAGAAGTTGGAGCTGCCGTACCGCGTGCTGACGCTGTGTACCGGCGACATGGGCTTTGGTTCAACCAAGACCTATGACCTGGAAGTCTGGGTGCCGGCGCAGGGCGTTTTCCGCGAAATTAGCTCATGCTCCAACTGCGAAGCCTTCCAGTCGCGCCGCATGCAAACTCGCTTCAAGAATGCGCAGGGCAAGAACGAGTTGGTGCACACCTTGAATGGCTCCGGCTTGGCGGTGGGTCGTACCTTGGTGGCTGTGCTGGAGAACTATCAGAACGCCGATGGCAGCATCACCGTACCGACGGCTTTGCGCCCCTATATGGGTGGCCTGGAAATCTTGCATGCCTGACAAAAAAGCCGACAAGTATTGTGTGAGCTAAAAATTCAGCTATACTAGTCGGCTTACTCGCAAACGAACCACTGCGAGCACCAGAATACCGGAGAGGTGGCAGAGTGGTTGAATGTACCTGACTCGAAATCAGGCGGGCGGTCAAACGCCTCGGGGGTTCGAATCCCCCCCTCTCCTCCAAGTAGTACGTAAAAACGGGCCCTAGTGGCCCGTTTTGCGTTTCTACTCATCATCCCGCCCATCATCAGGAAAGGCGGTTGAGATATTTGTTGTCAGCGGCGATTTACTGAGCCGGGATAGCACGCCCCATCTAATTCAAGCATGTGCTCTTGTTTGTTTGACATCTAAACTATTAACACCTAAAGTTGCTCGCATTCCAGCAGATCTTCGAGGTCAGAGCAATGCGCATCAGCTGTATCGGTGGGGGTCCAGCCGGCCTGTATTTCGCGCTGCTGATGAAGCAGCAGAACCCGGCGCATGAGATCACGGTGTTCGAGCGCAACAAGCCCGGCGATACCTTTGGCTGGGGCGTGGTGTTCTCGGACCAGACGCTGACTGCGATGCGCGAGGCCGATGCCAAGACCGCCGGGCAGATCCTTGATGCTTTCAACCATTGGGACGATATCGAGGTCCATATCAATGGCCGCACCATGCGCTCGGGGGGGCACGGCTTTTGCGGCATTGGCCGCATGAAGCTCTTGAATATCTTGCAGGCCCGCTGCGTTGAGTTGGGTGTGGATCTGCGCTACGAGAGCGATGTGCAGGACGATGAGGGCTTGGACGCCGACCTGATCATCGCCGCCGATGGACTCAACAGCCGTGTGCGCCAGAAGTACGCTGCCACCTATCAACCCGATATCGATCTGCGCCAATGTCGCTTTGTCTGGCTTGGTACGGCCAAGCTGTTCGAGGCCTTTACCTTCGACTTTCAGCAGACCGAGTGGGGCTGGTTCCAGGCCCATGCCTATCGCTTCGATGACACGACCTCGACCTTTATCGTCGAGGCGCCGCAGGCGGTCTGGGAAGCGGCCGGCATCGAGGCCATGAGCAAGGAAGAGGGCATCGCTTTTTGTGAGCGCCTGTTCGCCAAGGTGCTGGATGGTCACAAGCTGATCTCCAACGCCTCGCACTTGCGCGGCTCGGCGCAATGGATTCGTTTCCCCCGCGTGGTTTGCAAAAACTGGGTGCATCACAATGGAATTGCGCCAGTGGTTTTGATGGGCGACGCCGCTCACACCGCGCATTTCTCGATCGGCTCGGGCACCAAGCTGGCACTTGAGGATGCAATTGCGCTGGCCTGGGATATCGGCGACGCCCAGGATGATTTGGACGTCGCTTTGCCGCGTTATGTGGCCAGCCGCTCCATTGAGGTATTGCGGATCCAGAACGCGGCGCGCAACTCAACCGAATGGTTCGAGAACGTTGCCCGCCACGCCCAGCTCGCGCCCGAGCAGTTTGCCTATTCCTTGCTGACCCGCTCGCAGCGCATCTCGCATGAGAATTTGCGCCTGCGGGATGCCGCTTATGTGGCGCGCTTCGAGGCTTGGCTGGCGGGTGGTCAGGCTGTTCCGCCTATGTTCACGCCATTCAAGCTGCGCGGCCTCACGCTGAAGAACCGCGTAGTCGTGTCGCCGATGGCGCAGTATTCCTGTGTGGACGGTCTGCCCGGCGACTACCACCTGATGCATCTGGGCGCGCGCGCAGCCGGCGGCGCAGGCCTGGTGTTTGCCGAGATGACCTGTCCCTCGGCCGACGCTCGCATCACACCCGGCTGCCCGGGCCTGTACAGCGACGAGCAGGGCGCCGCCTGGACCCGCATCGTTGACTTTGTGCATAGAAACAGCAGCGCCAAGATTGCCATGCAGCTCGGCCATGCCGGCGCCAAGGGCTCGACGCGACGCGGCTGGGAGGGCATCGATCAGCCTTTGGGCGATGGGCTGGATTGGCCTCTGATCTCCGCCTCGCCGCAACAATATCTGGCCGGCGTCAGCCAGACCTCGCGCGCCATGACGCGCGCCGATATGGACCGCGTGCGGGCCGACTTCTGCGCCGCTACTGAGCGCGCAGCGCAGGCCGGCTTTGACTGGCTGGAGTTGCATTGCGCGCATGGCTATTTGCTGTCCAGCTTTGTCTCGCCGCTGACGAATCAGCGCAGCGATGAATACGGCGGCACGCTTGAGAACCGCCTGCGCTATCCACTCGAGGTGTTCAAGGCGACGAGGGCGCTGTGGCCGGCCGACAAGCCCATGTCGGTGCGAATTTCTGCCCATGACTGGGTGATTGGCGGCACCACCCCTGAGGATGCGGTGCTGATCGCGGCCGCCTTCAAGGCCGCCGGTGCGGACTTGATCGATGTGTCTTCGGGTCAGGTCAGCAAGCTGGAGAAGCCGACCTACGGGCGTATGTGGCAGACCCCGTTTTCGGAGAATATTCGCAACCGGGTCGGCATTGCGACGATCGCGGTCGGCGCCATTTCCGAGGCCGATCATGTCAACAGCATCATCGCTGCCGGCCGCGCCGATCTTTGCGCCGTGGCCCGCCCGCATCTGGCCAACCCCGCCTGGACGCTGAGCGAGGCCGCACGGATTGGCTACCAAGGCCCGGCGGGCCTGGACTGGCCGCTGCAATACCTGTCGGGCAAGCCGCAGCTGGAAAAGGAGTTCGAGCGCCAGCGTGCGCAGGCCCAGCCGGCGAAAAAAGAGGAGGGGGTCGTATGAGCACGGCTGTATCGGCAATGGCGTTGAGTGGCTTGCATGCGGCCGTGACCGGCGGCGGCAGCGGCATAGGAGCTGCGGTTGCGCAGCGCCTCGTGGCGGCGGGGGCCAGGGTCAGCTTGCTGGGGCGCAATCTCGACAAGCTGCAGGGCCAAGCTGCGGCGCTTGCCCCATTTGGGCTAGTCGATGTGTGCGTGCTGGATGTGGCGGACGAGGCTAGCGTCAAGGCGGCTTTCGCGCAAATCGGCGCCATCGACATCTTGGTCAACAACGCAGGGCAGGTCGAAACCGCGCCCCTGGCCAAAACCTCGCTGGCGCTGTGGCAGGCGATGCTCAATGTCAACCTTACCGGCACTTTTTTGTGTTCGCGCGAGGTCGTAGCCGGCATGAGTGAGCGCGGCTTCGGCCGCATCATCAATGTGGCCAGCACCGCCGCACTAACGGGTTACGCCTATGTGGCTGCCTATTGCGCGGCCAAACATGGCGTGCTGGGCCTGACCCGGGCGATGGCCCTGGAGTTCGCCAAAAAAAGGGTGACCATCAATGCGGTCTGCCCGGGCTACACCGAGACGGACATCGTTGCTCGCGCGCTGGACAATATCGCGAACAAGACCGGTCGCAGCACAGATGAGGCACGCGCCGAACTGGTGGCCGCCAACCCGCAGGGCCGGCTGGTGCAGCCACAGGAAGTGGCCGACACGGTCTTGTGGCTGGCGCAGCGCGGCAGCGGCGCGGTGACGGGCCAGGCCATCGCCGTTTGCGGCGGCGAGTTGATGTTGTGATGGAAGAACTCGATTTGGAGTCGCGCGCCAGCGCGGATGACCACCAGGCTCTGCGCTTGTGGCTGCGCCTGTTGACTTGCACCAACCGCATCGAGGGCGTTATCCGCAACCGCTTGCGCCAAGACTTTGCCACCACCTTGCCGCGCTTTGATTTGCTGGCGCAGTTGGAGCGCAACCCGGACGGCCTCTCCATGCGCGAGCTGTCCCAGCGCTTGATGGTGACCGGCGGCAATATCACCGGCATCACCGATCAGCTGGAGCTTGAGGGCCTGGTCGTGCGCGAGGCACGCCTGAGCGACCGGCGCTCCTTCACGGTCAAGTTGACGCTCGCCGGCAAGCAGCAATTCAAGCGCATGGCCAGCACGCACGAGCAATGGGTGATTGAGCTGCTGGCCGGCTGGTCAGCAGAAGAAAAGAGTGAGGTCCATGGCCTGCTGGCGGGCTTGAAGTCTCATTTGACAAATTTGGCTGCGATGGATGCGGCCGCGCCCAAGGAGAAATCGAAATGAATCAACGCAAGATGGACGGCCATTTGCTGGCCGGCAACCGGCAAAGCCTGGCGGACTTCGCACCCGAGCATTTCAGCTGGGCCCAGCATGGCGCGGTCGGCCTGATCACGCTGAACCGCCCCGAGCGCAAGAATCCCTTGACCTTTGACTCCTACGCCGAGCTTCGCGATCTGTTCCGCCGGCTTGTGCTTGTGGACGAGGTGCGTGCCATCGTCGTGCAAGGCGCGGGCGGCAACTTTTGCTCGGGCGGCGATGTGCATGAAATCATTGGGCCGCTGACGCAGATGAGCATGCCTGACTTGCTGACCTTCACGCGCATGACGGGGGACTTGGTCAAGGCGATGCGTGCCTGCCCGCAGCCGGTGCTGTCGGCCATAGACGGGGTCTGCGCGGGTGCTGGGGCGATCGTGGCCATGGCCTCGGATTTGCGTGTCGGCACGGCCCGCTCCAAGACCGCGTTCTTGTTCACCCGGGTCGGCTTGGCCGGCTGTGACATGGGCGCTTGCGCGATTTTGCCGCGCATCATCGGCCAGGGCCGAGCCTCGGATCTGCTCTATAGCGGGCGCAGCCTGGGCGGCGAAGAGGGCCTCAATTGGGGTTTTCTGAACCGACTGGTGGAACCGGAGGCTTTGTTGCAAGAGACCCTTGATTGGGCGCAGCAGATCGCCAGCGGCCCCAGCTTTGGCCATGCAATGACCAAGAAAATGCTGCATCAGGAATGGGCCATGGGCGTGGACGAGGCAATCGAATCCGAGGCGCAGGCGCAGGCGATTTGCATGATGACTAAGGATTTCCATCGCGCCTATGAGGCATTTGTGGCCAAAGAGCGGCCCGAGTTCAAAGGGGACTGAGATGTTGACCCCCACGTTCACTTTCGTTCACTGCCCCAAAGGCTCGGCACGTGCCTTTTCATCGGCCCGGGGGCGCAGCTTCCCTTGGGACGGCCCGTCGGGAAGCTAATCATGCATCTCAAACATCTGGAATGGCCTTTCTTCGAGCCCAGACATCGGCAGCTGGCAACAGAGCTGGATGCCTGGTGTGCGGAGCATCTGCAGGCGGCACATGGCCATGACGTCGATGCGGAGTGCATTGGTCTGGTCAAGGCTCTTGGGGCAGGCGGGTGGTTGAGCCATGCTGTCGCTGGAAAAGCGCTGGGCGGCTCGGCCGAGGTGATTGACACCCGCGCCATCTGCATCTTGCGTGAAACGCTGGCCCGCTACAACGGCCTGGCCGATTTTGCTTTTGCAATGCAGGGCCTGGGCTCGGGTGCGATTTCGTTGGCTGGCACTGACGCTCAACGGCAGCGTTACTTGCCGGCGGTTGCCGAGGGCAGGGCGCTGGCCGCTTTCGCGCTGTCCGAGCCCGAAGCCGGCTCGGACGTTGCGGCCATGCAGTGCGCGGCGGTCGAGGATGGCGACAGCTATGTCTTGAACGGTGAAAAAACCTGGATCTCCAACGGCGGCATTGCCGACTTCTATGTGGTTTTTGCCAGAACGGGAGAAGCTCCCGGCTCGCGCGGCATTTCAGCCTTCATTGTTGATGCCGGCCTGCCCGGCTTCGAGATTGCCGAGCGCATCCAGGTGATCGCGCCGCACCCTTTGGCCAGGTTGCGTTTTAATAATTGCCGGGTTGCCAAGAGCCAGATGATTGGCGCACCCGGCGAGGGCTTTAAGGTGGCGATGCGCACGCTCGATGTGTTCCGCACCTCGGTGGCGGCCGCGGCTCTGGGCTTTGCGCGCCGTGCGCTGCAAGAAGGCCTGCAGCAGGCAAAAAGCCGCAAGATGTTCGGGGCGACCCTGGCCGAGCTGCCGCTGACGCAGGCGAAATTGGCCGAGATGGCCTGCACGGTGGACAGCTCGGCCTTGTTGGTCTACCGGGCCGCCTGGCAACGCGATCAGGGCCAGAACGTGACCCGCGAGGCGGCCATGGCCAAGCTGATGGCGACCGAAGGCGCGCAGCGCGTCATCGACGCTGGCGTGCAGCTGTTTGGTGGGCGCGGCGTGCGAAGCGGCGAAATGGTGGAGTCGCTTTACCGCGAAATTCGTGCCTTGCGCATCTATGAAGGTGCCAGCGAGGTGCAGCAACTGATCATTGGACGGGATCTCCTTAAATGATTACTTCAGCGCATCTTGATACTTTCACGCGTGACAACCTGCCGCCTACTGAGCTGTGGCCTGAGCTGATCTTTGAGCTGCCGGAACTGCAGTTCCCAGAGCGGCTGAACTGCGCGACCGAGCTCTTGGACAGTTGGATCGCCAGCGGGCAAGGTGCTCGCCTGTGCCTGCAAGGCTCGGACGGCTCGCGCTGGACCTATGCCGATCTGCAGGCCCGTGCTAACCAGATCGCCCATGTGCTGCACACCGAGATGGGCGTCGTGCCGGGCAACCGCGTCTTGCTGCGCGGCGCCAACACGCCGGAGATGGTGGCTTGCTGGTTTGCGGTGCAAAAGGCCGGCGCGGTGGCGGTGGCGACCATGCCCTTGCTGCGCGCCAAAGAGTTGACCCAGGTGATACAGAAGGCCGAGGTCAGCCACGCGCTGTGTGATGTCCGTCTGGCGGATGAGTTAGGGGCTGCTTTGCCTGCCTGCCCGCAGCTGCGCAGCGTGGTGCACTTTCATAGCGAGGCAAGCGATGGGCTGGAGGCCCGCGCCGCCAGTCACAGCAGCGAGTTCAGCAATGTCGACACCGCCGCAGATGACTGCTGCCTGATTGCCTTTACCTCCGGCACGACCGGTGCGCCCAAGGGCACCATGCATTTCCACCGTGATGTGCTGGCAATTTGCCGCTGCTGGCCCAGCCATGTGCTCAAGCCTCAAGCGGACGACATCTTCATCGGCAGCCCGCCGTTGGCGTTCACCTTTGGTTTGGGCGGCTTGGTGCTGTTCCCGATGAGTGTGGGCGCCTCGGCCGTGCTGCTTGAAAAAGCCTCGCCGGAGACCTTGCTGCCCGCGATCACCCAGTACCGCGCCACGATTTTGTTCACGGCGCCGACTTCGTACCGGGCGATGGCGCCGTCGGTGGCTCAGCACGACCTCAGCAGCCTGCGCAAATGCATCAGCGCCGGCGAGGCGCTGCCGGCGGCGACGCGCAAGCTCTGGAAAGATTGCAGCGGTATCGAGTTGATCGACGGCATCGGCGCTACCGAGTTGCTGCATATCTTTATCTCGCATGACGAGCAGCATGCCAAGCCCGGCGCGACGGGTCTGCCGGTGCCGGGCTACCGGGCCTGTATCTTGGGCGACGAGGGTCAGGTCTTGCCTGCGGGCCAGGTGGGCCGCTTAGGCGTAAAGGGGCCGACCGGCTGCCGTTATCTGGCCGATGCGCGCCAGGCCGGCTACGTTTTGAACGGCTGGAACCTGACCGGCGACGCCTATCTTCAAGACGCCGAGGGCTATTTCATCTACCAAGCGCGCACTGACGACATGATCATCTCGGGCGGCTACAACATCGCCGGCCCCGAGGTGGAATCGGCCTTGCTGGCTCATGCGGCGGTGGCGGAATGTGCGGTGATCGGCGTGGCCGACGAGGAGCGCGGCCAGATCGTCAAGGCGGCGGTGGTTTTGCGGCAGGGCATTGAGCCCAGCCCGGAGATGGCCAAAGAGCTGCAAGACTTCGTCAAAGCGAGCATTGCGCCCTACAAATACCCGCGGGCGATCGAATTCAGGGCCAGCCTGCCGCGCACCGAAACCGGCAAGCTGCAGCGCTTTCGCCTGCGCCTGCCAGACGAAAAGTGAAATAGAAGGCCTGAACCATGATGATGAGTAAGCCATGGATTTTTAAGCGCCAAGAGTTGGTGCGCTTCGGCCACTGCGACCCCGCCGGCATCGTGTTCTATCCGCGTTATTTCGAGATGCTCAATGCGCTGGTGGAAGACTGGTTCACCCAGGGCTTGGGCATTGACTATGCGCAGCTGCTGGGGCCGCGCCGCGTCGGCATGCCCTCGGTACGCTTGAGTGCAGATTTCAAGCGGGTCAGCCGCATGGGTGACTTGCTGACGCAGCGCATCGCCATCAACAAGCTGGGCCGCAGCTCACTGGGGCTGACGCTACAGTTCGACGGCACCAACAACGATGAAGATGGCTGCCGGGTCGCCTTCGAGCAGGTCTTGGTCTGTACCTCGCTGGACACACACAAGGCGCAGCCCTTTCCCCCCGATTTACGTGCCGCCTTGGAGCGAGTCACAGGAGCAGCAACATGAGTGCAACAAACAAACAAGTTTTGCAGCCCGTTGGCTGGGCGCAGCCGCGCGGCTACGCCAACGGCGTGGCGGCGAGCGGCCGCACGGTCTTCGTTGCCGGCCAGATTGGCTGGAACAGCGCCTGCCAGTTCGATAGCGATGATTTCATTGACCAGGTCCGCCAGACGCTGCTGAATATCAAGGCCATCCTGCAAGAGGCCGGTGCCACGCCCGCTCATATGACGCGCATGACCTGGTATTTGCTGGACAAGAAAGAGTACCAGGCGCGCGGCCGCGAGGTCGGTCAGGTCTACCGCGAGGTGATGGGGGCCGAGTACGGTGTCGCCATGGCGGCGGTGGTGGTGGCCGGTCTGATGGAAGATAGGGCCAAGGTCGAGATCGAAGTGACGGCCGTATTACCGGTTTTACCGGCTTGAGAGACAGGAATAAATCATGAGCAAAGCCACATTTCATTGGGACGACCCGCTGCTATTGAACGAGCAGCTCAGCGACGAGGAACGGATGATCCGTGACGCGGCCGCGTCTTATTGCCAGGACCGCCTGACACCGCGCGTGCTCGAGGCCTTTCGGCACGAGCGCACCGACCTGGAGATCTTCCGCGAGATGGGCGCCATCGGCCTGCTGGGTCCCACGATTGCGCCCGAGTACGGCGGGCCGGGTCTGAGCTATGTGGCCTACGGCTTGATTGCCCGTGAAGTGGAGCGGGTCGATTCCGGCTACCGCTCAATGATGAGTGTGCAAAGTTCCTTGGTGATGGTGCCCATCAACGACTTCGGCAACGAGGCGACCAAGCAGAAATACCTGCCCAAACTGGCCACGGGCGAGTGGATAGGCTGCTTCGGCTTGACCGAGCCCAACCATGGTTCCGACCCTGGTTCCATGATCACGCGGGCCAAGGCGGTCCCTGGCGGCTATTCGCTGACGGGCTCCAAGATGTGGATCACCAACAGCCCGGTGGCCGATGTGTTTGTGGTCTGGGCCAAGGATGATGGCGGGCAGATCCGTGGCTTTGTCTTGGAAAAGGGCTGGAAAGGCCTGACGGCGCCTGCCATCCACGGCAAGGTCGGCTTGCGCGCGTCCATCACCGGCGAGATCGTGATGGACGAGGTCTTCTGCCCTGAGGAAAACGCCTTCCCCGAGGTGCGCGGCCTCAAGGGCCCGTTCACCTGCCTGAACAGCGCCCGCTACGGCATCGCCTGGGGCGCGCTGGGTGCGGCCGAGGACTGCTGGCACAAGGCGCGCCATTATGTGCTGGACCGCAAACAGTTCGGCAAGCCTTTGGCCGCCAATCAGCTGGTGCAAAAGAAGCTGGCCGATATGCAGACCGAAATCACACTGGGCCTGCAGGGTTGTTTGCGCTTGGGCCGCATGAAGGACGAAGGCACGGCGGCGGTGGAGATCACATCGATCATGAAGCGTAATAGCTGCGGCAAGTCACTGGAGATTGCCCGTACGGCCCGCGACATGCTGGGCGGCAACGGCATCTCAGACGAATTCGGCATCGCCCGCCATCTGGTCAACCTGGAGGTGGTCAACACCTACGAAGGCACGCATGACATCCATGCGCTGATCCTGGGCCGGGCGATGACGGGGATCGCGGCTTTCTGAGCGGCTTTCTGAGCGGGTTATTGCGGGTTGGACCTTGTCGTACCCGACAAGCTCCGGCCCCAACTGATTGAGCGGCTTTGGAGCCGGTTAAACGGCTCTACGCGTCCGATGTGTCGTCGGTTTCAGCGATGGGCGCGGGAGCCGGCGGGCGGGGCTTCTTCACGCCCGGCTTGGCCAGCAGTTCCAGGTAGAAGGCATCGGCCTTGTCGGCCGCGTAGGCATTGATGCGCGCGGTGATGTTGGCGAATTCAATCACCGCGGCGGTGGCTTCGCTGCTGCCGAAGCGGCAATCAAAGTCCCAGAAGTCCACGCCCACGGGGCGGGCCTTGTTCTGCTCGCGCTTGATGTACTTGCGGATTTCATGCTTGATGGCTTCCAGCAGACGGTCCGGATGCTTGCCTTCAACTTGTAATTGGAATGTTTTTTTCATGTTTTGCCTTGGGTGAGCGCAAGCGCTGTGGCGTGGATTATCCGGCGTTTGTGAAACTGTGATGATCAAAGCTGCGCGGGACTCAAATATCCGGCGATACTGAGCCTTCGTGATCACTATGTGCTGGGTGAAAATGCAATTCAGCTGCCAAGCTCGCAGGGAACTCGCGCATCAAGGAACCCGCCACTGTGTTTGACCCCGGTGTCGATTGCTTCAGCCATCAAGACAGCACATGATCGCGCCTTTGCCCCAAGCAACGAGAAAGTCGCATCAGCCGCCGAAGCTGCGGCCCAAGGTCAAGGCGGCTGGGCTTGTCCTGCTGCTCTGCCTCATCGCTTTTTCAAGCGCACAGGCGAATGACAGTCCGAGCGGCGCCAGCGCCAAGCCGGGCCTGCATACGAGTGCTTCTGCACCCGATTCGCTGATCGCCAAGACGGAGTTACAAGCGGCGCTGGAGCGCATCGAGCGCAGAGGCAGCAGCCGCGCGCCGGAAAATGATTTGGCCTTGCTGGCTTTGTTGGCGCAGGTGGCGCCGGGCAGTGCCGAGCATGTCGAAGTGCTTGCGCTGCGAGGCAGCTTGAATGCAGATCAAGCCGATAAAAAGCCCTTGCTGGAGCGCTTGATCAAGGAGCTGGAGGCCTGGCCCAACCCTGCCCAGCGTGGGGCCGCACGATTGGCAGCGGCCCATTTGCGGGCCAAGCTGCTCTTGCGCCAAGGTCAGCCGGCGCTGGCCATCAAGAGCTTGGAGATGGTGGACAGCGTTGCAGACAACGAAGCAAGCTTGACGCTGCGGCTGCGCAGCCTGGGTATGCTGGCCTCTTTGCTGTCCGATGCGGGGGAGGTCGATGCGGGCATCAATACCAGCGTGATGGCTTTGCGGCTGGCCGAGCAGAGTGGGGCGGTGTGGCGCCGCGCGAATGCACTGGTGAGCCTGTCCTTCAGCTATATGCGCGCTCAGCAACTGGAGCGTGCCAAGCAACTGATCGCTGAGGCGCAGCAACTGGCCTTGCTCGACCCCGACCCGATGTTGCTGTCCCGGGTCTACAACGTGCGCGGCATGGTGTATTCGGAGCTGGGCGACTCGAGTACCGCAGGCCAGGCGATGCAGTTGGCGCTGGACTATGCGCGCCAGACCGGCAATCCCGTCACCTTGGCGCTGGCGCTGGGCAATGCAGCCGACTCGCAGCTGCGCAAGAGCGATTTTCTGCGGGCGCGGCAGTTGTCGGAGGAGGCCTTGGTATTGGCCTTGGCGACGCACGATCTCAATAGCGAGACCCTGGCCCGCCAGAACATCGGCATGGCCAAGATCGGCCTGCGGCAGATCGCGGAGGGCAAGCGCGAGGTCATCGCGGCCATAAGCGTGGACGAAGCGCAGGGTCAATTCGCCCAGGCGTCCGATGGTTGGCTGGAGTTGGCCAAACAGCTCGAGCGTTTTGGCGACCAGCTCGGCGCCGTTCAGGCCTATCACCATTACCGCAAGCTCAATGATCAAGTCTTGCGTGAAGACAGCCGCCGGGCGGTGCTGGAGGCGCAGGCCCGCTTTGACAATGAGCGCCAGGCCAAGGAGATCGAAGCGCTCAACCAAGGCAACCAACTCAAGGCCGAGCAGGTGCGTGCAGGGGACTTGCGGCTGCGACTGTGGGCAGCCCTGGGTGGCTGCGTGCTCTTGTCCGGGCTGCTGATGTGGCTGGCCTATCAACGCATAGGCAAGACCAACCAAGCGCTGGCGCTTAGCAATGAGTCCTTGAAACGCCAGGGCGAGCGTGACCCGCTGACGGGGCTGGCCAACCGGCGACATTTCCAGGCGGCCATCAAGCGCTTGGCCGATAAGGGGCGCTTCAGCGGCACGGTGTTCTTGATTGACATCGACCATTTCAAACGTGTCAATGACAGCCGCGGCCATGCTGCCGGCGACGCCGTCTTGGTGGAAGTGGCCCGGCGGCTGCGCCTGATCTTGCGCGACGAAGACATGGTGGTGCGCTGGGGCGGCGAGGAGTTTTTGATCGTCGTCGATGGCCGTGATGCAGACGCGGCGCGGCTGCTGGCGCAGCGCTTGCTGGACAATATTGCCCAGCCGCCGGTGCCCTGCGCGGGCGGTGACATTGCGGTGACGGCTTCGCTGGGTTTTGCCAGCTTCCCGCTCGCGCCGCATGATGTGGCACTGAGCTGGGAGAGGGCCATCGATTTGGTCGACACCGTGATGTATATGGCCAAAGCACATGGCCGCAACCGCGCTTACGGCATCAAGGTGATGCAGGCCAGCGACGCAGCGGGCGTGGCCGAGCTGTCGGCCCGGATCGAGGCTGCCTGGCACGAAGGTACTGTTGAACTGTTGGCCCTGCTTGGCGCCAGCGCGCTTGTGCGTGAGGAGGAAGAGGCATGACGCTGCGACTGTCTTGGGTGTTGAGCAGCATCTTGCTGGTGCTGAGTTCGACCGGCAATGTGGTGCACGCTCAAGGCAGCAAGCTGCCTGGCTTGGCGCAGCCGCAGGATGCAGCACTGGCCCAGCAGCTGAGTCAGCTTTTGCGCAGAGGTTTCGATCATCCGCAGCAAGCCCTGCAAGAGCTGCAAAAGCTCTCGGCCGCACCCACCAACGCGGATGCTGAGGCCCAGCGGGCCTTGCGTTTGACCGAAGGGCGGCTGCAGGTGTTTGCCAGCGATATCGACGCCGCGCAGCGAATTGCCGACGCCCTGGCCGTCGAGCCCGAAGCGGCTCAAATAGTGTTGGTGCTGCGCGCCGAGATTGCCGACCGCCAGGGTCAGTCTGAGCTGGCCGCTAGCTTTGCGAGCCAAACGCTAGAAGCGGCAGCGCAAGACTGCCCGCGTGAAGATCTGCTCAAAGCGATGCCGGCCCCAAACTGCGATTACCGAAATGCCTGGAGTGCTTTGCGTGTGCTGGCCCGCACGCAGTACAAAGAGGGCGCCCTGCCGCAGGCTCTTTCTTCGGCCCGGTACGCCTTGGCCTTGGCCGAGTTCGGCCGTGACCCGGCACTGGTGGTGCAAAGCCTCGGTCAGCTCGCCCTGCTGGTGCAGGCGCAAGGGCAGTCCGAGCAGGCCGACAGTTACCTCGCACAGGCGCTCAAGGCGGCCCGAACCGACGAACTCAGCCAGGCCAATTTGAAAAACTATGTCGGCTCGGTGACCGGGATGCGCGGCGAAGCAGCCACGCAACTCAAGGCGTTGGAGGAGGGGCTGCGGCTTGCAAAGCTTGCCGATGCGCCGCGCCTGGCTGCTCATTTACAGGCCAATATGGCCGACGCTTATTTGCGCATGAAGCAGCCGGCGCTGGCGCTGGCGGCAGCCAATCAAGCCTTGCCTGTGGTGCTGAGTTTCAAGGACTTGCGCCTAGAGCGCACCTTGAGGCAGAACATTGCGGTGGCCTTGATTCAACTCGGGCAATTCGACCAAGCCCGCCAGGAGTTACAGCGCGGCCAGGACTTGCGCGGGGCATCGGCCGACCAGGGGCAGCGCGCCGAGGAGTTGCGCGAGTTGGGCGAAGCTTGGGCCCAAGCCGGCCAAGCCAAGGAGGCAATTGCGTTGTTTCATGCCGAGCGCAAACTCAGCGCCGAGCTGACCGCGAGCAACCGGGAAGCCTCGCTGCGCGAGCTGAAGATCAGATACGACAGTGATCGCAAACAAGCTGATTTGGCCTTGCTGCAGCGCGAGAGCAGCTTGGTCGAGCAGCAACTGGCCAACCGGGGCTTGGCGCAGCAGGCCAGCGCGGCGGTGGCGGTGTTGCTGGTGCTGACCTTGGTGTTCGTGGTGATGATGGTGCGCAAGGTGCGTGCCGCCCGTCAACGCTTGCAGGCCAATGAATTGCTGTTGCGTGCGCAAAGTGAGCGTGATCCGCTCACCGATTTGGCCAATCGGCGTCATCTGCTGGCGGTGATGGCGATGCAGCCCAAGGCCCAGTTCACCGGCGCGCTGCTGATGATCGATATCGACCACTTCAAGCATGTCAATGATCACCATGGCCATGGTGTTGGGGATCAGGTGATCTGCGAGGTGGCGCGGCGCATCAGTCACGCGGTGCGGGCCGAGGACCTGGTGGTGCGCTGGGGCGGCGAGGAGTTTTTGGTGTTTGCGCCCGATGTCGATCAGGAGACGCTGCGCCGCTTGGCCAAGCGCATCTTGATGGAGGTGGGCGCTTTGCCCGTGCAGGCCCAGGATGGGCCGCTGCGCATCACCGTGTCGATTGGTTTTGCACATTTCCCGCTGCCCCCGGCCATGCTGGATCTGCATTGGGAGCAGGCGGTCAATTGGGCCGATATGGCGCTCTACACCGCCAAATCGCGGGGCCGCAACCAGGCCATGGGCATTGCCACCGTGGCCGCCGGCGATGCTGAGGCCTTGATGCAGATCGAGGCTGATTTCGACGCTGCCTGCTCTTCCGAGCGGGTCAGCCTGCACCAGGTCTTAGGGCCGGCGGCGATTTAGCTTATATCAGTCGCTCTTTTTAGGGCGGCCAGTCTTGATCGGTGTCAGCGCCGTCAAAATCGCAGCCAACTGCTTGTCGGTCAAGGCCATCAAGGCTTGCAGACCGGCACGCAGCAGCTCGCTCTTCTTGGTCGAGCGCTTGAAGCCGATGGCGCGGTCCTTCAGGCGTGTGATCAGTTCGAAATCGGCGCGCGGCATGGTGAAGCTGTCGCGCACGAGCTTGAGCTTGGGCTTGGCTTCGATTTGCACCGCAGGCTTGGCCGTGGCGGCTTTGAGTTCAGTTTTGGCCGCTGCTTTGGTAGCAGTCTTGGGTGCTGCTGCTGCTTTGCTGGCGACTGGCTTCGCAGCGACAGGCTTGGCGGCAGCCGTGGCCTTGGCCGCTGGCTTGGCGGCGACCTTTGATGCAAGCTTTGGTGCTGCTGCAGCAGCCACGACGGCTTTCGCGGGTGCTTCAGGGGCAGCCTTCGCTGGGGCTTTGACGGGTGCCTTCACCGCTGATTTCAGCGCTGACTTTGCGGCTGTAGTGGCGGCTGTAGTGGCGGCTGTAGTGGCAGCTGCAGTTGCAGGTGTTTTCGCAGGTGCTTTTGCAGGCTTTGGCGCTGCTGCTTTGACTGCGGCTGCCTTCACGAAGGGCGTGGCGGCTGTCTTGGCGACGGCTTTTGCTGCGGGCTTAACAGCAGGCTTGGCTGCATCGGCAAGGCGCGGAACTGGCCATGCGGCCGGCTTAGCAGCCGCCTTGGCGGCGCGTTTGACTGCCGGCAGGGCAGGGCTTGTTTCGGCGGGCTTGGCCACGGCGGCGACAGCGGCTGGGGTGGCCGGGGCCGTTGCAGCCACGACGGACGCTGCTGGAACTGCGCTAGTGGCCTGATCAACAGCTTCGTGAGCAGTTTCAGTGACGTCTGCGGACAGCTTGTTTTGCATGGTACTCCTCTTGGTAAATCGTATAAACAATTTACATCTTAATCGCAGTGGGCAGCTTGGGCAAGCCGCGCCGCTGCGGTGAGTTGGCTTGAGGAGTTTGGGCGCGCCGCGCCGCCGCGTCTATTCGCTGGTCTGAGCGAACTCTTTCTCATGCAGCCAAGCCGCATGTTTGACCGCCCGGTGGGTGCGGCCCCATTCCTCGATCATGGCGGGAGCCAGCTCGCGCAGGCGCTCCAGCTGACCGGGCTTGACCGTGTTGGCCGCCAGCTCGATGCGGTGGCCGTTCGGGTCGTGCAGATAGATGGACTGGAAAATCTCGTGATTGGTCGGGCCCAATACATCAACCCCCATGGCCACCAGCTTGGCTTTGCAACGCTCCAAGGTCGCTACATCTTCGACCTGGAAGGCGAGATGTTGGACCCAGGCGGGGGTGTTCTCATCGCGGCCTTGCGCCGGTGAGTCCGGCAGTTCGAAGAAGGCCAGCACATTGCCCCGGCCCGCATCCAGAAAGATATGCATATAGGGGTTGGGCTCTTTGGTCGAGGGCACATGGTCCTCGGAGATGGCCAGCATCAGGTCCATATCGAGCGCGTCTTTGTAGAAGCGAATAGTTTCTTGCACGTCGCGGCAGCGGTAGGCGACGTGGTGAATGCCTTGAACCAACATGGTGTTGCTCTCCTGCTAGCTAGATGTGTATTTAAGCGGCAATCAGATCACGCCGCGGCGTTCCTGGTCCTTCTCCAGTGAGCGGAACAGCGCACCGAAATTGCCCTCGCCAAAGCCCAGGTTGTTGCAGCGCTGGATGATCTCGATGAAGATCGGGCCGATGATATTTTTGGTGAAGATCTGCAGCAGATAACCCTGTTCATCGCCGTCGATCAGCACTTGGTGCGCTTGCAGGCGCTTGTGATCTTCGCGCACGCCGGCCACCCGCTCGAACACCTCGGCGTAGTAGTCATCATCAATTTCCAGGGTTTCAATACCGCTGCCTTCCAACTGGTCCAGCGAGCTCAGGATGTCATGGGTGCTGAAGGCCAGATGCTGCACGCCCGGGCCCTTGTACTCGCGCAGGTACTCGGCGATCTGGTCCTTATCGTCCTTGGGCTGGTTGATCGGGATGCAGAACGAGCCGTCGGGCGAGCGCAGCGCGAAGCTGGTCAGGCCGGTCTTGGCGCCTTGGATGTCGAAGTAGCGTACTTCCGTGAAGCCGAAGATGCTTTTGTAGAAATTAGCCCATTTGTCCTGCTCGCCGGGCGGCACATTGTTGGTCAGGTGATCGACGGCCAAAAAGCCCTTGTCTGGCTGAATCAAGGGCGCGTCCAGTGCCACAAAGTCGCGCTCGTAAATCGACTGCCCGTTGGCGGTGGGCTCGACAAAATAGATGATGCTTTCGCCAATGCCCCAGACGGCGGGGTAGGCGTGATCTTTCATCGCCTCGGGTACGGCGACGGCGCCGCGCGCCACGGCGGCCTGCAGCGCAGCCTGCGCGTTCTTCACGCGCCAACCCATAGCGCTGATGGCCGGCCCATGTTGGCGGGCGAACTGGGCGGAGTGGCCATTGCGCTCGCCATTGAGCAAAAAGTGAATATCGTTCTGGCGGTAGTAACTGATGGCCTTGGCCGGATGGCGGCGCAGCTTAGAGAAACCAAAAGCCCAAAACAGGCCGTCCAGATGTTTCAGCGACGGGCCACAAAACTCGGTGAATTCAATGCCGGTCAGGCCGACTGGGTTGCTCTCGTTGTTCATGATGTCTCCGACTGGGTTGCTCGTTAGCCCTGCGTGCTGCAGGATTGAGCGCAATTTTTATGGGCTTTAGCCAACAAGAAAAGCGAAAATATTTGCGAGACTTGATCAATAATTTCGAACATGAAATTGGATCTTGAAGCGCTCGCTGCACTCGACGCGGTCGTCAGCCACGGCAGCTTTGCGCGTGCCGCTGAAAGCTTGCACAAGGTCACTTCGGCCGTCAGCTATCAGGTGAAAAAGTTGGAAGAGCAACTGAGCTTGACGCTGCTGGACCGCAGCGCCTACCGGGTCAAGCTGACCCCGGCCGGTGAGGCGGTGCTGGCCGAGGGCCGGCGCTTGCTGCGCCAGGCCTATCAGCTTGAGGCCTTGGCGCAGCAGTTGGCCAGCGGCTGGGAGGCGAGGCTCCTGGTGGTGGTGGACGGCATCCTGCCGCTGGCCGATACCTTGCAGGCGCTCAAAACGCTGGCCGACGAGGGCGTGCCGACGCGGGTGCAACTGAAGATCGAGTTCTTGCGCGGTGTTCAGTACCGCTTCGAGAAAGAGCAGGCCGATCTGATGCTGGTCAAGGCTTACGAGCCTTCCAATCAAATGCAGGCCGAGCCTTTGAAGGAAATCGAGTGTGTCTTGTGCGTGGCGCCGACCCATGCTTTGGCGCTGCTCAGCGGCCCGGTCAGCCTGGATGATTTGCAGGCCCATGTCGAGCTGAGCGTACAAGACAGCAGCGAGCGGGGCGGCCATGATGGCGCGGGCGATAGCCGCCGCTTTGGCGGCGAGCGGGTGTTTTATTTGTCCGGCTTTGTCGCCAAACGCCAGGCCTTGCTGATGGGCATGGGTTTTGGCTGGATGCCGCGCTACCTCGTCGATGAAGCCTTGGCTGCCGGGCAATTGCTGGAGTTGGCCTACGCTGGCGGCTCACGCTTTCGCTTCACGCCCTGGCTGGTGCAAAGTCTGGATCGACCCGCCGGGCGGGCAAGGCAGCGCTTGATGCAGTTGTTGGCGGGCTCAAGCTGAGATTCTTCTACATCTTTCTACGAGTGCAGGACGGGACGCAAGTGATTTCACATATCTATCTGGGTGTGGCTGACTTTGAACGCAGCCTGGCTTTTTACGCGCCGCTGATGGCCGAATTGGGGCTGCTGCAAAAGTTCAGCGACCCGGTCAATGCTTGGGCTGCTTGGGTGGCGCCGGATGCTCCCAGGCCCTTGTTCCTGATCGGCAAGCCCTATGACGGCGGGCCGGCAGCGCCGGGCAATGGTCAGATGGTGGCGCTGCTGGCCGCCTCGCGGGCGAGCGTGGACCGCGCCTACGCCATGGCCATGGCGCAGGGCGGGCAATGCGAGGGGGCTCCTGGCTTGCGCCCGCATTACCACCCCGACTATTACGGGGCCTACTTCCGCGACCTAGACCGCAACAAGATTTGCATCTGCTGCCACCAGCCGGCTTAGGCTTCAGGCCTTCAAGCCAATGCAGATTTGCGCGTGGTCCAGGCCCAGATAACGCTCGAAATCATGGCCATAAGCGCGCGCCGGTGCGTCGGGCTGGGCAAAATGGGCCCAGACCTGCCCCCAGCCCGCGATCAAGGCGCCCGGCATCGGGCCTTTGCAATCGAACACCAGGTATTCACCGGCAGGAATGTTGACGCTTCGCTCACCTGCGCTTGGCGCTTCGGCCCGTTTGACGCCGGCCATCACCGAGTATTCGCCCAGATGGCGGTCTGCGTAGTCGAAATAGACGCCAAAGACCTGGCTCAAGTCGGTGCCCAAGCCACTGGCGGCAAATTCTTGCCAAAGCGGGCCAATGCGGCCGGTCAGCGGATTGAATTCGGCGGCGTTGCTGGTACGGCAACTCGGGCCTTGGACCTGGAAGCTGGCTATTTTTTCGCGTTGCATGAGGTGCGTCCTTGTTCAATGAAAGAGGTCAAAGCTCTCGCCTTGATGTGGCAGCAGTGAGTGTAGATGGGCCGTCAGCAGTGACGAGCTTGCAGGGTGCGCAGGGTGTGCCGCTGCCTCAATTCATGAAGTTTTCACGCGCTGCCCGGTTAACTTAGGCGCGCCAGGGTTGACCCCCTTGCCTGCCGGCCGATGAATCCTCTACAAGCCTGTTGTTGCCCAAACAAGGCAGCCCACAACAATAAGACATCAGAAGATTTACAGGGAGTCAAAGAAGAAGCACCAGTCGGCTCTAGCCTGGCTGCGACAGCTTGATCGAGGAGAGACCCAATTGCGATTGGATCTTGATGAGGAAACAGGCCGCGAAGCGGTGGCGCGCGCGGCCTTGCGCACGCTCTTCTTCGCCCCAAAACTGGAACGCGCCGTGGTGCTGGCCGAGCCTGATGGTACGGTTCTTGTGCGGGGCGAGAGCCGGCAGCTCGAGTTCTCGATTGGCGTGCAACTGCATCCCTTGCAGATGCCCGCCCTGTGCGAGCGCCTGCGCCAACTCGGAGTCGCCGTGTTTGCGCCCGAATCGGACTACGCCAAATCCTTGGCGGCCTAGCTTTTTTGCAAGCTAATTGCCCAACTGACCGAGCTTGAAGATGCCGACCACGGCGGCAAGGTGGGCGGCCTGATGCTTCAGGCTTTCGGCGGCGGCGGCACTTTGTTCGACCAGCGCGGCGTTTTGCTGCGTCGAGAGGTCGAGCTGCGTCACGGCCGCGCTGACTTGGCCAATGCCGCTGGTCTGCTCCAGCGTTGACGCGCTGATCTCGCCTATCAGCACCGACACGCGCTGCACCTGCGACACGATGTCTTCCATGGATGCGCCGGCTTCTCCGACCAGTCTGGAGCCTACTTCCACCTTGTCCACGCTGCTGCCAATCAAGGCCTTGATCTCTTTGGCTGCTTCGGCGCTGCGCTGTGCCAAGCTGCGCACCTCGCTCGCCACGACCGCGAAGCCCCGGCCTTGCTCGCCGGCGCGCGCGGCCTCTACCGCCGCGTTCAGCGCCAAGATATTGGTCTGAAAGGCAATGCCGTCGATGACGCCGATGATGTCGCCGATCTTTTTAGAGCTGGTGGTGATGTCGTCCATGGTCGCGACCACACGGCCAACCACCAGCCCGCCTCGTTCGGCAGCGGCGCTGGCCGAGCTGGCGAGCAGCGTGGCCTGACGAGCGGTTTCGGCATTCGCCTTCACGGCCGCATTCATCTCCTCCATCGAGGCGGCCGTCTGCTGCACATTGTTGGCCTGCTCTTCGGTGCGCTGCGACAGATCCAGATTGCCGCTGGCGATCTGGACAGAGCCGGTGGCGATCGAGTCCGAGGCGCTGCGGACCTGCCCCACCACGCGCGCCAAGCTGGCCTGCATGGCCGCCAAAGAAGCCAGCACACTGCCCGCCGGCGCTACCGCTGCGCCTTCCACCATGCTCAGATCCCCTTCGGAGACGCGCCTTGCGGCGTCGCCCAAGGTGGTGGGTTCCGCGCCGAGTTGCCTGACGATGCTGCGTGAGATCAGCAGGGCCAAGCCGATGCCGCCCGCCAGCGCCAAGGCCAGCGCGGTCAACATCACCGCACGGAAGCTGTTGGCCTGCGCAGAGGCCAGCTTGCTCTTTTCCTGAATACGGGTTTCTTCGAAATCAATCAGCTTGTTGATGGCGGCCAACCACTGCACATATTGCGGCTTGGCCTGCGACCATGCCAGCGTCTGCGCGCCGGCCGCGTCGCCCTTGTCCAGCGAGAGGATGACGGCCTGTGTGGTGGCCACCGATTGGCGCTCAATGTCCTTGATGGCGCCGTACAGCCGGCCCAATTGCTCGGCATCGCCGGCGCTGCCGATCAGCTTTTCCAGCGGACCAGCGGAGTCGGCGTAGAACTTGGCGAGCGAGTCAATCGTCGCCACTTCTTTTTGGCGGTCGGCCGGGGTTTCGGCCAGCACGAGGTCGCGCGTGGCAATGGCACGGTCATGGGCGGAGCCGCGGAAGTTGATCGCGTAACGCTGTATCGCGCCATGTTCTTCGCTATTGGCGTGCAAGGCCGTTTGTATGGCCTGCACCTTGAACATCGCCAGCACCGTGACGATCGCCATCACGATCAGAATCAGGCCAAAACCCGCATTCAAGCGTTTGCCAACGGTCATGCGGGAAAAATCCATGGAATTCCTTGTTTGCTGCTTAAACTGCTCGGCACTCATTGAACCTCGGCCTGATGTTTCGGTCTGTGTGCTGGCGCACATAGGGCGGACTTGGCCTGTCCAGCAGTGCGGCTGGCGCCCATTTGAGACCTTACGTCCTTCATGTCGCATCCCGTGAAGCAGCGCGGCATGGCGGGGGAGGGCAGGGCCTTGCCGCGCAAAGCCCTCCGCCATGCGCCCGCGCCGGCTTGGTGTTATCTTGGTTGCACATAACTTCTTCGTCCAACACCATGCTGTTCTCCCCCTTGCAAGCCGGCGCGCTGAGCCTTCCCAATCGCATCCTGATGGCACCGCTGACCCGCGCGCGTGCCAGTCAGGGGCACCTGCCGAACGATTTGATGGCCGAGTATTACGCGCAGCGCGCCAGTGCCGGACTGATCGTGACCGAATGCACCATGATTGCCGCCGGCACCTCGGCCTTCGCCAGCGAGCCGGGCATCTACAACACCGAGCAGATCGAGGCTTGGAAGAAAGTCACCGCCGCAGTTCATGCCAAGGGTGGCCGCATCGTGCTGCAAATCTGGCATGCCGGCCGAGCCGCTCACCCGGCTCACAACCATGGAGCGCCTACGGTCTCTTCGAGCAGTGTGGCCCTCAGTGGCGAGGTGCATACGGCCGAAGGCAAGGTCGCCCAAGTCGCCCCGCGCGAGTTGCGAAGCGATGAAATTCCGGCTTTGGTGCAAGCCTTCGCCGATGCTGCCAAGAATGCGCTTGCGGCCGGCTTCGACGGCGTTGAGGTACATGGCGCCAACGGTTATCTGATCGACCAGTTTCTGCGTGACAGTGCCAATCAGCGCAGTGACGCGTATGGCGGCAGCATGGAAAACCGCGCGCGCTTTCTGTTTGAAGTGCTGACTGCCGTCTGTGCGGCCATTGGCTCGGAGCGTGTGGGTCTGCGCCTGTCGCCGCTCAACAGCTACAACGATATGAAGGACAGCGACCCGCTGGCCCTGATCGCCTTCTTGGCCGAACGCCTGAGCGCCTTTAACTTGGCCTATCTGCACCTGATGCGGGCCGACTTCTTCCAAGCGCAAACAGGTGATGTGATGACGCCGGCGCGGGCGTATTACAAGGGCGTACTGATCGGCAATATGGGATACAGCGGCGCCGAAGCCGAGCAGGCGATCAGCGCCGGCAAGCTCGACGCCGTGGCCTTCGGCACCGCCTTCCTGGCCAACCCCGATTTGCCTGCCCGGCTCAAGGCGGGTGCGAGCCTGAATGCGCCCGACTCCAGCACGTTTTACACCCCCGGCCCCAAGGGCTATACCGACTATCCGAGCTTGTAGGCCCGGCGCCGGCAAGGCCTAGCTTCGCCTTGCCGTGCGAGTTCGGGAATGTCCCATGATGAAAACTTTCGGCTCAAGCGCAGCTGGGCGTTAGCCTTGAGCTTTCTTTATTCATGCGCCCTATGAAATCCTTAGCCAAACTTCGACTCTTGCCCTGTCTGCTGATGCAGGCTGCTTTGTTGACGTCGACGGCCTACGCGGGCACGTCGGCGCCTTTGAGCGCCGGACTGGATGCCAGTGCCTTTGATGCCAGCGTGCGCCCGCAAGATGATTTGTTTCGCGCCGTCAATGGTCACTGGCTGGCGACCTACGAGCTGCCCGCCGACAAGGCGCGCGTCGGCAGCTTTATCCAGTTGCGGGATTTGTCGGACGAGCGCGTGCGCGTCATCGTCGAAGAACTGGTGGCCAAGCCTCTGGCGCGCAAGCCGGTGATAGGCAGCCTGGAGCAAAAGATTGCCGACACTTACGCGAGCTATCTCGACACGGACGCGATCGACCGCCTTGGCCTCAAGGCGATCGCGCCGCAGCTGGCGCGCCTGGATGCGGTCAAGGACCTGAACGAGCTGGCCCAGTGGCAGGGCGCGGTGCAAGGTCAGCTGTCTTTGCCGATCAACTTGAACGTGTCGGCCGATTACAAAGAGCCCACCATCAACCGGGTGTCGGCGTTCCAAGGCGGGCTGGGGCTGCCCGATCGCGACTACTACCTCAATGAAAAGAACGATGCCCGTCTAAGCAAGGCGTTTGCGGCCTATGCGCAATACCTGACGACGCTGGCCCGGCTCGCTGGCGAGGCCGAGCCCCAGGCTGCGGCACAGCGTGTTTTGGGCCTCGAGCAGGCCTTGGCGCAAGCGCACTGGGACCGCGTACAAAACCGCAACCCAGCCAAGCGCTACAACCCGATGAGCGTGGCCGAGCTGCAGGCCTTGGCGCCCGGCTTTGATTGGGCAGGCTTCATGCAGGCGGCCGGTTTGGGCGGTCAGACGCGCCTGTCCGTCGCCCAGCCCAGCACGGCCACGGCAACAGCCAAGCTCTATACCGAGCTGCCCTTGGCCGACTGGAAGCTGTACTTCAAGCTGCGCAGCCTGGACGCCGCCGCCGCCGTGCTGCCCAAGGAGTTCCGCGAGGCCCGATTTGCCTTCAGGGACCAGGCCTTGAGCGGCACTTCGGCCGAGATGCCGCGCTGGCAGCGCAGCATTGCCGAGCTGAACGGGGCTTTGGGCGAGGGTGTGGGCCAGCTCTATGTGGCGCGGCATTTTTCGCCCGAGCACAAGGCGCGCATGCAGGCCTTGGTGGCCAATCTCATGCAGGCTTACCGCGAGTCCATCGACGGCCTGGCCTGGATGAGCCCGGCCACCAAGGCCAGCGCGCAACAAAAGCTCGCCAAGTTCATCACCAAGATCGGCTACCCCGAACAGTGGCGCGATTACAGCGGTTTGAAGGTGATTGCCGGCGATGCGCTTGGCAATGCCGAGCGTGCGGCGGCGTTCCGCTGGCAGCGCCAAGTCGCCAAGGCCGGTAAGTCGGTGGACCGCAATGAGTGGGGTATGACGCCGCAGACGGTCAATGCGTCCTACAGCCCAAGCTTCAATGCGATCACTTTCCCGGCGGCGATTCTGCAGCCGCCGTTCTTCGACATCAATGCCGATGATGCGGTCAATTACGGCGCCATCGGCGCGGTGATCGGGCACGAGATCAGTCACGGCTTTGATGACAGCGGCAGCCAGTTTGACGGCGACGGCGCGCTGCGCAACTGGTGGGGCGAGGCAGACCGCAAGGCCTTTGAGGCGATCGCCGCCAAGCTAGCGGACCAGTTCGACGGCTACTCACCGATCCCGGGCAAGCAGGTCAATGGCAAGCTCACCTTGGGTGAAAACATCGCCGATTTGTCCGGCCTGCAGATTGCTTACAAGGCCTACAAGCATTCGCTGCAGGGCCAGCCGGCTGCAGTGATAGACGGGCGCAGTGGCGAACAACGTTTCTTCTATGGCTTCGCCCAGGTCTGGCGCGGCAAGACGCGGGATGAGCAAACGCTGCAGCAGTTGCTGTCCGACCCGCATTCCCCGGCCGAGTTCCGCGCCAATGGCACGCCGGTCAACCACGACGGCTTCCACGAAGCCTTCGCAACCAAGCCGGGCGACAAGATGTTCAAGCCCGAGGCCGAGCGGATTCGGATTTGGTAGAAGGTTCTTGCGAGCGATGATGAAAAGAAAAACCGCAATCGCGAGTTTGACCGCCGTGTTGGTGGCGACTTGCTTGGCCGCAGCCATGCCTGCGCGCAGCGCCGAGCTTGAGCAAACCGGCGCTGCAGGAGAGCTGTCCCGCAAGGGCGTGCTGGGCGTCGGCGCCAAGGCCTTGGACGATCTAACGGCCAAAACCCTGGGTGTGAACGTCGGTGATGGCTTGCTGATCACCTTGGTGCTTGCCGGCTCCAGCGCCGATCAAATGGGGTTCAAGGTGGGGGACTTGCTGCTATCGCTGAACGGGCACAAGTTTGCTCGTTTCGAGGATCTGGCCGCCTTCACCCGCAACTTGAGAGAAGGCTCGCCGCTGGAGGCGCTAACGCTGTCTGCCAGCGGCGAGCGCCAGATGCGGCAAGGGCTGGCCCAGGGCCGGCCGCTGGAAACCTCGGAATATGCGCAGGTCCGCTACGGCGCGGCGCCGGTGTCGCTCGGAACGCTGCGCACCATCAGCCACATCCCCAAGTCCGGCGCCAACAAGTCGGGCAAGCTGCCGACCATCTTTTGGCTGCAGGGCTATAGCTGCGACTCGCAGGAGTACCCGCCCAATTCGACGCATGCCGGCAAGCGCTTGATCGATGACTGGACGCGGGCTGGCTATGCGGTGTTTCGCGTCGAGCGCCCGAATATCGGCGACAGCCGCGCCAGCAAGGACTGCCGCGACATCGACTACGAGGAGGAGTTGGCGCTGCATCAGCAGGTCTATCGCCAGCTATTGAAGCAAGACTTTGTCGACCCCGCGCAGATATTCTTCTTCGGCCATTCGATGGGCAGCGTGACGGCGCCGCTGTTGGCGCAAGTGCATCAGCCCAAGGGCATCATGGTCTACGGCGTGGTGATGCGCTCTTGGTTGGAGTACTTCATCGACCATGCCCGCATTCAGTCAACCTATACAGGCAGCAGCCATGTCGAAGCCGAGGCCAAGCTGCGGGCAATGCTGCCGGTTTACTACGGTTGGTTGGAGCAGGGGCAGAGCCCGCAGCAGTTGAAGGCGCAGAACCTGGGCTGGCGACAACTGCTTGAAGCAGGTGGCAACGACATCAGCGATGGCGACTATATGTATGGTCGTAACTACAAGTTCTGGCAGCAGATGAACCAGCGCCCTATGGCGGCGGCCTGGAGCCAGGTCAGCGGCAAGGTCTTGGCCATGTATGGCGAGTTCGATCTGCAAGCCCTTCATGACCGCGACGCCAAAAGCATCGCCGCAGTGGTCAACGAGAGTCATCCGGGGCAGGGTAGCTATCTCCTGGTTCCTGGCACCGAGCATGCGTTCATCAAGGTTGGCTCTTATCAAGAGGCGGCGGCCTTGGCCGAGCCGGGCAAGATGCTGCCAGCGCTGCAAGAACGCTACAACCCGGAGTTGGGTCGCCTGACGGTGGAGTGGTTGGCGGCGGCCGTCAAACCTTGAAAAACTGCCACACCAACTTCAATAGGCCAGACGGCTGAACAGCGCATTAAAGGGCAGGGCGACGGTGTTCTTGATGTACGCCTTGGGGCCCTTCCACGGACATCACAGTGGCCGGCTGATCTACCTCTTTCTTGTGGCGCTGACGGAAAGCATGATGGCCATTGAGAAGCCAGAGGGGGCGGGGGGAGCAGTTGCGCTGAGGCGCCCCAGAGTTGGAGTAGAACTCCAAACCAGGGTGCCCAGTCGATCTGATTGCCCGCTGAATTTGGAAGTCAGCTTGGTCCCAATTGCTGTCGCCCATCGTGCGAGATCTCTCGACGCTGGAAAGCTGGCTGCAGTCGTTCGAATTTGGCAAGCCAATGACTGCTGCCTCCGACACCCGCCATTGAACATTGCCTTGGTCAAAAGTCAGCTTTACCTTCCGAAGCTGCCGATCCGCAAAATCCGAGGCACATGACCATCAGGGCGCGAAGTATTGTCTGATCCAACTACACCGTTCACAAGCCGCGATTAACTCCACCGGTTTGCTAAGGTAAGCGGTGTCCGCTTCCACAAGGCTTTGTTTCGTGCGCGACGCGATTTCTCAAAGCAGAGGGACCACAACGGTCGTAAGCGCCTAGCTTGTTCCAGTTCGGATCGAATCCTTGGACACAGGGAATTCTGCGGAGTAGGTCGATCGCTGCAAACGATGCAGTCATGCAAGGCTGTTTTGAAGCCAGAACGGCTTCTACGCCTGCCGGGATTGAATGGTCATGGTTTGGTCAAGCAGCGATCATGACGCCGCCGCCCCCGAAAACGACACTGCAGCCTTGTTAATTTCAACGGCAGCACAGTTGGTATCTCATGGGAATCAAACAACGGATATGGGCCTTGCCGGCGATAGCGGCCCTCATCTTTGCAATCAGCATCGGCATCATTCTGACCGTCTCCCACAAGACGTCTGAAACCATCAACAAGATGGGCAGAGATGCCTATCCGCATCTGACTGCCGCAACTCAGGCGCTGGCATTGTTGGACCCTATTTCGGTCGCGTTTCAAGCGGCGGTCAGCGAGACCGAACCGAAGCGGCTCGAAGACGCGGGCCGCTTGACGCAAGGCATGAATCAGAACCTGGAGCGCATCTCCCGGGTAACTGGTCGCGCGGATGCGGCTCAGAGTCTCTTGCTGGCAAGCAACGCATATGCCCGCGATGCGAACAACACCGCTTTGATCCTGCTCGGTAAGGCCGATGGCGAAGCAGCTAGCGCTGTGCCGCGCATGCAGACGAGCCTCAAGGCCCTGCGAACGGCTTTGGAGCAAGAAACCCAACTGGCACAGGAAGCCTTTGACCAGATGCTGATCGGTAGTCAACAAGGCGTGCAGTCGGTCAGCAAAGTCACCCTCATCAGCGCAGCATTTGTGCTGACCGCCCTGATGTTCGCCTCTTGGCGGATCATCTCCAGCGTCTGGGGTCAGCTTGGTGCGGAACCTGCCGAGGTTCGTGATGTCATGCAGGAAATAGCCGAGGGTGATTTGTCCCGCCACATCGAAGGCAAAGGCGAATCAGGCAACGACTTGTTGAGTGCTATCTGCGTCATGTCCTATAGCCTTCGCGATATGGTCGATCAAGTCCGCGACGGCGCCGGCGAAATTGCCTACGCGGCGCGCGAGATTGCCGCCGGTAATCTGGACCTCTCCAAACGAACCGAAGCTCAAGCAAGTGCGGTCGAAGTGACCACCCAGACCATGCAACTACTGACCGACTCGGTGCGGCACAACGCGGCCAACGCCAGACAAGCCACCCGGAATGCTGCAAATGCCTGCGAGGAAGCGGAGCGTGGCGGTGAGGCGGTTCGGGAAGCCATCGTTTCGATGCAGCAGATCACCGAATCATCCAAAAAGATTTCCGAGATAACCGGCGTCATCGACGGCATCGCATTCCAGACCAATATCCTCGCGCTGAACGCGTCGATCGAAGCGGCGCGCGCCGGCGAGCATGGCCGGGGCTTCGCAGTGGTCGCCGGAGAAGTGCGCCGCCTGGCTCACCGGGCCGCCGAGGCTGCCAAAGAAATTGCTGGTTTGATTGATGCCTCGGCGCAACATGTCTCACACGGCACAGCCAAAGTGAATTTGGCCGGCAGCACGATGCAAAGCGCTGTGCAATCGGTCAGTTCAGTGGCCACCTTGATCACCGAGATTGCCCAGGCCAGTAACGAACAAGCCGAGCGCATCACTGAGGCTGGAACCGCCATTTCAGGCATTGATGACAGCACCCGGCAAAACAGTGCCCTGGTTGAGCAAGCAGCCGCAGCAGCCGCAAGCCTGGAGCAACAAACGCAAAGGCTGGCGGCACTGACCCAACGATTCCAGACGGGCAACGAGCCCTCCTAGCCCTCACCGCCAGACCGCAGCTCTGCGATCTCTGGCAAACCCAATCCAACAGCTGCGCTGCCCTTCACCAGAAGTCGGGCAGAGCGTGTCGTCGCCTATTTGCATGGTGGGCAAGTCGGCGCATGCAAATTTCCTCCCGCCTAGAAAGTCCATTCAATGAAGTTTTTTCACCGTCGTAATCTGACAGCTTTGGCTGCCGCCATTGCCTGCTCGGCCACCGTCCATGCCGAGATTTCCAACGAAAGCAAAACGCTTGTGCTGTCAGGCTTTGGCACCTTGTCTGCCGTCCAAACCGACAACGCCAACATTCAGTTCCGCTCCGACAACCGCTTGCCCAGCGGCACGGCGAACAGCCATGAATTCGACAACGACAGCAAGCTCGGTGTTCAACTCAGCTACCGCCCTACCGAAAAATTGCAGGCCGTCGTGCAACTGCTGTCGCGCCGCAATGAAGAAAACAGCTTTAAGCCTTCGATCGACTGGGCTTACCTGGCCTATAAGCCGATGAGTACCTTGACGGTTCGTGCCGGCCGCTTTGTCGCTCCGGTGCTGATGGGTTCGGACTATCGCAATGTGGGCTACGCCAATATCTGGGTGCGCCCACCCACCGATGTATACAACTCAGCGACCATCAACAATGTCGACGGCCTTGATGCCATCTACCGCGGTGAACTGGGCCCGTTTTCATACAGCGCGCAAGCCTACTTCGGCACTTATGACCTGAAGTTTGCAGGCGGCTCGGGCATCAAGTTCAACCGCATGGGCGGGCTGAACCTGACCGCTGAACTGGGCAGCTGGACCTTCCGCGCCAGCCACATGGACGCGCGGCACACCAACTATCAGGCCGACGGCCAAGTAGCCCCTTCCACGCTGTTTGCAGTCAGCGAGCCCAGCACCGGCCGTGGCTTCCGACTCAACCCGGCCGGCGCCACTTGCAATGCTGGCCTACAAGCCAACGCAGGCTGCAGCGCCCTGTTCGCGAGCTTTGATGATGTTTTCAGCGCCGTGCGCCGCGACCACAAGCCTTTCAACATCACCGACCTGGGCCTGGCCTACGACAACGGCAAAGTCGTTGTGCAAGCCGAGTACATGATGCGCAAGTCTGACTCCGCGCTTTCGGATTCCGACGCCTACTACGTGACTGCTGGCTACCGCATCGGCAAGCTGCTGCCTTATGTGACTTACTCGGGCAGCAAGACGGATACCCGCCGGCTCACCTTGACGCCTAGCGCCGCGATTGCAGGCAAGTTCACCAATGGCGCGCCCTATGTGCAAACCTCGAATACGGACAACAACACCTTGTCCCTGGGCTTGCGCGTCGACGTCGCGGCTTCGGTCGCCTTGAAGTTCCAGCTTGACCGCTACACGCCAAACACCAACAGCTTCGGTGCCACCGATGCGCAAACCATGAGCCGGGTGAACGGCGTGCTCGCCACACCTATGTCTACTTCCGTCGGCTCCGTCAAGTTGGCGACCGTGGCGCTTGACTTCGTCTTCTGAGGAGCGCCATCAACATGTTCAGCTTTAACAAAACTACTGCCGCCCTGACGCTCGCCCTGCTGTCATGCTTGCCATCGATCTCTTTGGCTGCAGACTGGGTGCTTGTCGCCAATGCCAAGAGCAGCATCAATAAACTAGATGCTGATGCTGTAGGCAACCTCTATCTCGGCAAGAGTACCGACCTGCCGGGTGTTGGCTCCGTCGCTGTCTTGGATCTGCCCGAAGGCAGCACCACCCGGGACAGCTTCTATCAAGACGTCACCAAGAAAGACGCCAGTGCGCTGAAGGCCTATTGGGCCCGCATGATCTTCACCGGCAAGGGCCAGCCGCCCCGCGCGATGGACAGTGCCGCCGCGGTGAAGAAGGCCGTGGCGGCCAACCCTTCGGCCGTTGGCTACATCGAGAAATCGGCCGTTGACGCCAGCGTCAAGGTATTGCTGGCTCTGTAAGGGCGTAACCCGAGGCGGCGCCTGAACGGTGCCGCCCAACATCTTTGGCCGATATTCCGACACCATGAGCCTCTTGGCAATCATCACTACCTTGAACGGACTGAGAAAGCCCTTGCTGGTGGCCTCGGCCTGCTTATTGGGCGGCGCTGCGCTTGCCGACGTCGAGGACAGTAATGCCGCCTTCTCCTTGGCGACCTTTGGGACCCTGTCCATGGTCCGGGTCGACAGCGGGGGGGCTACTTTTCTGCCCTTCGGCAACCAGCCCTCCGGTGCTAAAAGCGCTTGGACCAGCGGTCTTGACTCCATGCTGGCCGTGCAGGCCCGTTACAACTTCCTGCCCAGCGCCACGGCTACCCTGCAACTGACCGCCAGGCGGGATGACCAGAACAACTATCGGCCCGATATTGACTGGGCCTACCTCAGCTACCAGCCCAGTGCCGGACTCAACCTGCGCGCCGGGCGCTTTGTCGCGCCCTTGTTTGCGGCCTCGGACACCCGCCTGGTGGGCTATGCCAACTTATGGGTCCGGCCGCCCGTGGACGTATACACCTTGGCGCTGAACGGGGTCGACGGCGCTGATCTGATCTGGCGCCAGGCTTGGGCCGGTAATGCTTTTTTGACACAAATCTGGGGCGGTAGCAGCCGACAGCAGTTCCCGCGCAAAGGCGCGGTCGGGCTCACCAATCAAGCGGTTGAGTATGACAAGATGTTGGGCCTGAATCTCAGCCTGCAAAGAGACGGGCTGGGCTTGCGTCTGGCGCATATGCGTGCGCGCCAGACTTTTATCACCACCCAAGGCCTGCCCGAACGGGGCCTCAGCATATTTGGCGATAGCCAGCTGGCCTGCATGTCCAAGGCCAATAGCGCGCGCACGCCCCTGCTCTGCCGCGGCCTGTACACCGGTTTTGCGGAACTGGAACAAGGATACGACGTCAATCAGGCCCTCTTTCGTTTTAGCAGCGCCGGCGTGAGCTATGAACGAGGCCCTTGGCGTTTAAGCAGCGAGGCCATCTGGCTGCACCATCATTCGCGCGTTGCCAACAGCCGCGCCGCTTACATCACCCTGGCCCGAAGCTTTGAGCAACTGACGCCCTACATCACTTGGTCTTGGCACCGGGCGGGGAGCAAAACCTTCGAGGCCGCAGTCAAGCCTGAGTATGAAACCCTGGTCAAGCCCAATTTGAAGGTCTACCGACCGGCCGGCTCCGAAGGGCCCGAACAAGACAGCCAAAGCCTGGGTCTACGCTGGGACGCGATGCCCGGACTTGCGTTCAAGGCACAGATCGACCGCATGAGGCCACTGGGCCAGGGCAATGGCGTGAGCTCCTTGAACCGTGTCGGCCTTGTGGGCCGCAATCTGAGCAGCAGCCCGGCCATCCATGTCTACAACCTCAGCATGGACTTCGCGTACTGACCATGAAACGCCTTCACCTGCTTGTCTCTGTTGTCTGTGTTTGGATGAGCTGCACGGTCCAGGCTCAGCCCACAAGTTTTGTGGTCGTGGTCGGGCAGCAAAGCACCCGTACCAAACTGAGTTCGCATGACATCAGCAACGTCTTTCTGGGGCGCGTGGAAAGCCTACCAGGCAGCGGCGACATCAGGCCGATTGAGCTGAAGGGCGAGGACGAACTTCGCCTGAGCTTTCACGACGAGATGACCGGCATGTCCGAACACAAACTGCGCTCACATTGGGCAGCCATGGTGTTCACCGGCAAGGCCAAACCGCCGCTGAAATGCGCCTCGCTTGATAGCCTGAAAGCTCGCTTGAGAGAGGACGCACAAGCAATTGCCTATATCCGGCGGCAAGACTTGGACGCCTCTCTGAAGCAAGTCTTCCCTTGAGTTTCGCCACACCCCGGAGATTGCCCCTGGGCGCTCTTCTGCACCCCTGCTCGAGCAAATGCTATTCATGACCCACACCACTACGAACCGAAACGGACTCAGTTCAAACTTGCATTCCGCGCCAAGCAGAGAGCTTGCAGGGCTGGTGCTGGCCCTCTTTGGCATGCTGATGCTGCTGGGCTTGGTGCAATATCACGGGCTCAGAGCCAGCATACTGGCGGACTTGGGCTCGTCGGCAGAATTGATCGCGCAGAACACCAGCTATGCCATCGTGATCGAGAACGACACCGAAGCGCATGAATTGCTGACCGCATTGGCTACCTCCAGCAATCTGCGACAAGCTCGACTTGAAAGCCTGGATGGGCGGCTACTGGCCGTTTACGCCGGGGGGTCGACTCATTGGAGTCATAGCCTGGTGCTGCTGAAAGTCTCGCGCCCAGTGCTGGCCTTTGGCAAGCCCGTTGGGAATTTGATCTTGACCGGCTCTTCACAAAAGTTGCTCATCTGGACCGCAGTCTTTCTCGGCGTCGGGTGCTTGGCCATTTTTGGCGCCTGGTTGGCATCCTGGTTCTCGGCCAAGCGAGCGGCCAAGACGGCCCGACAGGCCCAACAAAGTCTGGCCTGGATGTCCCGGCATGACCCATTGACCGGCTGCGCCAATCGCGAGGAGCTGCGGGCACATTTGCGCGAGCTTCAGCGCAGGGCTGAGGGCATGTCCGCTCTGTATCTGATTGACCTGGATGACTTTGGCGTCATCAACGCTGCCTACGGCGCGCAACAAGGCGACGTCATCTTGCGCGTGATCGCACAGCGCCTGCAGCACTTGCTGGGCTCAGCAGACTGCTTGGCTCGACTCAGTGCCGACGAATTTGCCTTGTCCCTGACGCAGGGTGATGAACCAGGCTTCGCCAACTTCAGCAGAAAAATCCAGGCGGTACTGAGAGAGCCCATCTTCATTGGCAACATTGCCTTGAGGCCTACGGCCTGTATTGGCATGGCGTTGCTGCCGGTCGATGGCGCAGATGAAGACAGTGCGATCCGGGCCGCCAGCGCAGCCTTGAGCGCGGCCCGATTGGCTGGGCATGGTGGTTTCTCGCGCTATGCGCAAGCCCATGACAGGGAAATGCGCGAACGCGCCGAACTTGCCGAGGCTTTGCGGCAGGCCTTGGCCAAGGCAGAGTTTCACCTGCATTACCAGCCTATCTATTCGATACACGACCAGTCTTTGTGCGGCGCCGAAGCCTTGCTTCGCTGGCACCACCCCACACGCGGCATGATCTCGCCGGAGCGATTCATCCCGATCGCAGAAAGCGCAGGCTTGATCGAAGAAATCGGCCTGCAAGTACTCGGCCTGGTTCACAAGAATCGCCTTGAATGGCTTAGTCGTGGCCTCAAGGTGCCGCCCATCGCCATCAATCTGAGCTCCTTGCAGTTCTTGCGTGAGCAATCGAAAGACACTTTTATCCAGCGTCTGCGCGACTTGGAGCTTGGGCCCGAAGCCTTGGAAATCGAACTGACTGAGCGCGCGGCCTTCGAGGAAATAGAGGCCGAAGACTCCATCATCAATCGGCTCAAAAGCCTGGGCTATTGCCTGTCGCTGGATGACTTTGGCACTGGCTACAGCTCGCTCAGCTACCTCCACCGCATCAACTGTGACAAACTTAAAATCGATCGGAGCTTTGTTCGCCGTATGGAGCAAGATCCCAGCGCCAGGCAATTGGTCAAGGCCATTGTTGAAGTGGCCCATGCGTTTCAGATGAAAACCGTTGCCGAGGGTGTGGAAACAGCGGGTGAGCTGGAGGCACTGCGCCAAGTAGGAAGCGATGCGGTGCAAGGTTATCTGCTGGATCGCCCGCTCGACGCCAACGGCTTCAGCACTAGGCTGAGCACCGGCCAAGCAAGCCGCTGATTGGGTCGGCAAGAGCGCCCGGCAGTGGCGAAGGCCAACGCCGATGCTCAGTCACAAGCGTTATTGAGTAGCAAGTGAAATGCCGGCTGTTCCCCACGCAGCAGCCCGAGCAGGCCGCCCTCGCCGATCAAAGCCGGGACGTTGCGCACCAGTGCCGGCACTTGCTGCAGCAAGGCTTGCCATTTCTGCAGCCAATCTTGCTGCGCCTCGCCGGCATACATTGCCTTCCAGGCGTAGACGCTTTGCAGCAAGGCCGTGGGCGCGTGCTCTGCGCTCATCTTGGTGACCGAGCGCATCAGGAATTCCAGCTCCTTGCCCTGACCATCCTCCAGCAACATCCAGCCCAAATCGACAGCCAAATCCTGCCCGGCTGCGCTTTCGCTGGAGCTTGTGGACCAAGCCATGCGCAGGCAGGCCTTGGCTTCCTCTCGGCGGGACTGGTGCAGCAGCAGAGCAGCCTCGCTGCGGCTGCGCCGCGCGAGATTGTTGTCGTCCTTCAATACCTCAAGCGCGGTTTGCGCATCGGCCTCGCGGCCGATCGTGATGTACCAGCTGCACAGCAAGGCAGCACAAAGCCAACGGGTGTACCAGCCCCATTTCCGGGCCAAGTCGAGCATTTGCTCTTGCTGCTGCACAGCTTGCTCAAGAAGTCCCGCACGCCATTGCAGATGCGCGTGCGCACGGCCATGTGCAGACGATAAGTAGATCGGCACATCCCCACCCATCAGCCGGATGCAATCATGCGTAGATGACTCCGCCTCGACCAAGCGCCCTGCGTCAATCAAGATAAAGGTCTCCTGGATTTTTGACCCCAGATATTTTCCCTGGTAGCCCAGGCTAGTGGCGAGCAATGCAGCCCTTCGAATGGCCTCCACCGCTTCGCCATACTGACGCATCACACTCAAGGCGGTCCCGAGCGACATATAGGCTTGCAGCTCAACGCGGACCAATCCCCGCAGGCGCGCTTCTCTGACCACATTGCGCAAGGTGTCAATCGCCTTGGGCATCAAGGGAATGCCCATCAAGACATGACCATACAGGCAAGAGGCCAATAGCTCACGGTAGACATCGCCAGCCGCCTTGGCTGCTTCGACGGCACGCGCTACCGTCTTGGCAGCCACTTCCGACTGCCCCTGAAAGCGCTCCAAATCGGCGCGCGCAATCAAAATATTCGCCAAAACCCCGACGCTGGCCTGCCCGGAAAACACCAGCGCTAGGCCCAGCTCACATTGCCTAGCTGCAGACGGCAAGTCCCCCGAGTTGATGTCGATGCGCGACAACTCTGCATAAACATCAACTTGCAAATCATGCTTATCGGCGGCCCGCGCTCCCTCCAAAGCCGCATAGGCGGCTACACGAGCCTGATCCATCGCTGCAGACTGCTCCCTCAACAGGCGCGCGTGAACCAAGTGAATGCTAGGCGTGACATCTAGCCGCTGCATGCAAGACTCCAGCAACGGTAAGGCTGAAACCAGGTCACCCCGCAATTCAAAGTCCAAGGCCCGCGCCAACTGCTCCTCCCAGTACAAAGGCTCCGGCACTTGGGCGGGGTCGAATTGCGCCTCCAGATAGCCCACCATGGCGGCAGCTAGCGCCAACAGGTCGCCACCCTCAAAAAGGCGGCTTTCCAGGTCACGCTCCGCGCTTCCGTACAGGGACTCCAGCGCGTAGACGTTTTGGTCTGAACGGGAAAACCGACAGAGCAAGGCCTTCTCGGTGCCAAGTTGCTGACAGGCATGGCTCAGGGCCTCGGCCCCCCAGGCAAAATGGCTGCGCCAGTCGCTGGTGGCATTCATGCTGGCGACTGCAATCTTGCCTTTTGCCTCCAGCTGGTGATGAACCAGGCCCGCCAAGCCGCGCTCTGCCCAGTCAAACTGCGGATCGCCGGCTTGGTTGACAAAAGGCAGCACGGCAAGGGTGGGGCGGCTGCCTTTGGGATGCATGACGCCGATAAGCGTCAAAGTGGCCGGCTTAGGGGGCGATGCTGCGGGAGAGATAGTCGGACTGGTCCCGGATGCCGCTTCCTTCCCTGAGTCCTGGCGCAACTCAACACTTGCATCGAAACGGTAGCCGACACCACGCACAGTCTTGATGATGTCTTCCGAGCTGCCTGCAGCTTGAAGCACACGGCGTGCCTTCATCACCGCCCTAGCCACCACCGAATCGGTGACAAAGCTGGTTTTCCAGACCGCATCGAGCAGTTCATCCTTGTTGAGCATGCGTTGTGGATTGCGCGCGAAAAACAGCAAAAGATCAAAAATCAAGGGCTGTACTTCGGCAGGCTGACCCTGAACGGACAAGCTGTGCTTGAGGGTGTCAATGACGCAATGATCAAAACAGTAGCGAGGCATGCGGAAAAATGGACTCCTGTTGTGCGATCAATAGAACCTTTCCATTCTTTCACGACAAACTCGCAGCCAATGAACTTCATCCGCTTCAGTAGACATTTGATAGGGTCAAACTTAAAACGGAGAAGAGGAAAAAAGTCGAGCAAGATATGCCTCGGAGTTCAAAGCCGAGGCTGTGAAGCCAGTGACCGAGCGACAACAGCGGTCTTTGGATCGCCAAAATCAAATGACCGCAGCCAGCATTGCTGTATTGGTCGGCTTGGTGCAGACGGGCGACAGCTCTGGGCACTTTGCAGCCTTTTTGGAAGCTACCTTATTTGTAGCAAGACCCCCCGCTTCGGCAAGTAAAGTCGCGTCGGAACAGCTGGCGATTGCGCCCCTGAATTCGCGCTGATCAAACCATGCTGGACGGCGTGCGTTGACCTCACTGATAGCTGCGCAAAATCCGCTCGATCTGGCCGGACTTTTGCAGCGACTCCATCGCGCGCTGCAGCCGCCGCACCGTCTCGGCGCCAAGCTCCCGGCGGGCGTACAAGACGTAACTCTTTTCGTTGACGGTGAATGGGCTGTTGAACTGGTTCAGGTCAACGCCGCTTTGCTTCAAGGCATAACTGAGCAGGTAGTCGGACGAGATCACCGCGTCGAGCCGGTCCAGAGCCAGCATGCGCACGCCTTGAAAAGGATCGGCGACGCCGAACTTGCGGATGGCGTCGTCCTTGTTGATGGCGTCATCATAGAAGGCACCGCGGGCCACACCCAAGAGCTTGCCTTTGAGCTGGGCGACGCTACGGATGTCGGACGCCTTCTTCGTCAGCACGACGAACTTGAAGACGTGAAAGGGTGTGACCCGTTGCGCCAGTTCTTCCAGCTCGGGTCCTTCAACGCCGACCACCAGATCGGCACTGCCATCCTTCAAGCCCATGGCCAGGCGCACATAGACGGCCGAGCCGAGTGCCACCGGCAGCGCCGCTTCGCGTGCCAGGGCCAGCATGATTTCATGATGCATGCCGGGCCGGCTCACCTCGCCATGCAGGGTGTAGGGCGCCACATCATTGAGCAAGATGCGCAGTGGTGGTCCAACAGCGGGCGCCGCCAATTGAGCGGCGGCGGCTGGGGTTTGCGGCTGCGCTTGGGCGGCCGCCGGCAGCGGCTGGGCAAGCAGGCTCAGGCAAAGTAGCGCCAAACAGTGCTGAACCCTTGCGCACGGGCCGAGGCGCCGCGATGTCGGCTGAGTTGCATTGGGCATGCGTGCAGTTTAGCGAGTCGCCAGTCGGCTATGCGGCATGCGCCATGCTGCTGGCTTGCCCCCCGCGCCTCCCGCGCCGCCAGCGACGTTGAGGACTTTGGGTCGGCGGCGTCAGGCCAGTGCAATGCCACTCTTGTGGATATTTCGTCCGAGGCTTTGTGATCAATGTCACGTTTGGCCTGCAATTAAAGGGTTTACCCTTGGCTATTTGATCGAAATCAAAGATACTTCAATACCAGTTGCGAACCAGTGTTGATCTGCTCGCAGCGCCAAATCGGCACACCCGCTTGAAAGACGGGGTCGCAAAGCTTCCGGTCTACCGTTCAGGCGAGCATCACGCTCGGCTGGGCCAAGATAGCGGGGTTGCCAGTCAAGCTCAGTTCAAGCCCCCGTTGATGGTGCGGTTTGGCCGGACTTGCCTGTCAGACAGTTCACCCAGCGCGATCCCGCATCGCCGCCGTGAAGCCTCTGCGACTCTCTTCTCGCTTTCTCCCTTGCAGGGCGTGCCAATGGTTTTGTTTGCCCATTGACCCCTGCGCGTTTGGCACTGGCTGCCCGCGCGGCCGTGCCGGCTCCTGTGAGTCGGCATGCCAACCCAGAGAATTGCATTGAAGATGAACAACTTGTCCAACTCATCAGCCGCTGGCACCCATCCCAAGTCATATGCCAGCCTGGCCCGGCGCGTTGCTGTCGCCGGCGGCTTCAGTGTCGCCGTCTTGATCGGCTTGACCAGCCTGGGCCTGAGCTACAAGGCCACCGGTGCGGAGCGTGAGCGTGCCGCGCTGCTGGCCGCCAGCGAAGCCGGCGCTGTGGCCCGCATGGCCGACGCCTTTGACAACAGCGCGCGGCTGATGGTGGAACGCTTCTACAACACCTTTGCGGGCGACTTCAAGGGCAGTTTCAGTTTGCAGACGGACGCGTCCGACCTGCTGTTCGAGGGGCACAAATTGGCCGGAGACTTCGAGGCCGTCGACCGCTTCAGCCGCAACACCGGTGGTGCCGCCACCATCTTCATGCGCAAGGGCGATGATTTCTTGCGCATCACGACCTCGTTGAAAAAAGAGAACGGCGAGCGCGCGGTCGGCACCACCTTGGGCAAGGCGCATCCGGCTTTTGCCAAGATGATGGAAGGCCAGCCCTATGTGGGCAAGGCGGTGCTGTTTGGCAAGCCGTTTATGAACCATTACCAGCCGATCAAAGACAGCCAAGGGGCGGTCATCGGCATCTTGTTCGTCGGCTTTGATACGTCGGAATTTCAGCGCTCGCTGGAGCAGCTGAGCCAGGGCGTTAGCTTGTTCGGCACCGGCGGTGTTTATTTGATTGACCCGACCGGCGCCAAGGGCAAACCGATGTTCCGCGCTCACCCGACTCAGACGGGCAAAGCGGTGGCCGAGTTTGACCCGGCGGCGGAAGCTTTTTTGACCGAGCTGTTCCGCAAGCCCGCAGCTGATATCGCAAACATGCCCGTCAAGGCACCGGCCCTGCTCAACAAGGCCAATGACGACGCCTGGGTGGTCGCCAAGCACAGCGAGGCAACCGGTTTGTGGGTGGTGGCCGAGGTGTCGGATCGCCAGGCGCTGCGCGAGCATTGGGTGGCGCAGCGCAATCTGTGGCTGACCTTGGGTCTGGCCAGTCTGAGCTTGGCCATGGGCCTGTGGTGGCTGCTGCGGCGCTGGGTCGGCGCGCCGCTGACCGCGCTGAATACGGCAGTTGCCCGCTTTGCAAACGGAGATTTGTCAGTGCCGGTGCGGGCGCAGCGTGATGATGACTTGGGCGCGCTGGCCGGCCATGTCGAGCTGATGCGCCAGCAACTGGCCCAGACCATTGGCTCGGTGCGCATGGCCACCGACGGCATCTCCACCGCAAGCTCGCAAGTGGCGGCCGGCAGCCAGGACTTGTCTGGCCGCACCGAGAGTGGTGCGAGCAGCTTGCAGCAAATTGCCAGCTCGGTTGAGCAGCTGACCGGCGCGGTGGCGCAGACGGCCGAAGCCGCGCGCTCGGCCACGGCCTTGGCGCTCAGCGCCAATCTGGCCGCCAACCAGGGTGGCGAGGAAATGCAGCAGGTCTTGATGACCATGGACGACATCAGCACGGCCAGCCGCAAGATAGTTGAGGTCATTGGCACGATTGACGCAATCGCCTTCCAGACCAATATCCTGGCGCTGAACGCCGCGGTTGAGGCAGCGCGGGCCGGCGATCAGGGGCGCGGCTTTGCGGTGGTGGCCAAGGAGGTGCGCAGCTTGGCCCAGCATTGCGCCGAGTCGGCGCGTGAAATCAAGGGCTTGATCGGTGGCAGCGTGGTCTGTGTGGACGCCGGGCTCAAGCAGGTGCAGGCGGCTGGCCGCTCGATGGGCGAGATCATGAGCAGCATTGGCCGCGTCAATGCGGTGGTGTCGGAGATCAGCGCCGCAGCCAGTGAACAGCGCGCGGGTATCAGCCAGGTCAACGTCGCCATCACGCACCTCGACGCCAGCACGCAGCAAAACGCAGCGTTGGTGGAGGAAAGCACGGCTGCCGCCGAAAGCCTGCAGTCGCAGGCCCAGCATCTGGCCGAGATGGTGAGCGGCTTTCGCCTCGCTTGTGGGCGGGCCGTCCAGGCCTGAGCTTGAGGGCTGGCAGGGGCAAGAAAGAAGCGCCGGGGCTGAGCCGGCGCTTCTTTTGCGGCTGCGACAGATATCGGTCGCAGCTGCACGGGGGTCAAGGGCTCGGTCAGTTGTGATTGGCCACCAGGCTGGCCCCGCTGACGTTGGCATAGGCGCTCAGCAGCAGGTAGTAGACGCCGGCCTTGGGCGCGGCCACGGTGATGGTTTCGGCATTCGTGCTGCCGTCTGACTTCAGCTCGAAGGATGTCGTGCTTGGGGCGGCGCCAAACTTCAGATAGATGTCGCCGTCACCCGTGCCACCGCTGAGCTTGAACGTCAGGTTTGTTGCTGCGGTGGGCACGGTGAGCTTGTACAGCTTGCTGGCACCCTTGGTGAGCGCGATGCCAGTGATCGCCACACCCTTCGTCAGCGCCATGGCCGCCGGCGCCGTCGTGCCGCAGCTGACGCCTACGGCGGCGAAGGCGGCGGTCACATCGGCCGTGGTGTAGCCGCGGTTGGTGGCGGCTTTCTCGACGCCGCATGCGCCTTGGTTGAAGGTGCTGTTGGCCGTCCAGTACAGGCGGTTGGCATCCACCATCACTTCAAACGCCTTGCGGGTGTTCCAGCCGGGGCTGCTGGCCAGCAGGTAATAGGCCTTGTTGTAAACACCACTGGTGTTGTGAACATCCATGCTGCTGGTGTAGTCCTTGGCATTGCCGATCGAGCGGCCATCTTGCGGCGGGTTTTTCATATAGCGCAGCGCGCCACTGGCCTTGAAAATCTCGGCGCCGACCAGCCAGTCGTTCGTGCCCTTCATGAAGTACTCGGCGGCCTCGCCGGCCATGTCCGAGAAGGCTTCGTTCATGCCGCCGGACATGCCCGAATAGACCAGACCCGAATTCTGCTCGGTGAAGCCGTGGCTGACCTCATGCGCAGACACATCCAGCGAGACCAGCGGATAGAAAGTGCTGGCGCCGTCACCGAAGTGCATGGCCGTGCCGTCCCAAAAAGCGTTTTCGTAGTTGCTGCCGTAATGCACGCGCATGTAGAGCGTCTGGCTGATCGGGCGCAGGCTGAACCAGCCTTGATACATATTGAAGACCACATTGCCGAAGTAATGCGCGTCGTTCAGGGGCGAGTAGGCCCCATTGGTCAGCTTGTACTCATTGCGCGAGCAGGTGAACTTGAACGGTGTGCTGCCGGTCGTGCCGCCTTTGAGGTCGACGGTGATCACATTGCCGCTGTTCATCTGGCAGTCGTTGGTGACGACCAGGGGCCCGTAGGTCGTGCCGTACTCGTATTTGCCGGTCTTGGCGTTGCCGCCGGGGCCTGTCGCATTGGCGTGGGTCAGGCCTTCCCATTTCTGCAGCACCGCGCCGCTGTTGGCGTCGATGATGAAGTGAGGCCGGCTTGGATGATCGCCTTGGCCGTTCAGGAATGAGACCAGGTAGACCAGCTGAGCGACGTTGTTTTCGTTCAGACGCACATAGAGCTGGACCTGATCATTGGACGTTCTTGCGCCGCGCACACCACCTGCCACCAAGCCCTTGGCCTGTGCCAGCACGGCGGCGCTGGACAGGCTGGGTTGGGTGTGCGCCAGGTCTTGCTCCAGTTGGCGGATCAGGCTGCCAGTGAAGGTGGAGCCGGCGCGCAGGCCGGCGACCGAGCTGTCGACATGTTCCACCACGGCTTCGTTCCAGATTGGCACGCCTTGGTAGTACTGCTGATGCCTTGTGACGCGCAAATTCTTGCCATAGCTTTGGCTGCGCAGCGGCCTGAGCTCCTCGTTGAGCAGACCCAAGGTGGCCGCAACGCCGCTGGAGGCGACGCCGCTGGCACTGCGCTGAACCGACAAGTTAGCGCCGGCCAAATCCAGGCCCTCCAGTGGAACCCGCTCGGCCGCGATGGCTTGGCAGGCTGCGGCGGTGGCGCTGAGCAGCAAAAGGCCACGGCCTAGTTTTTTGAAGCTGATATGCATGGCGAATCTCCAAATATGGGCCTGTAGCCCGGTTTGTTTGTGCCGACGCGCAGGGTTGATTTGCAGCGGCGGTTTATGCAGTTGGCGGCCCGGATCTCAGGCCGACCCGCTGCCTCATGACCTCTGAAACTGTTGGGATGTCGCACACGAGCGGCTTCACTTCATTTCGCCGCAGGCTTGGCGTCAACAGCCACACCCGGTCACTGGGGCCCCATCCTAGGCAGGGGCGAGAAGCGCGCAAGCTGTCAGAGTTGACATCCATGCTTGCCCTGATTCGCGGGACAAGTTGCGAGCCTAGGATCGCGCCGGTTCAGTCGCCTCGGTCACCTCATTTGGCACATTCGCCCAACCGCCCTAATTGCAACGGAGTCTTCCCCATGCGCTCAGCACCTGCTCCTTTTTTCTCGCCGCTTTGTATGGCACCTCTGGCTTCGCTGCTGGTCGGGCTGGTATTGCTCAACACGACTGCGCCCGCCGCAGCGGCCGGTGACAAGGTCTGGATCAGCTTGGGCGATGCCGCCTGGGCCCAGTTACAACAGCTTCAGCCCGCAGCAAAAGCGAGTGCCAGCGTCGAGATCAAACAAGTCTCAGCAGAGGCGACTCAAGGAGCGCGAGCTGCGATCAAGGCCGAGAAAGTGCATCTGGTCGAAGTTGATGAGGCCGCGCTGCTGGGCTTATCAAACGCTGTGCATGAGAAGTTGCGGCGCTGCGGCGGCTATATGTTTCACGCCAGCAAGGCCGAGGGCATGAAGGCGCTGCAGTCCGGGCAGGCCGGGTTTACCGCGCTGCTGGCCCCCACACGTCCGAGCTATGTGATTGATCAGCAGACGACGGTGAACCCGATGCTCGCGCAAATGCAAGCGAGCAATATCGGTCAAACCATTCTTGATCTATCCGCCAATACCAACCGTTACTACACGACCAGTGGCGGCGTGGCCGCGTCCAATTGGCTCAAAAACCGCTGGAGCAATCTGGCGGCGGGGCGCAGCGACATCACGGTCGAGCAGTTCAGCCATGCGAACTGGGCTCAGAAGTCGGTGATTGCGACCATCAAGGGTAGCGACAACGCCGCGCAAATCGTGGTGCTCGGCGCCCATCTGGATTCGATCAATTCGCAAGGCACGACCGAAACCACCCGCGCACCCGGCGCCGATGACGATGCCTCGGGCGTCGCCAGCCTGACCGAGATCTTCCGTACCTTGGTCAATAGCGGCTTCAAGCCACGCCGCACCCTCAAGTTCATGGCTTACGCGGCCGAGGAGGTGGGCCTGCGAGGTTCGCAAGAAATTGCCAATAGCTTCGCCGCAGCCAATGCCAATGTGGTCGGTGTGATGCAGTTGGATATGACCAATTACAAGGGCGCCGCCAACGACATCTATATCTTCACCGACTACACCGACAGCGCGCAGAACACTTTTGTGAGCAATTTGATCAAGACCTATTTGCCCACACTGAAGGTTGGCACTGACCGCTGCGGCTACGCTTGTTCCGATCATGCCTCTTGGAGCGCCAAGGGCTTTTACGCATCGATGCCGTTTGAATCTTCGTTTGCGGCCGACAACCCCTATATCCACAGCGCCAATGACACCTATGCCAATAGCGGCAACCAGGCCGATCATTCCTTGAAATTCGCGCGCATGGCTTTGGCCTATGCGGTGGAGTTGGGGGCCGACGGCGCCGCCACGCCGCCGGTGGACAAGACCGAAAACTTCAGCGGCAGCCTGGCTTTGAATCAAACCCAATCCTTCGGGCCCTTCAAGCTCGCCAGTGGCGGCAGCTTGAAGGCCAGTACCACCGGCAGCGGAGACATCGACTTGTTCGTCAAGCGGGGCGGCCCTGCCAGCACCAGCAGCTACGACTGCAAGAGCGACGGCAGCACGGCGACCGAAAGCTGCAGCCTTGGTGCCACCGTCAACAGCGACGTCTACGTCTTGCTCAAAGGCTATAGCGCGGGGACATTCAAGTTGACGGTGAGCTACACGCCCCAATAGCGGATGAGCCGTTTGGCTCTTTAGGCAAAATTTGACGTCATCAGGGTATCACCTAGGGTCGCAAGAATGCCCCTTGTCGCGCAGGCTGTCTGCGCTCAGGGAGTAGTAGAGATGAAGACAAAGTCATATGAAGTGAGCGAGAAGGCCCACACCAAGTCCTTGCGTTTGATTGCAGTGGCTTGCGGTCTGGCCTTTGCGGCGCCGGCCTTTGCCGGCGGCGCCTCGCTGGAAGGCTGGGCCATCATGCCCGCCAACACCTTTGCCGACGGCCCCACCACGGGTCAATTTGCCAGCGGCGCTGGCGGCAATCCTTTGCCTTTGCTGAACAAGCAGTCGGTGCAAGGCTTCTCGGCCGTGTTGAATGGTCCGGTGGCGGGCAGCTATTTGTTCATGCCCGATAACGGCTTTGGCACCAAGGGCAACTCGGCCGATGCCTTGCTGCGCATGTATGCCGTAACGCCTGATTTCAAGACATCCCTCGGTGGCAGCGGCACGGTCAAGGCCGCCAACTACAACAGCGGCGCAGTGATGGGCGGCTTCAGCAGCGGCAGCTACATCAATTTGGCCGACCCCGACAAGAAGATCGGCTTCAAGATTCAAGCCGACTACAACAACTACTACAACGACGCCAGCAAGCCCTTGGTCGACGCAAGCATTCGTGCCGGCCGTTTGTTGACAGGTGCGGATTTCGACATCGAGTCGGTGCGCAAAGACAAGAACGGCAATCTGTGGTTTGGTGATGAGTTCGGGCCCTTCCTGGTCAAGGCCGATGCCAGCGGCAAGGTGCTGCGCGGCGAGGTCGGCCTGCCCGGCGTGATGTCGCCGCAAAACCCTTATCTGAACGGCGGCACGCCCAACTTGAACGGCTCCAACGGCTTCGAAGGCATGGCCATCAATCGTTCCGGCGACAAGCTGTTCACGCTGCTGGAAGGCACAGTCGCCGGCGACGACGCCAGCCGCAAGACACTGCGCATCAACGAGTTCAGCATCGATGCCGAGGCCTATACCGGCCAGCAGTGGAAGTACAAGCTCGACGTGGCCGGCACCAATATCGGTGACATGACCGCCATCAATGACCATGAATTCCTGGTCATTGAGCGCAACGGTGTGACGGCCACCTCGGCTTCGGGTACACCGTTCAAGAAGATCTTCCGCATCGACATCAACAAGGTCGATGCGGCCGGCTATGTCGCCAAGTCCGAAGCGGTCGATCTGATGAATATCGCCGACCCGGATGACCTCAACGGCGACGGCAAAACGACCTTCACCTTCCCCTTCGTGACGATCGAAAGCGTGTTGGTCTTGGACGCGAACACCTTGCTGGTGGCGAACGACAACAACTACCCCGGCATCGGTGGCCGTGATCTGGGATCGGACAACACCGAGTTCCTGAAGATCCACCTGACCAGCCCTATCCCTGAGCCAAGCACCTATGCCTTGCTCTTGGCGGGTCTGGGCGGGATCGGCTTCTTTGTGGTGGGTCGCCGCAAGCGGGACTGATCAAAGGGCTGAACTGCCTGCAATTGCAAAGAAGGCCCGAACCAGCAGGTTCGGGCCTTCTTTGCTATGGAAGAGGTGAACAGCTTACAAGCTGGGCCAGACCTCGGCCTGAACGTCAAAGCGCGGGTACCAATCCGAGGGCAGGGTGCCCGACCAGACCCGGTTGTGGTGAGGCAGCAGGCGCTTTTTGCCGAAGGTCATGCGGGCATCGGCTAGGGCCAGCAAGCTGCGTGCAGTCCAGTCTGAGCCGCTAGGGCTGGCGGCGGCTCCCAAGGTCACGGTCAAGGGCGTGGGGCCGCCCAGCGAGGCAAATTCGGCTTCGACCGCCGCGCGCAAGGTTTCGGCGGTGGCCACCGCAGCGGCCAGATCGGTGGCCGGCAGCAGCATCACGAATTCATCGCCGCCCAGATGGGCCAAGCTGGCGCCGGCGGGCATGCGGTCGGCAAATAGTTTGGCCGCACTCTGCAACACGGTTTGGGCTTGGCTCTGGCCTTGGTCTTCGAGATAGGCCTTGAAATGGTCGAGATCCAGCGTTAGCACCGCCAGCGACTGGCCACTCGAGCGGGCCGCAGTGGCCGCCTGCTCCATCAGGGCCTGCAGAGCCTGTCTATCCATCAGGCCGTTCAATTGGTCAGCAATCAGATTGGGCATTGAGCACTCCATTCAGGAACATGAGTCCATAGTATGCAGGCCGGCCGGCTTTGACACCCTCCAAATCCCGATGTTTTTGCCCCCAGTTCCAAAAAAATAGGCTCAGTCCTTGTGCCGGCATGCCAGCAAAAAGCTGTCAATCAAACGTGAATCCCGCCGGTCCTTCAGGCAATACAGGTATTCGCGCACCAGCGGCGCCGCCTCGTCATTGGCCATGCCGGTCAGGGGGATGACGCGCAGATCCGGGTGTTCACAGACTTCGTTGGCGGCAAAGATGCTGACACCCATTTGCCGGATCACCGCCTCGCGCAAGGCCTCACGGCTAGCAATCTCCATGCAGCTGAGCGGCTGTACTTTGGCTCGTGCGAGCATTTGCTCGGTCAGCTGGCGCGTCATCGAGCCGCGCTCGCGCATCAAGAGATGGCAGCCAGCCAAGGCGCTCAGCCGCACCTGGGCGAGTCGCGCGAGCGGATGGTCGCGGTGCGCGACCAGGGCCAGCGGGTCGGCGCCGAGTTCGAGGCGGTGCAGGCGCGGGTCGTCTTCCAGATGAGACGAAGTAGCGATGTCGACCCGGTACTCTTGCAGCGCATCGATCATCTGGCGCGAATTGCCGGCCGCCAAGGTGATCTCGACCTGCGGGAAGCGCTGGCGGTAGCGCTGCACGATGCTCAGCACGTAATAGGGCGCGGTGGCGCCGATGCGCAGGCTGCCGCGCTGCAACTCGCCGGCATTGCGCAGCGCAAACTCCAGGTCGATTTCTTGCTGCAAGAGCTGATCGACGCGCGGCATCAAGAGCACGCCGGCATCGCTGATCAAGAGCCGGCCGCCCTCGCGGCGGAACAGCTCGACGCCGTAATGCTCTTCCAGCGCGCGAATTTGTGTGGTGACCGTGGGCTGGCTCAAGCCAAGGTGCTTGGCCGCCAGCGTCACGCTGCCCAGGCGCGCAACGGTGAAAAACGCCTTCAGCTGGCTCACCAACATGGTCGACCCCCGCAGTCGCTCTGGGGCAGCGGTGCAAAACCCGCCAATAGCTGCTTTGTCAAATTTGCGTCATTTGACGCGCTGTGTTCATCCGTCATCCCTACAGTTTCGCCGATGCGCCGTCTGGCTCATCGGAGCTTTGCGCACCGAGAGCTGAAAACCATTTTTCGTCGAACCTGCTGGAGTTGAAATGCGTCAAACCTTTGTGAAATTGGCCTTGTTGAGCTTGACTACCCTGATGGGTGCCCAAGCATTTGCTCAAGGCAAGACCGAGTTGCTGGTCTATTCGGCGCTGGAAGCCGATCAGATCAAGGCCTACAAGGCTGCTTTCGAGGCCGACAACCCCGGCATCGAACTGAAGTTCGTGCGCGAGTCCACCGGCATCATCACCGCCCGCTTACTGGCCGAAAAAGCCAATCCGCAGGCCGATATGGTGTGGGGGCTGGCCGCAACGTCCTTGATGCTGCTGGACAAAGACGGCCTCTTGCAGCCATATGCGCCCAAGGGCCTGGAGCAGGTGCGCGCCAGCATGCGCGACCCGCGCGCTCAGCCGACCTGGGTCGGCATGGACCTGTGGTCCTCGGCGGTTTGCTTCAACACGGTCGAGGCCGAAAAGCGCCATCTGCCCAAGCCCACCAGTTGGGCCGACCTGACGCAGCCGGTCTACAAGGGCACGGTCACGATGCCGCACCCGGCCTCCAGCGGCACCGGTTTCTTGATGGTGTCGGCCTGGTTGCAAAGCATGGGCGAGGCCAAGGGCTGGGCCTTCATGGACGCGCTGCACCAGAACGTCGGCGTCTACACCCACAGCGGCTCCAAGCCTTGCCGCCAGGCCGGTGCTGGCGAGTTCCCGGTCGGCCTGTCTTTTGACTACCGCGCCAACAAGACCAAGAAGGACGGCGCGCCTATCGACATCATCTTCCCCAAGGAAGGCCTGGGCTGGGATGTTGAGGCGACCGCCATCTTCAAGAGCAGCAAGAAGCAAGAAGCCGCGCGCGCGCTGGCCGACTGGGCGGTGACCAAGAAGGCCAATGAGCTCTATGCCGGCAACTTCGCCGTGCTGGCGCTGCCGCAGGTGCAAGAGCGTTTGGAATTTGTGCCGTCCGACATCGAAAAGTTCTTGGTCAAAAACGACTTCGCCTGGGCCGCCGCCAACCGCGAGCGCATTCTGAACGAGTGGGCGAAGCGTTATGAAGGCAAGGCTGAAGCAAAGAAATAAGAGTAAGCAATGCTCTCGGTACAACACATCACCAAGCGCTACGGCACGCAGTCGGTGCTGCGCGGCATCGCGCTGGACGTGGCGCAGGGCGAGTTCATCAGCTTGCTGGGGCCTTCGGGCTGCGGCAAGACCACGCTCTTGCGCATACTCTGCGGCATCGAGACGCCCGACACCGGCAGCATTTACCTGCGCGGCCAGGACATCACCGCGCTGGAAGCTTCGCAGCGCCGCTTCGGCGTCGTCTTTCAGTCCTATGCCTTGTTCCCCAACCTGAGCGTGGCGGCGAACGTAGCCTATGGGCTGCAAGGCACGAAGCGGGCGCAGCAGCACAGCCGGGCTTTGGAAATGCTGGACCTTGTCGGCCTGGCCGATCAGGCGCACAAGTTCCCGGCCCAGCTGTCCGGCGGCCAGCAGCAGCGCGTGGCCTTGGCGCGAGCGTTGGCGCCGCAGCCGCCGCTGCTCTTGCTGGATGAGCCGCTCTCTGCGCTGGACGCGCAGGTGCGGGTCAGCCTGCGGGCCGAGATCCGCCGCCTGCAAAAGCAGTTAGGCATCACCACGCTGATGGTCACCCATGACCAGGATGAGGCGCTGTCGATGTCGGACCGCGTCGTCGTCATGCACAAGGGGCAGATCGAACAGACCGGCACACCGCAGCAGCTTTACTCGCGGCCGGCGAGCGAGTTTGTGGCCGGTTTTGTCGGCAAGATGAACCTGATGCCGGCGTTGGTGGTCGGGCGCAACCGGGCCCGTGTCGGTACACAGGACTTGCACTGCGATATCGAGGCCTTCAAGACCGGCAGCCCTTTGCTGCTGGGCCTGCGGCCCGAAGCCATTGGATTGCGGCCCTTCGTCGTCGACGCGGAGCCAGGGCCAAGTGCCAGCCTGAATAGCTTGCGCGCGGAGGTGCTGGAGACGGTGTTCCTGGGCCCCTGCACCTTAGTGCGTTTGCGTTGTGAGGCCTTGGGCGGAATCGTCATCGAGGCCGAATTGCCGAGCTCGGATGACGCGACTCTGCCGGTTTGGCTGCAGGGTCAGGTCTTGATGGAACTGCCTGCCATGAGTATTCGCGGCCTGGCGCAGCCGCTCTCAACAATGCGCGCCGCATGAAGATGAAGAGCAATATCAGCGAGCGCGGCCCCTTGGCGCTGCTGTTGGGCGTGGGCCTGCTGGTCTTGGGCCTGGGCATTGCCTTACCGGTCGGCAGCCTGTTGGCGATGAGTTTTTACGGCGCCGACGGCAGCTTCGCCGGCCTGGGCAATTTCAGCGCCTATCTGAGCGGGCCAAACGTGGGCCGGTCCTTGTTCAACAGCCTGTGGCTGTCGGCCTTGAGCGCCGTGATCAGCGTGAGCTTGGCCTATGGCTATGCCTACGCGCTGACCCAGACTTGCATGCCGGGGCGGCGCTTCTTTCGCGCGGTGGCCTTGCTGCCCATCCTGGCACCTTCGTTGTTGATGGCGATCAGCCTGATCTATCTGTTCGGCAACCAAGGCTTGTTGAAGAACGCCTTGGGCTTTGAATCCATCTACGGCCCGCCCGGCATCGTCATTGGCTCGGTGCTGTGGACGCTGCCGCATGCCTTGCTGATTATGTTGACGGCGCTGGCCACCAGCGACGGCCGCTTGCACGAGGCGGCCGCCAGCTTGGGTGCGAACCGCTGGCGGATCTTCCGCACCGTCACGCTGCCGGCCAGCCGCTACGGGCTGCTGATCTCGCTGGTGGTCGTGTTCGTGATGGTCTTGACCGACTTTGGCGTGCCCAAGGTGATTGGCGGCAACACCCAAGTGCTGGCGACCGATATCTACAAGCAGGTGATCGGCCAGCAGCGCCTGCAAATGGGCGCGGTCGTGGCCTTGTTGCTCTTGCTGCCTGCGGTGCTGGCCTTTTGGGTCGAGCAGCGCCTGCGCCGCGCGCAAGGCGCGGCGCTGACCGTGCGCGCTGTGCCCTATCAACCCAGCCCCAGCAGCGGACTTGACGCTGCCATGCTGCTCTATTGCAGCGCTATTGCCTTGCTCTTGATCGCCGTGATGGGCGTTGCCGTGTTCGCCGCGTTCGCGACTTATTGGCCCTATAACTTGGCGCCGTCCTTCAACAACTTTCGCTTCGACATGATGGATGGCGGCGGCTGGGCCAGCTACGGCAATTCGATCAAGCTGGCCATGGGCTGCGCGGTGCTGGGCGCGGGCCTGACCTTTTTGAGCGCCTATCTGGTCGAAAAGCCGCGCCGCTTTGCCGCCGGGCGCGGCCTCTTGAACGCGATGGCCAGCTTGCCGATGGCGGTGCCGGGTCTGGCGCTGGGCCTGGGCTATATCTTGTTTTTCAACGCCGGCTGGAATCCGCTGCACGGCCTTTACGGCAGCTTGAGCCTGCTGATCATCTGCACGGTCGCGCATTTCTACTCGGTCGCCCACATCACGCAGCTGGCCGCGCTGCGCCAGCTGGACCCCGAATACGAGCTGGTTGCCGCGTCCTTGGGCGTGCCGTTTTGGACCACGCTGTGGCGCGTGCATTTGCCGGTCAGCCTGCCGGCCATGATGCAGGTGGCCGCCTATTTCTTCATCAATGCGATGACGACGGTGTCGGCCGTGGTGTTCTTGTATTCGCCCGAAACCACGCTGGCCTCGGTGGCAGTGCTGGCGATGGACGACGCCGGTGACATCGGCCCGGCTGCGGCGATGGCGGTGCTGATCTTTTTGACCGCTGCCTTTGGCCGGTTTTTGATCGCGCTGCTGGAACGCGTGTTGATCAATCGCACCCAAGCCTGGCGTGCACGCTGAGTCTTCGTTCTTCTTTCTAGAGTTTGATAGCAACTATGAAATACGACCTCCTGGTAGTCGGCGCCGGCATCGTCGGCCTCGCCCATGCCTATACCGCCGCCCGGCGCGGCTTGAAGGTGCTGGTGTTGGAGCGCGACGCGGCCTGCGTCGGCGCCTCAATCCGCAACTTTGGCTTTGTCACTGTGACCGGCCAAAAAGCCGGTGCCAGCCATGCCAGAGCGCGTCGCTCGCGCCAGGTTTGGGCTGAGGTGGCGCCGCTCGCCGGCATTGATGTGGTGCACACCGGTCTGTTTCTGGCGGCCGAGCGGCCCGAGGCGCATGCGGTGCTCGAGGCCTTTATGGCGACCGAGATGGCCGAGGCTTGCGAGCTCTTGAGCCCGGCCGAGGCGGCCGATCGCAACGCAGCCCTGCGCACCGAACATTTGCAAAGCGTGCTCTACAGCCCGCATGAACTGCGGGTCGAGTCGCGGACCGCGATCCCGCGCTTGACCACTTGGCTGGCCACCGCGCATGGCGTCGAGTTTCGTTTCGGCGAGGCGGTGCTGGCGGTTGACACGCCCCATGTGCAGACGGCGCGCGCCAGCTACCAGGCCGAGCGGGTGGTGGTCTGCGGCGGCGCCGAGTTGAACGGCTTGTTCGCCAACAGCTGGCTGCCGCACCGGCTGCGCATGTGCCAGTTGCAGATGTTGCGGGTACGCCCCGAGCCCGGCTTCAAACTGCCCGCCTCGGTGATGGGGGACCTGAGTCTGGTGCGTTACGAGGGCTACTCGGAGCTGAAGGAGGCGAGTGCCTTGCGCGCGCGGCTGGAGCAGGAAGAAGCCGCCAGCCTGGCCCACGGCATCCATCTGATCGTGGTGCAAAGCGCCGATGGCTCGCTGGTCGTCGGTGACTCGCACCATTACGGTCCGGTCTTGCCGCCGTTTGCGTCCGAAGAGGTCGATGCCTTGATCCTGCGCCATCTGCGCACAAGCCTGCACATCAAGAGCGTCGAGGTGACCGAGCGCTGGGTCGGCACCTATCCGTCCTCGGCCACCGAGCCCTGCCTGGTCGAGGCGCCCGCCGCCAACACCCGGCTGGTCACGGTCACCAGTGGCACCGGCGCCAGCACCGCGTTTGGGCTGGCCGAAGAAGTTTTCAAGAATTGGTAAACCGCAATGAATGACAAGACGATTCAACATTTGCAAGCGGTGGTGTTCGACTGGGCCGGCACCATCATCGACTTCGGCAGCTTGGCGCCCATGGGCGCGTTTGTCCAACTATTTGCCCGTTATGACGTGAGCATCAGCATTGCCGAGGCGCGTGTGCCGATGGGTCTGGCCAAGTGGGACCATATCCATGCGCTGGGCAATCAGCCTGAGATTGCGCAGCGCTGGCGCCAGGCGCATGGGCGCGACTTTTCTGATGCCGATTGCGATGAGCTGTACGAGGTCTTCACGCCGATGAACCAGGCCAGCGTCACCCAGCACGCAAGCCTCATTCCAGGCGCTTTGGAGACGGTGGTGGCCTTGCGCGCGCGGGGTTTGAAGATCGGCTCAACGACCGGCTACAACCGCCCCATCATGGATGTTGTCGCGCCGCTGGCCGAGGCGCAGGGCTACAAGCCCGACAACCTGGTCTGCGCCGGCGATATGGCCAGCGCTAGACCGGGGCCCCTGATGATGGTGCGCACGCTGTCGGATCTGGGCGTTTGGCCACCGGCTGCGGTCGTCAAGGTGGACGACACGGTGCCGGGCTTGCAAGAGGGCAGGGCGGTCGGCGCCTGGGTGGTCGGCCTGGCCGTCACTGGCAACTGTTTGGGGCTGAGCGAGGCCGAATGGCTGGCCACGCCGGCCGCGCAGCAAGCGCTGCTGCGGGCGCAGGCGCGTCAAGTCTTGCTGGACGGCGGCGCGCATTTTGTGATTGACGGGGTGGCCGACTTGCTGCCGCTGATAGCCGAGATCGAGCGCCGCATGGCTGCGGGCGAATTGCCCGCCTGAACAGTAGTTTTTGGCCGGCCTGAGACAATGCCGGCCATGAATGAATCAGCAACTGTCAGTACAGATCGCCCAGACGGCTTTGTGCGCGTCCAGGCCGCGCTGGCGCAGGCCCGCCATCCCTATGCACCGCAGTGGTTGGAGGTGGCCGCACGCACCTCGCAAGAAGCGGCCGATGCCTTGGGCGTGAGCTTGGGGCAGATTGCCAAATCGGTGGTGTTCAAGCGTAAATCGGATGAGGCCGCTGTGCTGGTGATCACCTCGGGTGACAAGCGCGTGGACGAGAAGAAGCTTGCCCCCCACACCGGGGCGCTGGGCCGCGCCGATGCCGACTACGTTAAGGCGCGCACGGGCTTTTCCATCGGCGGCGTGTCGCCGCTGGGTTTTGCGCCGGCCGCTGATGCGTCGCTGCCCTTGCTGTTTGTCGATCAAGAGCTGTTTCGCTTCGATGTCATCTGGGCCGCTGCGGGGCACCCCAACGGCGTTTTTCAGATGTCGCCGGCCGAGCTGGCCGCCTTGACCGGCGCGCCGGTGATCGATGTGGTGCAAGCATGAGCAGCGTGTCCGCGATCGCCGGGGCGGTTAAATCGCCTTGCACCAATGTCTGCAAGATCCACCAGCCCACCGGCTGGTGCGAGGGCTGCGCCCGCACGATTCCTGAAATCACGGTCTGGTCCAAGGCGGCCGACGTCACCCGCCTGGAAATTCTCGACCGCTTGCCGCCGCGCCGCGAACATTTGCTCAATTTGGGCATCTTCACCGCCGCCGAACAAACCCACGAGCCCTGAAAGGCCAAGCCGCACCATGAAACATATGCGTTTTTATTTCGACCCGATCTCGCCTTACGCGGCACTGGCCTTCGAGCGCCTACCCGAAGCCTTGAGCGGCATCAGCTACAGCGTCGAGTACCGGCCGATTCTGTTCGCGGCGCTGCTACACGCCCTGGGCCAGAAAGGCCCGGCCGAAATCGAGCCCAAACGCCAGTGGACCTTTCGCCAAGTGGCTTGGGCGGCCCATCAGCTGAATATCCCTTTGCAGGTGCCGGCGCAGCACCCGTTTAATCCTTTGCCGCTGCTGCGCCTGGCTTGGGCCTGTGCGCCGGCCGGCGGTACGCCGAACCGGCTGCAGGTCGAGAAGATCTTGCACCATGTCTGGCGCGGCGAGGGTGCCGATGCGAATCAGGCCGAACGCTTGGCGCTGCTGACGCAAGACCTGACCCCGCAGCGCGATGTGGCCAGCGAAGAGATCAAGGAAGCCTTGCGCAACGCCACCGAACAAGCGCTGGAGCTGGGCGTGTTCGGTGTGCCCACCATCGAGGTGGACGGCCGCTTGTTCTGGGGATTGGACTCGCTCGACATGCTAGCGGCCTATCTGCGCGGTGACCCTTGGTTTGAACAGGGGGCCTGGGATGCCGCGGCCAAAGCCCGTCCGGGCGTGCGCCGGGCCAGCAGCACCAAGTGACCCAGGACTTACCCTTGATCTGGATTAAATTTTGCATTGCGAAATCCTAAGCAAGGGTTTCAGCGGGTTTTGTAAGCAAGCGTTCAGCGCGGTGTCAGAGTGGGGTCAGAGGGCGCTTCCATAGTTGCGGCCAAGAGCTGCCGGTCGGTGGTTCTCAGGCAAATATTTGGAGACATCCACCATGGCAACTGCAACAGCAGTCTCCACGAGCAACACGCCAATGACGGGTGAAGAGAAGAAGGTTATCTTCGCCTCCTCGCTGGGCACCGTGTTCGAGTGGTACGACTTTTACCTCTACGGTTCTTTGGCGCCAATTATCGCCAAGCAATTCTTCTCGGGCCTGGACCCGCAAGCGGCGTTCATTGCGTCCTTGCTGGCCTTTGCCGCCGGCTTCATCGTGCGCCCCTTCGGCGCGCTGGTGTTTGGCCGTTTGGGCGACATGATCGGTCGCAAGTACACCTTCTTGGTGACCATTTTGATCATGGGTCTGTCGACCTTCATCGTCGGTGTGCTGCCGAATTACGCCACCATCGGCGCGGCCGCCCCGGTCATCTTGATCGGCCTGCGCATGCTGCAAGGCTTGGCGCTGGGTGGTGAGTACGGCGGTGCCGCAACCTATGTGGCGGAACATGCGCCACAGGGCAAGCGCGGTGCTTACACCTCCTGGATTCAAACCACCGCGACGCTGGGCTTGTTCCTGTCGCTGATGGTGATTCTGGGTACCCGCACGCTGATTGGCGAAGCTGCCTTCGGTGAGTGGGGCTGGCGCGTGCCTTTCATCGTGTCGATCTTGCTGCTGGCCATCAGCGTCTGGATTCGCTTGTCGATGAACGAAAGCCCTGCCTTCCAGAAGATGAAGTCCGAAGGCAAGACTTCCAAGGCGCCGCTGTCCGAGTCCTTCGGTCAGTGGAAGAACCTGAAGATCGTCATGCTGGCGCTGTTCGGTCTGGTCGCCGGTCAGGGCGTGGTCTGGTACACAGGCCAGTTCTATGCGCTGTTCTTCCTGACCAGCGTGTTGAAGGTGGAGATGTCGGCCGCCAACATCATGGTCGCGATCTCGCTGCTCTTGGGCACGCCTTTCTTCGTGATCTTCGGAACACTCTCGGACAAGATCGGCCGCAAGCCCATCATCATGGCCGGCCTGCTGCTCGCCATCGTCACCTACTTCCCGCTGTTCAAGGCGCTGACCAACGCTGCCAACCCTGATCTGGCCAAGGCACAAGCCACAGCGCAAATCACGCTGACGGTGGATACATCGACTTGCTCCTTCCAGGGCAGCCCGATCGCTCGTGAAGTTGACTTCACCAGCAGCTGCGACATCGCCAAGCGCGCTTTGGCTCAGTCTTCCGCCAGCTACGAAACCCTGCCCGGCCCAGCCGGCTCGGTGGCCGTGATCAAGGTCGGCGACAAGGCCATCACCGGCCTGAACGCTACCGTGATGGCCGGCGGGCACAAGTTCGACGAAGCCAGCGCCAAGGGCATCGCCGCCTTCAAGAAGGAGCTGAGCGAAGCAATGAAGGCTGCCGGCTACCCCGCCAAGGCCGATCCTGCCAAGATCAACCAGCCCATGGTCGTCGCGATCCTGTTCATCTTGGTCCTGTATGTGACCATGGTCTACGGCCCGATCGCTGCGATGCTGGTGGAGTTGTTCCCAACCCGTATCCGTTACACCTCGATGAGCTTGCCTTATCACATCGGTAACGGCTGGTTCGGTGGACTGCTGCCTTCCATCACCTTCGCGATGGTTGCGCAAAACGGCAACATCTACCACGGCCTGTGGTACCCAATCGGCGTCGCTGCCATGACGCTGGTGATCGGCCTGCTGTTTGTGCGTGAAACCAAGGATGTGGATATCTACGCCAACGACTAAGCCAAAGCTCCTCAGCGAGCCAAACGCTTGAGTTGCACGGGGCGGCCTTAGGGCCGCCCTTTTTCAATTCGGCTTTGCCAAAGCGCTCTCAGGCTGGAGTCAGCAAGTTCGGTAACAATAAAATTTGCTGCTAACCTTTTCTTTGTACTGGAACCGAATCATGTGGAAATTACTCGTCGGCTTTGCCGCTTTTGCTGCCCTGGCCATCTTTATCTTGATGAAGAGCGGTGGAAACGTTGATATGAGCGGAGAAAAGCACGACGTGGCCGCACCGCATGTCGAAGAGTCAGCTTCGGCTGCTTCGAGCCCTGCTTCGGTGCCAGCCCCCGCTTCCGCCGCATCCAACTAAAGATTGCAGCAAGATCCTAGAAGCGCGGCGCTCTTGACCTAGGTCAATGACCGCCGCATGCCGCAGGCCTACCCTGCGGCATGCGCAAGCTCTATCGAACATTGGCGGGCAAGCTCGCCCTGATTCAAACCACATTCTTGGTCGTGGCGCTGGCCTCGATCGCCTTCACGCTTTGGGTGTCATGGCAGTTGGAGGGCGGGGCGGGTGCCATCAACGAGGCCGGCCGCATGCGCATGCTGACCTACAAGCTGACGCTGATGCATCAGGCCGGTGAACATATGGAGGTCGCGCAGGGTGTCGCAAGCTTTGATGCGATGGTCTTGAGCCTACGGCGAGGGGACCCCTCACGACCGCTCTTCATTCCCGACAATCAAACCAGTCTGGACCGATTCAAAGAGGTCGAGCGGGCCTGGTTGCCGCTGCGCGGCAAGTTGCTGGAGCCCACCGAAGGCCCGGCGCTGCGCAGCCAGGCCGATCAATTTGTCAACACGGTCGATGCCTTTGTTTCGGCCATCGAGAATGCCATCGCCACCCGTACCGCCTTGCTCGGCGGCCTGTGTTTCGGCTTGGTGGTGCTGGTGGCTGCCGCCTCGGTGGTGTTTGTGTCGGGCACTTTTGTCTGGATCATTCAGCCCTTGCAGCGCTTGCGTGATGGCCTGAAGCAAATGGCGGCGCGCGACTTTTCGCTTCGCATCGATGAAAGCAACACCGTCGAAGAGTTCAGTTCACTGGCCTTGGGCTTCAATGCCATGGCCGACGCGCTGGAGGGTTCTTACCGGGGCCTGGAACACAAAGTGGCCGAGAAGACGGCGGATCTGGCTCGCCAGAACGAGCGTTTGGCCGCCCTGTATGACGTCGCCCTGATGGCGGTGCAAAGCCAGCCCAGCACCCAGGACTTGGCGCAAGAGTTCGCCGCGAAGATCTGCCGCATTTCAGGCGCCGATGCGGCCGCCGTGCGTTTGGCTGCCGAGGACGGCGAACGCCTGTTGATGTTGGGTCATCACCGGCTGCCGGCCAGCATGGTCGAGGCCGAAGCCTGCGTGCGCAGGGGCGACTGTGCCTGCGGCGAGCATCTGGAGACCGTGGCCGGCGCGCGCATCATTCCGATTCGGGCCTTGGGCCAGCGCAAGCTCAAGCATTGCGAGGCGGCCGGCTATCAGACCGTGGTCGCGATTCCGATGCGTACGCCCAACCGCACGGTCGGCGAGGTTGAGCTGTTTTTTTACGGCGAGCGAACCATCTCGGAGGAAGAGCGCCATTTGCTGGACGCCTTGGCGGGCCAGGTCGCGACGCAGCTGGACAATCTGCGTTTGGCCTCACGCATGCGCGAGATGGCGGTCAGCGAGGAGCGCAATTTGATGGCGCAGGAGCTGCACGACTCGATCGCGCAGTCGCTTGCCTTCTTGAAAATCCAGGTGCAACTGTTGCGCCGCGGGATCAAGGAGGGGCACTCGCAGGAAGTGGAGGCGAGCTTGGCCGAAATTGATGCCGGTGTGAAGGAAAGTTATGCCGATGTGCGCGAGTTGCTCTTGCACTTTCGCACCCGGCCCGACCAAGAGGATATTGCGCACGCGCTGCGCAGCACCTTGTCTAAATTCGAGCTGCAAAGCGGGCTCAGCACGCAGCTGACGATGGCCGGGCAGGGCGTGCCCTTGCCGCCTGACCAGCAGGTGCAGGTCTTGCATGTGTTGCAAGAAGCGCTCTCCAATGTGCGCAAACATGCCGGTGCCAGCTCGGTGGAGTTGCGCGTCACGCAGTCGCCGCAGTGGCGTTTTGAGGTGCGCGATGATGGCGCCGGCTTCGACGCGCTTGCCGGGCGTTTCGATGAGACCCATGTCGGCCTGCACATCATGCGCGAGCGTGCCCAGCGCATCGGCGCCACCTTGCAGGTGAGCAGCCAGGCGGGGCAGGGCACGCAGATCAGCCTGACGCTGCCGCCGCAGGGCCGCAGTTCAGCGCCCGACATCAGCCTTGTGGCCGATGTTGCCCCGGGTCCCGGCCTTGCCGCTAGGTCCGTTTAAGTTAACCGTTTGCATGCCATGACTATTCGCGTGATGGTGGTCGATGACCACAGCCTGTTTCGCCGCGGCCTGACCGCTCTGTTGACCCATGAGCCAGGGCTGGAGGTGGTGGGGGAGGCGGCAGACGGCGTCGAGGCCTTGCGTCGGGTCAAGGAGCTGCAACCTGCCGTCGTGTTGCTGGACAACCATATGCCCGGTGTGCGCGGTGTTGATTTGCTGCCCGGCTTGTTGGAAGTGGCGCCCGAAACCCAGTTCATCATGTTGACGGTCAGCGAGGACGAAGAAGATCTGGCCGCCGCCTTGCGCGCTGGTGCGGCCGGCTATTTGCTCAAGACCATTGACGGGCAAGACCTGGCGGCAGCGATCCGCCGTGCCGTCGGCGGAGAGTCGGTGGTCAGCGCCGAGATGACGCACAAACTGGTGCGTGCCTTCAAGGCGTCCACAGCGGCTGCGCCGCCCCCTTGTGCAGCCAGCGCGGCCGAGGAGTCTTTGCTGTCGCCGCGCGAGCAAGAGCTGTTGCGCGAAATCGCACGCGGCGCCAGCAACAAGGAAATTGCCCGCACGCTGGGCATTGCCGAGACGACGGTGAAGATCCACGTCCAGCATATTCTGCGCAAGTTGAACCTGAGTTCGCGCGTGCAGGTGGCGGTCTGGGCGAGCGAGCGGGGCCTGGGTTAGCCAAGGCTGGCTTTTTGCGGGCCGGGCTTCATGAGGCCGGCACCTTGATCAAACGCAAACTTAAGCGCCGGCTAGTTCGAAGGAACTATGGCCGGCGTGGTGTCATCGTCCTTATGGCGGCCTGGCGCCTACCCTTGGAAGGATGTTCGCCGCGACGCTGATCCGGGACAGTCACAGACATAGAAAAGAGGAGAACCTCCATGTCTGTGAACCCCGCAAGTCCTGTTGGCGCCAGCGTCGATGCATCAAGCCAAGGCCGCAAGGCGCTCAGCGTCTTGATCGTCAGCACGCTGGCTTTCACCGTTTGCTTTATGGTCTGGATGATGTTTGGCGTGATCGGCATCCCGATCAAGAAGGCGCTGAACCTCAATTCGACCGAGTTCGGTCTGCTGACCGCGATGCCGGTCTTGAGTGGCTCGCTGATCCGTGTGCCGCTGGGCATCTGGACCGACAAGTTCGGCGGCCGCATCGTCTTTTTCTGCCTGATGATGGCCTGCGTCTTGCCCATCTGGCTGATGAGTTATGCCACCGCCTACTGGCATTTTTTGGTCATCGGCCTGTTCGTCGGCCTGGCTGGCGGCTCCTTCTCGGTCGGCACGCCTTATGTGGCGCGCTGGTTCCCGAAGAATCGGCAGGGTTTTGCGATGGGCGTGTTCGGTGCCGGCAACTCCGGCGCTGCGGTCAACAAATTCGTCGCCCCTGGCCTGGTCGTGGCCTTCGGCTGGACCATGGTGCCGCATGTCTATGCCGCCGTGCTCTTGGGTACGGCCATCCTGTTCTGGTTCTTCAGCCACTCGGACGACAAGCATCTGGTCGCCAGCAATGCCAGCTTTGTGTCGCAGCTGAAGGCCTTGAAGGACCCTCGGGTCTTGAAGTACTGCCAGTACTACTCCATCGTGTTCGGCGGTTATGTGGCCTTGAGCCTGTGGATGGTGCAGTACTACGTCGGCGAATACGGCCTCGACATCCGTGTCGCCGCCTTGCTGGCCGCCTGCTTCTCGCTGCCCGGCGGCGTCTTGCGTGCGGTGGGCGGCTGGATGTCGGACAAGCATGGCGCGCACAACGTCACCTGGTGGGTGCTGTGGGTGAGCTGGATATGTTTGTTCATCTTGTCCTACCCGCAGACCGACTTCACCGTCGTGACCGTCAATGGCCCCAAGACTTTCCACATCGGCCTCAATGTCTATGCCTTCACCGGCCTGATGTTCACGCTGGGCATCGCCTGGGCTTTTGGCAAGGCCAGCGTCTTCAAGTACATCAGCGATGACTACGGCGCCAATATCGGCACCATCTCCGGCATCGTCGGCCTGGCCGGCGGCCTCGGCGGCTTCGTGCTGCCCATCATGTTCGGCGCCTTGATGGACCTGACCGGCATCCGCTCCAGCGCCTTCATGCTGATGTACGCGGTGGTCTGGGTCTCGCTGATCTGGATGTATTGGACCGAGGTCCGCAAGACCGAAATGATGGGCAGCAACGCGCCCGCATCACCCATCTAGTGTCATTTAGAACTGAGAGAAAAACATCATGAGTAGCCCATCAAAGAATGACATCGTCGACTGGCGCCCTGAGGACGAAAAGTTCTGGGAATCCACCGGCAAGAAAATCGCCTACCGCAACCTCTGGATCTCGATTCCTGCGCTGCTGTGCGGCTTTGCGGTCTGGGGCATGTGGGGCATCATCACAGTGCAGATGCTCAACCTGGGCTTCCCCTTCAGCAAGGACGAGCTGTTCACGCTGACGGCGATTGCCGGCATCTCGGGCGCCACCATGCGTATCCCGGCCTCCTTTTTGATCCGCATGGCCGGCGGGCGCAACACCATCTTCTTGACCACCGCGATGCTGCTGGCACCTGCTATCGGCACCGGCGTGGCACTGCAGCATCCCGAGTGGCCGCTGTGGGTGTTCCAGCTGATGGCGCTGTGGTCGGGCGTGGGCGGCGGCAACTTCGCCTCGTCGATGTCCAATATCAGCCCCTTCTTCCCCAAGCGCTTGCAGGGCACGGCGCTGGGTCTGAACGCCGGTCTAGGTAATTTTGGCGTTACGACGATGCAGATCGTGATCCCGCTGGTGATGACGGTGGGCCTGTTCGGCGCCTTGGGCGGCGACTCGCGGCCGCTGATCAAGGACAGCGGCTGGATTCTCGGCAAGATCGTGGCCGGCACGCCCACCTGGATTCAAAACGCCGGCTTTGCCTGGGTCTTGTCATTGGTGCCGCTGTCGATTCTGTGCTGGTTCGGCATGAACAATCTGAAAACGGTGTCGCCCGAAACCGGCTCGCCCTTGACCGCTTTCGGCAAGATCATCTATCTGTATTCGCTCGCCTTCGTACCTTCGATCGCGATGCTCTATCTTTACCTGCCAGCACCGACCGGCTTGGGGCTGCTGAATATGTGGGTGGCGATCCCGCTTGACATCATTGCGGCCTTGGTCGTGATGAAGCTGGCCGCCTTTGGCACGATGAAAGAGGGCGTTAGCAAGCAGTTCGCGATCTTCAAGAACAAGCACACCTGGGCGATGACGGCGCTCTATGTCGTGACCTTCGGCAGCTTCATCGGCTTCTCGATGGCCTTGCCCTTGGCCATCACGGTGATCTTCGGCTTCATCCATGCGCCCGATGCGGCCGGCGTGCTGCAACACGCCTTGAAGAACCCTAATGCTCCGTCGGCACTGACCTATGCCTGGATCGGGCCCTTCGTCGGCGCGGCGGTGCGGCCGATCGGCGGCTGGATCGCAGACAAGGTCGGCGGCTCCATCGTCACGCAAGTGATCTCGGCCATCATGGTGTTCGCCTCCGCAGCGGTCGGCTACGTGATGATGCAGGCCTACCAATCAAGCACGCCGGAGCAGTATTTCCAGCTCTTCATGGGCCTGTTCATCCTGCTGTTTGCCGCAACCGGCGTAGGCAATGGCTCGACCTTCCGCAGCGTTGGTTTCATCTTTGACAAGGCCCAAGCCGGCCCAGTGTTGGGCTGGACTTCGGCCGTCGCCGCTTACGGCGCCTTCATCGCCCCGGTGCTGATTGGCCAGCAGATCAAGGCCGGTACGCCGCAATATGCCTTCTACGGCTTCGCGGTCTTCTACGCCGTCTGCCTGATTTTGAACTGGTGGTTCTATCTGCGCGCCAACGCGTACGTCAAGAACCCATGAACGAAGCGCAAACGAAGAACAAACGACAAAACAAGGAATAGACCATGAGCCACTTCCTCGACCGATTGAACTACTTCGCGTTGCCGAAGGAAACGTTCTCCAATGAACACGGCGTCACCACCGCCGAAGACCGCACCTGGGAAGAAGCCTATCGTGCCCGCTGGCAGCATGACAAGATCGTGCGCTCCACCCATGGCACCAATTGCACGGGTTCATGCTCGTGGAAGATCTACGTCAAGGGCGGCATCGTCACCTGGGAAACCCAGCAGACCGATTACCCGCGCACGCGGCCGGACCTGCCCAATCATGAGCCGCGCGGTTGCGCTCGGGGTGCGAGTTACTCCTGGTATCTGTACAGTGCCAACCGGGTCAAATACCCGATGGTGCGGGGCTCGCTGCTCAAGCATTGGCGCGCGGCACGCGGCGTGGCCAAGAGCCCGGTCGATGCCTGGACCAACTTGGTCGAGAACCAGGAACAGCGTACGGAATGGCAAAAAGACCGTGGCCTGGGCGGCTTTGTGCGCTCGACCTGGGATGAGGTCAACGAGATCATCGCCTCGGCCAATATCTACACGGTCAAGAAGCACGGGCCCGATCGCGTGATCGGTTTCTCGCCGATTCCTGCCATGTCCATGATCAGTTATGCCGCTGGCAGCCGCTACCTAAGCCTGATGGGCGGCGTCTGCATGAGCTTCTATGACTGGTATTGCGATCTGCCACCGGCCAGCCCGCAGGTCTGGGGTGAGCAGACCGATGTGCCCGAGAGTGCCGACTGGTACAACAGCAACTACATCATCGCCTGGGGATCCAACGTGCCGCAAACGCGCACGCCGGACGCTCATTTCTTCACCGAGGTGCGCTACAAGGGCGCCAAGACGGTGGCGGTGACGCCGGACTATTCCGAGGTCGCCAAGCTGGCCGACATCTGGATGCACCCCAAGCAGGGCACCGACGCCGCGATCGCGATGGCGATGAGCCATGTGATCTTGAAGGAGTTCTACTTCAAGGATGGCGGCAAAGGGCGCTCCACGTATTTCGACGATTACGCCCGCCGCTACACCGACCTGCCGCTGCTGGTGAAGATGAAGAAGACCACGACCGCCGATGGTCGCGAGCTCTTGGTGCCCGACCGCTATCTGCGTGCAAGCGACTTCGGCGGCAAGCTGGGCCAGGACAACAACCCCGACTGGAAGACGCTGGCCTTTGATACGGCCGGCAAGGTGGTGTTGCCGAATGGCTCGATCGGTTTCCGCTGGGGTGCCGGCGACAGGCCGGACCTGGGCAAGTGGAACCTCGAGTCCAAAGAGGCCGTGCATGACTGCGATGTGAAGCTGAAGCTGTCGGTGCTGGAGGATGGTGAGCAGCCGCATGAGATCGCCACCGTCGGTTTCCCTTATTTCGGCGGCATCGACACGCCGAATTTCCAGTCCAACAAGCAGCAAGATGTGCTGAGTCGCAATGTGCCGGTGGTGCGCCTGAAGCTGGGCAAGCACGAAGACGCGGGCGAATGCCTGGTCGCGACCGTTTTTGACCTGCAAGTCGCGCAGTACGGCATCAACCGCGGCCTGGGCGATGACTGCCCGACCAGCTACGACGACAACCTGCCCTACACCCCAGCCTGGGCGGAGTCCATCACCGGTGTGAAGCGTGAGCAGATCATCACCGTCGGTCGTGAGTTCGGCGACAACGCCGACAAGACCCGTGGCAAGTCCATGGTCATCATCGGTGCGGCGATGAACCACTGGTACCACTGCGATATGAACTACCGCGGCATCATCAATATGCTGATGATGTGCGGCTGTATCGGGCAAAGCGGCGGCGGCTGGGCCCATTACGTCGGCCAGGAAAAGCTGCGTCCGCAGACCGGCTGGACGGCGCTGGCCTTTGCACTCGACTGGATCCGCCCACCACGGCAGATGAACTCGACCAGCTTCTTCTACGCCCACACCGACCAGTGGCGCTACGAGAAGCTGGATGTCTCCGAGATCTTGTCGCCGCTGGCCGACAAGGCCAAGTACGGCGGCAGCCTGATCGACTACAACGTGCGCGCCGAGCGCATGGGCTGGTTGCCGTCCGCGCCGCAGTTGCAGACCAACCCGATGCAGGTGGTCAAGGACGCGGCCGCTGCCGGCATGGATGCCAAGGACTATGCCGTCAAGAGCCTGAAGGACGGCTCGCTGCGCATGAGCTGCGAGGACCCGGATCACCCGTCGAACTGGCCGCGCAATATGTTCGTCTGGCGCTCCAACATCCTTGGCTCATCCGGCAAGGGTCATGAGTATTTCTTGAAGCATCTCTTGGGCACGACCCACGGTGTGCAGGGCAAAGACTTGGGCAAGGATGATGTCAAGCCGGAAGAAGTGGAATGGCACGCCAAGGCGCCCGAGGGCAAGCTGGACTTGCTCGTGACGCTGGACTTCCGCATGAGCACGACCTGTCTGTACTCGGACATCGTCTTGCCCACAGCGACCTGGTATGAGAAGAACGACCTCAATACCTCGGACATGCATCCCTTCATCCACCCGCTGTCCACCGCCGTGGACCCGGCCTGGCAGGCACGCAGCGACTGGGAGATCTACAAGGGTTTTGCCAAGAGCTTCAGCGAGCTTTGCGTCGGCCATTTGGGCGTCGAAAAAGAGCTGGTCTTGACGCCTTTGATGCATGACACGCCGGCCGAATTGGCCCAGCCTTTTGGGGTGCAGGAGTGGAAGAAGGGCGAGATTGATTTGATCCCCGGCAAGACCGCGCCGCAAATCGCCGTGGTCGAGCGCGACTACCCGAATCTGTACAAACGCTTCACTGCTTTAGGCCCCTTGATGAACAAGGTCGGCAATGGCGGCAAGGGCATCAGCTGGAATACCGACACCGAGGTTGAGCAACTTGGCGACTTGAACGGTCGTGTGCGCGATGAAGGTGTGACCAAAGGCATGCCGAGAATCGAGACCGACATCGATGCCGCCGAGGTCGTCTTGCAACTCGCCCCCGAGACCAACGGCCATGTGGCGGTCAAGGCCTGGGAGGCTTTGAGCAAGCAGACCGGCCGCGAGCATGCCCACTTGGCGCTGCACCGTGAGGACGAGAAGATCCGCTTCCGCGACATTCAGGCGCAGCCGCGCAAGATCATCTCGAGTCCGACCTGGTCGGGGCTTGAGAGCGAAAAAGTCAGCTACAACGCCGGCTACACCAATGTGCATGAGCTGATCCCATGGCGCACGCTGACGGGCCGCCAGCAGTTCTACCAGGACCACCCCTGGATGCAGGCCTTCGGCGAGGGCTTCAGCAGCTATCGGCCGCCGGTCGATTTGAAGACCCTGGTGGAAGTGCAGGGGCTCAAACCGAATGGGCATACGGAGATTGCGCTCAACTTCATCACGCCGCACCAGAAATGGGGCATCCACTCGACCTATAGCGACAACATCATGATGCTGACGCTGAACCGGGGCGGCTCGGTGATTTGGATCAGTGAAGACGATGCGACCAAGGCCGGCATCGTCGACAACGACTGGGTCGAGTTGTTCAACGCCAATGGTGCGATTGCGGCGCGCGCCGTGGTCAGCCAGCGGGTCAAGAACGGCATGGTGATGATGTATCACTCGCAAGAGAAGATCATCAACACACCGGGCTCGGAGATCACCGGCACGCGCGGCGGCATCCACAACTCGGTCACCCGCATCGTCACCAAACCGACCCACATGATTGGCGGTTATGCGCAGCTGAGCTACGGCTTCAACTACTACGGCACGATTGGTACCAACCGCGATGAGTTCGTGCTGGTGCGCAAGATGGCCAAGGTGGATTGGTTGGAAGAAGCAGTTGAGGGAGAACACGCATGAAAGTACGCGCTCAAATCGGCATGGTGCTGAACCTGGACAAGTGCATTGGTTGCCACACTTGTTCGGTCACCTGCAAGAACGTCTGGACCAATCGCCCCGGCGTCGAATACGCCTGGTTCAACAATGTTGAGACCAAGCCCGGCATCGGCTACCCGAAGGAATGGGAGAACCAGGACCGCTGGAACGGCGGCTGGCACCGCAAGGCCAATGGCGCGATCGAGCCGCGCCAGGGCGGCAAGTGGAAGTTGCTGATGCGCATCTTCTCCAACCCCAACTTGCCCGAGATCGACGACTATTACGAGCCCTTCACCTTCGACTATGACCATCTGCAGTCGGCGCCGAAGTCGAAGGCGCCGCCGACCGCCCGCCCGCGCAGCCTGATCACCGGCAAGCGCATGGAGAAGATCGAATGGGGTCCGAACTGGGAAGAAATTCTCGGCGGCGAGTTCGCCAAGCGCAGCAAGGATCAGAACTTCGAGAATGTACAGAAGGAGATGTACGGTCAGTTCGAAAACACCTTCATGATGTATTTGCCGCGCCTGTGCGAGCATTGCCTGAACCCGGCCTGCGTGGCGTCTTGCCCCTCGGGCTCGATCTACAAGCGCGAGGAAGACGGCATCGTCTTGATCGACCAGGACAAATGCCGCGGCTGGCGCATGTGCGTGTCGGGCTGCCCTTACAAGAAGATTTACTACAACTGGCAGTCGGGCAAGGCCGAGAAGTGCATCTTCTGCTATCCCCGCATCGAGGCCGGCCAGCCGACCGTGTGTTCGGAAACCTGCGTCGGACGAATCCGTTACCTGGGCGTGCTGCTGTATGACGCAGACCGCATTCAAGAGGCCGCCAGCGTCGTCAATGACAAGGATCTGTACCAAGCGCAGCTGGATATCTTCCTCGACCCGAACGATCCCAAGGTGATCGAACAGGCGCGCAAGGACGGCATCCCCGACGCCTGGATGGCCTCTGCCCGCAAGAGCCCGGTCTACAAGATGGCGGTCGAGTGGAAGGTGGCGCTGCCGCTGCACCCTGAGTACCGCACGCTGCCTATGGTCTGGTATGTGCCACCGCTCTCTCCAATCAGCGCTGCTGCCAATTCGGGTCAGCTCGGTATCAATGGTCAGATCCCGGACGTCAAGCAGTTGCGCATTCCGGTCCAGTACCTGGCCAATTTGCTGACGGCCGGCGACGTGCCACCGGTCGAGCGGGCCTTGGAGCGGATGCTGGCGATGCGCGCCTATCAGCGCAGCAAGCATGTGGACGGCGTCGAGAACAAGGCGGTGCTGGATCAGGTTGGTCTGCTCAAGCACGAGGTCGAGGACATGTACCAGACCATGGCGATTGCCAACTATGAGGATCGCTTCGTGGTCCCGACCACGCACCGCGAATATGCGGAGAACACCTTTGATGTGCGCGGCGGCTGCGGCTTCAGCTTCGGCAATGGCTGCTCCGACGGGCAGACCGAGACCAGCCTCTTCGGTGGCCCCAAGAAGCGCACGATTCCGATCAAAGCGACCGTCTGAGGCAGAGCAAATGAAAACATCGATTTTTTCTAAGTCCTGCCGCGTATTGGCCCGTTTGCTCGACTATCCGCACGCCGAAATGCGCGCAGCCTTGCCGGAGCTGTTTGCCGTGCTGACGGAGGAGGGCGCCTTGAGCCCCGCCCGTCTGGCGGAAATGAAGGCCTTGATGGGGACGCTGCAGCAAGGCGACGCCTACGAAGTCGAAGCCCGCTATGTCGAGAGTTTTGATCGGGGCCGCGCGACCAGCCTGCATATGTTCGAGCATGTACATGGCGACTCGCGCGACCGTGGGCCGGCTTTGATCGACCTGCAGCAGACCTACGCCGCCGGCGGCATGTTTTTTGAAGCCAGTGAGCTACCGGATTACTTGCCGGTGGTCTTGGAGTTCGCGTCCACCCAACCACCCGAGACGGCCAAGGCTTTTCTGGCCGAGATGGCGCATATTCTGAACGCCATCCATAGCGGCCTGATCAAACGTGACAACCCCTATGCCGCCGCGATTGGCGCGGTTTTGGAGTTGGCCGGTGAGAAGCCGCAGGCGGTGCAAATCACCGTTGACGAGGCGCTTGATGAGGCTTGGCAAGAGCCGGCCGCCTTTGATGGTTGCTCGTCCAAAGGTCAGAGCAAGCCCGGTGCGCCTCAGCCAATTCATATCGTCAGAAAAACAGCCCCCCATCAGGAAGGAGTGCGACCATGAACTCTCTCGATTTCGCCTTGTTTGGCATCTACCCCTATATCTGCCTGGCCGTCTTTCTGGTCGGCAGCCTCTTGCGCTTTGATCGCGACCAATACAGCTGGAAGAGCGATTCCTCGCAGCTGCTGCGCGCGGGCTCGCTGCGCTGGGGCAGCAATCTGTTTCATGTCGGCGTGCTGTTCCTGTTCTTCGGCCACACCTTCGGCATGTTGACGCCGCATTTCATGTACGAGCATTTCATCAGTGCCGGCAACAAGCAGCTGATGGCGATGATCAGCGGCGGCATCGCAGGCGTGCTGGGCTTTGCCGGCGTCTCCATCCTCTTGCATCGGCGCCTGAGCGATGAGCGCATCCGCATCAACTCCAAGACCAGCGACATCCTGTTGTTGGTCTTGCTGTGGATTCAGCTGGCCCTGGGTCTGGCGACCATCCCCTTGTCGGCGCAACATCTGGACGGCGGCATGATGATGAATCTGGCTGGTTGGGCCCAGCGTATCGTGACCTTCCAGTCCGGCGGCGTTGAGTTGCTGGCCCATGCCTCTTGGGTCTTCAAGCTGCATATGTTCTTGGGCATGACGGTGTTCCTGGTCTTCCCCTTCACCCGCTTGGTGCATGTGTGGAGCGGCTTCGGTACGGTCGCCTATCTGTTCCGGCCTTACCAGATGGTGCGCAGCCGGCGTTTGTCGCTGCCGCCTGGCCATAACCAGCCGCAACAGCATTGATAGTTAGAGGAGGTTGCTATGAGCCAAGAACAAGGATGTGGCGGCGGGAGCTGCGGCTGCGCCAGCGCGGCGCCGGCCGTTGACGATGTCAAGGTGGCCGTGGCGATGGTCAACGGCGTGCCCTTGCATGGTGAAGGCGAGTCGCCCGACCCGGAGGCGCTGCGCCAACGGGCCTATAGCGAGTTGCTGCGCCAGGCTGCGCAGCGTAAGGGCTTGCTGGCGGTCGGTGACTTACCTTCGCTGGACGGCGTGCTGAGCGAGGCGGCGTCCGATGCGACGCTGGCCCTGCTGGAGCGCGAGCTGCAATTGCCCGAGCCCGACGAGGCCAGCTGTAAACGCTATTTCGACGCCCATCCGGCCCGCTACCATGTCGGCGAAAAGGTTCAGGCCAAACATATTCTGTTTGCCGTAACGCCGGGTGTCGACGTGCCGGCGCTGCGTGGGCGGGCCGAGGCCTTGCTGGTGACGCTGCGCTGCGAAGCGCTGAACAGCCCCGCATTTGCCACGGCCGCAGCCGAAAACTCCAACTGCCCAAGCGGGGCGGAGGGTGGCGATCTGGGCTGGCTGGAGGCACAGGACTGCGCGCCCGAGTTCGCCTCAGCCTTGTTCGCGCAAGACGAAGCGAACGCCCATATCGGCGTGCTGCCGCGCCTGATCACCACGCGCTTTGGCTTTCACATCATCCAGGTGCTGGCCCGCGAGGCCGGGGTGGCCCAGCAGTTCGAGTCCGTCAAGGGCGCGATCGGGCAGGTCTTGCGCCAGCAGGCCTATATGACGGCGCTGCGCCAGTACCTGAGCTTGCTGGCGGGTGAGGCGGAACTGCTGGGGCTCGAACTGGATACGGCGGACTCACCGCTGTTGCAGTGAATTTCAGGGTCAGGCTATGAGCGACGAACTACTGACCCGTCTGCGCCGGTTCAACACCGACTACTTCCCGCAGTATCAGGCGCAGTTCAAGGATCTGGTCGATCAGGGCCAGCATCCGACCACGCTCTTCATCGGCTGCTCCGACTCGCGTCTGGTGCCCTATATGCTGACCGGCGCTGGCCCGGGCGAGCTCTTCATGGTCAGAAACGTCGGCGCTTTTGTGCCGCCCTATGACGGCTCCAGCGGCCTGCACGGCACCGCCGCCGCGATTGAATATGCGGTGCTTGCCCTGCATGTCCAGCACATCATCGTCTGCGGCCACAGCCATTGCGGCGGTATCCGCGCCTTGTACGGAGAGGTGCCCGCCGAGGCCACCAATTTGAAGTCCTGGCTGGAACTGGGCCGCGAGGCGACCTTGCCAGTGCAGCTCAGCGATGAAGCGCTGCGGCGCACCGAGGAGCGCTCGGTGGTGCTGCAGCTGGAGCGGCTGATGGACTACCCGATGGTGCGCTCGCGTGTCGAGGCGGGGCAGATCGCCTTGCACGGTTGGCACTGCGTGATCGAGGCCGGCGAGGTCAATGTGTTTGACGTCAATCTGGGGCGCTTTGTGCCGGCCTCTAGCGCCGAACACAGCGGTACCGGACCTTACCGAGCGCATGCCGAAGACCCTGGCGCCCTGTTCAATGAAATCGATGACGCCTGGGCGCCCAAGGCCTAAATCCTTAGCTCATCAGTGCAGCGAAGCTTCCGCCCCGCCACGCTCGGGCGCCACCGTCGGCAGGCGGATCATCATGCGCGCACCGTTGCCGGGTGAGCTGATGACTTCGATCTGACCGCCCAAGACATTGGTGACGATGTTGTGCACGATGTGCATGCCCAGGCCGGAACCACCAGTGCCAAGCTTGGTGGTGAAGAAGGGGTCAAAGATGCGCCTGCGAACCGACTCATCCATGCCGCGGCCGTCATCGCTGATGCTCAGTTCCACCTCATCGCTGCCCAGTTGTGCGCAGCGAATCATGACCAGCCCTTTGGTCTTGCCCTCGAAGCCATGCACCAGCGCGTTGATCAAGAGATTGGTCAGCACTTGGCCGAGCGAGCCGGGGTAGCTGTTCATCTTGAGTCCAGCGTCAAGCTCGGTCTTGATGACGAAGGGCGTGTGCTTGAAGCTGGGCTCGACCATGATCAACACGTCTTCGACCACACGGGCTAACTCGAAGTCACGCCGCAGGTCGGTGGTTTGATCGATCGCCACTTGTTTGAAGTCGCGGACTAGATCGGCGGCTTTCTGCACATTGCGTTGCAAGATGTCCTGGCCACGCCGGGTATCGCGCACCAGGTCTTCCAGCAAGCTGCGCCGCATCGGCGTATTGCCTTGCAGCATTTCTTCCAAGGCTTTGTATCTGTCCTCGAGCGAGGACACCACGGTCAGCGAGTTGCCCAGCGGTGTGTTCAATTCATGCGCAACGCCGGCCACCAAACGACCCAGCGAGGCCAGCTTCTCCGACTCCACCAGCTCATGTTGCGCCGTCTTCAGATGGGAGAGCGCCTCGGTCAACTCGCTATTGCTGGCGGTCAACTCGGTGGTGCGCTGCTCGACCTGTTCTTCCAGCGTGCTGGCATGTTGGCGCAGCGCTTCAAAGGCGGTGAGCAAGGATTGCCGCATGCGCTCCATCGCCAGGCCCACGCGCGCAATTTCGTCGTGGCCGCCCAGGGCCAGCGGCTTTTCCAGCTTGCCGGCGGCGAGTTCTTCGGCAGCCTGCGTCAGCTGTGTCATCGGGGCCAGCACCCGGCGGCGCATCACCCACAGAATCAAGATAGACGAGGAGGTCAGGGTCAGCACGCTGCGCCAGATGGTGCGCACCATATCGGCCTGTTTGGCTGCCACCAAGGGCCCCGCACTCATCTCAATGGTCAGCTCAGCAATCTGGCGGCCGTCGCGTTTGACTGGGAGGGTCTTGCTGAGGGTCAGGTCGGGGTCACTGGCTCGTTCGGGCCAGCGCTGCTCTTGAAAGGGCGCGGCCGTCGATTGCTCGCGCACCACCACCGAGATGAAGCGGGGGTCGTCGCCTTGCGCCTTGATCATCGGTTCGGCCAAATCGGGCGAGACCTGCCAGACCGGTTCCGCCAGCGACAGCGCCATCACCTGCGTGATGCGCTCCAGGTCTTTGTGCAAAATCTCTTTGGCCGTGCTGCGGGTCGATTGCGCGTCCAGGAACAGCGCCACGGCGGTGGGCACCAGCAGACCAATCAACAGAGCGATGACTACCGCATAGCGAAGCGAAGCGCGCTCAAACATCAGGTTCGTTCCTCGGGCTGAGTTCGCAAGCGCTGAGGCTTGCTGTTCGACCATAAGGCGCTGGTTGTTGTGGCGCTGATTTGCATGGTGCTGAGGCGGATTCCGGTGCGCTGAGTGTAGGGGTAACTCGGGCCAGTTGGCGCAGACTGTTGTCAGGACTTTCCCCCCGTTGCAGTGCGCTCAGCTTTGCTTAAGCGGCGGCGAGCACGGTGACGCAGTTGCGGCCGGTATGTTTGGAGGCGTAGAGGGCGCGGTCGGCACGCTTGAAGAAGGTTTCAGCGCATTCGCCGGCTCGCAGCTGGGTGACGCCCAGGGAAATCGTGACGCGTCTGATGTCTTGTTCGGTGTCGCCGCGCCGGATGCGGCTGGCCGCCACGCAGCTGCGCATGGTCTCGGCCATGGCCTGAGCTTGCTGCAAATTGCCGCTGGGCAGCAGCATCGCGAATTCTTCGCCGCCGACGCGGGCCGCAATTGTGGTTTCTTGCCCTTTATCAGCCTGCGCCGCCACGCCTTTCAAGGTTTGAGCCACCGCCCGCAAGACGCGGTCGCCGAAAGCATGGCCATAGCTGTCGTTGACCTGCTTGAAGAAATCGATATCGCCCAGCACCAAGCAAGGGGCGAGGGCGCTGTCGCCGGGCGGATTGCTGGTGCATTGCTGCAGATGCTGATCAAAGGCGCGCCGATTGGCCAAGCCGGTCAAGGCATCGAGCAAGGCCTCGCCTCGGGCCCGCTGCACCTCTTCGCGCAGACTGTGGATCTCTCCCTGGCTGCTGTCCAGGCGCTGCTGCAACTCGCTCAAAGCGCCGCGTATTTCGCGTGTGCCACTGAGCAGTTCCTGCAGCACATCGGCCTGTGTCTGCGCCGGTGGGTTGCTCAAAAGCTGTTCGACCCAGGCCGACAGGGAGTTGTCAAAGCGGGCGGATTCCTGGCCTGCTTGGGCTGCTGATGTGGCCATGGAGTCGAGCACTTGGCTGAAGCCGTCGGCAATCTTGCCGCCCAGAGCCGGGTCTAGGTCACAGACATGCTCGCGGTACAGGGCCCAGGTTTGCGCCTCGTCCAGCGTGTTGCCGCCTGCGGTGTGGATTTGCAGGGCCTGATTCAGCTTGGGGTTGCTGCCGCTGACGAACTCATACCAAACGGCATAACTGGCCGGATGCAGTGCAGCCCGCTGCTTGGTCATCAAGGGCAACGCGGCGCGCAGATGCTCGGCGCTGCGCGCCATGCTGTCGTGGTATTTCATTCCTAACCCCCCCCCGTTTGCCGGCCGCTGATGCGACGGGCTATTTTCGAAGCCGAACCCGGTCCTCAATGCTTGTGGCCTTTAAGCGCGCAGGTTCGACTTTCGCTTGTGGCTGTACCCGCCCGCTGCAATGCAATCAGCGTGGCCGGCACCTGCTGCTATCGGCTTTGCTTTTGTGAGTCTGAGGCGCAAATGCGGGTCGGTGCAAAGTTGCCGCAACAAGTGCGAAATATTGCCGCTGTGCGGGGCTGTTGGCGGGGCTGCTCGCTGAGTACAAGGCTGCAAACTAGAATCGGGGCAATGACTCCTCTCGCTCCCTCCAGGCCTGTTGCGCCCTTGTGGCCCGGCCTTGTCTTGGCGATGCTCGGGGCGGTGGCCTTCTCCGGCAAGGCCATCATTGTCAAGCTGGCCTATCGCCACGGCGTCGACGCCGTCACCCTGATCATGTTGCGCATGCTGTTTGCCCTGCCGCTGTTTGTGGCGCTGGCACTCTGGGCTGGGCGGGGCAAGGCGGCGCTCACCAGGCGCGACTGGATGGCCGTCATGGGTCTGGGCTTCAGCGGTTATTACCTGGCCAGCTTTTTGGATTTCGCCGGCTTGGCCTATATCAGCGCCAGCTTCGAGCGCCTGATTCTTTACCTGAACCCGACCATCGTCTTGCTACTCGGCTGGCTCTTGTTCAAGCGCCGGGTGACGGCGCGCCAACTCGTAGCCCTGGCCATCAGCTATGCCGGTGTGTTGCTGGTGTTTGGCCAGGAACTGCATCTGCAGGGGGCCGACGCGTTGCTGGGCGCGGCCCTGGTGTTCGGCAGCGCGATCAGCTATGCGATCTACTTGCTCTACAGCGGCGAGGAGGTCAAGCGCCTTGGGGCCCTGCGCCTGACCGGCCTGGCCACCACGGTCGCCTGCCTGCTGTGCATCGCGCAGTTCTTGGTCTTGCGGCCGCTGAGCTCGGCCTTCGCGGTGGCGCCGCAGGTCTTGTGGCTGTCGCTGCTGAATGCCACCCTGTGTACCTTCGCGCCGGTCTTGATGGTGATGATGGCGATCGAGCGTCTGGGTGCCACACTGGCGGCGCAGACCGGCATGATTGGGCCGATGTCGACGATTTTGATGGGCGCGGTGATTCTGGGCGAGCCGTTCACGCCCTGGGTGGCGGCGGGGACTTTGCTGGTGCTCAGCGGGGTCTGGTTGTTAACGAAGTGGCGTTAATAGGACTTACGCAAAACCGCCCCGACGTCGTTCCGCCGCCTTGTCGTACAAGGCGTACTGCCTACGGCGTCATGCCTAGCCGGAACAATTTTGCGTAAATCCTGCTTAAGGAGAAAGCGATGGATCTAGGACTAACCGGCCGCTGGGCCTTGGTGTGTGCGGCGAGCAAGGGCTTGGGGGCGGGCTGCGCCGAGGCGCTGGTGCGCGAGGGCTGCAATGTCGTCATCACCGCGCGCGGCCTGGAGGCACTGACCGCAACGGCCGCGCGCCTGCGCCTGCTCAATCCTGCCGTGCAAGTGATCAGCGTGGCCGGCGACATCGCCACGCCCGAGGCGAGGGCTGCGGCGCTGGCGGCCTGCCCCCAGGTCGACATCTTGATCAATAACGCAGGTGGTCCGCCGCCGGGTGACTTTCGCGACTGGGACCGCGCGACCTGGCTGGCCGCTATCGACGCCAATATGCTGACGCCGATCGAGTTGATCAAGGCGACGGTGGATGCGATGGCCGAACGTGGCTTTGGTCGCGTCATCAACATCACCTCGGGCGCGGTCAAGGCGCCCATCGATGTGCTGGGTCTGAGCAATGGCGCGCGGTCTGGCCTAACGGGCTTTGTCGCCGGGCTGGCGCGTCAAGCGGCCTTGGCCGGGCGCAATGTGACCATCAATAATTTGCTGCCCGGTGCTTTTGATACCGAGCGACTTCACAAGACCTTGGTTGCTGGTGGAGCCAAGGCCGGTCTTTCCAGCGATGACTTTGCCGCCAAGCGCCGCGCCGCCATTCCCGCCCAGCGCTTTGGCACGGCGGCCGAATTCGGTGCCATCTGCGCGATGTTGTGCAGCGCGCAGGCCGCTTATCTGACCGGGCAAAACATCTTGCTGGACGGCGGCGCCTACGCGGGCGTCTTCTAAGCGGCCGGCATTTGAGGCAAGCTCAGTTGCGCGCATGCGTGACCCGGTACTCGGCAACGCCGGGCACCTCGGTGACGCGGCTGGCAAAGCGCGTCAGCGTCTGAGCGCCAAAATTATGCTTGGCGGTGCAGACAAAGCGCCATTCTTCCTGGCCGCCCGTCAGCGTGACGCTGAGTGAGCCGGGCGCAAAGCGAAACCCGAGGGCATCGCAGAACTCGGCCAGTTCTTGTTGTACGAATTTGCGTTGGGGCTCGCCGCGCAGCATCACCGCGATGGCCGGGTGCGAGGGCAGATGCGACTCAAGCTTGGCGCCCCACATCATCAGGCTGGCGCACAGCAGGGTCAGCATGATGGCGGCAAAGTAAAAGCCCATGCCCAGCATGATGCCGATCGACGAAGCGGCCCAGAGCGAAGCGGCGGTGGTCAGGCCGCTGATGTTCATGCCTTCGCGCATGATCACGCCGGCACACAGGAAGCCGATGCCGGTCACGATGCCTTGAATCACCCGCGTCGGGTCGGACAGATGCGGCGCCACGCTGCCCCCTTGCAAGCCGCCGTACCACTGCTGCGGGTAGGCCAAGAGGATGATGACGCCGGTGGAGGCCATGCAGACCAGCGCATAGGTGCGCATGCCGGCGGCACGGCCGTGAAAGGCCCGCTCATAGCCCAAGACCAAGCCCAGCACCATTGCGCCCAGCAGGTGGAACAGCATCAACACATTGGCCTGCCATTGCTCGGCGGTCCAGTAGCGCAAGAGGTGATCGAGGTCGAGTAGGTTCAAGGCTGATCTCCTGCAGTCGCTTCCATGCTAAACGGTTGCTGCGCCGGCTTAGCCATAGAAAAAGGCCCCGAACGGGGCCTTGACTTGGGGCGCTGGGGCGAATTAAACCGCCAGCAATTCCACTTCAAACAGCAGCGTGGCATTGGGCGGAATCACGCCGCCGGCGCCGCGCGCACCGTAGCCCATATCGGCCGGGATCACCAGCATGCGGGTGCCGCCCACCTTCATGCCTTGCACGCCTTCGTCCCAGCCGCGAATTACTTCACCGCCGCCCAGCGCAAAGCGGAAGGGGTCGCCGCGGTCCTTGCTGGAGTCGAACTTCTTGCCCTTGTTGCCATTCTTGAACAACCAGCCGGTGTAGTGCACGGTGACGCGCTGGCCGGCTTTGGCCTCCAGGCCCGTGCCGACTTCGGTGTCTTCATACTGCAGTCCGCTCGGATTGCTCGTCAGGTTCAGCTCAATGGCTTGCTCACCGCCGCTCAGGCCCAGCAGTTCCACTTCAAAAATCAGCGTGGCGTTGGGAGGAATCGCACCGCCCGCGCCGCGCGCGCCATAGCCCAGCTCGGGCGGGATGATCAGGGTGCGGCTGCCGCCGATCTTCATGCCTTGCACGCCTTCGTCCCAGCCACGGATGACCATGCCGCCGTCGAGTTCGAACTTGAAGGGCTGGCCACGGTCTTTGCTGGAGTCGAACTTCTGGCCCTTGACGCCGTCTTTGAACAGCCAGCCGGTGTAATGCACGGACACATCGTGGCCGGACTTGGCGACCGCGCCTGTGCCCTCTACGGTGTCGTCGATCTGCAGGCCGCTTGGGGTGGTAATCATGGAATTTCCTTCAAATGTTTAGACAGGCTTGAGCTTTTTGCCGCCGCTGTGGCCGGCATCATGCCACCAAAACTGGCCTGCCAGCGCTCAAGAGCTTGAGCCAGCACCTCGGCCACCGTGCCGCCCGTGACTTGCAAGCCCAACACACTTGCCGCCAAGCGCAAGGCCAGCGCCGCATCCCCCAGCTCAAGTGCGGCCGCGCCGTTTTGCTTGGACAGCTTGCTGCCGTCCGCGCCCAGCACCAGTGGCGTGTGCAGATATCGCGGTGTTGGCAGGCCAAGCAATTGCTGCAGCCGGATCTGGCGCGGCGTGTTGTCGGCCAGATCCGCGCCGCGCACGATGTCGGTGATGCCTTGGGCCGCGTCGTCGACGACCACCGCCAACTGATAGGCCCACAGGCCGTCGGCGCGCTTGAGCACAAAGTCGCCGACCTCCTTACTTAGATTCTGCGTTTGGGAGCCCATGCGCCGGTCTAGCCAGTTCAGGGTCAGGTCCTCCGTGCCTGCCAAGACAGCCGTACTGCGCAGGCGCCAGGCCCGCGCGGCTTGGCCATGCAAGCCAGTGCGGCAGGTGCCAGGATAGACCAGCTCACCATGGCGCTCGCTGTGCAGCCCTTGAGCCTGCAAGGCTTCGGCAATCTGCTTGCGCGAGCAGGCGCATCCGTAAGCCCAGCCACTCAGCTGCAGCGTGCGCAAGGCCTGCTCGTACAGCGCGCCGCGCGCTGATTGCCACAGCGGCGGTTCGTCCGGGTGCAGGCCGCATTGCGCGAGTTGATCGAGGATCAGGCGGTCCGTGCCGGGCGGGCAGCGCGGCCCGTCCACGTCCTCGATGCGGATCAGCCAGCGTCCACCGTGCGCGCGTGCGTCGAGCCAGCTGGCCAAGGCAGCGACCAAGGAGCCGGCATGCAGCGGGCCGGTGGGCGAGGGGGCAAAGCGGCCGATGTACATCTTCAGGGCAGCGTGCTATTCACAGCTCACAGTTCACAGCTCATAGGATCAGACCCGCATGCTGCTCCAGCAGCGCCAGTCGCGTGGTCGGGCTTTGCAGCTGGCTCAGCCACCAGGCCAAGGCCCGGCCGGGCGGCTGGCCGCCGGCGGCCGAGGTGTTGCGCCAGGCGTAATGCAGCGGAAAAATGCGCCGGCCCTGTGCGGTCTCTTTGATGATCAGCCGGCCGGCCTCGACATGGCGGCGCACCATCTCCAGCGGCATGCTGCCGCAGCCCATGCCGCGCAACAAGGCCTCCAGCTTGGCCGCCATCGAGGGCAGGGTCAGCACTTCCTGGCCCGGCATCACGCCTATGGTCATGGGTGTCAGGCTGCGTGCGGTGTCGGCCACTGCAACGATGCGGTGGCTGGCCATGGTGGTGGCGGCCAGCGGCTCGGCGGCGCCCGCCAGCGGGTGGTGAGGTGCCACACAGAAAACCATCTCCATTTCACCCATAGGCTCGCAATGCACGGCCGCACCGGGCGGCTGCGCCGAGGTGCCTATGGCCAAGTCGGCCTGGCCCGAGATCAAGGCCTCCCAGGTGCCCGACAACACCTCCACGCGCAGCTTCAGGCGCGTGGGTGGCCCCGCCGAGCTGCCGTCCAGGCCGGACGGCACTTGGTAAAACGCTTCCATCAAGTCAAACAGCGCACGGCGAGCGACGGCGTCGTCGACGGCAATGGTCAATTCGCTCTCCCAGCCGGTTGCAATGCGCCGCACCCGGTTGGCGACGGCGTCAATTTCCACCAGCAGGCGCCGGCCTTCCAGCAACAGTTCTTGGCCGGCGGCGGTCAGCTCGGCCTGGCGCGAGCGGCGGTCGAACAGCAGCACATCCAGCGCTTCTTCCAACTGGCGCACGCTATAGGTCAAGGCCGAGGGCACCTTGCCCATTTCGCGCGCGGCCGCCGCAAAGCTGCCGCTGCGGGCGATGGTGTCCATCATGATCAAGGCTTCGGGCGTCAGGGCGCGGCGTTTTTCGGGGCTATGCATGCAGTGCTTCGGGCCAATTTGAGGCAAGTAGCTTCATCTTATTTGAATGATGACATCAAGCCCGTAAGACGATGGCTTGTCGGCCGGCTTTTACAGTGGATGCCTGCTCACCACTTGGTGAATTCAGCCTCTGGAGACGAATCAAAATGCTTGAACTGATCAAATCATCGCAACGCGGCTATGCGGACCATGGCTGGTTGAAGTCTTTTCATAGCTTCTCCTTCGCAGACTACGTGAACGAGAAACGCATGGGCTTCGGCGCGCTGCGCGTCATCAATGAAGACCGCATTGCGGCAGGCACCGGCTTTGGCACCCATGGCCACCGGGATATGGAAATCATCAGTTATGTGTTGGAAGGCGAGTTGGCCCACAAGGACAGCATTGGCACCGGCACCGGCGATCAAGGCCCCGGCGTCATTCGGCCCGGCGATGTGCAGCGCATGAGCGCGGGCAGCGGCGTGCGCCACAGCGAGTTCAACCATGCCCAGGGCAAGGAAACACATTTTCTACAGATATGGATTCAACCCGATCGCCTGGGTGTGGCCCCAAGCTACGAGCAAGCGCATTTCACTGCGGGTGCCAAGCGTGGGCGTTTGGCCTTGATCGCCTCCGGCGACGGCGCCGCTGGCTCGGTGACCCTCAACGCCGATGCCCGTTTGTATGCCGGTTTGTTCGAGGGCACTGAGCGTGCGGAATTGGCCTTGGCGCCAGGGCGGATCAGCTATGTGCATCTGGTGCGCGGCAGCTTGGTGGTCAACGGCCAGGCTTTGCAAGCGGGTGACGCTTTGCAAATCAGTGCGGAGAACAAGCTGGTTTTGGAGGGCGGGCAGGGCGCCGAGGTTCTGGTGTTTGATCTGGCGGCTTAATATGCGTTCCTTCTGAGACGCTAGATCTGCCCCATGAACGAGATGCTGAAGGCGCTGGCCTTCCTACCCCTGGCCGATTGGCTGGCCCTGATCGGTTTCTTCACTGCTTGGATGGGCTACGTCAGCTTCGCCAGCAGGCGTTCGCAGTTTGACGGCTCCTTGCTGGCCGCCACCAACCGCGAGCGCTGGCGCTGGATGTACCAGGCGACGTTCCGGGAGGTGCGGGTGATAGACGGCGTGGTGGTGCAGAACATGTCCACCAGCCCGTCCTTTTTTGCGTCGACGACGATTCTGATCATCGGCGGTTTGCTCGCGATGCTGGGCGCGGGCGAGAAAGCCTCTGCGATGGTGGCGGACCTGCCCTTTGCGGCCCGTACCTCGGAGCTGGTGTTTGAGTTCAAGCTGGTGCTGCTGACGGCGATTTTTGTCTACGCTTTTTTCCGCTTCACCTGGAGCATGCGGCAATACACCTTCGGGGCCTTGCTGGTGGGCGCCGCCCCGGACAGCGAGGTTTTTGAGCGCGGGGATGCCTCGCGTGACGAGTTCGCCGACCGCGCTGGCCGCGTGATGGGCCTGGCCGCCGAAACCTTCAATGACGGCCTGCGCTCCTACTATCTGTCCTTCGCCGTGGTGGCCTGGTTCTTCTCGCCCTGGGCCTTTATGTGCTCGACCGCGGGCGTGATCTTCATCTTGTACCAGCGTGAATTCCGCTCCGAAGTCTTGGAAGTCTTGCGCTCCGGCGGCTGAGCTACTTGAGGCCGCCGCTCAGGAACTGCTGCAGACGCGGGCTTTGCGGCCTCACCAAAACCTCGCGCGGGTCGCCTTCTTCTTCGACCCGGCCCTGGTGCAAAAACATCGTGTAGTTCGACACCTCGCGGGCGAAACCCATTTCATGCGTGACGACGATCATGGTGCGACCCTCGGCCGCCAGGTCGCGCATCACCTTGAGCACCTCGCCGACCAATTCCGGGTCCAGCGCCGAGGTCGGCTCATCAAACAGCATCACCTCGGGCTCGACCGCCAAGGCCCGCGCAATCGCCACGCGCTGCTGCTCGCCGCCCGAGAGCTGCGCCGGGTAAGCGTCTTTGCGGTGTGACACGCCGACCCGCGCCAGCAAGGCCTCGGCCTTGGCGATCGCTTCCGCCTTAGGCACGCCCAAGACATAGACCGGTGCCTCGATGACGTTTTCCAGCACCGTGCGGTGGCCCCAGAGGTTGAAGTTCTGGAACACCATCGCCAAGCGTGAGCGCCAGCGCTGCAGCTGCTTGGCGTCGCCCGCCTTGAGGCTGCCGTCGCGGTCGCGCACCAGCTGCAGTTCCTCGCCGGCGAGCGAAAGCTTGCCTTCAAAGGGCTGTTCCAGCAGGTTCAGGCAGCGCAGAAATGTGCTTTTGCCCGAGCCGCTGGAGCCGATCAGGGTGATCACATCGCCGGTCTTGGCGGCCAGCGACACACCCTTGAGCACCACCCGGTCGCCATAGCGTTTGTGCAGGTTTTCGACAATCAGACTGGCTTCGGACATCTCATGCACCCAATAGTTTGCCGCTGCGCAAAGCCTCGCGGCCTGCGACCTTGGCGACCTTCATGCCGGCGCTGGCGAAGCGCACAAAGTCCCGCGCGAAAAACAGCCCGTCGACTGGGCTTTTCAGCTCGGCCACAGCGCCGCTCAAGGGGCAAATCACATGCGCCAGCACATCGCCCGCTTTGACGGTCTCGCCGGCCTGGCGCAAAAAGGTCAGCACACCGGCTGTTTCGGCCTTGATCGGCATGCAGCCGGCCAGCGGCCGCGCGTCGCCCACGGCGGCGGGCATGGGCGCTGCTGCACCGCTGATCAGCCCACGGTGGCAGAGGAAATTAATGATGTTTTGCGCGTCGGCCTCGGCCAGTCCATGCTCGACATCGGCCGCACCGCGGAGCTCGACCGTGACGGCCAGGCAAGCCTGGGGAACAGGGAAGCGGTCCTCAAAGCGCTTGGCCCATTTCCACCAGACCTGCGAGCAGGCTTCGTCAAAAGGGCTGTCGCCCGAGTCCTGCGCCAGCAGTGTCACGCGTGCGCCGAGATAACGCGCCAGCGCCTCGCATTCGGGCCAGCAAGGTGTTTCGGTATAGAGATGCATGACGGCCTGCGCGTCGCAGTGCAGGTCCAGAACGATGTCGGCGTCGCAAGACAGCGCCATCAGCGTGCGGCGCAGCGACTTCAGCTCGGTGTCGGCCTCGGCCGCAGTGACGGCCTTCTTCAATTCGCGCCGCAAAACCTGCACGTTACGCGCCGCATCGCTGCCCAGCTCGGGCTCGGCGGCCAGGGCGGCGGTGTCGATTTGGTCGGGGTAATGGCGGTTGAAGTTCTCGCCGGTAGTGGCCTCAAAGCGGCCCATATGCATGTGCAAGGCGTACTGCGACAGGCCGATGGGGTTGGCCATGGGCACCAGGATGATCTCGCCGCTGATCCGCCCGGCGGCCTGCAAGGCATTCAACTTCAGGCGCAGATGATGGGCCACCAGCATGCCGGGCAATTCATCGGCATGCAGCGAAGCTTGGATGTAGGCCTTGGGCCCGCCGGTTTGGCCGTAATGCAGCGAGAGCAGCTCGCGTTGGGTGCCGGGCGCGGGCGAAAGCAGCAGATGTTTTTGGATTTGCATCGAATTCAGAAAATGATTGTGGCGGGCTTCAGCGCGGCATCAAGGGCTTGAGCCAGCGGGCCTCGGCCTTGTGGAAGAGTCCGACCAGCGTCAGCGTCATCAAGAAATAGAAAACTGCCGCCGTGATGAAGGCTGCAAAGGGGATGTAGTGGGTCGAGTTGACGACTCTGGCCGCACCGGTCAGGTCAAGAATGGTGACGATGCTGGCCAGTGAAGTGCCGTGCAGCATGAAGATCGCCTCATTGCTGTAAGCGGGCAGCGAGCGGCGCAGCGCCGAGGGCAAGATGATGCGGCGAAACATCACCCAGCGGCTCATGCCTATGGACTTGGCCGCCTCGATTTCGCCGGCCGGCAGCGCCTTGATCGAGCCGGCAATGATTTCGGTCGTGTAGGCGCAGGTGTTGAGCACAAAGGCCAGGCAGGCGCAAAACCAGGCCGAGCTCAAGAGCGGCCAGAGGGCGCTTTGCTGCACCGCTTCGAACTGGGCCAGGCCGTAATAGATCAGGAACAGCTGCACCAGCATCGGCGTGCCGCGAAACACATAGGTGTAGACCCAGATCGCACGCGAGATCAGGCTGCCGCGAAAGCTGCGCAAGACACCCAGGGGAATGGCGAACAGCAGACCCAGCAGCAGCGAGATCAGCAGCAGCTGGAAGGTCGTCCAGGCACCGCTCAAATAGATCGGCAGGTTTTCGAAGATAACGTCCAGGCTCATAGCGCGTTCTTTCGCACGCCGATCGAGAAGCGCCGCTCCAGCCAGCTGAACAAAAACTCGGACGCCGTGGTGAAGAGCAAATAGATCAAGGCCACCGCCAGATAGAACATAAAGGGCTCGCGCGTCGAGCCGGCCGCTTGCTGGCCGCGTGTCATCAAGTCAGACAAGCCGATCACCGACACGATGGCCGTGCTCTTGATCAGCACCAGCCAGTTGTTGGACAAGCCCGGCAGCGCGTGGCGAAACATCTGCGGCAGCGTGATCCGGTAGGCAATCTGCCAGTTGCTCAGGCCAAAGGCCAGACCGGCCTCGCGCTGGCCCGGCGGCACGGCCAGAAAAGCGCCGCGAAAGGCCTCGGTCAGGTAGGCGCCGAAGATGAAACCAATCGTCAGCACTCCGGCCACATAGGGGTTGATGTCGACATATTCCTCGTGGCCCAGCGCCATCAAGGCGTCGTTCAAGGCGATCTGGCCGCCGTAGAAAATCAAGAGCATCAAGACCAGATCGGGCACGCCGCGAATCAAGGTGGTGTAGAGATAGGCCAGGCCGCGTGCAAAGCGCCATTTGGACAATTTGGCCAAAGCGCCCAGCAGCCCCAGGGTCATCGCCATCGTCATCGAGGTCAGGGCCACGCTGAGCGTGACCACTGCCCCTTCGAGCAGGCTGGGCAGGAAGTCAATCAACAAGCCATGCAAAGCCATGGGCGCTTTCTCTATCTCAAACCATCAAACCAGCGGCCCGATGCTGGGGCCTGCAACGATTACTTCTTCGGCGCCAGGTCGTAAGGGAAGTATTTGTCGTTGAGTTTCTTGAAGGTGCCGTTGGCGGCAATCGCTGCAATCGCGTCATTGAACTTCTTGCCCAAGACCTTTTCGTCGGCCTTGCGCATGCCCACGCCCGAGCCGGTGCCGAAGTACTTGACATCGTCGTAGTTAGGGCCGATCAGGGCGAAACCCTTGCCGTCGGGCTTGGCCAGAAAGCCTTGGTCAATCGCCACCAAGTCGGCCAGGGTCAGGTCGATACGGCCCGACTTCAGATCCAAAAAGGCCTGGTCCTGGGTTGCGTAGCGCACGATCTCGCTTTGCTTGAAGACCGTTGCTGCGTAGGTTTCATGGATGGTGCCGCGCTGCACGCCGATTTTCTTGCCCTTCAGGCCGGCGGGCGTGAAGTCAAGCTTGGCATCGGCCTTGCCGGCGAAGCGGGCTGGCGTGTTGTAGTAGGCGTTGGAGAAGGCAATCGCCTTTTGGCGATCGGGTGTGATGGACAGCGAGGCGATGATGGCGTCGATCTTGCGGGCCTGCAGGGCCGGGATCAAACCGTCGAAGTCCACCTGCACCATTTCGCAGGCGACCTTCATCTCGGCGCAATAGGCATTGGCCAGGTCAATCTCGAAGCCCATCACCTTGCCGTCTTTGCCCACTTCGGAGAAGGGCGGGTAAGCGCCCTCGACACCAATGCGGATTTTCTTCATGTCGGCGGTTTGCGCTTGGGCGCTGAAGCCCGTGATGGCGCTGCAGGCGATGGCCGCGATGGCGATCAGATGACGTCTTTGCATGGCTGCTCCGGAAAAGGGTGAAAAAGGAGTAAAGGTCGAAGCCGCTATCTTGCTATGGATATGGCTCATGTCGACCTAGGGTTTGAGCGTAGTTAAAAACGCTTGCACGGGCGCCAGTGTAGTGAGCGGATCTTCTTCGTGCGGCACATGCCCCAAATCGGGGAACACCGTCAGCTGGCTGCCGGCGATGTCACGCGCGAACGCCTGGCCGTTGTCGGGCGGAATCAAGCGGTCTTTGGCGCCCCACAAGATCAAGGTCGGCTGGCGCAGCGTTTTGATGCGCTGGGCTTGGTCGCCCAAGACCATCTGCGCCATGCGTTGGCGCAGTGCTGCGCGGTTGCCGGCGCGCAGCGTCAGCTCGTAATAGCGTTCCACCAAGGCTGGGCTGACCTTGGTCGGGTCGCCGTAGACGCTTTGAACGCTGCGCTCAACCAGGCTGCGCGGCAGCAGGTATTCGCTCAAAACCCCGACGCCTGGCAGCCGGGCCAGCAGAAATCCCACGGGCACCGACTCGGGCGTGAAGGCATAGCCGCCGGCATCGACCAAGATCAGTCCGGCCACCCGCTGTGGCTCGGCGGCCGCCACCATCCAGGCAATTTCACCGCCCAGCGAGTTGCCGCCCAGCACGATGCGCTCAAGCTGCAGATGGTCGAGCAGTGCGCGCACCGTTTTGACGTAGTTGTCAGCGCTGTAGTCTGCCGCCACGGCCGGGCCGCTCAGGCCGAAGCCGGGCAGATCAAAGCTGATCACGCGGCGGGTTTTTGAGAGCTCTTTGACCCAGCCCTCCCAGGTGTGCAGGCTGGCCGATGTGCCGTGGATCAGCACGATGGGCTGCTTGTCCCCGCTGGGCCCCTGGTCGCGCAGGTGTAGCAGCTGGCCGTTCAGGTCAATGAATTCCGACGGCGGCGGGGCCCAGCGCTGGATCAGGCTTTCCAGCGGGCGGTCAGGCGCCTTGGTGGCCGCAAATCCCAAAGCGCCCAGCAGCAAGAGCAGGCCTAAAGCGCGTAACAGGCCTTCGGTCAGGCGACTCATTCTGCTGCTTGGGCGCGATGCGCCTCGCTAGCTGGGCGGCAGATCTCGGTCGATGGGTGCAGGCCTGCGTCGAGTGCTTCGCGCTGGTCAAACACAAAGCAGTCACCCTTGTAATGCGCCCCGCCGGTTTCTTCGAAATACTTCAGGATGCCGCCCTCCAGCTGGTAGACGGGGCCGTCCAGGCCTTGTTGCTCCAGGTAGATGGCGGCTTTCTCGCAGCGTATGCCGCCGGTGCAAAAGCTGACGATGGTCTTGCCCATCAGCTCGGCGCGGTGGTCTTGAACCGCTTGCGGGAATTCGCTGAATTTACTGATGCGCCAATCGATGGCGCCCTCGAACGTACCGTAGTCCACTTCGAAGGCATTGCGGGTGTCCAGCGTGACGACGGGCCGGCCGTCGTCGTCATGGCCTTGGGCCAGCCAGCGTGCCAGTGTGGTGGGGGCCAGCGCCGGTGCACGCGGCAAGGCGTCGGGGCGAATAGCGGGGTGGTTCATGCGGATGATCTCGGCCTTGACCTTGACCAGCAGCTTCCTGAACGGCGGCGCCTCGCTCCAGCTTTCCTTGGGCGACAGATCGGCGAACCGGGCATCTTGTTTCAGCGCGTCGACCCAGGCGCGCACGCTTGCGGCGCTGCCGGCCAAAAACAAATTGATGCCTTCCTCGGCCAGCAGCACCGTACCTTTGAGCTCAAGCGCCATGGCGCGCTCAAAAAGGAGATCGCGCAGCGCATGGCAGTCAGGCAGGCCGACGAATTTGTAGGACGAGATATTGAGAACGGGGAGTGCGTTTTGCATGGTTGCCCGGATTGTAGGCAAGCCACTGCTGCGCCCTACGCAGAATGAAGTCCAATAGGGGATGGACTCCATAAACACCGAACATCGCCTGACCGAGCTGGAAATCAAGGCCAGCTTCAGCGAAGACATGCTTGATCAGCTGAACCTGATCATTACGCGCCAACAAGCGCAAATCGATTTGTTGCTACGCGAAGTCGCCGAGCTGCGCCAGCAGGCACCCGAGTCAGGCGCGCCTGTGTTTCGCAGCTTGATGGACGATTTGCCGCCGCACTATTGAGCCTGCGCGGGATGAGTGCTCAGGCGCTGAGCATTTTGTGAATCAGCTCTGGCGTGGAGCCGGCGGCATATTTTTTCATCAAGCGTGCGCGGTACACGTCCACCGTGCGCGGGCTGATGCCCAACCGGCGGCCAATCATCTTGCTGCTCAGGCCGTCGATCAAGAGCGCGGCGATTTCGCGCTCGCGGGCGGTCAGGTCGACCTTCAAGCGGCGGTGGGCCGACAAGTCCTCGAAGCTCCAGATGCCTTGCGCATGTGGGTCGGCCGGGTCCAGCGCGCGGCCGGAGACATGGCACCAAAACAGCTCGCCGCTGCCGACGCGCTTCATCACCCTGTCGTCGGCATAAAAGCCGCCTTGATCGAGGCTGGCGATGATGCGTGCGCCGGTGCGCTCGAACTCGACCAGGCTGGGGTAGAGCACCTCGAAGCTGCGCCCGACGAGCTGGCCGTGATCGGCGCCGAACATGCTGAGCAGCTGACGGTTGCAATCAACGATCAAGCGATTGGCCGACAAAACCAGGCCAATCGGGGCCAATTCAAAGGCGGTGCGGTAATCAACAGGCATTGGTTTTGCTTCAGGGCAAATAGATGATGCGCAAAGAGCTGTCCACCAGGCTCAAGGGCAGGAAGCCGACGGCCTGGGCATGCGCTTGCAAATGAGTCTTCATGGCCTCGGCATTGCCCAGCTCCAGCGGCGCACGGCGCCTACCCCCAAACTGTTGGCCCGCCCAGGCCGAGCGAAACTGGGCCGCTTCGCGCTGCAGCACCGCGCCGAGAAAATACTGGCGCTCCGCCCCCATGCTCATCACCGGTTCGGCGCGGAGCTGTGCGCCGAGCAAGCTGCTCTGGCCCATAAAGAGATCGACCAGGGCCGAGCGGCTGACGTCGCGCACCCCGCTTTGTACCGAAACTACCACGGCCACCGCCGGGCTCGAACGCGCAGTGTTGATCTGCGCGATTCGGCCGTTAGTCTGCAATTGCTCCAGCGCAGCATAGAGTTGGCGGGCGTCGTAACGCCCGCGTGGCGAGAAGGTGCAACGGTATGGCCGACTCGCCAAAGGCAGACGCCAAGATGCCAGCTTGTTTTCTCCTCCCTGGGCCGCGAACCAGCTCAGCACCTGCCGGTTGCTGATGCCGTAAGGGTGCCGGTCTTTGGTCAGCTTGAGCAGCAAGCGCTCGTCGTCCAATGCGTCGTCGCGTTTGAGCCGGCCTTGCGCAAAGAAGGGCTCCAGCGCCGGGTAAGCCTGCGCCTGCAAGGTTCCCAGCACCGAGCCCGGATTGATTTGTTCCGGCTTGTCCACGGCCGGCGCGCCGGGGTTGCCGGCCAGCATTTCCTGCAGTTCGAACAAGTCGGCGCTTTGTGCCAGAACCTCCCCCTTGGGCAGGTGCAGGGGGCTCAGATTGCAGGCCATATCCGCTTCGCCGCTGCTTAAGGCCGATTCGACCCGCAGACGTGGCAGGGCGATGAACTCGACCTGCGTTTTTAACTGTGCCGCGACGGCTTGGGCGATTTCGACATCGATGCCGCCCACCGCCTGGTTGTCGCGCCAGATCACGAAGGGCGGCGCCAAGGAGCGCGAAACCGCCACTTGCAGCACCGGCAGCTCTTGACTTGCCCGGTCCTGCGCCAACAAGGGCAGGGGCAGGCCGAGCAGCAGCAAACAAAGATATGCGTTGCGGCTTGGGCGTTGCCCGAGGGTATGGAGCAAGGTTCTCATGGCCATGGACTCCAGTTCAGAACACAAAGTCCAGGCTGACCGTCAGCATCTGTACCCTGCCATCCCATGCCGGGCTGCCGCTCGGCAAGTGGATCTCGCCGTCGCGCGGCGTGCTGCTGTCCCGGGTGGCCGTCCAACGCTCATATTGCAGCTTCAAGGCTGCTTTCTCATGCACATCCCAGCGCAGGCCGGCCAATTCGATGCGGCGGTCCCAAGGGCTTTGCAGCCGGCGGTCAAGGCCGGCGATGCCCTGCACCGTGGCCAGGCTGCTGCCTGCCGTCGCTTGTAGGCCTAGCGCAGCTTCCTTGAATCTCGATGCGCCGATGGAGGCATAGGGCGTCAAGGCGCCAAAGCGCCGTGAAACCAGGGCATACCAGGCTTCGACCTCTGCGCTGAACACCGAATTGCCGCCGCGCCGCGTTGCTTCCGCCGTCAGCGTCCAATCGCCACTGTCCCAATTCATGCCGAGATTGATCAGGCGGCCTTCGACGTCGCGGGTGCGGGCTCGGTCAGGCAAGGCGCTAGCGCAGTTGGCGCAGGGGCTGCCGGGACGCATGAGGGCGTCGAATTGCGCGTCCAGCGCGTCGTCATGCAGATCAAAACGGTAAGCGGCTACACCTAAGCGCAGCGACAGGCCACCCTGCTGCCAACGCACCGCGCTGGCCAGCAATGCCTGGGTGTCGACCCGGCCGCGCGGCAAGCTGACGGAGTTGCTGCCGGCCCCCAGATCCAGACTGAGGTTGCCCTCGAAGGCGGGCTGGCTCCAGCTGATGTTGATTCCGTCCACCGGTTCGCTGCCGTTCAGCCCGTAAACCGCAGCCATCGGCCGCACCGCAGTGTGGGCGAAGCCGACTCGCAGCGTCTCGGAGTTGATGTATATCGGCAGGGGCTGACGGCCCAGTCGCACTGACCAGTCTGCGCTGTGCCGCCAGCCGATATAGGCCCATTCGGTGCGGGCTGACAAGCCGCCTACCAAATCGTCGCGCAGCTGGACTTGCCAGACCAGCTCCAGCTGCTCCGAGAGCTGCCATCCGGCCTGCAGGCCCAGCACGGAGTCGCCGTCCCAGCGCCACTGGCCGTCTTGTGAAAAGTTCTTGACCCGATCGCCCGGCCGCACGCCGACCACGGCGTCGTCGCCCCGGTAGGCCGACAAGCTGCCAAAGCCACTGAGCTGCAGGCTTTCGGCCTGAGCGCTAACGCAGGCGCTTAGGCTGACGCTAACGCCGACCATCAAGGGTGCGAGTGGGGCGATCAGCGCATGCCAACTTCTCATTCTGGTCTCCTGGGCCCCGCAGCAAATTGTTGTAGGCGATTCTACGTAAGCATTTTTGCCTCGCGCTCGTAGTACGCTTCGCCGCGTCCGACGATTTAACGGAGATTCATTGATGAACAAAATTTTCCCCAGTGCCGCAGAGGCGCTCAAGGGTATTGTCAAAGACGGCCAGCTGATGGCGGTCGGCGGCTTCGGCCTGTGCGGCATCCCTGAGGCCTTGATCGCCGCGCTGCGCGACAGCGGTGTCAAGGATCTGACGGTGATTTCAAACAATGCCGGCGTTGACGGCTTCGGCCTGGGCCAGTTGCTGGAGACGCGCCAGATCAAGAAGATGATCTCCAGTTATGTGGGCGAGAACAAAGAATTCGAGCGTCAATACCTGGCCGGCGAGTTGCAGCTCGAGTTCACGCCGCAGGGCACGCTGGCCGAGAAGCTGCGCGCCGGCGGTGCGGGCATCCCGGCCTTCTTCACCCGCACCGGCGTGGGCACCATCGTCGCCGACGGCAAGGAACTGCGCGAATTTGATGGCCACACCTATGTGATGGAACATGCTTTGTGCCCCGAAGTGTCCTTGGTCAAGGCCTGGAAGGCCGACAAGAGCGGCAATCTGGTGTTCCGCCGCACGGCGCGCAATTTCAACCCGGCCGCCGCGATGGCCGGCAAGATCACCGTGGTCGAGGTCGAGCAATTGGTCGAGGTGGGCGAGATTGACCCGGACGCCGTGCACCTGCCGGGCATTTATGTGCACCGCATCGTGGTGAACGCCAATCCCGAAAAGCGCATCGAGAAGCGCACTCTGACAGTGAAGGGAGATTGATCATGGCCTGGACTCAAGACCAAATGGCGGCCCGTGCCGCGCAGGAGCTGGAAGACGGTTTCTACGTGAACCTCGGCATCGGCATCCCGACCCTGGTGGCCAATTTTGTGCCGGCGGACAAGGAAGTCTGGCTGCAGAGCGAAAACGGCATGCTGGGCATTGGCCCATTCCCGACCGAAGATGAGGTCGATGCCGACCTGATCAACGCCGGCAAGCAGACGGTCACCACCATCGCCGGCTCTTCGATCTTCGGCAGCCATGACAGCTTTGCCATGATTCGCGGCGGCAAGATCAATCTGAGCATTCTGGGAGCGATGCAGGTCAGCGCCAAGGGCGATCTGGCCAACTGGATGATCCCGGGCAAGATGGTCAAGGGCATGGGCGGCGCGATGGATCTGGTCGCCGGCGTCAAGCGTGTGATCGTGCTGATGGAGCATGTGGCGCGCAAGAAAGACGGCACGGAAGACATGAAGATCCTGCCTCATTGCACCTTGCCGCTGACCGGCGTCGGCGTGGTCAACCGAATCATCACCGATCTGGCCGTGATGGACGTGACGCCGGCGGGCTTGAAGTTGGTCGAACTGGCCGAGGGTGTCACGCGCGAGCAGGTGCAGGCCAAGACGGGCGTACCGCTGCTTTAAGCTGTTGTTAAAGGCCGCCGTTCGGGCCAGTCAAAAAGAAAGTAGAAATAGAGAAGGCCGGCGCAAGCCGGCCTTTTTGCTGGGCCATGCTCAGTGCGAATGGCTTGCCAGCTTGAAGACCGCCACGCTTTGCACCAAGGCCTGCGCCTGCACGCGCAGGCTTTCAGCGGCGGCGGTGCTTTGCTCAACCAGGGCCGAGTTCTGCTGTGTCGCTTGGTCCATCAGATTGAAGGCCTGGCCAACCTGCAAGACGCCGGCACTTTGGGCGCGGCTGGCCTCACTGATCTCGCCCATGATGTCGCTGACATGCTTGATCGCGTCGACGATCTCGTTCATTGTCGAGCCGGCCTGGTTGACCAGATGGCTGCCTTGCTCGACACGCTCCACGCTGGCGCCAATCAAGGTCTTGATCTGCTTGGCCGCTTCGGCGCTGCGCTGCGCCAGGCTGCGAACCTCGGCGGCCACCACCGCGAAGCCGCGCCCTTGCTCGCCCGCGCGGGCAGCTTCCACCGCCGCATTGAGCGCAAGGATATTGGTCTGGAAGGCGATGCCGTCAATCACGCCGATGATGTCGGCGATCTGCTTGGAAGAGTCGTTGATGCCTTTCATGGTGTCGACCACCTGACCCACCACATCGCCGCCCCTGACGGCCACTTCTGACGCACCTTGGGCGAGCCGGTTGGCTTCTCGCGCATGGTCGGCGTTCTTTTCCACCGCCGAACCCAGTACCTTGATGGAAAGGGCCGTGCCCTCCAGCGCCGTCGCCTGCTGCTCGGTACGCTGGCTCAGGTCCATATTGCCCTGGGCGATCTGTGCCGAGGCACTGGCGACAGATTCGGAGTTTTGCCGCACGCTGTGCACCACGCTGGACAGGCTGCCCATCATGCCGACCAGCTGCGCCATCAGGCTGGCGCTGTCGCCCGAGTTCAGCTTGATGCGCTGCGCAAAGTCACCGGCCGCCACGCTTTGCGCCAGGTTGGCCGCCTCCAGCGGATCTCCGCCCAACTGCTTGGCGATATGGCGGCTGAGCCAGAGCCCCGCCGCGATGCCGCAAGCACTGGCCAGCCCCATCATCAGCAGGCTCAAGCCTATGGCCCGCTCGCTCTGGTCCGCGACCAACTGGGCCGCGCGCTCGCCCTGTACGGAAAATTGCGCGTCCAGCTCCTCCAGTAGCTGCGTCGGCGCACGGTCCATGCCTTTGACGGCCGTGTCGCCCGCGCTCGGCTCAAAGTCGGCCGCCGTGAAGGCGCCGTAGCCCAGGCGGTAACTGTCTCCCATCGCCTGGTGGGCGAGCGCGAATTTGGCCAACAGGTCTTTGCTGGCGCCGGCGGGCAGCTCGCGCAGCAGCTTGGCTGTTCGCTCGCTGACCAGGCGCTCCTGCTTTTGAAACGCGGCCCAATGCTTGTCCAGTTGCTGTGGGTCTTTGCCGCGCAAGAGCGTGTTTTTCCACTCCTGAACCTGCACCTTGAAGCCTACGGTCAGCTCGCTCAGCGTGCGCTGCCGGCCATGACTGCTTTGAACCGTCTGGGTGAAACTGTCGAGCGAATGGTTGACGCTGAAGATGCCGTACAAGGCTGCCATTAGCATCAAGGCCAGCACGGCCACAAAGGCAAGAGGTAGTTTCAGACTGAGCTTCATATTTCTTGTTTGAAATCCGGCAAGTTGGCTTCTTAGGGTTCGAAAAATACGCGGGCACCGCAGCTTGTCTGCCAGGCCACTTTGGCCGAGCGCGGGGCGACGGATGTGCGCTCTTCGGCCGGGCCTGGTCGCGACTTGAGGGGCAAATCAGTCTTGCGGTGGGTGCTTGCTTGCCTCAAGCGCCCAAGGGTGGAATTTTTCACGCCATGGGGCTTCGCCGATCAAGGTGGCCAAGCTGTGTTTGGGCGCTGTGCGCGCGGGCGGATTTATTGCTGGGCTGTTTCTTCGCGCGCGGGGGACATACAGCCATGCGAAAAGCCCCGAACTTGGCAGAGACCTGTAGGCCTGAAAAATTGCGCATGCAAATAAGAACTGTTATCATTTGCGTCTGTCGCAGAGTAGACCCAGGTTATCCCCAGGTAAGGCGCGCACGCAAAAAGAAAAGCGGCGCCGCGCCCGCGCTCGAAGAAATCCAATTCGATCCCTGGAGTGTTCCTCAATGTCTTTCATCAAGAGCCGCAAGCACGCGGCCATGCCGGCCTGCGTTTCATCCGCTTCTTCTTCTTCTTCTTCTTCTTCCTCAGTCGCCAGCGCGGCCTTGCTGGCGCTAACGCTGCCGCTCGGCGCATGGGCGCAGACGCCAACTGCAGACTCGGCCGAGACCGCGCTGCCGGTGGTGCGCGCCAAGGCCAAGGCCGTGGTTGAGAATGAGTTCAAGGCCGAGACGGCCTCCTCGCCCAAGTTTGTCAAGCCGTTGCTGGACACCCCGCAGACCGTCACCGTGATCAACCGAGAGCTGATTCAGCAGCAGGGCACATCTTCCTTGAGCGAGGCGCTGCGCAACACGCCCGGCATCACCTTCACGCTGGGCGAGAACGGCAACACCAATACCGGTGACACCGTCTTCATGCGCGGCTTCGACGCCAGCGCCAATATCTTTGTGGACGGCGTGCGCGATCTCGGCGGCATCACCCGCGACACCTTCAATGTCGAGTCGGTCGAAGTGGTCAAGGGCCCGAGCGGCGCGGACAACGGCCGCGGCTCGCCGAATGGTTTCATCAATATGGTCAGCAAGAAGCCGCAGTTACGGGACTTTGCCGAAGGCTCGGCCCAAGTGTCCAGCGGCAGCCGCGTGCGGGTGACGGCCGATCTGAACAAGAAACTGGATATTGGATTGCCCGGCGCGGCGCTGCGCCTGAATGTGTTCAGCGACCGTGGCAATGTAGAGGGCCGCGATGTGCTCGAGCGCAATCGCTGGGGCGTGGCACCGTCCTTGACCTTGGGGCTGGGCACGGCCACTCGCGCCACGCTGAGTTATCTACATGTCGATCAGGATGCGATTCCCGATGGCGGCATCCCCGGTGTGGGCCTGATGGGCTGGACGAATCAGCTGATTTTCAAGGATCTGGCCGGTGCCAATGCCAAGCCGCCGGTGGGCGGAGTGTTGGCCTCGGGCATCAAGCCGGTTGAGCGCAGCAATTTCTACGGCAGCAAAGACGATTTCGACAACACGCAAGCCGATATGTTGACCCTGTTGCTGGAGCATGACTTTGCGCCGGGCACCAGCCTGCGCAATATCTCGCGCTTTGGCCGCACCCAGCAGGATCTGAACCTGACGAACATCATCATCAGCAGCACGCCCGGCAATTGGTCCATCATCGGCGACGCCGCCAAACCGGCAGCCTGGACGGTAGGCCGCGCCCGCCTGGGCCGCGATCAGCGCAACCAGATTCTGGCCAACCAGACCAGCTTGAACAGCGCCTTCACGCTTGCCGGCCTCAAGAACAGCATCAGCACCGGCGTCGAGCTGACGCATGAAAAGCAGAACACTGCGGGCTTTGCCTATGTCAACATCGCCGGTGATCGCGCCAATTTGTATGCGCCATCGGTCAACGACAAGTTCGCCCCGCTGACCCGTAACGGCGCCAGCACGGCCGGCGAGACCACGACCGCCGCCGCTTTTCTGTTCGACACCTTGGATCTCAGCGAGCGCTGGCAGCTCAGCGCGGGCCTGCGCGCCGAGCGTTTCCGCAGCGAGTACACCAGCATTCCCGCCACCTCGACCCCAGCGGTCGCGGCCAGTGCTTTGGTGAACAGCGACACGCTGCTCAGCGGCAAGCTGGGTCTGCTGTTCAAGCCGAGCGAGAACGGCAGCGTCTACCTGTCTTACGCTACCTCGCAAAAGCCGCCCGGCAGCGACAACTTCGCACTGAGCAGCGCGACCCCCAGTGCCGACACCGGCGCGGTCAGCATCAATGCGCCTAACTTGAAACCACAGCAGGCCAATAATCTGGAACTGGGCACGAAATGGGACATGCTCGACAAGCAATTGCTGTTGACGGCCGCTTTGTTCCGCTCGCAAAACGAGAACGAGCTGGCGCGCGCCGGCAGCGCCACCGGAGAAGTGACGCAATACGGCAAGAAGACGGTCAAGGGCCTGGAGCTGGGTGCGGCGGGCGCGGTGTCGAACAACTTGCAACTGCAGGCCGGTCTGGTGTGGATGGACAGCAAGGTCAATGAGGCCGTCACGGTCGTGCCCGGCCAGGTCGACGTGCAGACCGGCGCTCAGCTGGTCTACACGCCGAAACTGAGCTTTACGTCCTGGGTCAACTACCGCGTGGCCGAAGGCCTGATGCAAGGCCTGAGCCTGGGCGGCGGCGCACGCTACACCGCCAGTCAGACCACGCAGGTCAACAACGGCGCGGCGCCGGTGGTCGGCATTGATGGCATCCCGAGCTACTGGGTGTTTGACGCGATGGCGGCCTACGAGATCAACAAGAACCTGGCCCTGCAGTTCAATGTGGCCAACCTGGCGGACAAATTCTATCTAGCCTCGGTCAATAGCGGGCGCAATCGCTTCACGCTTGGCGCGCCGCGCAGCATGAGCTTGGCACTGAACGTCAAGTACTGATCTGGGATAGACGGAAGAGGAGGGCGGGCGACCATGTTGCTGCATATCCAGGGCGTGCTGAGTGCCGCCGAAGTGAGCGAGTTTCGTCAGCGTTTGCTGGCCGAGGGCGAGTGGGGTGATGGCCGGGCCACCGTCGGCGCTTTGGGCGCGCAGGTCAAGCGCAATCAGCAACTCAAGCCCGGCTCGGCGCTGGCGGTCGAATTGGGTCAGCTGATCCAGCAGCGCTTGAGTGCCCACCCGCAATTCTTTTCGGCCGCCTTGCCCTTGCGCATGCTCAGCCCTTTGTTCAACCGCTATGCAGGCGGCGAGCATTACGGCCTTCATGTGGACGGTGCGGTGATGAGCCAGTTGGGCAGCTCGCAGCCGCTGCGCAGCGACGTCTCCAGCACGCTGTTCCTGTGCGAGCCCGGCGAGTACGAGGGCGGCGAGCTGGTGGTGCAGGACAGCTATGGCAGCCATGAGGTCAAGTTGCCTGCGGGCGACTTGGTCTTGTATCCCTCGACCAGTTTGCATCAGGTGCTGCCGGTCACTTCCGGCGAGCGCATCGCGGCCTTCTTCTGGACCCAGAGCATGGTGCGCGATGACGGCCGCCGCACCATGCTCTACCAGCTCGATCAAAGCATTCAAAGCCTGCGCGCTCGTTTCGGCGAGATCGACGAGGCTGTGAGCTTGAGTGGCCACTATCACAACCTCTTGCGGCAATGGGCCGAGACATGAGCAATGCCTCCGCCTACATCGCGACCGACGCCGCTGCCAGCAAAACGCAGCTCAAGAGCCGGGCCGCCTATCTGAAGCAACTGCATCTGTGGCATTGGGTCAGCAGCGCGATAAGCCTGGTGGCGCTGCTGATGTTCAGCGTCACGGGCCTCACGCTGAACAACGCCGGTCTATTTGAATCCAAGGCGAGGATTTCGAGCGGACAGGCGCAGTTGCCGGACGCGGTGTTGCGGGCCACGCTGGTGGCTGCGCATTCGGGTGCGCAGAAGGCCGAGTTGCCGCCTCCCTTGCAGCATTGGTTGAGGGAGCAATGGGGTTTCAAGACGGCAGGCTTGTTGGCCGAATGGGCGCCGGACGAGCTCTATCTGTCCTTGCCGCGCCCCGGCGGCGACGCCTGGTTGCGGATCGCCTTGCCCAGTGGCGAGGCCGAATTCGAGCGCAGCGAGCGCGGCGGCGTGGCCTATTTGAATGATCTGCACAAAGGTCGCCACACCGGCCCGGTGTGGAGCTGGTTCATCGACCTGTTTGCCGTCGCCAGCCTGCTGTTCGCGATCACCGGTTTGCTGATTTTGAAAATGCACGCGGCCAAACGGCCCAGCGTCTGGCCCTTGGTGGCCGCTGGTTTGCTGCTGCCGGTCGCTTTATTGCTCATATTTGTTCATTGAATTTTTCTATGCAAAACAAACTTTTTTCCTACACGGTCTTGCTCGCCAGTGCTGGCGCCGTGCTGCCCGCCTGGGCCGCCGAAGCCCAGCTCAGCCTGGAGTTGCCGCGTCTGAATGTGGCCGAATACCACCGGCCCTATGTGGCCGTCTGGGCCGAGCGTGCCGGGGAGCCGGCCATCAGCTTGGCGGTCTGGTATGACCAGAAAAAAGCCAATAACGCCGGTGCCAAATGGCTGCCCGATCTGCGCCAGTGGTGGCGCAAAAGCGGGCGCGATTTGAGCATCCCATTGGACGGGGTCAGCGGCGCCACCCGAGCGGTGGGCGAGCACAAGCTCAATCTGAGCAAGAGCCTGGCTGCGCTTCCCGCCGGCAAGTATGAAGTCGTGGTGGAAGTGGCCCGCGAAGGAGGCGGCCGCGAGGTCCAGCGTTTGCCGCTGCAGTTACCGATTAGCTCGGCGGTGCAGTTCGGCGCGCAAGGTGAGCATGAGTTGGGCGCCTTGTCTTTGTCGGTCAAACCTTGAGGGGAATACATATGAAACTATCCATCACAGCCCTTGGCTTGGCCTGTTTGCTGCTGAGCGCGGCCGGCGCGGCCGATGCTCACCGCACTTGGTTATTGCCCCAATCCGCGCATATTGATGCGGCCGCCGGCGGCAAGGCGACGCTGGTCAATATTGATGCGGTCGCTTCGGAGGAGTTGTTCGAGTATGAAATTGGCCTGCAACTGGGCGAGGTCTTGGTGCTAGGCCCAGACGGCAAGCCGCTAAAGCCCGAAGCCCCCGTCACGGCCCGCAACCGCACCAGCTTTGAGATCAAGCTTGAGCAGCCCGGCACCTACCGGGTCAGCAATAGCGCCGAGTCAGTGTTCGCCAGTTACAAACTGGGTGAGGAAACCAAACGCTGGCGGGGCAAGCCGGCTGATCTGTCTGCGCAGATCCCGGCTGAGGCCAAGGACTTGCAAGTGACGCGCACCTGGATGGTCAGCGAAACCTTTGTCAGCAAAGAGCGGGCCGGCCTGCCGCCATTCCAGCCCGCCAAACAGGGTTTGGAATTGCAGGCCTTGACGCCCGTCACCGACCTTTCCAATGGCGACAGCTCGCGACTGCGACTGCTGCTGGACGGGCAGCCCCTGCCGGATGCCACCGTGACGGTGCTGCGAGGCGGCAGCCGCTATCGCTACAAGCTCGGCGAGCTGACGCTGAAGACCGACGCACAGGGTGAGCTGGCCATCACCTGGCCCGAGCCAGGCCGCTATTGGCTGGGCCTGGGGCATGAGGTGGCCGCCAAGGGGGATCAGCAGGCCAGGCGCTATCGTTACAGCGCCACCTTTGAGGTGCTGCCCAAGTAGTTCCGCGATGCAGACCATGTTCGAGCGGCGGGTGCTTGTGCCGGCGCAAATCGATCCGGCTACGCCGGCCTTGGGTGAGCAGCTCTATGCGCTTGACGGCTTGAGCATGGGCACCAGTTGGCAAGTCAAGTTCTACGCGCCGTGTGGGCTGGACTGCAGCGCACTGCGGCGCGGCTTGGAAGCCAGGCTGGCCGAGGTGGTGGCGCGCATGAGCCCTTGGGAGGCCGACTCGGATCTGAGTCGCTTTGGCCGCGCTGAGGCCGGCAGCTGGGTCTCGCTGAGCGGCGTTTGCGCCCGGGTCTTGGGCGAGGCGCTGGCCGTGGCGCGGGCCAGCGGCGGCGCTTTTGATCCCACGGCGGCGGCCTTGGTGCGAGCCTGGGGTTTTGGGGCCGGGCGCCGCCATGAGGAACCCGGCTTTGTGGCGCCGGCCGACGCAAGTGGGCGGCGAGGTCAAAATCGCTGGCAAGACCTGAGCCTGCGTGAAGCAGGCGCCGGCGAATGGGAAGTCTTGCAGCCGGGCGGCTTGGAGCTGGATTTGTGCGGCATCGCCAAGGGCTTTGCCGTTGACCGATTGGCGGAGTTTTTGCGGGACTGTGGCCTCGAACACCATCTGGTCGAGATCGGCGGCGAGTTGCGCGGCGCCGGCCTCAAACCGAATGGCCAACCCTGGTGGGTTCAGTTGGAGTCCGTGCCCGGCGCCTCTGGTTTGAGGGACACGGCGCTGGCCCTGCACGGCTTGGCGGTGGCCACCAGCGGCGACTATCGCAACAGCTTTATCGACGCGCAGGGGCGGCGCCGCTCGCACACGCTTGACCCGCTTAGTGGCGAGCCCATCAAGCATGGTCTGGCCAGCGTCAGCGTGCTGCATGCCAGTTGCTGCTTGGCCGACGCTTGGGCCACCGCCTTGCTGGTTTTGGGGCCGCTCGCCGGGCCGGCCTTGGCGGCCGAGCTGGGGCTGGCCGCCTTGTTCGTCTTGCGCGAGCCTGAATGGCGCGAAATACTCAGCCCGGCCTGGCACGACTTGTCGTCAGAGTAAGGCGGCCGGCAGACACGGAAGCCAGCCGAAGGGAGGCGCGCTGGGCCAAGGTAGCGTCCTTTCGGTCCGACTTCGGCAACTGCAGCGCTCTTTGCTGCCGTTTCGCCGTGCTCCCGCGATCGACCAGTTCCATTCATTCGGACTCGCAGAGTGAGCGGCAATAATGTGCCCGGAACGGACCTGCTTTACCCAAAGCTTGCACGGGCGGCAAGCGGCCGATCAATCGGGTGACATCCTTTGTGCTTTTGCGCCCGGTCCCCTAATTTTTTTCGCGAATCAATCCATGACGCGCATTCCCGCAACAAGCTCTACTTATTCCTTGTGTCTATGGTCAGGCGGGCTCGCCGCCCTGGCATTGCTGTACGGCTGCCAGTCCACAGGCCCTATCCAAGTGCTCCTGCCGGAAGATGTTCAACAACAGGCTCAGCCTTGCGAAATTCGACAGAGCGTCGCCCAAGGGCGCACACAGTACAGCGCATGCCAGCACCTTCTTGTGCTGCAGGGCGGCTACAGCACAAGCACGGTCACGGACTCATGGAATATTGGCCTGGGTCCTTTGGGCGGGGGCGCGCGCAAGGAGTACCGTGTCGTCCGTTACGGATTTGGCTTCACGCCAGCGGGTGGGGAGTCGCAAGCCTGGCGTTGTGAACGGCGAGAAGAAATGGCCAGCGAGCATGCACTCAACGTCACGGTTCAGGACGCTGCTACTTCTCCCGTGCTGACTTGCTCACACGAGGGACCTGACGGCACCCAACGCTTGACCATAAACAGCCGGCATAGTGGCAACGTCACCTGGCATCGAGGTGGGGAGAGTCAAACCTGGGCAGTGATCCCCTACATGCGCTGGCAGTCCGAGCGAGGGCAGGGGAAATCTCGGACGCCATTGGCCTGGTGTGTGCAGGTTCAGGGCGGACAGCATGTGTCCTGCCACACCAAGAACAGGATCCCTGGCATGTTCTGGCTGATGCCCCAGTTGGATGCCGATACGGCTAGGCGGGCAGCGATGCTGGCTTTGGCGCCGCTTGATACGTGAATCCCAATGCCGGGTCTTCGCTGCTGCGCTTGTGCCTCAGAGTCTGAGCTTGAGCCTGAGCCTGAGCCGTCACTTCGCGAACCTTCTCTGGGATATTCAGCCCATCAAGCCTGCCAACAGCAGCGACTTCCACGCAATCACCCAGCACACTGCCATGCCGCTCAGGTACAGCAAGGCGCGCCAAGGCTGCAGGCCCAGCAAGAAAACAGCGCTGTGGGCGTAGCGCAGCAGCACATAGCTGCCGAACAGCAAGCGGGCGGCCTCGGCCGAAGCTCCTAAAAGCACATAGGCAACTGCCAAAGCAAAAAAGAGCGGCAGGTTCTCGGTGTCATTGCGCCAGACATTGGCGCAGCGGCGCACAAAGGGCGCCTCGGCGTCGGCCTGTTTCTTGCGCAGCAGGCGGGCGTCCTCGGGAATTGGAAACACACCGGCGCGCAGACGGGCCAGCACCTGCAAAACGCTGGTCAGTGTGGTCTTGGCAAACAAGGCCACCAAGGCCGCAACGAGGGCGGGCAGGGCGGGCAGGGTCGCCAGTGAGGGGCTGAGTGAAGTCAGATCGGTCGGGTTCATGCCGTGTGCTTTCAGAGTTTGCAAGCTGCAGTGTCGGCCCGGCTGGCAAAGTGCGGTAGTGGCTAAAATGACGTTTCTATGGCATTTTTGGACAAAGCATGGCCGCTGCCCGGGTGATTCGCGTTGGCATCCTGGTTTATCCGGGCTGCTTGCCCAGTGCAGCGGTGGGGGCGGCCGATGTGTTTCGCATCGCCAATACCCTGGCCGAGCTGCAGCCGGCCCGCCAGCGGCTGCGCTTTGAGCTGGACTGGCTGACGGCGCGCAGCGAGCCGCTGCTCAGCGTCGGTGGGCTCAGTTTTGCTTGCCAGCCTGTATTGCAAGGCAGCCTCCCCGACGTCTTGCTGCTGCCCGGCATCTATCACGCAACGGTCGCCGAGCTGGAGACGGTTTTGGCGGACTGCGGCGCGGAGTTGCAGGCGCTGCGCGAGGTGGGTCCGGAGCTGCCATGGATTGCTGCTGCTTGCTCCGGCACCTTTTTAGCCGCCGCTGCCGGCCTGCTGGACGGCCACCGTGCCACCACCAGCTGGTGGTTGAGCCCGTACTTCCGCAGCCGCTTCCCAGGGGTCGAGCTGGTGGCCGATCAGCTCTTGGTGCAGGACGGTGGCCTGCTCACGTCCGGCGGCGTAACCTCTTACTTCGACCTCAGCTTGCATCTGATTGGCCACTTTGGCGGCATTGATTTGCGCCAGCAAACGGCCCGTGTGCTGGTGATGGACGCGCAGCGCGCGTCGCAAGCGCCGTACGTCGCCCGCGCGATGATGGCTGGCGAGGGTCATGTCTTGATCGAGCGCGCACGCAGCTGGCTTAGCAAGCGCCTGGCCGAGAGCTGGACGCTGCCCGAGCTGGCCGCTCACTGCAACACCAGCCCACGCACGCTTTTGCGCCGCTTCCACGCGGTACAGGGCTGCACGCCGATTCAGTATGTGCAGCAGTTGCGGGTAGAGCGTGCGCGCGGCTTGCTGGAGGCCACAGCACTATCCCTGCAAGACATCACGCTGCGCTGCGGCTACGAGGATGTATCGACCTTCAGCAAGGTTTTCAAACGCTGGGCCCAGCTGACGCCGCGTGAATACCGCAGTCGCTTTGGGCTGCGGGTTTGAGGCCGGTTGCGCATGGACAAGTTCTTAGTTCTCGGGCATGGTGAGCGGACTACCATGCGCAGGCGCATTAGCAGCGTTTCAAATTACTGATGAAAACCTTTTTTTCACTCGACTTAGGGCCAAGGCTCTTGCCCGCTTCGCTTGCCTTGCTGCTGGCCGCTTGCGCTTCAGCGCCGCAGCCTTTTGCGAACCCGGCAAAAGATGTCAGTCACGCGGCCGCCATCCCCCAGCAACCCGAAGGCCCCAGCGGCTGGACGCACAAGCCGGCTTGGGGCATGCAGCGCTTTGCGGTGGCGGCCGCCAATCCGCTCGCCGCAGATGCGGGCTACGAGATGCTGCGGGCCGGCGGCAGCGCGCTGGATGCCGCGATCGCCGTGCAACTGGTGCTCACCCTGGTCGAGCCGCAGTCCAGCGGCATTGCCGGCGGCGCGTTTTTGATGCATTGGGACGGCCAGCAAGTGACTGCGATTGACGGGCGCGAGACCGCGCCGGCCGCCGCCGGTGAGGGCCTGTTTCTCAAGCCCGATGGCAAGCCGATGAGCTACACCCAGGCGGTGGTCGGCGGCCGCTCGGTGGGCACGCCGGGCCTCATGCGCATGCTGGAGCAGGCGCATCGCAAGTACGGTGCGCTGCCCTGGGCGCGGCTGTTTGAGCCGGCGATTCGGCTGAGCGAAAACGGCTTTGAGCTGAGCGCGCGCATGCATCAGATGCTGGTGATGGACCCGCAGATCAAGACCGACCCGCAGGCCTTGGCCTATTTTTTCGACGCGAAGGGCGCGCCGCTGCCTGTGGGCACGCTGCTGCGCAATCCCGCGTTGGCTGAGGTCTTGCGGATGGTGGCCAAGGGGGGCTCCGAAGCTTTTGTGCGCGGCCCGGTCGCTGCCGACATCGTGCGCCGCGTGCGCGGCCATGCCAGCAACCCGGGGCTGTTGAGCGAGGCCGATATGGCCGGCTACAGCCCTAAGCTGCGCGAACCGATCTGCACCGATTGGCGTGAATACTGGCGCGTTTGCGGCTTCCCGCCGCCTTCCTCCGGGCATATCGCGGTGATGCAGATGCTTGGGATGACGGCGCAGCAAAACGCGGCCCAGGCGCTGGACGCCAGCGGCCTGCCCAATGCCGCTTGGCTCAACCTTTACGCGCAAGCTGCCAATTTGGCTTTTGCCGACCGCGCGCAGTATGTGGCCGACCCCGATTTTGTCGCCGCACCCGCAGGCGACTGGGCCAGCTTGTTGGCGCCCGACTACCTGCGTCAGCGCGCGCTGCTGATCGGCCCGCGCAGCAGCGGCGTGGCCAAGGCCGGTCAGCCCGGCCAGCTCAAGACGGCCTATGCCCCGCAAGGCGCGCAGCCCGAGCATGGCACCAGCCACATCAGCGTGATCGATGCCGAGGGGCGCGCGGTGTCGATGACGACCACGATTGAGACGGTTTTTGGTGCCCGCATCATGAGCGACGGCGGCACCGGGCTGCGGGGTGGATTCTTGCTCAACAACCAGTTGACCGATTTCGCCCTCAACCCGCGCGACGCTAGCGGGCAGCCGGTGGCCAACCGCCTGGAGCCGGGCAAGCGGCCGCGCTCCAGCATGGCGCCGACCTTGGTTTTTGACCGTCGGGATGGCCGCTTGGCCATGACCTTGGGATCGCCTGGCGGCGCCGCCATCATTCACTACGTCGCCAAGACCTTGGTCGCCACCCATGACTGGGGCCTGGATGTGCAGCAGGCGATTGCGCTGCCCAATTTCGGCGCCTTCAATGGCCCCACGCTGCTGGAGAGCGACTTGTTCCCGGCCAGCACGGCGGCCGGCCTGCGCGCCCTCGGCCACGAGGTGTTGGAGCGAGACCTGACGAGTGGCTTGCAAGCCATCATGCGCCGGCCAGCAGCGGCCGGCGGCGGCTGGCTGGGCGGTGCCGACCCACGCCGTGAGGGCGTGGTGCGCGGCGAATGATCAGCCCCGCATCAAGCTTTGAAACTGGCCCAAAAGCCCCGGCCGGCGGCCGGTCAGCTGGGCGCTGATCGCTGCCTTCAGCGGCGGCAGATGTTGGGCCATTTGCAGCACGCTGCGGCGCAGCAGCCGCGCGGCAGGGCGTTCGTCGGTAAAGAGCTTCACGACCGCATTGGTGCCTTGATAGATCGCCCAGGTGTTGCGCCTGTGTGCGCTGGCGTAACGCTCTAAAGTGGCGGCTGCGCCCAGATCTTGCCCGGCTTTCTTGGCCGCGCCCAGCAGGCCCGCCAGCAGCTCCACCCCATACAAGCCGAAGTTATAGCCGTGGGCCGTGACCGGGTGCATGCCGACTGCCGCGTCGCCGACCAAGGCCAGGCGCTGGGCGGCAAAGCGGTGCGCGTAGGTGGCGACCAGAGGGTAGAGGTGTCGGGCGCCGACCGGCTCGATTTCGCCCAGGCGGCCTCGCAGTTCGGTGCTCACCCAATGCATGAACTGCGTCTCGTCCCAGGCCATCATGGCCGTTGCGCGATCGGCCGGCAGCGTCAGCACCAGCGAGCTGCAATCACCATTGAGCGGCAGTATGGCCAGCGTGTGGCCGTAGTGAAAACACTCCAGCGCAATGCCTTGGTTGGGCTGGCTGTGTTGGATGCGGCAAACGATCACGCTGCGGCCGAAGTCGCGCATCTCCACGCCGATGCCGGCTTGGCGGCGGATGTTGGAGAAGCGGCTGTCAGCGGCAATCAGCAACTGGGCCGTCAAGCGCTCACCGCTGGCCAGGCTGACGCTTGCGGCTTGCGCACCTAGCTCAATGCCGGCGACCCGGCTGTCGGCGCGAATGCTTATCAGCGCTGCACGCTTCAAAGCACCCTGATAGGCCACACGCCTCAGCCAATGGTTGGACACCAACTGCCCCAAGACCTCGCGGTCGGAACCTTGGGCGTCAAAGGCGAGTGGGTCGCCCAGACCGTCGCCATCAAAAACATGGGCGCGGCGCAGCGGCGCGATCTCGGCCGCCGGCAAGTCTTGCCATTGGCCCAGGCCTTGCAGGATGGCGATACCCTTGTGCGTCAGGGCTATTTCGCGGCCATCCTCGGCCGGGTCCTGCAGGGCGGCCAAGCTGCTGGCTTCCAGCACGCAGCTGGAGATGCCTGCATCGGCCAGCGCGCAAGCCATGCTCAGGCCGGCCGGGCCGGCGCCGACGATCAAGACCTGGGCGGATGTGGGGGCGTGATCGTCTTGGGGTGTGCGGGTCGCTTGCATGCGGGTAGCCTCATTCGGGAAGCCGCGAGCGTAGCCGGCCACCGGGCGGCAGGCTTTGACCTGGGTCAGCGCTTCTTCAGCGAGATCAAGCAGACCAAGCTGATGGCCGCAAACAGCAGGCCGCTCCAGATTTCGTAGGGCAGGCCCAACAAGCGGTAGGCAGCCGCTTCGCTGCACGAGGCCGTCACCATGAAGACCGAGGGCAGCAGGTTTTCCAGATCAAGCGCGCTCAGCAGCCTATCGGCAAAAGTCATATCGCAAGATGCCAGCTTGGAGGCGACTTCATGCTGAAACACCGCCGCCGCGACGCCCGCCGCACCCAGCACAGCGGTCAAGAGCAGGCCGGCGCTGCGCACCGGGCGCATGCCTTTGAGCAGCCAGGTCAGGCCTGCCACCAAGGCGATCAACAAGAAGACGCCGCGCTGCATCACGCACCAGGGGCAAGGCTTGACCCCGAAGGCGTGTTGGGCCACCAAGGCGGCGGCAACGGCGGCGAGACTGGCGAAGAAGATGGCGGCGAGCGCCTGGGCCGGGAACTTGGAGCGCTGCAGAAACATCAGTCGGCCGCCACTTCAGCGATCAGCTCAATCTCAACGCATGCGCCCATCGGGATTTGTGCAACACCGAAAGCGCTGCGGGCATGGGCGCCGACCTGCGGCCCGAAGACCTCGGCCAACAGTTCAGAGCAGCCATTGGTGACCAGATGCTGTTCGGTGAAGTCCGGCGTGCTGTTGACCAAGCTCATCACCTTGACGATGCGGGTGATGCGGCTCAAGTCGCCGACAGCGGCGTGCAAGGTGCCCATCAGGTCGATGGCGATGGCGCGCGCGGCGGCTTTGCCGGTGGCGGTGTCCACATCACGGCCGAGTTGGCCGACCCAGACTTTGCCGTCTTGCTTGGCCAGATGGCCGGAGATGAAGATCAGATTGCCGGTTCGCACAAAGGGCACATAGGCTGCAGCCGGCACCGCCAGGGGTGGCAGCGTGATACCCAGGGTCGCAAGCTTGCTATAGATGGGGCTGGTAGTCATGGTGGGCTCGCTGTATTTGCTTGGTGTTGCTTGGTGGGTCTTGCTGGGCTGGCGCACTGGTATTGCGGCCAGCCTATCGCTAGGATCAGGTGGCGCGCATCCTACACCGAGCCAAGCGCCTCGCGCGCGCTGGCCCGTGAGCAAGGCGATCCGACATGCCCCATCCGGCACCCCATTCTGAGTCCTTCCATCTGGCCCTCCCGGCCATGGGCTGGCTGTTGGGCCTTTGCTTGTTGCAGCAATCGGCCCGCCTGCCCAGCGCGGGTGAATACGCCGCCTTGTTGCTGGCGATGGTGTTTGCAGCGGGCTTGGCTTTGCGCAGCGTGCGCGTGGTCGGCGGCGAATCCATTGCTGGGCTAAGTACCGTGACCTGGGCTTCCCTGTGCGTCACCTTGGCTGCCGCATTGTTGGCCTTTGCCCAAGCCGCATGGCGGGCCGAGCTGCGCTTGGGCGAGCTTTTGCCCGAGGCCTGGGAGGGGCGCGACGTGCTGGTGCAGGGCCGCGTCAGCAATTTACCCAGCGCCACGCAGGGCATGTTCGGAGCACCCGGTTGGCGCTTTGCCTTTGAGCCGGAGCAGGCTTTTGCCGGGGCCAGCGTGAAAGACCCGCCGTTGACGCTGCCGCCGCGCTTGGCGCTGGCCTGGTATGCGGCCAGCGAGGATGCGGCGCCGCCAGCGCTGCGGGCCGGCGAGCGCTGGCAATTGCTGCTGCGCTTGAAGCGCCCGCATGGGCTGATGAACCCGCATGCATTCGACTTTGAATTCTGGATGTTCGAGCAAGACTTGCGGGCCAGCGGCGTGGTGCGGCCCGGCGGCGGCCTGCGGCTGGCTGCAGCACCTTGGTGGTCGCTGGACGCGCTGCGCTCGGACCTGCGCGAGGCCTTGCAGCGGCGCGTGCATGAGCCCGCCCATGCGGGCATTCTGGCGGCTTTGAGCTTGGGCGATCAGGCGGCCATCTCCAAGCGCGACTGGGCGCTGTTCCGGCTCACCGGTGTCAGTCACTTGCTCAGCGTCAGCGGCCTGCATGTGACCATGTTTGCCTGGGGCATGCAGGGCCTGCTGGGCTGGCTGTGGCGGCGCAGTGCTGGGCTGTGCCTGCGTTGGCCGGCGCCGAATGTCGCCCGCTGGGGCGGCGTGGCGGCGGCGCTGGCCTATGCGCTGTTCTCGGGCTGGGGTGTACCGGCGCAGCGCACGGTCTGGATGCTGATCACGCTGGCGCTGCTGCGCAGCCTGAGCCTGCGCTGGCCTTGGCCGTTGTGTCTGTTGATCTCGGCCTGGGTGGTCACGCTGATCGACCCCTGGGCCGTCGGCCAGGCGGGCTTTTGGCTGTCTTTTGTGGCCGTGGGCCTGCTGATGGCCGGTGGGGCGGAGCAAGCACCCGTGCAGGGCTGGCGCGCGCATCTGCGCGCCGGCCTGCGTAATCAATGGGTAGCCACCTGCGGTTTGGCCCCCCTGAGCTTGCTGTTTTTTCAACAAATCTCCTTGGTCGGTCTGCTGGCCAATGTGCTGGCCATTCCCTTGGTGAGTTTCGTCATCACGCCCTTGGCCCTGCTGGGCGCCTTGCTGCCCGTGGCTTGGCGCTTGGCCGAATGGGCGGTCCAGTTGTTAATGGCTTACTTGCACGGCTTGGCAAGCTGGCCCTTCGCCGTCTGGATGCTGCCGGTGGCGCCGGCCTGGGCGCAGGCACTGGGGCTTCTGGGCGGCGTGCTGCTGGTCTTGCCGCTGCCGCTGCGCCTGCGGGCTATGGGGCTGGCTATGCTGGCGCCGATGTTGTGGCCGGCGCCCGCGCGCCCGCCGGTGGGTGAGTTCGAGCTCTTGGCGGCCGATATCGGCCAGGGCACGGCCGTGCTCTTGCTGACCGCCGAGCATCAGCTGCTCTATGACAGTGGCCCGGCCTATGGGCCCGACGCGGATGCCGGGCAGCGCGTGCTCTTGCCGCTGCTGCTGGCCTCGGGCGTGAGCCGCCTGGACCTCTTGATGCTCAGCCACCGCGACAGCGACCATACCGGCGGCGCCGGCTCGTTGCTGGCCGGCATGCCGGTGGCAGCGCTGAGCAGCTCGCTCGAAGCCGCGCATCCCTTGCTGGCGGGCAGCGTGGCGGCCCGGCGCTGTGCGGCCGGCCAAAGCTGGGTGTGGGACGGTGTGCGCTTCGAGGTCTTGCACCCGGTGGACGCGGACTATCAGCTGACGCTCAAAAGCAATGCCATGTCCTGCGTTTTGAGGGTGACTTCGGCCTCGGGCCACAGCGCGCTGCTGACGGGTGATTTGGAAGCGCCGCAGGAGCTGGCTTTGATGCTGCGCACACCGGCCGGCGGCCTGCGCAGCGAGGTCTTGCTGGTGCCCCACCATGGCAGCAAAACCTCCTCCACCGAGGCGTTCTTGGACGCGGTGGCGCCGCGCTGGGCCTTGGTGCAGGCCGGCTATCGCAACCGTTTTGGCCACCCGGCGCCGGCCGTGTTGGCGCGCTACCAGGCCCGCGATATCGAGATCGTGAGCTCGGCCGCATGCGGCGCCTGGCGCTGGCGCAGCGGCCCGGATGGAGTGAAGGGCGGGCAATGTCAGCGCGAGCAATTCAGGCGTTACTGGCATTGGCAGCCCGAGGCACAGGCGCAGCTGCAAGGTCCGTGGCCGCGGCTGCTTGAGCCACCTGTGGATTCGTCTCATGAATCGCCGTTGGAGCCCATGGGCGCGCCGACCGAATTGCCAGACTCAGCGGGCCTGCCGCAGTAAGCGCAGTGCCTGCCCCATCTCGATCACGGCCATCGCGTAATAGCTCGACCAGTTGTAGCGCGTCAGCGCATAGAAGTTTTCGCTGCCCAGCCAATACACCGGCGCGGCCGCGCCCATTTGCAGCTCGACCACGGCCAGTGGCCCGCTGTGCGCTAGCGCAGCCTCGGAGGGCTGGGCGCCGAGCGCCTGCAATTGCGCGCTGCTGAAGCTGGGCAAGATGTCGGGCGCCAAGAGCTTGGCGCGCGCCGAGGTCTCTACCGGCAGGGCGACGCTGTAATGGGTCGGCATGCCGCGCTGCCAGCCGAAATTGGCCAGGTAATGCGCCACGCTGCCGATCGCATCAGCCGGGCTTTGCATCAGATCGATGTGACCATCGCCGTCGAAATCGACCGCATGCTTGTTCCAGCTGCTGGGCATGAACTGCGGCCAGCCCATGGCGCCGGCAAAACTGCCTTTGACGCTCAGCGGGTCCAGCCCTTCGCGGCGGGTGAGCTTGAGGAACTCGACCAACTCGCTGCGGAAAAATGCACTGCGGTCGCTGCGCCCGCTGGGGAAGTCAAAGCTCAGCGTGCTCAAAGCGTCGATGACGCGAAAGCCGCCGGTGATCTGGCCGTAAAAGGTCTCCACGCCGATCAGGCCGACGATCAGCTCGGCCGGCACGCCGTACTGCTCTTGCGCGCGCGCCAGGGCGGCGGCGTTTTGCTCCCAGAACGCCAGGCCCGCCTGCAAGCGACGCGGTTCGACAAAGCGCGCCCGGTAAGCACCCCAATCTTTCGCGCTGCCGGGTGGGCCGGGCATGATCAGCCGCTGCACGGCGGGCACGCTCTTGGCCTGCGCCAACAACGCTTGCAGGGCCGGCGCGTCCCAGCCTTGCTCGGCCGCTAACTCGGCGCCAAAGCGCATCACATCGGCGCGTTCACCGAAGGGCTGGGCCGCCTTGTCCAGCACCTTGCTGGACTTGGTCGGCTTGGGTTTTTTCTTATGCGCTTCTTTATGTGCTTCTTTGGCCCAGGCAGCGGGCGCGTTCGAGAGCAGGGCGGCACAGAGAACAAAAAGGACTGCGTTGAACTTGGACATCGGTGTGGATTAGCGAATCTTGCCGCGCAGCATACGGCCTGCGGCGCGGAAGTCGCGCAGCCAGCGCCGCCTTGCCCATGCTTTGGCCATTTTGTCGGCCAGCTTGGCGGGCCGCCTGCCCTCGGCTTGACGCCCATCGGCTTGGCGGCCCTCGGCCCGCCGGCCATAACGTGCGGCTTCCAGGGCTAGCAACATCCTTGCCGCCTGATCTGCGGCTGCGCCGTGACGTTGGCTCAGCAGCTCGGCCCAGCGTCGCGGACCCTGGTGCAGGCCGGCTTCGTCCAGACCCCAACGCCGCAGTTCACGCAGGATGCGGCCGCTCTGGCGGCGCCATTCGTCATGCGGCCGGGCACGCCAATGCGACCAAACCGTGCCCAGCAGCGTCGCCAGCGCGATCAAACCGGCGCTGACCTGACCCAGCAAGGTCCAGTCGGGAGCCGCAAAGCCAGCGCTCTTGAGCAGGTCGAATTGGCTTTGGCGCGAGTAGTTCAGCACGCCTTGCTGCCAGCGGTTCTCCAGCACCTCCCAGCCGCGCCGCAGCGACAGCCAAAGTTGCGGGCTGATCTGACCGAGCGCGCCCTGGAAGGCGCCGGCAAACACACCCGGCGGCGGGCGCAGCGCCAAGCCGATCTGAATCCGCTCGGGTGCCACCGCCGCCGTTGGATCGGCGCGCACCCAGCCCTGGCCCGGCGCCCAGTACTCGGCCCAGGCGTGGGCATTGCTGTTGCGCACGATCCAAAAGCCGTCCTGCGGCTGTGCGTCCATGCCTTGAAAGCCGGTCACGATGCGGGCGGGCACGCCCATGGCCCGCATCACCACCACAAAGGCGGCCGAGAAATGCTCGCAAAAGCCCAGCCGACGGTCGAACCAGAACTCATCGATCAGATGCGGCGTGACCTCGCCGTAACGTCCCGGCGCCAGGGTGTAGATGAAGTCGGCGCTGGCGATGTGCTGCAACACGGCCGCTGCCAGCGCCGGGGCCAGCGCCGCTTCATCCAGGCGGGCGAAGCGCGCCTCGCGCCTGAGCTGGGCGGCCCATTGCAGCGTGCGTGGGTTGAAGCCGGGTGGCAGATCGGAATAGTTTTGCAGCGCCAAGCTGGCCTGCAGCGGGCCATGGCTGAAGTGCGGGTAGACCTGCGCGTTCAGGCGCAGGCGCTCGGTGATGGGCCGGGGCGCTAGCCACTGCAGCTCGGGCGCGCGCTTCAGGGTCAGATCTTCCAGCGGGCGTTCGCTGCCGGCGGGCTCGCCGCTCATTTCCAGCAGCGGCACCACGCTGCTGCGCAAGGGCTCCAGCGTCAGCTCATAGTCCAGCGCCGTGCCACTGACGCGCAGCGCGTCGGTCTGGCCCGGCCAAGCCATGGTGGTTTGGCGCCAGCTGCGGCCATCAAACTGCCCCAGTACCGGGCCACGAAAATAGCGTGCCGAGGGCGGCGGAGGCGGGCCGGCAAAGCGCAGGCGCATCGCCACGCTGTCGTCATTGGCAATCTCGGACATCGCACCAAAGTCCAGTTGGTTCGACAAGCCGGTGCGCCCGACCGAGTCGGCCGGAATACCCCAAAGCGGCCCGATGCGGGGAAACAGCACAAACAAGAAAATCATCACCGGCAGACCGAGCAGGGTGCTGCGCGCGGCTTGGGCGGCGGCCAGCCGCAAGCTGGGCGTGCCGACCGGCATCTGAGCCAGCACCAGCGCGCTCAGCAAGGCCCAGACGCTCAGAATCATCCAGGCTGCCGTCAGCATGGTCTGCGAGTAGAAAAACTGCGTCAGTACCAGGAAGAAGCCCAAAAAGAACACGACAAAGGCGTCGCGCCTGGCACGTAACTCCAGCGTCTTCAGCGCCATCAACATCACCAGCATGGTGATGCCGGCCTCGCGGCCCAAGAGCGTGCGGTGGGTCAACCAGGTCAGGCCGGCGCTGAGCAGCAAGACCGCGACCAAGACCCAGCGCCCCGGCAGCGCCGCGCCGCGCCAGGCCAGCAAGCCCCGCCAAGCCAAGATCAGCGCGGTGATGGCGGCGGCCCAGGCCGGCAAATGCCCGCTGTGCGGCAAGACCACGGCGGCGATGGTGGCCAGCAGAAACAGCGTGTCGCGGCTGTCGCGGCTCAGATGGCCCAAACGCTCAAAACGCCCAAAACTCCTAAAAGCATCAAGGCGCCCTTGCTTGCCGCTGGAGCCGTCGGCGTTCATCGCGGTGCTCCGCTTGGGCTGACTTGCAGCGTCAAGGCTTGCAAGCAAGCCCGCAGATGTTCGGGCCCCAGATTGGGCGCTAGTTCAAGCGGCAACTCGCCCCCGGGCAGGCGCAGCCCGCAAGGGGCTTGGGCGCGCTCGGCGGCAAGCAGCCAGGCGCACAGGCGCGAGGCCCGCGCTTCGGCGCTCAGGCCGGCGCAGTCACGCCAATCCAGCCACAGTGTTTGCGCGACCGGCGCATGGGTTTCGCGCACCCAGAGCTGCGAGCCTCCTGAGTCGGCCTGGGCCAGACTCAGCGCGGCTTTTTTCCACAGCACCTGGCGCATCGAGTCGCCGCGCCGGTATTGGCGCACGCCTTCGAAATCTTGGCCGCGCTGCAAGACGCTGCTTGACTGGGCCTGGCCTGAGCCGCCTTCCGTCTGAGCGGGGAAGGGCGGCGCGGGCTGCTCCGGCTGCGGATAGATCCAGACCATCGAGGCCGGCCGCCACACACTCCAGGAACGAAACAAGCCCAGCGGGAAGCGGGTGACGATTTGCAGCGTCGGCAGCGGCTGCCGGCCGCAAGTCTTGGCGGCGAAGCGCAAGCCCAAGACGGCATGCCCCTGGGCTGGCACATCGGTCCAGGCGATCTCGCTGCGCGGGCCGCCCTGCACATGCACACCAATGCCGTAGCGGGCGCCGCCGCTGTTGTGCAGGCGCAAGTTCAGGCGCACATCATCGCCGGCAAAGACGGGCTCGGGCGCTGCGAGGTCCAGGCTCAGGCCGCGCAGATTGGCATGCGTGCTGTGCATCGAGGCCAGGCCGGCGCCGGTCAATAAAAAGGTCAGCAAATAGCCCAGGCTGAGCTGATCGTTGATCGAGGCCAGCAGCAGCAGGCCCAGGGTGGCGCAAAAAGCCAGGCCGGGGCGGCTGGGCAGGATGTAGATATTGCGCTGCCCCATCAGGTGGCTGTCACTGAGCGGATGCCGTGCCGCCCACCAGCCTTGCCAAAGCTGTCTCAAACGGGACCCATCAGCTGGCTTCATCTCAGGGCAGCTGTATCGCTTCGATCATGGCCCGCACCTGTTCGCGTGCGCCGCGCCCGCTGCCGGCCTTGGGGCTCAGGCGGTGCGCAATCGTCTGCGGCAGGATGGCCTGCACATCGTCGGGGGAGACAAAGTCGCGCTCCTCGAGCAAGGCGCGGGCGCGGGCGGCGCGCAAGACGCCCAGGCCCGCGCGCGGGCTCAGACCCTGTGCGAACCATTGCCCGGAGCGCGTCGCTTCAATCAAGGCCTGCAAGTAATCCAGCAGCGCAGCGGAGGCGTGGACGGCGCTGACCAGCTCCTGCGCGACCAGCAAGTCGGCGGCCGTCATCAGCGGGCGCAGGGCGCGCAGTGCGACCCGGCTGTCTTGCCCGCTGAGCAGCTCGCGCTCGGCGGCGCGGTCGGGGTAGCCCAGCGAGATGCACATCAAAAAGCGGTCCAGCTGCGACTCGGGCAGCGGGTAGGTGCCGAGCTGCTCGCTCGGGTTTTGGGTAGCGATGACGAAAAAGGGCTGGGGCAGCGCATGGCTGACGCCGTCTACGCTGACTTGCTTTTCTTCCATTGCCTCCAGCAACGCGCTTTGCGACTTAGGGCCAGCCCGGTTGATCTCGTCGGCCAGCAAGACCTGGGCAAACACCGGGCCGGGATGAAACACAAAATCGGCCCGACCGCCGGCCTGATCGCGCTCATAGATGCTGACGCCGAGCAGGTCGGACGGCATCAAGTCGGAAGTGAACTGCAGGCGCGAAAACTTCAGCCCCATCGAGATCGCCAAAGCATGGGCCAGCGTTGTTTTGCCAACGCCGGGCAAATCCTCGATCAAGAGATGGCCGCCGGCGATCAAGCAGGCGACACAGTCGGCGATCTGAGTCCGTTTGCCCTTGATGATCGTGCTAACCTGCTGCTGTAGAGCTGTTAGTTGAGCCGAAATTTGGGGAAGTGAATGTGAACTCATTGGCCCATCTTATGGCTTAGATCCAGAACTTGAGACAAGAGGGGAATGGCCGCGCGGCATGCCTGCGCGGGCGGCCCTGCGAAAACGATAGAACTATGTCCACTGCTTTCTTCAGCCACCCCGACTGCCGCCGGCACGATATGGGCGCCGGCCATCCCGAATGCCCGCAGCGCCTGACGGCGATCGATGACTGGTTGCTGGCTACCGGCATCGACTTGGCGCTGACCCGCGTTGAGGCCGAAAAGGTCAATCTCGCCGATGTGGAGCGCGCTCACACCCATGGTTATGTGGCCGAAATCGGCGATTTGCTCAGAGGCTGCGAAAGCAGCGGCGAGTCGCGTGCGGTGGACCCCGACACCGTCGCCTGCCCGCACACCTGGGCGGCCACGCTGCGGGCTGCGGGCGCGGCCGTGCAGGCCACCGAGATGGTGCTCAATGGCGGCGTCGAGAACGCTTTTTGCGCCGTGCGCCCGCCAGGCCATCACGCCACGCGCGACCAAAGCATGGGTTTTTGCTTCTTCAACAATGTTGCCGTAGCGGCGCGTTATGCGCTGGATGTGCGTGGGCTGCAGCGCGTGGCCATTGTTGACTTTGATGTGCACCACGGCAATGGCACCGAGGACATCATCGCCGGCGATGACCGGGTCCTGATGGTGAGCATCTTCCAGCATCCGCTCTACCCGTATAACGGCGCGGTGCCCAAGGGTGAGAACATGGTCAATGTGCCGGTGCCCGCCTACACCAAGGGAGCGGAGATCCGCGCGCTGATCGAATCGATGTGGATGCCGGCGCTGGAGGCATTCAAGCCCGAGATGATTTTCATCTCGGCCGGCTTCGACGCGCACCGCGAGGACGACCTGGGGCAGCTCGGTCTGGTCGACTCCGACTACGAGTGGATGACGCAGCGCATCAAGGATGTGGCGGCCAAACATGCGCAAGGTCGCATCGTGTCTTGCCTGGAGGGGGGCTACAACTTAGACGCGCTGGCCCGCAGCGTGGGTGTGCATCTGCGCGTTCTGGCGGGAATCTGAGCATTGAGCTCGGCTGCTGAACCCGGGCAAGTTTGATAGAAAAATACGGTTTTGAATGACAAGTAAAGCAATCGATTTCGCCGAGTTGCGCGATTTGGGCGAAGCCCTGCTGAGTACAAATTCCCTGGTCGGTCTGGCCATTTTGATAGCCTGTCTGGGCTTGTCCTGGGTGGTGGTGAGTTTGCTGCAGCGGCGCATCGCGCACCTGAGGCCCTCGGTGTTTTTCGGCCAGCGCATCGTGGACGGTGTGCTGTTTCCCATTCTTGCGCTGCTGCTGGCATTGGCGGCCAAGACCTGGCTGCCCTTGATGGGCATATCGCACGCGGTGTTCAAACTGGCCGTGCCGGTGCTGGTGTCTTTGCTCATCATTCGCCTGACGGTGCAGGTGCTCAGGACTGCGCTGCCCAACTCCGCTTTGGTCGAGCTGATTGAGCAGACCGTTTCTTGGGCGGCCTGGGTCGGCTCGATTTTGTGGGTGATAGGCGTGCTGCCCTGGCTGCGCGACGAGTTGAACGACATCACTTTCAAATTGGGCGCCACCACGATTTCGGTGACGAATCTGCTGGAGGCCTCGATGACGGCCTTGATCGCGGTCGTGTTGGCGCTGTGGTTGTCATCGGTGATCGAGTCGCGCCTGCTGAGCCGCCCGGTCGGTGATTTATCGCTGCGCAAGATCGCCGCCAACGTCACCCGAGCCGTGCTTTTGCTGAGCGCGATTCTGTTCTCATTGTCTGCGGCCGGCATGGACTTGACGGCCTTGAGCGTGATGGGCGGCGCCGTGGGTGTCGGCATTGGCCTGGGCATGCAAAAGCTGGCCTCCAACTATGTGTCGGGCTTTGTGATCCTGGCCGAGCGCTCGCTGCGCATCGGCGATATGGTCAAGGTCGACAACTTCGAAGGTCGTATCACCGACATCAAGACCCGCTTCACGGTGATCCGGGCTTTGAACGGGCGCGAGTCCATCGTGCCGAATGAGTTGCTGATCACGCAGCGGGTCGAAAACTCCTCGTTGGCTGACCCCACCGTCTTGATCAGCACCGTGGTGCAAGTGGCTTATGGCACCGATCTGGACCTGCTGCTGCCGCAGCTGACCGATGCGGTGCGCCATATTCCGCGCGTGCTGAAAAGCCCCGAACCCTCGGTGCTTTTGACCCAGTTTGCCGCTGACGGCCTGGAGCTGACGGTGAGCTTTTGGATCTCCGATCCCGAAAACGGCCAGGGCGGGGTGCGCTCCGAGGTCAATCTCAGCCTGCTTAGAAAGCTGAATGAATTGGGTATCGAGATCCCGTTCCCGCAGCGCGTGATGCATCATCAAGTACCGCCCGCCGGCTTGCCTTCTGCGTAGGGCTTGCGGCCAATAGGCGCGCCTTTGGTGTTTTTCATGGCTATGCCGGAAGTCACGCTAAAGGTCGCGCTGCCGTGATTGAATTAATTAATCAATCGATTGATTAATTGCGCTTACGATGGGGAATGCCCAAATCAGCCCCCGTGCCAGAAGAACTCAGCGGCCGGCGTGCGCGCTTGTTGACGGAAGCCCGGCGCATCTTTGCCGCCAAGGGTTTTGACAAGGCCAGCACACGCGAGATTGCCGCCGCCGCCGAAGCCAATATTGCCCTGATCGCCTACTACTTTGGTGACAAACAAGGCCTTTACCGCGAAGTCTTGGTGCAGCCCATCGCCGATGTGATGCGCGGCATGCCCGAAGCGGACGCGAGCTTGCCCTTGCGTGAGTGGTTGCAGAGTTTCTATGCCGCTTTTTTGCGCCCGCTGTACGACGCCGAATCCGGCTTGAGCGACAGCACGCGCATCTTCTGCCGCGAAATGATTGCGCCCAGCCCGGCTTGGCCAGACATCTGCGGTGAGCACATCGCACCCCAGCATCACGCCTTGGTGGCGATGCTGGGGCAACGCTGCGGTGCAGCCAGCATCGATGCGGAGCTGCACCAACTCGCCTTCGCGCTGATTGCGCTGGCCCATGACTACTGGCTTTCGGCCCAAGATATGGAAGGCTTGCTGCCGGGCGTGGTCTATGGCCCCGGCGCGTATGAGCGCACGCTGAATCGCTTGGTCACTTTTGGCCAAGCGCTGATTGAAGCTGAACAGGCTCTGCGTCAGAGCCGCTGAGGATGAGAGTCATGCCCGTATTGAAACCGAAGCTGCGCCTGCCATTGCTGGTGTCGGCCCTCGCCGCGGGGCTGGTCTTGGGGCTGGCCGGCTGTGCGACCCCGCCGCCGCCTAAAGACGCGCTCAAGCAAGCCGAGCAAACGCCGCCGGCCTGGATGGCACCACTGCCGCATGGCGGGCAGGCAACCGCGCTGCAGGATTGGTGGTCCCAGTTCGACGACCCCTTGTTGGGGCAGTTGATCGAGCAAACGCAAGCCGCCAATCCCACGCTGCAGCAAGCGGTGGCACGCATCAAGCAAGCCCGCGCTCAAGCCACTCAGGCCGGCAGCGCTCAGTGGCCGAATGTCAATTTGAACGCGGCCGCGCAGCGCCAGCGCCTGCCCTTGGTCAGCGGTGTGCCCACGCAGACGCTGAGCACGGCCAGTCTGGACGCCGCTTGGGAAATTGACCTGTTTGCACGCGTACGCCAGCAGCGCGATGCGGCCGAGGCGCGCGCCCAAGCCAGTGAGCTGGAATGGCATGCCGCGAGAGTCAGCCTGGCGGCCGAGGTGGCGCAGAGTTATGTCAGCCTGCGCGCTTGCGAGCGTTTGACGCAAATCAGCGCCGCCGATGTCGAGGCAATGACGCGGCTGAGCCAATGGTCCAGCGACAAGCTCAAGGTTGGCTTTGAGTCCACGGCCAATGATGCTTTGCTGCAGGCCGCTGCGGCCGACAGTCAGAACCGTTGGTTGAATCAGCGCGCGGAATGTGATTTGCTGGTCAAGGCCCTGGTCAGCCTGAGCGGGCGGCCCGAGCTTGAGCTGCGCGCTCAGCTGGCCCCGGCGTTCGCAAAATTGCCCAGCAGCCCCGGCCTGCAGGTCGCGCAATTGCCGGCCGCCACCTTGGCTCAGCGGCCTGACTTGGCAGCACAGCAGCGTCAGGTGCTGGCCGCTTGGTCAGAGCGCGGCGCGGCTGAAGCCGCGCGGTACCCGCAGTTGCAGCTGGGCGGCTCGATTTCGCTGTCGGCGCTGCAGGTCAGCGGTGGGCCAAAGATTGACGGCAATGGCTGGAGTTTTGGCCCCTCGCTGAGCTTGCCGATTTTCGATGCCGGTTCGCGCCTTGCCAATGCCGATGCGGCGCAAGCGCGCTTTGACGAAAGTCTGGCCGGCTACCGCGCTGCCGTGCTGCTGGCGGTACGCGAGGTTGAGGAAGCCCTGGTGCGGCTTGATGCTGCCCAGCAGCGCGAGCGTTATGCGCAAAGCAGCGCCGATGGCTATCAGCGATCGGCCGTGGCGACCGCCGGCAGTTGGCGTGCGGGCTTGGCCAGTGCGGCCGAGTTGGAGCAGGCGCGCCGGCTGACCTTGAACGCGCAGTCGGCTTTGGTGCAGGTTCAAGCAGCCCGCTTGGCGGCCTGGTTCTCTCTCTACAAAGCTTCAGGCGGCGGATGGCAGCCCGAAGCGTCTCAGTCAATCCCTGGCGGCACAGCCCTTTGATGATGGCCAATCACATGAATAAATTCCAAATTTGCGGGCTGTCTTTGTTGGCCGCTGTGGCGCTGCAAGGCACCGTGCTGGCCGCCGACCCGGCGCCCGCAGCCAAGGCCCGCCCAGCGCTGACGGTCAATTTGATCAGCGCCGAGATAAGCAACTGGGCGCAAACCTTGAGCGCCAATGGTAGCGTCGCCGCCTGGCAAGAGGTGCTGATCGGCAGCGAGCTCGGCGGCTTGCGTTTGGCCGAGGTCGCGGTCAATGTCGGTGATGTAGTCAAGCGCGGCCAACTCTTGGCGCAGCTGTCGGTCGACACCGTGCAGGCCGAGTTGGCGCAATCAAGGGCCGCCGCCAGCGAAGCGCGCGCCCAGCTGAGTGCAGCCAAGCTTGACGCCGACCGGGCGCGCGAGCTCAAAAGCAGCGGCAGCGATGCCTTGAGTGGCCAGCAATTGCAGCAATACCTGACCCTCGAGTTGACCGCCGCCGCCCGCCATGAAGCCGCCGTGGCCCGCCTCAAGAGCGATGAGCTGCGGCTGGCGCAAACCCGCATCACGGCAGCCGATGATGGTGTGATCTCAGCGCGCGCTGCGGCCCTTGGCGCTGTCGTGCAGCCGGGTCAGGAGCTGTTCCGCATGATTCGCAAGAACCGGCTGGAGTGGCGCGCCGAAGTGCCCGCCACCGAGCTGCTGCAGCTCAAGCCCGGCATGTCGGTGTCCGTGACGGGCTTGGACAATCAAGCGATCACGGGCCGCTTGCGCATCACCTCGCCCACGGTGGATGCACAAACCCGCATGGGCCTGGCCTATGTTGATTTGCCGGCCGGCGCGGCTGTCAGGGCAGGTAGCTTTGCGCGGGGCGAGTTCAAGCTGGGTCACAACAATGCACTGAGCTTGCCGCAAACCGCACTGCAGCTGCGCGACGGCTTTGCCTATGTGTTTCAGGTGGCGGCCGATGGGCGCGTGCAGCAACGCAAGGTCACGGTCGGCCGCCGCGTCGGCGATCGCATCGAGTTGACCGGCGGCCTGGACGCCGGTGCGCGTGTTGTCGCCAGCGGGGTTGGCTTCTTGAGCGATGGCGACCTGGTGCGGGTGGTCGATGCGGCCAAAGCCGCCAAACCCGTCAATTAAGCGGAGCCCGCGATGCTGAACGTTTCCTCCGCTTCGATCCGCAACCCGATTCCGGCGATTCTGTTGTTCATCATGCTCACGCTCGGCGGTTTGCTGGGTTTCAGGGCGATGAAGATCCAGAACTTCCCGGACATCGACCTGCCCACGGTGACCGTGACGGCAGCCTTGCCCGGCGCCTCGCCGGCACAGCTGGAGTCGCAGGTCGCGCGCAAGCTGGAGAACCAATTCGCCACGCTGCAAGACGTCAAACATATTTACACCACGGTGCAGGACGGCGTGGCCATCGTGACGGTGGAATTCCGGCTGGAAAAGGGCACGCAGCAGGCGGTCGATGATGTGCGCGACGCGGTCTCGCGCGTGCGCTCCGACCTGCCGGCCGATATGCGCGACCCGGTGATTTCCAAGATGGAGCTGTCGGGCATGCCCATCCTGACCTATACGGTGGCGTCTGCGAGGATGGACGAGGAAGCCTTGTCTTGGTTTGTAGATAACCAAGTAGCCAAAAGCATCCTCGCGGTGCGCGGTGTCGGCGCGGTGTCTCGGGTGGGCGGCGCCAGCCGCGAGGTACGGGTCGAGTTGGATCCGGCCAAATTGCTGGCGCTCAATGCGAGCGCCGCCGATGTGTCGCGCCAACTGCGCCAGATCCAGCAAGAGGCCTCGGGCGGCCGTGCCGATATTGGCGGGGCCGAGCAATCGGTGCGCACGTTGGCGACGGTGCAGACGGCGCAGGAATTGGCTGCGATGGACATCGCTTTGTCGGATGGCCGCCGCATCCGCCTGGACCAGGTGGCGCTGGTCAGCGACACGGTGGCCGAGAGGCGCTCGAGCGCACAGTTGAATGGCAAGCCGGTGGTCGGCTTCGAGATCACCCGCACGCGCGGTGCCGGTGAGGTGGAAGTGGCCGCTGGCGTCAAGGCCGCGATTGCAGCGCTGCGCGCGGCCCACCCCGAAATCGAGTTTGCCGAGGCCTATAACTTTGTCGACCCGGTACAGGAGAACTACGACGGCTCGATGGTGCTGCTATACGAGGGTGCGCTCTTGGCCATCATCGTGGTGTGGTTCTTTCTGCGCGATTGGCGCGCCACGCTGGTTGCGGCCACCGCCTTGCCGCTGTCGGTGATCCCGGCTTTTGGCCTGATGTATCTGCTCGGTTTCACGGTTAACACGGTGACGCTGCTGTCTTTGTCGCTGGTGGTCGGCATCCTGGTCGACGACGCCATCGTCGAGATCGAAAACATCATGCGCCATCTGGCCATGGGCAAGACCCCGTATCAAGCGGCGATGGAGGCGGCCGACGAGATCGGTATGGCCGTCATCGCCACCACCTTCACCTTGATTGCGGTGTTCTTGCCGACCGCCTTCATGGGCGGCGTTCCGGGCAAGTTCTTTGTGCAGTTCGGCTGGACGGCGGCGATCGCGGTGTTTGTCTCGCTGGTGGTGGCGCGCATGTTGACGCCGATGATGGCGGCCTACATTCTCAAGCCCCCGAAAAAGGATCACACCGAGCCGCGCTGGTTGACGGTCTATACCGGCTGGGCCAAATGGTGTTTGCAGCACAGGCTGCTGACCTTGGCTGGGGCCTTGGTGTTCACCGTCGGCTCGCTCGCCTTGGTGCCCTTGCTGCCGACCGGTTTCATCCCGCCGGATGATTTGAATCAGACCCAAGTGACATTGACGCTGCCGCCGGGCAGTACCTTCAAGCAGACCGAGGCCTTGGCCGAACAGGCCCGTCTGATTGTGGCGGCGAACCCTCATGTCAAGCTGATCTATACGGCCATAGGCGGCGGCAACGCGGGCGGCGACCCCTTTGCGGTCAGTGGTGCGGCGGAGGTGCGCAAAGCAACGCTGACGCTGAATATGACGCCGCGCGGTGAGCGCAAGGGCTTGAGCAAGCAAGACCTGGAGAAGCAGTTGCGTGAGGCCTTGGATGTTTTGCCCGGCGCACGCGTCAAGGTCGGCTTTGGCGGCAGCAGTGAGAAATACGTTCTCGTGCTGGCGGGGGAAGATGGTCATGCGCTGGGCGAACATGCGCAATTGGTTGAACGCGAGTTGCGCAGCATCCCCGGCATCGGTGCGGTCACCTCGACTTCCAGCCTAGTGCGGCCCGAATTGATCGTGCGGCCGGACTTTGCGCGCGCCGCCGATCTGGGCGTCAGCGCTGCGGCGATCGCCGATACCTTGCGCATTGCCACCGCTGGTGACTATGACCAAGGCCTGGCCAAACTCAATCTGGCCCAGCGCCAGGTGCCCATCGTCGTCAAGCTGCGCGCCGATGCGCGCGCCGATCTGGCGCTATTGGGCAGTTTGCCGGTACCGGGTAGCCGTGGACCTACGGCGCTGTCAAACGTCGCCACGCTCGAGATTGCCAGCGGGCCTGCGCAAATTGACCGTTATGACCGGCTGCGCAATATCAACTTCGAGATTGAGTTGAATGGCCAGCCGCTGGGTCTGGTCGAGAAGACCGCCTTGGGCCTTCCTAGCTTGAAGAATCTGCCGCCCGGCATCATCCAGACCACGGTCGGTGACGCCGAGGCGATGGGCGAGTTGTTCGCCAGCTTTGGCCTGGCCATGCTGACCGGCGTGCTGTGCATCTACATCGTGCTGGTGCTCTTGTTCAAGGACTTCATCCAGCCGGTGACGATTCTGGCCGCGCTGGTCTTGTCGATTCCGGGGGCGTTTTTGGCGCTCTTTATCACCGGCACCGCGCTGTCCATGCCCTCGATGATTGGCCTGATCATGCTGATGGGGATTGCCACCAAGAACTCGATTTTGCTGGTCGACTATGTGGTGATCGCGCGCCGCGATCATGGCTTGCCGCGCTTCGATGCCATTCTCGATGCCTGCCACAAGCGGGCTCGGCCTATCGTGATGACGACGATTGCGATGGGCGCGGGCATGTTGCCGATCGCCTTGGGCTGGGGGGTGGATCCGAGCTTTCGTGCGCCGATGGCCATCGTCGTGATTGGCGGCTTGATCACCTCGACCTTTTTGAGCTTGCTGGTGATCCCGGTCGTGTTCAGCTATGTGGATGACGGCATTCAGCGTGTGGCGCGCTTGTTCAGACGGCCGGTGCCGACGCCGGCCGAAGTCCTCGAGTCTTGAAATTCGGCCCTTCGCAACCATCATGAACAAGATGAAAAAGACCTTGCTGTCGAACTGCTTGCGTGGCGCCCAGGTCTTGGGTCTCAGCTTGGGTCTGGCAATGAGCCTGAGTGCTTGCCGCACGCCCGAGGCCGGGGCCTTGAGTGGCGATCCCTTGCCGCTGCTGGATGCGCCGCCCGCTGCCGATGTGGCGCCTGGCTACAGCACCGAGGACTTGGACTGGCAAGACGGCGCCCGCCAGCGTGCGGTGCCAGCGCGCTTGTACTGGCCGGCGCAGACTGCACAGACCAAGCAAACGAACCGACATGCAGCCGGCGTGCCACTGATCGTGTTTTCGCATGGCATAGGAGGCTCGCGTCGCGGTTACAGCTATCTGGGGGCCTATTGGGCGGCTCAAGGGTATGCAACGCTGCATGTGCAGCATGTGGGTAGCGACCGGGCGTTATGGTTAGGCAACCCCTTTGGGCTGGTGGGGCGTTTGCAGGATGCGGCCAAAGAGACGGAGGCGCTGAGCCGGGTTGCCGATATGCGCTTTGCGCTGGACCAGTTGCTGAAAGGGCCCCATGGCGCGCAGATTGATGCCGAGCGGGTGATTGCGGCCGGCCATTCCTACGGCGCCAACACGGTGATGTTGTTGTCTGGCGCGCAGGTGCAGCGGCAGGGCGTGGTGATGGACCAGCTGCGCGACCCGCGCTTCAAGGCCGCCATCATCATCTCGGCACCGCCGTTTTATGGCGAGACCGAACGCACCGCCGAAATTCTCAAACCCATCACCATCCCGACGCTACACATCACGTCCACCGAAGACGTGATCGTGATTCCCGGCTATCACTCGGATGCGCGGGACCGCATTGCCGTGTTCAACGCGACCGGCAGTGCGGCCAAGTCGCTGGTGGTGTTCGAGGGCGGCTCACACAGCATGTTCACCGACCGTGCCGGCACCGGCGGGGTGGCGCTCAATCCGCTCGTGAAGACGGCGACCAAGGAGGTCGCGCTGGCCTTCTTGAGCCAGGTCTTCGACGGGCAGAGCGAGCCGCTGCAGCAGTGGAGTGAGCGCCACAAGGCGATCGTCAATCAGACCCAAATGGCCGCTGCTGCATTTCAGCCGTTCAGCGTCGTGCGACCTTCGGGTTCGCAACTGGCCACGGGCTTGGGGATGCTGCCTTCCAGATCGGAGATCCAGCAGGCGTCCAGCACCGAGCAGTAGCAGGCTTCGACGGTGATCTTGCCGCGGCCTTGGCGGTCAAATTGACGCCATAGCTGCAGGGCTTCTGCGTCTTTGGCGGCCGGCTGGGACCATGAAAAAAGCTTGATGGTGCTGCCGGGTGAAATCAAGCGTGGCGCAATCGTCGAGGTCATGATTTCGACCGATAACTTGGCAGTTTCAGGGCTGGATTCGCGAACCTGTGCGCGCAGGCTCTTGACCAATTTGCCTTCGGACTTCATCTCGAACCAGACGATGCGAGCCGGGCCATTGCCGTCATTGGTGACCGAGAAGCTCAGCGCAGGCTGGCCGCCGTCGAAATTGCTGCTCATGAATTGCAGCAGCGGGGTCGAGCTGGCCAGCACGAGGCGCGAGTTCTCTTTCACCAAGGCCTGCATCGCGGCGCTGGTGCGCATCGAGCTGTAGACCGCGCTGGCCGTGCTCAAGACCATGCTGGCCGCGACGGCAATATGAAACCACTTCGGTGCCGGGTCGGCTTGGGGCTTGATCAGTTTGGTCGCTTCAATCATGGGCTGAGTTTTGTGTTTGCGCAGGCTTTTGCTGCGCGCGGCCGACTATAGCGCCCGCGGGGCCCATTTGCGCCACGCCAGTTCCGGGCCTGGGTGCATCGTAAACTCCGCCAGAATCCTCCAGGCCAGCAAGCCGCTGAACTGTGCATGACGTGCAGGTGGCGGCTTATTTGGGCGCAGTCCCTTTCTCAACAAGGCAGTAAACATGGTCAACGAGCCTCTCAACCGACTTCGCAATGTCGTCTACAGCAGCATCCTCTTGCTGATAGGCGGCTGGTTGCTGGTGATTGGCAAGAAGACCTTGATTCCGGTGGTGGCCGGGGCAGCTGTTGTCTATGTGTTTGTCGGTCTGACGCATTCCTTGCGGCGCCTGTCCTGGCGCGGCCATCTCTTGCCGCTGCGGCTCAGCTATGTGCTGGCTTTGGCCTGTATTGGCCTGGCGCTGTCCTTCATTTTCTATTTGGTCGCCGCCAATTTCGAGCAGATATTGCTGCGGGCGCCGGCCTATCAGCAGGCACTTTTGGTCGGTATTCAAAAACTGGCCGTGTTGATGGGCATTGAAAACGAGCCGACCTGGACCACGCTGCGGCAAGATTTTTTTGCGCAGATCAATTTTCAGAGCTTGCTGGGCTCGATGGTGGTCTCGGTCTCGTCCCTGCTGTGGGCCATCGTGGTGGTGATGCTTTACGCGACGTTTTTATTGGTGGAGATGCGCTCCTTCCCGGCTAAGGTGGATGCCATCATGAACAGCCAGGGCGGGGCCGAGCGTGCGCGCCAGATTGGCCAGCGCATCAATGGGCGCATTGGTGCTTACCTGTCACTCAAGGCGATTTTGAGCGTGCTGCTGGCCGGCTTGAGCTGGGCCATCATGGCGCAATACGGCTTGGAGTTCGCGCCCTTTTGGGCTTTGCTGATCGGCCTGCTCAACTTCATCCCTTATATCGGCTCCTTCCTCGGGGTCTTGCTGCCGCTGGCCATGGGCATTGCGCAGTTTCAGGACCCCAGCATCATCGTGCCGATGATGCTGGGCTTGAGCTTGGTGCAGTTTGTAATTGGCAATTTTCTGGACCCCTACATGATGGGTAACTCGCTCAATCTGAGCCCGCTGGCGATTCTGATCAGCCTGGCCGTTTGGTCTGAGCTGTGGGGTGTTGCTGGCGCGTTTTTGGCCGTGCCCATCACCGCCGTGATCGCCATCATCTGCTCCGAGTTCAGCAGCACCCGCCCGGTGGCGGTCTTGCTGTCTCAGAACGGTAGGCTTTAAGTGTCAAGAACTGGGCGAGAGTCAGCGCATGCGGCATAAATTGAGGCAAATTGGCGGCTTGCTGCGCGCGGCGGCGCTGAATTGGGTGCGTGACTATGCGCAGAGCATGGGCGCGGCCTTGGCGTTTTACACGATCTTCTCGATCGCTCCGCTGCTGCTGATCGTGATTTCGCTGGCCGGCCTGGTGTTTGGTGAAGAAGCCGCACGCGGTGAAATCTACGACCAGTTGCAGGCCTTGCTCGGGTCCCCCGGCGCGATCGCCGTGCAGGATTTGATCGAAAGCGCGGGCCGCCCGAGTGAGAGTTTGATGACGGCCGGCTTTGGCCTGTTGTTCTTGTTCATCGGTGCCACCTCGGTGTTCACCGAGCTGCAAGACGCCCTCAACCGTATCTGGCGGGCGCCGCAGAAAGAAAAGGTATCGGGCCTGTGGGCCCTGCTGCGCGCGCGGCTGCTGTCCTTCGGCATGATTTTGGGCATAGGCTTTTTGCTGATTGTGTCGCTCGCCTTCAGCGCCGGCCTGGCCGCTTTGAGCCGCTGGTGGGACCCGAGTTCGGTCGGTTGGTTGACCTTGGCGCGGGTCAGCGAGTTGACCCTGGGCCTGGGCGCTTCGACGCTGATTTTTGCGCTGATTTACAAGTCCATGCCGCGCGCCCAGGTGCAGTGGGCCGATGTCTGGGTCGGTGCTTTGGTGACCTCACTGCTGTTTGCCGCGGGCAAAAGCCTGATCGGCAGCTATATCGGCCACAGCGGCGTATCCACAGCGTTTGGTGCGGCCGCTTCGCTGATCGTCGTACTCTTGTATGTCTATTATTCGGCGCAGATTTTTCTGTTCGGCGCCGAATTTACCTGGGTCTACGCCCACCGGTTTGGCTCGCGCCGAGGCCATGTGTTGACGCCTGATGGCAGCGTGGAGCCGCCTTGATACCTGCCCTTGATCGGGGCTGTTGATCAAGCGGCGTCCATCCCCAGTGGGGTCTCGACCGCTGCTTCGCTCGTCAATGACTGCCACAGATGCTGCGCCGCATAGGCGCGCCAAGGCCGCCAGGCCAATGCCCGCTCGCTCAGCTGTTTAGCGCTGGGCCGGCTGCCCTCCAGGCGCGCTATCGCTTGCATCAGGCCGACATCACCCGCCGGGAATGCATCCGGCTCGCGCTGCTGGCGGATCGCAATGTATTGCGCCGTCCAGTCGCCGATGCCGGCTAGCGCCAGCAGCTTGGCCAAGCTCTCGTCAAGGCTGGCGCCGGCATCAAGCAGTTGGGGCGTGGTGAGCAGGGCGCTGGCCACGCCTGACAGGGTCGCCGCTCTGGTTCTGGGCATGCCCAGCGTGCTCAAGTCGGCTGCTGCGATCCGCTCCGGGCTTGGGAAGGTGTAGCTCAAGCCGAGCTGATTGGCTGTGATGTCCAGCAAGGGCTCGCCGTATTGCCGAACCATATTGCCGGCCAGTTTGATCGCCGCGCCGACGGTGATTTGCTGGCCCAGCACCGCACGCATGGCCAGCTCGAAACCGTCCCAGTTTCCCGGCACCCGCAGACCCGGTCTTGCCGCGGTCAGTGCCGCCATCAAGGGGCAGGCGGCCGATAGCTGCGCCTGTATCACGGCCGGATCGGCCGCCAGATCGAACATGCGGCGCAGGCGCGCAATGATGGCGGGCAGGGCGGCCAGATTGGGGAAGCGCACCACTACACGCAATGCCTTGCTTTGCGCGGCATGGCTGATGGCGACGCTGCCCTGCACGCCATTGAGGCTGATGCTGCGCGTATAGGTATCGGCTTGCACTGTCTCCATGCCGGGGATGGCGCGGGCGGCCAAGAAGCCCAGCATTGCCGGCCAGTCATAGGGCGGACGGTAGCGCAATAAGAGACTCACCTCGCCTTGCGGGCCGGCCGAGCAATCGGGCGCCGAGCCATGCCGCAGCGCGCTCGGCGGGCGTGCGAACATCTGCTGAAATACCTCGTTAAAACGGCGAATGCTGCCAAAACCGGCGGCAAACGCGACCTCGGTCAGCGGCAGGCGGGTTTCGTGAATCAGCTGCTTGGCCAGCAGCACCCGCCTGGTCTGCGCGACCGCATTGGGCGCCGCGCCGACATGCTCGGCAAACAAGCGGCGCAACTGGCGCTCGCCCACGCCGAGCTTGTTGCACAGGCTGGCCAGATCGGCGCTGTCCAACTCGCCCGCCTCGATCAAGGCGAGCGCGCGCGTCACGGTATGCGAGACACCGCTGTTGGAGACGCCGCGCCAAGCGCCCGAGTCCGGTGCTGCTTCGGGGCGGCAGCGCAAGCAGGGCCGAAAGCCCGACTCTTGCGCGGCTGCGGCGCTGGGCATGAAAACCACGTTTTCGGACTTGGGTGTGCGCGCCGGGCAGATCGGTCGGCAGTAGATGCCAGTGGTTTTGACGGCGATGAAAAAGCGCCCGTCAAAGCGGGCGTCGCGGCTGGCCAAGGCGCGGTAGCAGTTGTCGTGATCCAAATTCATGGCCGCGATCGTCCGAGTTTCGCCCCGGGCTGTCTAGCGGTTTTCGGACCTGGCCATTCGGGCTGAGGCACCCTTTAGCAAAAATGCCGACGGCCGAAAAGCGCCAGTCTGGGTGATGAGGTCTGGGCAAGATGCAGGGCTTCTCTTTTTGCCGCTCATTTCCTTTCCATCATGACCACTCAATTTCAACTCGCCGAGCAGTTCCGCCAACTCAATCAGCAAGGTCAGCTACTGCTGCCCAATGCCTGGGACTGCGCCAGCGCCAGGGTTTTTGCCGCCGAGGGCTTTGCGGCCATCGGCACGACCAGCGCCGGCATCGCTTACGCACGCGGTTTTCAGGATGCCGAGTTGATCGGACGCGACGCGATGCTGCGCGAGGTCGGGACAATAGCGGCCTGCGTCAAGGTCCCGGTCAACGCGGATATCGAAGCCGGCTATGGTGCCGCGCCGAGCGATGTCGCGCAGACCGTGTTGGCCAGCATTGCCGCCGGCGCGGTGGGCGTCAATCTGGAAGACCGCCAGCATGGTCAGGAGAGCGCCGTCTTGTTTGCCCTTGAAGATCAGGCGGCTCGCTTGAGCGCGGCGCGGGTGGCCGCGAGCCAAGCCGGTTTGCCGCTTTGGATCAATGCGCGCACCGACACTTTCCTGCTCGGCCTGGGCGTCGACGCGGAAGACCGTTTCGCCCAGACGGTGGCGCGTGCCAACAGCTATTTGGCGGCCGGCGCAGACATGGTGTTTGTGCCCGGTCTGGCGGACTTGGACATGATCCGGCGACTCTGCGCGGCGGTGCGTGGCCCGGTCAACCTGATGGCCATGCCGGGCGCACCGTCGGCGCCGGAATTGTTCGCGGCCGGCGCGCGCAGGGTCAGTCTAGGCCTGTGCCCGATGTTGGCCGTGATGGGCACGGTGCGAGACATCGCGCAGGAAGCCAAGGCCAGCGGCACTTGGCAACACATGACGCGCAGCTTCTACGGCTTTGCCGAGGCCGAGGCGCTGTTCTCGGCCGAGTAAATCAGGTCAGTGGGCGGCAATCACGCCGCAGGCAATCCGCGCGCCCGAATTGCCGGTTGGCTGGGTGGCGTAGTCATCCGGGGCAATGTGCACGATCACGCTGCGCCCGTTGATGCTGGCCGGGCCGGCGGCCACGGTGGGCCCGTGCAACATGAACTTCTGATCAACGAAGCCGTTGGCGTCGGCCTTCAAGGCGGGCATATCGCCGGCATGGTGATCAGCAGTTTGGGGACCATGCGGTTTGCCGTCGGGATTGAAGTGGCCGCCGGCGCTGGTGCCATCGGTGCTGGCGCAATCGCCTTTTTCATGCAGATGGAAGCCATGCTCGGCATTGGCTTTGAGTCCGCTGAGCTTGGCGTGCACCATCACATGGCCGTCTTTTTCATGGAACATCACCATGCCGCGCACATTATTGCCCTGGGTGGGCGTCAGCGAGGCCATGGCCATGCCGGCCATGCTGCCCGTCCCCATCCCCATGCCCATACCTTTTCCTGCAGCGTCGCCGGACGGGTGATCCGCGTGGCCGGTGACGGGCGCTGCGCAAGCGCTCAAGGCCAGCGCAGCGGACAAGACGAGCAATCGAAACGGCGTGTTGAAAGTGTTCATTCGATGATCCCTTTGGGTTGATACATGGGTGCCTGCTTGAGCGGATGCTTGGGCGGAAAGCTCGAAACCAAGATGAGACATAGTCTCAGCAAACTTTTGGCTGCTGTCTCAAGCCTCTTTAGACTACCCGAAAAACATGACGAAGACCAAGGTGACACAGGAGACCATGCGCATGACTGTTTTGACGACCGCCCGTTTGCGGCTGGAGCCCATCTGTGACGAGCATTTGGCCGGCTTGTTCGAGCTCAACTCGGACCCTGAGGTGATGCGTTACATCACCGGCAAGCCCGATACCCTCGAAGACACGCAGGCCATGATCACTCGCTGCAAAGCGCGCTGGGCCGAATGGGGCTACTCCTGGTGGGCTTGTATTGAGTCGGCCAGCGGCGCTCTGATCGGTGCCGGCGCGATTCAGCATCTGGGGCATGACGCGGTCAATCCGCTCGAGATTGGCTGGCGTTTTCGCAAGGATAAATGGCGTCAAGGCTTTGCTTCCGAGGCTGCGCGCTGCATGGCCGGCTTTGCCTTCGACACGCTCAAGCCGCCTTGTTTGCTGGCCGTATGCCACCCGGATAATCTCGGCTCGGCGCGCGTGATGCAGGGCTTGGGCATGCGCTACCGGGGCCAAGAGCCCTGGTACAAGATGGACTGTGCGGTTTACGAGATCAGCGCCGAGCAGTGGCGGGCACAGGCTGCGGCTCAGCCTTCTTCTCCCCCGCAGCCTCAGCCGTGAGGTCATAGACATGCACGCCATGCTCGCTGCGCTCGCGCGCTAACCAGCGCGGCGAGTGCAAGGTGCTGTTCATATCGGCAAGCCCGGCCTCCCAATGCTCCTTCATGGACAGGCGTGAGAACTCGAAGTCTTTGGACTGGGTTTCGTAATGCTTGCTGCGGTAGATCAGGTGCACCACATCGACCGAGCCATCACAGCGTAAATCGGCCAGGGCGCGCACATCGGGGTCGGCTTGCAGATGGGCGGGAAGTTTGGCGATCAAGCGCCGTGCGGTCTGAGCAATGAGCTGCCGATCCAGCTCCATGCTGGTGTTCAAGCGGGTGCGGCTGGAGAAGCGAATGTCTTTTTCGCGTTCGGTCACCTCGCCCAAATTGGCGGGGTAGGCGCCGCGCGCCGAGAATAAATCGACCTGGAACACGGTGCGCGGGCCGCTGGCGGCTTGATCCAGCACATATTGCAGCGGCGTGTTGGACACTAGGCCGCCGTCCCAGTAATGCTCACCGTCGATTTCCACGGGCGCAAAGCCTGGCGGCAGGGCGCCGCTGGCCATGATGTGGCGCGCGTCCAGGCGCTGCTGGTGCGAGTCGAAATAGGCAAAGTTGCCGCTGCGCACATTGACGGCGCCGACCGACAAACGCATCGGCCCGTCATTGATGCGATCAAAGTCGACCAAGCGCTCCAGGGTTGCGCGCAAGGGCGTGGTGTCGTAATAGCTGATGGCAGCAAGGCTGCCGGGCGCCTGCCAGGGCGCGGGCGGAAAGCGTGGTCTGAAAAACCCCGGCACGCCGAACATCATCACCTGGGTCGCGCTGGCCTCGTTGAGGTTCTCGCGCGCCTTGGCAATGGCCTGGCCCACAAAGCCCGGCACCGGCAGGGCCGAGCTCAATAAGTCCCAAAACTCGCGCAGGCGCGGCACCCGCAACTCGGCCGGGTTGCCGGCAATCAGCGCTGCATTGATCGCGCCGATCGAGATGCCCGCGACCCAGGACAGTTCGGCTTCACATTGCTGCAGCGCCTCATAGACGCCGGCCTGATAGGCGCCCAGAGCCCCGCCGCCTTGCAAGACCAAAATGCTTTCACCGACTTCACCAACTTCACCGGGCTGCTGGCTTGGCGTTCTGCTTGTGTTTGTCATAGAGAGTCCGTGGAGTGCCGATTCAGGCCGCAAAAGCGCCGCTGTCATAGGCTTTGTTGAAGGCTGCGGCATCCGCCCTGAGCTGCTCGGTGCATGCCTGGGTGGCGCGCATGAGCTGGGGCTGCCATTGGCTTTGCGCGTGGCCAAATTCGATCAAGGCATCGGCCGGGCAGGCGCCGCGCCTGCCCGAGCTGCGCAGCTGCGCCCAGGCCAGCAACTCAGCCATTGAGGCCATCATCTGGGCCAGCTTCTTCGCCAGCTCGCCTGGCTTGAAGGACTCGGCCGCGATGGCGATGCGGTCCTCGCTGGGCTGCAGATCGCGCAGCACAAAGGGCTGACCCTGCATCTGCACGGTTTGCAAAAACGCCGGGCTTAGCGCCTGCATGCTGCGCTGGGTGGCGACGATGCGCTCGGCTTCGCTGGGCCAGGCCGGCTGCGGCCCGCGCCCCTGCAAATGGGGCATGAGGCTCGATGGCATGGCCAGCTTGAGGTCGAGCAGATAGTTTTCGTCCGGCCCACCCTTGCCGGCCACCAGCAGCACATAACGCGGCAGACCCAGGCTGCCGGTGCCGGCGATGCGCCGCCCGACATCCAAGACCTCAAAGAAGTCGGGCTTGGCCTGGGTTTTTGCAAACGCCTGCATCAAAGCCTCCACCTCGGCGCGTTCGGCCTCGCTGGCGGCCAGGGCTTTTTTGCCGTCGAGTTTGAGGCGGCGCTGCTTGTCGTCGAGGCGCGTGCGGTTGTTCAAAAACGCCGCGCGCTTGCGCCCCTGCAAGTCGCTCAGCAAGGTGTGCACTGGGCCGCTGGCCGTTTCGCGCTCTATCCACAGGGCGCGGCCCTCACGCAAGGCGCCGGCATAGCGATCCACAAAGACCTGGCTCAGCGCGGCCAGCTCGTTCTCGCTGAGCTGCAACCCTTGCGCACCCACCTGAAGACTGGTCAGCAAGCGCAGCGCATCCCAGCTGCAGGGCGCCAAGGCGGCCTCGTCGAAGTCATTGATGTCGAAGTAGACCAGGCGGTTTTCGCCCTTGAAGCTGCCGAAGTTCTCGATATGCAGATCGCCGCAGGCCCAAGCTTGGGGGATGTCGGCCTTGCCGCCCAAGAGCAGCGCTTCGCCGGGCAGCTGGGCAAAAAAAAGATGGCAGCTGCCACGCAGAAAGGCGAAGTCCGAGGCGCGCATGCGCCGGTACTTCATTTGCAGGCGCTCCGGGTCGCGCCCCGCGTTGTAAAGGCTGATCTCTTCTATGACGTCCAAAGCCATCTGGGCCACTCCTGTGCTGCTGTAATTCTTGGCTGGCAAGCATAGTGGATGGCCTTGTGCTGCTGCCCTCGGCTGTCTTGGTTTGAAAGGCCGATGGCAGGTCTATTTGGCGCCCTCGCTGAGCCAGCGCACCAGCAGCTCGGCCGCCTCGGGACTGAGCCGCTCGTGCGCCGCGATCGGATGCAGCGCCGAGCCTGCGCGCAGCTTTTGCGCCCGTTTTTTCAGCGCTTCATCGTCGCCGCGCGCCTTGGCGGCATGTTCGGCCAGGCTGGCCATGGACGGTGCGGTTTGGAGCTTTGGGCTGCCGTGACAGTTGTAGCAGCCCATATCGGCCGCCATTTGTTGACTCGCGGATGCTGGCTGTGTCAACAGGCACAGCGCGGCCGCCAGACCTGACAAGCACGTGGAGGTGACGAGCAGATTTTTATTCATGAGGGGTGAAGCCGGTGGGTGGGTGGCTGAGCGCTCAGTGCTGAGTGCTCAGGGCATGGCCAAAATGCGTTTTTGCTTGCCGCTGCGCCCGCGCTTGAAGGCCTGGCCGCTGCAGATGCTCAAGGATATGTCGGAACAGCCCTGCGCCAGCAAAAACCGATGCAGCACGCGGCGGCAATGTTCGCGAGCCGACCGGCTGTGGTCGGCCGTGGCACCCAGTTGCAGGCGCAGCGCCGCGGGGTCGAGCTGCTGCAGCTGGAAGTCGAACAGTCCGGCTTCGTCCTCCAGCACCGTCGTCAAAGCCAGCGGCAGCAGTGCCAAGCGGCCGCCGCTGCGATCAGACAGATAGAGCATGTCGTCTCGCCGACCCTGCACTTGCAGCACCGGCAGGGCCGAGCCACAGGCGCAGCGCTCTGCGGCCACGGTGATGCTGTCGCCGATGTCATAGCGGATCAGCGGCTGCACATGATTGGCCAGATTCGTCAGCAAGCTGGTGTGCGAGCATTGGCCCAAGGGTGTGGGGCGGTATTGCGCATCGACCGGCTCCAGAATCACCCAGTCGGCGTTGAGATGCAGATGGCCTTGCTCACATTCCCAGGCCAGTGGCAAGAACTCCGATGCGCCGTAGCTGTTGCGCAGCGCGCAGCCGAAGGCGCACTCGATGCGCTTGCGCATGGCGGCGCTGAGAGTTTCGCCGCCGGTCCAGATTTCTTGTGGACTGCAGTGCAGGGCGCCACGCTCGAATTCCTCTGCCAGCAGCAACGCTGCGGTCGGATAGGTCGCGATGATGCTTGGCGCGAAGACGTCCAGCTGGGCGATCAAGGCGGGCGTGGGCTGCAGGATGGAGAAGCTGCGCCACTGGCGCGTCATCCAGGGTTGGGCGCGGCGCAGGCGCTCCACCGAGACATGGCTGGCGAAATGACCACCTGAGTTGCCACTCAAAGCCCCCACGAACGCAAAGCGCTCGCTCAGGTAAAGCGGGTCCCACAAGCGCGCCCAGGGTCTTGGTGAAGACCGTCGCGTGCCCTCCAGGTTCTCATACACGGCCATCGCCGCCTCGTCCTGCACATAGACGCCGGGCTGGCCGCTGCTGCCCGAGCTTTCCCAGACGGTGTAGCGGCCGAGGTAGCGCTCGGCAACGCGCCCCGGGTCGCGGCACAGCGCTTGCAACTCCGTGAGCTTGAGCAGCGGGTCGCTGACATGCTGCTCGAATGCTTGCATCAGCCCGGCTTTGCTGATGACAGGCAGCTCTTGCAGCTTCAGCTGCGTCAGATCGCGGCCCTGCAGCAGCGGGCGGTAAAAAGGCGTTGCCTGTGCTGCCCGCAGCAAGGCCTGCAGGCGCTGGCTTTGCTGCTGGGCAATGCGCTCAGTCTGAATAGCACTGGCGTACATAGTCGCCCGGCGCTGCGCCCAGCAGCATGGTCTTCGGCGGGGCCTTGGGGCTGGCCGGGGCTGAAGATCGGGCGGCCAGCCATACATGCCAAGCCAGCCACCATGAGCCGCTGGTGGATTCCAAGCCCTGGCCCCATTCCTGTTGCGGCACCCAGGCGCCGTGACGCGGGCGGGTATCGATCTTGTAGCGGCGTCCGGCATGGCCCGGCTCGGAGATGATGCCGGCGTTGTGGCCGCCGCTGGTCAAGACAAAGGTGATTTCGGCCTCGCACAAATGGTGCAGCTTGTAAACCGACGCCCAAGGCGAGACATGATCCCGCTCGGTGCCGACCAGAAAGATCGGCGCTTCGATGTCACCCAGCGACACGCTGCGACCGTCCACCCGGTAGCTGCTGGTGGCCAGCGCGTTGTGCAGGTAGAGCGCGCTGAGGTACTCATGGTGCATGCGGGCCGGCATGCGGGTGGTGTCGGCATTCCAGTCCATCAAATCGCTGTGGGGCTCGCGTTCACCCATCAGGTACTCGCGCATGCGGCGGGTCCAGACCAGATCTTGGGAATGCAAAAACTGGAAGGAGCCGGCCATTTGCTCGCCGGTCAAATAGCCCTTGCCGCGGGTGATTTCGTCGACGTAGCCGATCTGGCTCTCATCGATGAACAGACCCAGCTCGCCCGGCTCGGAGAAGTCGGTCTGCGCCGCCAGCAGCGTCAGCGAGCACAGCGGGGGCAAGAGATCGGCCCCGGCAACTTGGGCGTCGCCGCGCCGCGCCAGGGCGGCCGCCGCGATGGCGAGCAAGGTGCCGCCCAAGCAGTAACCCATGGCATGGACGGGTCTGGCCTTGCCGTGAATCTGCGCTATGGCCCGCAGCGCCTCGAAGACGCCCAGGCGCAGATAGTCACTCATGCTCAGATCATGGTCGCTGGCGTCCGGGTTGCGCCAGGACAGCATATAGACCTGATGGCCCTGCTCGACCAGAAAGCGCACCATCGAGTTGTGCGGCGACAGGTCGAGGATGTAGTACTTCATGATCCACGACGGCACGATCAGCAGCGGCTCCGGGTGGACCTGTTTGGTCTGCGGGCTGTAGCGGATCAGCTCAACCAGGTGGTTACGCATCACCACCTCGCCTGGCGTGATGGCGACGTCACGCCCTGGCAGATGGCGCGGCCCGGCCGCCGACCCCGCGCCGCTGATGTCCTCCATATAGTGCCGAGCACCCTGGAGCAGATGGGCACCTTGGCTGGCCACCGCATCTTGCAGCACGACCGGATTGCTCACCAGCCAGTTGGCCGGCGCCAGCATATTCAAGGCTTGCCGGGCAAAAAACTGGGTCATCTCGGCATGGTGGGCACTCATGCCTGGCATACGGCCGGCCTCCTGCCAAAAGGTCTCACTTTGCCGAAAACCGCTGCGCAAGGCGCTGAACGGCCATTGCGCCCAGGCTTGATGGCGAAAACGCGGGTCTTCGTCCGCCTCGCCAATCCCTGCGATCGGCGCATCGGCAGGCACGCTGTCTTTCAGGGTCTGGGTGGCGAGCTGCGCGCCCAAGCCCGCCAGCTCAAGCTGCCGGCCCGGCGAAACGGCCAAATGCCAGGCCCAGTCTGCGACGGCCAGAGCCAGTGCCACCGGAGACAGACCTTTTGTCAACGGCGCTGCGCTGGCATGCAGCAGTCGGTCCAAGCGCTGAGTCGCAGACTCGACGTTGCGGGCGGGAGTTGGCTGATCGAGGGGGGTGTTGAGTCGCTGCATGGCCTGAATTCTGTGGCGGCATGCAGCGCTGAACTTTGATCTAGGGCAATCGCAGCTTAGCTTGGGCGTTAGCTAGGCGGCGACCTAGGCTTCATCCAAAATAGGCCGCAGCAAATCATCCCAGTGCTCAACGTCGGCCAGGCTGGCGTTCAACCAGTCGAGCGCTTGCGGGGCATGGGCGATCCAGTCGGCGTCTTCAGGCAGGCCTTCGTGCAAACGCATCAAATGCTCGGCAATCAAGCCGGCGGCAATCAAGGTGTGGACTTCCGGCTCGACCCGGCTGTCGCCGAGCGAGAACAGGTCGTGATGCAGGCGGATGGCAGCCATCAGCTCGGGCGCCATATTCCAGGCGCGCGCCAGCAGGGCGCCGGCCACCGCGTGGTCGGTGCGGTGGTTGGCGTTCTCGGTGGCGATGTAGGAGCGGTCGACACGGGCGGCAGCTTCCACCATGGTCGAGCCATAGCCGCGCACGCATTGCAGCAAGACCGGCATGCCGACATGGCAAAACAGCCCGTAGGTATGGGCCAAATCGACCGAGATGCCGGGCAACTGGCGCGCCACAAAAGACATCGCCAGCGCACGTTTGGCCGAACGCTCCCAAAAGCGCGCCAAATGCGGGCTGTTGACCGGAATGGCGTTTTTCAGCAAAAAGCCGGTCATGATGGCGGTGGTTTCTTTGAGGCCGATGCGGGTCATGGCCTGGCCCACCGTCGTGCAAGGCATGCCGTCGGCGATGTGCACGGGGCTGTTGGCCATGCGCAGCAAAATGGCCGACATCGCCACATCGCTGGCCGCAATGCGAGCCACTTCATTCAGATCTGGTTGCTCCTGCGCCATCGCCTGCTGCAAGCGCGCCAGCAATTCGGGGCAGGGTGGAATCAAGATGGTCTTGAGCACGCCACTCTTGCGCGAACTGTCAATTTCTTGGCGTATGGATGGGATGCTCATTGATTGGCGGTGATTTAGGCGCGACTTCAGGGATGGGCCGGATGCACAGGCTGTAAAGTGCTTCGCATTATCCGCACAGTCCGCCCGGCTCCGATTGATTATTGCTCTCCACGCGAGGGCGCATCCGCTACAGCATGGCCCCGTTCACCCGCAGAGTCTTCCCGAACAAGCCGCGCTGGCTGTGTGGTGGACGGCTGCTCGGGCTATTTGCCTTGTCTGGCTCTCTCTGGCTGCTGCCTTGCGCGGCCTTGGACAACGCCCGCTTTTTGGAAGCGGCCGCCAAGTTCAACCCTCGCACCGTCGGCGAAGCACAAGCGCTGCTGCAAGCGATCGAGCGCGCCGCCGTGCTGGAGGAGCCGCAGCGGCTGACGGCGCTCAACAGCTATTTGAACCGCCGCATCGAGTTTCATGACGATATCGAGGTCTGGGGCAAGGTTGACTTCTGGGCCAGCCCCTTGGAGGCGCTGGACAAGGGGCGGGGCGACTGCGAGGACTATGCCATCGCCAAATACCTGAGCCTGATAGCGGCCGGCACGCCGGTGGCCAAGCTGCGCATGGTCTATGTGCGCGCCATGGTGGGCGGGCGATCGCTCGCACATATGGTGCTGGCCTACTATGCCGAGCCGGGGGCGGAGCCCCTGATTCTGGATAATCTGATCGGTGATGTCAGGCCGGCCTCACAGCGACCCGATCTGCAGCCGGTATTCAGTTTTAACGGCGAGGGTTTGTGGCAGGGCGTCGGGGCCACATCGGCCGGTGACCCCATGGTCAGGCTCTCACAGTGGCGCGACTTGCTGGCCAAGGCGCGCGCGGAAGGTTTTTGAACAAGATGAATACTTTTGATTGGGATTTGCCATGTCCTTGATGCGTCAAGTCTGGTTGCTGTTGCTGGGTGTGGTCTTGCTGGCGCTGGCCGGCAGTGTGGCCGTGTCCACTTATTCGACCCGGCAACTGCTGCAAACCCAGCTGCAGATCAAAAACAGCGATAACGCGGCCGCGCTGGCCCTGGCTTTGTCGCAGCAGCATGGTGATGCGGAACTGATGGAGCTGCTGATTTCGGCGCAATTCGATACCGGCTACTACCAAAGCGTGGTCTGGCGCAAGGCCGACGGCAAGCTCGCATTCGAGCGCCAGGCTGCTGCTCAGCCCAGCAAGGCGCCGGCCTGGTTTGTAGCACTGCTGCCTATCGCCGTGCAGCCCGGCGTGGCCCAGGTCTCGAATGGTTGGAACGCGATTGGCTCGGTCGAAGTGCTGTCGCATTCGGCCTACGCCCACGACGAGTTGTGGCGCAGCCTGAGCCGCATCAGCATCTTGCTCGGCGCCTTGGGCTTATTGGCCAGCATAGGGGCCTACCTGGCCCTGCACCGCATCCGCCGCCCGCTGGACAACGCCGTTGCGCAGGCGCGCGCCGTCGTCGATGGCAGCTTTCAAATCATCGAAGAGCCCCAGGTGCCCGAGCTGAAGGGCTTGACGCAGGCGATGAACGCGATGGTTTTGCGGGTCAAGAGCATGTTCGAGGCGCAGGCCGATCAGTTGCAGGTGCTGCGCGTGCAAGCGCATTGCGATCCGCTCACCGGCATGAGCTCGCGCAAGCATTTCCTGGCCGAGCTGGAGTCGGCTCTGACCCGCGATGAAGGGCCGTTGCACGCCGGCTTGGTGCTGGTTCGCTTGCGTGATCTGGCCGGCCTGAATCAGCGCCTGGGCCGCCCGGCGGTGGATCAGGCCTTGCAAACCATGGCCAAGGCGGTGATGGCCTATCCTGAGCGCGTGCGTGGTTGCTTGGCTGGCCGACTCAACGGTGCCGACTTTGCCCTGTGGCTGCCGGCCCCCGATGTAGCGGCCGAGACGGCACAGGCCTTGTCCGACGCGCTGCAGGCCAGCTTGCCGGCCTTTGGTTGCGGCATTCAACTGGCCTTGGGTGCCGTCAATTTGCCGCGCGAGTCGACCGTCGGTCGCTGGTTCGGCGAGGCCGATGCGGCGCTGGCGCGGGCCGAGAACCAGTCCGGCTTTGTGGTGGAGTCCATCAACGCCGGCAGCGCGCAGCAGCGCGCGCAGGGCGAACGCGCCTGGCGCTCACAGATCAGTGAGGCCTTGGCGGGCCGGCGCGGCAAGCTGCTGCAATACCCGGTCTTGGACCGCGAAGGTCGGGTCCTCCATCTGGAATGCCCCTTGCAATTGCAACTGGAGGAAGCGGGCGAGTTCGAGCCGGCCACACGCTGGCTGCCTTTGGCGGTGCGCAGCCGTTTGACGGCCGAGGTCGACCTGTTGGCGGTCGCGCTGGCGCTGGAGGCGATCGCCAAAGACGGTTTGCAGCGCTGCGTCAATATCGCGCCGGCTTCGCTGCTGGACGGCAACTTCGTGGCGCGTTTGCGGGATCAGGTCTTCCATGCTCCGCAGGCCGCCCGCAAGCTCGGTCTGGAGTTGGCCGAGAGCGCGGCGGTCAATCATTTTGATCTGCTCTTCGAGATGGGCCGGCAGCTGCGCCCACTCGGCGTCAAGCTTGGGCTTGAACATGCCGGCGCCGGTTTGGCCCATGTCGACCGGCTCTACCAGGCCGGTCTGGACTATGTGAAGCTGGATGTGTCGGTGGTGACCGGCGTGTCGGGCGACGCGGCCCGCGCGGCCTTTGTACGAGGCATGTTGGTGATGCTGCGCAGTTTGGCGCTGAAGGTCTATGCAGAGGGTCTGCGCGACGCGATGGATGTGCAAGCACTCTGGGATTGCGAGCTTGACGGTGTGACCGGGCCTTGGGCGACGGCACGCCTGGGGCAATAACGGTGAGCGGCAAGTACCCGCCCAAGGCCGGGCCGGGCGAGGATGGCTTTGGCCATGGGCAGCAAGAAAAATGAACCTGACCCCATTTTTTAGGATGGTGCTGCTGCTGGGTTTGCTTGTTGCTGGCAGCGCGCAGGCGGCGTCGCCGCAGCCGCCGCCGCCGATGCCGATCACGCAGTTCAATATCGTCTTGCTGCAGCCCAGCGCGGTGCTGGAGGAGCGGGTGGCCGATGTCGACGCTATGGCCGCCTACGTCAAGGCGCTGGGTGCCGCCGCAGGCGAAGCGGTGCTGGCCAGCGGTGCGCAGCAGTCGGTGGGCGGCTTTATCGTGATGGCGGTGCGGCCCGGTGGCCAGTCCCGGGTCTGGCTGGACTTTGATGCCATGTTGGATCTGGAACTGAAGCGGCAGATCACCAGCCGGCTCAAGGCAGTTCAGCCCTTCGAGGCGCACAAAGGCCCGGTTGTTTTTGCGCTGAAAGTGGCGACCTGGAGCGGCAAGGAATCTAAGCGCTTGGCGCCGGCGCCGCTGGAGTGGAAGGCCGCACGGCAAGCCGGCGCGCCGCTGGAGGTTGGGGCCTTGGTCGAGAGTCTCTGGGCGGACTGAGCCGCTGAAGCTTCAGCTGAGATCGCCGCAGTGCAACTCGAAAGGGCGGCCCAAGCGCCTGTCCTCAAAGAAATGCTTCAAGGTTTCGCGCACTGTGCGAAACGCCAGCTCGTCCCAGGGGATTTCATGTTCAGAAAAAAGCCGGGCTTCGAGCGTCTCCGGCCCGGGATTGAATTGGTCCGACAGTAGCCGGGCGCGGTAATACAGATGGATTTGCCCGACCTTGACCACATTCATCAGGCAGTAGAGCGGCTGCAACTCGATTTGCGCGCCGGCTTCTTCGTCGGTCTCTCGCAGGGCGCCTTCGGCCGCCGTTTCGCCCAACTCCAAAAATCCCGCCGGCAAGGTCCAAAAACCGTGGCGCGGCTCGATCGCACGGCGGCACAGCAGCACCTGCTCACCGTAGACGGGCAAGGTGCCCACCACATTGATCGGGTTCTCGTAGTGAATGCTGGCGCAGACCGTGCAAGTGGCACGTTCGCGGTTGTCGTCGGCCGGCACCAAGTACTCGACCGGGGCGCCGCAGCTGGGGCAATGTTTGAAGCGTCTAGGGTTCCACATGGGCCTCAGTTTAGCGGCCACAGGTGAAACACTCATGGCATCATCACGACCCATGGAACTCTTCAATTACTTTCGCTCCTCGGCTTCTTACCGCGTGCGCATTGCGCTGGCGCTCAAGGGGCTGGATTACGACTACCGCGCCGTTCATTTGGCCAAGAACGAGCAGTTCGACCCGGCCTATGTCAGCGCCTCGCTGTCCAAGCTGGTGCCGCTGCTGCGCGACGGCGACGCGCTAATCAGCCAGTCCATGGCAATCATCGAATACCTCGATGAAACCCACCCGCAGCCGCCTCTCTTGCCCGCTGATGCCCTGGGCCGTGCCCAGGTGCGCGCCTTGGCGCAGGACATCGCCTGCGAGATCCACCCGCTCAACAATCTGCGCGTGCTGCGCTACCTGAGCAAGGATTTGGGTCTGGATGAGGACAACAAGAATCGCTGGTATCGCCACTGGGTCGAGACCGGACTGGAGGTGGTCGAGCTGCGTCTGAAGGCCAGTGCCGGCCAGTTCTGCCATGGCGATACGCCCGGCTTGGCCGACTGTGTGCTGGTGCCGCAGATCTTCAATGCGCAGCGCTTTGATTGCCGGCTGAGCCATGTGCCCGAGGTGATGCGGGTGTTCGGCAATTGCATGGCGCTGGACGCTTTTGCGAAAACCCAGCCCTCGGCCTGTCCTGATGCCGAGTGAGGCGCCTTCCCTGACGGTCCACCCTGATTGGCTGCAGCCGCAGTGGTCGCAGCCCGCTAGCGGGCTGCGAGCCTTCATGAGCACGCGGGCCGGCGGTGCGAGCGTCGGGCCCTTCGAGAGCATGAATGTCGGCTTAGCGGTGCAAGACGATCCCGCGGCAGTGACGGCTAACCGCCTGCGGGTCGATCAGACCTTGGGCGCCAAGGCGGTTTTTTTGCAGCAAGTGCATGGCAGCGAGGTTGTGGTTTTGAACGCGGCCCATGCGCTACCCGATGTGTTGGATATTGCGCCCGTGCTGCGTGCCGATGCCAGCGTCAGCACCACGCCAGGGCTGGCTGTTGCGATCCAAGTGGCCGACTGCTTGCCGGTTTTGTTTGCCGCACCCGGCGGTGTGGCCGGCGCTCACGCCGGCTGGCGCGGCTTGGCTGGCGGCGTGCTGGAGCACACCTTGGCGACCCTGTGCCGCGAGGCCGGCTGCCGGCCCGGCGATGTGCAGGCCTGGTTGGGGGCTTGCATCGGGCCTGAGGCCTTCGAGGTCGGGGCCGAGGTGCTGCAGGCCTTCGCGGTGCCTGCGGTGGCAGCGTCCAGCGAATTTTTCAACTACCGGCCCAACGCCGCCGGCGAAGCGCGCTGGCGCGCCGATTTGGCCGGGCTGGCGCGGCAACGCCTGCAGCGCGTAGGACTGAGCGCCATCAGTGGCGGCACTTGGTGCACCTATAGCGAGCCCTCAAGATTCTTTTCTTACCGGCGTGATCGGGTCAGCGGCCGCATGGTCGCCGCCATCTGTTTGGTCTGAATTGGCAGCCGCCAAGGCCGCCTCGTGTTCTTGCAGCTCCGCTTGCTCTTTACGCTTGCGCGCCTTCTTGCGGTGCGGTGTGCCCATCAAGTACAAGACGATGGAGATCGGCAAGACGCCGTAGAGTATCAGCGTCACGATGGCGCCCAACACGGTGCCTTGGCTGCTGGTGGCTTCGGCCAGCGCCATCATCAAGGCCACATAGCCCCAAGCCATTGCGATCAGATACATGGTTCGTCATAAGCGGGTAAGACAAGGAGGTTACAACAAGGTCTGCGATGATGGGCTGGAATGGCTATCGCGCGATGGACATGACGCCAAACGCCTTATTGTTTGAGGAAACTTATGACCGCTAGACCCAAGTCCGGAGCGCCAGCCGGCGCCGCGACACAGCCTGAAACCCTGCCCGTGGCCGCGGCCGCCGCAGCAGCCAGCGAGGCCGCCGCCGGCTTCGGGGAAATGTGGAAGACCATAGCGGGTCTGCAGATCCCGGCCGCCTCATTGGCCGAGTTGCAAAGCAATTACCTGAACCAAGCCACCGCGCTGTGGAATGCCTCGCTGCAAAGCAGCTTAGGTACACCTGCTGCCGCGCCAAAGCCGCTGGGCGACCGCCGCTTTGCCAATCCGGCCTGGAGCGCCAACCCTGCCAGCGCCTTCATGGCGCAGCTGTATTTGCTCAATGCCAACACCTTGCAGCAAATGGCCGACAAGGTCGAGGGCGAAGACAAGGCGCGCGCGCGTGTGCGCTTCGCCGTGCAGCAGTTTGTTGACGCTGCCGCACCGAGTAACTTCTTGGCGCTGAATCCTGAGGCGCAGGCGCTGGCACTTGAGAGCAAGGGCGAGTCGCTGAGCAAGGGTATGCAACTGCTTTGGGATGATTTGCAGCGCGGCCATGTCTCGCAAACCGACGAGAGCGCCTTCGAGGTGGGTCGCAATGTCGCCACCACCGCCGGTGACGTCGTGTTCGAGAACGACTTCTTTCAGCTGATCGAATACAAGCCGCTGACCGACAAGGTGTTCGAGCGACCGCTGCTCTTCGTGCCGCCTTGCATCAACAAGTACTACATCCTCGATCTGCAACCGGACAATTCGCTGATCCGCTATGCGGTGGAGCAGGGCCATCGCTTGTTTGTGATCAGCTGGCGTAACCCGGACGCGTCCTGCGTGGCCTGGACCTGGGACGACTACATCGAGCACGCCGCCATCAAGGCGATCAGCGTGGTGCAAGAAATCAGCGGCGCCAAGACCATAGATACCCTGGGCTTTTGCGTCGGTGGCACGATTTTGTCGACCGCCTTGGGCGTGTTGGCGGCGCGCGGCGAGCAGCCGGCCGCCAGCGTCACCTTGCTGACGACCTTGATCGACTTCACCAGCAACGGCATCTTGGACATTTTCGTCGACGAGCCCTCGGTGAAAAAGCGTGAGGCCACCATAGGCCTGCAGTCGCCCAAGGGCCCTGGCCTCTTGAAAGGGCAGGAACTGGGCAGCACCTTCAGCATGTTGCGGCCGAATGATCTGGTCTGGAACTATGTGGTGGGCAACTACCTGAAGGGCGAGGCGCCGCCGGCCTTCGATCTGCTGTACTGGAACGGCGATTCGACCAATATGAGCGGGCCCATGTACTGCTGGTACTTGCGCCATACCTATTTGCAAAACGAGCTGAAGGTCCCCGGCCGCTTGACGGTCTGCGGCGAGGCGCTGGATCTGGGCAAGATCAAAGCGCCGGTCTATATCTACGGCTCGCGAGAGGATCACATCGTGCCTTGGGACGCCGCCTACCGCAGCACGCAAGTGTTCAAGGGAGAGCGGCGATATGTGCTGGGTGCCTCCGGCCATATCGCCGGCGTGATCAACCCACCGGCCAAAAAGAAACGCAGCCACTGGATCGGCAACTCGTCCGCCTTGCCGGCGGCTGCCGATGATTGGCTGGCGACGGCTACCGAGCAGCCTGGCAGCTGGTGGACCGATTGGTCCGCCTGGTTGGCGGCCCATGCCGGTGCCCTCAAGCCCGCACCCAAGGCGCCGGGCAGCCGCAAATACAAGCCGATCGAGCCCGCGCCGGGCCGCTATGTGCAGCAAAAAGTCTGATCTTTTTTCGTAACCGTTTGGAACCCGTCGTACGTGAATTTTCACCGACCCGATTGAATTAAAATCATCGGGATAACTTGTTAGTTACAGTGCAAAGAGAGTAAATCAAATGACCGACATCGTGATCGTCTCCGCGGCCCGTACCGCGATTGGCAAATTCGGCGGCACGCTCGCCAAGACCACCGCTGTGGAACTGGGCGCCACCGTCGTGCGCGACCTGCTGCGTCGCAGCGGACTCGACGGCGCGCAGATCAGCGAAGTCATCATGGGCCAGGTCTTGACGGCCGGTGCCGGTCAAAACCCCGCCCGCCAGACCGTCATCAAGGCCGGCCTGCCCAACACGGTGCCGGCGATGACGATCAACAAGGTTTGCGGCTCGGGCCTGAAGGCCGTGATGCTGGCTGCGCAATCGATTCGCGACGGCGATTCGGAAATCGTCATCGCCGGCGGCCAGGAAAGCATGAGCCTGAGCGCACATGTTTTGCCGGGTTCGCGCGACGGCCAGCGTATGGGTGACTGGAAGCTGGTTGACACCATGATTGTTGACGGCCTGTGGGATGTCTACAACCAGTACCACATGGGCATCACGGCCGAGAACGTGGCCAAGCAATACGGCATCAGCCGCGAAGCGCAAGACGCGCTGGCTTTTGGCTCGCAGCAAAAGGCCGCTGCCGCGCAAGACGCAGGCCGCTTCAAGGATGAAATCGCTGCGGTGACGATCCCGCAAAAGAAGGGCGACGCGATTGTTTTCGACGCCGACGAGTTCATCAACCGCCGCAGCACCGCCGAAGTGCTGGCCGGTTTGCGCCCCGCCTTCGACAAGGCCGGCAGTGTCACCGCCGGCAATGCCTCCGGACTCAATGACGGCGCCGCAGGACTGCTGATCATGAGCGCCGCAAAAGCCTCGGCCCTGGGTCTGACCCCGCTGGCCCGTATCGCTTCTTATGCCTCGGCCGGGCTTGACCCGTCCATCATGGGCATGGGCCCGGTGCCTGCGGCCAAAAAGGCGCTGGAGCGCGCCGGCTGGAAGGCGCAGGACCTCGACTTGTTGGAAATCAACGAAGCCTTCGCCGCACAGGCCTGCGCCGTGCATCAGGAAATGGGCTGGGATCTGAGCAAGGTCAACGTCAACGGCGGCGCGATCGCGCTGGGTCACCCGATCGGCGCGTCTGGCGCCCGCATCTTGGTGACGCTGCTGCATGAGATGCAGCGCCGGGATGCGAAGAAGGGCATTGCCTCCTTGTGCATCGGTGGCGGCATGGGCGTGGCGCTGACTGTCGAGCGTTGATTTTTTGAACTGACGATTGGCCCCACTTGACGTAACACTAGGGCCAACCCGCTTGACCCGGGCCCGCCGATGCGCGAGTCTGGGCAAGCCATCCGTTTTTAATTATTGGAGACAAACATGACTCAAAAAGTAGCTTACGTGACCGGTGGCATGGGCGGCATCGGGACCTCGATGTGCCAGCGCCTGCACAAAGAGGGTTTCAAGGTCATCGCCGGCTGCGGCCCTAGCCGCGACTTCGACAAGTGGTTGAGCGAGCAGGCCGCGCTGGGTTACACCTTTTACGCTTCGGTCGGCAATGTGGCCGATTGGGACTCCACCGTCGAGGCCTTTGCCAAGGTCAAGGCCGAGCATGGTCCGATCTCGGTGCTGGTCAATAACGCCGGTATCACGCGTGACGGCATGTTCCGCAAGATGACACGCGACGACTGGGACGCAGTGATGAACACCAATCTGAACAGCATGTTCAACGTCACCAAACAGGTGATCGAAGACATGCTGGACAAGGGCTGGGGCCGCATCATCAATATCTCCTCGGTCAACGGTGAAAAGGGCCAGTTCGGCCAGACCAATTACTCGGCCGCCAAGGCCGGCATGCACGGCTTCACGATGGCGCTGGCGCAAGAAGTGGCCAGCAAGGGCGTGACGGTCAACACCGTCAGCCCCGGCTATATCGGCACCGATATGGTCAAGGCGATTCGCCCTGACGTGCTGGAGAAGATCGTCGCCACCATCCCGATCAAGCGTTTGGGCAAGCCCGAAGAAATCGCCGCCATCGTCGCGTGGTTGGCCGGTGAGGACTCCGGCTTCACCACCGGCGCAGACTTCAGCTGCAATGGTGGCTTGCACATGGGGTGATTGAGTTCAAGCCCGCATGGGCTTGACGTACAGACGCGGGAGCTGCGGCCTAAGGTTGCAGCTCCCGTTTTTTTGGGGCTTGCTTCACGCAATAATGCCCAGACCGAACTGAATCGTCTGAGGGAACTGTGATGGCAATGGATGTAGTCGACTACGAGATCAAGGGTGCAGAGATGCAGTTCGTCGAGGTCGAACTCGACCCCGGCGAGGCGGCCGTTGGCGAGGCCGGCAGCATGATGTTCATGGATGCCGGCATCCATATGGACACCGTCTTTGGTGACGGCGCGCCGCAGCAGGGCGGCTTCTTCGGCAAGCTGATGGGCGCAGGCAAGCGCCTGGTGACGGGCGAGTCCTTGTTCACGACCGTCTATACCAACCAGACCACTATGAAGCAGCGGGTCGCATTTGCCGCGCCCTTTGCCGGCAAGATCCTGCCCATGGACTTGCGTCAACTCGGCGGCACCCTGATTTGCCAGAAGGATGCCTTTCTGTGCGCGGCGCGCGGCGTCTCGCTTGGCATTGCCCTGCAGCAGAAGATCTCGACCGGCTTTTTTGGCGGAGAAGGCTTCATCATGCAAAAGCTTGAAGGCGATGGCCTCGCCTTCGTCCACGCCGGCGGCACCGTCGTGCGGCGCACGCTGCAGGCCGGCCAGACCTTGTTGGTCGACACCGGCTGCGTGGTCGCCTACACACCCAATGTGTCCTTCGAGATTCAGTATGTGGGCAAGATCAAGACCGCCTTGTTTGGCGGCGAGGGTCTGTTCCTGGCCAAGCTGAGTGGCCCTGGCGAGCTGTGGTTGCAAAGCCTGCCGCTGTCACGCCTGGCCTCACGCATCTTTGCGGCGGCGCCGCAACGCGGTGGCAGTCGTGAAGAGGGGTCGGTGCTTGGCGGCCTCGCCGGCGTTGGCCTACTCGGCGGTCTATTGAGCGGCAATGACGACGAGTAAGGCGACGAGTAGGTGCGTGCAATTACACTCAAAGGGTGGCACTGGCCACCTTTTTTTCGCATGTTTCGATTCAAGGATTCCTGATGTTCTTTCTGTCATGGCCCCGCAGCCTTGTCGTGGCCCTGGGTTTTTCTGTAGCAGCATTCGGCGCTGTGGCAGCCGGTCCAGCCAAACCGATCTTCGTTTTGAACTCATTGGACGCCGACATCAGCGTGGTGGACCCGGTCACCTTCAAACAGATCAAGCGCATCCCGACCGGGAAGGAGCCGCATCACCTGTATTTGTCTCCGGACGAAAAGTCCTTGCTGGTGGCCAACGCGCTGGGGGATTCGTTGACGTTTTTGGATCCCCAAACCGCCGAGGTTCAGCGCGTGGTGCACGGCATCAGCGACCCCTATCACCTGCGCTTTTCGCCCGATATGAAATGGCTCATCACGGCCGCCAACCGGCTGGATCATGTCGATTTCTACAGTTGGACGCCGACCAATAAAACCGAGCCGCTGAAGCTGGTCAAGCGCATCAGCGCCCCCAAGACGCCCAGCCATCTGGCCATCGACAGCAAGAGCAGCACACTCTATGTGAGCTTGCAAGACAGCAATGAGTTGCTGGCGGTAGATATTGCAACGCAGACGCCGCGTTGGAAGATCAAGGTCGGCGAAATGCCGGCCGACATCTTCTTGACCGCCGATGACAAGCACATCCTGGTCGGGCTGACCGGCGACTCGGTGGTCGAGGTCTACGACGTCAGCGCCCCGGGCAACACCGGCGCCAAGCTCGTCAAGCGTCTGCCCACAGGCAAGGGCGCGCATTCCTTCCGCGCTTGGGGGGATAAGCGCCATGTGCTGGTCAGCAACCGCGTGGCCAACACCATCAGCAAGATCGATACACAGAACTTCACCGTCGTTGACAAATTCCCAGGCCCCAGCGGCCCGGACGATATGGAGGTGATGGGTGACGGCAAGACATTGTTGGTGACCTCACGCTGGGCCGGCAAGCTGACGATGATTGATACCGAGACCAAGAAGGTGGTTCGCCAGGTCAAGGTCGGCAAGTCGCCGCATGGCGTCTACACGCTGGACCACCAGCCTCGCCAATGAAAATTGGCCTGCGGCTAGTCGCTAGCCTGCTCGGAGCGTTCTCAGGGCTGGTGCAAGCCCAAACCTGCGCCAAGCCGGTGTTTCTGAGCTTTGACACCGGACATATGGGCGTGGCGCCCTTGATCGCCGAGACCCTCAAGCGTTTCGATGCCCGCGCGACCTTTTTCCTCGCCAATGAGCCGACCAAAACCGGTGGCTGGACCTTGGATGAAGAATGGGCGCCTTGGTGGCGCGAGCGTGCCGCCGAGGGCCATGATTTCGGTGCCCACACCTGGAACCACGACACCTGGCTGGCCGATCTGCCCGAGCCGGGTCAACGCGAGGCGACTCGTTTCAAGGTCAGTACCGCCGCCGGCATTCAGACGCCGGTCCGCCAAGAAATGACGGCCGAGCAGTATTGCGCCAGCCTCAAGCAGGTGAGCGCGCGTTTCAGCGAGATGACCGGCCAGGCGATGGGGCCGATTTTTCGCGCGCCGGGCGGCAAGACTTCGCCGGCGCTGTTGGCTGCCGCGCAAAAATGCGGTTATGTCCATGTGGGCTGGAGTGCGGCGGGTTTTCTCGGCGATGAGTTGAACAGCGATAGCTTTCCGAATGCACAGCTGCTTGAGCGTGCTTTGAAGAGCGTCAAACCGGGCGATATCTTGATGGCGCATCTGGGCATCTGGTCGCGCCAAGAACCCTGGGCGCCGGCGGTGCTGGAGCCGCTGCTGCAAGGTTTGCAAGATAGAGGCATGTGTTTTGCGCCGCTGCGTGAGCATCCGCGCTATCGCGGCCTGTTCAAGATGGCGACTGTGCTGAAAGAGGCGCAGCATGATTGAGTTCTTCAGCGATGCTTTCAGCTCGCTGCAGCAGCAATTGTTCGAGTGGCTGGTGCAACCCTTGGTGTTTGCGCTGGGTGGCGGCAATTTGCTGGAAGACGCTTTCAATGCGACCGGTTGGTTGCTGGTGGGCTTGCTGCAGATCGCGGTGATGCTGCTGCTGATCCGCTCACTTGAGCGCTGGCGGCCGGTCGAGGCGCTTGTGGACAAGGCGGCCGTGCGGGTCGATGTGATTTACACCTTGATTCACCGCCTGGGCCTGTTCAAGCTGCTGATGTTTTTCAGCCTGGACCCCATTTGGGACAGCCTGGCCGGTGCTGCCCGCGTGGCCGGCCTGCCGAGCTTTCAGCTCGATGCTATGTGGCCGGGTGTCAGCGATCTTCCTTGGGTGTCCTTCATCCTGTATTTGCTGGTGTTTGACTTCGTCAACTATTGGCTGCACCGGGCTCAACATGCCTGGAGCTGGTGGTGGGCGTTGCATGCCTTGCATCACAGCCAGCGCCAGATGACGATGTGGAGCGACAACCGCAACCACCTGTTGGATGACATCTTGCGCGACGCGGTGTTCGTCGTGCTGGCGCGCCTGATCGGTGTGGAGCCTGGGCAGTTTGTCGCCTTGGTGGCGATCTCGCAGCTGATGGAGAACTTGCAGCATGCGAATGTGCGGCTCTGGTTCGGCCCCGTGCTGGAGCGCATTTTTGTCAGTCCACGCTATCACCGGCTGCATCACTCGATCGGCATCGGCCATGAGTCGGCCGGGCGCGGCACGCTGGGCGGCCACAACTTTGCGGTCTTGTTCCCGCTCTGGGACATGCTTTTTCGCACCGCTAACTTCGAGCTGCGCTGGGATGCGACCGGCGTGCGTGATCAGTTGCCCGACGAGGGCGGGCGCGACTACGGGCGTGGGTTCTGGTCGCAGCAATGGCTGGGTCTGGGGCGGCTGTTCGGTCGGCGCTGACGATAATGGGCCGCACGCTAACGCTATCCAACGAGCCCCAAATGAGTCCAGACCAAATTTTGTTTGACCTGCTGTCCAAGGGCCAGCCCGAGGCGCCGGCGCTGTCGGCGCCGGGCCGCCCGCCCTTGAGTTTCGCGGCCTTGCGGGACTTGGTGGCAAACACGGTCAGCCAACTCAATGCCTTGGGCCTGGGCGCAAACGACCGTGTCGCCATCGTGCTCAATAACGGCCCCGAGATGGCCGCCTGCTTTGTCGCCTGCGCTTGCGGCGTGGCGAGTGCTCCGCTCAATCCGGGCTATCGCAGCGATGAGTTCGAGTTTTATTTGAACGATTTGCAGGCGCGCGCCTTGATCGTCGAAGCCGGCAGCAGCTCGCCCTCGATTGCCGTGGCCGAAAAGCTTGGCGTGCCTATCTTGCGCTTGGTGGTCGAGGCCGGCGCGCCGGCCGGCGCCTTCGGCTTGAGCAGCGATTTTGAAGCCAAGCCCTTGACCACATCGATTTGGTCGGCGCAGGCCGATGTCGCCATGGTCTTGCACACCTCCGGCACCACCTCGCGGCCCAAGATCGTGCCGCTGTCGCAAGCCAATCTGATTGCCTCGGCCCGCCATATCGGGCAGAGCCTGCAGTTTCAAGCGGATGACTGCGGGCTCAATGTGATGCCGCTGTTCCATATCCACGGCCTGATTGCCGGCGTGTTGGCGCCGCTGGCGGCCGGCTCGCAGGTGTTTTGCACGCCCGGCTTTAATGCCTTGAAGTTTTTTGCCTGGATGGAGGAGGCCAAGCCGACCTGGTACACCGCCGTGCCGACCATGCACCAGGCCATCGTCGCGCGGGCGCGTGGCCATGCCGACCTGATTGCGCGCCAGCCCTTGCGCTTTATGCGCTCGTCGTCGTCATCAATGCCGCCGCAGGTGATTGCAGAGCTGGAGTCGGCGTTTGGTGCGCCCTTGATCGAGGCTTACGGCATGACCGAGGCGGCGCATCAGATGGCCTCTAACCCCTTGCCGCCACGGATTCGCAAGCCGGGCACGGTAGGTCTGGCGGCAGGGCCCGAGATCGCCATCATGGGAGCGGCGGGTCAGTTGCTGGCGGCCGGTGAAATTGGCGAGATTGTCATTCGCGGCCCAAATGTGACGCAGGGTTATGAGAACAACCCGGCTGCCAATGCGGAAGGCTTTTGCAATGGCTGGTTTCGCACCGGCGACCAGGGGCAGCTGGACCTGGATGGTTACTTGAGCATCACCGGGCGGTTGAAGGAAATCATCAACCGCGGCGGCGAGAAGATCAGCCCGCGCGAGGTCGATGAGGTCATCATGGACCACCCGGCTGTGCAGCAGGTCGTCTGCTTCGGCATGCCACATGCAAAGTTGGGCGAGGATGTCGCCGCGGCGGTGGTCTTGCGCGAGGGTGCTAGCTTGGACGAGGCCGGCTTGCGCGCCTTCGTCGCCACCCGACTGGCCGACTTCAAGGTACCGCGGCGGATTCTGTTTTTGAGCGAGATCCCCAAGGGTGCTACCGGCAAGTTGCAGCGCATAGGTCTGGCCGAAAAATTGGGCTTGGGTTCATTATGAAATTCGCCATCGTCGGCGCCGGCGCGATCGGCGGCTTGCTCGGCACCCGGCTCTCACTGGCCGGCGAGGATGTGGTCTTTATTGCCCGCAATCAGAATCTGGCGGCCATTCAACAACGCGGCTTTCGGCTGCTGCTGGAAGACGGCAGCGAGGCTCATGCGAGCGGAGTCCGCGCGGTGCAAAACATGGCCGAGGCCGGGCCGCAAGATGTTGTGCTCTTGACGCTCAAGGCGCATCAGGTGCGCGAGGTTTTGCCGGAGCTGCGCGCGCTGTTTGGCCCGCATACCTTGCTGGTGAGCATGATCAACGGCTTGCCCTGGTGGTATTTTCAAAAGCTGGGTGGGGCCTTCGAGGCTAAGTGCCTAGACAGCGTCGACCCCGGCGGCCTGATCGCCGGCCAAATCGAGGCCGAGCGCATCATTGGCAGCGTGGTCTACCCGGCGGCCGAGCTGGTCGAGCCCGGCTTGGTGCGCCTGATCGAGGGCAATCGGTTTTCGCTCGGCGAACTCGATGGCAGCCGCAGTCCACGCATCGAGGCGCTGTCCCAAGCGCTGATGCGCGCCGGCTTCAAGGCGCCTGTTTCCAAAGACATCCGCAGCGAGCTCTGGGTCAAGCTCTGGGGCAATCTATGCTTCAACCCGATCTCGGCGCTGACGGGGGCAACGCTGGAGGACATTTGCAGCTTCGCGCCGACTGCTGAGTTGGCGGCGGCGATGATGGCCGAGGCGCAAACCCTGGCCGAGAAGCTGGGCGTGAACTTTAAAGTGTCGATAGCGCAACGCATCGCCGGCGCCGAGGCGGTCGGCGCGCACAAGACCTCGATGCTGCAGGATCTGGAGCGCGGCCGAGCGCTGGAGCTGGAGGCGCTGGTCGGCGCGGTCCTGGAGCTGGGGCGCATCACCGCCACGCCGACCCCGCATATCGCGGCGATCTACGCCGTCACCGCACTGCTGGCCCAGACCCGGGCCACGCCCAACAAGCCTCGCTAAGATTGCAGCCTGTGTAGCCAGGGTCGAGGGAAACAAGAGATGGTCAACTCCATGAGTCGGGTCGGCGACGCGTTTTGGCGCGCCGTGGCCTACTGCCTGCATCCGCGGGTGATTTTTTTGTCGCTCTTGCCCCTGGTCTTGATGGCCGGCCTGGCTTTTGCGCTGGGCTATTTTTTCTGGGAACAAGCTGTGGACGGGGTGCGGGCCACCCTGGGCAATTGGCGCTTGGTCGAGTCCTTGTTGGGCTGGCTGGACCATATGGGTGCCGGAGGCCTGCGTTCGGTGCTGGCGCCCTTGATGGTCTTGGCCCTGGCCCTGCCGGTCATCGTTGTCTTGAGCTTGCTGCTGGTGGCTTTGCTGATGACACCCAGCCTGGTGCGTCTGGTCGCGCAGCGGCGCTTCGCCCAGCTCGAGCGCAAGCAGGGCGGCTCTTGGTGGCGGTCTTTGGGATGGTCGCTCTGGCATGTGAGTCTGGCCCTGTTGGCGCTCTTGGTCAGCATGCCGTTTTGGTTGATTCCGCCCTTGGTGCTGATCGTGCCGCCCTTGATCTGGGGCTGGTTGGGCTACAAGGTGTTCAGCTTTGATGCGCTGGCCGAACATGCCTCGGTGGCCGAGCGGCGCCAGCTGATGCGCCAACACCGTCTGCCCTTGATGACGCTGGGTCTGGTGACCGGCTATCTGGGCGCCGCGCCGGCTGCGATCTGGGCCTTTGGCGTGATGGCGCTGGCCTTGGCGCCGTTTTTGATCATTGCTTCGATTTGGCTCTACACCTTGGTGTTCGCTTTTTCGACCTTGTGGTTTACTCATTACGCTCTGGCCGCCTTGCAGGAGATGCGTGAGCTGCGCGCCGGCAAGCGCGCTGCCGAGCCCGAGCTGCCGACGGTCGAAGAGCTGCTGCAGCCAGCACCCGCGCCCCTGATTCCTCCCCTGTGAGCAAAAGAGAAATGAAAATCGGCCTGATCATCATTGGTGATGAAATCCTCTCCGGCAAACGCCAAGACAAGCACCTGTCCAAGTTCATCGAGTTGCTGGCCGCGCGCGGCATGAGCCTGGACTGGGCGCAATACCTGGGCGATGACCGCGAGCATCTGGTGGCGCAGCTGAAGCTTGCCTTTGCCAGCGGCGACCTGGTCTTCAGCTGCGGCGGCATCGGCGCGACACCGGACGACCATACCCGCCAAGCTGCCGCAGCCGCACTGGGGCGAGACCTGACACTGCACCCGCAAGCGCGCGAGCTGATCTGGGAGCGCATCAGCGAAATGGCGGCGGAGCAGGGCGTGACTGCCGACCCGGATCATCCTGACACCTTGCGCCGACTTGAGATGGGCATGTTCCCGACCGGCGCCGAGATCGTCCCCAATCCCTTCAACAAGATCCCCGGCTTCTCGGTCGGTACGGTCTACTTTGCGCCCGGATTCCCGGTGATGGCGCACCCGATGATGGAATGGGTGCTGGACCAGCGCCATGCCGACCTGCACCGAAAGGTGGGGCGGCTGGAGTTGTCGATGATTGTGCAAAGCACGATGGAGTCGATACTGACGCCGCTGATGGTGGCGGTCGAGGCCGAGTTTGCCGGCATCAAGGTGTTCAGTCTGCCCAGCGTGGACCACCCGCAATGGGGGCGCCATATCGAGCTGGGTGTGAAGGGAGACGCCGCTCAACTCGACGCCGCCTACGCGGCCCTGAAAATGGGCGTGCTTCAAACTGGTGCAACCATAGGCACCGAATTGGTGCGCTAATGTGAGGCGCTTTGCACCGCATTGGTGAATAGATGGTAGATGCAAGGCCGGTTCACGCCATAATTCCTATGGCTTCTGGGCTGCACCTTGTTGGCACATAAAGTGCTTAATACAGGATGCGGCGCTTGAAACATGGGCGCGAGCCGATATCTGTTTAACATCGGCGTGAGCCAATGTCTTTTAGAGTCCCTAAACAATTTTCCCCGCTAGCTAGGAGTTTTTTGATGGCCAAGACCGTTGCCGACGTGATGAAGATGGTGCAAGAGAACGAGGTCAAGTTTGTTGACTTCCGTTTCACCGATACCCGTGGCAAGGAGCACCATGTGTCCGTGCCGGTGTCCCATTTTGATGAAGACAAGTTCATTTCCGGCCACGCGTTTGACGGCTCGTCGATCGGCGGCTGGAAGGGCATTGAAGCCTCGGACATGCTCTTGATGCCCGATCCGAACACCGCCAATATCGACCCCTTCTTCGAAGAGCCGACGCTGATCCTGAGCTGCGACGTGGTCGAGCCGGGTGATGGCAAGGCTTATGAGCGCGATCCACGTTCCTTGGCCAAGCGCGCCGAAGCCTATCTGAAGTCTTCCGGCCTGGGCGACGCAGCCTACTTCGGCCCCGAGCCAGAGTTCTTCATCTTCGACAGCATCCGCTGGAACATCGACATGTCCGGCTGTTTCGTCAAGATTGACTCCGAAGAAGCTTCGTGGAACACCGGCAAGGACTACGAGCACGGTAACAAGGGCTATCGCCCGGCCGTCAAGGGTGGTTATTTCCCAGTGCCGCCGGTTGATTCGGGCCAGGACATGCGCTCGGAAATGTGCTTGATTCTTGAGCAACTGGGCATCCCGGTTGAAGTGCATCACCACGAAGTGGCGAACGCAGGCCAGATGGAAATCGGTACCCGTTTCTCGACCCTGGTCGAGCGCGCCGACTGGTTGCAGTTGCAGAAGTACGTGATCGCCAATGTGGCCCATGCCTACGGCAAGACCGCGACCTTCATGCCAAAGCCTATCGTTGGCGACAACGGTTCCGGCATGCACGTGCACCAGTCGATCTGGAAAGACGGCAAGAACCTGTTCGCAGGCGACGGCTACGGCGGCCTGAGCGACTTCGCGCTCTACTACATCGGCGGCATCATCAAGCACGCCCGTGCCCTGAACGCGATCACCAACCCTGGCACCAACAGCTACAAGCGCCTGGTGCCTGGCTATGAGGCTCCCGTCAAGCTGGCTTACAGCGCGCGTAACCGCTCGGCTTCGATCCGTATTCCTTATGTGGCTAACCCCAAGGGTCGCCGCATCGAGGCACGTTTCCCCGATCCATTGGCCAACCCATACCTGTGCTTCGCCGCGCTGATGATGGCCGGTCTGGACGGCGTCGAGAACAAGATCCATCCGGGCGAAGCCGCCACCAAGGATCTGTACCACTTGCCGCCAGAAGAAGACGCATTGGTGCCAACCGTCTGCCACAGCCTGGACCAAGCGCTCGAGTGCCTGGACAAGGACCGTGCCTTCCTGACCAAGGGGGGCGTGTTCACCGATGCTTATATCGATGCCTATATCGAGCTGAAGATGCAAGAAGTGCAGCGCATGCGCATGACCACGCATCCGGTCGAGTTCGATATGTACTACACGCTGTAATGGCCACTTGCGGCGTGCGTGAAACACACGTTACGTCGCACGCTGCCTGTGCATGGCGAAAGGGACGGCTTCGGTCGTCCCTTTTCTTTTGCGATCGCGCCAGCTGCTATGCGCCACAATCCCGTCATGCTTATTCGACCCTTTTCATTGCTTGTAGGCCTGATCAGTGCGCTTTTGCTTGCAGGCGCCGCACAAGCGCAGTCCATCGTTTATCGCTGTCCCGGCCCGCCGGTGCTTTACACCGACGCATTGACGGCCAAAGAAGCGCAGGCCAAGGACTGCCGCTCGATCGAAGGCACGCCGATCACGGTCTTGCCGGCGACGCGGGCAAAGCCCAACCCGGCTGCAGCGCCCAATTCGGCCAGCAGCGAAGTGCGGGGCAGCAGTGAGGGCCGTATCGACCCCAACCAACAACGCACGCGCGATGGCGAGCGCCGTCGAGTCCTGGAGACCGAGTTGCGCGAGGCGCAGGAGCGGCTTGACGCTTTGCAGCGCGACTACGCCGGCGGCAATGCCGAGCGCCGCGGAGATGAGAAAAATTATCAAAAATACCTGGACCGCATGGCCGAACTCAAGGCCAGCATCGCCCGCCAAGAGGTCGATGTGCAAGCGCTCAAGCGCGAGATCAGCAAGCTGCCATAGCTTGTTCATTCATTGGGAGGGCCGGCCATGAACCCCTTGCGCCGAGACCCTTCCGGCTTTGAAGCCTTCGATATGTTGGCCACCATGGTGGCCGTTGTGCGCCCCGACGGGGAATGCCTGTTTGCCAATGCCGCGTTCGAGAACGTGATGCGCTTGTCGCGCCGGGCGGTGGAGCGCAGCAATCTGTACGACTGGTTTGCCGATGCGGGCCGACTCAGCGACACCGTCACCGGTGTGGCCCGCAACGCCTATTCCAGCAGCCGCTTTGACGCGCTGCTGCGGCGTAGCAACTTGCCGCAAGAACTGCCGCTGCCGGTGCATGTGATCGTCTCGCAGATGGATAACAGCGAAGATCAGGTGCTGATCGAGCTGATCGAGAACGCCCAGCAGACCCGCCAGGACCGCGAGGAGCGCACGCTCGATCAGGTGCAGGCGACCAAGGAGCTGACGCGCAACCTGGCGCATGAGATCAAGAATCCGCTCGGCGGCATCCGTGGCGCGGCGCAGTTATTGGCGCTGGAATTGCAACCCAACACGATCGGCCCCGAGTTGTCCGCTGAGTTGGCCGAGTACACCGAGGTCATCATCCACGAGGTCGACCGCCTGCAGTCGCTGGTCGACCGCCTCTTGGCCCCGCATCGCCATGCGCAGGTGGTGGGAGATGTGAATATCCATGAAATCTGCGAGCGGGTGCGTCAGCTCACCTTGGTCGAGTATCCGCGCGGGCTCTTGATCAAGCGCGACTACGACATCTCTTTGCCGGACTTTCGCGGTGACCGCGAACAGCTGATTCAAGCGGTATTGAACATCGTGCAAAACGCCGCGCAAGCGCTGCAGCAACGCATTGCGGATGCCGACGCGCAAGACCCGGCCTGCATCACGCTGCGTACGCGGGTCGCGCGTCAGGTGACGATTGGCAAGCAGCGCTGGCGCCTGGCATTGGAATTGCATGTGGAAGATAACGGCCCCGGCGTGCCGGCCGAAATTCGAGATCGCATTTTTTACCCCTTGGTGTCGGGGCGAGATGGCGGCTCGGGTCTTGGCCTGACGCTGGCGCAAACCATCGCTCAGCAGCATCAAGGCATGCTTGACTGTGAAAGCGAGCCGGGCCGGACCGATTTTCGTATGACCCTGCCGCTTCCTTGATGGGCGGGGTTTGAACGGCGCTGATTCGCTACAGGACCTTCTGCATGAAATCTATCTGGGTTGTTGATGACGACCATTCCATTCGTTTCGTGTTGGAAAAAGCGCTGACGCGCGAGGGCTTGCCGGTGCGCTGCTTCAGCAACGCGCGCGATTTGCTGGCAGCCTTGGATGAAGACAGCCCGCAGGTGCTGGTGTCTGATATCCGTATGCCGGGTGGCTCAGGTCTTGATCTGCTGGCCAAGGTGAAGGCGCGCTTGCCGCATCTGCCCGTCATCATCATGACCGCCTATTCGGACCTGGACAGCGCCGTGTCGGCCTTTCAAGGCGGCGCGTTTGAATACCTGCCCAAGCCCTTTGATCTGGCCGCTGCGGTCGAGTTGATTCGCCGTGCGCAGACCGAGAGCATGCGCGAGGCGGTTGGCGAAGCCGCCGCCGCCGAGGTGCCCGAGATGCTGGGTCAGGCGCCGGCGATGCAGGATGTGTTCCGCGCGATCGGGCGTCTCAGCCAAAGCCATGTGACGGTCTTGATCACCGGTGAGTCCGGCTCGGGCAAGGAGCTGGTGGCGCGTGCGCTGCACAAGCACAGCCCGCGCTCGGAAGGGCCGTTTGTCGCCATCAACACTGCGGCCATCCCCAAGGATTTGTTGGAGTCCGAGCTGTTCGGCCATGAGCGCGGCGCCTTCACCGGCGCGCAGGCCACGCGGCGGGGCCGCTTCGAGCAGGCCGATGGCGGCACCTTGTTTCTCGATGAAATCGGCGATATGCCGCTGGAGTTGCAAACGCGCCTCTTGCGGGTCTTGTCCGATGGGCAGTTCTACCGTGTCGGAGGCCACAGCCCCTTGCGCAGCAATGTGCGCGTGATTGCCGCTACTCACCAGAACCTGGAAGCACGCGTGCGCCAAGGCGCGTTCCGCGAGGATTTGTTTCACCGCCTGAACGTGATCCGCCTGCGCCTGCCGCCGCTGCGCGAGCGGCGCGAAGACATTGCCGTGCTGGCCAAGTTCTTTTTGCAGCGCAGCGCGGCCGAGTTGGGCGTCGAGCCCAAACGCCTGACTGACGCGGCGCTGGCCTTGTTGCTGGACTTTGAGTTCCCGGGCAATGTGCGGCAGCTGGAAAACATCTGCCATTGGCTCAGCGTGATGGCGCCTAGCCAGGTGGTGGAGCCCAAGGATTTGCCGCAAGAGTTGCTGCAGCCGGGCTTGGGCTTGAGCATCGAATCGCCGGATGCCGCTGCCACTGAGGCTGCGCCCTTACCCTTGCCATTGCCGGCGAAAGCCGCCCAAGCCTTGCCCGCTGCCGCGCCGGCCATGCCCAGCTTTGGCGCCGGCCCCGACGCCTGGGTGGCCGAAGTGTCGCGCGAGGCGCGTCGCTTGCTGGCGGCAGGCGAAACCGATGTGTGGGACAGCCTGACGCGTCGCTTCGAGGCCAGCTTGATCTTGGCTGCCTTGGACCTGACGCGCGGGCGGCGCATCGAGGCGGCTCAAAAGCTGGGCATAGGGCGCAACACCATCACCCGCAAGATTCAGGAGTTAGGGCTGGATATCTGAGTTTTTCGCTCTTGATGAATGCGATGCGAAGGGCATTTTTCGCCCCATGCAGTGCGACGATGCTGGACTAATTTGGAGGATGAAGGGGCAGACTAACGAGGGCGGCGACCGCTCTTTTTCTCAGCCGAATTAATGGTGCCTGCGATGACCCGAGGCCGCTAGACTATGTCCTCCTCGTCATCATCGAAAGTGAGTACAGCATGAACGAACGTCGTGGATTCTTGGCGGCAGCCGGAGCGATTGCCGCGTCCAGCCTTGCGGCCTGCGCAGGTCAAGGGGGCGCCTCGAGCGAGAGCCGCAACGCCGGGGGCGTGTGTGCCGCCTTTGATAAATCACGTCAAGAAGGCACCTCGCCGGATCAGGCGCTTCAAATGCTGCAGGACGGCAACGCCCGCTTCCTCAGCGGCAAGAGCGTCAACTGCGATCTGCTCGCTCAAGTCAGGGCCACCGCCAGCGGTCAAGCGCCATTTGCAGCGGTGGTGGGCTGTATCGACAGCCGGGTGCCGCCGGAGTTGGTGTTCGATCAACAAATCGGTGACATCTTTGCCGCCCGCATTGCCGGCAACTTCGTCAACACCGACATCATTGGCAGCCTTGAGTTTGCGACCAAGCTGGCCGGCGCCAAGCTGATTGTGGTGCTTGGCCACACAGAATGCGGCGCGATCAAAGGTGCGGTGGATGATGCCAAGCTGGGCAACCTTACAGCCACTCTGGCCAATATCCGGCCTTCGGTGATCAAGATCAAGCCAGTTGATGGTCCGCAGACCTCTAAGAACAAGCAGCTGGTGCAAGCGGTCGCAGATCAAAATGCCAAAGACGCGGCGGCCATGCTGAGCGCTCGCAGCGAGGTCTTGAGAGAGCTGGTCAGCGCAGGCCAGTTGAAAATCGTCGCCGCGATGCATGATGTAGGTACGGGCAGGATTAGCTGGCTGAGCTAGTCATCCCCCGCGATTCTTAGCTCTCGAGGCAAGGCTGTCGCGGCCAAGGTCTTTAGAGTGCGGATCGGGAGCTGCAGCATTGCTGATCTGCAACTGATCTGCCGCTGACCGAGGCCCGCCGAGGCAGTGCGTTACTGTCCCGGCACCTTGGCGCCTTTTCTTGGCGCCTCTTGGCTGCTGCCTCCTTATAAACCCGTAGCAAGCCTGGGCGTTTTTGTCACGCCAGCGACATCATTTCGGCCTCTTTGCTGCCTAAAATCGAACGATCGTTCTATTTTAGGCGGGACCTGTTTTTCGCAGGCTCTGCTCCTTTTCCAACAAGGGGTCAGCATGACAGCCACTTACGAAGTCCGCGGCCAGGTCGCCGTGATCACATTGAACAACCCACCTGTCAATGGCATGGGGCTGGTGACCCGCCAGGCGGTGGCGGCCGGCATCAATCGGGCCGAGGAAGATGCGGCCATCAAGGCCGTGGTCATCACCGGCGCCGGCGCGGCTTTTTCGGGTGGTGCCGATATCAAGGAGTTCGGCAGCCCCAAGGCGCTGGCCGAGCCGAACTTGCTCAGCCTGATCAGCCTGGTCGAGGCCTGCTCCAAGCCTGTGGTGGCCGCGATCCACAGCGTTTGCATGGGCGGTGGCTTGGAGCTGTCGCTGGGCTGCCATTACCGTATTGCGGCCGCCGGCACCAAGGTCGCGCTGCCCGAGGTCAAGCTGGGGCTCTTGCCCGGCGCCGGTGGCACGCAGCGCTTACCGCGCGCTTTGGGTGTCGAGCCGGCGCTGAATATGATCGTCAGCGGGGAGCCGGTGAATAGCGAGTTACTCGCCCAGGTGCCGGGGCAAAAGTTGTTCGATCGCATGGCCAAAGGCGACCTGATGGACGAAGCGTTGGCGCTGGCCGCCGAAGTGGCCGATGTTCGCCCCTTGCCGCGCGTGCGTGATCTGAAGGCGCGCTTCATTGACAAGGCCGCAGATCCGGATGCTTTCTTCCAGTTCGCCCGCAATATGGTCGGCGGCATGAGCAAGAACTTCCCGGCGCCGCTGCGCTGTCTGGAAGCGGTTGCGGCTTCGGTGTCTATGAAGTTTGACGATGGCATCAAGGCCGAGCGGGCCGGTTTTGCCGCGCTGATGGTCACGCCGGAATCGGGCGCCTTGCGCCATGCCTTCTTTGCCGAACGCGCCACCACCAAGATTGCCGATGTGCCCAGCGACACGCCAACCCGCACGATCGCCAAGATTGCCGTCATTGGCGCGGGCACCATGGGCGGTGGCATCAGCATGAACTTTTTGAATGCCGGTCTGCCTGTCGTGATGCTGGAGACCAAGCAAGAAGCCTTGGACCGCGGCGTCGCAACGATACGCAAGAACTACGAGGCGCAGCTCAAAAAAGGCAAGCTCAAGCAAGACAAGCTCGAGGCCCGCATGGCGCTGCTGAGCACAACGCTGAGCTATGCCGACATCGGCGACGCCGATCTGGTGATCGAAGCGGTGTTCGAAGAGATCGTCGTCAAGCAAGCGGTCTTCAAACAGCTCGATGAGGTGATGAAGCCTGGCGCGATTCTGGCCAGCAATACGTCGACCTTGGATCTGAACGCGATTGCCAATTTCACCAAACGTCCGCAAGACGTGGTTGGCATGCATTTCTTCAGCCCGGCCAATGTGATGAAGCTGCTCGAAGTGGTGCGCGGTGCAGCCACGGCCAAGGATGTGTTGGCGACTGTGATGGCGCTGGCCAAGAAGATCCGCAAGACGGCTGTCGTTTCTGGCGTATGCGATGGTTTCATCGGCAACCGCATGATCGAGCAGTACAGCCGCCAGGCTGGCTTCTTGCTCGACGAGGGCTGCTCGCCGGCGCAGGTTGACCGCGCGGCCGAGAAGTTCGGCTTCGCGATGGGGCCGTTCCGTATGGGTGACTTGGCCGGCAATGACATCGGCTGGGCGATCCGCAAGCGCCGCTACCAGGAGAAGCCGAATCTGCGTTACTCCAAGTCCGCTGACCTGCTGTGTGAGCTGGGCCGCTTTGGTCAAAAGACGCAGGCCGGCTGGTATGACTATCAAGCGGGCAAGCGCGACGCTATCCCCTCGCCGGTGGTGGCCGAGATGCTGGACAAGCACCGCGCTGCACTAAGCATCACGCCGCGCCAAATCGGCGATGACGAGATCGTGCATCGCTTGGTCTATTCGCTGGTCAATGAGGCGGCCCATTTGCTGGAGGAAGGCATCGCCCAGCGCGCTTCGGATGTGGACATGGTCTATCTGACTGGTTATGGCTTCCCGCTCTGGCGCGGCGGGCCTATGTGCTATGCCGACCAGGTGGGGCTGTTCAACGTGGTGCAGGCGATGAAGCGCTTCGCCAAGAATCCGCTTGATGACGCCGAGTTCTGGCAGCCGGCGCCGCTGCTGGCTCGCTTGGTCGCCGAAGGCAAGACTTTTTCCTAATTGAGAGTGAAAGCACATCATGACTAAAGCCGTCATCGTTTCCACTGCCCGCACCCCTTTGGCCAAGAGCTGGAAGGGCGCTTTCAATATGAGCCATGGCGCCACTTTAGGCGGCCACGCGGTCAAGGGCGCCGTTGAGCGCGCCGGCATTGACGCCGCAGACATTGAAGACGTGGTGATGGGCTGCGCCTTCCCCGAAGGTGCGACCGGCAACAATATTGCCCGCCAAGTCGCGCTGCGCGCCGGCCTGCCCATCACCGTCGGTGGCTTCACCATCAACCGCTTTTGCTCCAGCGGCCTGCAGTCGATTGCGCTTGCCGCGCAGCGCATCATCGCCGGCGAAGCCGAGGTGTTTGTGGCCGGCGGCGTGGAGAGCATCTCCTGCGTGCAAAACGAAGCCAATCGCCACATGATCAGCGACCCTTGGCTGGCCAAGAACAAGCCTGAAATTTATTGGAGCATGTTGCAAACGGCCGAGAACGTGGCGACCCGCTACAAGATTGCCCGCGAACGCATGGACCAATACGGCGCGCAGAGCCAGCAACGCGCTTGCGCAGCGCAAGCCGCCGGCCTCTTCACGCAGGAGATCGCCCCCATGAACGTGACGATGGGCGTGGTCGACAAGGTGTTAGGCCTGAGCACGCGTGAAGTTACCGTTAGCGTCGATGAAGGCCTGCGCGAAGGCACCACGTACGAGGGCATCAAGGATCTGCGCAGTGCCGTGCCCGGCGGCCTGGTGACTGCGGGCAATGCCAGCCAGTTTTCTGACGGCGCCGGTGCTTGCGTGCTGACCAGCGAGCGCTATGCCGAGGCGCACGGTCTCAAGCCGCTGGGCCGCTTCTTGGGCTTTGCGGTGGCGGGCTGCGAGCCCGACGAGATGGGCATTGGCCCGGTCTACGCGATCCCCAAGGTTTTGAAGCGACTGGGACTGACGGTCGCCGACATCGACCTCTGGGAGTTGAACGAAGCCTTTGCCGTGCAAGTGCTGTATTGCGCCGACACTTTGGGCATCCCTATGGACAGGCTCAATGTCAACGGCGGCGCGATCGCGGTGGGCCACCCTTATGGTGTGTCGGGCCAGCGCCTGACCGGCCATGCACTGATCGAAGGTCGCAGGCGCGGCGCCAAGAAGGTATGCGTAACGATGTGCATTGGCGGCGGCATGGGCGCGGCCGGCATATTTGAAGTGCTCTGAGCGGCTTCCTCGATTAGGGACAAGGCATGCGACAAACCCTGGACTTTCTGCTCAACGATTGGCTGGGGGTGCAAGACCTGACCCTGCGCGCGCGCTTTGCCGAGCATAGCGGCGAGACATTTGCCGCCGTGCTCGATACCTGCGAAAAAATCGCCCGCGAAAAGTTCGCACCGATTGCCCGGCTGACCGATACCGAAGAGCCGCGCTTCGATGGCGAGCGCGTGCACTTGCCAGCCGCCACCAAGGCCGCGACCGATGCCTATGTGGCTTCGGGCATGTTGGCGGCCGCGCAAGACTACGCGATCGGTGGCATGCAGCTGCCCTGCGTGATTGAGATGGCGGCGAATGCCTTTTTCAGCAAAGCCAATGTGGCCCTAGGCGCCTACGCGATGCTGACCGCCGGCAATGCCAATCTCTTGATGGCGCATGGCACGGCCAAACAGCGCGAGGTGTTTGCGGCGGCCGAGTTCGAAGGACGCTGGTTCGGCACCATGTGTTTGAGCGAGCCGCAGGCGGGCTCGTCCCTGTCGGACATCACCACTCGGGCCGAGCCGGAATTTGCCGACGATCCGCTGGGCTCACGCTTTAGGTTGTGGGGCAACAAGATGTGGATCTCGGCCGGCGAGCACGAGCTGAGCGAGAACATCATTCACCTGGTGTTGGCCAAGATTCCCGGCCCGGACGGCAAGCTCGTCGCCGGCGCGCGCGGGATTTCCTTGTTCATCGTGCCCAAGAAGATGGTGGGTGCCGACGGCCAGTTGACTGGCGAGCGCAACGATGTGCGGTTGGCTGGCTTGAACCACAAGCTCGGCTTTCGTGGCACCAGCAACTGCTTGCTGAACTTTGGCGAGGGTGGGGCAGGCGCCGTTGGCTATCTGGTCGGCCAGCCCGGCGAAGGCCTCAAGTGCATGTTCCACATGATGAACGAAGCGCGTATCGGCGTGGGCCTGGGCGCTGCGATGTTGGGTTACGCGGGTTATGAAGCCAGCTTGGCCTATGCCCGCCAACGCTCGCAGGGCAGGACGATCGGCCCTGCTGGCAAGGATGCCACCCAGCCGCAGCGCCCCATCATCGAACATGCCGACGTCAAGCGCATGTTGCTGGCGCAAAAGAGCTATGTCGAGGGCGGCCTGGCGCTGGCGCTGCTCTGCGCGCGCTTGGTCGACGAGCAGCACAGCGGCGCGGCCGAGGCGGCCAAGGAAGCCAAACTGGTGCTGGAGGTCTTGATCCCCATCGTCAAGAGCTGGCCCAGCGAATGGTGTCTGGAGGCCAACTCGCTGGCGATACAGGTCTTGGGCGGTTACGGCTACACGCGCGATTTTCCGGTCGAGCAATATTGGCGCGACAACCGGCTGAATATGATTCACGAGGGCACGCATGGCATCCATGGGCTTGACCTCTTAGGCCGCAAGGTCGTGATGAACGGCGGCGAAGCCTTGTTCGCGCTGGCTGCGCGCATCAACTTTACTGTGGAAACCGCTCTGCAACAGCCTGAGTTGGCGGAGCTTGGCAATGCCTTGGCTGCGGCGCTTGCAAGTGTCGGCCGCGCTACCAAGAATGCCTGGAGCAGCGGCGAGCCGGAAGAAGCGCTGGCCAACGCCACACCCTATCTGCAGGCATTTGGTCACTTGGTGCTGGCCTGGATTTGGCTGGATGTGGCCTTGAAAGCGGGGCAGGGAGCGCCAAGCGACTTCGCCCAGGGTAAGCAGGCGGCTTGCCGCTATTTCTTTGCCTATGAATTGCCCAAGATCGAAGCTTGGCTGGGCGTGGTCAGCCGCCGCGAGCCCTTGTGCAAAGATATGCCGGATGCTTGGTTTTAAGGGACAAACTGATGGCTGAAGAAGCGGGTGGCAGACGAGTCAGCGCCAAGGCCCTGCTCTGGATAGAGCGCCTGGTCTGGATTTTTATCTACGGCGGGCTCTTGGTCTTTGTCGTGGGCCTAGCACTGTGGCAGTTCGGCCCGCATAGCGTGGGCGGCAAGGGAGACGGCATGACGGACGCTGAAGTATTGGCTTACCTGCTGCTGGGCAAGGGCGCCTTGGCCGTGCTGGCCGGCGTGCTGATGATCTGGCTGCGCTCGCGCTGGAAGTAAGCTTGTGTCAACCACAAGCGGCTATCCTTGGCGCATTGCAAGCAGCTTTGGAGCTCTTTTCGCCCATGCCAAATTCAAAAATACAGTCAAAAACACAGTCAAAAGCACAAGCCACTTTGAAGTTCCCGGTTCACATCCCCTTTGTTGAGCAGTTAGGGCTGGACCTGCACAGCATGGGCCACGGTCAGGCGGAACTGCGCGTCGACCTGAAGGAAGGCCACCTGAACTCCTGGGAGGTCGCGCATGGCGGCGTCTTGATGACCATGCTGGATGTGGCGATGGCGCATGCCGCGCGCAGCATTCATATGAGCGCGGCCGGCATGGGGCCGGGCGTGGTCACCATCGAGATGAAGACCACTTTTATGCGGCCGGGCGAGGGTGAGTTGCGTGCCGTGGGCAAGTTGCTGCATGGCACGGCGACGATGGCTTTTTGCGAGGGCAGTATTTACGGCGAAGACGGCAAGCTCTGTGCGCATGCCACGGCCACCTTCAAATACCTGAAGGCGCTGCCGGCGCGCGGGCGCAGCGTCAAGAGCTTGCAGCGCGCAGGAGCTGACGAGCCCGTCTGACAATCTCAGCCGATAGCCTCAGCCGAAAGCCTCAACCGAACAGGGCTTTCAGCGCAGCTTGAACACCGCCACCACCTGCACCAACTGATCGGCTTGCTGGCGCAAGCTCTCGGCGGCGGCGGCGCTTTCTTCCACCAAGGCGGCGTTTTGCTGGGTCACCTTGTCCATCTGCGTGATCGCCTCACCGACCTGCGCGATGCCCGAGCTCTGCTCCGAACTGGCCGCGCTGATTTCGCCGACGATATCGGCCACCCGACGGATTGAGCCGACGATCTCGGTCATGGTCACGCCCGCCTTGTCGACCAAGGCCGTGCCAAGCTCTACCCGCTCCACGCTGGCGTTGATCAGGGTCTTGATTTCCTTGGCGGCCTCGGCGCTGCGCTGAGCCAGCGAGCGCACCTCGCTGGCTACCACCGCAAAGCCGCGCCCTTGCTCGCCGGCGCGGGCCGCTTCCACGGCCGCATTCAGCGCCAGGATATTGGTCTGAAAAGCAATGCCGTCGATCACGCTGATGATGTCGGAGATTTTCTTCGAGCTGTCGTTGATGCCCTTCATCGTCTCGACCACTTCGCCCACCACCGCGCCGCCTTGCTGGGCCACGGTGGAGGCGCTGAGTGCCAATTGATTGGCTTGTTTGGCGTTGTCGGCGTTGTTGCGCACGGTGGAGCTGAGCTCATCCATGGTGGCGGCGGTTTCTTCAAGTGCGCTGGCTTGCTCTTCGGTGCGCTGGCTCAGGTCGGCATTGCCTTGGGCTATCTGGCCACTGCCGGTGGCCACGCTTTCGGAGTTTTCCCGCACGCTGGAGACAATGCCTTGTAGGCGGCGGCGCATTTCGTCCAGGGCCTGCAGCAGTTGCGAGGTTTCGTCCTTGCCGTTAACGTTCAGGTCTTGCGTCATATCGCCTTCGCTCATCGCCCGCGCGCCGGCGGCGGCATGCGCCAGCGGCGCCGTCACATGGCGGCTGATGGCCAGACCTAGACCCACGCCTGCTGCCACGCCAAGCAAAATCAAGGTCACGGTGATGTTGCGGCTGTTTTCATACAGTGCGTCATTGCCGTCTGACACCGCCTTCGCCTCGACTTCTTTGAGCCGGGACAGGGCCGTCAAAGCCCGGTCGACTTGTATGCCATGCGGCGTGACGTCGGATTTGATGAACTTGATGCTTTCGTTGGAGCCGCTCAAGTCGGTGGCTTGGATGCGTTTGACCAAGTCCTGGGCGATCTGCTGATCCTTCTCGGACAAGGCGCGCAAGTCTGCCAGCGCAGCGCGGCCCTTGTCGCTGGTGCTGAGCTTGGCTGCTTGTTCGAGCAAGTCGGCATATTTTTTGCGTGCCTCGCTCATCAAGGCCAGGGCCTGATCGCGCTCTTGGGCATCTGTTGCCAGCAAGGTGTCCCGCACCGCCACCAGGGCCTGCAAGCGCTGCGCATTGGCCTCCTTGATCAAGGACAGCCCAACCAGCTCCCTCTCATAGAGCCGGGTGTCCGCATCGTTGATGCGTTTCATATTGAACAGGGCAAATGCCCCAAGTGCTGCGCCAATCAGGGCGACAGCACAAAAAGCCGCCACCAACTTGGTGGATATCTTGTAGTCGGACATTTGCATGAAAAATCTCCCGGTTGGTGGGTGATTGAATTTTGACGGCGGAATCGAATTGGCGCTCGGCTTTGCTCAGTGCCTGCCACTGAGCTTGAACACCGCCACCGCTTGCACCAACTGTGCCGCCTGTTGGCGCAAGCTTTCCGCCGCTGCCGCGCTTTCTTCCACCAAGGCCGCGTTTTGCTGAGTGACCTTGTCCATCTGGGTGATGGCTTCACCGACTTGCGCGATGCCGGCACTTTGCTCCGTGCTGGCGCTGCTGATCTCTCCGACGATATCGGTGACGCGGCGAATCGCAGTGACGATCTCGCTCATCGTCACGCCCGCCTTGTCGACCAAGGCCGTGCCAAGCTCGACCCGCTCGACGCTGGCGTTGATCAGCGTTTTGATCTCCTTGGCCGCTTCCGCGCTGCGCTGCGCGAGTGAGCGAACCTCACTTGCGACCACCGCAAAGCCGCGCCCCTGCTCGCCGGCGCGAGCCGCCTCGACGGCCGCGTTCAGAGCCAGGATATTGGTCTGAAAGGCGATGCCATCGATCACGCTGATGATGTCGGAGATCTTGCGTGAGCTTTCGTTGATGCCTTTCATTGTTTCCACCACCTCGCTCACCACCGCGCCACCTTGGCTGGCGACGGTCGACGCGCCCAGGGCCAGCTGATTGGCTTGCTTGGCGTTGTCGGCGTTGTTTCGCACGGTGGAGCTAAGCTCATCCATGGTGGCCGCTGTCTCTTCGAGTGCGCTAGCTTGCTCTTCGGTACGCTGGCTCAGGTCGGCATTGCCTTGCGCAATCTGGCCGCTGCCCGTGGCCACGCTTTCGGCGTTGTCGCGCACTTGGGCGACGATGTCTTGCAGCTTTTGCCGCATCGTCTCTTGAGCGCGCAGTAGGTCTGCGCTTTCGTCCTTGCCTGTCGCCTGCAAGGCCTCGCTCATGTCAAAGTTGCTCATGCGCTCGGCCGCCGCCAGCGAGCGTTGCAAGGCCGTCACCACATTGCGGCTGATCATCAGCCCCAAGGCCACACCGCCGGCGATGCCCAGCAGGATCAAGCCTATGGTCAGATTGCGGTTGCTCGCATAGGCGGCGTCGTTTTCTTCATCGATGCGTTTGGCGTTTGCTTCCTTGAGTTTCGCCAGCACGGTCAGCTGATCATCCACCTGGGTGCTCAAGGGCGTCAGCGTGCCGAACATGAATTCAACCGCCGCCGCATTGCCTGCCGGACTTTCGTCGGCCAGCTTGCCGTTCATTGCGCCGACAGCGATTTCGAATGCGTCCCACATGCCTTTGAGCTTGAGCATTGCCGCTTGACCTTTTTCGGTCCAGAACAAGGGGTCCGCTTGCTTGATATTGTCTTTGGCCAAGGCCATGTTCTTGCGCAGCGATTCACGTGACTTGCCGCGCCCGTCGGGGTTGGTGGCCAAGAGGGCGTTGCGCAGATCGCGCTCGACGTAAATCAGGTCGATATTGGCTTCCTTGATGAAGGAGACTGCCTTGAACTCTTTGTCGTACATCTCGCTGGCAGCTTTGTTCAGCTGTGCCATCTTGGTCAAGCCGAGTATGCCGATCAACGCCCCGATAGCCGCCACCAATAGAAACCCGGCGATCAGCTTGCTGCCGATCTTGTAATTCGACAGATTCATGGGTTTGCTCCTGAAGACCCGCTGTATGAAAAGGGTACAGAGCATTCGCTCAGGCCCCGGCTGCGCATGGGAGGCTATCGGCCTCAGTTTGTTGAACTTGAGCGGCCAGGGTCTCAAATTCATGCCGCAGGTACTGTTATGTCGCCCAAGGGACGGAAGCAACTTGTGCCTCATGATTCAATCAGGGATTGAAGAGCTAGCCCCCAATTGAGGAAAAACCCATGAACCCTATCAATGCGCAAATCCAGCTCGTGTCCCGCCCACAAGGCGAGCCTACGCTGGACAACTTCAAACTGGTGGAGGCCGCTGTGCCGGAGTTGGCCGAGGGTCAGGTCTTGATTCGCAATCACTTCTTGAGCCTGGATCCCTATATGCGCGGCCGCATGAATGACGGCAAGAGCTATGCCCAGCCCCAGCCCCTGAACGAGGTCATGATGGGCGGCACCGTCGGCGAGGTGGTGGCGAGCAAGAATGCGGCCTTTTCGGTCGGCGACAAGGTCGTCGGCATGGGCGGCTGGCAGCAGTACTTTGTCGTTGACGCCAATCAGCGCGGCGTGATTCAAAAAGTGGACACCACGCATATCCCGCTGTCGGCCTACCTCGGCGCGGTCGGCATGCCGGGTGTTACCGCCTGGTACGGGCTGGTCAAGATCATCAACCCCAAGGCCGGCGAGACGGTGGTGGTCAGTGCCGCCAGCGGCGCGGTCGGCTCTGTCGTGGGGCAGTTGGCCAAGGCACGCGGCGCGCGCGCCGTGGGCCTGGCCGGTGGCGCAGATAAATGCCGCTATGTAGTCGAGGAGTTGGGCTTTGACGCCTGCATCGACTACAAAGAGCATCGTGACCTGAAGTCTCTGTCCGCAGCCTTGAAGGCCGCTTGCCCGGACGGTGTGGACGGCTATTTCGAAAACGTCGGCGGCATGATTCTGGACGCAGTGATGCTGCGCGCCAATGCCTTCAGCCGCGTTGCCATGTGCGGCATGATTTCTGGCTACAACGGTGAACCGATTCCGATGAGCGCACCGCAGCTGATCCTGGTCAACCGGATGAAGTTCCAGGGCTTTATCGTCAGCGAGCACATGGATGTCTGGCCCGAAGCCTTGAAGGAGCTGGGCGGCATGGTCGCCACCGGCAAGCTGAAGTTCCGCGAATCGGTGGCCGAGGGCCTAGACAGCGCACCCGAAGCCTTTCTGGGCCTGCTCAAGGGCAAGAACTTCGGCAAGCAACTGGTCAAGCTGGTCTGATGGCGATGCGCTGGACTTGTCTGCCGCTGGCCGAGCTGAGCCCGCTGGCGCTCTACCAATCGCTGGCGCTGCGGTCGCGGGTGTTTGTGGTGGAGCAAGCCTGCGTTTATCTCGATCCCGACGGCGTTGACCTGCTGGCCTGGCATCTATTGGCGCACGACGAAAGCAGCGGCGAACTGTTGGCCAGCGCGCGCTTGTTGCCACCGCTGGCCAAAGGCCCCTCGCATCGCTTGCCCGAGATCGGCCGCGTGGTCAGCTCGCCCGCAGCGCGCGGACGAGGCTGCGGGCGCGCGCTGATGCAGCAAGCCGTGCTGGAATGCGCGCGCCTGTGGCCGGGGCACACCGTCGCCATCAGCGCGCAGAGCTATCTGCTGGACTTCTATGCCGGCCTGGGTTTTGTGCCGACCTCGGAACCCTATGACGAAGACGGCATTGTTCACATCGATATGGAAAGACCGCCCACACCATGACGGAGTTGATGCTTCACCACTACGCCGGCTCGCCCTTTTCCGAGAAGATACGGCTGATCCTGGGCTTCAAGGGCCTGGCCTGGCAGAGCGTCACGGTGCCGGTGATTTGCCCCAAGCCCGATGTGCTGGCGCTGACCGGGGGCTACCGGCGCACACCGTTTTTGCAGATCGGCGGCGACATTTTTTGCGACACGGCGCTGATCTGCGAGGTGATCGAGGCGCGCCAGCCGGCGCCCAGCTTGTTCCCGCCGCAGAGTGCGGGTGCCGAGCGCATCTTGGCGCAATGGGCCGACCGGTCCTTGTTCTGGGCGGCCGCGTCCTACACCTTGCAGCCGGCCGGCGCGGCCGCGATCTTTGCCGGTGCGCCGCCCGAGTTCAGGGCGGCTTTCGCGGCCGATCGCGCCTTGATGACCGCCGGCAGCGAGCGGCCCAGCGGCCTGGACGCCGCCGCGGAACTGCAGAGTTACCTGAGCTGGCTGGATGCGATGTTGCTCGATGGCCGGCCCTTTTTGCAAGGGTGCGCCGCCAGCGTGGCCGACTTTGCCGTGGCGCAAAGCATCTGGTTTGTGCGCCTGGCGCCGCCGGTGGCCGGCATCCTCGAACCGTTCGAGCGCTTGACGGCCTGGTTCGAGCGCGTCGCCGCCTTCGGCCATGGCCAGCGCGGCAAATCGGACAGCCAGACCGCCATCGAACTTGCCCGCAGCGTCGGCCCGCAGGAGCCGGTCAGCGTGCCGGCCGGGCTGGGCTTCGAGCTCGGCGAGAAGGTGCGGGTCAGCGCCAGCGACTACGCCCGCGACCCGGTCTGCGGTGAGTTGGTGGGCCTCAGTCAGGGCCGCATCAGCGTGCGCCGTGTGGATGAGCGCGCCGGCCTGCTGCATGTGCATTTCCCGCGCATCGGCTATGCCTTGCGCAAGATCTAGGGCCGGGTGCAAGCGATGAAACACTACGCAGGCAAGACCGCCGTCATCACCGGCGCAGCTTCGGGTTTTGGCCTGGAGGTAGCGCGTATCGCCGCCGCTCGCGGCATGAATCTGGTCTTGTGCGATGTGCAGGCCGACGCCTTGGAGCGGGCGGCGGCCGAGTTTGACGGGCATGCGGTGCTGGCGCAGCGCGTGGACGTCGCCAAGGCGGCCGAGATGGAAGCCTTGGCTGCCGCCGTGCAACTGCGCTTCGGCGCGCCCCATTTCGTCTTCAACAACGCCGGCGTGGGCTCGGGCGGCCTGATCTGGGAAAACACCTTGGCCGATTGGGAATGGGTGCTGGGCGTCAATGTGATGGGCGTCGTCCACGGCATGCGCCTGTTCACGCCGATGATGTTGGCTGCCGCCGCCGCTGACCCCGAATTTGAAGGGCACATCGTCAACACCGCCTCGATGGCTGGCGTCGTCAATGCGCCCAATATGGGCGTCTACAGCGTCTCCAAGCATGCGGTGGTGAGCTTGAGCGAGACCCTCTATCAAGACCTGGCCCTGGTCACTGAGCAAATTCACTGCTCGCTGCTGTGTCCCTTCTTTGTGCCCACCGGCATTGCTCAAAGCCACCGCAACCGTCCGGCCGAACTCAAGGGCAGCCGGCCCACGCAGAGTCAGCTGATCGGGCAGGCGATGAGCGACAAGGCGGTCAATTCGGGCAAGGTCACGGCGGCCGAAGTGGCTGCCATGGTTTTTGCGGCGATGGATGAGCGGCAGTTCTATGTGTTCAGCCACCCGCAGGCGCTGAGCAGCGTGCAAACGCGCATGGATGATGTGCTGCAGCGGCGTAACCCGACCGACCCGTTTCGGGATCGGCCCGAGCTGGGCCTCAAGCTCAAAGCGGCTCTCAAGGGCGATTAGTACACAGAGCCGCACTCACTGTGCGGCGTCTGCTTGCTGGCTCTGTTTCGTCTAACTTCAGTTTTGTACTGCGCTTGCCGATAGTCCGGGCAGCCTGTGTTACCGTTTAACTGCTCGGTATTTGCTTGAGTGTTCTGCAGGCGCAGCGCTTGGCCAAGTGCAGCAGCAGGGAGACTACAAAGATGAGTAGGCAGGTGATTCTTTGCGTGGACGATGACAGCGGCGTGCTGATGTCGCTGAGGTCCGTGCTGGCCAAGTCCTTGGTCGACGGCCAGGTGGTGGAGATTGCGCAGAGCGGCGAAGAGGCGCTCGAGATCCTGGGTGAGTTGGCGCAAAGCGAGGACAAGCTGGCCCTGATCATTGCCGACTACATCATGCCGGGCATGCGAGGCGATGAACTACTGGTGCGAGTGCATCAGCGGGTGCCGGATGCACTTACCATCATGCTGACCGGCCAAAGTGATCTGGGCGGCGTCAAGCGGGCGATCAATGAGGCCAAGTTGTTCCGCTTTCTTGAGAAGCCTTGGCATAACGACGACATCCGCTTGACCGTGCAGGCCGCATTGCGGGCCTTCCAAATGGACGCGGATCTGCGTCGCCATGTGCATGAGTTGCAGCGGCTTAACGAACAATTGGAGCTGACCGTGGCCCAGCGCACGGCCGAGTTGGTCGAAAAAAATCTCGAGCTGGAAACGCTGTCCGTCACCGACAGGCTGACCCGGCTTTACAACCGCTTGTTTCTGGACCGGGTGTTGGAGCGCGAATTTGCTACGGTCGAGCGCAGTGGTCGCGGCTTCGCCTTGATCCTGCTCGACATCGACAAGTTCAAGCTCGTCAATGACAGCTTCGGCCATCATGCCGGCGATGCGGTCTTGGTGGCCTTGGCGGAGATTTTGCGCGAGCGGGTGCGTGGCAGTGATGTGGCCGGGCGCTGGGGCGGCGAGGAGTTCTTGGTGATCTGCCCCGACACCGATTTGAGCGGTGCCGCCCAAGCGGCAGAGACACTGCGCCAACGCATCGAGGGCTTCGCCTTTCCCCATGTTGGGCAATGCACCGCCAGCTTCGGGGTCGCCGCCTATCTGCCCGGTGACACCAGCGTTTCCGTAGGGGAGCGGGCGGATCAAGCGCTGTATGCAGCCAAGGCGGGCGGGCGCAATCGGGTGATGCTGGGTGGTGCTGGATGAACAGCCCGCCGGTGCCAATTCACTTGAACAAGCTTGCCCGGCTGCCGCTTTGCCTCAAGCACAAGGACTGAGTGAGATGGCCAGCGCTGTGCCAATGCTGGAGTTCTATGCCGCCGATGAGGCCGTCGCGCAGATGGAGGCGACGCTGCAGGCGGCCAGCGGGGCCGAGCGCCTGCGGGCGCTGATCGAGCTGGCTTGGCATTTGCGCGAACGCGATTCGGCGCGCGCCTTGGAGCTGTGCGGCGACGCGGAGCAAGTGCTGGCGTCCGGCGTTTGGCCCGATGCTGTGTTGCGCAGTGGGCACGCGCGCCTGCTTTTGATTCGCGGCGAGATCAGCTATCAGCAAATCGAGATGGAGGACGCTGTTCGTGCGGCGCAGCAGGCCTTGGCCGAGTTCGAGGCCATCGGCGATGCGATCGGCCGAGCCGACGCGCATTCATTGCGTGCGCTGATTGCTCGAGGGCAGGGTGACGGGCCAAGACGCGATGCCGAGCATCTGGCGATGGCCGCAGCTGCGGCTGGGCTTGACCCCCTGCGTCTAGAGCTTGCCGAGCTTGTTTTGATCGTGGATTTGATTTTTCGAGACGTGGTGTGGGCCAAGCAACGTTGGGCACAACACTGCCAAGGAGGGGCACCCGATTACCCGCCGCTTGCCATCGCCGCGGCCAGGGAACTTGAGGGCCTTTTAGCTGGCTTCCTGAGTGACTACGGGCAGGCGATTGTGAAACTCATCGACGGCTATGCGCTGGCCTTGACTGGCGGGCAAACGCTTCGGGCCGTCCGTTGTGCCCTCAATTGCGGCGTTTGGTTCAGGGAGCTCAATGATTTCGAGGCGGGGCTGGAATGGAGCCAACGTGCACTGAGTTTGGCCCGTCGATGCGGTTTACGGGCGGCGATTGGGCAGGCCTTGGCGCACACCGGCGACGTTTTGCTGTGCATGAATCGCCACCAATCCGCGCGCGAAATGCTGCAGGAGGGCCTGCAAATGCTGGCAGGGCAGGCCGAGTCAAGAATCTATGCGATGGCATTGAAAAACCTGGCCATGGTTGACTTGGCTAGCGGACAGTTTGAGCTGGCCCTTGAGGCGCTGCGAAGGGTTGCTCAAAAGGCTATCGCATTGGATTCGCCCGACCTGCTCTGCCATGCGAGGGCCTTGCAGGCGCGCGCGCTGCTGGCTGCTGGTGCGCAGGCGCAGGAGGCCATCAGTGCCGCGACGCTGGCATTGGAGGGGGCACCCGTAGGCTCGACATATCGCATTGTCGCCTTGCAGGTGATGGCCGAAGTCGTGAGCTCACAACCGCAACAACTGCAGCAAGCGGTGACGGCGCACAGCCCAGCCTTGCACTTTTTACATCTGGCCCTGGACTCTGCCACGGCGTCCGAGGGTTACACGGTGCCCGCCGACTTGTTGGCTGGCTTGGCGAGCGAATACGCCAAGGCGGGCGACCATGCTCGGGCCTACGACTTCAGCCTGCAAGCCGCCGAGGCGCTTGAGAAGACCCACAACCAGAATGCCAGCAAGCGTGCTATCGCGATGCAGGTGCAGCACCAGACCGAGCGCGCGCAGGCCGAGGGCGAAAAGCAGCGCTTGCTGGCACTAGCACATGCCGAGCGGGCGGCGAGTTTGGAGCAGGCAAACAGCACCTTGGAGCAGCTCGGCGCGATTGGCCGCGACATCACTGGCAACCTCAACGCTACCGCCATCTTTGCTGCCTTGGATACCCATGTCCATGCGCTGCTGGACGCTTTCTCATTCCTGATCTACCGGCTGGGCGCGGACGGCGAAACCGTCACGATGCTGTTTGGCATCGAAGACTGCGTGCCGATACCGCCGTTCACCTACACGCTCACGCCGGACGGGCCCGGGCGGCGCTGCATCGCGGAGCGCCGCGAGGTGGTAGTCGAGACCCAGGCGGGGCAATCGGCCACCGTGCCTGGCACGGTCGAATGCCTGAGCATGATGTTCGCGCCTCTGATGGCGGGGGAGCGGGTGCTGGGCCTGATGAATATTGCCTCGCCGCGCCCGCAGGCCTATGGCGAGCGCGAAGTGGCGATCTTCCGAACGTTGTGCGCTTACGGGGCCATTGCGCTGGCCAATGCCGAGGCGCAGGCGCAGCTGATCCAGTCTGAGAAGTTGGCCTCGCTCGGGCAGCTGGTGGCCAATGTTGCGCATGAGATCAACACGCCGATCGGCGCCATCAAGTCCAGTGGCGCCACCATGGTCGAGTCGCTGTCCGACACCCTGGCCGCGCTGCCGCCGTTGTTGCAAATGCTGGATGCGAGCAGCCAAGCCTTGTTCGGCGACTTGATCGAACAAGCCAGCCGCACGAGCCCATTGCTGAGTTCGCGCGAGGAGCGGGCCGTGGTGAAGGGCTTGACGGCCGCCTTGGAACAGGCCGGCTTGGCGGATGCGCGTGCGCTGGCCGCCATGCTGGGGCAAATGGGCTTGACGACGGTCCCCGAGGCGCTGCTGCCGCTGCTGCGCCACCCGCTGCGTGAACGAATTCTGCAGGCGGTGCAGGGCGCCTCCACGGTGGTGCGCAGTGCGAGCAATATCAACACAGCGGTCGAGCGGGTCGCCAAGATTGTTTTCGCGCTGAAGAGTTTTTCGCGCGTTGACAACAGCGGCGAGTTGCGGCCGACCGACCTGGTCGAGAGCATTGAGACGGTGCTGACGATTTATCAACATCAGCTCCAGCAAGGATGCGGACTGATTCGCCGGTACGAGCCGGACCTGCCGCTCTTGCCCTGCCTGCCCGACGAGCTGAATCAGGTCTGGACCAATTTGATCCACAACGCGCTGCAGGCGATGCAGCATCGGGGTGTGCTCACGATTTCGATCGGGCGGGAAGACGAGGCCTTGGTGGTGTCGGTCGGCGATACCGGCTGCGGCATTCCTGAGGCCATCCGCAGTCGGATTTTCGAGCCCTTCTTCACCACCAAGCCGGCCGGCGAGGGCAGTGGCTTGGGCTTGGACATCGTCAAGAAGATTGTTGAAAAACACCGGGGTCGCATCGAGGTGCAGAGCGAGGCCGGGGTGGGTACGCGGTTCTCGGTGATTCTGCCGCTGGCCTGATCTGGCACACTGCCGCCTCAGTTTCCGTAGAAAGCGCCTCATGTCCCAGCCCAGCCCTTCGTCAAAATCAGCCATCGTCATCGGTGGCGGCCCGGCAGGCTTGATGGCGGCCGAGCGGCTGCGCGCAGCGGGCGTGGAGGTGGATGTCTATGACGCGATGGCCTCGGTCGGCCGCAAGTTTTTGCTGGCGGGCAAAGGCGGGCTCAATCTGACCCACTCAGAAGACCGGCCTTTGTTTGATTCGCGCTTTGCCGAGCGCAGCACTTCGGTGGCGGCTTGGTTGAACGAATTGGATGGGCCGGGCTTGCGTGCTTGGGCCGCAGAGTTGGGCGTCGAGACTTTTGTAGGCAGCTCCGGCCGCGTCTTCCCGACGTCGATGAAAGCCGCGCCCTTGCTGCGCGCTTGGTTGCATCGGCTGCGCGAAGCCGGCGTGCGTTTTCATATGCGCAAGCGCTGGCTAGGCTGGGCGGAAGACGGTGGCCTGCGCTTCGCTGGCGAAGGCGGCGAGACGCTGGTGACCAAACCCGATGTCGTGGTGCTGGCGCTGGGCGGCGCCTCTTGGCCGCAGCTGGGCTCCAACGGCGCGTGGGCACCCTTGCTGGCGCAACGCGGCGTTGAGATTGCTCCGCTGCGCGCGGCCAATTGCGGCTTTGAGCTTGGGGCTAGGCAAGACCCGAGCCTTGATCAAGCCGTGGCGCCTATAGGCTGGAGTGAGCTGTTCACCGCGCGTTTTGCCGGCCTGCCGGTCAAACCGGTGGCCTTGCATTTTGAGGGTCAGACCGGCCGGCAGTTTGCGCGCCAAGGTGAGTTCGTCATCACCGAGGACGGCATCGAGGGCTCCTTGGTCTATGCAGCCAGCGCCTTGCTGCGCGAAGAGATTGCCGAGTTCTGCCAGGCCTTGATTCATCTGGACTTGTTGCCCGATCGCAGCGTGGACTTCGTGGCCGCCGAGGTGGCGCGCCCACGCGGGCCGCGCTCGCTGTCCACGCATCTGAAAAGCCGGCTCGGCATCGAGGGATTGAAGGCCGGCCTCTTGCGCGAGGTTCTGAACAAAGAACAGTACGGCGACCCGGCCACCCTGGCTGCGACTTTGAAACGCTTGCCGCTGCGCTTGGTAGCGGCGCGGCCAGTGGCCGAGGCCATCAGCACCGCCGGCGGCGTGCGCCTGGAAGCGCTGACGGCGGGGCTGATGTTGAAGCAAATGCCCGGCGTGTTTTGTGCCGGCGAGATGCTGGACTGGGAGGCCCCGACCGGCGGCTATCTGCTCAGCGCCAGCATGGCCAGCGGGCGGGTGGCCGGTGAGGGTGCTGCGGGCTGGTTGGCGGGTCGCAGTGCTGCTTGAGCGTCAGAACAAATAGGTGCCGACTACGCCGCCGCCCAGGCTGTTCGATTTCCGGGTGATGGGGCTGTCTTTGGCGTCGCCTTGCAGCGCGCGCGCGGACAGCGCTGTGGTGATGGCCGTGCGCTGATCGATCGCATAGGTCAGCGAGAGGTTGGCGCGCACATCACGCAGTCCGGCGCCCGGTGAGTACACCGCGTGGCCACTGCGAGCCGACTGTGCGGCGCTCACGCCGAAATTCGTCTGCATATAGTCCGCATTGACCAGGGTGACGGCGGCGCCGACGCCGATACGCCACTGCGGGGCCAACATGGTCGAGTAAACCGCACCCAGGTCCAGCTGCATGTCTTTTCTGTCGTTGCCGGCGCCATAGCGCAGCGAGGAGGTCAGCACAAAGCTGCGGTCCAGGTTGTAGTTGAGGAAGCCGCCGAACTCGGGCCGGGCCTTGATGTCACCCATGCCGTTCAGATTCGCATCCAGGTCTTCGTCGCGGCCGAAGTCGGCGGTGATGCGTACGCCGTAGCTGATATTGGGCTGCTTGGAGAAATTCAGTCCCAAACCGTTGCCGGTGCCGGCGAAGAAGCCGTTGCTCCATTGGTAGTCGATGACGGGAACCGGCATCGTGCGAGTTTCGCGGGAGCCGAGGTATTTTTGACCGGTGAAGACGCCCAGGCCCACGGCCCCGCCATCGCGTTCTGGAATTGCGCCGTAGATGCGCGCAGCGTCAAAGGCTTGGGCGAAGGCGGCTTGGCCGGCCAGGGCCAGGGCAGTCGCCAGGGCGACCTTGAGCAAGGGGCGGACGTGAAGCTTCATGGGTTTTAGATCTCTGTTTGCTTGGGTAAATTCTGTGTGCGTGGGCGCAGCGGGCTGCGAGCCAGCGCTGAACTATGCCAGCAGCCCGTAACCTTGGCTAAAGGTCAGGGCATTCAGGCCCGAAACCTGTGTCAATTACAGTCTTGCCACTGCGCTACTGCGCCATTGTGCAGGGCAGCCTCGCCAAGGCCATGACCGTGCGGGAAGAAGCCTAGGCGCCCATTGCTCACTCACAAACATGCCCAAATTCGCCGCCAATCTGTCCATGCTCTACAACGACGTGGACTTTCTTGACCGCTTTGCTGCTGCCGCCGCCGATGGCTTCAAGGCCGTCGAGTACCTGTTCCCATATGCCTACGCCGCTGACGACTTGGCCGCGAGCCTGCAGACCAATGGCCTTCAACAAGTGCTCTTCAACGCGCCGCCGGGAAACTGGGACGCGGGTGAGCGCGGCATCGCCTGCCTGCCCGGCCGTGAGGCCGAGTTCCATGATGGCATAGGCCAGGCGCTGGCTTACGCCAAGGCACTGAGTTGCTCGCGTATCCATGTGATGGCCGGCCTGTTGCCGGCCGGAACAAGCCGCGCCGATGTGCAGGCGACCTATGTCGAGAATCTGCGTTATGCGGCCACCGAGGCGGCCAAGTTGAATGTCAACATCCTGATCGAGCCGATCAACGAGCGCGATATACCGGGTTACTTTCTTAATCGCCAGGACCAGGCCCATGCCTTGATCGCCGAGATAGGTGCCCCTCATGTGAAGGTGCAGATGGACCTGTACCACGCCCAGATCGTTGAGGGCGATCTGGCCATGAAGATCCGCCGCTACTTGCCGACCGGTCATGTTGGCCACATCCAGATTGCCGGCGTGCCTGAGCGGCATGAGCCCGATGTGGGCGAGATCAACTTCGCCTATCTGTTCAAGTTGCTGGACGCGCAAGGGTATGAGGGCTGGATCGGCTGCGAGTACCGGCCGGCACGCGGCGCGGCCTTGCATGCCACCTCCGATGGCCTGGGCTGGCTCAAGCCTTGGCTGTAAGGCTGGCTTTATCCGCTGCGTCCGGCTCCTGTGGCAAACTGCGCGGCTTCGTGTTTTTGAGTGGTTGCTGCCGTTTTGGACAAGATCCTGCTTCAAATTGCCGCTGAACTGAAAGTTCGGCCGGCCCAAGTCAATGCAGCCGTGGAGCTGCTCGATGGCGGCGCCACCGTGCCCTTTATCGCCCGCTACCGCAAGGAAGTAACCGACGGCCTGGATGACAGCCAACTGCGCGATCTGGAGGCTAGGTTGGCCTATCTGCGTGAGCTGGAGGATCGCCGCGCCGCCGTGCTCAAGAGCATTGAAGAGCAGGGCAAGCTGACGCCTGAGCTGCGCGCCAAGATCGAAGCCGCGCCGACCAAGCAAGAGCTCGAAGATCTTTACCTGCCTTACAAGCAAAAGCGCCGCACCAAGGGCATGATTGCCCGCGAAGCCGGCCTGGAGCCGCTGGCCGACAGGCTGTTTGCCGACCCGAATCTGGACCCGCAAGCTGAAGCCGACGCCTTCATCAATGCAGATGCGGGTTTTGCCGATGCCTTCGCGGTGCTGGACGGCGTGCGCGATCTGCTCAGCGAGCGCTGGGCCGAAGATGCGGTCTTGATCGGCAAGCTGCGCGAATGGTTGTGGGCCGAGGGCTTGTTCCGTTCCAAGCTGATGGAAGGCAAGGACGAGAACAACCCTGATATCTCCAAATTCCGCGACTACTTTGATTACGACGAGCCAATTCGCACCGTGCCCTCGCACCGGGCGCTGGCGGTCTTTCGGGGCCGCACGCTGGAGTTTCTGGATGCCAAGCTGGCGCTGGACGAAGAGGTCGTGGCCGGTAAACCCGGTCTGGCCGAAGGCCGTATCGCCCGCCACCTCGGCTGGACCATGGGCAGCCGCCCCGGTGATGCGCTCATCCGCAAGACCGTGGCCTGGACCTGGAAAGTGAAACTGTCGATGAGCCTGGAGCGCGACCTGTTTGCGCGCTTGCGGGAGTCGGCCGAGAACGTTGCGATCAAGGTCTTTGCCGAGAACCTGCGCGACCTGCTCTTGGCCGCTCCTGCGGGCAAACGGGTGGTGATGGGCCTGGACCCTGGCATCCGCACGGGCGTCAAGGTCGCAGTGGTCAGCGACACCGGCCGCGTGCTGGACACGGCGGTGGTCTACCCGCATGAGCCGCGCAAGGACTGGGACGGTTCCATCCATGCGCTGGGCCGTCTGTGCGCGACCCACGGCGTCAACTTGATCGCGATCGGCAACGGCACGGCCAGCCGCGAAACCGACAAGCTGGCCGGCGACTTGATCAAGCGCCTGCAGCAGCTGGCGCCGGACGTATCAATTGAAAAAATGGTTGTCAGCGAAGCCGGCGCGTCGATCTATTCGGCCTCCGAGTTCGCGTCCAAAGAGTTGCCGGACATGGACGTGACGCTGCGCGGTGCGGTCTCAATCGCTCGGCGATTGCAAGATCCGCTGGCCGAGTTGGTCAAGATCGATCCCAAGAGCATTGGAGTCGGCCAGTACCAGCATGACGTCAACCAAAGCGAGTTGGCCAAGATGCTGGACACGGTGGTGGAAGACTGCGTGAACTCGGTCGGAGTGGACCTGAATACCGCCTCGGCGCCGCTGCTGTCGCGCGTATCGGGTCTGTCGGCCAACGTCGCCTCGTCTATCGTGCGCTGGCGCGATGCCAATGGCGCGTTCAAGAACCGCAAACAATTGCTTGATGTGGCGGGCCTCGGGCCCAAGACCTTCGAGCAATCGGCCGGTTTCTTGCGCATCCGCGCGGGCGAGAACCCGCTCGACTTCTCCGGCGTGCATCCGGAAACCTATGGTCTGGTGGAGCGCATTCTGAAGACCGTCGGCCGGCCAGCCGCTGAAGTGATGGGTAAGAGCGACGTCATCCGAACCTTGAAGCCGGAGGCCTTTGCCGACGAGAAATTCGGTGCCATCACGGTCAAGGACATCCTGGCCGAGCTGGAAAAGCCCGGCCGCGACCCACGGCCCGATTTCAAGGTGGCGCGCTTCAATGAGGGCGTCGACGACATCAAGGATCTGGTTGAAGGCATGATTTTGGAAGGCACGGTCTCCAACGTCGCCCAGTTCGGTGCCTTCATAGACCTCGGCGTGCATCAGGACGGGCTGGTGCATGTCAGCCAGCTGTCGAATAAGTTCGTCACCGACGCCCGCGAGGTGGTCAAGACCGGCGACATCGTCAAGGTGCGCGTGCAAGAGGTGGACATCGCCCGCAAGCGCATCTCGCTGACGATGAAGCTGGATGCACCGGCGCAGCGTGGCGGCTCGAAGCCCGACAACAGCTACCGGCCGGCCGGGCGCAATGAGCGCAGCGGTGGCGGTGGTGGCGGTGGGCGTGCTCCTGCACCCGCTGCGGCTCCGTCGGGCGGCGCAATGGCGGCAGCCTTTGCCAACTTGGCGAAACTCAAGGGTGGCGCTTCGTAAATCGCCCCACGGATTCGGTGCTTGATCGCTTGCCCGCTGCAATCGTCGTCAAGGCGAGCTATGGTGCCGCACCTGTTGTGCTTTCTCCGGAGTTCCGTTTGACATCTTTTTCATTGCGTGCCGTGCCCGCTGCTTGCGCTGCGCTGATTTTGTTGGCCAGCCCGGCGCTGGTTTTGGCGCAAGACATTCCGGCCGGCATTGGCGACACCCCGGCGCGTCCGCAGCAAGGCAGCCGATTGGAGCGGGTGGAGCTCAGCTCGCGCCAGCAGTCCGACACCGACCTGCGCCGCAAATCGCAAGTGGCCAAGCAAATCTACGGCCGCGAGGAGATGGACAAGTATGGGGACACCAATGTGTCCGATGTGCTCAAGCGCCTGCCCGGCGTGTCGGTGCAAGACGGCGCGCCGCGCATGCGCGGCCTTGGGGCGGGCTACACGCTGATTCTGATCAACGGTGACCCGGCGCCGCCCGGCTTTGCCTTGGATCAGCTCAGCCCCTCGCAGGTCGAGCGCATCGAGGTCACCAAGGGCCCAACCGCCGACCAGAGCGCACAAGCGGTGGCCGGCGCGATCAACATCATCTTGAAAGACGCGCCGCGCGTGTCGCAACGCGATCTGCGGCTGGGGCTGGGCTATAGCATCGAGCGGCCGACGCCAAATGCCAATTTCACGCTGGGCGAAACGTTAGGCCCCTTGGCGCTTTCGCTGCCGATTTCGGCCTTTGAGTGGCGCAACCAAAGCAGCTTCACGACCGAGCGCCATGCGCAAGGCATAGACCTGCAGCCCTCGCACTCGATTCAGCGTGGAGAAACGCCGAACTGGGGTCATGGCTTCAATATCGCGCCGCGCGTCAATTGGAAGATCAGCGACGACGAGAGCGCGTCGCTGCAGACCTTTGCTCAAAAAGGTTTCTGGAACAACAAGACCGACTACGTCAACACGGTGCTCTCGGGCAAGCCCAGCCTCGATGACAACAGCGACAGTCATGGCACCTGGCAAAACCTGCGCGGCAATGTTCAGTGGGTCAATCGTTTCAACGACGCCCAGCGCTTGGAGCTCAAGGCCGGCGTGCAGGACTCCAAAGGCACCTTCAACAGTGAAACCTTCCGTAACGCTGCGGTGCAGCGGCAGACGGTTGGCGACAACCATGACCGCAGCCTGACTCAGGCCGGCAAGTTCGGGCAGTTGTTGGGCGATGATCACAGCATCACGGCGGGCTGGGATCTGGAATGGCGCAAGCGCGACGAGTTGCGCACGGTGAAAGAAAACGGCGTGACGCAGCTGCCGCAGTATGACGGTCAGCCTTTTTCGGCCGATATCCAACGCCAGGCGCTGTTTGTGCAGGATGAGTGGGAACTCTCCAAGCAATGGTCAACCTATATCGGTCTGCGCGCCGAGCGCATCACGACCGAGAGTCGCGGCAATGCGCAGGCGGTGCGCAACGTCAGCCAGGTGGTGACACCGCTGTGGCATCTGAATTACAAGTTAGACCCCAAGGGCCGCGATCTGATTCGCGCCAGCCTGACACGCAGCTACAAGGCGCCGGATCTGAATGCCTTGCTGGCCCGGCCGTCTTTGAGTGGTCAGTTCCCGGACACCAGCAAGCCCAATACCGAGTTGTCGCCCGACCGCGTCGGCAACCCCGAGCTCAAGCCCGAGTTGGCGACAGGCCTGGACATCGCCTTCGAGAAATACTTCACCGGCGGCGGCATGTTCAGCGTTGGCGTGTTCCATCGCAGCATCAATGATTTGATCCGCAGCACGACGACCTTGCAGTCCGTCGAGTGGGCGCCGGTGCCGCGCTGGGTGGCCCAGCCGACCAATTATTCCAAGGCACAAACGAGCGGCCTTGAGTTGGAGGTCAAGGGCCGCGCGGGTGAGTTGCTGCCCTCGGTGTTCGATCCCAAGCTAGCGTTGAATCTGCGCGGCTCGCTGAGTTTTTATCATTCGAATGTCGATGCTGTGCCGGGCCCGAACAATCGCCTGGATGGCCAGCAGCCTTGGTCCGGCAATCTCGGCTTTGACTACCGCTTGAGCAGCCTTCCGCTGACAACCGGTGCCAGTTTTTCCGTGACACCGGGCTACACCACACAGCAGACCGTGTCGACGTCGCTGGAGCAGACGCGCACGCGGGCGTTGGATGTGTTTGCGCAATGGGCGTTCAGCAAAACACTGTCGTTGCGCTTGTCGGCCAACAACCTGGCCCCGCTGGATACGCAGCAGACGATCAGCTTGGGCTCCGGTTATGGCAGCACGACCGATCGGGTGGCCCGCACCAATTTCGGCGCTGCGCTGGAGATCAAGCTCTGAATCATTGATGGCAATGCAGGCCTTACAAATTTTTGCCGGCCCGCGCGCCCGTGCGCGCTTGGCCGAGCGTGGCCTGCGTCCGGACGATGTGCGCGTGGTGCCGGCGGCTGCCGGTGGCCCCAAGGGTCTGATTCTGGGGCCGCTGGATCAGTTCATCTTCGGGGACTGGTTGGCGCGCAGCAGCCAAGAAGTGCATCTGCTCGGGGCCTCGATCGGCGCCTGGCGCATGGTGACCGCTTGTTTGGGGCGTAACGCGCAGCAGAATGCGGCTGAGTTCGAGCGCCTCACGCATGAATACGTGCATCAACATTACGACAGCCCGGCCGGCAAGATGCCGACGGCTGCCGAGGTGACGCGCGGCTTTGCGGCCAAGTTGGATGAGGTCTTCGGTGGACGCGAGGCGCTGGCGCTGAGTCACCCGCGCTACCGGCCGCATTTGTTCACCTCGCGCGGCCGCTACCTGCTGGCCCGCGAGGGAAAGCTGCGCACCCCGCTGGGTTATACCGGCGCCTTCATCGCCAATTTTCTCGGCCGCCGCTTGATGGGTGGCAGCCTGGAGCGGGTGGTGTTTTCGCCCCCCGGAGCCGAGCTACCGATGCCGCTGCACGATTACCGCAGCCGCCAAGTCGCTCTGACGCCGCAGAACTTTCAAGCTGCTTTGCTGGCCAGTTGCTCGATCCCGTTCTGGCTGCAGGCGGTACACGACATTCCCGGCGCACCGCGCGGCGCGTATTGGGATGGCGGCATTACCGATTACCACTTGCATCTGAACTACTCTGAAATGTTGGAGGGAGGTTTAGTTCTGTATCCGCATTTCCAGCGGCAGGTGATTCCGGGCTGGTTGGACAAGTCACTCAAGCGCCGCCATCGTTCCAGCGCTTTCCTGGACAACGTGGTCTTGCTGGCGCCGCATCCGGATTGGGTCAAGACCTTGCCGCGCGGCAAGCTGCCTGACCGGGCCGATTTTCAGCATCATGGTAACAATGTGCAGGCGCGTGCGGCCGACTGGCAGCGCGCCGTCGCCGAGAGCCAGCGTTTGCGTGACGAATTTGCCGCTGCCTGCGAGCGGCCCAGCGTCGCGGCGCTGCCGCTGTAAGGGCAATGACTTGATCCATGGCTACAATTGGGCCATCTGCAACGAACAAGGGCGAGAAAGGCATCATGGTTATGACACCGCGAACTACGACCACACCCCGACCTGGGTTTAGTCGGCCGCGCCTCGTCACGACTTAACTTTCTCTTCCAAGTGCTGCTCAGGCAGCCATCGATCAAAGCGCGGCACAGCCCGCGTTTTTTTTCGACCTCAAACATAGCCCCGCCGCCTTCTTCAGGAGTTTCTTCATGATCGCTATTCAATTGCCCGACGGCTCCAAGCGTGAGTTCCCGCAAGCCGTCACCGTGGCCGAAGTGGCCGCCTCGATCGGCGCCGGTCTGGCCAAGGCTGCGCTGGCCGGCCGTGTCGGCGCAGGTGCGGATGCCAAGTTGGTCGACACCAGCTATTTGATGGAAGCCGACACACAGTTGGCCATCATCACCGACAAGGACGCCGAAGGCCTCGAGGTCATTCGTCACTCGACCGCCCACTTGCTCGCCTATGCGGTCAAGGAGTTGTTCCCCGAGGCACAGGTCACCATCGGCCCGGTGATCGAGAACGGCTTCTTCTACGACTTCGCCTACACACGCCCGTTCACGCCCGAAGATCTGGCCGCGATCGAGTCGAAGATGAGCGAGTTGGCCAAGAAGGATGAGCGCATCACGCGCACGGTCTTGCCGCGCGACGAGGCGGTCAGCTATTTCAAGAACCTGGGCGAAGCCTACAAGGCCGAGATCATCGAGAGCATCCCGGCCGATCAGGATGTATCCCTGTATGCCGAAGGCAAGTTCACCGACCTGTGCCGCGGCCCGCACGTGCCGTCGACCGGCAAGCTCAAGCATTTCAAGCTGATGAAGGTGGCCGGCGCCTATTGGCGCGGCGACCACCGTAACGAGCAATTGCAGCGCATCTACGGCACGGCCTGGGCCAGCAAGGATGATCTGCAAAAGTATCTGATCCGCCTGGAAGAGGCCGAGAAGCGCGACCACCGCAAGCTTGGCCGCGAACTCGACCTGTTCCACATGGAAGAGAACGCGCCGGGCTTGGTGTTCTGGCATCCCAAGGGCTGGACGGTCTGGCAACAGCTTGAGCAATACATGCGTGCCGTCTATCGCGACAACGGCTATCTGGAGGTCAAGGGCCCGCAAATTCTCGACAAGCATCTGTGGGAGAAGACCGGCCACTGGGATAACTATCGGGACAATATGTTCACGACCGAGTCGGAAAAACGCGAGTACGCGCTCAAGCCGATGAATTGCCCCGGCCATGTGTTGATCTTCAACCAAGGCATCAAGAGCTACCGCGATCTGCCGCTGCGCTTCGGTGAGTTCGGCCAATGCCACCGCAATGAGCCTAGCGGCTCGCTGCACGGCATCATGCGCGTGCGCGGCTTCACCCAGGATGATGGTCACATCTTCTGTACCGAAGATCAGATCCTTGAGGAATGCATTGCCTACACGCAGTTGCTGCGCAAGGTCTATGCCGATTTCGGCTTCACCGACATCATCTACAAGGTGGCAACGCGGCCCGAAAAGCGCGTGGGCTCCGATGCGCTGTGGGACAAGGCCGAATTCGCGGTGATGGAGTCGCTGCGCCGCTCGGGTTGCGAGTTCATCGTCTCGCCCGGCGATGGTGCTTTCTATGGACCGAAGATCGAGTACACGCTGAAGGATGCGCTGGGTCGACAGTGGCAATGCGGCACCATGCAGGTGGACTTCAATACGGCCGAGCGCCTTGGCGGCGAATATGTGACCGATACCAGCGAGCGCGCGCACCCGGTGATGTTGCACCGCGCCATCGTCGGCAGCCTGGAGCGATTCATCGGAATTTTGATCGAACAGCATGCCGGCGCCTTGCCGGTTTGGCTGGCGCCAACGCAGGTGGTGATCGCCAATATCACCGACGCGCAGGCCGATTACGTCGCCGAAATCGTGAAATCTCTGCAGAAACAAGGGCTTAGGGTTCAGGCAGATTTGCGAAACGAGAAAATCACGTATAAAATCCGCGAGCATTCTTTGCAAAAGGTTCCATATATCCTGGTCGTAGGCGACAAGGAGAAGGCAAATGGAGCCGTTGCGGTGCGCGCCCGTGGCAACCAAGATCTGGGTGTGATGGCCTTGGAAGACTTCATTGTGAAGATTTCCGCCGACATCACCCAAAAGGCTTGAGATCGCTGCACAGGGCGCGCTTTTGTTTTGTTTGGGCTCCTCGCCTTGGGGCTCGCTGAAAGGTATGCACCATCGCTACATTTGCTGACCGTCGAGCCATTCCTGAGCGCAAGCATCGGCTGAATCGCGAAATCTTGGCTCCTGAAGTCCGTTTGAACGGCCAAGAAAACGAGCCGCTCGGAATTGTGAGCATCCACGAAGCGCTCCGCATGGCGGGCGAGTTGGATGTGGACGTTGTCGAAATCTCTGCCACGGCCGTCCCACCGGTCTGCCGTTTGATGGACTACGGCAAGTTCAAGTACATCGAGCAAAAGCGCGCTGCCGAGGCGAAGTCCAAGCAGAAGGTCATTGAAATCAAGGAAGTTAAATTCCGTCCGGGTACGGACGAGGGCGACTACCTGATCAAGATGCGCAATCTGCGCCGCTTTATTGCGGAAGACGGCGACAAAGGCAAGGTGACCTTGCGTTACCGTGGTCGCGAGATCACCCACCAAGACATCGGTATGCGTTTGCTGGAGCGAATCCGCGACGAGTTGTCCGATGTGGCCGTGGTTGAGAACATGCCCAAGCTGGAAGGCCGGCAAATGATCATGGTCCTGGCGCCGAAAAAGCGTTAAGACCTCGAAATTGACGCTACTGAAAACGTAGCGAGGAAGGCCAGCTGCTAGGCGCACGGCGCGCAGCGACCGAAACATACTTTGGGTATGTTGAGGGAGCGAGCACCGCGCAACAACGCAGATGGCCTCCGCAGTAGTTTTCAATTCAGCCCGCTGATTTGGTCGTTAGCGGGCTTATTAGCCTCCAGAGGCCCCCAAGTTCTGCATGAGTAATGCAGACGCCCCTGGAAGCGTTCACAAGAAGGAGCAATCATGCCCAAAATGAAGACCAAGAGCAGCGCGAAGAAACGTTTTCGCGTTCGTCCGGGTGGCACCGTTAAGCGCGGCCAGGCGTTCAAGCGCCACATCCTCACGAAGAAGTCCACGAAGAACAAGCGCCACTTGCGTGGCACTACCGGCGTGCACGAGACCAACATGGGCCATATGGCTCAAATGTTGCCCGGCGCTGGCCTCTGATCGACTTCTGAAGGAGAAATACTATGCCTCGCGTTAAACGTGGTGTTACCGCACGTGCCCGTCACAAGAAGGTCCTGGCTTTAGCCAAGGGCTACCGTGGTCGTCGTAAGAATGTCTTCCGCATTGCCAAACAGGCAGTGATGAAGGCAGGCCAATACGCCTACCGTGACCGTCGTGCCAAGAAGCGTGTGTTCCGCGCACTCTGGATTGCCCGTATCAATGCGGCTTCCCGTGAGTTGGGCCTGACATACAGCAAGTTTGTGGCTGGCCTGAAGAAGGCTCAGATCGACATCGACCGCAAGGTCCTGGCCGATCTGGCTGTGCGTGATCCTGCTGGTTTTGCCAGCATCTTCGCCAAGGTCAAGGCCGCTCTCGCTTAATGTCCATCTGCCGCCGCAAGGCGGTAGTTGGCAGCCCCGAACTGGCTCGCTGGTTTGGGGTCAGCACCCAAAGGCCGACACCCTGGTGATCGGCCTTTTTTTATTGCCTAGGATTTACGCAAGGCAGTTCCGGTGAGATGTTTTTTTGCTTCGCTTGGATCAATTTTGCGTAAGTCCTATTCCCCTCTAATTCTTGCCTCAAGACTTGCTTGATGAAAACGGCTCCGCGATGAACGACCTCGATCAATTGCTGCAAACGGCGCAAGGCGAATTCGCCGCTGCGACCACGCCCGCCGACTTGGAAAATGCCAAGGCTCGCTTCCTCGGTAAAACCGGTCGCGTGACCGAGTTGCTCAAGGGCATGGCTGCCCTGGCCGTAGAAGAGAAGAAGACCCGCGGCGCCGAAATCAACGTCTTGAAGTCCGGCATCGAAGCCGCCTTGACGGCACGCCGCCAAGCCCTGGCCGACGCCGAGTTGGCCTTGCAGTTGAAGGCCGAGGCCTTGGACGTGACATTGCCCGGCCGCCAGCGCGGCAGCGGCGGCCTGCACCCGATCACGCGTGCGATGGAACGCATCGAAGGCATCTTCGGTTCGATGGGTTTCGACGTGGCTGATGGCCCCGAGATCGAGAACGACTGGTTCAACTTCACCGCGCTGAACACGCCGGAAGACCATCCGGCGCGCTCCATGCACGACACCTTCTACGTCGAAGGGGGTCATGTCTTGCGCACCCACACCAGCCCTATGCAGATCCGCTACGCGGTCCAGCATGTCAAGCGCCATCGGGCCTTGATCGATGCTGGCCAGCCCATGCCCGAGATTCGCGTTATTGCGCCGGGCCGCACCTACCGCGTCGACAGCGATGCCACGCATTCGCCAATGTTTCATCAGGTCGAAGGCTTGTGGGTGGGCGAGAACATCAGCTTCAAGGACTTGAAGTCGGTCTATGTGAACTTCCTGCAGCAGTTCTTCGAGACCACGGAAATGGATATCCGTTTCCGCCCCAGCTATTTCCCTTTCACCGAGCCGAGCGCCGAAATCGACATGATGTTCGCTTCTGGTCCGCTGAAAGGCCGTTGGCTCGAGGTATCGGGCTCCGGCCAGGTGCATCCGCAGGTGATTCGCAATATGGGTCTGGACCCTGAGCGTTATATCGGTTTCGCTTTCGGCTCCGGCATCGACCGCCTGGCCATGCTGCGTTATGGCGTCGGTGATCTGCGCCAGTTCTTTGATGGCGATCTGCGCTTTCTGTCCCAGTTCAAGTGAACCACCCGTAGCTCGAGAGATATCCCATGCAATTCCCTGAATCCTGGCTGCGGGCCTTTTGTAACCCTGCGCTGAATACCCAAGAACTGGCCGAGCTGCTGACCATGTCGGGCCTGGAGGTTGAAGAACTTCGTCCGGTCGCGCCGCCTTTCCATGGCATTGTGGTGGCCGAAATTCTGACCGCCGAACAGCACCCTAACGCCGACAAACTGCGCATCTGCAGCGTCAATGCCGGTGGGTCCTTCAACAATGGGGAGCCGCTGCAAATCGTCTGCGGCGCGCCGAACGCACGCGTCGGCATCAAGGTGCCTTTGGCAACCGTCGGGGCTGAGCTGCCTCCTGGCGAAGATGGCAAGCCCTTCAAAATCAATGTCGGCAAGCTGCGCGGCGTCGAGAGTTTCGGCATGCTGTGCTCGGCGCGCGAGCTCAAGCTCAGCGAAGAGCATGGTGGCCTGCTGGAGTTGGCGGCCGACGCGCAAATCGGCCAAGATATCCGCGCTCACCTGAATCTGGACGACACGCTGTTCACGCTCAAGCTGACGCCTAACCTGGCCCATGCCCTGAGCGTCTACGGCATCGCGCGTGAAGTCTCCGCCTTGACCGGTGCACCGCTGCAGATGCCTGTTATTGCGCCGGTTGCGCCGCAGATCGATGACAAGCTGCCGGTCCGCATCGAGGCAGCCGATTTGTGCGGGCGCTTCTCCGGCCGCATCATTCGCGGCGTCAACACCAAAGTGCAGACGCCCGCCTGGATGGTCGATCGTCTGGCCCGCTGCGGCCAGCGTTCGGTCTCGCCCTTGGTCGACATCTCCAACTATGTGATGTTCGAGTTTGGCAGACCTTCCCATATCTTCGATCTGGACAAAATCCATGACGAGTTGGTGGTGCGCTGGGCCAAGGCGGGCGAGAGCCTCAAGCTCTTGAACGGCAACACCGTTGCGCTGGACGAGACGGTCGGCGTGGTGGCGGATTCGCAAGGCGTTGAGTCGCTCGCCGGCATCATGGGGGGCGACGCTACCGCAGTGTCGGACGACACGGTCAACATCTATGTCGAAGCGGCGTTCTGGTTGCCCAAGGCAGTGATGGGGCGTTCGCGCAAGTTCAACTTCTCTACCGATGCTGGCCATCGTTTCGAGCGCGGTGTCGACCCGGCCTTGACCGCTCAGCATGTCGAGCGCATCACGCAGTTGATTCTCGATGTTTGCGGCGGTGCGGACACGCGCTGCGGCCCGCTGGACGATCAGACGACACAGTTGCCCGCGCGCACGCCGGTCAGCTTGCGGGTGGCGCGAGCTTCCAAGATCATCGGCATGCCGGTGAAGCAGGAAGACTGTGCCCGCGTGTTCACTCGCCTGGGTCTGCCTTTCGAGCAAGCACCTGGCGTGCTGACCGTGACGCCGCCGAGTTGGCGCTTCGATATGCAGATCGAAGAAGACCTGATCGAAGAAGTCATTCGCGTCATTGGTTATCCCAACCTGCCCTCGACGCCGCCCTTGGCTCCGGTGGTGGGCAAGGTGGCCTCGGAAGCGCGCCGCTCGGTGCATGCCTTGCGCCACGCGGTGGCCGCACGCGACTATTTCGAGACCATCAATTTCAGCTTTGTCGAAGCCCGCTGGGAGCGCGAGTTAGCCGGCAATGAGCAGCCGATTCAGGTCTTGAACCCGATCGCCGCTCCGCTGGCGGTGATGCGTACCAGCTTGCTGGGCAGCCTCATCAATACCTTGCGCTACAACCTGGCGCGCCGGGCCACGCGCGTGCGCCTGTTCGAGATTGGCCGCGTGTTTTTGCGTGACGCGACGGTGATCGAGAGCGACGCCAGCATTGCCGGTGTGGCTCAGCCGATGCGCCTGTCGGGTCTGGCCTACGGCCCGGCCGAACAGCAGCAGTGGAGTCAGCGCGACCGCAATGTCGACTTCTTCGACGTCAAGGGTGATCTGGAGGCGCTGTTTGCGCCGCGCCAGTTGCGCTTTGTGCCGGCCGAACATGCGGCATTGCATCCGGGCCGCAGTGCGCGCATCGAACTGGACGGTCAGGACATCGGCGTGATCGGCGAGTTGCACCCCAAATGGCGCCAGTCTTATGACTTGCCGCAGGGTGGTGGCGCGCCGATTCTGTTCGAGCTGGATCTGGCGGCTACTTTGCAGCGTGAGTTGCCGGCTGCTCAAGCGATCCCGCGTCAACAAGCTGTGCTGCGCGATCTGGCCGTTATTGTGGATGACAAGGTCAGCCACGACGGCCTGATGGCAGCCATTGCCGGTGCCCATGACGGATTGATTCGTTCCGCTAGGTTGTTCGACGTCTTCAAGCCGACTCAGGCCAATGCCGACATGAAGGATGGTGAGCGCAGTCTGGCCGTGCGCCTGGAATTGCTGGACGACGAAACCACCTTGACCGAGGAGCGCATTGAGCAAACGGTGGCAGCAGTGATTGAGGCTTTGAGTCAGCGCCTGGGTGCGCGTTTGCGCGGCTGAGGGTAGGGCGATGAGCGCAGAAGATTCAGGCGGCCAGGGCGGTGGTGGGCCGGCGCCCTTGATGTTGCTGGCCAGCTTGGACACACCGACTTTGACCAAGGCGGAATTGGCCGATCTCTTGTTCGACAAATTGGGCTTGAATAAACGCGAGTCCAAGGACATGGTCGAGGCCTTCTTCGACATCATCCACAGCAGCCTGGTTGCCGGCGACGAGGTCAAGCTGAGTGGCTTTGGTAACTTCACGATTCGACGCAAGGCGCCCCGGCCGGGGCGCAATCCGCGCACCGGCGAAGCTATCCCAATCAATGCCCGCGATGTGGTGACTTTTCACGCCAGCAACAAACTCAAGGCATTGGTGCAAGGCGAGGTGTGCGCCGAGGACGACTTCGAGTAGAGTCTGACCTCCCGACCTGAAGCCCTTGATTTCAATGGAAAACTCGCTCCCAGCGATACCGGCAAAGCGCTACTTCACCATCGGTGAAGTCAGCGATCTATGTGGCGTTAAGCCCTATGTGCTGCGCTATTGGGAGCAGGAGTTTAGTCAGCTCAAACCGATGAAGCGGCGCGGCAATCGGCGCTATTACCAGCACCACGAAGTGCTGTTGATTCGGCGCATCAGGGGTTTGCTCTATGACCAAGGTTTCACCATCAGCGGGGCCCGTAATCAATTGATTGAAGGCAACTCGCCGTTGACCGAGGACGAAGTGCGCCCGAGCGTAGCCGCCGGATCGTTGTCGTTTCCCAATGCACTTGAGGCCGCGGGGGCGGGTGAGGACGAGATCGGTGATGAGCGGGCATTGCTGGGTCTGCCAGCCTGCTCGCCTGTGAAGTTATCTCTCGATCAAGTTCGAGGCGAGTTAATTTCAATTCGAGAGCTTCTTCTTTCTTCGGACGTAAAATTTGCCCTATAATGGAAGGCTTAGTCGGGGCGTAGCGCAGCCTGGTAGCGCACTTGTCTGGGGGACAAGGGGTCGCAGGTTCGAATCCTGCCGTTCCGACCAAAAAACAGTAATAAAATCAACGGGTTAGCAGCTTAGGCAGCTAACCCGTTTTTCGTTTGGCTTGCAGAACCAAAAATTTAGCCACACCTTTAGCCACACCGTTGGCCGGTCCCGTCTTTGTTGATTCGAGTAGGTCGCCAGCGGCCGTCCAGAAACGACAAAGCCCGGAACAATGTCCGGGCTCGGGTGTCGGGGCGAGAAGCCCTTACTGTGCTGGTGTGGCCTTCCGATTGCGTTTTGGCGGGGATTTAAGGTCAAGTACTCGACCTCTAAAGGCTAGGTAGCTGGAATCTTTGAGGACCTGCGAATACTGCGCAGCCATGATGGCCGCCTGCTGCCGGCCAGCAGGACTATTCGCCCGCTCAATTTCAGCCCGATTCGAAGCTTGCATCCGCCGATACATCCCCGAGGCGTCGAGACGGTCTTTGATGTGGATGCAAATAATCCGAAAATAGTCCTCCCCAAACTCGCGTGATATTTGGCAAGCATTGGAGCCAACAGAGGGGCGGCGATTGAGCTTGAAATCTAGGTCGCCTACCCGCCAACTTAGCGAATCTTGCCCAAGCGGCCAGACCACGTTTTGAGGGATCAGCCCTTCATCCTCAATCGCGGCTCTTGATCCGACATAGATCACCATTCCAATCGGGCTTGGAACTACGCCGATTTCACGGGCAAGTTGTTCTGACATTGTGGGCGCAGCTGCGCCGGTCTTCGATTGCTGGGAGTTAGCCACGTTGGCTCCTTTTGAACAGGTTTTAAACCTGCCACCCTTAGCGACCAAGCAAGAGGGTGGCAGACCGTGCGGGGGGGGTTGGTCGACCGGCAAAAGGAACCGGCACACACTTGCGTGTGTCCCTCGCGCACGGCCCACCGTTGAAGGGGCCATACCGCACAGCATCACGCGGTCGTGAAAAAGCCGCTATCCCCCGAAAGGTGGCGCGGCTGCTGCGCCTTTTGAAACCGGGCGACCAAGCCCGCATCGCTGTTGTGCAGCGACGGCCTCAGTATTGCACAGTTCGACCGGCTTAGGTTCCAGCCGGTTGGCGGCCTGCCTGCTTCGCCAGACACTCGGGGTTCGTTTGGCTTACTTGGGACAAAGGCCGGATCGGCGCCGGAGACCCTGCGCCCAACAGGTACGCCGATCAGGCCTTTGACTTCGGTTCGCACAACAAAGCGAATGCCTGGCGAAGCAGGCAGGCGGGCGGTGCTATCGAATGCGTTTACTGGCGCGCTCGTTTGCTAAGTTTTGAGCTTGCACGGCGTCATGGATTGCTGAAAATTGATCGGTGTCGACAATTTCGCCGCGAGTGCTGTAAATGATGTCGCCGGCAACCGTGCCGGTGACGCTTACAACTTCGCCGACTTTGGTGACTCGGCCGTCGAGAAAGAAAGGCCGAAGTGTTCGCACTTGAACCAAGCCTGGCGCGGCGGTGGTGTTCGGGCCGCCCAGCAGCGAAGAAAACACGTCTTTGATGGCTTGCATGCTGCGACCTCTTAGACGTACTTCTTGACGCCGGAGACTGTAACGCTCAATAGCTGAGGCCCGGTCACGATGGTGCCGACATAGCGGAGATAGCGCTGGTAGCCGTTCGGATTGATCGCCACGGTTTGCAGGCCTGCGCCGGTGGTTGCTTGGGAGAAGCTCACGCCGGTATCTGTCCAGCCGGTCGAGCCATCAAGGCTCATTTGAAGCTTGCCATCAAGTGAGCCCGTGCCAAGCCCTTTGCTTTGGGTGACCAAGACCGGGCCGTCATAGCCCAGGCCATCGAATGCGGCGCTGGTGGCTGCGGCGGTGTTCGCGCAAGAGGCGGGGACGATCAACGCGGTGGTGGTGGCGTTGCCTGCGAAGTTGAATTGACTCATGGTTTTTTCCTTGGTGGATCAATTGGAAATGAACGCGACCGCATAGGCCGTGGGGTCGGGAAAGGCGACATCGAGCGTCACGAGGGCGCGCATGCTGACGACATTGGTGCGGAAGCCGGTGTAGGCATCAATCTCAAGCTCAAGACCGCCGCCAAACAGGCCCAGGATGGCCGTGGTGAAGTCACCATAGGCGATGGCATCGGATTGCATCGCCGAAGTGCAGTGCGCGCGCCGGCCGGCCACTACATCGTCTTTCCAGATAGCATCCATCGCCGACCCGGCATGAAGGCTCATGAGTTCTGCTCGCATGACCGGTCCGGCTATCCAGGCGGCAGCCGTGTCGCTGCCCCCGCGCATAGCGACATAGGTCTGAGCCGGCTTACAGCCTTCGCTCCAGAGTGCGCCCGAAGCAACGGGGTAGCGCATCAAGCCCTCGGCTTGCATCAAGCCACGAGGCCGACCGCTTGTGGGTTGCGCAGTGATGTTCCCAAGCACTGCGTTGTCGATGGCCTGGCCGGCAGCGCGAAGCAGCCGGGTTCGAATGAACTCGTCGGCGAATGCGCCTTGGCGGGCGAAAAGGCCGGAGTAATCGATGATTTGGCCCCAGGTGTGGGGCGTCAAGGTCGACAGGCCCGTGCGCGGCGTGTGCTTGGCGATGCTCGGTGATTCGGCGCTCATCCAAGTGCCACTGCGGTCCTCATCGGTACGACCGGACGGGATCAATAAATTCTGATTCAAGCCTGAGCGAACGTCAAAACCGGCTTGAATCGCAATGCTGTAAGGCCTCAGAGCGTCAACGGCTGCGCCTACGCTGGTGCCGATGAGGTTGCTGCCAGAGATAGGTACGTTTGAGGTCAGGCGGCGCTCTTGAGGCAGCAGCGCGCCCCATGGGATGCAGGCAGTATTGGCGAACTGACCACCCGAGCCTTTGATGCTTTCGGCTTCAGTGATGATCTCGCGCTCCAGCCCGTCGAGGGGCGAATTGTCGAGGTGAGCCTTCAGCATACGGCTGAGTGAGAACGGCGGCAGGTGTTGAGCGTTGCCTGAGGTTTGGCCTAGGGCCAACTGCCTGGCGACGTCCTTTTGCATGCGGCGAACAGAGGCTTCGCTAAGGGGAAGGGAGGGGTATGACATTTCGAAATCCATTCGTTGCGGTGGATTCCATCTTCCGATTTCATGGTGGCTCAGTCCATGAGCTAGCGGGGCTTGGCGGGCTTTCACCGACCGGCATCGCCCGCCATCTTGAAAATCAGGCTGTACTGATTCGAACCCTCGTGCCCGCTGGCGGCGTTCAACTCAAAGCCACCTGCGGGTTTTTCGATGGACTTGGCCAGCCACTTGCCCAGGCGCATCGAGCGGTTGCCGTCATGCGTGCCAATGCAGAGCTCTATGGCGACGGCCAGCGGCGCGCAGGTCATCGGCTCTTGCGCAGCCGCGGCGATCAGCTCGCCCGCCGTAAATGGCGCCGCGCCCATGCGCTCGGCTATGGCCTCGAATATCTGCGCCCGCTTGAGGCGTTCGGTTTGTGCCTCGCGCGACTGCTTTGGCGCCAGCCGTTGCAGCGTGTCGAGCACTTGGGCAAGCAGCTCAGATTGGCGCTGCATTTCGTCGGTGATTTGCGTCGGGCTCATGGCGCGCTCAATCGTTGCGATGGATTGGGAACACCGCCAGCGTGTCGAGGCCTTTGGCCTGCATGCGCGCACGGTAAACCATAGACGGCACCGACTCGCCGGGGAAGCGGTGAAGTTCGTCCAGGCGACCGGGTACGGCGGCCAAGCCGACCACATCATGGTCGGCGCGCATTCTCATGTAAATGACTTGCGGCGCTTGGTGGTCGAATTTCTGAGGCATGGTGAAATCCTTGTTCATTCGGTGGCTTGGAAAAGCACCTGCCGCAATTCGGCTTGCAGGTGGTCGTGAATCGCGGCCGGGTCACTTTCGGCGGCCAGCACTGGGCAGAGTCGAGCCGGGATCTGCATCAAGGCATCGCGCAAGCTGGCGGCGCGGCGGCTGTAAGCGCTGCGCACGGCGTCCGTGCGGATCAGGTCGCCCCGCAGTTCGGCCAGTTTGAGGGCCGCCAAGTCGGCTTCGCTGGACTCTCGCCGTCTGCGCGCCTCAGCGAACGTTTCATTCGCGTCGGCATTTGCATCAGTAGGCGGCTTTGGTGGGGCGATTTTTTTGCGGCTGCCGTGCGCAGGGTTGATATTGTGGGCACGCCATGCCAGAGCGGCATCAAGGCTATCTGTCGGCATGCCGCGCTTGGCATGCCGGGAGACGATGGACTCATGCACGCCCAACGCTTGGGCGAGAGATCGGTGTGTGTTAGTGCTGGTAGTGCTTTGCATAACTTGCCTTGCATAGTTTGAAAATTGACTGACTAGCGGGATTTCGAGCTCGTTTCGCACCCGTACTGGGAAAGCCCCAGGAGTACCTTGAAGGGGGTGGCCGTGTCGGCTTTCTTTTCTTTTCCAAATACCTATGGTGATATTGGTGAAATTAGCGAGTAATGAGTGTTCATGCGGGTTTGCGCGTGATTCATGGCGTGAGCTAAGAGTGAAAGAAGGACTTGGGTCTAGACCGAATGGGTCTTTCCTCACTCAAAAATCACCGCCTAGCTCACTGCTCTAAGCTGCATGGTTGCTCATAACTCACTTAAATCACCTATCTCACTCACATGCATACGGGGTAGTAACGCTGGGCGACTCGGCCCCCAGTGTTCGAATCCTTTCGCATCTCAATCAGCGGCGGGGCCCAGTTCAGCAGGGTTTCGAGTGACGCCTTGACTTCGGGAATGCGCTTGCGATTCCACAGTTCTTGCATCTCGCTCAGCTTGATGCCTGGCGCGTCCATCACGCGCTGGTGCACGGCCTTTGTGAAGTCGTCCAGTTCGGTTTCATCCTCGCCGGTTGAGAACATGTAGGTGATTGACTGCCGCCAGTAGTCCACCCAGGCGAGCGCAGCCCACAAATCACCAACCTCGATTGCGCTGCGTTTCTCCATTAGGCAGAACACCATGGCCAGCATGCGTGCGTAGACCTCAGAGCGGGCCATCAAACTGCCGACCTTGCCGTCGCGATCCTGAGTTAGCGCTTCATACTCATCGCACCAATAGGCTTCAGCTTCGGGTGTCATCTGCACTTCGTGCGAGTTGTTGCCGTGCGGATTACCATCAGTGGCGTACTCGATGGCGTCGGCCAACTGTTCGGCCAGTGCATCTAACTTTGCTTCAGGTGTGGGCTTTGGCAGAGGAACCAACTTAGGCCGGTGAACGTGCAAGATCATGAACCGATTCAATAGGCCGTTAGCTGCATCGTTCTCGGTGGATTTCTCGCGAAGTTCATGGCCGGTGATGTGGCCGATGATGACAACGTGCGGCCGGGTTGCCGTGAGTTGCGAAGTCTTTGTAAGAGGTTCGACGTCTCGGCCATCCCACATATTGCGAATCGTGGCGCTCAGAATGTTGCCCTCCCGCTTGACTTGGGCGAGCACGTTGGCGAACTCCGATTCAATCACCATCAGGCGCTTGTCGTTCACTCCGGGGTCGCCGCCTTTGCCGGTCTTTTCGTCGGGTTCCCTGGCGTCGCGGATAGCGTAGGCCACGCCTTCGCCACTGCTCAAACCCCCGGCGTGGATACGCAGCCGGTCAAGGCTTTGGCTTCGGCGCCGCAGGATGGCATCAGCACGGCGAAACACTTCACGAGGCGTGTGCTCGGCGGTACCTTTGCGGGCCTTCCCCGATTTGCCTACGATCAAGGCGAAGGCTCTGGCGTGCGATATCGCATCGCCGATCCTCTGGTACGGGCCGCGACCAATGGCGCAGCAAAAGAGCGCCACCACATTGACGGCCACAGCCACGGGATGCGCCTCAGAGTTGGCGCAGGCGGCGTCCACGATGCCGCGCAGCAAATCAATGAAACCTTGCGGCGCCATAACTGGCGGCGCGAGTGGTGAAGGGCCATCCCCTTCTGCCTGCGATGCATGGCGCGGCGGTGGCGTGAACCCGTCGAAGTGCTCGGGCAGGGCGCTCATGAATGCACCTCGGCTTCAAGGTTTGCGATCCGTGAGCAACACTGACCAAGCCGGGCGCGATCCTGTTCGGTCAGGCTCACGCCTGCGGCCAGATTGGCGGCGGCGATGCGGATCAGCTCAGCCTCAAACCGAAGCAAGCCCAGCGCCTCGGCCGCAGACAGCATGCCTCGCCGGCGCGGGCCTGGCGTGTGGTGTGCAGTCAAACGCTCAGGGAACAGGTCTTGCAGCTCAAGGCCAACTGAGCGCGCGATGGACTGGGCGTCGCAACCCGCCTTGAAGCAGCGAACCAACACAGCGCCGTCCTGCCCTTCAGCGATGGACAGCGTGGTCTTGTTACTTGCGTTGCAGGCCAAGCAGGCGCCACGGTAGCGGCTGCCATACTGGCGCATGTTTCCGTGGCCGTGTAGGAATTTGTCCAAGGGGCTCATGTGTGGAGCCCTTCAGGAACGCATCGGGCACTTGCCAAATCAAGGCGATGCGAACCAACAGATACGCCGCTTCCTGCCGCTGGTGCAGCATGATTCGTTTTCATGGCGGCCTCCTGTCAGGATAGGGCGGCGGCGCGCTGCTTAGCGAGCCAAGCGTCTAAGTCGGCGCGCAGGATTCCTGAGGCGCGGCCACCCAACTTAATCAAGGGCAATTCCTTGCGCTCAATGAGGTTGTAAAGGTGCGATCGGCTTACCGATAGGTATGGGCCGGCACTGGCGATTCGCAAAACAGCCGCTGGTATTTCTTGCTGCGTAGGTGTGGGGTTATGCATTTGCTGCGTTCTTTGGTTTTTATTAAAAAAACCGCCGATCTCTTGGCAAGCGCCGACAGAAGCCCCTAAGGGACTCCACAAGCGACTGCGAAGATGTCATAAACTCAGCCTGTCTCTGTGGGAACTTAGACAGCCTGCTTCGGCGGGCTCGGGGCGGCGCAAGGGTCTGATACACCTTTGCGTCTCCCCAACTCTTTAGGCCATGTTGACCACTGTCCACCTTTTTTGAACAAAGTTCTTTGGGCATCCAGTGGAGTCATTATGGACACCCTAGGACGGAATAGTCAGGGGGAAAATGAGACAGCCCAAAAGTCAGGCTATGTGACCTTCAGCGTCAGCACATTCGCAGGCTTGGCGCTGAGAAGTTCCAACCGTTCACCGAGCAGGCGCCAAGCATCCTTCATCGGCGCCTCATATTTGGCACGCTGGTAGATCCGTTTGATTTTGGATTCTTCAGTGTGGTTCAGACATCGCTCGATGACGTCGGGCAGGGCGCCCAAGTCAGCCATCAAGGTGGCGCCAGTGCGTCTCAGATCGTGCGGGCGCCAATGCCCACCGGCTAGGGTCAAGGCGTCAATCTGTTTTGACCGGCCGGTCATTGGGGAGGCTACCCGCTGACGATCTGCGACTTGTTTGGTGACGGTTTTCGGGCACACAGGTCCGTCAGTTCGGGATGCAGGAAAGCACCAGGCGGTCGAGCCGGTGAGCTTGTGCAGGCGTTCAAACTGGCGCAGAGCAAAACCGTTCAGTTTCACCGCGTGAGCCTTGCCATTCTTGGTTGTCGGCAACACCCAGGTTTGCCGCTCAAAATCAACGTGCTCCCAGCGTGCTCCTAACACCTCACCTATGCGGGCAAGTGTGCTCAGCTGGATCAGCAGGGCGCATTGGGAAGTGTCTGCCAAGCCAGCAGCCGGCAACTTGGCAAAAAAGGAAATAAGCTCAGCTTCGCTCAGTACCCGGTCGCGTTCAACGTCGGGGCCGATCTTGGCCTTCTTGATGCGTGCGGTGGGGTCGGCCTCCACGAGGTCGCGGTCAAGTGCAAAGCCAAACATTTGGCGCAAGTCAGATAAGACACGCTTGGTCATCCGGACCACATCGCGGGTCATCATCGAGTCGATTACGAGTTGAACGTGCGCTTTGGTTATGTCGCCGGCAGCGACGTCGCCAATAAGCGGGAAAACGTCGCGTTCAAATGCGCGCTCCGCTTCGGCTCCCTTATCTGCCCGCTGGCGTAGCTCCAAGGCCTTCCATTGACCAAACAGGCCTCGGACTGTGAGCCTAGCGGCTTGCTCTGCAATGGCCGCCAGTCGGGCGCGTTGAGCGTGCATTGCTTCGGCCAAATCTGCCTCTGCTTTTGCTGCGGCCACTTGCGCAGCGTCAACTACCCCACGTCGCTCCAAGGCCTTGCGCTCAATGGGATCAATGCCCGCCTTCAGTTCAACCGCGAGCCGGTCGCGCTCATCGCGCAGTGCTTTGAGGGTTTGGCCGCCTTTGTCCTTCCAAGTGCCAAGGGGAATTTGACGCAGCTTGCCGCCCGCTTTGTATCGCCATTTCACGTAGAGGCTAACGGCGCCGTCTTTGCCCACTCGAACCGTGCCATACATCGATTCGCCCATGCTGATCCGCTTGCCGTCGTCGGCCAAGTTAAGCGCCTGCAATTCTTTGACGGTAATCACGGCCATGTCGACATCTCCAAAATTTAGCCACACCTTTAGCCACACCGTTGGGCTGGCTGTGAGTGTACTTTGAACGACGGCGGTGGATGAGTGACGAACGATGTATTCAGTTAAGTGGTTGATTTATATGTGAATTTTAGTCAACTGTGGACACCGTTGGATTGCGGTGGATTGACTTAAAATTGCCTGGGGGACAAGGGGTAGCAGGTTCGAATCCTGCCGTTCCGACCATGTGAATAAGTTTGGAATCAAAGGGTTAGCTCAGAAATGGGCTAACCCTTTCGGCTTTCTGGGTCTGAACGCTGCGTTTGTGACTATCTAGAAGCTGGCTTGGTGGGCGGGCAAAAGTGCGATGGTTTAGCTTGGCCATCGGGGAAGGGTTTACCATCGCAGCGCAAATGCCACCCATAAAACCTTCACCTCTGCGCCGCCTGCTCACCCAGCGCCCCGTCCGCCCTGAGCATGAGCGCGCCCGGGCCTTGATTGCTGCCATCGATGCTGGGGGCATCCCGCTGTATCCGGCCAAGGTGAACCAGATCGCACGCGACTTGGGCCTGGAAGTTTCGCGCGATGCGCCGGTGGAGGTCACGATTGCGCGTTTGCGTTCCCTGCTCCGGGCTTAGCCTGCACATAGGCCGGCGTTGCGCAGAAGCTTGCGTCTAGATGAAAAGAAGTGGATAGGAACGTTCAGGTCTCTTCAATCCATTTCTACATGTTCGCGTCGGAAGTTTGGATGGCTGGCCGGAAGCCAGCTCAGTGCCCCTAACTGAAGTTAACCTACAGGCAAAGGCAGTGTCGAAAGCTGGTGGAGCCCTTCATAATCAAGACTCGACCTCCCGCTTGCTCGAGACGCCTATCTTTCATCATGGACAAATTCTTGCTGCAGCAGCGGGTGCTGGAAAAACTCGCCGAAGACCTGCTGCAAGTCGAACAGGCTGCGCGGGCGGCTCATGAAACGGCGACTCACGAAGAAAACATCGCCGAAAACAAGTACGACACATTGGGTCTTGAAGCCGCTTACCTGGCCACCGGCCAAGCTCGCCGCGCCGAAGCCATCCGCCAGGCGATGGCCAATTGGCGCCAGTTTCGCCCGCGCCCCTACGACGCCAGCAAAGGTATCCAGCTCGGCGCGTTGGTCTGCCTGGTCGACGCCGAAGATAGCCCGCAACAGCTTTTTCTCGGCCCGGATGGGGGCAGCATGAAGTTGCTCAGCGGCGCTCAGTTTGTGCAGGTCATCAGCAGCGAAGCCCCGCTGGGCAAGGCCTTGCTGGGTAAATGTGAGGGTGATGAGGTCTCGATTCAGGTCGCTGCAGTCCGGCAGCAGTTCGAGGTGCTGCGGGTTCAGTAAGCCGCAAGCGGGCTCACTCCGATTAGATCGGAGATAGATCACGATGCCCCCGTAGGACGCTCTGCGCAACCCTCAAGGACATCGCTGCCCCGTGTCGCTTCAGCGGGAACGAATCGATCGCAGCAGGCGCTGCAACCGCGCTGGCGTCCAGCCCTCGTTGCCATAGGCGCCCAGCAGGCGGTCGAAGAGCCGGCCGGCGTCGTCGATCAGCGCCGGGTCCAGGCATTGCAGGTGGGGCTGCAAGACGTCCGAGACCCTTTGTTCATCGAGCTTGGTCTGGGGCGGCGGACTGCGCCGATCTATCCAGTCGGCCAGCAGCAACCACATCACGCCGGGGCTTTTGACCAATTGACTCAGGCGCCAAAAGGCCTGGCTGACCTCGGGGTGCACGCTCAGCGCCTGACAATGCGAAGCCAGTCCATAGACTTGGCCGCCATATTCCAGATGTTCGGCAACGGCTTGGCACAGCTGTGTCAAGCTGGCCGGCGGCGCTGCTGGCTTGAAGTCAAACGGGCTGGCTCCGTGAGGGCAGTCGCTGTCGTCATCGCCGCATTTTTTGTCTTTGAGGCTTTGCACCAAAGCGGTCGCAAGATCTGACGTCGTCATCATCATGTGTGTGTTCTCCCGGGTGATGCCAAAACAGAAGCAAAAAAGGATAGGAGGCGGATCGCGGCCTTCTTGGGAGCAATGATGCGGACCCAGAAGCTCAAATAACGAGCTAGCCCATCGTTTGCTCGATTGAGCAGCGTCGCTTGGTCACGTTTGCCGGCTACAGTCCGACTGGCTCAAGCCGTGAGCGTCTGCTTCCTCCAAAATCTCTGCAAAAACTCTGCCTAAGCCGCCATGTCAAAAACCGCTCGCGTCTACAAGATCGAAATGCTGATCCGCAATCGCGGTCATGTGAGTTTTCAGGAGATGAGGGACGAGTTGGAGGTGTCGGCCGCCACGCTCAAGCGCGACCTGGAGTACTTGCGTGACCAACTCGGCGCGCCGATCGAGTACAGCCGCATGGACGGCGGTTACGGCTTTGGCGCGGGCTACCGAGGGCAAGAAAAGCATGAGCTGCCGGGCTTGTGGTTCAGCGAGCGCGAGTTGTATTCGCTGCTGATGGCGCATCAGATGCTGAGTGAGCTGGGCTCCGAGGGCGTCATCAGCCGGCACCTGGCGCCTTTGCTGGATCGCATTCACGGCCTGCTGGCGCCGGGCGAGGCCGACGCCAAGGGGCTACTCAAGCGCATCAAGATCATCAGTCCGGCCAAACGCCCGGTGCCGACGCAGTTCTTCGAGATGGTCGGCGAGGCGCTGTTGAAGCGTCAACGCTTGCATCTGCGTTATCTGACGCGCGGCCGCGCCACGGTCAGCGAGCGGGATGTCTCACCTCAGCGCCTGGTCCACTACCGCAACACCTGGTATTTGGACGCCTGGTGCCACTCGCGCAATCAGGTCTTGCGCTTTGCGCTGGATGCGATCGAGACGGCCGCGACCTTGGATATCAAGGCCAAGGAGATTTCGCTCAAGCAGATACAGGCCGAGATGGACGGCGGTTTTGGCATCTTCGCAGGCGAGAAGCGGCAATGGGCCACGCTGGTGTTCCAGGAGAAGGCCGCGCAATGGGTCAGCCGCGAGGAGTGGCATGCAGAGCAGCAGGGGGTCTGGCTGAACGACGGCAGCTACGAGCTCAAGATCCCCTTTGTTCACGAGACCGAGATCGTGATGGACATCCTTCGCCATGGCAATCAGGTCAAGGTGCTAGCACCGCCAAGCCTAGTCTCCGAGGTGGCCAAGCAGTTGGCCGAGGCGGCGGCCTTGTACCAATGAGGCCAGGGCAGCGGCGCAGGCGAGAGCGCTGCAGCCTGCGCCTTTGAAGCTCGGCAGTGATTTAAATCTATATTTCAGATATTGCTTTCAACTCGAGGAGTCTGCATAATAAGTTGTATTCAAAATAGAGCTTAAAGGATTGCCCGCATGAACACCTCCGCCGCCAGCGCCCTGAGCAACTCGTTTGCTTCCCCCGCCGTCATCGATGTGCGTCTGATTCCACCGCAGCTGCGCCATGGTTTGATCTTTCAACAGTTCGACAGCCTGGCGCCGGGTGCCGGCTTCGAGCTGCACAGCGACCATGAACCTCTGCCATTGAAGCAGCAGTTTCAGGCCCAATGGCCGGGCCAGTTCGATTGGGAGACTCTGGAAGCCGGCCCGCAGCAGTGGCGCGTGCGCATAGCGCGTCGCCCGACGGCCAAGAGCTGCTGCGGCTGCTGCAGCGGCGCGAACTGATCGAACGTCAAAGCAACCGTCAAGGCTGGAGACCACCATGGGCCATGTTTTCGTGCAACTGCAAGAGCCGCTGCGGCGGCGCCGGCCGGGAGAGGGCTTGGCGCTCTGGGACCTGGGCTTTCGACCCTTCTATTTGCTGGCGGCGAGCCTTGCTTTGCTGTCGGTGCCCTTGTGGGCTTTGCAGTTCAGCGGCCTGCTGAGCAAGGGCGGCTTGCGCGGCGCCGCCTGGCATGCCCATGAGATGGTGTTCGGTTACGCGCTGGCCATCGTGATCGGTTTTCTGTTCACGGCCGGGCGCAACTGGTCGGGCCAGGCGACGCCCACGGGCCGGCCCCTGATGGCTTTGGCGGCGCTTTGGGTGCTCGCGCGCGTGCTGGTGTTGACGCCTTGGCTGGAGGCTTCGCTGCTGGTCAACGTGGCCGTGCCTTGGGCAGCAGCCTGGGGCTTGTGGCGAGCCTTGTCTGCGGGAGGCAACCGGCGCAATTACTTTTTTGTCGGGCTGCTGCTGGCGATGGGGGCGGCCTCGGCTGTTCTGCACCTGACGCATTTGGGCTGGCTGGGCTTGCCGGTTTCGCTGGCTCAAGGTTTGGGGCTGATGCTTGGCCTGGATGTGCTGTTGTTCATGATTGCCGTGATGGCCGGGCGCGTGCTGCCCATGTTCTCCAATAACGGCGTGCCCGGTATGAATGCGCGCCGTGACCCCCGCGTGGAGCGCGCCGCTCTGGGCAGCGTCTTGCTGCTGCTGGCTTTTGACGCGCTGGGCCTGAGCGGCCCGCTGCTGCTGTTGGCCCTGCTGCCGGCGCTGCTCGCGCATGTCTGGCGTTTTGCGCTGTGGCAGCCTTGGAAGACGCTGGGCAACCCCTTGGTTTGGGTTCTGCACGCGGCCTATGCCTGGCTGCTGCTGCATCTGGGCTTGCGTTCGGCGGCCGCGCTGGACTGGCTGCCCGCTAGCGCGGCCACCCATGCGCTAACCATTGGTCTGATCGGCTTGATGACGCTTGGCATGATCACGCGCACCGCGCTGGGGCACACGGGGCGGCCTTTGAAGGCCGGGCCGGTCGAGACGCTGGCCTATTTGGCCATGCTGGGCGCAGCGCTTGTGCGCGTGTTTGTGCCGCTGCTGATGCCGGCCGCCTTGTTGCCGGCGGTCTGGCTGTCGGCGGCGCTGTGGGCCTTGGCTTTTGTTCTGTATTTGTGGCGTTATGGGCCTATGCTGCTGCGCCCACGTGTCGACGGCCTGCCGGGCTAAGACGCCATTCCCGCCCCCCATTTTCAAATACAGCCGAAGGAGGCCTCGTGCGCCTGACCACCATGACCGACTATGCGCTGCGCATGTTGATTTATCTCGGCCAGCATCCCGAGCGGCTCTGCACAACGGCCGAGATCGCTCAGGCCTATGACATCTCCGAAGCCCATTTGACCAAGATCACTCACCAGCTCGGGCTGGGCGGCTGGATCACCACGGTGCGCGGCAAGGGCGGCGGCATGCGCCTGGCCCTGGCGCCGGCAGAGATCATGCTGGGCGAGTTGGTGCGGGCGATCGAGCCCGATTTCTATTTGGTGGAATGCCTGGGCCAAGGCAATGCCTGTGGCCTGACCGGGCGCTGCCGCCTCACCGGCATCTTCAACGACGCCTTGGCGGCCTTTTTGGAGCAGTTGGACCGCTACACCCTGGCCGATCTCCTCAGCGCCCCCAATGCCGGCACGGCCGGCCCAGCGCAAGCCGTGATGCTGGGCCTTCCTCAAACCATGATCAAGCCCCCGATCCCGCCCCTCGTCAGCCGGCGCATCAGAAAGCCCCGTGATCCGGCCTGAAGCTGCTCGAGTGGGCGCGACCCTTGCGCAGCGGCCCACGCGCTGCTGCTAGCGCAGCGCAGCCAGCCCGGCGGGCGCAAGAATACGCAGCTCGCGATGTTTCATGACGATCAGGCCCTGTTGCTGGAACAAGCGCAGGGTCCGCGACAGCGTCTCGGGGGTGACGCCCAGCTGAGCCGCTAGATCGCGCTTGAGCAGGCCCAGGTTCAGGCAGTCACCCTGGCCATTGAGCCTGAGCTCATTGAGTAGCCATTCGGCCAAACGGGTGGGAAAGTCCTGCGTGCTCATGGCCTGACGGGATGCCATCGCCTCGCAGGCGCTGCTGCCCAGGCTTGCCAGCAGCACCTTGAACAGCAAGGGATGGGCCGCGCACAGGGCCAGCACGGCCTGCGCCGGGAACTCATGCGCCAGCACCGGCGTCAGCGCCAGCGCGGTTTCGGGGAAGGGGGCTTGCGGCCAAGCGCTCGCCAGATCTATCCACTGGCCTGGCTGCAGCGCGCGCCCCTGGCGCCAGACCGCTTTGGGGTCATGCAGTCCCATGCTCAGCTTGCCGCGCACCAGCAACCACAAGCTGCCCGCCGCATTGCTGTCGCCGTCCTTCAGCAGCAGCCCGCCCGGGCGCACACGGTGGCTGCGGCCCATCAAGGCCAAAGCGAGCAGGGCGTCCTCGTCATCTTCCAGGCTCGGCCAAGCCTGCCTCAGTGCCTGAAGCACAGGCGCTGCGGCGGCTGGTCGGCGCGGCGCTGCAAGGTGGGCGCAGGCAGGATGCAGATTCAGCTGCCGGGGTGGCGACAGCAGGGCGTGAGCCGAGGCTTGAGCATGCTGCGTATGGATGCTGGGGGTCATGCTGAGTTGTCTCCTTGGGACCGAGCAAGGCCGGGCCGCTGCGGCATTGCGGGGCAAATTGCCCCGCTGTTTTGCGAGCGCCTAGTCGACCACCGAAGGCCCTGCCTCGGCCTTGAACTGGGACAAGATTCAAACCGGGTTTTGTAAAAATCGCAGCCCCTTCCTTTTGGCCCTCGTCCTCAAGAACTAGTGCGTAAGCGCGGGGCCGGGCCGGCCATCGTTCTGAAGAACTAGGCGCCGGTCAGACTTGATCTAACGCAAATTCCAAGCGCCACCGCTGCGCAGAATCGCGCTCCGACAGGCCCGCTCCGGGCCTCTCTTGGAGCCCCTTCATGTCATCCGCTACCTTCGACCTACCGCGCTATCTATCCGTGCTGCCTTTGTTTGCCGACATGCAGTCAGATGAATTGCGCCGCTTGGCCGGGAGCGGCTGTCGCATGCAGCGCGTGGGTCGGGGTGAGGCGATTTTTCGCGTCGGTGATTGCTGCGACGAGTTCCATGTGGTGGTGACCGGTCAGGTCAAGCTGTTTGCGCTGGCCAGCAGCGGCGCCGAGAAGGTGATCGAGTTGGTTGGCCCGGGCAATAGCTTCGGCGAAGCAGCGATGTTCTCGGGCAAGGCTCATACTGTCAACGCCCAAGCCTTGAGCGAAACCTTGCTGCTGTCCATCGCCAAGGAAGCAGTGATGGGCGAGATCCAACGCGACCCGCGTTTCTCGCTGCGCATGTTGGCCGGCGTGTCCAAGCGCCTGCACGGCATGATCAGCGACGTGGAGTCCTACTGCCTGCACAGCGGCATACAGCGTGTGATTGGCTATTTGCTGCGCGATCACTTGGTGGAGGACCAACTGGCCAACCAATCCATCACCATCTCCTTGCCCGTCAGCAAGGCCACCATTGCCTCGCGCCTGTCACTGACGCCCGAGTATTTCTCGCGCGTGCTGCATGAGCTGGAAGACGAAGGCTTGATCGAGATTGACCGCCGCGATATTCACATCCTCAGCACCCGGGGCTTGGCCAGCTACCCCTTACAGTAGCCGCTCGCACATCCTTTCCTCTTCCCCGATCTTCTTCTCCTGACCTCGCCATGCAAATCAGCAATTTTCAAGACCTGCTCAAGGCTGCCACCATGCAAAGCGCCGCCCAGCGCCTGCTGCTGGTGTTTGCCGGCGCCACGCTGCCTGCACAGGCCTCGGCCCAGCAGCGGGCCGAGTTCGAGGCCGGCCAAGGCGGCGAACTCGCGCCGCTGATGTGCGTGGACAAGCTGCCGCAAGAGTTGAGCAGCTTCGCCGCACTGGCGGATGAAGCCGATCAGCTGCTCGGCGCCAATGGCGAGCACGGTCAGGATGGTCAGCAGCTGCAGCGCTGGCAGATCGTTTTTGTGGCCAGCTTGTCGGGCAGCCCCGGTCAGGCGCCCAGCGCCGAGCAAGCCGACAAGGCCTTGGCGGCCATGGTGGAGGCGATCAAGCAAGGGCACCTCGACGGCTTCATTCCCTTCAATCGCCAGGGCACGCCGGTCAATCTGCAGGCGCGTTGACCGACCGGGGGAAGGGCGACGCGCAAGACACACGGGAAAGCCCTGGGTGCTGACTTTCGTTATTCTGCGGGACAGCCATTAGGCTTGCATATGCAGTGCCGGCTAGAAGCCACAGACCTTGACAGGTCTTGTTGTAGTCCCGCCGGTAGAGACCTATTTCAGCCCCCTTTCTCGTATGAATGCCTTGTTCAAACTCCGCCGCCTGACCCTGTTGCTGTTGCCTTTGGCCGGTCTGAGCCATGCGGCCGACCCCAGTGGCGCGGGAAGCCCCAGCAGCATTGTTGCGAGCAGCAGCCATGCCAGCGGCAGCCTGAGCAGCGGCCTCGATCTCGCCGGCTTTGACCCCAAGGTGCGTGTGCAAGACGATTTGTTCCGCGCGGTCAACGGCGGCTGGCTCAAGGCGACGGTGATCCCGCCGGCCAAGGGCTCGCATGGCAGTTTCGAGATTCTGCGCGAGCAGTCGGACGAGCAGGTGCGCGCCATCGTCGAGGCCTTGGCCGCGAGCCCCCAGGTCGCCGGCAGCGACGAGGCCAAGATCGGCGCTTTTTACGCCAGCTTCATGGACACCGCCGCCATCGACCGTGCCGGCCTGAAAGTATTGAAACCCCTGCTGGCCGAGATTGACGCGATCAGCGATCGCCAGCAATTGGCGCAGTGGCTGGGCCGCGCTCAAGGCATGGTCAACACGCCTGTACAGCTCAGCGTCGGCCCCGACGCCAAGGAGCCGCTGCTCAACCGTGTGCGCGCGAGCCAAGGGGGTTTGGGCCTGCCCGAGCGCGACTACCTGCTGAACCAGAGCGACAAGCGCATGGCCCGCGCCCGCGCGGACTATCAAATCTATCTGCAAAGCCTGGCGCGCCTGATCGGCCTGGACCAGCCCGCCGAAGCCGCCCGCCGCGTGCTGGCGCTGGAGAAGAAAATCGCCGAGCTGCACTGGGATGCGGTGGCCAACCGTGATGTGCAAAAAACCTTCAACCCGATGACACCGGCCGAGTTAGCGGTCAAGGCGCCGGGCCTGGATTGGCCGGCATTCTTTGCCGCCGCGCAGCTGAACAGTATCGACCGGCTCTCGGTCACCCAGCCCAGCGCCATCATCGGCATTGCTCAGTTGCTCGGCGAGGCGCCGCTGGCCGACTGGCAGCTCTATGCCAAATTACACAGCGTGGACGCCTATGCGGCGGTCTTGCCCAAGGCCTTTCGGGCCGCTTCGTTTGCCTTCCATGGCCGCGCGATGACCGGCAGCAAAACGCCGCTGCCGCGCTGGATGGAAGGCTCGGCCGAGGTCAATGAGGCGCTCGGCGAGGCGGTCGGCAAGCTCTATGTCGCCCAGCATTTCACCCCCGCCCATGCGGCGCGCATGAAGAGCCTGGTCGACAATCTGATGGCGGAGTTCGGTGAGTCCATCAAGGGCTTGAGCTGGATGAGCCCGCAGACGCAAGCGGCGGCGCAAGACAAGCTGTCCAAGTACACGATCAAGATCGGCCACCCGAGCCAGTGGCGCGACTACAGCGCCTTGCAAGTGACAGCCGGTGAGGCCTTGCTGAACCGCCAGAACGCCGCGAAGTTCGCCTGGGCGCGCGAGGCGGCCAAAGCCGGCCGGCCGGTGGACCGCAGTGAATGGGGCATGACGCCGCAGACCGTCAACGCCTATTACGACGAAACCGTCAACGAGATCGTTTTCCCGGCCGCCATCCTGCAGCCGCCATTCTTCGATCTGAATGCCGATGATGCCGTCAACTATGGCGGTATCGGGGCCGTCATCGGCCATGAAATTAGCCACGGCTTTGACGATCAGGGCGCGCAGTACGACGGCGACGGCATGTTGCGCAATTGGTGGACCGAGGCCGACGCCAAAGCCTTCGACGCATTGGGCACACGCCTGGCCTCGCAGTTCGATGCCTACCAGGCCTTGCCCGGCAAGAATGTCAACGGCCGCCTGACCCTGGGCGAGAACATCGCCGACCTGTCCGGTCTGCAAATCGCCTACAAGGCCTATCTGCGCTCGCTGGGCGGCAAGCCCGCGCCGGTGTTGGCGGGCTATACCGGCGAGCAGCGCTTCTTCCTGGGTTTCTCACAGATCTGGCGCGAAAAGGTGCGCGAGCAGCAAATGCTGCAGCAGCTCAGCGCCGACCCCCATTCACCCGGCGAGTTCCGCGCCAATGCGGGCGTCGTCAACCACGATGCCTTCCACCAGGCCTTCGCCACCAAGCCGGGCGACAAGCTGCACAAGCCCGCCGGCGAGCGCATCAAGATCTGGTGACGGCTGCCTGCTGGTGCGCGTGGGCATAGGCAAGCCCTGCGGCTAACTCCGACCGCAGACTGACCACGGTGCCAATCATGATCAAGGCCGGGGCCTTGACCGCGTGCAGCAGGGCCAGGCTGGGCAAGCTCTGCAAATTGCCGCTGACGCAGCGCTGCTCGGGCAGGCTGGCGTTTTCGATCAGCGCTGCCGGCATATCGGGCGCCATGCCATGGGCGATCAGTTGCTCGCAGATGATGGGCAGGGCGCCCAAGCCCATATAGATCACCACTGTCTGGCGCGGGCGAGCCAGCATCTCCCAGTCAAGGTCCACCGTGGGCGGGGCGCCGCTGGGCTGCGTGGCTTGCGCCGCACAGAGATGCCCGGTTGCGAAGACCAGCGAACGGGCGTGGTCGCGGTGCGTCAAGGGGATGCCGGCGCAAGCGCCCGCGCCTTGCGCCGCGCTGATGCCGGGAATGGTTTGGCAGGGCACGCCGGCGGCGGCCAGGGCCTGCGCTTCCTCGCCGCCGCGCCCGAAGATATAGGGGTCGCCGCCCTTGAGGCGCAGCACCGGGCGGCCACTTTGGGCCAGCCTCAGCATCAGATCGATGATGCCTTCCTGCGGCAAAGCATGTTGCCCGCTTTGCTTGCCGACATAGATCAACTCGGCACTGGGTGGCAAGAGCCGCAAGACCTCCTTGGAGACCAGATGGTCATACAGCACCAGTTGTGCTTGGGCAATCGCGCGCGCTGCTTTGACCGTCAGCAAGTCGGGATCGCCCGGTCCGGCGCCGACCAAGGTCACTAGAGCCGGCGCCGCCGTATTCACTGTCGGCTGATGCGCCGGAGCCCTGGGCACAGCCCGGCTCAAGGGCCCGAAATACAGGGGTTCGTCCAAGATGCTCATGCGCACCGCTCCTTCAAGCGTCGACTTTCGATGAGCGCTATTTGAAAAGCTGTGGCCCGCCGCGTCCTTGAACCAGTTCAAGGACTTTTGATCCTCCGAGCGAGAGGATGCTCCTGCTCGCCACAGGAACCGCAGCCCCTCGCGAGCCCATGCACTTGAGTGCCCATGGATGCAGTGCTGCTCGGACGTTGCCCTTCGCAGCGTCCTACCGACGGAGTGAGCAATGGAAAAAAAGACACCGCAACTGTCCCGGCTTGCCGTGATCATGTTGGCTGCCCTGGCCTGGGGCAATGCGGCCCAGGCCGAGGACAAGAAAAATGTGACACCCGCTGAAATGAACTACCAGGCCGGCACCTCGCCGCTCGGTGATGTGCCCATGTACCAAAGTGCCAACCCGAAGGCGCCGGCCATGACGCAGGCGGAATTCGAGCTGGGCCGCAAGACTTACTTCGAACGCTGCGCCGGCTGCCACGGTGTGCTGCGCAAGGGCGCGACCGGCAAGCCGCTGACGCCCGACATCACGCTCGGCAAAGGCACCGATTACCTGAAGATCTTCATCGCCTACGGCTCGGCCGCAGGCATGCCGAACTGGCTGACCTCGGGAGAGATGGATGAGAAGACCGTCGACGTGATGGCCCGCTACATCCAGCAGGATGCGCCCGTGCCGCCCGAATTCGGCATGGCGCAGATCAAGCAGACCTGGAAAGTCATCGTGCCGCCGGCCGAACGGCCGACCAAGAAGATGAACAACTTCAATATCGAGAACATCTTCTCGACCACCTTGCGTGACACCGGTGAGGTGGCGTTGATCGACGGCGACACCAAGAAGATCATCAACATCGTCAAGACCGGCTATGCGGTGCACATCTCGCGCACCTCGGCTTCCGGCCGCTTCCTGTTCGTGATCGGTCGTGACGGCAAGATCAATATGATCGACCTGTGGATGCCCATCCCCGATAACGTCGCAGAAGTACGGATTGGCCTGGAAGCCCGCTCGGTGGACACCAGCAAGTACAAGGGCGGGTCAGGCGACTACAGCGACAAGCTGGTGATCGCCGGCGCCTACTGGCCGCCGCAGTACGTGATCATGCGCGGCGACACGCTGGAGCCACTGAAGATCGTCAGCACCCGCGGCATGGTGGTCGGCACCCAGGAATACCACCCCGAGCCGCGCGTGGCCTCCATCGTCGCGTCGCACTTCAAGCCCGAGTTCGTCGTCAACGTGAAGGAAACCGGCAAGACGCTGATGGTGGATTACTCCAACCTCGACGCGCTCAAGGTCACCGAAATTGGCTCGGCGCCCTTCCTGCATGACGGCGGCTGGGACTCCAGCAAGCGCTACTTCATGGTGGCAGCCAATCAAAGCAACAAGATCTCGGTCATCGACGCCAAGGAAGGCAAGCTGACCGCGCTGATCGACGTGGGCAAGATCCCGCACCCTGGGCGCGGCGCCAATTTCATCCACCCCAAGTACGGCCCGGTCTGGTCGACCGGCCATTTGGGCGATGACTCGATCTCGCTGATCGGCACCGACCCCAAGGGCCACAAAGACTCCGCCTTCAAGAAGGTGGCCGAGTTGAAGGGCCAGGGTGGCGGCGCGCTGTTCATCAAGAGCCACCCGAAGAGCAATCACATCTATTCGGATTCGCCACTGAACCCGGATCCGAAGATCTCGCAATCGGTCGCCGTCTACGACATCAAGAACCTCGACAAGGGCTACACCGTGTTGCCGATTGCCGAATGGGCGGGCATCGGCGACGACGGCGCCAAACGCGTCGTTCAACCGGAGTTCAACAAGGCCGGTGATGAGGTGTGGTTCTCGGTCTGGTCGGCCAAGAACAAGCAGAGCGCGATGGTCATCGTCGATGACAAGACGCTCAAGCTGAAGGCCGTGATCAAGGACCCGCGCCTGATCACACCGACCGGGCACTTCAATGTGCACAACACCCAGCACGACGTCTATTGAGCCAGCCCAAGGCCGCCCGGCTTGCAGCCGGTGCGGCCCCTTCCATAAAGGAGTTAGTGATGAAACAGTTGTTGATAGCCCTGGCCGCGCTGCTGAGCTTCGGCGCTCAGGCCGCCGAACTCGATGATGCGATGAACAAGGCCGGCTGCATGGCCTGCCACGCCAAGGACAAAAAAATTGTCGGCCCGTCCTTCAAGGACATCGCCGCCAAGTACAAGGGCCAGGACGTGGTGGCCAAGCTGAGCGAGAAGGTCCGCAAGGGTGGCGCCGGCACCTTTGGGCCGGTGCCGATGGCGCCAGTTGGGCCGGACAAGATCAGCGACGCCGACTTGAAGTCGGCCGTGGAGTCCATCCTCAAGAGCTGATGTGATGCGGTGGCTTGTTTGCGGTCTGATGTTGGCGACGCTTGGCGCTCAAGCGGCCGAGAGTCCAACGCTCGGTCGCCAGTCCGCACTGGTGCGTATGGTCAGGCAGGACTGCGGCAGCTGCCACGGCATGAAGCTGACCGGCGGCCTGGGGCCCGCGCTGACGCGCGAGGCCTTGGCCGACATCCCCTTGCTGACGCTCAAAGCCACCATCTATCACGGCCGGCCCGGCACGCCCATGCCGCCCTGGCGCAGCATGATTTCCGAAAGTGAAGCAGAGTGGATCGCCTCAAAACTGCTGCAGGGTTTCCCCAGCGAAACACCAAGCAAGGACAAACCATGAAGCAAGCACTGGGCTGCATGCTGCTGGCGCTGGCCGCACTGGTGGGCTGCGCCTCATCTCCACAGCCAGCGCCGCCCGCTGCGATGATCGACACGCCAGCTTGCGCCGCACTGATAGGTAGCGGCGACCTCGGCGTAGTGGTCGAGCGGGCAAAAGGTTCGCTGCAAGTCATCAACACCACGAGCCGGCAAATCCTCGGCAGCATTGATGGCTTCGGCGATCTGTCACACGCCTCCGTCGTCTACGGCCGCGATGGTGCGACGGCCTATGTCTTCGGCCGCGACGGCGCGCTGAGCAAGGTCAACTTGCTGACGCGCAAAACCGACGCACGCGTGCAGCAAAGCGGCAACTCGATTGGCGGCGCGATCTCGCAAGACGGCAGCCTGGTGGCGGCGCAGAACTACCAGCCCGGCGGCATCAAGGTCTTCGATGCCAAGACCCTGGCCTTGGTGGCCGACATTCCGGCCGAATTTGCGCCGGGCAAGCTCTCACGCGTGGTCGGCCTGGCCGACCTGCCGGGCAAGCGCTTCATCTATTCGCTGTTTGATGCGGGCGAGATATGGATCGCCGACCTCAGCCTCCCGGGCGCCCCCAAGCTCACCAAATTCAAGGACGTCGGCCGCCAGCCCTATGACGCCTTGCTCACGCCCAATGGCCGCCACTACATTGCCGGCCTGTTCGGCGAAGACGGTTTGGGCGTGATTGACCTCTGGGCGACTGAGCCCAAAGTAACGCGAATCTTGGGTGGCTACGGGCGTGGCCAGGAGCCGCTGCCGGTCTTCAAGATGCCGCATCTGCGCGGCTGGGCGGTCGCCGGTCGGTTCGCCTACCTGCCCGCCATCGGCCGCCATGAGGTCTTGGTCGTCGACACCGAAAGCTGGTCCGAGGTAGCGCGCATCCCTGTCGCCGGTCAGCCGGTGTTTGTGATCGCCCGACCCGATGGGCGCCAGGTTTGGGTCAATTTCGCCGTGCCCGACTACAACCGCGTGCAGGTCATCGACACGCAAAGCCGGCAAATCGTCAAGACGCTGGAGCCGGGCAGGGCGGTGCTGCATATGGAGTTCACGCCTCGCGGCGAGGCGGTCTGGATTTCCTCGCGCGACGACAACCGCGTCTCGGTGATCGCCACCGACAGTTTCGAGACGCAGGCTGTTCTGAGCATCGACGCCCCCAGCGGCATCTTCTTCAGCAGCCGCGCCAATCGGATGGGATTCTAAAAATGACAGTCGCCGACCATCTCATTAACGACTGGCAGCAGCGCTTTCCGCTCTGCCCCGAGCCTTTCGCTGAGCTGGGCCAGCGCTGTGGCGTCGGGCAAGAGCGTGTGCTGGCCGAGTTCAAGCGCATGCAAGAGTCCGGCAGCTTGGGCCGCATCGGCGGCATCTGGGGCAGTGGCGCCGGCGGCGCGGCCTTGCTCTGCGCTTTTGCGGTGCCGCCGCAGCGCATGGAGGCTGTCGCGGCCTTGGTCAGCGCGCACGCAGGTGTCAACCATAACTACGAACGTGAGCATGCTTATAACCTCTGGTTCGTGATCACCGGCGCCGATCCGGAGCAGGTGGCGACGGGCGTGAGCAGCCTGGAGCAGGCTTGCGGCTTGCAGGCCCTGCGCCTGCCGATGCAGCGCGCTTATCGCATCAATCTGGGTTTCGATTTGCGGCGGCCCCATGCGGCCGGCTGTGCGGCCCGTGCCGGTGGGCAAGAGAAGCTGCACGACCACGACCGCACGGTGCAAAGCGAGGACCGCACCCTGGCGGCCTTGGTAGAAGACGGCCTGCCCTTGATCGCACGCCCCTATGCCGCCTGGGCTCAGGCGCTGGGCTGCAGCGAGGCCCATATCTTCGCCAAGCTGGAGCAATGGCTGAGCCAGGGCACGCTGCGTCGTTTTGGCGCGGTGGTGCGCCATCATGAGTTGGGCTTTTCCGCCAACGCGATGTGCGTGTTTGATGTGGCAGACGAGGACGTTGACGCCCACGCGGACATCCTCAGCCGGCAGCCCGGCGTGACGCTGTGCTACCGCCGCGCCCGCGCGCCGGGCTGGCCCTACAACCTTTATTGCATGTTGCACGGACGGGAGCGCAGCGAGGTTTTGAGCTGGTTGGAAGCTGCGCGCAAGGCGGCCGATCTGGAGCAAGTTCCGCAGACGGTCTTGTTCAGCCGGCGCCGCTTCAAGCAATGCGGCGCACGCTACTTTCGCAACTTTGCCGACCTGACGTCCGGCTCAAAAGTGCAGGAGACTCTTGATGCATGACTCCAATGGCGCGAGCCAGCAGTTGGCCCGACTAGACAAGCTGGACGCGGCCCTGATCAACCGTTTGCAAGAGGATTTGCCGCTGCTGCCGCGCCCCTTTGCCGCTATCGCCGCCGAGCTGGGCTACAGCGAAGACGTGGTCATTGAGCGCCTGCAACGCCTGCTCGCGCAGGGCACCTTGACCCGCTTTGGGCCGCTGTTCCAGATCGAGCGAGCCGGGGGACTGTTTGTGCTGGCTGCCATGCAGGTGCCGGAGCAGCGCTTCGAGGCGGTGGCCATGCTGGTCAATGCCTTGCCCGAGGTCGCTCACAACTACCGGCGCGAACATGCGCTGAATATGTGGTTCGTGATCGCCGTCGAAACGCCGGCGCAGGCTGACAGCGTGTGCGCCCGAATCGAGGCGCTGACCGACTGTACGGTGCTGGCATTCCCCAAGGAGCGCGAATTTTTCGTCGGCCTGAAGTTACCGGCCCAAGCCAACTTACCCTGCGGAGCCGCCCATGGCCTTGAGTCCTCTTGAGCGGCAATTGATCGCCGCCACCCAAGCCGGCCTGCCGCTGCTGAAAAACCCCTTCGAAGCACTGGGCGCGGTGCTGGGCATCAGCGAGGCCGAGGTGCTGACCGAGCTGGCGCAGATGCAAGCCAAGGGGCTGATCCGCCGCATCGGCGCCGTGCCCAACCATTACCGACTCGGCTATTTGGCCAACGGCATGACGGTCTGGGATGTCGACGATGCGCTGGTCGACGAGTTGGGCGAACGCATCGGCTCGCTCAGCTGCGTCAGCCATTGCTACCGTCGGCCGCGCCGACTGCCCGCCTGGCGCTACAACTTGTTTGCGATGGTGCATGGCCACGCGCGCGACGAGGTCGAGCAACATGCGGCCGAAATTCGCGCCCTGCTCGGCTCGGCCTGCCGTGCCGACGAGATTTTGTACAGCAGCGCGATTCTCAAAAAGACCGGCCTGCGTCTGAAGGACTGAGAGAGAACACCATGTTGAGAATCAGCCAATACTTGCGTGAAGTGGCCGCCGCAGAACGTAGCGGCGAATACCCTCGGGCCACACGGCGAATTCAACCGGATGGTCAAGCCGGAGCCGGGGCAAGTGGCCCGGTCGTGATCTGGAACCTGACGCGCCGCTGCAACCTCACCTGCAAGCACTGCTATGCCTTGTCGGCCGACCACGACTATCCAGGTGAGCTGAGCTTTGCCGAGGTCTGCAGCGCGATGGACAACCTCAAGACCTACGGTGTGCCGGTCTTGATTCTTTCCGGCGGCGAGCCGCTGTTGCGCCCCGATCTGTTCGAGATCGCCGCGCGCGCCCAGGCCCAAGGCTTCTACACCGCACTCTCCACCAATGGCACCTTGATCGACGCGCCCATGGCCGAGCGCATTGCCGCACAGAAGTTTGATTATGTGGGCATCAGCATCGACGGCACCCGCGAAACGCATGACAAGTTCAGGCGCCTGGACGGTGCCTATGACGCGTCCTTGAATGCGATTCGCCTGCTGCACGCCCAGGGCGTCAAGACCGGCCTGCGCTACACCTTCACCGATTTGAATGACCAGGACTTCCCGGCGCTGCTGCAGTTGATGAAAGATGAGCAGGTCGACAAGTTCTATTTTTCCCACCTCAATTACGCCGGCCGCGGCAATATCCACCGCGGCCGCGACGCGCGCTTTGACGCCACCCGCGCCGGCTTGGATCTGCTGTTCGAGACCGCGTGGGCAGACGCTGTTGCCGGTAGCGAACGGGATTATGTGACCGGCAATAACGACGCGGATGCCGCCTATCTGCTGCGCTGGGTAGAGCAGCGTTGGCCGCGATGGGCGCCCGCCTTGCGCGAACGCCTGGTCGCCTGGGGCGGCAATGCCTCGGGCGTCGGGGTGGCCAATATCGACAACTTGGGCGAGGTCCATCCGGACACGATGTGGTGGCATTACCCGCTTGGCAATTTGCGCCAGCGCCCCTTCTCGGCGATCTGGAGCGACCGCAGTGACCCCTTGATGGATGGGCTCAAAACCAAACCGCGCCCGGTCAAGGGGCGCTGCGCCGAATGCGCACATTTCGCGCTGTGTGGCGGCAACACCCGGGTACGCGCCCAGCAGGTCACCGGCGACCTGTGGGCCGAAGATCCGGGCTGCTACTTGGACGACGCCGAAATCGGCCTCTCTGCCGATGCCTCGGCCCGCCTGAGTCGGGTCGAAAGCAGCGCTTTCAGCTACACAGGCAAAAACGAGGCGAAGAAGGCCGCTGTCGTCGCCCCCATCATTCCGATTCACGACCTATGAAGCTCAAAGACCTGCAAGATCTCGTCCCGCCGCTGCTGTTGGCTGCCGGTCTGTTTTGGATGGGCCTGGGTCAAGCCCGGGCCGAAGCGGCGGCGCCCGGTGCTCCGCCCGCTACTCCGCCCGTCGCGCCGCTCGCTACCCCGCCCACTGTCAAAGCGGATGCGCAGGCGTTGTTTGGCCAGCACTGCGCGAGCTGTCACGGCGCGCAGCGCCTCGGCGCCATGGGGCCTGCGCTGTTGCCGGAAAGCCTGGCCCGGCTGCGCAAGCAAGAGGCTTTGAAGGTGATTCAAAACGGCCGCCCGGCGACCCAGATGCCGGCCTTTGGCGCGCAGCTCTTGCCGGCTGAGATCGAAGCCCTGGCTGCGCTGATCTACCAGCCGCTCAAGCCCACACCGCAATGGGGCGCGGCCGATATCTTGGCCTCGCGCAGCTTTGACGCCACCAGCAAGACCTGGCCCTCGGTACCGCAATGGAAGGCGGACCCGATGAATCTCTTCGTCGTCGTCGAGGGTGGTGACCACCATATCAGCCTGCTTGATGGTGACAGCTTTGAAGTCATCCACCGCTTCCCCTCGCGCTTCGCTCTACACGGCGGCCCCAAGTTCACACCCGATGGGCGTTTTGTCTTCTTTGGCTCGCGTGACGGCTGGATCACCAAATACGACCTCTGGAATTTGAAGATCGTGGCCGAGGTGCGCGCCGGCCTGAATATGCGCAATATCGCCGTCAGCGGCGACGGTAAGCTGGTGATGGCCGCCAACTACCTGCCGCACACGCTGGCGCTGTTTGATGCCGACTTGAATCCGCTGAAGCAGTTCGCCGCCACCACGCTGGACGGCGTCCAAAGCTCACGCGTCTCGGCCGTCTATGACGCCGGCCCGCGCCGCAGCTTTGTGGTTGCGCTCAAAGACATCGCCGAAATCTGGGAGATCTCCTATGACCCCAAGGCCGCGGCGATTTACGACGGTTTGGTGCATGACTACCGCTCCAGCGAAGCCATTGCCAAGGACGGCTTTCTGAATATCCGGCGCACGCTATTGGCGCAGCCTCTGGATGACTTCTTCTTCGACCAGAGCTATGCGCATGTGCTGGGCGCCGGTCGGCCGTCCGAGGACGGCCAAGGCAAGGCTGAACTCGGCCAGGTGGTCAACCTGGATGTGCGCCGCAGCATTGCCACGCTGCCGATTCCCGGTATGCCGCATCTCGGTTCGGGCATCACCTTTGATTGGCAGGGCCGGCGCGTCTTGGCCAGCCCTAACTTGATGGATGGGCTGGTCACGGTGATCGATCTGCAGAGCTGGAAGAAGCTCAAAGACATTGCCACACCCGGCCCAGGCTTCTTCATGCGCAGCCATGCCAATAGCCGCTACGCCTGGGTGGACTCGATGATGAGCAGCACCAGCGCGAAAGACACCTTGACCATCATCGACAAACAAACCCTGGAGACCGTGGCCCAAGTCAAGGAGCCGGGCAAGACCTTGGCCCATATCGAATTCACCAAGGACGGTCGTTACGCTTTGGCAAGCGTCTGGGAAATGGACGGCGCGATCATCGTGCTAGACGGCAGCAGCTTCAAAGAGATCAAGCGTCTGCCTATGAGCAAGCCGGTCGGCAAATACAACGTCTGGAACAAGATCAACCGCGATGAAGGTACCTCCCACTGAGCAGCCGCCGAGCGACGGCATCTATTTTTTGGGCGTGCCCGCCGCACTTCAGCTTTGTTGCGCGCCGGTGTAGGCGGCCAGCAAGGCCGTGTCGAGGATGTGGATGTCACGCTTGTCCACCTCAATCAGGCCCGCCACCTCTAACTCATGCAACACGCGTGAAAAGTATTCGGGTGTCAGGCTCAGGCGCGAAGCGATGGTGGCCTTGCTGACCTGCAGTGACACCGTGACAACCTCGCCGTCGACCTGATCTTCGGCCAGCCGGTCGCGCAACAGGTAGCCGATCACACGCTGCACCCCGCTGTGCAGCGCGTAGGCCTGGACATCGTGGACCAAACCGTGCAAGCGGCGTGAAATGCCGGCCAACATGCGCAGGGCAAAGCGGCTGTCATGTTCGATCTCGGTCAGCACCGCCCGCTTGGCGACCGACAAAAGCAAGGTGTCGGTCAGCGCCTGGGCATTGATGATGTAGGGCTGCCCGGTGAACATCAGCGCCTCGGCAAAGCTTTGACCCGGGCCGACCAGCTCGATCACTTTCTCCTGGCCGCTGGGAGAAATGGCGAAGAGTTTGACCTGACCGGTGACGGTGACATGGAACTCTTCGCAGGGCTGGCCGACGCGAAACACCGGGTCGCCGCGCGTCAATCGCCGCAAGCTGCATCCTTGCGCCAGCCTTGTCAGCTCGGGCGCGCTGAGGTCGGTGAACAGGGGCAGAACGCTGAGGTAACGAGCTAGGTCAAAGGCGCGCATATCCATAGCGTTGCTCCGTTTTATGTTGGTTTTTTGGGTCAGGGGCTGCCGGGCGTCGCATCGCCGCCCGGCAGGGGCTTAAAGGCATCGTGTCAAGCGGCTGTAGATCCCGGCCAGGCGCAGCGGCAGTTCGGTCGGTCGGGCCACGCGGGCCCAGCCTTGGTGGCCGAATAGATGGGGCAGATAGTCCTGGGCCTGCTCGTCGATGCTCAGGCAAAAGGGCTGCAGGCCGGCCCGGCGGGCCTCGCGCACCGCCTCGCGGGTGTCCTCGATGCCCCAGCGGCCCTCGTAGACATCCAGGTCATTGGGCTTGCCGTCCGTCAAGAGCAGCAGCAGGCGCTGGCGTTCGGGGCGCTGTTGCAGCCGGCGGGTGGCGAGGCGAATTGCCGCACCCATACGGGTGTAGTAGCCGGGTTTGATAGCGCCGACGCGGCTTTGCACCGCGCGCCCCCAAGCCTCGTCGAAACCCTTGAGCTGATGGATGCGTACCTGGCTGCGCCGCACCGAGCTGAAGCCCAGCATGGCGAAGGGGTCGCCACAGCCCTGCAAGGCCTCGCCGAAGACATAGAGCGCGTCACGGATCACGTCGATCACCCGCTGTTCGTTGTTGGCGTAGGCGTCGGTGGACAGGGACAGATCGGCCAGCAACAAGGTCGCCAGGCTGCGTTCGCCACGCTGGTGGCGGGCCCAGACCTGCGGGTCAGGGCTGCTGCCCGCGCGCAAGCCGGCCAGATGGCGCACCCAGGCGTCCAGATCCAGCGATTCGCCTTCGCTGCAGCCGTGTTGCCACTGTGGGGCGGCGCGCAGGGTTTCGAGACGGCGGCGCAGGCGGCGCGCGGTCTGACGCAGGGCAGTGGGAGGCAGGAAGGGCGCGCCGCCCGGCCGTGCCACCAAGGTCTGCACCCGGCAATGATCGGGCAGTAGACATTGGCGCTTCCAGTCCCACTCGGGCAGCGACTCGCCCGCGCCCAGTGGCAGATCGTCGGCACTGGCGCTGGGCAGGTCGAGGTCGAATTTGATGCGTGCGGCGCTGGCCGAGCCTTGGCGCGCCAGCGTCAGCTCCTCCATATCGTCGGCGGCGGCGCGTGCCTCTTCCGGGTCCGTCTCATCGTCGCTGGCGCGGTCCAGCGGCACATGCTCGCTCCAGCTGCGCAGCGATTCGGCCTTGGAAGCCAGCAAGAGCGGTGCCCTCTGTGAGGCCGGCTTGGCGGCGCGGGTTCGGCGGCGCTTTTTTTCTTGTTCTTGCTGCTCGGGCTGAATGCTGTTAGCGCCGTTCGCGGCGTTCGCGCCGCTGCCCGCCTTCGCCTCGCGGGCTTGGCCGGCCGCCAAAGCCGAGCCTGCGGGCAGGGCTTGCAGCCAGAGCCAGACCGGGGCCAGCAGGGTGGCGTCGGCGTCAAAGTTGTCAAAGTAGCCACGGGCGAAGGCCTGTTCCGGCTCGGCCATCAACAGGGTTTGCAGGCGCGCTTCGGCCGCCTGCGCCTCGGGCGAGCGCAGCGCTCTTGCCTCGACGCGACGCTGCGCCAGATGCGCGTCCCGCAGAAGCAGCCAGCGCGGCCGCAGGCCCGGGCAGCGTTGCAGGGCCAGGCGGCAGGCGGCGAGGTTGTCGCTCGCCCAGGCGGCCGGTGCTTCGCTGGTCTCGAAGCAGGCAGCCAAGGCCGCCAGCCAGAGGTAGAGGTCACGGTTCAATTCGACTTGGGCGAACAGGGCGATACGTGGCGGCAAGGCCAGAGTCTCGGCGTCCAGGCGTGGCAGGGCGGCGCGTGTGCCGCTGCCGGCCAGGCGTTGCAGCCAGCTGCGCGGGCCACCGATGCGCATGTCAGCGGCCGGCACGATGCGCACGCCATGGCCGCCGCCGGCGGCGCGGTAGAGCAGGCCCACGGCCTGCTGCATGGCCGGCAATTCGACGGCCGCCGCCGCGCAGCTGCGATCGGCCGCCCCGTTGATGAAACGGTGCCAGCGTTCGCCTATCCACTCTTCCATAGCGCTTGACCCTGACGGTTTATTGTGGTGATTTATTGTGTTGTTGCGCTTGTTTTTGCTGTTTGAGCGTCTCGCGCAAGGCTTCCAGCCCAACCGTCCACTCCAGTTGCGGCTCTGGCAGCTGGGCCTGGCCCTGCTGGGATTCGGCGCATTGGTCGACGCAGCGGCCGCATTGCACGCAAGAAAACATCAAGCGCTTGATCTGGCGTGGCCGCAGCCGCATCGGGCAGACGCTGTCGCATGCGCTGCCTGCGGGCGCATGCTCGGTGCTGCAGGTCCGGCAGTCGCTGGCGCGCTCGCGCTTGAAGGCCACAACCAAGGCACGCGGATTGGCCATCCAGGCCAGGCTCTGGAACAGACCCACAGCGCAGCCGAAGCGGCAAAACAGATGGCGGGCAAACAGAAGCTCCAGCGTGAAGGCGCTGCCTGCAATCAGGATGAAGCGGCTTTGATTGACGGTGAGCGTGCCCTGGAGCAGGCCGCCCCAGATCGCCTGTGGCGGCAGCAGATAGGTCAGCAAGGTGATGGCCCAGAGGAAACCAAAGCTGGCGCAACTGAATGCGTAGATCGGCCACCAGCGCCGCTGCGTCTGTTCGCCCGGCCGCAGGCTGGGCTGGGCGTCCCACAGGCTGAACTTGCCGCAGGCCTTGTGCAGCAGCGCATTCAAGCCCTCAACCAGCGAGAAATGCGGGCATAGCCAGCCGCAGTAGAGCCGGCCCCAGCGCCAGGCGACGCCCAGGAACAGCGCCACCAGGGCCAGACCCGGCAGGATGCCGCGCAGAATCAGGCTGATGGCCGCTTCATTGGCACTGACTTGGCCGCGCTGCAAGGCGTCTATGCCAAGGCTCCAAGGCTGGCCCAGCACCCAGAGCTGGGTTTCGTTCAGATCGAAGCGCAGCAGGTTCAAGGCCGGAGCCAGCAGGAAGAGGGCGAAGAAGCAGCCCTGCGTCACGCGCCGCCGCCGCTGCAGTTGCCGGCTGTGGTGGTGCGCTTGCGGGGTGTCAGCCATCGCCGATCACCGCGCGCAGCACCTCATGCAGAGCGGCGCTGGTGTCGGCCTCATCGGTCAGCGCGTCGATGATGGCGGCCCGGCAAGCCGGCAGCAGGGCCAGCCCGGCCCTGTGCAGGCGGGCAGCCATCACCAGCAAACGGGTGCTGACGGTTTCCTCCAGGTCTTGGGCGGTCAGACGGCGCAGGGCCTGGGCCAGGCTCACCAACTGAGCCGCGACCGCCTCCGTGCAGCCGCTCTCGGCGGCGACGATGGCGCGCTCGATGGCGGGTGCCGGGTAGTCCAGCCCCAGGGCGACAAAGCGCTGGCGGGTGCTGGGCTTGAGCCCCTTGAGCAGGTTCTGATAGCCGGGGTTGTAGCTGATCACCAGCATGAAGCCGGGCGCCGCCTGCAGCAACTCGCCGGTGCGCTCGACGGCCAACATGCGGCGGTCATCGGCCAAGGGATGCAGGACCACGGTCGTGTCCTTGCGCGCCTCGACCACTTCGTCCAGATAGCAGATCGCCCCCTCTCTAACGGCCCGGGTCAGCGGGCCATCGAACCAGCGGGTGTCGCCTCCCTGTATCAAGTGGCGGCCGACCAGGTCGGCGGCGCTGAGGTCGTCATGGCAGCTGACCGTGATCAGCGGCCGCCCCAGGCGCGCTGCCATATGCTCGACCAAGCGCGTCTTGCCGCAGCCGGTCGGGCCCTTGATCAGCAGCGGCAGCCGGCTGGTATGGGCATGCTCGAACAGCCGGCATTCCTCGCCCTGAGCTTCGTAATAAGGCAGTTCTTGCAACTGCCTGGCGCTGTGCATTTCCATGACAAGCACGCTGACTTGGCTCAAGCCGCGCGCGGCAAGGCGCCGGCCGGCACTTCATCTTCGGCCCGGCCGGGGCCGACGAAGAAGCTGCTCAAGTAGGTCAACAGGCCCAGCAAGAACATCACGCCGCCGACCATGCGCAGCCAGTAGAAGAAGCGCAGCTGATCCTGCGTGGCCATGAAGCCCATCGCGCCCTCGGTCGGCATGCGCTGCAGCCAGACCTGCAGGATGCCGGCGCCGGTCAGCGCCAACACCATCACGCCCATGCCTATGGTCATGATCCAGAAGCTCCACATCTCCACGCTTTGGGCGCGGCGCGGGTTGGCTTCGCGGCCGCGCAGAATCGGCATTGCATAACTGATCATCGCAATGACCACCAGCACATAGGCGCCGTAGAAGGCCAGGTGGCCGTGGGCGGCGGTGATCTGGCTGCCATGGGTGTAGTAGTTGACCGGGCTCAGCGTGTGCAAAAAGCCCCAGATGCCGGCGCCCAGGAAGCCCATCACCGCGCAACCAACAGCCCACAGCAAGGCGGCCTGGTTGGGATGCTCGCGCTTGCGCCGCTGCACCATATTGAAGGCAAACAAGGTCATCATGAAAAACGGAATCGGCTCAAAGGCGCTGAACACGCTGCCCACCCACAGCCAATAGCCCGGCATGCCGATGAAGAAGAAATGGTGGCCGGTGCCCAGGATGCCGGTGACCAAGGCCATGGTGACGATCAGGTACAGCCATTTGTCGATGACCTCGCGGTCCACGCCGGTGGTCTTGATCAGCACAAAGGCCAGCAGCGCGCCCAGGATCAGCTCCCAAGTGCCTTCGACCCAGAGGTGAACAACGAACCACCAGTACATCTTGTCGCGCACCAGATTGCTGGGGTTGACGAAGCTGAACAAGAACATGACGGCCAAGCCCCACAGACCCATCAAAAGCACCAGGGTGATGGCGGTCTTGCGGCCCTTCAGCACCGTCATGCTGATGTTGAAGAGGAAGGCCAGGGCGACAACAACGATGCCCAGCTTGGTCGGCAGCGGCTGCTCCAGGAACTCGCGCCCCATGGTGGCGAGCAGATTGTTGCCGGTCATCTCGGCCAGCGTGGCGTAGGGCACCAGCAAATAGCCGAGTATGGTCAGCGCGCCGGCAGCCAGAAAGACCCAGAACAGGATCTTGGCCAGCAGCGGGCTGTAGAGCTCGGTCTCGGCCTCCTCGGGCACGAGGAAATAGGCGCTGCCCATAAAGCCCATCAAGAGCCACACAATCAAAAGATTGGTGTGCACCATGCGGGCGATATTGAAGGGAATGGCCGGGAACATCAGGTCCCCGATCAGGTATTGCAGGCCCAGGGTGATGCCGAATACGATCTGGCCGACAAACAGCGCCAGGGCGCCGATGAAGTAGAGCTTGGAGACGGCCTGGGACTGGTATTTGAGGGTGGTGGGTTTCATGTTTTCTCCTCAGCCCTCAATGTTTGGAGGCCACTTTTCGTTGTCGATGCCATTGGTCCAGCGCAGAAACTCGACCAGATCGTCGAGCTGCTGATCGTTCAGCTGGAAGTTGGGCATTTGGCGGCGACCCGGCGCACCGGTCGGCTGGGACTTGATCCAAGCCTTGATGAAATCCGGCCCACGGCGCTTGTAGACATTGCCCAACTCGGGTGCGAAATAGGCGCCTTCGCCGAGCAGGGTGTGGCAGCCGATGCAGTTGCGGGTCTCCCAGATATGCTTGCCGCGCACCACGGCCGGCGTCAGTTCGCCGGCATTGGAGCGTTTGGGGATTTTTTGCTCGGAGTCAAAGATCAGCGCGGCAAACAAGAGCACGAAGAAGAGGGTTCCTCCGTAAAAAATGTTCCGCGCCATCTGGCTGGTGAAGCCTCGGCTCATGATGGTCCTCAAGGTCTGTTGCAGATGCCGCAAGACTAGGGATTTGTCACGGGCACTTCCTTGAACCGGAATAAGGAAAACCGCTTGCGCTGCTCAAGCGCCTGCTTTTTCTCGATGTTTTTGGTGCGAGCGGGTGTCCAGCTCGCGCAGCAGTGCCGGGCTGATCTCCTTGAAGCGCAGCAGTCGGCCGCCGCGCTCGCCCGCAAAGCGCTGCGCCGACGCTGCATCGGCAAAGGCCGGCAAGTTGCCGGCGCGCATGGGCCCGAGCGCGCTGGAGCCCTGCACGTAGACGGCGGCCTCGGCCGCGATCCAGGCGCCGCTAGCCGCATCACTGACGTAGAGCGCGCCGATCTCGGCGGCCTTGCGGCCACGGCTGAAGCGACCCACATCCTGCAAATAGATGAATAGCGAGAGCGGCGAGTCGAAGAACTGCGCGTCGCCGTTGTCGGCAAAAATCACTTGCGCCGCCCAAGCCGGCGAGCGCGCCGGATGCATGCCGCAGACCGGGCAGCGCGCCTCGGCGGGCACCGGGCGCGGCGCCAGCAGGCTCAGGCCAGATTTGGCGTCGAACGGTGTCGGCGGCGCAATCAGGCAGACATCGGCCGGCGGCTCGGCCATGCTTGAAGCGCTGCGGGGTAGCAACTGCAAGGCGGCGGCCAGGGTCAGGGCCAAGGCGAGGACACCCGTCCCGCTCAGTCGGGCCAGCCGGCCCATGGCCGGTGTTGGCGGTGTGCGGCCAAGCATGGCGGCTACATCCGGCTGTCGTGCAGCGCGCCGCCGCTGAGGTCCACCATCTCGGGCTTGATCTCGGCGTAGCGCAAGACGCGGCCGCCCCATTGCTTGACGAAGGCCTGCGCATCGGCCTCTTGCGCGAAGCTGGCAATGGTCGGCCCCATCGAACCATGCCGTTTGCTGCCCAAGACATAGATGCCGGCCTTGGCGTCTATCCAATGGCCGCGCGGCTGTTCCCAATCGGCCTTGCCCATGTCCTGCACAAAAACAGCGGCGATGGCGCGCACCTGCTCGGGCCGCAAGAGGGTGTTGAACAACTCGACCGTGTCGCAGAAGAACATAGCCTCGGCCACGCCGACAAAGTGAATCTGCGCCTTCGGGCCGGGGTAGTCGGCCAAGAGCATGCCGTCAAGATCGCAGGTGGTGCGCGGGTCGATCTCGAGTGCCACCAGCGGCTTGGCCTCGTCCTGGCGGCCGCAGCCGGCGAGTGTGACGGCTGAAATTGCTGCGAGCAGCAAGAGTGAGCGACGATTGAATGTAGTCTTCATGTTTTGAATCTCCAGCGAGCCAGGGCGAGCGGCACAACAATCCAGGCCCCCATCACCAGCGCCATCAGCCAGGGCTTGGCCAAGGCAGGCGGCACGATGCTGGCCAGGCCATAGAGCCGGCGCATATCGTCGAGCGAAAAAATATTGAGGATGCGGAACACATCGGCCGGGTTGAGCAGCAGCAGATAGGCGAGCGAGTCACCGCCGAAATCACCGCTGCTGGCGACCAAGGCGCCGAGCAATAGCAGGTCAAACACCAGCACAAAGAAGAACCACAAGGCGATGGCCATGCCGGAGGCGCGGGTGCGTTCGCGGCTCAAGACCGACAGCAAGACCGCCAGGCTCAAAAAGGCCAGGCCCAAGAGCGTGCTGCTGAACATAAAGCCCAGGTAGTGGAACAGGCCGGCCCAGCCGAACTGCTGGTACAGGAGCCCGGCGACCAGCGTAAAGCCGCCCAGCGTCGACAAGGTCAGCGCAGCGGCCAGGCCCAGGTATTTGCCCAAGAGCAGCTCCAGCTTGGTGATCGGCAGGGCCAGCAGCAGGTCGAGCGAGCCGCGTTCGCGCTCGCCGACGATGGCGTCAAAGCCGAGCAGCAGCGCGATCAGCGGGATCAGATAAATCACCAGGCTGACTAGGCTGGCGATGATGAATTCGATCGAGCGCGGGCCGACTTGGCCACTGCTGGCGCCGCCGAAATAGGTGATGACCAAGGAGAAGGCGGTGAACACCAGTGCCACCGCCAAGACCCAGCGATTGCGCATGCGATCGCGGAATTCTTTCGCCGCCAGGGTCAGGATTTGACTGAGTTCCATACTATTCCCGGGCCTTGCCGAGTTCAAAGAAGAGATCCTCGAGCGAAGGCTCGGTGATCGTCAGGTCCAGCAGCCTGGCACCCAGGCCGGTGGCCACGCCCAGCACCGCCAGCTTGGCCTCGCGGGGGCAGCTGACGCTCAGGCCAAGCGGCGAACTGCTGCATGTGACGCCGCTCAGTTGGCTCAAGGCCTGGCGGGCGAACACCGCATCTACCTCACTCAGACGCAGCTCAATCTGCAGCGGCGCCTGCTGCTGCTCGCGCAGACCTTGCACGGTGCCCAGCGCCTGGATGCGGCCGGCCACCATGATGGCCAGACGGTCAACGCGCTCCTGCAACTCGGCCAGGATGTGCGAGGTGATCAGGATCGTCACGCCGCTGTCGCGCAGCTCGCGCAAGATCAGATAGAAATCGCGGATCGCCTGCGGGTCCAGGCCATTGGTCGGTTCGTCCAGAAACAAGACCTGCGGTTTGCCCAGCAAGGCCTGCGCGAAGCCGAGCCGCTGCCGCATGCCCTTGGAATATTCGCGCAAGGGCCGGCTGCCGGCATGGGCCAGGCCGACGCGTTCCAGCGTCGGTGCGCATTGTTTGAGGTCGGCACCCTTCAGCTTGGCGAAGAACTTGAGCGTCTCCAAGCCGCTGAGGTTGTCGTACAGCACCACGTTCTCGGGCAGATAGCCCAAAGATCGGCGCGTCGCACGAAAACCCTTGCCGGCGACCGAGCCGCCGTTGATCAGAATCTCTCCGCTGCTGGCCGGCGTTAGCCCCAGCATCATCTTGAACAAGGTGCTCTTGCCGGCGCCGTTATGGCCGATCAGGCCGAAGATCTCGCCGCGCTCGACGCGCAGGTCGACGCGGTCCACGGCCTGGATGGCGCCGTAGGTTTTGCTGGCGGACCGCAGCTCTATTGCGGCCCCGTCTCTTTCATCGTTGGAAATGTTTGTCACGCCATTCATACCATTGCTTGTTGGTGGGCTGCATGCGCGGGGCCGGATCGACCACCGTGGGCACACGCAAGACCGGAAATTGTTGACCGACCAGGCGCAGCGCCTGTATCGCGGGGCTGGCCATCAGCAGCTTGACGCTCGGATGGCGCCAGCTCAGCCGGTCGACCATGTCGTTAGCCTCGTAGGGTATATCGCCGACGCCGTCGCCATTGCGGTCCCAGCCGAGGTAGTTGCTCCAATGATTGCCCGTATCCTTGCCCCAAGTTTCATCGCGCGCCCCGACATAGCGGATCTGCTCGCGGTTGCCGATGAAGTCATTGCCCTCGACGATATTGCGGGTCGAGCCGGCCGACAGATGCACGCCGACATGGTTGTCCACCACCAGATTGCCCTTGAGCGTCGCGTACTCGACGTCGTAGATGAAGAAGCCGCGGTTATTGCCGGCGATCACATTGTTCTCGACCACCGAGTCCTGCAAGGTGCGCAGCATGATGCCGTGGTCGCTATTGCCCCAGGTGCGGTTGCCGCGCACGATCTGGTTGCGCACTTCCATCAGCGCCAGGCCGCCACGGTTGTAATAGCTGTCGTTGTCCTCCCACAGGTTGTAGTAGGAGTTCATATAGTGGCTGCCGTAACGGCTGTGGTGCAGCTTGTTGCCCTTGAAGATGGCGTGATGGCTAACGTCCACATAGAGCGCATCGCGGACGAAGCCGATGTTGTTGCCGGTGATGCGGGCGCCGTCGGTGTTGTAGAGCTGGATGCCGTTGCCGCGCTGCGAGCTGTTGAGTTCGCGTTTTCCCGTGATGATGTTGTGCTCGATGCGCACATCATTGGCTTTTTCTATCCACAGGCCGAACAGGTTGTAGGTCAGATCGTTGTGGCGCACCACGGCGCGGTGTGCGCCGGGGCGCAGATAGATGCCGGCGTTCTGATCCTTCAGGCTGGCGCCCGAGTCACGCACGATCAGACCCTCGATCGTCACGTCTGCCGCGGTGACACGGATCGTGTCGCCTTGGTTGACGCCGCTCAGGGTCGGGCGATTGATGCCGCGCAGCGTCAGCGCCTTGTCTATTTTGAAATTACCGGCATAGAGGCCGCGCTCGATTTCGACGATATCTCCTGGCTGCGCCCTGTCTATCGCTTGTTGCAGCGCTTCACCCGGCGCGACGCGAACGGTCGCGGCCTGCGCGCCGAGCGCCGCACCGAGCAAGAGAAGGGCCAGGAATCTCACAGCAGCAGCCCCAGCGTCTTCAGCCCCAGGAACAGCACGGCGCCGATCAAGAGGTTCTTGAAACCGACATAACTGAGCATGTCCATCACATTGGCATAACGGTAATTCGCCTGCCACCAAGGGCCGTCCTTGACATAGCGCTTGGCCGACAGTCGGATCAAGACCTCATAGACGCTCCAGCCAAACCACCAGCTCAAAATGGCGCTTTGCGACAGCCGGCCGGTGCCTGCCAGCACCCAGGCCAAGGTGGCAGCGATAGCCAGCGAGAAGCCGGCGAATTGCAGCGCCTTCTGGGTTTTCCAGTTGTCGCGACTCCAGGGCCAGAGGTGGTCAACCAGCTCTTGCCAGAGCCAGCTCAGGCCCTTGGCGCCGGACTTGTGGTTTGGGGCGACAGGATCGGTCGGCATACGGGGATCGGGACCATTAGCGACCTTGGGATTCATCGCCACCGGCTCGATCGGAATGAAGTAGCCATCACGCCCTATCGGTGTGATCAAGAGCCCATCGCGCTCGCGCCGCTTGCGCTCCTTCGCCAAAGGCGGGCAGCCCTTGGTGTCGGTGTAGAGAATCATGCAATCGAGGCAATGCAGGCATTCGCGGTGGTCGATGCGGCCGGCCGCATCGATCGCCAGCGAGCCGCAGCCGACCGCGCAGGCCTTGCAACTATTGCAGTCCTGCTTGCGCTTCAGGCCGAACCAGCGGAAGGTGCTGGGCATGGCCAAGGCTGCGCCTAGCGGGCAGATGTATTTGCAATAAGGCCGTTCGACGAAGAGTGACACGCCGAGGATCAGGCACACAAACAGACCATAGGGCCAGGCCCGGTGCGTGATGCCGACCAGGAAAGTGGTCTTGAATGGCTCGACCTCGGCCAGCATTTCGGCCAGACCCATCGAGAACATCGACACCGCCAAGAGTCCGAAGAAGATCGCGTACTTGAGCCACTTGAGGCGGTGATGCCAGGCCGTCGGCAGATGGCCTTGGAAGCGTTTCAGGCCGATCTTCTCGCCGACCTTGTAGATCGCTTCCGAGAGCGAACCGAACGGGCACATCCAGCCGCAGAACAGGCCGCGGCCGAACAGGAAGACGGTCAGGATGATGAAGATCCAGAACACAAAGATGAAGGGGTCGGTCAGGAACAAGGACCAGGTCCACTGGAACAGCAGCGAATGGAACCAGGTCAGCACCTGCGTGATCGAGGGCTGCGCCATCGCGCCGAAGCCGACAAAGCCGATGCTCAGCGCCCAGGCGCTGTACTTGAACGCATTGACCGGCCACTTGTTCTTGTGCGTGGACATCCGCGTCAGCTTTTCGCGCAAGGCGTAGACGATGGTGACCATCAACAGCAAGGCGACGAACAGGGCGATCTCGACCGCGCGCGTCTTCCACACCTGCACCCAGGGCGCAGCGGCTTCCTGCAGGTCCGGGCGGCCGCCTTGCAAGAGGCTGTCGTCGAGCCAGATCTTGGCATCGAAACTGGTGAAGCTGCGCGTGCCGGTGGCACGGTCGACACGGTTGCCGAGGAAGGCCAGCTTCCAGGGATAGGCGGCCGAGAATGATTTGCTGCGGATGATGAAGATCGCCGACTCATTGAAGCTCGGCGCACCGGCGGCTTCGAGGCCGTAGAGGTTCAGATAGTCCAAATCGCGGAAGGTGAAGCTGTCCGCACCTTGCTTGACCTGCACCCGGTCATAAAGGCCGCCGCGCACAAAGCCCGAGCCCTTGAAGGACTCGATGCCGCCGCTGCGCACGACGAAGAAGGCATGCTCGCCCGGCTTCAATTGCGCATGCAGCTTTTGCCAGCTGTGGGCGCCGAGCAGGCTGCTGCCAACATCGGGGTGATTCAGGTCACCGAACCAGAGTTCGATGAAGGGCTCGGTGCTGCGCTCCAGCCCGACCTGCTCCGGCTTGACGCGCAGCGTTTGCACGGCGCCGAGTTTGATCAATTCGGCCCAGCTAAAGACCTGAGCTTTGACCGCGTATTTGGCGGGTTCGCGCACGGTTGGCGCCAAGATGCCGACCTGGCGTGCCACCGCCTGGCCCGAGGCCAGCATGACCTGGTTCTGTGCGATCACGGTGACGGTAGCGCCCGAAATCGCGTCCAGGCCCAGCACGCCTTCATCGGGGCGTGACTGGCCGACTTCGATCTTGTCGGCGACCGACTTGCCGAGGTATTGCGCGTTGAATTTCAGCAGCGCCGATTCGGGGATGCCGAGCAGCAGAATCGGCTCGGAATGCTTGAGCACCTGGGTGCCGACGAAATGACCCGTTCGGTCCATGCCAATCAGCGTGACCACCGGCTTGCCCGAATAGGCGGGCGTGTCGGTGATGTCGGTGGACAGCATCACATAGCCGAGCAAAGCTCTCTTGCCGTCGGGCTGCGGCTCGCCGTAAGCCTCGACATAGGGCGGCGAGCCGAGCCGCTCGGAGAAGCTCTTCGCGCCGGGGAAGACGGCGGCGCAAGGCAGGATGGCGCACATGTCCTTGGCCGTGTGCAGATCCGCCGGCAACTGGGCCTCGTAAGCGCCCGCCTGTGCGCTGCTCGCGCAAAGACTGGCCAGCAAAAAAAGAAATGCGGCCAGGTAGAAATCTACCTTGGCCGCCAAGTTCCGACATTGCAATTTCATCTACTCTTTCTGACGTGCAGGGGAGGCAGCGGCGGGGCTCGAGTCCGTGCGCTGCCTGTGTCTCAGCGGCTTAGGCCTCGACGATCATCCGCGTACGCATTTCCAAATGCAAAGCGTGGCAGAAGTGAGTGCAATAGCACCAGTACACACCGGGCTTGTCGGCCACAAAGGTGACCGAGGCGGTCTCTTGCGGATTGACGATGAAGTTGATGTTGTGCTTGGGGATCGCGAAACCATGGGTCAGGTCTTCGATCTTGTCCAAGTTGGTCAGCGTCAACGTCACGATGTCGCCCTTTTTGAGCTTGAACTCGCGCAGGCTGAAGGCCGGGGCCTGGCTGGTCATGCGGACCTCGACCTTGTTGCCCTTGCGGAACACGCCCGAATCCTTTGGACCCTTGACCGCGTTGGGGAAGTCGTCGAGGTTGTAGACCTGTTTCGGGCTCAGCAGTTCGCGCTTGAAGATGATGAAGTCATGCGGCTCGCCGCGCACCGGGTGGTCGGCCAGCAAGACCATCTTGTCGCCCGAGATGTCGATGAACTGCTCGTTCTCCGGGTGCAGCGGGCCGACCGGCAGGAATCTATCCTTGGAGAACTTGCAACCCACGGCCAGGTATTTGCCGTCCGCAGCGCGTGTTTCCGACTGCGAAGCGTTCAAGTGGCCCGGCTGGTACTGCACGTCGATGCGGTCGACCACATACTTGGCGCTCTTGTCACCGGCGTGGAATTTGATCGCGGCCTCGACATTCCACTTGACCACCTGGCTGTCCAGGAACAGCGTGGTGTAGGCATTGCCACGGCCGTCAAAGGCGGTGTGCAAGGGGCCCAGACCCAGCTCGACTTCGGCCGCGATGGCCTTGTCGGCCGATTCCAGCTTACCGTCGAAGTAATCAAGCACCTTGGCGAGTTCGATCACGGTGCCGGTGGGCGAGAGCTTGCCGGCGCAGATGAAGTACTTGGCGTCCGGGCTGGCGTTGACGCCGTGCGGGTTCTTGGGCACCGAGACATAGGCGGTCAGCGCGGTCTTCGCGTCCTTGTTGGCGTCGCGGGTACCGTCAACCACGGGTACCTTGGAATCGCCATAGGTCTTGAACTTGCCGGCTTTGACGGCTTCTTCGATGCGGGCGATGTTGAAGAACAGGCAGGCGTCGCGCTCGGCCGACATCATGTCCTCAAAATGCACACCCATCTCGGTGTTGTACTGGTTGGTCGCTGCCAGTTTGCCGTCATAGGAAGTGGCGGTCAGGTCGCAGTTGCCGTCGATCAGCACCTGCCAGCGCACGTCCATGCTCTCGGCATCGACGCAGGTGAACAAGGAGTGATAGGTCTTGCCGTCGTCGCTGCCGACGGTATTGGGCAGCGGGATCGAGAACTCGGCGCCGCAGAACACGCGCGTCGTGTAGTTGATCTTCGGATCGACCGGGTCGGCCTTGTCCGGGAAGATGCCGTGGAAGCCCTGCACATTGGGCAACTCGGTGATCTTGTCGCAGACAAAGTAGTCCAGGCGAATGCGCGCGATACGGCTGTTGATCTTGTCGTTGATCCAGGCGTAGCGGCCGTCGTAGTTGCCGTCCTTGTAAGAGGCGTGCACATGGTGGGTGTCGGCGACGCTGAACTTCAGGTTGCCGTCGGCGCGGGTGCCCATGACCTTTTTGGACTCATTGGTGTGGCCCCAGCCAACCAGCGCATCCGGCACGAAGCAAGGAATGCGGGTGATTTCGCGGCCGGACGGCAGGCCCAGCACGCGCATATCGCCGGTGTGGCCACCGCTCCAGAGGCCGTAATAGGTGTCGAGTTCGCCCGGCTTCAGATGCGAGGCGTTGCTGGCGCCGCCGGTGTGGGCGGCGGGTGCAGGCGCAGCGCCAGAGGCGGCCGGCGCCACGGCAGTGCCCGACTTGTCGGTGCAAGCCAGCGCGCCCAAGCTCATGCCGGCCAGTGCAGCGCTGTTGATAAAACGGCGGCGGCCCAGGCCGGTGCCATTTTCAGGGTTCTTCTTGTCGTTCATGGTTTTCCTCATCGGGTTTGGTTGAAAGTTTTGGGAGGCTTCGACAGCAGGTCTTTGCTGCCATCAGGCGTCGCTGCGAAGGTGGCATTGGCAGCTCCGTCAGCCGCAGCCGCGTCATTTGTCCGGCGTTTGAGTCGAGCCCGTCGAGTGGCTCCAGATGCGGCAGCGGCGCTGCCAGCACGAGCCCGCAGCTCATAGGTAGTCATGACAGCACGCAACTACGCAGGCAGCGGCGGAAATGGGAGTGGGGCATGGCGGGGGTGGCGGCAGAAATGATTCAGGTGCCGAATGGTTGACCGGTGTGAATTTGCTGTCCTTGAACTGCTTCAAGAAAAGCAAATAAGCGGTTCAGGGCCTTACAAATACCTGTGAAGCCCTGGTGTTTTGGCGTTAGCTTTTTAGAATCAACGCCAATCACCATTTCCAGGAGTTCTCTATGCGTTATCTACTTGGCACCGCTTTGGCCGCTGCGGCTCTGAGCTTGCTCGCAGCCTGCGGCAAGCAAGAGCAGGCCCCCGCGCCTGCGAGCTCAGCCCCAGCTACTGTGGCAACTGCTGCGCCTACGCCGGCTGCTGCGCCGGAGAACGCCTTGGGCAAGAGTGTTTTTGGCAAGACCTGCGCGCTGTGTCATGCCGCCGGCGTGGCCGGCGCGCCCAAGCCCGGCGATAAGGCTGACTGGGGTCCCCGCATTGCACAGGGCAATGAGCTGCTCTACAAGCACGCCATCGAAGGCTTCACCGGCGCCAAAGGCATGATGCCGGCGCGCGGCGGTGGTGCGGCCCTCACCGATGACGAGGTCAAGGCCGCCGTGGACCATATGGTGGCGCTGTCCAAGTAAAGGCAGCGATGAAAGACAGGAAGCCGACTTGTGAGTTGCCTTCGCGCCGCAGGGCTGTCAAGGCCTTGCCGGCGCTGCTGGTCTTGGGTGCGGCCCTGCAGCCCGCCCAGGCCGGGTTGCAGCAGCGGCGCGAATCGCGCTTGATGCTGGGCACTCGGGTCGACCTGGTGGCGCAGGGGCGCAGCCAGCTGTGGCTGGCCGAGGCCATGGACAGTGCATTCGCCGAGATGGCTCGTTTGAGCGCCAGCATGAGCCGCTATGAGCCGGGTAGTGCTGTCAGTGCTATCAATAAGTTAGCGGGAACGGGTGAGGCTTTGCCCATCTCTGCCGAGCTGATGGCTGTGCTGCAAACCGGCGCCGACCTTCATGCGCGCACCGACGGCATGTTTGACATGACGGTAGGGTCGCTCAAGAGTTGGCACTTTGAAGCCGGCAGTGTGGCGAGTGTGCCCTCTGCAGCGGTCTTGGCGCGTGAGCAGCGTTTTGTCGGCAGTGCAGGTCTGATTCTCGACACGCGCGCCCGCAGTGCGCGGCTGGCGCGAGCGGGGATGGCGCTGGATTTGGGCGGTGTAGCCAAACTTCCCATCCTCGCGGCCGGCATGCAAGTGCTGCGCGACCAGGGCGTGAAAAACGCGCTGATCAACGGCGGGGGTGATGTGCTCTATCTGGGTGCCAATCAAGGCCGGCCCTGGCGTGTCGGTGTGCGTGACCCAAGGCGGCCGCAGCGGGTCCTGGGTGTCTTGCCCTTGGCGGGCCAAGGTGTGCTGGCGGCCAGCGGTGACTATGAGCGTTACTTTTTTGAAAATGGGCAAAGACATCATCATGTGCTTGACCCCAAAACCGGGCGCCCCAGCCTGGGCGCTGCGGGCGTCAGCCTTTGGGCGCGCGATGTCGAGTCGCTCAACGGGCTGGGCGCTGCGTTCATGATCGGCGGGCGAGAGTTTGCACGTGACTGGGTGTCTCGCACGCCGGGGCTTCAGGTCTTGCTCGTCGGGCAGGACCAGGCGATCTGGTCAACTCCGGGCATCAAGGACGCCTTGCAGTCCTGATCGAATCCGCCTGATTTTCTGAAAACGGCGGACTGAGCCAACTCAGGCGTGGTCCAGGTCCGGCCGTCGCCAGGGGTCCACATGGGTCATCAGATTGAGTACCCGATGGCGCAGCAGCACGCGCTGGCGGGCCAGCACCGCGATCTCATGGCCGGCCTCGACAGAGATCGTGGCGTCCACCTCGATATGGGCATCGACCACGATCATGTCGCCCATCTTGCGGGTGCGCACGTCATGCACGTTTTGCACGCCAGGCGTCTGCAGCAGGGTCTGGCGTATCGCCTCGACCTCTTGCTCGTCTGCCGACCGGTCCATCAAATCATGCAGGGCATCCCAGGCAAAGCCCCAGCCCATTTTGCCGACCATGAAACCCACGATCAGCGCGGCGATCGGGTCAAGAATGGGGTAACCCGCCAAATTGCCGACGATGCCCAGGCCCACCACCAGGGACGATGCTGCATCGGAGCGCGCATGCCAGGCGTTGGCCACCAACATGCTGGATTTGACCCGTTTGGCCACGGCCAACATATAGCGAAACAGCGTCTCCTTGGCCACCAGGGCAGCACCGGCGACCCAGAGCGCAATGCCATGCACCGTGGGGACGGTTTCGGGTGATTGCAGCTTGAGTACGGCGGACCACAGCATGCCTATGCCCACCGCCAGCAGCAGCCCGCCCAGCACCAGGGACGCGGCCGTCTCAAAGCGCTGATGGCCATAGGGGTGATCCTCGTCGGCATCTTTTTTGGCGTGATGGCTGGCCAAAAGCACGACAAAGTCCGCCACCAAGTCGGACAGGGAATGGATGCCGTCTGCGACCAGGCCCTGCGATTTGGACAGCACCCCGACCACGACCTGGACGATGGTCAATACCGTGTTGACGCCGACGCTGACCCAGGTGCTGGTGGACGCTGCGCGAGCGCGCTCTTCCGGGCTGTGTGAGGGATCCTCGGCTTCGTCGACAAAGTCGTTTTGATTCATGGCTTCTAAAGGAGAGGGAGGCGCACGGAGCGGGAGGGCTGAAAGGGCGGTGCGCCCGCGCTGGAAATGTAGCGCGCGGCAGCCTTCAATGGGCCGCTAGTGGCGCGGTTATCAATCAAGAGTGCGGATGCTGCAACCGGGCCAGCATCAACGGAACCAACAGCTCAAACCAGGCCTTGCTTGCTCGCAAGCACTGCGGCTTCGGCGCGGCTGGAGACATTGAGCTTTTTGTAGATGGACTTGATGTGGTCGTTGACGGTGAACCACTTGATACCCATCAGGTTGGCGATTTCCTTGATGGTGAAGCCCTTGCTGAGGTAGGTTAGCACTTCGCTCTCGCGAGGCGTGAGGCGCTCCCACTCGGGAGGCGGGTCCAGCACCACGCTGCGCCCGGCACTGAATGCTGCGCTGGAAGACAAGCCCGAGGACAGTGAGCCAAAGCCTGAGTTCAAGGTCATCGGCCCAGAGTCGCCTGTAGAGTTGGGCCGGAAATGCGATAGCAAGCGTCGCGCGATCGCAGGTGAAAGCGGCGGTTGGCCGCGCACAATGCGCTGCAATTCCTCCACCAGCACCTCGAACCTATCTTCTTTGAGCAAATAGCCATCGGCCCCGCATTGCAGGGCCGGGAAGAGGTGATCGTCGTCCGAGTACAGCGTGGTGACGATTTTCAATGCGGGCGAGCCGGCCATCTCGGCCAAAAATTCCATGCCGTTGCCGTCGGGCAGTTCCAGGTCGACCAGAATCAGCTTGAAGCCGGCTTCGGGCGAGAGTTCGGCCAGCTTGGCCGTATGGCGGCGCGCACCTTCGAGATCGCCGGCTTCGGTGATCTCCATGGCATCACTGAAGCTCTCACGCACCACTCTGCATAAAAAGCTTCGAGCAACCGGGTTGTCTTCAATGATCAGTACTTTGACGGCCATAACTTGGAATATCCAGATATGGATCATCCTATCTCACATCTGCTCTTTTCTCCTCCTTGACGGGCCCAAACATGGCCTGTGTTTGTATCTTCTTGCGCACCGACCGACTGCTGAGTTAGGGATTGCCCTTGAGGTTTTTCCCAATTGACCGCCATGATGGATGGCGGTCGAGCCTGGGCATGCTGCGGCATACCCAGGCTTGGTTTCAGATCAAACTTCCCTTGCTATGCGATCAGCGGAAGGAATAGCTCAGGCTGGCGTAGAAATTGCGGCCACGCGGGTCGGTGTAGGTCGGGTCATAGGTAGCCAGGAAGTAGTAGCCTTGGTTGGAGAAGGGCGGCTGCTTGTCGAGCAGATTCTGCACACCAACACGCAGCTTCGCGGCCTTGTTGATGGCCCAGGATCCCGACATGTCCCACAGCGAGTAGGCTTGCACATCGCGCGCCGGCAGCAACTGGCTGGTGTTGGGGTTGAAGGCGGTGTTGTGGTCGGTATAGCCTGAGTAATAGGTGTTGCCCAGGGTCAGACCGAAGGCGCCGATGTCCCAATCCACCGACACGCGGTGACGCCATTTCTGGATCACTTGGTCGCTCAAGAAGCGTCCGGCATTGCTCTCGAAGGGCTCGCCGGCGCCGAACTGGCGCTCGTACTTCAGCACATAAGTGCCGTTGGCATTGGCACGGAAGCGGCCCGCCTCACCGGCGTTGAAACGGTAGCTGACGTCCAAATCAATGCCTGAGGTACGCAGCTCGCCCTGGTTTTCCTTCTTCAACAAAATGGTGTCGATGAACTCGCCGAACTCGTCGCGCTTGACATAGCCTTTTTCGTACTTTGGCAAATTGCCCAAAATCACTTGCTCGGACAGATCGCTGATCACATCGGTCTTGTTGATCATCCAGTAGTCGATGCTGGCACTCAAATCACGCACCGGCTCCAGCACCAGGCCCAGCGAGAACTGTTTGGACTTCTCCGGCTTGAGCTTGTCATTGCTGCGCCGCTCAACCCGCCATTGGTCGGTGCAATCAGCCACCGAGAAGCCTTGCGAGACGCAGCCTGGGTCGGTCAGGAAGGCGGAGCTGGAGCCAAACGAGGTCGGGCGGGTCAGCTCATTGATGCTGGGCGCGCGAAAACCGGTGCCGGCCGAGCCTCGCAGCATCAGCTGCTTGGATGGCTGCCAGCGCGCGCCGAGCTTGGGGTTGAAGGTGTTGCCCACGCCGCTGTAGTCATCAAAGCGAGCCGCGAGTTGCACCTCCAGCTCCTTGGTGAAGGGGGCGTTCAATTCGCCATAGACGGCGGCCACATTGCGGCTGTTCTTGCTGGCCGGCGGCGAGTCGCCGCGTGAGCTGCGGTCACCCTGGATATTGTTCGTGAGCAACAGGGCCGAAGGATTGAACTCGGTCTCCTCGCGGCGGAACTCTGCGCCGAAAGCCGCGCCCAAGGCGCCGCCGCCCAGCTGCATCAGCTCGCCGCTGAATTTGGCGTCCACCGTGGTCGTGGTGCCCTTTGAGCTGCGCGCGGTGTCTTGCACCTTGATGCCGGCGAGCAGGTCTTGGCCCGCTTGGGGTGACTTGCCGAAGGGGTTGATCTGGCCGGCGCGCACGCCCGCGACGAACTTGTCGTACAGGAAATAGCCATCCTTGAGTGCGTCGTCGGTCTTGTTGACGGCGCGATTCAGGGCGACGTCGTAATCCCAAGTTCCCAGTGAACCGCTAACGCCCGCGACGATGCGCTCGGCATCGCTGGTGACCTCATTGCTGCGGTTGCCGCCCTCGCTGACGCGCTGGCGCACGTCGACATTGCCTCCGAAGGGCAGCGGCTTGGGCAAGAAGGGGTTGATCGCAGCCGTGGGCACGCCCGTGATCTCGATCGGATTCGGGCTGGCCACGTACAGCGTCTTGGTCTTGCTTTTGAGGACCTCGGCAAACAGCTGCGTTTCGTTATTGAGCTGGAACACACCGCGGCCCAAGAAGGCGGCCTTGTCCGACTCGGGGTAGAGCTCGGTGTCCTGCATATAGTCAAAGCTGCAGGCCTCGGACAGATTGTCTTTGGCATAGACGGTGGCCGGTGGGTTGCAGGCCGGCGCGTACAAATTGATGGTGCGCTGTGTGAAGGGCTTGCCGTTGAAGGTGAAGCCGGCGGCGTTGAGCGCATCGAGCTGCACCTTGCGCGGGGCGGACTTGCTGGCCAGGCGGATATTGCCGGGGAAGGTGCGGCTGGACATATAGAACGGCAGCGTCGTCGCCAGCGGCCGGTCCTGCAGGAATTCCCGTTCGGTTGAGCGCAAGCTGCCAAGCTTTTGCACATCGATCACGCCGAACACATTGAACTTGTCCTTGGCCAGATCGCCAAAGCCGCCGCCCACCGAAGCGGCCGTCTTTTCAGCGCCGCCTTCTTGGGTGCGCGAGGCGTAGACATTGATGTCGGCGCCGCGGTAGTCCTTGCGGGTGATGAAGTTGATGACGCCGCCGATCGCATCGGTGCCGTAAATGGCGGAGGCGCCGTCTTTCAGAATTTCGACCCGCTCGATGGCGCCGGCCGGGATGTTGTTCAGGTCCACGCCCGAGTTGTCGCCGGGCGAAGCGAAGTTGGCCATGCGCCGACCGTTCAACAGGATCAAGGTGCTGGACACGCCGATGCCGCGCAGATTGGCGCCGTTGAAGCCGCGCTGGCCGCCGGTGCTGTCGGTGATGCTGGCGCCGTCGGTCAGACCGGCGGTGTTGCCGCTGATCGAGCGCATGATTTCGGCCGCTGTGGTGGCGCCGGTCTTGTCGATGTCGGCGCGCTTCAAGGTCTGCACTGGCAAGGCGGTTTCGCCCTCGATGCGCTTGATGCTGGTGCCGGTGACGTCAACACGTTCGAGCTTGGCTTCCTGTGCTTGGGCCTGCAGGCTGACGCCGCTGGCGATCAGCAGCGTGGCCGCTTGGGCCAAGCGCTTGAGCTTGAAGGGATGCGGCATGCGGGAGTGGGTCATGATGAATGTGGCCTCGTTTGACTGAAGGGAAAGAAACAGGGGACGCAAGAGAATCTGAGACCGCAGCGCTGTGGGGGAAAAGGGACTGCGCTTGTGGCCTTGGATGCACTCTAGGAGCGCGCCACATGACTTGCCTATGGGGTTTTGGTGGCTCGGTCGCTTGTGCGCAAGTCCATGTCGCTTGGCCGCAAACCCCCGATGAACAGGCGCAACAGCGCTTGCAGCGATGCGACATGCTCTTGCGCTTTGCGGCCAAACACGGTGTTTCTGGGGCCATACCCGCTGGCGATTGCGGCCCTGCGCTGACAGACTGGCGCCATGCAATTCAAACAACTCTTTATCCAAGCGGGTGCAGCTTGTCTGCTGGCGGCGATGCAGTTTTCATCGGCACAAGCGAACCCGGTCGCAAGCCCAGTCAATTTGCCCGGTACGGCCATCATCATTGGCGGTGCGCTCAAATACGACAACGACGCGGTCTGGAAGCGCATCGTTGATGCCGCTGGTGGCCCCGGCGCGCGCTTTGCGGTGTTCGCCACCGCTGCAGCCAATCCTGAGCGCAGCGCCGCGCAGATCGTCAATGCCTTGAATGCCCAGGGCGCTCGGGCCGAGGCCATCCCCGTAGCACCGCGCCTGCAGGGCGCTGAGCTACAAGCCAATTTGAATGATCCGGCCCTGTTGGCCAAGGTGGCGGCTGCGCAAGGCGTGTTCTTTTCCGGCGGCGCGCAGGAGCTGATCGTCGATACCTTGCAGCCGGGTGGCGAGCCCACCGAGATGCTCAAGGCCATCTGGTCGGTATTCAAGCGCGGCGGCGTGGTGGCGGGTACCAGTGCGGGGGCGGCCATCATGAGCACGACGATGTTTCGCGACGCACAAGACGCGCTGCAGGTGATGAAGGGCGACTTGCGGCGTGGCAAGGAGATCGACCGGGGCTTGGGCTTCGTGGGGCCTAACTTGTTTATCGATCAGCATTTTCTCAAGCGCGGCCGCATCGGCCGCATGCTGCCGCTGATGCAGGCCGAGGGCTACAAGCTAGGCCTGGGCGTGGAAGAAAACAGCGCCGCCTTGCTGCGCGGCGATGAGCTGGAGGTGCTGGGTGCCAAAGGCGTGCTCCTGGTCGACCTCAGCCAGGCCAGCAGCACGCCGAAGCCGGCCGGCTTCAATATCCGCAATGCCCAGCTGAGCTTTCTGGACCGCGGCGATAGGCATAACTTCACCAGCGGGCTGACAACGCCCTCGGCTGCGAAGCTCGCTGGCCACGCCATTGATCCTGCAGCCGCCGGCTTCAAGCCCTTCTTCAGCAATCAGCCCTTCTTTTTGGACATCTTGGGTGACACCACCATCCTTAATGCGATGAGCCATTTGCTTGACAGCCCGCATGCGGAACTGCTCGGCGTGGCCTTCAACGGCAGCAGCAAGAGCATGGACGCTCAAGCCGACCTCGGCTTTGAGTTCCGCCTGCACAAGGGCGAGGGCAGCCGAGGTTGGTTCAGCGGCGCGATGGGCGGTGAGGACTACACGGTGCTGCGCCTGCGCCTGGATGTGCTGCCGGTGCTGATCAAACGGCCCTTCTATACGCCTATCGGCCAGACGCAGAGCGGCGCGCGCTGATTTTCTACACCCGAGCAAATCCACACCCCAGCTCGGCCTTGGCGCCGGGCTGTGCTCAAGCTTTGACTGGACATTTGATGCGAACCCATCTGCACCCCCTGACGCTTGCGAGTGCCGGCACCGCTCGGCACTTACGCAGCCTGCATTTCGGCCGCTGCGAAACCGGCCGCAAGGTCTACATCCAGGCCTCCTTGCATGCCGATGAAGTGCCGCCCATGCTGGTGGCCCAGGCCTTGCGCGAGCATCTGCTGGCGCTCGAATCGGCCGGCTTGATTGGCGGCGAAATTGTGCTGGTCCCGATGGCCAATCCGATAGGTTTATCGCAAGAGATGCAAGGCGTTTTGTGCGGCCGTTTTGATATGGCGACCGGCATCAATTTCAATCGGCAATACCGCCATCTCACGGCCGAGTTGATCCCGCTCTTGGCGCCCACGCTAGGCCCCGATCCGCTTGAAAATCAACGCTTGATCCGCTCTGCAGCCTTGGCATTGCTGGGCGGGCAGCTGGCGCAAACGCAGACCGAGCGACTCAAGCAACTGCTGCAAACGCTGGCCATGGATGCCGACATCGTGCTTGATTTGCACTGCGACACTCAGGCCGTCATGCATGTCTACACCGGCACGCCGCTGGCCGCAGCCGCAGCGCCTTTGGCGCGCCTGTTGGGCGCACAGGCTTTGCTGCTCTCGCGCGACTCGGGCGATGACCCGTTTGACGAGACCGTGGCGCGAATTTGGTGGGAGCTGGCCGAGCATTTCGGCCCTGCTCGGCCGGTGCCACTGGCCTGCTTTGCGGCCACGGTGGAGTTGCGCGGCGAGTTGCAAGTCGAGCCCGAATTGGCCGAACAAGATGCGCGTGCTTTGCTGGAGTTCTTGCGCCAGGCCGGCCATATCGAGGGTGCCGGCGACAGCGATGCGCAGGCTCAGCCCGCGCTGTGCGAGGCCACCCCGCTCGAAGGAGTGGAGCCCATCACCGCGCCGCACAACGGCATCTTGGTGTTTTGCAAGCAGCCCGGTGACATGGTCAGCGCCGGCGAGGCGGTGGCCGAAGTCATCGACCCCTTGACCGATCAACGCAGCCAGCTGCGCGCCAGCGTGTCGGGGCGCCTGTTCGCCAGGGTGTCCAGGACCTATGCCACGGCCGGCATGCGGGTCTGCAAAGTGGCCGGCACGCAGGCCTTTCGCAGCGGCAAGCTGCTGTCGCTCTGAATTTTCTGTGCATTGAAACTCATGTCTAAACTCAAATTTCCCAATACCTTTGTCCTGCTCTTCAGCCTCTTGGCCTTGATTGCGCTGGCGACTTGGGTGGTGCCCGGCGGCAAGTACGACACGCAAGTGATCGACGGCAAGACCGTCATCTTGGCCGACTCTTTCCACACCGTGGCCAGCAATCCGCAAGGCCCTGTTGCGCTGATGATGGCGCCCATCAAAGGCTTTGTCGAAGCGGCGTTGATCATCGGCTTTGTGCTGATCGTCGGCGGTGCGTTCTCGGTGCTGCAGCGCACCGAGGCCATCGACTCGATGATCAAGTCGGTCGCCAAAGCGCACACCCATTCCGCCTGGGTGCGGGTGGCGATCATTCCGGTCTTCGTGACGATGTTTTCGCTTGGCGGCGCCACTTTTGGAATGGCCGAAGAGGCGATTCCGTTTGTCTTGATCTTCATCCCCTTGGCGCTGGCGCTCAAATACGACAGCATCGTCGGTGTGGCGATTCCTTTTGTCGGCTCGCAGATCGGGTTTGCCACCGCCTTTTTGAACCCCTTCAATGTCGGCGTCGCGCAAAGCATTGCCGGTGTGCCGATGTTCTCGGGCCTGGGCTACCGGCTGATTTGCTGGGCGATCGCCACCACGCTGACGATTGCATTCCTGATGTGGTACGCGGCGGGCATCAAGCGCACACCTGAGCTGAGTCCTTGCTTCGAGCTGGACGAGGACAAGCGCAAGCATCTGAAGACCACTGACTTCGAGAACTTCGCCGGCATGACGGCGCGCCACAAATTGGTGCTGAGCCTGTTTGTAGCCACTTTGACCGTGATGATTTTTGGCGTGGTCAAGTTCGGCTGGTACATCGAAGAAATCGCAGCCTTGTTTCTGGTCATGGCCATCATGGTGGGCTTGGTCGGCCGCTTGAATGCCGATGAGTTTGTGGCCAGCTTCATGGCCGGTGCCAAGGACTTGGTCAGCACCGCCTTGGTGATCGCGCTGGCCAAGGCGACCGTGGTGCTGATGCGCGACGGCCACATCATCGACACCATGCTGCATGCCTTGGTGCCGCTGGTCGAGTCGAGCAGCCCGATCTTCTCGGCTCAAAAGATGTTCTTGATCCAGTCGGTGATCAATTTCTTCATTCACTCCGGCACCGGCCAGGCCGCGCTGACCATGCCCATCATGGCGCCGCTGGCCGATCTGGTCGGCGTGAGCCGGCAGACCGCCATCCTGGCTTTCCAGTTTGGTGAGCTGACCACGCCGGTGATCCCGACCTCGGGCATCACGGTCGGTGTGCTGGCCTTGGCCGGCATCCCGTGGACGAAGTGGGCGCGCTGGATGATCCCGCTGCAACTGATGTATCTGCTGATGGCCTTGGTCTTGCTGGCGATACCGTCAATGATCAATTGGCAATGAGCGTCTGAATTACAGTGCAGCGGTGAACAGCCCCACGCCGATGACTACAGACCCGCTGCCCGGCGCGCCCGAGCCGCGCCGCTGTCTGCTGCTGCTCATGCCGGGCGGCTCGCTATTGGCCTTGGCCGGCGTGTTGGAGGCGCTGCAGGCGGTCAATCACTTGCAGGGCGATGCGCGTTATGTGGCCGAACTGGGATCTCCGGGCGGCGGCGTCGTCAGCTGCGGCGATTTGCCTTTGCAGACGCAGGGCTTGGCGCAGGCAGCCCACCCCTACGCCATCTTTGTGCTCAGCGGCGAAGGGGCAGAGGCCAGCCCCGCCTTGCTGCAATGGCTGCGTGAGCAAGCGGCTGTTGGTGTGGCGCTGGCCGGCGTGGACGGCGGCAGCGCGGTCTTGGCCGAGGCCGGCCTGCTGGGTGCCGAGCGCGCCACCGTCAACACCCATCTGGCCGAGGCGCTGCAAGACGAGTTCCCGGATGTGGTGTGGAGCGGCAACGTCTGGGAGATCAATGCCGACGCCTCGCGTCTGAGTTGCGCAGGGGGAAGCGCCAGCCTTGATTTGATGATCGCCTGGCTGGGGCGCAGCCATGGCGAACGCTTGGCGCAAGATCTGACCCTCAAGCTGGGCCTGGAGCGCGCGCGCGGGCGTGACGAGCGTCAGCGCCGCCCGGTGGCCGAGCAGCGCGGCGGCAGCCCCAAGCTGGCCGAGGCACTCAGTCTGATGGAGGCCAACCTGGCCGAGCCGCTGCCGACCGAGGACGTGGCGCGCCTGGTCGGTGTGTCGCGCCGCCAGCTGGAGCGGCTGTTCAAACAGCATCTGGACGCTTTGCCTTCGCGTTACTACCTGGAACTGCGGCTGAACCGGGCGCGCCGTTTGCTGCAACAAAGCGGCCAGTCGATTTTGCAGATTGGTCTGTCCTGCGGCTTCTCGTCCGGCCCGCATTTTTCCAATGCCTACAAGGCACACTTCGACAAGACACCGCGCGATGAGCGCAGCCAGCGCGCCATCGCCTGGCGCCGGCCCGCTGGAGACCCCTCATGAACCCCCGTGATTTGCTGCTGCGCCCGGTGGCGCTGGCTGACCTGCCCGCACTTGAGCGCATTGCCGCCGCCAGCGAGCATGGCATCAGCTCGCTGCCTAACGATCAAACCAAGCTGCGTGCCCGCATCGAGCGCTCAGCTGAGGCCTTTGCCAGCCTCGACGACGCAAGCGGCGAGGAAACCTACCTCTTCGTGTTGGAAGATCGCTCTCGCGGCGAGGTGGTTGGCAGCAGCGGCATTGCGGCCAGCGCCGGCTTCCATGATCGCTTTTACAGCTATCGCAATGAGTTCGTGGTGCACGCCAGCCCCGCTTTGGGCGTCAGCAACCGCCTGCACACCTTGCACCTCTGCCATGACTTGAGCGGCTACACGCTGCTGACTTCCTTCTATATCGACCCGGCCTATGCTCATGGGCCGGCGCCGCAACTGCTGTCGCGCGCCCGGCTGCTGTTCATCTTGCAGTTTGCCGAGCGCTTCAATGAACGCATCGCCGCCGAGAACCCCGGCCTGGCCGACCAAGCCGGCCAAAGCCCGTTTTGGGACGCTGTGGGGCGGCGCTTTTTTGACATGGACTATCCGCAGGCCGAAGCCGTCACGGGCGGTCGAAACAAGGCCTTTATCGCTGATTTGATGCCGCATTCGCCGATCTATGTGCCTTTGCTGCCCGAGGCCGCGCAATGGGCGATTGGTCAGTTGCATCCGGTCGGTGAGCTGCCGTTTTCCATCCTGCAAGAAGAGGGTTTTGATGCCGACACCTATATCGACATCTTTGACGGCGGGCCGACGGTGGAGGCCAATCTGGCCCTGCTGCGCAGCGTGCGTCATGCCCGCGCGCTGGAAGTGCAGGCCGAAGCGGCCGGTTTCGGCCTGCCCGCCTGGCATCTGGCGGTGAATGCAGAGCGGGCTGGTTTTCGCGCGGTTTTGGCCGAGCTGCCTACGACGGCGCAGGCCCTGGCACCGGATCATGAGGCGGTGCTTCGCCTGGGCGTGCTGCCCGGCGAGCTCCTGTGGGTGTCGGCGCTGTGGCCTGATGCGAGCGAAAGGAGTCGGCCATGAGTCAAGTCGGGGCAGCACAAGGCTGGCAAGTGCGTGGCTGGCAAGTGGACGATGCCCAACTGCTGGGTGCATGGCGCAACCAGACCGGGGTGGCGCTGAGTCTGACCGAGGCCGAAGGGCAATGGCTGATCCTGGCGGACGCCGCCTCGTCGGTGCCGCTGGCCTGCCTTCGCTTGGTCGGGCATCTGGGTCTGGCACTGCCGCGCTTCAGTTATCACGTCGGTCGCGTCGTGCATGCGGCTGCCGAGTTAGGGCTGTTCCGTACTCAGACCACCTTGCTGCTGGGCAATGACCACAGCGGCGAGAGTGAACTGGCCGATCTGGCTTGCTCGCCCGATTTGCCGCCCCAGATGCAGGTCGCGGCCTTGACGCAGCTGATTGAAGCCGCCCTGCAGCGCATTCGGGCGCAGCCGGCTGGGTTTTCTGAGCGCCTGATGGTCGAGCTGGCCGGGCCGCTGGACGAGGCGGGCAGGGCACCGTTCTGGCAGGGCCTTGGTGCGCATTTTTACGCCGCCGACCCGCAGGCAGCTCAGGCCAAGTTTGGGGACGCTTGGCGCAGCCATCTGGCGGCTTTGCTGCCTCGCCAGACCTTGTATCTCTCATTCTTGAGCGCGGACGCGCAGGCGGCGATGGGACAGCTCGGCGCGCCGGCCCAGGCTGCGGCCGAGGCCTTGAAGGCCTGTGGGTTTGGATACGCCCAACATGTGCGCATTGATGATGGCGGCCCGGTGTGGGAGCGGCGGCTTGGCGAGATCAATCGGCTCTAGGGGCCGGGGCGCTGCGTATCGACCTCAGCGGGGCGCGGCGGCGCGTCAACGATCTTTGTCTGCGCCAGCCTGGCTGGGATGGAACACGCCGGTGATGACCTTGCTCAGCCCCACAGCGATCAGTAACAGGGGCCAGCTGTTGTAGAAATTCAGCCCCCAAACATGTTCAAGCGAGGCATACAACCAAGCCGAGACAAAGACCAGCAAACCACCTCGGCAGAGTTGCTCGGTGTTGCGCGCGCCCAGCATTTGCCCGAGGCCAAGCAGCCCGATGATGGCGGGCCAAAAGGTCTGCAGCTTGCGCAGATCCAACCAACCCCGGTTGTCGGCGAAAAACAGGCCGCCCAGCACGATCAGAATCAGGCCAGCCCAAACCGATTGAATTTGGCCCTTGCCGGGCTTCTGGCGGGGGTCGTTTTGCACCTCGTTTGCTCCTTCAGTGGGCATTTTTTTGCGGGCCGAGTGTTTCGACAAGTTTGTCGCTCGCGGCGCTGCACGTCACCCGATTGCGTCCGGTGGCCTTGGCGCGGTAAAGCGCCCGGTCGGCATCATTGACCAAACCTTGCGCCAAAGACGGCGAGTCGCCGCTGAGGTGGCTGAGACCCAGCATGGCCAAGCCAATCGAGACGCTGATGGGCACGACTTCACCGCCGGGCAGGGTCAGTGGCTCTGCCGAAATACTCAAGCGTATGCGTTCGGCGATGTCGCGCGCATGTTGGGCGGGCGCTTGCGGCAGCAAGACCACAAACTCTTCGCCGCCAAAGCGGGCCACGGTGTCGCCGGCGCGCAGCTGCGCTTGGATGATGTGGGCGATCTTTTGCAGTACCGCGTCGCCGGCCGCATGGCCAAAGCTGTCGTTGACGGTTTTGAAATGATCAAGGTCTAGAAACAAACAGGCGAGGTCATGCTGGTAGCGGCGCGCCTGGCTGACCTCGATCTGGCTGCGGTGCTCGAAGTAGCGGCGGTTGTGCACGCCGGTCAACATATCGCTGAGCCCGGCCCGTTTCAGGCGTTCATGGTTGAGAGCGTTGTCCAGACAGACCGATACGATCGCGGCCAAGCGCTGCAGCAATTGCGTGCCGGCCGCGCGTTCGTAGCGGCTGGGGTCGGTGCTGCCGAAATGCAGGCTGCCGATCAGCTCGCCATGCCGGCTCAAGGGCAGCAGCGCCACCGAGGCCAGGGCGGGTGAGGGCGTGCCGAACAAGGGCCGGTGCAGACCTTCATTGAAGGGCCCAAGGCTTGGGTGGGTCAGGTCCTGGAACAAGGACTCGATCGGCTTCAGGCTGTGCAGCAGGGTCAGGCCGTCGAGCTGCGCCCGCTCGGCCTGGTCATCGCGCGGGCGCTCGGCGTCCAGCAAGCCACTGGTTTCTTGATCCCGGTCGAGCAGGGCCAAGGTCACGCAGTCGATGCCAAAGCTCTGGCGGTACTCGTTCAAGAGCAGGCGCAGCAGGTCGGCCATCGAGCGCGCACCAATCAGCCGGTGCTCTAACTGTTCAAACCGCCGCATCTTGTCTTCATTGCTGCGCGCCTCACGCAACAAAGATTCCAACTGCTGGCGCAGGGCTTGATTTTCGGCTTGGAGTTCGCTGCTGCTGTCCATTGCGGGTTGGGGTCCTGTCTAGGTGACGCCTATTCTGAGCGCATTTCACGCCTGCGCAGGACCTGACTGTAGCGGGTCGGCATAACTTTAACTTTGACCTTAGCTTTGCTGCGCTTGTGCCAGCTGATCTTGCAGACTGCGCACCTGATCTTTGAGCGCCTTGTTTTCGGCCGTCAATTCCAGCACCGTGCTTTGCAGCAGTTGCAGCTGTGCCTCGCGGTTGCGCTGATCAGAGTCGCCTTCTTGGTCAGCACTTTCTGCGCCGCCCTCGGCAGGCGCCTGCGCTTTGGAAGCGCGACTCCCGGTTTTGCTCTCGCGCACGCGTTTGGCGGCCTGCTGCAACTCCTTTTTGCCTCCGGCCACGGCCGCGACCTGCTCGTCATGCCCCAGGCTCGAGACGGCTGCAGCGGCGTTGATCGAGATCGTGCCGGCCTTGACCGCCTGCACCAACTCGGGCGCGGCGCTCTTTTGAATCTTTTCGATCTGCACCACGGTATTGCTGCTGATGCGGGCGGCCTTGGCCACACCTTCGCGGCTGGTCAGCGGCTGATCGGCGCTGGCTGCGGCTTGTGCGTCGGCGCTGATTTCGGCAGCAAATTCGCTGCCAATGCCCGCACCAGCCTCGGCCAGCGCGGTGACGGCAGCCTGTGCACGCTCCGCTGTGATCTCTTTCTTGCGCAGCGCCAACACGCCGCGCTGAAAGTCAGACAGGCTGCGCCGGCCCAGGTGCTGGTCGATCATCCACAGGTGCACGTCCTCCATGGACTTGAAGCGGGTGTTCTGCACGGTATTGAAGGGCAGGCCATGCTGCTGACAAATGCCGTAACGGTTGTGGCCGTCCACCAAGATGTCGCCCCACAGCACCAGGGCGTCTCGGCAACCTTCGCTCAGAATGCTGCGCTCCAGCGCCTGGTGTTCTTCGGGCGTCAAAGGGTCGATATAGATGCGCAGTTCTTCGAGGACGGTGATGTTCATGGGGCGGTTTGAATCGTGATCAGGGCGGGCGCGCATTCTAGAGGCTGGGGCGGATTCGGGTGGTCTTACCCTGTGCGGCGCCCTCGAGCAATTTGGGAGCTGGCTCTAGGAATATCGTGCGTTTTGGCCAGATTTGGGTATCGCTCTCTAGGGCTTTGCCGGGAAACTGCGGTCATCGCCAGGGCAAGCTGAACCAGAAGATTCAAGCAAAGCTAGATGGCGAGCCCATTGAACCCTTTGAGAAAGCGCACAGCATGAACAACAAGCAAACCCTGAGCACCACCGCCCTGGCCGCCATCGACAACTACGCTCGCGCCGCCAGCCTGACCGTCAAGGCCTACCGTGCCGGCAGCAGCCGCTTGCTCGACGGTGTCAATCATGGCTTGCAGACTCAGGTCTACAGCCGCAGCGTCAAGCTGGCACCCAATTTGACCGGTGCGCTGAAGCAGTTGCGCAACAGCCTGAGCGAGATCATCGAAGGCAGCGTTGGCAAGTTGAGCAGCGGTGGCGAGCGCGCGATCAAGGCCGGCAGCGCCAAAGCCCGTGTCGGCGTGTCGCGCATGGCCGGCTTCAGCGCCAAGGTCAAGAACCCTTTGTTGGCACGCAGCCTCAACACCGCGGCCAGCCTGAGCATGCCGGGCGCGCGCGCGGCACTGGCGGTGTCGGCCGGCTTGGTCGAGGGCGCAGGTCGCTTGTCGCGCTTGGCCGGCGGATCGGTCACAGTCAAGAAGACCACTCGTAAAACAGCGGTTCGCGTCAAGCGCAGTTTGGCCAGCCAGGTCGAGGTTCAAGTTGCTGCAGCGCCGAAAAAGGTTGCGGCGGTCAAACAAGAGGCCGACAAAGCCGTGACGGTGGCCAAGCGCCGCGTGCGCAAGGTTGCGGCCGCTGTGACAGCGTAAATTTGCCAGCAAAGCAGCCGGAGCAAGCAGCCGGCTGCACAAAAAGCTGCAGGTGCAAACACAGCAGACCTTGATTGTTCAATGCAATCAAGGTCTTTTTTGTGCCTGCCCGCTTTGTATCCAAAGGTAAGGCCTGTGCACGCCAGCCCCTGTGCGGACGTTGTCGATTCAGCGTTTTGCTACTTGGAGTGCGATATGAAGCGACTGGCCTGGATGTTTTTGAGCGGTTTGGGCTTGTTGACCCTAGCTCCGGCGCAAGCCGGCGACCTCGGCGTATCCGTCAGCATTGGCCAGCCGGGCTTTTATGGCCATATCGACATTGGCAGTGCGCAGCAGCCGCGATTGATCTATCGCCAGCCGGTCGTCGTTGAGCGCGTTTACCAGCGCTCGGAGCCGGTCTATATGCGCGTGCCGCCGGGGCATGAGAGAAATTGGCGCAAGCATTGCCGCCAATACGGCGCTTGCGGCCAGAACGTCTATTTTGTTCGCGACGACTGGTACCGCCAGAACTATGAACGGCAAGACCAGTGGCGCGAGCATGGGCATGAGCATGGCAGGGGTCGCGATGACGACAGGGACCGTGGACATTACCGGGGAGAGGGCCGTGGTTACGGCAGGCACTGAGCTGGGCTCACTTTGCTAGACAGCACAGTGAATGCGCCGCAGCAGAAGGGACTCCATGAGTGCCTTCTGCAAGTGCATGCGATTCTGGTCTTGGCCCCGCCACACGGCGCTTAACTTTGCGCTGCAAAGTTAGCCAAGCCCGAACAGAATGCGCCCCGTGGCCGGGGCGCGGCTTGGCTTGTCAGCCAATCCGCCCGAGCAAAAGGTACTCCATGAGTGCCTTTTGCACGTGCATTCTGTTCTCTGCCTCGTCCCAGACTACGGATTGGGGGCCGTCGATGACGTCGGCGGTCACTTCTTCGCCCCGGTGCGCTGGCAGGCAATGCATGAACAAGGCGTCCGGCTTGGCGACGCCCATCATCTCGGCGTCGACACACCAGTCGGCAAAGGCGGTGCGGCGCTTTTCGTTCTCGGCTTCATAACCCATGCTGGTCCACACATCGGTGGTGACCAAGTCGGCGTCGCGACAAGCGTCCAAGGGGTTCTTGAACACCTTGTAGCAGTCGCTGTTCTGGATGCCGGCAACCGCCGCGTCGACCTCATAACCACTCGGCGTGCTGACATGCACGGTGAAGCCCAGGATTTCGGCCGCCTGCAACCAGGTGTTGGCCATATTGTTGCCGTCTCCGACCCAGGCCACCACACGACCTTTGAGGCAATCGACATCGACGATGCCGCGCTGGTTCATGCCGCGTGCTTCGATGAAGGTGAACAGGTCGGCCAGGATCTGGCAGGGGTGGTATTCGTTGGTCAAGCCGTTGATGACGGGCACGCGCGAGTGCGCCGCAAAGCGCTCGATCTTGGTGTGCTCGAAGGTGCGAATCATCACCAGGTCGACCATGCGGCTGATCACGCGCGCGCTGTCTTCGATCGGCTCGGCCCGGCCCAACTGGCTGTCGCCCGTGGTCAGGTGCACGACCGAGCCGCCCATCTGGTACATGCCGGCTTCGAAGCTGACCCGCGTGCGCGTGCTGGCTTTCTCGAAGATCATCGCAAGCGAGCGGTCGGCCAGCGGCTGGTAGCGCTCGTAATTCTTGAAGCGCCGCTTGATGATGGCGGCGCGCTCGAACAGATGCGCATATTCCTCGGCGCGGAAGTCCTTGAACTGCAGGTAATGGCGAATCAAAGCGGTGCCTGGTTTCATGGCTGCGTGGCTTTCGTCGCCACAAAGGCTATGATCAAGGGGCACAGGATGGCGGCAATTTGCGCGGCTTCTTCGCTGCTCAAAATCAAGGCCGGCACCAAACGCACGACCCGGTCTGCCGTGACGCTGATCATCAAACCGGCTTCGGCCGCCTGCAAGAGCAGGGCGCCGCAAGGGCGGTCCAGCTCGATGCCCAGCATCAAGCCCTGACCTCGTACCTCGACGACGCCGTCTACGCCGTCCAAGCCGGCTTGCAGCGCCGCCTTCAACTCGGCGCCGACGCGGGCCGCGTTGGCCAGCAAATCATCCTCAATCATGATGTTGAGGGTCTCCACGCCGGCCCGCATGGCCAAGGGGTTACCTCCAAAGGTCGTGCCATGGTTGCCGGGCTGCATGACCTTGGCGGCGCGCGGGCCGCAGACCACGGCACCGACCGGCACGCCCGAACCCAGGCCCTTGGCCAGAGGCATCACATCCGGCTGGATGCCGGCCCATTGATGTGCAAACCATTTGCCGGTGCGGCCGATGCCGCATTGCACTTCGTCCAGCATCAGCAGAATGTCGTGTTCATCGCAGACGCGGCGCAGCTCTTGCAGGAACGGGATGCTGGCCGGGTTGACGCCGCCTTCGCCTTGGATGGTCTCCAGGAAGACCGCCGTGATGTTCGGGTGTTCGGCCAAGGCCTTGCGTACCGCCGCGATGTCATTCAGCGGCACGCGCACAAAACCGCCCACCAAGGGGCCGAAGCCGGCGTGGATTTTCGGGTTGGCGGTGGCTGACAAGGTGGCGATCGAGCGGCCATGGAAGGCGCCCTCAAACACCATCACTTCGGGCATGTCGTTGCCGCGGTCATGGCCGAACTTGCGGGCGATCTTCAGCGCCGCTTCATTGGCTTCCAGTCCGCTATTGCAGAAGAAGGCCGTGCTCAAGCCCGACAACTCGCAGAGCTTGGCGGCGAGCTTTTCTTGCAGCGGCACATGGTAGTAGTTGCTGGTGTGGATCAGCCGGGCAATCTGTTCTTGCAGGGCCGGTACCAAGCGCGGGTGGGCGTGGCCGAGGGTGTTGACGGCGATGCCGCCGAGGCCGTCGAGATAGCGCTTGCCCTTGGTGTCCCAGACCCAGCAGCCCTGGCCATGCGACAAAGCAATCGGCAGTCGGCCATAGGTTTGCATCACGTGTGGCTCAGACGGTGCATCGGGGCGGACTTGGGGCGCGTTCATCGGCTCTCCATAGAAATCAAAAAGGGGGTGGTGGGGTCGGGTCTTGCCTGTTGGCAGGGCCCGGCTGCGTCTTGATTCTAAGGGGCGACCCGCACTGACCCTCTCGATGGAGGGACTGGCGTGCGATTGTCCTGACTTTGACGCCTTGCTTGCCAGAGCTGGCGGCCATCCAAGGCACAATAGCGTCTGTCGTAAACCCTTGACCCCGCCTTTTTGGGCGATAAACGGGCCTGGAATTCAAACCGCCAATTCATGAGTCAAGCCCCCAAACCGCGCGAAGTTTTTATTCAAGGTGTCACCTTGGCGGGGCATACCTTCAGGCCCAGCGATTGGGCTGAACGATTGGCCGGGGCCATGTCTTGCTTTCGGCCTGGTGGCGCGCGCGGCGGCATAGGGGCCTATATCGGCTATTCACCGCTCTGCGTGCCTCGCGTCATCAATGGCATCAAGTGCGTGATCGTCAACGAAGAGCTGAAAAAGCTCGAGCCCATGGCCTGGGACTTTGTGATGAACTTTGCCCGCGACAACGAGTTGCAGGTCGCCGAAGCATGTTTGCTGCCCGAGCCCAGTGTTAAAGCCAAACCCGACCCCAAGCCGGCCGGCTGAGTCGTTCGGGCGCTTCAGCGCGTACGCGCGCGCAACAGGGCCACAAATTCCACTAGACCCAAAAGCAAGGTGCGGCCGAGCGCAGCCTTGGCTCGCATATGCGTGCGCAGAGCTTTGATTGGTTGGCGCTGTTGCATAGGCTTGCCTTGGTTTGAGTGACGAAGCGCAAGGCTAGACGGGTTTGATGACAAGACTGTGTCTGCGCTCTTGTGGCTGTGGTTTTACAAATCGACAGAGCGGCTATGCTCGCGCCGGATGCACTTTCATGCGACGCCTGTCTACGCCCCATGCCCGCGCAAAAAACAATCGCCTTGCCAGAACTGCTGGCCTTGGAAGCCCTGATCGACGCCGGTCGGCCTTATCTTGAGCGTCATCAACTTGGGATAGTGAATGCGGGCGAGGGTGGGGGTTTGCCTTTATTGGCGGTCACGCTGGGCAACCCCGACCCCGCTGTCCCGGCGGTAGGTTTTTTTGGCGGGGTTCATGGGCTAGAGCGCATTGGAGCCGAGGTCGTGATGGCGTTTTTGGCAAGCTTGGTATCAAGACTGCGCTGGGACAGCAGTTTGCACCGCAGCCTCGAGTCGGTTCGCATTGTGTTCATGCCCTTGGTCAATCCAGGCGGCTTGCAGCGGGCCACGCGAGCGAACCCCAAAGGCGTTGATTTGATGCGTAACGCGCCGGTGCAGGCTGCCGGACCCGTGCCGTGGCTGGTAGGGGGTCAGCGCATCAGTGCCAAGCTGCCATGGTTCAGGGGTGAATTGGGCGCAGCCATGGAAATTGAAAGCCAGGCGCTGTGTGATTTTGTGGAGCGAGAAATGCTCACGCATAGCCAGTCAATTGCGGTGGATTGCCATTCAGGTTTTGGCTTGGCAGACCGTATCTGGTTTCCTTTTGCGCACACCGCCAAGCCGATTCCCCATCTTCCTGAAATGCATGCCTTGTGTGAAATTCTGGATCAAACACATGTGCAGCACCGCTATGTATTTGAACCGCAGAGCCGGCAATACCTGACTCATGGCGATATCTGGGACCATCTTTATATGCAAGCTTGCGGGCGGCCAAACTGCATGCTGCTGCCCTTGACGCTGGAGATGGGCTCTTGGTTGTGGGTGAAGAAAAATCCACGCCAGTTGTTTACGCGCAGCGGCATGTTCAATCCATTGGTCGAACATCGCCAGCAGCGAGTCTTGCGTCGGCATCTGGCTTGGCTGGATTTTGTGTTGCGTGCAGCCGCCGGCATGCAGCGTTGGCTGCCGCTGCCGGAGCGGCGCGCCTGGCATGAGGAGATGGCTTTGAATCGTTGGTACCGGGGTCAGGCTGCGCAGGGTTTTCATGGAGCCCATGCGTGAGTGAGGTCGGGTCGATGAATGGGCCGGTCTGGGTTCTGTTGCGAGGGTTGGCGCGCGAGGTGGGGCATTGGGGTGGATTTCCGGCCGCTTTTGATCAAGAACTCCAGCTTCAACAGCCTGGTGCGCGTTTGCTGATGCTGGATCTGCCGGGAAACGGCGCTTTGCACCGTGAAGCCAGTCCGACGAAGGTGGCTGCCATGGTTGAAAGCTGCCGAAAGCAACTGCGGCAGCAGGGCGTCACCGGGCCGGTGCATGTGCTGGCCATGTCTTTGGGCGCGATGGTGGCCTGTGATTGGGCAGCGCGCTATCCACAAGAGCTTAAGGCGAGCGTTTTGATCAACACGAGCTTGCAGCCCTTCAGTCCTTTTTACCATCGGCTGCGGCCACGCAACTATTTGGCATTCTTGCTTTTGAGCCTGCCCGGCATCGGCCCTCGTCGGCGCGAGGCCAAGGTGTTGGCCATGACGTCCAATTTACAAAGCAAGCCCGATCAGGTTTTGGCTCAATGGCTTGATTTGCAGTGCCGGCATCCGGTAGGTCTGCGCAATAGTCTGCGCCAGCTCTGGGCTGCGAGCCGCTACCGGGCCAGCACTATGAGGCCGGCCGTGCCCATGCTCTTGCTTTGCAGCACTGCGGATGGCTTGGTCGATTGGCGTTGCTCGCAGGCCATCAGTCAGGCCTGGGGTGCGCCGCTGCGCACGCACGCTCAGGCCGGCCATGATTTGCCCCTGGATGACCCGCAATGGGTGGCGCAAGCGGTCGGTGATTGGTTGGGCGCGAGGCAATCGCCTTGATCGGCCTGAGGTGGGTTCACCACGAAAAATGCCCGCCAAGACTTTCGTCCGAGCGAGCATTTGAGTTCGTTCCAACCTATCTGCAAACAAGCAAATAGGGCAGCGCTTCACAAAATAGAGAAGCAAAATAGAAAAGGCCCGCTTTTCAGCGGGCCTTCAATCTTTGCACCAGAACCGGTTTTTAGGCGGCCAAGGCCTTGATTTTTGCCGACAGACGGCTCTTGTGACGAGCTGCCTTGTTCTTGTGAAAGATGCCCTTGTCAGCGACGGAGTCGATGACAGTTTCAGCGATCTTGAACAGCTCTGCTGACTTGACCTTGTCGCCGGTCAAGACAGCTTTTTGTACGTTCTTGATGACCGTACGGAATTTGGAACGCAGCGCCGTGTTGGCGGCGTTGAGCTTAGTGTCCTGGCGAACGCGCTTGAGGCCCGACGCCAAACGGACTGTTTTCTTCTTAGCTTTGGAAGAGGTTGCCATGCTGTGATTCTACCCAGTTGGTGCAAAGACCGCGAGTGTAGCACTGAAATGACAGTTTGACAAAGCTTTGATGGCAATTGCTGCTGAAAACAGCGCGTTCTGCGGATGATAATGCGCCGCTTACACCGCTTGTGGCCGATCCGGCCCTGGGCTCAAACGGTTTCCACCCTATCAATGAATCTGCTGCGCGCTGCTTCCTTTATTTCAATTCTGACTCTGGTGTCGCGGATTACCGGTCTTGTGCGTGAGCAAATGGTGGCGGCGCTGTTTGGCGCCAGCAGCTTGACCGACGCGTTTCAAGTCGCTTTCCGTATCCCCAATCTCTTGCGTCGCTTGTTTGCCGAAGGGGCGTTTTCGCAAGCCTTTGTGCCGGTGTTGGCGGGCACCCGGGCACGCGAAGGGGATGAGGCCACTCATGCGCTGATCAATGCGGTAGCCACCGTTTTGTTGTGGGCCTTGTTGCTGACTTGCGTGCTTGGCGTGATTGGTGCGCCGATCTTGGTCTGGGCCTTGGGTTCGGGTCTGCCCGCGTCAGCCCATGATGTGGCCGTGGTGATGACGCGCTGGATGTTCCCCTATATCGGTTGCATGTCCCTGGTGGCGCTGTCGGCCGGCATCCTGAACACCTGGAAGCGGTTCTTGGTGCCGGCAGCGACGCCGGTCTTGCTGAATTTATCTGTCATCGCGGCTGGGTTTTTGCTGGTGCCTCGGCTGCAGGCTTGGGGTTGGCAGCCGATTTATGGCTTGGCCATTGGCGTGATGTTGGGCGGCATCTTGCAACTCTTGATTCAGGTGCCGGCCTTGCTGCGCATCGGCGCTTTGCCGCGCATGGGCTTGAGCCTTGGGGCCTTGCGTCAGTCCTGGCGACACGCCGGCGTGCAGCGTGTCTTGGGGCAGATGGCGCCCGCGCTGGTGGGCGTGGGTGTGGCGCAGCTGTCGTTGGTGATCAATCTTCAAATCGCCTTGCTGGTAGGTGCGGGCGCAGCGTCTTGGCTGACCTATGCCGACCGCCTGATGGAATTTCCAACCGCTTTGCTCGGCGTGGCCCTGAGTGCAATTTTGACCCCGCAACTGTCGGCCGCGCTGGGTAAGGGCGAGCCGCAGGCCTATTCCGCGCTGTTGGATTGGGGCTTGCGCCTGGTGTTCTTGTTGGCGCTGCCTTGCTCGGTGGCGCTGCTGGTGTTTGCCCAGCCCATGGTGGCTGTGCTCTATCACCGCGGGGCTTTCCAAGCCAGTGATGTGCTGCACACCACCAGCGCCGTGATGGGCTACGGCGTCGGCCTGATTGGCTTGGTTGCGATCAAGGTGCTGGCGCCGGGTTTTTATGCCCAGCAAGATACCCGCACGCCGGTGCGCATCGCCGTGACGGTTTTGATACTGACGCAACTCTTGAATCTCGTGTTTGTGCCTTGGCTGGGTGTTGCCGGCTTGGCCATGTCGATCGGCCTGGGTGCCTTGATCAATGCCACCTGGCTGCTGGTGGGTTTGCGCCGCAAGGGGAGTTATCGGCCTGCGCCGGGTTGGCTGAGTTTTGCCCTGCGGGTGGGGCTGGCCAGTGCGGCGATGGGCGGCTTGCAGTTCTACTTGGCGCGCAGCTTGGATTGGATTGCGCTGGGGGCAACGGAATTCACCCGCGCCCTATGGATGGCGGGTAGCTTGGCCGCTTCGGCGCTGCTGTTCTTTGCTGTGCTGCTGATGCTCGGCGTCAATCTGCGGCAGTTTGTGCGCCGCGTCTGATGATCATTAAACTCGGGCCATGAGCGAATTTTTGCGTTTGAAGGTGCCCACACCGCTGGAGTATTTTGCAAGCTTGGTGGCCGAGGATGGCGGCTTGAACTTGCTGGAAGCGGCCGCGTCGATTGCTCAGGATGAGTTCCCTGCGCTGGATGTGGAGGCGGTGGTGTCCGAGGTCGAGGCGCTGGCGCAGCGCTTGCGTCAGCGCATGCCTGGCGACGCGAGTGCCCGACACAAATTGCAGGCGTTGACCCGATACTTCCATCAAGAACTGGGTTTCGCCGGCAACGTCAACAACTATTACGAAAGCGGCAATAGCTTCGTCCACCATGTGATGGCGACCAGGCGCGGCATCCCCATCACGCTGGCGGTGATCTTTCTGGAACTGGCGGCGCATGTGGGCCTGCGCGCGCAAGGCTTGGCGTTTCCCGGGCATTTCCTGATCAAGGTCAGCATGGGTAACGGCGAGGTCGTGCTGGACCCGTTTACCGGGCAGTCCTTGTCGCGCGAGCGTCTGGACGAGTATTTGCAGATATTTCGTAAAGGGGCGAGCTTGCATGGGGCGGTGGAGTTGCCGGTGGAGTTGTTCATGCAGGCCGCGCCGCCGCGCGATATCTTGGCTCGCATGCTGCGCAACTTGAAGGAAATCTACCGCGCTTCGCAGGACTGGCCCAGGCTGCTGGCGGTGCAGGAACGGTTGGTGATCCTGTTGCCGAGCGACGCGGCCGAGCGACGAGATCGTGGTCTGGTCCTGGAAGCCATGGGTCAGTGGCGGGCGGCCACCGAAGACCTGGCCTTCTATGTCGAGCGCTCGCCTCAGGCCGCCGATGAGCCGGACTTGCGCCAACGCATCGCGCAAATGCGCAAACACGGCACCCCGCCCTTGCATTGAAGCGCTCTTTGCCTCGGCAACTAGAATGCCGGCGGCCCTTGAAGGCCCGGGGTTTTCCTTTGGCGGACTTGTGAATGTCTTGGACTGTTGGATTTTGAAGCAAATACCGCTCGCGATTGGCCCAGCGCCTACCTTCACCTTTGAGAACTTCCTGCCCGGCGCCAATAGCGCCGCTTTGGCACATTTGCAGGCCTTGCGGTCCGCAGGCCCTGGCGCGCCGCCGGTCTTTTTATGGGGCGGCGGCGGGAGCGGTAAAACCCATGTCTTGCGTGCTTTGGCCGAGGACTGGCAGGCCGCCGGCGCCCAAGTCGCTTGGTACGACGCCGACACGCACCTGCCTTGGGACTTGCCCAGTCAGCCGAGCTTGCTGCTGCTGGATGATTGCGATCGCTTTGACGCCGGTCAGCAGCATGCCGCCTTCGCGCTTTTTGTCGAGGCAGCCACTCACGGCTTGGCGGTCGTGGCCAGCGGGCACGCGCCGCCGGTTGACCTCGAACTGCGAGAAGATTTGCGCACACGGCTTGGTTGGGGCCCAACCTTTGCCCTGCAGCCTTTGTCCGAGGCCGAAACAAGGGCGGCTTTGCGCATCGAGGCCGATAGGCGGGGCATCTTGTTAGCCGACGAGGTAATTGACTATTTGCTCAATCGCTTCGCCCGCGACTTGAAAAATTTGATGCGCTTATTGGACCGCTTGGATCAATTTGCGCTCGCAGCGAAACGTGCGGTGACAGTGCCGCTATTGCGCCAGATGCTGGCAGACGAAGGACTTGTGGGATGAATTTGACGCTTTTCGACCTTGACGGCACGCTGATCCCAAGCGATTCGGACCATGCTTTTGGCGCTTTTATGGTGGACATCGGCTGGGCAAATGGTGAGCAATGGCGAGAGCGCAATGACGAGTTCTACGCCCAGTACCAGGACGGGCGCCTGGATCTGGCCGAGTACATCGAATTCGCCACCTCGGTCTGGCGCAGCCGGCCGTTGCAAGAAGCGCAGGCGGCCCGTGAGCGCTTTATGGTCGAGGTGATGGCGCCGATGTTGCAACCCCAGGCGCGGGCCTTGGTGCGCCGGCATGCCGATGCTGGTGATTTGATCGCAATCGTGACGGCCACAAATGAGTTTGTGACGGCCCCGATTGCCGCAGCTTTCGGTGTCGAGCATCTGATCGCGGTGCAGTTGCAGCGCGGTGCAGATGGCGCCTACACCGGGGCCATTGAAGGCGTTCCGTCCTATCAGGCTGGCAAGATCGAGCGTGTGCAGTCTTGGTTGCTGAGCTTGGGGCGACAATGGCAGGATTTCGAGCGAATCACCTTCTACAGTGACTCGGTCAATGATTTGCCTCTTTTGGATTTGGTCAGCCACCCGGTGGCCACCAATCCGACCCCGGCGCTGGCGGATATTGCAACTGCCCGCGCTTGGCCCATTCTGAATCTGTTCGCATGATAAAAAAATTCATAGACAAGCTTTTAGGCAAGCCCTCGCTGGCCAAAGTGGCCAAGGCCGCCAAGGCCGTGGCGCCGGCCAAAGCGGCCAAGCATGGCCAAAGTCCTTTGGGCAAGCGGGTCGAGGTGTCGGTGGCCGAGCATGGCATCGACCCCAGCTTGCTGGACGAGCGCGCCGTGCGGGTCGTGCAGACCTTGACCGAGGCGGGCTTTGAGGCCTATATCGTTGGCGGCGCGGTGCGCGACCTGCTTTTGGGCATGCGGCCCAAAGATTTCGATGTGGCCACCGACGCCACGCCCGAAGAGGTCAAGAGCCTGTTTCGGCGCGCTTTCATCATCGGCCGGCGCTTTCGCATCGTCCATGTGGTTTACGGTCGCGGCCGTGAGCATGAGGTGATCGAGGTTTCTACCTTCCGGGCGCTGCTGGTCAATGAAGGTGCCGAGCAAGTTGTCGGTAACGAGAAGACGTCCAAAGCAGAGCTGGCCGGCAAGTCCCATGTAGTAGATGCAGCCGGACGGGTTCTGCGCGACAACGTCTGGGGCCCGCAAATCGAAGACGCGGCGCGGCGCGATTTCACCGTCAACGCGCTCTACTACGATCCGCAGCGCCAGTTGGTGGTGGACTACCACGGCGGCTTGGCCGACGCGAAGAAACGTGTGCTGCGCATGATCGGCGACCCCGAGACGCGTTACCGTGAAGATCCGGTGCGTATCGTGCGCGCCGTGCGCTTTGCGGCCAAGCTCGGCTTCGAGTTGGAAGCCAAGACGCGCGCGCCGGTCAGGGCGATGGCGGAGTTGTTGGCCAATGTGCCGGCCTCGCGATTGTTTGACGAGATGATCAAGCTCTTGCAGACCGGCCATTCGCTGGCCAGCCTGGAGGAGTTGCGCAAGCAGGGCTTGGCGCGCGGCGTCTTCCCGGTGCTGGACGCGATGCTGGACGAGAACGGTGAAATGGCGGACGCCGATGGCGTGCGCGGCAAGTTCTTGCGCATGGCTTTTGAGGACACCGATTTACGCGTCGCCGAAGGGCGCGGCGTGTCGGCTAACTTCATGCTTGCATGCATGTTGTGGTTTGAGGTGCGAGGCCGCTGGGCGGCCAACCGTGAGGCCGGCGAGCCGGTGATTCCAGCGCTGCAGCAGGCCATCGACACGGTTTTCGATGCCCGCATCGGCGATATTTCCGGCCGCGGCAAGTTGGCGACCGAGATGCGTGAAATCTGGATGATGCAGCCGCGTTTCGAGCGGCGCACCGGCAGCGGCGTCTACACCTTGATCGACCAGCCGCGCTACCGCGCTGGTTTTGACTTCCTGCGCCTGCGCGCCGATGCCGGCGAGATCGACGCGGCGCTGGCCGACTGGTGGGAAGACTTTGCCCTGGGCACCGACGACGAACGCGAAGCCTTGTTGGAGGAAGCCCGTGAGGCCGACAAACAGCAGCGCCGCGGACCCAGCAAGGTGCATCAATTGCCGCGCAAGGCGGGCAGTGGCGAGTCCGTCGCTCCAGCGGCTCCGGCTTCAGAGGCAGAAGGGGATGCTGCCCCAGCCAAGAAGCGCCGCCGCCGCCGCAAGCCCGGCAGCAGGCCTGCGGACAGCGCAGCCTAGGCTCGCATTTGATGTCGCTGCAGCCTAGGCTGGCCTATATCGGCCTAGGGGCCAACCTGGGCGATCTGGCTCGCACCTTGAGCCAGGCCCTGGCGGCCCTGGGTGGTGCCGCGCAAGTCCGACTGCTGGCGGTTTCAAGCGCCTACCGCAGCGCGCCGATTGACGCCGGTGGCCCCGACTATTTGAATGCGGTGGCCTGCGTTGAAACGACCTTGGCCCCCGAGGCTTTGCTCGACTGCTTGCTGGCGATCGAGCAGGCGCATGGCCGGCTGCGCCCCTTCGTCAACGCGCCGCGCACCTTGGATCTTGATCTGCTGCTTTATGGCGATTTGCAGATGGCCAGCCAGCGCTTGACGCTACCGCACCCGCGTTTGCATCAGCGCGCCTTTGTCCTGCTGCCCTTGCTTGAACTGAATGCGGATGTGCAGGCGCCGGGCTTGGGGCGCTTGGTGGACTTTGTGCCCGCAGTCGCCGATCAGGTGCTGGAGCGCTTGGCGGCACCGCTGCTCCAGCCCTAATCGCCCTTGCGGTTCGTGACTACGGCGCTTTTTGCTACAAATTGATATGCATGGCCTTCGGGACGAAGGCTGCGCCCTTACACTCTCGGCCTTGCGCAAAATGACATCTTGATGTCAATTTTGTGACTTTCTCGCCTTTTTGCGGGGCTGCGAGAGATTTGGCGCAATTTAATGCAATCAGGTGGCCCCAGCGCCTCAGGAGATTTCATGTTTTTTGGCAAGTTGCTGCCCCGCGAGGGAAATTTTTTCGAGCTTTTCAACGAGCATGGTCATCAGATCGCGGAAGGGGCGCGCTCCTTCATGCTGATGCTGCAGAACTACGACGATGTGGACTTGCGCGAGAAGTACGCCGCTGAAGTGGACAAGGCCGAACACCAGGCCGACCGCATCACCGCCGAGGTCAACCGAGCCCTGCATCTGACCTTCATCACGCCGATCGACCGCGAGCAGATTCACGGCCTGATCAATGCCATGGACGATGTGCTGGATCTGCTGCAGGACTCCACCGAGACCTTGTCTTTGTATGACGTGCGCCGCATTCCCGAGGATGTTTTGCGCCTGGGCGACCTGAGCCTGCGCTGCTGCGAGCGGGTTCAGCATGCGGTGTCCTTGCTGCCCAAGCTGAGTGAGCCCAAGACGGCGGAAGCGGCGATCAAGGCTTGCGAGGAAATCGACAAGCTGGAGTCGGATGCCGATCGGGTGATGCGCTCGGCGATGTCGGCGCTGTTCCGCGAGGAAGAGGATGTGCGCGAGTTGATCAAGCTGAAGGCGATCTACGAGCAGTTGGAGTCGATATCCGACCGCTGCGAGGATGTGGCGAATTTGATCGAGGGCATCGTCCTCGAGAACTCCTGAGCCGGGCGCGCAATGCAGTCGGTAGAGCTCGCGTTTTGGGTCGTCGCCATGCTGGTGATTCTGGCCCTGCTGTTCGACTTCATGAACGGTTTTCATGATGCAGCCAATTCGATCGCCACGGTCGTATCGACCGGGGTCCTGAAGCCGCAGCAGGCCGTCTTGTTTGCGGCTTTTTTCAATGTCTTGGCGATTGCGATTTTTCAGCTCAAGGTGGCCAGCACCATTGGCCGGGGCATCGTGGACCCTGGTGTCGTTGACCATCATGTGATCTTCGGCGCCTTGATTGGCGCCATTGCCTGGAACGTCATCACTTGGTGGTACGGCATTCCTTCGAGTTCATCGCATGCCTTGATCGGCGGCATTGTCGGCGCGGTCATCGCCAAAGCAGGGCCGGGGGCATTGATCGCAGCAGGATTGATGAAGACTATTTTGTTCATCTTCGTATCGCCGCTGCTGGGGTTTTTGCTGGGTTCGATCATGATGGTGATCGTGGCTTGGCTATTCAGGCGCAGCTCCCCGCTGCGCGCGGACGGTTGGTTTCGGCGCTTGCAGCTGGTGTCTGCGGGCCTGTACAGCCTGGGGCATGGCGGCAATGACGCGCAGAAGACGATTGGCCTGATTTGGCTGCTTTTGGTGGCTTCTGGCTATATGTCGGCGCAGGACGAGCGTCCTCCGACCTGGGTGATTTCGAGCTGCTACATCGCCATCGGCCTGGGCACGATGTTTGGAGGCTGGCGCATTGTGCGCACCATGGGCCAAAAAATCACCAAGCTCAAGCCGGTCGGGGGCTTTTGTGCCGAAACGGGTGGCGCCATCACCTTGTTCTTGGCGACCACGCTGGGCATTCCGGTCTCCACCACGCATACCATCACAGGTGCCATCGTCGGTGTCGGGTCGGTGCAGCGTGCGTCAGGCGTGCGTTGGGGCGTGGCCGGCTCCATCATCTGGGCCTGGATATTCACAATTCCCGCTTCAGCCTTGGTGGCCGGACTTTTTTACTGGCTCAGTTTTACCTTGTTCTGAGCCGAGTGCTCGGCAATGAGAAAGGCCTGCGCTTTCCCAAGCTCAGGCCTTTTTTCACTTTCACTTTTACTTTTTGACTATTGGCCGCTCGGCTTTGGCGGCTCGGCCTCGACCTGGCTTTCAAAGTAACGCTGGGCACTGAAGGCAATGGTGGCCATCAAGCAGGTGCCGCCTATCAGCAAGCTGGCGATCACCGCCAGTACGGCGCCCCAGCCGTTTGGGCGCGGCGCTAGGCCCGGGTTGTGTTGCGCATCCCATTTTTCATCCGGCTTGAGACCGTAGACGATGGCGCACAGCGTTGCATTCACCAGCATCAAGCCCAGCAGCGGTATCAGCAGCCAGCTGAGCCGGTCATCCTGACCTAGCAGTTCCATGCGTTGAACGCCGTAGAGGCCCGCCAGCGTGGGAATGGGGTGCAGCCATGCCAGGCGGTCCCGCCAACCGTAGAGATACAGCCTGTGGAGGCCAAAACAGCCCAGCAGCAGGGCGGTCCAGGCGGCAATGGTCTTTGATTTGTAGTGCTGCGACGGAGTGGCGCCGTTTATGTTGCTCATGCCGGACTTCCTTGCGGGTCGGCTTCAGGGCTGTTTTGGTCGCCTTTACCCAGTTCGCGCTGCATCATCACCACATCGAGCCAGCGACCAAACTTCCAGCCGGCACTTTTCAGCACGCCGGTGTGCTGAAAACCCAGTGAGCGATGGATGCCAATCGAGCCCTGGTTGTCGGCGTCGCCAATCACGGCCAGCATCTGCCGTGCACCTTGCTGTTCGCAGCGAGCGATCAGCTCGGCCAGCAGCAGCTTGCCCAGGCCCATGCCGTGCACATCGGGGTGCAAATAAATCGAGTCCTCCACGCAAAAGCGATAGGCCAGGCGAGGGCGGAAGTAATTGGCGTAGGCATAGCCCAAGACCCGGCCATCTGCCTCGGCCACCAGCCAGGGGAGCTTGCGGCCCAGCACTTCGGCGCGCCTGCGACCCATCTCTTCGAGCGAAGGGGTTTCGGTTTCAAAGGTGCCGGTGCCTTGTTGAACGGCAAGCGCATAGATCGCTTGTATGGCGCCGATGTCGGCGTCCGCGCTGGGTCTGATCGTCAAGGAATCGATGAATTTGAGCTTTTCTGAGTTCATATGTGTCCGGGTTGATTGCGTGAGTTTATAATGCTGGGTTTTGGCGCTGGTTGAATCTTCAAAGGCCTTGGGTCTTAGAAGGTTTGGCGTATCTACAGGGCCAACCACGGCGGCGGTGCAGGACGGGATTTGCTTTTTGCGATTCAGGCTTGACCCACGTCACTCCGATCTACTCGCCCTGAGTGTCTCCTGGTGCGATGGATGCAATAGATTCATAGGAAACATCATGGTTGTAATTCGATTGGCTCGCGGCGGCTCCAAGAAGCGCCCCTTCTATAACATCGTTGTGGCGAACAGCCAGCAGCGCCGCGACGGCCGCTTCATCGAGCGCGTTGGTTTCTACAACCCCGTGGCTTCCGGTGCAGCCGAGCCTTTGCGCGTCGCTTTGGACCGCGTTAACTACTGGATCGGCGTTGGCGCCCAGTTGTCGCCTACCGTTGAGCGTCTGGTCACCCAGTCCAAGAAGGCTGCAGTCTAAGCTGCCCGCCCAATGACAAGAGCACCTGCCAAACTCCAGACTTCTGCCCTTGGCTCCACGGAGCAAGCTTGGCCAGAAGATGCGATTGAAGTCGGGTGCATTCTTGATGCCTGGGGCGTCAAGGGCTGGATCAGGGTGCAAGCCTATTCCAGCGATGCCCAGGCGCTGTTCTCCTCGCGGCGTTGGTTTTTACGAGCTAACGAAGCAATTGAGGGGAAGGGCCCAACCGTGGTGCGCAGCAAGCCGCTGCCACGGCTGTTAAAAATTCTTTCGATTCGCGAGCATGGCGAGGGCATCGTGGCCAGTGTCCAGGACATCGCGGATCGCAATGCGGCTGAAGCGCTGCGCGGCGCGCGCATCTTCATCTCGCGCTCGGCCTTTCCGAGCACCAATCCGGATGAGTATTACTGGGTCGACTTGATCGGCCTGAATGTGACCAACCGGCAGGGCGAGGCGCTGGGTGAGGTTATTGGCTTGATCGACGCCGGCCCGCACAGTGTGCTGCGCATCATGCCGCCGGGTTTGACGGCGCCCATCAAGCCCGACCAAGAGCGTCTCGTTCCATTCGTTGCGGCTTTCGTTGACGATGTTGATCTTGAGCAGCGCCAGATCACCGTCGACTGGGGCTTGGACTTCTGAGTCCGGGCCAGCGCAGCATGCGCTTTGACGTCATCACCTTATTTCCCGAACTGTTTGGGCCGCATCTGAGTCACGGGGTAACCCGGCGTGCTTTTGAGAGCGCTCAGGTTGATGTGCGCCTGTGGCAGTTGCGCGACTTTGCTGAAGATAACTACCGCCGTGTCGATGACCGGCCTTTCGGCGGCGGCCCCGGCATGGTGATGCTGGCCGAACCGCTGGAGCGCGCGCTGAACGCGGTCAAGCTGGAGCGTCAATTGGCCGCGCTAGATGGTGGCGGCCCGGTCATTATTCATTTCAGTCCTACCGGCCAAGCCATCACTCAGAGCTTGGTGCGCGACTTGGCCAAAGGGCCGGGTGGGGTGCTGCTTTGTGGTCGCTACGAGGGTATGGATCAGCGCTTTCTGGACCGTCATGTTACGCTGGAACTGAGCTTGGGTGACTTTGTATTGTCGGGCGGCGAGTTGCCCGCCTTGGCGCTGTTGGATGCGATTGCACGCCTGCAAGATGGCGTTTTGAACGATGCCCAATCGCATCAGCAGGATAGCTTTTCGGACGGGCTGCTGGACTGCCCGCATTACAGTCGCCCGGAGGTCCTGACTGGCTTGGGGGCTAGCGATACGGGTCTGCCGGTGCCGGCGGTGCTGATGTCGGGTCACCATGCCAATATCGCCAAATGGCGCCGGGAAAGATCTCTTGAAATCACCCAAAAGCGCAGGCCGGAGTTGATCGACCTGGCCCGCGAGGCTGGTGCGCTGAGCAAGAGCGATGAGCGATTCTTGCGTGAGCTGGCGAAAACTGACTCGAAGAGCTGAAACTTTCGCAGGGCTCCGGCTTTTCTGCTATAATAGGCGGCTGTTCGATCCTCTGGTGGGTCGATTTTGGCTTGAGTGCTTGTGGTCGGACCGTGCTGACTTTGCGCAGTACACCCAGCAAGTGCAGGCTGGAATCAGGAAATTGGCGGCCATGTTGGCCGTTTAGCTTGTTGATGCCACCATGATCATTAGGAGAACTCTGTGGACTTGATCCAAACCCTTGAGCACGAAGAAGTTGCTCGCCTGAACAAGGTATTCCCTGACTATTGCCCCGGCGATACAGTGATTGTCAGCGTGAACGTCGTTGAAGGTACACGCAAGCGTGTGCAGGCTTTCGAAGGCGTTGTGATTGCCAAGCGCAATCGCGGCCTGAACTCCAGCTTCATCGTTCGCAAAATCTCGAACGGCGAAGGCGTCGAGCGTACGTTCCAGCTGTACAGCCCATTGATCGCTTCGATCGTGGTCAAGCGTCGCGGTGCTGTGCGTCGTGCCAAGCTGTACTATTTGCGCGATCGTTCGGGCAAGTCGGCTCGAATCAAGGAAAAATTGGGCTGATCGAATTTCGACTCCGGTCGAAATTCGGGAACACGGCTGTAGTGAGTTTTGCTGCAGCCGCCCAACGACAAAGCCGCCTCAGGGCGGCTTTGTCGTTGCTGGGTAGTGGATTTGGTTTTTCTGTGCACTGTGCCAAAGGTTTTTTGCACTTTCCCCTATGCTCTGAGCCATGGTCCGACCCCCTATCTTGAATCCCCAAGCCGTGCCCTGCAGCTCGGTTGATGAACATTTGCCGGCCGTCGCATTGGCTCAAATGATGCCCGAGGCTTTGCGCGAGCGCTTTGCCAATCCGCCCATGTGGCAAGCCGAATTGCTTGGGGATGGCGGGCTGTTCCCGGGGCGCAAGCCGGCCGATGCCGCCGTGCTGCTGCCTTTGGTGGCCTATGACGATGGCCTGCGTTTGTTGCTGACACGACGCACCGACCATCTGCGCGACCATGCCGGCCAAGTCAGCCTTCCCGGCGGGCGGGTCGAGTCACAAGACGCGTCACTGGAAGCGACCGCTCTGCGCGAGACCGAGGAAGAGATTGGTCTGTCCCGAACATTCGTGGAGGTGCTGGGGCGATTGCCTATCTACACCACCGTCACGGCTTATCGAGTCACGCCGGTGGTCGCGTTGGTCAAGCCAGGGTTTGAGCTGAAGCTGCAGGAAGGTGAGGTCGCCGAGGCCTTCGAAGTGCCTCTGCAGTTTTTGATGACGCCGGCTCATCATCGGCACCATGTGTTTGAGTTCGCCGGCGACCGACGGCAGTTCTTGTCGATGCCATGGCGCAACAAAGAGTCAGCTGCTGACGCTCAGGAATACTTTATTTGGGGTGCAACTGCGGCGATGCTGCGCAACTTCTACCGTTTCCTCAGCGCGTGAGCCCGCTCGCCCGCTATCATTCCCGCCCATGAACTTCTTTGCGGTCCTGCTTGCTTTGCTGTGTGAACAGCTGAAACCTTTGCGCCATGGCAATGGCATTCATCAAGGCGTGATTGGATGGGTGCGTTGGACCGGGCGAAATTTTGACGCAGGGCGTGAGCACCATGCCACCGTGGTCTGGTGCATCACCGTGCTCGGGCCTGCACTGTTGACGGTGCTGATCTATTTGACCGTTAGCCACTTCAGCTTGTTGTTGGCCCTGGGCCTGGACATGTTGGTGTTGTATCTGACCCTGGGTTTCAGGCAGTTCAGTCATTACTTCACCGACATCCGTGACGCACTTGAGCGCGGTGATGACTTGGAAGCGCGCCGCTTGTTGTCGGAGTGGCGCCATCTGGATGCCAGTGAGCTACCGCGGACCGAGCTGGTGCGCCATGCGATTGAGCATTCCTTGTTGGCCGCGCATCGCCATGTGTTTGGCGTGTTTTTCTGGTTCGTCGTGCTATCGACCTTAGGCCTCGGGCCGGCGGGCGCGGTGCTGTACCGCATGGCCGAATTTGTCAGCCGCTACTGGGCCTTCAAGAGCCGCACCTTGGACGCGCCGACCAATCTGCGCTTGATGCAGTTGTCCAGGCGGCTGTTTGGCCTGATCGACTACCTGCCTGCCCGCTTCACGGCGGTGGGTTTCACCATCGTGGGCAATTTCGAAGAAGCGGTGAACGGCTGGCGGCGCGATGCCGGCCTGTGGCTGCATCCCAACGAAGGCATTATTTTGGCCTCCGCTGCCGGGGCCCTGGGCCTTCAATTGGGCGGCGTGGCCGCACCGGGTGTCACGCCGGATCGCAGCAAGACCTTTGATGCTGGTGTGGACTCGGATTCGACCCTGGCCGATGGCTCAACACCGGGGCAACTGCCACAACTGGGCCATTTGCAAAGCGTGGTCGGTTTGATTTGGCGTTCGGTCGTGCTGTGGATGCTGTTGCTGGCCTTGCTGACCTTGGCCAATTTGGTCGGTTGAATGGTTTGACCATCGCTCTGTACACGGGTTTTGCCGCGCTGCCATCGAGCCAGCGTGTAGTTTTTTATAGCAAAAAGTGGCGGCCCGTGCGCTGCGCGATTAAAGTCCGTGGTGTGGAAGTCGAAATAATGCACATGATCTGCTTCGAGCCGACTTGCTTGCACTCAAGCGAGGTGCCGACGCAGCCCAGCAAAGTCTCTCTTGCGGAGGTTTGCCATGATTAATGCTGTAGCTGGTGCCGTTGAAAAAATTCCGGCTCCAAGTCGCCCTAGCGGTGAAGAGTCACTGAAGCGCCGTGAAACGCCTCAAGCCATGACGGCGGCAACGGTCGAGCAGGATTCGGCCGTGGTAGAAATCTCGAGTGAAGGCGCTCGATGGGCACAAGCCAAGACGCAAATGCCGGCCGAGCGCTCCGAGCCTGCGCTGGCGTCCCAAGCTGCCGCAAACAATGAGGGAGCCGAGAATGCCACTGCCAGCGCATCAGCGCAGCCGGCAGCAAGCGCCACGCAAAAATCCGCTAGCCCCGCCAAGCAAGGGGCGACGAGCGAAACAGACCAGTTCGATGAAGCAGATGCGAATCAGGACGGCACGGTGAACGTGCTTGAACGCCGAGCTTATGACTTCATGCACCCAACCCTGGCACGTTACCCAGGGTCAGCGGATGAGCAAACGCCACGCACGGTGGCGGCGGAACTGAAGGCTTATGAGGCAGTGGCGCGCAGTGGGCGCAATCTCTGACCTGCAAACAGACGCAAAGCTGGCACAACGCCGGCACAAAAAAGGCCCGTTGACACGGGCCTTTTGATTTCTTGCTCAGGGTTTTACCAAGGCCCGTATCAGGCCGAGGCCGTAGCTTGGATACCCGCAATCGCCCATTCCTGGCTTTCGTCAACCGGGCGGACCAGGTGCCAGACCTCATCGAAGTTTTCGGCCGCTGCTTCGCTTTGCTCACGGATCAGGCCCCAGAACCGCACGCTGACGATTTGTTGGCCATGCTCTTGCACACGCTCAATCACGCGGGCATCAAGCTGCAACACATCGGTACGCTGAATGGCGCCTTTGCGGTCTAACAGCTCTTGTTGCACCACGCCATACATTTCCGGCGTGGTGAAGCGGCGCAAGTCGGCTTGGTCGCCGGCATCATTGGCTGCTTGCAAGCGTATGAACACGCGTTTGGCGAGTTGCTCGAAGCCGGCATTATCAAATCCGTCACTTGCGAGCGCAGTTGTGGGTACAGTCGCAGCGGCGGTCGCAACCGGCGCTGCGGTGAACGCGGCTGGCGGGCTCACCGGCGCAGCAACTGGCTGCTGTGGCTGAGTCTGAAATGGTGCACCGGCACCCGCGTACTGCATACCTTGTGCTGCGGGCTCCTTAGCGGCGCGCATACGGCGCATCACAAAGCCGACCACAAACATCAAGGCCACGCCGATCAGCAACATGGTCATCACATTGGCCAAGGCCCCGCCCATGCCGAAATGGCTGGCCAAAGCGGCAATGCCGAGGCCTGCGGCCAAACCTGCGATCGGACCCATCCAGTTGCGCTTGGGTGCGGCAGCAGCGGCTGCACCTGGGGCGGCGGCGGCTGCCGGCGTAGCGGCTTGCTGGGGCGCGGGGCTGGCCTGCTGTGCCGGTGGTCCCTTGGCCGCATCGGCAGGGGGGGCAGTGCGCTTCATGCCGGAGGAGCCGCCTCCGCCCAGGCGCTTGGCTTCGGCGTCAAACGTCGTCAAGCCCAAGGCCAAAACAGCCACCATTGCAGAAATCAAAAATCGTTTCACAAAATTCCTCCAAGCCTCAATTGGCCGTCGCGTTAAGGTGGGGTTGCTGCGGCGGCTTTCAAGGGCCTCAGCGCAGATCAAGTTCACGCACATCGGCAAGTACCGTGGCACCAAAGTCCCCGCGCGCAAGATAACTTAAAACCTTTTCCGCTGCGGCTGTAGGGCTTAGCAATTGCCCGCTGGTCTTGAAGTTAGCAAACACGGCTTGATCCGGGAATTTGCTTGGATCGCCGCTGCGCAATTGGGCTTGCATTTCCGTGTCGATGATGCCGGGCGCCAAGGAGACGATTGCCGCGCCGTCCGGTTTGGCTGCTTCATCGAGGGCCATGGCGCGCGAGAGATTGTCCATGCCTGCCTTGGCGGCGCAGTAGGCCGCACTGCCCGCCATGGCGCGGCGGCCCAGGCCGGACGAAATGTTCAAAATCCGCCGTTGCCGGCCCAGGGCAGTCGTGCCGCGCAAGAAGGCGCTGCTCAGGAGCAGGCAGGCTTCCAGCCCGACGCGAATTGCCGCCGACAGGTCTTGCAGCGACGCACATTCGACCGGGCCGGGTGTGGGCACGAGGCCGGCGTTATTGATCAAAGTGGCGCGGCTGAAGCGCCCGCTGGCTTGCGCCTCCAGCCAGCTTTGCAGTGCCTGCGCGGCGGCCAGCGGCTGGCTCAGGTCATATTGCCACTGCATCAGGTTTGGCATCAGTTGAGCGCTCTGCGCCGCCTCATTCAGCGCGGCACTTTGCCCGCGCGAGATCCCGATCACGACATGGTCGGGATGCAGCAATTGGCGGGCGATCGCCTCGCCCATGCCGCGTGAAGCGCCGCTGACGATGTAAAGCTCTTGCTGTTTCATAGAGTTTCTTTCGGAGGAGTCGAGGCGCTGGCCGGCGCCATTCGGCCAAAGACCAGCAGCAGATTATTGGCAGGCATTTTGATCGCATCCCGCAGGCTGAGCTGGCAGGCCTTGGCCTGAGCCGCGACTTCGTCCAGATGGCGCAGGCCCCAGGCCGGGTTGCGCTCGCGCAGGTCTGCGTCGAAAGCCAGATTGCTGGGGGCGGTGTCCACGTCGCTCTGTAAGAACGGGCCGTAGACGAGCAAAAGCCCCGTCGCCGCGAGGTGGCGCGCCGCACCTTGCATCAAGGCCGCACAGGTCTGCCAGGGCGATATATGCAGCATATTGGCGCAGTACAAGGCGTCCAGCGTCTGATGGCTGGGCGGCAGGGCCCAATCGGCTTGCAAGACATCGACTCTCACGGGTGCAGCGCCATGCGGGCGCCAAGCTGCAATGGAGGCCAGACCTTCGGGCGTCGGGTCTGAGCCCAGCCAGTTCCAGCCCGGCATTTGGGCGGAAAAATGTGCAATATGTTGGCCGCTGCCGCTGGCTACTTCCAGTGCTATGCCTTGGACGGGAAGCAAGGGCAGCAGCGCGGCGAGGATGGCGTGTTTGTTGCGCTCGGCGGCGGGCGAGTGCAGGGCGGCAGGGTGCAAGTTGGCAGTGGGCAAGGTCATGGTGTCAAAACTCCGGTGGGGACTCGAAACTCAGATCCCAGTCTGGCAGCTTGAGTGTGCGGGCGTGCAAATACATGCGCGGGGCGGCTTGGCCGCGGTACAGCGTGTCGCCGATGATGGGGTGGCCCAATGCCAGCATGTGCACGCGTAGCTGATGCGTGCGGCCGGTCACCGGCTCCAGCTCCACGCGCGTCTGTTGCGCGCAGCGCGACAGCACGCGGTAGCGCGTCAGCGAGGCTTTGCCGATTTGGTGGTCAATCTTTTGACGCGGGCGGTTCGGCCAATCGGTGATCAATGGCAGGTCTACTTCACCCGCGTCGGGGAGGGGCAAGTTGCCCGCCAGCAGCGCCTCATAGCGTTTGTGCACGCGCCGGCCTTCGAACGCCATGCTCAAGGCGCGCTGCATGGCCGCGCCGCGTGCGAGCAGCAGCAGGCCCGACGTGGCCATGTCCAGGCGGTGGACGATCAAGGCCTCGGGGTACAGGCGCTGCACACGGTGTATCGCGCAATCCTGCTTGTCTTCGCCGCGGCCCGGCACCGACAGCAAACCGCTCGGCTTGTTGATCAGCAACAGCGCGTCGTTGACAAACAAGAAATCGACGCGAAGCCCTTCGTCATCGAGGCCGACCCCAAGAACTTGTGTGCCGCTCAAAATTGGTCTATCCAGCCCGATTGCAAGGCGGACTGAGGGTTGGATCCGGCCGCCCGTACGTGGCTGAGCGCGGCTTCGCGGTCCAAACCTGCTTGCTTCAAGACGCAAGCAGCGACCGTGCCGGTGCGACCCAGGCCGGCGGCACAGTGCAAGAAAACCTGCTCCCCCAGTTGCAAGCTATGCGTCACTTGTTCAACCCCTAGGCGAAAGGCGGCAGGGTCGGCGCCCAGCCCGAAGTCGCGCATCGGCAGATGCTGCCAGCGAAACGGCAGCCGCCCCTCGGCAATAGCCTTGTGATAGGCGGGAGACAGGCCGGCAATCTCTTCCAGCGGGTTCAGGCAGACCACCAGATTGAGGCTGCGCAGGCGGGCTTCGTCGAGAAACGCGCCCCAGGACTCCAGGCGGCCAGGCATAGAGCTCAGCCAGAGGCGGCCGCTCAGATTCGGGGGCAAGGTGAGGGATCTAAATGGCATGGCGCTATTTTCGATCAGCTTTGATGACGCCGCTGCCATCGCCGCAAACCCATCGCCAACGCGAAGGCAAGCAGCAAGACCAGCAGCGTGATCAAACCCAGCCAAAGCCAGTCCTCGCGGCCCGCTTGCTGCACGGCGAGCAAGAGGCGCTCCATGAAGAAGGCCATCACCAAGGTGCTGGGCGTCATGCCTATGGCCGTGCCCAGCAGCATGTCACGCAGCCGGATATGGGTGGCGCCGGCCACCATATTGACGACCGCAAACGGCGCCAGGGGCAGCAAGCGCAGCGTGATCACGGCCCAAACGCCACGGCCGCCCAACTGCTCGCTGACTTGGCGTACCTTGGGGCCGGCCAGCCCTTGCAATGCTTGATGGCCCAGGCTGCGCCCGATGGCATGGCTGGCAGCCGAGGACAAGAGGGCGGCACCCACACTGCAGACAAAGCCCTGCCAAGGCCCCAAGGCGGCGATCAACAACAGGCTCAGCACCGACAGCGGCACCGCCAGCGTGAGGCCCAGGGCGGCTCCCAGCATGGCCAAGCCAGGGCCGAGTTCGGCGCCGCTGCTTCGCAACTCGGTCAGCCCAGCGGCGAGATCCAGCTTGCCGCCGCTCCAGATCCAGGCCAGGGCGAGCAGGCTCGCCAGTAGAAGCGCCAACAGCACAAGGCGTAGCTTGAGATGCTTGATCGCGGGTCCTGGCTTGACTGCGCTTAGGTCTTTTGTCTGCTTCATGCAGCCTCATTCTCGCCCTGTGCTTGAAGCAAGAACTGCCGCATCGTCTCGGCCAGCTCGTTCACATGCTGAGCCTCAAACATCGAGCCATGCAAGCCGCTGACCAGCCGCGTTTGTATGTCTTGGGGCATCAGGCGGTGCCAGCCCTGAAACAAGAATCGGTTCCAACTGGCCAAGCCGGTTGATTTGACCAGCAGCACCGGGCCGGTAAACGCATGGCAGCGATGACCCCGCAAAGCGAGCACCTGGCTGATCAGGCCAGGGTCGCTGAACATCGCGCTGAGTCGCCGCCCGTTCATGCTCAGATCCTGCATATGCAGCTTGCTCACCAGCCAGCCGAGTGCGCGCCAAGAAGTGGCTCCGCCAAACACCGCGTCCGGATGAATGGTGTCGAGCAGCATCAAGCCCAGCGGTTTGCGGCCACGTTTTTGCAGCTCAAGCGCAGTGGCCAGCGCGGTCACGCCGCCGACCGAAAACCCGGCCAGCCAAACGGCCTGATCGCCAGTCTGTGTCTGGGCTTCGATGCAGTCAGCGTACAGCGAGGCGAATTCCTCCATCGTGGCGGGTGCCGGGGACAGCGGCGCCTGCAACATGAAGAGCTGTGTGTCACCTTGCAGGGATTGGGCCAGGTTCTTCAGCCGCAGCACATCGCCATGGCCCGAAGCCGCCAGAAATAGGGCCGGCGCTGGGGCCGATGTGTCAGCCGAGGAATCGCTGAGCGCATGCAGAACACCGGGCCTGACGATGGGCAGGCTCAAGACCCGCGCCAGGCTCGCAATGCTTGGATGCTCGCTGATCAACTGCAGCGGCAAGGGCCGGCCCAGTTGGTCTTCCATGGCGCCCAAGATGCTCAGCGCGGCCAAAGAGTCTCCCCCCAGCTCAAAGAAGTCATCATCCATGCCGATGCTGCGTATGCTGGCCATGCTGCCATCCCGCGGGCTCAGCGCCTGTTGCCACAGGGCCAGCAGTCTGTGCTCCATCGCTGTTGCGGGCGGGCGCAGGCTTTTACTTTGGCATTGCTCGCCTAGCGGCAGCGGCAGGGCGGCGCAGTCGAGCTTGCCGGTGCCGGTCAAGGGCATTGCATCCAGCCAGGTGAAGCCGCTTGGCCGCATATAGTCGGGCACTTTCATCCGCAAGCCGGCCTGCAGTTTGAGCGTATCGCAGCGCCGTCCGACCAGCCATGCATGCAGCTGCGCTTGACCGCCCAGCTCGATTTTTTGCACGACGGCCTGCTCTATGCCGGGCAGCGCACAGCAAGCGGCCTCGACATCGCCGGGTTCGATCCGGTAGCCCCGCAGCTTGATCTGGCGGTCGATGCGGCCGCTGAAGTGAAGGCGTCCGAGGACATCCAGCCAGCCGCGATCGCCGCTGCGGTAGATGCGCTGTCCGGCCGCAAAAGGGTCGGCCATGAAGGCCTGCTGATCGAGATCGGGCCGGCCCACGTAGCCGCGTGCAAGCGCGCCGCCGCCGATATAGATCTCGCCAATGGCGCCGAAGGGCAGCAGCTCTTGCCCTGGCCCCAGCACATAGATGCGGCTATCGTCGATCGGGCGACCCAGTGGCAAGTCAGCGCCGTATTCGGGCGCCTGTGCTTCGGCCGTATCAAGGGTGCAGTCCCAAGAGGTGGCGAAGATGGTAGCTTCCGTTGGACCGTAGACATTGAACAGTTGTGCGCCGGTTTCACGCACAAAACGCGCGGCCAACTCGGGCGCCAAGACCTCGCCGCCGCAACAGGCCACACGCAGCTTCAGCCCCGGCTTGCCATGCCAGCCGGCCAAGAGCCCGGGCAGGCTGGAGGGCACCAGGGCGCTGAAGGTCGTGCCATGCCTGAGCATGAAGTCCGCCAAACGCTGCGGGTGCAGCTTGCCGGGCGGCGGCAGCGCAATGCTGGCCCCTTGGGTCAGCGGCAGCAAGAGCTCGATCAGCGCCGGGTCAAAGACCAGTTGTGTGCCTTGGGCCGAGCGGTCGTTGGCGTCGATCGCCCAGGCGCGGGACAGCCAAGCCAGCCGCCGTGACAAGGCGCCGTGCTCGACCATCACGCCCTTGGGCCGCCCGCTGGAGCCCGAGGTAAACAAGACATAGGCCAAGTCATCGGGGCTGGCTGTCGCCCATAACCCTTGCGCTTGCGAGGGCGCCACCGCTGAGTCTGAAGCCACACGCACAGGCAGGCAGCGGCTGTGCAGCGCCGCCAAATTGGGGGTGGCCGAAGCGTCCAACAGCAAGGCGACGGCGCCGCTGTCCGCCAAGATCTCGGCTAAGCGAGCCGTGGGCGCTTGCGGGTCCAGCGGCAAGAACGCGGCGCAGGCGCGAGAGATGGCCAACAATGCGGTCACCATCTCAGGCCCGCGTTCAATGGCCAGGGCCACCACCTTGTTACGTGCAGCGCCCAAGTCGCGCAAGCGTCGGGCCAGCATTTCGACCCGCTGAGCAAGCTCACCGTAGCTGAGGCTGCCGCCATCCCACACCAGCGCACAGCGCTGCGGCCACAGCGCGGCTTGATGCTCGAAAAGATCGATATAGGCTTGCGGCGCGTCCAACTGAGCGAGATCTTTGTGCAGCCCTTCCAGCAAGGCCCAGCGCTCTTCGGAGGGGACAATGTCTAAGGCCTCAAGGGAGCGGTTTGGGTGCAGGGCCAAGGCCTCTGCCAGGGCCTGCGTCAAGTGCCAAAGCCTGCGCGCCAAAAGCTGCGGCTCAGCCGGCCCGAAGCAGTCTTGGCTGGCTTCAACAATCATCTCGGGGTCGGCCTGGGCATCAAACTCGCACACCGTCAGCGCCAGCGGATAGCGTGCCACGCCGGCAAAGAGTTGGCGCGAGTCCACCAGCTGTGCCGCGCCGAAAGACAAGGCGTAGTCTTGCCGCTCAAAAGACAGCACAAGGTCGAGCAGACTGTCGCGACCCGCACGCATCAGCTGTAAGGAATGACTCAGCTCACTCAAGGGGTAACGCGGATGGCGCAGCGCGCCCTGTATTTGCTGGCTGACATGGCGCAGCAAGTCCGCCGCGCTCGCACCGGCTTCAATCTGCACGCGAACCGCCAGAACGCCGACAAACATACCCGGCGTGGCGCGGTAGCGCCGGCCCGAGCGGTTCAGGCTGGGCACGCCGATCAGCAATGACGAGCGGCCCAGCAGGCGGGCGTAGTACAGCGCGACAGCGGCCAAAAAGCAGGCAAAGACGCTGCTCCCCGAGGCTTCTGCGTTGGCCGCCAAGCGGTCGTAGGCGGGCCTGGGCAAAGGCAGTTTGAAAACATCGGCTTCGGGCAGGGCTTGGCGCCTTAGCTGGCCTTGGCCTTGGCTTTGGCGCGATGCAATCAAGGCGCCGTCCAGCAGGCTTTTTTGCTTCCCTGCGAGGTGTTCGCCGAGCTGTTGCTGCCAGTAGCTGGCGTCTCGCTCAAATTGCACCGAACTTCGGTAGGCCACAGACTCGGCAATAAAGTCTTGGTAGCTGGGTGCTGGCAATGCCGTGGGGGCTGAGTCTGAACCCAGCTCCGCGTAGATTTCGCTCCAGGCTCGCATCACTTGGGTGGTGCCCCAGCCGTCCATGACCAGGTGGTGAAACTGAATCGTCAGCCCATGCAGCAGATCGTTGGCCCGCAGCAGGGTGAAGCGCCAAGGAGGCTGGCCGTCTAACTCGAAATGCTGGCGCATGCTTTGCTGCCACCAGGCGCGCATGCTTTCACGTGGGTCGTCGCTGGCATCAAGCCTGATCAAGTCGAGCTGCGGCTCGAAGTGGCTGAGCAGGCATTGTGTGCCGTCAGCGTGAGGGGCCAGGCGCAGCGCGGCATGGCGCGCCACCAGCAGCAGCAAGGCCTGCTGCAGGCGTGCCACATCCAGTGGCCCGACAAGGAAGCCGGCGCCGCCAATGTGCAGATGTGTGCTGCCCGGCCAAGCGCGCTGATCGAGCCAAACCTCACGTTGGCTGAGGGACAAATCGAGTTTCAAGCCCGGGGCTGGTCTGACTGCTTGGGAAGATCCCATTGGCCAATTTTCTCCATCGCATAGCGGTAACCAACTTCGGCAATATCGGCACCTCGCCCGTAGGCCATGAGGGCATATTCACCGACCGGCGGTTCCAAATAATGGTCAGCCTGTGCGATGGTGCGAACTCTCTGGTTCATGCTGCCCACATGGCTGGCGCTGTAAAGAATCTCGGCAATCCCAGGGGAGACCGGCGCGCGGGTAGAAAATTTTGACTTGAGGGTGCTCCAGGCGCTCAGGCGCTTGAGCGCGTGATCGGCAAGCAGATTGGCACGCACATCCACATCAATCGCGATGATCAAACCGTTGCCACGCCGCCTTTCTAACTTGGTACCTAGGCGCATGCGCATCGCCTGAACGGGCACGTTGTCCAGAATGGCACCATCCACCAGCAAGGCGCCTCGCATCAATACCGGCGGCAGCAGGCCGGCCGGGGAGTTGCTCGCCAGCACGGCCTTCCACAGCGGGCCGGCGTCCAGCACCTGCGTATTGCCCAGGCTCAGATTGCAGGCTGCCGCGAAATAAGGACGCCAGAGTTGCTCAATCTGAGCGCTGCCAAACATGCGCTTGAGGTCGCGCTCGACCCGGCGCCCAGCCGCCAGCGATACCAAGGGCAGGGTCGGCCTTTCGCCGCCGGCCGCGAAGCGCTGCGTGTGTCGCAGGATATCGGCCAAATCATGGCCTAGCGCGTATTGCGCACCGATCAAGGCGCCCATGCTGTTGCCGCCGATCAGATCAACCGCAAGCCCGCATTCCTGCAAGGCACGTAAGACCCCCAGATGCGCGAAACCGCGCGCACCGCCGCCGCCCAACACGATGCCGACGGCGCTACCGGTCAGAAAGCGCGCCAAGCGGGCCGAGTCTCCCAGCCTGCCCCGGCGCAGCGGGTAAATGCGTTCGACATCACGCCCCAACAACCAGGGCGCTGGCGGCACAGCTTGCACTTGCGCGGGGCTGTGCAGCAACACCAAGTGACGGCGTTTGAGCAAATAGCCGGGTTCCAGACAGAGCGTCAACTCGATATCGGCAAGCCTGGGGTCGGCCTCGGCATCGGCCACAAACACGACTTGATCGGCTTGTCTGAAGGCGTAGCGGGTCCAAGCGCAGTCTTCGCCCGAGCTCTCGTACAGGATGAACTCATGCTCTTCCTCGATGCGCGGCAGGGCTTCTCGTGGCACGGCTTGGCCATTCAGCAATAGCTTGCTGCCATCGGCAGCAGCTTGAAGGTGCGCCACCCGGCCATGCTTTGCAAATGCCAGGGTCAGGTCTTGCCCCAGGCTTGTTTGCTGCCCGTGTTGTTGCTGGTGTTGAAGCGGCAGCAGCACAAAAGTCTGGGCCAGATGTCGATCGGCCGGGTCGGGTGCATTGCGCATGCGGTCATAGACCGCCTTGAGGAAAACCTGCGACAGCTCGAGCGGGAAGCATTGCAGCAGCCGCTCATATGCTTGGCGGCTCAGCAGGGCCAAGCGCGAATCGCGCACGGCCGTGACATCTTGGGCGCGCGCCTGGCCCAGGATCATTCCCAATTCGCCAATGCTTTGGCCGGGCTGAATCTGGTTATAGAGCAGCAGTTGGCCGTCGGTGCCCTGGCGTGAAACCCGCAGCCCGCCGCTGATCACGAAGATGATGCAGTCGGATGCGGCGCCCTCGTGAATCACGGTTTCGCCACCGTGCACGCTCTTGAGCGTCATCGCGTCGGCCAAGGCCTCAATGATCTCGGTCTGGAGCGCACCAAATACCGAGCTTGAACGCAAAACGTCGATGACGCGGGCACGGCTGCTTGGGGAAGGCTCCATCGAAGCAGTCTAGCCTGTGGCGGTGCCCCGAGTGGACACAAATCAGCCCCCGATTGCAGGCACGAGGTCAGTGCAGAAAGAACAACACCCGCTGCTCGGTAAGAAACAGCGGGTGCGGGAGGCAGCCAGGTCCAAAGGCTGCTTGCAGACAGTGCCGGCCTGAGTGCCGGCGCAGACCTTAGTTGGGTATCAGCGCCGAACCCAGCGCCTGCACGGCTTCGTCCAACTTGGCTGAAGCCAAGGCTTTGCACTGTTCCACCGATGCATTGGCTTGCGAGCCAAATGTGGTGGCGCTCTTGGCCGGCTTGAACAGCAGATCCTTGCCCTTGACCGGCAGCATCAGCGTGCGGGCGGTGATCACGCAAGTCTTGTTCGCATCAATGCCACCTTCGACTTGGCTCAGAAAGCCCCATTTTTTGGCGGGAAAGAGCTTGACGAACTTGGCCGTGGGGGCCTTCAACCAGATCGCTTCGGCGCTGGCTTGATCCATCCAGGGCGCGGTCGAGTGGTCGATGATGATGTATTTGACGGGTGCTGCAAAGGCCAGCGAGGCGCAGGGCAACAAGAGGGCGGCCATCAGCTTGGAGATTTTCATGGGTTTCTTTCGATGTGTCGGTGTGCAAATGGACGCGACCGAGCATGGCGGCCGACTGCGCGGATTGTAGGGAGAGTTTTCGAGAAAAATCTGTGTTTGGTGCTTGCTGACTATCGGCGTAAACCCGAGTGTCGGCCGCAGGCCGCGCGGCCCATGCCGCTTTGCGTGAAATGTTGAAGCTGCTGGCTATTATCCGGTTCATGGTGACCTCAACTCCGCGCAAATCCTCCGCCGCTTCCAGCGTAAGAACGGCTGCTCCTACCAAGACGGCCAAGACAGGCAAGGCGGCCGTTACGGCCAAGGCGTCCAAGCCCCTGAAGCGGGGTACGGCGGCAAGTGAGGAGGCGGCCCCACAAGCCCTTGAAGAGCCGTCGACCCAGCCTTCGCTGCGCTTTATGCACAGCCAGGCCATGCGCAAGCAGACGCTGAAGGTGCTGTCTGCGATGGAGCAGGCGGATGCGCCCGGCGAGCACCGGGCAGCCTTGGCCGATATGGTCGTGGTGTTGATGACTGCCGGCATGGATTTCTATTTCCTCGCCCCACTAAAACAAGCCAAGGCCGGCTTTGTGATTCAGCAGTCGGCCAATCTCGGCATGGTCGGCGTGCAGCAGCTGATGGGCGGGGTGATCCGCAACATCATCGGGCGCATGGATGGGCCGGCCTTGTTGAGCGTGTGTGGCTCCATTCGCTCAATGATGCATTGAGCTGCCTAGCTCAGCAGCCATGTGCTGAGCCTGAAGGTGACGAAGGACGCCAAGTAGGCCAGGCCGAACAGGTAAGCGGCCATCACCAGCGGCATGCGCAGCCCGCCGGTTTCTCGACGCACCGCCGCCAAAGTAGCCAGGCATTGGGGCGCGAAGACGAACCAAGCCAATAAGGACAAAGCGGTCGGCAGGCTCCAACTCTGCGCGATCAGCGGTGTCAAGGCTTGGGCCGCGTCCTCGGCTCCGGCCGACAAGGCATAGACGGTGCCCAAGGCGCTGATGGCGATCTCGCGCGCTGCCAGGCCGGGCACCAAGGCCAGGCTGATTTGCCAGTTGAAGCCAATCGGCTCGAACACATGGGCCAGGCCGCGCCCGAGCATGCCGGCCACGCTGTACTCGATGGCCGCGCCGGTGGCACCGTCCGGTTTGCCGGGGAAACTCGACAGCGCCCACAGCAGCAAGGTCAGGCACAAGATGATGCCGCCGACGCGCTTGATGAAAATAGCGGCCCGCTGCCACAGGCCAATCATCACATTGCGCGGATTGGGCCAGTGGTAATTCGGGAGTTCCATCATCAGTGGCCTCACTTGGCTGCCGCTAGTGAAGCGTTTGAGTACCCAGGCGACGGCCAGGGCGCCCAAGATGCCGGCCAGATAGAGCCCCAGCAAGACCAAACCTTGCAGCTCGAAGCCACCCCATACCAGGCGCTGCGGAATGAAGGCCCCAATCAACAAGGCATAGACCGGCAAGCGGGCCGAGCAGGTCATCAGCGGGGCAATCATGATGGTGACCAAACGGTCACGCGGGTTGGCGATGCTGCGCGTGGCCATGATGCCGGGAATCGCGCATGCAAAGCTAGACAGCAAGGGGATGAAGCTGCGCCCGGACAGGCCCACGCTGCCCATCAAACGGTCGAGTAAGAAGGCGGCGCGCGGCAAGTAGCCCGACTCTTCCAGCACCAGGATGAAGAAGAAAAGAATCAGAATCTGCGGCAAAAACACCAGCACGCCGCCCACACCGGCGATCAAGCCGTCGACGATCAAGCTGCGCAACCAGCCGTCTGGCAGCTGGCCCGAGGCCTGTTGCCCCAGCCAAGCCATGCCTGCCTCGATTTGATCTTTGGGCCATTCGGCCCAGCTGAACACCGCTTGGAACAAAAGGAATAACACCAGCATCAAGATCAGCGGGCCGGCAACGGGGTGCAGCAAGACCCGGTCTATCCGGTCGCTGGGCAAGTGCGGCAAGACTTGGTCGAGGTCCAGCGCCTGCAAGATCTGCCGCACGGCGGCGTGGTCGCTGGCTTGATGCCCTGCCGGCGCGCTGGCCGCGTTCAGCTCGGGCAAGGCTTCAGCAGCCGGCGACCAGACCTCGCGCTGATCGAGCAGCAACTTCAGCTCGTCCACGCCAAGGCCTTGTGTGGCCACGGTGCGAATCACCGGCACACCGATGGCCGCGGCCAACTTGTCGGCGTCGATATGGATGCCGCGGCGGTCGGCCAAGTCAGTCATATTGAGCGCCACCACGCAGGGCAGGCCCAGGCGCTTGACCGCCAGCACTAGGCGCAAGGTGCGGCGCAGATTGGTTGCGTCGAGCACGCAAATCACCAGATCGGGTCGCTTCTCGCCGCGCGCACGGCCGGCCAAGACATCACAGGTGACGCGCTCGTCCGGCGAGCGCGGATGCAAGCTGTAGGTGCCGGGCAGGTCCAGCAGGCGCAGGCTCTTGCCCGCCGCGCTGCTCAGGCGTCCTTCCTTGCGCTCGACCGTCACGCCGGCATAGTTGGCGACTTTTTGCTGGCTGCCGGTCAGGCGGTTGAAGAGGGCGGTCTTGCCGCAGTTCGGGTTGCCTACCAGCGCCAACAAGGGGCCGCTCGGGTGCAGATGGATGACGGCTTCACGCACCGAGGCTTCCTTCATTCAAGACGGTGATGCAGGCCGCTTCGGCTCGCCGCAGCGCAAACGTCGACTGGCCGATGCGCACCACCAAGGGGTCTGCGCCGGGTTGGCCGCGCGCCATCACCCGCACCGCTTCACCGGGCAAAAATCCCAGCTCTTCCAGCCATTCGGCCCATTCGGGGGCATAGCTGGGTGAGCTCACGCCAACGACGCTGAGCGCCGCGCCAATCGCTGCCTCGGCCAGGCTGTCTGGGGCTTCGTGGGTCATGGATTTTGAAGTGGGTTTAATGCAATCAAGAATTATTCGCATTGTACCCATGCCGGGCGGCGCTCAGGAACTTGGCTGACTCAATGTTTGATCAAGCGCAAGCTTGAGTTGCTCAAGTCCGGCGGCAAATTGTTCCCCTTGGCGCAAATCGGCGAAGCGCTCAAGTTCATCGCTTAAGTCGTAGCTGCGCCCCTGGGGTTCGATGAAGGCCAGGCAGCCTTTGATGCCGTGCACGGTGGTGGCCGCCGCAGGCCAGTCGGCTTGGGTGATCGCGGCTTCGATTTCCTGCAGGCGCAAGGGCCATTGCTCCTTGAAGGCGCTCAACATCTGCCCCTTCAGTTCGCGCACGCGCTGCGCTCGAATCTCTTGCTTGCTGACCGGGGTGGCGAGGCTGCTCGGCGCCAAAGGGCTTGCTGGGATGTGTGGGCCTTGCTCAGACTGATCATTGGGCTGATCGCGTGGCAGCTCAGGCGGCGCATTGCGCGGCTTGAGTGGGCGACCTTGGATGCGCCGCGCTTCAATAACGTCGGCGAGTACCTGATGCAGCGCTCGCTCGTCGATGGGCTTGCTCAGAAAACCGGCCATGCCGCTGCTCAGGAAGCGCGCTCGGTCTTGCTCCGAAGCATTGGCCGTCAAGGCAATGATGGGGATCTGCGGCTCAGGGAACACCAGCTCGCGCCAACGCCCGGCGCGGATATGGCCGGTCGCTTCCAGCCCATCCATCACCGGCATGCGACCATCCATCAAGATCAGGTCAAAGGCCTCCTGGGTCAGCGCCTGCAAGGCCTGCTCGCCGTTGTTCACCAAGGTCAGGGTGTGGCCCATATCGTTGAGCAGGGCCTTGATGATCAACTGATTGGTCTGCGCGTCCTCGGCCACCAGCACATGCAGGGCATGGGCATGGGGGACTAAATCCTGCTCGGCTACTTGCTGCGGCTCTTGCCCAAGTGCAAATGGCACTTCAAAGTAGAAGGTGCTGCCCGCGCCTAGGCTGCTTTGCAGGCCGATGCGCCCGCCCATCAACTCCACCAACTGCTTGCAAATCGACAGGCCCAGGCCTGTGCCGCCAAAATTGCGCGTGGTTGACATATCGGCCTGTTCGAATTTCTGGAATAGCCGTCCCTGAGCCTCCTCGCTGATGCCCAAGCCTGAATCTTGGACGGCGAAGTAAATCGATACTTGCGCGGGCCCAGGCCCGGTCGCGTCGCAGCGCTCGGGGCTGCTCAAGCTGGCGGCCACGGTGACACCGCCGCGTTCGGTGAATTTGATGGCGTTGCCGACCAGATTCAACAGCACTTGGCGCAGCCTTGTCGGGTCGCCCTGCAGGTAATCCGGTATTTGCGGGTCCAGGTGCAGCTCCAGCCGAATGCTTTTTTTTACAGCTCGCTCGTTCAGCAGTTGCATGGCGTCGTCCAGCAAGGGCCGCAAGGCAAAGTCCACCGTTTCCAGCTTGAGCTTGCCCGCCTCGATCTTGGAAACATCGAGCAAATCATTGACGATCTGCAGCAAGGCCTGCGCATTCTTGCTGGCCAAATCAACGCGCTCACGCGCGAGCGGCTCCATCTGCCCGCGCAAGCCAAGTTTGAGCATGCCCAAAATACCGGCCAGCGGCGTTCTCAACTCATGGCTCATCATCGCCAGGAAAGCACTCTTCAGAGTCGAGGCCTGTTCGGCCGCATCTTTCAGGGCCAGCAAGCGGCTGTTGCTGTCCTCCAGCTGGCTGTCGCGTTTGACGATCTGGTCGAGCATGCGGTTGAACACCGTGCTGAGCGCGCCGACCTCGTCATTGGCCACCACCTGGGCGCGAACGGTGAACTTTTCGCGTTGTGACACCTCTTCCATGACCTGCTTTAGGCCGGTGATGGGGGTCAGTGCACGGCGCAAGAAGCGGCGTGCCAAAAGCAGGGCTGCGGCACCGGAGAGGCCCAGCGTCAGCACCAGGGCCAGGGCGAAATGAAGAATGGATTGCCACATCCGCGCCAAATCCACCTTGGCAACCAGCGTACCCACGCGAGCATCCGACAGCATCACCGGTGCGGCCAAGATCAGCGAGTTCTCGAACAGGCGGGATTCGCGCTGCAGTTGCAACTCGGCATTGCTCAAACCCATGTTTGCGCTGGCCAGGTGGCTGGCAATGATGCTGCCGTTGACGCGCAAGATGTAGACCGACTGCAGACCGGGATAGATGCTGGCGGCGCGCAAGATTTCACCGGCCGCCTTCTCGTCATCAAAAACCAGCGGAGACGCCGCTTGCACCGCCAGGGTATTGAGCCAGGCTTGGCTGCCGTCGATCACGGCGGCGCGCTGCATCACGGCCTCCTGCGCGGAGGTCAGCAGCAGCGCGATGGCCAAGGCTGCCGCGAGAGCGGCTGCAAGAATGCGCTCAAGCCGCGTGACCAAGGAGCGCTGCTTGGCCTGATTCAGGGCTGTGCTGGTCTGAGGACTTGTCACCGTTGCTTCAGGGTCGGGTTGGATAGGCGGGCAGGGGTGGGGCGTCAATTCGTGCTTCTGGCCAATTGCAAGACTTTGGACGACAAAACGATGCCGACCTTTTTGGCCCGCTGGATATTGACATCAAACACCAGTCGTTTGCCGTCCAGCGACAACAATATTGCCGCACCGGCTGCCACCGGCGTATCGGCCACCGTCAACACCGGCGCGTCCGCCAAGTGTTTCAGGATGGCTTGCATATTGGGTGCCTCTTGCTCGGTGACGAAGAGCAGCTGACATTTTTTGATGCCGGCCAAGCCGTTCATGCGGCTGACCGACAAGCGCCGGCCGTTGACATTCTTGCCTTCGAGACTGCTCAAGGCCTCGCCGAAACTGTCCTGACCCAGCACGCAAAGCGTCAGACCTTCCTGTGGCGTTTGGGGGTCCAAATTGGGCCATTCGGCAAAGATCATGAAGTTGTAAAGATAGCTGGCCTTCATGGCGTACTCGGGTACGGCTTGCGCCCTCGCAGTCGGGCACAAGGTCGAGCTCAGACCGGCCCCCAGCAGCAAGGCCGGCAGCAGCAATCTCAGCTTCGACAGCAAAAGGCGCTTCATCCTTATTTCCAGAAGTCCCAGCTGACTTGCAGCCAATAAGTCCGCCCGTCCATCTGCATGGTGTCAAGCGCCATGCCTTCGCGCGTGTTCCGGACCACCGAGGCCGGCACCTCAAATTGGCGATTCAATGCGTTCTTGATGCTGAGGGAGGCGCCGACACCGTTCCACCGCTGCGCGGAGGTCAGCGTCAGATTGAAGAAGCTGGTGCCGCCCACTGGGCGGCCCGGCCGCACCATGACGTTGTCTGAGTTGCGCAACTCCTTGGTGATGCGAGAGCCCAGGTACTGGGCTTCCAAACCTATGCGCAAGATGTTGTCGAGCGCCGGCCAGCTGAGATTGACCTTGCCCAAGCTGCGCGGCGAATTGACCAGTCGCAACCCCTCGGAGTCCGTGGCGTCTTGCCAAGCGGCACTGGCGCGCAGCTGCACATCGCCGGCCCAGCTTTGGTCGATCTGCACTTCCAAACCCTTGGTTTTGCTCTGGCCATCGAACACATCGGCGCCGCTGGCTGACGCCACATAGTGCTGATCAGACAAGACATAGTGGTAGACCGATCCGGTCAAGCGCAGCTTGGGGCTCACGTCGTGTAGCAGCACCAACTCTGACGCGCTGACATGCTCGGGTTTGAATAAGTCCGATTGCTTGGAAGAGCTGACGTCGTAGGGGTTGGGCAGGCGAAAAGCCTGGCTGTGGGACGCCTTGATGGTGGTCTCGGTGTCGGCCTGCAGGGTCAGCGCCAGCCTCGGGCTGATGGCGGCCTTGTGGGCATAGCGAATGCAAGGTTCGACCGAGCAGTCGATGGCATTGGGTTTGTCATAGCGCAGGCCGACATTGGCGCTGAGCTTGTCGCTGACAGTGAACTCGTCGGTGGCATACAGGCTGTAAGTCCTGTTGGTATAGGGGTAGCGGTAATAAACGAATTGTTTTTGAAATTTGGCGTCCAGCGCCACCGGAGAAAATACTTGTTTGAAATCATCCCGGTACTCGGCTCCAAAAACCAAGGTATGCCCGGTAAAGCGGGTCAGTGCAAACTTTTGATCGAGTCCCCACCACCGGCCTTCATGCTGGTTTTGCCTGAATTGCTCCTTGGGGTCTATGGCGCCATATTCGCGAATCGATTTATCTTCGTACAGGCCGTAGTACAGGCGCGAAACCGATTTGAAATCCTGGCTGATATTGAAGTCATATTTCGCGCTGGCGTGGCTGGTCTCGTCGACCAAATGGTAGATTCGGTTGAAAGCGTCCTCGCGTCTTGGTAGGGGGGAGGCCTTGGTTCGGGTCACGCTGGCGGCCTGCAGGCTCAAACCATTGAATTCCACTTTCGCGAACAGGCGCCGAGCCTCTTCAAAATCCTGACCGACGGCCCAACCATTGTTTTGCTTGGGAGTGTCAAAGTAAGGGAAGTAGAAGTCTTGCCCGTCGCTCTTGAGCCAAGACGCCGAGAACAACAGGTCCAGGCCGTTGTCCAACTTCTTGCCGAAGCTCAGCCGCTCTTTGCGGCCGCCATGGCTGAAAACGTCAGCGGCCAGCTGGGCTGAATTGAAATCGCTGCCTTTTTTGGTGATGACATTGATAATCCCCAGCAAGGCATTGTTGCCGTAAGTGACCGAGCCGGTGCCGGGTACATATTCAACCCGGTCTATTAATTCGAGGTCAATCAAGCCCGAGTTGTCAATATAGGCTTGGTTGTAGAGATTGTCTTGGGTGGCGCTGCCATCAATCAATACCATGATGCGGCCGACATAATCACCCGGTGCACCAAAACCTCGGCCGCCCAGATATTCATAACGCCGATCAAACGTGGTGTAGAGCCCGCGCATGCTGTTGATGACGTCGGCCAAGGTGCGATATCCAAAAGTTCGGATATCGGCAGCGGTCACGATCGAAACCGCCGAAGGTGAATCGCTGACTTGCTTGGCTAGTTTGGACGCGGTGATCACGTCTGTTTGAGTGAGTTTCTCAAACGGCAACGAGGTCAAGTCCAATGGCTTGTCCTGCGCCCAGGACTGGGCGCTGCAGGCGAGGGCCAAGCAGAGAATCGTAATAGGTCGCATGCGTTGAAAAGTCGTCAGGGGGACCTGAATGGCGAAGGGGGCTACGCGCCGAGTTCGAACTGTACTTGAGCGAAGCTGCGTCAAGACCTATGCAAACCCCTTGGGGCTGTCCGAACTGCTGGCCTCGACTTCAACAAGACAAGGCCGCCGCTTGGCTGAAAGATTGCCAAAACTTTGCCAAGTTCGGCCAATGCTGGTCTGTGTTGGTCGCTGTTGGTAGGTGGGCGGCACAGGCGCGGGGCAAGGGTGCAGGTCAAAAGTGCATAAGCTAAAAACCGCTGTTTTTCCGCACAAAATCGAGTGCGCAAACGTTTAGCGTTTTCCTTTAGACGGGAAGACCTGCAAATTTCCTACAATGCACGGTCCTTGTTCGGGTCCGCCTGAGCATGCCTGTTCTGCCGATTTTCGCGCAGATGATTTTTAGCCAAAGCTCCAAGCCATGATTGCTTCCCCGAAGTTTGCACCTCCTGCTCGCACAGCCCTGGCGCTGGCTTTGTCATTGTTGGCGCTGGCCGCGCAGGCCCAGACCAAGCCGGCGGTGATTTTTGACATGGGCGGCAAGTTCGACAAATCGTTCAATGAGTCGGCTTACCGGGGCGTCGAGCGCTGGAAGGCAGAGACCGGCAAGCCCTATCTCGAGTTCGAGATCAGCAACGACACGCAGCGCGTGCAGGCCATCCGCCGCATGGCCGAGCGTGGCGCCAGCCCCATCATCAGTGTTGGTTTCGCCCAAGCCTCGGCGCTGGAGCAGGTCGCCAAAGAGTTCCCCAAGACCCAATTCGCCATCATCGATGCCGAGGTCAAGCTGCCCAATGTGCAGTCGCTGCTGTTCAAGGAGCATGAGGGCAGCTATCTGGTCGGTGCGATGGCCGTGTTGGCCAGCAAGACCGGCAAGGTTGGTTTTGTCGGCGGCATGGACATTCCCTTGATTCGCAAATTCCAGTGCGGCTACGAGCAGGGTGCCAAGGCTACCAACCCCAAGGCCGAGGTGTTCTCCAATATGACAGGAACGACCTCGAGCGCCTGGAACGACCCGACGCGCGGCGGTGAGTTGGCCAAGGCACAGTTTGCCAAGGGCTCGGATGTGGTATTTGCCGCCGCCGGCGGCACCGGCTCTGGCGTCTATCAGGCTGCCAAGGATGCCGGCCGCTTGGCCATCGGCGTGGACAGCAACCAAAACCATTTGCAGCCCGGCACCATGCTGACCTCAATGGTTAAGAACGTCGATGTGGCGGTCTATAACGTGCTCAAGGGCTGGAAGCCCGGCACCACGACGCTGGGCCTGAAGGACGGCGGCGTTGAATATGCGCTGGACCAACACAATGCCAAGCTGGTCACGCCGGCCTTGAAGGCCAAGGTCGATGCGATCAAGGCCGACATCGTGGCGGGCAAGATTCGCGTCGCTGACTATATGGCTGACGGCGCCTGCAAGTACTGATGAAACGTTCAGCAAGCCAGGGCGCTGTGGCACCTGCCGTGCGCCTGTCTGCGATCTCCAAGCGCTTTGGCGCGGTGCAGGCCAACCGCGAGGTCAGCCTGACCGTGGCTGCCGGCACGGTGCATGGCCTGGTGGGCGAGAACGGTGCGGGCAAGAGCACCTTGATGGCCATTCTCTATGGCTATTACCAGGCCGACTCGGGCTCGATTGAAGTGGCGGGGCAGCCGGTCCATATCGGCAACTCGCAACAGGCCATCGCCCTGGGCATCGGCATGGTGCATCAGCACTTCATGTTGGTCGATACCTTGAGCTGCCTGGACAATGTGATGCTGGGTGCGGAGCCCGGCTTCTTCTTGGCCAGCGGCGCGCGCAAGGTGCGGGCCAAGCTGCAAGCCTTGATGACCGAGACCGGCCTGCATGTGAGGTTGGACGCCTTGGTCGGCGATCTGCCTGTCGGCGAGTTGCAGCGCCTGGAAATTTTGAAGGCGCTTTACCGGGGCGCCCGCGTGTTGATTCTGGATGAGCCGACGGCCGTGCTGACGCCGCAGGAAACCCAGCAACTGTTCGAGACGCTGCGGCGCTTGCGAGCGAGCGGCGTGACAATTTTGCTGATCACACACAAGCTCAAGGAAGTGATGGCGCTGTGCGACACGGTCACCGTGATGCGCGCCGGCCAAATCGTGCAGACCACGCCAATCGCCGACACCAGTGCCGAGGACTTGGCCCAGGCCATGGTCGGGCGCAAGGTCAATTTGGGCCGCAAGGAATCCGAGGGCGTCGTCGCTCAAAAGGCGCTGCGCCTGCAAGCCCGCGACTTGAGCCTGCGCGCCGCCAATGGTGTGCCGACTCTGGCCGGCGTGAGCCTGAGCTTGTATGCCGGCGAGATCGTCGGCGTGGCCGGTGTGTCGGGCAATGGCCAGAGCGAGTTGCTGGAGGTGCTGTCTGGCATGTTGGCGCCCGAGGCGGGCCACTTGCAGCTCGACAACAGTCCCTTTGATGCGGCCGCCGGCAATTGGCTGACGCCGAGCAGGGCGCGTGAATTGAAGCTGGCCCATGTGCCCGAAGATCGCCATGCCTGCGCAATGGTGATGAACTTCCCGGCCTGGGAAACCGCCGTGCTCGGATATCAGAATCTGCCAAGCTATCGCAGCGGCCCGGCCGGGCTGGGCATGAACCAAGGCTTGATGCGCGAGCAGACCGCCCTAATGCAAGAACGCTTTGATGTGCGGCCGCGCGACGTCAACCTGGGCTCGTCCAAGTTCTCCGGCGGCAATCAGCAAAAACTGGTGATGGCGCGTGAGATTGGGCAAGCGCCGACGGTCTTGCTGGTCGGCCAGCCGACGCGCGGCGTTGACATCGGCGCAATCGAGTTCATCCACGGCCAGTTGCGCGCCCTGCGCGACGCCGGTTGCGCGGTGCTCTTGGTCAGCAGCGAGTTGGATGAGATTTTGGCCTTGGCGGACCGTGTGATTGTGATGAATGGTGGCCGAGTGACTGGGGAGTTAGACATTGCCGACTGTGACGAGAAGAGCTTGGGCCTGCTGATGGCAGCGCAAGCCGATTTGAATGAAAAGGCTTCGGCATGAGCGCGCACCAAACCGCCGCGCTGCCGCGTTGGATCGACGTCGGCCTCTTGCCGTTATGGAATTTGGGTGTAGCGATGGCCGTCGCCGGTCTGGTCGTGTTAGCTATTGGTCAGAGCCCTTTGCAAGCGCTCACCGTGCTCTTGCAGGGTGCGCTGGGTAATGCGCGCGGCATCGGTTACACGCTCTACTACACGACGAGCTTTGTGTTCACCGGCCTGGCGGTCGCGGTGGCCTTTCACGGTGGGCTCTTCAATATCGGCGGCGAGGGGCAGGCGACGCTGGGTGGTATCGGCTTGGGCCTGCTGGCGCTGGCCTTGGGGCCGCTGTTGCCGGCCGCCTTGTTGTTGCCTCTGCTGGTCTTGGCCGCGGCCTTGTTCGGCATGGTCTGGGCCCTGGTGCCTGCGGCGCTGCAGGCTTGGCGCGGCAGCCATGTGGTCATCACCACCATCATGTTCAACTTCCTGGCAGCCAGCCTGAATGTGTATTTGCTGGTCAACTGGCTGCGGCCCAAGGGCAGCATGTCGGTGGAGAGCGATGTCTTTGCTGAGTCGGCCCGCATGCCTGCCCTGCATGAGATCGCCGCAAAATTCGGCCTTGAGCTGCCTTCGTCGCCGCTTAACTTGAGTCTGTTGCTGGCGCTGCTGGCCTGCTTCTTTGTGCACTGGTTTTTGTGGAAGAGTGCGGCCGGCTACGCTTTGCGTGCCGTCGGCAGCGCGCCGCGCGCCGCGCATTGCGCCGGCATCAAGCCGCGCTGGCAGATCATGATTGCGATGGGTTTGTCGGGCGCTTTGGCGGGCTTGGTGGCCGTCAATGAAATCTCCGGCGTGCAGGGCAAGCTGACGCTGGACTTTGTCGCCGGCGCCGGCTTTACGGGCATTGCGGTCGCCCTGATGGGGCGCAACCATCCGGTCGGCATCGTGCTGGCTTCGCTACTGTTTGGCGTGCTCTATCAGGGGGGTGTTGAGGTCTCGTTCGAGTTGCCCGGCTTCAGCCGCGAAATGGTGGTCACGGCGCAAGGTTTGATCGTCTTGTTTGCCGGTGCGATGGCGACCGTCAGTGCGCCAATGTTCGGCCGCATTTATGCCGCCCTCAAGCCAAAGGAGCCAGCTCATGGATGAGATATTGATCGGCTCAGTGTTGGCGTCTACCTTGCGCGTTAGCACGCCGCTCTTGTTGTGCGCGCTTGCTGGCCTGGTTGCTGAGCGTTCCGGCGTGGTGGACATCGGCCTGGAAGGCAAGATGCTGTTCGCCGCTTTTGCTGCAGCGGCCGCCGCCAGTGTCAGCCATTCGACCGGCTTGGGAATGCTGGCAGCGATCGCGGTGGCCTGTTTGATGTCCTTGATCCACGGTTTTGCCTGTGTCACGCATCGCGGCGACCAGGTGGTGTCGGGCGTGGCGCTGAATATGGTGGCGGCAGGTCTGACGGTCGTATTGGGCATTGCCTGGTTCCAACAGGGCGGGCAGACCCCGCCGGTAGCGGCGGATGTGCGCCTGACCGGCCTGATCCCGGCCTGGAGCGAGCTGGATGGCGCGGTGGCGGATTTGGGCCCCTGGCTGGGCGCGGTGATCGGCCATGGCCTCTTGAGCCACAACATCCTGGTTTATCTGGCCTTTGCCCTGGTGGCCGGCGTCTGGTTCTTTCTGGAGCGCACCAAGCCGGGCCTACGCCTGCGCGCGGTGGGAGAGAACCCGGCCATGGTGGACGCTGCCGGTGTGTCCGTGCCGCGTCTGCGTTATGCCGCCTTGATGATCAACGGCCTGCTGTGCGGCCTGGCCGGCAGTTACTTGGTGCTGGCGCAGAACGCGGCCTTCTCGCCCAATATGACGGCAGGGCGCGGCTATATCGCGCTGGCGGCGATGATCTTCGGCAAGTGGCGTCCGCTGCCGACGATGTTCGCTTGCCTGTTGTTCGGTTTTCTGGACGCGGTCGCGATTCGCATGCAGGGCGCCCGTCTTCCCGATGGATTGCCGGCCGGCTTGGGCGGTGCCGAGATTCCGGTGCAACTTATCCAGGCCTTGCCTTATCTGCTGACCGTTGTTTTGTTGGCCGGCTTTATCGGCCAGGCCCTGGCGCCCAAGGCACTGGGTCGGCCGTACGTGAAAGAACGTTGAAGTGAAGGAGCGTTGAAGAAATGAAGCTCACGCAAGAAGTACAAGCGCAGCTGCTGCAAGCCTCTTTGGGCGCTCGAGAACATTCTCATTCGCCGTATTCTGGCTATGCGGTAGGTGCTGCGCTGCTGGACGAGCAGGGCCGCATCCATGTCGGCACCAATATCGAGAACGCGGCTTATCCGCAAGGTTGGTGCGCCGAGGCCTCGGCCCTGACCGCGATGGTGATGGCTGGCGGCAAGCGTGCCACCGCCGTGCTGGTGACCGGCCCCGGCCCGGACGTGATCACGCCTTGCGGCGGCTGCCGGCAAAAGCTGCGTGAATTCGCCGGTCAAGATTTACTCATCATTGCCGGCGACACATCCGGCATCAAACAGCAATGGACGCTGGGCGAATTGCTGCCCTTCAGTTTCGGCCCCGAACATCTCACCGTCAGTGGAGTTAAAAAATAATGATTGATAACAAGACCCTCAATATCGCGATCGACGCCACGGTAGCCAAGCTGAACGATTCTTTCGGCGCAGCCCCCGCCGTGGCCGTGGTGCTGGGCTCGGGCTGGGCCGGCGCGGTCAGTTTGGTGCAGGACGCCAAGCACCTGTCTTATGCCGAGCTGGCCGCTTTCCCGCAGCCCAAGGTTGAAGGTCATGTCAACGAGATCGTTGTCGGCAGCATAGGCGCGCAGCGCGTCGTGATGTTGCGCGGCCGCGCTCACACCTATGAGAGCGGCGAATGCACCGGCATGGCCGGCGCCTTGCGCAGCTTGAAGCGCTGGGGCGTGCAAGTGCTCTTGCAGACCAATGCCTCGGGCTCTTTGCGCACGAATATGGGCCCCGGCAGCCTGATGCTGATCAGCGACCATATCAATGCGCCGCAGCGCTCGCCGCTGGTGGGCGAGCAGGGCAGCGAGCGCTTTGTCGACATGAGCCATGCCTATGACGCTGAATTGCGCGCGCACGCCAAGAAGGTCGCACAAGCGCAAAACCTGATGCTGGGCGAGGGCGTGTATTGCTGGGCGTTGGGTCCGCAGTTCGAAACCCCGGCCGAGATCCGCATGTTCGCCGCCTGGGGCGCGGACGCCGTCGGCATGAGCACCGTGCCCGAGACCATTCTGGCCCGCCACGCCGGCCTGCGCGTGATGGGCCTGGCCTTGATGACCAATATGGCCGCCGGCCTGTCGGCCGAGGCGCTGACCCATGCCTTGACGCTGCAGCAAGCCAGCCTGTCGGGCGAACGCGCCGCCAGCTTCCTGGGCGCTGTGGTGGCCGGCTTGGCCGACTTGCCTTCCTTGCAGCCGGTGGCTTGATGATGGATGAGAGTTTGATGAAAAAAGCGGCCCAGCAGGCCTTGCAATGCCTGGATCTGACCAGCTTGAATGACGGCGACACCCCGGCCGATATCGCAGCACTTTGTACCCGCGCCCAGACACCGTTTGGCCCGGTCGCGGCCGTCTGTGTCTGGCCGCGTTTTGTGGCCCAGGCGCGTGCCTTGTTGCCGGCCCATATCAAAGTCGCGGCGGTGGCCAACTTCCCCGCCGGTGATTTGAATCTGGCGCGCACCTTGGCCGATGTGCAAGAGATTGCCACCGCCGGCGGCGACGAGGTCGATGTGGTCTTGCCTTACCGCGCTTTGATGCAGGGGCAGGCGGTCGAATGTGCCGAATTCCTGGCCGAAGTGCGCCACGCAACGCGGCCGCTGACGCTGAAAGTCATCATCGAAAGCGGCGAGCTGCTGACGAATGATTTGATCGCACAAGGCGCGCGCCTCGCCTTGATGGCCGGGGCCGATTTCGTCAAGACCAGCACCGGCAAGACCAAAGTGTCGGCGACGCCCAAAGCGGCCGGCGTGATTCTTAAAGAAATCAAGCTCAGCGGCCTGGGCTCGGCCGGCTTCAAGGCCTCGGGCGGCATCCGTACGGTGGCCGATGCGCAGGTCTATTTGCAGCTGGTCGAGACTTATCTGGGGGCGGGAGCAATCGTCCCGCAGCGTCTGCGTTTCGGTGCCAGCGCCTTGTTAGGCGACATCGAGGCGGTTTTGGCGGGTGCTGCGGTGGCATCAACGACCGCCGCTTACTAGCGCGAGCCTATGCTGGCTCAAGAAATCATCCGCGCCAAGCGCGACGGGGCGGCCTTGTCCGAGGCGCAGATTCAGAACTTTGTGCGCGGCTTGGTCGATGGCAGCTGGAGCGAGGGTCAGATCGGCGCCTTAGGCATGGCGGTTTTTTTGCGCGGCATGGGCAAAGCAGAATGCGTGGCGCTGACCACCGCGATGATGCGCTCCGGCCGCGTGATGAACTGGCCCGATATGCCGGGGCCAGTCCTGGACAAGCATTCCAGCGGCGGCGTCGGCGACAAGGTGTCTTTGATGTTGGCGCCGCTGGTGGCTGCCTGCGGCGGCTATGTGCCGATGATCTCGGGCCGAGGCCTGGGCCACACCGGCGGCACGCGCGACAAGTTCGATGCCATCCCTGGCTACAGCTGCACACCGTCGGCCGACTTGTTCGACCGGGTAGTGCGTGAGGTCGGCTGCGCGGTGATTGGCCAGACGGCCGATCTGGCGCCGGCCGATGGGCGCTTCTATGCCACCCGCGATGTCACGGCCACGGTCGAAAGCGTGCCGCTGATCACCGCCAGCATCCTGTCCAAAAAGCTTGCAGCCGGCTTGCAGGGTTTGGCGATGGATGTGAAATGCGGCAACGGTGCTTTTGCCGACACGCCCGAGATGGCCCAAGCCTTGGCGCAAAGCATCGTCGAAGTGGCGAACGGCGCCGGCCTGCCGACGCGGGCCTTGATCACCGATATGAACCAGGTGCTGGGCAGCGAGGTCGGCAATGCGCTGGAGATGGCCGAGGCCATCCGTTACTTGAAAGGCGAGGGCCTGCGTGATGCACGCTTGCATGAGGTGACGCTGGCCTTGGGCGCCGAAATGCTGCTCTTGGGCGGCCTGGCGCGCGACACAAGCGAGGCGACGCTGAAACTGCAACAAGCGCTGGATAGCGGCGCTGCCGCCGAGCGTTTTGCCCGCATGGTGGCCGGTCTTGGTGGTCCGGCCGATCTGCTGGAGAGGCCGACTGCTTATCTCGCTAGCGCGCCGGTGATCGTCCCGGCGCCGGCCCTGCGCAGCGGCCGTTTGACGGCGATGCAGACCCGCGATATCGGTATTGCCATCGTCGAGCTGGGCGGCGGCCGGCGCAAGGCGAGTGATGTGATCGACTTCCGCGTGGGCTTGAGCGCCATGCGGCAATTGGGCGATGAAGTTCGCGCTGGCGAGCCATTGGCTTTTGTGCATGCGGCAGATTTGCCTGCCGCCGAACGTGCGGTGGCGCAGCTGCAGGCGGCCTGCCATTTGAGCGAAGACGCCGGCGGCTGGCAGCCGGCCTCGCCCATCTTGGCGCGGGTCGGCTAGACTTCCGACCCCGCTTCGCGTCTTTATCAACTTCAACGGCATGTCTGACACCACACCCGCTCCCGCCCCCGAGAACACGCCAGAGAATGCGCCAATGAACGCGCCAGAAAAGCCGCTAGACCCGGCCCAGCATCGCCCGATCAAGAGCTTTGTCGTGCGCGCCGGCCGCATGGGCTCGGGCCAAGTGAAGGCCTTGGCCGAGTTGGGTCCGAAGTTCGTGCTGCCCTTCAAGGCCGAGCGATTGAATCCGGCCGAGGTGTTTGGTCGCGAGGCGCCGCTGGTGTTCGAAATCGGCTTTGGCATGGGCGACGCCACCGCCAAGATCGCACAAACACTCGCTGACACCGACTTCATTGGCTGCGAAGTCCACGCGCCCGGCGTCGGCGCGCTGCTCAAACATATCGACGAGCGGGGCTTGAGCAATATCCGCATCGTTCAGCATGACGCGGTCGATGTGCTGGAGCAGATGATTGCGCCCGATTCGCTGGCCGGCGTTCACATCTTCTTCCCCGACCCTTGGCACAAGGTGCGCCACAACAAGCGCCGCCTGATCCAGTCGCCTTTTGTCGCTCAGTTGGTCAAGCACATCCGCCCGGGTGGCTACCTGCATTGCGCGACAGATTGGGAGCCCTATGCCCAGCAAATGCTGGAAGTGCTTGGCGCCGAGCCGCTGCTCGAGAACACGGCTGAAGGTTTTGCCCAGACGCCTTCTTATCGCCCGCTGACCAAGTTCGAGAACCGCGGCATCAAGCTCGGCCATGGTGTCTGGGACGTGGTGTTCCGCCGCAAAGCTTGAGTACAAAGGCCTGCCATGTCTGACTCCCATGCCCTTGCTGGCAAGCACATCTTGCTCGGCCTGTCCGGCGGCATCGCCTGCTACAAGTCCGCTGAGTTGACGCGTTTGCTCATCAAGGCCGGTGCGACCGTGCAGGTCGTGATGAGCGAAGCGGCCGAACATTTCATCACTGCCGTGACGATGCAAGCGCTGTCCAACCGGCCGGTGGCAAGCAGCCAGTGGGACGCCCGCGAGCCCAACAATATGGCGCATATCAATCTCAGTCGCGAGGCCGATTTGATGCTGGTTGCGCCGGCCAGTGCGGACTTCATCGCCAAGCTGGCGCAGGGTCGCGCCGATGATTTGCTTAGTTTGACGGCGCTGGCTCGCCCCATAGAACGTTGCCCGCTGGCGGTGGCGCCGGCTATGAACCGCGAGATGTGGGCGCACCCGGCCACGCAGCGCAATGTGGCGCAGATTCAGGCCGACGGCGCCAGCCTGTTCGGCCCCGGCAGCGGCGAGCAGGCCTGCGGTGAGGTCGGCGACGGCCGCATGTTGGAAGCGGCCGAGTTGCTGGACGAGGTGATTGCCTTCTTTCAGCCCAAGCTACTGGCGGGTCGTCGTGTGCTGATCAGCGCCGGCCCGACCTTTGAGCCGATCGACCCGGTCCGTGGCATAACGAATCACTCCAGCGGCAAGATGGGTTTCGCCGTGGCCCGCGCCGCGCGTGACGCCGGTGCCGAGGTGACTTTGGTGGCCGGCCCGGTGCATCTGGCCACGCCGCGCGGTGTCAGCCGTATCGACGTGCAGACGGCGCAGCAGATGTTTGACGCAGTGCTGCCCTTGGCGACGCATCATGAGATCTTTGTCGCCACTGCTGCGGTGGCCGATTGGCGGCCGGCGGCCGTGCAATTGCACAAGATCAAAAAGGATGGCAGTGGCAGCCCGCCGAGCTTGAGCATGACGGAGAACCCGGACATTTTGGCCTCAGTCGCCAAATTGGCCGACAGTCCGTTTTGTGTTGGCTTCGCCGCCGAGAGCGAGGACCTGCTCAAGCATGGTCGCGCCAAGCTGCTGCGCAAGGGCGTGCCGCTGATCGTTGGCAATATCGGTCCGGCCACCTTTGGCCTCGACCACAACGCGCTGCTGCTGATTGATGCCAGCGGTGAGCGCGAAATCCCCCATAACGACAAGCTCAGCCTGGCGCGCGAATTGGTGCGTGAGATCTCCGAGCGTTTTGAAAAGAAGACCAAAAGCAAATGACCACGGTTGACCTGAAAGTGCTTGATGCCCGCATGGCCGAGCAATTGCCCGCCTACGCCACCCCTGGCAGCGCCGGCCTCGACCTGCGCGCCTGTATGGACGCCGCCATCACCCTGGAGCCCGGCCAAACCACGCTGATCCCGACCGGACTGGCCATTCACATTGGCGACCCTGGTCTGGCCGCGATCATCCTGCCGCGCTCGGGCCTGGGCCATAAGCATGGCATCGTGCTGGGCAATCTGGTCGGGCTGATCGACTCTGACTACCAGGGTCAGCTGATGGTCAGCTGCTGGAATCGCGGTCAGACCGCTTTTGTGATTGAGCCGATGGAGCGCATTGCGCAGCTGGTCTTGGTGCCGGTGGTGCAGGCGGCATTTCGCATCGTCGATGATTTTTCCGATGCCTCGCAGCGCGGTGAGGCGGGCTTCGGTTCAACTGGCAAGGCTTGAGCCGGCGCTGAATCGCTAAAAGGCTAAAAAGGCCGGCTTGGCTCTCAGCGACCGGGCGTGTAGATTTGATCGAAGTAGCCGCCGTCGGCGAAATGCGTCTTCTGGGCCGCGCGCCAGCCGCCGAAGACTTCGTCCACCGTGATCAGCTTGGTCTGGCTGAACTGCTTGGCATATTTGGCCGCCACCTTGGGGTCACGCGGCCGGTAGTAATGCTTGGCGGCAATCTCCTGACCTTCCGTTGTGTAGAGGTATTCCAAATAGGCCTGAGCCTGCTTGCGCGTGCCGCGTTTGTCGACCACCTTGTCGACCACGGCCACCGGCGGCTCGGCCAGTATGGAAAGGCTGGGTGTCACGATTTCGAACTTGTCCGGGCCCAACTCCTTGACGGCCAGATAGGCTTCGTTTTCCCATGAGATCAGCACGTCGCCGATGCCGCGCTCGGTGAAGGTGGTCAGCGAGCCGCGCGCGCCCGAGTCCAAGACCTTGGTGTTCGCGTAGATGCGTTTAACAAAGGCTTTGGCACTGTCGGCATTGGCGCCGGGTTGTTGCAAGGCATAGCCCCAGGCGGCCAGATAGTTCCAGCGCGCGCCGCCCGAAGTCTTGGGGTTGGGCGTGATGACATCGATACCCGAGCGGGCCAGATCCGGCCAGTTCGTGATCTTCTTCGGATTGCCCTTGCGCACCAGGAACACGATGGTCGAGGTGTAGGGCGATGCGTTGTGAGGCAATCGTTTTTGCCAGTCTGCGGGCAGCAGCTTGGCGTTGTCGTGCAGCGCGTCGATGTCATAGGCCAGGGCCAGCGTCACCACATCGGCCTCCAGGCCATCGATCACCGAGCGCGCTTGCTTGCCGGAGCCGCCGTGCGACTGCTTGACCGTTAAGGTCTCGCCGGTCTTGGCCTTCCAATGCTTGGCAAAAGCGCTGTTGAAGTCTTGATACAGCTCGCGCGTCGGGTCATAGGAGACATTGAGCAAAGAGACTTGGGCCTGAGCCTGGGTCAGGCCGGCAGCGCTCAGCAGCAGGGCTGCGGTCGCGAGGGAGAAGTGGCGTCGGATGGCGTTCATGGATACAGAGGGTTCGGTGATGGGCTGAGGGGAGCTTTGAGAGCAAGCTTATGCATAAGGTTCAGCGCCACTGTAGGCAAGCAGGCAGGGCGCGTGAACCAAGAAGTTCTTCTATGCATATGAGAAAAACGCAGGGCGAGCGCAAAGATGCGCTGCAAAACGCATGTCACGCCTGTCTTGTCAGTTGCTGCTCGCGGCTTGTAGGGGCGCCGAGCGGCACCATCAGCCCATCTACCTTGTTTACTTGGGCGCGGGTGTAACCGTGATCCAGCGCCATTCCAGCCAGTTGTCCGGCCTGTGCACGACCGTGACATTGCTGCGCGCCGCCCAGGGGATGTATTGGCGGTGCAGCGGGATGTAGTGCACCTGCTCGGCCATGCGCTTGAGCGCTTGTTTGATCAGTTGCTGACGCTTGATTTCATCGGGCTCGCGGCTGGAGGCGGCAACGACGGCGTCAAGCTCATCGTCCTTGAAGTTGCCGCGGTTGTATTCGCCGATGCCTTTCTCGCCACGGTTGCGGAAGTGGCTGGTGAAGATGCTTTCCGGGTCGGTGATGGCGCCGCCCCAGCCGAACAGATAGGCCGAGGTGTCGAGTTTTTCGATCTTGTTGAAGAACAGCGCTTTGGGTTGGGCATTGACCTTGACCTTGAGCCCCAGCTTGGCCCATTGCGAGGCCAGCGTCATGCAGATGCGCTCATCATTGACGTAGCGATTGTTCGGGCAATCGAGCGTGAACTCGAAGCCGCTGGCGTAGCCTGCCTCGTTCAAGAGTTTTTTGGCGGCCGCCAGATCGAAAGGCAGGCGCGCTTCCAGTGTCGGATCATTGAAGCTGCCCAAGGGCGAGGGCACCATGGCGCCAGTCGGCGCAGCCTGACCGTCCATCAAGCGGGTCTTGATGGCCTCGATGTCGATGGCCTGGTAGAGCGCGCGCCGCACGCGTACGTCCTTGAAGGGGTTTTTGCCCTTGGGGCTGCCGGACAGCAACTCGTCACGGCCTTGATCGAGGCCAATGAAGATGATGCGGTTCTCGGGCCCGCTGATGATTTTCAGGCCGCTGCTTTGCGCCAGTCGGGCCAAGTCGCGTGGCGCGGGGTCGAGCACAAAGTCCACCTCGCCCGAGATCAGCGCCGCTGTGCGTGTGGCTTCGCTCTTGATCGGGGTGTAGATCACCTCTTGCACATTGCCTTCGATCTGGCCCCAGTAATTCGGATTGCGCTTGAAGACGGTCTTGCTGTCGGGTGCGCGGCTGACCAAAATGAAAGGGCCGGTGCCATTGCTGTGGAAGGCGGCATAACTTTCTTCCTTGCTGGCAAAGTCTTGCGTCTTGGTCGCCTTATTGGCCTCGGCCCAACCCCGGCTCATGATGTAGAGGGTGCTGAGATGCTGCAGAAAAATCGGGTTGACCTGGGGCAGGTTGAACTCGACCGTCAAGTCGTCGACTCGGCGCGGCTCGCCCACGGCATTGGCATACATGGCGATCTGCGAGCTGGGCTGGCGCGCGCGCTGGATGGAGAACACCACATCGTCGGCTGTGAAAGCTCGCCCGTCATGAAACTTCACGCCTGGTCGCAGCTTGAGCAGCCATTTCTGCGGCCCGGTCTGTTTCCATTCGGTCGCCAGTTGCGGCACCAGCTTGAGCTGCTTGTCGCGGGTGACCAGGAATTCGTAGATCTGCCCGTTGACGGTGTTTGTTAGGGTTTCATTCTGTGCGTAGGGATCCAGCGTAAGCGGGTCGCCGGCGCAGGCCCAGCGCAGCGTTTGGGCCGAGGAAAAACCGCTGGACAAAGCTAGGCCGGCAGCTAAGGCAGCGCTGATGACTAAATTGGATTTGCGCATTTGATTCATGGGGGTAGTCTGGCAGAAGCGGGCCATGGCTGCTTGCGCAATGGCTTACAAGCCAGCGTGCCAGCTTGCCCTTAAGTTTGGCAGCTATCTTGTGCGCGCTTGCACGAAAGGGCCGAACTCTTCCGCCGGCATCGGTTTGGCAAACAAGTAACCCTGTACTTCATTGCAGCCTTGCTCACGCAGAAAGTCCAGCTGGCCCTGTGTCTCCACGCCCTCGGCGATGGTTTGCAGGCCGAGGCTTTTGGCCATGCTGATGATGGCGCTCACAATCGCCCGGTCTTCGGGGTCATCGCTGAGGTCGCGCACAAACTGCTGGTCGATCTTGAGCTTGTAAACGCGGAACTTTTTCAGATAGCTGAGCGAAGAGTAGCCGGTGCCGAAGTCGTCGATCGACATGCGAATGCCACGGTCATGCAGGTCATTCATCACCGCGATGGCACCGAGCGGATCGTTCATCGCGACCCCCTCGGTCAGTTCCAGCTCAAGCAGCGCGGGCGCTAGCTGGCATTCGTCCAGAATGCGGCTGACCAGGGACGGCAGGTCGGCGCGGCGGAACTGCACCGAGGACAGATTGACGGCCATGATGATGGGCGCCAAGCCCTGCATCATCCAGTCCTTGAGCTGCAGGCAGGCGGTGCGCAGCACCCACTCGCCGATTTGCAGAATCAGGCCGCTGGCCTCGGCAATCGGAATGAATTCTGCCGGGCTGATGGTGCCCAGGTCGGGGTGATGCCAGCGCAGCAAGGCTTCGGTCCCTATCACTCGGCCGCTCGTCATGCAGATTTGTGGCTGATAGTGCAGCTTCAGCTGATCGCGCTCCAGCGCGCGGCGCAAGGCGTTTTCCAGCAGCAGGATGCGGGCCGACTCGGCCTGCATCTCAGCGGTGAAAAACCGGTAGGTGTTGCGCCCGTCCTGCTTGGCGCGGTACATGGCCACATCGGCGCAGCGGCACAGCGCATCAAAATCAAGGCCGTCGAGTGGATACAGCGCCACGCCGATCGAAGGTGTGACCGTGATCTCATGCTGTTCGATTTGAAAGACCTGGCAGGCCAGATCCATCACTTTGGCAGCCACATGGGCGGCGCCAGCCGCGTCGGCGCCGGGCAGCACCAGGATGAATTCGTCGCCGCCCAGGCGCGAGACCGTGTCTTGCTCGCGCACCGCCGATTTGAGCCTGCGCGCCAACTCCTTGAGTAACTCGTCACCAAAACGGTGTCCGAGCGAATCATTGACGTTCTTGAAATGATCCAGATCGAGGAAGAGCAGGGCCAGCGTGCTGCTGTGGCGCTTGGCGATGTCGATAGCCTGGTTGCTGCGCTCATTCAGCAAGGCCCGGTTGGGCAGGCCGGTCAGCGTGTCGAAATGCGCGAGTTGTTGAATGCGCGCCTCGGCGGCCTGCTGCTCCAGTACTTTCTGCTCCAGCGCCTTGACCGAGGCATTGAGCTCCTGGGTACGCTGGGCCACCATTTGTTCGAGCTGTTGTTTGGCCTGCACCAGTGCGGCCTCGGCGTCCTTGCGGGCGCTGATGTCCATGGTGATCCAGATCGAGCCCAGGGCCAGATTGCTTGGATCCACGGCCTTGGAGCGTACCTCGCAGAAGATTGGCGAGCCGTCCTTCTTGCGCAGCATCATCTCGCCTTGGAAGGCATGACCTGCAGCGAAGGGCGCATAACACTGCTGGCCAGCGGCTTCCCAGTCGGCGTCGCTCAGATACCACTGGCGCGAGGAGCCGCCGTCGAGCTCTCCCGGCGCGTAGCCCAATAGCTCCTCGAAGCTTCGGTTGCACTGTGTCACCTGACGATCGCGCAGGAACACGATGCCGACCATCGCATGGTCCAAAATCAAACGCTGGCCGGTCGTGATCGACAGCAACTCAGCCTCGGCGGCTTTTTGCTCGCTGATGTCGTCGACGATCCAGATCGATCCCTCCTTGGCGTCAGCGGGGTTGACCAGGCGCCCGGTCAGGCTGCACCAAAATTGCTCGCCGCCCAGGCGCTTCATCAGACGTTCGGTTTTGAAGCGTTGACCGGTGGCCAGCACCGGATAGGCCTGCGCACCCAACAGCTTGAACGCGGCCTCGTCGGGGTAAAGCTCGACGCTGCTGAAGCCCAGCATGTCTTGCGCCCGAGCGTGGCCGAAGATCTCGGCATAGCGCTGATTGCACCTGTTGACGCGCCTTTGTTTGACAAAAACAATGCCCACGCCGGCGGTCTCGAGAATGACATCGCGCTCGCGCAAAGCCTGCTCAAGCTGCTGATAGACGCTGGAGACCGAGAACGATTGGGGCTCAGTCATGCTGCTGCTGTCAAACGCTGGTCAATGCAATTGGGCGTCAGGTGGCGCGCCCGACTCAGGATTCCCAACTTGGAAAATGGCTTCACCGAGGCTGCCGGCTTCGATCTCTTCTTCGCTGGCTTCGCGCACGTCCAGCACCTTCAAATGCATGCGCAGGCCCACGCCGGCCAGCGGGTGGTTGCCGTCCAGCACCACATGCTCGGGATAGACGTCGGTGACGGTGTAGATGCCGGGCGCCATGCCTTCGGTGACGGCACCTTCGGGCAGACCTTCGATCTGCATGCCGGCTTCGACACCGTCAGGGAAGAGGCTGCGCGCCTCAAAGCAAACTAGGCTGGAGTCATAGTCGCCAAATGCGTGTTCGGGTTCCAGCGCAATGCTGGCTTCGAAACCGGCTTCTTGGCCGGCCAACTCCTCTTCAACCTTGGCGAACAAGTCATCACCTCCATAGAAGAACTCCAGCGGATCTTCCAACTCGTCGATCAACTGACCTTGGGCGTCTTCGAGTCTCCAGCGCAGGGAGACGATGCAGGGGGCGGAAATTTTCATGGCGATATTGTTTCACAGGGCCGCGCTGTGCATCGCCGGGGCCGTGCAAGGCTTGCGCTGGCCATCGCCCGCGCCGTCCACTCCTCAGGGCGACAGCTCCCGCAAAAACTCGCGGCAATGGGCGGCCACCAAGTCGGGCGCCTCCACCATGGGCACATGGCCGAGGTCGGCAAAGATGTGTTTGCGGCTGCCCGGGATGGCCGAGGCCAGCAGGTCGGCGTCGGCGACATGCAGCACCCGGTCTAGCCCGCCCCACAGAATCAGCGTCGGGGCGCGGATGCTGGCGAGGCCGGCGCGCTGATCCTGATCGCGTTCCAGGTCCGCCAGGAGTCGGCGTTCGATGTTGCGGCGCTGGCGTTTGTGCTTCAGCAATATTTGCATCACGAAGCTGGGCAGCCATGGCTTCTTGGCCATGCCCCAGTCCAGCATGGCGCGGTAGTCGGCCAGACTGTCGACCTCGATCATCGGATGTTTGTGGCCCTGCTCGACATGGGCGCGCAGCTCGCTGCGGCGGCTTTCGGCGCCTGCCGCGTCGATCAGGATCAGCGATTGGACCCACTGCGGCCTTTGCTGTGCCAAGCGCAGTGCCAGCGCGCCGCCCATCGAATTGCCCACCAGATGCAAGCGGCTGACGCCCAAGCTGCCCAGCCATTCGATCAAACGCTCGGCCTGCGCTGCAATGCCCAGATCCATGTCTGGCGCTGCAGTACTCTCGCCATGGCCCGGTAGATCGGGCAGCAACAAGCGCCGCTGCGGGCCCAATGCCCGGGCAAAGCGCAGCCAAGTGCTGTGGTCCGCGCAAGCGCCATGCAGCAAGAGCAGCACGTCGTGCGGCTTGGGTGCACCCGCCCCCGCAACTGCCTCAGCCGCAGCGCCTCTGTCCAGATAGGCCATGGGGCCAAAAGACAGCTGGCGACGCTGCATGGTCAGCCCGGCGCGCCTGCGCTCGCTGGCCATCGCCTGCCGAAACAACCAGGCCTTCATGGCGCATGCTCCGCGGGCCTCTGCGTGGCCTCCGAGGTCAAGGCCTGCGCAAACATCTGGCCATTGAATTCGGCCAGGCGATCCAGAAAGGCCTCGTCCATAGGCCGCTCCATCTGCGCCTCGAAGTTCTCCTTCAAGAGCATGGGCATCATGGCGAGGCTGGTGAAGGCCAGGCGCAGCAGGTCCGGGTCAAGCCCGGCTTGCACCAGCCCGCTTTGCTGCATTTCATCCAGCCGGCGGGCGCCGCGTTTTTGGCCGCGCTCCAGCAGTTGCTGCACGAAACGTCGGCCCGGCCCCTCGCTGAGCGCTACCACCTTGAACATCAGCTTGGGCAACTCCGGCGTGGCCGACATCGTGCGGTAGTAGGTGCGCAGATAGTCGATATAGCCTTGGCGGGTCGTCAAGGTATCGCTGTCGAGTGCGTCGAGTATGGGCGTCAGCGCAGCCCGGATCATCTCCTCGTACAGACCCTCCTTGTTGCCGAAGTAGTAGCGGATCATCGCGGTGTTGACCTGCGCCGCCTCGGCTATCCGGCGGGTGCTGACCTGGTGGTAGTCATCGGACAAGAAGAACTGCTTGGCCGCCAGCAGCAGGCGTTCAGGCACGCTGAGCGCGGAGCTCGTGCTGTCGGACTGTTTTTCGGAGTCGTTCATTGGAAAACGCCTGGCGCGGTGGATACAGCAGAAGGTTGTTTGGAACTTGTCAGCAAGCAATGTTCGATTTGGCTGCACAAGGCGCTGGCATCCGCGCGGCGGTCGAAGTGCGACGCCACTTGCGCGCAGCGCGCCTGCACGGAGGCGGAGCCGGATAACGTAGAAAGGGCAGCAAGTGCGCCTGCCAGTTTGGCCGCCGTCAGGCGTTTGGCCGGGATGACCCGACCGACGCCCAGTGCAGCCACACGGGCGGCGTTGTCGAATTGGTCCCAGGCGAAGGGCGTCAGCAATTGCGGCGTGCCGCAGCGCAGCGCCTCGGCCGTGGTGCCAATGCCGCCATGGTGGATCAACGCACGCGCCCGCGGCAGCAGCGTGGCCAGCGGCACATAGGCTTGCCAGCGCACCGAGTCGGGCAGATGCGCCGGTATCTGCGCCCGCTCTTTGCTCAAGAAGATGGCGCGTGCGCCCAGCTTTTGGGTGGCCGCCAGCGCGCAGGCAAAGAACTTTTCGGCATGCAGGTTGCCGGTGCCGGGCGTGAACACCAATGGGCGCTCTCCGGCCGCCAGCCAGGCCGACAGTTCCTCATCAAGCTCCTTTGCTGGGCCGGCCTCGAACAACTGAAAATCGCCTTCGATCAGCGCTTGTGGCCAATCCGGCTGCCGCGGCGCAAACCAGGACGGGAACAGCGTCAGTGACAAATCGGGCGCCGCGGCGATATGCCCGAGAAAAGATCGAACCGGCGTCAGCCCCAGCGGCCGACGCAGCCCATTGACCTGCGCCAGCGCCACCGGGTCAATCCAACCTTTCTCGATATGGCGCCAAAGTGCGCGGCGCCACGCCATCGGCACCCAAGTCGGCACCGAGGTCGGGCCTATGGTCAGTGGATCAAAGCAAGTCTTCAAATTGGACGGTGCCAGATAAGCCGCCACGACCGAATCGACCAGACCTAGCTCGCGGGCCATGGCCGCGCCCGGCACCAAGAAGGGATGGCTGATCACGACCTTGGGTGTTTGCGGCGGCAGTGACCGAAGCAAGTCCAACAGTTGCGCCAGTCCCTCGCGGTAGCCGCTGGACAAGAGCGCGCCGAAGGATTTCTTGGCATCCCAGATGTCGGGGTTGTTCAGCAAGCGCAGGTATTCCTCGTCCGAGCCCAAACCCATGCAGGGGATGCCGGCCTGGCGCAGCAGGGGCGCATGGAAGCTGTGCGTGATGAAAGTGACCTGTCGGCCAAGCGCTTGCAAGCCTTTGGCCAGACTCATCATCGGATGAATGTCGCCGGTCGTGCCGACCGTGATGACCAGGTAGTGGGGCGCCTCTGAGGCGGGAGAAATTTTCATGGCCAAGAGCTTAGTGCTTGGTGCGCGGCATGCCCAGCGAAGTTGCCACTCAAAATAGCCGTTTTGGATAAACAAGGCGGCCTGCTCGGGCTGCCGGGGCCAAGGCCGGTTGCGGTGAGTTTCGGCCTCAGCGGTTTCAGCGGCCGCCTTGAACGATGGCGCTGAAACGCAAGATCGCCGCGCAGCCCCGGCCCGGCCCATCCCGGCGCGGCTCAAGGCTCAAGCTGCCTTGATGGGCCTCGGCAATCTGCCTGGAGAGCACCAGGCCGATGCCCGCGCCCTCGGGCTTGGTGGTGTAGAAGGGCACGAACAGATTGGCCGGATTGGCGATGCCCGGGCCGCAGTCCAATACGCTCAACTGCAGAGGCTGGACTTGGCAGCGCAGCTCCAGCGGCGCGCCGCCGGCCTCGACGCCGTTCTTCAGCAGATTGATCAAGAGTTGCTCGATCTGCACCGGGTCACCGAAGAAGGGCAGTTTGAATTCGCTTGGCATCGGCGCAAGACAGTCGCCCGCGATCGTCAAGCTTAGCCCCGCCTCGGGCAGCATGGTCGGCAAGCGCCGCAGCAAGGCGGCCAGATCGAACAGCTGCTTTTGCGGCTCGGGCAGGCGTGCGAGCCTGGCGTAACGGCGTACGAACTCCGCCAGATGTTGCGCGCGCTCGTGAATGATGCCCAGGCCTTCATCCAGATCGGCTTGCTTGGATTCGCTGTCATCCGCTGCCGCGCTGACTCGGCGCAAGGTGGCGCTCAGGCTTGAGATCGGCACCAGCGAGTTATTGACCTCATGACTCAAGACCCGCAGCAGGCGTCGCCAGGCTTGTAGCTCCTCGCTGCGCAGCACCTGTTTGAGGTCGGTGACGAAGAGCAAGGTCTGCTCGCGGCCATCGACCGAATAGGGCAGGCGCCGCAGCCGCCACAGGCCGGCCGCGCCGGCAAACACATGCTCGCTCAAGACGGCGGTGTTGGCCGTCAGCAGCGCGGCCAGGCCCAGCTCGGCGGCGCTGCGGCCCAGCACCGCGTCCTTGTCGCGCAGCAACAGCGCCAATGCGGCCGGGTTGGCCAGGCGCAGACTAGCCTGCTCATCAAACGCAAAGATCGCCACGTCGATGCCTTGCAAGACGGCGTCCACCAGACAGTGCGCTTCTTCCGCGCGCAGGCGCTGGCGATGCAGCGTGTCGACCAAGGCATTGATCTGCTCACCTAACTGCTCATTCGCACTGGCACTGCGCAGGCGTTGGCTGTAGTCACCCGAGGCGATGCCCTCGACCACATTGCCTAGGGTCTGGAGCTGAAACTCGGCCCGCCTCGCCAGGCCCCAAGCGGCCCCCAGCCATGCGCCGCTGCACAGCAGCCAGAGCAGGATCTTGGGGTAGATCAGCCACGCTTGCTGCCAGATAAAGAAGCTCGCCAGGCCCCAGGCCGGCGCGCCGCCGGCCAAGGCCCAGAGCCCCAGCCGCTTGGCAAAGCCCGGGTATGACTTCACAAGCGGTACTTTTCGAGCCGGCGATAGAAGGCCGAGCGGCTCAGGCCTAGCGCCTGAGCGGCCTGCGGTGCGTTGCCGCCAGCGCGCTTGAGCGCCGTGCGTATCAAGATCACCTCGGCCTCCTCCAGCGTCAACTCGCCCGCATCGAAGGCCGCCGTGGCGACCGGCGCTGTTGCCCCATTCAAACCCAGATCGGCGGGCTCCACCAACTGTTGCTGAACCAACAAGCTAACGCGTTCCATGCAGTGCGCCAGTTCGCGCACATTGCCCGGCCAGTGATGCTGCAACAGCGCCTCGCTGGCGGCGGGGCTGAGCGTCTTAGCCGGGCGCTGATAACGCCGCGCATGGCTGGCCAGGTAATGCTCGGCCAGGCTCACAATGTCGGCGCCGCGCTCGCGCAGCGGCGGCAGATGCAACTGCACGCTATTGAGCCGGTAAAGCAGGTCGCGCCTGAAACTGCCAAGCTCAACCATCTGCGCCAGATCCGCGTTGCTGGCCGCGATCAGGCGCACATCGGCCCGGCGCAGCTTGGCCGAACCGAGCCGCTCGAACTGCCCGCCCTCTAGCACCTGCAAGAGCTTGGCCTGCTGATTCAAAGGGATGTTGCCGACCTCATCTAGAAATAGCGTGCCGCTATCGGCCAACTCGAAGCGGCCAATGCGGGTCTGGCGGGCATCGGTGAACGCACCTTTCTCATGGCCGAACATCTCGCTCTCGAACAAGGTGTCGGGGATGGCGCCCATATTGACGCTGATGAAAGGCGCTTGGGCGCGCACCGAGGCGCGGTGGATGGCCTGTGCGAGCTGGCTTTTGCCGGTGCCGTTTTCGCCGGTGATCAGCAGATTGACGCCGGCATCCTTGAGCCTTTCCACCTGCGCCATCAAGGACTGCATTGCCGGCGAAGCCGCTATCCAGGGCCGCTCGCTCTGGCCCTCGGCGCTCAGCAATTGATTTCTGGCCGCTAGCCGCTGATTGGCTTGGCGCGTTTGGCGCAGCGCCAGCAAATTGCGCAGCATGCTGGCCAGGCGGTTGTTGTCCCAGGGCTTCTCGATGAAGTCACTGGCCCCGCCCCGCATCGCCTCGACCGCCAGCGCGACCGTGCCCCAGGCGGTCATCGCGATGATGGGCAGCTGCGGGTCGACGGCATTGGCTTGGGCGATCAGGCTCAGGCCTTCTGCGCCTGAGGTGGTGTCGCGGCTGTAGTTCATATCGGCCAGCATGACGCCGAACTCGCGCCGCGCCAGCGCCGCCAAGGCCTCGGCCGGCGAGGCCACCAGCTCGCAGTCCAGCCCCTCGCTATTGAGGAAAATCCTCAAGGTGCTGCGCACGGCGGCATCGTCATCGGCCACCAGGATGGGCAGGGCAGGGAGCTGAGCGGTCATTGGGAAGGGCGGATCGTCGGGCGGGCTTGCGGCTCATTCTCGCCCAGGCCCGTGTCCAGTACGGTGGCGCCCAAGTTCATTCGCAATGCAATGCCATATTCGGCGGCATCGCGATCGCTCGCCGAGCCGGCAACCAGGTCGCCAGCATCACCACTGCAGCGATGACGAGCCCGACGCCCAACACGCCGAGCAGCAATGCCGGCCCGACCTCATCCATCTGCGTGATGGCCAGCCAGCCCAAGAGCAGGCCCAGCGGCATGCCCAGCGCCAAGGCCCAAAGCCCTTGGCGCAGCAGCAAGCGCAAAACCTGCGCATCGCTGGCGCCGACCGCGCGGCGCACGCCGATCTCCTGCGTGCGCTGAGCCACCGCCCGACTGGTCACGCCGTAGATGCCGCTAACGCCTAAGGCCAGCGTCATCAAGCCCAGGATCAAGCACAGTGCCGCCATCACCTCGGAGCCGCCGTAGGCAATCTTTTGCCGCTCCTCGGCGCTGTAGACATGCTCCAGCGCTAGCGCGGGGTCGGCGCGGGCGATTGCCTTGGCCAGCAGATCCCGGTTGGTGGCTGTGTCGGCCCAGCCAACCATGGCAATGCCCAGCTGATCGGGGACCGACTGGCTGATAGGCAGATAAATGTTGTGACTGCGCATACCGTTGTCGCCGCCCATGCCCTGCACCAGATGGCCGTTGACGCCGACCACGGTGTACCAGTCGCGCACCTTCGCCCCGGTCTTGTCGACCTTGGGGTTCAAGGCAAAACGTTTACCCAACACGGCTTGCGGGTCCAGGCCCGGCCAATACTGTGCCGCGAAGTTGCGGTTGACGATGGCCACATGCAAGCTGTCCGCGCGGTCATGGCTGCCGAACTCGCGCCCGGCCAGCAAGGGCACCTCGAGTGTCTTGAAGAAGCCGCCGTTGACGCTATAGACGCCGGCTTCGGGGTAACGCTCATCCTCTACGGTCATGCCCTCGGGCAAAACCTCTTCGGTCGAGGACATGCCGCCGCCGGGCAGGCTCAGACTCAAGGCGACGCCGGCGCTGGATGCTGCCGCACTGTCGCGCAGACTTGTTTCGACCCGAGCCCAGAGTTGGGCGCGGGCGGCTTCGTCTTTGGTGTAGGCGGCCTGGCGCGGCCGCAGCATGGCCGTCAAGACGCCCTCGGTGCGCGCGCCGGTGCCGGCGTTCAGGCGTTGATGGACCGAATAGGTCTGCGCGGCCGACACCAGCAGCAACAAGCTCGACAACATGATTTGCAAGAACACCAGCACGCGGCTGAAACGCCCGGCCGCCCGGCCGCCAGCGCCGCGGCCATCGCGCAGCACCGCCGCGGCATCGACCGCCGAGGCACGCCAGGCCGGCAGCAAGCCGGTGGCCAGCGCGGTGACAAAGGTCAGGCCCAGGCCAAAGGCCGCCGCCGCGCCGCTCATCTGGATGCGAATCCAGAAGGGCATGCGGCCGTCTGAGGTCTCGAAGACCGCTTGCTGTGTCGCCTCCAAGGCCCAGGCGCTGAAGAACAGGCCGATCAGCGCGGCGGCCAGGCTCAGGATCAAGGCTTCAGCGAGCATTTGCTGAATCAGGCGGCCACGCGGCGCGCCCAGCGCGGCCCGCACCGCCAACTCTTGCCGCCGCTCGTTGGCACGTGCGAGCAGCAAGTTAGCGGTGTTGATGCAGACCAGGCTCAGCAGCAACACCGCCGCGCCGGCCAGACCGAGATAGATGGCGTCGGTGTCCGGCATGCTCCACTTGGCATAGGGCAGCGCCACGGCGCCGACCTTGGCATTGCTCTTGGGGAAGCTGACGGCCAAGCGCTGCGCCGTCAGGTCCAGCTCCTGCTGAGCTTGGGAGCGACTCGCCCCGGCCTTGAGTCGCCCCAGCACAAACACATGCTTGGCCGTGCCCATTTCCATGCCCTGCGCGCGGACCATGCCGGCGCCGGGCATGTTGAAGGGCAACCAGAGCTGTTGCGTGATGGGAAAGCGCAGCGCGGCCGGCAGCACGCCGACGATTTCGGTGCTGACGCCGTTGATGCTGATGTGGCTGCCGATGACTTGCTTGCTGCTGCCCAAAAAGTTGCGCCAGATATCCGCGCCGATGACGACCACCGGCGGCGCGCCGGGCAACTCGTCGCTGGCTTGCAATAGGCGCCCTACCTCGGGCTTGGCTGCGTCGCCCAACCAGGGCCAGATGGCGGCCGGCACATAAGCCGCCTGGAAATTCTGCGGGTATTGCTGCGTGCCGCCGAGCGTGACGGTGGCCGTATCCAGCGCCTGCAGCCCTTCCAGGCTGGGTGTTGCTCGGGCGTATTCAAGAAAATCCAGGTAGTGAACGCTCTTGCCTTGCGTGCGCTCATCATGGCGGGTGGCTTCGACGGCGAGCAGCCGTTCGGGCTCGGGGAAGGGGATGTTGCCGGCGGTGAAGCTGAAGTAGATGGCCGCGCTATAGATTGCAAAACCCAGGCCGCAGCTCAGCGTCAACAGGCTCAGCAGCGCGAAGCCGGGGGCGCGGCGCAGCGAGTTCAGGGTTTGGCTCAGGTCATCCCACATCACAGCTGCTCCGCGGTTTGACGCGCGACCAGAGCTGGCGCAGGCGTCGGTGCAAGCGTTGGCATCAAGGTGGGCATGTCGGCCACCACCCGGCCGTCAAACAGCGAGATCGTGCGCTGCGCGGCCGCCGCGTAGCGCGGGTCATGCGTGACCATGCACAGCGTGGCGCCGCCGGCATGTACATCGCTGAGCAACTGCATCACCAGATCGGCGTTGCGTGAATCGAGGTTGCCGGTCGGCTCGTCCGCCAGGATCAGACTGGGCTTGCCGACCAGCGCGCGCGCGATGGCCACGCGCTGCTGCTGGCCGCCGGACAGCTGGGCCGGGTAATGGCGTGCACGGTGGCCCATATCGACCTGCGCCAGCACCTCGGCCACGCGGGCGCGGCGCTCGGCGCGGCTCATTTCGCTGCGGTAGGTCAGCGGCAATGCGACGTTATCTTCCACGCTCAGGTCGCTGATCAGGTTGAAGGCCTGAAAAACAAAGCCGATCTGGCGGTTGCGCAGCAAGGCGCGGGCGCGGTTGTCCAGCGCTTCTACGGACTGCCCGGCTAAGGCATAGTTGCCGGCGCTGGGGCTGTCGAGCAGGCCCAGGATGGCCAGCAGGCTGGACTTTCCGCAGCCGGACGGGCCGCTGACGGCCAGGAACTCGCCGCTGTGGATTTGCAGATCGACGTCGTCCAGCGCGCGGGTCTCCAACTCATCGGTGAGAAAGCTTTTTTGGATGCCTTGCAGCTTGATCAGAGGGGCGGTGGAATTCATAGGGGTGTCTCCTGGGTTAACTATTTGAACTTGAGTTCAGCGGATGCTGACGCGGGCGGCCTGGCTCCAGGCGCTGGTGTCGGAGACGACGATGCGGTCCCCAGACTGCAGGCCCGAAAGCACGGCGATCCGGCCGACCGAGGCCGCACCGAACTGCACCGGCACACGTTCGGCAACGCCGCCCGTGCCGACGCGGAACACGCTGGCGGTCGACTGCGCTTGACTGAAGACCGGCCGCTGCACTTGCAAGGTGTCGGCGAGGCGTGTGATGGCGATCACGCCGTCCACGCTCAGATCGGGCCGAGCACCGCGCGGCAGCGGGCCTTGCAGACTGATGTCGACCTGGACTGAGCCCTTGCTGACTCTGGGTGCAACGCGCGAGACGATGCCGGCGATTTGGCCGTCGCTGCCGCCGGTGCGCAGATCCAGTCGCACGGTTTGGCCGATGGCGATGTCGCGGGCCATCGCCTCTTGCACCTGCAATTCGGCGTAAAGAGCGTCGGCCCTGGCCATCTTGGCCAGATTGGCGCCGGCCGGCACGCTTTGCCCCGGCTGTAAGGCCAGCTCCTGCAGGATGCCGCTCATCGGCGCGCGCACCGTCAAAGCGGCCACTTGATCTTGGTCGCGCTGCAGGCTCTTGCTCAATTTGGCGAGCGTCGCCTGCTTGGCACTCAGCTGCGCTTGCTGGTTGGCTTGGGCCTGCTGCAAGAGTTGGCGCTCCAGGCTCAGGCCTTGCGTGCTTTGCTTGAGGTTGAATTCGCTGCGCTGATAGGCCAGCTTGGACACCATGCCGTCTTTCAATAGCTCCTGATCGGCAGCCCACTGCAGTTGAGCGCTTTGCAGCGCCAGTTCGGCCCGCTGAACGGCGGCGCTGGCACTCATTTGCTGGCTCTCCAGGCTTAAACGCAGCGCACGCGCCTCGGCCTGTGCCTGCTCCAAGGTCCAGCGGCTTTCCTCGGCGCGCTGTTGCAACTGCGGATTGCTCAAGACCAGCAAGACCTGACCCTGTGCCAGTTCGTCACCGGCCTGCACGGCGATGCGCTCGACTCTGCCTTCGCTCTGCGCGGCGATCCAGCGGACCTCGCTGGGCAACAAGATGCCGCTGGCACGCAGGTCCAAGTCGAGCGCGCCGCGCTCGACGGTGGCCAGGCTGACGGTCTTGGCGCTTACGCTCATCGAGGCCGGGCGTGCGTTCAGGCCCAGGCTCAGGGCGCCGCCCAATAGCGCCAGGCCGGCGGCGGCGAGGCCGCTCCATTTGATGATGGGGCGACGTAAAAAGGCGAATCGGTGAGGCGCGTGGCGAATATCCATGGCTTATCTATTGCAGGACTCGTGCCAGGCGTCGCTAGCTGGCTAAGTGCTTGATTTACAAACCCCTGGGCCACCGGCGTGGACTTGAGTTGGCGCAAGCGGTCTCGAAATTGGGACGGGCCTGCTGTCGTTTTTCCCGTTACTGGGACGCCAGGGGGGGCGCGTTCGCCCGCGCCAGCAAGCACAATGTCGCCCATGAACATTGAATCTCCATTGCCGCTGCTTGCCGGCCTTTCGCCCGAACAATTCATGCGCCTGCATTGGCAAAAAAAGCCTTTGCTGGTCCGCCAAGCCTTGCCCGGCATCAAACCGCCGGCGACCCGTACCGAGTTGGCGCGCATGGCTGCCAGCGAGGATGTCGAGTCCCGCTTGGCTAGCTCGTTCGAGGGCCGCTGGGCGCTTTATCCGGGTCCGGTGGCCAAGTTGCCGCCGTTCTCCAAACCGGGTTGGACCTTGTTGATTCAAGGCCTGGAGCAGCATCTGCCGGCCGCGGCTGACTTGCTGAATCAATTCCGCTTTGTGCCCGAGGCGCGGCTCGATGATTTGATGATTTCTTACGCCACCGACGGCGGCGGCGTCGGCCCGCATTTTGATTCTTACGATGTGTTTTTGATTCAGGTGCAGGGCCAGCGCCGCTGGCGTATTGGCCGTCAGCCGGGCGCGGAGCTGCGGGATGACGTGCCGCTGAAGATCATCAAGAACTTCGTGTACGAGGAAGAGTTTGTGCTCGACGCCGGCGACATGCTGTACCTGCCGCCGGGCTGGGCGCATGACGGTGTGGCGGTGGGTGAGTGCATGACCTGCTCGGTCGGATTTCGCACGCCTTGGCGGGCCGAGTTGGCCAAGGATCTGCTCAGCCGTTTGATGGACGATGAGGATCAGGGTTACGCCAACAAAATGTATGCCGACCCCAAGCAGGCGGCGACTGCCACGCCGGGCCTGGTGCCCGAGCAGCTGATCGAATTTGCCCGTGACGCCGCCGAGCGGGCGTTGCGCGAACCGCGCGCCTTGGAGCGCGCCTTGGGTGAGGCCCTGACCGAGCCCAAACCGCGTGTTTGGTTCGAGGCGGGCGCCGAGTTTGCGCCGGATCAGGGCGTTAGCCTGGATAGGCGCAGCCGCATGATGTACGACAAGTTTCATGTGTTCATCAACGGTGAATCCTTCCGCGCCGCCGGGCGCGATGCGACGCTGATGCGTGCGTTTGCTGATAGCAAGCTGCTGACACGCAAGCAGGTCGCTCAGTTGTCCGAAGGCGCACGCGACTTACTGGCTCAGTGGGTCGAAGATGGTTGGGTCCAGCAAGAGGTGGGGCAGGGCTGATGGATGCGCTGGCGCCGGGCAAGTTCGAGGGCAGGGCGGCTTATGTGGCCAATTTGCGGCAAGCCTTGCTACAGGCTTGTGCGGCTGGCGCACGGGACCTGTACTGCTTCGATGAAAACCTGGTCGATTGGCCCTGGTCGGATGCCGATGTTCTCGCGGCCTTGACGACTTGGGCCAAGCCGCGCCGGCGCTTGCATCTGCTGGCCGCGGAATACGAGGATTTGCGCCAACGTCATCCGCGCTTTGTGCGCTGGCGCGGCAACTGGGGGCATTGCGTGCAGGCCCTGGCTTACACGCCCGAGGCTTTTGCCGCGGCCGGATCCTGTGGTGGGGTGCAATCGTTTTTCACTTGCGTTGGTACTGAGCAGGCTCTGAGCCTCAGCCTGTTCGACAAGAGGCTTTGGCGATCGTCAATTTCCACCGAAGCCGAAGATTCATTGCAAAAAAGCCAATGGTTTGATGCATTAGCGCAACGATCGAGCGAATCGTTTGCTGTTACGACACTGGGCCTCTAAGAGGCTTCAAACGAGCAAGCTATAATTTGCGGCTAGGCGGTGGAAGCGCTCGAGGTTTCCTCGTCTTGTCATGCCGAAGTTTTACAACAACAGCCACCGCGAGGTTTGGTCAACGTTGTTGGACTTCAAAAAATTACCGGTAATTGCAATTTCGTTTAACGATTTTTGAGGATAAGTATGAACAAGTCGATCCTGTTGGCTGCTGTGCTGGCTGCTGTTGCTCTGACCGCTTGCGGCAAAAAAGAAGAAGCTCCTGCTGTTGTGGCTCCTGCTGTTGCTGAAGCCGCTTCGGCTGTCGCAGTGGCTGCTGACGCAACTGCCTCGGCAGCTGTGACTGCTGTTGACGCTGGCGCTTCGGCTGCCGCGGCCGGCGTTGCTGACGCTGCTTCCGCAGTGGGCGGCATGGCTGCTGACGCCGTCAACAAGGCTGCTGATGCAGCTAAGGACGCTGTCAAGAAGTAATCGCTTCTCGATGTGATCGGTTCCGATCACCGCAAAAACCGCCCGGTGCAAATCAGGCGGTTTTTTTACGTCTGATGTTTCTCGGCTTGGTTTCAGCTCAGTTCGGTCCAGGCGCAGCCTAGGTCCTGGCTGGCGACAGGGATCACGTCGGGCGAGCAGCCCAGCACTGCGGCCAGGCTTGCGGCGGCCAGCGCCGGCCTGTTGTTGCTTTCGCTCAGATGGGCGGCGACCACATGCTGCAGCCCCGTGTGCAGGCAGCTCCGTAGCAGTTCGGCGGCACTTTCATTGGACAGGTGGCCGTGGCTGCCCAGGATGCGGCGCTTGAGGCTGGCGGGGTAGCCCGATGCGCGCAGCAGTTCCTCATCGTGATTGCACTCCAGCAACAGCGCTTGGCAGCCTTGCAAGGCTTGCGTCACGGAAGCGCAGGCGTGACCGAGATCGGTGATCAGGCCTAGCGAGCGGGCGCCGTCGCTGCAGCGCAGATGCAGCGGCTCTTGCGCGTCGTGCGGCACGGCAAAGGGCTTGATCTGAATGTCGCCCAAGTCGGCGCATTCGCCGTCCTTGATCAGATGCAGCAGAGCCGGGTCGAAGTCGGCCGCCGACATATTGTTCGGCCGGTCACTCAAGGCTCGCCAAGTGCCACGGCTGGTCCAAAGCGGGATGCGAAAGCGCTGCGCCAAGTTCAAGGCGCAGCCGATATGGTCACCATGTTCATGGGTGATGAAGATGGCGTCCAAGTCGGCCGGGCTGCTGCCGGCGCGTTCCAGGCGGCGCGTCAATTCGCGCAGGCTGAAGCCGCAGTCGACCAAGAGCTGCGTGCTGGTGATGCCTTGACTGGCCTCGATCAGGCTGGCGTTGCCGCCGCTGCCGCTGCCTAGGCTGCAAAAACGCATTGAAAAACCTTCTGGGCGAGAACAATAAAAAACGCCGCAGACCTTGCGGCAGCGGCGTTAGCTTGATCGGGGCAGGCCCGGTTCAGCGCAAATCGTCCATCAGCAAGTTGAGGATACGCTTGGCATTCTCGTTGGTCTGCTGTTGGCCCTTGTCGTCCAGCACCATCACCGTGCTGCGCTCGCCTTCAGACTTGACCGAAACACGGTAACGCGTCGCCACCGGGGCAGCATCCGAGCTGAACAATTTCTGGAAGAAATTAGGCTCTTCCTTACCAGCCTGGGTCGGGTCGGCATAGCGCAAGAAGAACAGGCCTTGCTTGCGGTCACGGTCTTCAATCGTGAAGCCGTGGCGGTCCAGCGACTGGCCAACTCGGCGCCATGCACGCTCGAAGCCTTCGTTGACCTGCAAGGCGTCCGGAACTTCGGCCAAAGAGCGCGTGGTGGCTGCAAGAGCCACGCCCGTCGGGGCCGCTGCTGCAGCAGAACCTGCTGGCAATGCTTGCACCTTGGCGGCGGTAAGCGCGGCCTTGGCCTGCTCGTCGCTGGCACCCAGCTTGAGCATCAGGCGCGACAGCATTTCGGCTTCCAACTGCGGATCGCTCGGGCGCGGCTGCCAGGCGGTATTGTCTTTTTGCGCGCCGGTGTAGATCTCTTGCATGCCGCGGTGGCTGATGAAGACCTCGGTGCCTACGCCGTTGGCGCCGCGCTCCAAGCGGGTGCGGAACATGTCTTTCTCGCCGGTCGAGTAAAAGCTGTCCAGCACCTTGCCAAGGGTCGAGCGGATGATGTCTTGCGGCAACTTGGCACGGTTTTCGTTCCAGTTGGTTTCCATCACGCCAACATCGGCCGAGTCCTTCAGGACCTCGAAGCCGCGCTCTTGCCAGAAGTCACGCACCAGTGGCCACATTTGCTCGGGCGTCAAGCTGCTGACCAGCCAGCGCTGCGAGCCACTGCGCTCGATGCGCATATCGGCCACCGCGTTCAAAGCCACCGTGTTGGCGGGTTGGCCGGCGGCCATGGCCGCTTTTTGCTCCTTGCCCTTTTGCTGGAAGCTCGCCGCACTGACGCTTTCGCCTTGCGGCTGGTTGCGGTTGTCGCGTGCCAATTGCTTCAAATCGGGTGGAATATCCAGCCCGGTGGTTTGGCGCGCGCCGCTGCGGTAGTCCACCTTCTCGGACGAGAAAGTGTTGTCAAGAGTGCTGCAAGCAGCCAATGATCCCAGCAAAGATGCGACGGCCAAGCGGCATGCCAGGCGCACCGGAGTGGCCGTGGAGGAAACAAATGAGGAACGAGTCACGCTAGACATCTCCGAGGGAATCAGGGCGGCTGGGACCGTATGAGCACGGCCCAAATTTCAAAAAGCGAATGGGGGGATTAGAGCAGACTGCAGCAGCGGCGGCGATCAGAGCAAACCAGCCTCATGCATCGCCCGCTCAACCTTGGCCTGGCCGTCTGCCGTCAAGGTGGTGATGGGCAGGCGCAGCGCATTCTTGCAGCGGCCCAGTTTGGCCACTGCCCATTTGGTCGGGGCAGGGCTGGGCTCGCAGAACAGCTGTTTGTGCAGGTCCAGCAGTTGGAAGTGAATCCGGCGCGCCTCTGCCACTTGGCCGGCCAAGGCCGCGCGGCACAACTCGCTCATCAAACGCGGAGCCACATTGGCCGTGACACTGACGTTGCCGTGGCCGCCCAAGAGCATCAGGGCGATCGCGGTGCCGTCGTCACCCGAGTAAATCGAAAAGCCTTTGGGCGCCAGCTTGATCAGCTGAGCCGCACGTTCAATATTGCCGCTGGCTTCCTTGACGCCGAAGACGCCGGGCAAGGTCGCGCAGCGCAGCGTGGTTTCGGGCTGCATATCAGCGACGGTGCGGCCGGGCACGTTGTACAGCATCATGGGCAGGTCGACCGCCTCGGCGATCGCCTTGTAATGCTGATAGATACCTTCTTGCGAGGGTTTGTTGTAGTAGGGCACGACCGACAAGCTGCAGTCGGCGCCGACCTTTTTGGCGAAGCGGCTCAGATTGATGGCCTCGGCGGTGGAATTGGCGCCGGTGCCGGCCATGACGGGGACACGGCCGGCTGCATGCTCAACCGCAACCCGGATCACTTCGCAGTGCTCTTCCACGTCCACCGTGGGCGATTCGCCGGTTGTGCCGACCACGCAGACGCAGCTGGTGCCCTCGGCGATATGCCAGTCGATCAAATTGCGTAATGCAGCGTAATCAACGCTGCCGTCTTCTTGCATCGGTGTCACGAGTGCGACGATGCTGCCAACTAATCCGTTCATTGCAATTCCTAGTTATCCGGCAATTCTACTCAGCGGCGGCAAGGGCTCAGTTTTGATCCAAGGCGTAGCGCTGAAACACCCCGTCATGGAGGTCGCGCACGGCAGCAACGCGCTGCACAAAGCGTGGGTTGACGGCCATCACCTCGAATCCATCTTCAAAGGCCACCACGCTGAGGCCTTTGCAGGCCTCCAGCAACTCGCCCGGCTGCAGCAAGAACTCGGGCCGCGCGGGCCGGCCAATGCTGTGCTGGCCCTGTGCGAAGGTTTCATAAATCAGCCAACCGCCCGGCGCGACCGCGGCGGTAATCAAGGGGATCAAGGGGCGCCAGAGGTAATTGGTGACCAGCACCAGATCGAACTGCCGGCCCGCCAGCGGCCAAGGGCCGGACTCGATGTCGGCATTGATGATTTCGGCTTTGCTCTCTAATCCGGCGGTGGCCGCCGCATCGATATCGACGCCGGTGACCTTCATCCCCGTCGCGGCCAAGTGCTGGACATGGCGGCCGCTGCCGCAGGCCAGATCAAGGGCCGTACCGCCGGCGCGCATCGCTTGCGGCCAGCGTAGCAGCCATTTTGAGGGGGGAGAAGAAGTGCAGGTCATCAAAAACAAGCCCAGATTTGTTCGGAAAGCCGGATCATCAAGTCCGTTTGAAAATAGCTGAGAAACACCGCCCCAAGCAAGGCCAGGGCGGCCAAGCGGAGTAGCCATAGCGAGCTGCGCTTCATGCCGGCAGCGGTCTATGGATCGGTTCTTCGCGCACCGGCAGATTGACCAAGGCGGCCATTAGCCCCAAGCCCACCGCCAGCCACCAAACCACATCGTAGCTGCCGGTTTGGTCATACAAGCGCCCGCCCAGCCAGACGCCCAAGAAGCTGCCGATCTGGTGGCTCAAAAAGACAAAGCCGCTCAGCATTGACATATGCTGGATGCCAAACATCTGTGCCAGTACCGCATTGGTGGGTGGGATGGTCGACAGCCACAGCAGGCCCATCACGGCCGAGAACAGATACACCGAGCTTGGCGTTAGCGGCGCAGTCAAGAAGGCCACGATGGCGACCGAGCGCAGCGCATAGATGCAAGACAGGATGTAGCGCTTGGGGAAGCGCTGGCCAAGCGAGCCGGCCGCGTAGGTGCCGAACACATTGAACAGGCCGATCAAGGCCAAGGCATAGGTCGCAACTTGCGGGCTCAGGCCCTGGTCCTTCAGGTAACTGGGCATGTGCACGCCGATGAAAACGACCTGGAAGCCGCAGACGAAATAGCCGGCCATCAGCAACTGGAAGCTGCGGTAGCCAAAGGCCTCGCGCAAGGCCTGCACAATGCTTTGCGAATGAGTATGCGGGCTGGGTGCGGCTGTTTTGGGCTCACGCAAGCCAAAAGCGAGCGGGATGATGATCAAGGACATGCAGGCGAGGATGAAGAGCGCGTCTTGCCAGCCGTTGGAGCTGATCAGCCAATTCGACACCGGCACCATCAAGAACTGCCCAAAAGAGCCTGCGGCCGCCGCCACGCCCATCGCCCAACTGCGCTTGGCTGGGTCGACATTGCGCCCGATCACGCCGTAAATCACCGCGTAGGTGGTGCCCGATTGGGCAATGCCGATCAGCAGCCCGGCGCTGCCGGTGAAGGCCAGGCCGGAGGTCGACAAGGCCATCAAGACCAGACCGACGGCGTACAACAAGCCGCCCACCATGAGCACGCGGAACGGCCCGAAACGATCGGCCAACATGCCGGTGAAGGGCCCCGCCAGACCCCAGGCAATGTTTTGAATTGCCAGCGCGAAGGCAAAGGTCTCGCGCGTCCAGCCCCGGTCCATGGTGATGGGCTGCAAAAACAGACCGAATCCGTGGCGTATGCCCATGGACAAGGTGACGATCAAAGCGCCGCACAGCAGCACTTGCTTCATCGACAAGCGGGGGGATTGGGGTGTTGTCATCTGCCGCAATATAGCCAGAACCGCCAGGGTTTGTCTGTCACGGAGATTGCAGGTTCAGCATCCGGCCCTGCTTGACACGCAGCTGAATGCGCCCAATCGCGGCCAAATCTTGAAGTGGATTGGCCGCAAGCAACAAAAAGCTCGCCTCGCAGCCGGCATCGAAGCAGCCCAGGCGTCGCTTAGGGTAGAGCGCCTGCGGCGTGGTGATGCTGGCCATGCGCAAGAGCGTGGCGCGGTCGAGCACGCCCAGGCTTTCAAGATGTTGAAGCTCGGTCAGTGCTGAGCCGTTGAAAAGGTCGGAGCCCAGCAGCAGCTTGGTTCCGGCGGCCTTGAGCGTTTGCAGGTTTTCGATTTGCAGGCGGCGCACGGCCGCTTGCGTCTCCGGCGGGGCTCGGAACAGCGTTGCCGCCGCCGTGCCGGTGATCACGGCCACATGTTTCTTGGCCGCGTCGCCGGCCATGTCGGCGCTGAGCCGGTAGGCCTCGGGGCCAAGACCTTCATGGAAAAAATAGCCCGGTATGTGGTCAATCCAGTCCACACCGGCTTGCACCGCCAGCGCAAAGTCAGCGGCCGTCTCGACGTGGGCGATCACCCGCAAGCCGTCTTGGTGGGCGCGTTTGACGATGGCCGGCAAGACTTCGGGCTTGAGGCCCAAACGGCCTTGCTGCTTGGCGTCACCGCGCAGTTCGGGGCTCTCGCTGCGGCTCAGCATCAGCTTGACCAAATCGGTCTTGCGCGCGGCCACAAGCGGCCATTTCTGCGCCACTTGTTCGGGCGTATCCGTGATCAGCAGCAACTTGTCTGCCACATCTTCGAGTTTCAGCTTGGTGCCACCCGCTTCCTCCCCGAGCAGTTGCGCGAGCGGTTGCCCGTCGGATGAGGTAATACAGGCGCTGACGAACAAAATGTCCGGTGCGGCCGGCTGATTCGCCAGCCCGCGGGCCAAGGCCACGCCCTTGGGCTCGCCGCAATGCATGGCCGCGTAAAAAATACCGTCCCGCAAATAGCTGTTCGCATAGCGCGCGTAGCCCCAGCCGTTTTGCAGATTGTGGTTGTGCGCCTCGGCCAGGGGCGGGATCAAGTACTGGCCGCTTAAGTCCAGGCTGCGCTGCGGCTTCTTGATTCTCTGAGTGCTGAAAACGCCATCTTTGACATAGAGCGTGCCGCGCTTGACGAAGCCCTTGCCATCAAACCATTGGGCATTTTTAAGTTCCATGCTGAGCGGTGGGCCGGCCTTGAATGCCGTGCTTTCGGGCTCGGCTGCCGCGAGGCCGCTCAAACTCAGGGCGAGACAGGTCAGCAGGTAAGAAGTGAGGGATCTCAGGTGCATAGGGGCGACATGCTAGCCGGGAACTTGGCAGCGTTTGCGCACTTGGCCGCGGGCCGCCGCCTAGAATCTGCCCCATGGCGACCAGCAAAGCATCAACTTCTTCCAGCAACTCCCCGGCCTTGGGCTCCTATGGCGAGGGCTCGATCCGCGTACTTAAGGGCCTTGAGCCCGTCAAACAGCGGCCGGGCATGTACACGCGCACCGACAACCCGCTGCACACGATCCAGGAGGTCATCGACAACGCGGCCGACGAAGCGCTGGCCGGCTTCGGCAAGCGCATCGACCTGATCCAACACAGCGATGGCTCGGTTTCGATTGCCGACGACGGCCGCGGCATTCCCTTCGGCCTGCACCCCGAAGAGGGTGTGCCGGTGGTCGAGATCGTCTTCACCCGCCTGCATGCCGGCGGCAAGTTCGACAAGGGCTCGGGCGGCGCCTACAGCTTCTCGGGCGGCCTGCACGGCGTTGGCGTCAGCGTCACCAATGCCTTGGCCAAGCGCCTGGAGGTGACGGTCTGGCGAGGCGGCGAGGTGGCGACCTTGGCCTTCGAGAACGGCGATGTGGTTGAACCTGTGGTGGCTCGCAAGGCCGAGCGCGGTGAGCGCAAGCAGGGTACGACGGTGCGGGTCTGGCCCGATGCCAAATATTTCGAGAGCGCCGAGCTGCCCAAGAACGAGCTGATCCACCTCTTGCGCAGCAAGGCGGTCTTGATGCCGGGCGTGATCGTCACGCTGACGAACGAAAAGACCGGAGATGTGCAAACCTGGTCCTATCAAGGCGGGCTGCGCGACTATCTGATGCAGACGCTCAATGCCGAACCGTTGATCCCGCTGTACGAAGGCGAGCAATACGCGGGCCGGGCCGAGACCGAGAACTTCGCCGAGGGCGAGGGCGCCGCTTGGTGCGTGGCCTTCACCGAAGAAGGCGCGGCGATGCGCGAGAGCTATGTCAATCTGATCCCAACCGTGGCCGGCGGCACGCATGAATCCGGCCTCAAGGACGGCCTGTTCGGCGCGGTCAAGGGCTTTATCGAGATGCACAGCCTCTTGCCCAAGGGCGTCAAGCTGATGCCGGACGATGTATTCTCGCGCGCCTCTTTCGTGCTGTCGGCCAAGGTCTTGGACCCGCAGTTCCAGGGTCAGACCAAGGAGCGCCTGAACAGCCGTGACGCGCTGCGCCTGGTCTCCACCTATGTGAAGCCGGGCCTGGAGCTGTGGCTGAACCAGCATGTGGAGTTCGGCAAAAAGCTCGCCGAGTTGGTGATCAAGCAGGCACAAACTCGCCAGCGCGCTTCGCAAAAGGTCGAGAAGCGCAAGGGCTCGGGTGTGGCCGTCTTGCCGGGCAAGCTGACCGATTGCGAAAGCCGCGACCTGCTGCACAACGAGATCTTTCTGGTCGAGGGCGATTCGGCCGGCGGCAGCGCCAAGATGGGCCGCAACAAGGAGACGCAGGCCATTTTGCCGCTGCGCGGCAAGGTCTTGAACACCTGGGAGGTCGAGCGCGACCGGCTGTTTGCGAACAATGAAATCCACGATATCTCGGTCGCGCTGGGTGTCGACCCTCATGGCAAGAACGACTCGCCGGATCTTTCCGGCCTGCGCTACGGCAAGGTCTGCATCCTGTCGGACGCGGACGTGGACGGCTCGCACATCCAGGTGCTGCTTCTGACACTCTTTTTCCGCCATTTCCCCAAGCTGGTCGAGACCGGCCATATCTATGTCGCCCGCCCGCCGCTCTACCGGGTTGATGCCTTGGCGCGCGGCAAGAAGCCGGCTGCCAAGATTTACGCGCTGGACGAGGGCGAGTTGACGGCGACGCTGGACAAGCTGCGCAAGGAAGGCGCGCGCGAAGGCTCGTGGAGCATCAGCCGCTTTAAAGGCCTTGGTGAGATGAGCGCCACACAACTGTGGGACACGACGTTGAACCCCGAGACCCGGCGGCTGAGCGTGATCGCGCTGGGTCAGCTGAACCTCACGGAAACCGAAACCTCGATCAACAAGCTGATGGGCAAGGGCGAGGCTTCGTCCCGGCGCGAGTTGATGGAGATCCACGGCGACTCGGTCGAAGTGGACATCTGAGATGGATACGCCGCGGGTCAGCCTGCGCCCGACCATGTTGTCGGACCTGGATTTTGTGGTCTCGGTCGAGCAGGACGCAGCGAACCGTCCCTTCATCACGCCTTGGGAGCGCACCCAACACGAGGGCGCGGTGCGTTTCCCCGATTTCCGCCACTTCATCATCGAGGTCGGGCCGGAATCCAAACGGTCCGGCTTCGTGATTTTTCAGGGTTGCCGCAATCCGCACGGCTCGGTTGAGTTGAAGCGCATCGTCTTGGCGCCCAAGGGCCAGGGCTTGGGGCGCGCCTGCGCGCGCCTGCTCAAGAAGCTGGCCTTCACGCAGTTGCACGCACATCGATTTTGGCTGGATGTGAAGGCACTCAACACCCGGGCTTTGAAGCTCTATGCGAGCGAAGGCTTTGTCGAGGAAGGCCGGTTGCGCGAGAGCGTGCGGGTCAATATCGAAGGTGCAGATGGCTACGACAGCCTGATCGTGATGTCCATGCTGGACCGCGAGTACCAGGCCCGCGTGGCGCTCGGTGAGGAGCAGGGCGGATGAGGGTTTGGCTCGCCCTATTGCTGGCGGCGCTCGCTTGGCCTGCTCAAGCTGAGCTATGGGCTTATGTTGACGGTGCCGGCACCGCCCACCTGGCCGATCGGCAGCTCAGTGGCGCCTACAACTTGGTGCTGGGCACGCCGGACTCAAGCAAGGGCCGCGTACCGGGCAAGCAAGACGGGAGCCGGCATCTGCTGACTTGGCTGGAGATCGCGCCCGAGGTCAAAGCGGTACAGCCCTATTTGCGTGAGGCGGCAGCCAAGTCCGGCGTGGACATGGCCTTGCTGAAGGCGGTCATTGCGGTGGAGTCGGGCTACAAGGCGGCCGCGGTGTCGCCGCGTGGCGCGATCGGCCTGATGCAGATCACGCCCGACGCGGCGGCTCGTTATGCCACGCTGCTGGAGCGCATGCACCCGGCCGAGCAACGCTTGCTGGACCCTCGAACCAATGTCCTGACCGGCGCCCGCATGCTGGCCGACCTGATCAAACGCTTTGGCCGCATCGATGCGGCGCTGGCGGCCTGGAACGCCGGCGAGGGCGCCGTGCGCCGCGCCGGTGGTGTCGTGCCGCCAATTGACGAAACCCAAGCCCATGTTCATTTGGTGCTGGAGCTGTACTGGACCTTGCTGCAAAACAGCATGCACGCCTCAGCTCAACACCTGACGATTCACTCTGACAAACCATGACCCAAACTTCGATTTTCGACGCACCCCCGCCGCAGGATGACCCCGACGCGCTGACCCTCGGCCATTACGCCGAGCGCGCCTATCTGGAATACGCGCTGAGCGTCGTCAAGGGCCGCGCCTTGCCCGATGTTTGCGACGGCCAAAAGCCGGTGCAGCGCCGCATTCTGTATTCGATGGAGCGCATGGGTCTGGCCTTTACCGGCACGGCCGGTGCCAAACCGGTCAAGGGCGCGCGCGTGGTCGGCGATGTGCTGGGCCGCTTTCACCCGCATGGTGACCAGTCGGTCTATGACGCGCTGGTGCGCATGGCGCAAGACTTTTCGCAGCGCTATCCGCTGATCGACGGCCAGGGCAACTTCGGTAGCCGCGACGGCGACGGTGCTGCGGCGATGCGATACACGGAGGCAAGGTTGGCGCCGATTGCCCGCCTGCTGCTGGATGAAATCGACGAAGGCACGGTCGACTTCCAGGCCAATTACGATGGCTCGACCCAGGAGCCGCGCCAGTTGCCCGCTCGCCTGCCTTTTGTGCTCTTGAACGGCGCCAGCGGCATTGCCGTGGGCATGGCCACCGAGGTGCCCAGCCACAATCTGCGCGAGGTGGCGGCCGCCGCGGTGGCACTTCTGCGTGACGACAAGCTCAGCGACGAGGCTTTGTTCACCATCCTGCCCGGCCCTGACTATCCGGGCGGCGGCCAGCTGATCAGCTCGGCCGACGATATCCGCTCGGCCTACCAGACCGGGCGCGGCAGCATGAAGCTGCGCGCGCGCTGGAAGATCGAGGATCTGGCACGCGGCCAATGGCAATTGGTCGTGACCGAGTTGCCGCATGGCTGCAGCAGCCAGCGCGTGTTGGAGGAGGTCGAGGAGTTGTCCAACCCCAAGATCAAGGCCGGCAAAAAGGCCTTGAGCGCCGAGCAGTTGCAGCTCAAGGCCAGCCTGCTGGCGGTGCTGGACTGCGTGCGTGACGAGTCGAGCAAAGATGCTGCCGTGCGCCTGGTGTTCGAGCCCAAGAGCCGCACGGTTGAGCAGCAGGACTTGATCTCGACCTTGCTGGCGCACACCAGCCTGGAGACCTCGGCCTCGATCAATCTGACCATGATTGGCGCCGATGGCCGGCCGACCTTGAAGAGCGTGCGCCAGATCCTCAGCGAATGGCTGGGCTACCGCCAGCAGACCGTGCAGCGTCGTACGCAGCACCGCTTGACCAAGGTGTTAGATCGCATCCATGTGCTGGAAGGGCGCCAGCTGGTGCTCTTGAACATCGACGAGGTGATCCGCATCATCCGCAATGCCGATGAGCCCAAGCCAGCGCTGATCGCTCGCTTTAATTTGAGCGACCGTCAGGCCGAGGACATTCTTGAAATCCGCTTGCGCCAGTTGGCGCGGCTGGAGGCGATCAAGATCGAGCAAGAGCTCAAAGGCTTGCGCGAAGAGCAAAGCAAGCTGGAGGACATCCTGGGCAATCCAGGTAGCCTGAAGCGTACTGTCATCCGCGAGATCGAGGCCGATGCCAAACAGTTTGGCGACGAGCGCCGCACGCTGATCCAAGAAGAAAAGAAGGCTTCGGCCGAGGTCCGCATCGTGGATGAGGCGGTCACCGTGGTGGTCAGTGGCAAGGGCTGGGTGCGGGCGCTCAAGGGTCACGATATCGAACCGGCCGCTTTGGCTTTCAAGTCGGGCGACCAGCTCTACGGCACCTTCCAATGCCGCAGTGTGGACGCGCTGATCGTCTTTGGCAGCAATGGGCGGGTCTATTCGGTGCCGATTTCCTTGCTGCCCGGCGGGCGTGGCGACGGTCAGCCCATCACCTCCTTGATCGAGTTGGAAAGCGGCAGCCAGATCGCGCATTACTTTGCTGCCAATGCCGAAACCCGCCTGGTGCTGGCCGGCACAGGCGGCTTCGGCTTGATCGCCAAGGTGGGCGATCTGGTCGGCCGCCAAAAGGCCGGCAAGACCTTCCTGAGCCTGGAAGGTGAAGAGAAGATCTTGCCGCCGGCGCCGGTGCCCGCCGGCGAGGTTGTTGGCGTTCAAATGGCTTGCCTGACGCTGAACGGCCGGCTGCTGACCTACGCGCTTGATGAGTTGAAACACCAGCCCAAGGGCGGGCGTGGCCTGACACTGATCGACCTGGAAGCTAAAGACGCCTTGATCAGCGTCGCCGCCTTCACGCAGGCGCTGCAGGTCGTGGGTACGGGTCGTGGCGCCAAGCCTAAGGAAGAAATTCTGAAGGGTGTGGGCCTGGCGAGTTATGCAGGCAAGCGCGCGCGCAAAGGCAAGCAGGTCGAGGCCTTCCAGAAAGTTTTGCGAGTGCTGACACCTTGATGATGAGAAAGATTCAGCGGCGTTTGATTTTGCTGGCGGGCTTGCCTTTGCCCTTGACGGGTTTGGCTGCGCCTCAAGCTGAAGACTCTTTGCAAGCGCGCTGCGCCGCGCTGCAAACGCAGATCGGCGGGCAGATCGGCGTGTTCGCCTTGCATACCGGTAGCCGCGCGCAATTTGGCTTTCAGGCCGAGCAGCGTTTTGCGATGTGCTCGACCTTCAAGCTGCTTTTGGCTGCGGCCGTCTTGGCCAAGGTGGACAGCGGCCGCCTGGACTTGAATCAACGCGTGCGCTTTGGCCCGCGCGATTTGGTGCCTCATGCGCCGGTAACGGGTGAGTTGCTGCAAGCCGGCTCGGTATCGGCCTCGCTCAGCGTGGGCGAGTTGTGTGCGGCCATGCTGGAGCTCAGCGACAACCCGGCCGCCAACTTGCTCCTGCCTTTGGTTGGCGGCCCGGCTGGCCTGACCCGTTTCTTGCGCGAACTGGGCGACACGGTCACACGGTTGGACCGGATCGAGCCCGCACTCAATAGCAATCTGCCGGATGACGCGCGTGATACCAGTACGGCGGCGAGCTATGTCGGCCTGATGGAACATCTGCTCTGCAGCGATTATTTCTCGGGCGAGTTGCGCCAGCAATTGCTGGTCTGGATGAATGCGTCTGAGACCGGTTTGCAGCGGCTGCGGGCCGGCGCTCCACAGGACTGGCCCGCCGGCGACAAAACCGGCAGCGGGGCCAATGGCGCTGTCAATGATGTGGCGATTTTCTTTCCGCCCAAGCAGGCACCCATCCTGATGGCGGTTTTTATGACCGGCTCTACCCAGTCCTTGGCGGCTTTGAATGCCGTGCATGCGGAATTGGCGACCCTGGTACTGAGCCACTTGCAGGCCGGGGACGCCGGCATGTCGAGGTAGATTCAGCCAAGAGGGGCGGGTTCTCGAGAGGCTTGCCGCCGGGCGGCTTGCCTACAATGCGCAGCATGAGAATATTGATAGCCAATGATGACGGATACCTGGCACCGGGCTTGATGGCCTTGGTCAAAGCCTGCGAGGGCTTGGGTCAAATTGATGTGATTGCCCCGGAACAAAACGCCAGTGGCACCTCCAACTCGCTGACCCTGGGCCGGCCGCTGTCGGTTTACACAGCCAGCAACGGTTTTCGCTATGTCAACGGCACACCGTCCGACTGCGTCCACGTGGCGCTGACCGGGCTGCTGGATTACAAACCCGATCTGGTGCTATCGGGCATCAATAACGGCGCCAATATGGGTGACGACACCCTGTATTCGGGCACCGTGGCCGCGGCGACCGAGGGCTTTTTGTTCGGCATTCCCTCGATCGCTTTCTCGCAGGTGGACAAAGGCTGGGGTCAGCTGGACGCCGCTGCCGCCATGGCGCGCAGCTTGGTCGAGCAGGTCATCGCGTCCGGCTTGAACGAGGCCTTTTTGCTCAACGTCAATATCCCCAATCATGCCGATGCGCCCCATTTGCCTCGGTGCATTACGCGCCTGGGGCGCCGGCATGCCAGCGAAGCGGTGATTCGTCAGCAAAGCCCGCGTGGCGACACGATTTACTGGATTGGCCCGGCCGGAGACGCGCGCGAAGCGGGCGAGGGCACCGACTTCTATGCGACCGCCAACAATAGGGTGTCCGTCACGCCCTTGCAGGTTGACTTGACGCACCATGCGGCTTTGCCGGTATGGAGCAATCGCCTGGGCTTGCCTCTATGAGCGACTTACCGGCGCGTTCTTCGCGCTTTCCTGTGCCGCTGGCCGGCATTGGCGCGAAGAAGTCGAGTCAGCCAAGTGGCACGCCTTCCGCCGCAGCGAGCCGCGAGGTCTTGATGCCCCAGCGCCATCTGCGCGAGGCGGCGCAGGATGCGGCGCGCCGCTCTGCACCCAGCGGTCTGGGACTGGACTCGGCCATGGTGCGCCAACGCATGGTCAGCCGCTTGCAGCAAGACGGGCTGCGTGACGAGCGGGTGCTGCAGGCGCTGGCGGGGGTCTATCGGCACGAGTTTGTCGACAGCGCATTGGCGATTCAGGCCTACGAAGACACCAGCCTGCCGATTGGTCATGGCCAGACGATCTCCAAGCCGTCGGTGGTGGGTCGCATGATCGCGATGCTGTTTGGCGGCGCTGCTGCGGCGCAGCAGGCAAGCCTCGGGCGCGTCCTGGAGATCGGCACGGGCTGCGGCTATCAGGCCGCCGTGCTGGCGCTGTTGGCCAAGCAGGTCGTTTCGATCGAGCGCCTCAAGCCTTTGCATGACAAGGCCCGCCTGAACTTGGCCGCCGCGGCACGCGGCAATATCCGGCTCGTGTATGGCGATGGACGACTGGGCTTTGCGGGCGCGGCGCCCTTCGACAGCATCATCGCTGCGGCAGGGGGTGAAGACTTGCCGCAGGCTTGGTTGGATCAGCTGGCGCCAGGCGGACGTTTGGTCGCACCGATGGTGGCACCGGGAGGCCGTGGACAGGTTCTGGTGGTGGTTGACCACCTGCTCGAAGCGGGCGTTAGCCGTTTTGTTCGTAGCGAGTTTGAGGCGGTGCTGTTCGTGCCTCTAAAATCAGGTGTGATGTAAGCGCCCGATAGATTTTGCGGGCGCGATTTTTTGCACATCAGGCCTGCCTTGCGGGCTTGATCCCAGCCCGTCAAAGTCTTTATAGCGCCGCATGCAAAAGAACACCTTCCGTTTTAAGAATATCTTGCTGTCCGCCGGGCTCGCGGGCCTGGCCGTTTTGGCGGGATGCAGCTCAACACCCAATAAGGCGCCGGTCGAAGCACGCGATATCAAGGGTGGCGCGGCCAAGCCGTCCAATCCTGTGCCCGTGCCGAGCACGCCAACACCCGAAGTCAAGCCCTTGCCCGGTGCCGAGAACGCCGGCAAGCCGGGTTACTACACCGTCAAACCGGGCGACAACTTGATCCGTATCGCCATCGATAACGGTCAAAGCACGCGGGATTTGATCAAGTGGAATGCCCTTGAGAACCCGAATCGGATTGAGGTGGGCCAGGTCTTGCGCGTGTTGGCGCCTGGCGTCGATGCCGCAGCGGTGACGACCAAGTCGGTGCCAGCGGCCAAGGTCGAAAGCCGGCCTCTCGATGCCAAGGCCACAAGCACCGCCGGGGCTGCATCAGCGGCATCGGCGACCACTGCGTCAGCGTCAGCGTCCGCCTCGGCGGCGGCCGCTGTGCGCGACAACGATGATGATCCGGTCTGGGGCTGGCCAGCCGCTGGAGCGGTCAATGTCGGCTTTGACGAGCAGCGCAACAAGGGTTTGGCCTTCTACGGCAAGGCCGGCGATGCTGTGCTCGCAGCGGCCGACGGTCGCGTGGTTTATGCAGGTTCGGGCTTGCGTGGTTACGGCAATCTGGTCATCATCAAGCACAACTCGACCTATTTGACGGCCTACGCGCACAACCAGACCTTGTTGGTGAAAGAGGATCAAGCGGTGCGCAAGGGCCAGAAAATTGCCGAGATGGGCTCCAGTGATGCTGATCAAGTCAAGCTGCACTTCGAGGTGCGCAAGCAAGGCAAGCCCATCGACCCCGCGAAGTTGCTCCCAGGTCGCTAAAGCCTTATCGGCGCAGCGAAATTGATGCCATGAAACATCCTGCGCCAAATCATTCCTCTCACGCACATAGCAATGGGCATCTCGCCTCAGGCGATGAGCTTGACCCCAAGCTGGCTGATGAGGATGTGGCGGAGGCGATCGGTGTGGCGGCTGCCGGCGGTGTTCCGGTCGGCCTACTGGAGAGTGCAGAGCTCGAGCTTGGCAACGCGCTGCAGGCTTATTTGAGAGATATTCGCCGTACACCCTTGTTGACGCCGCAAGAGGAGTACGACACGGCGGTGCAGGCCAGGGCGGGCAGCTTTGAGGCCCGGCAGTCAATGATCGAGCACAACCTGCGCTTGGTCGTTAGCGTGGCTAAAAATTATCTCGGCCGTGGTCTGCCGATGAGTGATCTGATCGAGGAGGGCAATCTCGGTCTGATGCATGCGATCGGCAAGTTTGAGCCCGAACGAGGGTTTCGCTTTTCAACCTACGCCAGCTGGTGGATTCGCCAAAGCGTCGAAAGCGCCTTGATGCATCAGGCCCGCTTGGTGCGCCTGCCGGTGCACATTGTGCGCGAGCTCAACCATGTGCTCAAGGCGCGGCGTGCGCTGGAGGCCGCGCATGCACGCAATGGCAAGGACGGCAGTAGTACGCGGGTCAAGGTCGAAGAAATCGCCGCCGCAGTGGGCCGACCGATTGCGGAAGTGGCGGAGTTGCTGTCCTTCGCGGAGTTGCCCAGCTCGCTAGACTCGCCGGCCGAGCGCGGTGTCGATGGCGGCGACACGGTGATGGATCTGGTGGCTGACGAGCATGCGGTGGATCCGCTCGGATTGCGGCTTAGTCATGAGGTAGATGCCTTGCTGGAGAACGGCATGGCCGCATTGAATGAACGCGAACGCGAGGTTTTGGCCGGCCGCTATGGGCTGGCCGACCGGGAGCCCGAGACCCTGGATGTGTTGGCGCTGCGTCTGCACCTGACTCGTGAGCGAATTCGGCAAATCCAGATCGAAGCCTTGGCCAAGCTCAAGCGCGGCATGTTGAGGCATGGCATAGACCGAGATTCTGTTTTTTAGCGCTTGAAGTTTGCGACAGGGCGAAACGGCCGGTTCGGGCTGGGATAATCCCGCCCATGACTCAACAATCAGAATGGCTCAAGGTCGAATCGATGGACCTGGACGCCCAAGGCGTTGCCCGCAACGAAGAAGGCAAAGTGGTGTTCATCGAAGGCGCTTTGCCCGGTGAAGAGGTGCAAGTCACCGTTGGCCGCAAAAAAAGCAGCTGGGAGCAGGGCACGCTGGTGGCAATGCGGCGTGAAAGCTCGCAGCGCGTGACGCCCGGTTGCCCGCATGCGGGTCTGCACGCGGGTTCATGCGGCGGCTGCAAGATGCAGCATTTGCACGCCGGCGCGCAAGTGGCCGTCAAGCAGCGCGTGATGGAGGACAGCCTCTGGCACCTCGGCAAGGTCAAGCCCGAGATGGTCTTGCGCCCGATCGAAGGGCCGACCTGGGGCTATCGCTACCGGGCTCGCTTTTCGGTCCGCTATGTGATCAAAAAGAGCATGGTCTTGATCGGTTTTCACGAGCGCAAGAGCCGCTATGTGGCCGATATGCAGGTCTGCAAAGTGGTGCCGCAGCGGGTCAGCGATCTCTTGATGCCGCTGCGCGAAATGATCGCCAGCATGGCCCAGCGCGACAACTTGCCTCAGATCGAGTTGGCCATGGGGGACGAGGTGATCGCCCTGGTCTTGCGCCATTTGAATCCCTTGCCGGACTCGGACAAGACCATATTGCGTGAGTTCGCGGCCCAGCACGCCGGCGTGCAATGGTGGTTGCAGCCCAAGGGGCCGGACACGGTGGCCTTGCTGGACGCTGGCGGCCCCGCTTTGTCCTACAGCCTGCCCGAGTTTGGCGTCGTGATGCCCTTCAAGCCGACCGACTTCACCCAGGTCAATCCGCATATCAACACCGTGCTGGTCGGGCGGGCGCTGCGCCTGCTGGATGTGCAGCGCGATGAGCGTGTGATTGACTGGTTCTGCGGCTTGGGTAATTTCACCTTGCCTTTGGCCACCAAGGCACGCGAAGTCTTGGGCATTGAGGGCAGCGAGACGCTGGTGCAGCGCTCACGTGAGAATGCGGTGCTGAATGGCCTATCGGCCAACACGGCCTTTGTTGCTCGCAACTTGTTCGAGATGACGCCTGCATTGCTGGTCGCCGATGGTTCGGCCGACAAGTGGTTGGTGGACCCACCGCGCGATGGCGCCCATGCACTGTCGCAGGCCTTGGCCGAAATCCATCTTGATCCGAGCTTGGCACCGGGCTGGCAGGCGCCCAAGCGCATCGTTTATGTCAGCTGCAACCCGGCGACGCTGGCGCGTGATGCCGGTATTTTGGTCAATCAGGCGGGCTACCGTTGCACGGCGGCCAGCGCGGTCAATATGTTCCCACACACGTCCCATGTTGAAAGCATCGCGGTCTTCGAGCGCGATGCTTCAGAGTAAGCTCATATCGCGTTAGCGATGTGATGCTGGAACTAAAGCATCGCAGTCTTTGAGCGCGATTGAGGGCCAGCAGTGTTCAGGCATAAAAAAACGGGGTCCTCGGACCCCGTTTTCTATTCTTTCTCGATCAATCAGTCTCTTTCGCCGCCGAAGATACCCAGCAGCGACAGCAGGCTCTGGAACACGTTATAGATGTCCAGATAGATCGCCAAGGTGGCCGAGATGTAGTTGGTCTCGCCGCCATCCAGCACGCGCTTGATGTCGTACAGCATGAAGGCCGAGAAGACAGCCATCGACAGCGCCAGCATCGTCAGCATCAGCGCCGAAGACTGGATGAAGATATTGGCCAAGCCGACCACCAGCAAGATGATGGCGCCGACGTACAAGAACTTGCCCATATTGGACAGATCACGCTTGATGACGGTGGCGAGCGTTGCCATCGCGAAGAAGATCGCACCGGTGCCGCCGAAGGCCATCATGATCAGGCTGCTGCCGTTGCGGAAGCCCAGAATCTGCGCCAGCATGCGCGACAGCATCAAACCCATGAAGAAGGTGAAGGCCAGCAACACGTAGACGCCGGTGCTGGAGTTCTTGGTCTTTTCGACCGCATACATCAGACCGAAGGCGCCGACCATGAACACCATCATGCTCATGCCCATGCCCATCGTGGCCATGATGCCGGTGGTCACGCCAACCCAGGCGCCCAGCACGGTCGGTACCATCGACAAGGCCAAGAGCCAATAGGTGTTGCGCAAGACGCGTTGGCGATCGACGGCCAAGCCGCTGTTGAGGGCGCCGCCGTATTGGTTTTGCAGGGTTTCGTTCATAAATCCTCCAGACTGAAAATTGGTGCGGATGCTTGAATCCGTGAGCACATCTCAAGCAGGACTGTAGCTTGAGTTCGCAATCTGCGCCTCGGGGTTGGCATCTAGCTCCTTGCGAGCAGACACCGGCCAGCCTCGCCTATTACAGTGCGGGCTTTAGCGAGGAGTTCAACAGCATGAAGCAAAAACCATTTATCGGACTGGAAGAGGTCAAACGCATTGCCGCTGCAGCCGAGGCCGAGGCCTTGGCAAATCAATGGGCAGTCTCCATCGCCATCGTTGACGATGGTGGTCATCTTTTGTGGCTGCAGCGCTTGGATGGTGCGGCAGCCATTTCCGCTCAAATCGCACCCGCCAAAGCGAATACGGCGGCCTTGGGGCGGCGCGAATCGAAAGTCTATGAGGACATCATCAATCAAGGTCGGGTTTCTTTCTTGAGTGCGCCGGGGCTGAGTGGTTTGCTCGAGGGTGGTGTGCCCATCATGGTGGACGGCTTTTGCGTCGGTGCGGTGGGTGTCAGCGGCGTGAAGTCGAGTGAAGATGCTCAGATCGCCCGGGCAGGTATTGCGGCTCTGGCCTGAATTGCGAGGGGTGGGGGAAGCGGCGGGAAAAAGTTACATCAGCATGTCAATCGAGTCTGCTAGGCATTGGTGAATACCCTGCTCGGGTATACTCAGCAGGTTTACCCGCAATAGTTTTACGCAACCACACGTACGCCCCGCGAAACTCCACCAGTTTCCTAATCCCGGATTCCGGCTCTTTGACTGTCCAGGTCTCAAAAAAGAGTAGAGCAGGGCGCGCGCTACTACCGGAGTCCCCCCGTGCTGCCCGAATTGCTCTCATCCCCCAAAGCGATCCTCGCCCTGGCAGACGGTACGGTCTTCAAAGGCTCCTCGATCGGTGCAGCCGGTCAGACGGTCGGCGAAGTGGTGTTCAACACCGCGATGACCGGCTATCAAGAGATCCTCACCGACCCGAGCTATTGCCGCCAGATCGTGACACTCACGTATCCGCACATCGGCAATTACGGCGTCAACGATGAGGACGTCGAGGCGCAGAAGATCCATGCCGCTGGCCTGATCATCAAGGAACCACCGATCCTTGACTCCAACTTCCGCAAGACCCGTAGCCTGGTGCAGTACCTGCAAGACGAAGGCACCGTGGCGATCGCCGATATCGATACCCGCCGCCTGACCCGCGTCTTGCGCACCACCGGCGCGCAAAGCGGCTGCATCATTGGCTTGGCCGCCGGCCAGGCCATCACCGACGAGTTGATTGCCAAGGCGATTGCGCTGGCCAAAGGGGCGCCCAGCATTGCCGGCTTGGATCTCGCCAAGGTCGTCAGCACCGAGGCCACGCACAGCTGGACCGAGACCGAATGGGTCTTGGGCAAGGGCTATGGTGAGCAAACGCAGCCGCGCTTCCACGTGGTTGCGTATGACTTCGGCGTGAAGAGCAATATCCTGCGCATGCTGGCCTCGCGCGGCTGCAAGATCACCGTGGTGCCGGCGCAAACGCCCGCGTCTGCCGTGTTTGATCTGGAGCCGGACGGCGTGTTCTTGTCCAACGGCCCCGGCGATCCGCAGCCCTGCGATTACGCGATCAAGGCCGCGGCGCAACTGATCGAGGCCGGCATTCCGACCTTCGGCATCTGCTTGGGCCATCAGATCATGGCGCTGGCCTCGGGCGCCAAGACCTTCAAGATGAAGTTTGGCCACCACGGTGCCAACCATCCGGTCAAGGACCTGGACAGCGGCCGGGTCAGCATCACCAGCCAGAACCATGGTTTCGCGGTCGATGCCGAAAGCCTGCCGGCCAATTTGCGCGCCACCCACATCAGCCTGTTCGACGGCACGCTGCAAGGCCTGGCCCGCACCGACAAGCCGGCGTTCTGCTTCCAGGGTCACCCCGAGGCCAGCCCAGGCCCCCACGATATCGCCTACCTGTTTGACCGTTTCATTGGCCTGATGGCCAAGTCCTGAAAACAGCACAGAACAGAACTAGGCGGACGGAGTAAAGACATGCCAAAACGTACAGACATCAAAAGTATTCTGATCATCGGGGCCGGCCCCATCATCATTGGCCAAGCCTGCGAATTCGACTATTCGGGCGCCCAGGCTTGCAAGGCGCTGCGCGAGGAGGGCTACAAGGTCATCCTGGTGAACAGCAACCCGGCCACCATCATGACCGACCCGGACACGGCCGACGTCACCTATATCGAGCCGATCACCTGGCAGGTGGTCGAGAAAATCATCGCCAAGGAGCGCCCGGATGCGGTGCTGCCGACCATGGGTGGCCAGACCGCCTTGAATTGCGCGCTCGACTTGCACAAGCATGGCGTGCTGGAAAAGTACAAGGTCGAGATGATTGGCGCCAACGAGAAGGCGATCGAGAAGGCCGAAGACCGCCTGAAGTTCAAGGACGCGATGACCAAGATCGGCCTGGACTCGGCCCGTTCCGGCATTGCGCACAGCATGGAAGAAGCGCTGCAGGTGCAAAAACGCATCGCGGCCGAGGTCGGCAGCAACGGCTTCCCGATGGTGATTCGCCCCAGCTTTACGCTTGGCGGCAGCGGCGGCGGGATTGCCTACAACCCGGAAGAATTCGAGGAAATCTGCAAGCGCGGCCTCGATCTGTCGCCGACCAGCGAGTTGCTGATCGAAGAATCATTGATCGGCTGGAAAGAGTACGAGATGGAGGTCGTGCGTGACAGCAAGGACAACTGCATCATCGTCTGCTCGATCGAAAACCTGGACCCGATGGGCGTGCATACCGGCGACTCGATCACCGTGGCGCCGGCCCAGACCCTGACCGACAAAGAGTACCAACTGCTGCGCAATGCTTCGATCGCGATCCTGCGCGAAATCGGCGTCGACACCGGCGGCTCGAATGTGCAGTTCTCGATCAACCCCGAGAATGGCCGCATGACGGTGATCGAGATGAATCCGCGTGTCTCGCGCTCATCCGCCTTGGCCTCCAAGGCGACCGGCTTCCCGATTGCCAAGATCGCCGCCAAGCTGGCCGTGGGCTACACCCTGGATGAGCTGCGCAACGACATCACCGGCGGCGTGACCCCGGCTTCCTTCGAGCCCAGCATCGACTACGTGGTCACCAAGATCCCGCGTTTCGCGTTCGAGAAGTTCCCGATGGCCGATTCGCGTTTGACGACGCAGATGAAGTCGGTCGGCGAGGTGATGGCGATGGGCCGCACCTTCCAGGAGAGCTTCCAGAAGGCCTTGCGCGGCCTGGAGACCGGCATTGATGGTCTGACCGAGCGCAGCAGCGACCGCGAAGAAATCATCCAGGAAATCGGTGAGCCCGGCCCCGAGCGCGTGCTCTATGTGGCGGATGCTTTTCGCATCGGCATGAGCATGCAAGAAGTGTTCGAAGAAACCGCTATCGATCCTTGGTTCTTGGCGCAGATCGAGCAGTTGGTGAAGATCGAGATGTCGCTGGCTGGCCGTTCCTTGGCCTCGCTGAGTGCCGACGAGTTGCGTCTGCTGAAGAAAAAGGGCTTCTCGGACAAGCGTCTGGGCAAGCTTTTGGCCACCAACCAGCATGAGGTGCGGCGCGCCCGCCATGCGCTGGGTGTGCGCCCGGTCTACAAGCGGGTCGATACCTGCGCGGCCGAGTTCAGCACAGAGACCGCCTATCTGTACTCGACCTATGAGGAAGAGTGCGAGGCCGAGCCGACCAATAAGAAGAAGATCATGGTCTTGGGCGGCGGGCCCAACCGTATCGGCCAGGGCATCGAGTTCGACTATTGCTGCGTGCACGCTGCGATGGCGCTGCGCGAAGACGGTTACGAGACCATCATGGTCAACTGCAACCCCGAGACCGTGTCCACCGACTACGACACTTCGGATCGCCTGTACTTCGAGCCGGTGACGCTGGAAGACGTGCTGGAAATCGTGGCGAAAGAAAAGCCGGTCGGCGTAATCGTCCAGTACGGCGGCCAGACACCATTGAAGCTGGCCCTTGATCTGGAAGCCAATGGCGTGCCCATCATCGGCACCACGCCCGAGAGCATCGATATCGCCGAGGACCGTGAGCGTTTCCAAAAGCTTTTGCATGAGTTGGGCCTGAAGCAGCCGCCGAACCGCACCGCGCGCACCGAAGATCAGGCCGTGGCCTTGGCCAACGAGATCGGCTATCCGCTGGTCGTGCGTCCGAGCTATGTGCTGGGCGGCCGGGCGATGGAAATCGTCCATGGCGATAAGGACCTGGAGCGCTATATGCGCGAAGCGGTGCGGGTGTCGGAGAAGTCACCCGTCTTGCTCGACCGTTTCTTGGAAGATGCGCTCGAGGTAGACGTCGACTGCATCAGTGACGGCGTCGATGTGATGATTGGCGGCATCATGGAGCATGTGGAAGCGGCCGGCATTCACTCCGGCGACTCGGCCTGCTCCCTGCCTCCCTACACCTTGTCCAAAGTCTTGCAGGACGAGTTGCGCAGGCAGACCGCAGCCATGGCGCGCGGCCTGAATGTGGTGGGCCTGATGAATGTGCAGTTCGCCATTCAGGGCGACGTGACCGGCGGCCTCGACGGTGCGACGGTCTATGTGCTGGAAGTCAACCCGCGCGCCTCGCGTACGGTGCCTTTTGTGTCCAAGGCGACCGGCCAGCAATTGGCGAAGATTGCCGCGCGCTGCATGGCCGGGCAAAAGTTGACGGACCAGAAGGACCGCAATGGCCGTGTGCCCGCCGAGGTCATCCCGCCTTACTTCAGCGTCAAGGAAGCTGTTTTCCCTTTCAATAAGTTCCCCGGTGTCGACCCGGTTTTGAGCCCTGAGATGCGCTCGACCGGCGAGGTCATGGGTGCCGCGCGCACCTTCGGCGAAGCGATGCTGAAGAGCCAGTTGGGTGCCGGCTCGCGCCTGCCGCGTCAGGGCAATGTCTTGATCACGGTGAAAAACGGCGACAAGGCACGCGCCTTGGTCGTGGCGCGTGATTTGCATGCGCTGGGCTTCGGTGTCGTGGCCACCAAGGGTACGGCAGCAGCGATTGCCGAGACCGGCGTGCCTGTCCGCGTTGTCAACAAGATCAAGGACGGCCGCCCGCACATCGTCGACATGGTCAAAGGCGGCGAGATTCAACTGGTCTTCACGACGGTTGATGAGACCCGCACCGCGATTGCCGACAGCCGTTACATCCGCCAGGCCGCTTTGGCCGCTCGTGTTACCTACTACACGACCATGGCAGGCTGCGAGGCGGCGGTTGAGGGTATGAAGCACCAGGACGGTTTGTTGGTGCAATCCCTGCAAGAGTTACATGCCGAACTGAACTAAACTCCAGGGCAACGAAATCCGCCGCAGCGCCTCGGGAGTTCCCGAGCCGCAGCGGCGGTTTCATTTTGTATTTCAAGCTTAGCGAAAAATCATGGCCACTATTCCACTCACCACATACGGTGCTGAAAAGCTCAAAGAAGAACTTCATCGCCTCAAGGGTGTTGAGCGGCATGCCGTGATCGCGGCCATCTCCGAGGCGCGCGCCCAGGGTGATTTGTCCGAAAACGCCGAATACGAAGCGGCCAAGGACAAGCAAGGCTTTATCGAAGGGCGCATTCTCGATATCGAAGGCAAGTTGGCGGCGGCTTTGATCATCAATCCCGCCGAGGTCGATGCCGGTGGACGGATTGTGTTTGGCACCACGGTGGATCTGGAAGAAGAGTCCACGGGCGCAGCCGTAACTTACCAAATCGTCGGTGACGACGAGGCTGATTTGAAACTGGGTAAGGTCTCTATCAGCTCGCCGATTGCGCGCGCCTTGATCGGCAAAGAAGAGGGTGATGTAGCCAATGTGCAGGCGCCGGGTGGCGTCAAGAGCTACGAAGTGGTCAAGGTCCGTTACGTCTAAGCAACAGGTGCTGCGCCGATCTCGTGCTGTATTGGCCGCCATTTGGGGCGGCTTTTTGCTTTGTATCGCATTTGCTGCCGCTCCCGCGGCCTTTGCGGTGTTGGAGCGGGCTCAAGCAGGCGAGTTGGTCGGTCGGCTTTTCGCGCTGGAAGCGCAGGTCGCGCTGGCCACTGCCTTGCTGCTGATTCTGATGGAGCGTCGCTTGGCGCGGGACACAGGTTCCAATAACCTGTCAGCAGAATTCTTTTTGCCGGCCGGGGCACTTTTTTGCACCGTGGCGGGCTATTACGCGCTGCATCCGATGATGGAGGCGGCCAAAGCCGGGCAGGGTTCATGGAGCTTCATGACCCTGCACGCTTTTTCTTTCGCTTTTTTTGGTTTGAAGACCTTGGCTGTGCTGGCTTTGGCTTGGCGCACCAGCAACAATTCCAAGGTCTGATTCGCGTCAGTTTTTACTGATCTTGGGCGTTCTTTTTGACGCTGGTCAGGCGCTTTTTAGCGCGCTTGATCTCGCCGCCTTGAGCAACCCGTTCGTTACCCAGAACGCGCAATTTCTTGACCTGTGGTCGGTGGTTGCCGCTCTTGGAGAATTTCACAATCTTGACCACGCGAGGACCGGCTTTGCCGTCACCGCCTTCGGCTTCTTCCTTGTCCGGCAGTGGCCGCCACAGCACCAGCAATTTGCCGATGTGCTGAATCGGGGCGGCATTGAGTTCCCCGCAAAGGGACGCAAAAATGCTTTCGCGGTTGGCGCGGTCGTCCGAGAAGATGCGCACCTTGATCAGCCCGTGGGCATTCAAGGCAGCGTCAGTCTCTTTGACGACAGCAGGGGTGAGTCCATCCGCGCCTATCATGACAACTGGGTCAAGATGATGGGCTTCGGAGCGTTTTTCCTTGCGCTGGGCAGGAGTCAATTGAATCGCAGGCATACGCGTATTATCCGTGCAACATGAAGATCAAGACTAAAAGCAAGAAACTTAATAAGACATGGTTGCATGAGCACATCAATGACCCCTACGTCAAGATGGCTCATCGCGATGGTTTTCGGGCTCGCGCAGCCTATAAGCTGAAAGAAATCGACGAAACCTTGAAACTGGTGCGTCCAGGCCAGGTGGTGGTCGATTTGGGCGCGGCGCCCGGCGCCTGGAGTCAATATTTGCGGCGCTGTTTTGCGCCCAAGGAGGCCGGCATCGGCGGCGCCGCTGTCGGCAAGCTCAACGGCACCATCATCGCGCTCGATTTGACCGAATGCGAGCCGATCGAGGGCGTGCAATTCATTCAAGGCGACTTTCAAGAGCAAGCCGTGCTGGATCAACTTGAAGCTGCATTGGCGGGGCGCGCGGTGGACTTGGTTGTGTCGGATATGGCACCCAATCTGTCTGGCATTGAAAGCTCGGACGCCGCGCGGGTGGCCGGCTTGGTGGAGTTGGCGATCGATTTTGCCCAGCAGCACCTGAAGCCCGAGGGTGCTTTGGTGGCCAAGGTCTTTCATGGCAGCGGCTACACCCAGTTGGTCGAGCAGTTCAAGGCGACCTTTAAAAAGGTCAAACCGATCAAGCCAAAGGCTTCCAAGGACCGGTCGACCGAGACCTTTTTGATCGGCATTGGGCTGAAACAGCCGAAGCGGTAATTCCGCGCTTTCGAGCGGGTTTGTCAAAAGCAGATTTAGCTCTTGACTGCCATAGAATCAACCCCATATGGCCTGCAGAGACCGCACACAGTGTGGTCAGGTTTGAGTGAATTAAGGAGTCTCGGTGAACAATCAGTGGTTCTCGAAGGTAGCTGTCTGGATAGTGATTGCCCTGGTGCTGTTCACGGTCTTCAAACAATTTGATCGTGGTGCGGCAGCCGGTGGGCAAATTGGCTATTCTGAATTTCTGGACGAAATTCAGGCGCACCGTATCAAGCAAGTGACCTTGCAAGAAGGTGGGGCCGGGACCGACATCCTTGCTGAAACCACTGATGGCAAGAAGCTGCGCGTCGCAGCCACCTATCTTGACCGCGGTCTGATTGGTGACCTGCGCAATAACGGCGTGAAGTTTGACGTCAAGCCGCGTGAGGAGCCTTCCTTCCTGATCAGCATGCTGATCAGCTGGGGCCCGATGCTGTTGCTGATCGGCGTGTGGGTCTATTTCATGCGCCAGATGCAGGGCGGCGGCAAGGGCGGCGCCTTCAGCTTCGGCAAGTCAAAGGCCAAGCTGCTCGACGAAGCCCAAAACACGACGACCTTCGCCGATGTGGCGGGTTGCGATGAAGCCAAGGAAGAAGTCAAAGAGCTTGTCGACTTCCTGAAGGATCCGTCCAAGTTCCAAAAACTGGGCGGCCGTATTCCCCGCGGCGTGCTGCTGGTTGGCCCTCCGGGAACCGGCAAGACCTTGTTAGCCAAGGCAATTGCTGGTGAGGCCAAGGTGCCATTCTTCGCCATCTCTGGTTCTGACTTCGTCGAAATGTTTGTCGGCGTCGGCGCGGCACGTGTGCGCGATATGTTCGAGCAGGCCAAGAAGAGCTCACCTTGCATCATCTTCATCGATGAAATCGACGCTGTTGGCCGCCACCGCGGCGCCGGCGTGGGTGGTGGTAATGACGAGCGCGAACAGACCCTGAATCAAATGCTGGTCGAGATGGACGGCTTTGAGACCAATATGGGTGTGATCGTGATGGCGGCGACCAATCGCCCGGACATTCTCGACCCTGCCTTGCTGCGTCCAGGTCGCTTTGACCGCCAGGTTTATGTGACCTTGCCGGATGTGCGAGGCCGTGAGCAGATTCTCAATGTGCACATGCGCAAGGTGCCGGTCGGTCAAGACATCCGCGCCGACATCCTGGCACGCGGCACGCCCGGCTTCTCGGGTGCCGATTTGGCCAATCTGGTGAACGAGGCCGCCTTGTTTGCCGCTCGCCGCAATGGTCGCGTGGTCGAGATGGTCGACTTCGAAAAGGCCAAAGACAAGATCATGATGGGCCCAGAGCGCAAGTCCATGATCATGCCGGAGGAAGAGCGCCGCAACACCGCCTATCACGAGGCTGGTCACGCTTTGGTTGCCAGATTGATGCCTAAGACTGACCCGGTGCACAAGGTCACGGTGATCCCGCGTGGCCGCGCCTTGGGTGTGACCATGCAGTTGCCCGAAGGTGATCGTTACAGCTTGGACAAGGAGCGCATGCTCTCGACCATCTCGGTACTCTTTGGCGGTCGAATTGCCGAAGAGGTGTTCATGAACCAGATGACCACCGGCGCTTCCAACGATTTCGAGCGTGCCACCGCGATTGCACGCGATATGGTGACCCGTTACGGCATGACCGATGAACTCGGTCCCATGGTTTATTCGGACAATGAGGGCGAGGTCTTCTTGGGTCGCTCGGTCACCAAGACCACCAATATGTCCGAAGAGACCATGCGCAAGGTGGATCTGGTGATCCGCCGAATCATCGACGAGCAATACGGTATTGCGCGTCGCTTGATTGAAGAGAATCAGGACAAGATGCATGCGATGGCCAAGGCCTTGCTGGAGTTCGAGACCATAGACGCCGATCAGATCGAAGACATCATGACCGGCAAGGCAGCCCGCCTGCCCAAGGATTGGACGCCTCCGAGCGGTGGCAAGTCCGATACTCCACCGCCACCGGTGAGCACCGATACCCCGGCTGCTGCGCTTTGATTTACTTGGGCTGAGATTTCAGTCTGGGCCAATACAAATTTCGGGGCCCGTCTTCACAGACGGGCCCCGATTTTCTAGGCAGAGCTGCTTTGGGTTCTCAATCTTCTATGCATTGGCACACCACGCGTTTCCAAATTGACCTGAGCCGCCCCCGGGTGATGGGCATCGTCAATGTGACGCCCGATTCATTCTCCGATGGCGGCCAGCACGCAGCACCAATGCACGCTATTGAGTGTTGCGAGCGCATGGTGCTGGACGGCGCTGACCTGCTCGATATTGGCGGCGAGTCCAGTCGGCCGGGGGCAAGCAGCTTGTCTGCAGGCGAAGAATGGGCTCGCATCGCGCCGGTGGTCTCGGCCGCGTTAAGCTTAGGCGTGGCGGTCTCCGTGGATACCTGCAAGGCTGAAGTTATGTCGCGCGCCTTGGACTTGGGTGTGGACGTCATCAACGATGTTCATGCGCTGCAAGACACGCAGGCTGTCAATGTCGTCCAAGCGCATGGGCTTTGCGGCGTTTGCTTGATGCATATGCGCGGCACACCCGCCACCATGCAGACCCTGACCGATTACGACGATCTGCTGAGCGATGTTGCGGGGTTTTTAGCCTGCCGCGCGGCAGCGCTGCGCTCGGCACAGATCGCGCGAGAGCGCATTGTTTTGGACCCCGGTTACGGTTTCGCCAAGACCACCGCACAAAATTTTGAGCTGCTGGCGCGCCAGGCGGAACTGCTGGATCTGGCTTATCCGCTGTTGGTCGGGTGGTCACGCAAGCGCGCGCTGGGCGACGTCACCGGGCGGCCGGTTGGTCAGCGTTTGGCGGCCAGTTTGGCGGCGGGTCTGGCTGCAATTGCGCAGGGCGCAAAGATCTTGCGTGTGCACGATGTCGCATCAACCGTCGATGCGATCAAGGTTTGGCAGGCTGCGTCGGCTCAGACCTCGGCTAGTCATTTTGCTGAACGACAATAGATCAATATTTCGTTTTTAAAGGGATGCTCACAATGAGCCGTAAGTATTTTGGTACCGATGGTATTCGTGGCACGGTCGGGCAAGGCGCGATCACACCTGATTTCATGCTGCGCCTGGGCCATGCCGTGGGGCAGGTCTTGCGTAAGAACGGAGGGCGCCCCAGCGTCTTGATTGGTAAAGACACGCGCATCTCCGGCTACATGATCGAGTCGGCTTTGGAGGCGGGTTTTGCCTCGGCCGGTGTCGATGTGCTGTTGACGGGCCCTTTGCCCACACCCGGCGTGGCCTATATGACCCGCGCTCTGCGCCAGGATCTGGGCGTGGTGATCAGCGCTTCACACAACCCTTTTGCCGACAACGGCATCAAGTTTTTCTCGGCTAAGGGCGAGAAGTTGTCAGACGCCTGGGAGCAAGCGGTCGAGTTGGCGCTGGAGGATCCGCCGACCTGGATCGACTCTGCCAATTTAGGTCGTGCCCGCCGCATTGCCGAAGCCCGTGGCCGCTATATCGAGTTTTGCAAGAACAGCTTCGGCCAGGATCTCAGCCTCAAGGGTTTGAAGATCGTCATTGACGCGGCCAACGGTGCGGCCTACCACGTGGCACCCGATGTGTTCCATGAGTTGGGCGCCGAAGTGATTTCGATCGGTTGCAGCCCCAACGGCTTCAATATCAATGACGGCTGTGGCGCGACTTCGCCGGCGGCCCTGGTCGCTGCCGTCAAAGAACATGGCGCGCATTACGGTGTTGCACTCGACGGCGACGCCGATCGCTTGCAACTGGTGGACGGCGAAGGGCGTTTGTACAACGGCGATGAGCTGCTGTATTTAATGGTCGCGGACCGCCTGGCCCAAGGCGGGCAGGTGCCAGGTGCGGTCGGCACCTTGATGACGAATATGGCGGTCGAACTGGCCATCAAGGCCCTGGATGTGGACTTTGTGCGCGCCAAGGTGGGCGATCGTTATGTGTTGGAAGAACTCAGCGCACGAGGCTGGCAACTGGGCGGGGAGGGTTCTGGCCATCTGCTGGCTTTGGACAAGCACACCACCGGCGATGGCATCGTCAGCGCGCTGCTGATTCTTCAGGCGGTGATGCGCACCGGCAAGAGCATGTCTCAGCTCTTGGCACCGGTCACCTTGTTCCCGCAAGTCTTGATCAATGTGCGTCTGCAAGCGGGCCAGGACTGGAAGAGCAACGCCCAGCTGGCGCGTGTGCAGGCCGAAGTGACGGCCGAGTTGGCAGACCGTGGTCGGGTTCTGATCCGGGCCTCGGGTACCGAGCCTTTGTTGCGCCTGATGGTCGAGGCGAGCGACGGTGCGACGGCGCAGCGCTGTGCCGAACGCTTGGCCGAGGCGGTCAAGAGCTAAAGAGCCAAGAGGCTCAATGCCTGGTCGGCAGTGCTTCTTGTTCCAGCGCTGCCGATTTGCTGCCATGTCAGCGACATTCAGTGGCCGGTCTGCAGCCCAATCCATTCATAGATCGCAAAGCGAACCCGCAAGATGCCGTCGTCCGACGGCATCCAGTCCCGCAACTCCGATTTGCCGTCGCGCTGCAAGCCGACCGGGGCGGCTAGGATTTCGATGTCGCCCTGAGCTGCGGCGCTGAAAGCTCTCAAGGAGCGAGGCATATGCTGCTCATGGGTCACCAAGACGATCTTCTTGATGCCATCGGCGCGGAGCATTTGCAGACTGAGTGCGGCGTTTTCGCGCGTGTCGCGCGAGCCGCCCTCTGCCCATCTCAAGCTGTTGCCAAATTCTTCCTGCGCGATTCGCTGCGCAATTGTGGCCTCGCTGTCTTTCTGGCGTCTGGCCGCCCAGCCTATGCCGCCGGAAAAACCCAGCGGTGCCTTGATCTGCTTGGCCAACCACACGCCGTAGCGCAGTCTTTGCAGGCTGATGGTGTTCAGGCTTGGCCCATCGTACTCAGGCGCATATTGACGGGCGCCACCGCCCAGCACCAACACCGCCACGTCTTTTTGAGTCTGGCTGCGCTGCGCCAGCTCGGCATGTCCTGCGTACTCAAGGCCGCTGGGGTGTGCAGCAAGTGCTGTGAAAGCACTTAGCTAAACCCTTCGCTGCTACTGAGCCAAATGCCCAGCACGCCCAAACCGATAACCAGCCGGCCCCATATCGCTGGCCTTTTTGATGAGCCTCGCAGCATCCATGCGCCGAGCGCAATCAGCACCAGAAAGGGCACTGGGGGCAGCGCCAAGGTCAGGGCGAAGGGCTTGATTTGGTGCAGCAGGGCTGCAGAATTCAAAATGGGTCTGGGCGTCGGGGGCAGGGTGGTCTCTGGAAACCTCTGAGCAACTGTTAACTAACGAGTCATCGAAGCAGAGCCGGGGCTCGAATATATTCAATAATTGTGCCGTGCTGGAGACAGATGGCCCCAATGACGCCGAATATGACGCCCCCTATGACGCCCGACCAAAGATCAAATGCCACGCCGAGGGCCAAGCCCATGCAGTCCTGGAAGCCCTGGCAGCGCCTGCTGGTCGGCTTGTTTGGGGCACTGTCGGGCCTGCTCTTGCTGCTTTTTTTCGCCAGTTGGCTTGTATTGCCTAACTGGCTGAAGACGAGCGGCGCCGAGCTGGCGAGCAAGACGCTGGGCCGTGAAGTTAGCGTCCGGGCGGCGAGCTTTCATCCTTGGGCCCTTGCCCTGACGTTGGACGGTGTGAGCGTCGCGGGCAAGGCGCAGCAAAAAGAGGCCTTGCTGGAGCTGGAGCAGCTCACCATCAATTTGTCCAGCAGCTCGCTGTGGTTGCGCAGCCCGGTGATTGAATCTCTGACCGTGGTGCGCCCGGTCCTGCGTCTGACGCGCTTGTCTGCCGGCCACTACGACATCGATGATTTGATCGAACGCTTCGCCAAGCCCGCAGTTCCGGCCGCGCCCGATGCCAAACCCTTTGCACTCGCGCTCTACAACATCGAACTCAGGGATGGTGCGGTGTCGCTGGATGACAAGCCCATGGCGCGCCGCCACGAAATCGATCATCTGCTGCTGCAACTGCCTTTTGTTTCGACGCTGGCCGCCGACGTGAAAGTTCATGTTCAGCCGCAGATTGCCGGCCGTCTGAACGGCGTAGCCTTTGGCGCAAAAGGCAGTGCCTTGCCCTTTGCCGAGCAGCGTGTGGCCACACTTGACTTCAAGTTAGACGGCCTGGATCTCGCGCCATATGCCTCTTATGTGCCGGCAGCTGCGCCGCTGCGCTTGAAACAGGGCAAGCTGGCTACAAATCTGCAGCTGAAGTTTCAGCAAAACGCAGGGGCGCTGCCGGCGCTGGCGCTCGCGGGCCAAATCAATTTGTCTCAGTTTGCCTTGCAAACACCGACTTCAGCACCGAGTTTGTCTTGGAGCGAACTGGAACTGCACTTGCTCGATGTTCAGCCGCTGCAGCGGATCATCGGCTTGGGTGCCGTCAAATGGGTTGCACCCAGCTTGTCTGTGTCCAAAGATGCACGGGGCCAATTGCATTTGGCTGGTATGGGGCTTGGAGGCGGGTCAGCACAGGGGCCAAAGACGGGGCAAGAAACGGGGCAAGAGGCGGCGCAAGAGAAGGACCAAGAAAAGCATCCCAAGGTCGACAAGGCCGCGCCCTGGCTGCTGTCCCTGAATCAGTTCGAACTCAGCGCCGGCGGGCTGGATTGGCAAGACGCCTCCACCAAACCAGCCGTTGGCATACTGGTGCGGGATATTGATTTCAAGCTGGGAGCATTGGCCTGGCCACTGAAGGCGGCAACGCCCATCAATCTTGCTTTTCGTGTCCGTCCAGCCGATGGCCCCGCGACGCTTGCGGCGGCCAACCTTGATGGTGCGGGTAGCTTAAGCGCCGAAAGCCTCGGCTTTGATTGGCAGTGGCAGGGTTTTGATCTTCAATGGCTAACACCCTATCTGCAGGCCCAGTTGCCGGGGCAGGGATCGCTGCGGGTGGCGGGTTCGATGGCCGGCAAGGGTGGACTGCTGGTGCAGCAGCCGCTGATGCCAAAAGCCGAGCAAAGAGCGAAGGCGACGCTGGCTGATCTGCAGCTGAGCAGCTTTTCAATTGGCGGCAAGTCGACCCGCGACCCCTTGCTGCGTCTGGGAGCGGTGGATCTCGATCAACTCATGGTGGATACAGAGGCCCGCAAGATCACTGCCGGTGAGCTCAAGTTCAGCCGGCCCGCTTTGGCGCTGGCGCGCAGGCAAGACGGCAGATGGAACTACCAAGACTTCTTGCCCCCCGCTAAAACGCCGCGGGCGGATTCGCCTAGAGCCAAGGAGCCCGCCTTGGCCTGGTCGCTTTTGCTCAAGGGCTTGAAGCTGGATCAGGGTTCGCTGCAGTTGCAGGACGCCGGCACCCGGACGGCAAGCAGCGCTGTGCGTGGAGCGCCGAGCGCGGTAAAGCTCGAGCAGATCAAGCTGGACATGCGTAATTTCGCTTGGCCGGCTCAGACCAAAGCGATGCCGGTCAATCTGAGTTTGAAGTTGGCGCCGACCAAGCGCGGCAGCGCTCCCTCGGGGCAGCTGCAATGGCAGGGCGAGGCAAGCTTGGCTCCGCTGATGGCGGCCGGCAGCCTGCGCCTTGAACGCCTGCCTTTGCAGTTGCTGGACCCCTATCTGGATCCGGCCTTGGGTCTGCACCTGCAAAAAGGCGAGCTGGGCCTGCGTGCTCAGTTCAAGGCTCGGCAGACAGTCGCCGGCCTCGATGGGCAGGCGACGGGCAAGCTCTTGATCGCCGACTTGCTCTTGCACCAGGCGCGCGAAGTCGACGGCCAAGACATTGTGGGCGAAGAACTGCTGAGCTGGCAGGCCATGAATCTGGACGGCATCAAGCTGTTGCTCAAGGCCGGCAGTCCGCCTCAGCTGTCGGTGGCCGACGTGTCGCTGAACGACTTTTTTGCCCGTGTCATCATCAATGAGCAGGGCAAGGTCAATTTGCGCGATGTCGGCCAGGTCGAGCGCAAGCCGGCGGGTCCGGCCATTGCCGAGGCTGCAGCGAGTGCGCCCGACTTAGCAGCCAGCGCTGCGCCGCGCATGCCGATTTCTATCGGTCAGATTCGCGTGAGCAAAGGCAGGCTGGACTTCAATGATCGTTTTGTGCGGCCTAACTACAGCGCTCAGCTGAGTGAGCTGCACGGCAGCCTGGGCGCGTTCAGCTCTGAGCGGGCCGAGTTGGCGCCGCTGAGCTTGCGCGGCCGTGTGGCTGGTACTGGCCTGCTGGACGTGGTGGGGGATGTCAATCCGCTGGGCAAGCCCTTGCTCTTGGATATCAAGGCGACGGCCTCCGATATTGAGTTAGCGCCGCTGTCACCCTACGCCGCCAAATACGTGGGTTATGCGATCGAGCGTGGCAAGTTCTCGACCAAGGTGCAGTACAAGATCGATGCTGGCGGCGCCTTGCAGGCCAATAACCAAATCATCTTGAATCAGCTGACTTTTGGCGAGCGCGTCGAAAGCCCGGATGCGACCAAGTTGCCGGTGCTGTTTGCGGTCGCTTTGTTGAAGGACAAGAACGGCGTCATCGACGTCGAAGTGCCCATCAAAGGCTCGATCAACGAGCCTGAGTTCAGCGTCGGTGGGGTGATCTGGAAGGTCATCGGCAATCTGCTGGGCAAGGCCTTGTCGGCGCCGTTTTCGCTGTTCAGTGGCAGTGGTGACGCCGATCTCAGTCGGCTCGAATTTGCCCCCGGCAGCGCGCAGCCGCTGGCGCCGGCTCATCTCGACAGCGTTGCCAAAATGATGGAAGAGCGCCCCGGTCTGTCTTTGACGATCAAGGCTTGGGCCGACCCCGTCGCCGAGCGCGCCGCGCTGCAAGAGCGTCAGCTGGATGCGGCGCTGCTGGCCGAGTTCAAGCGCGAGCAGCAACGGGATCTGCAGCGCCAAAGCAGCAGCCCGGCGCAGCCGTCCCCCGCCGAGGCCAGGCTGAGCGACGCTGACCGAAGCCGCTTGTTGAAACCGGTCTACCAAGCTGCCAAGCTGCCCAACAAGCCCAAGAACATGATCGGCTTCGCCAAGGACATTGCGCCGGAAGAAATGCGGGCGCTGCTGCTGTCCAACTATGCGGTCAGCGAAACCAGCGTGAGGGCGCTGGCCTTGGAGCGCGGTGTGCTTGTGCGGGATGCTTTGATTGCCAAAGGCCTGGCCAATAGCCGGATCTTCCTGGGTGCGCCAAGCTTGCATGAGCCCGAGGCCGGGGCGCAAGAGGCCTGGAAGCCCTTTGCGGATTTACAGCTCAGTGCGCACTGAAGGCCTGAGGCGCCGTGCTCGGCTATGCTTTGGAGGCTCCGATGAAATCAGCAACTAGATCCTGCCAACAGAAAGCCACAGCCAGACCATGAGCGATTTGCCTAAGAACTTGTCCCGTATCACCCTCGGCGGCGGCTGCTTTTGGTGCACCGAGGCGGTTTTCGAGCGCGTCAAGGGCGTGCACAGGATCGAGTCCGGCTATTGCAACGGCCATGTGCAGCAACCCAGCTATGAGCAAATTTGCAGCGGCAACACCGGCCATGCCGAAGTGGTGCGGCTCGATTTTGATTCGTCCGAGGTCAGTTTGACCGAGTTGCTGGAGGTGTTCTTTGCCATTCATGACCCCACCACGCTCAACCGCCAAGGCGCCGATATTGGCAGCCAATACCGCTCCGGCATCTACACCCACGGCAGTGAGCAAGAAGCGATAGCCCGCGAGGTACTGGCCGAAGCGCAGGTGGCGCACCAGGGGCGCGTGGTAACCGAGTTGCTGCCTGAGCGCAATTACTGGCCGGCCGAGGCCTACCATCAGCGCTATTACGCCCGTAACCCCGAGCAGGGTTACTGCGCTTTCGTGGTGGCTGCAAAGGTCGACAAATTCCTCTCCACCTTTGCGCGTTTGACGCGCAATGCTTGATTTGTCGGTCTGCGTGGGACTGTGTGAATTGGACTGCGTGATTTGGACTTCGTGAAGGCTGCCGTCGCTTGGGCCGGTCTGCGCTACGCATATGCGCAGGGCCCGCTGCTGCAATTTGATGATTTCGTGCTGCCGGTCGGCCAACATCTGTTGCTTCGCGGTGGCTCGGGCACGGGCAAGTCAACCTTGCTGGCCTTGCTGGCGGGTTTGTTGACGCCTTCGGCCGGCAGCTTGCATCTGGGAGGGGCTGGTTTGCACAAGCTCTCGCCACGACAGTTGGATGCCTGGCGCGGCGCGAATCTGGGTTTTGTGCCGCAGCGCCTGCACCTGAGCGCCGCGCTCAGCGTGAATGAAAATTTGAGCCTGCCCTATGTCAGCGCGGGCCTCAAGCCGGAGCCGGCCCGTGCGGCCGAGCTGTTGGATCGTTTGGGGCTCAGCGGCTTGGGTGAGCGCCGGCCGCATCGGCTCAGCGTCGGGCAGGCGCAGCGTGTGGCCTTGGCACGCGCCTTGATGCGGCGGCCGCCCTTTTTGTTGGTCGATGAGCCAACGGCGAGCCTCGACGATGACAGCGCCGCTCAAGTCATCGACTTGCTGCTGGAGGCCGCCCTTGAGCAGTCGGCCACCTTGGTCCTGGCGACGCATGACGGGCGCATCGCCGAGCGCGTCTTGGCCGCCGGGAGCCAAAATTGGCGTGAGCTGCGCTTGCCAACCCTGGCACTGAGTGCTCAAAGCGCATGAGCTTGTTGCGACTGGCTTGGCGCTATCTCTGGGCTCAGCCTTTGACGGCCGGGCTGAACCTGCTCTTGCTGAGCCTTGGCTTAGGGGCGATTTGCTTTGTGCTGCTGGTCAGCGAGCAGATCGAGCAGGGCGTGCAGCGTGATCTGGCGGGCATCGACCTGATCGTGGGCGCCAAGGGCAGCCCGATGCAAATCATGTTGGCGGGCGCTTTTCATCTGGATGTGCCAACCGGCAATATTCCCTTGGCCACGCTGGAGACGCTGCGCGCGCAGCCCCTGGTTGCGCAGGCGCTGCCGATGTCTTTGGGCGACAGCTTGCAAGGCTTTCGCATCGTCGGCAGCACGCCCGACTATCTGCAGCACTATCGGGCAAGGTTCGCCATTGGCCAAGTCTGGAGCGGCCCCATGGAGGCGGTGCTCGGGGCCGAGGTTGCCGCCCGCACGGGGCTCACGCTGGGGCAGACTTTTTCCGCCAGCCATGGTTTGAGCCAGCAAGGCGCTGCGCATGGGGAGGAGCAGGTGTATCGGGTGGTCGGCTTGCTGAGCGCCAGCGGCAGTGTGCTGGACCGCTTGATCATCACCGACTTGGCTTCGGTCTGGCAGCAGCATGAAGCGCATCACGCCGCAGGTCATGAGGCCGCCGATGAGGAACGCGAAATCACCATGGTCCTGCTGCGCTACCGCAGCCCCTTGGCCGCTGTGTCCCTGCCGCGCTGGGTCAATGCACAGCCGGGTCTGCAGGCCGCAGCGCCGGCGCTTGAAACCGCGCGTTTGTTGCGCATGGTGGGTGCAGGGACCGACGTTTTACGCGGTTTTGGCCTGGTCTTGTTGCTGGCCGCCGCCGCTTCGGTGTTTGTGGCCCTGCTGCACGCGGTGCGAGCGCGGCAGAGCGATCTGGCCATGCTGCGCATGTTGGGCGCGCCACCCTGGCGGGTCGCCCTGCTGGTTAGCCTGGAGGCGCTGAGCTTGGCCGGCATGGCCACGCTGCTTGGTCTTGCACTCGGACATGGCCTGACGGCCGTTTTGGGCGCGCTCTTGGCCGGCCAGCAGTCGCTGCAGATCAGCGGTGCGTGGGTTTCGCCCTGGGAGGCGCTGATACCGCTGCTGGCTATTGGCTTGGCGCTGCTGGCGGCCGCCTGGCCTGCCCGCGCGGCCTTCAAGCTGGATGTCACCGAGTTGCTGCAGGCGCCGCGTTGATCTGGTTTGGGCGCCTCGCCGCGCCTAGCTTGGTGATGAGAGTCAAGCGCAAGAGCAAGGGCACAATCGCCCCTATGGAATCGATCGAATGAAAAAGCTAATTGAAATTGCCGCTTTGGCTGTGTTGACCGCTGGTGCCTTGAGTGCCGGGGTCCAGGCTCAACCCGCCCCAACGGTCGGCACGGGTGCGGGTTTTCACGACCCGCGCAGCCCCATCAAACCGCTGCAAGAGCGCGAAGGTGTGTTGGCCTGGGCGCTGCTGTCTTCGGTCTCAACCAAGGTTGAAAAGAACAAGCTCATCCCGGTCTTCCCCGCCCAGGTGCGGGCGCTGGACAAACAAAAAGTCCGCGTGCAGGGTTTCATGATGCCGCTCGAGCCGGGTGACAAGCAGCAGCATTTTTTACTCTCCGCCGTGCCTACTTCCTGCGCTTTTTGTGTGCCCGCTGGCCCGGAAGGGCTGATCGAGGTGCGCAGCAAGCAGCCGGTGCGCTACAGCCTGGAGGCCATCACCCTCGAGGGTCAGTTGTCGGTACTCAGCGATGACCCCTACGGCATGTTCTATCGCCTCACAGACGGCCAAGCCTTGAAGCCCTGAGGCCAAATTTCGCCGATTCTTCGAGCTGACTTGATTGGCGTTGATAATCGGCGCTCGCATGAATCAGCCCGCCCGTCTCCGCGCTCTCCGCCCACATCAAAAGATCAGGTCTAAGTTTTGGCTGATCGTTGGGCTGGCGCTTGCGCTGCTGAGTTTTCAAACGCTCGGGCATTTGCATCGCCATGCCCATAGCCACGGCGTGGCCAAGGGCACCGGCATATTCGCCGTCAAGGCGACACCGGTGGACGGCTGGGGCCATCAAAGCGGCGATCTGAGCTGTCAGTTGTTCGATCAACTCAGCCAGGATCACGCACCCGGTGTGCAGTACGCAGTCGATGCCTCGGTGCAGGCGCATTTCTTGCCGGCTGCCACGCCTTGGATTGATGGCTCGTCCGCCAGCTTTTGGAAGCGCGGTGCGCGCGGCCCGCCTCTCCAGGCTTGAACTGATTGATGTCTCGGGCGGTCTGCCCGATTGAGTTCATGCCTGCGCAGCCCGCATTCCTACCAGCCGGGCGCGCATCTGGAGAGATTGATGCATTCCCATATTTTTACGCAGCGGGCCCTGGCCCTGGGCGCTAGCCTGCTTTGCCTGTCACTGTCGGCCTGGGCGCAAGAAGCAGTCCCGCAAGCCGCTTCAATGAAGGAGCAAGGCCAAAGCGAGAAGCTGAGCAAGGTCGTGTTGACGGGCAACCCCTTGCGCCAGCAGGAACTGGCCCAGCCCAGCAATGTGTTGGACGGGGACGCGCTGATCCTGCGCCGTGGCTCGACGCTGGGTGAAACCTTGGAGGGCTTGCCGGGCCTGTCCTCCAGTTACTTCGGTCCCAATAGCAACCGCCCGACGATTCGCGGCCTGGACGGTGACCGGGTCCGCATGCTGAGCAATTCGGGCGCCTCGGTGGATGCGTCCAGCCTGAGTTTCGATCATGCCGTCCCTTTGGATCCCCTGGTGATCGAGCGCATCGAGGTCTTGCGCGGCGCTGCCGCGCTGCTCTACGGTGGCAATGCGATTGGCGGGGTGGTCAATACCATCGACAACCGGATTCCCCGGCAAGCGCCGCTTGGCGATGGCGGCTTGAGCGGTGCTACCGAGCTGCGTCTCGGTGGCGCTGCGGCCGAGCGCAATGGCGCCATGGTCCTGGAGGGCGGTGACAAGCGCTTTGTCTGGCATGCCGACGCGTCGGCCCGGCGCGCGCAAGACCTGCGCGTGCCCAGTTTCACGGCCGAGGGCGTGACTGCCCAGGTGGTGCGCAACTCGGCCTCCGACAGTCACGGCGCCGCTCTGGGCGGCTCGCTGCTGTTTGCCAATGGTTTTGCCGGGCTGTCGGTCGATGACTCGCGCAACAACTACGGTGTCACGGTCGAACCCGATGTAACGGTGGAGATGCAGCGCCAGCGCCTTTCGGCCGCTGGCGAGTGGCGCTTTGACTCCAAGGAGACGCCGCCGAAAGAGGCAGCGCTCGTCCAACGCTTGAGCTGGAGCATGGGCAGCACGCGTTATGAGCACCGCGAGGTGGAGGGCACGGGCGCGGTTGGCACCATTTTCAAGAGTCGCGGCAAAGACCTGCGTGTCGAGCTAGAGCATGCCAAGCTGGGCCCGCTGCACGGCGTCATCGGCCTGCAATTGGAGGATTCGGACTTCTCCGCGCTGGGGGCCGAGGCCCTGGTGCCGAGCACCAGCACCCGCAATGGCGCCGTCTTTGTGCTGGAGCAATTCAGCAGCGGCCCGCTGGCCTTGTCCGCCGGTGCAAGGCTGGAGTCGGTGCGGGTGGACTCGCGGGGTGATGAGGCGGCAAATGGCGGCGAGGAGCGCTTTGGCGCGCCCAGCCGGCGCAGTTTTAGCCCGCACAGCCTGTCCTTGGGCGGCAGCTATAAATTGCTCGGCAAAGCCGGAACGGCGAACACGGCGAACACGGCCACAAGCCACGGCCTGAGCCTGACGGCCAATCTGAACAGCACTGAACGCGCGCCGATGTTCTATGAGCTGCACGCGAACGGCGTGCATGTGGCCAGTGGCGCGTTTGAGCGCGGCGATGCCCAACTGCGTACCGAAAGCGCGCTCGGCCTGGATTTGGGTCTGGTCTGGCAGGGTAGCCAAGAAATGCTGCGGCTGAACGTCTTTCGGACCCGTTTCTCGCGATACATCGCCTTGGATGCGACCGGCGTGCAAATTGAGGCCGACGGACAGTCGCTGCCCGAGTACGCCTTCAAGTCGGTGCCTGCGCTGATGCAGGGCTTTGAGTTGGAGGGCCGTATGGACCTGCCCCAGCTGCGCTCCGGTGCCAAGCTGAGCCTAACGGCGCAACTCGACGCGGTACGGGGCGAGAACCGCGAAAGCGGCGAGGCTTTGCCGCGCTTGGCGCCGCTGCGGGCCAGCCTAGGGCTGGATGCCCAACAAGACCAGTGGTCGGGCCGGTTCGAGCTGAGGGCGGCTGCGCGACAAGACCGGGTGCCGGCGCTGGACCGCCCGACGGCAGGCTATGCCATCGTCAAGCTGAGTCTGGCGCGGCAATTCCGCTTCGCCGGGACAGACGGGCTGTGGTACCTGAAGCTCGACAATCTGGGCAACAAGCTGGCCTATAGCGCCAGCTCGGTGGCCACCATCCGCGACCTCAGCCCCTTGCCGGGGCGCTCGGCGCATACGGGCGTTCAGTTGCGCTTCTGATCCCGCCTCAAGGTGCGAGTCTTTGCTTGATCCACTGGCCGTCTTGGAGCTGGTAGCTGAGTCGGTCATGCAGACGGGACTTGCGGCCCTGCCAGAACTCCCAGGCCTGGGGCTGCAGCCGGTAGCCGCCCCAATGCGGCGGGCGCTGTGGGTGCAGGCCATGCTGCAGAGCTGCTTTGGCCGCGTTGGCCACCAGCACGCCGCGTGAGCTGATCACCTGGCTTTGCGGCGAGGCCCAGGCGCCCAGGCGTGAATCCAAGGGACGAGACTGGTAGTAAGCGTCGGACTCGGCCGGGTCTATGCGCGAGACCTGACCCTCGATCCGGACCACCCGCTCCAATTCCACCCAATGGAATTGCAGTGCGGCGTGCGGATTGAGCGCCAGCTCTTGCCCCTTGCGGCTCTCGTAATTGGTGAACCAGACGATGCCTTGTTCATCAAAGCCCTTGATCAGCACAATGCGGGTTGAGGGCCGGCCGTCCGGGCCGACGGTGGCCACCGTCATCGCGTTAGGTTCGGGTACTTTGCTGGCCAGCGCATGGTCCAGCCACTGTTTGAATTGGATCAGCGGCTCTTGGGCGGCCAGATCTTCGTCGAGCTCACCTTGCTCGTAACTCTTTCGCAGGTCGGATAGCTTGTTCATACCCCGAGTATCCAATGAAGCCGGCAACACCCGGTAGTCAAAGCAGGTAGAACACCTTAGGTATTGCTCCCACTGGTTCTTGGCATGCTCATACGGCATGCTATGCGCACAAGCGGTAAAGCTCGGCGCAATGATCGGGCGGCGCTGAGGGTGTCCAAAGGAAAACTGAGAATGGCGAAAAGACGACCGGCGGTGATAGTGCTGGCGGCAGGGCGGGGCATGCGCTTTCTGGGGCAAGGTCACAAGCTGGAGCAGCACTTGGGCGGCGCTCTTGATCCGGCCATCGACGCTGCGGCGGATACCGTGTTGGCTCAGACGCTAGCTCATGTGATTGCGACCGGCATGCGGTTGGTGGTCGTGACGACCCAAAAGTTGACACCTTTGATTCAGCCTTTGATTGCGGCACGCGACGTCGTGGCGATACCGGAATTCGATGGCCATGGCCGGCCTACGCCCATAGGCATGGGCTACTCGATTGCGGCCGGCGTTGAAGCGACCGGTGACGCTGATGGCTGGTTGATCGTGCCGGCCGATATGCCTTTGCTGCGTCCGGCCACCATGTTGGCCGTGGCTGCGGCCTTGGAGCACTACCCGGTGGCCTATGCGCAGCATCACGGCCGCCAAGGGCATCCGGTCGGCTTCAGTGCCGAGCTTTATTCGGAATTGATCGATTTGCAGGGCGATGAGGGTGCCCGCCGCATCGTGGCGCGCTATCCCTCGCAAGCGGTTGAGGTGGACGACCCCGGTGTGCTGATCGATGTCGATACGGTCGAGGATCTGGCCCGCTTGAAGGCTCAATATGGCTTGACCGGCCTGGCCGAGCCTATCGGGCGCCAGGGCCTAGCCAACGAGGGGCTGGCAAAGACCGTGCAGGGCGGCTAGCCGGCATTGGCGTTCCAGCTCCGCGTCCCGCAAGCCGTGCTGACGCAGCCCCTCGACGGTACGCAGCAGGTAGTCCAGGGTCGAGCCATAGCGCCCCTGCGCATGTTTGAAGATGTGCAACAAGTCGGCATCGCTCAGTGCGCCTACATGGCCCGGACTTTGGCGCGACAGCGTGAAGCTTAAGGCTCGCTGCGGCCCTATGGGGGTTTGGCAGTTCAGCCAACGCGGGGCATAGGAGCCGATCACCATCTCGCGAGCCCACAACTCGTTCAATAAGCTCTCGCTCTGTGCGGGCTCCGCCCGGTAAAGCAGGCCTCGGCAACTGCCGCCCGACAGCAGCGCCAAGACCAGGCCCGGCTGAGCGGCATTCCCCCGGTTGACCAGCGAGCGCAAGCTCAGGGCGCGGTGGTAACCATGGACTTGCGCGGGCAGGGTGGCGGCAGGTGTAAAACCCGGCTTCCAGATCAAAGAGCCGTAGGCAAAGATCAGCAAGCCTTGGCGGCGATCCCACTGGGTCTGGGCCATGGCCAGCAGCTCTTGGCTGCGCTGCGGCAGCGGGTGTGCGGGGCTGCTTGAAGAAGGTGCGCTCAGGATGGCCATGCCGCCATACTGCCATAAGCTTTTGCCCTGCCGGCAGGGGCCGCTTCTGCCTCAGCCAGCAACCTGGGGCTTACACGCTTGCGCGTGCGCCTGGGCTGGAGACAATGCAAAGCCAATTGATGTCATTTCACGCCACCTTTGTCTTCGACCTGCGAGCGCGCTCTTGATCCTGCTTCCGAAATTTTTGCGCCGCGCCATGCTGGGTCTCTTGTCTGGCTTGTTGGTCGGCTTGCCGGCGCAAGCGTCCAGCGCCGCAACGCTTGATTCCAGCACGCTGCGCAAAATCCGCGATACCGGCGTGATCGTGCTCGGCTACCGGGTCGACTCGGCGCCGTTTTCCTATTTGGACGAGAAGTTGCGGCCGATTGGCTACTCGCTCGAGCTGTGCGGCCACATCACCGAAGCGATCAAGAAACATCTGCACAAGCCCGAGTTGGAGCTCAAATTGGTGGCGGTCACATCGGCCACCAGGATGCCGCTGGTGGCCAACGGTTCGGTGGACTTGGAGTGCGGCGTCACGACCAACACCCTGGAGCGTCAAAAGACGCAGGCCTTCTCGACGACGACCTTTGTGGCCGAGACCCGGCTGCTGTCCAAGCGCAGCGCCGGCGTACGCGGCTTGGGTGACCTGCGCGGCAAACCGGTGGCCTCGACCATCGCCACCACCAGCATCCAGCTGCTGCATCAGGCCAATTTGAACGAGCAGCTGGGTCTGAAAATTCTGATCGGGCAAGACGATCGCGACGCTTTTCGCTTGCTGCAGAGCGGCCGCGCGATGGCTTACGCCATGGACGATGTGTTGCTGCGCATGTTGCTGCTCAGCGTTGCCAATGCCGGCGACTATGAAATTTCCGCCGAAGCTTTTTCGGTCGAACCCTATGCAATTGGCCTGCCGCGAGCAGACGCTGGCTTCAAGGCCCTGGTGGACGAGACTCTGGCCGGCTTGTATCGGCGTGGAGAGATCCAGGCCATTTACCGGCGCTGGTTTCAGTCTGTTTTGCCCTCGCGTGGCCTGAACTTGCAGTTGCCGATGAGCGAAGCCTTCAAGCGGGTGATCGCCAACCCCACCGATTCAGCCGACCCGCAGCATTACCGCTAAGACGTGCCTTAGCCTAACCCGTCAGCGGAAGCGCTCAAGCTCGATGCCATGCCGGTGCAGCTTGTCGTACAGCGTCTTTTTGGCGCAGCCCAACAACTCCATGGCCGCTGGCACGCGCCCTTGGCAGCGCCGCAGCGCTTGCTCGATCAAGGTCTTTTCAACCTGGTCCATCTGCTGCGCCAGGCTCGCGCCATTGCTGGCACCACCGCTCGCCGATGAAGCCTCAGCTTGAGCGCCTTCACTGCTGGCAATGTCCAGCACAAAGCGATCGGCGGCATTGCGCACTTCGCGCACATTGCCGGGCCAGTCATGCGCCAGCAGCTCGCGCAGGCGCTGCGGACTCAGCTCCGGCGCCTCGCGTCCATAGCGGCTGCTGGCTTGGGCGACGAAATGCTCGAACAAGAGTGCGATGTCTTCGCGCCGCTCGCGCAGCGGCGGCAGCTGCAAGGTCGCCACATTGAGCCGGTAGTAGAGGTCGCCGCGAAATTTATGCTGCTCGCTCAAGGCGCGCAAATCGGCCTTGGTTGCGGCAATAACGCGTACATTGACCGGTAGCTCATCGTTGGAGCCCAGGCGCTCGACGCGGCGCTCCTGCAAGACCCGCAGCATCTTGATTTGCAGCACCAGCGGCATGGTTTCGATTTCGTCCAGCAGCAGCGTGCCGCCATTGGCGTGCTCGATTTTGCCGATGCGCCGCTTGGCCGAACTGGTGAAAGCGCCCGGCTCATGGCCAAACAACTCGCTCTCGAACAAGGCCTCGGGCAGGCCGCCGCAGTTGATGGCGACGAAATTGCGGTCGCGCCGCCCGCTTTGGTCGTGTAAGCAGCGCGCTACCAGCTCTTTGCCGGTGCCGGTTTCGCCCAGAATCATCACGTCAGCCGAGGTGTCCGCCAGGTTCAGTACTTGGCGGCGCACGTTTTGCATCGCGGCCGAGTTGCCCAACAGCACCGCTTCCATGCCGCTGCGCCGCTGCAGCTGGCCACGCAGTTCGTCCACCGCCACGCGCAGCACGCGCTTGTCCAGCGCACGGGTCAAGGCATCAACAAAGCGCTCCGGCGCAAAAGGCTTTTCGATGAAGTCATAGGCGCCGGTGCGCATCGCCCGCACCGCCATCGCTACATCGCCATGCGCCGTCACCAGCACAACCGGGATGCTGGCATCGGTCGCCATCACATGATCAAGCAGGGCCAGGCCGTCCATGCCGGGCAAGCGCACGTCGGTGGCCACCACCAGTTGCGCGCCGGGTTGGATATGGGGCAGTGCCTCTTCGGCCGAGCCGCAGGCCAGCACGTCCAGGCCGGCCAGCTCCAGCGTTTGTGTCAGGCTGGCGCGTACAGGCGGGTCGTCCTCGACAAACAAAACCTTGAATCCCTCAAACATGCGGCCCATCCTCTTTGCTGACTTCCAGATCGAATTCGAACATCATGCCGCCACCGAGTTCGGCTTCAATGGCGATGGCCCGCAGGCTGCCGCCAAATTCATGGATGATTTTGGAGGAAATCACCAAGCCCAGGCCCAGGCCTTGTCCGGCCGGCTTGGTGGTGAAAAACGGCTCGAACAAGCGCGCGGCCAAGTCAGGCGCGATGCCCGGGCCGGTGTCGGTGATTTGCACCAAGGCGCGCTTACCCGCGCTGCCTGTCATGAGCTTGGCGCTGATGCTGAGTCGCTTGACGGCGGCGTCGTTCATCGCGTCCATCGCATTACCGAGCAGATTGACCAAGACCTGCTCCAGCCGATTGGCCTCGCAGCGCAGCAGCAAAGCCTCGCTCACCTCCACGCGAACATCGATGCCTTCGGCCTTGATGCGGTGCTCCAGCAGCAAGCGCGCGCCGCCGATGGCCTGCAACAAGGATGCCGGCGCATGCGCGGCTTCGGCCTTGCGCGCAAAGCTCTTGAGCTGCCGGGTGATGCCCGTCATGCGCTCCACCATCGCGTCTATGCTTTGCAGGTTCTCGGCCACGCTGGCGTTGCGCCCCTTTTCGAGCAGCAGCAGGCCGTTGCGCGACAAGGCGCGCATGGCGGTCAGCGGTTGGTTTATTTCATGCGCAATGCCGGCCGACATCTGCCCCAGCACCGCCAGCTTGGCGGACTGCATCAGCTCGTCTTCGGCCTGCAGGCGTTGGGCAATCTGGCGCTTGAGTTCGCGGTTGGTCTGGCTCAGCTCCTGGGTGCGTGCGTCGACCTGACGCTCCAGCTGAGCATGCGCCAGTTGCAGCGCGCTGCTGGCGGCAAAGAGCTGCGCATGGGCGCGTCGCCGCGCGGCCAGATAGATGCCCAACATGCCGATCGAAGCGCCAATCGCGCCGCCGCCCCAGGCCGCATAGCGTGCCTGACGCCAAACCTCGGCGGGGTCGGACAGCGTCACCAAGCGGAGCGCCAGCGGCAGCACGGCCCGTTCTTGGGCCAGCAGCTGTTGCTCGCGGCTTGGACCCGTGCCGCCCGTCGCTTCGTGATTGTTCAAGCTTGGCACCTGGATCAGAGCCGCCTCCTGCTGCAAATCCTCATGTACAAACAGACCCAGCGGGCCCGACAGCGGTCCCGTATAGCGCGGCGAGGCTTGCAAGGCGGCCAGCTGCTCGGTGCTGCGCGGGTTCAGCCAATGGTTTCTCCATTGCGGCACCGAAGACATGATGACGACCTCCCTGTCGTCCACGACCAGGATCTTTTCACCCTGCGAGCGCAGACCCTGGTCTACCCAGGTCGCCTCCAGCGGTGCCAAGTTTTGCATCACCACCACTTGGCCCACATGCTTGCCGCCGTGCTTGAGCGTATGCATCAAGAAATAGTTGCTGCTGCCATTGGTTTCATCGGCGGCGAAAAAATGTCCGCTGGCTTGCTCGGTCGCTGCGGCCAGATACGCAGCGAAGCGTTGCGCAGCCCGGGCCGAAGCGCTGCCTGCGCCGCCGCCGTCGCTGGCGGCCAAGACCTGACCCTCGGTGTCCAGCACCATGCTCAGGCCCAAACCGGCCCGCACATTGATGCCAGCGAGCTTGCGGTTAGCGCGCTGGCGCAGCTCGGCATCCTGCGGCGCATTCAGCAAGGCCTGCAGGTCGGCGTCGATCGCGATCAGGCTGGGCAAGTAAGCGTGGCGAGCCAACTCGGCCTCCAGGCTGGCGGCATATAGCTCCAAACGTTCTGCACCCACGGCCGCCAACTGAGCCATACCGGCGCGCTCGCTCCAGCGCTGGCCAAGCAGCAGCCCAAGACCCACCATGGCAATCAAGGCCAGGGTCAGAAAGCTCATCAGGCCCTGGCCATGCAGACCTAGTCTCAAACGAGGCAGGACGCGGTGCTGCCGGTTGAAGTCGGCATCGGTGGAAGGAGAAGCTAGGCGCGGTTTCATGCAGCAAGAGGTGAGGGCCGCTCAGTGTGCCTAATGCGCGCGTATCTGTCCCGGCTCATCGTGCAAAGAATTTTCTGCACTTGCCGGCAGCGAGCCAGATTGGGTGGCGGCTTGTGTCGAAGTCCGCACCGGCTTGTGCGCTGCAGTGTCGAATTCCGCCCTGGTCGGCCGTCGCCCCGATGCCGGGGCTTGTGGGCGCCATAGAGGGCTCTCAGTGAATACCCGCGCACCCTGACTTTTGGCATGTGGCTTGCGAGCTAGCAGCCCAGTTCGACGATAGATTCGCACATAAAGGAAGACAGCAATGGAAACTTTTTTGCAACAGATCATCAATGGTCTGGTGCTGGGCAGCATGTATGCCTTGGTGGCCCTGGGTTACACCATGGTCTACGGCATCATCAACTTGATCAACTTCGCGCATGGCGAGATTTTGATGGTCGGTGCGCTGGTCAGCTGGACTGTGGTGGGCGCGCTCGCTGATAGCGGCATGCCGGGCTGGCTGATGATGTTGATTGCGCTGGCCTGTGCCGTCGTCGTCTGCACCTCGTTGAACTTCCTGGTCGAGAAGATTGCCTACCGGCCGTTGCGCAATGCGCCGCGCTTGGCGCCCTTGATCACCGCGATGGGCATGTCGCTGCTCTTGCAAACGCTGGCGATGATCATCTGGAAGCCGAACCCCAAACCGTTCCCGCTGCTCTTGCCGACCACGCCGATCGACCTCGGTGGCCCGGTCATCACCATCACGCAGTGTGTGATCCTGGGCAGCACGGTGATGATCCTGGCTACGCTGATGTGGCTGGTCAATCACACCAAGCTGGGTCGGGCGATGCGGGCTACCGCCGAGAACCCACGGGTGGCCGGCCTGATGGGCGTCAAGCCCGACTTCATCATCTCCACCACCTTTGTGATCGGCGCGGCACTCGCTGCCGTGGCCGGTCTGATGTGGGCCGCTAACTACGGCACCGTGCAGCACACGATGGGCTTTATGCCGGGGCTCAAAGCCTTCACGGCGGCCGTCTTGGGCGGCATCGGCAACCTGGCCGGTGCGATGGTGGGCGGCGTGCTGCTGGGCCTGATCGAGGCGATCGGCGCGGGCTATCTGGGTGACCTGACCGGCGGCGTGCTGGGCAGCCATTACGCCGACATCTTCGCCTTCGTGGCGCTGATCCTGGTGCTGACCCTGCGGCCTTCGGGCTTGCTGGGTGAGCGTGTGGCGGACCGAGCCTAAGTGCGCTTGAAGGAGATTCAACATGCAATCAAAACAAAGCAATAAAGTCTTCGTCTTCCTGCTGGCCGCTGTCGGTCTGCTCGTGGTGCCGCTGTTCGCGCAGCAGTTCGGCAATGGCCCGGTGCGCATTATCGACCTGGCGCTGCTTTATGTGCTCTTGGCCTTAGGCCTGAACATCGTGGTCGGCTACGCGGGTCTGCTGGATCTGGGTTATGTGGCCTTCTACGCCGTGGGTTCCTACATGTTCGCGCTGCTGGCCAGCCCGCATTTGAGCGAGAACTTCGACGCCTTCCGGGCCGCCTTCCCCGACGGCCTGCATTCGCCCTTGTGGCTAATCATTCCGCTCGGCGCCGGCCTGGCCGGCTTCTTCGGCATCTTGCTCGGCGCCCCAACGCTGAAACTGCGCGGCGACTATCTGGCCATCGTGACGCTGGGTTTTGGTGAAATCGTGCGGGTCTTCTTGAACAACCTGGAGTACCCGGCCAATATCACCAATGGCCCACGCGGCATTGGGCAGATCGATTCGATCCACTTCTTCGGACTCGACTTGGGCAAGGGCACCGAGCTGTTCGGCTACAAACTGCCCTCGGTGACGCTGTACTACTACTTGTTCCTGGTCCTGGTGGTGTTCAGCGTGATCATCTGCTACCGGCTCGAGAACAGCCGCATCGGCCGCGCCTGGATGGCGATCCGCGAGGACGAGATCGCGGCCAAGGCGATGGGCATCAACACCCGCAATCTGAAGCTCTTGGCCTTCGGCATGGGCGCCACCTTCGGCGGCGTGGCCGGCACGATGTTTGCGTCCTTCCAGGGCTTTGTGAGCCCTGAGTCCTTCAGCTTGCAAGAGTCGGTGATGATTGTGGCGAT
>NZ_JAJIRQ010000029.1 GCF_025717605.1 Paucibacter sp. TC2R-5 | reverse complement strand
CGTATGCGTCCAGGCAAGTCATCTTGACGGATCGCCCAGCAGTGGGGCGCCCGAATTACTCGGGCTGAATCCAGCAATGCGGCAGCAGCTCCGCTACTCGGCTGGCCGGCTGCGTGGGGAGCCTGGTCAGCACGTCCTTCAGGTACGCCCACGGCTCCACACCATTGAGCTTTGCGGACTGGATCAAACTCATCACGGCCGCCGCCCTCTTGCCCGCTCGCAGGCTGCCGGCGAAGAGCCAGTTCGAGCGCCCCAGCGCTACTGGCCGGATTCGATTTTCGACCCAGTTGTTGTCGATGGGTAGCATGGCGTCATCGAGGTAGCGCGTTAGCGCCACCCAGCGTTTGAGGCTGTAGTCGATGGCCTTGGCTGTGGCTGAACCGTCGGGCACTTTCTGCCGGTGCAGCGCAAGCCAGCGGTGCAAGGCATCGACGACCGGTTTGGCTTGGGCTTGTCGGGTCTGCAAACGCTGTTCGGGCGATGCGGCCCGCACTTCACGCTCAATCTCATACAGCTGGCCGAAGTGGCTCAGCGCCTGTTCGGCGATCTCGCTGCGGTGGTTAGCCCATAGCTCATAGAACTTTCGCCGCGCGTGGGCCATGCAACCCACCTCCGTCACACCCTTGGCGAGCAGGGCCTTGTAGCCCGAGTAGTCGTCACATACCAGCGCACCGCGCCATGCCTTTTCGCCAGGGTGCCCCAGGAACTCCATCGCGTGCTTGCCGGCCCGGCTTTCGGCGAAGTCGTACACGACGATGCGACTGGCTTCGAACTGGCCTGTGCAGTAGCTCCACAGATAGGCCCGGTGCGTTTTGCCAGCACCGGGGTCAAGCATGGCCACCGGGGTTTCATCCGCATGCAGCACCTGGTGGGTGAGCATCTCGGCCTTGAGCGCGTCCACCAGCGGCTGCAACTGCACACCGCATGCGCCAACCCAGGCTGCCAAGGTCGAGCGCGGCAGTGTCACGCCGCTGCGGGCATAGATGCCTTCTTGTCTGTACAGCGGCTGATGGTCAGCGTATTTGGCGACCAGCACCTGCGCGAGCAGGCCGGCGGTCGGAATGCCTTTGTCGATCACATGCGCTTCGACCGGCGCTTGCACCAAGCGTTCGCACTGGGCGCAGGCCCACTTGCCACGGATGTGCCGCTCGACCGTGAACGCGCCAGGGGCATAGTCCAACTTCTCGGCGATGTCCTCGCCGATGCGCTTCATCTGGCAGCCACAAGTGCAGCGGGTGTTGTCGGGTTCGTGGCGGAACTCGCGGCGCGGCAGCTCTGCCGGCAGGGCCTGGCGCTTGGGTATTTGCCGGGCAGGTGCTGCGGGCTTGCTGACGAGCTGTTGCAGCTCGCTTTGCACCGCCTCCAAGTCTTCATCGACCGCGTCTTCGAGCAGGCTGCGTTGGTCGCCCTGGAATACCTCGCTGCTGGCGGCAAACTTCATCCGCTTGAGCACCGCGTTCTCGTGCGTGAGCTTGTCGATGGTGGCCTGCTTGTAGCGCACCTCGCTCAGCAGTCGGGCCGTCAACTCGCGCAACTGCGCGGGTGTCAGGGTGTCAAGCTGGGCTTCGTGAATCACGGGAATGAATGTTGCCCGCTTCGATGGCCCCAGGCATCGGCATTTACAGCAATTGCGCTACAGCACGCGGATGATCCCTGCCTCGCCCATCATCTGCCAGGGCAGGCCCAGCACCAAGGCATCCAGCTGCACGCGGCTCAGACTCAGCGTACCTTCCACGTTATGGGGCCAGACAAACTTGCCCCGGTTGAGGCGCCGGGCGGCCAACCAGACGCCGACGCCGTCGTGCACCAGCACCTTCATGCGGTTGGCGCGGGCGTTGGCGAAGAGGTAGGCCGTGTGGGGATGGGCGGCGCCGAAGACCTTGACCACACGCGCCAATGCGGTCTCGGTGCCGGCCCTCATGTCCATCGGCTCGACGCCCATCCACACGGCGTCGATGCGGATCAACGCAGCAACTCTCGTGTCCAGATGGCGAACTCGGCCGCCGCCGATGTTGGCCAATTGATCGTCATGGCAATGGAGCCACGGCGCAGCTCGACCCGAATGTCTTCGTTGCCAGGGGGCGCCGGCGGAGAGGCAAGCGACACCGGGACGAATCCGCTTGAATTCGAGGGAACTGATGGACTGCCTTCACGCTGTAGTTGTCGCCAGCCATGCACGATGTTGGCATTGATGCCGTGCGACATCGCCACCCTGGCCACTGAGGCTCCGGCCTCATTGCACTCGGCCACGACTTTGGCCTTGAGCTCGGCGCTGTATTGCCGCCGTCTAACGATCTTCTCTGTTGCCATCATGTCCATCTATTACTAAGTGGACGTGATCCTTACAGACCGGACGGGCTCATTCAAGATGGGTTCACTGGACGCATAC
>NZ_JAJIRQ010000028.1 GCF_025717605.1 Paucibacter sp. TC2R-5 | reverse complement strand
CTCAACACCGGCGCCCTGCGTGGACTGAGCACCGAGCAAATTGGTGCCCTGACCTCGGACCAAATCGGTAACTTGACGACAAGCCAAGTCAATGCCTTGACGGCCACGCAGATTCAGAATCTGAGTACCGATGACCTCAGCTCCTTGACGGCGACGCAATTCAAGGCCATCAGCTCTGGCCAGATTGCGGCGCTGACGACCGAGCAAGTCAAGTCGCTGACGACCGATGACTTCGCAGCCATCGGCACCGCAGGCCTGAAGGGCCTGACCGGCGCGCAAGCTGCGGCTCTCACGACCGATCAGATCGTGGCGCTGACCACTGCGCAAGCCGCCTCATTGGTCAGTGCTCAAGTGACGGGTCTGCTGACTGATCAGATTGCTGCCTTGGTTTCCGACGACCTGCGCGCCTTAAACACTGGCGCCTTGCGTGGGCTAAGCACCGAGCAAATCGGTGCCTTTACCTCCGACCAGATTGGCAACTTGACGACCGTGCAAGTCAATGCCTTGACGGCCACCCAGATCCAGAATCTGAGCACCGATGACCTCAATTCCTTGACGGCGACGCAGTTCAAGGCCATCAGTTCAGGGCAGATTTCGGCCTTGACGACTGAACAGGTGAAATCCTTGACGACCGATGACTTCGCAGCCATCGGCACCGCTGGCTTGAAGGGTCTGACCGGCGTGCAAGCCGCCGCACTCACGACTGATCAGATCGTGGCGATGACCACCGCGCAGGCCGCCTCACTGGGCAGCGCCCAGGTGACGGGCCTGCTGACCGATCAAATCGCTGCACTGGTGACCGATGACCTGAGAGCTTTCAATACCTCGGCCTTGAGGAGTTTGAGCACCGAACAGTTCGGGGCAATGAGCTCGGATCAGATCAATGCGCTCTCGACTTCGCAACTGCAATCACTCACGACCGGTCATTTGTCAACATTCGGCACCGATGAGATTGCGTCGCTGGGCTCCGGACAGATCGCGGCCTTCAGTTCGGTGCAAATGGGGAGTTTCAGCACTCAGCAGTTCAGTGCTTTTGAGTCGCAGGACATCAAAGCTTTCGTGACATCTCAAATGGCGGGCCTCACGACTGAGCAGCTTCATAGCATCACATCTGATCAGGTCAAGGGCTTTGACACGGAAGATCTCGCCAAGTTGAACATGAATCAGGTTGTCTCCTTCACGACCGAAGCATTGAGCGCGATGACCCCGACACAACTCGACGGGCTCTATCTCGCGACGCCCATCATGTTGGATTTGAACGGCAATGGCATCCAGACTTTGTCCGCCGAACAAGGCGTCAATTTTGACCTTAACGGTACCGGCACCACGCACAAGTACGGCTGGGCAGCCGGAGGTGACGGCTTACTGGCAATGGACCGCAATGGCGACGGTGTGATCAACAGCGGCGCTGAATTGTTCGGCTCAGGGACGATATTGGCCTCCGGAAAACACGCTGCCAATGGCTATTTGGCCATGGCAGCAGAGGACAACAACCACGACGGCAAACTAGATGCGCATGACGCCAACTTCAACAAGCTCAGGGTCTGGGTTGACGGAAACCACGACGGCAAAACGGACGCTGGCGAGCTGAAGACCCTCGCGGATCTGGGCATTACCGAGCTGGACCTGCACGCCAAGTCAAGTACAGCCGTTGACAACGGCAACTTGGTGGGCTTGGTCTCTGGCTACAAGACGAGTGATGGAGCAAGCCATCAAATGGCTGACGTGTGGTTCGCCAAAGACGTCAAACCAGGCGACAAATCGGCAGATGCCGCACCCGCCTTGAACGACTTGCTAGCGGCTCCAAGTGAAAACTTGCTTGTTCACGGGGCGATCAACCAGACAGGCGCATCGATGGTCGGGAAACCGAGCGAGTTGCACCACGCATTGCTGGAACGCAAGCTGATCGAAGACGAAGAGAACAACCGCTTCAACGGACCATTGATCTAAGCAAAGAGGGCGCCTGCGAGCGCCCTCGCCTGCTTATTGTCGAATGTGACGACCCCACAGTACTTTTCGGTCGTCTAAAGGGCGCGAAGAATTCTTGAGTGAATCGCAGTAAAGCTATATGAGCTGGACCGCCGGACCTTCTAAAACTGCTAAGACAAGTGTGGTGGCACGTCTGCCCCAAATTTGACGATTCATTCTCAGCCGAAGTTTCGGCGATAAGCAAACAACTCACTGAGCGAGCTAAAAATGGCTTCATTCATCTCAAGTTTAAATACAGCCCAAATAACCTTGTTGTCCTCAACAACCTTGGCAGGTTTGAGCTCTTCAGACTGGGCTGCGTTCTCAAGCGCACAGATACAGGCGATGACCACCCAACAAGTGGCTTCGCTTGGCCCAAGCTCAGTGAGTTTCATCAACACCAGCCAGTTTGCGGTGTTCGAGACCCAGGACTTGGCATCCCTTTCAACGCGTGCGATCGTCGCCTTGAAGACAGACCAGATCGCCGCACTGGGCTCCGCGCAGATCGGTGCCTTGAGCAGCGGCCAAGTGGTCAGCCTGACCACGGGCCAAGTGGCCGGTCTGGGCAGTNAGTGATGATTTGAACGCCTTGACCAGCAGCCAGATCGGCGTGCTGACCGCCGCCCAAGTGGGTGCGATCGCCACCGCGCAGGTCGCCACCATGACCAGCGAAGATGTGGTCGCGCTGGGCACCTCGGGCATCCGTGCTGTCAGCGCCGCGCAACTCGGCGCCTTGAGCTCGGCCAATGTGCAAGCCCTGACCACGGCACAAGCCAGCACCCTGAGTGCCACGCAAGTGACGGGTCTGGGCACCGCGCAGATGGCCGTGCTGGAGACCGCCGACGTGAGCGCGCTGTCGACGGCTGCGGTGCGTGCCTTGAGCACGGTCCAACTCGCCGCACTGGG
>NZ_JAJIRQ010000027.1 GCF_025717605.1 Paucibacter sp. TC2R-5 | reverse complement strand
TTGACGACGGCAAATGGGTTCCAGTTAACGATATCGATGCACTTGCCGCGTTGAATTGCGGAGCTCAGGTCGATTGATTACAGTAGACGCTCAGTTTTCGCTTGGATTTTAGAAGAAACCAATGGGAAAAATAGTTGTGATGATTGGGACCGATCCGAGTGGCAAAGGCGGCGTGGCGGCGGTTGTTTCGGTCTATATCGACAATGGCTTGTTCGAGCGCTTTCCAATTCGCTATCTGTCCACTCACCAGGCAGGCGGCAAACTAGGCAAGCTGTGGGTCAGTGTTCGGGCCACTGTGCAGTTGTTGGGACATTTGCTTTCGGGCCGGGTGGCGCTGGTGCATGCCCATGTTGCTTCGAATGGCAGCTTTCTGCGAAAGTCTATCTATTTGGCGGTGGCGCGGCTGTTCGGCATAGCCACGGTGTTCCATTTGCACGGTGGCGGGTTTCAGCAGTTTCATGCAGGCGCCCCCGCTTGGCTGCAGCGTTGGATCGCCTACACCATCGGGCACTCGGACCGGGTTGTGGCCTTGTCCACCACCTGGGCCGAGTTTCTGGCGAGATTTGCGCCGGCTGGGGCAGTCAGGGTGATTGCCAATCCGGTGTACCTTCCAGAGACGGTTTCGCTTCAGCATGAAGAAGAGGGACGACTGCTTTTCCTGGGGCGAGCAGAGGCTGCCAAAGGAATTTTTGATTTGCTTGAAGCAGTCAAATTGATCGCCCCCTCGTGCCCAAATTTGCGCCTCGCCATAGGTGGGGACGGAGATGTGGCCGCAGTGCGCAAGCGGGCCGCTGAGCTAGGTATTGCCGATCATGTCGAAATTCTGGGCTGGGTGGTCGGCGAGGCCAAGCAACAGCAGTTTGAGCGCGCTGAAGTTTTTGTTCTGCCATCTCATCATGAAGGCCTGCCGATGGCGATGCTGGAAGCCATGGCACATGGTAAAGCGATGGTGATGACGCCGGTAGGCGGTATCCCCGAGGCAGTCCAACATGAGCAGCAAGGTTTGTTGGTCGCTCCAGGCCAGCCTCAAGAACTGGCCACTGCGCTGCTGCGCTTGTTGCAGAGCGCTAGTTTGCGGCGGGACTTAGGTCACCAGGCCCGAGCCCGAGTTGGAGAACGTTTTGGCACCAAGCGCGTGTTGGGGCAAGTGGCCGACATGTACCAGGAACTGGGAGTCAAGGAGACTTTGGTGAAGGACCCAGGCAATGAGTAGCCAGGAAACCGGCGGGCGGCTAGCCTGGTTTTGGAACCGCCTGCGTTGCATGACGCCGAGCGAAGTGCTGCACCGGGCGATCTATGCCGGCCGCTCCAAGGGCGAGCGAATGCTGGGGCTAGGCAATTTGCGTGCGGAGCCGACCGAGGCTTTGCGAGCCGGCGCTTGCTGGGTGCGCCCTCCTCTAGCAGAGGCGGCTGTGGAAGCCAGCGACTACATCTCCGAGGCGCAGGCAATTGCACATGGATCAGTGCGCTTGTTTGCCAGCCACCGTTTCGACGTTGGATCCCCTCCGCAATGGCATCGCTGCCCATTGACGGGTGTGCAAGCGCCTGCCCTTCCTGCCCATTCGATCTCTATCACCAATCGAGCCCTGGTAGGTGACATCAAGTACATCTGGGAGCTGAATCGCCATCTACATTGGGTAGTGCTGGCACAGGCTTGGGCACTCAGCAGCAATGCAGCGCATCTGCGCACCTTGGAGGAACAACTGCGCTCATGGCTAGATCAATGCCCGTACGGCCTTGGTCCCAACTGGACCAGCTCGCTGGAATACGCGCTTCGTCTGCTCAATTGGTCGGCGGTTTGGCAGTTGATTGGAGGCCCGGAATCGCCCTTGTTTGAAGGCGCAGAAGGGCAGGCTTTGCGCCAGCGCTGGCTAGACAGCATCAACCTGCACGTGCATGCGATCACCAAGCATTTCTCGCGCCATTCGTCGGCGAACAACCATCTGGTGGGAGAGTTGGCCGGCATCTTTGTAGCAGCGCAAACATGGCCCCTATGGGCGAGCTTTGAAGCGCTGGCCAAGCGTGTGCGCCGGGAATTGGAGCGAGAGGTACTGCTGCAAGTGGCCCCAGACGGTGTGCTGCGTGAGCAGGCGTTCGAGTACGCCACCTTTACCTTCGATTTCTTCTTGGCCGTGGAGCGAGCCGCGGCCGCAGCGGGGCAGCCGATGTCCCTGGCCTATTTGGCTCGCCTGAAATCAATGTGCGAATTCATCGCAGCCGTCACTACCGTGAAGGGAGCTGTGCCCCAAGTGGGCGATGCCGATGGGGCCGAGGCTTTCAGGCTTGACCCCCGCCCCGGCCGCGACTGCTTTGCTGCCATGCAACAAAAGGGTGCAGCCCTGTTCGGGCAGACTGCCTGGCTGCCGCTTGAGGCGCTGCGGCGTGATGACGTGGCGTGGTTGGATTTTGAAAATGTTGCTGCTCGGCCAAAAAACCAGATCGACAGCGCAAGCACACGCAAAATGGATTTCGCTGAAGGAGGGTACTTCCTGTTTGGCAGCGATCTAGGTGGCCCTAGCGAGATCTTGGGGCTGGTGGATGCCGGGCCTTTGGGCTATTTAGGCATTGCAGCTCATGGCCATGCCGATGCTTTGCAAGTTTGGCTGGCGGTGGCAGGCGTGCCCGTGTTGATAGACCCAGGAACCTACTCCTACTGGGCCGACAAAGAGTGGCGCGACTACTTCCGGGGTACCTCCGCGCACAACACCGTGCGGGTAGCAGGCCTGGATCAATCGGTCAGCGGCGGGCGTTTTATGTGGACGCGCAAGGCTCAGATTGGCAATCCAAGAACGGTGACGCGAACGCCAGATGGCGGTTTCCACATCTGCGCCAGCCACGATGGCTACATGCGCCTAGCAAGTCGCTTTACTCACTCCCGCGAAGTGAAGTTCGTCCCAGCGCAAGATAATGCACTGGCCGTCATCGATGAAGTAGCGGGGGCTCGCCCAGAAACCATTGAGCTTTTTTGGCATCTCTCGCCCGACTGGGTCATCAAGCCCCAGAGCGCGACAAGCATGATGCTCACACATGGATCTTTAGACTTGTGCCTACAAATGTCTGTCAGTGCCTCGGCAACCGGTCAGTTGGAAGTGATTGAGGGCCAAGTCTCGCCGCCGCTCGCTTGGTGTTCCAGCGAGTATGGGGAGAAGAAGCTTTGCACCGTAGTTCGCTGGGCTGGGTGGGCCGAACAAGTCCGAATAGAGACTCAATTCAGCATCTTTTCGGCGCCCAAATCTTAGGCAGCATGTCTTAGCTAGCAGGCGGGATATGTTCGTCAATTCGAACTCAAAGAGAATTGACGAAACATATCTCCTTTGGGAGCGAAATGCATCAAACAAATCACGGCCTATTCATCAAGGATCAGGTGTCATTAAAGCCTATTGAGACACGAGACCGCTGCATAACTTCCCTAATGCGCGCAACTTGAA
>NZ_JAJIRQ010000026.1 GCF_025717605.1 Paucibacter sp. TC2R-5 | reverse complement strand
ATATTAGCCTGACGATGACCTACTTTCACACGGGAATCCGCACTATCATCGGCGCTGAGGCATTTCACTGTCCTGTTCGGGATGGGAAGGAGTGGGACCGCCTCGCTATGGTCATCAGGCTTAACTGGTTGATTGACTGTTTAGTATTTAAACAATCAATCCAATTTGTAGAGTCGTGCAGTATAACTTATTAACTAAGGTATTGCACATCGAATCAGCTTCTATTTTGATTGCGTTAACTCGGACTTCTTTGAAGAACGGTATAACTTGTACTTTTCTCAAATATCCTTGATCTACTCAATTTGTGTTCCCACGCATTGAGCTGTCAAAGTTATAGGGTCAAGCCTCACGGGCAATTAGTACTGGTTAGCTTAACGCGTTACCGCGCTTCCACACCCAGCCTATCAACGTCCTGGTCTCGAACGACCCTTCAGGGGGCTCTAGGCCCCGGCAAGACTCATCTTGAGACGAGTTTCCCGCTTAGATGCTTTCAGCGGTTATCTCTTCCGCACTTAGCTACCCGGCGATGCCACTGGCGTGACAACCGGTACACCAGAGGTGCGTCCACTCCGGTCCTCTCGTACTAGGAGCAGGCTCTCTCAATCTTGCAGCGCCCACGGAAGATAGGGACCAAACTGTCTCACGACGTTTTAAACCCAGCTCACGTACCTCTTTAAATGGCGAACAGCCATACCCTTGGGACCGGCTACAGCCCCAGGATGAGATGAGCCGACATCGAGGTGCCAAACACCGCCGTCGATATGAACTCTTGGGCGGTATCAGCCTGTTATCCCCAGAGTACCTTTTATCCGTTGAGCGATGGCCCTTCCATACAGAACCACCGGATCACTTTGTCCTACTTTCGTACCTGCTCGACTTGTCAGTCTCGCAGTCAAGCACGCTTATGCCAATGCACTATCAACACGATTTCCGACCGTATTTAGCGTACCTTCGAACTCCTCCGTTACACTTTGGGAGGAGACCGCCCCAGTCAAACTGCCCACCATACACTGTCCCCAATCCCGATAAGGGACCAAGGTTAGAACCTCAAACACACCAGGGTGGTATTTCAACGTTGGCTCCAAGCAAACTAGCGTCCACTCTTCAAAGCCTCCCACCTATCCTACACAGGTCTGTTCAAAATCCAATGTAAAGCTACAGTAAAGGTTCATGGGGTCTTTCCGTCTTTCCGCGGGGAGATTGCATCATCACAAACATTTCAACTTCGCTGAGTCTCTGGAGGAGACAGTGTGGCCATCATTACTCCATTCGTGCAGGTCGGAACTTACCCGACAAGGAATTTCGCTACCTTAGGACCGTTATAGTTACGGCCGCCGTTTACTGGGACTTCAGTCAAGAGCTTGCACCCCATCATTTAATCTTCCAGCACCGGGCAGGAGTCACACCCTATACGTCGACTTTCGTCTTTGCAGAGTGCTGTGTTTTTAATAAACAGTTGCAGCCACCGATTCTCTGCGGCCTCATTCTGCTTCGAGAGTAAATCTCTACACATACTAGAGGCACACCTTCTTCCGAAGTTACGGTGTCAATTTGCCGAGTTCCTTCTCCAGAGTTCTCTCAAGCGCCTTAGAATACTCATCTCGCGCACCAGTGTCGGTTTGCGGTACGGTCAATTACAAGCTGAAGCTTAGTGGCTTTTCCTGGAAGCAGGGTATCACTCACTTCGTCTGCAAGCAGACTCGTTATCACGCCTCATCTAAGCCCCCCGGATTTGCCTAAGGGGCATGACTACACGCTTGAACCAACATATCCAACAGTTGGCTGAGCTAACCTTCTCCGTCCCCACATCGCACTTGTAATCGGTACAGGAATATTTACCTGTTTCCCATCAGCTACGCATCTCTGCCTCGCCTTAGGGGCCGACTCACCCTACGCCGATGAACGTTGCGTAGGAAACCTTGCGCTTTCGGCGAGGGGGCTTTTCACCCCCTTTAACGCTACTCATGTCAGCATTCGCACTTCTGATACCTCCAGCAGTCTTCACAAACCACCTTCACAGGCTTACAGAACGCTCTCCTACCACGTGCAATAAATTGCACATCCGCAGCTTCGGTAACTGGCTTAGCCCCGTTACATCTTCCGCGCAGGACGACTCGATCAGTGAGCTATTACGCTTTCTTTAAATGATGGCTGCTTCTAAGCCAACATCCTGACTGTTTTAGCCTTCCCACTTCGTTTCCCACTTAGCCAATTTTGGGGACCTTAGCTGGCGGTCTGGGTTGTTTCCCTCTTGAGTCCGGACGTTAGCACCCGGTGCTCTGTCTCCCAAGCTGTACTCATCGGTATTCGGAGTTTGCAATGGTTTGGTAAGTCGCCATGACCCCCTAGCCATAACAGTGCTCTACCCCCGATGGTAATACTTGAGGCACTACCTAAATAGTTTTCGGAGAGAACCAGCTATTTCCAAGTTTGTTTAGCCTTTCACCCCTATCCACAGCTCATCCGCTAATTTTGCAACATTAGTCGGTTCGGACCTCCAGCACCTGTTACGGTACCTTCATCCTGGCCATGGATAGATCACTTGGTTTCGGGTCTACACCCAGCGACTAATTCGCCCTATTCGGACTCGATTTCTCTACGGCTTCCCTATTCGGTTAACCTCGCCACTGAATGTAAGTCGCTGACCCATTATACAAAAGGTACGCAGTCACCTTGCGGCTCCTACTTTTTGTATGCATACGGTTTCAGGATCTATTTCACTCCCCTCCCGGGGTTCTTTTCGCCTTTCCCTCACGGTACTAGTTCACTATCGGTCGATTACGAGTATTTAGCCTTGGAGGATGGTCCCCCCATATTCAGACAGGATTTCTCGTGTCCCGCCCTACTTGTCTTACGCTTAGTTCCACACCGCAGCATTTTTCATACGGGGCTATCACCCGCTATGGCCGGACTTTCCATTCCGTTCTGATATACACGATGCTAAAACGTAAAGGCTACTCCAATTTCGCTCGCCGCTACTTTCGGAATCTCGGTTGATGTCTTTTCCTCGAGCTACTGAGATGTTTCAGTTCACCCGGTTCGCCACAATGACCTATGTATTCAGTCAGAGTTACCGCTCGCGCGGTGGGTTTCCCCATTCAGAAATCTCCGGATCAAAGCTAATTTGCCAGCTCCCCGAAGCTTATCGCAGGCTATCACGTCTTTCGTCGCCTGTAATCGCCTAGGCATCCACCATATGCACTTAGTCACTTGACCCTATAACTTTGACACCGCTGACTGCAGTGTCGGTCAAGAACTCGTACAAACCCGTTTCATCGGTCTGTACGTATTTGAGTATTTACGCGTTACGCCGTCCTTCATATCTAATCAATTTCTTGCTTAGTTGAAGTCTATGTTTGACGCAATCAAAATGTTGCCGACGGCACGGTGTCCAATTCCCTTTACAAAGAAATTGAACTTTCCGTCGACAACGCTGATTCGACTCTACAAATTGTTAAAGAACACAGCCAGT
>NZ_JAJIRQ010000025.1 GCF_025717605.1 Paucibacter sp. TC2R-5 | reverse complement strand
CAGCCCGCTCGTGCCGATCAACGACTTTTTCAACAGAATAGACCCGCAGGGTGAATTCGAGGTCGATGCAGCTGGCTGACTCGCGAAGCATCGGGGCACGTCCCCCGCCAAATTCAGCTGTCATACTCGGCGGTGAAGTGCAAATGCTGGCCAAGATTAATCCATCTCGACGGGCCGCCCTATCTCCGCTCGTCAAAGTCGCATGAAGTTGGATCCGCGCAGCCTGGACGTTGCAAACCCCGCTATGTGGCCTTCGCCCTGTTGACGAAGACGACCGCACCAACAGTCGCAGCTGAGCTGCTGCGATATGGCCCTTCAGTCGTGCAAGGTCCGGCGATCCTGGTACGAATCTAGCCTTCGGCTGACCGAGAACGGGCAATGCAGAGGTCCTTCTCTAAAATCCCCCCTTTTCCGCAACAAAAGCACAGGCGTCGGCTTCACCGAATGCAAGCTACTTCCAAGCCCGTACCTCCTTTCTCGCCAGTCCCGCCATTCCCGCCATTCCCGCCCGAGTCGCTGTCTCGCTTGCTGCGGCAATGGTGCATCGCGCCAGGCTCCCCGCCGCCGGCAGCTGCACGGCTGGGGGCTTGGTTTGGCTGGGCGGATGCCATCGAGATCGCCCAAGTTTTGACCACGCCGCCTGGTAGCGCCGTATCTGAGGCCGCACGAATCAAGGCCATGCATTGGGCGAGTACTGAACTGGAGCGGCTACAGGCCGAATTGGCGTCAAGCTTCCATCACACCGAGCTGGCAGGCGAGTCCAATTCGATCTCCGATGGCGCAACGCTCAAGGATTTGCTGGTTCCCTATTTGCAGCATTTCGGGCAGCAGCAGCGCGTGATCGAAAGTCGCACCTCCACGTTCCGAGCGCTCCTACGGGCCCGCCTCACGCGCGCCTCCGACGAACTCGCAAGGCTGGCTCAGTTGGACGACTACATCGAGCGAGCGATGGCTGCGCCCCAATTGCGCGCCATGGCTGGACTCTCCGCCTTGCTGGAGACACGAGCTCAGAAACACTACGCAGCCGATCCACGTCAATGGCGCGCCCGCCTCTGCTCAGACCTGCAGCGATTGCTGCGCGCCGAGCTGGATCACAAACTTCAAGCTGTGCTGGGCCTCATCGAGGCCTTGGGCACCCACAATCCCCCATGAACCGATCTCTCAACGCCCTCTACCCCATTGCCATGGCGGCCGGTCTGGCCGGCATTGCCGGCGCCGGCATGGCCGCCTCAAGGAATCACCCCGTCGCAATGGCCATGGCGGGGCTGATTGCTGTGTTTTTTGCCATCGGCGCCTGGGAGCTGGCGACTTTTCGCCGCGACAGCCGAGGTTTGGCGGCGGCCACGGAGCGGGAACTGCCCGAAGGTCCTGACGTTCCCGAAGATTGGATTGCCTCTGTGCCCCTCGCTTTGCGCGGCGCTGTGCAGATGCGTCTGGATGGTCAGCGCGTCGGCCTGCCAGGCTTGGCATTGGCGCCGGCGCTTGCAGGTTTGCTGGTGCTGCTGGGCATGCTCGGCACCTTCATTGGCTTGGTCATCACCTTGAGCAGCACGGCCAGCGCGCTTGGCGCCTCCGCTGACCTGGCCGCTTTGCGCAATGCGCTGGGTGCCCCGATCCAGGGTCTTGGCCTGGCCTTCAGTGCCAGCGTGGCTGGCGTCGCCGGCTCGGCCATGTTGGGTCTGATGGTGGCCCTCGCCCGCAGGGAGCGCTCGGCCGCCGGCGCTCTGCTGGATAGCGCAATTTTGGGACGGCTGCGCCCTCTGACTGCTGCACATCGGCGGGAGCTTGAGCAGCAGGCTATTGCTTCAGCCGCGATCGAGCGCGACAAGGCAAAGCAGCTAGAGATGGTCGCCCAGCTCCAACAGTTCACCGAGCGCATTGCGGAACAACTGACCGCGCAAAACAGCCAATTCCACGGCGAAACCAGCAAGGCCTATGCCGCATTGGCCAGCAGCGTCGACGCCACCTTGCGCAACAGCCTTGCAGAAGCGGCGCGGGAGGCCGGCGCAGCCATTCAACCCGCCGCAACGGCGGCGATGGGGGCAATAGCCCGCGAGGCCGCAGCCCTGCATGAGCGCGTCGGCAACACGGTGAGCGATCAACTGAGCGCGCTCAGCAGCAGCTTCGAGGCGGGCGCCGAACGCATGGCACATCATCAAGCGGAAGCTGCCCAGGCGCAATCCGCAGCGCTGCACCAGCAGCGAGAGCTCGCACTGCAGCTGCTGGAAGACGCCGGTGCGGCGTCGCAGCGCGCCATGGAACTCCAGGGGCAGCGCTGGGCTACGGATTCCCAATCGATGCTCACGGCGCTGGACACGATGGCCAGCCGCCACCAGGCTGCGCAAGTTCATGCAGATCAAGCACGCTGGGCCTCGCTGCAAGATCACCTAGTCGCGCTCGCCGAGCAACAGGCTTCAGCACGAGAGCTTGTTGCGCACGCCGCCCAGCAGTTCGCCGCGCAGACGCAGGCCCTGCTGGAGCAAGTCTCGGATGGCTATACCCGTCATCTGACCTTGCTGGCCGAGCGCGACGCTCAGCGCCGCACCGAGGCCTTGGCCGATGCGAAGGCCATGAGCACACAGCGCGAAGGCGTCGAGCAGTTGCTGGCCACGCAGCGCGAGGAAGCCTTGCATTTGCAGCGCGACAGCGCAAGCCGCGCGCAACAGTCCTTGACCGAGATCACCAGCCTGTGCGCCGAGCAGACGCAGGCCGGCGTCACCGGCCTGGCCGAAGCATTCACGCGTTTGCAGGCAAACCAGCAAGCCCATGACGCGCAGCAGCTTGCGGCATGGCGCAATGAGCTGGCCTCGATTGGAGCCACGCAGTTGCAGCAGCAGCAATTGCTGGCAGATGACCTGTTGGCGAACACGCGCAGTCTGGTAACCCAGGCCGAGGCCACTTCTCAACGGACGCTGGCCGAAGCCGGCGCTGTTCTGCAAGCCGCTGGTGAAGCGCCACGTGCTGCCGTCGAGGTCGTCGTCGCACTGCGCGAGCAGCTCGCCCAAAGCCAGGCTCAGGACCGCGCGGCTCTGCTTGAGCGGGCCGAGCTGATGGGGACGGTATCGACGCTGCTCGCCTCGCTGCAGCAAGCCGCGGGCGAGCAGCGCGTCGCGATTGATTCGCTGGTGGATCGTTCTGCATTGCAGATCGAGGCCTTGAGTCAGCGCTTCACAACGCTTGCCGAGGCCTCGGGGCACGCCCTTGCCGATGCGGCCACAAATCTGGCAGCCAGCGCCGCCGACGTCGCTAGCGTGGGCGAAGGCTTCGGCGAGGCCATTGAGCAATTCCAAGCTGCTAATGCCCAACTCGTGCAGCATCTGGCTGCGCTGGAGGAACGCCTGTCCGCATCGATCACGCGCAGCGACGATCAACTGGGCTACTACGTGGCCCAGGCGCGCGAAGTCATCGACCTCTGCCTGGGCTCGCAGAAGCAAATCCTGGATGCGCTGCAAGGCGCCGCGTCAAATGGATGACCAGCTGGAGATGGAGCACGAAGGCACTGCCGCTCCCGCTTGGGCGGCTTTTGGCGACTTGATGGCCGGCGTGCTGGGCGCCTTTGTGCTGGTGCTTGCCGCGGCCCTGGTGGGGCAGCTGGATCTCGCCACCCA
>NZ_JAJIRQ010000024.1 GCF_025717605.1 Paucibacter sp. TC2R-5 | reverse complement strand
CTTCAAGTTGCGCGCATTAGGGAAGTTATGCAGCGGTCTCGAAAAGGGGTTTGGTGTCAGCTATTTGACTCCAGAACTGACTCCACTGACTCCAAATGGTGTCAGCAGGTCAGCCCTCAACCTGACTCCAAAACTAATTTGGTGTCATCTCCGATAGGACAAATCATGGCAGGCTTCACCAACAGACAAACAAAGACCGGCATCAAGATACGTGTCACCGTCCGACTCCCAAACGGAAAACGGGAATCTGAGACTTTTGATACACAGGAGGAAGCGGAGCGTAAGCTCACCCACCAAGTAGACAACTGAAATCAGAGAATGCGGCCCAACCCGAAAGGAAGAGGCCCATGAGGAAGAGCAAGTTCACGGAGAGCCAGATCGTGGCGATCCTCAAAGAAGGCGAGGCAGGCATGCCTGTGGCGGAGGTGTGCCGTAAGCACGCCATCAGCGCGCCTACGTATTACGCGTGGAAGAGCAAGTACGCGGGCGCGACGGTGTCGGACCTGACGCGCATGCGCGAGCTGGAGACAGAGAGCGCGCGGCTCAAGCGCATGTACGCGGACCTGGCGTTGGAGAACACGGCCATCAAGGACGTACTGTCAAAAAAATTCTGACGCCGTCCGTGAAGCGGCAGGCGGTCGAGGTCATGGTGACCGAGCACCGCTTGTCGATCACGCGAGCCTGCCACGCCGCGGGCTTGTCACGGGCGGCGTACTACAAGGTGCCACCGTTGCCACAGGAGAAGGATGCCGAGGTCATTGATGCGCTCAACGGCATCGTCGAGCGCAACGGTCGCTGGGGATTCTGGAAGTGCTTTGACCGGCTGCGCCTGGATGGTCGGCCATGGAACCACAAGCGGGTCTGGCGGGTGTATTGCGACTTGGGTCTGAACATTCCTCGTCGCACCAAGCGCCGTATCCCTCAACGTGAACCCGTGCCTCTCGCTGCGGGATCGTTCGTCAATCAGGGGTGGGCCTTAGATTTCATGCATGACGTGCTTTACGACGGCCGCCGATTCCGAACCCTCAACGTCATCGACGAAGCCAATCGCGAGGCCCTGGCGATCCAGGTGGCCCAATCACTGCCGGCTTCGATGTTGATTCGAACGATGGACCGTCTGGTGGATTGGTACGGAGCGCCGCAGTCGATTCGCATGGACAACGGCCCCGAGATGACCAGCCATGACTTCGTCGAATGAGCCCAGTGCAAAGGTATTGCCTTGAACTACATCGAGCCTGGCGAGCCCAACCAGAACGCCTACATCGAACGCTTCAACCCGACGTTCCGAACGGAGGTGCTCGATGCCTACCTCTTCAGCTCCATCGAGCAAGTCCAAGCCATCGCCGACGATTGGCTGACCCAATACAACGAGTACCGACCGCATGACGCACTTGGGGGCGTACCGCCCAAGCAGTTCATGCCTAGATTAATCACCACAGCCGCCGCAAACTCTAGAAATCAACTGTCCTCTTGACAGGGGAGCTTACGGGCCAAAGGGCCGGAATGAAGGGCCGAAAACCCTTCAAAACGCTCTAAAACCGAGCGATTATTTACGCATCCTGGAATCCTCGGCTGCCGTTGGGGTGGGCGAGTTTGCGGAGCGGGTTATGCAGCGGTTTCCTCCAGAACTACCGGAAATCAATAACGATTGAATACCTCTCTGGGAGTTCTGGCCAATGGCACTCATCCCGAGATATCATTTGCCATGAGGATACCGGACTTTTACAGGCCTGACTATGTATACAGTCCGGTAAATTCAAGACTGCCGATCAAATTTCACAGCCTAAATCGCAATCACAGTGAATCATTTTTTCAAAATGCGGGCAGGGTTGCCTGCTACCGTCGAGTCAGGTAGCACTGGCTTCGTAACATTTGATCCAATACCCACAAATGCATTATCACCAATCTCTATCTTTTCTATTATGGAAGAATTCGGCCCAATCCAAACGTTACGCCCGACTATCACGCCACCACTCAACTCAGCGCAAGCAGTAATTAAAGCGCCGGATCGAATTATGCAATTATGAGCTATATGTACATGGTCGTCTATCTTTACATCGTTCTCAATAATAGTCTCTCCAAGGGTAGCGCGGCATACTGTATTAAGGCTGCCAATTTCCACCCTGTCCCCAATAACAACTGTTCCTAAGTGGGACATACGCAAAGGGACGCCAGTATCATCTCGAACAAACCCAAAACCAGCCTCGCCGATTACCGAGTTGGATTTAACTATACAGTCCGCGCCGATAACGACTCCGTCGGCGATAACGACATTGTGACCAATAACCGTCCTTGGTCCAATTTTCACCCCGCGCCCTACAAAGGCGCTAGGACTAATAACCGCGTTTTCAGCTATTTTCGGAGGCTCAGTAGAGACCTTGAAGCCGATATTGTTGTCGAGGTAGTTGAGCAGTTGGGCAAATACCAACCGTGGGTTCTTCGCTTCAATAGCAGCGCCCGCTTTACAATCAAACTCAGGAAGCGACACGACAACCACGTCGAGCGACGAGTTTTGAGGATTTGAAACATCGCTGGTAAAGCAAAGGGCCCCATTTCTTAAATCGCTATATGGCCGGACGTTGGTTATTTCCACATCCGTTCCTCGCCAAACGAAGCCGAAGCGCTCAGAAAGCGTAGAGACCTTAATTGGAAAATTTAACTCATTACTCATCGCGCCACCTCAAAAAAATCCGCGTATTTCTTTCCAATTTGAATGCCTCGAACTGAGGTTAGGCTTTTAACGAATTCAGCATTAGAGTTAGTTCTATGCCTCCTGGATTCATCGTTCTCTAAGGCGGAAATTTTCCAATTCAGGTCCTCCTCGTCGAGTGCGGAAAAGCAGCTTGACCGGAAATCTAAATTCTTCCAGAGAATTCCAAAATTGGACTCTGACGGTGCGCCGAACACCTCCTTGAGGCTCACTGATTTATGCATCCGAGTCCCCGTAGCCGTGAACTGGCCCGATGTGCGTTTGCCAAGAATGACGCACAGATTCCATAAAATAGCGTTGCGTGGGTTCAAGCACCTTTGGTAAAAGCGTTCTTTCAAGGTATGTGAGGCGATGCTGCGGGCGTTCAGCCAGCCAGCTTTCCGGGTGGACATTAAGCATTAGACAGGATTTCTCCGACCGCCCATCGAGGAACTCTAGCAGCGATAGGTCACGCCAAGCCCGACAAGAATCACTCACATAAAGCAGATCGTGGTGGGTTTTCTGGAAGTGCGTCGGATTAATATAAGGCGCAGCGTCAAGAAAGAAGTCCTCTTGCCCTCGGGAGGGCTCGTGCATGACAATAGTCTTTACTTCGCCATCTGAAATTTCTTGCAAAAATCTAATCTCAGCGTCTAGTCGTTGGCGAGCCAGCACTGACTGGTCCGGATAAAGACTTAGATCGTAATGTAGACCAATCGCGTGACCCATTGCACGTAACCTCATCATTGCGTTAATTGAAGAGGCAGAGCATGGATTATAAGGACCGCTCAGCAGCACGTAATAGCACGAAGAAACGCCGAGCTCGAACTCAACTTGTGCCAGGGCAAGTGACAATTCGAGGGAGAAATCTACATCGTGGCGGAGAAAAACATCCCCGGCCTCACAGCTGCCGATATCCACAATTGGCCTGAAGTTAAATCCTGACGAAACCAAGTCTCTCAACAGGCCGCCATAGCCAACAAGATCGAATGATGGCAAAACACTCATCAGCAAAGCCCTTTGGTAAACAATCAAGAACAAAGAATTCGAATAGTACACCACCCGAAGGCCCCCGCAATTTAAAACCCACTAGTGATGAGCTTGGCGGGCGCGGCGGCGGTGCGGGGGCTGGATGCGCGCCTGGCCCATATGGTGGTCGCGGCGCGTCTCTGTTGCTCAACGCAGGGCGGACCGAGTTCGACACCAATTGCTGTAAGCTCTCGATATACCTCGGGTCGTCGTCGTTTCGTGTGGCGAGTAACGGCCAGAAACATCGAGCGGTTGTTAGGGGCCAGGATTTAAGCATTGGAGTGGAGGCGTTTTTTACCAGCGGGTTGAGCCTGCTATCGCCGTGCGCAGCTGAGAACGTCAAGCTCGAAGTGCCGGCCTAGCGCACCGACTGCGAGGTCCGCTGCTCCGGCGCGTCGCTCGGTTGCCCGACTTACGGTTCGCCGGCGCACCTGGTGCCAAACTCACTTCAGGTTCGAATAGGATGCTCGAATCGCGCCGACAACTTTAAGATACCGCTCAATCACAAAATGTTCACTAAAGTTCTCCTCTGCAAACGCTCGTCCATTGCGTCCCATGCTTGCACGTTGATCATGTGTGAGTGAAACAAATTTAAGTATCTTTTCTACCAAGTCGGCCGTATCAGCTGGGCGGCATAAAAAGCCTGTTTGACCGTCGATGACTGTGTCACGACACCCCGGCGCATCGGTTGTAATCACCGGCCTGGCGGTGGCTGCAGCCTCCAGCAGTGTGCGCGGTACGCCTTCGCGGTAGGAGGGCAGGATGACACAATCGGCGTTGAAAATATGTGGACGCACATCGTCGGTTTTACCTAAATAATCCACCACGCCCTCAGTCACCCACTCATCCATTTGCTTTCGCGAAATGGCCGATGGGTTGGCCACATCCAAGAACCCCAATAACTGAAAGCGACACTCTGGATGAAGTGCGCGAACCTTGCGCGCTGCCTCCACATACTCCCCCACGCCCTTGTCCCAAAGCATCCGCGCCACAAGTAGGAATACGGGTGCTGCATGTGAGCGAATCGGGGGTGGTGCGGGCACAAAACGTGTTAAGTCCACGCCAGATCCTGGTAGGCGTTCGGCATTTTTGGTATGCACTAGGCCAGCATTGACAAACACTCCCATGTCGTCAAGGTTTTGAAAAAATACTCGATATGCTCGTCCAAAGGTTAATTTGTACAAGACTTGTGCTGCTAGTGTTGCTGGAGACTTCCGAATGAACGCTCGCCCCAGGCCCGATACGTTCGGCACAAAGGGCACACCTCGAAGAATGCAAGCCAGCGCCGAATACAAATTACCCTTTGGGGTGTAACTCAGCACCAGGTCTATGCGATGTCTGCGTATCACACGCCAGAGGCCAATCACAGATAAAATTTCTTTAAACGGGTTGGTCCCCCCGCCAGAAATTTGCACATTTTCAAAATTAACACCTGCGGTGAGGATGCGCTCGCAGTAAACGTCCTCGGGCGCTACGGCCACTACGGAGTGACCGGCTGCAATCAGTGAATGCATCAGATTGAGGCGAAAATTAAACAGGTACCAAGCTGTATTGGAAACTACCGCAATGCGCATTTATCGACTACCAATCCAGGATAAAAAATCAACCCAATTCAACTCCGAAAGGGTGCGTATGGCAGGTCTAACAGACCGTGCCTCGAATAAATACCTTCTATTGCCCAGTATTTCGATTGAAGGATGGGGGCATGCCGGGTAGGCGGGTCGCTTGATGCTTTAAATTGTCAAGTCTTATAGGGCGACTGTCGCTCGCTTGGCTCAGCTAATCAGAGTTCGTGTCCAAAAATAGCCACCCATATGCGCCTTCACCGTAGTTGTAGTGTAGATTTT
>NZ_JAJIRQ010000023.1 GCF_025717605.1 Paucibacter sp. TC2R-5 | reverse complement strand
TGGTTTTAGTCGATTCCGTTGAGTAAAACAAGATCGAACTGTAGAGTTTGATCCTGGCTCAGATTGAACGCTGGCGGCATGCCTTACACATGCAAGTCGAACGGTAACAGGTTAAGCTGACGAGTGGCGAACGGGTGAGTAATATATCGGAACGTGCCCAGTTGTGGGGGATAACTACTCGAAAGAGTGGCTAATACCGCATGAGACCTGAGGGTGAAAGCGGGGGATCGCAAGACCTCGCGCAATTGGAGCGGCCGATATCAGATTAGCTAGTTGGTGGGGTAAAAGCCCACCAAGGCCACGATCTGTAGCTGGTCTGAGAGGACGACCAGCCACACTGGGACTGAGACACGGCCCAGACTCCTACGGGAGGCAGCAGTGGGGAATTTTGGACAATGGACGAAAGTCTGATCCAGCCATGCCGCGTGCGGGAAGAAGGCCTTCGGGTTGTAAACCGCTTTTGTCAGGGAAGAAACGGCTCGCTCTAATACAGTGGGCTAATGACGGTACCTGAAGAATAAGCACCGGCTAACTACGTGCCAGCAGCCGCGGTAATACGTAGGGTGCAAGCGTTAATCGGAATTACTGGGCGTAAAGCGTGCGCAGGCGGTTATGCAAGACAGATGTGAAATCCCCGGGCTCAACCTGGGAACTGCATTTGTGACTGCATGGCTAGAGTACGGTAGAGGGGGATGGAATTCCGCGTGTAGCAGTGAAATGCGTAGATATGCGGAGGAACACCGATGGCGAAGGCAATCCCCTGGACCTGTACTGACGCTCATGCACGAAAGCGTGGGGAGCAAACAGGATTAGATACCCTGGTAGTCCACGCCCTAAACGATGTCAACTGGTTGTTGGGAGGGTTTCTTCTCAGTAACGAAGCTAACGCGTGAAGTTGACCGCCTGGGGAGTACGGCCGCAAGGTTGAAACTCAAAGGAATTGACGGGGACCCGCACAAGCGGTGGATGATGTGGTTTAATTCGATGCAACGCGAAAAACCTTACCTACCCTTGACATGGACAGAATCCTGAAGAGATTTGGGAGTGCTTGAAAGAGAACTGTCACACAGGTGCTGCATGGCCGTCGTCAGCTCGTGTCGTGAGATGTTGGGTTAAGTCCCGCAACGAGCGCAACCCTTGTCATTAGTTGCTACGAAAGGGCACTCTAATGAGACTGCCGGTGACAAACCGGAGGAAGGTGGGGATGACGTCAGGTCATCATGGCCCTTATGGGTAGGGCTACACACGTCATACAATGGCCGGTACAGAGGGCTGCCAACCCGCGAGGGGGAGCTAATCCCAGAAAACCGGTCGTAGTCCGGATCGTAGTCTGCAACTCGACTGCGTGAAGTCGGAATCGCTAGTAATCGCGGATCAGCTTGCCGCGGTGAATACGTTCCCGGGTCTTGTACACACCGCCCGTCACACCATGGGAGCGGGTTCTGCCAGAAGTAGTTAGCCTAACCGCAAGGAGGGCGATTACCACGGCAGGGTTCGTGACTGGGGTGAAGTCGTAACAAGGTAGCCGTATCGGAAGGTGCGGCTGGATCACCTCCTTTCTAGAAATGGTCGAGCCACGGTTGAGTTACTTGTAATTCAGCATGAGCGAGATCCACATGTACTCAGATTTAAGCGCCCACACTTATCGGCTGTAATACACAGTGAATGAATATTGAAGAAGTGAGCCTGCCGAGCTGGCCTCCACAGGAAAGCTTCAGATCCGCAGGCCACGAGTGAAGAACGNNNACATGTACTCAGATTTAAGCGCCCACACTTATCGGCTGTAATACACAGTGAATGAATATTGAAGAAGTGAGCCTGCCGAGCTGGCCTCCACAGGAAAGCTTCAGATCCGCAGGCCACGAGTGAAGAACGCGTGGGTCTGTAGCTCAGTTGGTTAGAGCATCGTCTTGATAAGGCGGGGGTCGCTGGTTCGAATCCAGCCAGACCCACCACGGTAAGTCCGGGGGGGATTAGCTCAGTTGGGAGAGCACCTGCTTTGCAAGCAGGGGGTCAACGGTTCGAACCCGTTATCCTCCACCAATCAAATATTCATTCATTGAGATGANAGCACCTGCTTTGCAAGCAGGGGGTCAACGGTTCGAACCCGTTATCCTCCACCACCACTTTTCATCAACTATTCATTCATTGAGATGGCAAACCAAAGTATCCGCGAACTGTGAAGTTCAGCGGTTGTTCTGGTTTGTCAGTTCAAACTGGCTGTGTTCTTTAACAATTTGTAGAGTCGAATCAGCGCTGCTAGCGGAAAGCTTAGCTTCTTTGTAAAGGGAGTTGAGCACCGTGCCGCTAGTAGCATTTTGATTGCGTCAAACATAGACTTCAACTGAGCAAGAAATTGTTTAGATATGAAGGACGGCGTAACGCGTAAATACTCAAATAACGTATGGACCGATGAAACGGGTTTGTACGAGTTCTTGACCGACACTGCAGTCAGCGGTGTCAAAGTTATAGGGTCAAGTGACTAAGTGCATATGGTGGATGCCTAGGCGATTACAGGCGACGAAAGACGTGATAGCCTGCGATAAGCTTCGGGGAGCTGGCAAATTAGCTTTGATCCGGAGATTTCTGAATGGGGAAACCCACCGCGCGAGCGGTAACTCTGACTGAATACATAGGTCATTGTGGCGAACCGGGTGAACTGAAACATCTCAGTAGCTCGAGGAAAAGACATCAACCGAGATTCCGAAAGTAGCGGCGAGCGAAATTGGAGTAGCCTTTACGTTTTAGCATCGTGTATATCAGAACGGAATGGAAAGTCCGGCCATAGCGGGTGATAGCCCCGTATGAAAAATGCTGCGGTGTGGAACTAAGCGTAAGACAAGTAGGGCGGGACACGAGAAATCCTGTCTGAATATGGGGGGACCATCCTCCAAGGCTAAATACTCGTAATCGACCGATAGTGAACTAGTACCGTGAGGGAAAGGCGAAAAGAACCCCGGGAGGGGAGTGAAATAGATCCTGAAACCGTATGCATACAAAAAGTAGGAGCCGCAAGGTGACTGCGTACCTTTTGTATAATGGGTCAGCGACTTACATTCAGTGGCGAGGTTAACCGAATAGGGAAGCCGTAGAGAAATCGAGTCCGAATAGGGCGAATTAGTCGCTGGGTGTAGACCCGAAACCAAGTGATCTATCCATGGCCAGGATGAAGGTACCGTAACAGGTGCTGGAGGTCCGAACCGACTAATGTTGCAAAATTAGCGGATGAGCTGTGGATAGGGGTGAAAGGCTAAACAAACTTGGAAATAGCTGGTTCTCTCCGAAAACTATTTAGGTAGTGCCTCAAGTATTACCATCGGGGGTAGAGCACTGTTATGGCTAGGGGGTCATGGCGACTTACCAAACCATTGCAAACTCCGAATACCGATGAGTACAGCTTGGGAGACAGAGCACCGGGTGCTAACGTCCGGACTCAAGAGGGAAACAACCCAGACCGCCAGCTAAGGTCCCCAAAATTGGCTAAGTGGGAAACGAAGTGGGAAGGCTAAAACAGTCAGGATGTTGGCTTAGAAGCAGCCATCATTTAAAGAAAGCGTAATAGCTCACTGATCGAGTCGTCCTGCGCGGAAGATGTAACGGGGCTAAGCCAGTTACCGAAGCTGCGGATGTGCAATTTATTGCACGTGGTAGGAGAGCGTTCTGTAAGCCTGTGAAGGTGGTTTGTGAAGACTGCTGGAGGTATCAGAAGTGCGAATGCTGACATGAGTAGCGTTAAAGGGGGTGAAAAGCCCCCTCGCCGAAAGCGCAAGGTTTCCTACGCAACGTTCATCGGCGTAGGGTGAGTCGGCCCCTAAGGCGAGGCAGAGATGCGTAGCTGATGGGAAACAGGTAAATATTCCTGTACCGATTACAAGTGCGATGTGGGGACGGAGAAGGTTAGCTCAGCCAACTGTTGGATATGTTGGTTCAAGCGTGTAGTCATGCCCCTTAGGCAAATCCGGGGGGCTTAGATGAGGCGTGATAACGAGTCTGCTTGCAGACGAAGTGAGTGATACCCTGCTTCCAGGAAAAGCCACTAAGCTTCAGCTTGTAATTGACCGTACCGCAAACCGACACTGGTGCGCGAGATGAGTATTCTAAGGCGCTTGAGAGAACTCTGGAGAAGGAACTCGGCAAATTGACACCGTAACTTCGGAAGAAGGTGTGCCTCTAGTATGTGTAGAGATTTACTCTCGAAGCAGAATGAGGCCGCAGAGAATCGGTGGCTGCAACTGTTTATTAAAAACACAGCACTCTGCAAAGACGAAAGTCGACGTATAGGGTGTGACTCCTGCCCGGTGCTGGAAGATTAAATGATGGGGTGCAAGCTCTTGACTGAAGTCCCAGTAAACGGCGGCCGTAACTATAACGGTCCTAAGGTAGCGAAATTCCTTGTCGGGTAAGTTCCGACCTGCACGAATGGAGTAATGATGGCCACACTGTCTCCTCCAGAGACTCAGCGAAGTTGAAATGTTTGTGATGATGCAATCTCCCCGCGGAAAGACGGAAAGACCCCATGAACCTTTACTGTAGCTTTACATTGGATTTTGAACAGACCTGTGTAGGATAGGTGGGAGGCTTTGAAGAGTGGACGCTAGTTTGCTTGGAGCCAACGTTGAAATACCACCCTGGTGTGTTTGAGGTTCTAACCTTGGTCCCTTATCGGGATTGGGGACAGTGTATGGTGGGCAGTTTGACTGGGGCGGTCTCCTCCCAAAGTGTAACGGAGGAGTTCGAAGGTACGCTAAATACGGTCGGAAATCGTGTTGATAGTGCATTGGCATAAGCGTGCTTGACTGCGAGACTGACAAGTCGAGCAGGTACGAAAGTAGGACAAAGTGATCCGGTGGTTCTGTATGGAAGGGCCATCGCTCAACGGATAAAAGGTACTCTGGGGATAACAGGCTGATACCGCCCAAGAGTTCATATCGACGGCGGTGTTTGGCACCTCGATGTCGGCTCATCTCATCCTGGGGCTGTAGCCGGTCCCAAGGGTATGGCTGTTCGCCATTTAAAGAGGTACGTGAGCTGGGTTTAAAACGTCGTGAGACAGTTTGGTCCCTATCTTCCGTGGGCGCTGCAAGATTGAGAGAGCCTGCTCCTAGTACGAGAGGACCGGAGTGGACGCACCTCTGGTGTACCGGTTGTCACGCCAGTGGCATCGCCGGGTAGCTAAGTGCGGAAGAGATAACCGCTGAAAGCATCTAAGCGGGAAACTCGTCTCAAGATGAGTCTTGCCGGGGCCTAGAGCCCCCTGAAGGGTCGTTCGAGACCAGGACGTTGATAGGCTGGGTGTGGAAGCGCGGTAACGCGTTAAGCTAACCAGTACTAATTGCCCGTGAGGCTTGACCCTATAACTTTGACAGCTCAATGCGTGGGAACACAAATTGAGTAGATCAAGGATATTTGAGAAAAGTACAAGTTATACCGTTCTTCAAAGAAGTCCGAGTTAACGCAATCAAAATAGAAGCTGATTCGATGTGCAATACCTTAGTTAATAAGTTATACTGCACGACTCTACAAATTGGATTGATTGTTTAAATACTAAACAGTCAATCAACCAGTTAAGCCTGATGACCATAGCGAGGCGGTCCCACTCCTTCCCATCCCGAACAGGACAGTGAAATGCCTCAGCGCCGATGATAGTGCGGATTCCCGTGTGAAAGTAGGTCATCGTCAGGCTAATAT
>NZ_JAJIRQ010000022.1 GCF_025717605.1 Paucibacter sp. TC2R-5 | reverse complement strand
TATGCGCCGACCGCCGTGCACGAAGTCGCCAAGACCGGCATTGCACGCACCTTCCAGAACATCCGGCTGTTTGCTGAGATGACCGCGCTGGAAAACGTGATGGTGGGTCGCCACATCCGCACGAACTCCGGCTTGCTGGGCGCGATCTTCCGCACCCCCGGCTTCAAGAACGAAGAGGCCGCGATCGCCAAACGTGCGCAGGAGTTGCTCGACTATGTCGGCATCGGCAAGTACGCCGAGTTCAAAGCACGCACCTTGAGCTATGGCGACCAGCGCCGCCTGGAGATTGCAAGAGCACTCGCCACCGACCCCAAGCTGATCGCCTTGGACGAACCGGCCGCCGGCATGAACGCGACCGAGAAGGTGGTGCTCAGAGAGTTGATCGACCGCATCCGCAAGGACGGCCGCACCATCCTGTTGATCGAACATGATGTGAAGTTGGTGATGGGTTTGTGCGACCGCGTCTCGGTGCTGGACTACGGCAAGCAGATTGCCGAAGGCACGCCCTACGACGTGCAGCGCAACGAGAAAGTGATTGAAGCCTATCTGGGCGCCGGTCACAAGAACCACTGAAAGAGCAACCAAATGACAGCAAACGTATTACTTAAAGTCAGCGGGCTCAAGGTGGCTTACGGCGGCATCCAAGCCGTCAAGGGCGTGGACTTCGAAGTGGCGCAGGGCGAGTTGGTCAGCCTGATCGGGGCTAACGGCGCGGGCAAGAGCACTACGCTCAAGGCCGTTACGGGCCTGCAGCCTGTCGCCGTCGGCGACATCGAGTACATGGGTAAATCGATCAAGGGCCAGGGTGCTTGGGACTTGGTCAAGCAAGGCCTGGTGATGGTGCCGGAAGGGCGGGGTNTACATGGGTAAATCGATCAAGGGCCAGGGTGCTTGGGACTTGGTCAAGCAAGGCCTGGTGATGGTGCCGGAAGGGCGGGGTACCTTCACGCGCATGACCATCACCGAGAACCTGCAGATGGGCGCCTATATCCGCAGCGACAAAAAAGGCATCGAGGACGACATCGACAAAGTGTTCGCGATCTTCCCGCGCCTCAAAGAGCGGCGGCTGCAACTGGCCGGCACGATGTCGGGCGGCGAGCAGCAGATGTTGGCGATGGGCCGCGCCTTGATGACGCAGCCCAAGGTCTTGCTCTTGGACGAGCCCTCGATGGGCTTGAGCCCCATCATGGTGGACAAGATCTTTGAGGTCATCAACGACATCCACAAGCAGGGTGTGACCATCCTCTTGGTGGAGCAAAACGCCAGCCGCGCGCTGCAGATTGCCAACCGGGGCTATGTGATGGAGTCGGGCCTGGTGACGATGACGGGCGAGGGCAAGACGCTGCTGAATGACCCGAAGGTCAGGGCGGCTTACCTAGGCGAGTGAGGGTTCGGCCGGGTGGAAAAAAGGCGGCCAGTGGCCGCCTTTTTGTTGGGTGCTTGGATGCTCAGACCGGCTTGACCAGCTTGGCACGCGCCCAGGCGTCGGCGACGCGGCCGGGGGTGGAGTTCTCCAGCTTGACGCGCTCCAGCAATTCGGCGACACGCTCACCGATGCGGCTGACTTCGGCCATCACGGCCGACTCTTCACCCTCGTTGCGGTACTCGCGGGCCACGCTGATGATGCCGCCGGCGTTGACCAGATAGTCGGGCAGGTAGCAGATGCCGCGCTGCTGCAAGGCGTCGCCATCGGCGGCGGTGGACAATTGGTTGTTGGCCGCGCCGGCGATCAGCTGAGCGCGGATTTGAGGCACGCTGACGCTGTTAAGCGCGGCGCCCAAGGCGCATGGCGCCAGCACATCGACATCGGCCGACAAGATTTCGTCAATGCCGACCGCTTGCGCGCCCAGCAGTTGCTGCGCACGGGCAATTTTTGCGGAGTCCACATCGGTGACGACCAGCTTGGCTCCGGCCTTGTGCAGAAATTCGGCCAGATGCCAGCCGACCGCGCCCAGACCTTGGATCGCCACGCGCACGCCTTCGAGCGAGCTGCGCTTCAGGTGCAACTTGACGCCGGCTTCGATCGAAACAAACACGCCCCAAGCGGTCTTGGGGCTAGGGTCGCCACCAAATGCACCGGCGCGCGGGATGCCGCTGACATATTGCGTTTGGGCCTGCATGCCCAGCATGTCGGCGGTGGTGGTGCCGACGTCTTCGGCGGTGATGTAGGCGCCGTCCAAAGACTGCACGGCGCGGCCAAAGGCGGCGAACAGGGCGGGACGGTCAAACTGGCCTGCCGGCTTGATGATGACGGCCTTGCCGCCGCCAAAGGGCAGGTCGGCCAAGGCGTTCTTCAGGCTCATGCCTTGCGACAGGCGCAGCGAGTCGTTCAGCGCGGCCAATTCGTTGTCGTAGGTCCAGAAACGGCAGCCACCGAAAGCAGGCCCACGGGCGGTGCTGTGCACGGCCAGAATCGCCTTCAGGCCGGTCTCGGCGTCGGCGGCCAGCAACACGCGCTCATGCGGGGCTTGGTCGGGCAGACCGAACAGGGAAGAAGGGATGGATGAAGCGGGCGCGGCTGCGATGGCGCGCGCGAAATCAGAAATTGCATTCATGTCTTGATGGCACTCGTGATGCGGTTGAACGGGCTGGCTTGCCCAGGAATCGGCTGCTTTTGGTAGCCGAGGCCGGCAAGTGTAATGGGGGTGCAGGCAGCCGGCCAAATGGGCTGGGGCTGAAAAGCCGCAAATTTCCTCACAAAGCCTGAAAACCACCCGCTCTCAGGGTGACGACCAAGGTGTCGCGGTAGCCATGGTCGGCCGTCGGTTGAATCGGCGTGGTTTCGTGAATCACGCGCTCGTCGTCGAGCAGCAGCAGGGTCCAGGGTTCGCTCATGGTGAAACGTTGCCCACTCGGACCATTGGCGTCAAAGACCCGCGACTCGCCGCCTTTGATGCCATGGCGTCCTACAAAAAACACCGCGACGAAATCCACGCCGTCGCGGTGCGCGCCCTCCGGCGTTGGGCGGCCAATGCCGTCGGTGGTGTCGATGCGAAATTGGTGCGCTTCGATGAACCAGCGGCGCTCACCCTTCAGGCGCGAGGCCACGCCGGCCAGACCGAACATCAGCTGCCGCCAAACCGGCAACTGGCAAAGCTCCTCCGCCAAAGGTTCGAACCATCGTTCGATCCCGCCGTGCAAGGCGTTGTAATCGAGCGGTTGCCAATGGGCGCGGTGCGCAACAGGGGTCAAGACCTGGCCCTCAGCGCCAACTTCAGCGACAAAGCAACCGTGACGACGAAAGCGGTAGCGGCCGCCGTCACGCAGATAGGCGTCCGGCGGCAGGTCGGCCCAGAACTTGGGCAATTCGGCCAAGTCCTCAAGCCGGCAAGCCAGCGTGGCGGGCAGGCTGCTGGGCGCAATGACCACCGCACCTTGCTCGCGCAACTGCGCCTCGAAGCATTCAGCGGCGACATAGGGCGGTGTAAACATCATGGCGCAGTCTGGCCTTCAGTTGGATTGAGCTTGGTTTTTGTCGGCTTCGGAAGTGAAAGAGTCGGCGTAAAACTCTTCAGCCGGCAAGCCGCATTTGGCGACGAATTCGGCCTTGGCCGAGTCCACCATCACCGGCGCGCCGCAGGCATAAACCTGGTAAGCCGACAGATCTGGCAAGTCGGCCATCACCGCTTGATGAACAAAGCCGGTGCGGCCGGTCCAGCCGTCTTCGGCCTTGGCCTCGGATAGCACCGGGACGTAGCTCAAGCCGGGCGTGCTGGCGGCGGCTTGCAGCGCCCAATCATGCAAGTACAGATCGGCCTTGCTGCGGCAGCCCCAGTACAGCGTGGTTGGCCGCGTCAGGCCCAGATGCTGAATGCGCTCGATGATGGCTTTCAGTGGCGCGAAGCCGGTACCGCTGCCCAGCAGCACGATGGGCTTGTCGCTGTCCTCGCGCAGGAAGAAACTGCCGAACGGGCCTTCCATGCGCAGGATGTCTTTCTCCTTCAGAGCGCTAAAGACGTGGTCGGTGAACTTGCCGCCCGGCATGTGGCGGATATGCAGTTCGATGAAGCCCGGCATGCTGTGCGGCGCATTGGCCATGCTGTAGCTGCGGCGGGCGCCGTCGCGCAAGATGAACTCGACATACTGGCCGGCGTGGAACTGGAAGTTCTGGGTGGCCGGCAGTTGCAGGCGCAAGACCGCAACATCGGCCGTGGGCTTTTCCACACTGGCGATGCGGCTGGGCAGCTTGAGCACAGGGAATTCGCCGGCGCCCGGCACGGTGCGGGCTTCGAGGGTGCAGTCGGTCTGCGGCGTGGCGCAGCAGGTCAGCACAAAGCCGGCGGCTTCTTCGGCTTCGGTCAAGGTCTTGGCCTGATGGGCGCCGTGAATCACGCGGCCTTCGAGCAGGCGGCTTTTGCAAGATCCGCAGGCGCCGTCGCGGCAGCCATAGGGCAGGCCGATGCCGCCCCGTATGGCCGCGCTCAGCAGGGTTTCATCACGTTCGACGGAAAAGACGCGCCCGCTGGGCTGTACGGTGACCTGGAAATTCATGTGATGACGCTTCTAAATGCAAGGCGGCCCGGGAAAGCCGGGCCGTACACTGAGCCGCTATTTTGCCTGAGCTTGAAACATGTCCCTCGGATCGCTTGCTATCCCCTCTTCAACAGCCGGCTTGGCTGCGGGTTCCTACCCGGTCAAGTTCGGGCGGCCCCGTTTGTTGATCGTCGGTTGCGGTGACGTGGGCATGCGGGTACTGCGTCAGCTGCGTCGCACGGCCGGGCGTTGGCAAGTGCTGGTTTTGAGTTCAAGCCCAGGGCGCTTGGCGGAGCTGCGTGGGGCGGGTGCCCGGGTGCTGATGGGTAATCTGGATCAAGCCGAAACGCTGGCGCGCCTGGGCGGCGTTGCCGATGTGGTGTTACATCTGGCGCCGCCGGCAAGCAGTGGCGCCGAGGACAGGCGCACGGCCAATTTGCTGCGGGCGCTGGCGCGCAGCCAGAGCCCCAAGCGCTTCATTTACGCCAGCACGACTGGGGTTTACGGTGACTGCCAAGGCGCTCGGTTTGACGAGTCCAGGCCCGCCGCTCCCGGTACCGATCGGGCGCGGCGCCGGGTGGATGCCGAGCAGCGCATCCGCCGCTTCGGCGCCGAACATGGGGCGGCGGTGACGATTCTGCGCATCCCCGGCATTTATGCTTCCGACCGGGTTGGTGGCCATCCGCGCGAGCGTTTGGCGCGTGGCTCGCCGGTGTTGCGGCGCGAGGACGATGTGTTCACCAACCATATACATGCCGATGACCTTGCGCGCGCCTGCGTTCTGGCGCTGTCCAAAGGTCCGAATCAGCGCGTGCTGCATGTCTGTGATGACAGCGAAATGCTGATGGGGGACTACTTCGATCTGGCGGCCGATCTTTGCGGTCTGCCGCGTCCTCAGCGGGTGAGCCGCGCGCAGGCTCATGATGTGATGTCGCCTATGCAACTCAGTTTCATGAGCGAGTCCAGGCGGCTGATCAATCAGCGTCTGAAAACCGAGTTAGGACTGAGGCTGCTTTATGGCCAGATTGCCGCTGGCCTTGTGGCCTGATCAGCGTCGGCGCGCGCCGCCACGCCAGTAGCGAATCAGGAGGTATGCGCCCAACATGCCGCCCAGATGGGCGAAATGCGCGACGCTGCTGTTGTTGTTCAAACCCAGCAGCAATTCCAGCGCACCAAAGATGGCCACAAAGTACTTGGCCTTCATCGGGATAGGCGGGAACAGCGGCACGATGATCCGGTCGGGGAAAAGCATGCCAAAGGAAAGCAACAGGCCGAACAGCGCGCCCGAGGCGCCGACCGTCGGTGCCATCGATCCCATCAGCAAGGTCACGATCAACTGCACCACTGCTGCGCTCAGAGTGCTGGCAACCAATATTTGCGTATAACGCTTGGCGCCCCAGACGCGCTCCAACTCCGAGCCAAACATCCACAGGCCCAGCATATTGAAAAACAGATGGAATTCGCCGCCATGCAAAAAGGCGTAGGAGATGGGCTGCCAGGGCATGAAGCGGCCCGACTGCAAGGGCCACAACTCAAAGGGGATCTGCATGCCGCGGGGCAGGAGCAAAAAGGCGCAGTAAAAACCCACACAAGCCAACATAAAGGCTTTGGTAACTGGAGGGATATGGGGCATAGGAATGTCGTCGCTCTCAAGATGCCGCGATGGGAGGCTGGGCGCAAAGACGCCGCACGGATGCTCCAGTGTAAACGCTGCCTTTGACGAGTCTTTTGACGCTGCCGTCGTGGGAAGTAACAAAGTACCTGCATTGCGCTTGGACGCAAAAAAGCCACCTCAAGGGTGGCTGTCTGCAATGAACGTTGTTGCCTCAGCTCATCAATTTCAACTTCGATTTACCCGCCACCCTAGTTTGCACTATGGTGCCCGAGGCCGGACTCGCAGTGCCATGATTTACGGCGTTTTCAGTGGATTTGGTGTCAAGCCCGACACCAATGAGCAATTTACCAGACTCGAATCGGTAAAAAATCAGTGTTTTCCCTTGTATTTTGGGCAAAGCAAGGCGAGCAAAACTGACCCTCTTGTCAGCTGCTTTTGCATGTTCAGCCGGACCAGTGGCCCACTAAATGTCGACTTGCAATAGGTCTTGATTATCGCCGGCAGAGAGCCGCAAGGCTGCTCCGTGCCTATTCTGTTGAAAAAGTCGTTGATCGGCACGAGCGGGCTG
>NZ_JAJIRQ010000021.1:2030-12106 GCF_025717605.1 Paucibacter sp. TC2R-5 | reverse complement strand
AGGAAAAAAATATGACATCCCTCCTGAAAAAACTGTTGACTACCTCGCAACGCCCCGCTTAAGAGCCTACCCAACCCATATTCACAGCTTCATTCTAAACAATTATTACTTAAGGCAAATGTCTAAGTATTTCCATAAGTTAAATAAATTCCAAATTGCTTTAGAACAACCAGACAAAATTGACAGTACGCCAAGATAAATATTAAATTTTTTCTAAAATACATTCAAAAATTCGCAAATGGCGCCACTGGGTATAATTCCCACCACTGATTGCAATGACTGCCTACGAAACCCTCCAACACCGCCTTATAACCGATCCGCACATTTGGCTCATCACCGGAGTCGCCGGTTTTATCGGCAGCAACCTGCTGGAAAAACTCCTCAAGCTCAATCAGCGCGTCGTCGGACTGGACAACTTCGCAACTGGCTACAAGCGCAACCTAGACGAAGTTAAAGGCCTAGTCAGCAAGGCCCAATGGGAGAGTTTCAGGTTCATTGAGGGCGACATTTGCGACTTAGCTGATTGCCAGAGCGCTTGCGCTGGAGTGGACTACGTACTACACCAAGCCGCTCTAGGCAGTGTACCCCGCAGTCTGCACGACCCTTTAACGACCAACTGCACTAACATCAATGGTTTTTTGAACATGCTGGTAGCCGCGCGAGATGCTCAGGTCAAAAGCTTCACTTATGCGGCCAGTAGCAGCACTTATGGCGACCATCCGGCTCTGCCCAAGCTGGAAGACCACATCGGAAAGCCGCTAAGCCCCTATGCTGTCACCAAGTATGTCAACGAGTTATACGCAGATGTATTTGCCCGCTGCTATCAATTTGCCACCATTGGTTTGCGTTACTTCAATGTTTTTGGCCCACGTCAAGACCCAAACGGCGCCTATGCTGCCGTAATTCCAGCATGGACGTCCTCATTACTTCATGGCGAGCCTGTATTTATCAATGGCGATGGAGAAACCAGTCGTGACTTCTGCTTTGTAAACAACGCCGTGCAAGCGAACTTGTTGGCTGCGACCACCTTGGAGCAAAACGCAAGGAATCAGATTTACAACGTAGCGGTAGGTGACCGCACCACCCTGAACGCCTTGTTTATCCTGCTGCGGGCTAACCTGGTGGACCATGGTGTGGTGGCAGCCGTCGAGCCTATTTACCGCAGTTTTCGCGCGGGAGACGTACGCCATAGCCAAGCCGACGTGGGCAAGGCTCGTCGCCTGCTTGGCTATGTGCCAATGCACAATTTAGCCGAAGGTGTCGCTCAGGCGATGCCATGGTATGTCGCTCATATTGAATCTCTACTACGTTCAAAGGAGAACGAAAATTAATATCCCGTTTATCGACTTAAAACGATTCGAGCCTGGCTTTCACGATGCGCTCATGAGCAAGTTGCACTCGATGACGCTTGGCGCTCAATTTATCGGTGGTCAGGAGGTTGCTGAGCTAGAACAGCGCCTTCTGTCTAAGCTTGAGGTGGCACACGCCGTAACTTGCGCCAATGGGACCGACGCCTTGCAACTAGCCTTGAGAGCCGTTGGAGTTGGTGCAGGTGATGTTGTACTAGTTCCTAACGCCACATTCTGGGCCACCTTTGAAGCCGTGGTCAATGTTGGTGCCAAACCAGTTACGGTTGATTCCGATCTCAGCGACGGTGGGGTTTGCGTCGATGCCTTCGAGCAAGCTATTCGCGAAGGTCGCCCAAAGGCAGCATTGATCGCACACCTCTACGGTTGGGGAAGCGCTCGTATTCTCGAACTGCGCGCCTTGTGTCGCCAGCACGGTGTGGTTCTCATCGAGGACGGCGCCCAAGCTTTTGGCGTGCGCTACCAAGGACATTCGATTTACAAGTCGGCCCAAATCTCCACGACTTCGTTCTATCCGGCAAAGGTTCTAGGCGGCGCTGGTGACGGCGGCGCGGTATTCACCGACGATGCGACGATTGCAGACAAGGTGCGACGTCTGGGTAACCACGGCAGAACCGCACACTATGGCTACGGCGACGTAGGCTGGAACTCGCGACTGGATTCTCTACAAGCGGCCTTTTTGAACCTCTCTTTAGATCATATCGAGGCACGTATCGCTTCGCGCCGAGAAGCAGTGGCTTTTTATCGGCAGCATCTACCGGACACTGGCATCCAGTTGATGAATGCGCCTGACGGCTACGAGGAGAATGGTTACTGTAATGTCTGCCTAATGCCCGACTTGGCCAGCAAAGCCGCGCTTGAAGCCAGTCTAAAAGCTGCAGGCATCGGCTTCGGCAACATCTACCCCAGTGTGATGTCCAAACAGCCGGGCGCCGCAGCCTACCTAGAGGGCCATTTCGGCGGTCAGGTTGGCGAACAGTTGTGCGCCTCAGTGCTCAACCTGCCCTTGTATCCCTATATGACCGAGACAGAATTACACCGAATTGTTAATGTGGTCCGCGAAGGCCAGGAGGCTATTCATGGACGCTAATATTTACATCCACCCGAGCGCCAATGTTTCAGAAAGAGCCAAAATAGGCGCAGGAACTAAAGTCTGGGTCAACGTTCAAATCCGCGAGAACGCAGATATAGGTGAAAGCTGCATCCTATCTAAAGATGTGTACATTGATCACGCAGTAAAAATTGGGCACCGCTGCAAGGTTCAAAACAGCGTCTCAGTCTATAACGGCGTGGAGATCGGCAATGATGTATTCGTTGGGCCCAACGTCAGCTTCACGAATGACAAGGTGCCGCGCGCTTTTAACAGCGACTGGAAGATCACGCCCACGCGTGTCGCAAACGGAGTCAGCATCGGAGCCAATGCAACCATTGTGTGTGGCATCACCATAGGCGAGTACGCCATGATTGCAGCCGGAAGCGTTGTGACGAAGGACGTACCTCCTTACTCCTTGGTCATGGGCAATCCCGCCCGTGTACTCGCCCGCATTGACAAGGCTGGTAACCGCCTTTCTGGAGAGATTTGACCCCATGAAAGATCCAATACTCAAGATAGGACTGATCGGACTCGGCAATATGGGGCGCAATCACTTGCGCGTCCTTTCCATGCTCAAAGGTGTCGAACTGGTCTTTGTGGCTGACGCCAATGCTGAGGTTGCGGCACGCGCGGGCGAAGCGCATGGCGTGCCCGGTGTGGTTGACCCAACGCCGTTGCTCGCAAACGTAAATGCCGTTGTGATCTGTACGCCGACTGTGACCCACGCCGACTACATTCGCTTAGTCTCCTCACATGTCAAGAACATATTTGTCGAGAAACCACTGGCTGCAACGCTGGAAGATGCGCGGGAAATCGCAGTCTTCGCTAAAGCGCAAAACCTGAACATCCAAGTCGGTTTCATTGAACGATTCAATCCGGCCGTGCAGTCGCTCAAGAAAGTGCTCGATCGAACAGAAAAGGTCATCAGTCTCGATTTCACACGGACTAACAAGGTCAGCGCACGCATCACTGACGTGGATGTGGTGACCGACCTGATGATCCACGACATCGATCTTGCGCTCTACCTCAATGGGCCCGCCAAGTCGGTCGCCGCGCACGGTTTTGGCCACGGCAGCATGATCGACTTTGCCTCAGCGCTCCTGACTCACGAGAACGGTCAGTTTTCCCGAATCCAAGCAAGTCGGGTGACTGACAAAAAAATTCGCCAAATTGAAGGCACTTGCGTCGACATGTTTGTCGACTGCGACTTGCTGCGCAAGGAGATCCTTGTCAGTCGGCAGGCCGAGGTACAAGTGGGAGGCGGCTTGCCTTACGCCATCACAGCAATCCAGGAGACTGTCGCGGTTGCACCCCAGGAAGCACTTTTGTCTGAATTGCAAGCATTTATGTCCATCTGTCGCCAGCCGGGAAGCGTCGAAGTTCCAGGTGTTGAAGCTGGCGTGGAAGCATTGCAGATCTGCTCCCAAATTCAAACGGCGGTTCAGTCATGACGATTCGAGATACCTTAGTCAACAAGACTATTTTGGTGACTGGCGGGGCGGGTTTCATCGGTAGTCACTTAGTGGATCGACTGATCAAGGAGGGCGCTGCACATGTGGTCGTCATCGACAACCTCTTCGTAGGTTCGGAAGACAACCTTGTTGAAGCCCTCGCGACAGGCAAGGCGACTCTGTACCGAGATGATGCTGAACTAAGCACCAGCTTGGAGTACATTTTTGCCAAACACGCCATCGATGTAGTGTTTAACTGTGCCACCAAGGCATTGAACTATTCCTTCCTCAATCCTGCCAACGCATTCGCTACCAATGTAAAAGTGGCGTTGAACTTGCTAGAACTGCAGCGCCGTGGCCTGTTCAAGTCCCTCTGTCATTTTTCGACATCTGAGGTTTACGGGTCTGCAGTCTACGAGCCGATGGACGAACTCCACCCACGCAACCCCACCACCACCTATGCTGCAGGTAAGGCAGCTGCGGATATGGCAGTAGAAAGTTATGTACGTATGTTTGATTTGGATGCATTCATAGTGCGTCCGTTCAATAACTATGGGCCTCGGCAGAACCATAAGGGCATGCTGGCAGGTGTGATTCCCATCACTGCCGCGCGCTTGCTTACAGGCGGTACCCCTGAACTGCATGGCGAGGGAACACAGAGCCGTGACTTCATCTACGTCCACGACACCGTGGACGCCGTGGTCAAGCTTTATGACTTGATGCCCGCCGGTGATTCCGTCAATATTTCAACAGACAACCAAGTCACAGTTAGCGAACTACTGTCAAAGATTTGCCAAGGCTTGGGTTACGACGGAGAAGTTCTTCGAAAGCCAGGTCGTAAGGCAGATGTGCTTTGCCACATTGCCAGCAATCAGAAGGTCAACTCCATGATCGAATACACACTGACGCCCTTCGAGCAAGGGTTGAGCGAAACACTCGCTTGGTATAAGGCCAATATCAAGGTGCCAGCATGAGTATGAGTGACATTCGTTTGATCAAGCCCTACCTCTCCTTCGATGAGGTCGAGGCAGAATTTCGCGAAGTCTTCGAAAGCGGCATGTTCACCCGCGGCCAACATGTTGAAGCCTTTCGACAAGAGTTGAAAGACTACACAGGCTCGAAACACGCGTTCCTGACAACTTCGGCTACCACAGCGCTTTGGACTTGCATGAAGTTGCTCGGCGTAAAGGCGGATGATGAAGTCATCGTTTCTGACTTCTCTTGGCCAGCAACTGCCAATGTCGTCGAAGATCTTGGCGCGCGCCCAGTGTTTGCGGATGTCTCACTCGACACCTTCAATATGCTCCCGGAAGACCTTGAGAGGAAGATTACTGCAAGAACGAAAGCAGTTATTTTTGTTGATGCTCTTGGCAACCCGACCGGCCTGACAAAAATCAAAGAAGTTTGCCAACGCCACAATTTGCCTCTGGTTGAAGATGCAGCTTGCGCCATTGGCAGCAGCGAGTACGGTCGCCGTTGCGGTTCTATTGCCGACATCACCTGTTTCAGCTTCCACCCTCGTAAGTTGATCAATACGGGAGAAGGTGGCGCAATTGTCACCGACCACGACGACTGGGCCAACTGGCTCGAGATAAAATTGGGTGCAGGCGTTAGTGGTATGAAAGGGCCGGGGGTAGACTTTGTTGATTTTGGTTATAACTTCAGATTACCTGAAATGGCTGCGCTCATGGGGCGCAAACAACTCGCCAAGCTTGAGGCCATTGTGGATGAACGAAACGAGATCCGTGCGCTCTATATCGACGCGCTAGCACCTCGCGGTTATGCAGTACAAGCATCGGATCGAGAAGTCAGACATAACATCCAGTCGCTGGTATTCCGTGTTCCTGCGGGGCAAGACCGAAACGCCATGATTCATGGACTTAAGGCGCAGGGAATAGAGAGCACACTTGGCACTTATGCTCTGGGTTCTAACACCTATTACAAGAATAAATACAACCAAAGTCCTGTGAATTCTGAGAGTCTTTTTCAGACAACTTTGACCCTGCCTTGCTATCGCGGTGTTGATGTTCAACGAGTCGTCGATGCCATGGCTAAAATTGAAACTGGCAGGTCATGATTGACTCGACAAAGGAGCAGGTACTGCGGCTGCTCAAAGACGTCTGGGAGTCGGACGAGTTCAAACTGCAAGATACAACCCGAGCAAGAGCCTTGCGGCTGGAACTCGTCACGCGACTCTTGAGCGGGGTCATGACAGATAACGAACGCGCCCAATTGCACGGCTTGCCCAATGGATGTCGAATGCGCGAAGGCGCCAAAATCCTTAGTAAAGAAAATTTGACTTGTGGCGAATATGTATGGGTTGGCGAGAATGCCATTCTGGATGCGTCAGGCGGACTGGAACTGGGAGCACACGTGACCATTGGCTCGGGTGTTTTTGTTTGGTCGCACACCAGCGTACTTTCTAGCCTACTCGGCCAGAATCAGTCAGGCAATCCATGGATACGTCGCTCGCTAACCCGTATTGGCAAACACAGCTTTGTAGGTGGTCCCTCTGTGATAAACCCTGGCGTAACCATCGGGGAACGCTGCGTGATCCTGCCTATGTCGGTCGTCACAACCGATGTCCCTGACGGCACCATGTTTGGCGGCTCACCGGCAAGTCTTAGACGCAATATTGACGAAGCGTGGCTGGCAAGAGAACGCCAAAAATTTAGTGAAAACTGAGTCTCACCTAATCTAATAAGTTTCCTTTGACAGTTCAACGCTCCACCAAATTCACTGCCGTACTCGAGCATACGCTAGTCTTTGCAGGTGACCTGCTTCCATACGGAATCATGTTCCTTTTGACCCTGATGGTGGGCTACGGTTTAGGGCTAGAGTCCGCAGCGTTCTTCAGCATGACTTATGTCTATGTGGCGGTTGTAACGGCAGTAGTTTGTGGCCCGAACCTACTGTCATTAAAACGTCGAATGCCAGTTGCCGTGTCGCCAGGGGCTGTAGTGGCGGCGTCACTCAGTCTACGTGCTGCAGTTATTTGCATAGGTGCGGCGCTGGTGATTGGTTTGCTGTATGCAACAAAGTCACCTCTCAGCATGATCTCACTCATGTTGATTCTCTTTGTGGGTCGGTTGTTCGAGACCGCTGTAGATGGACCTGCCACCAGTGTGCAGTACCTGCGAGGAGCAGGTGAATATTTTTTCTTGAGATTGTTAGTTTTTGTACTGATCTGCTGCATCACTGGACTAGGCAGCATCACCTCAAGTGCGCCTACTCTAATGAGGATAGCACTAAGCTACCTAGTAGGTAGTGCGGTTGGATTTTTCGTGACACTGACAATCTCTCGCCACCTGCTGTTTCCAATATCTGGAGTGAAAGAGGAAACTCGAGCACAAGCTTCTGAATTCGGCAAGTTCTTCTTGGCCACTGTGCTCTTCTTGGCAGCAAGTCGCCTCCATCCAATGATCATCCACTTCTTTTCAGGGCACAAAGCTGCCGGACAGTTTGCGATGGTGCAGAACCTGTTTTCTGTAGTCGCAGTGGCAGCAGGCGGTGTTGCCGGCCTGTTTTTTTGGTCACGCAATCGAGAAGTAACACAAAAGAGTTCGGCTGGAATACCTTGGCGCTGGTTGGCCGGCGCGATACCCGGCGGGCTGGCTCTTGGGGCTGCGAGCGGCGCAGCAATGGACGTTCTATATTTGAGACCACTCGGCTCAACAACTGAGGTCCGCACTGTAGCGTGGCTTCTCTGCGCTTCGACTCCATTTCTCATAATTCAAGCGATTTTGTCAAACCAACTTGTTTTACAGAAACGAGACCGCGAAATGTTGACACTCTCGGCGTTAAGTGCTGCTGCAGGTCTATTGTTGATTACGCTTTTGGTATACAAATTTGGACTTTTTGGCGCGGCTCTATCTGTTAGCGCCTCGGCCATTTTTTCTACACTGCTTGGTATTTTTATTATGCATCGTGCCCATGAGTAGTCACATCTGTCAAATCATCAATACCCTCGGCGCAGGCGGTGCAGAACAGTATGTAGTGCAGTTGTCAAATTACCTTGCCTCTAGCGGACATCAGGTCAGCATCATTGCGGGTGAACCGCAAGTGCTGCGCTACCGATTAGCTTCGGGTATACATGTTGAAACACTTCAGCTCCATCCCGGTGAGAGGCGATCTCCGATTAGCTACTTAATCAATCTATGGCGGTCATGTAGATATTTAGTTAGCTATTTTCGCAAAGAGAATGTGACCATCATTCATACGCATCTCGCTGCCTCTGCCCTGCCAGCTTGGATCGCGGCAAAGATATGCAAGATTCCAGTCATACACTCCAAGATGTATTCTGGCAACAGTGGCTCAAAATTTGAAAAAACTCTATTCTCTTCCCGGATACCACAGCTATTAGTTGCTCGATTTTTGGCATTTACCCGGTATTCAAAAAACGAAATAGAACAGCACTAGCATACCCCTGCCACACGCATCATCGAGACTTCAATCGGGGTGGACACTACCAAATTCAGGGTCGACCCAGAGGAATTACTTAATAGCCGGCAAAAATTTGGACTAACCGAAAATGATTTGGTTCTAATTGTAGTCGCCCGACTTGATCCAGAAAAGGATGTTGAGTTGGCGATTCGGACCGCCTTAAGTATGGACGATGCCGATATAGTATTACTGGTAGTCGGTGACGGCAAAGAAAGGTCTCGTCTAGAGAAATTAGTAAACGACCAACCAAGCCGCACTCGGATTATTTTTCTAGGGTTACTGAAAGATACTAGGTCCGCTTATGCTGTGTCGGACTTTTTATTGCAAACCTCTCGCGCTCCAAATCTTGGCACTGTGGTTTTAGAGGCAATGGCGTGCTGCACCCCTGTAGTTATAGCCTACCGAGACGAAGACGAGTACCGAATGGCCATAGATACCTTTGATGGCCTCGATCTTGGCCCTATTTCCGAGGCAAAACCAGAGGCCATAGCTGCCGCAATATTAGATCTATATGCTGATCAGTCTCGCTATCAAGCTTTGCGCCACAAGGTTCGGTCTTTCATCGAAAAACGGCACTCTCGCGCTTTGGTTTATCCTGGGCTTGCACAAGCCTATGCTTCTCTTGAGAACAACAATTGGAAACGCCAAGAGTAGGCGCTTATCACTCATGATCGTTATATCGATGAGGACCAAAGTGTGCTGACTTATTGGTTGATGTTTGGCGCTCTCGCTTGGATGGCGGCTATTCAGACGAAACCTCGATTCGCAGGTCGACATCAGAGAATGACATGGCCGCCGATCTGGCTTGCTGTGTTTTTTTTACTTACTGCGCTGATTGGATTGCGGCACGAAGTTGGTGGCGATTGGTTTACATACCAAGATCACGTCGACGCCATGCGGGGCACTCCCTTTATTGGCTTTTGGGAAGACAGTGGAGATCCTGCCTATGCGCTTCTAAACTGGCTGGGCGCCAATATTTGGGGTGATGTCTATTTTGTTAATATTGTATGTGCAACCTTGTTTACTTGGGGCCTTATAACATTCTGCCGGCATCAACCAAGACCGTGGCTTGCCATCGTTTTGGCATGCCCCTATCTGATCATCGTAGTCGCCATGGGATATACTCGGCAAGGTGTTGCCATTGGCTTCGCGATGCTGGGCTTAGTATCTTTATCCAATGGTTCTTCGCTGCGCTTCTTCGGCTGGATTTTAATCGCTGCGCTTTTCCATAAATCTGCTTTGGTCATAGTACCGCTGGCGTTATTCTCCGGCAGCAAGCGTCCACTTCTCACGGCAGTTGGCGCTTTGATTACTGGCGGCGTGCTATTTTTTTTGCTAATTCAAGAAGCCATCGATGGATTGGTAAACGGCTATATTGTGGCCGAATACCAATCAGCTGGAGCATTTATTCGAGTCGCCATGAATGGATTACCTGCGATTTTATTTCTGCTATTTCTGAAACGCTTCAATCTTTCGGAGTCTGATCGCAAGTTTTGGACATGGATGGCAGTTAGTGCGCTCGGTTTTTTCGTACTGCTAAATTTATCGGCCTCATCAACTGCCGTGGATAGAATTGCACTTTACTGGATTCCGCTCCAATTATTTGTCGGCAGCCGATTGCCGGACGTATTCGGAAGAGCCGGGAGCAGAAATTTAATTTGGACCCTTGCCGTAATATCTTACAGCACAGTGACATTATTTTTTTGGTTGTTTTTTGCAGAA
>NZ_JAJIRQ010000021.1:0-1997 GCF_025717605.1 Paucibacter sp. TC2R-5 | reverse complement strand
TTTCTATGACCTCGATGATATGTTCGCCAATTACAACCATATGAAGTTTAAACTTAACTTATGTGCGGCTTAACAGGTTTTTTCCGATCCATCCAAAGTGATGCCAATGAAACGAATGAGCTCAATGTGTTGCGCCGAATGGCTGGCGCGATTCGCCATCGAGGCCCGGACAGTGAAGGATTTTGGAATCACTCTGCCAGTGGTATCAGCTTGGCGCACCGCCGGCTAGCAATTGTCGATCTATCTCAAACCGGGCACCAGCCCATGCACTCGCCCAGCGGCCGTTATGTGCTGGTATTCAATGGCGAGATTTACAACCACCAGGATTTGCGGCGTTCGCTAGATGGCATGGTCGAAAGGGCGGGGCTTCCAAGTTCCGAGTGGCGGGGCCATTCGGATACCGAGTCGCTTTTGGCCGGCTTCGACGTCTGGGGCATTCAAGGCACACTGGAGCGGGCGATTGGCATGTTTGCCGTGGCCGTTTGGGATCGGCAACTACATACACTTACCTTGGCGCGTGACCGCCTAGGCGAGAAGCCCTTGTATTACGGCTGGCAAGGTCAAGGCAACGATGCGGTATTTTTGTTTGGCTCCGAGCTTAAGGCTCTGCGAGCGCACCCAGCTTTCACGGCGCAAGTTGACAGGGGCGCCTTGAGCCTGCTGTTGCGACACAGCTGCATTCCAGCACCATACTCCATCTACTCCGGCATCTCCAAGCTGCGGCCGGGTCAACTCCTGACGGTGTCTTCGCAGCAGCCCCAGCCACAGGTAATCAACTATTGGTCTGGGGCGCAGGCAGCAACCCAGGGTGTTACGAAACCATTTGCGGGCTCGCCCGAGCAGGCGGTGGATGCACTTGAGCGCTTGCTTAGCCATGCCATCGGCCAGCAAATGATGGCCGATGTGCCGCTGGGTGCGTTTTTGTCGGGAGGAGTGGACTCATCTGCCATCGTCGCGTTGATGCAGTCTCAGTCCAGCAGGCCGGTCAAGACCTTCACCATTGGCTTCGGTGAGGCGGCCTACAACGAGGCGGAGCATGCCAAGGCGGTGGCGCAGCACTTGGGCACTGAGCACACCGAGCTTTATGTAACGCCGCAAGCAGCTTTTGATCTGGTGCCACGCTTACCGGCGCTGTATGACGAGCCGTTTTCTGACTCTTCACAATTGCCTACTTTTTTGGTGTCGCAGTTGGCCCGGCAACATGTCACAGTTTCTCTATCAGGAGACGCCGGAGACGAGCTGTTTTGTGGCTACAACCGCTACCAAATGGCCTCAGGTATGTGGCGCAAGTTATCCAAAGTGCCAACGCCGCTGCGTAAGCTCTTTGCGAGCGGTATTACTGCAGTACCACCGCATATATGGAACCGTGCGGCGCTTGCTATGCCGGGGCGTTTGCGTGCAACAAACATAGGCGACAAGCTGCACAAGGGCGCCAAAGTTTTGAGTAGCCCTTCGCTTGATGCGCTGTATTTAGGGCTTGTATCACACTGGGACGACCCCGCAGAGATGGTCATTGGTGGCCATGAGCCGCCAACATTGCTCACGGGCAACGCACCGGACTTGCAGGGCCTGGACCCCATTCAGCGCATGATGGCACTGGACCTGATGACCTACCTGCCGGACGACATATTGACTAAGGTAGACCGTGCGGCGATGGGCGTGAGTTTGGAAACTCGAGTGCCTTTTTTGGACCACCGTGTAGTCGAGTTTGCTTGGAGCTTGCCCCAAAGCATGAAGCTGCATGACGGCCAAAGCAAGTGGGCCCTACGCCAAGTACTCTACCGCCATGTACCCAAGGAACTGATCGAGCGGCCGAAAATGGGTTTCGGTGTACCCTTGGACGTATGGCTACGTGGGCCACTGCGTCCTTGGGCCGAAGAGTTGCTGGACGAAGCTCGCCTGCGGCGCGAAGGCTATTTTCACCCAGCACCCATCCGGCAAAAGTGGGGCGAGCACCTCAGTGGAAAACGTAACTGGGCTTACCACTTGTGGGACGT
>NZ_JAJIRQ010000020.1 GCF_025717605.1 Paucibacter sp. TC2R-5 | reverse complement strand
GAGGTGGGCGAGTTTGCGGAGCGGGTTATGCAGCGGTCTCATTACGGCGTACTGGCGTCGAACTGGTCGCGTCGAGCCAGAGCAGTTGGCATTGCGAAGACACAGCGGCCGGCGAAACTAGCGCCGTTTTGCCGCTCAGACCCGGCAAGTTCGGCGGTAGGCGGCCAAAAAGAGGCAGCCAACTGACCCAGACCCGCCCCGGTCAAGAAGGACTTAGCAGCGAATTTCTTGTGAGTGGCGCTGATTGTGCGGACTTGGAAGATTTTTCGAAACACAGGGCCGTACAGGCGCATGCCTCGATTGACAAGGCCAACCACCCAACGGAGAGGTGTGGCAATTGGTTAAAATAGCGCTCTATTGCTGGATCCTCCGGCATACCCACCTGATTCAGCGCACCTACGTGTACTCAAGCCTCCATACATCCAAGCGAACTCTATCCCTCGCCACTTGCGCGCTTCTGTTAAGTGCATGCGCACAGTTTCCAACCATCGGCCCAAGCCACAAAGAAGTTGAGGAGGCGACCTCAGCACCAACAGCGGCTGGTGTTATCCAACTCGTCAACGTCGATGAAGCCGTGGCGCGGAAACTGCTCGACGGTAAGAAGTCTCGCTTGTTCTCCGAGGCGCTGGGCGACATTCATTTGCCACAACTGATTGGTCCGGGCGATAGCATCGAAGTCAACATCTGGGAAGCACCGCCTGCGACCTTGTTTGGAGGCGGCGGCATCGATGTTCGCGCCCCAAGTTCCAGTCGGGCAACCACGCTGCCAGAACAGGTGGTCAATCGCGAGGGCTTGATTTCCGTGCCGTTCGCAGGGCGAATCCAGGCGAGCGGTAAATCGGCCCAATCACTTGAAACCGATATCGCGCAGCGACTCAAAGGCAAGGCAAATCAGCCGGAAGTGCTTGTCCGCATTGTGCGCAACGCATCGTCCACCGCCACGGTGGTCGGCGAAGTCCATAGCAGCCTGCGCTTACCCCTGACACCCAGCGGTGAGCGTGTGCTCGATGCCATTGCTGCCGCCGGCGGGGTCAAGCAGGCCGTCAGCAAGGTGACCGTCCAGGTGACTCGCGAGCGCCAGTTTCACAGTCTGCCTTTGGACACCATCATTCGCGATCCGGCACAAAACGTGCTACTGCGTCCCGGCGATGTTGTGACTGCCAGCTATCAGCCCTTGTCCTTCACCGCACTTGGTGCCACTGGCAAAAACGAGGAAATTGCATTTGAGACCCAGGGCATCAGTTTGGCCCAAGCTCTGGCCCGGGCAGGTGGTCTCCTCGATTCACGCTCAGATGCTCAGGCAGTTTTCATATTCCGCTTTGAGCCGGTCGCAGCACTTGACTGGCCCCGCCAGCCTGTGGCGAGCACTCCAGACGGCATGGTGCCGGTTGTCTACCGCATGAACGTCAAGGATCCAAGCAGCTTCTTTGCCATGCAGAGCTTTCCCATCAGTAACAAGGACATTTTGTATGTCAGCAACGCCCCCATCGCAGAATTTCAGAAGTTCTTGAACGTGGTCTTCTCTATCACCTATCCCGTGCTGAACACAATTCAGCTCACCAAGTAGCAATAACAGCATCCAGGCAGCACCCGACATGAGCGAGCAAGCAAGCAAAACAAGCGCTGGAGGACGCGTCAACTCGGTGAGCGCCCTGCTCGCGCTGGAGGACGAGAACTTTGTCAGATCCGCATACCTCAGCGTATTGGGCCGGGAAGTTGATGCCGATGGTCTGTCCAACTACCTCGGCCAGATCCGCGCAGGCGCCGAGCGTGGCGAGCTGACCGTTGTACTTGCCCTCTCCCAAGAAGGGCGACAACACAGCGCGAACGTCGAAGGCCTAGCGGAGTTGGTGGCACGCCTGCGCCCTCACCCAAAGCCGGCGTGGAAACGTGCCCTGCGGCGACTGCTGCTGCGACCCGACGTTTCGATGGTTGCGCAGTTGGAACGCCAGTTGCGCGCCACCGACAATCGGCTCTACCGCATCGGCCAGAACCTGGAGACTCTGCTGGCTGCTCACCATGCGGAGATCGTCGCGCTGCGGCATGACGTGGCTCAATTGCCGCTGCGCACCGAGCAAGCTTCGGTCCCCGAAAGCCCATCGGGCGTTGCGCCCGTCCATCACATCCGGATCGTCCCGATGCAAGCCGAGCGCATTTATCAAGACCTGCGTCGAGCCCAGTCCCGCCGCGTCGGTTTCCAGGCCTGACCAAAAACCGCATGCGAATCCTGATCGACCTGCAAGGCTGCCAGAACGGCAGCAAGAACCGCGGCATTGGCCGCTACTCCCTTTCCCTGACCAAAGCCTTGCTGAAGCACAGCGGCGAGCACGAGTTCTATGTGCTGTTGAACGAGATGTTCGTAGAGGAGGCTCGGTCGCTGAGGCAAGTGCTGGGTGAGCTGTTGCCGCCCGAACGCATCATCGGCTTTGAGGCCATCGGCCCCGTCGATGAACTTCGACCCGAAAACGCCTGGCGCCGCAAGGCGGCTTGCGTGCTGCGTGAAGCGCTGATTGCCGACCTGGCACCCGACGCATTGCTGATCAGCAGCATGGTCGAGGGGGCGATGGACGCCACCGTGACGTCGATCGGATGGATTCCGGGCCCGACGGTCGTAGCCTCCGTGCTCTACGACTTGATTCCCCTGCATGATCCTGAACGCTATATCGGTTGGGAGCCTGGAGCCCGCTGGTACTACGACAAGATGGATTCTCTTCGCCGAGCGGACTGCTTGCTGGCCATTTCGGAGTCTGCTGCGGCCGAAGCAGTCGAACTGCTTGGCGTACCGCCCTCTTGCGTCACGACAATCTCCACCGCTGCAGACGAGATATTCGTCGACGCGCAGGTGTCGGCGTTTGTCATGACGGCATGTCGGGAAAAATTTGCGCTGACTCATCCTTACTTGATGCATTCGGGCAATATCGAGCCACGTAAAAACTTCGAGGGCCTGATCCAGGCCTTCAGTGCCCTCCCCTTATCCCTGCGCAAGCAATATCAACTGGTGCTCGCAGGCAAGGTCAGCCCTGCCGACCTGGAGAAGCTGCAAGGCTTGGCCGAGATACTTGGATTAAAGCAAGGTTGTCTCGTGGTCACCGGGCACGTCAGCGACGAGGAGTTGATGGCTCTCTACGCGGGTTGCCACCTGTTCGTTTTTCCATCGCTACACGAAGGATTCGGACTGCCGGCGCTGGAGGCTATGCATTTCGGCGTACCGACGATCGGCTCGAACACCACCAGCATTCCCGAAGTCATTGGGCGTGCAGATGCCACGTTCGACCCCCACAGCGTCGCCGCCATCACTGCAGCTATTCAACGCTGCCTCAGTGACTCGGCGTTCTATGCGTCTCTGAAAGCCCATGCACTGGAGCAGTCAAAGCGCTTCAGTTGGGATGACTGCGCGACCCGCACCCTGCGAGCACTTGAGCTGACGGCCGCCAAGCGGGCGGCCGAACCATTAGCAGGTCTCGATTCAAACGCCCGCCGCGCACTGATCCTCAATGCACTGATCAGCCCGGAACGCGATACCGCCCCAAGCGAGCAAGAATTGCGCGGCGTTGCCCACTGCCTTGCCAGCAATCTCGACACAGTCGCTAGGTTGACTGCATCGGCGAACTGGGGGGGGAAATTATCCTGGCGGGTCGAAGGACCGTTCGACAGCACCTATAGCTTAGCCTTGCTCAACCGCGAGACGGCGCGTGCACTTGAGGCGCTCGGGCATACGGTTGCGCTGCACTCCACCGAAGGCCCTGGAGATTTCCCGGCCAACCCCCACTTTCTGGCCGCCAATCAAGATCTGGCCACCATGCATGCCCGTCTAGACAGCATGCCGCAGTCGGCCACTCACGTGACGAGCCGCAATCTGTACCCTCCTCGCGTTTCCGACATGGGCTCGCCGCTCAATCTATTGCACCACTATGCGTGGGAGGAGAGCGGCTTCCCGGCCGAGTGGGTGCAGAACTTCAACCAGCATTTGCAAGGCCTGACATGCTTGTCCGAGCATGTGCAGAAGGTGCTCATCGACAACGGCGTGAGCGTCCCCATGGTGACCTCGGGCTGCGGCGTCGATCACTGGGAGCGCGTCGTGGCAACCAGCAACGTCAGCTTCCCAGGCAAGCGATTTCGCGTGCTGCACGTTTCATCGTGCTTCCCGCGCAAGGGCGCAGATGCATTGCTTAAAGCCTTTGGTGCTGTGTTTTCCCAGGCTGACGATGTTTCACTGATCATCAAGACCTTCGCAAATCCGCACAACGACATCCATCAGCAGTTGGCAGCATGCCGAGCGGCCAACCCGCAGTACCCTGACGTCCATGTGATCGAGGGTGATCTGTCGGACAACGATCTGAAAGCGCTCTACCAGCAATGCCACGTTCTGGCGGCACCCAGCCGGGCCGAGGGCTTCGGCCTCCCTATGGCCGAGGCCATGCTGAGCGGACTGCCCGTCATCACAACAGCCTGGAGTGGTCAGTTGGACTTTTGCTCAGAGGAGAACTCCTGGCTGGTGGACTACACATTTACGCCCGCGCAGACTCATTTCAACGTGCATGGCTCGGTCTGGGCCGAACCCGATCACGATTCCCTGTGCGATGCTCTTCGCCGCGCGCGGGCCACATCCCCAGCTGAGCGCAGCAGGCGTGCTCAACACGGCCGCGATGTACTGCTGCGCCATTTCAAATGGACAGACGTTACGGCAAGAGCCGTCAACGCCACCCGGCAATGGGCGCAAGGTCAGGCAGGCCTCGGCCAGCCTCGCACCGGCTGGGTGACCACCTGGAACACCAAATGCGGCATCGCCTCGTATGCCCGACACATCCTCGAAGCCTCCGATCAAGCGGTCACCATCCTCGCACCGATCCAGGACGGCAGAGTCCGCACTGACGAAGACTTCGTTCATCGCTGCTGGGCGTCTGAAAAACAGAACAACCGGTTCGAATTGTTGGACGCCGCCATCACGGAGCACGACCTGAATACCTTGGTGGTGCAGTTCAATTACGGCTTCTTCAATCTAGAACAGTTCGCGGGGTTCTTGCACAGGCAGGTTGATGCGGGCAGAACCGTCATCGTCATGATGCATTCGACCGGTGACCCGGTGGCATTGGCTGAATGGGATATCAACTGGCGCCTCGTTACAGCGGCCGACGCTCTGCGGCGCTGCGCGCGTGTGCTGGTGCATGCCATCTCCGATCTGAATCGCCTAAAGCGCCTCGGGCTGGTGCAAAACGTCGCCCTGTTCCCTCACCCGATGCGACATATGGGCAAGCAACTGCCCGTGGCCTCTACGACGGAGCCCCGTGCCGATACCGCCACCGCGTTAATCGCCACATTTGGCTACTGCTTGCCGCACAAGGGCTTGCCCGAGGTACTCGAAGCGGTGGAACTCCTGCACAAGCGAGGGTTGCCGGTGCGGCTGCGAATGCTCAACGCGGAGTACCCCGACCCCGTCTCGGCTCAGCTGGTGGCGCAGTTGCGAAAGCGCGTCGTCGATAGCAATTTGCAAGACTTCGTCGAAGTACGCAGTGAATATCTTACTGACGACCAAGCTGCCGCACTGATGGCCGAAGCTGATTTGCTGGTCTTTGCCTACCAGAACACCGATGAATCCTCCAGTGCAGCGGTGCGCGATGGTTTGGCCACGGCTCGCCCCGTGGCTGTGACACCGATTCAGATATTCGACAACCTTGGTGACGCTGTGCATCGCTTCCCAGGCAGGAGCCCCGAAGACATCGCACTCGGCATCAATGCCGCACTGAAGACGGCCAACGCACCACAAATGATCCAGCATGCCAAACGCTGGCGTGATGCACATGAAGTGGATCCCCTTGCCGCGCGCCTGGTAGCCATGCAGCAGGCGCTGCTGCGCCCCGGCACACCGCGCCACTACCGCTTAGACGGATCGAGCCGCCTCCTGAGGTCGGCCGTAGGTTCCGCTCGCGGCAATCAGCTGCACAGCACGTGCAAGGAAGGGTACCTGCTGTTCGGGCCGTATCTGCAACTGCCAGCAGGGCATTATGTCGCCGAGCTGGATTGGAGCTACGAGGTGCTCTCCACCTCCGATTGCCATATCGAGGTGGCAGCGAATCATGGTGCCGAACTTCTTGCTCGCAAAACCGTCAAGCCAGGGCGTGTGGATGGTTCGGTGAGGACAAAGATTCCCTTTGTGTTGACCTGGCCTTGTGGCGACCTTGAGCTACGCCTGCATATTGCGTCGGACACCAAGGCCATCATCAATCACCTGACCGTCAAGCCAGTTGGCGCTGTTGCAGAAGTGGTCCCGACCGGCAAGACACACTAGCCGATGCGAATTCTCTTTTACGTCTTTCCAGGAATCCTGCCTCAAGGGCCGGAGTTCACTGCGGGATGGGCGCTATTGCTGGGTCGGCTTCGCCGAGGTCTTGCCGCTAGAGAGGATGTGCATACCTGGATGGTTGTCCCTGAGCGGCAGCGCACTTACCTTGTCGAAGCAAATCTTGACACCGATGTCGGCTACGTTGACGAGTTGAGTCTGCAGCGCGGCGCCCAGGCAGCATTCGCGGACTACGCCTCTCTCACCAGGTTCGGTGAGGATGTACGCGAGAACGGAGATAGACCGAATCTGGCGCAGAGCTTGGTCTTGAAGCATGTGGCTATCGCGGCAGCTGGATTCGAGCCTGATGTCGTCGTGACCTTTGGAATGCCGGCACGGTATCTGAACTGCATTTGGCCTGCCGCGGTGGTTTTTCATGCAGAAGTCAGCGCGTTTTCTCGCAACCCGTACCCCATGTCGATGTTTCTGGACCATGTGGGAATCTACCGAAGTGCAGCGTTTTCCGGAAAGGAAGCGGCGCATCATTTGACCGGGTTTACTTCGTCAAAGGAATTGCTTGATGACTTCCGTCGATCCAAACACGCTGCATTGCAACAGCACGATCCGTTCAAGGACATGGATTGGCGTCATCGCTTCCCACGCTTGGTGCTGTTACCTCTGCAAGTCTCGAACTACTTCTCCTTCGATGAGCAGTGTGTCTTTCGTACCCAGTTCGAATACTTGCTGGGCATGCTTGACGCCATGTCAGGTGACGTGGGCGTAATCGTCACCGAATACGTTCAGTGGGGGCATGTGCTTGAGGATGCCGGGCCAAACCGGAACTTGCGTTGGTTGCGTGAGCGCTACCCGCAATTGATTTTCAACGAGGCATTCAGAGGCTACGAATCCAGCTCGCAATATTTGCTTCCGCGGGTGGAAGGTGTCTACACCGTGACTTCCAATCTTGGAATCCAGAGCCTGCTCCTGCGCAAGCGACTTGGCACCGCAGTAGGCAGCTTTCTTGCTGGTCTGGCGCATGACGAAGGTGGCAGAGCATTTTTTGGGGAAGTCAGTGCAGGCAAGCCTGAGCCGCGAGATGGATTTCTGCGCTGGTATCTGGAGCGTTACGCCGTGCCCATGACGCTGCTTGAAAACGGGGATTGGCTGGTCGACTACCTTCGGCGCCGGTGCAAGGCCATCAGGCAGGCGGGCGACGGGCTGGGTGGTTTTGTAGCGGTAGATACGACCGCAATCCTCCGGGAACATTGGCTCGACGAGAAAGCCATAAGCGCAGCAGGACGGTATGAGACACCTCGTTTGTCAATGGCCAGGTACGCGGCGATTCAGGAGGTGGACGGGCTCGTCGCTGCAGAGCAAGCGCTTGCCCGACGCGCAGATCTGGACCTTGGTGGGCCGGGGTATTTGCTACTTAACGATACGCGGTCAATCGATGGCTTTTCCCATTTGGGCAGCAATGCGGTCACTGGTTTGATCGAGGACGAACTCACCCAGGCTGGACTTACCTGCCTCGCGCGCGTCAGCTTGGAAGAAGACTGCGTCAAAGTGCTTGAGCGTCTAGATATGCGGCGATTGCGCATCGCAGTCTTCAACGGTGAGGACTCGATTCACCATGACAACCCCCGAATCCGTCGCATGATGGATCTGTGCGTTCACCTGCGAGATAGGGGCGTCGCTTGCGTGCTGATCAACTCCGTGTGGCATGCAAATACCGCCGCTACGGGAAAGCTATTGGAATGCTTCGATATCGTTGCGGTCCGAGAGAGCCGCAGCCTTACCGGCATCCGGGAATGGCGTCCAGACGCCCGCCTAGTGCCAGACTTGACGCTTGCTGCTTTTCCGCAGCAAGGTTTTGCTGCTAACAGTGTTCGGGCATACAACGGGAATCGCTCGGGATTGGTGGTTCTCGACCACGTTCACGCCTCGGCGACCGATGCATTGATGTCGTTTGCTCGCCATCAGCAACTACCCGCTTTTCTCATGGGACGATTGCACGTGCCAACTCGCATCGCCGCAGCCGGCGGCTCCTGGCTTCTTGGCCAACAGGCATATCCAAGGATCTTCAGGTCGGCGGACGCAATGGCAAAGGCAACCGGTTGCGTGACAGGCCGCTACCACGGGCTCATCGCCGCGTTGTGTGCTGGCGTTCCGTCTTTGGCTCTACCTACAAACACACCCATGATTGAAGGGCTTTTCGGTGATGTGGGTCTCGACCGCAAATTTCTTCTTCCTGCCTCATGGCGGTCAACCGATATGCAAGCGCGCATGCATGCTGTGGAGGAGAGCTTGTCTTTGTGGGGGGAATCCGAGTCGGCTTTGGTCCAGGCATATCGGGAATCCGCCAATGAAGCGATCCAACGGCTGTTCAATGACATTCGCTTCCTTGCGCTGGACCCGGCGACTCGTCCCGCCGCGCAAGTGCATGAAGACAAGTGGAGTAATTGCTCTCCTACTGATGGGCACCAATCTTTGCATTCCGCGTTTGGATAGTTTATGGCGGACGCCCAGACTGGGCATGCTGAGGAAATGCGAAGGCGCGCACTGGCTCGGGCGGGTATGTTCCATTACTACAATACTTACAACAACATCCTATCCGTGCTCAAACGCCGCATGGAATTGGTGAAATCTGGCCGTTAAACGACGGCTCTTTCAATTGGATATCTTAAACATTATGAAAACTGCAATCATTACCGGCGTTTCAGGCCAAGACGGCGCTTACCTTACCGAACTGCTCCTCTCCAAGGGATACACCGTCTACGGTACCTATCGCCGCACCAGTTCCGTCAACTTCTGGCGCATGGAAGAATTGGGCGTTCTCAATCACCCCAATCTGCACTTGGTCGAGTTCGATCTGACCGACCTGAGCACCTGCATCCGCTTGCTGCAATCGTCCGGAGCCACCGAGATTTACAACTTGGCCGCGCAGAGCTTTGTGGGTGTTTCTTTCGAGCAGCCAGTCACAACTGCAGAGATCACCGGGGTGGGCGCGGTGCACCTGCTGGAAGCCATCCGCATCGTCAACCCGAAGGTGCGCTTCTACCAAGCTAGCACGTCAGAAATGTTTGGCAAGGTTCAAGCGATACCGCAGATCGAAAGCACGCCGTTCTACCCGCGCAGCCCATATGGCGTGGCCAAGTTGTATGCACATTGGATGACGATCAACTACCGCGAGAGTTACGGAATCTTTGGCTCCAGCGGCATTCTGTTCAACCACGAATCTCCGCTGCGAGGCCGCGAGTTCGTGACCCGCAAGATCACCGACAGCATCGCCAAGATCAAGCTGGGCAAACTGGATGTGCTGGAGCTTGGCAATATGGACGCCAAACGCGACTGGGGCTTTGCCAAGGACTATGTCGAAGGCATGTGGCGCATTCTGCAAGCCGAACAGCCCGACACCTACGTGCTGGCCACCAACCGCATGGAGACCGTGCGCGATTTCGTAACCATGGCTGGCAAGGCTGCGGGCATTAGCCTGGAGTTCCGCGGTACGGCAGAGAATGAAACGGCTGTCGATACAGCAACAGGCAAGACAGTTGTGCGCGTCAACCCACGCTTCTACCGCCCCGCCGAGGTGGAGTTGCTGATCGGCAGCCCTGAGAAGGCCAAGCGCGAACTGGGCTGGGAGCCAAAGACCACTTTGGAAGAACTGTGCGCCATGATGGTGGCGGCCGACCTGCGCCGCAACGAGATCGGTTTCTCGTTCTAAAGCGGACGACAGCGCCTATGTCTCGCATCCTCATCACCGGGGTCAACGGCTTCACGGGGCGCTACCTGGCACCCGACTTGGCGGCCCAAGGGCATGAAGTTCATGGTCTGGTGTATCAGTTGCCAGGGGCCGACGAGCCGTTGACTGAAGGCGTAAATCACTTGCATGCATGCAATTTGCTTGATGCCGCCCCGCTCTCCAGGCTCATCCATGAGCTCAAGCCGGACAAAGTGGCCCATCTCGCAGCCATTGCCTTTGTTGGCCACGGTGATGTCGATGCGATTTACCGGACCAACATCCTAGGGACACGCAATTTGCTGCAGGCCTTGGCCAGCTCAAACGTGCCGCCGACGGCGGTACTCCTGGCAAGCAGCGCGAACGTGTACGGCAATGCAACGGCCGGCGTGATCGATGAATCGACCACTCCGGCACCAGCCAACGACTACGCAGTCAGCAAGCTTGCAATGGAGTACATGGCAGCCACTTGGCGGTCGCAATTGCCCATCACGGTGGTGCGGCCGTTCAACTACACCGGCGTCGGTCAGACCGAGAATTTCCTGCTGCCGAAAATCGTCGCGCATTTTGCCAAGCGTGCGCCGGTGCTGGAGTTGGGCAATCTGGACGTGGAGCGCGATTTCTCCGATGTGCGCACCCTTGTGCAGTGCTACAGCCGATTGTTGAGCACGCCCTCCGCTGGGCAGGTGCTCAATGTTTGCTCAGGGCACGGACAGTCGCTGAAGAGCATTCTGGCGATGGCTGCCGAAATCACCGGCTATATGCCGGAGATTCGTGTCAACCCGGCCTTTGTGCGAGCCAACGAGGTGCACAAGCTGGTGGGTAGTTGTGCGCGGCTAGAGCGGGTAATCGGACCTGTCAATGCGATTCCCATCAAAAAGACGCTGGCCTGGATGATTGAAGCGGCAATGCCGCCATCAGCGCACGGAGCAGGATCTCTAAAGTGAATTTTTCTGGTTATGTTTCGGCGGCCACATCAGTGAACAAGGTGGCAGCCGGTCGGAGCTTTTCCGTGCAGGTCCGAGTTCACAATCGCTCCGGCCAGGCATGGCCTGCAGACACATTGCACCCACTGAATGCCTCTTACCACTGGGATAGCGCCACTACCGGCGCGACGACCGTTCATGACGGCCATCGCAGCCCTCTGACACCGGCCACTGTCGAGGACGATGGGTATGCGGATGCCGAGTTGATGGTCAGCGCCCCCAAACTGGCAGGGTACTATCGCCTGGTCGTGACAGTTGTTGCGGAAAGTCTGGCCTGGCTGGAACAGCACGGGCTGACGCCTGCCGTGCTGGAAATCGAAGTTGCCGTCGCACAATCGGCCGTTGCAAAACGGCAGGGCACAGACATCGAGTGGGAGCGCTGGGGAGCGGATGATCCTTATTTCGGCGTCCTGACCTCCCCGCAGTTTCGGCAGCAAGCAATGACCGACGATGCGAGGGCCGTTTTCTTCGCCAGTGGTCATGCCCATGTGACGCAGGTTCTGAATACCTGCAGAGCGCATTTGGTACCTGACTTTGCTCCAAATAGGGTGCTGGACTTCGGCTGCGGCGTGGGGCGACTGGTCATCCCGTTCGCCAGCGTTGCGCACGAGGTGGTCGGGCTGGACATCTCACCCTCCATGCTGGCAGAGGCTGCGCGCAACTGCCATGAGCAGTCGGCATTCAATGTGGAACTACTTCCTTCAGACGACACGTTATCGGCGCTGGATGGCGACTTCGATCTGGTCCACAGCAGCATCGTGTTGCAGCATGTTGAAGTGAGCCGAGGCAGGATCTTGTTCGAGCAGCTGGTGCAACGCATCCGCCCGGGAGGCTTGGGCGCGATGCAGATTACCTATGGCTGGGATATTTACGCCGACAGCTTTGGCCAGCAGCCGGCAAAACCGGCAGGGCCTCCCCCGAAGTTGTGGCAAGTGCTCAAGGGCGAAATCAAGTCGCATTTGCCGAGGAAGACAAGGTCCTTTGCCTCAGGTGCGGCTACGTCGGCTGTCGCCCCGGATCCTGAGATGCAGATGAATTTCTACAATCTCAGTGAGCTTATGTTTCTCTTGCAAGGTGCGGGCGTTTCGCGGGTTTACAGCGAACTTACTGACCATGGCGGTGCGTTAGGCATTTTCCTGTATTTCCAGAAACCGCCGATTGGCTAAGGTGCGGATTTCAGCGATCCCGGACAGTCATTTCAGCGTGATGGAGGACATCCACCAGGAGAGACCGCTGCATAACCCGCTCCGCAAACTCGCCCACCT
>NZ_JAJIRQ010000002.1:19883-728644 GCF_025717605.1 Paucibacter sp. TC2R-5 | reverse complement strand
CTATTGCCCGAAAGAATGATCTGGCTGGCAGCGGTACTGAGCATGTCGGCATAGATCGTCGAGTTGCCGCCGCTCAGCAAGATCTTGCCTTTATTGGTCAGCAAGCCGCTGTTCAGGCTGCCAAAGCCGTTGATCACCGCGCCGACCTCGTTGCTCATCGCAAAGCCATTGTTGTCAAACGTACCACCCGCCAGTTGGATCTTGCCCATATTCGGCAGCAGGCCTTGGGTCAAGCGCAGGGTCGCGTCGCGGTCGACGGACAAAGTCCCGCGATTGCTGATGCCCCCAGCGGCGAGCGTCAAGATGCCGCCCTTGGCGCTGACAAAGCCCTGGTTGTTGATCGCATTGCCGATCTGGCCCAGGCCCTCGATGCGACCCGTGTTGTCGATCGCCCCGCCACTCAGGCTGGCGATGGCCGAAGTCAAGAGAATCTGGCCGCTGTTGGCAAAGCTCTTGTCGACCGACAGCTTGCCGCCCTCGACGATCAGGCTGCCTTGGTTGGCAAAACTGGCGCTGATGACGCCGTTGCCGCTGATCATGCCGCCCGCCTCGTTGACCAGCTTGCTCGTACCGTCAAAAGCACCGATGCTGGCGCCCGCCAAGCTCATCAAGCCCTGGTTATTCAAGTTGCTTGATCGCAGTTGGAGCGCGCCGCCCTTGCCCAAAGCCCAAACGCCGGTATTGATATTGCTGCCTGGATTTACCAATTCAACATAGTCACCCTGGTCAAACCGGCCACTGTTGATGAAGCCCCCCTGACCCAGTTTGGCGCGGATAGTGCCCGAGCCGGTCATGGTGCCGGCGTTGAGCAAGGCGCCGTTCACCGAACCGCCGTCCAGCATCAGGCGCCCGTAGTTTTTGATGGTGTTGGCAGCCAAGCTGCTGGCACGGCCCACTTTTGCTGAGGCATTCGCATCCATTTGGAAATCAATCGCCTGCAGCGCCCCCCCCGCGAATGTGAGGCTGTCGCCCGAGCCCACACGGATTTGTGCGTCACCCTTGAGGATCTGGCCGGCGCTGAGCACCATGTCATGGCCCAGGAAGTCGCCCGTGGCGTAGTTCGACTTGAAGTTGAGCGTGCCGGAGTCCCAGTTCAATGTCCCGGCAATCTTGCCAGTCACCATCTTCAGGGTGCCGCCCTGCAGATTGACGACGCCAAGATCACCGATCACCAGTTGCCCGACGTCGACAACGCCGCCGCCCAGAACATCCAGCCGGCCGGCACCATCGGCGCCCACGGTGATGGCCTGAGCCACGCTCAAAAGCGCGCCGCTGCCTGCCACCGCAGCCACGAAGCTGGAGTCTCCTGCCAGCCCCATCGTCATCGAATTCAAGACTTGAAACTTGGCGCCGTTGGACACGTTCAAAAGGCCCGCGTTGCCCTCGACGAAGCCGGTTTTCAATGTGGTTCCAAGTCCAGTCGCTTCAATGACGCCAAAACCGCCATTGCCCTTTTGGCCCATGAAAAGGGCGTTGATGTCGGCAGCAGCACCATTGCTGAGCTGCATCAGCCCGTTGCCTTGGCCGCCCAGATAGAGGCCTCTTTGGTCTGTGTTTACCTTGAACAGCGTGCCCTTGTCCTTGACCGTGATGCTGAAATTCACATTGGTCTCGCCGGAGCCCATATTGACGGTGGCGGTGAAGGTGCCACCGCCCGAAACGATCAAGTCGCTGTTGCTGAGTCCCACATTGCCAGCTTCGAAGCTCGAGCCGGCGCCGTCCACCGTCATCTTTGCGGTCCCGGTCTTACCCAAGTTCAGGTTCTTGCTGGAGGCGCTGGCGCCGGAGTCGATCAGCAAGGTGCCGCTGCCAACGTCGCCCAGGTTCAGGTCTGCGCCGACGACCAAGCTGCTGCCCACGCCTTGCACCTTGATGGAGCCGCTGCTGGTCGGGAAGCCGCCGCTAACGGTGAAGGCCCCCGCCGTGCTGTAGCTGCTGCCGGAGTTGATCGTCAAGCCGACGGTCGAATTGGCGTCGTCACTGATCGAGGCGGAGACGAGATTCTTGTAGACGACCTTGTTGGACAGTGTCAGATTCCTTTGCTGGAGCATGTCACCGGTGATGAGCATGCCGGCCGTGCCGCCGTCCCAGGTCTGATCCGCGGTGATGCTGAAGCCCCACGCGCTTCCCCAATCAATCGTTTGCACCTTGCTGCTCTTGTTGACAATGCCATTGGTGAGGTTCCAAAGGGCGTTGCTCGTGCCCTGAAGCGTGAAGGCGTTCGCACCCACGTCAAAGACAACTTGGTCGCAGCAGGAAAACAGGTCACTCACGACCGTCGTGAAAGTCGATGTGCCGAAGTGGATGACGTCGCGACTGTTGGGTGGGCGGAAGCTGGGCGTCCAATTCTGGGCATTGCTCATTTTTTGCGTGCCCGACCCAGCGCCGCCCTTCCAGGTGTAGTCATTGGCTTGCGCAAGGCCTGCGCTGCACATCGCGGCAATGGCTAGGCATGTCGGCAGCAAGCGCAGCTTGCGTTCTGCCGTGTGCCGCCCAGCTGGTGTTGAATGAGGAATTGGCCATGCTTGCTTGTTCATATCGATTCCCTGGGTTCATTTGTATGAGTGGCAGCCCACTTGTGGGCTTTGCGATTGAAGACGCTTGCTGCATCGCCTGGTGAGCTCGCCGGATTCAGAATGGCGTGGAGGCAAACAAAACGTCGGTACGCAGCGATGGCAGTGTCTGCAGATTCGCCTCCTGCGTGTGCGACATAACGCGACAATTCATGACACGGCTGTCGCAATTGCTGCGGCAATGTCACGCAACTGACGGTCGCAGATGACTTACGATCTGCAGCCCTGCGACCCAGTACTTAACAGCCTCTGCCTTCCCTGATGTCCCAAACCCAAGTGTTGATCGTTGACGACGACGCCGAGTTGGCCAGCATGTTGATGCTGCTGCTGGAGGCTGAAGGCTGGGCCGTGCAGACTACCCTCAATGCGGCTCAAGCTGAGGAAAGCCTGCGCATGAGCTTGCCCGCCGTGGTGCTGCTGGACGTGATGCTGCCCGACGCCAGCGGCATGGATTTGTGCCGGCGCTGGCGCAGCGCCTACCCCGGCCTGGGCATCCTGATGCTGACCGCACGCGGCGACCCATTCGACCGGGTGCTGGGTTTGGAGTTGGGGGCGGACGACTATCTGGCCAAACCGTTCGAGAAGCGCGAGTTGGTGGCCAGGCTGCGTGCCTTGATCCGGCGGCAGAACCCGCCGGTGGTGGCTGCGGCGGCAAACGAGTTGCATTTCGGCAGCATGAGCGTGCACTTGGAACGCCGTGAAGTGCGCATTGGCGGCGTGGAAATCCCCCTGACCGGCATCGAGTTCAAGCTCTTGCTGGTGTTGGCTCGCTCCCCCGGTCAAGCCGTCTCACGCCAGCAACTGAGCGACGCGGTGCAGGCCAGCGCCTACCGGCCCCAGGACCGAACGGTGGATGTGCAGGTCGGGCGTTTGCGCCGGCGGCTGGCAGAAGCGCTGCCGGGCCGCGATTGGATCGAGACGGTGCGCGGTGAGGGTTATGCCTTTGTGCCGCGCGGCGTGGCTACGGGCAGCGCAGCTGCTATCGATGATCCCGAAACGCCTTGACTCGCTGTTTGTCCGCCTATTGCTGGCACAGGTGCTGCTGGTCGCTTGCGGCTTGCTGCTGCTGGGCGGCTTGCTGGTGGTGGAGCGCAATCAGCTGATGGCGCCGCAGTATGCGGTGCTGATCGCGCCCCAAGTGCTGATCGCCGCGCGTACGCCCTCGATGCCGTCGACGCAGGGCCTGCCTGCCTATGGCATCAGCGAAGGCATCAGACGGCATGAATCTTTGCCAGAGGGCCTTAAGCTTAGAGTCACCACGATGCCGGCCATCGCTGACTTCGTTCAAGAACTGCACAAGCAAGGCATACAAGTGGACGAGGTCTGGCTGGGCCGCAGCGAAGGCCGCTTCACGCTGTGGATGCATGTGCAAGTCCCGGGCGCCGAGCCCGTCTGGTTGAGTGGCTATCCACCGGCCGCATTTCCGCGCTGGGCATCGCGCATGAGCGTGGGCCTGGTGCTGATGAGCTTGGTCGTGGGGCTGCTGAGCCTGAGCTTGGCGCGCAAGGTGACGGGGCCGCTGTCGCAGTTGCGCCGGCGCATGCAGGTGCATGCGCATACTGGCATTCAGGCCGGCGATGCGAGCCACGCGCCACTGCCCCGCCAAGCGCCACCCGAGTTGCTCGAGATTGACCAAGCCTACCGAACCCTGTCCGAACGACTGCAGCGCAATGAGCGCGAGCGCGCTCTGCTCTTGGCGGGCGTTTCACATGATTTGCGCAGCCCCCTGAGCCGCATCCGGCTGGCCGCAGAGATGCTGCCCGAGTCGCCCGCGAACGCCGCGGGCGTTGCCTCCATCACGCGCAATGTCGACCATGCCGACCGGCTGACGGCCAGCTTTGTGGAGTTCATCCGTGCCGGCGTTGTGGAACTGAATGAAACGGTGGACTTGGCTGCCGCGGCACGCCGGGCGGTGGCCGGCTTTGAGCGCACTCAGCAGGAGCTGTTTTGCCGCGCACCGCCGACCTTGCTGCTGCACCAGGCGCATGAGCTGCTGCTGGAGCGCCTGATCGTCAACCTGATTGACAACGCGATCAAGCATGGCGGTGTACCGGTCGAGGTCGAAGTCCTGCAGAGCGGCGATACCGCGGTCCTGACCGTCTCTGACGCTGGCCCCGGTCTGCCGGAACAAGGCGCGAAGCAGTTGATGGAAGCCTTTGCGCGCGGCGATGCCAGCCGAGGCTTGCCGGGTTTTGGCCTGGGCCTAGCGATCGCTCAGCAAACCGTGGTTCGCTTGCAGGGCGAGCTCGTATTCACCCAGAACGGCTCACAACACCAAGTCCAGGCGCGGCTGCCGCTGGCGCGCTAGGCCGCAGCTTTAGCACTCCTGTTGTCACCGCATTTCGCCGGACATCAGCGCCGCACATCAGCGCCGCACAAAGACCACCGCGCTGCGTCCGGGCAAAGTGAAGCGGCCGGTGTTCGAATCAAAGTTTGCCTCGGCCGCAATGCGCTTGTCAGCGGCCTTGGCTTGCAGATGCACCGGGTGCAAGACCAAGGGCTTGCCGGCCTGCGAAGGCAAATCGATTTGCTGTGCGACCGGGTCCGCATTGATGAAGTACAGCAGCTCCTTGAAGCCCGCCCCCGGCCAGCCGCGCCCATCCAGGCTGGCCACCAGCACGCGCGGGTTCTGCGCCGGGCCTGTGTTGTGGAACTTCAGGCGTTGCTTCACCTCTTGGGCGCTGGGCAGTCGAAACAGGCTGGAGCTGGCGCGAATCTTGAGCAAATCGCGAAAGGCGTCGCGCGTCCAGGCGATGTCTGCCGGGCTGGGCTTGATCCGCGTGTCTGCCAGCAGCGGCGCCAACAGCGGGTATTGCTCGCCGTTATCCAGCTCGGGCGGCAGGCCGGCGGCGAAGCCGTTGTCGCGGTAAGTCCAGTCAAGACGATTGAACCAATCGCCCGAGTCATAACTGTTTTTGTCCAGTGACTTGGAACGCAGAATATCGACGCCGGCATGGAAGTAGGCGACGCCCTGGCTGAAGGCCGTCAGCGCCAGCCCTAAGACCTGCACGCGGGCACGCTCTTCCGCCGAGGTCTCCAGTGGCAGCTTCAACACATTGATGTCAAACAGGGTCTGGTTGTCGTGGTTGTCGACGTAATTGACCACTTCGCCGGGCTGGGAGACATAGCCGGCCGGCTGATCGCCATAGGCGATCTCGGCAAGCTTGAGCGTTTTTCCCTGCCAGGTCGGCAGCTCATAGTCGCGCAAAGAGCCGGCCAGGCCGACGCGAAGCAGATCGGCTGCCTGCATCAGATCGGCCGACGGACGCTGCGGGTTCTGCTTGGCTAGGGCGTTAGGCGCGTAGACCAGGCCATTCAACCAGCCTTGGTTCTGAACTACAGCCGCGCCGTTGTCGCCCGCGCTGCCGCCGCGCGCGGCGTCACGGCCACGGTCGCTGAAGGTCGCGATGCCGGAGCCGTTCAGCGACAGCTGCGAGGCCTGCACAAAGCGCACGCCGTTGGCCACCTCGCCAAAGTTCCAGCCCTCACCAATCAGTTGCACAGGCCGACCGGCCGCCTGGTTGACCTTCTCTTGCAAGGCCTCCATCACCGCACGCGGCTGGTGCGCCATCAGGTCGAAGCGGAAGGAATCAATCTTGTATTCGCGTGCCCACAGCGCCACCGAGTCCAGCATCAGCTTGGCCATCATCCGATGTTCGGTGGCGGTGTTGTCGCAGCAGGTCGAACGCTCCACTTCGCCGTTCGCATTCAGGCGCTGGTAGTAGCCGGGCACGATACGGTCCAGCACTGATTTTTCATGCTGGCCGGCGGCGGCCGTGTGGTTGTAGACCACGTCCATGCCGACGCGCAGTTCGGCGCGGTGCAGCGCCTGCACCATCTCCCGGAACTCGATGATGCGGCGCTCAGCCTTGGCCGCATCGCTGGCATAGCTGCCCTCGGGCGCGCTGTAATGAAATGGGTCATAGCCCCAGTTGAAGCAATCCTCGGCCGCCACGGCCATCACGGCCGCTTGCTGGCGCGGGCTATCGCCGGGGGCTTGGGGCACCAAGGGCTCGCGGCAGCCGGCCTCGGGGATGGTGGCGATATCGAACACCGGCAACAAATGCACATCGGTCAAGCCCGCTTTGGAGAGCGCCCTGAGGTGCCGCATGCCGGCCGAGTCGCTTTGCGTGAAGGCCTGGTATTTGCCGCGTTTGGGCTGCGGCACGCTGGTGTCGCCGATCGAGAAGTCACGCAAATGCAGCTCGTAGATGACCATATCGGTCGAGGCCTTGACGCGCTGCGGCCGCGCTGTGGCGTCCCAGCCCGCCGGCTTCAGAGCAGGGCTGTGCAATTTGGCCACAAAGCTGCGTTTGGAGTCGGTGCTCAGGCCGACCGAATAAGGGTCGGTGACGCGGTTGCGCACGATACCCACGCCGGGCACATGGACGTCCACCAGGTAGTTGTAATACTGACCGCTCAAATCACCTGTTAGCTTCGTTTGCCAAACACCGGTCTGCGCGTCCAGATTCAGCGCCTCCATGGCCAGCGCCTTGCCGCTGCCGCTGGGGTAGCGGCAGAGCGCGACTTTTTGCGCCGTGGGCGCCCAAAGCTTGAAGCTGGTTTGCCCGGCGGGGTGAGCACCCAGATCGTCCACTTGCTCGGCCGCTGCGTACAGATCGTCCAGAGCGCCGGCTGCCTGCAAGCGCGTGTGGGCTTGGACCGCGCCGTCGGCGCCTTCCAGCACCAGCCAGACTTGCGCGCGGTGCAAGGCCGGCAATTGGGCCAGATCGGCCGCAGCCACTTGCCAGCGTGGGCCAGGGGCAATGAACTTGAAGCGCTGGGCGAGATCGGCGGGCAGTTCATCGCGACTGGGTTCAAGCAGCAGCGCCTGGTCCGCGCCGGTGACCGCTTGATTCGACCCGACTTGCAAGGCCGCCTGCGCTGAAACATAGAGCTTGGCCCGCGTGCCGGTGCCGCTGTCCTCTACTGCGCCAGGCCATTGAATCAGACGCTGGTTCAGCCAATAGGCTTGGGCGGCAAGTACGGACTTGTCAGGCTGAAGCTGCGGCTGCAAGACGCGAGCAAAGCCAGGCTCGTTGCAAGCATCCAAGGCCTGTGCTGGCATGACGCTCAAGCCAAGCACCAAGCTCACGCTCCACCGAGTCCAGCGGCTTGCCGCCATTATTTTTTGCATGCTCATTTTCTGCCCAAAGCTCGGGTTGGCCGGAATGGCCCACAGAAAATAGTAACAAAACTACTTCAATTTTTCAGTAAAAAAGTTGCCTTGCCTGGAGAAAACATCAAATAAGTAGCTTGATTACATAAAGAAGTCGAGAATAAATGAACCTGACCCCATTTAAAGGGTGGGTGGCTCCCAGAGTTCAACGCGATTGCCTTCGGGGTCCATTACCCAGCCAAATTTTCCGAACTCGGAGGAGTCGGTCTTGGGGCCAACATCGCAGCCTTCGGCGCGCAGCGCGGCCAGCAGCGCGTCCAAGTCGGCGACGCGGTAATTGACCATGAACGCGGCCCGGCTGGGCGCGAAGTAGTCGGGCTCGGCGGCCGCGTCGAACACGCTCCAGACCGTCGAGCCATTCGGCTCGGGGCGCTCGGGCGTCTGCCATTGGAAGCTGCAACCGCCCCAGGCCTGCACCTCAATACCGAGATGATCGCGGTACCAAGCGCGCAGAGCGTCCGGGTCACGCGCTTTGAAGAAAATACCGCCGATACCGGTGACTCGCTTCATCGCATGCTCCGAACGCTAGGGGAAGGTGCTCTCCGACTCAAGCCGCCGCTGCTGCGGCCACATGGGCCGGGCCTTGGTAACCCTTGGGCACCGCACCCAGCAATTTGCGCGTGTACTCCTGCTTCGGTGCATGCAGCAGCGCCTGCGTCTCGCTTTGCTCGACCACATCGCCGTTCTGCATCACCAGCACTTCGTCGGAGATGAACTTGACCACCGCCAGGTCATGGCTGATGAAGACATAGCTGAGGCCAAACTCGTCCTGCAAGTCTTTCAGCAGATTGAGCACCTGGGCCTGCACCGACACGTCCAGCGCCGACACCGCTTCGTCCAGCACCAGCACCTCGGGGTTCAGCGTCAGGCAGCGCGCGATCGCAATGCGCTGACGCTGGCCGCCGGAGAACTCATGCGGGTACTTGTTCAGCACCGTGTCGTCGAGGCCGACCTTCTTCAGCAAAGCACTGGCACGCGCCAAGCGTTCGTCATGGTCCTTGCCAATCTTGTGGATCTCCATAGGCTCAACCAGAGTCTGGCCGATGGTGAAGCGCGGGTTCAGCGAGGCATAGGGGTTCTGGAACACCACCTGGATGCGGCGGCGCATCTTTTGCCAGTCATTGCCGCTCATTTTCAGCAGGTCCTTGCCCTCGAACAGCACCTCGCCGCCGGTCGGCTCATGCAGGCGCAAGAGCGTCAGGCCCATGGTCGTCTTGCCCGAGCCGGACTCGCCCACCACGCCCAAGGTGTAGCCCTTGCGCAGCTTGAAGTTCACTTCCTTGACGGCCTTGAACTCCTTTTGGCCGAACAAGCCGCTCTTGAAGAAGAAGCTCTTCTTCAAGCCGCGCGCTTCCAGAATCACCGGCGCATTCGGGTCCTTGGCCTTGCTCGCACCTTCGTGCACCGTGCGGCCGGCGATATGGTCGTCGATGACCATCAGCCGCGCCGGGTTCTCGGTCAGCGAGGGCCGGCAGGCCAGCAGCGCCTTGGTATAACTGTCTTGCGGATTGCTGAAAATCTCGGCCACCGGGGCCTTCTCGCGGATCTGACCATGGCGCATCACCACCACCTGGTCGGAGATTTCACCGACCACACCCAGGTCATGCGAGATGAACAGAAGCGCCATCTTGTGCGTCTCTTTGAGCTTGGCCATCAGCTCCATCACCTGGCGCTGAATGGTCACGTCAAGCGCCGTGGTCGGCTCGTCGGCGATCAGCAGCTTTGGCGAGCAGGCCAGTGCCACCGCAATCATCACGCGCTGCTGCTGGCCACCCGACATCTCATGCGGATAGTTGCCCAGACGGCGCTTGGGCTCGGGGATGCCGACCTCGTTGAGCAACTCCTCGGCCCGCACCAGCGCCTGCTTCTTGCTCATGCCCATATGCTTGATCAGCGGCTCCATGATCTGCGCGGCCACGGTGAACACCGGGTTCAGCGAAGTCATCGGGTCCTGGAACACGCAGGCAATGTCGCGGCCACGGATGGCCTGCAACTCGCGCAGCGAGCACTGGCGCAAGTCCTGACCCTGGAACAGGATCTTGCCTTCGCGTTCGGCGTTATCCGGCAGCAGGTTGAGGATGGACATGGCCGTCACCGACTTGCCCGAGCCCGACTCGCCCACCAGCGCAACGGTCGAGTTCTCGGGGATGTCAAAGCTGATGCCTTTGACGGCCAATGCGCGCTGCATCTGGCCATCGACCTTGCCCATGCGGAAGGAGACTTTTAGGTCTTGAATACTCAGTAGCATTTTCAAATCACTCCAGGCCGCGCAACTTTGGATCCAGCGCATCGCGCAAGGCATCGGTGAACAGCGCAAACGCGGTCACAAAGATGGCCATCAAGCCGGTCACTGCCGCCAATTGCCACCAGTAGCCCAGGATCAATTCGCTCTGCGACTCGCTCAGCATCGTGCCCCAGGACACTTGGTCCACGCCGACGCCCAGGCCCAGATAGGACAGGATCACCTCGCTCTTGATGAAGCCCACCACATGCAGCGACAGCTGCACCAGCGCCACATGCGAGACGTTAGGCAAGATGTGCTTGAACATGCGCGAATAACGCGAAGCGCCGATGGCTTCTGCGGCGCGCACATATTCGCGCACCGAATGCTTCATGAATTCAGCACGGATCAAGCGGTAAATACCGGGCCAGCCGGCCAGACCCAGAATCATCACCACCGACATCACGCCGCGCCCGAAGATCACCGCAAACGCGAAGATCAGCAAGATGCTCGGGATGGCAGTGAAGACGTTGTAGAGCCACTCCAGAAAGTCGCCCACGCGTCCGCCGAAAAAGCCCGACAGCGCACCCAGCACCACGCCGATGATGGTGGCCACCACGGCCGCCAACACGCCCACCATGATGGACACCTCGGCGCCCTTGATCGCCTTGGACAGCACATCGCGGCCCAGGCGGTCGCCGCCCATCGGCAGCGTCTCGGCCTTGACCGTCACCTCGGTCTTGTAGGCCTTGGCGCGCTCTTCCCATTCCTTGTACTTGGGTGCCAACGGGTCGATATCGCTGAGGTCCACATTCGGGCCCTTGGGCGCAACAATGGCACTGGTCGCTTCGGCCGGGGCCGGGCCGATAAAGGTCGGCGGCGCGTTCGGCACGCCGACTTCTTTTTGCCAGTTCTTGGCAATCAAGCCGGTGCTGGAAGCCGCCACCATCAAGAGGAAGAAGCCCACGATCACCATGGACACCATGCCAACCTTGTCAGAGCGCAGGCGTCGCCATGACGCCGCCCAGACGCCTTCTGATTTGCCGGCCTTGGCCGGCGTTGCAGGAGTAGACAAGACCGCGCTCATTTCAACACCACCCGTGGATCGACCAGTTTGTACAAGAGGTCGGTAATCAAGTTCACCACCATGGTCAGGAAGGCGATATAGATCGCAAAGGCCTGAATGACGGGATAGTCACTGCGGTTCACCGCCAGCAAAATTTCACGGCCCAGGCCGGGGATGGAGAAGAACACTTCGAGCAAGAAGCTGCCGACAAACACGCCCGGCAAAGCCACCGAGATATTCGTCATGATGGGGATCATCGCGTTGCGCAAGACATGCTTCATCAAGATGGTGCCCTCGGTCATGCCCTTGGCGCGCGCGGTGCGCACATAGTCATGGCCGATTTCATCCAGGAAGAAGGTGCGGTACAGCCGCGTGTAGGGCGCGATCGCAACGGCCACCGCCACCATCACGGGCAGCGGCGCATAGGTGGTCAGGTTGGTCCAGACACTGTCGGTCCAGCCCTGCACCGGGAACCAGCCCAGGCGGAAGGCGAACACATATTGGCCCACGATCACGTAGACCAGCAGCGAGATCGACACCGCCACCGTGCTCAGAATCATCACCGTGCGGTCGGTCAGGCTGCCGCGCACCGAGGCCACGGCCAAGGCGAAAGGAATGGCGATCAGCACTTCGAGAATCAAGATCGGCAACATCACCGTCAGCGTGGCCGGCAAGCGGCTGCTGAACAGGCTGGCCACCGACTCATTGGTGGCCCAGCTCTTGCCCCAGTCAAAGGTGACGATCTGCTTGATGAAGATCCACAGCTGCTCCAGCACCGGCTTGTTCAGGCCCAGTTGCTCGCGGATCGCGTCTATCTGTTCGGCACTCGCATTCAGGCCACCGAGGATCTCGGCGGGATCACCACCGAAGAACTTGAAGAGAAAAAACACCAGCAGCACGACACCGAGCAAGGTCGGGATCATTTGCCACAAGCGTCTGAATAGGTAGGCCAGCATCGCTGTTGGTTCTCCGTAAAGAAAGACGTCGCAGATTCGACAAAATTGCTTCCCGGCGGGCTGATGGCCCACAAGGCTTGCGAAAAGAAAAACTGGCGCGAGTCTAGTCGACTTGAGCGCCCCTGCTCACCGGGTTTTGCCCTTGTCGCCCCCTGAATTGAGGGCCGGGTTCGAGCAAAACTGAGACATGTTTCGAGAATTCATGGGGCTTTCGGGCCGCTTTGGCGGCGGCAATGCCATTTGCGCATGAGCGGGGCGCAGCCCAGGCACTAGACTGCGCGGCTCCCCAAGTCAGTGACGACAAGAAATGATGCGATCCACCCTGAAGCGCGCCGCTGCCTGCTTGCTGGCCCTGAACAGCCTGCCCTTGCTGGCCCAAGAAGCGCAGCCCGCCCCGCAGACCCAACAACCCGTGAAATCCCTTCGCTACGCGTTTCGCGCCGCCGAGACCGGCTTCGACCCGGCACAGATCTCCGACAGCTATTCCAAGGCGGTTGCGGCCGGCATCTTCGATGCGCCGCTGGAGTTTGAATATCACACCCGCCCGGCCAAGCTGCGCCCCAACACCCTGGTCGCCATGCCCGAAGTCTCGGCCGACTTCAAGACGCTGACCTTCGAGTTGAAACCCGGCATCTTCTTCAGCGACGACCCGGCCTTTGGCGGCAAAAAACGCGAACTGATCGCCGCCGACTACATCTATTCCATCAAGCGCCATTACGACCCGCAGTGGAAGAGCCCCAATCTCTATCTGCTTGAAAACGTCAAGATCCTGGGCGCCTCGGAGCTGCGCAAAGAGCTGATGGCGGCCAAAAAACCGTTTGACTATGACCGGCCGGTCGAAGGCCTGAAGGTGCTGGACCGCTACCGCTTCCAGATCAAGCTCGGTGTGGGCGACCCGCGCTTCATCAACCAGTTCGCCGATGCCGGCTTCCTCGGCGCGGTGGCGCGCGAAGTGGTCGAGATGTATGGCAGCAAGATCATGGAGCACCCAGTCGGCACCAATGCCTGGCGCTTGGGCGAATGGCGCCGCAGCTCGCAAATCGTGCTGGAGAAGAACCCCAATTACCGCGAAGTGCGCTATGCGGAAAGCCCGCCGGCCGACAATCCGGCCCTGGCCGCGCAAGTGGCCAAGCTGCAGGGGCAGCGCCTGCCGCTGGTGGACCGCGTCGTGATCGCCATCATCGAGGAGCCACAGCCGCGCTGGCTGTCCTTCCTGAACGGCGAAAAGGACGTGATCGAGGAAGTGCCGGCGGACTTCGCCACCATCGCCATGCCGAACAACAAGTTGGCGCCGAACTTGGCCAAGCGTGGCATACAAATGACGCGCTACCCGCGCGCCGACGTGGCCTTCACCTACTTCAATATGGAAGACCCGGTGATTGGCGGCTACACGCCAGAGAAAATTGCGCTGCGCCGCGCGATCTCTTTGGGCTCGGACATCGACAAGCAGATCCGCCTGGCCCGCCGCGGCCAAGCCGTGCCTTCGCATGGGCCGATCGCACCCGGCACCTTCGGCTTCGATCCAGCCTTCAAGTCCGAAATGGGCGAATACAACCTCGCCAAGGCCAAGAGCCTGCTGGACCTCTATGGCTATGTCGACCAAGACGGCGACGGCTGGCGCGATCAGCCCGATGGCTCAGCGCTGAAACTGGAATACGCCACCCAGCCCGACAGCGCCAACCGCCAGCTCAATGAGCAATGGCAGCAGACCATGAATGCGCTGAAGATCCGCATCAAGTTCAAGACCGCCAAATGGCCGGAGAACCTCAAGTCGGCCAATGCCGGCAAGCTGCAGATGTGGGGCGTGTCCTGGGTTGCCACCGCGCCCGATGGCGACACCTTTTTGGCGTTGGGCGACGGGGCAGCCAAGGGCAAGGCCAATAAGGCGCGCTTTGATTTGCCGGCCTTCAATGCGCTCTACAACAAGCAAAAAGCAATGCCGGACGGCCCGGAGCGCCAAGCCGTGATGGCCGAGGCCGCCAAGCTGATGGTGGCCTATATGCCTTACAAGACCGAGGTGCACCGCGTCTTCACCGATATGGCCCAACCCTGGGTGATCGGCTACAACCGCAATGTGTTTGTGCGCGATTTTTGGAAATATGTCGACATCGACACCGAGGCATTGAGCCAATCGCAAGCAAAATGAGTCCGGTCGGGTCGCTGATGGAAGCGGTCCCGCTTCGGAGCTCTGGATGGGTATTCGGTTCAAGCTGCTATTGACCTTTGTCTTAGGCTTCGGCCTGATGGCCTTGGTCAGCTTGAATTTGTTGCAAGGCAGCCTTGAGGCCAGCTACCAGAGCATAGAAAAGCGTGAACTGGCCTCGCATGTCAGTCGGCTGGTGCAAAGCATAGAGTCCGAGCTCGAGCACCTGAACAGCTTGACCCGTGACTGGGCCGTCTGGTCCGAGATGTACCGTTTCGTCCAGCACCCAGACCCGGCCTGGGCGCAAGACAGTCTGGGCCCGCAAGCGCTGGTGACCGCGGACCTGTCCTTGATCATGGTGTACGACCGGCAGGGGCGCTTGGTGCACTTCAACACCAACCCTCGGCTGCATCGCCCAGCCGGCGAGACCCCGGTTTGGCTTGAACAGCAGATCAAGCCCTATATTGCCCTGATCAAGGATGGCCATGCCGCCCCGACCTGCGGTTTGATGAAAGCCGAAATCGGCTTGATGCTCGGCTGCTGGGCGCATATCCGCCGCAGTGATGCCAGCGGCGAGTTCTCGGGCTCGGTCGTGATGGGGCGGCTTTTGGATGCTGACTTGCTGGCCAAGCTCAGCAAGCAAACCCGGCTGCCCTTCCAATTGGAGGCCCCTGCCGAGGCCCAACCGGACATGCTGGTTTGGCCCGACTTTGTCGCCGCCAGCTTGCTAGGCTCGGGGGAGGTTCGAAGCAACCAGTCCCCCGGCCTCTACCACCTGGCCCTGCCGGTGCAAGACCTGCTCAAGCGCGATGTGGCGCAGCTGGCCTTGTCGGTCCCGCGCGATGTCCATGCGCAAGGCCTGCTGGTCTATCAGCAGGTACGCGGGCAGTTGCTGTGGACCGCGCTGGTCATGGCCTGCCTGATGGCCGTCGCCGTCCACCTGCTGCTGGTGAGGCGCCTGCGCCGATTTACCCGCCAGTTGGTCACACTGGCCAAGACGCAGACCTGGAAGACCCGCATCAAGGTGAGCGGCGCGGACGAACTCAGCACCTTGTCGGGCCATGTCAATCACCTGCTGAGCCTGATCGAAACCCAGGTTGACAGCCTGCAGCAACTCAGCCTGACCGACGCCCTGACGGGCTTGACCAATCGGCGCGGCTTCGATGAGCGCCTGGCGCTGGAGCTGTCCAACAAATGCCGGGGCGAACGCAAGCTGGCCTTGCTGATGTTGGATGTGGACCATTTCAAGCTCTACAACGACCACTACGGCCACCCTGCCGGTGATGCGGCGCTGAAGCTGGTGGCCCAGGTCTTGCAGGCGGCGCTGCGTCGGGGCGGCGACATGGCCGCTCGCATCGGCGGTGAAGAATTCGCACTGCTGCTGCCCGAAACCGATGCTGAAGGCGCGCAAGAAGTCGTCAAGCGCCTGCGTCAGCATCTGCAGCAACTGGCATTGCCGCATGCAGCCTCGCCGGTTGCGCCCATCCTCAGCCTCAGTGTGGGCATCGCTTTAGCGGCCGACGAAACGCCGGCCGCCCTGATGGCCCGGGCCGACCAGGCGCTCTATCAAGCCAAGCAAGACGGCCGCGACCGGGCCGTGCTGGCCGAATAGGCTGCGCCTTCCCTCCCTGCCGCCCTCCCACCCTCGGGTTCGACTGCATGGCGGCCGACTCATTCAGGCCGTAGACTGCGGGCCTGAACCGTCCTCCCGAAAAGGGCCGAAGCGACGGTTCTTTGGCAACCCAATGCGCGCCGGGCTCACAAGGTCACCGGCGCGTTTCTTTAAGCAAGGAGTCATCGTGGCGCGACCCTGGGCGGCAATCATGCTGTACACAGCTTCCATGCTGATGCCAGGCCTTGCCTTGGCCGAGGCCAGCGCTGGCGAGCCCAAAGTACAGCCAAAAGTGCTTCGCTACGCCTTTCGCATCGCCGAAACCGGCTTTGACCCGGCACAGATCTCCGACCTTTACTCCCGCATCATTGCCGGCGGCATTTTTGAGGCGCCGCTGCAATACGAATACCTGGCCCGCCCGGTGCGGCTGCAGGCGGCCACGGCCGAGGCGCTGCCCGAGATCTCGGCCGACTTCAAGACCCTGACCTTTCGCATCCAACCCGGCATCTATTTCAACGACGACCCGGCGTTTGAGGGCAAAAAGCGCGAGTTGACCGCCGCCGACTATGTCTATTCGCTCAAGCGCCATTTCGACCCACGCTGGAAGAGCCCCAATCTCTATTTGTTCGAAATCGCCCGCATCCCGGGCCTGAACGAGTTGCGCCAAGAAGCGCTCAAGCGCAAGACCCCGTTTGATTACGCCCGCCCAGTCGCCGGCCTGACGCTGATCGACCGCTACACCTTCCAGGTCCGCACCGAAGCCGGCGACCCTCGTTTCGTCAACCAATTTGCCGACCCTTCCACCATGGGCGCGGTCGCGCATGAAGTGGTCGAACGCTACGGCGACAAAATCATGGCCCACCCGGTCGGCACCGGCGCCTGGGCCTTGACCGAATGGCGGCGCAGCTCACGCATGGTGCTGGAGAAGAACCCCAACTTCCGCGATCTGCGCTATGACGAAAAGCCGCCCGCCGACAAGCCGCGCCTGGTGGCCCAGGCCGCGCGGCTGCAGGGCCGCAAACTGCCGATGATCGACCGGGTCGAAATCGCCATCATTGAAGAAAACCAGCCTCGCTGGCTGTCCTTCTTGCAAGGCGAGACCGATATGGTCGAGGAAGTGCCGGCGGAGTACGCGCCCATCGCCTTTCCGAACAACAAGTTGGCGCCCAATCTGGCCAAGATGGGGCTGCAGATGGTGCGTTATGCGCGGGCGGATGTGGCGATCTCCTACTTCAATATGGAAGATCCGACGGTCGGCGGCTACACGCCCGAGAAGATTGCGCTACGCCGAGCGATTGCGCTGGCCATCGATGTTGACAAGGAGATCCGCCTGCCCCGCCGTGGCCAGGCGATCGCCGCCCAAGGGCCGATCAGCCCCGGCGTGTTCGGTTTTGTGCCCACCCTTAAAACCAGCATGAGCGACCATGACCTCGCCCGCGCCAAGGCCCTGCTGGATCTCTACGGCTATGTGGACGCCGATGGCGACGGCTGGCGCGATAAGCCGGACGGCAGCGATTTGACAATCGAATATGCGACCGAGCAAGACGGCGAGAAGCGTGCGCTGGCCGAGCTGTGGCAAAAAGCGATGGATGCGATCCAGGTACGCATCAAGTTCCGCCACGCCAAATGGCCGGAGAACCTGAAGGCCTCGACCGCCGGCAAGCTGATGATGTGGGGCGTAGGCTGGACCGCGGCCTCACCCGATGGCGACACCTTTCTGGCGCTGGGCTACGGGCCCAACAAGGGCCAGTCCAACAAGGCCCGCTTTGATCTGCCCGCCTATAACGCCTTGTATGAAGCCCAGAAAAAACTCCCCAACGGCCCCGAGCGCTTAGACCTGATGACCGAGGCGCAGAAGTTGATGGTGGCCTATATGCCGATCAAGCTGCATGTGCACCGCGTCTACACCGACATCATGCAGCCCTGGGTGCTCGGCTATGAGCGCAACGCCTTTGTGCGCGACTTCTGGAAATACATTGACATCGACGCCGATGCCTTGGCTGCGGCCAAATAAACCAACCGTCTTTCTGCTCCTTATGAACGTAGATCTTTCCCTTCGTTGCCGCGCCTTGCTGCTATTGCTATGCCTGTTCGGCAGCGCGCGTCTTGCCGCTTCCGAAGTAAGTGACACCAGCCCCAAGGTCTTGCGCTATGCCTTTCGCGTCTCCGAGACCGGCTTTGACCCGGCCAAGGTCACCGACATCTATTCGCGCATCGTCACCTCGCATATCTTCGAAGGCCTCTACACCTATGACCATCTGGCCCGGCCAGCCAAGCTCAAGCCCTTGACGGCGGCCGCCCTGCCCGAGGTCAGCGCCGACTTCAAGACCTGGACGATTCGCATCCAGCCCGGCATCTACTTTGCCGACGACCCGGCCTTCAAGGGCAAAAAGCGCGAGCTGACCGCCGCCGACTATGTCTATTCCTTCAAGCGTTTTGCCGACCCTTCGACCAACAGCCCGACCTGGGACGGCCTGGAAGAGAACCATCTCTTAGGCTTGAACGAATACCGCGCACAAGTACAAAAGAGCAAGCAGCCCTTTGATTACGACAAGCCTATCGAAGGCTTGCGCGCGCTGGATCGCTACACCCTTCAGATCAAGCTGGGCAAATCCCGGCCGCGCTTTGACCAGAATTTGGCCGACGGGAGCCTGCTTGGCGCGGTGGCGCGCGAGGTGATCGAAGCCTACCCGGAGCACAGCAGCGAGCATCCGGTCGGCACCGGGCCCTTCCAGCTGGCCTCTTGGCGGCGCAGCTCGCAAATCAATCTGGACAAAAACCCCGGCTACCGCGAGCGTTACTACGATGCCGAACCGAACGCCGACGACGCCGAGGGTCAGGCTTTGCTGGCGCGCTTCAAGGGCCGACGCATCCCGATGATCGACCGGGTGGAGGTCGCCATCATTGAAGAAAATCAGCCGCGCTGGCTGTCCTTTTTGGACGGGCAGTTCGATCTGCTGGACCGCACGCCCGAGGACTTCATCAACCAGGCGATGCCGGGTGGCAAGCTGGCCCCGAATTTGGTCAAGAAAGGCATACAGAGTTTTCGCGTCGTGACGTCGGATGTGTTGTTCACCGTCTTCAATCTGGAGGACCCGGTCGTCGGCGGCTATAGCCCAGAGCGCGTGGCGCTGCGCCGGGCCATCTCGCTGGGCACCGACTCGGAGCGCGAAATCCGCATCGTGCGGCGCGGCCAGGCGATCAGCGCACAGTCCATCATGCTGCCGCACACGACAGGCTATGACGCCAGTTTCAAGAGCGAGAGCGGCGAGTACGACCCGGCCAAGGCCAAGGCGCTGCTGGACCTGTATGGCTTTATTGACCGCGACGGCGACGGCTTTCGCGAGCAGCCCGACGGCAGCCCGCTGGTGCTGGAGAGCCTGACCACGCCCGAGCAGTTCCAGCGCCAGATTGACCAGATCTGGCAAAAGTCACAGGCCGCCATCGGCATCAAGGTGCAGTTCAAGACCGCCAAATGGCCGGAGAACCTCAAGGCCATGCGCGCCGGCAAGTTCCAGATCTGGTCGCTGGCCAGTTCGGCCGCCGCGCCGGACGGGCAAGATGCGCTGGGCTTTTTCTTCAGCGAGCGCATTGGCGGGCAAAATTACGCGCGCATCAATTTGAAGTCGCTCGATGAGCTGTACAACCAAACCAACGCCTTGCCCGATGGGCCCGAACGGCTGGCCCTGTTCACCGAGTTGAAGCGCCTGGGCGCAGCTTATGCGCCCTACCGCCCACGCGGCCACCGCATCATCACCGACCTGGCGCACGCGCAGCTGCTCGGTTATCGGCGGCCTCAGTTTTGGTTGAATTTTTGGGAATATGTGGACGTCGATGAGCGTCTGCGCTTAGTCAAATGAAATACACCGTGAAGCTACTAACTTTTTTATTGAGCGCAAGCCTGACGGCGCTCGCAGTGCCCGTGCGGGCCGAGCCCGATGTAACGCCGCCACCCGCCAAGGCTTTACGTTATGCCTTCCCGATCGCCGAGACCGGCTTTGACCCTTCTCAGCTCAGCGATATCTATTCGCGCACCGTCACCGCCGGCATCTTCGAGGCGCTGTACCGCTACGACCATCTGGCGCGGCCGGTACAGATCAAGCCCTTGGTGGCTGCGGCCCTGCCGGAGATGTCAGAAGACTTCCGCAGCTTCACCATCAAGATCCAGCCCGGCATCTACTTCGCCGACGACGCCGCCTTCAAGGGCAAAAAGCGCGAGCTGACCGCGCAGGACTTTGTCTACAGCTTCAAGCGCTTTGCGGACCCGGCGCTGAAGAGCCCTGGCTGGAGTTCGCTGGAAGAGGCCGATCTGGTCGGGCTGACCGCTTTGCGCAAGCAGGCGCTCGACGGTAAAAAGCCCTTTGACTATGACAAAGAGATCGAAGGCCTGCGGGCTCTGGACCGCAACACCCTGCAATTCAAGACGGTCAAGCCGCGCCCACGCTTGATCGAAACCATTCTGACCGGCAGTGACCTCTACGGCGCCTTGGCCCGCGAGGTGGTCGAGCATTACGGCGACAAGGTCGGCGAGCACCCTGTCGGCACCGGGCCGTTCAAGTTGGGCGAGTGGCGGCGCAGCTCACGCATCGTGCTGGAGAAAAACCCCGACTACCGCGAGCGCTTCTACGACGCCGAGGCCTCGCCGGGCGATGCCGAAGGCTTGGCGATGCAAGAAAAATTCAAGGGTCGGCGCATTCCGATGCTGGACCGGGTCGAGATCGCCATCATCGAAGAGGTGCAGCCGCGCTGGTTGTCCTTCTTGAATGGCGAAAAAGACTTTCTGGAGCGCGTGCCGGCAGAGTTCATCAGCCAGGCCATGCCCAATGGCAAGGTCGCGCCGAATCTGGCCAAGAAGGGTGTGCAGGGCTTTCGCATCGTGGGGCCGGACGTGGGCCTGACGACCTTCAATATGGATGACCCGATTGTGGGCGGCATGGAGCCGGCCAAGATTGCGCTGCGCCGCGCCATCAGCCTGGCGATTGATGTGCCGCGCGAGATCAACTTGGTCCGTCGCGGCCAGGCGGTGCAAGCGCAGTCCCCGATCGTGCCGCACACCACCGGCTACTCGGCCGACTACAAATCCGAAACCGGCGACTATGACCCGGCCCGCGCCAAGGCCTTGCTCGATCTGTACGGCTATGTGGACGCGGATGGCGACGGCTGGCGTGACTTGCCTGACGGCAGCCCCTTGCTGCTGATCCGCAATACCCAGCCCGACAATGCCTCGCGCCAGCTCGACGAGCTGTGGCAGAAGAACCTCAGCGCCATCGGCATCAAAACCCAATTCAAGACGGCCAAATGGCCCGAGAACCTGAAGAGCGCACGCGGCGGCAAATTCATGATCTGGGGCGTGGCGTCCGCAGCCTCGCAGCCCGATGCGCAGAGCGCCTTGCAGCGCCTGTATGGCCCGGCCACCGGCGGGCAAAACTTGGCGCGCTTCAAGCTGGCCGAGTTCGACAAGCTCTACGATCAAATGGCCGCCATGGCAGACGGCCCTGAGCGCGAGGCACTGCTGCTCAAAGCCAAGCGCATTTCCACCGCCTATATGCCTTACAAGCAGCACACCCACCGCATCCTGACCGATATGGCGCAGGCCTCTGTACAGGGCTACCGCCGCCCGCTGTTCTGGCAGGACTGGTGGCAGTATGTGGACATCGATGAGAGCAAGCGGGCCGCGCAATGAAAGCCGCTCAGCTCGCAATCGCTTTGTTGATTGGTCTGCATGCGCTGCTGGTTTCGGCGACCGAGCCCGCCAAAGTCCTGCGTTATGCCTTCCCAATCGCCGAGACCGGTTTCGATCCGGCGCAGATCGACGACCTCTATTCCCGCACCATCACGGCGGCGATTTTTGAGTCGCTGTACCGCTATGACCACTTGGCCCGGCCGGTCAAGCTGGCACCGCTGGTTGCCGCGGCGATGCCGGAGGTGGCCAGCGACTTCAAGACCTTCACGGTGCGCATCAAGCCCGGCATCTACTTCGCCGCCGACCCCGCCTTCAAAGGCAAGCAGCGCGAATTGACCGCGCATGATTTCGTCTACAGCTACAAGCGTTTTGCCGACCCGGCCAACAAGAGCCCCGGTTGGAGCACCTTCGAGGAGGCCGGCCTCCTGGGTCTGGCGGCGCAACGCGATCTGGCAGTGAAGGGCAAGAAGCCGTTTGATTACGCCCATGAAATCGAAGGCTTGCGCGCACTTGACCGCTACACGATCCAGTTCAGGGTCGAGCAAGCCCGACCGCGCTTGGTCGAGATGATCATGACCGGCAGCGACATCGTCGGTGCGGTCGCGCGCGAGGTGGTCGAGGCCTATGGCGACAAGCTGAGCGACCATCCGGTCGGCACCGGCCCATTCAAGCTTGGCCAATGGCGGCGCAGCTCCAAGATCGAATTGCTGCGCAACCCCGATTACCGCGAACGCTTCTACGACGCCGAGCCGGGCGCGGACGATAAAGAGGGTCAGGCCTTGCTGGCGCATTTCAAAGGCCGGCGCTTGCCGATGCTGGACCGCGTCGAGGTCGACATCATCGAAGAGGTGCAGCCGCGCTGGCTGGCTTTTCTGAACGCCGAGCATGATTTTCTGGAACGCGTGCCGCCCGACTTCATCAGCCAGGCCATGCCGGGCGGCAAGTTGGCGCCGAATCTGGCCAAGCGCGGCGTGCAGGCCTTTCGCACCGTCGGGCCGGATGCTTCGCTGACCGTCTTCAATATGGAGGACCCGATTATTGGCGGCATGGCGCCCGAGAAGATCGCCCTGCGCCGAGCCATCAGTTTGGGCATGGATGTGCCGCGCGAAATCAGCATGGTGCGGCGAGGCCAGGCGATCCCGGCACAAAGCCAGGTGGTGCCGCACACGACCGGCTACAGCGCCGACTTCAAATCCGAAATGGGTGACTACGACCCTGTGCGTGCCAAGGCCTTGCTCGATCTCTATGGCTATATTGACCGCGACGGCGATGGCTGGCGCGAGCAGCCCGATGGTCAGAAATTGGTGCTGGTGCGCAATACCGAGCCCACCAATGCCAGCCGTCAAATGGACGAGTTGCTGCTGAAGAATATGCGGGCCATTGGTCTGAAGATCGAGTTCAAGACCGCCAAATGGCCAGAGAACATGAAGAGCGCGCGCGGCGGCAAATACATGATCTGGTTCCTCGGCTCGAGCGCCTCCGACCCTGACGGCTTGGGGCCCTTCCAGCGTCTCTACGGCCCAGCCATCGATGGGCAGAATTTATCGCGTTTCAAGAGCGCCGAGTTCGACCGACTCTACGAACAGATGCAAGGCATGGCCGATGGACCCGAGCGCGAGGCCTTGCTCCTGCAGGCCAAGCGCCTGGCCGTCTCCTATATGCCCAGCAAAGCCCATGTGCATCGCATCATCACCGACCTTGCCCAGCCCTGGCTGATCGGCTACCGCCGCGCGCTGTTCTGGCAGGACTGGTGGCAGTATGTAGACGTCGATGAAAGCAAGAGAAAGCCGCAGTGAAGATAGCTCGTTTATTCGCCCAAGCCGCACTGCTGATGATTTGCTTGCCGCTGCAAGCAAGCGAAAGTACCGCACCGCCCAAAGTGCTCAAGTACGCCTTCCAGATCGCCGAGACCGGCTTCGACCCGGCGCAGACCAGCGACACCTATTCGCAGACCATCACCTCGCATATCTTCGAGGCGCTATACGCCTATGACTATCTGGCCGAGCCGGCCAAGCTCAGGCCGCTGACGGCGGCTGCCCTGCCCGAGGTGTCGGCCGACTTCAAGACTTGGACGGTCAAGCTCAAACCCGGCATCTTCTTCACCGACGACCCGGCCTTCAAGGGCAAGCCACGCGAGTTGGTGGCGGCCGACTATGTCTACACCTTCAAGCGCTTTGCCGACCCGGCAACCAAGAGCCCGACCTGGAACGCCATCGAAGAAATGGGCCTGCTGGGCCTGGGCGAGCTGCGCGAGCAAGCACTGAAGTCAAAGAAGCCCTTTGACTACGAGCGCGAGATCGAAGGCCTGCGCGCACTCGACCGCTACACCCTGCAGTTCAAGCTCAAGCACAGCCGGCCGCGCTTTGTCTTCGGCCTCGCGCAAAGCGGCCGCAGCGGCGTGGTGGCGCGCGAGGTGGTGGAAGCTTACGGCGCCGACATCACGGCCCACCCGGTCGGCACCGGGCCTTTTGTGCTGAAGGACTGGCGACGCAGTTCGCGCATCGTGCTGGAGAAGAACCCCGCTTATCGTGAGCGCTATTACGAGGCCGAACCGGCCGCAGACGATGCCGAAGGCCAGGCCTTGCTGGCCCGCTTCAAGGGCCGGCGCATCCCGATGATTGACCGGGTCGAGATCGCCATCATCGAAGAGTCGCAGCCGCGCTGGCTCAGCTTTGTCGGCGGCGAGCATGATTTTCTCGACCGCGTGCCGCCCGAGTTTGTCAATGTTGCGTTGCCCAAGGGCAAGGTCGCGCCCAATTTGGCCAAGAAAGGCATTCAACTCTTTCGCGTGATGGGGGCCGAGAGCGCCTTCACCTTCTTCAATCTGGAAGACAAGACCTTGGGCGGCTACAGCGCCGACAAGGTTGCGCTGCGCCGGGCGATTTCGCTGGCCATCGATATCCAGCGCGAGATCAACGGCGTACGGCGGGGCCAGGCGGTACCGGCTCAGTCGATGATAGTGCCGCACACCTCGGGCTTCGATACGAGCTACAAGAGCACGAACAGCGATTTCGATGTGCCGCGCGCGCTGGCCCTGCTTGATCTGTATGGCTATGTCGACAAAGACGGCGACGGCTGGCGCGATATGCCGGACGGCTCACCCTTGGTGATCGAGGTGGCGACTCAGCCGGATGCGCTATCCCGTCAATATGACGAGTTATGGAAGCGCAACTTCAACAATGTGCAGATCCGCAGCAACTTCTTCCACGGCAAATGGCCGGAGCAGTTGAAGCAGGCACGCGCCGGCAAGCTGATGCTGTGGACACTGGCCGACACCGCGACCTCGCCCGATGGCATCGACCAGATGCTGCGCTTTTACAGCCCCGCCATCGGCGCGCGCAACTACGCGCGCTTCCGGTCGGCCGAATTCGATGCCATCTACGATCAATTGCAGGTCTTGCCCGATGGCCCCGAGCGCGAAGCACTGTTCCTGCAAGCCAAGCGCATCCAGGCGGCCATCGTGCCGGAGAAGACCAATGTGCACCGCATCGTCAATGACATGGCCCAGCCTTGGTTGATCGGCTACCGCCGGCCGCTGTTTCGCTATGAGTTCTGGCATTTCGTCGACATTGACGAGAACCAGAGGCAGCCACGGTGAGAGCCGCTCGGCGTCGAAGTTTTCTGACCCAGAGCGCGGCGCTGGCGGGCGCTTGCTGGCTGCATTCGCCGGTCTTGGCGGGGGATAGGGGTCGCAAGAAAATCCTGCGCACCGCATTCAACTCGGCCGAGGTCGGCTTCGACCTGCCACAGGTGTCGGACCAGACCTCGGTGACGGTGGCCTCCAATATCTTCGAGCCGCCACTGACCTATGACTACCTGGCCCGCCCGGTGGTCTTGAAGCCGCTGACGGCGACCGGTCTGCCCGAGGTATCGGCCGACCACAAGCATTTCATCTTCACGATCCGGCCCGGCATCTTCTTCAGCGATGACCCAGCCTTCAAGGGCAAAAGGCGGGAGTTGGTGGCCGAGGACTATGTCTTCAGCATCAAGCGCTTTTACGACCCGCGCATCAAGACCGAGCATCTTTATCAGTTTGAAACGGCCAAGGTTCTGGGCCTGTCCGAGATCCGCAACGAAGCGCTGAAGAGCAAACAGCCGTTCAACTACGACAAGCCGGCAGCCGGCTTGCGCGCGCTCGATCGCTACCGCTTCGAAGTACGCTTGGCCGAGCCCGACCCGCGCTTTGTGCATCTCTTTGCCAACGCCAATTTCGCTTCCGCCGTGGCCCGCGAGGTGGTCGAGACCTATGGCGATGACATCGCGGCGCACCCGGTGGGCACCGGGCCGTTCCGGCTGAAAAACTGGCGGCGCAGCTCGCTGATCGTGCTGGAGCGCAATCCGAACTTTCGCGAGCAGGTGTTCGACAGCGTCGGCCCACCTGCCGGCCACGCACAGGCCGAACAAGTGGGGGGTTACCTGGCCGGCAAGCGGCTGCCGCTGCTGGATGAGGTCCACATCAGCATCATCACCGAGAGCCAGCCGCGTTGGCTGGCCTTTGCCGGCGGTGACCTCGACTTGCTGGAGATGCCCACGGCCGTCGCGCGCCTGGCCGTGCCGAACGGCAGACTGGCGCCAAACCTGCAAATGCGCGGGGTGCAGGCCTATGAGTCCCATGGCTCAGACATCGCCTTCAGCTACTTCAATCTGGAGGACCCGCAAATCGGCGGCTACACGCCAGAGCGCGTGGCGCTGCGCCGCGCCATCGTGCTGGCCTATGACAACGCCGAGGAAACGCGGCTGGTCTTGCACGGTCAGGCCTTGCCCGCGCAGTCCATGCTGCCCTCGCTGATCTATGGCCACGAGCCGGACTTGCGCAGCGAAGCCGGCCGGCCCGACTTGGCGCGCGCGCAGTCGCTGCTGGATTTGTTTGGGTATGACAAACGCGACGCCGAAGGCTACCGTCTGCACCCGGACGGCAGCCCCTTGACCTTGAAGCGCGCCGGCCGTGAATCTGCGGTGGACCGGGCTTTGCATGAGTTGTGGAAAAAGCGCATGGACGCCGTCGGTCTGCGCATGGAATTCGAGACCGCCACCTTCGGCGAACTGATCAAGAAAGCGCTGGCCGGGCAATTGATGATCTGGGGCTATACCTGGGACCTGGGCTCGCCCGACGGCGACTTCTTGCTCGGCATGGGCTACGGGCCGAACGCCGGGCAGTCCAACGATGCGCGCTTCCAGCTGGCCGCCTTCGACCGCTTGTACGAGCGCCAGCGCCTGCTGCCCGATGGCCCCGAGCGTTTGGCCCTGATGCACCAGGCAACACGATTGATGCTGGCCTACCTGCCCTACCACCCGCACAACTACCCGGTCCGCGTCGATATGTGCAGCGCAGCGGTGCGAGGCTTCTTGCGCCACCCGTTCACGCGCGATCGCTGGCGTTTTGTGGATATCGCCGATTCATAACGCCCAAGTGAGGCTGACATCATGAAAAGCACCGCATCGCCGCCGAAGATCAGCCTGCGCCACGTCACCGAAGCCGACCTGCCGCTGCTCTGCCAACGGGCTGCGGCCATGGAGCAACGCGGCGAGTTCGAGTCAACCCGCATGGGCAGCCCCCGGTCCATTCACAAGCGCTTTGCCGAGGACGGCTTTTCTAGCGATGACTCGGAAAAACTGCTGGTCTGCGCCGAGGACGGCAAGGTGATCGGTGATGTATCGCATTTCCACGCGCACCGTTACGCCACGGCGCGCGAACTGGGTTGGGCAATTCACGACCCCGCCTTGCGCGGGCAAGGCTACGGCAGCGCGGCCGCCAAGGCGCTGGTCAACTATCTGTTCGATAACTTCAGCATCAATCGGGTTTGTTGTGGCGTCGCGCCGGGCAGCACGGCCTCGCGCCGCATCGCCGAGAAGGCGGGGCTACGCTTTGAGGGCTGCCTGCGCGGTGTTATTTTCCTGCGCGGCGAATATGTGGACAGCGAAGTGTTGGGCCTGCTGCGAGAAGATTGGCAGCGCGGCTAAGACCTATTGGCAGCCCGTCGCCGCGCCGGCGCTGGGCATTTCATCGGCAGCCCCGTAGCGCAGGCGCAGCAATGCAGGCGCAACACCGAGTTGAGCGTTTGGCGTCAATACCCAAAAATGACTGAAGCTGCTTTCGCAAAGGTCCGGCAGAAGGGGAGCACCCAAGGCGGCGGCGATCGCCGGCAAGGTGTTGCTGTGGCCTACCACCAGGACCGCGCCGTTTTGAGCGCGTATCGCTGCGGCGACAGCGCCGACATGGGCGGCCGCGTCACGCCCACGCGCGGGAATCACCTGCGGCCTGATGCCCAGCTGTGCTGCCAGTGCCGCGGCTGTTTCAGCGCTGCGCCTGAACTCGGTCGTGATGATGGCCGTCACTCCGGCCTGGGTCAGCGCTGCGGCCAAGGCTTGCGCACGCTGCTGGCCGGCCGGGCTGAGGGCGGGGTCGCCGGCTGGCTCCAGGGCTCGCTCGGCATGGCGGACCAACAGCACTTGGCTTGGCTCAGACCACACCGGCACAGGCAAGAGGCAAAGTAGGGACACAAGGGCGGTGCGCATCAGCAACATTTTCGCGGCTCTCCAAGGCAAGGACGCGAGTATGCTTTCAGTCGGCAGCGATGAAGCAGCCCATCCGTCTTCAGCAAGCAAGGACCACCTTCAATGAAACAACTCGCCGGCCTTGATGCCGCCTTCTTGCACCTGGAAACCGCCGAGATGCCTATGCATGTCGGCGCCTTGCATGTGCTGGAGCTGCCGGCCGATTACGACGGCGACTATCTGCAAGACCTGCGCGAGCATATGGCCAGCCGTTTGCCGCTGGCGCCGGCCTTGCGCCGGCGCTTAGAAAGCATGCCGCTGAACTTGGCCAACCCGACTTGGGTGGACGCCGAGCCGGACTTGGATGTGCATATCGTCGGCTATGAGATGCCGCCCGGCAGCGGCGTGGCGGCGCTGGAGCAACAAGTGAGCTTGCTGCATCCGCAGCTGCTGGATCGCAGCCTGCCGCTGTGGAAGTTCCATATCTTTCTGGGCCTGGAGCCGGGGCCCGAGGGGCAGCAATATGTGGGCCTGTATTCGCAGCTGCATCATGCGGCGGTGGACGGTAAGGCGGCCGTGGCGCTGGCCGAGGTGATTCTGGATCTGAGCGCGCACCCACATGGCCGCAAGCTACCGGCGGTGAGGACGCGGCGGGTGCAGCTGGGTGCGGCCGGCATGTTGCGCGGCGCGATTGCACACCAGTGGCAACAAACCCTCAGCCTGGCCAAGGCCCTGCCCGGTGCCGCAGGCACGCTCAGCATGATGGCTGCGCGCACCGCGCTGGACGCCGCCGGCAGCAGCTTGCACGATTGGCTCAGCCCGGAGCCGCCCAGCGCGCAAGCCAAGGCCGAGCGGGTCCGCAATGTCGGCCTGGCGCCGCGCACAAGGCTCAACACCAGTTTGTCGGCCGAGCGCAGCTTTTCGACCGTCAGCCTGCCACTGCTGGCGCTGAACCGAACAAGGCGCCTGCATGGCGCCAGCCTCAACGACGCGCTGCTCTTCATCTGCGGCGGGGCGCTGCGGCGCTTGTTCGCCAAGCTCGGGCCACTGCCGCCCAAATCGCTGGTGGCAGCGGTGCCGGTGTCGATGCGGGCCAAGGGCGACGCCACCGCCAACACGCAGGCGACGATGAGCTTGGTCAGCCTGGGCACCCATCTGGCCGACCCGGCCAAGCGCCTCGCCCATGTCTTGGCGGCATCCGCTGCGATGAAAAGCGAGCTGGATCAGGTCAAGGACTTGATGCCCAGCGACTACCCCTCGATCGGCGTGCCCTGGCTGATGCAGGCCGGCGCGCTGCTCTATGGGCGCTTGCGTGCGGCGGACAAGCTGCCGGTGGTGGCCAATCTGGTGATCTCCAATGTGCCGGGGCCGACCGTGCCGCTCTACCTGGCCGGCGCGCGCGTGCTGACCAACTACCCCGCCTCCATCATCGTGCACGGCATGGCGCTGAACATCACCGTGCAGACCTTTGATGCTTCGCTGGACATCGGCATCATGGCCTGCGGCCAAGCACTGCCGGAGACTGCCGCATTGGCGGCCTATATCGAGACGGCGTTCATGGAGTTTTTGGCCCTGCCCTCGGCCCAGGAGGCCGCCAAGCCCAAGCCGGCGCGCAAGCGCGCCGCTCCCAAGCGCTAATATGCAGCGAGACACCTTTTAGTTTTCTGCACCGCCTGCATGCGATCCACTTCTCGCCCCGCACCGAAGAAATCTGCCGCCCCCTCGGCGAACACGCCCGACGAAGCGACCCCATTGCTGCCTGATTTCCCCGCGCCCAATGCTTTTTTGATGATGCTGGAGGGCCGCGCGCCCTGGGAATATGCGGCGCTGCTGGCGGCCACGCCCTGGCTGCGCAAGCTGCCGCGGGGCGATGGGCACCCGGTGATCGTCTTCCCCGGCCTGGGCGCCAATGATGTGACGACCCAGCCGCTGCGGCGCTTTCTCGACAGCCTGGGTTACGAGACTCACCCTTGGCACCAAGGCTTCAACTTCGGCCCGCGCCACGGCGTGTTGGAGCAATGCAGCGCCGACGTCAAGGCCCTGTTCAAGCGTCATGCGCGGCCGGTGAGCCTGGTCGGCTGGAGTTTGGGCGGCATCTATGCGCGCGAGTTGGCCAAGGAGCTGCCCGACCACACGCGCTGCGTGGTCACGCTGGGCACGCCCTTCACCGGCCACCCCAGGGCCACCAATGCCTGGCGCTTTTTCGAGCTGATGAATGGGCGGCACGTTGGTGACCCGCAGATGCTGGCGCAGATCCGCAAGACGCCGCCGGTGCCCACGACCTCGATCTACTCGCGCAGCGACGGCATCGTTTCCTGGCGCTGCAGCGTCATCGAGCCCGACCCGTCGGTGGGCCACAGCGAGAACATCGAGGTGCATGCCAGCCATCTGGGCCTGGGGCTGAACCCCTTGGCGCTGTTTGCGTTGGCGGACCGGCTCACGCAAGACCCGCAACATTGGGCGGCGTTTGAGCCGCAGGGCGCCAAGCGCTGGTTTTACCGCATGCCGATCTGAGCCGATTTCTTCATTCAATATGCAAATTTCCGCCAATGGCTTGAGGTTTGAAGTCGACGATCAGGGCCCGGCCGACGCCGAACCTTTGTTGATGATCATGGGCTTGGGGATGCAGTTGGTGGCTTGGCCGCAAGGCCTGGTGCAGCAGCTGCTGGCGGCCGGCTTCCGGGTCATCCGTTTTGACAACCGTGACGCCGGCCTGAGCCAGCACCTCGATCAGCTGGGCGTGCCCAATATCGCCATCGCCTCGGTTCAGCATCTCTTGCGTCTGCCGGTGCGCAGCCCCTACAGCCTGGCCGATATGGCGCGCGACGCCTTGGGGGTGCTGGATGCTTTGGGGCTGCGCCGAGCCCATGTTTGCGGCGCTTCGATGGGCGGCATGATCGCCCAGCAGTTGGCGCTACTCGCCCCCGAACGGGTCAAAAGTCTGACCTTGATGATGACCAGCAGCGGCAGCCACAGGCTGCCCGGCCCATCGATGCGCGTGCGCGGCGCCTTGCTCAGCCGGCCCAGCGACCCGCATGACTTTGCGGCCGTGGCCGAGCGCACTTACAGGCTGTTCCGTCTGATCGGCAGCCCCGCCTACCCGGCACCCGAGGCCGAACTGCGCCAGCGCATCTCGGCCTCGCTGCGGCGCAGCAACCGCCCACGCGGCGTCTTGCGCCAACTCGCGGCCATCGCCGCCGACACCCACCGCGCCGGCCAACTCGGCCGCATCAAGACGCCGACCCTGGTTCAACACGGTGACAAAGACCCGCTGATACCGGTTGCCGCCGCGCATGATCTGGTGCGGCGGATTGCTGGCGCCCGGCTGGACATCATAGAAGGCATGGGCCATGACTTGCCGGAGCAGTTGTGGCCGAGGTTTGTGGCGGGGATCAGGAGCGTGGCGGAGTCGGGCGGCTTAACTGATGCATAGACCATCGCTTTAGTTTTGCCTTGCTCAATAAAAAAGCGCCGGTAAGGGCGCTTTTTGGGGCTCGGTTTGGCCCGGTGGAGGTGTTGGAGTTCCTTGCCTCGTTTCAAGTTACCGGGCGAATACCTGCATGAATAGACGTATCAGTTGTTCTTAGCTAAAGCGGTGGAAACGGCTGATGGCATGCCTGTTGATGTGATGGCCCAAGTAATCGATGCGGCGCCAGACGTTGGTGTCAGGATGATTGAACCCGCTGCAGTATTGCCCATCGCATTGGCTGGCACGGCTGCGGTAATCACTCCGTCGGTGATCGCGACCGAGCTGATCAATGGGGTTGCCATCGTGGCAGGGATGCCATTCGTGCCCAAATTGCATCCGGTGAGCGTACTTGTCTCTTGAGCACAGATGGACACCGCTTGCTTGTATGCATTCAGGCTAGACAAACCGGACGCAGCTTTGGACTTCGACGTGTAATCGCGATATTGCGGAATCGCCACCGCAGCCAAAATACCAATAATCGCCACGACGATCATCAGTTCGATCAGGGTGAAACCTTGTTGTACGCGCTTCATGTTCATGATGGGACTCCTGCAGAGGGGGTGTTGAAAAGGGGTAGAGGCTACCCCCCTGAATGCAGGGGTCATGCCAGGTATTTTTACCGGAGTTTCCGTGTGCTTTCTCACGCTTGACCCGGTGGGCGCGCCAGGCAACTGACAAAAATGGTCACTTCAGTGGGCGCAATTCTGTCGGCGAGGTGTCAATGTGACGTTTTTTGTCAGCTCCAGCTTGCTCAGCCATTCGCCTTGGAAAAAACAAAAAGCGCCCGGGTAGGCGCTTTTAGTTCAACTGCCGCACAAGCCAACACAGGGCTTGCTACTGGAGGACCTAAAACACCATCTCATCCCCCGCCTTCAGCGCGCTGATGCGGTGCGGCGTGGCCAGTGCGGAGACGGCCCCCATCACGGCTTCGTCTTCGCCCGGCTTGATGTGGGTGATATGCACCTCGACGCTGCCGCCCAACTGGGCCAGCTCCAAACTCAATGCCGAAGGGCATAAATGGCGGCTGACCTGGGCGAGGCGCTGCTCGTCATCGCCAAACGCGGTTTCTATCACCAAATGCGCCAGCGGCATGTCGGCCAAACGCTGCCAAAGCAGCGGGTTGGGGCCGGTATCCCCTGTGAAGACCCAGTTACCCTGGGCGCCGCTGACCGCAAAGCCAACCGCAGGCACCGTGTGCGCGGCGGTGATGACCTCAATCTCGCGTGTTTTCTCATCAGCCCCCCGCAGCATCAAGCGCTGGCCCAGCTCGAAGGGGTGCAGGCTCAGCACCGGATGCGCCGCGCTGGGCAGGCGGGTGAAGTCGGGCCAGATGACGCCATTGAAAATATGCCGGCGCAAGGCGTCCAAGGTCTCTGGCAGCGCGTGGATCTGGATCGGTGGCCGCCCGGCGACCTCGCGCATGCGCAGCACCGCATCGGCCATCAGCGGGATCGCCAACACATGGTCCAAGTGCGAGTGACTGACCAAGATATGGTCAATTCGCGCCATTGCTTCTAGCGGCAAATCACCGACACCGGTACCGGCGTCGATCAAGATGCAGTCGTCCAGCAAAAAGGCGGTGGTCTTGTAACCGGACGCAATTGCACCGGAGCAACCAAGGACGCGTATTTTCATGGGGTGGATCGAAATTAGATTTTTGCGCCGCTGCAGGTGGAGCCTTGAGAGAACAGATCCGGCGCTTGACTGCAATGTACGGTGCCCAGCGGCTAAAGCAAGTGAGCATTACCGGCTTTGTGTGCGCATTTGAGCCCCGAGCGGGCTGGGGAGCGGGACGCGTGACTTGCATCACAGAGCAGACCCCGCTTGCCCGACAAGCGCTTGGGGCCGCGCGGGTAGGCATACTGCGCGCTTCGCTCTCCAATGCAATATGGCCAAGAAGATTCCTCCCCCGAGTTTTGATGCGCGCCCGGCCTCCATCGCCGGACTGGTGTCACAAAACAAGGAGGAGTTGCTGGCCAAAGCGCGTCATATCAAAGCCGAAATCATGAACAGCAAGTCTGCCCCCTCTGGCGGCGCCAAAACCAACAAGCCAGCGTCGCCGCCCTTGCATGCCGACGATGAGCAACAGGTGTTTGACGCGCTGCTGCTCAGCGGCGGCACGCGCGGTGCGCAGGGTGTGCAGCAATGGCTGCAGGCCAGCGGCGCTGTCGACCGAGCGCGGGGCCTGCCGTTTGAACTGAGCCAAACGGCGCAATGCCTGCAGTCTCTGCTGCGCCGTGGCTTGGTCGAGCAGGTACCGGGCCATGGCTTTGTGCTGGACCCGCGTGAACACAGCGACCGCATGCAGCTTCTGCTGCTGCGCGAGGAACCACCGCAATTGCCGAGCTACTGGCGCCGACTGGCCTGGGTCTTGGGCGGCGGCTATGGCGATGTGCGGCGCGAAATCGGCTGGATCAGCTTTCGCTCGCGCGCCGAGATGCTGGCGATGTTGCGCCTGTATATTTTTTCCGGCGTCAGCCGGGCCGACTTTGAGAAGAGCCTCAAGGGCCCGCTGATGGAGTTGCACGGCGACCCCATGCTTTTGCTGGACGCGCTGACCCAGCCCTGGATGCCGCTGATGCTGGACCGCATGGCGGCTGACCTGCGCGCCGGCTTGCTGGGCCAGGCGATGAGCTTGCTGCCCTCCACCGACCCGCGCGCCAAGCTGATGTCGCATTGGCTGGAAGGTCGCTTCAAGGCCGAGCCGCTGTCGGTGGCGCCGGGCTTGCGCGCGCAGCTGGCCGAGGCGCGCGCGCAGGCGCTGGACTTTGCGGGCATGCGCGATTTGCTGCAAGGCTTGAGTGGCCCCAGCATGGCGATGTTTGAAGGCGCCGAGCTGGCCGCGCGCGGTGAGTGGGCGCCGGCGGTGATGGCCTTCGAAGCGGCCATCAAGGATATCCGCAAGGCCACAGGTGCACGCCGCGACGCGCTGGACCCCGATATGGCGCGCATCTATGTGATGTGCTTGCTGGCGCAAGATGACCCCAAGGCTTGGACGGCAGCGCGCAAATTCTGCATCGGCGAATCGGGCTCGCGCAGCCCATCGCCCTATGAAGGCTGGGGCCGCTGGGCCCATGTGATCGGCACCCGCTTGGGCGAAGACAGCCTGGACGAAAACTGCCTGGCCTACCTACCGGCGCTGGAGTCGCGCGAGCACAGCTTGGGTCCTGCGGCCGAGCGTTTACTGCTCGCCGCCTGGGCCGGCAAGGCGGCGCAGGGCTGGGAGCCCCCCGCCGTGCAAGCTCTGGTGCAACGCCTGCAAAGCAGTGGTCAGCTCTGGCTGGCCAGCTGGCTAGCGGCCGCCGCCGAGCGCTTGGAGATGGGTGTCATAACGCTGAATTTGCAGGGTAAAAGAGCGCCGGCTAGTTTCTTGAGTGCACCGCGTGAGGCCTGGCGCGACGCGCTCGCCGCCATCACCTCGCTGGGCGACGAAAAAGCCCTCACCAAGCCGGCCGGCAGCACGACCGAGCTGGCCTGGCAGCTCACCCTCGACGCCCAGGGCCGCGTGCAAGACGTGGAGCCGCTGGAGCGCAGCGTGAGCGCGCGCGGTGTGGCCAAGCTCAAACCCATCACCCTGACCAAGCTGAAGAAGAGCGGCGCCGCCGATGCGCGCGACAACGCGGTGCTGCGCCATATCGAGCGCAGCCCTTATGGCGGTGTCAACAGCTTTCAGATCGACGGCCCGCAGGCGGCGGTGGCCCTGATCGGCCACCCGGCGCTGATGTTTGCCGACGCGCCGGGCCAATGGGTTGAGCTGGTTGAGGCGCAACCGGAGCTGGAGGTTCTGAAACGCCCACGCAAGGACGAGGCCGGTCAAGAGACGGGCGAAGAGCAATTCGAATTCCGTATTCACCCGGCCCTGGTCGGTATCGAGCCGCCACGCCTGTTCGGCTATTTCGGCAGCAACCATGAGGCGGAAGCCGCGCGGCGCGATTCGCTGCGCATCCTGCGCGACGGCCCACAGCGCGCGCGGCTGATCCGCGTCAGCAGCGCGCAAAAACGCGTAGCCGAATTGGTGGCGCAGGGCTGGGCAGTGCCGGTCAGTGCCACGGCCGAGTTAGGCGCCGCGCTGCAAGTCTTGAGCGGCCTGTTCCAACTGCACAGCGATGCCGAGGCCGGCCAGATGGTGGCCGGTGACAGCCGCTTGCGCGCGCGCCTGTTCCCGCTCGGCGACGGCCTGCAGCTGCAATTGGTGGCGCAACCATTCGGCGGCTTTGGGCCCGCCGTCACGCCGGGCCAGGGCCGCGCGCGGCTGATGTGCATGCATGAGGGCGTCAGCCTGGCGACCGAGCGCGACCTGGCCGCCGAGCATGCGGCGCGCCTGACGGTGCTCGACGCCCTGCCTTTTCTCGACCCCGAGCTGGGGCCGGAGTCGCCCTGGATGCTGGCCGATGCGGAAGAAGCGCTGCGCGCGGTCGAGGTCTTGCCAGGCCTGCCCGGCATTGCCGCGCTCGATTGGCCCAAGGGCAAGCCGCTGCGCGTGACGCCGGTGGCCAGCCAGAGCCTGACGGTGCAGGTCAGCAGCGGGCGCGACTGGCTGGGGCTGAACGGTGAGGCCCAGCTGGACGAAGGCCGCGTGATCGGCCTGCAAGAGCTGCTGACGCTGGCGCGCGCCTCGCGCAGCCGTTTTGTGCGCCTGGGCGAGGGCGAGTATCTGGCCCTGAGCGAGCAGCTGCGCCAGCAGCTGCGCGACCTCGATGCGCTGGGCCAACTCAAGAAAGACCAGCTGCAGCTGCCGCACGCGGTGGCCTCTTGGCTGGACGAGACCTTGATCGATATGGCGGTGGACGGCGACAAATCCTGGCACAGCCGCATGGACGCGCTGGCCGGCGCAGCCGCCTTGCAGCCCGCATTGCCGGCGGGCTTGCGAGCCGAATTGCGCAGCTATCAGATGGAGGGTTTCGCCTGGATGACGCGGCTGGCGCGAGCTGGCCTGGGCGCTTGCCTGGCCGACGATATGGGCCTGGGCAAGACGGTGCAGACCCTCGCTCTGCTGATAGACCGCGCCGAGCTGGGGCCGGCGCTGGTGCTGGCGCCGACCTCGGTCTGTGGCAACTGGCTGGAAGAAACGGCTGTTTTCGCGCCGGGCCTGCGGGCCACGGTCTACGGCGAAAGTTCTGACCCTGCTGACCGTGCCGGCTTGATCGAAGCGGCCGGGCCCGGTGACGTGCTGGTGGTCAGTTATGCCCTGGCACAGATTGATGGCGAATTGTTCGCCAACAAGCAATGGGCCACGCTGGTGATGGACGAGGCGCAGGCGCTCAAGAACGCCGCCACCAAGCGCGCCAAATCGGTGGCCGAGTTCAAGGCCGATTTCCGCCTGGCGCTGTCGGGCACGCCGGTCGAGAACCGACTGGCCGATCTGTGGTCCATCATGAATCTGATCAACCCCGGCCTCTTGGGTAGCGCGGCGCAGTTCAGCGAGCGCTTCGCCACGCCGATCGAGAAGCACCAGGACGCGCCGGCCCGCCAGCGCCTGCGCCGCCTGGTCTCGCCGTTCTTGCTGCGCCGGACCAAGACGCAAGTGCTGCAAGACTTGCCGGCCCGCACCGAAATCGTTCACCTGGTGCAGCCCAGCAGCGAAGAGAAGAGCTTTCTGGAAGCGCTGCGCCGCTCGGCCCAGGACGCGGTGGCCAGCGCCGCCAAGAATGGTCAAGCCGCGCCTATGCAGGTGCTGGCCGAGCTGATGCGACTGCGCCGCGCCGCCTGCGACCCGCGTCTGGTGGCGCCAGAGCTTGGGCTGGTGGGTTCGAAGTTAGGCGAGTTCGAGCGCATCGTGCGCGAGCTGGTCGACGGCTCGCACAAGGCCTTGGTGTTCAGCCAGTTCACCGACTTTTTGAAAATCCTGGCCGAGCGCCTCGACAGCATGGGGGTCAAGTACCAATACCTGGACGGCAGCACGCCGGCGGCGGAGCGCACCAAACGCGTGGCCGCCTTTCAGCGCGGCGAGGGCGAGGTCTTTTTGATCAGCCTGAAGGCCGGCGGTTTTGGCCTCAATCTGACCATGGCCGACTATGTCTTGATCGTCGACCCCTGGTGGAACCCGGCCGCCGAAGACCAGGCCACCGGACGCGCGCACCGCATGGGCCAGAAGCGCCCGGTGACCGTTTACCGCCTGGTCACGGCCGGCTCGGTCGAGGAGCGCATCATCGACCTGCACCGCGACAAACGCGGCCTGGCCGACGGCATTCTGGAAGGGCAGGAGGAAGCGACGGTGCTGGACGCACAGGCGCTGGCGGCCTTGCTGCGGGGCTGAACCCCAGGCAGAGGCAACTAGAATCGCGGCGCCTCATCCGAAAAGATGGGGCAGCGTTCTCAGGGCGGGGTGAAATTCCCCACCGGCGGTATTCATGTTTCGGCATGAGAGCCCGCGAGCGCCCGCAGCGGAGCATCAAAAGCGCCAAAGCGGGGTCAGCAGATCTGGTGCGATGCCAGAGCCGACGGTCACAGTCCGGATGAAAGAGATCGCGATGAATACAGCAACGCCGTTGTGACTTTTTCTCGAAGAAGCCGCAGCGGAGCCGCTGCGTTCGCCTTCGCGCGCTTGCCCTGATTTATGTGTCAAACCTATGGAAGGTCCACCATGAATCAGCGATTCAATAGCAATATCAGCACTCCCGGCGGCCATATGGGCCGTTTTGCGGCCCATGCGCCGTCCACCCGCATCGCCATCATTTCGGCGGGCTGGCATGCCGACATCGTCGGTCAATCCCGCGAGGCCTGTCTGGCCGAGTTGCAAGCCCATGGCCTGCCGCCCGACCGGATCGAATGCTTCGAGGTGCCCGGCGCCTTCGAGATCCCGCTGCATGCGCAGACACTGGCCGCCAGCGGGCGTTTTGATGCGATCCTGGCCTGCGGCCTGGTTGTCGACGGCGGCATTTACCGTCATGACTTTGTCGCCACGGCGGTCATCGACGGCCTGATGCGCGTGCAACTGGACAGCGGCGTACCGGTGTTCTCGGCCGTGCTGACGCCACATCACTTTCACGAGCACGATGAACACCGGCGTTACTTCAGCGAGCATTTCGTCAAGAAGGGCCGGGAGCTGGCGCAGGCCTGCATGCAGACCTTGGGCGCCCGATTGGCGCTGAAGGACTTGTTGGCGGCCTGATCGCCGACTAAACCCCGCCGGTCAGCCGCAGCTTGCTCTCGAAATGGCGCGGCTGACCGCTCAGCGGGTCCACAAAGCGCAACTCCTTGGCCAGCAGCTGCAAGGGCCGGCCGAAATCGGCCGCATCCTGCGGGGGCAATAGCTCCGGGTAGATGCTGTCGCCCACGATCGGCAGGCCTAACGCATTCATATGCACGCGCAGCTGATGGCGCTGGCCGGTGCTGGGGTGCAAGGCATAACGCGCCAAATTGGCATCGCCGGCCAAACGCTCCTGCAACTCGATGCGGGTCTCTGCATTGACCTCGCCGTCCACCTCGATCGACTGCATGAATGCCGCAGCGCTCTCTTGCATGCGGCTGCGGCGAATCAAGGGCAGCTGCAAATCGGCGCGAAAGGGCGCGATCGCCTCGTAGACCTTGCTGACCTCACGGTCGCGGAACAGGTTTTGATAGGCACCGCGATCTTGCGGCTGCACCGTGAACATCACCAGGCCGGCGGTCTCGCGGTCTATGCGGTGGGCCGGGCTCAGATGCAGCAGGCCGGTGCGCTGCTTGAGCCGGGTCAGCAAGGTCTCGCGCACATAGCGCCCTCCCGGCGTCACCGGCAGGAAATGCGGCTTGTCGGCCACCAAGAGCCTGTCGTCTTGAAAAACAATGCTCTCGGTGAAGGGAATCGCGGCTTCAACGGCCAGCTCGCGGTAATAAAAGACCCGTCCGCCGCCTTGAAATGGCGCCTCGGGCGGCAAGACCTGACCCTGCTCGCCGAACACGCTGGCGTTTTGCATCCGCGCCGCCCACACCGCACGCGTCACCGCCGGCATGCGCTGATCCAGAAAATCCAGCATCAGGCTCCAAGGCCCGGTCTGCGGCAAGGCCACCGCACTGACGCCGACACCGTCGCGCAGCGGCAGGTCGAGGCTGCGCGCCCGGGTCATTCGATCTGCGCCCCGCCACGGGCACGCTCATCCATATAACGCTTCAGGCGCACGCGCTCCTGTGCATCCATTTGCTCGCCGCGCCAGCCACGAATCCAGTCCTCGCGGCGCGGGTCTTGCGCCAGCTTGCGCACGCCCAAGTCAATCGCCTCGATCATCTTGCGGCCTTGGGGGTTGCGACTGCAGGCAAAGGTGGCCGAATTGGCGCTGCGGCTTTCGGCCACCGGCAACTTGACCAAGTCGGGCCCCGCGCCGGCGCTGCGCAGGTATTCATCCACCGTGGTCGGGTATTCCAAGGTGTAGTCCATACGGCCGGCCCGCAACATCGCCAGCAAATGCATGCTGCGGCCGGCCACCACAGTTTTCGGCGCCAGCTCACCGCGTTCCTTCAACAAGGGGTCAATCTTGACGCCATAAGAGCGATCCCGGGGCAGCAGGCCGACCAGATCACTGCGCTGCAAGACCTCGGCCAAGGCCGGCACAGCGCCGAAGGCCTCGAACTTGGGCAAGTCTTCGCGCCGCACAACCAGGTGTACCTGGCGCGTCAACAGCGGCGGGTGTACCTGGGTGAAGTAGAGCCAGTCCAAGCGGTCCGGCGTCACCACATGCAGCGGCGAGCACAGCGCCTGGCCTTGACGCACCATGGCCTCGAAGCGCGGAAAACCGGCGTCAAGAAACTCATGCCGGTATTGCGGCATCTGCTTGATCAGCAGCCGCAAAAAGCCGTCGATTTCGCCGTTAGCCAGATCCTCGGGATGCCGCGGCGCTTTGCCGCCGGTATAGCTGAAATAGGGCGGCACATCGCGCACCAGCCAGATCAAGACCTCGGGCGCGGCCTGCGCTCGCGCTGCAACACCTGGCAGAGTACCCGCGAACACCAGGGCCAGCGAGGCCGCTGCTCGCCACCACGAAGCCAATTTCATCAGTCGCCTTCGACCCACTCGATACGAGCGCCCAAGCCGCAGATGTTTTCGACAAAGCGCGGATGCGCGCGGCGGATCGGCGTGGCGTTGCGGATCACCGAACGGCCAGGGATGCTGGCCGCCACCATCAGCAGCGCGATCGCCACGCGGATGATGTAGGGGCTCTCGACCTCGGCCGCATGCAGGGGCTTGCCGCCGAAGGTGACCATGCGGTGCGGGTCGGACAGGAAGGCATGGCCGCCGAACTTGCTCAGCTCCGAGGTCCAGCCCATCGCGCCGTCATAGATCTTGTTCCAGAACATCACGCTGCCCTCGGCGCGCACACCCAGCGCGACAAAGATCGGCAGCAGGTCAACCGGCAGATAGGGCCAGGGTGCCGCCTCGACCTTTTGCAAGATGTTGCGGGTGAACGGCTCCTTGACCTTCAACGGCCCATCGGTGACCGAACGCGACCAGCCGTTCTCATGCACGATCTGCACGCCAAACTTGGCAAAAGTCCGGTCGATCAGTGGAAACTGCTCGGGCACCGAGTTGCGCACCTCGACCTGGCCGCCGGTGATGGCGCCCAGCGCCAAGAAGGTGACGATCTCATGGAAGTCTTCGGCAAAGGTGAACTCGCCGCCGCCCAGACGCTCAACGCCGTGGATCGTCAGCTTGGAGGTGCCCTGGCCTTCAATCTTGGCACCGAGCATCTGCAAAAAGGCACAGAACTCCTGCACATGCGGCTCGGAAGCCGCGTTCATCAGCGTCGAGCGGCCATTCGCCAGCGCCGCGCAAAGCACGAAGTTCTCGGTCGTGGTGACCGAGGCGTAATCGGTCCAATGGTCATTGGCCCGCAATTGACCGTCGACCTTCAGCACCAGCCCGTCGCTGTGGCGCTCGACCGCCGCGCCGAAGCGCTGGAACACCTCCACATGCGGGTCAATCTCCCGCACGCCCAGCGTGCAGCCGGTCACGTCGTCCTCGATGCGGGCGGCGCCGAAACGCGCCATCAGACCCGGCACCAACATGATGCTGGAGCGCATTTCCTCGGGCAGCCTGTCCTTGGCGGCATCGAAATGGGTGTCCCGGTGATGCACGTCCAGCACGCCGGTCGCGTAGTCGATCTCGACCGAGCTGCCCAGGCTGCGGAAGACCTCAAGGATCTTCTTCACGTCGGTGATCTCGGTGACGCCGCGCAGCCGCACCGGCTCTGCCGTCAGCAAGGTGGCGCACAGAATCGGCAGAACGGCGTTCTTGTTGGCAGACGGGATGATGCGGCCCGCCAAAGGCGTACCACCGTGAATAATCAGATTCGACATGGGCTGGAGCGCAAAGAGACAGGAACGCGCGGTCGGAAGGGACAAGACGGCGATTATCGACGCTGGCGCGAGCTTATTCACCCGCTAGGGGAAATGCGCTGCGTCAAAACGGCCTGAGCTGCTACGCTGCAAGCTTCTTTTTCGCACCCAGCTCCGCCGACCATGATTGCGTTTCGCTGCCTGTTGATCTCCGTATGTTTGGCTTGCTGCCAAGCCGTCGGCGCTGCAGATGGGGCGCTTAAAGCGACGGACTTAGCGACGGATATAGCGCCGGGCGCAGCCAAGGATATGGCGGCCTTGGCAGCAGCCGCCCGTGCCGAAGGCCGCATACACAGTGCGGGCATGCCCGACACCTGGGCCAACTGGCGCAGCACCTGGGCCGACCTGCGGCGACTCTACGGCATCAAGCATGTGGACGAGAACATGAACAGCGCGGTCATCATCAGCCGCATGGCGGCCGAAGGCCCGCTGGCCAGCCTGGACATCGGCGATGTGGGCTTTGAGTATGGGGCGATCGCTCGCGGGCGCGGCATCAGCCGGCCGCACAAGCCAGCGCTTTGGGCCCAAATCCCCGCCTGGGCCAAGGACGAGGAAGGCTTTTGGGCGCTGGCCTATACCGGCACGATCGCTTTCTTGGTCAATACCCGGCGTACCGGCGGGCAAGTCCCGCACAGCTGGCAAGAGCTGTTCGAGGGCCGCTACAGCGTCGGCATCGGCGAGGTCGGCTCGTCAGCCCAGTCCAGCGCCAGCGTGCTGGCGGCAGCGATCGCCCTGGGCGGCGACGAAAGCAATCTGCAGCCGGCCCTGCAACAGTTCGCCAAGCTGGCTCAACAAGGCCGCTTGGTGCTCAGGAATCCCGGCCCCGCCCGCCTCGAGCAAGCCGCGATTGATGTGTTTCTGATGTGGGATTTTCTGGCCCTGTCTCAGCGCGACAAACTGCCCAAACCCACAGATTACGCGGTGCTGATCCCGGCCGACGGCTCGGTCACCAGCGGCTACACCACCGTGCTCAACCGGCACGCAGCGCATCCCAACGCGGCCGAGTTGGCGCGCGAGTACATCTTCAGCGATGCCGGTCAGCTCAATCTGGCCCAGGGTTTCGCCCGGCCGATACGCATCGAGCATCTGCAACTGCCCGAGGCCTTGCGGCAACGGCTCTTGGACGCCTCCCAATACAAGAACGCGCGCGTCATCAAGCCCTTTGTCTGGGCCTGGGAAGTGAAAAAGCTGCCAATGCTGTGGCAGCGCGAGGTGCTGGCCAAGCAGGCCGGGGCGCCTTGAGCAAGCTACCATCGGCGCCTGTCTTTTTCCTACACTTTCGCATCCATGGTCAAAGCCCTGTGTGGCGCTGTGCTGCTGGCCCTGTTCGGCGGGGCAAGGGCGCAAACAATGCCGGCGCCGCCGAATATCGCCGCCGCCTCCGACCTCAAGTTCGCGCTGGACGAGGCGGCCGAAGCATTCAAGCAGCAAAGCGGCCAGAGCCTACGGCTGAGCTACGGCTCGTCGGGCAATTTCTACGCCCAGATCCTGCAGGGCGCGCCCTTCCAGCTGTTCTTATCGGCCGATGAGGACTTTGTGTTCAAACTGGCCGAGCAAGGGTTCAGCCCGGACCGGGGTGTGCTTTATGGCACCGGCCGCCTGGTCTTGTTCGCGCCCAAGGGCTCCAAGCTCAAGCCTGACGCCGAGCTGGCCGATCTGCGCCTGGCCCTGAGCGACGGGCGCGTGCGCAAATTCGCCATCGCCAACCCCGCACACGCGCCCTATGGTCGCGCTGCCAAACAAGCCTTGCAAAGCGCCGGCCTGTGGGCCGCCATCAGCCCTCAGCTGGTGCTGGGCGAAAACGTCTCACAAGCAGCGCAGTTCGCGGTTTCAGGCTCGACCGAGGGCGGCCTGTTTGCCTATTCTTTGGCTCTGGCACCTCAGTTTTCCCAGGCTGGCAGCTTTGTCTTGATCCCTGAGGCCATGCACAGCCCGCTGCGCCAGCGCATGGTCTTGACCAAAAAAGCAGGCCCGGTGGCGCGCGACTTCTATACCTACTTGCAAGCACCGGCCGGGCGGGCGATCTTGCAGCGCCATGGCTTCGAGCTGCCGCCCCCAAGCTCCATCAGCAGCGAGAGTAGCCGCTGAATGGACTGGACCGCCTTGCGCCTGTCGGCCTTGCTGGCCTTGGCCACCGCCTTGATCTTGTTGCCGCTGGGCGTCTTCGCGGGCCGCTGGCTGGCGCGCAGCCGCCATCCGCTGCGCCCCGTGCTGGAGGCCGCGCTGGCGCTGCCACTGGTGCTGCCGCCGACCGTCCTGGGCTTCTATTTGCTGATCTGGATGGGCGGCGGCTCGGCCTTGGGTGCTTGGTATCAAGCTTTAAGCGGGCGCACGCTGGCCTTCTCGTTCGAGGGCCTGCTGCTGGCCAGCCTGATCTTCAACATTCCGTTCGCCGTGATGCCTATGCAGCGCGCCTTCGAGGCGATACCGAGCGAACTCTTCGACGCCGCCCGCAGCTGCGGCCTGTCGCCTTGGCGCACGCTGACGCTGATCGAGCTGCCGCTGGCCTGGCGCGGCATTCTGAGCGGCCTCATCATGACGGCCGCGCACACCTTGGGCGAGTTTGGCGTGGTGCTGATGGTGGGCGGCAATATCGCCGGCGAGACGCAGACGATCTCGATCGCCATCTATGACCGCGTGCAGTCCTTTGACATGCAGGCGGCGGGCGCGATGTCGGCCACGCTGCTGGCAATTTCGATGCTGACGCTGCTGATCAGCAGCTGGCTGAGCCGACCCCTTCGAACTCGGGGAGGCTGAAGCACGATGCTGCAAGCGAGTCTGCATCAAGCCGGGCCGATTCCATTGGCGCTGGACCTGCGCTGTGCGAATGGCGAGTTGCTCGCGCTGGTCGGTCCTTCGGGAAGCGGCAAGACCAGCGTACTGCGGGCGCTGGCCGGCCTGTTGACGGTCAGCAGCGGCCGCATCAGCTTGGGCGATGAGCTGTGGTTCGACAGCGAGCGCAGCATCGCCGTGCCGGCCGAGCGGCGCGGCGTCGGCATGGTGTTTCAGCATTACGCCTTGTTCCCGCATCTTAGCGCCTTGGACAATGTCAGCCTGGCCATTCCTGGCGACAGCGGCGCCGGCTCCAAGACCGCCCGGCGCGAGCAGGCACTCAAACTGCTGGCCGATATGCAGCTGGATGGCCTGGCGGCGCGCCGCCCCGAGCAGCTGTCCGGCGGCCAGCGCCAGCGCGTGGCCTTGGCGCGCGCGCTGGCGCGCAGGCCCCAATTGCTTTTGCTGGACGAAGCGTTTTCCGCTGTCGATCAGCCGACCCGCTATGCCTTGTGGGAGGAGTTGGTCAAGCTGCGCGAGCGCCTGACGCTGCCCATCATCATGGTCACGCATGATCTGCGCGAAGCCCGCATGCTGGCGGACCGCCTGTGTATTCTGGAAGCCGGCGAAGCGCTGCAAGACGGCCCGCCCGAGCAACTGTTGGCGCGGCCGCGCAATGCGCGGGTGGCGGCGCTGGTGGGCCTGCGCGACATCCATCGCGGCATCTTTCGCAAGACCAGCGGCGGGGCGCTTTTGCAATGGGGCGAAGATGAAGCGGCGCCACAGCTGCAAATCATCGACAAGGGACGCATCGAAGACGGCACGCCGGTGCGCTGGGTCATCAGCGGTGAATTCATCCAATGCCACACGGCCGCGCCGACCGCCGCCGTCGTCAATCTGGTCCCTGCCGAGCTGATTGAGCTGCGCAGCCTGGGCGAAACCTCGACGCTGAAGTTGGCCGTCCAAGGCTCGGCCAAGGCTCATGTGCACCTCGACATCGGCACGCGCCAACTCAGGCAGTCGGGCTGGCGTGTGGGTCAGGTCTTGCTGCTGGAGCTGGACCCGAGCGGTATTCATGTGATGCCGGTGCGGAGCTGAAGCCGCAAGGCATAGCAAGACAAATTCATAATTCCACTACAATGGAATTATGGAAGAACAAGCAATCGTCAAGGCGCTGGCCGCGCTGGCGCAGGCCGCCCGCCTGCAAGTGTTCCGCACCCTGGTCGTCGCCGGGCCGCTGGGCCTGACGCCGAGCGCCTTGGCGCAGACACTGGACGTGCCGGCCTCGACGCTGTCCTTCCATCTGAAGGAGCTGCTCAACGCCGGCCTGGTCAGCCAGGAGCGCGAGGGCCGCAACCTGATCTACCGCGCCGCCTTCACGCAAATGAACGAACTCTTGGCCTATCTGACGGCCAATTGCTGCCAGGGCGAAGCTTGCTTGACGATTTCAACCCCAAACTGCTCGGCCTGCTGAAGGCCAAATCCCCATGACCACGCATGTATTGATTCTTTGCACCCACAACTCGGCGCGCAGCGTTTTGTCCGAGGGCATGTTGAACCATCTCGCCGCCAAACTGGGCCGCGATGTGCGCGCCCACAGCGCCGGCAGCGCGCCAAGCGGCCGGCTCAACCCCTTCGCCTTGGAGGCGCTGACGAACGCCGGCGTCGATGTGGCCGGTTATCGCAGCAAGAGCTGGGATGAGTTCAGCTCAGAGGGCGCACCGCCACTGTCCATCGTCATCACCGTCTGCGACAGCGCGGCGGCAGAGACTTGCCCGGTCTTCTTTGGTGGCCAGGGTCAGCCAGTCAAAGTGCACTGGGGCTACCCCGACCCTAGCAATGCCGAAGGCGGCGAGGAAGGCAAGCGCCGCGCTTTCGAGCTGACACGTCAAGCGATTGGCTACCGGATGCTGCAACTGCTGGCCTTGCCTTTGGAGACCATGAGCAAAAGCGATCTGCAAGAGGCGCTGGGGGAGATTGGCAAGTCATGAGTCAGGCCCTGCAGATGCGCCCGCGCCTGCTGGCGGAGGGCTTGGGCACGGCTTTGCTGCTGGCCATCGTGATCGGGTCCGGCATCATGGCCGAGCGCCTCAGCGGCGGCAATGTGGCCGTCGCATTGCTGGCCAATACGCTTGCCACGGTCTGGGGCCTGTATGTCTTGATCGAGGTCTTCAGGCCCATCAGCGGCGCGCATTTCAACCCAGCCGTCAGCCTGGTGATGGCCGCGCGCGGCGAGCTGGCGGCGCGCTGGGTCTTGCCCTATATTGCCGCGCAATTGCTCGGGGCTGTCCTGGGGGCCTGGCTTGCTAACGCGATGTTTGAGCTGCCGCTTCTGCAAACCTCGCTGAAGCTGCGCGGCGGCGCAGGCCAGTGGCTGGCCGAGGCTGTGGCCACGGCCGGGCTCTTGTTGGTGATTTTGCGGGCGCCGGCGGGTCGCGCCAGCAGCTTGGTGGCCGGCTATATTGGTGCCGCCTATTGGTTCACCGCCTCGACCTCGTTTGCCAATCCGGCGGCCGTGTTTGGCCGCATGTTCAGCGACTCCTTCGCCGGCATTGCACCGGCCAGCGCGGCGGGTTTTGTGATCGCACAGCTCCTCGGTGCGGCAGCCGGTTTAGGCCTGCATCAACTTCTAGGGCGCAACAAATGAGCGATCTTCCCAACTTGGACGCCGCCTTGTTCAAGCCGCCTTTGGCGAGCGACTTCATCGCGATCGGCAGCCGCGCCACCCAGGCGCCGCGTGTGCTGCTGCTGTACGGTTCCTTGCGCGAACGCTCTTACAGCAAGCTCTGCACGCTGGAGGCCGAGCGGCTTTTGCAAGCGATGGGCGCCGAGACCCGCGTCTTCAACCCCAGCGGCCTGCCACTGGTCGACGATGCGCCCGACACCCACGCCAAGGTGCGGGAGTTGCGCGAGCTGGTGCAATGGTCGGAGGCCATGGTCTGGTGTTCGCCTGAGCGGCATGGCGCGATGACCGGCCTGATGAAGACGCAGATCGACTGGCTGCCGCTCAACGCCGGCGCGGTGCGCCCGACCCAGGGCAAGACGCTGGCCGTGATGCAGGTCTCGGGTGGCTCGCAATCCTTCAATGCCGTCAACCAGATGCGCATCCTGGGCCGCTGGATGCGCATGTTGACCATCCCCAACCAAAGCTCGGTCGCCAAGGCCTTTCTGGAGTTCGACGAAGCCGGCCGCATGAAGCCATCCAGCTATTACGACCGCATCGTCGATGTAATGGAAGAGCTGATGAAGTTCACGCTGCTCACGCGCGAATCCAGCGCCTATCTGGTCGATCGTTATAGCGAACGCAAGGAAAGCGCGGCCGAGCTGAGTCGGCGCGTCAATCAGGCCAGCATTTAGCCCGGCGCCGCTTTATTGACGGCGGCCTGGGCGACAGGGTCAGCGGGCTCGGCCGCTGTGCTTCCAGCAGCGGCGCCCCCCAGCGCGCCGGCCACCAGACCCAGCGCGGCGCCCGCCACCACGCCTACCGGCCCGGCCACCGCGACGCCCACAGCGGCCCCGGTGGCGGCACCGGCAATCGCGGCACCCCCAACCCAGGCCGAGTTGGCTTCTCTTTCGGCGTCCTCACCCTTCAGCGGCAGTTGAGCCGACAGACTGGTGTCTTGCGAGGGGATGCCCTCGCCCGGCTTGGCTTGAGCGGCCAGATCCTCGTCGGTGGTGGCGGGCGCTGCGGTGTTCGGGCGCGGTCTTTCGGATGAGTTCATGGGGTGTCCTTGGGCTTGGATGCAGGCAGGAGCGCCGGCTCTTGCGTCACAACTTTTATACCGCCCCTGCAGTCCCGCTTGCAGCGTCCAGCAAGCCGATGAGATGTAGGACAAGCCCCCGCAATTCCTTGTTCGCTAACGCACAGACCGCCAGGGCGCTGAATTCGAGACTCGTGCTTGCCGCTGTCGTGCGGCATCGCAATAGGGCGAATTTGGCGAATTGGGCTTTTCAACCTGGAGTCGGACATGAATCATGCAAACCTGCTTTCAAAGACCTGCAAATTTTCAGTGGCACTGAGCGCTGTGCTGTGTTGGGCATTGCCTGCCGTAGCGGCGCCCTTCCTGGGTACAGCACAGGGCCTTGCGGTCTTGGGCGCCTCGACCGTGACCAACACCGGACCGAGCACGATCTGGGGCGATCTCGGCTTGTCCCCGGGCTCATCGATCACAGGTCTGGCCAGCATCACGCTGACGGGTGCATTGCAACAAACCGATGCGGCCGCGCTGCAAGCGCAGCTGGATGCCTCCTCCGCCTATATTGCGCTGGCCGGCATGGCGTCCACGGGCAACCTCACCGGCACCGATCTGGGCGGCCTGACGCTGACGCCGGGTGTCTACAGCTTCGATACCGAGGCACAGTTGACCGGGACCTTGACGCTCAACGCCATGCACGACCCCAATGCACTCTTTGTGTTCAAGATCGGTAGCGCGCTCACGACGGCCAGCAGCGCCATGGTCAATCTGATTGACGGCGGCAGCAATACCGGCGTGTTTTGGCGGGTCGGCAGTTCCGCCACCCTGGGCACCGCGACCTTGTTTGCCGGTAACCTCATTGCCGACCAAAGCATCACGCTCAATACCGGCGCGCGGATTCTGTGCGGCCGCGCCATCGCCCTGCATGCGGCGGTAACCCTGGACACGAACATGATCTCCAATGACTGCTCAGGCAGCGGCGCCCTCGACAGCGGCCGCAGCGACTACGGCAGCGCCGGCTTTGGCAGCGTTATCGCGGTGCCCGAGCCCAGCAGCTGGGCCTTGATGGGCCTGGGTCTGACTGGCTTGGCGGGTCTGGCTGCCAAGCGGCGCCGGGTCGTTTGACGGAGGTCAGCCTAAGCCCGCCCCAACATCCCCATCGTGCGGGCTCTTGTCACCGCGTGCTTGCGTGAGGCCGCTTCGAGTTTGCTGTAGAGCGCCTTCAAATGCCATTTGACGGTCTCGCTGCTGACCATCAAGGCGTTGGCAATTTCCTTGTTGGAATAGTTGCGCGCCAGCAGGGCCAAGATTTCGCGCTCTTTGGGGGTCAGCAACTTTTCCGTGGCCGCCGGTGCAAATTGGCCGGCTGACTAGAAGCCGATATTCAGGCCCAGCCGCAGGCTGCGCGGCTCGACCGGATGGAAGTGAATATCGGGCACACCCTCGGCCGGCTCGCCCTTCAAGCGCGAGGCGTAGTAGTAATCGATGTCGCTGGCCTTGCTGGCGAATAGATTGAAAACGTCCAGGTTCAAGCTGGTGCTGGCGTTGATGCGGTAGCCGATGCGCATCTGCGCCAAGGTGGTGGCCTTGGAGCGCTGGCTGTTGTCTTCGGTCAGCGCTCTAGGCCCGAAGTAGCGCAGCTGGAATTGGCCCGACCAGGGCCCCAGACCGTTCAGCGTGGCGCCGGCCGAGAAGACGCGGTTGATGGCGCCAGGAACATGGTCACCGGCCGGGTCGAACTCGGTATAACGCGCTCGGGACAAAGCCACATCGGCGTCCAGCAGCAGCCAAGAGGCGGCCTGGTAATGGTTGTTCCATTCGACGCCGCTGCGCCGGCTGGCGCGGCTGGCCTCGGTCTCGCCGGCATCGCCAACAAACACCAGCTCCGACGCCAGCTTCAGCTGCCACAGCGCCAGCGAGCTTTGCAAGCCCGGGATGATCTCGCTGCGCAGGCCCAGCTCGCTGCCCTTGGAGCGCACCAAGGGCCGCACCGCCTCGACCGGCAGATTCTCTTTGGCCGAGACCCGCGCGGTGGCGCCACGCGCATCATTGCTATGAAAGCCCTGACCATAGTTGACGAAGGCCTCGGTCTTGGCCCAGGGGCCGAAGATCAACGACAGCTTGGGGCTGCTCAGATGGGCTTGCTCGGTGCCGCTATTGGCCGCGATGGAACTGCTGACCTTCAGATCCAGCCGGTCAAAACGCAGGCCGGCCACGCTGCGCATCCAAGGCAGCCATTGGGTGGAGTTCTCTGCAAACAGGCCGACCGAGGTTTGGCGCACATTGCTTTCCTGGATGACACCGACCCGTTCGCGCGCGACCGACTCATACAACCCGACCGGGTTCAGGCGGTCATGGCGCAGTTGAAGGCCGACCGTGTTGCTGGTTTCCAGCCCTGCCAGCGTGAGGTTCCAGCTGCGGCTGCCGGCCAGGCCGTAAACCTGGCGCCGCTCGGCCTGCTCGAACTGGTCGCCATGCTTGAGGCTGGGGTCCAGGTCCACCGGATGCTCAAGAAAAAAGGTGAAGTTGGAGAACAGATCGAGTCTGGACTTGATCGCATAGGCATTGAACTTGAAGCCGCCGTCCTCGGCCTTGCGCTCGGTCGTGAAGGACAGGCTCAGGCGCGAGGTGTGGCCACCGTCGCTGGGGTCCAGCGCACCGTAGCGGCCCACCAAACCGGCATTCACCGCCCGCAGCGGGATCTGGTCGGTCGAGTTCCAGTCGGCCTCGTAGGCCATTGCGGTGATGCTGCTGCGCTGCTCGGCCGGGCCAAAGCTGTAGCGCAATACGCCGTTCTTGCGCCGCAGGTGTTCCGGGTTCTCCCAGGGGCCGTCATTGTGCGAGGCCTCCAGCGCATACAGCAGATCGCCGCCGCTCAGTTCGAGCGACTTGCTCAGCAAGGCGCGCCGATAGCCGTTCTGGCCCAGCGTCAATTCGGCCAAGCCGGCGGGCATGCGCTCGCTCAGCTCAAAGCGGGCCGCGCCGGCCGAGCCGAAGTCGCCCACATCGGCAAAGTAAGGGCCTTTTTTGTAGCTGATGCGGTTGACCAGCTCCGGGATCAACCAGTTCAGATCGCTATAGCCGTGGCCATGCGCATGGGTAGGCATATTGACCGGCATGCCGTCCACAAAGGTGGCGAAGTCGGTGCCATGGTCGAGGTTGAAGCCCCGTAGAAAATACTGGTTAGCTTTGCCGCCACCGCTGTGCTGGGTGACGATCACGCCGGGCACAAACTCCAAGAGCTCGGCCGGCCTGAGAGTCGGGCGGCTCTCGATCAAACGTGCGCTGACCGCGCCTTGCGATGCAGCGTCGGAGCTGCCGACGCCGTTGATGTAATTGCCTATCACCAGCACCGGCGCCAGGCTTTGCGTGGCTTCGCCGGCTTCGCTGCCGGCCTTCTTCTCTTCGGCAGCCGCCTGTTGGCAGGCGAGCGCCAGCAGGCTCAGCGGCAGAGATACGAGAGCGGTCTTGGCGAGGGAGGGCATGGCGGAATTCATCGATGGAGACAGAGGAGGCATTGCAAAAAGGTCCGCCTGGATTCGCGGCCATCCGGCCAGCGGATGCGCGAAGCCCGGAATGCTAAGCAATGTTTATGACACCTCTTTGGCATCCAGGCCCGTGCTCGCGCGGCACTGAAGACCGCGACGACACCATCCCGGTGGCCTTTCTCCCCTTCTTCCCCTTCTTCCCCTGCTCCCCCTGCCCCAGGTGGGCGGCTCAGCCCTCTGTTGATTTACAACTGTGCCGCCCGAACTTCGGCCTTCTTGCCCAGGTTCTCGTTCAAGACCTCGGCCAGGCGCTGTGCCGCCAGCTGCAACTGCGCCAGCAGCTGGGGCTCATGCGCGTCGGCGTAGGCCTGATCGACCTTGTGGCCATCGGGGTAGAAGTCCGGCGCACTGGCGATGCGGCAAGACTCGCTGGCCCATTGCGCGGCGCCGCCGGCCGACTTTGACATCTCGACCTTCAGCGGCTTGGCTTCGCTGAGTTGCGCTTGCAAGGCCGCCAGCGCGCCGGGGCGATTCAGGATCAGGCCCGAGTCCCACAAGGCATGCAGATTGGTGCCGCGCCCAAAGCCTTGCAGCTGATAGCTATTGCCGCCCCTGTCATCGCCAAAGCCGGCATGCAAGGGCTGATGCACATCAGCGACCAGGTGGACGACATATTTCAACGCCTTCAGCCGCGCCTCATCATCGGCGGCGCTGGAGCGCAGCACGCTGCTTTGGCGTTGGATGGCGGCCACCACGCAGGCCCCGCCCTCGCAGTCGCGCAGCGGCTCATACAGACAATCGGCATCGCGTGGAAAGTTGACGTAATGCCAGGGCCCGGTCTGCGGCGAGCGGTGCTCATCCGCCCAGGTCGACACCGAGGCCAAGGTGCTGCCCGGCTCCAGCGCCAGCAGCCGCGCCACCTCGGCGCGCGCGCCGGCGTTGAGGTTTTGCTCGGCCAAGTTAGCAATCAGGCGGTGGCCATCGGCACCCCAGGCCTGGGCCGACTTTGAGTGCATGAACAGAGCGGGGAGAATGACAATCAGGGCAGCGAGTGGCTGGCGCAGGCGGGGCGAATTGAGCAAGAGCAGGAACTTGGAAAAACTTACGGTGAACAAACAGGAATTGCCCGGCAGGACAGCGGCCGCCATTCTGCCAAAGCCTTGGCGCTTGAGCCTCTGCCACAATGCTAACGCTCGAAACTGCCTGAACAAGTGAGTGTGCAATGACCGAGATGAGAAGCAAGCTCCATCGCTTGGCTTGGCGCCGCCTCGCCGTGGCCCTGGCTTTAGCTGCATTCGCTGCCATTGCACAGAAGACTTGGGCAGCAAACTTGGCCTCCGCCAATGCGGGCCTCAGCATGCCACCGAGCCACTATCTGAGCGCGCCACTGGCCGATCTGGCGCCGATGCTGGATTGGACCGAACGCCAGCTGAAGTTGATGCAGGCTGCTGCCAACCCCCACAACGGCGCTCAACTTGGCGCCATCACGGCCTTGCGGACACGGCTGGCGCTGCTGCGCGGGCGGCCCAATGAGGCGCTGCGCCTCATCGAGCAAGCTCGGGCCGGCAGCGCCAAGCTGGAGTTGCGCCCTGGCTTGCTGTGGGTCGAGCAGTTGTTGGCAGCGGCGCAGCAAAGTGGCGAAGGCAAAGCGTGGAGCGAAGCCCAGTGGGACGCCGAGCTGCAGCAGCGCCTCAAGTCACAGCCTTGGCCGGCGGCAAAAGCGAGTCTCGATGCAATCGCTTCGAGCTGGCAGTTTTCTCCGATTGACAAGCTCGCCCTTGGCTGGACTCATTCCTACGACACCTTCAAGCCCGGCAACCCGAAGCGCCCCGACGACCGGACGTTGGCGGAAATGATCATCAACGCCCGCTTCAATGCCGAGATGCTGCAGCCCCGCGCAGCAGCTTTCGAGCGCGGCATTGCACGCTTCCTGGCGGCACAGCCGGCCGGAGAAGATTTTTGGGCTGCGCGTACAAAATCCTTGCCCGAAGGGCCGGGCCACCCGGTGCGCATGGCCATTTGGGAGCCCGATGGCGTTGAGCTGAGCGCTTTCAAACACCCCTCTCAGGCCTGTTTGATGCTGACCGAGCACGCGAACGAGTTTTGTATCGTCGATCCGGTCGTGCCGGGCCTGAGCCGGCAAGAGGCGTGGCTGCTGGTGAAGGGTCTTGAGGACGAAAGGATGGGCCGCAAAAGCGCTGCGAGAGAGGCTTACGACGCCCATCTCATGCAGTTGCCGGAGCGGTATCAGAACAAGCCCGACGCAGAGGCGCAGGCGTATATGCGGCTGCAGATACAGCTGTATCGGGCTGGCCCTCGCATGCATGGCACCCATGTCGCCGGCATCGCAATGGCCGGCAACCCGCATGCCGAACTGCTGGCCATTCATTCGGGGTCAGAGTTCTTCAAACCTGCCTTTGTTGAAAAACGTGGCGCCATGCAGAAGCACTTTGGGCAGATCGCGGCCTTCATCCGCGACAACAAGATTCGCATCGTCAATATGAGCTGGGGCCTGCCCGGCATTGGCATGCAAGCCGAGCAGGAGCGGGCTTTGCGCAAGCAGATGCTGGCGCTGATGGCGGCCTGTCCGGAGACCTTGTTTGTGGCCGGTGCGGGCAATGAGAACAGCGATATGGGCCCGGCCGCCTCGCGCTTTTGGCCTGCCAGCCTGGGCGCGGCCAATTTGCTGGCGGTGGGCGCGCTGGATCACGCCGGGCATGTCACCGGCTTCAGCAATTACGGCGAGGCGGTGCATCTGTATGCGCTGGGCGACGCGACGCTCAGCGCCATACCGGGCGAGCAAACCATGGCCATGTCGGGCACCAGCATGGCTGCCCCCGAAGTCAGCAATGTCGCGGCCAAGCTCTTGAGCCAATGGCCCGCGTTGACGGTGGCGCAGCTGAAGCAATTGCTGATCGACGGCGCCGACCCGGTGGCGCCTGGCACGCAGCTGCCGATGGCGATGCGGCGTCTGAATCCCTTGCATTCGGCGCAGCTGGCCCGTAAGCCGCCCGGAGAGCTGGCCAAGCCTTGATCGGGTAAGCGTGGCAGAGGCGGCCCGGCGAAACCCTTAAACTGCGAGGCCACCACCGACCGCAGGCCATGAAGAGCAGCCCGAAAGAACGCAAATCCACACGCAACACGGCATCCGGCCACGACCCCAAGGTCACGTTGGGCATGGTGGCCGAGGCCTGCGGCGTTTCTCCCAGCACAGTGTCGCGCATCTTGAATGGCACGGCCGTGGTCAGCGCCGAGAAGCGTGCGGCAGTGGACCAAGCGATCGCCGAGCTGGGCTTTGTGCCCAACCCGATGGCGCGCGGCCTGGCGGGCGGGCGCACGCTGAGTGTGGGCGTTATCACCCAGGCGATCGACAGCCCCTTCTACGGCATCGCGCTGCGCGGCATCGAAGAAGAGCTGAACAAGATTGGCTACAGCCCGCTGTTTGTCAGCGGCCATTGGAACGCCAAAGAAGAAGCCCGCTGCATCGAAGTGCTGCGTTCGCGCCGCGTTGACGGTTTCATCATCCTGACCGGCCGGCTCAGCGATGAGTCGCTGAAGACGCTGGCCAAGGCCTTGCCGGTGGTCGTCACCGGCCGCAGCCTGGTCGCGCCGGGGCTGTTCTCGCTGGACTTCAATAACTTCGAAGGCGCAAGACTGGCAACTGCTCATCTGCTCGCCCAAGGTCACCGCGAAATTGCCTTTATCGCCGGGCCGGAAAACCATCCCGATGCGCTGGAGCGTTTGCGCGGCTACCGCGCCGCGCTGACCGAAGCGGGCGTAGCCTTCCAAGCCGAGCTGGTGCTGCAGGGCATGTATAGCGAAGAAAGCGGCTTGCTCGCGGTGGAGCAGTTGATTGCAGGCCGCCGGCCATTCAGCGCGATCTTTGCTGCCAATGACCAAATGGCTTTTGGTGCGGCCCTGGCCTTGCATCGCCATGGCCTGCATGTGCCGGATGAAGTCTCGCTGGTTGGCTTTGATGATGTGGCCGGCGCAGCCCACTCGGTGCCGCCGCTGACCACCATCCATCACCCGGCCTATGAGCTCGGCAGCTTGGCGGCCACTGCGCTGTTGCAGCTCTTGGCGGGCGAACAGCCGCAGGCCAGCCTGCCGGAACCCCGCTTGACGGTGCGCGGCTCGACCAGAGCGCTGTTGCCCAAGCTGTGAGCCACCGGCGCGGCCATTGCTTGGCCCGCGCCAAAGCAGCACCCCCGCACTTACCCTTTGTTGACAGGCTGAGTGGGCTCAATTACATTCTGAAAGCGCTTTCATAAAGCGCCTAAACCCCCAAATAACTGACCGGATCGCCCATGATGGCTGATTCAAGGTGGAGACAAGCAGGCAATGAAAATGAACAAGCGTGTCGGTTGGCGCGCCTGGCTGAATCACCGGCTGACGCAGCCAAAGTTGACAGCGTTGTCAATGCTGCTCGGGCTGCTCAGTCTGGCGCTGCCACTCAGCGCGTCGGCGGCGCAGCAGCTGGTGGTGGCCGCCTACCCGGCCGTGGACGAAATCGTCCGGGCGGCGCTGCCGGCTTGGCAGCGCCTGCATCCCAATGTCGAAGTCAAGGTCGTCAGCCGCCAATTTGCCGATCACCACACCGCCATGACCACCGCCTTGTCGACGGCGGTCTACCTGCCCGATGTGATGGCGCTAGAGGTTGGTTATCTGGGGCGCTTTTCGCCGGGCTTCGGTCTGGAAGACTTAACCCGCCCGCCCTACGAGATCGCTCGCTTCAAGAGCCGCTTTGTACCCTATGCCTACCAGCAGGCGAGCAACCGGCGCGGCGAGGTGGTGGCGGTGCCGACCGATATCGGCCCCGGGACCTTGCTCTACCGCAAAGATGTTCTGGCCAAGGCCGGCGTCAGCGAGGCTGAGCTCACGCAAAGCTGGGACAGCTATGTCGCGGCCGGCATCAAGATCAAGGCCAGCAGCGGCGGCTTCCTCTTGGCCCATGCCCGCGATATCAAGAACATCCTGATCCGCACCGGCATACAGCCCGGCGAAGGGCTGTACTTTGACAATCAGTCGCGTGTGCTGGTCGCCTCACCGCGCTTTGTGCGGGCTTTCGAGTTGGCCCGCGAGGTGCGCCAGCACAAGCTGGACGCAAGGGTATTGGCTTGGTCGGCCGACTGGACCGAGGGCTTCAAGCGCGGCAGCATTGCCACCCAATTGACCGGCGCCTGGCTGGCCGGCCACTTGAATACCTGGTTGGCCCCCAACACCGCCGGCCTGTGGCGTGCCGCGCAACTGCCCGAGGGCGCGTTTGCGGCCTACGGCGGCACTTTCTTTGCATTGCCGCGCAAGGCCGACCCGGCCAACAAAGCCTTGGCCTGGGACCTGATTCAGTTCCTGACCCTGAACCGGGAGATACAGCTGCGCGCCTTCAAGGCGCAAGACGCCTTCCCAGCCTTGCTGGAAGCGCATGACGACCCCTTCTTCGAGCAGCCGATTGCCTTCCTGGGCGGTCAGACCGCGCGGATGGGCTGGCGCGACGCGGCTCGCCGTATCAAGGCCGTGGATGTGCACAAGCAAGACGCGTTTGCCGAGGAAGTCATAGACACCGAACTCGACAAGGTGCTGGAGCGCGGCAAAGACATCCACACCGCGCTGGCCGATGCCGAACGCCTGCTGAAGCAGCGCGCCACCCGTTAAGTAAAGCGTCAGGACCCTCACGATGAAGCTACCTGCCTTCCTGCGCCTGCCGCCACGCTGGGCGCCCTATGTGTTCTTGGCACCTTTCGTGCTGCTGTTTCTGATCTTCGGCATGTTCCCGCTGAGCTTCTCGCTCTACCTGGCCTTCCAGACTTGGGAGCCGACCAGCGGCTTGACGGCGATGAACTTCGTTGGCCTCGACAACTTCGCCTTCGCGCTGCAAGACGAATGGTTCTGGAAGTCGCTGAAGAACACCGCCTGGCTGGCCTTGGCCTCGGGCGTGCCCCAGCATCTGGTGGCGATCCCGCTGGCCTGCTTCATCCATGCCTCGTTCAAGCGCCTTCGCAACGGCGTCGTCGGCGCCTACTTCATGCCCTACATCACCTCGACGGTGGCGATCGCGATCCTGTTCAGCTCTTTGTTCTCGACCGACTACGGCCTGATCAATGGCGTCATCGCGGCCTTGCGCGAGCTGCCGGTAGTCGGCTGGCTGATGCCGGCTGCGGCGATCGACTGGCTCAACAACCCGGATGCGCTCAAACCCGCGATTGCGATGATCGTGTTCTGGCGCTATGTCGGCTTCAATGTGGTGCTCTATCTGGCCGCGCTGCAGACCATCCCCGCCGACATCATGGAAGCCGCCCGCATGGATGGCGCCAGCCGGCTGCAGCAGTTCTGGCACATCACCCTGCCCAGCCTGAAGCCGATGATATTTTTCGGCGTCACGCTGAGCGTGATCGGCGGCCTGCAGCTGTTCGAGGAACCCTTCATCCTCACCAATGGCCGTGGCGGCACCGACCAGGCCGGCATGACGACGGCCATCTACCTCTACCGCATGGCTTTTGACTTCAATGATTTTGGTGCGGCCAGCGCGATGTCCTGGTTGCTCTTTCTGCTGGTAGGCCTGCTGACCTGGCTGACCAACCGCGCGTTTCGCCAGCGCGGCGCTTGAAGAAAGCCTTTGATATGCAAACAAGCTCCAAGCACCAACTCGCACCCTGGGCTGCCTACGGCTTGGTCGGCCTCGGCATGCTCATCATGCTGGCGCCCTTCTATTTCATGTTTGTGTTCGCCACCCATTCGCGCGGCGAGATCTTCAGCATGCCGCCGCCGATGTTTTTCGGCGATGACTTTCTCAACAACCTGGCCATCCTGACCAAGCGCATCCCCTTCTGGCGCAATCTGGGATGGAGCATTTATGTCGGCCTCGCCTCGACACTGCTGACCCTGCTGTTCTGCGCCATGGGCGGCTATGCCTTCGCGATGTTCGAGTTCCGCTACAAAAAGGCGCTGTTCGGCTTGGTGATGGGCACGATGCTGCTGCCGACCTTTATGAACATGATCCCGACCTTCATGATCATGGACATGCTGGGCTGGATCGACCAGCCGCGCGCGCTCTACATCCCCGGCGCGGCCAGCGCCTTCGGCATCTTCCTGATGCGGCAGTTCGCCTTGACCTCGATTCCGCGCGATCTGGTCGAAGCGGCACGCATGGACGGCTGCGGCGAGTTCGGCATCTTCTTTCGCATCGTCTTGCCGCTGCTCAAACCGGCGCTGGGCACCTTGGGTCTGATCACCTTCATCGCCTCCTGGAATAACTTCATCGGCCCACTGATCGTGATGCGCTCGCCGGATATGTACACCTTGCCGCTGGCGCTGCGCAGCCTGCAAAGCCCGGTCGACACCGAATGGGGTGCGCTGATGACCGGCTCGGCCATCGCCACGCTGCCCTTGATCGTGCTGTTCGTCATGTCGTCCAGGCAGCTGATTTCCGGTCTCACCGTAGGCGCCGTCAAGTAGACGCACGCCGCCTAACTCTCCTCCCGCCTCCTCTGCCCATGAGCAATAAAAAGAACTCTGTCTTCCCGCCCGACTTTGTCTGGGGCGTGGCCACCAGCGCCTTTCAGATCGAAGGTGCAAGCGCCGCCGACGGCAAAGGCCCCTCGATCTGGGACAGCTTTTGTGCAAAACCCGGCGCGATCGCCGACGCCAGCAATGGCGACATCGCCTGCCAGCATTACCAGCGCTGGGCCGAAGATCTGGACATGATTGCCGCCTTGGGCGTCAATGCCTACCGCTTCTCGGTCTCCTGGCCGCGCGTGCAGCCCTCCGGCAGCGGCGCCTGGAACGAGAAAGGACTGGACTTCTACGAGCGCATCGTCGACGGCTTGCTGGCGCGCGGCCAGCAGCCTCATCTGACGCTCAACCACTGGGATCTGCCGGACGCCTTGCAAGCCACCGGTGGCTGGGCTCACCGCGACACCACGCAGCACTTTGTCGACTACGCGCTCGGCATCAACGCTCGCCTGGGCGACCGCCTGGCCTCGATCGCCACGCATAACGAGCCCTGGGTGGTCGCGACGCTTGGCCATGAAGCCGGTATCTTCGCCCCCGGCATCAAGAGCCGCAAGACCGCCGCGCAGGTTTCGCATCACCTGCTGCTCAGTCACGGCCTGGCGCTGCGGGCGCTGCGCGAACAGGGCGTTAGCGCCAAGCTGGGCATCGTGCTGAATCTGGCGCCCATGCACCCGGCTACCGACACGGCCGCCGACCGCGCGCAGGCCAGCTTGGAAGACGGCCGCCTGCTGCGCTGGTATCTGGACCCACTTTTCAAGGGCGCTTATCCGGCCGATGTGCTGGCCGACCTGGGCGGCGATGCACCCGAGATCGAAGCCGACGACATGCAGTTGATTGCCGCACCGATGGACTTCCTTGGCGTCAACTATTACTCGCACTCGGTCGTCAGCGCCGACAAGAGTTACAAGGCCGGCAGCACCGGTTTACCTGTCACCGACATGGGCTGGGAGGTCTACCCCGAAGGGCTGACCGAGCTGCTCTTGCGCCTCAAGCGCGACTACCCGGTGCCGCCGCTGTTCGTGACCGAAAACGGCGGCGCCTTCAAGGACCAAATGGTCAACGGCCAAGTGCATGACCAGGATCGCCTCGACTATCTGGCGCGTCACATCGATGCGGTGGCGGAGGCGATGCGCCAGGGTGTCGACATGGGCGGCTATATGGTCTGGAGCCTGATGGACAACTTTGAATGGGCCTCGGGCTACGAGAAGCGCTTCGGCATCGTGCATGTCGACTACCAAACCCAGCAACGCACACTCAAAGACAGCGCGCTCTGGTACCGCGACTTCTTGCAAGCGCAAAGAAAACAGTTCTGAGGACGAGAAAATGGGACAGGTTTCACTGCGCGGCATCCGCAAAAGCTACGACAAGATCGAGATCATCAAAGGCATCGATCTGGAGGTGCGCGACGGCGAGTTCATGGTCTTTGTCGGGCCGTCGGGCTGCGGTAAGTCGACCACCTTGCGCATGATCGCCGGGCTGGAAGAGATCAGCGCCGGCGAGCTGCAGATTGCCGGCGTGCGCGCCAATGAGGTGCGCCCGGCCGACCGGGGTGCCGCCATGGTGTTTCAGAGTTATGCGCTGTACCCGCATATGACGGTGGCCGAGAATATGGGCTTCGCGCTGAAGATGGCGGGCGAGTCCAAGGCAAAACGCGAGGCCCAGGTGGGCCGCACCGCCGAAGTCTTGCGCATCACCGATCTGCTCGGCCGCTATCCCAAGGAGCTGTCCGGCGGCCAGCGCCAGCGGGTCGCGATTGGCCGCGCCATCGTGCGCAAGCCCAAGGTCTTTTTATTCGATGAGCCCTTGTCCAATCTGGACGCCGCGCTGCGCGTCAATATGCGCATCGAGCTGTCGCGGCTGCACAAGGAACTCGGCACGACGATGATTTACGTGACCCATGATCAGGTCGAGGCCATGACCATGGGCGACCGCATCGCGGTCTTCAACCAGGGCCGCATCGAGCAACTCGGTGCGCCGCTGGAGCTTTACGAGCGCCCGGCGAATGAGTTCGTCGCCGCCTTTATCGGCGCGCCGCGCATCAATTTCATTGACCGACCCGTGGCAGGGGCGGCCAGTGCGGCGCACCAAGGCCTATGGGCAAAACTGCTGGCGAACAGCAATGACATGGCGGCCAAGCGCGTGGGCTTGCGCGCCGAGCATGTGCGCCTGGTCGCCGCCGAGCTAGGCATCCCGGCCCAGGTCGAGTTGGCCGAACATCTGGGCGACAGCTCGATTCTGTATCTGCGCATCGAAGGCATGCCCGATCTGCTCAGCGCCAAGGTCGGCGCGGGCCACAGCGGCATTCAAGCCGGGCAGCGGGTTGGCCTGGATGTGGACGCAGCGGCGGCGCTGCGCTTTGGTGCGGATGCTTGTTTGCTGGGCTGAAATCAGCCAAATAATTCGAGCGTCGACCCCAGCCTAGCGGTTCAACGCCTCTTGCGTTTCACTGGTAGCGCTTGAGCAAAAATACGCGCTCGGGAATGCCCGGAATGCCTGTGACCCGACCAATCACTTCAAATCCAAGCTTGCCGTAAAAGTCGGGCGCCTGCAGAGCGAGCGTGTCCACCTGGGCGGCCACACAGCCCCGCTGCCGCGCCTCGGTTTCCGCCAAGGCCATCAGTCTGCGGCCCAAGCCGCTTCCACGCGCGGCTTTATCCACCCAGACCACTTCGATCAAAAACTGTTTGTATATCGTCCGCCCGGCAACACCGCCCAAGAGCTTGCCCGCGTCGTCCCGACCGACTGCGCAAAGCGGCTTCGACAGCTCCTTACCCAGCAGTTCATGGTTATAGGCCCTGACGCCGTCAACCAACGCATCAAAGACTGCAGGATTGCTTTCATTGGATACTTCGAATTTCACGCGCTTGCTTCCCGGTTTGTGTTGCACTTATTGATGGCTGCTCGAATCAGTTCAGCCCAGGCGCTGATGGCCTGACTCAGCGTGAGCCCATCACCTTCACGCCCTGCATACCCTTCACATACTTCATGATGTTCACAAACGTGTCAATCCAGAAGACATCACGGCGTGCCGCGAGGTAACTGAGCAGTTCTGCGTGCGCCTGTGTTGACACGCTGAGGTGATCGCCACCTATGCCATGAAAGGTGATGTTGATCATCGTGCCGGCCTGGGCCGCCTGGTCGACAAGCGCGATCAGTTGCGCGCCGCTGGCATCTAGCGGGACGAAGACGCTGACCGCATAGGGGTCGAGCTGGGCCATATCGGGCACAACACCACCGACCTTGGCCTTGATGGCGACAAAGTCGCCCTTGATCAGCGTCAGATAGTTCTGGCCCCCGGCCAAATGCTCGGTGCAGGGCGCGGTGAAGCTACGCTCAGTCTTGCCGTCAATTGCCCGCAGCAAGGTGTTGCCGACGCGAATCTGCGCGGCCAGTTGAGAGGCACTGATCTTGTCAAGATCGTTGTCTTCGCTGACCCAGGCGCGCTCAGACCCGGCGCGGGAGCATTGGTGAAACAGCGTGTGATTGCCCAGCTCATGGCCGGCGGCGGCCGCGGCGCGCCACTCGCTCATGCGACGGCTCACGACATCGCTGCTCAGCGTCAAGTAAAAGCTGCCGCGCAAGCCGGCCCGATTCAAGGCCGGAATGGCGTTGTCGAGCTGGCTGTTCAGCGCGTCGTCATAGGCCAGGCTGACCGCCGCGCGCTCGCCCTTGGGCCATTGAAAGGGCTGGCCTTCCGCACCACGGGCAGAGGCCGTTAGATTCAGCAAAGCGGTGGCCAGGAACAAGGCCTGGGCGGTCTTCATCTTCCACATCGAACAGTTCCAGCCTTTCAAAAAATAGCGGCTTCAACCCCCATCCATCACACAGCGAAAACCGATGGTGCCGGCCCGGTCTTTGGAAGGCGCCATCAGCAGGTATTTGCCATGTTCGTTCAGCTTCAAGGCGGACGGAAAGTACCAGTGCAAGCCTTGGGGCCGATAGTAGCTGCCGCCGCGCAGCACCGCCGCGCGGGTGTGCTCGTCGGCGAATTCATCGGTCCATTGCCAGACCAGGCCCACCATGTCCTCGACCCCAAACGGGCTGGCGCCCAAGGGGTGTGTACCCACCGGCGCGGGCGGCGGCATGTCTCGCTCGGTGGCGGGCGCGGGCGTAGCGGCGGCCAGCCATTGATTGCCCCAGGGGTATTGCCGGCCATCGCTGCCTTGCGCCGCGTACTGCCATTCCCACTCATGCGGCAAGCGCTTGCCGGCCCATTGGCAATAGGCGCGCGCGTCTTCGATCGACACCCAGGTGACGGGGCGCTGGGCATCGCCCGGCTTTGGGCTGCGCCCGCCCCATGCTTTCAGGAAGTTGTGTGCATCGGCGGGCCGGTAGCCGGCAGCATCGATGAAGGCCTTGAACTGGGCGTTGGTGACCGGGTGGCGATCGATGAAGAAGCGCTTGAGCGCCATGCGGTGCAGATGAGCGCGGCGGGGCAAAGCCTCCCAGGGGTATTGCACATCCATGCCGGGGCGGTTCTCGCCCTCGATCTCGACACCGGTGACGCGGAAGTCAAACTCGCCAGCGGGGATCGCCACCATGCCGCTAGGCGCCTGGCTGGCAGGCCTTGTAGCGGCTATTGGCAGCATCGCCTGCGGCAGCGGCTTCCATTCGGCGGAGTAGGCGCTCAAGGGCTGGCTGGCCCGAGCCTGCTGCGCTGTCAAGAATGCCGCAAGATCGGCCGGCAATGCGCCCACGTCCAGCCCGAGCACCGCACCGTAGCCGAGCGGCTCTATCTCGAAGCTCAATACAGCCTCGGAACCGCTGACCTTGGCCGCTAGCTCCACACCGCGCCACAGATCGAAATAGCGCCGCCCCGGCCGATGTGCCAGCTTGATGATGGCCTCATCGAGCGCAAAGGCATTGCGGTTGACCAGCGTCCACAGCGTGCGGCCTTGTCCTGCAATGCTGCCTGAAAAGCTGCTCGCGAAGACGCCATAGTGCTGCGTCGGCAGATGCGGCACCCAATCCGGGCTGCTCAGCAAATCGGGCACGGCGCGGTAGATGCTCGCGATGCGTCTTAGGGCCTCGGCATCGCGCGGCGTGAATTGGTTCCACCAACCCCAGATGTTCTCCCAGCTCTGGATGCCGGCGCCGTTAAAAAAAGCCGCCTGCATGATGTTGTGGCGGTCGGTCGCCCAGCGGTCGCTGACATGGATCAGATGGCGCGGCTCTAACCACTTCCATTTGCTGACCATGGGCACAAACGGCGTCTCCCAATAGCCCCAGCTCTGCTGATTGAAGGCCAGCATCGCCTCGTCCTTGAAGGACAGCTCGGGTTGCAGCAACAGCGCCCGGCCACTCGCGTCCGCTGCCTCGCGGTAAGCCAGCGGTAGGCCGTCCATGGTGTCGCCATTGATGCCGTCGGCGCCGATCTCGGCCAGCAGCGCGGCGATGGCTTCGGGCATGGGCCGGCCTTCGTCGCGCGAGCCCTGGTCCCAGGGCAGCAGCGGGAACAGCACGCGCACGCCTCGGCTTTGAAAGTCCTTGACCAGTTGGCGCAGCGCCGGCAGACCGCCGGGCAGGTCGCGCAACATATCCCATTGGTTGCGGTCATCGATGCCGAGGTTCGGATAGACCGGCCACAGCAGCACGCTGTCGATGCCGCCATAACGTTGATTCAGGTCGGCGAGGTAGCGCTCGGGTGTGTAGCGCCGCGCTTGTGGGTCGTATAGATAGCGGTCCTCCATCATCGCCTGCGGCTGCACAAAATTGCGCTGCGTCCAGAGCAACTCGGGGCGGCGGTACTGCGCGTCGTCATAGGCCATCGCTTTGAGCTGCTGCGTGCGCCAAGCCCGCATCGCCTGCAGCCAGGGCTCAAACTCACCGGCACTGTCACGCTGCCAGTTGTTCATGCGCGCCTGCCAGTCGGGCTCGCCGCGGTCCTCTTGTGCCGGGCCGGCAATTTGGCTGCCGCGCGGTTTGATCTCGACCGTCGCCGCTTGCCCTTGCACGGCCATGGTCAGCAGCAGCCCGATCGTGATCAAGCCAGCCAAGCCGCGCCGCCGCTTACTTGGCCTGCTGGTAGATGCGCACATGCTCGACTTCCATACGGATCGGCAAGGCGGCGTCATCGACCGGCCCGCCCAGATCGCCGCCGATGGCGATATTCAGAATCAAGAACTGCGGCGCATCAAAAGGCCAGGCGGCCTTGCCGGTCTTGGGGTTTGGATAGACGGCATGGGTCTTGCCGTCAATGCCGAAGCTCACTTGTTCGGCCGTCCAGTGCATCTGGTAGTTGTGAAAGGCGCTGCATGCGTCAGGCACCTGGGTCTCGCCGCCCTTGCCATGCGCGCCGCTGCCGGCCGTGGTGTGGACGGTGCTGAAGACCTTGGCCGGCTCTTTGCCGACCTGTTCCATGATGTCGAGCTCGCCGCCTGCTGGCCATTCGCCCTGACTGGCCAGCATCCAGATCGCTGGCCAACTTCCGACGCCACAGGGCAGCTTGGCGCGGATCTCAAAAAAGCCATAGGTCCAGTCGGCCTTGCCGGCGGTGATCAGCCGCGCTGAGCTGTAGCGTTGGCCGCCCCAATCAGCCTGCTTGTCCAAGGATTCCAAGCGCGCGCTGATGACGAGCTTGCCGTCTTGCACGACGGAGTTCTCCGCCCGCGCATGGCTGTAGTACTGCAGTTCCTTGTTGTGCCAGCCTTGCTTGTTCATGCCGGTGTCGTAGACCCATTTGGCCGGGTCGGGCAGGCCGGCTTGCTCGAACTCATCAGACCAGACCAGCCTATAGCCGGCCGGCAGGCTGAGCGTTTGTGCTGCTGGGGCCGGCGTCTGAGCAGGCGCGGGCGCCACATCAGCCCCGCCCGAACCGCAGGCAACGAGAGCCAGGCCGGCGAGCAAGGGCGTCCAGCAGCGGCGCTGCAAGATGAGTTCGGAGCAAAGTTGCAAGGAGGCAGTTGGCATGGTGATCTGAGTGTGGGTGGTTTCATCGATGAGCACGACGTTCAAGCAGGGCTTGGGCGTCGGCGAGGGCGGTGCGAATAGATTTGCCACGGTTCAAGACATGATCGAGTTCGCTTCCAATCACTTCATCGGCGAAGGGGTCTTGCTTGTGCACAGGCACGGCGCTGATGCGGCGCGCAGCCTGGCGCCATAGCTGCCGCGCCGGCTGACCGCCCAAGAATGCGACTGGCGCGTCAAAAAACGGATCCTCATGCGCGGCCAGCAGCGCCGGGAAGGCATCATGCGTTTTGAAGGCGGTCAATTGACGCTCGCGGTCCAGCGTCATCAGCTGGATGAACTGCCAGGCCAGCAGCTTGCGGGTGGCATCCAGCTTGCGCGGGATCGCGTAGAAGGCGCCGCCGTAGCCGGCATTGGCGCCCTCGGGCAGGTCGGCGGCGCGCCACAGGCCGGCCGTTTGCGGCGCGATCCAGTTGCTCAGTTGGCCGACCAACCATGCTCCGGACAACTCGGTGGCCAGCGTGCCGCGTTTGAAACCCTCGGCCCATTCATTCGACCAAGCGGTGATGCGGGCGTCCAGCCCTAGCCGGCGCACCTTCAGCGCCAACTCAAATGCGCGCACAAAGCGCTCAGACTGCACCAGCACCCGCGAGTTCTGGTCGAAATAGATGCCCTCGCCGGGCGCAATGCCGGTGCGGATCAAGATGTCTTTGATTTGCTGCACATGGGCTACAAAAAAGGCGCCGGTCTGCTTCTTGATGCGGGCGCCGGCCGCAATATAGCCGTCCCAGGAACGCGTTAACTCAGCGGCATCGACAGCGGCGAGGGCCAGGATGTCCTGGCGATAGAGCAAGGTGCCGGGGCCGATATCGGTCGGCACCGCGACGACGGCGCCGTTGCGGGCGATGGCCTGGTCATAGGCATAGGGCACCAGCAGCGGCCGATAACGGTCTAGCGCGAAAGGTGCTTGAGCCAAGTTTTCCAGGCCGCCGCCTTGCGCGAAGCGGCCAAGCTTGCTGGACTCCAGCGCCAGCACGTCGGGCAGCAGCGCCGCGGTAGACAACGCCGTGCTCATGGCCGTGTGGTGGTCGGCGTATTGGCGGGTGAGCACCTCAACAGCCACATTCGGATGCAGGCGCTGCCAAGCGGGCAAGGCGGCCCGGGCGATCTCATCGACCAGCGGGAAGGCGGCGACGGTCAGCGTGATCTTCTCGTCAGCCGCAACCCGCCCCGCTGTGCCCAGCGCCAGCCATGCACCGGCGGCGCTCCCCGCCAGCCAGGCGCGTCGCGTCGGCCCCGGCAGCAGCGACTGCTGTTCCGAGCAGGTACTTGCGGGCATTGTTTCGGTCTCCGATGTATTTATGAAAGCGCTTTCAGAATGTAAATCATGCGCGTCTCTTTGGCATTGCTGGCTAACCCTTAGCCGGCATTGAGCGCTGCGCGGGCCGCGCGCGAGGCCAGGCCGCTCGAACTGCAATCCATGCCCCAAACCACGCGTCAACCGGCGCCCTCCTAGAATGCGCTCAACATAGATCAAGAACGGAGACACCCGATGCGCATTCTGATTGCGGAAGATGATCAAGTGCTGGCCGACGCGCTGCTGCGTTCGCTGCGCGCCTCCGGCTACGCAGTCGATCAGGTCAGCAATGGCAGCGAGGCCGACGCCGCCCTGGCCTCGCATGAATTCGATCTGGTGATTCTGGACCTGGGCCTGCCCAAGCTGCATGGCCTGGAGGTTTTGCGCAAGCTGCGCGCGCGCGGCTCTTCGATGCCGGTCTTGATTCTGACGGCAGCCGACAGCGTCGAGCAACGCGTCAAGGGCCTGGACTTTGGCGCCGATGACTTCATGGCCAAGCCCTTCTCACTGCAAGAGCTCGAAGCCCGCGTGCGCGCGCTGACCCGGCGCGGCCTGGGCACCGCCTCCAGCGTCATCAAGCATGGTCCCCTGAGCTTTGATGCGACCGGGCGCGTCGCCTACATCAACGATCAGATGATAGAGCTGTCGGCACGCGAGCTGAGCCTGCTGGAAGTACTGCTGCAACGCGCCGGGCGTCTGGTCAGCAAGGATCAGCTGGTGGAGCGCCTGTGTGAGTGGGGTGAAGAGGTTAGCAATAACGCCATTGAGGTCTATATCCACCGGCTGCGCAAAAAGATCGAACAAGGCCCAATCCGCATCGCCACCGTGCGCGGTTTGGGTTATTGCCTGGAAAAGATCGCCCCCTGAGCCAGCCGCTGATGCCTGCTCAACAGCTCCGTCAAGCAGCGGTTCGCGATGCCGGCTAGCTCTGGTCAACGCTCGCTGTTTGGCGAGATCCTCGATTGGATGCTGGCGCCGCTGCTGCTGATCTGGCCGATCAGCGTCGCGCTGACCTGGCTGGTCGCGCAAGGGATTGCCAGCAAGCCCTATGACCGCGAGCTGGGCGAGATGGCGCGCACGCTGGGCCTGCAGGTCGCCGCGGCGGACCCCGCCCCGCGCGGCGGGCGGCCTAAATACGCCTTGGCGCCGGAAGCCGCTGCGCTGCTGCGTGCCGATGAAACCGACACGGTGTTCTATCAGGTGCTGGGCCTGAAAGGCGAGTTGCTGAGCGGTGATGCGGCGCTGCCGGTGCCGCCCGACGACGAGGTGATCGTGCCCTGGGAATTGCATTTCAGGGACGATGAAATTGGCAACGAAGCTGTGCGCGTGGCTTATATCTGGGTGGCGCCCGAGGGCATGGCCGGCTCGACCAAGACCATGCTGGTGCAGGTGGCGGAGACCTTGGGCAAACGCTCGCGCCTGACCAACGAAATCATCAAGGGCGTGATCCTGCCGCAGTTCGTGATCCTGCCGCTGGCGGTCTTGCTGGTCTGGCTGGCGCTGGCGCGCGGCATTGCGCCCTTGAATGAATTGCAGCGCCGCATCCGCTCGCGCGACAGCTCCGACCTGAGCCCGATTGACGAGCTGCGCATCCCCGATGAGGTGGCCCCGCTGGTGCGGGCGATCAATGATTTGTTGGCGCGGCTGGATCAGTCGATCAGCAGCCAAAAGCATTTTCTGGCCGACGCGGCGCACCAGCTGAAGACGCCGCTCGCCGGCCTGCGCGCGCAAGCCGAGTTCGCTCAAGCGCAGATCGACGAGGGGCATAGTGAGCCGGCCGAGCTGAAGCGCTCGCTGCAGCAGATCTCGCTCAGCAGCCAGCGCGCCGCGCATATGGTCAACCAGCTGCTGGCGATGGCGCGGGCCGAGGACAAAGAACATGCGGCGCGGCGCAGCGAGGTCAATCTGGCCGAACTGGCGATCGAGACGGTGCGCGACTTTGTCCCGCGCGCGCTCGATAAGCGCATTGATCTGGGCTATGAGGGGCCATCCGAAGAGCAATGCGGGCTGCGCGTACTCGGCCACCCGCTGTTGATTCGCGAGCTGATCCGCAATCTGGTGGACAACGCGCTGCTCTACACGCCGACGAGCGGCACCGTCACCGTGCGCGTGGTCGAAGACCCGTTCGGCCAGGTCAGCGTCTTGCAGGTGGAAGACACCGGGCCGGGCATTCCCGAGTCGGAACGCGAGAAGGTCTTCCAGCCTTTTTACCGCGCCTTGGGCACCAATGTGGACGGCTCAGGGCTGGGCCTGGCCATCGTTCGCGAGATCGCCGGCCAGCATGAGGCCGAAGTCAGCCTGGATGACACGCGCCAGCGCCGGCCGGGTCATGTCGATGCCGCGGGCCAGGGGCCCGGTGCGCGGTTCACGGTGCGTTTTCAGGCTCATCCCATTGAGCTTAGCTAGAGCCTGCGCCGAGCGACCAGGCTCATCCCATTGAGCTTAGCTAGAGCCTGCGCTGAGCGAACAGGCTCATCCCATTGAGCCCACAAGCTAGAGCCTGCGGCGCTGAACTAGGCTTAGCGGCTGAGAACTTTTGTAGCGAGCGGTCGTCAGGCTAGGCGGACGGAGCGCAGAAACCGGAACGTACTCCCTGTACGAGAGGATTTCGAGCACCCGGCCAACGACGCATGGCGGTCGCGCAGTAAAAAGTTCTCTGCCGCTCAAGACTGATTGAAGCGCCGGCTCTTGGCGATCGACATCAGCATCCCCAAACTGATGCCCAGCATCACCATCGCCGTGCCGCCATAACTGATGAAAGGCAGGGGCACGCCCACGACCGGCAAGATGCCGCTGACCATGCCCATATTGACGAAGACATAGGTGAAAAAGCTCATCGTCACCGCGCCCGCCATCAGGCGCGCGAACATGGTCGGCGCGCTCGAGGCGATCAGCAGCCCGCGCAATATCAGGGCCGAAAACCCCGCCAGCAAGGCCATCGCGCCGACCAGGCCGAACTCCTCGCCGAAGGCTGCAAATATGAAGTCGGTGGTGCGCTCGGGGATGAACTCCAGATGGGTTTGCGTGCCTTGCATAAAGCCCTTGCCGGTGATGCCGCCGGAGCCGATCGCGATACCGCCCTGGATGATGTGAAAGCCCTTGCCCAGCGGGTCTTTGGTCGGGTCCAGCAATGTGCAGACGCGGTTCTTTTGGTACTCACGCAGCACCGGCCAGGTCACGTCGGGCTGGCAGATGGCGTCTTCGCTCATGATCAGCGCCGTGACGGCCGCTGCACCGAGCACAAAGGCCGGCAGGATCAAGCGCCAGGACAGGCCGGCAAAGAAAATCACATAGATGCCGGCCGCCGCGACCAGGATGGCGGTGCCCAAATCGGGCTGTTTGGCCACCAGGGCTACCGGCAGCAAGAGCAAGACAAAGGCGGCGATGAAGTCGGCCAGACGCAGCGCCCCTTCGCGCTTTTGGAACCACCAGGCCAGCATCAGCGGCGTGGCAATCTTCAGCAACTCCGAAGGTTGGATGACGATGCCTATATTGAGCCAGCGGGTCGCCCCTTTTTTGCTGATGCCGAACAGCGCCGTCGCCAGCAACAGCGCCATGCCCACGGTGTAAAGCGGTATCGCCAGCGCCATCAAGCGCTGCGGCGGCAGCTGCGCCACCAGGAACATGACCCCGAAAGCCAGCAGCATATTGCGGCCATGGTCGACGAATCGGGTGCCGTGATCGAAACCTGCCGAGTACATCGATATCAAGCCAATGCCGGCCAGCCAAGCGATGGCCAGCAGCAGCGGAATGTCAAAGCCGGCGAACATCGGTTTGAGGTGCTGCCAAAGACTGGGCTTTTTGAAAACGTCGGTCATCGCGAAGCTCCGGATGCGGGCGGCTGGACAGCGGCTCTTGGGGCACTGGCCGGCCGAAGGGCTGGCCTGCTGGCTGCGGATGCGGCCGGCGTGCTCGCTATCGCCGGAACTGCCGAAGCTGCTGAAGCGGAAGGCATGGGGGCAGACGCAGAAGCAGAAGAACCAGCAGCCGAGGCGGAGGCCGCCGAAGCTGCCGCCGCTACATCGGCCGCATTGCCCGGCAGCGGGATCTCGGTCGCCAGGCGCGGCTTGCCGACCGGTGCGGTGGTCTTGCCTTGCTGGGTCAGGGCGATGTCTTCTTCGCTCGGGTATTGCCCCATCAGCACAAAGTCGAACAGGCGCCGGGCGATAGGCGCGGCCGAGGTGGAGCCGAAACCGGCGTTCTCGACGATCACCGCCACCGCGATCGTCGGCGCTTCGATAGGCGCGAAGGCGACGTAGAGCGAATGGTCGCGCTTGCGTTCATCGGCCTTGATGTCTTTGTACTTTTCGCCGGCACGCAAGCCCACCGCTTGCGCGGTGCCGGTCTTACCGCCGCTCTTGTAGCCGGCGCCGGCAAACACAGCGCGCGAGGTGCCTTCCACCGTCACACCATGCATAGCATTCAAAATCACATCGACCTGTTCGGGCCTGAGCGGCAAGGGCGTCATCGCGTCACTGGCGACGCGGCGCTGTTCATGTTTGACGACGTCCTGAATCTCGCGCACCAAGCGCGGCTTGTAGCGCAGGCCGGCGGAGGACAGCGTCGAGGTGGCCGTGGCCAGTTGCAGCATGGTGAAGTTGTTGTAACCCTGGCCGATACCCAGCGAAATCGTCTCACCGGCATACCATTTTTGCTGCTCGGGCTTTTTAAAGCGGGTGCGCTTCCAGGCGGTGGACGGCAGATCACCGGTCAGCTCGCCGATCAGGTCGATGCCGGTCTTGCGGCCAAAGCCGAACGGTTCCAACTCGTCATGAATCAGGTCCACGCCCATCTCATTGGCCAGGCTGTAGAAATAGACATTGCTGGAACTGACGATGGCCAAACGCATGTCTTTAGGGCCGGGCCGGTCCACCTCGGGGCTGCCGAAGGTGCGGCCGCCGAAGCTGTAGGTGAGGTTGTCCTGGATGATCAGGCTGGGCGAACGCTTGCCCGAGTTCAGGGCCGCCATCGCCATAAAGGGCTTGAAGGTGGAGCCCGGCGGATAGGTGCCACGCATCGCCCGGTTCAACAAAGGTTTGTCGATGTTCTCGTTCAGCTCGCGCCAGTTGTCGGCGTCGATGCCATCGACAAACAAGTTAGGGTCAAAGGTCGGCTTGGACACAAAGGCCAGCACCTCACCATTGCGCGGGTCAATCGCCACCAGCGCGCCGCGCCGGTCCTTGTACAACTCCTCGACCAGCGCTTGCAGGCGGATGTCGATCGACAGCACCAAGGTGTTGCCCGGCGTGGGTGGCTTGTGGGCGAGCCGGCGCACGGCGCGCCCGCCGGCACTGGTCTCCAACTGCTCGAAGCCGGTGATGCCGTGCAGCTCGCGCTCATAAGCCTGTTCCAGGCCCAGCTTGCCGATGTACTCGGTGCCGCGGTAATTGGCGAAGTCTTCTTCCTCCCAATCATCCATGGCCTTCTTCTCGGCCTGGTTGATGCGGCCGATATAGCCGATCAAATGCGCGCCGACCTCACCCAGCGGGTAGTTGCGGAACAGCCGCGCCTTGATCTCGACGCCGGGGAAGCGAAAGCGCTGCGCGGTGAACTTGGCGACTTCGGTGTCACTGAGCTTGGTGCGAATCGGCAGCGACTCGAAGTTCTTGCTCTCGCTCATCAGGCGCTTGAGGCGCTTGCGGTCGCGCGGCTGGATCTCGATCAGCTGGGCCAGCGCGTCGATGGTGCCGTCTAGATCATCGACCTTGGCCGGCGTGATCTCCAGCGTGTAGGCGGAGTAGTTACTGGCCAGCACGACGCCATTGCGGTCCTTGATCAGGCCCCGGTTGGGCACGATGGGGACGATGGTGGTGCGATTGGACTCGGCGCGGTCGAGCAAATTGTCATGTTGCGTGACCTGCAAAAACAGCAAGCGGGCCGTCAACAGGCCAAAGCACAAGAGCACAAACAAGCCGGCCGCGACCAAGCGCAAGCGAAAGCCGCCCAGCTCTTGCTGGATGTTCTTCATCACCGTCATGTCGGGAGCCCTGAGCCGCTCACAAGGGGATTCACAAGGGCACTCACAGGGGGCGATTGGCGTCGCGATCCGGCGCCCGCCGCTGCGGCGCCAGCAGCAAGACGGTGGCCAGCGGCCACAGCATCGCCTCGAACAGCGGGGCCAAAGCCAGCTGCCAGCCCGGCCACATGCCGCCCACCACCATGCGCACCAGCAGCGACACCGCATGGGCCGCCATGAACAGGGGCAGAACATGGAAGGCCTGCGTCACCAGCCCAAAGCCGGGCAGGCGGCGGTGCAGGCTGACCGCCGCGTAGCTGAGCAGGCTGTAGGCCAGCGCATGCTGACCGAGCAAGGCGCCATGGTGAACGTCCACCAGCAAACCGAAGGCAAAGGCCCAGCTCACACCAATGCGGCGCGGCTGGTGCACGCCCCAGAACACCAGCACCACGGCCAGCAAATCGGGCATCGCGGGCGAACGGCCGATCGGCACCATATCGACCATCAGCGCCAGGATCAAACTGAGGCCAATAAAGAGCGGATTGGCCGGCATCAAGAGCTGGCCGGAGCCACGCGGCATGATCATTTCGAGCCTCCTTTGGCCGCCGCCGCTGCGGCCTTGCGCGCGCTCTTGCTGGCCGCCGCAGAAGCTGCATCGGCGGCTGCCGCCGCAGCGGCTTCGGCCTGTGCCGCCTCATGCTGGGCCAGCGGCTGCAGGACCAAGACATGGCGGGCGCTGTCGGCCTGCGCGATGGGTTGCAGGCCGACGCTGGCAAAGCTGGTATCGCCGCGCCGCTCGACTAAGCTGACGCGCGCGACCGGCAGGCCGGGTGGGTAGACACCGTCAAGGCCAGACGTTACCAAAACGTCGCCCTCTTTGACGTCGGCATTGGCGGCCAGAAAGCGCAGCTCCATGCCATTGCCATCGCTGCGCCCAAATGCCGCGTTACGTTGCTGGGTGCGCGAGTTCAAGACCGGAATCGCCGCATCCTTGTCGTTCAGCAAGGTCACCTCGGCGCTGAGACCGTAAACCCTGGTGACCTGACCGAGCACGCCCTTGTCATTGATGACCGGCGCGCCCGGCTGCACGCCATGCCGGCTGCCCCGGTCGATGACGACGCGGCGCGAATAGGGGTCGGTCGCCTCGTACAGCACCTCGGCCGAGACCGAGCTGACCTGCACGGCAGGGCGCAGCTCCAGCAAGGCGCGCAAGCGCTGGTTCTCGGCCTGCAGCTGCTCGGCGCGGCTCAGGCGTTCGGCCTGTTGCACTAGCTGGCGTCGTGCCAGGTTCTCGGCCTCGCGCGCGCTCTCGGTGCCGCGCAGATAGTCTTGCAGCGTTTCCCAAGCGTCCACCGGTGCCAGCAAGAGGGTCTGCAAGGGTTGCAAAGCCAAGGCCATGCTGGCCCGCGCCGGCGCGGTCAACTTGAAACGCGCATCGGCCACCATCAAAAACAGCGCCAGCGCCGCGCACAGCAGCAGCTTCGTCAGCGCCGAAGCGCCTTGACGAAAGAACGGAGGGGTGTCGCGATCAAAGGGGCCGAGGGACATGGCGCTTCAGGACGTTTCGATTCGACATAAGCAGTCTCACGGGCCGTAGCGAGCGGAGGCTTGGCTAGGCGGCCGGAGCACAGCAACCGGAACGTACTTCCTGTACGTGAGGATTGCGCGCACCGCCCAACGACGCCAGGCCTTCGCGCAGTAGGCCTTCGCCCATTACTCGTAGGTGAAGATGGAACCCAGGCGCTCCATGCGCTCCAAGGCCATGCCGCAACCGCGTACCACGCAAGTCAGCGGGTCTTCGGCGACCAAGACCGGCAGACCGGTTTCCTCGGCCAGCAAGCGGTCCAGATCGCGCAGCAGCGCGCCGCCGCCGGTCAGCATCATGCCGCGCTCGGCGATGTCGGCGCCCAACTCCGGAGGCGTCTGCTCCAAGGCGTTCTTGACGGCGGAGACAATCTGATTGAGCGGGTCGGTCAGCGCTTCCAGGATTTCGTTGCTGGAAATCGTGAAGCTGCGCGGCACGCCTTCGGCCAGATTGCGGCCCTTGACTTCGATTTCCTTGACCTCGGAGCCGGGGAAGGCGCTGCCTATGGTCTTCTTGATCATTTCGGCGGTGGGCTCACCGATCAACATGCCGTAGTTGCGGCGGATGTAGTTGATGATGGCCTCGTCGAACTTGTCGCCGCCGACCCGCACGCTGCCCTTGTAGACCATGCCGCCCAGCGAAATCACGCCGACTTCGGTCGTGCCGCCGCCGATGTCAACCACCATAGAGCCCGAGGCTTCGCTGACCGGCAAGCCGGCGCCGATCGCGGCCGCCATCGGCTCTTCGATCAGAAACACCTGCGAGGCACCGGCGCCGAGCGCCGATTCGCGGATCGCGCGGCGCTCCACCTGGGTCGAGCCGCAGGGCACGCAGATGATGATGCGCGGGCTGGGGCGCAGCATCTTCGAGTCGTGCACCATCTTGATGAACTGCTTGAGCATCTGCTCGGTGACGGTGAAGTCGGCGATCACGCCGTCTTTCATCGGGCGGATCGCCTCGATATTGCCCGGCACCTTGCCCAGCATGGCCTTGGCTTCACTGCCGACGGCCTGGATGGTTTTCTTGCCATTGGGGCCGCCTTCGTGGCGGATCGAAACGACCGAGGGCTCGTCCAGCACGATGCCTTTGCCGCGGACGTAAATCAGCGTGTTGGCAGTGCCCAAGTCAATGGCGAGGTCGGTGGAGAAATAGCGGCGCAGGGAGGCGAACATGATATTTTTTAAGGCGCTGGGCTTGGCATCTGAGCCCTTGGGCTGGAGATCGCCGGCACATCACGCTTGAAGCGTTGATCGGGGCTGTTGGTGGTGAGCCAGTGCGGGATAAGGGTGGTGAAACAGAAAAACTTGGCTTCGCCATATGCAGCGAGGCTGCCTGAGCCTGTACGGCACTCAAAAGTACCGCTTAGCTTGCGCAGCCCCGTTGCAATGGAGATAAGCATAGATAATAACTGATCACCCTCTATTTCTTCATAGCGCGGGCCCTTTGTTCTTAGACTTGGGGCTTTGTTTTTTGCCACTCACCCCCTTTGGTTTGCCATGGCCCTGACCCCACAAGACGTAAGCCGTATCGCCAATTTGGCCCGGCTGGAACTGCATGAGGCCGAAAGCGCCGCCCTGCTGGGCCAGCTCAATGGCTTCTTTTCCATCGTCGAACAAATGAGCGCGGTGGACACCAGCGGCGTTGAGCCGCTCTACACGCCGCTGTCTGCGGTGCAAGAAGTGAGCTTGCGCCTGCGCGAAGACCTGGTCACGGAGACAAATCAACGTGAGCTGAATCAGCGCAGCGCGCCCGCCGTCGAGGACGGCCTGTTCCTGGTGCCCAAGGTGATCGAATAATGACAACGACGACAAATAAAGCATTGCATGATTTGGGTGTGGCCGATTTGAGCCGCGCCCTGGCCGCCAAGCAGCTCAGCAGCGTCGAATTGACGCAGCATTTGCTGGCGCGGGTGAAGCAGCACGAAGGCCTGGGTTGCTTCTTGCACACCGATGCCGACGCTTCGCTGGCCGCCGCGACGGCCGCCGACGCGCGCCGCGCGGCCGGTGACGGTGCTGCGCTGCTGGGCGTGCCGCTGGCGCACAAGGACATCTTCGTCACCAAAGACATGCCGACCACGGCCGGCTCCAAGATCCTTAAGTCTTACCGCAGCCCGTTTGATGCAACCGTGCTGGAGCGGCTATTTGCGGCCGGCACGATCTCACTGGGCAAGCTCAACTGCGATGAATTCGCGATGGGCTCGGCGAATGAGAACTCGGCGTTTGGCCCCGTGGCCAACCCCTGGGACCATGGCCGCGTACCAGGCGGCTCCTCGGGCGGCTCGGCCGCAGCCGTGGCGGCCCGCCTGGTGCCCGCCACGACCGGCACCGACACGGGGGGCTCCATCCGCCAACCAGCCAGCTTCACCGGCATCAGCGGCATCAAGCCGACCTATGGCGTGTGCAGCCGTTTCGGCATGATCGCGTTTGCGTCCAGCCTCGACCAAGCCGGCCCGATGGCCCGCTCGGCCGAAGACTGCGCCATGCTGCTGTCGGCGATGAGCGGCTTCGATGAGCGTGACGCCACCAGCGTGCAGCGCCCGCCCCAAGACTTCCACACACAAATGTTGCAAGCACGGCCCGGCGCCACTGCGGCACAGCCACTCAAAGGCCTGCGCATCGGCTTGCCCGTCGAGTTCTTTCCGGCGGCCTTGGCGGCCGACGTCAACGGCGCCGTGCGCGCCGGTCTGGCGGAACTGGAAAAGCTCGGCGCCACGCTGGTCGACGTCAGCCTGCCGCGCACCGAGTTGGCGATTCCGGTTTACTACATCATTGCGCCGGCCGAGGCCAGCTCGAACCTGAGCCGCTTCGATGGCGTGCGGTTTGGCCATCGCGCCGCCCAGTACGACGATTTGCTGGACATGTACAAAAAGACCCGTGCCGAAGGCTTCGGGCCCGAGGTCAAGCGCCGCATCATGATTGGCAGCTACGTCTTGTCTCACGGTTATTACGACGCCTACTACCTGCAGGCGCAAAAGCTGCGCCGCATGATTGCCGACGACTTCCAGCGCTGCTTCACGCAATGCGATCTGATCGCCGGCCCGGTCGCACCGACCGTCGCCTGGAAGCATGGCGAAGGCGCCGATGACCCGGTCAAGGCCTATCTGGCCGACATCTTCACCCTGCCCGGCTCCTTGGCCGGCCTGCCCGGCATGAGCGTGCCGGTCGGTTTCGGCGAGGGCGGCATGCCTGTGGGCTTGCAGCTACTCGGCAACTATTTCCAGGAGGGTCAGCTCTTGCATGCGGCCCATGCCTTGCAACAAGCGACCGACTGGCACCTGGCTGCCCCGGCGGGAATCTGAATATGAGCAGCAGCAGTAGCAACAGCAAACTTATTCGCGGCTATGAGGTCGTGATCGGTCTGGAAAACCATGTCCAACTGTCGACCCAGTCGAAAATTTTCAGCGGCTCCTCGACCGCTTTTGGCGCCGCGCCGAACACGCAGGCCTCGCCGGTCGATCTGGCCCTGCCGGGCACGCTGCCGGTCTTGAACCGTGGCGCGGTCGAGCGGGCGATCCGCTTCGGTCTGGCGGTCGGCGCCAAGGTCGCACCGCTGTCGATTTTTGCACGCAAGAACTATTTCTACCCCGATCTGCCCAAGGGTTATCAGATCAGCCAGTACGAAATCCCGGTCGTGCAGGGTGGCAAACTGGAGTTCTTTGTCGGCGACGTCAAGCACGTGGTCAACCTGACTCGCGCCCACCTCGAAGAAGACGCGGGCAAGAGCTTGCACGAGGACTATCACGGCCTGACCGGCATCGACCTGAACCGCGCCGGCACGCCGCTGCTGGAGATCGTCTCCGAGCCCGAAATGCGCAGCGCGGCGGAAGCCGCCGAGTACGCCAAGACCCTGCACGCGCTGGTGGTGTGGTTGGGCATTTGCGACGGCAATATGCAGGAAGGCTCCTTCCGCTGCGACGTCAATGTGTCGGTGCGCCGCCCCGGCGAGCCTTACGGCACGCGCCGCGAGATCAAGAACCTGAACAGCTTCCGCTACATCTTGCAGGCGGTGGACTATGAGGTGAATTGGCAGATTGACGAGTTGGAAGACGGCCGCGCGATCCAGCAGGCCACGATTCTGTTCAACCCCGACACGGGCGAAACACGGTCCATGCGCAGCAAGGAAGACGCGGCCGATTACCGCTACTTCCCCGACCCGGATCTACCACCACTCCTGATCGCTAACGAGTGGATCGAGCGGGTACGCAGCGAGATGCCGGAGCTGCCCGAGCCCATGGCCAAGCGCTTCCAGAGCGAGTTTGGTCTGCCTGCCTACGACGCGGCCATGATGACGCAGAGCAAGGACTTTGGCGCCTTCTTCGAGACGGCGGCCAAGGCCTGCGGACAGCCCAAACTGGTCGCCAACTGGCTGATGGGCGAGTTCGCCCGCCGGCTCAATAGCGAAGACCGGCCGCTATCGAGCAGCCCGGTCGACGCCGCAACCTTGGCTGCCCTGATCGCGCGCATCAGCGACGGCACGATCTCGAACAATGGCGCGCGTCAATTGTTTGAAGCGCTGTGGACCGGACCTGCGCAAACGGTCGATGCGCTGATCGAATCCATGGGCTTGAAGCAGATGAGCGATAACACCGAGTTAGAGCGCATCCTCGACGAGGTTTTGGCGGCCAATCCGAAATCGGTCGAAGAGTTCCGCGCCGGCAAGGAGAAGGCTTTCAATGCGCTGGTCGGTCAGGCGATGAAAGCCACCAAGGGCAAGGCGAACCCGACGGCGGTGAATGAGTTGCTGAAGAAAAAGCTCGAAGGCTGATTGAGTTCAACGGGGGGCGGATGCTGCGGCGTCCGCCGGCCCATTGCCCGAGTTGCCCGAGTTGCCCAGGCTGCCCGGTGCAGCACCGGCCCACAGCCGCTTCAAACGCTGCAATTCGAGGTCGTAGCGGCTCCCGATGCGCACCAACTCGGCTTTCTGATTCTCGATCAGCTGCTTTTGGGCGTCGACGGCGGCGTCATTCGCGTCCATCTGCTGCTTGAGCTTGGCCGGCAAGGGCTTGCCCTTGTAAAACTCGGCTTCGTCCATCAAGGGTTTGCGCTCCAATGCCAGATCCTTGACACGGCGTTCCGAGATCAGCCGCGCCTTGTTGGCGTCATCCAGCGAGCTGGCCCGGGCGCGCTGATGCGCGGCTTCATCCGGGTAGCGCATCATCAAGTTGCGATCACGCCGTACAGCGTCCAGTTGCGCCAAGCGCTCGGCCGCCAACTTGCGCTCACGCGCCTCATGCGCGGCGCGCTGCTCCGGCGACATCGCTGCCGGCAGCACCGAACGCAGCGAACCATCGGCATTCAAGACCCGCTGCTCCACCGCACTGCAATCACTGATCGGCCGATCCGAGGTCAGGCGCCGGCCGTCGGCCGTCGTGCAAGTGTAGATGCCGGGCTTGGAGGTGCTCGTGGCCGCCTGCGCCCAGGCCAAGCCGGGCGCCAGCATCAGCATCAGGACGGAGGCGGTGAGTTTGCCCATCAGACCCCGTAACGATCTCGGTAAGCCTGCACAGCAGCAGCATGGGCGGTGACCCGCACGTCGCTGGTGGTCTTCAAGAATTCCAACAAATCACTCAGGCCTGCGATGGCAATCACCGGCAAGTGCAATTGTTCGGTCACATATTGCACCGCCGACTTGGGGCTGTCGACGCCGTTCTCGACGGCCTTTTCCTGCCGGTCGAGCGCGATGGTGACGCCGCAAGGCGTGGCGCCGGCAGCCGTGATCATCGCGATAGATTCGCGCACCGAGGTGCCGGCGGAGATGACGTCATCAATGATCAAGACACGACCCTGGACGGGCGCACCAACCAGGGTGCCGCCTTCGCCATGATCCTTGGCTTCCTTGCGGTTGTAGGCGAATGGCTTGTTATGGCCGAGTCGCGCCAGCTCGATTGACAAGGCTGCAGCCAGCGTGATGCCTTTGTAGGCAGGGCCGAAAATCATGTCGAACTGCAAGCCGGAGGCGATCAGGCGCTGCGCATAAAACTGCGCCAGCCGGCCCAGCTTGGCGCCATCGTCAAACAGGCCGGCGTTGAAAAAATACGGGCTCAGGCGGCCGGCCTTGGTTTTGAACTCGCCGAAGCGAAGCACACCGGCTTCAACCGCGAAGGCAACGAATTCTTGGGCAAGTGGCTCGGGCGTTTTAGCTGTCGTCATGGGCTGCTCAGGCGGGTTCTTTCGAAACATTGTAGGGGCCAAAAAAAGCCCGATCCTCGCTGAAGGATCGGGCTTTGCACAAGCGCCTAATCAGTTGGGGCGGGAGCTTGCGGGGTACCGCAAGGTCCAGCCCGCAAGTTCTAGAAACTTGCCTTGAACTGCAGCCCATAGCTGCGTGGCTCGTTGATGATGCCGGTCAGGTTGTTGAAGTCGATCGCGGCCACGACTTGCTGCTCGTTGGTCATATTGCGCACATAGGCCGAGACTTCGTACTTGGAGTTGTTCCAGCCGTAGCCGACGCGCAGGCCACCCTCTAACAGCGACTTGGCACGGTACTCGGCCGCCTTGTACAGGAACATGTTGTACTCGTCCTTATAGGCCCAGTCGGTCAACACATAGACGTCGCCGCCGGCCAGCTCGGTGCTGTAACGCAGCGTCCAGTTGGCAATCCACTTCGGCGCGCGCGGCAGCGGGTTTCCGCCGATCAGCACGACGCCCTTGACATCGGGACTGACCTTGTTCTGCACTGTACAGCCGGTATTGGCCTCCAAGAATTGGAAGGTCGCATTGCCGCAAGGTGCGACGAAGAGCTTGTCGTCCTTGATCTCGGTGTCGGTGTAGCTCAGGCCCAGCGAGGTGCGCCAGTCGCGCGCAATGATGGCTTGGGCATCCAGCTCAAAGCCCTGGCCGGTCGCCTTCTTGGCGTTCACGAGGCGGTTTTGATTGACGCTGCCGCTGCCGGCCGTCAGTTGGAGATCATCGACCTTGTAGCTGAACACGGTGCCGCTGATACGCGCCGTCTTATTCAGCAGATCGGTCTTGAAGCCTGCTTCGAAGGACAGCGCCTTTTCGGAGTTAGCGACCGAGATCGAATCTCCGAACAATACCCGGCCCTGGATACTTGGGGCACGGTAGCCGGTGGCCACGCGGGTGAACAGCGAGGTGTCCTGGTTCACGGTGTAGTTGGCACTCAAGTCCCAGCTCCAGTCGGTCGCGCGCGGATTGGCCGTGAACGGGCCGGCATTCTTGCCACCGAACGGGGTCTGGGTGCGGGCGGCGTCAAAGTCCTTTTTATCGTCGGTATAACGCAGGCCACCGCGAATTTTCAGATCATTGCTGACGGCGTAGTTCAGGCTGCCGAAAGCGGCCCAGGAGGTCGAATCCTGGTGCTGGTAGGCATAGCCGTTTTGCGGGTCGCCGGCCGAGAAGGAGTCGAAGTTGAAGCTGTCAACCGTCATCTTCTCTTTGAAGAAATACAGGCCGCCGATCCACTGCAGCGCGTCGCTGGTATTGGACTGCAGGCGGAACTCTTGCGTGGCTTGCTTCAGCTCGGGCAAGCCGTCGGCCGTCTGGGCGTCAAAAGGAATGACAGAGGGCTGGCCGGGGAAACGCGGGCCGTCGGGGATACCGGCAAAGCGGCTGCCAAAACCACCGTCCACGTCGCCGCGGCTGTAAAACTTGGCGGTGTCATAGGCCGTGATCGAGTGCAGCGTCATGCCGCTCAAGTCCCAGCGCAAACGGGCGCTGACGCCCTTGGACCGCAGCGTTTGCTCGTTATAGCCGTCGGTCGGGTAATTCGAGGCGTCAAAGCCGTCGACGATGTCATTCGTGCCGCGCTTGATGATGTTGGCGCGGAATGTCGTGGCGCTGCCTTCGTAATCGCGGCCGCGCAGATTGAACAGCGCGTAAAAGCCACCGTTCTTGTAGGCCGCCTGCACACGCGCGGCCTTGTCGTTATAGCCTTCCAGGTCCGAAGTGGCGCCGGGCAGCGGGTTGTGCACACGGTCGCTGGCGCGCTGCATCAGCACGGCGGCGCGCACGGCCCAATCCTCACCCAAGGGCGTGTTGACCGCAGCTTCCAAATTGAAGGCATTGTTGTTGCCGAAACCGGTGTTGACATAACCCTCAAACCGTTTGCCTGGCTTGACCGAATCAAACTTCATCACGCCGGCCGGTGAGTTGCGGCCGAAGAGCGTGCCCTGCGGGCCGCGCAAGACCTCAACCTGCTCCACGTCAAAAACCGGGAAGCCTTTCAACATCGGGCTTTCCTGCACCACATCGTCATAGACCAGGCCGACAGGCTGCGAGGCATTCAAGTCAAAGTCGGTATTGCCCAGGCCGCGGATATAAAAACGCGGGAAGGTGCGGCCGAAATCCGATTCGATGTTCAGGCTGGGCACCCGGCCCGACAGCGCGCGGATGTCTTGGCCGCTGGCGTTGTAGGCATCGAGCTCTTCGCCCTTGATGGCCGAGATCGACATCGGCACGTCGCGGATGTTCTCGACCCGGCGGCTGCCGGTGACGATGACGGTGTTGAGCGTCGTTGTGTCCTTCTTGGCTTCGGTCGCGGGCGCGTCTGCGCTCTGCGCCAGAGCGCCATGCATGGGGAAAGCGGCGGCCAAGGCAAGGGCCATCAGGCTGGGTTTAAGAGCAAAGGTTTTCATGGGAATCCTGCGGGTGAGTTGATTCAAAGAGCGGGCTATCTCGGGCCTTTGCGGCCAAATCTTGGACGGGACGCTCCAACAATGATCCGAGCGGGGCGTAGGCCTGGTCTCGACACTGAATCGAGCTTCGGCAAACGTTTGCCTTCTGAGCAGTCGTGAATCTATCAAGTCATTCCGATGAAAGTCACCTCAAAAGGGTTTGCCCTAGGACTTTGTGGTCAAAACACAGCAGACCAATCGAGACCAGGCGCGGCGCAGCCGCCTGCGATACTGCGCCCATTGCCACCCAACCCTGCCTTTTTTCACCATGCGCTTCATCACAGCCAATCTGAACGGCATCCGTTCCGCCGCCACCAAGGGTTTTTTTGATTGGTTGCCCGAGCAAAAAGCCGACGCGCTGGGCGTGCAAGAAGTGAAGGCGCAAGACGAACATGTGACCGGCACTTTTTGCAGCTCCGGCGAGCTCAAAGGTCACTTCCACTACGCGCAGAAAAAAGGCTACTCGGGCGTGGGCCTCTACACCCGCGAGCTGCCCAGCGATGTCATCACCGGCATCGGTGTTGAGGAATTCGACTTCGAGGGTCGCTATATCGAGAAACGCTTCGACAAGCCCGGTCGCAAGCTCAGCCTGATCAGCTGCTACTTCCCCAGCGGCAGCAGCGGGCCCGAGCGGCAAGAAGCCAAATACCGCTTCCTGGCCGCGATGGCGCCGCATTTGGCAGCGCTGCAGGCGGAGCGCGAGTTCATTCTGGTGGCCGATGTCAACATCGCCCACAGGCCAGCCGACCTGAAGAACTGGAAGGGCAACCTGAAGAACTCCGGCTTCCTGCCCGAGGAGCGCGCCTGGCTCGATCAGCTCTTCGGCAGTGGCGATAAGCAAAGCCCGGGCAGCTTGGTCGATGTGTATCGTCAGCTGCACCCCGACACCACCGACGAGTGCTACACGTGGTGGAGCAACCGCGGCCAAGCCTATGCCAAGAACGTAGGCTGGCGGCTGGACTATCACTTCGCGACCCCAAAGCTCGCGGCTCTGGCCCGGAGTGCAAGCATCTACAAGGATCAGAAATTCAGCGACCATGCGCCGCTGACGGTGGACTACGACTTCAGTTTGTGAAGCAAGTCGGATTCTGAAGAGCGCGCCCCTATCAGGCTAGGGGCGCACCGATCCCGGCTCGCCGGGCTGGCCCACACTCACCCAAAATCAGGGCAGGGCAATGACTCAGTCAGACCTGCGACTTGAAATAGTTGAAGGAATGGACAAACGCGTCGCGCATCTTGTCCATGTCGGCCACCAAGGCATCCCAGCGGTCTTCGCCCGCGGCCTTCAGGTCCTCCAGCTTGGCGGCAGCCGCCTTGGATTGAGCGCGCAGACTGGCCACTTCTTCCCTGTACTTGGCGCGCGCTTCATCCTTGGCGTCTTTGGCCTTCGCATCGACCGCATCCATCTTCGCGTTCAGTGCGTCGAGCTGGTTCTTCATCTTCTGGACATAGGTGTCGCGTGTGTTCATGGCAGGGGCTCCTTTGGGTTTGATCGGGATCGGCAATTGCCTTGAAAGCAATTTAGCCCGACCCCAGACCCTGCTCTGTGCGATGGCGCACATTGCCACAGCGGCCTATCTGAAGGAGTTTGCCGCACGCAGACCTGACGCAGCGGATCAGCGCCGCATCACCTGGCGCGCAGCCGCCGCCAAGCAAAAAGCAAGCCCAGGCCAAGTGCCGCCAGCGCGGCGTTGGCCGGCTCAGGCACGGCAGCCGTCACACCCAGACCCAGGCTGCCGCCGAGCCACTGGCCTTCGGCGACGCCGTCAGCCGCGTCCTTGTAAGCTTCACTGAACTCGATCCGCAGCAGGCCATCGGCACCGGCAGCAATCCCATAGGGGCTCATGTCGAGTGCGCCGGCATAGCTGCCCTTACCGCTTGATTTGTCGCCCAGGGCCGGGCTCAGCGTGATCGCATCCAAGCCGCTGGAGCTGCCGAAACTGACCTGCATATCGCCCAGGCTGCTGGGCGCGAAAGCACTCAGCTGCAGCGTCCAATCGAGCGAACTCAGCAAGGCGTTGGCGCCAATGTCGACGAGCCAGACCGTGTTGCCGGCCTCGCCTTGCAAATTGATGCTCTGCGCGCCGCTGACGTCAATATTGAAGCTTGCGGCTTGCGTGCCGGCGCTGGCGAGCAGCGCGGCGGCGAGGGTGGCCGTCGCGGCCAAGTTGCGGAACTTGTAATGGTGGAATTTGTTCATGGTGTGTGTTTCTATTTCAATGCTGCGGAGCGAACGACGAAGACCACGGCGGTGCGGGCCGGCAGGCTGAAGGCACCGGTTGCGCGGTCAAAGCTGGCTTGGCGGGCACGCTGATCGGCCGCGTTAGCCGAGCTGTGCACCGGGTGCAACTCCAGCGCGCGGCCGGCCAACGCTGGCAGCGTCAACTGCTTGTCGGTCTTGTCGACGTTGATCAGATAGACCAGCTCCTCGAAGTTCGCGCCGGCATAGCCCACGCCGTTCAGGCGGCCGACCAAGACCGTCGCCTCCTGAGCCGAGCCGGTGTTCAAGAAGCTCAAGCGAGCCTTGATGTCCTCGGCCGTGCGCAGACGCAGCAGCGTCGTGCTCTTGCGGATGCGCAGCAGATCGCGGAAGGCATCCCGCGTCCAGGCGATATCGGCCCCGCTCGGCTTGATCAGCGCATTGCTCAGCAGCGGGCGCGCCAGGTTCCAGTTGTCGGCGTTGTCACGCGCAGGCGGCAGGCCGACGCCGAAGTTATTGTCGGCATAGCTCCAGTCCAGGCGGTTGAACCAGTCGCCGCTGTCGTAGCTGTTCTTGTCCAGCGACTTGCTGCGCAAGATGTCCACGCCGGCATGGAAATAGGCCACGCCCTGGCTGAAGCTGTTGATCGCCGCCGCCAGGATTTGCACGCGGGCACGGTCTTCATGGCTGGTGTTGCTGGGCAGCTTGAAGGCATTGTTATCGAACAGCGTCAGGTTGTCGTGGTTCTCCACATAATTGACCACTTCGCCGGGTTCCAGCACCCAACCGGCGGGGATGCCGCCAACATTGATCTGCTCCAGACGCAGCATGGCGTCCCAGCTCGTTTGCATCTGAAAGCTGCGGATAGAGCCCGCCAGCGAAGCCTTGATGCGGTCGGCCTGCCACATCAGCTCGCCACGGCTCTGGCCGGAGGCAGCGGGGTTGGCGTCATAGAAGAAGCCGTTCACATAGCCCTGGTTGGCGACCAGGCCCGCGCCCGAATCGCAGCAACCGCCGCCGCGCACCGCGTCGCGGATCAGCGGGTTGAAGCTGCCGATGCCGGAGCCGTTGAGCGACAGCATCTCGGCCTGCACAAAGCGCGCACCATTGGCCACTTCGCCAAAGTTCCAGCCTTCGCCGAGGATCTGCACCTCGCGACCCGTGGCGACCTTGACGCGCGCCTTCAGCGCCTCGATGACAGCGCGCGGATGGTGGCCCATGATGTCGAAGCGAAGCGAGCTGATGCGGTAGTCACGCGTCCAGGTGACGGCCGAGTCGGTCATCAGCTTGGCCATCATCAGATTCTCGGAGGCGGTGTTTTCGCAGCAGGTCGAGCGTTCGATGCCGCCGCTGGCATTGAGTCGGTAGTAATAGCCGGGCACGACCTTGTCGAGCACCGAGTTCGCGTTCTGGCCGGACGAGCTGGTGTGGTTGTAGACCATGTCCATGCCCACGCGCAGGCCGGCGGAGTTGAGCGCTTGCACCATGCGGCGGAACTCGACGACGCGGGCGACCGGGTCGCTGGCCGAGCTGGCGTAGCTGCCCTCGGGCGTGCTGAACTGCAAGGGGTCATAGCCCCAGTTGAAGCAGTCGCTGCCGGCCGTGGCCGCCACCGTCGCCTGCTGCGCATCGCTGTCCGGCGCTCCGGCTGGCATCGGCGTTAGGCAGCTCTTTTCATTGACGCTGGCAATGTCGAACACCGGCAGCAGATGCACATCGGTCAGGCCCGCAGCGGCCAAGGCACTGAGGTGGCGCATGCCATTGGAATTGGCTTCGGTGAAGGCGAGGTATTTGCCCCGCTTGGCCGCAGGCACGCTGCTGTCGTTGATCGAGAAGTCACGCACATGCAACTCGTAGATGCTGAGGTCCGAGGGTGCGGCCACGGTCGCAGGCGGCGCGCCGGCATCCCAGCCGACTGGCTTGGTGGTGGCGGCGTCCAAGTCCATCACGACGCTTTGCTGGCTGCCGAGCGTGAGGCCGAGCGAGTAGGGGTCGGTGACGAGGTTGCGCACCAAGCCAACACCGCGCACAAACACCTGCACCTGGTAGCGGTAGCTGGCGCCTTGCAAGCGGCCAGGCTTGGCCAGGCGCCACACGCCGGTGGCGGCGTCGCGGCTCATTGGCTCGGTGCTGGTGCGGCTCAGCAGCGCCGAGCCGTTGACGGGCGAGGTGAGCACCAAGGAGACCGCCTGCGCGGTCGGCGCCCAAAGCTTGAAGCTGGTGCTGCCGTTGGTGATCACAGCACCCAGGTCGGGCACCTGGCTGGCCGCCGCGTACAGCTCATCCAAGGCGCCTGCAACCTGCGCGGTGGTGGCGTTCTGCACGCGGCCTTCGGCATCTTCTTGCACCAGCACGAGCTGCTTTTGGTGCAGCTCAGGCAGGCGAGCCAAGTCGGCCGTGCGGACATTGAAGACCGCGCCGTTGGCTACATATTTGAAACGCAGCGCATCGGCAGCGGGCACGCTGCCGGTGAAGGCATCCAGCGTGATGAAGCCGTCGGCGCCCTGGACCGGCTTGTCGGCAGCCACCACAATCTGGCCACTTGCCGAGTGGTAGAGCCGCACGACGCCGGCGGCCGCCACGCGTGGCCATTTCACCAAACTCTTGTTCAGCCAGACGGCACGCGCATCGGTACTAGAGACCTGGCGCAGATCGGGCGGGGCGGTGTAAACCATGGCGTCACGCTCAAGCAGCCAGACATGGCCGATCTGGTTTTTGACGGTCAGCGCGGCGTATTCAACGCGGATATTGTTGTCGCGGCCGTCCTTGTCGTTCTCGTTGGGCGGCATGCCGTGGATGATGAATTCCAAGGCCTTGCGGTTCACATCACCCTGCGGGTTCAGCACCGGTATGTCGAACACCACTTCGCCGTCGCCGGCCGTGTAGCCGGGCATCGCGCTCAAGGCCACTGGCTGGTTCCAGATGTCGATGTTGACGCCGGCGGGCATGGCGGCCGGGTTCATCCCATTGCTGCCCCACAAATGCAAGCCCCAGGCGTTGTAGGCGCCATCAAAACGCTTGTAGTGCACGCGCACGGTCTTGATGTCGGGCACCGGCAGCAGCAACGGATTGCTGGCGTAGTTGCTGCTGTCGCCCTGCAGACGCCAGATCTCGTTGGCGCCGGCTTGCAGCACATAACTCTGATCGGCGCCACCGTTGTCCTTGTTGTCGCCGTTGTGCAGCAAGAAGCCGACCGTACCCGTGGCCGCAGCCAGTGGCACGTCGTAATAGACACCGAAGTCGTCGCTGCCCGCAGCATTCCAGCCTGCGCTCCAGTTCGGGCTTTGCGCGGCGCCCCAGCTGTGGAGCTGCCAGCCAGCATGGTTGCCGTCGGCGCGGCGGTAATGCACGCGCAGCGAAGTGGCGGGCGCGGCAGTCGTCGCCACGGCGGCGATCTTGGCCCGCGCAGTCGTCTGCCCCGTTTGCGGCAAACCGGCCAGCAATTCGACGCCGCTCTCTGGGACAGCGGCGACGCTGACGCTGCTCATCGGCTCCGACTGCGCCTCTTGCGCAGCACTGCCTCCGCCGCAGCCGGCCAACAGCCCACTGAGGCCGATCGCCATCGCTCCAATCACCCGCCGCGCCAGCCGCGCTCGACCACCTAGCCATGCATTCATGCCTGTGTCTCCAAAAGTTTGGCGGATGGTACTGAAGTAAAACTACATATGGAAGTTGGTGTAATCCCGGTGACGCGACAGCTAAATTCGTGAATTTATAAGCACTTCATGGGGTGAATTTGAATACAAGACGCTAGCAATGTAGTTTTACTTCTTATTGTTTTGTCATTTGAATCGCGAAACTTTCGGCTTGCCGAGCACAAGCAGGGCTTGCCGGACAAGCGCCCTGTGCAGTCGGGCAGCGTCAGTCCGGCCGGCCAGACCATGCGTCGGTCGACAAAAAACAGGCTATGACTGCGATTGGCAAAAGTCATCATCTGCTCGGGTCCTAAACCCTAAACTGCACAGGCACTTCAATGACAAACATCCTCAGGAGCCAGCCATGTCAGCACAATCCAAATGCCCTTTCGCCGGCCACGCCAGCCCCAACGCAATAGCCGCCGCGCCCTCCAATGCCGATTGGTGGCCGAATCAACTCAAGCTGAGCATCCTGCATCAGCATTCGCCACAGTCCGACCCGATGGGCGCGGACTTTGACTATGCCGCTGAATTCAAGCGTTTGGATCTGAATGCGGTTGTCAAAGACTTGCACGCCTTGATGACTGATTCGCAAGACTGGTGGCCGGCCGATTGGGGCCATTACGGCGGCCTGATGGTGCGCATGGCCTGGCATGCGGCCGGCACCTATCGCGTGACCGACGGCCGCGGCGGCGCGGGCACCGGCAACCAGCGTTTTGCGCCGCTGAACAGCTGGCCCGACAACGGCAACTTGGACAAGGCGCGCCGCCTGCTCTGGCCGATCAAGCAGAAATATGGCCGCCAGCTTTCTTGGGCCGACCTGATCGTCCTGGCCGGCAATATCGCGCTGGAATCAATGGGCTTCAAGACCTTCGGTTTTGCCGGCGGCCGCCCCGACATCTGGGCACCCGAGGAAGACGTTTACTGGGGTTCCGAAAGCACCTGGCTGGGTGACAAGCGCTACAGCGGCGATCGTGAGTTGGAGAACCCGCTGGCCGCCGTGCAGATGGGGCTGATCTATGTGAACCCGGAGGGGCCTAACGGCGTGCCTGATCCGGTCGCCTCCGGCCGCGATGTGCGCGAGACTTTCGCCCGCATGGCCATGGATGACGAAGAGACCGTCGCCTTGGTCGCCGGCGGCCACACCTTCGGCAAGGCCCATGGTGCGGGTGACCCCGCCTTGGTCGGCCCCGAGCCCGAGGCCGGCCCGCTGGAGCAGCAAGGCCTGGGCTGGATCAATAAATTGGGTTCGGGCAAGGGCGTGCACACCACCACCAGCGGCATCGAGGGCGCTTGGAAGCCCAATCCGACGACCTGGGATAACGGCTATTTCGACATGCTGTTCGGCTACGAGTGGGCGCTAGCTAAAAGCCCGGCCGGTGCCCATCAATGGGTCGCCCAGAACGTCAAGCCCGAGCACATGATTCCGGACGCGCATGACCCGGCCAAAAAGCACCCGCCGATGATGACCACGGCCGACCTGTCGCTGCGCATGGACCCGGCCTACGAGAAAATTTCTCGCCGCTTCCACCAAGATCCGACCGCCTTCGCCGACGCCTTTGCCCGCGCCTGGTTCAAGCTGACGCACCGCGATATGGGGCCACGCGCACGCTATCTCGGCGCTCTCGTGCCACAAGAAGTATTGATCTGGCAAGACCCGATTCCGGCTGTCGACCACGCCTTGGTCAACGCGCAAGACATCGCTGGTCTGAAGCTCAAGCTGCTCGGCAGCGGCTTGAGCATTGGCCAACTGGTCAACACCGCCTGGGCCTCGGCCTCGACCTTTCGTGGCAGCGACAAGCGCGGCGGCGCCAATGGTGCGCGCATCCGCCTGGCGCCGCAAAAGGATTGGGCCGTCAATCAGCCGGCCGAGTTGGCTGCGGTGCTGAGCAAGCTAGAAGCGATTCAGGCCGAGTTCAATGCGTCTCACAGGCCCCAAGGCAAGAAGATCTCACTTGCCGATCTGATCGTGCTGGGCGGCAATGCGGCCATTGAAGCGGCCGCCAAGCAGGCCGGCCAAGACGTGAGCGTGCCGTTTGCGCCCGGTCGCATGGATGCCACGCAGCAGGAGACCGATGCAGCCTCATTCGCCTATCTGGAGCCCGCCGCCGATGGTTTCCGCAACTATGCCCGCCCCGGTCTGGCCGGCGTGAGCGCCGAACTGCTGCTGGACAAGGCGCAGTTGCTGACGCTGACGGCGCCCGAGCTGACGGTGCTGATCGGCGGCTTGCGCGTGTTGAATGCAAACGTGGCGCAGACCCAGCACGGCGTCTTCACCGCGCGGCCCGAAACCCTGAGCAACGACTACTTTGTCAACTTGCTCGATATGCGCACGCAGTGGCAAAAGTCCGCCAGCGCCGATGGCGTGTTGGAAGGGCGAGATCGCAGCACGAACGAGTTGAAATGGACGGCCACCGTGGTTGACCTGGTGTTCGGCTCCAACTCGCAGCTGCGCGCGCTGGCCGAGGTTTACGGCTGCAGTGACTCGGGCCCGAAATTCGTGCAGGACTTCGTCGCGGCCTGGACCAAGGTGATGAATCTGGACCGTTTCGATCTGGCTTGATTCAGGACCCGCGGAGCAGGTCAGCGGCCACCTGCTCCGCCGCTTCCAGCGCGCCTTCCAAGAACCCGCCCGACTGCGGTGCGAACTCGGTGCCGGCCAGCCAGAGGCGCCCGCGCCATTCGGCCGGCACATTCGGCGCGCTGTAAACCGGATGTTGGCTGAGCGGCCTGTGGTCCAGCGCATCAGCCGTGAACGGCTCTTGCGCCCAATCCTGCACGGCCGACCACAAGGGCGTTTCGGCCTGCGGGCCGAACAGACGGGCGAGCTGGGCCAGGGATTGCTGGCGCAGCTCTGCCTCGCCCATGCCTTGCCGGTAAGACGGCGGCACACCCAGAAAGCCAAATAGCGCGGCCTGCTGGCCGGCGCCGTCAGAGGCGTCATGGATCTCCACCATAGGCCCGCGTTGGCTGCCGGCCGCGCCCGAGAGGCCGGCTTCGCGCCAAAAGGCCTGTTCATAGACCGCGACAAACTTGGCCTGGCCGGCCATCCAGGTCGGCGTAAGGCGCCAGCCCTGCGCTGTTGTCAGCGGCCAAGCGGGCTCGGCCGACAGCTCGGCCAGCAAGCGCGGCGGCAAGCTGCTGATGACGCGCGCGGCACGCTGCAGCCAGCGGCGCTCGCCCTGGCTCAAATGCAGATCGACGCCGCCTTCGGGCCGCAGCCGCAAGGCCTCGACCTGCGTCCCCGGCAGCCACTGCACCCGCGTCAACAAGCCTTGAATACCTTCCACCAATGCGGCCATGCCGCCGGCAATGCGCATCGAGCGCGGCTGCTGCTCCCAGCTGTGGCCCAGGCGCCGCACGGCCCCGTCCGGTCCTTCGAGCAAGCTGGCTCCTTCTGTGTGCTGCGGGTAACTTGTTAGCCCCAAGCGCTGCACCCAGGCACTCATCAGCGGGTTGATCTCGGGCCAGTACCAGGACGGACCCAGATCCAGCCGGTGTGCGGCGCCGTTAGACGCGGGCACACTGAGCACGCGCCCGCCCACGCGCTCCCGCGCCTCGACCAGCATCACCGCATGCCCCGCCACTTGCAGCCGCCATGCAGCGTGCAGGCCGCTCAGGCCGGCGCCGATGACGACGCTCAGGTGCTCGCTCACGCTCATGCCGCTATCGATACCAATAAGGTGTCCATCACTTGGCGCGGCCCCCGGCCCGACTGCAGGCCGCGACCCACCAGCATCGCGCCCTCCAGCGCGCCCAAGAGGGTCAGCGCCCATTCCGGCGCGGAGATAGCAACATTCACCGTCCCGGCCTGCTGGCCTTGGGCAATCACGCTCTCGAGCCAGGTCACATTGACCTCAAAAAACCGCCGCACCTCGGCATTGATCTCGGCCGGCAAGGAGTCGGACTCGGCACCCAACATGCCGCACACGCACAGGCGGCGGTTTTCGGCATAGGTCGTCTCGAACAACTGGGCATAGGCGCAAAGGCGCTCCGGCGCGCGCGCCTGCGTGCCTTCGATATGCAGCAAGGCCTGGCGAAAGCGGTGGGTGTAGCGCTGCGCTACCACCACGCCCAATTCGATCTTGGTTGGGAAATGGTGATGGATGCTGGGCTTGCGAATGCCGACCATTTGCGCCACGTCTTCATAGGAGAAGCCGTTGTAGCCGACGCGCTGTATCAACGCCTCGCCGGCATCCACAATGCGCTCGGCCGAGGCCGTCAGTTCGGAGAAATGTTTCATGGGATCTGGCGTTCTTGACCAAGCAATAGGTAGACGAATTCTAGGGAACTGAGCTTCAAGGCCTAGCGACGGAAGTCGGCGGCAGATGACCGGTCTTGAGCCAGTAGGTACAGCCTTGTGCGCTTGATAGGGGCTGGTGCTGATGGCCATCGGGCAGGCGCAACCAGTTGCCGGGTCCGTAGTGGCGCTGCTCATGCTGGAGCTCACCGCTGATGACAAAGATCTCTGCGCCGCCCTGGCTTCCTTGATGGCCGTCGCAAGGCAAGCTGGCCGCCTGGGCCATTTTCACCAAGCTGGTCTGCTCCAAGCCGAAGCCGCCGAGTGGCATCAGCTCGATACCGGCCGCCGGACCCGGCTCCCAGGCCGCAGCGCGGGTGTCTATCACCCGGCGCTGCTGGTCCTCGGCCTGCAATTGCCTGAGTTTGACGAAGATGGTGCAACCGCCGTCGGTAAACGGCGCATGGGACGAACCCCAGGGGTTGCGCACAGCGCAGCCCGCCGGATAACGGCCATATTCATCGGCAAACTCACCCTCCAGCACGAAGAACTCCTCGCCCCTATCGTGCGTGTGCCGATCAAACTTGGAGCCCGGCGCATAACGCACCAAAGAGGTGGCGACCGCCACCTCGTCGCCATCGCGGTGCAACAGTTTGCGCATCACCCCGGCTGCCGGCGAGGGCAGCCAAGGCAGCGTTTGCGTGTCGATCACGACGGCTTGTGTCAGGTCGCTGTGCAACTTCAGATGATTCATCCGGCCAGTATCCTTCCAAGCGATTGCCAAGAAGGCCTCAGGCCACATTGCGTCCGGCCATCACGCCGCCGTCCACATCCCAGACCGCCCCGGTCACCCAGCCGGCCTTGTCTGACAGCAAAAAGCCGATCGCCTCAGCTACCTCGCGCGGCGTGCCCACGCGGCCGATTGGGTGGAAGCTGTTGAAGCCTTGCAGCGCCGCATGCACCTCGGCCTTGGGAATGAAGCCCTCATAGATCGGCGTCTGCACCACCGCCGGCGACACCGCGTTGACGCGGATGCCATGCGAGGCCAGCTCCATAGCCAAATGCTGGGTGAGCGAATGCAGGCCGGCCTTGGCCATCGAATAGGCGCTCGACGGCGTCGCCTGGATCGCCTGCTTGCCCCACATCGAACCGATGTTGACGATGGCGCCCTTGCGGCCGGACGCCACCATGTTCTGCACGACTTTTTGCGTCAGAAAGAAGAAGGCGCGGTTCAGGTTCATGTACTGGTCGTAGTCGGCGTGGCTATGTTCCAGGAAGGGCTTGGGGAAGAACACGCCGGCGGCATTGACGAGCAGATCAATGTCCCGGTGCTCGGCATCCAGGGTTTGAAGCAGGCGATCCACACCAGCGGCTGTGCTCAGGTCGGCACTCAGCGACGTTACCTCGCCCAGCTCGGCGAGCATGCGGTGCGCTGCTTCGAGCTTGTCCGCCCGATGGCCAACAATGAGCACCCGGCCGCCCTGCTCCAGCACCAGGCGTGCGGTTTCCAAGCCGATGCCGCTGCTGCCGCCGACGACCAAGAGCTTTTTGCCAGTGAATGTTGTAGTCATTGCATCCTCCAGAAAATGTACCTACTACTTGGTAGGTAGTTGCTTCAAAAAAACAGCAAGCAAATTCCGCAGGAATTGCCTGCCAGCTATTTGGTCTTTGCTTGATGGCACTCGCTATGTTGCCAGCCATTAAAATACAAACCAACCAATAGGTCAGTATTTTAAGCAAAATTTCGCAGCACGCAAGCCTAGACGATAAAAAGCCAGGGGCGCGCACGCAAACCCGGCCCAGCTCGCCGCCATAGGAGCCTGTCGGACTTGGGGAGCGGCGGCTGCGAACCGACCGCAGCCGTCCATTCGGCACCGTCTTTTTGCCCCATAGCCGGGCTATGGGGCCGCAAATCCGGCACCAACTGTCCTGGCTGGGGCCGATTCTCGCTTTCGCCGCCCCAAGTCCGACAGGCTCCTAGCGGCCAAACTTTCTCGATCCCGCCACGCAAAGAATCACCGCCACCGTGACGCCCAGCATCAACGGGCTGACCTGCTCGTCCAGCAGCGTGGCTGCCAGCGCCAGCCCAAAGAAGGGCTGCAGCAGTTGCAGCTGGCCGACGGCGGCAATGCCGCCTTGCGCCAGGCCGCGATACCAGAACACAAAGCCGATCAACATGCTGAAGACCGAGACATAGGCCAGGCTGAGCCAGGCAGGAGTGGTGATGCCGGTGAAGTCGGGCGGCGCTTTGAACCAGCTCAACAGCGCCATCAGCGGCAGCGCCAGCACCAAGGCCCAAGAAATCACCTGCCAGCCGCCCAGCGTGCGCGACAGCTTGGCGCCTTCTGCGTAGCCAAGTCCGCACACGAGTATGGCCAGCAACATCAACAGGTCTCCCGCCGGAGAGGCCGTCAGCCCTTGCGACAAGGCAAAACCCACCACCAGCAAGCTGCCCAAGACCGAGAAAACCCAAAAAGCCGGGCGCGGACGCTCACCCCCGCGCCACACCCCAAAGCTGGCGGTAGCGAGCGGCAACAGGCCCAGGAAGACGATGGAATGCGCGGAAGTCACATATTGCAGCGCCAAGGCCGTCAGCAACGGAAAGCCCAGCACAACGCCGGCCGCGACGATGGCCAAAGGCCCCAGCTGATGCCTGGCCGGCCGCTTTTCCTTGAAGAGCAGCAGCAAGCACAGCGCCAGCAGGCCGGCGATGCTGGCGCGGGCTGCGGTCAGAAAGAAGGGCGAAAACTCCTGCACCGCCAGCCGGGTCGCCGGCAAGGAAGCGCTGAAGATCAGTACGCCGATAAAGCCGTTGAGCCAGCCGCTGCTGGAAGATTTTGTTGTTGGGGTTTGCGGCAGCGTCAATTGACTTCTCCATTCAGTGCCAGCGCCCAGGTCTGCGGTAGCGCTTGTAAGCCGCCAGTCTAGGCATCACAATCAGGACAATCAAATAATTGTCATAGATACATTGCCTATGGTTCAAGCCCGGTACAAGCAGGTGGTCGATCGCTTCGCCGCCGATATTCGCGCCGGCCGCATGCCGCCCGGCACGCGTTTGCCCACGCACCGGCGGCTCGCCGCCAGCGAAGGGTTGGCCTTGATGACCGCAAGCCGCGTGTATGCGGAGTTAGGGGCGATGGGTCTGGTCAGCGGGGAAACCGGCCGCGGAACTTTTGTGCGCGAAACCGCGCTGCCGCGCGGCCATGGTCTGATCGATCCACAGGCCTACCAGCACGCGGCGGCCACCGACATGGTGGACTTGAGCTTCAACTACCCGTCACTGCCCGGTCAGGCCGAATTGCTGCGGGCCTCCTTGCGCGAAATCGCCTCGGGCGGCGACCTGGAGGCTTTGCTGCGCTACCAACCGCATGGCGGGCGCCCGCATGAGCGCGCAGCGGTGGCGCGGCATCTTGCCGCCAGCGGCCTGAACGCGGCGGGCGAACAGGTGCTGCTGGTCGATGGGGCGCAGCATGGCCTGGCAATCACCGTGATGGCCTTGCTGCAAGCCGGCGATGTGGTCGCCGTTGATGCTTTGAGTTATCCCGGCTTCAAGCTGCTGGCCGACGCGCATCGCCTGGAGTTGGTGGCGCTGCCGGCGGCGGGTCAAGGCCCCGACCCGGATGCGCTGGACGCGCTGTGCAAGCGCCGCAAGGTCAAGGCGATCTACACCATGCCGACGCTGCACAACCCCTTGGGCTGGGTGATGAGCAGCAGCCGCCGGCAGGACTTGGTGGCGGTAGCGCGCCGGCACGGCCTGCTCATCATCGAAGACGCAGCCTATGCTTTCTTGATCGAAGACGCGCCCGCGCCCTTGGCGGCCTTGGCACCGGACATAACGGTCTACGTGTCCGGCTTCTCCAAGAGCGTGGCCACGGGGCTGCGGGTCGGGTATGTTGTCGCACCGCCCGCCTCGGTGGCCCAGCTCGAGCGCGCGATCAGGGCCACGACCTGGAACACGCCGGGCCTGATGACCGCCATCGCCTGCGGCTGGCTGGCCGACGGCACCGTCGCCCGCCTGGAGGCCGCCAAGCGCCAGGATGCGCGCGCGCGCCAGCAAGTCGCCGCCCGGCTCTTGGGCAAACTCAAGCGAGTCTGCCACCCAGCCTCCTACTTCCTGTGGCTGCCGCTGGGGGAAGACATACGCGCCGAGCAAGTCGCGATGGCCTTGCTGCGCGAAAGGATCTCGGTCTCCACCGCCGAGCCTTATGCCACCTCGGCGCAGGTCCCGCATGCGATCCGCCTGGCCTTGGGCTCGGTGGAGCTGCCTAGGCTGCACAGCGCGCTGGCCAAAGTGGCTGAGGTGATTGGGGAGATTGATCCGTATGGGGTGTAAGGGCTGAACTGCACGATTCCCGCTCGCGCCCGTATTTTCGGGCGGAATGTGCCTGCTCGGCTCAGGCCGATCAATCATCCTCCGTGAGTCCCCATTTGAGCCCAGGCTCACTGGGGTGTCGCCACCGTCAGCGTCACGTGCGGCTTCTGGCAGGACCTTTTCGAGCACCAGGGTTTCAAGTCCCGCAGCACGCAAGTATTTGTTGATGCGGTTGGCCTCTTGCGGCGCTCCCTTGAGAAGGCGAAGCTTCTCCAGGCCGTAGTCCTGCAGCCCTTGGGCCATTGTGGTGAGGGTAGGTCCGCGCTTCTGCGGCCTGCCGAGGTCGTCGAGCTTGTCAAGATGCTTTCGCATCGCACCTTCGGCTTCCTTAGCGGTACTGTAGCCTTTGAGGTTTACATCGACGCCTTTGGCTCGGGATCGGATCGACCAAGTTTTTCCACGCTTGTAAGGTTTATTCATGACACACATCCAGTAGTTGAACAAGATGCGTGTAGAAAACTCCGCCAAGACTTTTATCCGTTTTCTGCACCTATTGCGCCGAAAAACGGAAATTCACCAGCCAAGGATCGAACAAAGAAGCGTTGCGGCGAGCCAATCACGGTCCCAGACAGAGGTCGAGCCTAGAAGCTGCAACCCTTGCTGGTCCGCAGTCCTGCGCAATCAAGCGCAGTGAGCCGCAGCGCCTCTCCAACCTCAGCGCCACAAAAAGTGACACAAATCATCCCCGGAAAGCAAAAAAGCGACCTTTTGAGGGGCCGCTTTCTGTGTTCCGCTTCGCTAACTCGTTGATTAGCAAGGGATTTATTCTGGTGGCTGGGGCTCTATCGAAAGATGACTGACAACATCGATGAACAATAGCATCCAGCATTCATAAAAAAAAAACTACCCTCAAAGTTACCCTCAAATTGGGGTGAATACCCCTGTGAGTGCTCGGCCGCAATATTTTTGCAAAAAAACCCGAATCCACCCTCCAGAAAATGCCTAAGTAGCGTCCTCGCTTTGGATTTACGCTCTCGCTTCGCATTCGTTAAGTTCAACTGGGGCGACCAGCCCCCTTGAAAGCACTAACAATTCTGAAGCTTTGCGCTTAACTTGGGCGTAGTACGTCAAGCCTTTGCGATAAGTTGGCATACCTGAATACAGCCGTTCAATCTCTGGAACGTCGTCGTAGGTCAGCATCCATGGGCACTTCAACTTTCGGACGAGTTTGGCCAGCCGAGCATGGTCGTCTGGCTCGTAAAAACTCAGGTACAGGTCGCGCCCCTGTGCGAAATACGGTGGGTCAATATTCAACAAGGCACGTTTCGGAAGCCTGTGGTTCCAATCGCGCAGGCATTCCTCTGCGTCAAGTTGACTTAGTTGAATCACATCCCGATACGCATGAATTCGGCGTATTTTTTGAATCAACTCATCACGATTGAATCGACAATCCAGCTTGTAGTTGCCAGTTTGATCCTTCCCGCCTATGACCCCGCCCTTCAAAATTCCCGACCTATTTGTGCGGTTCAAAAATAAAGTGGCAAACGCCTTGTCTTGAATACTCGCGTGCTTATCAAGAAGGATTACACGCTGTCGCGTCCATTCCTCCATGGTGATTTCGACCTTAACTATGCGCTCGCAGAGTGGGTCAGGCTCGCGTACAACAGCTTGCCAGAAAGCTGAGATTGCCGGGTCAATATCGTTGAGCCAAACTTCCGTCATATCACCGTTCAGTAGAAGCCGCCATGCTATGCCGGCCCCTCCTGCGAATGGTTCAGCGTACACACCTCGCAAAACTCCATTTGCGCGAGCCAAGTCAAGGACAAATGGGGCTAGCTGGGTCTTACCGCCAGGGTAGCGGAGCGGGGAGTCGGTTATCGGCATGTCGAATCAATGTAACGCGGTCGCTTTAGGCCTAACGACATCAGAGAGATGTAGCTGGTATTCGTATCAGTGTGCGTCAAGCATGTACCTCAAAGCACTCTCCCAAGTATCAAAAACTGCAACGAGTTGCCGACGTACCGGCACCGTGCCCAAATGCACCGCAGTTCCAAGCGTGTGAAGACTATGAGCCACCGGACTGGGAGCGATCGCTTGATCCAGCACCTGCTGAACTTTCCGAGGCGCCTTTGCTTGTAAAGCGTCGGCTGCGCAGAGGCGGCAAAGTTCCAAGTCGGAAACGTACTTGCGTTGGGGATCTTGGCGGCGAAAATAGAGAATCAATACGCGCTCAATGAACGCACGCAATAAGTAATTCGCTGCATATTCATAACCTTCAATCTGCAACGCTAGCATCTCCGATCTAAGCCGCATCAGTGCGCTGTCAGTACTCTGTACGGTAAAACTCGGCAACATTAGCTTGTTTCGATTGGCTTGGTTTATCGAACTACGCGCCTTTGGGGCGGTTTTGGTCGCTAATGGAGAGGCAGCCGGGACTTTCGCTGGAGCGGGTTCAGGTAGACGGGTAGATGGCACCAAGCCCTGCGCGGCAAGGCCCTGCACGTAGTTATCACTGTCTGCAGCCTTTGAGCGCGAATTGACCAAGGGAACTTTGTCGTCGCTGCGTGGCAGGCTGTCCAAAACCAACTTGCGCAGCACGGAATCAACCTCGGCTTCGTCATGGGTGTAGACAAGCTGGTTTTCGCTATCAAGACCCTTAAGCCCAAGGATGGCGCGCCGGCTCGCATTGTTTAAGTAGCGAGATAGAGTCGTGAGACTCACCTGTCCATGCTGTTCAGGGCTTAGCAGCCCAAGAGCAAAGAGACGCTCAACAACTGCAAAGGCAAGCACGTCGGCTTTCGCAGTTGTGTTTGCCGATGAGCGAGCAGCAACACGGGCCTTAGCGGTGTTGTCCCATTCACGAGTGCCAACGCCCCCTTGCCCTCCTAGGTGACGGCGATCGATCCACGGCTGCGCCGCTTGACGATTGGGAAAAACATAAACTTGAAGCTCCCTTGGGATGTTTGCCGCGCGGGCCAACTTCTTAAAGACCTCGCGAAACTCCGGGGTTGGCGCGCGGTTCGGATCTGACAGCAGCAAAACCGAGCAAGTTCGCCGATTCCCTTCTACGGCGACAAAGTGCCCCGGTTGGCCCTCCAACGCGACAACCCCCAAAACTTCAAGCGGACTGAGGGCGCCTAGCTTGGCAATATCTGTAGCCAGTGCGACGAGCTGCGCGTCGCAAAGGGCTGCAATCATCTCAGCATCCCGCTCTAGCGATTTATGCCGGGGGTTCTCACCATCAAGATGCACAAAGTTTGACGAAACAAGTGCATACCCACTCCCTGCCACAACAGAGACGCTTTTCCCCTGCTTACTCGCCATTCTTGTACTCTCCCGTTATCTGCCGGCTGTTCCCGCAGTAGGGCTGCAATGGCCCCCAAATTTGTTCTGGATCGTACATGACCGCGAAGCCCTTTCATAACAAGGTATCGGGGAAGACGAAAAACAGCGCATCTCTGCACAAGTTGTGTAGTCTTCACCCAATTTTCGAGACATTTTCATGCGGTTACGCTGAATATCCACTGACATTCTGTTGCGCGAAACGATCCTAAAAAAGCCCCCCCATAGAGCCGCTTTTCCATACAGTGCCGTGGCTTCGGGGCCAAACTGCAAGTCTGCCCATAGTGTTTGGCAATTTTCGGCTGAATAGTCATTTAAGACAGCACGATGGGCATGCCGGGGTCAAAAGTCTTATAGGGCGCTATAAGGTCGTTTCGCTGGATTGCCCAAAAAATTACTATCGAAGGGCTTGAGAGTTATGAATATTTGGCTAAGGGGTGCAAGGTGCGGGGTTTGCCGGTGGTCAAATTAAGGGGGTCAGATCGGCCCCTTCAATGTGACGCGGTGAGGTTGCAATTGGTCAACTGTCTTGCAACCTGATCGCTTGCTGAAAATTGCAACCTCTAAACCCCGCATGGCTGCTAGATCCAAGAGGTTGCAATGTTCATGCTGACCTATGGTCAGCAGGCACCATCCATAGAGCAGGAAGACACAGTTCGTGCCGGGGCTCACACTTTGACGCGCAAGACGCTGGCGACAGTTACCACCGTCTTCATGAGCGCCTGCCTACTCACAGTCTCGCCGGTCAGGAGTCGCCAATTCGCCGCCATAGCGGTTTGGCGGCGCCCTGAAAGCAAGTACACGCGCCACACCTTGGCGCGGCGTTCGGCGCTTTTCGTTGGTGTCATGCGCTTGGACCTGTCTGGCTTCAGAAGGGCATGCCTCTGCAATGCCACCCGAATGACTTCAAACTCTCTTGTCTGAAGCTTCCGGCGCTCGGCCTGCATTGAGTTGGTTTGCAGAACCATCAAATCCAGCCGCTGACCGTCAACCAGCGCCAGCCCTTTTGCACATTGATGCGACAGGCTGCCGCGCTTTATGAGCCATATGTATTGGCGATGGGCGATGGCATGCCATGCTTCGCTGTCGGGTGAATGCTTGAAGGCGCCCCGCCAGCCCCTGAAGTTGGTAATGTGTCCGGGGTTGCGTTTGCATATCCAAAGTAGATCGGCCAAGAACGTGATGAATTCAAGTTGCCCGCCATCGCCTTCATTGGCTGGCCAGCGAACGCACGGCGGCACGTCGCGTTTATCAAGCTCAAGGTGTAGTGCCCATAGCACCAGCGGGTCTGCTGCCGTCTCTACCCTCACCACTAGGGTTTGTGTTGCATCCGTCGCAAGTGTGTCGGTGCGGCGCTTGAAGTCGGCCGTAGCACTGGCGCTGCTGCTGCCCCGTATCGCTTTCAACTGAGGGACTGATAGCACCTTTGGCGCGTCAGGCCCTGCCGGGCTGGCAGGGCCTTCTGTGGCGGCCGTCTTGTCAGGGTGCGCAGACGACAACACGGTCTTCACGCATGGCCGCTCTTGCCGCTCTTGCCGCTCTGGCCTGATCATGCAGGGAGCCACCCTCGGGAAGTTGGCTGCTGTCTTGATAGATCAAACCAGCCTGCTCCTCACCGTGCTCATGGTGAATCAAAATATCTTGCCCTTGATAGCGCAGTAAGTAGGTAGTGGAGCCGATGCCTTCGAGCTGGGAAAGAATTTCCGACTGTTGGAGCGTGTCGGAGAGTTGCTGTTTGTCGATTTGGTGAACTTGCATTTGGGTCTTTTGGTTGTGGTTCGCCTGCTGGCGCTGTTGCAATATGCCGCTCAAATACTCTGGTACTTGAGCGGTACTAGCCGCGTTCGTCCTCTAATACTTCGTCATCTGGGATGAAGGGCGGGTATTGGTAGTCGCCTTCGATTACGTACCCCGGGTCTTCACGTTCTAGCGGCGATTCGGCCGGTACAGCGAAGAAATCGGGGTCAATGATCTTCAGCAGGGCCTCTACCCCCTCCTGGTGCTTTGGGTCGGTCTTTGGGTCATCACGAAGGCCCTGCACACGATCCCGGGCTTGCTGGGTGTATTGCTCAATCCACTTCATATGGTCGCGCTTCACTTTTGTTCGGCTTGTCTCAGTCATGGCCGTGGCCTTCCCAATTTTTGCGCTGCTGACCGTCTGCGGAAGTTACTCGCTCGAAGTCGTCAAAGCTGTGTCGGCGGAAGACTGCGGCTTGATGGCCGTCATTTTCGAGCGTCGCCAAGAACGGCCCAAGACCGTCCACCCCCGTGTAAAACGTGACGCCGCCCATATGTCGAAAGTCGAAATGTTGCGCGGCCTCAAGAAGATTGGCGAGTGCGTTGGCGTCGGTGATGGCCAAATCTGGCTGCTGGACACCAGCGCCAGCACGACTGGTAGAGGGTGCGTTTATGCTCATCTCTGTGCCCTCATTCATTGCTGCTATGAACACGGGATGCAATCCAGGCTTGAACTTCACTTGCTCGCCATGCCACGCAGCGTCGCGATAAAACCAAACTTCTTGGAAAACGTCCCTCACGCTGGAGCGCATAAAGCGTCGTTTTTCCGATCCGGATCCTTGCCATCACCTCAGTGATTCTGAGAAGCGTTTCTGCTTCGTTCATTTTTTCGGGTCCTTTAGTGGTTGCTGAAGTCCCACTGTCGCCGAATAGGTCTTGAACTGCTTGAGAGCGATTGCGGCCGTCTAATCGCTCTTAAACAGCAAAGCCTAGCAGTCGCAATAGACGTTCAGGCCGAGGTAATGGATGAGGCGAACCCTTGAGCAGCGGCTTGATCGTGTGCAGCGTTCTTTTAGATGCGGTCGTGCAAGCAATGTCTTTGTAACTCCACTTATCGTTCTCGGAATCCTCAATGCGACTGTCGGCCTGAAACGATCCGGCACCGAAGTGCTTTTCATACGCCGCGATCACTGAACGTTTCATATCGCCCGTCTTTTCATAGCAATAAAAGTAAGCTTCGAACGTTGCCAACCTTTTCGCGAAGTCCTTGCGCCGTTTCGGCAATCGAAAAGAAAGAGTCGCAGGCAAATCCGGGGCGGGGGTCTGCTCGATCAAGTCGGCCAATCTTGCTTGAAGGGCCGCACTTGCCATCCCTGAACGGAGCAGACGCAAGACTAATTCTCGAACAGCTTCGATTTGGTCTTCTTGATCAGTGGGGAACGGACTGAAGGGTAGGCCGCGCTCAAGACAGGCGATTCCGTATTCCAGACGTATGCCTAGTTCTTCTCCGTCACGCGTATTCAGCACAGGGGCAACACGCCGCTTTGGCTTCTTTTTGTTTTTCATGCTGCCCGCCCGGCAATGGACACGACTTCCGCACCCTGCCGCAGCTTGTCCAAGTAGTCGGCCCAAGTTTGCATCATGGCGCGGCGCTGCTCTATGAACTCCGTCCGGTTGTAGGCCCGGCCTAGGCTGTCCTTGACACTGTGCGCTAGCTGCGCCTCAATCACCGACTCATCCACGCCCAGCCGCTCCACCATCATGGTTCGGGCCGTGGCTCTAAAGCCGTGGCCGGTCACTTCCTCGGCCGCAAAGCCCATCGCCCGTAACGCCGCGTTTACCGTGTTCTCACTCATCGGCCGATCATGATGGCGCTCGCCTCGGAACACATAGGCATTGCGACCGGTCAGCGGCTCCAGTTCGCGAAGAGCCTCTACCGCTTGCGCTGGAAGGGGCACCACGTGAGGCGCACCTTGGAGCTTGCCGGCCTTCTCTCGCTTCATGCGAGCGGCCGGCACCATCCACGTCGCCGCGTCTAGATCGAACTCGGCCCACTGCGCGTGCCGCAACTCTCCAGGGCGCAGCAGCAACATAGGAGCCAACAGCAAGGCGGTACGCACTACGGGCGTTCCCGCATAGCCAGCGCAGGCCCGCAACAGATCGGCCAGCCGCTCGGGCTTGGTGATAGCGGGGAAGTGCTTCACCACCGGGGTCTTCAAGGCGTCCTTCAAATCGCGGGCGGGATCGCTGATGGCCCGGCCGGTGGCCACCGCATAACGGAAGACCTGGGAGCAATTCTCACGGGCTCGATGGGCCGTTTCGATCACCCCCCGCCGTTCGATGCGTCGAAGCATGTCCAGCAATTCAGGAGGCGTCACCTCTGACACTGGCCGTCGCCCGATGTATGGGAACACGTCAGCATCAAACCGGGCGATGATCTTTTCGCCATAGCTGGCCGACCAGTCGTCTCGTTTGACTGCGTACCACTCCCGCGCGATGGCCTCGAAGTTGTTGGCAACTTCACCGGCTCTGGCCGACTTGGCCGCCTTGCGGGCCAAGGACGGATCAGCACCAGCAGCCAAGAGCTTGCGCGTTTCGTCTCGCTTGCTTCGGGCCTCGCCCAAGCTCACGCCGGGATAAGTGCCAAGCGAAAGTAGCTGTTCCCGCCCCTCAAAGCGATAGCGCAAGCGCCACCACTTGCCGCCCTCGGGACGCACCTCCAGGTAGAGCCCCGCAGAATCGGTCAGCTTGCGGGTTTTTTCGCCGGGCTTGACGTTGCGAACTGCCGCATCGGTCAGCTTGCTGGATTTCTTGTTGGGCTTGGCGTTGCTATCTGCTGCGTCGGGAAGTGGCATGACGGGCCTATTTGCGGGTAACAGGCCAACAGGGTAACTCAGCTACCCGTACAGCTACCCGCACTTCAAGCCGGATGCTGCCGCACTTACCCGCACACCGCCGAACAACAAAAAAGCCCTAGAGCGTTGATTCTCAAGGGCTTTTTTACTTCCGCGAACCTCAGCGGACGCTTATTTGGTGGCCTGGGGCGGAATCGAACCACCGACACGCGGATTTTCAATCCGCTGCTCTACCGACTGAGCTACCAGGCCTTATTCTTTTCATCACTTCTTCGTCGCAGCTGCCTGCTTCAAATCAGCGAAGACCGCGACTATAGCATCAAATTCCGCCGCCGCGCTTATTTCGACTCAGATCGACACCCAATTGCTTGAGTTTTCGATACAGATGGGTGCGCTCCAAGCCCGTCTTTTCGGCCACGCGGGTCATCGAGCCGTTCTCTTTCGAGAGGTGGAATTCGAAATAGCTCTTCTCGAAGGCGTCACGCGCCTCGCGCAATGGGCGATCAAGCTCGAAGCTTTGCTCCGAGGCCAGGCCCAGCGCCGGCTGCGCCATTTGCGGCATCAGACCCAGGCTGGGCGCGGTGTACTGGGGCGGCATTTCGCTGCGCATATAGGTTGACACACCGACCGGCGGCGCCGGACGTGGTGCTACCTTGACCAGTGACTGCTCAACCGCACGCAACAGCTTTTGCAAAGTGATGGGCTTTTCAAGGAAGGCAATGGCGCCGAACTTGGTCGCCTCAACCGCCGTATCGATGGTGCCGTGGCCGCTCATCATGATGACGGGCATGGTCAGCAGCCCAGCGCCGCCCCATTCCTTCAACAAGGTGATGCCGTCTACATCGGGCATCCAGATGTCTAGCAACACCAAGTCGGGCCGCATGCGCTCACGCACGGCGCGAGCCTGCGCGGCGTTCTCAGCCATTTCAATGGTGTGCCCCTCATCGCTGAGGATTTCTGACAACAGGGCACGGATGCCCAATTCGTCGTCAACTACAAGAATTGTTGCCATGGAGTCCTAGTTCACGCCGGCTTGTCCGCAGGGCCAGCATCGACCGCTGCAGTTGAAAACTTTGAAAATGATAACGAAACTTGCGCACCCACTACGGCCAAGGCATCATCGCCGGCCACATGAACATTGCTCAGCCGGATACGCGCGCCATGTTCATCGGCGATTTTCTTGACCACCGCCAGACCCAAGCCCGTGCCTTTGGTCTTGGTGGTGACGTAAGGCTCGAAAGCCCTCTTGAGCACTTTCTCGGCGAATCCAGGCCCATTGTCGGTGATGTTTAGGCGCAACACACGCACTTCGCCACTTTCTGTGAAAACTTGCACCGTGCGCACCAGCACCTGCCCGTCCGGGCGCTCCTGGACCGCGTCCAGCGCGTTCTGCACCAGGTTGTGAATGACTTGGCGCAACTGCGTCGCGTCGCCCTTGATGGCGCAGGCGTCCGGGGCCAATTCGGCGCGCAAAAGACCGCTTTCCTGGGCCTCGGCATACAAGGTCAGTACCTCGCTGACCAGTGCATTGAGGTCCAGCACCTTGAGCTGTGCCGAGGGCAGGCGGGCGTAGTCGCGGAACTCGTTGACCAACTGCTTCATCGACTGCACTTGGTTGACGATGGTGGCCACCGACCTGACCAGCATCGCCTGATCAGCGCCCTCGAGCTTGGCTTCGAGCTTGTGTTGCAGGCGTTCGGCCGAGAGCTGGATCGGCGTGAGCGGATTCTTGATCTCATGCGCCAAGCGCCGGGCCACCTCGCTCCAGGCGGCGGAACGCTGAGCAGAGACCACCTCGGTGATGTCATCGAACACCATCAGCCGCGCGTCTTGCGGCAACTTCGCTCCGCGTACCAACAGCGTTAGCACGTCCTGACCCGCTTCGAGCTGCAGCTCAAAAGCATCCTGCCAATGTTCGGTCCCCAAGCCAAGCGAGGCTTCCGCAACGCTCGGGCGCAGCGGCCGGTCCTGCTCGAAGCGCTGCATGATTTCTGCGGCAAAAGGCTGCAGCTGCGGCAACTCGTCAAGCTTGCGGCCGCGCAGATCTTCTGGGGGCAGACGCAAGATGCGCACCGCGCCGGGGTTGACGGTTTCGATGCGTGCCTGGGCATCAAAGACGATCACGCCGGCAGTCAAATTATCCAGAATGGTCTGCAAATGTGTGCGCGCACTCTCCAGTTCGGCCACGCTGCGGCCCACCATGGCGCGAGCATCGGAGAGCTGCGCCGTCATGTCCGCGAACGAGCGCGTGAGGCCGCCGAGCTCATCGCGCGAGGCCAGCATGGGCTTGCGGCTCAAGTCACCTTGCGCCACCTGCCGCACGCCATCGGCCAGCAGCAGCAGCGGCCGCGCTAACTGATTCCCCAAGGTGACCGCCAGCAGCAGCGCCGCGAACACCGCCAGAATCAGCACCAGCGTCAGCGTGCCGATATACATGCGCCGCAAGCCGTCGCGCTCCAGCGCCCGCTGCTGATACTCGCCGCTGGCCGCCTGCACCGCCAGGGCATTGGCGACCACCGAGGCCGGCACGCGCTGGACCACCATCAAAAAGCGCTCTCCGGAGCTGCTGCTGCTGAGGCGATAGTCGGCGTTGGGCATCAGCGCCAGCGCCCGAATACGCGCCTGGCCTTGCATTGCCAAGGTCTCGTCTTCCAGACCTTCGAGCTGGCTCGCCACCTTGGCCACGCGGGCCAGGCGCAGCATGCCTTCCGAGGGCCGCTCCGCCGTCAGCGAGCTGGTGTCGCCACCGGACGACATCAAAATTTGCCCATGCCCGTTGACCAGGTCTACGCTGCGGGCGCCGAGTTGCACGCGCAGGCGCTCCAGCGCCAAGGGCTGCGGCATGCCGCCCGATTCCGACAAGCGCCCAGCCGCGCTCAGGGTCTTGTCCGAGAGGTCGCTGACCAGCCCGTCCAAGGTGGCGCGGCCCAGGTTCAAGCCGGCCTCCAGCGCGCCGGCCAAGCGCACATCGAACCAGCTTTCGATGCTGCGGTTGACGAACTGGTAGGACACGCCGTAAATCATCACGCCCGGCACCACGCCGACCAAGGCGAAGATGCCGGCCAGTTTGAGCAGCAGGCGGCTGCCGAATTTTCCCGAACGCACGCGCAGCACCAGGCGTACTGCGGCCACGCCGATGACCAACACCAGCAAGCTGGCCACGGCCGCATTGAGCCAGAACAGCCAGACGTAGTGGCGCTCGAAAAATCCGCGTTGTGAACTGACGCCAATCAGCAGCAAAAAGGCCAAGACCCCGCAGACACCCGTCACGATCACCGTCGAGATGACCCAGGTTAATCGTGCTCGTCTGCTCAAGGCGCCGCCCGCTTGGCTTGCTCAGCCCTGACCCCGACCGCAAAAATCATGGCACGACGAGGCTGCTGCTGAAGTCGGCCGCCAAGTTCTGCGTGCGCTCGATATTCAAACCCCAGCCTTGGGGCGACCCCAAACCGATCTGCATGGGCTTGGGCAACTGACTGGTATCGAGCCGGTAGCTGAACTCCAGGTAATAGCGCCCGCCGTCTTCCAAATCGCGGTTTTCGGCGATGCGCCAGCCGGCCGCACCGCGCAGCGATGCCAAGGCCTCGGGCAAGCTGGCATAACTTTGACTGAGCCCGCCGGTGCTGACCTTGAATTGCCGCGTCAGCGGCTGCCAGGCCAAACGCCAAGTTCGGCTGGCGCGCGCCGTCCGGGCATCCCGCCAATACCAACGGTTACGCAAAATCTCGGCCTCAGCCACAAAATAGATCGGCACACCCTTCATCAAGGCGTCTTCGGCCGCGCGGGTCAGCTCGAAGCGGGTGCTGAAGCTCAGCTCCAGGCCTTCTTCGGTTCGCTGGGTGCTCAGTTGAACGAGCTCCACCCCTTGTGCCAAAGCGGGCCGGGCCAATAGAGCCAACAGCAACACCAGCCCTGCCGCTGCCAGCCAACGCCAGATGCGGCGCGCCAGCGGGTGGGTGTCCCGGCTGACGTGGCTCAAAAAGGCAGGTGTTGCGGCGGTGACGGCTGGCGAGGTCAAGGTCGGTAGGTACTTTTGCTGCGAAGCGCCTCAGGCAAAAGCCTGCTTGCGCCGCGTCATGAGTTCAGAGCTTCTTGATCAGCAGCGCGTAATAGAAACCATCCAAAACCGATGGCAGACCACCCGCTGCCTCGCCATTGTGAGTGAGCGGGAGCAGATGCCCGCTCATGCCGGCCACATCGATGTGTTTTGCATCACTTTCGCGTTGCAAAAATGCATCGACTTGGTGCTCGCCCTCGGCTTTGAAGATTGAGCAGGTCGCATAGACCAGTCGCCCGCCGGGCTTGAGCGTCGGCCACAAGGCGTCCAGCAATTCGGCCTGGATGGCGGCCAGATTAGCTATATCCGTCGGCCGGCGCAGCCAGCGCACATCCGGATGGCGGCGCACGATGCCGGAGGCGCTGCAGGGCGCGTCCAGCAAGATCGCATCGAAGAGCTGGCCGTCCCACCAAGCCCCGTCGCCATGGCTTTGACGGGCATCGGCTGGCTTTGTTTGAGCCTTCAGCCGCAGGCGTTGCAAATTGTCTTGCACACGGGTCAGGCGCCCGGCATCGCTGTCCAAGGCCAGCAGATCCAAATCGGCCAGCTCCAGCAAATGCGCGGTCTTGCCGCCGGGCGCCGAGCAGGCGTCCAGCACGCGCGCGCCTGGGGCGAGCGCCGGCAGCGATGCAAGCGCGCCCACTGTCAAAGGCGCCGCCAGCTGCGCCGCTGCGTCCTGCACCGACACATCGCCATCCGCAAAACCCGGCAAGGCCGTCACCGGCAGCGCCCGCTCCAAGAGCAAGGCCTGGGGCGCCAGCGGCCCGACCGGCGCCGCCTTGATGCCGGCAGCGGCCAAGCGAGCCAGATAGCTTTCGGTACTGCCGCGCCGCGCATTGACGCGCAAGGTCATCGGCGGATGCTGGTTATTGGCCTGCAGAATCGCCTGCCATTGCTGCGGCCAGTCGGCGCGCACGCGATCAATCCACCATTGCGGGTGGTTATAGGCAGCCGGCTCAGCGGCCTGCGCGGCCAGCACGATGGCGCTGCGCTCGCGCAAAAAGCGCCGCAGCACCGCATTGACGAAGCCGGCACTGGCCGGCGCGCGCTTGCGCACCGCACTGACCGCTTGGTCAACCACCGTGTGATCGTTATAGAGCGGGGCCGCGCCCGGCGCGCAAGGCCACAGCAGCGCCAAGGCACTGACCAGCAAGGCGTCGACCTTGGGCGGCGGGGCTTTGGGCGCCAGCAGCGCACGCGCGGCTTCGGCACTGCCGAGCAAACGCAGCACATAAAAGCTCAGCGCCTGGGTGGCCGGCCGCAGCTCGGCGGGGCATCGGGCCAGAACATCGGTCAGCGAGCGCCCAGAGCGCACGGCCTGCAGGGCATCGGCCACCTGCAGCAGCAAGCGCTGCAGCGGCGGGGAAAGTTGCGGATTGGGTTTCTCAGTCACGCCTTCAGTGTAGGTCAGCCCTGCACGGACGGCAGGCAAGACCCGACCCTGCGCGGGTTTTGGATTGCGGCCACAATCAGGCGCTTCAGCCTAAGCGAGAAGTTTTATGAGCGGCGATTCATCCAAAAAAATAAGCCTAGACGCCCAGCAACTGGCGGCCCTGCCCGCGTCTGAGCGGGTGCGCATGCGTTTGGTCAGCGCCGGCTGCCGCCACCATGCGAATGACAATATCTCGGACTACATCGAAGCCGGCGAGCTGGAGCAGTTGCAGGCCGAGGTGCAGGCGCAGATGCAAGGCGTTTTGCGCGCGCTGGTGATAGATACCGACAGCGACCACAACACGCAAGACACCGCCAAACGCGTGGCCAAGATGTTCATGCAGGAGATCTTCAAAGGCCGTTACCAGCCGATGCCGGCGGTGACCGAGTTCCCGAATGTGACGCGGCTCAATGAGCTGATGATCGTCGGCCCCATCACCGTGCGCAGCGCCTGCTCGCACCATCTTTGCCCCATCATGGGCAAGGTCTGGATCGGCCTGCTGCCTAACGAGCATTCCAATCTGATTGGACTGTCCAAGTACGCGCGGATTTGTGACTGGATCATGAGCCGCCCGCAGATTCAGGAAGAAGCCGTCACCATGCTGGCCAACGAGCTGCAAGAGCGCGTGCAGCCCGACGGCCTGGCCATCGTGATGGAGGCCGACCATTTCTGCATGCATTGGCGCGGCGTCAAGGACAGCGAGTCCAAGATGACCAATAGCGTGATGCGCGGATCCTTTATGAAGGATCCCAATCTGCGCCGCGAATTCCTGTCCTTGATTCGTTAGACATCCACTCGACCATCGCTCGGCCCTCTCAAGGAAACCCCATGCTTGTTCACCTTCTGTACGCCAGCCGCGCCGCCCATGCGATGAGCGGCCAAGACCTCGTCGCCATCCTCAAGCAGTCGCGCGAGCACAATGCCGGCGAAGGCATCACCGGCCTGCTCTGTCATAGCGACGGCGTCTTTATGCAGTTGCTCGAAGGCGGCCGCGACGCCGTCAACGCGCGCTACCAGCGCATCGCCAGCGACCCGCGCCACAAGGATGTGATCCTGCTCAGCTACACCGAAATCGCCGAGCGCGAATTCGCCGGTTGGACCATGGGGCAGGTCAATCTGCACCGCCTCAACCCGGGGCTGGTGCTGAAGTACAGCGCCACCAGCCAGCTCAACCCTTACAGCATGAGCGGGCGCGCGATGCTGTCGCTGTTCCGCGAGTTGGTGAGCTCGGGCGCGATCGAATGCTCTTGAATCCGGCCTGAGCTCGGTCAGCGCCTAACGCGGCCGTCGCCGGTCAGCATTGACAGCTCGACAAAGCTCGACGCGACACGCCGGCCCGGCCCGAAATTGACTGTGAAGCCGCCGGCGTTGTAGTTGCTCAGGCTTTCCAGTCCTGCGATCAAACCTTCACGCGTCAAGCTCTTGGCGCGGCGCAGCCCTTCGGTGAAAACCTTGGCGGCCAAAAATCCCTCCATGCCGGTGTAATTCGGGCGCAGCTCGCCGCCCGCTTTTTGCACCGCTGCTTGGTAGTCGGCCACCACACCATGGGCGACGCCAAAGGGATAGGGCATCACTTGGCTGACCACCACGCCCAGCGCTTCCTTGCCCAGCTCATCGGACAGCGCCTGGGTGCCCACAAATGAAACGTTGTAAAACACGCCGCCATAGCCGGCCTTGCGCGCTTCGCGGATAAAGGCCGCACAGCTCTTGTAGGCGCTGACCATCACGATGGCCTCGGGGCGGCCCGGCACTAACTCACTCACCGCGCGTGCCACGTCGACCGTATTGCGCTCGACCGTGGCGGTGGCAACGGTTGCGAGTGACTGGCTCGTCAGGGCGCGGTTGACGCCGGCCAAACCGGCCTTGCCATAGGCGTCATTTTGGTAAAAGACCGAGATCTTCTTCAACCCCAGATTGGTCATCTGATTGACGATGAGCGCGGTCTCGTCGTAATAGGACGCACGCAGATGAAAGACCCAGCGGCTCACGGGCGCACGCAGCGCCTCGGCGCCGGTAAAGGGGCCGAACAGTGGAATGTGATGCTGGTTGATCAGCGGCAGCGCCGCCAGCGAAGTCGGCGTGCCGACATAGCCGAACAGGGCCAGTACATCGTCTTCGATGAATTTGGCCGTGTTGGCCTCGCAGCGCTGGGGCTCGTAGCCGTCATCCAGCGTTTGCAGCTCGATCAGGCTGCCGGCCACGCCACCGCTGGCATTGACCGCGTCGAAGTAGAGCTTGGCGCCGGCCCGCATCTGCAGGCCCAATTGCGCTGCAGGCCCGGTCAAAGGCGCGGACTGGCCCAGCACGATGCGCTTGCGCCCGCCGGCCTGTGCACGCGCCCCGGCAGGCAGAGACAGCGCAGCCATCGCGCCCAAGACATGTCGACGAAGCAAGATCGGTCTCCTGTATATCCAGCAGTCCTCTAGCATCGTCGTCAAACGCAGCCAAGCGCGCAGACCGGCGCCGGCTCAGCCTTCAAGAGCGTGAATTTTTCTCACGCCAGGCCCGATCAGGGGTAGTCACTTCACAGCGAGCGAGCTTCACGAAAGCCATACATGCTGGCCAGGATGCGCGTCGGGAACTGGGTGATCGCTTCATTGAACTGACCCACCGCTTGATTGAAGAGCTGGCGCGCAAAGGAGCGCTGGCGCTCCACCATTTTCAGTTCATCGACCAAGGCATACAAATCGGCATGCTCGCGCAGCTCCGCATGGTGCTCCAACATCGACATCAGCCGGGTCAAGGCTGCCGCGTGCACGGCGCTCGCCACCCCCAGCATGCCGACCGGTTCGGCCATATAGGGCCTGGGCCGCGCGGCCTGCGCCGCTGCGCTCACTTCGGCCTGCGCCTGCTCCAAGGCTTCAAAGGTAGCGCGCTCATTGCTAAGCAAGGGCTGCAACAAGACCAGCAGCTTGCTGCACAGCTGCGCTCGCGTCGTCAGATGCTCATCGAGCTGCACAAACGCGGCGGCAATGGCATTGCGCAGCCGCATCAAGCGGTTGTATGCGCCAATGCCCCAGAACAGCAGCAACGCCGCCACCGTCCACAGCGCCCAATTCAAGTTGCTCATGACGCCGTCTCGCTGAACTCCTGAAACCCCCGCGCGCGCAACTCACAGGCCGGGCAGCTGCCGCAGCCATAGCCCCAGGCGTGGCGCTGCGTGCGCTCACCCAGATAGCAGGTGTGGGTATGCTCGATGATCAGCTCGTTCAAGGCCGCGCCGCCCAGGCTTTCGGTCAGCGCCCAGGTCTGCGCCTTGGTGATGAACATCAGCGGGGTTTCCACCGTCATCGGCGCATCCAGCCCCAAGCTCAGCGCCACTTGCAGCGCCTTGAGCGTGTTGTCGCGGCAATCCGGGTAGCCCGAAAAATCGGTCTCGCACATGCCGCCCACCAGCACCGAGGCCCCGCGCCGGTAGGCCAAAGTGGCAGCGAACGTCAAAAATAACAGGTTACGCCCCGGCACAAAGGTATTGGGCAGACCATTCGCTAGCATCTCGATGGCGCGGTGCTCGGTCAGCGCAGTGCTCGATATCTGGCCAAGCAGGGCGAGATCCAACAGATGATCTTCGCCCAACTTGGGCGCCCAAGCCGGGAAGCGCGCGATCAGCTCGGCGCGCACGGTTTGCCGGCAATCCAGCTCGACGCGGTGGCGTTGGCCGTAATCAAAACCTATGGTTTCGACCTCGGCGTAACGTTCCAGCGCCCAGGCCAGGCAGGCGGTCGAGTCCTGGCCGCCGGAAAACAGCACCAGGGCTTTGCGGGCGGAGTTGGCTTGTGGTGTTTCGCTCATGCCGCCAGTGTGCCAGAGCGCCCGACCAAGCCGCTGCCATGCTATGTTCGCGCCTGCAACTCATGGAGCCCGCGCATGGCAACACGCTTTCTCGTTCTGCTGCCTCTGTTGTTCACACAAGCCGGCCTCGCTGCCGCCCAGAGCAGCAAGATCAGTCAGGTCCTGGTCTACCCGGGTGGCGCCACAGTGGAGCGGGTCGCCAAAGTCGCGGCCGGCGCCCAAACGCTCAAACTCAGCTGCCTGCCGGCCCGCTTCGACCTCGATTCGCTGCAGCTGCAAGGCGATACAGGCATACAAATCGGTGATGTCAGCGTGCAGACCGTGGCGCGCGAGCAAGCGCCCGAATGCGCGGCCAGCCCGCTCGACGCCAGCATCCGCGAGTTGGAAGACAAGCAGGCCGGCCTGAAGGCCGAGATCGATGCGCAAGAGCTGGTGCTTGGCTTTCTGAAAAACTTCGGCACGGGCACCGGCGCGAGCAATCAAGCCACCATCGGCAGCACCGCCGAGTCCTTGCGCCGTAGCGGCCTGGAGGCGATGCAGCGCCAGCACCAGCTCTTGCGCAAAAAGCAGATGATCGAACAAGACCTGAGCCCGCTGCTGGCCGAGCGCGATCGCTTGATCAAGGCCAACCCGCAGGTGCGCAGTTTGCAGATCCGCCTGGCTGCCGCGCAGTCAGGCGAACTGCGGCTGAGCTACCGTCTCAGCCAAGCAGGCTGGACGCCGGTCTACCGCGCCTATCTCGACACGGCCAAGGCACAACTGCGCCTGGAGCGCCAGGCCCAAGTGGCACAAAACAGTGGCGAGGACTGGAGCGGCGTGAAGCTGCGTCTGTCGACCGTGCAGCCGCGCCAAAACACCGGCATCGCGCCGCCCTATCCTTGGACGCTGGACATCCTGCCCCCAATTCAGGTGCAACAAGAAATGCAATATGCGCGTGCGGCGCCCGCAGCCGCCCCGCCTCCCGCATTCATGCCCCCACCCGAATTCAAGGCCGCCGCCCCTGAGCCACGTTTTGACGTCAGCGTCTTCCAGGGCGAGTTCGCCGCCGAGTTTGGCGTGCCCGGTCTAGTCAATGTGGCCAGCGATGGCCAACGCGTGGGCTACACGCTGGGCAGCGAGCTGCTGGATGCACGCGTATTGCGGCGCGTGCAGCCGCAGCAAGAGGCGCAAGCCTTTTTGATGGCCGAGCTGGCTCGGCCGGCCGGCTCCTGGCCAAGCGGCGCGCTGCAACTGTTTCGAGATGGCGATTTCGTCGGCAACAGCCATTTGAATCTGGCCAGCGAGGAGCGGCTGGAGCTGTTCTTTGGCCGCGACGAGATGCTGCGGGTGAAGGTCGAACCCGAGCAGCGCGGCGGCGCCAACGCCGGCTTCATCGGCGCACGCGCCGAGCAGAAAATCGGCCGCGCCTTTGTGCTGGAAAACCTGCACAAAAAGCCGGTGCAGTTGCAAGTGCTGGAGGCCTCGCCGGTCGGGCGGCATGAAGACATCCGCGTGCAAACCGTCTTCAATCCCAAACCCAGCCTTGAGGCCTGGAAGAAGCAGCCCGGCGTGGTGGCCTGGGAGCTGCCGCTGGAAGCCGGCAAGACGCTGCGCATCACGGCGGACTATCTGATCACTTACCCCAAGGATGCACGGATCAGCGGGATGCGCTGAAGCCAAGCCTGACTTGTTCCCCGGACGCTTCACATCCGGGGAGGCTTGAGCACATCAAGGTCTGCCGCGTTTCAGGGCGTTTTCAACTCGAAGCTGGTATCTTCAAGTTTTTCGCTGAAGCTCACATAACTGCCAAGGCTGCTGTCGGCGTTCAACTGATGGCATTGGCTGCCAGTGCGTGTGAAGCCGGTGGCCACGACCTTGGCACTGCGTTCCAGGCAAAGTAGCACCCGCGCACCATCTTGCTTGACCGCCCAGGTATCCACGTAATTGGCCTCGGCGCCGCTACCGGCCTTGCAGCTGAGGTATTCAATGCCGCTGCCGTTGGAGCCGGTGTCGCCGACCTTGGCCGTCTTGGACAGGCTACCCTTGGTCACCGACGCTTCGCAGCTGTCATCGGCCAAAGACGCCTGCCCCTCGGACTGAACCGTGCCCGCGTCAAAGAAAGACTCATAGGTCGAGCTGTGCGATGTGCCGAGAAAGTTCAGCGTCATGCTTTGGCTCATGTGACTGGACAGCCTGCCCGACACAGGGTGTGTGCCCATGCCGGTCATTGGCGAGGTCGTCAGCACCATCGACACCGGCGTGCCGGCCGGCAGGCCTCCACCCGACACGGTGCCGCTGAGGCTCCAGGTATTTGCTTTGGTGTAGTACTGTGTCATCGCCGCTTGCAGGTCGTAGGTCGTCGGCTTGACCGGCTCCGGCGGGGCGTCACTGCCACCGCCACCGCAGGCTTGCAGGGCCAAAACGATTGCGGCCAAGGAGGCCGCAGCGACGAGCCGCGCGCTCGATTTCAGTTGTTCGGACATGAGTTTCCCTCGAACTATCGATGAATATGTGTTGGATGATGATTGGCAGAGCTTCGCTTCTTGCTGAGCGCTTTGCGCATCGCCGGGGCTTGGAAGCCTCACCGGAAGCCTGCGAAGGCTTTGAGCCGGCGCCATTCTATGAAGCCCCTGGTGCTTGGGCTATCCTCACTTGGGGGGACAAGCCACTGATGGCCCGTCGCCCAAAACTTCTTGGCGGCGCCTGCGGTTTGCTGCCAGTGAGCGTTGTTTGATCCAGCAAAACAGTTAGAAAAACAAGGACTCTCAGATGTGCACCGTGATCGCCATTGGGCCGCGCGCCAGCGTTGATGGCTCGACCCTGCTCAGCCATTCCGACAGCGGCCAGGACTCGCGCGTGCGCAAAGTGGCCGCCCAGGATCACCCGCCCGGCGCGATGGCGCCGGTGCATTGGGGCCTGCAAAACATCGTCAAGCCCGAGCTCGACTATTTCGGCGAAGTGATAGGCGAGATCGCCCAAGTACCGCACACCTACGCCTACTTCCACTCGGCCTATTCGCACCTCAACGAGCATCAGCTCGCCATCGCCGAAAGCACCACCTCGCAGCGCCCCGAGCTGAAATGCGCGCGCGGCGAAGGCGAGCAGATCATGACGGTAGAGCAGGCGATGGTGTTCGCCCTGCAGCGCTGCCGACGCGCTCGCGAGGCGGTCTTGGCTGTCGGCGAGCTGATGGAGTGCCATGGTTTTCTGAGCAGTTGCGGCGACGGCAGCGAGTTGCTCTGCATCGCCGACCCGGACGAGATCTGGGTGCTGGAGATCGTCGGCGTCGGCCAGGGCTGGCGCGCCGGCAGCGGCGCACCAGGCGCTATCTGGGCGGCCCGCCGCATGGACGCTGACCATGCGTTGGTGGTCGCCAACTGGAGCATCTTGCGCGAGCTGGATCTGGCCGACAGCGAGCGATTCTTGGCCTGCGCTCATGTGCAGAGTTATGCGATCGAGCGCGGCTGGTACCGACCCGAAGCCGGCCGACCTTTTGATTGGCAGCAGGCCTATATCCCGCTGCCGCATGAATGGGCGACGTCCAGGCTGTGGTTGTTTTATGCCGATGTGGCGCCGACGCTGCGACCCTGGCCGGCGCGCCGGCTGGACACTGACCGTTATGCGACGCTCGATGCCTACCACCAGGTCGTGGAACCGCTGGACATCTACCCCTTCTCGGTCGCACCCGAACGCAAGCTCGGCCTGGACGATGTGATGGCGTTTCACCGCTCGACCTTTGAAGGCACGATCTACGACATCACCGAGCAGCCGCAATGGCAGGTCGCCGACGCGAGCGGGCATGTGTCCAAAAGCGCGCTGGCCACACCCTTTCCTAACCCAGATCTTCGCCGGCTGCTGCGCCTGACGCATCGCCGCCCGGTGGCCCGGCATTTCGGTCACCTCAGCATGATTTGCCAGCTGCGCCGGGGCCTGCCCGCTGACATCGCCGGCGTCTATTGGCTGGCGCTCGACAACCCCCATGTCAGCAGCTGGATCCCCATGCATGTGGGCATAGACGCGTTACATCCCTGCTTCAGCGATTACGACCCCGAGCAGTTCAGCGCGACGTCGGCGCGCTGGTGCATAGACTTCGTTGACAACCTGATGCAGCTGGCCTACCAAAAAGCGCTGCCGTTTCTGCTGGAGCGGCGCGCCGGCTTCGAGGCTGAGCTGATGGCAGGCTGGCAGGCGCTGGACTTGCGCTTGCAGAATGAACCCAGCGAAACACAGCGGCGCGCCTTGGCTACCGCCTTCGCCCAGGCCAGCATGGCCAGCGTGCCGGTCTTCTACACCGCGCTGCGCGACCTGTTGATCACACAGCTAACGCACAAACGGCAGGGCTGAAGCCGGCCGGCGGCAAGCCACATTAGGTCTAGAAAAGCGACGCTCCTTCAGGGCCTGAAAAACCGTGATGCCAATCACGGACGGCGCTGATTTGACCACTTGATCCCCCGGGTTCGCGGGGTCACGCGAACCCTGCTTCAACCCTATATTTCAAGTGCCGTCACGTCTCGGTGCTTGGGTAGATAGATCGCATCGATTCCTCTCCGGCACCGCGTTTACTGAAGCCTTTGGAGCCCCGCCATGAACAGCTTGATTTACGCACCGATGGTCAGCCCTGCAGATGGCACGCCGCATCCACAAAGCGGTGAAACCCCCGCCTGGACATTGCCCATACTGGCGGCCGGACAAACTGTCTGCTCGGGCAATTGCGATCAAGGTCGGCGCTGCAATTGCACGCTGAGTTCGAACATCTATTGCGAGAACGCAAGAGCGGAGAGCCTTGCAGACCAGCAGGAACAGCAAGGCGCCGCGCTGCTGATACAGATGTTCCAGCTCCTGTGCGGCATCATGCTTATGTGTTCGCTGGCCTGGCTTGTCGCCTAGTAGATGTTCCGCGTTCAAGGCCTGAGCTTGCCCGGCGCCGAGCAGGCCTCGATCGCTTAGAAAGCACCGCCCAGCCGCGCCGGAAGCTTGGCTGAGGTCCGCCCATAGGCCCGCTCCACGCCGAGGCGAGCCCTGTGCACGGAGGCATCGTTGCCCCCTTGCACAAGCAGCTCCAGATAGCGCTGTACGGCATCAAGTGGGTGATTCTTAGGCATCTGCGGCGGCCGCGCCGAAGCGGCCGAGGCCAGCGCAGCGGCAGCCAAGGTCTAAGTTATGCACTTGACAATGCTTTCGCCAGCAATGGGGTGCGGAATGGCCAAGCTCGGTGGCCTCGGTGGCACCGCTCGCGCCCAGCAGCAAGGATGCTGCCGGCGCAGACCAAATCAATTGCCGTAATCAAGATCCTGCACGGACTTCAGGCGGCCGTCCTCAAAGATCAGCAATTGCATGAATTGCTGAGGGCCGAAGTTGTAGACCCATTCTTCGATGCTGACCTGGATCTCGCGCTCGACTTCCACCGAGTTGCCGATCGCGCCCGCCTGCCTGGTTGTCGCTCGCTGGTATTCGCGTACCCGGATGATGCGCCGCTCCAGGCGCGCGTCCCGCGTGCTGGGCGGCCCGCATTTCTTCAACACCTCGGCCTTGTGCAGGCCGGGGTCGATGACGTAGGAGTTGCAGCGAAAGGCCCAGGCCGAGGGCGCGTGCGCGAACAGGCTCAATGCCAAACTGGCGGCAAGCAGGACGGGTTTGATCTTCATCGATTCAATACCCTCAAACCCGCACCTCGCCCTGACCCAGCACCACCCATTTCAGCGAGGTCAAACCCTCCAAACCGACGGGGCCGCGCGCATGCAGCTTGTCGGTCGAAATGCCGATTTCTGCACCCAGGCCGTACTCGAATCCATCGGCAAAGCGGGTGCTGGTGTTGACCATCACGCTGGCCGAATCGACCTCACGCAAAAAGCGCATCGCGTGGGCGTGGTTGGTCGTCAGGATCGCATCGGTGTGGTGCGAGCCATAGTGGTTGATATGCGCAATCGCCTCGTTTAGGCTGTCGACGACCTTGATGCTGATGATGGGCGCCAGATATTCCTCGCTCCAATCGGCCTCGGTCGCGGCGGTCACCTTGGCGCCCGGCAGAGGGCCCAGCAAGGCCAAGGTGCGCGCACAGCCGCGCAGCTCCACGCCCTTTTCGGCCAAGACGGCGCCGATATGGGGCAGAAAGTCCGGCGCGCTTTCGGCATGCACCAGCAGCGACTCGGTCGCATTGCAGGGGCTGTACTTCTGCGTCTTGGCATTGATCACCACCGTCAGCGCCAGGCCGAAGTCGACCTCGGCGTCGACGTAAGTGTGGCAGTTGCCGTCCAAGTGCTTGATGACCGGCACCTTGGCTTCGGCGCTGATGCGCTCGATCAGGCTTTTGCCGCCGCGCGGAATGATCACATCGACATGCTGAGGCGCCGTGATCAGGAGGCCAACCGCCGCGCGGTCGGTGGTGTTGATCAGCTGCACGCCGGAGGGGGGCAGGCCGGCCTCTTTCAAGGCGGCGGACACCAACTCGGCCAAGGCGAGGTTCGAGTGCAAGGCCTCCGAGCCGCCACGCAGAATGCAGGCGTTGCCGCTCTTGATGGCCAGCGAGGCGGCCTCGATGGTGACGTTGGGCCGGCTCTCGTAAATCATGCCGAACACGCCCAGCGGCACGCGCATCTGACCGACGCTGATACCGCTAGGCCGGCGCTTCAAGCCGCTGATTTCGCCGACCGGATCGGGCATCGCGGCGATCTGTTCGCAGCCCTCGGCGACCGTGGCGATTGCCGCCGGCGTGAGCTTCAGCCGGTCCAGCAGCGGGCCTTTGAGGCCGGCGGCTTTTGCGGCGGCCAGATCCTTGGCGTTGGCGGCCTTCAGCGCCGGGCCGCTAGCGCGCAAGCGGCGAGCCAGCGACAGCAGCGCCTGGTTCTTGGCGGCGGTGGGGGCAGCGGCCATCAAGGCGGCGGCGCTGCGGGCGGCGCTGCCGACGCCGTCCATATAGCGGGTCAGGGCATTCAGATCGGTGCGGGGTGTGTTCATGTTTGGCATTTTCACCGATGGCGCAGCCCTGGCCCGAAACGGCGACGCTCGACAGACGGCAAAGCCGCCGCAATAATCGCCGCCGGCGAATTCATTCTTCAATCCTCGCCCGCTCGGGCTGCGACAGGAGTGCTCTATGCAAAGAAGGTCAACTAGCCTGTTCCGGGCGATTTTGCTGCTGGGCCTTGGGCTCGGGCTGGGCGCCCCAGCGGCGCAGGCGCGCGACGCCGCGCTACTGGAGCGAGGCAAATACCTGATGAATGGTGTTGTCGCCTGCGGCAACTGCCATATGGCCCGAGGCGAGCAGGGCCAGCCCTTGTTCGAGAAGGGTTTGTCGGGCGGCATGGTGTTTGATGAGCAGGTGTTCAAGGCGATGGCGCCCAACATCACCCCCGACCCGGAAACCGGCATCGGCAAATGGACCGACGCGCAATTGGCCAAGGCCATCCGCGAGGGTGTGCGCCCCGACAAAAGCATCATCGGCCCGCCGATGCCGATCGAGATGTACCGGCATATTTCAGACCGGGATCTGGCCGCGCTGATTGCTTACATGAGAGAGCAGCCACCGATCCGCAACGCGGTCGCCAAATCGACTTACGCTATTCCCCTGCCTCCGAACTATGGGCCTGCGCTGGTCTCCGTGGCCGCGCCCTCCAGCAATGACAAACTGAAGACCGGCGAGTACTTGGTGCGGATGGGGCATTGCATGGAGTGCCACACGCCTCGCAGTCAGCAGGGTCGCCTGGAAATGGACAAGCTGGGCGCGGGCGGCCAGACCTTCAAAGGACCTTGGGGCGAGAGTGTCGCCCGCAATCTAACTTCTCACGCCAACGGACTGAAAGACTGGAGCGACGCCCAAATCGCCAAGGCCGTCCGCGAGGGTGTGGACCGCCAAGGCAAACCCTACAAGCCGCCGATGGCCTACGGCTTCTATCGGTCGATCAAGGACGAGGATATGGCGGCCATGATCGCCTATCTGCGCAGCCTCACCCCGATGCCCTGATCAGGCCGACACTTTTCGCTGAGTCAATTGGCGCGTTTTTGCCGCCGCGCCAAACTCAACACCCCCACCAAGCCGCCCAACATCAGCGCATAGGTCTGCGGCTCCGGCACGGCCGACAGCGTGGCCACGGCAGCGACGCCTAACAGGGGTTGATCGGTGAAGAAGCCGTCCATGCCCAGATCGACAAAGGCCTTGATCTGGCCGGTCAGATCGCCATAGGCGGCCGGGTCGGCACTGCTGTCGAACTCATTCGGCAAGAACACGTTCTCCGCGCGGAAGGTCCAGCCATGCACGGCCAGGCCGCGCTGATGCGCGTTGGCGATCAGCTGCGTCGGCGAGCCCAACTTGCCGCCCACCAGCGGAATCATCAAATTGGTGTTGGAGCCTACGCCATCGGCATAGGTCTTGATGCTGTCCAAACCGGCCGCCGAGGCCAACTCGGCATAGCTGCGACCATCATCAAAAGGGTTGCCGCTGCCGTTGAGCAACTGAATGATCTTGATGTCGGTCTTGCTGTTGATGTACTCGAGGTTGTGCACCTCGAAGGACTGGATGAACACCGGCGCGTTGTGGTCATTGCCGTAGTTGGCGTGCAGCGTGGCGATCAACTTGTCCTCCATGCGCTGCAGGCCGTTGGCGTCGGTGAAGTTCTTGAAATAGCTCGGGTGCTTTGTCTCGGGGTAGATGCCGATGACGCGGCCGGTTTCCAAGGTCTTGGCCTTGGCCAGATTGATCACCTCTTGCAGCGTCGGGATCACGAACTGGTTGTTATAGGCGTTATTGCCCAGGCGCAGATCGCGCAGGCGCTCTTGGGCGCGGATGTCGTTGCGGATCTCGGCGGCGGTGAAATCTTCGGCGAACCAGCCGGCCGTTTTCACGCCGTCAACATTCTTGACAGTCAGGCGGTCCGCATACTTGGCCAGTTGCCAGACGTTGGTGCTGCTGTCGGTACGGTTCAGCACCGGTGCGCCGTTCACCATCTTGATGGTGCCATTTGCATTCAGTTCGACGCGGGCCAAGAGGGGCTCGTGGCGGGCGATCAACTCGCCGTCTTTGGTCATCACCAGATCGGGCTCGATGTAGTTGGCGCCTTGGGCAATAGCCAGGGCATAGCCTTCCAGCGTGTGCTCGGGGCGATAGCCAGAGGCGCCGCGATGGCCGATGACGAGGGGAGCAGCACCGCTGAGTGTGTTCCAGACCTTGGCCGGCAGCGGGCTGGGGTCAATTGCAGGAAGAGCCTGAGCGGATGTGGCGGCAGCGGTGGCAGCCAAGGCGCATAGCGCGACGGAGATAGCGTGCATATTCATGTGGAGTCCTGTTTGGAGGAAAGGGTCGCATCAGCATCGCCCAGCCACATGACACGCCAATTAAGCGCCAACATCCGTTCGGATGCGGGCGCCTGGAGGCTCTTACATGCCGAACTTGGCGTAATACGCCGCGACTGCCGGCGTGGCCGCAATCCGCTGCATATGCGCGTTAAGGGCCGGTGCGACCTGCTCGACCAGATCGCGGGGCACATGGTCGAGGCGACCCGAGTTCAGGCCTCGCACATCGATAAACACCTTGAGATCCGCCACCGTCAATCGATGGTCGGCAAAGTACTCACCGCCGTGAGCCAAGAGCTGCTTTTCCAGCCAGCGCAGATAGACCGGCATCGAGCCGTTGACCAAAGCGAGCCGTGCTTGCTTTTGCTCTTCACCCGTCATGCGAAAGCTGGGGCCCAGCTTGACCGAGGCCTCTTCGACCACGCACATCACCTCATCGCAGAGCAGCGCCTGGAAAGGGTCGCTCGGATACAGATTCGCCAGCTTGCCCGCATAACGGATGATCGCGTCGCACTGCGTGACCTGCACGCCGTCCACATGCAAGGTGGGCACCTGGCTCAGCGGTGTGGTCTTGCGCACCTCCTCGAACTCCGGGAAGCTGAAGCGGTAATCCTCAAATGGCACGCCGCCGATATGAAAGGCCAGCCGTGCGGGCTCGGCGCGGCCGCCGTGGAAGTCGAAATAGGTGAGTTTGAGTTGGCTCATGGTGCTGTCCTGAGTTGCAATGAAGGCGAGGCAGCAGATGGTAAGTCAAGCGGGAAAACTCAGTTACGCTGTGTCGCAATGTCCTTCTGACCCCCACAAATGCACCCCTTCAAAAAACTGCTGGCTTACGCCCAAGGCCACCGGCGCGATATCCGCCTGGCCACGCTGTACTCCATCCTCAACAAATTCTTCGACATCCTGCCCGAGGTGCTGATTGGCGCGGCGGTGGACGTGGTGGTGCGCGGCGAGCAGAGCTTTTTGGCCAAGAACATCCTCGTCAACTTCGGCATCACCGACACCTGGCAGCAGCTGCTGTTCCTGGGAGGTTTGAACATCGCGGTGTGGATAGGCGAGTCGGGTTTCGAATATTTGCTGGAGCTGAAATGGCGCGGCTTGGCGCAGAACATCCAGCATGAGCTGCGCCTGGACACCTATAGCCATGTGCAAAAGCTTGAGCTGAGTTACTTCGAAAATCAGCGCACCGGCGCGCTGATGTCGGTCTTGAACGACGACATCAATCAGCTGGAGCGCTTCCTGAACGGCGGCGCCAACCAGATCATCCAGGTGGTGTGTTCCTCCGTCATGGTCAGCGCGGTGTTCTTTGCCTTGCAGCCGGGCCTGGCAGTGGTGGCGCTGCTGCCGGTGCCGCTGATTCTGTTCGGTACTTTCTGGTTCCAGAAGCGCCTGGCGCCGCGTTACGCGGTGGTGCGCGAAGCGGCCGGCGATGTGTCGGCGCGCTTGAACAACAACCTGCTCGGCCTGGCCACCATCAAGGCCTTCGCGACCGAGACGCTGGAAGCCGCACATATCGGCCAGGCCAGCGATGCCTACCGCGTCGCCAATGCCAGCGCGATCCGGCTCAGCTCGGCGATCACGCCGGTCATACGCATGGGCATTCTGGCCGGCTTCACCGCCACCTTGCTTTACGGCGGCTGGCTCACCATTCATGGCGATTTGGCCGTTGGCGCCTACTCAGTGCTGGTCTTCCTGACCCAGCGCCTGCTCTGGCCAATGACGCGCCTGGCCGAGGTGGCCGATATGTACCAGCGCTCGATGGCAGCCGCCCAACGCGCGCTCGACCTGCTGGCCACACCGATCAAGATTGCTTACGAAGGCGAACATTTCCCGGTCGAACAGGCGCGTGGTGGCTTGAGCTTCGAGAACGTCAGCTTTGCCTATGCAGAGCAGCCGACGCTGCAAACCCTGAATCTCGGCATTCCGGCGGGTCAGACGGTTGCCTTCGTCGGCAGCACCGGTTCGGGCAAGTCCACCTTGGTCAAGCTGCTCTTGCGTTTTTACGAGCCGCAGCAGGGCCGCATTCTGTTCGACGGTCGGCCAATTGGCGAGTTGAACCTGCAGGATCTGCGGCGCGCGATCGGCTATGTCGCGCAGGACAGCTTTTTGACCGATGGCACGATCGCCGAGAACATCGCCTACGGCATGGCCCAGGCCAGCGATGCACAGATCCATGAGGCAGCGCGCCTGTCAGAGAGCCTGGAGTTCATTGAGCGCCTGCCCTTGGGCTTTGCCACCCGCGTTGGCGAGCGCGGGCAAAAGCTCAGCGGCGGCCAGCGTCAGCGCTTGGCGCTGGCCCGCGCTATCTTGAAGAACCCGCCGCTCTTGATCCTGGACGAAGCAACCAGCGCGGTCGACAACGAAACCGAGGCGGCCATTCAACGTTCGCTGAACATCGTCAGCCAAGGTCGCACGACGCTGGTGATCGCGCATCGCTTGTCGACGGTGCGCCAAGCTCATTGCATCCACCTCTTGGAGCATGGACAGATCGTCGAGAGTGGCACGCATGACGAGTTAGTTGCGCAGGGTGGGGCCTATGCGGCACTGTGGCGGCTGCAGACGGGTGAGATGATTTGATGTCATTCGCATCACTACGCAGGTTCTTTCTGGGCAGCAGCGTCGTCCATGGTCCGGTGGCCGCGATCAGCAAACACCAGTTGCAGCGCCCCGAAGGCCCGCGCAAATTCCTGCTCGCCCGACCCAGCCAAGGCCCGACTGGCCCGCGTCCCTTGGTGATCCTCTTGCACGGCTTCGGCGCCTCGGCCGCGCAGTTGCTGGGCCAAAGCTTCCCACCCTCGCCGCTGGCGCATTGGCTGGAGATTGCCGAGCGTGAGCAATGCCTGGTGGCGGCGCCCGAGGGCAGCGGACACAGTTGGAACGACGCCTTTGCCGACGCGCGCGTCAACGCCAAGACCGACGACTGTGGCTTCATCGGCGCCCTAATTGACGAGCTGATTGCAGCCCATGGCGTCGACGCGGCGCGGGTCTATGTAATGGGCGTGTCCAAGGGCGGCATGATGGCGTTTCGCGTGGCAACGGAGTTGGCGCCCAAGCTGGCGGCGTTTTCGGCCGTGCTGGCCTCGATGCCGCTGAACAGCCAATGTGCGCCGCCGCAAACGCCGATCTCCGCCCTGTTGATCGCCAGCAGCACCGATCCGCTGGTGCGTTATGGCGGAGGCAATTTTTTGAAAAACCGGCGTCAGGCCGGCGCCATGCTGGGCATCGAAGCCTCGGCCTTGGTGTGGCGTCAGCTGGCCGGGCTCACGGGCGATGCAGTGTCACATGAGTTCCCGCATCGCCAAGCCAAGGACAAGACGCGTGCAACTCGCTGGATTTGGGGTAAAGATCCGCAACAATTGCAAGTTAGCCTGATCCGGATTGACCGAGGCGGGCACGCCGAACCCAGCCCAACGAGGCGGTACCCGCGCTGGATCAACTGGCTGACCGGCGCGCAGAATGCCGATTTCGAGACGGCCGAGCTAGGGTGGGAGTTCTTCAAGGACAAACGGGCGGCATTTGTCGGTCCGGGGCCCAATTGAACCCAGGGCATACCCGTGCGCGATGTCTGCATGACGGGAACATAATGCCAAAACTGTAGGGTGGCCGCACTTCAAGGACGGCACTCGAACGCAACGTTTCGACCTTGTCTTGGAGATGTGCATGAATAAGTCTTACGCCCTGGCTCTGTCCCTGCTGTTCGGTATCGGCGCTGCCCAAGCGGCCAAGCCCTGCGAGGAACTCAAGTCCGAGATTGCCGCCAAGCTCGACGCCAAAGGCGTGAAGGCGTACACGCTTGAGATCGTTGCCAATGACAAGGTTGGAGAGGCGAAGGTCGTAGGCAGCTGCGATGGTGGCAGCAACAAAATCACTTACGAACGTAAGTAGGCGTGGGTTTGGTTCTCAGTCAATCCTGACCCAAACCTTTTATCCCCTTCATCCTGGTTCAAGGCTCCGGGTCGCGTGCTCGCCATTTTGGGGCGTTGCCACGAGCAGAATCAATCGGCGGCTTTTTGGTGAGGGCAGAGCCGCTATTTAGCCAAGAATCAAGGGGATAGGTCACACCAGCCCCCGCGTCTGCGCCATCAAGCGCGTCAGGCCAAGCATCGCATCGGTATAGGGCGTGGCCAAGCCAATGTGCTGGCCGATCTCGCGCACCGAAGCGACCAGCGCATCCAACTCTAACGGCCGGCCGGCCTCGACGTCCTGCAGCATCGAGGTTTTGAATGCGCCGAGTTTGCGCGTTACTGCATGGCGCTCTTGCGGCGTCTGGCCAACCGCGCAGCCAATGCGCTCACCGATGGCGCTGGCTTCAAGCATCACGGCGGTGACGAAGCCGCGCACCAGCTCGTCATCCAGAATCCGGTCACAGGTGGCGCCCGTCAGCGCAGAGATCGGGTTCATGGTCATATTGCCCCAGAGCTTGTACCAAATGTCTTTTTGGATGCGCTCGGAAACCGTCGCGTTGAAGCCGGCGCGGCTCAGCAGCTCGACCAGCTCGGTGATATGCGCGGGGCGGCCACCGGCCGGGTCACCGAGGATCAGGCCCATGCCCATCACATGTTTGACAAGGCCGGGCTCTGGGCTTGAGCAACTCGCATGGACGACGCTGCCGATCACGCGCTCGGCCGGAATCGCCGCCGCGATCACGCCGCCCGGGTCGACCGACTGCAGTTGCAACCCAAGGCAAGGGCCTTCCAGGCCATTGAAGAACCACCAAGGCACGCCGTTCATGGCCACCAAGACCTTCGTCTGCGGGCCCAGCATGGCTTTGACCGCAGGCGCCACGGCAGCCAGCGCCGGGCCTTTGACGGCGATGACGATCAGATCGGGCTGACCCAGGTCTGCGGGCTTGTCGCTGGCGAAAATCGGCACCGCGATGCGCTCGCCGCCGGCCGAATCCATGCGCAAGCCATGCTGGCGCAAGGCGGCCAGCGTGGCGCCACGGGCCAGCGCGCTGAGCTGCACTTCCTGACCGAGTTTGTGCCCAAGGTGGGCGGCAAACCAGCCGCCGATGGCGCCTGCGCCGACGATGCAAATTTTCATCATTTCTGAACTTCCATAGGCGCGGACTGCGCCTGACGAGTCTCGCATATCGCCTTAGCCAAAAAACGCCGCGCTATGTCCGTTGCAGGCACATCAATCGTTGGTGATGCGCCTGCAACAGGAGCCTTTTGCGTGACCCAGTTCACACGGCAAGTCTCCCACCCCCCGGGCCAAGGGGTACGCAACTGGTACGCCCCCACCTAAAGTTCAACCCATGCCATCGAGAAGTGAATTCGGTGGTTTGACTCTTCAACCACTCAATTGAAATTAGGGATCACCATGAACTTCAGAACTACCGCTATCGCTGCTGCCTTGGCCCTTTCTACTGTCGGCGCCTTTGCCTCAACTTCCGTGTTTGACGTGGACGGCCTTGCTACCTTTTCCAGTACAAAGTTTGGCATAGACGGCATCTTTTCCCAAACCGTGACTTTCTCAGGTTTGAGCGCAGGTTCCTATGTGGTCAACGGCGACATCAGCGGTTCAAAGTTAGTGTTTACCAGCGTGGCGGTCGATGGACACAACTTTGATTTGACTGCAGGTCTCGACGGGAAATTGCGTGGTGGCACAGTGATTGAATACACAGGGGCAGCTCCATTGACTTTGACGGTCGAGGGTGTAGTTGACTCCGGATGGACAACTGTTGCCAAGAAAACGTATAACTATCAAGTAGCTAATTTCTCTGGTTCTTTGGTAGCTGCAACTGCTCCCGTCCCAGAACCACAGACCTACGCTCTGCTGCTGGCAGGTCTGTGTGGCGTGGGCTTCATGACCCGCCGTCAGCGCCAAGGCTGAAGGACAAATAGGCGCGCAATTGGCGCCTGAAGCGAGAAGAGGGTGGTCAGATTGACCGCCCTTTTTTGCTTTCAGAGCGCCCGGTACTCAAGCGCCCCACTGCGATCGCTCTCTCAATGCTGCACCGAAGGCTTACCCTGCGGCGAGGGGTGCTGCACAACAGCCCCGATACCATTGAGCCGCCTCCAACGCCGCTCCAGCACCACGATGGTGATGATGTACAGGCCGACGATGAGAGCGGGTATCAGCACAAAGCGCTGCGCGGGGAAAGCGTACCAAGCCGCCACGAGCAGCAGCGTGCGTGCAATCGCGTGGAAGGCTCCTATCCAATGCTGGATGATCCAGCTGAAGGGCAGCCACATCAGACCGGCCAAGATGCCTACGGTCAAGGGCAGCGATTGATGGTCTTGGCTGGCCCAGGGCAGCGCGATGGCGAACACCGCCAGACTCATCAACATGGCGCTCAAAAACAGCCGGTCAAATTCGTTCTTGGCCTTGTTCCTGGACAGCAGGTTTTCGCCAGTGAAACGGGATAAAAATACCCCCAGATAGAAGATGGACCCGGTGCCGAAGTACAGCGTCATCACCGCCTGAAAGGGCGTGCCCAGCCAGCCAACCAAACCAATCAAGGCCCAGGCCAAGGTGCCGGCCAGCGGCATAGCGAGGAAGCGCCGGCGGGTGAATTCATCGCGCTGCTGCTCAAGTGAGCGCGGGGCACTGTGGGCAAGGGAGGGCTGGTTCATGAGTAGGCTCCATTGGTGGCTTGCAATGGAGCGAATCTTGCCGCCGCCATCCCGCTCAAGCCCGGTCTTGGCGACGAATCAACAGCCGCGACGACGAATCGCCAGCACGCTGGCGCGGCCTTCAGAAACTGGCCTTGGTCTTGACGAGGACTTGCACCTTCTTGATGTCGGCCGACGCGTTCAACGGGAAGGCGAGGTCCACATGCAGCACATTGCTGAAGGCGGCGCGTGCGCTGACGATGCGGGCACCAAAGCCGACGTCAGAGAGCCAGCCCGGATTGAGGGTATTGCCAAAGCCGGTGTTGCCACCCCACGCCCTGCCGGTGTCAAAGAAGGCCGCGCCGCCGACGCGAAACAGCCGCCAGATATAGAGGTCGGTGTAGAAGCGTTCTTCGACGGTGAACAGCGCGCTGCGGCTGCCGCTTTGGTAGCGCAGCGGGTAGCCGCGCAGGCCGTTGTCGCCGCCCAGCAGCAAGGCATCGACCGGCTCCGGGTTCGTCTGCACGGCGCCCGACGCCGCCGCATAAAACAGCCAGCGCGGCGACTGCGGCAGGTAATACTGCGCTTGGCCCGCGAGCTGCTGACGCCGAATCTTGCCGTCAGCATATCGCCCGGAGAGCGAGCCCGAGGCGATCAGCGTTTGTTTGGGCGCGGGCTCGAAGCCCCGGCTCAGCGTCGCCGCATAAATCAGCGCCGAGTGGCTGGAGCCCAGGCCGGTTGCGGCGTAGCCGAGCTGGACCGTGGAAGCCAGCCCCAGGGCGAAGAACTCGGGCCGGCCGATCAGGTTCCGATTGAGCTCGCGGTCATAGCGGTCCTCGATCAAGCTGTAGCGCAGAAAGGGTGTGACCAATTTTTCATTGCTGGGCAGCGGCGTCGGCGCGAGCAAACCGGCCTCTTTGGCGTAGCCGTCATCGCGGTAGTTGATGCCCAGCGAGTAACGCTGTACCCAACCGTTCTCCAGGCCTTTGGACCAGCCCGCAAAGACCTCGGCCAGATCTTGCTTGTGGCGATACTGGCTGGCGATTTCGCCGGCATTGTAGAAAGCGTCGATGCGGTCATCCTTGATCGCCCACAGGCCCCCCGCCCAGCGCGAGTCCAAGGCATAAAAGGGCTGAACGATAGAGGCCGCCTGGCGCCGGCCGTCGCTATTGGACGCCAGGCTGAGCGACACGGCCGTCCAGCTGCCAAAGGTGCGGTCGCTGGAGAATTGCAGCTCATTGCTGCTGCGGTCCACATTGCGGGAATGCCCAAACGACAGCGCCGTGCCACTGCCCAGCAGGTTGTATTCCTTGAGCTGTATGCCGGCGGAATTGGCGCCGCCCGAGCGGCCCACGCTGATCCCGGGGTCGAGCGACCAGGTGTCGCGCGTCACCACCTCGATGTCAACCACGCCGTCGTGATAAGCCACAGGGCGCATTTGCACATCGTAGAGATAGCGCTTGCTGCGCAGCAGCCGCTCGGTCTCGTCGATCAAGCGCAGCGACACCCGCTCACCCGTTTTGAACAGCAGCGAGCGCCGGATGACCTCGGGCCGGGTCTGGATATGCAGCGCATTGGCCCAGCGGAACAGCAGCTTGTCTTCATCCGGGTCACGCGTGTCGAAGATGTCCTCGGCCAACACGCGGATTTCGCCGATGGTGGCGCCGGCGGCTTCCAACTCCGCAAAGCTGGGCAGGGGGCCGGCGGCCGGAGCTTGCGCAATCGCCATGCCGTGCAGACTGAACGCCAGCAAGCAGCAACTGAAACTTGCGGCGAGTTTTTGCAGCAGCCGATTTGATGTCTTTTTCATAAGGCGCCGCTAAGAGTTGATGTGCCTGGGCATCTGCAGGCTGAAGCTACAACCCGCGCCCAAAGTGCTGCTGGCCCGCAGCTGGCCGCGCAGCAGATCGGTGCTCAGATTGCGGGCAATATGCAAGCCCAGACCCAAACCGCTGTCGTTCAAATTCGTGTTGAACGGGTCAAAAATGCGCTCCAGCTGTGCCGCCGACAGGCCGGGGCCCTGATCACGCACCAACAAATGCAGCTCGCTCTCCAACAAGGTCAGGCGCACCCACACACCCGCTTCGACCGTCGCCGCCGAAGCGTTGCCCGGCTTCGTCTGGGGTTGTCCATGCAGGTATGCATTCGCCAGCAGCTGCTTGAGCACCTGTGCGAAGACTTGCGGATAGCCAAAGCAGGGCGCAAGGTCCGGCAGCTCAAGTCGCAAGGGCAGATCGGTGACGCCGAGGCTGACGGCCGTCAGATGCGCCACCTGACGCGTGATGTCGACGGCATCAAATTCGCGTGCGGTTTCTGCATGCTCCAGGGTGGAGACCTGCTTGAACACCTTCATCAAGTCGCTGGCCTGGGTCAAAGCATGTTCGGCTAGGTCCGAAGCGTTGCGGCTGAGATCGACAAACTCGCTCAACTCCTGGCGAGTCAGCGGGCCGGTCAATTTTGCGGCAAAGCCGCCGACGGCGTCACTCAGACTGCTTACCGCCATGCGGGCATTGCCCAGCGGCGTGTTGAGCCTGTGCGCGACGCCCGCCACCAAACGTGCCAGTGCGGCCAAGCGCTCATGCTGAGCCAAAGCCAGGCCGGCGGCTTGCAATTGCTCGGTACGCTCGATCACGCGCAGCTCAAGCTGGTCGAGCGTCTGCTGCAGAGCGGCCTCGGCGCTTTCACGCCGCTGCACCTGAGCGCGCAGCTCCGCAACCGTTTCAACCAGCGCTTGATTGCGCTGCGCCAACTCGCGCGTCAAGTCGTCACCATGCTGGCGCAGGATGCGGTTCTCGCCGCCCAGTTCGGCCGCGCGCACCATCTCTTCAAAACCCTTGGCCGACAACTCCTGTTGCTGCTTGGCCTGGGCCTGATGCAGGCGCGCCAACTCACGCACCGCTGCTTGCAGCTGCATCGGGCTCCAAGCCGGGTCCGGGTGCATCAGCAGCAGTTCCTGAATCTTGATCAAGGGGGCCAGGCAACCCATGCGCTGCGTTTGCGCCGCCTCCCGGCCAGCCACCAAAGCCGCCAAGCCGGCCGGCTGCTGCCCGCGCCCCAGCAATACCAGCCCCTCGCAATAGGCCAGCCAGGCCCAATGCACGGGAAGGAAGTTGAAGGACTCGGGCGGCCCCTGGATCATCTGCTTCAGCTCGGCCAAATGCTGTTCGGCTTGGCCCAGCTCACCCTGAGCGGCGCAGCCTATGGTCAGGTTGATCAAGGCCGCCGATTGCTCGGCCGGGAATTCGTCACGACTCAAGGCCAGCGCCTGGCTATGGGCATGCACCGACGTAGCCCTTGCCTGTGGGCTGCCGCTTTCCTCGGCCTCGTAAAAGGCCGCCGTGCCGAGCACGCTCCACATCGAAATCTGCGTCTTGGTCGGCACCATCGGCCGATGCGCGAGCCACTTTTTCGCGTAAAGCAGGCCTTCCGGGTACATGCCGGCGCCAACAAACATCCTGGCCTGAGTTTCTACCGCCCGCATCAAGGCCGCCGCCAAACCATGGTTAATGCACAACTCAACCGCTGCCACCACCTCCTCCAGCGCCGACACATACATGCCGCGGGCAAATTTGATATTGGCCTGAAACAGGTGCATGTCGACCAGCGCGACGGGATCCCCCAGCTCGCGCGTCTGCGACTCCAGCAAGCGCAGTTCGGCCAGAATTTCAAGCTGCGGGCGCACGGCCCGCCGCAAATCGGCCTGCAGATGCAAGGTCCGCAAGCGCAAAAGCGCCCCGGGCGCGCCGGCGGCCTGGGCTGAAAGCGTTTCGATCTGCTCGTAAACCTGCTCGAATTTGCCTTTCAACAGGGCTTCACGCGCCTGCTCAATCCGCGCGGCGATCTCATCGGCTGATAGCGCGGCGGCTGCGGACGTTGAGGTGATATTGCCCATATCGGTAAGGATAGCCGCTAAGCTTGCAACTGTGCGCCTGAACCGGCTGCCAACAATAGACGAGCCCTCGATGAACCCAACCCTCACTCCAGCGCAGATTGATATTCAAGGGCAAGACCTGACCCCCGGCCAACCGACCGCCCTGCCCCTCGCCGGCCTGCGCGTGATCGAGTTCACCCATATGGTGATGGGCCCGACCTGCGGCATGGTGCTGGCCGATCTGGGCGCCGAGGTGATCAAGATCGAGCCGCTGGAGGGCGACAGCACACGCCGCCTACTAGGTGCAGGGGCCGGCTTCTACCCGCTCTTCAACCGCAACAAGCTCAGCCTCAGCCTGGATGTCAAGAACCCACGCGGGCTTGAGATCGTGCTCAAGCTGCTGCACGGCGCCGATGTCTTCAGCGAGAACTTCAAGAGCGGCGCGATGGACCGGCTGGGCCTTGGCTTTGAGGCCTTGAGCCGGCTCAACGAGCGGCTGATCTATGTCTCGCACAAGGGCTTTTTGCCCGGCCCCTATGAGCACCGCACCGCACTCGACGAGGTGGTGCAGATGATGGGTGGCCTGGCCTATATGACAGGCCGCCCCGGCGACCCGCTGCGCGCCGGCAGCAGCGTCAACGACATCATGGGCGGTATGTTCGGCGCCATCGGCGTGCTGGCGGCGCTGCAGCAGCGCCACAGCACGGGGCGCGGCCAGCTGGTGCAGGCCAGCTTGTTCGAGAACAATATCTTTCTGGTCGCGCAGCACATGATGCAGTTCGCCGTCACCGGCAAACCGCCGGCACCGATGCCCGAGCGCATCTCGCCCTGGGGCATTTACGACGTCTTCGCGGTGGCCGGGGGTGAGCAGATTTTCCTGGCCGTGGTCAGCGACACGCAATGGGCCATCTTCTGCCAAGCCTTCGGCATGAGCGACCTGCAATCCGACGCACGCCTGGCCAGCAACAATCTGCGCGTGCAGGCCCGCGCATGGATGATGCCCGAGCTACGTCGGCGCCTGCAGGCCCACACAGCGGCCGAAATTGCCGGCGTCTTCGAGGCCGCCGGCCTGCCCTTTGCGCCCATCACCAAGCCAGAGCAACTGATGGACGACCCGCATTTGCTGGCGACCGGCGGCTTGGCACCGATGACGCTACCGGACGGCCGCGAAACCCGCGTGCCACTGCTGCCCTTGAGTTTGAACGGCGAGCGCCTGGATCTGCGTCTGAGCCCGCCGAGGCTTGGCGAGCATAACCATCAATTGCTGCGGCAGCTGGGCTATGGCGAAGATGAAATCGCTGCGCTGCTGGCCGAGGGGGTGGTCGGCATGAGCGAATAATGCTGGGCGATCGGCGGCTGATAAAGTTGTTAGCTGAATTTGAAGTCAAATTCGACCGACTTTTCAAAAATCGGCCCGGCCCCGCGGCTTGATTTTCGAGCGCTCCGGCCAGAAGGCTGATAATCGCGGCCCCGTCACCGGGATTTTCTTATTTGCACCCACTGGATATCTGATGAACAAAAGCGAACTGATCGAAAGCATTGCCACCAAGACTGGCGCCACCCGTGCTGCCGCAACGGCCAGTTTGGACGCTGCGCTGAGCGCTATCACCGAAGCGCTGGCCGCTGGTGATTCGGTTGCCATCCTCGGCTTCGGCAACTTCAAGGTCAGCGAGCGCGCTGCCCGCACCGGCAAGAACCCCGCCACCGGCGAGGCGCTGGAAATCGCCGCCGCAACCGTTGCCAAGTTCACACCCGGCAAGGCCCTCAAGGATGCCGTGAACGCCAAGAAGTAAAAGCAGCAAGCCTTCGGGCTGCCGTCAAGAATAGGCGCCGTCCGCGTGACGAGCGCCTATTTTTTTGCCTGCAACAAGGCCTTCGCCGCTTCGATGCGCAGCGCCATCGCGACCGAGGTGTCGTTCATGACCTGGGCCAAGAAGCGCTCGGGGGCCATATTGGCAGCGTCGTTTGAGGCAGCGCTGGCGGCCATCGGGGTGACTGGGCTGATCGGGGTGAGCCTTGCCACGCCAAGCTTGGCCAGCGCGGTGGCCAGGTCTTTGGTCTGGATGCTCTGCAGACGGCACAGCAGATCCGCCTGGCCCTCACGGCTGGGCGGGATGTCCAGCCAGGGCTCGGCGGTGAACACAGGCGCGAGGTCGGGAGCCACGAAGGCAGACCAATGATCCTCTTGCTCGTCGGTCGGCCGGGGCGGCAAGTTGGAAAAAGCGGGCGTAGCAATCCCGACGCGGTCCTGGGCCACATCGCTCAGGTAGCGCCCCTGCAAGGCCTGCGCAAAGCCCAATGCCTGCGGCTGCGCCAGCGGCTCGGCCAGGGAGAAGTACAGCTGATAGCCATCGACACCCGACACGGCGATGGCCGGCGCCGGCAGGTCCAGATCGGCCTGCACGCCGCGCCAAACCCGGGCGATCAGCGTCCAGTCGGCCGGACTCGCCAAGGACAGCACGACAACGCGCACAGGCGCGCCATGCGCCGCCAGGCCCTGGCCCGCAGACTGGGCCGTCGGCGCAGCATAAAGTCGTTGCAGCTCGGATTGGAGTCGGGGCATGGGGCGCTGAAAAGGGGTGAGGTGATCGAAGGCCAGACTCTACTCGACCCGCGCCCAAGCCCAAGCCAAGGCCCAAGCAGCCCCGTTTGGGGCGGGAAAAGCATGGCAAAGCACCGCCTCTTTGCCGGCGACGTCGGGCCGGTCACGACTCATACTCGAAGACTTTGACGCTCGCGCATCCAGGCGCGGCCGCGCCGCATTGCTGCGGCTCGGGTTTGACGTCGGCTTTTGGACTTGCCCCGGGGATTTTTTGATGTTCAAGCAACTCGATGTGAAGGCCCAACTGAGCTTGGGCTTTGGCTTGGTCGTGGGCCTGTTTGTGGCGGCCCTGCTGGGCGTGGGGCTGATGGTGGCCACGCTGTCGGACGGCGTTCATGCCATCAGCGAGAAGTCGCTGCCGCGCGCCCTGATGGTGGACGAGATGAATCTCGCCCGCTCGGATGTGCAGCAGTTCTTGACCGATGTGGCCGCCACCCATGACGAGGCCGGCTACAAGGACGCGGAGAACTCGGCGCAGCTGTTTCGCAACAACGTGGCCGAGTTTCGTCGTCAATTCCAGGCCGAGAAGGATGTCGCCAAGCTGCAGGAGTTGGAGGCCTTGAGCGCCAGCTTCGAGACCTTTGCCAGCGGCGGCAAGCTGATGGCGCAGGCCTATCTCAGCCAAGGCATGGAGGCCGGCAATCTGTTGATGAAGGGCTCGCCCGACAAACCCGGCTTCGACAAGCTCAGCGAAACGCTGGGTGAGCGGCTGGAGAAATTCCGTGCGGCCGAGGTCGAAGCGGCCAAGGCCAGCGCCAAGGAGGCCGACCAGCTCAGCAAAAAGATTCGCATGCTGCTGCTCTTCGGCGGGCTGGCGGCCGCCATCGCGGCCGTCGTGATCAGCTCGCTGATCGTGCGCTTGCTGTTGCGCCAACTGGGTGGCGAGCCGCGCATCGCGGTGCGATTGGCTCAACGCGTGGGCTCGGGTGATTTGTGCAGCAAGATCATCGTCGAGGCCGGCGACAGCAGCAGCCTGCTGGCTCAGCTCAAGCATATGCAGACCGGCCTGGTCTCGGTCGTTGCAACGGTGCGGCGCGAGTCGGCAGGCGTGGCCGAGGCCAGCGCCGAGATTTCGGACGGCAATAACGAAATGTCGGACCGCACGGTCAGCCATGCCAATGCCTTGGAAGAAGCAGCCGCTTCGATGGATCAGCTGAACGTCACCGTCAAGCAAAACGTCGACGGCGCCCGCGAGGCGCAAGCGCTGGCATCCTCCGCCTCCCAGGTGGCCCAGCGCGGGGGTGAACTGGTGTCGCAGTTCGTCGGCACCATGCAGGGCATCAATGAAGCCTCACGCAAGATCGGCGACATCATCGGCGTCATCGACAGCATCGCCTTTCAGACCAATATCCTGGCACTGAATGCCGCCGTCGAGGCGGCCCGGGCCGGCGAGCAGGGGCGCGGCTTTGCCGTCGTGGCCAGCGAGGTGCGCAGCTTGGCGGGCCGCTCGGCCGAGGCCGCGCGCGAAATCAAGGCGCTGATCAACACCAGTGTCGAGCGGGTGGAGCAGGGCTCGTCCCTGGTCGATCAGGCCGCCGCCACGATGAGTGAAGTGGTGCACAGCATCCAGGCGGTGTCCAGCATCATGACCAATATCAACAGCGCCAGCGCCGAGCAAAGCGGCAGCGTCGCGCAAATGACCGCTGCTATCCACCATATGGAGAACGTGACGCAGCAAAACGTCGCCATGGTCGAAGAGATGGCGGCCTCGGCCAGTACCTTGAGGGCCAAGGCGCAAGAGCTGTTTCAGACCGTGCAGGGCTTCAAGCTGGCCGAGTAGGCGCTTCTGACCCGCTGGCCGGGGCCTGTGCGGTCTCGGGCCATACTGCAGGCCATGCATTCGACCCACTCGCAGCAGCCTGCGCATCCACAGCTCCAACAGCTCTACCCCCTGCTCTTTGTCGGGCTCTGGAGCACCGGCTTTATCGGTGCCAAATACGGCCTGCCGGATGCCGAGCCGCTGACCTTCCTGAGCCTGCGCTACGCCATCGTGCTGGCCTTGATGGGCGCGGTCGCCTTGCTCAGCAAAGCGGCTTGGCCGAAGCGCGCGCGGGACTATCTGCACATCGGCGTATCCGGCTTGCTGGTGCACGGCCTGTATCTGGGCGGCGTGTTCACCGCCATCGGCCACGGCTTGCCCGCCGGCGTCACCGCGCTGGTGGTGGGCTTGCAGCCGGTGTTGACCGCGCTGGGCGCGGGCGTCTTGCTGGGCGAGCGGGTCCGCGCCGGGCAATGGCTGGGTTTGGCCTTCGGCTTTGTCGGCGTCAGCCTGGTGGTGGCGCACAAGCTGGCCGCTGGCACCGGCGGCGGATTGCTGCTTGGGCAATTGGCGCCGGCGCTGTTGGCCCTGCTGGGCATCACCGCCGGCACGCTCTATCAGAAGCGCTATTGCCCCGCTTTTGATTTGCGCAGCGGCTCGGTGATCCAGTTTTTGCCCTGTCTGGCGCTGACCCTGCTCGCCGCCAGCCTGAGCGAAACCATGCAGGTGCGCTGGACGGGGCAATTCGCGTTTGCGCTGGGCTGGCTGGTGCTGGTCTTGTCCTTGGGTGCGGTGAGCCTGCTGAATCTGCTGATCCGGCGCGGCAGCGCTGTCAATGTGGCCAGCCTTTTCTACCTGGTGCCGCCCACCACGGCGCTTCTCGCCTGGGCGATATTCGGTGAAACGCTGACCGGCCTTGCGCTGCTGGGCATGGGCTTGGCGGTGTTCGGCGTTTGGCTGGCGCGGCGCTGAGGGCGGCTCAACCTTCCATGAGCAGCAACCCCGATCAACAGCGCAAGACCCAAGCCGGGGCCGGCCACCGAAGCTTGCCGGTTGATGAAAATGCGGTCCAATCCAGACCGTTTGTTGCGCTGTGCCAGCTCAGCCAGGGCAAAAAACGCCTTGGCAAGTTGGAAGAGTTGGTCAGCACCCGGCGCGCGCAGGCAAAAATATCTATTGCGGCATGAACAGCCCGCAGATCATGGCCGTGATGGGCGTTGTGTACCCCAGGTACTGCGGCAAATAATTAGCAAGCATTGAGGAGTCAGCCACATCATGCAAATCGACTGGACACATTTCACGCCCTGGGCCTCGCTGGCCGGTGGCGTTCTGCTGGGCCTGGCGGCCAGCGCCTTCATTTTGATCAACGGGCGCATTCTTGGCATCAGCGGCATCCTCGGCGGCCTGCTGCGCCCGCGCAGCGGCGACGCCGCTTGGCGCATCGCCTTCTTGCTGGGCATATTGGCCGCGCCGGCGTTGTACTACCTGGTGGGCGGCCCGATGCTGGCCACGGTCGACGCGGGCTGGGGCACGGTGATTGCGGCTGGCTTGTTGGTTGGCGTAGGCACCCGCTACGGCTCGGGCTGCACCAGCGGCCACGGCGTGTGCGGTCTGTCGAGCCTGTCACCGCGCTCGCTGATAGCCACCTTGGCCTTTATGAGCGCGGGCTTCGCCGTCGTGTTTTTCGTTCGCCACATCTTGGCTTGAACAAGGAGCAGCGCATGAACAAGCAAAGCCACCCGGCGTTTCACCATCATCGCCTGTCCGAATTTGGCGTCGGCCTGCTTTTCGGCCTGGGCCTGATCTTGGCGGGCATGACCGACCCCAGCAAGGTGCTGGGCTTTCTGGACTTGGCCGGCCTGTGGGACCCCTCGCTCGCCTTCGTGATGGGCGGCGCGATCTTGGTCAGCCTGGGCGCGTTTGCGCTCGCGAAGAAACGCAGTCAAAGCTTTCTCGGCGGCGCCATGCATCTGCCGACCAGCCGTGACATTGACCGCCGCCTCATCGCCGGCAGCCTCTTGTTCGGCGCCGGCTGGGGCTTGGCCGGCTTTTGCCCGGGGCCGGCCATCGTGTCGGTCGCCACCGGCAACCCCAAGGCCATCGTCTTTGTGTTGGCTATGCTGGCGGGCATGGCCGTTTTCGAGATCGCCGAAAATCGCGCCAAGACAAGCCCCATCAAACAGAGTTAACAACACCACCACCATGAGCATCCCCGTTCGTTCCGTCACGCCCGAGTTTTATGTTGCGGCCCAGCTGGCACCGACCGACATGGCCGCGGCCGCCGCCATGGGCTTCAAGACCGTCATCAACAACCGCCCGGATCTGGAAGGCGGCGCCGAGCAGCCGCTCAGCACCAGCATGCAAGCCGCCGCGCAAGCCGCCGGCCTCAGCTACGTCTATCTGCCAGTGGTCGGCGGCGCCATTACCGCAGAGCAAGCGGCCAGCATGAAGCAGACGCTCGACGCCGCACAACCGCCGATCTTGGCCTTTTGCCGCTCCGGCGCGCGCTCAACGCAGTTGTTCATTCTGGCGCAGCAGCACGGCTGAGCGCTTTAGCTCTGATTGATTTTTAGGAGCTAAAGCTCTTAAAGGTCCTTATTTCTCGAAGCCATCCTCAGGCCGAGCGGCCTGTATCCGGTGATCCTCGGGCGCTACGGTTGCAAACTTGGCGCTCAGCGTGAGCCGCCGGCTTGCAGCCTCGCTGCGCAAAGGATGACATCGAATGGATCAGGCGAGCACAGAAGCCTCAAGGCCTTGGTTGGCACAGTACGGCACGGCAGTGCCGGCGATCTTGCCGACGCCCGAACACAAAAGCCTGGCGGCTTTGGCCCGGGCGGTTGCGCGGCGCTTTGCCGACCAGACCGCCTTCACCACGGTCATGCCCAATGGCATGTTTGGCTCGCTCAGCTATGCCCAGGTGGACGAGATGAGCGACGCCTTCGCGGCCTATCTGCGCGCCACACTCAAGCTCGATGCCGGCGACCGCGTCGCGGTGCAACTGCCCAATGGCCTGGCCTACCCGGTCGTGCTGCTGGGCATCTTGAAGGCCGGCTGTGTGGCGGTGAACACCAATCCGCTCTACACCCCGCATGAGATGGCCCATCAGTTCAAGGACAGCGGGGTCAAGGCGGTGGTCATCGTCGACATGTTCGCCGACAAGCTGGAGCAAGTGCTGCCGCTGTGCCCCGCCATCAAGAGCGTGGTGTTGACGCGCGTCAGCGAGTTCTTCCCGGCCTTGGTGGGTGGCATCGTGCATGCGGTGATGAAGCACTGGAACAAGCTGATCCCGGCGCACAGCTTGAGCGTGACCCGCCTGCCCGAGGCCCTGGATCTGGGCCGCGCCAAGACAGTCGATATACCGAGTTATGCCAGCGGCTTGAACCACGACAGCCTGGCGCTGCTGCAGTACACCGGCGGCACCACCGGGCTGGCCAAGGGCGCGATGCTCAGCCATGGCAATTTGCTCTGGAATATGGCGCAGATGCGGGCGATGTGCGCCAGCCATCTCGAAGACGGCCGCGAGGTCGTTTTGACCGCCCTGCCGCTGTATCACATCTTCGCTTTCACGGTGAACTTCCTGTGCATGTTCGAGGCCGGCGCCCGCAACATCCTGGTGCCCAACCCGCGCCCGGTGCAGAACCTGCAGCGCGCGTTCGAGAACTACCCCATCACCTGGATGACGGGCGTGAACACGCTCTACAACGCCTTGCTGAACGAAGAATGGTTCACCGCCTACCCACCCAAGCATTTGAAAGCGGCCGGCGGCGGCGGCGCGGCCATGCACCATGCGGTGGTGACGCGCTTTGAGCAAGTGACCGGCGCGCCGCTGGTGGAAGGCTACGGCCTGACGGAAGCCAGCCCGGTGGTCTGCTTCCAACTGCTCAGCGCGCAGCGCCAGCGCGACAGCATTGGCGTGCCGGCCCCGATGACCGAGCTGCGTTTGCTCGATGACGAGGGCGCCGAGGTCGCGACCGGGGCGCCCGGTGAGCTGTGGCTGCGGGGCCCGCAAGTCATGCAAGGCTATTGGCAGCAGCCGGCGGAGACGGCGGCCGTCTTGCGAGATGGCTGGCTGCGTACCGGCGATGTGGCGGTGATGGACGCGCAGGGCACCTTCAAGATCGTCGACCGCAAGAAAGACATGATCTTGGTCAACGGCTTCAATGTCTACCCGAATGAGATCGAAGAGGCCTTGTCGGCCCACCCGCAGATACTGGAGGCGGCGGTGATCGGCGTGCCGGATGCGAAAACCGGTGAAGCCGTCCTGGCCGTCGTCGTGCGCTTGGACGAGAGCCTGAGCGAGCAAGCCGTGCTGGCCCATTGCCGCAGCTTGCTGACGGCCTACAAACTGCCGGCGCGGGTCGAGTTCAGGCGCGAGTTACCCAAGACGGCGGTCGGCAAGATCTTGCGGCGCGAACTGCGCCCCGTCGCCGCGCCCGCACCATCTGCCCCAACGTCCACCCAATCAGGAATCTGAGCCATGTTGACCGACACCGAAACCCGCCTCTTGGGCGTGATGATGATGGTCATCATGCTGGGCATGGGCGCCAGCCTGACCTTCAAAGACTTCGCCATTGCGCTGCGCAAACCGGCGGGCGTGGGCATTGGCCTGATCACCACCTATGTGCTGACACCGATGGTCGGCTACTTGCTGGCGACCGCGCTGAAGTTGCCGCCCGCCTATGCCGTGGGCCTGATTCTGATGGCCTGTCTGCCGGGCGGCACCACCAGCAATATCTTCAATTACTTCAGCAAGGGCGTGTTGAGCTTGTCGATCCTGATGACCATCGTCTCCACGCTGTTTGCGGTGCTGCTGGTGCCCTTGGCGCTGAAGCTGTTTTCATCCGGCATCGAGGGCGAATGGCAGATTCCGCCGGGCAATGTGGCGCAGGTGCTGGTGGTGCTGCTGGTGCCGACCGTGATCGGCATGCTCTTGCGCAAATGGAATGCCAATGTGGGCGCTGTCCTTGAGATGCTCGGCGGGCTGCTGGGTATCGTGGTGATTGTGTTTTTGATCGTCAGTTGGGTGCCGCGCAATTTCGGCCTGCTGGCCACGACGCCGGCCGAGGTCTATATCGGCGCCATCGGCCTGGGGCTGGTCGGCTTTCTGGTTGGCTATGCCTTTGCCCGCCTTGTGCGCCAAGACAAGCGCCGCAGCCGCACGATTGCCTTGGAAACCGGCATCCAGAACGGACCTTTGGGCGTGCTGATCGTGCTGCTCACCTTCGAGGGCACGCGCCAGCAAGAGGTGCTGCTGATCCCGGTGCTGTACTCGCTCTTCATCGTGCTGACCAGCTCCATGGTCACAATCTGGTTTCGCCGCATCACGCTGCGCGAGGAGGAGGCCCGCGACAATGCCAAGATTGGCGCTGTGACAGCAGCTTGAATCAGCGGCAGCGGGGAGCAGAAATTGGGGTCAGGTTCATTTATCTTGCCCGTGGAGAAAATGAACCTGACCCCAATAAAAAGATGGAGCGCAAGTGATGCGAATTGCCGTGATCGGCCTGGGCGATATTGCCCAAAAAGCCTACCTGCCACTGCTGAGCCGGCGAAGCGATATCGAGCTGATTTTGTGCTCACGTAACGCACAGACGCTGCGGTCGCTGGGTCAGCAATACCGGATCGAGCATCTGGCCAGCAGCCTTGAAGACTTGGCAGGCTTGGCACCTCAGGCCGCCTTTGTACACACCGCTACTGCTGCCCATGTCGAGGTGGCGAGCGCGCTGCTAGAGATGGGTTTGGATGTCTATCTGGACAAGCCGATCGCCTATGAGCTGGCCGCCGCCGAGCGCCTGGTGGCATTGGCGCGAGCGCGCGGACGGCTCTTGATGCTGGGCTTCAACCGGCGCTGCGCGCCGCTTTACCAGACCTTGGCCGAGCAGCCCGATCCGCATGTGGCGCTGCTGCAAAAACACCGCGTCGGCCAGCCCGCCGGCATTCGCGAGTTCGTCTTTGATGACTTCATCCATGTCGTCGACACCTTGCGTTGGCTGGCACCGTCAGAGCCCACGGCGCTGGCTGTCGCTGCGCGCGTTGAGCCGGGTAGTAGGGCGGGTTTGCTGGCGCATGTCAGCGTGCAGTTCAAAGCCGGCAGCTTCACCGGCCTGGGCCTGATGAACCGCGACAGCGGTGCCAGCGAAGAATGCCTGGAGCTGATGGCTGCGGGCAGCAAATGGCGGGTCGAGAACCTGAATCAAGCCAGCGAGCACCGCCAAGGCCGCGAGCAGCGGCATGGCTTTGAGGACTGGACGCCGGTGCTGAGGCGACGCGGTTTCGAGGCCATCATCGAGCAGTTTTTAGCGGCCGTGCGGGCACCCGAAGTGGATCACCGCTGGGCAGAAGACGCGCTGCTGACGCACCGGCTGTGCGAGCAGATTGTGCTGGCGATCGAGCAACAGACTCAGACCGTCCCGCCGGCTTGATTCGGCGCAGGCGCTGCGTGTTCATGGCGCCAAGCTTGGTGCCGGCTTGGGCCCGGCGGTTTGCGCGGCGCCCTCCACCATCTCAGCCAGCAGCGCCAGCGGCAGCGGGCCATGCTTGAGCACCTTGTCGTGGAAGACGCGGATGTCGAATGCCGGCCCTTCGCGCAAACGGGCGGCTTCGCGCAGCTGGCGCAGCATCACCGCACCTTGCTTGTAGGTGATGGCCTGCACCGGCCAGTTGCGCACCCTTGAGATCTCGCGCTCGGCCAAAGCGGGCAACATCGGCAGCTGGCTTTGCCAAAACTCATGCGCCTGCGCCTCGCTCCAATCGAAGTAGTTGATGCCCGCATCCAACACCACCCGGATTGAGCGCACCAGGTCCCACTCGACTGCACCCAGGGCGTCTGAGTCCTGCTGATACAGGCCCAGCTCGCGGCCGAACTCTTCGACATAAGCGCCCCAGCCCTCGGCATAGGCCGAATAGAAGCCATGCGGTAAACCCGTTGGGCAGCCACGCTGCTCCAGCGCATAACAGCTTTGATAGTGGTGGCCGGGCGTACTCTCATGCAAGAGCAACCAGTCGATATTGCGGCGCCCGTATGTGGCCTGCGCGCGATTGAAATAGAAGGTGCTCTCATCCGGCTCGTAATAGCCGTCCACCGGCAAAGCGCTGCCCAAATCAGAGCGGCGGATTTGCGGCGGCGCAATCGCGGTCGGCACAAAGAGTTTGTGCATATGTTGATAGACGATGGCTTGCCGCGCCTCATAGTCGGCCTGCGGCGTCTGGTCCGGCGGGTAGCTGAACGCGGGGCCGCCCAAGTAGTCCGCAAAAGCCTGGTCGCGGCCGGCATAGCCCATCCGCGCTTGCAGTGCCCGGTAGCGTCCCAAAGCCCGTTCCAGCTCGCTGCGACCCATCGCCATCAGCGCCTCGGGCGAGCTGTCCATGGTCAGCCAGGCTTGGCGCAAGAAGGCATACCAGTCCTTGCCCAAGCTGGTCTTGGCCAGGCCCTGATCGGAGAGAACCGCCCGCTCGCCCAGCGCCAGATAGGACCGCAGAAGCGCCAGCTTTTGCTGCTGCAAGGCCAGCTCAAAAGCAATCTGGCGCAGCTGCAAACGCTGGCAGCTGCTGCCGGCGGCCGGATCAAGGGCTTGCAGCTGATGGCTCAATTCATCGAACAGCGCTTGCTGGCGCGGTACATCACTGCTCTGCACCATGTGCTGGATGTTCTTGACGTAGGACAGCGCCATCTCACCGCCCAAGCCCAGCTCGGTATAGGTCTTGCTGTAACGGGCGATGAATTGTTCGATGGCGCTTGCGGCCGCCATGGCAGGCGCGTCCGAGCTCGCTTGGGCCCATGATGCGCCCGAGGGGGCGCTCAGAAAAAGCGCGGCAAGCCAGGAAGCAAGCAGTTTCATATATTGCGCAGAGGGAGGGGAAATGGAACGGGGTCGGGGAGAGCCGCAGCCTGCTCAAACGCTTCGGCGGCATCTTGCCAAGTTGGGCCCATCCCCCGCAAGTCCCATTCGGCACCCCACATCAGCCTGCGTCTCTGCCTTGCCCACATGGCCCCCACCAGCCCGGTGGTATGACCATTTATCTGGACGGCAGCTTGCCGGCGCATTGGGTGAAGCCGGCTTATTCGACCAAGGTCAAAATCAGCACCGCCGCAATGACGAGCGCAATGCCCAGCCAAGCAATTGGCTTGAGTCGGTGGCCAAAAAGCAGCCGCCCGCAGATGGCCGTACCCAGAATGCCGACAGAGCCCCACATCGCATAGGCCACAGCGAGGTCGATGCTCTTGATGGCTTGGCTCAGCATCAAGAACGCCAACCAAAGCATGGCAATGGCGCCGAAACCCCAAGCACGGTTTTTGAAACCATTGGATTTCTCCAACATCATATTGGCGGCAATATCACTGCAGGCCGAACCCATAATGAAAATAATTGGCATCGTCTGCATGTTCAAGACTCCTCGCCGAGTGCTACGCACACGATGCCCATCATGACCAGCCCAAGTCCAAGCATCTCGCTGTGCGACAACTCTTCCTTGAACACCAACACACTCACCAGCGAAAGCGAGGCGAGTCCGACACCTTCCCACACCGCATAAGCAATGCCGATCGAGATTTGTCCAATCGCTTGCGAGAGCAAGTAATAGGACGCCGCCAAGGCCGCGGCCATCAACAAATAGCCTTGAAAACTGTCACCGCGCGACGCATTCGCCATGAAAGTGGTGCCGGCCACTTCGGCAGCAATGGCTGAAAAAAGAAACAACCAAGCAACAACCAAATTCCTACTATTAAAACTAAACATAAATTCACCTATAGTATATTCCTTTTGATAAAATATAAAGTCATTCTATCACATGGCATTAACTTTGTAAAATCAGTGATTTTATTGATAAATCAATATGGCAGATTTTTAAAACAAAACTGCCTGCCAAGTCATGGTTTTCAATGAAAACATGAACTTGCTCGCGCGTGTTTTTTTTGGCTCCACTTCAAACTCATTGCGTGAAACCGAACCCCGCCTGAACAAACGTTTTGGCCCGTGCACGGCGTCTCACTTTGATACCGGCCCGCATGGGCTGATGGATGTTGCCGGAGCTGCTTGTGTCTCGCTGCCTTGCGCTTTTTTTTTCGAACTCGCCGAAGCGGTTGGACGGCGACTATCTCGGCCCTTGAAAGTTTGGGCCGAATTGAGTCATGCCGCCCTCACTCGATCCTGCGCCGATAAACTGCCGCCACGATGAATCAGCAGATCTTGCAACCCGAACCCACCGCAGCGGCACTGCCCGCCAGCGACATGGCTATGGCCTTGGCCCATTTGCCCCAAGCGCTGCTGGTGTTCGATGCCCAACACCGGCTGATCTTTGGCAACCCTGCCTGCGCAAGCTTGCTGGATCTGCCCACTGAGCTGCTGGCGCGTTGGGTCACCGAGCACTGCACGGGCCAAGAAATCGCTAGCCATCAAGGCGCGCGGGGAGAACCAGCGGAGGACTTTGCCCCTGCGCAGAATTCGAGCCGCACGCGCCGCACCGCAGCGGGCAAAACGCTTCAGTTCACGACCCAGATGCTGCCCAGCGGCGGCTGGCTGAGAAGCTACTGCGACGTCAGCGCTCTGGCCGCGGAATTGGAGGCCAAGAGCGCCAGCGAGGTGGTGCTGCGCTTCGCCCTCGAAGGGGCTGGCGACGGTGTCTGGGATTGGGATGTTAGGGCCAACATCACCCAGTATTCGCGACGCTGGAAGGAGATGATGGGGTTTTCAGGGGCCGATCTGGACAGTGATATCTGCTACCGCGAACCGCCCAGGATTCACCCCGATGACTTCGACGCGGCCTGGGCCGCCGTACATGCCCATCTGGCAGGGAAAACGCCCGGCTATGTCAGCGAGCACCGCCGCATGCACAAAGACGGCAAATGGCGCTGGCTGCTGGCCCGCGGCATGGTCGCAAGCCGCGACGCCGAGGGTCAAGCCCTACGCATGACGGGCACCAGCACCGACATCACCGCCCGCAAGCTCGCCGAAGAGCAATTGCTGTTGGCCGCCAATGTGTTCAAGCATGCCCGCGAAGGCATCGTCATCACCGACGCCGCGGGCAACATCATCGATGTCAACGAAACCTTCAGTCAGATCACCGCTTACCCGCGCGAAGCCGTGTTGGGTCGAGCCGCCCTGATGTTGCGTTCGTCGGCGCAAGCGCCCGGCTTCTACACCCAGCTATGGCGCGATCTGCACGCCGGCGGCTATTGGAGCGGTGAGATGTGGATTCGGCGCAGCGCGGGCGATATCGTTGCAATCATGCTCACCATCAGCGAGGTCAAGGGCAAAAAGGGTGAAACGCAGAATTTTGTCGCGCTGTTCACCGACATCACGCAGACTAAACACCATCTGCGCCAACTTGAACGCAACGCCCATTTCGACGCACTCACCGGCATGCCCAATCGGGTCCTGTTGGCCCAGCGGCTGCAGCATGCCATGGCGCAATGCCGGCGCCGCAAGCTTTCTTTGGCGGTGGCCTATCTGGATCTCGACGGCTTCAAGAGCATCAACGACCGCCATGGCCATGCCACCGGCGACGAGCTCTTGATTGCCGTGGCCAATCGAATGCAGTCGGTGCTGCGGGACGGCGACGTGCTGGCACGCATTGGCGGCGATGAATTTGTGGCGGTTTTGAGCGAACTCGCGCAGCCGCGTGATTGCGAACAGGCCTTGGAGCGCCTGCTGAAAGCGGCCAGCGCGCCAGTCCAGCTGGGTGACTTGCTGCTGGAGGTTTCCACCAGCATTGGCGTCACGATCTATCCTCAAGACGGCGCCGATGCGGACCGCCTGATCCGCCATGCCGACCAAGCCATGTATCTGGCCAAGCAAGCCGGCAAGAATCGCTTTCATCTCTTCGATATCGCACACGAAGCTGCGGCCAAGCAGCAGCGCGAAGGCTTGGCGGAGATGCGCAACGCCCTCGCCCTGGGCCAATTCAAGCTGTGCTACCAGCCCAAGGTCAATATGCGAACCAACGCCGTGGTCGGCGTCGAGGCGCTGATTCGCTGGCAGCACCCAGAGCGCGGCGAACTGCCGCCGGCGGCTTTTCTGCCGCTGATCGAAGATCAAGCGCTCAGCGTGGATGTGGGGGAATGGGTGATTGCGCAGGCCCTGCGGCAAATTGCACTCTGGCGCGCCGAGGGCCTGGACTTGCAGGTCAGCGTCAATGTCTGCGCGATGCAATTGCAGCAAGCCAATTTTGTGTCGCGCCTGTCTGCATTGCTGCTCCCCACTGCGGGGGAGCAGCAATGCGGCCTGCAGTTAGAGGTGCTAGAGACGAGCGCCCTGGAAGACATGGCCCAGATGTCCAAACTGATGCACGCCTGCCAGACCCTGGGTGTGCATTTCGCGCTCGATGACTTCGGCACCGGCTATTCATCGCTGACTTACCTGCGCCGCCTGCCGATCGAGCTGTTGAAGATCGACCAGACTTTTGTCCGTGACATGCTGAGCGACCCTGACGATCTGGCCATCGTCACCGGCGTGATCGGCCTGGCCAAAGCCTTCGGTCGCCAGGTCATTGCCGAGGGCGTGGAGACCGCTGCACATGGCGCGCGCCTGCTGGCCCTGGGTTGCGAGCTGGCTCAGGGCTATGGCATCGCCCGCCCCATGCCGGCCACCGCCGTGCCCGCCTGGGTAGCCGCCTGGTCTGAAAAGCCGCACTGGCTGGCCTGAACGCAGCGATTGGCGAGCAGGCTGGCCCGGCTCTAATCCAAGCTCAGCAGCAAATTGCCCACCTTCTGCCCACTCAGCGCCAAATCAAACGCGGCTGCAATCTGCTCAAGCGGCACGCTGCGGTCAATCAGCGGCTTGAACTCCCCGCGTTCGAGCAGCCCGCCTACGAAAGCCATGCTTTCCAGCGGCCTGAAGGGCACCGGAAAGATGACCTTGGGCCCGGGCAAGATTGGCGAGAGCAGCGCCAGCAAGAGATTCTGTAAATAAGCCCCCAGCTCAGACGAGATGTAAACGCCCGCAGGCCGCAACAGGGGGCGGCAGGCGGCAAAGCAGCTCTTGCCCACCGCGTCAAACACATAGTCGAACTGTCGCCCTTGCTCCTGGGTGAAGTCTTGCTGCAAGTAATCAATCACCCGATCGGCACCCAGCGCTTTGATGCGCATCAGCTGAGGCGTGGCGCAGGTCGCCGTCACCTGCAGGCCAAAATGCTTGAGCAGCTGCAGCAAGGCCGAGCCAATCGCGCCAGACGCGCCGTTCAGCAGCGCCGTCTGCCCGGCTTTCAGCTTGACCTTGTTGATGAAGTTGTAGGCATAGTGAGCCCCCTCTATGCTCGCTGCGGCTTGCTCAAAGCCTATGCCGGCTGGCATCTTCGCGACCGCCTTGTCCTGCCGCAGCAGCATCTGTTGGCTGTGCGAGCCAAGCCCGGCATCGTCAAATCCCCAGACCCGGTCACCGACCTTGAAGCGATCCACCCCACTGCCGACGGCCTCGACTTCACCCGCGAAATCGGTGCCGGTCGCACGATGGCGGGGTCTTCTCAGGCCGCAAAAAAATCGCATCACGAAGGGCTTGCCGAGCAGGATGGCGCAATCGGTTCGGTTCACGGTCGCCGCCCGCACGCGGATGCGAATTTCGCCCTCTTTGGGCGCTGGTACAGGCAGCTCGCGAATCGACAACACAAGGGGCGGGCCGTAACGGTCTCGATAAGCTGACTTCATCGCGACGAATGTAGCAGCTACGGCCTGCAGCTGTGCTGTGCCCCGCAAGCAGGGGCCGGCCACGCCGAGCATGGCAAAAAAGAAACAAAGGGCCTCGGCTTCTAGGCTCCAATTGATGCAGGTGAAGAAAACCAGCATGAAAACCCGTAATATGTCTCAGGTTTTGCAGGATTGGACTGCGCAATCGACTGCGGCGCTGCTAAGGCGCTGCAGATGGTGCCAGCGAACCTGCATCTGCATCCGAGTTTGTTGACTCTGTGCGTTTTTATGACTTTTCTTGAAAGCTCCACCATGAAGAATTCCATCGCCGCTGTTGCCGTCCTCGTCTCCTTGCTGGGCGGCGCCGCTCAAGCTCAAGTTACCGCAGCAGCAGCCATGCCTGCCGCAACTGCGCCGGCCAAAGCCGCCACTGCCAGCACCGACCCTATCGTGGTGATGCGCGCCGAGCAGCGTGCAGCTCGCACCGAGTTCAACAACACCGTGCGCCCACTGCGCGCCGAGCGCGCCGCCACCATCAAGGCTGCGCAAGACAAGGCCGGCGCTGAAGCCAAGGCCGCCGGCAAGGACCCCTTGGTGGCCCGCCGTAACGCCAAGGCCGAAGCCACTGCTGCAACCAAGGCTGACTTCGACGCCAAGATGAAGGCTGCAACCGAAGCCCGCAGCGCCGCCATGGCCGCTGCTGCCGCCAAGCGCGCCGCTGCCAAGTAATCACTCGGCTGACGCAAATGAGAAAGGGGCCAGTCGGCCCCTTTTTTTATTGCTCGGATCAGGTGGCCGTTTTGCGGCCTCACCTGCGGGCGTAAAGATCGGCCAGCACGCACAGCGTCCAGCAAATGAAACCCGTCCACAAGGTGTGGCTGAGGTAATGCGCACCGCGCGCCATCTGGGCCAAGCCAAAAGCCGCGCCGAAAGCCAACACCAGGCCAAGAATCACTCGTGCCAGCGTCGGCCGATAGGGCCGCCATAAAAAATACAGGCCGAAGAAACCGAACGCGGCAATCGCATGGCCAGACGGGAAGCAATGCCCCGGCCCGCCGTCATAGACCCCCATCAGCCAATGCGGCACATAGTGGGCCGCGCCGCCAAACTCGCTCAGCTCCCAGGGGCAGCTGGTCAGGTTGACACGCTTGAGCGCAGGCACGAACACGATATTCGCCACCGCCACGCCCAGCCAAAACAGGCGCTCACGCTTGCTCGGCGTCATGGATTTTGGCTTGACCCACAGCGCGTCGCTGAGCTGCCAGATCAATACCGCCCAGCCCAGCGCCCGCCCGCCTTCATGCGCCAGCGAGCTGGTTAGCCAGGCTTCGCGCCATGGAAAGCCTTCGGCCGTGCCGAACTGGCGTACCAGCGGCAAATCCAGGCCGCTGAACTCCCATAGCGTCAGCAAGAACAGGCAGATCAGGGTGATGGCAAGGTCGCGGCGCCAGACCGGGTTTGCGGCCGCCATCACTTGAGCACCGCCCCGTTGCCGGGAACGCGGCATTGCCCGGCCAAGTCCAAGCTCGGCTCCAACAAGGTGCTGCGCACATCCAGCAGCCCCATCAAGGTGTGGAACAGATGATCATGGCTGACCGGCGTGGCGGGTGTCTGGGCGGCTCGGCCGCGCAGGCAGTCCCAGTCCAGGCCCGTCGAATTGGCAAAGCTGCTGCTGGCCCACATCAGCATGGGCACGCGGGTCTGCACATCGGGCGCAATCGCATAGGGGATGCCGTGCAGGAACAGGCCGTTCTCGCCCAGCGACTCGCCATGGTCGGACACATAGAGCAGCACCGTATCGACCTCGGCCGCGCGGCTCTTGAGCTTGGCGATCAGGCTGGCCAGCACATGGTCGGTGTAGAGCAGGGCGTTGTCATAGGCATTGGCAATTTCTTCCTTGCTGCACAGACGCAAATCGTCTTTTTCACAGGCCGGCACAAAGCGCTTGAAGGCGGGCGGGTAGCGGCGGAAGTAAGAGGGCCCATGGTTGCCCAATTGATGCATCAGCCAGAACTGCGGCGCAGCACCCGGCTTGAAGCCCGCGACCACCTCACTGAGCCGGCCGTCAAGATCGGCGATCAAGCCTTCATCCAAGCAGCGCTCGCCCTCGCACAGGCCCGGCGCATTGACTTTGCTCACCGCGTCATTGGGCAGGCCGTCGCACACGCCTTTGCAACCCGATTGGTTGTCGCGCCACTGCACGCCGACCCCAGCACGGGCAACGATGTGCAGCAGTGAATCGGTGCCGCGTATGCGGGCCTCGTCATAGTCGCGCCGGCCAATGGCCGAGAACATGCAGGGCAGCGAGGTCTCGGTATTGGTGCCGCAGGCCTGCACATCGCGGAAGCTGATCAGGCTTGAGCCCGGCTGCGCGGCAATCTCCGCCAGTTGCGGCGTGGTCTGGCGGGCATAGCCGTTCAGCCCCCAGTTGGCGGCGCGGGCGGTTTCGCCTATCACCATCACGACGACCTTGGGCTTGGTGCGGCCCGCCCAGCTCGGGCCGGCTGCGGCGTCCAGGCCCACCGCTTGACGGGGCTTGGCCGCGCCGCGTGCCTCGGCCGCCAGCGTGCTGCCTAGCGACCAGACATAGTTGGACGGCGTGATCAGGTAGCGGATCTCTTTGTGATTGCGCATCAGCGAGGAAAAAGGCTGGAACACCGCCATCACGCTGGCCACCATGGCCAGCACCGCCACCACGATCAGCCCCAGCCGCACCAGCACCGCGCGCCGCCAGGGCCGGTTGACAATGCGCACCCGCCACAGCAACAGCAGCGGCAGGCCGGCGTAGATCAACACATGCAAGAGCAGCGCAGCCGAAATCAGCTCGCTGGCCTCGGCGGGGTCGGTGCGCAAGGTATTGCGCACCATCGTCGGGTCGAGATAGACGCCGAAGGCCTGCATGAACCAGCTGGCGAAGGCGGTCGTGATGATCAAGACCACCAGCAGCGGCTTGACCGTCCAGCGGTTGGCCACCAGCGCCAGCAAGAACAGGTGCAAGGCCAAGACCAGCACCACCATGGCGGCGGCAAAGCCCCAGGCGCTCGGGTCGTCAAAGCTGCGCCCCTTCAAGGCGGCGCTGAAGAAAAAGCGGTTGGCCGTCAGCGCCCACAAGAGGCTGACGGCGAGCAAGACCTGCTCAACAGTGGCCGGAATGGTCAGGCGGCTGGCACTGCCTGGGGCGGCCGCTGGGTTTGATTTAAATAAGCTCATGCTCGAATTGGACACCATGCGCCGAGCAGACCACCGAACCCGCTAAAAAAGCCCGGCGGGCCCGGGCCATCTCAAGCTGCGGCTACTTGAGTGCCTTCAGCGGCAGCGGCGCGCCGCTCTTGACGCAGCGGATCGCAAAATTGCTGGTGATGTCTTGCACCATGGGCAGCGCCTGCAGGCGGCGCACGATGTGCTCGTAGCTGCTCAGCTCGCTGACCACCACCTCGAGCAGATAGTCATGCGCGCCGCTGACCACATGGCAGGCCACCACCTCGGCCATCGCCTCCATCGCCGCTTCGAACTGCTGCACCGCATCCTCGCGGTGATGCATCAGCCGCACATTGACGAACACCGTGGTCGCCAGCTGCACCGCTTTGCGATCCAGCACCGCCCGGTAGCCGGCGATGAAGCCGGCATCTTCCAGGCGCTTGAGCCGCCGCGCGCAAGGGCTTTGCGACAGCGCCACCCGCTCGGCCAGCTCGGCGATCGAGAGCCGCCCGTCGCGCTGCAGCAGCTCCAGCAATTGGATGTCTATTTTGTCCATGGCTTGAAATCGTCAATTTCGCGGATTTTATTGGGTGAATCCACCCTTGCGGCCGCGATTCATGCTCCATTTGAGTCAATATCGCCTGGGCTCAAGCCGGAAAATTCTACCTTTCCAGCAGTAGATTCACTCCCGCAACATGCCCAGCCCCGCAGTACCCATTTCCGCCAGCCAGCACACCCTCAGCCACCGCCCGCTGGCCGCCAAGCCCGGCCTTGACCTGCTGGGCTGGGCCGCGCTGGCCTTGACGCTGTGCATATGGGCGGCCTTCTTCATCTCGCTGCGCGCCGGCGCTCGCGCCGCGCTGCCGCCGGCCGAGCTGGCGCTGCTGCGCTTCGGCCCGGCCGGGCTCTTGTTCATGCCCTTGCTGTGGCGGCGGCGTGCGCGTTTCGCGCAGGTGCCGCTCAAGCTCTGGCTGATGATCGTCGTCGGCGCCGGCCTGCCCTATTTTCTGATCGCCGGCTGGGGTATGCGCCACGCGCCGGTGGCCGATGGCGCGACGCTGATCCCCGGCACCTTGCCGCTGTTCACCGCCCTGCTGGCCGCCGCCCTGCATGGCCGCGCCGCCTTGGCGCGCTGGCCCGCGCTGCTGTGCATCGCCGCCGGCATCGCCACCATGCTGGCCTTGAAGGCCGGGCAAGCCGGTTTGGCTCAGGGTTATGCCATGTTCTTGCTCGGCAGCCTGATGTGGTCGGCCTACACCTTGGCACTGCGCCAAGCCAAGCTGGCGCCTATCGAAGCAGCGGCGCTGATCTCCAGCGTCTCGCTCTTGCTGCTGCTGCCTTTGCTGGCTTGGCAAGCAGCCCAAGGCGGCTTGAGCCTGCCGGCGCTGCCGCGCGAGCAACTCTGGCTGCAGCTGCTGATTCAAAGCATAGGCGTGGGCCTGATCTCGACGCTGAGCTATAGCTTTGCCGTCGCCCGCCTGGGCGCGCAGCGCAGCGCGATGGCGGGCGCGCTGACGCCGGTCTTGGCAACCCTGCTGGCCTTGCCCATGTTCGGCGAGCAGCCGGATCTGGTCACCATCGTCGGCATGCTCTTGATCGCTGCGGGCGTGTTGTGGGGGCAGCGCAAGGCTTGAGCCTCGCCACACCGATCGGGCACCGTTTGCCTGTGGCGGAAAATACCGCCATGCAAAAGCAAACAGAAATGCCGGATGATCATGATGATGATGACGCGGCAGACACAAAGCCCTCACCGGACCGCTATGGCAGGGTGGTCAAGACCCTGCTGCCCGGCTTTGCGGCCGCCCTTTTAGCTTGGAGCTTTATCGAGATCAGCGGCGCCATGCTCGACGGCGGCACGCGCGGCGTCGACACCGCCTTGCTGCTATGGGCTCAGCAGGCACGCAGCGCTCAGCCCTGGGTGGTCTCCGTGCTGCGAGATTTGAGCGGCATTGGCAGCACGGTCTTCCTGACCCTGCTCACGGTCGCCGCAGTCGGCTATCTCTTGTTGGTGCGGCGGGCAGTAACGGCTTACCTACTCGCCAGCTCGGTGATCAGCGGCACGTTGGCGGTGTTTTCGCTCAAGGCGGCGTTTGGGCGAATTCGGCCCGACGCCGCGTTCGCGGTGATGATTGAGCCGGGCCTGAGCTTCCCCAGCGGCCATGCCAGCTTGTCGGCGCTGGTATTTCTGAGCCTGGGCGCGCTGCTCGCCAGCACGCGCAGCAAACCGGCGGAGCGGATCTACATTCTGTGTCTGGCCGGGCTGATGACCTTGCTGGTCGGTTTGAGCCGGGTCGCGCTGGGCGTGCACTGGGGCTCGGATGTCTTGGGCGGCTGGGCCTTTGGCAGCGCCTGGGCGCTGGTCTACCTCTTGCTCGCGCGCAGATTGGCGCGGCACCGCTAAAGCTCATGGCACCGGGTGCCGCGTTCCGCGCAGATAGATCACCCAGTAGACCCCGGCCACCAGCAGCGTGCCGCCGGCCAAATTGCCCAGCACCACGGGCACCAAATTGCGCAACAAGTCGGCGCAACTTAGCGGCGCGCCGAGCGCCATGGCGAGCGGAAAGAAGTACATATTGGCGATCGAATGCTCGAAGCCCGCCGCCACAAAGGCGCTGATCGGGAACACGATGGCCAGCACCTTGTCGGTTACGCTGCGGCCGGCCAATGCCATCCACACCGCCATACACACCAGCATATTGCAGAGCACACCGCGAAAAAAGGCCTCGCTCCAAGGCAAGGCAGCTTTGTTGGTGGCGATGCGTATCGCGGTCTCGGCCACCGCGCCGCCATTCAAAGCGCCATGGCCAGACAGGAACACCAGCAGAGCCAAACCCGCCGCACCGACAAAATTGGCCAGCGACACCACCAGCCAATTGCGCAGCACCTGGCCCGTACTGACGCGCCCGCTGGCCCAGGCCATCGCCAGCAAGTTATTGCCGGTAAACAGCTCGGCCCCCGCCACGGTGACCAAGATCAGCCCGAGCGAGAAGCCCAGCCCACCCAAGAGCCGCGAGGCTGCAAAACCAAGCGTTGGGTCGCTGAGCACCAGCGTGTAGACCAGGGCGCCAAGGCCTATGAAAGCACCGGCCAAGATGCCCAGCAAGGACAGCGTTAGCAGCGGCAAGCGCGCCTTGATGACGCAGAACTCATTGACCCGCTCGGCAATCTCTTTGGGCGAGTAGGCGTCCAGACCAAAGACCTCTGCCATGGCTTGCTCCCGTTGACGGGTCGATCTTAGAACTTATCCGCACCCGGCTGCGTTCAGATGACATGCAAGTTCAGCTGACGCTGTTTCCGGAGCGTTCCGTACAGCGTCGCGCCGCCGGCCAGCGCCAACAGCGGCAAGATGCCGACCTGGATGGCCGACCAGCCCCAGGCATTGAAGACCACGCCGGCCAACAAGGAGCCGCCGGCCGCCACCGCCGCCGTGATGAACTCATTGGCCGCTTGCGCCCGCGCCCGGTCGGCCGGGCTGTCATCGGCAAAGCCCTGGGTCAAGAGCGTGCTGCCGCCGACGAACATGAAGTTCCAAGCCAAGCCATTGAGCATCAGCGCCAGGCCAAACAAGAGCGGCGTCTCTCCGGCCAGTGCCGCCGCGCTGCCGAGGCCAAAGAGGGCGGCGCCAAGGCCAAGAATTGGTGCCACTCCAAAGCGCGCAATCAAGCGGCCACTGAAGAAGCCCGGCACATACATGGCCAGCAAATGCCATTGAATCACCGAAGCCGCAACGCTGACCGGCAGGCCACAGCCGACCACGGCCAGCGGGCTGGACGTCATCACAAACATCATCATGCCGGCGGCCAAGGCGCTGTTTGTCGCGGCCACCAGGAAGGCCGGGCGGCGCAAGAGGCGGCCCAGCGGCGTCGACGAGGCAGCGCCGCTCGCCCTCACGGCGGATGTTGCTTCACCCTGGCCAGCCAAGCGGCTCAGCACCAGCGCCCCCAACATGGCCAGGCCCAGCAAGACCAGGTAAGAGCCGGCAAAGCTATGGCGCGGCACCGCCTCCCGCGCCCAGGCCGCCAACGTCGGGCCGACCAGCGCGGCCAACACGCCGCCGCTGATCACCCAGGCGATCGCACGTGCCTTGTACTCGGCTGGCGCCGCCTCATTGGCGGCAAAGCGGTAGTACTGGGCGCTGGCTGCGAACAGACCCAAGGCCAGATTGGCGAAGCAAAACAACAAGAAGTCATTGCGAGCGATGGCCCAGGCCGCCAAGGCTCCGCCGAGCGCGCCGCTCAAAGCGCCAAGCATAAAGACCTTTCGACGACCCCAGCGCAGCATCAATAGCGAGACCGGAATCGTGCTCAAGGCGGTGGCCACGGTGACAAGCGCATAGGGCAGGGTGGCCAAGGCACGGCTCGGTGCCAGCATCGCGCCGACCAGACCGGTGAGCGTGAGGCCGATCGCCGAGGCGCAGACGAATAGCGCTTGGCTGAGCACCAGAAGGCGGACGGTGTGGAGGGGGCTTTGATGTTGTTGGTTCATGCGGCATAGCTTATGCTTGAGTCTCATGTCCGTATTGACACAATGACCGCAAATACTGCCAAAGTTGCCAAGGCCAAGCCGCTCACCGATGCGCCCCGCACCGTTGTCATCGTCGCCTATGAGGGCTGCCAGTCGCTCGACGTCACCGGCCCCTGGGAGGTGTTCAGCAAGGCCAATGGCTTCTGCAAAGCCGCCGGCCGCACCATGCCCTACCGCCTGCTCTTGGCTTCGCCCGAGGGCGGCCCGATGACCAGCAACTCAGGCCTGCAGATCGGCCCGACGACGGCGCTGTCCGCCCTGCGCGGCGAGATCGACACGGTCCTGGTGGTTGGCGGCAATGACGCGGTGCTGGAGCAACCTGGCTCGGTGCCTAAGCTGATTCCTTGGTTGCAGCGCCGCGCACCGCTGGTGCGCCGCATGGGCAGTGTTTGTACCGGCGCTTTCGCGCTTGCTGCGGCAGGGCTCTTCGATGGCCGGCGTGCCACTACGCATTGGCAGTATTGCGAGCGCCTGAAGCAGATGTTTCCAGCGGTCTTGCTGGAGCCGGATGCGATCTATGTCGCCGACCCGCCGTTCTACAGCTCGGCCGGCATCACCGCCGCAATTGATTTGTCGCTGGCTCTGGTGGAGGCCGATTTGGGTCAGGCGCTGGCCTTACAAGTGGCGCGCAATTTGGTGCTGTACTTGCGCCGGCCCGGCGGGCAGTCGCAATACTCGGCGGGGCTGCAGGCGCAGACTCAGGCGAGCAGCAAGTCGGGCAAGGTGGGACAACGCTTGGGTGAGTTATTGAGCTGGATGGCTGAGCATCCGGCGGAGGATCTCAGCATTGCTGTGCTGGCGCTGCGGGTTCATATGAGCGAGCGCCATTTCGCGCGGCTGTTTTTGAGCGAAACCGGCCAGACGCCGGCGCGCTTTGTCGAGGCCTTGCGGCTGGACCGCGCCAAATCGCACCTGGAGCAGACGAGCTGGCCTTTGGCGCGGGTGGCGCAGCGGGCGGGGTTCGGGTCGGTGGACAGCTTGCAGCGGAGTTTGAAGCGGCACAACGGGATCACGCCGGAGGAGTATCGGGGGAGGTTTTCGGGGGTGGGGGCTAGATCGCGGGTGGGCGTTTGGGCGTTGACTGTCAGGGACTGACGCTTAGGCTGATCGGCTTCTCCACGGCTCGCTGCGCGTCGCCTCGAAAGGTGCTGCGCTGCGCGCATGCACTTCTCGGGCTTTCACCGCGAGGGTCAGGTCATGCCTTAAAAATCAAGACCTGACCCCGGCCCCTGCAGGCGGCTATGGATGGAGCACTTGACGCAGTTTGGGAAGTTATCCTTACCCAGATTGGAAAATCGAAACAGCGTGCTTTCCTCGGGGGCACCGGCGCACTATTCTGAATTACGCCTCGCCAAATTGCCACAATGTCCCCAGTTCCTGATCCCTCGAAGAGGAAACCCACACTCGCCCCGTACCACTCTAACCGCAAGACTTTATGGCACTTGGTGTGCTGGTTTGTGTTGTTGCTGCCGGCAGGTGCGTTCGCGCGCGAATTGAAGTTCGTCGGTCCCGACCAGCCGCCGTATTTCTGGCTTGCCGACGGACGGCCCACCGGGGCGTTTGTGCAGGCGATGGATCTCGCCTGTGCCCGGTTAGGCCATACATGTGCCTATGAAGTGCGTCCAATGGCGCGCGCTTGGGCCGAAGTCAAGGCGGGCATTTTCGATGGTGTGGTTGGCCTCTCGTTCAACAAGGACAGGGCGGACTTCCTGTTCAACCCTGCCCCGATCTTCCCCGCCAATGTGGTGTATCTGCGCGTTGCCGGCAAGAACAAAGCTTTACGCAGCGAGGCCGAGTTGAACGGCGTGATGATTGGCGTGGTCCGGGGATCGACCAGCGCAAAAAAGCTGCGTGAGCGTCAGGCGCGCATCGAACAACTGAAAATCAGCGAAGAGGCGAATGTCGAAACCTTGGTCAAGCTTTTGAAGCTTGACCGTTTCGGCGCCGACGGTGCCATCTTTGGCGTCGGCCCTTCCTTTGTCTTTGAGGCGCGCAGCCAGGGGGTAGCGTTGGAGCCCATCCTGGTGGCCGACATTAACCACTTGGGCGTGGCCTTCTCGCGCAGCGCCCTTGACGATGCCGTGGTCGATGCCTTCAACCTTGAGTTCAAGACCATGGCCAAGAGCGGGGCGATCAAAAGGATTTCCGCCCAGTACGGACTGCTGGACACGCCGCGAGACAGTGCCCGGTAAGGCGGTTGCGTACTTGCCAGAGAAGTAGCCCTTTTTCTTCACTCAACACTGCTAGCCACTTCTTGATACCGCTGCAGTGCCAGATCGCTCGCAGCCCGAACAGCGGACGCGGCCGTCGCGGTCTTCACACTCTGTGCAGCCTCAGCAGCAGCTTGCTTCGGATGCTGAACCGCATAGGCTTGCCGCTCGGGCTCGGTGACCTTGCCGTCCCGGTTCGCATCTTCTTTTTCGTAGTTGGTCGAAGCACTGCTCGCGCCGCCTGCCTTCGCCCCTGCTCCAGCGCCACCAGCCCCGCCCGGCGGCGGCCCATGGTGTCGGCCGGCGCCCTGGCTGCGGCCCGCTGCAGCGCCGGCGCCTTTGTCGCCGTCGCCGTCTGCATCAGCACCAGCACGCCGACTGCCTGCCGGCCCTTGCGCCAGCGCTTGCTTGAACTCGGCCTGGTTCAGTTGGCCATTGCCGTCCGCATCGGCCTTGCTGAGCGCCCGCTCGATATCTTGCTGGAGCTGTGAAGTAGAAGAAGAGTCTGCAGCGTCCGCCTTGCGCGCGCCTTCGGGCGAGATCTTCACCAAGTAGGCGGCCGCGTCTGACGCAGTCACGGAACCCTTGCCTTCGCTGTCAATTTGTTTGAACACGTCCTCGGCCTTGGGAGGAAGGCGCGGCGGCGCTGCAGCGCGGGCATTGGCGGAAACGGCAATCGAGCTAATGCTTGCATTCATGACGGTGGTCCTTTGCTATCGAACGTCAAGGAGTTGGTGGCCTGTCTGTCGACTCTTTCGTGCTGAATCGAATCGAAGCCAGCTTCTGAACTTGTTTTCGACCTGACACCTCTTGAACTTGCCCATCTTTACCTTGCACAACACAAAGACCCCGAGGAAACCCGCAATCGGCACTGTTTTGGGGCAAATAGCGACCCGTGCCTTTCGTCATATGAGCTCTTGCTTGCCAGAATGCGGCAGCCCGAGCACAGCGCGCTTTTCAGCCATAGCCACTCAATTTCTCGCCCACATGACCGCCACCGAAACCTCAGACTTGCTCGCAAGCTGCTATTGCGGCGCTGTCGGTCTGCATTGCGAGGCAAAGCCAAAAAGCGTCATCCACTGCCATTGCCAGCAATGCCGGCGGCTCAGCGGCGCGGCGTTCACGACTTGGTTGAGCCTGCCGCGCGAAGCAACGGTTATCTCCGGTGCGACGAATTTGCAGCAATTCGCAGCCAGCGAAAATGGCCTGCGTCATTTTTGCAAGCAGTGCGGCACCCATGTGTTCACCGAGGACAAGCGACTTCCCGGCATTCTGGGCGTACCGGCCGGCATTCTCTCCACGCCGCTGACCTCCAAGCCGAGCGGCCACTACTTCTTCAGCGACAAAGCCGATTGGTCTTTTTGTCACGACGACTTGCCAAAGTTTGGCGGAGCGTCCGGCTTCGAGCGCATCGATGTCTAACACGCCCTCCCCAGGCCAAGAGTGCAGCCCAAACGACCCGCACCAGTCAGACCGCAAAGGCGACTGGTGGGACGACTTCTATGCGGACCGCTCAAAGAAGACGCCTCCCTTCTTCGGCACAGCGCCGGACGAGAACTTGGCCGAATGGGTCAACAGTGACTCAGCGCTCAAGCGCGGCGCGGCGCTGGATATCGGCTGCGGCAACGGACGCAACGCGGTCTTGTTGGCCAGGGTCGGCTTTGAAGTCCTTGGCGTCGACTATTCCCAAGCAGCCATCACATGGGCGACGCAGCGAGCCAGCGAGGCAGGCGTCAGCTTGGACCTGCGCCACAGCTCGGTGTTTGACCTGAACATTGCGCCCGCAACTTATGAGCTCGTTTACGACTCTGGTTGCTTTCATCACCTCGCACCACAGCAACGAGAAGCCTATGTCCAGTTGGTCTGGGCGGCCTTGAAGCCGGGCGGCCACTTTGGCCTGGTGTGCTTCAGTCCAGAAGGCGGCAGCGGCTTGTCCGACCAGCAGGTGCTGGAAGGCAAAACCTTGGGTGGCGGGCTTGGATACACCGAGGCCGCGCTGCGAGATCTCTGGGGCCCATCCTTCAGAATTCACAGCTTGCGCCAGATGCGGACTCACGCCCGCGACAGCGGCTTGTTTGGCCAATCCTTTTTGTGGTGCATGCTGGCGCAAAAGCCGGTCAGCGCCACGGCTTAGACAATCAACAAGACAGACAGATAGTTAGTTAGAACTACCCACGAGGACGATGACGATGATGAAGAAGACAGTGGCCCACAAGGCCTTGACGCTAGCCGTTTTGACATTTTTGGCGCTGAACCAGGCACAGGCCCAAAGCGCCCCGACCTACCCCGTCACCACCAAGGTCGAGCAAACCGACCCCTATCACGGCACCCCGGTCGCCGACCCCTACCGCTGGCTGGAAGACGACAACAGCGAGCAAACCAAGGCCTGGGTCAAGTCGCAAAACCTGGTCACCGACGCCTATCTGGCCGCGATGCCGCAGCGCCTGCCGGTGCGCAAGCTCTATACCGATCTCTACAACTTTGAAAAATTCGGCATCCCCTTCAAGGAGGGCGGCCGCTATTTCTGGACCCGCAACAACGGCCTGCAGCAGCAGGCGGTGCTCTACACCGCCAAGTCGCCGACCGATGAGCCAACGATCGCGCTAGACCCCAACACGCTGAGCAAGGACGGCACCGCTGCTTTGGGCGGTTATGCGGCCTCGCGCGACGGCAAGTTGCTGGCCTACGGCGTCGCCGCGGCCGGCTCCGATTGGCAGACCTGGAAGGTGCGCGACCTGACGACCGGGCGCGACCTGGCCGACAAGCTGGACTGGGTAAAGTTCTCGGGTGCGGCTTGGACGCCGGACGGCAAGGGCTTTTTCTACTCGCGCTATGACGAGCCGGCCGAGGGCGCGGCGCTGACCGGCGCCAACTATTTCCAGAAGCTCTATTACCACCGCCTCGGCACGCCGCAATCGGAGGATCAGCTGGTCGCCAGCAATCCGAACGAGAAGGAATGGGGCTTCGGCGCCGAGGTCTCGGACGACGGCAAGGCCGTCTTCATCACGGTCTGGAAGGGCGGCGAGAAGAACGGCCTGATGCTGCTGCCCCTGGTCAAGGGCAGTTTTGCGGGCGGCGAGCCCAAGGCGATCAGCCTGGCTTTTGACGCCCAATATGTGCCGGTGGCCTTGAACGGCAACACCTTGATCGTCAAGACCGACAAGGACGCACCGCGTGGACGCCTGGTCGCCATTGACTTGCAGGCCTCGCGCAAGCAGCCGTGGAAGACCCTGGTGGCCGAGGGCGCGGACGCGATGACGGGCGCCTCGGCGGTGTGCGGCCGCCTGCTCCTGAGTTATCTGCGCGACGCATCGACCGTGGTGCGCATCCATGACATGAAGGGCAAGCTCCAAGGTGAGGTCAAGCTGCCCGGCGTTGGCACCGCGAGCGGCTTTGCCGGCCGCACGTCGGACAAGGAAACCTTCTTCAGCTACACCAGCCTGACGACGCCGACCGAGACCTATCGCTTTGACGTGGCGGCCAACAAGGCGACGCTGTTCAAGCGCCCGCAGACAGCCTTTGAAGCAGAGCAGTTCGAGACGCAGCGCGCCTTTGTCACCAGCAAGGACGGCAGCAAGGTACCCATCTTCATTGCCCACAAAAAGGGCCTGGTGCTGGACGGCAACAACCCGACCCTGCTCTACGGCTACGGCGGCTTCAATGTGCCGATGACGCCGAGTTACGGCATTACGGCCGCGACCTGGATGAAGATGGGCGGCGTCTATGTGCTGGCCGCCATCCGCGGCGGCGGCGAGTACGGCTCGGCCTGGCATGAGGCCGGCACCAAGCTGAAGAAGCAAAACGTGTTCGACGACTTCATCGCCGCCGGCGAATGGCTTGTTGCCAACAAGTACACCAACCCCAGCAAACTGGCGATCAACGGCGGCTCCAACGGCGGCTTGCTTGTAGGCGCGGTGGTCAACCAGCGGCCCGATCTGTTCGGCGCGGCCGTGCCACAGGTCGGCGTGATGGACATGTTGCGCTACCAGAAGTTCACCATCGGCTGGGCTTGGGAGCCGGACTATGGTTCCAGCGACAAGGCCGATGAGTTCAAGGCGCTGCTGGCCTATTCGCCGCTGCACACCATCAAGTCCGGCGCGGATGTCAAGTACCCGGCCGTGCTGGTGACCACCGGCGACCATGACGACCGCGTCGTGCCGGCTCACAGTTTCAAATACGCAGCGGCGCTGCAGGCGGCGGACACCGGTGCTGCGCCTAAGCTGATCCGCATCGAGACGCAGGCCGGCCACGGCGCTGGCAAGCCGACCTCCAAGATCATCGAGGAACGCGCGGATATGCTGTCCTTTATCGCCAACACCTTCAAAATGCCCGTCACGCAACCTTGATTGCCAAGGCCAACCCTGAGAGAAAAGCCCATGTATAAAAAGCATTCATTCAGCCTCTTGTTCGCCGGCCTTGCGCTGTCTTTCTCAGCGCAAGCCGCCGACAGCTGGCAGGTGCCGGTGCACAGCAAGCAGCTGCCTAACGGCCTGACCGTGCTGGTCTCGCCCGACCACAGCTCGCCGACCGTCGGCGTCAGCGTGGTCTACAAGGTCGGCATGCGGCTGGAGCCCAAGGACCGCACCGGCTTCGCCCATTTGTTCGAACACCTGATGTTCCAGGGCACGCCGACCGCACCCAAGGGCGTGTTCGACAAGGTCATCACCGGCGGCGGCGGCAATAACAATGGCTCGACCCGCGCCGACTTCACCAACTACATCGAGACCGCGCCGGCCTCGGCGCTGGAGTCCATCCTGTGGCTGGAAGCCGACCGCATGAAGACACTGGACTTCAATGCCGCGACGCTGAAGAACCAGCAAGATGTGGTGAAGGAAGAGATCCGCGTCAATGTGCAGAACCAGCCCTATGGCGGTTTTATGTGGATCGACATCGGTGGCCTGGCCTTCGAGAAATGGGAGAACAATCACGACGGCTACGGCAGCTTCAAGGACCTGGAAAACGCCAGCCTCGATGATGTTCGCGCCTTCCACCGCGACTATTACGGACCGAACAACGCGGTGCTGGCGATCTCGGGCGACATCACGCCGGCCAAGGGTTTTGCGCTGGCCCAGCAGTATTTCGGCGCGATTCCAAAGCGCCCCACACCGGCGCCGAGCGACTTCAGCGAAGGCCTGAACACCGCCGAAAAGCGCCTGCAGCAAAGCGACAAGCTGGCGCAAGTGCCGGCGATTGCAGCGGCCTGGAAGATGCCCGCGCGGGCTAGCCGCGACCAGCCCGCCTTTGCGGTACTGGGCGAGCTGTTGGCCGGCGGCGACGCTTCGCGCTTCTACCAAGGCTTGGTCAAAGGGCGTGAGTTGGCCTTGAATGTCGAGTCGCTCTACGGCCTGACCAGCGTGTGGGAATACGACGGCCCGACCATCTTCACCGTGTTTGCGCTCTACAAGCCGACCACCACGGCCGATGTCTTGCTGGCCGCGATGGACGAAGAAATCGCCAAGGTCGTCAAAAACGGCGTTGATGACGCGACGCTGAAGCGGATCAAGACCCGTTTGCTGGCCGATTGGTACAACGGCCTGGAAAGCTTTTTGAGTCGCGCCGACACCTTGGCCAAGCTGCAAACGCTGTGGGGCGACGCCAATGTCGTCAACCAGATTCCGGGCTGGATTGAGGCCGTCACTTCGGCCGATGTGCAGCGCGTGGCCAAGACCTATCTGACCGTGGCCAACCGCTCGGTGATTGACCGCAAGCCGGTGGCGATGTTGGCGCCACCTGCCGAGGCAGCTTCAGCAGCCACTGCCGCCAAGCCTTGAACAAGAGGGAGACAAACATCATGAAAAACCAATTTCTTTTGAACAAGATCGTGTTGGCTGCCATGCTGGCCACGCCTTTGATCGCAGTCGCTGCCGAGGCCATCAAGATGCCGGCCGAGCTGCCCAAGTACGGCCAGGACAAAGCGATCCAGGTGCCGCAGATCAGCAAGAAGACGCTGGCCAATGGACTCGAGGTCTGGGTCTTGCCGCGCCAGGGTCTGCCCCGCGTGGACTATGTGTTGGCCCTGCGCGGTGCCGGCTTCGGCGCGGACGCGGCCGCCACGCCCGGCCAGGCCAAGCTGCTGGCTGGCCTGCTGAACGAAGGCACGGCCCAGCGCGACTCACGCGCCATCGCCGAGGCCGCCCAAGGCATGGGTGGCGGGGTGGCAGCGGCGCCTGCTAACGACGGCATCACGCTGACCGCCTACGCGCTCACCTCACACGCCGAAGGCATGATGAAGCTGCTGGCCGAAGTGACCCGCAGCCCGTCTTTCCCTGAGGGCGAGGTGGCGCTGGCCAAGGCCAACGCGCTGCAAGCGCTCAAGGTCGCCAGCGCGCAGCCGGGTTTTAGAGCCAGCAAGGCGCTGAACCAAGCGATCTATGGCGAGCACCCCTATGGCCGCAGCCAGGAGACGGCCGAGTCGATTGAAGCCACCACGGCAGAAGTCTTGCGCGCGGAGCATGCGAAACGCTTCCGCCCGGACCGCGCGCTGCTGGTCATCACCGGCCGCATCACGGCAGCCGAGGCCATGAAGCTGGCACAGGCCGCTTTTGGGGACTGGAAGGCACAAGGCCCGGCGCCGGCCGAGATCGCCGCCGCACCGCTGAGCGCCAAGCCGCAGCACATCTTGTTGGAGCGCCCTGACAGCGTGCAGTCCACCGTGCGCCTGGGCCGTCCCGGTGCGCCGGCGAATGGTGCCGACCAAGTGCCGCTGCGTCTGACCAGCACCATCCTGGGCAGCGGCTTTTCCAGCCGCATCAACCAGAATCTGCGCGAAGAAAAGGGCTATACCTATGGCGCCAACGCCGGGGCGCGCTCCTACCGCGTTGGCGGTGCCATTTCAGGCGGCGCCGATGTGCGCAACGAGGTGACCGGCGCCTCGCTGCAGGAGTTCGTCAATGAGTACCGCCGCATCGGCGTCGAGTTGGTGCCGGCCGAGGAGCTGGCGATGAACAAGCGCTATGTGGCCGGCAGCTATCTGCTGACCACGCAGCTGCAGGGCGCAGTGGCGCAGACGCTGGCCAACAACTGGCTGGTCGGCCTGCCGGCCGAATTCCTGGGCCAGTTTGTGCCGCTGATTCAAAAAGTTAGCGCCGAGCAGGTACGTGAGATTGGCAAAAAGTACTTCTCGCCCGAGACGCAGTCGCTGGTTGTCGTGGGTGACAAGGCGGTGGCTGAGCAACTGAAGGGGTTTGGGGAGTTCAAGAGCAGCAAGTAAGCCCGCTGCGCTGCCTGTCCAATGGCTCAACTCAATATGCCAACTCCGCCTTGGCTGCCCATCGCAAGGGCAGAGGCCGGCGTCAGGACGCTGGCGCCGGGAATGAGCCACCCACGCGTTGGGCTCTACCACCGCTGCACGACGACGCCTTGGTATGACGACAAGGCCTCGTGGTGCTCGTCCTTCGCCAATTGGGTCTTCGCTCAAGTTGGGATCGCGGGCACCGGCCAGGCCTTGGCGCGCTCCTGGCTGGCCTGGGGCGAGCCCTTGAGCGAACCCAGGCCGGGCTGTATTGCCGTGCTCTGGCGAGAGTCGCCGGAAAGCTGGAAGGGGCATGTAGGTTTCTACCTGCAGACCGTAGACGACCGGGTCTACTTATACGGCGGCAACCAACTCGATAGCGTGTGTGAAAACTCATATCCGGTTGAATGCGTGCTGGGCTACCGCTGGCCCAATGAAGCGGTAAAAGCCTGAACGCAGTGCCCTGTCAAACTCACGCTGACCTTCAGATCAATCGGGGTTGTTTAACCCCTCCATATCCCGTTCATCCCCTCCATCCAAGCCAAAGAAAGCAAGAAATTTGAGCCTGGCTGAACGGCATGAAGAGGATGGGAGCTGGACCACAATTGGGTTTGGACGTCGTCGGCGCGTTTTGCCTTTTCAGGCATGTCGGCGTTGCCTTACTTGACCGGCGCCGCAGCCCGCCTGCCCAAGCCCCAGATACTGAGCAAGAGCAAGGCCCCACCAAACCATTGCCAGGCGCCCAGCTGCTCGCCAAGCAATAGCGCGGCCAAGAGTACGGCGCTCAGCGGCTCGATCAAGGTGGCGACGGTCAGGGCCATAGGGCTCAGCCGTGCCGCGCCCCAGCTGAAGGCCAACAGGGCCAGTGCGGCGGTCACCAAGCCAAGGTAGAGGAACCAGGCCTGCGGCGGTACGCCGGTCGGCCAGTGCAGCGGCCGGTACAGCGTCGACAGGCCCATCACCAGGGCGGCCACCAGCGTCAGACAGGTGGCCGCCTGGCCGGCGCCAAGTTCGGCGGACAGCCGCCCGCTGATGAGGGTGAAGCCGGCATAGAGCAAGGCCGAGGCGATCGCGTAAGCAATGCCGATGACGAGATCGCGCTGATCCCCGCCCGCCGGCCCGCTCTCATGTCTGGCGACGATCAAGACGGTGCCGATCAGCGCCGCCGACAGCACCAGTAGCAACGGCGCATCCAAGCGCTCCTGGCCCCGCACAAGCGCCACGATGGTGACCAGCACCGGCGGCAGGCACAGCGCGATCAAGGTCGGAATTGAAGCCCCGATGCGCTCTATGCCGAGAAACCAGCACAAGACATAGCCGGCCATCGCGGTGCCGGCGACCAGCGCGGTGGGCAGAAGCGGCCGCAGCTTGGCTCCGTCGATGCGGCTACCGAAAACCGCCAGCAGCACGGCTGCGCCAAGCGCAAAACGCCAGAACGAGATGTTCTCCGGCTTGAAACCGTATTTGACGATCAAGACATTGACGACCAAGGCGCCGGTGCCCCAAAGAAAGCCTGCCGAACAGGCGGCCGCGAGTGCCAGTCCGGCCTGCGAGGGCGCGTTGATCGTTGGGCTGGATGAGTTGAGCATGGGCTTGTTGAGGGCTGAAGTCGCCCCGCGATTGTCAGGCAGGCGAGGCATCTGCCCGTTCGGGGGCAAGCTTGTCTGCATACAATTGCCCTTGCTGAGCTAACGATGAGAGCAAGCTGATGTTTTTTACCCATGGGTTTGACAACGCGCGGTGCCGCCTACTTGGCCCAGCTGCACACGCTGCAGATCTATGCGGTAGCGGCTTCAACGGTCAGGTGAGCCGCTGGTTTGAATCTCTCATCCAATCCCACCATGTCTGAGCTTGTCATCGTCGCCCTCGATTTCGAGTCCAGCCGTGAAGCGCTTGCGCTTGTGACCGAGCTGGGCGCCGCTGCGCGTAGCTATAAGGTCGGTCTGCAATTGCTGACCGAGGCCGGGCCTGAGCTCGTCCGCGAACTGGTCAGCAGCGGCAAGCAGGTCTTCCTCGACTTGAAGCTGCACGAGATCCCCAATTCGGTCGCAGGTGCAGTCACTGCGGCAGGGAAGTTAGGTGTCAGCATGGTCAGTGTGCATGCCTCGGCGGGGTCGGCCGTGCTGCGCGCGGCGGTCGAGGCGGCCTTGCCGTTCCCAGGGCTGAAGATTGTGGCCCTGACGGTGATCACCAGTCTCTGCGACAAGGATCTGCAGGAGATTGGTTTGGAACCATCGGTGCAAGCGCAAGTCTTGCGTCTGGCTCACCTTGCCGCCGACTGTGGGTGCCACGGCGTGGTGGCATCGGCTCAAGAGGCCGAAGTGCTTCGCGGGGTGCTGCCTTCGGACATGCTGGTGCTCACGCCGGGCGTGCAGTTAAAGAGTGCATCAAGCTCAAGCTCAAGTGATCAGGCTCGCACGGCAGATCCGCGAGCCGCCGCGCTCGCTGGAGCCACACACATCGTTGTGGGCCGCGCCATCACCAAGGCACTTGATCCACGGCGAGCATTCGCCGAAGCCGTAGCGCAGTTCACCCATGATTGAGGCTGCACTGCAAGGATTCGTGACGCAGCTTGAGCGGCGCTTCGACCCTCGCGCCGAACTCAGCCTTGCCGACTTGCAATCAGTGGCGGAGGACTTGCTGAAGCTTTGTCGCGGACTTGACTTCGGTCGACTGGATTTGCAAGAGGCCGGGCCAGGGCAGGAGGTGCTGCACAATTTGTCTGTTAGTTCCAAGGGCGGGCCGTCGATCTATCTTGTCTCGGATGGTCCAGGCGTGACAAGCCGGCCGCATGAACACAAAACTTGGGCCGTCATTGTTGGAATTCAGGGCTGTGAGATCAACACAAGGTTCCAGAGCGTGGTCAAGGATTCCCGGCAAGTGGTTGCCGTCGATTCGGTCAACGTTGGCGCTGGGCAGCTTCTTTGGATGTTGCCTGACGAGATTCACGCCACCTCCGTTCTTGGAGAGCAGGCCACCTTCCACCTCCACCTCTATGGCTCGGCGCTGCATGCTGTACCGCCGTTTCAGAGCCGGTGCTTTGAGGCAAGCCCGGCTTGAGCCGGCGAGTCCTGAGCAGGTGATTGAATTCGAGACCGAGCCCGACGAGTTGCTCATGGTCAATAGCTGCAAGACTCAGCGAGGCCTTGATTGAATATTGAATAGGAGCGGGCCAACATGAATCCCAGCAAGGTTGAACGAAGTCGTGTGCACCGCCTGACCGACCTGCCCAATATCGGCAAGGCCGGTGCGGCGGATTTGGAATTGCTCGGCGTACATGCCCCCGAACAATTGCTCGGCAAATGCCCGTTTGAGATGTATGCGGCGCTTTGCACGGTGACGGGTGTGCGGCATGACCCTTGCGTGATCGATGTATTCATGTCCGTCACGCGCTTCATGGCCGGTGACGCTGCGCGACCCTGGTGGGATTACACGCCCGAACGCAAGCAAAGACTTCAGGCGACTGAGCCAAGAGCCTGAAAGCATGATCACGGGCAAGGGCACTGCAACAGCAGCACTAATTGCCGACTTTCCGGCCTTGCATACCCACACCACCTAAGCGCTGATTGCACAGGCTGCGCTCCACCGCCACAAAGGCCGGCATCAAATCGGCCCTGGTGTCGGCATCCAGATGCTCGGGCCGGCGCGAGTTGGCGGGTTTGAAGCGTTGGGCCAGCGAGCCCTTGCAGGCAAAGACGATGGTGTTGCTGCCGTCGGCATCGGCGACCAGCAAAACTTCGGCGCCAAATGTGCGCCGGATACGCGCCACATGGACGTCAAAGTCGACATGTGCGGCGTGCAGATTGATGACCACCAAGCCATTGGGCTGCAGCGCGTCATAGCAGTCGTCATAAAAGCGCTGCGAACACAGCGCCGGCGGCTGGCCGTCGTAGTCGAAGCCATCAACCAGCAGCATGTCCAGGCGGTAAGGCGGGAAGCGCACGAAGTCGGCGCCGTCGCCGCGCCGCACCTTGAAGCGCCCGTCGTCCGGCGGTACGCAGAACTGCTCGCGCAGCGCGATCACATGTGGGTTGATCTCAATCACCTTGATGCGCGTAGCCGGCAGGAAGCGATGGCAGAACTTGGCCATCGAGCCGCCGCCCAGGCCAATCATCGCCAGCATGTCCGGCGCTGGGCTGAACAGCAGGAAGGCGGCCATGGTGCGGGTGTAGTCGAGGTCCAGCGCATGCGGGCGCAGCGTCTGCATCCGGCTTTGGATCTCACAGATCGAGAAATGCAGCGCTTTGGTGTTCAGCGTCTCGTAGACAAAGGGTTTCAGGTGCTGGGCAAGGTCGGCTGATTCGGGCATTGGGGTCTTTGGGAGGGGCGAGAGGGCAGGCAGGCAGAAAGATAAACAGTGGGGCGGTGTGCCAAGTCAGCCGCGCCGCCAGTCCAGCAACAGCGCCGGTGCAGCGATCACGATCAGAAGCAAGGCAAGCGGAATCGTGGCCGAGAAGCCGAAGTGCTTGAAGGCCAGCGCACCCGCGAGCCCGCCCACAAAAAACAGGCTCAGGATCACCAGATGGATCATCAGCTTGTCGTGGTTGGCGCGCACGGTGAGCACGCTATTGCGCTGCTGGGTGCGGTTCCAGTAGATCAGCCGCCCCAGTTCCAGCCCCAGATCGGTGATCACGCCGGTCATATGGGTGGTGCGGATTTCGGCATGAGAGATCTTGGTCACGGTTGCGTTTTGCAGGCCCATGATGAAGCAGAGCAAAAGCACGGCGGTAGGAATCAGCAAATGCTCCAGCGAACGCAGATTGGCGCCCACCAAGCCAAACAAGAGCAGCAAGCCGGCCTCCAGCAACAGGGCCAGCGCATATTTGCTGTGCATCTGGCGGCGGTGCGCCCAATTGATCAGGATGGCGGTGCAGGCCGCACCGGCGATGAAGGACAGCAAGGCCGCAAACCCGGCCAAGGCCAAGGCGAAGCCGCCAGTGGCCAGGTCATCGGCGATGGAGGACACGATGCCGGTCATGTGCGAGGTGTAGCGCTGCACCGCCAAAAACCCGCCCGCATTGATCGCGCCGGCAATGAAGGCCAGCATGCCGCCCAGTTGGCGGTTGGCCAGCAGGGTTCGGTCTTGCCCTGTCAAGCGCTGCAGATATTGAATCGCCATAGGGCATCATCATGCCACTCGCTTCATTTCCTATTTTCTCAGGCTCTCAATGGCCGTGACCGTCATGACCCGCGTGCTGATGTGCATGGGGGTGATGATGAGGGGCGGGGGCGCGCAACTCGGCCCGCGCCTGCCCCAAGACCTGCCAGCCCGCCCGCAAGGCCAGCGTCGCCATGATGGCCGCCACCAGCAAATCGGGCCACGCGCTGCCGGTGCCAAAAACGCCCAAGGCGGCTGCCATCACGGCGAGGTTGCCGATCGCATCATTGCGGGTGCAAAGCCAGACGCTGCGCATATTCGAGTCGCCATCGCGAAAGGCATAGAGCAGCCAGGCCACCCCCAAATTGGCCGCCAGCGCCAGCAACCCGACCATGCCCATGGTGGGGGCGTCGGGCGTCAGGCCGTGGCTGAGGTTCCAGACCGCCTTGGCCAGCACAAAGCCGCCAAAAGCCATCATGCTGACGGCCTTCAGCATGGCCGCACGGGCGCGCCAGGCGAGAGCCGCCGATAGCACCGCCAAAGTGACGCCATAGTTCAGCGCATCGGCACCAAAGTCCACCGCATCGGCAATCAGCGCCAGCGAGCCACTGCTGCCGCCCGCCGCCAGTTCGACCACAAACATCGCCGCATTGACGATCAAGGCGATCCACAGCACGCGGCGGTAGCGCGGCAAGTTGGTGATGGCGGACGCGGCCGGCGCGTCATGGTTGCAGCAGTGAGCGGACATGGCTATTGGGCTTTCCAAGTATCAGTAAGGTGATTGGAAAGCCTGGAGCCACACCAGGGTCAAGCCCAATTTCGCCTCAGCGCCCGGGTATGGATGCCGGCGGGCGAGGCGCCTGGTTCTGCAAGCGCTGGTCCTGGCGGCGCTGCGCCTCGCGCTGGGCGCGCTCTTGTTCGCGCATGCTGGAGATGCGATCGCCCTCGCCGGGGTCGGCGGCGCTGTGCATATCTTCGGCGCGCCGGCGGGCGTCCTGTGCGCCGCTGGAGCTGCTTTGCGCCGCTTGGGCCTGGCGGCTGATGTCCCAGTCGGCGGCGATGTAGCGGCCCTGGCCTTTGCGACATTGGCGCGCACGCCGCACCTCGTCTCGCATAAAAGCCTTGGCCTCGGGGCTCAGGCTGATCGAACTGGCGCGGGTTTCCATCGCGCTGATTTCAAGTTCAGCGGGGCAGACATTGGCGGGCGGGCGGGCATCCACGACCGGGCCGGCCGCGGCCCCACTGGCGGCTTGCGCCGGCGGCGGCTTGACGGCCGCGTCCACCACATTGCCCTGCAAGCTGCGCGCCGGCAACGCCTCGCCCGCAGCCTGGCAAGGGCGATCCGAATATTTGATTTGATCGCCGACCTGGCATTTCCAGACCTCAGCGGCCATGGCATTGCCGCCCATCAGGGCGGCTGCCAACACGAGACTGGCCTTGAGCATGGTTTGCACTCCTGCGCGCGTCATCAGCATGGCCTAACGCTTCAAGCTAGCGCTTGGCTGACGCGCCGGGCCTACTGCCGCACCATCGACATGGCAGGCGCAGGCCTCACCATGGGCGGCCGCCACCAGCTCTTCCAGGATGCCGCAGCCCTGCGCGCCATGCTGCTCATGGCGACCGTCGCAGCGGCTCTTCAGCGCCACCAACTGCTGCTCCAGCGCCCGCATGCTGGCCAACCTTGCGCGCACGCGCGCAAGTTGCGCATCGACCAGCGCATCCACCCCGCTCAGCAAGGCCGCATCGCGGCTGTTCAAACTGGCCAGGAGCAAGCCGATATCGGCCAGCGACATGTCCAAGGCACGGCCATGGCGAATAAAGGCCAAACGCTCCAAATGAGCGTGCGCGTAATCGCGGTACCCGTTCTCGCTGCGCGCCGGGCCAGGCAGCAGGCCGCTCTTCTCGTAAAAACGAATGGTTTCGATGTCGACGCCGGTGGCGCGGCTCAAGGCTCCGATACGCATGATGACTATGACCTCCGACACGGAGCATAGCCTAATCCATGAAGTAGCTACAGGGAATTGAGCCGCTTTGCCTGCAAAGACTGGGGTTATGCCTGCCCAAACCAAGGGCTGGCAGCGGTGACAATACGCGCCGCTGCCGCCGAGATGATCTCTGGGCGGCCCGTCCTTTGTGGGCACCGAGGCGACATCTAACAAGCCGTCGATAAGGGGCCGGCACGGTTCACGAGGGAGCCGCGAGGACCTTCACCACTCAGACCATGAACGGAGAGTCGTTTGAACAACAACAAAATTCAAGCCGCAGGGGGCCACACCATCCTCGGCCACCCCGACAGCCTATTCGTGCTGTTCTTTACCGAGATGTGGGAGCGTTTCTCCTACTACGGCATGCGCGGCCTGCTGGTGCTGTTCTTGATCTCCGAGACCGCCAAGGGCGGCTGGGGCTGGAGCCGCGCCGATGCGACCTCGCTGTATGGCTGGTACACCATGCTGGTCTACTTCACGCCGATTCTGGGCGGCTACGTGGCCGATAAATTCCTCGGCACGCGCCGCGCGGTCGTGCTGGGTGGCTTCATCATTGCGGCCGGCCATATCTCCTTGTTCATGGAGACCATCCCGAGTTTTTACCTAGGCCTGGCCTTGGTGATTGCCGGCACCGGCCTGTTCAAGCCGAACATCTCGGCCATCGTCGGCCAGCTCTACGGCAAGGACAACGAAGGCAGCCGTGACGGCGGCTACACGCTGTTCTATATGGGCGTCAACGCCGGGGCCTTCTTCGGCATCCTGCTGTGCGGCTATATCGGCGAGAAGATCTCCTGGAACTATGGCTTCGGCCTGGCCGGCATCTTCATGATCCTGGGCGCTTTGCAGTTCTACTTCAGCCAATCGCTGTTTGGCGACATTGGCGCGCCGCCGGTCAAGGGCGAGAAGTCTGCCGCCGCACAGGCCGACGCAGAAGAAAATCTGCCCGCTAACGTCGTCGCCGATCGGCTCAAGGCCATCTTTGTGCTGGCTTTTTTCACCATCTTCTTCTGGTTCGCCTTTGAGCAGGCCGGCGGCTCGATGACGATTTTTGCCGCCGACTACACCGACCGCAATCTGGTCGGCACCAGCGGCTTGATCTTCAAGATCGTCAACACGCTGATGACGGTGATCCCGGCAGCCATCCTGACCTGGCTGCTGGTGCAGTTGCACCGCGGCACCGGCAAGCGCAGCCCGCTGCCCATCGTGCTCCTGGCACTGGCCTTTGCGGCGATTTGGGGCTTGATCATCTGGATGCTGGCGCGCGAATTTTCGCTCGACCAATCCGAAGTACCCGCGACCTGGTTCGGCGTGCTGAACTCCTTCTTCCTGGTGATCTTGGCGCCGATGTTCTCCAAGATGTGGGAGAAGCATTGGAACCCGAGCGGCCCGATCAAGTTCGGCGTCGGTCTGGTCTTGCTGGGTCTGGGCTTTGCGGTCTTGTCTTACGGTGCGTCCGGCATTCCACCGGGCGCCAAGACGGCGCAGGTCAGCATGATGTTCTTGTCGCTGGCCTATTTGCTGCACACCATGGGCGAGCTGTGCCTGTCGCCGGTGGGCCTGTCCTATATCTCCAAGCTGGCTCCGGCGCGTTTGCTGGGTCTGATGTTTGGTGTCTGGTTCCTTAACTCGGCGATCGCCAACTTCATCGCCGGTAAAACCGGCGCCTATATCGACTACATCTCGGCCACTTACTCGATGTCGACCTTCTTCCTGATCTTCACCCTCATCCCAGCCGGCGCCGGCCTGGTGCTGATGTTGTTGACACCTTGGATGAAAAAGAAAATGCACGGTGTGCATTGAGTTAGGTCAGCGGTAACGCGAGGCGCTGATAATTGCGGGTATGCACTCAGAAGCTTCCGTTACCGATTTAGATATCGCCGCTTTGCCGCCCAGTCTGCGGCAACTGGCCGCGCGCGGCCTGGTTCGCAACTATGGCCGCGGAGCGGTCTTGATCGAAGAAGGCTCGCAGGGCGATAGCCTGTACCTGGTGCTCTCGGGCAGCCTGCGGGTCTATGGCTGCGATGCACGCGGCCGCGAAGTAACCTATGGCATCTACGGTAGCGGCGAGTACGTCGGCGAAATGAGTTTGGACGGCGGGCTGCGCTCGGCCAGCGTCATCACCGAAGAGGCCTCCCGCTGCGTGATGCTGACGCGCGCCAGCCTCTTGGCCCATATCGCCGCCCATCCGGAGTTCGCCTTCGAGCTCTTGACCAAGGTGATCCGCCGCGCTCGCGCCGCCACGCTGTCGACCAAGCAACTGGCGCTGAATGATGTCTACGGGCGCTTGCGCGCCTTGCTGGAAAGTTCCTCGACCGCCGGCGACGACATCATGCTGACGCATCAAGCGATGGCCCATCGCCTGGGCTGTTCGCGCGAGATGGTCTCCAAGTTGGTCAAGGATCTGGAGCAAGGTGGCTACCTAACGCGCATTGCCAACGGCCGCTACCAGCGACTGCGCGCCCTGCCGATTCGTTGGTAACAATTGCCACGCCATTGGCGAGGAATAAATCACATCGCTGCAACAGTCCCCCCATCTGGGGGGCTATTTTTTTCCGGCGCAAAGGACTCAAATCGCGTCATGCGGGGCAGAGCTTCTCAGCCGGTGGTCTTCTAACCGGTGTGCGAACTGGGCCAGCGAACAAGACTCATGCGAGTGCTTGCTCCGGCCTCCCCCGCGCCAAACATTGTGCCCCCACGCGTCGGACTACCGACGCTGCCCCCCGAGGGGGCGCTGAACCGGCTTGGGACGGCCCGGCGCCGGTTCATATCTAAGTAGCATCAGCGAGAATCCTCGCATGCTGTCCTCCCGCCAAGCCCCCATCGCCGCTATCGCCACCGCCCCCGGACGCGGAGCGGTCGGCATCGTGCGCGTCTCCTCCCCGCAAGAACTGAGCCCGCTGATTGACGCCATCTGTGCGCGCCAGCTACGGCCACGCGAGGCAAGCTATCTGCCTTTTCTCGACGGCCACGGCGTCGCCATCGACCAGGGTCTGGCACTCCTGTTCCCTGCACCCCATTCCTACACCGGCGAGCATGTGCTGGAGCTGCAAGCGCATGGCGGGCCTGTAGTCTTGCAGCTGCTGCTGGCGCGCTGCATGGAGGCGGGAGCTGCCATGGGTATTCGCTTGGCCGAGCCCGGTGAGTTCACCCAACGCGCGTTCTTGAACGGCAAACTCGACCTCGCGCAGGCCGAGGCCGTCAGCGACCTGATCGATGCCAGCACAGAGGCGGCGGCCCGCAGCGCCGGCCGCGCCTTGGCCGGCGCGCTGTCCAAAGAAGTCAGCGAGCTGCGCGATGAGTTGATCAAGCTGCGCATGCTGGTTGAGGCGACGCTGGATTTCCCCGAGGAAGAAATCGACTTCCTGCAGCAGGCCGACGCGCTGGGCCGCTTGGCCCGCTTGCAGAACAAGTTAGCAGCCGTGCTGGACCGCACGCAGCAGGGCGCGCTTTTGCGCGAAGGCATCAAGGTGGTGCTGGCCGGCCAGCCCAATGTGGGCAAAAGCTCGCTTTTGAACGCCCTGGCCGGCGCCGAGCTGGCCATCGTCACAGCGATCCCAGGCACCACGCGCGACAAGGTCAGCCAGACGATTCAAATCGAAGGCGTGCCGCTGCACATCAGCGACACCGCCGGCCTGCGCGACACCGAGGACGAAGTCGAGCGCATCGGCGTGGCGCGCAGCTGGGAGGCAATCGCCGACGCAGACGTGCTGCTCTTCATGCACGACCTGACCCGCGTCGGCCAGGCCGACTACGAAGCCGAAGACAAACTGATCTCGGCCCGCTTGGGCGACGTGCCAGCTGAGCGCATCTTGCAGGTCTTCAACAAGGCCGATGCGGCCGTGGTGACCGGCCTGCCCGAGGCTGCGCTGCTGCTGTCGACCAAGTCGGGTGCGGGCCTGCCCGAACTGCGCCAGCGCCTGCTGCAACAAGTCGGCTGGCACGCCACGCCGGAAGGCTTGTTCATTGCCCGCGAACGCCATGTACAGGCCCTCAAGCGCACGCGCGAGCATTTAGCCCTGGCTCTGAGCGTCGCCCACCAGGAGCCCCCGGCGCTGGATCTGCTCGCCGAAGAGTTGCGCCTTTCACACGGCGCACTCGGCGAAATCACCGGCAACTTCTCCGCCGATGAACTGCTCGGGGAAATTTTCAGCAAGTTCTGTATAGGTAAATAGTCAGGGCCTACAGGCCGACTCAAAAACTGAGCTGCACACCCACTTCAAGCCCCGCACTGCGCAGCTCATGCCGAGGCTGCAAGGCGCCACCCACCGCCACCCCTTGCCGCCATAGCGTGGCCGCTGCGCCCGCGCCAACCCGCTCGCCGCGCCAGTGCAGGCCCAAGCTGCTGCGCCAGCCCTCGGCCCAAGGCGCTGACAGCCATTTCAGCTGCAATTCACCCTGCCGCATCGTGCCGGTTCGCAAGGTGACTTCATCGGCGATCGGCAGATCAATGCGGACTCGCCCGCCGGGGCCGCCACCCAACCAAGCAGCAAGGTACCAGCGCGATTCGCCCCAGGCTGCGCCTTCTGACAAAAGGCCCAAGGCATAGACCCAATGCCCGTGCCGCTACGGGTAGCCCAGCACCTTGCCTACCGACGCCAACTCGCGTCGCATCTCTTGGCGCTGCGCCCGAATGCCAAGGCTCGAGCCGCCCAGCACCGGGCGCTGCAAGCTCCAAGTCCATTCGTCCTGACGAAAGCTGCTGTGTGTCTGCACCGCGCCGCCATGGTTGCTGAAGCCCGCGTAATCTCGCTTGCCGACGGCATGACGCCAAGACAGTTCCGCAGACCAGGGGCCGCAAACCACGTTGAAGGCTATGGAGGCCTCGGGCAAGCGCCCCTGCTCGCTCAGCAAATGTCGACCTTCGGCATCATGCTCATTCCTGCGGCTGTCTTGAGCGCCGGCAGTCAGCGCAACAGCCCCAGCGGCACATGCGGCGCGTGAGGGCTGCAGTCCGAGCAAAGGCAACGGCGCCAGCAGGGCCTGCCCAAGCGGCGCCCGCCACATCAGCGCAGCTCGCTCCAGGCTTTGTTGGCGCTGGCCTCAAAGCAGCCGTTGCCATCGGCATCAAGTTCTATCAAGACGCGGCCATTAGGAAGCACCGTCATCTGCACGACGCTGTTGGCGGCACCCTTGATGACGACCTTGCTAGCCGTCGGGTAATCAAGGGTAGACGGGATCGTCAGCGCAACAGGCGTCTCGATGCTGATGGTCTTGCCTTCCAAGGCCGAGCCTGACAGCACACCGCCGATGGTGGCCGTGTCGGTGGAGAGGCCATTGCTTTGTGAACTTGTGTTGGTGCTGATGACAAAGTTGCTCATCGTCTGCTGATAGTCAACCGTAGCAATACGACCACTGCTGCTGAAGTTCAGGGCTTCGATACGCAAGCTGGACTGCGTCGCACTGGTCAATGCCACAAGAAGACACCCCCTCTTGGGGGTGTGCGAAGCCCGTTGGTGTCGGGTCAGCGCCCGTGCGGAAAGGTCGACTTCACAGTCGGCTTCTTGACACCCTTGCCCTGCGCGACCCAGAGCTTATAGGCGGGTGAAGTCAGTTCACGTTTCATCAACTGCATCAGCTCGCCTTCGCTGATGGCGTGCTCTTGCAGCACCTTGTTATAAGGCGGTTTGTCCTCAAACGCGGTGGCGATCACGCGCTTGATTTGATCGGGGCTGAGACGGGGAATTGGTTTGGCCATAGCTGCTATTGTCGGTCAGTCGAGCCGACGGGCTCAAGCCCCGTCAAAGTCCAGCAGGCTGAACAGCGGCAGCCCCGCCGCGCGCAGCTTGGCCGAGCCGCCCAGCTCGGGCAGATCAACGATGGCACCACATTCGATCAGCTCCGCGCCCAGGCGCTGCAACAGCCGCGCTCCGGCCAGCATGGTGCCGCCGGTGGCGACCAGATCGTCAATCAGCACGATGCGCTCGCCCGGCTTGACGGCATCGGCGTGAATCTCCACCGTGGCGCTGCCATATTCCAGCTCATAACTCTCCGCCACCGTGGTGAAAGGCAGCTTGCCTTTTTTGCGGATCGGGATGAAACCCACGCCCAGCTCATAGGCCAAGACCGAGCCGATGATGAAACCGCGCGCGTCCAGGCCGGCAATCGCGGTGGGCCGCTCATCGAAATAGCGGTGCACAAACTGGTCGATCAAGACCCGGAACACGCGCGGGTTGGACAGCAGCGGCGTGATGTCACGGAACTGCACACCGGCGACGGGCCAGTCGGGCACGGTGCGGATATGGCTGCGGATGTAATCGGCCGCGCTGAGATGGGTCATGGCTGGCTCAAGAGTGGTCGCTCAAGCGGGCGATGGTACGCCCAGCCGCGCGTGTTCAGGCGGCCAATTCGCTGCTGACGATGCGCGCACGGCCCGCTTGCTTGGCCGCGTACAGCGCCGCATCGGCACGCTCGACCAGGCTCACCGCGACGCCCTGTGCATCGGCAACACCGGCCGCCACGCCCAGACTCAGGCTGAGCCGGCGGCGCAGCGGCGACGCATCATGCTCGATGGCGGCGAGCCGGATGCTGTCCAGGCAGCGCTGCGCCACCACCATGGCGCCGGACAAGTCGCAGTCAGCCAGCAGCAAAACAAACTCTTCGCCGCCATAACGGCAGACCGCCTCGCCACTGCGCCCGGCGCAGGCGCGCAAGAGCTCGGCCACCCGGATCAGGCAATCGTCCCCAGCCACATGGCCGTAGCGGTCGTTGTAAAGCTTGAAGTGATCGATATCGACCATGATGCAAGCCACAGAGTGCCCATGCCGCACGCTGCGCTGCCATTCCTGTTGCAACAGCTGGTCAAAGTAACGCCGATTGCCCACGCCGGTCAGGCCATCGGTGACCGATTGTTTGGCCAACTGCGCATTGGCTTCTTGCAGCGCTACCTCCTGGCGTTTGCGTTCGCTCAGGTCGGTGATGATGCAGACAAAGCGGTGCGTGGTGCTGGTCTTGACCTCGGCCACGCTCAACAGCAGGGTCAACTCTTGCCCATCACGCCGCCGAGCGGTCAATTCCTGCGAGCCTCCGACCAAGGACTCCAGACTCAGGCGCGCGCCCATCCAGATGCCGAACAGCAGATCAATATGGCTGCCCTTCAGCTCATTCGCCTCAAAACCGAACAGCGCCTCTGCCGCCGGGTTCAAGGCCAGCACATGCCCCTCGGTATCCAGTGTCAGCACGCCATTCGGCGTGGTCAACACAAAGGCCTGTAAATGGGCCTTGCTGGCCGCCAGGCGCTGCTGCTCATGAACAAGATCGCTGACGTCCATGCGCACTCCGATCACGCCGCCGGCGCGGGTGTGGCGCTCATGCACGCGCACCCAGCGGTCTTCGTGCAAGTTCTGCAGCAGGGGCTCGGTCGGGTTAAAACGAGCTTTGGCGCGGGCGGCCATGCGCTGCGCCAGCCATTCCTCTTCACAGCCCTTGGCGGCGGGCACACCGCCCAAGGCGATCGAGGTCCGAACCAGGTCTTCAAAGCGCGCGCCGCGTTTGAAGTCGGCCTCCATATGCGGGTAGATCTCGACCAAATGGCGGTTGAAGGCAACCAAACGGTCGTTCTCATCAAAGATTTCAACGCTGGCCGGCAATGCTTCGATCGCTTCTTCCAGCGTGCGCTTGGCGTCGGCGGTTTCCTGCCAGGCATGGCGCAGCGCCAGCCCTCCGAGCACCAGGGTCAGGCCAGCAAACCCGAGGGCGATGGTCGCCAAACCAGGCGCCCTGGCCGGCCCCAGCCAAAACGCCGCGCCCAGCAAGCCCAGGGCCATGAGGGCAGACAAGCCTAGCAAGCAGCGTTGAAAAAATGGCGTCAGTCGGGGCATGGGCCGGCAGCCTAAAGCAGCCCCGCTCCGCTGGCTATGACCCCCAAAGGAGGGAAGTACTAACCCTTAGCTACCACGAGTCACCGGCATATGGACTTCGCCCGGCGACGCGCGGTAGCGAGCCAGTTCCAGCTTGGCGAGCGAGTTACGGTGTACTTCATCGGGGCCATCGGCCAGGCGCAGGGTGCGCTGATGCGCCCACATCATGGCCAGCGGCGTGTCGTCGCTGACGCCCATGCCGCCGTAAACCTGTATGGCCCAATCGATCACCTTCAAGGCCATATTCGGGGCGACGATCTTGATCATCGCAATCTCGGCCTTGGCGCCCTTGTTGCCGACGGTGTCCATCATGTAGGCGGCCTTCAGCGTCAGCAGGCGCGCCTGCTCGATGCTGCAGCGCGCCTCGGCGATGCGCTCCTGAGTGACGGTCTGCTGGGCGATGGTCTTGCCAAAGGCGACCCGCGCAATCGCGCGCTCACACATCAGCTGCAGCGCCCGCTCGGCAGCACCTATGCTGCGCATGCAGTGATGAATGCGGCCGGGGCCCAAGCGGCCTTGGGCAATTTCGAAGCCGCGCCCTTCGCCCAGCAAGATATTGCTGGCCGGCACCCGCACATTCGTCAGCCGCACCTCCATATGACCATGCGGCGCGTCGTCATAGCCGAACACGCTGAGCGGCCGCAACACCGTGACGCCGGGCGTGTTGGCCGGCACCAAGACCATCGCCTGCTGTTCATGCCGCCCGGCTTCGGGGTTGGTCTTGCCCATCACGATATAGACCGCGCAGCGCGGATCACCGGCGCCGGACGACCACCATTTGGTCCCGTTGATCACATAGTCATCACCATCGCGCTCAATCCGGCATTGGATATTGGTCGCGTCGCTGGACGCGACCTCGGGCTCGGTCATCAGGAAAGCCGAGCGCATCTCGCCACGCAGCAGCGGCTCCAACCAAGCGGTTTTGTGCGCCTCGCTGCCGTAGCGCTCGATGGTTTCCATATTGCCGGTGTCCGGCGCCGAGCAGTTGAACACCTCGGGCGCCCAGGACACCCGCCCCATGATTTCGCACAGCGGCGCGTATTCGAGGTTGGACAGCCCCTCGGGCGCGCGGCTGGACTTAGGCAAGAACAGATTCCACAGCCCGGCGGCACGCGCCAGCGGCTTGAGCTCTTCAATCAGCGCGGTCGGAATCCAGGCATTGCCGGCGCGCCGATTCGCCTCGACCTCGGCAAAAAAGCGCCGCTCATTCGGGTAGATATGCGCATCAAAGAAGGCCAGCAAGCGCGCTTGCAACTCTTGCACCTTGGGGCTGTAGTCGAAGTTCATCATCAAGAATCCTGATTTAAGCGGCAGAGCCCGAGTTTGGCCCCCTTATGGGCAACAGACTGTCGCCGAGGCGGCAAGCCTTGGCAAAATGATCAGCCCCGCCCAAGACAGGTGTAGCCCGCGTCTGTTACCGTGCGCGGCTAAATAAAAAAATGCTGTTGTTGAATTGGACGGAAAACGGATGAGCGAATACACACCAGGCGCTGGTCAAAGCCACGCACGCGCCATCGCTACGGCCGACTCGCTGAAGGGCATTCGCCGCGGCATCGAGAAAGAAAGCCTGCGCGCCCGGCCCAACGGTCAGCTAGCACTCACCCCGCACCCGGCCGCCCTCGGCGCGGCACTGACCCACCCGCACATCACGACCGACTACAGCGAGTCGCAGCTTGAATTGATCACCGGCGTCCACGGCGATGTGGAGGCCTGCCTGGCCGAGCTGACCGAGGTGCATCAAGGTGTGTACAGGGTGATGCAGGAGTTGGGCTGTTGCGCACAGGCGCAGGAAGAAGAGCGGCTCTGGGTCGGCTCGATGCCTTGCGAGCTGCCGACCGACGAGACGATTCCGCTGGGGCGCTACGGCAAATCCAATGTCGGACGCTCCAAAAGCATTTACCGAATGGGCTTGGGCCAGCGCTATGGCCGGCGTATGCAAACCATTTCTGGCATTCACTACAACTGGTCAATGCCCGGCGTGACCAGCGAGCAGTACTTCGCGCTGATCCGCAACTTCCGCCGCCATTCCTTTTTGCTGCTCTATCTCTTTGGCGCCTCGCCGGCGCTGAGTTCGAGTTTTGTCGAAGGGCGCGAGCACCGGCTGCAGCGGTTTGGCGAGCACAGCCTTTATCTGCCTTACGCGACCTCGCTGCGCATGGGACGCCTGGGCTATCAAAGCGACGCGCAATCGGCGCTGGCCGTCAGCTATAACTGCCTCAACAGTTATGCCGACTCACTTCAGGAAGCTTTGACCCGACCTTACCCGCCCTATGCGGCAATCGGCGTGCGCAACCCCGGCGGCGACTACAACCAGCTCAGCACCAGCCTGCTGCAGATCGAGAACGAGTTCTACGGCACCATCCGCCCCAAGCGCGTGGTGCGCAGTGGGGAGCGCCCGCTGCATGCCTTGCGAGAGCGCGGTGTCGAGTATGTAGAAGTGCGCTGCATGGACCTCGACCCCTTTATGCCGGTCGGCATCAACGCGCAGACCGCGCGCTTTCTGGACGTCTTTTTGCTGCATTGCCTGAGCAGCGAGAGCCCGGCCGACACCGTGGCGGAGATCACCGCTTTAGGCGAGAACCAACACTTGGTGGCCGAGCGCGGCCGCGAGCCGGGCCTGCGCCTGCTTGACGCGTCGGCTCCCGGCGGCAGCCGCTTGATGAGCGAATGGGGTGCCGAGTTGCTTGATCAATGCGCGCCTTTTGCCGCGCTGCTGGACCAGGCCCAGGGCGGCCAAGCCCATGCCGAGGCACTCGCCGCCGCCCGCCGCACGCTGGCCGAGCCCGACAGCACGCCGTCGGCGCGCGTCTTGCGGGCGATGGCGGAGAAGTTCGACAACCGCTATGTCGACTTCATGCGCCACCAGTCCGAACAAACCCGCCAGTTGCTGCTGGGCCTGCCCTATAGCGAAGCGATGGCGCAGAAGTTTGCCGCCGAGGCGCGCGACTCTGTGGCCGCGCAGCAAGCAATCGAGGCCGCCGATCTGCTGCCCTTTGACGCCTATCTGCAGCAGTACATGGCCGCCGAGCAGATTCGGGTTTAGGGCAGCGGCAGCAGCCACACAGCGACGCTGTTTTACTTCGCTGCGACCTTGGCGTTCACTTCGTCCATGCCTCGGCGCAGAGCACCGGCCCAGATGGTGATCGCATGCTGGGCATCGGCCATATTGGTCTGCCGGTTGGTCCAGGTCATCTGGCCGGAGAAGCGACCGTTGCGGCCATCGACGGCTCTTGCCAAGACTTGACCGGTAACCGAGTCGCGCACTTCCAGCACCACGGTCATATGGCCGGAGTCGGTGGTGTAGACCCGCGAACGGCCGACCGTGGTGTCGCCCGGCGCGCTAATGAAGAGATTGACGATGGCCGGCGTCACACGCAAGGTTTCGGGGCCGGCCACATCCACCAGGGTGTAGCCGCCACGTGCCAACTCAGCGCGGAAGGTTTCATGAAACAGGCCGGCTAGGCGCTCTTTGATGGCAGCGAGATCATCGGCGTTGAGACGACCGGACAAGCTGCGACGGCCCTGATTGGGATCGAAGTTAGGCGCAAAGCTGATCTGGACCGGGTCCAGCATCACGCTGCGAAAGGACGTCAGTTCGGCATCCGGGCGCACAAAGACGGCGTCGATCCGGCTGTCCGGGCGGCGCACCAGGCCATCCCATTCCTGTATGCCGCTGTTGCCGGTGCTGGCGCATCCCGCCAACAAGGCCACACAAACGGCGGACAAAACAGCGATCAGGGGACGTTTGCGGCTCATAGGAGTTCCTCGTTGAAGTGATGACATTCAGGCCGCGAAAGTCTAACGCAGCGATGAATTTTCGACGCTGTTGGCGGAACTGGTGTCAACCCTAATCCCGATCGCCGACGCATGTAGCCGCAGCCTCAGAGTCGGTGAGCGGATCACCTGCCGGAAACCCTCTGTCGCTGCCACGCGCAGCGCCCTACCATCGCGGCGCGACCCATCTCTCAAGCCCAGGAAAACGCCCTCATGCATCTCCATCCCGCAGCAGCTTTCACAGTTTGGCATCGTGCGATGAAATCTTGTCTGCACCGTCTGGGGTGTTTTGCGCTGCTCTCCCTCACGCTCTGGGCATGCACCGGCCTCGTTCACGCTTCGCCCGACGCCGCCAAGAGCACGCCTGTTTTTTCCATCAAGCAGGTCGAGCCCGGCTGGCAACACAGCCTGCCGCGCGAGGCCGAGGCGGCGACCCAAGCCTATTTGGACCGCCTGCCGCCCGAGACGGTGGCGCGCTCCAACGCCTATTTCGAGGGCGGCTACTGGTTGCAGCTGTGGAATTTTTTGCTCGGCCTCGTTGTTGCGGGCCTGATGCTGCGCGGGCGCGCCTCGGCGCGTGTGCGCGACTGGGCCCACCGAGTCGGCCGCAAAGCTTTTGCGCGCGATGCCATTTACGGCGCCGTCTATATGTTGGCGGTCTGGGGTCTGACCCTGCCGCTGACGATTTACCAGAGCTTTGTGCGTGAGCATGCTTACGGCATGGCCACCCAGACCTTGGGCCCCTGGTTCGGCGAGCAACTGATAGGTTTGGCCGTCAGCATGCTGCTGGGCGGCGTGGTCATCGCGACGCTTTATGCGGTGATTCGCCGCGCCGGCGAGCGCTGGTGGCTGTGGGGCACGCTCACTGCCACCGGCCTGCTGGCCCTCATGCTGCTGCTCGGGCCTGTCCTGATCGAGCCACTATTCAACACCTATAAGCCGGTCGAAAACGGCGCCATCAGGACGGCCGTGCTGACCATGGCCCATGCCAATAGCGTGCCGGCCGACAATATTTATGAGTTCGATGCCTCACGCCAGACCACCCGCGTCAGCGCCAACGTGGCCGGCCTATTCGGCAGCGCGGCGGTGCGCCTGAATGACAACCTGTTGCGGCGCAGCTCGGAGGCCGAGATCCGCGCGGTCATGGGCCATGAGTTGGGGCATTACGTGCTCAACCATGTGCTCAAGTCCTTGGCGGAAATAACGCTGCTGCTGCTCGCCGGCTTTTTGTTCACTCAATGGGCGATGAACAAGGTCCTGGCACGCCACGGCGGTCGCTGGGGCCTGGCCGGGGTCAGTGATGTGGCCAGCTTGCCGCTTTTGGTGGCGCTGCTGTCGGTATTCATGTTCATCGGCACACCGCTGATCAACAGCATGAGCCGCAGCGCCGAGATGGAAGCCGACTATTTCGGCCTCAACCTGGCGCGCGAACCGCACGGCATGTCCGAGGTGCTGCTCAAGCTGGCGGAGTACCGCAAGCCCGATCCGGGCCCGCTGGAAGAAATCATCTTCTTCGACCACCCCAGCGCCCGCACCCGCATCCTGGCCGCCATGCGCTGGCGGGAAGCGATGGGCACGCCCTGATCAAAGCAATTCAATCCCGAAGCGACGCATCAGCAACGCAAAAGCAGCGAAACACAGCACCGTGAAGACAATGCTGAGGCCCAAGCTGGGCCAAAAGCCCAGGCGCGGCAGCAAGCAGGGGAAAAGCAGAAACATCGGCAGCGTCGGGATCACATACCAAAAGGTGTAGCGCGCATGGTTGGCGATCTTCTCGATCGGCTGCTTCTCCAGCTGCAGCCAGATCAGCGCCAGCAGCGTGATCAGCGGCAGCGCGGCGACCAAGCCGCCGAGCTTGTCGCTGCGTTTGGCGAACTCCGACACCGCCACCACCGCCGCAGCGCTGAGCAGGTATTTGATGATCAGCCAGCCCATCGTGCTGCTCTCCTGCCTAGCTCGGTGCGCGCAAGGTGTAAAACACCTCGACAGCATCTTTCATTTCGCCGCGCGTCCAGCCTTGGGCGAGATAGAAGCGGTCGGCGCGGGTATTGGCCGCCGTACCCAGCGTGACCGTTTGATGCCCTTGGCTGAACAACCATTCGGTCGCCAGTTTCAGCAAGGGCGCTCCGGCACCCAGGCCCTCCTTTTCGGGATGGACAAACAAGGCCCAGATTGAGCCGTTGGCCATTTCGGCATAAGAAAAGCCGATGATTTCGCCGTCCTGCTCGCAGACCCAGCCGCGCCCGAGGCGCTCCAGATAGTCCTCGTACATCTGGGTCGTCACTCGCGCCGGGTTGTTCAAGACGTTTTCGCGCACGGCCAAGCGTATCGCTGACATCGCGGGGATGTCGGCCCGAACGGCGGGACGAAAATTCAACTTGTGGTTATTCATCTCTGGTTTTTTACTCATTGTTTTTGGGCCTTCTCCAACATCAAGCGCTGCACCATGCGCACCGGGGCGCTGCCATGGCTCAGGAATTCCTCATGGAAGGCCTTGAGCTTGAAGTCTTTGCCCTGCTTGGCCTTGAGCTGCTCGCGCAAGGCCAGGATTTCAGAAAAGCCGGTGAAATAACTGCTCAGCTGCGTGGAGCTGACCTGGGCGCGATGCCATTTTTCGGCCGCCTCGGTATTGGACTGGAAAGCCTCGCGCTGCAAGAGATTCATCGCCTCGGCCTCGCTCATGCCCAGCACATGCACGCTGTAGTCGAGGATGGCGTTGGAGACCACGCGCAAATTCCACTTGGCATACATCAGACCCATCTCCGCGCTGGGCTTGCCGTTCACCGAGCCCCAGCCGCTTTCCATCATCATGCGCTCGGCATAGACCGCCCAGCCCTCAACCATGGCGCCGTTGCCAAACAGCGCCTTGACCTTGGAAGGCGATTTGTTGGAGTACAGCAGCTGCACATAGTGGCCCGGCACCGCCTCATGGATGTTCAAGACCTGCAGCACCCAGTGGTTGTATTCGCGCAGAAACGATTCGGCCTGCTCGGGCGTGTATTTGTCCAGCGGGTCAACGTTGTAATAGGTGACGCCCTTGGGGTCCATCAAGCCCGGTGCGCTGATCGAGGCGCCGGCCACGCCGCGCATATAGCTTGGCGTCTCGCGCACGACCAGGGGCCGACTCGGGTCCAGCGTCAGCAAATCATGCTCGACCACCCATTTCTCCAGCGCCGGAATTTGCGCCTTGATGTCCTCGACAAAGCGCTCCGGTGCGACATGACGGCTCGACAGCTTATCGATGACCCGAGCGATCTTGTCCAGACGGTCGGCGGGCACGGCCTCATTGGCAAACAGCTGCGGCCACAGCTCATCGGCATAGCCGCTCATGCGCTGCAGCAGTGTTTCCTTCTCGGCCAGGGCGCGCTGGAACAGCGTCGGCGCGTCAACGCTGGCCTGGATTTCATAGTCGAACTTCTGCTCAAACAAGGCTTTGCCCAGGCGGAAAGAGCGCCCGCTGCCATCAGCCTGCTGTTTTTTCTCGATCTGCTCCAGCGCGGCGATATAGGCCTCTACAGCCCGCTGCGCTTTGGCGTTATGGCCAGCCATTTCCGCCGCCACGGCGGGCTTGAGAGACGCCTCCTTGATCGCCTTGGGGATGTCCTCACGAAACAGACTCAGCGCACCGCTGTTCTGCTCGATCGCCAGTCGCAAATGCACGGGGCTGGGTTCATGCAGATTGGCCAGCGCCGCCTTGTAATAGGCCGGCACCTGGCGCAGGCGCTGGTCTATCAGTTGCAGGCGCTTGGGCAGCGGCGCAAAGTCGGGCTTGTTGAGCAGCTGGGCAAAGGGGTCGGCGACGTTGTACTCGCTGGCATCCCAGCGCTCGCTGCGCAACTCGGTCAGACTCCAGCGCAGAGCCCGCAGATGGTTGTCCAGCAGCAGCAGATCGCCGGCCTGGGCCGGTGTCAAACCCGGGGCCGCAGCCACGCGCGCCAGGCGTGTGAGCCATTGCTCGGCAAACTTGAGCTGCTGCTGGCGGCGCGCCTCGGTCGGCGCGGGCAGCCGGGCCGCCTCGGCATAACGACCGGCCGCGACGGCCGCGTCAGGAAACATGGCCCAATAGGCCGCCAAAAAGGCGTCGACCTCGGCGTCAAAATTCATGGCCGCAGCCTTGGCCGGCGCTGCGGCTGGCGGCTGGGCTTGGCCCTCCAAGGCGAGCGCCGACTGCGCTGGGCTTCCGAGGGCCAGGATCAGAAGTGCGGCGGCCGCGGCCTTCGAGTGTGAGCTAGGGTGGCGTTTCATATGATGCTGGCTTGAGGCCCAAGATGCGGAAAGCTTCCGAAAGGCGCCGATGCTAGCTCAGCCGCGCTGCCCCGCCTCAAGTACGAAAGCTCGGATCCAGCCGCTCGGCTTTGCGCAGCAAGGACGGCCAGACAAAGCTGCCGCCCAATCCACCCGTCTGCACCTTGAAGGCCTGGGCCGTGCCGGCGACGATTTGCGGGTCCACCAGGGTCAGCTCGGTCCCACCGGACTGCGCGCCAATCTGGATCTGACAGGCGCTCTCAAAGGTATACATAGCCAAGAAGGCATCGGCGACCGTGCGGCCCACCGTCAGCAAGCCGTGGTTGCGCAGGACCAGGAAGTTGGCCCGCCCCAGATCGGCCTGCAGACTGGGCTTCTCTTCCGGCCTAAAGGCCACGCCCTGGTAGTCGTGATAGGCCAGCGAGGCCAGCACAAAGGTCGACTGCTGGCTGATGGGCAAGATGCCTGCCGCCTGCGCACTGACCGCCACGCCGGCGCGGGTATGCGTGTGCAACACGCATTGCACATCCTCGCGCGCCTCATGCACCGCGCTGTGGATGACAAAGCCCGCCGGGTTGACCGGGAAGGGGCTGTCGATCACCTTGTTGCAGCCCTCATCCACTTTGACCAGGCTGGAGGCGGTGATCTCGTCGAACATCAAGCCGTAGGGGTTGATCAAGAAGTGATGCTCGGCGCCGGGCAGGCGCGCGCTGATATGGGTGAAGACCAAATCGCTCCAACCGTAATGCGCCACCAAGCGGTAGCAAGCCGCCAAGTCACAGCGCAGCTGCCACTCTTGTTCGCTGACCTTGGCTCTGATCGAGGGGATGTTCATCTGTGGTCTCCACAAGGCTTTTGTACCTCGGCGATTGTGCGCGGATCAGCAGCGCTTCGAGGCCGAGTTTTCGCCTTGCCGGGATAATGCCGATTCCATGGCCAATTCTTTGCAATGACTGGATCCTTTTCCTCCACCGCAGCTGCCTGCGCTCTCACCTGCGCTGCTTGTGCCTGTTTGCTGGCCGGCTGCGGCATCAGTGCGCCGTTCACGACCAAGGGCGACAAGCCGGCCCATTCGCAGGTCTACCAAAACGAGAACTTCCACGCGGATGAAACCTTCTCGCGCCTGTTTGATAGCCGCGTCGAGGAAACCTGCGAAGCCGCCCGCCGGGCCTTGCTCAGCCAAGGCTATCTGATCACCGACACGCCGAAGGGCCGCATCACCGGCCGCAAGCACTTTCAGCCCGAGGGCGATGTGCATGTGGAGATCAGCTTCAATGTGGTCTGCGTGCCGGACGGCCAAGGCGACGCGCTGACCACCGCCTTTGTATCCGCCCAACAAGACCGTTACTCGCTGAAGAAGACGCCCAACTCATCCAGCATCGGCGTCAGCGCGATCGGCTCGATCTCGCTGCCGCTGTCGTCCTCGGATGATTCGCTGGTCAAGGTCGCGTCGGAGACGATACCTGCCGGTGCTTTCTATGACCGCTTCTTTGCGCTGATGCAGCGCCAGCTGGGCGACCGAGCGGCGGACAAATAGGGGCTCAAGGCCCCAAGCCATCGACCACGGCTGCCACTTGCTGCGCCCACCGAGCGGCAACGCTGGGCGGCAATGGCGAAGCTGCCGCCCAGTCCGGGTGGGCGCGGGCCACGCCGAAGGCCGCCAGCAGCGCGGCTGCCTGCTCGGCACTGAAGGCCAGCTCGACCTTGACTTGCAAGACTTCCAGCGCCGCGTGGCCGCGCCGCTCCAAGGCCTGCAACAGGGTCAGGCCTTGCGCAGCCAGCAGCAGCAGCGCCTGATCTTCCAGGCTCAGCTCGACGATGCCGCGCAATTTCTGGCTCAAGCTGCGGCCCACCGCACCAAAGCCTTGCGAGGCCACACCGCCCAGCGCAGCGCCCACCGTGGCCGCCGCACCCAGGGACAGACCGGCCAGGGCCACGTCCAGCCCCAAGCCGAGCGCACCGCCAATGGCTGCACCCGCGCCCAGCTGCTTGCCCGCCGTCTTCAAGACCTCGGGGTTGAAGAGCTCGGACTCCCAGCGCCCGCTCAGGGCCGGCAGCTCGGCGGCCTCGGCGCTGCCCAGACCGAAGCCATGCAGGCCCAGCAGCTGATTCTGGGCCGCTCGGCTGCGCGCCAGGATCTGCGCCTGAAAAGCCGCAACGCAGGCTGCTTTTTGACCCGCGTCTGCCAGGCTGGCCTTAGAGACAGGCTGACGATAGGCGGCCAGGCTCAGCAGCAGCTCGGCCAGCACCTGCAGGCTGGCCGCGCGGCGCGCACTCGCCTCACGCAGCAAGTGCTCGGCGACCTTGTTCAGCGCCTCGCGCCGCTGGGGCAGCAAGGCGCCGAGATCGGCATACAAATGCTGTTCGGCGCCGACAAAAGGCGCCACCGCATCGAATTGCAGGCAGGCATGCAGGCCATGCGAGGCCAGCAGGCGGCGCCAGGCCGGCTCTTGCGCCTCGGCATGGCGAACGAAGTTCAGCACCGGCATCAGCGGCCGGGCGCACAACATCAAGAGCTCGATCTCGCTGGCGAATTTGGGCAGCGGCAGCTCGCGGGTGTCTATCACCAGCAGTGCGGCATCGGCTTCAAGCAAGCAGCGCAAAACCTTGGCCTCTTGCTCGAATTCGTCCTTGGCCGCCGGGCCGCGCAAAAAAGCCTGCAAACGCTGTTCATGGCTCAGGCCTGCGTCCATCTGCTGCACATAGTCGAGCAGGGCGGGCGCGTCTTCGAGCCCCGGCGTGTCCAGAAAGCGCAGTGCATCGCGGCCATCCACTCGCAAGGCCAATGCATCAACCTGGCGGGTGGTTCCGGGCCGGTTGGAGACCTCGCCAAAGTCGGCGCGGCGCGTCAGGGTCCGCAGCAAAGACGTCTTACCGGCGTTGGTATGGCCTACCAAGGCCAGGCTGATGGGCTTAGCCATGCGTCTGCGCTCCTGCTGAGTTTGAAGCTAGGTTTGCCCAGGCAGCGGCAGCCGCGCTGTCGGCAAAGACTGCCTGCAGGGGCAGCGGTGCCAGCCAATCGCGCCAGCGCTGTGCCAAGGCCTCATTCCCTAGCTCGCCGGCGAGTAGCACCGCCGTGGCGCCGGCCTGCGCGGCGGCCGCACGCAAAAAGCGCTCGGTGGCGCGGTCGGGGCTGGCGGCTGCGTTGCACACCAGCAGCAGCTGCGCGGGAGCGAGCTGATGCAGGCTGTCCAACAGGGCACGCTTGTCGGCCACGCTGCCGTCGCTGCGGGCGCTCAGCAGCGGCGTCGGTACGTTGCTCGCCAACGGCGGCCAGGCCAGCGTGTCGGGCAGCTCGAAACCGATCATGGCCAGGCCAGGCCGGAACCCGGCCTCAGAGTGCGCTGCGCCCGCCACCGCTGCTGCTGCTGCTGACCCTGCGCCAGCCGCAAGTGACTCGGCGTCCAGCAGCTGCACCGCTTGCATGGCCTCGAAGCGCTCGATCAAGCGCCGAACATAGGGGTCACTCGCGTCTTGCAACTGCAGGCCGGCCAAGAGCTGCCCGCTGCGCAAGCCGCTGAGCAGCACCAGCAGCAAACGCAGGCCGAGGCCGTAGATCAAGGTGCAGCCGAGCAACCAGATCGCCCAGGCACGATGGTCCCCATTGCCCTCAAGCAAATGGTCGACCGCCGGGGTGGCGAAGCCAAACAAAGCCGGTAAACGGCCTGTTGCCTGAGCAAAGCGGGCAAAGGTTTCGCCGTCAAGAATGGTGGTTTCCCAGGTCAGCTGATAGGCCAAGAACGAGAAGGCGAATAGCAGGCCCAGCAAGGTCAGCACAAAAGCCAGCGCCCAGATCAGATGCGTCATCAAGCCGAACAACCAGACCGTCAGCCCGCGCGAACGCGCCAAGACGTCCAGCGTGGCTTGCAAAAGCAGGCGGCTGCTGGGCTGACCCAGCAGCGGCAAGCGCGTGCTCAAGGCCAATAAACGCTTGAGCAAGCCGCCCCCTGTGCCGCCCGTCAACAAGGCCAGCAGCCACAGCGCGAGACTGAAGAAATGCGGGCCAAGCACGGCGACCAGCGCCGCCATCGCGTTGATGCGCCGGTCATGCCCGACGACGCTGAGCACCAGGCCATAGGACAGCAGGCCGACCAAAAGTGTCGCCAGCAGGCCCACGACGATCAGGCGCTCGCGTGCGCTGGCCATTTCCTTGTCGAGGCCCAGCTGAGGGGCCAGGCGCGCAGCCCGCTCCAAGAGCCGCTCCGGATAGCCGGCATGGGCGGCGTGGGCGTCACGCATCGCCTGCACATCATCCAGCGGCTGCTGGGTTTGCTCGGCAATGCGCACGGCCTGGAACTGGATCAAGCGCGCCAGCCGCCCCATGGGCTGAGCGGGCGGCGTCAAACTTGCTGCGGCTGCGGCATCTTTAGGCAAACTCAAACATCACTCCCCATATGAATCGGGTGAACCGGGCGAACCGAGCAAACCTGTTGGCCCGGGTCTCAGCGCGGCAGTGTAGGTTCTGGCTCTTGCGCCTGTACCGGCGGCTGTGCGATCCAGCCCTTGTCGCCTTGCTGCAGCGCCATTTCGCGTTCCTGGGCAAACTGCTCCTCCAACTGCTGGCGGCCTTGTTTGGTCATGGCGATCAGCTGGGCCTGGTCGTGATGGTGCGGGTAAAGTTCCTCCAACTGCGCCACATTGTGGCGACGAAAGCGCTGCGCCGAATCCCGGGCCTCGGTGGGCGACAAACCCATCAACTCCAGCACCGAGCTGGCACTCGCCAAGGCTGCATCCAGCGTTTCACGTTCGATCAAGCTAACGCCCAGGTCACGCAGGCCGTAGTAATGCTGCACATTGCGGGCACGCGCGACGATTTGCAGCTGCGGGAAATGTTCGCGCGCCAGCGCCGCTAACTGCAGGCTCTGCGCCACATCATCGATGGCCAGCACCAGCACGCGGGCCTTGGCCGCGCCGGCGGTGCGCAGCAGGTCCAGCCTGGTTGCGTCGCCATAAAAGGGCTGCCAGCCGAACTTGCGCACCGTCTCTATCATCTCGCTGTCATGCTCCAGCACGGTGGCGGGCAGGCCCTTGGCATAGAGCAGGCGGCCGACGATCTGCCCGTAGCGGCCAAAGCCCGCGATGATGATGGGCGCGTCTTGCGCTTGATCGATCTCCTTGAGCGCCGGCTTGGGCGCGCAATGCTTGGCCAGCCAAGGCTCGACCCAGCGCTGGCTGATCAAGAGCAGGGCCGGCGTGCACAAAAGTGACAAGGCCACGGCAGCCACCAGCGTCGAAGACTGGCCGGCGCTGAGAATGCCGGCCTGGGTGGCGGTTTGAAACACCACAAAACCGAACTCGCCGCCCTGCGCCAGCAAGATCACAAACACCGGCCGCTCCATCAAGGGCAGCGGCATCCAGCGGGCCATCAAGAGCAGCACCACCGCTTTGATCAGCAACAAGCCGGTCAGCAGCGCCGCGATCAGCAGCGGCTGCTCGCGCAGCACGTTCAGGTCCAGCCCCATGCCCACGGCGATGAAGAACAAACCCAGCAACAGCCCTTTGAAAGGCTCGATATCAGTTTCCAGCTCATGGCGGTATTCGCTCTCGGCCAAGAGCACGCCGGCCAGAAAGGCGCCGAGCGCCATCGACAAGCCGACCGCCTGCATCAAGGACGCCGTCGCCACGACCAAGAGCAGGGCGGCGGCGGTGAAGATCTCAGGCGTCTTGCTGCAGGCAATCCAGCGCAGCGCTGGGCGCAAGAGCAGGCGCCCGCCCAGCACGATGGCGGCGATCACGCCGACCGCCTTGGCCGCGCTGAGCCAGGCGCTGCCCTGCGGGTGGCTGTCGCCGCCCATGGCCAATAGCGGGATCAAGGCCAGCAGCGGGATGGCTGCAATATCTTGCAGCAAGGCCACGCTCAAGATGCCCTGGCCGGCGCTGGTCGGCGCCAAATTGCGCTCACCCAACACCGCCATGGCCACCGCAGTCGAAGACATTGCCAGGCCAATCGATGCCACCAAGGCGACCCGCCAAGGCACGCCCAAAGCGACCGCCGCCAAACACATCAGGGCGGCCGAGCCGAGCAGCTGCACATTGCCCCAGACAAAGATCGGCCTGCGCATCGCCCACAGCCGGCGCGGCTCCAGTTCCAAGCCGACCAAGAACATCATCAACACCACACCGAATTCGGCGAATTCGAGAATCGCCCCGGCGTCACTGACCCAGCCCAACACGCCCGGCCCGATCACGATGCCCGCCGCCAGATAGCCAAGAATGGAGCCCAGGCCCAAAAACCGCGCCAGCGGCACCGCCACCACGGCCGCGCCGAGATAGACCAAGGGGGCGTTCAACCAAGAGTGATGTTCCATGACGGGGCTTGAGTTTGCGAGATTTTTGAAAATGGGGTCAGGTTCATTTTCTTCTCGCCTTGGCGCAGAACAAAGGGGGGAAAATGAACCTGACCCCATTTTGGGGCGGAAAACAGAGTTCAGCGCCCGCCCCACCGTCGCCATGAAGCTGTGTTCAACTCGCGGGGTGATTGAAAACAAACAACAAACAAAGCCCCCCGTCGCCAACAAGGGCCCCGCCCTGCCGGTTGCCCGCCACCTGAGCCGCCTGCCGCCCGAGATCGGGCCCGAGGAATTGCTGCGTATCCGCCAAGCCGCCTACCAGCTGCCGCAAGTCAGCACGCCGGCCGATTTCAGCGATGCCGAAGGCGCCGAGGAACAACTCGATCAACAGGGTTTGATCCTCTTGCAAAAAGCCGTCGCGGGCGCGCGGCCCAGCCGCTGGATCGCACCCGACTTGATGAGCGTCGCCCTGGCGCACCTCGATGTCGTCGGCACTGCGCCTGGCGTACGCGCACTGATGCTGCAACGCGCGGCCCAGCTGGAGGCCGTCGGCTTGAGCCGCAGTGGCCTGGCTTGGAGCCGCTTGTGCAAACAGGCCTTGAAGCTCTCGCATGCCGGCTGGCAGGTGCCGGTGGCCTTCAAGGTCAGCGCCGATGCCGGCCCGATCTGGGATTTCTTCCGCAGCGGCGATCAGGCGGCACTGCAAGCCGCCATCGGCCCGCAGCCCGCGTTCGAGCATGCGAGCGAATTGCTGGCCCATATTGAGGGCTTGATCGCGCGCAGCGCCTCCGGCCACGCCGAGCATATGGATTCGCTGCTGCCGCGTCTGCAGGCCGAATGCGCGACCCCGCAAGGCATTGCCGAGCTGAAAGCCGGCTGCACGCGCGCCCAAGACCGCTGGGAGAACCGTGTCGCCGAGCTCAACACCCTGGCCGGACTGAATAGCGAGTTGGCTTTTCAAGGCTATCCCGACACCTTTGACGCCGCGCGCCGCCTGCAGCGCACCGTCACCCTGTTTGTCGGCCCGCCGAACAGCGGCAAGACCCATGCGGCGTTTGAACGCCTAACGCAAGCACACGACGGCGCCTACCTGGCACCGCTGCGCTTGTTGGCGCTGGAAGGCCGCGACCGCCTGGTCGGCCGCGGCGTGCCCTGCTCGCTGCTGACCGGCGAAGAGAATGTGCCGGCCGAAGCCGCCCGCGTGGTGTCCAGCACCATCGAAATGGTCAACACCACCAAGCCCATCGACGTGGCGGTGATCGACGAAGCACAGATGCTCTTCGATCTCTACCGCGGCTGGGCCTGGACGCAGGCCATCGTGGCGGTGCCGGCCAATGAGCTGATCATCATCTGTTCGGCCTATGCGGTGCCGGCGATCGAGAACCTTTTGGGCCTGTGCGGCGAGCGCTGCACGGTGCGCCATTTCGAGCGCAAGCAAGAGGTGCAGCTGCTGCCCGCGCCGGTGTCCATCGCGGCACTCAAGAAGGGCGACGCGGTGGTGGCCTTCAGCCGCCGCGAGGTCTTGATGTTGCGCGATCAGATCGCTGCCGAAGGCCACCCGGTCTCGGTCATCTATGGCGCGCTGCCGCCCGAGGTGCGGCGCCGCGAGGCCGAGCGCTTTGCCCAAGGCGCCAGCCATGTATTGGTCGCCACCGATGCCATCGGCATGGGCCTGAATCTGCCGATTCGGCGCGTGCTGTTCAGCACCATGAGCAAGTTCGACGGCCAGGGTGACCGTGATCTGACCGTCTCCGAGGTGCACCAGATTGCCGGTCGGGCTGGGCGTTATGGCATGCATGACGAAGGCTTTGTCGGCGTGCTGCGCGAGGCCGAGGTCAAAGCGGCGCGTACGCTCAAAGAGCTGCTGCCCAAGACGCCACGCGCCCCGCGCGAGTTCAAGGCCGCCGTGGCGCCGAACTGGTGGCATGTCAACACCATCGCCACCCGCCTGGGACTCAACAAGCTGCATGCGGTCTTGACCGTCTTCATGGATCAGCTGCGCCTGGACGATGCACATTTCGAAGTGGCCGAGTTGGAACAGATGCTGCAGCTGGCCGATGAGCTGGACCGCAGCGCCGGCTCGCTTGGCCTCAAGCAGCGCTTCATCTATGCCCAAGCGCCGGTCGACACCCGCACCGACGCACAGGTGCAGCAGTTCCTCGAATGGACGCACCGCCATGCCATCACCGGCAAAGCCGGCTCGCCCTGGTTTCTGCAGGAAGTGGACGAACACAGCCGGCTCGACCGCATGGAGCAAGCTTTGCGTTCCTGCACACTTTGGTTGTGGCTGGATCTGCGCTTCCCTGGTGTTTTCGGCCAGGTGGCGGATGTGGTCGATTTGCGCAGCCGGCTTAACGACGGGATTGAGCGGCACTTGAAGGGCAAGAAGCCGCTGTGGCAGTCGCGCGGCGGGCGCAGATAAGGCAAGCCAAAGCCTGGCGGGCCCTACACTGAGGGCTCTCCGTCTTGCCTCCGTGCCTGCCTCCCGTCATCGCCCACTCAGGCGTTTGACCCGACCATCCCCGTGCTGCATTGCGCCGATTGAAAGACCATGCGCGCGCTCAAACCGCGCTTGGTGACCCGTGAGGGGAATCGTCATGCCCGGTTTTCTGTACAAACAGGAATGCATCAGCATTGAAGGCGCAGCCGCGCTGACCATACGCTCGCTGCTCGATAAGCAGCAATTCGCCGACCCGCTGGGCGAGGCCGAGGCGCTGGGCATTTCCTCGGCGGCCTGGCCCTTGTTCGGCTTGCTATGGCCGTCCGGCCTGCATCTGGCCGAGGCAATGGCCAAGCGGCCCATGGTCAAAGACGAAAGCATTCTGGAGATCGGCTGCGGCCTGGGACTGGCCAGCCTGGTCAGCCACCGGCGCGGCAGCCTCGTCACCGCCAGCGACTGCCATCCGATGGCCGCCAGCTTCATGCTGGAGAACCTGCGCCTCAACGACCTGCCGCCACTGCGCTACTGCCATGGCAACTGGGCGCCCCTGATCGCCGGCCAGGCGCCGACGCTGCGCGTGCCGCTGGTGCAAGGCCGTTTTGATCTGATCATGGGCAGCGATGTGCTGTACGAGCGCGATGAGGCCGGCACGCTGGCGGACTTCATCAACCAACATGCGCTGCCCGCCAGCGAAGTGATGATCGTCGACCCCAACCGCGGCAACCGCTCGGCCTTCAGCAAGCATATGGCAGCACTGGGCTACACACTGGCCGAGCAGAGCATCAAGTCACTGGCCGGCCTGGGCGTGCCGGCCTATAGTGGCCGGCTGCTGCACTATCGACGCAAAGGCTTTTAGAGCCGGAAATCGCTGTGCACAAAGCTGTGGATAGCATTTGAACAACCGTTGACTTATCCACAGCTCAGTCTCGTTTTGCAAAGTTGTTATCTGCCCATGCGAATGTTCAGGCACATTGGCCCACATTGTTTGGCCGCATCCAAGTGCTTGAATCGACTGAGAAAACTGCACTTACCCACAGCCACAGGCCTGCACCACTACGACTACCAAGTATAAAAATTACAATAAGGAGATAGATACAGAGCGCTGCTTTTCAGGCTCAAACCAGCCCGCCTCGCCGGCCGGCACGATATTCATGCGCACTCAAACGATTTACTCCGCCTCCTGCAGCTTCGAGTCTGCTTGCCAGATCTCCGCGCTGCCCGAGGGCCACCGCAGTCGCGGCCTGCACGGCCACAGCTATTTCGCCACCATCCGAGCCCATTTGCCGCCCGACTGGGCACCTTTTCCGGGTGCGGAGGTGGAAGAGCTACGCCGCCGCCTGGAAGCTTGCGCCGCACCCTTGGATCACGCCCTGCTCAACCATTCGATCGCCGAGCCGACCGACGAGAACATCGCACGCTGGATCAAGCAACGCTTGGAGACCGAGTTCGGCGTGCCCGGTATTCAGCAGGTCGGCATTCAAAGCACGCAACATTCGGGCGTCGATCTGGACGCCGATGGCATGGCTCATGTCTGGCGGCGCTATCGCTTCCAGGCGGCGCACCAACTACCCAATGTGCCGCCGGGGCATAAATGCGGCCGCATGCATGGCCATGGCTTCGAGGTCATCGTCCATGCGAATCAGGATTTAGGCGAGCGTGATCTGAGCGTTGACTACGACCATCTGGATGAAGTCTGGGCGCCGTTTCATATGCTGCTCAACTACCACTGCCTGAACGAGATCGAAGGCTTGGGCAACCCGACCAGCGAGGTCATCTCGGCTTGGCTGTGGGCGCGTATGAAGCCGCAGCTGCCCGAGCTCTCATGGCTGACGGTATACGAAACCGGTTCCTGTGGTGCGAACTTCGATGGCAAGAATTACCGCATCTGGAAGGAGCTGACATTGGACAGCGCCATCCAGCTCAAGCGCGCGCCCACCGAGCACCCGCTGCGCGGCATCCACGGCCACACCTACACGCTGCGCTTGCACCTGAGTGCCGAGTTAGATCAGCTGATGGGTTGGACGGTTGACTTTGGTGACGTCAAGACACAGTTCGATCCGATCTTCAAGGCGATCGATCACCGGCCGCTGTTCGAGATTGCCGATCTGCCCGATGGCGACACCGCCAGCCTGGCCGCCTGGGTGCTGGCCAAGGGCCGGGCTGTGCTGCCGCAATTGGACCGTGTCGATATGTATGAAACGCGCGGTTGCGGGTCCATCGTCAGTGCGGATATTGAGGGGCCGGTAATTCCGGTCTGAAGGATCAGCATGACTTACGCAGTGAAAGAAATGTTCTACACCTTGCAAGGCGAGGGCGCTCAAGCCGGTCGTGCTTCGGTGTTCTGCCGCTTTGCCGGTTGCAATCTTTGGAACGGCAGGGAAGAAGATCGCACTTCAGCGGTCTGCACGTTTTGCGATACCGACTTCATAGGCACCGATGGTGAGGGTGGCGGCAAGTTCAGTACTGCTGAAGAACTGGCTGATTCAATTGCTTCCAAATGGCCAACAGGTGTAGCCGGCAAGCCCTATGTCGTCTGCACCGGCGGAGAGCCCTTGTTGCAGATCGACCCGGCCTTGATTGACGCGCTGCATGCGCGCGGCTTCGAGATTGCGGTGGAAACCAATGGCACCCAGCCTGCACCGGCGGGCCTGGACTGGATCTGCGTCAGCCCCAAGGCCGATGCCGAGATGGTCCTGACGCATGGCCATGAGCTGAAACTGGTGTTTCCACAGCCCTTGGCGCGGCCCGAGCGCTTCGAAGCTATGGGCTTTCAGCATTTCTTCTTGCAACCGATGGACAGCATTCTGAAGGCCCAGCACACCTGCGAGGCGGTCGCCTATTGCATGGCACACCCGCAGTGGCGTCTCTCGGTGCAGATGCACAAGGTCATCGGCATTGCCTGATGAGCTGAATAGAAAAAGGGAGCCCAAGGCTCCCTTTCTTCAGCCCGGAACGAGCAGCACTTAGAAGGTGTAGCCAACTCCGAATGAATAGGCCATCGGGTTCAGTTCAACCTCGATGGTCTGACCGGTGGACAAGGACCCGGTCGTTTTCAACATCACCTTGGTGGCGGAGACATTGAGCGACCAGCGATCAAAGAGCTTCATGTCCAGACCCAGTTGCACGGTCGGGCCGAAGGAGTTCTTCATCGACATGGTGGTCGGATTGCTCGGCAAGCCGCCGGTAATGCCGGAGAGCACAGAGGTGGCCTTGGTATCGGAGAACACCGCATAGGTCACACCCGCGCCGACAAAGGGCCGGAACATGCTGGTGGGGGCGCCGAATCGGTATTGCGCCGTGACGGTGATGGGCAAGGCCTTGACATCGGACAGCTTGCCCGTGCCATCAATCGCGCCAGCGCCCAATACTTCGTGCTTGAACGGAATGCCGACGGGCACATCGATGGCGATGTTTTCGGTCAACATGTAAAAAATGCCACCGGTGACTTGGCTGGAATTGTTGATATCAACCTTGGTGCCAGCGGGGCTGGGTGCCGACAGATCGCCGCTGCTGACGGCCGGCCGGATCGTCGTGGCGCCGAGTCGAACTGTGAAGCTGCCAACGGTTTGGGCTTGTGCTGCGCCGGCTGCGAAAACAGCGATCGCGCTCAGGGAGAAGAGATATTTTTTCATGGTGTGAATGCTCCTGATGCTCGGCCGCGCTTTACAGCCAACCCTTGATGGCGATGGCCTTGGAAACCAGCTGACCCAACAACTGATGGCCATAGGGCGTGGGGTGGAAACCATCGGAGAAGGCATAGCTCTTCCACCAATCGGCGCCGCTGACGCCGGCAGGCGGTGCAGCCGACAAGGCCTTGGCCGTGCAGGTTTCGAAGGTGTAGGTCGGCAAGCCATCAGCGCCCATGCCTGTCGCTGGGCAAGCAGGCGTCTTCACATTGCTGAGGCTGAACTGCGCGGGGAAGTTCACTTGATCATTGAAGCCGGAATAGAAGTCAACGATCGCCACCTTGCTTTCACCGGCATATTTGCTGTCCAGCTGCTTGTTGAAGGCCGTCATCCAGGATCTGAACAAAGCGTCCGACTGGGCGCGTGCCGTTGCACCTGCTGTGCCGCCGCCCGAAGCGGCCGCTATACCGTCCAACACCATTTGAAAGCGTGGGGTGTTGGTGATGCTGGGCATGTTCAGAATCACGACGCGCTGCGCTGATTTGTCCAACACATTGGCTTTGATCGATGCATGGAAGAGATCGGCCAGGGCCAGCATATAGGTGGCGCCGCCCGCTGCAATGGTGCTTGCACCGCCGCTCATGATCGCGCCGACCTGTGCCGGCGTCAGCAGGGTGCCCAGCAGCTTCATATAGGCCGCGCCGCCGTCTCTGGGGATAGTGAGGTAGGCGCCCACCAGGTCGGCAGCGTCATTGCCGCCGCCGTCGATCACCACCAGGTCGGTGGGGCTGAAGCTGCCCACGGCTGCTGCGGTTGCCAATTGAACCGGCACGCGGCGTGGGTCGGCTGCGGCCAAGCTGGCTGAATTGATCACACCGCCGCCGATGGCGAAGTTGCTGCAACCGGCCTTGGGATTCGGGGCGAAGGTCACGCCGGTAAAGGTGTAGAAATTGCAAAGGGTCTGGCCATAGGCCGCTGCAATGCGCTCGGGGTAGATCAAGCTGTCCGGGCTTTGCACCGTGAACTTGAGCCCGAAGGTGCCCGAGTCAGCCAGGCTGTCGCCGAAGACCTTGACCGCCGTGATGGACACGGCAGGCGTGGTATCGGCACTGCTGCCGCCGCCACAAGCGCTGACGAGCAAACTGCCCGCAAGCGCCAAAAGGGTGATGTGAAACTTCTTCATGGTGTTGTCTCCTGCTTATTTCTGCACCTGACTGTCAAACCATCCTGGCTTGCAGCGCTGCTTCACTCTATCGACTCGGACCCGCTTCCTCGCCGGGGTTTATCCCCATCTGTGGCGCCCATACACGGGATTTATGTCAATTTAGAGGAGCCGCTCGAAAAGCTTGTCACGTCGGGGACAGCGTAGCTGTTGGCTTTATTTTGGTCTGGCGGGGCTAGCTACCGGGTCGACCAGATGTTGTCAATGAACAAGGCTGTGGATAAAAAAAGATCAAGCCAGACCTTATCCACAGGGTGGGCTGAAATTTGAAAGTTGTTCCTGTTTGAGTGACAGCAGCAAGAGGGCTTCGCCCACATGGTTTGAAACAAGCTAAGTGCTTGTGGCGTCAAGATAAATTTGGCTTATCCACAGAAACAAGCCCGCTCTACTAAGACTACTAAGTTAAAAGATTGAATTGCTATGAATAAGAAACGCGTGAACATTTTTTGCGCTTGCACAGTTGGCCCAAATTCACTCGGGCTCATGCCACACTGAGCTCCCATGAATATCGAAGACTTGCAAAAGCGGCTGCGCCAATTCGCCATCGAGCGCGATTGGCAGCCCTACCAAACGCCTAAAAATCTGGCCATGGCCATGGTGGTTGAGGCGGCAGAGCTGGTGGAAATTTTTCAATGGCTGACGCCTGAACAGTCTCAGGAGATTCAGAACGACCCGGCCAAGCATCAGCATCTGGGCGAAGAGATTGCCGATGTGATGCTTTACCTATTGCAGATCGCCGACCACACCGGTGTCGACATCAACGCTGCGCTTGAACGAAAGTTGCTGCTCAATGCGATCAAACATCCGGTGGCCAGTGCTTCATGAGCAAGGCCGCTGTGCAAACCATCGCGGTGATCGACTTTGAGACCACGGGTTTGTCTCCGAATGGCGGGGGCCGCGCAACCGAGATCGCGGCGGTCTTGGTAAGCGGCGGACTTATCGTCGATGCCTATCAAAGCTTGATGCACACAGGTGCTTGGGTGCCGCCCTTCATTGAAGAGCTGACCGGCATCAGCAATGAAATGCTGGCGGACGCACCCAGCGCCGAGAGCGTCATGCAGGACTTGGCCTTGTTCACCCAGGGCTGCCCCTTGGTCGCGCACAACGCGGCCTTTGACCGGGGCTTTTGGCAGGCGGAGATGGCCAGGGCAGGCTGTATGCCCGACCCCGCTCATGAGAGTTTTGCCTGCACGGTCTTGCTGGCGCGCAGGCTTTATCTCGACGCGCCCAACTGCCGGCTCGGCACTTTGGCGCAGTTTCATGGCTTGCCGGACTCAGGAAAAGCTCACCGGGCCATGGCCGATGCAATGACAACCGCTCATTTATTGCTGCGCATGCAGCACGATATTGCCGAGCGCTTTGCGGGCGAATTGGGCTCGTTGCCGGTGGAGCATGGCCTGCTCAATCAGCTGCAACGAGCGCATAAATCGGCGCTCAAACGCAGTGTGCAAGACTATGTCAAACGCCAAGGCGTGCAAGCCTTGGCCACGCATTGACGGGGGCTTGGAGCGCTGTTTACGCGTGGATTGGGCGTGGATTGGGGCTCAGGGCTACAAAAATATCGCGCTGTCAAGCGCCGATGTCAGCCGTTTTGGCAAGCAAAATACCGCCCTTCCGATTCGTATTTGTTCCAGCAAAGTTGCTTCCGTATGTCGAGTATTCAGGTTCGCCCCGCCACACTGCGTGATGCCAAAGGCATCGCAGAAATTCATGTTGCCGCTTGGCAGGACGCGTACAAAGGGCTTTTGCCCGACGCCGCGCTGGACGCACTTTCTGTGCAAAAGCGCCAGGCTTTTTGGCGTGAAGCGATCGACCTGTGCGAGCCCCAGGTGATCGTTGCCCATATCGACAATGAGCTGATGGGCTTTGTGGGCTTCGACCGTTCGCGCGACAAGGGCACACCGTCCAGCACCGGCGAGATCTGGGCCATGTATGCCAACCCCATCCATTGGGACAAAGGCGTGGGCCTGGCCTTGTGGGACGCCGCACGCGACGGCTTGCAAGAAGAGGGCTGCACCAAGGTCACCTTGTGGACCTATCTGCGCAACGAGCGTGCGCTGCGCTTCTTTGAGTTGGCCGGCTTCAAGCGTGAGCTGGGCAGCGCCAAGACCACCGAGGTCGCCGGTACGCGTCTGGAAGAGCTGCGCCTGCAGCGTTCGCTGGTCTGAACCGACCTTGAACAGCGCAGCCATCGCAAGATGGCCGCCACGAATAAGCCGTGAGCCCGGGTGCCGCGGCTTTTTTTTCGGCCTGTTTTACGGTGTCTTTCCAGCCCGCTTGAACCCTCGATTTCGCCTTGAGGGTCAAGTTTTGCCAAGCCTTTTTTTACTCATTGCTTTCTTGCTTTCCGTCCGCAAGGAAGCGCGAAAGTAATGAATCCTTACTTTGCGAAAAGACGAAAATTGCTCGCCAAACTCACTTCAAAAAATCAGCTGACCCTGCCCAAAAGCGTGACCGATGAACTCGGGCCGGTGCAGTACTTCGAGGTCCAAAACAAGGCCGGGCAAATCATCCTGACACCGGTGCGGATTCAACGTGGCGACGCGCTCAGGGCCAAGCTGGCGGAGCTCAAAATCGACGCCAAAACCATTGAGTCGGCGCCTGCGCGGCCCGTATCGCCGGCGGCCAAGAAATCAGGCAAGGCAGCCGCAGCTTCCAAAAAATCGGTTGCAAAACCATTGCCAGCTGTTGCAGGCGGTGGACGACGCAAGACTTCCGCTACAACAGCGGATTTGAAAGCGGGCCTGAGTCGCGCCTTTGCCAAGGCGGTCAAGTGATGAGCCCTGCCCAGCCGCCGCGGGTAGCCTTCGATACCGCCGTTGTTTTGAGGGCGCTGCTGCTCAATGATGCGAACGCCAAACTGCTGCGCAGAGCTTGGCAAACGGGGCAATGCCAAGCTTTGGTTGCGACCGATTCTGCACAGGCCTTGATGCAGGCGCTGGCCTTTCCGGCTTTTAAGCTTGACGAAGCTCAGCAGCTTGAATTGTTGGCGGATTTTTTGCCCTATGCCGAGGTGGTCAACGGCCAGATGCCCGCCAGCTCCGAGTTGGAGTCGCTGCCTTTGCTGACGCTGGTTCGATCAGCCCTTAGCGCTGAAGCGAGCCTGGCGCATGTCGTCAGCGATTGCCCCAAGTTGCGCAACAGTCTTGGGCGCTACGCGAAGCAGTTGAAGCATCCGGCCTTCAGCGTGCTGGGGACGGAAGAGTTTTTGGCCCTGCTTTGACGGCACTTGCAGGCAAGTAACGGCTTACTCTGATACATTGCCGCCTCCCCATGCTCAACAACAGTTTCAGTCATTCGGTCTCTACCGGTATGTGGCGCGTCGTGTTTTACGAGCGTCGCGCCAACCGCGTCATTCTTGATAAAACCGGGCCTTGGCTGCCGACAAAAAAATTGGCCCAAGAATGGGCCAATTGGTTCGGTGCGCTGGGCTATCACGTCGCTTTACAAGATCAGTTCGGTGATCTGGAGCGACTCAGCGTGGGCCTGCCGGGCTAGGCCGCGACAGGCTTCTTGTCGTTGACGGCCTGTTTACTTGGCAGCGCGGCGGCGAGCCACGAAGCCGACAAGGTCACCATCGCCCAGCCGTCTTCATCGGCATTGAAGGAAGTGAAAGCCAAGTCGCCGGTTTTCAAAGCCGCTTGTGCCGGCGCGATGGCCGCAGCCGCGAGGGCCAGGGCGAGCAGAGTCTTTTGCATGAGGTAGTCAAAAAAGTAGAAAGTAGGTGTTTGTTTGTTGTTCATTCACCCCTTTGCAAGTCTCTGGGTGTTCCTCCTCCCTGTCAGCGTGGTGGTGCAGGCGGACTATGCTGGTGGCGCATGATGCAGTCGTGAATTGACCCCTGTAGTCCTCCTCCGGCATTCAAGGTGGAGGGACGAGCAGACCAAGTCAATGTTCAAGATATTGGCTGGCAGCGCAAAACCCACCGCGCTCCAGGGCCCAACCATCAATGGCGTTGGGCTGTGTCAAGTGCTGGACATGGACGGCATTGACCAACTGCTTGGCGGCAGCGCGTTGCAGCAAGGCCTCGGCCTGAGCCGCGCTGAGTTGCAGGGCAAAGCGGGTCCAGCGCTTGAGCAGCAGCGGCTGCTGCCAGGCGTCTTCAAGCGCCCAGCGGATTTCTTGCTCGCGGTGCAGATTGCTGACCGCCAGCACGCGCGGCGCCAGGGCCAAGACAAAGCGGTTGAAGTCGGCCTTGCAAGCTTCGGTGGGTAAGAGCGCTTCGATGCGCGCCAAGCGGGCGCTCCAGCCCGGCGTGGCCAGTTGGCGCGTCAACATTGCTTGCAAAGCCTGGATTGGGTTGAACAAGCGCAGGCGGTTTGGCGGCAGAACCAGCAAGGGCAGGGCGGCTGCCTGCGCATGTGGCAGCTCGGTCACGAAACTGCACAGCAAGGCCACGCGTTGCCACTCGGCAGCTCCTAAGCCGGCGATTCGGCGGATAGGCCCTGTCTCGACGCTGCGAGCCACCTCGGCGGCCTCTGCCCAGCCATATTGAGCCTTGGCCAGATTGGCCGCCCGGCTCATCATCACCAGATTGCCGGCGGCGTAGCCAGCGTCATCCCGCACTCGGTCGAGCTGTGCCTGGTGGCGACTGCCTTGATGCGCATCCAGGGGCTGACGGGTGATGGGGCAGAAGTTGACCCCAAGCTGCTGCAGGTAGTTGGGCGTCAGCTGAACTTCTTCGAAGCTGCGCCCGCGCGACCAAGCATGGGTGCGCAGCAGCAGCCATTGCTGGGTGTGGCGATTGGCGCGCAAGGTGCGGCGGCCGAAGGTGGCGCTGCCAGCTTGAAAACCCTGACGCAAGGGCGAGCTGGCATAAAGCTGCAGCGCCGGTGGGGTCAGGCCATGATGGGCAAAGTCCCAGCCGAGCGCAAAGCCCACGCTTTGGGTGGCCGGCACCATGGCGCCGGGTTCGCGGGCGTCTTGAAGGCCCGCTGGCTCGATGCCTAGTTCTAATTGGGCCGGGCTTTGTGCCGATCCGAACTTGGTGTTGTCTAGAACTACTGCCGCTGCGGTGATCTGTGCCATGGTGTGCTCCGGGGTTGCCGGCCAGCTGCGAAAGGGATGAACACCACTTTCGTCTGACCTTGCAGCGGAGTTTGTCTGGCAACTAGCTCATAGGCTGAGCCAGTAAAAAAACAGAGCAACAGTAAATCAGCTCAGCAGCTCAAGCGGCACATCGCCGCCGTTGTCGGCCAGCTTTTGTAGCACGGTCTTGTGCAACCACATATTCATCTGAGCCGAGTCGCTCATCTTTTCGGCCGGGCAGCCGAGTTCGGTGGCCAACTCTTTGCGCGAGGCCAGGCTGCTGTCCAGTTCCAGCAACTTCATCAGATCAACGATCGAGACCTTCCAGTTGAGCTTTTCTGCATGCGCGGCCGCCAGACCGTCAAGTTGCGCCACCACGTCAACCACCGAAATGGCGACCGGTGCTGCTTCGGCGACGGTCGGTGCAGCAGCTGCAGCTGCTTCCACTGCGACAGCCGGTACTTCGGCGGCTGCAGCCGGCTTGGCGCCAAAACCGAGTTTGTTGAGGATATTGCTGAACATTCCCATTTGAATCATCTCCCTGAGCTTGAGTGGATGGGCCAGTTTGGCCCTCCACGGCGACAGCAATATGACTGTCAGGGTCAGTCTAATTGAAGATTTAGGCCTCGGCGTCCTGGCGCTGCAGCCGCTCGCTATGCCAGTAGACATCGTCGCCACCCAGTCCGTCCAGATTGGCGCGGTTCAGCACACGGGCCAGTACGAATAACAAGTCAGACAAGCGGTTCAGGTATTGGCGGGGTGCGGCGTTGATGGCTTCCTGCGCGGCCAGAGTGACCACGGCGCGCTCGGCGCGGCGCGCTACGGTGCGGCAGACATGCGAGATCGCCGCACTGCGGGTGCCGGCCGGCAGGATGAACTCCTTCAGGCGCGGCAGGGCGGCGTTGTAATGGGCCAAGGCCTCATCCAGACGCAAGACCGCGTCCATCTTCAGCAGTTCGTAACCCGGCATGCAGAGCTCACCGCCAAGGTTGAACAGCTCATGCTGGATGGTGATCAGCAACTCGCGCACATCGTCCGGCAGCGGCTCGGCCAGCAGCACGCCGAGGTTGGAGTTCAGCTCATCCACATCGCCCATCGCTTGCACGCGCAAGTGGTCTTTGGGCACGCGGCTGCCGTCGCCAAGCCCGGTTGTGCCGTCATCGCCGGTGCGGGTGGCTATTTGTGAGAGTCGGTTGGCCATGGCTGCTGCGCCTATGTAGTTCAAGAATGGGCGGCATCTTGCCTGAAATGCCTGCCCTCCTGCAGCGCAGGGCTATGCAGATTCAGTTCAGTGGCGCTTGCCCGAACGATGGATCTCGGGCTTGTTGTGGCTGGGGTGTTGATGTTGCTCGGCATGGTGCAGCTCCCGCGGTGGGCTGCCGAATTCGGCTTCGGCCTTGCCGACTGGCAGATTGGCCGGCGGCTGCGCCGACTTGTCGAGCGCGTCGCGGCCGATGGCGCGCAGCAGATCCCAGCGCATCACACCGGCCACGGCGAGCAGCAAGACCACGATCAACGCCAACCAGCCAAGATCAATTCCGAACATAGCGAATACCTCCAATGATTTTTCAGTGATGCCTGATGCTCGCACCCGGGCGACTCATTGACAAGCGCTTTGGGTCAAAGCTGGGCTACTCTGTCGACAGTTTGTTTGTTTCTAGAGCCGGCCGCCCGTGCCGGTTGAAAGCTCTTGTCATGCTCGAAACCTTGCCTCTTGATCTCTTGAAGCCACGGCCAGTCCCGCAAGCCTTGTTGCTGGGCTTGCAGCAGCGCTTCGGTGAACGCTGCAACACCGCGCTGGCCATGCGCGAACAGCACGGCCGGGACGAGTCGCCGTTTGATGTACCGCCGCCCGATGTGGTGGTGTTCGCCGAGTCGGCCGAGGAGGTCGCTTTTGTTGTCGCGCTGGCGAACCAGCATGCTGTGCCCGTCATTCCCTACGGCGCCGGCAGCTCCTTGGAAGGCCATCTGCTGGCGGTGCAAGGCGGCATCAGCCTGGATGTGTCGCGAATGCAGCGCATTTTGCAGGTGCATGCCGAGGATCTGACCGTCACCGTGCAGGCCGGCGTGACCCGCAGCCAGCTCAATGCCGAGCTGCGCCATGCCGGCCTGTTCTTCCCGATTGACCCCGGCGCTGACGCGACCCTGGGAGGCATGGCGGCAACGCGCGCCAGCGGCACCAATGCCGTGCGCTACGGCACGATGCGCGAGAACACGCTGGGGCTGAGCGTGGTGACGGCCAGCGGCGAGCAAATCCGCACCGGCACGCGCGCTCGCAAGAGCAGCGCCGGTTATGACTTGACGCGCTTGTTCGTTGGCAGCGAAGGCACCTTGGGCGTGATCACCGAGTTGACCCTGCGTATCTACCCGCTGCCCGAGGCGGTGTCGGCAGCCGTATGCTTCTTCCCGAACATTGAGGCGGCGGTGCAGACCGCCATACAGATCATCCAGCTCGGCGTGCCGATCGCGCGTTGCGAACTGCTTGATGCGCATGCGATCCGGGCGGTCAATGCCCATGACAAGTTAGCCCTGCAGGAACTGCCCATGCTCTTGATGGAGTTCCACGGCAGCCCCGCCAGTGTGGCCGAGCAGGCGCAAACGGTGCAGGAATTGGCGCGTGATCTGGGCGGCGAGGACTTTGAATGGGCAACCACGCCCGAGGCCCGCACGCGGCTTTGGGCTGCCCGGCATCACGCTTATCTGTCGGGCCTGCAGACCAAGCCCGGCTGCCGCAGCGTCACGACCGATATTTGCGTGCCGATTTCGCGCCTGGCCGAGATCATCAATGCCTCGGTGGCGGAGGTCGAGGCGACCGGCCTGGCTTATTTCATCGTCGGCCATGTTGGCGACGGCAATTTCCATATGGCCTATCTGATTGACCCTTTGATCCCCGCCGAGCGCGAAACGGCCGAGCGACTGAGTCATCAAATGGTGACGCGTGCATTGCACTTGGAGGGCACTTGCAGCGGCGAGCATGGCGTCGGCCTGCACAAGCAGGGCTTTTTGGTCGACGAGGCGGGAGAGGGCGCTGTAGCGCTGATGCGCAGCGTGAAGGCGGCGCTGGACCCGCACAACATCATGAATCCGGGCAAGATTTTTGCGTCTTGATCGGAGCCTTTAGCGGCGTGCTGCAAAGGCTTCGGGGTAGCGCCGGCCATACCAGTTTTTGACCTGCTCGTGATCGAGCCGCAGGAAGGGTCTGAGCTCCGGTACCGCCAATAGCAGCAGTCCGCTGCCCAGGAAGCCCGCCGACAGCCATAGATAGACCTCGGCCACCTCCCAGCGCAGCAGCAGCAAGCCCGCGATTGCCGGGGCGAGCGCTGCGGCCAACTGAGCAATCATCATTTGGCCAGCTGCCATACGGGCGCGGAAGTTCTCCGGCACGGCCAGGGCGCGGTGGGTCTGGCCGACCAATTGGGTGACCGACATGGATAGGCCGATCAGCGCAAAGAGGGCCAGCAAGCCCGGTGCGGAATCGCAAACACCGATCGAGCCGACGGCGAGGCCGCACAAGGCCACGGCCACACCGATCGCACGAACCCGGCCCAGGCGGTCAGTCAAAGCATCGGCAAGGCCGGCCAATCCCATGAGCAGGCCGACCGACAAGGCCGCGCCGCAAGCGCCGAACCATAGCGCCGAAAGTTGCATAGACTGCAAGCGCAGGGGCAAGAGCATGCCGATGGCGGGCAGCAAAAATATCATCATCAAGGCGCCGGTCAGGGACCACCAACGGTCGAGCGTGACGCCCCATTTGGCTCGCAGGCCGGCGCTTATATCGCTGCGCCAGCCCCTAGAGCCAGGCGGCGCTGCGGCATACGGTGCTTGTTTCAAACGCTGCGCAGCCAAACACGCCAAGCCGAACAGCAAGACATTCAGCGTCATCGCTGGCGCCACCCCGCCGAATGCAAGCAAGGCGCCACTCAAGCCAGGACCCAGCAGACTCCCGATCGCCTGGGCGGTGCGTCGTAGTCGTATGGCCTCGGGGAGTTGTTCCGTTGCCACCAGTTCGGGAAGCATGCTCGCCTGTGCCGGCAGCAGCAATGCGTTGGCGAGGGTGGCCAGCACGGAACAGGCACACAGTAGCGCTAGGCTGTAGAGGCCGCTCGATGCCAGCAAAGCGAGCGCCAGCGCATCCAGCAGGAGGCCTGTTCTTGCCAGACGAACCAGCTGCTGTTTCGGCCAGCGGTCTCCAAAAGGAGATAGCAATGGCATGGCGAGCAGCGAACACAGCGCCGTCACCGCCCCATAGACGGCCATGTCGGCGCCGCCGCCTTGGCCCGCAATCCACCAAGCCACGCCGGTCTGAGTAGCGGCGCTGGCCAGCAGGCCAAGCAGCTCACTCAGTAGAAGCTGCCGCACGCAGGGCGTGCAGGCTTGGAGGCGGGTAGTTAGGTATGGCATGGCTGTTCGTTCCCTCGCTCGTTGTCATGGCCCGCGCAGTCTAGGAATTAGCCGCCTAGGCGCAAAGGCTCAGCGCTCTGTCGGCGAGATAGATACAGGGCCGGCCTGCGCCTGTATCGCTTGTTCTTTGGAGCTGTGTATCGATTCAGAAGGCGCAATTGACGGTATCGTGCGAGCCTTTGACCGGCCCTTAGCCGGTCTTTCGCATGAGCTCTCGCCCCCTTCGCTACCGCACACTTGCAGCCACGCTGGCCGAGGCCTTGCAAGCCGGGCGATATCCGCCCGGCAGTCGGCTGCCCTCGGTCCGCCATCTCTGTGCGGAACATGCCGCGAGCTTGGCCACCGTGACCCATGCGCTGCATGATCTGGAGGATGCGGGGCTGATCGAGGCGCGTGCTCGCCGTGGCTTTTTTTCCTGCCAGGCACCCGCGCCCATCGGTTTTGCGACGCGGGTGACGGCGCTGGAGTTAGCCGGGCGACGCCGGCGCCTGATGAGCTTGGCCGCTTCGCAGCCGGGCTTGTTATCGCTTGGTCATCTGACATTGCCGCAGGAATTGCTTCCTATTTCAACCTTGCGAAGGCTGTTGGCGCAGCAATGTCGCTCATCATCATCACCGTTGGCCACCGGAAGCGTCTTCGGCGGCGAGACGCTGCGCCTGCAGCTGGCCCTGCGGGCTCCCCGGCTGGGCTGCGCCTTTGCTGCCGATGACATCGTCGTGACGCAGGGCGAGGGTGAGTCGCTGCAGCTTTGCTTGCGGCTGCTGACGCAAGCCGGCGATTGGGTCGTGGTCACCAGCCCGGCGCCGATGCGGGCGCTGGAACTGATTGCGAGCATGGGCTTGCGCGTGCTTGAGATTCCGGTCTCGAACGAGAACGGTCCCTCCCTGGAGGCTTTGGGCCATGCGCTGAGTCAGTACCCTGTGGCCGCCTGCGTGTTTGACCACAGCTTGAGCACTGCGCCCGGAGGCGGCTGGAGCGACGCCGACAAGGAGCAACTCGTCACCCTGATCACCCAGCATCAGCTGCCCCTGATCGAGTGCGACATGATGGGTGAGCTCTATCGTGGCGCCTATCGACCACGCCCTCTGAAGGCGTTTGATCGCGACGACTGGGTGCTGTACTGCGGCAGCTTCGCCTGCATCAGTGGGACTGGCTTCAGTCTGGGCTATGTCGTCAGTGGCCGCCTGCATTTGCAGTTACGGGCGGCGCGTGCGGTGCATGGTGAGTTGATGCCGTCTTTGATCGAGCAGGTCATGGCTGCGTTTCTGGCCAGCAGCAGTTTTGACGCGCACCTCAGAAGGCTGAGGCAAAGCTTGAAGGAGCAGGTCGAGCTGTATCAGCGCGAGATCTTGGCGCACTTTCCCACCGGGACAAGGCTGAATAGCGGTGATGCAGGCTATGCCTTGTGGGTCGTTTTACCGGCTGGCTTGGATGCCTCCATCCTGCTTGAGCAAGCGCGGGCGCGCGGCTACAACTTCGTTCCCGGGGCGGTCTTCAGCACCGGCACGGGCTTCGACCACTGCCTGCGTCTGACGGCTGCACACCCGCTGAGCGAGGAGAGGGCAATCGGTATTCGCGTCTTGGGCGAGCTCGCCACGGCTCTGCTGGCCGAAGCCTAGTGTCGTGTCATGCCGGCGGCGCCGCCACGCTCCAGCGCTTGCTGACCTCGCCCTTGTCATCGACGCTTTCCAGCTGAACGCCAAAGCCCCACAGCCGGGCCACATGCTTGAGCACTTCTTGCGCGCTGTCGTGCAGGGGGCGCCCCATATGCTGGGTGTGGCGCAGGGTGAGTGAGCGGTCCCCGCGCAGATTGACGTTCCAGACCTGGATATTGGGCTCGCGGGTACTCAGATCGTATTGGCGGGACAGGGCTTCGCGCACATGCTGATAGCCGGCTTCGTCATGAATGGCGGAGATTTCGTACTCGGACAATTTCTCGTCGTCGAGGATGGAAAACAGCCTGAACTCACGCATCAGGTGCGGGCTCAGGTATTGGCCTATAAAGCTCTCGTCCTTGAAGTTGCGCATCGCATGGTCGATCGTCGGTAGCCAGTCGCCGCCGGCGATGTCGGGGAACCAGCGCCGGTCTTCTTCGGTCGGCTTTTCGCAGATGCGCTTGATGTCGGTATACATCGCAAAGCCCAGCGCATAGGGATTCAGATTGGCCATGGGCTGCTGCGCGACCACATTGGTGTGTGACTTCAGCCATTCGATCATCATGCCGTCGCTTAGATAACCATCGTCATACATCTGGTTGAGCAGACGGTGATGCCAGAAGGTGGCCCAGCCCTCGTTCATCACCTGGGTCTGGCGCTGGGGGTAGAAATACTGAGCGATCTTGCGCACGATGCGCACAATTTCGCGCTGCCAGGGCTCCAGCAGCGGCGCACTCTTTTCGATGAAATAGAGGATGTTTTCCTGCGGCTCGTCGGGGAAGCGCAGGGCGGTGGCGGCCTCGGCGGCCGCGTCGGCGCGCTTGGGCAGGGTGCGCCAGATGTCGTTGATCTGCTGCTGCGCATGGGCCTCGCGGTCGGCCATGCGAGTGCGTTCTTGGGCCAATGAGAGCTTGGCGGGGCGGCGGTAGCGGTCGACGCCGTAAGACATCAGCGCATGGCAGGAGTCCAGCATTTGCTCGACCTGCGAGATGCCATGGCGCTGCTCGCATTCGGCCACAAAGTTTTTCGCATAGACCAGGTAGTCGATGATGCTGGAGGCATCGGTCCACATGCGGAACAGGTAGTTGCCCTTGAAGAAGCTGTTGTGCCCGTAGCAGGCATGAGCAATCACCAAGGCTTGCATGGCCATGGTGTTTTCTTCCATCAGGTAGGCGATGCAGGGGTCGGAGTTGATGACGATCTCATAGGCCAGACCCATCTGTCCGCGCTTGTAGTTGCGCTCGGTGGCGATGAACTCCTTGCCATAGCTCCAGTGGCGGTAATTGACCGGCATGCCCACCGAGGCGTAGGCATCCATCATCTGCTCGGCGGTGATGATCTCGAGCTGGTTCGGGTAGGTGTCCAAGCCGTAGCGCTCGGCTGTGGCGCGAATCACATCGTGGTATTCGTCGATCAGCTCAAAGGTCCAGTCGCTGGGCGAGGGCAGCGGGGCGGCGGGCCTGGGGCCGGCCGGTTTCATTTCCTTCAAGGCCGGCTTGCAGCGGCGCCCGCCGTAGTCATCGGTGCTGGGGGCGATGGCGCGGTGGCGGCGGTTTTCGATGTCGGTCATGTCAGCCCCTTATGCCTTGATGTAGCGGGTGAGTGCAGGCACTCACTTAGCTGAGCTTTCCTTCTTGAACAGATCGCGGAAGACCGGGTAGATTTGCGAGACTTCGGTGGCCTTGCGCATGGCGAAGTGGCGCACCTCTTGGCTGAGTTTGCTGTATTCGTCCCAGAGGTTTTGCTCCTGTTCGGCGACTTGCACATAGGCGAAGTAGCGGCACATCGGCAAGATCTTGTCGGCCAAAAGCTCGCGGCAGCGGCCGCTGTCGTGGTGCCAGTTGTCGCCGTCGCTGGCCTGAGCGCCGTAGATATTCCATTCGCTGCGGGGGTAGCGAGCCTGGATGATTTCTTCCATCAGCACCAAGGCGCTGGACACCACGGTGCCGCCGGTTTCGGTGGCATGGAAGAAATTCTGCTCGTCCACTTCTTGCGCCTGCGTGTGGTGGCGAATGAAAACGACGTCGATCTTTTCGTAATGCCGGGTCAGGAACAGATAAAGCAGGATGAAAAAGCGCTTGGACAGATCCTTGCGGCCCTCGTCCATTGAGCCCGATACATCCATCAAGCAGAACATCACGGCGCGGCTGGTTGGCACCGGCACGCGCACCCGGTTGCGAAAGCGCAGATCGATGGGGTCGAGAAATGGGATGGCCTTGAGGCGCTGGCGCAGATGTTGGATGCGCGCTTCGGTCTCCGCCAGCATGCGCTGAACTTCGCGGTCAACGGGGTCTTCATGCTTGAGCAAGGCCAAGCGCTCTTCCAACTCCAGCAGCTCGCGCCGCTTGTCGGTACCCAAGGCGATGCGCCGCCCTAAAGCGCCGCGCATCGAGCGCACGATGTGCAGATTGGTCGGGTTGCCGTCGCCGGTGTAGCCGGCCCGGTGGGTCTTCCATTCCGGCGTATCGGCGAGCTGGGTGCGCTCCAGATTGGGCAGAGCTAGGTCTTCAAAAAAGACCTGCATGAACTCCTCGCGGCTGAGGTGGAAGACGAAGTCGTCGTCGCCCTCGCCGGAGTCGCTGGCCTGGCCGCCACCTTGACCTTGGCCGCCGCCCTTGGGTTTGGCGACGCGGTCACCTTTGACATGCTCGGTATTGCCGGGCCGCACCACCTCGCGCACGCCACCCTCGCCGTGGCCGAAGATCGGCTCGCTCAAGTCCTTTTTCGGAATGTGAACGTCCTCGCCTTTTTGCATATCGCGGATGCCGCGCCCATCAACGGCCCGCCGCACCGCTTCGCGCACCTGTTCCTTGTGGCGCTGTAAAAAGCGTTCCCGGTTGCCTATCGACTTGTTCTTGCCCGACAGGCGACGGTCGATGATTTGTTGAAGCATCTGTAGTCCTCAGGCAGTGATTCGAAGGCCAGGTGAGAGTTAGCGTCCAACTCACCTAGCGCTGGAGCTTCAATAGCCTTCAGGAGCTCTTTCTAACCCTCAAATACCATTCGCAGAGTAGCCGCACCTGTTTGGCCGTGTAGCCCTTGTCGACCATGCGCTGGACGAAGTTCTCATGCTTCTTGGCCTCGTCGGCGCTGGCCTTGGCGTTGAAGCTGATGACGGGCAGCAACTCTTCGGTGTTGGAGAACATCTTCTTCTCGATCACCGTACGCAACTTCTCGTAGCTGGTCCAGGAAGCGTTTTTGCCTGCGTTATTGGCCCGTGCGCGCAGCACGAAATTGACGATCTCGTTGCGGAAGTCTTTCGGGTTGCTGATGCCGGCGGGCTTCTCGATCTTCTCCAACTCGGCGTTCAGTGCCGAGCGGTCAAACACCTCGCCGGTGTCGGTGTCGCGGTATTCCTGGTCTTGAATCCAGTAATCGGCGTAGGTGACATAGCGGTCGAAGATGTTTTGCCCGTACTCGCTATAACTTTCCAGATAAGCGGTTTGTATTTCCTTGCCGATGAACTCGGCGTAGCGCGGCGCCAGGTTCTCTTTGATGAAACCGACGTACTTGGTTTCGGTCTCGGTCGGGAACTGCTCGCGTTCGATCTGCTGCTCCAGCACATACATCAGGTGCACCGGGTTGGCCGCTACCTCGGATGAATCGAAGTTGAAGACCTTGGACAAAATCTTGTAGGCGAAGCGGGTCGAGATACCGCTCATGCCTTCGTCTACGCCGGCGTAGTCGCGGTACTCCTGGTAGCTCTTGGCCTTGGGGTCGGTGTCCTTCAGGCTCTCGCCGTCATAGACCAGCATCTTCGAATACAGGGACGAGTTTTCGGGCTCCTTCAGGCGAGTCAGGATGGCGAACTGGCTCATCATCTTCAGCGTACCCGGCGCGCATTTGGCAAACACCAGCGAGGAGCTGCGGATCAGCTTCTCGTAGATCTTGACCTCTTCGCTAACGCGTAAGCAGTACGGCACCTTGACGATATAGATGCGGTCCAGGAAGGCTTCATTGTTCTTGTTATTGCGGAAGGTCTTCCACTCGCTCTCATTGCTGTGGGCCAGCACGATGCCGTCGAAGGGAATGGCACCGAAGCCTTCGGTGCCTTTGTAATTGCCTTCCTGCGTGGCCGTCAGCAGCGGGTGCAGCACCTTGATCGGTGCCTTGAACATTTCGACAAATTCCAGCAAGCCTTGATTGGCCAAGCACAGGCCGCCGGAATAGCTGTAGGCATCCGGGTCGTCTTGCGAAAAGGTCTCGAGCTTGCGGATATCGACCTTGCCGACCAGCGAGGAGATGTCCTGGTTGTTTTCATCGCCCGGTTCGGTCTTGGAGATGCCGACCTGCTTGAGCACGCTGGGGTAGCGCTTGACGACCTTGAAGCGGCGGATATCGCCGCCGAATTCCTCCAGCCGCTTGACGGCCCAAGGGCTCAAGATGCGGTTCAGATAGCGACGCGGGATACCGTACTCCTGCTCCAGCAGCGGGCCGTCCTCGGCGGCATCAAACAGACCCAGCGGTGACTCGTTGACCGGCGAGCCTTGCAGGGCATAAAACGGCACTTGCTCCATCAACTGTTTCAGTCGCTCGGCGATCGAGCTTTTGCCGCCGCCGACCGGCCCCAGCAGGTAGAGAATTTGCTTCTTTTCCTCCAGACCTTGGGCCGCATGGCGGAAGTAGCTAACGACTTGTTCAATCGCCTCTTCGAGCCCGTAGAACTCCGCAAATGCGGGGTAGATCTTGATGGTCTTGTTGGCAAACAGGCGCGACAGCCGCGTGTCGTTGCGGGTGTCAATCATCTGCGGCTCACCGATGGCCTGGAGCATGCGCTCGGGCGCGGTGGCGTAGGTGATGGGATTGCGTTTGCACTCGGCGAGGTAGTCCTCCAGCGAGAGTTCTTCAACGCGAGTGCGCTCGTAGCGAGCGGTGAAACTGCTGATCACGTCCATGCTGAGCTCCTGTAAAGCCCCGTCCAACCCCGAGCACCTGCTTGCTCGGGGACTTCAGGGAAGTTCTGATGGCGTCCCGGCCGCTGCCGCCAGCGGGAACTGGGGCGTCATCAGAGCTTTCCGTGCATTTCTTTGCTGCAAATTTCTTGCTGGCCAAGCTTGATCAGAGCTTGCTACTCGAGTGCCGCTGGCTAAGCAAGAATAAGCTTGTACTTAGGGTGCTTTCAAGTCGTTTCAAGGGCCAGACCGTGGCCCAATGCTACGCTGATTTTGCCCGGCGTGGGGGGCATGACCTGACCCCCAAAAGCCGCTGCCATTGCAGGTTTTACTGTGGGCCGCGCAAGCGGTCGATCAGACCGTTCAGCTCGTCGAGCGATGCAAACTGAATCGACAGTTCACCCTGTTCGCCGCGCTTGGTGCGCTTTTTGACGCGCACTTCAACCACGGCCGTGAGCAGGTCAGACAGTTCCTCTTCAAGCCTCAGCAGATCGCGGCTCTTGTCGTTTTTGGCGCGCAGCAAGGTGCTTTGGCGGCCGACACCCTGGCGAGCGACCATTTTCTCGGCCTCGCGCACGCTGAGCTTTTTGGCCGCGATCTCGGTCGCACAGGTGATCTGGTGGGCGCCGTCCAAGGGCAGCAGCGCGCGTGCATGGCCCATATCGATGTCGCCGGCCATCAGCATGTTCTGCACCGGTTCCACCAGTTGCAGCAGGCGCAAAAGATTGCTGGCGGCACTGCGCGAGCGGCCTACTGCCTGGGCAGCCTGTTCATGCGTCAGATGGAATTCGCTGACCAGGCGTTGCAGGCCTTGCGCTTCTTCGAGCGGATTGAGGTCCTCACGCTGGATGTTTTCGATCAAGGCCATCGCGGCGGCGGCTTCATCGGGCACCGCTTTGACCAGCACCGGCACTTCGCGCAAGCCAGCCAGTTGGGCGGCCCGGAAGCGACGCTCACCCGCAATGATTTCGTAACGTACTTCGCTCAAATCCGAGGGCGGCTTGATCGGCCGCACCAAGATCGGCTGCATGATGCCTTGCGCCTTGATGCTCTCGGCCAGCTCGTACAGCGAGCCCTCATCCATGCGCGTGCGCGGCTGGTATTTGCCGGCCTGCATCTGCTCCAGCCGCAAGGCGTTAGGGGCGCCTTCGCGGGCGGCTGCTGCGTCTGAATCACTGACTGTGGGGCCTAGGAGTGCTTCCAAGCCGAGGCCGAGGCCTTTGAGTTTTTTTGTCGCCATGCGGTAATTGTCCCTTACTCGCGCAGGCCCGCCAGCAAGGCTTGGCCGACGGGCCAGACGCCAAGCTTTGATGCCGTGTTCAGGTGACCACAAGCCCCTGCTTCGACCAAGCGGCTGCCCCAATCAGCGGCTATCTGCGCGCCTCGCACTTGCGAACAAAAAGGGTCATCGCTGCTGATGACGGCAATGGAGGGGAAGGGCAGGCGACTGCGGCGAATCGGTCTCCAGTTGTGAAGCTGCGAGGGCATGTTGGCTGCTTCGGTGTCGGGCGGAGCGACCAGAAGTGCACCGTGCACTCGCCCGGTCAGCTGCGAGTGTTCCGCCCAACTGGCTACCAATTGGCAGCCTAGCGAATGGGCCACCAGCACGGCGGGCCGCGCATCGGCGAGCAAGACCTCATCCAAGCGCGCCATCCAGTCGCCACGGCGCGGCCAGCCCCAATCGGCTTGCTCGACTCGCTCGTATCCAAATTTTTGCTCCCACAGGCTTTGCCAATGTTCGGGGTCGGAGTTCAACCATCCGGGGAGTAGGAGGACGCGTTGCAGGTCTTTCATCGGCTTGCCTTAAGATTTCGGTTCTTTGAATTTGATTGTGCTGGAGAGATCATGACTTACGCAGTTTTTGTGGACGGACAAGAGGGTACGACGGGGCTGCGTATTCATGAATATCTGGCGGCGCGCAAGGATGTGGAAGTGCTGCGCATCGACGCCGACAAGCGCAAGGACGCGGCCGAGCGAGCGCGCCTGCTCAATGCCGCCGATGTGGCGTTTCTATGCCTGCCCGACGCCGCCTCACGTGAAGCAGCCGCGATGATCAGCAACCCGAACACCTGTTTGATCGACGCCAGCACCGCACACCGCACGGTCTCCGGCTGGGCTTTTGGCCTACCTGAATTGGCCAAGGGCCAGCGCGACAAGCTGCGCGCTGCCAAGCGGATCTCCAACCCCGGCTGCCATGCCTCTGCCTTCATCCTGGCCCTGCGTCCGCTGGTGGATGCCGGTCTGCTGAGCCCGGCCGCGCTGGTTTCTGCCACATCCATAACCGGTTACTCGGGCGGCGGCAAAAGCATGATCGCCGAGTACGAAGTGGGCGGCAACGCGGCCCTGCAGTCGCCGCGCCCTTACGCCTTGGGCCTGGCGCACAAGCATCTGCCCGAGATGATGAACTACACCGGGCTGCAGAACGCGCCTGTCTTCATGCCTATCGTCGGCAGCTTTTACAAGGGCTTGTGCGTCAGCGTGCCGCTGCATCTGAGCCAATTGCGTGCGGGCGCGCGCGCTGAGGATGTGCAGCAGGCGCTGGCCGCGCATTACGAAGGCGAGCGCTTCATCCGCGTGATGCCGCTGCGCGATGCAGCGACCTTGGCCTCGGGCTTTTTTGATGTGCAGGCTTGCAATGACACGAACCGGGTCGATCTCTTCGTGTTCGGCTCCGACACTCAAGTCTTGGTGATGGCCCGCCTGGATAACCTCGGCAAGGGCGCCAGCGGGGCCGCCGTGCAGTCTATGAATGTGCACCTGGGGCTCGATGAGGGCCTGGGGCTTTAAGCCCTTCTAGGGCGTTGAAATTGCCGCGCTGCGATAGTGGTAGCGGTAGGCAAAGCTGAAGCCCAGCCGCGCATAGACGCGCTGGGCCTCAAAGTTATCTGAGCCGACCTGCAGGTACGCTTCATGCGCCCCCTCGGCGGCGGCGCTCTGCAGCAGCTGGCGGCACAGATTCAGGGCATGGCCCCGGCCGCGCTGCGCCGGCGGCGTGAAGATGTCGAACAAGCCGACGATGCCGCCTTCGCGGGCGAACTGGCCGCAGGCCAGCAACTCGGCGCCGGACTCTGTGGACCGCAAGGCAAAGCCTTGATACGCCACCGGTGACGCCTGCTGGCGCTCGGCATGCGCGGCGATTTCTTCGTCTGAGGAAGCGCGCAAGTGACCGACCAGTTGCGCGTATGCCGGCGCTTCCAAGGCTTGCAAAACTTGGTCGGCTGGCAAACTTGAGCCGGCGGGCAGGGCGGCCAGGACCATCACATCGGCGGCATCCACCTCGGGCCAGCCCTTGGCGGCCAGGCGTTCGTCCAGATCGGCCGGTTGGCTGTACGGCGTCACGCGCACGTAGAGCGGTAGATTGGCGGCCGCAAAAGCCGTTTGGCAGCGCGCCAGCAATTCGTCCAAGGGCAGGCTACCGGCGGCCAGCGCGTTGATGCAGCGCGAGCGTTTGGCTTTGCCCGGTGAGAGCCGGATCAACCATCCTTCGATCAACTTCTCTTGCGGTGGCGCGCTGGCGTTCAAGCCGGCTTGCTCGGCGCGCAGGGCCAAGTCAGCCAAGCTCGGATTCATCACATGCTGCCGACACGGCGCACCATTTCACGTGCGAACTCGACAAAGGCCTGGGCGCCCTTGGATGAGGAGTCGAACACGACACCGGGCAAGCCATAGCTCGGCGCTTCAGCCAAGCGAACATTGCGCGGAATCACGGTGTCGAACACCTTGTCGCCAAAGTGGCTCTTGAGTTGATCGCTGACCTGGTTTTGCAGCGTGATGCGCGGATCGAACATGACACGCAAGAGACCGATGATTTGCAGGTCGGGGTTCAGGTTGGCATGCACCTGCTTGATCGTATTGACCAAGTCAGACAGGCCTTCGAGCGCAAAGTACTCGCACTGCATGGGCACGACCACGCCGTGCGCGCAGCACAGGCCGTTCAGCGTCAACATCGACAGCGAGGGCGGGCAGTCGATCAGGACGAAATCGTAGTCATCTTTGACCGCGCTCAGCGCGGTCTTCAGGCGCCGCTCGCGCCGCTCTTGCGACACCAATTCCACCTCGGCGCCGGCCAGCTCGCGGTTGGCGCCGAGTACGTCATAACCGGCTTTTTCGCTGTGTTGCTTGGCTTCTGCGACGCTGCTGGATTCCAGCAACACGTCGTAAACAGTCAGTTCCAGCGTTCGCTTGTCGATGCCTGAACCCATGGTCGCATTGCCTTGCGGATCAAGGTCAACGACCAGCACCCGCTGGCCCACCTTGGCCAAGCCGGCGGCGAGGTTGACGGTGGTGGTGGTCTTGCCGACTCCGCCTTTTTGATTGGCAACGCAAAAGATCTTGGCCATGTGCTCAGTATTTGTGGACGTTCACAGCTTAATCGCTGCGCCTGGTAATTTTGTTTACGTGGCTCAGTTTTTTGGCCGAATCCAGATCAAACAACGCTGGGCGTCGAGGCCCGGCACCTCAAGTTGTTCCACGTGAAACACATCAAGATCGCTGGGCAGGGCAGCAATCTCTTCAGTCGGGTGCTGGCCCTTCATCGCCAGCCAAACAGCACCTGGCTTCAGATGCTGGCGGGTGAGGGTGGTGAAGTCCAGTAGCGAAGCAAAGGCGCGTGAGGTGATGAGGTCAAAAGCCGGGGTGTCCAGCGCTTCGACGCGGGAGTGGACGCCGTGCAGATTCGGCAACTTCAGTTCCGCCGCTACTTGCGTGATGAAACTGGCCTTCTTCAGTACCGCATCGACGCAACTCACATCCATGTCGGGGTTGCAGATGGCGACGACTACCCCAGGTAAACCGCCGCCGCTGCCGACATCCATCAGGCGCAAAGCGCTGCCTGCCGCCTGCTTGCGCAGCGCCGGCAACAAGCTCAGGCTGTCGATCAAATGGTGGGTCAACATCGCTTGCGGGTCGCGCAGCGAAGTCAGGTTGTAGACCTTGTTCCACTTTTCCATCATGGCCAGATAGGCCAAGAGCTTATCAACTTGGGCCTCGCTGAGTTCCAAGCGCAAGGTCGTTGCGGCGGCGACCAGGGGTGCGCGCAGGCTGGCAATATCAATCATTGATGTCGTTGTCGCTATCTGTGGGGGCTCGGTGTTGGTCAGGCGCTTGGAGTCGCTGTTGCTGCTTCTTCGGCGCCGAAGCCCTTGAAGCGCTTCTTCTTCAGATGGACCAGCAGCAGGGAAATGGCAGCCGGCGTCACGCCCGAGATGCGCGAAGCCTGGCCCAGGGTCTCGGGCTTGAGCTTGTTTAACTTCTGGCGCGCTTCGAAGGAGAGGGCGCTGACCTGCGAGTAGTCGAGTTCCGCCGGCAACTTCAGGTGCTCGTAGTTCGCGGCGCGCGCCACATCGTCAACCTGCTTGTTGATGTAGCCGGCGTACTTGACGCTGATTTCTATCGCCTCGATCACCGCTGTAGCCAAGCTGTCGCCCAACTCGGCGCTGATTGTTTCACGTGAAACAGCCGACTCCGGTCTTGCTATGGAGGCGACTTCTGCCAAGGTGTCGTAGACGACGCCGGGCCGGCGCAGCAGCTCGATGAAGTTGTATTCGCGCTCCAGGGCCTTACCAACCAGACGCTCGGCGTCGGCGGCGGGCAGGATCGCCGGATGAACCCAGGTCGCTTTGAGCTTCTCTGTTTCACGTGAAACAGCATCACGTTTACGGTTGAAGGCAGCCCAGCGTTCGTCATCCACCAGGCCCAGCTCGCGGCCCATTTCAGTCAGCCGCATGTCGGCGTTGTCCTCTCGCAGCTGCAGTCGGAACTCGGCCCGGCTGGTGAACATGCGATAGGGCTCGGTCACGCCTTGGGTGATCAGGTCATCGACCAAGACGCCCAGATAGGCCTGATCGCGGGCCGGCAACCAAGGGCCACGACCCTGCACCTGCAGTGCGGCATTGAGGCCGGCGAACAGACCTTGGGCCGCTGCTTCTTCATAGCCGGTCGTGCCATTGATCTGGCCGGCGAAGAACAGACCCTGGATGTCGCGGGTCTCGAAGCTGGACTTGAGTCCACGCGGGTCGAAGTAGTCGTACTCGATCGCGTAGCCGGGACGCATGATGTGGGCGTTTTCCAAGCCGGGAATCGAACGGACGGCGGCGAGCTGAATGTCGAAGGGCAGGGAGGTCGAGATGCCGTTTGGGTAGTACTCGTGCGTCGTCAGGCCTTCGGGCTCCAGAAAGATCTGGTGGCTGTCTTTGTCGGCGAAGCGATTAACCTTGTCTTCGATGCTGGGGCAGTAGCGCGGGCCGACGCCCTCGATCACGCCGGTGAACATAGGGCTGCGCTCGAAGCCGGAGCGGATGATCGCGTGCGTCTCTGCCGAGGTGTGGGTGATGAAGCAGGGCACTTGGCGCGGGTGCTGCGAGACGTTGCCCATGAAGCTGAAGACCGGCAGCGGGTTCAAGTCGCCGCCTTGCTCCTCGCATTTTGAAAAGTCGATCGAGCGCCCGTCGATGCGCGGCGGCGTACCGGTTTTCAGCCGCCCTTGCGGTAGCTTCAACTCTTTCAGCCGTGCCGACAGGCTGATTGCTGGTGGGTCTCCGGCGCGGCCGGCAGCATAGTTCTGCAGGCCGACATGGATGCGGCCGTCAAGAAAAGTGCCGGCCGTCAACACGACAGCTCGGGCGCGGAACTGCAAACCCATCTGGGTGACCGCGCCGACGACGCGCTCGCCCTGACCGTCCGACTCGACCAGCAAGTCGTCCACCGCTTGCTGGAACAGCCACAGATTGGGCTGGTTTTCCAGCTTGTGGCGAATTGCCGCCTTGTACAGAACCCGGTCGGCCTGGGCGCGGGTGGCGCGCACGGCCGGGCCTTTGGAGCCGTTGAGGATGCGGAACTGGATGCCGGCCTCGTCGGTGGCCGCTGCCATCGCGCCGCCCAGCGCGTCGACTTCTTTAACCAGGTGGCCCTTGCCGATGCCGCCGATCGAGGGGTTGCAGCTCATTGCCCCAAGCGTCTCGATATTGTGGGTCAGCAGCAGTGTGGCGCAGCCCATGCGGGCGGCGGCCAGCGCGGCCTCGGTGCCGGCATGTCCGCCGCCGACCACGATAACGTCGAATTCCTTGGGGTATTGCATGAGTGGGTTTGCCTTGAAAAAAGTGGCCTCAGAGCTTGAGAACTTTTTACTGCGCGACCGCCATGCGTCGTTGGTTGGATGCTCGCAATCCTCATGTACAGGAAGTACATTCCGGTTGCTGCGCTCCGCCCGCCTAGCCTGACGCCCGCTCGCTACAAAAGTTCTCAGCCTCTTTGCACTGCGGAAGACGCGCGCGCGGGCAAGCGCCAGATTTTACGCGGGGCTGTGGATAAGTGCCGGTCTGCCGCTGCAACTGGACGGACAATTGCGCGATGAAATGCCGAGATCATTGCGCCGCCTGCTGCATCGCCCCGTCCATCAGCTCGCCCATCCCGGGCATGCCGGTTGTCAATGGCATCTCCAAGCCAGCCGGCGTTCGCTGCGTGCAGCTCGATGAGGCGAACCGCTGCAAGATTTTCGGCCGCCCCGAGCGGCCGGCGGTGTGCGGTTCACTGCAGCCGTCCGAGCTGATGTGCGGCGACAACCGCGAGCAAGCGATGCGCTGGCTGGGTTGGATGGAAGAGCAGACGGCGCCCTGAGTTCTGTCCCGCCCAGACGACGGTATTCCGATCAAGCCGGGTTGACCACTTCCGAGGGGCGGCCGCGGCGCGCCCACCAAGCCAGCAAAGCAGGGTGGCCCCAGTACTTCTCAAAAAAGTGATGCATCACGGTGTTGACCAGCGGTTCGATAAAGGTCACGGCGCCAGCGATGGCGATATTGCCGGTCAAGGTGTAGGTGACGCCAAAAGATGTGCCGAGATGGAGGACACCGAAGCTTGCGGTCTTGGCCATGATTGCTCTGCCCTTGCTATTGTTGTTGGGGTATCAATAGCTGAACTCTAAATTCAGCGAGCACCAGCGTCCAGTTGGCAAAATCGATGCCGGCCATAGCCGGCGTTGAGGATGCTCTACACAACTCCTCGCGGCGTGTGCTAGTGCGGCCTCGTGCGGTATGCGGCGTTGCATTTCTTGCCAATAGCTACTGCTATTGGCTGCAAAACGCGCCTTGCAGCCCATCCCGATCCGCACTGCACCCACTCGCGCTGAGTTGCGCAGAGCATCCTTAAAGCACCGCTCGGCCAGCCTCTAGCCTGATCACCCGCTCCGCCGCCGCGATGGTTTCGGGGCGGTGCGCGATGACGATGCGCGTCAGCTTCAAGCCGCTTAGCGAAGCGTTGACCTCGCGTTCGCGCGCCACGTCGAGGGCACTGGTCGCTTCATCCAGAAACAGGAACTGGGGTCGTTTGTAGAGGGCGCGTGCCAGCAAGATGCGCTGGCGTTGGCCGCCCGACAGGCTGCTGCCCATATCGCCAATCAGGCTTTGAAAGCCCATGGGCATGGCCTTGATATCGGCCAGCACGCAGGCTCTTTCCGCACATTCCTCGACCCACTTCAGGTCGGCATCGGGGTCGAAGAACGCGATGTTGTCCTTGATGCTGCCGGCGAACAACTGGTCATCCTGCATCACCGTGCCGATGCGCGCGCGCCAGGCGCTCAGACCGATTTGCGCCAGCGGCACGCCGTCAACGCGGATTTCGCCGGCCAGCGGGCGGTGAATACCCAGCAGCAGCTTCAGCAGCGTGGTCTTGCCGCAGCCCGAGGGGCCGACGACGGCGACCGATTCGCCCGCTGCAACGCTGAAGCTGCAGTCGCTGAGCACCGTCGGCTCGCCGTCTGCATAACGAAAACTCACAGCGTGCAAAGTCAGGCGGCCTTCGCTGTCAGGCGCCGGGGCCGTATGGCCAGCATCGGTTTCGGGTGCCGTCAGCACGATGTCGGCGAGACGCTCGCCCTGCAGGCGCAACATGCTGAGCTCCACGCCCTTGTCGATCAAGCCGGCCAGGCGCAGCGTGAACTGTTCCTTGTAGGCCAAAAAGGCGAACAGCATGCCGACCGACAGCTCGCGCTCCAGTACCAAAAGAGCGCCGACCCAGATGATGGCGACCCGCTCAAGCCCAAACAAAAGTTTGTGGCCTACGTCCATCCAGAGGTCGAGTCGGCGCACCTCAATGCCGGCATTCATCTGCTCAACCACCAGGTTGGCAAAGGCGGCGCTGCGCTCGGCCTGCGCGTTAAACAGTTTGATCGCCTGCGCGCCGCGCAGCGATTCGAGGAAGTGACTGTTCTGCTTGGCTTCATGCACCAGCGCTTCTTCCGAGGCCTCGCGCAGCGGCTTGAAGAACGCCCAGCGCAGCAGCGCATAGGCGGCTACCGCCAGCAGCGCCAAGCCGCTCAAACGCGGGCTGTAGATCCACATCAGTCCTAGAGTGAGGATGACCATCAGGCCGTCCAACACCGCCTCGGCAAAGCGGGTCGAGAGCGTGCGCTGAATCAGTTGCACGCTGCCGAAGCGTGACCAGATATCGCCGATATGACGCTTCTCGAACCAGGCCAGGGGTAGCTTGAGCAGATGGCCGAACACCTGCGTCAGCCACTGCACATTCAGCGAGGCCGACAGATACAGCACCGCCCAGGAGCGCAGCGCGCCGACGCCGACCTGCAGCAGCACCAGCAGGCCAAAGCCCAGGCCCAAGGTCACCAAGAGATCGCGGTCGGCGCTGACCAGCACGCCGTCCACCACCCATTGCAGCAAGAAGGGCGAGAGCAGGGCCAGCATCTCGAGCGCCAAGGCCAGACCCAGAATCTGCAGCAGGGCGCGTTTGAGCCCGCTGATGTGGCCGAACAGCTGGCGCCAGCGCAGGCGCGGCGCAGCGGCTTGCGGCGCGAAGCTGTGGCTCGGTCGAAGCTCCAGCGCCACGCCGGTGAAGTGGCGAGAGAGTTCGGTCAGGCGCAGGCGGCGCCGGCCATGAGCCGGGTCGTGAATGATGGCGAAGTCACCGCGAATCTCGGCCAGCACGACAAAATGATTGAAGTCCCAGTGCAGCACGGCCGGCAGATGCAGCTGCGCCAAATGTGCTGGCTCAGCCCTCAGCGCGCGGCTGCTCAAGCCCAGATCGGCCGCCATGCGGACCAAATCTGCCATGGTCGCACCCTTCAGCGACAGCGAAAAGCGCGCCCGCATCTGCGCGAGATTGAGCTGGCGGCCATGGTGGCTGGCAATCATGGCCAAGCAAGCCAGACCGCATTCGGCCGCTTCGGTTTGCAGCAGCAGCGGCATGCGGCTGCGGCCGCGCCAACCGAGATGGAGGCGCTCAATCAAGTTCGGCGATTCAGACACGGCGGGCAAGGCTCAACAAGGGCTCAAAAATCCATTCGATCAGGCGCCGCCGCTCCAGCAGCACATCGGCTTCCAACTGCATACCGGCGCTCAAGGCCTGCTCCTGGCCATAGGCCGTGACGGTCTGGCGGTCGAGACCGACGGTGATGCGGTACAGCGGCTCACTCTGCGCGCCCTGGCTGAGGGCGGCGGGCAGGTTCAGCAAGGCCAGCTCGGCCGGCGTCAGCGGCGTGCGTGAGACCTGCAAAACGCGACCACTTTGGCTGCCGAATTTTTGGTAGGGGAAGGCTTGATAGCGCAGATTCACTGCCTGCTGCGGCCGCACAAAACCGACCGCGCTGGATGGTGCGTACAGCTGTGCCAGCATCTGCGCCTGCGCCGGCAACACGCTGGCCAAGACGGCGCCGGCGTTCACGCTTTGGCCCGGCTCGGCCTGCAGCGTGGCGACAACGCCGTCGCTCGGTGCCCGCAAGACCAGGCGGCGCTTGCCCTCGGTTTCTAAGCCGAGGCGATTCAGTTCGGCGCTGTCGCGCTCAATCACGCCTTGCAGCACCTGCTCTTTCAGCGGCAATTGCTGTGCCTCGGCCAGGGTTGCTGCTTGCTCACGCAGCAAGGTCTCGCGCTGCCGCTCCAGCGCTTGGCCCTGGGCGCGCAGGCCCAGCACCTCCTCGCGCTTGGCCTGCACCTGGGCCGCAGAGATGAATTGCTCGCGGCTGAGCTGCTCCAGCCGCGCCAAGGCGGCGTCGGCCAGTGCCTGGCGTTCCTGCTGCAAGCCGGCCTCGGCCTTCAGCAAGCTTAGCTCGCGCTCAATACCTTTGCTGCGCAGCGTCAGTGTTTGCTGCTGAGTGTGCGCTAACTGCCGCTGATGTTCGGCGCTCATCTGCAGGCTTTGCTGACCGGCCGACAGGTTCTTGGCGATGGCCTCGGCGCTCTGGTTGGCGCTGTCCAGGCTGAGCACGAACAGCACATCGCCGGCCTTGACCGACTGGCCTTCGCTGACCTCCCGTGTCAGCACGGTCGCCGCTTGGGCGCTGCTGACCCGCAGCACACCCCTGTCGGGCAGCAGATAGCCGCTGACTCGCGCTTTGCGGGTGTATTCGGCCTGACTCAGAAAGACGGCCACGACCACCACCGCCGTGACGGCGGTAAGGCTCAGTACCCTGAGCGAGAGCGGCCTCAGCAGCTGAATGCTGCCGAGCCAAGCTTGTTGTTGGCCTTGGTGGGCCTCGGGGCGGAAGAGCATGGACGAAGGAGAACCGAGGCTATTCGCCTCCAGCCTCCCGCATCAATCGCCCTGATGGCAAGCGCTTGGGAATTACCACGTGCCTTTTGGACAGGGGATTGGATCGGCGCCAGCGTTAGCGATGGGTGTCGAGCCTCCGCACACCAAATGCAGCAACTGGGCATCAATCTCTGTTGGACCTGGCGCTGAAAGCGGCTGAGAAATCAAGGGCTGAATTTGTTCGTTTTGCATGGCAGATTCCGATTTAGTAGGGTGCGTGCTATCGGCACAGAGCAATTGAAGCAAAGACTGCAGCAAGTGGTAACTGTCAACTCTTACAGGGCATGCAGGGCAGGTTCAGCGGATCAGGCCGATTCGCATCGCCTTCAGGACGGCTTGGTGTTTGTTATTGCAATCAAGCTTACGCATTGCATTGCTTAGATGCAGGACGGCCGTGCGCTCGCTGATGCTCAAAATGGCGCCGACCTCCCAAGCCGTTTTGCCATCCATGGTCCAACGTAAAGCCTCTAACTCGCGCGGCGTTAGATGGGGTCGGTCGAGTTGCTGCTCAGGCGGCAAGAGTACCCGCAGGGCCGTGTCCATTGCATGGACGGCATACAGTTGCAGATCTGCAACCATACGGGTCAATTGCACTGTGTCGGAAGGCAGGGATTCATGACGCTCCATGCCCAGCACAAAATGCCGTCCCTCGGGTAGATGCAAAGCAAGGCAGATGCCGGTGCGGTAGCCAAACCGAGCTTGAGCTTCCCAGAGTTCGGCGGCGTTATTGCGCACATAAGTCTGCTGATCCCAAACTATCGGCACGCTCTGTCGCTTGCAATGCTGCATGACCGGATCGCGTTGACCCAGTTGGGGGCTGTCCATCGCAGCACGAAACCCACTCGGACAGTTGTCAACATTGATGAAATCAGACCTCCCCAAGGAGTGATCGACCACCGTCATCGCGGAGAAATTGTCAAAGCCCATGGCCTTGGTGAAGTGCTCCAGCTCGCTGGTGAACACAGCCCGGTTGCCCGCCTCAAGCACCGATTGGTATCGCCCGTCTAACATCGAATGCCTCCCTCCATACCAGCTTAGCGCCAATTGGCTGCCAAGCCCATCCGTTGTCTCCCTGACAAGGTTTACAGCTGGTGAAACAGCGGTTCAGCTTGCACACTGGCTTCAGCTTGCCCGCGCTTGTTCAGCGTATTTCACTTCTTATATCAAAAATATGACTCCTGCTTGGATTGTGTACGCATGGCCCAGAGTTTTGTGTGAAACCCAGCACGCCCCCAGTTTGCAATTGGCGCATTTGAGTACGCAGGTGTTGGTCGCCGGCGACGCCGAACACCCGGCCATGGGGCAAACCCTGTGGCAGGGGGCAGATGGCCAAGCCATCGCGGGCGTGGCCTGGGATTGGGTCAGTCTGCCGGCGGGTCTGGTGGCGATGGTGGACCCGATGGCCTTGATCACCAATCTGCAGTTCGTCAACCGTGCAGGGCAAGTCTTGGCGCCTATGGAGTCGGCGCGGCAACTGAACGAGATTGTTCACGCCCTGCCTTGGCAGTGCGAAGTACGGCGGGCGCTGGGCTTGCATTGAGATTGCGGGCAGCGAACTGCCCGCCGTGAGGCTATTTGTGCCCGGCCACGGCCACTCGCATGGACTTGGCGACGAAGAGTAAACAGCCTACCGTCAAGGTCGCGCCTACCAAGACCCCCGGCATCACTTGCGCCCAGCTCAGGGCCTCGCCCTTCAGCACCAGCATCATCAGCGTGTTCTGAGCAAGACCTGGCACCCATAAATACCAGGCTGCGTCGCCGCCGGGGTTGAGCATGCTGACCATGGGCGCCAAGCCCACCAGCGTGACGATCAAGCCGCTGCCGGCCTGCGCCTCTTTGAAGGTCTTGGAGCGAATCGCCATCGCCATCAAGACCGCGCCCAGGCCCGCCGCCAGCGGCAGCTGCAAGAGCAAGAAGGCGAACACCTCGTACCAGCCGAACTGGAACATCGCCTGCAAGCTGTCGCTCCTGAGCAGCCATTGCGCCGGGATGAAGCTCAGGCTGGCCAGCAGCGCCACCAAGAGGCCCAGCAAGGCCACTGCGCCCCATTTGCCCAGCACCAGGGCCAGGTGTTGCACCGGGTTCATCAACAGCGGCTCCAGCGAGCCGCGTTCGCGCTCGCCGGCGGTGCTGTCGAGCGCGGCCGTTAGCGCGCCGTAAAGCACCGCCATGATGATGAACATCGGGATGATGCTGGTGATGCGGGTGGCGCGGGCCTGGGCGCTGGCCAGGTCACGCTCTTCCACCAAGACCGGCTGCAGCAATTCGGTCGAGACGCCGCGCAGTGCCATATTCAGCGTCGCGCGCTCGCGGTTGAAGCCGCCCAGCAAGCGCCCCAGGCCTCCCAGGCCTGTGCTGGCCCGCTGGTTGGCGCTGTCGCTGACCAACTCCACGGTCGGCTGCTGGCCGGTCAGCAATTCCTTCTCAAAGTCTTTGCCGATTACCAGCACCGGCTCCAGCAATTTGGTATTGCGCAATTGAGCCTCATAGTCGGCCGGGGCTACTTTGATGGTGTAGGTCTGGCGCTCCAGGTAGTTGCGCAGGCTCGGTGCGTGCTCGATGCCGGCCACCATCACTTCGCGCTTGTCGGCGCGCTCCTCCAGCGAGGAGATAAAGCCCGACAGCGCCAACAGCAGCAGCGGCCCCATCAGCACGGCCGGCACCATCAGGCGAAGCAGCGTACGCCGGTCGCGCAGCGCGTCCAGCACTTCCTTGACAAAAACGATCCAGAAATTCTTGCTCATGCTTGCTGCAGTCCTCATGCCGCCGCTCCCGTTTGTTCGTGGTGAAAGGCCAGCTTGACGAAGGCGTCTTCGAACTTGCGCTCGCCGGCTTGTTCAAGCAACTGCTCAACCGAGCCCTCGGCGACGCTGCGCCCATTCGCCACGATCACGACGTGCTCACACAGCTGCTCCACCTCTTGCATGATGTGGGTCGAGAAAATGATGCATTTGCTGCCGCCCTCTTTCGAACGCAGATGACGTAGCGCCTCGCGCAAGGCCCGCGTGGCCAGCACATCCAGGCCATTGGTCGGCTCGTCCAGCACGATATGCGCCGGGTCATGCACCAGCGCTCGGGCCAGCGCCGTCTTCATCCGTTCACCCTGGCTGAAGCCCTCGGCGCGGCGGTCGAGGATTTTGGTCATCTCCAAGAGCTCGGCCAGGGCCTCGGCGCGGGCATTCGCAGCATCTTCTTCCATGCCTTGCAGATGGCCGAAGTAGATGATGTTTTCTCGCGCCGACAAGCGCGGGTAAAGGCCATGGGCGTCGCCCAGAATGCCCATGCGTGCCAGCGCTTGGCGCGGCTGCTCGGCCACCGTGATGCCGTCTACCGTGATGCTGCCGCTGTCCGGCGTGAACAAGCCGCCGAGCATGCGCAGCGTGGTCGTCTTGCCGGCGCCGTTGGGGCCGAGCAAGCCTGTGATGCGGCCATCGGGCGCGTCCACCGTCACCGATTTGACCGCTTGCACCAACAGCTTGGCCGGCCGCTTGAGCAAGGAGCCGCCACTCTTGGCGATGAATTGTTTGCTGACGTTCTCTATGCGGATCATGGCTGTTGCCCCTTGCTGGCCTGCACCGGCAGGAAGGCGCCGGGGCGCGGGATCTTGCTGGCGCAGGCCGCGTCCTGCGGTAGCGCCAGCGCATCGGTCTTGGCGTCAATAAAGCGGAACAGCAGCTCACGCATGCAGCCCACCCCCATCACGCCATGGCCGGCCTCGGGCACGACGATGTGCTGTACCAGCTTGGGGTTAGCAGCGGCCAAGGCCTTGGCTGCGCGATCGCCATGGCGTGGCGGCGTGGCCGGGTCGGCTCCGCCGCTGAGCAGCAGCACCGGCGAGGTGGCCGGCGGCATGCTGAAGAACTCGTCCGCGATCTGCGCGCGCGGCCAATCCTTGCAGACCTGTGTGTAGAGCTGGGCGTCACCGCGCCCAAAGTCGGCACCCGGCGGGTCGCCGGCCTTGTCCAGGCGCGGTACATCCTCGGCGCACACGACCGAGAAATGCATGCCCATCGCCAGCCGGCTGGACTTGCTGCTCGCCAATGCGCCGCTCAAGCCCATCAAGCTTTCAAAGCGCCCTTCGCCGGCGGCGTGGATGGCGGCGGGCAGGGCGGACGCCAGCGCCGGCGCATACAGCGGCAGGCGCACGCTGCGCAAGAGCATGTCGCGGCTCAGCGTGAAGCGCTCGTCTTGGCCGGTCAATGGGTGCTTAACGCTGAGCTGGCGCGGCATGCTGTGCAAGAGGCCGGCCCACTGCTGACGCAGCTGCGGGAATTGCTGAGCGCAGGCCGGCTCTTTCTCACAGGCCCGCAAGCTGGCATCGAGCGCGGCCTGGCCGTCGGTCGAGAAGCTGGCAGGCAAGACCATATCCGGCGGCGCAACGCCGTCCAGCACGGTGCGCCGCACTTGCGCCGGGAACAGGCGCAGATACTCCAACCCGGCCCGCGTGCCATAACTGCCGCCGATCAAATTCCACTGCGCAGCCCCCAGAGCCACCCGCACCGCTTCAAAATCTTGCATCGCAATGGTGGTGGAGTAAAAGCGCAGATCGCCGTGCGCCAGCTTGGCCAGGTCTTGGCGACAGGTCTCCAGCCGCTTGAGCTGTGCGCTCGCATCGAGCGCCTGTTCAAAGGGCAGCTCGCGTTCATCGGCGCATTGCAGCGGCGCCGACTTGCCGGTGCCGCGCTGGTCGATGAAGACGATGTCGCGCCGGTTGTTCAGCCGCGCCAGCCGGCTCATCACCATGGGGGCCACCGCAATCGCGCTCTGGCCGGGGCCGCCGGCCAGCATCAAGACCGGGTCGGGCTGCTTGTTGCGCGCCATCGCCGGCACGACGAGGAAGTGGATGCTTATCTGCGTGCCAGCCGGATCGGCCGGATTCAGCGGACGCTGAATGCTGCCGCACTGCAGCTCATTGGGCATGCCCTCGATGCGGCAGGGGCTGGTGATGCTCTTGCCAGGCGCGCTAGCCGCTGCAGCGGGCTTGCCGGCGAAAGCGAGGCTGAGCGCCAGGCCCAAGGTCGCCCCGGCGCACGCGGCTCGGTGCAGCAGTTGTTTTCGGTATCTCATATCCGTCCTCCAGTATCTTCAGAGCTGTTCTGAGCTGGAGCGGATTATGGGCAGCCTCGCATGGCGCTGCGAAGGCTAAGCGGCGAATGGCGCTTAGCGGCGTTGAATGGCGGGTGGACTGGGCCGGTTAGCGGCAGCCAGCAATGCCTGCTTTGCCATGCTCAGCATCAGCCACATCAGCAGCAGCGGGAACACCAAGGTCTGCATCAAGAAGCTGACGATCAGCCTGATCAAGTCGCTGACGGCGCGGTCCGCCGCCAACTGCATGCGCTCCGCATAGGCGCGCACGTCCGGTAGCGTGGCCGCGTGCTTGAGCCTGTCCAAGGTCGACTCATGGGCTGCTGAGGCGCCTGCTTGGCTGGCGGAAGCGGCTTGGCGCCCTAACTCGCTGGCCGTGTTGGTGATGCCTTGCTGGCTGGATCGGTAGTCCTCGGCCAGCAACTGCTTGAAGGCCAGATCACTGCCCAAGATGGTCAAGGGCACGGTGAATCTCAGCACCAGCAGCCCGATCAACACTGCACTGGCGAAGCGGGGCAGCGCCCGACCTCGCCAAAGCAGCCCGCTCACGCCCAGCGCAGTCAGCGTCAGCGCTGCGCTGGCGAGCAGGGCGGCGATGAGTAGCAGGCGGCGATGAATGGGGTTCATTCGAAAAGCATAACCGAGCGAGCTAGCGGGATATGGGAGGGAAAATCGTCGGGCATGGGTTTGCCCGCTTGGTGAGGCGAAATCAATGCGCTCACAATCGTGGCACAAGAAGATCTTCGGCCTGCATGAGCGGGCTTTCATGCCGTGTGCCCTGAACAGGGGCTGCACGATGTCTCAGCAACTTCAGGGATGATTAAAAATGGGATCAGTATCATTGTTCCGCGCCCTCGGTTTGGGCTGTTTGTTAGTGCTCGCCGGTGCTGTGGGGGGCTGTAGCGCCGGTGCGGGCGGCAAGGCCGTCGCCAATGACGATATCGAGAAGACTTATTGGACCGGCTCGCGCATCCCGTACAAAGGGCAGCAGCCCATCGCCAAAGGCGACAAAGAATTCGCGCGAGATGCCATTCGGGAGCAGTCCGCCACATCGGCCGCTGCGGCAGCGGGCAAATAACGCCCCCGCTTTTAGCGCGGAGAAAGCTCTGGCCTCTTCAGCCCGCTGGTGTGCGCCTTCATCGAAGTGGGCTTTCCGTGCCAGCTTGATGCTGCCAAATCGCAGTTCGTCGCAACTTGCAAACAGCCCGTGCAGGCCTCACGTTAAGCTATGCCCATCACTTTGTAGGAGCAAGCAATGTCTGACAGCATCGAGCTGGATAAATTGGCTGAATTGCATCAGCGCGGTGTCTTGACCGCCGAAGAATTCGCGCGCGCCAAAGAGCGTCTCTTGGGCGGTGCGGGGCCTGCCTTGTCGGGGTCAGCGTCGGGCTACCGGGCCACGGGCAACGCCGCAACGGGCGGCATCAATGAGCTGCGGCGCAGTGTTGACGACCGTTGGATCGGTGGCGTTTGCGGCGGCATCGCCAAGCTGACCGGCATCGAGTCCTGGCTTTGCCGCTTGCTGCTGACGGTGCTGGCGCTGTTTGCCGGCTCCGGCGTGCTGGTCTACATCTTGTTGTGGATTTTCGTACCCGAGCAAGAAGTCTGAGCGGCTAGCCGCTGACCAAGCCGTCTATCACCTGAATCGTGCGGTCGCAGCGCTGCGCCAATTCAGGGTTATGGGTCACGAACAGGATGGCTGTGCCTTGCTCCCGGTTGACGCGGCGCAGCAGTTCGAACACCGCATCGGCGCTTTTGCTGTCGAGGTTGCCGGTGGGTTCATCGGCCAGCAGCAGGGCTGGCTTCATGGCCAGCGCGCGCGCCACGGCCACGCGCTGTTGCTGGCCGCCGCTCAAGTTGCCGGCCATATTGTCTTGCCAGGGCGTCAGCCCGACGCTGGCGATCAGCTCCAAGGCGCGCTGATGCATCTCGGCGTTTGGGAAGCCGGCCGCCCCCAGCATCGGCATCATCACGTTTTCCAGCGCGGTGAAAGCGCTGATCAGGTGGTGGTACTGGAACACAAAGCCTATGCTGTGGCCGCGCAGCCGGGTCAGCGCGCGATCGTCCAGCTGGGTGGTTTCTTCGCCGTTGATCGCCAAGCTGCCGCTGCTGGGGCGGTCCAGCAGGCCGACGATATTGAGCAGCGTGCTTTTGCCCGAGCCGGACGGCCCCATCACCGCGCAGAACTCGCCCTTGTGCAGGCTCAGATCGATGCCGTGCAGCACCTCGGTGGCGATGGCTGTGCCGGGGTTGAAGACCTTGCGCACGCCTTGCAGTTGCACCACCACCGACTCGGCGGCCTCGGATGTTGTCGTCATTTCAAGCACGGATGGCCACCACGGGGTCAAGTCTTGCCGCACGCAGGGCCGGCGCAAAAGCGGCGATCAGGCCCGTCAGCGTGGCCAGTAGCAGCGCAGCGCCGAACAGCCTCGGATCGAACTCCAGCGGAAACAGCGGCGTGCCGTCGGCATTGCGTGCATAGATCTGCCACAGCCACAAGGCGAGCGCGCCGACGCCGCTGCCTACCAGCGAGCCGCCCAAGCCCAGCAGCCCACCTTGCAGCAAGAAGACGCGCAGAATCTGCGCTTGCGAAATGCCCATCGCGCGCAGAATGCCGATCTCGCGCGATTTCTGCACCACGACCACCACCAGCACGCTGGCGATCCCAAAAGCCACCGACAGGCCCACAAAGAAGCGGATCGCGGTGTTGGCCGTGGTCTGCGCGCTGACGGCCGAGAAGAATTGAGCGCTGGATTTGATCCAGCTGTCGGCCTGCACGCCGGTGTTGGCCTCGATCGACTGCGCAATCTTTTCGGCCGCGTAGACATCGCGCACCGTCACATCCAGGCTGGTGACGCCGCCGGGCAGACCCAGCAGGCTTTGCGCGGTATGGCGCGCCACAAAGGTGCTGCGTTGGTTGGCGCCTTTGTTGCCGAGGTCGAAGATGCCGATGATGGTCAAGGTGCTGGCGTCTGCGTTGGCCGAGTTGGCGGTCGTGAGGCGCAGCTTGTCGCCGATGTCTACGCCCAGATCGGTGGCCAGATCGGTGCCGATCAAGATGTCGGTGCCGCCCAGATCGGCGCGCCCGCGCACCAGCTTGTCGTTCAGATCAACGATGCGGTAATACAAATCGGGATCGATGCCGTTGACCGAAATCGCCCGGCTGGCGCTGCCGCGCAGCACCAGGGCCGAGCCGCTGGTCAGCGGCGACACCACCAGCACATCCGGCGTGGCGCGCACCTGGGTGGCCACTGCCTGCCATTGGTCGATCGACTTGAGCCGCTGCAGCGGCGGCTGGATGATGGCGCCCGGCTGCTCGGTCGGGCTGGCCGGCCGCAGCGCGCGCGTCACCTCTTGGTGCGGCAGCAGCTGAATATGCGCTTGCGCCGTCAACACGCGCCGGATGAAGTTGCCCTGCAGCCCGGACAGCAAGGCCGACATGAACACGATCACCGCCACGCCAATCGCCACACCGATGATGATGAACAAGGTCTGCAGCCGCCCTTCACGCAAAAAGCGCAGCGCGACGATCCACTCGAAAGGCAAGGCGGAGGGCAGGGGGCGGGCCATGGCGCTCGGGCCTTCAGCGACCGGCGGGCAGGGCGGCGCTGCCGGGCTTGGCGGTGGGCGCGTCCGCCTTGCTGCGTACCCGGGCGCCGTCCTTCACCGGCTCTGCCGCAAGCACCAGACGATCGCCTTCGGCCAGGCCGTCCAGCAACTCGGCATAGCCGCCGCTGCGCAGGCCCAGGCGCACGTTTTGGCGGCGCGCCCGCCCGTCCTCGCCCACACGCAGCACCCAGGGCGCGGCGCTTTGAGGCTCACGCACGACGGCCAGCGGCAGCAGCAAGGCCTGCGGGCGGCGTGCCACCTCGATGTCCACCGACACCGTCATGTCCTGGCTCAGATAGGGCGGCGGCGCGGGCACATCGAGCTTGACCTCGACCGCGCCGGTCTGCGCGTTCACGCCGGGGTTGATATAGACCAGCTTGGCCGCAAAGCGCTGGTCTGGGAAAGCGTCGGCCGACGCCAGCGCCGGCTGGCCGGGCGCGATCAGGCGCAAATTGCGCTCATCGATGCTCAAGACCAGCTGCGTGCGCCCGGCCGGCGACAGCGTCATCAAGACCTTGCCGGCCTGCACCACGTCACCGACCTCCACCTTGCGGCCGATCAGCGTGCCGGCGGCCGGCGCCTTGATGCGGGCGTAGGCGGCACGCGCGGCCGCTGCTTCGGCGCTGGCCCGCGCTTGCGCCAGCGCCGCCTCGGCCAGGGCTGCGTCGCTGCCGCTGGGTCGCAGTGCCTCGCTCTGCTTTTGGCTCAAGCGCCATTGCGCTTCCGTCAAGGCCAGCGTGGTGCGAGCCTGCTCCAGGGCGGCCTCGCCAATAAAGCCTTGCTCGAACAAGGCCTGCTGCCGGTTCAGCTGCGATTTGGCGTTCGTCAAGCTGGCTTGCGCCTGGCGCAGCTGCTGCTCGGCCACCGGCGCTTGCAGCTCCCCGACCTGGCGCACGCGGGCCAAGGCCTGCTGCACCGCCAACTCGGCCTGGCGCTGATTGGCGCGCAACTCGGTGGATTCCAGTTCAATCAGCAAGTCCCCTGCTGCGACCTGGCTGCCCTGTGCGACGGGCACGCGCGCGACGGTGCCGGTGATCTGTGCCGCGATATCGGCGCGGTGCGGGGTCTCCACGCGCCCGCTGGCCACCACCGACTGCACAAAGTCGCGGCGCAGCACCGTGCTCGTCGTGACCTCCGGGCCGCGCCAGCTGCGCCAAGCCAGCGCCGCCAAACCCAGCAGCAAGGCCAGCAATACCAATTGCCACTTCCAACCCAGCGTCTTCAGCCTTGTGGACAGATCAGTTTTCATAGAGGCTTGGTGCTGGGTTTTGCAAAAACATCAATCTACTTTCACGGCTCGGTTAGCGTCTTGTTCTGTGTCAATTTTGCATGTTTGAAAATGGGGTCAGGTTCATTTCTTGGGGAGAATTAAATGAACCTGACCCCAATTTCCAACCTGACCCCAATTTCCGATGTGAGTTTGCTCAGATCAAACGCGAAAGGGCGACGTCATGCGGGTGAATTCTTTTCGGCGTACGCTTGCTCAGTTACTCAACCCGCAAGGAATCCCCGTTATGAAGCTCTATTACAGTCCCGGTGCCTGCTCGCTGTCGCCGCATATTGCCCTGCTTGAAGCGGGCCTGAAGTTTGAACTGGTGCTGGCCAGCACCAAGTCCAAGAAGCTCGCCGATGGCACCGACTTCTACACCATCAACGCCAAGGGTTCGGTACCGGTGCTGGAGCTGGACAATGGCGAGCGCCTGACCGAAGGCCCGGCCATCGTCCAATACATTGCCGACCAAGCGCCTGACAAGAACCTGGCGCCGGCCAATGGCACGATGGCGCGCTACCGCCTGCAGGAGTGGTTGAACTTCATCACCTCCGAGCTGCACAAGGGCTTTTCGCCGCTGTTCAACCCCGCCACGACCGAAGAGTACAAGCCGCAGGTGCGGGCCAAGCTGGCCGAGCGCTTTGCCTGGGTCAATGAACAGCTCGAAGGCAAGCAGTTCCTGATGGGCGAGCAGTTCAGCGTGGCCGACGCCTATTTGTTTGTGGTCAGCAACTGGGGTCAATACGTGGGCGTGGATGTTGCCGGCTACCCGAATCTGGTGGCCTTCCGCGCCCGTGTCGCGGCGCGCCCGGCGGTGATCGCGGCGATGAAGGCCGAGGGCCTGCTGAAGTAAGCCGCTAGTCGCCTGCTACCATCCATTGAGCAAAACGCGCTGCGGCGCGTTTTGCTTTGAATTGTCTTCAAGCCGCCCCGCGCTGCTTGTAAAACTCCACCACCAGCGGATCCACGCTGGCCAACTCGGCGTCGGTCAAGGTGACCAAGCCATCATGTTGAGCGGCCTTGAGCATGGCTTGGCCCTCGGGTGTGGCCGGGAAGGCCAGCAGGGCTTGTTTCAGACGCTCAAGTTGTGGCCGCAGGCGTGGATGCGCCATATAGGCCATGGGCGTGAGCCCCTTGGGCGCGCGCAGCAGCACCCGAAAGCGCCCGCTCAGCTCGGCCGGCAAGATGCCCAAGGTGGAAGCCGAGCCGACGGCGGCCGCCGCGTCGCCCTTGAGCATGCGCTGCACGGCATTGCGCTGGGTGCCGGCCACCAGCAGTTTGAAATCACGCCCCGGCACCAAACCTTGGTCGCGCATCTCGCGCAGGGCGATCAGCGCATGCACGGCAAATGGGTCGGCCATCAAGACCGCTTGCTGCTGCAGGTCTTGCAAGCGCTTGACCGGGCTGTCCAGCGGCACGATCAGCAGCGGCTCCAGCGGCGCGGTCGCGCGCACCAGGGGCAAGAAACCCGCTTCGCGGTGCAGGATGCGCGCCACATGGGGTGAAGCGCCGACCAGGTCAAACTCACCGCGCCGGGCGCGCTCGATGAACTGCTCAAAGTCCGGCGCCGAGGCCAGGCGGCTGGGTTTGCTCAAAGTTCGCTCGAACAAGTTCACGACCGGCTCATACAGGCGCACCAACTGTTGCACCGGCAGGTAGGGCACCATGCCAAAGACGATGGGGCTCGGGTCGCTGCTGGCGCTGCTCTGAGCGAAAACGCCGCTGCCAGCGCTGAAGGCCGCCAGCCAAGCCAAGCAGTTGCGGCGATGTAGATACCGTGGGTCAACAGGCATTGCCCTAGCTCCGATTCACATGGGCCTGGCCGGTGCGGCCAAGGGGATGTTGATATTGAAACAGCAGCCTTGGCCAGGCGCGCTGCGCACGCTGATGTGACCACCCAAGAGGCCGCCGACCATATTGCGCACGATGGACAGGCCCAGGCCCGAGCCACCCTGGCCCAGCTTGGTCGTGAAGAAGGGCTCGAAGATGCGTGTCTGCAACTCGACCGTCATGCCCTGGCCGTCATCACGCACCTGCAGTTCGACCCGCTCGCCCAGCTGTTGGGCGCTGATCTGCACCAGCCCGCCCAATCGGCCGTTGAAAGCATGGCGCTCGGCGTTTTGAATCAAGTTGCCTATCACCTGGTCGAGCGGCCCGGGATAACTGTCCAGCTCGATGCCATGCGGTACCAACAGCTCGACCCGCGTTTGGCTGCGCTTGAGCCCGGGGCCAAAGCTCAAGACCAAATCCTCCAAAACCTCGCGCAGATCGAACTTGCGGCGATGCTGACTGCTGTCATCGACGGCCACGCGCTTGAAGCTGCTGATCAAGCCCGCTGCCTTTTGCGTCGCGCGCAAGACCAAGCCGGCCATCTGCTCGCCGCTGTGCAGCGCTTCGCTCAGGCCCCGGCGCGAGACCTGCTGTGCTTGCACCAGCTGCGCGGTGTCTTTCATCAGGCTTTGCAGCGATGAGGCGGCCGTCACCGCGTTGCCGATCGGCGTGTTGAGCTCATGCGAGATGCCTGCCACCAAGGCGCCCAGTGAGGCCAGCTTTTGCGCTTCGACCAATTCGTCCTGGGTTTGACACAGGCGGGCGAGGGTTTGTTCCAGGTGTTCGGTGCGCTGCGCAACGCGCTGCTCCAGCGCCTCATTGGCCTGCTGCAAAGACAGCTCGGCGGCCTGCTGCGCCTTGAAACGCTCGGACAGCGCACTCGACATTTGGTTGAAAGCGCCGGCCAGTTGCGCCAGCTCGTTGCTGCCGCTCGCCTCGATCTGCACATTGGGTTCGCCGGCGGCCATGCGGTCGGCACCCTCGCGCAAGGCCTCCAGCCGCTTGGTGAGCAGGCGCGCTACCAGCACTTGCGAGGCGGCGGCCAGCAGCAGCGTGCCCAGGCACAGCGCCAGCAACTGCCACTGCACCTGCTGGGCTGCCTGGCGTTCGCCGGTGCGGGCGATGCCAAAGCTGGCCTGGCCGTAGATTCGCGTGCCCATGCGCAGATCGCGCACAAAGCCCTGTGCATCGCTGCCTTGCGCCGGCCCTACGCTGGCGAGCTTGGCGCCTCGCGCATCGCTGATTTGCACGTAACTGAAGTCGCCGCGCTGCACCAGGGCCTGGGCCAATTCTTCGATCGAGGCCAGGTCGGACTCGGCCAACATCGGCGCCAGCGATGCCGACAGCAGCGAGGCGCTGCGTTCTCCGGCGCGAGCGGTTTCTTGCGCCATGGCGCCCGCGACTATCCAGCGCGCGGCCACCAAGATGACCAGCGTGGCGATCGAAAACACCACCGCAGTGGTCAACACGAGCTGCTGTCGGAGAGTGTGCATGGGACGTTAGGTCAGGCTTCCGGGCCTGAGCATAAACGTATTTCTAGGGCCTGCCGCGATCACGGCCCGGGCCTCCCCTGCTTACTGCGTCGGCAGGGCGTAGCGGGTGTAGAAACGCCGCCCGGCCGAGTCTTGTGCGCCGAGCCAGAACTCGGCCGAGACGGTGGCGGAGTTGGGCAGAGCGACCGGTGCCAGCGTCAAGGTGGTGAGCGGTGCATTCGGTGGCTCGGTGTCGACGAACAAGGGCAAGATCCAACCGACCAACAAGACCCGCACGCTGATCAAGCGCATATCGGGGTTGGCGGCCGCCCAAGTGGCGAAGTTGATCGTCAAGCCGGCCCGTATGGCCTCGGCCGTCAGCGGCTTGCCGCTGCTCAAGCCGTCGATGGCGGGGAAGCGTGCCGTCGGGGCGTCCGTCGGCACATCCGCCGGCAAATAGGCGACCCGGGTTTCGGCCAAGGGCTTGTCATCCAGCGTGAAGCTGGCGGTGTATTTGGCGCCGCGCTGGCTTTCGGCGCTGCCCAGCCAGCCCAGGGCCGACTGCTTGAGGACCAGCTCGGTGATGCTGCCGGTGGGCTTGACCGAGGTGGCGCCCGGTGTATCGGACAGGCACAAGAGCTTGCGGCTGCAATAGGCAAAGGGAATGCTGTAGCCACTTTGCAGCTGCACGGTGGCGGTGTCCATGAGCTTGGTCGGCGTGGCCGTCGTGCTCTGCCCTTGAATGGCGACTTGGATGCCGACCCAGGGGTTGGGGGCGGAGCCGGCCGCGCCTGCCGCAATGGCCGCTCCGTCGTTGCCCAAGTGGATCACGCTGACCGGGTAGACGTTGACGGCAAAGCCCTTGCCATTGCCGACCAGGCCCCATTGGCCCGGCGTGGTGGCATTGGCGCCCTTGGTGAAGGAAACGGCATCGCTGAACTGGGCCAGCAAAGCGCCGCTGGCATCGCTGACATTGGCCGACACCAGCACCTTTTTGCACAGACCCACCAGCAGTGCGTCGTCGGCGCAGCCGGTCACCATGAAGCGGCCCAGTTGGCCCTTTTTGATTGCAAAGTCGGCCAGCTTGGCGGCGATGGCGTCCTTGTCGCCGCTGTTGTGCTGGGTGTAGGCGCTCAGCTGGGCGGCCGCTTTGAAGTCAGCGGCGGTCTTGCCCTGCGAGATCAAGGCGTTCAGACCCTTGGCCAACTCGTCCAGCAGGGGCAGATTGTCCAGCGTCGCCTTGGCGGTCGAGGCCAGCTTCAGCGTCGAGGTGATGGCCGTGGCCGGCGTGCCGCCGGTGGTTTTGAGCAACTCGGTTTGGGCCGCAGCCAAGCTCACTTGGACCTCGGGCGTGGGGCTGGTGCTGAGCTTGTTGCTGATCAGCAGTTGCTCGACGCCCTTGTTGTTCTTGCTCAGCTGTACGCGCAAGGATTCCAGCAGCAGATCTTGCGCGCTCTTGTCGGCCGCAAAGCTGGCATCGCCGAGCAGGTCCAGCGCAGCCGCGTTGGTGAACTTGAGGTCGCTGAGCTGGGTTTTGATCATGCTCTTGACGAACTCGCCGGCCGCGCTGGCGGCCGAAGCTGCGGGCGCGGCCATGGCCGCCGCGCTGGCCGCCGAGCTGGCAAACACCGGCTGAGGGTCGCTGCCCAGGGCCAGGGCCACGATGGCATTGCTGAGCGGCGTGATATTGGCCGTCATGGCCGGCTTGGCCGCGTCCATGATGGGGACGGCCGAATGCAGCACCTGCGGGTTGCCGGCCGCGTCAATGCCGCTGACTTGCACCAGCAGCGGCGCTTTCAAGACCTTGTTGCTGAGGCTCAGGCTGTAGGAGCCGTCGCTGGGGCGGGTGCTGGCCGAGCCGACGACCGCACCGTTACCGTCCATCACCTTGACCTGGGCATTGGTCAGGGGCGCGCCCAGGGCCGCGACACCGTTGAGCGTGGGCGTCACGGTGAAGGTCGTGACGCCAGGGGTCGTGGTGCCGGGATTCGGGCTGCCGCCGCTGTCGGCGCTACCACCCCCGCCGCCGCAGGCGCTCAGCGTCAGGGCGCAAAGCAGGCTCAATGCCAAGGCGGGCGCGGCCCCAAGCAGCGATATACCCGCCTTGACGCTGCGCCGCACGCTGCGGCCCGGCAAACTGGACGCGGAGGGGAAGGGGCTGTGCATGGCGAGGGTCTGTGGAGCGTTAGTTCCCGTGATGATAGGGTGGCCCCAAATTGACAAAGCGCCGATGAGCCGGGGCTTTCGGCCGGTTATCCTGCCCCGGCAGACGCCGATTCAAGCCGCCTCACTGCACCTCAATAGGCCCGCTCGACCCGGTTGCGGCCCTCGCGTTTGGCCTTGTACAGCGCGGCGTCGGCGCGGCCGAGCAGGTCGTCGACCGCTTCATCCTGGCTGCGCGGCATCGCAATGCCAATGCTGACCGTGCATTGGATGGCGCCGGCTTCGGTGCTGAAGATCTCGTCGGCGACGCTTAGGCGCAAGCGCTCGGCCAGCTTGACCGCGTCCTCGGCGCTGACTTCTTGCCAGACCACCGCAAACTCCTCCCCGCCCATGCGCACGGCTAGATCATTGGGCCGCACATGGCTGAGCAGCAGTCTGCCCAGGCCGCGTAGCACGGCGTCGCCGGCGGCGTGGCCGTGGCGGTCATTGATGTCTTTGAAGTGATCAAAATCAATCATCGCGACCACCATGCCGAGCTCGGCCTTGTCGCCGGCGCCGCGTTGACGCAGGCGGCCGACGCGGTTCTTCAGGCCGCGCCGGTTGAGCAGGCCGGTCAAGGGGTCGATCTCTATCATCGACCAGAGGCTGCGTTGCAGCTCGCTATTGAGCAGCAGCAGGACGGCGAAGGCCTGGGCAATCAGCAAGGCGATGAAAACCAGCAGCCATACGCTGTTGGTGGCGACGGCATGCTCCGACGAGCCTGCAAAACCCGGCGACGAGGTGAGGGCGCGCAGGGCGTGGGCCGCCACCGACAGGCCCAGCACGAGCAGCATCAAGCTCAGCGCAAAGCCCCCCTGGACGCGCCACGCACGGAAAATGTGCCGCAGTGCGAAGCAGCGCAGCAAGGCGCTGGCGCTCAAGGTCAAAGACAGCGAGACCCAAAGCGGCTGACCCAGGGTCAAGGCGCTCACCGAGCCCAACGCGACCAAGCCGGCGAACAAGGCCGCAGGCTGCCAGCGCAACGGCAGACCCAGGAAGGCGCGCACCCCCAGCAACACCAAAACGCTGGAAAGCACGCCGCCAATATGGCCGACAGTCATGGTCAGCAGACTGGGGGGCGCCACGGCCAGCAGCCAGCTGCGTACAAGCTGGGCCAGCGCGACGCTGGCAAAGGCGCCCGCCCAAAACCACATGCCGTAACGGCCCCGCGTTCCCCAGGCGCCGCCAACCGTGACCAACATCATCAGGGTTGCCACCATCTGGTAGACGGTTAGCAGGGTGGGGACATCCAGCGCGGGAAAGTGGAAGGGTGTCGGCAGCATGGGCGGCTATTGTGCACGCGCCCAAGCCTCAGCCTTTAGAGCCAGGTACTGATCGCCTCCAGCGGCTTTTTGATGCCGCCATGCACGGGCACCAGGCAGCCGGGCTTGGGATAGCCCACCACCAACAAGATGACCGGCTTCTCGGCGTCGGGGCGGCCGCACAGCTTGCTCAAGAAACCCATCGGGCTGGGCGTGTGGGTCAGGGTGGCCAGGCCGGCGTCATGCAGAGCGCTGATCAAGAAGCCGGTGGCGATGCCGACCGACTCGGGCACGTAGTAATGGCTGAAACGCTCGCCGTTTTCATCGATGCCGTATTTCTGCGCAAAGATCGCGATCAAGACCGGCGCTTCTTCCAGAAAAGGCTTGCTGGCGTCGGTGCCCAGCGGCGCCAGCGCGCGCAGCCATTCCTCCGGCGCGCGGCCGCTGTAGAAGCTGCGTTCTTCCTCCTCGGCAGCGGCGCGAATCTGCGCCTTGCGCTGCGCATCGGTGATCACAACGAAATGCCAGGGCTGTTGATTAGCGCCCGATGGTGCGGTGCCGGCGGCAAGCAGGCATTGCTCGATCACGGCGCGGTCGACGGGCCGGCTGTCATAGTCGCGTACGGTACGGCGGCGCAGCAGGTTTTGATAGTTGCTGCGGGCGTGATCCAGCATGGTGGTGCTGGGCAGTTCGCGGTAACCACTCAAGGGCTCCATCGTGGGGGCAGGCATTGTGTGCATGAGAGGGCAATCGGTAGATTGGGGTGCGGCGCGAGCATAACGCCGACATGTGACGCATCACATCGGGCCTGACCCCAGGTCACACCGCGGGTTCATTGCAGGCCGGGCAGCCAGGCCGCAATCCTGTAAATGATCATTTCCTGCAGCTGGTTCATCAGCGCAAAGCCAAACAGGCAGGCTGCCACTACCCGCAGCAGCGTCCAGGGTTTGAATCCCAGCCAGGCCAGGTAGTAGGCGATGGAGATCAGCAGCAACATCGCATCGGTGATGATTTGCAGCCGCAGCATGGGCATCTGTGCCCATTGGCCCAGGCCGCTGACAGCCAAGTCCAACAACATGGCCATGGCGATGCCGTACAGGCCTACCGCCCAAGCCTCGGCGACGGTGAAGCCCTGCCTCGGGAACAGCAAGCGCAGCAAACCGGCGCTGGGCAGCGTGAAGACCAGCATCCAATAGGGCATTGAAAGGCTTAGCCACAAATTGAGTTGGGCGTAGAGCGCACTGCGTGCCGGCGACAGGCTGCCCCAGACCTGTTGCAGCAATTTGACCCGATAGGCGTCGAAGTAGGCGTCGCCGTAAAAATGACTCAACAGCACACAGAGCGTGGCAATGGCGACCAAAAACGGCAGCGGATGGGTGTAGCGCAGGCGCTGGCCCTGCATAAAGGCTTTGAACACCTGCTGCGGCTGCCAGCACAGATGCCCGACCGTGCGTTTGAGGCTCTTTTCGACATGCAGCACCCGCTCGGTAAAGTCCTGCCACATGCCGGGCAGCGTCAGCGGCAGGCGTGGTGCCTTGATGCCACAGGCATGGCAGAACGGACCTTGCAGCGGTGTTGCACAGGAGCGGCAAGTCAAGCCCGCGATAGCTTGTGAGCCGCTTGCGGTGTCGTGGGGCATGGGTCGAGTCCAGTTCGGCTGCGGGAGCATTCTCGGCAGATCGAACCATAACATCCACGTCCGGCTGAGCCCCTGCAGCGAACGGCATGCAAAAGGCAAGAGCCTGCATTTCCTTGCATGCGAGGGATTGATGACGGTGTTGGAGTCAGCTTCGTTTGAATTGCTCAGCGGATTTGGAAGGCATTCTCGGGCAGAGGGCCGCCGATGAACGAAGCCTGAAATAGGAACTTCAGCAGCAACGCTCGGCAGGCCGGGGCCTACATCTCCTTGAAGAACTGCAAATAGCTGCGGCTCACCGGCAGGCGCTCGCTGCGGCCTTTGAGTTCGATGTCGGCGGTCTCGTTGTCGCCCCGGGTGACGCGGCGAATCGAGCGCAGATTGACGACGACCGAGCGATGCACCTGGGCAAACTGCTGGGGGTCGAGTTGCGCGACCAAGTCTTTCAGAGGCATCCGTATCAAGGCTTCGGCGGCCTGACCCTCATCGCGGTAGGCGACCAGCGTGTATTTGGTGTCGCTCTTCAGGTAATCGATATCGTCAACCGGAATCATCCGCAAGGAGCTGCCGACCGTCGCGCGCACCCAGCGCATCGGCTCCGGCTGGTCGAGCTTGAGCCGCTCGGCCAATTGCGCCAGCAGCGCCTCGGTGTGCACGGCCGGTTGCGCTGTTTGCAAGCGCGCTTGCAGCCGCGTCACGGTCTCGGCCAAGCGCGCGGCGGTGACGGGCTTGACGAGATAGTCCAGCACGCCATGCTCAAAAGCATCCAGCGCGTATTGGTCAAAGGCGGTCACGAACACCAGATGCGAACGCTTGCCGATCTGGCGCGCCACCTCGATGCCGCTCAGGCCCGGCATATGCACGTCCAAGAAGCAAATCGTCGGCTGATGTTGCTCGAACAGCTCAAGCGCTTGCCGGCCATTGCGCGCTTGCGCGACGATTTTCAAATCCGGCCAGGCGGCGGCCAAGCGCGCTTCCAGGATCTCGCGCAGCAGCGGTTCGTCGTCGGCAATCAGGGCGGTGATGTTTGTGCTCATTTCGGCTCGATCTTGAATTCAATCCTAACTTGCACGCCATGCGGCTCCACCTCGCTCAAGTCCAGCGTCGCGCTGCCGCCATAGGCCCAATGCAGGCGTTCGCGCAAAGCCGCCAGGCCGGTGCCCAGGCCTCGCCCGGTTGCCTGCAGGCCGACGCCGGTGTCGGTGACCGTCAAGCGGCAGCGACCGTCTCCTAGCAACTCGGCGCTGACATCAATGCGGCCGCCTTCTTCGCTCGGGTCAATGCCATGCTGAACGGCATTTTCCACCAGGGTCAACAGCGTCATCGGCGGGCAGCGCAAGAGATGCACGCCGCTGCCGACATGCAGGTCAAAGGCGAGGCGGTCGGGCATGCGCATCTGCATCAGCTCCAGATAGGCTCGCACCAATTCCAGCTCCTGGCCCAGCGTATTGGCCGAACCATCCAGCCTGGGCACAGCGGCGCGCAGATAAGACGTTAGGCTTTGCAGGAGCTGCGGCGCGCGCGGTGAGCCGGCTTCCACCAGCGCCTGCACATTGGCCAGGGTGTTGAACAAAAAATGCGGCTGTGCTTGCGCACTGAGCAGGCGCATGCGCGCGTCCAGCGCTTGGCGGGCCATCTCGCTGCGCTCCAGTTCGAAGTCGATCGCTTGTTCTTCCACTTTGGCCTCACGTTGGCGTAAGAGGGCAGTCAGCGCGGTCCAAGGTGCCACCAGCATGCCGGAGAGGCTCATCAGCATGAAGCCAAAGAGCCGCTTCTCCTCCTTCCAGAATTCCGGCGCACCCGCGTCGGTGCCGAGTTTGTAGAAGAGGAACACCGTGACCGGCACCACCAAGCCGACTGCCGCCACCTGCAGCGCCCAGCGCGCCAGCCAATTCGGCAATCGGCGAGGCCATTGCTCAGTCAGACCGAAAGCCAGCAGCACGACCAAGCCGGTGCCGAACACCCGCATCGGCAAACGAAAAGTCAAGCTCGCGTAGGTGAGGTTGAGCAAAAGAGTCAGCAGGGTGCAGATGATGACGACGGTGCGCACGCGGCGCCAGCCGAACAGGGCTCGCCAATCGGGCTGCGGCATCGGAGGGCTGAGTTGGGCATTGGCGGTGGAATGCATCACGGCAGAATACTCGAGTGAATGGTGGGCAGGTCGAAACAGTGGTCGCTGTAGTGGCGACTAACGCCAGCGCTGAGCGGGCTTGCGGAAGTAGTGGTGCACGATATAGCGCCACGGCAGCACCAGCGGCGTCAGCACCACCCCGGCCAAGCAGGCATAGAAGGACGCTTCCACGCCCGGCGTGACCGCCCCGCTCAGCCACAGCGGGTAGGCGATGGCCAAGATCCAGAGGACTTTCCAGATCAGCTCAAAAATCAGCAGCGGCAACATCTGCAAGGGGTAACGCAGCCCCCATACACAGAATATGGCCAGGCCGATCAACATCGCGCCCAACTCACCCCGGCGCTGCGCCCAAAGGTCGGTGTGCTGCAGCATGCTCGGGCCCCAACTGCTTGCCAGCCCCACCGTGATCAGCAAATAGAAGGCGCGCAACAGATTCAGGCGCCAGAGTGGAAGGTCTTGATCGCTCATTGGAATTCCCCTTCAGCCGAGCTTGGCCAGGCTCTTGCGAGCGTCTTCGACATTGGCCGGGTTGGCCCGCTTGTTGGCAATGAAGCGCTCGTATGCGGCCTTGGCCTGCGCCTTGTCGCCCTTGGCCAGATAGGCGTCACCGAGGCGGTGGTCGACGGGCAATTCGTCGGCGCCGTTCAGCGTCCTGGCCCGCTCCAGGTGGCGAATCGCCTCGTCCATTTGGCCCTGCGCGGCGAAGACCCGGCTCAGGCCATAGCTGCCGCTGGCCTTGTTCGGCTGATCGCGGTGCAGGCCTTCATACAGACTCTTGGCTTTGGCCAAATCCTTGTTGTCCTTCAAAAAGACTCGCGCCAATTGCATGGTGGCTTCGCGCAGCTCGTCCTGCATGGCGCCATCCTTGCTCGGCTTGGCGCCCAGCAACTCGCTCTCCATTTCGGCCCATTTCTTGTCTTCGGCGGCAATATTGACGCGGATGATGCGCGCCGTTTCGGGCTGGCTGCTGCGCACGGCGGCCTCCAGCTCCTTGGCCTTGGACACGCTGCCGCCCATCATGCCGGGCACCGTCAGATAGAGCTTGGCCAGCTGCACCCGGGCCGTGAAGCTGCTGGGGTCCAACTCCAGTGCGCGGATCCAGGACTCTTTCAAGGTCCCCACATTGCGCATGGCCTTGGCCATGCCCATATTGATCATCTGCAAACCGAGGCTCTGCGCCGAGGCCACATGGCAAACCGCCATGTTCGGGTGCTGCTCGACGCACAGCTTGGCCTGCTTGGCGCCGGCTTCGAGGCGTTTGCCGTCGCCGGCGTCGCTGAAGCTCAGAGCCAAGGACAAAGCCGCGCTGGCCTCGGCATCGGCGGCGTTGGCCTTCAAACGGGTCTGGGCGAGTTGCTCCAGCTCGACAAACTTGCCGGCATCTTGCAGTGACTCGAGCTGCGCATCTTTGAAGACGGCGGCCTGGGCCGTGCCCAAGGTACTGAACAAGGTCAGAGCGGCGATAGCGTTGACGATGCTGCGGCTGCCGCGATGGGAGATGAAAGGCGTATTCATGATCGGGCTCTCGGTAAAGTGGGTGGTTAAATTTCTAAGGACAGGGCCATTGTGTTGAGCCGTCGGCTCGTCCAAGCAGGCTCTCGGACGAGCGACGATGCGCAGGCTTTCAGGCACGATGCGGCGGGACGAGCGGCGCCCGAATCGGGAAAGTTAATGCCAGCGCGATTGGTTGCAATTGGTCGTTGCGGGGCGTCGCTCGTCCCGGCAAGGCCGTCGCCGGTCCGGCGTCGCTTGGCCACGAGCGGGCTACAAGGGCACAGTCGGCCCCGTCAATACACAAGAAGCACGGTTATGAAAAGAATTCTCCGATTCCTGCTGCGAGGCTTCTTGGGCCTACTCGCCCTGCTGGCCGTGCTGGCCGGCCTGTTCGCCTACTTTCTTTACACACCTGATCCGGAACTGCCGCAGCTGTCCGGCAACTTGAGCAAGGGCGAGATCGACGTGGCCGGCGTCAAGCGCGGCTACCGGACCTATGTGCCTAAGGACTTGCCCAAAGGCGCGCCGCTGGTCTTGGTGATGCATGGCTCGGGTGAAGGCCCCGGCCGAATCCGCATCGGCACCGGCTACGCCTTCGAGCGCCTGGCCGATCAGCATGGCTTCGCCCTCGTCTACCCCAAGTCCTTCGCTTCCGACTGGAACGACTGCAGCCGCATCGGTGACAAGGAGCTGAACGGCGTCAGAGGCGACGATGTGGGCTACTTGGCCGCGCTGGTCGATAAGCTAGTCGCCGAGCTGTCGCTCGACCCGGCGCGCGTGTTTGCGACCGGCGTTTCCAACGGCGGCTCGATGGCGATGCGTTTGGCGCTGGAGCAGCCTAGCCGCTACAAGGCCGTGGCCGCCGTGGTCGCCAATGTGCCGGCGCCTGAGAACTTCCAATGCCAGCCGGCGGCGCAAAAAGCCACTTCGGTGATGATCATGAACGGCAGCGAGGACCCGCTGGTGCCCTATGCCGGCGGCGAGATCAGTCTGCTGGGTCTGTTCTACAAGGGCGGCCCGATTGTTTCCTCACGTGCTTCGGCACAGTATTTCGCCGATTGGGCTCAGCTGACCGGGTCACCCCAGACCAGCGAGCAAACCGTCGCCGAGGGTGTGCGCGTTGAGCAGAACCTCTGGAGCCAGGGTGGCAAGGCCGAGGTGGAACTGGTGAGCATTCACGGCGGAGGGCACGGCCTGCCGCAGCCTTACTCGAAGCGCCCGCGGCTCTTGGGCCCCTCGCCGATGGAGCCGAACGGCCCGGCCATGATCTGGGCCTTCTTCGAGCGGCAGCCCAAGTAAACAGCGCAATAGACGCAATCCTCTGAATTACGGAGTTATTAAAAAATGACCGTCCTTTACATCGCCCCCGAGAGTTCCGCCCTGGTTCACGCCGCCGCTGCAGCGGTGCTCTACCTGCACATCGGCGCCGGCAGCGTCGGCCTCTTGTCTGGTACGGCCGCTTTTGTGTGCCGAAAGGGCACCGACCTGCACCGCCTGATCGGCAAGATCTTTGTCGCTTCGATGCTGATCATGTCCGGCATCGGTGCCGTCGTGGCGCCGTTTTTGCCGACGCCCGAGCGGGCCTCGGTGATTGCCGGCATCCTGACCTTCTACTTGGTCTTGAGCTCATGGATGGCGGTCAAGCGCAAGCCGGGCCAGATCGGACGCTTCGACTACGGCCTGCTTTTGACCTCCTTGAGCGTCACCGTTGCGGGCGCCTACTTCTTCTGGCTGGCCTCGCAGAATCCGCGCGGCATGCTGGATGGCCAGCCGGGCGCGGCCTTTGTGATGTTCATGATCATCGGTAGTTTGGCGGCAGTCGGTGACCTGCGTTTGATCTTGAATCGCGGCGTCACTGGCGCCACGCGGCTTGCCCGCCATCTTTGGCGCATGACGGTGGCCTTGTTCATCGCGGCCAATTCGCTCTTCCTGGGGCAGCAGCAGGTCTTCCCGAAGGCGGTGCAAAAGTCCGGCCTGCTGAATGTCCCGGCGCTGCTGATATTGGGCTTGCTGCTGTTCTGGCTCGGCCATGTGGCCTGGGGTGCACATAAGCGCAGGCGGGCTCGCCGGCTGCAGGCCGCGTAAGGCCACCTGAGATAAGCCCCGCTACCGAGCCGGCGCTGGCTGCAAGAACAGCTGCTCGAACTCCAGGGCCGGCAGCGCCTTGGCAAACAGATAGCCTTGCGCAAAGTCGCAGTTGATTTGGCGCAGCAGGTCTCTTTGCGCCTCGGTCTCGACGCCCTCGGCGATGACCTGTATGCCCAGCTTGTGCGCCATCACCACGATCGCTTCGCACAGCGACAGGTCGTGCGAATCCGGCGCCAGATTGCGGGTGAAGGATTGGTCGATCTTCAAAAAGTCGACATCAAGTTTCTTCAGGTAAGACAGTGAGGAATAGCCGGTGCCGAAGTCGTCAATTGCGACCTGAACCCCCAGGTCGCGGTATTCCAAGAGCCGGGCAGCGACACGCATATCGTTGTCCATCAAGACGCCCTCGGTGATTTCGACCACGATGTCGCTGCCGCTCAGGCCCAGCTGCTCCAACAGGATGAGCCAGTCTTCCTGCTGATGCTGATCCGCCAGAAACTGCACCGGCGATTTGTTGACGCTGATTTGGAGCTCAACCCCCAGCCGCTGCTTCCAATCGACAACTTGCGCGATGGCCTGACGCATCACCCAGGCACCGATCGGGTTGATCAGGCCGGTCTCTTCGGCAATGGGAATGAATTGACTCGGCGGAATCTGGCCCCTCGTCGGATGCAGCCAGCGCAGCAAGGCCTCGGCCTTGCGGACGCTGCCGCCGGCCAGATCAACGATAGGCTGGTAGTGCAGCGTCAGTTGCCCGGCGCCCAAGGCATGGCGCAGATCGCTGGCCAGCACCATATGTAGCAAGGCGTCGTCCTGCATGGCGCGGGTGAAGAAACGGAAGCAGTGACGCCCCTGGCCCTTGGCCACATACATGGCCTGGTCGGCGTTCTTGGTCAAGTCGATCACCGTGGTCGCGTCGTCCGGATAGATGGCGATGCCGATGCTGGCCGAGACATGAAGTTCGGCGCCGCGCAGCAGATAGGGCAAGGAGACCCGTTCGATGATCTTCTGCGCCAGGGCGCCGATCACGGCCAGGTCATGCAGCTCCGGCAGCAGCACGGTGAACTCGTCGCCGCCGAGGCGGGCCACGGTGTCGCAGTCGCGCACCGAGTCCTTGATGCGCAAGGCGGCTTCCTCCAGCAATTCATCGCCAACATCGTGACCCAGCGTGTCGTTGACCTCCTTGAAGTGGTCGAGATCGATGAATAGCACCGCAACGCGCTCTTGGTCCCGCTGCGCCTTTTTGATTAACTGCTCGAGCCGATCATGGAACAGCTGCCGGTTGGGCAGATGCGTGAGGCCGTCGTAGTTGGCCTGCAGCCAGATTTTTTCTTCAACCGCCTTCAGGGCGCTGATGTCGGTGTGGGTGCCGACCATGCGCAGCGGCTGCCCCTCGGCACTGCGGCTGACCACGCTGCCGCGCGCATAAATCCACTTGTAGTCGCCGTTCTTGCAGCGCAGCCGGTACTCCGCCGCATAGGCCTCGCTGCGTCGCTGCAGATAGTCGTCGATGATCTGCAGCAAGCGGGGCTTGTCGTCGGGGTGGATCAGCTCCATCCAGGCCTGATGGGTGCGCGGAAATTCGCCGTCTACATAACCCAGCATTTCCTGGTAGCGCTGAGAGTAATGGGCCTCCTCGGTTTCGAGATTGAGGTCCCAGACGCCATCGCCGGCGCTTTCAAAGGCGAAACGCCAGACGAATTCAGCCGCCTTGCGGGCACTGATGTCATAGAAGTTCACCACCACCTTGTCGATGCGCCCCTGCGCATCCAGGTCGGCAAAGGCCGAGACCGAGACCCAGGTCAGTGATTGTTGGCTCGGCTTCTTGATGGCGAACTCCATATCCCGCAAGGGTTCACCGGTTTGGATCACCAGGCTGACCGGGTATTGCTCGGGCCGCAAGATCACGCCCGCTAAGTCCAGAAAGCACCAGGCCGGATCAATCGCCATGCGGCCCTGCATCTGTTCATCGGACAGACCCAGAATCTCGGCCGCGCGGGCGTTGCTGAAAAGGATGCGGGTGTCGGGGGCGTGGACGACGATGCCTGCATCGAGCTTTCTCAGCAAATTGAGATGCTGCGCTTCGGCATCCATCAAGGCCTGGTGTTCAGCCCGCAAGGCGGCTTCTTTGGCCTGCATCGAAGCGATGAATTCGTTCTGCTGCCGCATGGTCAGATTCATCTGCCGCACCAGCTTGAACAAAGCAAAGGCGAGGGCCGCGACCAGCGCGCCGAGGATCAAGGCCTGGGTGCGCCAATGTCCCAGCTCTTGCTCACGCGCCAGCCCGACGTTGACCAGATAGCCATACTTCTGGCTGCGCCGGTAGGAATAGCTGCGGCTCAGTGCATCGAGGCTGGAGCCATCGCTGATATAGCTGCCCTCTTCGGGCTTGAGCCGCATTGCCTGCAAGGCGGGTTCAGACAATAGTCGTGTGCCCAAGGCAATCGGGTTGTCGTGGCCAAAGGTCTGCCGCGCCATCAAGCCCAAATCCCGGTCGCGCAAGGCGATCGATCCGCCGGGCGCCATTTTGATCTGCGCCAGCATCTGCTCCAAGTCAGCCAGTGCGATGGACGCGTAAACGGTGCCGCCGAAGCCGCCGTCCGCACGCTTGATGCGGCGCGCAAAGGTCCACAGCAAGCGCTTGTCAATGCGGCCGACGACGGGCTTGGCGACATAGAGGCCCAGGCTGGCGTCATCACGCAAGTGAACGAAAAACTCGCGGTCGGCCATGGAGGCCTTGGTCGACGGGGCATCCAGGCCGTAGATCACCTGACCGAACTCGTCCGTGGCTCGCAAGAATGCCACATGGGGCACGCGCTGCTGCTGGCGGCTCAGCAGCGCGGTAATCTCTTGCGGGTCCGGCGTGCCGCCGGCCTGCTGATGCTCGATCTCATCGGCTGCGGCCTGCAGGGCAACGTCCAAGGTGTCGATCAGCCCATCAAACGTACCCTCCAACGCCCGAGCCAGATGCTGGGTGCCGCCGTTCAGCCGGGCCTCCATCTCCTGGCGCAGATGCCAAGCGGCATAGAGGGCGGCCAGCAGCGCGATCAGGACAATGGTGCTGGCGCCGGCATAGAGCCGAAATGTCGTGGTCTTGCCTTGCTGTGGCTGCGTTTCCCTGGCACTTTGGCTTGCTTGCATGTCCATGAAGTCGAGACGGCTAGTGGCCTGGAACGCTGAAATGGGAGTCGAGGGACGCGCGAGGCAGCGTGCAATGCAAGGCGCGAAGCACAGCGATGCCAAGTGGCATCGCAAGCATTCGCAACGCGGCAGAGTGCGGTGCATCGCGTGGACAGCGACTTCTGATTTCAGTGTTGCAGGTCACAGGGGTTTTGCATGACGGCGCTTGTTTCAGCATATCCGCTCACGCTCGTTTTAGGTGGCTGCTCGACTAGATTTTCAAAAGCCAGCTGCATTCCATCCGAGGTGGCTTTGGGCCCATGAAGGTGGGCTGCGCCGACCTCAAGAACGCCAACGACAAGGAACGCAGTCGTCAGCAACAGCCAGGCCATAGCCCGCATCGCCGCCGCCGTTTCATGCCGCTTCGGCGTGGACGGGCTAAGGTGGTTCAGAGCCTTTTCGTCCTGCAGGAACCGCCCTATGTCTTTGCCTTCATCACGCAGCAAGGCCTGCGTTACTTGGCGGCCTTGCTGTGAGCCGAGCTTAGGCGGGGCGAGCCAGCGCCTTGGGCGTGAAGCCTCTGAGCAGCAGCGTCAGGCTCAAGACCAGCAGCATCAAGGCGATCGGCGCCAGCACGGCGAGGTTCATGGGCTGCATGAACAGCGCCGAGCAAATGCCCACCATCTGAATGGGTGCGGCCACCAGCCCGATTGCCGGGATGATGCGCGGCACCAAGTTGGAGCGGAACAGGGCCAGGAACAACACAAAAACCGAAGTGCCGCCGATCAGCTTGTCGATGTAGTGGATGCCGTGGCGGGCGGCCCCGACCATGCCGCGCATCACTTCGAACAGCGCCGGGTCCAGCCCCGGATTCTTCGCGTATTGCAGGCTCAGGGCGCGCATGGCCAGAAAGTTCGCCTGTTCCACCGCACTGGTCGCGACGACGATGGCGCTCAGCATGACATAGGCAAGCGCCAGCGAAGGGCTGGTCTGGCGCAGGATGGGCCAGGCCAGAATGGCGGCGGCCATGATCATCAGGCTGGTGACGATGCCCAGCACCGCGCTGGCGCCAAACAGCGCGGGCACTTGCGCGCCGTTTTGGAGCCAGCCCGGTTCGGCGAAGATAGCAGTGGTGAGGCCGAAGTTGTTCCACAGGCCCAGCAACATAGCGGTCAACAAGAGCCCTCCCATCAATCGGCCTGTCTGTTTTTCGGTCCTCATCAAGCGCTCCAGCTGTTGGTAGATGGCCGCATCATCCGTCCCGCTGTGGGCCCAGGGCGCGGCCGACCGATGAAGTACGGTTGCGTCTGACGAAGTACGGCAAGACCCGATCGACGCGGCCGCAAACTGCGGCCTACTTAGGCCCCAACACCTCGCCGCCCAGCGCCAGATGCAGCTGTACGCGTTGCAGGCGCTGCTCCGATTGCAGTCGCAGCAAGCTCATGCTGGCGCCCAGCGTCTCCAGTTGCTGCTGCTGGACGCTGCGCAGATCGCGCGAGCCAACCTGATAACGCTCATGTTCCAGACCCAGGGCGCGCTGGTTCTCGCTCAAGCCCTGGCGCAGCAAGGGCTCGCGTTTGGCCAGCGCGGCCTCATTGGCCAGCGCCGTCTCGACCTCATTGAAGGCTCGTTGCGCTATTGCGGCAAAGGCCGCTGCCGCCTGCTTTTGTTCAAGGCCGCGCAGCTCCACCTGGGCCTGCAGCTGGCCGCCGTTCAAGAGCGGCACCAGCACCGAGGCGCCGGCGCCAAAACTGGGTTGGTCGCGTTCTTGCAGCACGAAGATGCTGCTCGACACCGTGGACAACGCCGCCGTCAGCGACAGCCTGGGCAGGCGCGCCGCGCTCGCCTCGCCGCTGCGCGCAAAGGCGGCTGCGACCTTGCGTTCGGCCGCGATCACATCCAGCCGGCGCTCCAGCAACTCGGACGGCAGACCTGTTGGCGGCAACGGCGGCAGGCTGGCCAGCTCGGTCGGCAGCTCGATCTCGGCCGCCGGGTAGCGGCCCAAGATCATTTCCAAGGCCCGCTTCGATTGGCTCAAAGACAGTTTGATCTGCTCGCCACCATCCCGCAGGCCGTGCAGATTGGCCAGGGCCAAAGCCACTTCGGCCTCGGAGCCCACGCCGACACGGCGCCTGTCCTCGGCCAGCTGGGCCAGCTTTTCAGCGGCTTGCTGCATCTCGGTGTTGAGGCCCAGCTGGCGGCTCGCTTCGGCGGCCAGGAACCAGGCCTTGGCGAGCGTGGCCAGCAGCGACTGACTGGCGAAGCGCTGGTCGGCTTGGGCCGACTGGTATTGCGCATCGGCGGCGGCCTGGCCATAACGCAAACGCCCCCAAAGGTCGATTTCCCAGGAGCCCTGCAAGATCAGGCCGGACAGCTGGCTGCCGCCGTTATTGACCTTGCCGCCGCTGCGACCGAGCAGATTGACCTCCGGGTAGAGCCCACCGCCGGCCGCTTGCAGCGCCACAGCGGCGATCTCGACCCGGCTGGCCGCCACGCGCAAGTCCTGGTTATAGGCCAGCGCTTCGTCGGCCAAGGCGTTCAAGCGCGGGTCATTGAAGCTTGCCAACCAGCCGGCTTCGAGCTTGCCCGCCGAACCACCTGCGCGCCATTCCTGCGGAGCTTTGGCATGCGCCAGTTCGAGTTCGGCGAGTTGGCTGCTGCTGGGCGGGCTTTGCAGTGTGCAGCCTCCAAGCAGCAGAGCGGCGGCTGCTGAAGTGATGCCGGTGAGGGTGAATTTCATCGCGGGCAGCCCGTTCAATGCAGCTTCAACACAAGGTAGTTGACCTTGGTGCTGACGCGCAGCAAGACCTTGCGCAAGATGTGCAGTGGCGCCATGCCGTCGGTGAAGATGGCGCCGTCGCCGATCGCGCCTGCGGCCAGGAAGGTGTCGGCATCGGCCGCATCCACGATCAACTTGACCGGAAAGCGCCCTGGCGCGATCGGGCCATAGCCGGTGGTTGGCAGTTGGGTGCTGTTGCCGACCTGACCCTGGCCCTGCGCCCAGACGATGGAATCGACCTTGGCCTTGAAGACATGGCCGGGGTGGGTAGGAAGGATGAACTCGGCCTCGTTGCCGGGCTGCACCTGATGCAGCTCGTTCTGATGGAAGAGGGCGATCACCTGGGTCGTGTTTTCGACAAAGGTCAGCGCCGGCGTGATCGGGAAGGCGGCGGTGAAGCTGCCCGGGCGCAGCTGCACATTGATGGCGTAGCCGTCGGCGGGGGCCGTTACGACGGTTTGCGCCAATTGCCAGCGCGCGTTTTCCAGCTGGGCGCGCACCTGCGCCACTGGTGCAAACTCATCGCCGACCTTGCCGCCGATGCGCTGGCGAATCTGCCGCTGGCTGGCCAAGGCCTGTGCCTCGGCGGCACGTGACTGGGCCAGCACGCCGCGCGCGGTGTCGAGTTGCGCCTCCAAGGCCTTGGCGTCGGTTTCGGCGGCTTCCAGCGTGAAGCGGTCGCCGGCGCCGGTCTTCACCAGCTCGGTGTTCTCGGCGACCCGCCGGCGCGCCAGCTCCATGCGCACCTGCACCTCGCGGATGCGTGCCTCGGCCTGCTTGACGCCGCCGCGTGCGGCGTCCACGCCCGCCGCTGCGCCGCCGGCCTGCTCATCCAACTCGCGCGAGTTGGCCTGGGCATTGGCCAGTTGGGCCTCCAGCGCGCGCACGGTCAGCGCGTAATTGGTCGGGTCGATGCGGAACAGCACATCGCCCTTTTTGACCGGCCGGTTCGGCTCAATGGGGACGTCGATGACCCGCCCGCCGACCTGCGGCACCACATTGATCACGTACTTGATCACCCGCACATCGCTGCTCGACGGCGCGAACACATTGAGCAGCATGATGGCAGTGGTCAAGGCCACGATGGGAATCGTCACCACGATCACTTGCGAGGTGGTGGTCCAGGGCAGCCACTTGAACTTGAAGAAAATCAACCAGACGAAGAAGGCGTAAATGCCGAGCAGCAGGGCGTCCATCAGGCTTTAGCCTCCGTAGTCACGCGGCCGGCCTCGAGGGCGTGCAGCTCGTCGCGCAAGCTCTTCAACTCAGGTGCCAGTGCGCCTTTGCTGTGCATCACGTCGAGCTCGTCGCGCAGATGGCGGCGTTCGTCCTCCGAGAGCAGGCCGTCGCGCAGCTTCTGGGCCATCTCCAAGTGGTAGTCCTCATGCTTGTCGGTCCCGTAAGCCGCGCGGTAAGACACCGGTTTGGTATAGGCCCACAGCCAAGCCAAGGGCCACAACAAGCCGCCGAAGACCAGCGACAACAGGCACAAGACCTGGATCGCTTTGGTTTGCGGGTGGTGGCGCTTGTGCGCAATCTTCTCCGGCATCACATGCACCATCCAGAACGCCGCCAAGGCTGCGATCGGGATCACGCAGATCACGAACCAGGACATCGCGTTGGCGATCGTGTCCACCATGGGGCCACTATGAGCCCCCGAGGCTTGGGCCGGTAGGGCCAGCAGCCAAAGCGCGGAGATTGTTGCCGCTTGAGCGGGCGATAACTTCATCCGGATATTGGGCAAGATACTCTCCAGCGACTTATTTCGGCGCATGCTACCTCAGCATCTCAACGTAGCGCCATCGGTATTGGCCGTTACAGTAGAGGCTCTGATCAACGTGTAGCGATGAGCATGGGAGTTAGCAATGAGCTTGGAACCCGACTACCGCAGCGGCCGCTGGGCCATGCATTTCGAAGAGATCGACAAAGAGATCGTCACGCTGGCTTTGATGTGCGAGCTGCCCTTGGCAACGCCGGGAGCGCTGGAGCGTGTCTTGCACGGTGACATCAGTGTCTGCGGCAAGGAGAAGCCGGCCGCCTTTGGCAAACTGCGTGGGCTCTTGATGCTGCATTACTCGGATCAAGCCAAGGCCATTGAGGCGCTTGGCCCCGAGCAGGCGCTCGCCCTGGTGGGCCAGGTGGTGGAACGTCTACGTGAGCGCTTTGGTGACCGCCTGGGCGCTCCCGAGGCTTGATGAGGCCGTCCTGGCCATGGCCTTTGAGCCGTGACCTCCAACAGCAGGGAATGAAGATGGCAAGCAAGAAGAGAATCAGAAGCGCCGCGGGCCATGCGAGCGGCGCTGCGCTTGACGAGGTCGTGGCGAGCAGCGCCATGGCGGCTTTGGCCGACACGCCAGCCGAGAGCAAACCCAAGACCATGGGCGCACGCGACTATGACGACGCGCTTGAAAAGCTGCACGCCGAGTTGGTGGTGCTGCAGCAATGGGTGCAGCACAAGGGTTTGAAGGTTTGCATCTTGTTCGAGGGCCGCGACGGCGCCGGCAAGGGCGGCACTATCAAGGCGCTGACCGAGCGGGTCAGCCCGCGGGTGTTCCGTGTGGTGGCGCTGCCCGCGCCGACCGAGCGCGAGCAGAGTCAGATGTATATCCAGCGTTATGTGAAGCATCTGCCGGCGGCCGGCGAGGTGGTGATCTTTGACCGCAGCTGGTACAACCGCGCCGGCGTCGAGCGGGTGATGGGCTTTTGCACCGAGCAGCAGACGCAAGAGTTCCTGAACACGGTGCCGGCGTTCGAGAAGGCGGTGGTCTCGTCCGGCGTCATTCTTCTGAAGTATTGGCTGGAGGTCAGCCCCGAGGAGCAGACACGCCGCCTGACCGACCGCATCGAAGACGGCCGCAAGCAATGGAAGCTGACTGAGATGGACCTCAAGTCCTATAGCCGTTGGTTTGACTACTCGCGCGCTCGTGACGATATGTTCAAGGCCAGCGACAGCTCTTGGGCACCTTGGTATGTGGTGCCCTCGGACTACAAGCGCCGCGCCCGGCTCAACGTCATTCAGCATGTGCTGCGCAACATCCCGCACGAGACCTTGCCGCAGGAAAAGGTCAAACTGCCCAAGCGCCAAAAGCGCGGTGACTATGTGGAGCCCGACTACCCGTTCCGCCTGATTCACGAGGTGTATTGACGCTAAGGGAGGCTCTGCATAGCTCCGAGCGGCGTGTGCACCCACTCGCGCTTAGTTATGCAGAGCATCCTAAGCGGCGAAACTTTTCCACAAAGACCGCAGCGACAGGCCCAGCAAAAGCAGGCCGACGGCGATGCGCAGCGCACGCTGCGGCAAGAGGCCGCACATGCGGGCCGCCAGCGGCGCGGCAATCACGCCGCCCAAGAGCAGAGCGGCGATGATTTGCCAGTGCATCAGGCCTACCGCAAAGGCCAGCGCTACGCCGGTGACGGTGGCAATCACAAACTCGGCGGCGCAGACGGTGCCGATGATGCGGCGCGCGTCGGCGCTGCGGCTCAAGAGGCTCCCGGTGACGACCGGACCCCAGCCGCCGCCGCCCACCGCGTCCAAAAAGCCGCCCGCACTGGCCGCCAGGCCGGTGGCCTTGTGTGAAGGGCTGGCGTCGCTTGCCGGCACCTTGTGCTTGAGCAGCGCCTGGGCCAACAGCCACAAGGCGGCCAGCAGCAAATAGCCATCAATAAAGGGTCGCAAGGCCTTGCCGTCGATTTGCGAGAGCAGGGCCGCGCCGAGCAGCGCCCCAACAGCACCCGGCAGCACCAGGCGGCGCCACAGGCGCCCGTTGACATTGCCGGCACGCCAGTGCGCCAGGCCTGAGGCGCCGGTGGTGCCCATTTCGGCAATGTGCACGCTGGCCGAAGCGACCGCCGGCGGCACGCCGATGCTGAGCAAGAAGCTGGTGGACAACAAGCCGTAGGCCATGCCCATCGCGCCGTCGACGATCTGCGCCGCAAAGCCAACCATCACGACCGTGCCCAGCGTCACGCCGCCCACTTCCATCATCCAGAGCGCCTGCAGCGCAGCCCACGCTTGAGCCGGCCGGCCTTCCTGAACCGGGTGGGTCCAAGCGAACACCAGCAGCGCCTCGACCAAGAGCAGGCCAGTCGCTAGCGCAACCCAGCCGCGCGAGGCGAGGCCAGGGCTTTTGATGGCCGAGATGGCCGATATGGATGCAGGCGTTGATGGCATCCGCGCACTGTAAAGAGTGCGCGGATTTTTCTAAACAACAAAGTTGTTAGAAGCTTATGCGCCCGCTATCAATGCAGGCGCTCGCAAGCGGCGCCGCCAAGCAGCCGTACCGGCAGCGTCAGCTGCGCGCCCACGCTCAGCTTGGCCCAAACCTCCGGTTTGACGGTACAAGTCCAGCTGTCTTGCAGTCTTTGGCCTTGCAAGCTGAGCATATAGCGTTCGGTCTGAGCGCCTTGCCGTTCGGTGCCGACTTTTTTGCTTTGAAACAAACGGCTGGGCAGATCGACTGTCGGCCAAGTGGGCTCGGGATGGCTGAGTTGATTGGCCACGACCTGCCTATCGGTGCGCCAGCGCAGCACTTTGTAGCTGCAGCGCATGTCATAGACCGGCTCTTGGCGGTAGTTGGTGATGCATGATTTTTGGTAGCGGAAGCTGCCGTCGCCGTTGTCGACCCTTTCGTTGCTGCAGGTCTGCCCATCGGCCACTTGTCGGTGCGAGCGCAGCTCACGCGAGCGCCACACTCCATAGGCGTCGCTGGGCATTTGATCGCACCAATCGGAGTCGCGCAGCTCGTTCAGCCGCTCGATGGCGATGCTGCGCTCCCAGGACTTGGCCACCAGGCTGACCTCATTGTCGCGTGTCATCAGATAAGCGGTGATGGCGCTGGCCAGCAGGGCCAGCAACACAGCGCCCAAGAGCCAGCCCCAGGGCCAATGCCGGGCGCGCGGCGCTGAGCTTGTCGCAGCAGCGCCGGCGCTGGCTCCACTGCCAGCCAAGGGGCGTGGGCTGCTTTGGTCGGCGCCTTCGTGAACCAGAGCCACCGGTTTGCTGCCATCTTGGCCCGCGCTGCAGTTGATGCAGAACTTGGCGCTGGCGGCGTTGGGGCTGCCGCAGTAACCGCATTGCCAATCAGCGCCGACGTAGCGGTGATGCTTGGCTTCGATCTCTTTGCCTTCGGGCGGAAAGTAGCGCCGGCTGGCATCCTGCGCCGCGCCGCAATGAGGGCAGTGGCGGTGCGTCAGGCCGAGCAGGCCGGTGGCGTGGCAGTGGGGGCAGTCCCACCACATCTCAAAATGCTGGTCGTCTTGGCTCATCGGGAACGGGGGCGCTGGCTTGGTCTTGGGCTTGGCAATGGGCGACGGATTGTCGCCGCTGGGCCTGTGCGCGCCAGCGGTTCAAACCGGGTTTCCGTGAAGCTTGCCCCTTACGATTCGCCGCCAAAGCGCAACAAACGCGCTTATGCTGTGCCTGCCACTGCCAAAAGGGGTTTAGCCATGACTGCTTACTCGACCCGTCGCTGTCGCGCCCCTGTAATGAGCGCGCTGTTCATGGGTTTGCTGCTGACCGCAGCCGCGCAGGCCGCAGCCCAGCCGCCGGCCTTCAAGCTCCCCGACGAGGCCAGCATCCCTAGCGGCCCGGCCGGCGACGCGATCAAGCTGGGCAAGACGCTGATCACCGACACCCAGAAGTTGTTGCCCGCACATGTCGGCAACGGCCTGAACTGCAGCAACTGCCATTTGGCGGCCGGCACCACGCCGGGGGCCGCGCCCTATGTGGGCTTGTGGGGTGTGTTCCCGGAGTTCCGCGCGCGCGGCGGCCGCATCAATTCGCTGCAGGAGCGGGTCAATGACTGTTTTGAGCGCTCGATGAATGGCAAGGCCCTGGCCTTTGACTCGAAAGAAATGAACGCCATCCTGATGTATATGCGCTGGCTGTCTAACGGCGTACCTACCGGCACCGAGGTGGCCGGGCGGGGCATGGGCAAGGTTGACACCAAGCTGATCCCCGATGCTGCTCATGGCAAGGCGATCTATGCCGAGAAATGCGCTGTCTGCCACGCGGTGGACGGCGCCGGCACCAAAAACCCGGCCGGTGGCTATGTGTTCCCGCCGGTCTGGGGTGAAGCGTCCTACAACATCGGTGCCGGCTTGGCGCGCACCTACACGGCGGCCGGCTTCATCAAACACAATATGCCGCTCGGTCAGGGCGGCTCGCTCAGCGATCAAGACGCCATCGACGTGGCTGAGTTCATGACGCACCAGCCACGCCCGGCCTTCGCCGGCGCGAAGAATGACTATGCCTCGGGTAATAAACCTAAGGACGCACGCAATTAAAGTGCAGCAGTTTTTTGGCGGGCCCGCCAAACATGTCACAAGCTAATGCCTAGAATGCGCTGTCTCATGGGACGCAGCGCTGCTGCCATGAGCTTGGATTCAAACCCGTCAACCTATTGGAGAACTTGCAATGACTCGTCTTTCACGTATCGCTTTGGCTTGCGCATTGACCCTGGCTCTGCCCTTTGCCGCTAACGCGCAAGTTGCCGCCGCCGGCATCGCTGCCAGCGCTCCCGGTGCTCGTTTGATGGCCGGTGAAGTGGTGGTTCGTGCCACCGTGATCGAGGTTGACCAAGCTGCACGTACGGCCACGCTGCGTGGCCCTAAGGGCGAGACCCAGACCATCTCGGTGCCGGCCGAGATCAAGAATTTTGACCAGGTGCGCGCCGGCGACGAGTTGGTGGTGCGCTATATGGCCGCCGTAGCGGCCAAGCTGGAAAAGGTTGAGGCTACCGGCATTCGCCAGCGCGTGGAGTCCAGCAGCGCCGCTGTTGCCGCTTCCGGTGCTCTGCCAGGCATGGCCGCCGGTCGGACTGTCGAAGTGCTGGCCGTGTTGAAAGGATTGAACAAGAAGGATCGCATCGCGACGCTGCGCGGCGCTACTCGCACTTTCTCGCTGGCCGTGCCCGAAGGCATTGACATCTCCAAGCTGAAGGTCGGTGATGAAGTGCGGGCTGCCTTCACCGAAGCGATCGCCATCAACGTCGAGCGCGCAGCTGCCAAGTAAGCTTTTTTTGCAAGTGCGGCGCAAGGGTTCGCCAGGTACGAAGCTTTTCTTCATCGGAGCCTGGCGATGACCGTCATTGAAAATCTGGGCCGCGGCTTGCTGGCCTTGCTGCTGCTGCTGTGCGCCGCCTGGGGCGCGATGGCGTTTTGGTTTGCCGGCCCGGCGCCGGCATCTCAGCGCTATGCCTTGTTGGCGGTGCTGTGCCTGGTCACCTTGCTGACCCTGACGGCGCAACTGCTGCCGGCTTGGCACCGCCTGCGTTGGTGGGCGGTGGCCGGCTTTGGGCTGCTGTTTGCGGCGCAGCTGTATTGGTATGTCAATCTGCAGCCGTCTAACGACAGGGATTGGCGGCCTGAGGTCGCGGTCTTGCCTTTTGCCACGGTCGACGGCAATTTCGTCACCGTGCACAACATCCGCAATTTTGACTACCGTAGCGAGCATGACTTCACGCCGGCTCACTATGAGCGGCGCTTTGACCTGAACAAGCTCGAGGGTGTGGACGTCGTCAGCACCTATTGGATGGGTCCGCATATTGCCCATGTCTTTCTCAGCTTTGCTTTTGCCGACGATCAGCATCTGGCGTTTTCGATCGAAACCCGTACCGAGAAGGGCGAGGGCTACTCGACGCTGAAGGGCTTCTTCCGGCAGTACGAATTGTTTTACGTCGTGGCCGATGAGCGCGATGTGATCCGGCTGCGCACCAATTACCGCAAGGACCCGCCCGAGGACGTTTTTGTCTACCGGGTCAAGGCCAGCCCCGAGGGCGTGCGGCGCCTGTTCCTGGAGTACATCAGGCAGATGAATGAGTTGAAGGAAACGCCGGCCTTCTACAACAGCCTGACGACCAACTGCACCACCAATATGTGGGTCAATGCCCGCATCAACCCCAACACCTTGCCCTTCAACTGGAAAGTGCTGGCCAGCGGTCATGTGCCCGAATATTTGTATGAGCAAGACCGCTTGGTGACGGACGGGCTGAGCCTGGAAGAGTTGCAGGCGCGGGCTCATGTCAACCGGCGCGCCCAGGCGGCCGACACTGCGGCCGATTTCTCGCGCCGCATTCGAATTGCCGAAGCCAAGTCCGAGCCGACATCCGCCGCATCCTCGGCCGCCAAGCCTTAACCTAGAGCCTTGTTCTTTATGAGTCCAGCCCTGCGTCATCCCTTGGCCATCGCCGCAGCACTGACCTTGCTTGCCGCGCCGGGCTTGGCCCTCGCTCAGCCCGCCGAAGCGGCTGTTGTTCCGCTTGAAACTCCGCTTGCCACGCCGCTTGTTGCGGCCGACGCCTTGCCGGTCAAACGCCCGAAGATTTGCCTGGTGCTGTCCGGCGGCGGCGCGCGCGGGGCCGCGCATACCGGCGTGCTGAAGGTGCTGGAAGAGCTGCATGTGCCTATCCACTGCATCACCGGCACCAGCATGGGTGCGCTGGTGGGCGGCGCCTATGCGACCGGCATGAGCGTGGATGAAATGGACGCGGTCAATGCCGACATCACGGTCGCCAAGCTGTTCAAGGAGAAGCCTCCTCGGCTGGAAATGACGATGCGCCGCAAGGCCGATGATCATGCCAACTACATCGGCCCGGAAATCGGCCTGGGCTCGGCCGAGGCCTCCTTGACCAAGGGTGCGGTTTCGGGCGTGCAACTGGAAACGGTGTTGCGGCAGCTCTCCAAGGTGCGCGGTTATCGCAGCTTTGACGACTTGCCGATTCAGTTTCGCGCCGTCGCCACGGATCTGGTGACGGGCAAGGCGGTGGTGTTCGGCGAAGGCGATATGGCCAATGTGATGCGGGCCAGCATGTCGGTGCCCGGCGCGGTGGCGCCGGCCGAGATCAACGGCATGATGCTGGTGGACGGCATGCTGACCAGCAATCTGCCGGTCGCCGCAGCGCGCGAGCTGGGTGCCGATGTGGTGATCGCCGTCAACGTCGGCACACCCTTGCTCAAGCGCGAGCAGCTCAGCAGCATCTTCGGTGTGGCCGGGCAGATGTTGAGCATCTTGACCGAGCAAAACGTGCAGGCCTCGATTGCCTCGCTGAAGCCCGGTGACATCTTGATTTCGCCGGAGCTGGGGGATTATTCGACCGGCGACTTTGATAATTTGCCCAAGATTTCGCCGCTCGGCGAAGCGGCGGCTCGCAAGGTAGCCGAGCAGTTGAGCCGTTACTCCGTGCCGGCGGAAGAATATGCTGCGCTGCGCCGCAAGCAAAGTGCGCCGGTACCCGCCGATCTGATGCCAGTGGACGAGATCCGCTTTGTCAATCTGAAGCGCGTCAATCCGGCGGAAGCGCAAAAGGTGATGCAGACGACCGTCAAGGAGCCGATCGACCAGGAAGAGCTGGATGCCGATATGCGCCGGCTCTATGGCACCGGCGACTTCGAGCATGTGAATTACCGAACCCTCAGAGATGGCGAGCGCCGCGTGCTGGCGATCGATGCCATGGAGAAGTCTTGGGGGCCGACCTATCTGCGTGTCGGCATTGCCCTTGACAGCGATTTTGGTAGCGAGACCAATGCCAATCTCTTGGCCTCGGTGCGCAAGACCTGGATCAACACCATGGGCGCGGAATGGCGTACCGACATCAGCATGGGCGGCAATAACCGGCTGCGTACCGAGTTCTATCAACCGTTTGAGGCCGGCAAGAATTGGTTTGTTGCGCCGACGCTGGACCTGTCCCAACGCTTGGTATCCATCTACGAGGGCGACCGTAAACGGGCCATTTATTCGCTCGTTTCGGGGCAGGTCGGCCTCGACATCGGGCGTAATTTTTACCAGTACGGGACGTTCAGACTGGGTATGGTGAGCGGCCGCCTGCGGCAAGATCTCGATACCGGCGATGATTTGCTGGGCCCTAAGCCCAGCCGTGTGAAGACCGGCGGCGTACAGGCCAGTTTGGTCATGGACCGCTTGGACAGCGTGCTGTTTCCGCGCAATGGCTGGCATTTTCGCGCCAATCTGTACAACTCCAATCCCAGTCTCGGCGCCGACTTTGCGTACTCGAAATGGGAGAGCAGCGTCATTGCGGCGTACTCCTTCGGAGAGGACACTTTCAACCTTGGCTTGTATGGCGGCGGCAAGTTGAGCGGCGAGCGGATTCCCGGCTATGACAGCTTGAAGCTGGGCGGGTTCTTGCGTTTGTCCGGTTACGCCCCCAGCCAGCTCTTGGGTCAAGAAATGACGCTGGGCCGTCTGATGTATTACCGCCGCCTCTCTCAGGGCAAGTTGCTGGAGGGGCTGTATGGCGGCCTGTCGCTTGAAATGGGGCGCATCGGCAGCCCCATGATTCAAAGCAATTCGGATGCTTGGAAGCGGTCGGCGTCTGTTTTCGTCGGCACGGATACCTTTGTCGGCCCGCTCTATTTTGGCTATGGCCGCGCCTTCAATGGGCCGAGCAGCTTCTATCTGCTGCTTGGGCCCGCTTTCTGATGCGCTGGCCGAAGCGCTAATATCTAAACCGGCTGGTTCGGCCCCCTGACAAAGGGGAGCCACAGCCAGCGCGTGTACCGCTCACTTGGAGATCGCCATGAAGAATTGCAAAAACCTGCTCCGCCTTACTTTTGCCCTAACGCTGGGCCTTGGTGGACTCGGACTGAGTGGCTGCGCGACCGGCCCGCAGGTGCAGGTGGAAATGGACAGGTCGGCCGACTTCGGCCAATACAAGACCTTCGCCTTTGTCAGCCCCTTGGGTACAGACCGCAGCGGCTACCAGACGATTGTTTCGGGCCAGCTGAAAGCCTCGGCCCAACGTGAGCTGGAGGCTCGGGGCCTGCGCTATGACGCTGCCGCGCCCCAGTTGCTGATCAACTTCAACGCGAGCCTGAGTGAGAAGCTGCGCGTCTCGCCCGGCCCCAGCTATGGCATCGGCTATTACGGCTATCGCGGCGGCCTGTATGCGCCCTGGCCTTACTACCGCGATATGAATAGCGTGTCCCAATACACCGAAGGCACGCTCAATATCGACGTCGTTGACGCCGTGCGCAAGCAAATGGTCTGGGAAGGTGTTGTGACCGGTACCGTTTCCGATCACCTGACACCTGAACAGACCGAGGCGGCCATCAACCGGGCCTTGGCTGCGGCTTTTGTAAAATTCCCGATCGGCTCGACGGCTCCGGCCGCCAAGGCGCCCTGAAACCCCGTCCCTCCCCCGATTGAATAGCCATGACCTTGAAGAGAATTTTGCTGGCCTTGCTGCTGCTCGGCCTGTTGGCCTTTGGCTATTTCTATATCGCGCTGAACTGGAGCTACTCCTCGGGTGAACGCGCCGGCTGGATTCAAAAGCTGTCCAAAAAGGGCTGGATCTGCAAGACCTGGGAGGGCGAGCTGGCGCTGGTGTCCATCCCCGGTAGCGCGACGGTGGAGAAGTTTCAGTTCACCGCCATGGATGATGCAATCGCGGCCGAGTTGACCGAGGTGATGGGCAAGCGCGTCACTCTGCATTACGAGGAGAAGGTCGGCCTGCCGACCAGCTGCTTCGGTGAGACCCGGCATTTCGTCACCAAGGTCGCAGTGGCCAATGACATCTCGCTGTCGCCCGGCGTGGTGGTGCAGCGCAACCCCGTCGCACCGGCCGAAGCGCCTGTGGCGGCATCGGCCGCTGCGTCGAACTGACCGCCAAGCGGACCCGCTATGACTCAGCCAGCGATTGCCTTCATCGGCGGCGGCAATATGGCCAGCGCCATCATCGGCGGCCTGCTCAAGGCCGGCCATCCTCTCGAACGATTGATCGTGGTCGAGCCCTATGAGCCGCAGCGCGCCAAGTTAGCGGCCGACTTTGGATTGAAGGCCTTGGAGGCGGCGGATTCGTCGCTGGCATCGGCCGATTTGCTGATGTGGGCCGTCAAGCCGCAGTTGTTTGCCGAGGCTGCCGCCCCTTGCGCCCCTTACGTGGCGCGGGCCTTGCAGCTGTCGGTGATGGCAGGCATACGCAGTGAGACGCTGGTGCGTGCCACCGGCGCGGCGCGGGTCGTGCGGGCCATGCCCAATACGCCGGCGCTGATTGGCCAAGGCATTGCCGGCCTCTACGCGCGCCCCGAGGTCAGCGCCGCCGACAAGGTTTTGGTCGAGCAGATTTTGGCCCCGACCGGCGATGTCTTGTGGGTGGAGCAGGAAACCGATCTGGATACGGTGACCGCCTTATCCGGCTCCGGCCCGGCCTACTTTTTCTACTTCATCGAGGCGATGATGGCGGCAGGCGTTGAGCTGGGTCTGAGCGCTGAGCAGGCTCGCCAGTTAGCGCTCGCTACCTGTGCAGGGGCTGCGGCACTTGCGCAGCAGTCCAGTGAAAGCCCGGCCACGCTGCGCGAGCGTGTGACGTCCAAGGGCGGCACGACCTACGCTGCGCTGAGCAGCATGCAGGCCGACGGCGTGGCCGAGGCGATTCAGCGCGGGGTCAAGGCGGCCGGTCAGCGCGCCCGCGAATTGGGTGACGAGTTCGGCGCCTGAGTCTGCCGCTCCGCTATGGGTATTGCGAGTCGTAACAGCCTGCGCGCCTGGCTACGTGCGCCCGGTTCACTGAGCCGTCGCTTGGCTCAGTTAGGCGAGCGCTTCGAGGTCGAACTCCTGAGTCAACGCATTGCTCCCTTGCGGGCGCGTGAGCTTGACGCCTTGGGTCGGCCCCGGCGCGGCTGCACCCTAGTGCGCGAGGTCATTCTGCGGGTCGATGGTCGGCCCTTGGTCTGGGCGCGCTCCAGCTTGCATGCCAGCGCCCTGGCCGGCCCCTGGCGAGCTCTGAAGGGCCTTGGCCCAAGACCACTTGCAGACCTGCTCTACAGCGATAGGCGCGTGCATCGCAGCGAGTTGCAGCCCCGGCGTTTGGCGCGTTACGGGCACACGCGCCGGCAGATGGAAAAGCAGTGGTTGCTGGCCACCGGCACGCCTGCCTCCAAGCAAATGTTGTGGTCACGCAACTCTGTTTTCAGCCGTTGTGGTGCTCAGTTACGTGTGATGGAGTTGTTTGTTCCGGAACTAGTACGCGATATACCGGTTATTAATCGCGTTATGACTTGCACAAAAATGAACAATAGGCCGTAGAATTACAAACTAGGGGGGTTCATCAGCCGTTTTGAGGAATCTCATGAAAACACGTGATATTGTCATTTTTAGCGGCGAACAATTCGCCGTCCCGCAGTGCATCCAGCGCATTGACCACCAGAGCACACATGGTTGGCAATTGCGATACGGTGGCACAAAACTCTATTCCGACCATTCGCAAGACGGTAGCGGCGCTGCTGCTGCCCTGGCCTTGGCGACCAAGGAATTGCTGAGTCGGATTGCCAAACTGCCGGCCCCGTCAAGGCTGCAGCGCAAACCGAGTGGCAACAAGGGCAATGACCTGCCGGTTGGTATCTCCGGACCCATCGTCAGGCAACGTGCCAGCAGCCGCGTGCGCGATTGCAGCTTCGCCGTGTCTTTGCCGCGTTATGGCCAGACGCCCAGTGGGCGCAGCGTCTACATCGGTACCGAGAACACCTACACGATCGAGAAGTACCAAGCCGCGCTCGCCAAGGCCGTGGAGCTGCGTGCCAAGGCCGAAGAGGTCTATCAGCGCGCCGCCACAAGAGTCAAGCGTGCCGAAGGCAAAGCTCTGAAGGCGCAGCTCAAGGGCAGTTGAGTTGGCGGGTTATTTGAGCGGATTTGCATGAGTGCCTTCCGCTGGGCCGTGATCGGCCCGGGCGGGATCGCTCGCCGCTTCGCCGCCGCCTTGCCTCATGTTGCCGGGGCCGAGTTGCGCTGGGTTTTGGGCCGCGATATGGCCCGGGCTCAAGGCTTTGCCGACGCTGCTGCCGAGCCCGGCCATGTGCCGGCGCAGGCTGTGGCTGACTTGGCCGGTTTGTTGGCTCAGCCCGAGCTCGACGGTGTCTACATTGCCACTCCCCATGCCCAGCATGGTGACTTGGTGCGCCAATGTTTGTTGGCCAACAAGGCCGTGCTGTGCGAGAAGCCGCTGGTGCCCAATCTGGCGCAGGCCGAGGCTTTGGTCGAGCTGGCGCGGCAGCGTCAAGTCTTCTTGATGGAGGCGGTCTGGACGCGCTTTCTGCCCGTCTACAAGATCGTGCAAGCCTGGCTGCAGGAGCAGGCCATCGGCCGCCTGTGCGGTATTCAATCAAGTTTTTGCTTCAACGCGCCGTTTGACCCGAGCAGCCGTGTCTACGACCCGGTCCTGGCCGGCGGCGCTTTGCTGGACATCGGCATCTACAACTTGACGATGACGCGCTGGGTCTTGCAACAAGCGCTGGGCGCTTGCCCGGAGCCGCTCTCGATTCAGGCCAGCGGCCTGCTGGCACCAACGGGCGTCGATCAACGCGTCTGCGGCATGTTGAACTTCCCCGGCGGCCTCAGCTCGCAATTCATTTGCGCGGTAGATGGCTTTGCCGACAACGGCTTGCGTATCTTTGGCGAGCGCGGCCACATCAGCTTGAACGGCGAATTCTCCTCTGCCACGCAGGCCTTCTTGCACCGCCACGGTGAGCCGCCGCTGCAGGTTCACGCGCCGCTGCGCTTCAACGGCTTTGAGTCCGAGATCGAGGAGACTCAAGCCTGCGCGCGCGGCGGCCTGATCGAAAGTCCGGTTGTGCCCCATGCCGAGACGCTAGCGACCTTGGCCTGGATGGACGAAATCAGGCGGCAGTTGGGTGTGCGCTACCCCTTCGAGTAAGTTTGGCTTCTTGTTCAGCGCAGCGCCAGATCCAAGGCTGTGCCTGCAAAGACTGCAAAGCCCAGCCAATGATTCACCCGGAAGGCCTTGAAGCAACCCTCCCTTGTGCGCGTGCGGATCAAGGAAAAATGCCACACAACTTGCGCCGCGGCGGCCAGCATGCCCAAGAGGAAAACCTTGCCCAGTCCGAAGCGCAGGCCCAAGGCCGTCCACGCGGCAAGATAGACGCCGTAAAACCCCATCACCGCCGCCACGTCGAAGCGTCCCAGCGTCAGCGCCGAGGTCTTGATCCCCAGGCGGATATCGTCGTCCCTGTCCACCATGGCGTACTCGGTGTCATAGGCCAGCACCCAGAATAGATTGGCCAGCAGCAGCGCCCAGGCCGACAGCGGCACGGCAGCGGTGATGGCCGCCAAACTCCAGCTCGTGCCACCCAAAGCCGCCGAGAACGCCATCGGAATGCCGAAGCTGAAGGCCACGCCCAGCACCGCCTGCGGCATGGCAAACACCCGTTTCGCATAAGGGTAGAGAACAGCGACCAAGAGCGCGCCGAAGGACAGCAGAATCGTCGGCGCATTGGTCGTCAGCACCAGTGCAAAGGCCGTGAGGGCAAGACCTGCCCCCAGCAACAAGGCCGCTTTGACGCTGACCGCGCCGCTGGTGACGGGCCGGTTGGCGGTGCGTTTGACATGCTTGTCGAAGTCGCGGTCGGCGACGTCATTGACACAGCAGCCGGCCGAACGCATCAGAACAGTGCCCAGCGTGAATACGATGGTGAGATGCCAGCCGGGAAAACCGTCGGCGGCGATCCATAGTGCGCTCAGCGTGGGCCACAGCAGCAGGAGCCAGCCGGTGGGCCGGTCCCAGCGGATTAAGTTGAAATAAGGGGCGAGGCCGGAGGCAAAACGAGTCGAGGGCATGGCCGCAGTTTAGCCACCCTTGTTGGCCTGGGCAGGGCAGGGCAGCGTTGCTAGGGGCTTACTTCGACGGCTTGGGGCGGCGCTTTAGCTAGGCGAGCAGGCCAGTTTTGGAGTACCCTCAGACAGCCGTCTCATAGGGCTGTTGCCGCTATTTGCCGAATTTTCGCAAGACCGGAGTTCGAACGCATGAAACTGAAAATCCTGATCGTCGATGACAACGAAGAGATTCGCGCCCTGCTGCATGCGACCTTGGATCTGGCGGATGCTTTCGAGCTGCACGAAACGCATGACGGCCCAAGCGCGGTGGCGATGATTGACACATTGGCGCCCAACCTGGTGTTGATGGACATCATGATGCCGGGCGAGTTCGACGGCGTCGAGGCCTGCCGGCGCATCAAGGCGGCGGGTGGCGCCAACGCCCCCAAGGTGGTGTTGATCAGCGCCAAGCCGGTCGATCAGATCAAGGCCGATGCCAAGACCTGCGGCGCCGACCTCTTCATCGCCAAGCCCTTCGGCCCCGCCCAGTTGGTTGAGGCGATCACGGCTTTGTACCGCGCCTGACCCAGTGGCTAAGGCTTAGCCCGGGCCTTATCCCATAGGGCGATCGCCTCGCCCACCACGCCGCGCCGGAAGGCCAGCACGCAAACGATAAAGATCAGCCCGGTCACCAAGCTGACCGATTCACCCAGGCCGTTGAACCAGTTGACGCCGGTGAGGTCGGCCAAGGCCTTGCCGAGGTCGCCGATCTTGTTTTCCAGCGCAATGATGATCAGCGCGCCCACCATGGGGCCGACCAAGGTGCCCATGCCGCCGACCAGGGTCATCAGAATCACCAGGCCCGAGGTGGTCCAGACCGCGTCGGTCAGCGTCGCAAAGCCCAGCACCAAGGTCTTGGTGGCGCCGGCCAGGCCGGCCAATGTGGCCGACAGCACAAAGGCCAAGAGCTTGAAACGGTCGACGTCGTAGCCTAGAGAAATGGCTCGTGGCTCGTTCTCGCGGATCGAGGTCAGCACTTGACCGAAAGGCGAATGCACGGTGCGGTAAATCAACCAGAAGCCCGCGATGAAGACGCCGAGCACGACGTAGTAAAGCGTTAGATCGTTGTTGAGATCAAGGCCTAAGAAGCTGCCGCGCGGCACCGACTGCAGGCCGTCTTCGCCGCCAGTGAACGAGGCTTGCAGGAAGAAAAAGTACAGCATCTGGCTCAGCGCCAGCGTGATCATCGAGAAGTAGATGCCTGCGCGCTTGATGGCCAGCAGGCCGATGACCAGCCCGACGCCGCCGGCCGCCAGGGCGCCAAAAATCAAACCGGCCGGGGCTGAGAAGCCCCAGACCTTCAGTGCATGGCCGGCGCCGTAGGCTGCGGTGCCCAGGAAGGCGGCATGGCCGAAGCTGAGCAGGCCCGTGAAGCCGACCAGCAAGTTGAAGGCGCAGGCAAACAGCGCAAAGCACAAGACCTTCATCACGAAGATCGGATACACGCCCAGGGCCGGCAGCAGGGCGATGGCGCCGAACAGCAGCGCATAGCCGTAAATGGGGTTGAGTGAAGCTTTTGATGTCGAAACGAGCGCGGTCATGTTCATTTTTCCTTGCCAAACAGACCGGCCGGCCGCACCAGCAACACGATGGCCATCACCACAAACACCACCGTGCTTGAGGCCTCGGGGTAGAACACCTTGGTCAGTCCCTCGATCACTCCCAGGCCCAGCCCGGTCAAGATCGAGCCGAGAATGGAACCCATGCCGCCGATCACCACCACCGCGAACACGACGATGATCAAGTTGCTGCCCATCAGCGCGCTCACCTGCAAGATCGGCGCAGCCAGCACGCCGGCAAAGGCTGCCAAAGCGACGCCGCCGGCATAGGTCAGCGTGATCATGCGCGGCACATTGATGCCAAAGGCTTGCACCAGCTTGGGGTTCTCGGTGCCGGCGCGCAAGGTGGCGCCCAGCGTAGTCTTCTCGATCAAAGCCCAGACCGCCAGACAGACGGTGATGGAGGCCACCACCACCCAGGCGCGGTAGTTGGGCAAAATCATGAAGCCCAGATTGGTGGCGCCTTGCAGCGCCTCGGGCACCTGGTATTGCTGGCCCGAGACGCCATAAAAGCTGCGGAATATGCCCTCCATCACCAGCGTGATGCCGAAGGTCAGCAGCAGGCCGTAGATATGGTCGAGCTTGTAGAGCCACTGCAGCATCAGCCGCTCGATCAAGATGCCCAAAGCCCCGACGATCAGCGGCGCCAGCAGGAGCATCATCCAGTAATTCATGCCCAGATACTCCAGCCCCATCCAGGCCAGAAAGGCGCCCATCATGTACAGCGCCCCATGGGCAAAGTTGATGATGTTGAGCATGCCGAAAATGACGGCCAAGCCCAGCGACAGCATCGCGTAAAACGAGCCGTTCACCAGGCCCAGCAGGAGCTGGCCCAGCAGGGCGGGCAAGGGGATGCCGAAAAAGTCCGTCATGTTCAGGGCCTGCTCAAACCGTAAGTAACTGTTCCGCGATCACTTCTTGACAAGTGGGCACTTTGAATCGGCCAGCTTGGTGAAGGCTTCTTCGCCCGGGATGCGCGTGGTGACCTTGAAGTAATCCCAAGGCTCGTTGGACTCTTTCGGTGACTTCACCTGCAGCAGGAACATGTCATGGATGCCGCGCCCGTCTTCCTTGCGGATATTGCCCTTGACGTAGAAGTCGTTGATTGGCGTGGACTTCATCTTGACCATCACCTTGTCGGCATCGTCGGTCTTGATGGCGTCGACAGCTTTCAGATAGTGCATCGCGGCCGAGTAGTCGGCAGCCTGCAGCGAGGATGGCATGCGCTTCATCTTCTCGAAGAAGCGGCGGCTCCATTCGCGGGCCTCGGGGCTTTGGTTCCAGTACCAGCTGTCGGTCAGATACATGCCTTCGGTTGTCTTCAGGCCCAAAGAATGGATGTCATTGATGAACATCAGCAAGCCGGCCAACTTCATGGTCTTGGTGACGCCAAACTCATTGGCGGCCTTGATCGCGTTGATGGTGTCACCGCCCGCATTCGCCAAACCCAGAACTTGCGCCTTGCTGCCCTGCGCTTGCAGCAAGAAGGACGAGAAATCGCTGGCATTGAGCGGGTGCTTGACGCTGCCCAACACTTGACCGCCAGTCTTGGCGACAACCGCTGCGGTGTCGTTCTGCAGAGAGGCGCCGAAGGCATAGTCGGCGGTCAGGAAGTACCAGCTCTTGCCGCCGCCCTTGGTCACCGCAGCGCCGGTGCCATTGGCCAGCGCCACCGTGTCGTAAGCGTAGTGGATGGTGTAGGGCGTGCAGTCTTCATTGGTCAGGCGGGCCGAGCCGGCGCCAATCACCATGAAGGGGCGCTTCTTTTCCGCCGCAATCTTGGCCATGGCCAGGTTGGCGCCGGAGTTGGTGCCGCCGATCAGCATGTCCAGACCTTGGGTGTCAATCCACTCGCGCGCCTTGCTGGCGGCGACGTCGGCCTTGTTTTGGTGGTCGGCAAAAATCAGCTCGACCTTTTTGCCGGCAGCCATGCCCTTCATATCGGCGATCGCCATCTTGATCGCCTCGACGCCGCCGGCGCCGTCGATGTCGGCGTAGACGCTGGACATATCGGTGATGAAGCCGATCTTGACGGTGTCGCCGGAGATCTGCGCCTGAGCCGCGCCGGCTAAGCCAACGGCGGCGATGGAGGCGAGGGCGGTGCGCTTGAACATTGGGGTCATGGTCTTGTCTCCTGGAACGGTGGTTTTGGGTCGAACAAAGAACAAATCAGTCAGCAAGTCAATCAATCAAACACTGAGCAGCTCGTCGAGCTTGGCCTGCTTGGCCGGCAACTCGGCAGCCGCGAAGGATTCCACCACCTCGCCATGTTCGACCACCACAAAATGGTCGGCCAGCGGCGCGGCAAAGCGGAAGTTCTGCTCCACCATCACGATGGTGAAGCCTTGGCCTTTGAGCGTGGTGATCATGCGCGCCAGGGTCTGCACGATCACGGGAGCCAGGCCCTCGGAGATTTCGTCCAGCAGCAAGATGTCGGCGCCTGTGCGCAGGATGCGCGCCACCGCCAGCATTTGCTGCTCGCCGCCCGACAGCCGCGTGCCGGGGCTGTGCCGGCGCTCGGCCAAGTTAGGGAACATCTGGTAGATCTGCGCATCGCTCATCGGCGTGGCACGGCCCCCGCTCAAACGCGGTGGCAGATGCAGGTTTTCCTCGGTCGTCAGCGAGGCAAAAATGCCGCGCTCTTCCGGGCAATAGCCCAGGCCTAGATGGGCGATGCGGTGTGTGGCCATGGCGATGGTCTCGCTGCCATGCACCTTGATGGAGCCCTTGCGCGAACCGGTCAAGCCCATGATGGCGCGCAAGGTGGTGGTACGGCCAGCACCGTTGCGCCCCAGCAGGGTCAAGACCTGACCCTTTTGTACAGACAGATTGATGCCGTGGAGGATATGGGACTCGCCGTACCAGGCGTGGAGATCACTGATCTCCAAAGCAGGAACACTCATCAATGTGCTCCCTGTAGTTCGGCCGCTTCGCTGCCCATATAGGCTTCCAGCACGGCCGGGTGTCTGGAGACTTCGGCGTAATCCCCCTCGGCCAGTACGGCACCGCGCGCCAGCACGGTGATGCGGTCGGCTATTTTTGACACGACCTTCATATTGTGTTCAACCATCAAGACGGTGCGGCCCTCGGCGACGCGCTTGATCAGCGCGGTGACGCGGTCCACATCCTCGTGGCCCATGCCTTGCGTTGGCTCGTCCAGCAGCATCAAGGTGGGCTCCATCGCCATCGTGGTGGCGATCTCCAGCGCGCGCTTGCGGCCATAGGGCAAATCGCCCGCCTTCAGCGCCGCCATATCGCGCAGGTCCACCAGTTCTAACAGCGCAAGCACACGGGCATCGAGCTGCTTCAAGCCGGTCAGGCCTTTCCAGAAATGAAAGCTGGTACCGGTGAAGCGCTGCAAGCCGATGCGCACGTTTTCCAGCACGGTCAGATGCGGGAATACGGCGGAAATCTGGAAGCTGCGGATCACGCCGCGGCGGGCAATTTCGGCGGGCTTTTCGCCGGTGATGTCGACGCCGTTGAAGTGGATGCTGCCGCGCGTCGGCTCCAAAAACTTGGTCAGCAGATTGAAGCAAGTCGTCTTGCCGGCGCCGTTGGGGCCGATCAAAGCATGGATCGCACCGCGCTGCACCCGCAGGTTGACCCCGTCAACGGCGGTGAAGCCCTTGAAGTCCTTGCTGAGTCCGCGGGTCTCGAGAATGAGTTCGCTCACTGTGCATCGGCGCACCCGATCAGGGCGCGATTGAAGTTGAGGGCCCAATATAGGGCGTAAAGGCAAGACCTGGCACCGGAACTTCCTCTACGTAGCTTTGCGCTAGGGTAACTACTGACGTACCTTGCGAAAAGCCCGCCCAGCGGCGTTGCTTCGCCTTGCCGTACTGGCGTACTGTCTGCGGCGGCGCGCCTAGCTGGACGGGCTTTGCGCAAGGTACGTGTTTCAGCTTTATCTCAAGTGTTTAACTGGATTGGCTTTGCGCTGCGCCTGAATTGCTTGCACCCATCACCCGGCCCACCAAGGCGGCGGCGTTGTGAACGTCATAACGCTGTCTCAGGCCGGCGCGCAGCTTTTCGACGGTGCGGGGCGACAGGCCCAGCAGCTTGGCCGATTCCTTGGCGGTTTGCCCGGCCGCCATGGCGGTCAAGACCTCGCGCTCGCGCGGCGTCAGCGCTTCCGAGTCGCATTGCTGAGTGAAAACACGCTCAAAAGTCCAGGCCGCTTCGACAAAGGGCGCAGCCATGTCACGGGCATGGCCATGCACGCGGCACCACTGCAAGCGGCCATCGCGGCGGCGCATCAGGCGCTCGTCTTGATAACTACCGCAGCCCAGCATCGCGGTCTGTATGCGTTGGCCAATGCGTCTGAACTCCACATCGCTGGGGAACAAGACAGCGAAGCTCTGGCCTATCAAATCTTGCTGCTCAAAGCCAAACATCGCCGCAAAACTTGGGTTCACCCAGGTCAGCACGCGCTCATGTGTCAAAGCCAGCCCTAGCGGGCTCAAGCTCGCAAAGGCTTCTGCTGGGGAAAACCCTGGCGTAGTTTTGGGGCTTGTTGCTGCTTCCATGGCTGCGTAGGCTAACCGATTATTCGCGCGGCAGTATGAAAAGCGGCGCAAGGGCGTGCGCCTGCCCGGCATTCGCCCCCTCGAAGTCGAAGCCAACGATATTCCAAAGGAGACAAAGCCATGAAGACCTCACGCCGTTTTACAAGTAAGAATCCCTTGCGCCCGAAAGCGCTGCTGGGCCTGACGCCCCTCTTGCTGGCGCTGAGCGCCTGCAGCAGCAACGACGACCCCGCCCCTGAGCCGCCACCGCCGCCCGCACCTGTCGTCAATGTGCTGCCGGCCTTTGTGGCCGGCACCGTGGCGCAAGCCAGTTATGACGGCAGCAGCGACGACCTCTTGACCGCCGGCCTGGGTAAGACCGGCTTGCTCGGCGCGGCGCCCGCCTTTGCCGTGCCGGCCTCGCCCACCGTGGCCGAGTTGCGACGCAACGCAATTTACAACAATTACCGCGCCTTGATTGACTACACGGTGGTCGGTGGCTTCACGCGTTTGTACGGCCCCAATATTGACATCAGCGGCGCCGACACGCTGGGCGAAGGCAAGGTCGCCGGTACCGAATACATCGCCGTCGCCGATGACGGCACGGGCCGCCAGAACGTCGTGCTGATGGTGCAAGTGCCGAACAGCTTTGACGTCAAGAACCCCTGCATCGTCACCGCCACCTCGTCCGGCTCGCGCGGCGTTTACGGTGCCATCGGCACTGCCGGCGAATGGGGTCTCAAGCATGGTTGTGCGGTGGCCTATGCCGACAAGGGCTCGGGCAACGGTCTGCATGACCTGTCCAGCGACAACGTGATCCAAGTCGACGGCACGATCGCCACCGCCACGGTTGCGGGTAAAAAGGCGCATTTCAATGCGGGTCTGAGCGAGGCCGAGCGAATTGGCTACAACGCTGCCTTCCCGAACCGGGTGGCCTACAAGCACGCGCATTCGCAGCAGAACCCCGAGAAGGATTGGGGCCGCGACACGCTGCGCGCCGTCAAGTTGGCTTTCTATGTCTTGAACGAGAAGTACGGTACCGACATCCCCGCCCAACCGGGTAAAAAAGAGGTTGTCATCACACCGGCCAAGACCATCGTGATCGCGTCCTCGGTGTCCAATGGTGGCGGTGCCGCGCTGGCGGCGGCCGAACAAGATACGGAAAGCTTGATCGACGGCGTGGCTGTGACCGAGCCGAATGCCCAGCCCGGCGCCAACACCGGCCTGACGATCAAACAAGGCGCAGCCGCCGCGGTGGCGACGCATAGCAAGCCTTTGATCGATTACTTCTCCTTTGCCAATATTTATCAGCCTTGCGCGGCGGTGTCGGCCCAGGCAGGCCTGTCCGTGAGCGCGGCCTTCTGGCCGGCAGCCTATACCGCCAGCGCACAAAACCGTTGCACGGCGCTGAAGGCGCGGGGCTTGCTCAGCGGCGCCACCCTGGCCGATCAGGCCGACGAAGCCTTGGCCAAGATGAACGCCTATGGCTGGCAGGCCGAGAACAACTTCCTGCAGCAGTCGCACTACCGTTTCGCCACCAATTCCATCGTGGTCACCTATGTCAACAGCTATGGCAAGTTCAAGCCCAGCGACAACGTCTGCGGCTTCAGCTATGCCAACACCAACGCCACCGGCGATGTCGTGGCTCAAAGCGCCATCACGCAAGCAGGGCTGTTCTCCAGCGGCAATGGCGTGCCGCCAACCGGCGGCGTCAACGTCGTCTTCAACGATTCGGTCGGCGGCGCTAAGCTGGACTTCTTGGCCACCTCGGCCACCAGCGGAACGGCCGACTTCGCGCTTGACGGCGCTTTGTGCATGCGCTCACTGGTGACCGGCAAGGATGCGGTCAGCGGCGCGGGCTTGTTCGGCACGCAAAAGAGCTGGTCCGACCGTGTCATCGCCGGCATGAACGAGGTGCAACTCACGGCCAAGCTGCGCAGCCTGCCGACCATCATCGTGGCCGGCCGCAGTGACACGCTGATCCCGGTGAATCATGCAGCGCGTGCCTATTACGGCAAGAACCAGGTGCTCGAAGCGGCGACGTCCAAGACCCGCTACTACGAGGTCACCAATGCGCAGCATTTCGACACCTTCATCGCCTTTGGTGCGCTGCTGGGCTATGACAGTCGATTGCTGCCACTGCATGTCTACTTCGGTCGCGCGATGGATCAGATGTGGGCACATCTGAAGAACGGCACGGCCTTGCCGGCGAGCCAGGTGGTGCACACCACGCCGCGTGCGGCCGGCGTCAACGTGACCTTGGCTAATGTGCCGGTCTGGGCACCGACGCCGGCCGCGTCGGATGCGATCGGCTTTGCCTCCGGCGTGTTGACTATCCCTGACTAAGCTTAGGCTCGGCTGGGCTCAATGGGGGCGCAAGTAGCAGGCTTGGCCCCCATTCGCCTCCGCCTTCGCATCGTCCTCGCCTTCCTCTTCGCTGCACAGCGCGGCGATGAAGGCGGGGTCCAGCACCTGGCCCGGCAGCAATAACTCTTCGTTGGGCCAGCGCTTGACCAAATGGCCATTGGCGACGCCGCCGGTATGCGGCGTTTGGTAGGCGCGACGGTGCTGCATCGTCACACCGGCGTTGGCGTTAGCGATGATGCGGCTCTCGCCTAAGGCCCAGGGCTCAAAGTAGGCATCTGCCGCCAGATCCACCTGGCGGAAATAGGCGCGCGCGCCCTCGGCGTTCAGCTTCTTGCGCACCGTGCGTGTGATCAGGCCTTGCAACTGGTCGAGCGCGGCGTCGCTCATCTGCTGGATGGCGGCGGGACTCAGGTCTTGCCCTCCCAATAGCTCAGCAAGTGCCGGTGCGGCAGCCAAATCGGCCGGCAGTACCTGCACCATCGCCGCCACCACCGCGTGCTGCGGCGCCACGGCGGTCGCCACGCCGCGTGTTTGCGGCTGCACGGGGCAGCGGATCTCGACAAAGCGCGGCTTGGTCGGGCCCGAGCAGCCGTCGTGGTGGTAGTACTCGCCCTGGCTCAGCCGGCCCTTGCTGGAGCGGCCGCGCACATCGCGGTAAGTCGGGTGTTGGGTGTGCAAATTCAGGCAGACAACCAGGCCGGTAGCGTCCACCAGCTGATAAAAAGCCTCGCGCCACTCGGGCAGCAAGAGCTGCTCATGCAGATAGTCACTGACCTTGCCCTCGGCGCCCACCTCGCCTTCGATCACCAGCACGAAGGGTTTGGGTCGCCGCACGCGCCAGCGGGTATTGGCGAATTCAAGCACAGGCGAAGAGGGGGGCGTTTGCGGCTCGGACATGGGGGTAAAAGCAATCATCAAGGTCGGTCACGATTGGGCGGGCGGGATGGGCGTGGGGCCGGCAGCACGCCAGCGCAGCAAGTATTCCAGCTCATTTTCGCCGTAGTCCACAAAGCCCAGCCGTCGGTACAGCGCCTGCGCCGGGTTGCGCTTCAAGACGCCCAATTCAAGCCCTACGCCGGCCGCTGCCGCCTCGTTCTGCAAAGCTCGCAGCAGCGCCGCGCCCAAACCCTGGCCTTGCAGCTCGGGCGCGATCTGCAGTTGATGGATCAGCCATGAGTCTTCGCTGCGGCTCATCTTCAGCAGCCCGGCGGCTTCGCCCCCGTGCAGCAAGATCTCGGCGACCTCGAACTTGAACATCACACGCGCCAGGTCGCTTTCTGCGTCTATCGGGATACCGGCCTCGGCCAGATAGGCATGAAAAGTCTGCTGCCGTAATCGCAGCAAGAAGGGCAAATCGGCCAAGGTGGCCGGCCGGCTTGATAGGGCCGGGGCCAAGCTGGATCTGGGTGATACGTCTTGTCCGGCGCAGCTAGGTTTGTGCATGGCGTCTACAGTTGGGCGGGCGTGTTCTCAAGCGGGATTGTCGGACCTCGCCAGCAAAAAGTCGTTGTGCTTGCTATGCTGCTGAGCCGATTTTGTGCAGCCTAAGGAAGATCCATGAACCGAATTGCCGCCTTCAGTTTTGCCCTCAGCACCTTTTGCGTCGCACTGAGCTCGGCGCTGCCGATGGCCGCACAAGCCGCCGCCCCGCAAGTCAAAACCCAGGCACCCGGCTACTACCGGATGCTGCTCGGCGACTTCGAGATCACCGCTATCAGCGACGGCACGGTGGCGCTGCCCATGGACAAGCTGTTGACGCAAGCCGCGCCGGGCGAGGTCAAGGCGGCGCTGGAGCGGGCCTATTTGAAGCTGCCGCTGGAGACATCGGTCAATGCGTTTTTGGTCAACACGGGGTCGAAGCTGGTTTTGATCGATACCGGCGCGGCGGGCTTGTTCGGCCCGACCTTGGGTCGCTTGATGGGCAATCTGAAGGCCGCCGGCTACAGCCCGGAGCAGATCGATGAGGTCTACATCACCCATCTGCACGGCGACCATATGGGCGGCTTGGTGTCGCCGGAGGGCAAGCCGGCATTTCCCAACGCCGTGCTGCGCATGGACAAGGCCGAGGCCGACCATTGGTTGAGCAGCGAGAAGATGGCCAAGGCGGCCGCCGAGGATCAGTCCGGCTTCAAGAGCGCGATGGCCACTCTCAAGCCCTATCAAGACGCCGGCAAGCTTCTGACCTTCAGTGGCTCGACCCAGTTGGTGCCCGGTATCAGCAGCATCGCCACGCCCGGACACACGCCCGGCCACAGCGTCTATGCGGTCGAAAGCCAGGGCCAGAAGCTGCTCGTTCTGGGCGACTTGATCCATGTGGCAGCGGTGCAGTTCCCCAACCCGGCGGTCACGATTGCGTTTGACAGTGATGCCAAGGAGGCCGCGCCGCAGCGCCAGAAGGTGTTTGCCGAAGCCGCTGAAAAAGGCTACTACTTGGGCGTTGCCCATGTCTCCTTCCCCGGTCTGGGCCAACTGCGGCCGAACGCCAAGAAGGGCTATGACTGGTTGCCGCTGAACTACAGCAGCAAGCCCTGAACCTGCCGAAGGGCGATGGCGGCAGACCTATTGATCGCGAGGCCGATATGGTCAAGTTCTATTCTGGTCGGGCAGCACGAATTTTGGCTTTGGGGCTGGGCATTTGCTTGGCCAACGGCGCGGTGCAAGCGCTTGAGCTGCATGCCTTCAGCGAGGACCTGCCGCCGTATGCATATGAGGAAAATGGCGTGCATCGGGGCATGGCCAACGAAGTCCTGGAGCGCATTGCCCAGCGCGCCGGGTTCGCCGTCAAACGCCGGAACATGCCCTGGGCCCGCTCCTTGCGCGAGGCGCAGGCCGAACCCAACTCGGTGCTCTATATAACGGTGCGCACGCCTGAACGGGAGGCGCAGTACTTGTGGGTCGGGCCACTCGACGCTTGCGACATTGTCTTAATGAGGTTGCGCCGCCGCAGCGAGCTGAAATTTGATCCCTCAGCGATGGCGCCGCCGCTGCAAATTGGTGTTAGTCGGGGCTCACCCTCGGCCGCCTTGCTGCGCGATGCCGGCGTTGCGGAGCAATTTATCTATGCAACGCCGCGCAGTGAAATCTCGGTGCGCATGCTCTACGCGGCGCGGCTGGACATGATGGCGGGCTTGTTTCTGCCCAGTCTCTACCAGGTGCAACGCAACGGCTATGACGTGGCGGAGCTGTATGCTTTTCACACCTTGAAGCCAGGCTATGGCTGCTACTTTGCCCTTAACCCCAAGGTCGATGCGCAGCTCTTGGCGCAATTCCGCAAGGGTTTTGAAGACTTGCAGAGCTCGGGCGAGCTGGAGTCTTTGCGCGAACAGTATTTGCGCGACCCTGAGCGGATACGGCGTTAAGGGAGCGCAACGGCCAGGTCGCCGCTTAAGAACTTGTCCGTAAATAGGCGGGTCAGAGGATGGCGAGACGATCTGAGCGCAGAGCAAGGCGCAGACCGGAGCGATACCCGTAGGTATCGCGAGGATCTGCAACGCAGCCATGCGTTCAAAGCGGCCGGCAGCCGACCCCGACTATTTACGGATAAGTTCTAAGCTGCAGGAGGCAAGACGCTGCTTGGATAACCTGCAGCCTCCAGCGCCGCAGCGATATCTTCGGCGGCGATCATCGAGCTGTGGCTGACCCAGGCCTGATGTTTGCCCAAGTCCACATCGGCTTGGTTCACGCAAGGCAGGTCCTGCAGCTCGAACATGACGGCATCGGCGTCGTCTTGGCTTTGCAGGGCGGGGATTTCAAAGGTGGTTTCTGGCATGGGCTGGGCTCGGTGAGGGGCTGATCGTAGCTGGCATGGGGCGCTCTTGCGTTCTTGCCCGTCTCGGCCTGATCCGCTTGCGCGACGGCCTATGCCTTGCTTTTGGCAGTTGGTCGAACGGTGCCGCACCGCGCCCGCAGTCGCGTCTACATTGGCAGCCATCACTTGTTTATAAGCGATCCTGCCATGAAGCCACGCCCAATCAAGCGCCCCTTTTCTGCCCCCCGCACCTTGGCCACATTGGGCCTCGGTCTGGCACTGCTGTCGCCCGCCTGGGCCTATGCTGCGGACCCAGCAGCCGACACCGGCAAGAGCTTTGTGGCTGGCATCAATGTCAAGGAGCAAGCCCGGCTGCAAGACATAGGCCTGCCGGCCTACCCCGGCGCCGTTGCGCAACAGGATGACAAAGACGACAAGCCCGGCGTCACCGTTGGCCTGTCCTTAGGCCCTTTTGGTTTCAAACTGCTGGTCTCCAAGTTCTCGAGCGGCGACAGCATTGACAGCATCTCGGCCTTCTACCGCGAGGCACTCAGCAAGCACGGCCCCGTACTGGATTGCAGTTACGGCAGCCCGGCGGCGCTGGCCGCCAAGGCAGAACGAAAAAAGGGTGCCGAACAAGGCTGCGCCGAGGTCAGCGGTGACCCCGGCGAGCGGGTCTACAAAACCGGCGCCGGCAAGAGCTTTCTCTTGGTGAGCCTCAAGCAGGCGAATGCCAAGGACGTGCACTTTCAGATGGTGCGCATGGAGTTGCGCGGATTCTAGAACTCTAGGCCTCGACCGGCCCGACTTCAAAGCCCATCAGCACGCTGGCCAGTTCCAGCGAGCGCCATAGATGCGGCGGCATCTCAAGAATCTTCTCGGGGGTTTTGGCGCGCGTGGTCCAGCTCAGAATCTCAAAGTGCTGCTCCGGCGTCAAGAACTTTTGCGCCAGCATTTCGTTCAGGGTTTGCATGACGAGCTCCTTTTCGGATGGCGAACAAGCAAAGTGCCTGTTCGCCGAGCTCAATATCGCATGAAATCAAGTTCGGTGGCTTTAGCCGTCCAGTCGCTTCTGGAACACCAGGCCCGCATGCTCGCGCAGCGCATGGAACTTGATCTTGGGCCAGTTGGCCTCGATCGCACGTAGCTCGGGCGCGTATTCCACCAGCACGGTCGGCGCGTCAACCGCGTCATAGGCCATGCGGTGATCATTCGCGTCGATGAAGCGCTTGAGTTCATTCGCATCATCGCAAGTGACCCAGCGCGCCACTTGGAAGCGGCTCGGCATGATGCGGGCCTTGCAACCGTACTCATGCTCCAGCCGATGTGCCACCACTTCAAACTGCAGCTGGCCCACGGCGCCGAGCAGCAGCACCGAGCCGGCTATTGGGCGGAAGACCTGGATCGCGCCTTCTTCGCCGAGCTGGGTCAGGCCGGCCTTGAGCTGCTTGGTGCGTAAGGGGTCAGCCACTTCGACAGAGCGGAACATTTCCGGCGCGAAGAAGGGCAGGCCGGTGAACTGCAAGGCCTCGCCTTCGGTGATGGTGTCACCGAGTTGCAGCACGCCATGGTTGGGGATACCGATGATGTCGCCGGCATAGGCCTCATCCAGCAGTTCGCGGCGCTGCGAAAGGAAGCTGACCACGGTGTTGGGGCGTAACTCCTTACCCGAGCGCACCACTTTGAGCCGCATGCCGCGCTCGAAATGGCCGCTGACGACGCGCAAAAACGCAATCCGGTCGCGGTGCGAGGGGTCCATATTGGCCTGAATCTTGAACACCACGCCGGTGAACTTGGGCTCGTCCGGCTGCACCACGCGCTGCATCGCGGCGCGTTCGGCCGGGGCCGGCGCCAGCTCAACCAGCGCGTCCAGAATCTCTTGCACGCCGAAATTGTTGACCGCCGAGCCGAAGAACATCGGTGTCAGTTTGCCGCTCAGGAAATCATCCAGATTGAACTCGGCCGCCGCGTCCTGCACCAGCTCGATCTCGCCCTCGGCCTGCTCGTACTGCATGCCGAAGCGTTCGGCGTAGGCCGGGTTGTTCAGGCCTTGCAGGATCTCGTCATCGCCACCGGCCTTGCCCTCGCCGGGCGAGAACACGCGCATCTGCTGTTGGCGCAAGTCCATCACGCCGTGAAAGTGTTTACCCATGCCGACCGGCCAGGTGAAGGGCACGACCGTCATGCCGAGCTCGCGCTCGATCTCGTCCATCAAGGCCAGCGGGTCTTGCACCTCGCGGTCCATCTTGTTGACGAAGGTCAGGATGGGTGTGTTGCGGGCCCGGCAAACCTGCAAGAGGCGGCGGGTCTGCGGCTCGACGCCGTTGGCCGCGTCGATCACCATCAGCGCCGCGTCCACGGCGGTCAGCACGCGGTAGGTGTCTTCCGAGAAGTCCTGGTGGCCGGGGGTGTCGAGCAAGTTGATCACGCAGTCGCGGTACTCCATCTGCATCACCGAGGATGCGACAGAAATGCCGCGCTGCTTCTCGATTTCCATCCAGTCCGAGGTCGCGTGGCGCGAGGCCTTGCGCGCCTTGACCGAGCCGGCGATCTGGATCGCGCCCGAAAACAGCAAGAGCTTTTCCGTCAGCGTGGTCTTGCCGGCATCCGGGTGGGAAATGATCGCAAAAGTGCGGCGGCGCTTGACTTCGGTTTGAATTTGGCTGGGCAGATCGGCTGACATGGTGGCGGCGCTCGGCGCGCTCAGCTGGGGCAGCCGCACGCTTGGGTCGAGAAAAAAGGAGGTCGCCGATTATCGCAGCGGCCGCGCTGCCCGCCGCTTTGCGCTTGCTTTGATATTCTGCGCACGAGCTTCAAAGACAAAACAGGGGGAGCAAGGATGCAAAAGAAACAGATAGCAGGAGGGCTGGGCTGGCGACGCATGTTCACCGGGCTTGCCTTGATTGGCGCAACGATGGCGGCTGCGGCCGCAAGCGAGGCGCCTGTTGTGCCCATCCCGATCGAGCGCTTCTTCCAGCGCCCGGCGGTGCTGGAGGCCAAGCTCTCGCCCTCAGGCAAGCAACTCGCCGTGACGACCTCGCGCGGCGCCACTCGCATCGGCTTGGTCGTGATTAACTTGGTCGGCGGCGAGGCCTCGGCCATGCGCGCCGTGTCCTTCTCCGACGCGGACATCACGCAGTTTGACTGGGTGGGCGAGAACCGCCTGGTATTCAGCGTGCATGACCTGCAAGCCGGTGGGGGGGAAGATAGGCGTTATGCGCCGGGCTTGTATGCGGTCAACCCGGACGGCAAGGACCTGCGCCAATTGGTGCGGCGCCAAGGCACGCCCTTTGTCAGCAACGGAACTTCACTCAGCCGCGCCTTGGAGTGGAACCATCTCTTGCTGCATGTGCCCTTGCAGCAAGACGGCGTCACGCCCGAAGAAGTGGTGGTCGGCAAGATGAACTTTGGCCGCGACCAGATCGTGTCCATCGTGCCGATCTGGTTAAACACCCGCAGCGGCCGTACCCGCAGCATCGAGCTGAATTCACCACCCCATACGGTGAGCTGGATGTTCGACAGCAAGGGTGAAGCCCGTGTCGCAGCCACGCTGGACCAAGGCCGCCAAGCCTTGCATTGGCGCGGACCGGGTGAAAGCAAATGGCGGCAATTGGCCGAGAGCGATGTGCTCAGCGCACCCTTCATACCCTCGGCAGTGGACGACGCCGGCAACCTTTATGTCAGCTCCAGCGATGGGCCCGAGGGCTATGCGGTGCTGAGTCGCTTTGACTTTGAAAAGGGAGTGCCTCTCACGCCGGCGCTGGTCACCACGCCTGGCTTTGATTTCAGCGGCAGCCTGGTGATGGACCGCGCCGGTGCGCGCGCTCTGGGCGTGCGGGTCGACACCGACGGCGAGCAGACCGTGTGGTTTGATGCCGGCATGAAGCGCATGCAGGCGCTGGCCGATGAGGGTTTGCCGGGTCGCACCAATCGGCTAAGTTGCCGTCGCTGCGGCGCCGAAGACATGGTGGTCCTGGTTCGCAGCTTTTCCGACCGCGAGCCCGGGCGCCTGTACTTGTATGAAGCCGAGACCCAGCGCTGGCAGCTCGTCAGCCGTGTGTTGGATGATATTGACGCTCAGCAGATGGCCATGGTGGACCTGCATCGCATCAAGGCACGTGATGGACGCGACCTGCCGGTCTGGCTGACGCAGCCGGCAGGCAGCAAAGCGGGCCAGCCCTTGCCAGCCGTGGTGCTGGTGCATGGCGGGCCCTGGGTGCGCGGTGGTCATTGGCAATGGGACGCGATGGAGCAGTTTTTGGCCTCGCGCGGCTACCTTGTTATCAGCCCCGAGTTCCGCGGCAGCACTGGCTATGGGGGTGCGCATTTTCACGCCGGATGGAAGCAATGGGGTCAGGCAATGCAAGACGATGTGGCCGACGCCTTGCTGTGGGCGCAAAAGCAAGGCCTGGCCAGTGACAAGGCTTGCATCGCCGGGGCAAGCTATGGTGGCTACAGCACGCTGATGGGTTTGATCAAGCAGCCCGAGCTCTACCGTTGCGGCGTCGCCTGGGTGGCGGTGACCGACCCCTTCTTGTTGCTCGAAGGCTCTTGGTGGGTCGACGATGATTCGAACGGCTTGGTGCGTAAACACATGTTGCCGCAGTTGGTGGGCGACGCCGACCAAGACGCCGAGATGCTCAAGGTCAACTCGCCGCTGGTGCAAGCCAAGCAGATCAAAGCGCCGCTGCTCTTGGCCTTCGGCGAGAGCGATAAACGCGTGCCGTTGGTGCACGGCACGCGCTTGCGTGCAGCCTTGACGGAGGCCGGCCGGCCACCCGAATGGGTGACTTATGAAAACGAGAGTCACAGCTGGCGCAAGGTCGAGACGCATGTGGACTTTGCCCGTCGGGTCGAGAAGTTTCTGGGTCAGCATTTAAAGGCGGACAAGCCTTGAACATCCCCACCCAACTCGAAACCGAGCGCCTGATCCTGCGCCCCTTTGTGCACAGCGACTGGCCCGCGCTGCATGCCCATTACAGCGACCCCGAATGCACCCGCTTCACCTTTGGCCGCTCCTTGAGCGAGGGCGAGAGCTGGCGGGCGATGGCCAGCATGGCCGGGCATTGGGCCTTGCGCGGCTATGGACCTTATGCGCTGGAGCACAAGCTTAGCGGCGCAGTGCTTGGCGCGGCCGGGCTTTGGTATCCCAACGATTGGCCCGAGCCCGAGATCAAATGGGCCTTGAGCCGCGCGTATTGGGGCCAGGGTTTCGCCAGCGAGGCGGTGCGTGCGGTGCAGGCGATGGCGCTGCGCGAGGCCCCGGACATGCCGCTGATCAGCTTCATCAAGGCCGAGAACAGCGCCTCGATCAACTTGGCGCTGGCGGTCGGAGCCAGCTTGGAGCAGCGGCGCGAGTTTCGCGCTAGCGCCTGGCATGTCTATCGTCACCCCGGCTATGCGCCGCAGCGGACCGTGATCAAGGCGCTGGACCCGGACAGCGCCGCCGCTCAGGCCTTGCTGGACGCCTCCAATCGGCTGATGGCCGAGCTGTATCCGGCGCTGGATAGCAATCACCTCGAAAGCGCGGCCGGCCTCAAGCCATCGAACGTGCTGTTTCTTGGCGCTTGGGTCGGCACCGAGCTGGCCGGCTGCGGCGCGGTCAAACGCATGGCGGCGGTTGAGGGCGGCCAAGCTTACGGTGAAATCAAGCGGGTCTTTGTGCGCCCGGAGCTGCGCGGACTAGGCCTGTCCAAGCTGCTGATGCAGCACCTGGAGCGGGACTTGGTCGAACGCGGCATCGGTCTCGCGCGCTTACAGACCGGCATCCGCCAGCCCGAGGCCTTGGCCTTGTATGCCGCCCTGGGCTACCAGCGCTGCGGCCCGTATGGTGCTCATGAGGCCGACGAAACGGGGGTATTTATGGAGAAGATACTCATCTGATTCAGCGGGGTCCGAGGCATTTGCTGGGCGAAAACCAAGTGTTTCAAGCCGCTCGCCGAGCTCGACTTGGGCTAGCATCTGGCAGGCATGACCTTTTGACCGACCGGCATCGCCGAGAACGGAAACCCGCATGGCGTTGTGGCAGCGATTTTTGGCGCGTTCCGGTGGCAAAGGGCAGACGCGGCTCGTTTTGCTGCTCGGCCTGGGCTTATCGGCGGCGGGCGGCTTGTGGCAGCAGCGAGCGATTCGGGCCGATGCTGAGGCCGAGTTCTTGCGCAATGTGGAACGTACAGGCAGCGAGCTTGAGCGTCGCTTTGCTCAACCTATCTACGGTTTGAAGGGCTTGCGCGGCGCCTATGCGTCCAGCCAAGCCCTGCGTCAGCAACTCACACGGGCCGAGTTTCGCGCCCATGTGGATTCGCGCGATCTGGCCACCGAGTTTCCCGGAGTGCGCGGCTTTGGCTATGTCGAGCATGTGTTTCGCTCCGAGCTGGAGCGCTTTGTGGCCGCCGAGCGGGCCGATGGTGCCGCCGACTTCGCGATTCGCCAGATGGCGGACACGCACCACCCCGACCTGTTCGTGATCAAGCGGATCGAGCCGGCGGCCAACAATAGCGGGGCCTTGGGTCTGGATATCGGCTCCGAAGCCTTGCGCCGCGCCGGCGCCGAGTTGGCCGCAGGCACCGGCCTGCCCACCATCACCGGCGCTATCGCCTTGGTGCAGGATCAGAAGCAGACCGCCGGCGTGCTTTTGTTTGTGCCGGTCTACCGGCGCGGCGTGCCGCTCGACAATGCCGAGCAGCGCACCGCTGCCTTGTTGGGCCTGCTGTCCGCACCCATCGTGCTGAACGAACTCTTGGGCGATATGCCGGATGTGAAGTCGGGCCGTATCGATTTTGAGCTTTACGACGCGCGCCCCGGCACCCCCCTGGGTGCGCCGATCTTTGATGGTGACGGACATGTCGCGGCCTTGGGGCCGGGTCAGGTCGATTCCGTCGGGCGGCGCTTCAGCCATCAACGCAGCCTCAAGCTTGTCAACCGCGAGATGACGCTGCGCATGAACAGCACGCCGCAGTTTGATGCGGGCCTGGACCGCAGCACGCCCTGGCTCTTGTTTGCTGTGGGTGCCTTGGCGACCGGTTTTTTGGCCGCGATGCTGCGTCAACTCGGCCATGGGCGCGAGCTGGCCGAGGCCAAGGCGGCGGCCAAGACGGTCGAACTCGAGGCAGCGCAGCGCGACAACCAGGCCTTGTTGAGCACGCTGAATCTGGCCGCTATTGTCTCGGTGGCCGACAGAGCCGGCCGCATCACCATGGCCAACGAGGCCTTTTGTCAGATCAGCGGCTACACACAGCAAGAGTTGATCGGCCAAACTCACCAAATCGTGAACTCGGGCCTGCAGCCGGCGCAGACTTGGTCCGAGATCTGGCAGACCATCAGCGCTGGTTTTGCCTGGCGTGGCGAGGTCTGCAACCGCGCCAAAGACGGCTCGCTCTACTGGGTCGACACCTTTATCGCGCCGGTGCTGGGGGCGGACGAGCAGATCGAAAAATACATCGCCATCCGCACCGACATCACGGCCAATAAGAAGGCCGAGGAGGCGCTGCGCTGGAATGAGTCGCTGCTGGAGATGATGTCGAACAGCTCGCCGCTGGCCTTTTTTGTGGTGGACAACCGCAGCGACAAAATCCTGTACTTCAACCAGCGCTTTTGCGAGCTTTGGGGCATGGCGCATCTGGCCGAGCCGATACGCCGCGGCGAGCTCAAAAACATCGACACCATGCCGACCCGGCGCGCCTTGGTGGTGGATGAAGCGGGCTTCACCAGCAAGTATCTGAGCTTGCAGGATGAGGGCAATCAAGCGCAGTTCGAGGACGAAATCGCCTTCAAGGACGGCCGCACGATACGCCGCTTCTCGACCCAGATTCGCGGCGACGACGGCCGCTACTTCGGCCGCTTCTTTATTTTCGAAGACGTCACCGAGCGCAAGCAGGCCTTGCTGGCGCTGCAAGATGCAAGAGCTGCGGCGGAGGCTGCCTCGACCGCCAAGAGCCAATTCCTGGCCAATATGAGCCATGAAATCCGCACGCCGATGAATGCCATCCTGGGCATGTTGACGCTCTTGCGCAAGACCGAGATGACGCCGCGCCAGGCCGACTATGCGGCCAAGAGTGACGGCGCGGCGCGCCAGCTCTTGGGGCTGCTGAATGAGATTCTGGACTTCTCCAAAATCGAGGCCGGCAAGATGGAGCTGGACCCGCAGCCCTTCGGCCTCGACCAGCTGCTGCGCGATTTGGCGGTGATCTTGGCGGCCAATGTGGGCGCCAAGCCGGTCGAAGTTTTGTTCGATATTGACCCCGCCCTGCCGCAGCGCCTGATCGGTGACGCGATGCGCTTGCAGCAAGTGTTGATCAATCTGGGCGGCAATGCGATCAAGTTCACGCCCAGCGGCGAGGTACTGTTGCGAGTGCAGCTCCTGCAGCGCAGCGCGGCGGAAGTGACGCTGCAATTCAGCGTCCGCGACAGCGGCATCGGCATTGCGGCCGAAAACCAGACACGTATTTTCAGCGGCTTTACGCAGGCCGAGTCATCCACCACGCGGCGCTTTGGCGGCACGGGCCTGGGTGTGGCGATCAGCCAGCGCTTTGTGGCGCTGATGGGCGGCGAGCTGACGCTGGAGAGCGAACTCGGGCGTGGCAGCCGCTTCGCTTTCACCATCAGCCTGCCGCTGGCGCCCGATCAGCAGCAGGGCGACGCCCCGGCGAAGGGGGCGGCGTGGCGCACCCTGATTGTTGAAGACAACACGCATGCGCGCGTGCTGCTGGCTAGCATGGGCCAATCCTTGGGCTGGCAGGTCGAGCAGGCGGCCAGCGGCGCCCAAGCTCTGAGCTTGATGCAGGCCGCAGCGCGGGCGGGCATGCCCTATCAGCTGGTGTTTGTGGATGGGCAGATGCCGGGGCTGGACGGCTGGCAGACCTGTCAGCGCATTGCCCATCTCGGGCTCAAGGGCGATGCGCTGGTGCTGCTGATGGTGACGGCGCAGGGCCGTGACCTCTATGCGCAGCAAGTCCAAACCGAGCAAGACAGCGTGGACGGCTTTGTGCTCAAGCCGCTGACGGCGTCCATGCTGTTTGACGCTGCGCTGGCCGCCCGCGAGGCGCGCACCCAGGCTCAGCCCAAGCGCCGTGCCGGCACCGCGCCGGGCGAGCAGCGGCTCGCCAAGCTGCGCCTGCTGTTGGTGGAAGATAACCCGAACAATCAGCAGGTCGCGTCCGAGCTGCTCACGGACGAAGGCGCTGTGGTCGAGATTGCCAACCACGGCCGCGAGGCGGTCGAGCTGCTGGTGGCGACGCCGGAGGCCTTCGATGTGGTCTTGATGGACCTGCAAATGCCGGTGATGGATGGCCTCAGCGCCGCGCGCTTCATTCGCCAGGACTTGGGTTTAAGCCGTTTGCCCATTGTTGCGATGACCGCCAATGCGATGAGCTCCGACCGCGAGGCCTGTTTGGCCGCCGGCATGAACGACCATATTGGCAAGCCCTTCAACCTGGATGAACTGGTGCGCGTGCTGCGCAGACTGGGCGGCTTGGAGCAGGGGCCGGCCGAGGCCATGCCAGCGAGCCCTGCTGTGACCGTGGAGGCCGCGCCTGCCGAGATCGACCCGGCGCAGTCAGCGGCCTCGGAGGCCGGCGTGGACCTGGAGCTGGCGCTGCGCCGGCTTGGTGGCAAGCGGGCCAGCTATATCCGCTTGCTCGGCAGTTTTGTGCGTGATTTGGCCGCCTTGCCGGAGCAGCTGCGCAGCCAAGTCGAGCAGGGTGACTTTGAATCGGCCACGCGGCTGCTGCACACGCTCAAGGGCACTGCGGCCACGCTCGGTGCGACTGGCATGGCGGGCGAGGCGGGCGAGGCCGAAGCGCGCCTGGGCGCCTGGCGCCAGCAGCCGCCCGCCGATGCCGCCGAGCCGGCGCAGGTCTGCGAGGCCAGCTGTGCGCTGATGACCACAGCGCGGCCGGTCTTGCTGCGCCTGCATGAGGTCTTGCTGGCGCAGCAGGGCTAGCTGCTATTCAGTCCTCCAGCAGACTCCTGAGCATCCACGCTGTTTGTTGGCTGCGCCGACACACGACCGGCGCTGCGCGCCTGCACCACCTGCTGCGCAGGCAGTGCTTGGATGCTCAGTCTTCCAACAGACTCCTGAGCATCCAGGCTGTTTGTTCGTGAATGGTGAGTCGCTGAGTCAGCAGGTCGGCGGTCGGCTCGTCCGAAGCTTCGCCAACGACGGCGAACAAGGCGCGAGCGGTGCGCGCCACGCCTTCATGGCCCTCTACCAAGATGCGCACCATCTCCAGCGCCTTCGGCGGCTTGGTCGGTGCGTCGGGCAGCGAGCTCAAGGCGGCGAACTGCGCGTAGGAGCCGGGCGCCACATGGCCGAGGGAGCGGATGCGCTCGGCGATCGGGTCGACCGCGTTCCACAGCTCGGTGTACTGCAGCATGAACATCTGATGCAGGGTGTTGAACATAGGCCCGGTCACGTTCCAATGGAAGTTGTGCGTGGTCAGGTAGAGGGTGTAGGTGTCGGCCAGCAGCTTGGACAGGCCCAGGGCAATGGCTTCCCGGTCCTTGGCACTGATGCCGATATTGATGGCATCAGACTTGGCGGCAGATTTCTTGGCCATAGGAGGCTCCTCTCGGTGGTTGGTACAAGGTCTTAGGCAATAGGCAGCACTATAGGCCAGCAAAAACGCCTGCCGGCGTGGCGCGAGGGCCAGGGCTTTTGAGCAATTCATCACATCAGCCCCGGCGCTGTAGAGCTTGCCCGCAAATAGCGCTATCCAGGCGTCGATGCGCCCCCTAAACTGCAGTCATTCAGGGCACACCCGAGCGAAAGCCGGGGTCGCAAAGCTTCCGGTCTACAGCTATTCATCAGCCAAGACAGCGGGGTTGCCAAGCCAAAGCGGGCACCAAGCCTGCACTCCCAGCGAGGGGCTTGAGCACCACTCCACCGTGCTGGCAGCAATACTGCTGATCTCCCCGCTTTGACTGACCTCGCCGCTCCAAGCTGTGCCTTGAGTTCTACCCTCAAAGCCGGAGCGCTCACCTCATGTCTCAGCAGCCTACTCGCCAGCCAAACGCCTTCAAATCCCTGCAGGTGCAGCTGCGCAAAGCGCCTCTGTGGGCGCGTACCTTGACAGGCACCGCGGTGATCGCCTTGGTCGGTGGTGTTACCTTGAGCGTGGTGGCTGAGCCGCAAAGAGAGGCCGTACAGCTGGCTCAGGCCGCAGCACCATCGAGCCCCGCCATCGCGCTGCCGCTCGCAAGTGGCAAGGCTGACGCCGCTCCTGCAGCACCGGCCCCAGACGTTCAAACCGCTGCGCTGGCCGCGCCGGCGCCGCAGGCGATCAAGGGTTTCGAGATGCCGGCCGATTTCATCCCCGCCAACAGCGAAGGCTCGACCGAGAACGCGCCCTTTGGACGTATCAAGCTGGCGGCGCTGAGCAATGGGCAGCAGGCGATTGATGGGCTCGGTGGCAATCTGCCAGCCGTTGCAGCCTGGTACGGCAAGAGCCCCGAAGAATTGACCACACTGCTGCGCAGCGACAACACCGTGTTCGTTGACACCAGGGGCCGCCTCTTGTTCATTGACGCTGGCGCGGGCAAGGCCGATGTCAGCCTCAAGGACGCTCACACCCATCATGTCAGCGACGCGAATATGGGCGTCACCGAGGCGGGAGACAAGGCCACCATCGGCGTGCCTTCGACCGGCGGCGCACCGTTCCCGCTTGACCAGACCTTCGCGCTGCATTCGCGCAGCAGCGCTTCGCGCATCATCTATCTGAACTTCAAGGGCGAGGGCGCCAAGCCCGCCTTCGATCTGGACAAGCTGCCGCGCAGCTTCAGCGCGGTCGAGCAGGCGATGATCCAGAAGATCTGGTTGCGGGTCGCGGAAGACTATGCCAGCTTCGATGTCGACATCACCACCGAGGCGCCCAGCAGCGTTGTGGGCAAGACCGGCGTGACCATTCTCATCACCAGTGAAACCAGCGCTTCGGGTGGCTATGCCTATCTGAATTCTTTCGCGGCCTTCAAGGCCAGTCCGGCACCGGCGTTTTGCTTCCAGAACAATCTGGCCAATGCCGAAAAGCCGATCGCCGAATGCCTGTCGCATGAGTTGGGCCACACCCTGGGCCTGCATCACCAAAGCACCAGCGCCCAAACCTATTACGGTGGCGCCGGTGACGGTGACACTGGCTGGGCGCCGATCATGGGCGTGAGCTATTACAAAAACCTCACGCAATGGGCCAAGGGCGAGTATGCCGGCGCGACCAATACCGAAGACGCCTATGCGGTGATGAAGAAGCAAGGCCTGCCGGCGCGCGTCGATGATCACGGCAACACCACGGCCACGGCCAGCGCCATGTTGCTGAGCCAAGCCAACGGCCTGGCCAACCTCAGCCGCACCGGCGTGATCGAAACGCCCACGGATGTCGATGTGTTCAGCTTTGTCGCCGGTGCCGGCGCCATCAGCTTGACCGTAGCACCCTCCAACTGGAGCGGCAACCTGGACGTGGCATTGGAGTTGAGGGACGCCAGCGGCAAGACCGTGGCCACGGCGAACACCCTGGACAAGTTGGACGCCAACATCTCCGCCAAGCTGGCCACGGCAGGCACCTACTACCTCTTTGTCAAAGGTGCCGGCAAGGGCGACCCCAAGACCACGGGTTACAGCAATTACGGCTCTATCGGCCAGTACAGCATCAGCGGTAAGGCGCCCTTGAAGCTCAAGTAAAGCGAGCCCCATCGTTGGCCGGGCCACGGGCCAAAAAAACAAGCCGCCAATCCTGGCGGCTGTTTTCGTGGCGGCTCAGGCCATGGGCCGCATCGATTCGATCCGCAGCCATCCGGCGTTAGCACTGGCCTGCGGTGACAGCAAAAGTTCGCTGATATCGCCCACGGTCGGGGTTTGCGCCGTGGCGCTTAAACCCACCCAGGTGTTGCGGCCGCTGCGCTTGGCCATATAAAGCGCCTGATCCGCCAGGCCGACCACTTGCTGCCAATCCAGCCGTTCGGGCTGCGAGGGAACAAAGGGCAGGGTCGCAAAGCCGACCGAGCATGTCAGTGCTAAGCGCGCGGCGGCCTCGATGTCGAAGGGCTGCTGCGCCACCGCCGCGCGTATGCGTTCGGCGAAGTCCGGGGCTGCACTGGCGTTGGTCGCCCTTGCCACCACCAAGAACTCCTCGCCGCCCCAGCGCACCAGATAGTCCGAGTCGCGGCAGGCCTGTTGCAGGCGTGCGCGCATCTGCACCAGCACCGCGTCGCCTGCCGGATGGCCCCAGTCGTCATTGACGCGCTTGAAGTGGTCGATGTCGACCAGCAAAAAGATCAGGTCGGCATCCTGCGGCGCGGGCTGTTCGGGGTGGCGCCGCCAGTCTTCGTAGTGGCGCAGGCATTGGCTGATTTCGCCTGCCAGGTTTTGTTCCAGGAAACGCCGGTTGCGCAGGCCGGTCAGCGGGTCGGTGAGGCTGATGTCCTTGAGCGACTGGTAAGCGCGTTCCAGCTCCTGGTTCTTGTCCAGCACCTCAGCCTGCGCTTGATGCAGGCTGACCAGCGTGGCCTCCAGGCGCCGATAGTTTTGCGCGTTATCGATCGCGATCGCGCCATAGGCCGCCAGGCTGCGGAAGATCAAGCGCTCGCGGTCGGCATAGGCATGGGCTTGCGTCGATTGGATAGACATCACGCCGAGCAACTGCTCACCCGAAATCAAGGGCATGAACATCGCGCTGAGCGTCTGCAGCGTGCCCGGAATCGGATTGTTCTTGCCGCTTGAGGGATCGACCTCGATAAAGACCTCGCGGCGCTGCGCAGCGCAGCGAACGATATTGGCCGTCGGGTGAGACATCGGCGCGCTGAAGCTCGCCAGCCGCCGCCCATCCTCCGCACCATAGGCCAAGAGCAGGTTCTCGCCCGCCGCGTCGAGCAAATAGACGCTGAAATGATTGGCCCGCAAGAGCCCGTGCACATTGTGGTCCAGCGTGTCGTAGACCGCCTGCTCTTGCAGGTGGCCGGTGATTTCTTGGCCGATCTGGCTCAGCCGTTCCAGCGTGGCGCTGGTCTGACTGAGCAACTCACCGCGCTCGGTGTGGAACTTTGTTTCCAGCAAGATCAGGCGTTTGCTGACGTCTTGTTTGTGCACGGCTTCGCTGGCGGCGCGCGCTTTTTGAGCATAGGCATAGGCTTGCGCGTGGTCGCCGAGCTTGGCGTATTCGGCCGCGATCGCGTCAAACACGCTGGGCGGCACGCTGGACTGTTGCTCGGGCGAAAAAGCCGCCAAAGACAGCAGCAAATAGTGCAGGCTGGGGCTGGCTGCTTGCATGTCCGGCGGCGCCGGCAAGTCATGCTGGCTGTACAGCGTGGCCAAGGTTTGCAGCGCATCCGACAGATGCAAGGGCAGGTCGGCCTCCCGGACCAGCTGCAGCGCCGCATGGGCGGCGACCAAAGCCTCATGCGGCCGGCCCAGCTTGGACAAGGACAGCGCCTCCACCGCCATCATATTCAGACGCAAATCCAGCGGGCGCGGCGCGGCCGAGGGCGCATCAAACTGCCGCGCAGCCTCCAGCGCGGCAGCGGGCTGCTTCAGGTCGCGCTGCAGCTCGGCCATATAGACCAGGCCCAGCGCATAGGTGCGCGAGCTCTGCAGCGGCGCGAGCAAGGGCAGGGCTTCGTCCAGGGCGGCTTGCGCCGCTTCAAACTGGCCCAGCGAGCGCTGCACGCTGCTGACCTGCAGCAGCGCATTGCCCAGCACCAATGGCCAGCCGGTCGGGCGTGCCAGTTCCAGGCTGCGTTGCATCCATTCCAGCGCCTGGGTGTCGTCGTTGAGGTTGGCGAAAGCAACGCCCAGCATCGTCATCGACAGCGCAATCTGGCGCACCATGCCGGCCCGCTTGAGCGCGCTGACGGTGTGACTGCAGACGCGAAACACGGTCGCAAAGTCAGACGTTTGCAGCGCTTCGAAGGTCAGGAACTCATTGCACATCACATGCAGGGCCGGGTGCACCGGCTTGGCCAGCAGATCGCGCACATGTGCGCCCCATTGCGCAGAGGCGGAGGCGATGTTTTGCCGTAGCGCGGCGTGCGCGATGCAGAGCTGGGCGAACTCCATGCGGAAGTCGTCGCCGCTGCCTACCGCCATGGCGGCCGTCGCATCCAGCTCGGCGCAGCGCCCCGGGAGGTCGCCCCGATCGCCGGCGATATGGGCCAGCAGCAGGTGGGCATCGGCCAAGATCAAGACATCGGACAGCGTCCGTGCGGCCGGAATGATGGTGCGGGCCTGTGCTTCGGCCAAGTCTAGCTGGGCAAACAGCCAGTGACATTCGGCCAGCAGCAGCTGCAGGCGCAGGCGCAGCCGGGCACTTCGCTGATCGTTCGATTCAGACAATTCAGCCAGGGCCTGCTCGGCCAAGCGGCGTGCCCGGCCGCTGTCGCGCTCACGCAAATGCCAGGCCAAAGCAACGCGCTCCGCGATGCCGGCCCGAGCGCCTGCGCTCACGACCGCCGCGTCGAGCTTGGCGTATTCTTCGTCGCTTAAAAAAAGATCCATCGGCGCATTCCTCTCCACTGGATCAGCATAGCGGATTGGCGGCGCCGAGCAGCGCGAAGAAAAGCCCGAAATCCCTCGCTATGCGAGCAGAAGTCGGGCTTGGTGGCTTGAGCCTTCAGCGCTTGATTTCGCAGGCCTTCACGCGGCCGGGGTAGGGGTCGGCGCCGAAATAGTTGTTGCGGCAAGGTATGCCGTTGGTTCCGTCGCGGTAGACGTAGCGACCCGATGCGCCATAGCGCACTTGCGCGAAGCCTCTGAAGTCACAGTTTTCATTTTCCGCCGCGCAGCGGGTCCAGCTGCCCGAGTCGCTGTCGCCGTCGCCGCCGTAGTTGCCGACCTGCACCTCGCAATGCTTCAAGACGCCGTCTGCCGGGTCACCAAAATTCCGCACATTGCAGGCCACATCGCTCCTCGCCGAGCGCATCTTCCAGTTGTGGCCATCACCGAAGCGCACCTGGCCGTTGCCCTTGATGCGGCAGGTGTCGTTTTCCGCCGCGCAGTAACGCCAACCCTTGCTGGATGAACCCGAGCCCCAGCCCGCCCAGGAGCCCTGGTTGCTGTTTTCATGGCCTTGGTTACCGGAGCGGCGAATTTCGCAGAACTTGGTCACGCCGCGCACCGGGTCACCGAAATCCGAAACATCGCAGCGAACGCCGCCGTAAGCGGTGCGGCTGACAAACCTATTGCCCTGCCCGAATCGCACCTCGGCCGAGCCCTTGAACTGGCAGTACTCACCTTCGGCGGCGCAAAAACTCCAACCCATGGCCGAGCCAGGGTAGTTGCCATTGCCGTCGTTGCCGCTGGTGCGGACTTGACAGCGCTTGGGCACGCCCGGAGCGGGGTCGCCAAAGGTGTCGTTATTGCAGTCCACATTGTTGGAGACCGTGCGGTTCGTCCAGCGGCCATCGGCGCCGTAGCGCACCATCGCCCGGCCGGAGACGCGGCAGGTCTCATTCTCCTCGGCGCAAGTGCGCCAGCCGTCTTCGTAGGCCTGGGCCGCTTGAGGCGCGGCAAAGCCGACGCATGCGGCAGCGGTCAAAAGAAGTGCCTGAAGCAGGCCACGGGTTCGCGTTTCTAAACTCACGGGAGTCTCCTGATTTGCCATCGCGGGGCTTGATTTGATCTCAATCTACTCGCTGACGATCTGACCCTTGGTGCCGGCATCCGAGTCGTTCCAGACGTCCTCGCCTTGCAAGCGGCGATCGCCCTGAATCAGGAAGGTGATGGTGCCGGTTTTGAACATCAGCCCACCGTCACTGCGTTTGGCTTTGACCTTTTTGCCGTTGACCCAGACATGCTCTTTGGCATCGATGCGTATGGCGGCCACGGTGGCGCCGCTGTCCGACTTGGCGACCCATTGGCCGGCGTAGGGGTTGGCGGCAGTGGGCTTGGCTTGAGGTGCAGGCGCGGCAGCTTCGTTGACGAAGCCGGCTTTGGCGTTCTCGGCCTTGGTCTTGGTGATGTCGCAGCCTTGGCCTTCAGAGATCTGTGTGCAGCCGGAGCGATCTAGCTGCTGCGCGTACTTGGCACTGATGGCGAAGGCGCTGGACTGAATGGACAGGGCCAAGATGGCCAATGCAAATGGTTTCGTGTTCATTGCAATTTCTCGTTTGAAATGGATTGGGTCTTCAGGGTGTTGGTTCGGGCGCGAGGCTCCAGTGCAGCAGGCGCTCATCGAGCCAGCCGGCTTGGCGCTGGATGGCGATCCAGGTGTTCAGAAAGCTCAGGAAATCGGGGTCGCCCTTACGCACCGCCAGGGCTGCCATCGTGCTGCCGACCGGCAGCTGGAAAGGCAAATAGAGCTCGGGCACGGCGCGCGCAATCGCTGCTGGCGTCAAGGTTGCCAGCAGCGCCACCTGGGCTTGGCCCTTGAGCACCGGGCCGAAGGGCTCGCCCTCGACCTGCAAGAGCTTGGCGCGCGGAAACAAACGCTTGGCCAGCGCGACCTCGGGTGTGCCCGCGCCGACGGCGACCGTCACGCTGGGCTGATTGACGTCGAGGACGCTGTTCAGTTTGTTGGCGTGGCGCTTGCTGGCGACGATATGCACGCTCTCGGTCGCCGTCGGCTGGGTGAAATTAACCACCAGCGCACGGGGCGTCGTGACCCACAAGCCGCTCGCAATCAGATCAAAACGCTGATCGATCAAATCCGGGATGATGTCGGCCCAAGTGGTGGGCACAAACTCGACCGCCACACCCATGTCATCGGCCAAGCGCCGGGCGATGTCGACGCTATAGCCGCTGAATTCACCCTTGGCATTGCGCATCACCATGGGCACCACCGGCACCACGCCAACACGCAAGACGCCGCGCAGGCGCAAGGTGGCGAGGGTGTCGACTGCGGGCGGGCGCATCACGGGTGGCGCCAGCTCCTGCATCGCAGGGCGTGGGGCGAGGCCGGTGGGGTCAAAGAAGGCGGAAGCTTCGGGTGCCGACGCTGCGGGCTGACTTTGCGCTTGAGCGTGGGCCTGAACGGCCAGACTCAGACCGATGCATAGCAAGGCAGCTTTGCGTAGAAAGTTGTTCAGCATGCTGGCCTCGTTTCAGTAGCCGCCGCCGGCCAGATTGAACTGGACGCGGTGCTGGGGGTTGTTGACGTCAACGGCGAGAAAGCCCTGGCCCTGACGGCTGATCTTGAAGCGCTGGCGGCCGGCTTGCAGTTGGTCGCCGCTGAGCTGGCCGGTGAACTCGTTGTTGCCGGCGCGGCCTTTCACCGACCCGCCGGGCAGGATGGTCAGCTGCACATTGGTGCGCTCGACCTCGTCATAGCCGCTGAAGCTGCCGACCGACCAGTTCTGTACCTCGCTGCCTTCTTGCGTGGCTTGCTGATTGCGGCTGGAAGCCATGGCCGCGAGGGCTGCCAAGCCCACCACTGCCACGCCAATGCCAATCGCCTTGTCGCGGCTGTGGCGGCGATCATCCTTGCCGACACGGAACTCGGCCGCGCAGCCGTGATCCACCCACACGCCATAACGGTCATAGCCCCATGAACGGTTTTCGCGGCAGCTGATGCTGGATAACTGCCGCGTCAGCTCGACCCGGTCATCGGTGTCAACCCGGCAATAGCGGTAGTTGTAGCCACGCGACTCACAGCGTATGGTTTGTTCGGCCCGCGCCGGCAGCGGCGTCGCCACCATCGCCACGCAAATCAGCCCGCTCAAGGGCCGCGTCAGGAAATGTCGAATCATCTGCCTCTCCAATGAATCGTTTGCAGCCGAGCCTCAGTAGCCGTTGCTGGGCTGGACCTCGCGCAAGAAGATCTCAACCCGGCGGTTGCGTGCTCGGTCTTCGGCCGAATCGTTGGACACCAGCGGCTCACGCGCGCCGCGCCCGGCCACCTCGATGCGCTCACCCTTGATGCCGCGGTCCTCCAGGAAACTGCGCACGCTTTCGGCGCGGCGCAAGGACAGCGGGTCATTGATGGCGTCGTTGCCGGTGTTGTCGGTATGGCCCACGATGCGGATTTTGGTGTTGTTGCGATCGCGCTCCAGTCCGTTCGCAAATGCTTCGAGTACCGGGCGCAGTTTGGGCTCGAGTGCGGCGCTACCGGTGGCGAAGGAGATGTCGCTGGGCACTTGCAGCTTGAGTTGGTTGTCCGGTGTGCGCGTGACCTGCACGCCGGTGCCTACTGTGGCCTGTTCCATCGCGCGGCGCTTGTCTTCCATATGCTTGGACCAGAGGTTGCCGCCGACTGCACCTGCCACTGCACCAATTGCCGCCCCGGTACCGGCCTTGCCGCCGGTGGCCGAGCCGATGATGGCGCCGGCCACGGCGCCTATCGCCGCTCCCTGCGCCGTGCTTTGCTGCTGCTGATCCATATTGGCGCAGCCTGAGAAGCTGCCTGCGCCGGCAGCCAAGCAGGCCAGCAAACCGGCCTTGAGGGTAAAGGGGCGCGTTTTGTGCTGCATCGCTGAGTCCAATCTGGCTGGTTTGCACTTATGGGTACCGGGGCGAGTTCAGCATATCACCAACGTAACGCCATAAGATGACGGTCTCGATGCGCGAACTTGATGCGCCCGACGCCGCCCTCAGCTAGCCAGCTCTTGCCAGCTCCAGCCCCAGCAGCGCCCGCTTGGTCTGCGGCCCCCAGCGGTACTCGCCAAAGTCCGCATTCGCGCGTATCACCCGGTGGCAGGGGATCAGATAGGCAATCGGATTGGCTGCCACGCAGCTTGCCACCGCGCGCACCGCCTTGGGCGCGCCGACCAATTGGGCCAACTGCCCATAGGACAAGACCTGACCCTCGGGCACGGTCATCAAGGCTTGCCAAACTTTCAAACGCAGCGCTGTGCCCGACAAGGCCAAGCCAAGGGGCCGGCTCGGGCCCAGGCCTTGCATGCGGCGCTGCAGTTCGGTGATGACGGGCGCCAGCCCGGCGGCGTCTTCCTTCCATTGCGCTAGCGGCAGCTTTGCGGAAGCCGAGGCGATCAGCTGCGTGGCCGTGGCGCCGTGACTGAATACCAAGGACGTCACGCCGCGCTCGCTGGCCGCCAGCCAGATTGTTCCCAGCAAGGTCTCGGCCATGGCCCAGCGCAGGCGCAGGCCGGCGCCGCCTTGCTTGAACTCCCCCGGCGTCATGCCCTCAGCGCCTATGAACAAATCATGCAGTCGCGACGGGCCTGACAAGCCCGCGCCCCAGGCTGCCTCCATCACCGAGGCCGCTTGACTCAAGCTTTGCTTGGCACGCTCAAGCGCCAGCGCCTGGCTGAATTCCTTGGGCGTGACGCCCGCCAGGCTGACGAAGCTGCGCTGGAAATGGAAAGGGCTGAGGCCGGCTTCGTCGGCCAGAGTCTGCAAGGGGGGCGCTTCATCGGCCCCGGCCAAACGCTCAATGGCGCTGCGAATGCGGCGATAGCCGCTGTTTGTTTCGTCCATGATGGCGGTGCTGAGTTCAGGCCCAACGGGCCCGGGCGGCATAGCAGCCCGCGCGCGCATAGTGGATATTGACGAAGGCGCTGCCCGGCAGTTGGAGCAGGCGTTCGATCAAGGCCTCCACCTGCTGGCCTTCGCTGACATCGCAGGCCAGCATCCAGCCGGCCGCGTCGTAAGCGCGCAATGCCAGCAAGCGCCGGTGTAGCGAGTCGGGCACTTCGCCGGGCTGCAGCATGGCCTCGCTGGCGTCTTGGCACACGAAGATCGGCCCGCTGCTGCGGTAAGGGGTGGCCAGAGTGTGATGGGCAAAGGGCAGCAGCAGCACTTCCTCGCCCGGCTCGGCGTCCATCAGGCTGACACGGCAAGGTGCGTCATGCAGCTCGGCAACGATGCGGCGTTGAATGTGGCGGCTTTGCAGCTCTGTATCGGGCAAGGCGAACAAGGCTGAGAAGTTGGCGGCGGGCAGGCCGTCGATTTGGAATTGGCGAGCTGACATGGCGGAAGTCCAGGGCTGTTGAAGTGTCGGCATTGTCAAAAACAAGGCTAACTTTGCCCACCCGCTTCTTGCGCCTGTTCTTCGGCCAGCCTGGGCGCCCGCAAGGGCAAACTCAGCACAAAGCAGCTGCCTGCAGCGGCCGAGCTGTCCAGCGTCAGACTGCCGCCGAGCAGATTGCTGGCGATGTTGTGGCTGACCGAGAGCCCCAGCCCGCTGCCGCCTTGGCCGAACTTGGTGGTGAAAAAGGGCTCGAAAATGCGCGCGGCATGGGCGGCACTGATGCCGAGACCGTTGTCTTGGAAACGCAGCTCGACCTGCTCCGACTTCAACAGCCGCGCGCTCAAGCGCATCTCGCCGTCGCGGCGCTCACCGAAGCCGTGCACCATCGAGTTCTCGATCAAATTGCTCAAGATCTGGCCGAAGGGGCCGGGGAAGCTGTCGAGCAGGATGTCGGGTGGGATGTCCAGCGTCAGACTGTGGCCGCGCTTGCGTATGCTGGCCTGCAGCGTCGCGGCAACCTGCTCGCATAACAAAGCCAAGTCGAAGGGCCGGCGCTGTTCGGCCGTGCGGTCCACCGCCACTTGCTTGAAACTGCCTATCAACCTCGCAGCATTCTCCAGGCCCAAGGTGATCAGCCTCGTCATCGCCTTGGCTTCGCTGAAGTAACTCTCCAGTTCACTGCGCCTCAGCGCTTTGCTGGTGGCGGCACGTTCTACTTCGACGGTTCTCTGCTCCAGCGTGCTGGCCATCAAGAGGCTGTTGCCCAGTGGTGTGTTGAGCTCATGCGCGATGCCGGCCACCAGCGCGCCCAGGGCAGCTAGCTTCTCGCGCGCCAGCAGCTGGCTTTGCGCCAGCTGCAAGTGCCGGTAGGCGCGCGCGTTATCGAGTGCGATGGCGGCGTAAGCATTCAGGGTCCGGAACACCATGCGCTCATGTTCGCCGTAAGCCTCGGCCTGCGGCGACTGCACCGTCACCACGCCCAGCAGGCGTTCGCCGATCAAAAGCGGCGCAAACAAGGCGCTGAGCGTGCGCATGGTGCCGGGCACTTGGCTGGGGTCGCTGCCGTCGGCAGCCAATTGCATAGACAGCTCGGCGCGTTCGCGCGCGCAACGGGCGGCGTTGGAGCTGGGCGCATCGAGTGCAATATGGCTGGTCGGGATAGGCTCACCGTCCTCCAGGCCAAACACCGATTGCAGGCCCTGGCCTTCTTCGTCGAGCAAATAGATCTCAAAGGCACGCGCGTCCAGCAGCGCCGGAATGTGCTGGCTCAAGGCCGCAAACACCGACGCCATATCGAGATGTTGCGTCAGCTGCTGGCCGATCACGCCGAGCTTTTCCAGCGTCGCGTTATTGCTTTGCATCAGCGCTGCTTTTTGCCGCTCGGCCTCGGCGAGTTGCTGCAAATGTGCGGCCTGGGCGCGTGCGCTCTCGCTCAAATTGCGCAGCTGAATCGATTCGAGCCGATTGGCAGATTCGCGGCTCAGCGACTGGGCGCGCGAGTTGGCCGCGAGCTGGCTGGTTTCGAAGGCCTCGCTATAACGTCCGGCGGCGGCATAGGCTTTGGCCAGCGCGTTCAGCAGCTCACTCGTGTTCTTGTAGCCGACGATGGTTTTGGCGCGTTCCCGCGCCAGTTCAAGCTGCGGCAAGCCCGCGCCTTCGGGCGCGCCGGGTCGAGATTGGGCAATGCGTGCCAGCAGCAGCAAGAGTTCCACCTCGGACTCACCCGCACCCCGGGCGACGGCATTGTTCAGCGCGTCTTGCGCGCATTGCTCGGCCTGTGCCAAGTCGCCCAAATCCAGCAGCGCATGTGCGAGGCCGCGCTGTGCGGTCAGGCGCAGATCGACATGGGTGCCCAGCACTTGCATCTCGGTGAAGAGCCGCCGTGCTTCCTCGGGCTGCTGCTTGGCGAGGGCCAGCTTGCCGAGATAGTTCAAGACGACCGCGAAATTGCGTGATTCGGGCCACGCGGCCAGACAGTCTTTGGCGGCCGTCAACTGCTGTTCGGCCAGATCAAGGCGGCCCAGCAGGCGCAGGGTCTCGCCGAGCTGCATTTGGCAACTCGCGATGCTACTGGGCCAGCCATGGGTTTGGGCCAGATCAAGCCCGCGCTCCATCCAAACCAGCGCGGCCTGTGGGTCGTTCAGATCGTTGAAGATGCTGCCCAGATTGACCTGAGCAATGATGGCCTCACGGATGTAGCCGGCTTGTAGCAGCGGCTCGATCACGGATGAGAAAGCCTGGACCGACTCGCTGGGCTTGCTGGCCCGCATGGCGCGCAAGGCTGTGTAGAGCTGCATGGCGGCGGCCACCGGCGCCGGCTGTGCCGCGCTGTCTTGGTTAAAGGCGTCGCCCCACTGCTGCTCCGCCGCATCGGAGTCGATAAAGCCGGCGAAACGGGCTTGGCTGCATTGCAGAATTTGCTCTCGGCTGCTGTCCCCGGCTCGGGCGGCGTAGCCCACGCCGCGTGCCAGCCAGGTGCAGCAGCCTGGGGTGTTGCCGGCCGCAGTGGCCAGTTGCGACAAAACCCAGCAGCTGTCGGCGGCACTGATCCAGTCACCCGCTGCCTCGGCGGCATTCAAGACAGCGCTGGCCAGCGCTTCGCCTTGGGCGGCTTCATTGCGCAGGCGGCGCACGTCAATACGCGTCAGCTGCAAGCGCCAAGCACTGCGCAAGGCTTGATGGGCCGGCAAATGCTGCAAGCCCAGCTCGGCTTGGTCCGCCAGGGTCAGCGCCAAAGCCGAATTGCGCTCCCGCTGGTGCCAGGCCAGATTCGCCAGCTGGCGAGTTTGCTCAGGCGCGGGCAGCGTCGGGAGGGCTGCGGCCAGCGCTTCGACGGTGCTGTTCAGCGCATACAGCGCAGGGGTCTCGTCGTGCTCGTTCATGAGAGCCGTTTCACACCGGCCAGCTCGCAGCCATAGACCGCATTGCGCAGCGCGGCAATCGCCTCGTAGCGGGTGAAGGTCTTGCGCCAGGCCAGCACAACGCGGCGCGTCGGCACCGGCGCGGCAAAGCGGATGTAGCGCAGATGCGGCTGCGCTTCCTTGGGCACGCTCAAGCTGGGCACCACGGTCACGCCCATGCCCGAGGCGACCATATGTTTGATGGTCTCCAGTGAGCTGCCCTCGAAGCTCTTGCGTATGCCTTCGGCATCGCTGGAGAAGCGCGCGAACTCAGGGCAGACCTCGAGCACATGGTCGCGAAAGCAGTGGCCGGCGCCCAGCAGCAACATGGTTTCTTGCTTCAACTCCTCGGCGCTGACTTCGCTGCGCTCGGCCAAGCGGTGGCCGGCCGGCACAGCAATCATGAAGTCTTCGTCATACAGCGGCGCGATCGCCAGGCCCGCATCGGGGAAGGGCTCGGCCAGCACCGCGCAGTCCAGCTCGCCGGTGCGCAGCATCTCCAGCAGCTTGGAGGTGAAGTTCTCCTGCAACATCAGCGGCATCTGCGGGTAGCGCTCGATCACGCCCTTGACCAGCGCCGGCAGCAAGTAGGGGGCGATGGTGTAGATCAGCCCCAGCCGCAAGGTGCCTGCCAAGGGGTCTTTGCCGCGCTTGGCAATCTCCTTGATAGCGCTGGCCTGCTCGATCACCGACTGCGCCTGGCGCACGATCTCGTCGCCCAGCGGCGTGACGCTGATCTCATTGGCCCCGCGCTCGAAGATGCGCACATCCAGCTCTTCCTCGAGCTTCTTGATCGCCACGCTGAGCGTAGGCTGTGACACATGGCAGGCCTCGGCGGCGCGGCCGAAGTGGCGTTCGCGGGCAACGGCAACGATGTAGCGCAACTCGGTCAAGGTCATGCGGGGCTTCCTCCAGGGTTTGCATTGTGCTTGGCTTTGGATTCAGCCCCCTAGAGCAAACCCTTGGAGGCCCGGCTACACTGCGGCCAAACTTGGGGGCGGTGTGCGTCAAGTCCTAGCGGACACGCCTCTTGAACAAGACTTGATGACCGAGGTGCCCACATGACCGAACGCAAACCGATGAGCCTGCAGCGCCTGCTGGACATGCATGCCAGCGGCGACAAGATCGCCATGCTGACCTGCTATGACGCTGCTTTTGCCAGCTTGCTGGACGATGCCGGTGTCGATGTGATGTTGGTCGGTGATTCGCTCGGCAATGTCTTGCAGGGCCAGACCAGTACCGTGCCTGTGAGCCTGGACGAGATGGTTTATCACACCCGTTGCGTGGCGCGCGGCCGCAAGAGCGCCTGGATCATTGGCGACCTGCCTTTCGACAGCTATCAAGCTTCGCTACAAGAAGCCTGGAAGAGTGCGGCGGCCCTGTTCAAGGCTGGCGCACATATGGTCAAGCTTGAAGGCGGCGGTTGGACCGCGCCGGTGGTGCGTTTCTTGGTCGAGCGCGGCATTCCCGTCTGCGCCCACTTAGGCCTGACGCCACAAACAGTCACCATGCTGGGGGGCTACAAGGTACAGGGCCGCGAGGAAGCGGCTGCCGCGCTGATGAAGCAGCAAGCCCAAGAATTGGTCGCGGCCGGCGCACAAATGTTGGTGCTGGAAATGGTGCCCTCAGCCTTGGCCACAGAGCTGACGCAGACGCTGGGCATCCCGGTGATAGGCATTGGTGCCGGTGTCGGCTGCTCGGGTCAGGTCTTGGTGCTGCATGACATGCTCGACGTCACGCCGGGCCGGCGGCCTCGCTTCGTCAAGAACTTCATGCAGGGCGGCGCGGGCTCGGTGCAAGAGGCGGTGCGGCGCTATGTCAGCGAGGTCAAGGCGCAGGCCTTCCCGCAGGACGAGTTGCACGGCTATTAAAAGTCACTGAGCGAGTTGGCCCCTATGCAAATCATCCACACCATTTCCGAGTTACGGCTGGCCTTGGCTGGCAATAGCAGCCGCGCTTTCGTGCCAACGATGGGCAGCCTGCACGACGGCCATCTGGCGCTGGTGCGCCAGGGCCGGGCGGCCGTCGGAGCGGGCGGCCTGGTCGTGGCCAGCATCTTCGTCAACCGCTTGCAGTTCGCGCCGCACGAGGACTTTGACCGCTACCCTCGCACCTTGGAGCGCGACGCAGCGTTGCTGGCCGGCGCCGGCTGCGACATCGTTTTTGCGCCTGCCGAGGGCGAGTTGTATCCCGAGACGCAGGGCTACAAGATCCATCCGCCGTCCGAGCTGTCGGACATCTTGGAGGGCCATTTCCGCCCCGGCTTCTTCATCGGCGTGTGCACGGTGGTGGCCAAGCTGTTCAATATCGTCCAGCCCTCGATCGCCTTGTTCGGCAAGAAGGACTATCAACAGCTGATGGTCTTGCGCCGCATGGTGGCACAGATGGCTTTGCCGATTCAAATCATCGCCGGCGAAACCCAGCGCAGCCCCGAGGGCCTGGCGCTGTCATCGCGCAATGCTTATTTGAGCGAGGCCGAGCGAACTGAGGCGTTGCGTCTGAGCCAAACCCTGCGGGCGCTGATTGCGCGCTGGCAGGCGGGTGAACGCGATGTGGCCAAGCTGGAGTCCGAGGCCATGCAACATCTGCGTTCGAACGGTTGGCAGCCCGACTATGTGTCACTGCGCCGTCAGCATGATCTGGGCGCGCCGCTTGAGGGCCAGCCTTTGGTGGCGCTGGCGGCGGCCAAGCTGGGGGCGACGAGGTTGATCGATAACCTCGAAATCTAGGACCGGGCGCTAGGCGCAGATCCTGACTCCGCCGCGCGGTCAAAATACCTGCTTTGCGTAGATACTCCGCAAGGCCTATTTCTCTCTTTTTCCTTTGTCATGCTGCCCATGAATTTGCTCAAAACTCTTGTTAAGCCCTTGCTTATTTGCGGTGCCTTCGGCGCCCTGACCTTGTTGTCCGCCTGCGGTGGCGGGGGTTCCGACTCAGGCACACCGGTTGTGCCGCCAGCGGCGGTGGTGCCCGAAGTAGCAATGACCTTCACCCATAAAGTCCGGGTCACTACGAGTAAAGGCGTGTTCGAGTTGGGCCTGGATGCCACCCATGCGCCTATCACCACCACCAACTTTTTGAAGTATGTGAATGATGGGTTCTATAACGGTACGGTGTTCCACCGTGTGATCAAAGGATTTATGAGTCAAGGCGGCGGTTTCGTGCGCGGCGCCTCGGGCCTGACCGAGAAAACCGGCACCGCCGCAGCGATCAAGCTTGAAAGCAATGTGGGCTTGCGCAATCAGCGCGGCACTTTGGCCATGGCGCGCACCGGCGTTCCTGATTCGGCCACGGCCCAGTTCTTCATCAACGCCGTGGACAATGCATTTTTGAACTACCAAGATCCCAAGGCACAAGATCCCAATGGTTACGCCGTCTTCGGCAAAGTGACCAGCGGTATGGACGTGGTGGATCAGATCAACGCCGTGGCCACTTCGAGCGACGTTCCGACAACGGATGTGACGATCACCAAGGTCGAGGTCATCGTTTTGTGATTTGATTTGTTGACATTCATGTTGCGGCCGAACTTGTAAGCGAAAGTTCGGTCCGTCAACTACCGGTGCAAGAGCGCGTTGAGACATTACTCATTTTGGAGTCAGCTCAATGCGCTTTTTTGCTTTGCGCGCGGCCATGGTCGCAGCGGTGGTTCTCCTAACGGCCTGTGGTGGTGGCAGCCCCGACGATGGCTACCGGCCGCCGCCGCTGCCCGTTCCCACACCCAACCCTTACCCCTATCCGAATACCTATAGCTGCAGCAACGAGGGCTTGATCAAGTCCGCGCTCAGCAGCTTGCCGACCGTCTGCATGTTGACCAGCAGCGGCGAGATCGTCTTCGAGCTTTATTCGGACACCGTCCCCAATACGGTCAATAACTTCCTGCGCTATGTGGCCGACGGCGCTTACAAGAACACCTTGTTCCATCAGGTGGACCGCGACTTCGTCATCCAGGGCGGCGGCTACACCAGCGGCATGGTCGAGCGTCCGCCCGCCTATGCGCCCATACCGCTGGAATCGCGCGAGTACAACCTGCCCGGCACCATCGCGATGGCTCGCCGCAGCGATCCCAACAGCGCCACCAACCAGTTCTTCATCAACGTGAAGGACAATAAGGAGCTGGACTATCAGTCCGCCGCAAAACCGGGTTATGCGGTCTTCGGCCGGGTGATTTCCGGCATGGCCACCGTGGAGGCGATCAATGCAGTGCCCGTCTATGTTTACAGCGATGCCGACCTGCGGCCAAGGCAAGAGGTCTTGATCTATTGGGTGCAACGTCTGAAATAGCCGCGGGGGCAGTCTCTTGCAGTCTGCTGCAAATGCGGCTGCGCTGGAGTGCGGCCGAGTTGAAGGCCTTGTTGCGTCGCTGGGCCGCCTTCATCGCGGTGGTGGCGGCCGTCTTGGGGCAATTCTTTGCGACGCTGATCGGCTGGCCCGCGCTGCCGCTGTTCTGGGCCAGCGAACAGCCTTGGCCGCTGGCGCTGGGGGCCGTGGTGCTGCACGCGCTGCCGGGCCTGTTGCTGTGCTGGGGTTTGCGCGAGCAACTGCTCCCTGCCCATTGGCTGGATGCCGAGCGCGCGCTGCCATTGCGGCGTATCGAATTGCTGCGCGCCGATCTGGCCGTGATCGGCCTGGCCTTGCTGCCGCTGGCCCTGCTCAACCTGATCTCAATGGCGGCCTGGCAGCATGCCGACCCCGCTTGGATGAGGGGTTTGTGGCCAAGAGCGATGGTCTATTTCGGCCTGTCGCTCGCGCTGGCCGCAGGCGCGGCGGCGCTGCTGATGCAGGGCAGACGCCTGCCGCAGGGTGTGGCGCAGTCGGCAGCTAGGCCGCAGGGCACAAGCGGCTCTGGCCGCCGCCTTGCTTCTGGTTTGTATCGCCTGTTTGGCGTGCACTGGCCGCTACTGGGCTTGGCCCTGTGGCGCGGCCCCGCCCGGCCGGTTTTGCATTTATGGGCCCTATCCTGTTTGCTGCTCGGCGCAAATCTCATGGCTGCGCTGATCTGGCCGGCGCAGGCTTCGTGGGTGCTGGCGGCCCACACCTTGCTGGTCATGGGGCTGAGTGCGCGCCTGCATGCCCAAGCCACGCGCTGCTATGCGCCGCTGATTGCTGCATCGCAGGCCTTGCCGCTTGCCGCCGGCTTTTGGCCGCGCCGACTTTTGCTGCTGGCCTTGGCGCCGAGCATATTGGCTTGGGGCTTCATGGCGGCGATGCTCTTGCTGGGCCCGTGGCGGCTCGCACCCTTGGCCGCACCTTCGTTCATGGTCTATGGGTTGTTGGCGCCGGCCTTGCCGATGATGGCCAAACAGGGCGATAGCGCCGAGGCGCGCGCCGGGCGCTGGCTTTTGGCTTGGGCGCTTTGGGTTGCGCTGGCCAGCGAAGCGCTGCTGAGCTCTTGATCAAGATCACAAATAACAATGCCGAACATCCCTGCCTTTTTGCACACCGAAGCGCTCAGTTATGCCTATAGCAATAGCGCCAGGCGCGTGGTCGACCTATGGAGCCAGACCTTTGAGCCCGGTCTGGTCTGGCTGCGCGGGCCCAACGGCAGCGGCAAGTCAACCCGGCTCAAGCTTTTGGCCGGCATGCTGCAGCCGCAATATGGCAGCGTCTGTCTTGCCGGTGTAGACCTGCTGCGCCAACCGCTGCAGTACCGCCGCATGGTCAGCTTCGTCGGCGCCGAGCCGCCGCCATTCGAGCATCTCAGCCCTGCAGAGCGCTTTGGCTTTCTGAGCAGGCTCTACCCAGATGCAGACAGGGCCAGTTGGCAAGCGCACATCGAGGGCTTTGGTCTGCAGCCCTTTCTCAATCAGCCGCTGCGCACGCTCTCCACCGGCACGCAGCACAAGGCCGCTTTGGCGGCGGCGCTGGCCTTGCAAACGCCGCTGCTGCTCTTGGATGAACCTTTGAATGCGCTCGATGCGGTCTCGCTGGCGCATTTGCGCGGCGTGCTCGGCGAAGCGGCCAATTCAGGTGAAAAAAGGCTTTTGCTGGTGGTCAGTCATGAGGATCTGGGCCTCGCGCCCAATGCCTGCATTGAGCTCTAGACAGCACGCCGAGGCCTGCTGCAAAATCCGCGCCCATGGACATCCAGATCAAGAGTAGCTTCGCTCACATACCGCTTTATATCGGAATTATGCTTGCCATGGCGCTATCCGCTTGCGGTGGTGGTTCGGGCGGTGCGACGGAGTCGGCCACGGCATCTCCAGCAACTGCACCTCCGCCCGGACCGGCCGCGATGAGTGCGAAAGCGCAGTTAGGTGAGAAGATTTTTCTAGATCAAAGCCTCAGCGGATCGGGCCGCCTGTCCTGTGCCAGCTGCCATGACCCTGCTTTCGCGCATGGACCGCCGAATGCCCTGGCGGTTCAAATAGGCGGTAGCCAGTCGAATCAAGCCGGCCTGCGCGCCGCGCCCTCGCTGCGCTATCTGGAGCGGCTGGGCGGCTTCAATGGCACACCGGCAAGCAAAGTCGAAGATCTGCGCGGTGGGCTGATGGCCGATGGGCGCGCCGACAGCCTTGCCGCCCAGGCGTTCCTGCCCTGGTTCAATCCGCGTGAGATGGACAACGGCTCGGTGGCCGACTTGGCGCGCAGGCTGCGCGGCGCCGCCTACGCCAGTCAATTCCTGACGGCCTTTGCAACACCGGCGGCGGACGACAGCACCTTGGTCACCCAGGCCAGCGAGGCTTTGCAAGCGCTGCAAGTCGAGGACACCCGGTTTCATCCCTATGACAGCAAGTCGGACTTTGTCCTGGCCGGCAAGGTTCGGTTCAGCCTGCCCGAGGGGCGCGGCCTGATGGTCTTCTCCGACAAGCAAAGCGCCAATTGCGCAAGCTGCCATTCGCCCGACCTCAGCAGCAGCGGTCAGCCACCGCTGTTCACCAACTTTGGCTATGCCGCGCTTGCAGTGCCGCGCAATACCAAGCTGTCGGTGAATCAGGATCCGAACTTTCGGGATCTCGGTTTGTGTGGCCCGAGTCGCACGGACCTGGCCGGGCGCACCGAGCTGTGCGGCTTCTTTCGCACCCCGGGGCTGCGCAATGTCGCTGAGCGCAAAGTGTTCTTTCACAACGGTGTAATGAGCAGCCTGGCCCAGGTGCTGGACTTCTACAACACGCGCGATCGTGAGCCGGCACGCTGGTACAGCAGTGCCGATGGGCAGACCGTGCTCTATGACGATTTGCCGCAGTCGCTGCAGGGCAATATCAATCAAGTCGCACCTTTTGGTGCGCAAGCTCGGCGCTTGAGTGCGCAGGAGTTGGCTGATCTGGAGTGCTTCTTGCGCACGCTCAGCGATGGCTATGTGCTCGGCGCGCCGTCTTTTGTAGGCTGCAACTAGGCAAATAGGCCCGCGAGCACTTCAGCAAGCTTGACCTGTCGCAAGCCAGATTGACCGCAGCTTGCATAGACTGCGCGGTTCGAAATTTCATTTTGTCGCCCGGCTATTCCTTGGCTTTTTGGGGCAGCCCGGGCTTTGTCTGACTATGGCGCAATCTATCAAATCCCCGGAGCTGCTGCTGCCGGCCGGTGACCTCGACCGCATGCGTGCGGCCTTTGACTTCGGCGCCGACGCCGTCTACGCGGGCCAACCGCGTTACTCGCTGCGTGCCCGCAACAACGACTTCAAGCTGGAGAACCTGAGAGCCGGCATCGCCGAGGCCCATGCACGCGGCAAGAAGTTCCTCGTCGCCAGCAACATCCTGCCTCATAACGACAAACTCAAGCGCTATCTGGCCGATATGGCGCCGGTCGTCGAGATGAAACCCGACGCGCTGATCATGGCCGACCCCGGCCTGATCATGATGGTGCGCGAGCGCTGGCCGGATCTACCCATCCACTTGTCGGTGCAGGCCAATACGGTCAACTTCGCCGGCGTCAAGTTCTGGCAAAAGCAGGGCCTGAAGCGGGTGATTCTCTCGCGTGAGTTGAGCCTGGACGAGGTGGCGCAGATTCGCCAGGAATGCCCGGACATGGAGCTCGAGGTGTTTGTGCATGGCGCGCTGTGCATCGCCTACTCGGGCCGCTGCCTGCTGTCGGGCTATTTCAACCACCGCGATGCCAACCAGGGCACCTGCACCAACGCCTGCCGCTGGGATTACAAGCTAGGCGACGCGTTTGAAGACGAGGCTGGTCAAGCGCAAGCGATCAAGTTCGACTTTCACAAAGCGGTGCAGCAAGCCGACCAAGATTTTGCCGCCGCCGGTGGGGGCGAGCGCCACCCGCTGGCCGACCAGACCTATCTGATCGAAGAATCGCAGCGTCCCGGCGAGTTGATGCCGATCCAGGAGGACGAGCATGGCACCTACATCATGAACTCCAAGGATCTGCGCGCGGTCGAGCATGTGCAGCGCCTGGTCGAGACCGGCGTCGATTCGCTCAAGATCGAGGGCCGCACCAAGAGCCGCTATTACGTCTCGCGTGCGGCGCAGGTCTATCGGCGTGCGATCGATGATGCGGTGGCCGGCCGCAGCTTCGATCCAACGCTGTTGGCCGAGCTGGATGGCCTGTCCAACCGTGGCTACACCAGCGGCTTCTACCAGCGCCACCGCAGCCAGGACACGCAGAACTATCTGGACGGGCACTCCAAGGCGCGGCGCAGCCAATACGTGGGCGAGGTGCGCAGCATTGACGCGCAGGGTTGGGCCGATATCGAGGTCAAGAACCGCTTCGAGGTCGGCGACCGCCTGGAGATCATTCATCCCAGCGGTAACGAGATACTTGAGCTGACCGAAATGCGTGGAAAGTCCGGCGAGTCTGTCAAAGAAGCCGCCGGCAATGGCGTGACGGTGGCTATACCGCTGGAGGCACGCTACCAGGGCGCCTTGATCGCACGGCTGCTGGCTTAGTCAGGCTGGCAGCCCGCGTGGTGCGAGGACGCTGCACGCCTTCGCAGGCAGCGTCAAGCCGCAGGCCTTGCCGGCTGTCCGGCTCAGGCCTTTAAGAACTCGGCTTTTGATCCTAACCACCGCTCAACTTGCCGCCTGGCCGCCTGCGGGTGCTTGTCCAATAACTGCGGTGCCAAGCGGCGCGCAGCTTGCAGCAGCACCGAGTCTTCCTGCAGGTCGGCAAAGCGCAAGAGCTCGGCGCCGCTTTGGCGTGCGCCCATGAACTCGCCGGGGCCTCGAATATCGAGATCGCGCCTTGCGATCTCGAAGCCGTCATTGGTTTCGGCCATTGCCTTCAGGCGCGATTTGCCGGTGTCGGACAAAGGCCCGGTATAGAGCAGCACGCAAACACTCGCGACCGCGCCGCGCCCGACTCTGCCGCGCAGCTGGTGCAGCTGGCTGAGGCCAAAGCGTTCGGCATGTTCGATCACCATCAGGCTGGCGTTGGGCACATCGACGCCGACTTCGATCACCGTCGTTGCCACCAGCACGCTGATGCGCCCAGCCGTGAACTCGGCCATCACCGCCGCCTTGTCGGCGGGCGTCATGCGGCCATGCAGCAGGCCGACCACGTAACCGTCTAATGCAGCGGAAAGCTCGGCGTGCGTCTCGGTCGCATTGTTCAGGTCCAAGGTCTCTGATTCCTCAATCAGCGGACAGACCCAATAGACCTGCGCGGCCTTGTTGGCGACCTCATCGCGGATCTTCTCGATCACATTGAAGCGCTTGCTGTCGGCGAACACCTTGGTGACGATCGGTGTGCGGCCCGGCGGCAGCTCGTCGATGGTGGATACCGCCAGGTCGGCGAAATAGGTCATCGCCAGCGTGCGCGGAATCGGCGTGGCGCTCATCATCAAGAGATGCGGCTCCAAGTCCATTGAAGCGAGCTTCTTGCGCAGCGCCAGGCGCTGCGCGACGCCGAAGCGATGTTGCTCGTCGATGATGGCCAGGCCCAGCTTGGCGAACTTCACCTTTTCCTCGATCACCGCATGTGTGCCTATCACCAGTTGTGCAGAGCCATCAGCTGCCGCATCCAGCATCTTCTGCCTCGCCTTGCCCTTGACGCTGCCGGTCAGCCAAGCGACTTTGAGCCCCAACGGCTCCAGCCAGCCGACCAGCTTTTTGAAATGCTGCTCGGCCAGGATTTCGGTCGGCGCCATCAGCGCGCATTGCCAGCCCGCGTCGATGGCGACGGCCGCTGCCAGCGCAGCCACCACCGTCTTGCCGGACCCAACGTCGCCCTGCAAGAGCCGGTGCATCGGTTGCGCCAGGGCCAGGTCTTGCGCGATCTCTTCGCCGACCCGCTGCTGCGCGCCGGTCAGGCCGAAGGGCAGCACCGCCAGCAACTGCTCATGCATGCCGGCGCGTTTGGCTTTGAGGGCCGGTGCTTTCAATAACGCCCGCTCGCGCTGCGCCTGCATCTGGCTGATCTGCTGGGCCAGCAACTCTTCGAACTTGAGGCGCTGCCAGGCCGGGTGGCTGTGATCTTCCAGCGTCATCAGCCGCGCTTGCGGCGGCGGGTGGTGCAAGAAGTTCAAAGCGTCGCGCAGCGCGGGCAGGGTGGGCGGCACCACGCCTGCGGGCAGCAGCTCGTTCAGATCGGCACGACTCAGGCCCGAGGCGACCGCGCGGCGCAGATAGGCTTGCGGCAGGCCGTTGCTGGCCGGGTAGACCGGCGTCAGCGCCGTGGCCAAGGCTGCACCTTCTACGACCGCCTTGAAGCTTGGGTGCACCATCTCGCGTCCAAAGAAGCCGTGGCGTAACTCGCCACGCACGCGGATGCGAGCGCCCACGGCCATGGTCTTCTGATGCGATGGGTAGAAATGGATGAAGCGCAAAAGCAGCTCCGCACCGCTGTCGTCTGCCAGCTTGACCAACAAGACGCGCCGGCCGCGCGTCTCGATCCGGCACTCCAGCACCTCACCCTCGCACTGCACCGGCTCGCCTTCATGCCCTTGCGCCTCGGCAATCGGGGTGATGCGGGTCTCATCTTCATAGCGCATCGGGAGATGCAGGGCCAGGTCGATGTCGCGCAGCAGGCCGAGCTTCTCCATCGCCTTTTGCGGCGCGGACTTGGGCTTGTTGGTGGCGCTGCTGGATTCTTTTCTATCGGCCTCGGGCATGGGCGGCATTCTGCCTTGGCTTGGGTGATGGACTTCTTGCTGCTCGAAAACTGGCTACCATGGCGGTAAGCCATATTCATCGATAGGGGCACCCGGTGCAAAGGTACTTGATCGGATTTGCGCTTTGTCTGTCTGCTCTGAACTGCAGTGCCGGCGGCTCGTCCGTACGCATCGGCGTGACCAGTTCCATTCAACCCTTCACTTTGCCTGTGCAGGACTCTGGCCTGCTGGTGGACTTGCTGCGCGCCGCCTTCGCGGCCGAGTCCGTGGCCAGTAGCTTTCAATACATGCCGCCGCTGCGCTTGGTGCGCGAGTTTGAATTGGGCCGGATCGACATCTATACCAGCGCTAAGCCCAATAGCGGCCAGCCCGGCGTGCTCTCACATTGGCCGGTCACGACGTTTGGAAATCAAGCCATCACCTTGAAGGCCAAATTCCCTCGCCTAGATGGCATTGAAGCCATGACCAAGCTGCGCGTCGTGACATTCCAGAATGCCAAGCGTTTTCTGGGGCCTGAGTTTGCCGCGATGGCGGCCGCCAACAAGGACTACATCGAAGTTGCGGGCCATCTGCCGACGGCGATGCTGAGCCTGGACCGGGCCGATGTGATCGTGTCGCAACCGGACATCTTTCGCTTTTGGCTCCTGCATGACAAGGCCCGTCGCGACAAGCAGGCGGTGTTGAACGACTTTGCCTTTCACGACTTGTTCAGTGCGGGCAATAAATACTGGTTCGCATTTCGCAGCGAGGCCTTGCGCGACCAGTTTGAGCGTGGCATCAAGGAGATCTACCAGAATGGCCAAGCCGAGGCCATCATCGATCGCTACGCCGTCGACTACGGCAGTTCGCGCGACTTTTTGATCGAGCTTGACTGCCGCTTCAAGAAAGTGCGGCCGGCGAACTGCCAAGCCGCTACGCCTTAGCTCCGTTGGCGATCTAACTCACATCGGCGACGGTGTCCCGGCCATGCGGTCGTACTTCAGGAAGTACTTTCTGGCCATGGCGATGAGCTGGTTCTCGGTGGGGTGGTCGACGGTCTCGTAGCCGACGATGTGCTTGGCGGTTTGCGGGCGGTGCTTGTCGGCGTAATGCTTGAAGTCGGCTTGGGCGGTGGAGGAGCCCACGACCAGCACTTCTTCAATGCCGTTCAGCGCGTCGCAAACTTCGCCGAAATATTCATGCTCGCTGCGCACGGCGCTGCCATGTTGTTTGGTGTGGTGGCTGTGCGCCTTGACCTTTTCGGCCTGCACATGGGCTTCGTCAAATTGCAGGACTTTGGCGCTTTGGTGATCGAGCCATACGACGGCGTGAAACATTGTCATTTGCTTACCTTTGAAGGGTTGAGAAAGAGAAAAGAGTCAGAGTTTGTTGTGGATAGCGGCGCCGCCATGGCTGCGTTCGTCGGCGGTTTGGCAGTTGATGCAGCGCAAGGCCTGGGGATTGGCCTTCAAGCGGTCGAAGGCGATCGCTTCGCCGCAATCGCCACAGCGGCCGAACTCGGGGCTGCGCAGGCGTTGCAAGGCTCCGTTGACTTGACGCAGGGCCTCAAGATTGGCGTCGCTGCGTGCCAAGTCCACTTCTCGGTCGGCGGCATGGGCTTGTTCGCCATCGCCGTCTTGCAGCAACTGCTCGCGCGCATGCTCGACGCGACCCTGTGCACCGAGCTGGGTTTGCAGCTCTTGCTCCAAAGAGCGCTGGCGTTGCAGCAAACCTGCTTCGATCAGCGCGCGCTGGCCGGGGGTGAGGTCTTGGGAATGAGTCATTGAATGCTTAGCTCCTTGGACAAATAGTCGCACCGAGGCGTTCCCGAGTACTTGACTTGCGTCAAACGCGAGCATGGGAAAATGCAAATCCAGTTTTCTGCTTGGCACGGGTCCGTCCGGCCCTCAACATCACATGCAATCCACACCTGTTTTCGTTCACAGCGTCAGCGACTTTGATTTCGAACTGCCGCCCGAGCTGATTGCCCAGCATCCTGCGCCCGAGCGCAGCGGCTCCCGCCTTTTGGACGGCCGCAGCCAGCCGCCGGTGGACCGCGTTTTTTACGAGTTACCTGAGCTGTTGATGGCCGGCGATTTGCTGGTCTTCAACAACACCAAGGTGATCAAGGCGCGTCTGTATGGCGCCAAGATGTCTGGCGGCTCGGTGGAAGCCTTGATCGAGCGAGTCCTCCCTGGCACTTTGGAGGTTTGGGCGCATGTGCGCGCCAGCAAGAGCCCCAAGCCCGGCAGCTTTGTGCGCTTCAATGATGCGTTTGACGCCGAGGTGCTGGGCCGCTGTGGCCCAGACAACGGCATGTTCCATCTGCGCTTTCCCAGCGACCCATTTGCGCTGCTGGAGCAGCATGGCCATGTGCCGTTGCCGCCTTATATCGAGCATGCCGATGAGGCCGATGATGTGCGGCGTTACCAAACGGTGTTCGCCAAGGAGCCGGGTGCCGTGGCGGCGCCGACCGCTGCCTTGCATTTTGATGAGGCCTTGCTGGCCCGCTTGACTGAGCGCGGCGTGGCCACCGCGCATGTCACCCTGCATGTCGGCGCCGGCACCTTTCAGCCGGTGCGGGTGGAAAAGCTCGATGAGCACAAGATGCATAGCGAGTGGTTTGAGGTGACGCCAGAAACAGTGACTGCGATCACTGCGTGCAAGGCGCGCGGCGGTCGGGTCGTGGCCGTAGGCACGACCACGCTGCGGGCGCTGGAGTCGGCGGCTGTGGGCGGTGAGCTTCTTGCTGGCGCGCGCGAGACCGATATCTTCATCACGCCCGGCTTTCAATTTCGCGTCGTCGACCGGCTCGTCACCAACTTCCATCTGCCCAAGAGCACGCTGATGATGTTGGTCAGCGCCTTTGCGGGCTACGAGCCCATCATGGCGCTATACCGCCATGCCATCGCCGCCAAATATCGCTTTTTCAGCTATGGCGACGCGATGCTGCTGGAGCGGCAAGATCGGTAAACGCAAGCCCCGCGATAATGTTTCCAGTTTCGACCCACTTTGCTTGGAGCCCTGACCATGTTTCACCACGTTGACGCCTACGCCGGCGACCCTATCCTGAGCCTCAACGAGGCTTTCCAGAAAGACACCCGCGCGGGCAAGATCAATCTGTCGATCGGAATTTACTTCGACGACAACGGCAAGATCCCGATGCTGGATTCGGTCCGCAAGGCGGAATTGCAAGTGGTGGCCGAGGCCGGCGCGCGGCCTTATCTGCCTATGGAAGGCGCGGCCAATTTCCGTAGCGCCGTGCAAAAGCTCTTGTTCGGCGAAGGCAACCCGGTGCTGGAGCGCACGGTGACGATACAGAGCGTCGGCTCCAGCGGCGGCCTCAAGGTCGGCGCCGATTTCATCAAGCGCTATTTCCCCGACAGCGCGATCTATGTGTCCGACCCTACCTGGGACAACCATCGTGCGGTGTTTGAAGGCTCCGGGATTGAGGTCAAGACTTACCCATATTACGACGCGGCCACCGGCGGCGTGCGTTTTGCCGACATGCTGGCCGCCATCAAGGCACTGCCCGCCAAGAGCGTGGTCTTGATGCACGCTTGCTGCCACAACCCGACCGGCGTGGACCTGAGCCCGCTGCAGTGGGATGAGCTGATCCCGGTCTTGAAAGAGCGCGACCTGCTGCCCTTCCTGGACCTGGCTTACCAAGGTTATGGTGACGGCATCGATGAGGACGCGTTCGCGATCCGCGCCATGGCCGACGCCGGCCTGAGCTTCTTCGTCGCCAACAGCTTCTCCAAGAGCATGAGCTTGTATGGCGAGCGTTGCGGTGCGCTGAGCGTGGTCTGCCCGGATGCCGCGCAGGCGGTCAATGTGCTGGGTCAGCTGAAGTTCCTGATCCGTCGCAACTACTCCAACCCGCCCATGCATGGTGGCCAGCTGGTCGCACGCGTGCTGACCGACCCGGCCCTGCGTTCGCAGTGGGAAGGTGAAGTCACCGAGATGCGTCAGCGCATTCACGAAATGCGCAACGCCTTGTACGAGGTGCTCAGCGCCAAGCTGCCGGGCCGCAATTTCGACTACTTCTTGACTCAGCGCGGCATGTTCAGCTACACCGGCCTGACGGCCGCTCAGGTGGATCGCCTGAAGGAAGAGTTCGCCGTGTATTTGGTCCGTTCGGGCCGCATGTGCGTGGCCGGCTTGAACAGCAAGAACGTCGAGGCTACGGCCGCCGCGATGGCAGCCGTTTTGGCCTGAAATCAGACCCTGCACGAGTGAGTGACGAGCTGCCCTCGCAGCTCGATCAGCTCGATGCCCATCTGGCCGCTGCCGAGGCGCGCCTGCATGACGTCACGCCGGGGGCCGAGAAACAAATCGTCTGGGGTGCAGCCGGCCGCGTGCGGGCGCCCTGGGCGGTGGTCTATCTGCACGGCTTTACGGCCACGCGCCAAGAGATGGCGCCGTTGCCGGAGCTGTTGGCGCAGGGCCTGGGCGGCCATGTGTTCTATACCCGGCTGAGTGGCCATGGCCGGCCGGGTGCTGCCATGGCCGGCATGTCGGTGGCGCAATGGCAGGCCGATGCCCTGGAGGCGCTGGCGCTGGGTCATCAGTTGGGCGAGCGCGTGCTGGTCATGGGCACTTCAACCGGCGCCACGCTGGCGGCCTGGGCCGCCTTGCAGCCGCAGGGGCGTGATGTGGCGGCCTGGGTGTTGGTGTCGCCCAACTTTGGCCCCAAAGACCGCTTTGCTGCGCTGATCAATTGGTCCTGGGGCCGCGCACTGATCCATTGGGTGCATGGCGGCGTGATGCGCTACAAGCCCGGCAATGCGACCAAAGCGCGCTATTGGACGCATGAGTACCCGACCTCGGCCTTGGACCCGATGATGGCCTTGGTGAGGCAGGTGCGGGCCAGCAAGCTGGAGGCGGTCACGGCGCCCTTGCTGATGCTGCTGTCGCCGCGAGACAGCGTCATCAATGTGGCGGATGCGCGGGCGGCCTTCAAGCGCGTGGGCAGCGCGAGCAAATGCTTGATTGAAGTGGATTACAGCGAAAGCGCGGGTCAGCATGTGCTGGCCGGCGATATTGAAGCGCCCAAAGCGACTGCGACGATGGCGGCGCAGGTCTTGGCCTTTATAAAAGGCCTGAAACCAGTTTGAGCCGATGCGCTTACAAAGGCGCCAACAAGCTGCTCCAGTCGTCGTCCCTGAAGCGCTCGCGGATCTCTAAGACCTCGGGCCACAAATCAAAGAAAACCTTCACGCAGGCCGGGTCGAAATGGCTGCCCGACTGGGCCCGGATATGGGCGACGGCATCGTCGAGCGACCAGGCCGCCTTGTAGGGGCGCGCAGAGGTCAAGGCGTCGAACACATCGGCCACCGCGACGATGCGGCAGAAAATCGGGATGGCCTCGCCGCCCAAGCCGGCCGGATAGCCGCTGCCGTCAAATTTTTCGTGATGACCCAGCGCAATCGCTGCGCCGGCTTGCAAGATGCTGGAGTTGCTGTCCTTCAGGATTTCGGCGCCATAAGCGGCGTGCTGTTTCATGAACTCGAATTCGGCCGGTGTCAGGCGGCCGGGTTTGAGCAGGATGGCGTCGCTGATGCCGACCTTGCCGATGTCATGCAACGGAGCGGCCTGCAGCAGCAGATCTTGCTCGGCCTCGCTCAGGCCCAGGCCCTTGGCGATCAAACGTGAGTAATGGGCCATGCGCAGGATATGCGCGCCGGTTTCGGGGTCGCGGTACTCGGCCGCCTTGGCCAAGCGGATCACCGTCTCGCGTTCGCGCTCGACGATCTTGGCGGTAGCCTGGCGCACCTCGTCGGCCAGCCAGGCGGCGCGGTCGTCCAGCTTGCGGCGAATCTCGCTCAGGGCCAACAGATTGCTGCTGCGCGCCAGGAATTCGACCTTGTCGATCGGTTTGATCAAGAAGTCCGAGGCACCGGCGTTGAGGGCGCGGTAGCGCACCGGCTTTTGATCATTGGCGGTGATCATCAAGATGGGCACGCTGTCTTTGCCGGGGGTGGCGCGCAGGCGCTCGATGAATTGCACGCCGTCGAGCTCCGGCATCATGTAGTCGACGATGATCAGGTCGGGTTGATATTGCTGCGCCCAGGCCAGGCCTTCGGTGGCCGAGGCAAAGCACTTGGCTTCGATCTCGCCGAGCTTGCTTACCAGCGCTTCAAACAGGGTCAGATTGATCTCGTTGTCGTCAACGATCAAGACCTGCCGTTTCACTTGATCATCGTGCATATCAGTTCCCGGCTTGAGGATGTTGGGCCAAGGCTTTCAGCAGCCGCGTGACTTCGAGTTTGAGCGCGGCCACCAACTCGGGCATGCCGACCATACTGCTTTTTTCGGCCTGTTCTTCGACTTGTCGCGCCATATTGGCGGCAGGGCGGGCATTGAACATGCCCAAAGTGCCCTTCAAGGCATGCCCGCCATGCAGCAGCGCATTGATATCTTGCGCCGCCAGCGCGGCATCCAGCTTTTCGACCTCAAGCGGCCAGCGACGCACAAAAATAGAGCTGATGATGGAGATCACGTCTTGATCGGCCTCCTTGAGCGCCTGCGCGTAGTCGAAGGTCGGCGTGGCCTCGATCGGGGCCGGCATGGTCTGGGCCGGCAGGGCCTGCTTGACGCCGGCCGCTGGCAAATAGCGTTGCACCATCAATTGAAAGGCTTTGACGTCAAATGGTTTGGACAGGTAATCGTCCATACCGGCCGCGATGCAGAGCTCGCGATCGGCCGCGGTGGCGCGCGCCGTCATCGCCAGGATGGGCGTGCGTGCGCGGTCTGTGGGCTCGCTGGCCCGAAAGCGGCGCGTGGCCTCCAGGCCGTCCAATACCGGCATCATCATGTCCATCAAGACCAGATCGAAGCGGCGCTGCGCCAGCATATCCAGCGCTTGCTGGCCGTTCTCGGCCAAGCTGACATGGTGGCCACTGCGCTGCAGCAAGGTGGTGGCCAGCTGCTGGTTGACCGGGTGGTCTTCGACAAGGAGCACATCGAGCCCATCGTCGGCCTGAGGGCCCGGCGTGCCTGCCGCAGGCTCGGGCCGACTGCTCGCCGGCGGCTCGGCGAGTTGCTGCCCAGCCAGTGCATAGGGCAGGGCAAAGTGAAAGTTGCTGCCCCGGCCCAGTTCGCTGTCGACCCAGAGCGTGCCGCCCATCGCCTCGACCAGGCGGGAGGAGATCGTCAGGCCCAGGCCGGTGCCGCCAAAGCGGCGGGTGATCGAGCTATCTTCCTGGGCAAAAGCGTCGAAGATGGAGTTCAGGTTTTCTGCCGGTATGCCCACGCCGGTGTCGCGAATGGTGAACAAGACGCTGGGCGACTCCTCGGTGCCAGCGGCCAGGCTGAGCTCCAAAGCCACCTCGCCATGCTCGGTGAACTTGATCGCGTTCCCGATCAGATTGATCAAAATTTGCCGCAGCCGCCCGGGGTCGCCGAGCAAGGGCTGCCGTGGCAAGTCCGGGGCCAGGCTGCACAAAAGCTCCAGGCCCTTGTCATTGGCGCGCAGGGCCAGCGGCTTGAGGGTGTCGCGGATGGTGGCCTCCAGATCAAAGGCGATCGACTCGATCTGCAGCTTGCCCGCCTCGATCTTGGAGAAGTCAAGAATGTCGTTGATGACGCGCAGCAAGGCCTCGGCGGAGTCTTTGACCACCAGCAAATGGTCGCGTTGTTCGGTGTCGACGGCGTCATCCAGAGCCAGCTCGGTCATGCCGATGATGCCGTTCATCGGTGTGCGAATCTCATGGCTCATATTGGCCAGGAAGTCGCTCTTGGCGCGGTTGGCCGCCTCGGCGCCCTCTTTGGCGCGGCGCAGCTCTTCGGAGACCTGCTTGGCCTCGCTGATATCGGTCAGGTAACCGTTCCAGACGATGCCGCCATCGGCGGCGCGTTTGGGCTGCACCTCGCCATGCACCCAAACCAGCGCGCCGCTGACCTTGTGGCGCATGCGGAAGTCCATCGTCACGGCGCATAGGCTCTGCGCCGATTCGACAAAGGTGGCCGCCAGGACGGCGGCGTCATCGGCATCCACCTGCTCGACCAAGCTTTGCGCGTCCTGGACGAGATCGTCCGGCGCCACGCCGCAGATGCGCGTGATCGCCGGGCTGCAAAACGGCATCGAGCGCCAGCCGGTGGGCGAGGTGTAGGCCTGGAACACCGCCACCGGGATGCTCTCGGTGATGTCTCTGAGCCGCGCACCGGCTTCTTTGAGCTGCGTCACGTCTTGCCAGATGCCGCTGTAGATGACGGCGCCGTCATCGGCCAGATCGGGCTCGGGGCGGATTTCGGAGCGCAGCCAGCGTTGGCTGCCGTCGGGCAGGATGATTTTGTAGTCATCGCGCCAGGGGCCATGCACGCGGGCCGCGTTCAACACGCCTTGCACGCAGCGCTCGCGAAATTCCGGTGCAATTTGCGCCACCGCCAGCCGGCCATCGCCCAACAAGGCCTCGGGCTCCAGGCCGCGAATCTCTTTCAGGCGGTCGCTGACGTAGCTGAACTTGATGTGCCGGCTTTGCAGATTGACTTGGCAGCGAAACAACACGCCGGGCACCGTATTCGTGATGTGGCGCAGCCGGGCCTCGCCCGCTTTGACGGCGGCCTCCATATTCTTGCGCTCGGTGATCTCGGTGCGGATGGCGATGTATTGCTCGGGCTTGCCGGACTTGCCCTTGAGCGGCACGATGGTTGCCTGCACCCAATAGAGGTGCCCAGCCTGCGCGCGATTGCAGACATCGCCATGCCAAACGCGGCCGGCCGAAATGGTGGACCACAAATTGGCGAAGAAGGCCTCCGGGTGCAGGCCCGAATTGATCATGCGATGGTTCTGGCCTAACAGTTTTTCCCGACGGTAGCCGCTGATTTGGCAGAACTTGTCGTTGACATAAGTAATATCGCCGGCCAGATTGGTGATGCTGACGATGCCATGCTGGTCAAGCGCAAACTTCTGGTCTGCCAGCTCGTCCAGCGCATGTTGCAAGTTTTCTTGGCTGTCCTCGCGCTGGCGCACCAGCTCGGCCATCAGCTGGGACAAGGCCTCCAGATCGTTGTCATCCTGCAGCGCCGCCGGCGTGTTGCCGGTGGACTGCAAAAGCCCTTGCGCGGTGGCACGCAGCGACTCGATCGCGCGTGTGCGGCTGGCCAGCTCCTTGCGAATGCGGTCGAAGGCGCCGCTCAACTCGACCGAGCTGAGCTCCAGGCTGCGCGTGCGCAGGTCGAGGTCGCGATCACTTTGTTCATAAGCGCCGTCAACCCGTTCGAACATGCCGCCCAGGCCAAGGAGCAGTTTGGCCGCTGCCGGTGACAAGCTGGGCTCTTGCGCCAGTTCGGCCAGCTCCGTCAGCAAGGCGGGCAACTGGGCCTCGTCGCTGCCCAGCAGGCGCTTGATCTGGCGTGAAAGCAGCTTGTGCATCGTGGCTGAATTTGCGTGCTTGGGCGTTGGGTCTGAAACTAGGGCCTAGCGCGAGTTTGGCATGGGGCTCAGAGGCGCTCACCGAGGTAGGTGATCGTCATGGTTTGATTGTGCAGCTTGCATTCGAGGTTGCCGGTGAAGGGGCTGATCTCGCCGTTGGAATAAAAGCCGGTCAAGACGACCGAGCGCCCGAACACATCGGCCACCGCCTCGATTTCTTCCTCGACCCGACCGCCCATTACCAGCTTGCGGCCAACGCAGCTGACCAAGATCCCCAGGCCCTGGCCTTCGCCCTGTGCGGCCATGGCGGCCGCGGCCGCAGCGGCTTGGGCTGCGCTTTCGGCGCCGCCCACCAGGGCGTCGGTGCTGGCATGCATCAGCTTGAGGTAACCGTCGGGGTCGATATCGCCGGCCAAGGTCAGGCTGCCGACCGACTCGTCCACGGCCAAGATGGTGCGAATCAAACCGATCTCGTTGTGGTCGCTGCCCAGCATCGCGAAGGGGAATAGCAGGCCCGAGGCCGGCAGGTCGCGCGCATAGTCGCCGAGGTAGCGTTTGTAGACGTCCAGCGCGGGCTCGCCGTCCAATTCGAACAAGACATTGCCGGCGCAGCGGGTGACGCGGCGCGCCGGCCCGAACGGCGCCCAGCCGCCGAAGGAGCCATGGGCGAAGACCAGGGCCTCGCCATAGAGACCAACGCACACCAGCTGGTCGGTGTGAACGCCGCTTTGATTCAGCACCCAGGTTTCCTTGAACGCGGCTGCATCGCCGGCCAGGCCGCCGGTGATGGTGACGCCATGACCCAGCACCGCTGTCATGCCGGCGATCAAGGCGCTGCCGTTGACGGCGACACCTTGACCCAGCAACAAGACGGCGCGCAGGCCGGCCTGCGGGAGTTGCTCGGCCAAGCGGCGGCCGGCGGCTTCGGAGTCGGCCATATCGGCCAGCTTGGTCGAAGCCTGCAGCGCGTGGCTGCCGGCGTTTTCGAAACGCAGCGCAGTCAGCACGCAGCTGTCGTCGCCCACGCCGGCGCTGGAAATTTCACCGGCTGTTGAGCAACCCATGCGCAGCGCCGTGGGGAATTGCGCGGCGATAGCAGGGCTCAAGCGTTTCAATAAAGGAATGGCGCTGAAGGCCAACACCAGACTTGGCGCCGGTAGCGAAGCAGACCAAGCGGCCAAGGCCCCATCGATATCGTCCTGTTCACGCAAGGTGATCTGTGCGACTTTCATGGAGCGAGTCCTTTGTCATGGTGATGAGCAGGCCAAGGCCTGAGCGCGCCATTTTGCATGAGGGCTGCACCTGCGCGGCGGTAAAAATGGGCGTCAATTGCCCACTTGGCGGATCGATCAGACCGAGCCGGCCGCAGCCAGGCGAGCGCAGAGATAAGTCCAGACCATCTGCGCCGCAGCGTAACTGCTCAGCTCGGCATGGTCATAGGGTGGAGCCACCTCGACGCAGTCCATGCCGACGAAGTTCAGCTGCGGCACCAGGTCTTCCAGGATGCTGAAAACCTGGTTGGTCGTCATGCCGCCGGGCTCGGGCGTGCCGGTGCCCGGCGCGAAGGCCGGATCCAGGCAGTCGATGTCCAGGCTCAGGTAGAGCGGCGGATGGCCATGCGCCGCCATCCGCTCGCGCACGGCTTGCAAGATGCTGCCTAAGGCGGCAGGGCTTTCCAGTCCCCGCAGCGCGCGGGCGGTGTAAATCAGGCCGCCCTGGTCGGCCACATAGTCGCGCGCCTCGCGCTGGCCGGCCGACCGGATGCCGAACTGCACAAAGCACTCGGGTATCACCAAGCCCTCCTGGATTGCTTCATAGACCCAGGTGCCATGGCCACTGGGCTCGCCGAAATGGTCGGTCCAGGTGTCGCAATGGGCATCGAAATGGACGACCGCCAGCGGCCGGCCGTAATGCGCTTTGTAGGCGCGCAGCAGCGGCAGTGTGATCGAGTGGTCGCCGCCCAACCACGCCATGTGATGGCTGGCGATCATCGGCGCGATCAGCGGCAGCATCGCCGCCCGCATCGCGTCCAAGCTGGTATTGGGCAAGAGCAGGTCGCCCAGATCGGTCAGGGCGCCTTCGGGCGTGGTGTCAAACAGCGGATGGGTGCCGTCGCACAGCATATGGCTGGCCTGGCGGATGGCGCGCGGCCCGAAGCGTGCGCCGGGCCGGTTGGTGACGCAGCCGTCCCAGGCGACGCCGGCGATGGCAAAAGGCTGCGCCGCGCGGGCTGCCACCTTCATGAAGGTGTTGTTGCTCAGGAATGCGAAATTGCTCATGTGTGCGTCCACTTTGCGGCTGTCTTGGAACGAGCCAGAGCCATGATGGTAATGGCCAATGCAAACGCGCAAGCGGCTAAAGTGCGCGGCATGTGCAATCTCTACCATGTCTCGTCCAAGCAGGAAATCGAGCGCCACTTCAGGCTGATCGTCGCTGCAGGAACGGCGCTGCCCGAGGGGACTGGCGTGGCTGTCGGGCCGTTTGGGCAAGGCGTGATGATTCGCGCTAACGCAGCCGGTGAGCGGCAAGCTGTTGCCGGCCAATGGGGCATGATCGCGCCGCATGCTTTGCAGCCCCGGCCGGCCTCGCGGGCGATTTTGACCAACAACGCCCGCATCGAGTCGGTGGCCGAGCGGCCGACCTACCGGGACGCTTGGGCGCTCGGGCGGCGTTGCCTGATCCCGGCGCAAAGTTACCAGGAGCCTAACTGGGAAACCGGGCGCAATATCTGGTGGCAGTTGCGGCGCGCCGATGGGGCGCCTTGGGCGCTGGCAGGGATTTGGTCGGAATGGGTCAACCCGAACACCGGCGAGCTGTTGCCCAATTATTCAATGCTGACGATGAATTGCGACGGCCACCCTTTGCTGAGTCGCCTGCACAAACCCGACCCGCGGCTGCCCGCCGATGCGCAAGACAAACGCTCAGCCATTCCCATTGCGGCCGAGCATTGGGATGCATGGCTGCGCGCGCCGCTGACTGAGGCGCAAGCCTTGCTGCGCCTGCCGCCGGCCGATTTGTTCGACCCGGCGGTGACGCAGGTCACCGATGAGCTGCTGGCCCGCCTGCGTCGCGATCCGGGGCCGACGCAGGGCTCGCTGATTTGACGCAGCGGTTTCCTGAGGGCTTCGTGCAGCTCAGCCTGTGCTCTTAAGCGCTGTGCTGTGCGCGGCGACGCTTGGCGACCATGCCCATGCCCAGCAAGCCAGCCGCCATCAGCGCGTAGCTCGCGGGTTCCGGCACAGGAGTAGGCACGCTGGTTGCCGTCACATAGTCTTGGTAGCTGCCGTTGTGGAGCTTCTTGATCTCGAACAGGCTCTTGCCTGTGTAGCTGACGGCAGCGCTCAGGTAAGAGTCAGCCAAGGCCGCGAATGAGGCGGTGTCGCTGCCTGCGCTGCTGTAATTGACGCCAGCATATTGACGCAGATAGAAATCGCCGCGGTTCGCGTTGGTGGTCCACTTGGTTTGGCCGTAACTGTCTTTGGACGCGTTGTAGGCCGTGGTCGCCAGCGGCTTGCCGCTGGTTTCGTGGGTGATTTCCCAGACTGCCAACTGGAACGCCGCATATTCGCGGGCCGTGTCGATGGCCTTGTCACCCTTGTAGAGGCTGGTGGCCGAATACAGGCCTTGCAAATTCTTGGCCTGGGTGGCGTTGCTGAAAGTGGTGACTTCGTACTTGTTCAGATTGGAGCTGGCGTATTGATTCAGTTCTACGCAATAGGCGTAAAAGCTGGTGTTCTTGTCGGTTTTGAACTCCATCAGGCCGGCCGAGACATCGCGCTTCACGCCGGCGACAGACAAGCCGATGCTCTTGCCGTTAACGCCGGTGAATTTGAGACTCAGCTCTTCGGCCGATGCGGCGCCTGTCAGTGCAAGTGCGGCGCAGGCGATCAGTGGGAGGTGTAGGTTTTTCATGATTTTCTTGAGCCCACCGCAGCGGGAAATGTGATTTGCCGCGACTCTAGGGGGCTCAGGCTTGGGCCGATACCCCGCGCCTGCGGGGCCTTGCGCGCCAGATGTGACTTACTGCTCGCTTATTGGCGAGCACCCCCCTGAATGAGGCCCCTGCGGCTGGAGCTTTGTAGGGCCGAGGCCAGAGTTTTCCAGTGGCGGGGCAAGCTTTGGGCGAGCAAGCGCAGGCGTCACGGATTGGATTCAGTCGGGGTCGGCTTGTGTCTGTGTCTTAAGCCAGCCGATGCGGCCCTGGCCGGCTTCATTGAGCCGGGCCACGAAGTCGGCCGCCGCCGGCACCGGCAAGGCGAAGCTCAGCTCGACCTGGCTGCCATGCAAGACCTCGATCAGCTGGGCTTGCGCTGCTTCGATTTCGCGCCGCAACAAGCCCTCAAAAGCATAGGGCACCGTGCAGCGCAGCGTTTGCAGCTTAACCAAGGGCACTTTCTCGGCCTTCAGCAGCGCTTGCGCGACGGCGTCGGTGTAGGCCCGCACCAAGCCGCCGGCGCCGAGCTTGGCGCCGCCCCAATAGCGCACCACGGTGGCCAGCACGCCTTCGAGATCTTGGTGGCGCAGCACCTCCAGCATCGGCCGCCCGGCCGTGCCGCTGGGCTCACCATCGTCCACCGCCGCCGACTGTCCGCCGCCCGAAAAGGCCCAACAGACATGCACGGCGCCGGGGTGCTCGGCCTTCAACTGGGCGACGCGAGCGCTGGCGCCGGCGCGGTCACTCATCGCTTCCACGCAGCCGATAAAGCGGCTCTTCTTGATGATCAGTTCGCTGTGGACGGGCTGGGCAATGGCGTTGGGCATGCAAGCATTTTCGCCGCTGCCGGGCTGGAGAGGCTATTTCGGCGCGTCCGCAGGGGTCTCGATCAGCGTGGCCTTGGCCAGGCTGGCGCCGACATGGCGTTTGAAGATGGCCTCCAGCGTGCCGTCTTTTCGCATCGAATGCAGAGCGCTACGCAGACGCTGCCGGTCGGCTTCGCTGACCCGTTGGCGCGACACGATCAAGCCGGCGGTGATGCGGTCCTGCGGTGCCCAGTCGAGCACGCTGATCTGATCTTGCAGGCCCTCGCGGCGCAATATCCGCGGCCAACTGGTCGGCAAGGCCAGCATCGCATCGGCACGGCCGAGCTTGAAAACGCGCACCGCGGATTCAAAGTCCGGCACCTCGGTGACGCGCTGCTGAGCCCGCATTTTGTCCAGCCAGCCATCAAAAGCGGCACCATGCTTAAAGCTTTTGACAACCACCACCACGCGTTTCGCGTCGGCCAAGAAAGCCTCCGGCGTACTCAGAGCGCTTGCCAGTTCACGTCGTATGAGCGCGAAGTTATGGCTCTGCATATAGAGCATGAACTCGGCGAACTGTTCGCGCTCAGGGCTGGGGATGCCGGACACGCTGAGGTCCAAATTGTTCTTGGCCAACTGGTCCCAGATGCGCACGCGCGACTCCAAGACGGTGTTGAACACGCAGCCGCTGCGTTTGGCCAACTCATTGACAACGTCGAGATCGATGCCGGCATAGTCACCCTGGGCTTCGCGGTAGTAGAGCACCCCATGCTCGTAAAAGGCCAGGCTGTAGGGGCCGCAAGGTGCCGCCTGCACTCGACCAGGCTCGTAGAGACCAAGAATGAGCAGGCTCAGCAAGAGCAATCGGGACATATCAAATCCTGCCATCAGGGGCTTTCGAGGCGCATCACATGGGCGAGCGAGCTGTCAACATGACGTCTGAAGATGGCCTCAAGCGCGCCGTCTTTTTGCATGCTTTGCAGGCCCGCACGAAGCAAGGCAAGGTCGGCGGGGCTCACCCGCTCGCGCGACACAATCAGCGCGTGGGCGATGGAGTCGTTGGGTGCCCAATCCATGATGCTGATTTGGTCCAGCATCGGGTCGGCGCCGGGCACGCGCGCCAAGCTGGTGGGCAGCGCCAGCATGGCGTCAACCCGCCCGGCTTTGAACACGCGCAGCACCGAGTCGAAATCCGGCAACTCCTCGACACGGCGCTGCCCGCGTAGCTGAGCCAACCAAGCATCAAACACGGGGCCATGCTTAAAGCTCTTGACCACGGCAACCCGGCGCAGCGGATCGGCCAAAAAGGCATCCGGCGTCGTGATGGTGGCGGCCAAGTCGCGGCGCAGCAGTGCGAAGTTGCGGGTCTGGAAGTAGGGCAGAAATTCGGCGAACTGCTGGCGCTCCGGCGTGGCGATGCCTGAGACGCTGAGATCCAGCTTGTGCTTGGCCAATTGATCCCAGATGCGAACGCGTGATTCCACTACCGTGTTGAATTTGCAGCCGCTGCGGCGGCTCAGCTCATCGACCACGTCTTTGTCGATACCGACATGTTCGCCGGCGGCATTGCGATAGTAGAGCGCGCCCAGCTCATAAAAGGCCAGCGTGTATTGGCCGCATACGCCCTGGCCAGAAGCGGTGCTGGGGTAGAGGCTCAGGGCCGAGGCCAGCAAGGTGGTGGATAAAGCCGCGAAAAGAGGACCGCGCATGCCGAGCTCATATCTGCGTTGGCGGTGCTGTCCGCTGAGCGGATCTCTAAACCGGGTCCCTGAGCGGCCCAGTGTAAAGGGAGTCCGCTGCTGCGACAATCGCGCCACTATGCTGAAGTTCGACTTACTCAAAACCGAGGGCCGCGCACGTCGGGGCCAGATGACGCTCAACCATGGCGTCGTGCAAACACCGATCTTCATGCCGGTGGGCACTTACGGCACCGTCAAGGGCGTGATGCCGCGCTCACTTGAGGAGATGGGTGCGCAGATCATCCTCGGCAACACCTTCCATCTGTGGCTTCGCCCCGGCATGGACATCATCAAACAGTTCGGCGGCTTGCATCGCTTCGAGAGCTGGAACAAGCCCATCCTGACCGACAGCGGCGGTTTCCAGGTCTGGAGTCTGGGCGAGATGCGCAAGATTTCGGAAGAGGGCGTCAAGTTCGCCTCGCCGGTGAACGGCGACAAGCTCTTCCTGACGCCCGAGATCAGCATGCAGATCCAAACGGTGCTGAACTCCGACATCGTGATGCAGTTCGACGAATGCACGCCGTATGAGAGCAAGGGCCACATCACGACCGAGAAAGAAGCGCGCGTCTCGATGGAGATGAGCTTGCGCTGGGCCAAGCGCTGCGCCGATGAAATCAACCGTTTGCAAAACCCGAACGCCTTGTTCGGCATCGTGCAGGGCGGCATGTATGAGGGCCTGCGTGACCATTCGCTGGCCGGCTTGGCTGCCCTGGATTTGCCCGGTTACGCCATCGGTGGCTTGAGTGTGGGGGAGCCCAAGGAGGACATGCGGCGCGTGCTGGCCCATATTGGGCATCAGCTGCCCGCCGACAAACCGCGTTACCTGATGGGTGTGGGCACGCCGGAGGATTTGATCGAGGGCGTGACGCAGGGCATCGATATGTTCGACTGCGTGATGCCGACCCGTAATGCCCGCAACGGTCATTTGTTCACCCGCTTTGGCGACCTGCGCCTGCGCAACGCCCGCTACAAGACCGACGAGAGGCCGGTGGATGAGACCTGCAGCTGCTACTGCTGCGCTAATTTCTCGCGCGCCTATCTGCACCATCTGGACCGCTGCGGCGAGATGCTGGGGCCTATGCTGACCAGCATCCACAACCTGCATTACTACCTCAATCTGATGCAAGAAGCGCGCGATGCGCTGGATGCACCCGGCACGGGCGGCTTTGAGGCATTCCGCGTCAAGTTCGCCGAGGATAGAGCGCGCGGGGTGTAATTTGGCACGGGGCGCGGGCGCCGCCTTGCCCGCATGATGGGCACATCATGCTGAAAACCCTCAAGCGCGCCTTGCTCCTGCCTGTGCGCCTGCTGCTGGCGCTGCTGATTCTGTTCGAGGAATGGGGTTATCAGCCCTTGGCGCGCTTGATGGCCCGCTTGGGTCGGCTGCCGGTCTTGCGTCAGCTCGAAGACCTGATTACGCGCTTGCCGCCGGCTGCCGCCTTGGCTGTGTTGCTGCTGCCCGCGCTGCTGCTCTTGCCGGTCAAACTGCTGGCGCTGCTTTTGATCGGTAGCGGCCGATTCGGCCTGGGCTTGAGCCTGGTGATCCTGGCCAAGCTGGCCGGCACCGCCATCGTCGCCCGCTTGTTCCAGCTGACCCGTCCGGCCTTGCTGCGCATGGCTTGGTTCGCGCGTTGCTATGCAAGTTGGACGATCTGGAAGAGCGGCTTGTTGAGCTGGCTGCGCGCCAGTGAAATATGGCGCTGGGGGCGCCTGTTCAAGCGGCGGCTGCGCCGCTTTATGCGGGCCTGAGGCCTTTTTAGCGCAGCCCGGTGATGGCGGCCTTGAAGCGCGGCACAGAGTGCGGGTGCCGGATGAAAACCTTGGATGAGCGTTTCCCTCCGCCACGATTGGCGTGAATTGTTCACGCTTTGATCGACTGCCCCGCTGCTGGGTGTTGCTCACCCCCTCGAACACAGGGTGCCTGTGCCTAGGTCGAAAGCCTGTCTGCACATAGGCTGAGTCATTCCTCTTCAACCCAGGCCCAGAGCCTTACAGTCCATGAAAACCAAGCTCATTTTTGCCGCGACTTTGTTGGCCGCTGCCGCGCTTCCAGCCAGCGCCGCGCAATTCGATTTCTACAAATTGGGTCGGGGCGCCGCAAGCGATTTCTTGCCCATGCCGACCAACTTGCCTGAACCGGTCAACGGCATACCCTGCACCGGTGGCGACATCTGCAGTTCAAAGGTCGACAAGGGCGAGTTCGGCGGCAGCCTGAAGTACACCAATGGCGGCCTGGTGGCGATCGCGACCGCAACGTACAACGGCTTCAGCGCTTCGGTCGTGCAGGACAGCGAACCCGGCTGGACCGCCAGCAAGGGTGCTGGCCTGGGCGTCTACCACCTCAAGGGTGCCAATGATGATGACAACATCACCGCCGGCGAAAAACTCACCATCAGCTTCAACCAAGTCGTTAAATTGACCGGCATACAGCTGCGCTCAGATGGCCACAATTTCACCAGCTGGAAGCCAAACTCGACGTTCTTGTTGAATGACCTGTCGACCGCCTTGCCGGCCGGCACCGGCGCCATCACCTTCGCTCAACCCATGGTCGGGCAGGTCTTCACCTTTGCCTATGGCGGCGCCAAGGCCGACCAGTTCTATCTCGGTGCCCTGAGCGCCCAGGCGATGCCTGTGCCTGAGCCAACGACCTTGGCCTTGTTGCTGGCGGGTTTTGGTTTCGTCGGTTTGCAGGCGCGCCGCCGTCAACAGGCCTGATACCGGCTGTCTGATGCCGTGGACCCGAGTCGGGTCCACCTCAGCATGGGTAAAGCTGCTCAGCGTCTCCCGCTGAGCAGCGCCGCGAAGCGCTGCAAATACTCCGGCGCCCGGACGAATACATACAAGCTGAAGACCAAATTGGCCAGGCCCACCGACAAAAACAGCTCGGGGATGCTGAAGCCAAAGCTGCCCATCAGCACGCCGGCCAACAGCGAGCTGACGATCATGAACAGCGCATTGAGGATGTTGTTGGCTGCGATGATGCGAGCGCGGTGGCTGGGCTGCGAGCGCAGCTGGATCAAGGCATACATGGGCACGCTGTAGAGCCCGGTAAACAGCGCCAGCAGACCCAGATCGGCCAACACGCGCCAATGCTCGGGGTGCGAGAAAAACTCGCTCAAACTCAGCAGTACCGGCTTGGTGGACAGGCCGCGCGAGGCGAAGTAAAGGTCGATGGAGAACAGCGTCATGCCTATGGCGCCGACCGGCACCAGGCCGATCTCGACGCTGTGGCGCGACAAGCGCTCGCACAGCAGCGAGCCAACACCAATGCCGAGCGAGAACATCACCAGCAGAGCGGTGGCGACCTGCGCGTCGCCATGCAGCACCTCCTTGGCGAAGGCCGGGAAGTTGCTCAGATAGACCGCACCAAAGAACCACATCCAGGAGATACCCAAGAGTGAGCGAAACACCACCGGGTCTTGGCGCGAGAGCTTCAAGTTGCGCCAGGTCTCGGTGAAGGGGTTCCAGTTGATCTTGAGTGTCGGGTCGGTGGCCGGGCAGGGTGGGATGAACTGGGCCAGCAAGCGGCCGAGCAGGGCGGCGAGCAAGCAGGCGATAGCGACATTGCGGGCGCCGACTTCGGGTACGGCGATCAGCAAGCCGCCCAGCACCTGGCCGAGCAAAATGGCGACAAAAGTGCCCATCTCGACCATGCCATTGCCGCCAATCAACTCGCGCTCGTTCAGCTGCTGGGGCAGGTAGGCATATTTGACCGGCCCGAACAGCGTCGAGTGCAAGCCCATCAAGAGCACGCACAGCAGCAGCAGCGGCACTTGCGTCGTCAGATAGCCCCAGGCCGCCAAGGCCATGATGGCGATCTCGAGCGACTTGACGAAGCGCATCAGCTGGTGCTTTTCGAGCTTGTCGGCCAGCTGCCCGCTGGTGGCCGAGAAGAGCACGTAAGGCAGGATGAACAAGGCATTGATCACCAGCCCGGCCTGTGAAGCCGGCAGCCAGTCCAGCTGGAGCTGGTAAGTAATCAGGATGATGAGCGGGAATTTGAATAGATTGTCATTGCCCGCGTTGAGAAATTGCACCCAAAAATAGGGCGCAAAGCGGCGCTGCTTGAGCAGCGCAAACTGGCTGCTGTGGTCATGGGAATTCATTGATTAGCTTGCTTTACCAGAATTGCCATTGGCCGGTCTTGACGACCCAGATGCCCAGCACGCCATTGGTCACGGCGTGCGCGATCACGGCCGTCCACAGCTTGCCGGTGCGCACATAAAGCCATGCGTAAGCCAGACCCGCGACGACCGCGCCCAGCCACAAGGTGTGGGCCAGCATGAAGACAAAGGTCGAAAGCACGATGGCCTTGATGCCCACGCGGTGGGGGTCCACGGTTTCGAACTTGGGGCTCTCAATCCAGCGCATCAAAAAGCTGCGCCAGAACAGCTCCTCCATCACCGGCACGATCAAGGCAGCACCGCACCAGCGCAGCGCGATCAAGGGCCACATCAAGCGCCCCTGTTCATCCAAGGGCAAGAAGCTGGCGGTGGGCTCGCCGAGTTGCATCCATGGCGCGTCAAGATTGATCCAGAGCACGAAGACCACGATGCCGACCAACACGCTCCAGATCAGCTCACGCCGGCTGGGTAGGTTTTGGCGGGCCAACTCGCCATAGTCGAGCCAGAACCAGGCCAACAAGCCGCCGACCACCAAGACGCTGACGCCGTAAACATAGCGCGGGTCAATGTGCTTGCTTTCCGGCAAGAAGCCCCGCAGGGCCAACAGAGCCATAAAGGCGGCAAAGGGAATGGCGCGTGCCAGGGCGGCGGGGCTGAGATTCATCGTGGTCTTGCGGGCGGCAGCCGTTTAGAGCGTAAGAGGCCGCAAGCCTACCTTGAATTGATGACAAGCCCAGCAGTAAAAGCCCGCGTTTGGCGGGCTTGCCATCTCAGGGGCTGCGCTGCTCCAGCAAGAAGTTAGCACCGTCATACTGGCCGAGCTTGTCAACCAGGTAAGGCATGCAGGCCTGCAGATCGTCGTGCAGGGTGAAGGGCGGGTTGATCACGAACATGCCGCTGCCTAACATGCCAAAGCCTCGGATATCGGACTGCTGTTGCACCGTCAGGCGCACGTGCAGCCAACCCTTTTTGGCGCTGGCGTCCGCGGCGGCCTTGAGGCGCTGGGCCAACTGGGCCGATTCCAGCAGTTGCAACTGCGGGTACCAAATCAAGAACACGCCATCGGCGAAGCGCTCAAGCCCCTCGCGCACAGCCGTCAAGACCTTGGCGTAGTCGGTCTTCAACTCATAGGACGGGTCCATCAGGACCACCCCGCGCCGCGACGGTGGCGGCAGCTCGGCGCGCAGCGCGGCGAAACCGTCTTTGTCACTGACCTGGGTGTTGGGGCGGGTGGAGAGATAGGTTTCGAGAATGCGGAAATCGGTCGGGTGCAACTCATGCACACGCAGCCGGTCTTCTTCGCGCATGATCAAGTTGGCAATCCCGGGCGAGCCTGGGTATTGGCGCAACTGCCCGTCGGTGTTGAAGGCTCTCACCAAGTCCATATAGTTGGCGAGCGGTTCGGGCAGGTCTTTGGCATCCCAAAGGCGTGAAACGCCGTGCACGTACTCGCCTTTTTTCTGCGCGTACTGGCCTTCAATCGAATACCCGCCGGCGCCGGCATGGGTGTCGACCAGGGTGTAAGGCTTGTCTTTCTCTCCCATATAGCGAAGCACCTGCGTCAAGATCAGGTGTTTGAGAACATCGGCATGGTTACCGGCGTGGAAGGCGTGTCTGTAAGCGAGCATGGGTGAATTTTAGGCTGTGCGGCTCCGCCGCGACCGCCGAACGGCCAAATTCAAAGGTTTTGAGTCACGTCGGGCCGCGTCGGCGACTAGGCAGCCGAATTCGGGGTCTGAAATGAAATCCGGCTAGGCTCTACGCTTTTGCGAACCAAGCCAATTCAATGCCAAGCCTTTTCGACCCCATCCAAATCGGCGATTTGTCGCTCACCAACCGTATCGTCATGGCGCCGCTGACGCGCAGCCGCGCGCCGGGTTTGGTGCCCAATGACTTGATGGTCGAGTACTACCGTCAGCGCGCCAGCGCCGGGCTGATCATCAGCGAAGGCACGCAAATTTGCGAGCAAGGGCAGGGCTACTTCGACACGCCGGGAATACATACGCCCGAGCAAGTGGCGGGCTGGCACCGCATCACCGACGCGGTACACGCGGCAGGCGGCAAGATCGCAGCCCAGCTCTGGCATGTCGGGCGCGTCTCACATTGCGACTTTCAGCCCGGTGGCGCCGCGCCGGTGTCGTCAACGGCGCGTGCTGCGAGCGGCAATTCGCGCACGCCCACCGGCCTCAAGCCCTTGTCCACGCCGCGCGCACTGAGCACGGCCGAGGTGGGCGGCGTGGTGCAGCAGTTCGCCCACGCGGCGCGTTGCGCGATGGATGCGGGCTTTGATGCGGTCGAGGTACACGGCGCCAACAGCTATTTGATCGACCAGTTTTTGCACGACAGCATCAATGATCGGGTGGACGCCTATGGCGGCTCGATAGCAAACCGCGCCCGCTTCGTGGTCGAGGTGATGACGGCGGTGGCCGGCGCGATTGGGGCGGGCCGCAGCGGCTTACGCCTGAGCCCGGTCAATTTGGCCAGCACGCCCGCCGGCTGTGACTCCCAGGTGCAAGCGCTCTACAACCATGTGGCCGAGCGGCTCGCGCCCTTGGGGCTGGCGTTTTTGCATGTGGTGGAGGGCCAGACCGGCGGTCCGCGCGATGCCACGCCGTTTGACTATGCGGCCATGCGCGAGCGCTTTGGCGGCCCCTGGATAGTCAACAACGGCTACAGCCGCGAGATGGCCTTGAAGGCGGTGGCCGAGGGCCGCGCCGACATGGTTGCGTTTGGGCGCGATTTCATCTCCAACCCCGATCTGGTGCGTCGCCTGCGCCTGAATGCGGAACTGCAGCCGCTGGAGCGCACGACGCTGTACGGCGGCGGGCCGGCGGGTTACACCGACTACCCGATCCTTTGATGGCGGTGAAGGCCCCTCTCAGCCGCGCCGCATCTTGGCGCGGAACAGCTCGGTGATCGTCACCTCCCGCGGGCCGGCAAGCAGCTCAAAGGGCTTGCCGGCCTCGATAGACCCGGCTTGCTGCACCGCCAAGTAAAAGCCACACCAGGCGCTTTCGCTCATCAGCTTGACCGCCTTGTTGAAGCCCATCACCGCGTTGAACTTGAAGCAGGGGTAACGCGGCTCGCTGACCAGCAGCTCGCAGCCGGCGAAGCGCAGGCGATCGCCGATCCATACGTCTTTCTCCAGCAGCCCGGTCAGCGTCAAGTTCTCGCCCATGGCGCCGGGCGCCAGCGCCTCGTCCCAATCCGCCACCTTGGCCTGCGCCCGCACGGTTTGCCAGAACGCGTAGTGCTCGCTGGGGTAGGCGTAGACGGCTTTGGAGAGGCCGCCGTGCACGCTCAGGTCAGCCTGCTCGTCCCCCTTGAGGCCCAGTGGCCCCACTTCAAGCGGGCCACTGTGCGCGCGCTTTCGAATCCCGCTTTGCACGGTTTGACCGTCCAAGGTCTGCAGGGTTTGGGCCGAGGCGATATTGATGCTGATCAGTTTCATGGCGTGGAGTGTGACAAAAGTCGCGCCCCTTTGCCGCGCGAGCCCGACCCGGCATGACTTCATTCTGCAAATGCATAACCACGGGTTCTCCGTAAGTTACGGCATGGTTACATTGAGGTGACAATTGCACATGGAGGCGGCTGATGGGTGTTTTCAGAAGCCTTGCGGCCGAGTCGGCGCTGATATCGCAGCGGCATTCGGTCAAGCCCGAGGCTGGTGTTCACAAAGTAAGTTAGTGATCGCCTACGAGCTTGACCAAATTCTGCTTTTATATTGAAGGAACGACGATGAACCAACCCGTGATGGAAGGGCTGCGCTTGAATGTGCCAGCTTATGTGAAACACCAGCGCCTGATTGGCTGGGTGGCCGAGATTGCCGCGCTGACGCAGGCCCGCGATGTGTACTGGTGTGACGGCAGCCAAGCCGAATACGACCGCTTATGCACCCAATTGGTGAGCGCAGGTACATTCAAGAAACTTAATCCGGCCAAGCGGGCCAACAGCTATCTGGCTTGCAGCGACCCCAGCGATGTGGCGCGCGTCGAAGACCGCACCTATATTTGCTCGGCCAAAAAGGAAGATGCCGGCCCGACCAATAACTGGATGGCTCCTGCCGAAATGCGCAGCCTTTTGCAAACCGGCGACAAGGCGCTGTTCAAGGGTTGTATGCGTGGCCGCACGCTCTATGTTGTGCCTTTCAGCATGGGGCCGCTGGGCTCGCCGATTGCGCATATTGGTGTTGAGTTGTCGGACAGCCCCTATGTAGCCGTCAATATGCGCACGATGACGCGCATGGGCCGCCCGGTGCTCGATGTGCTGGGTGCTGACGGTACTTTTGTGCCTTGTGTGCATACCGTGGCCGCTCCGCTGGAAGCCGGCCAGGCCGACGTGAAGTGGCCCTGTAACCAGACCAAGTACATCGTGCACTTCCCCGAGACGCGCGAAATCTGGTCCTATGGCTCCGGCTACGGCGGCAACGCCTTGCTGGGCAAAAAGTGTTTCGCCTTGCGCATCGCCTCGACCATGGGTCGTGACCAAGGCTGGCTGGCCGAGCATATGTTGATCTTGGGTGTCACTTCGCCCGAGGGCAAGAAATACCATTTCGCGGCGGCTTTCCCGAGCGCCTGCGGCAAGACCAACTTTTCGATGCTGATCCCGCCGGCGGCTTTCGAAGGCTGGAAGGTCACCACGATTGGTGACGACATCGCCTGGATCAAGCCCGCTGCTGATGGTCGCCTCTACGCGATCAACCCTGAAGCCGGCTATTTCGGCGTTGCGCCCGGCACCAACACGCTGACCAACTTCAACTGCATGGCCAGTTTGAACAAGGACGTGATCTTCACCAACGTTGCGCTGACCGATGACGGTGATGTCTGGTGGGAAGGCATGACCGACACGCCGCCGGCCCATCTGATCGACTGGCAGGGCAAGGACTGGACACCGGCCATTGCCAAGGAAACTGGGGCCAAAGCAGCGCATCCGAATGCGCGCTTTACTGTCTCGGCGATCAACAACCCGGCGCTGGACGCTGATTGGGACAACCCAGCCGGTGTGCCGATTGACGCTTTCATCTTCGGCGGCCGTCGCTCAACGACCGTGCCGCTGGTGACGGAGGCACGCGACTGGGTGGAAGGCGTCTACATGGCCGCCACCATGGGCTCGGAAACCACCGCTGCGGCAGCCGGCCAACAAGGCGTGGTGCGTCGCGATCCTTTTGCCATGCTGCCTTTCATGGGCTACAACATGAGCGACTATTTCCAGCATTGGCTGGACATGGGTGCCAAGCTGTCAGCCAGCGGCGCCAAGCTGCCCAAGATTTACTGCGTCAACTGGTTCCGCAAGGGCGCGGACGGCAAGTTTGTCTGGCCCGGCTATGGCGAGAATATGCGCGTCTTGAAGTGGATGCTGGACCGGGTCGAAGGCACCGGAGCAGGCGAGGAGCACGCCTTTGGCCTCACGCCGCGTTATCAAGACATCAACTGGAGCGGCCTGGATTTCACGCAAGAGCAGTTCAATATCACCACCCATATCGACAAGGCGGCCTGGGGTGTGGAGATGAAGCTGCACGAGGAGCTGTTTCAGCAGTTGGCCTATCACTTGCCGTCGGAACTGCCAGCGACCAAGCTGAAGATCGAAGCTCGTTTGAGCAAGGAGTAAGGCCTTGCGGGCCGGACCTTGCCGTAGCCGGCAAGCTCGGGCCCCAACTGATTGAGTGGCTTGAGATCGACAGCGAGTACCGACCAGCAAAAAGCCCGCTTGAAAAAGCGGGCTTTTTTTCGTCTCGATGTTTCAGCGGCGGCAGTTGGCGGCGCGCAACTCGGCGGCAAACGAAGGCATGCTGACTTCGTACTGCTGGGCCAAGGCCAGCAGTTCGCGTTCGGCACGCGCTTCAGCGGCCACGGCCAAGCGAGCTTTGACCGAAGTGATCACATTCATCCACAGGCGCGCGCCGATGGATGTGAACGAGCCGCCGTGGCGGATGTTGCGCGCTAGGGGGATACCGAAAGTTTGGCTTGCGACGCTCATGGCGAATTCCTGCTTGTATGTGTGTTTGGGGGCTTTTTGAGCCGATGCGGCATTATCGGGTAAACCCTAGGTGTCGACAAATGAATTGTTTGAATCGAAGATATAAAAAATCTGTATATCTAGGGGCGAATGGTGAACTTTCGCAATCTTGATCTGAACCTGCTGAAGGTGTTTGACGCGGTGATGGCGGAGCGCAGCCTGACCCGTGCGGCGGCTCGTCTGGCTATGACGCAACCGGCCGTCAGCCATGCCTTGAAGCGTTTGCGCGAGGCAATGGGCGAGGATTTGTTTGTGCGCCAAGCCTTTGGCATGAAGCCGACTTCGCGGGCAGAGGGCATGTGGCCCGAGGTGCAGCTGATTCTGCAGCGCCTGCAGGCGCTGTTCTCGCCAGGGGAGTTCCAACCCGAGACCGAGGCCTATACCTTTCGGATTGCGATGGCCGACGCGACCGCCGCCTTGTTGTTGCCGCCACTGATTGCGCAGCTCGAGGAAGCTCGCGCAGTGGCCAATGTGCATGTGCTGCCGCTGAGCACGCGCGACCCACGCGGCTTGCTCGACCAAGGCGAAGCCGACTTCGCGGTGGGCTATTTCCCCGGTGCGGTGGCGGCGTTGCGGGCGCAAGGCGGCCAGTCGGTCATCCGTCAGTACCGGCTTTACGACAGTGAATATGTCTGCGTGATGCGGCGCGGCCACCCTTTGGAGCACCAAGCCCTGGACTTAGATGCTTTTTGTGCAGCCCATCATTTGCTCGTCAGCTTTTCCGGCCGGCCGCATGGCTTTGTCGATGAAGCGCTGAACGCTATGAGCCGCAGTCGGCGCATTGTGCTGACGGTCAATCAATTCTTTACCGCCGGGCGGGTGGTCACCCGCTCGGACCTGTTGACGGTCTTGCCGGCCTCGTTTGTGGAGGCGACCGGTTACCAGGCGCAGCTGATCGAGCGCCCGCTGCCGGTGCCACTGGCCAAGGTGCATGTGGACATGCTTTGGCATCTGCGCAGCGAAAGCCGTAGCGCCCAGCAATGGATGCGTGAACGTCTGATTGAAGCTGCACGCCGTGCACAAGCGCGCCAAGACTAGCGTTGCAGCGCCAACTGAGGCGACAATTGCGGGATGAGCATTGACCTGACCGATTCCGAGTTCTTTGAACTCGACGAACTTCTCGCCACCACGCCCGCGCCGCTGCAAGCGTTGGATGCCTCCATGTTGGATGGCTATCTGTGCTGCGTGTTGGTGCAGCCGCGCTTGATTGAGGTGGACGAATGGTTGCCCAATATCTTCGACTATGACGGCGGCCTCTTGCCTGAAGATGTCGACCCGGTGTGGCTGGCGCGTGTGCGTGAATTGGTGGAGCGCCGGCATAACGCGCTGAATCGGCAGATGGTGGAGGACGGTTGGTTTGACCCGGTGGTTCTGGACCTTGAGGAGCCCACCGAGCCCGAAGCCATCCCCGAGGGCGAAGACGCCGAGGCGAAGCAGGCGCGTGAAACCTATGAAGGCATGAGCCTGATCTCGCGCACCTTGATGCCTTGGGTCGCGGGTTTCCAACACGCTGCGCTGTGCTTCCCCGAGTTGATGGATATGACCGACGATGCGGTGATGGCCTCGCTGGCGCGCCTATACCGCCATTTGCCGGCAGAAACCGACGAAGAGCGTGAAGTAGTGGCCACGCTGGATCGTGAGCATCCTCTGAAGGACATTGACGAGGCCGTCGAAGAATTGGTCGTCACCGTGGCCGATCTCTGCGATCTGACTCAAGCGCAGCGCTATCACGTCGAAACCCTGCGCCGCGAAGGCCCCAAGCTCGGCCGCAATGACCCTTGCCATTGCGGCTCGGGCCGCAAGTACAAGCAGTGCCACGGCGCCAATTAGCTCGTCGCGGCCGGGCGGCGTTCCAAGGCGAATGTTGTTCGCCACTGACTGAATAGCACTTTGCGTATCCAACTCCTGTCGGATCTCCATCTGGAGACCGAAGCCTTTGTGCCTGAACCTGCCCGAGGTGCCGAACTGCTGGTGCTGGCCGGTGACGTCGACAGCACTTGGCGCGGCTTGCAGCTGTTTCGGGACTGGCCGGTGCCGGTGCTGTTCGTGCCCGGCAATCATGAATACGACGGGCGTGATTTCGACGCAGCCCGGGCCGGGCTGCTCGCGCTATCTGATCAGCTTGGTTTCACCATGCTTGACGACGCCCGCTGCGTGCGGGCAGATGCCCAAGGGCGGCGTGTACGCTTTGTCGGCAGCACGCGCTGGAGCGACTTTGACGTGTTTGGCGAGAAGGAGCGCGCCCGGTCCATGCGTGCGGCCAGCTACTTTCAGCGTGTGATGGCAGCATCCCGCGACGGCACGCCTTTTGATGCGGAGGCGGTGAGAGCGCAAGCCCTGGTTTGCCGCGACTGGCTGACGCAAGAACTGGCCCTCGGCGATGCCTCGACCGACTGGGATGCTACGGTGGTGATCACTCACTTTGCGCCCAGCTTGCGCAGCGCCGATCCGCGCTATGGAAAGCAGCCGGGTACCGCCAGCTTTTGCAATGATGACGAGGCCTTGTTCACCCAGGCGCGCCTTTGGTTGCACGGCCATCTGCACTGTCAGAACGATTACGAAGTGACCCATGCCGAAGGCCGTACCCGGGTCATTTGCAATGCCCGCGGCCATCTGCGCAAAGGAGAGCCGGCGCGTTTTGATCCGCAGCTCTTGATTGATGTGTTTGCGGCCCCGCCTTGACCAGTATCAATTTGGCGCTACGGCCCTATGTCAAACTGTGTTGCACAGAGCAATCTCAGCAAAGGAGCGCATATGAAGATCCTGGTCGCCGTTGACGGCAGCACATACACCAAACGCATGCTGGCCTATTTGGCCGCACATGATGAGTGGTTGGGTGACGCCCATCAGTACACGGTGCTGCACGCCGTGCCGGCCGTACCCCCGCGAGCGGCTGCGGTGCTCGATAAAGATTTGCTGAAGAGCTATTACGCTGATGAAGGCGAAAAGGTCTTGAAGACCGTACGCAGCTTTTTCAGCAAGCAAGGAATTAAGGCCGATTACATCAACAAGGTCGGTTCGGCCGCTGATTTGATCGCGGCGAGCGCCGACAAGGGCAAATTTGATTTGCTCATTTTGGGCTCACATGGCCATGGCACGATCGCCAATCTGGTGATGGGCTCGGTCGCGACCAAGGTCATGGCCAACTGCAGCACGCCGGTGCTGCTGATTCGCTAAGCAGGCGAACAGGCTTGGCCTGTGCTCAAGCGCCGTGGCGCTTGGACAGCCAAGCCAGCGGCGACTCCAGCGCGGCGCGCGCGCGCTCCGACTCCAACTCGACCTCGGTGACGCTTGCACGGTAATCGTCACCGTCTTCGAGGCTGGCTTCCATGCCAAAAGCGGTACCCAGATCGGCGGGGTCCTGCTCCATCGAGGGCGCGGGGCTGCGGCGGAAGAAGCGCAATGCTGGTGCGAATCGCATATCAAACCTCGCTCTTGGGCTGTGTCAGGCGAAAGCGTCGCCTTGGCAATGAGTGTGCGTGATTCAAGGGCCTGCTGAATCCCCGATTTGGAGGGTCTTCAGACCGCAGTTGTTAAAAAGATACGGCCTGCAATCTAGGAACTTGCCCGCCCCCGCAGACTGGGGGGTGAATTAAGGGAATAACCTCATATCCTACTTTGGTAGGCTGGTGTCCTGGTTTCTACTTGGTTATGCTGCGGCTCCCTCGACGCCTAATTCGTCACGGAGTTTTCACGCATGAATGCATTGGTTTGGAAATGGCTCACCGCCAGCATTGTTGGCTTGTTGGTGTGCAGCGCAATTTGGCTGGCGGGGTCGGTGAAGTCGCAACCCAGCGCTTTGTCCCATCGGTTTGCGTCGGTCGGCGGCTCTCAGGAAATCGCCAACGGCGCTGTCGGGCGAGTGCCACTGCCGGTCGCTTACGCAGCGTCGGCGGCTTTGCTTGGCGGCGTGGCATTGCGCTGACTGGCGCGACGCCTCACGCAAACGCTTTTTCTTGCAAGGCTAGACCAAAGCTGTTTTCGCGCCCAGCGCAAGGGCTTGGCCAATTTGGTCAAGCAAGGCCACCCGAGTCGGGGCCGCCACCAGGTCAGAGAGTAATTTCCACTGGTGCCAATAGAGCGTGACTTCAACGCTCAGATCGGGCCGTAGCGCCACCAAGTCACCACTGGCGATCAAGGGCCTGGCTTGCAACTCCGGCGCCACGCCAACCCCCCAGCCCATGCACACCGCCCGCACATAGGCGTCGCTCGACGGCACATAGCGCTCCTGCAGCCGCGGTGCCCTGAGCCCAAAGGCCTTGGCCACCCACTGCACCTGGCAATCGTCCTTGCGATTGACGACCAAGAAGGGCGTGTTGGCGAAATTGCTGGCCGTGAGTCCATCCGGCAAATGCGTGCGCATAAAGGCCGGGCTGGCCACCGCCACATAGCGCATCACGCCCAAGGGCTGGACCAAGCAGCCACGCAGCGCCTGGCGCACCGTGCTGATGCAGCCCAAAACCTCGCCTTGGCGCAGCCAGTCATGGGTGAAGTCTTGGTCGTCTACCACCAACTCCAGGCCGAAGCCTTGTTTCAAGCCCGCCTGCACGACCGAGTCCAGCGCCGGCAAGACCCAGGTCGCCAGACTGTCTGCATTGACGGCGATGGCGATGCGCTCGTTCGGCGCCACTTGCCCGCCCAACTCGCGCGCCACGTCGGTGCGCAAGGCCTGCAATTGGCGTGCGAAGCGCAGCAAGACCTTGCCGGGCTCGGTCAGGCGCAGCGGCCGCGAGCGCACCACCAATAACTGCCCCACTTGCGACTCCAAGCTGCGTAGCCGTTGCGAGACCGCACTTTGGGTGATGCTGAGGCGCTGGGCGGCGCGCTCGAAGCTGCGCTCGTCGGCCAAGGCGGCTAGGCAATCAAGGGCGGCGGAGTCAAGGTCTTTCATAAGTATTGCTAATGTATCCAGAGAAATAGTAATTTCTCTTCTGGTTTTACCGGAGCCTGCCGACAATCCGCGCTCGATCGGTGAATGAGCGAAACAATCAATACGCGAATGGCCTGCAGCGCGGGCGCGTCTTGGCCGATATCCGTTTTGGACTTGAACTTATACCGGCCCGCCTCGGGTTCGCTGGAGTGTCTATGAAAGTCGTCGTTTTGGGAGCCGGCATCATCGGCATCAGCACCGCCTGGTATCTGCTCGAGCAGGGCCACGAGGTCACGGTGGTGGACCGCCAAGCCGATGCGGCGCTGGAAACCAGTTTCGCCAATGGCGCACAGATCTCAGTCAGTTTTTGCGAGCCCTGGGCGAATGCCGGCGCGCCGTTCAAGGTCGCCAAATGGCTGTTGCGCGATGATTCACCGCTGCTGTTCCGCCCCAGCCTAGACCCCAAGCAATGGATTTGGGGCCTGAGCTTCTTGACCCAATGCACGACGGCCGCTTTCGAGCGCAATGTCGAACAACTGGTGCAGCTGGGCCGCTACAGCCATGAGTCGCTGAAGACCTTGGTGGCGCAGACCGGCATCGAATACGAACGGCTGGAGCGCGGCATCCTGCATTTCTTCTCCTCACAGGCCGATTTTGAAAACGGCGCTGCCGGCGCCGAGATCATGCGCCGCCACGGCGTTGACCGCCGCGTACTGAACCGCGCGGAGGTCCTGAAGATCGAGCCGGCGCTGGCCACATTCGGCAACAACATCCACGGCGGCACCTTCACGCCCAGCGACGAGTCGGGCGATGCCTGCGTGTTCACGCAAAAGCTGGCGCGCTTATGCGCCGAGCGCGGCGCGACCTTCTTGTATGAGCACGACATCCTGGCGCTGTCGCGCAGCGGTGCGCAGATCGACGCGGTGCAAATCGCCAGCGTCCGCAGCGGCAAGAAGAGCGAGCTGAAGGCCGACGCTTTTGTCGCCGCGATGGGTTCCTACACGCCGGCGCTGGTGCGCCCGCTCGGTGAGTTCCTCAATATCTATCCAGCCAAGGGCTACTCGGCCACCATGAAGCTCAAGAAGCCCGAGCAAGCCAGCGTCGTCAGCCTGCTGGACGACACCCGCAAGATCGCCATTTCGCGCCTGGGCGACAGCATCCGTATCGCCGGCACCGCAGAGCTTTGCGGCTTTGACTCCGACCTGGCCCGTCCGACATCGCGCACCCGCTGCGAAGCCTTGGTCAAGCGCTATGAAGAGCTGTTCCCCGGCGTCGCCGATCTGAGCGAGACCAATTACTGGACCGGCCTGCGCCCGAGCACGCCCACCAATATCCCCTACATCGGTCGCAGCAAGAAGGCCAGCAATCTGTGGATCAACGCCGGCCATGGCACCTTGGGCTGGACCCATGGCGCCGGCTCCGGCCATGCGATGGCCGAGTTGATGGCCGGGCGCCGCCCGCCGCTGGACTTCGGCTTCTACGGTTCGGTAGTCCGATAGACGGATAGCCAGATAGCCCGGTAAGCCGACAGGGACGCAGGCAAGCGAAATCGGGCGTGGGCCGTACAATTCGCGCCCCTTCCGTTGTCCCTGCCCATGCCTGCATCGCTTTCCAGCCCCTCCAAGTCAAGTTTCTGCGCGATTGACTTTGGCACCTCCAACTCCGCCATCGCCATCCCCCGTCTGGACGGCAGCGGCGCCATGCGCCTGGTGGAACTGGAAGCCGGTCAGACGACGATGCCGACGGCGGTGTTCTATTACGTAGACGGCAAGCATGATGCCGACGGCCCGCCGCGCGCCTTTGGCCGTGCCGCCGTGGCGGCTTATGTCGAAGGAGCCGATGGCCGCCTGATGCGCTCGATGAAGAGCATCCTCGGCAGCGGCCTGATTGACCAGACCACCGATGTCGGCGGCGGGCGCGGCGTCAAATACTCGGACATCTTGTCCGGCTACCTGAAGCGCTTGCGCAATTCGGCCCTGGCCGCCGGCGCACCGGCTCCGTTGAACAAGCTGGTCTTGGGCCGGCCGGTGTTTTTTGTCGACGGCGAGCCCAAGCGCGACGCGCAGGCGCAGGCCTCGCTGGAAGCGGCCGCCCATGCGGTCGGCTTCGACGACGTGCATTTCCAGTTCGAGCCGATCGCGGCGGCGTTCGACTTTGAGCAGCACAGCGAGCGCGAGCAAATCGTGCTGGTCGCCGACATCGGCGGAGGCACCTCGGACTTTTCCGTCGTGCGCGTCGGCCCCGAGCGCATGAAGCGCGTCGATCGCCGCGATGACATCCTCGCCAATCACGGCGTGCACATCGCCGGCACCGACTTTGACCGCCATGTCGAGCTCGCCAGCGTGCTGCGCGAATTCGGCTACCGCTCCTATGGCCCCGAGCGCCCCGGCGCGCCGGCACGCGAGGTGCCCAGCGGCGTCTATTTCGACCTCGCCACCTGGCATCTGATCAACACCGTCTACAGCCCAGGCCGCGTCGCCGAGCTGCGCAATATGCGCAGCTTCTATGGCAACGTCCAGCATCACCAGCGCCTGATGACGGTAGTCGAGGATCATCTGGGCCATGAACTCGCCGGCCGCGCCGAAGCGGCCAAGATCGCCGTTGCCAATGGCGGTGACACGGTCATAGACCTGGGCGTGGTCGAGAACGGTTTGCAGATCGAGTTGTCGGAAGCCGCTGCGGTGGCCGCCATCGGCCCCGATATCGAGCGCATCGCCCAAGCCGGCCGTGAGGCCGTCGCGCAGGCGGGCTTGGCTCCTGACCAGATCGATGCGCTTTACTTCACCGGCGGCTCCACCGGCCTGCGCTTATTGGCCGAGCGCATCGCCGCCGATTACCCGGCCGCTGCGTTGGCGCGCGGTGACCGCTTTGCGTCGGTGGCGACGGGCCTGGGCTTGCACGCAGCGCGGATATTCCAAAACGCGTAGCCGCGCCGCGCGCTGCGGCCGGGTTTGGCGTGTGATGCTCACGATTCTCGTTGTTTGGCCCCCTGACCCAGGGGGGTGGAAATCGAAACATCGTTCCGAAAGTCGGCAGAATGCTAGGGAAGCCAACCAATCCAACTTCCCTCATGAAAAAACCTGCATTCGCCCTCTTGAGTCTTGTCGCCGCTTACGCCGGTGCCGCCCCAGCGTTGACTGCACAAGAAGTGCTGACTCAGTTCAATTTGGTCACTCTGGGCAATGTGGCCTCGGCATCTCATGTCGACGGCCGTAGCTTCATCGGCGGCAGCGTAGTCGGCGGCGAATTTGCTGGCCATCCGAACGATATCAAGCCCTCCAGCTACGCCGGCCTGACCGTCAAGGGTTCAGCCGAGAACATCAAGGTCAATAGCAACGGCGTGGTGGTCGAAGGCAGCCTCAAATTCAGCACGGTCAATGGCGGCACCACGGCCGTGTTGGCCGGCGCCAGCGGTAACAACTTCAATGGCCCTGCCTATATTGTTGGCGCGGCGTCTGGCAACAATTACAACGGCGGCCTGCTGAGTCAAGCGCCAAGCACCGTGGCCGCTGCGAGCAGCACCCAGTTTGGCAGCGTGATCGGCGGCTTGTCCACCTCGCTGAGCCAATTGGCCAGCACCGGCAGCTCGGTAAGCTTCAATGGCAACAAGGCCACCTTCAGCGCCGTGGCCAATAGCAAGGGCCTGGCGGTGTTCAATTTGAGCGCCATCGACACCCAGGTGTTTTCAAAAGGCGAGTTCGAATTCAACTGGAATGGCGCCAGCACGGTGATCTTCAATGTGGACGAAACCACCTTGTCCTTTGCCAGCAATTTCCTCGGCGGCAGCGCCTTCAGCGCCGGCACCAAGGCGATCTGGAATTTCTACAAGGCCACCGATCTGACCATCAGCAATCAGTTCGGCGGCGTGGTCTTGGCTCCGTTGGCCAAGTTGACCAACAACCAGAACATTGAAGGCACGGTGCTGGTCAAGCAATTGGACCAGCGCGGCGAAATCCATAGCGCCAACTTCGGCGGCAATATCTCGGCCGTGCCGGAGCCGCAGACCTTTGCTTTGCTGCTGGCCGGTTTAGGCTTCTTTGCTTGCGTGGGAACGCGCCGTCGAGTTTGAGCCTGAGCTACAAACTCAGCACTCATCATCAAGTGCTGGGCGGTCCGATAGCGGGAGCAATCGGTTTACGTGTTGCTCCCGGTTCAAGGGCTCAGTAACGCCCTCGCGGCGGCGGGCCGCGCCTGGCCGGCGGCTTCTGGCTCGCCATCGGCCTGGCCTGCGGGCGCGACACGTCGGCCAGCATCAAGCAGGCGCTGACCAGGCTTTCGACCGCTTCTTCCAGGTCTTTGGCCGGCTCCAGCGATTCGATTTCTTCCAACAAGTCGTCGGCGTCTTCGAGGTCTTCCGGGTCAATGTGGCGGAAGATCGCGGCCAGCGGCTCCAGCAGGTCGGCGGCGTCTTCGCGCATCAGCTCAGGGAAATGCTCGCAGGCGAGCGAAAAGCCGGCCACCCAAGGGAACAAGGCGTCCGAGGGGTTGCCGTCCACATCGCCGCCAAGCTCATCGTCATCGTGTCCGTCTTCGTGCTCGGCTTCGAACTGCGCCGCGCTTTCTTCGCCTGCTTCGTCTTCCTCCAGCTCAAACACCCAAGGGTCAAACCATTGCCGCTGCGTGATGGCCTGATTCAACTCCTGGTAGCGGCGCTTGACCAGGCTCATCAGTGCATGGCTGTCAAAGCCGGCCGGGGGGCTGCGGCCCTCTTCGCTGTCCAGTACATGGCGCGACCATTGAAACGCGGGCACGGCCTTGGGCTGCAGCAGCACGCCGACCAAGTAACCATCCAGCATGCTGACATCCAGCGGCTCCAGCGGCGCGGGGACTTGGTCGAGCAGCGCTTGCAGGCGGTCCAACTCGGCTTCGCTCAAGGGGCGTATCGCGGCAGGGGCGCTGGGCTGAGCGGCGGGCTTGTTGGTGGAAGCACCGCTAGGCCGGGTGCCGGGCCGGGCCGGCGCGTAGGATGGCTTGGCAGCGCCGCTGCGAGGTGCAGCACTACTGCTACCGCTGCGTGAATGGGCCGGACGCGATGCCGGTGGACGTGGGGGCGTGGGCTTGCTCATGGGGCTATTGTCCCGCCGAATCGGTTGGTTCGGCTGATTCGGCCGAATTGGCCAATGCTGCTGATCAGGCCGATCAAGCCTTGGCTCAAGCTCTATCCCACTCTTTGGGGATGGTGGACTTGGCCGTGAAGCCTTACATTGAACCCAAGCGAGTCACGTAACCAATGCCTTGCAACCGTCCCAACGACGCCCTCTTGCTTGAGGGCTTTAGCGCCCACCCGGCTTTGCTCGGTGGGCGTTTTTTTTAGGCCTTGGGCAAGAAACCTTTGGCGAAGGATTTGCGCAAATGCTCGAGCAAGAGCTTGAGCGGCCGGGGGACTTGATTGTTCCAGGGGTAGACGGCATAGACGCTGTCGCCAAAGAAGCCGACCGGCCGCCATTGCGGCAGCACCTCAAGTAGCGCACCACTACGCAGCGCGGGCGCGGCGCTGAAGTCGGGCAGCAGGGCCAGACCCAGATCATCAAGTGCCGCGTCGCGCAGGATCTCGCTATTGCTGGCGCGCAGCGGGCCTTGCACGGGGATGCGCAGGCGCTGCGGCTCTTTGCCGCTGGCTTGTTCAAACAACCAGACCGCCGGGCCGGGGCGCAGATAGGGCAGGCAGGCATGCTCGGCCAAGTCGTCCGGATGGCCGGGCTCGCCTCGCGCCTGCAGATAGTCCGGGCTGGCCACCAAGATGGCCCGCGAGGCGCAGAGCTTGACGGCGACATGGCTGTCCGGCGGCGCGCTGCAATGTCGGATGGCCAGATCAAAGCCCTCTTGCGCCAGTGGTACCAGCCGGTCGGATAAATCCAGTTCAATGCGAATTTGCGGGTACAGCTTGAAGAAGGCGCTCAAGCAAGGCGCCACATGCTGACGGCCCAGCGCCACCGGCGCGGTGACGCGCAAGAGACCGCGTGCTTGGCCGACGGCGTCGCGCGACGCACTTAAGGCTCGGGTGATTTGGGTAAAACTGGCCTCGGTGGCATCGACCAGGTCCTGGCCGGCTTGCGACAGGCGCACCGAGCGGGTGGTGCGCGACACCAGGCTCTGCCCCATCGCACGCTCCAGCTCGCTGATGCGCTGGCTGACCGCCGCTTTGGACAGGCCAAGGCGCTGCGCCGCCTTGGTGAAGCTGCCGAGCTGGGCGATCACGCTCAAGGCGTGCAGCTGGCCCCACAAGACGTCGTGGCGCAGTTCGCTGGGATTTGCTTTGTTCATTGTTCAGATTATCGAACAATCAAATCGCCGAAACTGGATTGGCAAGCTCGCCCATGCTGCCTAGACTGCTTCATCCCAAGGAGCAGCAAATGACCACGCCTTACACCAGTACCCAAGACCTGACTCACTTCATCAACGGCCGCTTGATGGCCGCGACGTCCGGCCGCCGCCAGGCGGTCTACAACCCGACCACCGGCGCGGTGGCGCGCCAGGTGCAGCTGGCCAGCCAGGACGACGTCAATGCGGTCGTGGCCGCAGCCCAAGCCGCCTTTCCGGCCTGGGCCGACGCGCCGCCGCTGCGCCGCGCAAGGGTGATGTTCAAGTTTCTGGAGCTGGTCAATGCGCACAAGGAGCAGTTCGCCGCGATGCTGACCGCCGAGCATGGCAAGGTTTTTACCGACGCCTTGGGCGAAGTGGCGCGCGGTATCGACATCATCGAGTTCGCCTGCGGCGCGCCGCAGCTATTGAAGGGCGACTTCACCGAGCAGGTCTCGACCGGCATGGACAACTGGACACTGCGCCAGCCGCTCGGCGTTGTCGCCGGCATCACGCCCTTCAACTTCCCTTTCATGGTGCCGATGTGGATGGCGCCGCTGGCCATCATCACCGGCAATGCCTTCATCCTGAAGCCGAGCGAACGTGACCCTTCGCCCAGCTTGTTGATTGCCGAACTGTTCAAACAGGCCGGTCTGCCGGACGGCATCTTCAATGTGCTGCAGGGTGACAAGGTCGCGGTTGATGGGCTCTTGAACCACCCCGATGTGAAGGCCTTGAGCTTTGTCGGCTCGACGCCAATCGCGCAATACATCTACGCGACCGGCGCTGCGAACGGCAAGCGCGTGCAGGCGCTGGGCGGGGCCAAGAACCATATGGTGGTGATGCCGGATGCCGACATCGAGCAGACGGTCGACGCGCTGATCGGCGCGGCTTATGGTTCGGCCGGTGAGCGTTGCATGGCGATCTCGGTGGCGGTGCTGGTTGGCGATGTGGCGGACAAGATAGTCCCTAAGCTGGCCGAGCGCGCCCGCACTTTGAAGATCAAGAACGGCATGGAACTCGACGCCGAGATGGGCCCCATCGTCACGCGCGAGGCGCGCGACCGCATCGAGGGCTATATCGGCATCGGCGTGGAAGAGGGTGCCAGTCTCTTGGTCGATGGCCGTGGCCACAAAGTGACGGGTTACGAGAACGGCTTCTTTACCGGCGGCACCTTGTTCGATCACGTCACGCCGGCCATGCGCATCTACAAGGAAGAAATCTTCGGCCCGGTCTTGGCCTGCGTGCGCGTGGCCGACTTTGCCGCCGCTGTGCAATTGGTCAACGACCATGAGTACGGCAATGGTGTGGCCTGCTACACCAGCGACGGCAATGTCGCGCGCGAGTTCGCGAGGCGCGTGCAGGTCGGCATGGTCGGCATCAATGTGCCTATCCCTGTGCCCATGGCCTGGCATGGTTTTGGCGGCTGGAAGAAGAGCTTGTTTGGCGATATGCATGCCTATGGCGAAGAAGGCGTGCGTTTCTACACCAAGCAAAAAAGCATCATGCAGCGCTGGCCCGCCAGCGTGGCCAAGGGCGCCGAGTTTGTGATGCCGACGAGCAGCTAAGCCTTTGCTTCACGGCCTACTTGGTCGCCGCATCCCAATGCTCGGCGATCAAGCCGTTTTCGATGCGGAACATATCAAACCAGGTGCTGGTGTACTTCTTGCCCGGCTCTTTGGGGTCGGAAAGTTCCTGCACAAAGGCCATCACCACCTTGTCGCCTTCGGCCACGATGCTCACCAGTGGCGCTTTGACGCGCGCCTCGATAGCGCTGGGTTTGACGAATTTGGAGAACAGGGTGACAAAGCCGGCGCGGCCGGTGGGCACTTTTGGGTTGTGCTGGATGTAGTCTTCGGCCAGGTATTTGTCGGCCAACTCCATATGCCCGCCTTCGAAGACCTCGCGCCAGAAGTCGTAGACCAGGCGCTTATTGGCTGCGGCTTTTGCGTCGCTGCTGGCCAGCAGGCGAGCGTGATCGGCCTCGGCCGTCACCGGGACCTGGGCGAACGCCGGCACGGCCGCAGCCAAGGCGATGGCGAGCGCAGTTGCTCGAAAAAGGCCAAGAGATTCACAGCGAACGAGTGACATTGAATATTCCTTTTGAAGACATGCAGACAGGGCTGCCGAGTTGGAGCTCTGGGCGGACGCGATCTTAGGCAGAGCCGGCACAAGCCCCAAGCCGGATGTGATGGATGACTTGTAGGCGGCTTTGACCGGGCGGATCTTTCGCCTGAACCGCAGCTGCGATGCAGAGCGCGGCCTTAAAGCTAGGGGAAGGCAAGAGTCCAACAGTTTTTGAGCTGAATCAGCCACCCTCATTCGCGGGCTCAGCACTTGCGCCCGGATCGGCTACGCTTGCGCCCTGGTCAAGTGCGAAGGAAGACAGGTATGCAGGAGCTCCGTCCCGAGGAGGTCAGTGGCGAGCAAATCGTTGAGTGGCTGGCGAGCGCGCGCGCGCAAAAGCAGCTCAATCTGGAGTTGGGTTTGAAGCTGGCCACGCAGGCCTGGATGGCGGCCGGGCAGCGCGGCTATAGCGCAGAGCATTTGGAGGCCGGCATGCTGCGGGCCTTCTTCCTGTTTCGGCGCGGTGAAATGGTGGCAATGTTGAGCGCCGGCCAGGCGCTGCTGCCGGGTTTTCGTGAACAGGGCAGTGGCACCGCCTTGTGTGAACTGCTGCGCTGGATGGCCTTCGCGGCGGCCGATTTGGGCGAGTTCGAGGCGGCGCTGGGCTATGTCAATGAGAGCTTGGCGCGCGCCCGGCAACTGGACAACAAAGCCTTGATCGCGATCGCGCTGAACGCTGTCGGCGCCTGCCTTGAGCGCATGGGCGACCCTTGGCAGGCCGAGCGGCTGATGCATGAAGCATCGTCCCTGCTGGGCAGCGCGGCCAGCGATTTTGAATTGATGATCTCGCACAACAATCTGGCTACCGTGGCGCTCGGCATGTTTCATCTGCTGCGCCACAGCAGCCACGCCGACCATCAGCGCCAGGCTGCCGATGCGCTGCAGCGGGCGCGCCACCATGCCGCGCTGGTGCGCCCTCATGCGCTGGTGCTGGGCGATGCGTTTTTGCTGGCGCTGAGCGAGAGCAATGCGGGCGAAGTGCTGCTGCATCAAGGCGAGCTGGACGAAGCACAGCGCGTCCTGCAAGCGGCCCTTGCCGTGATCAGGGAGCACCACTTCACAGCCTTGGACCGGCGCGCGCGCTGCTCCTTGGCCGAGCTTGATTTATTGCGCGGGCATGCAGCCGAAGCCGCGCTGGCCCTGGATGATTTATTGGCTGAGGCGACGGGGCTGACCCAGCAGGCCGTTTGGCAGCGGCTGCAGCATGCCGCATACCGGGCGCACAAGGCGCTGGGCGATAGCGCCCGGGCGCTCGCGCATCTGGAGCTCTATCAGGCCGGCGAGCGCAATCGCACGGTCGCGCAGCTGACGGCTCAAGCACGCTTTGTGGTCAGCCGGATCGAGGCCGAGCGGGCCTTGGCCGGCGAGGGACCGGGCGCCGACAGCGCAGCGCTCGACGAGGAAGCCGGTTTGCGCTGCCCCTTGACCGGTCTGGGTACGCGGCGCTGCATGGAGCTGCGCTTACCGGGCCTGATGCACGCGGCAGAGCAGCGCGGCGCGGCACTCACCCTGGCCTTGGTGGACATCGACCGACTCGGCTCCATCACCGCCCACCATGGCGAGGGCGTGGCTCAAAACATCCTGCAGGTTTTGGCGCAGATGCTGCGTGACAACACGCGCGGCAGTGATTTGCTCTTGCGCTTGGACGCCGAGCAAATCTTGATGGTCTTGCCCGACACCAGCGCCGACCGCGCCTTTGAGGTCTGCGAGCGCCTGCGCCAAACGGTCGAACAGCACCCTTGGGCGCGGCTGGCCGAGGGGCTGGACGTGACGCTCAGCATAGGCCTGGCCAACGCACCGCCCTATGCGACCGATCTGCTCTTGAGCCGGGCCGAAAGCGCGATGTATCGGGCCAAGCACCTGGGCCGAAACCGGGTGGCGCTGGCCTAAGAGGCTGAGAACTTTTTACTGCGCAACCGCCATGCGTCGTTGGTCGGATGTTGGCTCCGACATCACATTTGCTTCGCAAATATGAGTCTCGCCGCAACTTCGTTGTCGAAATCCTCACGTACAGGGAGTACGTTCCGGTTTCTGTGCTCCGCCCGCCTAGCCTGACGGCCGCTCGCTACAAAAGTTCTCAGCCTTTGAACTAACTAAGCTTCCTGAACCAAATTGCGCCCCTGCGCCTTGGCGCGATACATGCCCTTGTCGGCGCGCCGCAGCACCGCGTCGGCGCTGACATCTTCGGGCAGCGCCTCGGCCACGCCGAAGCTGGCGGTCAGGGGCCAGGTTTTGCCTTGCCACTCAAAACTGCTGGCCTCCATGTTGTGACGCATGCGCTCGGCCACCAGCGCAGCGCCGGCCAGATCGGTCAGCGGAAGCAGCACACAGAATTCCTCGCCGCCGAGGCGACCGAGCCGGTCCACATCGCGCACGCAAGGGCTGAGCACCTGCACCGCTCGCAGCAGGGCCGCATCGCCCGCGGCGTGGCCCAGGTTATCGTTGAGCTGCTTGAAGTGGTCCATGTCAATCATCACCAGTGCATAGGGCTTGCCGCGCTGCAAGCGCAGGTGCTCGTCATCAATGGCCTCGCTGAGCGCGCGCCGGTTCAAGACAGCGGTCAGCGGGTCCAAGCGGGTCAGGCGCTGGATGTCCAGCACCACGCGCGCCAACACCAGCAGCGCCATGGTGGCGTTGATCAACAGGCCCAGGCCCAGCATGGCCCAGCCCCAAGCGAGCTGAAATTCGCTGTTCTGCAGCAGATCAAAAGCCACCGTCGGGCGGATCAGCGAATTCACCAGCGGCAGCAGCAAGAGCAGCGCAATCACAAACAAGGGCGCCGCCAGCTGACTGGCCAAACGCAGTGACAGGCGAGCCCGCAACTGCCGCCAGGCATCAACAGCGGCCAGCAAGGTCAGGGCCAGGCCGCTGCCGAAGACGATGCGGGTCTGCCAGCGCATATCGCCCTCGTAAGGCAGCCAGGCCAGCGCCAGAGCCGCAGGCAACAAGAGGCCCAGGGCGCTGGGCCATGCCAGCGCAGGGTTCGAAGCCTGATCACGCCCATCGCTCAAGGCCGGCATCACCAGGCGCAAGCTGGCCAGGGTGGCAAGCGCCAACACATCCGCGCCCCAGAACGCCAGCCACGCCGAGGCCTGGCCCCGCAACGATAGACAAGCCAGCGCAGCCGCCAACAAGCCATTGGCCAGCGCTAAGCCGAGTGACACTCGTGGCGCCACCCGCGCCGCCATGGCCAGCAAGAGCCAGGCCACGCAGGCGACGAAGTACAGCAGCATGGTTGCCGCCAGCAGCGTCAGGGGATCGGTGCCCAGGCCTGCGCTCATGCTGGTGTCACCATGCGGCCCAGCATCATGTCGGGGTCGGCCACGCAGATGCGGTCACGCCCGGCGGACTTGGCGCGGTAAACCAGCCAGTCGGCCATCGCCAAGGTGCTGTCGCCCTGAGGGTCGCCGGGCTGGCAGGCGACCACGCCAAAACTCGCCGTCAAGGGCACCGAAGCGCCTTGCCACAGCAAGCCTTGCTGGCGCAAGGCTTCGCAGATCCGCTGCGCCACGCGGCTGGCATCTTGCTGGGACGTATGCGGTAGCAGCAGGCAGAACTCTTCGCCGCCGAGTCGGCCCAGGCGGTCCAGCTCGCGCATATTGGCCTGCAGCACCGCCACCAGATGCAGCAGCGCCGCGTCGCCGGCCGCATGCCCCAGCCGGTCATTGATGCGCTTGAAATGGTCAACATCCAGCATCACCAAGCTGTGCTGATGGCCACGCTCTACCTGTGCCTGCAAGGTCTGCAGCTCGGCGCCGAAGGCGCGCCGGTTCAGCGCATCGGTCAAGGGGTCGCGCAGCGTCATGTAATGAATGCGCGCAATCAAGCGCATCACAACAATGCTGACCAGCCCTAAGGCAATCATCAGCGTCATCAGCAGGTAGAGCCAGGCCAGCGTGGCGCGGTCGGCATTGCCTTGCATGAAGAAGCCCTCGGCCCCCGCCAACCACCAAAGGCTGGCGGTGCGCGCCAGCAAGAGCAGTCCGGTCAAGCTGAAAGGCAGCGCCAGCAGGGCGGTCAGCCAAGCCGCTTGCAGCGCCCGCCCGCCGCTCCAGATATCGCGCGCGCACAGGAGCGAGAGCAGGGCCGTGGCCAAGACCAGCGCTGGCAAGTTGGGCCCGGCCCCTGCGCCGCTCAGCATCAACAAGGCAGCTGCGCCGGTGATGACGGCCACATCGCCCCAGTGCTGGCGCAAGCGCATCAAACGGCGCACGCCCAAACTCATCAGGGCAAAGCCGGCCAGACTGCAAAAAGACTGCGGCCAGATCCCGAAAGCGCTGGGCCACCAGCTCTGGCATTGCAGGCACAGCAGGCTGGGTATGAACAAGAAATAGGCGGCGCTCAAGAGCCGGCTGGCCGCCGGCGCGATCCGGAACGAGCGCACCATCACCAGCCAAACAAGGGCCATGAAGCCGTTGACTACGGCAGTTACGAGCGAGAGCGTGTTGGCGTCAAATGGGGGCATGGGTGTGGGCATGCGGGCGCGCGCATAGAGCGCGCAAGATCTGACCCCCATGATCGCCCAGCGCCGAGGCAGACACAAGCGCAGTCTTCACAACAGTGATTCTGTGTCAGCGTCGTTCCACGACCAGGGCGTTCATATTCAGCGCATGCTTGACGCGCTCGGCCGCTTGGCGGGCATCGTCGCGCGAGCTGAACGGGCCGGCTTGCAGGCGGTGCAAGCCGCCGTCTTTGAACACCGCCAGCAGCGGCGCCATCCAGTCCAGCTCCACAAGCAGCTTTTGGCGGAACTGTTCGGCGCCATCGAGCTTGGCGTAAGCACCCATCTGCACCCAAAAGCCCGGCGCGGCATGCCGCGGCGACGTGACCACCGGGACCGTGGGCGCCTGGGTCTTGATGCTGTCGGGCTGCGGCGCGCCGACCGGCTGGGCCGCTGCGAACACCGGCGCGTCGCCCAGTGGGGCGAGCTCATCGCCGCTGCCGCGCCGCCAGGCGCCGGTGCGAATGTCCTCAAATGTGATGCGCTCCACCTCGACCGGCGTGACGCCGCGCAAGATGTCCAGCTTCAGCGCGGCGGTGTAGCTCAGGTCGATGATGCGGGTTGAATGAAACGGCCCGCGGTCATTGATGCGCACCAGCACTTCGCGCCCATTGGAAGGGTTGCGCACGCGGGCATAACTCGGAATCGGCATGGTCGGGTGCGCTGCCGTCATCGCGTACATATTGTAAATTTCGCCGCTGCTGGTTGAGCGGCCATGGAACTTCTTGCCGTACCAGGAGGCCAGACCGCGCTCGCTCAAGGGCTTGTCCTCGGTGATCGGCTCATAGCGCTGGCCCAACACCTCATAAGGCTTGTTGGGCCCGCCTTTGCGTATGGGTTCGAGCTGAGGCAAGGCATTGGGCACTTGCTGCAGATTGGGCGGGATGACGGCCTCGGGGCCGTCTTTGTCGCTGTTGGCGGGGGTGAGTGGCGAGCGGCTGGCGCAGCCGCCCAAGCCGAAGGCGGCGGCGACCAGCAGTGGCATCAAACCTTGGCAAACCGAGTCTTGGCAAAAGCGCAGAATTCTTGACATGGGCGCTACCCTAAACCATTTCGGCGTGCCGACCAAGCAGCGCGAACAGTCGTATGCTGCGCGAACCTTCTTTTTCAGCAAGTGAATATGAGCGACTACATCTTCACCCCGCCGGTTCAGCCCAGCGTGGCCGTGCGCGGCAGCAGCGCCCGTTATGCCGTCTCGCGCATCTTCTGCGTGGGCCGCAACTATGCCGCTCATGCCCGCGAGATGGGCTCGGACCCGGACCGCGAGCCGCCGTTCTACTTCAGCAAGCCGGCCTGCGCCTTGGTGCCGTCCGGCAGCGCGGTGGCCTACCCGCCCGCGACCAAGAATTACCACTACGAGATGGAGCTGGTGGTAGCTTTGGGCGCGCCGGTGTTCAAGGTGACGCCCGAGGTGGCCCGCGCGGCGGTCTGGGGCTATGCCGCCGGCCTGGACATGACGCGGCGCGACCTGCAAGCCGAGGCAAAAGCGAATGGTCGGCCCTGGGACACCGCCAAGGGCTTTGATCAGTCCGCCATCATCACCGAGCTGGTGCGGGCCAGCGAGACCGGGCCCATGGGCGCCGGTGCCATAACGCTGTCCGTCAACGGTGTAGAAAAGCAGCGTGGTGACTTGTCCGACATGATCTGGAACGTGGCCGAAATCGTTGCCAATCTGTCTCAGCTCTACCATCTGCAGCCCGGCGACTTGATCTACACCGGCACGCCCGAAGGCGTCGGGCCGGTCTTGCCCGGCGATGTGATCACCGGCCAGATTGCCGGCCTGCCCGACATCCGTTTGACCATCAGCGCGCGCGACTAAATTCCTGCCTATCCATGTTTGATCACAACGAAACCCTTTCCGAGGCGCGCCAGCGCAATATCCGCGATGCTCTGTTGGAGGACATCGGCCTGTGTGACTGGACCGCGCAGCTGGTGCCGGCCGGGCGCCGCGTCAAGGCCCATGTGCGGGTGCGCGAGCAGGCCGTGCTGTGCGGACGCGATTGGTTCGAGGGCGTGTTCGCGGCGCTTGATGCCTCCAGCCGGATTGAATGGTTGTACGACGAAGGCGCCTTGATGAACGCCGACACCGTGGTCTGCCGCATCGAGGCCGACGGCCGGCTGCTGCTCTCGGCCGAGCGGCCGGCGCTGAACTTTTTGCAGCTCTTGTCGGGCACCGCGACGCTGACCCGCGCGCATGTCCAGGCCATTGCCGGCGCCAGCACGAACCCGCGTGGCTGCCTGGTGCTGGACACGCGCAAAACCCTACCGGGCCTGCGCTTGGCGCAGAAGTACGCGGTGCGCACGGGCGGCGGCGCCAATCAGCGGCTGGCGCTGTATGACGGCATTCTGATCAAGGAAAACCATATTGCCGCCGCCGGCGGCGTCAGCGCGGCGCTGAAGGCCGCCCAGGCTTTGAATGCGGGGGTGAGCATCCAGGTCGAAGTGGAGTCGCTGGCCGAGTTGCAGGAGGCGCTGGACGGCGGCGCGCTCAGTGTGCTGCTGGATGAATTCAGCGAGCCCATGATGCGCGAGGCGGTCGCCTTGAGCGCGGGCCGTGCGCTGCTGGAGGTGTCGGGCGGCGTGGTACTCGATCAGCTGCGCTGGATCGCCGCCACCGGCGTCGATCGCATCTCGATCGGCCGCCTGACCAAGGATGTGCGGGCGGTCGACTACTCGATGCGCGTCGATGGGCCGCTGTAAGGGCCGCGGTAACAGCCCTTTCTGAGCATTACTTCCCGGCGCTTGGCGTGCGCGGCAGGCGTGGCGCCTTGATGCTGGGGCGGCCGGCGGCGGTCGGGTAGGCGTTCATCACGCGGTCCAGATCAACCGTGTTCAGGTAAGAGGCGTATTGCTGCTCGGTGCAGTCCAGGCTTTGGCCGGCCACATGCTCGCCCTTGTACTGACCTTTGTGATACACAAAGGTGTATTCGGCAGTTGCCGAAGCTTGCGCTTGATCGGCCTGCGCGTAGTTGGCGCTGTACTTGTTGGCGCATTCGGCGCGCAGCGCCTTGCCGGCGGCCGATTCGTTGGCGGCGGGGCTGGCGGCTTGAGCGACGCCGGCCAGCAGGCTCAGGCTGGACAGGACGATGGCGGTGATATTGCGCTTCATGGGATTCAACCTTTGTGGTGGAGTGGCACCCCAGGTGCCTGAAAACTATGTTGCCAGCTTAAGGCCAGCGGCCTTGACGCGCCACCCTTGCCCGAGGGGGTGGGTTGGCCCGGGTTTGAGCAAAAAATCACGAAAACAGGCGTTTAAGCAGACGCTACGGCAGAGGCTGAAGCAGAAATCAAGGGCTTGCTTCCCAAGCCGTCAGGCCATACCAGCCAAAGCCCAGCGTCCATTGCATCTGGCTGCTGCCGGCTTGCTGGCCGACGGTCAGGCTCAGGCCCAGCTTGTCCGGTGTCACCCACCACAGGCCGCCCATGGTGCGTTGCGTGCCACCAAAGACGCTGCGGCGATCATTGCTTTGCACCTCGGCGAACAGCAGGCCCATGGGGCTGGGCACCCAGACCAGCGCCAGATTCAGCGCCGTGCCGGTCAGGCCGCTGGCGCGGTCTTGATGCGGCCCCAGATTGGCATGCAGGGCAAAGTCTTCGTTGACCACCAGCGTCGCCAGGCCCAGCAAGCCCTGGCCATTGCGCCGCCAGCCGCTGTCACTCGGGCGCTCGAAGCCGACGCCTGCCTTGAGACCGAAGTTGATCTGCCCGGCCGAGGTCAACAGCCCCCAGCTTTTGGGCGCCCATTTGACCGCGAAGCCGCTTTCGCCTCGGATCTCGTCGCGCGGATGCGGGTGGGTGTAGTCGACGTCGATTTCCAGGCCTTCGACGATGCCGCAGGCCGGCGCCAACACCAGCGCGCGGCTGCTGCCGACCTTCTCGCCCCAGCCCTCCAGCTGGCAGCTGCCGGGGTCGGCGGTGGCGGCGTCATCGCTGGACAAGGGACGCCCGGACAAGGCAGGGCCGGCGCAGGCCAGCGCCAACAAGCCCCAAGCGGCCGGCCTGAGGCAGACGCTGACGTTCACGCGCGAATCTTGTTTCATCATGATCGCCTTTCGAGGCACTGGCTTGGCCGAACTAGACTTGGAAACGATCGGTGTGCTGCTTCAGATCACTGCCCATGCGGCGCAGATTGTCCGAAGAGGCGGTGGTCTCTTCCACCATGGCGGCGTTTTGCTGCGTCATCTCATCGAGCTGGCGTATCGCCTGCGAGACCTCGCCCAAGCTGGTCGCTTGGTCTTGGGTGGCGCTCGATATTTCGCTGATCATGGTTTGCACTTTTTGCACCGAGCCGCGCAGCTCTTCCATGGTGTGGCGGGCCTTGTCGACCAGGCTGGCGCCGTCATTGACGGTCTCGGTCGAGCGGGCGATCAAGGCGCCGATCTGCTTGGACGCCTCGGCGCTGCGCTGCGCCAGGCTGCGCACCTCGCTGGCCACCACCGCAAAGCCGCGCCCTTGCTCGCCGGCCCGCGCTGCCTCGACGGCGGCGTTCAAGGCCAGGATATTGGTTTGGAAGGCGATGCCGTCGATGACCGAGCTGATCTCGCCGATCTGGCGCGAGGACGCTTGAATCTGCTCCATGGTGCTGACCACCCGGCCCACCGCCTCGCCGCCGGCATCGGCCGCCTGGCTGGTGGCGTTGGACAGTTGATGCGCCTCGTGAGCCGAGGCCGAGGTGCGCTGCACGCTGCTGTTAAGTTCTTGCGCGGTGGCGGCGACTTGCTCCAGATTGGCCGCCTGCTGCTCGGTGCGGTTGCTCAGGTCATGGCTGGCATGGGCGATTTCTTCGCTGGCGCTGACCACCGCGTTGACGTTATCGCCCACCGCCTTGACCAGGTTTGAGAGCGATTGCTGCATCGTCGCCATGGCCTCGATCACGCTGCCTTGGAAGGTCACGCCGTTGTGCTTGAGCGCGCGCAGGTCGCCGGCGGCGATGCGCTGGGCGATCTCGGCCAGATCGGTGGGGTCGGCGCCCAGGCGCTGCAAGACATAGCGGCGCAGCGTGAAGCCCAGCAAGGCCGCCGAGGCGACGGCGAGCCCCAAGCCAATGATCGCGGTCAGGCGGGCGTTGTCGTAGGCGGCCGCAGCGCTTTCACCGTCTTTGCGGGCGGCTTCTTCCATCTGGGTGCTGAGCTTGTCGAGCAGCGCCAAGATCTCGTCTTCCATCCCGTCGTAGCGGCCATAGAGCAGCTCGACGTATTCATCCTTTTTGCCGTCCTTGATCAGCGCCAGCAGCTCGTCCACCAGCGCGCGCGAGGCCAGGTTTTTGGCGATGATGTCCTTGGCCTCGGCGATTTCTTCGGCCGTGGCGTCGCCGGGCACGAACTGCTCCTTGATGTGTTTGATCGCCTCATTGCCCTGCTCGCGCAATTTCAACAAGGTGGCAATCTCGGCCTCGTGCTTGGCGGCGGGCAGCAGGGCCAAATTGCGTATGGCGATGCCGCGCCCGTTGACCGAATCGTTCAGCGCCGAGAGGCTGGTCAGCTGCGGGATATTGTTGTCGTTGATGTCGTCATTGACGGTGTCCATGCGCCCCATCATCACCATGATGGCCGCAATGACCGCCAAGAAAACCGTCAGCAAGATGACGTTGGACAGCAAGATGCGTTGGGCCAGATTCAGTTTCATGCGGGACTCCATGAGAAAGATTCTTCGAGACGAGCGGGCCGGTGGGCAAAGCCCTGTTGGGCGCAGGGCGATAGGCGCATCTTCAGCTATCGGCGCGGGCTTGGCAATCTTGAGTCCGGGCCAAATTGCGCCTGCTCACACTGGCTTTTCTTCAATGCGGCGGGTGTGTGTCGGCTTAGACTGAGTGGGTGAGTTCAAGCCATTGCACCGCTGTGATCTTCAGGCCATTGGCGTCGCGTTGGCGAGCCGAAGCCGTGAGCGGGGGCTCGCGCCTTTGGCTGAAGCTGCTGCTGAAGCTGCCGATCCTGCTGCTGATCTTGCTGCTGCTGCAGGCAGGGCGGGTGGGCGCGGAGCCCTTGCTTGTAAAAGGTTCGACAGGTTTGACAGGCTTGCCCGGCGGTTCGCTCGGCCTGCAGACCGAGGTTTTCATCGAGACGCCGGGTGAAACTGTGGCGCAGCCGCTGGATCTGGCGCAGGCCCAGGCCTTGCAGCGGGCCGGCAAGTTCAATCCGGGCCAGCAACAAGTGCTGAACTTCGGCATCGGCGCGCCGCCGGTCTGGCTGCGGCTGGCGCTGCACAATCCCGGCGCGCAGGCCGTGGAGATGCGCTTGCTGGCCGGGACCACCTGGCTGGACAGCGTGGCGCTCTATCAACTGCAAGGCGACAAGCTGCTCACACAAGTGCACACCGGTGACGAGCAAGCGGGCGCGCAAGGCCTGACCCCGGTGCTGGGCTTCGTGTTTGCGCTGCGGCTGCCGCCAGGTGACAGCGAGCTGTTCTTGCGCGTCGCCTCGGTGGACCCGATGCTGCTGCCGCTGGAACTCGTGACACCGGGGCAATTGGCTCAGCGCCGGCTGCAAACTGGCTATTTTTACGGTCTGGTGTACGGATTTTTGTTTGCGCTGTGCGTCTACAACTTGCTGCTGTTCGCCGGCCTGCGCCAGCGCAGCTACCTTTATTACGCGCTCTATCTGGCCACGCTGATTGCGATGAATATGGCCTACACCGGCCATGGCCAGGCCTGGTTCTGGCCCGGCGCCGTCTATTGGCAGCTCTACATTATCGTGGTGTTGATTGTGTTGTTTGGCTGCAGCGGCCTGCTCTTTGCAGCGCGCTTTTTGGCCTTGCGTGAACATGCGCCCCGCGCCTTGCGGGCGGTGCAGTGGTTTTGCGGGCTTGGCCTGCTGGGGATGTTGGCCGCCGTGTTGGGTGACTGGCATCTTGCGGCGACGTTATTGGCGTTCTTTTTTGTGACGATCTTTACCTTCGCGATGGTCGGGCTGGGCTGGCTCACCTTGCGGCAGCGCCGGCGCGCCGGGCGCTACTTTTTGATCGCGGCCCTGTGCGGCATGGTGGGTACCTTGGTCACAACCTTGTCGACCTGGAGCGTTATTCCCTTCAAGACCTGGACCTTTCATGCGCTGGAGGTCGGGCTGATGTTCGAGGCCAGCCTCTTGGCCCTGGCCTTGGCTTTCTGGGTGCGGCAACAGCAAGATGCGGCCTTGCGCGCCGAGCAAATGGCGCGTTTGGACCCGCTGACCCAGTTGCGCAACCGTCGCGCCTTTTTGGAGCAGGCGGCGGCCCCTTGGAGCACATCGCTGCGCAACAGCCGGCCACTGAGTTTGATCATGCTCGATCTCGATCACTTCAAACAGATCAATGACGAAATGGGCCATGCTGCCGGCGACAAGGCCTTGGTCAAGGTGGCTCGCTTGCTTGAACAATGTTGCCGAGCCGGCGACATCTTGGCGCGTTGGGGCGGGGAGGAGTTTGTGCTCTTGATGCCCGAGACCGACTTGCAGCAAGCCTGCCTGCTGGCCGAACGCTTGCGTCTGTCGATCGAGAACAGCCGACCCGCACTCAATAATGTGGCGCCCTTGCTAACGGCCAGCATCGGCGTGGCCGAACGAGTTCAGGCCGCGCGCCTGGAGGACTTGATCAATGCGGCGGATGCCAAGTTGTTCGAAGCCAAGCATCTGGGGCGCAACCGGGTGGCGCCGGCGCAGGCTTGAGGCCAACGGACCGCTTCACAACTCGGCCGGCATGGTCATCGGGCCGGTGGCCTCGCGTTCGTCCCATTCGCATTTGATGGCCTGAATCTGCGGCAGGATGGACATAAAGACCTCGACCAGCCGGGGCTCGAAATGCGTACCCGCGCCCTCCACCACGGTGGCCAGCACCCGCTCCATCGGCCAGGCGGCCTTGTAGGGCCGGCGCATGCCCAGCGCGTCGAACACATCGGCAATCGCGGTGATGCGCGCCGACTCCGGGATGGCCGCGCCTTTGAGGCCACCGGGGTAGCCGCTGCCGTCCCATTTTTCGTGGTGGCATAGCGCGATCTCGGCCGCCAGCTTGAACACCGGCGCCTGGCTCATGGACAGCACTTCAAAGCCGATCTGCGAGTGCGTTTTCATCAAAGCGAACTCGGCGCCGTCCAGCTTGCCCGGCTTGCACAAAATCGTCTCGGGGATGCCGATCTTGCCGGTGTCATGCATCGGTGCGGCCAACTCCAGCAGGCGGCGCTCGGCGCGGCTCCAGCCGCAGGCGCTGGCGATGGCGCCGGCATAGGCGCCCATGCGCCAGATATGGGCGCCGGTGTCTTTGTCCTTCAAGTGGGCGGCGGCGGCCAGCATATAAATGGCGTCGTGATAGACCTGCTCCAGCTGCGCCACGCCGACCAGGGACAAATGCGTCTTGACCCGCGCCAGCACGATGGGCGCCGAGACCGGCTTGATGATGTAGTCCACCGCGCCGGCGGCAAAGCCGCGCGCTTCGTCACCGACCTCGGACAGGGATGTGACGAAGATCACCGGGATCGCTTGCGTGCTGGGGTCGGCCTTCAGTTGGCGGCACACGCTATAGCCATCCATGCCGGGCATCTGCACATCCAGCAAGACCAGCGCCGGCGCGTGTTTACGCACCGCGGCCATGGCGTCGGGCCCGCTGCGGGCGAACACCAAGGCGTAATACGGCGACAGGATCTGGCGCAGCACCGCGAGGTTGCTCGGGTCGTCATCAACGATCAAGAGCGGCGAGTTCGGCATGGGCACGGGCGCTTTCTAGGCAAGGTTCAAGCGGGCAGCGAGTTCTTCGGTGGCGAGTTCTGCCGCCCTGAAGTCAAAGGATTCGACCGCCGTCAATATCGGCTGCAACTGCTCGGGCGGCAGCAGCCCTGCCAACTGGGCCAGCAGTGGCTCCACCAACTCCGGGTTATCGGCATCTAAGCTGCGGAGTAAATCCCTGAGGCCGGTCTGCAACAGCGCCCGGTTTTGGGCCGGCTCCAGCAGCGCGGCCGCAGGCGCCGGGGCTTGCGCGTCCAAGGCGGCGCAGAATTGTTCGATCGACTGCGTGGCTTGCGCCAGGGCCGCTTGCAGCGCGGCCCCTTCAAGCACGGCCGAGGCCTCGGCGTGCAGCCGGCTCTCTGCATCAGCGCTCAGGCGCGCCAACTGGGTCAAGCCCAAATTGCCGGCCGCGCCCTTGACCTTGTGCAGCAAGGCGGCCGCTTCGCTGGGCTCGGCCTGCAGGCGCACCAGCAGATCGCGATGCTCGGCCGCAAACAGCTGCAGGTGGCGGCCATAGATCTGGGGGTCGCGCCAGACCTGCAGGCCGTGTTGATGATCCAGGCCTGCGAGCTCGCCCAAGGCTTGCAGTGCCGCGTTCGGTGGCTTGGTTGTGGGCATGGCAGGCAAAGGGCGCGCTGCCGGCGCTGCGCCTGGCGTTGCACCCGGCGCTGTCACCGGCGCTGTGCCCGGCGCTGTGCTCGGCGTCCTAGCGGGCAGCCACTTCAACAGTGCGGCATACAGCTCGCGCGGCTCCACCGGTTTGGCCACAAAGTCATTCATGCCCGCTTCCAGGCAGCTTTGCCGGTCTTCCTCAAACACATTGGCCGTCATCGCCAAGATCGGCAGCTTTGCGTGCGCGGGGCTGCGCCGTATCGCCCGGCTGGCGCTCAGACCGTCCATCTCGGGCATTTGCATGTCCATCAGCACCAAGTCGTAGCTCGAAGCTGCGACACATTCGAGCGCCTCACGGCCGTTGCGCGCCACATCCACCTGCAGCCCGCAGCCCTCGAGCAGCAAGCGGCCCAGCTCCAGATTGATCTCTACATCGTCGACCAGCAAGACGCGGGCGCCGCCATGCTGCTCGCGCAAGGCCTGCTCCAGCTCGTTGGCCGCACCCAAGGCCGGCAATGCGGCTTGCGGTTCACCCGGTGCAAGCCTTGCGGTGAACCAAAAGGTGCTGCCTATGCCGGGTTCACTTTGCGCCCCGGCTTCGCCGCCCATCAGCTGAGCCAGCAGCTGGGTGATGGTCAGCCCGAGGCCGGTGCCGCCGTATTTGCGGGTGATAGAGCTGTCGGCCTGCTGAAAGGCATGGAACAGGGTGCTCAGCGCTTGCGCGGAGATGCCGATGCCGCTGTCTTCTACCTCGAAGCGCAGCAGCAAGAGCGGCGCCGCGTCAGCCCCAGCCGGCTCGGTGCTGGCCAACTGCACCCGTACGGTGATGCGGCCTTGCTCGGTGAACTTGAGCGCGTTGCTGACGTAGTTCAGCAGCGCCTGGCGCAGCCGGGTCTGGTCGCCGCGCAGCCAGTCGGGCAGCCCCACGCCGCGCTCCATGCTCAGCTGCAGGCCCTTGGCATGGGCTTGCTCGGCCATCATCGAATAGATTTGATCGAGCAGCGCATCGATGTGGAAGTCGCGCTCTTCCAGGCTCAGGCGGCCGGCTTCGATCTTGCTGACGTCAAGGATGTCGTTGATGGTGGCCAGCAGATGGGCGGCCGCAAGGTCAATCTTCTTCAGGCGCGCCAGTTGGCCCGGCCGCGGCTCATCGCGGCGCAGCAAATAGCTCAGGCCGATGATGGCGTTCATCGGCGTGCGAATCTCGTGGCTCATATGGGCCAAGAAGCTGCTCTTGGCCTGGTTGGCGGCCTCGGCGGTTTGGCGCGCCAGCGCCAGCTCATGGGTGCGGTCGACCACCAGCTCTTCGAGATGGTGGCGATGCTGGTTGAGCTCCTCGCCGATGCGTTTGCGCTCAGTGATGTCTTCCTTGAGTGCCACGTAATGCGTCAACTTGCCGTCGGCCTGGTAGATCGGCGTGATGATGGCGAACTCGGCGTATTCGCTGCCATCCTTGCGGCGATTGGCCAGCTCGCCCTTCCAAACCTGGCCCCGATTCAAGGCCGCCCACAGGCTGGCGTAGATGCTGGCGGGCGTGCGGCCCGATTTCAGCACCGAAGGCTTTTTGCCCATCAGCTCCTCGCGGCTGTAGCCGGAGGAATCCACAAAAGCCTGGTTCACATATTCGATATGGGTGTCCAGGTCGGTGATGACGATGCTTTCCGGGCTTTGCTCGATCGCCAAGGACAGCATGCGCAGGCGCTGCTCGGTGGCTTTTTGCTCGGTCACGTCGATCACGAAGGCCAGCACGCAGGGCTGCTCGTCCAACTCGGTCACTTCGCCCGACAGGCTGATGGTGCGCAGCTCGCCGCTGCTGGTGCGCCACTGCGTCTCATAGCCAATCAAGCGGCCTTGCTCACGGATCACCTGCATCCATTCCTGGCGCTGCGATTCCTGGTACCAAAAACCCATCTCGGTCGAAGTGCGGCCCAAGATGTCTTCGGCCGGCCAGCCCAGTTCGCGCTCAAAGTTGCGGTTCACCTGCAAGAAGCGGCCTTCATGCAGCGTCGTGATGGCCGCCGCAATCGGGCTGGACTGAAATGCCGTGGCGAAGCGTCGTTGGGAGCGGCGCAGCTCGGCCTCGGTAAAGGCGCGCTGGCGCTCGCGGTCGAAATTGGCCAAGGCATAGTCCACCTCGCTCGCCATGGCCAGCAGCAGCTCTTGCGTTTCGGCGTCGAAGGCATCGGCCTCGGCGGCGGTCAGCACCAGTACGCCGCAGGCAATGCCTTCGCGGTGCAGCGGCAGCGAGGCGCTCGAACCCCAGCCATTGGCAAGGCCCAATTCCAGCCAGGGCCGGGTGCGCGGGTCGTGGATGAAGTCTTGCACCCATTGGGGCCTATCTTCCCGTATGGCCTGCCCGGAAGTGCCTTGGCCGCCAGGAATCAGCGGGTCCACGCTGACCGGCACCTGTTCCATATAGTCGGCCGCAGCGCCAAAACGCGCTTGCGGTTTGATCTGCAAAGTGAGCGGGTCAACAAAACCAATCCAGGCGGTTCGCAGGCGGCCCAGGGTGACCGCGCTGCGGCAGATGCGTTCGAACAGGTTTTGCTCATCACGGCTGTGCAGAATCGCCTGATTCGATTCGTACAGCGCCGCGTAAAGATCGACCTGGCGCTGCAGCTTGTCGGCCGCGCTGATGTTGGCGCTGATGTCCTGCACGGTGGCCAGGAAGAGGCTGACGCTGCCGTCCTCGGCGCGCAGGCATTTCACATTGACATCGGCGTGTACGGTCTGGCCATCTTTGCGGAAGAAGCGCTTTTGTAGGCGGTAGCCCTCGGCCTCGCCGCGCAACACGCGCTCATAAAGCGGCAGCTCCTCGGCCAGGTCTTGCGGGTGCGTGACCTCGGCCCAGTTCATGCGTTCCAGCTCTGGGCGCGAATAGCCCAGCAGCTCGCACAGATAGTCGTTGAAGTGGCCCAGGGTTTTGGAGGCTGGCTCTGAGCTGGCCATGCCGATAAAGGGCAGCTCAAAGAACTGCTGGATCTGCTGCTCGGCCTCGCCTTGCTTGCGCAAGAGCGCCAGGGCTTGCTCGCGCTCTTGCGCACGCTGCATCTGAACAAGGGCCGCCAACAGCGAGCTCATCGTCAGCAAACCCAGCAAGCCGCCCCAGAACAGGGCCTCGCGAACCGGCTGCAAGACCTCATCGCGACTCATCTTGGCGAGCAAGGTCCATGAGCTGCCGCGTACTTGCCGGTAGGCGCCCAGCACGGCGATCTGTCTGTGGTCCAGCCCTTTCGTGGTGCCCGGACCCTTGGCACTCAGCGCCTGCGCGGCGGGCCGCTCGCTTTCACTCAAGGGCAGCCGCAAAGGTTCAGCCCCCGGCGAGATGTGCTGGGGATTGTTCAAGAACAGCGCCGATTCGCCATCGCGGCGCAGCAGCAGGGTTTGGCCGCTGTCGCTGACCACCGGCCAGCGCTGCATATAGGGAAACAAAAACTGCTGCGGATCAATGCGCAGCAGCACCGCGCCTGCGGCCACATGTGCGCCGCCAGAGTGATGGCTCAGCGGCACCAGCAAATCCATGCGCATGCGGCCTTGCTTGTCGGGCCCAAGCTCGCCGAGCTGCAGCTCGCCGGTCTGCAGGGCTTGGCGCACCAAGGCGGCGTCCGGCGGGCTGTCTTGCAAGGGCTCGCCGCTGCTCAGCAGTGCCTCCGCCGAGCTGCTGAACAGCGCAACGGCGGCGTAGCCATAGGCTTGCTGAATGGCGCGTAACTGCTGTTCTACATGCTCTTGATTGGCGTCGGTGCTGGCGCTTTTCAAGCTCAGCACCTCGTCGATCAGGCTGCCATTGCTCATCAAAGCGTGGCCGTCGCTGAGCCGCTCACTCAGCCAAGACTCGACTTGCTCGGTCTTGAGTTGGGCAATCGCCTCCAGATTGGCAAAGGCCTTGGCTTCGGCCTGCGGGGTGGCCCAGTGCAGATAGGCCCAAGCCAGCAAGGGCAGCGCCGCTGCCATGCTCAGCAGCATCAGCAACAAGCGCTTGTGGCCCCTGGGCATCTTCAAGTTCAGCTGCTCTCGGATGTGGCGCCGCACCATGGCACCTGTGACGCATCGCGGGCTTGCGAATGCGTCGTTTGATCCTAGCAGGCTGTGACGGGCCTGCCTGCCTTGCTAGCGCAGAGAATCGTACAGCGCGACGAACTCTTGCGTCAGTTTGTGGCGCGGGTCCAGATGGATCATCGGCCGGGCCAGTTCATGTGATTCCTTGACCTTCACGCTGGCGCTCAGATAGGGCTGAAGCACCGGCAGACCTTCGTCTATCAAGGCTTGCACCGTGCGCTGCGGCAGTGCGGCGCGGGCCTGGAACTGGTTGACGATGATGCCCTCGACTTCCAGCTCGGCGTTGTGATCGGCCTGGATTTCCTTGACGTTGTCGAGCAGCTCATAGAGCGCGCGGCGGGCGAATTCATCGCAGTCGAAGGGGATCAGGCAGGTCTCGGCCGCAATCAGCGCCGAGCGGGTGTAGAAGTTCAGCGAGGGCGGGGTGTCTATCCAGATTTCGTCGTAGTCCTCGCCCAGGTCTACCAGCGCCTCGCGCAGCTTGTAGATCTTGTAGCGGCTCTCCAGCTTGCTGTGCAACTCGTCCAGCAAGGGGCTGGCCGGCATCAGGTGCAGGTTCTCCCAAGGCGTTTCGATGATGAAGTCGCTGGTCTTGGGGGCGCGAACGCTGAATTTCAGCGTGGTCTCGAAGAACTCGGCCGCGCCGGGCTGCTCCGTATCGGCAGCGTCACCGAGCAGATAGCGGCTGGAATTGCCCTGCCGGTCCAGATCGACCAGCAGTGTGCGCCGGCCAGAATGGGCGGCAATGGCCGCCAGATTGCTGGTGATGGTGGACTTACCAACACCCCCTTTTTGATTGAAAACAACGCGGCGCATTCGCTTATCCCTGGCTGAATTGCAATGGCGCTATTGTGCACTGCAGCAAGACGCGGCAAGCTCAGGGTATCCTCCAGACTTGCGCTGAGCCTGCCGCAGCGCCCCCCGCATTCAGGGGGGCGGCAGCTAACCGAGCCAATGCTTGATGACAAGCCCCGCATAACTGTCACATTGCGAAGCCACACTGGCGCCGCTTTGGCGCCAATCTGACGCACAGAGTGCCCGCTCCCTGGGCTTTTTCTGGTCCTCCTCAGCTCGCACACCATGAAACTCAACCGTCTGATCCTCGCCCTCGCCGCTGCCTTGATGGCCCCCGCCTTCGCCAACGCCGCCAACTCTCTCAACTTGGGCAACTACAGCGTCAAGGGCACATATGCCTTGGACATCTTGGGTGGCACCACACCGGGCCTGATTTCGGGTCTGGAGGCTTCGGCCGTTACCTATGCGCGCGACCGTGGCACGCTGTTCTTTGTCGGAGATGAAGGCACGGGCGTTGTGGAAATCTCGCGCACCGGCCAGACCCTGGGCAAGATGGCTTTTGACTGGGCCGGCACCGGCAGCACCAAACATGACACCGAAGGCCTGGCCTATCTGGGCAATGGCGTGCTGGTGGTCAGCGAGGAGCGTTTGCAAGATGTCTACCGCTTCAATTTCGTGAGCGGCGGCAGCGCTGCTCTGAAGAACAGCTTCGTGTCGATTGCGAATAACAAAGTCGGCAACGACGGCATCGAGGGCATCAGCTATGACGCCCGCAACGGCGGCAGCTTCATCACCATCAAGCAGCAGTCGCCGCAAAACATCTTGGCGGGCGCGCTGACATTCGCTGCGGCCACCGGCAACCCGGCGTCGTCCTCGGGCGATGGCTCCACCCCGCCGGGTGGTGGCACGTCCACCATGAGCAGCTTGTTCAACCCGACCTCGCTGGGCTTGAGCACTTTGTCCGACGTGCAGACGCTGTCGTCGGTAGATGCCCTGGCCGGCGGCCCCGGCGCCGACAACCTGCTGGTGCTGAGCCTGGGTTCGCGCAAGCTGGTCGAAGTGAACCGCGCGGGTCAGGTCTTGAGCAGCTTCGATCTCAGCAACGTTGTGCCGGTTAACGGCATCGAAGGCGTGACCGTCGACGAGTTGGGCAATATCTACTTGGTAGCCGAGCAAGACCAAACTTACAAGGACATGCCCGGCGTGCACTCACAGCTGATCGTGCTGTCGGCCGCTCAGCCCGTGCCTGAGCCTTCGACCTACGGCTTGATGGCCCTGGGCCTGGGTTTGCTGGGCGTGCAAGCGCGTCGCCGCAAGCAGGCCTAAGAGCCGGGCCGCTTGGGGCCCAGTGCCTGCAGCAGCGGAGCGAGGTTTTCAATCTGCTGCTGTGACTGAGCCCACAAGACGCCGCGCGCAAAGGCGGCCGGGCCAGGATGAGCCCGGCCCATGTCCAGCAATTGCTGCCGGCCCACTTCGGCGTCATTGAGCTGGCCCAGCAAATCCTGCAATGCGCTCAGCTGATTCAAGCGGGCGTCAACCTTGGCGCCGGCGATGGCGCTGAAGAACTCGCTGGCATAACGCAATTTCTTGACGGCAATGCGCAGGCGGTGCCGGTTCTCGGCCGTGGTTTGGTCTTGCAAGCTCTGCAGCCGCTGACGCAGCTTCTTGTCGCCTTGCTTCAACATACGCTTGGCGGCAGTGTCGAGCGCCGCAGCGAGGCCGTCAGGGCAGGCTGAATCTTCTCGCCAGCGCTTTGCCTTGAGCCAGCTTCCCAAGTTCGCCATCAGCTTCAGATAGCGCTCGGAGCTCACGGCTTGGATGGCCTTGCGGCGGCACCGCTGCGCCAGGCTTGCGGCTGCTTTTTGCAGCCCGTCTAACTCTTCCTGACCGGCGCTGCCCAGCAGCACGGCGGGCAGGGTGGTGCCGGCCAGCACCTCGGCATCGCGCGCCGCGCCCAGCGTCAGGCCCAGCCAGGCTATCTCGTCGGCCAAGGCGGGCGGCAGTGTGATCCAAGGTTTGAACAATGCCAAAGCCGAGCGCAGCCGCCGCAAGCCGACGCGTAGCTGGTGGACGAATTCGGGCTCCTCGCTGAGCCGCAGACCGGCCTCATTGGCCCTAACTTGGCGCAAGCAGTTGCGCGCGATCAAGGCAAAGCCTTGCTCCAGCGTCAGGCCAGCGCGCAGCTTGACGGGCCTTGCTTTGCTGGGTTTGAGAGGGCTGGGCATGGCAGCTAGCTTAGCTCAGCCGCGCCGCATGCTCGTCCACAGCGTCGCCAGCACGATGAGCGTGCCGCCGGCCCATGCCAGCGGACTCAGCGACTCGCCCAGCCACAGCACCGCGAACAGCGCACCAAAGGCCGGCTCGCTGCCCATCAACAAGCTCACGCGGCTGGGTAGGCTGTGCTTGAGCGCCCAGTTCTGCGCAAAGAAGGCGAACACGGTGCAGCCCAAGATCAGATAAATGCTGGCCGACCAAAACGCAGCGTCACCGGGCAAGGCAGGTAGGCCATCCGGCGACAGCAGGGCCAGGCCGAGGCTGCCCAGCCCGATCACGCCGGACTGCACCGCCGTCAAAGCCAGAGCCGGGGCGTGCCGATCACGGCTCAGTTTGCTGGTCATGCAGACGGTGACGGCGCGCAGCAGCGCCGCAGCCAGCATCAGACCGTCGCCCAAGCCCAGCCGGCCCGGCAAGCCCTCACCAGAAGCGCCACTCAACATGCCCGCTCCCAATAGCGAGACCGCCGCAAAGCCGAACATCGCCCGCGTCGGCCGCCGCCCCAGCAGTAGCCATTCCACAAAAGGCGTGAACACCACGCACAGGCTGATCAAGAAGGCGGCATTGCTGGCCTGCGTCAGCGCGACGCCAAAGGTCTCGCACAGGAAGATCGCCAGCATCAAGCCGCCCAAGGGCAGGCCGCAGACCAACGCGTCGCGGCGCTGCTTGGCATCGGCCCGCAGCAGCGCCGGCATCAGCAAGCCAAAGGTGACAGAGAAGCGCAGCGCCAAGAAGCCCAGCACCGGATAGAAGGCCAGTGCGCCTTTGGCTACGCCGTAGCTGCTGCCCCAGACCATGGCCACCAACAAAAGCATCAGGTCGGACAGGCGCAGCAAATGTGTATTCGGATGGGGCAGGGCCAGGCTGGGCATGGTTTTCTAGGGTGAATGCAAGTCGAGATCGCATTATTCGGTTTTGCCTGTGTGGTGATAATCCTGTCGATCGGAATAACACTTATGTGCTGTGAGCATCAATTACTCGTTTGACGCGCTGCCCGATATGGCCATGTTTGCCAGCGTGGTCGAAGCCGGGAGCTTCTCGGCGGCGGCGCGGCAAGCCGGCGTCAGCCCCTCGGCGGCGAGCCGCCAAGTGGCGCGTCTGGAGGCCTTGCTGCGGGTGCGCTTGCTGGAGCGCACAACCCGCAAACTGCGCCTGACCGAAGCGGGAGCGGCCGCCTATGCGCATTGCCAGCAGATGCTGGCGGCGGCACGCGAGGTGATGGCCTTGAGCGACAGCGGCCTGGCGGACAAAGCGTCAGCGCCAAGCGGACTCTTGCGCGTCAGTTGCCCCAAGGCGATCGCGCGGCATTTGATTCACCCTCTGATGCCGGCCTTCCTGGCGCAGTACCCGCAAGTCGATGTGCAGCTGATCGTCACCGACCGTACGGTGGACCTGTACCAAGAGGCGATTGACCTGGCGATCCGAGTCGGCGACGCGCCGCCGCCGGGTCTGGCCGGCCGGCCTTTGCTACGCCTGCGCCATATGCTGTGCGCCAGCCCGGCCTACTTGCGCCAGCACGGCGCACCGGCCCATCCGCGCGAACTGGCTGGGCATAGCTGTCTGTACCTGGGTGAGGACGAGCGAGACCGGCATTGGCGTTTTGCCAAGCGAGGCGGCGAGGCGCTCGTGGTCAAGGTCAAAGGGCGTTATGTCGCCAACCACAGCGAACTGCGCCTGGAGGGCGCGCTGCACGGCTTGGGCATCGCCAGCCTGCCCGAGTTTGTCGCGCGTGAGGCCTTGGCGAGCGGGGACTTGCTGCCTGTGCTGGCGGATTGGGAGCATGTCACCGACTATGCCGGCATGGCTTGGCTGCTCTATCCATCGAACCGGTTTGTGGCGCCCAAGCTGCGGGTTTGGATCGATTGTTTGGTGGCTGCCTTGGCGGATTGAGCAAGCGGCAGCCTGGGCACTTGGCCAAGGTATTTGCCCTGCAGACCTCAGTGCCAACGAGGTGCTCTTGCGCTTTCAATGATCAAAATGCAATCTCAACACCGCCTGACCCTCGCCAAGGCTGGCACTGCTGAGTTTGTCGGCCAAGTGGCGCATCAGCACGCCTGACACGCGGGCCATGGCGGCGTCGAGTTGGCTTTTGATGTCCACTTCGTCCTCATCGCTGTTCATCAGCGCATCCAGGTCCAAGGGCACCGTTGTCGCGCTGCCTGTATCTGCTGAGGCGTCACCTGCCGCAGCGCCGACACTCAGCGGCTCGCCCTCATGAATCAGCTCCAGGTTGAAGTTGAATTCATCAAAACTGCCGCGTATCACCAGCAGGCGGCCGCCGCCTGCGGCTTGAATGGATTCGCTGGCCTCCAGTGCGGCCAGGGCCGCGCGGCGGACGATGTCCATGCGGGCGCCCCAGGCGCCGCCTTGGCGCTCGACAAAAGCGGTGAGCTGGTGGCTGATAGGCCCCAGGCGGGGGTCCAACTCGCAGCTGGCGCGCAAGCGTGTCCCCAGGCGGAACAGCAGGTTCAGGCCCATCACGCAAACGCCGGTGACCACAAAACCATCGCCGGCCAGCATGGCCAGGCCCTCGGGCAAGCCCTTGCTGAGGCCCGGCATCAGCATGGTGGCCAGGCCGGCGCACAGCGACAAGCCCACCATGAAGATGCCACGGCTGTCGAGTGCGCGGGTGGCGATCATCTCGATGCCGGAGACGATCAAGTACGCGGCGGCGTAGAGCGAGATGGCGCCCAGCACGGCTTGCGGGATGAGTGTGAGCCCCATGGTCAGCAGCGGGCTCATCGCCACCAGCAGTAACAGTGCCGCGCAGGCCAGGCCGATGTAGCGGCTGCTGGAGCCGGTGGCGTGCACCAGAGCGATATTGGCGGAGCTCGGCGCGGTGGGGAAGCTGCCGAACAGGCCACTCAACAAGTCACTCGCGCCATTGGCGCGGATGCCGCGGCCCACCATCTGCATGTCGGCACGCTTCCAGTCGGCGTTGTCGGTCTTGTCCATCACGATCAGGCAGCCGATGTTGTCGAGCTGGTTGAGCGTGGCGATCAGCACGATGGCGAAGATGATCTCGGGCCCGAGGTTGAAGCTGGGTGCAATCGGCTGCGGCAGGGCCAGCCAGGGCGCGCTGTGCAGCCACTCCAGGCCCAGCAGCCGGTCGCTGAGGGCGGCGATCAGCAGGCCCATCAACAAGCCGGCCAAGACGCCCAGCAGTTTGAAGCGCCGCCCGCCCCAGACCGAGAGCACCACGATGCTGGCCAGGGTGGGGCCCGAGATGAGGGCGCTGATGCCGTCGATCTGCAGGGTTTGCAAGCCGGTGGCTGCGCCGGCCGTTTCATGTATGCCCAAGGCATTGCGCATGGCCGGCTCGACCAGCCCTAAGCCGCCCATGCACACCACCGTGCCCACCACGGTGGGTGGGAACAGGGCGCGCAGATGGCGCATCAGCGGGCCCACGCAGAGCGTGACGCCGGCGGCGATCAGGCTCACCTGCACCAGGGAGCCCAAGCCGTAGCTGGCGATGGCAGCAGCAGCCACGGTGATCATCATCGGGTCGGGCTGGAAGACCAGCAGCGTGCCGCTGCCCCAGCGCCCGCCCCAGGCCTGCAGGGCGGTGCCCATGGCCATGCCCAGCAGGGTCATGGCAACGATGGAGTGGGTTTGCGGCAGGCTTAAACCCGCGATCTTGGCGGCTGCCAGCACATGGGCGATCAAGGCCAGCACCGTGGCCGCATGCTGCAGGGCCAGCAGGCCGAGCGCGCCGCGCGGCGGGCATTCATCGGCCGCGTAGATCAGATCAAAGGGCCGGCGCACCGGCTTGGACGGGGGCAGCCAGCGGCTGAGGGCTTGCATCACAGCGGGGAGCCTCAAGTCTTGGTCGAGGGAGAAAAGGATGGCAAGGTGGTGGGGCTGTCCAGCAGCAGCACATAGCGTCTCGCCAACCAGACGCAGCGCTCAAACACCGTGGTGGCGCTGAACACCGCTTGGCGCAAGCCGGCTTCCAGCTCGCTGCCTTGCAAGCGGCGGCGGATGCCATCCATCAGCTCCGAGCGGTCGTGGGTGAGGCTGCGCAGCAGCGCCAGGTCTTCGGCTTCGGGTCTGGCAAGTGCGGCGGTTTCGGCCAGGGTCTCCAGCATCATGTGAAGGCTTTGCACCAGCTGGTCCAGCAGCTGGGCGACGCTGGGTTCGCCCATCGCGGCCTGGGTGCTCTGGTGCAGCTCGGCCAGCGACTCCTGCAGCGAGCCGAGCAGGCGGTTGCGGTCGCGCAGCACCATGCTGCGTTCAAGCACATCGCGGCTGCGCTGGCGGTCAGCCAGCTCCACCAAGAACTGCTCGCAGAGTTGCAGCACCTGGCTCTCGGCGGCCTGGCGTTTGTCGGCCGAGGCCAGCGCGGTGGGTGCGTCCTGGCGCAAGGCGTCGAGGTAGGCGGGCAGGCAGGCGAGCAGGCGTTGCTGCTCTTTGTCGGCCAGCAGCAGGGCGGTTTCGGCCTCGTCCAGGGCCTCGTCGTGCACAAAGTGCGGCTTGCTCAGGTTCTCTTGCAGCGAGGGCGCGGCCCAGGCGTCCAACCAGCGCAGGCTGGGCTTGTCCAGCGCGCGGCTGCCCAGGTCGCTGAGCACTTGCACCACCATGTAGAAGGCTGCCAGCCGCGCCGGCAAGCCCATGTCGAATTGATCGAGCAGGCGACCGAAGGGGTCGTCAAAGAGCCAGCGGTTGCAGGCGTAGAAGATCAAGGTGAGCAGCAGACCCTGCAGGCGCAGCAGCACTTGGAACAGCACCAACTGGCGGGCGCTGCCCTGCAAGCGGCCGGCCAGGTTCCAGGCCGAAGCGGCGGAGCCCAGGCCGGCGCCCATCACCAGCATTGCACCGCCGTTCCAGCCGATCAGGCCGCCGGCCGCCAGGCTCATGGTGATGACGACCACCGTGGTCGAAGACTGCGCGGCCCAAGCTACTGCAGCACCGATGGCGAAGCTGGGCAACAGCCAGACGCCCAGCTCGGCGATCTGCTCGCGCAGCCAGGGGGCGGTGCGCAGCAGGGCGGCGCCGCTCTTGATGAAATCGGTGCCCAGGAAAAGCAGGCCCAGGCCCAGCAGCGCGCCGACGGCGTGGCGCCAGCGGGTGGACTGGTCGATCTGCTGGTAGTAGGCGATGCCGGTCAGGCCCACCAGGCACAGCGCCAGGGCATGCAGATCAATGGCGGCCACCAGGGCCAGCATCGACGTGCCCAGATTAGCCCAGCGGATGATGGGGAAGGCGCGCTTGCGGTCCATGGCCCCGGCGGTGACCAGGGCCACCAGCACATGGATGACGGCGTTGACGCTTTGCATCACCGCGCCGGCCAGCAGGCCGAACAAGGCCAGCGAGCCCGCGCTGGTGACAGCGCGCGCAATCAGCTGGCGCAGGCGTCGGCCAATCACCTGACGCAGATTGCTGCTGATCAGGCGGACACCGATGAAGAACAGGCCCAGCCCGGCGAACAGACTGAAAAATATGCTCATGAGACCGCGTGAATCCGCAGTCAGGCGTTCAGTTGACGAAGACCCTCGGAACGGTCTGTGACGCTGTCAATGATCTTCAAGAAGCCGCTGATCTCAAACACCTCACGCACATGCTGGGGCAGGCCGCAGAGCAGCAAGCGGCCTTGCGCTTGCTTGGCGCGCTTGGCGGCCATCAGCACCACGCGCAGGCCGGCGCTGGAGATGTAGTCCACGGCGGCAAAGTCCAGCAATGCACGGGCGCCCGGCGTGGCGAACAGGTCTTGTACGGCTTGCTCAAAGGCGCCGGCGGTGGCGCTGTCGATGCGGCCTTTCAGGCTGAGCAGGCGGCTGCCTTGTTCATCGCTGCTTTGGTGTTCGAAGTTCATGGTGGGGGCTCTTTCTTTGACTGAGGGGTTTTGTGGTTTGGGGCGCAGGCCTTGCGGCCTTCAGCGCTTGAGAGTCTTGAGCAGCACGATCAGATTGCCGCTGCCGTCGTAGAAGGCGCGCACCTCGTCCATCATGGTTTTGACCATGTGCACACCCAGGCCGCCCACGGCGCGTTCTTCCACGCTGGCGTCCAGGCTGGGCTCGGGCGCTTCCACAAAGGGGTCGAATGGCGGGGCGTCGTCTTTGAGAATGATCTCCAGCCACTCGTCGGAGCGCGAGAGCCGCACATGGATGGGGCGGTCGGGCGCGCCGTGCAGGCCGTGCTGGATGGTGTTGGTGATCAGCTCTTCCAGGCAGAGGTTGACGGCAAAGGCCAGATCTGACCGATCGGCCAGGGCTTGGTCCACGGCCTCGGCCAGCGGGGTGATCTCTTCGACACGGCTGTGCAGGCGATGCTCCAGCAGCAAGGTTTTGTTCTTCAGTTCCAGGGGGGTGTGGCTCACGGTCAGAGCTCCTCGGGCTTGGGGGCTGGCGGACGGGTCGGGGGATTCGGTATTGGCGGTAACGACAATGGGAGCGTCCACGCGCGGCTTGCGGCACAGCAACAGGGCGGTCAGGTCGTCGCTGGGTTCGGCACCGCCGACGAAGTCGGCCACATCGCGCACCAGGCTGGCCAATTTGTCTGCGGCTTGTGGCTCCTGGCTCTCCTGCAGCCAGGCGATCAGGCGCTCGTCGCCATAAGCGCGTTCGGCGGCGTCAAAGGCTTCAGTGATGCCGTCGGTGTAAAGCAAGAGGGTGTCGCCGCTGGCTAACTGCGCATATCGGCGGCTGTAGCTCATGCCGGGCAGCACGCCCAGGGCGATGTCGCGCGGGCAGTCCAGGGCCTGCACCTCGCCTTGGGCACTGCGCAAGAGCGGCGCGGGGTGGCCGGCGCTGGCGTAGGCCAAGCTGCCGTCGCGCGGGTCGTAGATGCAGTAGCAGGCGGTGACGAATAGCTCCATGGGGTTGCGCCCGCTGAGCACATCGTTGGCGCGGGCCAGCACTTCTTCGGGGCTCAGTTCGTCTTGCGCCAGGTCTTGCAGCACGGTGCGTGAGACGGCCATGAAGAAGGCAGCGCCCACGCCCTTGCCCGCCACATCGGCCACCAGAAAGCCCCAGCGGCCGTCTGACAGCGCGAAACAGTCGTAAAAATCACCCCCCAGCTCGCGCGCCGGGTGCATGCAGGCCTGCATGGAGAAGTCCGCCGTGTCGGGGAAGTGCTGGGGCAGGATGGCCTGCTGCATATCGCGGGCCGATTCAAGCTCCTCTTGCACGCGCAGGGCGGCCAGGTGCAACTGATCGTTCTTGTCGGCCAACTCAAGCGTGCGCTGTTGCACCAGGCGCTCAAGCTCGCGCTGGCGCGATTCGTTCTGCTCGCGGATCACATCGAGCAGGCGCCCGACCTCAGACGCCACGGTGTTGAAATTGCCCGCCACCAGGACCAGCTCGTCCTGCGTGTCGATGCGGATGCGGGTGTCCAGCCGGCCGGCGCAGAAGTCTTGCGTGCCTTGCGAGAGCCGGCGCAGCGAGCGCAACGTGGACACATAGATGCCGGCGAACAAGTAGGCGATCGCCGCCATCGCCCCCACCAGCAGGGCGCCCACCTGCCACTGGCTGCGGCGCAGCTGGGTCAGGCGCTCTTGCAGCAGGGCATCGGCCTGCGCGGTGCTTGCCACCAGCAGGGCCTGGGCTTGAGCCAGATTGGCGCTGGCGAGGGGACGCAGCTCGGCAAGAGCTTGGGGTGCATCGAGCACCTTGTCGACCGCGTCTTGCTGGCGCTCGATGCGAGCCAGTAGCTCGTCCAGCTGCGCTTGCAGGCCGGCACGGTCGCCGGGCGCCAGTAGCTGCTGCATGCCGGCGCGCAGGGCCGGCGTGGCCTCGCTCAGCACCACCTGGGCGGCCAAGGCATAGCTGGCCATGCTGCCGCTGGACAGCGCCAGCGCGTCCTGCTGCTTGGACAGTGTTTCCATCAGCAGGGGCAGCCGGTGGCTGAGCATCTCGAAGGCGGCGTCCAGCGTCGGGTCGACGTTGAGGCGGTGGGCGCGAGCGCTCTCGCGCATCAGGGCCAGCAAGGCGTTGATGGTGCCGGTGTGGGCAGCAAAGCGGCGCTGGGCGTCGTCGTCTTGCGCGGCCAGCTCTTGCAGCTGCTGCCACTGCTGCTGCAGGCGCAGGGCCAGCGCGGGCAAGCTGTTGGGTGGCGCGTTGGGCGGCAGCTGCGGTGCGGTGGCCCAGGCCAGCAGGGCTTGCAGTTCGGCTTGGGCCGCCGGGCGGCCACTGCGCTCGCCTTTGAGTTCACCGCGCTGACGCACCAGGGTGTCGAGTACGACGGCCTGCTGCGCCAGTGCGCTCAGGCCGCGGCGTTCCAGCTCGGCGCTTTGTGCGTCTTGCCCGGCTTTGCGCAGCAGCGGCCAGCTCAGCAAGGCCAGGGCCAGCAGCATGACCGCGCCGACCAGCAGAAATTTGCGCGAAAAACTCAGCCGCCCCGACAGCCAGCTGGCCGGCGCCAGCAGGCGCAGCCAGCGGGCTTGAGCCCGGCCGAGGTCGGTGACAGTGGCTGTCATGCGCGTCAGTCGAGGTTGGCAGTTAACAGGACTTTGACGGCGGCGCCGCTGGGCTTGCGCGACACATAGCCAATCGCGCCCGGCGTGCTCTGCACTAGGCGGGTCACTTCCTCGTCGCTGTCCACCTGACGCGGCGGCAAGCCCATGCCGGTGAAGCTCTGGCGGGCCCAGAAGGCGCGCAGCTGGCCTGGGCTGCGGCCGGTGACCTGGTCGTAAAAGGCGCGGCGCAGGCCGCTGCCTTCGCGCAGGTCTATGGGTTGGATGGCTTGGCCGTCGGGCCAGCTCTGTTGCTGGCGCAGATAGATCTGCGTCATGCGCTCGGGGCTGATCTTGTCCAGGCTCACATCTTTGTGGGCGATGACGATCAGCTCATTGCCGGCCAGGGCGGGTTGCGCCGCGCTGAAACACAGCAAGGCCAGCAGAGCGGGCAGCGAGAGCAGGGCCAAGCGAGCGCGGTGAACGTGTTGATGATTGAGTGTCATGACCGGCCCCTCGTCAGAACACCAGGTCCAGCGTGACGCTGAACAGCTGGAGCTTGTTGTCGAAGGGCAGCACGGGCACGGCCAGCGGGCCGGGCGTGCTGGCGTTGGGCGTGCGTATCTGGTCGAGCTGGGTCTTGATCGCCATGTTCTCGCGCCAGTCCCAGCGCAGGCCGATGCTGACCGAGCGGCTGCTGATGTCGGCGAACTGCTGGGCGCGATCAAAGCCTTGCTTGAGCTGGTTCAAGCCCGCGTCGAGCTGCGGGTCGAGACCGGAGGGCGCCAGAGCGCTGGTGTTGAGCCTGGCGCTGGAGCGCTTGAGCCGGGCCAGGCTCAGATAGGGCGTGAAGTCCCCGAAGCTGCGTGCCAGCGTGAGGCTGTAGCCGGTGCCTCGGCCGACCAGATCGTTGCGCGGGTCCATCCAGGTCAGCTCGGCCAACAAGCGCCATTGCTGCCAGTTGCCGTCCATGCCGAGGCTGGTGTAGACGGGCCGGTTGTCGAAGGGGTTGCGCAGGGCATCCAGGCCTTGGGCCTTGGCTTGCAAGCCGGACTGCAGCGTCGGCGGCAGCTGGGGGTTGAGCGCCATTTGCTGCAAGGCGCCGCTGAGTTGGTCCAGCCCGCTGTTGATCTGGCTGACCTGCTCGGAGCGCAGCACATAACGGTCAATTTCGGTGCGCGAGACGCGCACGGTCAGGTCTTGCAGATTGGCGCTGAGGCTGAAGCCGAGCATGCCGCGCAAGCTGGCGTCGGCCGACAGGGCGGGTGAGAAATTGTTGAAGCGGTGGGTGTAGTCGTAACGGCCGCCGAAGACTTGAGCCAGCACGCTGGCGTCGCCGAAGTTGAGGCGCCAATGCAGGTCCGCGCCGTCCAGACCCGCCACGCTATTGGTGAGGGCGTAGATGGTCGGCGCCGGGCGCACGGTCAGATTGGCATAGCCGATCTCGGCAATGCTGGAATCGAAAAACAGCGGGCTGCGCATGCGGCCCAGGTTCAAGCTCAGGCCATGGCCCAGCTGCTGGCGCAGGGCGGCGATGCGCAGGCGCGGCTGCATGTCCTCACCCGCCCGGGCTACGCCTTGCACTTGAAACGTGGTGCCGCTCAGCGGCTGCCATTCCAGTTGCAGGCCCAGCACCGTGTCCATATTGGCCGACCAGCCTTGCTGCACCGGCTTGAGCTGAGAAAAGGAAGTAATGGCGCCTGCGGTGGCGTTGTCGTTATGGGCGAGGCCCAAAGTGGCGAAGCCGGAGAAGCGCAGCGGGTTGCCCCGGCCTTCGCTGGCTTCCTCGGCCGCTTGCCCGCTGGCGCTGGCCAGCAGGCCCAGGCCCGCCAGCGCCCACGCCGCTGCGCATCGCCTGTGTTTTTTTGGTCTTGCCAACATCAAAGCATCCCCTCGCTGAGACCCGCGTCTTGATCGGCGGGCCTGAAATTAAGCGAGAGCTTGTCGGCCTAGCGTTGAATTTGCGTTGAATCGCCGTTGATCAGTGCCAGGGCTTGGGCGGCACTGCGCTGCAAGAGCAGCTCGGCACCCATGGCGCGGCCGGCCTGAACGGCCCGATCCAGCGCCTCTTCAATCTCGCCGCACGGCGCGCCTAGGGACGCCAAGGCCTGGGCACGCATGCGCCAGAGTTCGGGCAGCAGGTAGAGCTCCTGGCGTTCATGCGCCTTGGGCAAGCAGGCGTCGATCTGGCTCAGGGCTTCCTCGGCCTGGCCGAGGCTCAGCAGCGACTCGATCAGGAAGGAGAGAAAGGTCGCTTCGGTGCTGGGCATGGCCACGGCCGAGGCGCTGGCGGCCTGGCGGATGGGCAGCAGGCCGTCCGGGTCGCCGCCGGCCGCCTGGCTCCAGCCCAACACCAGGGCGCCCACCGCCTGCCACAGGGCCAGGCCATGGCGCTGGGCCAGCGCCAGCAGCTCCATGCTCAGAGGCAGTGCGGCTTCGGGCCGGCGCAGATGGCGATGCAGCACGCCCGCCATGGTCAGAGCAAAGCCCAGGGTCTGGGCATGGCCGAGCTCGCGCGCTTGCTGCAGGCCCTGGTTTGTTTGTTGCAAGGCTTCTTCGATGCGGCCCTGCAAGGCCAGCGGCCAGCCCAGCATGGCGCGGGCAGCGATGCCGCCATGCTCGCCAAAACGCTGGGTCAGCTGGGCGCGCTGGCGCGGCGGCAGGCGGTCCCCGGCGGCGGCCGCTTCGGCCAGGGCCTCGCAAGAGGCCTGCAACTGGCCCAGGAAGAAGAGGTTGTTGCCCAGGGCATAACGCGCTTGCACAGCGGCAGCGGCGTCCCCGGTGTCGGCGGCCACCGCCAGCAGCTCTTGCACCAGATTCAGCACCGGGCCTTCGCCCGGGCCGCTGCGGCTGCCCAGCCACAAGCCCCAGAGTACCTGGAAGCGCTGGCCCGGGCTGCTGGCGGCGCCAGGCTCATCGCAGGCCTGCAGCGCTTGGCGGTAGCACTGGCGCGCGTTCGGCGAGCCATAGCCCTCCAGAGCCAACAGGCCATGCCCCAGGCCCAGCAGCAAGGGCAGGCGCAAGCGTTGCACCAGGGCGGGTGCTGCCTCGGGTAGCTGCAAGGCGGCCAGTCCTTGCTCGAAGCCATGGCGTGCTTCTTGGTGGGCCGATTGGGCGGCGGCCCGCTCGGCCGCTTGCAGCCAGTAATGCGCGGCCGCCGGGTCGCCGGCAGCGTGCAGATGCTGGGCCAGGGCCTCGGGAGCATCGGCGGCCTGGGCGGCGAAGGGGCCCATCAAGGCCTGGGCGGCACGCCGGTGCAGGGCGCGGCGCTCGCTGGCGCTGAGGGTCTCCAGCGCAGCGTCGCGGATCAAGGCATGGCGAAACTGCCAGTGTTGCGACTCAATGGCTTGCAGCAGGTCCAGCCGTTCCAGTTGCGCCAATTGCTGGGCCAGCGGCCCGGCCGGCAACTGCAGCAGCTCTTGCAACAGGGCGGGCGAGCAGGTGCTGCCCAGCAGGGCCGCGCCCTGGGCCAGGCGCTTGGCTTCGGGCGGCAGGCGGTCCAGGCTGGCGGCCAACAAGTCCCACAGCGTGGCCGGCACTTTGTCGGTCGGGCGCAGGCGCAGCGAGCGTGCCAGCTCTTCGGCAAACAGTGGCACGCCGCCGGCACGCTGCAGCACTTGCAGGCGCTGCGCGGCCGAAGCCGGCGCGCTGTCGAGTTGCTCAATCAGGCGGCACATGTCTTCGGGCGGCAGGGGCTGAAGATTCAGGCAGAGGTCTAGACTGGCGCGCACATCGTCGGGCGGCACCTCGCGCGAGCTCAGCAGCAGCAGGCCCGGGGCGCGCTGCGCGGCGGGGCGCCGAAGTTGTCGTTGGAGATGCAGCTGCAGCAGCTCCAGCGTGGACGGGTCGGCCCATTGCAGATCTTCCAACAGCATGAGCTGCGGCCGGCCCTGGGCTAGGCCTTCGAAGAGATCGCACAGCAGGGTGTGCAGCTCACGCATGTGCAAGGGCTCTGCCGGGCCCGACTTGTTCTGGTGTTGGAGCAGCAGCGGACGCAGCAGGGCGCGCGCGGCCACATGGCTCGCCGGCGGCAGTCCCGCATGCTGCAGCAGCGCGCTGAGGGCGGCCTCTGCCTGCGCTGCATCACCCTTCAGTGCGGCGCCTATGCGCCGGCGCAGCGTGGCCCGCACTGGCTCCAAGGGCGTGTGGCGATATTCGGGGCGGCACTGAAGTTGGGAGATCGGCGTTGGCGCGCCATCCGCAGCGGCCGCCACATGCTGGCGCAAGGCCTGCAGCAGCCGGGTCTTGCCCAGGCCAGGTTCGCCTTGCACCCAGACCGTGCGCGCGCTGCCTTGAGCGAGAAGCCATTCTTGCCGCAGCAGCGCCAGTTCGGTGTTGCGGCCGACCATGGGCTTGAGCGCGTCGATCCGGCCGCGGGCTTGGGGTGCTCGGGCGCCCAGCAGGCTGGCGCTACCACCGGGCCCCGCCATGGCGGCAAAGCGGTGATGGCGCTCGCTTTGCTGTTGCAGCTCGGCGCTGACGAGGATGCGGCCGGCCTCGGCCTGCAGGGCCAGCTTGCGCGCCTGGCGCGAAAGCGCGCCCACGCTGTCGGGCGAGGCTCGCTCCGGGTCGGCGTGCACCCAGCCCACATGCAGGCCCTGGCGCAGGGAGCAGGGCTCAAGGCTGTCTTTTTCGTGTGCGGCGGCCATTTCCAGCGCGGCGTCCAGGGCAAGGCGTGGCACCTGCTCCTGCGCGCGCGGGTGACCAAAAAAGGCCAGCAGCTCGCCGCCCTCGGCGCGTTGCACATGGGCGCCGCGCGCCTGAAGAAGCAGGCGGGCCTGTTGCAGCCGGGCTTGCAGGGCGGCGGCCATGGCCTCGGCCTCGGCCTCGTGGGCGCTATCGTCGGACGGGGCCTCCCATTCGCAGGCGAGGGCGACGACGCGGCGGCGCTCGGCACGCGAGGCCGGGGCTTTGGCTGCCTGGGCTGCGGCGGCGCGCAGACGCTCGGCCAGGGCCTGGGTGGCGGCTTGCGGCTGCAGCTGTAGCTCGCTATGCAGTTGCAGGCGCAACTGTTCGAACAAGGCCAGGGCTTCGCCTGCGGCCGTAGGCGCCAACATTCGCATGCAGCGGCGCAGGGCGGGTTCGCACCAGGGGTCTTGGGCCAGGGCTCGGCGCGCGCAGGACAGGGCGGCCTCGGTCTCGCCGGCGTCCTCATACAGCTGCCCCAGCGCCTCCAGCAACTGTTGGGCCTGGCGCAGCAGAGCCTCGCGGCGCGGTTGCAGCCAAGCTTCGAAGCCGGGCGCTTCGGGCAGCTGCAAACCGTCAAGCAAGGGACCGCGGTAGAGGCTCAGCGCCTGCTGCAGGGCTTGGCGGCGCGCCTCCGCTTGCGGCGTGGCGGCATCCAGTTGGGCCAGGGCGAAGTCCCGGCAGTCCAATTGCCAGGCCAAATCCTCGCGCAGCTGCAGCTGTTTCTTGTCGGACAGCAGCGGCTCCAGATCGGGCTGATCGGGCCAGAGCTGGGCCAGCACCCTGCGCAAGTCAAACAGAGCCCGGCGCAAATTGGCTCGCGCCTGCTCCAGCTTGGAGTCGGGCCAGAGGGTTTCAGCCAGAGTTTCCCGCGCCAGCGGCCCGGTCTGCAGCACCAGCATCGCCAGCAAGGCACGTACCTTGTCGTAGGGCAGGGGCAAGACCTGGCCCAGTGAGTCGCGTAACTCGAAGCCGCCCAACAGTCGCAGCAGGGGGCGGGTGGCGGGGGAAGTCTGCTCGCTCACAGTGGGCGTGGCGGATCCAGGGAACTCGAGGGTCAGGGGTGGCATGGCGGTCAAGAATCAGGCGCTAGTATGCCCGCCTGATGTGACATCTGCTCGGCGTGCTGGGGCAAAGTCGCGTCAGCTTTCGAGGCATTGACAACTTGACCTTGGGCCAAGTCGCTCCCATACCCGAACCTTCCTCCGTGGTGATGATGGCCGCCGGGCTACTGGCCCTGCGCCGTGCCACGCGCGGCCGCAGCGTCGCGCCGCAAGCTTGACACCTCGGTTTCACCTCAAAGGATCTGCCATGCAAAGAATCGTACGTGCCCTGTGGCTCTTGCTTGCCTTGGCTTGGGCCGGCAGCGTGTCCGCTGCCTCCTGGGACGGCCTGTATGTGCGTGTCTCGGCGCCGACCCCGGTGTTGCTCGGAGACGTGAACGTTTTCGTCAATGTCAGCGTCACCAACGGCACACAAGCGGCGATCTCGGTACCGCGCTGGGAACTGCCTTCGGCCCGCCACGACAGCAAGTTGTTCACCGTCACGCTGGACGGTTCTCCGGTGCCCTACAAAGGGCGCTTGATTAAACGCGCTGCACCTGCGGTCAGCGACTGGGTCACCATCGCCGCAGGCGCCACGCTCGAGTACAGCGTGGAGTTGACAGCCGGTTACGACCTGTCACGCAACGGCAGGTACAGCGTCGAATTCAACAGCCCTGGCAGCAGCGGCGGCCGTGGCGTGATGAAGTCTGCCCCGGCTTTTGTCTGGTTGGAATCGCGCAGCGGCGTGGGCGCGGCAAGGACGGCACCCGCCTCGACAAACCTCACCGATGGTGCGCCAACCTTCACCGCCTGCTCGGCCTCGCAGATCACCGACCTGAACAACGCTGTCAGCAGCGCCAACACTTACTCGCAAGGTGTGCTGACCTACATGCAGAACTCACGCGTGGCGACACAGCGTTTCACTGAATGGTTCGGTCCAGGCACGCGCAGCAGTTGGAACGCCGTGAAAACCAACTTTGTCAAGGTTCAAGATGCCTTTGCCACCAAACCCCTGCGCTTTGACTGCGCTTGCACTGACAACTATTACGCTTACGTCTATCCAGATGATCACTACAAAATCTACCTTTGCAAAGCATTCTGGGCTGCCCCGGCGCTGGGCACCGATTCCAAGGCCGGTACCTTGATCCATGAAATGTCGCACTTCACTGTGGTGGCCGACACCGATGACTGGGCTTACGGCCAGACCGCCGCGCGCGCCCTGGCGCTGAGCAACCCATCCCGGGCCATCCGCAACGCAGACAGCCACGAATACATTGCTGAGAACACACCGGCCAAGCCCTGAACGGCAGCCCAGCGCCTTACTGCTTTGCTGCGGCTTGACTCGGTTGCCATGGGGCGGCGGCTGGCGTGTGGCGCCGCCGCCGTGGCGACTGGAGTGGCGGTGATGGCGGCGTCAGTTTCGGCTTCAGAGTCAGCTGGGCCACTGCCTGCTGGTGCACCCAGCGCTGCCGCCGTCGCGTCGCTGGCAGCCACGGGAACTCAGCTGGTTTGTTCGCTGCAAATGCCTTCCAAGTTGGCCCAGGGACAAAAGGCGCCGCTGAGATTCAGTCTGCATAACAGCGGCCCGGAAGCCGTGAACGTGCTGGTGTGGGCCACGCCGCTGGAACCCAGGCCCTGGATGGGACCCTATGTCAAGGTGACGCACAACGGCCAAGCCTTGCGCTACCGCGGCGCCACTGTCAAACGGGGCGACCCCGACGCTGCGGCTTACCTTCAGCTGGACGCGGGCCAAACGCGCTTGGCGGAGGTCGACCTGGCACTGGCTTTTGACCTGTCGCAACCCGGCCGATATCACCTTACACCACAGCTTGTCATTCACGACCTTGCTCCCATCGCAGAAGCCCCGCCGCGGCCGCGTGAACGTCATGTCCGCGTGCCGCTGGACTGCAACAGCCTGGACTTTGATCTGCAGCGCTGACCCCTATGTCTCGCCAGGACTGCCCTTCTGCGGTCGATGTACGCGGTAGAGCCGCTTGAACCGCGAGGCCTGATTACCCTTCAGACCGATCGCTGACGCCTGCGGCATGCTCAGCACATGTTTGGCATTGGAGTACGGCGTCAACACGGCTCGCACCGCAAAAGACGGCATTGCAGCGGCTGGTGCCGATTCCCAAGGGCTGGTGTGGGTACTTTGCAGCCACACCAAGCCCTGCAATTCATCCAAGCAAAACTTGGCGCAAAGCCGGCCCGTCTCACCCGAGCGGCGTCACCGTCACCTTCACCTGCAAATGCTGCGCGCCACCGCCCAGCACGATGCCGCGCATCGGCGTCACGTCGCTGAAATCGCGGCCCCAGCCCAAGGTGATGTGCTCGCCCTGCACCAGGCAGCGGTTGGTCGGGTCGAAGTCGATCCAGCCATGCACGGGGCAGAACACCGAGACCCAGGCATGTGAGGCGTCGGCGCCAACCAAGCGCGGCTGGCCGGGCTTGGGGTGGGTGAGGATGTAGCCGCTCAAATAGCGCGCCGGCAGCCCCAGGCTGCGCAGGCAGCCAATCATCAGCTGGGCAAAGTCTTGGCAGACACCGCGGCGGCCGCTCAAGACCTGCTCCAGCGGGGTGGAGATTTCGGTGGCGGCAGGGTCGAACTTGAAGTCGGCAAAGATGCGTTGCGTCAGGTCCAGCGCGGCCTCCAGTATCGGCCTGCCCGGGCGAAAGCTGGGGCGTGCATACAGCTCCAGCGCAGCGCTCAGCTCGACATGCGGTGAGGCGTAGAGATAACGCGTTGCTTCCAGGGTGTCGGGGGACTGCGCGCGTTGCACCAGCTCACGTACCGATTCCCATGGCTTGGAGCCCTGCAGCTCCGCCATGCTCGGCCGCTTGCTCAAGCTCACGACCGATTCGGCATGCACGTTGAGCGTCATGTGAGGCGCCATCAGGGTCAATCGCCGCGTCGGGTTGCCAAAGTAGTCGCGGCCCTCGCTGGTTTCATGCTCGGTTGGGCGCACCACAATCCGGTGTGACTCGGTGCTTTGCAGTGCAAAGCTGCGCGGCGTCAGATGCAGGTATTGCTGCGACAAGGTGACCTGGCTTTGATAGCGGTACTCGGTCTCGTGTTCGACCCGGTATTTGATGCTGGCGACCTTCATCGCTGGGCCGCCTTCTCGCCGGTGTAGCTGAAGAACTGCACGCTGATCAGCTCGGACATGGCCTCGCTGGCGCGCCGTATGCGCAGCAGCAATTGCGTCAGGCGCGCATTGCCGCGGTAAAGGTCGGTGGCTGGCGCCAGCGCCAATAGCTCGGTGCGCACTGCCTGCATTTCGGCCTCACCGCAGCCGCCCGCCGCCAGCGCCATTTTGTCCATTCCCTTGGTGATGCCGTCGAGCTGGAACAAGATGGAGCGCGGGTTGCTGGCGTCCAGCAACAAGAGGTCCAGCACAGGCAGCCACTCGGGCTGAGCCCGGTAGCGAGAGCGGTAGGTGACGATGCTGTCGGCCAACTCCAGCAACCAGTCCAGCTCGCCGTCGGCGTCCATGCTGAGCGCGCTCTGCAAGACCTGGCACTGATACTGCAAGCGCTCCAAGCGCCGGCCCAGCGACAAAAAGCGCCAGCCCAGGTCACGGTTCATGCCGTCCAGGGCAAAGCCGGCCATCGTCATCGAGGCGGCGGCCGCATCGTCGAGCAGGGTCATCGCATCTGCTTGCGATAAGTGCTTGCCCTCGGCCGGCGCTTGCTGCTGCAGCATGCGGTTGAGGGCGCGCCAGTTGTCGATCGAGAGCCGCTCACGTAACTGGCTGGCGCTGCGGTAAAGCTGCTGTTGCTGGCGTGCCAAGCCCGGCACCTCGGGCGACACCACGGCCAGCAGCAAGGCTTGTTCGACCTGCGCGTCGCTCAGTGATGCGTTGAGCTGCGCACGCTCGGCGCTGTCTTTGGGCGGCTGCTTGCCGTCGAGTAAATGATGCTGCGCGCACAGCGCCTTGACGGTCGGCCATTCGGCGCCTTGGCTGGCGGGGCGCAGATTGAACAGGAAGTTCAGGCTGACGCGCAGCAGGCGCGCGATGTTGTCGCAACGCTCGGCATTGCGGCCGAACCAAAACAGGTTCTCGGCCGCGCGGCTCGACACATGGGTGTCGTCGCGCACCAGATCGGCCACGGTGGTGGTGCGCGATAGCGGCCGGTGCGCATCGACCAGCGGCAGCTCGCGCGCCTGCACCCAGGTGTCTTTGCTGCCGCCGCCGCGCTGCAGCGTGATCACGCGCACATCGGGGCCGGTGGCCACACGGGTCAGGCCACCGGGCATCACCACATAGCCGGTTGGCGTGGCGCAGGCATAAACGCGCAAGCCCATTGCGCTGGCGGTCAATGCACCATGCGCACCTGCACGTGAGCCATGTCCTTGCTGTTTGGACATATCGGCGCGCCAGACCGGCGCTTGCGACAAATGCACCAGCTCCTGCGCCACATAGTTGGCCGGGTGGGCGCGCAGCTTGGCGATGAAGGCCGCCCTCTCGGCGCCCTTCAGGTCTTGGCCGAAGACGGTGAACTGGCGGCTTTGCGGAAAGGCGGGCTTGATCACCAGGCGGTCCAGCTTGGCAATCACCTGGGCCAGCGCTGCCGGCTCGCCGCACCACCAAGTTGCCACCGAAGGCATCTTCAAGGGCGCGCCCAGCACGCGCTGCGACAGCGCCGGCAAAAAGCCCAGCAAAGCGCCCGACTCCAGCAGATTGGAGCCCAGGCTGTTGGCGATCAAGACATTGCCCAGCCGCGCTGCTTCGATCAGGCCAGGGATGCCGAGGCTGGAGTCGGCGCGCAGCTCCAGCGGGTCGCAATAGTCGTCGTCGACCCGGCGCATGATCACATGCACACGCTTCATGCCGGACAAGGTCTTGTGCCAGACCATGCCATTGCGCACGGTCAGATCCGACCCCTCCACCAGCGGCAGGCCCAGGTGGCGCGCCATATAGGCTTGCTCGTAATAGGTTTCGTTGTAGGGGCCGGGTGTCAGCAAAACGATCAGCGGCGGCTCGCCGGCGCGCAGCGGCGTGCTGCCGCTGTTGGCGCATTGGTGGCCCCAGTAGCTGAGGCTGTCGCGCATTTTGTCGAAGAAGCCGGTCAAGGGGCGCACATTCAGGTCGCGCATCAGATCGGGGAAGGTGCGGCCAATCACAGCCCGGTTCTCCAGCGCATAACCGCTGCCGGACGGCGCTTGTGTGCGGTCCGCCACCACCCACCAGCGGCCGCTCGGCGCGCGCGCCAGGTCCACTGCGTAGAAGTGCAGGGCAATGCCGTCGCGATGCCGCATGCCATGACAGGGGCGCAAGAAGCCGGCATGACCGTGGATCAAGGCCGGCGGCAACTGGCCCTGCTGCAGCAGCAGTTGCGGGCCGTAGACATCCAGCAGAATTTGATTCAGCAGTGTGGCGCGCTGTGTCACGGCAGCCTCGATCTCGGCCCACTCGTTGTGCGGCAAGATCAGCGGCAGCACGTTCAAGTCCCAGGGCCGACCGGCGCCGCGGGTGTCGGCGTAGACGTTGTAGGTGACGCCGTTTTCGCGCACCTGGCGCTGTACCGCCTCGTCGCGCTCGCGCATCACGCCCGGCGCTTCGCGCGCCAGCGCCGTCAGCAGCGCGCGCCAATGCGGGCGCGGCTGACCATCGGCGCCCAGCATTTCGTCAAAGCGGTCGGTGGCGGCCGGGTAGCCGGCAAGGAGTCGAGAGGGCACGGTGTGGCGAGCAGGTTCGCGGGGGACTACAGGGCCGTGATTATCTCTGCGCGCGTGGCCGCCACGTTCACAGCGGCTGCCAGCGCAGATCCAGCGTCATCGGAAAGCTCGGGTTGAGCGGCTCCTTGAACACCGTCATCGGCCCCGGCGTGTGGCCATGTGGCCAAAACCGCGCGAAGCGCCTCGCTTCGGCCGCGTTGGCATTGACGGGCGAATGCTCCTCACTGCGACCGCCCGGATGGACGACGTGATAAGTGCAGCCGCCGATCGCGCGGCCGCTCCAGGTGTCAACCAGATCAAAGGTCAAGGGTGCTTGCACGCCAATCGTCGGGTGCAGTGCTGACCAAGGGCTCCAGGCGCGAAAGCGCACAGCCGCCACATATTCACCCGGCACACCGGTCGGGTGCAGCGGCAACATGCGGCCGTTGCAGGCAATCACATGGCGCCCGTCGGTCAGGCCGCGCACCAGAAGCTGCATGCGCTCGACCGAGGAGTCGACATAACGCGCCGTGCCGCCGGCGGCCATCTCTTCGCCCAGCACATTCCAGGGTTCGATCGCCTGCCTGAGTTCCAGCTCCACGCCCTCGTAGACGACGGTGCCGAAGCGCGGGAAGCGGAACTCGATGAAAGGGTCGAACCAATGGTCCTCGAAGGCATAGCCGGCCGCACGCAGGTCGCGCGCCACATCGCGAATGTCCTGCGCGACAAAATGCGGCAACATCCAGCGGTCATGCAGGGCCGTGCCCCAGTGCACCAGCTTGGCCTGGTAAGGCTGCTGCCAGAAGCGCGCCACCAGCGCCCGCAGCAACAACATCTGCAACAGGCTCATGCGCTCATGCGGCGGCATCTCGAAGGCGCGGAACTCGACCAGGCCCAGACGCCCGGTCGGGCCGTCGGGTGAGTAGAGCTTGTCGATCGAAAACTCCGAGCGATGCGTGTTGCCGGTCAGATCGACCAACAAATTACGCAAGAGGCGGTCAACCATCCAGGGTTTGTCGCCCGGCATCATGCCGGGCAAGACCCGGTCCATCTGCTGGAAGGCGATCGCCAGCTCATACAGATTGTCATCGCGCGCCTCGTCCACGCGCGGCGCCTGGCTGGTCGGGCCGATGAAGGTGCCCGAGAACAGATAGGACAGGGCCGGATGGTTCTGCCAATAGGTGATCAGGCTCTTGAGAAGATCGGGGCGGCGCAGCATCGGGCTGTCTTCGGCGGTGGCGCCGCCAAGCGTCGCGTGGTTGCCGCCGCCCGTTCCCGTGTGGCGGCCGTCGACCATGAACTTCTCGGTGCCCAGGCGGCTCAGCCGCGCCTCTTCATAGAGCGTGCTCATGGTGTAGACCAGCTCGTTCCAGCTTGCCGACGGATGCACATTGACCTCGATCACGCCGGGGTCCGGCGTCACGCTGAGCAGCTTGATGCGGGGATCGCGCGGCGGGCCATAGCCTTCGATCCAGAGTTTCAGCTGCAGCTTGGCGGCACTCGCTTCAACGATCTGCACCAGGGCCAGATAGTCTTCGATGCGTTTGATCGGCGGCATGAAGACATGCAAGCGCCCATCACGGACTTGCACGCACAGGGCAGTGTGAATGACGTCGCGTGGTGCCGGCGCCGCATTGTGCTGGCCGGCCAAAGGAGGCGGCGTTGGCTCGGATTCGGTACTGGTCGAGCGACCCAGGGTGGCACGCGCCAGCCGTTTGGCCGCCGCCAGCGCGGCGCGTGGGCCCCGCTGAGTTTCGCGGTCAGCATGGGTCAATTTGACGTCCAGCGTCGCCTTGGCTTCCAGCAGCGCGCTGCGCTCGGCAAAGGGGTCGAGATCGAATTCGACCTCTTGCTCGTCTGGCAAGACCCAGGGCAGCGAGTTCAGCGGCAGGCGCAGACCCAATGGGGAGTCGCCGTCGATCAGGTAGAGATGCTCGCGCTTGAGCGGCCAGGCCGAGCTGCGCCAGCTGCTGCTCAGGCTCACGCCGGGCTCAAACGGTGTCGGCGCCAGTGGCAGCACATAGCCCACAACTTCGCCCAGGCCCTTGTCCAGCAAACGGGCCAGACGGCGACGCTGCTCGGAGTCGCTCAGATCAGCGAACAGCGGGTTCAAATTGCTCGGCAGGCCCTCTTCGATCTGCGCCTGCTGGCGCACGTCTTCATAGGCGGGAATGGCGCTGGCGGAGGGCAGATGCAGACCCTCCAGAAGCGCGGCCATAAAGCGTTCGGCTTCGGCCTTGCCATAGCCGTCGTTGCTGCCTTCTGCCGAGAACAGCGAGGCGTCGCGCCACATCGGCTGGCCGTCGACCCGCCAATAGATATTCAGCGCCCAGCGCGGCAGCGGCTCGCCCGGGTACCACTTGCCCTGGCCGTAGTGCAGCATGCCGCCGGGGGCGAAATGCTTCTTGAGCCGCAGCATCAGCTGGCCGGCCAGCTCGCGCTTGTGCTCGCCATGCGCTTCGGTATTCCATTGCGCGCCGTCCATATCGTCGATGGACACAAAGGTCGGCTCGCCGCCTTGCGTGAGGCGCACATCATTGCGCTTGAGGTCGGCGTCGACCTGCTGGCCCAGGCGGTCTATGGCCTGCCAGTCGGCGTCGGAATAGGGCTTGGTGACGCGCGGATCTTCATGGATGCGGGTCACCGTCATCTCATGCACGAAAGTGACCTCGGCCTTGTCGGTGAAGCCGCTGACCGGAGCAGCCGACGAGGGCAGGGCGGTGCAGGCGAGCGGGATATGGCCTTCGCTGGCCAGCATGCCCGAGGTTGGGTCCAGGCCTATCCAACCGGCGCCGGGGATGTAGACCTCGGTCCAGGCATGCAGATCGGTGAAATCAACCGCCGAGCCGCTGGGGCCGTCGAGCGAGGCTTGATCGGGCTTGAGCTGGATCAGATAGCCGGACACAAAACGCGCGGCCAGGCCCAGCGAGCGCAGGATCTGCACCAGCAGCCAGGCGCTGTCGCGGCAGGAGCCCGAGGCTTTTTGCAGCGTCTCCTCGGGCGTTTGAATGCCCGGTTCCATGCGCAGCAAATAGCCGATGCGGACCTGCACGCGCTGATTCAGATAGACCAGAAAGTCATTCGTCGGCAGCGACGTGCTGAGCATCTCCGTGCGTACCGCCTCTATCCAATCTTTGAGCATCGGGCCGGGCGGGTCGACCTGCAGATAGGGCCCCAACTCCGCCGCCAGCTGGGCCGGGTAGGCAAAGGGAAAGCGCTCGGCGTATTTTTCGACGAAGAAGTCAAACGGGTTGATCACCGTCATATCGGCCACGAGATCGACGGTGAAGCTGAGCTCTTCGGCCTTCTCGGGGAACACAAAGCGGCCGATGTAATTGCCGTAGGGGTCTTGCTGCCAGTTGATGAAATGCTCGGCCGGTTCGACCGTCAGCGAGTAGGACAGGATGGGCGTGCGCGCATGCGGCGCCGGCCGCAGCCTCACCTCATGCGGGGATAGTGCTACGGCGCGGTCATAGCGGTAGCTGGTGCGGTGGTGCAGTGCGACGCGGATAGCCATGTGTGCCTAATTTGTTAGACCGACGGATTCAAAAAGTCGCGGCTGATGCCAAGGCCGAGCTTGCCAACGCGGTCCAGAAACTGGCTCAGGAAAACATGCAGACCGGGTTGCAGGATTTCATCGATGCTGGCGAATTCCAGGTCGGCATGGATGCGGCCTGCCAGGCGCAGCGTCTCGCCGGACTGGTTGTTGGCCACCCGCTTCAAGTTGCTGAGCAGGCGCGCCATGCAATGCGCCAATGAGCGCGGCATATCGGGTCGCAGAATCAGCAGCTCGGCCACTTTGTCCGGCGTGATCACATTGCTATAGACCTTGCGGTAGACCTCAAAGGCCGAGACCGATCGCAGCACCGCTGACCAATGGTAGAAGTCGCGCGCACCAGGTCCCGAAGGCTCAGGCTTGGCTTCCAGTGCGTGGAACTTGACGTCCAGCAGCCGGGCGGTGTTGTCGGCCCGCTCCAGGAAGGAGCCTATGCGCAGGAAGTTAAAAGCTTCGTCCTGCAGCATCGTGCCCACCGTCACGCCGCGCGACAGATGCGAGCGGAACTTGACCCATTCGCACAGAGCGGCCGGGTCTTGCTTGAGCAAGCCGTCGGCAATCATCCGTTTGAACTCCAGCCAGGTCTGGTTGGTGGTTTCCCAAACCTCGGTGGTCAGTGTGCCGCGCACCGCGCGGGCGTTCTCGCGCGCTTCGCGCAAGCAGCTCAGGATGGACGAGGGGTTGCGCTCGTCGCTGACCATGAAATGCTTGACCCGCTCACTGTCGATCTCGCCCCAGCGGGCTTGATAAGGCCCGGTCAACTCGGAGATAGAGAGCAAGCTGCGCCAGCCCTGCAGCGCCGCTTCGGCCGACTGCGGCAGCAGCGAGGTCTGATAGTTGACGTCCAGCATGCGGGCGGTGTTTTCGGCCCGCTCCATGTAACGAGAGAGCCAGAACAGGTGGTCGGCGGTTCTTGACAGCATTGTTATTCTTCCTTCAGGCCGAAAACACCGCACGCGCTGGCGCGCTCGGCTGTGTTGTGGCTGCGCCGCTGACGCTGCGCGTCAGAACAGCCCGCTCCATGTATCTGGAGAGCCAAAACAGGTGATCTGCGGTTCTTGAGAGCATGGGTCTTTTCCGTCAAAGCCTGTCTATTAGTCTTCCAACACCCAGGTGTCCTTGGTGCCGCCACCCTGGCTGCTGTTGACGACCAGCGAGCCTTCCTTCAGTGCCACGCGCGTCAAGCCGCCGGGCACGATTTGCACCTTCTCGCCGGACAGCACAAAAGGCCGCAGATCGATATGGCGCGGTGCGATGCCGGCTTCGACAAAGGTCGGACAGGTCGACAGGCTCAAGGTCGGCTGGGCGATGTAATTGCTCGGATTGGCCAGCAGGCAAGCGCGGAAGTCTTCGATCTCCTGCTTGGTGGCGGCCGGGCCGACCAACATGCCGTAGCCGCCCGCACCATGCACCTCCTTCACCACCAGGTCGGCCAGGTTGTCCAGCACATACTTCAGGTCATCGGCCTCGCGGCAGACATGCGTGGGCACATTGTTCAGGATAGGTTTTTCGCCCAGATAGAACTCGATCATCTTGGGCACATAGGGGTAGATGGACTTGTCGTCCGCGATGCCCGTGCCGATGCCATTGGCCAGATTCACATTGCCGGCCTTGTAGGCCTCGACCAGGCCTGCGCAGCCTAATGTCGAATCCTTGCGGAACACCTTGGGGTCGAGAAAGTCGTCGTCCAGGCGGCGGTAGATCACGTCCACCCGTTTCGGGCCGCGCGTGGTGCGCATATAGACGATGTTCTCCTTGACGAACAAGTCCTTGCCCTCGACCAGCTCGACACCCATTTGTTGGGCTAAGAAGGCATGCTCGAAATAGGCCGAGTTGTACATGCCCGGCGTCAGCACCACCACGGTCGGCTCGCTCTTGACGTTCATGCTGTGCGGGCCGACGCTGCGCAGCGTTTCCAACAGCAGATCGGGGTAATGGGCGACTGGCGCGATACGGTGCTGGGAGAACAAATCGGGGAAAAGCCGCATCATCATCTTGCGGTTTTCCAGCATATAGCTGACGCCGCTGGGTACGCGCAGATTGTCTTCCAGCACGTAGTAGCTGCCGCTGCCGTCGGGGTTGGCGGCGCGCACGATGTCGATGCCGGCAATCTGGGAATAGATATTCAGCGGCACATCCACGCCCATCATCTCGGGCCGGAACTGCGCGTTGTTGAGGATGGGCCCTTCGGGCACGATGCCGGCGCGGATGATGTCCTGACCGTGATACACATCGTGAATGAAGCGGTTCAAGGCGGTCACGCGTTGGCGCAGGCCGGCTTCCATCTCGCGCCATTCATCAGCGGGAATGACGCGCGGGATCACGTCGAAGGGAATCAAGCGTTCGGTGCCTTCGCCGCTGTCCTTGTCGCCATAGACGGCGAAAGTGATGCCGACGCGGCGGAAGATCACTTCCGCTTCTTCGCGGCGCAAGCGCATGGTCTCTTCGGCTTGACCGGCCAGCCAGCGTTCGAAGGTTTGGTAATGCGTGCGGGCGCTTGGGCCGGGGAACTCAAAAGCACCGGGTGCGCCATTGAAGTGCATTTCGTCGAAGCTGGATTTCATTCATGCTCTCCTTGTCTTTAACGTGTGAGCAATATCCGGGCCATGTGCTGGGCGGTGCTGATTGGTGCGTGCGGTTTTGGCGCTAGCTCAATATCGGGCGTTTGTGCACCAGCATGGTCGCACGCGCCGCACCAAGCTGGTGTCCGCTGTGGCTTCGTCCGGGGGCAATTTGCGCAGCGCGGGAAAGTGCGTCCTGACAAGGGCGCGCCCTAGCCCCATAATGGCTCCCCGCAGCGCCATATCGGCTGACGGTTGCCTTTTGAGCCCGCGCTGGCCCCGCCCAAAACGGAGCCTCCCTATGCTCAGATTCCAATACACCGTTGAGTTGAGCTACGAGATTGACGCACCGGGCTGCGATTTCATTTTCAACCTGCATGCCGCGCAGACACCGCAGCAGACCGTGCTCAGCGAGTCGCTCAGCAATAGCCAAGGTGTCAACTCCGTCCTCTACGTTGACGCGCTGAGCCAGACGCGTTTTTTGCGCCTGCAGGCGCAGGCCGGCCAGCTGACAATGAACTACAGCGCCAGCGTCGATCTGGATCATGTGCAAACGCCGACCGATCAGCTCACCGAGTTGGCCGTTGCCGATTTGCCCGGCGCCGTCTTGCCCTATGTCTACCCTAGCCGCTATTGCGAGTCGGACCGCTTATACCGGCTGGCGGCGCAGGAGTTTGGTCAGCTGCCCAAGGGCTACGGCCGGGTGCTGGCGATCCGTGACTGGGTGCAGGCGCGCACGAGCTTTCAGGCCAACTCATCCACCGGCACCACCACGGCGGTGGACACCCTGGTGGACCGCGCCGGTGTCTGCCGCGATTTCGCCCATCTGATGATTGCTCTGTGCCGGGCCTTGAATATGCCGGCGCGCTTTGTCACCGGCATCGACTACGGCTTGGACTTGAGCCTGCGCGCGCAGGACTTTCACGCCTATGTGGAGGTCTATCTGGGGCAGCGTTGGTATTTGTTTGACCCCTCGGGCGTGGCCATCCCGATGGCCTTGATCCGCATCGGCACCGGCCATGACGCGGCCGATACTGCCTTCGCCACCATCTTCGGCGGCGTGCGCGGCGCTTCACCGGTCATCCATATCGAGGCCATCGCAAACGCCCAGGGCCAGGTGGTGCTGCCCGAGCATGTGACGCAGGGCTTGTCGACGGCGGCTTGAGTGCCCGGCGCAGGCGCAGAGCCTTGGCGATTGACGGGGTTCTCAGTGCATGCCCGCCCCGACCTGCTCGCGCCAAGTGCTCGGCGCAGCCCCGGTCCAGCGCCGGAACGCGCGCGTGAAGCTGGAAATTTCGGCAAAACCGAGGATGAAAGCGACGTCTTGCACATCATGCTCGGGGTCGCGCAAGAGGTTCTGTGCCAGCTCCAGCCGGGTCTGTTGCAGCAGCTCGGCAAAGCCGAATTGCTCCTCCTCCAGCCGGCGCTGCAAGGTGCGCTCGGTCATATGCATGCGCGCCGCTACCGCCGCGCGTGACACATGGCCCGAGGGCAGCATATTCAGCAGATGAGCGCGTACCCGGTGGTGAATCGCACCGCTATCGAGTTCGGACAGCGTGGCCGCCAAGATCTTCTCGGCGTTCAAGGCCATGCCGGGGTGGCCGCCGGGCAGCGGCGCATCGAGTTGGGCGGCCGTGAAGGCCACCGCCGTGCAATCCGCATCCGGTTCGACCCTGCAGCCCAGGCTGGTGGCCAGCAAGTCGGTGCCGGCGTTGCGTCCATGGGCCACACGCACGGCTGCGGGCGTGAAGGACTGGCCGCTGGCGCCGGCGTAGGCATGACGGCACATGGCGCCGACAACACCGGCCCAGGTGTCATGCGTCAGCGCCAGCACGCCGGGGCTGGCGTGGTATTGCAGCCAGGTCAAGGCCTGCTCGCCTTCGCCTTCGATGCACACGCGTAACACGGCAATCGAGCTGACCAGATCGTAATAACGCACCAGCCGCCGGGTCGCCTCGCGCAAGCTGGTGCTGGCCAGCCAGGCCACGCCCAGCAGCCCCAGCGCGCGCAAATTGAACTGCCCGGCGATCTCAACCGCCAGGCCCGGGTCATGGGCGCAGGCGGCATCGGCTAAACGCCAGAACTGGATGGTGTCGCGTTGACTGATGCGGCTGCGCTGGTCCAGCAACTGCTGCGGGCTGATGTTGGCGCGCTGCAGCAAGGCGTTGGCGTCCAGCCCGCGCAGCAGCAAGGTCTGATGCAAGGGCAGCAATAGACCGCTTGCGACGCCGTCGCGCTGTCGACTGGGTTTGTTCACGCTGGGGCAACTCCTTCACTGACGGTGCAAGCCGCGGTCAAAACAGTAACGGCTATCTTAGCCGGCTTGCCGGAGCCAGATGGTCGGTGAACGATTGTCCCGAATTGTCAAACCGATGGCCGCGCCAGACATGGGGGAAACCCTGATCTCTTCTTAGCATCCTTCCTATGGTCACCGCACTGAAGTGGCCACCACAGCCATTCAGGAGATGCCATGTTCGACCCCGGCCCCAAGACACCTAAAAACCCCGCAGTGCAGGGCTTTCATATGCCCGCCGATGCCCGTATCGACACGGTTCTGGCGCTGCTCAATCAGCGCCCCGAGTTTGCGCGCGTGGGCGCGGAATGCGTGTTTGCCAGGGATGAGATTGCGGCGCTGTTGAAACTGTCGGGCGACCCCTGGACGGCGGCGATGCTGGCCGAGTTGGCGAACGCGCGCTGGCAAGCGCAAGCCGTGGCCGAGAGCACACGCTACGAAAAAGTGGTGCTCAGCTTGCTCGGCACCGAGCGCAAGCGTGAGCAGACCCTGCGCCTGATGCGCCGTGCGGTGAACCGGCCGATCGAGCTGGCGATGCTGCAGGCGCAGGAACTGCTCAGCCGAATTCAGGCCGACAAAATGCCCCTGACCGAGGCAGCCCGCCGGCAGATGGACGAAGATTTGTTGAGTCTGCAAAGCGCTTGGCTGCTTTATAGCGACCGCTTGTTGGCAGCCTATATGCAGTTGCGGGACGGACCGGTGTCTGAGCCCAGCCCGTCCAGCCAGGCGCATACCAATCCGCTCAGCACGCCTGCCGCAGTCTCTGCGGCGCCCAGTATTGCGATGCCGGGTATTGCGACGCAGCCCCAAGCACAGGACATCGCCGAACTTTCGGTCACACCGAGGCGACGCCATACCGACTGCTTGCCGACGCTGCACTGAGGGCGATATGCTCGCGCGGCGCGCGGGGCCGGCCCGGGCGCCGGGTTGGGGCATCATCGCGTGCACCACCCGTTGACTTCTTGCTTCGGGTGCTTGTACATGCGCGTCATCAATGTCGATTTGAAGGTCCTCGCCGTGTTGGCCAATGCTGCGCGGCTGCATCGCATCGTGGCCTGGCTGAGCCTTGCCCTGCTGTTCTCCATGGGCTTGGCTGCCTTGCCTGTGGCCGCGCAAGTACAGGCAGTCGCGGCGGCAGCATCGGCAAGCCCCTTGGTGGCGGCGCCGGTGAATACGGCGCCGGAGGCCGCTGTGCAAATTTTCAACCGCACCATTGCGGTTTACAGGGCGCCGTTTCTCGGCGTTAGCCCGGCCGAGCGTGCAAGGCGCACCCATCTGTATATGAACGAGGTGCTGGCACGCACCGGGGCCGGCGAGGTGACCGTCAAGCAAGAGGCGCAGGGTCGCATCGTGATGATTGACGGCGAGATGGCCTTAGTCTTGACGCCCGAGGATGTGGACGCCAAGGGCGACAAGACCCTGGACGAGACCGCCGCAGCGGCCAAGTTTCAGCTCGAACAGGTGATCGCAGAAACGCGCGAGAGCCGCGACGAATCGCGGCTGCTGCGCGGACTCTTGATTGCGTTGGCCGCGACGCTGGTGTTTGCTGGCCTGCTCGCCCTGGTGCGGCGCGGCCAGCGGGCTTTGGGTGCTTGGTTGTCGGCGCAGATGAGTCGGCGCGCTGCCGAACTGGAGGTGGCCGGCACCCAGCTGCTGCAGGGCGACAAGGTCTTGACGGCGGTCAGCTTCGCCGTGCGCGGCGCGGGCTGGGCCTTGCTGGCCTTGCTGAGCTATGAGTGGCTGAGCCTGGTCCTCAGCCAGTTCCCTTACACAAGGCCCTGGGGCGAGCAACTCAGCGGCTATTTATGGCAGGTGGTGGTGCGGCTGGGCACGGGCATCTTGGGGGCGCTGCCGGATTTGTTTGTGGCGCTGCTGATCTTTATGCTGGCGCGCACCGTCATCAAGTTGTTCACGCCGGTATTCAATCGCATCGAGCGCGGTGAGGCCTCGCTCGGCTGGCTGGACCGCGACACGGTGCGGCCCTCGCGGCGCATCATCAGCACTGGCATCTGGTTGTTCGCGCTGGTGATGGCCTACCCCTATTTGCCCGGCTCCAGCAGCGAGGCCTTCAAGGGGGTTTCGGTGCTCTTGGGGCTGATGATCTCGCTGGGCGCCTCCAGCCTGGTGGGGCAGGGGGCGAGCGGCATGATTTTGATGTTCACGCGCACCATCCGCGTCGGCGAGTATGTGCGAATTGACGGTCATGAAGGCACCATCACCGAGTTGGGCATGTTCAATACCCGCATTCGTACCGGCCTGGGCGAGGAGCTGTCGATGCCGAATTCGCTGGTGATGGGCTCGGTGACGAAGAACTATTCGCGCGCCGTCAAGGGCCCCGGCTATATCGTCGACACCGTCGTGACGATTGGTTATGACACGCCGTGGCGCCAGGTCGAGGCGATGCTGATCGAGGCGGCGCACCGCACGCCGGGTGTGCTGAGCAACCCGTCGGCCCGGGTGTATCAGACGGCCTTGTCGGATTTCTACCCGGAGTACCGCTTGGTCTGCCAGGCCGTGCCCAGCCAGCCGCGCCCGCGCGCCGAGGTCTTGAGCGCCTTGCACGCCAATATCCAGGATGTGTTCAATGAATACGGCGTGCAAATCATGTCGCCACATTATTTGGCCGACCCGGCCGAGGCGAAGTTTGTGCCCAAGGCGGCCTGGTTTGCCGCGCCGGCGAAACAGGGCTAAGCGCTGTCAGGGCTCGATCCGGCTGCCCAGCATGCGCCGCAGCACCCCGTCCTTGTAGACCAGATGATGCTTGAGCGCCCCCGCCACATGCAGGACCAGCGCCAGGATCAGCAAATAGGCGATCCACTCATGCATCTCGTCGCCGAGCTCGGCGACGCTGGCGTTATAGGGCAGCGCTTGATCGGGTTTATCGGCGCTGTGTTGGCTGGGCACAATCTGCAGGCCGAAGACGTCAATGCCATGGCCGCCGGCGCCTGAATTCATCATGCCGCTGATCGGCATGGCCAGGGTGGCCAGTATCAGCAGCCAGTGCACCAGCTTGGCCAGGGCTTGTTCCAGCTTTGAGCCGCCGGCCACATGCGCCGGCCAGCCATTCTTGAGCCGCCAGACCACGCGGGCCAGAATCAGCACGAACAAGAGCACGCCGACCGATTTGTGAATCGGATACAGGGCCCAAACTTCGGCGCGGCTCATGTAAAGGCCAATCGCGGTCAGCGCGATCATGCCGAGGCCGACCAGCCAATGCAGGGCGACGGAGATGGGGCTGAGTTTGTTGGGCTGGTCCATGGACATATAGGGTTAGTTTGGGTTTGGGGCGATTCTGGCACTCTTTGTTGAAGGGGCTGAAGGTCACATGGCTTCACTTTCGGCCTCAGAGCACGCTGTGTTTACACTGCGCACAAACTTGCCGGGACTCGCCTTAGGTCATGAACGACATCGCCGCCCAATTGAACCTGCTCCGCCCGCAGCTGCTGAAGTTTGCGCAGCTGCAGCTGCGCAATGCGGCCTGGGCCGAAGACGCGGTTTCCGAGACGCTGCTGGCGGCGATCGAGAAGCCGCAAAGCTTTGGCGGCCAATCCCAGCTCAAGACCTGGCTGATCGGCATCCTCAAGCACAAACTGGTCGACCAGATCCGCCGCAACTGCCGCGAAATGTCCAGCACCCCAGAAGACGGCGAGGACTTGGACGATGAGCTCTTCAGCGCCGATGGTCACTGGCGTGAGCGGCCCAAGGACTGGGGCGACCCCGATCACTGCCTGCGCCAGGTGGACTTCATGAAAGTGATGGAAGCCTGCGTTGAGCATCTGCCCGGCCAGCAAGGTCGGCTCTTCATGATGCGTGAATGGTTGGAATTGGATACCGAGGAAATTTGCCAGCAGCTGAGCATCAGCCCGAGCAATCTGTGGGTCATGTTGCACCGGGCGCGCCTGCGCCTGCGCGAATGCCTGCAGCTGAACTGGTTTGACGCGCAGGAATTGCAGGCAGGGGCTGCCTCATGATGGGCCTGCCCAACTGCAGAGAAGTCACCCGCCTGGTGCTGGAGGGCGAAGAGCGCCCGCTGCGCTCCAGCGAGAAGCTCGCCGTCCGAGCGCATTTCCTGATCTGCAAGGCCTGCACCAACTTCGGCAAGCAAGTCGAACTGATGAGTAAGGCCTCGGCGCGCTGGCGTGGCTATTCCGGGGAGTGAGTGCCGGCGGTGGCGCATGCCACACATGAATGAAAATAGCCCTCAAGTCATGGGTCGACTTGGGGGTTTTTCACCGTGCTGCGCGGTGCCGGCGCTCCGGTGGAATCGTCGCTCGCCACAAGGAACAGGGCGCCACGGATAGGAAATCTGCCTTATTGCGCGCGCAGCGCGAAGCGCGGGCTATGCGGTAGATCAGCTGCCAATTGCCTGTGGTGGAGTTGAGTCCGCGCTCGTAGCCGACGCAGCACAGCTGCGTGCCCAGACGAAGGATGGTTTCGCGCACCTCGCCCAGGCCCTGGCCCAGCATCAGCAACGAGAGCTTCTCTGTCTCGCTCATCTCGGTCTCGACATGGGGCCGACAAGGCCACTCAAGAGGTCATGATGAGTTTTTTGCCCGATTGAGTCCGGGGCTTGGTGCCCGAGACTCAAGCAGCGCCGTTAGGCATAAGAGATTCGACCGCTCCACAGCAAAACTTCACCGTGGCTGCCAGGCACAAGGTCAATTTCTCAGCCGCAAAGCCGACATCTCTGACCTCGTCCTAGGCGACATTGTCTGGCAGGCTCGCAGCGGTCTGTGACATGCGACGCGCCCATGACGAGCAGAACAACGCAACGCTTGCAGGGTCGAGAAACGACCTGTCCCTCGGGGTAGTGCCGAACTGGCGAACCCACCGGCAGCATTTGGGACCTGTATCTGCTTGCCCTGCAAGTCCTGGCTCCCGGCAACTGCATTTCGGTAAGATGCCTGCGCCAAGTTCGCCCCGGCGTCGTTCGCCAACAGTGCCATGGCAAGGTGCGGGAGTGAGCCAGCCCTGAGCAGCCCCACAGTGCTTCGAGACGGACTGCGCGCTCTGCGGCACAGCCGGGGAAAGGACCAGGCCGAGTGCCATCAACCTAAACGTCCGACCCGCACCGATGATGACCATGACTTCCTCTGCGACCGCCCCCGCCCAAGCCGGCAAGAGCGGGTCCGGCCGCACACGCCAGGCCGCGCCACGCGGCAGCGACGGCAACCGCCTCGAGCAGCGCGCCCTGCTGCTGTCCGTGGTGGGCGTGCTGGTATTGGCTGGCGGAAGCGTGATCTGGGGCCTGATTATCGATTCGGACATCGTCATCCTGAACGGGGTGTTCTCGATGTTGAGCGCGGTTAGCGGCGGGCTGAGCCTGCTGGCAGCCCGTCTGGTCGTGCGCCCCGAGGACCGGCGCTTTCCCTTCGGCTACGCGCATGTGGAACCGCTGGTTCACACAGTGAACGGCGTGTTCATGTTGCTGATGTGCCTCTACGCGGCACTCAACGGCATCGAGGGCATGCGCCACGGCGGTCACGAGACCGATGCCGAGGGCGTGATCCTGTTCGCGGTGGCCACTGCGCTGTTCTGCTTGGCCGCCGGTGCGTGGGAGTGGGTGCTGGCGCGGCGCATTGGTTCGCAGCTGATGCTGAATGACGCCAAGGAATGGCTGATGGATGCGGCGTTCAGCCTGGTCACCTTTGCCGGCTTCGCGGTCCTGCCGCTGCTGCCCGAGCCGCAGCACAGCCTGTGGGCCCGCTATGCTGACCCGGCGATGGTGACGGTGCTGTCGTTGCTGTTTCTGCTGGTGCCGATCGACATCCTGCGCGAGAGCCTGCGCGAGGTGCTGCGCATGGCTGTACCGGAAGACGAACTGGTGCAGCGGATTGATGTGGTGCTGGCCGACCTGCGGGCACGGCACGACATCGTCAGCGCCACACACCATGTGGTGCGTACCGGTCGCACGGTGTTCGTGGAGATCGACTTCGTGGTCGGCCCGCGCTTCACGGTGCAGCGCATTGCGCAGCAGGACCAGCTGCGCGAGGAGATCCGCGCTGCCATCGGCATTTCATTGGATGAGGCTTGGCTGACCGTCTCCTTCTTCGAGGATCCGCGCTGGACGTAGGGGCTGCCGGCTGATGGCATGCACGTAGCTCCCGGGGGACTCAAGCCGCGCAATCGACCTTTCGAACGCCTAGATGCTGCTCAATCTACGGAGCCCGTCTTCTACCCCGGCATTTGCCCTCACAAGCAACGCTCTGCCTGGCCCAAACGTGACGCAAGGTGACAAAGAAAAAGCCCCTAAGTCGTTGATTTACTTGGGGGCTTGATGCTTTGTGAACCATCGTGATTCACTAATCTGGTGCGACCGGCAAGAATCGAACTTGCGCCTAAGCCTTCGGAGGGCCCAATGATATCCACTTCACCACGGTCGCTGACTGGAGCGGCATTCTAACCCGCGTCGGCGAGGGCCGGTCTGGCTGGCCGACTCAGCCTGCGACCGACTCGGCCAGCAAGGCCAAAAAAGTTGCCACGGCGCCGGCCGGCTGGGTGCGCCGCCGCACCAAGGTCATGGGCGCGTCGAGCAGATCGGCTTCCTTCAGCGGGCAGTAAACGATCGCTTCCGGATGAGTGCCCTGCATGGATGCGGGCACCACGCTGATGCCGGCACCGGCGGCGACCAGGTTGAGATTGCTCATCATGCGGTCGACCTCTGCCGCGATGCGCGGCGTGACGCCCAGTGCCCGGCATTGCTCGAGCAAATTGGCATACAGACCGGGCGCACCGGGGCGGCGTGCAAGGATCAGGGCTTCGCCGTCTAGGTCGGTCAAGCTCAGGCGTGGCTGGGGTGGCCGACCTTGTAAAAGTGGGTGGTCGACCGGCAGCGCCAACAGCACTGGTTCGCGGAACAAGGTCTCGAACAGCAGTTCCTCCGGCTCGCTCACCGGCACGCGGATCAGGCCGCAGTCGAGCCTGTGGGCCAGCACGGCGGCGGTGATGTCGGCGGCATTGGCCTCGCTCAACTCCAGCGAGATGGCGGGGTAGCGGCGCCGGCATTCGCGCAGCGCGGCCGGCGTGAAGCGATGCGCTGCGGCCGAACTGGTGAAGCCCAAGGCCACACGCCCCTGCTCGCCCTGCGCCAGTCGGGCCATGCGCTGTTGCATATCGGCCATGTCTTGCAGGATTTTGGCCACCTCGGCCTGCAGCAAGCGGCCGGCTTCGGTCAGCCTGACGCCCTTGGGGTGGCGCTCGAATAACTGCAAGCCCAGTTGCAACTCCAGCGCCTTGATCTGCTGGCTCAAGGGCGGCTGCTGCAGGCCCAGGCGCGCGGCGGCCCGCGTCATATGGCCTTCTTCGGCAACGGCTTGAAAGTAGCGCAGCAGGCGCAAGTCCAGCGGAAGTGCGGTCGTTGTCATATTTAAAAAGTCTTGAAAAGACGATTTCAGTATATTTGACCTTGTGTGCCTTCCTGTCCATAGTCGGCCAGCGCCGGCTTGAGCGCAGACCATAAGAAATGGAGACAAGACATGACACTGTCCTTTTTGCGCCAATCCGCCCTCGGTTTGATCTGCTTGAGCGCGGGTGCGGCCGCCTTGGCCGCGCCAACGACGATTTTGTTCGTCGGCAACAGCTACACCTTCGGCCGGGTTGACCCCGTGATGAGTTACAACGCGGCCAAGGTTCATGACCTGACCGCCGCTTTCAATGCGATCAACCCCAGCGGCACCAACAGCTACCCGGTGGGTACAGCCGGCTTTGGTTCCTTCGAACAGCATCCTTGGGGCGGGGTGCCAGGGGTGTTCAAGAAGATGACCGACCAGGCCGGGCTTGATTACGAAGTTTCACTGTCCACCCGCAACGCCGCTTCGCTGCGCGGCCAGTTTCTCAACACCGCCAACGCCACCTGGGACTTGCGCGGCAATGTGGCCTCTCAAAACTGGAGCAAGGTGGTCTTGCAGGAGCAAAGCGATGCGGCGCTGCCGTCCGGCAAGGGCAAAAATGCCAACCTCGCCACTTTCAACGCCTATGCCGATCAGTTTGAGCGCTTCATCCACAACGGCGCGGCTCAGACCTATACCGAGGCACAGCTCTTCGGCAGCCTCGCAGCCTGTATGGCCACCGGCCTGAGCAGCGCCAGCTGCAATCTCAGCCGTGTGATTCCGAAGAACAACAACGCCAACGCCAATACGCAGATCTATCTGGAGCAAAGCTGGGCCCGGCCCGATATGGTCGAGGCGCACAAAATCACCACGCCCGACAAGACCACGCCCAACGGCGCGCCCATCGTCGACACCAGCAGCGCCGGCGGCGCGGCGACGCTCTATTACGGCAGCCTGGCTGGCATGACGGCTGATCTGCACAAGTCTTTCTTCGATAAGGCGGCCAGCAACAGCGGCTTTGCCGGCGTGGTGCCAGTGGGCGACGCGTTTCAGCGCGCTGTCGATCAAGGTCTGGCCTTGGGCCAGGGCTTCTACGATGCCAACGGCCTGTATGTCGAACCGAGCGATGGCCGTATGAATTTGTGGTGGTTGGACCGCACCCACGCCAGCAAATACGGCTCCTACCTGAGTGCCTTGACCCTGTTCGGCAGCATCACCGGCCTGGACCCGCAAAGCCTGGGTAGGCAGGAGCAGGCGGCCGCCGACCTCGGCATCAGCGCCGATGCGGCCTGGGCGCTGCAAGGCGTGGCGGCGGCGCAATTGGGCTTCGCCGTGGCGGTGCCCGAGCCGGCCACTTGGGGCTTGAGTTTGGCCGGCCTGCTTTTGCTTGGCTTGCGCACACGTCAAGCCAAGGCTTGAGGCGATGAGCATGGCTCGGATCATGCGTGGTGCCGGCGCGCTATTGGCCTTGCAACTGTTGCTCGGCTGCAGCGGCCCGCGCCTGCCTTCGCCACTACCACCGCCCCTCGCCGAGGCGGCCCCGCAGGTGCATGAGTGCCCGGCCGGCTTGGCCGCAGGCACGCGCTGCCTGGGCGGGCAGGACTCGGCCGGGGCCTTCTATCTGATCGCGATCCCCAGGGACTGGGGCGGCGTACTGGTCTTGCATGCGCATGGCGGGCCGGAGTTGGGACCTCCCAAGGCCGAACGCGCGGCCGAGGACCTGAAGCGCTGGGCCATCATGGTCAAGGCGGGTTATGCCTGGGCGGGCTCGACCTTTGCACAGGGCGGCGTGGCTGTCAGCGCGGCGGCGGCCGATACCGAAAGGCTGCGGCAGATTTTTGTCACGCATATCGCCCAGCCGACGACGACCATTCTGCACGGCCAGTCCTGGGGCGCAGGCGTGGCGCTCAAGGCGGCCGAGCGCTATGCCGCGCCCGGCCAGCCAAGGCCGGCCTATGACGGCGTGCTGCTCAGCAACGGCGTACTCGGCGGCGGCACCCGGTCCTACGATTTCAGGCTCGATTTGCGCGTGATCTATCAATACCTGTGCGGCAATCATCCGCGGCCCGACGAGGCGCAATACCCCTTGTGGATGGGCTTGCCGGCGGGCGCCACGCTGACGCGGGCCGACTTGGCCGCCCGTGCAGACAGTTGCTTAGGTTTGGCGACGCCCGTGCCAAAGCGCACACCCGAGCAGCAGGCGCGTTTGCATACTGTTGTGAACGTGCTTCAAATCCCGGAGCGTTCCGTGCTGGGGCACTTGAATTGGGCGACCTGGCATTTTCAAGACGTGGTGCAAAAGCGCACCGGCGGCTTGAGCCCCTGGGGCAATATCGGTGCGCGTTACAGCGGCTCGATCGACGATGCCGCCCTGAACGCCGGCGTGCAGCGCTACGCTGCCGATGCGCGAGCTGTGACCCAGTTCGGCTTGGACAGTGACCCCAGCGGGCGGGTGGGGGTGCCGATGTTGAGCGTGCACGGCGTTTACGATGCGACCGCCTTTGTGGAGTTGGAATCGCAGCTCCGCCGCACGGTGGTGGCTGCCGGGCAGGGGGATAGACTGGTGCAGACCTTCAGCGACGACGGCGAGCACAGCTATCTGAGTGACCCGGTCTACCCGGCTTTGATGGCGGAGTTGTTGGGCTGGGCCGGGCGCGGTGAAAAGCCCAGTCCTGCCAGCGTGGCGCGGCGCTGCCAGGCGATGGAGGCCCGCTTTGGCCCTGGCTGCCGGCTGCTGCCGAACTATCAAGCGGCAGAATTGGAATCAAGGGTGGCGCCGCGCCAACGCCCCTGAAGTTTTCGGCCCGCGTCAATCGATATAATCTGCCGGTTTTGCGCCCTGCGACTTTGCGGGGCACAGCCTTTCTTCTCTCTGCCCAACACGGCTAACTGGCCAACGAGGATTTCATGAGCGCAAACAACAATCACGAGAACGCAAAAGCTCAGGCGCACGCTCACGAGGAAGAGGCCCATGAAGGCCCGATCAAGACGCCTAAACAACTGGCTTGGGCGGTGTTCTTTGCCTTCGTTGTGCCCATCATCGTGATCATCATGCTGGCCAACTACGTGTCAAGCGCCACCAAGCCGGCCGCCGGCAGCGAAGCGCTTGAGGCGATGGCCGTCGCGGCCCGTATCCAGCCCGTCGGCGGCATCGAATTGAAGGACGCCAACAACGTCGCTACGCTGAAGACCGGCGAGCAAGTGTTCCAGGCGCAATGCGCTGCTTGCCACGCCACCGGCGCGGCCGGCGCACCGAAGCTGGCCGACGCTGCAGCCTGGGGCCCGCGCATTGGTGCTGGTTACGAGGCCTTGCTGAACTCGGCCCTGAAGGGCAAGAACGCGATGGGCGCGCAAGGTGGTGGCGACTTCAGCGATTTCGAAATCGGCCGTGCCGTGGTCTATATGGCCAACCAAGGCGGCGCCAAGTTTGATGAGCCTAAGGCGCCTGCAGCGGCGGCCTCGGCAGCCAACTGACGCGTCTTTGCGCCAAAAAAGGCCGACTCGCTGAGGTCGGCTTTTTTTCGCCTGCTTTTTTCTGTACGTCTAAGCGCCGGGATTCAATCGCACCCCGTGCCGCCCGAGTAACTCGGCATGTGTGCTGGCGAGCGGTTCCCACAAGCCGGCCTCCACGGCTCGCGCCGCCCAGTCCATGTCCATGCTGTGCACCAGCCCCAGGCCCAAGGGCGTGCTGAGGAAGAGGCGATCCTGCTCATCAAGCCAGGTCGAGCTGACGCTGCAACTCAAGTCTGTGTGGGTGTGCACCAAGCCGTCCTGGAGCAGCTCGGCGCCCAACCTGAATACCCAGGGTGCGGCCTCCAGCTGCAGATAGACGCGCTGCGGCCCGTTCTGGAAAAACCAGCAGCCCGACTCGTCCGCCGCGTAATTGCGCGCAATGAACTGGCGCAGCTTTTCATGCGTGACGCGGCTGCCCTTGACCTGCGGAAACGGCCCGGCCGCTTGAATACGCTCGTCGCGCATATACCAGTCGCCGCGCGCGTCCAGCGCCAGCCAGCCATAGCAATGCGGCACATTGGGCCATTTCTTCAGCGCCGCTTCGACGATGGCGTCCATCGCTAGAGCGCTCTCGCCAACCAGTCACAGACCTGCTCGGGCATGCCGAAGACATGGCCCGGCGGGCGACCCTGTGCGAAGCCGACATGACCGCCCTGCGCCGGCTGCCAGAGCTGCACATAGGAACCGGCATCTTGCTGGCGTGGCAGGCTGGCGGCCGGAACAAAGGGATCGTTGCGGGCGTTCAGCACCAGCGCCGGGATGCGGATGCGCTTCAGATGTGGCTTGGCCGAGGCCCGCGCCCAATAGTCTTCGGTGCTGCGAAAACCATGCAGCGGCGCGGTGAACAGATTGTCGAACTCATACAAATCGCTGGCCGCGCGCAGCCGCTCACCATCGAACAGGCCCGGATGCTGCTGCAGCTTGCGCAGCGCCTTGGGCACCATGGTGCGCAAGAACATGCGGGTATAGACGAGGCGGTTGAAACCCTGGCCGATGGCGTGGCCGGCGGCGGCCAGATCGACCGGCGAGCAGATCGAGCAGACCGCGCGGGTGGTGGCCGCCGCGCTTTGGCCATGCTCCTCGGCCCAGCGCAGCAAAGCATTGCCACCCAAGGAAACACCGGCAGCCAGCACGGGGCCGTCATGCATGTCCTTGAAGCGTGCCAGCATCCAGCCCACTTCCTCGAAGTCGCCCGAGTGGTAGGCGCGCGGCGCCAGATTCAGCTCGCCCGAGCAGCCGCGGAAATGCGGCATCGCAAACGCCCAGCCGCGCGAGCGCGCGACGGTAGCAAAGGCCTGCGAGGAATGGCTTTGCGAGCTGCCTTCCAGGCCGTGGAAGAGGACCAGCAGTGGGCGACTCTCAGCCTTGTTGGTCAGAGCGAGGTCATCGCCGGGCCGCCCCAAGATGGCCTCGTCCCCCCCTCGGGGGGTTGACGCCGTACCCGGCGGCAAGGGGGCTCCATCCAGCCAGTCAACATCGACAAAATCGCCGTCGGGCGTGTCCCAGCGTTCGCGCCTGAAGTCCAGTTTGGGGCCACCGGTGTGGCGCGAGAACAGCGAGGGCCAGATGGTCTGCGCCTGACCGCCGGGCAACCAGCGTGGGGCTTGGTACTGCATGGTCGAGGGCTTCAATGCAGCGTGGCCGGCTCTTCGATGACTTCCTGGATGTCATGCGCGGTGCCGGGGCTGGCGTGGTGCACGACCATGCGCCAGCCCATCGCCGTCTTCAGGTAGACATTGGTGGCGATCACCCAGGCGCTTTGCTGGCCGCTGCCACCGCTGCCCTCCACGACGACGCGCTCCAGCACCTGATGGATGGCGGTCTCATTGGTTTGCACACGCCTCACCCTCTCAGGGTGGACCGAGATCGCCCCTTGGGCGAAGACCACCTCGAAGGCGGCTCTGATCGCGCCCAGTCCGACCACGCGCGGGCCGCCCGGGTGAACGCAGGAGACTTCTTCCTCGTCCGACCAGACGGCCATCAAGCGGCTGAGATCGGCCTGTTGCAGCGCTTCGTAAAACTGCGCCTCGGTGTCTTCGGGTGAGGACAAGAGCGCGGCGGCCGGCACTTTGGGGTGTTGCATAGGCCCTTCAGTGGTGGCTGTGCAGCACTTCGCCGGCCTTGAGCTTGTAGACCGTGCCGCAATAAGGGCACTTGCCTTGGCCGTCATGGCTGAGGTCGATGAAGACCTTTGGGTGGCTGCTCCACAGCGCCATCTTGGGGTTTGGGCAGGCGACGACGCCGGGGCCTTGCACGTCGGCGGCGGTGACTTCAACGATGGATTTGTCGGTGCTATTGCTCAAGATGATGTCCTTCGCAGCTCAGACCAAGCTGAGCCAATGTGCATATTTCGGATTGCGGCCGTTGACGATGTCAAAGAACGCGGCTTGGATTTTCTCGGTGATCGGTCCACGTGAACCAGAGCCCAGCTCGATGCGGTCCAACTCGCGGATCGGCGTCACTTCGGCGGCGGTGCCGGTGAAGAAGGCCTCGTCGCAGATATAGACCTCGTCGCGGGTGATGCGCTTTTCAACCAGCTTGAGCCCCAGGTCTTCGCAGATGTGGAAGATCGTATTGCGGGTGATGCCGTTCAGCGCGCCGGCCGACAGATCGGGCGTGTAGACCACGCCGTTCTTGATCACGAACAGGTTCTCGCCGGCGCCTTCGGAGACAAAGCCCGAGGCGTCCAGCAACATCGCTTCGTCATAGCCGTCCTCGGTCGCTTCCATATTGGCCAGGATCGAGTTGGTGTAATTGCTAACGGCCTTTGCCTGCGTCATCGTGATGTTGACGTGGTGGCGGGTGTAGCTGCTGGTCTTGACGCGGATGCCGCGCTTCATGCCGTCTTCGCCCAGGTAAGCGCCCCAGGCCCAGGCCGCCACCATCAGATGGATCTTGTTGCCCTTGGGGCTGATGCCGAGTTTTTCGGAGCCGATCCAGACCAGCGGGCGCAGGTAGCAGCTCTCCAGCTTGTTTTCGCGCACGACTTGGCGCTGTGCCTCTTCGACTTGGCTCTGCGTGAAGGGGATCTTCATGCGCAAAATCTTGGCGCTGTCGAACAAGCGCCGGCTGTGCTCTTGCAGGCGGAAGATGGCCGGGCCTTTGTCGGTCTTGTAAGCGCGTACGCCCTCGAAGGCGCCGCAGCCATAGTGCAGGGTGTGGCTCAGCACATGGATCTTGGCGTCACGCCATTCCACCAACTCGCCGTCCATCCAAATTTTGCCGTCGCGATCGTCCAGTGACATGGGGCTTCCTTGTGCGTTGCGCTGCTTAGCGCTGAATCTGACAGGAGTTCGATTCTAACGGGGCGCTCGGTGCCGCTGGCCATCCGTGAAGCCGGTCACGGCATTGCTCGGCACGATATCAATTCGTGAAATGCGTACGCTTCTGGCTCCCCCATTCGGGGGGGTAAACGGCGCCCAAATCTATCTCAAGCCCGCAGAATTCATTCATGGCTTGGCGCAAGGCTTGGGCCACAACCGCACCGACTTACCAGGAGTCCCCCATGAACACGAAACTATCGATTGCGTTGCTTGCTCTGGCGGGGTTCTCCTTGCCGGCGATGGCGGGCAATGGCAATGGCAACGGCAACAACAATGGCAATAGTGGCGGTAGTCAAGCATTGCAGACTTGCGGAGCCAATGATTTGACTGGCGGAACGTTCTTGGCCTGTAGCGGATATCTCTCGGGCAACTTGATCAACGGCAGCGCCCCAGACAAGTTGGCAACGTTTACTGCCTTGACGGCCTTGGGTCAAAAAGCCGGCCATGCCTATGGCGGAACCGATATCTGGGTGGAAAAGAAGGACTTCAGCGGCAACACCATCGATTTCACAACCCCGCTGAATGGACTTACCTTTCTGGGTATCCACAAAGGTGGTGCCGGTGAAGGCGCCCAAGGCACGGCGTTTTACCTAATCAACGCGGGCACCAATCTGGATAAATTGACGTACAACTTGGGCGGTTTGTCCAATGCCGCCATTTACAAGACCGGCGTATCTCCAGTGCCGGAGCCAGAAACCTACGCCTTGATGCTGGCCGGTCTGGCCGCTGTCGGTTTTGTTGCCAAGCGCCGCAAGGCCGCTTAAGCCTTAGTTAGTTCTATCGCTAAACGTTCAGCTCCCCAGCTGACTGGCCGGCAAGGTTGACTGGGCGACGGTGTCGCCCGGCTCATCCGGCCGGTTCAGGGTCCAACTGACAACTTGGCCCTTGTTCATCACGATCTCCAACTGCACGCCACCGGCGTCTATCCAGCCATAGGTCTCGGGGCTGTCGCTGAGTTTGCGGCCCAGGCTGCGGCTCAGGGGCAGCAGGGCTATCAGCTTCATGCCGACCTCCAATTTGGCGGCCAGCATGACGGCGCTGTCGATTTGCCCGACCGGCGCCTCGGACGCGACGCGCATGATGCGCATCAGCCGCCCGAACTGCAAGAGCAGCCAGAACACCACCACGCTCAGCGCCAGGATCACGCCCTTCCAGCCCCATAACAAGCCGCCAGCGATAAAGGCGAGGACGGCCAGCGCACTTCCAATCCATGTATTCATGGGGGCGAATGCTAACCGCGTGAGGCCAACATCGGATCGCCGCTGCCATCTGCAGCATCCCAACCGTAGGCGCGCTCGACCTTGGCGATGCGCAGCGCGTAATGCAGGTACCAATCGGCGCGGCCTTGATCGCGGGCCTGCACATGCTCACCCTGGCGGCGCCAGGCAGCAATGTCTTGCAGGCTGCGCCAGTAGGAGACGGTGATGCCTAAACCATCGGCGCCGCGTACGCTCTCGACGCCCAAGTAACCCGTTTGCTGCGCGGCCAGTTCGACCATGCGGTCTGCCATCTCCGCATAGCCCAGCTCGACCGAGTTGCGCTGGCTGGTGAAGATCACCGCGTAATAGGGTGGCTCGAACTCGAAATTCTTCATCGTCACAGCCCTCTGGCCAGATCCATCGCTTCTTCAATCCGCTCGACCGCATGCACGGTCAGCCCCTCGATTGCCTTTTTCGGCGCGTTCGCCTTGGGCACCACGGCGACGCTAAAACCAAGCTTGGCAGCTTCCTTCAGCCGCTCCTGACCGCGCGGCGCCGGCCGCACCTCACCGGCCAGACCAATTTCGCCGAAGGCAATGAAACCCTTGGGCAGTGGGCGGCCGCGCAGCGAACTTTGGATCGCCAGCAGCACCGCCAAGTCGGCCGCCGGCTCGCTGATGCGCACGCCGCCGACCGCATTGATGAACACATCCTGATCGTTGGTGGCCACGCCGGCATGGCGGTGCAGCACCGCGAGCAGCATCGCCAAGCGGTCCTTGTCGAGGCCGACCGAGAGTCGCCTCGGGCTGGGGCCACCGCTGTCGACCAGCGCTTGCAGCTCGACCAGGAGCGGCCGCGTGCCTTCAAGCGTCACCAGCACGCAGGAGCCCGGCACCGGCTCGCCATGCGTGCTTAGAAAAATAGCGCTCGGGTTGGCAACGCCTTTCAAACCCTTTTCGGTCATCGCGAACACGCCGATCTCGTTGACGGCGCCAAAGCGGTTCTTGATCGCCCGCACCAGCCGAAAGCTCGAGTGCGTGTCGCCCTCGAAGTACAACACCGTGTCGACGATGTGCTCCAGCACGCGCGGCCCGGCAATCGCCCCTTCCTTGGTGACATGGCCGACCAGCACGATGGCGCAGCCGCTGGCCTTGGCCGTGCGGGTCAGCTGCGCCGCGCATTCGCGCACCTGGGCGACCGAGCCGGGTGCGGAAGACAGATGTTCGGAATAGAGCGTCTGGATCGAATCGATCACGCAAAAAGCGGGCTGTTCGGCCTCCAAGGTGGCGAGGATTTTCTCCAGGCTGATTTCGGCCAGCACCCGTACCTTGCTGCCGGCCAGCCCGAGGCGGCGCGAGCGCATCGCGATCTGCGCGCCCGATTCCTCGCCGGTCACATACAGCACCGGCAGCTTGTGGGACAAATCTTCAATCGCCTGCAACAGCAAGGTGGACTTGCCGATGCCGGGGTCGCCGCCGATCAAGACCACGCCGCCGGCGACGATGCCGCCGCCCAGAACGCGGTCCAGCTCTTCCTGGCCAGTGGGGGTGCGCTCGAAGTCAGCCGCTTCGATCTCGCTCAGCGTGGCAACGGGCTGGCTTTTGGCCAGGGCTTGATAGCGGCTGTTTTTCACGCTGGCGCCCGGCACTTCCGCAATCCCTTCGACCAAGGTGTTCCAGGCGCCACAAGATGGGCATTTACCCAACCATTTGGGGCTCACTCCGCCACAATCGCTGCAGGTGTAGATTGATTTTTCTTTGGCCATAGGGCGGATTGTCCCTGCAAGTCGGGCTTCAGCTATGCAGCAAAACTGCCGATGGTCTTAGTTCCGTCAACAGGGACCACAAAGAATGACTACAGAGATCACGGATCTGCCGGCCGCTGCAGCCGAGGCGCCGGAGGAACTGCCGAAAGAGGCGGCCGGCGCTGCGCAAGCCGAACTGAGCGCAGAAGAGCAAGCCGCCGCCGAGGCGGAGGCCGCCCGTCTGCAAGCCCAGCGGGATGCCGAGCGTGAGGCGGAACGCGAAGCAGAAGAGAAGGCCGCAGCCGAACGCGAGGCGCGCTACAAGCGCCTGATGCAAAAGATTTCCAAACAAGCCGACTTCGCTTCGATGAAGGATTCGGTGCGCTTGATGCAGAAGATTTCGCGCTCCGAGAACGCCCATGCGCGCGCGCTCAGCGGCGCGATTTCGGAAGATATCGCGATGACGTCCAAGCTTTTGCGACTGGTCAACGCGGCTTTTTACAGCTCGGCCGGTGGCGGCACGATCACCAGCTTGCAACGTGCGGTCGCGCTGATGGGCTTTCAGACCGTGGGCATGATGGCCAACTCATTGATGTTGTTCGACCGTCTGCCCAAGGGGTCTGACGGCAACCGGCTGCGCGAAGAGTTTGGCCGCGCCCAGTTGGCCGCGTTGCTGGCGCAGCAGTTTTGCAACCGCAACAAGCATCTTGAGGTGGCTTATCTGGCGGCCTTGTTCCAGAACCTCGGCGGCATGTTGGGGGGCCTGCATTTCCCCGAGGAGTTGTACGGCTTTGAGGAAAAGCTGGCGACGCGCGGTCTGGCCACCGGCAAGCATGAATGGATGGATGCGCGCGACAAACTGGCGCGCGAGCACTGGGGCGTGGACATTGAGGACATCGCGATCGATGTGGCCGAACAATGGGGTTGGCCCGAAACCGTGCGCCACGGCATGCGCCGCCTGCAGCCCAGCAGCAGCGAGCGCGCCGCCAGCGCCGAGGAATACCAGCGCGTGCTTTGCACCTCGGCCAATGTCTTGGCGGCCCAGTTGCTGGGCCTGCCCGGTGGCGGCTCGGCGGAAGAAAAGGCCGAGGCCCGGCGCGTCTGCGTCGAGCGCTTTGCGGCCGAGATGGCCGTGCCCTTGAGCCTCAACCCGGAGCCGCTGGTCGAGGAAGTGGCCGGCGTTCAAGAGCTTTGGAATGACTTGGCGCAGGTGCTGGGCTTCGGCCCGGTGGCGGCACCTCCGGCGGCCAAGCCCGCCAAGGCTGCCGATCCAGCCGCCGATCTAGCCGCCAAGCCCGGCGCGGCCAAGCTGGCAACGGCTGCCGCCGCCGCGCCGGTCGCTGGTGCGCCCAAACCTGCTGCTGCCGCGCCGCGCCCTGCGGCACCGGTGGCGCCTGTCAATCCGGCGGTAGCCGAGTCGCTGTCCGACGCGCTCGAAAAACTCAGCGGCCTGGTCTTGGCCGGAGCGCCTGCCGGGCAGCTCTTGCAGCTGTGCATGCGGCAGATGCATGAAGCGCTGGGCTTGCGCCGCGTGGTGGTCTGCTTGCGCGACGGCAGCGGGCAGATGTTGAAGGGCGGCATGGGCGTGGGCGAGCGCGCCACGGCCCTTGCGCCGGTGTTCCAGATCCCGCTGCAGCCGCCGAGCGAATTGTTCGGCCTGCTGTGCAGCAAGGGCGCCGACACCTTGATCTCGGACACCGCCGACCCGGTGATTGCGCAGCGCCTGCCGGCTTGGTTCCGCAACCAGGTGCAGGCCGGCACCTTTGTGCTGCTGCCCATGGTGGCGGGCGGCCAAGTGCTGGGCGCCTTCTATGGCGACAAGGCCGATCCCGGTACCTTGCAAATCAGCGAGCGCGAGTTGACCTTGTTGAAGACGCTGCGCAATCAGGTCGTGATGGCCTTGCGCTTTGGTGGCGGCAACAGCTAGCGCCGAAATTCACCGGCATCATGCAGCTGCTGAAACTGGTTGCCGAGCAAATTCGGATCGGTGCGCGCCTGCCCTTCAATGTGCGCGACGCCGAGGGCGGCCTGCTCTTGGCCTGCGGCCAGATCGTCATCAGTGCGGCGCAGCTGGCGGCCTTGCTCGCGCGCGGCATGTATGCCGATGTGGCGGAGTTGCGCGCGCTGCAGGCTGGCGGCCAAGTGCCCGCCGAGCCGCCGCCGCTGGCCACTCGTTGGGCGCAGGCGGTGTGGGCGGTCGATGCGATGTTGAAGACTTTGCCCGACGGCCTGCAGTTCATGGCAAGTTGCGATGAGACGGCCAGCGAGGTGATCGCCCTGGCGGTACAAGACGGCGATATGGCGCTCTACCAAACCGTGCGTCAAGAAGGCTTGCAACTGCGCCTTTACGGCCTGACGCATGCCTTGTACGTGGCCACCTTGAGCTTGATGGTGGCGCGGAGGCTGGGCTGGACTGAGTCGCGCCAGCGCAAGGTCGTCAAGGCAGCGTTGACGATGAATGCCAGCATCATCGAGCTGCAAGGCGTCTATGCGATGACGGGCGGGCGCCTGACCCAGTCTCAGCGCGAGCAACTGCGCTTGCATCCGGACGAAGCCTGCAAACGCCTGCGGGCCGCCGGCGTCGATGATGAGGAATGGCTGCAAGCCGTGGCACAGCATCATGAGCAAGTGAGCGGCCGGGGCTACCCCAGGGGTCTGCGCGATGTCGGTGAGATGGCCCGGCTGCTGCGCCTGGTGGATGTGTTCCTGGCCAAGATCAGCTCCAGGGTCAACCGCCCGGCGCTGGAGATCAAGCAGGCGGCGCGCGAGGTCTATGAGCAAAATCCCGGCAACCCCTTGGCTGCCTCGCTGATCAAGGAATTTGGCATGTACCCACCGGGCGAGTTGCTGCGCTTGGCTAATGGTGATCTGGCCGTGGTGATTCGGCGCGGCGCCACGCTGCAATGCCCCTTGGTGATGGCCTTGGCCGACAAGCGCGGCCAGCTCAAGGCGCAACTGATCCGCTACGACACGGCGCAGCGCGAATTTGCGGTGGTGGCGGTAGAGAGTGACAAAAGCCTGATGGCCCGCATCCCGAGCGAGCGCCTCTACGGTTTGTACGGCATGCATGGGCTGGACAGCCTGAATCCCACCCACTGATTCCAGGCCATCGCGACAGGGGCAAAACCCGTTCGTGCTACAAACCCGGCTTGTTTCGACTCAGCAGCTCAGGACTCAGCGATGGAATTTTCGACTTGGCTGGCCTTCTTCGCCGCCTCCTGGGCCATCAGCCTGTCCCCCGGTGCGGGCGCCATCGCAGCGATGAGCTCGGGGCTCAACCATGGCTTCCGGCGCGGCTACTTCACCACTTTTGGCCTGATTCTGGGCATCCTGACCCAGATTCTCTTGGTCGGCGCCGGCCTCGGCGCTTTGATCGCCACCTCCAGCATCGGTTTCGCCCTGGTCAAGTATTTGGGGGTGGCCTATCTGGTCTATTTGGGCGTGCAGCAATGGCGTGCGCCGGCCACGCCCATGGTGGCGGCCCGCAGCGAAGGCGCTCAAATCACGCGCCGCCAGTTGGTGCTGCGCGGCTGGGGCATCAACGCGGTCAACCCCAAAGGCACGGTGTTTTTGCTGGCGGTGGTGCCGCAGTTTTTGAATCTCAAGGGTGATTTGACCCAGCAATATCTGGTCATCGCGGCGACGCTGGCCTTCACCGATATGGTGGTGATGGCCGGCTACACGGCCTTGGCCGCCAGAGTCTTGTCGGCGCTGCGCTCCAGTCATCACATTCAGATCATGAACCGCAGCTTCGGCACGCTCTTCATCGTAGCCGGCGCCTTGCTGGCGAGCTTCAAGCGCAGCGCCTGATGGCGCAGCTGTCTCCCCGCACCCTCTTTTGGGGCCCGACGCTGATCTGGGCCAGCACCTGGCATGTGATCCTGTATCAGCTGGCCAGCGGCGTGCCCGTGCTCAACTCGGTGGCCTGGCGCTTTGCGATTGCGGCGCTGTTGCTGGTCGGCTTGGCGCGCATGCGGGGCGAGTCCTTGCGCATGCCGGCTTCTGCGCATGGCTTGATGTTGGCGACCGGCATCGTCCAGTACAGCGGCAATTACTTTTCGGTCTACGAGGCCGAGCGGCATATCCCGACCGGCCTGGTGGCGGTTTTGTTTTGTTTGATGGTGTTCGGTAACGCCTTGTCCGGACGGCTGTTTTTCGGCCAATCGGTGACGCGGCGGTTTTTGCTGTCGGCCAGCGGCGGCGTGCTCGGCGTGGTGATGATTTTTTGGCCCGAGATTGCGGCAACGGGCGCCAGGCCCAGCGCCGCTTTAGGCCTTGGCTTGGGGCTCTTGGCCGTCTTGGCCGCCTGCATCGGCAATGTGCTGACGCTGACGCTGACAAGGCGCGGGCTGGCGCTGGTGCCCGTGCTGGCCTGGAGCATGGGCTATGGCGCGGTCTTTCTGATTTTGATGTCGCTGCTCAGCGGCCAGGGATTGCATTTCGATTGGCATGCGCCCTATGTCCTGAGCCTGCTCTATCTGGCGGTGTTTGGCTCGGTCATCGCCTTTGTGCTGTATTTCAAGCTGGCGCAGTTGCAAGGGCCGGCGCGTGCCGCTTTGACCGGGGTGGTGATCCCGGTCATCGCACTGGTGATCTCGGCCGCGCTGGAAGGCTGGGTGCCGACGGTTTTGTCCGTCAGTGGCATGGCGCTTTGCTTAGTCAGTATTTACATGGCGACCAAGCGGCGCTGATTTAGCCCGGCTCAGTTCAGCCGCAAGGGCTCGTCACGCTCTTCCGGCACCAAGACCCACAGGATCAAATAGGCGATCAAGCCAATCCCGTGGCAGGGAATCGAAGCAATAAAGATCAGCCGCCAGATCCAGGCGGCCAGGCCGCTGATCTGCGCCAGCCCGCCGCATACGCCGCCCAACCAACGTTCATCGCGGCTGCGCTGCAGGCCATTGATCGCGTGGCCGAGGCCGCCGCCTTGGGGCTGACGGCGCGGCGCTTCATCGGGCTTGAAGCTCGGCGGACCGTCCAGCAGCCTGGCCTTGGCGCGGGCGAATTCATCGTCTGTCAGTTGGCCGGCTTGATGCAGGTCGGCGAGGCGTTCGAATTCGTTGCTGAGAGACATGGAGAGCTCCTGATGCTGCTGGCTGAAGTGCCGTGTCTGCAGTTTGCGGTCAAGTCTTGGGCCTAGCGAGCGGCATGCGACGAACTGCAAGTCGCGCCGACCGAAGCGGCGAAACCAAGGGTATTCCCTTGCTTGCTCGCCTATTCGCTGACTCGCCCGCGTCCCGCCTTGATGTCGCTGCGCTGTGCCTTGCCCTCCAGTCGGCGCATCTTGGAGCCATAGGTCGGCTTGGTCGCGCGGCGGGCTTTGGGCGTGTGAGCGACGCTCTGCACCATCGCTATCAGCCGCGCCACCGCATCGGCGCGGTTTTGCTCCTGGCTGCGCGTCTCCTGCGCCTTGATGACGATCACGCCTTCATTGGTGACGCGCTGATCGGAAAGCGCCAACAGCCGCTCCTTGATGACGGCCGGCAGCGTCGAGCGTTGGATGTCAAAACGCAGATGGACGGCGCTGGACACCTTGTTGACGTTTTGCCCGCCGGGGCCGCTGGCGCGGATGAAGCTGAAGTCGAGCTCCCAATCTGCCGGCGTCCAGTGCAGGTTCAAAGCATCACTCTAAGTGTTGAACAGTGACCGGCACGCGCTTGGCCAACGCGCACATCAGCTCATAGCCAATCGTGCCGGCCGCCTTGGCGACCTCATCGATCGGCAAGACCTGACCCTTGGGGCCTTGGCCCCACAGCGTCACCTCGCTGCCGAAGCCGGCCTGGGGCAAGGCGCTCAAGTCGACCGCCAGCATGTCCATCGAGACCCGGCCGACCGTCGTCGTGCGCTGTCCGTTCACCAGCACGGGTGAGCCACTCGGCACATGGCGGGGGTAGCCGTCGGCATAGCCGCAGGCGACCGTGCCAATGCGCATGGGCTTATCGGCGGTGAAGCTGCTGCCATAGCCGACCGTGTCACCGGCCTGCAAATGCTGCACGCCGATGATCTTGGAGCGCAGTGTCATCGCCGGCTGCAGATCCCAATGCTCGGGGCCATGCTCGGGGTAGTCGGGCACGCCGCCGTAGCTCATGATGCCGGCGCGCACCCAGTCGCTGTGCACGCGTGCGCTGTGGCGCAAGGTGGCGGCGCTATTGCTGAGCGAGCGCTCGCCGGGCAGGTCGGCGCAGACGGCCTCGAACACGTCGAGCTGGTGCTGGATGCCGTCGATGCCGAAGCGCAGCGCGTCGGCATCGGAGAAATGCGTCATCAGCGAAATCTCGTCCACCTGCGGCAAGGCGTTCAGCCGAGTCCAGGCGGCGCGGAAGGCGGTCGGGCTGAAGCCCAGCCGGTTCATGCCGCTGTTGAGCTTCAAGAAGACCCGGTGCGGCTCATGGGTCTTGTGCATCGCCAGCCAGTCGATCTGCTGCTCGCAATGCACAGCATGCCAGAGCTTGAGGCGCGAGCACAGCTCCAGATCGCGGGTTTCGAACGCACCTTCCAGCAGCAGGATCGGACCGCGCCAACCGAGCGCGCGCAGCTGCTGCGCCTCGTCCAGATCGAGCAGCGCGAAGCCGTCGGCGGCCCGCAGGCCCTCATAGGCATTGGCGATGCCGTGGCCATAGGCATTGGCTTTGACGACCGCCCAGACCATGGCGTCCGGCGCGCAAGCGCGCGCGCGGGCGAGGTTATGGGCCAAGGCGGAGACGTGGATGAGGGCTTCAATTGGACGCGGCATGGCCGAATTGTGGCATCTGGGCGCGTGGGCTTTGTCTGCCGGGTCGACCCCCCTAGAACAAGGCGCATGCTATAACCCGGAGGCAGCATCACTTTCGCCGCGGGCATTTGGCCGTGGCTGCGCCTTCTTAGCAGTACCAAGCAGTACAAAATAGGTTCATGAAAAAAGGCTTTTCCACCATCATGTCAGCGCAGTTTTTCAGCTCGCTGGCTGATAACGCATTGCTGGTCGGCGCTATTGAACTGCTCAGAAATACCGGCGCGCCCGCCTGGCAGGTCCCCGCACTGGGGCCGATTTTTGCGCTCTTCTATGTGATCTTGGCGCCTTTTGTGGGCGCTTTTGCCGACGCCGTGCCCAAGGGCAAGGTGATGTTCTACGCCAATCTGATCAAGATCATTGGCTGCTTGATGATGATGTTCGGCGCCCATCCTTTGCTGTCATACGCGATCGTTGGTCTGGGCGCCGCAGCTTATTCACCGGCCAAGTACGGCATCCTGACCGAGCTGCTGCCGCCGTCGCAACTGGTTAAGGCCAATGGCTGGATCGAAGGCTTGACGATTGCTTCCATCATTCTGGGCATCTTGCTGGGCGGGCAGTTGGTCGGGCCGCATCTGGCGCCGCTCTTGCTGGGCATTGATCTGCCATTTTTCGACACCGGCATCGATACCCCGCCCGAGGCGGCAATCGCCAGCTTGGTGATCCTGTACCTGGCGGCAGCGATATTCAATCTGGCCATTCCGCGCACGCAGGCGACCCTGCAGCCGCTGGCGCACAGCCCCTTGGCCTTGATACGCGACTTCGCCTCTTGCAACTCGCGCCTGTGGGCCGACAAGCTGGGTCAGATCTCCTTGGCCACGACCACGCTGTTCTGGGGCATCTCCGGCAATATGCGCATCATCGTGTTCCCTTGGGCCGCTGCGGCGCTGGGTTACACCACCACGCAAGCGTCGACCTTGGGCGGCGTGGTGGCGTTGGGTACGGCGGCTGGGGCCGTGGCGGCTTCTATGTATATGCGCTTGGACAGAGCGACGCGGGTGATCCCGCTGGGCATCGCCTTGGGTCTGTTGGTGGTCGGCCTGAATGCGGTGACCAATATCTGGGTGGCGGTGCCCTTCCTGATTTTGCTGGGCATGGTCGGCGGCTTTTTGGTCGTGCCCATGAATGCCTTGCTGCAGCACCGTGGCCATAACCTGATGGGCGCGGGCCGCTCGATTGCGGTTCAGAACTTCAACGAGCAGGCCTGCATCTTGGGTCTGGGCGCGCTCTACACCGGCATGACACGGATCGGGCTGTCAGCCTTTATCGCCATCTCGATCTTCGGTCTGATCGTGGCCGGCACGATGGCGCTGATCCGGATCTGGCACCAGCGCAACTGCATCAACCATCGCGAAGAAGTCGAGCGCCTGATGGTGCTGGCGCGTTGCGACGAATGCCATTCCGGCTCTTGAGCGGCCGGCAGGCATGCTGGCTCAGCTGCCCAGCAGTTTTTCCATAAAGACGCCGAAGGGATGGGCGCGGCGCTCATCAAAAGGGCCGCAACGCTTGAAGCCACCGCCTTCGGCCAGATGATGCAACGCATGTTGGCGCACATCAGCCTCTAGCCGTAACAGCGGTCGGCCCAGGCGAAGCGCTTCGCCTTCCAGTTTGCTGAGCAAAAGTTTTCCCATGCCTTGGCCGCGCCGGCTGGGCGTCACCATCAAGCAGGCCAACTCGGCATAGTCCTCATGCAGCAGCAGCGCCCCGCAGGCGATGACCCGCATTTGGGCGTCGCGCACCACGACCAAGCGTGTGGCCGCACGGCGCAGTGCGGCCCGGGCATTGGGGCGCGCTGCTGGCTGGGGCTGCAGCAGGCGCTCTTGCTCTTGATCGAGTGCCGTCAGCAGCGCCTGGACCTCGGGCTGCGCCATTGATTCCATCTTGACCGTGGTGCTGGGTGCGGAGGGCTTGGCCATGTCATTGGCGCGGGCCACCCAGATCTGGCCACGGCCAAAGTGCTGGCCGTGCAAGGCCTGAAGCGAGCCGATAAAGGGATTTTGCAAGGGCAGGGCGCCGAGTTGAAAAGCGGATGCAGCAAGTCTTCTCATGGAAAGCTCCTTATCCAGTGATGCAGGGGTGAATCGAGCGTGAACCGAGGGTGAACGGTTTGCGGGCGTTGGTAGCCAGGAAGATGCAAGTCGCGTGCCAGTGTTGTCGGGCAGGCCCGACAATGCGGGCCATGCGCCGCGCCGACCGACTCTTTCAACTTGTCCATCTGATCCGAGGCCGACGCCTGTCCACCGCCGACTTCCTGGCCACTCGGCTGGAGGTGTCGATGCGCACCGTCTACCGCGACGTGGCCGCCTTGCAGGCTCAGGGTGTGCCGATCGACGGCGAAGCGGGCGTGGGCTACCGCATGCGCGCCGGCTTTGATCTGCCGCCCTTGATGTTCACCAAGCAAGAGGCACAGGCGCTGGTGGCCGCCTTGCGCTTGGCGCAGGGTCAGCTGGACAGCGGCCTGGCGCGGCAGGCCGAGGAGGCCATGCTGAAGATCCTGGGTGTGATGCCCTCAGCCGCCAGGGCCGCCGCCGAGAGCTTGGCCCTGTATGCCCCCTTGAGCGGGCTCGACCAGGCCATGCGTGACCGACTGGCCAGCCTGCGCGAAGCGACCGAGAGCCGCCACAAGCTGCGGCTTGACTACCTGGACCTGGCCGGCGCCGCCAGCGAGCGCGTGGTGCGTCCGCTGGCTTGTTATTTCTGGGGCCCGACCTGGACGCTGGCGGCCTGGTGCGAGAAACGAGCCGGTTTCCGTAACTTCCGGGTTGATCGCATCCAGGGTCTGGCCTTGCTCGACGAGCAGTTTCGCGACGAAGCCGGCAAGACGCTGGCCGATATGCGGCGGGCCGAGAGTCAGACTTGATCTGGCGCAAGTTTGGCCGAGCGGGCGTGCCCACAATCGTGACATAGGGCTGAATCTGGCCTTGGGCTCGTTGAAGGAGTTGCGATGAAAGCAAATGTCGGTACGGTGGATCGGGTTCTGCGGATTGCGGGTGGCTTGGCCTTGATTGCTCTGGCTGCGACCGGCACTGTTGGTGTCTGGGGCTATATCGGCATCGTGCCGCTGCTGACGGGCGTGTTCCGTTTTTGCCCGGCCTATCCCTTATTGGGCATGAACACATGCCAGATGAAAGACCGGTGAATTCGCACTTTGCTATGGTGGCGGCCTGATCACTGAAGGCCCCATCTCATGCGAACCCCATCTTTTGTTCTTGCCTCAATCTTGGCCTGCTGCGGCTCGGCCCATGCGGCGCCGGAACCGCCTGCCCTGCCGACCGTTGCCGCAGTAGATTTGCAGCGTTATGCCGGCGCCTGGTACGAGATTGCGCTGTTGCCTAACCGCTTCCAAAAGCAATGCGTTGCCGATACCCAGGCGCGCTATCGGCTCGATGGCGAGCGGGTCGAGGTGATCAACCGCTGCCGCACAGCCAAGGGCGAGGTCGACCGTACGGCCGGCCACGCCAAGGTCGTGGAAGGCAGCGCTAACGCCAAACTCAGGGTGACTTTCTTTTGGCCGTTTTACGGCAATTACTGGGTGCTCGATCTGGATAGCGACTACCAGCATGTCTTGATCGGCGAGCCCAGCCGCAAATACGCCTGGGTCCTGTCGCGCACGCCGCAAATGGATGAGGCGGTGTTGCAAAAGCTGCTGGACCGGGCGGGCGAGCTGGGTTTTGATCGCGCGGCGTTTCAGCGCACGCCGCAGACGCAGCCGCTGGACTGAACAGATAGACATTTCCACCGACATCAGGAGCCTCTGCATGAGCACCTTTGACCATATTGGGCTGATCAAAGACATCAACGCCAACCTCGCGCCCTTGAGAAAGTCGCAGCCCGAGGCGATGCAGGCCTTTGGCCAATTGGCCGGCGCGGCGATGAAGGACGGTGCGCTGAGTGCCAAGCACAAGGAGCTGATCGCGCTGGCCATCGGCGTCACTCAGCATTGTTCGGGTTGCATCGGCTTTCATGTCAAAGCGCTGCACAAGCTGGACTGCACCCGCGCCGAGTTGGACGAAATGCTGTCGGTTTGCGTTTATATGGGCGGCGGGCCGGCGCTGATGTACAGCGCCGAGGTCATCAAGGCCTGGGAAGACATGGCCCCAAAATAGCGGGGCTTGGCCCTACAACTGTTGCGCTCAGGAGCGTGAGGCCTTGGGCAGCAGACGAGCCAGCAGAGGGGCCAGGCGCAGGCGTGCCGAAGGTGCCTCGACCCAGCGGTAGAAAGGCACGGCCGCCATATTGCTCAGAGCCAGGGCAGCCAAGGCCGCCAGCACAGCCGACCCAGCATGTTCGGCATCGGGATGCTCAAACAAGCCGTTGACCAGCAGGCAAATCGGAAAATGCACCAGGAAGAGCGCGTAGGAGTGGGTGCCGAAATGCGCCAATAGCGGCGCAGCGCGCGGGTGGTCGGCCAGCAGGTGCTGACCATTCTGATGACGCTGCTGCAACCAAGCCAGTACCCAAGCGCACACCAGGGCCAAGGCGACACGCTCGCGGAAGTCAAACAACAAAGCGAGCAAGACAGCCGCGCTGATCAGGTACAGCGCGAGCCGGCGGTAGTTGACCAAGCCTAGAAAATGGACCAAGGCGCCGAGGCCGTAGGCACCGAAGTAGTAGGGCGCCCAGTTGTCGAGTTCGCTATTGCGGTTGAAGGCAAATAGCGAGGCCAGGCAGAGCAGCAAGATCAGGCCCGGGCCGAGCAGGCGCGCTTGCTGGCGGCTCAGGCTGGGGGCCAGGTAGCGGCTCAACCAGAGCAACGACAAGAGCAGCGCAAAGAGCTGGAAGTCCACCGCCACATACCAGGCACCAACCGTCAAGGACTCGAAGCCCAGCACCCCGTGCAACAGCGTGGCATGGGCCAGCAGCTGCGGCAGGGTGACTGAAGCGGGCACCAAGTCGGGCAGCCAAGTGCTGACCAGTGCTGAGCACAGCAGCGTCAGCAGCACGGCGGCCATAAAGGGCAAGGTCAAACGCAGATAGCGCCGCAGCAGTTGCTCGGGCAAGCTGCCTTCGAACAACTGGCCACGTGCCGACAAGGCGCGTGCGCTCAAAAAGCCGCCGACCACCAAGAAGACCTGTACCGCCATGCGCCCATAGTGATAGAGAGCCGAGATCAGTTGTGGTGCTACGGTCTGCACGGCATCGGCGATAGGCCCATAGGCCGACAGATGGTGAAGCACGATCAGCTGTGCCGCGAAGGCTTTCAGCGCATCGACATGCAGGAGGCGGGCAATGTTGGGCTTGGACATACCGGTGTGCGAGCACTCCCTGCTCGTGGCAGGGGCGCTAGTTGTTGTTCTTCTATCGCGAAATGTTTAAGGAGGGGCGGCCACTCGTGTCTCGGGCCGCACAGCATGCGACCTGGGCCGGGCAGCGACGCAGCCGCTGCGCAAAACCCGCGATTGTAGGAGTTTGGCGCCGGCTGCGCCAGTCATTGGGCCAATACCGAGAGCGCGACCTAAACCAGTTGTTGGCGCAAGAAGTGCAGCAAGGCGCGCGCTGTCTCCGAGCCGGCCGGCATAGGCAGTGTCAAGGCCTGTATCCACTCGCCTTCTTGCACATCGAGCCGCCAACCCGGCAAAAGATCGACCAGACCGGCATCGGGCGGCACACAGAAGTCCGGGCTGAGCACCACCCCGTCGCCATGCTTGGCCATCACTAGCAAGGCGTCCAAGTCATTCCCCCAGGCACCGGCCTGTAGGCTGAGCTCGACCTGTTCGCCGGACTCGTGCACCCAGATGGCGGCGCTGGGCTCCTCATGTTGGCCGACCAGCAGGCAGATCCGCTCGCTCAAGGCCTGCGGGCCGTTCAGCGGCTCGCTGCCCGCTGCGCCATAGGCGCGCACCGCATAGCGCAGCACGGCTTGCGCTACCCAATCCTCGGGCGGCCGGGCAGTGGCGCGAAAGGCGATGTCCACCCCTTCGCGCAGCAGGTCAACCTTGCGATAGGTGAACATCAGCTCATAGCGCAGCGCCGGATGCAGGCTTTGAAAGCGCGCCAGCAGCGGCGCCAGCACATGGACGCCAAATACCGGTGCGGCGCTGATGCGCAGCGTGCCGCCCAGCATGTCGCGCTCGCTGCGCAGCGCCAGCCGCGCGCCCTCGGCGGCCTCCAGCACGGCGCGGGCGCGGGCATGCAGGCGGCGGCCGGCCTCGGTCAGGCTCAGGCTGCGGGTGCTGCGGGCAAACAGGGCCAGGCCCACGGCGGCCTCGATCGCGGCCACCCGCCGGCTGACCGCCGCGCGGGTCAGGCCCAGCTCACGCGCGGCGCGCGCAAAACTGCCGGCCTGGGCGATGCGGGCGAACAGCTCCAGCGCATTGGCGTCCAAGGCTTGGTCGGCGGCAGTGCGGCGGCTGCGTGAGATGCTCAGTTTCATTGTCAATATTTAATCACCAATCTGTGGACGAAACTTGGTCTAGTCACGCAGAAGTTGCCAATTTAGACTGAGCCCAGATTCTTACGCAGGAGTACAGGCTCATGAATACCGAACAAAACCAGTCTCAATCGCCCCCGCCAACGGCTGCGCCACGCGCGCCCAGGCCGCTGCAATTGCGCTGCGCCGACGGCCGCTTGTTGAATGCCTGCTGGTACGAGCCGGATGCTGCGGCCGGCCCGGTGCGTGCGGTCGCGGTCGTCAGCCCGGCGATGGCGGTGGCCAGCTCTTTTTACCGCGGCTTTGCCGAATGGCTGAGCCGGCGTGGCTATGCGGTGTTGAGCTACGACTACCGCGGCATCGGTGCCAATTTGCAAGGGCCGCTGCGCCGCGAAGGCGCCGGCCTGCGCGACTGGGCCCGGCTGGACATGGCCGCCGCGCTGCGGGCGGCCGACAAGCGCCGCCTGCTCGAGCAGCGTGAGCAGGGGCATGCGATCGGCTTGCTGGCCATCGGTCATTCCTTCGGCGGCAATGCGGTCGGGTTGGCGCCCGGCTTTGAGCAGGTCGACGCTTTGCTGGGCGTGGCGGCCCAAGCGGCGGATTGGCGTTTTTGGGCGGGCTTGCAGCGCGCCAAAGCGGCGCTGTTCTTCCACGCCTTGCTGCCCGGCTTGAGCCACGCCTTTGGCCATGCGCCGGCCTGGCTGCTGGGCGCGCGGGCCGAGGGGCTGCCGAAATTGGCGGCCTTGGACTGGGCCCGTTGGGGCCGCCGCAAGGGCTATATGTTCACCGACCCGGCCTTGGCAGGTGAGCTGGGCTATCACCGCTTCACCGGCCCGGTGCATTTGTGGAACGTCAGCGACGACAGCCTGTTCGGGCCGGGGCCGGCGGTAGATCATCTGGGCAAACAGTTCAGCAGCGCACGGGTGGCCCGCCACACGCTGGACCCCAAGGCGCTGGGTCTTCGCGCGATCGGGCATTTCGGCATGTTCAGGCGCGAACTGGGCGAACGCATCTGGCCGCTGCTGCTGGCGCCGATCGAGCAGGCTAGTCCGCTGCTGCGGGCCCGCTTGACTCAGTAGCGCTGAGCCGCAGTGCCTCTATCGCGGCCTCGCTCAAGGCCAGCACCACATTGCTGTCGGACTCGATCAACTCGATGATCGCCTCGCGTGGCCCCTGGCGCCAGCCGGGGCTGGCATAAAACGCCGCTTGCGCAGCGTCCAGCTCGGCCGGGTCGGCAAAAGCGCGCATCAGAAAGTAGCCCGTTTCGTCTTGCAGCGAGGGCCCGTAGTTCAGCACCTCGATGCCCCAGGCCTGCATCAAGGGCAGGCTGTGCTGTTCGACCAATTGATGAAAGCGGTCGCGGCTGCCGGCGCGCAGCCGGTAGCTCCTGATTTCGATCACGCGCATGGCGTTGCGGCTTGGCCGGCGGGGAGGGGGCTGAAATCCATCACCCAGTTGCATTCCCAGCTCGCGCCGCCGTCGTTCGAGAACGCTTGCTCCCAGCGCGGCTGGCCTGTTTCGGCGCGTGCGGTCCACATGAAGCGCACGCGAATGGGCTGGCCTCTGAGCGTGTCATCGGCGTAGAAGCAGCCGATCCCGTCGCGGAATTGGCCGACCACCGGCACATCGAGCTGGCCGGGCCGGCGCCCATCAAGCCACCAGATAGCCCATTGCCCGGTCGCCGCGTCGAAGCTGCGCAGCGTCAGTGCGCGGTAGTCGCCGTCGGGTAAGTGGAGCAGGTTGTCGTCCACATTGGCAAAGCCGCCGAGCATTTTTTGCATCACCGAGCTGCCCTCGAAGGATTCCCACTCCTGGCAGCCGAGCAGCCGCTCTTTCAGGCGCCGATGCTGGATGCGCCAGGCGCCGATGAAGAAGTCGAAGTCCGCCGCGCTGCCGGTGGGTGATGCCTTGATGTCGGTTTGAGTCATTTGTAGTCTGCTTGCCTGATTGAATAGATCCGACCAGTCTAGAAAAATACTGCTACGGCTCTTCAATCATTCTTGCAAACATAATTGTCAAATTTGCAAACAACGTCAAACCCGTCAGCCATGAATATCACCCCGAGCTCCTGGGACGATTTGCGTCTGTTCTTGCATATCGGCCGCGCCGGCTCCCTGACGGCGGCGGCCGCCAGCCTGCGGCTCAGTCATGCGACGGTATTCCGCCGCCTGCAAGGACTTGAGGCTGAACTGGGCGTGCGTTTATTCGATCGTTCCAGAGCCGGCTACAGCTTGACGGCGGCGGGCACCGAGTTGATGCGGGTCGCCGCCGCGATGGAGCTCGACTTGGCCTCGACCACTCGGCGTTTGGGCGCGCGAGCCGCTTGGCCGGGCGGCATCGTGCGCTTGACCACCACCGATACGCTGATGCATGCCGCGCTGGCGCCGCTGCTGAGCGCCTATCAACGGTCCGCCGGCGTGCAACTGCTGATCAACACCTCGACGGTGCAGCAAGATATCGCCAAGGGTGAGGCCGATGTGGCAATTCGCGCCGGCGGCCGCCCGGCCGACCCGCTGGTGGCCAGGCGCTTGTGCCGCATCGAGTCGACCGTCTATCGCTCACGCAAGATCGGCGGCGTGACGCCGGATAACTTGGCCGACTTCCCCTGGGTCGCTGGCGACGACACCTTTGCGCATCTGGACTCAAGCAAATGGCTGCGCCAGCAAGGCCTGGACGCGCAGGCGAATCTGCTGACCAATAGCCATGTCAATGTGCTGAACTTGGTCAAGGCGGGTGCCGGTTTGGCTGTTCTGCCCTGTTATCTGGGTGATTTGGAGCCGTCTATTTGCCGGGTTATTCAAGCGCCACCGAAGCAATGGCGCAGCGATCTTTGGCTATTGACCCGCCAGGACTTGCGCAACGTGCCCCGCATCAAGCAGTTGTTTGATGCGGTTTATCAGGGCACAAGGGCGCTGCTGCCACTTTTTGAGGGGCAGGCACCGATGGCGTGACTTGGTCTAAAGTAGGGCCAGCAAGGGGGTCTGAGCTGCGGGTACAGCGGCAGGAAAAACGCCGAGCAAAACGCCGAGCAAAGGGCAGACTTCACTATGACGTCGGTTCGAACAGATGTGAGCGATGCAGAGGTGGACGGGGTCTACACCGCTGCCGGCAGCTACCGGATGAGCGAGGCGCTGCAGTTGTCGCGGGCACTGGTCGGGAGCTATCCCGATTCGCAGCGCTGCAAATTTTTGCAGTCTTGGCTGGGCTTGCGACTTGGCGAGCAGGCCGCACCCGAGGTGCTTCAGCGGGCGGAGTCGCTGGAGCAGGATCTCACGCTTGACCCCATGCAGCGAGGCGAGCTTTTGCTGCTGCTGGCAGCTCGGCGCATGGCGCAGGGCTTGACGCTCACGGCACTGAAGAATGAGGGCGAGGCGCTGGCGCTGTTTGAGCAAGCGGGGCGCAAAGTTGGCGAATGCATGGCGGCCTGGCAGATGCTGGTGCACTTGATTTCCATCGGTGACCTGGATGAGGTTGAGCGCCTGCAGCCGCTGTTGGAGCGGCGCCTCCTCGGGCGCTATGACTGGGTAGACGCCGTTTTGGCTGTCGGCCGGGCTTCGGCCGCCTACGGCCGCGCCGAAGCCGGGGACAAAAACAGCCGCTCGACCTGCATTGCGATTTACCGTGATTTGTACGAGCGCAGCAAACAGCCCGCGCTGTGCGAGTTTCGCCGTATGGTGGGTACCAATCTCGCGGTCAATTGCGCTTTGGGTGGGGAGTTTGAGCATGCACAGCAATTGCTCAGCGAGCTTGAACTGCTCGACGCCGGAGTCAACCAAGTTGCCGTAATTACGATGCATGCTTGGCGCGCCTATACCCATGCCTTGGTGGGCATGCGCGATGGGCATCTGGACCTCGCTGCCGCCGAGCTGACGCGTGCGCTACAGCTCGAAAATAGGGGCCAACGCGGTGCCAATTTGCAGAGCAAAATTCTCGAAGCGCAGGCCGAATGTGCATTCCGCCAGGGCCGTATCGAGGACGGTCGCATTGCGCTGCAGGAGCGCCAAAAAGTGCAAGACGATGTCTTGCGGCAACTGCGCGCCAAACACAATGCGGGCATGGAGGCGCTGCTGCGTGAGGCGCAACTGGCCACCGAGCTGCGCGCGCGCAATGCCGACCTGCGCCTTGCTTACGACGAGATGGAGCAGCGCGTGCGCGAGCGCAGTGCCGAGCTGGCCGAGGCTCAGCAGGCGCTGCACAGGCACGCGCAGCGCGGCGTTGTCAGCAAGCTCTTGATCGGCGTCGCCCATCAGCTCAACACGCCGCTGGGCACGGCCGGCCTCACGGTGAGTGCCTTGCGCGACCAGCTGCAGGGCCTGCAAGCACAGCTGCAATCGCCGATGCGCAAGCAAGATCTGCTGGCCAGCGTCGGGCAGATGGACGATGCCGCTGCCTTGATCGAAACCAATCTGCTGCGCTCACGCAACCTCTTGTCGCGCTTCAGCGAGCTAGGGCTGCATGAGCAGCTGCATCAAAGCCGGCGTGTGCAGCTGGCACCCTGGTTGCGCGAGCAAGTCGTGGCCTTGCAGCAGGAGTGGCAGGCGGAGGGCGTGCAGCCGGTTTTGCAGCTCGAGGAGGGCATCGAATGGTTGGGCGCCGTCGATGCCTTGGGCCAGGTCTTGCAGCATTTACTCAAGAACGCCTTGCGCTTTGGCCGGGCGCCCGGCAGTCTGCCCGAGATCACGCTGCTGCTCGGCAGGCGAGCTGCCGAGCCCGGGCTATGCATCGAGGTGAGCGACCGGGGGCCCGGCATGAGCGAGGCCCGCCGCGCTCATGCCTTTGAGCCCTTTGCGGAGCAATTGCTGACCGAGGGCGGGCTCGGTTTGGTGCTGGTGCGCAATCTGGTCGAAGAGCTGATGCGCGGGCAGGTTGAGTTGCTGCCCAATCAGCCGCAGGGCTTGCGCGTGCGCATCACCTTGCCGGACTCGGGCGCGCCGGGATTTGAACCTAAATCCAGCAGTTGACCGCTTGCTTTTGCTCGAAAGAGCCGTTGAATACTGATGAAGTTCGCTTCGATGTGAATCACCATTTTGGTGAGAGCGCTACGCAGCCGATTGCGGCGCGCTACGTCACGCTGGCGTCGTTGCTCCTCCTTGCGGGCATTAGCCCGCTGCGTCGTCGCGCCTTGCCAACGCACCGCATCGCACCACACTCGGGCTCGTCCAACTGCTGGATTAAGGTTCAATCGACGCATTGAGCCGTTCGGTGAAGGCGAATTTTTGCAGCACCCCGTCGGCGTTCAGCAGCAAGACGAGCTCGGTGCCGCGCTCGGCCGACATCGGCGAGGCTTTGGCGGCCTTGGCCGCCATTTCGATCACAGCGGCCTTCGCCTTGGCCGCGTCTTCGATGCCCTTCGCGCTGGCCAAGTCGGCCAGGCCAGCCGACCCCGCAAGCGCGGCCATTTCGGTCAGCCCGGCCCTTGTCGGTGCGGCCCCGGCCTTCCAAAAACGCCAAATCTGCATGCCGTTTTCAAAGCGCAAGAGTTTGAATTTGAGATTGCCCGCCAGCGCGCGGATGTCGGCCTCGCTGCTCACACCGGGCCTCAGCGCGCGTGCCAGCTCGGCCAGCCGGTGCTTGGACTCTTGCAGGCCCAAGTTGACCGAGGGCGCGGTGCTGGCCATAGTCTCCAGCAGCACCCGCGTGTCGTCGGGCCAAGTGAGGTCGCCCAGCGGAACGCGGAACATGCGGTCACGCAGCAAGAAGCCCCAGTCATAGTCCTCTCCTGATTCATCAAACAGGCCATGCAGATTGCGCTGGTTGAGCCTCAAGCGCCGGTCGCCGTGCACCAAGGTGACAGAGAAGATCGGCTGGTCGGCAAAGTTGCTGGGGCTCCAGTCGGGCTTGTTGCATTGTTCATCGTCGGCACTGAAAAGCTTGCTCAAGGTACCGATCCACCCCGCGTCGGTGCGCGCCAGGCCGCTGCTAAAGGCGACTCGGCATTGCAGGCGCAGGTCGCCCAGGCGGCGCTCCCCATCCGGCCAGCCGGGGGTGCGGATGTCGGCCCGCCAGGTGACTCGCCCATCGGCGAGCTTGCTGCGCACCTCGCTGTCTTGGTCCAAGAGGCGCCAAGCCGGATCGGCGACAAAGCGCTGCTCCTCATCCAGCGTGACCGGGGTACGACCTTGCGCGCCGACCAGACCCAAATCGGCGCGCAGCAGATCGTCGGGGTATTTGCGGGCATAGACGCGGTAGTTCAAACTGGCCTGGGGTGCCAGCTTGTGATGCTTCTGGAACAGCGCTTGCGCCTTGAAGATCTGTGCCAAGGTCTTGCGTTCGCGGGCCATCGTGGACACGCCCTGCACCTGCACTTGGTGCAGATGGGAGGTGGCTTTGGCGCTGGGCTCAGCTGTCAGGTCTTGGGCTGGCTCCGCGGCCAGGGTTTCCTTGGTGCTGGGCTCGGCGGCGCCTGCCAGGGTGCTTAAAAACAGGCTGACAGTCAGCAGTACGGGCCAGATACGGCTTGGCATAACGGGGGGCTCTCAAGGTGCAAAGGTCGTCAGCCTAGCCATTTGCCCGGCCTCGTTCGCGGGCTGCCCGACGAAGCGCGGCCTGGGGATGATGAGTTGCCTACTCAGGGGCTTTGGACGCAGTCTGGCTCGCCCGGGTCAGCGCCTGCTGTGCGCCCGCCAGCGACTGCAGGCGCTCACGCAGGTAGTCGGCCAGGCGGGGCTGCTGGCTGAAAGCGACATTGAAACGGATATGCGAGTCATAGGCCATGCCAGCGGAGAAGGTAGCGCCGCGCACCAACAAGATCTTGTTGCGGTAGGCATCCTGCACCAGCAGGTTCAGGTCGACCTCGGCAGGTACCGATCCCCAGAGGAACAGGCCGCCTTCGCCGGGGTGATCGAGCATGACACCGGCAGACTCCAGCTGACGCGCACTGGCATGGCGGGCCGCCAGCAGCTTGGCATTCAAGCGGTCGAGATGCTTGCGCCAGCGGCCGGCCGCCAACACTTCCAGCAAGACATATTCCAGCAACGCGGCGCCGGTCAGCACCGAGTAGATCTTCTCGCGCATCAGCGCCTTCAAAAGTAGCGGGTCGGCGGCGATATAGCCCATGCGCAGCGCCGGGCTCAAGGCCTTGCAAAAGCTGGAGTAATAGATCACCCGGTCCAGCCCCGATAGGCTGGCCAAACGGGTGGCATGGCCGGAGTGAAAATGCCCCTGCACATCGTCCTCGGCGATCAAAAAGCCATGCTTTTGAGCCAGCACCAGGACCTTGTGCAAATTAGCGGCGCTGCTGCTCCAGCCGGTCGGGTTGTGCAGCACGGTCTGGATAAAGAGCAAGCGCGGCCGGTGCGCGAGGGCGGCGGCTTCCAACTCCGCCAAATCGATTCCGTCGGCGCGACGAGTTATCGGAATCAGGCGTATGCCATCTTTGCGCAGCCGGTCGAACATCAAGAAATAGCCGGGGTCTTCCACCAAGACGCAGTCACCGGGCTGCAAAAAAGCCCGGCAGATCAAGTCGATCGCGTGCGTGCCGCCGAACGTGGTGAGGATGCGGCCGGCGTCGACTGCAATGCCTATGCCGCGCAGCATCATGGCGATGCGCTCGCGCAGCTCGGGCAGGCCTTGCGGCGGGCAGCGTGAGGCCATACCGGCTGCGGCGCGCGCCAGGCCACGTTGCACGGCGGCGGCCGGCACCCCGTCTTCCAGCCAGGTCGGCGGCAAGGCACCGCCACTGGCCAGCAGCACGCCGGCACGTTGATCGCCGGACTGCTGTACCAGCCAGACGGCTTCTTGTTCTTCGCCCGCCTCCAGCACCGCTGCGTCCGGCAGAGCCGAGTGGCGCGAGCTTTCGCTGACGAAATAGCCGGCCGTCCCCCTCGACTCGATCAGACCCAGCGCGACCAGCCTGTCATAGGCGGTCACGACGGTATTGGGGCTGACCTGCAGCTGCGCAGCCAGTTGGCGAATCGACAGCAGGCGCGCGCTGGCCGGCATTTGGCCGGCCGTGATCAGCTCGCGCAGGCGCAACTCGATCTGGTCGGCCAAGGGCGTGGCGGCATTGCGGTCGAGGGAAAACATGGCGTGAGATTAGCGCAAGAAGCTGATCGCCAACACCAGCAAGGTGCCACCCATGCTCAGGTTGAAGATGCGGCGCTTGAGCGGGTCGTCCAGCAAGCGGCGGATCGCGACGCCGAATAGCGCCCAGGTCGAGGAGATCGGCAGGCCGACCAGCACGCCGGTGACGGTCACCAGCAGCGCCCCGACCGGTACGCTCAAACCCACCGGCATGAAGACCGAGGCCAGCGTGATGGACTTCATCCAGCTTTTAGGGTTGACCGCCTGGAACAGCGCAGCCTGGGTGATGGTCATCGGCTTGGCGGCGTCGCCGACTTTCATGGTGCCGAGCTTCCAGGCCAGAAAGATCAGATAGAGCGCGCCGGCCACCCGCAGAATCTGGTGCAAGACCGGGAAGGCGTTGAACAAGCTGCCCAGCCCCAGACAGGTGACAAAAGTCAGCAAGGCGCCGCCGACCTGGATGCCGATGATCAAGGGCAGCGCGCGGCGGTAGCCGAAGTTGGCGCCCGAGCTGGCCAGCATCACATTGTTGGGCCCGGGCGTGCCCGACATCACAAAGCAGTAGCTCATCAAGGGCAGTAATTCGGCGGGGGATAAGGACATGGTCTGGGCTCCAACAGCAAGGCCTCGACTGTGGTGGCCGCCAGGCAATCCGCCAAGGTACAGGTACAGGCGGCCAAGCCTGCGCTGTATCACTGCGCGCAGCCATACAGGCTGGTGCCGACCGCCCCCTAGTTTGAGGTGACAAACATGCAGGTGTTCTCAGCATGCGTCCGATATGCTTCAGCGCACCTAAATTGCTAACCAGGAAACTGCATGCAACACTCAATACTTGCCCGGGCCACCGCTGCGCTGCTGCTTGCGGGCGGCATGACTATGGCGGCGCTGCCTGCGCATGCGCTCAGCTATTCCAAAGTCGTCGCCTTTGGCGACAGCCTGTCCGACAACGGCAACTTTTTGCTGGCGACCGGCGGCGCTTTGCCGCAGGCGCCGTATTACAACGGCCGCTTCTCCAATGGCCAGGTCGCAGTGGAATACCTTGCGCAGGGTTTGGGTGTGGCGCTCAATGACTATGCTTACGGCGGCGCGGAAACAGGCTTGTTGAACGGCGCCGCCGTGGCTGCGGGGATACCTGGGCCCTTGCAAAACACGGGCGTGCTGTCGCAAGTCGGCGCCTTCAAGGCGGGCCTGGGCGGCGCTAGTGCCGACGCCAATGCGCTGTATTTCCTGTGGGCAGGGGCGAATGACTTTGAATATCAAGGGTTTACCGCCGCTGTGGCGCAAACCGCGATCAACAACCTGAGCACAGGTGTGCAAACGCTGTATGGCCTGGGCGCAAGGAATTTCCTTTTGCCGGGTTTGGCGGATCTGGGCTTCACGCCGCGTGGTTTGGCGTCCGGGCAGTCAAGCAGTTTGCAGCTGCTGTCCATGGGCTTCAATCAAGGCCTGGGTCTTGCCATTGATCAGCTGCGCCTGATGCCCGGTGTGCACATCAGCTATTTCGACATCTTCGCGAGCCAGCATGATCTGATCGCGAATCCCGCCAGCTACGGCCTCAGCAATGTCACGGACGCTTGCTTCAGCGGCTCTGTGGGCAAGCCCGGTCTCAGCTGCGCTGACCCTGCCAGCTATATGTATTGGGATGACCTTCACCCCTCGGCGCTGACGCATCAAATTCTGGGCCAAAAAATGCTGGCCGCCGTCCCCGAGCCGCAAACCATGTTGCTGATGGCCGTCGGCCTGCTGGCCTTGTTGACCATCGGCCGCAAAAACCGCTGCTGAGTCGACCAAGCTAAAGGACCTGCGCCACTTCATAGGCCCGATAGCCGTCCTCCCAAGTCGGGATGATGTGGACGACCTCGAAATAGGGCGTGGTGTAGATCGCCGAGTCGCGCAGACCTTCGATGAAGAAGTGCAGCGCTTTGGCATCCGGCACCTCACACATCAGTACATCGCTGCAGACGGCCGAATAGGCCTCGGCATCGAAATGGCGCAGCTGAATGCCCGGGTGTTGAGGCAGCAGACTCAGCACTTCCTGGGCGAAGACCTCGGCGCGTTGGCCTCGGCTCAGGCGCAACCAGGCGGGCAGCGCGTTGACGAGGATGAAACAGGTGTTCATAGCGATTCTCTCCAGCGTGATTAACGTAAAAAAACTTGTTTGATCGTCGTGGGGGCGAGGCGCAAGAGCCAGGGCAGCCAGCGCGCCGGGCCGACCCAGATCTGCGCCGGCGGACGGCGCGAGCGCAAGGCCCGCAGCAGACTGCGTGCCACCACCGCCGGCGTCAGCTTGCGCTTGCCGCCACGGCCGGCCGTCATTGGCGTGTCCACCAGCGGCGGGATCAATTCGCTGACCTTCACCCGTTTGCCGCGCAACTGCGCGCGCAGGCTGCAAGCGAAGGCGCTCAGGCCGGCCTTGCTGGCGTTGTAGGTGGCCGATCTGCGTTTCGGGACATGGGCCAGGGCGCTGGTGACGAAGACGATGTGCGCGCTGGCCTGGCGCTGCAGATGCGGCAGTAGCGCACGCGTCAACTCGATCGGCGCGGCCAGATTGACGAGCAACTCTGCTTCGATGTCGGCGGCGCCATAGCCCGGTGTTTCGAGCAGCAACTCATGCTGAATGCCGGCGCAATGCACGATGCCATTCAGGCCGGGCCATTGGCGGACGGTGTCTAGGCCTGCTTGTTCCAGGTCGCCAATGCTGCCCAGGTCATGGCGGGCGGTGGCCACAATGCCGGGGTGGCTGGCTTGCAAGTCGGCTAGGCGGGCGGCGTCACGGCCCCAGGCGATCACTTGCTGACCCGACTCGGCCAGTTGCAGGGCGATCGCCCGGCCAAGCCCCGAGCTGGCACCGGTGACCAGCCAAAGTTGCGTCGGCCTTGCCGCTGAGGTGCAGAGGTATGTGTTTGAATGCATGCCACGAACTTTAGGGAGGCGGCAGCGCGATGTCGTTTACAAAAGATAAGCCGGCCAGCGATGCCTTGTTGCTGGTCTTGCTGCAAAACCTGGCCGGCCAGCCTTTGCCCGAAAGCGAGGGGCTGAAGCTGAAACGGGTCCAGTTGGCGGCCGGCCAGACCTTGTTCGAGGCCGATCAGCCTCACCCTTATGTCTATCTGGTGCGCAAGGGCTTGTTGAAGCTGCACTACCTGTTGGCCAATGGGGATGAGTGGGTCAAGTCCTTCAGCCACGAGGGCATGTTCTTCGGCAGCCTGACGGCGTTGAAGGCCGGTGGCCTGAGCAGTTTCGATGTGATGGCCTTGGAGGACAGCGACCTGGAGCGGGTTGATTACTTCGAACTCGAAGCCTTGGCCGCTCGCCATCCCGCTTGGCTGCTGGCGCTGTACCGGGCGATGCAGCACTTTGCGGCGCTTAAAGAGGCGCGTGAGCGTGAGCTGTTGACCTTGAACCCCGAGCAGCGCTACGCGGCCTTTGCGCAGGCCCATGCCAGCCTGAGCGAGCGCCTGCCGAAGAAGGACCTGGCCCGCTATCTGGGCGTCACGCCGGTCAGCCTGAGCCGCATCCGCGCACGGCTTCGGCCTTGAGCCCGGCCAAACTGGGAGTCCATGATGGCCGAGCTCAAACAGGTCTTGCAATTATTGAAGCAGCAGGCGCGCCCCGAGCAGCTGGGCGCAATGGTCAAATTCGGCCTGACGGGTGATGCGCGGCTGGGGTTGTCGGTGCCGGCGCTGCGCGCAATGGCCAAGCAGCTTGGAATGGATCACGCAATGGCCTTGGTGCTGTGGGACACGGCCATTCCGGATGCGCAAATCTTGGCCACTCTGCTCGCCGATCCCAAGCAATTGAGCGTGAGCGAGATGAATCACTGGACCGAGGGCATGCGGTCCTGGGATGTCTGCGATCAGACTTGTTTGAATGCGTTTCGGCGTTCACCGCTGGCTTGGGCGCGCATCCCGGTGTGGGCGCACAGCGACGCAGAATTCGTCAAACGGGCGGCCTTTTCGCTGTTGGCGGTACTGGCCGTGCACGACAAAAAACGAGCCGACGCCGACTTCATCGCGCTGCTGCCCTTGATCGCCGCAGCCGCCGATGATGAGCGGAATTTTGTGAAGAAGTCGGTCAACTGGGCGCTGCGGCAGATCGGCAAACGCTCATGCGTGCTGCTGCCGCTGGCCATTCAGTTGGCCGAGCAATTGCATGACCGGCCCGAAAAAGCTGCGCGCTGGATTGGCGCCGATGCCTTGCGCGAGTTGCGCCCGAGGTCAAGCCTTTGAGCCGCCGCGTCGTTTGGCCAGAAGTGCGCCCAAGCCTATGGCCATCAAGGCATAAGTGGCCGGCTCCGGCACGGGGGCTGCGGCCTCGAATTTGAGGTTGTCGACCCCTACCCAGTCAGTGACGCTGCCTGGCGCAACGCCAATTTTGGTGATGCTGGTCGCGGAGTAGCCCAGTGTTTGCTGGCCGGCAGAGCCTGAGGCACTGACGATACCCAGCAGCGTGCTGCCGTTGTAGACAAACAGCCGCGTGTCGGCGGGTTTGGAGATGCCGGCAAAGTCCATGCTGACCGAGCCGACCGGTGCCGAGAAGTTGATCCAAAAGCTGGCATCGCCGTCTTCGTTCAAAAAGCCGCTGTAGTTGTGTAGCAACTTGCCACTGACCAGCGCCGGCCCGCCGAAGCCATGCAGGTCAATGGCGGTGACCGTCATATCGGTGTTGCTCGCCCAGGCTTGGCCCGAGCTTGAGCTGCCCATGCCGCTGAAGGCATTGGCGACGAAGTTCACGCCCAGGGCGTTGTACTGTGTGCTCAGCGGCGTGCCTTCAACGAGATCTTCAAACGTGATGACCGTCGTGGCGGCGGCGGCCGGGCCGGCGTTCAGCAAGAAGGTCAGGCCGGCGGCCAATGCGAGGAAGCTAGAAGAAAATTTCATGTCAGTCCTTTGCTGTTTGGCCGTTCTGAGAGCGTCGTCAGGATCGGCTATTTCCGCCGCCATGGTAATCAGGGTTGCTCCGGAGAAAGTCCGGAATTGAGCGGTCTTGGCGGCGCTCTTGCGAAGCTTCCGCTAAACTCGCCGCCCATGAACCGCCGCTTCACCGCCTACTTGCTGATGTTCTGCCTGTTTTGGCAGGCGCTGAGCTGCGCGGGTGCGGCGGTGCTGATGGCCAGTCCGAGTGAAAAGCTGCATGCCAGCTTGCACTTCGAGGGTGCGGCGCATCACCATGCCGCCCATGACCATGCCGAGCTTCAACTGGACGAATCGCAGGCTTCGGCCCAGCATCTGATCGATGACGCCTGCGTGCATGCGCCGGCGCTGCTGCCCGTGGTGGCAAGACTGCTGCCCGGCTTGGGCCTAGTGGCCCCTTCGGCCCCGCTGCCTATTGCGGCGCCGCTGCCATTTCTGGCCGGTCTTGAGCGACCACCTCGACTGAGCGCCTGAAACGCAAGTGACCTTGCTCGCCTCGGCGAGCAACCTTCGTTCGGCGGCAGGAACTCCTGTCTTTGAGAGACGCTTTTGGCCAAGGCCTAGCGTCAGCACCTGCCGCTCTCGTCTCTGTCAGGACTATCGTGAAAACCCATCCTCGGATAGGGCCTAGTTGCGCTCGCTCGGCTGTGCTGAGCCTGCTCGCTAGTGCCTGCCTTGCTGCGGCGGCATTCGCCCAGCCTTTGGCCGACTCTGGCCATTCTTCTACTTCTACTTCTATCTCTACTACTTCGACCGCCAGGCCAACCTTGGCGCAAGCGCTGGACGCGGCCTGGTCGCGCAGTCTTGAGTCCGCCGAAAGCCGCGGTCAGCTCGGCATGGCCCATGCCGAGCGGCGCGTCGCCGATGCCTGGTTGGCGGGCGCGCCGGCGCTCGAAATGTCGCAGCGCCAAGGTCGTGGCTCGGCTGCGGCAGGTGCGCGTGAAACCGAAATCGGCTTGCAGCTGCCGCTGTGGCGTCCCGGGCAACGCCAACTGGGCGCCCAAGCGGCGCAGGTCGAGCAAGACTGGGCGCAGGCCGCTGAGCGCGCGGCCCGCTGGCGGCTGCTGGGCCAGCTGCGCGAGCTCGGTGGTGGTTTGCGCGCCGCCCAAACCGACGTGGCGGTGGCCGACGCGCAGACGCAATTGCTGCAGCAACTGTCTCTCGACGTGGCGCGACGGGTGCAAGCCGGTGACCTGGCTCCGGCCGACGCGCTGGCCGCCAAGGCCGAATGGCTGGCGGCGCGCTCGCTGCTGGCCGAAGCGGAGCAAAACTTGTTGGCGCTTCGCTCGACCTGGCAGCTGCTGACCGGCTTCCATGTCGAGCCGGCAGCGGAGGCTTTGCTGGTGCCGCAGGACGGGGCGCAAGAGACAGAGCATCCGGCCTTGCTGCTCGCCGATTTGAGCGTCGAGCGTGCGCGTCAGCGTGTGGCGCTCGGGAAGGCGCAGCGTGGCGCGCCGCCGGAGCTGGGCATCAGCATGCGTCAAGAGCAGCCCGGTCAGGGCCAGTCGGCGCAAAGCAGTGTGGCTTTGAGCTTGCGCCTTCCTCTGGGCAGCGAGCCGCCGCAGCAAACACAGCAGTTGGCGGCGGCCTTGGCCGAACAAGAACTCGCCCTCGCAACCGCCCAGCGCAGCCGCCTGCAGATCGAAGGCGAGCAAGCCCTTGCACGCGCTCGCGAGCAATCAGCCGCCGCGCAAGCCGCGGCCGAACGCGAGCGCGCAAGCTTGCTGCGCGAGCGGGCGCGCTTGCTCGACAAATCATTCAAGCTCGGCGAAACCTCGCTGCCCGACTTGCTGCGTGCCCTCGGTGCCGCCACGCAAGCCGAGTCCGCTGCCGAACGCCAAGCTGCCGCCCATGCGCTGGCGCAGGCGCGGGTCAAACAAACATTGGGCCTCTTTCCATGAATACATCTCTTTTTCAAGCAGCAGGGCGTGCGCGCATCCGCCAAGCCTGTGTCGTCGTGTGTTGCAGCCTGGCCGCCACTTGGGCCTTGGCCGGCCCAGGTGCCCACGGTCCGAACGGCGAGCATCTCGATCAAGCGCCGTCGGCCGGCGCTACGCTTGCGGCAGGCCCGCGCGTCGAAGCCCAGACCGATTTGTTCGAACTCGTCGCTCGGCTTGGGGCTGCTGACTTGACCCTCATGATCGACCGTTTCGCCAGCAACGAGCCCGTGCTCAAGGCCGAGGTCGAAGTGGAATCCGGCGCGCTCAAGGCCAAGGCCAAGTTTCAGGCCGACTCGGGCGCTTATGTCCTGAGCGACCCGGCCCTGCTCAAGCTGCTCGCGACGCCGGGCGAGCACCCATTGCTGATCACCATCGTGGCCGGCGCTGAAACCGACTTGCTGGATGGCGTGTTGCGGACCTCGGCCGCAGATGCTGCCGGGCTGGACCACGATGCCGAGTTCGGCCACGGCGAGAGTCGCTTCCCGGCTTGGGCGCGCTGGTTGGGTGGGGGCGTGCTGCTGTTGGCACTGCTGTTGGCACCACGCGGCTGGGTGCGCGTGCGCAAAGCCAGAAAACTTGGCATGAACTCGGGAGCACAAACATGAAGGCATTGACGAGCAAATTCATCAGCGCTTGCCTGCTTTGGCCCGTGCTGGCCGTATTGCCGGCTCAGGCCGGGCCGGGCGCGCATGGCCCGAACGGTGAGCATCTGGATGCGCCGACGGTGGCCGCTGCCGATGGTCTGGCTCGGCTGGCCGATGGCAGCGTCAATATGCCCAAGCTGGCGCAGCGCCGTTTGGGGATCAGAACCGTGTTGGCCCCCGAGAGCGAAGCGGCCGCGACGCTGCTGCTGCCCGGCCGTGTGGTCGCCGACCCGAACGCCAGCGGGCGCGTGCAAGCGACCCATGGTGGCCGCATCGAAGCCGGGCCCAAAGGTTTGCCGGTGCCCGGCCAAGCGGTGCGTCAGGGCGAGATCCTGGCCTGGGTGCGCCATCATGCCGATCCCTTCGCCGTCGCCTCGCAGCAGGCACAGCGCGCCGAGCTGCGCGCTGGCCGTGAACTGGCGGAACAGCGCGTCAAGCGTTTGGAGGCGCTCGAAGGCACGGTGCCGGCCAAGGACATCGCGGCGGCGCGGGTCGAGGCCCAGTCATTGGCTGCGCGGGAGCAGAGTGTTGCCGCCAGCCTGGATGCCCGTGCGCCGCTGCGCGCGCCGGTGTCTGGCGTGATCGCACGCAGCGAGCTGCAAGTGGGGCGTGTCGTCGAGCCCTCCGAGGTCTTGGTCGAAGTGGTCGACCCGGCGCGCCTGATGGTGGAGGCGAGCACCCCAGACGCTACGCTGGCCGCGCATATTGCGGGTGCGGAGCTCGCCGGATTGCCGGGTGTCAAGCTGCACTTTCTGGGTGGCGCGCTGGCCTTGCGGGACGGGCTTTTGCCGCTGAGTTTCAAGGCTCAGATGAGCGGTGGCAGCTTGGCGCTGGGTCAGCCGGTGGAGCTGGTGGTGGCGCTGAAGGAACGTCGCAAAGGCATCGTCTTGCCGGCCGAGGCGGTGGTGCGTAACCCGGCCAATGAGCGGGTGGTCTGGATCAAGCTCAGCGCCGAGCGCTATATGTCCATGCCGGTGCAAGTGCAGCCGCTGGACGCGAGCCGGGTCTTGGTGACCAGCGGCCTGTCGCCCGACAACCGCGTCGTCGTTCAAGGCGCCGCCTTGATCGCGCAAATCAGATAGGCCGAGCCATGTTCAATTGGATCGTTAAATTCAGCCTGCACAACCGGCTATTCGTCTTGGCCTTTGCGGCCTTGCTGATGGTGGCCGGCGCCATCACAGCTTGGCGCACGCCTATCGACGTCTTCCCTGACCTCAACAAGCCGGTGGTCACCGTGCTGACCGAGGCCGGCGGCATGGCGCCCGAGGAGGTCGAGCAACTCATCACCTTCCCCATGGAAACTGCGCTCACCGGCATGCCCGGCGTGACGCGGGTGCGTTCGACATCGGGGGTTGGCCTGTCCGTCGTCTATGCCGAGTTCGATTGGGGCAGCGATATCTACCGCAACCGCCAGCTGGTGGCCGAGCGTTTGAGTCAGTTGCGCGAAACCCTGCCCGCCGGTGTCACGCCGACGATGGGGCCGGTCTCGTCCATCATGGGCGAGGTGATGCTGATCGCGCTGCCGCTGGACGGCAAGGCCACGCCCATGGCGGCACGCGAGTACGCCGACTTTGTGCTGCGGCCGCGCTTGCTGGCGATTCCCGGTGTGGCGCAAGTGATCCCGATCGGCGGCGAGGTGCGGCAGATGCGGGTCGAGCCTGACCCGCTGCGGATGGCGCAGCTGGGCGTGTCGCTGAGTCAGCTCGAGCAGGCCTTGCGCGGTTATGCCGGCAATGCTGGCGGCGGCTTTGTCGATCTGAACAGCCGTGAGTACCTGATTCGCCTGCTGGCCCGCAGCAACAAGATAGAGGATCTGGCCGGCGTCGCCGTGGCCTGGAAAGACGGCCGGGCCGTTTTGCTGGAGCAGGTGGCCACGGTGCGCTTCGCGGCCGCTGTCAAGCGTGGAGACGCCGGCTACATGGGCGCGCCGGCGGTGATCGTCAGCGTGCAAAAGCAACCGGCCGCCGACACGGTGCGCCTGAGCGGCCAGATCGAAGCGGCCTTGGCTGAACTCAAGCCGGGCCTGCCGCCGGGCTTGGCGGCACCGGTGGTCTTGTTCCGCCAGGCAGACTTCATCAAGGCCTCGATAGGCAACGTCAGCGAGGCGCTGCGCGACGGCGCCATCATGGTGGCCATCGTGCTGTTTGCGTTCTTGCTGTCCGCGCGTACGACGCTGATTTCGCTGATCGCCATTCCGCTGTCCCTGGCCGTTACGGCGCTGGTGTTCCGCTGGCTGGATCAGTCCATCAATGTGATGACGTTGGGCGGTCTGGCGATCGCGATCGGCGAGTTGGTCGATGACGCGGTCGTCGATGTTGAGAACATCTTGCGCCGCCTGAAGGACAACCGCGCCGCCGCCCAGCCGCGGCCGATCTTGGAGGTGGTGCGCCAAGCCAGTGTCGAGGTGCGTTCCGGCATCGTCTATGCGACCGTCATCGTGGTGCTGGTGTTTGTGCCGCTGTTCGCGCTGCCCGGCATTGAAGGGCGCTTGTTCTCGCCACTGGGCATTGCCTATATCGTCTCCATCCTGGCTTCGATGCTGGTGTCGATGACGGTGACGCCGGCGCTGTGCACTTATCTGCTGCCGGGCATGAAGCGCCTCGATCATGGCGACAGCCCCTTGGTGCTGAAGTTGAAGGCCTGGGACGCCAAGCTCTTGAATTGGTCCTTCCCGCGCGCCCGCGCCCTGATCCTGGCGGCCGGCCTCGCGGTGGCGCTGGCCGTGGCCAGCGTGCCCTTCTTCCCGCGCGCGTTTTTGCCGGCTTTCAATGAGGGCAGTTTGGTGCTTTCGCTCTTGTTCAACCCCGGCACTTCGCTGGCCGAGTCCAATCGCATGGGCGCATTGGCCGAGCAGCTGATCAGCCAGGTGCCGGAGGTGACGAAAGTTGGCCGGCGCACCGGCCGCGCCGAGCTCGACGAGCATGCCGAGGGCGTGCATTCGGCCGAGATCGATGTGGACCTGGCGCGCGGCGGCAAGGCCGTGGACCGCGAGGCGGTGATGGCCAAGATACGGGCTCAGTTGGCGGTGCTGCCCGCCCAAGTGGCGATAGGCCAGCCGATCTCGCACCGGCTCGACCATCTTTTGTCCGGTGTGCGCGCGCAGATCGCGGTGAAGATCTATGGCGATGACACCGACACGCTGCGCGGCTTGGCCGAGCAGATGCGGGTCGGACTGTCTGGCATTCCGGGCCTGGTGGACTTGACGGTGGAGAAACAGGTCTTGATCCCGCAGGTTTTGGTGCGCATTGATCCGCGCCGACTGGCGCAGACCGGCTTGTCGCCGGGCGAAGCGGTGCGCGTGCTGCAGGTGCTGACCGATGGCGCCCACGCCGCGCAGATCGTCGACGGCCCGCGTCGCTTCGACCTGGTGCTGCGCTTGGCCGATGGCCAGCGCGGCCCGCAAGACTTGGCCCGCATGCTGGTTGACACGCCGGCCGGCCGCTTGCCGGTCTCCAGCTTCGCGACGGTCGAAGAATCCGACGGGCCGAACCAGATTGGTCGCGAGAACGGACGCCGCCGCATCGTCGTCTATGCCAATACCGACGGCGCTGCCGGAACCGATATGGCCCATGTGATTGCAGACATTCGCCAGGTGGTCGCCAAGACCAATCTGCCCACGGGCAGCTTTATCAGTCTGGAGGGGCAGTTCCAGGCGCAGGAGCAGGCAACGCGATTGATCCTGGGCCTCTCGCTCGTCTCGCTGACGATGATGTTTCTGGTGCTTTACTCGCGCTACCGCTCGGCCGTGCTGGCGGCCATCATCATGGCGAATATTCCGCTCGCTTTGATCGGCGCCGTCGCGGCGATGTGGGCCAGCGGTGTCAGCCTGTCGGTGGCGACCATGGTGGGCTTCATCACGCTGGCCGGTATCGCGACGCGCAATGGCATCCTGAAGATCAGTCACTACATCAATCTGTGCCGATTCGAAGGCGAAGTCTTCGATCAGAAGATGATCGTGCGGGGTTCGCTGGAGCGCCTCACGCCGGTCTTGATGACGGCGCTGGTGGCAGCCTTCGCGCTGACGCCGCTGCTGTTCGCCGGTGATGCGCCGGGCAAGGAAATTCTGCACCCGGTGGCGGTGGTGATCTTCGGTGGCCTGATCAGCTCGACCCTGCTCGATACTTTGCTCACGCCGCTCTTGTTCTGGCGGCTCGGGCGCAACGCGACCGAGCGGTTGCTGCAGGACGATGAGGGCGGCGAAGCCGGCGACGCCAGTTCCCAGGGGCGCGAGGCGTTTTGATAATAAGGTCTAGCGGCGCCTCATGTTGAAGTGCGCCGCATTCAATCGAGAGAATTCAATATGCTGACTATGAAGTACTGGGCTCAAGCCCTGGTTCTGGGTCTGAGCGCTCTGACCCTCAACACAGCCAACGCGCATGGTGCGGCCAAGCCGCAGCATGGCGGCGTGGTGCAGGTCGCCAATGACGTCAGCTTCGAGCTGGTGTTGCTGGCCGATGGCGCACTGCTTTATCTGGTTGACCATGACGAGCCGATGAGCTCGGCGGGCATCAACGGCAAGCTGACGGTGCTCAATGGCACAGCCAAGAGCGAGGCCGAGCTCAAGGCCGCTGGTGACAACAAACTCGAAGCCCACGGCATCAAAATCGCCAGTGGTGCCAAGGTGGTGGCGACCTTGAGCAATGTTGAAGGCAAGACGGTGACGGTCCGTTTTGCAATCAAATGAAGCGGCGGTCGATAGCGCTGACCGCCGGCTTGGCGCTCGGCCTTGCCTTGCTCGGCGCCCAAGCGCGAGCCGAGTTGATTGAGATTCAATGGACCGAGGCCGGGCGGTTTGAGCATGCCAAGCCATTGGCTGCGGGCAAGTTTGTCGAAATCTGCGGCAAGCTGGACAAAGCCAAACCGGTCAGCTGGCAGTTCAGTGCCGAGCGAGCGCTGAACTTCAACATCCATTTTCATGAAGGTGAGAAGGTGACCTACCCGGCCAAGGTGGAGGGTGCCACCGCCGCTTCGGGTCTGTTGAAGATCGTCAGCGAGCAGGACTACTGCTGGATGTGGTCGAACAAATCGGGCCAAGTCGTTGAGCTCAAGCTGAGCTTGATCCGATAGATTCGACGAGTAGTGCGTTTGCGGCCTGGCTTGGCGACGCGTTGATCAGGGTATCGCTGCAAAAGAGCTGCTATTGCCCTTGATTTCAAGACATCTGGCCATGCGTGCGGCCCGACTATTTGTGACTCACTTCGTACGCAAATGAAGGGTGTTCATGATGACTCAGCTTGGCCGTGGCGCTTTCGCCGCCTCTTCTCCTGCGCCTTCGTCCGCATCATGGCCTTTGCGCCGATGGCTCAGCATGACAGCCGCTTTGTTGGTGGCCTGCAGTCATGGCGGGCATCAAGACGATGTCGCGGCGGTCACGCCGCCACCGCCGCCCGTCGTGGTCGCCGATCCGACGCTGCTGTTGAGCAGCGTGGACGGCGGGGCCAGCTTGCTGGGCGCCATCAATGAGTTGTCGCTGGAGGCCGGTGCTGCGGCGACCGCCTATGCAAAGTTCGAGGGTACGGCGTGGATTCGCGGCGTCCGGGCTAGCGGCCACGGGCTGGTCTTCAACAGCGCGGACAACAAGTTCTATGCGCTGCTCAACGGTGCCGGCGCGGACAAATTGGGCATGTTGATCAGCTTCGACCCGTCCACCGACAAACTCACCCTGCTCAAGAGTTTGCCTCGACGCAGCTACCCCAAGGTGACGGGCGTCAATGGCGAGACCTTCGATTTCGAGGCGCCTAACGGCTTTTTCAGGCGGCCATTGCTGAGCCCGGACGGCAAGGCGATGCTCTTGCGCAGCAGCTACGGCGGCGTCGATGATCGAGGTGCGCTGATCCACATCAACCTCGATCCAAAGAGTGCCGACTACCTGAAAGACAGTCTGGCCTACAGCTTCTTCGACTACGAAAAATCACGCGGCAACTACTGCGACTCGCTGCGCAATAGCGGCGATGATCAGATCTCTGAAATGGTCTGGGGCCAGGACCCCGCCGGCAAAGCGGTGGTCTATATGGCCGTGCAGGGCGTCGCCTACGATGTGTCGCTGGCCAGCAATCCGACCGAGCCGCGCAACTGCAATCTGGCCACGATAGACGGCAAGACCATAGACAAGATCATGGGCCGCATGTTTGCCTTGAAGCCCGGCGATGCGAGCGATCTGGCCAAGCCTTGGTCCTATAGCCATGGCTACACCACCTTCGACCCGCTGCTGCATCTGGGCCGCCAGCTGTATTGGGACAGCCGCCAGAAAGCCGTCCGCTGGACAACCGAGAGCGTCGGTGGCGGCATGCTGGATTTCTATGCCGGGGGCGATGGCGGCCCACGGCTGTATTTCGGCGCGACCGAGCAGTGCTTCCGCCTGCAAGGCCTGTTGCCGCTGAACCTGGGCGGCGACTCGATCGCCATGTGCTCCGGCCTGAACGGCTCCGACACCGTGCCCGACTCGCCGCCGCGCATCTTCCATTACACCGCCAACGGCTTCTTTACCCAGCAGGCGATGCTCAATAACTTTTACCCCGAGCGCAAGTTCATCAATGGGTCAACCTCCTCGTTGGCGTCGCGGCGCGTCTTTATCAATGGTGGTGACCTCAGCTCCGATTGCAGCGAATCCGTCACGGTGCCTTGTCTTGCCGATTCGACGCTGGAGGAGTTGGATCCGGTGACGGGCTATTTTCAGCAAATATTGGCCAAGGGCGATATGACCAGCAGCGGTCGTCTGTTCCTGGGCGACCCGGCGGTGGGCGCTGCGATGACCGAGCCGATGGCCGACCGCTATGTGGTCTGGTTCGGCGCGATGGTGAAGGGCTACTCGGCGGTGCTGAACAAATACGACCGTGCCACCGGTAAAACGACCACCTTGCCTCTCGATCCCAAGAGCGGCGCGCATCCGCTGGGCCCGCTGCTGGACTTGGGCAATGGCCAGGCCATGGCTCGCGTGCTGGCCGCCGCGCCCGCGCCCAACCCCAAGGCCGAGAAGGCTTACGAAGGCGTCGGCGGCTATGCCGGTGGCCCGGGCATGTTGGCCTCACAACAGGGCTATGCCTGGTTCGATTTGAAGACCAAGCAAATGCTGCGCAGCGTGTCGCAGGATCGCGCCATCAAGGCGTTCTCGCAAGAGCGGGTCAAGCTCGACGACGGCAGCTTGTGGGAGGCGATTGTTTACAACCTCAACGACGGCTTCGGTGACTGCCGCGCCTTCAACAAAATCGATGCAAGCAGTGGCAAGTTGCTGCCGCTGAAGGCCGAGCGTTGTGATGAAACCAGCTTTCCGGCCGACCCTTTTGCCTTGGCCGGGCGTGGCAGTACGGCGCTCTATCTGCCGTTTTGGAAGGCCAATGTCGATGCCGCCAAGGGCTATGCCGACGTCACGCTCGCCTGCATGCGCGTTGATAGTCCGGCGGCCTTCATCCGGTCCGATGCCTTGGGCCCCGCGCAAGCCGGTTTTGGCAATGCCCATCGCATCGTCTATGGCGCCAGCTACTCGCCCGCGAACAAGGCCATGTATCTGGCCACGGCCAAGCTCGCCGATGCCGACCAAGGCACGGTCTTCGAGGTGGACAAGGGTGTGGCCGACGCCGATTTGTGCAAGGCAAAGCCGGTGATAACGCCGCTCGTCAGCGGTTTGAGCGACGTGCCCTCGACGCGAATTTTTTCGCTCAAGAGTGGCGTCTTGGCTTACGGCACATCGAACGGCAAGCTGATGAAGTTGGATCCTGCCGCCAAGTCGGTGGCTTTGATCGCCGATCTGCGCACGGCCAATGCGGCCAGCTCGGTGGTGCGCGGCTACTTGGCCGAGGCCAAAGAGAATGTGCTTGCCCTGGTCGTGTTCGACTACGACGCCGGCGGGCGCAATACGGCTCGGCGCTTGGTGACGGTGGACGTGCTGACGGCCAAGCAGTCCAGCCGTGATGTCACTCAGCTGATCAGCGAGAGCGAGCCTTATCCGGGCGTGATGCGTTTGAACTAATGTGTCTGCGCAGACGCGTGGAAATCAAGCCGCACTTCCAGACCGCCTAGCTTTTCGCTGCGCCCCACCTGCAGCGCTGCGTCATGCAGTTCGGCGATGCGCCGCACGATGGACCAACCGAGGCCGCTGCCGCTGGCTTCATTGCCCAGCACCCGGTAGAAGCGCTCACCCAGGCGCTGCAGTTCTGCGTCCGAAAGGCCCGGCCCGCTGTCATTGATTTGCAGCTGAAGCCGGCCTGCATGGGCTTGCAAGCTCACATCGATGCGCGCGCCGGCCGGGCTGTAGCGCAAGGCGTTGTCGATCAGATTGCGCAGCAAGGCTCGCAGCAAGGGCTCATTGGCGGCGATCTCGGGCACAGGTCCGGGCTCCAAATCTAGGGTCAGGTCTTGCCGGCGTTGCAGGGCGGCCGGTGCCAGGTCGGCCAGCACTTGGCGCAGCAATGCGCTTAAATCAAGCGGCAGGCAGGGCGGCCGTTCGCCCCCTTCCAGCCGCGCCAGCGTCAGCAGTTGATCGACCAGCCGGGTGGCGCGGTCGCAGCCGAGCAGGGTCGCTTGCAGCGCATGCCGGCGCAGCTCGGCATCGGGCTCGGCCAACGCGACTTGCGCTTGTGTGCGTATCGCCGCGATCGGCGTGCGCAGCTCATGCGCGGCGTCGGCGGTGAAGCGACGCTCGGCCTGCATCATCGCGCTGATGCGCTCGAACAGGCCGTTCATGGCTTGCAACATTGGCGCCATCTCGGTCGGCGCGTCCACTGGAGTCAGCGGCGCCAGATCAAGCGCTGAGCGGTCGGCCAAACTGCTGCCGAGCTCGCGCAGCGGTGCCGTGCCGCGCCAGACCGCCCACCACACCGCCAGCGCCAGCAAGGGCAGGGCTAAGGCCATCGGCCAAAGCGCGCCGCGCAAGACCGCCCACAGGATGGCCAGGCGCGAATCGATCTGCTCGCCCACATAGACCTGCACATCGCGTTCGGCCCCAAAGGCGGCAAACACGCGCCAGCGCTGGCCCTCGATCACGGTGCTGCGCAAACCCTGGCGAAATCCCTCGTCAAACGCAATCATCGGTGTCGCCGGTGCATTGGCCGAGCGCTGCAGCAACTGCCCCTCGTGGAAAACCTGGAAGGCGACCTTGTTGGCGTAGCGGTGCAGGGTCGGGGCGTCGATCGCTCGTTCGTCGCTTTCCGCCTCGCCCTGTTGTTGCGCCACCAGCAAGGCGGCCGCCTGGGCCAGATGGCCGTCCAGCAACTCATCGAGTTCATGGCGCGCATCCAGCCAGACGGTGGCGGCCAGGCCCAGCCAGATCAGCAGCACCGCGCTCAGCACCAGCGCGAGCAGCCGCCCCTGCAGCGATTTGGGACCGCGCAGCATCAAGGCGCTGCCTCACGCAACAAGACATAACCGACACCACGCACGGTCTGTATCAAATCGGCCCCGAGCTTGCGGCGCAAATGGTGGATGTGGACCTCGACCGCATTGCTGTCGACCTCCTGGCCCCAGCTATAGAGTTGCTGCTCCAGCTGTTCGCGGGACAGCACGCGGCCGGCGCCCAGCATCATGGCCTGCAGCAGATCGAATTCGCGGGTCGACAAGCTCACCGCAGCACCGCCGCGCAGCACGGTGCGGGCGGCCGGATCGAGCAGCACATCCTGCGCTCGTAGCAGCTCTTGCGGCTGACCCGCGGAGCGACGCACCAGCGCACGCAGCCGGGCGCCCAGCTCGAACAGATCGACCGGCTTGATCACATAGTCATCGGCACCCAGATCCAGGCCACGAATGCGATCGGGCACCGCGTCGCGGGCGGTCAGCACCAGCACCGGCAGCGTTATCTGGTCGCGGCGCAGGCCGGCCAGCACGTCCAGCCCATCCTTGAGCGGCAGGCCCAGGTCCAGCACGGCGGCCGCATAATTTGCAGCTTCAGCGCGCAACTCGCGCTCGGCGGCCAGGCCGTCGCGCACCCAGTCCACCACAAAACCCTGCTGGCGCAGGCCGGCACGCAGGCCATCGCCCAGCAAGGCATCATCTTCGGCAAGCAGGATTCGCATGGGCTGATTATTGAGCCTGCACGCCGTCAATCGTCATCATCGTGACTACTTTGATGGCGGGCGCTGATCCCGGGGCGGTCCGACAACTTGGACGGTGCATCCTGCCATTGCCACCACCAAAAGCCCATGACTACGGCAACTAGGAGCAGGGCCAGCGGGCTCATATTCTGCTTGACCAGATCGGGACCTTTGCCGGGCGAGCGGCCGCTCAGCATGGGGCCGGCATGGTTGTGGCGGCGCAGCAGGCTCACCCCCGCGATCAAGGCCAGATGAGCCAGCACGACTGCCAAGCTGGCATTGCCCAGCAGCTCATGCAATTCCTCCAGTGCATCTTCCCAGCGATTGCCCCACCAAGCCTGCTCCAAGCCGACACCGCTGAGCGCGGCCGTCAGGGCTGCCAGCAGTATCGCCACCACCGCCAAGGTGTTCAGCCCCTGGTAGCTGGCGAGCAGATTGCCCTTGCCCTGCGGCCAGGCCAGCAACTGCTGCGGCAGGCCGCGAAGCTTGCTGAACCAGCCCGACAGGCGAACGCGCTTGGGCCCCACCAAGCCCCACGCCAGCCGGGCCAAGACCAGGCCCAAGACCGTGTAGCCCAGCGTGACATGGAGCAAATGCCAGCGCTCGCTTTCGGCGCTCAGGTAGGCGCCGGTGAAGCTGAAGGCCAGCAGCCAGTGCAGCGCCCGGGTCGGTGCGTCGATGACGCGGCGGCTGGGCGGGTGGCCCGGCGTCGCCAGCGGCGATTCATTTGGGGATGCGGATGCGGTGTGCATTGAAGTTTCCTTGTTCGGCGGTGGTGTGGCAGGCGGCGCAGTTGGCGGCGCTCTTGATGCTGGCGCGCTGCCAGGTGGCGGCGGAGATTTCGTCGTGCTCTCGCACAAACCAGGCCGAGCGCGTGATGCGATCGGCGGGCGGCGCTGCGTAGCCCACGCGCTTGTAGGTGCCGGCATTGCCGACGAGCCAGCGGCTCAACTCGTTCACGCTGGCTGCATCCAGCGAGGCATCGGAGCCAAAATGCTTGGGCAGATTTGCCATCAGGCGTTGCCAGGACGCTGCCGGCAGCATGCCCGGCGGATAGGCCAGATGGCAGGCCGCGCACTCTTGCTGATACTTGGGCAGCAAGGGGACGGATGCGCCGCGCCGGCCATCGTCATCGGCATGAGCCGCGCCGGCGGCCAGCAGCGTCAGGGCCAGCCAGGGCAACAGCAGTGAAGTTTTCATCATGTGGCTCTCCTCAGGGTTTGAGCGTGATCAGCCAGGCCAGCACATCGGCCTTTTCGGCGGCGCTGCATTCGCGGCTCAGCACATCCTTGCAGTTGCGCCGAAACCATTTCTCGACCTTGGCGGGGTCGCTGAAGCGTTTGGGGTTGAAGGCCGGCGCCAAGGCGTCAATCGGCTTGCCGGTGCCGGCATGGCGCCCCGCTGCGCTGGGCAGCGCCTGGTGGCAGGACGCGCAGCTCCATTCCCCGCCATGGGTGACGGTGAAAAAGCGTTGGCCCAGCTTGGGGTCGGCGCTGCGGCCTGCCTGGGCGCTGTAATCGGCCAACAAGTCGGCAGATGCGGCCTTGGCGATGCCGGCGAGGGCGGTCAAAAGAGCCAGCAGCCCGCTGAAAAGGAGTGTGCGCGTGTTCATGAACTGCATCTTGCTAGCCCAGTCTTAGGGCAGTCTTAAGGCTGCTTCAGCCGCTGCCTTGCGCTACATCAGTGCCTTGATCTGGGGCAAGTCGACAATCATCTGCATGCAAAACAAAGACGAGATTGACCCTTTTGCGGGCCTGAACCAAGCTCAGGCTGCGCAGCGTTTGCTGGAGGATGGCCCCAACGAGCTCAGCCCGCCGAAGAAGCGCACGGTCTGGCATATCTTGGCCGATTTGGCGCGCGAACCTATGCTGCAACTGCTGCTGGCGGCGGGCGCCATCTACCTGCTGCTGGGCGACCGGGGCGAGGCCTTGATGCTGCTGGCCTTTGTGCTGCTGACGGTGATCATCAGCGTCAGCCAGGAGCAGCGCACCGAGCGCGTGCTGGAAGCGCTGCGCGACCTGACCAGCCCGCGCGCGCTGGTGATTCGTGACGGCCAGCTTGAGCGTATTGCCGGCCGGGAGGTGGTGCGTGGTGACCTGCTCGTGCTGACCGAGGGCGACCGCGTGGCCGCCGACGCGCTGCTGTTGGAGGCGAATGACTTGCAATGCGATGAGTCGCTGCTGAGCGGCGAGTCCTTGCCGCTGTCTAAGCGGGCGCCGCCGGGCCCCTCCGACGCCGAGGAGCACCGCGTCTTCGCCGGCGCCTTGGTGGTGGGCGGCCAAGGGCGGGCGCGGGTCACGGCCACCGGGCCGCGCAGCGAGATGGGCCGCATTGGCAAGTCGCTGGCCGAGATCGAGGCGCCGCCAACGCCGCTGCATCAGCAAACGAGGCGCTTGGTCAAGCTGTTCTCGGTCTTGGGCCTGAGCCTGAGTGCCGCGCTGGTGCTGATTTATGGCTTGCTGCGGGGCGACTGGTTGGCGGGCCTGCTGGCGGGCATCACGCTGGCGATGTCTATGCTGCCGCAGGAGTTCTTGCTGATCCTGACGGTCTTCATGGCCATGGGCGCTTGGCGCTTGTCGCGCCAGCGCGTGCTGAGTCGGCGCGCCGCGACGATTGAAACGTTGGGCGCAGCCACCGTGCTGTGCACCGACAAGACCGGCACGCTGACCGTCAACAAGATGGCGGTGGCCGAGTTGACCCTCGCTGCTGGTGCAGATGCGACAAGCGCCGGCGAATCGTCAACTTGGCAAGCGGATGAGCCGGCCTTGCCCGCGTCCTTCCATCTGCTGCTCGAATACGCCGTGCTGGCCAGCGAGCGTGATCCCTTTGACCCGATGGAGAAGGCCTTGGTGGAGCTGGGCCAAGCTCAGCTGCCGGCCACCGCGCAGCATCCGAGCTGGACCCTGCAGCATGAATATGCGCTTAGCCCCGAACTGCCGGCGATGACCCATGTGTGGCGCCGTGACGATGTTGCTGGTGGCGAGGGCGAGGGCGTCGGCTTTGTGGTGGCGATCAAGGGTGGAGTTGAGGCGGTGCTGGGGCTGTGCCGCTGCAGCGACGCACAAACCCAGGCCTTGTTGCGGCAGACCGAGGCGATGGCCGCGCGCGGGCTGCGGGTCTTGGCCGTCGCCCGTTCCACTTGGCCCCATCACTGGCCGGCTGTGCCTTGGCCCGCCGATCCAGTCGGTTTTGACTTCGAATTGCTGGGCCTGACCGCCTTTGCCGACCCGCTGCGTCCCGAGGTGCCGGCGGCGATTGCCGAATGCCGCGCTGCGGGTATCCGGGTCTTGATGGTCACCGGCGACCACCCTGCCACCGCCTTGGCCATCGCCGCGCAGGCCGGTCTCGCCAGCAGTCCGGCCGCGCTGACCGGGGTCGAGATGGGCGCATTGAGTGCCGCTGAACTGGACCGTCAGCTGCAGGCCACGCAGGTGTTCGCCCGCATCAAGCCGGCGCAAAAACTCGCCTTGGTGGAAGCGTTGAAAGCGCAGGGCGAGGTGGTGGCGATGACCGGCGACGGTGTCAACGACGCGCCTTCGCTGAAGGCCGCCCATATCGGCATCGCCATGGGCGGGCGCGGCACCGATGTGGCGCGCGAAGCGTCCAGCTTGGTGTTGCTCGACGATAACTTCGCCGCCATCGTGCAAGCAGTGCGCCTGGGGCGGCGAATTTTTGACAATCTTCGCAAGGCGATGGCCTTTGTGCTGGCGGTGCATGTGCCGATCGCCGGCCTGTCTTTGCTCCCGCTGCTCTTGGGCTGGCCGCTGATCCTGTCACCGGTGCACATTGCCTTTTTGGAGTTGCTGATCGACCCGGTTTGCTCGATCGTGTTCGAGGCCGAGCCCGAAGAGGCCGGTGTGATGGCGCGCCCGCCGCGCGACCCGGCAGCGCCCTTGTTCTCCAAAGGCTTGCTGGCCTGGAGCTTTTTGCAAGGCGGCCTGATTTTGCTGGCGGTGGGCGGCTGGTTTGCCGCTTTGCTGTCTTACGGCGTGGCCCCCGAGCCCGCGCGTGCCTTGGCCTTTGTGGCCCTGGTGGCTTGTGACATCGCTTTGATCCTGGCCAACCGCAGCTACAGCGGCCCGCTGCTCGCGGGCTGGCTGCGGCCTAACCGGATGTTGGGGTGGATGGTGGCGGCAACAGCGGCCTTGCTGGCGCTGGCCCTGGGTCTGGCGCCCCTGCGCGAGGTGTTCAAGTTCGAGTTGCCACCGACCGAGTTGTTGGCCGCCTCCTTGCTGCTGGGCGGCGTGGTCTTGCTCTTGCTGGAGGGGCTGAAGCGCCTGTTCTTGAATCGTCCTTAGGCGACCACATTGAGCCGATTGCCCGAGCTTGCAGAAGGAGGCGAGGGCTTGGGCGGAGGAGGTGGAGCGGGGGCCTGCGCTTGCGCAGCTGCCTGCTTGGCCTGGGCCTGGCGGGCCGCGTTGGATTTTTGTGCGGCAGCATTGGCCTGTACTTGGGCCTGTTGCTGCTGTTGATTGGCTTGAGATGCGGGCGAAATCGGCTTGCTCATGAACTACTCCTCGCTGCGGATGTGGATCTGGCCGAAGGCGATTGTGGGCCTAGACCCAGCGGCCAGCAAGAGCGGGCCAGAGCCCGTGCTGGCCTAAAAGGCGCAGAAGTGAACAGTAAACGACATCTTGTCGTGCTGAAACCGCGTCTGAACGCTGCGTTACGGCACACTCTGAGTTGAAGGCGAGGTTCTAAGCCGCAGATCGAGGCCAAAGAGGCGATATGCAACAGCAGCGACGTAAATTGATGATGGGGCTTGGCTTGGGGCTGATGTCCCGGCGCCCCCTCGCCGCGCCGCAAAGCAGGCCGCGCCTGCGCGTCTTGGCCTGGCCGGGTTATGCAGAGCCCGAGGTCATCAAGAGCTTTGAGCAAAGCAGCGGTGCCAGCGTCGAGTTGACGCTGATCGATTCCGACCTCGATCTGTGGCAGAAGATGAATGCCAAGCAGGGTGCGAATTTCGATGTCTTCGCCGTCAATACCGCCGAGCTGCAGCGCTATATTGGCCAAGGTTTGGTGGCGCCGATTGAGCGCGGCTTGATCCCGAATCTGGCCTTGCAGTTGCCGCGCTTTCGTCAAGCGGCGGCCATCCCGGGCTTGAACGCGGGCCAGGATGTGCTGGGCGTGCCCTTTGCTTTTGCCGAGATGGGGCTGATCTATGACCGCCGGCAGCTGCAGCGGGCTCCGGACAGCATTTCTGCGCTGTGGGACCCCGGCTTGTCGCGCCGGGTCGTCGCCTACAACGGCGGCACGCATAATTTTTCCTTGGCGGCGCAGGCCCTGAATCTGCCGGTGCCCTTCCGGCTGAGCGACAAGGACTGGGCGCCGGCGGTGGATCGCTTGATCGCACTGCGGCGCAATGCGGCGGGCTTTTACACCCAGCCGGAAGAATCGGTGGCCCTGTTCAAGAGCCGCCAGGCGGCGCTGATGTTCGCCAATTTCGGCCGTCAACAATTGCTGCTGCTCAAGGCGGCGGGCGTGGACGCGGCCTACGTCATTCCCAAAGAAGGCGCGCTGGCCTGGCTGGACTGCTGGGTCATCAGTCGGGCCGCCCAGCAAAATTCCCCCTTGGCCCATGCTTGGATCAATCATTTGCTGGGCGAGTCGGCCAGCCAGCTGCTGAGCAGCCGCCAGGGCCTGGGCAATACGACGCAAGAAACGCCCGACTATCCAGCAGGTGACAAGCTGATCTGGCTGCAGACGGTGGAAAACGAAGCGCGCCGCAATCATCTCTGGCACCGCATCCTGTCGGGCGACCGGGCGGCCAAGGTGTTGGCGCCATGAAGTACGGCATCGCCTTCAAGCTGGGCGTGCTGCTGGCGGTGGTGGGCGTGGTGGCGGCCGGCATGAGTGGCTTCTATGCCTATCAAGCCAGCCGCGATATCTTGCTCAAGTCGGCCCGCCAAGAGTTGCTGACCTCGACCCGTGTGCTGGCGCGGCGCATCACGCTGAGCCGCGAGGAGATCAGCCGCAATTTGCAAGTGCTGGCCACTCATCCGGCCGCGCTGCAGGCCTTGCGAGCTGCTGATGCGGGCCCAGCGGCAGATCAAGCGGCGGATCAAATGGCGACCCTGTTCGCCCAGCTGATGCGGGCCAACCCCTCCTACTTTCAGCTGCGCCTGATCGCTGCCAGTGACTATGGCTTGGAGCGAGTGCGGGTCGACAGTGCTCAATCCGGCTTGCTGCGTGTCAGCGGCGATGCGCTGCAGGAGAAGGGGCATTTTGAGTATGTGGCTGACACCTTGAAGCTGGACACCGGTGAAACCTATCTGTCACGGGTCAGCATCAATCATGAGTTAGGCCCTAATGCCGGGCAGGAGCAGCCGACCTTGCAATTGGCGATGCCGGTCAGGGCCGAAGGCGCAGACAAGGCGCTGGGCTTGATCGTCGTCAACATCGATTTGAAAGGCATGTTCGCACTGCTGCAAGCCGACCTGCCAACGGGGTACCAGGTTTTTTTGGTCAATGGCGAAGGCGACATCTTGATTCATCCGGATGCCAGCAAGACCTTCGGCTTCGACCGCGGCCAGCGGGCCTTGATACAAGACGAAATGCCGCAAACGGCCGAGGTCGTCAGCGGCAAAGTCAATGCCGCGGTGTTCGAGACCGCAGGCAAGGACGCTGACTATCCGCCGAGGGTGGCGGCCTTTATCGGCCAGCCCATCAAGGTGCGCTCGAACGAGAGCCGCATGGTGCTGGGCGTTGCGCAACCGCTGGCCGATGTCTTGAGCCGCAGCCAGCCCCTGGCGCAACAGCTGCTGCAGATCGTCTCCTTGTTGTGCTTGTTGTGTCTATTCCTGGCGGTAGGCTTGGCGCGCGCGATCACGCGGCCCATTAACGCCGTCAGCGCGGCGGCGCAGCGCTTTGCCGAGGGCCAGCCTTCGGGGCCTTTGCCGCTGGCGCGTAAGGATGAAATTGGCAGCCTGGCGCGCAGTTTTGCGCGCATGCAGGCGCAGATTACCGAGCAATTGGCCGACCTGCTGCACAAGCAGGAGGCGCTGGAGCATCTGGCCCAGCATGACATGCTGACCGGACTGCCGAACCGACGTCTATTGGAAGAGCGGCTGGACGCAGCCATCGCCAACGCGCGGCGCCACGGTGGCGGCATCAGTGTGCTGTTCATCGACCTGGATCGCTTCAAGCAGCTGAACGACCGCTATGGCCATGACGCCGGGGATGCCGTGCTGAAAATCATCGCGGGCCGCCTGCAAGGGATGATGCGCGAGGTCGACACGGTGGCACGCCTGGGCGGCGACGAGTTCGTGGTGCTGCTGGACACGCAGACCGGCGAGGAGCATGTGCTGGGCATCGCCGACAAGCTTTTGAACGGGCTGACCGCGCCAATTTCCTATCAAGGGCAGGAGCTCAGCCTGGGGGCCAGCATAGGCATTGGCCGCTATCCGCAGGACGGCCAGACGCGCATCGAGATCATGGCCAAGGCCGACAAGGCCATGTATGAGGCCAAGGTGGTCGGGCAGGGCGGCGTGCGTTTTTACTCGGGCGCGCAGTAGCTGCTCAAGCGACCGGGCATGTCAGGCCAGGCTGCGCTTAAAGGCCAGTGCGGCGTCGGTGCTCAGGTGCCGCAAGATGCCTTGCTCACGGGCGCCCCAGGCTTGACCATGAGCGAGGTCCAGCACCAACACGCCGGGGATGGCGTCGTCGCCGACCATGGGCGCGAAAACCCGCGTCAGGCCCGAGGCCAGCGGCTGTTGCCGCTCCGACCAATCGCGGCTGCAAGCCGCGCAGGGGTGGCTGGGATCATCCAGCGCCACGCTCAGCGCGAGATCCTCATGCTCGCCCTTGGATGATTCGCCCAGGCGCAGCGCGCGGCCGGCGGGGTCGGGCCGGTAGCTGGCCAAGAGCTCAACGCCCAGCACCGAGCGTAGCGCGCGGCCCAGGGCGGTGAAGATCATGCCGGGGCTGGGCTGGCGCCACAGCTCGCGGCTCAGGACTACCAACTGCTGCAAGTCCTCATGCGCCGTCTGCAGCTTGTTCATCCGAGTCTCCTTGGCATGCGCCAAGGCCCGGGCATGTTGGCGTTCATTGCGGGCGATTTCGATCTGTTGCCGTGCATGTTTGGCGGAGATATTCCAGCTGTTTTGGCGCGCAATGGCGGCCCGCCTGGCCATGGCATAGGCCTCTTGCGGGCGAGCGGCTTGGTCGAGGGCTTCGGCGGCGGCGTCCAAGAGGCTGGGCGGCACCTGGAAGCCTTCCAGTGCTTGCGCTTGCTCCAGCGCCAGATTCAGCCAGTTGAGCACCGCCTCGGGCGTGCCGCCGCTGCGCTTTTCGATTTCCGCCAGCAGCTGGCGCAGCTCCACCAGGCTTGATTTTTGTTGCTGCACGGCAGCGGCCTTGGCTGCTTCCAGCGCAACCTCGCGGGCTTCGTCCAGCCGGTTCAGATGCATCAGCGCCCGCGCTCGGCCCAAGACCACGTTGTTGCGCATGTCCGAGGCATGGGCCTGCATTTCACGCTCGCCCAGCATTTCAAAATGCTGCAGCGCGACCTCGAAATGGCCCTCATCCAGCTCGGTCTGGCCGAGGTAGTTGAGCGCCAGCATCGAGGTGTGGCTGTTCGGGTGTTGAGACAGTGTTTGCAAACACTCGCGCAACAGCTCGCGCGCGGAGCCGGTCTGGCCGACTCGCCGCAGCGCCTCGCCGGTGTGGGCCAGACACATGCCGATCGAGCCCGGCCAGCGCACCTTGCGCGCCAGGGCCAGGCCTTTCTTCAGCCATGCCAAGGCGGTCTCAAAGTCGGCAATCTGGGTGTAGGTGTAGCCCTGATTGGAGGCCACGGCGATGGCGCGGCGCACCTGGCCCGACTCGAGGCTGGCTTCATAGGCCAGGTTCAGCCAGCGAGCAGCTTCCAGATAGTCGGATGCAAGGCCATGCTCAAGCGCCCGGTAGTCGGCCAAGGCCGCGCTGCACTGCGGGCTGAGGCCGTCGACCTTGTGCGGTAGCTGCTCCGACCAGGTGATGCGGGCCAGTTCGAAATCCCGGAACAGGTCCGACCTGGCCAGGCTGGCGCGGTAGTAGAGCTGGCGCTCGCTGTCCTGTGCCTGATCGGCCAGGTCGACCGCGTTCTGCATCGCCTCGCGGTGCGCGTCGACTTCGCCCCGGTCGACATGCATGCTGGCGCGCAGGCTTTGCAAATCGGCCTGGGCGCTCGCATTCGGGTAGGCCGCAAACTCGGCCTGCGCCTTGGCCAGCAGCGGCTCGGCTTCGTCCAGGCGCATGGTCAAAATCGCCACCTCGGCCTGGATCAGGAACAGGCGCCCGCGCATATGGCTCAGCGCCGCTGGGTCGACAAAAGCGACCTGCTCCGCCTCCTGCTCCAGCTCCGCTTGCAGCCCGTTGGCCAGGCTCAGCGCCTGCGGGCTATTGAGCTGGCGCAGCCCCCAAGCGACGTACAGCCTGGAGTTCCAGTCCGCGCGCTCGTTCAGCAGTTCGCCAGCCGCCAGCACATCGTGCTCCAGCGGGAACAAAGTGAACTCATTTGCTAATGCCATCGAAGCCACCCTGAGGTTCAGAAACTGCTGTCCCAAACGCCCGCTTCGGGCGCAGGGAAGCAAATTAACACAAAGCCGGCCGGCTCAGTCGCCGGAATTGGCGCAGCGGATAGCTTGACCGGCCTGCCAAGCCGGCGTTTGGGACGCGATCTTGAAAATCGCCGCCGGCCAGGCACTGAGCTGGGCGCCCGCATCGGCTGCTATCCTCATCATGGGCCTACCTGGCCATGGCCTAGACCAAGCTGTGATTCGCCATGCTTGGCCAGTCTTGAGCGCAAAGAGTCGAACGCAAACAAGGGTTGAAGATGATGAAACAAATGGCCTTGAGCTGGGTCTTGCTCTGCAGCGTCGGCTTGGCCGGCGCCGCCGAAGAAGTGAAATTCCGCACCAGCTTCAACAGCAGCGGCACGGTGCTGCGCAATATCGTCAATGAAGCCTGCATTGACGGCATCGTCTATCTGGTCTTCCAGAGTCAGAGCAGCAACGCTACGCTGCCGAACGTGACGACCGCCGTGACGCCCAAGCTGCAGGAAAACGGCAGGCCCGTGACCTGTACGGCGGAGCAGAACTTGCGCAAGTAGGCTTCGCCTTCGGGTCTAGCGAGCAGCAGTTCTCGGCAAGGTCAATTTGCCGCTGCTGCTGAAGCGCACGCTGCCAAACAGGCCTCCGGCCAGCTTGCCGCTGACGGTGTAAGGCATTTCGCCCCGCTCCGCCGCATCGCTCATGCCCATCGCTTGGCGCACGGCGGCAAAGGCGGATACCGTCAAAGGCACTTCCAGCAAGGTCTCGCCGAAACGCGGCACCACGCCTTTTTGATCGCTGACGCCGCTGGCCAAGCTCTTGCCGTTGAGTTCGAGCTCCAGCGCCACGCCGTCAAACTCGACCGCCGCATCGTTTGGGTTTTGCACCCGCAGCTTGACCAGAAAGCGCAGCTCCAGTCCCTCGCCCTGCAGGGGCTCCAGCCCCGCCACCGTCACCTTCAAGGCGTCCCGCTGCCCCAGCGAGGCGCAGCCCACCAGGGCCAAAGGCAGCAGGCCGAGCGTGAGACCGCGCAAGAGGCTGCGCCGCGCCGATGAAGTCTTGATCGCAGCCATGCTTCAGCCCCAGACCTTAAGCAGCCAATGGTTCAGCTCGGTCACCTCTTCCATGCACATCGAGTGCTCCATCGGGTATTCATGCCAGGCGACCTTGTAGCCCAGCGCCGTCAGTGTGTCTCGCGCATGGATGCCGCGCGCCATCGTCACCATCGCGTCTTGGCGACCATGGGCCATGAAGATGGGCACCAGAGCATTGGCATCATGGCGCTCGGCTGCGGTGCTGGCAGCCAGCGGCAGATAGCCCGACATGGCCACCAAGCCGCCCAAGCGCTCGGGGTAGCGCAGGCCGGCCAGCAGCGTCATCGCGCAGCCTTGCGAGAAACCGGCCAGCACGATGCGGTGGGCGGGTACGCCGCGCTCGCGTTCGATGTCGATCAGGGCATGCACCTCGCGGATCGAATCTCGCAAACCCGCCTCGTCTTCGCGACGCTGCAGCTCCATGCCGTAGAGGTCGTACCAGGCACGCATGCGGTAGCCGTTGTTGAGGGTGATGGGTCGCTCGGTCGCGCGCGGCAGCACAAAGCGCACCGGGCCAACCGCCGACAAATCGAGCGCATCGCACATGGGAATGAAGTCGGCGCCATCGGCGCCCAGGCCGTGCAGCACGATCATGCTGGCGCTGGCTTTGGCGGGGGCTTGGACGGCGGGGCAGAGTTCTATGGTTTGGAGCTTCATGGTGAGTTGATGCGGCCCGTGTTGGGGGCGTGAATGTTGATCGCGGGAGGGCTGGGCTTGGGCGTGATGGTAGCGGCTGGCGTGCTCGCTCGGGTTGTCTCGCCTTGTTGCGACCCTGCATCTGTGTCAGCATGGCGCCCCAATGGGCGGAGCACTTGCCCGGCTAAAGCTGGGCAAAGCAAAACGGGGGGGCGAGAATGAAAGTTTGGCGGGCCGTGACATCTGCAGTTCTGAGCCTCTGGCTCGGGGCGGTTCAGGCTTTTGACGGCCCAGTCAAGCTTTGTTTTGAGGACAGCTCGGTCTACCCGTGGATCACCGGCGACGACAAGGGCCTGGCCCTGCTGCAGTTGACGCTGGTCGAAAAAGAGCTGGGCCTGAAGATCGAATACAGCCGCCTGCCCTGGCGGCGCTGCCTGCTGGAGGTCCAGACCGGCCGCATTCACGCCGCGATTGCGGCCAGCTACAACAGCGAGCGTGCCAGCTGGGGCAGCTACCCGCTCAATGTGGACGGCAGCCTCAACCGTGAGCAGCGCATGCACACGGACAGCTTCCATGTGTTCAGGCGCATTGACAGCCCGGTGCGCTGGCTCAATCAGCGTTTTGAAAACATCGCGGGGCAGCCGGTCGGCGTGCAACTGGGCTATAGCGTGGGGCGCAATATCGAGGAGCTGGGCTACCCGGTCAAGAGCGCCCGCAGCGCCGAAGACCTGCTGCGCATGTTGGAGGTCGGCGTCTTGCAGGTCGTGGTCTTGCAGCGTTATGAGGCGCAGCGGCTGCTGAAAGCCAGGCCCGAGCTGCACACGCTGCTGGTGGAAGACGGCCCGCCGGTCAAGGTGGCCGATCAATACCTGTTGTTCAATGGCCAGTTCCATGCCGGCAACGAGGCGCTGGTGAAATCAGTCTGGGCGGCGATCGAGCGTGCACGCAAGAGCAAAAAGTATCAGGAAGAAGAGGCCCTGATGCTGGGGGCCGAGGTCCGCGCCAAATAGGTCATCGTCATCGTTTGCCCTGCGGTGCGAACTGCGCCAGGGCCACGCCGCTCAGCGTGATGGCCGCGCCGAGCAGCTTGATTGCGCCGAACTGCTCGCCGGTGCTGGCCCAGGCGGCCAGGCCGGCTATGGGAGGCATCAAATAGATCAAGGGCGCGGTGCGCGCCACGCCGCGCTGGGCGTTGACCCAACCCCAGGCCAGCCAGGTGATGAAGCCGATGCAGACAATCGCCCAGGCCGCACCCAGCCAGAGCAGCGGCGACACAGCGGCCCAGTCCACGCGCGCCGCCTTGGGTCCGGCATAGATCAAGACCGGCAGCGTCGCGGCCAGGCTGGCATAACACATGACCAGGACGGCGCCGAGGCGCTCGATCAGCGGCTTGGCGGCGACCGTGTAATAACTGAACATCGCAGCGGCCAGCAGCAGCACGGCGTCGCCGCCGCCGGCGCGCCAGTTGGCAGCCAGCAGCTTGTCTGACATGAACAGCAAGGCGCCGGCCGCCGCCACCGCGATACCCAAGAGCTGCGCGCGCTGCAGGCGCTCGACCCCATAGGCGCGCAGGATCAATAAGGTGAACACCGGCCCGCAGGCCAGCAAGACCGAGCTCGAAAACGGCGTCGAAAAGTGGATGCCGTAGCTGCTCAGAGCCAGGTGCAGGCCTTGGCCCAGCAGCCCTAAGCGCGCCAGGGCCCAGGCATCGCGACGCGAGACGCGTGGCCAGTGCAGGCCATATCGTTCCAAGAGCAGGCCCGTCACAAGCAGCGGCATCAGGGCAAAGCGCAGGAACAAAAAGCCTTCCGGCTGCATGGCCGTCAACAGCGCTTTTTGAAGCGGGAAGTTCAGGCCCCAGGCGATCACGATGGCCAAGCCGACGGCCAGGCTGTGCGGGGACGAAGGGCTGGGTTTGATGTTATTGGCGCTGGGCATGGCGGCATCTTGCCTGATGCCGCCCTAACCCTATATTGGCACCGCTACCGACGCCGCTACCTTTCGCGTCGCAGCGTGCCCATCATATTGTCGGCGCGGCCCAGCATGAAGACGCTGTAGACCCCATTGCTCACCAGCGGCAAGGCCGAGATCGAATAGGCCGCCGTGCTGCTGGCGCTGGAGTTGACGCTCAGCAGCGAGCTGGTGCTGGATGACAACAAGGCGGGCGTCGAGCTGCTGCCTGGCAGCACATTGGCCGCGATGGCGCTGTAGTCGACCGACAGCGTGAGCCCCGAGTTCAGATTGCTGACCGCATTGACCAGCCGCATCTTGACCGCGCCGGCCGTGGCGGCCAGTCGGTTGTCGTCGCTCAGCACGGTCAGCTGCGGCGCGGCGCTGTCGCCCCAGACCAGCAGCGTGTAGTCGCCGCCGGCCTTGAGATTTGGCGGCGCCAGGCTCATTGGGTTGCCGTTGACGTTCACGCTCAAGCTGCTTGAGCCGGCGGCGCTGTTTTGATATTCACCAATGGCCGGCGAGGCGGCATTGCTGATCAAGCTGGCGCCATTGAGTTGCGCCGTGACGCGGGCACCGTCGCCAAAGGCGCTGATCACTCGGGCACGCACATTGCCGTTGAGGAAACTGCTGGACTGTGCTTTTTGTTGCAGCAAGATGCCGTTGACCAAAATGCCGCCTTCATTGGAGGTGACGATCAGCGACGCCACATCGGTAGAGGCCAAGCTGATGGAAGGAATGTCCAGGCGCACCTCCTCCTTCTTGCCGGCCGTGGTGACGCGCAGGCGGTAGCTGCCGCTGTTGATGGTGTTGAAGCCGCTGGTCAGACCGCCGGCAATATTGCTGGCGATGGCGGCCTCGTTGTCCAGGCTGTCACCGATCACGGACAGATAGAAGTCCAAGGCGCCCGAATCGGGCGCCAGATTCATCACCAGGAGCTTGGCTTTGCCGCTGTCGGCGGCGGTTTGGTCTTCTTGCAGCATGCTGGTGTGGACGGCGCCGGCCCAGCCGTAGGCGATCATGGTGTAGTTGCTGCCCTTGTTCAGCGAAGGCGAGAGGCTGGCCACCGTGGTGCCGATACCGGTCGTCTGGATCTGGCTGCTGGTCGTCCCGGTATCAACGCTGGCATAGGCGCCCACCGAGCCGTAAGCCACATCGGCATTGACGCTCTTGTCGTTGACGCTCAAGGCCAGGCCGGCATAGCTGCGCGTGGCATTGAGCAGGCGAATATTGGCGTTGTTATCGCCCGAGCCACTGCCGCCGCCACATGCGCTCAGCAGTAAGCCGGCGCAGGTCAGCGTCAGCAGGCCCCATTTTTTTAGGGATAGAAGGTTGGATCGCATCGAGAAAACTCCGTTGAAAGGTGCTGCGCGATTGGGCTTGAGCTCTGTTGCTGAGGCGTGTGGCCACATTGCGGGCGGGTGAAGTCTTGTTGCTGGGGCACTTAGGGCGAGCTCCCCAATGCAGGGCAAACCTGCTCTTTTCGGGCGGGCCCGACTGCTAGCATCGACCACCCTCTTACCGGGTGTCACCGAGCCTCCTCATGAGCTACCCCCATTTGCTTGAACCGCTGGACCTGGGCTTCACGACCCTGAAGAACCGGGTGCTGATGGGCAGCATGCATACCGGGCTTGAGGATGGGCGTAAGCATTTCGAGCGCATGGCTGCGTTTTTTGCCGAGCGGGCACGCGGCGAGGTCGGGCTGATCGTCACCGGCGGCTATGCGCCCAATATCGAGGGCTGGGCCAAGCCCTTTGCCGGCACGCTGGCGACCGGCGGCGCGGCCAAGCGTCATCAAACCATCACCCGGGCCGTGCATGCCGAAGGCGGCAAGATCGCTTTGCAGATCCTGCACACCGGCCGCTATGGCTACCAGCCGTTTTGCGTGGCGCCCTCGCGAATCAAGTCGCCGATCACGCCCTTCACACCGCGCGAGTTGAGTGCACGCGGCATCGAGCGGCAGATCCGCGCCTTTGTCCGCTGCGCCGTGCTGGCGCGCGAGGCCGGCTATGACGGCGTCGAGGTGATGGGCTCGGAAGGCTACTTCATCAATCAGTTTTTGGTCACTCACACCAATCAACGCTCCGACGCTTGGGGCGGCAGTTACGCGAACCGGATGCGGCTGCCGCTGGAAATCCTCACGCGCATGCGCGAGGCGGTCGGGCCAGACTTCATCATCATCTACCGGCTCTCGATGCTGGACCTGATCCCCAAGGGCAGCAGCTGGGAAGAGGTGCTGGAGCTGGCGCGCGGCGTCGTCAAAGCCGGTGCCACCATCATCAACAGCGGCATCGGCTGGCATGAGGCGCGCGTGCCGACCATTGCGACCTCGGTGCCGCGCGCCGGCTTTGCCTGGGTGACCAAGAAGCTGCGTGATCAGCTGCGCCTGGAGGGCATCAATATCCCGCTGATCACCAGCAACCGCATCAACACGCCGGAGGTGGCCGAAGGCGTGTTGGCCGACGGCTCGGCCGATATGGTCAGCATGGCGCGGCCGTTTCTGGCCGACCCCGAGTTTGTCAAGAAAGCGCGCGAGAACCGCGCCGATGAGATCAACACCTGCATCGCCTGCAACCAGGCCTGCCTGGACCACGCCTTCGAGCAGAAGATTGCCAGCTGCCTGGTCAACCCCAGAGCGGCTTTTGAGCAGGAGATTCGCGTCATCCCGCTCGCCAAGAGCCAACAGGCGCGCAAGAAGATCGCCGTCGTAGGCGCCGGCCCGGCCGGCTTGGCGGCGGCCACTATGCTGGCCGAACGTGGCCATGAGGTGCATCTGTTTGATGGTGCCGCTGAAATAGGCGGGCAGTTCAATATGGCGCGGCAGATCCCCGGCAAAGAGGAGTTCGCCGAGACGCTGCGTTACTTCCGCCGCCGCATCGAGATCACTGGCGTGCACTTGCATCTGCAGCAGCGTGTGGCCGCCGATACCTTGCTGAGCTTTGACGAGGTCTTGTTGGCGACCGGCGTGACGCCGCGTGATCCGCGCATCAAAGGGCAGGCCGAAGGCGAAGCGCGGGGTCAGGTCTTGACTTACATCGACGTGCTGCGTCACAAAAAGCCGGTCGGCCCACGCGTGGCCATCGTCGGCGCCGGCGGCATCGGCTTTGATGTGGCCGAGTATCTGGCCGAGCAGGGCGTTGAAGCGGGCCACTCCGTGACCTTGGATCCCGCCGCTTGGCGGCGTGAATGGGGCGTCGGTGACCCCAGCTTTGCGCGCGCCGGCGTGGTGACGCCCGAGCCCGCCAGCCCGGCCCGCATCATCTCCTTGCTGCAGCGCAAGCAAGGCAAAGTCGGGGCGGGGCTGGGCAAGACCACCGGCTGGATACACCGCGCGGCGCTGAAGAGCAAGCAGGTCGAGATGCTGGCCGGTGTCAACTACGAAGAAATCACCGACGAGGGCCTGTGGATCAGCTATGACAAGGGTCATGTTGATAAGCAGCTGATAGCCTGCGACAGCATCATCTTGTGCGCCGGCCAGGTGCCCTTGCGCGAGCTGGAAGCGCCCTTGCGTGCGGCAGGCGCACGCGTGCATTTGCTGGGCGGTGCCTTCGAGGCCGGCGAATTGGACGCCAAGCGTGCAATATTGCAGGGAACCCAGCTTGGCTGCCTGCTGTAAACCCTAGCCGGGCTCAAGCTGGCCCCGACACTACCGAAACGACGAGAACGAGGGGACACCCTGCGCTGCGAGGTCAGCCGGGTGAACTTGGAAATCTACAAATGCAAGGCGCTGCAGGGGGGTGGCTTAAAAAGCTGCATCTGAAATGCCTGAGCAAAAAATGTTTTGGTAGCCGATGAGTCAACTTTTTCAACGCTTGATGGGGGTTTTGCTCGCCTGCGCTGCCTGCGCGGCGAGCGCAGGCGACGCCGTGATCAGCGGAGCCGGTCCCGACTTGCGCGACCCGGTTTTCTGGCTGATCGCCTTCAGCCTGCTAGGCGCCGTGGCCATGGGCCTGGTGCTGGCGCTGGTGCATTCGCAGCGCTTGCGCTTGCGGCAGCGGCGTAGCGAGTTGGCGCGGGTGCGGCGCGAGCGCAGCAAGCTCAGCGCGCTGCTCAATGCCATCCCCGACCCGGTTTACTTCAAGGATGCGAATGGCGCTTACGAGGGTTGCAATCCGGCCTTCGAGCGCTGCACAGGCCTGTTGGAAGCGCAGCTGATCGGCCGTCGTGATGATCAAGTTGACCAACGCCCGGCCTGGAGCGACGCTTTGGCCGGGGCCGGCGGGGCCACCCAACGCACGCTGGCCTGGGTGACGCAGCCGGACGGCGAACGCGCTTGCCTGGATGTGGCGCAGGCCCTGGTGTTCGACGAGGGGCTGTGCCTGGGGCAGATCGGCGTCGCTCGCGACGTGACCGCCCTGCGCGAGGTGACGACCAAGCTGCACCGGGCGGTGACCGTGTTCGAGCATTGCGGCGAAGGCATCATGATGATGGATGCCGATCTGCTGATTCGCGACGTCAACCCGGCCTTGAGCGCGATCACCGGCTACAGCTGCGATGAGTTGCTGGGCACCATGCCGAATTACCTGCAACTCGGCGAGCAGGGCGCGGAGCTGCTGAAGGAGCTGTGGGCCGATGTCGGCTCCAAGGGCAAGTGGAGCGGTGAGTTGGTCGATCGCCACAAGGACGGCAGCTGTGTGCCGCTGTGGGTGACCATCGTCTGCGTGCCGGCGCACGAGCAGGGCGGCGAGCCGCATTTCTTGGCGGTGCTGACCGACATCTCGCGCATCAAGCAGACCGAGGCCGAGTTGCTGCACCAAAAGCTGCATGACCGGCTGACCGGCTTGCCCAACCTCGCCTTGCTGCGGGACCGGATCGAGCGCCAGGTCGGCTTGGCCGAGCGCGACCAGACCCGTGTGGCGGTGCTCTATGTGGATCTGGACGGCTTCCGTGAGGTCAACGACATTGCCGGCCACACCGCCGGCGATGCGGTGTTGAAAGAAGCGGCGGCGCGCTTTGTCAATGTGGTGCGGGCCAGCGACTCGGTGGCGCGGGTCGGTGCGGATGAGTTTGTTGTCGTGCTGTCCGGCCTGGTCGATGAAGAAACGGCGATGCGGCTCGGCGAGCGTTTGATCGATGCGATGCGCGAGCCTATTTTTGACGGCCAAACCGACATCAGCAAGCGCTTCAATCTGGGTGCCAGCATTGGCCTCGCGCTGTATCCGACCGACGGCGTGACGGTGGATGATTTGCTGCGCAACTCCGAGGCGGCGATGGTGCGCGCCAAGGCCCATGCCCGCAATAGCGTGCAAGCCTATCGGCCGGAGCTGACGCAGGCAGTCAAGCAGCGCTTTGAGCTGACCCATGCCTTGCGCCACGCCAATGAGGCGGCGCAGTTCCGTCTGGAATATCAGCCGCAGGTGCGGCTTTCGGACGGCGCGCTGATCGGCGCCGAGGCACTGCTGCGCTGGCGCCACCCGACGCGGGGGCCGATCTCGCCGCTGGAGTTCATCCCGCTGGCCGAAGAGACCGGGCTGATCATCCCGATTGGCCGCTGGGTGCTGGAGACCGCTTGCGCCCAGGCCGCGCGCTGGCAAGGTGTGGCGGGCAAGCCTCAACAAGTGGCGGTCAATGTGTCGGCGCGCCAGCTGCGTCAGGCCGATTTCATCCAGACCGTGGATTTCGTTTTGGCCGAGACCGGCTGCCCCGCCCATGCGCTGGAACTCGAAGTGACCGAGAGCCTGCTTCTGGAAGATGCTGAGGGCGCGATCGAGCTGCTCGGCGCCTTGAAGTCGCGCGGCGTGCGGGTGGCGATCGATGACTTCGGCACCGGCTATTCCTCGCTGTCCTATCTGCGCCGCATGCCGGTCAACACGCTCAAGATCGACCGCAGCTTTGTGTCGGAGTTGGGTCAGGACGCCAACGTCGCGGCGATCGCCCGCACCGTCATCGTGCTGGCACGCAGTCTGCAGCTGGACGTATTGGCCGAGGGCGTCGAGACGGCCGAGCAGGCCGCCTGGCTGCAGCGCGAAGGGTGCGACTGGGCGCAGGGTTGGCATTTCGGCCGGCCGATGCCGGCGGAGGACTTCGTCGTTGTTCAGCAGGTCTTGCCGGTGGGTCCGAAGCTGGCGGTGGTGAAGCGGTTGCAGCTGGCTTGATTTCATGGCCTTGTCATACGGCTCTGGCAGGCTGGCGAAATGACTAGCAAAACACCCCAGCAAGAAGTCTCGGCCGCCGAAGAGCATGCCGAGTTCATGCAGCGCATGCAGGCGGATCTGATCGACAGCTACGACGAAGAGCTGGAGATGGAGATCGATGACCGCGCCTTTGACGAGACCGGCCGTGGCGTCTTCAGCGCCGAGCAGCGGACCCAGCGCCGCGCCTACTTCAAAGAGCTGTTCCGCTTGCAGGGCGAGCTGGTCAAGCTGCAAGACTGGGTGGTGGCGACCAAGCACAAGGCGGTGATCATTTTTGAAGGCCGCGACGCGGCCGGCAAGGGCGGCGTCATCAAGCGCATCACCCAACGCCTGAACCCGCGCGTGTGCCGCGTGGCCGCGCTGCCGGCGCCGAACGACCGCGAGCGCACGCAGTGGTACTTTCAGCGCTATATCTCGCACCTGCCGGCCGGCGGCGAGATCGTTTTGTTTGATCGCAGCTGGTACAACCGCGCCGGGGTCGAGCGGGTGATGGGTTTTTGCTCGGACGACGAGTACGAGGAATTCTTCCGCTCGGTGCCCGAGTTCGAAAAGATGCTGGTGCGCGCCGGCATCCAAGTCATCAAATACTGGTTCTCGATCACCGACGAGGAGCAGCACACGCGCTTCTTGGGCCGAATCCATGACCCGCTCAAGCAGTGGAAGCTCAGCCCTATGGATCTGGAGTCGCGCCGCCGCTGGGAGGACTACACCAAGGTCAAAGAGACCATGATGGAGCGCACCCATATCGAGGAAGCGCCTTGGTGGGTGGTGCAGGCGGTCGACAAGAAGAAGGCGCGGCTGAACTGCATGGCGCATTTGCTCGCGCAGATGCCGTATCACGAGGTCGAGCATGCGCCGGTGACCTTGCCGCCGCGCGAGCGCCATGAGGACTATGCGCGCCAGCCGGTACCGCCGGAAATGGTGGTTCCCGAGATTTATTGAACGGATTGCCACGAGCGCTTGTCATCTTGTGCCGCTAGCATGGCGGGATGTCCTTTCTCAGCGTACCTTCCGTTTCCATCTCCCCGTTTTGGGCTTTGCTGACTCGCCTTGGCGAAATTCAAATTCTGCTGCCCTTGGCGCTGCTGTGCGCCTTGTGGCTGTGGCGCCAGTCTGTTCTGAGCCAAACGCCCGAACAGTCGCGCCTGGCCCGCCGCTGGATGGGCTGCTTGGGCGTGGCCATAGGGCTGACCGCCGCCAGCAAGCTGGCCTTTTTCGGCTGGGGTTGGGGTGTTGCGGCCTGGGATTTCACCGGCATTTCCGGTCATGCGATGGCTTCCGCCGCGGTGCTGCCGCTCTTGGCCTGGTGTGCCTTGTTGGGGTGTTCCCAGCGACTGCGCCGGCTCGGCCTGGCCTCGGGCTTTGCGCTGGCGGCTTTGATTGCCTACTCCAGACTCAAGGTGGGCGCCCACTCACCTTCCGAGGCCTTGGCCGGTTTTATGGTCGGGGGCCTGGCCAGTTTGCTCAGCCTGCAGCTGCTGCCGCAAGCGCAGCCCGTCAATGCGCGGCCGCTCTGGCTGCCGGTCGGCCTGCTGAGCGCCTTGCTCTTGTTGCCGGTCGGCGCGCCCAAATCGCGCAGTCATGATTGGGTGATTCAGCTCTCGCTGCAGCTGTCTGGGCGTACTCAGCCCTTTGTGCGTGGCGATCGGCACCGGCTCAGACCTGCCCCACTCAATGCAAGGACAGCGCGCTATCCAGCACCCGCACCCAAAGTTGCAACAGAATCGGGTCCGATTCCTCGGTAACCCGCAAGCCTTGGTTGAGCTCGAAACTGGAATCAAAGTAGCCGCAGCCGCCGCTTGATGGTTCGGGGCTCACAAACTCCAGGCTGGCAGCCTGATTTGCGTTTGAAGGGGCACCTGTAAAGCGCGCTGAAGCGCGGGCTGAGGCGAAGCTAGTGGTAGCGAGACTTGGGGCGGCCTGGACTTGCATTTTTGGACTCCGTATCCTTGGACTGAGGTGCGGGAAGGAACTGGCTATTCAGTGCAGCAATATTCGGCGCTGGCCGGCGTCATTCCTATCCGCCTGAGGGCGGATTCGGTACCCCCCAAGGGGGTAAGTGTTTACCCTGGGGTTTGCGTCGACCGGAGGGGGGGGCTCAGAACGGCAGCGCCGTTGTGTTCTTGACTTCTTCCATCACCGCATAGGTGCGCGTCTCGCGCACGCCCGGCAGCGTCCAGATCACGCTGCCTATGAACTCCCGGTAGGCGCCCATATCGGAGACCCGCGTCTTCAGCAGGTAGTCAAAGCCGCCGGCCACCAGATGGCACTCCAGTATTTCGGGCCGAGCTTGTACGGCGGCCTTGAAGTTATCCATCACGTCTTGTACCGTGCGATCCAGCAAGATCTCGATGAAGACCAGCATCGCGGCGCCGAGCTTTTCCGGGTTCAGCCGGGCCTCGTAGCCAAGGATGTAGTTGTCGCGGGTCAGGCGTTTGACGCGCTCCAGCACGGCGGTCGGTGACAGGTGCACGGCCTCGGCCAATTTCAGGTTGGAGATGCGGCCATCGCTTTGCAGCACACGAAGGATGCGGGCGTCGATCTTGTCGAGTGGGGTTTCCGGGGTCATGCAGTATTTTCAACTACAGATGGGTGAATCATCTGAATTTAATTCAGCTGATTCATTCATATAGTTCGGCCCTTCACTAGAAATAACCGATTGAGGCTTTCGCCATGTCCACATTTGCTCTGCCCCCTGAAGCCGCCCGCCTGCCCGACCCTTACCGTGAGGAGATCGCGGTCGTTCACGCCTTGGCGCAATCCATCGGCGCGGGGCTGGACTGGAGCAGCGTCCTGACGCTGGCCGGCCCCTGGGTGCAGCAGGTGCGCGCCAACCCGGCGCCGTTCTGGGCCATGGAGTCGCTGCTGCGGGAGTACCCGATCAGCAGCTCCGAGGGCCTGGCCCTGATGCGCTTGGCCGAAGCGCTGTTGCGCGTGCCCGACGCACCGACCGCGATCGCGCTGACCGCCGACCAGCTCGGCCGGGGTCAGTTCGACGGCAGCTCGGAGGGCCCGCACAAGATGTTCGCGGCGCTGTCGGCCTCGGCGATCTCGCTGTCCAAGAAGTTCCTGCCCGACGCAGAAGGCTCGGGTGGCTTGATGACAAGGCTGGGCGCGCAGACCGTCGTCAGCGCGACGGTGCGGGCGATTCAGCTGCTGGGCCGCCAGTTCGTGCTGGGCCGCAATATCAAGGAGGCGATGACTGAGGCCGCCGGTGCCCGCAAGGTCCAGCCGCAGCTGAGTTTTTCGTATGACATGCTGGGCGAAGGTGCGCGCACCGAGGCCGATGCACGCCGCTATCATGCGGCCTATGTGGGCGCCATCAAGGCGATCGCCAGCGGCGCACGGGCCGATGCACCGGAGCAGGCCGACGGCATTTCGATCAAGCTCAGCGCTCTGTTCTCGCGCTATGAAGTGCTGCAGCGCGAGCGCGTGTTTGCCGAGTTGCTGCCGCGCGTGTGGGAGCTGATCACGCTGGCCGCTCAGGCCAATATCAACCTGACGATAGACGCCGAGGAGGTCGAGCGCCTGGAGTTGTCGCTGGACGTGCTGGACACGCTGGCCGCACGCATCGCCAGTACCTATCCTCAATGGCGCGGCTTCGGTCTGGCCGTGCAGGCCTACCAAACGCGCGCACTCAGCGTCATCCACGAAGTCGCCGCGATTGCCAAAAAGCATGGCCTGCGCTTCATGGTGCGCCTGGTCAAGGGCGCTTATTGGGACGGCGAGATCAAGCGCGCCCAGGAGCAGGGCTTGGCGGCTTACCCGGTCTTCACCCACAAGCAGCACACCGATGTGTCCTATCTGGCCTGCGCGCAGGCGCTGATCGGCCACGCCGATGTGATCTACCCTCAGTTCGCCAGCCACAACGCCGGCACCATCGCCGCGATTGTGCTGATGGCCCGCAAGGCGAATGCCAAGTTCGAGATGCAGCGTCTGCACGGCATGGGCGAGGGCGTCTACCGCGAGGTGTTGCGCGATGGCAGCATCCCTTGCCGCGTCTACGCGCCGGTCGGCGAGCACCGCGATCTCTTGGCCTACTTGGTGCGCCGCTTGCTGGAGAACGGCGCTAACTCGTCTTTTGTGCACCAGCTCGCCGACGTCAATGTGCAGGTGCCCGAGTTGCTCGGCTCGCCCTTGGAGCAGGTGCAAATCAGTGGCGCCTTGCCGCTGCCGGGCGCGCTCTACCTCGACCGTTTGGGTCATGGCCGCATTAACTCGACCGGCGCCGACTTGACCGATATGGCGCAGCGCCAGCCCTTGCTGCGTGCCTTGGAACAGTGCCAGGTCTTGCCCGTGACCGAGGCCAGCCCCGCCTATCTGGCCTCGACCATGGCCGGCCTGCAAGCCGGCTTTGCGGGCTGGAACGCGACTCCGGTGCAAGAGCGTGCGGCTGTGATGCGGCGTGCCGCTGCGGCGCTGGACGCGCGCCTGGCCGAGTTCTGTGCTTTGCTCGTCAAGGAGGCTTTCAAGACCCAAGGCGACTGCGTGGCCGAGGTGCGCGAGGCAGTGGACTTCTTGCGTTATTACGCCGACCAGGCTGAGAGCGACGGCCCGGCGATGCAAGGGCGCGGCGTGTTTGTCTGCATCAGCCCCTGGAACTTCCCGCTGGCGATTTTTGCCGGTCAGGTGGTGGCGGCGCTGGTGACCGGCAACACCGTAGCGGCCAAGCCGGCCGAGCAGACGCCGTTTGTGGCGCTGAAGTTTGTCGAGTTGCTCTACGCTGCCGGCGTGCCGCATGACGCGCTGCAGTTGTTGCACGGCGCGGGCGAGACGGTCGGCGCCGGCCTGGTGGCCGCTGAGCAAACCGCCGGCGTGTGCTTCACCGGTTCGACGCAGGTGGCGCAGATCATCAACCGCACCTTGGCCGCCAAGGAAGGTCAGGTCGTGCCTTTGATCGCCGAAACCGGTGGTCTGAACGCCATGCTGGTTGATTCAACGGCCTTGCCCGAGCAGGTGATCGACGCGGTCGTGCAATCGGCCTTCCGCTCCGCCGGCCAGCGCTGCTCGGCGCTGCGCCTGCTGTGCGTGCATGAGAGCATTGCCGACGGCGTGATCGAAATGCTCAGCGGTGCGCTGCAGGAGTTGTGGGTCGGCCGGCCGGCCGATCTGGCCACCGATGTGGGGCCGGTCATCGATGAGGAGGCCTTCGAGAACGTTGCTAAGAATATCGAGCGCCTCAAGCGCGAAGCCAAGCTGATCGCCGAGGCGCCGGTGCACGATGCGATGCCGCGCTTGATCCGCCCCGTGGCCTTCGAGTTGAGCAGCATCAGCGCCTTGCGCCAAGAAATTTTTGGCCCGGTGCTGCATGTGGTGCGTTGGGGCGGCGAGCCGGATGCGGTGATCGAGCAAATCAATGCGCTGGGCTATGGCCTGACGCTTGGAATCCAAACCCGCATCGACAGCCGGGCGCTGCGCCTGGCCGACAAGGCTCGCATCGGTAACGTCTATGTCAACCGCAACATCATCGGTGCGGTGGTCGGCGTGCAGCCGTTTGGCGGCGAAGGGATGTCGGGCACCGGGCCTAAGGCGGGCGGGCCGAACTACCTGTATCGCTTCTGTGCGGTGCCGGCGGTGAGCGAAGCTGCACCGAACGGGCCGGCCCCTTCAGCTCATGGTGCGCAAAGCGCCGCCGTGCCGGCCGTGCAGGTGGCGTCGGCCATGGCGGCCTTGGCCGCCGGCCATGAGGTCTGGAGCGAGCGGCCTTTGAGCGAGCGCGCCGCCTTGCTGGAACGTGCTTTTGAGGGTCAGGCCGATGCCGCTTTGGTGAGCAGCCGGCTGGCGCAGGCCAGGCTGGCATTGGCCGATAAAGCGCTGCCCGGCCCCACCGGTGAGAGCAATGAGCTGCGCCAACATGGCCGGGGTGTGCTGGCGCTGCAGGCCATTGCCGCCTCGCCACAAGCCTTGGCTCTGGGTGTCGCAGCGGCCTTGGTGGCAGGCAATAGCGTGGCCTTGCTGGTGGACGGCGCCTGCGTGGCGCGGGCCGAAGCCTTGCAAACGAGCTTGCGTGCGGCCGGGCTGCCGACCGAGGCCCTGCTCTTGTTGCCTGGTGCCGTGCAGAGCTTGAGCGCCTTGCTCGATGACGATCGCTTGGCCGGCATCTGCTGGCTTGGCAATAACGCCTTAGCCGAGCGCGCTTTGCTGCGGCAGATGGCCGCATTGGACGGCGCGATTCGGCCGCTGATCAGCGCGCAAGAGCTGTTCGATGCGCGGCAGCAATATCGCTTCAGTGCCGAGCAGACGCTGACCATCAATACGGCAGCCGCCGGTGGCAATGCGGCCCTGCTGGCCGGTGTGCATTGAGATCGAAAGTCTCGCGCGGGACAAAAGGGCGCTATGCGCCCTTTTTCTTTGTATGAAATTGTCAGCTCGCAATCACAAGACTCTGCTGCGGCGTTAAATTCCGGTTTTGTTTGGGCGGCTTGGGCCACAGCCCAAAAGGGGAGTTGATGCCGAATCCAGATCAAGATTTGCAGGCGCCCTGTGCCGCTGGGGCATTCCCGCTGACGGGAGCCTGGCTTGATGCCTTGATCCAGCATGCGCCGGTCGGCATTGCCGTGATTGACCTGAGCGGCAAGTATTTGAGTGTCAACCCTGCCTACTGTGAACTCTACGGCTATCGCGCGGCCGAGATGCTGGGCAATAGCTTCCTGATGGTGTTTGCGCCCGAGCAGCGTGAACCGGTACTGCAGCGTCACCAGCGCTTCCTGAGCAAGGGCAGCGAACTCAAGGGTGAGTGGGATGTGGTGAATCGCGACGGGAAGCTGCTGCGCGTCTTGTCGGAGTCGGTGGCGGTGCGAGGTGCCGATGGGCAGATGAGCCGTTTGGTCTATGTGCTGGATATCACCGCACGCAGCCGAGCGGAACATGCCAAAGAGGAATCGCGCCGGCAAGTGCTGTCCGTGATGGACGCACTCACCGCGCATATCTGCGTGCTGGATGAGCAGGGCGTGATCATCAAGGTGAACCGGGCTTGGCGTGAGTTTGCCGCTGCCAATGGCGGATCGGACGAACTTTGCGCCGAAGGCAAGAACTACCTTGATTTTTGCAGGCAGCCACTGGCGTTTGCTGATGCTGGTGCGCTTGAGTTCGCTGACAAGCTCACAGAGGTTTTGGCGGGGCGCTTGCAGAGCTTTCAGGTGGAATACCCCTGCCACTCAGCGCAAGGGCCGCGTTGGTTCTTGGCGCGGGTGTCGCGCACGCTAGATGTCGAGCCGCCACGCATCGTCGTTGCGCATGACAGCGTGACCGAGCTCAAGCTGGTGCAAGAAGCGCTGCGCCGCCAAGAGGCCGAACTGCGGGATTTGGCCGCTTCGGTTCCAGGTGCCTTGTTTCGCCTCTTGGTGCGGCCCTCGGGGAAAATTGAGTTTGTCTATTTCAGCCCCGGTGTGCAGGACTTGTTTGGCCTCAGTCCCGAAAAAGCCTGTGGCGATGGCCGCGCCCTGTTGCGCTGCATGACGCGAGAGTATCGCGAGGCCTGTGAGGTCTCCTTGCGCCGGGCTGTTGCAAGCGGCCAAGCCTGGGAACAGGAAGTGGAGGTATGGGTGCCCGAAGCCGGGGCTGGCCCCAAGTGCTTGCAGATCAAGGCCACGCCCAAATTAACGGGGCCGGGTGAATGCGTGCTGACCGGCGTCTTGACCGATGTTTCGGCCCGCAAGCAGGCTGAAACTGCGCTCAAGGCCAGCACCGAATCCTTTCGGATCTTTTTTGAAACCATGCCGCAAGGCGTTGTCTACCATGCCGCCTCGGGGCAAATCACCGCTGCCAATCCGGCTGCCTGTGCCTTGCTGCGGCTCAGTCTTGACCAGATGCTGGGCAAGACTCCTTTTGACCCCGGGTGGCGGGCGATCCGCGAGGACGGCAGCGACTTCCCCGCCGAGCAACATCCCGCCATGGAAGCATTGCGTACCGGCCAGCCGGTGCGCCAGGTCGTGATGGGCTTGTGCTTGCCCGAGGGCAGCCTGATCTGGCTGCAGGTGAACGCCACGCCCTTGTTCAAGCAAGGTTTGTTGACCGAGGCCTACACCAGCTTTGAGGACATCACCGAGCTGATTCGCACCCGCCAAGAACTGCACCGCCAGGCCAGCACCGACCACCTGACCGGCGCCGCCAATCGGCGTCATTTCATGGAGCGTCTGCAGGCCGAGTACGGCCGCATCCAGCGGCGCCCGGAGCTATGCAGTTGCGTCGTGACCTTGGATCTTGATCACTTCAAAAAAATCAATGACGGCTTCGGCCATGCTGCGGGAGACGCCGTCTTGCGCCATGTGACGCTGTTGATGCGGCTGGGCACGCGCCCGCTGGATGTGGTGGGTCGCCTAGGCGGCGAAGAGTTCGCGCTCTTGCTGCCCGACACCAGCTGTGAAGACGCGCAGGTTTTGGCCGAGCGACTGCGCCTGCGCATCGAGCAAAACCCGGTGCAATATCGGCAGTCCATCATCCTGGTGACCGTCAGCATAGGCATCAGCGCGATATTGAGCAGCGACGCGAATGCAGAGTTGGCCCTCAGTCGCTCCGATCAAGCCATGTATGCCATCAAAGAGCATGGGCGCAACGGGGTCAGCATCGCCTGAGAGGCTGAGGACTTTTTACTGCGCGGCCGCCATGCGTCCTTGGCCCGGTGCTCGAAATCCTCACGTACAGGGAGTACGTTGCGGTTTCTGCGCGCGGGCCGCCTAGCCTGACGGCCGCTCGCTACAAAACGAAGTTTCAGCGCAGCTAAAAGTTCTCAGCCTCTGAGTCCGCCCGGGGCTGTTGCACAATCAAAGCAAGTGTCAGCCCCAGGAGATAGAGATGCCCCATTTGAATCAAGCAACGCGCCGCCTAACGATCAGTCGCCTGGGCCTGCTGGGGGCAGTCTGTGCGGCCCTGTTGGCGCCAGCCGGCAGTTATGCGATCGAGATTTTGAACCAGCAAGGTGCCAAGGAAATCGCCGAGAACGCCAAGCTGCCGGGTTCGGTGTCGACCGGCTGGCGAGTCTTTCAGCAGCGCTGTGCCAGCTGCCACGGCCCGGCCGCCCAGGGCACGGTCAAAGCGCCCGATCTGCTGCCACGGGTGCGCGAGATGGGTGCCGAGCGTTTCTCCAATTTGGTGCTGAAGCGCTATGACTGGAGCGCTACGCCGGCCGCCGCCAGCAGCCCGCAGACGGGTGCTCAGGCCGTCATGCCCGCATGGCAGAGCAACCCGATGGTGAATGCGCATATCGTCGACCTGTACGCTTACCTGAGCGCAAGGTCCGAGGGCACGCAAGGCCCGGGCCAGCCGGCTCAATAGACCGGCGCTTGAGCGTCAGTTTTCGGGCAGGCTGAGGCTCTTGACCGTGTCTGAGTAGGGCAAGGTCAACAAACCATGTTTGGCCAAGGCCGATTTCAATTCGGCTTCGCAGGACTCGCGAGGGATTGCCTGGGCGCAGGCATGTTCAATCGACTCAAAGAAATTGAGCTGCTTCGGCGCTTGGTGGCGTAGCAGCAAGGTGGTGGATCCGCCGCCCGAGTGTCCGACGGTGACCAGGGAGACCTGCATCACGATCAGGGAAAAGGCAGCAAGGGCGGCCACCAGCGACAAAGTTGTCTTCTTCATGCAAGTCTCGGAAATATGAACGGTCCGGTAATGTAAGCGCTGAGGCGATCAAGTCTGGCAAGCAAACATCTGCCGCTGGAACTTTGGACATGTAAAGTCTGCTTTACATGTCTGCGTATTTTCAGTAAAGTGGAAAGCACGCTTTACATGAAAGGTGCGTGCGAGATGAATTCGAAGCAATATTTGAAGGAACTTGGTCTGGCCTTGTTGGCCTATGCGGCGCTGTTGATCGCATCGATCGCGTGGCTCAACGGCGATCCCAACTTGGGCTCGCCCTGGCGCGACCTGATTGCGCTCAGCCCGATGTTGGGTGGAGGTTTGGCGGTGTGGGCCATCCTGCGCCAGCTGCGCCGGCTTGATGAATTGCAGCAGCGTGTGCAGTTCGAGGCCCTGGCCTTGGCTTTTGCGGGGACGGCCTTCATCAGTTTCAGCTATGGCTTTCTCGAAGGCCTGGGCTACCCGCGCCTGAGCATGTTTGTGATCTGGCCGCTGATGGCCGTGCTGTGGATGCTGGGCCTGCTGCTGGCGGCGAGGCGCTACAAATGAAGAACCTCTTGCGCGAACTGCGCGCCCAGCGCGGCTGGTCGCAGACGGAGCTGGGCGAGCGGCTGAAGGTGTCGCGGCAAACCATCAATGCCATCGAAAACGAACGCTATGACCCTAGCCTGCCCTTGGCTTTCGAAATTGCGCGGGTGTTTGAGATGCCGATCGAGGCGATTTTCTCGGCGGCTTGACTTGGCCCTATACGCTTAGACAGCGCCGCGTCCGGCCCATTTGAGGGCCCAGCGGCCACGTCTGGTAAATTGCCTGCGTGTCCTGTGCTCCCTTCCTCATCAAGAATTTGCTCCGGCTGGCCTTGGCCTGTGCCGCGCTTGCGCCCCCCATGGCTTGGGCGGCGGCCGGCGCGCAGGAGTTCCGGGTTGACCTGATTCAGCTGGATCCCTGGGCCAAACCCAATCCGGACCCTGGGCGCAAGGGCAAGGAGGCTTATGTCGGCATCGTCGCGGATCTGCTCAACGAATTCGAGCGTCGCAGCGGCCACAGCACCGTCAGGACCCTCACGCCCTATGCCCGTGTGGAGCGCGACCTGCAACTGGGTGACACCGATTTTTCAATCATGGCCTGGGGCGAGGCCAGAGCGGCTTACGCCAACCGAGGCACGGCCTTTGTGCCGCTTGATTTCGGCGTTAAGGCGCGCAAAGGTGTGCGGCTGAGGAGCTACGAAGATTTGCGCCAAATCGTGGTGGCCGCGCCGCGTGGCCTCAAGGTGGACCCCCGCTTTGACGTCGATGCGGATGTGCGCAAGGAATTGCTGGTGGACTACACCCAAGCCATTCGCATGACGATTGCGCAGCGCGATGCCAAGGCCGTGGCGGGCTCCCTGTCTTCCTTGGGTCACATCATTCACAAGCTGGGCCTGGAGGACGAATTCGGCGATGTGCTGGTGCTCAACACCACCTATCTGACCGTGGCTTTCTCGAAAAAATCGCCCTTGCTGGCTTCCGAGGCCCAGGTCAATGCCATCTTCAAAACCATCGTCGACGACGGCACGGCCAAGAAGATCTATGAGCGCTGGATGTTCCCGACAAGCAATTGATTCCAACACGATGCGTATGACTCCGAATCGCCCATCCCCTGCGAAGCCCCGTGTGGCTTTGACCCTACTTTTGGCCTTGCTGCTCAGCGCCTGCCAATCACCGATCAGGCTGATGCCGACGCCGGTCAGTTTCAGAACCGGCGATGTTGATCCATTCGCGCAAGCCGGCGCCAAATTGCTTGGCACCGAGGTGCCTGTGCTCTATGTCACTAACCGAGGCGCGGTGATCGAAAAGCCCGAACCCATCCACTCCATCTTGCCCAGCGAACGCCTGCGCATGGGCGTCGCCCATGTCCGCATCGGTGATGAATACCTCGACTGGGAAACGCTGCATCGGCTCTCCACCAGCGACGATGCGGATGAGCGCCCGCTCGTGCAACTGGAGTCCTTGGAGCAAATGGCCTCCTTGGACGCCAAGCAAAGCTTCAGCGATTCGGCCTCCACCCAAGCGTTCTTCGCACTGCTGAACAAGACCTTGGCGGCCAGCGAGAGCCAGGAGCTGGTCATTTATGTGCACGGCTCCAACAACACCATTCCGCGCGGCGCTGCGCAGGCGGCGCAACTGCGCCATTTCACCGGCAGGCGCATGGTGGTCTTGTCATTTTTGTGGCCATCTGCAGGCTCTATCCTCAAGTACTTTACCGACGTCGGCAATGCCAAGGCCTCGGTCGAGCCCTTTGTCCGCCTGCTGGAACTGCTGGCCGAACATTCCAAAGCGAGTGGCATCAATGTGCTGGCCTACAGCGCGGGCGCGCAGATTGTCAGCCCGGCGCTGGCCCAGCTGGGCCAGTCGGCCCGCCCGGGTGAGACGCGTGAGCAGTTGCGCCAGCGCCTGCGCTTGAACCATATCTATTTCGCCGCCGCCGACATTGACACGCGCCGCTTCGTCGACGAGTTGAAGCTCTATGTCGACTTGGTGGGCCGGGTCAGCAATGCCGGCAATTTGAATGACTCGGCGCTGCGCTTCAGCGCCCTGGTGAACCGGGCTTCGCGCATAGGGCGGCTTGACCGGTCGGAACTCGATGCCGAGCAGACCGGCTTTTTGATCGACGCGTCAAGGCAGTATGACTTCGATCTGATCAAGGTCGACCCCCAGTCCATTCCCAAACTGCCGCAGCGTTCGCACGCATTCTGGTACGAAGACCCCTGGGTCAGCAGCGATCTGCTCGGGCTTTTGCTGCTCAACGCCGAGCCACAGCGGCGCGGTCTGGAAGTCCAACATGCCGATCGAGGCGCGCGTTACTGGACCTTCCCGCCCGATTTTGATCTGCGGGTCAAGCAGCTGTTCAAGCCGGCCGGCGAGCTGCAGTCTGGGCAAGAAGCCGGCCTGAGCAAGTGAGGTTGCGAAGGCGGCGCAGCTATTCAATCAGGCCGCGCGCTTGCGCCCGCTCCACATTGGCGAACTTGGCCATTGCCGTCTTCATCATCTTGAAGCCGAGCTTGGCGTAGAAGGCCTCTTTGCCGGGCGCCGCATACAGCATCACTTGGGCGGCGCCGGCTTGCTCGGCCAGCGAGTCCATGATGGCGCGGCCAAGACCTTGGCCCTGGTACTCGGGCAGCAGCACCACATCGAAGATCACACACCACAGCACGCCGTCGCTCAAGGCGCGGCCGGCGCCGATGATGCGGCCGTCCGCATAGACAAAGCAGCGGCTTTGGCTGTTTCTGAAACTCAGCTCCAGCGTGGCCGGATCGCGCGTGCCAAGCGGCGCGCGCTCGAACACCTCGGCCAGCGCAAGCCAGTCAAGGCCTTCGACCTGGGTCGACAGTCGAATCATCATCGCCGCATCGCCTGCAACCGCGCCTTCACATCGGGCCACTCGCTGTCGATGATGGAGAAGTAGACGGTGTCACGCACGCGGCCGGTGTCGGTGACGATGTGGCGGCGGAACACGCCTTCTTGGCTTGCGCCTATGCGCGCAATCGCAGCGCGTGACTTGTCGTTTAAGGCGTCGGTCTTCAACTCGACCCGGTGCGCACCCAAGGTCTCGAAGGCGTGGGTCAGCAACAGCGTCTTGGCCTCGGTGTTGACGTTGCTGCGCTGCCATGCCGGCGCGACCCAGGTCCAGCCGATTTCCAGACGCCGGTCGCGCAGCGAGATATTGCCGAAGCGGCTGCTGCCGACCACTGGGCCGGCTTGTCCGGGGCCAGCCAAGACCAAGGCGAAGGGCAAGGAGACGCCGCTGGCTTGATCTTTCAGCGCCGCCTCGACGTAAGCACGCATGTCGGCGGCCGTGCGTACCTGGCTGGGTACCCAGCGCCACAAGGCGGGCTCAAGCCCGACGGCGCTCAGCCCATCGAGATGGTCCAGACTCAAGGGCTCCAAGCGCAGACCCGGGCCTTGCAGGGTGATGGGCGCTACTTGCATCGTAGGTATAGGCTGTGGCGTCATGGCTAAAGGTGTTGCAAAAAGAGAATATTGAGAAGAGTAAGTGGCTGATGTGTCAGAGGCTCAGATGCGCCATCCAGGCGGCGACATCTTGCTCGGCCGCCGTGCCCGCCGCCATCGCTTCGCGGATGCGGCCGCGCTCGACGGCGCTGCGGTTCTGGCTGAGCTTGAACTTGCCCTCCCAGCGCCGGACATGCAGCCGAAAGCCGACGATGGCGCCCAACATCTTGCTTTGAAAGTCCGCCGGCAAGTCGCGCCATTGAGCGGCATAGGCCGGCTCATGCTGGGCGATCAGGCGCTTGAGCAAGGCGTCCTTGGCCTGCTCATCGTGCACCAATTCCAGCTCGCCATAGGCATGCACGGCCGCATAGTTCCAGGTCGGCACCGACAATTTGCTGTCGGCATGGCGCGGCGAGACATAGGCGCTGGGGCCGCTGAACACCGCCATCACATCCCGGCCCTGTTCATGCATGCCGGCCAGCCAGGCCCAGTGCGGATTGGCTCGCGCCATATGGCCTTCCAGCTGCAGGGTGCAGCCGCTCTTGGGTGAAGGCGCCTCCAGCAAGGTCAAGGGCAGATGAGTGCCGAAGCTTTGGCCTTGCACGTCCGGGCCAATCAGCAAGGCCAAGGGGTAAAGCTCGATCAGGCGGGCGGCTTGGGCCAGGTCTTCGGTGGCGAAATGGGCGGGGTTGTACATGGTGGGCGCCTCGGGTACGGTGAACAATTCAAACGACAGGCCTGCAGCATAGTGGTCGGCTTGGTACGATCAAAGATCCACTTTGCGTCAATATCATGGATCCAATCAAAGCAGCCCCCATGACGCTGGACCCGGCCGGCATGAGCTTGCGTCCCGGTCAGGGTCTGGCCCAGCAAATCTACGCGCAGCTGAAGGACAAAATCCTGCAAGGCGCCTTGGCCGCGAGCGCGCGGCTGCCCACCACGCGTGAACTGGCGCTGGCGCTGGGGGTGTCGCGCAATACCGTGGTTCGAGCCTACGAGGCGCTGATCAGCGAGGGCTTTGTGTTCGGGCGAGTGGGTTCGGGCTGCTTTGTGGCCGAGATTGCCGGCCTGAGTCAGCCCGCTGCGGGCAAGGCGCCCGCGCCCGCAAGCCAGGGGCAGCAACCGGGCACTGCGCTGTGGGCGCGGCTGCAGGACTTTGAGACCGCGCCGACGGTGGGCTTGCGCCCGCGTGCCTTTCGCCATGGCCTGCCCGCGCTGGACTTGTTTCCGCACGCCTTGTGGTCCCGTTTGCAGGCACGCTTTTGGCGTCAGCAAGAGCAACAGCGCCAAGCTGCCGGCCTGAGCTACGGTGATCCTGCCGGCCTGCCGCGTCTGCGCGAGCTGATTGCCGCCTACCTGAGCCACTCCCGTGGTCTGCAATGCAGCGCCGAGCAAGTCATCATCACAGCCGGCTCGCAGCAGGCGATTGCGATGGCCGCGCTGGCGCTGGTGCAGCCGGGCGACAGGGTTGGCATGGAGTCGCCCGGATACCGGGCGGCGGCGGCGGCCTTGAGCCTGAGCGGAGCGGACGTAGTGCCGGTGCCGCTGGACAGCCAAGGTCTGCGCATCGGCGCCTTGCAGGCCTTGGGGCCGCTGAGCCTGGTCTACACCACACCCTCGCACCAATATCCGACCGGTGTGGCCATGAGCTTGCAGCGCCGGCTGGAACTGCTGGCCTGGGCCGAGCGCGAGCAGGCCTGGATCTTGGAGGATGACTACGACGGTGAATACCGCTTCAACGGGGTACCGCTGGCGCCCTTGGCGACCCTGGCCAGTGGCAGCATCCGCCAGCGCACGCTCTACATCGGCAGCTTCTCCAAGCTCTTGTTTCCCGGCCTGCGCCTGGGCTATCTGGTGGCGCCCGCTGCCTGGATGCCGACCTTGGCCAAGTTGCGCTCGGTGCTGGACCGCCAGTCATCGATTGCCGACCAGGTGGTGATGGCCGACTTCATGGCCGAAGGGCATTTTTTGCGCCATGTTCGGCGCATGCGTCGCGCCGCGCTGGAGCGGCGCGACGCGATGATGGATGCTTGGACACAGCTCATGCTGCCGCAACTACCGCCGCCCTGGCAGGAGTATCTGAAGCTGCAGCCGGTGGATGCTGGCTTGCAGGCCTTTTTGCCCTTGCCCAGCCTCCAGCTGGAAGTGCAGCTGCATCAGGCGGCGCTGGACGCCGGTATCGACATTGGCGCCCTGGCCCAAGTCGGCGGCTTGCCGGCGCATAGCCAGCAAGCCGGCTTGACGCTGGGCTTTGCCACCGTGGATCCGGCCGAAATCCGCCGGGCCACACAAGCCTTGGGCCGGGCATGGCGGCCGGTCTTGCTGGCGCTCGCACCGAACTCAGCGCTGAGCTGAGCTGAGCTGCCTTGCCTTGGGGGCAATTCCGAGTATGACCAATGCCATGGCCTGGCATAACGAACTAACATCGCGGCTTCCCTGTTCAACCGGAGCCCCTGATGCGTCGTCTGCTCATCGTTACTGCCCTGGCCGCTTGCTTTGCTGTGGGGGTTCAAGCCGAAGCTACTTCGGTCGGGCATACCTACACACCGCCTGATGCGTTTGCGATCAGCCAGACCGGCTCGCTGCTGCGCCTCACCGCGCCCGAGGGCGATGCCACGGTTACCGTGGTGGAGCTGGCCCAGGCCAAGGATGCCGCGGATGCTGTGGCGCAGGCTTGGCAGCAGGTGCAGCCCGACTTCAAACGCACCTTGCTGCTGGCCACGCCGAGGCCCAAGCGCAATGGTTGGGTGGAGCAGTCGGTGTTCGATTACGAGACTTCGCCGAATGAAAAGTTGGTGATCCAGGCCTTGGCAAGGCGCTCCAGCACCGATGGCGGCTGGGTGGTGCTGCTGCTGCAAGCCTCGCAAGCCACTTTGGAAAAACGCGGCTCGCCGATCGGCAAGTTCTACAGCAGCCTGCGTCCCAAGGGCTATGAGCGCGAAAGCTTCGCGGGCCGCAGCCCCAAGCCGCTCACGCCCGAGCGGGTCGAGCAGCTCAAGGCCTTTGTCGCCGACGGCATGAAGAAGCTGGATGTGCCCGGCGTGGGCCTGAGCTTTATTGACGGCAACAAGGTGGTTTGGGCCGGCGGCCTGGGCGTGCGTGCATTGGGTAAGCCCGAGCTGGTGGATGCTGACACCTTGTTCATGGCGGCCAGCAATACCAAGGCCATGACCACCGGCTTGCTCGCCAAGGCGGTGGACGCCGGCAAGCTGCGCTGGGACCAGCCCGCCGCCCAAGCCTACCCAGGCTTCAAGCTGGCCGACCCGGAGGTGACCCAGAGCGTGCTGATCAAGCACCTGGTTTGCGCCTGCACCGGCATGCCGCGTCAAGACCTGGACTGGATTTTTGCCAACGGCGCTGCGCCGGCCAAGAGTACGTTCGATCAACTCAGCGGCATGAAGCCGACCTCCAAATTCGGCGAGGTGTTTCAGTACAGCAATCTGATGGTGGGTGCGGGCGGCTATATCGCCGCAGCCACGCTGAAGCCGGGCTTGGAAGTGGGCAAAGCCTATGACCAGGCCATGAGCGAACAGCTGTTCAAGCCGCTGAACATGACGCGCACCACCTTTGACTACAAGCAGGCGCTGAGCGGCAACCATGCCGAGCCGCATGGCGACGCTTTTGATGGCAGCACCCGCCGCGCCAGCATGGACGTCAACTACACCATCGTGCCGGCCCGCCCGGCCGGTGCGGTGTGGACCAGCCCGCGCGACTTCAGCCAATGGGTGCTGATGGAACTCGGCAAGGGCCGCGCCCCCGATGGCAAGGTGGTGATCAGCGAGCCCAACTGGGCCGAGCGCTACAAGCCGCAGGTGATGGTGGGGGAGGACACCTATTACGGCATGGGCCTCTTCATCGACAAGCAATACGGCATCACCGTCGCCTCGCATGGCGGCGACATGCTGGGCTTTCACTCCAATATGATCTGGCTGCCCGAGTACGGCATCGGCGTCACCATCCTGACCAACTCCGACGCGGGCGTGCTGCTGCGCGGCCCGCTGCAGCGCAAGCTGCTGGAGCTGGTGTTCGACGGCAAGCCCGAGGCTGACGAGCGCTTGCAAGTCGCCATCGCCAACCGCAAGGCGGGGAACGACAAGCAGCGCGAACTGCTGACCTTGCCGGTGCCGGCGGAGGCCATCAAGCTGTTGGCCGCCCGCTACCACAGCCCAGAGCTCGGTTCACTGCAGGTGCAAAAGGCCAAGGGCGGCAAGCTGATCTTCAAGTTCGCCCACTGGGACAGTGAAGTCGCGCTGCGCAAGAACGAAGACGGCACGCACAGCTATTTCTCCATCGACCCGGGCGAGGCCGGCTTCGAGTTGGTGCGGGACGACAAGGCCGCCAAGCCCACGTTGGTGATGCGCGACGCGCAGCATGAGTACCGGTTTGTGGCGCATTGAGGGGGCGCTGAAGCCATGCTGATCGCGGCGATGTCAATATTGATGTCGTTCGCGTCAGTGCAAGGCGTGCAAGGTGGCCGAGCGCATGCATGAACACAGGGCGTTAGTGAGTCTTTTGATTCCATCGCGCGTAGGCCCATGCGCAGCACAGCAAAGCCCTGTCCAGGCTGGGCAGTCTCTCGTCGTGTTGCTATAGCGCTCGGCGAGCCTTGATGTCAGCCAATACAAAACGCATTCAATTTATTGCCGTCTAGATCACGGAAATAGCCGGCATAAAAGCCTTCGCCGCGCGGCCCCGGAGCGCCCTCGTCTTTGCCGCCGAGCGACAAAGCTTTGGCGTGCAGTGCGTCCACCTTGGCGCGGCTGTCCACCACCAAGGCCGCCATGGCGCCGTTGCCTGGGCTGGCGGGCTGGCCATCGAAGGGGGTGAGAATGCCCAGGCTGGGTTGGCTCATCGACATGCCCCAGGCATAGCCGCGCCCAAAATCCATGATGCGCTTGACGCCTATGGTGGCAAGCAATTCGTCATAAAAAGCCGCCGCGCGCGGCAGGTCATTGGTTCCGAAAGTCACATAGCCAATCATTGCAGTCTCCAAGCGTGATGAAAAATTGCGGGTCTAAATTTTGCCCGTGAACACCCGCCCCAACCAGCCCAAGTACCAATCCAGCAGCCGCTGCCAGCGGCTCTTCTGCGGCGCTTCAACTGGCGCAACGGCGGCAGCCACTACATAACGCGCCTGTAAAGCGGTGTTAAAGGCCGCGAAAAAATCCCCTGCCATCTTCTGCGCAGCCATGTCCACCAAGCGCGAACCTATTTGCGCGATCTTGCCGCCGACGCTGGCTTGCACTTCATAGTGCAGCAGGGTCAAGGCTGGGCCTTGGGATTCCAGCCGAACTTGGGCCGTGCCTTTGCCATGGCCGGCGGCGCCGCCATTGCCTTCAAACGCGAGGCTATAGCTGTGTGGCGGCTGCAGGTCGCTGAGCTTGAGTTTGCCTTTGAACTTGGCCTTGACCGGGCCGATGGCGACGGTCATCAAGGCCTCGTATTCCTGCTCACCGATCAAGCTCAGGCTTTCACAGCCGTTGATGCTGGCCTTGAGCAAGTCGGCGTCGTTGAGGGCTTCCCAGGCCTGGGCTTGGGAGACGGGCAGCGATTCTTGTCCGGTTAAATTCATCGTTGGGCTTCGGTGTGGGAGAGGATGGCCATCAGATCCTGCAGGCTGGCCAGATTGTGTACCGGCAAATGCCGCGTGACTTCGGGCAGAAGCGCCCGCACGCCGGCCGCTTTGGGCTCGAAGCCCTCAAAGCGCAGCAAGGGGTTCAGCCAAATCAACTGCCTGCAACTCAGACGCAAGCGCTGGGCTTCGAAGGCCAGGCGTCGGCATTGCGGGTCGCTGTCGCTGCCCTGTTCCAGCCCGTCGGTGATCAGCAGCACGATGCTTTGGCTGCTCAATACGCGGCGCGCCCAATGCTGGTTGAAGGCATGCAGGCAGGCGCTGATGCGGGTGCCGCCCGACCAGTCTTGCACCTGCCGCGCCACTGCCGCCACGGCCAGATCGGGGTCGCGTTGCTTCAGCAAGCGGCTTATCGGTGTCAGGCGGGTGCCAAACACAAAGCTGTGGATGCGGGGCGAGCCGCGATGATTGGTGTGTTTGCTGCTGCGCTGGCTTTGCGGGTTAGTCAGGCCATGGGCCAGATGCAAAAGCATTCTTGAATAGCGGCTCATCGAGCCCGAGATATCGGCCAGGATCAGCAGCGGTGCTACGGTTTGTCGGGGCTTTTGGCGCAGCAGCGCCAGAGACTCGGACCGCGCCTGCGCGCGCAGGCTAGCGCGCCAGTCCAGCCGGCCGCCTGCTGCCCCTTGCCAGCGCCGCGTCGGGCTGGGCGGTAGCAGCGCGCCCATTTGGCCCAGCAGGCGCTTGGCCATCAGCCATTCTTCGCTCGTCATGGTGTCGAAGTCGCGCTGGCGCAGCTGTTCGCGCTCGCTCCAGCTCAAGTGGGCGTCGATGTCCAACTGCTGCTCGGGTTCGGCCGCCTGTGCCTGTTGCTTGGGCGCATGTGGAAACAAGGCCTGCACCAAGCGCCTATTTTCGGGCAGGGCTGGCAGGCCCGACTTGGCCTGCGCTTGCGGCAAGAGCATGCGCATCACGCGGCCGAGCAGATCGGGGTCGCGCCAGAAGATGTGAAAGGCTTGGTCGAACAGCGCACGGTGCTCGGCGCGGTCCAGCAAGCAGGCGGACAAGGTGGCGTGGAGGTCTCGGCGCGAGGCCAGCCCCGCCAGTTCCAGCGCTTGCAAGCTCAACAACACGCGGTCGCTGCCCACGGCCATGCCGGCCTCGCGCAAGACGCGGGCGAAGTGCATCACGTTCTCGGCCAGGTGATCAGCCACGGTCGCTGATCACTTGAGCCTGCAACTGCTCCAACAGCCGCGCAGCCTCCGAGCCCTGCACCCGCAGGATGTCGTCCTGGTATTTCAAGAGCACGCCCAGCGTCGAGTGCAGCGTCGCGGGGTCGAGCACCAGGGCGTTGAGTTCCAGCAAGGCGCGCGACCATTCGAGGGTCTCGGCCAGGCCCGGCAGTTTGTAAAGCTCTAGCTGGCGCAGGCCCTGGATGAAGGCGACGATTTGCTGTGCCAGCCGCAATGGCAAGCCGGGCAGACGCAGGCGCAGGATCTGCAGCTCGCGTGCGGCGTCGGGGAAATCCACCCAGTGGTAGAGGCAGCGCCGCCGCAGTGCGTCATGGATCTCGCGCGTACGGTTGGAGGTGATGATGACGATGGGAGGCTGGGTGGCCTTGATCACGCCCAGCTCAGGGATGGTCAGCTGAAACTCGCTCAAGACCTCCAGCAAATAGGCCTCAAAAGCCTCGTCTGCCCGGTCCAGCTCGTCAATCAGCAAGACCGGCGCGATGGCATTGGCCGGGTCTATGGCCTTGAACAGGGCGCGTGGAATCAAAAAGCGCCGCGCAAACAAGTCCTCGCTCAGCGAGGCTTTTTGCTCGGGCCCTTCCGCCAGCCGGATCTCCAGCATCTGGCGGGCGTAATTCCATTCATAGGCGGCAGCATTGAGGTCCAGGCCCTCATAGCATTGCAGCCGGATCAAGGGCCGATCCAGCATCAAGGCCAAGCTTTTGGCGATTTCGGTCTTGCCGGTGCCCGGCTCACCTTCGAGCAAGAGCGGGCGCTGCAGGCGCAGGGCGAGAAAAGCGGCCGTGGCCAGCTCGCGCTGCGCCACATAGCCATGTTCCAACAAGAGCGCGGCGGTGGCGTCTATCGAGTCCGGCAGCGCAGCTGACGCTAACTTCACGAGCAAGCGGCTACGGCCCGGCCCGCCAGCACCGGGATCAGTGCCGCGCGGTAGGCTGCCGAGCCGTGCAGGTCGCTGCTGAGCTGCTCCGGGCTGATGCTGACCGCCAGCGTCGCAGCCTGGCTCCACTTGGCGGACAGCGCTGCTTCCAACTCGGTCGCGCGGAAGACGCCGGCAGCAGCGCCGGTGACGGCCACCCGCACGCCGGCGGCCGTTTGCGCCACAAACACGCCGACCAGTGAAAAGCGCGAAGCCGGCTGTTTGAACTTTTGCCAGCTGGCCTTGGCTGGCACCGGGAAGCTGACCGAGCTGATGATCTCGCCCGGCTGCAAAGCGGTCTCGAACAGGCCGAGAAAGAAGTCGTCGGCGCTGATGCTGCGGCGGTCGGTGTAAATGGTGGCACCCAGGCCCAGGACTGCCGCCGGGTAGCAAGCGGCCGGGTCGTTATTGGCCAAGCTGCCGCCGAGTGTGCCCCGGTTGCGCACCTGGCGGTCGCCAATGCGGCCGGCCAGATCGGCCAGGGCAGGGATGGCCTGCTGCACTTCTTTGCTGGCGGCCACGGCCGCGTGCGTCGTCATCGCGCCGATCACGACATGGGCGCCCCTCCCCTCATCATTCACGCGGATGCCTTTCAGGTCGGCCAGCCCGCTCAGGTCGATCAGCGCCTCGGGTGCGGCCAGGCCGAGCTTGATCGCACCGAGCAAGGACTGACCGCCGGCGATCAGTTTGGCTTCCGGGGCGGCGGCCCGCTGGCCGGCTTCGGCCAGGCTAGCGGCTTGGGAATAGGTGAAAGTGGTCATTGCAAGCTCCTTGCTGTGAGTTCACTGCGCCAGCCGGGCGGCCTGAATCGCTTGCCAGACCACATGCGGCGTGGCTGGCATCGCAATGTCCTTGATGCCCAGCGCATCGCAGATCGCGTTGATGACGGCCGGCGGCGAGCCGATCGCGCCCGCCTCGCCGCAACCCTTGACCCCCAGCGGGTTGTGCGTGCAGGGTGTGCCCTTGGCGGTCTTGATCTGAAAGCTGGGCAGGTCATCGGCACGCGGCATCGCGTAGTCCATATAGCTGCCGGTCAGCAATTGGCCCGACTCGGTGTCGTAGATGCCATGCTCCAGCAAGGCTTGGCCTATGCCCTGCGCGATGCCGCCCTGCACCTGGCCCTCGACAATCATCGGGTTGACGATATTGCCGAAGTCATCCACCGCGCTGAAGCGGTCCACCCGCACATGGCCGGTGTCCGTGTCCACCTCGACCTCGCAGACGTAGCTGCCGGCGGGGTAGGTGAAGTTGGTCGGGTCGTAAAAAGCGTTCTCGTTCAGGCCCGGCTCCAGCTTGTCGAGCGGATAGTTGTGTGGCACATAAGCCGTTAGCGCGACGGAAGCGAAAGGCACGCTGCGATCTGTCCCGGCGACCTTGAAGACGCCTTGTTCGAACTCGATATCGCTGTCGGCCGCTTCCAACAAATGAGCGGCGATCTTCTTGCCCTTGGCGATCACCTTGTCCACCGCCTTGACGATGGCCGTGCCGCCGACCGAGAGCGAGCGGCTGCCGTAGGTGCCCATGCCGAACAGCACTTTGCCGGTGTCGCCATGCTGGATGTCGACATCGTCGAAGGCGATGCCCAACTTCTCGGCCACCACCTGGGCGAAGGTGGTTTCATGACCCTGGCCATGCGAGTGGCTGCCGGTGAAGATCGTGACCTTGCCGGTCGGGTGCACGCGCACCTCGCCGGCCTCGAACAAGCCGGCGCGCGCGCCCAGGGCACCGGCGATGTTGGACGGCGCCAGCCCGCAGGCCTCGATATAGGTCGAGTAGCCCAGGCCGCGCTTGAGACCCCGGGCTTCGCTGGCGGCACGCCGGGCGGCGAAGCCCGCCACATCGGCCAGTGCGATCACGCCGTCCAGCGTCGCGTCGTAGTCGCCAATGTCATAGCTCAAGCCCACCGGCGTGGCGTAAGGGAAGCTGCGTATGAAGTTGCGCCGGCGCAGCTCGGCCGGGTCCAGCCCCAGCTCGCGAGCGGCGGTCTCGACCAGGCGCTCCACCACATAAGTGGCCTCCGGGCGGCCCGCACCTCGGTAGGCGTCGACCGGCGCGGTATTGGTGAACACGCCGGTGACTTCGGCGTAAATGGCCGGCGTCGTGTACTGCCCGGCCAAGAGCGTTGCGTACAGAATCGTCGGCACGCTGCTGGCAAAGGTGGATAAGTAAGCGCCGAGATTGGCGCTGGTATGCACCCGCATGGCGACGAACTTGCCGGCTGCGTCCAGGCCCAGCTCGGCCACGGTGGCATGGTCGCGGCCATGCGCGTCGGTGAGGAAGCTCTCGCTGCGCTCGGCCGTCCATTTGATCGGCCGGCCGAGCTGGCGCGTCGCCCAGGTCAGCGCGGTTTCTTCCGCGTACAGAAAGATCTTGGAACCAAAGCCGCCGCCCACGTCCGGAGCCACCACGCGCACCTTGTGCTCGGGGATGCCCAGTACAAAGGCACACATCAAGAGCCGTTCCACATGCGGGTTCTGGTTGGCCACATACAGCGTCCAGCTCTCGTCTCCGGGGTTGTAGGACGCATTCGCGGCCCGTGGCTCAATCGCGTTAGGGATCAGACGGTTGTTGCGGAACTCCAGCCTGGTCACATGGGTGGCGCGTGCAAAGGCCGCGTCGGTGGCGGCTTGGTCGCCGCAGCCCCAGGTGTAGCAGACGTTGTCGGGCGCTTCGCTGTGCACGCTGCTGGCGAAGTTCTTGGCGCTGGCGGTATCGACCACCGGCAGCAGCTCCTCGTAATCGACTGCAATCAGCTGCGCGGCGGCCTTGGCTTCCTCATAGGTCTCTGCCACCACCAGCGCGACCTGGTCGCCCACATAACGCACCTTGCCATCGGCCAGAATTGGATGCTTGGGCTCCTTCATCGGGCTGCCGTCCAGGCTCTTGATCAGCCAGCCGCAGGGCAAGCCGCCCACCGCGCGGAAATGCTCGCCGGTGTAGACCGCCAGCACGCCCTCGGCCGCTGCAGCCGCTGCCGTATCAATCGACTTGATCAGCGCATGCGCATAGGGCGAGCGCAGAAAGTAAGCGTAGGTTTGGCGCGGCAGCACGATGTCATCGGTGTACTGGCCGCGCCCGGTCAGAAAGCGTGCGTCCTCGCGGCGGCGCACGCTTTGGCCGATCAGGCCGGTCTGGGCTCCCAGCGCCGCGCTCATGGCTGCACTCCTTGCGCGCCCAGCATGACGGCTCGCACGATGTTCTGATAACCGGTGCAGCGGCAGAAATTGCCTTCCAGCGCCTCGCGCACCTGCGCCTCGGAGTGGCAACCGTGATGTTGAACCAAGTCCACCGCGCTCATCACCATGCCTGGCGTGCAAAAACCGCATTGCAGGCCATGGCATTCCTTGAAGGCGGCTTGCATCGGATGCAGTGTGCCGTCGGCGGCAGCCAAGCCTTCGATGGTGGTCACTTCGGTGCCGGCCGCTTGCACGGCCAGCAGGGTGCAACTCTTGACGGCGCGGCCGTTCACATGCACGGTGCAGGCACCGCATTGGCCGGTGTCGCAGCCTATGTGCGTGCCGGTCAGGGCCAGGTCTTCGCGCAATAGTTGCGACAGCAGGCGCTCGGGCGCAGTGCTGCGCGTGACCGTCTTGCCGTTGACCTTGAGCGTAATTTTGCTTTGGCTCATCTCTCGTCTCCTGGAGGGTGGCGGGCGGGCTTGTCAAACCCCGCCACATCATCTCCTCCACCGGGCCGGCGCGCCACTCACGGTTTACCCGCCTGTATGTCCATACATGGGCTGTTCGGCTGCGTTCGCGCTGTGTCGTTTTGGCTTTACGAGAGCGCAGCAGCATGGGCAGGGCGGATCATGCGACTATCGGGGTCTCAATCTAAGAGTGCAAAGGCCGGCCGCATGGAAAACGCATATCACCGCTTCAATGAGCTGTTCGCACAGCTGGGTCTGCCGAATGATGACGCGGGCATCCACGACTTTCTGAGTCGCCACACCCCCTTGGCACCGGAGATTCGCCTCGCCGACGCGCCGTTCTGGAACGCCGCGCAGGCAGAGATGCTGCGCAAGTCGCGTCGTGATGATGCTGACTGGGCCGGCTTGGTCGACCAGCTCGACGCGGGGCTGCGCCATCAGGCTTGAGCGGCCGGGGTTCAGCTACTCATCGTAGGATCTCGGTCATGGATAACGTTGATTTAGATGTGTTGCGCCAAGTCGCTGCCTGGTCAAAAGCAGGCCGTGGCGTGGTGCTGGGCACCATCACGCGCACCTGGGGCTCGGCGCCGCGCCCGGTTGGCTCGGTGGTGGCCGTGCGCGATGATGGCGCAATTGCCGGTTCGGTGTCGGGCGGCTGCATCGAAGATGATTTGATCGCCCGGGTGCGCGAGGGCGCGCTAAATTTGGCCGGCCCACGCTTGCAACGCTGGGGCGTTGGTGCCGAAGAAGCTACCCGTTTTGGCCTGCCTTGCGGTGGCACTTTGGAGCTGATGCTGGAACCACTCACCGGCGCCTCGATGATTGACGAGTTGCTGGCGCGGCTGGATCTTGGCGAGCGGGTCTGCCGCACGCTGGACCTGGCCAGCGGTGCCGTGGTCTTGAGCGCGCCGCTGGCCGGCGCTGATCTATTGAGTGTCAACGAGCGCCAGCTGATCACCCATCATGGCCCGCAGTGGCGCTTGCTCATCATCGGCGCCGGTCAAATGACGCGCTACTTGGCCAGCATGGCGCTGGGTCTGGATTACCAGGTCTTGATTTGTGACCCGCGTGAGGAATATGCAGATGGCTTGGTGCTGGCTGGGGCCAAGCTGACGCGCGAGATGCCCGATGATGTGGTGACGGCTTTTGCCCCCGACGGCCATAGCGCCGTGGTCGCCCTGACGCATGACCCCAAGCTTGACGACCTGGCCTTGATGGAGGCGCTCAAGAGCCCGGCCTTTTATGTCGGCGCGATCGGCTCGCGTGTCAATCAAAGCAAGCGCAAGGCGCGCTTGGCCGAGCATTTCGGTCTGAGCGACGAGCAACTCGCTCGCTTGCATGGGCCGGTGGGCTTGCATATCGGCGCACGCACGCCGCCCGAGATTGCGCTGTCCATACTCGCTCACATGACGGCGGAGCGCTACGGCGTTCGCTTGAGCAGCTCGCAACTGCGCTCGGGCGCAGAAGAGGGCGGCTGTGCGGTCTGACTTCTTGGTGGCTGTAGTAGCGGCGGTTTTGGCTCTCAGCAGCCTCTCATCCGCAGCGGCCGAGTCGGTGCGCGAACAAGAAATCGCCGAATGCCGCCCTGGCGAAATCGCCACCTGGGGCGATGGCCGCGACCGCCCGGCGCTGAGCAAGCCGCTGGTGTTTGTGTACTGGCATGCGGGCGCGCCGGCCTGGTTTTCGTCCTCGCAGATGATGGCCGTGCTCAAGCGAGCGGGTCGCGCCTGGGGAGGCTGCGGCGTGGAGAGTCAGATCATTGCCTTGGTCGGCAATGCGGAGCTGCCGCCCGAGGCGGTGGTCGTGCAGTGGAGCGAGCCTGGCAGCCGGGGCAACTTCGGCCTCGCCAACCTGGGTCAGCGCACGCTGGCGCTGAGCCCGGCCATGTTTGCGCTGCTGCGCACCCGCAACCCTAACTACCCCGCCGAGCAGACGCTGCAAATGGTGGTCTCGCATGAGATGGGGCATTTCTTCGGCTTGATGGCGCATTCGCGCCGCTGCGTTGATGTCACCTCGTATTACAACGATGGCAAGGGCGGCAGTTGCTACGCGCGCGATCTGACACAGCTCAAAAGCGTGGTGGAGTACCGCTCGATCTTGCCGACTGCTTGTGACATTCAGCGCTGCCGCATTGCCAATGGGCTGAGCCCCAAAGCTCCCTAGTATTTTGAAAATTTCCATCATGAAACGATTGAATTCCATGGCCAAGCTTGGCCTGATTGCGGCGAGCTTGTGTGGCTCGGTGCTTGCCCTTGCCGCTGCGCCCGATTACTTGGCCGGTCAGGCCTTGCTCAGCAAAGCGCAACAGGCGAGCAGCAATCAAGAGCGAGCGCAGGTCTACCGCTGGCTGTTTGCCATCGATGACTTGGCCGAGATCGAACGGCGCACCCAGGCCGCGCTTGAGCCGGCGGCCCAGTCGCGCGTGCTGCCGGCTGATTTGCTGGCGGCCGGCCGCCTGGCGTTGGAGCAGCGCAATTTTGAGCGGGCGCAGCGCGCCTTCGCTCGCGCGCTGTCACATGCCAAGGCGCAACCGCAGGACAAAGCCGCCGCGCTGTCGGGCTTGAGCCAGCTTGCCTTGCAGCAGCGAGACTATGAGGTGGCACTCAAGCAGGCGCAGGCCAGCATTAAGTTGAAGCCTTCGGGCGACGGGCTGATTGCCTTAGCCGATGCCTTGATTCGCTTGGGCCGCACGGCCGAGGCCGTCACGGCGGCCGAGCAGGCGGTGGCGCTGGAGCCGCAGCATGAGATGGCGCATTACCTGCTCGGTAACGGCTATGCACGCAAGAACTACAGCGAACTGGCCGCCGCGCAGCCGGCCGCATACGCACAGGCGCAGCAGCTGACGCGCGAGGCGTCCGAGGCCTTTGTCGGCGGCGACTTCAAGCGCGCGGCCGCTCTAAGCGAGCAGGCGCTGCGTCTGCTGCCGGGCTACGGCCGGGCGCACGCGGTGCTGGCCAAGGCCTTGGAATCGCAGCGCATGGTCTTGGACGTGAACCGTGCGGGCGCCGAGGCGCGCTTTGCCGCCATGCCTATGCCGGCAATCCCTGGTATCGAGCGTTATGTGCTGAATTGGGCGCAGCTGTCGCCGCGCCATCAGAAACGCGTGGCGCTGTCGATCGCACCCTGGAAGGCCTATGTGCCCGTGCTGGTGGAGGGCGGTGCCACGCATTTCATCAAGCCGCTGCATATGAAGCTGTCCGAAACGCCCGGCGGGCAGGCGCTGAAGGATCAGCGCATCAATTACGACTCGCGCCTGTGGGACGACGTGCGCGGCGCCGGCGGCTTCAACACGGTGACCGGCATCGAGGATGTGGAGCGCTCGATCTTTGATCGCTACAACACCGTGCTGCATGAGCTCACTCACCAAGTGCATGGGGTGATGACGGTCGAGCAGACGCGCGAGATTCAAGCTTTGTATCAACGCGCCAAGCTGCGCGACGAGGCGAGTAAGAACGGATTTTTGTCGCGCTATGCCGCCGGCTCGGTGTGGGAGTATTTCGCGGAAGGCGCCAATAGTCTGGACACGCCGCGCCGCGACACCTTTGACAACCGTGAGATCGTGCGCGAGCGCCTGATCGAGATCGACCCCGATTTGCAGGCCTTGGTGACCCGCCTGCTGGCCAAGCAAGATGTCAGCGCGAGCCTGCCCATCGCCCTCGTCAATGCCGGCAACCAAAAACTGGAGGAGGGGCAGGCCGCGCAAGCGCTGGCTTTGTACGCACGCGCTGCGCAGGTGGCGCCGAATGATGCGGTCGTGCTGACGGCGCAACTCAGCGGGCTTGCTATGAGCGGCGCCGAGCCGGCGGCGGTGTTGACTCTGGCAGTGCAGGCGAAGAAAGCACAGCCCGGCAGCGGAGCCTTGGCGGTGGCGGCGGCCGAAGCCTCTTGGCATGCAGGCCACAGCTTGGAGGCAGTGACCGACAACTTGGCTGCCGGCCGATTGGGCTTGACCGGCGCGGACGACCGTTATCTGGTCGATCTCGCCTTGGGTGACAACCACCGCAAGCTCGGCGACGGCCCGCGCGCACTGGCTGCTTTTGATGCGGCGCTGGCCTATCAGTCCGACAGCCCCGAGGGTTTGTGGGGCCGCGCTAGCGCGTTGGCCATGCTGGACGAGCGCTGGGACGAGGCCTTTGCCGTCTATGAGCAGGCGCTGCGCCTGCGCACCGGGGTCGTCGCACTGCGTGCCGATCTGGTGCAAGACCTGCTGCGCGCCGGCCGTTTTGATCTTGCCGCCAAGCAACTGAGCGAGGCCTTGTTGCTGGACGCCGAGGATCCGCGCTTGGCTGCGCTGGGGGCTTGGCTGGCACTTGAGAGCAAGAAAGATCCCGAGGGTGCGCGGCTCTTGGCCCATGCGGCGCTGGAAAAGGCGCCGTGGAATGATCTGGCCTTGATCGTCAAGGGGGCAGCCTTGAAGTCATTGGGGCGGCTTGAGGAGTCTCAGCAGGTCTTGGCGCCGCTGCGCGAGCGCATGGCCAAGAGCGCGCCGCCGCAATGGCTGTATCGGGCCGACAAGTCGAGCTGGGTGTCGGTACACGAGTTGCCGAATGTGGAGCGAGGCTTGCTGAGGAGGTGGGTGGGGGAGTGAGGCCAATTTGCTTGGACGAATAGGCAAGAGCCAAGGAAATGAATCCACCCCTGTCCGGAGCACGAATACGCAAATCAAGAATCGTTTTGGCGGGATATTGTGAAAAACCCTTCCCACCTATGGTGGGGCCGCAAATATGCGTTCTACAGTGAGAATCAGCAGTTATCGGGGCTGGCAGTGCAAGTTCGAACGGAAGCCGCCGCAAGAAGGTACCTGCTAGTTATCAGTTAATACGAATAATGCAAATAAAGACATGAGATTTACTCTCAATTCTCTGATCGTGAGCGCCGCCCTGGCTTTGAGTGGATGCGCGAGTTATGTGCCTGTACCCAAGGACTACAGCGGTCCGACCGCCGTTCTGAAAGACAGCGGGTTTTCTGAAGATGGTACAAAAGCGCAGATCTTCGCGGCTATGGAAATTGATGGAAATCGACTCGAAAATGCGTTTGGGGCGACTGCAAACGCCAGCCAAGGTCGCGGCATGAGCATTCTGACTGTCTTTCCGGAGCGCAAAGTGAAGGCCGTGCCAAGCAAAATCCAAATTAGGGCCAGCCATGCCACCGGCGCTCCGGTGGCCGCAATTGCCAGCCAAATGGCGGGTACCTTCTTTTCCGTCGAGGGTATCATTGAATTTACGCCGCAAGCGGGTGGTGTATACGTCGTCAAGGGCGAACTAAAGAAAGAAAAGTCTTCAGTCTGGATAGAAGATGCCCAAACCGGCAAGCCGGCTACCGTCATAGTCTCTAAATAGAGTGTTGGCGACTGATCCAATGCTTTTCTCAGGGGCGTTTGATTAGCGATTGGGTGATCAGGATTGCAATACGGCCTGTTAAGGCTTTGTGCGGGTGAGTTTGTAAATTTTATTGAGAAAACAGTGAGTAAAATTTCAGTAAATTCTAATTTCAAAATCCTGCTGCTATTGGCAAGCTTGAGTTTTATTGGTGCTCAGGCTCAGTCGGCTGAGCCTGAAATCACCGTATCAGCGGAACTGCAGGCCCAGCTCAAGGCGCATGCGTCGAATGATATTCCAATGCGGCCATTGGCGGGCTATACCGTGGTCGAAGAAATCGATCATAAAACCAACTTATCCAAAATATACGTGGATTCAGTAGCGCAGTTGCTGCTGCTTGAAAATGGCTTGACAGGTGCTTCATCAAAGACGATTTATCGTTCCGGCGCGGCACAAGGAGTAGGTCGGGGAATGAGTGTTTGTGGATTGATCACTGTCTTGTCTGAATCGCAATCAAGTACGGATACTTCGTCTACCAGCATTTTGCCTATTGGGAAGTTGTTTATTCCATTTGGTATCAAATCGAGCGTTGATTTCGCTAATAGATATCGGCTGACGAAGCTTGAATCGAGTTATCCATCCTTGTGTAATCCCTCGGTTGGACAGGAGTTCAACTATAAGTTTTTATATGAATTGACGATGAAGACTAGCGGTATTTTTGGTGGCACAAAAGTATTTGAGCGAAGTAGTTATGCAAAATGCAAGGTTGGGAATGAAAGTGTCCCAGCGAATAAATTACATGAGTCATTGCAGGGCGAAGCATTGTTGGTAGCCTGCGAAGCGGAAGATCAGGATGGCAAGAAAAACAGTGCGGATTATTTTTTCTTGAAAGACTCAGCTTACTATTTGATGACCAGTCGTGTGGATGACTGGCAGCGTTCGAAACTAAGCTATACGGCAATACCGTACGCAGCAAAGTAGAATATTTCGGCCGCGCGGCGAATATCGAATTGAAGTTTTCAACCGAAGAAGGCGAGCTTGGCTCACGCTGGATGGTTATCAGCGATGGGCAGCTCGCTTCTGCTATGGGCGGGCTTGTTCCCTATGTGCGTGATCAATGGTCAACCCGAATTGACCACCTTGCGGCACGCCGAGGCGGGCAGACCGTGGTTCTTGAGCAGGTCGGCTACGCGGCCTTTGCGGCAAAGATCGCTCAGGGCCGCATCAAAGGCTTGGCGCTCACTGCGTTTGACACGTTGCAATGACAATCCAAAACTGTAGCCAAAGGTCTTAGCTGTGCCGGCGGCTTGCAGGCCGCCGAACCCTTCGCCGCGCATCAGCAACAAGGCCATGCTTTCATTGAGCAAGACCAAACCCTGCTCGCCGTAGCGGCCGGCCAGCAGTTTGCGCAACACGGTCGGGTTGTCGGGCTCCAGGACCGTCTTCACGTCCAGTCCCTGGGTCAGATCGGCCAGCACCAGGCTGGCACCTGAGGGGCCGTACACGCCAACGGTATGACCCCGCAGGGAATTCGGCCCTTGGTAATTGAACTCCTGGCCAGCGCGGGCGAAGAACACATAGCGGGCATCAATCACAGGTGCCGAAATGTAGAAGAGCTTGCGCCGCGCCGGCAAATCTACAAAAGCCAGGATGCCATCGACCTCGCCGCGCTCGGCGGATCGCAGCGCCCGCCGCCAAGGCAGCAACTCGACCCGACACTCGCGTTTGAGCTGCGCGCAGACCTCATGTAAGACTTCCACCATAGGCCCAGCAGCTTGGCCGCCTTGGGCATAGGTATAGGGCGGGAAAGACTCGGTCACAAAGTTCAAGGGCGGAGCAGCGCTCATGGCGCCAAAGCTGATGCTCCAAGCAAGGACTATCGCCAGGCCCAGTCCAGGCTTCTCCCACGTCCGACGAGCCATCTAGATCCTCCAGTGCCGACCCAGTACGCCTTTGTTCTGGCAGCAGCAGCGCCTGCAGCATAGTCGATGGCTGCACAGGGCATTTGCCCGCGCCTCGGCAAGCACTCAAGCCTGCCAAGGTACAAAACGGTTACGAGCCCTGCATGCAATACTTACGCGCGATGGCGCTGTGCGCCTGCAGCTGAGACTGGCCCGCGCTTGGCGATGCGACGGTGCCGTGCATAAATTTTGTTACCAAGGACGCGCTATGAAAGTTGTGATTTTGAAAAATGCCGCCGAGGTGGCTGCTTATGGCGCGCAGATATTCATCAAGACTATTGCGGCCAAGCCTAATGCTGTCTTGGGTCTGGCGACCGGCTCAACGCCACTGGCGCTGTACAAAGAATTGATCGCTGCGCGCAAGGAGAACAAGGTTTCTTTCAGCCAGGTCAGCACCTTCAATCTGGACGAATATCTGGGCCTGGCCGGCACCCATCCGCAAAGCTATCGCTACTTTATGAATCAACAGCTGTTTGACCATATCGATATCGACAAGGCCCGCACAGCCGTGCCGGCCGGCGACGCCGTTAATCCGCTGAAGGCCTGTGCCGCCTATGAAGCGGCGATTGTCGCCAAGGGCGGCGTCGATGTTCAACTGCTGGGCATCGGGCGCAACGGCCATATCGGCTTCAATGAGCCTTCCTCCTCGCTGCGCTCGCGCACCCGCGTCAAAACCTTGACGCGCGCGACCATTGAAGACAACGCGCGTTTTTTTGGCCCCGATGAATTTCAGCCGCATTTGTCGCTGACCATGGGTATTGGCACCATCCTGGAGTCCAAGAAGATCGTGCTGCTGGCCACCGGCGAAAGCAAGGCCGAGGCGATCAAGGCGACGGTGGAAGGCCCTTTGTCTGCAGCCTGCCCGGCCTCGGCGCTGCAATTGCATGAGAATGCGATCGTGATTGTGGATGAGGCGGCCGCCAGCAAGTTGTCGGACGTCGAGTTCTTCAAGCACATCGAAGCCGAGAACCAAAAAATTCTCAACAAGTATTCGGTCTGATCTTCGCTCCGCAACCTGGAGATTTTCGATGACTCAAAGCACCAAAGTTCTGGCCCTGTGCGGCAGCCTGCGCGCCAAATCTTCGAACAAAGGGCTGCTGCGCTTTGCGCAAGCCCATGCGCCCGAGGGCATGAGTATTGAGATTGCCGATTTGTCGGCAATTCCTTTCTACAACGCGGACATCACCGAGGTGCCGGCGGCCGTCACGCAATTGCTGGCGCAGTTTGGCGCTGCCGATGCTTTTATCTTCGGTGGCCCCGAATACAACTATTCGATTTCGCCGGCCTTGAAGAATGCATTGGATTGGGCTTCGCGTGCGCCGAACAACGCCTTGCTAGGCGGCAAAGCGGCCGCCATCATGGGCGCCGGCGGTGGCATGGGCACCTCGCGGGCGCAATACCATTTGCGCCAGGTCTGCGTGTTCATTGACGTGCACCCGCTGAACAAACCCGAGGTTTTCGCCAATGCCTTCGCTGGCCAGTTTGATGCCGATGGCAACCTCACCGACGACAAGATCAAAGACGGCGTCAAGGCGCAGTTGGCCGCACTCGCGGCTTGGTCCCTGCAACTGCGCAAGTAAGTGATTTGTTCTTGAGGCTGGGCCGCAAACTTCGGGCCTTGCGGTTTTTGTGCGGCCTGTCAGACCGATTTGCAGTCTGTCCCTGTTGGCTTGAGTAAGGCGGGCGCCTGGCCTACAGTGCGGCCACACTGGCCAATCGTTGGAATTGGCCTTGTCGCGAATCCAAGGCCAGCCTTATGAACCGTACAAAATCCCGCCGCCGTTTGATCGGCGTTCTGAGCTTTAGCCTTGTTGTGACGCTCGGATTTTTCAGCGCCGTGGGCTCGGCCCAGGCCGCAACGGCGGTCGACCAAGAGGGCTTTAGGCGCATAGGCGGCATCGAGCAATGGGTCACTATCCATGGCCAAGACAGCAGCAAACCGGTGCTGCTCTTTTTGCATGGCGGCCCCGGCAACCCGCTCAGCCCTTTTGCCAAAAACATCTACGGCACATGGAGCCGCGACTTCGTCCTGGTGCAATGGGATCAGCGCGGCGCCGGGCTCAGCTTTGGCAAGAACCCCGCGCAGGCGCAAGAATCACTGACGCTGGAGCGCATGGTGGCCGACGGCATTGAGCTGACGGAGCAGTTGCAGCAGCAACTCGGCCCGCGCAAGGTCTTGCTGATGGGCAGCTCCTGGGGCTCGGTGCTGGGCGTGCACATGGCCAAGCGCCGGCCCGACTTGTTTGCCGCCTATGTGGGCACGGGGCAATTGGTCAGCGCGCAGGCCAATGGCAAGGCGAGCTTCACGCAGACCTTGGCCTTGGCCGAGGCGGCCGGCGATGCTGGCACGGTCGCCGCGTTGAAAGCCATCGGCCCGCCGCCACACCGCGACCCGCGCGCTTTCGGCGTGTTGCGCCGCGCCATCAAGGTTTACGAATCCAAAACTTCCGCGCCCGCTCCCCGCGATTGGTGGCAGGCCGAGGCTCGCTATCAGAGTGCCGAGGCACAGGCGGCCACGGAAGAGGGCGAAGAGTATTCTTTCCTGCAGTTCGTCGGCTTGGCCGGTGACGGCATGTTGTCCAAGATCGATCTGCCAGCGCTGGGCCCCGAGTACCGCGTCCCCATGCATTTCATCCAAGGTGAGCAGGATCTGCTGACGCCGCTCGTCGTCACGCGGGGCTTTGTGGACAGCATCCAGGCCCCCGAAAAATCACTCACCGTCGTGCCCTTGGCCGGCCATGATCCCAACCCCGCGCTGATTGAGGCGCAGCAACGGCTATTGCTGGGTATTGCGCAGCAGAAGTCGTCGATTGCTCAGTGAATGTAGCAAGCGTTTGAGCTCAAATGGCCGCCTTCTAGACACGCCAGAAATCACCAAGCCGCACATGAGAACACTTCTGACTGAACGCCTGCGCATTCGCCGCATGTCGGCCGCCGAAGACGCGGCCTTTATGTTGAGCTTGCTGAATGATCCCAGTTGGCTGCGTTTTATCGGCGACAGAGGCGTGCGTACGCTCGCAGACGCCCAAGCCTATATCGAAAACGGTCCGGTCGAGATGTATGGCCGTTTGGGCTTTGGCTTTTGCATGGTCGAAAGCAAGCACTCGGCAGGACAGCGCTTGGGCATCTGCGGCATTTCGCAGCGCGACTATTTAGACAGTCCCGATCTGGGTTTCGCTTTTTTGCCCGAACATGGCGGCCAGGGCTTTGCCTACGAGGCTGCCGCCGAAGTATTGCGTTATGCGCAGGGTGAGCTGGGCCTCAAATGCGTGCTGGCCACCACGCGGCCGGACAATCTGCGCTCCCAAAAGCTGCTGGAAAAGCTCGGCCTGCAGTTCGAGCGCCTGATGCCGCATCCGGACGGCAGCGAGCGGCAGCTGATGCTTTATGCACTCAGAGCTGCCTAACGTGAGTGACTGAGAGCTGGACCCCTGCTCAGGCCAGTCGTGGCTCAATAGAATGCAGAGCAAGTCCTTCTCACAGGTGTAGCGTTCATGTCCAAAGCAGCGATTTCGATTCGAGTCTTCGGCTTTTACTTGCTGGGTTTGGGGGCGGTCTTGACGGCCTTTCCCAATCTGCTCCTGCGCCTGTTTTTCATCCCGCCGACCGAGGAGGTGTGGATTCGGGTCGTCGGTGTCTTGGTTTTCAATATCGGCGTGTACTACCTTTTTGCCGCCCAGGCAGAAGCCGAGTCGGCCTTTCGGGCCTCGGTGTTGACGCGCGCCTTGGTCTTTCTGGCCTTCTTGGATTTTGCGCTGCTGGGCCTTGCTCCGCCGATGTTGGTGGCCTTTGGCGCGGTCGATCTGGCCGGTGCCATCTGGACTTGGATGGCCCTGAAGCGGCGCGCAGGGCGCTGAGCTAGCCTTGCCAGGGGTCAGGCTCGCCTGCGGTAGTGGCAAAAGCTACCGTCGGTTTCGAATTTTGCTACTTGGGTGATGGCAGTGGCGATGTACGGATCGGATTCGCACAATCCGCTCCGTTCACACAACCAGGGAGCAATCCGATATGAACGCCCTTGCCACAAGCAAATCCTTCTCTTTGAGTGCCGCCGTACTGGCCGCCACACTCGCCTTAACCGCCTGCGGAGACGGCTCTGACCCGGTCGATCCACCGGCGCCGGCGCCCACGCAAATCAATGCAGCCAATATGGTCGATGTAGCGGCACTTGCCGGCTACGAGCGCGCGCAGAGCCAATTGGTGGCCAATGGCTACCGCCTGTTGCCGCTTTGGTTCTCGACCGGACAGAACGGCAGCGCCAGCAGCAACTGCTCAAGCACCGGCTCGGTGAACTACAGCCAGACCGGCAGTGACTTCAGCCTCAGCGCCAGCGCTTGCAAGCATGCCTATGTGGGCAAGGACTATTTGCTCAGCTCGGGTACGGTCAGCACAGCCAAGGTCGCCAGTGCCGCCGGCAATGACTATGACTTGAGCTACAAGGACTGGGTTTCGTCGCTGCACAACCCCTTGGAAGGTGCCGCGCTGGACACCATCTCCCTCACCGGCAAGGTGGCTGAGCGCAGCACCGGCACAAACATGCTGAGCCGCACGGCCGACTACATTGCCAGCAAGAACGGTCAGCAGATCAGCGTCACCTTTGTTGACAATGTCGAGAACCGCCAGACCCCGCAAGGTTTCGGCGAGGTGCTGGTATCGGCCACCGTGACGATCAAGACCGCCAAATTCGCCCAACCCCTGAAGATCAGCGTCTACAGCGATGCGCGGGCCGATACGATCACCGCGGCCGATGGCTCTGTGCTCAGTGTGTCGGAGTTGGGCAACAATGTGCTGTTGGAACTGCGGCCGACCGGCGCCGGCACACCCAGCGCGAGCCGGACCGTCACGCCGGCCGAGCTGAAGGCGGCGATGAACAAGGTCTTCTGAGCACGCCGCGAGCTGCTGCCTTCGCTGATTGGGTTTGATTGTGCTGGGTTGGGAGCTGATAATCAGCGCTCAACTCAGGAGTTGGCCCCATGGCAGGACCCGCCCGCGCCGGTGCGCTCATTTACGCCCACAGCCTGGACAAGCTCTCGGCCTTCTATCAGCAAGTGCTGGGCATGCGCTTGCTGCATACAAGCACCGAACTTCATGTGATGGTTTCGGCTGACTTTCAGCTGCTCATCCATGCCTTGCCCGCCTCGGTTGCGGCGAGTTTCAGCATTGCTGTGCCGCCCGTGCAGCGAGAGGATCAGGCGATTAAGCTCTTCTTCAGTGTGGACAGCCTGGCAGCAGCGGCCGAGCGGGCGCGTGCGCTGGGCGGCGGCCTGTTCGGCCCGGTCTATGCGGGGCCGGGCTTTCAGATGCGCAATGCTTACGATCTGGAAGGCAATGTGCTGCAACTGCGGGAGTGGCTGGCCTGAGGGCGCTGTGCCCGATCAGAATTGCGTTTGCAGCGACATATTGCTGCTGCGCTTGAGCGGAGATGAGTTTGCATTGATGCCTTGCAGAATCACTGCGATGCCGGCACAGCATGGCGCCAGCTACCCTTCTTTGGCTAATTTGAAGGGGCTGCCGGTCGACGAGTTGAAGATCGACAAGAGCTTTGTGCTGGCGATGGAAGCCGATTTGGGCGACGCACGAATGGTGCGCTCAACCGTCGAGCTAGCCCAGAAGATTTGCCCGACGGTGCAGGCCAACCCGACCCTGGCGCTCGCTCAGGCCTTCTTGCCCGGGGCCTTCAGCAAGCTCTCGCAGGTAGCGCGCTGCTTGTCAGCCGTGTCGACCTTGGTGCAGATGCCGTCTAACTGCGTTTTCAGGCGGGCGATGCTCGCGTCATGCTTGCCGTCGGCGTTCCACTTGACCAATGAGCTGCCGACCTTTTGCAGAGAGCGGGCGCTGCGCTCGTAGAAAGATCCCTTGTCCTGCGCGGCCTCGCTTAACAATTGCGCGGCGGTTTTCTCGATGCGGGCGGTGTCTTGCGGCGCCAGTTCGGTCAGCGCGGCCACATAGCCCGACCCCCATTGCAAGCGAGTGGCCGGGCCTTCGCTCTTGTTGAAACTCTCTTCGTACCAGCGTAGCGCCTCGTCTTTGCGGCCCTGCTTTTTGGCATTGCCGCCGAGCTGGCTCATCAGATAGTAGGGCGAGTGGCTCTTGGCGAGGCTGCTCTTGAGCAAGTCGTCGCTGTCTTTCCACTGGCCGGCCTGGCCCAGCAGATAGGCGGCCGAGCTGATCACCGCTTGGCGTTCGTAGCCGTCAGTGATTTCGCGGTCGGCTTTGGCTGCGGCTTCCTTGACTTCCTTGACCAGGGCCGGGCTGAGTTTGGGGTGCAGCTCGGTCTTGGCCGTGTCCAGGCGAGCCAAGTCCAGGCGGGCGCCCAGCGCACCGAGGCGGTCGGCGCGTGACAAGCCGGTGTCGGCTTCCAGGCGTTTGAGCGCCACTTCGAACTCGCCCAGCAGCTTGGTTCTGGCGGCGCCGGCTTCTGGCGTTAGCGTCTTGACGATGTCGGCCGCGCCGTTGGTCAATACATCCATTTGTGCGCGCGACTCGGCTGGGCTGACCAGCACACCGTGCACCAAGTCCGCCAGCTTGGCGTCGGGCTTCAGCCCCTTGCCTTCATTGCTGGCGCTCAAGGCCTTCAGCCACAGCCGCGTCGTCGTTTCAGCGTCAACCCCCTGGGACGCCGCTGCCAGCTGCGCCAGCAAGGCCGGTAGCTCGGCCGCAGGCACCAGTTGCGACTCGCCCGTTTCCCAGGAATAGAAGCCCAACAAGCGCCATTCATTGGCGCTGAGCTTTTTGCCCGCCTTGGCGTCGGCCAAGACATCACCAACGGGCCGGCCGCCAGCCAGACCCAGCTGCAAGACCTTGATCACCTGCGGCGCATCGATCTCGCCCGGCAGGCGCGTGATTTCGCGGCCATCGGCGCTGAACAAAATCATCGTCGGGTAGCCGCGCACCTTGAAGCGAGTGCCTAGCTTTTGCGCGCCGGGCGAGTCACCGTCGATATGCACCGGCACTATGGCCTGGGTTTGCTCGATGAAGTCTTGCCGGTTGAATAGCGTCGCCTTCAATTGATTGCAAGGTGGGCACCATTTGGCGCCCCAGTAGAGCAGCACTGGCTTCTTCTCGGCGCGGGCCTGGGCGAAGGCCTTTTCAATATCGGCGTCGGCGCTGGCGGCCTGCCAGGCCACACCGGGGCTGGTGGCGGCAGCCGCCGCGTGAACGGTGGGTGCTTGGCAGAACAGGGCAGCCAGGCTGAGAGCTGCGGCGGCGGTGGCCGTGCGGGGCGTCGACAAATAGAGCTTCATGCGCGTGTCCAGGCGACCCGGGTCGGGCGGCCATTTGAAAAAGAGTGGTGGCGGCATTGTGCGGCCTGGCAGGGCCGCTCGATATACGGAGAACAACTGAGCTTATGAAGAGGCACAGCGATGGGCGAAAGTCCGGCCACGATGCGCACCATTGCCCTGCCACGCTTGTAGCTCAAGCAACGAAGGTTTAGCCGAGCCTGGGCTTCGACTTGACCCAAGACAAACTCCTATGTTCTAGGGGGGGGCGTCTACGCTTGGCGTACCTATGATCGCTCCGCCGAACTTTTTTCTGCTGTGTGGCGCAGCGTTTTGAAAGGAAACAGTATGTCTCGACGGTTCAAGGTTCAAATCATCACGGTCGCTGCGTTGCTGGTGCTTGGCGCCAATGCTTCGGCGCAAGTGGCGCGCGTCAGCAACAATGTGTGGGGAGAGTATTTCGCCAATACCAGCCTTGATATTTCGATTGGTGGCAATCCCCTGCCGACGTACAACAGCACGCAGTGGTTTTACTCCGGCGGTGATGGCAACAGCGGGACTTCCACAGCCGCTGTGCCGGCGCCGGCGGTGATCAGCCAGAGCCGTTATGGCAGTGACATCACCAGCCCATGGACGGTGCAAATTGATGCCCGTGCAGGCACGACCTGGGGGGCCAATCACACTTACGCGTCGATCTCTGGCTTCGATCAAACCAGCACTTCCTCTTCCACCACACTTTGCCCCACCATCCCGGGCACAGGCAACTGCATTCCTGGCGCGCCTGAGCAGACCCAAACGTTCTCGTCCTACAACAGCGCCTACGCCAACTCGCAGTCGCGCTGGGAGGAAATTTATCAAACGGCCGGTGGCGCCGGCGCCTTGACCATGGGCTACAACATCCATGCCTCGCTGGGCGCGAGCACCAGTGGCAGCGGCGCGCCATATGGCACCTCAACCTTCTATTGGCATGAGCGGGACTTCGGCAACAACACCGTCGCCCAGTTTTATGGCGGCTATGACGCCGGCAGTGACAGCTGGTGGGCGCAAACATTTTCGAATGACGCGTCCAGCAGTTTGTTCGGTTGGCACACTTACTTGGGCACCGGCTCGTTGACCGTGGGCGGCGCAGCTGGCATGACTTTGGTTTCCTCGGATGGCGTCAGCTTCTCCGGTGAAATCAGCGGCAACCGAGCTTTCGCTACCGGCGAGATCGTCTACGTCGATTCTTTTGCGCAGTCTTGGGTTTCGGGCAATGGCATATCCGATGCCGAGAACACTGTCATGCTGACCAAGGTTGTAGTGCCGACCGGCATCCGGATTCTGGCGCAATCCGGTGCCGACTATGGCGGGGTGGTGACCGGCGGCGGTGGCTTGTGCACGACGTCGTCCTGCATGGGCGGTGGTGGGGGCGGAACACCGCCGATACCCGAGCCAGAAACCTACGCGATGCTGCTCAGCGGTTTGTTTGTGATCGGCTTTGTGACACGCCGCCGCCGGCAAGACTGATTGATGCAGTGAATGTGCCCGCCAACGCTGCTGGCGGGCGATGGAGTGATTGAAAAGCGCCGCCTTTTGGGCGGCGCGCTCATTTCTAAAACCATCGGGCGACGGGCCTTGAGCGGCCCTCACGCCATGATGTTCGCCCCACCATCGATATAGCTGGTGTTGCCCGAGATATGGCGCGCATAGCGGGTGGCCATATAGGCGCAGGCGTAGCCGACGTCCATGATGTCTATCAGCTCGCCCAGTGGCGCGCGCTGCTCTGTGTCGTGCAGCAGCGCCTCAAAGTCCTTCAGCCCCGAGGCCGCACGGGTCTTCAGCGGGCCGGGCGAGATGGCGTGTACGCGGATGCCTTGGTGGCCCAACTCATAGGCCAGGTAGCGGCAAGCGGCCTCCAGCGCGGCTTTGACCGGGCCCATCACGTTGTAGTTCGGCACGACCTTGTTGGCGCCGTGATAGCTCATCGCAAACAGAGTGCCGCCCTCGGTCATCAAGGGCGCGGCCAGCTTGGCCATGCGGATGAAGGAGTGGCAGGAGACATCCATCGCCTTGCCGAAGCCCTCGGCCGAGCAGTTCAGTAGGCCGCCTTGCAGATCGTCTTTGGGTGCAAAGGCGATTGAATGCAGGACGATGTCGAGCTGGCCCCAGCGCGCATCGATCTGCTCAAAAACGGCCTCCAGCTGGCCCGGCTGGGTGACGTCCAGTGGCAAACACAGCGGCGCTTCGATGGCGCGCGCCAAGGGCTCGACATGGGGGCGAGCCTTTTCGTTCAAAAAGGTCACGGCGACTTCGGCGCCCAGTTCCTTAAAGGCTTGGGCACAACCCCAGGCAATCGAAGCATCATTGGCGATGCCCACCACCAAGGCCTTTTTGCCGGCCAATGGTTGGTTGATGCCGGCGTGTTCATGCGTGCTGTTGTTCATGGCGGGTGCCTTCCTCTTGTTGGCTGAGCAGCGCCAGACAGTGGCGCGCGATGGTGAGCTCTTCGTTGGTCGGGATGACCCAGGCAGCGCAGCGGCTGCCTGTTGTGCTGATGCGCGGGCCGCCGGCCAGATTGGCGGCCTCATCCAGCTCGACGCCCAGCCAGGCGGCGGCGCGGCAGATGGCTGCGCGTACCGGTGCACTGTGCTCGCCGATGCCGGCGGTGAAGACGATGGCGTCCAGCCCGCCCAGTGCGGCGGCCAGCGAGCCTAACTCGCGGCCTATGCGGTAAACAAAAAGCTCGATGGCTTCGATCGCGCGCGGGTCTTGGCTTTCGCTCAAGGCGCGCATATCGCTGGAAATGCCGGATACGCCCAGCAAGCCCGACTCCTTGTACAGCAGGCGCTCCACCGCGCGCGCATCCATCTTCAGCTCGTCCATCAGATAGAGCAGCACGCCGGGGTCCAGGCTGCCGCAGCGGCTGCCCATCACCAGGCCGTCCACGGCAGTGAAGCCCATAGAGCTGGCAACACTCTTGCAGGCTTGCATCGCGCACATGCTCGCGCCATTGCCCAGATGCAGCACGACGGTCCTGCCGGCGGCCGCTTGCGCGTCATAGTCGGGCAGCGCGCGTGCAATGTACTCATAGCTCAGGCCGTGGAAGCCATAACGCCGCACTCCCTTGGCCGTGATCGTGGGCGGCAGCGCAAAAGCTTGCGATACGGCAGGCGCCGTGCGGTGAAAGGCGGTGTCGAAGCAGGCCACTTGGGGCAGGCCCGGCAGGCGCTGCGCAATCAAGCGAATCGCCAGCAAATTGTGTGGCTGATGCAGCGGCGCCAGCGGCACCAGGGACTGCAAATAACTGAGCAGTTCAGTGGTGACGAGCTCGGGCGCCGAATGGCTGAGGCCGCCATGCACGACCCGGTGACCGACGCCGATCAAACGCATGCCGCCACCGTTGTGCTCGCGCAGCCACTCGGTCAGGAAGTCGATCGCGCCGCTATGCCCCAAGGGGCCAGGTGCAGGTGCTGGCGCGGGGCCGGGCCAGCGCTGCTCGCCGAGCAATTCGCCACGTGAATTCTTGGCCCAAAAATGCGCGGCCGCCCCCAGCTCCTCGATGCCGCCGCTGGCCAGCAGATGCAGTTGTTCGTCAGCATCGACCCGGTAGACGCTGAACTTCAGGCTCGACGAGCCGGCATTCAGCACCAGCAGTGCATCGTGGCTGCTGCCGTGCGGCAGGCTCATGGCGCGACCTTCACGGGCAAGCCGGGCAGGCTTTGTTGTGTTTGTTGAGCCTGCAGCGCCTTGTTGTGCCGCGCCAGCAGCACCGCCACCGCGCAGGAGGCCAGCCGAGTCAGCAGGGAGTCGGCGCGGCTGGTCAGGATGATGGGCACGCGGGCGCCCAGCACGATGCCGGCGGCGTCAGATTCGGCCAGAAAGGACAGGCTTTTAGCCAACATATTGCCGGCGTCCAGATTGGGCACGACCAGGATGTCGGCATTGCCGGCGACCGGGCCGCCGATCTTCTTGATGGCGGCGGCCTCGGGGCTGATCGCGTTGTCCAGCGCCAGGGGGCCGTCAAGCAGGCCGCCGGTGATTTGGCCGCGATCGGCCATCTTGCACAGGGCAGCCGCTTCGATGGTGGAAGGCACGTTCGGGTTGACGGTTTCCATCGCCGACAGAATCGCCACCTTGGGGCAGGCAATGCCCAGGGCATGGGCCAGCTCGATCGCGTTCTGCACGATATGAACCTTGTCCTGCAAGCTGGGCGCGATATTGATGGCCGCATCGGTGATGAACAAGGCGCTGGCGTGGCGCGGCACATCCATGACGAAGCAATGGCTGATGCGCCGCTCGGTGCGCAGGCCGCTGTCGCGTTTGACCACTGCGGCCATCAGCTCGTCGGTATGCAAGCTGCCCTTCATCAGCAGCTCGGCGCGGCCGTCGCGCAACAAGGCCACGGCCAACTCGGCGGACGCGTGGCTGAACGGTGCGTCGACGATGTCGTAAGGCGAGATGTCCAGATCGGCGGCGCGTGCAGCCGCTTCGATGCGATCGCGTGGCCCGACCAGGATGGGCGTGATCAGCCCGAGCTTGGCTGCGTCGATGGCGCCGGCCAAAGAAGCGGCGTCAACCGGATGGACCACGGCCGTCAGGGCCGGCGGGAGGTCTTTGACGGCTGCAATCAGGCGTTCGTATTTTTCGCCCGGCTTGAGTTCACTCATGTGCTGCTGCTCCTGTGTTTGGCGTGGGTTCGGTCGCGCTCACAGCCTCTGCTGATGCGCTTGAAGCCTCGACGACCGGCTGCAAGTGCAAGGCTTGCTCCAGCTGCGCCAAGCGCTTCGCATGGGCCTCGCTGAGCGGTCCTTGGGCGCGGGCAATCTTGCGCACCAAGGCAAATGCGCTGTGCGCCTGCGCGGGGTCGGGCAGCATCTGCGGCAGCGCCGCGATGGCACGGCTGCGGTCGAGCAGCAAGGCGCGGTGCTGGGTTTTAGCCGAGCGTTTCAGATCGGCCAGCGTCAGCGAGGTCTCGCCGGCGGCATGGGCTTCTTGCAAGAGCAGCTGCATCATGCGCAGCGGGCGCTCGTCCAGCCCTGAGCCGTCCGAGGCGATATGGATCAACATGCGCATGCCGGCGTCCAGCGCGCTGCCTTGCTCGATGCAGGCCTCATCGGATGCATGCGTGTGGGCGGGAACGGCAGCCCGCTCAGGCGCCTGCTCTGCTTGCGGCAGGGCTGCGCTCAGCAGCGGCGAGTTGTAGATGCTCAGGAACAACTGCTCCTGCACGGCGTCGCGTGCGTCGCGGTAGCTGTTGAGCGTCTGCTCGATCCAGGCCGAGCCAGCTTGTTCGGCCAGCACAAAGGGGTTGTCCGGGGCGACCGGACGGCGCTGCTGGCGCACGGCCTCAGCGACCGCCTTGACCGGCCACAGTGCCGGGTTCTTGTCCGACACCAGCCAGCGCTCCATGCGCGCCGGGTTGAGCTTGCGGGCCAGCTTGGCGCTGGGCTCGTTGGCCACGGCCCGCACCACCGGCGAGAGGAATTTGTCGTAATTGGCCTGGTTGATTTCGGCCACGCGGCGTGCCACGTCAAAGGCCTGCTCATCTTCGCGGCCATCGTCCAGCGCCAGAATGTCGCTGACCTCGCGCGGGTGAAAGGTCGACAAATAGCGCCCGTCGGTCAGCTCCAGATGGCTCATCTCCGGCGCCGTGTCTTCGATGGTCATTTCATACAAGCCCGGCGGCAACATATCGATCAGATCCAGCGCGGCGGCGATCTCGGTCGTTTCTTTTTTGGCCACGCCGGCGGACACAAAGATGCCGAGATGGCCGACCTTCTCATGCAAGCAGTAGACGATGGTCTGCTCGTGGGCGCGGATCTCGCTGGTATCGGCGTAGAGGTCGGCAATCCAGTTCAGCGCCTGCTGCGGCGGCGTGATGTTGTCGCCCCAGGAGGCGAACACGATGATGGGCGCGCGGATTTTGCGCAGGTCGATTTGCACCGCGCCATCGGCCGTCTGCACGCCGCCGCGCGCGAGCCGGTTGCCGACGAACAGGTTCTGCACGATCCAGTCCATCTCGGCCTTGTTCATCAGGTAATGCCCACCCCACCAGCGCTCGAAGTCCAGAAAGCGCTCGCGCTCGGTGTCGACCTGCGCATACAAGTTGTAGAGCTTGCTCCAGTAGGTGTTGGCCGGGTTGAGTTTTTCGAAGTTGCTGACGAGATGCGCACCATCGAACTTGCCGTTGCCGAGGTCGCCCGTCAAGGAGGCCAGCCAAGAGCCGCCCATCAGCCCGCCGGAGTAACGCATGGGATGCTTGCCCTCGACGCCGGCCCAGTAGGACACCGGCGCGCCGGCCAACAGAATCGGCCCGACGGACTCCGGCTGTGCGGCGGCCAGCAGCATCAAGGCCCAGCCGCCCTGGCAGTTGCCAATCACAAAGGGCTTGCCTTCGGCCCCTGGGTGCAGCTCGCCTACATGCTGCAGAAACTTCAGCTCGGCACGCGCCACTGCCTCAATGGTCTGGCCCGGCATGGGCTCGGGGAAGAAGCTGAAGAAGTAGCAGGGGTGGCCCGCCTGCAGGGCTATGCCGATCTCACTGTCGGGCTTGAAGCCGCCGATGCCGGGGCCATGGCCGGCGCGCGGGTCGATGACAACAAATGGCCGCTTGGCGGGATCAGTCGGGTGTTCGGCCGGCGGCGTGATGCGCACCAACGCGTAGTTGGCCGGCAGCTCGAAGTCGCGCGCGTCCAGGATGGTTTCAAAGTCGAACACCAGCACCGGCGGCTTGCCCGACTTGGCATGCTGGGCGTAGACATTGCCGCGTTCGCGCAGCACGTCCAGCGTCAGCACCGAGCGCTGCCATGCGTCAATCCAATAAGTTAGCGCGTGCTTCGCAGGCAGGTTCTCGACCCAGCTCGGGCCCGTGGCGGCGAAAAAATTCTGATTGAACATCGGTATTCCAGTCATGCAGCCAGCCAGAAAAAGAAGCGGTGGCCACGCTATTGTGCAGCGCAGCAAAATGAATTCTGCAATTTTTTTGTTGCGCCCATATGTCTGTCGGGCGGACGGTCGATCGGCCCAGCCCCGGCCAAAAGTCTCGTCAAGCGCTACCGTCGGCGCCGGCAAATGCGACCTGCAAGAGGGCGCTAGGGCCGGCATGACGGCCGGCCTAGGATGGCGCCACAGTCAGTTGCTTGGCCCAGCCAAAGAACATTCACCATGAAGACAACCGCACGCTTTTCCGGCCCCATCCTATGGATTGGCCTTGTCGCGCCCCTGCTGTTGAGCGCCTGCGGCACCGTGGCCCCGATCGCCGTCAACGCACCGCGAGGGTTTGACGGGCATAGCGAGGCCTGGGCGGCGAGCCAGCGCCAAGCGGGCAGCGGCTTGTTCACCAATGAATCTTTCGACCTGGGCCCTTATCGCGTGGCCGAGGTCCGACGCGATCTGGCGAGCAGCCAAAGCAGCCTGAGCCTGGGACCCTTGAGCTGGGGTAAAACGGCGGACGGCTTTTCCTTCCAGCTGCAAGGCCCGCAGGAGCGGGTGCAGGGTCGCTGCGAGCGCAGGGAAGGCGAAACCCGGCTGCCGGTGTGGGGCAATCAGATCCCGCTGCAGGCGAGCTTTGGGCTGAAATGCGATTGCCAAGGCCCGCAAACCCATGCGCAGCTGGAGCTGGCGAGCGCCTCCAGCTGGCAGATCGAGGATGCTTGGTTGCCCGAGCGGGTTCAGCTCAGGGTCAATGGACAGAGCCTCACCGGCCGGCCTTTTGACCTGATGGGTGACACCTCTGAGGACGGACGCGCCTTTGTCGGCTTCCGTTTCGACTCAGCGGGCGGGCCGGCGGCGGCGGTGGGGCTTTTCTCTCCAGGCCAAGTCTGGCTGCACGACAACTTGCCGGCCTCGCAAAGAGCAGCGGTGAGCTGCGCGCTGGCGGGCCTGCTCTTGCACGCAGGCTCATGAAAGGTCTGGGTTTTGACATGCCGGGGGGCGCATTTCGATACTTCTGGCGTGGGCTTGGCCTGAACGGGCCGCGGTCGCTACAGTGCCTGCCCATCAGCCCCTCTTTATGAGTCTCCCAATGAAGAACATCGCGAAACACCACAAGTTCTCGGCTTCGGCCTTGGGATCGACCATGGTCATGAGCCTGATGCTGCTGACGGCATGCGCCAGCACCGCCCCTTTGGTCACGCCGCATGACTTTGCCGGCCAGAGCCAGGTCTTGCCGGCGGCAAACCGCAGCCGCCTGACCGGCGTGCTGGTGGATGAGTCCTTCGACCTGGGGCCCTACCGCGTGACAGGTGTTCAGGGCAAGGGCAGCAGCTCCGCCAACTCGACAACCATCAATGGGGTCAAGACCGAAAACAAGCGCAGCGGCTTCAGCTACCGCCTCGTCGGCGGGCCTAGCGGCCAGACCGAGTTGATCGGCCGTTGCGAAAGCCGCAGCCAAGAGCGCAGCAGCACCCCCAAGTTCGGCATGGAGCAAGAGCAGGGGCGTAGCTTGTTCAGCTGCGTGTGCAATGGCGGCGGCAGCAACAGTGATGGGCACGAGTCCAAGCTGAGCATTGCCGGTGATCAGTCCGTTCAAGGGCGCAGCAGCTCGACCTCGCTGAGCCTGGCCATCCATGTGGACGGCCAGTCCTACCGGGTGGGGCGTTATGGCGACCGGGGGCAATTGATCCCAGCCGATGAGCCCTTCCATGGCTACCGCGTCGATGGCCCGCAAGGCGCTGTGGCTGCGTTGGGCCTCAACTACCCCGGCACCGTTTGGCTGCATGAGCGCCTGCCTGCGCCCCAGCGTGAGGTGATGACTTGTGCGATTGCCGGCTTGATGTTGCATCGCGGCCCGCAGTAATTGTTAGCCGGGCTTGACGGCCGCTGGCTGCCTAACCAACAAAACAAGCAGCGTCAGCACGCACATCACGGCGCCTGCATAAAACGTCGCTTCCGCACCCCAGCCATCCCACAGCAGGCCCGCCAAGGCGCTGGCCAGCAGCATGGCAACGCCGCTGAGCAGGTTGAAAAAGCCGTAGGCCGTGCCGCGCAAATGCGCCGGTGCGGTGTCAGCCACCAGCGTGGCCAGCAGGCCTTGCGTGATGCCCATGTGTACGCCCCAGAGCAACACGCCGCCCAGCAAGGCCGCCAGCTGCGTGCTGCTGGCCAATAGCAAATCGGCCGCCAGCAAAACCAGCAAACCGAGCGCCAGCAGCGCCCTGTGGCTGACGCGGTCGGACAACTTGCCGAAGGGGTAGGCGCTGGCCGAGTAAATCAGGTTCATCGCCACCATCACCAGCGGGATTAAGGCCAGCGTCAGGCCGCTCTGCTGCGCCCGCAAGACCAAAAAGGCCTCGCTGAAACGCGCCAAGGTGAACAGCGCGCCTATCAATACCACCCACCAATAGGCCGGGGAGAGTTGGCGCAGATTGGCCCGACTGATCGGGTTGTGGCGCTTCTCGCTGGCGACGGCCTTTGGTTCGTGGACGCCGAAAGCCAGCAAGGCGACGGCCATAACGCCCGGAATTACCGCCACCCAGAACACCGCCCGGAAATCATTCGCCCACAGCAGCATCAAGCCCACCGCCAGCAGCGGCCCCAGCACCGCGCCGATCGAGTCCAACGATTGGCGCAGGCCAAAGGCCGCGCCGCGCAAGGCGGCTGGCGCCAGATCGGCCACCAGCGCGTCGCGTGGCGCACCGCGAATGCCCTTGCCGACCCGGTCGGTCAGGCGCGCCGCGATGATCCAGCCGACGCCGCCGGCCAGCGCAAAGACGGGCTTGGTGGCCGCACCCAGGCCATAGCCCAACAAGGCCAGGCCCTTGCGGCGCCCCAGATAGTCGCTCAAGACCCCGGAGAAGACCTTGACGATCAGCGCCGTGGCCTCGGCGGCGCCCTCGATCAGCCCGACCGTGAAGGCCGAGGCGCCCAAGCTGCCGACCATGAACAGCGGCAGCAGGCTGTGGATCATCTCGGAGGAGACATCCATCAACAGGCTGACAAAACCCAGCATCCAGATGGCGGCGGGCAAGCGCGGACGGGGGTGTGGTGCCGGTTCGGATGCTTGGGACATGCGTGCGCCCGATCGCTTGCTTGTTTGCTGCTCGGGGGCTAAGCGCCAAACTCAGCGGTCGGCGTGCCTTGATGAAACACCATCTGCCAGCCGGCAGCTGTCAGCCGCCAGATCGAGCTGCGATTTGTGTGATGCACCAGCCCGCCGTCCGGCGTCAGATGCGCCGATCGATAACTGAGTAAATAGACGTCAAGGCCGAGTACCGTCAGCTTGAAATCCTGCGCTTGTACCGTGACCGGCTTTGTTTCGGCCGTCAAGCTGGCCATTATCTCGGCGCGGTTGTAGGCCCGCCCGGAGCGGCCGAACTCGCGGAAGTCGGCGTGCAGCAACTCAGCCAAACGCCCGGCGTCGGCCCTGGCCTTGGGTTGATGCAGCTCGCATTCAAGCGCTTGCAGCGTTTCTTGAACTGAGTCGATAGGAATTCTTCTTGGCATAGAGGCAGCATAGCCGCAGCGGCTCTCAGCTGGCGCGGTACAGGGCCAAACCGCCTTTGCACAGCAAAAGTTCGACCGCCGCAAAGCCCGCCTCTGCCAGCGCCGCGGCTTGCTCGTCGATCGTCATATAGAGCTGGTCATTGCTCATGCCGCCCACGCCGGCAAAGTGATCGCAGACCAGATAGGCGCCGTCAGGCGCGAGCAAGGCCCGCACCTGCCTGTGAAGCGCGGCGGCATAACGCTTGTGGCGCAGTTCATGCACCGCCTGATGGGTCAGCACAAAGTCGAACTGACTCAGGTCTTGCGACCAGTCGCCCTCCTTGAAGCTGCGTTCGACGAACCGCACGCGCGCGGTGAGAGCCCCCAGGCGTTTGCGCGCCAAGTCATGCATGGCGGCTGAAAAGTCCAGCGCGACATAGTCAAGCTTGGGCAGTGCGCTGAGCAGGTGTCGGGCCAGAAAGCCGGGGCCCGAGCCCAGTTCCAGCGCGCGGCATGGCTTGGAGCCAATCAAGCGCTCGAAGTAGGCAAAAAACTCGGGCCGGTCGGGGCGTTTGCTCAAGGCTGTGGCCGCCCATTGCTGAGCGTCGGCGGGTTGGCGCAGATCGATCGGGCTGGGGACGTCTTCGAGCATCAATGCAATGGCTTTCGAAAAAAAGCCCGCTCGAAGCGGGCTGGTGTTGTTTGCTTAGGCGGGTAAATCTTCGTCCGCTGCGGCGAGCGCCTCGCCCGGTGTGCGGTGGCTGCGCGGCTCGTGTTTTTCAAGCGCACCGGCGACGGCGCGTTTGAGTTTACGCATGGCCCCGTCGATGGCTTGATGGGCGCTGCCTGCACTTTCTTTGACGATCACTGGCTCCAGGCCGGTCAGGCGGGCTTCGAGCGTGCAGTGGATGTCGTTGTCGGCCGTTTTCGAGTGTCCGTTCACATCGGCGAGATGGGCCTCGACGCGCGTGATGCGCTCGCCGAAGCGGTCGAGGGCGTCCTTGGCGACGCTCTTGAGGTGGTCAGCCATTTGCTGGCTGGCTTCAATATTCGAATCGGTTTGGAGCAGAACTTGCATGAATGCTTTCCCTTTCAAGTGAACGAGCGAAATACAGGCTGCCCAACAGCTGCCGCTTGTGCCCTCCTTGCACCCGGCCCGGCTTGCCTAAGCTCAGCCTCAGACTAACAGAGCTTGAGCGCTCAAACTTCAACTTGGGCCGATTCATGTAAAACCAAGAGCCCCGCGTCAAAAGCCCTCGGGCAGCTCATCCGGGGTCTGCGCCGATGCTGTGACGGCGAACACCTCGCTGGCCGAGGGCACCGGGCTGTCCATGGCCGAGGCGGTTGCGATCGCACCGGCCGACGGAGGATCGAGCAATAGCTGCGTGTTCTGGTTTGGTTCGTCCGCGCTGTTGCTGGCAATGAGCAAGAGCGCCGCAGCGCCGGCCAGGGCCATCGCGATCGTCAGGTGCCAGCGGGCTTGGTCACCGAATTCGGAGTCAGTATTCATGGTGGCTTTCCTTTCATGCGTCGACAGGTCAATGGCTCGATTGAGCGCCCGGCCTTGAGCTCGCTTGAACGCGTTGAAGGGCTATTTCAACGTTTCAAAAGTGCCTGCCTTGCGGGCTCCTGGCAGTGGCCCCAATCGCAAACACAAGGCTGTTCGTCCAAGCCTTGACTGTGCGAGCGCTGGGCAAGATCTGTTCTGAAGAAAATATGAAATTCGCCATGGCGGCCATGGCTGCCTTGGCGCAGCGCGGTAGCCGCTTGGGGACGCAGGTGCCCGATAGGCTGCATGCGTTGCCCCTAGGCAAGAATCCAATTCGCAAGGCCGCTTCGCTTTTCGGCAGGCACTTCTCGTTGCTGGCTTTGACAAAGCTGTGATTCAAATCACGTTTGCCTTGAAACCCCCTTGAGACAGGGGGATGCGAAGCCAGCAAGCGCAATAGAAGATGGCTGCAGGTAGTGCCTAGTTGAGATGGACCGGCCTTGGGGCCGGTCTTTTTTTCTTCAGTGCGCTGTGTGTCCACCCCAGTGTTTGTGCGGTAGCGCTCATAGGACTTGATGATTTAGAGTCAAGTTTTGGTGATTTTCACCTTCTCCTTTCCTATTTTTCTCTACTCAGCTCCCATCTATGTCGGCCAAGCCTGCTTCTGCGCCCACCCCAGCCGCCCGCCCCGGCAACACCATGGCCGAGCTTTTGATTGCCGTGCTGTTGCCTTCTTTGGTGCTGATGTGGACGAGCAACCCAGAGCGACTGGGCAATGTCGGCGCGCTGCTGCTGGCTTTGGCGTTTCCGCTCGCTTGGGCCGCTTACAGCGGTCTGCGCGAGCGACGTTTCAGTTGGATGGCCGCCTTAGGTGTGGCCAGCACCTTGCTGACAGGCGGGATTGCGCTGCTGGCATTGGATACACGCTGGTTGGCCATCAAAGAGGCCGCCGTGCCGGGGGTCATCGCCATTGCGATCTTGCTGTCGATGCTCGGAAAAAAACCCTTGGTGCGTTTGATGGTGTTCAACCCAGCGATCATGAATGTGCCGCATATTGAAGCAGCGCTGGCCGAGCGTGGCGCCACGGCGGCCTTTGAGCGGCGGCTCAAACTGGGCACGCTGATGCTGGCCGGCAGCTTCGCGTTCTCCAGCGTGATGAACTATGTGCTGGCGGTCTGGATCGTGCACAGCCCGGCCGGTAGCGAGCAGTTCAACACCGAACTTGGCCGTATGAACTTGCTCAGCTGGCCGATGATCGCCATCCCCTCGATGTTGCTGACCATGGGCGTGCTGTTCTACCTCGCGCGCGGCATTCGGCAGATGACCGGCTTGACGCTGGAGGAATGCTTGCATCCGCAGTGAGCCGAGGGCGCGCGCTTTTCCGGTGGAGCGCCCTTGCGACGGAGCCAGCATACGCGCCCATGTCATGATGGCGCCCATGTTGATGAAGACACTCAAAAACCTGCTGGACGGCCTGTTGCCGCCGCCGCCCGGTGCCGCTGACGAAGAACATGCCTTGCAGCTCGCGACCGCAGTCATGTTGGTGGAAGTGATGCGGGCCGCTGCCAGCTTCCATGCTGCCGAGCGCGCGGCGGTGCTGGCCGGGCTGCGCGCCAAATTCGGATTGAGCGAGGACGAAGCCGCGCGACTGAGCGAGTTGGCGGAAATCCAGGCCAAGACCGCCAGCGACTGGTTCGCTTTCACTTCCCGCATCAATGAGAATTTCGAGATGCCGCAAAAGCTGCGCATGATCGAATTCATGTGGGATGTAGCCTATGCCGACGGCCACCTCAGCGAGCATGAGCGCCATGTGATGTGGCGGATCGCTGACCTGTTGCACATTCCGCAAGGTGCTTATATTCATGCCCGTATGCGCGCCCAGGCTGCCGCTGGTTTGAGCGATTAGCCGTCAGCTTTCAGAGTTGAGCATCGGGCCGGTCGCGGGCGACCAAGGCCAGATACTCGGCCTGCGTGGCGCCGGCCAAGGGCTTCAGCATCACGCGGATGCTGTTCAGCCGTGACCCGCTGGGCACGCCGTGGCGCTGACGCAGTTCGACAAAACCCTGGGAGGCCCAAAAGCGCTCAGCCCTGACGTTGCCAACGACCACACCCAGGCGCAACCAGCGCGCCCCCTGGCTGGCCGCCCAGCGCTCGATGCATTCGAACAAGGCTTGCGCGTCGCCTTGCCCATGACGCGACGTGGCGACAATGAACAGGCCGATATGGCAGACACCCTCGGCCATCAGATCGCTGGTGAGCTGGGCAATCGCGCGCCAAGGCTCGGCCGCTGTGGTCGGCACAAAGGCGAGGTAGTAGGTTCGCTTGTAGCTGAGTTCGGGCGGCGGAAGTTCATGGAATTCCTCATTCGCCAAGTTTGGGGCTGCAGGCTCGCCCCCAACTGCAAGAAAGTACTCGGGATTGGCGTCGAAGAAAACCTGCAGGGCCGGTATGTCCTCAAGCTGCAACTCCGTGCATAGCAGATCAGGCGGGCAGGGCAGGTCGAAAGGCTTCATGGGTGTGGACGCTGGAATGAGGCGGCTTGATTTTGCCTTGCGGCCAGGTGCCAGCCCGTGCTCGCTCAGCTTCGACGCTTGCTGTCCGATAAAGTGAGTCTCGATGAAGAGTACTTTTCGTATGCACGCACCTGCCGCCAATCGCTGCCTCTTAGGCAAGCATCCTCAACTGAGCTGGTCCCTGCGCTTGATCAGCGCGGCCGCCGCAATGAGCGTGCTTGGCACGGCATGGGCCGGAGACAAATGCTCCAGTGATGGCCGTCTGCGCTATGTTGGCGTCAACAGCGAGGGCAGTCGATCGGTCTGGCTGTCCAAGACCAGCGCCGGCCCCTCGTTCGAGTTGCGGGCGGCGCAGGGCAATCAGGCGGTGGATGCCTGGAGCAAGAATCGGCCTGGCTTGCGACTCTCGCTGTCGCTGGTGGTGTCCAACGGCAATGGCGGCACCCACAAGCTTTACACCAACTCCGGCAACAAGGAATGCCTGCTGGACACGCAAAATCAAAAAGACGGGATTGTCTTGCCTTCGCTGGTCTTGCCCCCCTTGAAGCCTCCGCCGATCGGCGTAATGCCTGAGTTGCCAATGGGCGTGAAGCCGCCGATCGGCGTGCTGCCGCCCGCCCCGCCGGTGACAGGCGTGATGCCGGAATTGCCAATGGGCGTGAAGCCGCCGATCGGTGTGTTGCCGCCAGCTCCGCCGGTGACTGGCGTGATGCCGGAATTGCCGATGGGCGTGAAGCCGCCGATCGGTGTGCTGCCGCCCGCGCCGCCGGTGACGGGCGTGATGCCGGAGCTGCCGATGGGCGTGAAGCCCCCGATCGGCGTGCTGCCGCCTGCCCCGCCGGTGACAGGCGTGATGCCGGAATTGCCAATGGGTGTGAAGCCGCCGATCGGTGTGTTGCCGCCCGCCCCGCCGGTGACCGGCGTGATGCCGGAGCTGCCGATGGGCGTGAAGCCGCCGATCGGCGTGCTGCCGCCCGCGCCGCCGGTGACCGGCGTGACGCCGGAGCTGCCGATGGGCGTGAAGCCGCCGATCGGCGTGCTGCCGCCTGCGCCGCCGGTGACAGGCGTGATGCCGGAATTGCCAATGGGTGTGAAGCCGCCGAACGGTGTGTTGCCGCCCGCCCCGCCGGTGACCGGCGTGATGCCGGAGTTGCCGATGGGTGTGAAGCCGCCAATCGGTGTGCTGCCACCCGCGCCGCCGGTGACCGGCGTGACGCCGGAGCTGCCGATGGGCGTGAAGCCGCCGATCGGCGTGCTGCCGCCCGCGCCGCCGGTAACTGGCGTGATGCCCGAGCTGCCGATGGGCGTGAAACCTCCCATCGGCGTGCTGCCGCCCGCCCCGCCGGTGACCGGCGTGATGCCGGAGCTGCCGATGGGCGTGAAGCCCCCGATCGGCGTGCTGCCGCCCGCGCCGCCTGTAACTGGCGTTATGCCCGAGCTGCCGATGGGCGTGAAACCTCCCATCGGCGTGCTGCCACCCGCCCCGCCGGTGATCGGCGTTATGCCAGAAATGCCCGGTAAAGGCTCGCAGCCCCGCGCTGCCTTGCCTCCCTGCCATGGCCAGCGCCAGAGTCTGGATGCGACGCTGGGCAGCGTGGCGGTGGATTGCTTCGACCCTCCCGAAGCGCTGCTCGCGCCGGCAAACCTGGGCGAGACTCGAGGCCGCGATTTGCTGGAAGGCAGCCCATGGAATATATGGGTCGACGGCTATGTCAGCGACACCGAAGACCTGCGGGGCTTGGCGCCCATCACCTCCAGCCTTCAGGCGCTCAGCATCGGCCTTGATCGCCGCATCGGCGGCGGTTGGGTCGCGGGCTTGATGCTGAATATGGACAGCAGCAGAGCCGAAGGGTTCGAGCGTGACTGGGTCAACACGGCCACCGGCTGGGGTATCGGGCCCTATTTGGGCTTGAGGCTGACGGAGCAATGGTCTATGGATGCGGCGCTGTCCTTTGGACAGGACCGTGGGCGCACACAGCTCTTGGGGCTGGAGGGCGAGCAAAGCGGCCGGCGCAAGCAGGCCATGGTGAGCGCGCGCGGGCAGTACGAGTTTGAGCGCGTGCTGCTGCGGCCACGCCTGTCTTGGTCGTACGCGGAGCGAACCGGTCTGGCCTATAGCTTGAACGGGCTTGTGCTGGGGACCGCGGTCAGCTTGCCGGTGGGCGAGAACAGCAGCCGCAACCACACCCTGGAGGCCGCCCTCGAACTCAATCACAGCTCGATCACCAGCGCCGGCACCCGCGTGATGCCCTACGCCGAGTTGGGTCTGCAATATGTTTACCTGCCGGGCGGCGACACACAAGAGCAGTTTGGCAGCGGGGCGAGTGAAATCGCCGCCAGCATCAGTAGTCACAAGCAGAGCTGGCGCGGCAGCTTGCGCGCCGGCATGCGCGTGGCACCCGATCAACACACCATGTTGGACGCAGGCGGCGGCTATCTCAGCCTGGGTCAGAATGGCGTCAATATCTGGGAGTTCAGGGTCATGCTCTCGCGTGGCTTCTGATCTGATCTGAACCTCATCTCAACCGTCAATAGCAGAGAAGCTTGCCCTCATGATCCAACTCCACTACTTCCCCAGCAACGCCAGCATGGCCCCGCACATCGTGCTGGAAGAAATCGGCCAGCCCTTCGAGCTCAAGCAGGTTGACCGCGCCAACAATGGGCACAAGTCGGCCGAGTACCTCAAGCTCAATCCCAACGGGCTGATCCCGGTGCTGGTGGACGGCGACATGGTGCTGTACGAAACAGCCGCCATCCTCTTGCATCTGGCTGACACGCACCCGGCCGCTGGACTCTTGCCTGCCTTGGGCACAGCGGAGCGCGCGCAGGCCTACAAATGGTTGATCTGGCTGACCAACACGCTGCAGCCGGCGCTGATTGCTTACTTCTACCCCGATCGCTGGGTCAAGGCCGGCAACACCGAGGGTGCGGCCGAAGTGCAGGCGGCGGCCGAGGCGCGGGTCGTGGAACTGCTGGCACAGGTCGAGGCGCAACTGGCTTCACATGGCGGGCCTTGGCTGCTGGGAGCGGACTACAGCGCGGCCGACGCGATGGCCTTCATGTTGTGCCGCTGGACGCGTGGTTTCGCCAGCCGGCCTGCGCGTGACTTCCCGCTTATCAGCGCCTATCTGCAGCGCATGCTGGCGCGTCCGGCGCTGCAGCGCATGTTGGCGACCGAGGCGCTACCTCAGCCCTGGGTCTGAGGCAGGCGTTTGTAAATGTCCGGCTCCAGGCGCTCCATAAACGCCTGCGGCTTGCCTGCCGGCGTGAAGCCGAATTGCGCGTAGAGCTGCGGCGCGGTGCTGGTGGCCAGCAAAAAGCGGCGCAGGCCCTGCAGCTCGGGATGCTGCATCACGGCCGCCATCAAGCGTTTGCTATGGCCGCAGCCCCGATGCTCGGGCAGCACAAACACATCGACCAGATAGGCAAAAGTTGCCCCGTCGGTGATGACGCGGGCAAAGCCAATTTGCGCACCGTCCAGGTAAGCGCCAAAACACAGCGAAGCCTCAATCGCGCGCTGCACGGTGCTGAAGGGGATGCCGAGCGCCCAAGTGGATTGCTCGCTCAAGAAGCGATGAATCAGCGGCAGATCGAGTAACGCCTGGTCGGTGCTGATGTTGATGCGATTCATGGGCACGGTGGCAAATGGAGAGGCGCTTGCCATCGTATGCGAGGCCAGTCGTCACGCTCGCTTGCCATTCGTCGCAAGCGGGCACTGACGAGCGCCGAGTCGCTCTAAAGTGCCTGCAGTGCATAGGCATTCCGCCTCTGCCGCAAAGCACTGACTGGCACTCTTAATCCCCATGTTTGCATCCATTTCAGCTCCCACTGCCTGGGCACTGCTCGTCATCGCCGGCCTGCTTGAAATCGTCTGGGTCATCAGCATGAAAGCCTCGGAGGGCTTCACCCGTCATCTCTACACCGCCATCACCTTTGGCGCCGCCTGGGCAAGCTTTTCGTTGCTGGGCTTAGCACTGAAGGCTCTGCCGGTGGGCACGGCCTATGCCGTTTGGACGGGCATAGGCGCGGTCGGCGCGGCAGCCTTGGGCATGCTCCTTTTCAAGGAACCCGTGACGCTGGCCCGTATCGGCTGCATCAGCTTGATCGTCGTCGGCATCTTGGGCCTGAAGCTGCTCAGCGCCGAATAGGCCAAAATCCTCCCTGTGCTCAGGGCAGCACCGGCAGTGCCTTCAAGTAAGCGTGCAGCTTGGCGGCAATCGCCTCGCGCTCGGCCGGCGCCATCGAGTCGGGCAGCGCGGGCATGCTCGTTCCCGGCTTGAACGCCTGCGGGGTCAGCAGCCAAACGCGCCAGGTGCGCTCATCCAGCAGCTTGGCACGAACGGCCAAATTGAGCGGCATCTTGTCGCCGCCGAAACCGTTGATCTGATGGCAGCTGAGGCAGAATTTTTGCACCAGCGCCGCTTGCTCTCCCCATTGCTCGCTGCTCATGCCCGCAGGTAGGAAGACCACCGGGCTGGCTTGGCGAAGGCTGATTTGCGCGACTTGATAAGGCCACTGCGCGCCGCCCTCGGCCAGTAACTCGGGTGCGGCGATATTGTCCCAAACCAGGTAGTAGGGGCCCAGCGGCACGTCTTTTTCGCCCTGCGCTTTGTTGTCCACGCTGAAGGGCGCTTTGGCGTCGGCCAAGCCGAACACCAGATAGGCGCGGTACTTGGCGAAGCGCTCGGCCGGGATGCGGGCCACAAAGCCATCGAGCGCGCGGAACTCGATCTCGCTGGCCGGCGCTTTGTTCCAGTCGACACCGAGCAATTGACGCAATACTTGCGCGGCCGGGTAGCCCAGGTAGGCGCGCTGCACCGATGGCTCGCCTTGAATGCTCAGGTGCGGCTCGATCACCTTGACGGCTTGCGGCGGCGCCTTCAGCAATTCTTGCAAGGCGGCGGGTGTCGGCAGCGGCTCGGCCAGGGCGCTCACGCCACACAGTGCCATGCCCAGCAGCAGCGCTTGCAATCGTGAGAAGTAGGGGGTTCTCATGGTGACGGGCTCCGCAATAGAAACTGGATGGGCATGTGATTGAATCACAGTAGCTCGCCTACTTCACCCAATGCGGAAAATAGCCCAGCCGGTCTTGCGTGGCGCTGTCATGCGCCGGCAGCAACACCAGCGCCGGGTCTTTGCCCATCATGGCGCGCAGCTGCTCGACGCCGCTTTGCGTCTGCTCGGCGTGCCCATCCACCAGTGCGCCGGCGGCCCAGAACTTCGGCGCCCCGGCCTTGATCGCGTCGACCGTCCAGGCCACATCGCCGATGAAGAAATAGACCTGCCCGCTGTCCACTGTCAAGAACATCCCCGTTGAACCCGGCGTATGGCCGGGCATGGGTACCAGCACGACGCTGCCGTCGCCAAACAGGTCCAGGCTTTGGGCATAGCCGCGATAAGGCTGCGGCTTGAATTCAAGCAAGTCCCATCGGATGGATTCGCTGCCGATTTGCGAGGCCCAGCTGCCGCCAGGCCCGCGTGTCGGGTGGCGGATCAAGTCCATCTCGGCCGCCGCCAAGCCTATCTTTGCCTCGGGGAAGTCCAAAACGCCACCCGCATGATCCCAATGGCTGTGGCTGAGAATGACCCGGCTCAGCGGCGGGATGCCGGCGCGGTCCAGTTGCTCCCGGGCCGGCAGCACCGGGGCCTCGTATTTGAAAAACGGCCGCCACCACAGCGGCATGTCCGCGCGGTATTGGCCATCGATCTGCCGCCCCATGCCGGTGTCGAACAAGAAGTATTCGTCCCGGTGCTTGATCAAAAAAGCCGAGAAGTTGGAGTCGATCTGTTTGCTAAAGCTGCCGCCCGGCACCAAGAGCCCCTCCATCACGGCGACCCGCGAGGTCTTGATGATGGCGAAGCCGATCTCAGGGAGCTGGGCGGTCTGAGCTGTCTGGCCCTGCACTGCGCCGGCCGGGCCGAGCAGCAGGGTGGACATCAGCGAGGCCAAGAAGAGGAGGAGAAATATGCGCATGGGGTGGCTGCCTGAGAGCTATTGAAGGAGATGAGCGCCAAGCTTAAAGATGGGTCTATGCTCCAAGGTCAAGCCCTCGCCCTCATTTTTCGCAGCCAAGATGAACATCAGCCAACTCGCCAAAGCCTGCGACATCTCCGCCGACACCGTGCGCTATTACGAGAAGCAAGGCCTGCTGGCGGCGCCGGCGCGGTTGGAGAACGGCTACCGTAGCTATGCGCCGGCCCAGGTGGAGCAGCTGCGTTTCATACGCGGTGCGCAGGCGCTGGGCTTTTCGCTGCAGGAGATCCGCGCCATCCTGCCGCTGTTGGCGCAGGGCAAATTCGGTCGGCCCGAGATCGAGCAGCAGTTGCAGACCAAGATGGCGCAGATCGACGCGCATATCGCGCAGCTGCAGCAATTGAAGTGCGAGTTGGCGGCCACCTTTGCCTCGCTGCGCTGCGCGCCCGCGAGCGTGCTGGTGACCGACGACGCCGTCGCGCCCGACAGCGGCAGCGGCGCAGGTGCGGCGGTGCTGAAGCGCAGCTTTCGGCCGCCGCGCTCTCAAAAAGCTTAGCGTCCCTTCAAACCCTCGGTGAATGGCAACTCAGCGCGCCGGCTGCAAGCTCAGCGTGCTGCGCGTGTGCGCAGCCACATCCGCCTCGGCCAAATGCTGTGCGCGGTACCGGCCAAGCGCGTGCATCTGCGCTTGATCGGCGTAGTGCCGGTCGCCCCGGACGCCGCTTTGTCCGACCGGGTTGATACCCAGCGACTCGGCCGGTTTGGCCAGATCAATGATGCGCCGCGTCGACGGGCCGTAGACCACGGCCCAGGGCGCTGGGCCGATGCGGGCGGCCATATTGTTGGGCGTCTCATGGCTGCCGGCCGCCGCGAAGGGGCCGACATTGAAGACCCGGTCCAGCGGCTTTTGCAGGCCCAGCGGGTGGCCATGGGTGACGGTGTGGGCGCGGCCCCAGGTCCAGCTCTTGGCATCAGCCCCCAAGGTCTGGCGCAGGTAGCTCAGGCTCAGGCCCCAGGCCTCGGCGACGATCTCGGCCTGCGTCTCCACCGCCGGTGTGTCGCGCTTGTCCCACCAGGGCGAAGTGGGGTCGGCCATCAGGCGCGGCAGTGCATGGTCGAGCGCGCGGGTCAGGCGCAGATTATTGAAGACTTTTTCGCCCAGCTCGTCTTGCAAAGCCAGCCTTGCCAGCTCGAACAGGAATTGCTGATACAGCACCGGCGCGCGCAGCTCGGTCTTGTAGGCGCCGTCCCAGGCGGCCATCTCCTCGACCAAGCCCTGTTCCGGCACTTGCCGCAAGAGCGGCAAAAGCGGCCTCAACACGCGCTGGCTGTATCCGGTCTGCACATCGAGCTGCAAGGCCTTGCTATTGGCTGGCGCCCATTTGATCGACGGGTCACGCAGCAGCGAGTCAAGCCGCTCGGCGCGGTCCCAGAGGTTGTAGTAACCCGGTACTTGCAGGGCGCCGGCCGGCTGATGATTGGCCGAGACCACATAACCGCGCGCCGGGTTTTCTTCCTGCGGGTTTTGCGCAAAGGGTAAAAAGCCGAGCTTGTCGGCCTCGCTGCTGGCGCCGTCCAGGATGAAGCTGGGGTTGACGCCGGCCGGGCGGATGGGCAGCTTGGCGGCCGCCCACCAGGCGATGTCGCCGCCGGCGTTGGCCCAGACGATGTTCAGGCCGGGCGCATGGATTTGCGCTGAGGCGGCGCGCGCCTTGTCCAGGCTGTCGGCGCGGTTCAAGGCGTAGAAGGCTTCCAGCACCGGGTTTTCGGTCTCCAGAAAAGCCCACCAGAGCGCGATCGGTGTTTCGCCCACGGCGCCGGCCAGCGCGTCATTGATGATGGGGCCGTGGCTGGAGCGGCGCAGTGTCAGCTTGACCGGCTCGGCGCCCTTGACCGCGATCAGCTCCTCGCGCGACTGCAGCGCCTCCCAGCGATCCTTGTGCCAGACCTCGTTCGGATTGGCCGGGTTGAGCTTCTCGGCCACCAGGTCCACATCATCGTTCTGGAACATGGTCAGGCTCCAGGCGAATTTATCGTTATGCCCCAGCAACGCCAAAGGGTTGAGCGCCTGGTGGTGGCCGTAAAGCTCAAAGCCGGGGCATTTGAGGTGCGCCTCATACCAGACCGCCGGTGTGGCGAACTGGATATGCGGGTCGCCTGCCAGCAATGGCCTACCGCTGACGGTACGTGCGCCTGCTACCGCCCATGCATTGCTGCCTTCGAACAGCGGCTGGCCGGCGGCGGCCAAGGCGTCTTGACTGAGTTGGGCCAAGCGGCCCAGGTCTTGCCAGTCGCCGGGGCGCAGCTGTTGGCGCAAGACGCCATCGGGCTGCCAGGGCTGATCGAAGATCTTCAGATGGCCGGCGCCGAGCTGGTCGCGGATCAGCGTCAGCGCCGGCTCGGTGCGAAAGGCTGCCGCAAAGCTGTAGGCGAGGTAACCGCCTATGCTGACGGTGTCGGCCGGCGTGAAGGGGCGCTTCTTGATGTCGAGGATGTCGAACTCCAGCGGCGCCGGGCGAGTGTCTTGGAACTGATTGACGCCGTCCAGGTAGGCGAGCAGCGCGCGCTTGGCCGGCGTGTCGATCTGCGCGAATTCGCGCGCCGCATAGGCGTCGGCATGCGCGCGTATGCCTAATGTGCGGAACAGCCGATCGGTTTCGACCAGTTTGGGTCCAAGGATGGCGGCCAGCTCGCCGCGCGAGAGGCGGCGCAGCATTTCCATCTGGAACAAGCGGTCCTGGGCATGCACGAAGCCGAGTGCCCGGTACAGATCGACTTCATTCTGCGCCTCGATATGCGGCACGCCGAATTCGTCATAACGAACGGTGACGGCGGCGTGCAGGCCGCTGATGGTCAGCTCGCCCGAGCGCTGCGGCTGCTTGCTGTGCACATGCCAGGCCAGCGCGGCGGCGACGCCTAGCAAGACGAGCAAGAAGCCAGCGACTATCCGCAGGCTCCATTTCTTCATGATCTTGTCTCCAGCAAGCTGCCCCAGTTTCGCCGCGCCAGCAGCATCAGCAGCGCCGCCGCGACCAAGGGCACGGCATAGATCAGGCCTTGGGCCAGGCTGAGTAGCAGCGGAGGGGCGGCGGTGGCCAAGTCGTCCAGATAGCGGCGCAAATACAGGGCCAGCAGCAGCGGCGCCAGCCAGACGCAGGCGCGGCGCAAGGAATTGCTCGCTTCTGCGCCCAGCACTTCGCGCCCGGCCAGCATGAACAACGCCGCCACCACGAACACCAACGTGAAGAAGGTGTTGAAGATTGCCTCGGCCGAGCCGGTCTCGGCTCGGAAGAGCCAGAACGGCAGCCAGCTCAGGCACAGCAGGCTCAGGCCAAAAGCGCAGCGGCCGGCGCGCTTGGCGGCATGGGCGTCGCCCCGCTGCTCGGCTTCGGACTTGGCCTTTTTCATCAGCGGCATCAAGGCCAGGCTGCCCAGACCCAAAACCGCATCCGCTGCCAGGGTGATCGGATAACCCCAGGCCTCAATGGCCAGGCCTTGCCAGGTGGCGGTATAGGCGATCGCCAGATTGCTCAGCGCCATATAGGCGGTGAACTGGGTGGCGGCCACGCGTGGGTTGGTCACGTCCATGAACAAGGCCGTGCGCACGCCATAGCCCAGGCCCATGAAGATATTGAAGGCGATGGTGGAGGCCCAGAGCGCGGACACCAAGGCTGGCGGCACCGCCGCCAGCGCGCTGGCACTGCCCGTTTCGCGCGGCATCACATAGCCATGCTTTTGCAGCACCCACATCAGATACAGCACCGGCAAACTCGTCAGCAGGGTGCACACGGTCAGCACGCGCCGGCGGCCCAGGTGGTCGGACAGCACGCCGCCTATCACCATGGCGACGGCGCTGGCGACGGTGGAGAACAGTTGCAGCCAGGCAACCTGGTCATCGTCCAGGCCCAACTCGACCGACAGATTCGATTGCAGCGCCAGGCTCAAAGACATGGCACCCGCTGGCAGCAAGGCGTAGAACACGCCGGCAAATGCGCCCTTGGTGCCCAGGAAGGAGCGGAAGGCGGCCATCGCGAAGTCACGCATCTCGCCGGCGGCGTGGCGCAGGCCCGAGCCGGCCTTGGCGGCCGTCTCAGCCGTGGCCAGCACCAAGGCTTCTTTCATCGGCAGCACCACCAGGCCCGTCACGGCCAGAATGCACAGGGCGACGAAGATGAAGCTGGACTGAAAGCCGATATAAGACATCAGGAACAGCACCCCGCTGCCACCGACCGCCTGGCCAATGGCCGCGCCGCCAAACATCAGGCCATTGGCCAAGCCGCGCTCGTCTTCTTGCAGCACATTGCAGGCCAGCGAGTCGATCGCCACGTCCTGCATCGCCGCGAAGGTGTTGTGCACCAGCAAAATCAAGGTGAACAGCGGTAGCTGCTCGGGCAGCTTGAGGAAGATCAGCACGGCCAAGGTAGCCGCCATCATCAGCTGTGTGCCGATGATCCAGGCGCGGCGGTGGCCGAAGCGCTTGGAGCGGAACACGTCGATCAGCGGGCCGAACGCCCATTTGAAAGCCCATGGCAGGTAAAACGCCGCCACAAAAGCGCCAATCTCGGCCGGCCCCACGCCCATGCGTCGCAGCTGGGTGGCCACCGCCGTAGCGGCGAAACCGAGCGGTATGCCCTCGGTCATATACAAAAAGAAAAAGGCCGATAGACGGCCGTTCTTGCTGCCCAGCAGATTGGGGAGTCTCATTCTTGATCGGCGCTGATCGGCGCCCCTGGCAATCATTGTGGGCGGATTATCGGGTGCGAGCCTGAAACACAAAGGCGGTTTACCCGGTCAGGGCGCCAACTCGGGGGAGCGGCCATTTCTCCAATCGTTCCGTGAGCTTTTCGGGCCAGACGAGCTGTGCGCGAAGGCTGAGCGTTGTGAGCTTGTGCTGTCCCCGGGGGGGGGCTGAAATTCGATGCAGGGCTGATGCCGGTAATGGGCAACGCAGGGCGGACATTTCAGCTGCAAGATTGGCGTCCACGCAGTTGATATTTTGAGCAACTACTTCTGTTGAGCTGAAGGGCGGTGATCAAAACTCAGCACTCTGGCCAGCTTCCAGGTGTCTCCCTCGCGTTTCCATAGATGCACGAACTGCGCGACTTCAGATCCGGGCTCACCCGCCTTTGCGAATATGTGTCGTCCGATCTGTAGGGCGCCGTAGCCTTGCATCGGGTAGACCTCCAGACTACCGGGCACCAGAGTTCGGGTCACACCATTGTCACGAGGGCAGGATTTCAGGGTGCGAACCTCGTTGCCAAAGCTGGCACCAGTACGGTCGTGATAGAACTCCGCGTCTTCGGTGAAGATTGCTTTGAACTTGGCTGCGTCGCAGCTAATGAACGCGGCCTCGAAGAGCGCACTGTCCATGCGTGCCAGCCCGTCGTAAAGCGGCCCGCTGCGCACGTCATCTTGCGCGAAACAGACTGGCGCGGATGCCGCCAGGACTGCGGCAACAAGGCATTGGCGCCCGCGGAAGTTCGAGTCGCCGGCGCGATCGCGGTGCGGTGTGTTTGGGCTGGTGTGCGTGCGCATAGTGCTCCTTTTGATGCCAGGGCGTAGGCTTGAGGTATGTGCCTATGCGGCGCTGTGCCGCTTGAGTTTTGAGTTAGGCAGTGCCCTTTGGTTTGACCACGAATCCTCTTTCAACATTGCCCACGAAGCCCACGGACTCGTAGAGCCGGTGGGCTTCGGTTCGCTGCGTGCCGGATAAGAGATGCACCTTGCAGCAATGTGCGGACCAAGCGAGGTCGAGCGCGTGTTCGAGAACAAGGCGCCCATACCCATGGCCGCGATGAGCAGCAAGGGTGAATACATGTTCAATGGCTCCAAAGGGTTTGGCGCCGCATGCAAGATTGGGAATGATCGCAAGCATGCAAGTTCCAATAAGAGTTTGCCCAAGCTCGTAGACGAGCATATGAACATCTTGCCGATCGGTAAGGGCGCGGAGCGCCTCACCTGCTTCAATCCCGGCGGCAGTTCCGTGCCCGTACCGGAAATTCACTTGCTAGAAAAAAAATGGAGTCGCAGGGAGCGATTCGGCCTGCAGACTCAAGACCTGACCCTCAAAAGATTCACCCTCAAGGTGCTCCGGATTGGTGTTTCAGCAGCCTGTTAAGTGCCTGAACTCCAGCGCCTAATGTGCTCCTTCGTGGATTTGCCAGGGTTGAGGGTTCGCACAGTTCCGAAGTTTGTTCGCCTATGGTGGCTGCCGAGGGATTATTGAGTTTTTGACGACTGAGTCTTCTGGACTTTCGAGCCTTCGACTAGCTCACTCTGTCCTGAATTAATGCGTTTAATTTCCCTTTCAACCATGGGCACTAAGGCGGCATTTTTCTTATGCAGATAATGGTAGACGGGCATCGAGGCAAACACTGGCAGCACCTGAATTTTTGATATGTCGGGCTTATTGCTTTCGTGGACATTTAAGTAGTATTCCTCCAACTGCCCTTTGGGCGCGATGGCTACATCAATTCGATGAAGCAACAGCATCGCCAAGAGCGAATCGTAGGAGTTAACCAACCTCAATCGGTCTTGGCGAACAGAACTCTCGGTTAACTGGGCGCCGCGACGTGCCCCAATCGATAAGCCCGATGCGTTAATCTTGTCCCAGCTTGAAAGATCGGTGGATGTCCCCTGCAAAATATAGGGAACATATTCGGTCACATTTACGGCGACAGGAACCCGAAGGAGGTTCTTCGCAGATTCTTCAATATATGGAAGCCGGGCAACTTCGCCATCAAAATCGCCATTGTTTGCAGCCATCATCGAGCGGGCGAATGGCATTGGAACCACGACGAGTTCATAGCCTAAATTTGCGTAAACCTTACGCAATGTCGCCAGGGGCTTATCTGTAATGGTCCGCACCTCCTCCATCATTGCCAAGCGAATGGTCTTTTCTTGCGCGCACACATTGAAGCAGACCGATGCGGCAATTGCAGCGATGAAAATTCTCGCTTTTGCGAGAAGCAAAGAACCTTCATTGGATGACAACATCGTGGCAGGAATTCTCGAGCGCAGTGGCTCGACAGTCAAGCAAACCTGAGTCCTGGTTGCTCTTTGGGGAGCGGTTGGCCGGAGGTTCACGGACTGATTCCAAGAACACTATTGATCTTGGCTCAAGCTGACGATCAAGCCACTGTTGGCCACCGGCACGTCGATGGGGCCCGAGTAGCTGGGCCAAGCCACTCAAACGCCCAAGCGACGGCGCGCAGGTCGGACCGAGTCTTCACAGCGGCTTCATTCCCGCTTCCAGGGTGGCCGCCGGGTAGACCTGGCTCAGCGCCTTCCACACCGCGCCGCTGCGTGCGGCTTCTTGAAGCATTTGGCGCAGGTGTTGGCGGTCGGCGGGGGCGAGTGACTTGTTCGAGATATAGAAGCCGGCTTCGCCCCAAGGCATCTCATTCAAGGGCTCGACGCGCCACTGCGCGGGCAGTGGCTTTGCGCCGCTGGCTTGCAGGCCATACAGGTTGGTGGTGTTGAGCACGGTCAGATCGGCATGCCCTTCCTGAAGTACGCGCACCAGGCTGGCGAGGTCGGCCTCCTGCTGCAGTCGGCCCTGTGCCCTGATCGCCTCGACAAAACGGCGGTATTCGGCGCCAAAGTCAAAGCCGCGCACCACTGCGACGCGCAACTCCTTGCGCTGAAGAATGTCGTCCAGGGAACGCACAGCAAGCCGCTCGCTTGCACGCGAAATCGCGGCGGCGCGGCTTTGAATCAGCGGGACGAACTCCCCCTGCAAGTCGCGCCGGTCAGAACGGGTGGCGGGCACGATCAGGTCGGCCTGGCCTGTCTCGAACATCAACTCCAGGCGCGCGCGGGGCACAGGCTGGAAGTCAAAGTGGCAGCCATTTGCAAGTCCCAACTCACGCAGCAAGCTTGGGTAAGCGCCGCCCACCTTGCCGGCATCGATGGTCACACTCAACCCGACGGTGGTCACCGGCACCACAATCGTGCGCGAGCAAGCCGCGATGCACAAACCAGGCAAGCAAAGCAGCAGGGCAGTCCATGCGGATCGCATTGTGGGAATCTCCTCAGGCGGTCTTATGGATAGGAAATTCAACCGCCGCACAGCAAGTATGCCCGCTTGGTACCGTTGGTCCATCCAAAAAATCCCCTTGGCAAGGAATCCTCCACCTGGTTGAGACTTCTGGCAGTAAGCCGCCGTTGACCAAAACGGTTGGCGAACCGAGAGTCAGCTATGCGGCGCTTGTTCAAACTGTCGGCCTGGTGAAGGCCGGGACATTTTGAGGGCACTGACTGAGGGCAATGACGGCTTGAAATGAATCTGATCGCATTGATCACCGATGGCCCTGAGGTCCGCAAGGCACAGGCGCATATCTGAGCCAAGTCTGAGGCCAAGCGCCTCAGCCAAGTGATAAGCTGGTCTTGCCAATGGGAATTCCGGATGGGGTACCCGTTCTAGGGTCGCCATACATGCTGTGGCGCGGTTGAATGTCCTATCCCTTATCCGTCACGCCAATGGAACTTTTCCTGACCGATGAAGTGTTCAACAAGCTGGAGGCCAAGGTCATTCAGGCGGGAGCCAAGGCCCTCTTGCCTGAGCGGATTGCACTAGCTTGGCATTTGCGTGAGCGCAATACGCAGCGCGCGCTGCGAATGGCCGAACAGCTGCTTGCGGAGTTGCCAAGTGAGCCCTCGTCTGCCGTGCTGCGCTTGCAACTGCTGCGGGCCGAAGTCCACTGGTTATTTGCCGATCTCGACGCCGCCGAGGCGCAAGCCCTAACGGTGATCCAACAAGCACAGCAGCAGGCCAAAGAGCAGGCCGATGTGCTGGTGCTGGTGATGGCCGATGCTTATGTGCTGCTCGCCATGATCGCTGGCGACCGCGGCGACCTGATCCAGCGGCGCGCCGGTTTCGACTCCGCAGCCGCTTTGGCGGCCGGCTGCGGGGACGAATTTCGGCTCGAGTTTGCCCAGCTAGGCGGTGCCCTCGCCGCGCTGCGCCAGGATTTGGTAGCGGCCGTCAATCAATGGTTGCCCCATGTACGGCGGCTGCTCAGTCAGCCCGCCCACCCCGCGCTGCACCTGATGTGCAATGAGTTCCTGACTTTTCAGGCCTTGCAGCAGTCCGACTACGCGACGGTCTTCCAGCTCTGCAGCCACACCGTCAGCAGCCTGGCGCGCGCCGGCATGGTCCGCCAAGTGGCGATGGCGATGACAACGATGGGAGTGGCATTCTCCAAGCTTGACGACCACTGCCAAGCGCTCGACTGGATGCAGCGCGCACTCGACTTGGCGCGCCCGCATGGCTGGCCCTTGGTGCTGGGCCTGGCCTTGCTGCAGTTCGGCCATGCCCAGCGCAAGCTGGGGGCGCTAGACGCAGCGCAGCAAGCTTTGGACGAAGGGCTGAACCTGCTCGCACCGCTGAGCAATTCGCGCGCCTATGCCTTTGGTCTGCTTTACCTGGCGGAGCTGCAGCTCGACCTAGGCCTTGCCGAAGCCGCGCTGCAAACTGCGGGTCGTTTCGAGCAGGCCGATCAGCCGCCTCGCCCCACCGAGCTGCGCCTGAGCGCGATGGAGGTGGCGGCGCTGGCGCTGTCCAAGCTGGGGCGCGCTGATGCAGCGCATGCCGCCGCCCAAAGCGCGCTGGCCCTGGCCGAAACAGCCAAATTGCCACTGCAGTTGTCGAATGCGCTGAGCACCCTGGCGATCTTGCACGGACGCCATCCTTTGCCCGCACCGGCGGGCATGCAGGCCGCCAGCCCGGCCTTGCATTACCTGCATTTGGCGTTATCGGCGTTTCCACCTGAACTGCGGCAAAGCGTGCCGCCCAGCCTCTACGACGCCATCGCGGCCGAATGCGCGCGACTGGGCGATAGCCATCAAGCCTATGCCTTCGGCCGGGAGGCACGGGCCGCCAGCGAGAGCGTGCACCGCCAAGACGCGACCAAACATGCAGTGGCCTCGGAGGCCAAGTTTCATGCCGAGCGCGCCGCCATGCTGAACGAAACCAGCACAACCTTGGAGCGCCTGAGCCTGGTCGGCCAGGAGATCACCTGCCAGTTGCAGGAAAGCGCGGTCTACACAACCTTGGATCGTCATGTGCATGGCCTGCTTAGCGCGCACTACTTCGCGGTGTTTTTGCTGACGCCCGATGGCGAGCGGCTGAGCCTGAGCTATGGCTCGGAAGACGGGTTGCGGCTGGCCCCCTACGACGTGGCCTTGTCCCACCCGAGCGCCCACACCGTACGCTGCGCCTTGCTGCGTCAGGATATTTTTATTGATGTCGATCCGACGGAGCGGCCCGGCGTTTTGCTGCCGGCCACCCAGCCGACGCTCAGCGCGATGTTCATTCCGCTGCTGACCGGCGAGCAACTGCTCGGCGTGATGTCGATTCAGTCCACACAGGCGCACGCCTATGCTGACCGCGAGCGCTTGATCTTCCGCAGTCTCGCCGCCTACGCGGCCATCGCGATTGCGAATGCGCGCAACTACCGCCAGCTCGAGGCCACGCTCTTGCGCCTGAATCAGGCGCAAGCTGAGGTGCATCAGAAGAATCTGGAATTGGAGTCTGCCTACCAGTCGCTCACCAATATCAGCCAAACCGACCCCTTGACGGGGCTGCGCAACCGCCGCTTCTTGGAGCTCAATATCAGTGCCGAGGTCAGCCTGACCCTGCGCCATTACGTCAACTGGCAGCGCCGGCAAGAAGCCGGTGAAGTGCCGCACACGAGCGGCCCGGCGGATGTGGATTTGCTGTTCTTGCTGGTCGACATTGACCATTTCAAACGAGTCAATGACAACTGGGGGCACCCGGCCGGTGACGCAGTGCTGGTGCAAATGCGGGAGCGCTTGCAACAAGCCTGCCGCGACTCCGACTACGTGGTGCGCTGGGGCGGCGAGGAGTTCTTGATCGTTGCCCGCTCCGTCAGCGCCTGCTCAGCGCATGTGATCGCGGAGCGCATTCGGGTCAGCGTGGCTCAGCGACCCTTTGAGATCGATGGCGCCGCCCCGCTGGCCTTGAGTTGTTCGGTCGGATTCGCGGCGCTGCCGTTCATCGCCAGCCAAGCCGATCGGCTGACTTGGCAAGAGGTGGTCGGCCTGGCCGATCAGGCGCTCTATTTGGCCAAGCATGGCGGACGCAATGCTTGGGTGGGCCTGGCCGCCACGCCCGCAACGGCGACTATGCCGTCTTTGAACTCTCTCACCCACGCGACAAAAGGCGCCGTGGAAGGCGGCTTTCTGCGGATCGAATCTGCCGCCAAAGCAGAATGATTTGAACCTTGGTCTCGAACTTCGGCTGAGGGCCCCGAGCTGCCGCCCGACCATCCCGTCGACTTGCCAAGCAAAAAGCCGGCACAAGGCCGGCTTTGATGCGGAACAATGTGGGCTTAGCGCTTGTTGTCGCTGCCGACAAACTTGTAAGCGATCGCGCCCAGCACCGCGCCGGCGATCGGTGCGACCCAGAACAACCACAGCTGCTCAACAGCCCAGCCGCCCACATACAAGGCGACGGCCGTGCTGCGGGCCGGGTTGACCGAGGTGTTGGTCACGGGGATGCTGATCAGGTGAATCAGCGTCAGACCCAGGCCGATGGCGATAGGGGCGAAGCCGGCCGGTGCGCGCTTGTCGGTGGCGCCCAGGATGATGATCAGGAAGAAGGCGGTCAACACCACTTCGGCCAGCAACGCGGCCTGCATATTGAACTTGCCGGGCGAGTGCTCGCCGAAGCCATTGGAGGCGAAGCCGCCGGCCAGATCAAAGCCGGCCTTGCCGCTGGCGATCAGATAAAGCACGCCGCCGGCCGCCAGGCCGCCCAGCACTTGCGAGACGATGTAAGGCAGCAGTTTGCCGGCCGGGAAGCGCCCGCCCACAAACAAGCCGATCGACACGGCCGGGTTGAAATGCCCGCCCGAGATATGGCCGACTGCATAAGCCATGGTCAGCACGGTCAGACCGAAGGCGAGCGAGACGCCGACGAAGCCAATGCCCAACTCCGGAAATGCGGCCGCCAAAACGGCGCTACCGCAACCACCAAACACCAACCAGAACGTACCCAGAAACTCTGCGCCGTAAGCTTTCATATTTTTCCCTCTAAAGATGCTGAAAATCGCCGGACTCGGTTTTGCGTCAGTCCGGCGGCGCGCCATGATGCCGCAAAAACCGTGAAATTCGTCACGGGCCGACCCTTAGGCGGGCGAGTTTGGTCGAAAAAATCGAGAAAAAGTGGCGATTTCCGCACCACGAGGTGGCCTTATCCGATACCTCCTTTTTGGGGTTTGAAGTCTCGGCGAGCTTCTGGCCAAATCCGGCTGCGGCAAACAAGGAGGCACTCATGTCTCGCCGCCGCGACCTACTCGTCAAGGGAGACATAGCATGAATGTTCGTATAGCAGCGCGCTCACAAGGCGCAGACAGCTCGGTATCGACCAGGCTTTACGGCGCGGTCACGGTGACGGCCTTGCTCAGCACTTTGCTGCTGAGTGCGTGCGGCGGCAGCATCGTCGATGCCATCGTCGATGACCTGACCTGCGCCGTGACCAACTGCAAAGATTCCGCGACGCTGAAAGTGGATGAGATCAGCCCGAAGTTCACGGTCACGCAGGAGAACGGCCAAGTCAAGGTCGAAGGCCGACTCGGCTACAGCGCCAACCTGATCACTGTGGTGCATCCCAGTGGCAACGACCATATGTCGGCCAGTGTTGGCAATCAGCGCCGTGATCTTGAGGACCAAGACGGCAAACGGACGAACTACAGCGTGTTCCTGGCCGACGCCAGCGAGCAGCCGATAGTGACTGCCAACTTTGTGCGCGGCAGCGAATTGCACGGCAGCACCGTCACCATGCCCAAGACCTTCAGCGTGGTGGTCCCGACCGGCACGCCGATGATTGGCCGCTCAAGCGGTAGATTCCTGGTGCAACTGAGCCAGCCCTATACAAACCAAATGGGGCTCAGCGTCAGCATGGCCTGCAAGCGCGCCGATGGCAGCAGCTTCGACAGCAAAAACGAGCCGCTCAGCAGCGCGCCTGAAGGCAATTTCTACCGCATCAGCACCTTGGACTTGGATGTGGCCTTGAATCGTGCCAGCGTCAATTTCAACCCCAACAGTCCTAACAACGCCCTGGTGCAGACTTGCGATTTGACGTTTCAGTGGACGCTGAGCCAGACCGGCACGGTCGCTTCGACCCTGAATCGCCACAGCAGCATCGTGGCCGAGCGCCGGGTCAAACATACGGCGACTTACGACGCGCGGCTATGAAGCCGGCAACGCGCAAGTAGATAAAGGCGCAAGAGCCGCCGGCGGGCAGGGCGGCATCGATGCCGGCACAGGCTAAAGTGCGGCTCATGCCTGAGAACCGCACATTGAACTCCGAGCGCCGGCTCTGGTCCTGGATCCCCACGCTCTATTTTGGCCAAGGCCTGCCCTATGTGGTGGTGATGACGCTGTCGGTCATCATGTACAAGAATCTCGGCCTGTCCAACACCGAGATCGCGCTGTACACGAGCTGGCTCTACCTGCCCTGGGTGATCAAGCCGCTGTGGTCGCCCTTGATTGAACTCTTGGGCCTCAAGCGCGGCTGGATCGTGGCCCTGCAGTTCGTCATTGGTGCGGCGCTGGCGCTGGTGGCGCTGAGCATCCCGAGCACGCGCAATGTGCAGTTGACGCTGGCGATGTTCTGGCTGATGGCCTTTGCCTCGGCCTCGCATGACATCGCGGCAGATGGCTTCTATATGTTGGCGCTGAACCAGCGCAGCCAGGCCGCTTTTGTCGGCGTGCGCTCAACCTTCTATCGCCTGGCCAATATTGGCGGTCAGGGGGGCTTGGTGTATCTGGCTGGTGAGTTGCAGGAGCGCACAGGCAGCATGACGCAGGCCTGGAGCACGGTGTTCTTTTTGCTGGCGCTGATTTTCGTGTTGCTGGGCAGCTATCACCATCTGATGCTGCCGCGCCCGGCCAGCGATGTGAGCGGCCAGGCCAGACGCAGTGGCAATGACTTCTGGCGCGACTTCATCGCCGTCTTCGCCGAGTTCTTCCGCAAGCCCGGCATCGTGGTCATCATTGGGTTCTTGCTGCTTTACCGTTTCCCCGAGGCGCAGTTGCTCAAGCTGGCCACACCCTTTTTGCTTGATCCGGTGACGGCCGGCGGCTTGGGCCTATCGACCAAACAGGTTGGTATTGCTTATGGCACGGTTGGCCTGATCGCGCTGACCTTGGGTGGGCTCTTGGGCGGCTGGGTGATCTCGCGCATCGGGCTGAAGCGCGCTCTCTGGCCCTTGATTTTGTCCATGCATGTGCCGAACGTCATGTTCTTGCTGATGGCTCTGAGCATGCCGCACGATTTGCTTGTCATCAGCGCGGCCCTGGCCGTCGAACAATTTGGTTATGGCCTGGGCTTTACCGCCTACCTGATGTTCATGATCTTGGTCGCCGACGGCCCCCACAAGACCGCGCATTACGCGATCTGTACCGGCTTCATGGCGCTGGGCATGATGATCCCGGGCATGTGGAGCGGCTGGCTGCAGCAGCAAATGGGTTACGTCTTGTTCTTCGTCTGGGTGCTGGTGGCGACCTTGCCCTCCTTCGGTTTGGCCGCCCTGGTCAAGATTCCGGCCGACTTCGGCAAAAAGGCGGAGCAGGGCGCATGAGTTTGCAGCGCCGCTCACTGCTGCTGGCCGGTGCGGGGCTGAGTGCCTGCGCACCCTTGCCCAGACTGGGCGCCGGGGTCGGGTCAGGTCCCAAGCTTGTGGCGGAGGCGGCCTTGCCGGCATTGGCGCCGCCCGCGCCACGAGAGTTCCGCGCCGCCTGGGTGGCCACCGTTGCAAACATTGACTGGCCCAGCCGCAAAGGCCTGAGCAGTGCCGAGCAGCAGGCCGAAGTCCTCGCGATCCTGGACAAGGCCGCCGCGCTGAAACTCAATGCCATCATCTTGCAGGTGCGCAGCAGCGCGGATGCGATTTATGCCTCCGAGCTGGAGCCTTGGAGCGAATACCTGAGCGGCACGCAGGGCCAGGCGCCCGAGCCTTTTTATGATCCGCTCGAGTTCTGGGTCAGCGAGGCGCACAGCCGCGGCATGGAGCTGCATGCCTGGTTCAACCCCTTCCGTGCCCGCCAAAGCGGCGCCAAGTCGGCTACCGCGCCGCTGCACCTGAGTCGCCGCCAGCCGGGCTTGGTGAAGAGCTATGGCGATCAGCAATGGATAGATCCCAGCGAGCCGGCTGCCGCCGCGCATACGCTGGCCGTCATCGCTGATGTGCTGCGGCGCTATGACATTGACGCCGTCCATATCGACGATTACTTCTACCCCTATCCTGTGGTCGAGGCCAATGGCAAGCAGGAGCTTGACTTCCCCGACGAGCTGGCCTGGGCGCGCTATGTTCAAGCCGGCGGCAGCTTGGAGCGCGCCGATTGGCGCCGCAGCCATGTCGACCGCTTGGTGCAAGACATCTATCAGCTGCTGCGCCAGACCAAGCCCTGGGTGCGCTTTGGCATCAGCCCCTTTGGCCTGCCCAAGCCGGCACTGCGCCCGGCGGGCATCGCCGGCTTCAGCCAATACGACAAGCTCTACGCCGATGTGGAGCGCTGGCTCAGCGAGGGCTGGTTGGACTATCTGGCGCCGCAGCTGTATTGGCCGATCGCTCAAAAGCCGCAAGCCTTTGGCGTGCTCTTGGAGGCCTGGCATGGGCTTAACCCGCAAGGGCGCCACATCTGGCCTGGCCTGTTCACCAGCAAAGTCACCGACAAGGCTGACAGTTGGCCGGTGCAGGAAGTCCTGCAGCAGATTGCCCTGCTGCGCCAGCAGCGCCCCGGCAGCGGCCATGCGCACTTCAGCATGGTGGCCTTGCTACAAAACCGTCGCGGCCTGTCCGATGCCTTGATGGCCGGGCCCTATGCAGAGACCGCCTTGGTGCCGGCATCACCCTGGCTGAGGGCGCAGGGCATGGCAGCCCTTGCGGTGGCCGAGCCGGGCCTGACGGTGGCCGGCGAGCAGCAGCTGCAAATCCAGCTCGGCGGCGCACAGCGCCATGCGGTCTGGCTGCTTTACGGCGAGCGCTGGGAGCTGCGCCTGGCCGGCGAGCATCTGACGGTCGCGTCCACCGGCCTGAGTGGCCTGGTGGTGTCGGCGCTCGGGCCCAATGGGCTGGAAGGGCCGCGCCTGGGCTGGCGCCTGCAATAAGGCAGGTCTCCAGGGGGCGTATGGCATCCTGCGGCTGCCGCAGTTCATCGCCGATTCCGGCTTTCCACCCCGCTAAAACAGACGCTCGTCATTTGTCGCTGGGAAGGGTCGCGCCATGCACCTATTCTGAACCCAGATCAGCAGCTGCCAGGCGCCTTCAACAAAGCGCAAGCGGTCGCGTCTAGCCCCGATGAACACAAGGAGTAACTCATGAAATACACGTCATCTATCAAAGCCGCTTTCGCACTGGCCATCACCATGACTTTTGGCACCGCCATGGCCGCAGCAAACGCCCCGGTTGAGATGCAACGCGTTGAAATCGCCGGCCAAAAGTCGGCCGATATTGCCCGTTTTGATGTGCAAGCCGCTTGCCCGACCATCTCGCAGGAAATGAAGAGCGAATTGACTTCGGCATTTGATCGCTACCAAGCCACCGGCTTGGTCAAGGTCGAATTCCGTGTGCAAGGCAATCAGATCAATGCCGTGGCCGCGCATGGCGGCCCAAGCGAATACCGTGAGCCAATCCGCCGCATCGTGCGTAATCTGGCCTGCGCTGACAAAAGCGGCGGCAATCAACTCTATGCCTTCGAAGTGAATTTCACTCGGCCCAAGGATGGCAATGGCGGCGATCAAGTCATTGCCTTGCTCAGCAAGTAATCGCTTAGTTGACTGCAACAGCTGGTGAACCCAGCCATTGCAGCCAGGCACCATGCGGATGTGACCAGGCCAAGGCCACTTGCCTGGTCGCGTTGCCGTCGGCCCATTGCAAGGTCCACAAGGTTGAGGCTGTAGCGTTGCGGGCCAGATCTGGCATTGCGATTCCGCTGGGACGCAGCGCGGGCGCTTCGGCGCTGAGCCAGATCAAGCCATATTGGCGCTGCAGGCTCGCCACGCGTTGGCGAAACTCGGCCAAGGCGGCGGGCTCGAAGTAAGCCAGCACCCAGCTATTGAACAGCACCGGTTGCACCTGCGCCGGCAGCTCTCTCAGCCATGCTTCCAGCAGCGCCAGGCAGTCATCCGCTTGCTGCAGCGCGTGCTGGCTTTGGCGCGCCTGCGTCAGCGCTTGTTGCAGGCGCTGCGCGCGCACGCGGTCATGCGGCCACAGGCAGGCGGCCAGCCAGCGCGTGGCCGCTGCATCATGAATATCGATCGGAGCCGGGTCGGCGCCGAGTCGGTGGCTCAAGCGCCAGCGGCCTGCTGCCGGCAGTACTAACTCGCCAAGCAAGCGGCAATCCATCGATGGCCGCTGCGGCTGCGGGTCAGCGCCCAGACAGAAGCTGGCGTCATGGGTGAGGTAGCGGTAGTGATAAGCGTCCACCCCTAGATTCAAGCCCGCGCTGCTGCCGAGATCGAACAGCGCCAGGTCTGGCTTGCCGCTCATTGCCGCGATCTGCTGCAGCGCCGGCCAGAGGATGGCGCAGCGGCCGATCTCATTGGTCTGCGTGCCGCGTGTCTGCATATGAATCCTTAACTCGGCGGCTTGGCTGCGGGCAAAGTCCTGCAGCAAGGCCGGCAGTTGTTCGTCGGGCAAGCGCGTGCCGTCTACGCTGGGGTAATAGCCGGCAAACGGATGCTTGATGCCCGCCAACACCCGCTCATGCAGCGCCGCCAACAGCAGGTTGGGTTTGGCCTGCGTGGCCGGCGCGTGAACCATCAGCGCCAGCAACTCGGGCTGCTCGGCCACCGCTTGGCAGATCGCCACATAGAGCGGGTCTTGCGGGCACTCGAGGGCGGCAAAACGTCGGAACTGCTCGGCCCAGCGGGTTTGAGTGTGCTTGTCCATGGCTCAAGTGTGGCGCCAAGGTCTGCGACAAAATGTCGGGTACCCGACAAACTCGCAGAAAAGTGACCGCCCATGTTGCTGGAATCCTTGAGCGAACTGCTGCACAGCAATTTCCCCCATGTGGCCCTGCCTGCGCCGGAGTTGGCGGCCCTGGCCAAGCTGGTCGGCACGGCTAGGCTGGCGCGCGGTCGCAGCTTGTTTTTGCAGGGTCAGGCGGCGCCGGCCTTTTACGCGGTCTTGAGTGGCGAAATCGAGGCGCGCTTTTGCGGCCTGGGCGGCGAGGTCTCGGTGTTGGAGCATGTGCAGCCGCCGCGCCTGTTCGGCTTGGCTGCTTTTGCGTCCGGCCAGCCCAGCAGCTACGAGGCGGTGGCTCGCCAGCCCACAGCGCTGCTGGTGTTCGGCCCAGCTGCTTACGAGTTGTTGATGGACCGCGTGCCGGGATTTGCGCGTGCGCTCTTGGCCGAGTTTGCGCAGCGCTATGACGGCACTTTGCGCTTGCTCGAGGCCTCGCGCCACCGCACGGCGGCCGAGCGTTTTCAATTGGCTTTGGCGCAGCTGACGCGCGAGCGTGGCCTTGGGATGCTCGATGCCGAAGGCGGCGTGAGTGTCAAAGCCAGCCAGGCCGAGTTGGCGGCGCTGGCCAATCTATCGCGCCAGACCGTCAACCAGTTGCTGGCCCAGGCGGTCGCGCGCGGCGAGTTGCGCTGCGGCTATCGCAGCCTGTGGGTCAAGCCGAGAAGCTCTTAATCCTCCAGCAGCGCGGCCTCAATATCGGCGCGCATCGACTCCGGCGTGTCATTCGGCGCATAACGCTTGAGTACCTTGCCATGTCGGCTGACCAGGAATTTGGTGAAGTTCCACTTGATGGCCTTCAAGCCGAGGATGCCGGGCTTCTCTGCCTGCAGCCATTGCCACAGCGGGTGCGCGTCGGCGCCGTTGACCTTGACCTTGGCCATCATCGGGAAGGACACGCCATAGTTGAGTTCGCAGAACGAGGCGATCTCTTCATTCGCGCCCGGGTCCTGCCCGCCGAACTCATTGCTCGGGAAACCCACCACCACCAGGCCCCGCGCGGCATAGTCTTCCCAGAGCTTTTCCAGACCTTTGAACTGCGGCGTGAAGCCGCAGGCGCTGGCGGTGTTGACGATCAACAAGACCCGTCCGCGCTGGCTGGCCAAATCGGCCGGCTTGCCGTCTATGGACACGGCATGGAAGTCGTAAATACTTTGGTCCTTGATGCTGCTGTTAGACATGGCGGCCCTCCAAAAGTTCAGGCGTGGATATTAGCGCCCCTCGGCCGCTTTGGGCCGCCGCTCCAGCGCCGCCAACATCGCGGCGGCCACGATGCACAGACCACCGAGCGCGGTCTTCAGGTCCAGATGTCCGCCGCCCCACCACAGCGCCGACGCAGCCGCCACCGGCACCTCGACCAGCATCACGATGGCCGTGATGTTGGCGGGCAGACGGGCGGCGCCATATTGCAACGAGATATTGGAGAGAAAAAACAGCAGCGCCATGCCGGCCAGTGGCAGCAGCCAGCCTGGGCCGGCCAGACTCGGCCAAGTGATGAAGCCGACGCCCGCCATCATGCTGGCCGCCGTGCCGGCGACCAGCACGCCGCCGCTGAACATGGCCAGCGCCCGCGCCTGGGCGCTGCGGCCGGCCTCGCGCCGCAGCATCACGTTGTTGAGCGCGAAGCCAAAGCCGCCCGCCAGCCCCAGGTAATCGGCCAGGCTGGACGGCCAAGGCAGGCCGCCGCCGGCCGGCATCAGCACAATCGCCGCGCCGCCCAGCGCCAGCAGCATGCGCAGGCCGGCCAAGGCGCTCAGCCGCTCACCCAGGATCAGCCGCGCCAGCAACACCGCCCACGGCGGCATCAGGTAGAACAGCAGCACCACGCGCACCACATCGCCCAGCGCCACGCCCCAGTTAAAGGCGGTATTGCTCATGCCGGCCGCCAGCATCACCACCCAGAGCGCCGGCGAACGGGCAAACTCGCGCCAGGCGCGGCCGTGAGTCAGGCTGATCACCCCCAATGAGATGAGGTAAAGCGTTACCGTGGTCCACAGCGGATGCAGGCCGGCAGCCTGAAACTGCCGGAACGGCCACCAGGACAGCCCCCAGACCAGGGCGTTGAACATCAGGGCAAGTGCGGGCATAGGCCGATCGGGAGGGGGTGGCGATTCTCGGCCCAAGCTGGCGAGCAAACCAAGGGTTTATAGCATGGCAAATTTGCCAAAAATGTCCATTGAATCGCCTAAGCTACGCCTGCGCCGCGCGGTGCGCGCGCACCAGTTCGAAAACTTGTAATTCTTTTCGCAACGCTGAACACTGGAGTGCCTTCTCTTGGATCATTTGGCCTGCTTTACCCCGAAGGACCTCAACACGTCCTCCGCCTCGGCGCCCGACCTGGCTGCTTACCGCTGGCGTTTGCTGGCACAAGGCGACTCCTGGTTCTCCACCGCCACCGCCAAACTCGATGCGCATGCCAATCTGCTGCAGGAGATGTACTTCAAGCAGCCCACCTGCGCGGTCAACTGCGCCGGCTCCGGCGAGGCGCTCAGCCATATGGTGGACCTGGAATCGGCGCCCGACTTTGTGCGCCTGCTCAGCAGCCCGGACGCCCCTGTCTGGGACGGCGTGCTGCTCTCGGTCGGCGGCAATGACCTGATATCTGCCGCGCAAACCCCGGCCCACACGCCCGACGGCGCCGACGTGCCGCTGCATCTGCGTCTGCTGCGCCGCCAGACCGAGTGGGGCCCGCCGTCAGCCGGCGTAGCGCGTTACTTCTCCGAGCCCGGCTGGGCCACCTACAGCGAGTACCTGCGCACCAATGTGCGCCATCTGCTGACGCTGCGTGACCAGGGGCCCTCGGCCGGCAAGCCGGTCTTCATGCATTGCTATGCGGTGCCCATGCCCCGTCCTGCTGGCGCTGAAGCCAATGCCAACTCGGAGTTAGGCGCGTCCGGCCCCTGGCTGTACCCGGCCTTGAAGGCCTGCGCTTTGCCGAGCGCCGACTGGGCGGCGGTCAGCCGCTTGATGGTCTTCCACCTGGCGCTGCTGCTGAAAAGCATGGCGGCGGACAAGGAGCAATTCCCCGGCCTACATGTGTTCGACTCGACCGCCGTGCCCTTGGCCCCGGCGACGGCCGGCAGCAGCGGCAGCAGCGGTGACTGGCATAACGAGATCCACCTCAACCACAGCGGCTGCCTCAAGATCGCCCGCGCCTGGTCCGAGAGCATTGAGCGGGTGCTCAGCGGCGAGGTTCTGGTGGTGCCGGGGGGGAAGAGGCGGTCTTGATGACATTGCCTCCGTGCGCTAACGGACGGAGCAAAGCGCCTGAGCTGGCTTATTCGGCGTCGTTCTTGACTTGGGGATCATCGCTGGGATAAAGGCATTCCACCGAGCCGCCGCTATTGGAGAACATCAGCACCACGCCCTTGGTGACGATCTTGTCGGTCGGCATCCGGATCTCGACGCTGTTGTCATTGCTGGCGGGCTGAAAATTGCCGGCGGTCAAAACCGGTTCATTGCCCAAGGTCTTGTAGACCACGCCGATCAGCAGTAGCTCGGGCGACTGGATCAGGTTGACGGTGCAACTGGGCGCAGTCTTGGAAATGGTCAAGGCCTCGCCCTCGGGCACCGGGTCGGTGCCTTCCTCGTTCTTGAAATATTGGCAGACGGCGAATTTTTGCGCCGCGTCGAGTGAGGCTTTGACGTAGTAAGTGGTGCTGGCCATGGTGTGCGTTATCCCTTCCTCGGTGGAGGTCTGTGTTTTGTTCAATCAATAGGTAGAAGACAGGTTTTTCAGGTGCCGAGCTTGCTGCGCAACCAATCCTGCTCCGCCTGCACGGCCTCCTTGCGACCCAGGCAGGAATGTGCTTGAACCCAGACCTCGGTGATCTCGTAATGAAGCTGCAAAAGCCGGCGCTGTCCTTGTAGTTCGTCAATTAGCGTGACGCATTGCGCATGTGCCGCTGCTTCGTCCCGGCGCTGCCGGGCCAGTTCGGCCAGACCTAGCCGCAGTTGGGCATTGGCGATGTGCAGGCGCAGATATTCGGGCTGCTTGCTCAGCGCCTGGGCCAGGCTTGGCAGCAGGCTCGTCAGTAGTTCCCGAGCTGCATCGTTCTCATGTTTTGCTTGTAAGTCCTTGGCCAAGGCAAGGCTGGCCTGGGTGCGCAGCGGCAGGCGCCGCAAACTGCTCGAAGCGCCGGTGCCCTGATCCATCGCCACCAATTGTTCGACAGATGCCTTGGCCAGAGAAGCGTCAACGTTCGTGGGAGAGGCTTCGGCCAGCGCAAGCCTTGTGCGGATCAAGGCTTGCCGCCATGTGCGTCGTGCAGGGTCTGTTTGCAACAGGTCCTGAAATTGAACTTGCGCTTGCTGCAATGTCACCACAGCCAGCCTGCTTTCCTTCAGACTAAGCAAAACACGACCCAGATGAAAACGCATCGTGGCCTCGCGCTCGATCCAGTCGAGGTCATGCGGCGCCAACGCTCGAGCTTTGGCGATCTGTTCGAGGCCGTCTTCAAAGCTGCGCTTGCCGGCCAGGAACTCTCCCTGCGTCACCAAGGCCGAACCCAACCAACTGAAGCCCTCGGCATAGTCCGCTCGCAAAGACTGGTCTTGCGGCATAAGGACTACAGCCTTTTGCTTCAGCGCTTGCGAAGCCTGAAGCTGCTCAACCGCGCTGCTGATGTCACCGCGCTCAAGTGCCAGAACGCCCAAATTGGTCAGCGCATAAGCCAGCTCGCGCAAGGGCTCAAACTGGCCAGGCGCGTCCCGCAGCCAAGCCTCGCTGCCCAGGCGATAGTCTTCCCAGGCCAGCTTGGCCGGCGCCAATTGCCGCTTGGTGAAATACACATGTCCGAGCCAAAAGGCGGCGGTGCCCTGCGCTTTGCGCCAGTCATTGGCCAAGCCGGGCTCGGGGCTGGCGCCGGCCAGCAGCTTGCGGGCAGCCAGCAGCGGCTCGACGGCGGCGTCCAGCTCACGCTTGTTGACGCTGACCTCGCCCAGCACCGTCAGCGCCTTGGCGCGTTGCAAGATGCTGTTCGGGGTCATGGTGAGGCCGGCCGCCTCGGTGGCCTCGACCGCGTTCGCGAGCTTCAAATGCGCCAGCGCTTTCGCGCCGACATCATTGAGCAGCTCCATGCGGCCGAGCGGCCGCAATTTGTCGGCAAACTCGCCGAGCATATAACCGAGCAGATCATCGGCTTCGGCGCTGCGCTGCAGCGCCAGTTTTTCGGCCCGCTCGGCGCGCCAGGCCTGGGCGACGCTGAGCGTCGTCAGCGCGGCCAGGGCCAGCACGCCCGCCGTGCCTGCCGCGACCGCCACCCGGTGCCGGCGTATGAATTTGCTCAGGACATAGGCGCGGCTGTCCGGCCTGGAGGCAATTGGCTCATCGCTGAGCCAGCGGCGCAGGTCCTCGGCCAGCTCGGCAGCATTGGTGTAGCGCTCGGCGGGCAGCTTTTTCAGCGCTTTGGCAACGATGGTGTCCAAGTCGCCGCGCAGCTCGCGGGCCTGGGCCTTATCAGGCACCTGATCCGACAGTTTTCTGGGCGCTACCTCGACCAGCGTGCGCATGCGCTCCAGCGGCGTGGTGTGTTCTTCCTCGCCCGGCGTCGTCGGGTGCTGACCGCACAGCAAGAGGTACAGCAGCACGCCCAGCGCGTAGACATCGGTGGCGGTGCTGACATCAAAGCCCTGCACCTGCTCGGGCGCGGCGTAACGTGGGGTGTAGGCGCGGCCGGCCTGGCGGGTCAGCTCGGTCGCGGCGGCTTCAGTGGCGCCTTCTTCATGCAGCAGTTTGGCAATGCCGAAGTCCAGCAATTTGACTTCGCCGGCTGCCGTCACCAGGATGTTGGACGGCTTCAGGTCCCTGTGCAGGATCAGCCGCGTGTGCGCGTGCGCTACCGCCGCGAGTACGTCCTGGAACAAGGCCACGCGCGCGCGGGCCGTCAGTGCCTGGCTGTCGCAATATTGGTCCAGCGGCAGGCCGTCTACATATTCCAGCACCAGATAGGGCTGCTCACCGCTTTCGGTAATACCTGCGTCCAGCAGGCGAGCGATATGCGGATGCGCCAAGCGGGCGAGGATTTGGCCCTCGCGGGCAAAGCGGCCTGCATCGCCGCGGCCGAGCAAGCCGGCCTTGAGGAATTTGATCGCGGCCAGGCCGTCAAAGCGCCCATCGGTGCGGCGCGCCAGCCAGACCGTGCCCATGCCGCCCTGGCCGATCTCGCGCTCCAGCGTGTAGGCGCCGAGCTGCTGGCCGGCGCTGTTGCTGGCCTTGGCTTGTTGTTGCTGCGTCTCCATCGTTTGCAGCGCGGGCGTGGCCAGATAGTTGGCCGCGTCCATCGCGTCCTGGCGCCACAGCAGCTCGCGCAGGTCGGCGGCCAGCTCTTGGTCTTGGGCCTCCAGCGTTTGCAAACGGGCCGGGCGCTGTTCGGGGGGCAGGTCCAGCAACTCGTCCAGCAGCGGGCTCAAGAGCGGCCAGCGGGACTTATCAATACTGCGGCGCGTCGTTTCGTTCATGCCGGTTCTTTATGATCGAAGCGCCATGGACAAAAACAGCCGCGCCTTTTGCCAGTCGCGTTGCACCGTGCGCTCGGTCACGCCCAGGGTCTGGGCGATCTCGGCCTCGAGCAGCCCGCCGAAGTAACGCATTTCCACCACCTGCGCCAGGCGCGGGTCCATCTCCGCCAGCTCGGCCAGCGCCTCGTGCACACGCAGAATCTCGTCGTCGCCCTGCGGCGGCAGCTCGGCCACCGCTGTGTTCAGTGTCACATGCTCGAACTCGCCGCCATGGCGCGCGGCTTGGCGGGCCCGCACCATGTCGATGACGATGCTGTGCATCACCCGCGAGGCATAGGCGAGGAAATGCTTGCGGTCGGGAAAATCTTGTTGCTGCTGCTCGCCGTCGGCTTTGTGCAGCTTGCTGTAGAGGCGCAAATACGATTCGTGCACCAGGCCGGTCGCGTCCAGCAGGGTCAGGTGGCCGGACTGACGCATGCGGCTGTGCGCCATCTTTTGCAAGTCGGCATAAAGCAGGGCCACCACGGCTTCAGCAGCGGCGGCGTCGCCAAGGCCGGCGGCGCGTAGCAAAACGGTGATGTCGCTCATCTGGCTCTGGGGAATTGGCGGGTTTCAAGCCATACGGCAGCCCGCATTCTAGGGACCCTCTGCAAATCCCCAGTGGGTCGCGTTTGCGAGAGAACAGGCCGGCTCGAAGGCGCGGTGCGAAGGTCGGGCTTTGTGCCCGACTGCCGAGCACCGCAAGGACCGAGAGGGCCTGTTCTCTCGCAAACCCTTTGGGGCGGGTCTTTGCGGGCGCTGGCCGGCGTTGCGACCCTTACCCAGACACGAGTCTGGGCGGCGGGCCTCGCCTTGGCCAGCATCCCGCAAAGATACCGCCGCGGCCCACCGGGGTTTTGCAGAGGGTCCCTTGCGGCTGGCTGATTCAGCTTGCGCCGAGCGCTGCAAAATATTTTCAAAGCGATGTCGGGTTTGGCGGATGGATCCCGTTTTATTGAGAGAGGACATGAACACTTGTTGATGACAGGGAGGCCATATGTATGGGCTGTCGCCGAGCGTTTGTGATCCTCACCCCGCCCGTTATTTTTGGCGCCAACACCTCCAAATTCCCGTGCAAAACAAAGCGACAGCCGATATTTCCTTGTTGTTCAACGAGCGTCAGGCTATAGAGCTGGCGGGCCTGCCCGCCATGATTCAACTACCCAGCCTCCAAGGCTTTGCCAAGCTGGTCGGGCGTGAACTGAACCATGCGCGGCGCTTCGGCACCCGGCCGGCAGTGCTTTTGATCGATGTGGAGGTGCGCGAGCCGCTGGGCCAGCCGGTGCAGCAGCAGACGCAGGCCGCGAGCTTGCTGGATGTCCTGGGCGCGCGCCTGCGCAGCCGGGTGCGTGGCACCGATGTGGTGGCCCGCATTGGCGAGCGACGTTTTGGCGTGGTCTTGCAAAACGTCGAACGCGCCAATGTGCATGTGATTCAGGAGCGGCTGCAGCGGGTCTTGAGCGGCGCCTATGAGTTGGCGCCGCAGCCGCTCTATGCCAGCTTGGTCAGCGGCATTGCCAAATGCGAATGCCCACGCATCTGCGCGTCTGATCTGACGCGCGCCGCCGAAGTGGCCCTCGGCCAAGGTTCGATCGCGGCCGCCAAGCAAGGTAGGCAGCCTGCAAATCTGCTGCCACACCCTGCTGCGGGCCAGGCGCTTACTTCAGCCCGTCGCTGATCGCCTTCAGCAGCGTCGAGTTGGCGTCGTCACCGCTGAACTCCCAGAAGAAGGCGCCGCCCAGGTTCTTGCTCTTCAGGTAGTTCATCTTCTCGGTGATTTGCACCGGGGTGTCAAAGCTCCAGAAGGTGGTGCCGTTGTAAATCCACTGCGCGCGCGAGGCCGCATCGACAAAGCTCGGGTAGCCCAGGGTCTTGAGGATGCGGTAGTCCTCGATGCCTTTCTCGTACTTGCCCGGCGCGCCCACGCCCGGCTGGTAGAGGCCGTTGCCGACATTGGGCACATTGGTCCAGCCGCGACCGTAGAAACCGATGCCGAGATTGAGCTTTTTGGCCGGCACGCCGCGGTCCAGGAAGGCCTGGATCGCGTCATTGCTGTTGTAGAGGCGCACATCGCCGGTAGAGGGGTCGGCTGGCGAGGCATAGAGCGCCGAGTGGAAGCCGGTCGTGGGCTCGAACGCACCGTGGAAGTCATAGGTCATCACATTGATGAAATCCAGCGAGGGATGGAACGCTGCGGGGTCCATCACGCGGATCTTGTCGATGCCGGCGGGTGCGGCAATCGTCAAGAGTAGGCCGGGCTTGGCGGCGTCGAGTTGCTTGCGGAACTCGGCCAGCAAGGCGGTGAAATTGGCCTTGTCCTCGGGCGCGCCGCAGCTCAGGCCGCAGGCGACCGGGTATTCCCAGTCGATGTCGATACCGTCGAATACACCGGCCGCCGCACCGGGGCCGCCGGCGTAATCGGTGACCGGCAAGTCACCCTTGATATAGGCGTCAACGCAGGACTTGACGAAAGCGACCCGGTTCTCCGGCCTTGCCGCGCTGGAGAAGCCGCGCGAATAGGTCCAGCCGCCCAGCGAGATCAAGACCTTGAGCTTGGGGTATTTGGCCTTGAGCTTCTTGAGCTGACCCCAGCTGCCGCGCAGCTTTTGGTCCCACAGGTCGGCCACGCCGTCGACGCTTTGCGCCGCTTGAATCGACTTGGTGTAGTCGGCAAAAGCGTCGCCGCCGACGCCGGTGCTCTCGTTCACGGGCACCGTCAGCCCCACTTCGCAGCGGTTATTGCGCACATTGCCGAAGGCATAGTTGATATGGGTCAGCCTTGCCGCGGCGCCGCCGGCGTCAATGTCTTTGACATTGAAGTTACGGTCGTAAATACCCCATTGCGCGAAATAGCCCAGCACGTTCTTGGCGCCGCTCACATCCGCCTTGGCGGTGCGCACGCTGAGCACCTGTGAAGCGGGCGAGGCACCGGCCTGGTTGAAAGCGACAACGCTGAAGTTGTAGGCGGTGTCGGCCGCGAGGCTGTTGACGGTGGCGCTGGTGCTGCTGGTCTGGGCGACTTGTGTGGTCGCTTGCTGTACACGGTATTGCACCGTGCAGTTGGGCGCAGCGGCGGATGCCGTCCAAGTCAGGGCGACGCTGGCGCTGGTCTGCGAGGGGGAGGTGAGGCCGCTCGGTGCGGCCGGCGCCGAGGCGCAGGCGCCGCTGGCGGTGCTGGTTAGCAAGGCGCTGCTGGCGGCCGACACATTGCCGGCCTTGTCACGTGCCCGCACTGCATAGCTGTAGGCGGTGCCGGCGGTAAGGCCGCTGTCCACCAGGCTGGTGGTGGAGGGCGAAGCGACCACGCTGCCGCCGCGCAGCACGTCATAACCGGCCACGCCGCTGCCGGCGTCGGTCGAGGCGCTCCAGCTCAGCGTGATGCTGCTGGTCGTGGCGCCGCTGGCGCTCAGGCCGGCGGGCACCGTGGGCGGCGTGGTGTCGACCTGCACGCCATCGCAGGCGCCCAGCGGCTTCCAGACATCCCATTGGCCGGAATTGCTCGCGGGCGTGTTGTTCTGCGTCCACCATTTGGCCTGGAAGGCCTGTTTGGATTGCTGCACGTTTTGGCCGGCGGTGTACGTGCCTTGGGCGCTCCACTCCGGCACACCGCTGCAGTCAAAAGCGTAGGCGACGGGGCTGGCCAAACCGGCCGCGATGACAGCTGCGAGGCTGAGCAGGCTGCGTTGAGGTGATTTCATTGGGTTCTCCTGTGTTGCTGGTCAATGACGAGGTGAGGGCTCAGTTCTTGCGCAGCGCTGTTGGCGCCAGCTTGGCTGAGGTGGTGGTTGCCGTCGCTGTTAGTGGCGCCAAGTCGGCACGCCGCGCTTCTTGCTTGAGGCTGTAGGACTTGCCGCCAAAGCTGACGATCCAGTTGCTCGGCATGGGCATAGGCAGGTAGTAGTTCAGCGCGATGGTGACGCTCTGGCCCGGTGCCAGCGTTTGCCAGGTCGGCAGCTTGAAAGCGGCGCGGTGGAAGTCGTTCGTGAGGCCGCCGATGTTGTTGCCGGCCGTGTTGGCGCCGCTTTGAATGACCTTGAGGCCAAAGCCGGTCTGGTCGGTCAGCGTGGCCGGAATCGCGGTCGGGATATCAAAGCTGAAGTCCGTGCCGCCGGGCAGGGTTTGCGTGCTGTTGTTGGTCAGCGTCAGCTTGGGGTTGATCGGGTAATTGGCGTCACCGAGCGCGAAGCCGGCGATGCTGACGGCGATGTCCAGGCTTTCTGTCGGCATGGCTGCGCTGGTCAAGCGGTTGCCATAGGCCGGCGCGGTCTTGAACTTGTTGTAGAGCAGCGTGGTCAGCGTGTTGCCCATGAAGTACTCGCCGCGCGCGGCGTCCCAGCCGTAGTCGCCGGCCAGCTCCCAGAACATCACGCCGCCAATGCCACGCTCGGCCGCGTACTGTGCCTTGAGCGCCAGGCTTTGCTCGGTCTCGGTCGACAGGAAGACGCGCTTTTGCGCGTTCCACAACCAGGGCGCCACCAGCTTGGCATCGAAGAAACTGGCGTAGCTGCCGGTCAGCTGATCGGCCGGGTTAGTGGCCGGGTTCAGGCCGTAGGCGGCCAGGTAGCTGCCTGGGCGGCCGGCGGCCAGATTCATCGTGTGCCAGAGCGGGTTGGAGCCGGCCGGGACTTCCTTGCTGGATACATCTAGGTCATGCCAGAGGTTGTCGATGCCGATCGCGCCTGCGCCGCATTTCTGCACCGTGCCGCCGCCGGTACCGACCGGGCATTTGGTCTGGTCGGCTTGCGCGGCTTGGCCCCAGAGACCGTTGGTTCCGCCCACCACGTCCTTGAAGCCACGGGTGTAATAAGGCACGCCGATATTGATGCGGCCGGCCGGCATCGAGCCACGGAAGTAGTGGTAGGCCCAGTCGGTATTGAGGTAGCCGATATTGGCGTACTGGGCGCTGGTGTAATAGCTCCAGGCGGCCAGCTCGGCGTCCTTGCCGTCATCAAACAGCGCGGCGTTCGGCCCGACGAACTGGTTCCAGGCGCCGTGCAGGTCATAACTCATGATGTTGACGTAGTCCAGGTACTGGGTGACCTGGTAGTTCTCCATGCCGCGCAGCAGGTAGGCGGAAGAAGGCGCGGCCACCGTCAGCAGGTAATGGCGTGCGTCGGCCTGGCCGGCGGCGTCGAGCTTGGCGCGCAGCGTTTGCATCAGCACGGCAAAGTTCTTGGTCAGCGTGGCGCGGCGGGCGTTGGAGATCGCGAAGTCGTCCGGGTTGCCGGCGTCCTTCATGCTGGTGGCGTATTCGTAGTCGATGTCCACGCCGTTGAAGCCGTATTGGCGCAGGAAGGCGACGGCCGAGTCGGCAAAGGTGTTGATGCCGGCGACGTTGGCGCTGCCGTCGGCATTGGTCGTCATGGTGTAGAAGCCGCCATTGGCGACGCGTTTGCCGGCGTCGTCAAAATAGCCGCCGGTCTCAGCCCAGCCACCGATAGACACCATGGTCTTGACCTGTGGATAGAGCTTTTTGTACTTGTTCAGCAGGTTGAAATGGCCTTTATAGGGCAGGGCCGGGTCCAGCTCGGCGCCGGCCACGCCGGGCCAGCTGATGCCGGTGGCCGGGTTGTTCGGGTCGGCGGCGTTGCCGATCGAGACCTTGTTGGCACCATCGATATGGGCAAAGGCGTAGTTGATGTGGGTCAGCTGCGCCCAGGGGATCTGGCTGGCGAGATAGGCCGGTTGGCCGTTCTTGCCGGTGCGCCAGCTGGTGAAGTAGCCGATGATGCGGCGCGGTTTGTCGCTGCCCATGATCTCGCGGCCTTGGCTGTCATAGACCTTGCAATAGGCGGGTGCGGTGCCGGGGCTGGTGATCATGCCCTCGGGGCGGCAGCGCTCGTCGCCGGCTGGCGGCAGGCCGCTGACGGTGACGCGCACGGCGGCGCTGTCGCTGCTGGCGCCCTTGTCATCGGTGGCGCGGGCGACGATGTCGTTGACACCGGCGCGTGCCGTCCAGCTTAAAGAATAGGGGGCCGTGCTGTCTTCGCCGACCAAGGCGCCGTTGACGAAGAAGGCGACCTTGGCGACGCTGCCATCGCTATCGGACGCATTGGCGCTGAGCGTGACTGCGTCTCCGGCGGCCGGGGTGGCGCTGGCGCCGGGCGCGGTCAGTGCGACGGTGGGCGGCTTGTTGGTGGAGGTGGCGCTGACGGTGACTTGGGCGGTCTTGCTGGCGGTGGCACCCTTGTTGTCGGTGACCGTCAAGCTAATCGTGTAGGTGCCAGCCGCCGCGTAAGTGCGGTTGGCGCTGACGCCGCTGGCAGAAGAGCCGTCGCCGAAGTTCCACGCATAGCTGGCGATGCTGCCGTCCGGGTCGCTGGAGCCTGCGCCGTTGACACTGGCTGTTAGCGCGCTGACGCTGCTGCTGAAGGCCGCCACCGGCGGCTGGTTGACGACGACGCCGTCGCAGGCGCCGAGCGGCTTCCAGACATCCCATTGGCCTGAGTTGGTCGCGGGCGTATTGTTCTGCGTCCACCATTTGGCTTGGTAGGCTTGTTTGTTTTGCTGGACGATGCCGCCGCTGAGGTAGGCGGTGGCGCTGGACCACTCGGCCACGCCGCTGCAGTTATAGGCCAGCGCGGGGTTGCCGGCGGCCATGGCGCCAAGCGCCAGGCTGATTGAGAGGGAGAGTCTCATGGTTGAAATCCTTGATTCTGAGAAGGAGCAGGGTGCACAAAGCCAGACCCAGCGCTTGGCGCGCGGGCCGGGGGAGGGGGTTGGTGGGGGTGTGCCGAGATCTAAGGCTTGATCACGACGTCAAAGTACTTCAGCACGCAGCTTTGGTAGTCGCCGCTCTTGAGGGCCGAGTAGGCGGTCTGGTAGCCGACCAATTTGCAGGCAAAGGACTTGCCCTCGGGCATGTCGGCGTAATAGGCCCAGTCTTGATCCCAGTAGATATCGAGTGCGCCGGCGCCGCCGACGACGAATTGCTTCTGGTTGCCGCAGCCCAGTTCTTCGGTGGGGGCTATGGGCACACCCAAGGCGGCGGCATGCTGGCGGTAGTAGGCGATGCGGTTGACGGACTGAGGCTTCTCGGCGCCCTGGCCGCATTCGATGCCGCCGTTGATGACGTTGGTGGTGGCGCCGAAACCGGGCTTGATGCCGGCGGCTTGGTCGACCGCATTGGGCTTCCAGCTACCGTCCACCACATGCAGCATGCTGGGCTTGGGCGAAGCCGGGTAGGCGTAGAAGAACACGGCGGAGGCGAGGTTCAGCCAGGTGTCGGCCACCTGCTCGGGTTTGTCCAGGAGGACGCGTACATCGCCGAACATCGCATCAGAAAACGGCCCGTAGTTGAAGCTGTAAGACAGCTGCTTGGCACCGCGCCCGAAGTATTGCTTGTAGCGGCCCTGCGCGTCTTTGCCGCAGGGCCAGACTTGGCCCTGCCAAGTCGTGGGCAGGCATTCATTGTTGTAAGGGCAGCCATAGCTGTCTTCGCTGCAGCCGGCTTCGCGCACGAAGTAGAGCGCTTGGCGCCACTCAGGGATGGCGTTATTGCGATCATGTGCGCCGGTCTCCTGGGTGAAGTGCGCGAACATCGTGGCCAGGGTCTTGCGGCATATCGCTTCCGCGTCGCGGCCATCGCTGTAGTCGGCGCAAACGCCGGAGAACTTGGCGATCGCCTGCAGCAGGCCGGTATAGGTGTAGCTCGGGTTGCGCAGCGGGAACAGATACTCCCACTGGCTGGCTGGCAAGATGCGCTCAACCCGTTTGACATTGGGCGGGTTGGAGGGGGCACCCGGTGCCACGGCCGTGACGACGCTATTAGGCCGGGTGGCAATCGAGGCCTTGACCGAGGCGAACAAGGGCGTATTGGTCAGACTGGCTTCGGTCGCCAGCACATCGGCCTGGCGCAAGAGGTATTTGCCGGTGATGGGGTCCTTGACCACGGCGACCAGACTGACGCTTTGCGCCTTGGTGCCGGTGGCGCCCTTGTTGTCGGTGATCGTCAAAGTAACGGCATAGGTACCGGGCTTGGCGTAAGCGTGGCTGATCTTGGCGCCGCTGCCGGCGCTGCTGGCGTCGCCAAAGTCCCAGCGCCAGCTACTGACCTGGCCATCGGCATCGCTGGAGGCGGAAGCGTCGAAAGCGACGCTGAGGCGATCGGTCGTGCTGCTGAAATTGGCAATCGGCGCCTTGTTGCCGCTTGTCCCGCCGCCGCCCCCCGCATCGCAGGCGCCGAGCGGCTTCCAGACTCCACCAGATGCGGAGTTGGTGGCCGGCGGCTGCGCCTGCGTCCACCAATTGGCGGCGTATGCCTGGCCTGCGTCTTGCACCTGCTTGCCGCCGGTGTAAACGGTGCTGGCCGCCCAGGGCGGCAGCGCGGCGCAGTCGACGGCCAAGGCCGGCCCGGCGGCCGCCGCAAGCGCCAGCAGCAGGGTCGCCCGGCGAGGCGAGGACAAAAACGCATTGGCTTTTTTATGCATCATGTTCAGAACTCCATGTCTCGTGACTAAGCAAGGCCTCCGAGCGCCTCATGCGGGCGCCTAGGGCTTTGTCCATTCATCCATTCATTCATCCGCCCTGGCGATTGCGACCAGGGTCGGTCTGAAAGTGGCATTAATTCACAATCGACCACTTGTGCGGCCTAAATGTAGATACCAATTGATCAACAGGTATGGTTGTAAACCCCTATAGATGCGGTAACCATCTGTAAGGAGTGATACCAGTTCAAGTCCTGTTGGGGGCATTGCTATTTCCCGGCGGGGCGTAGTTTGGACAGGTTTTGAAGCCTGGTGGGCAGCCGGCTTTGCGCCTGCAAGCCAACGGTCAGCGGTGCTTGAAAAGACCTGAGTTGGCGCAAATACTAGGCAGGCCCGGGCCTTGCCGCCATGTCCGTTTCGGCCACCGGTTTGATATTTGCGGACAAACGCAAAAACGGCCCGCAAGCCAGGCATGGCGGGCCTTCTGCCTTGTCAGGCCGCTGGCCTCGTGGGCTCCGGTGCAGCTGCTCGGTCTGTCGCTATGGCGACTGAATAAGGCGTTAGCCAATGGGTGCCGAGGTTGGGCATTTTGACGACTCGGCGAGCTGGTCCGGGCGCCTGAAATTGGGCCGGCGCAAGGGCGCGGAGCCAGCTTTGAAACTAACGCTTATTTCGGTGTGTAGCAGCGCCTTGGCGCCTGTCTCTGGGGCAAACCCGAGCTGTCAGGTTTTACAGGGTCGAAAACCAGCCTGCACTCACAGGCAATAGCGGTCGCGCCCCGTGGTCTTGGCGCGGTAGAGCGCTTGGTCGGCCGCTTCGAAGAGCTGGTTGGCGCCGTCGGCTTGCTGGGGCACGGCCTGCGCCAGGCCCAGGCTGATAGTGACCATATCGCTCGCCACCGAGCTCTTGTGCGGTATTTGCAGCTGGCGCACGGCCTCGAGCAGGCGCGCCGCAATCAGCTGGGCTTCCTCGGGGCTGGCGTCGGCCAGCAGGATGACGAATTCCTCCCCGCCGAAGCGCGCCAAGAGATCGCTGGCGCGGTTGACGACGCTTGCGAGCGCGCTCGCCACCGCCTTCAAGCAGCGGTCGCCTTCAAGGTGGCCGTAGCTGTCGTTGTAGGGCTTGAAGCAGTCGATGTCGATCACCATCAGCGTGAGCGTGCTGGCGTTGCGCAAGGCGCGCTTCCATTCCTCCTCAAAAACCTGCTGGAAATGGCGCTTGTTGGAGACTTGCGTGAGCGTGTCTATCAGGGTGAGCTTTTCCAAGGCCTCATTGGCGGCCTTGAGTTTCTCGGTCGCCAGTGACAGCTCTTGGGTGCGCTCTTGTACGCGCTGCTCCAGGTTCGCATAGAGCAGCGAGTTCTCGATAGAGATGCCGGCCTGTGCGGCCAAGATGCCCAGCAGTTCGACCCGCCCGGCGGTGAAGGCGCCGCTGGTCTGGCTGTTCTCCAGGCAGATGACGCCAATCAACTCACCCTGGTGGATGACGGGCACGCAAAGCAGCGATTGCGGCCGGGCCTGCACCACATAAGCATCGTCCCAGAAGCGCGCGTCGGCTTGCGCATCATGGAGCACGACGGACACGCCCAGGCGGGCGACATATTGGACCAGCGAGACCGGCAAGTCGGCGCCGTTCAGCGGCGTGCCGCCGAGTATGCTCACCCCGGCGCTCACCGAGCCCGTCGCTTCGACCGTCAGCTCACCCCGTTCGACCCGGATGAAGCAGCCTTTTTCGGCGCCGGCGTTCTCCAGCATGATGAGCATCAGCTTTTGCAACAGAGTCGACAGCCGGATTTCCCCCGAGATGGCCTGCGTGGCTTTGATGATGGTTTCGATGTCCAGGCTGGCCTTGCGGCGCGAGCCGGCGCTCGACAAGCTGGCATTCGAGCGCAGCTGCCCCTTGCTCTGCAGGGCGCCGGAGTAGGGCAGGTCCTCGTCGCTCGGCAAGGGCAATTCCGAGAGGCCGTGCGTTGAGCGTCGACCGAGGAATTGCGGGAAGTCGTTCAGCAGCCTGTCGGCGATGCCGCTGGCACCCCAGAGCTGATAGCCGTAATAGGCTTCTTGCAAGTGGCCGCGGGCCGACATCACCAGGCTGGTTGATGCGAAGAAGCGACCGGCTAATTCGTTGCCCAGCGCCTTGTTTTGCAGGTAGCCATGTTCGTCGGCCGAGCGGATCGCGCGTGCGTACAGATCGGCAACCTCATAGCCGGGTTTGCTCAGGCGCTGGATCTCGGCCCGGATCAACAGCGCCTTGTGCTCGAAGTTGGCGGGGTTGAGCCGCGCCCATTGTTCAAACTTGGCCAGGATCTTGCGCGCCCGGCGCAGGTGCGCCGCGTCCGGCTTGGCCTCAAAGGCCGCGCAGAGGATCAGTGCATGGTAGAAATGGTGCTCGACCGTGTGCAACATGGCGAGCGAATGCTTGAGATAGCGCGCCGATTGACGTGCCATCTCCAGCGCCTCGGCGGGCCGGCGCCACAGATACAGCGTCTGCATCTTGTTGACGAAATAGAAATGCGCGAAGTGCTTGGAGGAGAACTTCTCCAGCCGGCCGACCAACTCGGCCTCGCTGAAGTGATGGTCGCCAAACGAGGCCGGCCCCTCGGTCATGCCTTCGAGATTCTGGACAGCGCGCAAGACAGACCTGATCGCGTCGGCCGGCTCATGGCTGCCGATCCGCTCCATCAAGGCCAGATAGTCGCGCCCGAGCTTGTGCAGTTCGGGCAGCGCGACGCCGCGGATGTACTGGCTCTCCAGCAGCGTGCAGGCCGCGCAGGACAGGTGAAAGAAGTCGCCGGTCTGCAGGCCGCTGTCAAAGGCGGTGCGGTAATAGGCCTCGGTGTCGCGGGCAGGTTTTAGCCAGAAATGGGTGAAGTAGCCGGCCACGAAATTGATCTCGCTGCGCTGCTTTGCTTGGTCAAAGCGCGCGTTCATCGCCAGGGCGAGCTGGCCGAATTCATAGCCGGCCTGATGGCGTCCGAGCACGCCTCCGAGGAAGATGCCGCCGAACACGAGGTAGGCGACGGCGTTGTCTTCCATCGTGCCGTGCTTGAGGCTGAGATTGACCGCCTTGACGGCATTGGCGACGCACAGCTCGGGTCGGATCTGATAGGCGGCCTTGAGCAGCGCGCCGATCAGGCGCATCGCGCTGCACATTTGTTCGTCCCGGCATAGGGGCAGATCGATCAGCTCGGCGACTTGTTTGCCGCGCATGCGCCATTTCAGCTCGGCCAGGTCCAGCGCGAACAGCGGCGGGGCGAAGCCCGCAGGCAAGGACACGCCGAAGCGCTTGAGCGCCTCCCGCCCGGTCTGGTAGGCCAGCTGGAAATTGCCGGTGTTGGTGTGGAAATGAATCAGGGCCTCGTAGACCGAGGAGAGGGCCGCCTCGTCCGGTGCATCTTCCAGCGCTTGGCGATAGGCGTGCAGCGCGGCTTCGTTTTGCCCGCTCAGGTGTTCACACTCGGCGCGCTCGAACAGGATGCGCCAGCGCAGCTGCGGGCTGCGCTGCGGCAAGCCTGTGTGCAGGGACTGGGCTACCGCCAGGTACTGCAGCGCGGGCTGGTAGGCGATCGCTTGCTTGGCCTTGCCGGCGGCCCTGAGATTGAGTTCGGCGAGTTGCAGGCGCAGCGCGCCATCGCTGACCAGGGGCAGGCCTTGGTTGAGGTGGTTGACGATGTCGAACAACCTGTCGTCGACTTGGTCTTGCGGGGTGCTTTGCAGCAGCAGGGTGCCTGCCCTGTGGTGGGCCTGCATTTTCTCGGCCTCGCTCAGCAGGTCATAGGCGGCCTGCTGCACGCGGTCATGCAAGAAGCGAAAGCGTACGAGGCAATCGGGCATGGTCTGGGCGCCAATGCCAGTGATGCCGCTGTTGTCGCTGGAAGCGCTAACGCCACTATCCAGCAGCTTGTATTCGTCACCGATGGGGATGACCAGCTCGGCCTGCTGGGCCGCGCGAAAGGCTTCAGCCAAGGCGGCGGGTGTGGCCTCGCTGACCACGGCCAGTTCTTGCAGCGTGAACTGGTTGCCTATGCAGGCGGCCATCTGCAGCAGGCGCTGCGTGGCGGCGGGCAGCTTGCGGATCATGCCCGACATCAGCTCGACGACGTTGTCGGTGATGCCGACGCGGTCGATCTGAGCGATATTCCAGCTCCAGCAGCGGGCGGCGGAATCAAAGCTCAGCAGGCCGTTGTCGTGCAGATTCTTCAGCAGCTGGTTGATGAAGAAGGGGTTGCCGCCGGTTTTGCGAGAGACCAAGGCGGCCAGCGGCTGCGCCCGCTCGAACGTGCAGCACATGGTGTCGGCAACCAGTTCCTGGACGACCTCGGGCGGCAGCTGCTCGAGCGCGATCTCCTGCAGCGCCAAGCCCGCGCTTCTGATTCGTGCCAGCGCCAAATGCAATGGGTGCGCGCCGTCCAGGTCCGTCTGCCGATAGGCGCCGATGATCAGCAGGTGCCGGCAGCCCTCGTCGGCGCCCAGCAATTCAAGCAGGTTCAGCGAGGCCTGGTCGGCCCATTGCAGGTCGTCCAGGAACAGCGCCAGCGGATGCTCGGCCTGCGCGAAGGCGCGCACGAAACTGAGCAAGTAGAAGTTGAAGCGGTTTTGCGCTTCATGCGGTGCGAGCGGAGGCACTTCGGCCTGGGGGCCGAGGATGTGCGCCAGCTCCGGAATGACGTCCATCACGACGCGCGCATTGCCGTCCATGGCGGCGAGCAGACGCTTGCGCCAATGCGCGATGCGTGCATCGCTCTCCGTCAGGATCTGGTGCAGCAGGCTCTGGAAGGCCTGTATCAGCGCCGCATAGGGGATGTTGCGTCGAAATTGGTCGAACTTGCCGGAGACAAAATAGCCGCTGCTATGCGCAATCGGTTTGTGGATCTCGTTGATCAGCGAGGATTTGCCGATGCCGGAGTAACCCCTTACCAGCACGAAGCCGGGCGAGCCGGCGCAGGCGCGCGCGTAGGCATCCAGCAGGCTTTGGACCTGGGCGTCCCGGCCGTAAAGCCGGCCGGCCAAGCTGAAGCGCTCGGGCAGTTCGTGGCGGCCGGGCTCGAAGCCTTCGAGCGGGCTGCCGGCGGCGAGCGCTGCGATGCATTCGTCCAGGTCGCCGCAGAGGCCGGCGCTGCTTTGATAGCGCTGCTCCGCATTCTTGGCCATCAGCTTGTCTATCACCCGTGCTAGCGCGACCGGGATGGTGGCGTCTTGCAGGTGCAACTGGGGCGGCATGACGGCGATGTGCTGATGCACCAGCTCCATGCCGTCCTGGGCTTCGAAGGGCCGCCGACCCAGCAGCAGCTCATACAGCGTGATGCCCAGCGAGTAGTAGTCGCTGCGGTAGTCCACCGGCCGGTTCATGCGGCCGGTCTGCTCCGGCGCGATATAGGCCAGCGTGCCCTCCAGATGCTCGGGGCTGTTCGTTTGGCCATTGTCATGAGCCATGCGGGTGGCGTTGCCAAAGTCGATCAGCTTGATCTCGCCCGTCTGCGGGTTGATGAGGATGTTGTTGGGATTGACGTCTTTGTGGACGATGCCCTGGCGATGGACCTCGCCGAGGATGGCGCCAATGCGTCGGCCTATGAGCAGCTTGTCTTGAAGGGAGAAGGCAGCCGTGGCCGCCAGGGCTCGCAAAGGCTGGCCACCGAAATCTTCCATCACGATGGCCAGCGAATGCTGGAATTTTTCAATCCCATGCGCCTTGATGATGCCGGGGTGGTTCAGGCTGCTGACGAGTTCGTACTCATGCCGGATGCGCGCCAGCTGCAGCGGCGAGGGGAACTCGATGGCCAGGATCTTGACGATCACGGGCGCCCCGTCGGCTTGGCGCATGCCCTTGAGGATGGAAATCGGCGTGTTCTCGAACAGTGGCTCTGCGAGCAGATAGCCTTCCAGCTTGATCATGAATCTTCTTTATTGCTATGGCGGCCGGCGCGTGGGCTTGAAAACGTTTCAGGAATGGGAAATTGACCTGTCTTCGGACGCTGGGGGGCAAGTATCACCGCCTTTGAGCGGCTCTTTCCTTTGCGCCTGCGAAAGCCTGCGACTTGAGCTGTTTTGTCACGCATTCTTATTGCCGTCATACACACGCTCAGCGTGCATACTTCCGGCTTGCCAAGCTCGCAAGCTTTGGCGGGAACAGGGGCGCGGCAGATGCGGGTTTGGTTTCGCTTGTGGGCAAGTTGTTTCGGCGGGGTGCTGGCGCTTGGCCTTGCGTGGCTCTTGTGCCTGTTTGCGCCACCTGCGGCCGCGCAGGCGCTGAACAGCCTGCGCTTCACCCAGCTGGGCCTGGAAGACGGCCTGCCCAGCCCTTATGTGCTGAGCAGCTTGCAGGACCGGCATGGTCTGATCTGGCTGGGCACAACCGGCGGCTTGGCACGCTATGACGGCCGCCATGTCAGAAGCTTTGTGCATGACCCGCTGCAAGCAACGACGCTGAGCAACGGGGTGGTGCAGGTGCTGCTGGAGGATAGTCAGCGGTCCGTGCTTTGGGTTGGCAGCAATGGCGGTTTGGACAGGCTTGACCTGCTGACCGAGCGGGTCGCGCGGCTGCGCCCGCCGGTGGAGTTGAGCCACCGCGATCGGCTTGTGCTGGCCTTGGCGCCGGCCGATGCGGGGCGCTTGTGGGTGGCGTTCAGGGGTGGCCTGTACCTGCTTGACCCCGACCGGGAACTGTTTTCGCCTTGGCCGGCGGGCCGAACCGGAGTGCCCGGCCGCATCACGGCAATGATCTCCGACGGCGCCGGCGGTGTCTGGGTGGCCCTGGCCGATAAGGTCTCCCACATCGGCGCCGGGGCAGATGGCTACACCGAGGGCCGCAGCTTCAGTACCGCCCAGGGCACGAGTTCGGCGCGCTTGAATCCGGCTGAACTGCCGGTGAACCGGATGGCGTTGGATGCAGAGGGTCGCCTCTGGCTCGGCATGCTTGGGGGCGTGCAGACCTGGCGGGTCGATCCCGACGGCGTGCGCCCCGACTCCCTCGGGGCGTCGCTGCAATTGCCTCGGCAAATGGTGCACGCGCTGCTGTTGGACCGCGACAAGGCGATGTGGATAGGCATCGGCGAGTTGGCCGTCTTGCACCGCTGGCGCGCCGGCGCGGCCGCGCTTGAGACCTTCAGGCATCTGCCCGGTGTCAGCGGCAGCTTGTCGAGTGACAGCATGGCCTCCTTGATGCAGGACCGCTCGGGCGGCCTGTGGGTAGGCTCCACCGAGACCGGCGTCAACCTTGTGGACCTGAGCAGCCGGGGCTTCAGCAATTACCTGAGCATTCCCGGCAATACGCAAACCCTGTCTTCGCCGATCGTGATGGCCACCTTGTTGGACGGCACCGAGCATGCGTGGGTAGGCAGTTATGGCGGCGGGCTCAATCACCTGCACCTGCCCAGCGGCAAGGCCCGCCAAATCGCCCTCAAAGATATGCCCATCAGCCATGTCAAGGCCTTGGGGCAGGCGGCCGCGGGTCGGCTTTGGGTCGGCGGGGATCGCGGCCTGGTCTTGTTTAACCCCAGCCTAGGGCGCAGCCAGCGCGTCACATTTGATGAGCGTGGCGGCACTAGCGTCTCGATCAGCGCCCTGCTCCCCGATGGGGACGCTGTTTGGGCCAGCAGTTCTTCGGGCCTGTATAGGATAGAGCCCGACTTGACGGTGCGAGCCTATCGCGCCGAAGCCAAGCGGCCGGGCGCGCTGGTTCACTCCATCATCGACAGTCTGCTGCGGGACCGCGAGGGTAGGCTCTGGATCGGCAGCAAGGGCGGCCTGCAAGTGCGGGACGAGCGCGCCGATGGTTTTTCAGCGACAGTCCCGGTGCTTGGCGCCTCCCCCGGCCAGGTCAATCCGGCGATCCACGGGATGCGCCAAGACCAGCAGGGGCGCATTTGGCTGGCCACCGACCAAGGCCTGTTCGAGTTGCTCGCCGCCGCCGACAAGACCTGGGCGCTGAAGTCTTGGCGCGACACGCCGGGTATGCCGGCCGGCGGCTTTGATTCCATTCAAGATGCCTTGAATGGCGAAATCTGGCTGGGCAGCGAGCAAGGCTTGACGCGGGTGCGGCCGGCGCAGCGGGAGGCGCGCTTCTTCGGAGGACGCGGCCTGTTTGACCGCGGCTTCAATTTTGCGGCGGCGACGCGCGGCCCCGACGGCAGCCTCTTTTTTGGCGGGCCCGGCTTGTTGCGATTCTGGCCCGCGCAGTTGCGGGACAACCCGGCCGCGCCCAAGGTCGTGTTGAGCGATTTGCTGATTCTCAACCGCTCATTGCTGAACAAGGCCGGTGCCGCCATGCCTGTGGCGGCCAGCTCGCCGGGCCTCAGTCTGGCCGATCTCGGCATCACGGGGCCGCTGCACTTGGCCAAGTCCATGACCTTGAGTCCGCGCGAAAGCATGGTCAGCTTCGAGCTTGCCGCCTTGCATTTCGACCGCGTCAATTTGAATCGTTATGCCTGGATGCTGGAGGGTTTTGACGGTGACTGGATCTTTGGTCAAGGCGCCTTGGGGCTGGCAACCTATACGAATCTGGATGCCGGCCACTACCGGCTGCGTGTCAAAGCGGCCAACCCCGATGGGGTCTGGAGCGAGCCGGCCACGCTGCTGGAGGTGACGGTCTTGCCGCCGTTCTGGCGCACCTGGTGGTGGAGGGCGGGGCTGGCCCTGCTGGCGGTACTGGCCTTGCTTGGCGCCTACACGCTGCGCACGCGGGCCTTGCAACAAGCCAAGCAAGTCCTGGAGCAAGAGGTGGCGACGCGCACGCAGCAATTGGCCGAAGAAAAGCAAGTGGCCTTGGGTCAGCGTGAGGTGGCCGAGAAGGCGCGGCGCGACATCGGGCTGCTGAGCGAGATCGGGCGGCAGATCACCGCCTCGCTGGACGTCGCCGCGATCCAGCAAACGCTGTACAAGCATGTGCAGGACCTGGTCGATGCCTCGGTGTTTGGTGTTGGCTTGCTCGACCGGCGCCAGCGGGTGCTGAACTTCGATTTCGTGATGCAGCGCGGTCAGGCGTTCAAACCCTACCGCCGCAGCCTGGACGCGCGCGAGCAACCCGCCGTGCGTTGCGCGCTGGAGGCCAAGGAGCTGTGCATCAAGTCATTCAGCCAAGATAACCGCGAGCTCAGCAGCACTGACGGCGGGGCTGGGCGGGTGCAGCTGCAAGATGGCAGCGAGCCGCAGGCCGCGCGCTCCGGCATCTATGTGCCGATGTTGCTCAAGGGCGAGGTGATTGGCATCATCAGCCTGCTCAGCGATCGGCCGGATGCGTTTGGCACGGCGGAGCTGGATATCTTGCGCACGCTGGGCGCTTATGCGGCGGTGGCGCTTGACAATGCGGAGGCGTACCGCCAATTGCAACTGACCCAGGCCAAGCTGGTGGAGCAGGAAAAATTGGCTGCGCTGGGTTCGCTGGTGGCGGGCGTGGCACATGAATTGAACACGCCGCTGGGCAATAGCCTGCTGGTGGCCAGCACCATGCGGGATGTCAGTGGCGAGTTTTTGCGGCGCATGCAGGCGGGAGGCCTGCGTCGCTCGGAGCTGGAGCAGTTCTGCCAGAGCAATGCCGATTCGGCCGGGCTGCTGGTGCGCAGCCTGGGGGCGGCGGCGAGCCTGGTTAATGGCTTCAAGCAGTTGGCGGTAGATCAGACCTCCGAGCAAAGGCGTCGGTTCGACTTGCACACCTTGTGTGATGAAGTGGCCTTGACCCTGGCCAATCGCCTGCATCAAGGCGGGCATGAGCTGCGCCTGGAGGTTCCCGGCGGCATCGAAATGGACAGCTACCCCGGTCCCTTGGGCCAAGTCTTGAGCAATCTGGTCATCAATGCGCTGGTGCATGGCTTTGAGGGGCGCCGCAACGGGCTGCTGACGCTGGCCGCGCAGACGCAAGCAGAGGGTCAGGTAACGATTTACTTCAAGGACAACGGCTGCGGCATCAGCGCCGAACATCTGGGGCGCATTTTCGAGCCCTTCTTCACCACCAAACTGGGGCAGGGCGGCAGTGGCCTGGGTCTGCACATCTGCTACAACATCGTCAGCGGCGTCTTGGGCGGCAGCATCAGCGCCAGCAGCGTAGCCGGCGAAGGTGCCAGCTTCACCATCATCATCCCTTGCCTAGCGCCCTGATGCGCGATGGCGCGCGCGCCAGCTGCCTGGCGCCCGGCCAGATCGACTAAGCTGTAGCCCCTTTTGCTCAGACACAGCCCATGCAGACCACCATGCCCAGACTCGTCCTGATTGCTGCCATGTGCAGCGCCGCCTTGGTGGCCTGTTCGTCGGCGCCGACCGCGCCTCCGGCGCTGAGCCCGCCGCCCAAGCTGGTGGTGTTCATGGTGGTGGACGGCCTGCCGATGCGCCAGGTGCTGGCTTATCGGGATCAGTTGCAACCGGATGGTTTCAGGCGCTTTCTGGATCAGGGGGCCTGGTTTGCCAACGCGCATTACGGCCATGGCCATACCGTCACGGCGGCCGGCCACGCGACGATGTTGACGGGAGCCTACCCGCAGCGCACGGCCATCATCAGCAATGAGTGGCGCGATGCCAAGACTGGTGAGCCGGTCTACAACACCGGCGACACCGCTTATCAATACATCGGCCACAAGACCGACCCGCTGGCCGGCACCAGCCCGCGCAATCTGCGCGCCGAGACGGTCGGCGATGTGCTGCGCGAGCAAGATGGCGCCTCCAAGGTGATTGCCATTTCGGGCAAGGACCGGGGCGCGATTCTGCCCGGCGGCCACAAGGGCGTGGCCTATATGTATATGAGTGAAAGCGGCGAATTTGCGTCCAGCACCTACTACATGGCCAGCCATCCGCAATGGGTTGTCGACTTCAATGCGGCCAAGCCGGCCGATGCCTTCTTTGGCAAGGCCTGGGCGCCACTGCTGCCCGAGGCTGCCTATGCACGTTCGGTGCCGGACGGCCAGCCCTGGCAGTTCAACGGGGGCAACGGCAACAAGCTGCCGGCGGTACTGGGCGACAAGCATGACAAGCCCGGCCCCTTGTTCTACGCCAATATCTTGCCTTCGCCGTTTGGCGACCAGCTGACCCTGGCCTTCGCGCGCGCGGCCATCGAGGGGGAGCGGTTGGGTCTTGACGCCAAGCCCGACATCCTCTCGGTCAGCCTGTCCAGCCATGACTACATCAACCATGCCTTCGGCCCCGAGTCGCGGCTCTCGCATGACCATATGCTGCAGCTGGATCTGCAATTGCAGGACTTCTTCAAATACCTGGACAAAACAGTCGGCGCCGGCAACTATGTGGCGGTGCTGACGGCCGACCACGGTTTTGCCGACACGCCCGAATGGGCCAAGTCGCAAGGACTTGATGTCGGACGCATCAACCCGACCCAGGTGATGACGGCCTTGAATGCGGGCTTGGTCAAGAAGTTCGGCGCCGGAGCCGGGGCTTGGGCCACGCATTTTTCTGCCGCCGGTATCTTGTTCAACGAGAAGCAGATGGCCGCCCAAGGCATCAAGCCTGAAGAGATGTATGCCGAAGCCAAACGCTTGCTGCTGCCCATGACGGGCATTGCCGATGTGTTCACGCTGGCGCAGCTGCAAAGCGGTGACACCGTCACACCTTATCTGGAGTCCATGCGCAAGGCCTGGCACCCGGAAGTCGCGGCACCGCTGCAAATCGTCGTCAAACCGGGCTGGTTGTTTGGATCGCGGCCCAGCGGCAGCTCGCACGGCACGCCCTATGCCTATGACACCCATGTGCCCATCCTGGCCTGGGGGCCACAATGGGTCGGGCGTGGCGAGGTGGCGCAAAAGGTCGAGGTGGTCGATATCGCCCCGAGCCTGGCAAAAATTCTGCGCCTGCGCGTGCCCAGTCAGTCGCAGGGTCAGGTCTTGCCCTGGCCGCAGGCTGCGGCCAAGTGAGCGCAGACTATTCCAGCGTAATTGACGGGTAGCGTGCAGCGATGGCGGCCACCGTGCCGTCGCGTCGCATCGCGTCCCAGCTTTGCTGCAGACGCTGACGGGTGGCTTCATCGGTGGCCAAGCTCAGGGCCATCGAAGGGCGTGACTCGGAGAATTGCAGCACCGGCTCAATCTGGCCGGGGTCGAAACCAAATTGTTTCAGCAGCGCCGGCGCGAGCGAGGCGTTCAAAGCCAGCAGATCGGTGCGGCCGGCGAAAAAGCGCCGCAACAGACTGATGTGGTCGGCGCTGCGGTCCAGCGACTGCCCGGTGTCCAAGCCCAGCGCGATCAATTCGCGTTCCGAGACATCATTCTTGACCACACCAATGCGCAGGCCGCCTGCGGCCTTGAACTTGTCGAGCCTGTCGAGCTTGATGTCGCTGCGGGATTTGAGCTTGAACAGCGTGCCGCGGCGGGTCGCAATCTGACCCAGCCAATGGAATTGGGCCTCGCGCTCGGCCAGCCGAACAATGGCCGGCACCAGTACCTGTGCCTCGCTGCTGCTGCGCAGCAGCACCCGCGCCCAGGAATTGAACTCAAAGCTGGCCGGCATTTTTGCGCGTGCCAGCAGTTCCTGCGCCAGCTCCAGCGCGTAGCCGGCGGGCCGGCCCTCGGCGTCGGTGTAGCTATAGGGCGGCAACTCCTCCATCAAGACCTTGATGCCCGCCGTTTGGCTCAGCGCCCTAGCCCATAAGCCCAAGCATCCCGCGCCAAGCAGCAGCACGCGCAGGCAGTCGCGGCGCATCACGCGACGCTTGGCGGGCAGCGATGAATCAGCAAAGCTTGATCTGAATGGCATAAGGCCAAGAATATGACAGGTTTTTTGGTCACAGGCCCTGTGCACAATGCCGGCATGAGTGATCGAACGCAATCCTTCGGTGAAGAAATCGCCAATGCCATCAGCCATGGACTGGGCTTCCTCTTGGCCGTGGCCTCGCTGCCCATCCTGACCTATTCGGCGGCTCAGCAGGGCTCGGCGCGCAATGTAGTCGCGGCGGCGGTGTTCTCGGTCACGATGATGATTTTGTATCTGGTCTCGACGCTGTATCACGCGCTGCCCGAGGGGCGTGGCAAGCTGTGGATGAACCGGCTGGACCATGCCGCCATCTACCTGTTCATTGCGGGCAGCTACACGCCGTTTGCGCTGGGCGTTCTGCATGGCGCTTGGGGCTGGGTGCTGTTCGGCCTGGTCTGGACCAGCGCCTTGGTCGGCATCACCGCCAAATTATTCAACCGCTTGCGTCACCCGCTGTGGTCAACCGGCTTGTATATCGCGATGGGCTGGCTGGTTATTTTTGCGCTCGGGCCCTTGATGGCCCGCATGGCCTCGGCCGGCCTGATCTGGCTGGTGGCCGGCGGCGTCGCCTACACGCTCGGCGCGGTGGTGTTCATGCTGGATCACCGGGTGCGCTACGCTCATTTTGCCTGGCATTTGTTCGTGCTGGCCGGTAGCGGCTGCCACTTTGTGGCCGCACTCTGGTACGCGGTTTAAGTGTTGTTTGAGCTCGGCTAACTGCTGGGCTCGGCGGTGACCATGCAGTCGCGGCCCGCAGCCTTGGCTTGGTAGAGCGCGGTGTCGGCACGCTTGAGCAAGGCTTCGGGCGTTTCACCCCAGCTCGCTTGAGCCAAGCCGGCGGAGCAGGAATAGCCGCGCTCGGGATGCTCGGGCAGCGGGCGCGATTGGCGCACGCGGGCCAGCAAACGCTCAACAATCGACTGCGCTTGCGGCAGTCCGGCCGCCGGCAGAACCAGCAAGAATTCCTCGCCGCCTAAGCGGGCGCAGCCATCTTCGCGGCGGCTGCCGGCCTGCAAGAGGCGGGCAAAGTCGCAGATCACCAAGTCACCCGCGCCATGGCCGAGGCAGTCGTTGATCTGTTTGAAGAGGTCCAGATCAAGCACCGCGATACACAGCGGCCAAGGCTCGCTCTGCGATAGGGCGGCGCGCAGCAATTGCAGCCCATGGCGGCGATTGCTCAGGCCGGTCAGCGCATCGGTGTGAGCGGCGGCTAGCGCTTGCGTATGCGCTTGGCGCAGCGAGCGATCGCCTTGGCGCAGGCTGGTGATGTCGCTGGCGACGCACAACATAGGGCCATGCAACTGAGTCGTCTCGGTCATCCAGATCCAGCGTCCATCGCACAGATCGGCCTCAAAAGCACGAAAAGGGGTCTTGCCGCGCCGCGACGAGATTGCCGCCAACCAGGCCTCGATGTCATCGGTCTGTATCGACGCACCGCGCCCATGGGCATGGTTGTCGCGCATCATGTCGGCCCATGTGAGCTGACCGTCAGGCTCGACGGCATAGGCTTGGCGGAAGGCCTTGTTGGCGTGAACCAAAACGTCCTGGGCATCGAACAAGGCCACCATCAGCGGGCTTTGCTCATGCATCTGCAGCAAGATGTCGGCCGGCGCCGGGGGCAAGGGCTCTGATGCATCTGTCATTGGCTTGTCACTCCTGCGTGGTGGCCTATTTTGCTGTATTTGTTTGTGTCCCCGCGGGCCTTTGTGTCGTTACCATGCGGACTGTGTTTTCAGGCCCGGGCCGCAACAGGAGTCAGCAATGAAATGGGAAGATCAGCGCCAGAGTGATAACGTCGAAGACCGGCGTGATGGCGGCGGCGGAGGTGGTTTCGGCGGGGGGCGCGGCATCGGCGGCGGTCGCGGCCTGAGCCTGGGCGGCATCGTGATTGCCTTGCTGGCCTCCTGGGCCTTTGGGATCAATCCGATGACGGTGTTGGGCTTGATGGGCGGCGGCGCTGCGCCCGAGCCTGCGCCGGCGGCCCGGTCGCACACGGGAGCCAAGCTGCAGGACGAGGGGGGGCGATTTGTCAGCGCCGTGCTGGCCGATACCGAGGATGTCTGGGCGGCGTACTTCGCCGAACAGCAGCAGAAATACCCGCCGCCGGCGCTGGTGCTGTTCCGTGGCCGCAGCAATACCGGCTGTGGGCTGGGCGAGGCGGCCATGGGGCCGTTCTACTGCCCGGCCGACCGTAAGGTCTATATCGACCTGGCTTTTTATGACACGCTGCGCGACCGACTCGGCGCGCCGGGTGACTTTGCGCAAGCCTATGTGATTGCCCATGAGGTGGGCCATCACCTGCAGAACTTGCAGGGCACGACGGCCAAGATGGACGCGGCGCGCCAGCGCGTGTCCGAGCGCGACTACAACGCGCTGAGCGTGCGTTTAGAGCTGCAGGCCGACTGCTATGCCGGCGTCTGGGCCTTCCATTCGCAGCAAGGCAAGGGCTGGCTGGAAAAAGGCGATATTGAAGAAGGCCTGAACGCTGCGGCGCAAATCGGTGATGACACCTTGCAGCGCAAGTCGCAGGGCACGGTGGTGCCGGAGAGCTTCACTCATGGCAGCAGCGAGCAGCGCACCCGCTGGTTCAAGCGCGGCTTGGAGTCGGGGGACTTGAAGGCCTGTGACACCTTCAAGAGCGGCCCGGTTTAAAGGGCGGGGTCAGTCGGTCTTGCCTGCAAGCACGATATAGGGGTGGCGTGCGGCGATCGCCGCCACCGTGCCGTCCCGGCGCATGCTGTCCCAGGCGGTTTGCAGTTTGAGATAGATGGCCGGGCTACCCTCCCCCTTGCTCAGGCCCATGTACAGGCTGACTTCGGACAGCTTGGCTTGAGGCTCGATTTTTTGAGGGTCATAGCCCATTTTCCCCATCATGGCGGCAAGCACGACGCTGTTGGCGGCGATCAATTCGTCGCGCTCGACAAAAAGTTTGCGCAGCATGGCCACGTGGTCGGGGCTGCGGTCGAGTTGTTTGCCAAACTCAAAGCCATGGGCCAACAGGGCACGTTCGGCCGCGTCATCGCGCACGACTGCAATCTTGTAGGCCTTGGCGGCGTCCAGCGTCGGAGCCTGGACATCAGGCCTGGACCTCAGTCGGTACAAGTAAGCGCGCCTGGCGGCGGTTGGTCCTATCCAATGAAACTGCGCCTCCCGCTCCGGCAAACGCGCCATGCTGACGATCAGCGTCAAGGGCTGGGAGATGGCGCGCTGGTAAATCCGCGCCCAGGAGTTGAACTCAGTCTGATGGCTCAAACCGCTGCGCTTGAGCATCTCCTCCATCAGCTCGACCGCATAGCCGGCCGGATTACCTTTGTCATCGAGAAAGGAATAAGGCGGGACCGGCTCCAGAAGCACATTGAGGCTTGTGGCGCTCGCTTGGGTGGACTGCGCCAAGGCGGGCTGGGCGCCCGCTAGCAGGGTGCTAACGCTGAGCAGGAATTGCAGAACAATCTGCTTGCAGGCCTGTATCGACATGGGGTGACCATCGGTGATTGATGGGTCAATTGTCGGGGCATTGTTGCCCGGGCCCAGCCTGCCGCCTCTTGATGCTGGGGCGATGGCTTCAGGCCACCACGGCCAGATGGTTGAGAAACCAGTTGCCGGCTAGCAGCGAGACCGCCTGTAGGCTGCGCGATTCTTCGAGCAAATGATGAACTCTTGGCACGATCTCGATACGTTTTTCACAGTGGAGTTGGATGAAAGCGGCCCGGTTCAGCGCCAAGACTTCGGTGTCTTCGGCGCCGACAATCAGCAGACTGGCGGCACGCACCTGCGTCAGATAGTTGCTTGCCAGATCGGGCCGGCCGCCGCGAGAGACCAGAGCGCGCCAAGTTTCTGGCTGGCGCGCAGCAGCCACAAAGGCCGCCGCTGCGCCCGTGCCGCCGCTGAACAAGGCCTGCGGCATCACGCGAGCTTCAGACGGCAAGGCAGCGGGCACTTCCAGCAGTCGCTGGGCAAGAGATTCGACAGCTAGCCCCTCCTCATCGACCCCGCTGACCCCATCTCCCCCCTGCGCTGCACGCTCCTGGTCGGTCAACAAATCCAGCAGCAGTGTGCCCAGACCTTGGCGTCGAAAACTCTGTGCTACCTGCTGACTGCGTCGGCTACTTCGGCTGCTGTCCCGCCCATGTGGGAAGACAACCAAGCCGCGAGCGCGCGCGCCAATGTACAAATCCCCAGTCAGGCCATGTTCTCCTATCGAAATCTGTGAAGTGCCAAACATGGCGACGTCCTTTCAATCCGCGCGGCTGGAGCAATATTTCGAGCAAGAAGGCCCGGCAGCAATATCCAATGAATTGGGTTTCATTCTTCAGTAATTCTGGTCGAGCGCGTTGATTAAAATCAGTCGCAATATGGCGTGGAGATTTTTTTGAGTCGCGCTGCTCTTCGAGATTTGAGCTGGGATTTGGATTTTCGCGCATGGAGAGAGTTATTGATGATGAATCCATCATCAATAACTCTTCGGGGCGCAAATGCTTGCGCAGCCAAAAAATAAAATAAAAAAAGGTGCCTGAGCACCTTTTCAAACCCCCCCAAGGATTTGTCTTTCAATCAGCTGCGGCGACGGCGAGCCGACAGCCAGCCGATTGCACCCAAGCCAGCCAGCATCAAGGCATAGGTTTGTGGTTCTGGCACGGCCATAACATAGGAGTAACCAATGCTGACAGTTTGTCCTGCCTTGATGTTGCCCAAGTCATAGGCGAGATTGATGGAATCATCAGCGAAGGAGGATGTGCCGATAGTCTGATTGGCAGCAATAGCGGTGTGAGGATTTACTGGAGTGCAGCAATCACCCATGTTGATATAGGGGAAGATCGAGAATGCTGCTGCGCTGGTGTCGTTTTGCAAAGTCACGCCATAACCGCCAGCCCAAGCGCTGACGGACGATTTGGCACCCACGTCCAAGACTGTATTGCGAGTTTTGGGGCCATTGCTTGGCTGGCCTTGGTCGGGGTCAAAACCAATCGTCCAAGCTGCTTTTGTTGCATCGGCGCCGGTGTTGTTGGTGAGATTCAATGTCACTGCCAACTTGTTTTCAGCGACAGCATGGATGACTTGGCTAAAGGTCCAGCCGGCGCTTGCGATGGTGGTCGCAGCTGCACCTGGGCCAACGGCGTAGGTAGTGCCGCCGAGTGGGTTAGAGCCAAAATTGGCGACGTGGGAGTTGCCCGATTCATCGAACCAATACCAGCTGCTCTCAACTCCCCACTTGATGTACTCCTTGCCCTTGTACTGCAGCATGCCTGGTGCGGTATTGTCAAAGTTGCCAGCGTTGTCTACCCAAGCCTTCAAATCGCCACCGGCGCTGCTGATCGCCACGGTTGCATTCGCCATGCCGATGGTGGAGGCGAACAAAGCGGCCGTAGCCAAGAGTTTGAATTTCATGATGTTTCCCTAAGTTAAATTGATTGATGAGAAAAATAAACCTGTCGGCACCAATTATTTTTAAGTGCCTCTGGGCGTCATGACATGCGTACCTCAATCAGGAGCCTCCGGCTTGATAAACTGAATATGACCGTGGTCACTGAGCAAGAGTCAATTGCTTTCGTGATTTGGGCCGCACCGTTTGATCTCCTGACGTCAGTAGACCGTTTCAAGAGATAAAAAAATTGAGCGCACGCAAGCGCCGAACATTTTTCAGGCCGGCTGACAATTCAAGTGGGGGATTTACAAGGCAGCCGCTGCAGCGGTATGGGGCAGCGGCTAGTTTTACGCAGTCACGGCAATGCGCGGGCCTGAGCCGGAATATCGGTGGCCGAACAAGGCGGTGGAACCAGAACAGCGCGTCGGTGCTGGATGGATGGGCAAGTGCAGCAGGCCGATCGGGCTGCAAATTCATGCGTTGGCGGGGCGCAGACTTGCACGCGTGCCTGTTTCAGGGCTTCATCCCAAGCCTGAAGGGGGGCGCAGCCTGCTGCCGCTTCGCGCTCAGGCGGCTACGCTGCGCTCGCTTACCCTGCCAGCGAGGCGCTGGCTTGTTCACCCAACTGGTTCTCTATGCCGTAACGAACAATCGCCGCGAGGTTGGGGAGTTGGAGCTTTTCTTGAATGCGAGTCTTGTGGGTGCTGACGGTTTTGATCGACAGATGCAATTGCTCGGCAATGTCCGTCAGGCGGTGCCCGTCCACCAAACGGCGTAACACTTCCAGCTCGCGGTTGGAGAGCTTGGCGTGGCTGGCCATGGCCGCGCCGCCGTTGAGCTGCTGCACCACTTTCTCTGCCAGCGCCGCACTGACATATGAGCCGCCGCTGAGCAGCTTGTTGACGGCCGCCAACAACTCCTTGGCAGCACTGTCCTTGGTCAGATAGCCGTTCGCGCCGGCCTTGAAGGAGCGCATCGCGTATTGCTCCTCCGCATGCATGCTCAGCACCAGAATGCGAATGGCGGGGCGCTGCGCGCGAACGCGTTGGATCAAATCGACGCCGTTCAGCCCCGGCATCGACAGATCAGCGATCACAAGATCAGAGGGGCGCGTTCGCAAGAAATCCAAGGCGTCAAATCCCGATCCGGCTTCATCGATCAGCCACTGAGCGTTATGCGCTTGCAAGATCCGGCGCACGCCTTCGCGCACGATCGAATGGTCATCTACCAGCAGCATATGCAAACTGCCCTCAGTGCGGATTGCGGTCATAGCATCTCCTTGGAGGCGTCAGCATTGGCAGCGAAAGCGGGTTGCTCCTCGGCTTGTTGTTCCCAGGGCATGGTCGGCATTTGGAGCTGGCTGCGTGGCAATTGACGCGGTAGCGGCAAGCGCACTCGGATGCGCCCGCCGAACAAGGTGTTGTCGGCCTGCATCTGCCCCTCCAGCAGCAGCGCACGCTCCCGCATACCCAGCAAGCCAAAAGAGCCTTCCTTGCGCAAAGCCTTGGCCGCGAATCCGACGCCGTTGTCCTGCACGGTGAGCACCAACTCTTTACCCTCAACCCCGAGGTCTATTTCTACGGTGGTGGCGTGCGCATGGCGCGCCACATTGGTGAGGGACTCCTGAACCATGCGATACAGCGCGGTGGAAGTGCGGGGATCCATCTGTGGTTCATCGTGGCCGAGGCGAACGGTCACTTTCAAGCCCATGCGACGTTCAAACTCGCGGGCCAGCCATTCGATGGCGGCGTAAAGCCCAAGGTCATCGAGCATCAAAGGGCGCAGATCAGCGGCAATATGCCGGACCGAGGCCATGGTCGCATCCAGCATATCCAGCATGCTGACCACACGCGTCTGGCTGGCTCGGCCGTGCAGTTCGGCCCCGACTTCGGAGAGGTCCATTTTCAACGCGCTCAAGCGTTGCCCCAGTTCGTCATGCAGCTCGCGCGCTATGCGTCGGCGCTCTTCCTCGCGCGCGTCGATCAAGCTCGCAGATAAGCGGCGCAGCTCATGACGGGACTGTTGCAACTCCAGGCTTTCTTGTTCCTGAAGAGTGACATCGCTGAGTACCATTTGCACGGTCGATTTTTCCAGGCCGGGCATGGTGGCGATCGCGATCTCGACCAGGCGATGGCTGCCGTCCATGCGCGTCACCTTCTCTGTCATCGTGCACAAACTGCCCGCCGCAACGCCAACCGCACGCTTGATCTGCTGATTCATGACGGCGTGCGAGTCCGAGTGGATCAGGTGATAGACCGGCTTGCCAATCACTTGGTCCAAACTTTTTGCGCCCAGCAGACCGAGGCAGCTTCGATTGGCGAAGACGATGATTTCCTCCTCAGTGATGAGCATGGCCACCGGGGCTAACTCAAAAAGCCGTCGGAACTGATTTTTAATTCCTGCCAACTCTGATCGGAGCCCTTGCTCCACGCTCAGGTCGCGCACCAAGGCGGTGAACAGGGGTTTGGCTTGGCCGCGCTCGACCATCGAATGGCTCTTGGAGAGGATCAGCGAAATGGGAAACACATCTCCATTGGCGCGTAAGCCCAGCAGTCCGTCTTGATCCGTGACGGCCTGTTCGCTTTGATCCGAGAGTAAAAAAGCCCGGACCATCTCGGCATGATGGGCGCGTTGCTCCGGAGGTATCAGCATCTGCAAGTCCTGGCCAATCACCTGGGCCTCAGCAAAGCCAAACATTTGCACCGCCGCCGGATTGACCATGACGATTTGTTGCTTGGCGTTGACGCTGATGATGCCCTCGCAGGCAGCATGTACGGCGCTTCGGTTCGCGTCGACCTGATCAAGCTTGCTGCTCAGTGAGTCGCAAGCTTTGACCTTGCCGAGGCGCTTCTTCCGCAGGGGCCGTGGGGATTTGATCTCGTTCATGGGGGCAACTTATTGATCATCCGGCTGCAAGTGGCGATCAACCAAGGCCGCCTTGCGGCCTGGCTCGCCTCAATCCATCTTAGCGGCAACTGTCCTACTCCTTGGCGTAGGAATTTTCTCTAATTTGACCCGGAAAGCGTTGCGACCCCTGGGCTTGTTCCGACAAATAGTCTGCCGGAGCGCCGATGGAAAGGGCCGGCCAATCCGCGCATGCTTCGGTCATCGTGAATCCGGTATTAGGACAGCTGAGGAGGCTAACCATGGAACTAGGTTTTGGAGCAACAGTGCTGCAGTCCACTCGAGCGGCGTGGACCGCAGGTTCGCGAGCTAACGCACCAGCTCTGCATACACTGTCGGACTTGCTTTTGTTGATGGACCCCCGCGCAGAGACCAGCCCCGCAAGTGACCGTGTCCCGGTGGCTAGCCGTGCGGTGAAGGCCGGCGCAACACTCTTTCGACAGTCTTGCGTGGCCGATGCGATCTACTTCGTCAGCATGGGCTCGTTCAAGGTGTTCCGTACCGCCGAGGATGGCTACGAGCAAGTGCTGTGCTTTGTCGGCGCTGCGGAGTTGCTCGGTTACGACGCACTGTGCACACACAGTCATCCAACCGAAGCGCTAGCCCTGGAGGACTCGCGCGTTTGCGTAGTCCCTTTGCATGAGCTTTTTGCCCTGGGTCAGGCCACACCGGCTTTTGACCGTATGTTGCATCTTGCCGTCAGCAGGCAGTTGACGCGGCATGGCGAAGTGACGGATGTGATGGCGGCCGTCGCCGCCGAAGTGCGCTTGGCGCGGTTTTTATTGAACTTGTCGGCGCGCATGCAGGCGCGTGGTCAGTCGCCTCGCCGTTTGTTGTTGCGTATGTGCCGTCGTGACATCGCCAGCCATCTCGGTGTCGCGCATGAAACCGTTAGCCGGTCTTTCACGGCCTTGGCAGATCTAGGCTATCTGCAGGTCAGAAATCGCGAAGTCGAGATCCTCTACCTTCCCGCCTTGATCGAGTTCGCGCGCAGCACGCGAGGCTCCAGTGAGGACTTGATGAATCAGGCCAGATGCCGGGTCAGCAAGGCAGATGAGGTGGGTACAGCGGGCGCAATGGGTCGAGAGTCCGAGGCACTTGCAGCCTTGAAAGCATTGTCGAAAGACGCAGGGCAGGCCTCGTTTCCAGTGGGTAAATCAGCGGCTCGTATCCGCGCAAGCGCCGGTGCCTAAAGGGATCTTGAGCATTGCCCGGGGCGGGGGAGCGTCGCGCGCGGGGTCTTGACGGGCTGGTTTATGCTGCGCCTATGAATAAACCCAAACCCTTCTCCATGATCCGCGAGTTCCACCTCGCCGACTGGTTCACCTTGGCGAACTCGTTTGCTGGCATGGGGGCGCTGTTTTCGGTGATGACGTTCTTGCAGACGGGCGATGTCAAACATATCTACTACGCCTGCGCCTTGATCCCATTGGCCTTTGTGTTCGATGTGCTGGACGGCAGCGTGGCGCGCTGGCGCCAGCAGTCGTCGACCATGGGCCGCGAGTTGGATTCCTTGGCCGACGTTATCTCCTTTGGCGTGGCGCCCGCCGCGATTGCCTATGCCTGCGGCATGCAGGGTCTGTTTGACCGGATCGTGCTGGTCTTCTTTGTTGCCTGCGGGGTGTCTCGGCTGGCGCGCTTCAACGTCACGGCGGAAGCTCTCAGCGAGGGGGGCGACAAGGTCAAGTACTTTGAGGGCACCCCAATACCAACGTCTCTGGTGCTGGTGATCGTGATGTGGATCGCGGCGGCTCTTGGGGCGATCGGCGATCAGCTGTGGCTGGGTAGGCTTGAAATCGCCGGGTTCTACTTGCACCCTTTGGTCTTGCTCTACGCTGTCTCCGGCTCCTTGATGGTCAGCCGAATTCGCGTTCCCAAGTTCTGAGCCGGCAGGCACAAAAAGAAAAGCCCGGATACCGTTCACGGCATCCGGGCTGATCGCTTTGGCTGGCTGGTCCGGCTTGGCCTGGACTGGCTGGCTTGGGGCCCTCGTTGGCTTCCCCCTCCTGTATTTGTGCCCAATTATGGGAATTTGGTTCTACAGTGGTCTTAGTATTTGCCCTTGCTTGTGCGGTATACGCACGAGCTATTGCGGGGCTTCGCTCAGTGCTTGATCCAGCACTTCGACCCAATGCCGTACCGGCGTCGTTGTGCCGCTTTGCAGATGTTGAATGCAGCCAATATTGCCCGAGACGATGGTTTGGGCATGCAAGGGCGCGAGTGCTTGCAGCTTTTGATCTCGGAGTTGCTTGGACAGCTTGGCTTGCAAGACCGAATAAGTGCCTGCAGAGCCGCAGCAAAGGTGGCTGTCACAGCTGGCCAACTGGACCTCAAAACCCAGCTCGCGCAGGCCTGCCTCGACGCCGCCTCGAAGTTGCTGACCATGCTGCAAGGTACAAGGAGGGTGATAGGCCAATTTGTGCGGTGCTTTGCCTTTCAGCAGCGGCTTCAGTGCGGGCAGCAAGTCTGGCAGCAACTCACTCAGGTCGCGCGTGAGGGCGCTGATCTTGGCCGCCTTGACGGCGTAATCGGGGTCGTCGCGCAAGGCGTGACCGTATTCTTTGACAGTCACACCGCAGCCTGAGGCGTTCATCACCAGCGCTTCGATCTTGCCGGCCTCGGTCATCCCTTCGACCAGCGGCCACCAGGCATCGATATTGCGCCGCATATCGGCCAGGCCGCCCGCATGGTCGTTCAGATGGCTGCGAATGGCGCCGCAGCAGCCGGCGCTCTCGGCCACCAAAGTTTGGATGCCTGCTGCGTCCAGCACGCGGGCAGTGGCGCTGTTGATATTGGGCGCCATGCTGGGCTGTACGCAGCCCAGCAGCAGGCCAACCTTGCGCGCGTGGACGCGGGTCGGCCAGTCGTGCGCCCGGGCGCTGCTGGGGGCGGGCACCTTGTCCTTCAAGCGAGTCGGCAGCAGCGGCCGCACGAGCTGCCCCAGCTTCATTGCGGGCTTGAAGGCCGGCGAGGTCAGCCCCTCCTTCAACAGCCAACGCACCGCCTGTTCTTGCTTGGGCCGCGCCACCTTGGCCTCGACGATGCCGCGCCCGATCTCCAGGAGTTGGGCATACTGCACGCCCGACGGGCATGTGGTTTCGCAGTTACGGCAAGTCAGGCAGCGGTCCAGATGCAGTTGCGTGCTGCGTGTCGGCGCCGCACCTTCCAAGACTTGCTTGATCAAATAGATGCGCCCGCGCGGCCCATCCAACTCGTCGCCCAGCAGTTGGTAGGTGGGGCAGGTGGCGGTGCAAAAGCCGCAATGCACACAGCGGCTCAGGATGGCCTCGGCCTCAGCCCCTTCGGGCGTGCCTTGGAATTCGGGGGCGAGTTGGGTTTGCATCAGCGCAGCCGGTACTTGAGGGTCCAGAAATAATCGAGCTCCTGCCACTCGATGTCCTGCGCCTGCGGGGCCAACAAGGCCTGCATTTGCTCAAGCGTAGGGAAGTTCTTCATCACCTCATGCTGGCTGCCATCGCTGAGGCTGCGAACTTGGTAGCCATTGCCCTCGGCATCGACTCGTGCAATCGGCGTGCTGTCGCCCGCCACGAAGCGGTTGTCCATCAAAACCACCAAGGCCCCCGGTGCCAGTTGCGCATGCAGCTGAGCTAACCAGCCAGCTCTGCGCAGCATCGGTACATGCGAAAACCACAATCCAGCGAAAGCGGCATCAAAGGGCGAAGCATGGCCGGCGGGCACCAGGTCGAGCGCGTAGGCGTCGGCCAAGCGAAAACTCACCTTGTCAAAGTCGAGTGGCTTGGACTTGGCGACTTCCAGCACCTCGGCATTGATGTCGGTGCCTTGCCAGCTCAAAGCGCCTGCCGTTGCGGCGGGCAGCCAAAAGCCGGTGCCGGTGGCCACCTCCAGCACATGGCGTGCTCTGAACTGCTCACCCAGCCAGCGCTTCAGGGTGGTGATATCAGCCTGCCGATGCGGGCGGTCGAAGACCTGCTCGTACTCGCGAGCACGCTGCGCGTAGTAACGCGGCATCTGCTCGGTCGTCGAACGTTCAGCACTGATTTCAGAGCTCGCCATAAAGCCTGCCCGGATTGAAAATACCTTGCGGGTCGAACGATTTCTTCAACTCGCGATGAATGCGCAGCAGCGGCGCCGACAAAGGTGCGAAGACACCGCAGCGCTTATCGGCGCCGCGCATCAGCGTGGCGTGACCGCCGGCCTTGGCTGCCGCCTCGCGCACAGCGTCAGCCGCCATCGGCGTTGCGACCCAGCGTTGCGCCCCGCCCCATTCGAGCAGTTGCTCGCCGTGCAGGGTCAAGGCAGGCGCCGTTTGCGGAAGTGACAGCCGCCACAGCTTGGCGCCGCCTTCGACCGCGCGCGCCGCGCCTACAAAGTATTCATCGCTGTGGTCGCGCAAACCGGTCCAAAACGGCGTGGCCAGCTCGTCCTCAATCAAATCGCCCCCTAGGCTTGCGCAGGCCGCCTGCACCGCCGCCCGTGCCCCGGCCAGGCGCAGCACCAGCGCGCCATCCCACCAGGCACTGGCATTGATGGGCAGGGGCTGACCGCCCCAGCGATTGAGCTGATTCAAGGCCTGCTCCTGGCTCAGCTCGAAACGCAAGGTCGCCCTGGCCGTGGGAAAGGGCAGCACTTTCAGCGAGACCTCCAGCAACAAACCCAGAATGCCCATGGAGCCGGCCATCAAGCGCGAAAGGTCATAACCGGCGACGTTCTTGATTACCGTGCCGCCGAAGCTCATGGCCTCGCCCCGACCATTCAACATGGTCACGCCCAAGACATGCTCACGCAGGGCGCCCATGCTGGCCCGGGCCGGGCCGCTCAGGCCCGTGGCCACCATGCCGCCCACGGTGCCCCGGCCTTGTCCGCCAAAGCGTGGAGGCTCAAAGGCCAGATACTGGCCCTGCTCGGCCAAGACCCGCTCCAACTCGACAATCGACGTACCCGCCTTGACGCTGACGACCAGCTCGCTCGGCTCATAACTGCTGATGCCGACGTAGCCCGACATATCAAGCAACTCGCCTTTTGGGGTCTGGCCGTAAAAGGCCTTGCTGCCGTGGCCGCGTATTTCCAATGCTGTGTTGCTGGCGCTGGCGGCTTGGATTCGGTCCTGCAGTTGCTTGAGCATCAATCAGAACCTCGGCAAATCAGGGTGCGCCAGCAGGCCGCGGCTGACATGCATGCGCCCGTATTCGGCGCAGCGATGCAGGGTCGGGATCACCTTGCCGGGGTTGAGCAGGCCTTGCGGATCAAAGGCCAGTTTGACGGCATGCATTTGCGCCAACTCGGCGGCAGAGAATTGCACGCACATCGAGTTCAGCTTCTCAATGCCGACACCATGCTCACCCGTCACCGTGCCGCCCATGGCGACGCTGGTCTCCAGAATCTCGGCGCCAAATTCCTCGCAGCGCCGCATCTGATCCGGGTCTTTGGCGTCAAACATGATCAGCGGGTGCAGGTTGCCGTCGCCGGCGTGGAAGACATTGGCGCAGCGCAGCTGGTACTTCTTCTCCATCTCCTGAATCGCCAACAAGATGTCGGCCAGGTTTTTACGCGGTATGGTCGAGTCCATGCACATATAGTCCGGGCTGATCCGGCCCGAGGCCGGGAACGCGTTCTTGCGGCCGCTCCAGAATTTCAGCCGCTGAGCTTCATCGGCACTGACTTCGCAATGGCTGGCGCCGCTGGCCATCAAAACCGCTTGCATCTGCGCGATCTCCTCGGCCACTTCTTCGGGCGTGCCGTCGCTTTCGCACAGCAAAATCGCCGCTGCGCTGAGGTCGTAGCCGGCATGGACAAAGTCTTCCACGGCGGCCGTCATCGCCTTGTCCATCATCTCCAGCCCGGCCGGAATGATGCCGGCGGCAATGATGTTGGCGACGCCCAGGCCCGCCTTGCGCACATCATCGAAGCTGGCCATCACGCAGCGGGCCAAGCTGGGCTTGGGGATCAATTTGACCGTCACTTCGGTGATGACGGCCAACATGCCTTCGCTGCCGACGATCAGGCTGAGCAAGTCCAGTCCGGCTGCATCCAGTGCTTCGGAGCCGAATTCGACCGCCTCGCCGTCCATCGTGAAACCGCGCACACGTAAGACGTTATGCAAGGTGAGGCCGTATTTGAGGCAATGTACGCCGCCTGAGTTCTCGGCCACATTACCGCCTATGGTGCAGGCAATCTGGCTGCTCGGGTCGGGCGCGTAGTAGAGGCCGTGGTGCGCGGCGGCCTCGGAAATGGCCAAGTTGCGCACGCCGCATTGCACGGTCGCGGTGCGCGCGAGTGGGTTGATCTGGATGATCTGTTTGAACTTCGCCAGGCCCAGCGTCACGCCCAAAGCATGTGGCATCGCGCCGCCCGACAAGCCCGTCCCGGCGCCGCGCGCCACGACGGGCACTTGCAGTGCATGGCAGGTGCGCAAGACGGCGGCGACCTGCGCCTGCGTCTCCGGCAACGCCACCACCAAGGGGCGCTGGCGGTAGGCGCTCAGCCCGTCGCATTCATAGGGCGTGGTGTCTTCGCCGTGCCAGAGCAGTGCATGAGCGGGCAGTTCGTCCGCCAAGGCCTGCACCACCCGCGCTTGGAGCTGGGCACGCTGGGCGGGGTCACTGGTGTTGGGGTCTGCTGCAATCAAGCAAGGTCTCCTGGGCTGCGAAACACTGTAGCGCAGCCTTGCTTGCTGCCCGCTGAATGTCAGCAACAGGCAAATGGGCTCAGAGCTTGCGTTTGCGGGCCGGGGTCGGCTTGGGAGTCGCGGGAGGCGTCGCAGCTTTGGCGGCCGCCTTGGTCGAAGCTGTGGGAACCAAGGTTTTGGCCATTTGCTCCGCCACGGCGCCCGGCATGGCACCGGCCTTGCGCAAGGTGTCGCCGGCGACGTCGAGAGACTGCTTGACGATATTGCCGGCCAGATTCTTGGCACTGTCGCTGGCGCCGTCCTTCATGGCGCTGGCCGCCAACTGCGTGAACTGCTGGCTCAGAGCGCCCCACCATTGCAGGGGGTCAACGATGGGGGGCACGAGAGGTTTTTCTGCGCCCGTAGCGTCTGCGGCGGCTGGCGCGGCAGCTGCTGCGGGAGGTGCGACGGGAGGTGCGACGGGGGGCGCTGCTTGAGGAGCGGCGGGCGTCTTCACCTCCGGCGTCAAGCCCGGCCAAGCCGCTGCGAGTGGGTTCACCAAGGTGGCAGCCGGCGCTTGCAAGGCTTCGCTCAATTGCTCTAGCGGCACATTCATGGACTTCAGGGTCGCCAGCGTCATCTTTTGGACTTCCAGCGCTTGGATCGTTGCGCCCAGCATGCGAGCGTTTTGCTCCAGCCAGAATTGCACGGTGCGCAATTCATCAATGCGCTTGCCCAACTCCTCGGGGTTCAGGGTCGGTGCGACCCATTGGCCGACGCCGGGCATGGCGGCGCCGGCGCCCTTGACCAGCCCTTGCAGAAAGTCAAAACCTGGAACGAATTTGCTGAAGCTGTTGTCGGCCATGGGGTCTCCGTGAAGCGATGTTGTTGTTCGCGGCCAAGTTTGCCCCAACTTGGCGCGGCGTGCTGCAGTTCTTGTCAGCGCGGGCCGGGGTGCAGTTGCTCAACAACAAAGCCGCGTTGGCGCAACTGCTTCAGCAGCGACGCTTGTCCGCTCAGATGCAGGGCACCCACCGCCGCCAGCACCGACTTCCCCTGGGCGTGCTTCGCCTCTATGCCGGCGGCCAGCGTCGGGTTGCGCTCATCATTGAGCCGTATGAAATCGGCCCGGTCCTGTGCGTCTTCGATGCAGTCACACCAGCGAGCGTAGTCCTGCATCGTCGCCAGATCGCCCTGTGCCCAAGCCTGGGCCAGCCGCTTCATCAGGGGGCGCACACGACCTTGCTCAAGCTGGTTCAAGCCTTTTTGCAGGCTGAGCAAGGCCAGTTTCGCATCGCCGGGAATCAGGGCCCGCTGCTGGCTGGCCGCATCTTCAAGCCCAATGATGGGCAGGCCTTGCTCGCGCGCCCACAGGCTCAGCAGCAGCTCTTGCCCGAAACTGGGGTCAAGGCCATCCCAGCGCGCGGCCAACACCGTGTAAGTACTCAGTTCCATCAACGGATGCTGGCCGTCCAAGGCGCCGGCGGGCAAGCAGGCCAAGCGGGCCTGCGCGTCGAGCCGTTTGCGCAGCGCGGGCGGGAGCTTGAGGTCCGGCGCATGCGCGGGCGGTCGGCTCAAGACCTGTAGCGTGGCCGCATCGCTGAGGTCCAGTTCAAGCGCCAAGACATCCACGCGCTTCAGCGTCGCCAGCAGCTTGGGCCCCGGATAGGCCCATTCCGGCCGGCCTATATGCATGGTGCCGTAAACAAAAGAGTCCCGGCCGTCCCGGCTGATGCGGTAAAGCAGGCCGCGGTCCTGCGCCTGCCGGCCCCAGGCCGCGGATTGCTCGGGGCTGGCTTGCGTTGGCGCCGGCGGGCAAGCCGCAGCTGCGAAAGCTGGGCCGCCAAGCGACAAGCCGAGAAGCAGGGTGCAGGCGAGTCTCAGCCAGCTCATGGGCGCCCGGCCCGAAGATGCGGGCTACGCTGGATATGCAAAGCACCGTCTTGCTGCTTGAAATCAAGCTTGGACAAGATGTCCATGCCCAGCAGCGGCGCGCCCAAGGCCGGCAATACGGTCACCGCCAGGCGCTCGGCCTGAACGCCGCCTTTCAAGGCGATGTCGGCGCGCGCCCGGTAGCCTCGCGCCAGGCCGGCGGCCGTGTGCGAGCTGACGTCGGCTTCGGCCACCAAACCGGCTTGCTCCGCCAAAGCCTGGGGCAGGGCGGTGCTGGTGGCGCCGGTATCGACCAAAAACTCCACTGCGACGCCGTTGACCAGGCCCGGCCAATGGAAATGGCCGTCCGGGCCGCGTTTGAGGGTGATGGCGCCGCCGTCAACGGTGATGAGGCTCTGCGCGCGCTGATGCTCCCAGGCCTTGAAGCCCATGAAGACCACGAGCAGGATCAGCAGCCAGATCGTCAGCAGTTTCAAGCCTTGTGGCAATTCTTTGTTCATGGCCTTAGTGTGCAACACCACATTGGCTTGCCATGAACTGAAGCCGGAATTTGCTCCGCTCAGTGATTGAAACCCATCGCGCGTCGATTGCGCACCTGCGGCTTGATGCGATGCTCGGCCTCCAACTGTGCCAAGAACTCGTCCGCCGTCAAGGGCTCGCCGAGAATCTCGACCTGCTGGCGCACAGCTGCAAAGTCGCCCGGCGTCAAGGCATCCAAGGCAGCCAAACGTTGCATTTGATCGTCATCGAGCCTTGCGCCTTCGTCGCCCAGCGCCTCGCGCAGAAACATCCGCTCGCGCTGAGCCGGCGTCAACGCTTTGAAGCCGATTTTGAAGGCAAAGCGGCGCAGCGCCGCTTCGTCGAGATCTTCAAACAAATTGGTCGTGCAAATGAAAATGCCGGCAAAGCGCTCCATGCCGGCCAGCATTTCATTGACCTCGGACACCTCGTAATTGCGCTCGGCCATGCGGCGGCTGCGCAAAAAGCTGTCGGCCTCGTCGAGCAGCAACACGGCGTTCTCGGCCGCTGCGGCTTCGAACATGCGCGCCATATTCTGTTCGGTCTCGCCGACAAACTTGCTGGACAAATCACTCGCCTGCTTGATCATCAAGGGCCGGCCTAGGGTCTGGGCGATATGTTCGGCCAACGCGGTTTTGCCGCTGCCGGGCGGGCCATAAAAACACAGATTGCCGCAGCCGCGCTTCTCCAGCGCACTCACGATGCGCGGGATCTCAAAGCGAGATTCGCAGTTCAACAAGTCCAGCGCATACTGGGTGACGACCGGCCGCGCCAAGCGCTCGCGGCTGCGCTGGCCCAGCGCCTTGTCGGCGTTTTCGAGTTGGCGCTCTATCATGCGCTCGCACTCGTCGCCTTGCCCAGCCAGTTGGGCGAAGCGCACGGCCGTGCGGATCTGCGCCGGCGTCAGGCCGCGCCGTTCGGCAAGCTTGGCGGTGAAGTCTGCACTCACCTGCACATCGGCCAAGGCCTTGGTGACCAGGCCCAGGCGTGCGCCCGGCGGCGGCGACTTCAGCTCCAGGTGGTACTGAAAACGGCGCCGAAAGGCTGGATCGATTTGCTCGATGCGGTTGGTGATCCAGATCACCGGCACCGGGTTGGTCTCCAAAATCTGATTCACCCATGCCTTGCCGCTGACCGAACCCGAGGTCGGCGCGTCCAAGGCCGAGTCCATGCGTGCAATCAGCTGCGCGGTGTCGCTGGACAAGGGCGGGAACACGTCCTCCACCTCGTCGAACAGCAAGGCCACGTTCTCGCTGGCCTTGAGGAAAACCTGGCTGATTTGCAGCGAGCGGTAGCGGTCGCGGCCGGACAGCGAATTGCCTTCGCGGTCGGCATATTCGACTTCATAGAGATCCAGCCCTGCGGCTTGCGCCGCGACCTTGGCCAATTCAGTTTTGCCGGTGCCTGGCGGGCCATACAGCAATACGTTGACGCCGGCTTCGTGGCGCTTCACCGCGTTGCCCAGCAGGCGGTTCAAGACGGCGAGGTCGTCGGCAACGAACTGAAAATCCTCGGCGCTCAAGAGGCTGCGCGCGGCCGGCCGGGTGAACACCGCCATCAAATCGTGCGGCCCTTTGTACTCCCGCATCAGGACCGGCGGCAGCTGATCGCTGACCTTCATCAGGTCGGCCAGGTCGGTGATGTTGTGCTCGGAGATCAGGTTCTCGACCATGCCGATGCGCTCGAGCCGGGAGCCTGCGCGCAAGGCTTCGGCCACCTCTTGCGCGTTGACGCCGGCCACCGCCGCAATCGCCGCAAAAGCTTCCTGCGCGGTGTTGACCTTGAACTCGACGAGCGCACCGCGCAACTCGCGCTGGTAACGCGCCAGCGTGCCATAAAGCAGCAGCGCTCTTTCGGCCGGATTGAGCTGCAAGAGCGCACCCAGCGCCTCGATATTTTTCTCCACCAAGGTTGACTCGCGCCTGAGTTGGCGGTCCAGCCATTCGCTGGTGGTGGCCAGCAAGGCCATCATGTCCTTGGGCGCGTCCTTGACATATTCGTCGAGGTAGAAGAACAGCGTGGACTCCGAAAACGGCCCACTCCAAACGCCGTGGCGCTGCAAAAAGGCCTCATCGCTCAGCGCCTCATGGCCGCTCCATAACTCATTGGCCACGCAGCGTTGATTCAGGTAGTCGCGCAGCCGGCCCAAGACACGCGTTGGCCAGACCAAGTGGCGGCCGGTGAAGGACAAGAGGCCGTTGAAGTCGCGGCGGAGATTGAAGCGTCCGGCATGCTTGACGGTCAGCGTCAGCACGAACTGCGTGCACATCCGATCCATCACCGGCGCCTCCTTGAGGCCCGGTGACGGTAGGACACGCGCGTCAGTCAAACGCTTGACCATGATGGACAGCTCCTTGCAGTCTTGTGCACCACAGACTGCGCGGCGCTGCCCGATCTTGTCTCAGCCGCGCGCCGAGGACAAGTGGGTCAGGCGCTGTTTTTCAGCCCTTTTCAGTGCATGACCACCGGTTGATGGCCCATCTTGGCGTAGCCCTCGATGAAGTCATCCAGATCTTCTTCACTCGGATCTTGCTCGATCAAGGCCTCGACGCCGTCCTGAAACTGCTGGGCCAGCGCGCCTTCGATGAAGATTTCTTTGCGGCTGAATTTGTCGACGATCTCGAATCCGCCGCGGTTCAGCTGCAGGTCGGGGTTGGCCAGCAAAAATTCGCCCGGCAAAGGCTCAGTTACTTGAATGTCGAACTTGACGACACTGAAACTGGGGGAGTTGTAAAGCATGTGCATGGTGGCTCCTTTCAGCGTCAACTGCGGCCAGCGGCGCCTGTTTCAAGCCTTATCGGCAGAAAAGCACCTGACCGTGCACAAATAATGTCAGAACTCGGTTCATTTCGGCGCATCGAAGACAGATATTCATGTTCAAAGCGTCAAAAATTATCGATCTCCCCCCTGAATCAGGGTTGAGGCAAACCCTCATCCAGCAGCTGCAGTTCCCAGTCTCGTTCGTCGGGCAGCTTGACGAGCAGGCGCACCGGCAGGTGGTGGCGGGCGGGGTCTAGCCAAAGCTCGATTTCGCCGCTGTACGGCCCCAGTGCAGCGCGGCGCAGGTGCACGGCTTGGGGTATCGGGCCCACCGGCAAGGCCAGGTCTTGGCGATCCAGCACCTCAAAGATCCACTCGCGGGCTTCGCCGCGCAGGCCCGCCACCATCATGCGCAATTCCCGGCCGGGCACAAACTGCTGCGGCGTCGCGGCAACGATGGCGGCCAGCTGCAGCCACCAGCTGATGCGGTCTTGTACGCCGCCTGGCATGGGAACTTGCTCGGTGCTGGCGGAAAAGCTGATTTGGTCTTGCCTTTCACCCTGCCGGAAATTGGTCGCGGCTGCATCGCGCGGCGCCTGACCCTGGCGCCCCGGTCGCTGCTGGGTGAAGCGCTCGGGGCTCAGGCCCTGCGTATCCAGGCGGCCCTGGCTGTTTGAGCCTGGGAGTGGCCGTCCTTCCAGCTCCCGTTCCAGGCGCAGGGTATAGACGGCGCCACCCGGCTGCCAACTCAGTCTGGCCTGGCCTCGGGCGTCGTTCTGCAGCAGCAAATAGCGCCAATCGACGGCCGGTGCGACCGCGACTGCAACTGCAGTTGAAGCCGGCAAGTCTGAGGCCACAGCCTCGGGCAAGGGTTGTGCGACAAAGGGTTTCTCTATCTGCTGCTTTACCGGCGCGGGCTTGGCTGCAGCGGCGGTGGGGGGCCTCTCCGTTGTCTTGGGCGGCTCGGTCGCTGCTGTGCCGCTTGGCAGGCTGAGCTTGATGGCCGGCGCGTGGGCCTGGACGGGATGAGCAGGCTTGTGCCGAGGTGCCATCAGCAGAAAGTGCAGACCCAGGCTCAGCACTGTTCCCCAAACCCAAGGGCGCAGCGAGCCGGCGGCCCCGGGCCCTAAAAGCCGAGTTGGTTTGATCCTTGGTACGCTGCGCATTGGACAATGCTGCCAGCTTTTTGTTTAACGCTTTGCCGCTTTCAAACCCCCGATGAAACTTGCCAGCTATAGAGATGGGTCGCGCGACGGCCAACTGATCGTTGTGTCGCGCGATATGAGTCAGGCGCACTACGCCAACGGCATCGCTACGCGGCTGCAGCAGGTGCTGGACGATTGGGGCTTTTTGTCGCCACAGCTGGAGGAGCTTTACACCCAGCTGAACCATGGCAAGCTGCGCCATGCGTTCAACTTCGAGCCCAAGCAATGCATGGCGCCGCTGCCGCGCGCCTATCAACGGGTGAGCGGCGGCGCTTATCCAAGCACGGCCGCCAGCCAGCTCAGCGAGCCGGCAATGGCGCGCGGCGTCAGCGATGATTTTTTGGGTCCTTGCGAGCCAGCCTTGTTCGCATCCGAGGCAATGGGCATTGATTTTGAAGCCGGTTTGGCCGTCATCACCGGCGACATCGCTTGCGGCACGCAGCCGGCGCAAGCGCTGGAGGGTGTTCGCCTGCTGGCGCTGGTCAATGACTGGCGCTTGCGCAATGTGCGCTCGGGCGAGCTGCACAGCCAAGCGCTCAGTGCCTTCGGCCCGGTCGCCGTCACGCCCGATGAGCTGGGCGGGGCCTGGAGCGCCGGCCGGGTTGATCTGCCGCTGCAGGTGATGTGGAACGGCCGCAAGGTGGGCTTGTGCGAAGCCGGGTCCGACATGAGCTTTCACTTCGGCCAGCTGATCGCGCATGCCGCCAAGACGCGCCGCTTGCGTGCCGGCAGCGTCATCGGTTCGGGCTATGTTGCCAACAAGGATGCGTCCCGGGGCTTCGCCAGCATTGCCGAAAAGCGCGCGCTCGAAGCCTTGGAAGCCGGCCAAGCCAAGACCGAGTACATGCAATTCGGCGATAGCATTCGCATAGAAATAAAGGGCCGCGATGGCCTGAGCGTGTTCGGCGCGATTGATCAGGACGTCGGGGCCTTGTTTGAGGCAGCTGCCGAGGTAGCCTCCGAAGCGATCAAGGCCTGAGTTTTTCCAAAACGGGAGCTAACAAGATGCAACGCAGACAGATGATGATTTGGGCGGCCATGGGTGGCGGCATGCTGGCGCCCTCAGCGATGACCTGGGCGGCGGCCACCGAGAGCGACGCAGCCTCCGGCATCCGACTGGCACTTGAACGTGGTGCCGAAGCGGCGATTGCGACTTTGGGCAAAACGGATGGCTTTATGGGCAACCCGGCCGTCAAGATCGAGCTGCCCGGTTACCTGAAAGACGGCGCCAAGCTGCTGAAGATGACGGGTCAAAGCAAGCAGGTCGACGACTTGTTGCTGGCCATGAACCGCGCCGCCGAAGCCGCAGTGCCGGCGGCGCGGCCCTTGTTGCTCAACGCGGTCAAGTCCATGAGCGTTGAAGACGCGCTGCAGATCGTGAAGGGCGATGACGACTCGGTGACGCGCTTCTTTGCCGGCAAGACGCGTGAGCCCTTGACGGCGCAATTTTTGCCCATCGTGACGCACGCGACCGAAAAGGTCGCGCTGGCCGACAAATACAACGCGGTGGCCGGCAAAGGTGTCGGCTTCGGGCTGGTCAAGAGTGAGGACGCCAATATTCAGCAATACGTGACCAAGCGGGCGCTGGACGGCTTGTTTTTGATGATTGCCGAGGAGGAACGCAAGATCCGCAAAGACCCGCTGGCCAGCGGCAGCGCCTTGCTGAAAAAGGTGTTTGGCGGCTGATTTCGGGTCAAGTCCGGTCCAGTGGACAATACGGGCTTGATTCCTTTTGAAGTTTTTCAGCGCCCGCCCATGAACGAAGCTCTTACCCCCGCGCCAATCCCGGCATTGGACATCCCGGCCGAAGCCCCTGTGGAAGCCTCAGCCGGCGCCGTGCAGGCCGAGGCCGCAGTCCCTGCGCCTGAAGCAACGGCCGAGGCAGCGACCGCCGCCGTGCTTGCCGCCAAGGAGATGAGCCCGGCCGCCTGTGCGGCCAAGCTCAAGGAGCTGTTCCCAGCGCTTTTCGTCGGTGGCGGTGTCAAGCCGCTGAAGCTGCGCGTTCAGGCCGATATTCAAGAGCGTGCCCCGGGCGTGTTCACCAAGGCAGCCTTGTCGGCCTTTTTGCGCCGCCATACCGGCAGCACCAGCTATCTGATGGCCATCAGCAAGGCACGCACCCGCTTTGACTTGGACGGCCAGCCAGCCGGTGATTTGAGCGACGAACACCGAGCGGCAGCGGTCGAAGAATTGACTCGCCGTCGTGGGCTGCAGCAAGAGCGACTCGAGCTGGAACAGGCGCAGGCGCGCAACCGTGCCGGGCTCTTGCATGATTTCGAGCGCACCACACTGACCCTGCCGAACTTCTGCGCACTCAAGGGCGTGACGCCCGAGGAGTTGCCGGGCCTGTTGGAGATTGCCCGCCAAGAAGCGGCCGCGCGGCCTCCGGCACGCGAGGCGCGTGAGCCGCGCGACGGCCGCCCGCAGCATGCACCTCGCAGCCGCGAGCGCACGCAAGAGCGCGACGCCGGTCGCGGCGGCCGGCGCGGTGGTGCGCAAGGCCGCCCGCGCACCTAAGCTGCCTGAGTTGCCGATCTATTGATGTGAACGCCCGCCTTCCAGCGGGCGTCTTTGTTATTTCAAGCCGTTTTTTGCACAGCTTCAGCGGCTTTCTACAATGGCGGCATGAATACCGCCTCCAACATCACCTACACGCGCGGCGCGGCCCTGCCCGCCATCCTGCAGCAACGCATCGCGATTCTCGACGGCGCCATGGGCACGATGATCCAGCGCTACAAACTGACTGAGGCCGATTTCCGGGGCGAGCTCTTTGCCGACCACCCCAAGGACCTGAAGGGCAATAACGATTTGCTCGTGCTGACAAGGCCCGATGTGATCAGCGAGATCCACGAGCAATACCTCGCGGCCGGCTCCGACATCATCGAGACCAATACCTTCGGCACCACCTTGGTCGCGCAAGAGGATTACGGCCTCGAAGCCTATGCTTTTGAAATGAATGTGGCGGCAGCCCGCATTGCCCGCGCCGCCTGCGACAAATACAGCACGCCCGACAAACCCCGCTTCGCCGCCGGAGCGCTCGGGCCCACGCCGCGCACCGCCAGCATCAGCCCCGACGTCAACGACCCCGGCGCCCGCAATGTCGATTTCGACACCTTGCGCGCAGCCTACTACGAGCAGGCCAAGGGGCTGCTGGAAGGCGGGGTTGATCTGTTCCTGGTCGAGACCATTTTTGACACTTTGAACGCTAAGGCCGCCATCTTTGCCTTGGACGAGTTGATGGAAGACACCGGTGAGCGCCTGCCGGTGATCGTCTCCGGCACCGTCACCGATGCGTCCGGCCGCATTCTGTCGGGCCAGACGGTGACCGCCTTCTGGCATTCGGTGCGTCACGCCCGCCCCTTGGCGATTGGCCTGAACTGCGCCTTGGGTGCCACGCTGATGCGCCCCTATATCGAGGAGCTGTCCAAGGCGGCCGGTGCGACAGCGATCAGCTGCTACCCGAACGCCGGCCTGCCCAACCCGATGAGCGACACCGGCTTTGACGAGACGCCGGATGTGACCGGCCGCCTGATGGAAGAGTTTGCCCGTAGCGGCTTCTTGAATATCGCGGGCGGCTGCTGCGGCACGACACCCGACCATATCGCGGCGATTGCGCGCCAGGTCTCGGCCTACAAACCGCGGGCCAGCGGCCAGAAGTTCTTCAGCGAGTTGGTGGCAGGCTAATCAGAGTTTCAACAACTTCTCCATCGACACCCTCAGCTTCAGCTCATGCGGCGCCAGGCTGGCGCTGACGGCCTGGCTGGCCAATCGCGTGTCGCGCGGCACCGGCTCACTCAAGGGGTTGCCGCTCTTGCCTAAAAGGCTGGCCACCATAGGTTCGGTGGCGCTATGGCCGCGCTTGAAGACGATGCCGACCTCGCCGTTGGCCAAGCGCACCAAGCTGCCCAGCGGGTAGAGGCCCAGGGTCTTGACGATGGCCGCACCGGCCTCGTCGGGTTGCTTCAGTTCATCCAGAAAAACCGCCCGCGCGGCCATCGCGCCGGGTTGTGCCTTGCGGGAGCCGCGTGGGCTGATGCGCGAGGCGAAGATGTCGATGCGCCGTAACAGACGCGCCAGTTGCTCGGCCGGGGCGCGCCCCGCCAAAGGGCCAGGGCCGGCGTCATGGTGCAGGCAAACGGTCTTGAGCCACAGCTCGGAGCTGGCACCCAACTCGCTCAACAAGGCGGCCGAGCGGTCGCCGTGCGAAACCAAGGCTTGCTTTTGGCTGTAGGAGGGTTCTTCGACCTGAGAGGCCAGGCGGTCTTGCTGGGCGCTGATGCTGATGTTCATGCTCAGTGCCGCTTGCGTCAGTGCCAGGCGCCAGTCATCGGGCCAGCCGAGCTTGGCCGCGCAGAGTTCGGCCAGCGCCAGGCAGAGCAGGGCGTGGCGACCGCTGTACTTTTCGAAGCCTTGGGCGGCGTCATAAATCAACAACATCAGGATCGCATCGGGCTTGTTGTTCAGGCGCGCCACCGCATCGTTGTGCAGTTGCTGGAAGCGACCCCGGAAGTCATCGGTACGCGGGTCGCGCAGCAGGCTGTGCGCGTGCATTTGCAGATCGGCCCAGGCCGCCTGCTCGCCCAGATCGACTTTTTTATTGCGATCGGGTTTGACGAAGTCGGCCTGCACCTTGACGATGTCGCCCAGATTGGCGCCTTGATGCATCAAGGTGTCCATCTTGTGCGCCATGGCGCGCTGGTATTCCTTGGTTTCATGCGCCAACACCCAGACGCCGCTGGCCAGCAAGGCCTGCATTTGCGGCGCATTGCTGAGGGTCTGGCCGCTGGCAACCAGCAGCTTGCCGCTCGCGTCGCGCAGGGAAAACGTCAAAACCTGGCCGACGCGCAGGCTGTTGGGGGGGAGCTGTATCAAGTCCATGGGCTTTGCAGTTTTCGCTGCCTGATTGTCGGCCGCCCAGGCGCTAAATTCAGGGCAAAGCCGCGCTGTGCGTAAAATCGCGCACGGTTCAAGGAGCGTTGCGACCAGTCCACCCGCATCGATCGCGAGATCGGCGGAGGCTCGCCAGGCTTGAACAGGCAGTCCACGCCGATCTGGGCTGCTGATAACGACGCTCACCGATCCATGCTTTTCGTGGCCGCGGTGAGTTCGCGGCCCGATGTTTTCTCGAGGCCGCCATGAACACAAATTCCGCCAGCACCTTTTCTTCAACGCCACCGGCGATGAAGCTCTCCGGTTTGGAGCCGGTGCAGGTTGATGCCGGCACGCTGTTCGTCAATATCGGCGAGCGCACCAATGTGACCGGCTCCAAGGCCTTCGCCCGGCTGATTCTGAATGGTCAGTTCGAGGACGCCTTGGCCGTCGCCCGCCAGCAGGTCGAGAACGGCGCGCAGGTGATCGACATCAATATGGACGAGGCCATGCTGGACAGCCAGGCGGCCATGGTGCGCTTTCTGAATCTGATCGCCGGCGAGCCCGAGATCGCGCGCGTGCCCATCATGATTGACAGCAGCAAATGGAGCGTCATCGAGGCCGGGCTGAAGTGCATACAGGGCAAGGGCATCGTCAACTCGATCTCGATGAAGGAAGGCGAGGCCGAGTTCAAGCGCCAGGCCAAGCTGGTGCGGCGTTACGGCGCCGCGGCGGTCGTGATGGCCTTTGACGAACAGGGCCAGGCCGACACCTTTGCGCGCAAGATCGAGATCTGCGAGCGCGCTTACCGGCTGCTGGTGGATGAGGTCGGTTTCCCGCCCGAGGACATCGTCTTCGACCCGAATATCTTCGCCATCGCGACCGGCATCGAGGAGCACAACAACTACGCGGTCGACTTCATCGAGGCAACGCGCTGGATCAAGCAGAACCTGCCCGGCGCCAAGGTCTCGGGCGGCGTCTCCAATGTGAGCTTCAGCTTCCGCGGCAATGACCCGGTGCGCGAGGCCATCCACACCGTGTTCCTGTATCACGCGATCAAGGCGGGCATGGACATGGGCATCGTCAATGCCGGCATGGTGGGTGTGTACGACGACCTCGACGCCGAGTTGCGTGAACGGGTTGAGGATGTCGTCTTGAACCGCCGTCCCGATTCCGGCGAGCGCCTGATCGAAGTGGCCGAGCGCGCCAAGGGCATGTCGATCGATGACACGGCGCGCCTCGCCTGGCGTGCCGGTGATGTCAACGAGCGACTCAGTCACTCGCTGGTGCACGGCATCACCGAGTTCATCACCGCCGATACCGAAGAAGCTTGGCAAGCGATACAAGCCAGTGGCGGGCGCCCTCTGCATGTGATCGAAGGCCCTTTGATGGCCGGCATGAATGTGGTCGGTGACCGCTTCGGGGCCGGCAAGATGTTCTTGCCCCAGGTCGTCAAGTCGGCGCGGGTGATGAAGGCGGCGGTCGCGCATTTGCTGCCCTATATCGAAGCCGAGAAAAAAGCCTTGATCGACGCCGGCGGCGAAGCCAAACCCAAGGGCAAGATCGTCATCGCGACCGTCAAGGGTGATGTGCATGACATCGGCAAGAACATCGTCACCGTGGTCTTGCAGTGCAATAACTTCGAAGTCGTCAATATGGGCGTGATGGTGGCCTGCCAGGACATTCTGGCCAAGGCCAAGGAAGAGGGCGCCGACATCATCGGCCTGTCCGGCCTGATCACGCCAAGCCTGGAAGAGATGCAGCATGTGGCGGCCGAGATGCAGCGGGACGAGCATTTCCGCTCGCGCGGCACGCCCTTGTTGATTGGCGGCGCAACCTGCAGCCGGGTGCATACGGCGGTGAAGATTTCGCCGCATTACGAGGGGCCGGTCGTTTATGTGCCGGATGCCTCGCGCAGCGTCGGTGTCTGCAGTGATTTGCTCAGCGACGACCGAGCCGCCAAGTTCATTGCCGAGCTAAAGACCGATTACGACCAGGTGCGCCATCTGCATGCCAACAAGAAGCAGACGCCTATGGTCAGCCTGAGCCAGGCGCGGGCCAACAAGCATGCCGTGGATTGGGCAAGTTACGCCCCGCCGGTGCCGCAGTTCATTGGCCGCCGGGTGATCCGCAATTACGACCTGGCCGAACTGGCCGATTACATCGACTGGGCGCCGTTCTTCCAGACCTGGGATCTGGCCGGGCCCTTCCCTGCGATCTTGAAGGACGAGATCGTCGGCACGGAAGCTCAGCGCGTGTTCAGCGATGGCAAGCGCATGTTGCAGCGCCTGATCGCCGGGCGTTGGTTGACGGCCAGCGGCGTGTTCGGCTTGTATCCGGCCGCACAGGTGAATGACGACGACATCGAGATCTACACCGACGAGAGCCGCAGCGAGGTCTTGATGACCTGGCATGGCCTGCGCATGCAGTCGGAGCGTCCGGTGGTGGACGGCGTGCGGCGCCCGAACCGCTGCTTGTCGGACTTTGTTGCACCCAAGGGTGCGGTGCCGGATTACATCGGCCTGTTTGCGGTCACCGCAGGCCTAGGCGCCGAGAAGAAAGAAGCGCAGTTCGTCGCCGACTTGGATGACTACTCGTCCATCATGTTCAAGGCCATCGCCGACCGCTTGGCCGAGGCCTTTGCCGAGCGCCTGCACCAGCGCGTGCGCACCGAGTTCTGGGGTTATGCGGCGGACGAAGCGCTGAGCAGTGAGGAATTGATCAAGGAACAGTACCGCGGCATCCGGCCGGCACCCGGCTATCCGGCCTGCCCCGATCATTTGGTCAAGCGCGCCTTGTTCAAGGCCTTGGCGCCGGAAGAAATCGGCATGGGTCTGACCGACAGCATGGCGATGACGCCAGCGGCGAGCGTTTCTGGCTTTTATTTTGCTCACCCGGACGCGGCCTACTTCAATGTGGGTCGGATTGGCGAGGACCAGGTGCAGGACTGGGCCGAGCGCATGCAGCTGAACCAAGAGGCCGCCCAGCGTGCCTTGGCGCCGCTGCTGTAAAGCGATGAAGGCCTATATGGATGTATCGCCCTGGTTGCTGGGTCTGGTGGCCTATCTGATCGTGCTTCTGACCACTTGCGTTGTTGCCGACGCTTCGTCGGGCAAGCGCGGCTGTGCGGCCCTGCTCGGTCAACTGGCCTTGCTGCTGGCAGCGCCACTGCCCTTCGCCTATTTCGGTTTGATCTCGGCGAGCACGGCCTTGTGGGTGATCGCCGGTTTTGCTTTGGTGCTGACGCTCTTGTTCGTGGCGGCCGATATGAATATCCCCAGTGGGTCGAGGATGCCTCGCTTCATGATGTTCCCGCTGTTGCCCTTGATCATGCTGGTCGCCGTGCCCTACTGGATCTTGGGCCAGCTCAGCAAGCGCAGGCGTTAGGGCGGGCGTGACTGAGATATGACGGCAGCCTTGGCTGCCGATAGCTTACCAGGGGCGTGTCTAAGGACACGCCCTTTTTTGTGGTTTTACCTTCTGTGGCCTTATATCGAGCGCAGGCCGCGCCGCAGTTGAATCGCCTCCGCCATTTGCGGGGTTGTGACCCTCGGGCTGTCTTCGAGATCGGCGATGCTGCGTGCGACCCTCAGCAGGCGGTGATAGGCGCGTGCCGACAGGCCGAGTTGACCGGCTGCCTTCAGCAAAAAGGCCTGTGCGGCGGGCTCGGCCCCTATATGCTGCTCCAGTTGCTGAGCTGCCAGCCGTGCATTGCTACAGCCTTGCCGAGCCATGGCGCGCTCGCGTGCCGCCGCGACTCGAGCCGCCACGACGGCGCTGCTCTCGCCAGCGGCCATGCCGGCCAGCTCACTCGGCCGTATCATCGGGACTTCGATCAATAGATCCAGTCGATCCAGAAATGGGCCGCTGAGTCTGCCTTGGTAACGCGCTATTTGATCGGGGCTGCAGCAGCAGGCGCGCAGCGGATTGCCCAGATGCCCGCAGGGGCAGGGGTTCATGGCGGCCAGCAATTGAAAACGCGCAGGGAACTCGGCCTGCCGGGCCGCGCGCGAAATCAGGATGCGGCCGGTCTCCATCGGCTCGCGCAGCGCCTCCAAGGCGCTACGGCTAAATTCGGCCAGCTCATCTAAAAACAATACGCCGTGCAAAGCCAGCGAAATCTCACCCGGGCGAGGCGGCGAGCCACCGCCGACCAGGGCCACGCTGGAGGCGCTGTGGTGTGGGCTGCGCAGGCTGCGTTGGCCCCAGCGTGCTGGCTCAAACTGCCCGGCTAGGCTCAGCACCGATGCGCAGGCCAAGGCCTCTTCCTCACTCAGCGGCGGCAGCAAGCCGGCCATGCGCTGGGCCAGCATTGACTTGCCGGTGCCCGGTGGGCCGACCATCAAGAGACTGTGCTCGCCGATCGCAGCAATCTCTAGCGCGCGTTTGGCGCCGGCCTGACCTTTGATGTCGCTGAGATCGGGTGGGGCCGGCGCTTCGGCGCGGGTCAAGGGCGTGGCCGGTGCCAGCGGCGCATCACTGCCGGGCACCAAGGCTGCGACCACATCCAGCAGATGGTCGGCCTGCAAGACTTTGATGCCCGAGACCAAGGCCGCCTCGGCCGCGCTGGTCGGGGGCAAGATCAGGCTGCGGGTCGATTGCTCCTGGCGCAGTGCCAGGCTCATGGCCAGCGCGCCGCGCACCGGCCGCAATTCGCCGCCCAGCGACAACTCGCCGGCGCATTCAAACTCGGCCAGTCGCGCCGCATCGATCTGCTCGCTGGCAGCCAGCAGGCCCAGCGCAATCGGCAGGTCGAAACGTCCGCCTTCTTTGGGGAGTTCGGCAGGGGCGAGGTTGACGATGATGCGGCGATTGTGGGGGAAGCTCAGGCCGCTGTTTTGCAGCGCCGCACGCACCCGCTCACGTGATTCTTTGACTTCGGTCTCCGCGAGCCCAACCAGCGTGAAAGAAGGAAGTCCATTGGCCAGATGCACTTCGACGCTGACGGCCGCTGCACTCAAGCCGTCCAGAGCCCGGCTTTGAACGATCGCCAATGACATAGGGCGCTCCCCTGGCCCCGTCTTGCCGGGACCTTGTCAGCAATTGTGCACGCTGTGAGGGCCTGCGCAGCTATTTGCACAGCCATGGTGCGTGCACCAGTTTGGGTTGTGCCCAGCGCAGGTCCATTCTGGTGCGAAGCGCCTGCAAGCTGATGGCTAGGGGCGATATGACTTGGCACGAAAGCTGCAAAGGGAGAGCAGGTCCCGTAGAAATTCTGATCCACCCCTTTTTAATCCCAAAGCTAGGAACCCTGCCATGAAGTCGATTTTTGCTGTGCTTGCTGTCACGCTGACTCTGGGCGCCACCATGGCCCAGGCCGAAGAAGCGGCGAAGACCGAGGCCGCCCCCGAGGCTGCCAGCCCCTTGTCCTTCAACGTCAGTGTGACCTCGGACTACCGCTACCGCGGTCTGTCGCAGTCGCGCCTGAACCCTGCGCTGCAAGGCGGCGCGGATTACGCGTTTGCCAACGGTTTTTACATTGGTACCTGGGCCTCGACCATCAAGTGGATCAAGGACGCGCCCTATAACGGCGGCGCCAATGTGGAAATCGACGTTTACGGCGGCTACAAGACCGAGATCGCCAGCGGCTTGACGCTGGATGTGGGCGCGCTGACTTACATCTACCCCAGCAACGATCTGAACCCCAAGGCCGACACCACCGAGGTCTACGGTGCTTTGAGCTTTGGCCCGATGACGGCCAAGTACTCGCACAGCGTGACCAATTTGTTCGGCACCGCCGACAGCAAGGGCAGCGGCTACCTGGATGTGTCGGCCACCTTTGACGTCGGCGGCGGTTTCACCGTGGTGCCGCATGTCGGCTACCAAAAGGTGAAGAACAACAGCGCGGGCAGCTATACCGACTACTCGCTGACGCTGAACAAGGACTACGCCGGCTTCACCTTTGGCGCGTCCGTGGTGGGCACCAACACGGACGCTTACAAGGGCGGCCCGTCTATGAAGAACCTGGGCAAAGACGGTCTGGTCGTGTCGGTGAAGAAGACTTTCTGAGCTCGTATCCAGCAATAGAAATCGGAGATAGACAGCATGAAACTGATTACAGCCATCATCAAGCCCTTCAAGCTTGATGAAGTTCGCGAAGCCCTCAGCGCCATCGGCGTGCAGGGCCTGACCGTGACCGAGGTGAAGGGCTTTGGCCGCCAAAAAGGCCATACCGAGCTCTACCGCGGCGCCGAATATGTCGTGGACTTTTTGCCCAAGGTGAAGATCGAAGCCGCCGTGGATGACGCCGTGGTCGAGCAGGTGATCGATGCCATTGAAGCCGCCGCCCGCACCGGCAAGATCGGTGACGGCAAGATTTTTGTCTCGCCGCTGGACCAAGTGGTGCGCATTCGCACCGGCGAGACCGGCAACGAAGCCCTCTGACGCAAGATTTCCGTGGAGAACAAGACATGAAAAAACTTCTCGCCTGCCTCGCTCTGGCCGCAGCGGTGCTCGCACCTGCCGCCTGGGCCCAACAAGATGCTGCCGCCCCGGCAGCTGTGGCCAGCGCCGTGATGGCCCCAGCTTCGGCGCCAGACGCTGCGCCGGCTGTTGCAGCAGCGGCTGTACCTGCCGCTGAAGCCGCTTCGGCCGCTGCGCCGGCACTCGTTCCCAACAAGGGCGACACCTCGTGGATGTTGTTGTCCACGCTCCTGGTCATCATGATGACGGTGCCCGGTCTGGCCCTGTTCTATGGCGGCCTGGTGCGCAGCAAAAACATGCTATCGGTGCTGATGCAAGTGATGGTCGCGTTCTCGATGATCGTCGTGCTGTGGGTGCTGTACGGCTATAGCTTTGCGTTCACCGAAGGCAACGCCTTTATCGGCGGCACCGATCGCCTGTTCATGAAGGGCATCTGGGACAACGCGGCCGGCACCTTCGCTAACGCGGCGACCTTCAGCAAGGGCGTGGTCATCCCTGAGATCGTCTTCGCCGCCTTCCAGGCTACCTTTGCCGGCATCACCGCTTGCTTGATCATTGGCGCCTTCGCCGAACGCATCAAGTTCTCGGCCGCGCTGATGTTCCTGGCCCTGTGGTTCACCTTCAGCTACCTGCCGATCGCGCACATGGTCTGGTTCTGGATGGGCCCGGACGCCTACACGGCCGCAGGCGTGGTGGACGAGATGAACGCCAAGGCCGGTTTCCTCTGGCAAATGGGTGCCCTGGACTTCGCCGGCGGCACCGTGGTGCACATCAATGCGGCGGTGGCCGGCTTGGTCGGTGCCTACATGATCGGCAAGCGTGTCGGCTACGGCAAGGAGGCCTTCACGCCACACAGCCTGACGCTGACCATGGTCGGTGCTTCGCTGCTGTGGGTCGGCTGGTTCGGCTTCAATGCCGGCTCAGCCTTGGAAGCCAATGGCTTCGCCGCGCTGGCCTTTATCAATACGCTGGTGGCAGCGGCTGCTGCGGTCTTGGCCTGGTGCTTGGGCGAGGCGCTGCTCAAGGGCAAGGCGTCGATGCTGGGTGCGGCTTCCGGTGCGGTGGCGGGCTTGGTGGCGGTGACGCCGGCAGCCGGTAACGTCGGCATCGGTGGTGCATTGGTGATCGGTTTTATCGGCGGTTTTGCCTGCCTATGGGGCGTGACCGGCCTGAAGAAGCTGCTCGGTGCAGATGACTCGCTGGATGTGTTCGGCGTGCACGGTGTGGGCGGTATCGTTGGCGCCTTGCTGACCGGCGTCTTCAACTCACCCGCCTTGGGTGGCCCGAGCTTGGTGGGCGACTGGGTCACGGTCACGATGGTGACGCAAGAAGCGTTCTCGATCGCGGGTCAGGTCTGGATTCAGGCCAAGGCCGTTGGCTTGACCGTGATCTGGTCGACCGTGGTCTCTTTGGCGGCTTACAAACTGGTGGATCTGGTGATCGGTCTGCGCGTGACGGAAGAAGAAGAGCGCGAAGGCCTGGACATCAGCTCGCACGGCGAGACCGCTTATCACAAGTAAAAAGCAAGCAGAGGGTGGCGCGGCTTGGTTGAGCTTGCGCTGCTTAAGCAAAAGGCTGCCCTCGGGCAGCCTTTTTTTGTTTTCGCGACCGTTCGCTAGCTGCGTTCGGCGGGCGCCTCCGGTTTGGGCCTGGCCTTGAGCAAGACCTCGGTCAGCTCCAGCAACTTGGCCGGGCTGAAGGGCTTGGGCAAAAAGAAATTGGCGCCGGCCGCCAAGGACTTGGCTTTTGTCTGCTGCGCCGCGTCGGCGGTCAGCATCACGACCAAGGTGTGTGCGAGGGCCGGATCCTTGCGGATCTGAGCGCACACCTCGATCCCGTCCAAACCGCCGGGCATCATCACGTCCAAATAGACCAAGTCCGGATGGACGGTGCGCGCCAGCTCCAGACCCAAGGCGCCATTGGGCGCTTCATAGAGCGTGTGCCCACTGTCCTCCAAGGCCCAGCGAACCAGACGACGGATGTCGGCGTGATCTTCAACGACGAGTATTTTTGACATCGGATGGCGGACCCTGGAAGCAATGACCCTAAGCATAGACTTGTTCGGCCGGCCTTGGTTTTCAGAACAACGGCCCCATGTGCACTTGTCTCTAGAATCAGTCAATCCCGCTTCGAGTACATCCATGGTTCCCCACCTCATAACTGCACTGACTGGCCCGATCAATGAGTTGGAACAGCGCGTGTTGGAGTCGATGCCGGCCATTGAGCGCTGGTTCAGGCTCGAATGGATGGAGCACACGCCGCCCTTTTACAGCGCGGTGGATCTGCGCAACGCCGGCTTCAAATTGGCCCCGGTCGACACGCATCTGTTTCCGTCCGGGTTCAACAACCTGACGCAAGACATGTTGCCGCTGTCGGTGCAGGCAGCCATGGCCGCGATCGAGAAAATCTGCCCCGAGGCCAAGAATTTGCTCTTGATTCCGGAGAGCAATACGCAAAACAGCTTTTACCTGAGCAATATCGCGACGCTCAAACGCATCTTCACCCAGGCCGGCTTGAACGTCCGCCTGGGCTCGCTGGACCCGAACATCACCGAACCGACCGCTGTGAACCTGGCCGACGGCAGCAGCTTGACGCTGGAGCCCTTGATCCGCAGCCGGGGCCGGCTCGGGTTGAAGGACTTTGACCCCTGTACCGTGCTGCTCAACAATGATTTGGCCAGCGGTGTGCCGCGCGTGCTGGAGCATTTGCATGAGCAGTATCTGCTGCCACCCCTGCATGCGGGTTGGACGGTGCGTCGCAAGAGTCAGCATTTCAAGGCCTATGAAGAAGTGGCCAAGAAGTTCTCCAAGCTGCTGGGCATGGACCACTGGCTGATCAATCCGCTGACGGTCGCGGTGGCGGGCGAGGATCTGAGCAGCGGTGCCGGCCTGGAAGCCTTGCAGACGCAGGTCGATGCGGTCTTGACCAAAACCCGACGCAAATACAAGGAATACGGCATCCAAGAAAAGCCTTTTGTGGTGATCAAGCCTGATGCTGGCAGTCAAGGCTCGGGGCCGATCACCTTGCGGGATGCCAAAGAGCTCAGCGCCAAGCTCAGCGCATCGCAAAGCCTGCAAGGGCTGACGCAGCTCGTGGTGCAAGAGGGCGTTGTCACGCATGAGCGGGTCAATGATGCGGTGGCCGAGCCGGTGGTCTACATGATGGACCGCTATGTGGTGGGCGGTTTTTACCGCGTGCATGCTGACCGCGGCGTGGATGAAAACCTCAGCGCCCCAGGTGCCAGCTATGTGCCTTTGGCCTTTGCGCAGGCCTCTCAACTGCCGCGTCTGGGCGAGAAGCCGGGCTCAAGCGGCCCGAATCGCTTCTATATGTATGGCGTGATCGCACGCCTGGGTGCGGTGGCGGCCAGCTACGAGCTGGAAGTGACCGACCCGGAGGCCGAGGTCTACGCCTGAGCCGCTTGGCCGAAAAAACTGCGCATTCGTTTTGACGCAGTGCAGCAAAGTGGGCGCAGAATAGCGCTTTTGGCTTGGCGGCGCAGCGCGCGCGGCAACACCACGTGAGTTCTTCAAACACTGCCCCATCTGGGGGTCATTCGAACACGGCGATGGCCGGATTGACCCTCGGTGCCTTGGGCGTCGTCTACGGCGACATCGGCACCAGCCCGCTCTATGCGATGAAGGAAGTGTTCCATGGCGGCCACATCTTGCCGACGCATGACAACATCCTCGGCGTGCTGTCGCTGTTGTTCTGGACGATGACCATCATCGTTTCGATCAAGTATGTGCTGCTGATCCTGCGCGCCGACAACAACGGCGAAGGGGGCTTGATCGCGATGCTGGCGCTGGCCACCAATGCCGTCAATGACCAGCCGGCGCTGCGCCGCAAGTTGATGCTGCTGGGCTTGTTCGGCACGGCGATCTTTTACGGCGACGCGGTCATTACCCCGGCGATGACGGTGTTAGGCGCCGTTGAGGGTATCGATGTGTATGCACCGCAACTGCATGATTTGATCCTGCCCTTGACCCTGATCGTGTTGGCGTGCCTGTTCGCCGTGCAGCGCCTGGGCACGGGCGGCATCGGCAAGGCCTTCGGCCCTGTCATGTTGGCCTGGTTCGGCAGCTTGGTGCTCTTGGGCCTGCCGCACATCCTGGAAAATCCGCATGTGTTGGTAGCCGTCAACCCGGCCTATGCGCTGGCGTTTTGCCTGGAGCACAAATGGGCCGCATTTGTGGCGCTGGGCGCGGTTGTTCTGGTAGTGACCGGGGGCGAGGCCTTGTATGCCGACCTCGGCCATTTTGGTAAAAAGCCTATTCGCCTGGCCTGGTTCAGCATCGTCATGCCCGCCTTGGTGGTCAATTATTTCGGCCAAGGTGCAATGCTCCTGGCGCAGCCCGCAGCGGTCGTCAACCCGTTCTTCAATTTGGCGCCGGCCTGGGCGGAGATCCCGCTCTTTTTACTCGCCACCGCCGCGGCCGTAGTGGCCTCGCAGGCCTTGATCACGGCGGCCTTCTCGGTCACCAAGCAGGCGGTGCAAATGGGCATCTTGCCGCGCATGCGCATCTTGCACACCTCCGAGCGCGATACCGGCCAGATCTATGTGCCGTTCGTCAACTGGGGTCTGTTTGTCTTCATCATCTTGGCGGTTGTCTTGTTCGGCTCCAGCAGCAAGCTGGCCGGTGCCTACGGTATTGCGGTCACCATAGACATGACCATCACCACGGTGATGACCTTCTTCGTCATTCGCTATGGCTGGAAGTACCCGCTGGCCTTGTGCGTGGCCGCGACCGGTTTCTTCTTCGTCATCGACCTGACCTTCCTGGCCTCGAACATGCTCAAGCTGGTCGCGGGAGGCTGGTTCCCGCTGATGATTGGCATCGGCATGTTCACCTTGATGCTGACCTGGAAGCAAGGCCGGCGCATGCTCAGCAGCAAGCTGCGCGAGGATGCGATCGACCTGAAGAGTTTTCTCGACGCGGTGTTCCTGAGTCCGCCGGTACGGGTCGAGGGCACGGCCGTGTTTTTGTCGGCCGAGGCCGGTGTCACGCCCAACGCCCTGCTGCACAATTTGAAGCACAACAAGGTGCTGCATGAGCAGAATCTGTTCGTTACCGTCAAGCACCATGAGGTGCCCTGGGTGGGCTTTGACAAGCGCGTGCAAGTGGTCGCGCTGGGCAATCAGTGCTGGGCGGTGAGCCTGCATTTCGGCTTCAAGAACGAGCCCGATGTGCCCGATGCGCTGCGCCTGCTGGAGCAAAACGGCGTCATCCTGGAAGACATGGAGACCAGCTACTTCCTTTCCCGCGACATCGTGATCCCGACCATAGGCAATGGCGGCATGGCGATGTGGCGTGAAAAGCTCTTCGCCAGCATGCACCGCAACGCGGCCGCAGCGGCCGACTTCCTGCATCTGCCGACCAATCGGATTGTGGAGTTGGGGTCTAAAGTCGAAATCTAAGCCGCAGGCGAGGACTCAGCTGATGGTTTCCATCAGCACCTCGCTGCTGCTCACCCCGTTTGCCGCCAGATGTACAACGCTGCCGGGCGCGATCAGGGTCCAGCCGTCCTGCTCGTCGGCCAGCGGCTCTGAGGCCACCACCAGGCCTTCGCCACCATCCCGGCGCAGATACAGCGTCGGTGCGCGATGGTCGCTGGAGAAGCGAAAAGCATGCACCTGCTGGCCATCGGCCAAGGCGCCGGCAAAGCGCAAGGGCTCGTGGATGTTCAAGACATGCATCATCGCCAGCGTCTCATTGAGGATCTGGCTGACCGCCTGCGTGACGGGCTGGCCCGCCTCGATGCGCGCAATGATCAGCAAGAACAGCAACTCCGAGTCGGTGGCGCCTCGGCGTTCGGCATAAAGATGATCCGGCAGCCGCGCTTCCATCGCCCGGCGGATTTGCCCATAACCGCCAATCTGGCCGTTGTGCATGAAGAGATAGGGGCCGTAGCGAAACGGGTGGCAGTTCTGCCTGGCGATGCCGGTGCCGGTGGCGGCGCGCACATGGGCGAAGAACAGATGCGAGCGCACATTGCTGCACAGCGCCAGCAGGTTCTCGTCTGACCAGGCCGGCATCACCTCGCGGTAAATCCCGGGTGAAGTCAGCTCGCCATACCAGCCCACGCCGAAGCCGTCGCCATTGGTGACGGCCTTGGCCTGATCGGCCCGCAAGGATTGGCGTACCAGCGAATGTTGCGGTTTGCACACCAGCTCATCCAAGAAAATCGATGGCCCCAGATAGGCGAGAAATCTACACATCGGCGCAAGTTCCTTTCAATCTCTAGCGCTCAAACCCAGCGGTGTGGCACTGGCCTGCACCACATCGTCCGTGCGGCTATGCTGTGCACATGCAGCGCTGCCTCAATGATCTCTCAGTCTCAAGCATGGTGGCCGGTTTTGTCGCGGTCTTGGTGGGTTTCACCAGCTCGGTGGCGATTATTTTTCAGGCCGCACAAGCGCTTGGCGCCACAGCGGCTCAAACCAGCAGCTGGATCTGGGCTTTGGGCCTGGGCATGGGGGTCACGAGTCTAGGCTTGTCGTACTGGACCCGACAGCCGATTCTGACCGCGTGGTCTACCCCGGGAGCCGCCTTGATCGCCGCCACTGCCGGCGTTTCCATGCCCGAGGCCATCGGCGCATTTTTGCTGAGCTCCGGTCTGATCTTGTTGTTTGGGCTGACCGGTTGGTTCGAGCGCCTGATGGACCGCATCCCTCTGGCCGTGGCCGCCGCCTTGCTGGCCGGTGTACTGGCCCGCTTCGGTCTTGATGCGGTGCTGGCGGTCAAGTCGGCGCCAACCTTGGTTTTGCTGATGGCCGGCGCCTACCTCTTGGGCAAGCGCTGCTGGCCGCGCTATGCAGTGCCAGGGGTGCTGCTGGCCGGCATGGCGCTTGCTTTTGGGCAGGGGCGGGTTCAGATGGCAGCCGTCGACTGGGCTTGGGCGCAGCCGGTCTGGACCGCCCCGAGTTTCAGCCTCGCTGCCTTGATGGGTGTGGCCATCCCCTTGTTCTTGGTCACCATGGCCTCGCAGAATTTGCCCGGCGTGGCGGTGCAGCGCGCAGCCGGCTACCGCACACCTGTTTCTGCCACCTTGGCCGTGACCGGCTTCACCGGCCTGTTGCTGGCCCCTTTTGGCGGCTTTGCCTTCAACCTCGCGGCCATCACGGCGGCGATCTGCAACGGCCCCGAGGCGCACGCCGACCCCGCGCGGCGCTACACCGCAGCCATGTCGGCCGGCCTTGTGTACATTGCCGTGGGTCTGGCCGGCGGCGCGGTCGTCGGGCTGCTGGTCGCCTTTCCGCGCGAGCTGGTGGCGGCGGTGGCGGGCTTGGCTTTGATCTCCACCATCGCCGGCGGCTTGGCCACCGCCTTGAAGGAAGAAAAACACCGTGACGCGGCCTGCCTGACTTTTTTGGTGACCTTGTCCGGCCTCCAGGTAGCCGGCATCGGCTCGGCCTTTTGGGGCGCCGTGGCGGGTGGCCTGGCCTTGTCCGTGCATCAATTGCGTTCGAAATAAGAGGAATGATTGTTATGAAACTGCTCTTCGTTGCCGACCCTTTAGCTTCCTTCAAAACCTATAAGGACAGCACTTTTGCCATGATGCGTGAGGCGGCCAAGCGCGGGTATCAGCTCTGGGCCTGCGAGGTGCAGGACTTGATCTGGCGCTCGGGCGGGCGCGTGATGGCGCAGCAGGCCCGCGCCATCACCTTGACCGGAGATGCGCACAACTGGTTCACCGAAACCGAGCGTGCGGATCTGGTCGTGGCCGAGATCGATGCGGTCTTGATGCGCAAAGACCCGCCCTTTGACAGCGAGTTCTTCTACGCCACCCATTTGCTGGAGCAGGCCGAGCGCGAGGGCGCGCGCGTCTTCAACAAGCCGCAGGCGCTGCGCGACCATCCCGAGAAGCTGGCCCTGATGCAGTTTCCGCAATACTGCCCGCCGACCTTGGTGACGCGCAGCGAAGCGGCGATCCGCGCCTTCCACGCCGAGCATGGCGACATCATCCTGAAGCCGCTGGACGGCATGGGCGGCACCGGCATCTTCCGCGTCGGGGCCGATGGCATGAACCTCGGCGCCATCATCGAGACGCTCAACAAGGGTGGCGCCGAGACCGTCATGGTGCAGCGTTACTTACCCGCCATCAAAGACGGCGACAAGCGCGTGCTGGTGATCGGCGGCGTGCCGGTACCCTTTTGCCTTGCGCGCATTCCGCAGGGCGGCGAGGTGCGCGGCAACTTGGCGGCCGGCGGTAAAGGCGTGGCCCGGCCCATCAGTGAGCGCGACCGCGAGATCGCCGAGTACGCCGGCCCCATCTTGGCCGCACGCGGCCTCTTGCTGGTGGGCCTGGATGTGATCGGCGACAGCCTCACCGAGGTCAACGTCACCAGCCCGACCTGCTTCCAGGAGATCACCGACCAGGCCGGCTTTGATGTGGCCAAGATGTTTATCGATGCCCTGGAGAAGGCGCTGAACGAGGAGAAATCAGCATGATCAAGACCCGCGCCGCCGTCGCCTGGAAAGCCGGCGCCCCATTGACGATTGAAGAGGTGCAACTCGACGGCCCGCGTGCCGGCGAGGTCTTGGTGGAGGTCAAAGCCACCGGCATTTGCCACACCGACTACTACACGCTGTCCGGCGCCGACCCGGAAGGCATCTTCCCGGCCATCCTTGGTCACGAAGGCGCGGGCATCGTGCTCGAAGTGGGCGAGGGCGTCACCTGGCTCAAGCCCGGTGACCATGTGATCCCGCTCTACACGCCCGAATGCCGGCAGTGCAAATTCTGCCTCTCGCGCAAGACCAATCTGTGCCAGGCGATCCGCTCGACCCAGGGCAAGGGCTTGATGCCCGACGCGACCTCGCGCTTCTCGATCGACGGCAAGCCGATCTTTCATTACATGGGCACCTCGACTTTTTCGAACCACATCGTTGTGCCGGGCATTGCGCTGGCCAAGATTCGCGAGGACGCGCCCTTTGACAAGGTTTGCTATATCGGCTGTGGCGTCACCACGGGTGTCGGCGCGGTACTGTTCACGGCCAAGGTCGAGGCCGGTGCCAATGTGGTGGTGTTCGGTCTCGGCGGCATCGGCCTGAACGTGATCCAGGGCGCCAAAATGGTCGGTGCGGACAAGATCATTGGCGTCGATCTGAACCCGGCCAGAGAGGCGATGGCGCGCAAGTTCGGCATGACGCACTTCATCAACCCGAAGAACGTCGCCAATGTGGTGGACGAGATCGTCCAACTGACCGATGGCGGTGCCGACTACAGTTTTGAGTGCATAGGCAATACCAAGGTCATGCGCGATGCGCTGGAATGCACACACAAGGGCTGGGGGCGCAGCATCATCATTGGCGTGGCCGAGGCGGGCGCCGAGATCAGCACAAGACCATTCCAGCTGGTAACCGGGCGCAAATGGGAGGGCTCGGCCTTTGGTGGTGCGCGCGGCCGCACCGATGTGCCAAGAATCGTTGATTGGTATATGGACGGCAAGCTCAATATCGATGACTTGATCACGCATAAGCTGCCACTTGAGCGCATCAACGAAGGCTTTGACTTGATGAAGCGTGGCGAGTCGATCCGCGCGGTGGTGGAGTTTTGAGCATGTTGGAGGGGCTTGAGTTGCTGGCGGAACATGGCTGCTTTGGCGGCCAGCAGCGCTTTTACCGCCACGCCTCGGCCCAGATCGGCCTGCCCATGCGCTTCGGGCTTTTTGTGCCGCCTCAGCCGCGCGCCTTGTTGGTCTATCTGGCTGGCCTGACCTGCAACGAGGAAACTTTTGCGATCAAGGCCGGTGCGCAGCGACTGGCTTCCGAGTTGGGCCTGGCCTTGTTGACGCCCGACACCAGCCCGCGTGGGGCAGGCGTGATGGGCGAAGCCGATAGCTGGGACTTTGGCGTCGGTGCCGGTTTTTATCTCGATGCCAGCGCGCAGCCCTGGGCCCAGCATTGGCGCATGGAGAGTTACCTCTTGCATGAGCTGCTGCCGGGCGTACAAAAGGAACTCGGGCTCAGTACGCAAAGCACCGGCCTGTTCGGGCACTCGATGGGCGGCCATGGCGCCCTGACGCTGGCGCTGCGTCATCCAGGCGCATTCCGCTCGGTATCGGCGTTCGCGCCGGTTTGCGCGCCGATGCAATGCCCCTGGGGGCAAAAGGCCTTCGCCGGCTATCTGGGGGCAAATCATGCGGCCCATGCCGCGCATGACGCCAGTGCCTTGATGCTGAGCCAAACTCGCCCGCCATTCCCCGCCTGCATCCTGATCGACCAAGGCCTGGCCGACCCCTTTCTGGCGACGCAGCTGATGCCCGAGGCTTTCGAGGCCGCATGCTTGGCCGCCGGGCAAGACCTGACCCTGCGCCGGCATGCCGGCTATGACCATGGCTATTACTTCATCGCCAGCTTTATGAACGACCATCTTCGCCATCACGCGGCCCATCTGCTCGCCTGAGCAGGCGCAAGCGTAACGCTTGCTTGGGCCGTAGCGTGATGTGCAGCACCGGTTCGGGTGCTGCGCTGCCTGGAATGCGCTGCAGCTCGAAGCGCTGCAGCAAGAGGGCCGCGATCAAGCTGATCTCGGTTTGCGCAAAATGGCTGCCCAAGCAGACCCGGGGGCCTGCGCCGAAGGGCAGGTAGGCGCCGCGCGGAATCTCGGCGGCATCCGCGGCAAAGCGCTCGGGTTTGAAGGATTCGGGCTCAGGGAACCAGCGCGCATCGCGCTGTGTCACCCCGGGCGTCAAGCGGATCAGCGCGCCGGCCGGCACCGTCAGACCGGCGATTTCGATGGCTGCCGTCGTTCGGCGGCTCATCAAGGCGGGGGCGGCCGGGTAAAGCCGCAGCGTTTCCTTGATGGTTTGAGTCAGATAAGGCAAAGCAGCCAAGTCATCGAAGCAGGGTGTGCGCCCCGTCAGCACCCGGTCGACCTCCGCGCGGGCCAGGGCCGCCGCAGCGGGGTTGGCGGCCATGCACCAACCCCACCAGGTCAGTGCGGCCGCGCTGGTCTCGTGCCCTGCCAGGAAGATGGTCATGCACTCGTCGCGCAACTCGGTGTCGCTGAGCGCTTGACCGTCCTCATGGCGCAACTGCATCAGCATGTTCAGCAAGTCATCGGGCGCAGCGCCCTTCAGACCGCGCCGGGCGGCGATGTGGCCGCGAATCAGCCCATCCAGCGCCTTCATTGCGTGCCGCTTGCCCGCCTTCCAGGGCGCCCACAGCGGCGCGCTCTTGGGCCAGTACATCTCGCGCATGCCCTCGATGCTCAAGACCCTCACGGCATCTTCGGCCAGCCTGGCCTCGGCGGTGGCGCTGCTGCTGAACAGCGTGCGCAGAATCACATCCATGGTCAGGTGCGTCATCGCTTGTTCGAAGTCCAGATCCAACTGTGCCTGCTCGTGCCAACTGGCCAGTCCCTCGCTGCCGGCCGCCACCATCGCTGCCGCGAAGCCCACCACGCGCTTGGGCCCGAAGCCCGGCTGCAACATGCGGCGCTTTTCACTCCAGGCGGCGCCTTCGGCCACCAGCACGCTGTGGCCATGCACAGCGGCGAAGACCTCGGTGGCGCGCTCCCAGCGAATCATCTGCTCATGCGAGCCCAGCAGCAACTCGCGTAAATGCTCCGGATGGAAAAAGCTGTAGTCGCGGTAACTGCCAAATCGCATGTACACGACATCGCCATAGCGGCGCTGCAGGCGGCTGAGATGGCCCAGGTAGTCGCGCCCAAGCCTGAACAGCTCGGGGAAGCCGAAGAAGCGGCACGGCGGGCCTGGGGGCAGGGCGGCTGGGGTAGTTGCAATGGTTTGACTGTGCATGGCGGCCATCTTGCGTGTTGCGCGGCGCGGCGTCTTGAACGAAAGCGACATGAGCGAGCAGGCAGCTGGCGAGTTCTACACTGCCGCCATGAGTAACTCGGACTTGCATCCTGATACGGTGGCGCGCTTGCTGGCGCCAAGTTTGGGCCTGAGCGGCTGCGTGCATGCCTATATTTGGCGCGACACCACGCGCGCCGCCCATTTGACGGAGGAACAGCGCAGTGGCTGGTTCCCGGCCACGCCTTTTTGTGGTCTCAGCTGGACGATAGAAGGTTGCGGCTCGCAGGTGCTGGGTGAGGGCGCTCTGCAGGCCTTGCCCAGCGGCGGCCTGATTTTTGGCCCACGCAGCAGCCCGGTTCAGTTTCGCTCGGCGGCCGGGGCGCGTATTTTTATGGTGGCCATACTGCCGGAGTCCCTGCATGCGCTGACCGGTTTGGATCTCAGCCTTTTGGTCGATCGACATGGCAGCATCGACGCGCTGCTGGGGCCTGACTGGCAGGCCCTGAATGCGCGGCTGCTCGCCGCTGAGGATGAAGCGCAATGTCAGCAAATTTTTGAAGCCTTTTTGCTGCCGCGTTGGCGCGCACATCGCGATATCGGCGGGCCGTCGCCGCGCCGTTACCGCGATTGGATGCAGCAGTTAGCGACCCGCGCCGTGGCAGCTGGCCACGGGGCCAGCCTGCGTCAAGTGGAGCGCCGCATCAAACAGTGGAGTGGGCAGAGCCTGCGTGCCTTGCGGCGGGTCAGCCGCTCGGAGCAGACCTTCTTTCAGGTGCGGCGTGAACTCGAAGCGGGCGAGTTGGTGTGGAGCGCGCTGGCACAAGATCTTGGCTATGCCGACCAAGCTCATCTCTGCCGTGAAACACGCCGGGTCACCGGCTTCAGCCCCGATGAGCTGCGCCAGCGCATAGAGACCGACGAGGCGTTCTGGGCCTATCGCGTCTGGGTTTGACGCGCGCCAAGCGCTCGCTTGCATTTGCTCACAATTGCATGGTCAACAGCTTGAACCCAACGCCCGTTGTGCAGGGGCCAGGCGACTGAAAGCAGCAGATTCCCAAGACGGTGAACGCTGCCTCAGCGCTGGATGGCAAGACCTTGATTGGAGTTCTGAGATGACTAAGTTTTCTGTGGCTGCTTCGACTGTCCTTGGTGCTGTGATTGCTGTGTTTGCTGCCCAGGCCAGCATGGCTCAGGACAAGGCGGCTGTGGCTGCGGCGCCAATCGCAACTGCTGCAACTGCCGCAGCACCGGTTGCCACGCCTGCAGCCGCCACCAAGGCCACGCCGAGCGTTGCGGCAAGCAGCAAAGCCGTGCCTGCCAAGGCTGAAACCAAGCCAGTGGCCAAAGCCGAAGCCGCCGCCAGTGCCCCCCTGACGCCGGTGCAGCCTGTTGCTGCCGCAGCTGCCAAGACGGCCGAGGCCGTTAAGAAGTAAGTCGCCGGTCCAGCAGGTTTTCACAAGGGCGATGCTAAGCATCGCCCTTGTTTCTTTGGGGCTTGGCCGAAGGCGCCTCCGCCATTCAAGGACGGCAGATTGGCCCGGCTTACTGGCATGTGTCGCCAGTCAACGACAATGGCGGGCTATGGCAGTCCTATCTATCTCCAACGCCCATCTCGCTTACGGCCATGTTGCCTTGCTGGATGGTGCTTCGTTCTCGCTCGAAATGGGTGAGCGTGTCGGCCTGATTGGCCGCAACGGCACCGGCAAATCGTCGCTGCTGAAAATCCTCGCCCAGATGGAGAAGCTCGACGACGGCCTGTTGCAATTGCAGCAAGGTCTGACCAGCGTCTATGTGCCGCAAGAGCCCATCATGGACCCCGAGGCAACGATTTTTGACGCCGTCAGTGAGGGCGTGGCCGAGGCCAAGGCGCTGCGCGCACGCTATGAGATTCATGATCCCGAGGACGATCTGGAATGGGTGGCCGAGCGCATTGAGCACATCGGTGCCTGGAACTGGGAGCAGCGCGTCGAGGAGTCGCTGCAGCGTCTGGGTCTGGACGGCTCGCGTCTGATCGGCTCGCTCTCGGGTGGTTTGAAAAAGCGCGTGGCGCTGGGTCGCGCCTTGGTGGCTCAGCCCGATGTCTTGCTGCTCGACGAGCCGACCAACCATCTGGACTTGGACGCGATCACCTGGCTGGAGGAGTTGCTGAACAATTTCAAGGGCTCCCTGCTCCTGATCACCCACGATCGCAGCTTCTTGGACAACGTGGCCAACCGCATCGTTGAGTTGGACCGCGGCCAGCTGCGCAACTATCCCGGCAACTTCGCCGCCTTCACCGCCGCCAAGCTCTATGAGCTGGAGAACGAGGCGCTCTACAACGCCCGCTTCGACAAGATCCTGGCCCAAGAAGAAGTCTGGATCCGCAAGGGCGTCGAAGCCCGCCGCACCCGCAGCGTGGCGCGTATTCAGCGCCTGGAGACCATGCGCTTGGCCCATGCCTCGCGCCGTGATGTGCAAGGCAAGGTCAAGCTGGACATCGACACCGGCGGCGCCAGCGGCAAGATCGTGGCCGAGCTGGAAGATGTGTGCAAGAGCTATGGCGACCGGATGATCGTGCGCGACTTCACCGCCACCATTTTGCGCGGCGACAAAGTCGGCTTGGTCGGTGCCAACGGCGCCGGCAAGACGACGCTGCTGAAAATGATTCTGGGCCAGTTGGCGCCGGACAGCGGCACCGTCAATATGGGTTCCAAGATCAATGTCGCCTACTTTGACCAGATGCGCGATGTGCTGGACCTGGAGGCCACGCTGGCCGACACCATCAGCCCCGGCAGCGAGTGGATCGAGATCGGCAATCAGCGCAAGCATGTAAAGAGTTACTTGGGCGACTTCTTGTTCTCGCCGGCGCGCGCCAATTCGCCGGTCAAGAGCTTGTCCGGCGGCGAGCGCAACCGCCTGCTGCTAGCGCGTTTGTTCGCAAGGCCCGCCAATGTGCTGGTGCTGGACGAGCCAACCAATGACCTGGACATCGAAACGCTGGAGCTGCTCGAAGAGCTGCTGGCCGACTATGACGGCACGGTCTTTCTGGTCAGCCATGATCGGCGCTTCCTGGACAACGTCGTCACGTCGACGATCGTCAACGAAGGCGATGGCCGCTGGCGCGAGTACGAGGGCGGTGTGCAGGACTGGTTGGTGCAGAGCAAGCGAGCCGCGGCCATCAATGAAGCCAAGGCTAAGCAAGCGCCCGCTGCTGCTGCTTCTTCTGCTGCTGCAACTGCGCCGGCACCGGTGGCCGCCGCTGCCGCGCCGGTCGTCGCCAACAAGAAAAAGCTCAGCTACAAGGAGCAGCGTGAGCTCGATGAGTTACCGGCCAAGGTGGCGGCGCTGGAAGCCGAGCAAGTGCAGATCAATGCCTTGCTGAATGGCTCCGAGCTCTACTCGCAGGGTGCGGCGCGGATTGCCGAAGTCACCGAGCGCGGCGGTCAGATCGACGCCGAATTGCTGGCGCTGATGGAACGCTGGGAAGCTCTCGACGCGAAGTGAAGCCAGCAGGCGCGGCCGGGATGCGAGCACTCTTTTTTAGAGCTGCACGCTCACGCTGCCCAGGCCGGCAAAGCCGACCGTGGCGCGGTCACCCGGCTGCAGCCCTGCTTGCGACAGCCAAGCCCCCGTCGTTACCACGCTGCCGGCCGGCAAACTTTGGCCATGCCGGCAGGCATGCTTGAACCAAGCTAATAGACCCCAGGCCGGGTCGCCCAGACTGTGGCCGCCGACGCAGTGCAAGGCGGGCCCGTCGTTGACGCGCAGCTCGCAGGCCTGCTGCGACCAGTCGCGCGCTTGATAAGGCAAGCACTCGCCCAGGGCCAGTGCGCCATGCGAGAGGAAATCGGCCTGTCGCAGCAAGGCGGGCGCTTCACCCGCTTCCTGCCAACGCGAGGCCACCAGCTCCACCGAGACGGCCATGCCGTCGATGAAGTCGCTTGCATCCGCGAGGCTCAAGTGCGCCGCCAATTCGGGTGTGACTTCGCGGCCCAGGCGCAGCGCGATCTCGGCCTCGATACCGGCTTGCTGCAAGCGCAGATCGCTGAAGTTGGCCGGGCCGATGCGAACGCCGGTCGGCGCCAGCACCGCGTGCGTCAGCGCCACTTGGCGCGAGGCGCCGCCGCTCTTCCAAAACTGCGGGCGGCCGGGCTGCAACCAGCCCAAGGTCTGTGCGACCGATTGTTGAATCGCGTAAGCGCAATCCGCATCGGGCACGGCGTCAAGCCAATCAGCAGCAGCAAGGTGCAGGCCTTGCTGCCAGGCTTGCGCCAAGGCTTGGCTGAGTTGAATTTGCTCGCCGGCGCTCACAGCTTCTTCAGCTTGGAGGCCGGAATCAAGCCGGGGTTGCCATTGAGTTGCACGACCAACTCCCCTTGGCTGACGACCACGTATTGAACCGTCTGCGTCTTGTCCAGATAGCTCACCTTGTCGCCTGCTTTCAGGCTGGGGATTACCGGCAACACAATCTTTGGCGGGGGGCGGCTCACACCGGCCGGCTGAGCGCTTTTCATCACGGCGCTGAGTCGCGCATGCAACTCGGGCCGCTCCTTGGCCAGCGCTTCGAGTGCCTTCAACATCGTGGCCTTCAGTTCCGCAGCGGTGAAGGGCTTGCGCAAGAGGAAGTTGGAGCCGGCTTCAATGGCGTCGGCCTCATGCTGGGGCGTCACTTCGAAGCTCAGCAGGGCGAGCCGGCAGCCGGGGTTGAGCTCATTCAAGCGTTCGTGCAAGGCGATGCCCGTCATCGCGCCTTTGGGGAACCAGTCGGTGATCAAGAAATCGGGCTTGAAGTCCCGGCCTATGGCCAGACCGGCCTCGGGATCGCTGGCGCTGCGTATGCATTCGGCCGGCAGGCCGAAGCCTTCCAGCATTTGGCGAGCAAAGGTTTGAACGCCGGCAAGGCCATCTACCACTAGAAATCGAAGATCGGCGGACATGGGCAAGGCAAAGCGGCTGGCTGATGAAGAGGGCCTGATGGTAACGGCTTGTTCAGGTCGCTGCCGCGCGCAGCGTTTGCAAACGTCGCCAAAACAGGGCATCTTGCGCAGTCGCGAAGTTGATGCGCATCAGCGTGCTGCTTTGGCGGCTGGCGCTGAACAGCATGCCGGGCGCCGTCAGCCAGCCTTCATCCAACATCAGCTGGGCCAGGCGCTCGGTGTCCATGCCCACATCGACCCAGCCAAACAAGCCTTGCGGCGGCGCCATAAAGCGGCAGCCTGCGGCCTCGGCCAGCTTCATGCTGCGCTGGCGGGCGGCATCCAAAAGCGTCAACACCCGGTCGGCATGGCGGCGCAATTGGCCCTGCTCCAGGCAATGGGCGACGGCGCGCTCCAGCAGCGGGCTGGTCGTCAGGCTGCTGAGCAGCTTCAGGTTCGTGAGCTTCTCGATCCAGGCCGGGTTGGCCGCCAGATAGCCGACCCGCCAGGCCGGCGTCAGGATTTTGGAGAAGCCGGAAACATAGATGCTGCGGCGCAAGCCGTCCAGCGCCGACAAGCGCGGCGCATGATTGGGTGCCAAGAATGCATAGGTGTCGTCCTCGACAATCTGAAAGTCGGCCTGCTCGGCCATGCGCAGGATCTGGTGTGCGTTGGCCAAGCTCAGGCTGTTGCCGGTCGGGTTGTGCAGCACCGACACCGTCACATACATGCGAGGGCGATGCTGCTCGATCAGCCGCTCCATCACCGCCAGGTCAGGCCCATTGGCGCAGCGCGGCACCGGCAGCAAGCGCATGCCGGCCTGCGTCAGGCGGGCAAATTCGATTGCCCAGCCGGGGTCATCCACCAACACCGCATCGCCGGGCTGCAGCAGGGTGCGGGTGATCAGGTCGAGCGCATGGGTGGCGCCGACGGTGGTGACGATTTGTTCGGCCGGGCAGGCGATACCCAGATCGGCCAGACGCAGGCCCAAGGCTCTGCGCAGGCGGGCATCGCCGGCTGGCTCGCCGTAATGCAGGGCCAGTTGTTCGCTGCCGCCGCCGGCCTTGAGCACTTGGCGCATGGCCGCTTGCAGCATGGGCAGATCCAGCCATTCCGCCGGCAAGGTGCCCAGGCCCGGTGCGCGCTTGGCATCGGCCAGGAACATGCCGCGTATCAAGGCGGTGGCGTCCACCGGCACCGATTGCGGCGCGGGCTGCGTGGGCTGGCGACTGGTCGCCCCGGCTTGGCGCTCGCGAACAAAAAAGCCGCGTTGCTTGCGTGCTTCCAGCAGGCCGCTGGCCAGCAGTTGGTCGTAGGCCGCCACCACGGTGTAGGGGCTGACGCCGTGATGGCGCGCGCATTCCCGCACCGAGGGCAGGCGCGCACCGGGCAAAAGCAGGCGCTGCTGGATGCGCTCGGCAAAGCGCTCGGCCAGCTGCTGCGCCAGCGGTTGGCTGGCTTTGCGTATGAGCGGCATGCTCTGTGGGCCGGGCTTCGGTCCGTGCTGCGGGCTTTCTGTGTAGGTCATTTTGCCGATACAGATGAATGAATTGTCTGCAAAAGTGTACTGCAGCTGTATTGGTTATGGGCGGGATACTGGGTCCCTTCTTTCAGTTGGCCGGAGGGCTGCCACGATGATGACCTTGCCCACTCTTTTGGCCGTGATGGCGTTTGCCACGGTCACCTCGATCACGCCGGGCCCCAACAATATGATGTTGCTGGCCTCGGGTGTGAATCACGGCTTCAAAAAGACGCTGCCGCATATCGCCGGCATCAGCATCGGTTTGATGGTCTTGTTGTTGGCGGCTGGGCTGGGGCTGGGCGCGCTGCTGCAGCAGTGGCCGCAACTCTATTTGGCTTTGAAGGTGCTCGGCGTCGCCTATATGGTGTGGTTGGCTTGGAAGCTTTGGCATGCCGAGGCTCCGACTGAGGTTGATGGTGATCAAGCCAGCCCAGCGGCGGCGGGCTTGATGGGCTTTTGGGGCGCGGCGGCTTTTCAGTGGGTCAATCCCAAGGCCTGGATGATTGCGATCGGCGCAGTGGCGGGCTTCACGGCGCCGGGCGGCGGCTGGACGGCGATGCTGGGCCTGGCCTTGGTCTGCGCGCTGGTCAATGCGCCTTGTGTGGGTTTGTGGGCCTTGGCGGGCGCCAAGCTGAGCCGATTCCTGGCTGAGCCCTCGCGCCGCCGAGCCTTCAATGCGGTGATGGCCTTGTCATTGCTGGCCAGCATCTGGCCGATGTTGGGAGCTTGAGAAATGAAGACCTTGGGGATTCTGGGTGGCATGAGTTGGGAGTCGACCGCTCATTTATACAAACTGCTGAACCAGGACGTGGCAGCCAGGCTGGGTGGACTGCACAGCGCCGATTTGATTCTGCGCAGCGTTGACTTCGCCGAGATTGAGGCGCTGCAGCGTGCCGGCGACTGGGCCGCGGCCGGCCAAATGCTCGGTGAGGCCGGGCGCGGGCTGAAGGCGGCCGGTGCCCAGGGTCTGTTGATCGCGACCAACACCATGCACAAGGTGGCCGACGAGGTCGAACGCTTGAGCGGCCTGCCTTTGATCCATATCGTTGACGCGACCGCGGCTGCGCTGAAGGCTGCCGGCATCAAACGGGCCGGTTTGTTGGCTACCCGCTACACGATGGAGCAAGATTTTTACCGTGGCCGCATGCAGGATAGGCATGGGATCGAGCTGATCGTGCCCGGCCCCGAGGACCGCGACGAGGTTCACCGTGTGATCTTCGAGGAGCTGTGCCGGGGGCAGATTCTCGACACTTCACGCGCTCGCTTTCAGCGCATCGCCCAGCATTTGAGCGCAGCCGGCGCCGAAGGCGTGGTCCTGGGGTGCACCGAAATTTGTTTGTTGCTGGATCCGTCCGTCGACAGCCAAACGCCCTTGTTCGACGGCACCGCCCTGCATGCCAAGGCGGCGGTCGATTGGATGTTGGGTGGTACAACGTCGGCTTAGCCGGCAATTTTTAGCCGCAAACATCAAGCGAGACACCCATGAGCTCAGTCTGGACCCAAGCGCGGCGTGCCGCCCGCATGAACCCCTCGATCATTCGCGAAATCCTCAAGGTCACCGAAAAGCCCGGCATCTTGTCGATGGCCGGTGGCCTGCCCTCGGCCGATACCTTTCCTGTGGCGGAGCTGAAAGCGGCTTGTGACCGGGTGCTGACCGAGAACCCCAAAGAAGCACTGCAATACGCGGCCAGCGAGGGTTTCGCGCCGCTACGCGAATGGGTGGCGCAACGGGTGCAGAGTCTGGGCATGCAGGTCACGCCCGATCAGGTGTTGATCACCAGTGGCTCACAACAAGGCCTGGATCTGGTGGGCAAAATTCTGTGTGACGCCGGCGCACCGGTGGCCGTCGAGACGCCCACCTATCTGGGAGCGCTGCAGGCCTTTACGCCGTTCGAGCCCATCTTCACCAGCTTGGACAGCGACGAGCAAGGCGTCGACCCGGCTGCCATCGCCAAGCTGCCGCATGATGCGCCCGGCACGCGCTTCGCCTATTTGTTGCCCAATTATCAAAACCCAACCGGCCGCGTGATGAGCTTGGAGCGGCGCCAAGCAGCGGTCGCTGCGGCCAAGGCCGCCGGTGTGCCCATCATTGAAGACAACCCTTACGGTGACCTTTGGTTTGATGAGCCGCCGCTGCCATCGCTGGCCTCGATGTGGCCCGAAGGTGTGATCTATCTTGGCTCCTTCAGCAAGGTCTTGACGCCGGGTTTCCGTCTGGGCTTCATGATCGCGCCGCCCGAGCTGTATCCCAAGCTCTTGCAGGCCAAGCAAGCGGCCGACTTGCACACGCCGGGCTTCAATCAGCGTGTTGTTTACGAGGTGGTGCGCAACGGTTTCCTGGACGAGCATGTGCCCAAGATCCGCGCCCGTTACAAGGCCAACCGCGACGCGATGGCCGAGGGGCTGAAGAAACATCTGCCGCCGGGCTGCGAATGGCAAATGCCAAAGGGCGGCATGTTCTTCTGGATCCGCCTGCCCGAGGGCTTGAACGCGATGGACTTGCTGCCCAAGGCGGTTGACGCGGGCATCGCCTTCGTGCCCGGCGCGGCCTTCTATGCCCATACGCCGGACCCGCGCGCGATGCGTTTGTCCTTCGTGACCTTGACGCCGCCGCAGATCGAAGAGGGCGTTGCCATACTCGGTCGGGTTTTGCGGGCTGCACTGGATGATATCGGTGCCGAATCAGCGCCATGAGTTTGCAGACCAGACGATTCGCGCAGGTTGATGTTTTTACCGCCATGCCCTTGTTGGGCAATCCCTTGGCGGTGGTGATAGACGCCGAGGGACTGAGTGACGCGGCGATGGCCAGCTTTGCCCGCTGGACCAATTTGTCGGAAACGACGTTTTTGTTGCCGCCGACCGACCCTCAAGCCGATTACCGCGTGCGTATCTTCACGCCCGGAGGCGAACTGCCCTTTGCCGGTCATCCGACGCTGGGTTCGGCGCATTGCTGGCTGGCGGCTGGCGGCATGCCACGCAACAAGGGCGAGTTGCTGCAGCAATGTGGCATCGGCCTGGTGCGCATCAAGCGCGTGGTTGAACGCAGTGGCAAGGAGCGGCTCGCCTTTGCGGCACCACCGCTGCGCCGTGGTGGCCCGGTGTCGGCCGCGCTGCATGAGCAGGTTTTGCGCTCGCTGCGTTTGGCCGCCGAAGAGGTGCTGGATGTGGTGTGGGTGGACAACGGCCCACCCTGGATTGCGGCCCGGCTGAAGAGCGCCGAGGCGGTCTTGGCCTTAACGCCAGACTTCAACGCCATGGCCGGCATCGAACTCGGCGTCGTCGGCGCCTACCCGAGTGGCTCTAAACAGCAGTTCGAGGTGCGCGCCTTTGTGCCCGGCATGGGCGTGCCCGAAGATCCGGTCACCGGCAGCTTGAATGCCGGCCTGGCGCTGTGGATGCTCGAAGCCGGCTTGTGCAGCGACAACTATGTGGTGGCGCAGGGCAAGATGCTCGGGCGCGCTGGGCGCATCCATGTTCAGCGCAGTGGTGCCGACGTCTGGATAGGCGGTGACGTAACGCCGATGATCAACGGAGAAGTGCGGCTGTGAGTGCACAAGAAAGGGATGGGCCACCCCGACCTTTCTTGACCCCCTCGGGGGGCGGACGACGTATCCCGTCGGCCTGGGGGCGCTCAGTACTGCTCGACCATCTGGTGATTGGCGCTGCCAGCTTGGCCGAGGGCGAAGCCTGGTGCGAGGCGACCTTGGGGGTGAGGCCTGTTGGCGGCGGCAAGCATGGCTTGATGGGGACGCATAACCGTTTGCTGAATCTGAGTGGGCCGGCCTTCCCGCGCTGTTATCTGGAGATCATCGCCATCGATCCGGATGCTCCGCCGCCCGGGCGGGCGCGCTGGTTCGATCTCGATTCGCCGGCTTTGCAAGAGCGTTTGCGGGTCGAGGGGCCAGGCCTGATTCATTGGGTGGCCAGGGTTGACGGCGATCTGGACGCGCAACTGAATCATTGGCGTGAGCAGGGCGTTGATGCGGGCGAGGCGGTCGCGGCATCGCGCATGACGCCGCTCGGCGAGTTGCGCTGGCGTATCGCTTTGCGGCGTGACGGCAAGCGGCTCTCGAGCGGTGCTTTGCCTTTGCTGATCGAGTGGGGCGAGGTGCATCCGGCAGATGGGCTAGCCGGCGCGACTGTGAACCTGTGCAAATTCGAGCTGAGCTTGCCGCAGCCGGCGCTGCTGGCGGGTTTGCTTGTCGAGACCGGAGAGGCGCATGTGCACGCTCAGCTGCAGACGCCATTGGGGCTTGTTTCGCTGCAATTGATGACTTAAAGGTTGAACAACGATGGCGCAAACCGAAGAGCTGTTTCGAGAGGACTCCACCTTGCGCGAATGTGCAGCCAGACTGCTGCGCATCGATGAGCGCGGCCTGCTCCTGGATCGGACGGTGTTTTATCCCTTGGGTGGCGGGCAGGCTGGCGATGCGGGCGAGCTGCTCTTGGCCGATGGCCGAGTGATCGCCATTGCCGACACCCGCAAGGGCAAGGGAGAGGGCGCTGAGGGCGAGATCCTGCACCTGCCGGCGCCCGGCCAGGACGCCTTGCTGGCGGGTCTGCAGGCGGGGCTTGCTGTGACGGCCCGCCTGGACTGGCAGCGCCGCCATGCCTTGATGCGCTTTCATTCGGCCACCCATCTGCTGTGCGCGCTGGTGCCGCATCCGGTTGATGGTTGCTCAATCACGCCGAGTTATGCGCGGCTGGACTTTCACATGACCGAGGCCTTGAGCAAGGAAGAGTTGACAGCGGGGCTGGCCCGCTTGGTCGAAGGGGCGCACCCGGTCAGTCAAGCTTGGATCAGCGAGGCCGAGCTGGATGCCAATCCGGGTCTGGTGCGCAGCATGAGTGTGCAGCCGCCGCGCGGCATGGGGCGGGTGCGGGTATTGAACATCGAAGGCGTGGATCTCCAGCCTTGTGGCGGCACGCATATTGCCAACACCGCCGAAATCGGCCCCATCTTCGTCACGAAGATTGAAAAGAAAAGCGCCTCGACCCGCAGGGTCGTGCTCGGCTTTGCCGAGTCAGCCGAAGGCTGAAGGCGCTTTTCTTCGGGGAGCACTCATTTCGGCGCAGCCGAAGTGGGTGATCACCAGAAGAGCTCGAACTCGACCCGCAGGGTTGCGCTCGGCTTCGCCGAGTCAGCCTCAGGTTGAAGGCGTTTTTGTTATTCCCTAGCCATTCCTACCATCATGAAAATTCTTGGCAAAGCCACCTCCATTAACGTTCGCAAAGTGCTCTGGACTTGCGCCGAACTCGGCCTCGACTTTGAGCGTGAGGACTGGGGCTCCGGCTTCCAAGCGACCGATGCGCCCGAGTTCCTGGCCTTGAACCCGAACGCCATGGTGCCGGTCTTGATCGACGGCGACTTTGTGCTGTGGGAGTCCAACAGCATATGCCGTTACTTGGCGGCCCGCGAGCAGCGGTTTGATTTGCTGCCGGCAGCACCTAAAGAGCGCGCCATCGTCGAGCAGTGGATGGACTGGCAGGCCGGCGAGTTCAATAACTCATGGCGCTATGCCTTCATGAGTCTGGTGCGGCAAAGCCCGGCGCATCAGGACGCCGCTTTGTTGGCCGCCGGCGTGGCGGGCTGGAACCGCCATGTCGAAATCCTGGCGCGGCGCCTGGAACAGACCGGCGCCTTTGTGGCCGGTGATAACTTCAGCCTGGCGGATGTGGTCTTGGGTTTGTCGGCGCAGCGTTGGTTGATGGCGCCTTTGGAGGCGCACGGCCGTCCGGAATTGCCCGCCATCGCGGACTATTGCGAGCGTTTGGCGGCAAGGCCGGGCTTCATGATGCATGGCCGCAACGGCATGCCTTGAAGCCGACCTGTTCTTTGCTCGCCTAAATCACTCGTTACGGAAGTTGTCGTGGCAGGACTTGCAGGTCTTGCCTGTGTTGCCCATAGCTGCCTTCAGCGCATCTAAATTGTTCGACTTGGCTGCGGCGACAAGCTTGACGGACTCTGCTTGCAGGGCCTTTGCGCCTTCATCAAACTTGGCGCGCTCGCTCCACACGCTGGCCTTGGGTGTGCCCTTGTCTGTGCCATGCGTGCCTTCTGGGAAGGCCGAGAAAGGCAGCATGGCCATTGTGGCCACGATTTCGGCATTGGCGCTGGCCGCGGCAGCGTCAAATGGCACCTTGCCTTGGGCCATCGCGGAAATGCGGCCGAAGTGATTGGCCATCACGGTGAAAGCGGCCTTGCGGTATTTGACGGCGTCTTCTGGCTTGGCGAACTGCGCGCTGGCGGGCAGGGCTGCGCAGAGGCCGGTCAGGCAGGTTAGGCCGATCAGGAGTTTTCTCTTCATGCTGGCATCCTTGGGGTTGGTGGTGCTTTAGCTGGCGGGTTGAGCCGGCGCGTTCAGCCGCCGGCTTGGTGCAGTGTAGACAGCAAACTCTATCTTTGCAGGGCGTGCCGCTTGGGTTATGGTTGCTCACCACGCCACGGAGTAGTTATGCAAAAAAACGTGCGCAAAGACTTGTTGGGTCCGGTCAGGATTTGGGACTTGCCGACACGGCTGTTTCATTGGGCTTTGGTAATTTGTGTTTTGGGCTCGGTCATCAGTGCCAAGGTTGGCGGCAATGCCGTGGCTTGGCATATGAGACTGGGCTATGCGGTGCTGGCGCTGGTGGCTTTTCGGATTCTCTGGGGCTTGGTCGGCGGGCGCTGGTCGCGTTTTAGCAGCTTTGTCTATTCGCCGGCAGCCTTGTTGCGTTATTTGCAAGGCCGGCCCAAGGCGGACGATCACTTCGAGGTCGGTCACAACCCACTGGGGGCTTATTCGGTCTTGGCCATGTTGGCATGGCTGCTGGTGCAGGTGGGTTCGGGTTTGATTGCCGACGACGAAATCGCCAGCACCGGCCCCTTGATCCGTTTTGTATCGGGGGAACTCAGTCTGGCCTGGACCTCGTATCACAAGAGCTACGGTCAATGGGGCTTGTTCGCTTTGGTCGGCCTGCATGTGGCCGCGATCGTCTTCTACCGCTTGCGGCATCGCAACGATTTGATCGGGCCGATGATCAGCGGCGACAAACAGTTGCCTAGCGCTGTGCCGGCGACCATAGACAGTTTGGCAACCCGTCTGTTTGCCCTGACATTGTTGGGGGCATGTATCGCGGCGGTGTATTTGCTGGTCAGCCTGGAGACGGTTTGATGTCGATTCGCCTGAGTACACTGCGAGCAGCCGTACATCTTTCCCCATGAACAACCCCGACATTTCGCTCATTACGCCCGCTTCGGCCGACGATTGGGAATCGACCCGCCGGATCCTGCGCGACTATGCCGCCAGCCTGGATATCGACCTGTGTTTTCAGGATTTTGAGGCGGAACTGCAATGTCTGCCGGGGCAGTACGAAGCGCCCGGCGGCATCATGCTGCTGGCCATGGTGGACGGTCAGGTCGCGGGCTGCGGCGGCTTTCGGCCCTTGCTCGATGTCGACTACGTGAATGCCTGCGAGATGAAGCGCCTGTTTGTGCGTCCTGCTTTCCGCCGCTTTGGCCTCGGGCGTTTATTGGCCCAGGGCTTGATTGATGCGGCGACTCAGGCCGGCTACTCGTCTATGCTGCTGGACACCTTGGACGATATGGAGTCGGCGCGCGGGCTGTACGAAAGTCTGGGCTTTGAGTCGGTGCCGCCTTATTACTTCAATCCGATTCCGGGTGCGCATTATTTGAAGGTGGATTTGGGCTGATCGAGGCGTGGTTTGAGTTACGTCGAGTTACAGCCTTAGCATCGCAGCTTGCGCACCTGATCGCGCCGCCAGACCAATTTGCCAAGATGAATGCTTCAGACTCAACGCTCTATCAAATCGAGGCCGCCGGCCCTGCTATTGCCGCTTTGGGCGAATCGCCACTCTGGAGCGTTGCCGAGCAATGCCTCTATTACGTCGATATCCCAAAGCGCCAGGTTCTGCGACTTGATCCAGCCACGGCGGAGCTGCGTCATTGGCAATTGGACAGCGAGCCCGGTTGCATCGCTTTGATGGAAGGCGGCGGCTTGGCCGTGGCGCAACGCAATGGTCTGTGGCATTTGAACACCGAGACGGGCGCGCACCGGCAGCTGGCGCCCGCGCCGTTTGACAGGACAAAGCAGCGTTTCAACGATGGAAAGCCCGATGCGCAAGGCCGCTTCTGGATCGGCACCATCGATGACGCGCGTGCTCCCCACGCCGGTCTATATCGTTATGCGAGCGGGTGTTTCGAGTCCATGGCCGAGGGCATCGTGACCTCCAACGGTGTGGCCTGGAGCCCTGATCAGCGCAAGATGTATTGGTCTGACACCAAGGCGCATGAAATCTATGTCTTGGATTTTGACCTTGCGACCGGTGCCATCGGCGAGCGGACATTGTTCGCCAAGTTCGCCCAGCGCACGGCCGGTGAAGCCTTGGATCAATATGGCGGCCGCCCCGACGGCGCCGCCGTGGATGTCGAGGGTTGCTACTGGGTGGCGATGTTTGAGGGCCAGCGCCTGCTGAGGTTGTCGCCCCAGGGTCAGGTCTTGCGTGAACTGCGCCTGCCAGTACGCTGCCCGACCATGCCCACTTTCGGGGGTGTCGACCTGCGCACGCTCTACATCACCACCGCCAGCGAGGGCCGCTCGGCCGAAGAATTGGCGGCGCAGCCCCTTGCGGGTTGTGTGCTGAAAGTGCGCGTCGAAGTGGCCGGGCTTGCCCCCAATCTACTCAAGCTCTGAGCTTCGATCAGGTCGCCTGTGTCGGAAGTCACGGGTCCATCTTGAGCCTTCGCTAAGGGTCTTCTCGGAAACCTACGGGTTTCCACATATAATCTTTGGGTTTTGCCGACATTCATCAGACGTTTATGACCAGACCAGTGCAAGCGGAAAGATCCAAAGTCTCTCCGGCCAGCGCTGATTGGGATGACAAAAAAGATGCATGGGGCGATGTCAAAGAGGATGAGGCCGAGGAGCTGCCTTTCAAGACCCTGACGCGAGAACAAGCGCAGGCCTTGAGGCTAAAGCATCCGCCGATTTCGGTTTGGCGATTGGTCGGGATTCAGGCTTTGGCGGGTGTGGCGATTGCCGTACTTGCCTATCTGGTGACCGGGCAAAGCAAAACAGCGCAGTCGGCTCTTTGGGGGGCGGCTGCAGTGGTTTTTCCCAATGCCTTGATGGCGTGGGGAATGACCAGGCTCTTCAGAGGAATGCCGGCGGCTGCGGTGCTGGGGTTCATGTTCTGGGAGTTGATCAAGATCATGACGGCTGTTGCCATTTTGGCGGTGGCAGCGGTTTGGGTGCCGGATTTGAATTGGCTGGCAATGCTGGCGGGATTGGTCGGGTGCTTGAAAGTAAATTGGTTGGCTCTGCTTTGGCAGGGTCGGACGAGTCAAATTTAGTAAATACGCAGGACGGAAACTAACGATGGCAGCCGAAGGACACGGGCAAGGACCCAACGCTGGGGAATACATCCAGCATCACCTGCAGCATATGCAGATGAATTTCAAGGGTGAATTGGTCAAGCAGACCAGCATCGTTGACTTCAGCTTGTTCAATCTGGACTCGCTGATCTATGCAGTGATCCTGGGTGTGTTGGGTTGTTTCGTCTTGTGGCGTGCTGCGCGCAAGGCGACTTCCGGCGTCCCTGGCCGCTTCCAGGCTGCGGTCGAAATCTTGTCCGAAATGGTCGAGAACCAGGCCAAGGGCGTGATTCACAACGCCGCCAGCCGCAAGGTGATCGGCCCTCTGGCATTGACCGTGTTTGTCTGGATCTTCCTGATGAACTTCATGGACATGCTGCCGGTTGACCTGCTGCCAGCCTTGTGGGCCAAAGTGTTTGGTTCCATGGGCCACGATCCGCATCACGCTTATATGCGTGTGGTGCCAACCGCCGACTTGTCGACGACGCTGGGCCTGTCGACCAGCGTGCTGATCATGTGCTTCTTCTACAGCATCAAGATCAAGGGTATTGGCGGCTGGACACATGAATTGCTGGCCGCTCCATTCGGCGACAAATGGTTCTTGTATCCGATCAACTTCCTGATGCAGCTGATCGAGTTCGCTGCCAAGACCGTCTCGCACGGCATGCGGTTGTTCGGCAATATGTTTGCGGGTGAGCTGGTGTTTATGCTGATCGCGCTGATGGGTGGCGTCTGGGCCTGGGAGTTGAACCCGCTGTCGGGTGGCTTCTGGCTGGGTCTGGGCCATTTGGTGGCTGGTACGGTGTGGACGCTGTTCCACATCCTGATCATCACCTTGCAGGCCTTCATCTTCATGATGCTGACCTTGATCTACACGGGCCAGGCGCACGATCAACATTGATCTGCGACCGAACATCGGATAGTTCGTTTTTTCTCTCGTTTCCTTTTCTTTTTACTTACCTTTCCTTCTGGAGCAAATCATGGAAAACATTCTCGGTCTCGTAGCACTGGCTTGCGGTCTCATCGTTGGTCTGGGCGCATTGGGCGCTTCTATCGGTATCGCTTTGATGGGCGGCAAGTTCCTGGAAGCTTCGGCTCGCCAGCCTGAGCTGATGAACGAACTGCAAACCAAGATGTTCATCTTGGCTGGTCTGATCGACGCCGCGTTCCTGATCGGTGTGGCTATCGCTCTGCTGTTCGCATTCGCCAAGCCTTTCGCCATCTAATTAATTGATGCGCCAACCGTTCACGGTTGAAAGGATAGCTCTGTGAATATCAACGCAACACTGTTCCTGCAAGCGATCGTTTTTGCGATCCTTGTATGGTTCACCATGCGCTTCATCTGGCCTCCAATGATGAAGGCCTTGGATGAGCGCGCCGCAAAAATCGCCGAAGGTCTGGCTGCGGCCGACAAGGCCAAGGCTGAGTTGGCTAACGCCAACAAGAAGGTCGACGAGCAATTGGCGCTGACCCGTGGCGAAACCACCAAGCTGCTGGCCGACGCTGAAAAGCGTGCCGCAGCAATCGTGGCAGCTGCAGCCGGCCAAGCCGAAGAGAAGGCCGCCAAGATCGTGGCCGACGCTCAAGCCGAAGCCGAAGCGCAATCCGTGCGTGCCCGTGAGGTCTTGCGCGAGCAAGTCGCCGCGCTGGCCGTCAAGGGTGCCGAGCAAATTCTGCAGCGCGAGGTCAATGCCTCTGTGCACGCTGAGTTGCTGGGTCGCTTGAAGACGGAGCTGTAAGCATGGCCGAGCTCGCAACCATTGCACGACCTTACGCCGAAGCGCTGTTTCAAGTAGCGCGCAAGCATGACGTCAAGGCTTGGGGCTTGCAGCTCGATGCCTTGGCCCAAGTGGCCGAGGCGCCTGAGCTGCTCGCATTTGCTGACCACCCCAAGGCTACGGCCGAGCAGGTTTACGCGGTCACCGCGCAAACCGCCAAGCTCGACCTGGCCGAAGGCGTGCAGAACTTTCTGCGCACGGTCATCGCGAACGGCCGCTTGAGCGCTTTGCCCGCCGTGGTGCAGCAATTCCATGTCTTGGCCAATGCCGCAGCCGGCGTGGCGGACGCTTTGATCTACAGCGCTTACCCCATCGATGCGGCCCAATTGGCCGAGGTGATGGTGTCGCTGGAGAAGCGTTTCGCACGCAAGCTCGACGCACAGGTCGTCTTGGAGCCGTCACTGATTGGCGGCATTCGGGTGGTGGTTGGCGATGAGGTGCTGGACACCTCGGTCAAGTACCGTCTGGAACGCATGAAAGTAGCGCTCACGGCCTGATGGCCTTGAGCGCAATTTCACCCTTCATTCATCCCTGTGCCGAGCGCTCTGGAAACCGAGCGCAGGCCAGCTGGGAGCTATAGCAATGAATCTGAATCCTGCTGAAATTTCCGAATTGATCAAGAGCCGCATCGAGGGCCTTGGCACTTCGACGGACGTCCGCAACCAGGGCACCGTGGTGTCTGTGTCCGACGGCATCGTCCGCATCCACGGTTTGTCCGAGGTGATGCAAGGCGAAATGCTGGAGTTCCCGGCTGCTGCAGACGGCAGCCAGACCTTCGGTCTGGCCTTGAACCTCGAGCGCGACTCGGTCGGCGCCGTGATTTTGGGTGCCTACGAGCACATCTCCGAAGGCGACACCGTCAAGTGCACGGGCCGTATTCTGGAAGTGCCGGTCGGCCCTGAGTTGATTGGCCGTGTGGTCAATGCCTTGGGTCACCCGATCGACGGCAAGGGCCCGATCAACGCCAAGATGACGGACGTGATCGAAAAGGTCGCTCCAGGCGTGATCGCCCGTAAGTCGGTTGACCAGCCAATGCAGACCGGCCTGAAGTCGATTGACTCGATGGTGCCGGTTGGCCGTGGTCAGCGCGAGCTGATCATTGGTGACCGCCAGACGGGTAAGACGGCTGTCGCGATCGACGCCATCATCAACCAGAAGGGTCAGAACATGACCTGCGTCTACGTTGCGATCGGCCAGAAGGCTTCGTCGATCAAGAACGTGGTGCGCGCTCTGGAAGCCAACGGCGCAATGGCTTACACCATCGTCGTGGCGGCCTCGGCCTCCGAATCGGCTGCGATGCAGTACGTCTCGGCCTACTCCGGCTGCACGATGGGCGAGTACTTCCGCGACCGCGGTCAAGACGCGCTGATCGTTTATGACGATCTGTCAAAGCAAGCCGTGGCTTACCGTCAGGTGTCGTTGCTGCTGCGCCGTCCACCAGGCCGTGAAGCCTATCCTGGCGACGTGTTCTATCTCCACAGCCGTCTGCTGGAGCGTGCTGCCCGCGTGAACGCCGACTACGTCGAAGCCTTCACCAAGGGCGAAGTGAAGGGCAAGACCGGTTCTTTGACCGCGCTGCCTATCATTGAAACGCAAGCCGGTGACGTGTCTGCCTTCGTGCCAACCAACGTGATTTCGATCACCGACGGCCAGATCTTCTTGGAGACCTCGCTGTTCAACGCTGGTATCCGCCCTGCGATCAACGCTGGTATTTCGGTGTCGCGAGTCGGTGGCGCTGCGCAAACCAAGTTGGTCAAGAACCTGTCCGGCGGTATCCGTACCGACCTGGCCCAGTACCGTGAATTGGCTGCGTTCGCGCAGTTCGCTTCCGATCTGGACGAGTCCACCCGCAAGCAGCTGGACCGCGGTGCTCGCGTGACCGAGTTGCTCAAGCAGGCTCAGTACTCGCCGCAAACCATCAGCCTGATGGGCGCGACGCTGTACTCGGTCAACAAGGGCTTCATGGACAGCCTGCCGGTGAACAAGGTTCTGGCTTTCGAGTCGGGTCTGCATCAATTCCTGAAGACCAGCCACGCCGCTCTGTTGGCCAAGCTGGAAGCCGACAAGGCCATGGACAAGGATGCCGAAGCCGAGTTGAACGCTGCAATCACCGCGTTCAAGAAGTCCTTCGCTTAATGCCATTGACTGGGTGAGCTTGAAAATTCACCCAATCTGAAAAGGAGAAATCATGGCATCAAGCAAGGAAATTCGCGGCAAGATCAAGTCGGTCGAAGGCACCAAGAAGATCACCAAGGCCATGGAAATGGTCTCGGTGTCGAAGATGCGCAAGGCTCAGGAGCGCATGCGTGCGGGTCGCCCTTACAGCGAGAAGATCGGCAACATCGCCGCCAATCTCGCCCAGGCTAACCCCGAGTACAAGCATGCCTTCTTGACCGCCAACCCCGGCGCGAAAGTTGCCGGCTTCGTGGTGGTGACGACGGACAAAGGCCTTTGCGGCGGTCTGAACACCAACTTGTTGCGTGCGACCACGACCAAGCTGAAAGATCTTGAGGCTGCCGGTCAAAAAGCCGAAGTCGTTGCCATCGGCAACAAGGGCTTGGGCTTCATGAACCGCATCGGCGCGAAGGTGGTGGCTCAGGTCACTCATCTGGGCGACAAGCCGCACATCGAAAAGCTGGTCGGACCGGTCAAGGTTTTGCTCGACGCGTACGCCGAAGGCAAGTTGAGCGCCGTCTACCTCTGCTACACCCAATTCATCAACACGATGAAGCAGGAAACCGTCATCAAGCAGTTGCTGCCTTTGACGACCGATAGCATGAAGACGGCCAATGCCGATGGTTCCCCAGCTCACGCTTGGGACTATCTGTACGAGCCCGACGCGGCGGCGGTGATTGACGAGTTGCTGGTGCGTTATGCCGAAGCGCTGGTCTACCAGGCCGTGGCAGAAAACATGGCGTCCGAGCAATCGGCACGCATGGTGGCGATGAAGGCCGCGACCGACAACGCCGGCACCTTGATTGGTGAGCTGAAGCTGATCTATAACAAGACCCGCCAAGCAGCCATCACCAAAGAGTTGTCAGAGATTGTCAGCGGAGCGGCTGCGGTGGGCTGATGCCTGCCAATCGCCAAACCATACGCAACGAATACTGATTGTTTTAAGGAATCGATATGTCGAACACTCAAACCAACGCCGTTGGCAAGATCGTTCAGTGCATTGGCGCCGTGGTGGACGTGGAATTCCCACGCAGCCAGATGCCCAAGATCTATGACGCGCTGAAGATGAACGGTAGCACCCTGACCCTGGAAGTTCAGCAGCAGCTGGGCGACGGGATCGTGCGCACCATCGCTTTGGGATCGTCGGACGGCCTGCGCCGCGGCACCGAAGTTTTCAATACCGGCGAGAACATTCAAGTTCCAGTCGGCAAGGCGACCCTGGGTCGCATCATGGACGTGCTGGGCGCGCCCATCGACGAGCGCGGCCCTGTGGCAGCGACGCAAGTCGCGTCCATCCACCGCGCAGCCCCTGCTTACGACGAGCTGAGCCCGTCGCAAGAGCTGTTGGAAACCGGCATCAAGGTGATCGACTTGATCTGCCCGTTCGCCAAGGGCGGCAAGGTGGGTCTGTTCGGTGGCGCCGGTGTGGGCAAGACCGTGAACATGATGGAACTCATCAACAACATCGCCAAGGCCCACAGCGGTCTGTCGGTGTTTGCGGGTGTGGGCGAGCGTACTCGTGAAGGTAACGACTTCTATCACGAGATGGCCGACTCCGGCGTGGTGAACCTCGAGAAGCTCGAGGACTCCAAGGTCGCGATGGTTTACGGTCAGATGAACGAGCCTCCAGGCAACCGTCTGCGCGTGGCCTTGACCGGTCTGACGATCGCCGAGTCCTTCCGTGACGAAGGCAAGGATGTGCTGTTCTTCGTGGACAACATCTATCGCTACACCTTGGCCGGTACCGAAGTGTCCGCGCTGTTGGGTCGTATGCCTTCCGCCGTGGGTTACCAGCCAACGCTGGCCGAAGAAATGGGCCGCTTGCAAGAGCGGATCACTTCGACCAAGGTCGGTTCGATCACGTCCATCCAGGCCGTTTACGTGCCAGCGGATGACTTGACCGACCCATCGCCTGCGACGACTTTCGCCCACTTGGACTCCACCGTGGTGTTGTCGCGTGACATCGCTTCGCTGGGTATCTACCCCGCCGTGGACCCGCTCGACTCGACCTCGCGTCAGCTGGACCCGAACGTGGTCGGCGAAGAGCATTACCTGACCGCCCGTGGCGTTCAGCAAGTGCTGCAGCGCTACAAGGAACTGCGCGACATTATTGCGATTCTGGGTATGGACGAGCTGTCGCCTGAAGACAAGCTGTCGGTGTCCCGCGCTCGCAAGATCCAGCGCTTCTTGTCGCAGCCTTTCCACGTGGCCGAGGTTTTCACCGGCTCGCCTGGCAAGTACGTGCCTTTGAAGGAAACCATCCGCGGCTTCAAGATGATTGTTGCCGGCGAATGCGATCACCTGCCAGAGCAGGCCTTCTACATGGTGGGCACCATCGACGAAGCGTTCGAAAAGGCGAAGAAGCTGGGCTGATCAAAGCGGGGAGACCAAGACCTCCCCGATTCAGCACAGTTCTCCACCTCAACGCTAAGGAAGATTCAAGATGGCAACCATCCATGTCGATGTGGTCTCCGCCGAAGAGCAAATCTTCTCCGGCGAAGCCAAGTTTGTTGCACTGCCGGGTGAAAGCGGTGAGTTGGGCATCTTGCCTAACCACGCGCCGCTGATCACTCGCATCAAGCCGGGTGCTGTGCGCATCCAGCGCGCCGACAACGGCCAGGAAGAGTTTGTCTTCGTGGCTGGTGGCTTGCTGGAAGTGCAGCCGGGCCGTGTCACTGTTCTGGCCGACACCGCGATTCGCGGTAAGGACCTGGACGAAGCCAAGGCCGTTGAAGCCAAGGCATTGGCCGAAGAAGCGATGAAGAACGCCAAGACAGATATCGACTTTGCCAAGGCGCAAGGCGAATTCGCTGCGATGGCCGCCCAGATCGCTGCGCTGCGCAAGTTCCGCAAGAACTAATGGTATTGGGGACAGACCGCCCGAGCGCAAGCGAGTAGCTCTGTCCTCAACTGATTAGGCAACGCCCGCCGACGCAAGTCGGGCGGGCGTTTTTCATAGACAAACCGAAGTAAACGCCATGTCCAAGCCCATTGCTCTTTCCCGTGTTCATGGCATGGACGCCATCGAACTTGTTTCCCCCGATGGCGCCCGCGCCACTGTGCTGCTGCATGGCGGCCACTTGGTTTCTTGGCAACCGGCCGGCGCAGATGAGCAGCTCTATATGTCGCCCAAGTCCGCCTTCGCCTCGGGCCAAGCGATTCGCGGCGGCGTGCCGGTGATTTTTCCGCAGTTCGCCGCTCGCGGCCCCTTGCAGCGCCATGGTTTTGCACGCACCAAGCCCTGGGTCTTGGTGATGGCCGAGCAGGGCAAGGATGATGCATTGGCCGTGCTGCGCTTGTGCGACGACGCGGCCACGCGCATGTTCTGGCCCCATGCCTTCGAGCTGGAACTGAGTGTGCGCATCAGCGGGCGGGAGATCCAGATCGAGCTCGCCTGCGAAAACAAGGGCGAAGAGGCCTTCGAATTCACCAGCGCGCTGCACAGTTACTTGCGCGTCGCCGATATCGACTCGACCAGCCTGCAAGGCTTGACCGCGATGCGCTACTGGGACTCGGTCGATGAGATGGAGAAGGTCCAGCGGGTGGATCTGCTGCTACCTGGCGGCGATCTCGACCGCATCTACCACCGCGTGCGCGAAAGCATGACACTGAAAGAGCGCTTGGCCACAAGCGAGCGGCGTCTGCAGATTGCGCAACAAGGCTTTGAGGATGCCGTGGTGTGGAACCCGGGTGCCGAGAAATGCGCGGCGCTGGCCGATATGCCGGCCGATGGCTACAAGCACATGCTGTGTGTCGAGGCGGCAGCGATTGAGGCACCCTTGCGTCTGGCGGCGGGTGAAAGCTGGGCCGGCATGCAAACGCTGACCCTGCTCTGACCGTTTTCTCTTGCCCTGAAGTGCAAGCCTGACTTAAGCTGGCAACTCATTTGGGAGTTAGCAAGATGGCTGGCAAAACTGCAGGCAAGGGCAAGACGAGTTCCAACGGCAATTCTGTCGCCAAGCTCAGCAAGAGCGACTATCTCGAACAGTTGATCCCCCTGCATCTGGAGCTCAATGCAATGGCGCATTGGCTGCAGCACAAGGGGCAGCGCTTGGTGGTGCTGGTGGAGGGGCGCGATACCGCCGGCAAGGGCGGTGTTATTTCGGCGATCTCCGAGACGCTCAACCCGCGCCAATGCCGGACGGTGGCTCTGGGCAAACCGAGCGACCGCGAGCGCGGTGAGTGGTACTTCCAGCGCTATGTGCCGCATTTGCCGGCAGCCGGCGAGATCGCCTTGTTTGACCGCAGCTGGTACAACCGGGCCGGCGTCGAGACCGTGATGGGCTTTTGCACGCCAGCGCAGACGGCGGCGTTCTTGAAGCAGGTGCCGGTGTTTGAAAAGATGCTGGTTGACGACGGCGTGTTGCTGTTCAAGTATTGGCTGACGGTCGACCAGGAGCAGCAGGAATTGCGCTTTGCCGAGCGCCTGGCCGACCCGCTCAAGCGCTGGAAGCTATCACCGATCGACTTAGAGGCGAGGCGCCTGTACAAGCAGTATGGCGAGGCACGCGATGTGATGCTGAACGCCACCCACACGCGTCAAGCGCCTTGGGCGCTGGTGGACTTCAATGACCAGCGGCGCGGCCGGTTGGCCTTGATCCGTCATCTATTGGATCACCTGCCCGACGTAACGGTACCGCAGCCCAAGCTGAAGTTTGGCCCCTTGGGCCACGCACCCTTGCTTGAACACTTCGGTAGCAAGCATCGGCCCATCAAGTAGGGCCGAAGCCGTCCAACTAGAGAATTACCACCGCGTCAGACAATTCGTTCGGATTGCTATGCCCGGCTGCCAACGGGAATTCAGCCTGCAACAGCGCATCGACGGCGTCAATCGCCGCTTGCAGACCCTGCTCAAATTCAGCTTTAGTCAAGCTGCTCCGCAGCGTTGCAACGATGCCGGCCCATTGAGCCTCGCTGACGCGGGCATTGAGGCCTCGGTCGGCCACGATCTCAATCGCTCGGTCGGCCAGCAGCAGATAAATCAGCACGCCGTTATTGGCCTCTGTATCCCAGATGCGCAGTTTGCCGAACAAGGTCACCGCTCTTTGCCGAGCACTCAGGCGCTTGCTCAGGTAGGACATTGGCAAGCCGGCTTCGACACAGACGCAGATCTCGCCACTGTGCCTGGATTCGCTGGCACGAATGCGGGCTTCCAGCCCGGCGATCGAAGCCGCAGGTAGCGCGCGCCGCAGGTCGGTCTGATCGGTCCAGCGATGCTTGAGCATCCGGCTCAGCAATGGTTTCTTGAGCTGTTGTTGAGGCATATTCACCAATCTCCCGAGGCGCCGCCGCCACCAAAATCGCCGCCGCCACCGGAAGAAAAACCACCTCCGCCACCGCCGCCACCAAAACCGCCGCCTCCACCGCCGCCGCCACCCCAAATCACCGGGCCACCCGATCCACCGCCGCGCCTACCGACTCCGCGGCCTGCGCCGACGCCCATCACGCCGACAAGAATCATCGACGCAATGCCGGCCAAACCTGCGACCAAGAGACTGGAAGCATAGAACCAGCCCAGCGCGCCTGCCGCGCCGCCGGTTAGCACGCTACCGAGCTTGCGGCCAAAGATACCGATCAGAATGCCACCCAAGACGGGCACGCCGATGAAGAACAAGGCGCCCAACTCTTCGAAGCTGAAGCCATTGCTTTTCTGCCCCTGGCCGCCTTGTTTCTTCGGCGCCGGCAATTCTTCCCCGCGTATGCGCATCGCCAACTGGTCGACGGCCAAATTCAGGCCGCCAGCGTAGTCATTCTTCTTGAAGGCCGGGGTGATGGCGTTTTGAATGATCTGCCGCGCCGCCAGGTCGGGCACAGCGCCCTCCAGTGTCTTGGCCACCTCGATGCGGACCTTGCGGTCATTCTTGGCGACCAGCAGCAAGAGGCCGTCGCCCACATCCTTGCGACCGATCTTCCAGGTCTCGCCGACCCGCTGGGCATAGGACGTGATGTCCTCCGGCGCCACCGTCGGCACGATCAGAATCACCAGTTGCGAGCCAGCCTCGGCCTCAAAAGCGGCCAGCTTGGCACTCAGTGCCGCTTGCTGCTCCGCGCTGAGTGTGCCGGTCTGGTCGATCACGCGGCCACTTAGCGCCGGCACTTTCACTTCTTCTTGCGCCCATGCCGGTAGGCAAAGGCTCAGGCACAGACCCAAGACCAGCGAAAGCAGTCGGGCGAGCATCGCTGACCTTATTTGCCGGCTGGCTTGTCAAAGCTGACGGTTGGCGCCACCTTGATCGCGGCTTCATTCTCGACCGTGAAGTTGGGCTTGACCTTGTAGCCCATCACCATCGCGGTCAGGTTGTTGGGGAAGCTGCGGGCGTGGGTGTTGTACTCGGTGACCGTCTTGATATAGCGATTGCGCGCCACGGTGATGCGGTTTTCCGTGCCTTCCAACTGCACGCGCAGATCCTGGAAGCCCTGATTGGCCTTCAAGTTAGGGTAGTTCTCGGTGATCATCATCAAGCGGCTCAGGGCGCTGGAAACTTCGCCCTGCGCGGCCTGGAACTTCTTCATCGCCTCGGGGTCATTGGCCAGCTCGGGCGTGACCTGGATGCTGGTTGCCTTGGCGCGCGCCTCGACCACCTTGGTCAGGGTTTCCTGCTCGAAGTTGGCCTCGCCCTTGACGGTGTTGACGATGTTCGGGATCAAGTCGGCGCGGCGCTGATATTGATTCAGCACCTCGGACCAGCCTGCGTTCACCTGCTCGTCCAGGCTCTGGAATTGGTTGTAGCCGCAGCCGGACAGCGTGAGTGCGCTTGCCAGCAAGGTGGCGGCAATGGCGCCACGTTTGAGCAATGATGAAAACATTTTGAAATCCTCCGGTCGGTGATTGGAACCACCCCGCAGGTGGTGTCGCCCTGATCAGAATCAAGATCGGGCGCAGTATCGCAGCGTCTTTGTGGTGTTGCAAAGAAACGCGTTACTTCCCGACCTGCCTCGTACCGACTCAGAAGCTTTCCCGCACCCTCAGATAGCTTGCAAACTTCGGCAAGCCCGTCGAAGTCAGATCACGGTAACGATAGGTCACCACGGTACCAATCGGTGGTGGATTGGCGCGATCGGCATCGGAAAACCCGCTGCCGAGACGAAAGCGCCGCCCCTCGGGCGTCTCCAGCAGCAAGGCCCCCATCTTGCCCAAATGGCGTCCCTTGCCGGGCATGTGGCCAACGACGGTCGCTTCGGTGTCCAGCATAGGTTTGAGCTTCAGCAGCACGTCGCTGCGACCGGTCACATAGGCTGCCTCGGCCCGGTGCAGCACCAGCCCTTCGGCACCGAGCTTGACGAGCTCTTTTAGCTTGGCCGCGAGCGCCCTGCGGTCGGCGACGCGAAATTGCTCGACCGGCCGCAGCCAGGGCGCGCCGTGATTGATATTGGCCTTGCTGATGGTGGCGTGCATCAGCGCGATGCGCTCGGTAAAGCTGCCCGGCGCATCGGGCATTTCAAAGATCATGTATTGCACCTGCCGCCATTCCTCGTCGATGGGCACATCCCTTCGCACGATGGCGGAAAGCTTGTCGAAACTCTGGCGCGCAATCGATAACTCGCCGTCCAGCGGTACCGGGGGCAGCGCATCGGTGAACCACTTCGGCGCATGCACCGGATTGCCGCTGCGATGACGCAAGGTCTGGCCATCCCAAATCCCGCGCACGCCATCCAGCTTCTCGCTGACCCAGTAGTCGGCGGGGTCTATGCCTTCGCGATAGACGTTGGCGAGGAGGATGTTGCTGTCGGCGGCGAGTGCTGGCCGGCCATGGCGCAGCAGCAAGAGACCGAAAACCGAAGCGCAGAGGAGCTGGCGTCTGTGCATGGGAAACCTCCAATTTGCCAGGAGCGAGCGTACTGCTGTATTGATTAGCCGCAAAGCCGCTGGCGTCAGCCCCAAGAATAGGCGCGGCGCATTGGATAATCCCCGCACTATGCATGCACCTCTTCTGAACGACACCTTTCTGCGCGCTTGCCTGCGCCAGCCCACCGACTACACCCCTGTCTGGCTGATGCGTCAGGCCGGGCGCTACTTGCCCGAGTACCGCGCCACCCGCGCCAAGGCCGGCAGCTTTATGGGCCTGGCCACCAATCGCGATTACGCCACCGAGGTGACGCTGCAGCCGTTGGAACGCTACGACCTTGATGCCGCCATTTTGTTCAGCGACATCCTGACCGTGCCGGACGCGATGGGCCTGGGCCTGTCCTTCCAAATCGGGGAGGGCCCCAAATTCGCGAAAGTGGTGCGTGACGAGGCGGCCGTCAATGCCTTGGCGGTGCCAGATATGGAAAAACTGCGTTATGTGTTCGACGCGGTCGCGTCGATCCGCAAGGCGCTCAATGGCCGCGTGCCGCTGATCGGCTTCTCCGGCAGCCCCTGGACGCTGGCCTGCTATATGGTCGAGGGCGGCGGCTCGGACGACTACCGCCAGGTCAAGAGCCTGATGTATGCGCGCCCCGATCTGATGCACCGCATCCTCAGCATCAATGCCGATGCGGTAGCCGCTTACCTGAACGCACAGATCGAAGCCGGCGCGCAAGCGGTGATGCTGTTCGACAGCTGGGGCGGCGTGCTGGCCGACGGCATGTTCCAGCGCTTCAGCCTTGACTATTCGCGCCGCGTGCTGGCGCAGGTCAAGACCGAGCATGAAGGCCAGCGCATCCCGCGCATCCTGTTCACCAAGGGTGGCGCGCTCTGGCTGGACGAGATCGCCGATGCCGGCGCCGATGCGGTGGGCCTGGACTGGACGGCCAATTTGGGCCGTGCGCGCGCCCAAGTCGGCAGCCGCGTGGCGCTACAAGGCAATCTGGACCCGAACGTCTTGTTCGCCCCGCCCGACGCAGTGCGCGAGCAGGTACGCGCGGTACTGGACAGCTTCGGCAACCCGCGTCGTGCCGATGGCACTTGGGACGGCCATGTGTTCAATTTGGGGCATGGCATCAGCCAATTCACCCCGCCTGAAATAGTTTCGGTGCTGGTGGATGAGGTGCATGCGCATTCGCGCCGCATAAGGGCCTAATTCGGGGCGGGCTGAGCCCGCTCAAACCCAATTAGATGGCTTTGTGAATGTGAAGTGAGCACTTAGGGTCGGGACTTATCCCCAGTTTGAGGCGAGCGAGCAGACAAGAGCTTCGATATTGCACTGCAGCTAAGTGTTTTCCCGATTGCGAGCTAAGTACTTGATTTATAAGAGCCTGTCTGCGGCATATTGGGAACGGTCAAGCCTGGGTCCTGGCGACGACAAGTTGAGTAAAAACCAACTCTTAGAACTTTCCCCACAAAGTTATCCACAGATTTTGTGGATTCGCCGCTGAGTCCTTTGAAATCATGCACTTAAGCGCAAAAGTTCAATCAAAGCCTGAGTCAGCGCGGGCCAGGTCCTATGGTTGATACAGCGCAGCAGCTGATGAGGGCGCCGGTCGGAGCAGATTTGCCGCGAATCAAAGTGGCCGTAGACGCGCCCCAACACAGCGGCATCGGCGGGCCGCTCGACTATGTATCCGAGGTGGTCCTGGCCCCCGGTAGTTTGGTGCGGGTGCCACTGGGCAAGCGCGAGTTACTGGGTATTGTTTGGCCGCGCGGCGCGCAGGCTCTTGAGCCGACCGAGTATGCCGACCCCAGCAAATTGCGCGCCATTTTGGCCGTACTGGAGGGTTTGACGCCGCTGAGCCCGAGCTGGTGCCGGCTGCTCGAATTTGCCGCCGCTTATTACCAACGCGGGGTGGGCGAGGTGGCTTTGTCGGTATTGCCGCCGCAGTTGCGCGAACTTGAGAGCCCGCAGTTGCAGCTGCGCCTGAAACGCATGCGCAAATGGGTGGCCGAGCAGATTGCCGCGCCAGTTCAAGCCAGCCCGAGCCGACACACGCTGAGCCCCGCCCAGGCCGAAGTGCTGGCCCAGCTGGACGCGCTGCTGACCGAGCCCGCCTTGGCTACTGCCAAGGGCGCCCAAGCGCCGGTCTTGCTCTACGGCGTTACCGGTAGCGGCAAAACCGAGGTCTATCTGCGCGCCGCCGAGCACGCCTTGAAGCAGGGCCGCCAAGTCTTGGTCTTGGTGCCAGAGATCAACTTGACGCCGCAGTTGGAGGCCCGCTTTGCCGAGCGCTTTGTCGGCCGCGTGCTGGTCTCCTTGCACAGCGGCCTGACACCGGCGCAGCGCCTGCGTAACTGGTTAGCCGCACATGAGGGGCAGGCAGAGCTGGTCTTGGGCACGCGGCTGGCGGTGTTTGCCTCTATGCCCAGGCTGGGCCTGATCGTCGTCGACGAAGAGCATGACCCGTCCTACAAGCAGCAGGACGGTGCCCGTTACTCGGCCCGCGATCTGGCGGTCTACCGCGCGCATCTGGAGAAGATCCCGGTCATCTTGGGCTCGGCCACGCCTTCGCTCGAAAGTTGGCAGCACGCCAATCAGGGACGTTACAAACGCCTGGCCTTGCCGGAGCGCATCGGCGGCGGTGCGCTGCCGCGCGTACGCCTGTTTGATATGCGCTTGATGCCGCTGAGCAAAGGCGTGACGACGGCGCTGACAAGGCCGCTGCTGGATGCCTTGCGCCTTCGCCTGGAGCGCGGCGAGCAAAGCCTGATCTTCTTGAACCGGCGTGGCTATGCGCCGGTGCTGCATTGCAGCGAATGCAATTGGAAGAGCGACTGCCCGCATTGCAGCGCCTGGCGTGTGTTCCATAAGGGTGATCGCAGCTTGCGCTGCCACCATTGCGGCTTCAGCGAGCGGGTGCCGAGTGCCTGCCCGACCTGCGGCAACCAGGACATCGCACCCTTGGGCCGTGGCACCGAGCGGCTCGAGGAGCAGCTGCGCGAGCAATTGCCCGGCGCGCGCGTGCTGCGCATCGATGCCGACTCGACCAAGCTCAAGGGTGAGCTGGAAGCGCATATGAGCGCCGTCCACGCGGGCGAGGTCGACATCGTCGTCGGCACGCAGATGATCACCAAGGGCCATGACTTCCGCCGCATCACTTTTGTCGCGGCCGTCAACCCGGACGGCGCGCTGTTCAGCAGCGACTTCCGTGCGCCTGAGCGTCTTTTTGCACTGTTGATGCAGGCGGGCGGGCGGGCTGGCCGCGACGCGGAACAAGCGGCTCGCAGCGAGATGTGGGTGCAGACCTGGCACCCCGAGCATGCGCTCTACAAGGCCTTGGCCAAGCATGATTTCGAGGACTTCGCCAAAAGCCAGCTGGCCGAGCGAGAGTCGGCCGGCTTGCCCCCGTTTGCGCATTTGGCGATGCTGCGCGCCGAGGCGCGCACACCTGAAGTGGCCAAGGCTTTTCTGGATGCCGCCGCTCGTTGGGCTCAAGCCTTGCCGGAGGCCGCCGAGGTCTTGATCTACCCCTGTATCCCGATGAGCGTGGCCCGCATTGCTAACGTCGAACGCATGCAGATGCTGGTCGAGGCTCCCAGCCGCAGCGCCTTGCAGCGACTGTTGTGGCTGTGGAACCCCGAGCTACATGCGCTCAAGCGCGAGCACAAAGGGCTGATGCGCTGGGCAGTTGATGTGGACCCGCTGGCTATTTAGCGAGTTCTTGAGTGACAGACCGCCCGCCTTAGCGCTTGCCAGTCAGGGGCTCTCTCAGCGAGCGAAGGAGCGTGATCGCCCTGATGTGGCGCGCGGTGACTGCGGCTTGGGCGGCTCAAGCCTGGCGGCGCCGGGTCTTTCGGTACTCAGCGGGCGTGGCGCCGGTTTTGTCCTTGAAGACCTTGTAGAAGCTGTTGCGGTTGTTGAAGCCGGCGCGGTAGGCGATGTCGGCCACGGTCAAGGTCGGCGAGTCTTGGCTGTCCAACATCTGCAGCGCTTCTTGGTAACGTAGCTCGTTCAGGTAGTCGTAGAAGCTGCTGCCCAGATGAAGATTGAGCAGCTCGGAGAGTTGGTGCGAGCTGATGTCCAGCAAGGCGGCCAGCTTGGCCAGCGACATCGCCTCGTCTTGGTGCGGCTTGTGCAGGCTGACAACTTGCTGCAAGCGCTCGCTGAGTTCGTGGGCTGCCGTGGGCGACAGCTCCACCGCGCGCAAGGCGGGCTGGGCTTCGGTGGCGGTGGCGAGCGCCACCGTTTGTTTGTCTTCGCTTTGCCGAATGAAGGTCTCGGGCTGATAGACGGCGAACAAGGCGATCAGATTGACATACAGCGCCAACACCATGGCCGAACCCTGCAGCAGCGCTTGGGGCGGCAGCATATCCAGCCCGATCAAGGCGTAAATCGCCAGATCGAAGCAAGTGGCTGCGAACAGGCCTAATGCCAGGTAGAGCAGCCAGTAGTAGCTGGTGTTGCGATGGTCTTGCAGCAAATGCTGCAGCTTGCTTTTGTGCCGGCGCAGCAGCCAAAGGCAATAGCCGCAATAGCTCAGCACCTGCACGAGCAAGACCCACACCAAGGCGGGGGCGCCCAGCCAACTGGCCCCGCCCGCCGCAGCGGCGATGCTCAAGCCCAGGGGCAAGAAGTGCAGCGCCGTGGGCAGGGCTGAAGCCGGTGCCAGCAGCAAGGCCTGGCGCACACTGATCAGCATCAAGGGCCCCCAGGCCCATGTCAATTGATAGCGCAAGGCTTCCAGCCAGGGCAGGGGCACGCCGCTGCGCGCCAGGCTCAGATAGGCATTCAGCGGCGGCAGCATCAAGAGCGCCACAAAGGCGGCCATGGTCAGCCGGCTGCGGCGCTCGCTGCGCCGGCTCAGCAGCAAGGTCAGCAAGGTCCAGCAGCCCAGGCTGAAGGAAAACAAAAACCAGGCTTTCTGCGTTTCGATGGAATCAATCATGGACGGGCTGCGGAGTTTGGCCTCTTGCTTGGCTTGCCTTGCCTTCAGCGTGGGAAGGTATCGAAGGTACCCGAGAATTGGATCAGACCGTTGTTCAAGCTTTGATACCAGGTGCCGGAGTTGGGTGTCTTGAAGGTGTAGACCATGGTGTAGGGCCAGCTGAAGAAGTCGCTGGTCTGGATGGCTTCCTCCACCGCCGTGTTGGCCGACAAGCGTTTGTAGCTGAAAGTGGCTTTGGAGTTGATATTGCCCGGCCCGAAACCCTGCAAGGTCAAAGTGCCGTCTTGCGCATAGGTCTGCAGCACCAGCCCTGCGGTCGGGTAGACGCCCGGCGGCAGCTGCGGGGCGACGGCCGACTTGATGATCAGCGCCACATGCAGGCCGGCATTGCTGGCCGGCGCCAGCAGTTGAGCCGCGCTCGGCTGGCTGGGTGTGGCCGTGAAGTGGCCGCTGAGCACCTGGTTGCCGTTGCTCAGGGTCTGCACCCATGTGCCGCTCTGCGCCGATTCAAAGGTGTAGCGGGTGGTGGATTGCAGCTGGCCGCCGGTTTCGACCGAGCGATCTTCAACGGTGTTGTGGCCACGGTGGCTCAGCTGATAGCTGCCGCTGGCCACCCGGTGACCGCTACCTCCGGCGCCTTGTGAGGTCCACTGGCCGCGCGGCAGATAGCGTTTGACGATTGCACCCTGGTTGGGCACGCCGCTGGCGCCTGCCGGCAGCACTTTTTCGATCTGCAGGTTCAGATCCATGCCGCTCAGGCCGGCCCGGGACAGGGTTTCATGGGCGGACATGGCCTCCTCGGCCTGCGCCGAAGTGGCGGGCAAAGCTGACCCGAGCAGGAGCAGGCCGAGGGACAAAAAAGCCGGCAAAGCGCGGCGCGGCATAGAGAAAAGCATGGTGTGGATGGGCATGGTGAAGTCAGCTTGAAATGAATGAATGAAAGGGCGGCATTGCTGCCGGTCTGTCTCGGTGAGAAGACGCATTCATCTTGCTGGGCGAGGGCGCTGCAGCTGTGTGTCTCGACCGAAGATGACAAATTCAGTAGCAGGCGCCGCCCGCCGGCTCAGTTTGTTGCCCATACGTTGCAGGGATTGACTTCTGTCAACTGCGAAGGAACTTGTCACAGTCCCCCCGGATGTACGGTGGCATCATTGAAACGCTATCTACTTTGCATCCCCTGTGCCGAAATTACCCCAGTCTCCCGGTCACCCCCAAGGCAGTCCGCAGCGCGTCTGGTACGGGCTGCTGGCGCTGATCCTGCTGCTGCGCTTGTTGACGCTGGCCAGCTTGCCGCTGACCGACCATACCGAGGCTAGGTACGCCGAGATTGCGCGCCTGATGTTGCAGCTGCAGGACTGGATCAGCCCCCACATCACGCCCACCGAAGTTTTTTGGGCCAAGCCGCCTTTGTCGACCTGGTCGCAGGCCTTGTCCATGACTGTATTCGGCGTCAGCCCCTGGGCGGCACGCCTTCCCGCTGTGCTGTGGAGTTGCGCCGCCTTGGGTGCTGCGGGCTGGATGCTCAAGGGCAGCTTGAGCCGGCTGCAGACGCTGGTCGTTTTGGTGGCGCTGGCGCTGAGCCCCTTGTTCTTTATTGCGGCGGGAGCGGTGATGACCGATGCCACCCTGGCCGCCACGACGCTCTTCGTGCAGGCCGCCTGGTGGCGGGTCTTGCGCTCTCACAGTGCGCCTGAGCGGCTGCGCCTGGCGCGCTGGCTGGGTTTCGGGGCGGGCCTGGCGCTGTTGACCAAGGGGCCGGCCGCCGTGGTCTTGACCTTGCTGCCAATCTTTATGCACGCTGCCTGGCGGCGGCATTGGCCGGCCATTCGGGCAGTGGCAAGCGATGTTTGGGTGTGGTTGATCTGTCTGGGGGTGGCGCTGCCTTGGTATGTGGCGGCCGAACTCAAGACGCCTGGCTTTATGGAGTACTTCGTCTTGGGCGAGCATGTGATGCGCTTCATGCAGCCCGGCTGGAGCGGCGATCGCTATGGCTTCGCGCATGCCCAGCCGCTGGGCATCATCTGGCCCTACACCTTTGTGGCGGCCTTGCCGGCCGCGCTGATCTTGCTGCTGCGCCTGCCCTATTTGCGCATCCGCCAAGGTGCCGGCGCCTTGCGCGCACAGTTCCACCAAACGGACGGCGGGGTGGATCTGGCCTGCTATGCGCTGTGCATCGCGCTCGCACCGCTGCTGCTGTTTTCGGCCGCTAGCAACCTGATCTGGACCTATGCAATGACCGCCTTGCCGGGTTTGGCAATTCTTGCCGTGATGGCCTGCCCGCAAGCCTGGTTTGAACGCACCATCAGTTGGGGTCTGGGCCTGGCATTGCTGCTGCTGTACGCCTGGGCCTTTGTTTTCAAGCTGCCGCAAGAGGCGGCCAAGCATTCCGATCAGTCCCTGATAGCGGCCTACGAGCAGGCTTGCGGTTCGCAGAGCTGCCGCTTGAGCTATATGAGCAAGCCTGATTACTCGGCCTATTTCTACACCGCCGGGCGGCTGTATGCCGGCATGCCGGGGCAGGCTTCGGCGCCTGCCTTCAAGGTTATTCATCTGGCAAAAGACGATCCCTTGCGAAGCGACGCCTTGGCTTGCAATAGAGATCAATGCCTGTTGCGTGACCTTGATGCCGATGCCGCGCTCGTCAACTCAATTCGTTGAATCAATTGACAAGAGAACACTGCACCCCTCCAGCCTCGCCCACGCAGCCACCGCGCGAGCGACCCGGTCTGCTGTCCGTCGTTTTGCCGGCCTTCAACGAGGCGCTCAATTTGACCGAGCTGCTGCCCGCGCTCGCTCTTGCGTTTAAAGACCAAGCCAGGCAAGTGGAGTTGCTGGTCGTTGACGACGGCAGCAGCGATGACACCGCCCTGGCGGTTCAAGCGCTGATTCACCAGGGCCTGCCGGTGCGGCTGCTGCGCTTGTCGCGCAACTTTGGCAAGGAGGCAGCGCTGTGCGCGGGGCTTGACGCGGCGGACGGTGATGCGGTCATCATCATGGACGCCGACGGGCAACACCCGATCGCGACGGCGCTGCAAATGATCAGCGAATGGCGCCAGGGTTTTGATGTGGTGTACGGCGTGCAGACGGGCCGCAGCGAGTCGCAGACCTTGCTCAGGCGTCGCTTCACCGGCTTGTTCTATTGGCTGATTCATCATGGCTCGCGCATCAATATGCCGCCCAACGCCGGGGACTTCCGCCTGCTGGACAGGCGGGTGGTGCTGGCTTTGCGCGCCTTGCCCGAGCGTGCCCGCTATATGAAGGGCTTGTTCGCCTGGGTTGGCTTCCGAGCGCGGGCGATCGACTATGTGCCGCATCGGCGCGAGCATGGTGCCTCCAGCTACGGGTTGGCGCAGCTGCTGTCTTTTGCGCTGGTTGGCTTGACAGCCTTTACCAAAATCCCGCTGCGCCTGGTGTCCGTGCTGGGGCTCGTGGTGTCGCTCTTGTCCTTGGTGTTTGGACTCTGGGTCGTGCTGGAAAAGACCTTGCTGGGCCAGCCGGTCTCGGGCTTCACCACCTTGGCCGCCTCGATCACCTTTTTGGCCGGCGTGCAGCTGCTCTGTCTGGGCATCATTGCGGAATACTTGGGCCGGGTGTTCGACGAGGTCAAGCACCGGCCTATCTATGTGTTGCAAGACCTGACCCCGCCTTTGCAGACCCCGCCTTTGCCAAGCGACCCGCCCGAAGTCAGCAAGGAGCCGGTGTGAGCTCCTTGGCTTGGTTCGGCCTGGTCGGCGCTGCGGCGGCGGCCGTGCATTTGTCGGTGGTTTGGTTGCTGGTGTCGCAGTGGCAGCTGGCGGCCTTGGTGGCCAATGTGCTGGGCTTTGTGTTGGCCTTTGGCGTGAGCTTTGTCGGCCATCACCGGCTCAGCTTTGGCGCCCAGCAGGCGCGGGCCAGTCAGGCCTTGCCTCGCTTTGCCCTGGTCGCACTGCTTGGTTTTGCCGCCAATGAGCTGCTTTATGCCTTACTCTTGGCGGCCGGTCTTGATTACCGCTTGGCGCTGTTTTTGGTCTTGCTGGCGGTAGCGGCGATGACCTGGCTGCTGAGCCGCTTTTGGGCCTTTCGCACGACTCGAACGCCCACACCTTTATGAAACGAATCCAGATCTGTGCCGATGACTACGGGTTTGATGCGGCCATCAGCCAGGGCATCCTGGAATGCATAGATGCCGGCCGCATCAGCGCGACCGGCTGCATGGTGCTGTCCCCCGCTTGGCCAAACTGGGCGTCGGCCTTGCGGGAGCGCAAAGGCATGGCCGACTATGGCTTGCACCTCGATCTGAATGAGTTTGCGCCCTATGCTGAGGGCCGCAGCTTGGGCCTTTGGATAGGCTGCAGCTATCTGCGAAAGCTGGACATAGGCGTGGCGGGCAGCTGGGTGAATCAGCAGTTAGATGCGTTCGAGTCAGCGATGCAGAGCGCCCCCGATTTCGTCGACGGGCACCAGCATCTGCATCAACTGCCCGTCATTCGCGAGGCCTTGCTTGCCGCCTTGATTGAGCGTTATGGGCAGCGCTGCGCCCTGCGGTCGACGCGCGCCAGCAGCTGGCGCGGCAGCAAGGCCGCCGTGATCGAGGTTCTTGGCGCCGGCGCGCTGCGTCAGCGGGCCAGGGCTGCGGGCTTGCGTATGAATAGCGATTTCGCCGGGGTCTATGGCTTTTCACCGGCAGCCGACTATGGCCAGTTGGTCGGTGACTGGCTGGCCAGCATGGCCGACGGCGGCCTGCTGATGACGCACCCGGGCCGAAGTGCAGGCACTGAAACCCGGCCGGATGCAATCGGCCCCGCGCGTGCCCGGGAGCGCGCCTTCTGGCTCAGCGCCGAGGCCGGCGAGTTGCTGGCCAGCCTGGGCGTGCAGCTCGGGCTTTGCGAGGACTGGCCGCAGGCTTAGGCCTGCTGAACCACCCGCATATCAGGCCCCTTGCCGCTGAAGCGGTCCAGCGCCAGATAGATCACCGGCGTGATGTAGAGCGTCACCGCCTGCGACAGGATCAGCCCGCCCACCACCGCCAGGCCCAGCGGCTGGCGCAATTCAGCCCCGGCGCCTAGGCCCAGCGCGATCGGCAAAGCGCCCATCAAGGCCGCCAGCGTCGTCATCAAAATGGGCCGAAAGCGCAGAATGCAGGCCTCGCGGATCGCTTGCTCGGGTGTCATGCCGCGATGGCGCTGCGCTTCGAGCGCGAAGTCGATCATCATGATGGCGTTCTTCTTGACGATGCCTATCAGCATCAGGATGCCGATGGTGGCGATCAGGGTCAGGTCCATGCCGAAGATTTGCAGGGTTAGCAAGGCGCCTACGGCCGCCGAGGGCAGGCCCGCCAGAATCGTCAGCGGGTGGATAAAGCTCTCGTACAAGACGCCCAAGAGCACATAGATCACTGCGACGGCCAGGCCTATCAGCAAGAGCTGGCCGCCTTGCGAATCCTGGAACACCGCCGCATCGCCGCCATAGCTGGTGATGATGCTGGCGGGCAGTTGCAGCTGCTTGACATAGCCGTCTAGCTTGGCCGTGGCGTCACCGAGCGGCACATCGGGCGCCAGATTGAAGGCCAGGGTGATGGCCTGCAACTGGCCTTGGTGGTTGATCGAGGTCGGCCCCAGTCCGCGCTGCACGGTGGCAAAGGCCGTCAGGGGCACTAGCGCACCGCCTTTGCCGCGCAGCTGGATTTTGGCGAAGGCGTCTTCGCTCTGGCGCTCGCCGTCGGCTGCCTCCATGATGACTTGATAGGTGTTGCTCTCGGCATAGATGCTGGACACCTGGCGTTCGCCGAAGGCGTTGTAGAGTGCGCTGCGCAGGTCTTGCATCTGCACGCCCAACACGCCGGCGCGTTCGCGGTCGATGATCAAATTGGCCTGCAGGCCGCGCAGCTGCGAGTCGCTGGTGACGTCGCGAAACAGCGGGTCGGCGCGCAGCTTCTCCTGCAGCTTGCCCGCCCAAAGGTTCAAGTCGGCGGCGGCCACCGATTGCAGCGTGTACTGATAGCGACTCTTGCTTTGGCGCCCGCCCAATTGCAGGTTCTGCACCGGGCGCAAATAGACGGCCAGCCCCGGCACCGCACGCAGATCTTTGCGCAGGCTCTCCAGCACGGCCTTCATAGGCGGGCGCTGGTCGCGGGGCTTCAAGTTGATGAACATGCGGCCGCTGTTGCCTGCATTGCCGCCGCCCCCACCGCCGCCGACCGCCGCCGACACGCTGGCGACGGCCGGGTGATCCTTGACGATGGCAGCCGCGCGCTCTTGCAAGACCGTCATCGCGTTGAAGGAAATATCCTCGGCCGCCTCGGTGCTGGCCTGGATCTGGCCGATATCTTCTTCGGGGAAAAAGCCCTTGGGGATGGCGATATAGAGCCAGATGGTGGCGGCGAAGCTGGCCACGGCCACGCCCAGCACCCAATTGCGATGCTTCAAGGCCAGATCCAGGCTGCGGGTGTAGCTGCCCAGCACGGCGTTGAAAGCGCGCTCGAAGCTGCGGCCCAAGGCGCTTTCTTCATGTTCAGCATGGGGCTTGAGGAAACGGCTGCACAGCATGGGCACCAGACTCAGAGAAACCCCGGCCGAGACCAGGATGGAGAGGCCGACGATGACCGCGAACTCGTGGAACAACAGGCCGATCACGCCCGGCATGAAGAAGATAGGGATCAAGACCGCGACCAGCGAAATCGAGATCGAAACAATCGTGAAGGCCATCTCGCGCGCGCCCCGCACCGCCGCCGAAAAGGGCTCCATGCCGTCTTCGATATGACGGTGAATGTTCTCCAGCATCACGATCGCATCGTCCACCACCAGGCCGACGGCCAGGGTGATGCCCAGCAGCGAAATATTGTCCAGGCTGTAGCCCAGCGCGTACAAGAGGGTGAGCGCGCCAATCAGCGAGATCGGCAGCGACAAGGTCGGGATCAGCGTCGCCACCGCCCGGCGCAGGAACAAGAAGATCACCAGCACTACCAAGGCGACGGTCAAGGCCAGCGTGAAGTACACGTCGTGCAGCGACTCGCGCACCGATACCGATCGGTCGTTCAAGGTTGTCATCTGCACCGAGGCCGGCAACTGCGCCGCAAAGCGCGGCAGCATGGCCTTCACCGCATCGACCACCTTGACCGTGTTGGCGTCCGGCTGGCGCTGCACGGCCAGCACGATGGAGCGCTCGCCGTTGAAATTGGAAAAAGACTTGGTGGTCTCGAAGCTGTCTTGCACCTCGGCCACATCGCGCAGAAAGATCGGCGAGCCGTTGCGGCTGGCGATCACAATGCTGCCGAATTCCTTGGCATTGCGTAACTGCTTGTTCGCCTGGATGGTGAGGGTCTGACGATTGCCGTCCAGCACGCCGACCGGCGTGTTGGCGTTGGCGCCGCGAATCGCCGTCTGTAGTTCTTCCAGTGTGATATTGCGCTGGCCGAGCAAATCGTTATTGACCTTGATGCGCACCGCATAGCGCTTTTGCCCATAGATGGCAACTTGCGCGACGCCGTCTATGGTGGACAGGCTGGGCGTCAGCAGGTTCTCGGCGAAGTCATTCAGCTCCGACAGATTGATGGCCGGCGAAGTTAGAGCGATCAGCAGCACCGGCGCATCGGCCGGGTTGACCTTGCGATAGCTGGGTGGCGTGGTCATCTCGGTCGGCAGCGAGCGCAGGGCGCGGAACAGCGCCGCCTGCACGTCGACCGCCGCCGCATCGATATTGCGCGAAGACTCGAACTCCAGCGTCAGCGAGGTGCTGCCCAGAATGCTGGTGGATGAAATCGTCGCCAAGCCGGCAATCGTGGAGAACTGCTTTTCCAGCGGCAAGGCCACCGAGGACGCCATGGTCTCGGGCGAAGCGCCGGGCAGCGAGGCCTGCACATTGATGACCGGCGTGTTGTAAGACGGCAGGGCCGCGACCGGGATCTTGCTCCAGGCCGCCAGCCCGGCAATGATGAGGGCCAGGTTCAGCAGCACGGTCATGACCGGGCGGCGGATGAAAAGCTCGGTAATACTCATGTGCCGGATGCCGCTGAAGCTGCACGTTTTGGTGCTGCGGGGTTCAAGGCGGCGGCTTGCTCCTTCACCGCCGTGCCGGGTCGCAGATTCTGCTTGCCGTCCAGCACCACCTTGTCGCCGGGCTTGACCCCTTCAACGACGGCCATCTCGCCGAAGCTGTGGCGAATCTGCACCGGCAGCTGCTGGGCCAGCTTGTCGGCGTCGACGACAAAGACCGAGCGCTCATTGCCGCGCTGAATGATGGCGGCGACTGGGATCACGGTCGCGTCCTTGATGACGCGCAGCTGCAGGCGCACGCGCACATATTGGCCGGGCCAAAGCAGTTGCTGCTCATTGTCGAACTCGGCCTTGGCCTTGATGGTGCCGCTGGCGGCATCCACGAGGTTGTCGACGAAGGTGATGCGGCCTTGCGGGGGCGCAGCGGCCTCTTCGCCTTTGGCGGGTTTCATCCCGGCGCGAGCGCCGGGCATCAGCACTTGCGCCATCAAGGGCTCGGCCTTGGCATTGCGCGTCGCTTGCAACAAGGCGCTCAGCTGCGTTTCGGGCAAGGTGAAGCCGACCGCAATCGGGTTGATCTGCGCGATGCTGACCAAGGGCAGGGCGCTCGAGTTGGCCTGCACCAGGCTGCCGGCCACTACATTGACATTGCCGGCGCGGCCGGCCATGGGCGAGCGAATTTCGTTATAGCTGAGCGCCACTTGCGCGGCCTGCACGGCGGCTTCGTCCAGTTGCAGCAGCGAGCGCTGCGCCTCCAGATTGCTCAAAGCGGTGTCGACGGCGCTTTGAGCCACGAAGTTCTGCGCCCGCAATTCGACCGCGCGCTGATGCTGGCGCTGCAGGTCGGCCAGGTTGTTGCGGTCACGCGCCAGTTGGGCGCGGGCCTTGTCCAGGTCGGCGCGGGCTGCGCGATCGTCAAAGCGGAATAGCAAGTCGCCCTTGCGCACCGTCTGACCGTCTTTGATCAACACGTCCTTGACGATGCTGGTGGTCTGCGCGCGGATGTCCAGCAGATTCAGGGCCGCGACGGTGCCGCTGGCCTCTAAAGTGACCGGCACATCCTGTTTGAGGGCGCTGAAGACGCCGACCGTCTGTGGGCCGCCTTTGGGGGCAGCCGATGCCGCCTGTGCCGGCGCGGCGCCCGACGCGCTTTCAGGCCCAGTAGCGCGAGTTTGCTGACGCCAGATCCACCAGCCCCCGGTGGCGAGCAGGGCAGCGACGATCAGGGCAAGGGACGACTTGCGAAGCATGGATCCAACTTTCTTGTTTGATGTGGTGCGACCTGGAGGCGGCAGATGCAGAGCTTAATGGATAGGCTTGCCAGGACGGCGCTGCGCAAGGGCTGGCTAAGATGCGCGATCTTTGCCATCTGACCCGCGCTATGTCCCCGATTGTCTTCGCCCTGCACAAAGACCACGCCCATCGCTTCAGCAAACAACTTGCTCCGAGCCTGGTCCTGATCAAAGGTCAGGGCATCGAGGGTGACGCGCATTGCGGCGAGACGGTGCAGCACCGCTCGCGCGTGGCGGTGGACCCGACCCAGCCCAATCTGCGCCAGGTGCATCTGCTTCAGGCGGAGCTGTTTGACGAGTTGGCCGGTCGCGGCCTCAGCGTCGCGCCGGGGCAGATGGGCGAGAACATCACGACCCGGGGCATCGATCTGTTGAGCCTGCCGCAAGGCACCAAGCTGATGATAGGCGCCGAGGCCGTCGTCGAGCTGACCGGCTTGCGCAACCCCTGCGGGCAGATCGAAAACTTCTTGACCGGCCTCTTGGCCGCCGTGCTGGATCGTGGCCCCGAGGGTCAGCTGATCCGCAAGGCTGGCGTGATGGGTGTCGTGTTGGCGGGCGGCGAGGTCAAGCCCTCGGATCAAATCCGGATCGCGTTGCCGCAGGGCGAACAGCGGCCGCTGGAACGGGTTTAAGCGGGTTTAACCTAGGCTCAGCGGGCCTGATTCAAGGCCGCAGCCAAACGCGCGCCGGCCCTGGCATTGTTTTTCACCAGCGCGATATTGGTGGCCAGGCTGCGGCCCTCGGTCAAGGCCTTGATGCGGGCCAGCAAAAACGGCGTGACCGCCTTGCCGCTGATACCTTGGCTCGCGGCTTCGAGCAAGGCCTGGGCGGTGATGCGCTCAATTTCCTCGCGCGGCATCGCCTCGTCAGTCGGCACCGGGTTGCTGATCACCACGCCGCCCGCCAGTCCCAAGGCCCATTTCGTACGCAAAAAAGCTGCCTGCTCGTCCGGCGTATCGATGCGGAAGTCCGCCTTGAAGCCGCTGTCCGGCGTGTAGAAGGCGGCGAAGTTGGCCTGGCCTATGCTGAGCACCGGCACGCCCTGCGTCTCCAGGTATTCCAGCGTCAGGCCAATGTCCAGGATCGACTTGGCGCCGGCGCAGACCACCGCCACCGATGTTTGTGCCAGTTCCTGCAGGTCGGCCGAGATGTCGAAGCTGGTCTCGGCGCCACGGTGCACACCGCCGATGCCGCCGGTGACAAAGACGCGGATGTCGGCCAGCGCCGCGCAAATCATCGTCGCGGCGACCGTGGTGGCGCCGATCTTTCCGCTCGACAAGACGTAAGGGAGGTCGCGCCGGCTGACCTTCATCGCGTCGGGCGACTGGCCCAGCAGTTCCAGTTCGGCGTCAGACAGGCCGATGCGGATCTTGCCCTCCAGCACCGCGATGGTGGCCGGCACGGCGCCGCCGGCGCGGATGAGGGCCTCGACCTCGCGTGCCGTCTGCACATTCTGCGGGTAAGGCATGCCGTGCGAAATGATGGTGCTCTCCAGTGCCACGATGGGCGCCCCGGCGGCGCGGGCGGCGGCCACCTCGGCGGAGAAGCTCAGGAATTCGGAAGCGTTGTTCATAGGGCCTAGTTTTGCAGTGAGAGAAGCGCAGGGCTGAGTTCGGGCGAGACGGTGTGTTCGGATTGCAGGGTCAGTCGGGCTAAGCTCATACCTAGTCGGCATGCGGCTGCCAAGTCATCGGGCGCTTGGCCCAAGCCCGCGCAGACCCCGGCGGCGAAAGCGTCACCGGCGCCGGTCACGTCGACCACCTTGGCGCGCTTGGGCTTGAGGGATTTCAAGGCCTCGCCGGCTGCGCCAAACCAGATCGCATCGGCGCCTTGCGTGACGATCAAGCGCCGCAGGCCACGCGCGCTGAGGCCTTGATGAGCCAGTTCGAGATCGGCGTCACTGTCGATGGCCATGCCAGCGCAGGCCGAGAGCTCATCGCGGTTCAGCATCAGCAGGTTCAAGCCGCGCAGATCAGCCGGCAGTCGCGCCATCTTGGGTGCCGACACCGCCACTGCGATCAAGGGCGCGCTGCCCTCGGCTTGCGCCTCGAGCAGCAGTTGTTGAATGCTCTCGGCGGGTAGGTTGAGGTCGAGCAGGATCAGACTTGCTGGCGCGCGCTGCGCCGTGCATTGGTCAAGGAAGTCCGGCGTCATGCGCTCGCATAAATCCATTTGCGCCAAACCCAGGGCCAGGCTGCCGTCCGGGTTGAGCACCGCCGTGTAGCTGCCGGTCGGTGCGTCGGCCGTGATCAGGCTGGCGCTGCTGTCCACGCCCAAACTTGCTGCCTGCGCCAGTAGCGAGCGCCCGGCCGCGTCCTCGCCAAAGGCGCTGAGCAGATGCACGGGCAGGCCCAGGCGGGCCAGGTTCTCGGCCACATTGCGCGCCACGCCGCCGGGACTCTCGCTTGAGACTGCCGGGTTGGAGTTGCCCATCTGGATGGCGGCTTGGCTGCGCAGCTTGCGGTCGATATTGCTGCCGCCAATGCAGACAATGGGCCTGCGCTGCGGCAAGACATAGGCGCGGCCGAGGATGCGCCGCTCGCGCGTCAGCGCTGCGATATGGCCGGCCACCGCCGAGCGCGACAAGCTCAGGCGCTCGGCTAGGTCTTGTTGGCTGATGAAGGGGTTGTGCTGAACCAGGCCCAGCAACTGCTCTTTTTTAGAGTCCATCGGCGCATCATAAGACAAATGTCCTTTTGTTTAAACATTTGTCTTGAGGGCGGGTCAAGGTGCAATCGATGCGGCGCGCAGCTTCAGGCCCACCGCCTGCGTCATCGTTTGCAGTTTGGGATTGATGGCCGGGCCGCTGTCTTCGGCGACTTTTTCGCCCAAGCTTCGCTCGAGCTCCGGCGCCAGCTTCTCGAACTTCTTCTTCACCGGCGACTCCAGCAGCGCAATGATCTGGCGCAACTCCTCGTCGGTGAACTGCTGCAGCAGCACAGGGCTCAGCGTCGGTTTGAGCAGGCGCTGCGCGCTCTGGCGCGCCAAGGGCGTGGCCTCATCGACATAGGTCTGCACATCGCTGCTGATGTCCTTCAGCGTGCGGTCGCGCTTGTCGGCGCTGACGCGACCCTGCAGCGCGATACGGGCCTGCTCCATGGCGCTGGCGGCCGGGCGCTGCACCATCACCACCGCGACATCGTCGACATGCCAGAGCGACAACAATTTGTCGACCAAGGCTTGGCGACTGTCGGCGCTGGCTAGCGTTTGGGTCTGAGCCTGTACGGCGCTGCACAGCAGGCTGGCGCTCAAGGTGAGGGCTGTGAGGGCGGTCAGGCGAGTCATTTTGTAGAGAGTTTTCATTGGGAAGCAAGAGGCAAGAGCTGCTTAAAAATCGTGGGACATCGTCACGCCGGCATAGCGGATGCGGATGCCGCCGTTGATGTCCAGGCCGGCATAGGGGTTGTAGATCACGTTGAAGAAGTTATTGCAATTGAGCTTGCAACTGGTGTTGGCCGGCAGGTCGAACTTGCCATGCGCATAGCTGGCTGCCAGGTCGAAGCGGGTGCCGCCCTTGGTCGTGTAGCCCAGACCCAGGCTTTGCACGACCAGGTCCGGCATCGGCGCGATCAGATCCAGCGCCGAGCGCGGGATCGAACTCTTGCGCGGCTCGTAGCCGGCGCGAACGACGATGCTTTTGCCCACGCTCAGCTCCATGCCATAGCCAAAGTGCACCGGGCTTTTGTAGTCGCGGGGAATGATCAGCTTGCTGGCGTCGGCCTGACCGAACAGGCGCGCCATTTGCAGCAAGGCGATCTGTTGGTCGAACTGGAAGGTCATCTTGTCCCAGCGTTTCCAGTTGGTCCAGTTCGCGTCGATATTGAACTGCAGGAAGGACAGCGGCTTGACCTTGATGCCGACCTGCGCGTGTTCGGGGAAGGGCAGCACCAGGGTCACGTTGCCGCTTTGCACCTCGGGAATGGAGGTCGGCATGCCGAAGGTGGCGGCCATGATGGGGCCTTGCAAACTGGCATACATGCCCTCGACGAATTTGCGCAGCATGGGTTCGGCGCTGAAAGTGAAACGCCCCGTCATCGCGGTCTTGGAGCCGAACTGGTAGCTGGCGCCAAAAGCGAACCAGTCCTTTGGCTCCCACAGCATGCCGATATTGAGCGTGGGGTCAACCGGCGCCGTCAGCTCGAAGTCCATATTGCCAGCCTTGCCAAACGGCCGCACACGCCCCTCTTTGCCGCCGCCGCACAGGCCAAAGGCCAGTGCGTCCAGCGGGTTGCCGTTGTCGCCGCACCAGGCATCTTGCAGCTTGCCTATGGTGCCGAGTAACTCGTTAGGCATGCGCATATCGGTGTTCAAGGCGAAGCCCTGGTGCGCGATCGGCACACCCAGGCCGAAGCTCAGGGAATCGCTGAACTTGTAGGCGGCGGTTGGCGACAAATAGACCAGACGCTGCATCACCACCTTGCGGCCATCGAAGCGGGCCGGATCATTCGGGTCTTTGGTGCGGTCAATGCCCACCGCCATCGGCACATAGGAGGCGGTGCCGAAGGTCCATTTCGAGTCGGCCTCGTGAAAGGCCAGGCCCAGGCCGGCGCCGATCGCGCTGGGCATGGGCACGGGCACCGGGCCGTAGATGGGCAGGAAGAGCGAGCTGCGCACGTTGTCACCGGTGTGGGTGTTGTTGAGCGGGTCTTCCTTGAAACCACCAATATCAAAGCCTTCGGGCTGATGAAAGCTCGCATAAGGCTTGATGCTGGCGCCGAAGATCGAATCCTGTTTGCGGTCGTGCTTGATCCGGGTCAGACCGGCCGGGTTGAAATGGATGGCGTCAATGCCCGGTGGGTCGGCCACCACCGCATTGCCCAGCGACATCGCGACAACGCTGGCGCCGAGGTTGTCGGTCAAGGCGGCCTGCGCCGGTGCCAGTCCCAGCAGGGCCCAGCCCAAACCGGCCGCAACGAGGCGCGCGGGCCGGCGGTGGCCCACTGCAAAGGAGCTCATGCTTGCCTCAGAAATTCAGCGGGATATTGAGCCCCAGGGTGAAGGCCGGCGCATCCGGCCCCAGGCCGACCCCGACCGACACATTGAAGGTTGTCTGCGGCGCGGCCCGCACGCCCAAGCCGAAGCTCAGCAGGCCCGAGGTCTGGGTCGAGGTCTGGCTGGTCTTGCCGTCGGCCAGGATCAGCCGGGTCTTGGCCGAGATCGTTTCCTGGAAGGAGACCGTGGTCGAGACCTTGTAGGACAGCGCATAGGCAAAGCCCATGCCGAAGCCGAAGCTGGCGCCGGGGTCGACGCCGGTCAGCGTGGCGTTGTCGTTCAACTTCTGACTCAGATGGCGTACCGGCGCGCCCAGCGTCAGCGAGACCGAGCCGAACAGGGCGACCGGGTCCATCACCTTGGAGGTGTTGGCGCCCAAGCTCAGTGCGGTGTAACCCGAGCCGGTGCTCAAGCCCTGGCCGGCCGTCACCTTGAAGGGGCTGCGCCCGGTCGGCAGGCGCAGGGTGGTCGAGGTGGTGAAGGAGGGCATGTCGCGGCTCAGGGCCAGCGGCTGCCAGCGCATGCCTAGGCTGATGTCGCCAAAGCCATTGCTCATGCCGGAAAAAGTCTCCGACTCGGAGAATTTGCTGACCAGGGGTACGACGACATTGGCCGTCATGTTGTCGCGCAGGCCGTAGTCGGCCGAGAAGCTGTTGGTGACGGTGTGCGAGCGGGTGTTCTGGATATTGAACAGGGTCAGCGTCGAGTCGGCGAAGCGGGCATTGATTTGCTGCGCGCCGATATAGGCGTAGCCGAAGTCATAGGTCAGCGCCATCTTGCCCTTGCGGATCAGTGAATACTGCTTGTCTTGGGCGCTCAGCGCGGCCTTGAGGACGGCGGTTTGGTCACTGTCGCCGTCTTGCTTGGCCAAGGCCTCGCGGGCAGCGTCTTTACTCGGGGCGGCAGCTTTCTCGGTACTTTGGGCTTGGGAGCTAGCGGCGAACAGCAGGGCAGTGGAGAGGATCAGCAGGGATTTCATGGTCAGCGTCGGAGATTGAAAATGCCAAAGTTGGCTTGGACTGCGTTGCGCAAGGCTTCGCTGTTGTCCGGCAGGGGAAGGTTGGCGTGGCGGCGCACCAGGTCGTCGTCGATGACGCCCAGCTCTTCGTCGCCAATCGCCAGCAGGGAAAGGGTTTTCTGGCCTTGGCTTTTGCCCGGTGTCAGCAGAAATAGCGTGTTACGGTCCCAGAGTTCCTCGAACTCCTGGGTCGAGAAGACGATGTGGCCCATGGCCGGGTCGGCCAGAAAGACCCGCCCACCGCGGATGCCGCGAAACACCACAAAATGTTTGAAGCCGGCATAGTCGATCGGCACGATGGCCGGTTGCGTCAGCTCGGCCAGATCCTTCATCGAGGCGCGAAAGCCGGCCCCCTCTGCGCCCAGGCTGATCACATAACGCTTCATGTCCAGCAGCGAGAAGCCGCGCCGCTCGATGATTTTGTCGCGCTCGCCGAAGGCCAACATGCCTTCCATCGCTTGCTGCTCATTGACCTGGATGCCGAGGTAGTTGTTGATGACGGTCACCAGCGCAGCCGAGCCGCAGCTGTAGTCATAGGCCTGGTGGACGATGTTGCGGAACTTGATCTCCGACAGCGGTTCGATCCGCACCGACAGCGGCGCCACGCCGCCGCCCACCTGAGTCATGGGCAGCTCGAACTGGTTCTCCGGCATGTCCTGGAAGGGGTGCTGGGTGTTGACCGTCGCGCCGCCAATCAGCGCCGCCACTGCGCCGAGCAAAATCATCCACATATCAGAAGGTCCCCAAAGGTTTCAACATCACTTGGCCCAGAGCAAGACCTGACCCTGCATTTGCACGCTGCCGTTCAGCTGGATCTGCCCGAGGCTGGCTGCGATCGGGGCCAAGGGATCGCTCTGCACGCCGATCGCCTTGACGCCGAAATCCTTGAAACCCACAAAGGTCGGCAGCGTCAGCTGAATCACGTCGCCGATCTCCGCCGGCCCGGCTACCGCCTGCAGCGTCAGGCCGAGCAAATCCAGCGTGCCGCTGAGCTTGTGCAGCAGCAAATAGCTGGTGTTGCCGGCGACCCGAAAGCCGAGGCTGACGCGGTTGTCGGACGTGGCCGCTGTGTTGAGCTCCAGATGCGCGTTCAAGACAATGCCGCCGCGCCCCGCCACGCCGCCCAGTTCTTCGTCTGACAGGGCATTGGCAGCCTGCGCCGCTGAGGGCAACAACAAGAAAATGGCCAGCAAGGCGGGGGCCCTGGTGCGACTGCGATGCATGGATCAGGGCCCCGTCTTCAAGCGCACATCGAGGTACTGGATCTGCATGCTGCCAATGCGACTGCTGCCCAGATCGAGGCTAGGCCCGACATCGCTTTTGAAGGCGATGTTGTCGATAGCCAAGCTGCCGGCCGGCGCCTGACCTTGGCTCGGCCAGGCCAAGTTCAGATGCAGAAAGCCGCCACTCTCGGGGCTGCTGACGGCGTTCAGCAGCAGCGGCTGGCGGTCCAGATCGGCCAGGCGCCAGAGGCTGTTGCCGAGCTGCCCGTCGGCTGTCGCGGCAGCCAGATGAATGCCGCGCAGGCTGAATTGCTCGGCTGCGCCGGGGCTGTCGAACAACGCCGTGTCAGCACGCCCACGCGGGCGCAGCAGCAGGGCGCCCACATCCAGTCGCAGACCCAGGCCGAAGGCGATGCCCTGCTCATTCGGGTCGGCGCTGGGCGCCAAGCTCAGCGTGCCGCCGAAGCTGCGCAGGTCTTGCAGTACGAGCGCGCCGGCGTTGAAGCTGCTTGGCGCCGCGCTGCTGCTCTTGTCGATCAAGCTCAGGTCGGCGGCAAACTGCCAGCGCAAGGCGCTGTTGAGATTGAGCGGCTCGCTCAAGATCACGCGGTCTGGCATGCCGCTTGGGCCCTTGATCAGGCTCAGCTGATAGGGGTCGGAGAAGGTGGCGGCGAGATCGTCCGAGCGTGACAGCGCAAAGTTGGACAGCGCCAGGCCGGAACCATCCGCCGCGCCCAGTCGCAGCGTCAGCGGGCCTTGCAGTGCAAAGCCGCGCAGATTGAAGGCAAAGCCGTCGCGGCCTTGGACGCGGGCCAAGTCTTCATCGGAAATCGGCGTTAGCGCCAATGCGGCCCAACTCAAGGTGCAGCCCACAAGCGCCAACAGAGCCTGCAAGACTCTGGTGTTTTCAAGGCGGTTGGGGCGCAGCATGGTCTTCAGCCGCCGCCGGGCTTGGTCATTGGCGGTGGAAGGACGGGTGGCAAGTTAGGCGGCAGGCCCGCGTTCAGATTGCCGGCGCTGAGCTTGTCGCGCCAATTCATCCAGATGCCTGCCTGCGCCGGATCGGGCGCGGCCATGCCGGCCACGGCCGCCGGGAACTGCACCGCGCTTTTCAGCACCGCCAGGAATAGATCTCGGCTCGGCCCGGCCGCATCGCCCGCCTGCAGGCTGCCGATCTGGGCCAGGCTGAAGGGGCAGGCGGCGGCGCCGCAATTGCCGCCGTCCCAGCGCTTGCCGCCCAAGGGGTCTTGGCGAGAGTCGAGGACATTGGCGCTTTGGCTGTCGGCAATCGCGAGCGAGCCGCTGATGTTTTTGGCACTCAGACCGAAGGCACCGCTGACGCCCTCAAATCCGAGGCGCATGCCGACAATCTCGCGCTCGCCGGCGCCGCTGGCTGGACGGTAGACCAACTCGAAGAATGGGTTGCTCAGGGCGACAGTGCGCTGCGCTTCAAACAGATCGCTGCGGCCAAACTGCAGCCGGCTGATGTCGATATCGGCGCCGCTGCCATTGCGCGCGGCGTAGTTGTATTCGCCCAAGCGCAGATTGGAAAAATTGGCGCTCAGCTTCAGGTCGGCATTCAGTGTCAGGCGCGAGAAGTCCAGGCCGTTCAAGCTGGTGTTGCTGATAGCGACCATTGCCTGACCCCAGACGCGGGCCAGCTCGGCGTCCGGCAGCGGCGCCATCTGGCTTTGTTGGGCTTGCGCGGCGGCGCTGCCGAGCAGCGTCAGGCAGAGCAGCAAACTTCGAAAGCTAGCGGTCCGGATGCTCTTCATCATCGCGCCCACATCCAGATCTTCGAGCCTTGCAGATCGATATTGGTGAAGGCAAAGCTGCCGAAGGAGGCGCTGCTATTGCCCATGGTTACCGACGCAATGGCCAGGCTGGGGCTCAGTCTGTGGTCCAGCCCGGCGTTCGGCAGCGCGAACTGGATCACATCGCTGTGGCCGTCGTAGGTGCCGCTGCTCAGCAGGCGGCTGATGCCGGCCGTGCCATCGGCGCCGTAAGCGGCCATTGCGTTGCTCATGGTCGCGGTGAAGCTGGCCGAGTTCAACAGGTCCACCGTCATCACGAACATGCCGCGCAGGGTGATGTTGTTGAAGGAGATGCTGCCGCCGTCGGGGTTGCCGGCACTTTTGTTGCTGTAGCTGAAGGAGCCTATTCTGATGTCCAGGTCGGCCGCCAGCGTGACGCCGTCGCGGCCATGCACATCGGCCAGGTCTGCATCGTCCATGCTGCTCATGGCTCGCGCCGCGCTGCTCAACAAGAGCAGGGCGAATGCGGCGAGCATCAGCAGATAGAGACGTTGCATGTGAATGAGTTGTTAGCAAAAAGTTGGCAGCGCAGAAGAAATCGGCCCGGCAAAGGACGCCGGGCCGAGACTTGCGCTCAAGGGTTCAAATCAAACCTTGGCTCAATGTGCCCAGATCCAGAACTTGGAACCTTGCAGGTCCATGTTGTTGATGGCGATGCTGCCGAAAGACTTGTTGCCCACGCTATTGCCCAGGGTGATGCCGGCGACGGTGACGCTTGGGCTCAGCTTGGAATCCAGCTTGGCGTTAGGGAAGGCGAACTGAACGATGTCGCTGGCGCCGTCATAGATGGCTGCGCCGGTGGCTGCGCCGAAGGTGTCAAAAGTGGCTGCAGTCAACTTGCCCAGTTGTGTAGCGACGGCACCGCCACCGGCTGTTGGGGTCACTGCGACGCCGGCGGCCAAGGCCTTGCCGTTGTCGGCATCGGCTTGGGTGAAGCCCAGGTGGGTGCCGATGGAATCAGCCACATTGCTGACGAAGGCGCTCTTGTTCAGGATGTCCAGCGTCATCACGAACATGCCCTTGATGCCGATGTTGTTGAAGGAGACCGAACCACCGTTGGTGTCCGTGTCGGTGTACTTGAACGAACCGATATTGATGTTCAGGTCACCGGCGATAGACACACCGTCCTGGCCGCTGACTTGCGCCAGCGCGCCGTCGTCAATAGCGGTCATGGCGGAAGCCGACAGGGAGGCGGCGAGCAGGGCTGCGACGGCGGAAAGTTTGAATGCGTTCATTTGAATATCTCCAGAATTGACTAGTTGATTGAATAAATAAAGCTATTTGAAACAGTCTCTTGCACGCGCCGCCCGCAGTCTTCAGTCACGGGTTTGGCCCTTTGCAGCGCGGGTGCTTGTGGGCTCCCTGGCTGCGCCGAGTTGTCAGCGGCGTGGACGAATGATGCGGATTAGTTGGCAAAAACCAGTGACTTTGCGAGCCAAGCTCTTGGCCTTGCGCGCCCTCCGTTCGGTGGGGAGTAGGAACCATGACAGGGTTTCTATGCTGTCCTGATAGAAAGTTATGGCCACGGCTCAGGCCAGGCTGCGAAGATGGCTGGGCGACTGCCCAAACCAGCGCTTGCAGGCGCGGTAGAAATTGCTCGGGTCGGCAAAGCCCAGGGCGAAACTCATCTCGGTGGCGGTGATGCTGCCGCGACTTAAATAGCGCGCAGCCAGCTCGCGCCGGGTTTCGTCCAACAGCTTGTTGAAGCTGGTGCTCTCCTCCAGCAGTCGGCGCTGCAGCGTGCGCTCGCTCATGTGCAGCAAGGTGGCAATGGCCTCGCGTTTGGGGTCGCCCTTGGGCAGTTCCTGCGTCAGCAGTTGCCGCACGCGCACCTGTATGCTGCCGCCGCGCTGCATCATGGCTTGGGCTGCGCTGCGCTCGCACAGCGCCGCGACGCTGGCATTGGCCGTGGGGATGGGGGTGCTCAGATCGGCGCTGTCAAAGACGATGCAGAAGTGTTCGGCATTGAACTCAAGTTCGCAGCCGAAGACCTCGATCCAGCGCCCCAGATCCGGCGGCGCTGCAAAGGGGTAGCTGATGCTGAGCGGGCGCACTCGCCGGGCGGTCGCCCAGTTCAGCGACTGCAAGACCACATTGGCGATGAAGTCATAGCGCTGCAGCGGCGTGGGTCGCAGCCCCTTGAGTATGTCTACGCGCAGCCGGGCTTGGCCAGCTGCCTGGTCCAGCTCCATGCAGACCGCCGGCGATAAGAGCGCCGAAAACCGCAAGATGTATTGCAGCGCTTCGCCCAGGTCATGCGCGGCCAGCACCAAGTGCGACAGCAGGCCCAGCGCCACCAGCGGATGCGCCGGCACGCTCAGGCCAATCGCGGCGTCGCCGGTGCGCGCGGCCGCCAATTCCCAGGCGCCGCTGTAGGCGTCTGACAAGACCCTGGGGTCAGGCTCGGCGGGGTCCAGGCCTTGTTGGTCGAGCAGGCTCTGCAAGCACAGACCGCGCCCGGCAAAGGCCTGCGCCATCGCCTTGTGCCAGCTGTTCGTCAGCCCTGCCGCGCCTGCCGGTTTGGGCTCGGGCGCTCGCGGCGTGGCTGCGGCCGCATCTTGGCGCTGCAGCAAGGAGGCGAGGGGACTGGCGTTATGCATGGCGGCAGGGGCTCCATAGGGCGGAGCCCGCACTCTAGGCGGCGGCCTGCCCCTTGTCGCCGTCCATCCGTCTAGGTAGGGGCTAGCCCAAGGGATAGTGCTAGCTATCCGAAGGGATAGGGTCGCGGCGGATTCAAGGGCCGGGGCAGGCGCGACAATCCGGCCCTTCCACGCTTTTCTTGCTCGCCCACCCATGCACACCCTGGCCCAATTACGCAACGGCGACCTTGCGGGCATCACCCGTCTTGATTTGTCTTGCGGCCTGACCGAACTGCCGCCCGAAGTCTTTGCCCTGGCCGACAGCCTGGAGGTGCTCAATCTAAGTGGCAACGCGCTCAGCAGCCTGCCAGACGATCTGCCCCGCCTGCACAAGCTCAAGGTGATCTTCTGCGCGGAGAACCGCTTCACCGAGGTGCCCGAGGTGCTGGGCGCCTGCGCGGCCTTGAGCATGGTCGGCTTCAAGTCCAATCAGCTGACCCGCCTGCCCGCTGCTTCCCTGCCGACGCAGTTGCGCTGGTTGATCCTGACCGACAACCAGCTGAGCGAACTCCCGGCCGAGCTGGGCGAGCGGGGGCAGCTGCAAAAGCTGGCGCTGACAGGCAATCAACTGAGTCACTTGCCCGAGTCGATGGCGCAATGCCGCGCCTTGGGCCTCTTGCGCATGTCGGCCAATCACTTCGAGCAAATCCCGCCCTGGCTGCTGGACTTGCCCAATTTGGCCTGGTTGGCGGTGGGCGGCAACCCTTGGGGCTCGCAACGCGAATCGCATGTGCTTGAGCGATCAGCGCTGCCCGATCTCGACTGGGCGGCGCTGCAAATGGGGGCGCTGCTGGGCCAGGGCGCGTCCGGCGTGATCCATGCCGCGCATTGGCCGGCTGGGCCAGCACATGAACGTGAATTGGCCGTCAAGGTCTTCAAGGGCGACGTCACCAGCGACGGCTGGCCACACAGCGAATGGGCGGCCAGTCTGGCCGCCGGCCTGCACCCGCATCTGATAGCAGCCAGCGCGCGTTTGCTCGGCCATCCGCAAGGCGCCGAGGGCTTGGTGATGCCGCGCATCGGCCCCGAGTTCAGCACCCTGGCCGGCCCGCCCAGCCTGAGCTCATGCACCCGCGATGTTTACCCGGCTTCGCTGCAGATGGGCGAAGAAGTCCTGCGGCAGATGGCACGCGGTGTCGTCGATGCGGCCCGCCACCTGCATAGGCGCGGCATCTCGCATGGCGACCTCTATGCCCACAATCTGCTCTGGGACGGCCGAGGTGGGGTCCATCTCGGCGACTTTGGGGCCGCCAGCTTGCTGCCCGAACATCTCAGCGGGGCCGAGCGCCAGCGCTTTGAGCGGCTTGAGGTCTTGGCTTTTGGCCACCTGCTCGAGGAGTGTCTGAATCGCTGCCCGGATGCGGCGCCCGATCTGCATCGGCTGCAAGCGGCTTGCGTGCAGGCCGATGCTGCCGCGCGGCCCCTGTTTGCGGACCTGGCTGCAGCCTTGTAATTGCGCCGGCCAACGACGGCTGGCGGCCGCGCAGCAGAGAGTTTTCAGCCGCTTAGCTGACCCAGCCGCGCTCGCGCGCGATGAACACGGCATGTGTGCGGTTGCGCGCATCCAGCTTGTGATTGACGTTGCGCAGATGGAACTTCACCGTGGGCTCGGAAATCTGCAAGCTGTTGGCAATCTGTTTATTGGGCATGCCGGCCGACAGGCATTGCAGGATTTGCAGCTCACGCGGCGACAAAGCGCATTCGCTACGCGGAGCTATCGGCGCTGTCGTCGCTGTTGGTGTTGTCGTCGCCGTGACCATGGCGGTATGGATTTGGGCCTGGCCTGCCATTGGCTCGGCGGCGGGCGCTTCCGCCATGCTCAGCTCCTGCAGCAAATTCTTCCCAAGCACCCGCTCCAGCACCGCCTGCAAACGCGGCGCGGCGCCGATGCGCAGCGCCTCCAACATGCTCACCAGTTGCGGCCCTTCCTCCAGATAGCTGGCGCGCAGGCCCAACTCGGCCTCGCTCAAGAGCAGCTCGCTGAGCAGGGCCAGTGCCTCGCTGTCGCGGCCTAGGCGGTGCAAGGCCTGAGCCTGCAAAAGCCCGAGTTTGAGCTGGCGCCGGCGCCGGCCCAGGCTTCTGGCCTTCAAGCGTTTGACCGAGCAGGCCTCCAGCACCTGCTCGGCGCGGCCCTCGCGCAGGCCCAGGCGCAGGCCGGCCAAGGCCTGATCCTCCACATCATTGATGGGCGTCATGCGGTCGGCGGCAAAGTCCCAGGCCGCCGGCAGCAGGCTCAGGCGTTCGGGCGCCATCGGGTGGCCATGGTCGAACTGATGCAGCACCTGGTACTGCTGCTCCAGCCGCATCGGTGCCACGATGCGCGTCAGGCCAAGCGAGCGGCCCAACTCGATGCCGGCATGGATCAGCGCCGCGGCTTCGGCATATTGGCCGGCCCGGCACAGCGCGCGCGACAAGATCCGGTGCGTGATGACGATGGCGTCCAGAAACACCAGCTCGGCCGAGAGGTCCAGGTATTCGCGCGCCAAACTTTCGGCCCGCTCAAATTCGCCCAGCTCATACAGCGCACCGGCCAGGTAAACGCCCACGTAAGCAGTACTGGCGCTGTGGCGGCCGCTGAGGCGGCTCAGCTCGGCCAGCGCCGGCTCCAGCTGGGCCACCACTTCCAGCGCGCGGCCCTGGGCCAGCAAGGTGTAGGTGCTGATGCCGTAGCTGAAGGTGGTGCCGTAGACGCTGCCTATGCGTTTGAACAGTGCCAGGCCCCGGCCGGAACTCTCCAAGGCCGCGTCGAAACGGTGCGAGCAGAGGTCGACATAGGCGTGGATACTGCGAAACGTCGCCTCGCTGAGGCCGCTCAGGGTCAGGTCTTGATACTGCTTGAGCGCCTGTTCGCATTCACCCAGCCTGTCCATCAGGACCAGGGACAGCGGCCCCAGCATCCGGTACTCGGCCATGCTCTGCACGGCAGGCACTTGGCGCAGCTGCTCGGCCAATTGGCCGGCCTGGCTGTACTGGTAGCTGAAGATATAGATCCAGCACAGCGCGACCTGCAGGTTCGGATGAGCTTGCAGCACGGCCTGGGGTATCTGGCCCAGCCAATGCCTGCAGCTGCTGATGTGGCCGCGTGCCAGGGCCTGCCAGATATAGCCGGTCAAGATGTCGCAGGCCTGGCTGTGGTTGCCCGCATTCAGCGCATGTTCGATCGCGGCGTCGGCGTCGCCGGTTTGCAAAAACCAGTCGGCCGCGCGCTGGTGCAGATCGGCCAGCCATTCGGGATAGTCCTCGCGCAGCTTGCGCTGCAAGAACTCGGCAAACAGCGGGTGGTAGCGGAACTCGGTGCCGGCCGCGCCCATGCGCAGCACGAACAGGCTCTGCGCCTCCAGCTGGCGCAAGAGCGTGGCCGCATTGGCAATCTGGCCCACGGCATTGCAGATGCCGGGCCCGAGCTGCTTGACGAAGCTGGTGCGCAGCAAAAAGGTCTTGATCTCTTCGGATTGATCCCAGAACACCTCTTCGTAGAGGTAGCGGCCAATGTCGGCGGTCTGCTCGCAGAAGTTCTCGATGAAGCCGGGTTTGTCGCCGCGCCCTTTGAGCGCCAGTGCGGCCAGCTGCAGGCCGGCCGGCCAGCCCTCGGTGGCGTGCAGCAGGCGGCGCACGCTGGGCGCGTCGAGCTGCAGCTGATGGCGTTGGTTCAAAAACAGCTCGGCCTGCTCGAGATCGAAACTCAGCTCGGCCATGCCGATCTGCAGCAGCCGCCCTTGCGCCTTGAGCTTGTACAGGCGCAGCAGCGGCGCGTTGCGTGCGGTGATGAAGAGCTTGCAATGGGCGGGCAGGCGCTCTATCAAACGCTGCATCAGGTCGACCGCACGCGCCTCGCGCAAATGGTCAAAGTCGTCCAGAAAAATAGCGGTCGGCGGCTGGATCGCCGCAACCGCGTCGAGCACGTCTTGACCCAGGCGCGAGCCGGTGTAGCGCGCATCCATCAAATTCGGCGCCGGCTCGCCCGGTCGGCCGTCGGCAGCGCTGCTGCTGGGCAGCGCCGACTGCAAGAGCGCACACAGGCGCTCGACATGGTTGTCGTCGGCGCTCAGCTGCAGCCAGGCGGTGGCAAAGCCCTTGGCCCGCAGGCGCTCATGCAGGCACAGCATGGCGGTGGTTTTGCCGAAGCCGGCCGGGGCAATCGCCAGCACCAAGGACACTTCGGCGCATTCCTCCAACCAGGCACCGAGATTGGGGTTGTCGACCAGATGACGACTGAGTTGGGGCGCGGCGAGAGGGGACATGTCAACGGGGCAGCAGAGAGTTGGGTGGTGGCAGCGGCGGCAAGCGTAGCCGATTCTGGTGCCGGCGCTGCTGCGTGAAAGTCCCGAGACTCGGTACTTGCACAGCAGGAATCGACCGAAGCGGGGCCGCAGCTCGCGGGTCGCGGGTTGAGGCTGATGCTGTGGTTCAGGCCAGCACGGGCGCCGGCGGCTGCCCTGCCAACTCACGCAGGCGCTGGTGCGCAGCGTCGTCCCAGTCGATAGGCTGCTGGTTCTTGGCTTGCAAATAATGGTGGCTGAAGACGTCCAGATACACCTCCAGCGTCTGCGCGGCAAGCTCCTCGCCGGCCAAGCTCAGGCATAGCGAGGCGACCTCGCTGGTGCAGAAATGATCATCCCGGCGCGAGCGTCGCAGCTTGTACTGCGAGATCTGCGCCAGCTCCAGGCTGAGCACCGGCAATGCGTCCAGATAGGGGCTCTTGCGGAACATCTTGCGGGCCTCGCTCCAGGTTCCGTCCAGCAAGATGAAGAGCGGGCGTTTGGGCGGCTGAGCGTCGCCCGCATGGTCCAAGTTGACGCTGTGCACCACCCGCTCAGGCTCGACAAACTCGCCCGGGAACACCACAAAAGGCTGCCACTGCGGGTCTTTCAACAGCGTCAGCAAGGCCGGATCGGTCTCGGTGCGGGCCCAGCCGAAGGCGAAGGTGTCGGCCACCATATCGGCAATCAGCCAGCCGGTATTGCTGGGTTTGAGCGGCTCGACGTCGGCCATCAAGAGGCACATGCCGGCACGCGTCGGCACCGAAGGGCGCAGTGCGCACATGCAATGCGTGACGCTCAGCCGGCAGTCGGCGCAGCGATCGCGCTTGAAGCCACCACGGGCGAGAAAAGGTTTGCTGCTGCGCGCCAAGCGAGCGGCGCGCAAAAGTGAGACGGCGTGGGGCATGGGTAAGTGGGGGGTTCGGGAGGTCCGAGCGCTGACGCGCATGCGCCAGAGCGCGCAGTGTCGCATCTCCCCCATTCTCGGAGCGGCCTGCCCGCCCGGCCGCTGCCATCCGTTCGAGAACGCACAGACCCGGCCGCGCGGCGGGCTCAGGCTCCAGCTTCCACCTTGTCAGCGAGGTTCACGCACGAGGCGCATCCATGCACGTACACCGCAAGACCCGCCCGCCCGCAAATCTAGGCCCTTGGCAGCGCCTGCTGTTGCTCTGGCTGCTGGGGCCGCTGCTGTGGCTGCAGGCTCGGCATGTGCGTCGCATCACGCCGCGCATGCCCGAGCCGCCGGGGCAGCGCGCCGGTAGCGCCGGCCAGGGGTCACTGATCCGGCTCTTGGTGGCGGGTGACTCAGGCGCTGCGGGTGTCGGCGCGCCGACGCAGGAGCAAGCGCTCTGTGGCCAACTGGTGCGCCGCCTGAGCCGGCATCACCGAGTCGAGTGGTGCGTGCTGGCGGTCAATGGGCTGGACTCGCCGGGGCTGCACCAACTGCTGCTGGATGCACCCAAGGCGAGCTTCGATGTGGTGGTGCTGTCCATGGGCGCCAATGACGCCACCGCCCTGTGCGCGCCCTTGCAATGGGCGTGCTGGCAGAGCCGCCTGGCCGATCTCATCGCCTTGCGCTTCGCGCCGGCGCTGTTGATGCACAGCGCCGTGCCGCCCATGCATGCCTGCCTGGCGCTGCCGCAGCCGCTGCGCTGGTTCATGGGCCGCTGGGCGCAACAGATGAACCTCAGCTTGGCCGCGCTGCTGATCGAAAAAGTGGGGCGCAGCATGCATTGGCATCCCAGCACGACGACCACGGCCGGCATGGCCGCCGATGGCTTCCACCCCAGCCCGGACGGTTATGCGCTCTGGGCCGAGGGCTTGAGCCAGCATATTCTGGCGGCGCAGCTTGCCTCACGGCATCACCCGGACCTCGAGCCCTGCAGCGCAGCGGCTATTGCTCATTGAATGCCGCTGCAAGCGCGCCCAGCCCATTAGGTGAATGGGTGGGACGCCCCCAGCTCAAGGTCCTCGATTGCCCCCAGTCGGCATCTCGATGAACATCCCAGCCGCTGGAAGCTTCTGCGCTTTGATCCAGTCCGCAGCCACGTCGAACAGCTTCGCGGAGTAGGCCATTGCCACACCGTCGGCGGTTTGGATCGGCTCGATCAAACCATGGTCGGCTTGCGGGAAGAGCACTACGGCGATGTTTGGTCGTTGCAGCTGAAGCTGCCGCAAGATCGCTTGAGTGCCGGCGTTAGGCGCCTGCCGGTCGCTGCCGCCCAACAGCCAAAGCTGGCGCGACTTGACCGCCTCGATCACGGGGCGGGGCTCATAGTCGAAGCTCAAGCCCTGCGCCATGGCGGGGCCCTTGGTCTTGATGTCCTCGGAGCTGAATTTCATAAAGATGCCGGTGTAGGAGCGCGGCTGTATGGCCTCCAACCAGGGCGCGCCGGCATGTTTGGCTTTGAACGCGTCCAGCTCCGCAAAGCCGTCGCGTAGATTGGAGCGCACGATGTTTTCGGTGATCACTGTCAGCGCCTTGGCCTCGGCCAGCACGGCAGCATCGAAGCCCGCCTCACGGACTTGTTGCTCCACCAGCGCCCGGTCCTGGGCGATCGGGCCCTCGGCCATGGCGAAGGCGGCAATGACGAAATCCAGATCGACCAAGGTCGCGGTCAGTGGCGCCACCCAGCCGCCCTGGCTCGCGCCAATCACGCCGACCGAGCGGATGTCCGGCGCCAGGCGCCGGGCCGCCTGGACTGCGGCAGCAGTGTCGCGTGCGCGGGCCTGGAAGTCGGACAGCGGGGCGCCAGCGGACGCGCCGGTCCCGCGCTTGTCATACACAAAGACGGCAATACCCCGGCGAGCGAGCTCGTACTGCCAGACGCTGTCATCGGTGGAAGGGTCGTTGTTGGAACCCTCGATCCACACGGCCAGCGACTGAGCTTGACCACCCGGCGGCAGCACCAGCTTGCCGTGCAGCTTGACGCCGTCGCTGAAGAAACTTGTTTCTTTCTCGAGCAGGGGCAAACGAAGCGCCTGCTCGGCGACCTGACCTTGTTTCATGGCCAAGGTCATCGTGCCGGCGCTGCAAGGCTCGAACTTGATCCTCAAGCCCGCAGCGGCGAACGGGCCGTCCTCTGCCTCCTGCAGGTTCCCGAATTGGCCGTTCGAGAGGGTGTATTGCAGGCCGCGAGGGTGGCCCCCGACACCGGTGATCGTCACGGCCTTGCCCGCTGGCAGGGCGTAGATACCCAAGAGGCAGCGCAATTCGGCATCCAGCCGGGTTTGCGGCAGTGCGTCCAGCGGCGCGACAGCTGCCGTTGCAGCGGTCGTCACAGTTGCCGCAGCAAGGAGCGCCGCAGTAAGAAAGCTCAGCATGTCCAACTCCTGGGTTTTGATCTGGCGAACGAGCGGCTTAAGGCCCTATGGCGAAAACCTCGTCGTCGTGAAAACCCGCATGCTGAGCGCCTGGCTCGATCGACACCAGCCACATACGACAGGCTGCATATTGCCTGGGACCATTGGTACAGCAGCGCCAGCGACAATGGCGCAAGGCCGCGCTGGCCCTTGATTTTTCTGCCGGTGGCCGGGCGCGGATCTTGCATATAAGCATTCCATGAACAGTTTGACCCCTTGCCCCCCGACAAGTTCGCCCGCCGGCTCGAACTGGCGCGCCGACTTGTCGATTGTTTATGCCTGCGAGCATGGCCGCAGCGTGGCGCGCTATGAACACAGCGGGCCACTGCGCATCCTCAAAAGCCTCTACCCGGAAGGCGAGGCGGTCTGCCATAACGTCTTGGTTCATCCGCCTGGCGGTCTGGTCGGCGGCGACACCTTGGCGGTTGCTTTGCAAGTGGGCGAGGGCGCGCATGGCCTCGTCACCACGCCGGGTGCCACACGCTTTTATCGCAGCGAAGCGGGCGCCGTCGCCACGCAGTCGGTGCGCGCTACGCTTGCTGCGGGCGCGCGGCTTGAGTGGCTGCCGCTGGAGGCCTTGGCCTATCCCGGCTGCGAGGCGCGCAACGAAGCGCGTTTTGCGCTGGCGCCGGGGGCCGAGATGATGTGTTGGGACATCACCGCTTTAGGCCTGCCCGCTGCCGGCCAGGCCTTTGATCGCGGGCGCTTCGCTCAGCATCTGGAGGTCGAGGGCGTATGGCTGGAACAAGGCGTGATTGCGGCCGATGACGCTTTGCTGATGAATGGCCTGCTCGGTTTGGCGGGGCGGCGTTGCCTGGCCACCTTGGTGTTTGCGGCCGGCTCAGGGATTAGTCGCACTCGTCAGGAGCGGGCGCTTGATGCGGTGCGTGAGCTGATCGAGACCCATGCTTTGCGAGAGTTTGCCGGCGTCACCGCGCCACATGGGCAGGTGCTGGTCCTGCGTGCCTTGAGCGAGCTGACGGAACCGAGCCTGGATTTGCTGCGGCAGGCATGGGCCCTGTGGCGGCATGAGCTCTGGGGCATGGCGGCCGCGCCGCCGCGCCTGTGGTCCATGTGAATGGCGATGTAGACAAGAAACTAAATCGACACAATCTGCCGCACACCTTTGCTGACCATCTCGCTGCGCGTCCCTTGAGAGATCACCGCGCCGCGCTCCAGCACCAGATAGTCATCGGCCAGCTCTTCGGCAAAGTCGTAATACTGCTCGCACAGCAGCACCGCCATGCGCTGACCGTTCAATCCGTGGTCTGCGAGTTGGCGAATGATGCGGCCGATGTCTTTGATGATATTGGGCTGTATGCCTTCGGTCGGCTCATCCAGGATCAAGAGCTGGGGACCAGCCGCCAAGGCGCGTGCAATCGCCAACTGCTGCTGCTGGCCGCCTGACAGATCGCCGCCGCGCCGCTGCAGCATTTGCTTGAGCACCGGGAACAGCTCGAACAAATGCGGCGGAATCGGCGTGCCACCGGGCAGCGTCGCTAGGCCCATGCGCAGGTTTTCTTCCACCGTCAAGCGGGCAAAAATTTCGCGGCCCTGCGGCACATATCCGATGCCGGCGCGGGCGCGCTCATAGGGCGCCAGCTTGCTTATATTGCGCCCGTCGAACAGCACTTCGCCGCTCTTGATCGGCACCAGGCCCATCAGCGACTTCAGCAGCGAGGTCTTGCCCACGCCGTTGCGCCCCAAGAGCACGGTGATGCGGCCAGCGCTGGCGCTCACGCTGACATCGCGCAGGATGTGCGAGCCGCTGTAGTACTGGTGAATGTTCTTGGCTTGCAACATAACGCTCATCTCCCGAGGTATACCTCGATCACCCGCTCATCCGCCTGCACCTGGGCCAGCGTGCCCTGGGCCAGCACCGAGCCCTCGCACAGCACGGTGACGATCTCGGAGATGCGAGCGATGAAGCTCATGTCGTGCTCGACCACGATCAGCGAATGCTTGCCCTTCAGTGACAAAAACAGCTCCGCCGTGCGTTCGGTTTCCTGGTCCGTCATGCCCGCCACCGGCTCGTCCAGCAGTAGCAGCTTGGGCTCTTGCATCAAGAGCATGCCGATCTCCAGCCATTGTTTCTGGCCATGGCTGAGCAAGCCGGCCTGGCGCTGCCATTGATCGCTCAACTGAATCAGGGTCAACACTTCGCCGAGCCGGTCGCGCTGCACACCGCTGAGCCGGTGCCACAGCGCCGACGCCACGCCGCGCGGCGACTTGAGCGCCAGCTCCAGGTTCTCGAACACGCTCAGCGCCTCGAACACCGTCGGCTTTTGGAACTTGCGGCCAATGCCCAGGCCGGCGATCTCGGCCTCGCTGTGGCGCAGCAGGTCTATGGTGCTGCCGAAGAAAACCTGCCCGGCATCGGGGCGGGTCTTGCCGGTGATGATGTCCATCATCGTGGTCTTGCCGGCGCCATTGGGCCCGATGATGCAGCGCAGCTCGCCCGGTGCGATGTCCAGCGACAGCTTGTTGATGGCGCGAAAGCCGTCGAAGGACACGCTGACATCTTCCAGGTAGAGGATGCGGCCATGCGCCAGATCCAAGGCGCCAGGCTCATGCACACGCGAATAGCCAGCGGTGCGGCCGCCCGAGCTGCCCTGTTCTTGCACTTCCTTTTTGTGCTGCAGCCGCTCGCTGCCTTGCTCCATCAGCTCGGGGGTCATGAGGTCTTGCCTTTGGATTTGATTTGCCCGACCAGGCCGGCCAAGCCATGCGGCAGGAACAGCGTGACCGCAATGAACAGCGCGCCCAGAAAATAGAGCCAGATCTCCGGCGCGCTGACCGTCAACCAGCTCTTGGCGCCGTTGACCAGGAAGGCGCCGACGATGGGGCCTAGCAGCGTGCCGCGCCCGCCGACCGCCGCCCACACCGCGATCTCGATCGAATTGGCCACGCTCATCTCGCTCGGGTTGATGATGCCGACCTGCGGCACGTAGAGCGCACCGGCCACGCCGCACATCACGGCAGACAGCGTCCAGATGGCCAGCTTGTAGGCGAACGGCGAGTAGCCGCAGAACATCAGTCGAGATTCGGCGTCACGCACCGCTTGCAGCACGCGGCCGAACTTGCTGCGCGTCAGCCAGCGCGCCAGCAAATAGCAGCCCAGCAGGGCCAGCCCGCTCATGACGAACAGCAGCATGCGCATCTGCGGTGTCGCGATCGTCAAGCCCGCAATGCGCTTGAAGTCGGTGAAGCCGTTATTGCCGCCAAAGCCGGTCTCGTTGCGGAAGAACAGCAGCATCGCCGCATAGGTCAGCGCCTGCGTGATGATGGAAAAGTAAACGCCCTTGATGCGCGAGCGAAAGGCAAAGAAGCCGAATACAAAAGCCACCAGCCCGGGCACCAGCACGATCAAGATAAGGGTGGCCGCGAAGCTGTCGCTCAAAGTCCAATGCCAGGGCAGCGATTTCCAGTCCAGAAACACCATGAAGTCGGGCAGGGCGCTCTGGTACTGCCCGTCGCTGCCGATCTGGCGCATCAGATACATGCCCATCACATAGCCGCCGAGCGCAAAGAACAGGCCGTGGCCCAGGCTCAGGATGCCGGCAAAGCCCCAGATCAGGTCCATCGCCAGCGCGCAGATCGCGTAGCACATGAACTTGCCGAGCAGGCCTACCGCATAGTCGCTCAGATGCAAGACCTGACCCTCTGGCACCCAGAGGTTGAGGATGGGTGCCAGCAGGCAGATGACCAGCAGCGCCGTGGCGAAGCTGAGCCAGCCTTTGGGGCTGAGCAGTTGTGTGTGGGGATTCGGTGTCATGTCGATTGCTTGGACAGATGGACTTGGGTGCGACGCGTCAGAGGCTGAGAACTTTTGTAGCGAGCGGCCGTCAGGCTAGGCGGGCGGAGCACAGAAACCGGAACGTACTCCCTGTACGTGAGGATTTCGAGCATCTGGCCAACGACGCATGGCGGTCGCGCAGTAAAAAGTTCTCAGCCTCTCAGTCATGCTTCCACCGCCCGGCCCTTCACCGCGAAGATGCCTTGCGGGCGCTTCTGGATGAAGATGATGATGAAAACCAGCACGGCGATCTTGGCCAGCACGGCGCCGACATAGCCTTCCAGCAGCTTGTTCAGCATCCCCAGGCCCAGCGCGGCATAGACGGTGCCGGCCAGTTGCCCGACGCCGCCCAACACCACCACCATGAAGGCGTCGACGATATAGCTCTGGCCCAGGTCCGGCCCGACATTGCCGACCTGGCTCAAGGCGCAGCCGGCCAGGCCCGCGATGCCTGAGCCCAGCGCAAAAGCATAGGTGTCGACTCGGGCGGTGTTGACGCCCATGCAAGAGGCCATGGGCCGGTTCTGCGTCACGCCGCGCACGAACAGGCCTAAGCGCGTGCGCTTGATCAGCAGCGTCATGCCGCCCAGCACCAGGCCGGCAAAGAGAATGATCATCAAGCGGTTATAGGGCAGGCTCAGATTCGGCAAGACCTGCCAGCCGCCGCTCATCCAGGCCGGGTTCTCGACGCCGACGTTTTGCGCGCCGAACAGGCTGCGCACTGTCTGCATCAACATCAGGCTCAGGCCCCAGGTCGCCAGCAGCGACTCCAAAGGCCGTCCGTAGAGCCAGCGCAGCACCAGCCGCTCCATCAGCGCGCCCACGGCAGCAGCAGCAAGGAAGGCGGCCGGCAATGCCAGCACCAGGTAATAGTCAAACCAGCTCGGCGGCAGCCATTGGCGAAAGGCCAGGTGCACCAGATAGGTGGCGTAGGCGCCAATCATCATCAGCTCGCCGTGCGCCATATTGATGACGCCCATCAGCCCGTAGGTGATGGCCAGGCCCAGCGCCACCAGCAGCAAGATGCTGCCCAGGCTCAGGCCGGTAAACAAGGCGCCCAGGCGTTCGCCCAGGGCCAGCGTGGATTCCAGGCTGCGCAGCGAGTTCTTCAAGGCGCTCTTGACGCTAGGGTCGGTTTCCTCAGCCAGCCGCTGATTCAACAGCAATTGGGTGGCCGGGCTGCGCGAGGCACCGAGCAGTTTGGCCGCTAGCAGACGCTGTTCGACGTCAGGGCTGAAGGAGAGCGCTGCGGCTCTAGCCAGCGTCAATTCGCTACGGACTGCAGCGTCGGCTTCTTTTGACAGCGCCAAGTCCAGCATGGGCAGGTAGTCGATCTTGGCGTCCTGCTGCAAGGATCGAGCGGCGGCCAGTCGCTCAGCCGTAGTCGCCGGCGCGAACAGCTGCAAAACGGCCAGCGCCTGATCCAGCTCGCCGCGCAGCCGGTTGTTCAGCATCACGTCGTCCAGCGCGGCTGGCGGCTGGGCTAGCACTTGGCCGGTCAGCGCGTCCTGCATCTGGCCCTTCTCGTCAACGATGAGCAAAAGTTGGCGGGCGGGGTCCAGCTTCACTTGTTCGGCCTTCATGGCCAGCAGCAGCCTTGTGCTGCGTTCGTCCGGCGTGGCAACGATCGCTTGCAGCGCGGCGCTGCGCTCGTCGCCGTCGCCAGTCGCCAGCGCAAGCGCCTGCTGGGGCGTCATCAAGGCCTGTGTGACGCAAGGCCACAAGAGCAGACCACATAACAATGAATTCAGCAGGCGCTTCATACGGCTAGCTCTTCTCTCAATGACTTACTTACTTCTTCACCGGCTCATCGGGCTTGACGTCATTGCCTGCGATGAAGGGGCTCCAAGGCTTGGCCTTGACCGGGGCCGGTGTCTTCCAGACCACATTGAACTGACCGTCGGACTTGATTTCGCCGATGAACACCGACTTGTGCAGATGGTGGTTCTTCTCGTCCATCTTGGAAGTGATGCCGCTGGGTGCGGTGAAGGTCTGGCCAGCCATGGCGGCGATGACCTTGTCCACATCGGTGCTCTTGGCTTTTTCAACCGCCTGCTTCCACATATTGATGCCGATGTAAGTGGCCTCCATCGGGTCATTGGTCAGCGGCCGGTCCTTGTGGCCGGGCAAGTTCTTGGCCTTGGCGTAGGCGGTCCATTTGCTGATGAAGTCGGCATTGGCCGGGTTCTTCAGCGACATGAAATAGTTCCAGGCGGCCAGGTGGCCGACCAGTGGTTTCGTGTCCACGCCGCGCAGCTCTTCCTCGCCGACCGAGAAGGCCACCACCGGCACATCCTTGGCCTTCAGGCCGGCATTGCCCAGCTCTTTGTAGAAGGGCACGTTGGAGTCGCCGTTGATGGTGGACACCACGGCGGTCTTGCCACCGGCGGAGAACTTCTTGATGTCGGCGACGATGGTCTGGTAATCGCTGTGGCCGAACGGGGTGTACTTCTCGTCGATGTCCGAATCCTTCACGCCCTTGCTGTTCAGGTAGGCGCGCAGGATCTTGTTGGTCGTGCGGGGGTAGACATAGTCGGTGCCCAGCAGCACCCAGCGCTTGGCCGCGCCGCCGTCCTTGCTCATCAGGTAGTCGACGGCAGGGATGGCCTGCTGGTTGGGCGCGGCGCCGGTGTAGAACACGTTCTTGCTCAGCTCTTCACCTTCGTACTGCACCGGGTAGAACAGCAGGCCGTTGAGTTCTTCCAGCACCGGCAGCGCCGATTTGCGCGACACGGAGGTCCAGCAGCCGAAGATCACGGCCACCTTGTCTTGGGTCAGCAGCTGCTTGGTCTTCTCGGCGAACAGCGGCCAGTTAGAGGCGGGGTCCACGACCACGGGCTCGAGCTTTTTGCCCAGCACGCCGCCCTTGGCATTGATTTCGTCAATGGCCATCAAGACGGTGTCCTTGAGGACGGTCTCCGAGATCGCCATCGTGCCGGACAGGCTGTGCAGCACGCCCACCTTGATGGTGTCGGCGGCTTGCGCGTTGAGGCCCGTGAAGCTCAGGCCGGCGACGGCGCTGGCGACGGCCAAGGTCTTGAGGGAGAAGTTGCGGCGTTGCATCATGGTCGATGTGCTCCTGGGAAGGGGGTCTGGTCGGTGTTGGGGGGGGCAGGCTTGCCGCAATCGATCGCATTGCGGACGTCCTCAATGTAGGCAGCGCTGCCTGAACGGGATATACGGCGAATGGCGTACACGGGCTGCGTTCCGTCCGTCCGCTATCCTTCACCAGTCAAAGCTAACGATGAGGAGCCTCGCCATGTCCAGAGATCGAGCCGCCATGCCGCCGCCCCTTGATCGCCTTGTCGTGATCGACGGTCAAGACCGTTTGACGGTGGGCAAGGACTTGAGTATTCAGGTCGGCAAGAAGCTGCGCATTGAGGCGGGCGATTCGCTGGAGCTGGTGGTGGGTCAGGCGAGCTTGCTGATGAAGAAAGACGGCAGCATCGTCATCAAGGGACGCAGGCTGAGCTTCGAGGCCAGTGAGGCCGTGGACGTCAAGGCGAGTGGCGATGTGGTGCTGAAGGGCGGCAAGATTGCGGAGAACTGATGGTCCGGTCCAGAGCCAGGCTCGGTTTTCGGGGCTGGCTTCGTGTGTATTGCTCATTCAGCACGATGCCGGGTGTTCGGCCCGGCGGCCGACCCTCTTTCTTGTGCGCACAAGAAAGAGGGCAAAGAAAGCGCCCCTGCCGCATGGCCCTGCGGGTCCGCTCGGTGCTCAAATTTGCCGGGCCGCGCCCAACTCACTGCGCTACGCTCCGTTCAGACAGGGGGCGCGAAGTCAGTCTTTGAGGTCGCTGCGCGACGCCCGCCAAATTCTGCGCTCTTCGCCCATGCAGAAGGGGAATTCCAAAGAACACGGCTCGCTGCGCGTCGCCTCGATGAGTGCTGCGCTGCGCGCAAGAGCCCCGTGTGTCGATGCATTGAGGCTCAGTTGAAGCCTATACGTAAAAAATTTCGCTCTGAATCCCATCTAGCCAAAGTCCCTCAGGCTTTTAAAGCTATCCCATGGAAAATAGAGTCGAACTGAGGAGGTATTTTGAGGCATGGCCCCGCCTTCCCTCCTTATTAGACTTGCTAATCACTTACCGAGTCCGGGCCGTCGAGATACTCGGCAATAACATCACCGTGACACGCATCTGGCTTGCAATGGCAAGCCAAACGCAACCCCCGCAATCCAAGCACCCCTCTCTTAAACGCGGGGTCAGTCGCCAGCTTCTGTAAAAAATAACTTTTATACTGCTCAATGACTTCCATTCTGTCTGGACCATCATCCCTGGATATCACAAATGGATTTCCCCATAGCGATCCACGCCCTATATAGAGGTCATATTTGTCAGTCAATTTCTTGTTGACTATTCGGGTTACTTTGCATGAAAAAAGCTTGGTGGGAATCTTCTCGTACCGAGCTTCAAAAAGAACATCCGTGAGCCCCTCACCATCCCACATTAGTACCAAATGCGCGGCATCCCTTAGCTTTTTTTGCATGTCTGCCTTGCCCTTTATCTGGACCTCAGCGGAGTCTGGCCATCGAGAGCGCATTTCGTCACGAAGGCTTTCGTTCCCACTAAAAAAAGAGTAGTTATGCTCTGGGTTTCTGGGCTCAAGGGAATTCAAGCATTGCGCAATCGCAAAGCGTCTAATACCCAGCGAGGCGGCAAAAATAATATCCATAGATTACAAATGAATCACCCTGTATTGCTTGTGACTGCTTTCTGTCAAATATTTGGCCAGCAAACTTCGATGACAATGATGTGGCTTTGCTTCACTGCAAAGTAAGCACGATCCCTCCCCAAGTACTGCAGTTGAAGATAATTCAATTTTTCTTTTTTGAAGCGTAGAAACGTACTCGGCAGCATATACCTCCCACGATATATTTTTGCCTTTGAAGGCCTTGAGTGCATCCTCTTGCGGGGCAGACTCCTCCCAGTGAATATAAGAAATATTGGCTATTTCTCTACAGAAATAATTAAGGTCATCGCGTTTGCTAAATCCCGCAAGTTGACCAGTATTGTTGAGCCTCGTGTCTACTAGGCGTTGCACCCCACTCTGTTTGAGTAAAGTGAAAAAAAGTTCAGCAGGCTTCTGAG
>NZ_JAJIRQ010000002.1:19585-19846 GCF_025717605.1 Paucibacter sp. TC2R-5 | reverse complement strand
ACAACTCCGGCCTGTAGGAAGGGAATGAATAAATTCCGTTAACTTGCATCCAGTGCTTCGGAGTTTGACCTTCCGGAGCCCAGGCGCGACCAATACCTAGGCGAATGTATACGTGAGCTTGGCTTGCATAGAATAATTTGAGTTTTCGAGCGCTTCCATCAAATCTTAGTAAATCATTGGTGTGATCTTCAATTCGCCGATCTTTTATCGGAAGATACTGGAGGTCTGTACCGCCCCCATCTAAAATGTGAGCTTTAATCG
>NZ_JAJIRQ010000002.1:0-19543 GCF_025717605.1 Paucibacter sp. TC2R-5 | reverse complement strand
TTTCATCAACTATGAAGCGTAATCGAGTATGAACATCAGATAGCTTCAAAGTTGTTATCGAGCATTCCGGCGGTTGATTTTCTGTAAAGTACTTCTGATTTGTGGCTCGGCCAAATGCGGCGGCAATTGTGGATTTGGATGACGAGTCAAGAACACTTCTAAAATCATCAGCGGACGCAACTCCAATTAAATCCATGCGGGAGAAAATGAAGTCTTCGATATGCGGGATTTGCGGAGGATTATTTGCAGGGCGAAAATCGCCTCTCAAGATTGAGCCAGGTTGAATGTTCTTTGCTTTTGCCTCCGAATATGTCAAATATCTGTTCCCATTGGTAATCTTCTGCGGACGCACACAAACTCCTGTTTCCGGTTCAATTCCTGCAATGCAGACATGTTCGCCTTTCATGTTTGTGACGTCAGTGACAATAATATCCATTGATTCCTCCCTGAATCTCGTTTGTAGGATTAAGAACGCCTCGCCTAGTAGGTTTTATGGCGATTGCTTAGTGTCCCATCTCCGCAGGGGCTTGAGGGGCCAGCCTCAAACATTTAGGCAAGACCTGACCCTCAAGCCATCACTTGCGCGGTGCATGCGCGCAGCGCAGCACCCATCGAGGCGACGCGCAGCGAGCCGTGTTCTTTGGAATTCCCCTTCTGCATGGGCGAGGAGCGCAGAATTTGTCGGGCGTCGCGCAGCGACTTCAAGAACTGGTTTCGCGCCCCTTGTCTGAACGCAGCGTAGCGCAGTGAGTTGGGCGCGGCCCGGCAAATTTGAGCACCGAGCGGACCCGCAGGGCCATGCGGCAGGGGCGCCTTCTCTTGCCTCCTTCTCTTGGCGAGACAAGAGAAGGAGGTCGGCCGCCGGGACGAACTCCCGGCATCGTGCGGGGCAAGCAAATGAGCCGAAGGCCGTGCATTTTTTCAGTAGGTCCTGACATCCAAGCCCGAAAGCTGCGCTCAGCACCGCCAACAATTAAGGCGCCGAAATCAATCGATCCACCATGCTCTTCACCGCATGCATCTGCGCCCCACCCCGCACCTGAAAATTCAGCCCCGAGTAGCCCCACCAATCCCAACACCCCTTGGGGTTGAGCGGCAACTCGGTGGCCACCACTTGCGGATACAGCACGATGATCTGATTGGCATCGGCCCAGCGGTTGTAGCCAACCTTGCTGTAGACATCGCTGCCGACTGCCGCCGCACCCTGCTCACAGCCATGGAACACCACATGCACCGCGCAATGGTTGGATTTGTCGGCAGTACAGGCTTTGGGCAGGTAATAAAAGCCGACCTTGTCCAGCCCCGTGTCGGCCGCAGCGAACTCACGCTGATCAAACGGCCGCACCGTGGACGACAGCGACATAACAGCCGGCTTGAGCGGCCCATAGATTTGACTGAGGATGGCCTTGGCCTGGTCATAGGGCGAGCCCTTCACCTTGCATTGGGCGATGTAGGGCGACTCGGTGACCTTGCAGGCGTTGCCGAAATCCGGCGAAATGAAAGCATGGCCCGAGGGCAGGGTGCTGACAAATGCCAGATTCTTCTTGGCGACGCCGCCGGCGGTGTAAAAGTCTTTGGTGGCCTTCACCACGCTGGGGTGCACCACGGTGTCATGCTTGCCCCCGTAGACATAGACCTTGAACTTGCTGATGGCAGCGACCGGGTCAATCTGCCCGAATGAGGCAAAGCCCTGGGCGGCTTCCCATGAGAGCCCGCCCGACGGCGCCCCGCTCATGCAAGTCAGAATCCCGCCCAAGTTCACATAGGCACAGTTGTAAGGCCCGCCGGCGACCACCCCGACGCCCATGACGCTGGCCGAATAAGCGGTGCTGTACTGCACCGCCATGAAGGCCCCAGAGGACAAGCCCGAGATTGAGGTGCGGTCGGCCGCAGCCTGTACCGCCGGCAGGCTGTCTGCCGCCCATGCCGAATGCAGGCCGGCCAACAGCGTGAGGACGCCGACGCCGAGCCCGATCCGGGCCAAGTTGCTGATGATGACGCGCATGAGGATCTCCCTGGGTAATGTTGCAATGCAGCATAGGTGGGCGGCGGTCTGGGCGATATCCCTAAAGCCGACACTGGCGCTGCAGCTGTAAATAGCTCGCCCGCCCCGGGCCAATGGCTTGCGAATGTATTGCAGGCGCAATACACTGCCCCCATGAAAACCGCCGTCATCCCGCAAATCCGCGTTGAACCCGAACTGCGCGCTGATCTCGAGTCAGTGTTGTTGCAGGGCGAAACCCTGACCGACTTTGTCGAAGCGACCATGCGCAACGCCATCGCCTTCAGACGCGTGCAAACGGCATTCCATGCGCGTGCGCAGGACGCATCTGAGGAATACCACCAAACGGGAGTCGCAGCCCCGGTGGAGACGGTCTTGGCCAAGCTCCAAGCCAAACTCGACGCCAAGCGCAAGAAACTCGCTGGACAGGTCGACAAATAACTCGAGCCATGACCTTCACCGTCGAGTTCGCGCCCACAGCCGAAGCTGACCTCGAGCGCCTGTTTGATTACTTGCTGGACCAGGCCGAGACCAGCGAACAACTCGACGTCGCTCAAGCGGCTATAGCCGCGATCAGAGCATCAGCGCAGCACGGCTTAGCGCTCACACCGTTCAGCTTTCGCAAGGCCGCCCAAAACCCTGCTCAGCGTGAGTTGATCATCCCCTTCGGCAGCGCCGGCTACGTGGCGCTGTACGAGATTGTCAGCACGGCCAAGGTCGTCGTGCTGGCGCTACGCCACCAGCTCGAAGAGGACTATCACTGACCCCGCATCGGGGTGGCGGGGCTACAACTCCCAATGCGGATGCAGCGCCCGAATCCGATTCAAAGCCATCGCCGCAGCCGAAGTTCGCGTCTCAACCCCTAACTTCGAAAACACCCGCTCCAGGTGCTTCTTGACCGTCGCCGGGCTGGCGCCCAGGATGTCGGCAATATCGCGGTTGATCTTGCCCTTGACGACCCAGTACAGCACCTCGGCCTCGCGGGCGGTGAGCTTGAAGTTCAGGCCCATAGCTTCGATGAGGCCCAAGTCCGACACCTCGCGCATCACGATCAGCCAGTCGCTGCTTTCACCGTCGCCGAGGTCCTCCGGCTCAGCGGCGCCAATCTGCTGATGCAGCGCAAAACTCAGGCGCCTGGCGCCCAGTTCGGCATAAAAGCGTGGCGGCTCGATTTGCTGTTCGCGGGCCGCCGGTACATGGCGACGCAGCCAGTCCAGCACCGGGGCCGGCGCAAACACCGGAGAAAACTGGCCGCTCGCGCCGAAATAGGCGGCGAGCAGCTCGCGCGCCAACGGCGTCTGCCACATCAGCCGGCCGTCGCTGACGCGCACCGTGATGCTGGCGTAGCCAAATGCGTCGAGCGCCCGGCGGGTCTGCACGGCGCCCTGCGCCTGGCGTGCGCCGCGCAAATGCACTTGCATGCGCGCCAGCACTTCCTTGGGTTTGATTGGCTTGGTCACATAGTCGACGCCGCCGGCGTCCAGCGCCGCGACCAGATGCTCGGTCTCGGTCAAGCCGGTCATGAAGACAATCGGGATATGCGCCGTGGCGGTGGCGGCTTTCAGGCGCCGCGCCACCTCGAAGCCGTCCATGCCGGGCATCATCGCGTCCAGCAAGATGATGTCGGGCAGCGCCTGGGTGGCGCGTTGCAGCGCGGACTCGCCATTGGTGGCGACCAGCACGGTGTAGCCGCTTTCGTCCAAGGCGTCATGCAACATGGCGACGTTGTCCGGCACGTCGTCGACGATCAGCACCAGGTCGCCACGCTGACGTTCCAACCAGTCGGGCGCAGTGCTGTTGATGGCTGGCGCCATGCTTTGCTTGGGGGTGATGATGGCGGTGGTGTTGTTGTTCATGCAGGGATCTCCGGCCCCAAGATGGCTGTGATCGCTTCGAATTGGTATTGGCGCGCCAGGCCGCGCAAGCTCTCCACCCAGGCGGCGCTGGCGGCACTTGCGGGCAAGGCGCCGGCGATCAGGTCCAGCTGTGCCTGCACGCCGCGGTAGTAGCCGAGGTTCAAGGCTTCGCGCAGCGGCGTCAGCAGCTCGGGGTCAAGTTCCAAAGGCAACTGGCTTGCGCTGACTCGCGCCTGCGCTGAGGGCGCCTCTGCAGTCTCCGCCCTCGTGTCCAGCCACTGCAAAGCAAGCCTGCGCCCCAACCAGTCCAAGAGCTCGGCGTGGCGCACGGGCTTGGTGATGAAATCGGCTGAGGCTATGCCAAAAGCGGCGTTGTCCTGGCCTTTCTCAAACGCATTGGCGGAGACGACGGCGATATTGAGCTCGGCTGGCGTGAGCAAGCGCAGGCGGCGAATCGTTTCCCAGCCGTCGATGCCGGGCATGGCCAGATCCATCAACACCGCGTCGGGACGCAAACCGCCGCTCGCGACCAAATCCAGCGCATCATGGCCGCTGGCGGCGCTGCGCAAATCAAAGCCCAGCGGCTGCAAGAGCTCGCTCAGCAATTGGCGGTCAGCCGCTTCGTTGTCGACGATCAGGATCAGCCGGCGTGGCCCGGCATAGCCGCGCCGTGGCGCTGCAGTTCTGAGCCTGTCGAACTGATGAGGCGGCGCCAAAGCGGGCAAGAACAGCTTGACCCTGAACACCGAGCCCTGGCCTGGCTGGCTGCTGGCGCTCAGCTCGCCGCCCATCAACTCGGTCAGCATCTTGGCGATGGTCAGGCCCAAACCAGCGCCGGGTGCGGCGTCGGTGGCGCGCGTGCTGCCGCGCGTGAAGGGCTCAAAAATGCGGCTTAGGGCCTCGCTGCTGAGGCCGGGGCCGCTGTCCTCGATCTCGAACAAGGCGATCTCGCGCGCATGGCGCACCCGCAGCACGACCTGACCCTCGGGCGTGAACTTCAAGGCATTGCCGAGCAGATTGATCAGGATCTGGCGCAGGCGCTTTTCATCCGCCCGCACGCTGCTGGGCAGCTCGCCGATGACCTCGAAGCGAAAAACAAGGCCTTTGGAGGCGGCTTGCAGCTCGAACATTTCGGCCAACTCATGCATGGCGTCCTCGAACTGCATCGCGGCCGGTTCCAGCGACAACTTGCCGGCCTCGATGCGGGCTAGATCCAGCGTGCCGTCAATCAGCTGCAGCAGGTGCTCGCCGCTGCGCTTGATCACCTGCACCGCTTGGCGGCGGCGCGGCGGCAGCTCGGCATCTTCGGCCATCAGCTGCGCATAGCCGAGGATGCTGTTGAGCGGCGTGCGCAGCTCGTGGCTGATGGCGCTGACATAGCGGCTCTTGGCCTGGTTGGCTTGCTCGGCGCTCAGCTGCGCTTGTTCGGCCGCTAGCTTGGCCTTTTGCAAGGCTTCGTCCGTGCGAGCGTGCGAGGCAATCTCCAGCATCAGCGCCTGAGTCTGCCGATTCGATTCCTCTTGCGCGACTTCGCGGCTCTGGTGCGCCAGCACCAGCCACCATGCCGCGATGCCGACGCCAAGGCCCAGCAGCAGATAGGCTTTCACAAAGCCATTGCGCAGGCTTTGCGCGGCTTCTGGCGCCGCCGCATTGGCAGCGCCGGCCAACCCTTGCAGCTCCTGGTGATAGAGCAGGCCGAACAGCGCGGCCAGCAAGGGCATCAGCACCGCCATCAAAAGCAGAAAGTGGCCCAGGCCCGTGTCCAGCCAGGGCCAGGTCTTGCGCGGCAAGATCTTGTGCAGCGCCGCCCGCCATTGTGCCGAGAGCTTGGCCTGCGGCTTGCAAAGATCACCGCAGCGCGCGTCCAGCGTGCAACAGAGTGAGCAGATCGGGCCTTGGTAGGCGGGGCAATGGGCCATGTCCGGGCCTTCATATCCGCGCTCACAAATCACGCAGCAGCGGGTTTCCAGGCGCCCGTATTTGCCCTGCTCTTGATGATCAGGCCGGCGCGCCAGGTAATAGCGCCCTCCGGTGGCCCAGGCAATCAAGGGCGCGCTGACGAAGGCGGTGGCCATCGCGATGACGGCCGAGAAGGCTTGCGCCAGCTCGCCCATCAGGCCCAGATGCGCGCCCATCGAGAGCAGCGAAGCCAGCGCCATCGCACCGACGCCGACCGGGTTGATGTCGTACAAATGAGCGCGCTTGAACTCGATGCCCGGCGGCGACAGGCCCAGCGGCTTGTTGATCACCAGATCGGCCACCACGGCCATGATCCAGGCGATCGCCACATTGGCATACAAGCCCAGCACCTGGCCCAAGGCCTCGAACACATTCATCTCCATCAACATGAAGGCGATAAGAGTGTTGAAGACCACCCAGACGACGCGGCCAGGGTGGCTGTGGGTCAGTCGGGAAAAAAAGTTACTCCAGGCGAGCGAGCCGGCATAGGCATTGGTGACATTGATCTTCAACTGCGAGATCACCACGAACAGCGCAGTGGCCGCGACCGCCCAGCCGTAGCGCGGGAACACATATTCATAGGCCGCCAGATACATCTGGTTCGGGTCCACCGCGCGCTCGGGCGGCACCATATGTTGCAGCGCCAGCCAGGCCAAGAGCGCGCCGCCCAGCATCTTGGCGACGCCCAGCAGCACCCAGCCCGGCCCGCCTATCAGCACGGCGGCCCACCAGCGGCGCTTATCGGCGGAGCTGGCCTTGTCAGGCAAGGCCGGCATGAAACGCAAATAGTCGGCCTGCTCGCCCATTTGCGTGATCAAGGCGATGCCCACCGTCAGCGCAGCACCAAAGTGGACCAAACTGAACCCGGAATCGTGCGATTGCGAGCCAGCATGGTGCACAACGCCCGCAAACGCAGCAGGGTCCTTGAGCAGCACCACCGCAAAGGGCAGCAGCAGCATGAACAGCCACAGCGGCTGGGTGATCAATTGCAGGCGGCTGATGGCCGACACGCCATGCGTGACCAGGGGGATCACCACCAGCGCGCAGATCAGATAGCCCCAGCGCGGCGGGATGTCCAGCGCCAGGTCTAGCGCATAGGCCATCACGGCGGCTTCGAGCGCAAAGAAGATGAAGGTGAAGGACGCGTAGATCAGCGAGGTGAAGGTGGAGCCGATATAGCCAAAGCCGGCCCCTCGGGTCAAGAGGTCCATATCGACGCCGTAGCGGGCCGCATAGATGCTGATGGGCAGGCCTGCCAGGAAGATGATCAGGCCTGTGGCCAGGATGGCCCAGAAGGCATTGGCCCAGCCGTACTGCACCAGCAAGGTCGCGCCCACGGCCTCCAGGATCAAAAAGGCGGCGGCCCCAAAAGCGGTGTTGGCGACGCGGAAATTGGACCAGCGCCGAAAGCGCTGCGGCGTGTAGCGGAGCGCGTAGTCCTCCAGCGTTTCGCTCGCCACCCAGGCGTTGTAGTCGCGCCGCACCTTGATCACGCGCTGCGGCGCGGCTGCGGCGTTGAGGCTTGTTGCGGCGGGAGTGGTGGGTGGAATACGCATGGCTGGGGGAAAGCCGTGCAGATTCCGTGCCTGCACGAGACGGCACGGCCCTTGCTATGAAGCTTGCATGGAATTAACCCCGCGTGTTCATCCGCATTAGCGGATGCGCGGTCTGACTAGAGAGTTTGTATGGAATTGACTCCCCGCGAAAAAGACAAACTCCTGATCTTCACCGCCGCCTTGCTGGCCGAGCGCCGCCTGGCGCGTGGGCTCAAGCTCAACTATCCGGAAAGCGTGGCCTTCATCAGCGCTGCAGTGATGGAAGGCGCCCGCGACGGCAAGACCGTCGCGCAGCTGATGAGCGAGGGCCGCAATGTGCTCACTCGCGCCGATGTGATGGACGGCATCGCCGAAATGATTCCCGACATCCAGGTCGAGGCGACCTTTCCCGATGGCACCAAGCTGGTGACCGTGCATCAACCGATCGTGTAACTAGATTCGACCCAGGCAAGCTCATATGAAACATCTGCTCACCCTCATCTTCATGCCCATCCTCATGCTTGCGGCCCCGCTCTTGGCGCAGGCGCACAGCGTTGATGTTCCGCACAGCCATGGGCACTTAGGCCAGCACTTCGGCCAGCTCTTCAGCGACTTGCTGCAGGCACTGAGCAGCCTGGATCATTGGCTGGTCTTGCTGTGCTTGGGCTTGGCGCTAGGCTTGGGCTTGCGGCGTTGGATTCGCGCGAGGCGCGCATGACGCCGGGCGAGCTGTTCACCCCTCCCGGTGAACATCAGCTTAACCCCGGCCGGCGCACGCTCAGCCTGGTGGTGCAAAACGCCGGCGACCGGCCCATCCAGGTCGGCTCGCACTATCACTTTGCCGAGACCAATGCGGCGCTGAGTTTTGACCGCGCCGCTGCGCGCGGCATGCGTTTGAACATCGCCTCAGGCCTGGCCGTGCGCTTCGAGCCGGGCCAGCAGCGCACGGTCGAGCTGGTCGATCTGGCCGGTGAGCGCATCGTCTACGGCTTTCGCGGCCTGATCCAGGGAGCTTTGTAATGGCGACGATTGGACGGCGCGCTTATGCCGAGATGTATGGCCCCACGGTCGGTGATCGGCTGCGCCTGGCCGACACCGACTTGATCGTCGAAGTCGAGCAAGACCTGACCCTGCGCGCGGGAGGCTATGGGGAGGAAGTGAAATTCGGCGGCGGCAAGACCATACGCGACGGCATGGCGCAGTCGCAGCGCGGCCGCGACCAAGGTGCTGTCGACACGGTGATGACGAACGCGCTGATCCTTGATCACTGGGGTATTGTGAAGGCCGATATCGGCCTCAAGAACGGCCGCATTGTGGCCATCGGCAAGGCCGGCAACCCCGACACCCAGCCGGGCGTGGACATTATCATCGGCCCCGGCACCGAGATCATTGCCTGTGAAGGGATGATCGTCACCGCCGGCGCTGTCGACACGCATATCCACTTCATCTGCCCGCAGCAGATCGAAGAAGCGCTGGCCAGCGGCGTCACCACCATGTTGGGCGGCGGCACCGGGCCGGCCACCGGCACTTTTGCGACCACCTGCACGCCGGGCGCCTGGCATATCGAGCGCATGCTGCAGGCGGCCGATGCTTTTCCGATGAACTTGGGCTTTATGGGCAAGGGCAATGCCAGCCTGCCGCTGGCCCTGCATGAGCAGATTGAGGCCGGCGCCATTGGCCTCAAGCTGCATGAAGACTGGGGCACCACGCCGGCCGCCATCGACAACTGCCTGAACGTGGCCGAGGCCACCGACACGCAAGTGGCCATCCACACCGACACGCTCAACGAGAGCGGCTTTGTCGAAGACACGGTGGCGGCGTTCAAGGGCCGCACCATCCACACCTTCCACACCGAGGGGGCCGGTGGTGGCCATGCGCCGGATATTCTGAAGGTGGTCGGCGAGGCGAATGTGCTGCCGTCCTCGACCAACCCGACCCGGCCCTACACGATCAACACGCTGGACGAGCATGTCGATATGTTGATGGTCTGCCACCACCTCGACCCCTCGATTGCCGAAGACCTGGCCTTTGCCGAGAGCCGCATCCGCCGCGAGACGATTGCGGCCGAAGACATCTTGCATGACCTCGGCGCCATCAGCATGTTCAGCTCCGACTCGCAGGCCATGGGCCGGGTCGGTGAGGTCATCATCCGCTGCTGGCAGACGGCGCACAAGATGAAGCAGCAACGCGGCGCTTTGCCCGGGGATGGGCCGCAAAACGATAACGCGCGAGTGAAACGCTATGTCGCCAAGCTGGCCATCAACCCGGCCATCGCGCATGGCATCAGCCACGAAGTCGGCAGCATTGAGGTCGGCAAATGGGCCGATCTGGTGATCTGGAAGCCGGCCTTTTTCGGCGTCAAGCCCAGCTTCATCCTGAAGGGCGGCAGCATCGCGATGGCCGCGATGGGTGACCCCAGTGCCTCGATCCCGACGCCGCAGCCGGTGCACTACCGCCCCATGTTCGGCGCTTACGGCGGCGCCCTGGCACGTGGCTCTTTGACTTTCGTATCTCAAGCGGCTTTGGGTGCCGGGGTGGGCCAGCGCTATGGCTTGAATAAAACGCTGGCGGCGGTGAGAAACATTCGCGGCATCGGCAAACGCGACATGATTCATAACGACTATCTGCCGCGCATGGAAGTCGATGCGCAAACCTACGCGGTTCGCGCCGACGGTCTGCTCTTGACCTGCGAGCCAGCGACCTCGCTGCCGATGGCGCAGCGCTATTTCTTGTTCTGACCTCAGTGAAGTTGTTTTTTTCTTATGTCTATCCTTGCTCCCGAACTTTTGATCCGTCTCGACGATTTGAGCGATCCACGCATTGCCGCTTTTCTTGAAGAACATATGCAGGATATGCGCGCCGCGTCGCCGCCGGAAAGCGTGCATGCGCTCGATCTGGCGGCGCTGCGCAAGCCCGGCATCAGCTTCTGGTCAGCTTGGTTTTTGGACGAGTCAGGTGCGGAAACCTTGGTCGGCACGGCGGCGCTGAAACGGCTGGATGACAGTCATGCCGAGCTGAAGTCCATGCGCACCGCCGCTGCGCTGCGTGGCCGCGGGCTGGCGCGTGCCATGCTCGCGCATGTGCTGAGCCAAGCGCGCCTGCAAGGTTTCAGCCGCCTGAGCCTGGAGACCGGTACGCAGGACTTCTTTGCGCCGGCGCGTGGCCTGTATCAGCGCGAGGGCTTTTTGCCTTGCGCACCGTTTGGCAGTTATGTGGAAGATCCGTATAGCTTCTTCATGAGCATCGAACTGTGAGCGCCGCGATGCTGCAAGTCTCAAAGTTGCTGCCGCAGGGCCAGGGCCTGGCGCCCGTGCTGCTCAAGCGCGCCGCTGAGTTGGTGCTCGACTGGGATGCGCGCCAGAAAAGCCGCATCCAGGCGACGGACAGTTGGGGGCGTGAGCTGGGTATCTTTTTGCCACGCGGCACGCAGCTGCGCGGCGGCGATGTGCTGGTAGCCGAGGACGGCAGCCTCATTCGCGTGCTCGCTGCGCCGCAAGCGCTCTTGCGCATCAGCGCCTGCAGCAGCCATGGCTCGCCTTTCGATCTGACCCGCGCGGCCTACCACCTGGGCAATCGCCATGTACCGATCGAGCTGCGGCCCGGCTATTTGCAGATCGAGCCCGACCATGTGCTGGCCGCCATGTTGCGCGCCCAGCATCTGACGGTCACCGAAGTGGACGCGCCCTTCGAGCCTGAAGGTGGGGCTTATGGAGCTGGACATGGGGCCGGGCATACCCACGGACATGACCATGACCATGACCATGACCATGCGCATGGCCACGGCCATAGCCACACATGAGTGCGCTGCTGCAGCTGATCTGGCTGGCCTCGCCGGCGCTGCCGATTGGTGGTTTTTCTTATTCTGAGGGCTTGGAGTCGGCGATCGAGCATGGCCTGGTGCGCGACGAAGCTTCGGCCGCCGAATGGCTGTCGCAGCAATTGGCGCTGACGCAAACGCGCGGCGACTTGGCCCTGGCTGCGCGTGCGCTGCCGGCCTGGCGCGAAGGCGACCTGCCCGCGCTGAAGGTCTTGAATGACTGGGTGCTGCAAACCCGCGAGACGGCCGAAATGCGCCTGCAGACCGAGCAAATGGGGCGCTCACTCTTGGACTGGCTGCGCAATCACCACACCGCCAGCCCCGCGCAGATCGCGCAATGCCAGGCCCTGGGTCAGCCGACCTATCCGCTGGTGATGGCCTTGGCACTCGCCGGCAGCGGCGCCGCGCTGGCCGATGGTTTGCTGGCCTATGCCTTTGGCTGGGCCGAGAACATGGTGGGTGCTGCGATCAAGTCGGTGCCGCTGGGCCAGAGCGCCGGTCAGCGCATGCTGGCCCGCTTGGCGGCCGAGATCCCCGCCGCCGTGGCGCAGGCGATGGCCTTGGCCGAGCGTGATCAGCGCCAGGCTTTTTCTCCCATGCTCGCGATCTTGTCGGCGCGGCATGAAACCCAATACTCACGGCTATTCCGCTCATGAACACAGCACTCCACCAAATCCCCCTTCGAACCAAGAAGCTGCCGCCGCTGCGGGTCGGCATCGGCGGCCCGGTCGGCTCGGGCAAGACCACCTTGCTGGAGATGCTTTGCAAGGCCATGCGCGAGCGCTGGGACCTGGTTGCCATCACCAACGACATCTACACCAAGGAAGACCAACGCCTGCTGACCGTCAGCGGCGCGCTGCCGGCCGAGCGCATCCTGGGCGTGGAGACCGGCGGCTGCCCGCATACGGCCATCCGCGAAGACTGCTCGATCAACCTCGAAGCGATTGACCGCATGCTGGCCGAGTTCCCGGATGCCGATGTGGTCTTCATCGAATCCGGCGGCGACAACCTGGCCGCCACCTTCAGCCCCGAGCTGAGCGATCTGACGATTTATGTGATCGACGTCGCCGCCGGTGAAAAGATCCCGCGCAAGGGCGGGCCAGGCATCACCAAGAGCGATCTGTTCGTCATCAACAAGACCGATCTGGCACCCCATGTCGGCGCCAATCTGGACGTGATGGAGGCCGACACCCAGCGCATGCGCGCAGGCAAGCCCTATGTGATGACCAACCTGAAGACGCAAGCCGGCGTGGCCGAGGTGGTGGACTTCATCGAGCGGCGCGGCATGCTGGTTTGAGCCGGCCGAGCTGAGGAAAAGTGCAAGCCCATTGAGAGTTAGTTGGACTGCGCTGTGGCCTCGACGAATGCTGCTGACGAGCTGGTTCGACGGCATAGAGTTTGAAAAATCTGGAATGGCTGCTTCTCACGGCGAGCCAGTCTTCCTCGATTTGTGGCTTGCCCTTGGCCTCAAGGGCTTTGAGCGCAAGAAAGCGCCGAAAATAGCGGAATCAACAACGAGGTTTCTGTGAATCAATTCGCTGCTCATGCCGAACTCATCGCCACCTTCCGACGGGCAGAGGCAGATGCGGCCCATAAGTTCGGATTGATCAAAGCCTTGTCCAACAAAGGCCCCAAGGCCATTCAGGCGGCCGTAGAAACCGCGGCAAAGGCTGCGAAGCGCAGGGATGCGTATGCAAAGAAGCTGGATGAGCTCGGGGTAGTGCTCAAAGATTAAGCGCTATCAGGGCGCACACAGCAAGCTGCGCCTCGGCCTCGATCCCCGGCTACATGACCCCCGCGACGCGGCTGCGTTGCACCAAATAGTCCAGAAACACACGCGTGCGTTGCGGCAGGAATTTGCGGCTGGGCATGGCCGCATACACCGTCATCTGGCCGGACACCCAGCCCTTGAGCACATGCACCAACTCTCCCCGCATCAGGTGCGGGGCGACTAAGGCCAGCGCCACCGAGATAATGCCGGCGCCGTCCAGTGCGGCGCGCAGCAAGGTGTCGCTGTGGTTGACCCACAGCATGGGCTGCACGGCGACCTCCACGGCCGTGCTTTCGTCGCCCTGCTGCCACAGGCGCCAGGTGCGTGAACGCTCCTCGGCAAAGCGCAGCCGCATGCTCTCGTGCGCCATCAGTTCCTGCGGCGCCATGGGGCTGCCCCTTTGCTGCAAATACGCCGGCGAGGCGACGAAGATCGCCTCCGACTCCATCACCTTTCGCGCAATCACATGGGCATCAAACGGCACTTGGGTGGCCAGCAAGGTGATGTCGAAATCCTCGATCGGTGGGTTGGGGGAGCCGTCCACCAGCAGATCCACGGCGATCTTGGGATAGAGCTGCCGAAAGCCCGGCATCAGGGGCGCCACGATATGGCTGGCCAGCGTCGGTGCTGCGTGCACGCGCAAGACGCCCTCCAGTTGCTGCGTTTGCAGGCTGGCTGCGGTGTCGGCCTCGTCGATGTCTTGCAAGATGTGGCGGACGCGACTCAGGTAGACCTGACCGGCTTCGGTCAAGGCAAGGCGCCGGGTGCTGCGCTGCAGCAGCCGCGTCCCAAGGTGGGCCTCCAGATCGGCCACCAGCCGCGTGACCACGGATGCCGACAGGTCCAGCAGCCGCGCTGCGGCCGCAAAACCACCTTCGTCAACCACACGCTGAAACACCCGCATCGACAGCAGCCTGTCCATCGCTCGCCCTTTGGTCATTGCAAGGCTTGATTGTTGCAGTTTCAGCAACGATACATGTCTGCCCAGGCTATTTTTCTTCGCTGGTAGAAATTTTAAAGTTCAGTCCATCGAAGCGGCACACAAGACAAATATTGTCGAGTGAGCAGCAGCTTCAGTCACCACCTGTTGAAGAAGGACCCCGTCATGAACCGTAGTTTCCTCAGCGCCATCGCACTTGCCCTCGCTACCCTCACCACTGGCGCCGTGTTTGCGGCTGACGATGTGGCCGAGAACAACGGCCCGCGTACCCGCGAGCAAGTGCGCGCCGAGTTGGCCGAAGCCATCCGCACCGGCGACATCGTCGGCAACGGCTTGACCGGCCAGAAGCTCAACGAGCTGTACCCAAACCGCTACCCGAAGCAGCCCGCCGCTCCAGTCAAGACACGTGAGCAGGTGCGGGCCGAACTTGACGAAGCGATCCGTAAGGGCGACATCGTCGGCAACGGCGTGTCGGGCCAAAAGCTCAAGGAGCAGTTCCCCGACCGCTACTCGAACCAGGCGATTGCGCAAGGCAAGTCGCGTTAAGAGCCAGGTGCAGCGTAGCGCCGGGCCGGGCGCAAATTCGCCTTCACGTCTCAATGCAGGTTCAGAGCCCCGGCGCATGCGTCGCTTCAGCGTGTGCTGCTGCGGCGGCGGTGAAGCAGGCTGGCCAGAATCGCCACGCCGCCGAGCAGCAGCAGCCCGCTACCGGGTTCAGGCACCGCTGCCGTGGTGTCCGCCAGCAAGCGCGGGCCGAGGGACAAGCCGCTTTCGGCGGCATAGATACTGCCGTAGGTATCGCGCGAGCCGTTCAGCACAAAGGTGCTGAAGCTACGACCGGCGTGTAAATCGGCCTGCACCGCGCTCGTCACGTCGAATTGCTTGAGCATCGCGCCCTCGGGGGTGTAGCTGCTCCACACCGACCAGCCTCCCGAACCACCGCTGACGATGGCGCCAAGCCCATCGGCGACCACATCGCCGGTCAGGCTTCGGGCGCCGGTGTCCAGCCAAGAGATGGCCACCGAGCCGTAGTAATACCCGGTGCCGAAATTGCCGACGGTGTTGAGCTGCAACTGTGCGCCGAGTAAGTCGCCGCCTTGCAGCGCGGTGATCGGGATCTCGATGATGCCTACGGTGTAGTCATTGCCATAGGGCGGGGCCATTTGCAGGCCCACACCAAGTTCGGTGCCGCCTACGGTGTAGCCATAGGGGCCGAACTTCGAATTCCAGGCATAGCCGGCATCGCCAGCCAAGGGTGCGTTCAGCGTCACGCTGTTGGCCGCCCAGGCAGCACCCTGGAGCATCAAACAGGCGGTGAGGGTGCTCAGGCACAAGAGTGGGCTTCGTGTCGATAAGTTCATGAGGTTCTCCTTCAACTTGTCCTTGCGGACATTGGGAAGTGGCAGTGCAAACCAGCTTTGCCGGGATGCCAGCCACTGAAGCTAGTCCTTAGCCGAGCAGCTTGCGTCGGCCGGCCACAAAGACGCCCAGACCCGCCGCCATCAGTGCCCAGGACTCGGGCTCGGGAATCGGGTGCAAGACCTCAAGCCTTGCCACACCGGTGCTGCCCATGGCATTGCCAGCAAGCGACCATTGGTGAAAGCCCACATGCTGCAAGACGTCATGGTCTTCCACACCATTCGCCGAACTGCCGCCATCGGGTTCCAGGAAAGAGATCGAGTGCGAATGCATGGGTTCGGGGGCCTCACCGTGCGGGCCGTCGAGATGCTGATACCAGGTATTCACCGTCCAAGTCGAGCCGACTTCAGTGGTAGTGATGGTCGCGTTCCAGCTCTTGCCAAAATAAGTTTCAGTCCCGCCCGCGCTGTCCCAGCCCCAATTGATGACCAGCGTGGTGATGGTGTCCACCGGGCTTGGTGTGATCCATACATTCGCCTGCGCATTGCAAGCCATGCCCAGCGCCAATGCTGCGCAAGCCGCCACAAAACACTTCCCTGAACGCTTCAAGGGCGGCGGCTTCTGAATAAATCGCTTGCCGTCAAAACTCAATTTTTTGATGCTGAAAGTCATGTTCTTCCCCAATATCTAAATTGATCCTCGAGCCAGGAATTCGGTCCTCTTATTGATGACCAAAGCTCACCGTGATGCTCGATACAGCAGTTGAAGTGGTCTGTGCGTTTGCGAACATGGGCGATTCCATCTGCGGCCGGCGCATGCATGCAGCCTTGCCGCCCATCCCAGCCCAGCCCAGCCCCGCCCGGCATGCCTGTGCCAGTGCCTGCGCCATTAGCGTCCTGTTTGACCCAGCGCAAATTCAGTCGCCGCCCTGCGTGCGCCATCGCACAGAACGGCCAATTGCGGCTGCATAGCATCGATTCCAGCGAGTGCCCAAAGCCGCAGAACGCGCAGAGCGCAGCGGCAAGCAGCCGTCGCTGACCGGCGCGTCGCCCGCGACCGCAGACCCCGCCACTTCAAAAACCACAGGAGCTTCATATGTCCTTCTCGACCCTGACCCCCCGCACTCTTGTGCGCCACTTGGCGCTCGCTGCGGCACTGACCTGCGGCGGCATCGCCGTTGCCGGCACCACCGTTGTCGCGCCCTCTGACTGGGGCGCCCTGCAACTCGTCGCCGGGGCCAATGACCCGGGCAACTTGTTGTTCTACCCGTTCCTGGTCACGGCCGACCAGCCGCTGTCGATCAGCGTCACCTTCGTGCCTTCGGCCTATACGCCAGGCCGCTTCGATCCCGGCTTCATCTCGCCCGGCTGGTTCTACGTGACCCGGGCGTGCTCGCCCTGCGGCATGGAAGGCAATGTGATCTTCGACATGGCCAAGCATTACAACGAAGTCTTCAAGCCCAGCGACACCATGATTCTGATCGGCGACGGTGGGCGTGCAGCCACCGAGTCCGGCGACTATGTGCCCGGCGCCACTTACACCACCACGATGGTCTGGAATCGCGCCGCTAGCACGATCAATATCACGGTTAGCGGCGGGGGCAGCAGCTTCAGCAGCACGGTGGCATCGGCCGGCGACACCATCAGCGGCTTGGTCTTCCATGGGCCCAACGCACCGGAGATGGGCTACTCGACTTTCGGGGACGTCACCGTCGCCGTGCCCGAGCCGTCGGCCTGGCTGATGCTGAGCCTTGGGCTTGGCTGCATCGGCTGGCTGGCAAACCGCCGCAGGCAGCGCCGCCTGGGTTGAGACACAAGCGCACATAGCCGCCATCACGGCCGGCTTACGAACCCCATCTTCATCCGCCCAGAAAGGCAAATCATGAAACTCTCGCCCTCATTCTTTGTACCCGCCCCAGCCTTGAACCTCAGCGCGCGTGTCCTTGCGGCCGCGCTGCTCACGCTGGCCGCGGCATCACCCGCCAGCGCGGTGCCGCTGCCCTTCAATGCCTACGCCAACGTCTACGGCTATATCCAGACCTACTACAACAGCCCCTTGCTCGGCGACGTGCAGTTCAGCCTCGCCGGGACTCAGGTCAACACCTATAACAACGGCTTCGGGGGCGCCAAGACCACCGGCGTTGCGGCCACGACGTTCGCCATCGATCCCGGTGCCGCGCCTGGCTTCGACCCGCTCTACGACATCATCACCAACAGCGGCCAGTACGGCTATTCGTACAGCGGCAAGGCCGAGGTGGCAGGGGTCAAGATGCGCTCGCAGATCGCGGCTTCGACGGTGGATATAGGCGGCCCGTCCATCTCGCCCAATAGTTCGCTCCAGGCTTATGCCTCGGCTCAGTGGAACCAGCAATTCTTCATCGCCGCCACGGCAAACCGGCCGACCGGCAGCTACGGCGCGATCCTCGTCGGGCTGACGCTCGAAGGTGGCTTTCCGGCCGGCACGCCGAACTACGCCGCCCAAACACAGGATCAAGCCAGCACTTCGTTCACCGACAGCGCAGGCGTCAGCTACCAAAGCAGCTTCACCTTGTCGACCTATGCGGGCGACCCAGGCTGGACCGGCAGCAGGACCGCCTACAAGAAGCTGCTGTTCCAGTACGGCACGGCTTTCGCCATCAGCCTGAACCAGTGGTCCACCGCCGGCAACAACGCTGCTGCCAATTTCTTCGACACCGGCTACATCAGCTCGATCGAACTGCCCTATGGAGCGACGCTGGAGTCCGGTGCGGAGCAGGCGGGCCTGGGCTCGGCATCGGCGCTCTACGGCAAAGTCACCCAATCGGCCACGGCGGACGCCCTCAACACCAACTGGGACTTCGGCAACAACGGCGGCGGCTTCACGCCGCCTGTGCCTGAGCCGTCCAGCAGTGCTTTGATGCTGGCCGGCGCCGCCGCGCTGGCCCGGGTGCTTGGCCGGCGCCGCCATGTCGAGGTATGACCGCCTTCCACGAGCGGCGATACTTTTTTCAATCTCGATCAATCGCGGATCGCGTTTTCATGGGCGGAATTTGCCTACTCTCTTTCCATTTTGTGAACTCTATTGACTTGAACCACGAACTGGTTCGACGGCAGAGAGTCCGGAGAAGGAAAGAGTTAGTTTTGCCTATGAATTGGATTTTTTGATCAAGTCGAACTCTCGCCAAGTGCGTTCGGAAAAGCATGTCCCGAAGCCCCGGTGAAGTTGGTGCGGCCCGAAATAGCGGCCGCACCGGTCGCCGCAGGGTTACCCCATCATCAAGGCATCGGCTTGTGATCCATGCAGGGCGGCTTGGCGAAGGCGTCGATGACGCTGACAATACCGGTCGGGTCGATCGCCGTGATGATGATCATGTCGAGGTCCTTGATCAGGTCGGCGATGTAGAACAGCAGTTGCCGTGCCGCCCATTCCCGCGCAATGTGCTTGTAGTCGGCCTTGCCCTTAGGGTATTGGCGGATGATCTGGGCTTCGATGTCGGCGCTGGAAATGGACGCCAGATCTTTCTCGGCCAGGTTCAGGAAGTTATTGATGTCATTCGAAAGCAGCAGCAGGGCCGTCGCCAGTTCTTCGGCCGTCTTGGCTGCCCGGTAGACTTCCTTGGCGGCCATCACCCCTATCTTGGCTTCGCCGAGCGCGCCCGCCGTGGCGAAGGAGCCGATCATCATGGCCGAGCTGACCACCATATTGCTGATGGTGTTGACGCACTGGTTGGCATTGCTGGCGCAGGCCGCGGCACCACATTCGGCAATGCCCGCGGCGCAGCGCTGGTTGCAGTTGGTGACATTGCACTGGTAACCATCGCGTGGCTTGACGTAGCACAGGCCGGCCTGCATCACACGATTGGAATTGCAGGAGTTCGCGGCCTGGCCCGCGCCATTGCCGTAGGAGGCCTTTTTGAGCCAGCAAACGCCGAGCACCTTGGTGTAGCCGTCCCGGCAACCAGACAAGCCGGGCGACGAGTAGGACAGAGACTGGTCGCTCCAGCACACCGGGCCGACGGGGTGGTAGCCGCTGCGGCAGTTGCTGTAGCACAGGGCGCCGTCTTTGTACTGGCCGTCGGCGCAACCGGGCGCAATGCCGATGCCGCGGTCGTAGGCAGCAGTCTTATAGCAGAAAGGGGTGGTACTGATCGAGGTTTCGCGCTGAATCCAGTTGACGATCGTATTGACCTGACCATTGCTCAAGGTCTGTCCAGGCACATAGGTTGTGGGCTTGTCGGCCACGGGCACGCCCTGCGGCCAGGTGCTTGCCACGATGCTGCTGGTACTCCAGTACTGGAACACATTGCCGGCATCGCAGGCCGCGAG
>NZ_JAJIRQ010000019.1 GCF_025717605.1 Paucibacter sp. TC2R-5 | reverse complement strand
AACCCATTTGCCGTCGTCAAAATAGATCCAACCACCATTTCGACTGTAGAAATGATTATCGAGGACTTTATCTTTCGTTAACATTCTCTGTTCGCCAGAAAAAACCACTGAATTGCTAGGAACATCTTTATAGACCACGGCGTTTGCGCCTATTCTAACGTTATTTCCTATAGTAACTTTTCCTACTATTTTTGCTCCAGCTCCAATGTATACATTATCCCCTATTGTTGGAGCCCCTCGGCCTTTGGAGTCAATCAGAGTATTTGAGCCGATCGTTACCTGTTGGAAAATAACACAATTTTTACCGATCACAGCCCCCCCCCGAAACAAATATACTCTTTATGCCATGAGGCAAGCAAGGCTCTCCTTTAAATATTGAATTCCAGGCAATGGAGCTATTGCACTCGTATTGGTATAGCCCGTATATGGCTATCAAAATTTTCTTAATGACAGGCTGATTGGCTTCGCTGCAAAGCTTCTTCAATCGCCAGACCGATCCGAATGCTCTAACAATTATTCGCGCAATCAAACCATTCTCCTAATTATTTATCGGTAAAGTACTAATGAAAAGCAGCCGTGTTACATACGGCGGGCGCCTGGCCACTCCTGCGATACCCATTTGAATTTGCCGCTCGGCAAGCGCGCCAGGTCATCGACCAAGCGCACTTTTACTTTGATTTTGTCGCTGACATGATGCTCAATATTTGCCAGCAAGGCTTGTGAGTCACCTTCTGTGAATCCAGTCTCGGGCACCACTCTAACCTCCCATTCACCCAAACCTAATTGCGCAACTTGCGATTTACGAATATTGGCTAAGCCCTTAAAGGCAAAGGTAATAACACTGGCGCTTACCGCTGTGCCCTCTCGATCGAAAAGCTGGTCTTCGACCTTGCCTGAGGACAACTCAATGCGCGGATAACTGCGCCCGCAGGTGCAAGTCCCCTTTACCCAGCGGGCTTGATCGGAAATTCGATACCGAAGCAAAGGCATCACATCGTTGTGAAACGTTGTACCAACCACAAACCCGAAATCGTCAGTGGGCTTGTCGTGCTCATCCAATATCTCAACCCAGGAATATTCTGGGTTCAAGTGATAGTGGCCATGCTCGCATTGCGCGGCATAGGCCACGCGTTCGGCCATACCGTAAAAATCAAACACCTTGCAAGAAAATACCTGCTCCAGCATTTCGCGCTGCAGAGGATACAACGGCTCGGATCCGGTCACCACAGATCGCAGGGGCAGTGTCAAGCCCTGCTGATCTGCCAACCGCGCCAATTCGAAACTGGATGATGGGTAGGCCCGCAAGAACTGGGCGCCGGAGGCTTGAAGGGCATTCATCAAAAGGCTCACGTTTCCAGCGGCCACATGCCGGCTGGACAAAAAAAGTTGTCGACCGAACCTGTCCCAGCGCCAAAAAGGCGGTGTCTTTTGCTTTGGGTCCACTACCTGATCCCCGCGCAAAACGGCCTGCGTGTCACCCGGTTTAAAGCCCGCCCACGCCCACAACTGCAGATTAAAAGCTTCTTCCCAAACAACCGCGTTCAGGCTGCGGAATACCTCAAGTGGTGCGCCCGACGTCCCACTTGTTTTGCCCGCTGGCCACCAAGGCCGGCGTCGCCCCTGATTGGGGTAAAACTCGGTGCGCCCAGCAATCAAATCGGCCTTGCCTATTACTGGCCAATGATTTTGGAACCAATGGAATACATCGCCCTCCTTCGGTGGGGGTGGCATTGCACTGTAGCGAGGTAATTGGCGCTGCGCCGCAGTCAAACTATTCCGTAGCAAAATCTCTTGGCGATTTCTAATTTCATTCCAAGGCAATCGCTCACGGTTGATTAAACCAGTCGACCGACGCTTAGCGAGCGCATTTCTTCTAAGTGAATGACGAGCAAAAAAAAGAAAATCGTGTTTTAGATTCAGGTAACTCATGTATTCGAAATCTCAAGCTAATTAGCGGGTTTTCGCCAAATTTTATAAAAGGAGTCAGCCCACTTGTTGGATTTTCGAGTTGATGTTGTCAGGCAGGCTATTTCACGCATTTTTTTGCTAGCCCGGAGTGGGTCGGCTGCACTTGAGAATGTGGTGATTACCAGGAGTCGGCCGCAAGTTGGCAACTATGATTTCATGCACACTGTCGCGAGAAAGTTGTAGAAAACATCTTCCTTCAAGTGTTTATCGAACCGACGCGCGGCGTGGGCGCCAAGTCGAGCAACTTCGTCTGGATTCGACAAAAGGAGATTGATCTTGTCTGCCAAGTCGGCGGCATCTCCAAGCTTGAACTTCAGCCCTGAATCAGCGTCAAAGTAGTCATTCAGGCACGAGGCATCCGTATATATGATGGCCTTGCCCCAAGACATTGCGCTTAACGCCACCATATGGCCAGAAGAGCCTACCGGCAGTTTGAGGGAGATGACCACAAAGGCCGCATTCGACAAGTACCGCGAAAAATCCGGCTTTGCAATATTTCTAAGCAGCGTCAAATTGCTTGGGACATCCGATATTTCATTCGAGTTCCCGGCAATGACCACAAATTTTGCATCGACATGGCTCGCGGCTTTCGCAAGCGTGTCATAGTCTCGATTTGTCGCTCCGCCGGAAAAGATATAGCTATCATTTGAGGTTTCCTTTACGAAATTTTCTGGCTTATGGTCGTAAAGGCAAAGCGGGTGGAAAAGGACGGTGGCTTTTGGGATTAGGGCCCGAAAATACGCCTGGTCATCGGAAGTCAGCGCAATGAGGCATGTGTATTTCTTGTTGAATAGAAACTTGATGGCCTTCATCACTAGGCCGCTTGCTCTCAAATTATTGAGAAAATAGTGAATAACCACTATTTTTATATCAGGGTTGATGATTTTGGCAATCGCGCTGCACGCCATGAATGAAGGTGTGACGCCATTGCCGTTTAAAATAATTACGTTGTTCTTTGACGTAATTTTAAATATGTTCGCAAGAAAAACAAAGAAATATATTATTTGAACCAATATGGCTCTAGCGTAAGCTCCTTGAAAGCAAAATACCCTTGGTACTTTTGGCATCACGAATTCGTTGATGTTTTCCACTCCGTGCTCGTGCTGAATGTGTTCAACAAATCCAGAGAGAAACCCTTCTGTTGAGTTGATGAGCAATATTTTTTTCATGAAGAATTTTTGATTATTTGATTATTTGATTGCGGGTCTGCAGCGGTTTGAATTTTATCTTGTGACCACCCAGTTGCAGCCTTTATGGCGCTCCTCTGAGCCTGTTTTCGCTCGACATCTTGATGGTCTTCCTATCGCGCTGCCTTGCTTCGATGTTTTCTCTGCTACGCGGCGTCATCCTTGCATTTCTTGACGTGGAGCCACTCATCATCACTCGGCCTGCGTGGCACGCCCCCACGGGTGCAGTCTTGCTGCCCGTGCGTTTGCTCTTCTGCCTTTTGACTCGTGCTCGTTGTTGGCGCGGTAACAGGAGTGTCCTTCTCCTCCCGAGTCGCCGACTTGGACGCGCGGAGCAAGGCGCCTGGGTAAATATCGCTCGTTCGGGCGCCTGCGCCTGCGACTGCGAACCGTTGCTTATGCGTGGTAAGTTCAAGGAGCTGTCGTGCGTTAAGGCCTTCGCAGCGCCTCGCTTTATTGGCGCTCCGCGCTTGCCGTCCGCGGGCGTGGTGCGCAGTAAATGCTTGCGCTGCCCCCATAACAACGATGGTCGACAAGTCTAAGGGGCTCACGTTGATAGATTTGTTGCCGCACATGAATGATGAAATGGGAGTGGATGCCCTAGCAGCGGCTGCCGCAATTATCTGAGTTTTTGCTATCTGTAAATTCAGCTTGGTGCTTGCCGTTGTGGCAATGATCGGTGCAGATCATAAGGTACAGATATTTCAACTTATGACGGCACCACCCGCCAACGCAAGCAGCCGACAACTTGTTAGCTAAGTTGTCGGCGCAAGGCAGATCACAATTCAGCCGCCAACGGCCACATCAGCCCAACGACGGGCATGTTGCGGGGCTTACGGCACTTCAACTGTCGCTTGGTCAAAGCTCAAGGTACTTGCTCCAGATATGTTGACAGTTGCCTTTGTTGTATTTGTGAACGTGACTTTGGCTGATGGGGCGCCGCAGTTTTCTCGAATCACGGTAACTGCAGCTAGGCGAGGGCTTACTGCGCTGGTGCTGAAGCGAAGCTGATAGTGATCGGCTGCAGTGATTTCTGGCGGCACGCTAAAGCCCTTAGATGCAACAAAGCCCCCTGGCGCGCCGTAAATGTCAATGCACGCCGTGGCGACACCGTTTGTCACGCGAGCTGTCGTTCCATCTAGCGCGAAGGCGCTTTGTGAATTGAAGTTCAGCTCCCAGCGCCGGGATTTAGCGCTTGTTGCCCAGTCGTAAATCACTGTTGTTTTGGTTGCTCGGTGATAGGCGATGCTCCTCATGGCGTCGTCAAGGAGGGGCTTCCAGCTCTTTGTGCCAGAGTCATAGGTGCGATAGGCTAGCGCTGCATCGCCAGTCACAACAGCCCATTGCCCGTTGTCGTAAGCGTTCATGATCCGACCAGGGGTGTCCATTGATTCGATGGGCTTCCCCGGTGTGATCGCAGCCGCTAAAGGCTCGGCTTGGCCAAGGCCGCCATCAACGGTCAAGGCATTCTTGTAGCGGGTAGACCGAGTAACTGTTGCGTGATGTGGCGACATATAGTACGGATAGTAGCCGCCACTGATTAGGAGGGCTTTGCCATTCGAGATCAAACTGAAACTATTTTGATCCGCATATGAATGGTTGAAGCTGCCGAAGCGACTGGACCGGAAGAGTACACTGCTGCGGAGTGGGCTGCCAGAGGTACTATGAAGGGCGGCGAGTCCTGCATCCGGGAAGAACCAGGAAGAGTTTGTCGGCGCAACGGGTGCAAGAGGCGCAAGCTTCAGTCCTAGCGTCATGAAGGGCCACGCACCTGGGTAAGAAACTTTGCTAATATTGCCTGCATCGGCGCGCCAATACCATTCATGCACTGGGTTCCGGGTCAGGGTTGCATACAGTCGAAATCCTTGCCACGCATATCGTTGATAGTTATTCTCTACATTTGATTCATCCCCAAATGCGCTCGGATGCAAGCCATTTGGGGCGGTGAAGGCAACCAAGAAATTGCCAAATTGACCAACGGCAGGATGCTGGGTTAGGTCAATGTTACCCATGATTCGCATGGCGGCAATTGTCTCAGGCAGGCGAATCATGGTATACCAACCATATGCTACGCCGTTGCCGTATCCTCCGTCGTCAGTTTGGAATGTATTAATGGTGCTGAGTAAGGTCTCATAGGCGCTTGCCAGCATTTTCTCGCTTTCCGGGAAGCCTGCTGTTCCTGCAGAATACATTAGAGCTTCCAATACATATTGGCTTGCTGACAACGCGTGTGGATGATAGGGGTAGGCATCAATTGCTTTGATGCTCAATTGGGCCTGGGATAGCCTGTCTTTCAGTGCCGTCACGATCGTGCTAACTTGGTCTGGCTTTAAGTGCGCACTAAACAGGTCCAGACCTTGGGCGAGGGCTAAATATATTTCCCGATTGGCTTGGTCTTGGTTTGCTTCACTACTAATGCCGGTCGGTGACCAACTCGCCAGGTTGAGTAAACGATTTATCCCTGCTGTTGTGTATTCCGTTTTTCCAGAAAATTCACCCATTAATCCGAGGGCTTCGATGCGGGTTCTCTCAAATACTACGTCATTTTTAAGGTTGTTTAAGCTTGAAACATAACTGGATGTGGATGTAAAGGATGCTCTTGTTGTGGCTGGCTCCACTAGCATTGGCGCGGTGCGGGCATTAATTGCCGTATTGTTAAGCGCTTCGAATGCTCCCTTGTATTCACCTAGTTTAGCTGTCGCTGCGATAGAGCTAAAGCTGCTGCCTGCTGGCAATAGGCGCGGCCGGGATTTGTTCTTTACCGAGGTAGCGAAAGCTTGACCTGTTGGCCAATTAATGAGCCCCGCCGTTGCAGGTATATTGAACCTGCGCACAGCACTTGTCACAACCTTTTTTGTTGTAGTTGTGTATGAGACTTCCCAAAGGTAATCTCCAGCCGGCAAGGTCGGGCTGCTGATGAGAATTCTTGGAGTGGTTGGGTTGTTGGTGCTAACAATCGTGCCATTTGCGCGCCGAAGATTAAATGTCCATGGCACCGCTGGATCTTTGTCTCCGGGTTGTGTCCAAGAAAAAATAGGAGTATTTGATTTGACTATTGCGCAGTCGGCCGGCAGTAGTCTGCGAACATGCCACTGGGTCATGTCTACAAAATCAGTGTATAAGGTTGGTGTGCAATTTGCGGCTGAGTCAGCAGGCATGCCGGTGCCGTGAAGAATAGTGGTGGCAGGTGCCGCTGGCGATGGCGCGGCTACGGGAGCTGGCGCGGGCTTTGGCGCAGGTGCCGGCGTTACGATAGGCGCAGGGGCCGGCGCGACTACGGGAGCGGGGGCTGGAGCTGGCGCGGGTTTTGGCGCAGGTGCCGGCGTTACGATAGGCGCAGGGGCCGGCGCGACTACGGGAGCGGGGGCTGGAGCTGGCGCGGGTTTTGGCGCAGGTGCCGGCGTTACGACAGGCGCAGGGGCTGGCGCGACTACGGGAGCTGGAACTGGCGCGGGTTTTGGCGCAGGTGCCGGCGCCGCAATAGGCGCTGGTGCAATTGTCGGAGCCGCTACAGGGGCCGCTGCGGGCGCCGGTGTCGGGGCTGGATTAGTCGTTGCGGTGGTGCTCGGGCTCGTCGTAGCTAGCTGTGATGGCCCGGAGCTTGCCGGCGCTACAGTGCTCGCCGCGCCAGTTGTGGGAGCCGCAGCAATCTTTACGTCCGGTGTCGCTGTCGGTGGCGCGCTTGCGGCGCTCACAATTGCCGGGGCTGCGTCCGATGCAGCCTGTTCTTGGGTGGCGGCGCTTTGTGCAGTCGCCATCGCTCCAGAGGCTTCGCCGCTTGGTGTCACTGCAGCGGCAGGTGCATCAGTCGTGCCTGAGCCTCCTCCTCCGCCGCAGGCGCTGAGCAGTGCGCAAGCTGTCATCAAGCTGGCCAAGGTGTTGAGGCGGGGTGCTGCGCTGGGGCGGATGCTGCTGAACTGGGGCTGGTGCTTCATGGTGCGGTACTTCTCGCTAGTTGACCAAGCTTATGCATTTGGGGCTCTGGAGGGTTGCGGGCTGATCCCGCAGCGGTCACAAAGTCGGAAAGGTTGGTGTAGCCATTGTCGGCAAAAGGCGTTTTGTCTTTAGTGATAAACGTCGCACTTGAGCGCAGGCAATTGCAAGCAATGGAAACAAAGGAAGGCCGAAAGCCTGCGAATGGCTACTACGCATCGGTCAGAGTGAGATGAACGTGAAACAAACAAAAAAAGCCGGGCGGCGACTTGGTCGCGGCCCGGCTTTGATCGGCACTGAAACTGAGATACATGTTTCGCCGCTATGCCAGCAGCTCTTAACCCCGCTGCCGCCATTCCTTGAGCAGCAGCCCGAAGAAGGCCATGTCTTCGATGAAGTAGCGTCGATACATGCGGCGCGGCTCTTGCAGGAAGCGGTAGAACCACTCCAGTCCGGTCTTTTGCATCCATACCGGTGCACGCTTGACCTTGCCTGCGGCCACATCAAAAGTGCCACCCACGCCCATTGCGAAGGGGATCTTCATTTGCGACTGGTAGGCGCCAAGGAACTGCTCTTTTTTGGGTGAGCTGATGGCCACAAACAGCAGGTCGGCCTTGGCTGCGGTGATCTGCTCGACCACGCCGGCCTCTTCTTCGGGCTTCCAGTAGCCGTTGCGATAGCCGGCAAATACAAGCTTGGGGTATTTGTGGCTGTAGATGTCTCGTACGCGTGAGACGATTTCTTCTTTGGCGCCGAGCAGGTAGACGCGCCAGCCTTTTTCGGCAGCGCCTGCCATCAAGGCTTCAAACAAGTCGACGCCAGCAACGCGTTCCTTCAACGGTTTGCCCAGCAGGCGCGAGGCCCAAACGACGGGCATGCCGTCGGCGTTGATCAGCGCGCATTCGTTGATGATCTGACGTAACTCAGGGTCATTTTGGGCCTTGACCAACTTGTCGACATTGACGACGACATGCTGATGCGGCTTGCCGCTGGCGATGAAACCTTCGATGGTTTGCACCGTTTCGGCCATCGTCAGGTTGTCGATGGAGCAGCCCATCATTTGAATGCGGCTATTGCTCATACCAGCTTCTCCGCCAAGATCGCCACAATCCGCTCGGCAGATTTGCCGTCCCACAGGGCAGGGCGGCGGCCCTTCTTGCCGCCGTTTTTGATCGTATCGAGCGCCAACGGGATGATGACGGCGGGGTCGGTTCCGGCCAAGACGTTGCTGCCTTCGTCCACGGTGATGGGGCGCTCGGTGTTCTCACGCATGGTGATGCAGGCGACACCCAGCGCTGTCGTTTCTTCTTGCAGGCCGCCGCTGTCGGTCAGGACGACAACGGCGTCTTTCCACAGGTGCAAAAAGGACATATAGGCCTGCGGGCCCATCAGCGTGACGTTGGCGCCCAGGTTGACGCCGAACTTCTCGATATTGGCGCGGGTGCGTGGGTGCACCGGGAAGACCAGGGGCAACTCGGGCGAGACGGCGCGCAGCACGGTGGCGATGCGCTCCAAGGCTTCTGCGCTGTCCACATTGCTGGGGCGGTGCAGGGTGACAACGCCGTATTTGGGGTGCTGGCGCTTGAAGGCTTCGGTCTCGAAGCCAGAGGTGTCGGTGGTTTCAAGTTTGTGGGCCTGGAACAACACGTTGTCGGCCATCACATGGCCAACGTCGTAAACCGCGCTCATGTCGCGGCCTTCGCGACGTAGATGCTCTGTGGCGCTGGGCTCGGTGACGAAGAACCAGTCGGTGATGGCGTCGGTGACGAGGCGGTTGATTTCCTCGGGCATGGACATATCGCCGCTGCGCAGGCCGGCTTCAACGTGCGCGACGGGCACGCAAGCCTTTTTGGCGACGATGGAGCAGGCGGCGGTGGAATTGACGTCACCCACCACCAGGCAAGCGGCGGGTTTGTCGGCGGCGATCAGCGCTTCATACGCGACCATGATCTTGCCGGTTTGCTCGGCATGGCTGCCGCCGCCGCAGCCCAGGCGCACATCGGGGGCGGGGATGCCGAGCTCTTCGAAGAACACCTCATTCATGTCGCGGTCGTAATGCTGGCCGGTGTGGATGATCTTCCAGGCCAAGCGGCCATCGGCCTGCAATGCCCGCACGATCGGCGCGATCTTCATGAAATTGGGGCGTGCGCCGGCGATCAGGTGAATGCAAGGCTTGGTCATGGGGTATAGGTCCCTTTGAATTGCGTTGAACTGCATTGGAGGTGGGGCATTCTAAGAGGCGAATATGTCGATCAAACAATGATTCTGCGGCTCCAGGCGTGAAGGTCTGCACAGGTAGGGCTGTGAGGATTTAAAACACGGGCCATATGCGCTGTTGAGCATCGGCGAGAATGTCGGATTAGGGCGCGTTTGGCGCCCCATCGCGCTAGCGGGCTCAAAGTGCCCGCCCGACACCAGGAGAAAGCATTCGTGAAAGTACTCGTCACCGGCGCGGCCGGATTTATCGGCATGCATGTCAGCCAATTGCTTTTGGCGCGCGGCGACCAAGTGGTTGGTCTGGACAATCTGAATGACTATTACGACCCCCAGCTCAAGCTCGACCGCTTGGCTCGGCTGACGCCGCTGAAGGGTTTCAGCTTCGTCAAGATGGACGTGGCCGACAAGGAAGGCATTGCCCAGCTGTTCGCGACCGAGAAATTTGACCGTGTGGTGCATCTGGCCGCGCAAGCCGGCGTGCGCTATTCGATCGAGAACCCGCACGCCTATATCGAGAGCAATATCGTCGGCTTCACCAATATCCTGGAAGGCTGCCGGCATAACAAGGTCGAGCATCTGGCCTATGCGTCAAGCTCCAGCGTGTACGGCGGCAACACGCTGATGCCTTTCTCCGAGCATCACAGCGTCGATCATCCGGTCAGCCTGTATGCGGCGACCAAGAAGGCCAATGAGCTGATGGCGCATACCTACAGCCATCTGTTCCGCCTGCCGACCACGGGACTGCGCTTCTTCACCGTTTACGGGCCTTGGGGCCGGCCGGACATGGCGCTGTTCTTGTTCACCAAGGCCATCATCGACGGCAAGCCGATCAATGTGTTCAACCACGGCAATATGGTGCGCGACTTCACTTATGTGGACGATATCGCCGAGGGCGTGGTGCGGGTGCTGGACCGGGTGGCCACGCCGGAGCCGGGCTATGACGCGATGAAGAGCGACCCGGCGCATTCGAACGCGCCGTACCGCGTGTTCAATATCGGCAACCACGCGCCAATCAAGCTGATGGAATTCATCGAGGCGATTGAAAAGGCGGTTGGCAAAGTGGCCGAGAAGAACTACATGCCGCTGCAGGACGGCGATGTGCCGGCCACGCATGCCGATGTGGAAGAGCTGGCCGCCTGGACCGATTTCCGCCCGGCCATGCCGGTGCCGGACGGGGTGGCCAAGTTTGTGGCCTGGTACCGAGACTACTACAAGGCTTGATCTTGGGGTTCAGGCGGCGCTGGCCTTGTCTAGCCACACCGCCAGGCCCTGCGCATTGAGCTCAATGTCCATGTCCAGCAGTGCGGCCTGTTGATCGGGCGGCAATTGGCAGCCATGCTGATGCAAGCGGCGCAAGTAGAGCGCGCGTAGGCCGGCCTTCAGTTGCTCATGCCGATCGGGTGCTTGGCGGAGGCTTAACCCCAGCGCCTCCATTTCGTCCACCTGCGCCAGCAGCAGCGCAGCCAGGCGCGGCAGATCCTGCTGCTCAAAGCCTATGCGGCCAAAGTGCGTCAGATACATGGCCTGGGGCTCAAAACTCATCAGCCGCTGCACCGAAGCGCGCAGCGCTTGCGGGTCGAACTGCACCGGCGTGCTGGTGGGCATCAGCCATGCGCCTTGTGGCGTGTCGAATTCGCGATAGCTCAGGCCAAATGTGTCGCCGGTGAACCAGCCTCGGCTGCGCGCGTCCCAGATGCAATGGTGATGGCGGGCATGGCCGGGGGTGTCGATCAGCAGGAAAGGTCGGCCGGCCAGTGAGATGGTTTGCTCATCAAAGCTGGCCTGCGCCCGCTCGGGCGGCACTGGCTGCAGCTCGCCGTAAGAGCGTTGCATTTCCTCCACTCCATAGACAGCCAGCGCGCCCTCGAACAAAGCCGTGGGGTCAATCATGTGCCGCAGGCCGCGCGGGTGCACCAGTAGCTTGCTTTGCGGCAGCGACTGCATCAAGAGCCCGACACCGCCGGCATGGTCCAGATGCACATGGGTGGGAATCACCCAGTCGACGCTTGACGGGCTCAGGCCCAGTTGATCCAGCGCCGCCAGCAAGCGCGGTACGGCGTGGTTGGTGCCGGTGTCTATGAAGGCGGCGCGGCCGTTTTCGACCAGCAAATAGGCGGCGTCGAAGCGTGGACGCTGAAAGCCGGTATCAATCGCGTAAATGCCGTGGCCGAGAGCTTCGAGGTAGTCAGGCTGCACAAGTGTCTCCTTAGAATGCGTCCACGATAGCGCAGAGGACGACAGACATGGCCGTGCATGAGATTTTGAAGATGGGTGACCCGCGCTTGCTGCGGGTGGCCAAACCGGTGACCGAGTTCGGCACGCCTGAGCTGAAGGCCTTGATCGCCGATATGTTCGAGACCATGAAGGCCGCCAACGGCGCCGGCTTGGCCGCGCCGCAGATCGGTGTGGATCTGCAACTGGTGATTTTTGGCTTTCAAAGCAATGAGCGTTACCCGGAGGCGCCGCCTGTACTGCCCACCGTTTTGATCAACCCGACCATCACGCCGCTGTCTGACGCGGTGGTGGAGGGCTGGGAGGGGTGTTTGTCGGTGCCGGGCCTGCGCGGCGTCGTGGAGCGCTTCGAGCGTCTGCACTACAGCGGCTTTGACGCTGACGGGCAGCCGATCGAGCGTGAGGCCGACGGTTTTCATGCCCGCGTCGTGCAGCATGAATGCGACCATCTGGTCGGCGTCTTGTACCCATCGCGGATCAAGGATTTCAGTCGATTCGGCTTCACCTCGGTGTTGTTTCCTGAAATGGACCCGAATGCCGATGACTGAGGGTTTGCAATAGTTTGTAAAGGCGGTCGGCCTAAGCGTCGCGTCAGGCGTTAGTACGCGACTGAAGGAGCTCCCCATGCTTGCCGCCGCATTGAAACGATTGTTTGTCCCCGCCTTGATCTTGATCGGTCTGTTGGCCGCTCCCGTCAGGGCTGCTCAGGCCGCCGAAGGAGATCCACCGGCGCGCGCCGGGCGGGTGGCCGAGGTGATCGGGGACGCTTGGCTGTTTGACGCCGAGAGCAAGGAATGGGTACGCGTGACGCGCAACCAGACCGTCGCCGAGGGCGACCGCCTGCGCACCGATGAGCGCGCCCGCGTCAGCCTGACGGTGGGCTCGACCAGCTTGTGGTTGGATGAGCGCAGCGATCTGGAGTTCAGCCAACTCGATGAAGGCCGCGTGTTGCTGATGTTGGCCAAAGGGGATATGGGCCTGAGCCTGCGCTCGCAAGCGGCCGTCAGTGAGTACAAGGTGCAGACCCGCGAAGGGCGGTTCTACGCCGAACAGCAGGGCATGTACCGGGTCGAACAGATGGACCGAGGCAGCCGTGGCTTCGCCTTCAAGGGGCGCCTGCGCTTTGAGTTTGAGCGTGGCGAAGGCAGCCAGCCGGTGTGGCTGCAGAACGGCGAGCAGGCCGAATTTTGGTGGGCCGGCGGCCCGCGCACCGAGCGCCAGCGCTTGGGCAGCGACAGCTTCGGCGAATGGTTGCTGGCGCAGAGCCGGGCCGAAGGGGACCGCTTCGCCTCCGGCGTGAGTCAGCGTTATGTGTCGCCCGAGATGACGGGTGCGGATGAACTGGACCGGCATGGCCGCTGGGAGTCGTCCAGCGAATACGGCAATGTCTGGATTCCAACCGCCGTGGCGGTTGACTGGGCGCCTTACCGCTATGGCCGCTGGGCCTGGTCGCGTCACTGGGGGTGGACTTGGGTGGACGACGCGCCCTGGGGCTATGCGCCGTTTCACTACGGCCGCTGGGTCACTTACGGTGGGCGCTGGGTTTGGTCACCGGGCCGCTATGTGAGCAACCCGGTCTACGCGCCGGCCTTGGTGGCCTGGGTGGGCGGCGTGTCGGTCGGCGTTGGTGGCGGCTATGGCTATAACAACAGGCCCTACTACGGCTGGTACCCGCTGGGCCCGCGCGAGGTTTATGTGCCGCCTTACCGCCATAGCCCCGCACACAATCACCGCATCAATATCGACCCCGATCCGGTCACCGTGAAGCGGCCGCACAGCAACCGCGATGTAGTGGGCGCCGTCAGCTATTTGCCCGGCCAGGGTGGGCCTGTGCGCGCCATGCCGGTAGGCGAAGTTCGGCCGGTGCGGCCCTTGCCGGTTGCGCCGGCTCGCAATGATTTGATGCCGGTTTTGCCTGCGCGCGGCGCCAACGAGGCACAGGTCAAGCCAGCGCCGGCGGACATGCCTTGGCGCAGCGAAAACCTCGGCCGCCGTGAACATGAGCGGGATCGGGAGCGCGACCCGGTTCTTACGCAGGCCCGCGAGCAAGCCCGAGACCCAGCCCGCGAGCGTGCTCGGCAGCAACTGCCCGATGCCAGCGGGGCGCCCGCAACGGCGCGGGCCTTGCCTGTGCCGGAGGTCCGCAACGAGGCCCAGCAAGGCGTTCAGCGTCAAGAGCGAGCCGATCGGATTGAACGTTTGGAGCGGCAGGAACAGCAGCAGCGCCAGGATGTTATGCAGTCCCCTTCACAGGTGCGCCAAGCCGCCGACCGGGCGATGGAGCAAATGCGCGAGCGACAGGGGCCCAGCAGGGCGCCGGGTTTCGAGCGCCCAGCGGAGCGTCAAATCGAGCGTCAGTTCGAACGACCAACAGAGCGGCCAACAGAGCGTCCAATAGAGCGCCCAGCCGAACGTCAGCGCGCAGCTGAGCCCATGCCCATGCCCCAGGTGCAAATGCCTGCGCCGCGCCCGCAGCCCGAGGTGCAACGCCCTGCGCATCCGCAGCGCCAAGAGGATGCAGGCCCGCGGCGCAACCGCGCCGAGGAAGGCCAGCGCTCTGGCGGCGAGCGGGCTAACGGCGAACGCCGTCGGAGTGAAGTCGAGCGCTAATCAAAGCAAGGGCTGCAATTTCGGCCACACCAGGTCGAGCATCAGGGGGTGGGCCTTGGCCAGCGGGTGGATGCGGTCGGACTGAAACCAGTCCATCGCGTCGGGCCGGTCGGCCACGCCCTTAAGCAAAAAGGGCAGCAGCGCGGCTTTTTCCTCTTTGGCAACGCGCTCGAACAAGCCGGCGAATTCACGCCCATAGCTGGCACCGTAGTTCGGCGGCACCTGCATGCCCAGCAGCAGCACCTTGGCGCCGGACGCTTTGGCCGCACGCGTCATCGCCGTGAGGTTGTCGAGGCTCGCGGCCAAGGGTAGGCCGCGCAGCGCGTCGTTGCCGCCCAGCTCGATGATGACGACGCTGGGCTTGTGCTGCGTCAGCAGGGCGCCTAGCCGGGCGCGCCCGCCGGCCGTGGTGTCGCCGCTGATGCTGGCGTTCATCACACGCTGTGGCAGCTTCTTCTCTTTAAGACGCTGCTCCAACAAGGCCACCCAGCCTTGGCCGCGCGCCAGCCCATATTCGGCCGATAGACTGTCTCCTACCACCAGGATCAGCGGCGCTGTCTTGGCTTCTGCAGCCTCAACAAAGCCCGGCGCCAGCCAGCTCAAGGCCAAGGCGCTAAAGTACGCGCAGCAATCTCGCCGTCTCGATGTCATCACTTGGGTTTCCAGTTCCATGTCCGTCAATATTGTTGAAGTCGACCGGGTCAGCAAAAAGGTGCAAGACGCCTCCGGCGAGCTGACCATTCTGCATGACATCACGTTTTCGCTCGCGGCCCAGGAGTCGGTCGCCATCGTCGGCGCCTCCGGCTCGGGCAAGAGCACTTTGTTGGCAATTCTGGCCGGGCTGGACACGCCCAGCAGCGGCACGGTGCGCTTGCGTGGGCAGGACTTGTTCGTGCTGAATGAGGATGAGCGCGCCGCGGTGCGTGGTGCCGAGCTGGGCTTTGTGTTCCAGAGCTTTCAGCTGCTGCCGAATCTGAACGCGCTGGAAAACGTGATGCTGCCGCTGGAGTTGCGCGGCGACCGCGATGCGCGCGCGCTGGCGACGCATATCTTGGGCCGCGTCGGCCTGTCACAGCGCTTAAACCATTACCCGCGCGTGCTCTCGGGCGGCGAGCAGCAGCGCGTGGCACTGGCGCGTGCATTCGTGATGCGGCCGGCCCTGCTCTTGGCCGATGAGCCCACTGGCAGCCTGGATTTCGCAACCGGGGCGGCAGTGATGGCGCTGATGTTCGAGCTCAACCGCGAGGCTGGCACGACGCTGGTGCTGGTGACGCATGACCCGGCAATAGCCCAGCGTTGCCAGCGGCAGCTGCGCATCGAGGCGGGCGCCTTGGTTTAGTAGCTAGCGCTCACCAATATCAAGCCGCCCAGGCAACAAAAGGCTGACCGTTTTCAGGGGAAGCTCACGTCCCCAGCTATTTTCTGAATTACAAAAGGAGTCTTCCCTGAAGGAAGCCTCTCAATGTCGTCCACAATATTTATTTCAATTTTCATATCAGGCGGTACAAAATCTCTAAGATTGCGCAGCAATTTTTCTGTGTCTACACCCCCGCTACAAAGGTCTTGAACAATATTAACCTTTATGTACTCAAGCGAGTCTTGCACAACTTGCATTCTTACTAAGCCGGCAACCCCATAGGTAGAATGCGTTAAGCCTACTAAAATTTCGCCACGAGGCGAGTAGA
>NZ_JAJIRQ010000018.1 GCF_025717605.1 Paucibacter sp. TC2R-5 | reverse complement strand
GGCCGTACCGTTGGTTCGGGCGTGGTTGCTACGATCATCGCTTAAACTATCAGCGCCATAGGGGCGTAGCTCAATTGGCAGAGCGTCGGTCTCCAAAACCGAAGGTTGAAGGTTCGAAACCCTCCGCCCCTGCCAACTTCCGCTGATCACGGTTGTTGGTTTATTGGTTCTAGGCAATCGGCCCGCGGGAGTTATTCCCGGCGGGCTTTGCTGCTGGTGGGTATCGCCAAACAAGTGTTTGAAATATCGAATGTCCGCAAGCTTTGTGTGGCATGGAAGTGAATCAATGTCCAATTCTCAAGTCGAAACGGTAACGACCAGCGCTGACAAAGCGAAGCTGGCCGGTGCTGTCCTGTTGCTGGCGGCCGCTTTGGTCGCCTACTATGCGTTGGCAAAGCAGGGCCCGATCGCGCAATGGGCGGCGCTGCTGGTGTTGCTGGCGGCTTCGGTCGGTGCGTTTTTTACTTCCGAATCGGGCAAGTCGTTGATCGCTTATGGGCGCGACTCGGCGCGCGAGGTGCGCAAGGTGGTTTGGCCGACGCACAAAGAAGCGCGCCAAATGACCGGCTATGTTTTTGCCTTCGTGGTGATCATGGCTTTGTTCCTCTGGTTGACCGACAAGACGCTGGAGTGGGTGTTGTACGACCTGGTCTTGGGTTGGAAGCGTTAAGTAAGCGTTGAAGGATTGCAATGACTGAAGAACAAGGCAATGCCGCGGCCGAGGCCGTCGTGCCGACCGGACTCCCCAAGCGCTGGTATGTGGTGCATGCCTATTCGGGTATGGAGAAGGCGGTCGAACGCAATTTGCGTGAACGCATCGACCGGGCCGAAATGCAAGACAAGTTCGGTCGCATCTTGGTGCCGACCGAAGAAGTCGTTGAGTTGAAGAATGGCAAGAAGGCTGTCACCGAGCGACGCTTTTTCCCAGGCTATGTGCTGGTTGAAATGGTGATGGAAGATGACACTTGGCATTTGGTCAAGCACACTTCCAAGGTGACTGGTTTTGTGGGTGGAGCAAAGAATCGTCCTGCTCCGATCTCCGAGGCGGAGGTCAACAAGATCGTCAACCAGATGCAAGAAGGCATCGAGAAGCCGCGGCCAAAGGTCGAGTGGATGGTTGGCGAAATCGTGCGCGTCAAGGAAGGTCCGTTCACGGACTTCAACGGCGCCATCGAGGGAGTCAACTACGACAAGTCCAAGGTCAGCGTGTCGGTCACCATCTTCGGCCGCGCGACGCCGGTCGAGTTGGACTTCGCTCAAGTCGAGAAGGTTTAAAGGCGTGACAGAGCCTGTTGGCCGAGTCATCGGCTGGCATCTGTCCGTAGTCAGTTCACAACGAGATGTGAACAAGAGGAGCAAGGGTATGCGGCGTCAAGCCGCTAGCCCCTTGCGCTAGCACTCAGGGGTTGCGGCTCAGCCGCCGTGACTCTGTCAGGAGAATATATGGCTAAGAAAATTGTCGGCTTTATCAAGCTGCAAGTAGCGGCAGGCAAGGCGAATCCATCGCCGCCAGTCGGTCCCGCGCTGGGTCAGCGTGGCCTGAACATCATGGAATTCTGCAAGGCGTTCAACGCCCAGACGCAGGGTCATGAGCCAGGCATGAAGCTGCCGGTGGTGATTACCGCTTTCGCGGACAAGAGCTTCACCTTCGTGATCAAGTCGCCTCCAGCGACTGCTTTGATCAAGAAGTTGGCCAAGTTGGACAAGGGTTCGGCCAAGCCGCACCTGGAAAAGGTCGGCAAGCTGACCCGCGCCCAGTTGGAAGAGATCGCCAAGATCAAGACCAAGGACCTGACTGCCGCCGATTTGGACGCAGCAGTTCGTACGATTGCTGGTTCGGCTCGCTCGATGGGCGTGCTGGTGGAAGGAGTCTGATATGGCCAAGCTTACAAAACGCCAAAAGGCCAATCTGGGCAAGGTCGAGACGACCAAGCTGTACTCGCTGAGCGAAGCGCTGAATCTGGTGAAGAGCTTGGCCGTTGCCAAGTTCGACGAATCCATCGACGTGGCTGTTCAGCTGGGCGTGGACTCGAAGAAGTCTGACCAGGTCGTTCGCGGCGCGGTCGTGATGCCTCACGGTATCGGCAAGACCAAGCGCGTCGCTGTGTTCGCCCAAGGCGCCAAGGCTGACGAAGCCCGTGCTGCCGGTGCTGACATCGTCGGCATGGAAGATTTGGCCGAGCGTATCAAGGCTGGTGACATGCCTTTCGACGTGGTCATCGCCTCGCCTGACACCATGCGTATCGTTGGTACCTTGGGTCAAGTGCTGGGCCCACGCGGCCTGATGCCTAACCCCAAGGTCGGCACCGTGACGCCTGACGTCGCGACTGCTGTTCGCAACGCTAAAGCTGGTCAAGTCCAGTTCCGCGTTGACAAGGGCGGCATCATTCACGGCACCTTGGGTCGTCGCTCGTTCGACACCGACAAGCTGGAAGGCAACTTGCGCGCGCTGATCGAGGCTTTGAACAAGTCCAAGCCAGCGACCAGCAAGGGTGTCTATCTGCGCAAGGTTGCTGTGTCTTCCACCATGGGCGTTGGCGCCCGTGTGGATGTGTCCAGCATCAACGCTCAGGCTTCCGCTTAAGTAAAAAAGAATTGCGCAGCGCGAGTCTGGCGCTGTGCTGAAGAATTGGTGGGGCGAATCGGGTGTAAGCCTGATTCGCGTCATCCAAGACCGTTGGTGCGAATGCTTGCGGGCGTTTGCTTAATGGATAACGGTGCCGCAGGTGTCAAAGCTTGCGGCCTTGTTTGAAGCCAGCGCAGATGGCGGTCCCGCTGTAAAGGATTTGTCGGTCGATTCGTTGAGGGTCGCCCGGTGGGTTTCTGGACAGAAGGTCGCTGAACCCGGGTGTGTCTAGAGCCGCAAGGCAAAGGGCACGTATTTGTGAGGAGTAGACCTTGAGTCTCAATCGCAACGAGAAAGCAGCCGTCGTTACGGATGTGGCAGCCCAAGCGGCTAAGTCGCAGACCTTGGCGTTGGCCGAATACCGTGGCCTCACCGTAGAAGCCTTGAACAAGCTGCGCGTCGAATCGCGTGCCAAGGGTGTGTATCTTCACGTGCTGAAGAACACCCTGGCGCGTCGTGCTGTCGCCGGTACTCAGTTCGAGTGCATCTCGGAGAGCATGGTCGGCCCGCTGATCTATGGCTTTTCTGAAGACGCTGTCGCTGCTGCGAAAGTCATGTCTGACTTCGCTAAAACCAACGACAAACTGATCATCAAGGGCGGTGCCTACGGTGGTAAGGCTCTGGACGTCAACGCCGTTAAGGCATTGGCTTCAGTCCCAAGCAAGGAAGTTTTGCTGGCCCAGCTCTTGGGTCTGATGCAGTCGCCTGTGTCGCGTTTCGCGCGCGCATTGGCCGCAGTGTCGGAACAACGTGCCGCCGGCGCAGCTCCTGCTGCCGAAGCCACGGAAGTTGCAGCAGAAGCTGCACCTGCCGCCTGAACGATCTGCTGATAAAGCAACCACTATTGATGTGTTGAGGGCGAGGCGGGTGCATGACACCCACCACCTCACCCGGCTCATCAAACAATCTATCTAGGAGCCTAAAAATGGCATTCGATAAAGACGCATTCATCTCCGCCCTGGACGCAATGACCGTTCTGGAACTCAATGACCTGGTCAAGGCCATTGAAGAAAAATTCGGCGTGTCCGCCGCTGCTATGGCCGCTCCTGCTGCCGGTGGCGCAGCTGGTGGCGCTGCTGCTGCTGAAGAGCAGACCGAGTTCAACGTGATCCTGACCGATTGCGGCGCACAGAAGGTTTCCGTGATTAAGGCTGTTCGCGAAATCACCGGCCTGGGCCTGAAGGAAGCTAAAGACCTGGTCGACGGCGCTCCTAAGGCTGTCAAGGAAGGCGTGTCCAAGGCTGATGCCGAAGCCGCCAAGAAGAAGCTTGAAGAAGCCGGCGCTAAGGTCGACGTCAAGTAATTGTCTCGAATTGGGGTGGCTTGCGAGCTACTTCAGTTTTGCAGACAGGCCTGCAATTGGCGCGTGTTGAAAGTTTTGCTCCACCTGACGAGGGCTGGGGGCGGATCGATAGACAGGCGCTTAGCAAGGCTTAAAAGGGGTGGCCTCACGGCCTCCCCTTTTAGCGTTTGAGGGTTATTCCGGGTAGAGATTAGTTGAAAGTGCCGCGCGAGGTATGATGCGCGGTTCTTTCAAGTGTTCTCTGATCCGACTGCAGAGAACCGGTTTGGTCGGGCTTTGGTGCAATGCCGAAGTTGTCCGCCAGCGGTTGGTAGTGGCCAATCACCAAGCGTCGAGCCGTCCGTCCGGGATGGAGTTCGAGAAGCCAGTCGCCGACGAAGCCCGTCCCACGGCCAGGGGTGGGCTCTCGACACGGAGTGTTTATGGCGCAAGCAACCCCCTATAGCTTTACCGAGCGCAAGCGAATTCGCAAGAGCTTCGGCAAGCGTGAGAGCGTTCTCAACGTTCCTTATTTGCTCACCATGCAGAAAGAGGCTTATGTAGCCTTCCTGCAAAAGGACGTCCCCCCTGCCAAACGCAAGCCCGAGGGCCTGCAGGCGGCTTTCCTTTCCGCGTTCCCCATTGTTTCGCACAATGGTTTCGTGGAGATGAAATTCCTCGAATTCAACATCGCCAAGCCGCCGTTTGACACTCGCGAGTGCCAGCAGCGTGGTTTGACGTATGCGGCCGCCGTGCGCGCGCGTCTGCAGATGATCATCTATGACCGTGAATCGCCCCAGGCGAAGACCGTCAAAGAGATCAAGGAGCAAGAAGTCTATATGGGCGAAGTTCCGCTCATGACCGACTACGGCTCCTTCATCGTCAATGGCACCGAGCGTGTCATCGTCTCCCAGTTGCATCGTTCGCCTGGCGTGTTCTTTGAACACGACAAGGGCAAGACGCACTCCAGCGGCAAGCTGTTGTTCTCGGCTCGAATCATTCCTTACCGCGGTTCGTGGTTGGACTTTGAATTCGACGCCAAGGACATCCTGTTCTTCCGCGTTGACCGTCGCCGCAAGATGCCCGTCACGATTCTGCTCAAGGCCATCGGCCTGAACCCCGAGCAAATCCTGGCGCACTTCTTCGTCTTCGACAATTTCCGTCTGATGGACGCCGGCGCACAAATGGAATTTGTGGCCGACCGTCTGAAGGGTGAAGTTGCCCGCTTTGACATCACCGACAAGTCCGGTGCCGTCATTGTCGAAAAAGACAAGCGCATCACCGCGCGACACACGCGCCAACTGGAGCAGTCCGGCACGCAGCACGTCACGGTGCCTGAAGACTTCTTGGTCGGCCGTGTGTTGGCCAAGAACATGGTCGACGGCGACACCGGCGAGATCATCGCCAAGGCCAATGATGAGTTGACCGACGCTTTGCTGAAGAAGCTGCGTCAGGCCGGCATCAAGGACGTCCAGTGCTTGTTCACGAACGAGCTTGACGAAGGTGCTTACATCAGCCAGACCCTGGCCGCCGACGAAACCGCTGACCAGCTGGCCGCGCGCGTTGCGATCTATCGCATGATGCGCCCAGGCGAGCCGCCAACGGAAGACGCGGTCGAAGCGCTGTTCAACCGCCTGTTCTACAACCCGGACACCTACGATCTGTCGCGCGTGGGCCGGATGAAGTTCAACGCCCGTGCCGGTCGCGATACGCCGGAAGGCGCGATGACCTTGTCGAACGAAGACGTCCTGGACGTCGTCAAGATCTTGGTCGAGCTGCGCAATGGCCGTGGCGAAGTCGATGACATCGACCACTTGGGCAATCGTCGCGTGCGTTGCGTCGGCGAGTTGGCCGAGAACCAGTACCGTTCGGGTCTGGCTCGGATCGAGAAGGCCGTCAAGGAACGTCTGGGCCAAGCCGAGACCGAAGCCTTGATGCCGCATGACTTGATCAACTCCAAGCCGATTTCGGCCGCGTTGAAAGAGTTCTTCGGTGCGTCGCAGCTGTCGCAGTTCATGGACCAGACCAACCCCTTGTCGGAAATCACGCACAAGCGTCGTGTTTCCGCCCTGGGCCCTGGCGGTTTGACGCGTGAGCGCGCGGGCTTTGAAGTCCGCGACGTGCACCCGACTCACTATGGTCGTGTCTGCCCAATTGAAACACCTGAAGGCCCGAACATTGGTCTGATCAACTCCTTGGCTCTGTACGCACAGCTGAACGAGTATGGCTTCCTGGAAACCCCTTATCGTCGCGTTGTCGACGGCAAGATCACGAGCCAGATCGACTATCTGTCGGCCATCGAAGAAGGCAAGTACGTGATCGCTCAGGCGAACGCGACCTTGAGCAGCGAAGGGTCGCTGACGGACGAGTTGGTGTCGGCGCGTGAAAACGGCGAATCGGTGCTGACCAGCCCAGAGCGCATCCAGTACATGGACGTTGCGCCGACACAGATCGTGTCGGTGGCGGCCTCGCTGGTGCCATTCCTTGAGCATGATGATGCGAACCGTGCCTTGATGGGTGCGAATATGCAGCGTCAGGCCGTGCCTATCTTGCGTCCCGAAAAGGCCATGGTCGGTACCGGTGTGGAACGTGTCGCAGCCAAGGACTCGGGCACCGTTGTGGCGGCGCGCCGCGGCGGTATCGTCGACTACGTCGATACCAACCGTATCGTGATTCGTGTCAATGACAACGAAACCGTGGCCGGTGAAGTTGGTGTCGACATCTACAACCTGATCAAGTATCAGCGTTCGAACCAGAACACCAATATCCATCAGCGCCCGATCGTGCGCCGTGGTGACAAGGTGGCTGCCGAGGACATCATTGCTGACGGTGCATCCACCGACATCGGTGAGTTGGCGCTGGGCCAGAACATGCTGGTCGCCTTCATGCCATGGAACGGCTACAACTTCGAGGATTCGATCCTGATCTCGGAGCGTGTGATCGCCGAAGACCGCTACACCTCGATTCACATCGAAGAGTTGGTGGTTAATGCGCGTGACACCAAGCTGGGCAGCGAAGAAATCACCCGCGACATTCCGAACTTGTCCGAGCAGCAGCTTGGCCGTTTGGATGAGTCCGGCATCGTCTACGTCGGCGCCGAAGTCAACGCCGGCGACGTGCTGGTCGGCAAGGTCACGCCCAAAGGTGAGACCACGCTGACGCCTGAAGAGAAGCTGTTGCGCGCCATCTTCGGCGAGAAGGCTTCCGACGTGAAAGACACGTCCCTGCGTGTCGATCAAGGCACCTCGGGCACCGTCATCGACGTGCAGGTCTTCACCCGTGAAGGCATCCAGCGCGACAAGCGTGCTCAGCAGATCATTGATGATGAGCTGAAGCGCTTCCGCCTAGACCTGAACGACCAACTGCGTATCGTGGAGGCCGACTCGTTCGACCGAATCGAGAAGCTGCTGACCGGCCGCGTGGCCAACGGCGGCCCGCAGAAGATCGCCAAGGGCACCGTCATCGACAAGGCCTATCTGCAGAGCGTCGAGAAATTCCACTGGTTCGATATCCGTCCCGCCGAGGACGAGGTCGCCAACCAATTGGAGTCGATCAAGAACTCGCTCGAGCAGACCCGCCACAGCTTCGACTTGGGCTTTGAAGAAAAGCGCAAGAAGTTGACGCAAGGTGATGAGTTGCCGGCCGGCGTGCTGAAGATGGTCAAGGTCTATTTGGCCGTCAAGCGTCGCTTGCAGCCAGGTGACAAGATGGCCGGTCGTCACGGTAACAAGGGCGTTGTGTCCAAGATCGCTCCGATCGAAGACATGCCTTATATGGCCGACGGCACCACCGTTGACATCGTCTTGAACCCGCTGGGCGTGCCTTCGCGGATGAACGTGGGTCAGGTTTTGGAAGTGCACCTGGGTTGGGCCGGCAAGGGTATTGGCCAGCGCATCGGCGACATGTTGCAGCAAGAAGCCCGAGTGGCCGAGTTGCGCAAGTTCTTCGACGAGCTGTACAACCAGTCCGGCAAGAAGGAACACCTCGACGATCTGAACGACACCGAAATCGTTGAGATGGCGCATAACCTGACCAACGGTGTGCCGTTCGCAACGCCGGTGTTTGACGGTGCGAAGGAAGAAGAAATCCGCGCCATGCTGAAGCTGGCGTATCCGGATGACATCGCCGCCAAGAAGGGCTTGACAGCTACGCGCACCCAGGCATTCCTGTCTGATGGCCGTACCGGCGAGGCTTTCGAGCGTCCGACGACCGTAGGCTATATGCATGTGCTGAAGTTGCACCACTTGGTGGACGACAAGATGCACGCCCGTTCGACCGGCCCGTACAGCTTGGTCACTCAGCAGCCGCTGGGTGGTAAGGCTCAGTTCGGTGGCCAGCGTTTCGGTGAGATGGAGGTGTGGGCGCTGGAAGCTTATGGCGCCTCCTATATCTTGCAGGAAATGCTGACGGTCAAGTCCGATGACGTGAACGGCCGAACCAAGGTCTACGAGAGCATCGTCAAGGGTGAGCACACGATCGAAGCCGGCATGCCGGAATCGTTCAATGTGTTGGTCAAGGAAATCCGGTCGCTCGGTATCGATATTGAGTTGGAGCGTAACTAAGCGCTGTGCGTGGCAGGGCGCCGCAATTGCGGTGACTCTGCCCTCCATTCGTTTCTAGATTCGCTTCCAAACACAAATTAGGAGAAAGCCATGAAAGGCTTACTGGACCTGTTCAAGCAGTTCACCCCGGATGAACACTTCGACGCCATCAAGATCGGGCTCGCATCGCCCGAGAAGATTCGTTCGTGGTCATTTGGTGAGGTGAAGAAGCCTGAAACCATCAACTACCGCACCTTCAAGCCCGAGCGCGACGGCTTGTTCTGCGCCAAGATCTTCGGGCCTATCAAGGACTACGAATGCCTGTGCGGCAAGTACAAGCGTCTGAAGCATCGCGGCGTGATCTGCGAGAAGTGCGGCGTTGAAGTCACCCAGACCAAGGTTCGCCGTGACCGCATGGGTCATATCGACCTGGCCGCCCCTTGTGCCCACATCTGGTTCCTGAAGTCCCTGCCTTCGCGCTTGGGTCTGGTGCTGGACATGACGCTGCGCGACATCGAACGCGTGTTGTACTTTGAAGCGTATGTGGTCGTTGACCCAGGCATGACACCGTTGAAGAAATTCACGATCATGACCGAGGATGACTACGACGCGAAGGTCGTCGAGTTCGGTGATGAATTTGTTGCCCTGATGGGTGCCGAAGGCGTCAAGCGCTTGCTGGAAGATATGGATCTCGACGTCGAGATCGATCGCCTGCGCAACGACATGACCGGCTCCGAGCTGAAGGTCAAGAAGAATTCCAAGCGCCTCAAGGTGATGGAGGCCTTCAAGCGTTCGGGCATCAAGCCAAACTGGATGGTGCTGGAAGTGCTGCCCGTGTTGCCACCGGACCTGCGTCCGCTGGTGCCGCTGGACGGCGGCCGCTTCGCGACCTCCGACTTGAACGACCTGTATCGCCGCGTCATCAACCGCAACAACCGCCTGGCGCGTTTGCTGGAGTTGAAGGCTCCTGAAATCATCGTGCGCAACGAAAAGCGCATGTTGCAGGAAGCGGTTGACTCGCTGCTGGACAACGGTCGTCGCGGCAAGGCCATGACGGGCGCCAACAAGCGTGCACTGAAGTCGCTGGCCGACATGATCAAGGGCAAGGGCGGTCGTTTCCGTCAGAACTTGCTGGGTAAGCGCGTCGACTATTCTGGCCGTTCGGTCATTGTGGTGGGCCCAACGCTGAAGCTGCACCAGTGCGGTTTGCCCAAGTTGATGGCGCTTGAGTTGTTCAAGCCCTTCATCTTCTCGCGCCTCGAAGCCATGGGCATCGCGACGACGATCAAGGCTGCCAAGAAGGAAGTCGAATCCGGCTCGCCAGTCGTTTGGGACATCCTGGAAGAGGTCATCAAGGAGCACCCGGTGCTGCTGAACCGTGCGCCTACCCTGCACCGTTTGGGCATTCAGGCCTTTGAGCCGGTGTTGATCGAAGGCAAGGCCATCCAGCTGCATCCGCTGGTTTGCGCCGCCTTCAACGCCGACTTCGACGGTGACCAGATGGCTGTTCACGTGCCACTGTCGATCGAAGCGCAAATGGAAGCCCGCACGCTGATGCTGGCCTCCAACAACGTGCTTTTCCCGGCTTCAGGCGAGCCGTCGATCGTGCCGTCGCAAGACGTGGTGCTGGGCTTGTACTACGCCACCCGCGAGCGCATCAACGGCAAGGGCGAGGGCATGGTCTTCTCGGACATCTCCGAGTTGATCCGCGCGCTGGAAAACGGCGCCGTGGAAATCACTGCCCGTATCAATGTGCGCATGGTGCAGTACACCAAGGGCGCCGTGGTCGAGGGTCAGGAGATCGAATGGATCCCTGAGACCAAGCTGGTGAGTACGACAGTTGGCCGCGCTTTGCTGAGCGAAATCTTGCCTAAGGGCTTGCCGTTCGCCAACATCGACAAGGCCTTGAAGAAGAAAGAAATCTCCAAGCTGATCAATATGTCATTCCGCAAGTGCGGACTGAAGGAAACGGTCGTCTTGGCAGACAAGCTGCTGCAAGCTGGTTTCAAGCTGGCAACGCGTGCAGGTATTTCGATCGCTGTTGACGATATGTTGGTGCCGCCCGAGAAGCCGATGCTGATCGAGCGCGCCGAGAAGGAAGTCAAGGAGATTGAACAGCAGTACATCTCCGGTTTGGTGACTTCCGGCGAGCGTTACAACAAGGTGGTGGACATCTGGGGCAAGACCGGCGACGAAGTCGGCAAGGTCATGATGAGCCAGTTGTCCAAGCAGAAGACGACCGACCGTCACGGCAATCAAGTGGATCAGGAGTCCTTCAACTCCATCTACATGATGGCCGACTCGGGTGCTCGGGGTTCTGCGGCGCAGATTCGCCAGCTCTCCGGTATGCGGGGTTTGATGGCCAAGCCTGACGGCTCCATCATCGAGACGCCGATTACCGCGAACTTCCGCGAAGGTCTGAACGTTCTGCAGTACTTCATTTCCACCCACGGTGCTCGTAAGGGGCTGGCGGATACGGCTTTGAAGACGGCGAACTCGGGTTACCTGACACGTCGCTTGGTGGACGTGACGCAAGACTTGGTGGTGATCGAAGAAGATTGCGGTACCGAAAACGGTATGGCGATGCGCGCTCTGGTTGAGGGCGGTGAAGTGATCGAGTCCTTGCGTGACCGCGTGCTCGGCCGCGTGACTGCGATCGACGTGCTGCATCCAGAAACGCAAGCAGTTGTGTTGCCTGCGCTCAGCATGCTGGACGAAGACACGCTGGACATGCTGGAAACGCATGGCGTGGACGAGATCAAGGTCCGCACGCCGCTGACCTGCGCGACCCGGTTCGGTCTGTGCGCCCATTGCTATGGCCGCGACTTGGGTCGTGGCGGCATGGTCAATATCGGCGAAGCCGTCGGTGTGATCGCGGCGCAGTCGATCGGTGAGCCGGGCACCCAGCTGACCATGCGTACCTTCCACATCGGTGGTGCGGCTTCGCGTGCGGCGGTTGCCTCCAGCGTTGATGCGAAGTCCGAAGGCTTGATCGGCTTCAATGCGACGATGCGCTACGTGACCAACGGCAAGGGTGATTTGGTGGTGATTTCGCGTTCCGGCGAAATCATCATTGCCGATCCCCATGGCCGCGAGCGCGAGCGCCACAAGGTGCCTTATGGCGCCGTGTTGAGCATCCGTGCTGATCAAGCCATCAAGGCCGGTACTATTCTTGCCAATTGGGATCCGCTGACCCGTCCAATCATTACCGAGTTCGCCGGTCAGGCGAAGTTCGAGAATGTGGAAGAGGGCGTCACGGTGGCCAAGCAGGTCGACGAAGTGACCGGTTTGTCCACACTGGTGGTGATTGACGCCAAGCGCCGCGGCGCGACCAAGGTGGTGCGTCCACAGGTCAAGTTGCTCGACGCCAATGGCAACGAAGTCAAGATTCCTGGCACCGATCACTCGGTGACGATTGGCTTCCCAGTCGGCGCGCTGATTCAGGTGCGCGACGGTCAAGAATTGGCTCCGGGCGAAGTGCTGGCTCGTATCCCCATGGAAGGTCAGAAGACGCGAGACATTACCGGCGGCTTGCCGCGGGTTGCCGAGCTGTTTGAGGCCCGTTCACCTAAGGATGTGGGTCTGCTGGCCGAGATGACCGGTACGGTCTCCTTCGGTAAGGAAACCAAGGGCAAGAATCGCCTGGAAATTACCGATCCGGATGGCAAGAAGCACGAAGAGCTGGTGCCCAAGGAAAAGAACATCTTGGTGCACGAAGGCCAGGTGGTCAACCGCGGCGAATTGATTGTGGACGGCTCGGCCGACCCACAAGACATCCTGCGTTTGCTGGGCATCGAAGAGCTGGCTCGCTACATCGTCGACGAAGTGCAGGACGTGTATCGCTTGCAGGGCGTGAAGATCAACGACAAGCACATCGAGGTGATCGTTCGCCAGATGCTGCGTCGTGTGCAAATCACCAACTCCGGCGATTCGAAGTACATCATCAACGAGCAAGTTGAGCGCTCGGAGCTGCTGGATACCAACGACCGTCTGCGCAAGGAAGGCAAGATGATTGCCACCCACGTCGACGTGCTGATGGGTATTACCAAGGCTTCCTTGTCGACCGACTCCTTCATCTCGGCGGCTTCCTTCCAGGAAACCACCCGCGTGCTGACCGAGGCTGCCATCATGGGCAAGCGCGACGAGCTGCGCGGCTTGAAGGAAAACGTCATCGTTGGACGTTTGATCCCGGCAGGTACAGGCATGGCATTCCACCGTGCTCGTATTGCCAAGGAAAAGATGGACGACACCGAACGTCGCGCGATTGCTCAGCAGGAGGCCGAAGAATTGGCTTCCGCTCAGATGGCTCACGTTGACGCGGACATCGAAGGCAGTGCTGAATAAGCACTGAGAGCTTTCGCCCTCAATTGAAAAGGCCGCCCTATGGGCGGCCTTTTTTCATTGTGCTTGCGCAACCCCCAGGGCTGAGGGTGTTGCCTGCTTGATCCAAGCCTCCGGTGTCATGATCGCAAGCCCGACTCGCCGCGCACGTTTCGCCAAGGCCAAAACCGCCCGGTCGCGCGAAATCAGAAAGCTCGCCTGTTCGGCCAAGGCTAGGTCGATGAACATCTGATCGTCCTTGTCCCGGCAGACCAGCCGAATCGCGGGCAGGGGATCCTTTTCTATCAGATGGCACCAGCGCGCAAACTCTTGGTCAATCAAAACAAGATCGGGCCCGTAACTCGCGGCAATGCCGCGCCCCAGCACATGCAGTAACTCCGCCTTCATGGCGGCGAGGCCAATCCATATCAAGGCCTGGGTTTGCACGGCCTGAATCAAAGGGGCAACGCTTTGATTGTTGAAGACCAACCAATCCATGATGACTTGGGTGTCAATGACAACCTTCGGTGGAGCTGCGTTCGTGGGGACTGGGATTACTGGGATCATCGTGGGCGTGTTGTGACTTGAATCCATAGACTTCCGACCTGGGACAACTGGTCAACTGTGGGTATTAGTCGAGGGAAAAGGTAGGCGATCCACCTGCGGCAAATGCGCCACTTGTATCTTAGGACTGTTCTGGACTACAATCACAGGCTCTTCGGCGGGCCTTGCTGCGCATTTCGCGCGGCCGAAGCATCCTCAAGTGCTCCGCATGGCGCGGCGCACTAAGAAAATCCGGCGAATTCCTTTGGGTTTGTCGGTTTTGCAAGGGGCTACACAGGGCTTGCACTCATCCTGAGTGCCTTTAAGCCGAAGCGTGTGACTTCAAACGGGAACAAGTTACTTATGCCAACAATCAATCAACTCGTGCGCCACGGTCGAGAGACCGAGGTCACGAAATCTAAGTCGCCAGCGATGCAGGGTTGCCCCCAGCGTCGTGGCGTGTGCACACGCGTGTACACCACGACTCCTAAGAAGCCTAACTCGGCTTTGCGTAAAGTCGCCAAGGTGCGTCTGACCAACGGTTTCGAGGTTATCTCGTACATCGGCGGTGAAGGCCACAACTTGCAAGAGCACAGCGTTGTGCTGGTGCGTGGCGGCCGGGTCAAGGACTTGCCAGGTGTGCGTTACCACATCGTGCGTGGATCACTCGACTTGCAAGGCGTGAAAGACCGCAAGCAGTCGCGCTCCAAGTACGGCGCGAAGCGTCCGAAGAACAAGTAATACAAGCCATGTCGGCCCGGCATTTTGCTGGCGCTCGATATTTTTCGACTTATGTCGCTCTCAAGAGTGGCAATAGATCGAGTAAGTGGATGCCCCAGAAGTCGGTGGCCATCCAACGGTGCAGGGCATATGCCCGTACCAACTGAAGCAAGAGGAAGAATCCCATGCCACGTCGTCGCGAAGTACCCAAGCGGGAAATCCTGCCTGATCCAAAATTCGGTAATGTTGACCTGTCCAAATTCATGAACGTGATCATGGAATCGGGCAAGAAGGCCGTTGCAGAGCGCATCATTTATGGCGCTTTGGAGCAAATCGAAAAGAAGGCCGGCAAAGATCCGCTGGAAGTGTTCATGGTCGCCCTGAACAACGTCAAGCCAATGGTTGAAGTGAAGTCACGCCGTGTCGGCGGTGCAAACTACCAAGTTCCCGTGGAAGTTCGCCCCGTTCGCCGGATGGCTTTGGCCATGCGTTGGCTGAAGGAATCGGCCCGCAAGCGCGGTGAGAAGTCGATGTTCCAGCGTTTGGCTAACGAGTTGCTCGAGGCCGCTGAAGGCCGCGGCGGCGCCATGAAAAAGCGTGACGAAGTTCACCGCATGGCAGAAGCCAACAAGGCGTTCTCGCACTTCCGCTTCTAAACTACCAAGTTCCGGCCGCCTCGGGTTAATACTAACCCGCTGGCGGCTCCTGCCTTTTTGGAGTGACATCATGGCACGCAAGACCCCTATCGAGCGCTACCGCAATATCGGTATCTCGGCGCACATTGACGCCGGTAAGACAACGACGACAGAGCGGATCCTTTACTACACCGGTGTGAACCACAAGATCGGTGAAGTCCATGATGGCGCTGCCACCATGGACTGGATGGAGCAAGAGCAAGAGCGCGGCATCACGATTACGTCGGCTGCCACGACTTGCTTCTGGAAGGGCATGGACGCAAGCCGCGCCGAGCACCGCATCAACATCATTGACACCCCCGGGCACGTTGACTTCACGATTGAAGTTGAGCGTTCGATGCGTGTGTTGGACGGTGCTTGCATGGTCTATTGCGCCGTCGGTGGCGTGCAGCCACAGTCCGAGACTGTGTGGCGTCAAGCTAACAAGTACAAGGTTCCACGCCTTGCCTTCGTCAACAAGATGGACCGCACGGGTGCCAACTTCTACAAGGTCTATGACCAGATGAAGGCGCGTCTGAAGGCCAATCCAGTGCCCGTGGTACTGCCGATTGGTGCCGAAGACAACTTCCAAGGCGTCATCGACTTGACCGTGATGAAGGCCATCTACTGGGACGAAGCGTCCCAGGGCATGAAGTTCGACTACCGTGAAATTCCGGCCGAAATGTTGGCCGAAGCACAAAAGTGGCGCGACAACCTGGTTGAAGCCGCCGCCGAGTCGAACGAAGACATGATGAACAAGTACCTGGAAACCGGTGAACTCAGCGATGCTGAAGTCATGCAGGGCATCCGTACGCGTACCTTGGCTGCCGAAATCCAGCCGATGTTCTGCGGTACCGCGTTCAAGAACAAGGGCGTGCAGCGCATGCTGGACGGCGTGATCGACTTCATGCCTTCGCCGCTGGACGTTCCTCCAGTGCCGGGCACGGACGAAGACGACAAGCCAGTGACTCGCGAAGCGTCTGACTCGGCCAAGTTCTCGGCTCTGGCCTTCAAGCTGATGACCGACCCGTATGTGGGTCAGCTGACTTTCGTGCGCGTCTATTCGGGCGTCTTGAAGTCGGGTGATTCGGTCTACAACCCGATTCGCAGCAAGAAAGAGCGTATCGGTCGTATCTTGCAGATGCACGCCAACCAGCGCGAGGAAATCTCGGAAATTCTGGCCGGCGACATCGCAGCATGCGTGGGCTTGAAGGACGTGACCACCGGCGAAACATTGTGCGATCCAGAGTCGATCATCACCTTGGAAAAGATGGTGTTCCCTGAGCCAGTGATCTCGCAAGCGGTTGAGCCAAAGACTAAGGCTGACCAGGAAAAGATGGGTATCGCTCTGGGCCGTTTGGCCAAGGAAGATCCATCGTTCCGCCTGCGTACCGACGAAGAGTCGGGCCAGACCATCATTTCCGGCATGGGCGAGTTGCACCTGGAAATCATTGTCGACCGCATGAAGCGCGAGTTCGGCGTTGAAGCCAACGTCGGCAAGCCACAAGTGGCCTACCGCGAAACCATTCGCAAGTCGGTTGCAGATGTCGACGGCAAGTTCGTTCGTCAGTCGGGTGGTAAGGGTCAATACGGTCACGTGGTGCTGACGGTTGAGCCGCAAGAGCCGGGCAAGGGCTTCGAGTTCGTCGACGCGATCAAGGGCGGTGTGGTTCCACGTGAATTCATCCCTGCGGTTGAGAAGGGTGTGCTTGAGTCGCTGCCTAACGGCGTGTTGGCCGGCTTCCCGGTTGTGGACGTGAAGGTCACATTGACTTTCGGTTCTTACCACGAAGTTGACTCGAACGAAAACGCGTTCAAGATGGCCGCTTCCTTGGGCTTCAAGGAAGGCTGCCGCCGCGCTTCGCCGGTGATTCTGGAGCCAATGATGGCTGTGGAAGTCGAGACCCCTGAAGACTACGCCGGTAACGTGATGGGCGACCTGTCCAGCCGTCGCGGTATGGTTCAAGGTATGGACGACATGGTCGGTGGCGGCAAGGTCATCAAGGCTGAAGTTCCGTTGTCGGAAATGTTTGGCTACTCGACCACACTGCGTTCTGCGACCCAAGGTCGTGCGACGTACACAATGGAGTTCAAGCATTACAGCGAAGCTCCTAAGAACGTGGCCGAGGCGATCATCACCGCACGCGGCAAGTAAGAGTCATCAAGGAGGCTGGCCATTGGGCTGACCTCCTTTTTGTATCAAGAGTTCGTCTTTGCAGTCGCCGCCCCAGTTGCCAATCGCTGGGGGTTCAAGGTGCTGTGGAAACGCTAAACCAGTAGATTGGCAAAATGCTCTTTTCGGAGAATACAAATGGCAAAAAGCAAATTTGAACGTACCAAGCCGCACGTC
>NZ_JAJIRQ010000017.1 GCF_025717605.1 Paucibacter sp. TC2R-5 | reverse complement strand
GGCCGTACCGTTGGTTCGGGCGTGGTTGCTACGATCATCGCCTAAGACTTTTGCGTGACCGGCCCTGCTTGCCGCCATCGGTAGCAAGCAGGGCTTCACCCACTTCGCGGCCCTGCGCCGCTCGCTCTTTGAAGGAATCGTCATGCAAAAGCAAAAGATCCGCATCCGCCTGAAGGCGTTTGACTACAAGTTGATCGATCAATCGGCAGCTGAAATCGTTGAAACCGCCAAGCGCACCGGCGCCATCGTCAAGGGCCCAGTGCCTTTGCCGACACGCATGCAGCGCTTCGACATCCTGCGTTCGCCGCACGTCAACAAGACATCGCGCGACCAGTTCGAAATCCGTACGCACCAGCGTTTGATGGACATCGTTGATCCTACCGACAAGACAGTTGATGCTTTGATGAAGCTTGACCTGCCTGCCGGCGTCGACGTCGAGATCAAGTTGCAGTAAAACATCGATCCACTTCGGTGGATTGATGGCCAAGGCAGCCGTTAAGGATGCCCTTTTTTGTTGGCGAGATAGGTGGCACTTGCGCTAGTCGCAACTTTCACGCTATACTCGCCAGCTTTTCCGCGTAGGAATTTCCTGCGCGGAATTTGGCGCAGCACAGGTTTGGCCCGCAAGGGTTAAGCCACCCATGTGTTGCACTGGTCAGCCCGGCCAATCGATGTCGGGTGTATGTAAATGGCTTCCAGGGTCAACCTGAGGGGCTGGAGAAAAACATGAGTCTAAGCAATCGTCTCGGATTGCTGGGCCGCAAGGTGGGCATGATGCGCATCTTCACAGACGACGGCGACGCCGTTCCTGTGACGGTGCTGGATGTGTCCAACAACCGCGTGACCCAGATCAAGACCGTAGAGACCGACGGCTACACCGCCATTCAGGTGGCGTTCGGTACGCGCAAAGCATCGCGCGTCACCAAGCCGGAAGCCGGACACCTCGCCAAGGCGGGTGTTGAGGCTGGTGAAGTCATGAGCGAATTCCGCGTTACCGCTGATGTTGCAGCTGATTACAAGGCTGGCGTGCAAGTGCCAATCTCCTTGTTTGCAATTGGTCAGCTGGTTGACGTTCAAGGAACTTCGATCGGTAAAGGCTTCGCCGGTACCATCAAGCGTCACAACTTCCACTCGCAGCGTGCTTCGCACGGTAACAGTCGGTCGCACAATGTTCCTGGCTCCATTTCGATGGCTCAGGATCCTGGTCGGGTTTTCCCCGGCAAGAAGATGTGCGGTCACATGGGTGATGAGTCCGTGACAACACAAAACCTGGATATCGTGCGCATTGACGAAGCTCGTCAACTGCTGCTGGTCCGTGGTGCTGTGCCGGGCTCTAAGAACGGCCACGTTGTCGTTCGCCCTGCCGTCAAGGTCAAGCTCAAGAAGGGAGCCATCTGATGCAGCTCGAGCTCCTGAATGAACAAGGTCAGGCCACCGCTAAGGTGGACGCTCCTGACACGCTGTTTGCTCGCGACTACAACGAAGCCCTGGTTCACCAGGTGGTCGTGGCCTTCCAGGCCAACGCCCGCCAAGGTACCCGCGCCCAGAAGGATCGCGAACAAGTTAAGCACTCGACGAAGAAGCCTTTCCGTCAAAAGGGAACTGGCCGCGCTCGTGCTGGTATGACTTCCTCGCCTTTGTGGCGCGGAGGCGGTCGGATTTTCCCGAACATGCCTGACGAGAACTTCACGCACAAGCTCAACAAGAAGATGTATCGCGCCGGTATGGCTGCGATCCTCTCGCAGTTGGCCCGTGAAGGTCGCCTGGCTGTGGTGGATTCGATCACTCTCGAAGCCCCGAAGACCAAGCTATTGGCCGCTAAATTCAAGGCCATGGGCCTCGAATCGGTGATGGTCATTGCTGACCAAGTGGACGACAACTTGCTGTTGGCATCGCGCAATCTGGCCAATGTGCTGGTTTGCGAGCCACGCTACGCCGATCCGCTGTCGCTGGTCTTCTACAAGAAGGTCCTGGTGACTAAGGCTGCAATGGAACAACTGACGGAGATGCTGGCATGAGCGCCGTAAAGTTTTCTGAAGGCCGTTTGGCCCAGGTGTTGCTCGCTCCCATCGTGTCCGAAAAGGCCACGGCGGTTGCTGAAAAGCACAATCAAGTCTTGTTCAAGGTGATGCGCGACGCCACCAAGCCAGAAATCAAGGCCGCTGTTGAACTGATGTTCAAGGTCGAGGTTGAGGCGGTGAACGTGGTGAACGTGAAGGGCAAGGTCAAGAAGTTTGGCCGCTCGATCGGTCGCCGTGACCACATCAAGAAGGCTTATGTTTCGCTGAAGGCGGGCCAAGAGCTCAACTTCACCGGGGAGGCTGCGTAATGGCTGTCGTTAAAGTCAAACCTACTTCACCTGGCCGTCGTGCCGTCGTGAAGGTGGTGCACAAGCATTTGCATAAGGGCGCGCCCGAAGCATCGTTGCTTGAGCCACAAAAGCAAAATTCCGGCCGTAATAACAACGGTCACATCACGGTTCGCCATCGGGGTGGCGGTCACAAGCAGCACTATCGGCTGGTTGACTTCAAGCGCAACAAGGACGGTATTCCGGCCAAGGTTGAGCGCATTGAGTATGACCCAAACCGCACGGCTCACATCGCTTTGGTGTGCTATGCCGACGGCTTGCGCAGCTACATCATTGCACCGCGTGGCTTGGAAGTGGGTTCAACCGTTTTGAGTGGAGCCGAGGCTCCAATCAAGGCCGGTAACACATTGCCTATCCGCAACATCCCGGTGGGTTCGACCATTCACTGCGTCGAGATGCAGCCTGGCAAGGGCGCGCAAATTGCGCGTTCGGCTGGCGTGTCTGTGGTGCTGATGGCGCGCGAAGGCGTTTACGCTCAGCTGCGTCTGCGCTCCGGTGAAGTCCGCAAGATCCATATCGACTGCCGTGCAACCATTGGCGAAGTCAGCAACGAAGAACACCAACTGCGCCAGTACGGCAAGGCCGGTGCGATCCGTTGGAAGGGTATTCGCCCAACCGTTCGCGGTACAGCGATGAACCCGGTGGATCACCCGCACGGTGGTGGTGAAGGTCGTACCGGTGAAGGCCAGGCGCCTGTGTCGCCGTGGAACACCCTCACGAAGGGCTTCCGCACTCGTAGCAACAAGCGCACGCAGACGTTCATCGTTTCGCGTCGCAAGAAGTAAAGGGTAGGCCATGACTCGTTCACTGAAGAAGGGCCCGTTCATTGATCACCACCTCTTGGCTAAGGTCGAGAAAGCGGTTGCCATCAAGGACAAGAAGCCTATCAAGACTTGGTCGCGTCGCTCGACGATCTTGCCCGAATTCATCGGGTTGACGATCGCTGTGCACAACGGCAAGCAACACGTGCCGGTTTATGTTTCTGACCAAATGGTCGGCCACAAACTGGGCGAATTCGCGCTGACCCGCACCTTCAAAGGCCATCCGGCCGACAAGAAGGCCGGGAAGAAATAAGGACTGAGACGATGGAAACCCGTGCAATCGTTCGCGGAGTCCGCTTGTCTGCCTATAAGGGCAGGCTCGTGGCGGACCTCATCCGCGGCAAGAAGGTGGACCAGGCTCTCAACATCCTGGAATTCACCCAGAAAAAGGCCGCTGGCATCATCAAGAAGGCGCTCGAATCTGCGATCGCCAACGCCGAGCATAACGACGGCGCCGATATTGATGAGCTTAAAGTCACCACGATCTATGTGGAGCAAGGTGCTACGCTGAAGCGTTTTTCTGCCCGGGCCAAAGGCCGTGGCAACCGCATCAGCAAGCCTACTTGCCACATCTTCGTGTCGGTCGGCAACTGAAGGCTGAAGGAAGACTATGGGACAGAAAATACATCCGACCGGTTTTCGCCTGCCTGTCACTCGTAACTGGGCGTCGCGCTGGTACGCGTCGAACAAGAACTTCGCCACCATGTTGGCCGAAGATCTGCAAGTTCGCGAATACCTGAAGGCGAAGCTGAAGAATGCTGCGGTTTCGCGCATTCTGATTGAGCGTCCAGCCAAGAATGCACGCATCACTATTTACTCGGCTCGTCCGGGTGTGGTGATCGGCAAAAAGGGCGAGGACATCGAACACCTGAAGGCCGAACTGACCAAGCGTCTGGGCGTGCCAGTGGCAGTTAACATCGAAGAAGTGCGCAAGCCTGAAATCGATGCTCAACTGATCGCTGACTCGATCACTCAGCAGTTGGAAAAGCGCATCATGTTCCGTCGCGCCATGAAGCGTGCGATGCAGAACGCCATGCGTCTTGGTGCCCTGGGTATCAAGATCATGTCTTCGGGCCGTTTGAACGGTATCGAAATCGCTCGTTGCGAGTGGTATCGCGAAGGCCGCGTGCCTCTTCATACGCTGAAGGCTGACATTGACTACGGCTTCTCGGAAGCCAGCACCACTTACGGCATTATTGGCGTGAAGGTCTGGGTTTACCGTGGTGACCGTTTGGCCAATGGCGATGCGCCGGTGATCAAGAGCGATGCAGGTGACGATGATCGTCGCCCACGTCGCAATGCTCGCCCAGGCGCTCCTGCCGGCCGTGGCCGTCCTGGTGACAGCCGTGGTGGTCCGCGTTCGAGTGGCGCTCCTGGTGAGGGCGGCGACAAGCCGGCCGCAGCAGGTGACGCAGCCCAGCCCGCTGCCAAGCGCGTGGTCCGCAAGGCCGCGCCAGTTGGTGGCGAGGCCAAAGGAGAATAACAATGCTGCAACCAGCTCGTCGCAAATACCGCAAGGAGCAAAAGGGTCGTAACACTGGTGTTGCAACCCGCGGCGCCGCCGTGTCTTTCGGTGACTTCGGCCTGAAGGCTACCGAACGCGGCCGTCTGACGGCTCGTCAAATTGAAGCTGCACGTCGTGCAATCTCGCGCCATATCAAGCGCGGTGGTCGCATCTTCATCCGCATCTTCCCTGACAAGCCGATCTCCCAGAAGCCTGCTGAAGTCCGGATGGGTAACGGCAAGGGCAATCCAGAGTACTACGTCGCTGAGATTCAGCCAGGCAAGGTGCTCTACGAGATCAACGGTGTGCCAGAAGCCTTGGCTCGCGAAGCGTTCACGTTGGCTGCTGCAAAGCTGCCATTGCGTTGCACCTTCGTGACTCGCCAGGTCGGCACCTGAAGCGGAGAACACCATGAATGCATCTGAACTGCGTAGCAAAGATGTCGCGGCCTTGGAAAAGGAAGTGACCGATCTGCTGAAGGCCCATTTCGGTCTGCGCATGCAAAAAGCGACGCAACAGTTGACCAACCACACTGTGTTGGGCAACACGCGCCGTGACATTGCTCGCGTCAAGACTGTTTTGGCCGAGAAGAAAAAGGGAGCCGCGAAATGACGCAAGCTCAAGAGAAGAACACACGTACCCTGGTGGGTCGTGTGGTCAGCGACAAGCGTTCCAAGACTGTGACCGTGCTCGTCGAGCGCCGTGCCAAGCACGAGCTCTATGGCAAGATCGTCGCGCTGTCCCGCAAGTACCACGCTCATGATGAAAATGGCGAGTACAAGATGGGCGATGTCGTTGAAATCGCTGAAGGCCGTCCAATTTCGAAGACCAAGAGCTGGGTTGTGACCCGCTTGGTCGAGAAGGCTCAAATCGTTTGATTTGGACTGACGGTAAAGACGCAAGACGGCCTCAAGCCTGATTGTGCAGAACGGTCGGAGTGCTGGGGAACCGGCGCCCGGCCGTTTTTTCGTTGAGTCTGCGTGCGTGCAATTCGTTTTTGGAGAACTTTCATGCTGAAAATTGGTGATCAAGTCCCGGCTGGCACACTTCAAGAGTTTGTCGACGTCGAGGGCGGTGCTTGTTCTATCGGTCCAAACGCAGTGGACGTTGCTGCGGCGACGGCTGGAAAGACAATTGCTGTGTTTGCTTTGCCTGGTGCTTTTACGCCGACCTGCTCCGCTCAGCATGTGCCTGGCTATATCGCTCAAGCGGCCGCGCTAAAGGCAGCAGGGGTGGACGAGGTCTGGTGCGTGTCGGTCAATGACGTGTTTGTCATGGGTGCTTGGGGCCGGGATCTGGCAGCGGCAGGCAAAGTGCGCATGATGGCCGATGGCAGTGCGGACTTCACTAAGGCGACGGGTTTGACACTTGATCTCGCCACTCGCGGCATGGGCCTACGCTCACAGCGTTACTCGATGTTGTTGGTGAATGGCCAGGTCAAAACGCTCAACATCGAGGCGGCGGGTAAATTTGAAGTCAGTGACGCGAACACGATGTTGGCGCAAGCGGCTGCTCTCTAAGCCCTGATTGGTAGTGAGTGGCGGAAGTATCTCTGCCACTCTTTTAAAAGTTATTTCACGCCGAGGCTTGACGGCAGCTTAGCTTTTGATGCACAATCTAAAGCTTCGCCGAACGCAAGGCGCATTTCATGATGCGTTAAGGCCTCGGATCCGCCCTCTACTGCTGGGTGCAAGGTCATCACGGGTGTGATGGGTTTTCACTTGGTCAACGGGCCCAAGACTGACCGATGAACTCCCTGGCCTAGGCTTGGTGGTGATTTGGGAAAAGTTGGGGATAGACATGATTCAAATGCAATCGCGACTCGACGTCGCGGACAACACTGGCGCTAAATCCGTCATGTGCATCAAAGTGCTTGGTGGTTCCAGGCGCCGGTATGCAGGGATTGGTGACATTATCAAGGTCAGCATCAAAGAAGCTGCGCCTCGGTCCCGAGTTAAAAAGGGCGAGGTTTACAGTGCAGTGGTCGTTCGTACCGCCAAGGGTGTTCGTCGTCAGGACGGCTCGCTGGTCAAGTTCGACGGCAATGCTGCTGTGCTGCTGAACGCCAAGCTGGAGCCAATCGGCACTCGCATCTTTGGCCCCGTGACGCGTGAATTGCGTACCGAGCGGTTTATGAAGATCGTGTCGCTGGCGCCTGAAGTGCTCTGAGCGCGGCCACAGTAAAAGGTATTGCCATGAACAAGATTCGCAAAGGCGACGAGGTCATTGTTTTGACCGGTCGCGACAAGGGCAAACGCGGCGCAGTAGCGCAGCGTATTGACCAAGATCACATCGTTGTTGACGGTGTGAATATGGTCAAGAAGCACGTCAAGCCAAACCCAATGAAGGGTACTACTGGCGGCGTGGTCGACAAGACGATGCCTATCCATCAATCCAACGTGGCGATTTTTAACGCTGCATCCGGTAAGGCCGATCGCGTGGGCATTAAGTTGCTAGCCGACGGCAAGAAGGTGCGCGTCTATAAGTCGACCGGCGAAGAGATCAAGGCCTAAGGGGTTCGACATGGCTCGTTTGCAAGCGTTTTATCGCGAAAAAGTTGTGCCCGGCCTGACTGAAAAGTTTGGCTACACGTCGGTCATGGAGGTGCCACGCATCACCAAGATCACACTCAATATGGGTGTGAGCGAGGCCGTAGCCGACAAGAAGGTTATGGATCACGCAGTCAGTGACCTGACCAAGATCGCTGGTCAAAAGCCAGTTGTCACCAAGTCGAAGAAGGCTATTGCGGGTTTCAAGATCCGTGACTCGGTGCCTATCGGTTGCATGGTGACGCTGCGTGGCGTTCAGATGTATGAGTTCTTGGATCGTTTTGTAACTATCGCCTTGCCGCGTGTGCGTGACTTCCGGGGTATCTCCGGTCGCTCGTTCGACGGCCGTGGTAACTACAACATCGGCGTCAAAGAACAAATCATCTTCCCCGAGATCGATTACGACAAGGTGGATGCGCTGCGTGGGCTGAACATCAGCATCACCACCTCTGCCAAGACGGACGATGAGTGCAAGGCCTTGCTGGCAGCATTCAAGTTTCCGTTCAAGAACTGAGGTGACTTGTGGCTAAAACTTCTCTCATTCAACGTGAACTCAAGCGTGATGCGCTGGTTGCCAAATTCGCTACTAAGTATGCGAATCTGAAGGCCATCATCAACGACGCTAAGAAGTCTGACGAAGAGCGTTACTTGGCGCGCCTGGAGCTGCAAAAGCTCCCACGCAACGCCTATCCAACTCGCCAGCGTAATCGCTGCGCGTTGACTGGTCGTCCCCGCGGTACGTTCCGCAAGTTCGGCTTGGGCCGTAACAAAATTCGTGAGCTGGCCTTCAAAGGCGACATCCCTGGTGTCGTCAAGGCTAGCTGGTAATCGGCACGATTAGGAGAAATCGCAAATGAGCATGAGTGATCCTATCGCCGACATGTTGACCCGCATTCGAAACGCCCAAAGCGTTGAGAAGGTCAGCGTCGTGATGCCTTCCTCGAAATTGAAAGTGGCGATTGCCAAAGTCCTCAAGGACGAAGGCTATATCGACAGTTTTGCTGTGCGTGGCGAAGCCGCCCGTCCAGAGTTGGAGATCGCGCTGAAGTACTACGCCGGTAAGCCGGTGATTGAGCGCATCGAGCGCGTGAGCCGTCCCGGCCTGCGCATCTACAAGGGCCGCCACGATATCCCTCAGGTCATGAATGGCCTGGGTGTGGCGATCGTCACTACGCCGCAAGGTGTGATGACCGACCGTAAAGCACGTCAAGCCGGCATCGGCGGCGAAGTGCTTTGCTACGTCGCCTAAGCGCAAGGAGAGACAAACAATGTCCCGCGTAGGAAAAATGCCGGTCGCCATCCCGCAAGGTGTGGACGTTACCGTTACAGCTGACAAGATCAGCGTCAAGGGCACTTTGGGCACACTCGTGCGTCCAATGAACGCCTTGGTGAAAATCACGAGCGAAGGCGGCAAGCTGTCTTTCGCTCCGTCCGATGATTCGACTGCAGCTGGCGCCATGAGCGGCACCGTGCGAGCACTGGTGGCCAATATGGTCAACGGCGTGAGCAAGGGCTTCGAGCGCAAGCTGAGTCTGGTCGGCGTGGGTTTCCGGGCGCAAGCCACGGGTCAAAAGCTCAACCTGCAAATCGGCTTCTCTCACCCTGTGGTGAAAGACATGCCCGAAGGCATCAAGGTTGAGTGCCCCACCCAGACGGAAATTCTGATCAAGGGTGTGGACCGCCAAGTGGTGGGTCAGTTGGCCGCTGAAGTGCGCGCCTTCCGTCCGCCAGAGCCCTATAAGGGCAAGGGCATCCGCTATACCGGCGAAAAGGTCTCCATCAAAGAGACCAAGAAGAAGTAAGGAGCAGCGCAATGTTGACCAAAAAAGAACAGCGCATCCGTCGCTCGCGTCAGACCCGTGCTCGGATTGCAGTCCAGCGCGTCGTGCGCTTGTCGGTGTTCCGATCCAACCTTCACATCTACGCCAGCGTCATTTCAGACGACGGCACTCGTGTCCTGGCCAGCGCCTCGACAGCCGAAAAGGCTGTCCGCGAGCAGCTCGGCGGCTCGGGCAAGGGTGGCAACGTAGCTGCGGCTACTTTGATTGGCAAGCGTATCGCCGAAAAGGCGAAAGCAGCTGGTGTTGAGAAAGTTGCCTTTGATCGTGCCGGCTTTGCCTATCACGGTCGGGTTAAGGCTCTCGCCGAAGCAGCTCGCGAAGCTGGTTTGCAGTTCTGACGCTAAAAGGATTTCGAAATGGCAAAGTTTCAACCCCGCGTCCAGACCGAAGCAAATGACGACGGCCTGAAAGAAAAGATGATCGCGATCAACCGCGTCACCAAGGTTGTGAAGGGCGGTCGTACGCTCAGTTTCGCAGCGCTGACGGTGGTCGGTGATGGCGCAGGCCGTATCGGCATGGGCAAAGGCAAGGCCAAGGAAGTGCCTGTCGCCGTGCAGAAGGCTATGGAGTCGGCCCGCCGCAATATGGTCAAGGTCGATCTGCGCAACGGTTCCATTCACCACAATGTGGTGGGTGAGCATGGCGCGTCGCGAGTCATGATGGTTCCTGCGCAACCTGGTACTGGCGTGATTGCCGGCGGCCCGATGCGCGCAGTCTTTGAAGTGATGGGCGTGACTGACATCGTGACAAAGAGCCATGGCTCGACCAATCCGTACAACTTGGTTCGCGCCACGCTGGACGCTCTGAAGCGTTCCACCACGGCAGCACAAGTTGCAGCCAAGCGCGGCAAGAACGTTGAAGACATCTTCAACTGAAGCTGCACTGGAGACACATATGTCTGAAAAGAAAACTCTGACCGTCAAGCTGGTTCGCAGCCCCATCGGTACGCGGACTTCGCACCGCGCTACGGTTGTGGGTCTGGGCCTGCGCCGTATGAACAGCACCAGCGTGTTGGAAGACACGCCGGCGGTTCGCGGCATGATCAATAAGATCGCCTATCTCGTGCAGGTGCTTTAAGCGCTTTCACGAACCGAGGACAAAAAGATGCAACTCAATACCATTAAGCCCGCAGCCGGCGCTACGCACTACAAGCGTCGCGTAGGTCGTGGCATCGGTTCTGGCATTGGTAAGACTGCCGGTCGCGGCCACAAGGGTCAAAAGTCCCGTGCTGGCGGCTACCACAAGGTAGGTTTCGAAGGCGGTCAAATGCCTTTGCAGCGCCGCTTGCCAAAGCGCGGCTTCAAGTCGCAGACATTGAAGTTCAATGCCGAAATCAATCTCGACGACCTGCAAACGCTGGTGGCCGACGAAATCGACGTTTTGACTTTGAAGGCTGTAGGTCTCGTGCCTGAGCTGGCAAAGAACGTCAAGGTGATTCTGTCGGGTTCTATCAGCCGCAAGGTAACACTCAAGGGTGTTGCCGCGACTGCTGGCGCCAAGGCAGCGATTGAGGCCGCTGGCGGCTCGGTCGCCTAATAAGCAGGAACTAGGCACAGTGGCTACGAACGCAAACCAACTGGCCAAGAGCGGCAAGTTTGGCGACTTGCGTCGCCGGCTTGTGTTCTTGTTGCTGGCCTTGGTCGTGTTTCGGATTGGGGCTCATATCCCTGTTCCGGGCATAGATCCGGCTCAGTTGCAGCAGTTCTTCAAGGGTCAGGAAGGTGGCATCCTGAGCCTGTTCAATATGTTCTCTGGCGGCGCGCTCTCGCGCTTCACCGTTTTCGCGCTGGGCATCACGCCCTACATTTCGGCCTCCATCGTTATTCAGTTGATGACGTATGTGGTGCCCGCTTTGGAGTCGTTGAAGAAGGAAGGTGAGGCCGGTCGTCGCAAGATTACGCAGTACACGCGTTACGGCACGTTAGGTTTGGCGCTCTTTCAGTCCCTGAGCATTGCTCTGGCACTGGAAAGTTCGGCGGGCTTGGTGATTAACCCTGGTTTTGGTTTCCGCCTCACAGCGGTGTCCAGCTTGGTTGCCGGCACGATGTTCTTGATGTGGTTGGGTGAGCAGATTACCGAGCGTGGCTTGGGCAACGGAATTTCGATTCTGATCTTCGGCGGCATTGCTTCCGGATTGCCTGGTGCGATTGGTGGCTTGCTGGAGCTGGTTCGGACTGGCGCTATGGGCCCTGTTTCTTCCCTGTTTATTGTGGCTGTGGTCGTAGCCGTCACCTATTTGGTGGTGTTTGTCGAACGCGGTCAGCGGAAAATCTTGGTGAATTACGCCAAGCGGCAGGTTGGTAACAAAGTCTATGGTGGGCAAAGCTCGCATTTGCCACTGAAGCTGAACATGTCCGGAGTGATTCCACCAATCTTCGCTTCGTCCATCATCCTGCTTCCCACAACCGTGGTGAGTTGGTTTGCGACGGGTGATAGCCTTCGCTGGTTGAAAGACCTCGCAGGTATGGTCAGTCCGGGGCAGCCGATTTATGTGTTGCTCTACGCCAGTGCTATCGTCTTCTTCTGCTTTTTCTACACGGCGCTTGTTTTCAATAGCCGCGAAACCGCAGATAACCTGAAGAAGAGTGGTGCGTTCATTCCTGGTATCCGACCAGGCGAGCAAACTGCAAAGCATATTGACAAGATCTTGTCGCGTTTGACCTTGGCTGGCGCCATCTATATTACGGGTGTGTGCTTGTTGCCAGAGTTCTTGACCTTGAAGTACAACGTACCTTTCTATTTTGGCGGTACATCTTTGCTGATCATTGTTGTGGTCACCATGGACTTCTGGGCCCAAGTACAGTCTTACGTGATGAGCCAGCAGTACGATTCGCTGCTGAAGAAGGCAAATTTCAAGGCCAGCTGAAAAGCTGAACCATTGTTTAACCAAGATCCATCAGAACAGAAACGAAGGCATGGCGAAAGACGACGTCATTCAAATGCAAGGCGAGATTCTTGAGAATCTGCCCAATGCCACGTTTCGTGTGAAGCTGGAGAACGGGCATGTTGTTCTCGGCCACATCTCCGGCAAGATGCGTATGCATTACATCCGCATTTTGCCCGGCGACAAAGTTACCGTTGAATTAACCCCGTACGACTTGAGTCGTGCTCGCATCGTGTTCCGGGCGAAGTGAGCATTTCTATTCCCCGGTTACGCGCATTGAGCGCATTTTTGTAGGTCAAGGAGTAGACCATGAAAGTTTCGGCATCCGTCAAGCAGATGTGCCGCAATTGCAAGATCATCCGCCGCAAGGGCGTGGTGCGTGTGATCTGTACAGATCCCCGCCACAAACAGCGCCAGGGCTGATTGCAGCACGACACGAGCGATTTAGAGGAACCACATGGCACGCATTGCTGGTATTAACATTCCGCCGCATAAGCACACAGAGATCGGTCTGACTTCCATCTACGGCGTTGGCCGTACGACGGCACAGAAGATCTGTACTTCTTGCGGTATTCCATTCGACAAGAAGGTCAAAGACCTCACCGATTCCGATCTCGAGAAGATTCGTGAAACAGTGGGTTTGATGACCATCGAAGGCGATCTGCGCCGCGAGATGTCTATCAACATCAAGCGTTTGATGGATCTCGGTTGCTACCGTGGTTTCCGTCATCGTCGTGGTTTGCCAATGCGCGGTCAGCGCACCCGTACGAACGCTCGCACTCGTAAAGGCCCGCGCAAGTCGGCTGCTACGGGTAAAAAGTGATCTGCGGCTAGCACAGAAAGAAGATCAAGATGGCAAAAGCACCCAATAACTCGGCTGCACAACGCGTCCGTAAGAAGGTTCGTAAGAACGTTGCCGATGGCATCGCTCACGTACACGCGTCGTTCAACAATACGATCATTACGATCACTGACCGCCAAGGCGGCGCACTGTCCTGGGCTTCCAGCGGCGGTCAGGGCTTCAAGGGTTCGCGTAAATCGACGCCCTTCGCAGCCCAGGTCGCGGCTGAAGTAGCCGGCCGTGCCGCTCAAGATCAAGGCATCAAGAATCTTGATGTCAAGATCAAGGGCCCAGGCCCAGGCCGCGAGTCGTCGGTTCGTGCACTGGGTGCTCTTGGCATCCGGATCAATTCGATCTCTGATGTGACTCCGGTTCCGCACAACGGTTGCCGTCCCCAAAAGCGTCGTCGTATCTAAGGCTTTTGCCAAAGATGCGAAAGATGCGATAATCGCGAGTTACCCCGCGCCGGCGGGCACGTATGTGCCGCGCCGGCCGTTTCGTTGATTCCCATTGTTGCGATGGGAATCTTCAACACCACCGTCTGAGCCGACAAAAAAATGGGCCAGACTCGCGCACGCGCCGACGGGCCGTGCGTCAGAATGAAAAAGGACATCTAAAGTGGCACGTTATCTAGGCCCCAAGTGCAAACTCTCCCGTCGCGAAGGCACGGACCTGTTCCTGAAGAGCGCACGTCGCGCCATTGGGGACAAGGCGAAGTTTGATTCCAAGCCAGGCCAGCATGGCCGCACCTCCGGTCAGCGCACATCCGACTTCGGCCTGCAACTGCGTGAAAAGCAGAAGGTCAAGCGCATGTACGGCATTCTGGAGCGTCAGTTCCGCCGCTACTTTGCCGAAGCCGAGCGTCGTAAGGGCTCGACCGGCACCAATTTGCTGTCCTTGCTCGAGTCGCGCCTGGACAACGTTGTTTACCGTATGGGCTTTGGCTCCACACGTGCCGAAAGCCGTCAGTTGGTTTCGCACAAGGGCATCACGGTCAACGGTGAAGTCGTCAATATTGCTTCTTACTTGGTGAAGGCCGGTGACATCGTCGCTGTGCGCGAGAAGTCGAAGAAGCAGTTGCGCATCATCGACGCGATGAAGTTGGCTGAGTCGATTGGCTTGCCAGCTTGGGTGACTGTTGATACAGCTAAGTTGGAAGGTGTCTTCAAGAAGGCTCCTGATCGTGACGAGTTCGGCGCTGAGATCAACGAATCGCTGATCGTTGAGTTGTACTCGCGTTAATCGTTTTGCAGTTGCCGGCTGCACCCATTGCGGGTGCCGTCGGCTTTCCCTCGTCTGGGTTGGCCCTCTCGCGGCGACGCCCGGTTGGTCCCTCAGCCTTATCGGTGTAACGAACCGAGGGTATTGAAAGAAAGACTTCATGCAAACCAATCTGCTCAAACCCAAATCGATCAATGTGGAGCCGCTCGGCGGCCACCGTGCCAAGGTGACCTTGGAGCCCTTCGAGCGTGGCTATGGCCACACGCTGGGCAATGCTCTGCGCCGGGTGCTGTTGTCTTCGATGGTGGGTTATGCGCCGACAGAAGTGACGATCGCTGGTGTGCTGCACGAGTACTCGGCCATCGACGGCGTTCAGGAAGATGTGGTTCACATCATGCTGAACCTGAAGGGTGTGGTTTTCCGCCTGCACAATCGCGAAGAAGTTACGCTGGTCTTGCGCAAAGAGGGCGAAGGTCCTGTCACTGCAGCGGACATCCAAACGCCTCACGATGTTGAGATCATCAACCCAGATCACGTCATTGCGCACCTGTCGCAAGGCGGCAAGCTGGATATGCAGATCAAGGTCGAAAAGGGTCGCGGCTATGTGCCCGGCTCCATGCGCCGTTATGGCGATGAGCCGACCAAGTCGATTGGCCGTATCGTGCTGGACGCGTCGTTTGCGCCTGTTCGTCGCGTCAGCTACGCCGTTGAAAACGCTCGCGTTGAACAGCGTACCGACTTGGACAAGCTGGTCATGGAAATCGAAACCAACGGCGCTATTTCGCCCGAGGAAGCGATCCGTGCATCGGCCAAAATCTTGGTCGAACAGCTCGCCGTGTTCGCACAGTTGCAAGGCACCGATGTTGGCGACATGTTCGACAACCCGCAGCAGCAACAACGCAGCTCGTCCTTCGACCCGATTCTCCTGCGTCCGGTTGATGAGCTTGAGTTGACGGTGCGTTCGGCCAATTGCTTGAAGGCCGAGAACATCTATTACATCGGCGACCTGATCCAGCGCACCGAAACAGAACTTCTGAAGACTCCGAACTTGGGCCGCAAGTCGCTCAACGAGATCAAAGAAGTGCTGGCTTCGCGTGGCTTGACCCTCGGCGCCCGCCTCGAAAACTGGCCCCCGCAAGGGCTGGACAAGCGTTAATTAATTAGAAAGAAATGGACGGCGCTTTTTCATTGCGTCGTCCGGTGCACCCGGTGGTACCTGATACGGCCACTGGCGATTAATCAAAGAAAGGATAAGCACCATGCGTCACCGTAACGGCCTCCGTAAGCTGAACCGTACCAGCGCTCACCGTAAGGCAATGCTGCGCAATATGTGCGTTTCGTTGCTGCAACACGAAGCGATCAAGACCACCGTGCCTAAGGCCAAAGAGCTGCGCCGCGTGGTTGAGCCTTTGATCACTTTGGCCAAGGTGCCTACATTGGCAAACCGTCGCCTGGCATTCGACCGCCTGCGGGACCGTGACATCGTCACCAAGCTCTTCAATGAGCTGGGCCCACGTTTCCTGGCTCGTCCAGGCGGCTACACACGCATCTTGAAGATGGGTTTTCGTGTTGGCGACAACGCGCCTATGGCCTATGTTGAACTGGTTGATCGCGCCGAAGGCGAGACTGCTGGCGAAACAGTCGAGTAAAGAGGCAAGCTTGTTTGAGCTGCACGCAGCTTAGGCATTGCTCTCGAATGGCCAGCTTTTTGCTGGCCTTTTTTTCGCCTGTACTTTTGTTTGTACATTCCAGGCTTTACGTCTTTTGCTCATGCTTGAGCGCCGGTTCGTGATTGCGATTACGCTTCGCGCCGCCTTGGTCATGTTTTTGTCCGCAATGCGGTATCAGTCCTAACGCTACTAGCCTATGTCACGAGCTCTACGGTCAGCGACCTTCCTTTTTCTATCTCTCGTTTGCCTCCTGAACCCATTGGCCTCGGCGTGGGCAGATGATTTTTTGGATCCCGAGCAGGCCTTCAAGTTAGCGGTCAGCGCGCAGGATGGCAAGACTTTGCAAGTTCGCTTTGAAATTGCCCCTGGCTACTATATGTACCGGGAGCAGTTCAAGATCGAAGCAGAAGGCGCAACTCTTGGTGACATCGTGGTGCCCAAGGGCAAGGTCAAGTTTGATGAGACCTTTCAGAAAGAGGTTGAGGTCCACCGGGAGGCCCTCAGCGCCGTGGTGCCCATAAAGGCGGCCGACGGCTCCTTCAAGTTGACGGTGGCCGGTCAGGGTTGCGCGGACAAAGGCTTGTGCTATCCGCCCATGACGGCGACCTTCGACGTCAATCCAGGGCTTGGCGCCACGCCGGCCACGGTCAGGCGCGTGGATGGGGCCGATCTTGCGGCGCAGCCACTGAGCAGCAGTCCTCGCCCAGAGCCTGCTAGCTCAGTCACCGCGGCGGGTTCGCAAGCAGCGGCAGCAGCGGGCGAGATGGGGCGTTTAGATGCAGCGCTTCAGACCGGGCGGTTTTGGACCGTGGTTGGCGTGTTTTTTGTCGCCGGCCTCTTGCTCTCGCTGACGCCCTGCGTGCTGCCCATGTTGCCCATACTGTCGTCCATCATTGTGGGCGACGCATCCAAGAAGGCTACGCGTGGCCGTGGTTTCATGCTCGCTCTAAGCTATTCGCTGGGCATGGCACTGGTCTACACCGCATTGGGTGTGGCTGCCGGGCTGGCGGGCGAAGGACTTGCGGCTGTGCTGCAAAAGCCCTGGGTACTGGCAAGTTTCGCCTTGGCCCTGGTGCTGTTCGCTTTGTCCATGTTTGGCGCGTATGAGTTGAGTCTGCCATCGGGCATGAGCGGGGGGCTTTCGCAAGCATCCCAGAAGCTGCCTGGCGGTCATTTGCTTGGCGTGTTCGCCATGGGGGGGGTGTCCGCCCTGATCGTCAGCCCTTGCGTGGCAGCGCCGCTCGCAGGCGCTTTGGTCTACCTTAGCCAAACCCGGGATGTTGTGCTGGGGGGTAGCGCCTTGTTCGCCTTGGCCACCGGCATGAGTGTTCCCCTGTTGCTGCTGGGGATCTCTGCAGGTAGCTTGCTGCCCAGGGCCGGCGCCTGGATGGACGGCGTCAAACACCTGTTTGGCATGCTCTTGCTTGGCGTCGCGCTGTGGACTGTGCAGCCGGTCTTGCCGCCGGCGTTGGCGCAATTCCTATGGGGCGCATTGTTGATCGGGACTGCGGCCATGCTGGGCCTGTTCCAAGCACCTCATGCCGTCCATAGGCCGCGCACCTGGCTGCGCAAGACCGCAGCCTTGCTAGCGGTCAGCTATGGCCTGTTGCAGCTTGTGGGGGCGGCCAGCGGCGGCACCGACACACTCAAGCCCCTGGCAGGGCTCTTCCGCGTGGAGGCCGGCACCGTAACCTCCACGGGCGGCAGCGCCGCTGCGGGCCTGTCCTTTCAGCGCATTGCCAGCGTCGCCGAACTGGATGCCGCCCTGGCGCAAGCGGGGCGCCCGGTGATGCTCGACTTCTACGCGGACTGGTGTGTGTCCTGCAAAGAAATGGAACGCTACACCTTCACCGATCCGCAGGTTCGGCGCCGGCTGGCAGGCGCCTTGTTGCTGAAGGCCGATGTCACAGCCAACAGCCCGGCCGATCGTGAATTACTCAAGCGTTTCAAGCTATTCGGCCCCCCTGGCACGATCTTTTTTGATCCGGCGGGTCAAGAGCTGAATGGCGCGCGGGTGATCGGATTTCAAGACGCCGAGCGCTTCCAATCGTCCCTCACTGCTGCGGGACTTTGACGGTACAGTGAAAAGTGCGCTATACTGCTAGCTTCAGTCGCGGGGTGGAGCAGTCTGGTAGCTCGTTGGGCTCATAACCCAAAGGTCGTAGGTTCAAATCCTGCCCCCGCAACCAAAAATTTGGGAAGTTGTCGCCGGTCCCAATGACCACTTTCCTTTCGGGCTCGCTGTGACGAGATCGCCCGGAACACCATATCTGGCGCGGGGTGGAGCAGTCTGGTAGCTCGTCGGGCTCATAACCCGAAGGTCGTAGGTTCAAATCCTGCCCCCGCAACCAAGTCCTTGAAAAGCCGCTCAGTTTGAGCGGCTTTTTTCGTTGTGGCCCATCTGTGGCCCATCTGTGGCCCATTCATGGCCCACCCAATGTTCAGGTGCGATCAAATTGACCTTTGGGCAAACGTGTTCTGATGGCCCGACGCGCAATCAACAAAGCGCGACCACCAAATCACAAAGCACAAGAACACCGACCTGGAAGTGCTGAAAGCCGCGATTCGCGCCAAGCTGGAAAAGATGAGCGAGCTGAACCGCACCAGCACCGATTTCTCGGAAAAGTTCGAGCCGCTGATCGAGAGCTACAACGCTGGCAGCCGCAACGCTTCAGTTCGGGTCAATCTCTTGGAGATTGAAACGGGTGCGCCCCTACTTCAACAAGCCGGGCAGCAACGACTTTCCGGCCGCTCGCCTGATGGTGCTGCCAACTTTGCGTCACGCGTCGGGAGTTGTTATGACTCGATCGGTCTGCGTCTCATGCGGCCAAGAATTCCTGGTCCGCCCTCAATGCCCCAAACAAAGCTACTGCCCGGGCAGCGATTGCCGGCGGGAGCGCCGCCGACGTTGGGCCAAGGCCAAGCTCAAGGAGGACCCCGACTACCGAGCCAACCAGTTGGCGGCCCAGCGGGCCTGGCACGCTCGGCATCCAGAATACTGGCAAACGTATCGCCGCCGGCATTCCTCTGAACCGGTACCTGGACCGTCACCGACGCCGCTCGGTTGCCTTCTTCTTGCTTGTTCGCGCTGGTGCCTCACCGGCAGCCTGCACCTGCTCCAAGGCGGCGATCGCGTCCATCTGCGTGAGCAGCCTGTGTAAATAGGCTGGAGCCAGCCCCTGAATCTGCTGGAGCATGCGCGTCGCCAGCGCCTGGCCATTGAGTGGCCCCAGATGCCCGGTGACCGGCGCATGGAGCTCGGCAATGTTTCGTGCCACGCGCAGCTGCCGCCAAGTGCTTTCGTGGAGGCGCACCTGGCGCAACTCTTGGCTCGCATCAAGCTGCAGCAAGGCGAGCAATGCGGCCAGCGGATTGCCTAGGGCTGGATATTGCTGCTTCTGATGCGCCACGGGCTTTCGCGACGCGCGCTGCCTTAGCGTCGCAATCAGCTTGTCACGCAGCGCGCCTTGAGGCTGGGCTGCCGCACGCAGCGCGAGTGCGTGCAGCATGCGCCGGCGCACCGGGTCGGCGCGCTGCGCAGCGACCCAATTGACAGGATCGTCAATGCTGCTCACGGTGCGGACGCTGCAGAAGCCGCAGCCGCTCGCCGTGGCCTCGGTGTGGGTGCGATTTCTACTCGACGATTGAGCGCACGCCCGGCCGCGGTGTCGTTGGGTGCTACCGGCTGCTGCGCGCCGAATGC
>NZ_JAJIRQ010000016.1:15384-22046 GCF_025717605.1 Paucibacter sp. TC2R-5 | reverse complement strand
ACCTGCGGCTATGACTTGAGAGAAATGGAGGGTTCTGCAGCTAGCAGTACAGAATGTACCGTCAGTGAAGACTTTGCAGCGCTTGCCCCCTTTCGGTTTCTGGCATTCGGAACTTCAACGCTTGTCTTCCCTTGGAAGGCAACTTTTCGCTTATTCAAGTCGCTTTTGTTGTCCAAACATATGTGGATCAGGCCTCAGTGGCCCAATAACTGGGTCGGTACCATGAGCGTTACTCAACGCCATGGTGTCACAAAGATATTCTCGAAACTGCGTAATGAGGGCTCTTACGACCTTAGAGTTTTCACAAAGTTTGTGCATGAATTACTCAGCCCGTTGAGGGTAATACCACGCTTGTCGATTATTGAATTGCACAGTTTCTCCCTACTTCTTTCCAAGGCTGGAATGCCGCGCCAGATGGTCGAGGCCCTGTGTTACCTTGAGCCGCCGAAGAAATCGATCAAAGGAGCAAGTCTATTCGAAGGCCGTCCGCCTACGTTGTTCAGCAATGAGGATGTTGCCGATTTCTTAGATGTTGACACTGAGACTGTCCTCGGTCTTATTGATGCGGGCGTGTTGCAAACTCCAACTAGAGCCGCACCAGGCTTCGACATAGACCAGGTTCTTCATGCCCAAGAATTCATTTCCGGAAATCTAATTAAATTGACGGAGTTAGTTGAATTGGTTGGATTCCCACTGGACAGTCAAGACAAATACATGTCCACATTGCTGCCGCCATGGAATCCACGGCACTCCACTGATTTTCGAGTCCGCGTCGAGCATCTAAAAGACATTCAGTTGATTTTGATGTCGCGGATGTCAGACCAAAATCAAACGTGTGCTACTTGGCGTCTTGGGGACTTGGCAAGACATGAGGAACATCCATTCCATTTGGTCGCGACTGGCGTTGCGCTAGTTTTGAGTGGCACTATCCAGCCAGTAGCGTGGCGCCCTCCGCACGCTTGGTCCGATCTGATCTTCAATAAAGAAGATCGGGAGCTTGTTCTTGGTCATCCAGAGACTTCTTCATTGGCGGATTGGCCGCCATTAGTCCAAGAAGGCGCTTGCAGCACTCCGATAATTTTCGGGGTGCTTGCTAACGGAAAAATTGTTTGTATGGACGGAATTGAAAGCAACGGTGCCGAAAGGTACAAATAGGTAGCCAGCACTCTATTGACCAAGAGCCATGAATCAAATTTATTGGTGGATGGTTTCGATCTTTAGTAATCGAGAAAGCGACTCAATATGAAAAAAGATGATTCGAGAGTAGTAGCGGCGGATTTCCCCCGGGAACAAAACTTGGCCTCAATAAGTGGTGTTCAGCCCAAGTTAGTCGGACGCATGGTCGACGGCGCTTTTATTACTGGTCTGACTGACCAAGAGTTTTACGCTCGCTATGAGGTTTGCGTGGATCTGGTCAACCAACTGACCGTCTACTGCATTCGAAAACTGAATGAATCGCGCGTAATGGATGTCCCCACCCTTCTCCCGCTAGTTCAAAAGAGCGCTGAATCCAAAGATTGGGACCTGTCGGTGCTTGAACTAGCCTGGGTGATGAAACAACTTGCCAGCCGACTAGAGGAACAGCAGGTCAAAGAGGCACAGGAAGATTGCGCCGAAGCAAACTTCGCTCGCATGACCGACTCGTCCGATAGTGCGCGGTTGGCAAAAGCTGAGCAGGACGTTCCAGAGCGATCTGATTTCGGCAAATTTCGTGGTCGAAGAGAGTAACTTTCGGCCGGCGCCAACAGGTGGCTGTCTCCCTGAAAAATTCCGCTTTGTGCGTACGATTCGCTCAAACCGGAATCGGCGGAATTGGCAACGCAAACTGCCCTCGCTGAACTTGTGCGCGCGCAGGCGCACCCGGCGGGTTTGTGGACTTTTGCACTTACCTTATGAAGGCACCCACCCATTTACGCGGCGACCTTCCGAGTTGGTGGCTTGGAAGGCTAGACAGAAATCGCTATGAAATTGCGAGCTGCTTGCGCTCTTTATTCGGTGGCTTGCGGCCTATATAGCTTGGGACTTGCCTGTGAAGTGCTGCTGACTTCACGCGCACCGCCTACATCGTCGCGACTCCAGTGCTGTCAGCGGCGCCGCTCCCCGGATAATCGTCACTTCATTTGGGGAAACATAAAAACATGGCTGATTACAAGCAAGCTGCGCTTTGGAAAACCGCCTTTGGCGACAAAGGTGACGGTCTTGATCCGAAAAGGGGGGAACTGGTTGGTGCATACGATAGATTCCGCGACCGAGTTGCTCTGCTTCTGGCTCAGATTCAAAGAGAGTTGCCTGATCTCACCCTTCACGACATCACCCATGTCGATGCGCTATGGCGCGTTGCATCAGAAATCGCTGGTCCCGACTTCCCACTGAACCCAGCCGAGGCTTTGGTTTTGGGTGGTGCATTTCTGTTACACGATGCCGCGCATTGCCGCGCGGCATTCCCTGGCGGTGTTGAAGAGCTGAGCCAAACCGTTGAATGGCACGACGCTGCCGCACAACGGAAGTTGGTCGCAGGCCAGATGATGGAAGGATCCCCTGGATTTCAAGCGGTGCTATTCGACACCCTGCGAGTCCTCCACCCTAAACAAGCCCGCAAGCTTGCGTTTGCGAAGTGGAGTGATGGCGTTGGCGATCTGCTGCACCTTTTCCCTCACGATGAGCTACGGGAAGCCTATGGGCACATCATCGGGCAAATAGCCGAAAGCCACTGGTACAGCCCGCATGAGCTGGAAGTATTTGCTGCAAAAACCGTGTCTGCGCCCGTGTGCCTTGCGCCTGCGGCATGGACGATCAATCCGCTCAAGATCGCAATTCTCTTGCGGGTTGCGGATGCCGCCCACATTGATGCAAAGCGAGCACCCCGCTTTCTACTGGCGATGAACCGCCCCAGCGGAGTTTCGCAAGAGCACTGGCGCTTTCAGGCACGCCTGCACCAGCCCCATTGCGACACGGCACGTACCGAGCTTGTTTTTTCGGGTAGTTCTTTTCCTGTCACCGAACAGGGTGCCTGGTGGCTAGCCTATGACGCTGCCTGCCTTGCAGACAAAGAACTGTCGGCAGCCGATCATTTATTGCGAGACCACGCTCTGCCAAGACTGGCGGCCAGGGAGGTTGCCGGCGTTCGTAGCCCCGAATCATTCGCCCGCAACGTCCCCACCGAGGACTGGCATCCGGTGGATGCATCCTTGCGCATCAGCGACATTCAATCTGTAGTCGAACGTTTTGGCGGTGCCAAGCTGTACGGTGACGAACCACATTTGGCCTTGCGCGAGTTGCTGCAAAACGCCAGAGACGCCGTTGTGGCCAGCCGAGCTTTGGGTGCCCTCGAAAAAACAGAAGGCTCCATCACAGTCCATCTCGAAGAAAAGGAAGGCGAAGACTGGCTTCACGTCACCGACACCGGCATTGGCATGAGCCGTTATGTGCTGGTGAATGTGCTGCTCGATTTTGGACGCTCACTTTGGAGGGACACAGCGCTACGGCGCGAGTGGCCGGGGCTTGCGGCTACAGGTTTTGACGCAGTGGGAAGCTTTGGGATTGGCTTCTTTTCGGTCTTCATGTTGGGGACTCATGTGAAAGTCACTACCCACCGTCAGACTTGCGGCACCGAAGACCAAAACGAGCAGTGGGTACTTGAACTCGTAAAAGGCATTGACGGCCGTCCGAGCCTACGGGCACCCTTGCATGGCGAGGCACTTAAGCGGCATGGGACACGCGTATCGGTGCGGCTATTAGATAAAACAAAGTTGTTAAAAGTTAAGAAAACCTCGCTAGATATCTTCAGCGGTTTGAGCAACACCAAAGAAGCACCGCTCACGCTGACGCAAGTAGTTGGTGCGCTCGCTCCAGCCTTGGAAGTTGATGTGTTCACAAAGGAAGCGAATGGCGAAGTTGTCAAAACGGTGGTGGCTGGCGACTGGCGCGAATTGGAACCGTTGCGCTTGATAGACCGTATAGCCCCAGGAAGGGTTGCGCTCTACTCTCAATGGCTATCGAACGACTTGGGTGTGGCCATAAGCAATCTATCGCCAATGACTGGCTCGCAAGGAGAAATGAAGGGGCGGTGTGCAATTGTGGAACATAGTGACAGTCTCTTTGGCCTACAAGCTGGCATCGTCACCGTAGGCGGGCTTTACGGCGGCACGATCCATGGTTTCGCTGGCATCATGGTCGGCAAGCAGGCTGACCTTTTGAATCGCAGCGAGGCTATTCCCTTGGTTGAACAAGATGCTCTGTCCAAATGGGCCGACAACCAGGCAAACCTGCTTCGGGCCGCCAACAAGTTGACATGGCAAAAAAGTGCCAAGTTATTGGCACTTGGCGCAGGGCATGACGAACTGCTGGTCATCACCCATGGCACTGAGGATTGGACTGCCAATCGATTAGCACACGAACTGAAGAACCTTGACGAAATCTGGCTTCTTGAACACCGGGAATGCCAGTACGAGTCAGATACCGACGAGGTGACTAAGTCTGACTTCGAGCGAAACTTGGATCTTGACCCCAAAGTCTTTGTGCTTAAGAGCGGTACTGCCCAAAATGAATTCATCCGCTCAACGCACTGGCCAAGCCAGTTATTCATGGATCGCTTAACTCAACCCGCCCAGGTGTTTGAAAAGATTGCAAATGACGTGTGGCCTGACTGTGACTTGACAAACGCAGAAGCACAGGTTATCGCGCATGTTTCTGGCGTTCCGATATACAGAGACGTAAAAATCATCTACAGGACAAAGCATCCAGCCGAAACAGCGGATGATTCATCGAATCCAAACAGCAATTGATTCCAATAAGTCCCCTAGTGCACCTCAGGGCTACAAATCGCTGTAAAGGTCCCCGCTTGTTGGCGCCGGTCCGGAAGTGAGCCACCGTGCCGACATTTGAGTGAGTCGTCTTTGGTGATCAAGTCTTAAGTTCCTATGCGGGCTATCAGTCAATCCGCATGGCTCAACGGAATGTCGGCACTGGTGCCAAAAGTGGCTTAATTCGGCGTCGGCGCCAACAGCTCAACCCTGACAGGTTGGTGCCAGCTACCCGCAGGGAAGAGTTCGGGTGCGCCTAATTCAATTTCGGCTTTGGGCACGATGCAGACCTTTGTTGCCGACTGCAACAGCCCTACCTGCTCAGTCGGCGAAGACCTTCGCAGCGATTCGTAGCCCTTTGTAGAGCCTTGTAGAGCCTTGTAGAGCTTTGTAGAGCTTTGCATCGGCCGCCAAGTCGCAGCCGACCACTCAAGGCACACACAATCCCGCAAATTGGTTTCGGTTACCAAAATTCCAACTTGGCTCTGACAAGTTGACTTTATAAAACTGTTGTAAGCTATTGATTTAACAGAAAAAAATAGAAACCTCGCCAATTTGAGTCGCAAACTGATCCGGTGCAGCTAAGCCCTTGATTTTGCTCAGCCTCGGTTACCAAGATTCCTTGGGGCCGACACCCGACATCTTCACCCCCTAAGTCACATAGAAAGTACGCTTAAGGCACGCCGCTACGCATGACGATGAACAGGCATCATGCTCAACAGATTGCCCACGCCGACGCAATGTCCTGCACTGAGCCAAATGCTAGACAACATCGGCAACCCAAGCCCCAAGGCACTTGCCAAGGCCTTAGGCGTTTGCATCTCAGACATGCAAACATGGATTGAGACAGATTGCGCCCCAAGACCCGTTCTACTGGCGCTCTTTTGGTTGACCGTCTGGGCTCAATCCAGCGTTGATGCCGAATCCATCAACATCAGCCGACTTCACGTCAGCATTGCCGTATCCCTGCGCACAGAGCTTGCGGGCATAAAACATGAACTGGCCCGTATCCTCACCCATGGCAACTTCGGCGCAGCTACGCGAACAGGACTCGCTGATGGCTCGCCGGAATTCAAGAATGTTTCGATAACGATGAGCATTGCGCTACAGCGACATTGAGCAACCTTGGCACATGATCAGCTTGAAAACCTCAGAGGTATAACGAACAGCTAAACACAGCAGGCTCTAACACCTGAAGGGATAGCATCGAATTCAATATTCGCGGCGTGAAGACGAGCAAACGTGCAACCCTCTTCAAATGACCAACCGTCCGGCATACGTTGCTTTAAGCCAATCTCGTGATCTAGATGGTGTTTTTCCTCTATGGAGATCAGAACGATCTTCAAATACTTCCTTAGCAAATCAGCGACTGCCTTTATTGATTCGCCGCGGCCGAACATGTCATGGGCTTCCCTGCACAGAACCACTCGCGGAACGACATGTTCTCTGCGATCAGCACCCTTCTTTGATCTTCCGAACAAGACAAAACTGTCTGGAATTAATGGTTCCATCAAGAGTCGCGTGTCTGAGGACCCAGTCTCCGCCCACATGTGCTCAATGTTCCACGCCATCCGGTAAAAGGCTCTATCAAGCAATACCTCCCTGCAAAATAACTCTGAGACCGCATTGACCATGACTACAGCGCTTCTATCCTTGTATCTGATTTCGACTTTTATGGTGTGAACAGACTGAATACATGATGCTCATCGACCTGCAATATGCTTCTGCCCTACAGCTGGTCAATGCTGCCACTAACATCGAAGACCGAGGAGCGCCAAATTGCAAGGCGCTGCGAAAGTTCAAAGGTCAGCGACTAGGGCCTCTACACCGCTGACCATAGCATTCGCATCTGCATCGGTG
>NZ_JAJIRQ010000016.1:14752-15321 GCF_025717605.1 Paucibacter sp. TC2R-5 | reverse complement strand
CCCCATGGGCTGCCTTATTACCTATATCTGCCCAAGCGGTGATTTGCTTTTGCTTGACCACATTGAAGGCACCAGCTTTAGTCAGTTCAGCATTCATGCGATCAAGCTTGCCTTCGGCCACCCCATTTTTTGCGGATAAGTCTTTTAGCGCTGATTCCAGGGCGACGCGAGCAAGAATGCACGCTGGATCCTTGTAACCAAGACGAAGAAGTTCTTTTGCCTGGTCAAGGGCATCTGACAACACTTCGGCCCTAGCTAAAGTTCTTATCTGAAAGAGATATCCCCCAAGGTAGTCTTCTTCTGCTGCCTTAAAAATTCCAAAGCTGACTTCCACATCCGATACCCAACCTTGAAATGCACTGTAGCTCTCCGCGAAGTGCTTGTAGTGAACGCTAGATTCACCAAACGTACGTTGCAATAGGTTCAGCACATTGGTTGCCCATTCCCTGTACGTTCCCGACGGAATCTTGTAAAAAGCCTTGCCGTTCTGGTCATGAAACTCAACTACCTTAGCCGCCAACGTAGCCTCTGCTTTATGGCGAAGCTCAGAGAAACGTCGAGTAATGATT
>NZ_JAJIRQ010000016.1:0-14715 GCF_025717605.1 Paucibacter sp. TC2R-5 | reverse complement strand
TCAAGATGCATAGTCAGATAGTAGATTAAGCTAACTCTCAATATAAGCTGATTAAACCAACACAACACTAGGCCAGGATTTGCAAAAATTTTTCGTTTATCGCCAAATCTGGCCTAAATTGGGCCACCCAAGGCATTAAGCCCCAATCGGCTCATCATCATCGTTGGCTTTCAAGTCTTTTGGTAACAGCCACCAATTGCCTTTACGCTTGGGGACCAATCGTTGTATTGCCATCTGGTCTACTTCGACTTCTTCCTCATCTACGGAGGGTCTCGCCATTGGCGCCTTTGTCAGTGCCTTCATTTCTTCAATCAATCTCTTCTCCGCTTCTGGCGTCAGCGATACTGAGTTTTCATCCCTTTTGCGCCAGCCACGCATATGCCGATCCCACAAAGTGATCAGAAGACTTCCCTCTTCGCCAAGCGGTGCACCAGCAAACTTCATGAGCCCTGTTTCCAGTACTTCCTGTGGTAACTTCCCAAAGTCTGTGTTCTGGCGGGCAAGCTCCGATTTTAAATCCGGACCCCAAACGAAGTCCTGGTTCTTTCGCAAAAATACACCAGCGCACTTTTTATGCAGTTTGTCGGAGGAAATGAACACCATAGAAAACGGCAAGTAGCACAAATAAGAAATGTCGACTCGATTGGATGCCCGCCCATCAGAAATAAGGCTTGCCGCCAATGCGATTTGAAAGAATATCTCTACTACCAGTACATGAGCGGCATAAGGTGCGTACTCACCTAAGGGGCGATTCTGATCGATGGCCCAGCGTTGAAGAATCAGGCGCTGAAGATCAGGCGGGATGTACAAAAAAGAAAACAACAACGCCATCTGTTCAAACGGCAGAGTGCGTCCGTGAACTAGCTGCATTGCGATGCAGTGTGCCTGCTCAACAGTTTTGCATTCCCTAGAATTAATTCCCAGAGCCCGCATCGCTGCCGATGTGGCTGGCAAATCAAGATTTGTGAGCATCTCCCGCCACCCACGAGCATGAGCTCGCTCGACTTCTTGGAAGTCCTGTTGCTGCCACCGTGCGAATGCTTTCGCCTCTGGTGATTCATCAAACACCAATCCCCGTTTTCCGTTAGCTGACCGAACAGGTCTGCCTCCAGCTCTCGGGATCTGACCGTTCATTGGAATCGATTGGCCCATCAAGTTAGAAATAACGAGTTCGCGGTGATGAACACATGGCGCGCCACCAAGAACAGGAGTCTTGTCGGCAATGATCCTAACGGTATCTTCAGCCGTACGACCCGTTGAGGTTGTGCCCTTTGTGAGATCAGCTAATGTCTCGACGTAGAAAAGAGGGCAAATGTTTGAATAGAAAAAGTGGTCGAACCACACTGATTCGTCAACCGTAAGCGACTGTAGAAAGGACTTATCAAAAAGAGCTATTGGACCCATAAAGAATGTTGCCACACTTTTTAAACGTTAGGCCCAACAAAACCAAACAATGAATCTGGTCTGTTCCGGCACGGGTTGCCACAAAAAAAGGAACCGTTAGCAAGGTCCGAACTGCGGCCCCTGCCCTGCCTCTGTACTGATAAAGAATGCGTCACCGTAACGAGATAGCCAGGTGGAGACTTGACAGACGCCTTCTGCCACGGCGCCAAAGGCCAGATCGATCAACTCAGCGAGCCGAGCGCCACGGAAACGCAGCACTTGGGCGGCAGGGATCACCACCCCTGTAGAGCCGATGTAGCGGTTTGACCAATCATCACCGTCCTCGAAGGCTTTGAGCATGTATTTGCTCAGGTAGGCCGCGAGCTTGGCCGAGGACTGGCGCGAAAACTTGCGCCGCCTTTGCTGGTCAATGTTGCCGCCAAGATCACCGACCACGGAGCGCCACACAGCCCGGATCACGTTATAGCTTTTGACCTTGGTTCCGGCCCAGCCCAACAGCGGCGGCAGTTTGTGAACGGCCATGTGCACGTGCCAAGCGCTCCGCTTTTGCTGCTCGAAAGCCGCAACGTAGACAAAGCCAGGAAGCAAACGCCGAACGCGCCGGATGAACTCTTTCATGTGCGCCTGGCACAAGGCCAGATCGGGCTGATTTGCCTGATCAGTGAGGCTGAAACGCAGCCTGGCGTTCCGCGTCGTGGCGCGAAACCATACCTTGGCAGCCCGCCCAGCAAATCCCGCAGATGCCGAACAGCCAAGAAATGCTCCCGCTTATGCGCCCTATGCCGTGGGCGCAACTTTCTAACATCGGCAGTTCCAAGAAAAACTTTAGAACTATTTTTGTTTTCGACCGGGCAAGGATGGACGAAGCCGAGCGAGCCCCCAAGCTCTACCCCATGAAACGGCCCATTTCTAAGCGAATCAGCGATGAACAGGCAGACCCGCAAATCACCCATAAGGCCGACGAACTTGCGTCTTCAAGTCGCCTGCGCGTTTGATTTGCATACCGAAGCCTGTATCAACACGATGAGCTTGCGCGGTCGCGTTCTTGCTGTGCGTTTGCTGGGCCAGCTATGAGCACCTTGATTACAAGTCTTTCGACCACTCAGATTTCAGGGCTGAATACCCGCACACTCACGCGGTTTACTTCCGAGGACTGGGCCGCTTTCAGCAGCGACCAGATCATCGCGCTGACCACCAAGCAATTCGCGTCCTTGAGCACGTTCGCGATTGCTTCGCTCAGCAGCCAGCAGGTCAGCTATTTCCAAGCCGACGACTTGCGTGCCTTGAATAGCAGCGCCTTGCGTGCGCTTGCAAACGAACAGTTGGCTGCGCTCGGCTCGGATCAGTTTGCTGCATTCAGCAGCTCGCAAGTCGGCGCATTGAGCGGCGCCCAGCTGCTGAGCTTGGCGAGCGAAGACCTCAATGCATTGACCTCGGCTCAATTCAGGGCTTTCGGTTCCGCCCAACTCGCGCTGCTGTCGAGTGACCAACTGAAAACCTTGACGACCGAGGACTTTGCCGCGATCAGCACCGCCGGTCTTCGCGGCTTTAGCTCAGCTCAGCTGGCAGTCTTGAGCAGCGAACAACTGATCGCGCTGACCACGGCCCAGGCTGCCGCATTGAGCAGCGTGCAAATTGGCGGCCTGAGCAGTGAACAAGTGAGCAAGCTGGCCAGCGATGATTTAGGGGCCTTGACGACCGACACCTTGCGGGCCTTCAACACCGAGCAATTGGCCGCGCTGGACTCAGGCCAGTTCGCCGCGCTGACGACGGCACAGGTCAACAACCTGAGCGCCAGCCAGATTCAGTCGCTGGGCAGCGAGGATCTGAATGCGCTGACCTCGACCCAGCTTCGCGCCATTGCCTCGGCCCAAGTTGCCGCGCTGACGACGGACCAGTTGAAGACCCTCGGCACCCAAGACTTGGCCGCTATTGGCACGACCGGGCTGCGTGGCCTGGTTTCGGCCCAAATGGGCGCTTTGTCCAGCGAGCAGATCGTCGCGCTGACCACCGCGCAATCGGCCTCGCTGACCAGCAGTCAGGTGCTGGGTCTGAGGACGGACCAGGTTGCTGCGCTGGCCACCGATGACCTGCGGGCCCTCAACTCGGCCGCCTTGCGCGCGCTGAGTTCGGATCAGCTTGGCGCCCTCACCTCCGATCAGATCGGCATGCTGACCACGACGCAGGTCAATACCTTGACCAGCACCCAGATTCAGAGCTTGAGCACCGACGACCTCAATGCGCTGACGACTGCGCAGTTCAAGACCATCAGTTCGGGGCAATTTGCTACGCTGACGACCGACCAAGTCAAGGCGCTGACGAGCGATGATTTCGCCGCCGTCGGCACCGCCGGGCTGAAGGGGCTGAGTTCCGCGCAAATCGCGGCGCTCACGACCGAGCAGATCGTGGCCTTGACGACCGCTCAGGCGGCGTCGCTGGGCAGCGCCCAAGTGGCCGGCTTGCGCACCGATCAGCTTGCCGCCATGGCCAGCGACGATCTGCGCGCGCTCAACTCTGCGGCCTTGCGGGCGCTGGGTTCCGATCAACTCGGCGCCCTGACGACCGAGCAGATTGGCGCCTTGACCACCGCGCAAGTCAATGCTTTGACCAGCACGCAGATCCAGAATTGGAGCAGCGCCGATCTCAATGCCTTGACATCGGCACAGTTTCGCGCGCTCGGCTCGGCCCAGGCGGCCGCCTTCTCATCCGATCAAATCAAGACGCTGAGCAGCGACGATTTCGCCGCCATGGGCACCACCGCCTTGCGCGCTTGGAGCTCCGCCCAAGTTGCCGCGCTGAGCAGCGAAAACATCATTGCGTTGACCAGCGCGCAGGCGGCGTCCTTGACCAGCAGCCAGGCGCTCGGCCTGAGCAGTGAACAAGTCACCCATCTTCAAACCGATGACTTGCGCGCCCTCGGCACGGCTGTGATCCGCTCATTGAGCAGCGAGCAGTTTCAGACGCTGGACTCCACTCAAATTGCCGCCTTGACAACGAGCCAGATCGCCGCGTTGACGAGCTCGCCGGTCAACCATTTGGCTTTGCTCAGCAGCGATGAAATTCGGGCCCTGAGCACGGCGCAAGCGGCCGCCCTGAGCAGCGCCCAGGTGAAGGGTCTGAGCACCGAGCAGATGGCCGCCTTCGCGACCGATGACCTGGCGGCGATCAACACCGCCGCCCTGCGCGCCCTGGGCACCGAGCAATTGGCCGCCTGGGGCTCGGCCCAATTTGCTGCCCTCAGCACCGCGCAAGTCAATGCCTTGACCAGCCTGCAGATGCAGAGCCTGAGCAGCGAAGATCTGAACGCCCTCACCTCCCTCCAGTTCAAGGCCATCAGCTCGGCGCAAATCGCCGCTCTGCTGACGGATCAGCTGAAGGCGATGGCGAGCGAAGACCTTGCTGCCATTGGCACGTCTGGCTTGCGCGGCCTGGGCTCGAGCCAATTGGCTGCCTTGTCGAGCGAACAAATCGTGGCTTTGAGCACTTTGCAGGCGGCATCGTTGACGAGCAGCCAAGTCCTAGGTTTGCGCACCGATCAGATCGCGGCGCTGGCGACCGATGATTTGCGCAGTTTGGGAACAAGCGCTCTGCGTGCCTTCAACTCTGAGCAACTGGCCGCTTTGGGCTCAGACCAAATCGCCGCGTTGAGCACCAGCCAGGTCACTGCCTTGAGCAGCGCTCAAATTCAAAGCTGGGGCAGCGAAGACCTCAATGCCTTGACTACGGCGCAGTTCCGCGCCCTCACCTCAGCGCAAGCAGCGGCCCTCTCCTCCGATCAAATAAAAGCACTGAGCAGCGAGGACTTCGCCGCTATCGGGACCGCCGGATTGAAAGGCTTCAGCTCGGCCCAAGTCGCGGTGCTGAGCAGCGAGCAAATCATTGCGTTGACGACGGCACAAAGCGCGGCCTTGACCAGTGCACAAGCACTCGGCTTGAGCACCGAGCAACTCGGCCACTTGCAGACCGAAGACTTGCGGGCGCTTGGCAGCGCGGTGATTCGGTCCTTGAGCAGCGATCAGGTTCAGGCGCTTGACTCGAACCAAATTGCCGCCTTGACAACGAGCCAGATCGCCGCGCTGACGAGTTCGCCCGTCAATCAGTTGGCGGTGCTCAGCACCGATGAAATCCGCGCCTTGAGCACGGCGCAAGTCGCTGCAATGGGCAGTGGTCAAGTCAGGGGATTCAGCACCGAGCAAGTTGCTGCCTTCGCCACGGATGATTTGAAGGCGCTAAATACGGCTGCCTTGCGAGCCTTGGGCACCGATCAATTGGCCGCATTGGGCTCCGATCAGTTGGCCGCCTTGAGCACGGGCCAGGTCAATGCGCTGACCAGCACACAAGTTCAGGGCCTCGTCAGCGAGGACTTGAATGCCCTGACTTCGGCGCAGTTCCGCGCCATCGCGTCGACGCAGATTGCCGCATTGACAACTGATCAGTTGAAGACGCTGGGCACCGAGGACTTTTCTGCCATCGGCACGGCGGGCTTGCGGGGCCTCAGCTCGGGGCAAATGGCAGCGCTGACCACCGATCAAATCATGGCCTTGAGCACGGCCCAAGCCGCTTCGTTGACCAGCCTGCAGGTGACGGGCCTCGGCACCGAACAGATGAGCAAGTTGGAAAGCGATGACTTGCGGGCCATGAGCAGCGGCGCCTTGCGCGCGCTCGGCACCGATCAGCTGGCTGCTTTGAGCGCCACCCAAATCGCACAACTCAGCAGCACTCAAATCAACGCCTTGACCTCCGCTCAAATACAAGGCTTGGGCAGTGATGACTTGAACGCCCTCAGCTCTTTGCAATTTGGCGCGATCAGTTCGACGCAGGTGGCCGCGCTGCGCACCGATCAACTGACTACGCTGAACACGGAGGACTTTGCCGCCATCGGCACCTTGGGGCTGCGCGGCATGAGCTCGGGCCAGCTTGCGGCGCTGAGCTCCGATCAGATCATGGCCTTGAGCACCGCTCAAGCAGCCTCCTTGACGAGTGTTCAAGTCGCGGGCCTCAGCACAGATCAGATGCTTAGGCTTCAGACCGACGATCTGCGCGCACTCAACCCAGCGACGCTCAGAGCTCTGACGACAGACCAGTTCCAGGCGCTGAACAGTGACCAGATCAGCGTTCTGAGCACCGCGCAGGTGGCGGCCTTGGTGACTGCGCCGCAAAACCTGCTCGGCACACTCAGCACGGATGAAATTCGCGTCCTGACCACCGCGCAGGTCGCCGCCCTGACCAGCGCACAGATGAAGGGCTTCAGCACGGAGCAGATAGCGGCCTTTGCGACCGACGATGTGCGCGCTCTGAGCAGTGCAGCGCTGCGAAATTTGGGCAGCGATCAGTTGGCGGCATTCGGCACCGAGCAATGGGCGGCGCTGAGCACGGCGCAAGTCAACTTCTTGACCAGCACACAGATCCGGGCTTTGAGCAGTGAAGACTTGAACGCGCTGAGCACGGCGCAGTTCGCCGCCATTGGCACGACCCAAATCGCCGCCTTGGGCACCGATCAGCTCAGAGCCATGAGCAGCGAGGACCTCGCGGCCATAGGCACCGCCGGTCTGCGTGGCCTGAGCTCAAGCCAGCTGGGCGCGTTGAGTACCGAACAAATCGTGGCCATGAGCAGCGCACAGTTCGCGTCATTCAGCAGCACCCAAGTGCTTGGTTTTACTACCGAGCAAGCCAGCATCATGGCCACTGATGATTTGCAGGCTTTGGCGAGTCTGAGTCTGCGCGCGCTCAGTACCGCGCAGATCGCGGCCTTGGACTCGGCGCAGATCGCCGCGCTGAGTACGAGCCAAGTGAATGCAATGACCAGCATCCAGATGCTCGGCTTGACCTCCGAGGACTTGCGCGCCTTGACGACCGAGCAGTACCAAGCCATCGCCAGCAGCCAGATTGCCGCCTTGAGCAGTGATCAGCTGAAACTGCTGGCTACCGATGACTTTGCCGCCATCGGCACCGGCGGTTTGCGCGGCCTGGGTTCGCAACAGATGGGCCAGTTGAGCAGCGATCAAATCAAGGCCTTGTCCACGACCCAGGCCGCAGCGCTGAGCAGCGGCCAGGTTCTGGGTCTGCAAACCGATCAACTGCAGCAGTTGGAAACCGACGATGTGCGCGCCTTGAACAGCAGCGCTTTGCGCGCCCTGAGTACCTCGCAGTTGGCGGCACTCGGCTCCGATCAGCTTCAGGCGCTCGGCAGCAACCAAATTGCTGCACTGACCAGCGGGCAAGTACTCGGGCTTGGGAGTGAGGACCTGAATGCACTCACGACACTGCAGTTCGGCTTCCTGAATTCAAATCAGATTCAAGCCCTCAGCAGTGCCCAGTTCAAAACCATGACGACAGAGGACTTTGCGTCCATCAGTACCGCCGGCTGGCGAGGCATTGGCTCAACGCAGATCGCGGCGCTCAGCAGCGATCAGATCATTGCGATGAGCACCGCCCAGTCTGCGGCCATGACATCCGCGCAAATCAGCGGTATCGGCACCGAACAGTTGGCGCTATTGCAAAGTGAAGACCTGCGCGCCTTGTCCACCGCCGCGATTCAAGGGCTGACGACGCTGCAGTTCTCGGCCCTGACTTCCGATCAGCTCAAGGTCTTGACCAACACCCAGTTCGGGGCCATGACTTCGAGCCAGGTGGCCACCATCGGGACCGACGAGCTGAATGCCTTCAACACCGAACAGATCCGCGGGTTTACGTCGGCGCAGTTGCAAGGCTTCTCGACCGAGATGGTGGCCGGCCTGAGCACCGACAACGTCGCCGCGCTGAGCATATTTGCCTTGAAGGGCTTCAGCAGTACTCAGCTCAATGCTTTGCAAAGCGAGCAAGTAGCGGCCTTGACGCGCACTCAGGTCAGCTCGCTGACCACCTCGCAGGTCCAGAACTGGGAGACCGATGACGTGCAAGCTTTGGGCACAGCACAGGTCGCGGGTCTTAGCGCGAACCAAGTCGGCGTCATGAGCTCGGCGCAGTTTGCGGTCTTCGCCAACGAAGACATGGCTGCCTTGACGACCGGCGCGCTGCGCGGTTTGGGCTCCGAGGACCTGGCGGCCTTCAGCTCCGAGCAAATTTCGGCGATGACCAGCAATCAATTCGCGGTGCTGAACTCTGCACAGATGCGCGGCATAGAAGTGGCAGACATTCCCGCGATTCAAACGGAAGACATTCATGCCATGGGCAGCCAAGCCTTGATGGGTCTTTCTACCGAGCAGTTCGCGGCCTTCGGTACAGAGCAGATCAGCGCCCTCACCTCCGGCCATATCCGCTCCATGACGAGCGATCAATTGGCCACGCTGGACAGCGCCGATATTCTGGCCTTGGAAACTCAACATATCGCCGCCTTGACCTCAACTCAGCTTGGCAGCTTGAGTACGGATCAGATCGCTCATTTCCAGACCGAGGACATTGAGGCCCTTCAAATCTCGCAGATAGCCGGTTTAACCACCGAGCAGATCCACAGCTTCACGACCGACCAAATCCCTGGTTTTGAGTCGAGCGACCTTGCGGCCATGTCGATGGCTCAGGTCTTGGCCTTCTCGGACGCCGCCATCGCCGTCTTCAGCAGCGAGCAATTGGACGGCCTGCAAGCGGCCTCTCCGATCATCTTGGACCTGGACGGCAATGGCGTCAGCACCAAAGCCGCCGCAGACGGCGTTCATTTTGACCTCTTCGGCACCGGCAATAGTCAAAAGTGGGGCTGGGCCGGGCCACAGGACGGTCTATTGGTAATGGACCGCAATGGCGATGGTCAGATCAACAGCGGCCGGGAGCTATTCGGCTCAGGGACCCTGTTGGCCGATGGCCGCCGGGCCGCTCATGGCTACTTGGCCATGCAAGAGTTGGACCTCAACCTGGATGGCCGGCTGTCCAGTGAAGATCGGTCGTTCAAAGACTTGCGGGTTTGGGTCGACGCCAACAGCGACGGCAAGACCGACGCGGGTGAACTAAAGACTTTGCAGGACCTTGGCATTGCCGAGTTGAATCTGCGAGCGCATTCAGGGCAGTCCGTCGACCACGGCAATTTGCTGGGTTTGGTGTCTGACTACAGAACCAATGACGGCCAGACCCATGCCATGGCCGATGTTTGGTTCGCAAAAGACAGTTTTATCGACCCTTCGCGGCAGCCACAAATCCCTAAGCTAGGCGAAGTGCTAAATGGTCCTGGCGAACAACTTGCCGAAGTGAGTGAGTCAAGCTTTGAAGCCAATGCCCAAAAGCTGATGGTCTCACCCGAAACACAAGCGATCGCTAGTTCTATGTCAATGTTTTTGCCTCATTTGAAACGTCTCCCGGACGAAGGCGAAACACCCCTACTCCCCTTGATTTGAGGTGGCGAAATGCCCGAAACGTCAATCTGCTCACCGCAAAGACCAAGGCCTGGCCCGGGAGTTTCGTGCGGGTGCCCGATCTCAATGAATCTGCTCGCAAGAGGTGTCTCCATGCCAGGGCTTCGTGTGACTGCCTCAAGTTTGCGCAGATGTCGTCGAAATCAGAGTGACGATAAGAAAGATATGAGTCGGTTTAGGCCGCCTCGCAGTCACTCTTAGCTTGAAACACTGACCGCCAACTTCGACCCAACTTCGCGATGGATGCGAGGCTGGTAATGCGCAAGCTAGAACGGATGACGTTCCAGAAGCCCGAATTCTGCAAGCAGCACCTCATTAATGTTGTTGCAGACGAAATAAACCAAGTGAGCTCACCATGACCACTCTGATCGCAAGCTACTCGACAGCTCAAATTGCTGGACTGTCAACGAAAACACTGAGCCGATTCACGTCGGAAGACTGGGGCGCATTCACCAGCGATCAGATCATTGCGTTGACGACCAAGCAGTACGCTTCGCTTGGGACTTTGCCGATCAATTCGTTGAGTAGCGATCAAATTGCGTTCTTGCAGACCGAAGATTTGCGGGCACTCGGCAGTGCTGCCATCCGCACCCTGAGTAATGCACAGTTGGGTAACTTGTCAACCGATCAACTGGGTTCGTTGAGCACGGGTCAAATCAATGCCTTGGCTAGCGCGCAGATCCAGAATCTGAGCACCGACGACCTCAATGCGCTGACTGCAACGCAGTTCAAGGCCATCAATTCAGTCCAAATGGCTGCGCTGACGACCGATCAGCTCAAGTCACTGTCGACCGATGACTTTGCGGCCATTGGCACCGGGGGCCTCAGGGGCATGAGTGCAGCTCAAGCTGCAGCATTGACGACCGATCAGATCATCGCAATGAGCTCGGCGCAAACCGCCTCGCTGGTCAGCGCCCAAGTGACTGGCCTGCTGACCGACCAGATCGCCGCCCTGGCCTCTGATGACCTGCGCGCCCTCAACACCGGCGCTCTGCGGGGGCTGAGTACCGAGCAAATCGGTGCCCTCACCTCCGACCAAATCGGCAACTTGACGACGGTTCAAGTCAACACCATGACGGCCACCCAGGTCCAGAACNNNTGCGTGCGCTCAATACCGGCGCCCTGCGTGGACTGAGCACTGAGCAGATCGGTGCCTTGACCTCGGATCAAATCGGCAACTTGACGACGAGCCAAGTCAATGCCTTGACAGCCACTCAGATCCAGAATCTGAGCACCGACGACCTCAGCTCCTTGACAGCCACGCAGTTCAAGGCCATCAGTTCGGGCCAGGTTGCGGCGCTGACGACCGAGCAGGTCAAGTCGCTGACGACCGATGACTTCGCGGCCATCGGCACGGCTGGTCTGAAGGGCCTGACCGCCACACAAGCTGCTGCGCTGACGACCGATCAGATCGTGGCGATGACCACTGCGCAAAGCGCCTCGCTGGTCAGCGCCCAAGTGACGGGTCTGCTGACCGATCAGATTGCTGCTTTGGTTTCTGACGACTTGCGTGCGCTCAATACCGGCGCCCTGCGTGGACTGAGCACCGAGCAGATCGGTGCCTTGACCTCGGATCAAATCGGCAACTTGACGACGAGCCAAGTCAATGCCTTGACGGCCACTCAGATCCAGAATCTGAGCACCGACGACCTCAGCTCCTTGACAGCCACGCAGTTCAAGGCCATCAGTTCGGGCCAGGTTGCGGCGCTGACGACCGAGCAGGTCAAGTCGCTGACGACCGATGACTTCGCAGCCATCGGCACGGCTGGTCTGAAGGGCCTGACCGCCACACAAGCTGCTGCGCTGACGACCGATCAGATCGTGGCGATGACCACTGCGCAAAGCGCCTCGCTGGTCAGCGCCCAAGTGACGGGTCTGCTGACCGATCAGATTGCTGCTTTGGTTTCTGACGACTTGCGTGCGCTCAATACCGGCGCCCTGCGTGGACTGAGCACCGAGCAGATCGGTGCCTTGACCTCGGACCAAATCGGCAACTTGACGACGAGCCAAGTCAATGCCTTGACGGCCACCCAAATCCAGAATCTGAGCACCGACGACCTCAGCTCCCTGACGGCCACGCAGTTCAAGGCCATCAGTTCAGGGCAGATTACGGCGTTGACGACCGAGCAGGTCAAGTCGCTGACGACCGATGACTTCGCTGCCATTGGCACTGGCGGCCTGAAGGGTCTGACCGGCGCGCAAGCCGCTGCCCTCACGACCGATCAGATCGTGGCGATGACCACCGCGCAGGCCGCCTCGCTGGGCAGCGCCCAGGTGACGGGACTGCTGACTGATCAGATTGCTGCTTTGGTTTCCGATGACCTGCGTGCGCTCAATACCGGCGCCCTGCGTGGGCTGAGCACCGAGCAGATCGGTGCCTTGACCTCGGATCAAATCGGCAACTTGACGACGAGCCAGGTCAATGCCTTGACGGCCACCCAGATCCAAAATCTGAGCACCGACGACCTCAGCTCCTTGACGGCCACGCAGTTCAAGGCCATCAGCTCTGGCCAGATTACGGCGTTGACGACTGAACAGGTGAAATCCTTGACGACCGATGACTTCGCAGCCATCGGCACCGCAGGCATGAGGGGGCTGACCGGCACGCAAGCCGCCGCACTCTCAACCGATCAAATTGTGGCGCTGACCTCGGCGCAAGCCGCCTCGCTGGGCAGCGCCCAAGTGACGGGCCTGTTGACCGACCAGATCGCAGCCCTCGTCTCAGACGATCTGCGCGCCCTCAACACCGGCGCCCTGCGTGGGCTGAGTACAGATCAACTCGGCGCCATGACGTCCGATCAATTGGGCAACTTGACGACAAGCCAAGTCAATGCCTTGACAGCCACTCAGGTTCAGAATCTGAGCACCGACGATCTCAGTTCCTTGACGGCCACGCAGTTCAAGGCCATCAATTCGGGGCAGATTACGGCGTTGACGACCGAGCAGGTAAAGTCGCTGACGACCGACGACTTTGCGGCCATCGGTACGGCTGGCCTGAAGGGTCTGACCGGCGCGCAAGCCGCTGCCCTCACGACCGATCAAATCGTGGCGATGACCACCGCGCAGGCCGCCTCGCTGGGCAGCGCCCAGGTGACGGGACTGCTGACTGATCAGATTGCTGCTTTGGTTTCCGATGACCTGCGTGCGCTCAATACCGGCGCCCTGCGTGGACTGAGCACTGAGCAGATCGGTGCCTTGACCTCGGATCAAATCGGCAACTTGACGACGAGCCAAGTCAATGCCTTGACAGCCACTCAGATCCAGAATCTGAGCACCGACGACCTCAGCTCCTTGACAGCCACGCAGTTCAAGGCCATCAGTTCGGGCCAGGTTGCGGCGCTGACGACCGAGCAGGTCAAGTCGCTGACGACCGATGACTTCGCAGCCATCGGCACCGCAGGCATGAGGGGCCTGACCGCCACACAAGCTGCTGCGCTGACAACCGATCAGATCGTAGCGATGACCTCGGCGCAAGCCGCTTCGCTGGTCAGCGCCCAAGTGACGGGTCTGCTGACCGATCAAATCGCAGCCCTGGCCTCCGATGACCTGCGCGCCCTCAACACCGGCGCTCTGCGTGGACTGAGCACCGAGCAGATCGGTGCCTTGACCTCGGACCAAATCGGCAACTTGACGACGAGCCAAGTCAATGCCTTGACGGCCACCCAAATCCAGAATCTGAGCACCGACGACCTCAGCTCCTTGACGGCCACGCAGTTCAAGGCCATCAGTTCGGGCCAGGTTGCGGCGCTGACGACCGAGCAGGTCAAGTCGCTGACGACCGATGACTTCGCGGCCATCGGCACGGCTGGTCTGAAGGGCCTGACCGCCACACAAGCTGCTGCGCTGACGACCGATCAGATCGTGGCGATGACCACTGCGCAAAGCGCCTCGCTGGTCAGCGCCCAAGTGACGGGTCTGCTGACTGATCAGATTGCTGCTTTGGTTTCTGACGACTTGCGTGCGCTCAATACCGGCGCCCTGCGTGGGCTGAGCACCGAGCAGATCGGTGCCTTGACCTCGGACCAAATCGGCAACTTGACGACGAGCCAAGTCAATGCCTTGACGGCCACCCAAATCCAGAATCTGAGCACCGACGACCTCAGCTCCCTGACGGCCACGCAGTTCAAGGCCATCAGTTCAGGGCAGATTACGGCGTTGACGACCGAGCAGGTCAAGTCGCTGACGACCGATGACTTCGCTGCCATTGGCACTGGCGGCCTGAAGGGTCTGACCGGCGCGCAAGCCGCTGCCCTCACGACCGATCAGATCGTGGCGATGACCACCGCGCAGGCCGCCTCGCTGGGCAGCGCCCAGGTGACGGGACTGCTGACTGATCAGATTGCTGCTTTGGTTTCCGATGACCTGCGTGCGCTCAATACCGGCGCCCTGCGTGGGCTGAGCACCGAGCAGATCGGTGCCTTGACCTCGGATCAAATCGGCAACTTGACGACGAGCCAAGTCAATGCCTTGACGGCCACTCAGATCCAGAATCTGAGCACCGATGACCTAAGCTCCTTGACGGCCACGCAGTTCAAGGCCATCAGCTCTGGCCAGATTACGGCGTTGACGACCGAGCAGGTCAAGTCGCTGACGACCGATGACTTCGCAGCCATCGGCACCGCAGGCATGAGGGGCCTGACCGCCACACAAGCTGCTGCGCTGACAACCGATCAGATCGTAGCGATGACCACCGCGCAGGCTNCAAGGCCATCAATTCGGGGCAGATTACGGCGTTGACGACCGAGCAGGTAAAGTCGCTGACGACCGACGACTTTGCGGCCATCGGTACGGCTGGCCTGAAGGGTCTGACCGGCGCGCAAGCCGCTGCCCTCACGACCGATCAAATCGTGGCGATGACCACCGCGCAGGCCGCCTCGCTGGGCAGCGCCCAGGTGACGGGACTGCTGACTGATCAGATTGCTGCTTTGGTTTCCGATGACCTGCGTGCGCTCAATACCGGCGCCCTGCGTGG
>NZ_JAJIRQ010000015.1 GCF_025717605.1 Paucibacter sp. TC2R-5 | reverse complement strand
TTGTACGGCATTCGAGCTAATCGAGGTGAGGACTTTTTCAACAGAATATGCCCATAGCGGTCGCCCGGTTTGCAGGCCGCATGGTCGGCGAAGGCGATCAGGGGACGATTGATTTTGATTCGCTGGGTCGCCGCCACGTGCAGTGTTGGGCTTTGGCCGTGGTCTCGCACGCAAATAGATGTCGAGGTTCGTCTGCTCGAGTTGCGTGGCCAGCGTTAGGCCGTCAACCGGGTTGCTGGGGAACGAGCGTGTGCCAACGATCAACCCTTGCTTGTGCGTCCTCGCCAGGCTGACCTCCACACTGAAATCGGAGGGCTTTCTGGTGTAAGCCCCGAGCCGATCACTCTACCTCGGGCGCGTGCAGCGCGCAGAGATTGTCCTGCGTGTTGTCGAAGCTCTCATAGAGCGGTGGCTCCTGCCGACACCGCCGACGGCAAGATCCGAAGGCTGGCGGTCGGCAGTACCGGCTTGGCCGTGGCGGCTCTCAGGCTGAAGTTGCTGAAACTGCCGCCCAGATCGATCAGCGGTGATGAAGGGGCTGCATCCGTCGAGCTGGCAATGAGGCTGGCCGAGGTCTTGGCGCTGAGCTGCTCGGCGGACAGCGCGGCGGGCTGTGGTGCAGGCGGCAAGACCGGGACGGCCGCAATCATGGCCGTGGAGGCCGCCTTGCTGCGCGCCAGCACATGGGCCGCATCGGCCGAATTGACTGCGCCGCTGCCGTCCACGTCGGCTAGGATGGTCAGGTCGATGCGCGGGATCTGCGGCAGGCTTGTGACCAGGTTGGAGCCGATGCGCAGCACAGTGGTCACATCGGCTGCCGTGTACTCGCCATCAAAGTTGACATCACCGAGGTAGCCGACCAGATCGACCGCTGCATCGCCCGCCAGGGTGGCGGCCACGCCGTTGATCATCACTTGCTCGATTGCCACAACGCCCGAATCGCCCAGCCGCGCGCTGGTGGGCACCGTGCCGATGACGCTCAGCAGCTTGAGGCTGCCAGCAGGCAAGGCTGTGGCGCGGTGGATCACCACATCAAACTGATCGGCTAGGCCCGCCACCGGGGTGACGGTGAGCGTGGCGTCCGTAGGCAGATTGGCCCCGCGGTTGATCAGCGTGATAGTCAGCGTGTGGGGGTCAGCACGCAGGCGCAGGCGCAGGTCGGTCACCGTACCGTCGCTGGCTAGGGTAATAGGCAGGCCGCTGCCGGCGCCGCCGATGTCAGCAGCCTGGCCAGGGCCCCGCGCGAAGTCCGGCAGGCGCAGGCGCACGGCAGGGGCGGGTGCAAGGGCAAAGGACGCCACATAGTTGCCCCCGGCCGTGCCATTGGTATCGCCGTCGAGCGCACCCCGGCGGGCGTTGCTCATCGCGTCCGCCGCGCCACGGATGGTCACTGTGTAGCTGTCGGCCGCCAGTTGGGCCCCGGTGCGCACAAAGCTGAAGCCCCGCCCGTCGTCGTCGAGCACCAGTGAACCCTTGACCGCGCCGGTGGCCGCGCCGCTGATGGTTACATCGGCGGCAGCAGTGCCGTAGAGGTTCAACAGTGCTGGGTCGATCTGGTCGTTGAAGCGGACGTTGAAGCCCCAGGTGGTGGATGAGAAGCCGGTCACCACCAGCTTGCCCAGGGTGACCTGGACGGTGAACTGCTGGGTGGCGCTGAGGCCGCCGGGGTCGCTGACCCGCACTCGGAAGGTCTGCGGCGCGGCAACGTCGGTCGCCGTCCAGCTCAGGTGGCCGCTGGTGTCCAAGTTGGCACCGACCGGGGCCTGCAACAGGGTGTAGGTCAGCGCGTTGTCATCGACATCGTTGGCGGCCAAAGTCAGATTCAGCGTGCTGCCCTCGGCCAGGTTCTGGTTGGCGATCGCGGCCAGGGTCGGCGCGTCGTTGACCGGACGCACGGTGACCGCGACATGGGCCGTGCTGTGGTGGCCCTGGTTGTCGGTCAGCGTGTAGTCGAAGCCGTCCGAGCCGAAGTAATCGGCATCGGGCGTGTAAAGCGCCTTGCCGTCTTGTTGCAGCGCCAGTCGGCCATGCGCGACCGCGCCCAGATTCAACACGACGCCCAGCGAGCCAACGGTCGAGTCATTGGCGGCGAAGTCGATCATCACCGCTTGATCTTCATCGGTGCTGGCTGCATCGTCATGGGCCACCGGGGCGGCGCTGGACGATTTGAGCCCGAAGTCCTGCGCCGTCGCGGCCATGCCGCTAGTGATGACGACATCGCGCGCCGCCACGCCGCTGGCCATCTTGCCGGCCGGCAGGTCGAAGCGCACGTGCAAGGTGCCTGGCTTGAGCTCGGTGAAGCTGTAGGCCCCGTCGCTGCCGGTTACGACGCTGCGCTCGTCGGCGTCCAGTGCGTCGTTGCCGTTGGCATCGAGGTAGACGGTGATGTCGCCATGGGCCACATCACCGGCGTTAAAGCTGCCGCTCAGGTCGGCGTCGTCATAGACGGTGCCGCTCAGGCTGGCAAGGCGGAAGTTGCCGAAGTCGCGGCCGGTCGCGCTGACGCCGCCGACCAGATTAACGTTGTGAACGCCGGTGGCGGCCGCGGTCTGCGGCGCGGTGGGGCCGCTGCCGGGTGTGCCGTCGCCGGGTGTGGGCGCAGGCTGGGCCTTCAGAAGGCTGATGGCGGCGACCAGCTTGCCCATGTCCAGGCGGGGGAACTTCTGGCCGGTGTTAGCGACGTTGTCGATCTCGTCGTCGCCGTCCATGATGAGGACGCCGGTGCTGCGCAGCATGCCAGCGAATTCGCCGGTCGTCAGGCCGCGGCCGAGCACCCGCATCGCGGCTTGCTGGGCCAACGCCGCCGCGCCGGACACAAAGGCCGCCGCTTGGCTAGTGCCTTGCATGGTCGTCACGCCGCCGTTGGCGTTCGCGCCGTTAAAGCGCGCGCCAGGCGCGAAAGTGTCCATCAGCTTGGTGTCGCGCTGCGAGAATGCGGCGATCTCGTCGGCCCCGGTACGGTAGTTGGTCGCTCCGGTGGAGACTGTCCACGGCCCGCCGAAGTCGGCCGACCAGGTCGCGCCGACGGCGATCACGGCCGGGTCGGAGGCCGGGTAGGCCACGCCCATCTTGCCGAACTGCAGATAGTTGTTGCCGGCCGCGCCGACCACGATCACATCGGTCTGCGCCAGCGCGGCCAGCTCGTCGCCGATGCCGTAACGCGAGAGCTGGTCGGTCCAGTTGCCGTTGTCGCCGAGCGAGAGGTTGACCACGCTGATGTGGTACTCCTCGCGGTGGGCGATCACCCACTGCAAGGCTTTTTCAAGGTAGGCGAAGGTGCCGTGACCGGCATCGTCGAAGACCTTCAGCGAGATCAGGTCGGTGCCGCTGGCCACACCCCGGTAGAGCGAATCCTGCGAGCCGATGATGCTGGCCACATTGGAGCCGTGGCCGTGGTGGTCGCTGGCGTCGTTGTCGTCGTTGGCAAAGTCGTACTGGTAGACGATGCGGTCGTCGATGCCGTCGCCGTTCAGGTCGGCCCCGAAGAAAGGATGATTCAGGTCGATGCCGGTGTCGATCACCACCGTCGTCGTGCCGCGCCCGTCGAGCGTGGCATAGGGGGCTTGGGCGCGCAGGTCGGTGATGCCGGTGGTCTTCAGCGCCGTGTCCATCGACAGCTTGCCGTAATCGACCACCGCCGTGCCGGTGGTCAAGGCCCATTGCGCACCGCAGGCGCAGTCAGCCTCCATCGCGATGTCGGAGCTGGCGGTGGTGACGCTGACGCCCGCCGCCGCCGGCAGCGGCGTGGTTTGCAGCCAGCCCGCGCGCTGCTCCTCGGCCACGATGTAGTTGCCAGGCAGCAGGCCGGTGAACTCATAGTTGCCCGCAGCGTCGGTCAAGGTGGTGGTCTCGCCCGCGTCGAGCAGGCCGTTGCCATTGGCGTCCAGGAAGATCAGCCAGCCCTCGATGCCCGGCTCGGCCGCCTCGCGCAGGCCGTTGCCGTTGAGGTCGTTGATCTTGCTGCCGCTGATGCGGCCGAGCTGCACATCGCCCTGGTCGGCGACCATCACGAAACCGCTGCGGATGTGATACGGCACGGCCGGGGTGGTGCGCTGCCAGGTGACCCCCGGCGTGACCGGGATCACCTCGCCGACCGAGAAGGTGCCCGGGCCGATACCGCTGAAGGCAAAGCTGCCGTCGGCACCGGTCACCTGGCTGACTTCGCCCGCGTCGAGCGTGTCGTTGGCATTGCCGTCGAGGAAGACCGTCCAGCCGGACAGGGCCGCCTCACCGTCATCGCGCGTGCCGTTGCCGTTCAGGTCATTGAACTTGATGCCGCTGATGCGGCCGCTGTTGAAGTTGCCGAAATCGGCACTGTGGACCGTGTGGCCCTGCACCAGATTGACCGTGTAAGCGCCGCCCGCCGGGGTGGTCAGCAGCCAGTCGGACGGCAGGATGGTGCGCACCTTGTAGACGCCTTCGGCCAGGTCGCTGAAGGCGTAGCTGCCGTCGGCGGCGGTGGTGGTCGAGAGTTCGCCCGCGTCGAGCGTGCCGTTGTCGTTCGCGTCCAGGTAGACGGTGCGGCCGGCCAGCAGGGGCTCCAGGTTGTAGTAGGCCGGGTTGTAGCTGCCGCTGCCGTCGCTGTCTTCGTAGGCGATGCCGCGGATGCCTGTGGGCAGCACCCCCAAGGTCGTCCAGCTGCTGGTCTTGCTGCCCACGCCCGCATTGCCGGCCAGGTCGCTGACGCCGGCGGCGGCGACGGTCAGGCTGTAGCTGCCAGGCGTGCCGGTCAGCGCGGTGAGGCCGCCGATGCGGTAGGCATTGCCGCCCAGTGCGGTGATGGTGACGCTGGCATCGAGCGGCACAGCGACACCGTCGCGGGTCAGGCTGAGGTCGTGGAAGTCGAGGCCGCTCGCGTCGATCGCCTCGTCGAAGGCGAAGTCCAGGCTGTCGACCGGCGTGGCGGGCGGGTCCGGGGTGACGGCCGCGACGGACGAGACGCCCGGCGCGGTGGCATCGACGAACACATCAAGCGTGCTGTCAACCAGATTGCCGGCCGAATCCACCACGCGCACCCGGATCTTGTGCTGGCCGCTGCCGCCGAGCTTGAAGCTGCTGGTGAACGTGTTGACCCCGTCATTGCTGACGACGGTGGCATAGCCCAGGTCATTGCCATTGGTCAGGTCGGTCAGGCGCACGGCCAGGCCCGCCTCGGCCAGAATGCCGCTCAGGCCGACCTGGGTGGAGTTGGTCAGGCCATCGCTGTTGCTGATGCCGTTGTCCGGGCTGAAGTGCAGGTTGGTGGCACCCAGCGGGCGGACGATGTCCATCAGCCAGCTCGAGGTGGCCGAGCCGACGCCCGCATTGCCGGCCAGGTCGCGCAGGCCTGCACCATTGACCGTCAGGGCGTACGTGCCGTCCAGGCCGACTTTCCAGTTGAAGCCCTTGATGCGCCAGGTGGTCGCGTCGATCTGCTCGACGGTGACCTCGTTGGTGATCAGATTCGGCCCGCTGCCGTCGCGGGTCAGGGTGATGTCGTGCCAGTCGAAGCTGGTCGGGTCGATCATCTCGGAGAACACCACGTCCAGCGCCTGCACGACGGTGTTGCGCGGGTTGGTCGCCTCCTGCTCGATGCTCTGCACATCGGGGGCTTGCGTGTCGACATGCCAGCCACTGGCCAGCTTGCCGATACCGGCCACGCCGTTGCTGTCGGCCGTGCCGGCTGCGCGCACGGTCAGCAGGTATTCGCCCTCGGGCGCGGTGAGGCTGTCCAGGCCGTTGATGCGCAGGGTCTTGGCGTCAATGGTGGTGACGGTGACACCGGCATTCAAGTCGACCGAGACGCCGTCGCGGGTCAGCAGCAGGTCGGTCCAGTCGACGGTGGCGAGATCCATCGCCCGCGAGAACACCACGTCGACCGAGGCGACCGGCGTGTTGCGCAGCACCGGCACGATGGCCTGCACGCTGACGATGACCGGCGCGTTCGCGCCCATCGCCCAGGCAATCGTCTGGCTGTTGGTGCCCGCGTTAGTGGCCAGATCGGTGACGCCATGGGCATCGACCGTTAGCGCGTAGTTGCCGTCGCTGCCGGTGACGGCTGCCAGGCCGGTGACGCGCCAGGTGTTGCCGCTGACATAGGCAATCGTCAGGTCGGGCGGCAGGCTCTGCGCGACGCCGTCAAGCGTCAGATGCAGGTCGGCCGGGGTCAAGGTCGTGTCGTCGATCAACTCGCTGAAGGTCATGTCGACCGCATCGACGGCGGCCGTCTGCACGCCCGCGGCGATGCCGGAGAGCTGGGTCAGGGTCAGCGCGATATGGTCGACGATGGCGAACTTGAAGGTGTAGCTGCCGGTGCTGTCCTTGTCGAACAGGTGGATCAGGTTCTCGTTGGTCGCCCCCGCCTCATTGGCGTGGAAGGTGCGGTTGCTGCGCCAGACGGTGCCGCCGCTGGGGGCCAGCACCTTGCCGTCGGAGCGGACGATGCTGACCAGCTCGTAGCCGGGCAAGGCGTCCGGCACGCTCAGGTAGGCCCAGCCGGTGCCCATATCGGCCGTCAGCGTGCGGGTCAGACCGCCACCGCTCATGCTTGCATTGCTGGCCTGCGAGACCGCCGCCTGCCCGCCGGTGCTCATGTACAGCGTGTCGGGCAGGTTGCCGTCATCGGGCACATCGTTGACCAGGTAGTCGGGGATGTGGTCATCGATCGGCGAACTCACTTTGACCACATGGGTCAGCTCGTGGATGGTGACCTTCTGTATCAGCGAGGTGCTGAGGTCGCCGTTGTCGTCCAGATGCTCGAAGCGGGCCGAGAAGTCCTTGAAATGGCCTTGCAGGCTGGAGGTCAGGTTCCACTGCGCCGACTGGATGCCGCCGGGGGCGATATTGCCCAGGTCGACCGTCAGCGAAGGGGTGCTGGCCAGCGCACCGATCTGCGAGCTGATGATCTTGAAGTCGACCAGCAGGCCTTTCTCGTTCTCGACAATCTGCGGCTGGGCCGAGGTGATCGTCAGGTCGCCCGCACCGCCCTTGCCGACGTTGGTGACCTGCAGCCCCAGGGCAAAGGGCTCGGAGGCTTCGACGATGTCGGTGAAGGGGTCGTCGCCGATCACGTCGCGCTGCCAGAAGTAGTCGAGATTGAGCTTGGCCTCGGGCTGGACGGTGATGCGCGCGGGCAGCAGGGGCACATTGACCAGCTGGCCGCCGTCGATGTAGTGCAGCACGCCGCCCATCGAGTAGACGGTGGCCACGTCCGGCGCGGCGCTGTCCTTGGGCACGAAGGTGTACTGGAAGGTGCCGTTGGTGCTGCGCTTGATGCTGCAAGTGCCGTCCGCATTGACGGTGATATTGCTCATTACCGGGCCGCGGATGACGAATTTGTCATTCGCCGCATTGCCATCGGCGTCGCGAATGTCCAGGGTCAGGCGCACATCGTCGAGATCCATATCGGCATGGCCGTTGTCGATCTCCAAGGTGCCAAGGAAGGCGGTGCGGGTTATGACAGCCTGCTGCTCGATGCGCAGGCGCACCTGGGCACAGACCGCGCCGCTGGCCTGGGTGCTGACGCCGTCGGCGCTGCCGGGCGCGGGGGTGGCGCAGCCGGTTTGCGGCACGGTGTAGTCGATCGGCGTGGTGTAGGGCGAGCCCGGGCCGCCGCCGCTTCCGCCGAAGTACCAGCCATCACCACTGCCGCCGCCGCCGCTGCTGCCGCCACTGCCACCGCCGCTGCCACCCAAAGTGCATAGGCAGGCGAGGATGTCGGCCCAGTTGCCCAGGGCACCGCCCAGCGCGCCGACCGGCCCGCCTTCAAGCGCGCCGACACCGGCCGCGCAGGCGGTGGTCAGCAAGGCGTTTTCGCAGGCGGTCAGTTTGAAGCCCGCGCATTGCAGGGCGGCGGAAATGACGTCGCAACCGGCGGTCAGCAGATTGCCCGCACCCTTTTTCTCGAGGTATTTGATGACCGAGCCGGCCGCGCCCTTGAGGCTGTCCGGGCAGCCATCGACGGCCACCAGCTGCATGCTGACTTTCTGCCAGACATTGTTTAGACAGACATAGGTGTAGACCGCGTCGATGCCCAGGCAGCCGGCAATCGCGTCGACCGCGCCGACGGTCTGCACATTGCCGGCCAGGGCCGCCAGATAGCGCGGCGAGCCGGGCCGCAGCGTGATCGTGCAGGGGATGGTCGCCTCGCTCTTGGCGGCCAGCACCGGCAGCTCGCTGATCAGCGGCGTGATGATGTAGTTCGGGTCGTTCTGGGGCACGTTGATCGACACATGGGTGGCGTCGATCAGGCCGTGGTTGCGCAGCGTGATGTTGAATTGCGTCAGCTGGTCGGGGAAGACCCAGGGCATGATGAAGGGGTCGTCGATGGTGACGACCGGCATCGGCACCTCGGTCTGGAAGGTCGACTCCAGCACGATGCGGTAATGGTCGGCGATCTCGGTCGGCACCACCGTCCAGGTGTAGGTGACGGCCTGGCGGTGGAGGAAGACCTCCTGCGCGTCAAGCCCGCCCGGGGTGATGTGGACGGTCGAGCGCACGCTGTCGTGCTGGCTCGCGCTGACCTGCAGGGCGTAAGTGCCCTCGGCAATGCCGGTGAAGTTGATGACGCCGCTGGCGTCGGTCGTCGCCGTCGCCACCACGTCATAGGTGTAGACGTCGAGCAGCTGCACCGTCGCCCCGGCCAGATTGGGCTTGTCGGCGGCGAAATAGGTGTACTCGTCGGTGACGGTGACCTTGGCGTCGCCGATCGCCTCGGACACCGCGCGGAAGCGGAACGACTCGGTCACGAAGGTGCTGGCCCCGACCACATTGATAGCGCCCTGATAGATGGCCAGCGGCAGATCCGCGCCCGGCGACAGCAGCAGGGTGATGACGGTGCGCTCGCCCGGCGCGAGGCTGGCAATCGTGGCGGTGGAGCTGAGCGTCAGCCAGGGTGTGTCGGGCGGCAGCTGCACGATCAGCGGGCCGGTGGCCGCACCGCCGGTGTTGACCACCTCGAAGCTGACCTGGTTCTGATGGCCGCGCAACATGCCCGCGCTGAGCGAGCCGGGGTTGCTGACCAGATTGGCGTGCAGCGGGTTGACGGACACTCTCAGACTCGTGTCGGCGTGCGCGCCCTCGTCGCTGGAGATGGTGATGGGCGCATTGCCGCCCAGTGCCTGCGCGTCGGCGGCCGCTGTGATGCTGTAGCCGATGGTGGCCGAGCCGCTGCCGTCCAGCGTGACGGCGGGATCGAAGGTGAGGGTCACGCCCGGCGGCAGGGCCGGCACGCTGGCGTGCACGTTGTGCAGCGCGATGCCGCTCAGATTGGTCAGGGTAAGCAAGCCGGTCTGCGTTTGGCCGGGGATCAAGCTGGCGCTGATGCCGCCATCGACCTTTATGCCGATGATGTCGAATGCGTCTTGCGGTGTGTAATCGATCACGCCAGGGTAGACCGCTGCGATCGTGTAATGGCCCGCCTCACCGGCCAGCGGCGTGAAGGTGGCCTTGAAATTGCCGTCGCGGTCGGCTACGGCGATCAGGGTGCGGGTGGTGTTGCCGGTCGTCACCTTGATGGAGACCGGCACAAAGGGCTTGGGCACACCCGTCGCCACATTGAGCGTCTGACCGCTCATCAGCACCGGCGTGCCCTGGGTGATCTGCTCGGCGTCGGTGTGCACGCTGGCGGTATAGGGCGGCGTCACGATGACCGAGGTCGAGCGCGTGTTGTTGCCCTCGGTCAGCTCGGTCACGCTATTGCCGCTGTCGGTGACGACAAAGGCCCACATCTCGCCGACCTTGGCGCCCAGGCCCACGCTGATGCTGCGGGTGTAGTTGGTGCCCAGGGTCAGCGGCGTGCTGCCGGCAAAGCTGCCGACCAGTTGGTCGTCACCGGACAGCACGCTGTCGTTGGACAGGTAGACGTTGTCGGTCCAGCCGCCGCTGGCATCGCCATAGCCGGCGTTCTGCACCGTCCAGGAGAGGCTCATCGTCGTACCGGCGACGGCCGAGGCCGGGGTGTTGATACTGGCGACCTGCAGGTCGGCCAGCTCGCGGTCGGTCACTTGCAGGCCGACATTGCCACTGTTGAAGCCATCGGCGGCGGCAATGATGGAGACGTTCTGCGTGCCGTCCTGGATGCCGTCCTGCAGCGCGTTGACGGCAAAGGTGATCGACTGCTGACCGGCCGGAATGACCAGGGTCGCCTGCACCGTCGCCTCGCTGGTGTCGGTCGAGCTGAGGTGAACGATCAGATCGCTGGTGGCCGGGGTGTTGCGGGTCAGGGTGGCGGTGGCAGCCCCGGCACCGGCGGCCTCGGCGATCACATTGCGGTCGATCGACAAGGTCAGGGTCGGGCCGTCGTCATCGGTGACCAGCAGCATCTTCTCGACCCGGGTGCCGGGCAGCGGCGCGCCGCTGAACGAGTCGACCACGGCTGCGCCGATGCGCACGGCGTGATCGCCGTCGGCGGCATTGTTTTGCAGGATGGTGAGGTCGAACTCCACCGAGGCTGCCCCGGCGGCGAAGGTGACGTAGTTGGGGATGCGCACGCGCGCCGCGTCGGCACTGATGCCGACGGTCAGCGTGTTGTCGGTGACGGTGGAACGGGTCAGGATGCCTCGCGTGGCGGTCACGCCGCCGGCCTCGGAGACAACGGCGCTGGACAGGTCCAGCGTAATGCCGGGGATGTCGTTGTCGATGATGTCGACGCGCAGGCCGGCGCTGGTGAAGCCGCCGGCGGTGCCGGTCAGGTCGGTGCTGCGGTTGCCCTCGGCCACCGTGTCATTGACCGGGGTGACGGTGAAGGTCGCGCTGCTGGCCCCGGCGGCGATGACGACGCTATCGGGCGAGGTGAGCTTGTAGGTCTTGCTGTTGGTGATCGCCACAGTCATCGCGGCCGTGGTGTCGGTGTTGCGGGTGACGGTGACGGTGAGCGGGCCATAGCCCTCGTCGATGGTGGTGACGGGCGCGCTGAAGCTCAAGGTCGGCGTGTCGTTGTCGATGATGCGCACCGCCGCCTGCACCGGCGCGAAGCCGGTGGCCGAGGCGCTGATCGTGCGGTCGCGGTCGCCATCGACCTGGCCGTTGTCGATGGCCCCGTAGCTGAAGCTCGCGCTGGTCTGCCCGGCCAGCAGGGTGATGCTGGCGGGCAGATTCAGACCCGCTGCACTGGCGGCAAGCTGCACGGTCAACGGCGCGTCGGTGGCCCCGCTGCGCTGCACGGTGCCGGTGTAGGCGCCGGCACCTGCGGCCTCGCCGATCGTGGGCGCACCCAGGCTCAGGCTCAGGGCCGCGCCGATGTTGATGGGGGCCGCGGCGATGGCGGCGTTGTTCAGCTCATCTTGCTCGGTGACGGCATTGCCGGCATCGACGCGCACCACCAGCTTGTAGTCGCCCGCCGCCGCGTTGGCCGGCAGGGTGACGACCGCGGTGCGGGCATAGCTGCCGCCCGGGGCGATGTTGTTGGAGGCGTAGTAGAAGGTGCCCAGCAACTGGTCGCCGCCGATGGCGTTGTCGCTGGAGAGGTAGACCTGCTCGCTCCAGCCGCCGGTGGCGGCGAGGTTGCCGGCATTGCTCGTGGTCCAACTCACGTCGACCGTGCGGCCGGCCAGGCCGCTGGCCGGGGCCGCCACGGCGCTGACTTGCAGATCGGGCAGCGGTGCCGCGGCCACGCTGGCAATGACGCTGGCGCTGTTATTGCCCTCGAAGCCGACCTCGCGCACGCTGTTGTCGGCATCGCTGACGACAAAGATGCGGTAGTTGCCGACGGCAGCCAGCGGCGGCGTGATCGTCAGGCTTTGCGGGCTCGACGCCCCAGCCGCCAGGCCGCCGCTGACGGTCAGCTGGCCGAGGTAGGTGTCGGCCCCGTCGAGCGTGGCGTCGGACGACAGATAGACGCGCTCGACCCACGAGCCATTGACCGCGCCCGTGCCTTGGTTCTGCACCGTCCAGCTCAAGGTGCCGGGCTGGCCGCCGACCAGGGGGGTGACGGCCAGATTGGTCGGCCGCAGATCGGGGTGGCGCACCGTGCTGACGGCGCTGAAGCTGCTGTTGGCCGTCTCGGCATCGGCCGCGCCGGTCTCGTAGACCTGGTTGGCTGCATCGGTGACGACGACAAAGCGCCAGTCGCCGTCGCCCAGATCGGGCACGCCGAATTGCAGGCTGGCCTCATAGGTGCTGCCGCCGGTCAACTCGGCCGTGCGGGTGACCGCGCCGAGGTAGACGGCGCCACTGGTTGCAGGATTCAGCGTGCCGTCGCGCGACACATAGAGCTGGTCGACCCAGGGCTGGCGTGCCGTGCCTTCCGGAGCACCGGCATTGCGCACGCGCCAGGACACCGTCTGCAACTCGCCGGCCTGCATCTGCGTCGGCGAGGTGATGTCCTGCACGCGCAAATCGACGGCCGGTGCGCTGCTCAAGGTCACCGTGGTCTGCGACACGGCCGCGTTATTGCCGTCGAAGCGGCTCTCGAAGATGTAGTTGAAGGCGTCGGTCATGACGATCAACTGCTTCGCGCCGGTGATCCCGTTGGGGACGCTGATCTGCTGCGTCACGTCATAGCCCTGGCCGACGCCCAGCGCCCCGTTGTGGCCGAAGTAGCCCAGCGACACGGCGTTGACGTCGAGCACGCCGTTGTTGGTCAGCCAGACCTGGTCGTACCAGAAGCTGCCATTGGTCGTCGCGTCACCGTTGTTGTCGACATGCCAGGAGACCGACATCGTGCTGCCGCCGGTGGCGTTGGCGGGCACGACGGTGAAGGCCGATTGCAGGTCGGCGTGGTAGGCGGTCAGCAGGACCGGCTGCAGGGCCGAGGTGTTGTCGGCCCGGGTGTCGGGCTCGGTGTCGGCGTTGAATGCGTCGGTCACCAGGGCGAAGCTGTAATTGCCGTCCAGGCCCGCCGGAATGATGGCGTCGAGCGTGCTGCTGTAGCTGCCGCCTGCGGCCACCGCGCCGCTGTGCGGAACGGTGGCGATGACGACGTCGTCGCCATTGCCGATGATGGCGTCGCGGCTGAGCACCAGGCGATCGACCCAGTTGCTCGCATCGGTCGCGGCATTGCCGACGTTGCTGACCGTGAAGCTGAAGTGCGCGGCATCGCCGCTGCGCTGGGTGGTCGGCGCGGTCAGGCTCGTCGCCACCAAATTGGGCGCGGGCTTGGTCGTCACGTGGACAAGCACGCTGCTGGCGTTGTTGCCCTCGTCGCTCTCGGGGATCAACGAAGCGCCGGAGGCGTTCTGGTCGGCGGTGACGGTGATGCGCAGATCGCCGACCGAGCGCAGTCCGGCCGGCAGCTTGACGTTGAATGTGCGCAGCACGGCGTCGCCTGCAGCCAGCGCTGCGCCGGTGACGGCGACCGGGTCATAGGCCACATCGACGTTGGTGATCGTCTCGCCGGTCATCGTGTTGACGATCTGCACGCGGTCGAACCAGCCCTGAGGCGTGGCGGCGTTGCCGTCATTGCTGAGCGTCCATTGCAGATGCAAGGTATCGCCGGATTGCGGTGCGCTGTCGAGCACCTGCAAATTGGCGACGACCAGATCGGGCGCGTTGGTCAGGCTGATGCTGGCGCTGTTGTTGGTCTCGCCAGTGTCGCTGGCGTTGTACTCGGCCACATCGCCCAGCACATCGGTGCTGACGGTGACCTGGAACTGCCCGCTGCCACGTCTGCCGGTGGGCCAGGTGAAGGCGATCTGGCGGTCGATGCCGCCGCCCGCAGCGACGGCGGCCGAGGCGGCGTCGACGCGGGTGGTCTGGTCGAACACGACCTCGCCGGTGGAAACATTGCGCACAACCACGTGGTCGCTCCAGGCCCCGGTGGTGGCCTGTTCGCCGCTGTTGTTGATGCGCCAGGAGACGCTGGCCTGATCGCCGCCGGCCAGGCCGCTGGACGGCGTGAGGGCGATATTGGCAACGGTCAGGTCGGGGTAGATCAGCAGGGTCGAGGTGACCTGGGTGCTGGCGCTGTTGTCGCTCTCGCCCGTAGCCCCGGATTCGACCACCGAGTTCGTCACATCGGTGATCACGCTGATGGTGAGCAGGCCCGCGCCGCGTTCACCGGCGGGCAGGCTGACGGTGGCGCTGCGGGCGCGGCCGGTGCCCGCCAGGATGGCGCCGGCGGTGGCCACGTCATAGGCTGCGAGCTGGTTGACCAGGGTCTCACCGGCCGCATTCTTGACGATCACACGCTCCTGGAAGGGCGCGGTCACGTCGCGGTCGCCAGTGTTGGCGCTGGTCCAGCTGACGGCCAGGCTGCCGCCGGAGTGAATGCCGCTGGCATCGGCCCCGACGACGGCCAGGTCCTGCACGACCAGATTGGGCCCGGGCAGCACGCCGATGGACAGGGCCACCGGGGCCTGGTTGACGACCGGTGTGACGTTGAAGCTGTAGGTCGGCGTGCCGCCATCGCCCCGATAGCCCTCGATCAGCAGGGTGTAAGTGCCGGTGTAGGCCAGCGTGCGTGTGCCTTGGTCGTTCAGATAGGTCGGCGCGAAGACGTTGTTGCCATAGGGGTCGAGCAAGTTCCACAGTCCGTTGCCGCCGCTATAGCCCAGCATGTCGAAGAAATAGCTGTCGCCGGCCGTCGCCTGGAACTGGTAGATGTCGGCCTCGCTGGCCGGGGCCAGCTGGCCGCTGACTGCCGTGCCCGGGGTGATGGTCGTGGCACTGCTGAGGTTCAACAGGCGGAAGGCAAAGTCGCCCACCGTGTTGTTGCTGCCGTCGATCACCAGCGTGTAGTCGCCGGCGGCGAGGTCGACCCGGTTGTAGTAGTAATAGCCATAGTCATTGGTCGGACGGTCGCCGAAGACGGAGACGCCGTCATGGTCCAGCACGCGCCAGACCAGGCCTTCGCGCGACGAGAGCTCGTCAAACAGCAGCTTGCTCGAGGTCGCCAGGTTGAAGCTGTAACGCTGGGTGTCGCCGGGCTTGGCGAGGCTGCTGTTGACGGTGGTACCCAGGGTCAGCGCCTGGGTGGTGTCGCTGCTCTTGCTGACGGTGAAGCCATAGCTGCCGACGCCGCCACCGGCGTAGTAGCGCCCGGCCAGCTCCAGCAGATAGCTGCCCGTGCGGCTGAGCACCACGCCATCGAGGTTGCTGCCGAAGTCGTTGCCCGCGACGACCGCGCCGGTATCGGCGTGGATCAGCCGCCAGTAGGCGTTCATGCCGCTTTGCGAGGTGGTGTTGAAGAACAGCCGGTCATTCGCCGTGCCGTCGAATTGATAGACCTGGGTGCTGGTGGCCGGGTTGAGCGTGCCGGTGATGGGCGTGTCCAGCACGATGGGCAGGGCGGCAGCGGCGGTGTCGATCAGCCGGTAACTGGTCGCCCCCAGGGCCCAGTCGTAAGGCGTGGACAAGGAGATGGTGTAGTCGCCCGCCGGCAGGTCGTAGTAGGAGAGGTGCTGGTCACTGTCGGTGCTGTAGCTCACCCGGCTGTCAATCACGTCGTTCGCGCCGGTCAGCGTCCAATAGTTGTAGTACTGGTTGGCCCCGTTGAGCTGGTCGATGTAGATGCGCCGCGCGGTCGGCAGGTTGAAGCTGAAGACCTGCGGCGTGTCGACGGCGGTGATGGACGCATCGATCTGGGCCACGCCATTGACGAAGCTGACCGGCGTGCCCACCGGCAAGGCAGGTGGCGCGACGAAGCCCGTCTTCTGGATCTGGAAGCTCTGCTGCTGCTGGCCCCGCGAGTCGATCTGTCCCTCTAGCAGCACGGTGTAGCGGCCGGTCAGCGTGAGTTTCAGCGAGCCGCCGGTGTACTGGTTCGAGTCGTAATAGAAGTCTCCGCTGAAGATATCACGCCCGGCCGGGTCGTAGATGCGGGTGATGGGCCGGGTGTCGGTGTAGTTGATGCGGTCGAAGATGACCTGATCACCCGCCGTGGCGTCAAAGGCGAACACGCCGGTCGTGCGCGCCTGGTCGGGCGTCCAGGTCGTCGGCGTGTCGTAGGCGATGACCTGGGCATCGGCAAAATTGGCCAGGCGGAAGGCGAAATTGCCGGTCACATCGCCATTGGCGTCGACCGTCAGGCGGTAGCTTTGCCCGGCCTTGACGAAGAACGCGACGCGGCTGTAGGCATCGGAATCACGCAGCGTGCGGTTGGTCAGGTTCTGACCAAAGTTGTCGATCACCGCGCCGTCGAGCGTGGCGAGAGACCAGGTGATGCGGCTGTCCGGCGTCAGGCCGTCAAACGCGATGCGGCCATCGGCGGCGGCGGTGAAGGTGTAGGTCTGGGTGCTGCCGATCTGGCTGATACGGCCTTCGACGACGGTGCTGGGCGTGGTCGAGTACAGGCTTACATCGGCCATGTGCAGGGCCGCACCGAGCGAGCCGGTGTTGGCCAGCGCGCTGCCCGTGCCCTCGTCGAGCGCCAAGTTGACGAGCAAGCCCGCCTGGCTGCCGTCGAGGGTCTGGTTGGCGCTGGCGGCGATGTCGGCCGCGCTGCGCACGGTGCTCCAGACCCGCACGTCGGACACGGCCCCGAGCAGTTCGCCGCGCGAGCCGTCATTCATGTCGCTTGAGCCCACATGCAGGCGCGCGTCGGGCAGGCTGAGCGCCGCCCGCGTGTCGATGGCACCGGACGCCACTTGTACCCCGTTGACGAAGATGCGGGCCACGCCGGCCGTGCGATCGACGGTGGCGCTGACGCGATACCACTGGCCCGGCTGGATGGCACCGTAGGCGCTGCCGATGTTCCAGAAATTGCCCTGCCAGTTGGAGTCGAGATTGACCTGGCCGCTGCTGCCCAGGTACAGGCCGAAGGTCTGCTGGCTGCCGCTGTTGCTGCCGCGATGGATCAGCGGCGTCCAGCTGTTGCCGAAGGCATCGACCTTGACCATCGCCTCGACGGTGAAGTCGCCGGTCAGGTCGAGCGCGGCCGAAGGGTCGCTGAGCAACTGATTGCCGCCATCGAACTTGACCGCCGTCTCGCCGAGCACCGGCCCGGCCGTCCATTGCAGCGGCCGGAACTGGCTGACGCCCAGGGTCAGCGGCGTCGTGGCGTTGCTGACCGTGCGCAAATTGAAGCTGTAGTCGCGCGCCGGGTTGCGCTGGCCGGAGGGACCGTAGTCCTCGACGATCAGGGTGTAAGTGCCGCTGCGCGACAAGGTGGTGGTGTCGCGGTCGCCAAAGGAGTTGACGCCGAACACGGCTGCGCCGCTCGGGTCGATCAGCCGCCAGGCGGGCGAGACGCTGGTGGCGCTGAGGGTGTCGAAATACAGCTGCTGGCCGGCCGTCGCATCGAAGTGAAAGATCTGCGCCACCTGGCCGGGATCCAGATGACCGTTGACCGTCTGGTCGAGCGCGATGGTGGTGGCCCCCGCCACATTGAGCAGGCGGAACATGTAGTCGCCGATGGCGGCGTTGTCGGCATCGACCTTGAAGGTGTAGGTGCCGGCGGCCAGATTCATCAAGCCGTGCGAATCGGTCGAATCGCCGTAATAGTAGCTGTCGCTGGTCGAGACGGTCGGGCCGGTCAGGCTCCAGCGGATGTCGCCGCGGCGGGTCAGGCTGTCGAAATAGACCTGCGTGTCGGCGGCCAAGGTGAACTGGTAGCTCTGGGTCTGGCCCGGCCCGTTGATGCGGCCGGTCACCAGACCCGGGACGCGGCTGGCCAGGCGCACGATGGCACCCGCCGCACCGCCCTTGGCATCGGTCAGCGCCGTGCCACTGGCTTCGTCGAAGCAGTACAGGCCGGCCAGATTGGCCTCGCTGCCGGTCAGGGTGGTCGCGTCGGCCGCGGCCACCTCGGCCGTGCTGAGCGCCTTGTCCCACAGGCTCAGTTGGTCGGCCTGGACCTGGTAGCCGTAGAAGTCATAGCCCTCGGTGTTGTAGCCCAGGCGCAGCGGGTCGGCCAGGCTGACCGCCGCCTCGGGATTGAGGTAACCAGTGGCGACGGTCACGCCGTCGAGCACAAGGCGCATTTGGCTGTTGGCGCGGTCAAACACCGCCGCCACCTTGTGCCAGACCCCGGCCGTGACGAGGCCGGAGGCGGTCTCGACATAGCTATAGCCCTGGCTGTTGTCCGGGTAGCTGCCCAGATGCATGCGGCCGTCGCGGTTGATGAACAAGCCGTACTGGCGCAGCGCATCGGCGGTCGTCTTGGTCAGCAGCGGGATCCAGGAGCCAACCGTGTTCTGGTCGATCTTGAAGCTGGTCTCGATGGTGAAGGAGCCGGTCGCGTTGGTGGCCGGGGTGTTGGGGATTTCGATGTATTGCGCGTCGCTGAGCAGCACGGCTCCGCTGGCTTGGCCCGCGGTACGTTGCACGCCCGCGTCGAGGCCAACGGCGATGTCAAAGGTCTGGGTCGTCGTCGGCGTGACGTTGTTCAGCCGGAAGCTGAAATGGCTGGACTGGTCGTTGTTGCCGTAGTCGCCATCGACGATCAGCAGATAGCGGCCGGTGTAGGCCAGCGTGGTCGTGTCGCGGTCGGCGAGGCCGGTGCGGCCGAACACCTCGCGGCCGAAGGGGTCGATCAGCCGCCAGGCGGGGTTGAAGCCGCTGGCCCCGAGGCTGTAGAAATAGGCCGCATCCCCGGCCGTGGCATCGAAGCTGTAGAGCTTGGCCGTATCACCAGGATTCAGGTCGCCGCTGACGGCATCGCCGAACGTGAAATGTTGCGCCACGGCCGTGTCGATCAGGCGGAAGGCGAACGGGCCGGTCGGGCGGCCATTGCCATCGACGGTGATCGTGTAGTCGCCGGCCGGCAGGGTGATCAGCCGGTTGTAGAAATAGGTCAGGTTCTCGTTGAAGCCGGTGCGCGGGCCGCTGATCTGCAGATTGAACGGGTAGTAGCCGTTGTTCGATGAAATACCGGTCAGCGAGTCGAGATAGAAGGTCTTGGCCTCGGGCAGGCTCAGCGTGTAGGTAAAGGTCTGGCCGGGCACGTCAATGGTCCCGGCGGCCACGCCGGTGAGGCCCTCGAAGCGGTTGTGGACGCGGGCGCTGAGGCCGCTGGCCGAGGCATCGGCCAAGGTGGCACCGGCCGCTTCGTCGAACTTGAGCCAGGCCTTGAGGTGGGGGTCGGCGGCGCTCGGCGGCGTGCCTTGCAGGCCGCTCACGTCGGTCGCGGTCAGTGCCGTGTCCCAGAGCCGGAACTCGCTCATCGCGCCGCGCAACTGTCCGTCGTCCTGGCCCCAGCCTTCGTAGGAGCGGCCGAGGTAGAGCGGCGTGTCCTGCACCTTGGCACCGCCGTAAATCGTGCGCAGATCACCCGAAGCGGCAAGGGCACCATTGATGTAGATGCGCAGCTTGCTGTTGGTGCGGTCGATCACGCCGACGATGTCGTACCACTGCCCGGCCTGGATCGACCCCACCGGGCTGCTCAGCTGCAGCTCGCCGTATTGATCCGAAGTGCTCAGGTCGAGGCTGCCATTGGCGTTGAGCCACAAGCTGTAGCTGCGGTCACCGCCACTGGTGGTGCTGCCACCTTTGTAGACGATGGACTGCCAAGTCTGGTCAAAAGCATCGATCTTGACGCGGGTCTGGAAGCTGACATCGTTGCTCAGGTTCAGCGCCGGGTTGGCGGTGACGATAACATCGGTCTGGGCGTTGAAGGCCAGCGCGGCCTGCGCGCCGTCGCTCGTCCACTGCGGGGACAGGCCCGAACTGGCGGCCGGGTCATACACAGCCTGCTTGTTGGCCGCCGAGTAGATGCCGAAGCGGTAGTTGATCGGCGCGGCACCGATGCTGTTGTAGCCCTCGATCAGCACGGTGTACTTGCCGCTGCTGGCGAGATTGCTTTCCCAATCGCCCCAACCGGTGTTGCCCACCACCTCGTTGCCGTCCGGCCCCAGCAGCCGCCAGCGCAGACCACCGTTGTCGGTGTTGGTGGCCTTGAAGAACACATGCTGGCCGGCGGTGGCGTCAAAGCTGTAGGCGGCAGCAGCGCTGCCTGGGCTGAGCTGGCCGGCGGTGTCGGTGTTGAGCGCCAATGGGGCCGTCGCGGCGGCCAGGTCGACCAGGCGGAAACTGAATTCAGGCGAGGCTGCATTGGCCGAGCGGACGGTCAGCGCATAGCTGCCGGCGACGAGCTTGAGCACGCGCGCGCCCTCCTCGCCGTACCAGCCAAAGTGCGAATCGGTGACCTCGACGCCGCGTGGCCCCTGCAGGGACCAATAGGTGTAGTAGTCGGCCGGCACCGATTCCGGATCGAAATAAATCGTCTTGTCTTCGCTGAGCGTGAAGTTGTAGACCTGGGTGTCGCCGAGCCCGGCCAGGCTGCCCACCTGGACATCGCCCAGATTGATGGGCGTGCCCACCGGCAGCACGACCGGCGTGTTGCCGTTGTCGACCAGCTGGAAGCTGTAGTCAGTGGGGCCGTAGTTGACGGCGTCACGGTAGTCTTCGCCGGACACGAACAGGGTGTAGACGCCCGTGCTGGCCAGGCTCAGGTTGTTGAGGTCGTAGAAGCTGGAGGCCCAGGTGATGTAGCGGCCGGAAGGGTCGAGCAGTTTGACGTTGGGCGAACCGGGGCCGGTGCTCAGCGCGTCGAAATTGATGTTGTCGCCGGCCGTCGCGCTGAACTGGTAGATCTGCAGGCTGTTGGCGGGCGAGAGCTGCCCGCTGACGACCGCGCCCTTGCTGATGACGGTGGCGGCGGCCACGTCCAGCAGTTGCAGGGCATAGGCCCCGGTCGTGCCGCCGTTGCCGGTGATGGTCAAGGTGTAGTTGCCGGCCTTCAAGTTGGCGAAGCTGCTGCCGTAGTAGCCGTAGTCGACATAGCTGTTGAGGGCACGGTTGCTGATGGACTGGCCATTGGCATCGATCACCACGCCGCCGTTCGGGCCGATCAGGGACAGCAGCATCTGGTCGTTGCCGGTCAGCGAATCGAGCGCCACCGTGCGGTCGGTCGCCAGCGTGAAGTGGATCACCGCCGTGTCCTGCGGGCCGGAAAGCGTGCCGCTCACCGGCAGCGCCGCGCCGCTCCAACTGCCCAGCTCCTGCACCGGCGAGACGCTGCGATGCAGGCTGAAGCCGTAGCCCGCGCCCGTCGCCGCCTGGCTGTCGAGCAGCACGGTGTAGCGGCCGGTGTAGGCCAGGGTCGGCAGGGTGTTGCTGTAGTAATCGCCGTAGCCGCTGTTGATCTGCTGGCCATAGGGGTCGTAGACGCGCAGGTAGGTGCCGGCGTTCTGGGTGATGTCCAGGAACAGCCGGTCGCCGGCCGTGCCGTCGAACACAAAGGCCAAGGTCTCGGCGTTGGCGTCGAAGCTGCCGGTGACCGGCGTTTCCAGCGCGATCGGCGTGGCGCGGGCCAAGTCGAGCAGGCGCATGTCGTAGGCCCCGGTCGTGTCGCCCTGACCGTTGACGTCGATCGTGTAGTCGCCGGCCGCCAGATCGAGCGGCGCGTAACTGCCGCCGTTGCCGCTGAGCGCGCGGAAATACTCGTTGCTGACGATGGCCCCCGACGGGCCGCTGAGGTTCCAGTGCAGATTGCCGTTTTCGATCAGGCTGTCGAAGGACAACCGCGCCGCGCTGTCGAGATGGAAGGTGAAATGATCGACCTCGCCCGCGCTGTCGATGCTGCCGGTGACCCGGGCCACCGACAGCGGGTCGGCCGCCAGCAGCACGCGCTTTTCCAGCGATTCGGCAATCAGCGTGCGGCGGAAGGGCAGTTTTTCACCGCGCGCGGCGGCCTTGAACTTGGCACGAAGGTTCGCAAAGATCGGTTCGATTGCATTCATTTCGTCGTCTCCATCTGTTCTTTACCGGGCCAGTGCCATCTGCATGAAGGGATCTGGCGTAAAACTTGGCTAGGGCATGCCCGCTGCGTCACGTGGGCGGCTTGGGCCTGACGCGCCGCGCCGGGTTGGAGACCAGGGCGGGCACATCGGCGAACTCGACCTTGCAATGGATGCCGGCCGGAATCGTCAAATTCGGGTTGGCCACTTCGAGCCGGGTGCCGAAGGTGCCGGAGGCGGCGTCGAGCACGCGGTCGATCACCTTGACCGTGCCGACCGTCACCAGCTTGACGGCCCCGTCGGCGCGGATCGTCGCCTTCTGGCCGATCTTGATGAAGCCGTAGACCTCGGCGGGCAGGATGGCTTCGGCGTGCAGCGTCACGATATCAGCCACGCGCAGGATGGGCTTCTTGCTCTCGGCCGGGTCGGCCATCTCGCCGGGATTCATATTGCGCTCGGTGACCACCCCGCTGACCGGGCTCCTCAGCACGCGCAGGCGGATCAGCTCGTCATTGCGCTTGACCTCGAGCTGGGCTAGGCGGTGGTTGTCGCGCGCGTCCTGCAGCTCGCTTTCGGCCAGCTTTTTCTCGGTCGCCGATTCATCGCGGTCCTGCTTGGAGATGAAGTTGTCACGCACCAGGTTATCGCGGCGAACGAGCTTCATCGTCGCGTACGCGAGCCGGCTCTCGCCCGAGCGCAAGGCCCCCTCCATCGTCGCGCGGTGCTTGGCCACGTCGAGCGCGGCACGCTCCGCGCCGGAGTCCAGCTCGACCAGCACTTGGCCCTGGCGCACGAACTGGCCGCGGTCGGTGTTGACCCGCTCGATCAGCCCGGTCCCCGGGGTGCGCAGCTCGACCGTCTGGCGCGGCTCCAGCACGCAGTCGAATTCCGCGGCCTGGGCGGCGGCGCTGACAAGGATCAAGACAAGGGCTTTGGACATGGCATCACTCGGGCTGACCGGCAAAGGCCAGCAAGCGGTCGGTTTCACGTTCCTGCGCCAGCGTGTGGCGCCGGATCTCGGCATGGTGGGCTTCGGCCGCCTGCTGGGCGACCCGGCGCAGCAGGGCGGCGGTCCAGCCCGGCAGTTCGGCGGCTTCAGAAAAACGTTGGCTCAGCCAGGTGGCCAGGCGCGGCGCATGGCTGACGAACAGCTCGTCGGCCAGCGACACCAGGCATTCGTAACTGCCCGGATCGCCCTGACGCCCGGCGCGGCCGAACAGCTGACGGTCGATGCGGGTGGAGTCATGGAATTCGGTCAGGATCACATGCAGGCCGCCGGCGGCGCGGACCTCGGCGTCGAGCTCGATGTCGGTGCCGCGGCCGGCCATATTGGTCGCCACCGTCACCTGGCCCGCGCGCCCGGCAGCGGCGATGACGCTGGCCTCGTCGGCGTCCTGCTTGGCGTTGAGCACCGTGTGGCGCAGACCGGCCTGCGCGCACAGCGCGGCGATGCGCTCGGACGCCGCCACCGAGCGCGTGCCGATCAGCACCGCCCGGCCGCGCGCGGTCTCACGCTGGGCGGCGGCCAGCACCGCCGCGTCACGAGCGCCGCTGGCCGCGAACAGATGCGTGCCGAGCGAGCGCCGCTGAACCGGCCGGTGCGTCGGGATGCGCACCACCGCCACGCCCAGCACCGACTTCAGCTCGCCGGCCACCTCGGTCAAGGTGCCGCTCATGCCGCCGACGCGCAGATAGCGGCGGAACATCCGCTGGTAGGTGATGCGGGCGGTGGTCTCGCGCGCCTCGCTGGGCGCGAGCCCTTCCTTGCGCTCGATCAGCTGCTGCAGGCCGCCCTCCCAGGAGCGGTCGGGCATCACGCGGCCGGTGTACTCGTCGACGATCTGCACCTTGCTGTCGACCACGATGTAATGCCGGTCGCGCTGGTAGCAATGCAGGGCGTTGAGCGCCTGCTCGATCAGCCGCTCGCGCTCGACCCGCGCGGCGGGCAGCGCCGATTCATAGACGGCGGCGACGGCGCTGCGCCCGGCCTCGGTCAGCAGCACATGGCGCTCGCGTGGGCGCAGCAGGCCGTGGAGGCCGAGTTCGAGCCGGCTGGCCAGGGCCAGGGCGGCGTCGCAGCGGCGCACCGGGTCGATGCCCACCGCGCCGCGCGTGATGATCAGCGGCGTGCGGGCCTCGTCGATGAAGATGCTGTCGGCCTCGTCGATCACCGCGAACCAGAGGCCGCGCATCGTCGCTTGCGCGGCCTTGCTGCGCCCCGGCAATGCAGCGACCGCCGAGCGCGCGCCGAGCCGCCCGGCCAGCACCTCGATGCGGTCGCGCAGATAGTCGAAGGTCAGGTCCTTGTTGACGCAGTAGGCGACGTCGCAGCGGTAGGCGACGGCCCGCTCCGGCGGCTGCTGTTCGGGCAGCACACGGCCCACCCGCAGGCCGAAAAATTCATAGACCGGCTCGAGGGTGGCGGCATCGCGGGCGGCCAGATAGTCGTTGACGGTGACCACATGGACGGGCACCCCGGCCAGCGCCATCGTCACGGCCGGCAGCAGGGCCGTCAGCGTCTTGCCCTCGCCGGTCTGCATCTCGGCCATCGCCCCGGCCAGCATCACCCGTCCCCCCATCAGCTGCGCCGGGAAGTGGCGCTTGCCGAGTTGCCGGCCGGCGACCTCGCGGACCAGCGCAAAGCTGTCGGCCACATGGCGGGCCAGCAGACCCTCGGCCCGCAGCGCCTGGGCGACCGCCTGCGCGCGCTGGCGCAGCGCCGCATCGTCGAGCGGCAGCAGCGCCGCCTCACGCGCCAGCACGGCCTTGGCGAAGCGCCTGAGCTGCCAGCGCGGCAGCACCGAGGCGGCCACGGCGAAGCGCCCGGCCAGATCGAGCAGCCAGCGGTCAAAGCCGTTCTGCCGCGACTCCTGCGCCTCGACCCAGGGCGCAGCGCCGAGACCGGCGGGCTGGAGGGCGAGTGCGCGGCGCAGCATCTTTACAGCGCCAGTTGAGTGAGCAACAACTGCCGCAGCCGCCGCAGCAGCTGGCTGCCCATCGGCTCGGCGGCGTGGACGAAATGCACATGGGCGCGTTCGCCGATCTGGGCCGCGGCAGCCTCGGCCGGCAGCAGCAAATCGAACTGGAAGACCCGGTTCAGCGCGCGCGGATGGCTGCTGTCGCGCGCGTCGACCGCGATCAGGCCGCCGCCATCGAGCGCCAAGGCCATGGCCGGCATGCCGTCGTCCCCGGCCGGCACTTCGCGCAGCACGGTGGCGGGCCAGACGCGGCCCAGGTCGCCGGACAGCCTCACCTCGACGCGCAGCAGCTGGGCGCGCACCAGGTCGATATCGTCCTGCGGCACGACCACCCGCACGGTCGGCGCATCGCCGGTGACGATATGGCCGAACAGCTCGCCCTTTTTCAGCCAGCGGCCGGGCAGGTCTTCGGCGCGCGGCAGCTCGATGCGGCCATCGCGGCGCACCGCCACATCGAGCCGGGCCAGGCTGGCCTCGGCATGGGCATATTCGTCGCTGGCACGCTGCCAATCCTGCTGCTGGACGGCCAGCGCCACACGGCCATGGCCGGGCTGCTCGGCCGCACTGCCGCTGCGCAGACCGGCCAGGGTCGTCAGATAGCCCAGGCGCTGCTTGTCGTCACGAGCGGCGGCCGCGCCCAGCTCGGTGTCGAGCTTGTCATTGCTCAGCCTGACGGCCAGTTGCCCGGCCAGCACCGCATCGCCCGGCTTGACGGCCACCACGCTGACCAGGCCCGGCTCTGCCGCGCGCAGATGCGCGTTCTCGGCCGGCCAGACAACGCCTTGCGCGTAGACGGTCAACGGCGCGGGCAGGCCGAACACCCCCACGGCCAGCAGCGCCACCGCGAGGCCGCTGACGGCATAGGGCCGCGCGCGCCGCCCGGCGATCTCCTGGCTGCTCCACAGATAGCGCAGCCCCTTCAGCAGCGGCCAGACCAGCAGCATGATCAGCCCCCAGACGCCGACGGCCAGGCCGACGTACAGGTATTCATGGCCCAGGAAGAGCGCGATGCCGACGGTGATGCTGACCCGATAGGCCAGCGACAGCGGCGCGTAGAGCGCCATCCAGCGCCGCTCGCCGGGCGTGGCGTGCGGTGGCTGGGCCTGCGTCAGGCCGAACGCATGGCGGCGCAGCCAGAACATCCAGAGCTGGTTGGCGCGCTGGGCCAGATTGGGCGTTTCGATCAGGTCGCAGAGCACGAAATAACCGTCGTAGCGCAGCAGCGGATTGCCGTTGAACAGCAGGGTCGAGACGCCGCCGATCAGCATCACGTCATAGGCCAGCGCGTGCACGATGCCCGGCTCCACCGCCAGCCAGACATAGAGCGCCAGTGCCGCCAGCAGCAGCTCCATCAACATGCCGGCCGCCGCCACCAGCGCGCGGCTGCGCTTGTCGGCAAAGGCGCTGCTGCCCGAGGCATCGACGTAGGGCACGGGCGCGAAGACGAGGAACATCAGGCCCATGTCATGCACCGCCGCCCCGCCCCATTTGGCGGCGTAGGCATGGGCCATCTCGTGCAGCGCCTTGACGACCGGGTAGACGAAGAACAGGCTCAGCAGATTGCCGGCGCTGAGCAGCTTGTCGCTGACGTTGTGGGTCAGCGCCGTCCAGTGCAGGCCCGCCAGGACCAGCGCGGGCAGGGTCAGCGCCAGCCAGAGCAGCACGCCCGCCGGGCTGAACAGCCAGCGGACTGCCGGCAGCGTGCGGGCGAGGAAGGGATCGGGGTCCCACAGCCGCAGGCGGATCGACAGCGGGTTCATCAGGCTGCGCTTCCAGGCCTCGCCGCGCTGGCGGTCGCGACGGCGCAGCAGATCGTCCAGATCGGGCACCACATCGCTGAGCAGGGCATCGGTTTCGTGCAGCTGCGCAAGCAGGCCGATCAGCTCGTCCTGCGGCGGCGCGGCCGCGCCCAGACGCAGCACCGCGTCATCCCACAAGGCCTGCACCGTGCGCCGGCCATCCATCCGCGAGACCACATGCCAGGCGGCCGGAGTCAGCCGCAGGCTGCGCTGGTTGACGGTGTCGATCAACACATACCAGGCCACGCCACGGTACAGCTGGCGCTGCGCCTGCATATGGCCGGCGAGCCGGGGCCGCACGGACGCCACGCGATACCAGTTGCCGGAGTGGTAGTCCAGGCTCATCGCGTGCTAGGGCAGATAGCGCCAGGTGGTGATGCGCAGCCAGTCGACGAAACGGTGCGTCCAGATCCACAGCAGCGGGTGCTGCTCGGTCGCGTCGATCTTGCCCACACCCTCCATGCCGGGGCGCAGGCGCTGGTCCTTCGTTGTGGTGCTGTTGGCGGCGGGGGCGATATCGGCCTCGACGCGGAACATGTTCTGGCCGTCCTCGACGCCGGCCACCGACACATGGCGCACGGTGAAGGCCAGCGGCTCGCCCGCCATGCCCGAGAGCACGAGGTGGCCGCCCTGGCCGGGTGCGACCGCGCGCACATCGCGCTCGTCGACCTTCAGCGCGACGCGGAAACCGGTCAGCGGGGCCAGCTCGAACAAAGTCTTGCCCTGCTCGATCGGCGCGCCGATCTGCTGCGACAGGTCGCCGCTGACCAGCACGCCATCGAACGGCGCTTCGATGCGCGTGCGCAGCAGCCGCTCCTCGACCTGGCCCAGCCGCGCGTCCGTCTCGGCCACCTGGGCGGACAGCACGGCCAGCTCGGCCCGGTCGTGGCGGCTCAGCGCGTCGTCGCGCTTCTTCTCGGCCTGCGACAGCTCGGCGTTCAGGCGCTGCTGCTCCAGCTTCAGATCACGGTCGTCCAGCCGCGCCAGCAGGGTGCCGCGCGTGACGGTCTGACCGGCACGGGCCGGGGCCTCAACGATGAAGCCTTCGAAGGGCGCAGCGATCACGCGCTGCACCTGGCCCTCGAGTGCGGCACGGGCCGGCACGCGGTAGGTCGTCGGGATCAGGCTGATCGCCGCCAGCACCAGCAGCGCGGCGACGCTCGCCACCGCAAAGCCCGGCCGGCGCGGATCGCGTAAACCCGCCCAGCCACGCTGCAGCGCCGCCGGCCCTTTGCCCGCCCACCAGCGCGACTGATCGGCTAGCCTCGCAAGCAACGGGGCCAGCACGACGGCCAGCGCCTCGGCCTGGGAGATGAAATCAGCCGTCAGCCGGTCCGGCGGCAGCTGCCAGGTGACGGCCCCGACTGCCCGCGTCCCGGCGACGATGGGCACGGTCAACACCGCCGCCTCGCTGGCCAGGGCGGTGGCCAGCGCGTGGTGGGCGTTGACGATCAGGCCCGGATCGGCCCCGGTGGACGAGGGCCAAGACAGCACGGCACGCTGCTCCACCGCCTCGCTCATCGCCGTCTCGAACTGCACTGCCATGGCGCTGCGGCGCTCGAACCAGGCGGCCTGCGAGAGCGCGGTCAGGCGCAACCGTTTGCCCGTGACCAAGCCGATGGCCACCCGCTCACAGGCGCTGATGCGGGCCAGCTCGGCCGCCATCGCGGCGCAGGCGTCGTCCACCTTGTCGTGTGCGGCCAGCACAGCCAGCATGTCCAGCGCCTGTTGCGAACGGGCCAGGCCGCTGATCTGCGCCTGGGAGAGCCGCTGGCGCTGCAGGGCGTCGATCCAACCCGCCCCCCATTGCAGATCGGCCAGGATGCGGCTGATCGCTTCGGCGCTGGCACGCTGCACGACCAGCACGATCGCGGCGACCAATTTGTCATCGCTGAAGACCGGCGAGGCGAGCACCTGACGGGCCGAGCCGCGCGGGCCATCAGGCAAGGGATGAACGACATCCTGACCCTCGTCCACGCAGCGCTGCGTCGGCCCGGCAAGTTCGGATATATCACCGATGGCGTCTGGCCACATCGCAGCAGGCACTAGTGCGCCGCCGCTGTCGAGTGTCAGCACCAGCGCGCCGGTAAGGCCTGGGGAGCGCGCAATCAACAGCAGCAGCCATTGATACAAGAAGCTTCGCGCATCCGGGGCGGTACGCAGGCTGGCCGTCGTTTGCACCCCTGGCGGGGCCGCAGCGGACACGCCACGTGCTGTGCCGGCGCGTGTTTCAGCGGACGCGATCATCGATCCACCCTCCGGCAGGTCTACAGTGAAATATGCTCGTCGCGAAAGGCGAAGGGACGAGGATTGAGCGAGGTGGCCGGGAGGTCAGCACTGGCGGGCCGCTTCGGGGCTGCGGCGGCGCGCGCCCCACAAGGCCATGCCGCCGACGGCGAGCAGGACCAAGCTCTGTGGCTCGGGCACGGGCGGCGTTGCATCATTGATCACGACCGGCCCGCTGCTGCCGGGACCGAAGGTGTTGCCCACCGACGGGTCACCGTAAGCGCCGGTTCCGGGTAGAAAAATGTTCAACGCCGTGCCAGCACTGCTAGCGGCAAGGGCCTCGAAGGTGATCGAGAACAAGGCGTTGCCCGCCACAGGCTGGCTGCCGGCGAGGAAGCCGACCTGGAACGTACCGGCCGGATCGGGATCGGTAGTGAGGTCGGGGCCGGCGGCAAAACCGTCGGAGAAGATCGCAACCGTGCTGAGGTAGCGCAGCTTGGTGGGGTCGTAGCTGAAGCCGAAGTCGGCGTTGTATAAGCCCAGGCTCGCATCGAGTCCATCGGCCGGGTTGGTGTCGCTGATCGTGAACGTGACGTGCGTGTCACCGACCACCACAGCGCCCGACGGGCCGGTGACCTCGATAGGCGACCCTGAAACTGCCGCGCTGATTGCCAGCGCTGCAACCGCCATGAACATCTGACCTGCCTTGAATACACGATTCGAATTCAACATCGGGACCCCTAAAATATGCCAATAAACTCAGATCCGATGGGATGCTAGGTTATGCCCTTCCAGGCCGCAATGCCCCCCCCCCTAAGTTGGAAGGAGGGTTTCAACTAGGGTTTTCTTGAATTGCCGAGGGCCAGTTTTATTTCGAAACCGAAGCTGGCCGACGTGCCAGCTGACGGCGTGATCAAGCATGCGCGCGCACATGCCCGTCAGTACTTGAGTTCCCGGTCGCCAGTTCCGATCATCGGCGAATCGGCATCGCAGCCCAAATATGGTCAATCCTGTGTCTGGACTTCACCCGTTTCAGTAGACACCTGATAAGGTCGAAC
>NZ_JAJIRQ010000014.1 GCF_025717605.1 Paucibacter sp. TC2R-5 | reverse complement strand
GACGTGCGGCTTGGTACGTTCAAATTTGCTTTTTGCCATTTCTGCGCTCCGAGAGAGTATCAGTACAGACTAGAAGAAGAAAACAGGTGGTGCCCATGACGCGGATCGAACGCGTGACCTCTCCCTTACCAAGGGAGTGCTCTACCACTGAGCCACATGGGCATCGACACAGGTTTGGAGACTTGACTCAAAACCGCAAACCAGTATCGACGACTTACAAACAACACAAACCGACACCAAAAACACTGGAGCGGGAGACGGGAATCGAACCCGCGTGATCAGCTTGGAAGGCTGGAGTTCTACCATTGAACTACTCCCGCCCGGGAGCCTTGCTTGCCTTACTTCTAACAACCCTCCTGGGATCGAGCCGCCGGACCGGCCGGCGACTCGAATCAAGAAAAGCGTTTGCCTTGGTGGAGGAGGCTGGATTCGAACCAGCGTACGCGTTAGCGGGCAGATTTACAGTCTGCTGCCTTTAACCACTCGGCCACCCCTCCGAGGCAAGCCCGCAACTATAGCACAGCATTTTTGCAGTGCAAACAACTTTCTTGAACTCTGGCGAAGAACCTCGGCACCAAGCCGCCCTAGACAGCGTGAAGTCAGCTGAACCCCGACAACCAAGTCAATACCACCACACACCCGCGCCAGATACCAATCAGCTACCTACCACAAGCTCGCCAAGTCAATTGAAGGAGTAAGAGGCAAGCAAAAAGGCCGTCGCAAGAAGGCCACAAAACGACACCGACAAGGCAATTTCTGCTTTCACGCACTTTTAAAACTTTGCGGAGCGGAGCAGTATTTACCCCAGCTTGAGCGCTCGCCACACGCCATGAACAGGGCGCTTAGCTCGACGCTGGACCTTCTCTCGTTGATTTTCCCGGTCCAGCCGCCGCCGAAAGAAAGGTAGCCAGGCCAAGCATGCAAGCTTGAACATTTCGGTGGCGGCGCCGCCACAGCAGGGAAAACACGGACATAAAAGTGGTAGCAAAGTGGCACTACCGAGCCGTATAGTGGCATGGCATTGGTTGCATTCGTATGTCTTTAGCGGTGTCAAGCCTTGAGCGGTCACAAAAAAACGACCGCCAGAGCTGAGGTACCAAGTGGAAACAGGCCGAGTTGTTAATTAGTTATCTCTTGGCCAATTTAAGGAAAAGAAATGAAGGTCAAACAGAGCCCTATCGCAGCTGCCGTCACGATGACGCTGCTGAGCATCACTATGGCTGCACAGGCGCAGCAAGCAGCAACTGCTCCAGCTGCGGCACAAGACACAGCCCAACTTGAAGCGGTTGTGATCACTGGTATCCGCGCTTCGCTGCAAAGCGCAGCCAACATCAAGAAGGGTGCTAGCGCCGTCGTTGATGCTGTTTCTGCAGAAGACATCGGCAAGCTGCCGGACAGCGACGTGGGCCAGGCCTTGGGTCGTATTCCTGGCGTTACTGTCGGTCGTGCTTTCGGCCAAGGCGCCTCGGTCTCGATTCGCGGCACCGACCCGCAAATGACCTACACCACGCTGAACGGTCAATCCGTTGCATCGACCGGTTGGTATGACCAACAGACCATTGACCGCTCGTTCAATTACTCCCTGCTGCCGGCCGAACTCATCGGCGGCATGGAAGTCTTCAAGTCGGCTCAAGCTGATTTGACGGAAGGCGGCATCGGCGGCACCGTCATCGTGCGGACACGCAAGCCTTTGGATCTGGATGCCAACACAGCCTTCGTCAGCGCAAAGCTGGGCAAAGGCTCGGTCAGCGATGATCTGAGCAAGGAAGTTTCAGGCCTGTACAGCTGGAAGGATTCGCAGAAGAAATTCGGCGCCCTGATCGCCGTCGCTTACGAGGACTCCGAGTACATTCGTCGCGGCATTGAGTCCGACGCACGCTGGTCCGGCGACGTCGCCCCGACAACTTTTGTTCAAGACCGCAAGCGCACCGCCGTCAATGTGGCGCTGCAAGCTCGCCCAACCAAGTCGATTGACCTGGGCCTGAACTACTTGGCCTTGGAACTGACGGGTGACAACTCGAATACCAGCCACTACATCTTCCCAGGCAACGCCAAAACAGATGCTTGCTCGCAGAAGAATGCTGCTGGCTTGTGCACCAAGAGCGACATCACCGCTGCGAACGCGACGGACGCCTTCGTGCAAACTTGGGCTCGTACCGGCAAGATGACCTCGGACACTCTGGCACTGACCGGAACATTCCGCGCCGACACATTCAAGGTTGACGCCGCAGCCGGCTCGACGAAGGCCGAAGGCGGTACCTCGCAGACGACTAACTATTCATACGGTTGGTGGACGGCTGGCAGCTCTTTGCCGAAGTGGGTCGGTTCCATCGACGCAACGGGCAAGCAAATTTCGGTCAATCCTGGCGCGAACCAAAACGTCGCTCTGTCTAATCTGCCAGCAAAAACAGGTCCTGCCGGCTCTTGGGCAACTTCACGCGGTCCAAACTCGGACAAAGAAACTTACGCCCAGGCTGACCTGACCATGGACCTGGAACTGGGCCCCATCAACTCGTTCAAGACTGGCGTGCGTGCCACCGATCACGAGTTCAAGAAGAGCACCGACCGGGCGAGTTTTGCCGCCACCGCCATTGAGGCTGATACCGCCAGCCTGTACAACGGCAATATCGCCATGGGCACGAACGGCTGGAATTCGCCAAAGCCAAACATCGGCGGCATGATGGCTAATACCAATGCCAACGTGACGGGCTGGACCGAAGAGCGTGGCGGCTTGGGCATCATTAAAGAGAAGAACACCGCTGCCTACGGCATGTTCGAGTTTGAGAAAGACCAGTGGCGCGGTAACTTCGGCCTGCGCTATATCAGTTCCAAGGTGACTGGAACTGGTTATGCCTTCGACGGTACGCCACTGGCAACCGGTGATATTGACCAGAACCAAGGCTGGAGCAAGAACCGGACATCGAAGGATGCGAGCTATAGCGACTGGCTGCCATCGTTGAACGTCGCCTACACCCTGCAGAAGAACACATTGCTGCGTATGGCTGCGGGTCAAGCCATCACTCGTCCAAACTTTGACAATATGTTCCTGGCCAGCCAAAGCGGATGGAAGGACACCGTCGCGGGCAACGAGACGATGACTTTCGGCGATGTGGGCCTCAAGCCGCAAAAGTCGACTCAGTTCGACCTCGGTTTGGAGTACTACTACGGCAAGGGCAATTTGGTCGCCGGCGGTGTGTTCTACAAGGACATCAACAACTTCATCACGACCAACACCAAGGTTGACCAAAAGATCGGTGTGATCAGCCCAGATAGCGGCAAGGACAGCTGGACAGTCAACCAGTTCGTCAACGCTGGCGGCGGCAAGATCAGGGGCTTGGAAGCGCAAATCAACCATGCCTTCGACAACGGCTTTGGCGTTGCAGCGAACTACACCTACTCGGATGCCACCGCCCCAGGCGAGAGCTTCCAAGACCGGCGCGCGCTGTTCACCTTGGCCTCCAAGCACACGTACAACGTGGTGGGCTACTACGAAATGGCGGACTTCTCTGCCCGTATGGCCTACAACTATCGCTCGGAGTACATGATTCGTGAAACCGGCTGGTACGGTAACCGTATGCACGAAGGTTTCGGCACCTTGGACCTGGGCCTGGGCTACAACATCACGAAGAACATTCGCCTGAACTTTGATGCCACCAACCTGCTTGCAGCTGATGACGTCCAGTTTGGCGCAGCAGGCGTAGACACCACCGTCAAGGCACCATTGAAAGTGGGTTATCCAGCTTGGTCCTTCATGGGTGAGCGTACTTACCGCGTGGGCATCAGCGCCAAGTTCTGATCCGGTTTAAGTCTTGAAAGCAAAAAGCCCGGCACTCGCCGGGCTTTTTTTATTTGAGCTTGGTGTTATCAAAAATCGAAAAAAGTATTCACAGTCAAACGCCCTTTGCGTGGGTCATCGCAAATGCCGATACTCGGATTGATGCAAGCGCTGTGCAGCAAGCTGCCTGGGTACAACACCAAACGGTTGAAGCGGGCTGGCATCATCCCTAAGAAGGTAAAACGTTGATCGGAGTCATCAAAGTACCTCGGGCTTGGATCGGCCTCACGCAACTCCTCGCAATAGACATCTGAATAATGCCGGCAATTCTCAGGCGTGACTCTTTGAATACCGGTGGCCACATGTCGATAAAAACCGGTCCCCCCATGCTCCGGACCACACAAATACAAAAGTACGGCCATATGGTGCGGTGAGACCGAATCAAAATGCGGCGTCCTTTGCATCATGCCCAAACCGTCGGGCGCCACCGTTGTCAGTGAAAACTCACATTCACTCTTTCGTAAATCAAGATGCTCCGGCACTTGGAAATTCAGCTTGATCAACGGGTCCACCAATTCGACCAAGGCATTGGAGTATTCGGCCGGCGCCGTTGCGCGGATGCCTGGATATCCCTTTTTCTGATCAAAACCCGGGCATGGGAGAAACTTGCTTTCACTGGCAGCCGCAAGCATTAACTCGGGCTCTGTCAAAAAGTCATCGATAAAAACGACCTGATGCCCGCCCACTGTCACGGACTGAATATCAGGTGGCATGCGAACAGAAATTTTATTAGTCATGATTTACTTTGCTATAAAAAGAGCTGCGCTGCGCATTGATGAATCAAGCAGGGCGCATGCTTTTGTAAGCTGCCAAAAATCCATCGATCCATTCGCGGTGACCGATGAGTTCCTTGGCCAAAACACTTTCTGTGTTCCTGACGTTTTGAAGTTCACGCGTGAAGGCTTGCAGCTCTGCTTGCGTCATGTTTTTCTTGATCGTTTTGTATTTCATACCGTACAAAACAAACAAAAAGTTCTCCACGTCAAATAAATCAAAACGACTGAAGAAGTCAGATTTCTTGGGGGCATTGAATTTCCACATGGCAAGTCGCTCCGCCAAAACATCCGACAACTTGGGCTCCATGGTATTTAGGCGCCAAAAGTCGGAGTCGCGCCGGTCTGAAATGCAGTAATGCAATTGAACAAAATCCATTACACGCTCCCACGTGTATGAGATGACTTTGTTGCAATAATCCGCGGCAACTGACATGCCGGACTTGTCAACCGAGAAATTCCTAGCAAACAAATCGGCGGCCAAGTCAGTTACAAAAATAGAGGTCGCCTCCAAAGGCTCCACAAAGCCTTGGGCCAAGCCTAGAGCCACCACGTTTTTGCACCAAAATTTCTCGCGATAGCCGATTTTCATTGGGATTCTGCGCGGCGAGAGCCGTTCTGCATCCATGCCAAGATGAGCCGCCAAGCCCTTCAGGGCCTGCTCTTGCGTCATGTGCGCACTGGCGTAAACAAAGCCCACACCGCGCCGATTTGTCAAAGGAATATCCCAAAGCCAACCCGCTTGGTGCGCCTTCGCAAGTGTGTAGGGAGGAATATCACAAGCCGGCTCGGTCGCAATTTGTACAGCCAAAGCCGTATCAGTCAATATCTGCGCCGACTTATCAACGAAGGGTACTTGGTAAAGTTTGCCCAGCAGCAGGGAATTAAAGCCCGTGCAGTCGACGTAAAAATCATAATGAAGGCGCTCGCCCTCTTGGGTCAACAAATAATCGACCTCTCCCTTTTCATTCAGGCACGCATCAATGATGGTGGCAAGCTTGTGTTTAACTCGCAACTTTTGCACCGCATTCTTGGCCAGCAATTGGCCAAACTTCACGGCATTAAAATGGTAAGCATAGTTGACCGGCCCCTCAAATGGCGGGGATTCTATTTTCTTGGGGGCTTTCATCGCCTCTGCCAAGCCCGGCACTTCTGTCACCGTAGCAAATTCAGTAGTTTCAGCCTGTTGCAAATACAGTGAGCTGGTGTCAATCCCGCCTGGGTAAGGCGAAGAAAAGGGGTGGTAGTAGAAATTTTCGCTTCCGGAGGGCCCAGCGGCCATCCAATCAACAAATTTGATGCCCACCTTGAAGGTTGTATCGCAGGTCGCCAACAAATCGGCTTCCGAAATACCAAACTTCATCAACGATTTTCGGATGTGCGGAACCGTGCCTTCCCCCACGCCAATAATGCCAATCTCCGGGGATTCAATCACAGTGATGGTGATGTCTTGCTCCGCTCGAAGCTCCACAGCCAAATGATTGGCAGCTAACCAACCGGCTGTGCCTCCGCCAATGATGGCTATATTTTTGACTCGCATCGACTGCTTCTCCAAAGAAATGGCAATTTTCCCAAAACAACACCTTAGCCCGAAGCCAAACATGCAAGGCCGGAGCTGAAACGTTTTTATCGAAGCTTCAGTCCTTCAAACAGCTCTTCAAGTTATTCATTCTGGAAGCTTCGGCCAGCTTTTGATAATACCCACACCCCCCTGAAGGGGGTGCAGTCACAAATATTCACAAATTCAAATTATGATGCCTTGCTTATGGCTCGGCGCCATAATTTTCTGTAGCCGACTCAACTCTACTACCTCCGAGGCGAAGAATGAAGTATTGGAAACTGGCAGCACTCACTTTGATTTCGGTTTTTTTTGTGGGCTGTTCAAGTGTCCAAACTCCTGAGTCGGCGGAATCCCTGGCCTTGCGCTTAGATCTTGATACCTGCCGAGCCTCCAGCCTTTTGGAAGTTCCGCCAAAGATGGTGGTGATCACCCCGGCGATATCATTGCCCGACCAGATGAGATGCTCCTCGAGCAGTCAAAGCGGGGGTGCGACGGGCTGCGAAAGAATCCCCGGCCTGCGGTTTCCCGCCGTTGAGGACGATCTCAATGCCGAGGCCCGGGCCCAGCTCTTCAGTGCCTGTCTGATGGTTAAACGCTATTCAGTACAGCCCGTCATTGCCAGCGCGCCCAGCACTCACACCCTCCAAACTACAAAGAGTCTTCCAGCATCCCCGGCCTCATTGACCGCGAAAACGACCGAAGGGCTCGCCGCTCCTGAGATCGTCGCTAGCACGACCGTCAGCCCAGACATGCTTGAGTCACTGCGCGCGCGGCCTTGGCAGGGCATCAAGGATTGCGACACATGCCCGCGCATGGTATTGATTCCCTCCGGTAGCTTCAATATGGGCAGCACGGCGAGCCCATCGGAGCAACCTGTTCACACCGTCAAGCTGCGCAGCTTCTTGCTGGGCAAATATGAGGTCACACAAGCGGAATGGCAGGCCGTCATGGGCAAGAACCCCAGCGCCAATACCTCCTGCGGCCGCCGCTGCCCGGTTGAGCGTGTAACCTGGAATCAGGCTCAAGAGTTTTTGAAAAGGCTCAACAGCCGCACCGGCTTGAATTTCCGGCTGCCCAGCGAAGCTGAATGGGAGTACGCGGCACGCGCTGGGCAAGACACGCCGGCTCAAGATGAAGCGTTTCAGACCCTGAAGAACTTTGCTTGGTACAACGGCAATAGCGGCGGGGAAGCTCATCCGGTCGGCCAAAAGATCCCGAATCCTTTTGGGCTGCATGATATGCAGGGCAATGTTTGGGAATGGGTCGAGGATGCCCAATACGATAACTACCAAGGGGCTCACCCTGCAGGCCTGGCGAGGCAAGTCAGCTCACCAAAGCAAGAAAAGCGCATCCTTCGTGGCGGCTCCTATTTTGACAACCCGAAATCACTCAGGACCAGCCATCGCAATGCTGACGAGCCAGACGCGGTCTACGTCTTCTTTGGCTTGCGAGTCGCTCGCGACCTCGAACCCGCCACAAGGCAGGTTGAACGCAGCGATCCTTCAAGCGCCAAGCCGCAGTAGCCCGCTACTCGCTCAATATTGCAGTGGCCGCAGAGGCTTCAAGTGAAGCTCGCTTTGAAACCTCACACCTTGAAATAGATTTTCTTTCTATCCAGCTCACGCACTATCAGCGCCCACACGCCCACGAAAGCCAGTGCGAACGCCAGTGACTGACCATATGGCCCGACCAAGGGCTCGAGCCAGCCGAAGGCGCCGGCGTAGATGGGCTTCATCAGGCCAAAGCCTTCCAGCAGCACCGTGCACATCCAGGCGCCTGCATAGGCCGCGATCGCGTTGACGCCAAAGCTGCGGCCAATCGGCGGCCAGCCGGCCTTGTCGATCAACTGATGCGCCAGCCCCAAGGCCAAGGCACCGAGACCGCCGGTCCACAGCACAAAGCTGGACGTCCATAACTGCTTGTTCAGCGGCAGCCATTCGGCCCAGATCAGCCCCAGCATCGCGCAGCCCAAGCCAAGTGCGATCAAGTTAAGGATTTGAGCGCGGCGCAGGTACTGGCCCGCTATCAAGCCCAGCAACGTCGTCGACAAAGCGCCCAAGGTGCTGACCAAGCCTTCTGGATCATGACCAATACCGGTCGCCGCCGCCCATTCGAGGGCAAAGCGCCCAAGCAGCAACGCATCCCAGCGCGAGGCTATATTGCCGATTTTCTCGAGCGAGCCGCCCCAGGTGAGTAGACCGGCGTAGCCAATCAAAAGCGACGCCAGCAGCAGCCACTGCGCGCGCGCACGCAGGTAGATAGCGGCCAGCCCGACAAAAGCAAAACACAGACCGATGCGCTGCAGAACGCCTGGAATGCGGTACTCGGGTTTACTCATCAGCCACCAAGCCAGCGCATGCAAGATCATGCCGAGCACGATGATGCGCAAGGCGCGCTTGATCACGATTTGCGCCATGGGTGCGTTTGGAGCACCCGCCTCAATCCTGCCGCCAAAAGCCAGCGCAATCGACACGCCGACGATGAACAGGAAGAAAGGAAATATCAGGTCTGTCGGCGTGCAGCCATGCCAGGCGGAATGCTCCAGCGGGCCATAGACAAAACTCCAGCTGCCGGGGTTGTTGACCAATAACATGGCCGCCACCGTCAGGCCGCGCAGCGCGTCAACCGACGCGAATCTCTTGTTGACGCTCATCTCGGATTTTTATAAGTGCGACTCAGAAGTCACAAAGACTACTCAAGGCCGGCTTGGCTGCGGGCACGTTATCGGTCTGCTTGACACCTGCCGCCCTGAACTTGGCCACCTCGGCATCCACTTGCGCCGGGCTCAAGACCTCGTTGCGGGCGTGGAAGACCCAGTCGACATCCTGTTCATAGCGACGCGGCTGCTCGGTCTTGGCCAAGAGCCCGCCAGGCGAGAACCAGAGGTTGAAATTGATCGACATCGGAGACACCGGGTAGGTGCGCCCTCCGTGCGTGGCGATTTGCCGGCCATCCAGAAACAGTTTCACGCGACCTTCGGCGACCTGCATCATCAGCTGATGCCAGCCGTCCAGGCTGCCGAATTCTTCGTGTTGCTGGTTATGCGCCTGCCAGGGGTTCAGTTGCACGGTCTGCCAGGCGATGCCGTAAAGCCGCGTCTTCTCGCTGCCCCAGCCGCCATTGGGCAAATACTCCCAATCCATTTCACTGAACTCGGGGTCGAAGTCGTGTTTGAGCGGCGTCACCGCATAAAAGGTCTGGATCACCGGGTCGCCGTCAATGCCGGCCACCGGTTGGTCGCTGAAACGGATGCGGGCGGCGTAAGTGCCTTCTAGATATTTGCGGGCGTGGCACAACTGTGCCTGCGTGGTGCCGGCGCCGCTGCCGTCGGTGCTGGCCGCCAAGCGCAAGAGGCGATTGCCCTTGCTCAAGGGATCATCCAGCAGGCTGAACTGAGCCGCACTCCAGGTCGCGCCCTCGACGCCTGGGTGACCCGCTTTGTTGCGTGGCGTCCATCCCTTGGCCTGCATGGCGGCGTTGTCGGCATAGCTGAAGTCGTCGAAAAAACGCTCCGGGGCTGCCCAGGCGGCAGCGCCCCAAAATGCCAACAAGCTCAGCATGCCCCTCAAGACAAGGCGACTCATGCTGCAGGCTTGCTTTCTTGCGCCTCTTCATCCTCGCGGATCGGCAAGATCCGCATCATCAGAAACACCGGCACGGCCGAGAGCAAGACCCACAGGAAGAAATTCTGATAGCCCAAGAACTTCTGGATATCGCCACTGACCGACTTGAAAATCACATAGCCCAGGGCCATGAAGCCGGTCGCAATCGCGTAATGCGCAGTCTGATACTTGCTCTTGGCGACGAACTGCATCATGAACAAAATCACCGCGACGAAACCGAAGCCATAACCAAAGGTTTCCAGGCTCACAGCCAGCGAGATGGCCCACAACTCGGTCGGCTGGAACATCGCAAGCAGATAAAAGGCGAAGTTCGGCAGATTCATCGCCAGCAGCAGCCACAACATCGCGCGGCGCAGGCCCAACCAGGCCGTGAAATAACCCGAAGCAATGCTGCCGGCCAAAAAGGCCAGCGTGCCGGCTGTGCCGTATGACAGGCCCACATCGGTGGTCGCCATGCCCAAACCACCCAGTTCGCGCGCGTCCTTCATGAACAGCGGGCCGAGCGCCTGCACCTGCGACTCACCGGCGCGGAACAGCAAGATGAAAGCAATTGCCGTCCAAACGCCCTTCAACTGGAAGAAGCTGCGGATCACATCGCCCAAGGTGCCGGCGACCTCGCCAGCCGCATCACCCTCAACGCTCTTGCGCGTGTCCGGCAAGGCCCAGACGTGATAGCCGGCCAGCACCGCCATGGTCAGCGCGGCAATCGCGAACACCGTTGCCCAAGCAACCACGGGGCCGGCGCTCTTTTCCAGATGGCCGGCCAGAATTACCAAGCCACCCATCGCAAACAACTTGGAACCGTTGAAGCAGGTGCCCAGCCAACCGGCCCAGACGGCGCGCTGCTTGCCGTTCAGGGTGGCGATGTAGAGACCATCGCAAACGATGTCATGCGAGGCCGAGGCGATCGACGCGACCGCCAACAAGGCGATGCACAGAATAAAGAAGTTAGGCAGATTGAGCGACAGCGCGATCAACCCCAAGGCTACGGCGCCGATGCCTTGAAAGGCAATCACCATCCATTTTTTGCTCGGGGCCAATTCCAGCAATGGGCTCCACAGGGGCTTGAACACCCAGGCCAAGCCCAGCAAGCCGGTCCAGCGGGTGATGTCTTCGTTGGAGACTCCCAGGCTCTTGAGCATCAGCCCGGCCACCACATTGACCATGAAGAAGGGCAGACCCTGCAGGAAATATAGGCTCAGCACCCAGGTCGCGGGTGTGCGCGCCTTGCCGGAGGACGGGTTCATGGGCGGCTTGGCGGTCAATGTGGATGAGCTCATGGGATGTCCGGATTCAGTCCAGGTTGACAGGCGATGTGGCCGTGGCGCTAGCGCGCCCTTCCAGCCACGCCTTCAGGCCCGCCAAAGCGCCATCGGCATAACCCCAGGTCACAACAGTTGGCGCCGGCACGTCATGGGCCTGAAACGGGTTCCACAACACCAGGTGCAGATCAGGCCGCCAAGTTTGAGCGTTAGCGCCGTAGCGCATGCGATGCGTGGAGGCCACGATATTGACGCGGCCGTCTTGCGGCACTTGTGCCCAGTCCAGATTCAGGATGTCGTCTACATACTGAATCTGCGCGTTCGGAAACTCGGCAAACAACTCGACGATCTGCTGGCCCAAGGGGCCGGCTTCAGACACGCCATCGGTAGGCACCTCGGGCTGCACGAACACGCGCAAAGCTGCATTCAGTGCCGGCGGCGTGGCGCCGCGCAGCGCGGTCAGGCCGGCGGCCCAGGCCTTGCGCATCAGCACGTCATCGGCCTCGCGAGGAGCCCCTTGATAGTCGTCATGGCGCACCGGGTAGGCCAGCGCCAGCTTGTCCAAGCGTGCACAGGCAATGCGGCCCTGCTCGGCCGTCAACTCGCCGCTGGCGAAGGCGTCTCTCAGTGCTTGAATCGACTTGCCCTGCTCTTCCAGATCGCCCTGAGCCAAGATCATGTCGGCGCCGGCTTGGATGGCCATCACCGCCGCGCGGGCGTAGCCATAGCGCTCGAAGATCGCCTTCATCATCAAGGCATCGGTGATGACGACGCCGTCATAGCCCCATTCATTGCGCAAGATGTCGCGCAAAATTTTGGTCGACAGCGTGGCGGGGTGCTCGGGGTCGATCTGAGGGTAGACGATGTGGGCGGTCATCACCGCCGGTGCTTCGTCCCTCAAGGCCTTGAAAGGCCGCAGCTCCAGCGCGTCCAGCTCGGCGCGGCTCTTGTCCACCGTTGGCAGCGCCAGGTGCGAGTCCACATGGGTGTCGCCGTGACCGGGGAAATGCTTGACGCAGCAGGCCACGCCTTCTTTGAGCGAACCGCGCATCCAGGCGCCGGCCAAACGGGTCACATCATCGGCATCTTCAGAAAAGCTGCGCTCGGCGATGACCGGGTTGGCCGGGTTGTTGTTGATGTCCAGCACGGGCGCGAAGTTCCAGTTCACGCCGATGCTGGCCAAACCGCGCGCCACACCCGCGCCAACCTGCTCGGCCAAGGCCTCATCATCGGCCGCTCCCAGCGCCATCGCCGAAGGCGCTTGCGGCAAGAAGGTCGCGCGCACCACCGAACCGCCCTCTTGGTCGAGGCCGATCAGGGCTGTGGGGCCCATCACTGCGCGCAAGTCACGGGTCAGTTGGCGGACTTCGGCTTCAGTGCCGAGGTTCTTGCGGAACAGGCAAACGGCGCGAACTTGGTTGTCGCGCAGAAAGGCGGCGGTGGCGGCGTCCAGGGACTTGCCCTGGATATCGACCATCACGAGTTGGCCGGGGTGGAATGCTGTCATAACAGGGGCAATCAATCAGTTGGTCTTGGTGACTTTGGCCAGATGCGGCGGCGAATCGGGGTTGCGGCCGCGTGCGCGCGCCAGGGCTTCCACCATCGGATAAAAACTCTGCACCACGGCGATCGGATCGAGATCCTCGTTGCCGGTGCAACTCAGCGTGAGCTCGGCGCCTACTTCCTTGGCAATGCCGGCAGGTGCGGCCAGCAGTACGCGCGCACCACGGCCGCGCATATCTTCGGCCAAGGCCAGCAAGCCGGCTTGCGCCGGGCCGCGCGGCGCGAACACCAGCATCGGATAGCCCTGATCCACCAGCGCCATCGGGCCATGCTTGACCTCGGCGCCCGAGAAAGCCTCGGCCTGGATACCGCAGGTTTCTTTGAATTTCAGTGCCGCTTCCATCGCCACCGCGTAGCCGGTGCCGCGCCCGATGACGAAGAGTTTGTCGACATCCTTCAAGACCTCGACGGCCACATCCCAGCGCTGCTGCGCGGCTTGCTCCAGGGCCGCCGGCAACTGTTCCAGCGCGGCCTGCAAATCATCATCAGCGCTCCAAGCGGCCACGACACGGGCACCGGCCACCAGCTGGCAGATATAGCTCTTGGTCGCAGCCACGCTCAGCTCGGGGCCGCTGTGCAACGGGAAGACGAATTGCGCGGCTTCGGCCAGCGGAGAGCCCTCGGCATTGACAAAGGCCACCGTGCGAGCACCGCCGGCGCGGAAGAACCGGGTCGGCGCGATCAGGTCCGGGCTTTGGCCCGATTGCGAAAACGCAAAAGACACCAGCCCCTCGCAGCGAATCTTGCTTTGATACAGCGTCACCAGCGACATCGGCAGCGAAGTCACCAGCCGCCCCATGCGCGCCATCACAGAAAAGGCCATGTAATGCGCGGCATGATCGGAGCTGCCGCGCGCCACGGTCAACAAGCTGCTGGGCGGCTGCTCGCGCAACGCCTCGCCGAGTTCGGCATAGGCGTTGCGATCATGGGCCAGCTGGTACGCGACGGCTGCCGGGGCGCCCAGCGCCTCTTCTTGCATGCGGGAGGCGTAAGCGCGCGCCGGCAGGCGCTCACGCGAGTTCAATTTCTTCACCTTCTACAATCACGCGCTGCAACTGCAGTTCACGGTTCATCACGACCACATCTGCCCAAGCGCCAACCACCAGCTGACCTCGATCGCTCAAGCCCAGGTAGTCGGCCGCATAGGTCGAGACGCGCTTGGATGCGTCTTCGATTTCCAAGCCCAGCCAAACCAGATTGCGCAGCGCTTGGTCCATGGTCAGCGTGCTGCCGGCCAAGGTGCCATCGGGCAAGCGAACGCCGCCCATGCATTTGGTCACGGTGTGGCTGCCAAGCTTGTAGTCGCCATCGGGCATGCCGGCGGCGGCGGTCGAGTCGGTCACGCAAAAGGTGCAGGGAATCGAACGCATCGCGACCCGGATCGCACCCGGATGCACATGCAGCAGATCGGGGATGATTTCGGCGTAACGCGCATGGGCCAAGGCCGCGCCGACCATGCCCGGCTCGCGGTGATGCAGGCCGGTCATCGCGTTGAATAGATGCGTGAAACCGCCCGCGCCCTTGTTGATCGCCGCCACGCCGTCTTCATAGGTGCCGGCCGTATGGCCGATCTGCACCTGGAAGCCGGCCGCGCGCAGCTCGCCAATCAACTCCAGCGTACCGGCCATCTCCGGCGCCAAGGTGATCAGTTTGATCGGCGCCAGCGCATTCAGCGCCTGGATTTCTTCCATGCTGGCCGGCTTGGCAAAGTCGGGTTGCGCACCCAGCTTGCCCGGGTTGATGTAAGGGCCTTCGAGGTGCACACCCAAGATGCGGGCAGCATTGGGCGCACGCTCACGGCAGACCGGACCCAAGGCCGCCAAGGCCGATTCGATATCGGCCAGCGGTGCAGTCATGGTGGTGGCCAGCATCGCCGTCGTGCCATGCTTGACATGCAGGCGCGACATCTGCAGCGCGGCGTCGCCGCCTTCCATCGTGTCGTGGCCACCGCCGCCATGCACATGCACGTCGATGAAACCCGGCAGCACGATGGGCAGGGCCAGCTTATCGTGGCGGACTTGGGCCTCGGTGACGGCTTCGCCCTCAATACGGCTGATTCGGCCCTCGTTGATCTCGACAAAACCGCGCACAAAACCCTGCGGTGTCAGCACGTAGCCGTCTATTAGCTGAGCCAAAGCCTTACCCCTCGCGCCGCATCTCGGCAACAAAATCGTAGTAGTCGCTGCGGCAATATGAATGCGTCAGCTCCACCGCCAAACCCGATTCCAGATAGCCGACCCGCGTGATGAACAAGACCGCCTGCCCGACCGGCACTTCCAACAAGCCCGCCAGTTTGGCGTCGGCATTGATGGCCCGAATATGCTGCAAGGCTCGCACCGGCGCTACACCCAAGGTGGCCAGATGCTCGTACAGCGAAGCCTGCACCGCCATCGGATCGGGCAAGACCGCCTCCGGCATCACCGTCACTTCGTAATTCATCACCACCGAATCGGCCAAGCGCAGGCGCTCCAGGCGCGCCACGCGTTCGCCGGTGCCCAGCCCCAGGCTCAGCTGCTCATCGGGTGCCGCCGGAGTGAAGCTGCGCGACAGCCAGCGCGAGCTGGGCTTGAAGCCGCGCTGATGCAACTCCTCTGAAAAACTGGTCAGGCGCGACAACGGCTGCTCCAGCTTGGGCGCGATGTAATTGCCCGAGCCGCGCTTGCGGATGATCAAGCCCTGCTCGACCAAACGGTCGATCGCCTTGCGCGCCGTCACTCGCGACAGCTCAAGCGACTCCGCCAGCACCCGCTCGGACGGCAGCGCCTCCTCGGCGTGGTACTCCCCTTGCCGAATCGCCTGTGCCAGCTTGTGCGCCAACTGCATATACAGCGGCGACGCGGCGTCCGGGTCGGCTTTGAATTGGAAGGTCATGTCAATTTCGCTCAGTTGACTGTGCGTTGAAGTAAGCCGCGCACCAGATGCAAACCACCATCGGCCGAGTCGCCCAAGGGCGCCACGCACCGAGCGCGCAAGGCGGCGGAAAATTCAGGCGCCAAGCGCACGGCAATACTGCCGCACAAGGCCAAGGGCAGGCTGGCTTCAGGATCCAGGGCCAGCGCAAGCTTTTCCAGCTCAAACACCGCCTCGGCGACAAAGCCGGCCGCAACCGGATCACTGCCAACGCAATCAAACACCAAAGGCGCCAAGCTGGCATAGGCATGCTGGCCGGCCACGGCACCCCAGGCGAGCATGGCTTCGGTTGTCGAGCCCGCCACCGCCCAGACCGCCTGCGCCAAGGGGCTGGCCGGCACCCGGCCGTCCATCGCCTGGCAAGCGTGGCGGATCGCCTTCAAGCCCAGCCAAGCGCCGCTGCCTTCGTCGCCGGCAATCCAGCCCCAGCCACCAGCCACGCCGCGCGAGCCATCACGACGCAAGACCTCGCCGACCGAGCCGGTGCCCGAGGCCACCACCGCACCAGGCTGACCGGCATGGGCGCCCAAGACGGTCGTGAAGCCATCGTTATCCAAAGCCAGCGCGGCATAACCGGGCTGGCGCGCCAAAAATTCGGCCGCCTGAGATGGCACACCGGCGCCAGAAAGACCAAGCCCAATGGCACAGTCAATGGGCGCCAAATTCGCCAAACCCGCTTGCGCCGCTGCTGCCTCTACGGCCTGTTGAATATGGCGCCAAGCCTGCTCGGCCCCCTGCCCCAAGGCGGACGGACCCGCGTCACCCAGGCCCAGGACTTTGCCCTGCAAATCAGCCAGCTTGACCCGCGTGCCGGTGCCACCACCGTCAACGCCAATCAAAAAGCGCGGCGCAGCGTCTGGCTGAGCAAGAATTTGGGTACGGGTGGAGTCGAGCGTGAATGTCATAGCGATACCAGTCTAATACCAAAAATAATGCCAGTCAATGAAACTGGCATTGGTGTTTACCTTAGGGCAAACCCCTTGCCAAGCGGCTTTGGCAGCAGCTTTTCGACCCCGCAGCAGCACCGCCCGGCCACGTTTGGCGAAGGCCGGCGAGCACAACGGCTATCCTTGCGGTCTTGGACCCGCCGCGCCAGCCGCAAAGCCAGCGCCAAGGCCCCGCAAATGCGCTGACAACGCCCTGCCAACCCTTGATCAAGCCTGCCCGTGACAGAAGCCGACGCCCTGCCCCCCGAAGTCCTGAAGCGCCTCTCAAGGGTGGCGCAGCGCCACCCCAACAGCGCCCTGCTGCGCCTGGCTGCACTTGAGCATTCGGCCAAGGCCGCCGGCCGCCATGCTGCGGCCAGCGATGCGCTGTACGCACATTTCTATCTTCTTGAACATCGTGGCCGCGCCTTGGAGTTGCAAGCGGCGCTGGTGCAGGCACAAGCCGACTTGGACGCGGACGCGCATCCCTTGCAGGGGGCACGCCTGCATGAGGCTTTGGGCCGCATCGCCTACCAACAAGGCGAGTACTTTGAGGCCACCGAGCATTGGAATCAATCGGCCGAGTTGGCTGCCGCCGTGCCCGACCCGCGCGCCGGCGCCGCTGCGCGCATCGGCCTGGGCCAGATTCATTACGCTTTTGGCGCATGGGCGCGCGGCCGCGAAGTGCATGGCGAGGCCGCCCAACTGCTGGGCGCGGCCGATGACAGCTATCTGGCCGCCAAACTGGCCTTGAATATTGGTGTCGGCCATTTCGAAACCCAAGAGCTCGACGATGCCGAGCGCCATTTCAGCCATGGACTGGCTGCGGCGCGGCGCGGCCAACACCGCGAATACGAGGCCGAGGCGCATTGGCAATTGGCGCGCGCGGCCCTTGCGCGCGGTCGGCTTGATTGGGCGACGGTGGACTGTCGGCTGGCCTTGAGCATTGCGGCCAAGCTTGGCCACAGCTGGCTCGAAGCCGCCGCCAGCCGCACCTGGACCGATATCTCCCTGGCCCGCGGCGACCGTGCCGGCGCCATCCGCAGCACCGAGCATGGACTACTGCTGGCCAATCGCATTCACTCCCGCCCGCAGCAAAGCCAGGCCCATCTGCTCTTGGCCAAATTGCATGAGCAACAAGGCGATAAAGAGGCGGCGATACCCCATCTCTGGCAGCATCTGAACCTGCAAGCCGAGATCGAGCGCCTGAGCAGCCCGGTGCGCCCAGGGCTGGCCAGCCTTTTCGACCCAGCCCGCCAAGCCGCCGAAGGCCAGTTGCTGAGCCTATCGATGCGCCGCTGGAAAATCCAAACTTGGGGCAACCGCCTGAGCGCACTGACCCAGCTGTGCGCCGAAGCACAGCAAATCCTGTGTCTGGATCGGCTGCAGTTTTGGTGGGTCGGTGAACCGACGCAAGCCCAAACGGGCGGCTACCCGAGCCTGCGCCGGCCCGAGCAAGCACGCTACCTGGACTGGCTGAATGCGACACCCAAGCTGCAGGCACTGGGCACGGTGAGCAACCACCCCTGCAAAACCGAACTCAGCACCCTGCCCCAAGCCGCAGGAACGCTTTCGCGCATCGAACTGCCGCTCTACGTCAAGGGCGAAATGGTGGCCGTGCTGTGGCTGGCCCATTGCCAGCAAAAACATATGTGGAGCCGCCAAGAGCAATTGCAGGCCAGCCATATCGCACGGCTGTTCGAGCTGGTCCTGGCCTGATCACAGCGCCCAGTCCAACCGTACACCCCGCTCGGCCAACCAGGCCGCCGCTTGTGAGAAATGCCCGCAACCGATAAAGGGCGCGGGCGGGCGCAGCGCCGACAAAGGCGACGGATGATTGGCCCGCAAAATCAGATGCTGCGGGCCGGCCGCCGCGATCACGCCCGCCTTGGCCTGCGCATGTGCGCCCCAGAGCATGAAGACCTTGGGCCGGGTTTCAGCGGCTGCGGCCAAGGTCAAGGCATCGGTCAGCGCTTCCCAGCCCTTGTTGGCGTGGCTGGCCGGTGCGCCCTCTTCCACCGTCAAGACCGAGTTCAGCAGCAAAACGCCGCGCTCAGCCCAAGGCAAAAGGCTGGCCGACATCGGCGGCTGCTGGCCCAGGTCGCGCTGCAACTCCTTGAAGATATTGCGCAAGCTGGGCGGTGCCTTGACGCCGTCTGGCACCGAAAAAGCCAGCCCTTCGGCTTGACCTGCGCCGTGATAAGGGTCTTGCCCCAGAATCACCACCCGGGTCTGTGAAAGCGGCGTTAGGCGCAAGGCCCGCAAAGGCTCGGGAGGATAGACAGTGGCGCCTGCTGATGTGCGCTGCGCCAGAAACTCTTGCAGTTGCTGGCCGGCCGGGCTTTCGCGCCAAGCGTCGACGATGGGCTGCCAACCGCCATCAAGCCCAAGCCATTCGCTCATCTCAAGCAAACACCGCCGCCAAGGCAGCGCCCGGGTCAGGTGCCCGCATAAAGGCCTCTCCGACCAAGAAAGCATGCACATTCGCGGCCCGCATGCGCTGCACATCGGCAGCGCCCAGGATGCCAGACTCGGTCACCAACAAGCGATCCGCCGGCACCCAGTCCAGCAAGCCCAGCGTGGTGTCCAGTGTCACGTCGAAGGTGCGCAGATTGCGGTTATTGATGCCGACCAGCGGCGTCTTCAAACGCAGCGCACGCTCAAGCTCTTCGCCGTCATGCACCTCCACCAACACGTCGAGCTTGAGGCTGAACGCCACGGCCTCAAGGTCGGCCATTTGCGCATCGTCCAAGCATGCAGCGATCAGCAAAATGCAATCCGCCCCCATCGCACCGGCCTCGAAGACCTGGTACTCGTCCACCATGAAGTCCTTGCGCAAGACCGGCAAGTCGCAGGCCGCCCGCGCTTGGTTCAGGTAAGCAACCGAGCCTTGGAAGAACTGCTCGTCGGTCAGCACGCTCAGGCAAGCCGCGCCATGTTTGGCATAACTCTCGGCTATAGCGGCGGGCTGGAAGTCGGCGCGCAGCACGCCCTTGCTGGGCGAAGCTTTTTTGATCTCGGCGATCACCGCGCTTGTGCCCGCCGCTACTTTGGAGCGCAGCGCGGCCGCAAAACCGCGCCGGTCATGCCTGGCCTCGGCCTCTTCACGCATGCTAACTAAGGAGCGCTGCTTGCGGGAGCGCGACAACTCTTCATGTTTGACCGCAACGATACGGCGCAAGATGTCGGACATATCAGCCTCGGCCCAGGGTTTGTGTGCTGCTGACGAATTGATCCAGCTTCGCGCGCGCCGCGCCCGAAGCGATCGCCGCGCGGGCCAGCTGTATGCCGCTGGCGATCGAGTCGGCCACATTGGCAGCGTAAAGCGTTGCGCCGGCGTTCAGGATCACGATGTCGCGTGCGGGGCCTTCTTCGTTGTTCAAGGCCCCAATCAGCATCAAACGCGAGTCCTCCGGGCCAGCCACCTTGAGCGTGCGGTTCGAGGCCATGGCCATGCCGAAATCCTCGGGGTGAATTTCGTACTCGCGCACCTCGCCGTTCTTCAGCTCGCCCACCAGCGTCGCGGCGCCGAGCGAGATCTCGTCCATGCCATCCTTGCCGTAGACGACCAGCGCGTGTTCGGCGCCCAGGCGCTGCATCACGCGCACCTGAATACCGACCAGATCGGGGTGAAACACACCCATCAAAATATTGGGCGCGCCGGCCGGATTGGTCAGTGGACCCAGGATGTTAAAGATGGTGCGCACGCCCAGTTCGCGCCGCACCGGCGCGATATTCTTCATCGCCGGATGGTGGTTGGGCGCGAACATGAAACCGATGCCGGTTTGCGCCACCGAAGCCGCCACCTGGGCCGGCGTCAGCATGATGTTGGCGCCCAAGGCTTCCAGCACATCGGCACTGCCGGTCTTGCTGGAAACGCTGCGATTGCCATGTTTAGCGACCTGCGCGCCAGCGGCGGCAGCGACAAACATCGAGCAGGTCGAGATATTGAAGGTGTGCGCACCGTCGCCGCCGGTGCCGACGACGTCAACCAGATGCGGGTGGGCCGCAGTCTCCAGCGGCACCTTGGTCGACAGCTCGCGCATCACCTGCGCGGCGGCGGTAATTTCACCAATGGTTTCCTTCTTGACTCGCAGGCCGGTCAACAAGGCAGCAGCCATCACCGGGGACATCTCGCCGGCCATGATGCGGCGCATCAGGGTGAGCATTTCGTCGTGAAAGATTTCGCGGTGTTCGATGACGCGGGTCAGCGCTTCTTGGTCGGTAAAAGGCATCTTGAATCCAGTCCTGTTTATCCTGCGAAATACTCGTGCATCGCCGCGATGGCTTGATCCACCGCGGCTTCGTCCACATCCAGGTGCGTGACGAAGCGCAGCTTGTAGAGGCCGGTGGCCAAGACGCCGCGCGCCTTCAAGTGATCGATGACGCCGGCGGCCCTGGGGCCTGCCACCTCTACAAACACGATATTGGTTTGCGGCGCTTCAACCGTCACGCCGGCCAGGCCTTGCAGGCCGGCCGCAAGACGCTTCGCCAGCGCATGGTCAATGCCAAGCCGCGCGACCTGGTGGTCGAGCGCGTAATGTGCCGCTGCTGCCAACACGCCGGCCTGGCGCATACCGCCACCCAACATCTTGCGCCAGCGCTTGGCCTGTTGGATGAAGGCGGCCGAGCCGCACAAGACCGAGCCGACCGGGGCGCCCAGGCCCTTGGAGAAGCAAACCGACACGCTGTCGAAGTATTGCGTTATCTCGCGGGCGGCGACGTAAGGGTCACCGCCGGCGGCCACTGCCGCATTGAACAGACGCGCGCCGTCCAAATGACGAGCCAGCCCATGCTTTTGCGCCAAGGCCGAGGCATCGGCCAAATACGACAGCGGCAGCACCTTGCCGCCTATGGTGTTCTCGAGCGTCAGCAGCTTGCTACGGGCGAAATGCACATCGTCCGGCTTGATGCTCGCTTCGACCTCCGAGAGCAAGAGCGAACCGTCCGGCTGGTGATTCAGTGGCTGCGGCTGGATGGAGCCCAAGACCGCGGCACCGCCACCCTCCCAGCGGTAGGTGTGAGCAAACTGGCCGACGATGTACTCGTCGCCGCGCTGGCAATGTGTCATCAAGGCGCACAGATTGCTCTGCGTGCCGGTCGGCATGAACAGCGCCGCCTCGAAACCGAGTCGCTCGGCGACGGTCTGCTGCAGCGCGTTGACACTGGGGTCGTCGCCGAACACATCGTCGCCCAGCGGCGCTGCGGTCATCGCGCCGCGCATGCCCGCCGTTGGCTGCGTCACCGTATCGCTGCGGAAATCGACAGTCTTCATGGCCTACAGCGCCAGCGTTAGAAAATTCTTCAGCATCGCGTGCCCATGCTCGCTCAAGATGGACTCCGGGTGGAACTGCACGCCCTCCAGCGGCGTGGCCGTACCGGCCAAATCGCGGTGGCGCACGCCCATGATCTCACCGTCTTCGCTGCGTGCGCTGATCTCCAGCACCGCGGGCATTGAGGCCTCCTCAATCACCAGCGAGTGATAGCGGATGACGCTGAAGTCCTTGGGCAGACCCTTGAATACGCCCTTTTGGTCGGTGGTGATCGTGCTGGCCTTGCCATGCATCTGGCGCTGCGCTCGGATGATCTTGCCGCCCAGCGCCGCGCCCATGCTCTGGTGCCCCAGGCAAACGCCCAGAATCGGCAGCTTGCCCATGAAATGCTGGATCGCGCTGACGCAGATGCCAGCCTCGGCCGGCGAGCAAGGGCCGGGCGAGAGCACCAGATGATCGGGCTTCATCGCCTCGATCTCGGCCAGCGTGATCTCGTCGTTACGGGCCACGCGCACCTCGGCGCCCAGCTCCCCAAAATACTGCACCAAGTTGAAGGTGAAGCTGTCGTAGTTATCAATCATTAACAACATGTCATGCCTCCTGCCGGGCCGCCCCAAAGGAGGCATGCACCCCCTCGGGGGGCAGTGAATGAATATGAACGTGGGGGCGCATCAGAACCCCTCTTCAACCAGTTCAGCCGCGCGGATCAAGGCTCTGGCCTTGGCTTCCGTTTCGGCCCATTCCAACTCGGGCACCGAATCGGCCACCACGCCGGCCGCCGCCTGCACATAAAGCGTCTCGTCCTTGATGATGCCGGTGCGGATGGCAATCGCCAGGTCCATATCGCCGGCAAAGCTGAGGCAACCGACCGCGCCGCCATAGATGCCGCGCTTGACCGGTTCCAACTCATCGATGATCTGCATCGCGCGGATCTTGGGCGCGCCGCTCAAGGTGCCTGCGGGGAAGCTGGCGCGGAACACGTCCAAGTTGCTCATGCCGTCCTTCAGCAAACCCTCGACATTGCTGACCAGATGCATCACATGCGAGTAGCGCTCGACCACAAAAGCATCGGTCACCTTGACCGAGCCGGTCTTGACGATGCGGCCGATGTCATTGCGGGCCAGGTCGATCAACATCAGATGCTCGGCCAACTCCTTGGGGTCGGCTTTGAGCTCGCGCTCCAGGGCCAGATCCTGCTCTGGCGTGCCACCACGCGGGCGGGTGCCAGCCAAGGGGCGGATGGTGACCTTGTCGCCGTCCGGCGAATGTTCCTGGCGAACCAAAATCTCTGGCGAGGCACCAACAATCTGGAAGTCACCCATATCGTAGAAATACATATACGGGCTGGGGTTCAACGAGCGCAGTGCGCGGTACAGGCTCAGTGGAGATTCGGTGTAACGCTTGCGCAAGCGTTGGCCAATCTGCACCTGCATCATGTCGCCGGCGGCGATGTATTCCTTGGCTCGCAAAACCGCGCTCAGATAGTCGGCCTTGGCAAATTCACGCTCAACCGGGTGCGCTTGGCCGCGTTTGACCAGCGGCGCCGAGACGCTATAAGCGAGCTTGTCGCGCAGCTCGGTCAGGCGTTTTTGCGCCTTGAAGAAGGCCTCGGGCTGGCTCGGGTCGGCATAGACGATCAGGTAGAGCTTGCCGCTGAGGTTGTCGATGACCGCCAACTCCTCGCATTGCACCAGCATCACATCAGGCGTATCAATGCCGCCGGGCATTTCTGTCTTGGCGAGCTTGGGCTCGATATAGCGCACCGCGTCATAGCCAAAGTAGCCGGCCAGGCCGCCACAAAAACGCGGCATGCCGGGCCGCAGCGCGACCTTGAAGCGCTGCTGGTAGGCGGCAATGAAGTCGAGCGGGTTGCCGCTGTGAGTTTCGACGACTTGGCCGTCGCGTATCACCTCGGTCAGCTGGCCCCGGCTCTTCAGCACGGTGCGGGCCGGCAGACCGATATAGGAGTAACGCCCAAAGCGCTCGCCACCGACGACAGACTCCAGCAAAAAGCTGTTGCGGCCGCCTTGCCCTCCGTAGGCACCGGCGCCCGAGCAGAGCTTGAGGTAGAGCGAAAGTGGGGTTTCCAGATCGGCGAAGGCCTCGCTGATCAAAGGGATGCGGTTGAAGCCCAGCGCGGCCAGGCTTTTGAATTCAAGTTCGGTCATCATCAAGTCAAACCCTTGCAGGGGCGCGCCGTCTTGTGTGGGGCGCGCCGCAGAGAAACAGGGCGCTCGGGGCTGACCGGGCTCTATTTATCGAGCGATAGCGGGCAGCGACCTGAGCGTCATCCAAAGAGCAACGGGCGGGCGACGCCAGGGCCAGGCTCCCCGGTCGTGAGACCCTTTGATGAAGTTGCGCGTGATGAACATAGTGCTTTGAGTGTATCAGCCCTGTGTGACGTCTTGTGCAGACAGAGCCCCTGCTAAGCGGCATACCGAAGCTGCTCCTGCCGTGCTGCGAGGGCATGGTACAAAACGCCTCGAGCGAGGAATTCGCCAAGACCATCAATGGCGTGCTTCGGGTCGCCGAGATCTTTTCAAGCCGCAAGAGCCTGAGTGCCGGCGAACATTATTCGATCGATTTCATCCCCGGCACCGACTCTGTCGTGCTCCTGAACGGCAAGCCGCAGGGCGCACCGATCAAAGAGCCCGAGTTCTACTCGGCGCTGTTGCGCATCTGGCTGGGCAAACTGCCGGCCGATGAACAACTGAAGAACGCCTTGCTGGGCACGGTCAAGGAACGCTCAGGAAGAAGCTAAGGCAGCTTGATCTCGTCCAAGCGGTCCACATATTGCTGTGCCGGCACGCTGCCGATAGGCTCACCGTGGTTGTAGCCATAACTCACCAGCACGACGGGGCATCCCGCCGCATGGGCCGCCTGCGCATCATTGCTGGAGTCGCCAATCATCCAGGTCCTCGCCGGGGCCGAGCCCAGCGCCTCGCAAGTCTTGAGCAGCGGCAGGGGATCGGGTTTTTTGCGCTCAAAGTCGTCGCCGCCAAAGACCTTGTCGAAATAGCCGTCCAGCCCTTTTTGTGACAGCAACTCACGTGCAAAGGCCGCCGGCTTGTTGGTCAGACAGGCCATCGGCAAGCCCAAGCAGCGCAGGCGCTGCAGTCCCTCGCGCGCGCCTGGGTAGACCTCGGAGAACTGGCCATTGAGGACACGGTATTGCATTTGATACTGCTGCCAAGCCTGCTCATACAAGGCAGGATCGCCGCCCACCTGCGCCAGGCAGCTGCGGATCAAATGTTCGCTGCCGCGTCCGACCGTCAGCTCGACGAATCCGCGATCCACCGCCGCCAGGCCCAGGCCTGTCAACACCCGCTCTAGAACAGCTACAAAGTCCCCCAAGGTGTCTACCAAGGTGCCGTCTAAATCGACGATGAAGGCCTGTGGCGGCTCGTGGTACGACGGAATAGAGTTCGGAAACATGGCATAGAGTTCGGAAAAATTGCCCCGATTCTGACCTACCCAAAAGAATAGAGATCGGAAAAGCTATTGCGGGCTTAAGCAACGCCAACCCCAATTGCCCCTATAGGAGCCGCTAGCACTCCTTCACGACTGTCGCGCTTTTCGGGCGCAGCATGCACAATCCGCGCCACGCCCATGCTTTCAAACACCGCCATGCCGATCCATGATTGACGAGACGCGTCTGCAGGCGCTAGTCCGAATGGATGTGGCGCAACGCCTGCGCAGCAATGATCTGAGCCTGACCGTGGGCAATTTCGTGTTGGCGCTGCTGGTTGCCGCCAGCCTGCACAAGGCAGCGCCGCCGGCTTGGGTGGCCTGCTGGCTGGGCTTGCAGTTCGTCAACCTAGCATTTCATCTGTGGCTGGGCCTGCGCTGGTTGCGCAGCCCGCTGACGATCACCAATGCGCCGATCTGGCTGCGCCGGGTGACGCGCACCTCAGCCATCAACGGTGTGCTGTGGTTGCTGGCCGTGCAGATCTTCTGGCCCGGCGCTAGCGAAGCACAACGCATGCTTTTGTTGGCCTGGATGATAGGCATCAGTGCCGCCGCGCTGCATTCCTTGCACGCCCATTTGCCAGCCTATTTCGCCATGGTGGGACCGGCCTTGCTGGGGCTGTTGTTGGCCTTGCTCGTGCATGAAACGTTGGAGGGCTGGGCCATCATGGCCGTGCTGCTGTTTGGCGCCACGCTCTACTTTCACTTTGCTGTTTCGCTGCAGCGCCTACTATGGGCCTCACTGCGCCAAGCCCATCAGCTTGAGGCGCTGAGCGAGAGCTTGAAGCTGGAGAAGGACCAGGCCGTCAAGCTGAGCCAGTCGCGCAGTCGCTTCCTGGCCGCCGCCAGCCATGATCTGCGCCAGCCCGTGCATGCGCTATCGCTGTTTGTCGGGGCGCTCAAGCAAAACCCCAGCCCGACGCAGTCCGCGCAGATATTGCAGCATGTGAGCAGCGCCGTCGACGCCATGGGGGCGATGTTCAACGCCTTGCTGGACATCTCCAAGCTCGACGCCGAGCAGTTGCAACCGCAGTGGCAGACGGTCGATTTGCGCGTACTGCTGAGCCGCATGGCGGCCGACCACAACCTGCAAGCGCAGGCCAAGGGACTGCGCTTTGTTTGCGCTCTGCCTCCAGAACCGGCCGCGCTGATGGTGCACAGCGACCCAGCCTTGCTGGAGCGGGTGCTGCGCAATCTGCTCTCCAATGCGCTGCGCTACACGCGCCAAGGCGGCGTGCTGCTGCGGGCCCGCCGGCGGCATGGCCGCATTGAGCTGCTGGTGGCAGACAGCGGCGCGGGCATTGCCAGGGCGCGCCGCGCCGAGGTGTTTGACGAGTTCGTGCAACTGCACAGCTCGGGCCAAGGCCTCGGCCTGGGTCTGGCGATTGTTCAGCGCTTGTCCGGCCTGCTGCGCTTGGGGCTGCGGCTGCGCTCACGGCCGGGCCGGGGCAGCTTGTTCACGCTCATATTGGAGCCGCTTGACGAGGGGCCGACAGCAGCACCTGCACCCGCCGCTCAAACCCAGTTGCGCGGTGAGTTGGTCATCGTGCTGGATGAAAGCGCCGAGATTCGGCTGGCCATGAGCACCCTGCTGTCGGCTTGGGGCTTGGGCGTCGTCAGCGCCGCCAGCGTGGCCGAGCTGATGCCGCAGCTGATGAGCGTTAGCGCCGCGCCGCGCCTGCTGCTGTGCGACTACCACTTAGGCGGCGGCGAATCCGGCAGCGACGCAATTGCCCGGCTGCGCGAGCTGTTCAACAGCGACATCCCGGCCCTGCTGCTCAGCGGCGACACCGGCCCAGAGCGCGGGCGCGAAGCGCTGGATCAGGGCCTGACCCTGCTGCACAAGCCGCTCTCGCAAGCGCAGCTGCGCACGGCAGTCGGCCAAGCCTTGCAGCCCAGCGATAGCATCAGTACGACAGCGCCTGACTGACCAAGCCGGCCGCCCTGGCCGCCTCGACGGCCTGCAGGCGGTGCACCACGCCCAAGGCTTTGAAGATGGCGGAGACATGACCCTTGACGGTCTTCTCCTCCATACCCAACTCGCGCGCAATTTCCTTGTTGGACTTGCTATTGCACAGTTCCTGCAGCACCTCGCGCTGGCGCGGCGTCAGGCCACTCAAACTCGGCTCGGCCGGGCTGGCCTCGGGCGCCATGGCCATCAGCGGCGGCACATAGATTTCACCGCCAAGAACAAGCGTTAGCGCCGCCAACAGCGTAGCAGGGCTGGCGGACTTGGGGCAATAGCCACGCGCGCCGGCCTTGAGCACGCGGCGCACATCGGCAGGGTCTTCCGACGATGACAGCACCAGGCTGGGCAGCAGCGGGTAGTGCCGCTTGAGCTGCTCCAACAAAGCCATGCCGGCCATACCGGCCATGCGCAGATCCATCAGGACGGCGTCCACATCGGGGTGCTGAGCCAGGCAGTCCATGGCGGCGATGCCGTCACTAGCCTCCAGGATCAGTTCGGGCGCCCCTAGGCTTTGCAGCGCGGCGACGACACCGGCGCGCACCAGGGGGTGGTCATCGACTAACAACAGTTTCATGCAGCGCACTCTAGCAGCCGGCGTCGAGGCCGGGTAGGTCCCGAGACCAGGTCTTGGGTCCAAGGTCCGATTGTGCATGCAGTTGCGAGATTAGAAACTCGCACTCGTTGAAACCGAGCTTTTGGCCCAGCGCATTCAACGCAGCGCACGAGCACGGGCACGCAGGCCGCCAACCACACAGTTTTTTTAACCAGGGAGTCGATATGAACAAGCCAACATTGCACCTTCGTCATTCATCCAGGGCCGCCGGCATGCCGCGCCCCTTGTCGCGCCCACTACCGCTGTGCCTGGCCATCGCCGTGCTGTGCAGCGTGGGCCTCGCCGATGCGGCCGATCTGACCTGGAAGGGCGGCACCACCAACGGGAAAGACAGCGACAAAGGACGCATGAGCGTCGGCAAGAACTGGATCCCAAACGCCCAGCCAGGGCTGGGGGACACCCTGCGCTTCGGCAGCTCGAGCTACAAGGCGATCACGAATGATCTGGGCTACCAAATCTACAAGCAGATCTCCTTCGAGGCCGGTGCGAGTGACTACAGGCTCGACGGCGTGGGCAACAACATCGGGTTCACCAACGGCATCGTCAACAAAAGCAGCAATGTGCAGGTGCTTGATTGGGGCAACAAGGCCGGCTTCGTCATCAGCGCGAACCAGACCTGGGACGGCGGCACGGCCGGCATGACCATCACCGGGGGCATGGATCAACAACGTGATCTAACCCTATCCAACAAGGTCGCCTACAAGAATCTCGACTCCACCTCGATCAGCGACGACCCCAATTCGACCGTCAGCCTGACGATCGATTCCGCCAGCAGCTACAGCACCGGGGGCTCCCTCACCCTCGGCGGCGGCTTCCCGACCAGCAACGGCACCATCAATGTGCGCGGCAAGGACAGCAGCTTTATCGTCGGCACAGACCTGTTGCTAGGCCCCGCCGGCACCGGCACCTTGCTCATCGACTCCGGCGCCAGCGCCTCCAGCAAGAGTCTGATCATGGGCATGGGCACAAGCGGCACCGCCAAGCTGACGGTGGACGGCGGAAAATCGAGCTTCAGCACTGGCAACGCGTCGTACAACAACAGCGATTTGATCGTCTCGGGCGGTGGCACCTTCACCGCCACCGGCAATATGGGCGCCTTCATCCTCGATTCGAGCAACAGCGTCACGGTGAAGGACACGGACACGCTGTTCAAGGTCGGCCTAGTCTTTGGTCTGGGCACCCGAGGCAACGGACTGATGCAGGTCAGCAATGGCGCCACGGCCGACATCAACATTCTTGAAATGGGGTCCAGCATCTATGGCGGCTTTGGCGTGCTGGAAGCGACAGGACATGGGTCAATCGTGAAAGCCCAGACCGTCAGCGGCAGCGCAGGCCTCTTGAACGTCTCCAAAGGGGCCAAATTTCAGGTGACGGATTGGATGAAGATCGGGCAGGCAGGGGACGCCAGCTTCGTGGCAGCCGTGGGTGACGCTCTATTGAGCGTTAGCAACACCCTCACCGTGGGCTCCGGCGGCGCCGGCCGGCTCGATATTTTGGGCGGCGGCCTGGTCGACGCCGGGCAACTGGTGATCGGCAATCTGGGCGTCGTCAATCTGCAAGGTGGCACGCTGAAGATGGGCAGCTTATCTATGGGCGGGGCACTGAACTGGGAGTCCGGCACGCTTAACTTCGGCGGCAACATCAAGTCCAGCGATATCGCCTTCCTGGGCGGCGCGCCGCTGCTCACGGCCGGCAAGACGCTCAAGGGTGACGGTGAAATTCGCGTCAGCCCCGGCTACAGCTTAGGGCTGAGCGGCGGCAATCTGCAGGCCTTGAGTTTTGTCATCGACGCGCAGGGCGCCGCCACGGTGAGCAGCTTCAGCAAATTGAGCGCAGCAAACATCAGCAACCAAGGCAGCCTGACCCTCGCCGGCGGCCGCATCGAAGGCGCGCTGCTCAATAACGCGGAGATGTTGGGCTCGGGCACGATCGCGGGGACTGGCGGCTTTAGGAATAACGGCTATTTCGAGCAGACCGGCTTCCTGGAACTCAGCAATAGTGGCTCGAACGAGAACACCGGCTCCTGGAATCTGCAAAAAGGCAAAACACTGACACTGTGGGACTCCACGCTGAGCAACGGCGGCACGATGAATTTCGACGCGGCCAAGGTCGAGGCGGCCGGCGCTAAGGGTGGCAGCTTCGTCAATGCGGCAGGCGGCACCATCACCGGCAATGGCTCGATCAGCGCGCCGTTTCAAAACGACGGTCGTTTGATCGTGCAGGGCGGCAGCTTTGCACTGGCCTACACGCTTAAAAATAACGGTCAAATCCTGCTGAACTCGATTGACGCCAGCGTCACCGGCAACACTATCACCAACTCTGGCCGCATTGAGGGTCTGGGGCAGATCAGCAACAGCATCAACAATCTCGGCACCATCAATGCCAAGGGCGGCACGCTGACCTTGAGCAGCACGCTGAGCAATTCAAGCGGCGGCATCGTCTCGGCCAGCCGCGATGCGACGATCTTTGCCGCCAAGGGCATGACGCCCAACGCCGGCAAGATCCAGCTCTCTGGCGGCACGCTGGACAACGGCGGCTTTGCGCTCACCAATGCCTCAGGCGGCACCATCAGCGGCTATGGCGATCTCCGCAGCGGACTGCTCAGCAACAACGGCAAGATCTTGCTGAGCGGCGGCAACTCGACGATCTACGCCGACATACTCAGTACCGCTGCCAGCCAGATCATTCTTTCGGGCAATAG
>NZ_JAJIRQ010000013.1 GCF_025717605.1 Paucibacter sp. TC2R-5 | reverse complement strand
CCAATAATGCACTTCCGGTCGCCAGGGGAAACTACACAAGTCCACCATGCTTGATGTTCTCGCCACAGGTGGATTGGCAGATTCAACTAGGCCTCACCTCAAGAAAGGGGTGGTTTATGGAGCCCAAAAGGACTTCCTTAATTCATGAATATTTGGGAAATTGGCTGAATTAAAGGAATGTGCGCGAATTAATATGTGTTGCTAAAAGGGTACCGGCTGAGTTTTGTAGTGCTGAGCGTGGCGATTTCAACGCCACGTCACCGTTGTCATTAACGACCAACGGCTTTAGATTCGAAAGCGCAGTGCGGTTCTTGGCGTGGGCGTGTCAAGTACTTCGGGCAGAATGGCCGGCACGTTGATGGCCTGACAGTTCCCGCGCGAGGAGCTTCAGGCAATGTCTGGGCAAAGCAAGCTCTTAGAGGAATGGGGCTCTTGCCCCGTGCCTGGCGAGGCCGACAAGAAAAACAAGCCATATGGCCAGAATTCGACAGCCAATACTGACGATGTATCCACTGCGCGTGGGCGAGGGCGCCGTGCTTCCCATTCGGGCGTTACCTGCCAAGCAATCAAGCAAGGGCTTTTGGATCTTCGGTCACGTCGTTCCGCCCGAACGCAGGCTCACATCCCTCTCGCCAAAGCAAGGCAGTGGTCGATCCACCAAGGGTTCTTTGATTGGTTGGCTTAGTTCGACCGTGGTCAAGGAAATGCTGTGGCTAGCGCATCTGGTGAGCCAGTCGAACGCTAGATTCAACTTCTCAATCCATGTCGCACAAGCAACAAGTCTTGCGCCACCGAAGCCCGAAACCGAGTTTGACCAAATCTAGTATGAGCAAGCACTTCATCCAGTATCACAAGCTGAGTCAAGAGAATCCGGTACCGAGCGGCTTCTCCGCCCGCACCAAGAATCCTGTCAAGGTCGTCGAAGGGGACATCGTCTGGTTGCTCACGGCGAGGCCATCGGCTGCCGGCACGCACTACGCCATTGCTTATTGCTTCGTGGTTGATGCCATTGAGCCCCTCGATGAGGGCGGTCTGCGCTTCTCGGGGCAGGAAGGGCAACGGTTTGACCCCGCTTGGGCGCTTTCTGCCGCAAGCCATCCCTGGTTCGAAGGCTTGCGGGTAGGCACGTTGGGCAGTGGTGCGTTCGGCTTTAGACCGATCCCGGCGGAGCTGATTTCGGTGTTTGATGCGAAGCGTCTTGAGGCGTCAGGATCTGAAGGGGCGGGCACGAGTTTTGATGATGACGCCGATGCTTATGAGGCTGCAGCCGAGTCCGCAGAGCAATCGTCCTCTGGTTCCGAGGACGAGATTCAAATGCGCGCAGTGCTGACACGGCGGGGTCAGCGTCAATTTCGGGCCGCCTTGTTGCAAGCCTATGGGCGCCGCTGCCCCATCAGCGAGTCGCGGGTGGAGGCTTTGCTGGAGGCCGCGCACATCGTGCCGCATGCGGAGGGCGCCGACTATCAGGTGAGCAATGGCCTCTTGCTACGTGCCGACCTGCACACCCTGTTTGACCTGCATCTGCTGGGCCTTGATGCCCAGCTGCGCGTTCATTTACACCCTTCCATCAAGCACAGCGAGTACGCCCGCTTTGATGGCAAGAGGCTGGAATCCTTGCCGTCGGCTCTGTCCGATTGCCCATCGCCAGCCAAGTTGCAGTCGCGCTTTGATCGCTTTTTGGCCAAGCGTGATGAGCTGGCCATTGGCAGCTTGGCTCGCCCCCAAGAGAGACTGCTGGAAAACATTCGTTAAGCTGCCGGCTTATTGCCGCCCCGAGCCTTATTTAGCCTGAATCCGCCTGACCCAGAACCCGCCCCATGGCCATCAAGAAATCCGACCTTTATTCCTCCCTCTGGGCCTCCTGCGACGAGCTGCGTGGCGGCATGGATGCCAGCCAGTACAAGGACTATGTCCTGTTCATGCTGTTCATCAAGTACATCAGCGACAAGTACGCCGATTCCGACGACTTCGCGCCGCCCGTGGTCATCCCAAAGGGCGCCAGCTTCAAGGACATGATTGCGCTGAAGGGCAAGGCCGACATCGGCGACAAGATCAATACGCAAATCATCCAGCCGCTGATTGATGCCAATGCCCGCCTGGCGCGCAGCGACTTCCCTGACTTCAATGACCCGAACAAGCTCGGCACCGGTGATGAAATGGTGCAGCGCCTCAGCAATCTGGTGATGATCTTCCAGAAGGACGAGCTGGACTTCTCGCAAAACCGCGCCGAGCACGACGACATCCTGGGTGATGCGTATGAATACCTGATGCGCCACTTCGCCACCGAGAGTGGCAAGAGCAAGGGCCAGTTCTACACGCCTTCCGAGGTCAGTCGTGTCATCGCCAAGGTCATTGGCATCTCGCCCGAGAACACCAAGGCCAACACCACCGCCTACGACCCCACCTGCGGGTCCGGCTCGTTGCTGCTGAAGGTGGCGGCCGAAGCCGGTAACAAAATCACCCTGGAAGGGCAGGAGAAGGACGTCACCACCGCCGGCCTGGCGCGGATGAACATGATCCTGCATGACTTCCCCACGGCCAATATCCAGAGCGGCAACACCCTGGCCAGCCCGAAGTTCAAGGACGGCGAGCAGTTGCGCACCTACGACTATGTGGTGGCCAATCCGCCGTTTTCCGACAAGGCCTGGAGCACCGGCCTAACCCCGTCGGCCGACCCCTATCAGCGCTTCGCCTGGGGTGAGCCCCCGGCCAAGCAGGGAGACTATGCCTATCTGCTGCACATCATCCGCAGCATGAAGAGCAGCGGCAAGGCCGCCTGCATCTTGCCGCATGGCGTGCTTTTTCGTGGCGGGGCCGAAGGCGTGCTGCGCAAGCAACTGGTCAGCAGCGGCATCCTCAAGGGCATCATCGGCCTGCCGGCCAATCTGTTTTATGGCACTGGCATTCCGGCCTGCATTTTGGTGCTGGATAAGGAAAACGCATCGGCCCGCAAGGGTGTGATGATGATCGACGCCAGCAAGGGCTTCATCAAAGACGGCAACAAGAACCGCCTGCGCGAGCAAGACCTGCACCGTATCGTGGACAGCTTTCACAAGCTGGACGACATGCCCGGCTACGCCCGCATGGTGCCGCGCAGCGAAATCGATAGCGACAAGAACGACTACAACCTCAACCTGCCGCGCTATATCGACGCCAGCGAGGCCGAAGACATTCAAGACCTCAGCGCCCATCTGAACGGTGGCATCCCGGACCGCGACCTGTTTGGTGCCGGCAGCACGCTGGCCCCGTATTGGCAGGTCATGCCCACGCTGCGCGCCACCTTGTTCGCGCCGCTGGCGAACGACAAGCGCCAAGGCTACAGCCAGCTCCAGCAGCCGGTCGCCGAAGTCAAGGCCGCCATCCTGGGCCACGCCGAGTTCAGCGCTTTTCAGGCCACGGTCAAGCAACTCTTCGCCGACTGGCAAGCCCGCAACGAGCCGCGCATGAAGGGCTTCAAATTGGGCGAGCACCCCAAGGCTTTCATCGAAGTCTTGTCCGAAGATCTGCTTGCCACCTTCAAACCCGCCCCGCTGATCGATGCCTACAGCGTCTATCAACACCTGATGGATTACTGGGCCGAAGCGATGCAAGACGATGCCTACGCCATTGCCCAAGACGGCTGGGTGGCCAAGCCAGCGCGCATTATCGAGACGGACAAAAAGGGCAAGAAAAAGGACAAGGGCTGGGCTTGCGACCTGGTGCCCAAGGCCTTCATCGTGGCGCGCTACTTTGCCAAGCAGCAAGTTGCGCTGGATGAAGCGCAAGCGCAACTGGACGCCGGCAGCAGTGCCATCAACGAGTTGGAAGAAGAGCACAGCGGTGAAGACGCGGTGTTTGGTGGCTTCGACAAGGTGAACGCTGCCGCCGTGAGGGATCGCATCAAGGAGATTGGCGCTGACCCGGACGGTGCAGCCGAGCTTAAGGTGTTGAAAGCCTGGCTCAAGCTCAGCAACGATGAGGCGGGTTTGAAAAAGACGGTCAAGGAGTTGGACGCCCAGTTGGATCAACTGGCGCATGACCAGTATGCCAAGCTCAGCATCACAGAAATTCAGCTGCTGGTGGTGAATGACAAGTGGTTGGCGCGCATGGCATCAGACCTATACGGTGAACTCGACCGCGTTAGCCAGACATTGACGCGGCGCATTCGCGAACTGGCCGAGCGTTATGCAGCGCCGTTGCCGGCTCTGGCGGAAGAGGTGAATGCCTTGTCGGCCAAGGTTGTTGAGCATCTAAAAGGGATGGGCGTGACATGCCGGTGATATCAGTGGCGACGAACGATCAAGCGGAATCCTTACCTGATAGTTGGTCAGTTTGGCCCCTTGCCGAGGTCGCAGAAGTTCGCGGTGGGATTGCCAAGAATTCAAACGTCGCAGTTGCAGACGCCATCTCTGTTGCTTACCTAAGGGTCGCAAATGTCCAAGATGGTTACTTTGACCTTTCCGAAATTAGCAGGATTGAAATAAGCAAACAGGACTTGAAACGTTACTCGGTGTTGCCGGGTGATGTGCTTATGAATGAAGGCGGTGATCTAGACAAGCTTGGCCGTGGTGCTGTTTGGCTCGGACTATCGGAGCCTTGTGTGCATCAGAATCATGTTTTCGTCGTTCGCTGCAAGCCCCAGTTGCTGCCTGAGTTCTTGAATGTCTGGACGAGCACACAAAGCGCCAGGAAGTTCTTTTTACTGGCCGGAAAACAAACAACAAATCTCGCGTCGATCAGCAAGACTTCCCTTGGGGAGCTCCCAGTCGCGCTGCCTCCCATTGCCGAGCAACGTGCCATCGCCACATCCCTCTCCGATGTCGATGCCCTGATTGCCGGGCTGGAGCGGCTGATCGCCAAGAAGCGCGACATCAAACAGGCCGCGATGCAGCAACTCCTCACCGGCCAAACCCGCCTGCTGGGGTTCAGTGGGAAGTGGCGTGCCTCCACTCTTGTTCAGGTGGCGGAAATCACTCCCGGCCTAAACAAACCAACCAGCGAAATGGGGTCTGGCGCCTTGTATGTGACGGTGCAGGACCTCTACGCTGGGTCTTCGATTGAGGTTGCCCGCCTCGGTCGAATCAAAGCATCAACTGCAGAGGTTGCCGCGTTCGCCCTTGAACCTGGAGATATCGTGTTTGGTAAATCCTCGGTGAAGCGCGAAGGTATTGGTTACCCAAGTCAGTTCCTTGGAGCAAATGAACCAACAGTGTTTTCAGGCTTTTCTTATCGGACCCGAGCCAAAGAAGGTTTGGCCAATTCGAGCTTCCTGTTTTATGCGCTTCGTTCTAGCCCGACACGGCGTTGGTTAATCGACAATTCGCAGGCCTCCGCCCTCACCAACATCAACAGGTTGATCGCTGAACGAATTCCGTTGGAATTGCCGCCGACGCTTGATGAGCAAATCGCCATCGCCGCCGTCCTCTCCGACATGGACTCCGACCTCGCCGCCCTCGAATCCCGCCTCGCCAAAACCCGCGCCCTCAAGCAAGGGATGATGCAAGAGCTGCTGACCGGAAAGACCCGCCTCGTATGAGTGCCGGCGGCATGAAAAAGCTGAGCGAGAGCCGCATCGTCACGGGCCTGGCAACCGATGTCGCCAAGCGGCTGTGTCGGCAGGCGGTGGCTGGATTGCAAAAAATGCACCACACCTTGTCGGGTGATGACTCCGGGCTGGAAACGACTTGGGATGAAATTTGTGTGCAAGTCCAGTGTGAGCAGTCAGTCTATTGGGACGTGTATTTGCAATCCATTCATGACATGTTGGCTTGGCCTGTCAGCCAGTTGAAGCCTTATGAACGGGAGGCGTTGTGGCTGAAAACCAATGAGGGTGAGGACTGGGCATGGCGCGACGATGACCCAAGTCGCGACGAGTACCCAGTTTGCGAAGAGGACGTTGTTCAATATTTGACACGAGACTATGTCCTAGCGCTCGCAGCCGAATGGACCAACTCAAAAATTCGAGCGTTTGTTGACCGGCGCAACATGTGCGATTGATGGGCCTGACCAGAAGCCACCCAGAAATCGATTCGATCATTAGACAGAACTGACATTTTTTACGCGAACAGGGAGCGAAGAGTGAAAACACCAAAGCAAGTACGCGAAGGCATCGTTCGTTACATCGTGCGGGACCATCTTTTGTTTGAGGCTGATGCTTGGAGCAATACTGCAATTCGCGGATTTCTGGAAAGCGCCCACAGCCTGGATTGATGGGCTCAAAGGCCAAGTAGGCAAGCAAGCCAACAAATACGCGCAATACAGACGCGGAGGGAGTAGACAGTATGGTTACCGCACCTAGACCGGAACGACGCACCCAGAATCGCGTAATTTCGCGAGTCACCGGCCATGTGGCCGAAGGCGGCCTGGGCTACGCCTACTTGGGCGACTGGAACAAGCGCGAAGGCAACCGCTGCATCGAAACCGACTACCTCACGGCCAATCTGAAGCAGCGTGGGTATAGCGACGCCCATATCTCCCAAGCCATTCAAAAGCTGATGACTGCGGCGGACGCCACCGGCATCACGCCCTATCAGGCCAATCTGCGTACATACCAGTTGCTGCGTTACGGCGTGCCGGTCCAAGTGGCGGCCGGCGTACCGCATAAGACGGTGGAGTTGATCGATTGGGCGACCCCGGCGAACAACCACTTTGCTTTGGCCGAGGAGGTGACGCTGAAGGGTGGCCATGAGCGCCGGCCCGACATCGTGCTGTATGTGAACGGCATTGCGGTGGCGGTGCTGGAGCTTAAGCGCAGCTCGGTGGATGTGGCCAATGGCATCCGGCAACTGATCACCAACCAGGAAGAGATATTCAACCAGGGTTTCTTCAGCACGGTGCAGTTGGTACTGGCCGGCAGCGATTCGCAAGGCTTGCGCTTCGGCACGACGGGCACGCCGGAGAAGTTTTATGTCGAGTGGAAGCATCACGACAAAACTCAGGCGGCCGCAGGAGACCTGGCAGAAGGGGAGTTGCTGGACGGCCCCTTGAGCCAGATCTTGGCACCCGAGCGCTTGTTGGACCTGATGCGCAATTTCGTGATCTTTGATGCGGGCCAAAAGAAGGTGCCCCGTCTGCATCAGTTTGAAGGTGTGAAGGCGGCGCAAGAAAGCATCAAGCGGCAAGAGGGTGGCGTCATCTGGCATACCCAGGGCAGCGGCAAGAGCATCTTGATGGTGCTGATTGCCAAGTGGCTGCTGGAGCATGACCCCGAGGCACGCATCCTGGTGGTGACCGACCGGGATGAGTTGGACAAGCAGATTGAAGGCGTTATGAAGAACGCCGGGGTGATTGGCGCCGAGGCGCCGTCGCCACGCATCCTGTCTCGCAGGGACCTGGTGGAGAAGCTGGCATCGCCATCTCCGCGCTTGATGTGCGCGCTGATCCACAAAATCGATGCGTCGGACCTGAAGGGCGAGCCGCCCAAGGTGGCGGGGCGCTTTTACGTGTTTGTGGACGAATGCCACCGCACCCAGGGCGGCGACATGAACAAGCAGATGAAACGCTGGCTGGCCAGCGCCATCTTTATTGGCTTCACTGGCACGCCGCTGCTGCGCAAAGACAAGCAAACCACGCGCGAGGTGTTTGGTAGTTTTATCCATACCTACAAATTCCACGAGGCGGTGGAAGACGGCGTGGTGCTAGATCTGAAGTACGAGGCGCGGGCGGTGCCGCAGCGTTTGACTTCACCGAAGGCTGTGGACGACTGGTTTGAAAAGGCGGCCAAGGGCCTGAACAATTACCAAAAATCCGTTTTGCGCCGGCGCTGGGCGACGATGGAGGACCTGATGAGTTCGGGCGAGCGCAAGCAGCGCATCATGGCCGACATCATTCATGACTTTGGCGTGCGGCCACGGCTGAGCAACGACCGGGGCACGGCCATCTTGGTGGCGGCCTCGATTTACGACTCCTGCCATTACTACCGGCTGTTTCAGAACACGAACTTCGGCAAGCACTGCGGCATCATCACGTCCTTCGAGCCGAACCACAACGCGATCTCGCAAGAGCCCAAGGACAGCGACGACCGCTACAAGTTCGACACCTACACCCAGCATGTGCTGAAGGCGGGGCAAACCACCACGCAATACGAGACCGAGATGAAGCGGCGCTTCATCGAGGAACCGGCCAATCTGAAGTTGCTGATCGTGGTGAGCAAGTTGCTGACGGGCTTTGACGCGCCCAGCTGCACTTACATCTATCTGGACAACGAGCTGCGCGACCACAACCTGTTTCAGGCTATTTGCCGTACCAACCGGTTGGATGGCGATGACAAGGATTACGGCCACATCGTTGATTACAAAGAATTGTTCAGCAAGGTGCAGAACGCGATTGCGGTCTACACCTCGGAAGAGCTGGATACCGAAAGCTGCGGCGACGACAGCAATGTGACCGTGAAGGACTGGCGCGAGGAGGGCAAGGCCAAGCTCGACGGCGCACGCGAGGCGCTGATTTACCTATGCGCGCCGGTGAAGCAGCCGCAGGGGCTTGAACAACACATCCTTTACTTCTGCGGCAGCGCGGCCGATGCGGCTGCCTTGGACAACACCGAACCGCTGCGGATTGCTTTTTATAAGGCGGTGGCCGCCTATGTTCGCGCCTATTCGGATTTGGCCTCGGACTTGGAAGGCGCCGGTTACAGTGCGGCCCAGATCGAGGCCTTCGAAAAAGAGACAGCCTTTTATACCGAGGTGCGCGCGGCGATCAAGAACCATTCCGGCGAAGAGCTGGACACCAAGCCTTTTGAGGCGGACATGCGCCACCTCATCAACACCTATATCCAGGCCGATCCGGCGGATTTGTTGGGCGACTTGAACTCGCTGTCGTTGACCGAATTGATCATTGAAACCGGCATCCATGACTCGATTGCCAAGAAGCTCAATGAGAAGGGCAAGTTGTCTCGCAATGCGATTGCCGAGAGCATCATCAACAACGTCCGCAAGACCATCATCCGCGACCAGCTGACAGACCCCAAGTTCTACGAGCAGATGTCCAAGCTGCTGGAGGATTTGATTCAGCAGAAGATTGACGACACCGAAAGCTATGAAAAATTCCTGAGGGATGCCGAAGCGCTGGCCAAGCAATTGGGCAAGCAAGGGAAGGGCGATGACAAGCTACCGGCCGAGCTGAAGGGCAACCGAGAGGCGGCCGTGCTTTACAACAACCTCCCTGGCATTCTTGCGGAGTCAGCTGCTGATGCTGCGACCGAGGCTCATGAAGCAGAGCCGGCCTATGGAGATGAATGCCTGAGTTTGGCTTTGGCCTTGGACAAGGCCGTGCGTGAGAAAGCGCCTGCGGGCTGGAGGGGAGACCCGGCCCGGGAAGCTCAGGTGAAGAATGCAATCCACCCCATCATGAAGAAGAACAAGGCTGCCACCATGGCCATCTTCGAAATCATCAAGAACCAGCCAGGCTATTGATGAGCGAAGAGATATTTTTGGGCACATTGCAAATCAGCTTGGTCCGCAAAGCCGTGAAGAACGTGCATCTGACCGTGCACCCGCCGGACGGGCGCGTCACGCTGGTGGCCCCCGTCAGCACCCGCAGTGAGGTGGCGCGTGCCTATGCGATCTCCAAACTGAGCTGGATTCGGCAGCAACAAAAGTCGCTGAAGGCACAGGCGCGTGAAACACCGCGCAAGTTCCAAGAGCGCGAGAGCCACGAGCTTTGGGGGCGGCGCCATTTGATGACAGTGGTGGAAGCCAACGTGAAACCGTTCGTCAAGTTGGACCACAAGCGCATCACGCTGTCGATGCGTCCTGGTCATGACTTGGCAAAACGGGCCGAGGTCATGCATGCCTGGCATAAGTCTTTGCTGCATGCCTTGGTGCCCAAGCTAGTTGCCAAGTGGGAGCTGAAGCTCGGTGTGCGTGTTTCTGGCTACTTCTTGCAGCGCATGAAAACCAAATGGGGCAGCTGCAACCACCAGGCGGGCAATATCCGACTCAACACCGAGTTGGTCAAAAAGCCCAAGGACCTGATTGAGTACGTGGTGGTGCACGAGATGGTGCACCTGCTGGAGCCGACGCACAGCGACCGGTTCGTGGCGTTGCTGGATTTGCATTGGCCGCAATGGCGGGAGGCGCGCAAGGAGTTGAATGCGTTGCCGCTGGGGGCTGGCATAGACGATTCAAGGTGAGCGCGAGTTCAAGGTTCTGGAATTGACCAGGTGTCAGCTTGACCGGTGAGAAGTCGGGCCAGGCGGTCGGTTACCAAAATTTTTCGGGTGGTTACCAAAATTCCTTGGGGCCGACATCGGGTCAATTTTGACCGTATTTTTCGCATGAGCAATTTTACATAATACACATTGTCGATAAAGTTCTGAGGGCCGTTTTGTTCAGCTTTTATCAAGTCTTGTCAAGCCTTAACCCCCCATAATCTTTTCGTCAATAGACAAAAAAAACTTTATTTCAGGGATGAAATTATGATAAGCAAGCAAATACCGCAACAGTTGCCGCAGATTTGCCAGATTTTGGAGAACCTACGCGCAACACGCGGCGAAGTTGCCGCGCTGCTCGGCGTCAATCGGCGCACGCTGGCTCGATGGTGCCGCGATGATGATGCGCCGCTTCAGGCAAGACTCGCTCTGTTTTGGCTAACGACTTGGGGCCGTAGTTTGGTTGACTGCGCGGCCGTAAATGATGCCGTTTTGCAGGCCCAGCTCGCCCGGTGTGCCCAGGCCCAGGCAGAAGCCCATCTAGCCGACGTGCTGCGCTTGATGGCGCTCGGTGATTTTGGCTCGGCCAATAGCCCGCTTATGGCGCACCGGCATTCGATGCCGCCTGCTGCCGTGGCGCACGCGATCGAGCGGCGAATGAAACAAGCCCGGCCACCTGCTGAAAGGCGCCGGGCTTGACGTTGGACTAGGCCGGGTCAGGTGCAACTGTTGGTTGTATTGCCCTTCATGATGCTTCCATCGCTGCCCACTTGATCCGGCGTCGTCGTTACCTTGAACGCGGTCGCGCAGCACAAGCTGACTTTTGTCGACGTACCGGCTATGAGCACTTTGCCGGCCTTGTCCACAATGTCTCCGGTCGTGTTGGTGACTTCCTTGCAGGCTTCGGCCGGCTTTGCCGGTGCATCACTGCCGCCACCGCCGCCGCAAGCGGTCAGGATCAAGCCGGCCGCGATCATGAATAGAGCTTTCATTTTGTCAATCTCCCAATTGGCTAACGCTGAAATGCGCCGGCCATAGTGTCTCATTCCCAGGCGCGTTTTACCCAGGCTTTGACGGCGGGAAATTGATACATCACGAAAGCGGCAAGCACGGCGCCCGCGATCACGGTCACGGCTTCGCGCACCACGGCCGGCCCGCTTGGCATCAAGCTGCCGGCCTTCATTTGGTCGGCGCCTGTGTCTGTTGCCCAGGTGCCGGCGTCATAACGGCCTGCATGTATAACTTAGCCTCAATTCTGACTAGCGCCGCCTCGATGGCAGACACGCGCCCGCCCACCGTGAGAGCATTACCGCCCCATCCCAACGCGGCGCCCAGCAAAGCGGCGACGATGGCCCGCCCGCCTGCATCCGTTACCGGCATCATTTGCTTGCCCAATCATCTGGCAAGACCACGGCCAGCACGGCGCACGCGCCAGCCACCACGGCCGCGCCCGCGTCTACGGTCCCGGCCGGCAGGCCGAACAGCACGCCCACGGCCGCAAGGCCCGACAAGGTAGAAGGCTCACGCAAGCGAGCGGCGATGTATTGGGCGATTTTCTTCATGGTGTCGGCCAGTAGTTGTAATTTGGGTTTGAGAGGTCGGAAAAGCTGCGTTCATCTGCCGCGCCGCTGCCGCTGCCGGCGTAGCGCCCGCCCGTTTCATATTGGCTCTGGCTTGGGCTTGGGTAGCGTTTGGCGAGTCTGTCGGTTTCGTCGTAGCTGGCTTGCGGCGGCGCCCTGTTCAAGAACTCGCGCCCCGCTGCGCTCTGAGCTGGCGGCGGCGATCCGGTGCCGGCATCCATCGCGGCGCCCTTCAGCAGCGCGGGCAAGCCGCACCACTTCGACGCTTCCCAATAGCCGGCGTTGTCGATGATCCAGCGAGCGACGGCCGCGTCCGTTGTGGTTTGTGCTGGCGTCGGGATGCCTACGGCTTGGCTTGCGCCTGTGACCACGCCCGTAACGGCGCCGCCCGCTGCATCCACCACGGCGCCGCCCATTGCTGCGCCCGCGCCCGCTGCCGCTTGGGCGATGCCGCCGCGCTGCCAGATGTAAAGGCCCGCCGCGCCGGCCGCGCCCAGGATCACCAAGAATTTGATGCTTTCGAGCTTCATCATGCGAGGACTCCCCCGGCGTTTGTGTATGCGTCAATCAGCGCAGTTAGGCGGCGCTCTGGTTGCCCGTAGCCCGCACCGGGCAGGCTTGCCCATTCCTGGCGGCACTTGGCGACGGCCTCGGCCACGCGGCCGGCTTCGATAGCGTCCAGCGCCCCGCGCTTGCGGATCAAGTAAACGGCCGCTTTGTCCTGGCTATCTGGCGAAAAGTCGGGCAGGTTTAGCGCCCGCTTGCACATCAGCCAAGTCGGTTTGATGATTTGATAACGGCCCGCCGCTGTGGACACTTGGCCCGCGTATTGCGGGCCCAAGTTGGCGATGCTCTCGCCGGACCACTCACCGGTGACGGCCGGGTGATCTGCGAAGCTGTTGATTGTGTGGCGGTAGCCGTAGCAAGTCCGATACGGGTCGCGCCCGCCCTTGCTTGTGCCTTCGCTGTAGTCAATCAGGGTCAAAAAGGCTGCTGTGTTGGTGCTGCTCATCGCGGCCTCGGTCTGGTGTGCGTCATATTGGCGCTCAATGGCGCCCCAAGGGTTTGCGAAGTCGAGGACGGTCGAACCCTCGGCCGGGTCGGCGCTTGGCGCGTCTTGAACGTCATAGGCTGCGGCTTGGTCGGCTGCGCGGGCAAGCATCCAGGCGCCGCCGATGATGGCGGCGCCGATGATGGCGGCGCGGGTTGGCGTCATAACGGCCATTCTTCCCACTCAAAATTCGTGCGGATTGTGTTAGCTGCCGCGCCGACGTAAAAATCTATTCCATAGCCCGGCCTGACTATCACCGGACGCGGAAATATAACTACGGTGTCCGATGATGCCGCGATATAACCACTCGCCAAAAATCTTTGGTTTGCCGGCGTCGGGTTTACGTCTACGCGCATCTGTGCCGCCGAATCTGCGCCCGTTACGTCCAGATTTCGCCCCTGCCCCTGGCTTGTCGTGTGCGGCGTTGTTGTTGTCCTGATTCCCCAACTGTCGGCATTCAAGGCGCCAGCCCTGACAGCTTGAACGAATACATTTTTTCCGCTTCCGGCCGGATTGAATAATTGACAAACAGGCGCATTTCCCGAATTGCCGGGTGCGCCCCTAAAACACACGCCAGAAATAACCTTATCTCTCTCTCCATCTACAACCCGCACAATTCCCGGTTGCCTCTTGCTACCTGCCGCGCTTGACGATAAAAATATTTCGACCGTTTGAGCCGTTGCGCTGTAAATGTCGAACTGCGCATAACTTTCCGAGAAAAAGAAGCCACTTAATACGTTCGTCGCGTCATCGCATTGTGATCCGTTCGAGTCATAAAACGCCAAGGTAACTGCTGCGGTTGAATCAATGATTTCAAAGTATCGGCCAGCCTTAACAAATACTTTTGTTTCACCGGCCGCGAGTGTGATTCGTAGGTTTTCCATGCTTATTTTTTCCTTGTCAGCATCAGCACGGCCACGCCCGCCGCCGCGATCATGCCGAGTTTTAGGCCAACGTCTTGGGCCTTGTTTTCTGCGGGTTGAAAACTGGTAATTGCGCTTTGCGATATGTCCCGCGCTGCGTTTACCGTGTTGTTTGCGCCCTTCAGCAGCGAGTCAATCAAGCCGGTCGATTTTTCGACTGTGGCGCTCCAGGCATCCGTACTGCGAGCGGTCGCCAAGTCAAAGGCACGTGTCGCATTGCTGCCGGCCGTCGCGTATACGCTGGTCGCGTTGTCGCCCATTCGCCGCAATGCATCATCTCCAAACCCGGCAATTGTTTTGATGCCGTCCGTTTGGTCTTTGCTTATCCCCTTCAGCAGCTCGGCCGCTCCGGCATCCGTGCCGGTCCAATTAACCGTAGTTGTATTTCTCTGGCTGCTGTCTGACCTTGCGTCATACCAATCTCGGTCATCGCTTACGTGTATCGAGTTATCAGAGCTGTCAGACCTTGAGCTGTTATCGGCCCAGCTCTGGCGCCGGTCGCTGTCATCGCTTACACGTATCGAGTTATCAAATGCTTGGTGCGTGCTGCGGTCGCTGCTGTCGTTGTAGCTGCGGTCGCTGTTGTCCGTCCAGCTCTGGCGCCGGTCGCTGTCATCGCTTACACGTATCGAGTTATCAAATGCTTGGTGCGTGCTGCGGTCGCTGCTGTCGTTGTAGCTGCGGTCGCTGTTGTCCGTCCAGCTCTGGCGCCGGTCCGAGCTATCAGAAACTCGTATCGAGTTGTCCTGGCTGCGGTCGCTGTTGTCCGTCCAGCTCTGGCGCCGGTCCGAGCTATCAGAAACTCGTATCGAGTTGTCCTGGCTGCGGTCGCTGTTGTCCGTCCAGCTCTGGCGCCGGTCGGAGCTGTCAGAAACGCGGATTGAGTTGTCCCAGCTCTGCGTATTGCTGCGGTCGCTGTTGTCCGTCCAGCTCTGGCGGCTGCTGCGGTCGCTGTTGTCCGTCCAGCTCTGGCGCCGGTCGGAGCTGTCAGAAACGCGGATTGAGTTGTCCCAACTCTGCTGATTGTTCAGATTTGTGCGGGTGCTGTGGTCGCTCCAGTCGTAAATATTCGTTGTGTCGCGGTCATCGGTGATGTTGGTTTGCCGCTGATCGTAGTTTTGCGTTGACTGCTGGCTGTTGGCCTGACTGCTTTTTGATCCCATCAAATGGCCTTTTCCATTTCTGCGCTTACCAGCTCAAAGCCGGCCCGCTGCATTGATCGAACAAGCGCCGGCCTGCGCGTCCAAAATTTGAGGGTGTGGGCGCCCTCTCGCCTTGCGATTGTCTCGAGTTGGGCCAGCTCATCCGGCCCTAGCTCGCCGTCCCGCGCTGTTGCCGTGATGGTCGCCACGTTGCCGACAATATCGAGCGCGACGGCGCCCACGGCGCGGCCGTTTTCGAGTATGTCTAGCATCAAACAGCCGGCCGTCATATCGGCCACGGTCGCGCCTTCCAGCGCGTGACGTTCCACCGGCCGCAGTCGTTCAACGGCTGCGGCCCGGTCGGTTGCTGGCCTCAAGCTGCCCATTACTTGCGCATCCTCTTAATGAGCATCACCAGCGCCGCGCCGCCTAGGAAAAAAATCGCGTAGTTGTTCATTCCGGCCTGCATTGGCGCGGCCGGCATAACGTCATCAGCCCACGGAGGCCCGTAGCCGATCCCCTGCGCGAATTGGTCGCGCACTGCCGCCTGCTCTTTGCGCTTGGTCTTGGTTTGTGCGTTGTCGGTCGTTGCCGATCCGCTGCCGACGTTGACTGACCAACCAGAATGATCTACGTCTACATCGCCGTATGTGGCGTGCGAAGTGCCGCCCATGAATGGCCCGCCCATTGCCGCGCTTGCCATATCAGTGGCGGCGCCCAATGCGCCGCCCACGGCTGCGCCCCAAGGCCCAAAAGCCGCCCCGGCCTGTGCGCCGGCTGCGATGCCGTTAGCCATTGGTCAGCCCGCGAACGCGAGCGCGGCGAGTGCAAGCCCGCCCAGCAACACAAGCGGATTCGTCCCGGCCTGCTGCTGGCTCTGGGGCACTTGTCCCCGCGTGCCGTTTGGCGCTTGGTAGTAGCTGCGGCCGTTTTGTCCGGCGAAGCTGCCCGCCGCAACATTGCCCTGAATTGGCGTTGGTCCATAGCGGTTGTCAATTGCTCGCGTGATGCCATAGCCGATGATCCCTTGCCACCAAGGAACTCCCTGATTTGATCCAGGCGTAAACGGCTGCATCTGTGCGGCCTCGAACTGATCCGGCGTTGCGCCGCCCATGTCCCAGGCGCCCGCGCTGTCGTTGTAGCTGCCCGTATAGGCGGCGTCATCAGTCGGACTCATCATGTTGTCGATTCTTGCGCTCATAGCGTCCTTTCAAAATGCCCAGGCGGGCGCCGCTTGGGCGCCCGCACCGGCATCACAACTGCGAGTTGAGGCTATAGGCTTCGGTGTAGACCGTCAGCGTGTCGGCGGCCGAAGTGGTCACGCGAATATCCAAGTTTTCCACCGGAATGGGCTTACCGTCCGCGCCGCGAATCAATGCCGTGTTGAAGGCGTTGCTTTGCAGCGAGTCGGGCATGAAGTCCAACACGTGATAGCCGGCCTGAGGAATGCGCTTGAAGTCGGTCAAACGCTGATTTGCCAAAGCTACGGGCAAGTCCTCGTAAATGTCCACGCCATCCCGTCGAACACGAATGCTGGACAGATTGGTGTGCTTGATGATGATGCGTTTGACTTGGTAGCCGTTTTTGCCAAAAGGAACAAAGATTTGTTCCTGCGCGGCTGCTGCGATGACTTTTTGAGCCACTTGCACGCGCTGGATAACACCGTTTGCGCTTGGCTGTTCAACATCTGCCCATCCGGTGATGATTGAGCCACCAACTACCGTGTAGGTGCCTAGGTCAAACTCAAGCGTGAATTCTTGAACGCCGGCCTCTTGGGTTGCAGCGATGGTCCCAAGTTTCATGCCTACCTCTTCTTTTGCGCTGCCCTCGGTGAAGTCGAGCGTCAAGAATGAGGTACTGGCTGTGTTGTTGCCCTTATAGGCATTCAAACCGGTGATCATGTCGGCGGCGCTGTTCCAGCGTTGCGCTTCTTTGTTGTTGATCCGAAGGACGATATTCGTAATCAACGTGGTCAGAATGTTGGTCCCGAGTTGAAGATAAATCTTCTCGTAGCAAACACCCAGGGGGAGGCGAATAGAAACCCGCTGATTTGGGCCGACGTTCTGGAATTGTGGGAGGCGAATAGCGCGCATGGCGTTTGTTTCCTTCTTCGTGCCCCCCGGCTCGATTTGAAGTTAGGCCATGCGGCCCGCGTGTTTGTCGGTCAGCCGTTCAAGGCGCGATCGACAAGATTTTTCGTCATGCTGATCTGGCGCAATGCGTAGATCGTCAACAGAACAATGCCGGTAGTCATCGCGGCGTTTTTGATATGGGCTTTCATTTGGTCGGCTTCCTTGGTTTGAAGTGTGGGTGAAAAGAACACCGCCAGTAAACCCGGTTTCGCCGTTTGTACATAGGCCCGCCGCCTGTACGTAGGCGCTACGTAGCCCCGGCGTGAGGTGTACGCTTTTCGCTGAATTTGCCGGCCTTGAATTGCATGTGACCCGCTGTAAGTTCCTTGCTGCGGCGCTCTCGCTCCAAGTAAGCCATCACCGTCAGCGTGTCGGTTTCGGTCACATAAAGCGCGTCTATGGCCGCTTGGCCAACGTCCAGCTCGCGTGCCATTGTTTTACGGTCCTCGGCATAGCCCAGGGTCAGGCATCGAACAAGGGTGCAATTCGCAAGAAACGTCTTGTCTATCAGGGTCGGCCGCTGCGCCGCGCCGATGATGTGCAATGCTTGGTGCCGGCCTTGCGTCAGGCATTGGCGCCACGCTGGCGGCGCCCAGCTCGGTTTTGTAACGTCTGAAAGCTCCTCGGCCAAAAACACCAAGTCTCCGGCTTGGAATGCCAGCTTGCAGACGATGCCGAACGCTTCGCCCAGGTCCATATTCGCCCCAGGCACGTATCGGGCCCGCACCGGCCCGCCTTTGGCGTGCTTGAATGCGCCGATCAAGGCGGGCAAGCTGTCGTAACCCGGCCCGCTTTTGCCGTATTCGTTGCGAGGGTCCCAGATGAGCAAGCGCCGCGGCTTCAGCTCATCCAGGCGCCGCTTAATGCTTACCCCTTTGCCGCTGCTGCTGGCGCCTATGTAGGCTTCGATTTTGGCGCGGTTGGTGACGCTCACGGCCTGACCCCTTCCGCGTCCTCATGCTGCGGCGCCTGTCGGCGCTGCGGCTGCTGCTGGCGGCGCTGCTCGGCGCTGTTCAGCTTGATGGCCTGATAGGTCACAAGGGCAGGCGGCAGGGTCGCGCCGGCCAGCGCGATATAGGGCCCGAATTTCGAGAACGCATCGCCCACCGTCCAGCCGTGGCGCTCCATAACGGCCGCGCCGCCTGCGCTGATTTCCTGCAATGTGCGGTCGTTCCAGACCGTTCCGAATTCCGGCCACCAGCTCATAAGCGGCGCCGCCATCATGCGCACCAGCTCAAGCGCAGATTGCAGCTCTGCCGCTGTGCTCTCGACCACGGCCGCCACTTGCGCGGCTTGCTGCTGTGTCGGGTCAGGCGGTGCATTGGCGCCCTCGATAGCCTCGGCCTGCAACAGTAGCCCGCCCAGGTCGGCGCCCAGGTCGGCGGGTTGTTTGTCTTGAATTTCTTGATCGGGGGGCATGGGTCAGCCTCCAAAAATGCCCCAGCTCGCCCGCGCCGCTGCTGGCGCCTCGGCTGCTGGTGCTGGTGCCGGTGTTGGCGGTTTGGCTGCGGCCGGTGCCGGCGTCGGTGCCGGTGCGGCTGCTGGCGCGGCTGCGGCCGGCTCTGCGATGAGCAAAGCCCGCAATTTTTCGTCGCTGCGGTCGGACCGTGCGAATCCTTGGAAGTTGCAACCGTTGCAAGTGATAACCGACAGTTGCGACTTGGCGAGACTCAAACGCGCCGCCCCGCCGCAAACCGGACACTTGCAGCGGCCGATTGTCTCGGCCGCCACGGTCAGCCCGCCGCTTGTTCTGGTGCTGGCGGGTCTTGAGGCAGGATGCCGGCCGAGTCCAGCGCCGCTACTGTGCTCTCCATGAATTCAACGGCCAGCTCTGCCGATTTGACAACGTTAACCGGGACAAATGCCAAGCTGGCGTTTGTCAAATGGGCCCGAGCTTCGGCCGCGATGGTTTGGGGGGTGCGTTTCATAGGTTTCCTGTTGATTTACTGCCGCCCCCGGCTCTTTTCTCAATGCCCCGACTAGCCCTAGGCTCATCAGGTCGGCGCCCTGCTGGCGCCCCTGCGTACAGTTAATGACACGGGTCCAAGGCTGCGCGGCCTGCGGCCTTGCCTCAGCCCACAACCACCCGCGCAGCTGGACCCGCTCCGACTCGGCCCAGGCTCCCCGCGCTTTCCATTCGCGCCGGTTGCTCAAAATCCATTGATCCGGCTCGGCCACATCAAACACGCCCACCGGGCGCGGCCGGTATTCCGTGCCGTAGCGCCCTTCCCTCGGCTCGCCATCGTCCAGCACGCGCACGGCGTATGCGCGGCCTTGCATGGCGCCGCCCTGCGCGTCCATGTAGGCCCGCCAGCACGCACGGCGCCCGCTGGTCTTGCTGACTGCCGCATGTGCGGCCTGTACCGTGATAGTCGCGCCCTGTGCGGCTTGGTCAGTGACCCGCCGCAACTCGCGCCAAACCGTAACCGGGGGTTGCCCGATGCTCTGAAATTGCCGAATGCCCCATGCTGCGGCCCATCGCTGGACCCTGTTCGCGTTGCCGTCGAACATTTCAGCCTGTTCGCCGCCGCGCTCGTCGGTGTGGCCTTCGGCGCCGATCTGTCCGGCGTCATCTATGCCCTTGGATATGTACTTGGCGACATACGAAACGGCGCCGCCCGCGTCTAAGTCCTTGGCCTTGAATCGGTGTTCCTGTGCGCCGGGTTCGTCGCCGGCATCGGCCAGCCAATAGGCCCGGATTGTTTCGCGCAACTGTTGCACCTGTGCCGGGTCGCACCATAGGAGCATGTGCCAATGCGGGCATCCGTCATGATGCGGCTCGGCCACGCGATAGCCAAAAACCCGCACCTTGCGCCGCTGCAATGCCGCCCGCGCTCGCGCCCAGGTCTTGCATAACCACTGCTGCGCATCCTTCGGCGTGCTGCCGTCGTGCTTTGGGTTGGCGCCGGCCCGCATCAGTTGCGAGTGAAAGCGGCTCGGTGTGGTGTTCGTCGTGAACAAGCCCACCATGCCCCGCGCCTCGGCCCATTCTTCGGCGCCCCGTATGCGCGTCATCAGCTCACCGCGCCGGATAGCCTTGTTTGCCGTACTGGCTTCTACGGCTTGCAGCAGGTTTATGACTTCGCCGTCCGCGCTTTCCAGCTCTGTCGCTTCCAGCATTTCCCTATTGCGTTTGTCGGCCAGCTCGTAACGTCGAACCGTATCGTTCGTTACGTAAGGCTGTCGGCGCCTTGCGCAGACTTCGCCCGCGTGCATCGCGGCCGTTTCTCTCGTACTTACGGCGGCGCGTCGAAGCTGGCGGCGCCACCACAAATGGCAAGTCGCCCGCTTCACCATTGCTTGCAACTGCTCATCATCGCGGCCGGTGCCGCATTTGAACGCAAGCGGCGCCGCCTGTAAGAGCGTTACCTGCTCATTGATCCAGGCCGGCGTTATCTTCTGCTCATAGTCGCGGATCAGATTAAGCATTGCCGCCGCCCGCGCTTTGGCGACGGCCCGCAATTGCCAATCGGGCTCAAGGCCGGTGATGCTGTGCAAAGCCGTGTCGATCTTGGCGCCGGCCCAGCGCATAGCGTCCGCGAACTCTGCGCGGCGCTTCGCCTCCGCATAGTGCGGCGCGTCGGCCTCGGCTTTCAAGGACCGGATTTGTGCGGCGCTGTAAGGCATCAGCCCAGCTCGATCAATTCTTGAAAAACAAAGGTCTTGCCGGCCGGCATGTCAGCGCAAAAACCAATTTCAAGCGATAGGCTCCAGTTGATCGGTATTGCCACGCCCTGGCCCGGAAGGTCGGCCATCGGTAGGCGAAATCCTCCCAGCTCACGCCGGCCAAAGTAGGCCGACATGCACGCCGCCAACTGTCCACCGGTTGTCTTAATGCCTGTCTCTGGATCTGTCACGCTGGAAAAATCCATAAGCACGTGCGGACCCATACGCACCCGCAACGATTCGATGTGTTCAGGCTCTCGCCCCAGCACAACAAACGCCGATGTAACGGTATTTCCCCACCGATGCGCCTCGATGTTTGTCCTGTAGCCCGCAAAATCACAAGGGACATACAGGCGGGCAAGAACCGCGCTTTTTCCGCTGCTCATGGCTTAGAACAAGCTCGCCGCGTTGCGTAGGTCTTTCAGCAGCACACGCGCCGCCGCCGCCATTGCGCACTGATCCGCTTCGGAAAAGCTCGCCCACGGCTGCCGCGCCAGCCGTACCGGCTCGCCCGGTTGACTTGCCGCGATCATTACCAGGGTCAAGCGCGTGCGCTCTGGAATAGCCGCCCAGGTCTTGGCGGGCAAGCTTTGCGCCTTGCTCGGCGCCCAGGCTTTGATTACTGCATGGCATTGGGCCATTGCAGCGTGACGCACCGCCGCGCTTGCGAGTGTGGATGAAAGCGGCCCGCTCATGCTGGAACTATCCGCAAAGTGTGCCCCGCCGCCGCCGCTGTTTTCGCCAGCTCCGCAAGCGATCTTTCAGCGATGCCGCCCCGCATTTCACACGCCGCGGCCCGCGTCCAGCAAACGTAATATTGCGGCCCTTTGCGGCCGACTGCCCTGACCCATTTTTTCAGGCTGTTGTCTTTAAATTCGTGAACTTCGATAACAAAACGCTGTGTGTCCGGCTTCATGGCTCAAGCCTCTACGGGTTGAAGTGCCGCCGCCGCTTGCGCTGCGAGTGTTTCGGCTTGGTCGGCGCATTCGTTCAGCGCATCGCCCAGCATTGCGGCCTCAAATGGCAGGATTGCCCGCCCATTGAACAAGACTCGGCCCGCCTCGGCTTTGATGGTCGCCGGATCGTCTTGGCCTATCAAATTGATCGTGTAACGCATACCGAACCCCCGTTCATTGGCCCGCCCGGTCAAGGTGCTGACCGGGGGAACCGGGGGAGGCAAGACTTAAAAACCCGGTCAGCGAGGCGCACGTTATCAAACGCCACGTTGTATATCAAACGTAGTGTTTGCCCTACCCTCTGTTTGATGTAGGGTATACAGTTCACTTTGTCGCAATTCAGCGACGAAACCGGGGGGTTTCAGTGCTTTCAACCGTCGATTTGATCGAAGTCGCCAAGCAGCGCCAAGGCGACGTTTCCGACTACCGTTTAGCCAAAATTCTTGGCATCCATCCGAACGCCATTTGCAACTATCGGGCAGGCAGGACAGTGCCCGCAAACCCTGTAGCCATGCGGCTTGGCGAGCTTTGCGGCCTCGATGCAGCGACGGTTGTCGCATGGGTAAATTTGGAGCGAGCAAGCACGGATTCAGACCGCGAAGTGTGGCAAATGCTACTTACTCGGCTTGAGGCGTCTAACCCAGCGTCCCAGGCACACTAAAAACGCAAGTTTGGGACATTTTGTCCCATAGGCCAAACGGGAGTTTCGCCAGTGTTTATCGAGGTTCTGAGCGTTTTTCGCTGACCGGCAAAATACACATTGTCGATAGAGCAACTACCTTTGCTGGTGTTGCGTTATCCGAAAAATAAGCAACAGATTCCTGCACAATGACTACCTTTCACTGTTGCGTTAAATGCTCCTCACACTCCCACATCAAAAACCAGTTCTGGTTGACGACCAAATGTTGCCTAGGTATTGGGCATCGGTCTGGTCAATCTTTCACGGAGCCGGTTTAGCGACTTCGACCCTAAAAAGGAAACTATCGGACATTGAGTCGCTGTACGCGCACACTGAAAATGCTGGAGGGGTCTTGGACGACGCAATTGCCGCGCTTGATCTTGAAGCGCTTGGGAACATGCTGGAAGCATTCTTCGTGTCACTGCTGAACGTTCCAAGCCCAAAGAGCACGTCACAAACTCGATGGCAGACGGCATTTCTCTTTGTCCGAGACACTTGTGAGCGACTGGAGCGAAACCCAGCCATGGCTCATCGTATGGCCGATATCCGTGAACGAATCGCCGCTCTGGACCGCCTCTATATTGGGCTTCGACCACTTAAGAAACGCTTCAACTTAAAGCCAAGAGCGATTCCTGCCTCCGTCTTGTTGGAAATAATGGAGGTTGTGACCCCTGGCTCAGCGCGAAACCCTTTTGACCAGGTGGCCACACAATGGCGCGTGTACAGCCTGTTTGTCTTGCTGCTGAATCAGGGGCTTCGACGTGGTGAGGCCTTGACGCTCAGCGCAAGCACGCCAGTTTCTCAGCGAGACCCCAAGACTGGCGCCACCCGGTGGCTCTTAATAGTTCGAACCAACGAAGCTGAGGATGATCCAAGGCTCTCAAAGCCCAGTATCAAGACCGCTGATTCGATTCGACAAATTCCCGTTACAAATACAACAGCCGGCGTGCTTCTTGCTTATGCTGAAAATTACCGAGGTAAAGTAAATCACGACTATTTTTTGAGTAGCATGCTAGGAAAGCCACTGTCTTTAGCGGGCGTTGGCAAAGCATTTCGAAGGCTGTCTGGCGCACTCTCAACTGGAGCCAGGGCCGATTTACTCAAGTACACAGATGCCTTGTTTGTTACCCCCCATGCGCTACGGCACACCTGTGCTGTCGTTCGAATGAAGCAGTTGCTTTCCGCAGGCAAATCCCCAGAACAGGCCATGGCGCACCTTCGCAGCTACTTTGGTTGGTCGAAAAATTCTTTGATGCCCCTTCATTACGCAAAAGCAGCCATGGATGAGAGGCTCAATGAAACTTTGGCCGACCAGTTCGACGACCGGCTTGAATTCTTGAAAGCCTTGCCACTTTGACCGCCGGGACAGTTCGGCACATCCAATCTGACGCCTTCTTGGATGCACTCAATGGCTTACCCCGCCTTCCCAGCGTCATCCGATATGAAGATGATTTTGATGAGCAACTTCGAACGCTGAAACCTGCAGAATGCTTGGACTCGATGGTCCTTCATGTCTCTGGCCAGCGGTACACCCTGAAATTTGCTCGGCTAGATATTCGAATTCGGCCGCTCATCCGTGCCTATCTACTGTTCTCAATCCAGGACCTGATGCCGAGCACCGTTGTGTCGTACTTTGACCTGCTTACAGGTATCGCTTCAGCGGACATTGAGGCTGCAGCCCTGTCTGAGCCGTTGGCCATGCGTCGGAACTGGCGAGAGTTGGTCGCCAAATATTCGACTGATGCGCTGGCGTCCTTACGAGGGCTGTTGGGCTTCCTCTGCCGTATGAGGTTTGGGCCATGGTGTCCGTTACACGTCAGTTTTGTATCCAGAGCCCTGCCCTTAAAAGCTCGGGACCGATATTCCACCGTGCGTGCCGGCGATTGCTTTGTCACCATTGAAGAGGAAGCACGGCTGGTTCGCTGGATTGACGACCAGGCGAGCCGGGCGTTTGACCTTGGACAGTCGGACATTGAACTGGCATGTCTTCTTGTGAGTTCATACCAGTTTGGCATGCGGCCGAAGCAGCTCGCCATGTTACGAAAGCAAGATTGCTCCGTGCGCGTCAGTGAGGTAGACGGCAGCGCCACCGTACTCTTGTCCTTCAAGATGTTGAAGCAACGGGACCCGGCCCTAGCGAGCCTACGCCTCAACCGAAAGGTCAAGCGTGAATGGGCGCCGCTTTTCGTGGCGCTCATGCAGCGTCGGGCGTCCGAGGGTGAAGGGGCATTTTTCTTTGGATTCGCCAAAGTTGGGACGCTAAGCACGGCTTTGATAGCAAGAATTGCTAAAATCCTCCCCGATGGCAACCGTACGGCCTACGACTTTCGCCATTCGATGGCACAACGGCTGGTTGACGCTGGCGCGAGTCATGAAGACCTAGCGGCAGCCCTGGGCCACTCAAGCCTGCGAACCTCAAATGTGTACTTTGCCCATTCAGCCAATCAGGCCGAGTTGGTGAACAAAGCACTTGGCGTGTCTGAAACCTATCGAACGGTGGCCAAAATAGCCGGAGAAAAATTCCTTTCTCCAGACGAATTGGCCTCGTTGCGAGGCGACCAGCAGGTGGCGGGCGTACCTCATGGAATTCCTATTGCTGGCATCGGGGGCTGCACTACCGGTCAGCCGAGCTGCGAACTCAATCCCATTTCGTCATGCTACGGCTGCCCGAAATTCATGCCAGTACGGGACGTTGCTCTTCATGAGCAAGTGCTGACGGACTTCCGCAGCGTTGTGACGTTCTACAAAGACAGCGGTCGGGGTGAGCAGGAGTCCCCCGCCTACTTGCAGCTGCAGCGTACGATTTCTGAGGTTCAGGGCGTTCTTCGGGAACTGAAGGGTTCTGATGAATAGGCCCCTCCCCTTTGAATTCCCTGTTCAAGCCGTAGCCGCTGTGGCTGGCGTCAACAAAAATTTCGAGGCTTTCATTGACCAGAGCAAGCGAATCGCTCGTGATTCCGGGCTCTGTTGGGAAATGGAATTGAACGAAAAGTGCGAGGCCATACCAGAGCATGTTTGGGACTTGCGTGTTATGACCAAGGACGGCCGGCCTAAGGGTGCTGTACTTCGCTTGTTCAGCGAATGTGATGACGCTGTTGCGAAGCTGATTGAACGAGGTTTGTTGCCCCCAGGCAAAAAAATTTCACCGGTTTCTTTGGCCTGGCAGGACTTGATAAAAGCGTTTTCGGTCGAGCATGTACTTGTCAAAAAGAAGGGGGTTGGGTACATCAGCCAAGCGGCTAGCGCCCTGCGCTTCCTGGCCACCGTGTCGGGGAAGGCTCCATGGCTTGTAACGGCAGATGACGTGCGCCTGACCTGCGAAATTTCCGACGAGTGCCAAGTCTCAAAAGGTCGGACAGTGGTTTTACTAGGGTTGCTTACGAGCCTCATCGACCCTTTGCACCTGTTTGACGCTTGTCCTATGGGTACGTTGGTATCGAGACCTGAAAAGGCAACCAAAGTAAGAGCCAGATTTGCGCAAAATGAGGCCGAGCTCAAAACAACGTTATCTGAGCGAAAGTCTGAGGAAAAGCTTCCTGAGCGGAAGGCGTTCTGGGAGCTCATTCGAATCGTATTCACCGAACAACCTCGGAATCTAAGTGACGCCCTGCGCTTTGCCATGGTCAAGGTCTTGCTCATTACGGGCCTGCGGATTGGTGAGGTCTCCCTGCTCCCTTTGGATTGGAAACGGACCCGGGCCTATGTCGATGATGCTGGTCGGCCTGCCAGTGAGGTCGGTGGCATCTCCGAGACCCTGTCTTTGCGGCATTTCGCTGAGAAGCAGGGTACGAACCTGCTCTATGAAGAAACGCAATTTGTTCCGGATATGTTTCGGGACGTGCTGGAGAGCAATCTTGACGAGGTGGCTCGCCTGACTGCCCCCCTTCGAAAGACGATCAAGGCACAGTTCGAAACTGGCCGAATCTTGCCCATGTATGAGCTCGACCAACTCGTTGACTCAGTTGAAATGTATGGGCACTTGACGGGGAATCCAGTGTGGGCGGCGGAGCCCTACCCTGAAGGTGTTCAGGCTTGTTTGGACCGATATGCAGAAACAATGGACCTCACGGAACTTGCTGATTTGAAGCACCTTCAGTCCACGTCAACGTCATTGACCGCGACTATCAGTCGGTACTTTTCCCCAGAGCGGCGCGCAAACGGGTTGGCTCCCCGAAACATCGATGGAACGCCTGGACCCGGCAGGGGTGTTCGAGGCACGGTCTTGCTTGTTTCTGATGTCGAGGCCTACCTCGCCGAACACCTCAAGACCAAGCTCTCAGACTTGGCGCCTCTGACGCTCGACAACGGCACAACGATTGCGCCCTGGGAAATGCTGTTCCTGATGCCCAAACGCGCCGTTGGTGCCGGCCGAGGGCAGACAGTGCTCGACCCTTCCCTCACCTATGCAATTGGAATTGCGGACGAGGAAATGCTCTTGCGTTGCTTAGGTGCCGACAACTACAAAGAGCAGTCGCTGTTTTCGCTGTACGGGCAATCCGGCGAAGACCGAGCGCTACGCTTGAAAACCCATTCATTTCGCCACCTTCAGAACACAGAGCTGTTTAGACTCGGTGTCGCTGACACCATTATTACCAAGCGATTTAACCGACGCAGCGTCACGCAGAGCTATGTATACGACCACCGTAGCTTGGCTGAAGAACTGGACGAAATTGAGCTGCCCGATGAGTGGGACTTGCTCATCGGCGCCAATAAGGCCGCCACCGTGGCAAAACTCATCATGGCTGGCCGGGCAAATGGCCCTGTCGTCAAGGAATTCAAAAGCATTCAGCTGAAAGAAGGGGACGTTGCCGCCTTACGTTTCTTGGCCGCCGAAGCGGACGGGTTTCATGCGACGCCCTATGGCACGTGCTTGAATTCGTTCACCGTGGACCCCTGCCCCAAGCACTTGGAGTGTTTCACTGGCTGCCGCCATTTGTCAGCCACTAACCTGCCAGAACATCAGGAAAACATCATCACCTTGCACGGCCGACTGAAGACGGCGCTCGACCATGCTCAGGCGAAGCCTGAAGGGTCCATAGGCAAGGCAAATCAAATCGCCCATGCCTCGGTGCGATTGGCCGGTGTCGAAGCGTTGATGGCCACCCTGCCCGGCCAGCCCGTATTCCCAACTGGAACGGATCTGTCAACAACTACAAACCATCGAAGGAGCGTCTTGCATGGCGCGTAAGACGAGAGACCCCGCTCACGTGGAACTCTGTGCTCTTCTTGCGGCTATGCTCGACAGGGACGAGGACATTACCGCCAGGGCCCTGTCTAGGGCGCATTCTTGCGTGAACAATGCCTCCGACTACACGAGGCACCCCCAGCGCCGAGCCTTGCTTGAGGCCGCACAGCAAAAGCAGAAAGAATTGCGAACATTCGCCGGCAACGTCAGACGAAGCGGGACAAAGGTTGCTGCGGAGAAGCTTCAGTCGGGGGAAGCTCGGATTCGACAGCTGGAAGTGAATGAGGCGGCCAGGGTTGCTAGCCACTTGGCCATGGTTCGGGCTATGGCGGAATTGGGCGGTACGGCCAAGTTGCTCACGTTTTACAAGTCCTACGCAGACATTCGAGACCGGTTACATCGCCAGGGGGCGTTGCCTCCTGAGCTGTCAGGGAAAGTTGCAACAATTCCGCAGCGTCTGCACTCTGGCCAAGTTCAAGACCCTGTCAGTGCGAAGCAGACTTCAATAGACAAGGCCTCGAGCAAGAAAGGGGGAAGTTAAAAGGTAAGGCAATGCCAGACGTCATGAAATACCCAAGCTGAGTTGCCCCTCTAGATAGGCAGCAACTGCAATGAGTCCAACTAGCTGCTTTGCCGAGCATGAAATCGATCGTTGTCGGACCGCCGAAGAGAGTCGCATGTTTGGTGTATATCTCCAAACAATGGACGTCCAAGCAATCTGCGACACCTCCGTCAGCTTCTGACAGACGCCATAGCGCTTGTGAAACGCCGCGTTCCGATCTCATTCAGGCTTGTCAAGAGCCTCGCCAACCACGCCAACAAGGACTCCAGGGTCAACACCAAGAGCACTTGCGATCTTGAGTATGACAAACAGTGTGGGTTGACTCTGGCCGCGCTCTATTCGACCGAAATAGGAGCGCTCCATCTGTGCCATGTGGGCCATGTCCTCCTGAGAGATGTTTTGCGCGATACGACCTTCACGCACGATTGAGCCGAACGCCTGGGCCACATTGACGTGGAAGCTCTTCGAGCCTCGGGGGCGGCCTCTGGCGGGGGCAGATTTGGGACGGGATTGCATCCCAGTGAGCGTCCCAAATCAGTCCTAATTTCGCCACGTTTTAAATAATACAAAGAACCTTTTGCAAGAACCGACGATGAATCAAACGATTCGATGACGACGTGCTGGCAGGGTGTGAATATTGAGCTCAGGAATGGGGAATGCGAGCAACTCTTGGTCAAGGTCACGAGCAAACGTTGCGAAGTCGAGATCGAGCGCTCGTAGCCAAGCCCGCAACTCAATTACGTCGAGTCGCCGCTCGCCTCGTTCCACCTTGCTCACTGTTCCTTGCCCACGTCCAATCCGGACAGCAAGATCCTTTTGCCTGAGTCCCATGGACACGCGTCGTCTGCGCAAGAGTTTCAGAAATGTTTCGTTATGACTGCTATGGACTGACTTGAGCATGTGACCCTCAGGCAGAACGTATCGCAACACACTCCGTATTCGGAAAGGGAATTTATCCCCAAAATTAGCGCGGGGCTGTTTTAGCCAGCAGTTGCCGACGAACGGCTCTTCAATAGACACTATGTATTTTAAATAACCAGATGGCAAGCTTGCCCGTACGGCCAATGACCGACAAAAGTTACTTCAAAAATGTTCATCACTGAGCCTCGCCACAAACTTACGCTTCCCTTTGGACTCGCCACTCCAAGCATCCTTTACTGGCGCGCATTTAGCTTGCCTTGCGATCACACTTGGTACTTGGTAAGCATGTTGATTGGTGAGGCACCAGACTCGTACACCGAAACCACAGGGATTTTTTGGAACGAGGACCTTTTAGGGCACTTGGAACTCAAGCAGGGGGGGCGACTTGTCGGGCTGCAGTGCGTGACTCCTCCAACAAACCCGAATGGACAGTGGAGCATTCGTGCGATTCACTCGATATGGCGCGTTAGATGCGACGCATCAAACAATGAAGCTATCTTGCTGCGAGATGCCGTTGGGAATTATGTCCCTGCAAAAGCGAGCGACGTGGGGGTATCGAAGATCACCGATCTCGAGCTGATCTTGGAAGTGGAATCGGCTTAAGGCATGTTCCGAATCTGCACACGCATATTTCCAAAAGTTCTAAGAACCGAAAAAAAATGCAAATCAGAGACGTTCGTCCACAGTCCTTCGTGAAACAGATCCGGTGCGATCGCTGTGAGCGCTTGACTGAAAGCGGCGAGGTGGAGTTCCATGAAACTGTGTCCATTGACGTAATGGGCGGCTATGGCTCCATTTTTGGAGATGGAAACAAGGTTCAGATAGACCTCTGCCAGCAATGCCTGAAGTTGACCCTCGGACCATGGCTTCGGATCGTCGAACCTGGCCAACTTGACCGAGCCCTCGAACGCTCACTGGAGCAATTCGATCCCACTTGGCATGGATGCGAGTTCCCGACAGCTGCGGATGCAGCGCACCGCCCACCCAACGACCAAGGAAATGTCTGATTTGAAACGCATCAGCAAATCTTCCGGATAGCCTCCCCCGGAACTAAAGATCCCAGGCTCGATGGACGTTCCCAAGCCGCGCTTGCAATGTGCAATTGGCAGCAACAGTCCTGCGCCGATTCAACTGGCCCGGCCACGAGCCGGGCTACACCAAGAAACTAGGTCGCACGCTGTGCTATCAAAAAGCGGAGCCCGCAATATGAACTGGAAAGGAATGCCATGTCAACGCCAAGCGAACGTATGCGAGCGCTGCGTTGGGGCGGTGAACTCTTGCGAGCCATGACGCTGGAAGAAACTCTGGGTTTCGAGATTCGCCAGCGGGCTGCGCAGTTGATTCCAGACTATCCGACCCCCTTGGACTTGATTCATTTGGTCGAAACTGACGCCCCATTGATCCATTTACGCTGGGCAGCGTCAATAGACGCGGCAGGCTCCCTCTTTGATGTTCTAGGGGCCATTCACCTTGAGGACGAAACTCTGATCCGAAAATTGATGTGCACCCGCCGCCACTATCCAGAGCTTTGGTTGCGCCAAACATGGTGCGAACCCAACCCAATTTTTTCCATTCGGTATTGGTTGCTACCTGAAGATGACGTGGGCATTTCGTGGGTGGACAAGGTTTGATGCTTGGCTGGCAGAGCTACTATGAATAGGGGAACGACGAAGCAGCGCTGGCGTTGCACCTCAACGCGCAGTGACCCTGAACCTGCATTGGATGACGACGCTCGGCGAGCGCACGCACATGTTGGCAACAGCGATACTGCGAGGTGCATTCGGTGAGCGCAAGACACAATACCCGGCATTTGGCCCTTCGACCCCGTAGCCGACCGATACCATGCTTCTCTTTCTCGACTTCGACGGGGTGCTGCACAAATACGGCTGCAAGCCGGCCGATTTATTCACGCGTCTGCCACTGCTAGAAGCTTGGCTGCAGTTGCACCCGGGGGTGGACGTGGTTGTATCGTCGACATGGCGGCTAACGCGGTCGTTGGACGAGTTGCGGAGCCATTTCTCGGCGGGGATTCGGTCCCGAATCGTTGGTGTTACGCCAAAGCTCGCCGGCGACAGCCCGGAGCGCTTCTCTCGGGAGGCGGAGGTGGCCATGTGGCTACGCCAAAGCGCCCTGCCATGGCGACCTTGGGCGGCCCTGGAAGATCAGGCTTGGCTATACAGACCATTTAACAAACGCGTAGTGCTGTGTGATCCCGATACAGGATTGACCAAATTTGATCTTGACAGGTTGGCATCGCTCGTCGCCGCAGTCGGTTGATCGCACTTTTGACTCCAATTTGCTCGTAAACAGTGACCAGCATGTAGTCTGATCCGGCGTTACATGTAACTTGACGGGCTGCAGTTGCTCAGCGATTTTGTCTTGACTCGGGTGAGCGCACTGCCACTTGAACGCCCTCCTCTTTGACTGTCTGAGCTTGTGGGTCTAGACCACGCGCCGGGTCTCTCTAGGCTAGAGCTGCTGTCCGTACTGCGTATTCCGGTCAACATAGCCACCTCTTCCGATTCAAAATAGCCAGGCATTCCGATTCGAACTGGCCACTCATTCCGATGTGACTAAGCCAACCGAAAGTAGGTGTATGAGACTTACTTTCGACGTGATTGAATGGCTCCCATGTGCCCATAGCGGGCATTCGAAGTCGCTCCTGATGACCCGTTCTATGAGCGCATTTCTTGGTAACTGTCAGCCGGGTTAGGGCGACTGCAGGGGCTGAGCTTGAGCGTCGGCGCCTACAGAGCGGGGCAACGATCTGGCTTTCGCCTAGCTGCCAGCTTTGTCCCAAATGGCAGGCGGGAAAACATCCAGCCAGCAAAGGGACGGACAATCAGCAGGAGCTCCCGCCAACTGCGAAGCCGATACTGCCCAGCTGCCTGTTCAAGCAGTTCCATTTTTTGCACCATATTCCGATGCGCATTTTGTTGGTCGAAGACGATGAGTTGCTGGCAGCCGGTCTGCGCGAAGCGCTGGGTCGGGCGGGCTATGAAATGGATCATTTGGGCAGCGCGGAGCAGGTGCTGGATGCCTTGGGCCACCAAGTACATGACCTGGCGATCTTTGACCTTGGCCTGCCCGGCATGGATGGCTTGAGCCTGGTGCGCCAAGTGCGGGCCGCCGCGCACACGCTGCCAATTCTGATCTTGACCGCACGCGACGGGCTGTCGGACCGGGTCAGCGGACTCAACGAAGGCGCTGACGACTATCTGATCAAGCCCTTTTTATGGCCCGAATTGCTGGCGCGGGTGCAAGCGCTAATCCGGCGCAGCCGCTCGGTCGCTAGCGCCCGCTTGACGGCTGGGCCTTTGACGCTTGATCTGGCGACCCATGCGGCCGAGCTGTTTGGCGAGCCGCTGGCATTGACGGGCCGCGAATGGCACTTGATGCAGGCGCTGATGCTGGCTGCCCCCAATGTGATCGCCAAACGCCGCTTGGCCGACAGCCTCAGCCGCTGGGACAAGGAGATCACCGACAACGCGGTCGAGATCTATATCTCGCGCTTGCGCGGAAAATTTGCCGACAGCGGCATCACCATCCGCACCGTGCGTGGCATCGGCTACCGCATCGACGTTTGACCGCGATGCGCGAGTTCCATTTGAGTCTGCGCGACCGCCTTCTGCGGATGCTGCTCGGGCCGCTCTTGCTGGTGATTTTGTTGAGTGCCGTCTACGATTATGTGCGGGCACTCGAGCGCGCGCGTGACAACCAGGACCAGGCGCTGGCCAGGGTTGCAATAGCCCTGGCCTCGCGTCTGGATATGGACGCGGACGACGCCGTCGATGATGACCTCGGCCTGCATCTGGCGCGCACCATGCGCGCGATGCAGATTGCGGATGGCAAGGACCAGTTATTTTTTCTGGTGAGCACACTCGAAGGCGCCGTCATCGGCGGAGATCCTGCGCTGGCCGGTTTGCTGGACAAGCAGGCTCTGGCTCAAGCCAGCTTTGCCGATCAACGCTTTGACGGCCGGGAGATGCGCATCATCACCTATCCCCATGCGTCGGCATTGGGAGCACTCAAGATTGTCGTGGCGGAGACGCTGCAGCGCCGCGAGGCGCAAGCGCGCCTGGTCATGATGGACACGGTAATTCCCAATTTGGTGCTGCTGAGCCTGGCGCTGCTGCTGGTCCACTTGGGTGTGCACCTGGCAATGAAGCCCTTGGATGAATTGAGCCAAGCGGTGGCAGCCCGGCAGCCGGAAGATTTCAGCGCCATTGCGACCGCGGAACTGCCGGCCGATTTGCTTCCGCTGGTCCGCGCGATCAACGGCTTCGTCGCAAATTTGCGCGTCTCCACCGAGGCGCAGCAGGCCTTCCTTTCCAATGCAGCGCACCAATTGCGCACGCCCTTGGCCGGCATGCAGATGCAGCTTGAATTGGCCGAGCGGGACGCCGATGAAAATCAACGTCAGCGTCTGACGAGCCTGAAGACTTCTTTGCAGCGCCTGGCGCGGTCGACGCATCAGATGCTGGCCTTGGCGCGCTCCGGGCCCCAATCGGTGCAGGCCGAGGCTTTGCAGCGCTTGGATCTGCAACTGTTGCTGGAAGATGCCGCCTCCAGCTGGCTTGATGCAGCCTTGGCAGCCGGGCTGGATCTGGGCTTTGAGGCTCGCCCTGCGTTTGTCAACGGCTCAGCCTGGTTGTTGCAGGAAATGCTTGGCAACCTGATCCACAACGCCATCCGCCACAGTGAGCCGGCTGGAAAAATCACCGTGAGCTGCGGCACGCGCCCGGATTGCAGCTGTTTTTTGACCGTCGAAGACGAGGGGCCGGGCATAGACCCGCGTGAATACGACAGGGTGTTTGAGCGTTTCTACCAAGTCGACACCGCATCCAAGCTGGGCAGCGGCTTGGGCCTGGCGATTGTGCGCGAGGTGGCTTTGCGGCATGGCGCGCAGGTCAGCCTGGGTAGCGGGTCAAGTGGGGCAAGCGGCAAGGGCCTGCAAGTGACGGTCAATTTCCCCATACCGGTTTGAAAGGCGCCTGAATTTGTCAGGCTTTTGAAGGCAGGTAGGGCCTAGCCTCGGGTTTTCGCGGATTACCGAGAAGCCCGTATGCCTTCCACATCACCATCGCCAACTGCCGCTGCTGCTACAGCCGAGCTGCGCCATCCCAAAGCCATCGTCTATGCGCATTGGCTCACGGCCGCAGCGCTGCTGCTGGTTTTTGCCCTGATCATTGGCCGCGACTGGCTCGATGAAGATCCTTTGCGTGCTTCGGTCTTGCAATGGCATCGCTTGGCTGGCCTTTGCGTGGCGGCATTGACGCTTGTGCGCCTGCTGCTGCGCAGCCGCTTGAAATTGGCAGCTACGCTGGACGAAGCGACGCCGTGGCAGCGCCGGCTGGCCGGCGCAATGCATGGGCTGGTCTATTTGCTGCTGCTCGCCCTGCCCCCACTGGGCTTCTTGCTGAGCAACGCACGCGGCCATGCCGTCAGCGTTGGCAGCATTCATTTGCCGCGCTTGCTGGCCACCGATCTGGATCTGGCCGAAACGCTCGAAGCAGTACACGGCAATGTGGCCTGGCTACTGGCGGCAGTGATAGGCCTGCATCTGCTTGCCGTTGCCTGGCATCAATGGATACGCCGGGACAAGGTGTTAGGCGCCATGTTGCCGAGCTGGCGCAGCGGTTGAAGCGGCCATCCAATTTCTTACGCCGCTCTTATTTCCTACCCATCATTTTTGAGAATTCATAGCCATGAATATGCATAGACTGTTGCGGCGCTTTGCGCTGCTCACGGGCGTAACTGCGGGGCTCATTAGCGCAACGCCGAGTTGGGCCGTCCCCAGCTTCGCCCGCCAGACCGGGCAGGACTGCGCGGCCTGCCATATTGGCGCCTTTGGCCCGCAACTGACGCCCTTCGGCATCAAGTTCAAGATTGGCGGCTATACCGACAGCAATGGCAGCGGTGGCAATGTGCCGCTGTCTGCCATGGTGGTGGCCTCACGTACTCACACCAGCAAGGCGCAAGACGCCGCGCCGGCCGACGGCTACAAGACCAACGACAACAACGCATTGGACGAAGCTTCGCTCTTCATCGCCGGCAAGTTGGCCGATCAACTCGGTGCCTTCATGCAAGTCACCTACGACGGCATTGGCAAGAAAACCGCCATCGACCAAATGGACCTGCGCTTCGCTCACAGTGCCGAATGGCAAGGCAAAGAGCTGATCCTGGGTGCCTCGCTGAACAACAACCCCGGCGTGCAGGACCCTTTCAACAGCATGCCGGTCTGGGGCTTCCCCTATATCGGCTCGGCGTTGGGTTTCAGCGGCCCTGAGACCGGAACGCTGATCAATGGCGCGCTGGAGCAGCATGTGGTGGGTGCCTCCGCCTATGCCTTTCTGGACAATAGCTGGTACGCCGAACTCGGCAGCTATCGCAGCTTGTCGCCAACGACGCAGTCCCGCTTGGGTTTGGGCCGAGCCGATGATCCCGGCAAGCTCGGAAACGGCACAGCCTACTGGCGCTTGGCCTGGTTCAAGGATTTGAAGAGTAGCGCCTATTCGGTCGGCTTGTTCGGCTTCAACAGCAGCATCCAGCCCGATCGCAGCAGTGGCAGCGCCAGCAATCGCTACCGAGACATAGGCATCGACGGCCAATACCAATTCTTGGGCACGCGCGAACATGTCTTTACCTTGCAAGGCAGCTATGTGCACGAAACCCAACGCCGTGACGCCTTGCTGGCCGCAGGCGAAGCCAGCAACTTGAACGGAAGCTTGAACGAACTCAAGCTCAATGCCTCCTACCATTTCAATCAAAGCTGGGGCTTGTCCTTGGGACAATTCCGTACCGATGGCTCGGCCGACAGCCTCTTGTATGCCGCCAACGCGGGCAATGTGCCCAATAGCGCCGGTCAAGTGCTGCAAATGGACTGGACGCCTTTTGGCAAGGAAGACTCCTGGGGCGCGCCATGGGCCAATGTGAAGCTGGGCGCCCAGTACACGCGCTTCACCAAATACAACGGCGCCAGCAAGAACTATGACGGTGCGGGACGCAATGCAGCCGACAACAACACCTTGTTCTTGTTCGCCTGGACCTCTTTTTAAGGCCCATGCATATGTACACAGTTGCCGAGTCAATCCATCCACGCCGCCCCTTTAAGAGCTTGCCCAAGGCCGTCTTGACTGCGCTGCTGGCCCTGGTCTGCGGTGCAGCAAGCACGAGCGCACGCGCTGATGGCGAGATCAAAAAAGGCGCCGAGGTGTTCGCCACCCAATGTGCCGAATGCCACAGTCTCAAAGAGGGCAAGCACAAAAAAGGCCCGAGCTTGTTTGCGCTGCTGGGCCGCCCTTCCGCGGGCCTGGCCGGCGTGGCCTATTCCGATGCGATGAAGGCCAGCAAATGGACTTGGAGCGCCGAAAAAATAGACATCTACATCAGCGCGCCCAAGGCAGCCTTGCCTGGGGGGACGATGAAGTTCGATGGTTTGACCGACGCCCACGCCAGAGCAGACTTATTGGCTTTTCTCGCCAGCGTCAAATAGCAAAGCGATCATCGCCGTTTGGCAAGTGACCACGCCCGACAACGTCGGGCGCTCCCGTTTGAGCCCCTTGCCAAGATAGCGCTGGTGTATGCCCGCAGTTCGTCAACAATTTGCTGCGGCTGCCACTCTCCGTACTGCCCCAATACATGCAAGACAAACGGTTTTTCCCTCAGCAAGTCATTGACGGCCGCACCAATCGCTGGGATTGGGCCTTGCTGCCGCTGGTACTCGCTCTGCTCAGCCTGCTGGCCTTGGCGGGCTCACAAATGGCTCAGCCCTTTCATCTGGGTGAAGTGTTGCCGATCAGCCTTGACCCCGCGGTGCTGCCTTATTACTTGCTGCGCACCACGCTGCGCATGTTTCTGGCCCTGGCCGCATCGGTGCTGTTTGCCTGCGCCTTCGCCGCGCTGGCGGCCAAATACAAGGCCGCGGAACGGGTGTTGGTGCCCTTGCTGGACATACTGCAGTCGATTCCGATTCTGGGCTTTCTGTCCATCACAGTGACCGGCTTCATCGCGATTTTCCCGGGCAGCCTGCTGGGCGTCGAATGCGCAGCGATTTTTGCGATCTTCACCTCCCAAGCCTGGAATATGGCCTTCAGCCTCTACCAGTCGATGCGCACGGTACCGGCCGAATTGCAGGAAGCCGCACGCATTTTTCAGCTCTCCGGCTGGCAGCGCTTTTGGCGGCTGGAGCTGCCGTTTGCGATGCCGGGCCTGCTGTGGAACATGATGATGAGCGTGTCCGGCGGCTGGTTCTTTGTGGTCGCTTCCGAAGCGATTTCGGTGGCGAACCAGGACATCAAGTTGCCCGGCGTCGGCTCCTATATCGCGATGGCAATTGCAGCGCGCGATCTGCAGGCGATCGGCTACGCCATCCTGGCCATGCTGGTCGGCATTCTTTTGTATGACCAGCTGTTCTTCCGGCCGCTGCTGGCCTGGGCCGACAAGTTCCGTTTCGAAGAGTCCGGCAATGAGCAAGCACCGACCTCCTGGTTGCTGACCTGGCTGCGCCGCACCGCTTTGCTGCAACGTTTGGGCGTGCTGCCGGGGCGCTTGTTGGTCGCGACTTTCAGGCTGACCCGGCGGCGTTTTGACGGCACCTCCATCCGTGCACGCCCGCAATTGCCGAACCCCCTCTGGGCACGCGCCTGGGACGCCTTGCTGGCGGCCGCCGTGTTGTTCGCGCTTTGGCACTTGCTGACCTTTATCCACACCGAGGTTGGCTGGGCTGAAGCGGCCCATGTTTTCAAACTCGGCTTTTACACCTTGCTGCGCGTGCTGCTGCTGATTGCGCTGGCCTCGCTCGTTTGGGTGCCGGTGGGGGTGTGGATAGGCCTCAATCCGCGTATTGCAGGGCGGGTGCAGGCCTTGGCGCAGTTCCTGGCCGCCTTTCCGGCCAACCTGATGTTCCCGGTGGCGGTGATGCTGATCGTGCACTGGAAGCTCAACCCCGACATCTGGCTATCGCCCTTGATGGTGCTGGGCACGCAGTGGTATGTGCTGTTCAACGTGATCGCGGGCGCCTCCTTGATCCCGTCCGAGTTGCGCTTTGCCGCCCAGAACCTGGGCCTGAGCGGCTGGCTGAAATGGCGCCGCTACCTGTTGCCGGCGATCTTCCCGAGCTTCGTGACGGGCGCCATCACCGCCAGTGGCGGCAGCTGGAACGCCAGCATCGTGGCCGAATATGTGTCCTGGGGTGACACCACTTTGCAGGCCCAAGGTTTGGGCAGCTATATCGCGCACATGACCTCGATCGGCGACTTTCCGCGCATTGCCTTGGGCATAGGCGTGATGTGCGTGTTCGTGATGGGCCTCAATCATTGGGTCTGGCGGCGCCTGTACCGCATCGCCGAACAACGCATGAATTTTTAGGATTTCCCAGATGAGCAGCCTGATTGAATTGAAGAAAGTGGCCAAGAGCTTCAAGTCCTCGGACGGAAGCCAGCGCTCGGTGTTGGAGGGGGTCGACTTCCGCCTGGAAAAAGGCGAAATCGTCGCTTTGCTGGGCCAGTCGGGCTCGGGCAAGTCGACTCTGCTGCGCATCATGGCGGGCTTGATTCCGGCCGATGGCGGCGATGTCCACTATTGCGGTCAGCCGGTCTTCGGGCCGGCCGACGGCATTGCGATGGTGTTTCAATCCTTCGCTTTATTCCCCTGGTTGACGGTGCAGCAAAACGTCGAGCTGGGGCTGGAGGCGCGCGGTGTTGACTCGTCAGAGCGCAGCCGGCGCGCCAGTGACGCCATCGACATGATCGGCCTGGCCGGTTTTGAAGGCGCCTTGCCGCGAGAACTTTCGGGTGGCATGCGCCAACGCGTGGGCTTGGCGCGCGCCTTGGTGATGGAGCCGCAGGTGCTCTTGATGGACGAGGCGTTTTCGGCGCTGGATGTGTTGACCGGTGAGCGCCTACGCAATGAAATTCTGACGCTGTGGGGCAGCGGTCAGATGCCGACCCAGGCCATGTTGGTGGTCTCGCACAATATCGAAGAGGCGGTCATGATGGCCGACCGGGTGCTGATTTTTGCCAGCAACCCGGGTCGGGTGCGGGCGGAATTGCCGATCGGCCTGCCGCGCCCACGGCACCCCGACAGCCCGGAAGTTCGCCTGTTGATCGATGAGGTTTATGCCTTGATGACGGCAGGTGCGGCGCCTTCCGACCAAGTGCAAGAGCTGCGGCCGCATTTGTCGGACCGCTTGCCCGAGGCCGATGTCGGTCGGATGGAAAGCCTGTTGGAGCTGTTGATCGATGCGCGCTTCGCAGGCCGCGCCGACTTGCCTCAATTGGCCGAAGAGAGCGAGCTGACCGACGAAGATCTGCTGCCCTTGGCCGACGCTTTGCACCGACTGGGCCTGGCCCAACTGGAGCGCGGCGACATCTTGATCACGCCGCTGGGGCAAAGCTATGTCCAGGGCGACCATGAACTGCGGCGTGAGCTGTTCGGCCAGCAGTTGATGGCCCATGTGCCGATTGCGGCTTTCATCCGGCACAGTCTGGAGCAAGAGCCGCATGGCGAGTTGCGCGAGGAACCCTTCCTCAAGCTGCTGCATGAAAGCATGGACGAGCATGAGGCCGAACGGGTGCTGCGCGTGGCGATCGAATGGGCGCGCTATGGTGAGGTGTTCGAGTACAACTACCACACAGGCATGATTCATCTGCCCGAGTCTGGAGAGGGTTGAGGCGCCAAAGAGGCGCCAGGCTGACCGGCGAGAAAGTGCCAAGCCCTGAGTGGGCCGCGATCTAGCTGATGATGCAGATCAGGCCACCACGTTGAGATTGTTGCCCGAGGTCGCCGACGGTGGCGATGGTGTTGGCGGGGGCGCAGCGCGAGTGCTGCCATCGTTGTCACCATCTGCATCAACGCGGCTTGCCTGAGCCTGTCGGGAAACTGCAGCCTGCTGCACGGCAGCGGTGGCTTGGTTCTGGCGAAGCTGTTGGGTAGCCAGCGTTGTAGGCGAAATGCTGTTGCTCATGAGGTGCTCCTGTGCAGCGGAGCCTGCGTCCGATGTCGACCGCTTTGCCCAACCGTTTCCTATTTATCGGAAAAAGCCGACAAAACTGCATCTAAACCTAGAGCTTTCTTCGGTCTCGAAAGTTCAATAAACCCTGCAAGTGCCTGATGGTGGACTCCTCGTTGGCGTTGCGGGTGGTGAAGTGCAAAATTGGAGTCAAATTTTTCCACGGTTTACGAAGAAGCTCCCATAGTTGATCGTGACTGCACAATCCGGCAACATGACCCAGGAATTCCGGCAATCGTAGCCGGGGGCGGCATTGCGAAGTTTGATTCAAAGCCGAGGCGTTTTTCGGCCAGGTTTCCCTTTCCTGGTTCTGGCATTTTTTCAGCCACTTGGAGCCCCTCTCAATGCAGCCGAGGTTGCTGCATTTAGCTGCAGTGCGCTTGCAGCGCGAACGCCTTGCCCCATCCCCGCGCCGAACGCCAGTCCCGAAGTTGGCTCGGTCCGCCGACGGGCGATTTGTGCCCGTCCGAGAGCGTAGCGAAGGAAGGACGTTTGCCGCCGGAGACCTGCGCAGTGAACACCGAGGGGAGTCGGCTCGTCAGAGCCGACCCGGGCACCATGAGCACTGCGGCTGGACGAGCTAACGGCCCAAAAGAAACCGGGCATTGCCGCACCGAAGATGGCATAACGCTTGGATTTGATGGCAACATGGGGCCCGCCCCATTCCTGGCGGCAGCGCGCGGCCGCCAGGGAGTTTGTAACAGGCTCGGCTTTTGTCGATGTTTTTAGTGCCGCATGAATAAGCATCTAAATGACATAAAAGTCCACCTCAGAGTAGCACTTACGAGCCATTCGGGCGGAGTTGTTGCTGCGCGGGCTCTGGCAGTATTCAGCGCTTTGCCACGCTACACAGCAGTTTAGGCCCACAACGATGGTCTCGATACGCTCCTACTTCTTGTTGCTGGTCGCGCCATTTTTCTTAGCGGGAAACGCCGTCGCGGAAGACAAACAGGCGCAGGCGTCTGCCTTTCTCTATCCAGCTACAAAGTCTTGGCGGCTCGTCTCGGCTGCACCAAAATTTTCTCCCGAGTCGCTCAGTTCAATCCGAGAAAAGCTAAGGACCGCATACCTTTCGGCAAAACTAGAGAAAGGGCCACTCGAAGGCCCGGACTGTTCATTCATTGAGCGTGCCCTTGAGCCAACAGAGTCTTCTTCTTTCTACCAAATGGATTTTGACGGGGATGGAAAACAAGACGTTGTATACGCCGGGAGCGCTCAGTGCGCCGAAGGAGACGCAACGCTTGTTTGGTTCCAAGCGACAGATGGCTATATGGTGCGGCAATCAGTCCTATGGCCCTTGCGAATCTTGCACGTATCGCCAGGCGCCGAAACAATGACTTCGGTTTCAATCGGTTGTTGTGGCAATCCTGTGGATCAATACCATCTTGGGAATCTTGGAAACCTTCGCCAGTATTCGCGCATACGGGTAACGCAAGACACGAAATTTCCCCAAGTGTCACTGGCGGCTGTTCGAGCATTTCGTAGTTCATCGGAAACGAAGCTTCGTGAAACGCCTCTGGAAAAGGACGGATACGACAGAGGGAGAAGTGAATTCATGAGCCACGCTGTATTCGGAAACGTTCTTCGTAAGTACCTCGCCGGAGTTTCCGGCGTTGCCCTGGCAACGGAAACAAGAAATGGAAAGCAATGGGTCTTTGTAGTTGTGGACAGCGACGAAGAGCATCTTTTGATTGAGGCACCGTATGGCATTGATGCGGGATGGACCACTGGTGTTCAATTAATAGCTGGCGAGGTGGCATGTGGGCCCAATCCGGCCGTGCACCGGATCTGCGCGGCAAGCCGATCAGGCCATTGAATTTTGACGTTATGGACTTCATCCGTTTCAGTAGACACCTGATAAGGTCGAACTTGAAACGGAGAAGAGGAAATGAGTCGAGCAAGATATGCCCCGGAGTTCAAAGCCGAGGCGGTGAAACAGGTGACCGAGCGAGGGCATGGCGTCGTGGAAGTGGCCAAGCGCCTTGGGATTTCGGATAAGAGCTTGTATTTGTGGGTCAGGCAGGCCAAGGATCAAGGCCGCGGCCCGGCGGCCACTGAGGCGGCATCGCTGCGCAGCGAAATGGCCAAGCTCAAGGCTGAGCTAAAGCGTACGACCGAGGAGCGCGACATCTTAAAAAAGGCCGCCGCGTA
>NZ_JAJIRQ010000012.1 GCF_025717605.1 Paucibacter sp. TC2R-5 | reverse complement strand
CTCGCGGCCTGCGATGCCGGCAATGTGTTCCAGTACTGGAGCACCAGCAGCATCGTGGCAAGCACCTGGCCGCAGGGCCTGCCGGACAAGCCCACAACCTATGTGCCGAACCAGACCTTGAGCGCCGGCCAGGTCACGACGATTGTCAACTGGATCCAGGGCGAAACCTCGATCAGCAGCACCCCGTTCTGCTACAAGACCGCTGCCTACGACCGAGGTGTTGGCATCTTGCCCGGCTGCGCCGACGGCCAGTACAAAGACGGCGCCTTGTGCTACAGCAACTGCCGCAGCGGCTACCACCCCGTGGGCCCGGTGTGCTGGAGCAACCAGTCGCTGTCCTACACGCCCGGCTGGCATTGCACGAAAAAGGTTTTAGGCGTTTGTGTTTGGTCCGAACCAGACAGTTGCCGCGACGGCTACACCAACGTGGCCGGCGTTTGCTGGCTGTCCAAGGCTTCGTATGGAAATGGTGCGGGCAGGCCGGCGAACTCCTGCAATTCCAACCGTGAGATGCAGGCCGGCCTGTGCTATCTGAAGCCGCGCGATGGCTATCAGTGCAACGTCACCAACTGCAATCAGCGCTGCGCCTCGGGCATCGCCGATTGCGGTGTGGCGGCCTGTGCCAGCAATGCCAACCAGTGCGTCAACACCATCAACAATATGGTGGTCAGCACCGCCATGATGATTGGCAGCTTTGCCACGGCGGGCGCTGCGGGCGAGGCCAAGGCTGCGGTGATGACCGCCAAGAATGCCTACAAGATCGCCGAGACCGCCTATGACTTGACGCAGGCCATGATCACCTTGTCGGACGACATCAACAAATTCATGAACCTGGCGGAGAAGAACCTGGCGTCCATTTCAAGTGCCGACATCGAGGCCAAGATCGCCGCCAAGTACCCCCGCGATTCGGCCGACTACAAGCACATCGCGCGTGAATGGGCTGCGCGGCAGATGCTGTTCTACATCTCCGACCTGATCAAGGATCTCGACACCATCATCATCACCTCGGTCGACCCAAGCGGCATCACCGGTGTCGTCGATGCCTTTGCCAAGCCGCCCTGCAAGGACCACACGCCCATGCCCTGAGGATGCCATGCGCCCGCACTGAGGACGCGGGCCTTGGCACTGAGCCGCGCAAGCGCCAACAAACCGTGGTATTCGATGCAAACAAGTGGGAGCCATGGACCTCGTGCCCGAAGCCTTGCCCTGGCTGCTGGTCCTGATCGGGCTGGTCTTGGTCAGCGTGACGCTGGAGGGGGTGGTGCGCAGCTTCGTGCTGCGCCTGCCCTATGACTGGCGCGCTTATGCGGCCTCCATGGCCGATTTTGGAGGCCGCCGCGCCGTCGATGCACTTGGCCTTTCACTGGCCTCGCCGCTGCTGGTCTGGGCCTATGACAACAGGCTGCAGACCATAAGCCTGGCGGGGCCCGTCTCCTTCCTTTTTCTCTTTATCGGGCAGGAGCTCTGCTACTACGGTTATCACCGCGCGGCCCACCGCGTGGGCTGGTTCTGGGCCACGCATGCGGTTCACCATTCCTCCAACGAGCTGAGCCTAGCCGCTGCCTTGCGCTTGGGCTGGACGGGCAAACTCACCGGCACGACGATCTTCTTCGCGCCGCTGATCTGGCTGGGCTTTTCGCCACTGGCCGTTACTGCGGCGGTGGCGACCAATTTGCTCTATCAATTCTGGCTGCACGCGAGCTGGATCCCCAAGCTGGGCTGGCTGGAGTGGGTGTTCAACACGCCCTCGCATCACCGCGTTCACCACGGCAGCAATGCCGAATACCTGGACTGCAATTACGGCGGCGTGCTGATCATCTTCGACCGACTGTTTGGCAGCTTTGTTGAGGAGCGCAGCGATGTGCAGATCCGCTACGGCCTGAGCACGCCGCTGCTGAGCCACAACCCTTTGCGCATTGCCACCCATGCCTGGCTGACTTTGGCGCGTGACCTTTGGGCAGCCGGGTCTGTTTGGCAGCGATTGAAAGTCCTCGTCGGCCCGCCGGGAGGCAGGGCAGGGGAGTGAATTTTTCATCGATCTGGTCTTTCATTGAGCTTGCCATGCAAGTCCCGCGTGACGGTATAGTCGACGCGTTTGAAAAGCTTGGCCGAGAGCCGAATTGTTCACTGCACGTAATTTCTTACTTTTGGGGAATCAGATGAAGAAAACCATGCTTGCTTTGGCGCTTGCCGGTAGCGCAGTACTTGCTCAGGCTCAGGTCATCGTGCCGGGTGAACTCGTCATTTATGAGTATCTTGGCTATGGCGGGGCAATCTATGACGCCGGGCCATATCGGCCCTACTACATCGTCGCCAACGGCACCGGCAAAGACATCGCCGCTTTTGGCGTTTCGAATAACTATCGCTTTGGCAATAGCCGTGATCCCGCTCAGCCGGGCTGGCAAGGTGCGGCGATAGCGAAGACTTGGTGGGACGACGGCGAGTTTTTGTCCATCATGAGCGCGAACCAAGGCCTGCCTGCTGCAGTCGTCAATTCCGGCAGTTTCAGCCACAACTTTGGCGACAGCGACACGATGGTGAATTTCTACTGGCAGCTCGGTGGCGAGGCGATCAAGGCGGGTCAAATCTCTGAGCGCTTTTTCTATAACGGCATCTGGTTGTCCGAGTTCAAGGCTTGGGACACGCAAGGCAATGCAATCTACGAGGATCACCGCACTGCCATTCATGCGGTGCCCGAGCCGGCAAGCAATGCCCTGATGCTGGGTGGGCTGGTGGCTCTGGCAGGGGTAGCAAGGCGTCGCAGCATGGGCTTGACTGCGGTTGCACGATAGATTGCGTTTGCCGCGTCATTCGCCGGGCCAGCGTTGCGCCGCGTCCTATAGATCAGCTTGGTAGCGCAGCTCCATCGCTTCACGAGGCTCATAGGGCACGCGGATGCCGGTCTGGTCGCTGATCATTTGGGCGGCGGTGGGCAGCAGTTCCCGGTCAACTTGCGCTTCGGCCTTCCACAGCTTTGAGCGCAAAAAGGCTTTTGCACAGTGCAGGTAGGCTGCCTCCGGTGCGACCTTGATCACGGCCTGCGGGAGTCGTTTTTCATCTCTGCATGCCTCCAGATCAGCCGCATCGAAGGACAAACTCGCCGCGCCATTGACGCGCAAGGTTTCATTGAAGCCAGGGATGAGGAAAATCAGCCCGGCCTTGCGGGTGGCAAGCACGTTCTGCAAGGTGTCGATGCGTTTATTACCTGGCGCTTCAGGAATGAGAAGCTCGCCGGCTTGGTTCACTTTCACAAAGCCGGGTAGCCCACCTCTGGGAGAGGCATCCATGTTGTAGTCGGCGTCGGCGCTTGCCAGAATCAGAAAGGGCGATAGGCGAATGAAGTCCAGGCAATGCTTGTCGAGGAAGGCAATTTCCTTCTTCAAGGCTCGCTCTTGCGGCTCACCAAAGTAGGCACGCAGATCCTGGTTGGTTTCAATCTTCATGGTTTGATCCGAGGTGAGAGGTTGACCATTTTGAGGGCATGCTTGGAGACCAACGGCACTGCTGATTCAGCAGCTCAAGAGCTCAATAGCAGCACGCTGCCAACCGGAGGCAACTCGAAAGCCAACTGGCCATCGCTCAGGCTGAAAGCCTCACCCTTGGGCGACTGCCAGCTCTTGACCGGCACCGGCAACTGCCACACAGGCAGCTTCACCAAGGTCGGATATGCGCCGCGGTTGACCGCGATGATGCTGGCTTCCCAGTCGGTGTAGCGGGCATAGACGATCCAATCGGCGCCGAGCCCTAAGGTTTGCACGGCACCATGGCGCCATTCGCCACGCTGTTGGCGCAGCTTGGCCAGGGTCTGAAAATGCTCAAACAGCGGCAAGTTCCAACGCTCGCGGTCCCAGATGAAAGGTCGGCGGCAATCCGGGTCCGGGCCGCCAGCCAAGCCGATTTCATCACCGTAGTAGATGCAGGGCACACCGGGCCGGGTGAACAGCAGCGTTGCTGCGAGCTTCATGCGAGCGCTGTCCTCGCCCAGCAAGGTGAAGAAACGGGTGGTGTCGTGGCTGTCCAGCAGGTTCAGCTGGGCTAACTGGTTATCAAAGGGAATGCAGGCCTGGGCTCGAGTCATCCAGGCATCGAAGGCGGCGGTCGATAGCTTGATCGGCTGATAGGCCACATCCTGACCGGCCAGCCAAGCGCGTACCGGGTTGGCGAAGCCGTAGTAGTTCATCGCACCGTCTTCTTGCTCACCCTGCAGCCAGCGCGTGGCTTCGGAGAAATGTTCGCCCATCACATAGGCCTCGGGCGTCTCTTGCTTGATGGCAGCGCGAATCTCTCGCAGATGGTGGGCATTGTTGCGCGCGCCCGAGCCTTCGCCCAGCATATGGATCACATCAAGCCGCCAGCCGTCGATGTTGTAGGGGGCTTTGAGCCAGCGGCGCAGCACGGCGTCGGGGCCAGCGTAGATCTGTTCACGCAAGGCGCTGGAAGAGAAGTCCAGCACCGGCAGCGAGGCATAGCCCTTCCAGCCGAAGTGCACGCCGTCTTGGTTGAAGAGGTAGAAGTCGCGGAAGGGCGATTCGGGCGAGGCCAGCGCTTGCTTGAACCAGGTGTGGTTGACGCCGGTATGGTTGACCACACCGTCGAGCACCAAACGCATGCCGCGGCTGTGGACTGCGCTGCTCAAGCCCTCGAGCGCGGCGTTGCCGCCGAAATGCTCGTCCACCTGCTCGTAGTCGTCGGTGTCGTATTTGTGATTGCTGCCGGAGGCAAAGATCGGGTTCAGGTATAGCGCAGTGATGCCCAACTCCCCTTGAAGGTAGTCGAGCTTGGCCGTGATGCCGGGCAGGTCGCCGCCGTAAAAGCTGTTCGCCGCGTTGTCATGATCAACCGGCGCGTCCCATTGCGGCTGTTGCACGACACGGCCGTCTTGTCCGGGCAAGACTTGACCCTGCCGGTCGACCGGCGGCAGCGCCCTGTGAAAGCGATCCGGGAAGATTTGATAGAAGACCTGCTCGCGCACCCAGCTTGGCGGCATCTGCGTGGGATGCAGCCGAAAGTGCCTGTCCTCGGGTGGCAAGTGTTCATGCGCGCCGTCGGCTGCCAGCCAATACTGCGTGCCGTCGGCCAGCACCTTGAAGGCATAGAGCGTCAAGGCATTGCCGCCATCCCAAGGCAGAAATGCTTCCCAGCGATGCAGCTCGGCATGCCGCCCCGCATAGTGCATGGTCAGCAGATATTCTTCGTTATCGGGTGTGCTGCGCAGGAAGACGGTGTCCAGATCGACCCGCTCGGAGAGCAGGCTGATGCGGCAGCCGTCGGCGCCGCGCTGGACCCAGGGGCTGATGGGGGGGTGCAAGAGAAGCATAGTTTGTTGGCAAACCGCTGTTCAGATGACCCCTATTGTGTTGATCGCCGCAAGCCTTGGGCGTCATCCCCCGGGGTGGATTGAGGGCGCTGCAGTCGCAAGCCCGCCACAGCCGCTCGAGCGACCGACCGTCAGTTGCGTTCCAGTGCGGCAGCGATTGCGACAGCGACGTCATGAATTGTCACGTTATGTCATGTACGCTGAGCTTGCAATTTAAGACACTACTGATGCGGTGTGGCGGTGCGGGCCAGCGAGAGCGTGCGGCATGCAAATCTTCTGGCTTGCCCTGTTTTCAAGTCGGCAAGCGCCTGGTCCTTGAACGAAAAGCCAATGGCGAATATGGCATGCCGCATGCAAGATGCCGTTCGCTGCGGCTTGACGAGCAGATGCGTCCTTACAACTACTGAAGGGAAAACCGATGATGATCAAGGCAAAGTATTTGCGTGGGCTTGCAATTGCCACGCTGGTCTGCGCTGGCATGAGCCAGCAAATCGCGCTGGCCAAAGAATTGACGGTCGATGTTTCAAACATTGCGAGCAATGATGAGCGCGACGCAGCCAGCAACATTACTCTCGACTTCTACGTCGGTGCGCGAGCGTCGATGGACAGCCTGAAGTGGGATGTCAGCGTCACCAGTTATGCCGGCAGCTACCTGTCGGAAATGCAAATCACCTTCAGCGACACCTTGGGCAATGGGGTCACGTTCGCTCCAGGTGGAGGCGACGATTTTGATGGCCCCATGGCTTACGCTGGATTTCAGGACTTGCGCCTCAATGGGACAAGCTTTCAGGTGGGTTCCGATGGTATTTTGCGCCTGGAGTTTCATGAGTACTACAAGGATCTCGCGTATGACGAGCCGGATGGCATATGGAACTCCGGGACCTTGACCTTCGGCGTTACGCCGGTGCCGGAGCCGCAGACTTATGCATTGATGCTGGGCGGCCTGCTGCTGATTCTGAGAGCAGCAAAGCGGCGCGGGGCATAACAAGCAAAAGCGTCTGTTGGCGCCTCAAGCTCTGACACGCGATTCGTATTGAACTGTCACCTAATCAAGGACAAGCAGATGTCATCAAATTCCTTCTCCCACTTGGCCGGGCGGATCTGCCTCGGTCTTAGCAGCGTTGCGCTTGCCTTGGCAGCCACACTTTCTGCGGAACCTGCAGTTGCGGGGCCCACCTTCGAGGTGGCGAAACCGGTTCCGCTCTATTCCTACTATGCGCTAGGCGATGTCAACGCCCCGGTCACCGCGCCGGCGTCCCGCCCCACACCATCTTTTGTGCTGATGGGCGGCGGTCCGGATGTGGATGCTGCTTTTCGTTGGTTGATTCAGCGTGCGGCCATCACTGCGGGAAGTGGCGGGCGGTTCGTGGTGATTCGGGCCACGGGGGATGACGCTTACAACCCCTATGTTTTCTATAGTGATGACTCTTTGTCGACTTCGAAGGACGTGAAAGAGCTTTGGGTCGGCGGCGCATCTTCTGGCCTGACGTCCGTTGAAACGCTGGTCATTCCAAGTGTCAAGGCCGCCAATAGCCCAGCGGTCAACGCGATTGTCGCCAAGGCGAACGTCGTCTTCATCGCCGGTGGTGACCAGAGCCATTACGTTCGCTTCTGGAAGGGCACAGCGCTGGAACAAACGCTCAAGGGATTGATGAAAAAGAATGTCCCAATCGGCGGGACAAGTGCGGGCTTGGCAGTACTGGGGCAGTTTGATTATTCGGCGCTTTACAAGTCTGCCACTTCCGAGAAATCGATGCTTGACCCTTACTACAAGGACATTACCTTCGATCCTTCGCCCTTGAGTTTGAGTGGCGGCTTCATCGCGCCGCCCGAGTTGGAGAGTCTCATTCTCGATTCTCACTTTGACAGCCGGGATCGCATGGGTCGCTTGGTGACATTCATTTCGAGAATCGTCGCTCCGACAGCCACTCCGAGCGGTAGTTTCGGATGCAGCGGTGGCGTACTCCCTGCCTCGTCTAGCGGGAACAAGACGGCGCGCGGCATTGGCATCGGCGTTGAAACCGCCTTGTTGGTGCAGGGCAATGGTGTTGGCAACCCCGTCACTGCGACGCGCGTCACCAACCCTTCGACGACGAGTGAAAGCGCGGTCTATTTTGTCCGCCCTTCCGTTCCTCCAAGCGTCTGCAAGCCGCAGCAGCCGCTGTCAGTGTCGACCGTTGAGGTAAGAAAACTGGCGGATCCCACAACCGTGTTCAACCTCACTGACTGGACTGGCGTCCCAACGTACAAGTATGTTGACGTGAATGCGGGCCAGTTGATTCCCGCAGACTGGTACTAGGCTGAATCGTCCGGAGGCTGGCGGCGGGCACCATAAGGATCTGTGCTCAGCCCGCCACAGCCGCTTCGAGCCGCATCGCCAGCAGCTCGGTCGTGGCCCTGTATCAATGGCAACTCATACTGCTTGCACCGTATGGCTGATGTTCAACCTCAGCCACTGGCCGGGCTGCTGAGGCAGCTGGACCTGGTACTCCTGGCCCTGGTGTTCGTAGCGCACGGTGTAGTCGCGCACCTGTTCGCGCTGCGCGCTGACCGGCCGGCAGACATGGACTTGCTGCTGGCTGTAGGTTGCGTAGCTTGCCGCCGGGCTGGACTGTTCTGCCAGGCTTTTGCCGACCAGGGCGCCGGTGGCGCTGCCGGCGGCAATCGCCGCATGCTTGCCATTGCCCTTGCCCACTTGGGCTGCCAGCAAGCCTCCGGCCACGGCGCCGAGCAGCGCGCCGCCGGTGCTGCCCATGCCGGCTTGATGGGGTGCTTGCGGGCTCAGCACTTGCTGAGTCTCGTAGCCGCATTGCTGGCGAGTTTCGGTGATGCGTTCCAGATTGGGCGTGGACGAAATCACGCGCACCAGGGTGCTGCTGCTGCTACCGGCTTGCTGGCCCTGATTCAGGGTCTGGGCGCGCACTTCAGAGGGCAAGGCGGCAAGCAAAACGGCGCTAATTGCCAGCGCCAGCAACGCGGCGGTCAAGTTTTGCGCTGGGCTGCGGCCGGCGATGGCTTGGGGCCTGACATGCGGCTCCTGGATGCGCTTGAGCCGCCTGCCCAGGCGGCAATTGAACTTGTGCTGAAAAGGGCTGGGAGTGGCGGCCAATGTGTGCATGGAGAAGGTCTCGGTCAAAACTGTTGTGTCGATGAACAGCATTGTCAAAAACCCCGGCAGATAAGTCTGTCGTGCTTGCGTGTGCAGACTGTGACGGTTTGTGACCGGCCTGCACCCTGGCTCGGCTGCTTTTCGCGGCCTATTTGAAAGTCCGCGAAGTGTCCTAAGCAGTCGTTCCTTGTCGGTCGAAGAGTGTCAGCCCCAGTTCCGAAGCAGCCAATCGGCAACGACAGGTATCCCAACTGACGGATGATCGCCTGGATGCGCTTGCCGAGCTTGATGTACAGCTCGACTGCTCGAATCCGGGCTTCGTATGAATACATGAACTACCTCCTGGTCGTCCAAGACTTCATCCGCGTCCCCACCGTGCCGACATTTGAGTGAGCCGTCTTTGGTGACCAAGACTTCAGTTCCTATGCGGGCCATCAGTCAATCCGCATGGCTCAACGGAATGTCGGCACTGGTGCCAAAAGTGGCTTAATTCGGCGTCGGCGCCAACAGTTTGGGGGCTAGCGCCCCCAAACCCCCTCAAAAGACCCAAAGAGACCGAAACGTCAAAGCCTCAAAGTGCCCGCCGACGACGCGCCAACAGCACCCCAGTCAAGCCCAGCAGTGTCAAGGCCCAAGTTTGCGGCTCCGGCACCGCGGCGGTCACATCTCCGGGACGCACAGCCAGCGCGTGCAAACGACTGAACTCGTCGAAGTTGGTCTGGATGCCGTAGTAGGTTTTGAAGATCCACGCGCGGTTTGAATGCGGCACGTACTGCGCATACTCCGTACCGGACCAGTAGTAGTTGGACTGCACACCGTCAAAATGCCCAGACAAGGAACTAAAACTTCCACCTGCCGCGTCCCAAATGGCCTTGAATTGGTTACCGCTGCCGGCTGAGAAGCCATTGCCTGTTGGCAAGAACCAACCCTTGAAGTTGGTCTGCGAAGCACCTGCCGATTCAGCCAGGGCCTGGGCCGAACCTGCGGCAGCCGTGGCGCTCCAGAAGCCGGTGCCGATGTTCCAGTCGTTTAGGATCGTCAAGTCAAGCGTCTTGTTGAAGAACATCGCGCACTTGTCCGCGCCGGATACCGTGCAAGTGGCGCTGGCCGTGCCATTGGCCAGGCGACCTTCGAAAGCCGACGTCGCTTGTGCCGCACCCACCAAGGTCATTGCGCCCAGCAAGGCGGCCGTCTTGAAGGTCTTCTTGAGTAGTTGATGCATCGTCTTTTCCCTGGATAAATGGTGTTGAAGGCCAAGTCAATCAGCTCACCCAAAAAGCTCACATATTCACCAGGCGCCGGAGTGTAGCAATGACTGCGGCGGCAAGCCCCCCGCGAATTGAGGGGTTAGGAATGCGAATTCCTCCCAAACATACCCGAGGCCCAGGGCCGACTTTCCGAATCTTTTTTTTGGGCGCTCACTTGCGTGCGCTTGTGTGTTTTGACTCTATCGGGTGCGATGGCGAATGCAAGCAATGGGCACTTCGCCGCCATCCAAACCCCGACGATCCAGCTCAAGCGCCCAAATGCCTTGCCCGCTGCATCGCCTCTTCGCGCGAGCCGATATTGAGCTTGCTGTAAACGCGGTTGATATGCGTCTTGACCGTCGCGACCGAAACAAAGAGCGCGCTGGCGATTTGCTCGTTGCTGTGCTGCTCGCCGATCAGGCGCAGCACCTGCCATTCGCGGCCGGTCAGTCCAGGGGGGGGCGCGGCAAGCGGCGCTGCTTGCGCCTCGCTGCTTGCCGGCTTGGGCGCTGCGTTGCGCAGCAGGGCCAAGAGGTTGTTGGCGCGGCTGCGGGCTTGGGGCTGGTGGACGATAGAGGCCGAGGCCAGCAGCGCGGCCAAGGGGCCGACGAGCTTGGGCGCCAGCCAGCGCGCATCGGCCTCGAGCAGTTCATCGTCGCTGTTCAACCATTGCAGCAGCGCCGGCATGTCGGCGCCGGCGGCCGCGCCCAGCGCTTTGATCAGGTGCAGGCGGCGCAGCAATTGCGGCAGCGGACGCAGCTGCAGCTCGGTCTCGAGGGCCAGCAGGGGTTCGGCGGGCAAGGGCCGTGCCGCCAGCAGCGCGCAGCCGGCTTGCAGCACCGCCAGTTCCAGCTCGTAGAGCGAGCTGCCGGCGAAAGAACCAGTTAGGGCATCTGAGCGAAAGCCGGCGGAGATGCCGGTTAGCGTCGCGTCCTGATGCCGCAGCGAAGCCAGCCAACTCTGCGCATGCAGCAGGCGGTTGCGCCATTTGAAGCAGTAAAAGGCCTTGCGCTCGCGCTGCTCCAGCTCGGCCAAGCCGGCGGCAGCGGCGGCTATGTCGGCCAGGTGGCCGGCGAACAGCTGCTGCGTGGCGCAGTCCAGCAGTTGCGGGAAGGCGTTGTAGGCCTCGTCGGGCCAGGGCGCTTGCGGCTCGCGCAGGCCGAGCTGGCGGCGCAGGCGCTGCGCCTCTTGGGCATAGAGTTCGGCGGGCGCGGCCAGCTCCAAGACCTCATGCACCTCGCTCAAGGCCTGCAGGGCGTCGATTTGCAGCAAGGTCGCGCCGTCGCGGTTGGCACCTTTGAGGGCGGCGCTCAAGGGGGCTATTGCCGCCTGAGGCTGGCCGGCATCGAGCAGCGCCAAGCCGAGCGAGTAACGCGCCAACAGTGCGGGTAGGACCAGGTCGTTGGGAAAGCCCTCAATGGCGATCTGCGCCTGTTGAATGGCGCGCGGCGCTTGGTCAAACATCTGCGCGATACGGGCTTGCAGCGTGGCCCGCAGCGCAGCGCTCAAGCCGGTAGACGCGGGCAGGCGGCGCTCGACTTGATGCGGCTCGCCGGCAACTTCGATGGTCCAGATGTGTTGCAGGCCCAGCAACTCCCCCTGCTGCAGGCGCGGCTGCAAGGCGTTCAGGCTCAGCAACTGGCCCAGCAGCGGGCGGGCAGCGGGGCTGTAGAACAAGGCCCAGCCGGCTTGTTCCAAAAAGTCCAGCTGCTGCGCGGGCGTGCCGTGTTGCAGCACCAGCTCGGCGGCGCGCACGACCTGCTCGGCATTGAGCAAGAGCTGCAGCGCGCGCGGCAGCAGCTCGGCCAAGAGCCGTGCGTCGGGGGCTGGGCTCGGCGCGGCCGGCCCGCTCGCGGCCACCTTCAGCAGCGCCTGCTCGATCTGCTGGGGTGCTTGCGCCAGCAAGGCAGCCAGCGTCGGCACGTCCGCCGCGCCCAGCAGCCCTTGCGCGGCTAGCACTTGCGTCGTCAGGCTTGGGGCGGGTGGGGTCATTGCAGAGCAAACTCAACTGAGGGGGTGGACGCCGGCACGGCGCTTGGGGGCAACAATCGATGACGCAAGTAATGCTGCTGCTCTTGTATTCGCTGCAGCAGCGGCCTGCAGTCTAAGGTCTTGTTTGTTTTCGCCTGTTTTCTCGATGCCTTCTTCTTCCCCTGTGCTGCCTGCTCCCCGTTTACTCAGCGTCGTCTGGCCCTTGTTCATGGAGCTGTGGCTGGCGATGGCGCTGGGCCTGTTCGGCACCACCTTGGCGGCGCGCATCTCCGACGCTTCGGCCGGCGCCTTTGCCTTGGGCCTGCAAGTTTCGGCGACGCTGTTCATCTTGTTCCGTGTCATCGGGGCCGGCGTCAGCGTGGTCTTGACGCAAAACCTGGGCGCCGGCCAGCGCGCGGCGGCCGACGGCGTGGCGCGCGCGGTCTTGGGGGCCAGCACCTGGATAGGCGGCATCGCGGCCCTGGCCGCCGTGCTTGGCGCGGCACCGCTCTTGCGCCTGCTGAATGCACCGGCCGAGGTGATGCCGTTGGCGACGCCCTTCTTGCAAGTCTTGGCGCCGGCCCTGCTGCTGGATGCCTGGAATGCCACGATGTCCAGCGTGATGCGCGCTCACTTGCGCAGCCGCGAGGCGCTGGCCGTGGTGGTGGCGATGCAGCTGTGTCACCTGGCCTTGGCCCTACCCTTGATGCTGGGCTGGGGCTTTGTGCCGGCGATGGGCTTGACCGGCTTCGCCCTGGCGCTGGGCCTGAGCCGGGCCTTGGGGCTGGCGCTGCACCTGCTGCTGTGGCGCGTCCGCCTGGGGCTGCGGCCGCGTTGGTCGGATTGGTGGCGCTTGCCGGGTGCGGAGCTGGCGGCGGTCTTGCACATCGGCCTACCGGGCGCAGCCGAGAACATCGCCTACCGGCTGGCCTTTATGGTCAGCGTCAGCGTGGCCGCCAGCCTGGGCGCCACGGTCTTGGCCACGCAGGCTTATGCCTTGCAGCTGATGAGCTTTGTGATGATGTTCGGCATCGCCACCGGTTTCGCGGTGGAGATCGTGGTGGGCCACATGATTGGCGCCGGGAATCTGCACGCGGCGCATGGCTTGGTGCGGCGGGCGCTGGCGCGGGGCTTGGTGGTCAGTGTGGTCGTGGCGCTGGCTGCGGCCTTGGCCGGGCCGTGGTTGATGGGCTGGTTTACCCAAGATCCGGACATCATCGCGGCGGGTGTGACGCTGCTGTGGCTGACCGTGCTGCTGGAGCCGGGCCGAACCTTCAATCTGGTCGTCATCAATGCGCTGCGTGCCGCTGGGGATGCGCGTTATCCGGTCATCGCCGGCGCGGCCTCAATGCTGGTGGTCTTGGCCGGCGGTAGCTGGTTTTTGGGCGTCCACTTGGGGCTGGGCTTGCCGGGTTTGTGGATGGCCTATGCGCTGGATGAGTGGATCAGGGGGCTGCTGATGTGGCGCCGCTGGGCCACGCAGGCCTGGGTGCCCAGCGCCCGCGCGGCGCATCGGCGGGTGCGGGCAGCTGGCGCTGCTTAGCGGCTGTGTGACGTCAGGCGCGCCAAGGGCGACGCCAAGCTGACGCCCGGCGCGGTGCGTTTGGCGCGTGCTGGGCCGCCAGGGCCGCTGCCGCTTGCTTCCTCCTCGGCGCTGGCGGCTTCATCCAGGCCCAGCAGCGGCGAATCGGCGAGCGGGTCCAGCCCGTCCGCATTGCGGCGCATTGCCACGCCTACCGCCAGGATGTCGATCACCAGCAGGTGCAGGATGCGGCTGACCATGGGCACATGGGTTTCCACATCCTCGGCATGGTCGACGATCAAGGTCACATCGGCCTTGCGCGCCAGCGGCGACTGGCCGGCCGTGATGGCCACGACCAGGGCGCCGCGCTGATGCGCCCGCTCCACCACCTCCAACAGCTCGGGCAGGCGGCCGCTATTGCTGATCACCACGGCCACATCGCCGGGCTTCAGGACATTGGCAGCCAGCAGCTGCAGGCGCGGGTCGGTATAGGCCGAGCTGGGCATGCCGAAGCGCAGGAATTTGTACTCGGCGTCTTGCGCCACCACGCCGTAATGGCCCAGCGCATAGAACTCGATCCGCCCCGCATGCAGCAGCAGGTCTACCGCGCGCGCCATCATGTCGCGGTTGAGCTGGCTGCGCACCTGCAGAATCGCCGAGGCGGTATTGCCCAGCACCTTGGCACCCAGCTCCAGCATCGAGTCGTCCAAATTGACTTGGGTATGCGTGACCGGCACGGTGCCGGTCAGGCCCGAAGCCAGGCGCAGCTTGAAGTCGGACAGGCCCTCGCAGCCCAGCGTGCGGCAAAAGCGGATGACGGTCGGCTGGCTGACCTGGGCGGCGCGGGCAATCGTGGCGATCGGGTCGTTCAGCGCCGAGCGCGGGTGCGCCAGGATGTGTTCGGCCACGCGCAGCTCGGCCGGTGACAGCTCCGCGCGCGCGCGCCTGATCTGGCCCAGCAGGCCGGCGCCGGGCGTGGTCTGCAGATTGCGCAGCTGCGCCTCAAGAATGGCCGAGGCGCCCTTGAAGGTGGCGTGTTCGGCGGTGATGACAAAAGTCGGTATGGCCGAGACATAGGCGGTAAAGCGGCCCTTGTCCTCGAAGCGCGCCCGGAAGCAGGAGCGCGCGAAATACTCGCCCAGCTTGGGCACGATGCCGCCGCCGATATAGATGCCGCCAAAAGCTCCCAGCGTCACCGCCAAGTCGGCCGCCGCCGTGCCCAAGACGGCGCAGAAGACTTCCAGTGTTTCTTCACACAAGGCGTCGCGCTGCTCCAGCGCGCGCAGCGTGATTTCGGGCGCTTGCAAGTCTTCGGCCACTGTGCCGGCGCGCTCGGCCAGGGCGCGATAGATCAAGGCCAGGCCGGGGCCGGACAGCAGGCGTTCGAACGAGACATGCTCGAACTGCTTCATCGCATAGCGCAGCACCGCGATCTCGCGTTCGTCGCGCGGCGCAAAAGCGGTGTGGCCACCCTCGGTGCCCAGCGCCACCCAGGCGTCGGCGGCCGGGATCAGGCCCGACAGCCCCAAGCCGGTGCCCGAACCCAGCAGGCCGATCACGCTAGGCATACGCGCCTGGCCGCCGCCGATTTGCTGCACCTCATTGGCGTTGAGTCTGGGCAGCGCCATCGCCAGCGCGGTGAAGTCATTCACCACCACCAAGGTGTCGAACTTCAGGCGCTGGCGCATTTCTTCGATCGAGAACTGCCAGTGGTAATTGGTCATGCGCACCAAGTCATCTTCGACCGGGTAAGCGATCGCTATTGCCGCATGCTCGATCGGGGTGCTGGCGCTCATGCCGGTCAGGTTGGCCAGGTAGGCGCTGACAGTGGCATGGAAGTCGGGGTAGTCGGCGCAGCGCAGCGAGGCAATCTGGCTGAATTCGCCGGGGCTTGTTTCAAGCGCGAAACGGGCGTAAGTGCCGCCGATGTCGGCAATCAGGCGCGGGCTGTCAAAGGTCGAGGGCATGGTGAGGAGGGCGGGCTGATTGGGCAGAGCTGTGGGTGCGGGCCTGCAAGGCTTGAGTGTGCGCCGCATTATGAGGCTGCCATCAGCGTCAGGCCTTGGGTCTTTTCAGGCCTTGGCGCAGCGCAGAGGCAGGCCCGCTGCAAATGGACGGCGCTGCAGAGGCGCGCATGGAGGTTTGTAGCTGGACTACATTCGCAAATTGCCAGACTTTTGCCGGTGCTTTGCCTTGAATTTGCAGAAAACAGGCCAGTTGGCATTCGTGAATAGCTGAAGATTCAAAGAAATGCTGCGATTCGGGAAAGGCGCTATTGCGCAGGCGATGTAGTTTTGTTACCTTCTGCGCAACAATTCAATGAAGTGCTTGGTGGCGTGGTGTTGGCTGCCGGGGTCTGTATCGGCTTGGGGTGGTCTTGTGCTGCCTTGAGCGTTTCGAGTCGAGAGCTATCGTGCGAGCAAATTCTTTCTGTGGTCGGTTTGTGCTGTCATCCCTGGGAGGGTTGGCATGAGCGCCAGGGCCTACCCCTGTCTGGTGGCTGATATTGGCGGCAGCAATGCGCGCTTTGGCTGGGTGGCCGCGCGCGGCGCCGAGGTCATGCATATCGCGGTGATGCCGGTGTCTGAGCATGCCGGCCCGGTCGCGGCGGTGCAGGCGTATCTGCATGGGCTGCGGCCGTTGCTGGCGCAGGCTGGGCTTGAGTCGGTGCCCCGGCGGGCGGCTTTTGCCGTGGCCACGGCGGTGGTTGGTGATCGTGTGGAGCTGACCAATGGGCATTGGAGCTTCTCGCGTACCGAGGTGCAAGCCTCGCTGGGCCTGGAGTCCTTGTTGGTCTTGAATGATTTCGAGGCGCTGGCGCTGTCCTTGCCCAAGTTGCAGTCAAGCCAAATGCGGCAATGGTGCGCGACCACGGGTGTGCCCGGTTCGGGTCGGTCTGCCAATGCCACGACTTTTGCCGTGATTGGCCCTGGCACCGGCCTGGGCGTAGCTGGCGTGGTGTTTGCCAATGGCGAATGGGTGGCGCTGCCGGGCGAGGGTGGGCATATGACGCTGGCCCCGGCCGATGCCTTCGAGAGCGAACTGCTTGCGCATATGCGTCGCAGTTTCGAGCATGTGTCGGCCGAGCGGTTTTTGTCCGGCATTGGCCTGCCGCTGTTGCATGGCTCGGTGGCGGCGGTGCGTGGGGTGCCGGGCTTTCAGGCGCTCAGCGCCGAGTTGATTGTTGAGCGCGGCTTGGGCGGCCAGGATGCGATCTGCAGTGAAACCTTGGATGTGTTTTGTGCCTTGCTCGGCGGCTTTGCCGGCAATGTGGCGCTGACCCTGGGTGCGCGCGGCGGCGTCTATATCGGCGGCGGCATCGTGCCGCGCCTGGGTGAGCGCTTTTTTGCTTCGCGCTTTCGCGAGCGCTTCGAGGCCAAGGGGCGCTTTCGCGACTACCTGACCCAGATCCCGACTGCCTTGATCATCGACACCTTGGCCGCACTCAGTGGCGCGGCCTTGGCGTTGGAGCAGCAGCATGAGTAATCCAAGCGCGGATGGCTTTCTCTGTAGTTCCACAAGACAGGCTATGTAGTTGAATTACACGACAAAGCTTGGGAATTGGTCTTGAAGTGGCGTTATTGCCTCATTAAGCAGCAAAATCGGGGGTAAACCCGTTGTATTTTTGCTGTAGTTTGCGTGAATTTGGTAGTAGTAAAGCAACGCCTAGGGTTTACGTTTGTATGAATTAAATCTAGTTTTGGTACAAACACGGTTGAGACGTTCGGATCTCCATCCCTTCGCACAACACCGAGTTGTCTGGGTCCACCCCTTTGTTTTTTGACGCTTGAGGAGACAAATCAATGAGTACTTCCGTAGAGAAGCGCAAGCAGATGTCCACACTGCAGCGCGAGATTTTTAAGATCAAACCGGTGGCCATTGGCTGCGGTTTGTTGGCTTTGGCATCGGCTGGCTTTGCCCAGCAGGCTCCAGCTACGCCCAACACCCTGGACACGGTCACCGTGACCGGTATCCGCCGCGGTATCGAGGCGGCCATTTCGGTCAAGAAGAATTCCGATTCGATCGTCGAGGCGATCTCGGCCGAAGACATCGGCAAGCTGCCTGACAACAGCATCGCCGAAGCGATCTCGCGCCTGCCGGGTTTGTCGGCCCAGCGTTCGGCTGGCCGGGCTTCGGTGATCAGCGTGCGGGGCTTGTCGCCCGACTTTGCCACCACCTTGCTGAATGGCCGCGAGTTGGTCAGCACCGGTGACAATCGCTCGGTCGAGTTCGATCAATACCCGTCTGAGCTGTTGGCTGGCGTGGTCGTCTACAAGACGCCGAATGCGGCGATGGTCGGCCAGGGCTTGTCCGGCACGATCGATATGCAGACTGTGCGTCCTCTGAACTTTGGCAAATCGGTGGTGGCCTTGAACGGCCGCATCTCGCAGAATTCGCTCGGCTCTGCAGCCGACTCGAGCGACCGTGGCAACCGCCTCAGCGCCAGCTATATTGACCAGTTTGCCAACCGCACTGTGGGTCTGGCCATCGGCTACGCCCACCAGGAAACACCGGTACAGGAAAACCAGACCGGCACTTACGAACCCTTCTTCGCCAACCCTTCGGACGGCGGCCAGCGCCCCGGCGTGGCCAAGGGTGCCTACATGACCGACGGTGTCAAGGCCTTGCGCCGCACCGGCTCGACCAAGCGTGACGGCCTGATGGCCACGCTGGAATGGAAGCCTTCGGCCGACTTCAGCAGCACGGTGGACATGTTCACCTCCCGGGCGACGCAAGAAGACACCGCCAACCAGTTCGAATCGCATCTGTACTACAACGGCGACTACCCTTGCCAGCCGGCTTGTAACTGGACCTCGTCCACCGTCAACGCGACCAACACCGTGGTCGGCGGCGTTGTGACCAATGTCTACCCACTGGTGCGTGGCCAGTACAACAAGCGCGAAGACAAGATCAACGCGCTGGGCTGGAACAATGCCTTCAAGCTTGGTGGCGCATCGATGGTGGCCGATCTGGGCTACTCCAAGGCTAAGCGCGAAGAGCTCTACCTCGAGAACAACACCCAGTTGGTGCCGTCCAAGCAGTTGGATGTGCTGACCGTGGCCTTCCCGAACGACGGCTTCATGACCATGAACCCGGCGCGTGACTACTCGGACCCGAGCAAGCTCTACCTGCGCAACAGTATTTACGGCTCCGGCTATGGCCGCACACCAAGCGTGGAAGACGAGCTGAAGAGCTTCAAGCTCGCCGGCAAGATCCCCGCACCTGAGTCTCTGAGCAGCTACTTTGCTGACTTTGATATCGGCTTCAACTACGCCGATCGCTCGAAGAAAAAGCGCCAGCCCGAAGGCAATATCAATCTGGGTGCGCAGGGTGAAACCACGATCTCGTCGGAGCTGCAATACGCGCCGGTTGACCTCAGCTTTGCAGGCTCCAATCTGGGCAAGATCCCAGCCTGGAATGTGCCCGGCTCGGTCGCCAAGTACATGAGCTTCAACCCGGTCGAAGACAAAGACTACCTGATCGCCAAGGCCTGGAATGTCTACGAGAAGACCACCACCGCTTACGCGATGGCCAATATCGATTCCAACCTGGGCGGCGTCACGCTGCGCGGCAATGTCGGTGTGCAGGTGCAGAACGTCGATCAATCCTCAAGCGCCAACTATTGGGACGGCACAGCGCCGGCCGGACAGCAAGTCAAGCCTTTCAGCGACGGCAAGAAGTTCACCGATGTGCTGCCACAGCTGAACTTGGTGTTCGGCCTGGGCAATGACCACACCGTGCGCTTTGGTGCGGCCCAGCAGACGGCACGCCCACGGGTTGACCAGCTGCGCGCTGCCCTTGACTTCAATGTCGACAAGGCGACCGGCAAGCCGAGTGCCAACGGCGGCAACCCGCAGTTGGACCCTTGGAAGGCCAATGCCTTCGATCTGTCCTATGAAAAGTACTTCGCGACCAAGGCCTATGTGGCTGTGGCCGCTTACCACAAGGACTTGAAGACCTATATCTACGAAGACAGCCGCGAAGTTGACTTCTCGCCTTTCGTGGCCGGCTATGTGCCGCCTCCCGGTTCGCCACCGGCGCAGAAGGTCGGCCAATTCCGCTCGGCCTACAACGGCAAGGGCGGCAAGCTGCAAGGTCTTGAGTTGTCGGCCTCTTTGCCCTTCAATCTGCTGACGCCGATGTTGAGCGGCTTTGGTCTCACGGCCAGCACCTCGATCACCAACAGCGATATCAAGATCAAGCCCGATCCAGGCAGCGTCAGCGCCGTCGGCGAGGCCAACATCACCTTGCCGGGCCTGTCCAAGAACGTCAGCAGCCTGACTTTCTATTACGAGAACTCCGGCTTCGAAGCCCGAATCAGCCAGCGTCGTCGCTCCGACTTCATTGGCGAAATCGGTAACTTCAATGGCAACCGGACCGTGCGTTATGTGGTGGGCGAGAACATCACCGACGCGCAAATCGGCTACAGCTTCAACCAAGGCAGCCTGAAGGGCCTGGGCCTGTTGCTGCAAGTCAATAACTTGGCCGACGCAGCGTTCCAGACCTATGCTGGCACCAAGGACCGCCCGCTTGAGTACATCAAGTGGGGCCGTACGGTCTTGCTGGGTGCTAGCTACAAGTTCTGAGTCTGAATTGAATCAGCGTTGAGAAAGGCCCCCGCCGGCACGTGATGCCGGCGGGGGCTTGTTTGTTTTCGAGAGTGAGTTCGCCATGCCCAGTCGTCCCAGCACCACCCTTCATCTGAAACGCCGCAGTCTGCTGGCGGCCGCATTGCTATCCGCCTGGCCTCTCAGTTATGGTCAAGCCGCGAAGTCAGCCCTTGCCGACGCCGAACAGTTCTTCCGCCCCGAGCAAATGCTGGGCGCCGAGCTGGCACCTGATGGCAAGCGCTTGGCAATGCGGGTGGTGGGGCCGCATGGGCGGGTGATGTTGTCGGTGTTGGATTTGGGGACGATGAGCTCCAAGGTCGTGTACAGCTCGGACGCGGCCGATGTGCAGCGGGTGGTGTGGGTCAACCCACTGCGCCTGGCCTTCACGCTGGAGGACCGCGAGACCGCGCAGGGCAAGCTGGAATCCGCCCCGGGCTTGTTTGCCGTCGATCATGATGGCGAAAACTACCGGCAGTTGGTCGAACGTCAGCGAGTTTTTGTCAAGGTCGGCAATGACGCCCAACTACAGCCTTGGAATACCTATTTGCTCAATGGCAGCAGCCAGCGCCGCGGCGATGAGGTGCTGGTGCTGCGCCCCGAGGCCTATAGCGAAAAAGATGTTGGCTTCGTCAAGTTGCTGAGGCTCAACACCAAGACCGGGCGCAGCGAAGAGATTGCCGCACCGCTGCACGCGGTTGGTTGGTGGGCGGACGAACACGGCAATCTGAGGGTGGTGCGAACCCGCCAGGGCGAGCAGGGCTCGATTCGCTGGAAAGATCCGCAAAGCGGCGAGTGGCGCGTCTTGAACGAGTTCAATGTCTATACGCAAGCGGGCGAGTTGCAAGTGCGCCATGTCGGCCCCGACGGCAAGCTCTATGTCACAGCGCAGCGGGGCAGCGACAAAGCGGCCATGTGGCTCTTGGACCCGAGCAGCGCTGAATGGTCGGCCAAGCCTTTGGCCTCTTCGCCTTTATTCGATGTCGATGCTGCTGTGATTGCACGTCAGGATAAGGTCTTGGGCCTGCGCTTTACTATTGATGCCGAAGTGACGCAATGGTTGGACGCCGATATGCAAGCGCTGCAGGCGCAGATTGACAAGGTGCTGCCGAACACGGTCAACCGGCTCTCGCCGCCCTGGTCAGGTGATGCGCCCTGGGTCATGATCGAGGCTTTTGCCGATGTTCAGCCCGTGCTGTTCTATCTGTACAACCGCGCGACGAAGAAGTTCAGCAAGCTCGGCGCCTTGCGGCCCGACATCAAGTCGCAGCAGATGGCCACGATGGACCTGCTCCGCATCAAGGCGCGTGACGGCCTGGAGCTGCCGGTCTGGCTGACCCTGCCCGCCGGCTCGGCGGAATCAAAGAAAAACCTGCCCATGGTGGTGCTGGTGCATGGCGGGCCATTTGTCCATGGGCCGAGCTGGCAATGGGATGCGGAGGTGCAGTTGCTGGCCGCGCGGGGCTATGCGGTGCTGCAGCCGCAGTTCCGAGGTACCTTGGGTTTTGGCGAGGCGCATCACAAGGCCGGTTGGCGCCAATGGGGCAAGGCGATGCAGACCGATATTGCCGACGCGACGCGTTGGGCAATTGCTCAGGGCATTGCCGACCCGCAGCGCATTGCCGTCGCCGGAGCCAGTTATGGCGGTTACGCGACGCTGATGGGCTTGCTGCGCGAACCCGAGCTGTTCCGCGCCGGCGTGGCCTGGGTGGCGGTGACGGACCTGGATATGCTGCACACAGTCAACTGGGATGACATCTCGGACGACTACAAAAAGCACGGTATGCCGACCCTGCTGGGCGACCGCGTCAAAGATGCCGCCGAGCTGAAGGAAAACTCGCCGCTGACCCATGCCGCCAAGTTCAAGCAGCCGCTGTTGCTGGCCTACGGCAGCGCTGACAAGCGCGTACCACTGGTGCATGGCGAGGATTTCAGTCGCGCCATCAAGGCGGCCAATCCAAAGGTCGAATACATCGTCTACCCCGACGAAGGCCATGGCTGGCGCGTGCCAGCGAACAAGGTCGATTTTTGGAACCGGACGCTGAAGTTCTTGGATCTGCAGTTGGGGGTGAAATGAGCAAAGGCACTGGAGAGATTTGAGTAGGCTTGCTACGGTCAGATGGGACGTCATGCTTGGGTAGCTTTGCGCATGTATAACAAGCCACATGCGTAAAGTTCTCTTCATCAGTCATCCGAACGTCGTGATCAGCAAAGACGTTCCCGTGCCTCAGTGGCCGCTCTCAAGCCTTGGCCGGGAGCGGATGAGGGCGGCGCTTGGCCAGCCCTGGACGTCGAAAATTTCGTCGCTTTACTGCAGCACGGAGCAAAAAGCCATCGATGGCGCTGAGATCCTGGCGTGTCATCTCTCGCTGCCTTTCACGCCAATCCACGAGCTCGGTGAAAACGATAGATCCGCGACCGGCTTTCTGCCGCCCGAAGAGTTCGAACAGATGGCGGATCAGTTTTTCGCACGACCCGAAGAGTCAGTGCGGGGTTGGGAAACAGCGCTCGCGGCCCAGCAGCGCATCGTTGCGGCGGTCAATGCCTTGGTGCAGGCTGATACCTGTGCCGGCACGATCGCCATCGTTTCACATGGCGCCGTTGGCACGCTGTTGTATTGCCATTTGTCTGGCCAGCCGATTGATAGACGCTGGGATCAGCCACCCAACGGCGGCGGCAATGTCTATTCGTTTCAACTGAATCCGACGCGGGTGTTTTCCTGGTGGCGGCCGATTGATGAGGGCAATGCCTGACCTTATGGTCCCGGCGCGAACATCCACAACACAGCCCGCTCGAACTCGCTGGCCCAGAAGGCCTCGTTGTGGCCGGCGCCGGGCGTGATCTTCAGCGAGAGATTGGCAGGCGGGTGGCCGCCCCGTAGCAAGGCGGCGTTAACTTTCTCCACATTGCTGACCATATTGCCGCCTTCTTTTTCGCCCATCAGCAGATAGAGCCGCGCATCCGTCGCCGCTGGTTTGCCGGCAAAGTGATCAAGCGCAGGCGCGCCGCCGGCCCAGTAGGAGGGCGAGAACACGCCGGCCATCCCAAAGACGCTTGGGAATCGGGTGATCGCATAGTGCGAAATCAGCCCGCCCATCGAACTGCCCATGATGCCGGTGTGGGCGGGCTCAGCTTGGGTACGGTATTGACTGTCGATCATCGGTTTGACGACCTTGACGATGAAATTCACGTAGGCCTCGCCCTCTGGCGCACCGAGTTTCGAGTCTAGGTCGGGCCAGGGATTCAACTCGGTGATGCGCTTTTCCTGGCCGTTATCAATCCCGACCACGATCAGCTCCAGCTTGCCCGCTTTGGCCAAGGCATTCAAGCTCTCATCCACCTGCCATTCGCCAGCATAGGCCGTGGCCACGTCAAACAAGTTCTGTCCGTCGTGCATATAGAGCACCGGATAGCGCTTGTCGCCGGACTCAGCGTAGCCCGGCGGCAGGTAGATGCGCAGCTGGCGCTGGCGGTTCAGGCCCGGCATATCAAGCAGTTGCGGCAGCAGGGAGACGTTGGGCTGCGCAGTTGAGGCCTTAGCCGGCACGACCTTGTCGGGCGTGGCGGCGAGCATGCCGCTGCCATCGCATCCTGTGCAAGACAGGACCAGCGCGAACGAAATCAAGCGTGTGGCGTGGACCAAAGAGCTATTCATGGAGAGACCTTGTAGACGTTGACGGACAAGGGCGCCAAGGGCAGTGTCAAGCGCCCCTGTGCATCAGATTGCGCAGCTGCGGCCTGGGCTGGGTAGGCTGCGATTAGCTTTGCATGAGCCGGCAGCTTGTCGAGGCCGACCTTGCTGGCCTCGGCGCCATAGTTGATGACCACCAAGTTCGTCTGTTTGCCCAGCTTCCGCTGAAAACTCAAGACCTGGCCCTGCGCGTTCGGGGCCTCATAGCTGCCGCGAGCCAGCGCCGGGTATTGCTTGCGCAACTTCAACATCGCTTTGTAGAAGTTCAGGATGGAGGCCGGATCGGCCTGCTGGGCTTGCGCGTTATGGCTGCCGATATTTGGCGCCAGCGGGCGAAACGTTTTGTCGCTGCTGCTGAAGCCGCTGTTGTTGCCGCCCGCGCTCCAGCTCATAGGCGCGCGCAGCGGCTCATCGCCGGGCAGGCCTGCCACACCTGCCATGCCGATCTCCTCGCCGTAATAGATGAAGGGCGTGCCGGGCTGCAGCAGATAGGTGGCGGCTGCCAGCTTGTAGCGGGCTTCATCACCACTCAGCTGATCCCAAACGCGGGCGCCGGCAAAAATGTCGTGATTGGCCAGCATCGTGGCCATGCTGGGCGGCGCGCTCAAGAAATAATCGGCCACGAATTTGATGGCCTCGGACTCGCCGCGTGCGGCCTTGATGACCTGACTCTCGAGGCCGAAGGCAAAAGCGCTGCCGCAGACCTCTGCTGCCGCGTAGACCTTTGGGTTGGCGGTCGCTTCGCAGACGGTGTAGCGATCGGGGTAGCTCTTGATCAGCGCCTGAAAATCTTTGGTCAGACGCCGGCTCTCGGGCTGGTCATTCCAATTGATGGCGTCGTTTTCGATCATGTGCGGCACGGCATCAAGCCTGAAGCCGTCTAGCCCTCGGTTGAGCCAAAAGCGCAGGCTGCTACGGTGGTAATCCACGACGGCCGGATTGCGCAGATTGAAATCCGGCATATGCGGGCCGAAAGTGCCGAAGTAGTGAGCAGATCCTGGCTCGGTCGTGTACCAGGGGTTCTTGCCCCAGATGTCCCAGCCGGTGGGCGCCGTCTGCTGCCACACAAACCAGTCGCGGTAAGGGTTCTCCGGCCCCAGCAACGCCTGTTGGAACAGCGGGTGCGCGGCCGCGCTGTGGTTGAGCACATAGTCGATGATGACGGCGATGCCGCGCTTGTGCGCCTGAAGCATCAACTCATCAAAGTCCGCCAGGCTGCCATATTGCGGCTCCACGCCTCGGTAGTCTGTCGTGGCATAACCGTGATCTTTGTCGGCGCTGGGGCTGATGGGCATCAGCCAGATGCCCTGGATGCCGAGCGTCTGCAAATAGTCCAGCCGCTGGATCAGGCCGCGCAGATCGCCGATGCCGTCGCCGTCGCTGTCCTGGTAGCCGCGCACAAAGATTTCCATGAACACGGCGCCATCGCTCCAGCCCTTGGGCAAAGGCTTGACCGCCCGCGCCATCTTGTGAGGGACCGGGCTCAGATCAATCGGCGCGGCAATCGGAGCCGCAAATGCGCTGCCGAGCAGCAATAGGGGGGAAAGAAGTGCAGCGCGCCGCATCAGATCAGCCCGCCCCATGTGCCGCTTGAATTTTGATCTAGGAACGCTTGCCGCAGCCTTGCCTGCAGTTCTGCACCGAGCGGCCCCATCGTCAAGGCTGCCAAGTTCTGCTTGAAGTGCGCGGGCTTGGACGTGCCGACGATGCAACTGGCAATACCCGGCTGAAAAGCCGTGAATCGCAGTGCCATCGCACTGACTTCTTCTGGAGCCAAGTCAGCCGCCAAGCCCATGGCCTGCCAGCGATCCCAGTACAGGCCTGCTGCATAATCGTCGGGGCGCTGTGCGTGGCGCCAGACCGCGCCGGCCAGCGGCCGCTTGGCGATCACGCCGATGCCGCGCTTGTCCGCGAGCGGCAGGCGTGTGGCCAGATTGACCTGATCGCAAATGCTGATCGAGGTCTGCACCGCGCCAAATGCGCCACTGTTCAATGCAAAGTCCAGCTCGGCGTTGTCGCCCGAATAGGCGGCCACACGCAGCTTGCCGGCTTTCCTGCAACTCAGCAATGCGGCGATCACCTCGCCTTGCTGCAGCACCGCCAGTGGGCAAGAGTGAAGATGCACGATGTCGATCTGTTCGCAGCGCATGCGTGTCAATGCGGCATCAACGCCCTGCACGATGCAGGCCGCGGTCCAGTCCGCCACACCGGGGATGCCGTAGCCGACCTTGGTCGACAGCACATAGTCTTGGCGCCGGTGGGCGATGTGGCGGCCTATGCGTTCTTCAGACAGACCGTAGCCGCGCGCGGTGTCGATCAGGTTCACACCCAGGTCCAGCACCTCGTTCAAGAGCCGACCGGCATCTGCCTCTGTGACTCGTTCGTCGTTGATGTGCATGGCGCCGAAACCCAAAGCGCTGACGCGCAGGCCGGTGTTGCCGAAGTCTCGCAATTGCATGGGATTCTTCTTTATCTTCTTGTCAGTGACTGATCAGCACGCGGCCAAACAAGGGGGGAACGGAGATTTGAAGCTGGCCCTGGTGGTCGGCCTTCAGCCAGCGGCCGCTGAAGGCATCTTTCCAGCGCAGCCCGCGCAAATTCGGCGCTAGCTTCAGCTTGACGGTCTGGGCTTTTGAGTCGTTATTGCTGGCGCTCAGTGCCCAGGTTTTGCCGTCCTGGCGAGCCAGCACGATCACATTGGCGTCCAGGTGCAGTGGCGCTCCGATGGAACCGTGGCGCAGCAGCTTGTGCTTGTGGCGCAGCTGTGTGAGCCTCTTGATATCGGCCAAGAGCGCATTGTCGGGCTGCCCGCCCAGGTCGGCCCAGGGGTAGGTGGCGCGGTTGAACGGATCTTCGCCGCCACCGACACCGACCTCGTCGCCGTAATAGATCGCTGGCGCGCCGGGCAGAGTCATTTGCATGAAGCTGGCCAGGCGCAAACGCTGTTTGGCCAGCGCTTGCGCATCCCGGTCGGCATCGTCCTGCCAGCCCAAATGATGCAGGGCGCGCGCCTGATCATGCGAAGAGAGCAGATTCATCATCGCGAAGAAGGCCTGCGGCGGATAGGCCTCGCGCATCAGCTCGATGTTGGGGTAGAGCTTGCGCGCATCGCCGCCGGCCGCGTAGTCCAGCACGGTGTTGCGGAAGATGTAGTTCATCGACGAATCAAAGCTGTCGCCAAGCAAGAACTTGCTGGCATCGAACCAGGTCTCGGCGATCAAAAAAGCGTCCGCCTTGTGCGTCTTGATGGCCGCTCGCCACTCGCGCCAGAAGTCATCCGGCACCCAGGGCGCCACGTCCATGCGCCAACCAGCCGCGCCCAGGTCCAGCCATTGCAGCATCACCGAGCCTGGGGCGCCGTAGGCAAAGGCACGGAAGGCCGGCGAGCTCTTGTCGATCTCGGGCAGGTCTTTCACGCCCACCCAGCCCTGGTATTGGTCCTCGGGTTTGGCTTGGGCTGCGTCGAGCTTGAACCAGGACGCGTAGCTGGAGGCCGGGTTCAGCGCGCCGTCATCAAAAGCGCCGCCGGCGGGGTAGTTGCCGAAACGGTTGAAGTAGGGCGAGTCGCTGCCGACATGGTTCAGCGAGGTGTCGGGGATCACACGGATGCCGCGCTTGGCGGCTTCGACCGTAAGACGCTTGAAGTCGGCGTTAGTGCCGAAGGCCGGGTCGACTTGGGTGTAGTCGGCGGTGTCGTATTTGTGGTTGCTGGCGGCGCGAAAAATCGGCGTCATATAGATCGCGTTGGCACCCAGTGACTTGATGTAGTCAAGCTTGGCAATGATGCCGGCCAGGTCGCCGCCGAAGAAGTCGTTGTTGTAGGTGTCGTCCGAGCCGTCTTGGGTGTTCGGTTTGGAGGGCTTGTCCAGCCAGTTGGCGTGGAACTCGACGTCCTTGTCCTGGTAATGATCGCGGCCCGGGCGAGGGTCGTTGTCGGTATCGCCGTTGCGGAATCTCTCGGGGAAGATGTTGTAGAACACCGCGTCACGCGCCCAGGCCGGCACCTGGAAGTCGGCCGCATAGACGGTCTGGCGATAGCGCCTGATGCGCTTGGTTTGCTCGGGCAGCGGGTCCACCAGCCCTAGGCCCATGCTGCCTTTTTCACGCGTCCAGTACACCGGGTCACGCTTGTTTTGGTAGACAAAGGTCTTGCCCTTGATCTGGACCTCAAAGTGGTAGCCGTAGATGGCGGGGGCGGCAAAGTTGTGGCTGGCAGACCAGCGCTGCACTTGGTCGCTCTTGCCGACCTTGCTTGCCGTCATCGGCAGACGCGTCGCCTCGCCATACTCCAGCAGCTCTTGATTGCCTTCCAGGCGGCGTTTGGCAATCACCAGCGTGGCCTGCTCGATGCCGGGCAGCGCCCGGAAGCTGTAGCTCACTTGCTTGCCCGGCGTGACAGCGCCAAATGGCGACTTGTCGCGGATGTCGCGCGAGTCGAAGCGGATGCTCAGGGCGACCGGGTCGGTGACGGTAGGCGCGGCAATGAGCTGCGGCGCTTCGCCTGAAAATGGGCTGATTTGAAGGCGAGCCGCGCGACTGTCGCTGAACAGCAGTTGGAACTTGTGTGCACCGCCAAAGCGCTCGCTGAGCGCACCGCCCTTGAGTTTCAATTCTGCCGCGCTGCCGCCAAAGTCTGCGTCGCTCGACCAATCCTCATCGGCGATCTTGAAACTTTGTTCACCGCTCAGCTTGGCGTAGAGCTCATAACGGTCGCAGACATAGACAAAGCGGTGCTCGTCACTGGCGCTCCAGTTGTTAAAGGTGCCGCGCAGAAACAGTTCGCGCTCGCCCAGCGGGCTGGGCTTGCAGCCCTGGGCAAAGACCTGAGCGACGGCGCAGAGCAGGACGGCGCCAATTGCGATTCGACGCATGCCCGACCTAACCCTTGACGCCACCGGCCGTCAGGCCCGAGACGATCCAGCGCTGCGCCAGCAGGAACACCAGCGTGATCGGCAATCCCGAGAGCACGGCTGCGGCGGCAAAGTCGCCCCACAAAAAGCGCTGGTCATGCAAAAAGTACTTGGAGCCCACGGCCAGAGTCAAATGGCTTTCTTCGCGCAGCAGCACCGAGGCGACCGGGTATTCGATGATGCAGCCGATAAAGGCCAGCACGAACACCACCATCAGAATCGGCACCGCCATCGGCAGCAGCACCAGGCGGAAGGCCTGCCAATGGCTGGCCCCGTCGACCTTGGCGCATTCTTCGATTTCGACCGGAATCGTCTCGAAATAGCCCTTGATGGTCCAGATATGGGTGGCCACGCCGCCCAGGTACGCCAGCACCAGGCCGCCATGGGTTTCGATGCCCAGCCAGGGGATGAAATTGCCAATGGTTTCGAAGATCGTGTAGATCGCGACCAGGGCCAAGACAGGTGGGAACATCTGCAGAAGCAGCATCGAATTCAGGATGGGCATCTTGAAGCGGAACTTCAGGCGCGCAAAGCCGAAAGCCGCCGAGGTCGAGATGGCAACGATCAAAAAGGCCGAAATCGTTGCCACCTTGATCGAGTTCCATAACCACAAAAGCACCGGGAAGGGGGGCTGTACCAGGCTGCCATCGGCCGCCTGATAGGGGATGCCCAGCGCCAAAGACCAATGCTCAAAACTGATCTGCGTTGGAATGATGCTGCCTGTGGCGAAGTTGCCGGGCCGCAGGGAAATGCTGATGATGGCCAGCAGCGGGAACAGCGTGATGGCCAGGAAGGCCCACATCAAAGCGTGGGCCGCCCAGACTCGCCAGCGTGCTTGTTTGCCTCGAACGATTGCCATGTGAAGTCCTTAAGCTTGAGCTTTGCGCATCAAGCGCAGATTGATCAAAGACATCGCTGCCACCAGGAAGAAGATCAGCGTCGAGATCGCGGCGGCGAGGCCGAAGTCTGAGCCGGAGTCCTTGAAGGCGATGCGGTAGGTGTAGGACACCAGAATGTCGGTCTGCCCGGCCGGGATCTTGGTGCTCAAGAAATCGGGCCTGCCATCGGTCAGCAGGGCGATCAACACAAAGTTATTGAAGTTGAAGGCAAAGGCACTGACCAGGAGCGGCGCCAAGGGCTTGATGACCAAGGGTGCGGTGATCTTGAAAAAATTGGTCAGCGGGCCGGCGCCGGCAATCGCCGAGGCCTCGTACAGATCTGCCGGAATTGCCTTCAGCAAGCCGGCGCACAGAATCATGATGTAGGGGTAGCCCAGCCAGACGTTGACGATCAGCAGCATGGTCTTGGCCAGCAGCGGGTCGGCAAACCAGGCCGGCTTCACGCCGAACAGCGCGTCCAGAATCGCGTTGATTTCACCGAAGTTTTGGTTGAACAAGCCCTTGAACACCAGGATGGAGATAAAGCCCGGCACCGCGTAAGGCAGGAACAAAAGCGTGCGGTAAGTGGTGCGGCCTTTGAGGTCATCCCAGTTCAGCATCACCGCCAGCAGCATGCCGATGGACGTGGCCAGTACGACGGTCAACAAGCTGAAGATGACCGTCCAGCTGAAGATGGCCAGGAAGGGCCCGCGGAACTCCGCGTCCAGCACCATGCGGGTGTAGTTCTGCCAGCCCACCACGACCTTGAAGCCGGGCTGCAGAATTTCGCCTTCAGCATTTTGAAAATTGCCGATCTCGCGGTTGGCGCTGAAGACTTGGCCATCGGCGAGCCTGGTCAGACTGCCGTCGGCGTTAGCCTGCCAGTTGCGTGTGATGGGGCCGAACTCACGCAGACCCAGATAACGCAAATCGCCCAGACCCGCCGAAGCCGGCAATACTAATTTCAGCTGCATCAAGGCTTCGCGGTGCAGGATTAACTCGTGCAGCGACAAGGCGGGCTGCAGGGGCTGATTGGCGAAGGCTTCCATTTCGACCGCCAACTCTTTGCCCGAGTTGCGCAAAGCAAGCGGTGGCGAGACCCAGGCCGGAGTCTCTTCGGCCCCTCTGAGCGCCAAGCGGAACTCCGACCCAGCGGCATGCAGGGTGAAGGGCTGGGTGAGTTCTTGCACCGCCTCATGCTGATCAAGCAAATAGTCGCGCACGCGCTGCTCGCTCAAGAGATGCGCCGAGGAGTAGTTGGTGAAGCCGATCTGCGCCGTGTAAATCAGCGGGAAGGCAATGAAGATCAGCATGCCGGCGATGCCGGGGAACAAGTAGCGGTAAGCAAAGCCTGCATTGCTGACGTAGACGTAAAACGCAGCCGCGAAAAAACTCAGGGCGCCGACCGCCCACCAAGTCTGGCCGGCGGCGTGGATCATGAAGACCATGTACAGCGAGGCCAGCATGGCCGCGCCTGTGAGCGGCCAGCGCAAGGCCTGCAGCGCGCGCTCCAGCGCGGTGGGAGGCAGCTTGCTGTAGGCGCTGAGTGCGCCCAGGCTTGTGGATGGTTGGGGTGCGGCGTTCATGTGTTTTTCTTGTACTTATTTGGCGGTCTTCAGCAGCATTCGGGCCGAGGCGCCGTCGAGCGCATCCTTGGGGCTTTGCAGGCCGTTGGTGATGGCCTCAAGCGCTGCGTCCATCGCGGTCCAGAAGCGCCCGACCTCGGGGATGTTGGGGATGGCCTCGCCCAGGCGCGCGTTCTCCATGCTGGCTCGGATCAAGGGGTTGACCGACAACTCGGCGTAGAAAGCCTTGTTGGCAGGCACGCCGATCGGCACATCGGCGTCCAGAATCTTCAGCCCTTCCGGGCGCATCAAATGGTTCTCAAGGAACTCGCGCGCGATGTCTTTCTGGGTGCTCGGTGCGGCGATCATGCAGCCGAGTACGCCGACAAAAGGCTTGGAGGGTTTGCCCGCGACCACGGCTGGGATCGGCGCGACGCCGAAGTCGATCTTGGCTTTCTTGGCGTTGTCCCAGGCCCAGGGGCCAGAGATCATCATCGCCACATCGCCCTTGGCAAAGCCGCTTTCCATCTCGGCATAGCGTGCGCCCTTGGGCATATGGCCTTCGCGCAAGAGGCGGGCAATCAACTCGGCGCCGGCCAAGGCGCCGGCATTGTTGACACTGACCTGGTTGGCATCAAGCTCGCCCTTGGCGTCGCGGCCAAAGATCTGTCCACCAGCGCCGGCCAGGATGGACCAGGTGAAAAAGCTCTTGTTGTAGTCCCACAAAATCGCGTGCTTGCCTTGCTTTTGCAACTGCTTGTCGAGCGCGATCAGCTCATCGAATGTGGCCGGTGGCGTAGGCACCAAGGCCTTGTTGTAAATCAGGCCGGTGGTCTCGATCGCGATCGGGTAGCCCCAGATCTTGCCCTGGTAGGCGAAGGCCTTCCAGGCCGCTTCTTCAACTTCCTCAAAGAGCTTTTTGCTCGGGCGCAAGGGCGTCAACAGGCCCGATTTGGCCCATTCGCCGACCCGGTCATGCGGCCAGCAAAAAATGTCCGGCCCCTTGCCCGCGCCGGCAGCTTGCTGGAATTTGTCGGTCGCATCGACCGGATGCTCGACCACGACCTTGACGCCCGAGGCCTTGGTAAACGCATCGCCGACTTGCTGCAGGCCGGTATAGGCCTTGTCGCCGTTGATCCAGACCAGCAGTTTGTGATTACTGCCAGCGTGAACGGCGCCGCTCAATAGCAAGGCGAGCAGTGGGAGGGCGCTGCCTTTCATGTCGGCGTCCCGCCCAGTCGTGGCAAGGCCACGCCCGCCGCGTCAAATACATAGCAGGCCTCGGGCGGCAGGCTCAGGCGAATGTCCTGGCCGGCGCGGATGCGCGTGCGGCCGTCGAATTCACAAGTTAGTGCATCCTCGACGCCCGGGTAGGCGCAATAAGCGTGCGTGGCGCTGCCCAAGGCTTCGACAAAGGTGACCGTGCATTGAATCGCGTTGACCGCCTCGGCCGCAGCTTCGCAAACGACGAAATGCTCGGGCCGCAGGCCCAGCGTGACCTTGTCGCCGGGTTTGGCGCTGGCGGCATGGACAGCCGCGCTGACCACCGCGCCGCTGGCCAAGCGCAGCTTGGCGCCTGCGGCATCTGCTGACACCACCTCGGCCTCCAGGAAATTCATCTTCGGCGAGCCGATGAAACCGGCCACAAACAAATTGACCGGGTGCTCATACAGCTCCAGCGGCGTGCCGACCTGCTCGATGCGGCCGGCATTGAGCACGACGATGCGGTCGGCCAGCGTCATCGCCTCGACCTGATCATGGGTCACATAGACCATCGTCGTCTTGAGCTCTTCGTGCAGCTTGGCGAATTCGTAGCGCATGCGCACACGCAAGGCGGCGTCGAGGTTGGACAGCGGCTCGTCGAACAAAAACACTTCGGGCTTGCGCACAATCGCGCGCCCAATCGCGACGCGCTGACGCTGGCCGCCGCTCAAGTCTTTGGGCTTGCGATCCAGCAGATGCTCGATGTGCAAAATCTTCGCGGCGCCGCGCACAGCGGCCTCGATCTCGGCCGGCGGCACCTTGGCCAACTTCAGGCCGAAAGCCATGTTGTCGTACAGATTCATATGCGGGTAGAGCGCATAGCTCTGGAACACCATTGCAATGCCACGCTCGGCCGGGGGCACCTCGTTGACCACGCGCCCGCCAATGCGCAGCTCGCCGCCGGTGATCTCTTCCAGGCCGGCGATGGTGCGCAAGAGCGTCGATTTGCCGCAGCCCGAAGGGCCTACAAACACCATGAACTCGCCGTCGCGAATTTCCAGGTCTATCCCATGCAGGATCTTGACCTCGCCGTAGGCCTTGGCCACGCCGCTGAGTTGAACATCTGCCATATCTTTGTCTCACGCCTTGTCTTATCTTGGAGGCAATATACCGTTCAAGATGTAGTTTAACAACAGCAAAACTACCTAGGGGCCAGGACTTTGTGGTGGCAAACCTAGGTGTGAGTGAAAAATTCGGGCTTTCACTATGTAGTGAAACTACACAAAATCCTTCGAGTAGGCGATACTTTGGGCCAAGCAGCCATCGCCGAGGGCTTCTTGCCTCGCTAAAGCAGTGCAGCCTGCAAGCTCCGCTGCGATCAAGACCGATTGTCAAGGCCATGAATTCGACCATGCAAAAAATTGCCCCAAGTATTAACAGCGCAAAGAGCGCCAGCCCTATGACTTCCAACGCAGTCCAAAAAGCCGCCCTCAACGAACAATTTGCACTGGCCTATGGCGCTGAGCTGGCGCAGGCCAGCCAGCCCACAGCGGCCGTTGCCATGCGGGCCGCCGCCACCGCGGCGCGCGGCTTGTTGGCCGAGCGGTGGGCGCGCACGCAGGCTGAGGACGCCGCGCGCGACTCTGTGCCGGGTGCTGCGCATCCGGTGCGCCGTGTGCATTACCTGTCGATGGAATTCCTGATGGGGCGTGCCTTGTCGAACGCGCTGGCCGCCCTGGGCTTGGAGCCCGAGCTGAATCGGCTCGTGGCCGCGCAGGGCCAGCAACTCGGCAATGTGCTGGAGCGTGAGCCCGACGCGGCGCTCGGCAATGGTGGCCTGGGCCGCCTGGCTGCATGCTTTCTGGATTCGTTTGCCGAGTTGGGCCTGCCTTCTTTCGGCTATGGCCTGCGTTATCAATACGGCATGTTTGCCCAGGCGATTCAAGACGGACGCCAGGTCGAAGCGCCGGACGACTGGATGCGCCTGGGTCAGCCCTGGGAAGTGCCGCGCGCCGATGTGCGCTATGCGGTCGGCTTTGGCGGCCGGGTCACGGTGGATGAAGCCGGCCAGCGCCATTGGCTGGCGGCCGAGCAGCTCGAAGCGCAGGCCTTTGACTTCATCGTGCCGGCACACCACAGCGAGCGCGTCTCGACGCTGCGCCAATGGCATGCGACTGCTGCCGCGCCCATCGACTTCAAGGCTTTTTGCGCCGGTGACTATGCCGGCGCGGCCCGTCACCGCGTCGCCGCCGATGCGCTGAACTGGGTGCTCTACCCGGACGACAGCAGCGAAGCGGGCCGCGAGTTGCGCCTGAAGCAAGAAGCCTTCCTGGTCAGCGCCTCGCTGCAAGACGTGATCGCTCGCCATCTGCGTGAAGCGGGCAGTCTGGATGGTTTGGGGCGAAGCAATGCGATTCATCTGAACGACACCCACCCGGCGCTGGCCCCGGCCGAGCTGATGCGCTTGCTGCTGGACGAGCATGGCCTGGGCTGGGATGCCGCCTGGAAGATCACGCGCCAAGCGGTGTCCTATACCAATCACACCTTGATGCCAGAGGCGCTGGAGACCTGGGCGCTGTCGCTGTTCGAGGCGCTGCTGCCGCGCCATCTGGAAATCATTTACGAAATCAACGCGCGCTTCTTGAATGAGGTGCGTGCCAAATTCCCCGGCGACGACGCCTTGCTGGCGCGCGTGTCGCTGATCGATGAAGGTCGCAATGGAGGCGAGCGGCGCGTGCGCATGGCGGCCTTGGCCATCGTTGCCTCGCACCGCGTCAACGGCGTGGCCGCGCTGCATTCGGAGCTGATGGTGCAGACCATTTTTGCCGACTATGCGGCCATCTTCCCCGGTCGTTTCCATAACGTCACCAATGGTGTGACGCCGCGCCGCTGGCTGCAGCAGGCCAACCCGCAGCTGTCCACCTTGCTGGACGCGCGTATCGGCAAGGGCTGGCGCCAAGATCTGGCCGAGCTGCGTGCCTTGACGCCGGCCGCCTCGGACGGCGCCTTCCGCCAGCAGTTCCAGGCCGTCAAATTGGCCAACAAGCAGCGCCTGGCCGACCTGATCCGCCGCGAAATCGGTGTACAGGTCGATCCGAGCTGCCTGTTCGATGTGCAGATAAAACGCATCCATGAATACAAGCGCCAGCTCTTGAACATCTTGCATGTGGTCGCGCGTTATCAGGCGATCTTGGCCAATCCTGACGCCGCCTGGGTACCACGCACCGTCATCATTGCCGGCAAGGCGGCCAGCGCCTATGTGATGGCCAAGTCCATCATTCAGCTGGCGCACGATGTGGCGCGCGTGGTCAATAGCGACCCGCGTGTCGGCGACAAACTCAAACTCGTCTATCTGCCCAATTACGGCGTTAGCCTGGCCGAGGTGATCATCCCGGCGGCCGATTTGTCCGAGCAAATCTCTACCGCCGGCACCGAGGCTTCGGGCACCGGCAATATGAAGTTCGCCCTCAATGGCGCGCTGACGATAGGCACCTGGGACGGCGCCAATATCGAGATGGCCCAGGCCATGGGTGAGGAGAATATGTTTGTCTTCGGTCTGCGCACCGAAGCGGTCGCTCAGATCAAGGCGCTCGGTTACGACCCGCGCCTGTATATGGAGCAAAACGCGCAACTGAAGCGTGTCATCGAAAGCATCGCCGCTGGCGAGTTCTCATCCGGTGATGGCGGGCGTTACCGCGCCTTGACCGAGATGCTGTTGAACCGGGACAACTACCTGTTGATGGCTGACTTTGCCGCTTATGTCGACAAGCAGCTGGAAGTGGACGAGCTCTATGCGCAGCCCGAGGCCTGGGGTGCCAAGGCGATTTTGAATGTGGCCGGCATGGGAGACTTCTCCAGCGACCGCACGATTGCCGAGTACGTTGACCGCGTTTGGTCGGTCGCCAGCCTGGGCTGAACGTGATGTTGGCGCAGCGCGAGGTCGATCAGTTGCTGGGCGGGCGGCATGCCGACCCGTTTGCGGTCTTGGGCCTTCATGCGGACTCTGGCGGTCGCATGTGGCTGCGCGCGCTGCTGCCGGGCGCGCGTTCGGTGGACCTGCTGGAGGCCGGCAGCGACAAGCTGGTCGCCAGCCTCAAGCTGCGTCATCCGGACGGGCTGTTCGAAGCCCCGGCCGGGCGGCGCCGCAAGCGCTTTGATTACCGCCTGCGCGTGTGCTGGGGCGATGGCAGCGAGGGTGTTTATGCCGATGCTTATGCCTTCGGTCCGCAATTGCCCGAGCAAGATCTGAGCCTGTTGGCGCGTGGCGAGCACCCGCGGCCCTTCGAGGCGCTGGGTGCCCATCCTCTTATCTTGGGTGATGTAGCCGGCGTGCGCTTTGCAGTCTGGGCGCCAAATGCCAGCCGCGTCAGCGTGGTCGGGAGCTTCAATGGCTGGGACGGCCGGCGCCATGCAATGCGGCGGCGCCACGAGAGCGGCGTCTGGGAGATCTTTGTGCCGCATGTGGCGGCGGGCGATCTCTACAAGTTCGAGTTGCTGGATGCCGGCGGGCAGTTGCTGCCGCTGAAGGCCGACCCCTTTGCCCGCGCCGCGCAGCTGCGCCCCGACACGGCCAGCATCGTCGCCAGCGCTTTGGCGGCGCCTATGGCTTTGCCGGTCGAGCGCGCGGCGGCCAATGCACGCTCGGCGCCGATCTCGATTTACGAAGTGCATGCCGCCTCCTGGCGGCGCGGCGCGGCGCAGTTTCCGACTTGGGATGAGCTGGCCGAGCAGTTGCCGGCCTACGCCGCCGAGATGGGCTTCACGCATTTGCAGCTGATGCCTATCAGCGAGCATCCGTTTGATGGTTCCTGGGGCTATCAGACGCTGGGCCTGTATGCGCCCAGCGCACGCTTCGGCCCGCCCGAGGACTTTGTCCGTTTTGTGGCGGCCTGTCATGCGCGTGGCCTGGGGTTGCTGCTGGACTGGGTGCCGGCGCACTTCCCCTCGGATGCCCATGGTTTGGCGAATTTTGATGGCACGCAGCTGTACGAATATGCCGACCCGCGCGAGGGCTTCCATCGCGACTGGAACACGCTGATCTACAACTTTGGCCGCAACGAGGTGCGCCAATTCCTGGTCGGTAATGCGCTGTATTGGACCGAGCGCTGGGGTGTGGACGGTCTGCGTGTCGATGCGGTCGCGTCCATGCTTTACCGCGACTATTCGCGCCCGGCCGGTGAGTGGGTTCCGAATAGCGAAGGCGGGCGCGAGAACTTCGAGGCGATCGCCTTGCTGCGCCGCATGAATGAGCAATTAGGCTTGCATGCTCCCGGCGCCATCACGGTGGCCGAAGAGTCGACCAGCTTTCCCGGTGTGTCGGCGCCGACCTCGGCCGGCGGCTTGGGCTTCCACTACAAATGGAATATGGGCTGGATGAATGACACGCTCAAATACATGCAGGAAGACCCGGTTCACCGCCGCTGGCACCATGACAAGATGACCTTTGGCCTGGTCTATGCCTTCAGCGAGAACTTTGTGCTGCCGATCTCGCACGACGAGGTCGTGCATGGCAAGGGGGCTATGTTGGGCAAGATGCCCGGCGACGCCTGGCAGAAGTTCGCCAATCTGCGCGCCTATTACGGCTTTATGTGGGGTCATCCGGGCAAGAAGTTACTGTTCATGGGCCAGGAGTTCGCTCAAAGCAGCGAATGGAATCATGACGCCGAATTGCCTTGGGCGCTGCTGGAGCAGCCCGCGCATGCCGGCGTGCAGCGCTTGGTGCGCGATCTCAACCAGCTCTACCGCCAGCAGCCGGCGCTGCACCGGCTTGACTGCGAGGCTGCCGGCTTCGAGTGGCTGGACGCGGCGGACGCCGAGCATTCGGTGCTGGCCTGGATGCGTAAAGACGCTTCTGCACCACCTGTCCTCGTCGTGAGCAACTTCACCCCGGTGCCACGCCATGGCTACCGCCTCGGCGTGCCAGCTGGCTATGCGGGCTGGACTGAAGCCCTGAACACCGATTCTGCGCATTACGGCGGCAGCAATATGGGCAATCAAGCCGGACAGCTGCTTGCCGAGCCCGTGGCCACACAGGGCCAAGCGCAGTCGATTGTGCTGAGCTTGCCGCCGCTGGCATGCCTATTTCTTGTGCCTGCTTGAGACCCTGTTGATTTATGTCTGCATTGCCAACAAAACTTTTACCCGGGCGCCACGAGCCATTGGGCGCCACGCCGCGCGACGGTGGCATCAATTTCGCCGTGTTCTCGGAAGGTGCGACGCGCATCGAGCTGTGCATCTTTGATGCCTCGGGCCAGCGCGAGTTGCGCCGCTATGAGCTGCCCGGCCATGATGATGCGGTCTTCCACGGCTTCTTGCCCGGCCTTGGCGCTGGTCTTGTCTACGGCCTGCGCGCCCATGGCCCTTACGCGCCTGAGCATGGCCATCGTTTCAACGCGCACAAGCTGCTGCTCGACCCCTATGCGCGCGAAATCGTCGGCCATTTCAATTGGGGCCCCGAGCAACATGGCTATGAGTTGGGCCATCCGGACGGCCCGCGCTCCTTCGATACGCGCGACAACGCCTTGCAAGCACTGAAGGCCCGGGTGGCGCCAGGCTTGGAGCCCGCCAGCAGCCCGCGCCTGAATGCGCCGCGCCATGCCACCTCTGACTTGGTGCTGTATGAGGTCCATGTGAAAGGCTTTTCCAAGCAGCTGCCGGGCGTCCCGGCCGAGCTGCAAGGCACTTATGCCGGTCTGGCGCATCCGGCCGCGTTGGCGCATTTCAAGGCGCTGGGCGTGACGACCCTGTCTTTGCTGCCCGTCCACTTCCACATCGACGAGCCACATCTGGCCGACCTGGGCAAGCCCAATTACTGGGGCTATAACAGCCTGGGTTTTTTCAGCCCGGACCCTGGTCTGGCGCAGGCCCGGCACCGGGACGACCCGACCGCCGTGCGGGAGGAGTTCCGTGCGATGGTGCGCGGGCTGCACGCGGCCGGGCTGGAGGTGGTGCTGGATGTGGTCTACAACCACACGCCCGAAGGCAATGAGTTCGGCCCGACCCTGAGCTTGAGGGGCTTGGACAATCGCAGCTACTACCGTCTGGTTGCCGATGACAAAAGCCGTTATGAGAATGTCAGCGCCTGCGGCAATACCGTCAACTGCGCCCATCCACGTGTCGCGCAGCTGGTGCTGGATTCGCTGCGCTACTGGGTCGGCGAGATGGGCGTCGACGGCTTCCGGTTTGATTTGGCACCGGTGCTGGGCCGCACCCACCATGGCTTTGACCCGCAAGCGGCTTTCTTTACCGCCTTGCGCCAGGACCCGCTGCTGGCCGGCGTGCATCTGATCTCGGAACCCTGGGATGCCGGCCATGAGGGTTACCAGGTCGGGCGCTTCCCCGGCCGCTTCCTGGATTGGAATGACAAGTTCCGCGATGCGGTGCGCGGCTATTGGCTGCGCTCGGACAAGCCCAGCGTCGGCCGCGGCGAGTTGGCGCGGCGTTTCATGGCCTCAAGCGATCTGTTCCACCACGGCAGCCGCCGGCCCAGCGCCTCGGTCAATTTTGTCTCTGTGCATGATGGTTATGTCTTGGCCGATGTGGTGAGCTTCTCGACCAAGCACAACTACGCTAACGGCGAAAACAACCGCGACGGACGTGATGGTGAGCTGTGCGCCAACTTTGGGTTTGAGGGGCCGAGCGATGACGCCACTATTCGCGCCACCCGTCTGCGCGTGCGCCGCGCGATGCTGGCCACCTTGCTCTTGGCTCAGGGCACGCCGATGCTGTGCGCGGGCGATGAGATCGGCAACAGCCAGGGCGGTAACAACAATGCCTATTGCCAGGACAACGCGACGACCTGGCTGAGCTGGGCCGAAGCTGAAGCAGATACGCAAGCTTTTGTCGCGCAGCTCTTGGCGCTGCGCCGCCAAGAGCCTTTGCTGCGACACGATGCTTGGTTTGCCTCCACTGGCGACTCCGCTGCACGCCTGCGCTGGTTCACGCCGGCGGGCCAAGAGATGCAGCAGCAAGACTGGTTTGATGCTTCCAGCCATGCTTTCGCGGCGCAGATGTTCGAGGCCGGCGCCAGCCAGCCGCGCCTGATGGTGGTGTTCAACCCCGAGCCCCAAGAGCTGGCCTTCAAACTCAGCGGTGGTGCCTGGCGCTTGGCGCTGGACAGCAGCGCCGTGCTGCAGCCTTCGGATCATCAAATCTTCAACGCAGGTCAGACAATGACCATCCCCGGACGCAGCTTGCTCTTGCTGCGCCACGACTGACTGAGAAACGACGCCATATGAACCTCAATCAACGCTCCGCCGGCGTGCTTTTGCACATCACTTCCTTGCCCGGCCCACATGGCACGGGTGACTTCGGCCCCGATGCTTTTGCCTTTGTGGATTGGCTGCATAGCGCCGGCCAGAGCATCTGGCAGTTGCTGCCGACCACGCCGATAGGCCCCGGCGATTCGCCTTACCAAGGCGTGTCCGCCTTTGCCGGCAGCCAGTGGATGGTGGCGTTTGAGCCGCTGATCGCCAAGGGCTATTTGGCGCCGCCGCATTTGCCGACCGACGGCTTTGACGCACAAGTAGTCGATTACGGCCGCGTGCTGCCCTGGCGCGAGCAGCAGCTGCGCTTGGCCTCCGCAGGCTTCTTCGCCAAGGCCAGCGCCGAGGACCGCGCCGCCTTTGCCGACTGGTGCGAGGCCCAGCAAGGCTGGCTGGATGACTACGCTTTGTTCATGGCGATCCGCTCGCCGCTGAATGGTCTGCCTTGGTGGAGCTGGGCGCCGGCCTTGGCGCGGCGCGAGCCTGAGGCCTTGGCCGCAGCGCGGCTCAGTCACGCCGATGAATACCGCTTCTGGCAGTTTGTGCAATGGGCATTTGACAGCCAGATCGGCGCGCTCAAGGCTTATGCCAATAGCAAGGGCGTCTCCATCATGGGCGACCTGCCTATCTTCGTCGCGCATGACAGCGCCGACTGCTGGTCGCGCCCCGAGCTCTATCACCTGGACGAGAATTTCCAGACCACGGTGGTGGCCGGTGTGCCGCCCGACGCGATGTCGTTGGAAGGCCAGCGCTGGGGCAACCCTCTTTACCGCTGGGAAGCGATGGCGGCCGACAACTACGCCTGGTGGACGGCGCGCGTCAAACGTGCGCTGAGCCAGGCCGATGTCTTCCGCATCGACCATTTCCGTGGCTTTGCCGGCTATTACGAAATCCCGGCCAGCAGCCCCGATGCGAAGCAAGGCCAATGGATCACCGGCCCTGGCCAGGCCTTGTTCGACGCCATCGCGGCGGCGCTCGGCGCTTTGCCCATCGTGGCGGAAGACCTGGGTTTCATCACGCCGGATGTGCATGCGCTGCGCGACGGCTGTGGCTTCCCTGGCATGAAGATTTTGCAGTTCGGCTTTGGCGGCGACGCGACGCATGAGTTCTTGCCGCATATGTGGCCGCGCAACTGTGTGGTCTATACCGGCACGCATGACAACGACACCGTGCGTGGTTGGTGGGACAAGGCCGCGCCGCATGAGCGCGCCTATGCCGGCGCCTACCTGGCTTGCGGCGAGCAGGATGTGCACTGGGCGATGATCCGCGCCTGCTGCAATTCGGTCGCCAATATGGCGGTGTTCCCGCTGCAAGATGTCTTGGGGCTGGGCGGTGAACACCGGATGAATGTGCCCGGCGTCTTGGGCGGCAACTGGAGCTGGCGCTTCACTTGGTCGATGTTGGGGGCCGAGCCGACCCGCGTGCTGGGTCTGATCTCGGCGGCCAGCGGGCGGGCGCCGATTGGCTTGCTGAAATTGCCAGCCTAAGCCAGGAGTTTTTCTGGATGTAGCTCACCCTATGAGCTACTGGCTTTGTACGATGGATGAACTTGCTGGCCTTTTGGCTGCAATCTCAAAAACTACTGTACAAAACCTCAGGTTGCGCCATAATTCGGCCAGCTCATTCAGGAGAACTTCATGGACGCCCCAGTCAAAACCGCCAACACCGTCAACCCAGAGAAGGCCAAGGCCTTGCAGGCCGCGCTCAGCCAAATCGAAAAGCAATTTGGCAAGGGCTCCATCATGCGCTTGGCCGATGGCGAGGTGATCGAGGACATTCAGGTTGTCTCCACCGGCTCCTTGGGCTTGGACATCGCGCTGGGCGTTGGCGGCCTGCCGCGCGGCCGGGTGGTCGAGATTTACGGCCCGGAATCCTCGGGCAAGACCACGCTCACGCTGCAGGTGATTGCCGAGATGCAAAAGCTCAGCGGCGTTTGCGCCTTCATTGATGCCGAGCATGCGCTGGACATTCAATATGCGCAAAAGCTCGGCGTCAATCTGCAAGACCTGTTGATCAGCCAGCCCGATACCGGCGAGCAGGCGCTCGAGATCGTCGACGCGCTGGTGCGCTCCGGCGCGGTTGACCTGATCGTCATCGACTCGGTCGCGGCCTTGACGCCCAAGGCCGAGTTGGAAGGTGAAATGGGCGACTCGCTGCCCGGCTTGCAAGCCCGTTTGATGAGCCAGGCGCTGCGCAAGCTGACCGCCACCATCAAGAAGGCCAATTGCATGGTCATCTTCATTAACCAGATCCGCATGAAGATCGGCGTGATGTTTGGCAGCCCCGAGACCACCACCGGCGGTAACGCGCTGAAGTTCTACGCCTCGGTGCGCTTGGACATCCGCCGCATCGGCTCGATCAAGAAGGGCGATGAAGTGATCGGCAGCGAAACCAAGGTCAAGGTGGTCAAGAACAAGGTCGCGCCGCCGTTCAAGACCGCCGAATTCGACATTCTGTACGGCGAGGGCATCAGCCGCGAAGGCGAGATCATCGACATGGGCGTGATCGCCAAGGTGGTCGAAAAGTCCGGCTCCTGGTATGCCTACAACGGCGAGAAGATCGGCCAAGGCAAGGACAATGCGCGCGAATTCCTGCGCGAGAACCCCGATATTGCGCATGAAATCGAGAACAAGGTGCGCGACTCGCTGGGCGTGCCCCTGTTGGCAGGTAGCGCCGCTGCTTGAAGCTTCGTGAGGCGCCGAGCATGAGCGGTCCAGCCGCCGACTTGAATCTGGTGCAGCGCTTTTGGGCGCTGTACCAGGCGCGTGAATGGGCCGCCGCGCAAGCCTTGCTGCATCCGGAGGCCCATTGCCAGTGGTGGGCGACGTCTGAGCGCTTCGAGGGCGCTGCGGCCATCGTCCATGTCAATGCCGTCTACCCCGAGGGCTGGGCGATTCATCTGCTGGAGTTGAATGCACTCGGCACTGGGGGCCAAGCGTCGGCGTCAGCGGACGCTCAGCCGCGCCGGCGCGTGCACAGCTTGGTGCGGGTTGATCATGGCGCTCAGTCTTTTTACGCCAATAGTTTCTTTGGTCTTGAGCGAGACTTGATCGTCAGCATTGACGAATATTGGTCGGATACGCAGGCTGCGCCGGCTTGGCGGCAGAACGGCAGCTTGCCGGGTTTGATTCCTATGGCAGTAGATCAGCGGCAGGGCCTGTCGCTGCAAGTCGCTGCGTCCTGATAGAACCGAAGTGGCCCCGCCTTGCTGCTGGCCTGCCATGCGCTGCACAAACAGAAATGAAACCGCTGTCCTTGAAAATGCGCGCCATTTCCCTGCTGTCCCAGCGCGAGCACAGCCGAGTCGAGCTTCGCCGCAAGCTACAGAACATTCTGCGCAAAGCTGCTCCGGCCGCTGAAGGCGAGCCTAGCCTTGTAATGGATGCCCAGGCCGAACTCGACTTGTTGCTGGACTGGCTGCAGGCACAGGGTTATTTGAGCGATCAGCGCTTTGTCGAGTCCCGGGTGCATGCGCGAGCCTCGCGTTATGGCAGCTTGCGTATCAAGCAAGAGTTGGCTCAACATGGGCTGAGCTTGAGTGCCGAGGCAATGTCCGAGCTCAAGGCGGCCGAGCTTGAGCGCGCCAAAAGCATCTACTTACGCAAATTCGGAGCCTATGCGCCGCCCGATGCGGCGGCCAAGGCCAAGCAGATGCGCTTCATGACGGCGCGCGGCTTCAGCCCCGAAACGATTCGAAAGCTGCTGCGTTGGGACGACGATTGAAGCTTGTCCAGCCTCACAACATCGCGCAAAAAGCCAGGGTTCATGCTCGTCTTGACAGTTTCGCGAAAGCCTTGCGGCGGCGCAGCATGCTACATTGTGAGCCTGCACATGTCCCTGCCTGCCGACCATTTGGGCCGCAGGCAGTGTTTTGTGTGAAGCCGTTTTCAAGACATGCCCCTATCCAATCCTTTCGCCGAGCGCCGTTTGATGCATCGCCGCGCCATTGATGTGCAGGTGTTCGCGCGCGCCGACGGCTTGTACGACGTCGACGCCGAGTTGACGGACACCAAAACGCGCGATATGGCGGTTGCCGGCGGTACGCGCCTGGCGGGCGAACCCATCCACGCGATGCAGTTGCGCCTGGTGGTGGACGACAAGACCAATATTCTGGAAGCTGGCTCACAAACCAGCTGGATGCCTTACCCCGGCGCTTGTGACCAGCATGGCGATGCCTACGCGGCCTTGGTCGGACTCAATTTGATGCAGGGCTTCAGGCTCGGTGTCAAAGAGCGTTTGGCGGGCATCAAAGGTTGTACCCACCTGACCGAGATGTGTCAGGTGTTGCCATCCGCCGTGATTCAGGCCTTTGCCGGCATCGTGCTGGACACGCGCGAAGGCGGTGCCGACGGCCAGGCGCCGTTTCAACTCAATCGTTGCCACGCACTTCGCATTGACGGGCCAACGGTGCAAACTCATTACCCTCGCTGGTTTCGCAACAGCTCGGCCCTGACGGCCTTGCCCGCTGCGATGCCCGCTTCCACCTCCTCTTCCTGACCTTTCCAAAAGCGAGACCCCTATGAAGATTCACGAGTACCAGGCCAAGGAAATCCTGCGCCAATTCGGCGTGCCTGTGCCGCGTGGCATTCCTGCCTTCACGGTGCAAGAAGCGGTCGAAGCCGCACAGAAGTTGGGCGGCCCGGTCTGGGTCGTGAAGGCGCAGATCCACGCCGGTGGCCGCGGCAAGGGCGGCGGCGTCAAGCTGGGTCGCTCGCTGGAAGACGTCAAGGCACTGTCCGAACAGATCCTGGGCATGCAACTGGTCACGCACCAGACCGGCCCCGTGGGCCAGAAGGTTCGCCGCCTGTACATCGAAGACGGTGCCGACATCAAGAATGAGCTCTACGTCTCGCTGGTCACCGACCGCGGCACGCAGAAGGTCGCCTTCATCGCTTCAAGCGAAGGCGGCATGGACATTGAGGAAGTGGCTCACTCCACGCCCGAGAAGATCATCACCGAGATGGTCGACCCGCTGGCCGGCCTGACCGAAGCGCAATCGCGCAAGATCGCCGCCGCCATCGGCCTGACCGGCGCTTCGATCGACCAAGCCGTCGATATCTTCGCCAAGCTCTACAAGTGCTTCATGGAGACCGACGCGTCGCTGGTCGAGATCAACCCGCTGAACTGCGACTCCAAGGGCAATCTGATAGCCCTGGACGCCAAGTTCAATTTCGACGCCAACGCCTTGTTCCGTCATCCGGAAGTCGTCGCTTACCGCGACCTGGACGAAGAAGATCCAGCCGAAGTCGAAGCTTCCAAGTTTGACTTGGCCTATATCTCGCTGGACGGCAATATCGGCTGCCTGGTGAACGGTGCCGGTCTGGCCATGGCCACCATGGACACTATCAAGTTGTTTGGCGGCGAGCCGGCCAACTTCCTGGACGTCGGCGGCGGCGCCACCGCCGAGAAGGTCACCGAAGCCTTCAAGATCATGCTGAAGAACCCGGACGTCAAGGGCATCCTGGTCAATATCTTCGGCGGCATCATGAAGTGCGACACCATCGCTGAAGGCGTGATCACCGCGTGCAAGGCCGTGAACCTGTCCGTGCCGCTGGTGGTGCGCATGAAGGGCACCAACGAAGACCTGGGCAAGAAGATGCTGGCCGAATCCGGCCTGCCCATCATCGCCGCCGATTCGATGGCCGAAGCCGCGACGAAGATCGTCGCCGCCGTTGCTTAATCTGGCTTAGGCCCACAAGGATAAGAAATCATGTCGATCTACATCAATAAAGACACCAAGGTCATCACCCAAGGCATCACGGGCAAGACCGGTCAATTCCACACCCGCGGCTGCCGCGATTACGCCAACGGCAAGAATTGCTTCGTCGCCGGTGTGAACCCCAAGAAGGCCGGCGAGGACTTCGAAGGCATCCCGATTTACGCCAATGTGACCGAAGCCGCACAAGCCACCGGCGCCACCGTGTCGGTGATCTATGTGCCGCCAGCCGGCGCAGCAGCTGCGATCTGGGAAGCTGTCGAAGCCGACTTGGACTTGGCCATCTGCATCACCGAAGGCATCCCAGTCCGCGACATGCTGATGATCCGCAACCGCATGCGCGCCAAGGAAGCCGCCGGCGGCAAGCGCACTTTGTTGCTTGGGCCTAACTGCCCAGGCCTGATCACCCCGGACGAAATCAAGATCGGCATCATGCCCGGCCACATCCACCGCAAGGGTCGGATCGGCGTCGTTTCGCGCTCCGGCACGCTGACCTATGAAGCAGTGGCTCAGCTGACCGAAATCGGCCTGGGCCAGTCCAGCGCCGTCGGCATCGGTGGCGACCCGATCAATGGTCTGAAGCACATCGATGTGATGAAGGCCTTCAATGACGACCCGGACACCGACGCCGTCATCATGATCGGTGAAATCGGCGGCCCGGACGAGGCCGAAGCTGCGCGCTGGTGCAAAGACAATATGAAGAAGCCTATCGTCGGCTTCATCGCTGGTGTCACAGCACCTGCGGGCAAGCGCATGGGCCACGCCGGGGCCTTGATCTCCGGTGGCGATGACACCGCTGACGCCAAGCTCGCCATCATGGAAGCCTGCGGCTTCACGGTCACGCGCAACCCGTCGGAAATGGCCAAGCTGCTGAAGGGCTTGCTGTAAGGCTTTTAATGATTCTGTGCCAGCCCGGGCGGTGTACCGGCCGGGCCGATGCGCAACATTCGAAAAGGGGCATTCGCCCCTTTTTTCATTCTTAAGCTCGCACTTGCGCTGCTTCGTTATAGTCGGCGGCTGTCAAGACTGCTGCAACTGACAACCCAGGCTACGGCCCCTTTTATTGATGGATACCCTTTTAAGTCCCGAGTTCTGGTTGGCCGTCGGTCAGATCATCATGATCGACATCTTGCTCGGCGGCGACAACGCCGTTGTGATCGCCTTGGCTTGCCGCAAGTTGCCGGCTGCCCAGCGCACCAAGGGCATCATCTGGGGCACGGCCGGCGCAATTGTTTTGCGTGTGCTGCTGATTTTCTTCGCGCTGACCTTGCTGCAAGTGCCCTATCTCAAGATCGTCGGCGGCCTGCTCTTGGTCTGGATAGGTATCAAGCTGCTCGTGCCCGAAAACGAGGAAGAGCATGCTCAGATTCAGGCCAGTGACAAGCTATGGGCGGCGGTCAAGACCGTCATCGTGGCCGATTTTGTGATGAGCTTGGACAATGTGATCGCGATTGCCGGCGCGGCCCAAGGCGCGGGCGGCGACCACCAAATGCCGCTGGTGATTTTCGGTCTCCTGGTGTCGATTCCCATCATCGTCTGGGGCAGCCAGTTGGTGATCAAGCTGATGGATCGCTTCCCGGTAGTCATCACCGTAGGCGCGATGCTCTTGGGTTGGATCGCCGGTACGATGATTGTTGGCGATCCGGCTTTGAAGGCCTGGGTGCCGACTCAGCCGGGGGAGCAAGCCGGCAGCGCCATGGTTGTGCCGGCGTGGCATTACGGCTGCGGAGTTGTTGGCGCCTTGTTGGTGCTGGCTGCGGGCAAAGTATTGGCGGCTCGAAGCAAAAAAACCGACTAGGCAAAAGGGCGCACGAATGAAGGGCTTCTGGCGGCGAATTCTCGGTAAATCCAGCTCTCCGGCGGGGGGCGAATCGATGCTGTCAGCCGCCGATGGGGCATCCGTTTTAGCTGTTCAAGCCACCAAGGTGGCCGTCGGCCTGCAGGGTTACGAGTTGCAGCGCGAACTCGGTCGGGGCGCGATGGCGGTGGTTCACTTGGCCCGTCAGCTCAGCAACGGCCAACTGGTCGCTATCAAGCGCCTGTCGCTGCAGCGCGAATTTGCAGCCGAAGACTTGGTCGATGTACGCCAGCGCTTCATGCGCGAGGCGCGCGCCGCCGGGCATCTGCATCACCCCGACATCTTGCAGGTGCTCGATGCCGGTGAAGCCGGTGAGGACGCCTGGATCGCGATGGAGTTCGTGCAGGGCAAGGATCTCAGCCATTACACCCGTGCGGATCAACTGCTGCCGGCGCGTCAAGTGATTCGGATAGGCGCCCGGCTGGCGCGGGCCTTGGACTATGCGCACCGGCAAGGGGTGGTGCACCGGGACATCAAGCCGGCCAATGTGATGTTGGATGTGCAAAACGATGTGCTGAAGGTGATGGACTTTGGCATCGCCCGCATTGCCGACGGCAGCCGCACGCGTACCGGCTTGGTCCTGGGCACGCCTTCCTTTATGTCACCCGAGCAATTGGCCGGGCTCAAGGTGGACGGGCGCAGCGACCTTTACTCGCTGGGCGCCATGATTTACCAATTGCTGACCGGCCATCTGCCCCATCAGTCGGACTCGATGGCGCGCTTGATGTACCAGATCGCCAATCAGACACCGGCCGATGTGCGTCATTACCGGCCCGGCCTGCCCGAAGCCTTGGCCTTGGTGTTGGCGCTGGCGCTGGAGAAACGCCCCGAGTTGCGCTATGCCAGCGGCGAGCAGATGGCGCAGGATCTGGACGCCGTACTGTTGATGCAAGGATGGGACGAAACGACTGCGCCCCCTGCGCCGGCACAAATCCCCAGCGAGGCGATTGAAACTGCCGATTCTTTCGCACAAACAGTCCGCTTAAATACGCAGGAAGCAGGGCAGAATCCTGCAGAACTGCAACCGAAGACAAAGCCATGACCCTGGAGTTTTTCAGCGCCACCGATGTGGGCCGCGCACGCGACAACAATGAAGACTCGGTCGCCATGGACGAGGCGGTCGGATTGGCTGTGCTGGCCGATGGCATGGGCGGCTACAACGCCGGTGAAGTGGCCAGTCAGATGTTGACCAGCTTCATCCGCGCCGAGCTCGGCCGCTGGCTGAAAGAGTCGGCCAGCAGCGCCAGTGCTGTGGATGTGCGGCGGGCGATGGACATCTGTGTTGATAATGCCAACCGCGCGATCTTCAACGCCGCCAACACCAACCCGCGCTATGCCGGCATGGGCACGACCTTGGTGGTCGGCGTGTTCCGCGAGGAGGGCCTCTTGATGGGCCATGTCGGTGATTCGCGTGCTTACCGCATGCGTGCCGGCCATCTGACGCAAATCACCCGTGACCACTCGCTCTTGCAGGAGCAACTCGATGCCGGTCTGCTGACCGCTGAAGAAGCAGCCCAGTCCAGCAATAAAAATTTGGTCACCCGCGCTGTCGGCGTCGAGGATTCGGTGATGCTGGAGCTGCATTTGCATGAAGTGCAGCCTGGGGATGTCTACCTATTTTGCTCGGACGGCCTGTCCGATATGCTGGACGATGCAGCCATCTGCCAGTTGCTCTTAAACCACCCATCTTTGTCGGAAGCGGCGCAGGCCTTGATTGACGGCGCCAATGACATGGGTGGCCGAGATAATATCGCCCTGGTGTTGGTTCGCGCCGAAGGTCGGGTCAAGCCAGAGGGCCGAGCTTGGTGGCCGTTTGGGCGGCGCTGAACTGGGCTGAAGAATATGAGTGGTGCTGCTAGGCAGCGCAGACGCAAGCAATAAGACAACAGGATCGAGGTCAAAGCATGGGCAAACTGGTGGTTTCGCTCGATGGGGTGGTGATTAAAGATGTCCAAATTACCAAGGACAAGACCACGCTTGGGCGCCGGCCGTACAACGACATCGTGATCGACAACCTGGCGGTCAGCGGCGAGCATGCCGTCTTGCAGATGGTTGGTGGAGATGTCTTTATCGAAGATTTGAATTCGACCAACGGAACCTATATCAACGGCAAGGCGATCAAAAAGCAATTGCTCGCGAACAGCGACATTGTTGAAATCGGCAAGTACAAGATCAAATATCTGCTTGAGGATGCCGGCGATTACGAAAAGACCATGATCTTGAAGCCCGGTGCGGCCTTGCCGACCGCCTCTGGCTTGCCTTCGGGATTCGGCACCTTGACGGGCGCGGCCAACGCCTCGACCGCATCGATCAAGGTTTTGAATGGCGCGGCGGCAGGCCGTGAGGTCAGCTTGACCAAGGTCGTGACCACGGTCGGCAAGCCGGGTGTGCAAGTCGCCTCCATCACCAAGCGGCCCAGCGGCTACGTCTTTGCCCATGTCGAAGGGGTGGCACGGCCCAGCGTCAACGGCGCACCCTTGACAGGTGAGTCGGTCGCACTCAAGAACGGCGATGTGATTGAGTTGGCCGGCACGCAGATGCAGTTCATCAATGCCTGAACTCAGCGCCTGAAGACTAGCGTCGGCCTCGATGCCGGCGCCCGAAGTGGCCACAAGAGGCCCGAAATGCCGCGAAGTGGCCTAAATGGGGTGCCCAAGCTCCGTTCAGTCTGGGAATACCCTGGTGTTTTGGGGCGTTCTGAATCCAGGCGGCCATGCACAATGGCAGCTCTGCATCCTCCTCTCCTTGCCCGAGCCCAGCCGTGAGTCAGCGCCCTCTCTCATCTGCAGCACCGCTGGACGCTGTAGCGGCCGACCTCCCGTCCGCCGCTGCAGCAACACCAGCCTCAGCCCGCCTCGGTTCGATCCGCCTGCGCTTGGCCCTTGCCGTCGTCTCGGTGAGCCTGTTGCTGGTCTGCGCGACTGACGCCCTTCACCTGCGCTATCAAATGCAGCAGCAACTGGCATTTGAGGTGGGACAGGGCTCCTTGCCTGGGCGCGATGAGCAAGCCAAGGCGCGCGGCTTGGTGTATCAGACCTCCTCAGACTTGGGCGTTGGGCGAAATGACTTGGGCCGGCAATCGGAGGCTTTGCAAAGGAATTTTTGGCGCGAGCAATTGCCGGCCATGCTGTGGCGCGATCTGAGCCTGGTGCTGCTGCTGAGTCTGGTCTTGATCTTTGTTTTGGACCGCATGCTGTTGCGGCCTCTGCAGCCGCTGCGTCGATTGGCCAGCCACGCCGATACCTTTGACTCCACCTTGCCGCCGCCGCAGGAGCCACTGCAAGCGCAGTCGCAGCCGAATGAATTGGCGCGCATCTCCCACTCGATCACGCGCGCGCAGCAAAGCCTGTGGCTGCAGCTGCAAGAGGAGCAAGCCCGCGCCGAGCAGTTGCGACTGGAAGTGAGTCGGCAGCAAGAAGCACTGCGCTCGGCCGAGCAGTCATTGGCGCAAAAAAACTTGGAACTGGGTCGGCTCAGCCGCATCGATGAGCTGACCGGCCTGGCCAATCGGCGGGAGTTTGATGAGGGTCTCAGGCGAGAGTTCAAACGCGCGCAGCGCCAACGTGGCCATTTGGCGCTGGCGGTCTTGGATCTGGATCATTTCAAGAATTTCAATGAACGTTACGGCGTTGCGGCTGGCGACGCGGTGCTGGCACGTTTTGCGCAACTGCTGTCGGTGCGCTTCAAGCGCGATACCGATCTGGTGGCGCGACTCGGCGGCGAGGAGTTCGTTGCCCTGCTGCCGGGCTTTGGGCTGGACGTCACCCAGGGTTTGCTGGAGCAATTGCGTGAAGACCTGCGTGAGCTGAAAGTGCCGCATGAAGGTGGCGTGAGCGGCCGGGTGCTGACCGTCAGCGTCGGCTTGGCCGCCTACAGCCCGGCGCACCCCTATTTGAGCCCGCATGCCTTGATGCAGGCTGCCGACGAAGCGCTTTACATCGCCAAGCATGCCGGCCGCGACCGCCTCAGCCTCGCGGCATCAAGCGGGCATCCTTAGCCCGCTGTCGGTTCTCGTCAGCGATCGCGCTCGAGCGCCTGCTGCATCTGGTCGCTGACGCGACGTGCGGCGCGCAACACCAGGGCTTCGTCCAGTGAGGCTTGCGGAGCGATATCGCTCGCCACCTCATCTAAACGCTCGGGATGCAGCAGCAAGGCCCAGGCAATCGTGGAGATGGCGCTAACGCCGCGGCGTTGCAGAGCCTCGGGCATCAGCAGCGTGGCTTGAACTTCGACATGGTGCCGGACACTGGCCACTGCGGCCGGCGCCAGTCCCCAGCTCTCGCACAGCGCCGCGCCCAGTGCGTCGTGACTAACGCCGAAGGCCGTGTGTTCGAGTTGCACCAATTCGACGTCGCTAGCCGCCGCCCGCAACATGGCCGGGTAATGCGCCGGCGCATGGCGATACAAGACCGCTTTGCCGCACTCCTCAAACAGACCTGCCGAATGCGCGGCCCAGGGGTCGATGCCCAGCATCTGCCCCATGCGGCCCATCAGCAAGCCGCGCTCGGCGGCGCGCTTCCAGACCGGCTCCAGCTCAGCCGCAGGCGGGAACGCGGCGCGCAAGCCCATCTCGAAAGTAATCGAGGCGACTTCGCGCATGCCCAGGTAGGTCAGCGCCTGATGCACGGTCTGGACGCGGCCGCGCAAGCCATAGAGTGAAGAGTTGACGGCCTTCAAGACCGCCGCCGCCAGCGCCATATCGGTCTCGACCAGGGAAGACATCGCCAGTAAATCTATGTCCTCGGCCGCCATCAACAGCGATAGCTTGACCAAGACCTCGGGCTGAGTCGGAATTTCGATGTCAAGCGTGCGCAATGTTGGATCGACGGGCATGGTGAGGAACCTCCTGAAACTTGTGCGATCTTAGTGCTTAGCGCGGCTGTTTTGCTGGCGGCGTAGCGCAAGTCTTTGCAAGCAACTGTTGTATCGCAGGGTTAGCGCAAGAAGGCATCCCAGCCCGTCTTCAGGATCAGCGCACTGACCACCACGATGAACATGCCGCGCACAAAACCGGCACCACGCGCCAGCGCCATGCGCGTGCCGACCAAGCTGCCGGCCACATTGGTGACGGCCATCACCGCTGCGATATGCCACCAGATATGGCCCTTGTAGGCGAACAGCGCGATGGCGGCCGCATTGGTGGCCGTGTTCATCAGTTTGGCAGTGGCCGAGGCATGCAAGAAGTCGTAACCCAGCAAGCGTACGAATAGAAATACAAAGAAGCTGCCGGTGCCCGGGCCAAAGAACCCGTCATAAAAGCCCACGATCAAACCGATGCCACCGGCGGCCAGCGTTTCGGTGCGGCCGCTGAAGCGCGGCGCGTGCTGGCGGCCCAAGTCCTTGCGCGCCAGGGTGTAGATCAGCACCAGAGCCAAGATCAACGGCAAGGCGCGGCGCAAAAAACTCGGGTCTATCAAGGTGACCGTCCAGGCGCCGGCGAAGCTCCCGGCCAATGCGATCGCTGCGGCGGGCAGCAATGCCGACCAATTCAGCGAGACTCGCCGTGCATATTGCGCCGTAGCCCAGGCTGTGCCCCAGATCGACGCGCCCTTGTTGGTACCGAAAAGTGTGGCGGGTGCCGCTTGAGGAAACACGCCGAACAAGGCCGGAACCAGAATCAAGCCGCCGCCGCCGACCACGGCATCAATAAAGCCTGCCATCAGGGAGGCCAACGCGACGGTCAAGAGTTCAAGCATGCAGGGGAAGAGAGGGGCAGGTGACGCGCAGCATCAAACTGTTGCCGAAAAGAAAAACGGGTCGCTGAAAACTGATTTCAGCGACCCATTGATTGTGACAGTGTCACTTTATTGTTTGTACTGCTTCGCTCGAGATTGTCTCCTCGGCCGCCCTAGCATCCGGGTCGCGGACGCTTCGAGTGAACGCAATGTAGACGCGGGCCAGCATGCCCGCACTTGGGGTTTTTACGGGCAAAGTGCACCGACTTGGCGGTGTTGGTGTGTGCTCACTATTTGAAATTCATTGATTTCATTGAAGTCTTTGTATTCCATGCTTGCACTGCTTTAGTTCACGACTGCTTCCACCATGCCTGATTTCTGTGGTGTTTTCGCACACACTCAAGCCAGCCTTGACGCGCTTTTCGATCTTATTCGGTCGCGTTGGGGCCTAGATGGCTCGAACAGGGTGCCAGGCACAACTCATCTTTCGCTTTGTCACCCAGTTGGACGCGAGACAATTTGGTCTATGTATGCATTCAGCACAGCCAACCCTTGCGCTTCAGGGCGCAGCCTCTCGCGCATGCTCGGCTGCGCCTTGCTCTTGTTTCTCAGCGCTTGTGGGGGCGGCGGTGGCTCTGCCACCAATGCTCAGGAGACGTCACCGCCTACAAGCACGCCGGTGCCGATCGGGAGTGCCAACAGCACCTTGGGCTTCAGTCTGCCTCGGGGTGGTCTCGGTGCCGCCGAACTGGCGGTCATCGTGGTCGACGGCGACGCGCAATCCGAGGCGATCGCCAGCTATTATCAAACGGCGCGCGCCATCCCGTCCGCCAACATCATCCGGGTCAAGCTGAACACCGCATCTGCGACGATCTCGGCGCCCGACTTTGCGGCCCTGAAGGCCGAAGTTGACGCCAAGCTGCCTGCCGGCGTGCAGGCCACGCTGCTGACTTGGACGGCGCCGTCCCGCGTGGTGGGCTCTTGCGCGATGAGCATCACCAGTGCCATGGCCTTTGGTTTTGACAGCAAGTATTGTGGCGGTTGCTCCAGCACCGCGTCGTCCAGCTACTTTGATTCCGAGTCCAAGCAGGCCTGGGTGGATCACAAGATCCGCCCCTCGATGATGCTGGGTGCGGCGACTCTGGCCGCCGCCAAGACCCTGATCGACCGAGGTGTGCGCGCCGACGCCAGCCAGCCCGCCGGCGACGGCTATTTGCTGCGCACCAGCGACGAGGCACGCAGCGTGCGCTTTTCCGATTACACCGGCCTGCCCGCCGCCTGGGCCGGGCGGCTGAAGCTCAATTACATCGACAACTCGGCAGGCGCAGCGGCCGACTTCATCGAAGCCAAGATCGGTGTCTTGTTCTACTTCACCGGTCTGGCCAACGTGCCCAAGTTGAGTAGCGTGAGTTTCAGGCCCGGTGCTGTGGCCGATCATCTGACTTCCTACGGTGGCTTGCTGCCTAGCTCCGGTCAGATGCCCATCACCGACTGGCTGGATGCCGGCGCCACGGCCAGCTATGGCACTGTCGAGGAGCCCTGCAGCTACACCCAAAAGTTTCCGCAAGCCTCCGTCTTGATGGATCATTATTTTCGCGGTGAGACCGTCATCGAGGCCTATTGGAAATCGGTGCAATGGCCGGGCCAGGGCCTGTTCGTCGGCGAGCCGCTGGCGCGGCCATTTCCCGACAGCCCCAGTTTCACCTTGGACAAAACGCAATACCTGATCAGCACGCGCGCACTGCGCCCCAAGGCGAGCTACAGCCTCGAGTACCGCGCCGGTGCAGCAGGGAGCTGGACCGCCCTGGCCACCTTCAACGTCAGCCGAGCGGAAGCGCAGACCTTGCGCTCGCCGCTGCCCCCGGCCAATGCCACCGAGTTGCGCTGGCGCGGCCCATGCGCTAACGATTCGACCCTGCAATGCACGCTGTGAGCGGCAGGCTTTAGCGCGGCGCTGGGCGAGTGGTCGGCCAGGCAGGCAAAATGAGGCCCCCTCCAGGCGTTTCTATGTCCCCCCAGTCCTCTTTGCCCACTGCCATGCGTGTGCTGTCCGTCATCCCACCGATGACCCAGCTCAACACGCCTTACCCTTCGACCGCCTATCTGACCGGTTTTTTGCGCTCGCGTGCTGTCGATGCGGTGCAAGAAGACCTGGCCCTGGCCTTGATGCTCAAGCTGTTTTCGCGCGCCGGCTTGCTGTCGCTGCGTGAGGCCATTCATGCCTTGCCCTTGGACAAGCGCACGCCCCTGGTGCAAGGCTTCGACGCTGCATTCGAGGTCTATGTGTCGACCATTGGGGCCACCATCGCCTTTTTGCAAGGGCGCGACCCGACCTTGGCGCACCGCATCTGCGGCCGCAACTTTTTGCCCGAGGGGCCGCGTTTTGCCTCGCTTGATGTCTATATCGACGAAGACGGTGGCGATCCCTTGGCCTGGGCTTTTGGCGCTTTGGGCTTGCAAGACAAAGCGCGCCACCTGGCCACGCTCTACCTGAACGATCTGGCCGATGTGCTGCGCGACGCGGTCGACCCGCGCTTCGAGTTCGTCCGCTATGCCGAGTCGCTGGCGACCAGCCAGCCGACCTTCGAGCCACTGGCCCAAGCGCTGGCGGCACCGCTGAATCTGGTGGACACCACGCTGCAAGCGCTCGCCCTGGCGGCGATGGAAAAGCACCAGCCGCGCCTGGTGCTGCTGTCGATTCCCTTTCCCGGCGCGGTCTACGCGGCATTCCGGATCGCTCAGTTCATCCGCGCAGCCCATCCCGGCGTGGTGATCGCCTTGGGTGGCGGCTTCGTCAATACCGAGTTACGTGAGCTGACCGAGCCGCGCGTGTTTGACTACTTTGACTATGTGACCTTGGACGCCGGCGAGCGGCCGTTGCTGGCGCTGCTGGAGCACCTCAATGGCAAGCGTTCCAAGCAGCGGCTGGTGAGGACTTTTGTCAGAGAAGAGGGCCAGGTCAGGTACATCAACTTTGTCGAGCCGGACATTGCCTTTGCCGAAGTCGGCACGCCGACCTGGGACGGCCTGCCGCTGGACCGCTATCTGTCCTTGCTGGACATGCTCAACCCAATGAACCGACTCTGGTCGGACGGCCGCTGGAACAAGCTCACCGTCGCGCATGGCTGCTACTGGAAGAAATGCAGCTTTTGCGATGTTTCGCTGGACTACATCTCGCGCTACGAGGGCACTTCGGCCGCCACCTTGGTCGACCGCATCGAAGCCATCGTCGCCGAGACCGGCCAGACTGGCTTTCACTTCGTCGATGAAGCCGCGCCGCCCAAGGCCTTGAAGGCGCTGGCGGCCGAGCTGCAGGCGCGCAACACCAGCATCTCCTGGTGGGGCAATATCCGCTTCGAGAAATCTTTCAGCCCCGAGCTGTGTCAGCAGTTGGCCGATAGCGGCTGCATCGCCATCTCGGGTGGCCTGGAAGTCGCTTCCGACCGGCTTTTGACGCTGATGAAAAAAGGCGTTTCGGTCGAGCAGGTCGCGCGCGTCACGCGCGGCTTCACCGATGCCGGCATCCTGGTGCATGCCTATCTGATGTATGGCTTTCCGACCCAGACCGTGCAAGACACCGTCGATGCTTTGGAATATGTCCGTCAGTTGTTCGAGCAAGGCTGCATACAAAGCGGCTTCTTCCACCGCTTTGCCTGCACGGTGCACTCACCGGTGGGGCGCGATCCAGCCGCATATGGCGTGAGCTTGCGGCCCCTGCCGCCGGTCTCATTCGCCAAGAACGATGTTGGTTTTATCGACCCGACCGGGGTTGACCACGACCGCTTGGGAGTCGGGCTGAAAAAGGCCATCTACAACTATATGCACGGCATCGGGCTGGAAGAGGATGTGCGGACCTGGTTCCCCTTCAAGGTGCCCAAGTCGACGGTGGCGCGCAACCGCATTGCGCGCGCTTTGAGTGTTTCGGGTCAGGGTTGAAAGCGGCTTGATTGTTGCGCAACAAAACCGTCGAAGCCCTTGAGCAAATCATCGAAGGCGGCTGACGGCCCTTCCAACTGCTGTAAAGCCAAGACGCTGGCCTCCAGCGTCGAGAGCTGATGGCCCAGCTGGGCCTTGCGCACCGTGTAGCGCGAGGCCGGTGGGTCCAGCAGGGCGAGGCGGGGCAGATGCTGGAGCAAAGGGTTGAGCAGCAGCATCTTGCGGCTTTTGCGCCAAGTGGCATCCAGCACCACCAGTTGTCGGCAGGCCGCTGCGGCCATCAAGCCTGGGCTGATGTGTGGACGATCCTCCGGATACAGCAGCCAAGTTGAACCAGCCTCAGTTCTTGCCAAGGCCTGCGCCAGTTCTTGTGGGTCAAAGCGCTCGCCGACCCAGATGCGGCCATGCCGCAGCGACATTTGCAAGAGCGTGGCCGAGCCCTTGGCGTGGCCCTGCTCCAACGGATGTTGAAGCAGCAGCAGCTCGACCCGGTTAGCGACCGGTCTGACCCATTCGCAGATGCAGGCCGCCTGTGGCCTCTGGCATTTCGGGCATTGGGCCCGAGTCGACCTTCTTGGGTGGCCTTCTGGCTGATCTTTCACAGCTCGGTGCGGTAGCGGCATGGCCTTCAATGGGACAAGGCCAACGCGTTCAGGCGCGCCTCGATCTCTTTGATCATTTGCTTGTAAGCCCGCCCGTCGACGCCGCCATAGCGCTGCAAGAACTCGCCTTCGCTCAGAAACTCCGGCAGATCGGACACGACCGGCATGAAGGCACTCTCGGGCAGGCCACCGCTGAGCAGTGATTGCAATTTCTCCGGCGATTGTTCGGACAGCAGCCCGAAACGCGTGCCGGCCCGGTCGGCGGCGATGTCATTGAAGCTGAAGCCGCTGCCGCCGCGCGAGTCGGACAGCTCCTTGTAGACGCCGATCGCATCCGCAAGCGGCCCGCCGCCTTCGACCGCCAATGCCGCCGAGACCAAGAAATGCATGGCGAAGTCGTCGCGGCCGTTCAGCGTCACTTGCAAAGGCAGCGGCCGTGGCCAAGCCTGCGCTGCCGGCATCACGCGCGCCCAGCTCTCCCCGGTGGCGTAAAGCGCCAGCGTCAGAATGGCGGCGCGGTTTTCCGCCGCCGCCTGCGCGCTCAGACCAGCGCTGCGCTGCTGGGCCAACACAAACATCGGCGGCATCAAACTCGCTAAAGAAACCGGTTGACCTGCCGGCAATGTTTGCACCCAGGCCGCCAAATGCGCCTGGTAGGCCAGCGCGCGTTGCTGCTCGGCCGCCGGCCACAAGGAGGACATCACGCGTGCCATGCTGTCTTTGTTCCAGCGGTATTTGATTTGCAATAGCTCCTCGGCAAAGCCAACCCGCTCGACCATATCGCCCAGCAAAACATCGCTCAGCGGGAGGTCAAGCAGGGCGGGTAGTCTTTGCATGGCGCGCTTCATGCCCCAGTTGGCGAGCCCGGCCGGTAGCGGCAGCCGGCCGATGCGAAAGCGGGTGAATTCCGGCAGCGCCTTGCCGTCTTGCAGCTCGGCGTCCAGGTTCAACCACAGGCCCAGCTTCGCCACCGGCCAACTGGCCTGGAAATGAGCCCGGCCGGGATGCAGCTGCATCTGTGCTGCCGCATGGCCATAGACCTTGGCTGCCTGACCCAGCATCAAATTGAGCTCCTGCTCGCGCAAGCTCAACAGGCGCTGCGCCCCCGTCTCAAGTTGGCGCGGATCATTGCGCCGCAAAACATCTTTGGCTTGTTTGACATCGGCTGGCTGCAGTTCGGCGGCAAGGGCGACCAAGGGCGTGCGCTGCAGGCTCAAAGCGAGGGCCAGGCCAATCAGCAGCAAAAGGCCCAGGCCAAGGCCGAGCAGAATTCTTCGGATCGATACAAATCGCATGGGCAGCAGTCTGCCAGCAAAGCAAGGACAGACAATGACGGCCATGTCCATTGCTCCCGATTTCGACCTTGCCCCGCGCATCTGGCCGCCCACCGAAGCCGAGCTGGCCCGATTGTTCGAACGCCACCGCCTCCAGCGCGGGCGCAGCTTGCAGGCGCAGATTCTGGCGCTGCAGCAAGACGAGTCTGGTGCCAGTGCGCGGGTGGCGGGTGGCGGCGAGCAGGTCTACGAGCTGGCGCTGCAAGGCTTGGCGGGCGCCGATGGCCGGCCGCATTACAGCGCCCAGTGCAGTTGCCGAGTCAGGCATTTTTGCGAACATGCGGCCGCCGTGATGCTGAAGCTGCAGATCGCAGCCGACGCGCCGCAGCGCGCCGCCTTGCTGCAGACCTGGGTTGCCGCACTGCGCCGCAAGGCCGGGCGCGATGAGCTCAAAACCCTGCCCCGCCTGCCCGAGGCCGATGCCGCCAAGTTGATGGATATGCTGCTCAGCGACCAAGCGCCGGCCGCGCCAGCGCCGGCCCTTGCGCCCGCACCAGCACCAGCACCTGCGCCCAAAGGCGAGCCGGCCCGCTTTCGCCCGCGCCTGAACCTGCGCACGCTCAGCCGAGGCGACGGGCTGCTGGGCTTGGCGCCGGGCGGCAAGCTGGGCCCGCGCGGCGATGCAGTGACCGTCGCGCAGGTCGACTGGACCTATGCGGACGCCCGCGGCTTGCTTTGGGACACGCCGGCGCCGCGCTCGCTCTTGAATAGCCGGCCGCCGCCGACCCAGGTCTTGGGCCAACGGCTGCTGGCGCGCGATTTATTGGCCGAGGCCGAGGCGCGCGATCAGCTCTGGAGCTGCGGCCTGATCCCGTTGGACGGCGAGCTGCTGCAATGGCGGCACAGCGATAACGCGGCCGGCTTGGGGTCTTTATGGACGCTGACGCAAGAAGATTTTTTCGCCGAATTCTGGCTGGAGCGCGTGCCCGAGCTGGAGGCCAAGGGCTGGGCCATCGTCGTGCAGCCCGGTTTTGCGCACCGGCCGGTCGCCCCCCAAGCCTGGCAGTTAGACATCAAACGTCTCGGCCTGCCGGCTCGCGAAGGCTCTTGGCTGCTGAGCTTGGGGGTCGAGATCGAGGGCGAAATGCTCGATCTGGCCCCCATGATTGCCGACCTGCTCAAGCGTGATGCACGCTGGCTGGACGCCGAGGCCATCGTCGCCATCGACGACGACGCCATCATCGTGCTGCATGCCCCGGGCGGGCGCCGCATCGAGGCGCCGGCCGCCGTGTTGAAGCCCATTGTGGCGGCGATGGTGGACCTGCTGACCGACCCGCGTCGCCGCGAGGGGCCGCTGCCCTTGAGCGACTGGGACGCCGCCCGCTTGATGGGCGTGATGGATTTGGATCAGCGCGCGGGCTGGCAGATCCACGGCGACGCCGACCTGCGTCTGATGGCCCAAAAACTGCTGGCCGCCGGCGAGCCGCGCTCGGTGGCGCCGCCGCTTGGTTTGGGTCTGACGCTGCGGCCCTATCAGCTGAGCGGCTTGGCCTGGCTGCAATACCTGCGCGAACAGGGTTTGGCCGGCATCCTGGCGGACGATATGGGCCTGGGCAAAACCGCGCAGGCCTTGGCGCATCTGCTGCTCGAAAAGCAGGCCGGCCGGCTCGACCGCCCAGCCTTGGCCGTGCTGCCGACCTCGTTGCTGTTCAATTGGCAGGCCGAGGCCGCGCGGGTCGCGCCGCAGCTGCGTGTGCTGTCCTTGCAGGGGCCGCAGCGCGCACTGCATTTCCCTCATTTGACTGACTATGACCTGGTGCTCAGCACCTATCCGCTGCTCTGGCGCGACGCCGCCGCGCTGAGCGCCCAGCCCTGGCATGTCTTGATTCTGGACGAGGCGCAGACGGTCAAGAACGCCAGCAGCCGCGCGGCGGCCGCCGTGCGGAAATTGAAGGCCCGGCATCGCTTGTGCCTGACCGGTACACCGCTGGAGAACCATCTGGGCGAGCTCTGGGCGCAGTTTGACTTTTTGATGCCGGGCTTTTTGGGCGACGCGCGCAGCTTTGCCCGGCTTTGGCGCAAGCCGATCGAAACCAATGGCGAGACCTTGCGTGCCCGGCTCTTGGCGCAGCGGGTGCGGCCCTTCATCTTGCGCCGGCGCAAGGAGGACGTGGCGACCGAGTTGCCGCCGCTGACGACCGTGACGCGGCGCGTGCAGCTCTATGGCCAGCAGCGCGATTTGTACGAAAGCGTGCGGGTGGCGGCCGACAAGCAGGTGCGGAGGGTGTTGGCGCGGCGCGGTTTTGCCGGCGCGCAGATCTCGGTGCTGGATGCGCTGCTCAAGCTGCGGCAGGTTTGCTGTGATCCCTACCTCGTCAAAGGCTTGGCCATGGTGAACGAACGCCCCCAGGCCGCCGCCGCGCGCCGGCTGCCCCCCGAGGGGGTGAAGCAAGCTCGGGGCGGCCCTTCACTTCCTTGCGAGATGGAGCGCGCCAAGCTGGAGCTGTTGAGTGAGATGCTGCCCGAACTGCTGGCCGAGGGCCGACGCGTGCTGGTGTTTTCGCAGTTTGCCGAGATGCTGGCGCTGATCGCCGAGGAACTGGACCGCTTGGCGCTGCCCTATCTGACGCTGACCGGCGCCACGCCGGTGACCGCACGCGGCGAGATCGTGCGGCGCTTTCAAGCGCAGGAGCTGCCCCTGATGCTGATCAGCCTCAAGGCCGGCGGCGTCGGCCTGAATCTGACGGCGGCCGACACGGTCATTCATGTCGACCCCTGGTGGAATCCGGCCGTTGAAGCGCAGGCGAGCGCACGTGCGCACCGCATCGGCCAAGACAAGCCGGTATTCGTTTACAAACTGGTGGTGGCGGGCAGCATCGAGGAGCGGATGCTGGAGCTGCAAGCGCGCAAATTGGCGCTGGCGGAAGGGGTGCTGGGCAGTGACGAGGCGGAGGGCGCCAAGTTCACTGCGCAGGATTTGGAACTGCTGATGGCACCGCTGAGCAGCTGAGCGGTGCTTGGCCGCACCGGCTTGGTGCGGCCAAAAGCCTTAACGCTTGCGGTCGAAGCGGATCGCCCGGGCCAAGCTGCGGCGGTCGCTGCCGAAGTTGCCGGCTTCAAAAGCCTCGTGCTTGCGGCCCTTGTACTCGGCTTGGCCGGCTTGAAGCTCTGGGCAAGGCATGCGGCGGGGCTGTGGTTCGGACGAATGTTGTTGCGTTTTCATGGCTATTGCCTTTGCTACTGCGGGTGAGATTCCAACAATCTCGCTCCGTCTGAGGGCACAACGCGAGCTAAATAGGTGCGGTTGACAGCTGTGCACCATTTTGTTGAAGTTTTTCCATCGGGGTCTTTACCCGGCCGGGCGTCGCCAGTTTGCAACGCAGACCCCATGCCTTGCGGCAGGGCCGGCCAGCATGGCTATGCTTAGCACCATGATGATTGCCACCGATGCCCATGACCGCTGCGCGCAGACCACCTTGGTGGCCTGTCTTTGCGCCGCTTGGTGCCGCACCTGCGACGCTTATCACGAGGTGATTGCCGCTTTGCGCCAGCAGTATCCCGATTTCCGCTTTGTCTGGGTTGATATCGAGGATGACGAGGAGTTGGTCGGCGACCTGGAGGTCGAGACCTTCCCGACCTTGCTGATTGGCGTCGGCGAGCAATTGCGTTTTATGGGGCCGGTCACGCCGCATTTGGCCACCGCTCAGCGGCTGGTGGCTTCGGCCGCCGAGATGCCGGCCGCTGCTGCCAGCCCGGCCGCGCAAGCCTTGTTGGTGCGATTGCAGAGCAGTTGTTAGGGATGAGTTGAAAATTTGGGGAGCCGTCTGCTAGTTCGTTTTCCGCGCTTGGCGAAAATTGAGTTGGCAAATCGAACCCGACCCCGTTTTTTCTATTCGGACGCATTGGCTCATAGGCGCGGTTTGAATCGATTGTTCTCCCGGCACGATGCCGGGTCTCGGCCCGGCGGCCGACCCACCTCTCTTGCCTCGCCAAGAGAGGTGGGCCAGAGAAGGCGACCCTGCCGCATGGCCCTGCGGGTCCGCTCGGTGCTCAAATTTGCCGGGCCGCGCCCAACTCACTGCGCTACGCTGCGTTCAAACAAGGGGCGCGTAACCAGTTCTTGAAGTCGCTTCGCGACGCCCAGCAAATTCACCGCTCCTTGCCCATGCAGAAGGGGGTGAACTCCAAAGAACTCAGCTCGCTGCGCGTCGCCTCGATGGGTGCTGCGCTGCGCTAGCACCTTTCAAACCGGCGCTTTTGGGTGCAGGCCTTGCCTTCATATTCAAGACCTGACCCCGGCCTTCTCTCGGGCTGCCTTGATCCTGATGGATGACTGGTGCGCTGCGGCGCAACCATGGATCGAGAACCAAGTGCGCGGTGAGTTTGACGAAGTGGAATGAATGCAGTCTTGAGAGAAAGGAATGCGCTCTTGCAGTGCAGGAGCGTGTATTTGTTACTTGACGGGGCGGCTAATGGGTGACCCCATCGGTGCCATCGGTGAATTCAAGACCACAATCGGTGGTCGCGCAAAGACATGAAGGAATATTACTGTGCCATTGATAAGCGGAATATTAATAGTACTTGGCGTTGGGTGTGGAGTATTTGCCGGCGACCTATTTCCGCCCAAAATGGCGGAGCGTATTCGAGCAAAGGAACTTCGTCAGCGAATAATTCTTGGTGAAGATGTAACACCAGCTGAGCGCTTCGAAATATCGGCTGTGAATTCAACATTATTTTTCTTTGCTCTAAGTTGGCTGATTACGTCAATTGGTATATTGAGACCGCTGCATAACCCGCTCCGCAAACTCGCCCACCTC
>NZ_JAJIRQ010000011.1 GCF_025717605.1 Paucibacter sp. TC2R-5 | reverse complement strand
TTCAAGTTGCGCGCATTAGGGAAGTTATGCAGCGGTCTCGCCACGCATGGGATGACCGGCAAGGATCCGCCAAACAACTGCACGATTTACTTGAGGCAGCTGGTGTCAAGGTTTGGTTCAGCGAAAAGGATCTTGGTCTGGGTGTGCCGATGATGCGAGCAATCGACAAAGGCTTGGTGGCTTCGAAAATCGGACTTGTTCTCGTAACCCCAGCATTGCTTGCACGCCTACCGAAAGAGGGCGTCGCAGACAAAGAGCTTTCAACACTCCTCCAAGGCAACCGGCTCGTTCCCATCGTGCACGGTACGACGTACACAGCGCTACGTGATGTCAGCCCCATGCTGGCTTCGAGAAGCGGTCTTGACACATCTGAAGACACGATGGCCGTAGTCGCAACCAAGATTGCTGAGTTAGTTTCCATCTGGAGCTGACAGGGCTGCGGAGCCCTGAACAAACTCAAAACGACAACTTTCTTGCTCGTCAGCAAAATCGTTTGGCAACTTTGCTGGCCAATTCGCAACTTTGTTCTGGGCGACCAGTGCTTTAAAGCTTGATGCGTGCGGCAAACCAAAAAACGATAGAACTATATTTTTTAAGATAGATCTATATTTGCTGAGATAGGACTATATTTTTCAGCAACATCACAGCAAAAGGCGCCGAGACGGTCATTCGACCGTCACGCTCTTGGCCAGATTGCGTGGCTTGTCAACATCCGTCCCCCGTGCGCAGGCCGTGTGATAGGCCAGCAACTGGAGCGGGATGACGTGCAGGATAGGGCTTAGGGCACCGTAATGCTCGGGCATACGGATCACATGCAGGCCCGGCTCCGACTCAATCTGCGTGTCACCATCGGCGAACACATAGAGCTGACCGCCCCGCGCGCGGACTTCCTGCATATTGCTCTTGAGCTTCTCCAGCAAGGTGTCGTTCGGCGCCACAGTGACCACGGGCATCTCGGCCGTCACCAGCGCCAGCGGGCCATGCTTCAGCTCACCGGCCGGGTAAGCTTCGGCGTGGATGTAACTGATTTCCTTCAGCTTCAAAGCACCTTCCAGCGCAATCGGGTAATGCAGCCCACGGCCCAGGAACAAGGCGTTTTCCTTGCGGGCGAATTCTTCGCTCCAGGCAATCACTTGCGGCTCCAGCGCCAAGACCGCTTGCACCGCCACCGGCAGATGGCGCAGCGCTTTGACATGCTCGGCTTCTTGCGCTTCGCTCAGGTGGCCGCGTGTTTGTGCTAACGCCAAGGTCAGCAGGAACAGGCCCACCAACTGGGTCGTGAAGGCCTTGGTCGAGGCCACACCAATCTCGACACCGGCGCGGGTGATGTAGGCCAACTCGCATTCGCGCACCATGGCACTCGTGGAGACATTGCACACGGTCAAGGTGTGCTTCATGCCCTGTGCGCGCGCATGTTTGAGCGCGGCCAGGGTGTCTGCCGTCTCGCCGCTCTGGCTGATCGTCACGACCAGGGTACGCGGGTTAGGCACGCTGTCGCGGTAACGGTACTCGCTGGCGATTTCAACACTGGTGGGGATCTTGGCGATCGACTCCAGCCAGTACTTGGCGGTCGAGCCGGAGTAGAAGCTGGTGCCACAGGCCAGGATCAGCACAGAGTCGACTTCTTTGAAGATGCCGTAAGCGCCATCCCCAAACAGCTCGGGGCTGATGCTGGTGATGGCTTCGAGCGTGTTGGCAATCGCGGTGGGCTGCTCGAAGATTTCCTTCTGCATATAGTGGCGATATGGCCCGAGCTCAGCCGCGCCACTGTGCGCGTGCACGGTGCGCACCTGGCGCTGCTGCGCCTCATAACGGCCGGTTTGAGCACTCAGATTGCTGATCCAGTAACGGCCCAACTGCAGGTCAACCACGTCGCCCTCTTCGAGGTAGACGATCTGGTCGGTGACACCGGCCAGCGCCATCGCGTCCGAAGCGACGAAGTTCTCACCTTGCGCTGCGTCCATACCCAGCCCCAGCACCAGCGGCGAACCTTCGCGGGCGGCGATCACGCGGTGCGGCTCGTCACGGCAGAAAACCGCCACGGCGTATGCGCCCTTCAAGCGCGGCAAGGCTTGCTGCACTGCTTCGAGCAAATCGCCGTTATAGAGATGATCGATCAGGTGAGCGATCACCTCAGTGTCGGTCTGGCTGGTGAAGACATAACAACGCCCCTTCAATTCGGCGCGCAATTCGTCGTGGTTTTCGATGATGCCGTTGTGCACCAGGGCGATCCGGCCCACGCTGTCGGTGGCCGCATTGGGGCCGGGCGAAAAATGCGGGTGGGCGTTGTGCACGGCCGGGGCGCCGTGCGTGGCCCACCGCGTGTGGGCGATGCCGGTGCCGGAGGCGATGCCGTCTTCTTCGGCCAAGCCTGTCAACTCGGCCACGCGCGAAGTGCTGCGGGCGCGACGCAGGCCGCCGTCTTGATGCACGGCAACACCGCAGGAGTCGTAACCCCGGTATTCAAGCCGCTTCAGCCCCTCGATCAGAACGGGGACGATATTGCGCTGACTGACGGCACCGACGATTCCACACATGATTGCTTGCTCCGACAAAGTGTTTTGCTGGGACGCATGGTAGGCATTCGGCAGAAATCAATGCTTTCAAAATTATGTAAAAAATGAAATAATCAGCCACACCGCCAGCATTGCGACCTAATATTTCACGAATTCAATGCATATGAACGAATCGATCACAAGCTTGGACTTGGATGCGGCCGACTTGCGCATTCTGGATTGCCTGCAAAGCGATGCTTCGCTGTCCAACCAGGATCTGGCGAGTCGCGCCCATGTCTCGCCGGCTACTTGCCTGCGGCGGGTCAAACGCTTGGTGGAAAGTGGCGTGATCGAGCGCCGCGTCGCGCTCTTGTCGGCCGAGAAACTCGGCGCCGGCCTCAGCGCCATCGTTGAGATCACGCTGGACCGGCAAGGCGCCGAGCATCTGGCTGCGTTTGAGGCCAAGGTCTTGCGCGAAGTGGCGGTGCAACAGTGCTACCAGGTCTCACCCGGGCCGGACTTCGTGCTGATCCTGCAAGTGCCCGATATGGCGGCATATCAAGCCCTGGTGATGCGCTTGTTCACGCAAGACGCCAATGTGCGTAATGTGAAGACCTTCTTCTCGGTGCGGCGCGGCAAGTTCGAGCCGCGCATCGCTTTGCCGAGCGCTTGAAACGAGAAAGGCGACCCCATGGGTCGCCCTTGTTCAATCCAGCCTAAAAATCAGGCTTGGCGGCGGCGCGCCACGGCACCAGCAGCGAACAGGCCCAGCGCCATCAGCGCATAGCTTGATGGCTCGGGCACAGCGGTGACGGAGTTGATCCAGTCCACATGCGAGAACACGGCGGTAGAGCCGGACAGGTCGCCGAAGCTGGAGTTGGTTCCCGGCGCCGCATCGCAGTTGGTCACACCAAGGGCCTCGTTGCAAAGACCCCAACCCCAGGAATGCACGCCGGTCAGCAGCCAGCGGTTGTTGTCGGCATCGAACACAAAGTCTCCGCCGCCGGAGTCGCCATTGGAGATTTGCGCCTCCAGGCCGGCGCCCAGACCGGTGCCGCTGGTCCAGCCGGTACCGAATTCAGCGCCCATGCGTGCGATGGCATTCTTGGCGGCCGTGCCGTTGTCGAAGTCGTTGATGTACTCGTAGCCGTACTGAAGCGCATCGACGATATCGATGGTGTTGTAGCCGTAATGGGCCTTGCCCCAGTCAAAGCCGGCGCTATTGCCGGTGTTGCCAGTGCCGGTCAAGCCATAGCCGGCCAGCAAGAAATCCTTCTTGTAATCGTTGCTGGTGCTGAGGGCAAAGCCGTGGATGTCGGTCACCGCTTGATCCAGCTTGATCACCGCGATATCGGCACCTAAGCCCAATTGACCGGTCCAGCCGCCGTGCACGAAGGCCTGTGCGGCATTGCGCTTGACAGCACCTTGGTTGAAGTCAATCGTCATGCTCTTGAAGTCATCGGCGCAATGCGCTGCGGTCAGCACATGGGTGCCGCCGGCCAATAAGGAGCCCGAACAGATGTAGTTTTGGCCTGCTTGAGTCGTGAACAGCAGACGCGCCACGCCGTCCAGCGCACCATCAAATGCGCCCGCGCCATTGCCTGGCTGCAAAACCCAGTTGGCCGGGTTGCCAGTGGACACCACCAGCGCCTCTTTGCCTTCAAAGTAGCTTTGCGCATGGGCTTGGCCCAGCGCCACCATCACGCCAAGTGCCAGCGCGGCCAATTTGAGAGTTTTGCTTTTCATCGGTTTTCCTCGGTTTTGGGGTCTTGACTCGTTGTAAGCAGCTGAATCTCCGCTGCCCCGCATTAAACATCACACAACGAATTAGACATTGGCACCCTCAACTTCGGGAAGTACCGCTTACCCTGATGCTGATTTCCCTAATGCCCCTCTGCAAGAGCCAAACCAATAACACACTCGCGAGGAAGAAAAAACCGCCCGGTATCGATGCTTCAAGCCTTCAAGATCAACAAGCCCTTCAGGTATTCGCCCTCAGGGAAGCAGATCGTCTGCGGGTGGTCCGGCGTCGCCCCGACGCGGTCGAGGATGAAGCCGTCGCAAGGAGCGTCAAGGCCAGCCCCGGCGACGATTTTGTGGAACAACTCGGGGCCGACGCCGCCCGAACAAGAGAAGGTGAACAACAGGCCACCCGGCTTCAACAGCATCAGGCCTAAGCGGTTGATGTCCTTGTAGGCCCGCGCTGCGCGCTCGGCATGGGCGGCGGTGGGCGCGAATTTGGGCGGGTCAAGCACGATGGCGTCGAACTGACGCCCTTCTTTGATGAGGGCTCGCAGCGTGGCGTTCACATCGGCATCCATGGCCAGATGGCGCGCCGGGTCAAAGCCGTTCAGCAGCACATGGGCATTGGCGCGGGCCAGGGCCGGCCCGGACGAGTCGATGCTGATCACCTGCTCGGCCCCGCCGGCCAGCGCCGCCACCGAAAAACCGCCCGTGTAGCTGTAGCAGTTCAACACGGTCTTGCAGGCGAACTGCCGCACGCTGTCGGCAAACTTTTTGCGGTTGTCGCGCTGATCGAGGTAGTAGCCGGTCTTGTGTCCTTCGGCCACGTCCAGGGTCAAGCGCCACTGGTGTTCGCTGATCTCCACCTCGGTCGCACCGCCGCCACGCAGCCAACCCGTGGTTTGAGCCAGACCCTCCAGGACGCGCACCTGGGCGTCCGAGCGCTCAAACAAACGCGTCAGGCCGGTCGCGGCCAGCAACAGATCCGCGATCACATCCTTCCAGCGCTCGACACCACTGGCCAGGAACTGGGCCACCAAGGTGTCACCATATCGATCCACCACCAGACCGGGCAGGCCGTCGGCCTCACCGTGAATCAGGCGCAGCGCGTCGGACTGAATCGACAGCCGCGCGCGCATGGCCAGCGCACGCTGGATGCGCTGCTCGAAGAAGGCCGCGTCGATGCGCTGCGCCTCGTCAAAGCTCCAGGCACGCACGCGGATTTGCGAGGCCAGGCTGAAAGCGCCCCAGCACAGGAAAGCGCCATCGGCCGACTCGACCCGCACGGTTTCGCCACCGTCGGCGCCGCCGCGGGCGATCGAGCTTTCAAAAATCCAGGGGTGGCGGCGCTGCAGCGAACGCTCTTTGCCGGCACGTATGACAATTTTTTTCATGGTTTCCTCTCGGCACTCAGCGAGCCAGGCTGCCGAAGGCATAGCCGACCGACAGATTGAAAATTTGGGCCGTTTGCGCACCATTGCGCATGGTGCGCCACTGGCCCAGCCCGGCCCGCACGCGCAGATGCTCACGCTCCCACTGCCCGTAGGCTTCCGCCTGCAGCAAGGCGCCGCTACCCACATCGACACCGCCGCCACCGGCCACGCCGGCCAACAATTCAGCACCTAAGCGCGCGCCGCCAAGCAACTGAGGCGACTGCAGGCCTGCACCGAACAGGCCGAAGGCATAGGCCCCGGCCTTGCCGGTGGCCGCACTGCCGGCCTGTGCAACACCGTAGAGGCTTGGCATCAGCTCGCGGGTCATGACGAAGGCGATCTGACCGATCGCGTCTTCGCTGCCGTCTTTGAAGCGAACCTTGGGCAGGTGCTGATAGCTGGCGAAGATTTGCTGGGTGCGCACGATGCCCGACTGCTGCTCCAAACTGCTGCTGACCGATGGCGTTTGATCCAAAGGCAGGGCCAGACCCAGGCGCACAAAGCGGGTCGAAAACTGCCCGTCCGGCGCGTAGCTGAGGCCGCCGTCAAGCCGCAAGGTGGCACCCCAGGGGCTGATCCAACGCAGCGTCGGGCCGGCGCGCAGCAGCCAGCCGTTGCCGGTGTCGACATTGCCGCCGCCGGCCAGGCCCGCGCCGATTTGCCCGCCGACACGCAGCTTGGGGCCGAACAGCGCCCAGTCCTGGCCGGCGGTGGCCAGCACCTCCATATAGCCGTCAACGCCGCCCTGCGCCGCGCCGGCGGCTTCCACGCCCCACCAGCTGCCGTCGGCAATGTATTGGCGCAGGTCGGCGCCGGCAAAGCCGATCCGCCCGGTGTTGGGCTTGCCGCTGCGGTCACGCGTGCCCGAGCGCGGATAGGCAAAGCCGCCTTGCAAGGCGATCTCGTCAAAGCCCAGGCCGGTGCGCTGGCTGGCGCGGCCCGGCTTGCCAGCGTCACTGGGGGCGAAGCTGACGAAGTTGGTCGCGCGCCCCAGCACCAGGCCGAGACTGGTATCTGAAATATTGCCACTGGGGAAGCGCACATGCGCCAGGGACAAGCCGCTGTACCAGTCGCCAGACTCCATGCGCAGCGACAACTCGGGGCGCAACATCAGCCCGCCGCCAAAGCGAACCTTGTCCGAGCCCACACCGCCGCCGGCGCCGGCATAGAGCCCGGCCGCCAGATGCGTGGAAGAACTGAGGCGCCAGCGCCGCTGGCCGGTGAAGCCCATTGTGAACAGCCCGCCGTAATTGCCCTTGGCCGCGCCGTAGACGCTGGGGCCAAAGCCCCACTCCTCGTCGACCGCCATCAAATAGCTCAGGCTCAGCAAGCCGATGCGGTCGCCATTGGGCAAGCGCAGAGGCGTCCAGTTGCTTTCGACGGTGGCAGGCCTGATGGGGCCGGGGCGCACCAGCTCAGGGGATACAGCTTGGGTTTGCGCCGCAGCAGGCGCAGCCATAGCGAGCGCGATGGCTGCGGCAATCAATGTGGAACGAGCGCAAGCAGATGTCAAAAGGAAAGGCGGAAACACTGTCATTGTTTTTTCTTTGCGCGCGGATGCGCTGCGTCATAAATTTTTGAAAGGTGTTGACAAGCTCGCCCACGAGCTTGCGTCGCAGGCTCATGTCGCACAGCGACGTGAAGCCGCGCAGCGGCGGGCCGCAGACAAAATCCAGTCATTTCTTTTTGGCCCTGGGATGCGCAGCATCATAGATTTTGGCCAAGTGTTGAAAATCCAACTGCGTATAGATCTGAGTCGTCGTGATATGCGCATGGCCCAGCAACTCCTGCACCGCCCGCAAGTCACCGCTGGACTGCAGGATGTGCGAAGCGAACGAGTGCCGCAGCATATGCGGGTGCACATGGGCCGGCATACCGGCCGCCAAGGCCCGAGCTTTCAAGCTGGCGCGGATTTGCACCGCACCCAAACGAGCCCCGCGCTGACCCACCAGCAGCGCCGGCTCATCGCTGCGCGCGAGTTGCCCACGCACCTGCAACCATTGATCCAAAGCGGCCATCGCAGCACTGCCAATAGGCACCGAGCGGCGTTTGCTGCCCTTGCCCAAGACCGTCGCCTCGGCCGCTTGCCGGTCAATCCAGCCCAAGGACGCGGGGCCGGCTTGCAGGTCCAAGCCCACCAACTCTGACACGCGCAAGCCACAGCCATACAAGAGCTCAACCATGCAACGGTCGCGTGCTTCGAGCCGCGCATCCATGGCCTGCGCGCCATCGGCAGCATTGCCGCCGCTGAAACTGGCGAGCTGCACCGCATCATCGACCGCCAAGGCCTTGGGCAGGGGCTTGGCCGCCTTGGGTGCACGCAAGCCGTCAAAAGGATTCAACTCGACCAAACACTCAGCTCCAAGCCAGCGATACAGGCCGCGCCACACCGATAGATGCAGAGCCATGCTGCGCGGGCCCAGATCCATCTCACCATGCAATTTGGCCGCTAGGCTGCGGGCTTGATGAGGACGCAGCGTCAACAGGGCAATGCCGCCAGCCCCGGCCAAGTTCTGCAGGCGCAGCAGGGCGTCCGCATAAATGACCAAGCTGCGCGGCGCCAAGCTGCGCTGCACCTTGATATGTTCGAGATAGCCAGACAAGGGTGCCGCCAGCAGCTGTGGCTCGGCACCTTCGGTGACCTCAGGCCGGCGTATTGGCGTCACCGCTCACGGCCAGCAATCTGGCCAAGGCCGCGCTGGCAATATCGCCCACGCGGGCCAGGAACTCGGTGCCCATCTCGGCCGTGTAGCGGGTCGGGTCGGGCGAGCCCAGCACCAGCAGACCGAAGCTTTGGCTGGGCTTGCCATGAGTCAGCGGAATCAAGGCCAGCGAGGTCGCGGCGCCATGGTTGCCGCCCTCGTCTGCATGCAACCACTGTGCGGCCTCAAAGCCCGAGTTGATGCCGCAATAGGGCTGACTGAGGCTGAGGGCAAAGCTCTTCACATCGGCGCTGACCGCCTGCGCGAAGTCGGAGTGGGCATATTCGGGCGCCACATGCCACAGCCGCAAGCCGGCCTGCGGAATCATGAACTGGTGGCGCAACTCCTGAAGCAGCACAGCCGGCAACTGCGCAGCATCGGCAGTCAGCATCAGGCTCTTGGTCCAGCGGTGCAGGCGGTCAGCAATGCCGACGTTCTCCTGGCCGTTGCGAATCATCTCGATGATCTTGGACTCCAGCCCCTTGATCTTTTCACGCAGCATTTCGGCCTGACGCTCCTGCAGCGACACCGCTCTTGCACCATGGGGATGACTCAGTTGCACGGTGGCCAGCAACTCGGCATGGCGCTCGAAAAAGCCCGGCGTCTTGGCCAGAAAGTCGGCGATATCTTGTTCGGTAATCACTTGCCTTGGCTCTTGTTGATTGCTCACAGCTCGATTTCTCCTTCAAACACGGTTTGCGCCGGCCCGGTCATGAAGACCGGCGCGCTCAGGCCGACGCTGAGGCCGGCCCATTCAATTTTCAAATCGCCGCCGCGTGCGTGAACCTCAACACACTCATCCAGCAGCCCCAGGCGAATACCAGCGACCACGGCCGCACAGGCGCCGGTGCCGCAGGCCAGCGTCTCGCCCGCATCGCGCTCAAACACGCGCAAGCGAATCTCGCTGCGCGACACAATCTGCATAAAGCCGGCGTTGACCTTGCGCGGGAAACGACGATGCGCCTCGACCAAGGTGCCTAGGGTCAGCACCGGCGCCGCATCTACATCACCGCTCACCACTTGCACCGCATGCGGATTGCCCATCGACAGCACGGCGAGCTCGCAATTCAGGCCTTCCAGCGGCCACAGCTCAAAACCATTGCGCGAGTTGGCACACAAGCCGCTCGAATCAAAAGGCAGCGCAGCATGCTCAAAGCGCGGAGCGCCCATGTCCACAGTGACGCGGCCGTCGTCGCGCAAATGCAGCTCCAGCACGGCATTGAGCGTCTGCACCCGGATGCTGCGCTTGTCAGACAAACCATGCTCGGCCACATAGCGCACAAAGCAGCGGGCACCATTGCCGCAATGCTCGACCTCGGCGCCGCTGTTATTGAAAATCCGGTAGCTGAAGTCGACGCCGGCCACTTTGCCGGGCTCAATCACCAGGATCTGGTCGCAGCCAACGCCAAAGCGGCGATCGCCCAAACGGCGGATTTGCTCGGGCGTCAGCGTGAGGGGCTGCTGCAGCGCGTTGATGACCACAAAGTCATTGCCGGCGCCCTGCATTTTGGTGAAGCGAAGTTTCATCAAAGGATTATCGCTGCCACACCATCACGGCGACCCGAGCCGTTCGCCGGGCCGACCCAGGGCGGACGCCTGGGGCCCTCGGGAGCGGGCTAAGCATTAAACATACAGCGAAGGCTCGCCCTCCGGCCGCGTCTTGAAGCGCTTGTGCACCCACAGATACTGCGCCGGGTTCTCGCGGATGCGCTGCTCCAGCCACGCGTTCATCTGCGCTGCGTCGGCCTCCAGATCGCCACTCGGATAGCCAGGCGGCGCAGCCCACACCTCCAGCACATAGCCCTGCCCGCCCGGCAGCATGGTCGCCACCAGCGGCACCACCAGCATTTTCATGCTACTGGCAATCTTGCCCGGCGCCAGCAGGGTACAGGTGGGGATGCCGAAGAAGGGTACAAAGGCCGAGTCTTTGCGGCCGAAATCCATGTCGGGCAGGTTGAAAAAAGCATGGCCCTCACGAATCAGGCGCAGCACCGGTCGAATTCCTTCTTCCCGAATGACCGAGGTGGTGACGCCAAAGCGACTGCGACCGGCCAACATCTGCGCGTCGAAGACCGGATTGCTTTGGCGCTGATAGACAAACACGCCAGGCTGCTGCTGATTCAACATCAAGCCATTGCCCACCACATCCAGGCCCGCGAAATGGGGCACCCACCACATCACCGGCGCCGAGCTGTTTTCGGCCACTTTGATGTCGCCCTTGATGTGAATCAGCCGGCGCAGCCGCTCGGGCGAGGCGAACCAAAGCAAGCCGCGCTCCAAGATGGAGCGGCCCATCCAGCCGAAATGCTCGCGCGCCAGCAGTTCGCGCTGTGCGTCGGTCTTCTCCGGGAAGCAAAGCGCCAGATTGCGCAAGGCGATGCGCCGGCGTGATTTCGCCAGACGCCACAGCACCGCGCCCAGCCCTTGGCCGAGTGCGGCCAGCAGGCCCAGCGGCAAGAAATGCAGCAGCCACAGCAGGCCGATGGCGAGGTGCGCCCCGATGCGCGCGCCCATTCGTGCAGCCATGCTCAAGCCTCCTGCCGAGGCTCGGCGGCCGGCGCAACGCCAATATCCAGGCCGCGCGGATGCTTGTAGCGGTTGTATCCCCACAAATACTGATGCGGTGCGAGTCGGATCATTTCTTCCATGCCTTGGTTGATGATGGCTGCGGCGGATTCTGCAGGCAAATCGGCCTCGATTGGCGCGGCCGGCAGCACATGCACCACATAGCCCCGCCCCTTGGGCAAGCGTTCACCCCAAATCAGCAGGGGCATGGCGCCGGTTTGTTGCAGCAAACGCGCGGCCAAGGTCATGGTGTAGGCCGGGCGGCCAAAGAAATCCGCCCAGACGCCCAGGCCCTGAGGCGGCACCTGATCCGGCAGAAGGCCCACGCACTGACCCTTGCGCAAGGCGCGAATCATCTGACGCACGCCGGCCAGGGTGGCGGGGGCCGTCTCCAGCCCAGGGCGCCCACGCGAGGCATCGATGACCCGGCGCAGCCACGCTTGCTTGGCCGGCCGAAACAAGACCGTGACCGGCCCGGACGCTGAAAAGCGTTCGGCAAAAGCTTGTGCGCAGATTTCGAAGCAGCCCAGATGCGGCGTCAAGAACACCAGTCCGCGCCCCGCTGCCAGCCCCTGCTCGATCAGCTCGGCGCCGCGCCACTGCAGCTTGTCGCCCAAGGCCACATCATGCGGGCGCATCCACAGCCAGGGCACTTCGGCAATCATGCGGCCAGCCTCTTGGATGCCGCCGCGCGCCGCAGCCCAAGGCAGGCCGGCAATCTGCACATGAGCCCGAAAGCGTGCCCGGTAACTCGGGGAAGCCAGATAGACCAGCCAACCGGCGACCGCGCCCACAGCATGGAGAACTCGTAAGGGCAAGCGGGACAACATTCGAAACAAGGTCAACATATTTCTATAATCCAAACATCGCCGAGTTAAATTGGACAACTTGCGGGGCGATGCGGGCTTTATTCACAAGAATGAAACACCCGCCGGGCAGCGATGCTCAACAAATGCTGCTAAAGCGTTCGCCGCGTCTCCCGACAGCACGGCAACGCCGATCAACTGTTAACTGGAGTGTAAAAGTGGCGAACAACGATTTCTTATTTACTTCTGAATCCGTCTCCGAGGGTCACCCGGACAAATGCGCGGACCAGATCTCGGACGCGATTCTCGACGCAATCTTCGCGCAGGACCCACGCTCGCGCGTGGCGGCCGAAACGCTGTGCAATACCGGTCTGGTCGTGCTGGCCGGTGAGATCACCACCAACGCCCATGTGGACTACATCCAGGTGGCACGTGACACCCTCAAGCGCATCGGCTATGACAACACCGAGTACGGCATTGACTACAAGGGCTGCGCGGTGCTGGTCGCCTATGACAAGCAGAGCAATGACATCGCCCAGGGCGTTGACCATGCCTCCGACGATCATCTGAATATCGGCGCTGGTGACCAGGGCCTGATGTTCGGCTATGCCTGCGACGAAACGCCCGAGCTGATGCCCGCACCGATCTATTACGCGCACCGTTTGGTCGAGCGCCAAGCGCAACTGCGCAAAGACGGTCGCCTGCCCTTTCTGCGCCCGGACGCCAAGAGCCAGGTGACGATGCGCTATGTGAACGGCAAGCCACATTCGATCGACACCGTGGTGCTGTCCAGCCAGCACAGCCCGGAAATGAGCGACGGCAGCAAGATGAAGCCCGAGTTCATCGAGGCGGTGATCGAAGAGATCATCAAGCCAGTGCTGCCGCCGGCTTGGTTGAAAGACACCAAATACCTGATCAACCCGACCGGGCGCTTCGTCATCGGTGGCCCGCAGGGCGACTGCGGCCTGACCGGCCGCAAGATCATTGTGGACACCTACGGCGGCGCCTGCCCGCATGGCGGCGGCGCCTTCTCCGGCAAAGACCCCAGCAAGGTCGACCGCTCGGCCGCCTATGCCGCGCGCTATGTGGCCAAGAACATCGTGGCCGCCGGCCTGGCGCGCCAATGCCAGATCCAAGTCGCCTACGCGATTGGCGTGGCCAAGCCGATGAATGTGACCGTCTACACCGAAGGCACCGGTGTGATCTCGGACGACAAGCTCTCGGCCTTGGTGCAAGAACATTTCGACCTGCGCCCCAAGGGCATCATCCAGATGCTGGACCTGTTGCGCCCGATTTACACCAAGACAGCGGCCTATGGTCACTTCGGCCGCGAAGAGCCCGAGTTCACTTGGGAAAAAACAGACAAGGCAGCTGCACTGCGTGCGGCTGCTGGCCTGTAAGGCCACGAGTGCCAGCGAAGTTTGTCTGGTTTTCGGCGTAGGCTAACTTCGCGCCGCGAAGTTAAGGGTCGCTAGGCCCGGCCGAAGCCAACGCACGGATAAAGCTGCGGCGCTTCGCGCTGCAGCCGGCCTGTAAGGCCGCCGAGCACAGCTCGGCTCCATGCGCGGGCGACACTCATAACCGCGCAGCGGATGTGAGTGGAGACCAAAGGCCGGACAAAGCCCACTTGCTGCGTGCAGCAGCCGGGCTGTAAGCACGGCACCCGCGTCAGCGGGTACTGGGACTTGGGGCGAAGTTCATGTCGCACCGCGACGTGAACGAAGACCACAAAGCGGCTACGCTGCTTGCAGCGGCTGGCCTGTAAAAGGCCAGGCGACGCCTCAGGCGGACAAGACGCTTTGGGGCTTGCTCATATCGCACCGCGATGTGAGCAAAGACCACAAGGCTGCGGCACAAACCGCCAAAACGAAAGGGCCGCTCCGGCAAACCGGAGAGGCCCTTTTTTACATTCGCAATCGATCAACTCATCCCGCACAACTTCTTGAACGGCCCCAGCACTGCATCGCCGCGAAAGGGCTTGACGATCCAGCCGGTGACGCCAATGGCCTTGCCGCGCGCGCGCATCTGCGGGTTGTCTTCGGTGGTCAGCATCACAATGCGTACCGCTTGATTGCCGAGTTCGGTACGAATCTTCTCCGCCATGGTCAGCCCGTCCATATGCGGCATATTGAAGTCACTGACCACCAGCTTGATGTCGGGATCGCTGCGCAGTTGCGCAAGCCCATCACGGCCATCTGTGGCGACCGCCACTTCAAATCCGTTCTTGCTCAAAAAACTGGAGACTATCTCGCGCATGGTGCTCGAATCGTCAACCACTAAGACATTCGCCATTTCAGAAATTCCTCGCTCGTCCGCCCTGGGCTCTTGATTTCAAAACAGATCCAACTCGCCCGTCGGCCCGGCCTTCACCGCATGCGCCTCGAAATCCGCAAATTCCTCCGGCGACCAATGCAGATTGAAGATCACTCGCTGCACGATCACCAACGGTGGCATCCCCGGCCGCGCCGGGTCGGACAGCTGGTAGCGCAAACAGAGCTGCGGATCTTGCGAGCCGAAGGAGATGTATTTGTGCTGGTGGTTGATGACAATGGGCACTTGCGTTTGCTGTTTGCTCAGCTCCTGCGGCGGGATATAGCGATTTTTGAACGCGCCCCAGATCAGATTCGTCGTTTCGCCCAACATATTGTTGAGCTCGCGGAAGTTCAGGTCCCCGCCCACGCCTTCATAGCTGAAGCCCTGAATCAAGCCTTGGCGCAGCGCGTTCTCCTCGGTTTGCAGCATCATGTAGCCGCGGCACCAGGTGCTCTCGATCGGGATCAGCGTGGACACCTCACCGTGAATGATGCGGTCATGAACCACATAGGGCGACTCGGCCACCACCTGCGCATTGGGGAACATCGCCACCAGCGATGAACAGGTCAGCTCGGCGATGCCTTGCACCAGGCTGCGCGGGTAGCTGAGGCTGAAAATCGCGTGGTCGATGGCGGCGCGCAAGGTGTCGGTGTCGCCGGTGTTCCAGTTCTGGCAAACGGCCAGTTGCTCCGCAGCGCTCAACTCGCGCTCGCTGCTGCGTCGCAGAAAAATCGGCAACTCGGGGCGTAGCTTGTGAATAGCACAGGCCAGTTGCAAGGCGTCGCCCTGATCACAAGGCAGGTTGTCGGCGAGCAGCACGCCGCCCAAGTCCTTGTGCTTGCCCAGCGTGGCCAAAGCGTCACTGGCCGAGCGCGGCAGTGCAATCAGACCGATTTCCTGGCAAAAGTCGGTCAGAACCTGGTATTGCTCCGGGTCATGCTCAAGCAGCAAGACCTTGGCTTCGAGGAGGGTGGAGTTGATCATGGTTTTTCGCAGTGCGCCGCCGCCCTGCCCTGTGCCGATTAGCAAACAAGAGGACGCCTGGCTGAAAAGCCCGGCGTTCCTCTGCGTCATCGGCAGCGCCGCCAAATTCTGTAGCACTATGCGCCCGGCACCCCCCTGCCGGTTGCCCACTTCTACTCGGAAACCCGCTAGACGGCGCGGCTGCAAACCGCATAATTTCATTCGCCCCGCCGGCCCAAAACCCGAACAAGCACCATGTCAGAACTGCTGCAAGCCTCCTCCCTGCCCGCCTTGCGGGTCTTGGTGGTCGATGACCAGGCGACAGCGCGGCGCATTCTTTCGGCGCAGTTGCAGGCCGCCGGCCACCAGGTGCTGGAGGCCGGCTCGAGCGATCAAGCCTTGACCTTGTTTCAAGCTGAGTCGCCTGACCTGGTCTTGCTCGACGTAGAAATGCCCGGGCATGACGGCTACTGGGTCGCCAGCCAAATGCGGGCGGTGGAAGCGGGCGGCTGGACGCCCATCATCTTCCTGTCCAGCCGCGACAAGGATCAAGATCTTTGGCAAGGCATCGAGTCGGGCGGTGATGACTATCTGATCAAGCCCGTGTCGGCCACCGTGCTGCAGGCCAAGTTGCGCGCCATGCAGCGCCTGCGCCGCATGCAGACGCGGCTGCTCGAATTGTCTGACGAGCTTCGCTTTGCCAACGAACAACTGACCCGACTCAGCCATGAAGACGCCCTGACCGGCCTGCCGAACCGGCGCGCCTTTGATGCCCGGCTGCAGCAAGAAATCCTCGCCGCCCAGCGCGACAAGCAGACGCTGACGCTGGTGCTGTGTGACATCGACTATTTCAAAGATTTCAATGACAGCCTTGGGCATGTCGAAGGCGATGCTTGCCTGCAGCGCGTTGCCCGCCTTTTGCAAGAAACTTGCCGGCGCCCGCGCGACTATGCGGCCCGTTATGGCGGCGAAGAATTTGCCTTGATCCTGCCAGGCACACCTCGCTCCGGTGCGATGACCTTTGCTCGCGCCGTGCTGCGCACCTTGGCGCTGACGGCGATTCAACACCCCAAGTCAGCCGTGGCGCCCCATGTCAGCGTGTCGGGCGGCATCACGACCTGCATCCCCGACCAATCCACCACGGTCGAAGGCCTGCTGCGACGCGCGGATGATGCGCTCTACACCGCCAAATCACGCGGACGCAACTGCTTTTTCAGTTTCGAAATGCAGATGGACACGCATGAGCAACGCAGCGCCCGGGCGGCAAATTTGGGCGCTGACATGGGAACAGACACTCGCGAGCCCGATCCAATTTAGTGTGGTGTTGCACACTAGCAAAATGACCAGCCGCCCCATCGCGCTCGAAGACCTGTGCCGCTACGCCGTCGCTCGCAGCCTGTTCACCCCAACGACCTTGCCGGGCGCCATCAAACGCCTGGGCTTTGTGCAGGCCGATCCGATACGCGCCCCGGCTCGTGCACAAGACCTGACCCTGCGTTTGCGCGTCAAAGACTACCGGGCCGGCGACCTTGAGCGCCGCTATAGCCAGCTCGCGATTGAAGAGGATTGCCTCGTCAACTACGGGTTTCTGCCGCGGGAACATTTGCAGCTGATGCACCCTCGCGTGGCCCGCCGCGCCTGGGACAGCAAGACGCAAGGCCACGCCCAAGCCCTGCAAAGCTTTGTCAGCAGCCGCGGGCCCAGCCATCCGCGCGACATCCAGGCGCATTTCGACCTCGGCAGCACCCGCAATGCCTGGGGCGGCAGCAGCAGCACCACCACCCATTTGCTAGACGGCATGCATTACCGCAGCATGTTGCGGGTGCAGCGTCGCGAAGCCGGTCAGCGCATCTATGCGGCGGTGACTCACACCCCAGACGAGCGCAGCCCACAAGCCAAGGCCCATGCCTTGCTGCAACTGGTACTGGCCAAGTACGCGCCCCTGCCCTCGCGCAGCCTGGGTCAGCTGTGCAGCTTGTTGGGCTACGGCGCCCCGCATCTTGGTGCCGAGATCAAACGCGCTTTGAGCCTCGCACGGCAGACCCTACCTAATGCCGAAATCGACGGCATCCGATGGTTCTGGCCCGAAGGCGAAAACCCCGCAGCCAAGCGCTGGCGCCTCGATGACGAGCTGCGCTTGCTGGCGCCGTTTGACCCCGTCGTTTGGGACCGTTTGCGCTTCGAGTTGTTTTGGGGCTGGGCCTATCGTTTTGAAGCTTACACCCCCGCCGCCAAACGCAAGCTGGGCTATTACGCGCTGCCGATGTTGTGGCGCGGCCAAGTACTGGGCTGGGGGAATCTGTCGGTCCAGAGTGGCCAATTGATCAGCGACTTCGGCTATGCCGAAAGCCACCCGCCGCCCGACAAGGCGCTACGCCAAGCCTTGGAGATTGAGCTGCAAAGAATGGCTCTGTTCTTGGGTGCAAGTCTGCCTTAAGCACTGCCTCGGGCCCGAAGCAATGCCTGCGCCAATTCGGCAAACCCTTCGCCCCGCTCGGCCTGCGTCACGTAGAGGGGCAGATGCTGCAAGCGGGGCGCCCACTGCGCGATATTGGCGACCCCAACCGTGAGCGGCAAGCGCTCGAACATCAGCTGATCGTTCGCTGAGTCGCCAATGTAGAGCCAGCGTTCGGGATCAAAAGCCTCACCCAACAAAGCCGGCACGGCCCAAATGGCTGCCGACAATTTGTTGTGCTCGCCAATCCAACCATTGATATGGATGGAGCTGACGGTGGCCACCAAGCCATGTGCGCGCATCACGGCGCAGACGGCCGCAATCTGTGCCGCATCCAACTGTGCGAACTCGCTGTGGTCGACGGCGATATCGGTCAGGCGGCCGGCCGAGTCGGTGGCCAGGCATGCCCCTGGCACGCGCTGCAGCACATCGGCCGCACAGGCCTGCAAGCGCTCGAAATTAGCCTCGCGAACCCGCTCATCAGCTTGACTGAACTCGCGCTGCAACAGGCCATGTTCATCTCGGCGCAGCATCACGGCGCCGTTCTCCGCCACGATGGCAAGCAGCGGCCAAGCCAAGGCAAAGGGCTCACTCCAGCCGCTTGGCCTGCCCGTTATGGCAATCACCGGCACGCCGGAGTCATGCAAGGCTTGCAAGGATGCCAATGCGGCCGGCGCAATCTCACCATGGGCCGTCAGCGTGTCATCGATATCGGTCAGGACGCCGCGCAAATGGCGCAGGCGCTGGGGCGGGCAAAGGCTGAAAGGCTGCATAAGCGCGATTGTCCGTAATCTTGGCCCTGTTCCGCGCATTGAAATACCGCATGCGGCTAGAATTGCCGCTGTTCCGAGGAGCGTTGCAACCTGAGTTCTCAACAACCCAGGCCAGGCTCGGAAAAGTTTTGCACCATGGGCTGCCAAGCCCGCAGAACCTGCAACTGCGCTCACCCGCTGACGTTTTCGCGTGGGTGAACGCTTGCCAAGTCCCACCTCGGGCTTGGGCAATCCCTCATACGGTGACAGCAGCGGCTTCATAGATTGCATGAAGGAGCTCGCAATGACTGCCACCACCTTGTCCAAAGACCAATACCATATTGCCGACCTGAGCCTTGCCGCCTGGGGCCGCAAGGAAATGAATATCGCCGAGTGCGAAATGCCCGCGCTGATGGCGATCCGCAAGGAATACGCGACGACTCAGCCACTCAAGGGCGCGCGCATCACCGGCTCGCTGCACATGACCATCCAGACCGCCGTGCTGGTGGAAACACTGCAGGCGCTGGGCGCCGAAGTGCGCTGGGCTTCGTGCAATATCTACTCGACCCAAGACCAGGCCGCCGCCGCCTTGGTCGCCGCCGGCACGCCGGTGTTTGCCTACAAGGGCGAGACGCTGGCCGACTACTGGGACTACACGCACCGCATTTTTGACTTCGGCGCCAAGGGAACTCCCGGCGAAGGCCCGAACATGATTCTGGACGACGGCGGCGACGCAACGCTCTTGATGCACCTGGGCCAAAAGGCCGAGAAGGATCTGAGCGTCCTGGACAAGCCGGGCAGCGAAGAAGAGCGCGTGCTGTTCGCGTCCATCAAGGCCAAGATCGCCGTCGACGGCACCTGGTACACCCGCAAGAGCGCCGAAATCCTCGGCGTGACCGAAGAGACCACCACCGGCGTGCACCGCCTGCAGGAAATGTCGGTCAAGGGCGAGCTGCTGTTCCGCGCCATCAACGTCAATGACTCGGTCACCAAGAGCAAGTTCGACAACCTCTATGGCTGCCGCGAGTCGCTGGTGGACGGCATCAAGCGCGCCACCGACGTGATGATCGCCGGCAAGGTCGCCGTGATCGCCGGTTACGGCGATGTAGGCAAGGGCTCGGCGCAGGCAATGCGCGCGCTTTCGGCGCAAGTCTGGGTGACCGAGATCGACCCGATCTGCGCGCTGCAAGCGGCGATGGAAGGCTTCCGTGTCGTGACGATGGAATACGCGGCCGACAAGGCCGACATCTTCGTCACCACCACCGGCAACAAGAACGTGATCCGTCACGAGCATATGCTGGCGATGAAGCACAACGCCATCGTCTCGAACATCGGCCACTTCGACAACGAGATCGAAGTCGCGTCGCTGGAGCAGTACGAGTGGGAAGAGATCAAGCCGCAGGTCGATCACGTGATCTTCCCGGACGGCAAGCGCATCATTTTGCTGGCCAAGGGCCGTTTGGTGAACCTGGGCTGCGGCACCGGCCACCCAAGCTATGTGATGTCATCGAGCTTCGCGAATCAGACGATCGCTCAGATCGAGTTGTTTGCGCACAAGGACGCCTATGACATCGGCAAGGTTTATGTGCTGCCCAAACACCTGGACGAGAAGGTGGCACGCTTGCAGCTGACAACGCTGAATGCCCAACTGTCGGAACTGACGGATGAGCAGGCGGCGTATATCGGGGTGCCCAAGGCTGGTCCCTACAAGCAAGACACCTACCGCTACTGATAGCCTGAGGGCTACTGCGCGGCGCTCAGGCGTCGTTGGGCGGTGCGCGGAATCCTCACGTACAGGAAGTACGTTCCGGTTCCTGTGCTCCGTCCGCCTAGCCTGAGCACCGCTCGCTACGCCCCGTGAGAATCGAATAACTATGCGAGCTGATCAACTGTTAGTTTCAAAAGGCCTGGCGCCAACCCGCTCGGCCGCCGCTCGCCTGATTGCGGCGGGTGCGGCCGAATGGCAGGGGCCGGCGGGCTGGCAGGCGATCCGCAAAGCGGGTGAGGATCTCAACGAGCATGGCGACTTGCGAGTCAACGATGACGCGGAGTTGCGCTTTGTGTCGCGCGGCGGGCTCAAGCTCGAAGGGGCGCTGAAACACAGCGCCCTGGATGTGAGCGGCCTGTGCGTGCTGGACATGGGCCAAAGCACCGGCGGCTTCAGCGACTGCCTGCTCAAGGCGGGTGCTGCCAAGGTGGTCGGCGTTGATGTCGGCCACAGCCAGTTACACGAAACCTTGCGCAATCACCCACAGGTGGTGGCGCTGGAGCAGCTGCATGTGCGCGAACTGGCCGGCTCGGCCTTGACCGAGCACGCGCCGGCAGGCGGCTTTGAGCTCATCGTTGGTGACTTGAGTTTCATCTCGATGCTGGGCGCCCTGCCCCATCTGGCCGCATGGTTAGCGCCCGAGGGTCAGGTCTTGCTGCTGGTCAAACCGCAATTCGAGTTGGGCAAGAAAGCTCTGGCGCGTGGCGGCCTGATCAAAGACGCCAAGCAATACCCCTTGCTGGAAACGCAGGCCCGCAATGCCGCCAAAGACCTGGGCTGGAAGGTCCTGGGCTATTTTGAGAGCGCCATCACCGGCGGTGATGGCAATAAAGAATTCTTCCTCTGGGCACAAGCGCCGGGAACAGTGAAAGACACGCCATGAGCAGCACAACAACATCATCCACCCCTGTCAGTTTCGAGTTCTTCCCGCCCAATACGCCGGTCGGGACCGAGAAGCTCAAGGCCGTGGTGCAAGACCTCAGCGTCTTGAATCCGCATTACTTCAGCGTCACCTACGGCGCCGGCGGCTCGACGCGCGACAAGACGCTCAGCACGGTGATGGACATTGCCCGCGCCGGCTTCGAGGCCGCGCCTCATCTGTCCTGCGTGGGCTCCACACGCGAAAACATCGCCGAAATCCTGGCCACCTACCGCGCGCAGAACATTCGCCGCGTGGTCGCCCTGCGCGGCGACCTACCCAGCGGCACCGCTACCGCAGGCGAGTTCCGTTATGCGTCCGAATTGGTTGCTTTCATCCGCGAGACACAAGGGGCCGACTGGCAGATCGAGGTCGCCGCCTACCCAGAGTACCACCCGCAGCAACGCTATGCCGCCAAGGACTTGCAGCACTTCGCCGACAAGATGGCAGCCGGCGCCAACTCGGCAATCACGCAGTTCTTCTTCAACCCGGATGCTTACTTCAACTTCGTTGACGAGGTGCGCAAACTCGGTGTGACGGCGCCCATCGTGCCCGGCATCATGCCCTTCCATAACTATGCCCGTATCGCGCAGTTCGCGGCCCGTGACGGCATCGAAATCCCCCGCTGGGTGGCGCTGAAGATGGAAGGCTATATGGACGATGCGGCCTCCATCCGCGCCTTTGGCCTGGACGTGATGACGCGCGTGTGCGAACGCCTGATCGCCGGCGGCGCGCCCGGCATCCATTTCTATACGCTCAATCAGTCAGGCTTGACCTTGGAGTTGTGTAAACGCCTCAGGCTCGGCCAAGTTTCTTGAGTTAAGTCAAATGCCCCCAGCCCTCCTCGCGAGGGCTTTTTTGACTTTGCGTTAGATCAAGGGTTTACCCCCTCAGCAGCATTCCAATCTCTTTCATCGGGGCTATTCCCGGCTTTTTGAAAGTAGATCAATGAACAAGAATTTTGCTGCTGCAATCGCTGGCGTCTGTGCAACCGCTGCTATGGGCTTGGCCAGCTTCTCGGCTCAAGCCCAGACCACACAAGAAGGCCCTTGGTTGGTGCGCGTGCGCGCCGTGCATCTGCAATCGGCCAATGACAATAGCTCCAAGCTGAGCTCCACCTTGACCAGCGTTGTTGGCAAGCCTGCCGAAGCTTCGATCAACGACAAGTGGCTGCCTGAGTTGGACATCAGCTACTTCATCAACCCCAATGTCGCCGTTGAGCTGATCCTGACTTACCCGCAAAAGCAAGACCTGTCCGTCACCGGCGTGGGCAAGATCGGCAGCTTCAAGCATCTGCCCCCGACACTGAGCGCGCAGTACCACTTCAGCCCAACCAGCATGTTCCGCCCCTATGTTGGCCTGGGTGTGAACTACACCAATATCTCGGACGTGCAGTTTGACGCCAACGTCGCACCTCTGGGCCTGGGCTTGAAGCACAACAGCTGGGGCCTGTCGGCACAGATCGGCGCCGACATTGAAGTTGCCAAGAATTTGTACCTGAACGTGGACCTCAAGAAGGTCCAGATCAAGACTACCGTCTACTCCAAGGGTACAGACATCGGTGAATTCAAGGTTGATCCGCTGCTGGTCGGCGTTGGCTTGGGCATGCGCTTCTAAGCGAGCTTAGCCAAATAAAGCCGCTGCGCCTTTTCAGGCTGCAGCGGCTTTTTTCTTGGTCAAAGCGCAGCGAAGGCCTCCCGCGTCATATTCTCCGGCCCGCCTTCTGCCCGGCAGACCACATCATCTTCGATGCGTATGCCGCCGAAGCGACTGAGGTGCTCGACCAAGGGCCAATTGACCGCCGCCGCAGGGCCGGCGCGCAGCTGACGCAACAGCGTCGGGATGAAATACAGACCCGGCTCTATCGTCACCACCATGCCGGCCTGCAGCTTGCGGGTCAGACGCAGATAGGGGTGGCCCTCGGGCTTGGGCGCAAGCTGGCCAAATTCATCGGCCATGAAACCGCCGATGTCGTGCACCTGCAGGCCCAGCAAATGGCCAATACCGTGTGGCATGAAGATGGACGTCACGCCTTGCTCAAGCATGGCCTCCACACTCATCTTGACGATGCCTTGCGCCTGCAGAATGCCGGCCAGATGGCGGTGCGTGCTGAGATGGATGTCGCGGTAGTCGACCCCGTCGCGCACCTCGTCCACCAGCGCCAGCTGCGCAGCCTCCATCGCCGCGAGCAGGGCGTCAAAGTCGGCGTCGCCACCCTGGCTCCAAGTGCGCGTGATGTCCGAGGCATAACCATTGACCTGAGCGCCAGCGTCAATCAGGAAAGAGCGACTCTCGGCCGGCCGCTGCACATCCTGGTACTGGTAATGCAGCACGGCGCAATGCTCGTTCAACGCGACGATATTGCCGTAGGGCAGATCGCGGTCGGTGTGGCCCGCAGCGACAAGATAGGCGCGGTGAATCTCGGCCTCGGACGCGCCGGCCAGAAAAGCATCACGTGCGGCCAGATGCGCGGGCGCGGCGCGGCGTGAGGCGGCACGCATCTGGTCCAGCTCATAGCCATTCTTGCGTGCGCGCTGGTAATGCAGCAGGTTCAGCAAGTCTTGCGGATTATTGGGCTCCACCCCGGCCAGGCGCGCATCCGCTTCGCCAATGATGGCTAGGCGCCCGGGCAGTTGCAAATGCGCTGCCGCTTCCTCGGCGCGGCTGATGATGATCAACTCAACCGCATCGACCCACTCGCCGGTCGGGCTGCTTGGCGGCACATGCCAGTAATCATCGGGCTGGTAGTAGACGACGCGAGGCTTGTGGCCGGGGCGCACCACGATCCAGCTGTTCGGATGATTGCTCAGCGGCAGCCAATGCTTGAAATGCGGGTTGGCTTGAAAGAGATAGGGGCGGTCATCCAGGAACGCGTATTTCTCGATGCCGGAGGCGATCAGCAAAGCGTCAAAGCCGGTGCGCGCCAGGGCGCTTTCGGCTTGGGCTTGCAGCTGGCTCAGGTGTTGTGCGTAAGTAGTCATGCCTGCATTCTCAACCATTGCAGTCCCACACCACACCTTCCTCGGTCAGCATGGCGTCCAGCGGTACGTCATGGGCTTCGGCCTTCAACATGGGCTGAAAGCCATGCGCATAGCCAATGCCGGCCGTGGCCGGGCGCGGCTGCAAGGCCGCCAAGGTGCGGTCCATAAAGCCGCCGCCATAACCCAGCCGCAGGCCGCAAGGGCCAAAGCCCACGCAAGGCACCAGCAAAAGTTGGGGCTCAAAGACCTCGGTGTCTTTCGGCTTGGGGATGCCGTAAGCATCCTCCTCCATCGGGCAACCGGGGTACCAGACATGAAAGCGCAGCGTGCCCAGGGCCTTGTCCACCACCGGCAAGCCAATCCTGCGTTCCGGATGATCCTCGCCCCAGCGGTAGAGTGCCGGCAAGGGGTCAAACTCACCCTTGATCGGCCAGTAAGCACCAATGGTCAACTCGGTTCGGCGCAAAAGCCAAACGCGCAAAACCTCCTGCAAATACTCGGCCAGTTCCAAACGATTTGGCAGATCCAGGCGCGCCTGAATCAGTTTGTGGCGCAAGGCGGCGCGGTCATTCATATCCACGGACAATTCCTCCCAACAAAGAAACTGCGGGCCAGCTTTCCAAGTAGCTCTGCTGGCGGCTACCCCGATTGTGTGGGCAGACCATAGGGCGGCCAACTTCGTTGAGACCCTATATTTGAGCCATGGCAAGCAAAGAATTACTTGATCACTGCATGGAGTTGCTGGCGCCGCTGGGGCCCTTGCGCAGCCGCCGCATGTTCGGCGGCTGGGGCATTTACGCCGGCGACTTCTTTATCGCCATCATTGCCTTCGACCAGCTCTATCTGAAAGCCGATGCGCAAACCCGCCCTCTGTTCGAGGCCGCCGGCTGCGCGCCGTTTCAGTACGAGCGCGAGGGTCAAGTCATGCGCCTGAACTATTTCGTCGCGCCGGAGGAGGCGATGGAGTCGCCCGCACTGATGGATGCTTGGGGCCGCTTGGCCCTGGGCGCGGCATTGCGCGCCGCCACGGCAAAGAAGCCGCCGAAAAAGTCCAAGTCCAAGCCAAAGACCGGCACAGCAAAGCCAGGGTCGAAAATGGCGACCAAGCGCCAAGCTTGATTCTCACTTTCACCCGGTCCCGCCTCTATGCAAGCCTTGCTGAGCGCCATCGCCACGATGGGCCTCCCCCTTGACGCCCAGCGCATCTTCCACGGTCGCGGTGCCCGCTTCCCGGGCTGCGAGCAATGGGCGCTGGACGCCTTCCCACCGGTCTTTCTATTGACCAGTTTTGAGCCTGCGTCGGAAGATGACTTGAAGCTCATCCACGCGGCCCTGACGGCGCGCTGGCAAGACCTGGCACCTGACCGACCGCTAGACTTGGTCTATCAATACCGGGATGAAGGCCGCAGCGAAACGCGGCTGCTCAGCGGCAGCGTGCCTGAGCCGCATCTCGTATCCGAGCAAGACTCGCGCTATCAAGTGCATCTGCTGAAGGGGCAAAACCACGGCCTGTTTCTCGATATGGCCGGCGGGCGGCGCTGGGTGCGCGAACATGCGCAGAGTCGACCCGGCATCAAGGTACTGAACCTGTTCGCCTACACCTGCGCCTTTTCGGTGGTGGCCTTGCAAGCGGGGGCCGGCAGTGTCGTCAATGTGGACATGAGCAGTGGCGCGCTCAATATCGGCCGCCAAAATCACCAAATCAACGGGCTCGACGGCAAACCCGCACGGGCCAGTTTTCTGGCCCATGACATCTTCAATTCCTGGGGCAAGATCAGCCGCAGCGGCCCCTATGACTTGATCATTCTCGATCCGCCCAGCTTTCAAAAAGGCAGCTTTGTCGCCACCAAGGACTACGCCCGCTTGCTGCGTCGCCTGCCCAATCTGCTGGCGCCGGGCGGCCACGCCATGCTTTGCCTGAACACACCCAAGCTGGGCCTGGCCTTTTTGCTGGATCAAATGCTGGAGCTTGCGCCCCAGCTGGCTTTTGTAGGGCGCGTGGCCAACCCGCCGGCGTTTGCAGACATCTCAGAAGACCGCTCGCTCAAGGTGCTGATTTACAAGGCGGCTGATTAGGCCGACAAGCCCCCGGCGGCACCAGCAATTGAAAGGCGGCTTGCGGCCAAGCTTCAAGCACGACCCGGCTGCCGGACGCGAGCGCCACGCTTTGGCCAGCCTCCAGCCACAGATCCTCGGCCGGCGCCTGCGCCCGGCCCTGCTGCGTCAGCCACACACGCCCTTGGGCAACGGCCAGTTCACGGGCACCTGGGCCGATGTCCAGACTCATGGCCTCGCCCGGCGCCAAGGCCCACAATGCTTGCGGATAGCTCATCATTCATTTACCTCCAGTTGACCGCGCAATCGGCGCCGTCTATGGGCCTGAATACTAGAGACAGCCTGGCGGCAGGTCCAATGAGATGGGCGCACGGGATTGATACCATTCACGCATGAATCAAGCGCCCGCCGTCCCGCATCAAAAACCGACCCGCCAACGACCGCTCTCCGTAGGCTCCTTGCGCGCCTTCGAGGCGGTGGCCCGCCTCCTGAGCTTTCGCGGCGCGGCCGATGAGTTGTTTTTGACTCAGTCGGCGATCAGCCGGCAGATCCGTTCGCTCGAAGAAGAACTCGGCTTCAGCCTGTTTCTGCGCGGCACCCGCCATGTCGAGCTGACCAGCGACGGCGCCGCCTTGCAAGCAAGCACCATCGCCGCACTGGAGCGGATTGACCAAACGGTGCGCCAGCTGCGCCAGGCGCGCGGCCGCCGGGTCGTCAACGTGACAACCTTTGCCTCCTTTGCCTCGCTTTGGTTGATTCCGAGGTTAGAGGCCTTCCAGCGCGAGCATCCAGACATCGACATCCGCGTCTCAGCCAACGATCAGGTGATAGAGCTGGACGACAGCGAGTTCGACATCGCGCTGCGCTATACGGCGGCCGGCAATATGCCGCCAGGAGCTGAGCGCTTGTTCGGCGAGACGCTGACGCCGGTGGTCAGCCGCTGGCTGTCGGCCCAAGGCGACCAGGGCGAGCGCCCACCGCTGCGTCAGCCTGCCGATCTGGCCCACTACACCCTGGCCGAAGAGGATGACCAACGCCCGACGGCAGAGTTTCTCGGCTGGCGGCGCTGGTTGCGCGAGCATGGCGCGGCCGACTTGCAGCCGCGCCGCTGGATGTATCTGAACTTCACCTACCAGCAAGTTCAAGCGGCTTTAGGCGGGCAAGCGGTGGCGCTGGCGCGGGTCGCACTGGTCAGCGAGCAGCTGCAGCGCGGCGATTTGATCGAGCCCTTCGGCCCGGCCGGCCGCATGAGCAGCCCCATCGCCTATTGGCTGCTGCTGTCCCGCCACAGCAAGACCCGACCAGAGGTGCTGATGTTCAATGACTGGCTGCTGACCCAGGCGGCACAGGCGCGCATCGATATTGGCGAAACCTTACCCTAGGGCGAAATGGTTTCGCGCTCAGTCAGAATCAGTGTCAGCGGCTGGTCATGCGGCTCGGCCGCAAAATGACATTCACTGAAGGACCAAGCCAAACCAATGCTGGTGACGCCGGGATGCGCGGCCAGCCAGCGGTCGTAATAACCGCCGCCATAGCCGAGCCTGTAGCCCTCGCGGGTGAAGCCCACGCAGGGCACCAGCACCAAGTCGGGCACCAGCACCGCGCCCTTGCTACTGCCTATACCGCACTCGTCTTGAACGGTCGGCGTGCTGCCGTCCCAGCGCCGGTAGTCCATGCGGCGCGGGGCCTTGTAGGCGTAGGGCAAGGCCCATTGCATGGGCTCAGGCGGCGAGTCTTCCCCCTCGTCCTCATCATCATCCTGGGCTGCAATCGGCAAAGATTCTTCGTGCAAGCCGAGGTTTCCTGAGCCCAACAAGGACGCCAAGTGCTCGGCTGCGTTAAATTCCCCCTCAAGCGGCCAAAACAAACCCAGGCACTGCGGCTCCAGTTGCTCCAGCAAACGGCGCAGCTGTTGCCCCAAACTGCCGGCAGCGGCATGCGCTGCGGGGGTGGCGGCCCAGGCGGCTCGCTGGGCCAGCAAGTGAGTCCGCAAAGCCGGGCGCTCATGCGGAAGCGATGAAGATATTGATTGAAAACTGGACACGGTACCCTTTGATGCGCAAGCGGAATTTCTCAGCAGTATATGGAGCGTTAGGTGCAACGGCCTTGGCCCTGGCATTGGCAATGGGCGCGCCTGCACGCGCCCAGACGCAAACGACGGCAGCGGCAGCCCAGACCGCCCAACCCGATTTAGTCCTTGAAGCCCACGACGCACAGCGCCGCAAAGATCGCAAGCGCTTGGCCGCCATCAACGAAGTCGCACAGGCGCAGCGCCATCCGCTGGCACCCTGGATCGCCTATTGGGAGCTGGGTCTGCGCCTGGGCGAAGTCAGCCAGCCCGAGGTGACGGCTTTTTATGCGCGCTGGCCGGGTAGCTATGTCGAGGACAGGCTGCGCAATGACTGGTTGCTGGAGCTTGGGCGCAGGCGGGACTGGAAAAACTTTGCCATTGATCACCCCCGTTTTCAGATGCGCGATGACCGCGAGGTCGCTTGCTATGCCTTGCTGGTCGAGCACCTGAACGGGCGCAATGTGGCCGAGCCAGCGCGGGCGGCTTGGATTGCGCAGCGCGAAGGCGACGATGGCTGCCAGTTGCTGGCCTCTACCCTGCTTGAAGCCAAGCAATTCAGCCCTGCCGATGTGTGGCTGAAGCTGCGCCTGAGCGTCGAGGCGCTGCGCCCGCGCGCGGCCAAACAAGCTGCCGGACTGCTGGGCAAGCCGGTCGAGCTGGCCTTGGCCGAGTTGCAAGACAACCCGGCCCGCTTCATCAACCGCAAAGCCAAGGGCGGCGCACGCACCCACACCGAGCTGGCGACCTTGGCCTTGATGCGCGTGGCGGCCAATGACCCGGCCCAAGCGGCCGACTTGATGCGTGGGCGCTGGGAGGCCGAGCTGCCGCATGATTTGGCCGCCTGGGCCTGGGCGCAAATTGGCCGCCAAGCTGCCTTCAAACTGCAGCCAGAAGCTAACGAATATTTTGAGCGTGCGTTCAAACAGCAGGCCAAACACAAACAGCCCCAACCCGAATGGAGCAGCGAAACCATGGCCTGGGCGGCCCGAGCCGCCATGCGCGCCGGTGATTGGCCGCAGGTGCTGCAGGTCATCGGCAAGATGAGCCCCGCCGATCAGGCCGACCCCACCTGGCAGTTCTGGCGGGCGCGGGCGCTGCTGGCCAGTGCGGCCGACGGAGCGCCTGGAGAGGCGATCCGCGCCGAAGCGCGCGGCCTGCTGCTGGCCACCGTGTCGCCCTTGACTTTTTATGGCCGCTTGGCCGGCGAGGAACTCGGCCTGACCCTGCCACTGCCCGCCGCACCCAGCCCCTTGACGGCGGCGGAACGCAAGCAAGCGCAAGCCCATGCCGGCTTGAACAGCGCCTTGCTCTTGATTGATTTGGGTCTGCGCAATGAAGGCGTCAGGGAATGGAACTTCAGCCTCATGCGCATGAGCGACCGCGAGTTGCGTGCCGCCGCGCAAGAGGCCTGCGATCGCGAAATTTGGGACCGCTGCATCAACACCAGCGAGCGCAGCCGCCTGGAGATCGACATGGCGCAGCGCTTCCCGACGCCGCACCGCCAACAGCTGCTGGCCAAGTCGCGCGAGGTCGGGGTTGACCCGGCCTATGTCTACGGCCTGGTCAGGCAGGAGTCGCGCTTTGTGATGGATGCGCGCTCGCATGTCGGTGCATCGGGTCTGATGCAGGTGATGCCGGCCACCGCACGCTGGACGGCCAAAAAGATCGGGGCCGAGTTCCGGCCCGAATACATGATGGACCGCGACTTCAATATCAAGATTGGTGCCAGCTACCTGAAGTTGGTGCTGGATGACTTTGGCGGCTCCATGGCCATGGCGGCTGCTGCATATAACGCCGGGCCCGGACGGCCCCGACGCTGGCGCGAAGGCAGTGTTCTGGAGGCCGCAGTTTGGGCCGAGAACATCCCCTTCAACGAGACCCGCGACTATGTCAAAAAAGTGCTGACCAATTCGGCCCTCTATGCCCAGGTACTGGGCTTGGACAATGCCAGCCTGCGCAAGCGCCTGGGCCCACCCATCGGCCCCCGCGACGCCAGCCCCACCATCACCCCGGAAGAACAGCAATGACGATGATGAACACGAGCAATCCGAACATCCTGATTCTGGGGGGCAGCGGCTTCATCGGGCGCAGCCTGTGTGAGCAGCTCACCCGCGCTTACGGCGGGCGGGCGCGCATCACCGTGCCGACCCGGCGTTTGGCCCACGCGCAAACCATTCAAGGCCTGCCCGGCCTGACGGTGTTGCAGGCCGATGTGCACGAGCCCGGCCAGCTCGAAGGCCTGCTGTCCGGCCATGATGTCGTGATCAATCTGATCGCGATTTTGCAGGGCAGCGAGGCGCAGTTCGAGCGCGCCCATGTGGACTTGCCACGCCGCTTGGCCGAGGCTTGTGCTGCCAGCGGCGTGCGGCGGCTGATCCATGTCAGCGCCCTGGGGCTGCGCGATGACGGCCGCCCTGCACCCTCTCGCTATTTGCGCTCCAAGGCAGCCGGCGAGGCGGTGCTGAAAGGCGCAGAGCTGGAATTGACGCTCCTGCGCCCCTCGGTGGTGTTCGGGGCCAGGGACCGGTTTGTCAATCTGTTTGCCAAGCTGCAGTCGGTTTTTCCTGTGCTGCCCTTGGCTGGCGCAGCGGTGAAGTTTCAGCCGGTCTGGGTCGAGGACGTGGCCGGAGCGATCGTCTCCTGCGTGCAAGACCGCAATACCATCGGTCAGACCTATGAGTTAGCCGGTCCGCAAGTGTTGAGCCTGGCGCAAATCGCCGGCCTTGCCGGGCAGATCAGCGGACACGCGCGGCCGATTTTTGCGCTGCCCGCGCCGCTGGCCTGGGCGCAGGCGGTCGTGATGGAGATGATGCCGGGCGAGCCCTTGATGTCGCGCGACAACCTGGCTTCGATGCAAGTCGCCAATGTGGCCAGCGGCTTGTTGCCGGGCCTCGAAACCTTGGGCCTCAAGCCGCAGTCGATGGCCGCCGTGTTGCCGGACTACTTGAGCGCCGGCCAAGGCTGCGCAAGGTTGGAAGCTTGGCGCGCCGCGCGGGATTGATTGATTGATGCGCAAGCTGCATCACTGGCTTGCATAAACATCAGCCATAAGGCCGCGCTGCTTGGCTATGCTCAGGCCTCAATTTTTTGCGAGGAGAAGGCATGAAACTCTTGATCGGCAACAAGAACTACTCGTCCTGGTCCATGCGGCCCTGGGTGCTGCTGAAGGCCTTCGGCATCCCCTTCGAAGAGGTCAAGCTGCGTTTTGACTTCACGCCGGATTCGGCCTTTTACCGCGCCTTGCAGCCGGTCACGCCTACGGCCAAGGTGCCGGTGCTGGTCGAAGACGATGGTTTCGCCGTGTGGGACACCTTGGCCATCACCGAAGCCCTCGCCGACCTGCACCCCGAGCATGCGATCTGGCCGCGCGACGCCCGCCAACGCGCCCGTGCCCGCAGCTTGTGCGCCGAAATGCATGCAGGCTTTGGCAAGCTGCGCGGCCTATGCCCGATGAATATCGATGCCGATCTGCGCGAAGTCGGCGCCAAGCTGCTGAACAGCGAGCCGGGCTTGCGCGCCGACCTGGCGCGCATGGACGCCCTCTGGAGCGAAGCGCTGGCCGCCAGCGGCGGGCCCTTTTTGTTTGGCCCCTTTGGCGCTGCCGATGCCTATTTCGCGCCGGTGGTAATGCGCGTCACACGCTACGGCCTGCCCTTGAGCGAGCAGGCTGCGGCCTATGCGCAGGCCATTGAGCAGCACCCGGCCGTGGCCGCATGGGTCAAGGACGCGATGGCAGAGCAGGACTTTTTGGACTTTGAGGAGCCCTATCGGCAAAAGGCCTGAGTGCTTAGGCCAGAACAGCTGCCAGAAATAAAAAAGAGCGCCACCAGGGCGCTCTTTTCATATCGGGCCTTGCGGCCCAAAGTCTTGGCTTGCCTAAAATTTAGGCAGCCTTGCGGCGACGAGCCACGAAACCGACGGCACCCAGACCTGCCAACAGCAGGGCGTAGGTCGTTGGCTCAGGCACGGCTGTGACCGACAATTCGCCAGCAAAACCTGCCTTGTTGTAAGCGGTGCCCACAGTGTGGATTTGGTAAGTCACGTTTGAGTTCAGTGCGACCGAATTCAAAACCCACTGCTCGCTTGCGTCGGTACCCTTGTTTTCGTAGGCCGCCACGGTGTTGCTACCGTCGGTCAGGTACACGCTGGTGAAGTCAACATCCTTGATACCGTTAATTTGGCTGGTAACGCTGGACGACACCTTGGAGTTTTGATCCAGCTGGAAAGTCCAAAACAGATCGAACGCGCCAGTCAAATTGCCCTTGGCAAAAGTGGCGAACTCTGGGCCGTCAAATGTAACGGAGCCCAAATTCACTGAAGCAGCCGAAGAAGCAAACGACGAAACGGCCAACAGAGCTGCGGCGACAAAATTCAATTTTTTCATTCTTTACTCTTTGAGAATTAAATGCGCCCACCCTGGGCCGGTCCAGGAACCTGTCTTAGCTCCCTTGCTCCGCACTGTAGCGACCCAAGTTCTATCTGCCTTCCCCCTGTTCGGGGGGACTTCACAAGAAATTGTGCGCTGTTCCACACTTTTGTCACTAATGCCTGCTGGTTTTTAGACATTGCGCATTTGCCGCCCATCGTAGGCACTCGCTCCAAGCGCAAAACCACCCCAGAAATGACAAAGAGCGCCACCAGGGCGCTCTTTACAGACTGGGCTTTGCAGCCCAACTTCGTGCTTGACCTAAAAATTAGGCAGACTTGCGGCGGTGAGCAACGAAACCGATGGCACCCAGACCGGCCAACAGCAGGGCGTAGGTGCTTGGCTCCGGCACTGGCGTCACTGAAGAAGTCACAAGGTATGAGCCCCCAATTGCATTAGCTGCCACCTGCGCTGACACCGCATACTTGTAGCTACCAGCAGCCAAGCTGCCAAAATCCTTGGTAACTGCCGTCGAATCAAAATTCACCGTACCTACCACGACGTTGTTCGTTACGTCCCACAGAGTCAAAGAGGCGTTAATCAGGTTTGCAAATGTAGTCGGCGGCGCAGTGTCATTCGTGACAGCAACGGCCACTGTGTATACAGGCGCGGCCAATGTGAAGGTAAAGAAATCAGAAATGATCGAATTCGCCCCTACCGCAGAGCCAGTGCCAAATTCGATGGCGTCGTGCTGACCCCACGGTGTGGTAACCGCAGATGCGGCAAAGGACGACGCAGCCAGCACAGCTGCAGCAACAAAATTCAGCTTTTTCATGGTTCAACCTCAAGAAAGTTAAGCCCGACTGGGCCGGCCAGGGAACTGCAAATCAAATCCCTTGAGGCCACTCTAACAGTGCGACTTAATTTTGATGCCCCCCCATCTAGGGGGTGTAGTTCGTGATTCTTCACACGAACTGGGGCATACCCTGAGGCAATTTGCACTTCAAATTGAACCTCTCATTGCACAGCAAGCTTTTGATAGGTGAGACCTATGAGTGAACCATTTAGACCGATGACAGTTTGGGCACACCTTGTGATCAAGTTGATCCAGTACGACCGGCATGCGTTCGGGATTTGTGACGGTTTTTTGACCCAAAAATGACAAAGAGCGCCACCAAGGCGCTCTTTGCGAATCAGGCCTTGCGGCCCGATGAGTTTACTTGCCTAAAAATTAGGCAGCCTTACGGCGACGAGCCACGAAGCCGACAACACCCAAACCACCCAACAGCAGGGCGTAGGTTGTTGGCTCAGGAACTGGTGTAGTCACAACTTGGCCAGTGTAGGAAGTGTTGGAGACCAAAGTCTTGCCTGTAATCACGACCTCATAATCGCCAGCAGCCAGTTGACCGGACCAGCCCAAATTAACTTGGTTTTTCACGACGTCGACTGTCTTTGTCAACGCGCCATAGCCAGTCAAAACGCCAGAGAAGTTCTGAATCTGATTTGCCAGTGCAGTGAACGAAGATTGGGCGCCAAAGGAGACATCCGAAGGTGCCCCGATGGTGAAGATCCAAGAATCGCTGAAAGTAGTGAGCGTCTTGTATTTCACAGACAAGCTGTTGCTATCAGGACCGGTCGGATCCATCGTACCGAGGTCGCGGGTCAGTGCGTTTGCGGACAAAGAAGAAGCGGCCAGCACAGCGGCGGCGATAAAATTCAGTTTAGACATAGTTCACTCTCTATTGGTTTTGCCCAGCGGGCGAAGCTAGGGACCTGTGAATCAACTCCCTGAAGCGAACTGTAGCAGCGAGTTTTCGATTTGCACCCCCTCAGTCAGGTGGTTGCGTTGGTTTTTTTGCACTGCAACATGAATGTCGACCGAACGGATCATCAATTGCAGTCAATTCATGACAAGACCATGTCAAAAATAGACCTCCGTGTTGCAAAAAGCACCGAACAAGGCGGGCAGTGAAGCGATGAAACAGTATTTGGTGGGCGGTGCGGTGCGTGACAGGCTGCTGGGTTTGGCTGGCAAAGACCGTGACTGGGTGGTCGTGGGGGCTGACCCGCAAGCCATGCTCAAGGCAGGCTACACGCAGGTGGGCCGCGACTTCCCGGTTTTTTTGCATCCTCAAACGCATGAGGAATACGCCTTGGCGCGCACCGAGCGCAAAACCGCGCCCGGCTACCACGGCTTTGACTTCCAGGCTTCACCCGAGGTAACACTGGAACAAGACCTGGCGCGGCGGGATCTGACGATCAATGCGATGGCGCAGGACGAGTGCGGAGCCGTCACCGACCCCTACGGCGGCCAGCAAGATTTGACGAACAAGGTCTTGCGCCATGTGTCGCCGGCCTTTGCCGAGGATCCGGTGCGCATCTTGCGTCTGGCACGCTTCGCGGCTCGTTTTGCCGACTTCAGCGTCGCGCCCGAAACGCTGGCCTTGATGCGCCAGATGGTCGCGCAAGGCGAGGTGGATGCCCTGGTGGCCGAGCGGGTCTGGCAGGAGTTCGCCAAGGGGCTGATGGAAGATCAGCCGTCCAGGATGTTGGAGGTGCTGCGCGAATGCGGCGCGCTGGCGCGCATTGCGCCTGAGGTCGAGGCATTGTTCGGCGTGCCTCAGCCGGCCGCTCATCACCCCGAGATCGACACCGGCGCTCACTTGGCTCTGGTACTGGATCAATGCGCGCATCTTGGCGCGCCGCTGGCCGTGCGCTTCGCCTGCCTCTGCCACGACCTCGGCAAAGCGCTGACGCCGGCTGAATTGTTGCCGCGCCATATCGGCCATGAAGCCCGCGGCGTGCCGCTGCTCAAGCGCTTGAGCGAGCGCTGGCGGGTGCCGAGCGACTGCCGAGAACTGGCCGAGCTGGTCGCGCGAGAGCATACCCATGTGCACCAGAGCGAGGCCTTTGGCGCCGAGGCCAGGCTGCGTCTGCTGGAGCGCTGCGACGCCTGGCGCCGGCCGGAACGTTTCGAGCACATGCTCTGGGCCTGCGAATGCGACGCACGGGGCCGGCTCGGGCTGGCGCAAAAGCCTTATCCGCAGCGTGAGCATCTGCTGAAGGACCTGCAGGCGACTTTGGGCATTGATCTGGCTGCGGTCAGCGCCGCAGCCTTGGCCGAAGGCAAGACCGGGCCCGCGATTGGCCGGGCGGTGCAGGCCGCGAGGTTGAACGCCCTGCTCGCGCTACAAGCACGCCTACAAGCTGTGTGAGCGGTCACCGGCCCTGAAGCCGATGGCGTCAAAACCGTCGCCGGTCGCGAAGCCGATGACCTTGAACAACTCGCCCATCTCATGCTCGGCGATCAGCTTGTGCGCCATCACGCGCTCGGCCAAGCTGGCTGACTCCAACAGCGACACCAGGCCGCAATTGAACAAGAAATGGGCTTGATTGGTGTAGCCGAGCACGCTCAGGCCCGCCTCTTGGCCGGCCAGGGCGATGCCAGTGAAGTTGACATGCGCGGTGATGTCCTTCTGGCCCAACAAGACCAACGGGTCGGCATCGGCGCGGTGCTCGTGATGGCACATCAAGGTGCCGCCGCTGCGCTGCGGGTGGTAATACTCGGCCTCGGGGAAACCATAGTCGATCAGGAACACCGCGCCGCGCCGCAAACTGGACGCCAAGGTGCGCACAAAGGCTTCAGCCTGCGGGTGAATTTCGGTCACCGTGCCGGGCGCGAACGGCTGAGCCTCATCCACCGGCGGCCGCGCCATGCTGGGCCTGTCCGCAAAGACCAGCGCGTCGGTTTCCTCGTCGACAGCCACGCCGCGCTCGGCCCAGGCCTGCCCATCAAAAGCCAAGAGTTGCACCGGCATCGCGTCCAAGACCTCGTTGCCCAGCACCACGCCCTCGAAAGATTCGGGCAATTGGTCCAGCCAGCGCACCTTGTCACCCCAGGCGCTCAGGCGCTCCGCTTGGCGTTGGCGCAGGCGGCCGGACAGATCAACGATGTTGTACCGAACGACTGCCTGGCCTTGCTCATCCAGCGCTTGCAGCACTTGCGCGGCCAGCGCACCCGTGCCGGCTCCGAATTCCCAGACCTCATCGGTGCCGGTGGCCGCCAAAGCCTGGCCGACCTGAGCGGCCAGCGCGCGGCCAAAAAGGGGCGACATCTCGGGCGCGGTGACAAAGTCTGAGCCGCCTTCTTGGGCGCTGGGCATGAGCCCGAACTTGCGCCGCTGATTACTGTAATAACCCAGGTCAGGGGCGTACAGCGCCAGCGCCATGAAATGGTCAAAAGCCAGCCAGTCGCCTGCGTCCTTGATGGACCGGCGTATCAACTGGTCCAGCGGGTTGCTTTGTTTGTCGGTGCTCATCAGCGCTGCGCCAACCAATGTTCGAAGGCCTGCGCCGACATCGGCTCGCCTATCATTTCACCCTGCAGGCCATCGCAACCCCATTCAAGCAACAAGTCTCGTTGTGCAGCGGTCCGCACGCCCTCGGCGCTGACCTGCAGCCCCAGGCCCGCAGCCATTTGAATCACCGCCCGCACGATCGCCGCTGCGCCCTGATCGTTGGGCAAGGGCGCCACAAAGCTCTGATCAATTTTGAGCTTATCCAGCGGCAGCCGGGTTAGGTGCGCCAAGGAGGTGTAGCCGGTGCCAAAGTCATCGACCGACACCGTCAGGCCCTGGGCACGCAGAGCCGCAAGAGTGGCCGGCGCGCTGGCGATTTCATCCATCAACATGCGCTCGGTCAGCTCCAGCTCCAGCCAAGCGCCGGGCACGCCCAAATCATTCAAGACTTCGGCCACCAATTCGGCGAAACCATCGAGGCGGAATTCCATGCGGGAAAGATTGACGGCGATGCGCACCGGGGCAATGCCGCTCTGATGCCAGACGCGTGCCTGCTCGGCCGCCGCCCGCATCACCCAGGCGCCCAGATCCAACATCAGCCGGTGCCGCTCGGCCACGTCGATGAAAACATCGGGGCCGAGCAGGCCGCGCTGCGGATGGCGCCAGCGCAACAAGGCCTCGGCCCCGACCAGCTCACCAGTCGCTGCTGACACCTGCGGCTGAAAATACAGCACGAACTCATTGCGCTCGATGGCCTGTACCAACTGGCTCTCCAAGACCAGCTCCGCATAAGCGCTGTCGGCCTGGCTGGGCTCATAAAAACAGTAGCTGGCGCGGCCCTTGGCCTTGGCCAGATACATGGCCATATCGGCATGTTGAATCAAATCCTCGGCGCGCGCGCCATGCGTCGGATACATGGCCACGCCGATCGAGGGCGTGACGGTCAGCACGCAGCCGTCGGCATTGACCGGCACTTCAACCACCGCCAGCAGCGCCATCAACACCACCAGCACATCGGCGCGCGACTGCACATCACCCAGCAAGATGACGAACTCATCGCCGCCGAAACGCGCCACCAGGTCGGTGCCGCGCAGGCATTCGCTGATGCGCTCGGCCACTGTCTTCAAGACCTTGTCGCCCTCCAGATGCCCCAGCGAATCATTGACGCGCTTGAAGTTATCGAGATCGATGAAGAGCAACGCAAACTGCTGCGGCGTGGGTTTGAGCTGGGCCGCCGCGGATGCCTGCAGGATCAAGGTCTGCACCTGCTCCATAAAAGCGCTGCGGTTCAACAAGCTGGTCAAACCGTCGTGCCGCGCAAGGTATTGGATGCGGGCCTGAGCGGCAAGCCGTTCGCGAATATCGCGCACGATGCACATGCGCAGCCGCTCGGCGCCGCGCTCCATGCTGCGCACAATCAGCTCCACCGCAATGCCATGCCCATCGCGGTGCATCATCTCGGACTCGAACGTCAGCTCGTCGCGAGCCTCCATCACCGCCGCGACCCGGTCTCGGCACCGCGGCGCGACAAAATCCAAGGCGGGACGCCCCAAAAGGTCCTGCAAGCGGTAGCCAAGCAAGTCGCACAAGGGCGGATTGGCATCGGTGATCATTCCCTCGCAGTGAAAGGCAATGCCTTCGACCGAGGCTTGCATGAACTTGTCCAGCCGGGCCTCGGACTCCAGCACCGCGAAGTCGGCCGCCAAGCGCGGCGCCTTGTACGACAGCTGCACCAAGACGGCGCTCACACCCCCGTCAACATCGAGCTGTGGCGTCAGATCGACCTGATTCCAGCGACTGGCGCCATCGACGGCCAGCAAATCCAGCCCATGGTGCACCGGCTGGCGCGTTTGCAAGAGACGCTCCAGCTGCGGCTGAACCAAACGCCATGCGGTCGGGCCGATCAGCTCGGCGAAGCTGCGCCCCAGCACCGTTTGTGCATCGCAGCCGAAGGCCTGCGCATAGGCCCGGTTGGCGAACAAGCAAGACTGGGTCTTGGCGTCATACAGCGCCAGCAAGCCGCCCAGATGATCTGCAATGAAACGCAAACCATGCTCAATCGGACCAGGTGCGGGTATGGCACTCATCGCGGCCCCAAGCCTTGCAGCGTCGCTTGCACAAGGCAAAGATCTTCCCAAGCACGCGCCTTCTCGCCCAGATTGCGCAACAAATAGCTGGGAGCCAGGGTGACGATCACCGGCGAGCCCTGGTAATCATGCACGCGCCCGCGAAGCCGGCCCAAAGGCTCACTGCTGCCGAGCAAGGTCTGCACCGCCAGTCGGCCCATGGCCAAAATCACGCGCGGCTTGACCAACTCGATTTGCCGCGCCAGATAGGGTCGGCATTGTTCCAATTCGGCCGCGCCGGGCGTACTGCCCGGCGGCGGGCGGCACTTCAGGGCCGAGCTCAAATACACCTGCTGCTCGGGCACGACAGAATTGGGATCGAGGGCGAACGACAAATTGATGGCCCGCAGCATATTGCCCAGCAGCTGCGCGGATTGGCCGGCAAAGGGCTCACCCTGAGCGTCCTCTTGCTCGCCCGGCGCCTCACCCACGACCAGGCAATCGGCGCGAACAGGCCCGGCACCGAACACGCTATTGCTGCGCCCGCCGCACAGCGCGCAAGCTTGGCAAGCGGCCGCGCTGCTGCGCAACTCGGCCCAATCCATGCGCGCGATGGCGGGCGAACGGGCAGCGCCACCGGCAGCAGGAGGCGTTGATTCAAGCGACTCAGAGGGCCGCAAAGCAGTTGGCAAGGCCTGCACCGCCGCGATTGCGGGGGCGGCGTGGGGTGGCGCTGCACTTGGCGCTGAAACAGGTGCGAATGCGGCTGCCGGCGGGCGCACCGGCTCAGCCAAGGCCTCTTGCTGCGGGACCGGCGACCAGACCCGCAGGCCCATTTCGGCCAACATCGCTCGCTGGCGCTCGTCCCAACTCATGGCGCCACCGCCAAGCTCATCAGCACCGCATCTTCACGCGGGCCTTGCTGGACCGGATAGTAGGCGCGCCGCAAACCCGTCTCAGAAAAGCCATAACGTCGATAAACCTCGCGCGCACGCTGATTGCCGACACGCACCTCCAGCCACAGCTGCGGGCAGGCTTGCTCGCGGCAAATGCCGCACAAGGCATCCAGCATCAAGCGCGCCAAGCCCCTGCCCTGCTGCTCGGGCGCCACCGACAAATTGAGCAGATGCATCTCATCCACACCCTTCATGGCGAGCATATAGCCCAGCAACTGGGGCTTGGGATCGCGTCCCGCCGGCACAGGGCGCAGCACCAAGGCTTCATAGCCGGCGGCCAGCGAGTCGATGAAATTACCCTCGGTCCAAGGCATCGAATAAACCTGACGCTCCAGCGCCAAAACCTCGGCCACATCCGCGACGGCCATGGGCCGCAAGCGGGTGGCGAGAGCCGCAAGTTGGGCGCTCATGGGCGCTCCGCCTGACGCTCTGCTTGGTGTACTGCCTGGCGTTCCGCCGTGGTCTGAGCGACCTTGTCTCGAACATAAACCGGCATGGCCTCGGCCGCATCGAGTTGCGCGCCGCAGTCCCAAGCCTGCGCCGCCAGCGCGGCCAGTGCAGACGCACGCGAGCGGCTGTTCGCCCAGACGCGGCAGTCCGCCCTATCTGACATGGCGAGTTGCTCGGCAAAAACCGTCAAGGCCGACCCGGCCACGGCACTTGGGGCTTGCGCCTGCCAAAGCTCGCACAGACTGGCCGGCGTATACAGCGCCGGCTCTGCTTCAGTGACCCAAACGCCCTGTCTCCACGCATAGCAGGCGGCGTAGATCTCGCCCATGCGCGCATCCATGGCCACCCAAACCGAGCCCGTCAGCGGCGGCTGCCCATCGGCTGCGGCCTGCTGGCGCGCGTCTTCGGCCACCAGCATCAAACTGTCGATCGCCAGCACCGGTTTGCCGGCACCGAAAGCCAAACCCTGCACCACCGCGCAAGCCGCGCGCAGGCCGGTGAAAGCCCCCGGGCCGCGCCCGAAGCCGATCGCATCCACGTCCGCCAAACTCAGGCCCGCAGCGGCCAGCAGGGCCAGCGCTTCAGGCACCAAACGCGCCGAGGCCTGCGGCCCACCGGCAGCCTCGAACAGCCAGCGACCGGCCGGGCTGGTCAGCGCCAGGGCCATTGTTTCGGTCGAACTATCCAGGGCCAGCAATATGCTCATGGCGGCAGTGTAATTGGGGGCCATAAGGAACGAAAAAGCCCGGCCGGTTTGGTGCGGCCGGGCTTGTTTGCGGTGCGAAAAATCAGAAAGGATTGTTGCGAGCGCGGGTCGCTGCCATGCGGCCAATCTGGGCATGCCCGGCGGGCGCATACAGGCGGTCGGTGGCCCACAAATAGCTGTTCCAGCTATTGTCTTTGGTGGCCTCCGGGGTCAAGGTCTTGACCGTGCAATCCGGCAAGGCCGGCGTCGTAAGGCAGGCCGCATTGGTGAAATTGGAAATACCAAAACTGCTTGGATAGCGGGCAATGACCTGGGTGTTTTCATCGGTCAAAACCAAGCCGATCAAGCGGCCATCGTTGATGATTTCAACGCGCATTTCGAGATTGAACTCGCGCGTCAACTCACTCAAGAAAGCCGGGCGTGTCGAATCCACTTTGCGGTCGGTCTCGGCCAGCGGCGAAAACCCCATGTCCGGCAGCGTCGACAAAATAATCCGGCCGTTGGCATTGGCGAGGCGATTGACTTGTGCGCCCAAGGCCTTGCCGCGTGCGCGCGCCTCGGCGAGCAAGGACTCCCTGCTTTGCGCCGGGAATTTGGCGTACAGCTCCAAGACGTCATTGACACCAACCAAGACCGAAATCAGGTCGCGTGGGCCAATGCCGCCGGCCAGCAAAGTATCGACCTGGCCCTTGAAATCAGCCACCTTGGCGCCGACCTTGGCGCGCATCAACCCTTGCGGCGCGGCCACCTTGTTGGGATTGCACTCGGCAAACACCAGGCCAAAGGAGGAGGCCAGCGTTTGCACCCAGATCGGGTTGTTTTCACATTCCAGCACGCCGGTGGTGGCGTTGAGCGCATTGATCGTGTACTTCTTGCCCTCGGGCGTGATCAAGCTCGACTCGTCACCGAGCGCAATGATGCGGGACGGATTGAAGGGCTCGATTTGTTCGGTGCCGCCGCCGCAGCCCGCCAGCACGCCCAAGGTGGACAAGGCAGCGGCTGCCAATAGGGCGCGACCGTAGCGGCCTGCGCTACGCTGAATACTCTTCATGAAAACTCCGTCCAAAAATTCCAACACTCAAGCCTAGGCTTCAAACGCCGCAGCGGCGCGGGTCAGGCGATCCCGGACCCCGTCCCACTCATTGCCCTGCGGCGGCAATTCAATCCAAATCTCCTGCGCACCGGCTGCATCCAGCTCGCGCAACACGGCAAACAACTGTTGCGCGGCCGCCAACGCATCGGCCGGCATCTGCCGCCTCAAGCCGACATGGGGTACCTCCACCGTACGGGAATATACCGCCAGGCCCGCTGGCAGCGACTGGCTCAAGCGCGCGGACAAGGCTTCGGCGCTGTGCAGACGCACGGTGGCGCGAGGCGCGTAATGGGCGGCCAAGGTACCCGACGCGCGCGGCGCCTGGGCATCATTGGCCTGCAAGGCTTGGCCCAGCGCTGCCTCAATTTGCGCCTGCGTCAGCACTCCCGGACGCAACAAGACCGCGCCGCCGCGACTGCAGTCGACGATGCTGGACTCGATGCCGACCTCGCATTCGCCGCCGTCCAAGACCAGCAAATCGGCCTCAAATTCGCTGACAACATGCTGCGCCTGCGTCGGGCTGACACGACCAAAGCGGTTGGCGCTGGGCGCCGCCACGCCAAGCACGCCTTGCACCCGCGCCGCCGTCAGCAAGGCACGCGCCACCGGGTGCGCCGGGCAACGCAGGCCGATGCTGGTCTGCCCGCCCGCCGCCGCTGCGGCCATGGCCGGCGCGCGCGGCACGATCACCGTCAAAGGGCCGGGCCAGAACGCATCCATCAAACGCTTGGCCAAGGCTGGCAACTCGGTGCTGAAGGCGGCGGCATCGGCCGCATCAAGCACATGCACGATCAAGGGGTGATCGGCGGGCCGGCCCTTGGCGGCAAAAATCTTCGCCACTGCGGCGTCGTCATCGGCACGCGCGCCCAGGCCGTAGACCGTTTCGGTCGGCAGGGCGACCAAATCACCGGCAGCCAAGCGAGTGGCGGCCAGGGTAATGGCTGCGGGGTCGAAACCACTCAACAACATAGGGGCCAAGCTCACCAATCCGCCGCCAAGCCGAGCTGTGTCGCCGCTTGCCGCGAGATACTTTCGGCCTGTTCGGTCGTGGCGGCGGTGATGTTCAGGTGCCCCATCTTGCGACCGGGCCGGGCGCTGGCCTTGCCGTAGAGGTGCAAATGAGTGCCGGGCAGCGCCAACACTGCGTCCCACGCCGGCGTGCGCTCGACGCCAGGAACAGCAGGATCAAACCAAAGGTCGCCGAGCAGATTCAGCATCACCGTCGGCGAATGCAGGCGCGGCTGAGTCAGCGGCAGGCCGGTCATCGCACGCACCTGCAGGTCAAACTGCGACAGATCGCAGGCATTCATCGTGTAGTGGCCGGAGTTGTGCGGGCGCGGCGCCATCTCGTTGACGATCAGGCGTCCATCTTGCAAGATGAAGAACTCAACGCACAGAACACCCACATAGTGCATCGAGGCCGCAATGCGCGCGGCCGAGGCCAGGGCCTGGGCCTGCAATTCCTGGCTGACACCAGGTGCCGGCACTTGCGTGACGGCCAGGATGCCGTCGATATGCAAGTTTTGCTGGACCGGAAACTGCACGATATCGCCCTGCTGACTGCGGGCGCTGATGACCGAGATCTCCAGCGCCAGCGGCAGCATCTGCTCCAAGACGCAGCGCACCTGTTTGAGTTCAACCCAAGCAGCAGCCAATTCGGCGCGGCTGCGTACGCGCACCTGACCCTTGCCGTCGTAACCCATGGTGGCGGTCTTCAGAATGCCCGGCAGCAAGTCGTCGCCGACGGCGAGCAAATCGGCCTCGGTGGCGATCACCGCATAGGGCGCGCAAGCGACCGCACTGGCCGCAAAATGGGCTTTCTCGGCGGCACGGTCTTGGCAAATCGCGACCGCCGCGCCGGCCGGCGCTACAAACCTTGTCTGCGCCAATTGTTCCAAGGCCTTGGCCGGCACGTTCTCGAACTCGGTCGTGACGGCTGCGCATTGCTGCGCCAACTGGCTCAGACCGTTTGGGTCCAGATAGTCGGCGCGAATATGCTCGTGCGCAACCAAACCAGCCGGGCTGTCGGCGTCCGGGTCCAAGACTACGGTGCGAAAGCCCAGGCTTTGCGCGGCGTGCACGAACATGCGGCCCAGCTGGCCCCCGCCCATCACGCCCAGACTCGATTCGCCTGGCAACAATGTCGCCCGCATCAGATCAATTCCTGTGTCATGGCGCGGGCCACTTCGGTCTGGCGGGCCCGGTAGGCCGTCAAGCGCGCGCGCAAATCGGCATCGTGATTGGCCAGCATTGCGACGGCAAACAATGCTGCATTGCCCGCGCCGGCATTGCCGATTGCAAAGGTCGCGACAGGAATGCCCTTGGGCATCTGCACGATAGAGTGCAAAGAATCAACCCCTTGCAGATGGCGGCTGGCGACGGGCACGCCGAGCACCGGCACCTCGGTCTTGGCCGCCAACATGCCCGGCAAATGGGCGGCGCCGCCGGCGCCGGCAATGATGGCCTGCAGACCACGCGTGGCCGCCGTCTCGGCATAGGCGAACATATCGTCGGGCATGCGGTGGGCGGACACGACCCGCGCCTCAAAGGCGATGCCGAACTCGGCGAGAATGGCGGTCGCATGCTTCATGGTGTCCCAGTCACTGCTGGAACCCATCACCACGCCGACCAAAGGAGTTGCTGCTGCTATGTTCATTGAGACGCTCGGCAAGTCCTATACGGTTGTAAGGCCCGCTTGCAAGACTAGAAAACCTTGAATTGTAGGCGGCGAGCGCCATTTGCTCGCCGTCAGCCATTTTGAATTGCCGTTGAACCGCCAACAAGCTCACTCGCCATGATAGACATCACGCTACAAAACTTCGAATCCGAACTGATCAACGGCTCGATGCAGCAACCGATGCTGCTGGACATCTGGGCGCCCTGGTGCGGCCCTTGCCGCACGCTCGGCCCTATGCTGGAGAAGCTCGAAGTCGCCTATGCCGGCCGCTTCAAGCTGGCCAAGGTGAATGCCGACGAGGTGCCCGAGATCTCCACCCAGCTGAGCCAGATGTTCGGCGTGCGCAGCATTCCTTTTTGCGTGATGTTCGTGGATGGCCAACCGGTCGACGGTTTTGTGGGCGCGGTGCCCGAGGCGCAGATCCGCGAGTTCCTCGACAAGCATGTGCCCGCCGGCGAGGTGCTGGAGGCACAGGAAGACGTCGCCGAGGCCGAGGACTTGATGGCCGAGGGTGACTTGGAAGCCGCGCTCGTCAAGCTGCAAAACGCATTGGAAACCGACCCCGCCAACGAGGCGGCGCGTTTTGACTATGTGAAGGCTTTGCTCGAGCTGGGCTTGCTGGCAGACGCCAAGGCGGCCTTTGAGCCGGTCGCCGCGCGCGCTGCTGACAGCATCACGCCGCACGCACGCTTTGCCGCACTTGGGGCTTGGCTGGCCGCCACCGAGCGCGCCCAAGCCGGCCTGAACGCCGCCGAGTTGCAAGCCGCCATTGCCAGCAATAAGCGCGACTTCGATGCCCGCTTCGCCCTGGCCCAGGGCCTGTTCGCCCGGCAGAGCTATACCGAAGCGATGGATGAGTTGCTGGAAATCATCATGCGGGACAAGGCCTGGAACAACGGCCTGGCGCGCAAGACCTATGTGGCCATCTTGGAGTTGATGAGCAAGCCTGCCCCCAAGGCCGCGGCCACCGAGACCAAGGGAACGCTGGAACTGGCGGGCCAAGCCGCGGTCGTGCCGCGCGACCCCTTGTTGGACCAGTACCGCCGCAAGCTCAGCATGGCGCTCAACTGAAGCTGAGGCCTGGCCTCAGCGGGGCCGCAAGTCCGAGTCACTCAAGGCTTGCGCCCAAGCTTGCTGTTGCTGGGCAAAGGTCGACCAGCACTGGGTAGCCAGCTCTTCGTGCCGGGCCGCTTTGGCCTTGTCACCCAGGGCCGCAAAAACCTGCGCTAAACGACTGTGGGTCGAGGCCTTGTCATCGGCATCGGTCAGCCCGCCCAGTTCCGACTCGGCCTCAAGAGCTTGCTGCAAGCCCATCTCCGATTGACCCAAGTTGACCCGGCACCAAGCCAGATCGGCCAGCAAGCTGCTGCCCCAGCGGGCCAGGCCGGTCACCATGGTCTGCGGCAAATGCTCCTCGAACAAGGCGCGCGCTTGGGCGTAGTCGCCCTCAACGGTCAGAATTTGCGCGCACAAGACGGGCGTCAGGTCCGACAACACCGAGCCGCCAACCGCAGCGTCGTAATGCCGGATCGAATCGGCGCCGAGCAAGAGCCCCGAACGCTTGACCAGCCCTTGTGAGAGCGCATCGCGCCGCACCTGCGCCGCGCGGGTCGCAGCCATGTTGTACATCAGCGCCGACAGCGAGGCATCGTCGCCTTCAGCCTGCGCATGGGCGCGGGCCTTGGCATACCAGTCACGCGAAAGGTCGGGACGCCCGGTCAGGTCATGGGCCAGCCCCAGCACCGTGCAGAGCCGGTAGCGCGCGTCATGGTCATCGGGCTTGGCCTGTGCATCGCAAGCCCGCACCTGCGCCAGCATCTCCGGTAGATCATGCCGAAGATAGGCAAACTGCGCCAACCAGGCGCAACACAGGACCGACAACTCGCTCAGCCCGGCTGCTTTGGCCATCGCATGCGCGCGCACCACCTTCTCCTGCGCGGCGCTGCTGAAGTCGGTGTAGTAGCTCATCAAGCCCTCGGCGTAATGCAGCCAAGCGGCAATCTCCGGGTTGGGGTGCTGAAAGGCCAGCAGATGCAGGGCCGTCAAGTCTTCACGCGCACGGCTCATTTGCCCATGACGCACAAACAGCACGGCGCACTGCACCTTAAGGCTGGCGCTCTGCGCCGCGCCCGTCGACGCCGCGATCTCGGCGTCGAGTCGCTTCAACAGGCGGCTCTTGATACTCATGGCCTGTTGCTCATGCACGCATGCTCAGGCTTGGGTCAAGCGCTGCAAGGCTTCCCGGTACTTGGCCGCCGTATTGGCGATCACGGCATCCGGCAGCGCCGGCGCCGGCGCAGTCTTGCCCCAGGGCTTGCCGTCAACCTCGGCCTGCTCCAGCCAGTCGCGCACAAACTGCTTGTCATAGCTGGGCGGGTTGATGCCGACCTGGTAGCTCTCGACCGGCCAATAGCGCGAAGAATCCGGCGTCAGGACCTCATCCATCAGCGTCAGCGTGCCATCGGCATCCAAGCCAAACTCGAACTTGGTGTCGGCAATGATGATGCCCTTGGTCAGCGCGAAGTCGGCGGCACGTTTGTAGAGCTGGATCGAGATATCGCGCACGCGCGTCGCCAAGTCCTGGCCAATGATGCCGACCATCACGTCGAAGGAAATGTTCTCGTCATGGTCACCCATTTCGGCCTTGGTGGCGGGCGTGAAGATCGGCTCGGGCAGCTTGGATGCGTTTTGCAAACCGGCGGGCAGCTTGACGCCGCAGACCTCGCCCTTGTCCTTGTACTCGGCCCAGCCGCTGCCGGCCAGATAGCCGCGCACCACAGCCTCGACCGGCAGCGGCTTCAGGCGCTTGACCAGCATGGCCCGGTCCTTGACCTGGGCTTTCTCGGCGTCGCTGCTGACCGCAGACAGCGGATCGTCGCCGGTCAAATGATTCGGCACGATGCCGTCCAGCTTGGCGAACCAGAACAGCGCCATCTGCGTCAGCAAGGCGCCCTTGCCGGGAATTGGTTCGCCCATGATGACGTCGAAGGCCGACAAGCGGTCGCTGGCGATCATCAGGATGCGGTCGTCGCCAACGGCGTAGTTCTCGCGCACCTTGCCACGGGCAATCAGGGGCAAGGAGGTGATCGTGGAGTTCAATAAGGCTGCGGTCATGACGGTCGTCCGTTGGGTAGGGCGCGATTTTAGGCGGCAATCCACGCATAAAAAAACCCGCTAGGCACAAACCGAGCGGGTTCCAAGCGAATGAATCGCCCTATTACTTGATCATTTGATTCAGCTCACCCCGGGCGTAGGCTGCGGCTACATCGACCAAGGAACGCGCCTTGATCTTGCCGGCCTGGCCTTCGCAGCCGAACTCTTGAAAGCGCTGGCGCACGATGACTTTGGCGGCATCGCGGGCGGGTTTGAGGAACTCGCGCGGGTCGAACTTACTCGGGTTCTTGACGAAGAACTCGCGCACCGCCGCCGTCATCGCCAAGCGAATATCGGTGTCGATATTGATTTTGCGCACGCCGTGCTTGATCGCTTCCTGGATCTCTTCGACCGGCACGCCGAAGGTCTGCCCCATATCGCCGCCGAACTCGCGGATCTTGGCCAGCAGGTCTTGCGGCACGCTCGACGAGCCATGCATCACCAGGTGGGTATTGGGCAGGCGGGCGTGGATTTCCTTTACCCGGCCAATCGCCAAGATGTCGCCGGTGGGCTTGCGAGTGAATTTGTAAGCGCCATGGCTGGTGCCAATGGCGATGGCCAGCGCGTCGAGCTGGGTGCGCTGGACGAAGTCGGCAGCCTGCTCGGGGTCGGTCAACAATTCGGCATGGGTCATCACCGCGTCGGTGCCGTGGCCGTCTTCCTTGTCACCCTGCATGGTCTCCAAGGAGCCCAGGCAGCCCAACTCGCCCTCGACCGTCACGCCCAAGGCATGCGCCATGTCGACGACCTTGCGGGTCACATCGACGTTGTACTCATAGCTGGCGATGGTCTTGCCGTCCGCCTCGAGCGAGCCGTCCATCATCACCGAGGAGAAGCCCAGGTCGATCGCGCCCTGGCAGACAGCCGGGCTCTGGCCATGATCCTGGTGCATCACGACGGGGATATGCGGATAGCTTTCCACCGCAGCCTGGATCAAGTGCTTCAGAAAGTGCTCGCCCGCGTATTTGCGTGCACCGGCACTGGCCTGCATGATCACCGGCGCGTTGAGCTCGTCGGCGGCCATCATGATGGCCTGGACCTGCTCCAGATTGTTGACATTGAAGGCCGGGATGCCATAGCCATTGACGGCGGCATGATCCAGCAGTTGGCGCATTGAAACGAGAGCCATGAGAGAGTCCCTTGGGAAGTTAAAAACCGTAAAAAACCCTGCGAACGCAGCCTAGCGCCAAAACCGGGTCTTGGGGCATGTAACCGCGTTGTAACTGGCGGCGATTCTAGCGGCGGCTTTGCCGCGCATAAGCAAGGGCTGACTCGCTTGTGCGCCAGCGCCCGAGCATTTAGGCTCGCTGTGCCCTATTTTTCACGGCTTAGCGAAGTTTGAAGCCGCTGACACTAGGCTCAAGGGAGTACTGCATGACACGTTTAGCCATTGACCAATTGACGCTCTGGATCACCGCTGCCGCGCGCGAGCATTCGCACGACCTGGCCAGCCATCTGGAGGAGCGCACCGGTGCCAGCCGGCGCGCCTCGCTGGCCGCCTTGCGCCGCCTGGTTGATGCCAACTGGTTGCGCCGCAGCGGCAGCGACCGCCGGCCGGTCTATGGCCCTGGCCACTTGCGCCAGGTCGCACGCAGCTACACGCTGTACGGCCTGCAAGAAGACATCCCTTGGCAACGCGACTTTGCCCCGAATTTCGACCTCCCGCCCCATGTTGCGCGGATGATCCAGCATGGCTTCACCGAATTGGTCAACAACGCCGCCGATCACAGCGGCGGCAGCAGCGTCACCGTCTCTCTGCGCCAAACCCCCAGCCACGCGCAGCTTTTGGTATCCGACGACGGCTGCGGCGTGTTCGACAAGATCTGCTCGGCTTTTGACATTGCCAATGCCCAGCATGCGATGCTGGAGTTGAGCAAGGGACGACTGACCAGCCAGCCTGAGATGCACACCGGCCGCGGCCTGTTTTTCAGCTCGCAGCTGGCCGATGTGTTCGATATCCACGCCAATGGCACCGCCTTCCAGCGCCGCGCCTGGGAAAGCGGCGGTTGGCAACCGGGCCGGCCGATGCCGCGCCAGGGCAGCTCGATCTATATGTCGATCTCCCTCGACACCAAGCGCACGCTGGACCAGGTCTTGGAGGCATGGAGCCTGGACGGCAGCGGCATCGAGTTTGACCACACCACCATTGCGCTGCGCCTGCTAGCCGGGCCGGGTCAGCCGCTGGACTCGCGCGCGCAGGCTCGCCGGGTGGCGGCACGCCTGCCGATGTTCAAGCGCGCCGAGATCAATTTCGACGGTGTCGTCGATGTAGGCCACGGCTTCACCGACGAGTTGTTCCGCGTCTTCGCCAAAGCGCATCAGGAAGTGGAACTACTGCCCACGCATATGACGCCGCGCATTGCCGCCTTGGTGAAAAGCGCGCAGAACGCCTGATCTGACAGGGTTTCCCGGGCTCAAAGTTCGCTGCTGATCAAGGCCCGCATCGCCTCGGCCTCCTTTCGCATGGCGGCATTCAAACGAGGCAAGACCCGGGCAAGCTCATGTCCGCGTGCCGCCACAAAATGCACCGGGTCCACCTGCATAGGCTCCGGCAGCACGGCGATTCCCGCCGCATGGCCGGACTCCCGGCGCAAGACCTGCTCCACCGCCCAAGGCTGCGGGCTGCGGTGAGATGTCAGCATCACATCGCAGCGCCCGGCCATCAACATGCGCGTACGCGCCGCCAGATCACCATCGACTTGCTCGACCCTGAACAGAGCGGCTTGTTTCGCTGCCTCAAAGGCAGAGCCGTAGCTGATGCCGCGGGTAACACAGAGGGTACGAGCACCCAGATCTGCCAGGCTGCGGTAATTGAGCGAGCGATCGCGGCGCACCACCATCCAGACATGGTTATCAAACACCGGTTGGCTGAACTCGAACTGCTGCTCTCGACTGGCGCTGCGCGAGACCCCGAATGCCAGCGCCTGGCCGCGCTCGGCCATCAAGAGCAAACGCGCCCAGGGCACGGCTTGGATCTGCCATTCAATGCGCGCAGCCTGCCCGATCAGCTTGAGCATTTGCGTCACAAAAGGTCGGCGACTGGATTCACTGACTGCGATCGGCACTGGCAGCCAAGCCTGCGTCAGTGCATTCGCATTTGCGGCCACCTGTTTTGAGAGTGCCAGCGCGCCGCCCGCCAATAAGGCATCGCGTCGTCGCATCCATAAACCGGGTTCAGCCATCTGGGTGCCTAGCGCAACCGGCTTTGCGCTCAATCAGCGCGCCCCCGGCTTGGGCTGCTCCGCTTGGATAGGTGCCGGGGGCGCAGGCTGTGCCGCAGCGCTGGCATTCAAGGCCGCCATACGTGCCCGGTAAACCTGCCGTTCGCTGGGCGGCAGCAGCGCTTCATAGCGCTCGCGCAGCAAGGCCCGCTCGGCCTCCATGCCCGGCAATTGGTCAATCGTCTGGATGACCTGCTTGCCCCAAGGCGTGCGACTGCAAGACGGATAAGTAACAATCAAGCCCGGTGCCTCCACCAGCGGCAAATATTCAAAGTCACCCAAATCGGGCTGGGTCTTGCGCAACTGCTCGACCTCGATCGAATAGCCCAGGGTCACATCAAAGCGCTTGCGCCCCAGGGTGTGCAAAAGGCCGGACAGCAGCCCGTACTCGCTGAAGTCCAGCACCTGCTCCGGCCGGCTGGCGCGGGCTTGCTTCAAGGCCTCATCGATCCCCAAGCCAAAGCGCCGCTTGGGCAAGGTGCCGACCCGCACCTCGGGCGACTGCAGCAACTCGGCCAGGGAAATATCGCCGCGCGGGCGCTTCTTCCAGCCCCCCGGCGGCACATAGCCGCGCCGCACAATCAGCACCGGCGGCAGTTGAATGAAGAAGGCTTCGCTACCAAAGACCGTATAGGCCTCACGCTCCGGCACCTTCAACATCGACAGCGTGCAGACTGGCTGCCCACTTTGCATGTATTGAAAGATCCGCTCGGTGCTGCTGACCTCAAGCACATGGCGGTACTCGGGCATGCGCTTGATCAGGGCGCTGAGGTATTGATCCCGCAGCCCCGTGCCCTTGTTTGGCCCATCCACCATGTGATAGGGCACAAAGTCCAGCAGAAGCCAGCGTATTGCCGGCGGCTCGACCTGCGTCTCCAGCGCCGAACTGACGCCCGGGAGAACCCATCCGGCCAAAAAAACGGTGGCCCAGGTTCGGCGCAAATGATGACGCAGGCGCAAGTTCATGCGCCGACTATAGCGGGCCGCTGGCCCGCCAAAACTTGCGGATTACCCGCCGACGCGGCAGACCTTCAACATATTCGTGCCGCCTGGGTAGCCCATTGGCTCACCGCAGGTGATCGCATAAGTGTCGCCCGGCATCAACACGCCCTTGTCGACCAGAATCTTCTCGGCCGCCGCCAGCGCGGTGTCACGGTCTTCGAACTTGGGCATCAGCAAAGGCCGCACATTGCGGTACAGCGTCATCTTGCGCTGGCTGATTTCCTGCGTGGTCAATGCATAGATAGGCACCTGAATGCGGTGACGGCTCATCCACAAGGCGGTCGATCCCGACTCGGTCAAGGCCAGGATCGCCTTGCAGCCCAGGTGATGCGCGGTGAACAGCGCGCCCATCGCAATCGACTGATCGATACGGCCGAATTGGCGGCCAGCGAAGTCGGTGTCGAGCGTGACGAACTCGGCGCGCTCGGCCTCCAAAGCAATCGCCGCCATCTGCTCGATGGTCTCAACCGGGAATTTGCCGGCGGCCGTCTCGGCGCTCAGCATCACCGCATCAGTGCCATCAAGCACGGCGTTAGCAACGTCGGACACTTCGGCACGCGTAGGCACCGGATTGATGATCATCGACTCCATCATCTGGGTCGCGGTGATCGCCACCTTGTCCAGCGCCAACGCCATCTTGATCATGCGCTTTTGCAGCGCCGGCACCGCCGCGTTGCCGACTTCAACCGCCAAGTCGCCACGCGCGACCATGATGCCGTCACTGGCCTTCAGGATCGCCTCGAGGTGTGGAATCGCTTCCGAGCGCTCGATCTTGGCGATCATGCTGGGCTTGTGGTTATAGGGTTCGCCTGCCATATTGGCCAATTGGCGGGCCATCTCCATATCGGTGGCGTTCTTGGGGAAGCTGATCGCCAAGTACTCGCAGCGGAAGCTCATCGCGGTCTTGATGTCTTCCATGTCCTTGGCAGTCAGCGCGGGCGCGGTCAGTCCGCCACCTTGCTTGTTGATGCCCTTGTTATTGGACAGCTCGCCGCCAAGCTTAACGATGGTGTGCACCGCAGCGCCGCGCACTGCTTCGACCGTCAGCACCAAGAGGCCGTCGTTCAATAGCAGCGTGTCGCCGGGCTTTACATCGCGCGGCAGCTCTTTGTAATCAAGGCCGACGGCTTCCTCGTTGCCGAGTTCGGTACGGTCGGCATCGAGAATGAAACGCTCGCCATTGATCAACTCAATCTTGCCGTTCTCGAACTTGCCGACACGGATCTTCGGCCCCTGCATATCGGCCATGATGGCGACGGCCTTGCCGGCGGCCATCGCCGCTTCCCGCACCATGCGGGCACGATCGATGTGATCCTGCGCCTTGCCATGCGAGAAGTTCAGCCGCACCACATCCACGCCGGCCCGGATCATCCGCTCAAGAATCTCCGGTGATGAAGAGGCTGGGCCGAGGGTGGCAACGATCTTGGTGGCACGGGTCATGACGGGCTCTCGCTGAAATAAAGTTACAGGCGCCGATTATGAGCCGCTTTCAAGTCAGTAAACCGGTTTCACGCGGTTACAGCATCAGCCCTTGGTCGCCAACACGTCCGCTACCGCCAGCGCCGTCATATTGACGATGCGGCGCACCGTCGCCGACGGCGTCAAGATATGCACCGGCGCCGCTGCACCCAGCAGAATTGGCCCGACCGTCACACCGTGGCCGCAAGTCACTTTCAACACATTGAACAAGATATTGGCCGCGTCCAGCGAAGGCAAGACCAACAAATTAGCCGAGCCTTTCAAGGTACTGCCAGGCAGAAAGGCGGCGCGCACCGACTCAGACAGCGCCGCGTCGCCATGCATCTCGCCATCGCATTCAACATCCGGCGCATGCTGCGTAAACAACTCGCGAGCCCGGCGCATCTTGACGGCCGACGGCCGCTTGCTGGAGCCGAACATCGAATGCGAGACAAAGGCCAGCTTGGGCGGCAGGCCGAAGCGCTTGACTTCCTCGGCAGCCATCGCGGCAATCTCGGCCAATTGCTCGGCGTCGGGTTGGTCGTTGACGAAGGTGTCGGTGATGAAGAGCGTGTGCTGTTCCAGCATCAGCGCATTCATGGTGGCGAAGTTGCGCGCACCGGGCTTCAGGCCGATCAGGTCAGACACATGCTCCAGATGATTGTCAAAGCGCCCGACCAGGCCACAAATCATCGCATCGGCGTCGCCGAGTTTGATCGCCAACGCGCCAATCGTGGTGGCCGAACGGCGCACCGCAGCCTTGGCCATATCGGGTGTCACGCCTTGGCGCCCCAGCACCGCGTGATAAGCCTCCCAATATTGACGGAAGCGCGCATCGTTGTCGGGGTCTATCACCGCGACATCGACGCCGAGCTTGAGGCGCAGCCCCGCACGCTCAATCCGTGCGCTGATCACCTCGGGACGGCCGATCAACGTCGGCTTGACGATGCCCTCGTCCAGCGCCACTTGCACCGCACGCAGCACCCGCTCATCCTCGCCTTCGGCGTAGATGACGCGCGCCGCGCCTTTGAGAACAGCAGCCTTGGCGGCGGTGAACACCGGGCGCATGAACATGCCGGTCTGGTAAACATAGCGCTCCAGCGACTGGCGATAGGCCTCCAGATCGGCGATCGGCCGCAGCGCCACGCCGGACTCGGCCGCGGCCTTGGCCACCGCCGGCGCGATACGCAGAATCAAGCGCGCATCAAAAGGCTTGGGGATCAGGTAGTCAGGTCCAAAATGCAGTTCTTCGCCGGCATAGGCGGCTGCGACTTCGTCGCTGGTCTCGGCCTTGGCCAGCGCAGCGATTTCTCGCACGCAGGCCAGTTTCATCTCTTCCGTAATCTTGGAAGCACCGCAATCCAGCGCGCCACGGAAGATGTAGGGGAAGCACAGCACGTTGTTGACTTGATTCGGATAGTCCGAGCGTCCGGTGGCGATGATGCAATCGGGCCGCACGGCCTTGGCCAGTTCAGGGCGAATCTCCGGCTCCGGGTTGGCCAGCGCCAGGATGATGGGCTTCACAGCCATTTTGACAACCATCTCTTGCGTCAGCACGCCGGCGGCCGAGCAACCCAGGAAGACATCGGCACCGTCGACCACATCGGCCAAGCTGCGCGCTGAAGTAACTTGGCAGTAGCGCTGCTTCGACTCGTCCAGCTTGCCGGCCTTGGCGTCCTCGCGCTGATCCTGGATCACGCCTTTGGAGTCGCAGACGTAAATGTTCTCGCGCTTCACGCCCAGACCCACCATCACGTCCAGGCAAGCAATCGCCGCCGCACCGGCACCCGACACCGCCAGCTTAACTTTCGCGATGTCCTTGCCGACCAGTTCCAGGCCATTAAGCAAAGCGGCGCTGGAGATGATGGCCGTGCCGTGCTGGTCATCATGGAAGACCGGGATATTCATGCGCTCCTTGAGCTTCTTCTCGATGTAGAAGCATTCAGGCGCCTTGATGTCTTCCAGATTGACGCCGCCCAGCGTGGGCTCCATCGCGGCAATCATCTCAACCAGCTTGTCCGGATCGCGCTCGGCCAGCTCGATGTCGAACACATCGATGCCGGCGAATTTCTTGAACAAGCAACCCTTACCCTCCATCACCGGTTTGGACGCCAAGGGGCCGATATCACCCAGGCCTAGCACCGCCGTGCCATTGGTGATCACGCCGACCAGATTGGCGCGCGAGGTGTACTCGGCCGCCAGCGCGGGGTCCTGCTCGATCGCCAAACAGGCATAAGCCACACCGGGCGAATAGGCCAGGGACAGGTCGCGCTGGTTGGACAAGGCCTTGGTGGGAGTGACCGCAATCTTGCCGCGCGTCGGTGCGCGGTGGTATTCGAGCGCGGCTTCGCGCAGCGCAGCTTCGGCCGGGGACAAATCGTCCATCTTCTTGCTCATCGCGGTCTCCTGATTATTCAAACTGGCGGCAGCTTAGCCTGCCGATTCCATCCATTCGATGCCGAGTGCTTTAGGCGTCATGCAAAGATGGCAAAACCTTAGGTCGTCTCCGCGTCTTGCGCCGATGCGCCATGCTCCACCCGGTTGCGGCCCAGGCGCTTGGCTCGGTACATCGCTTGGTCGGCCGCGCTGACGGCGGCCTCGATGGTCGCTTCGCTGTCGGCCTGCGCGACACCGAAGCTGCTGGTGACTTGCAGGCCGGCCGGCCAAGCCAAGCCCGTCAAGTGCTGGCGCAGGCGCTCGGCCACGGCCACCGCCTCAGTTTCAGTCGTCTGCGGCATCATCAAGACGAATTCCTCGCCGCCCCAGCGGGCGAGCAAATCTTCCCGCTGGATATTGGCCTTCAGATTGAAGGCAAAAAACTTCAGGACCTCGTCGCCGGCGTCATGCCCCAGCGTATCGTTGATGCGTTTGAAATGATCGATGTCGACAAACACGATCGCCAGCGGGAACAGCAATTCCTCTTGCGCACGGATCAGCAGCTTCAAATCATGCTGCAGGCCTGTGCGGTTAGACAGTCCGGTCAAGCCGTCATGATGGGCCTTGGCCTCGTACTCATCCGAGCGCATCACCAAGCGTGCATTGGCTTTTTGCAACTCGCGCTTGCGGCGCAGGGTCCGGCTCAGCCGGAGTCGGCTGCGGCGCCAATCCCACAGCAAAAAGAGACCCATGCTCAGCACCCACACCGCGATGACGCCCAGCCGAAACGTCGCCGGCTGCACCCACAGGCCAACAAACTCGGCCCGGTCCAGGTAAATCTTGTGCTCGCCCGGCACCACTTGCCCGCCGGTCGTCAGGCTGAGCAAGGTGACGCGGCCCAGTTGCGGGCCCAGCAAGGGCGTCGGCAGCGGATGCTCTTGCACCCACCAGGAAGCGACCATGAATTGCGCCAGCCGGAATTCGACCGGCTGGGCTTCGGCGGCCGGGTCAAACACGACCTCATGCGGCTTCAGGTCGGCCACGCTTTTCGAACTTGAATAAGCCGGATCAAAGTTGCGCAGAAAGACCCGCACCTGCTGGCGCGGCTCTGGCCCGCTGGCACGCACCCACAGGCGCAAGCTGTCGAACTGGGTCAGGTCTATGCCTTGCGTCCCCATGCCGAGGCGTATTTGCAGATCGCAAAACGGCCATTCGTAGCCGGTCTTGATGTCACAGTGCAGGACCCAGCCCGAACCCTGCTGCTCGACCCGAGCGACGCTGTGGCCGCCCTCCTCTTGGTCATTGACGGCGGCGATCTGACTCAGCTTGTGGCTGCTGGCGTCGATGACCACGGTGCGCGTCATCCAGTTCTCATTGGCATACAGCGCCAGCAAGGTCGACAAGAGCAAACCCAGCAAAAGACGGCGAAGAATCATCGGCTTGGGCGAGTTTGCTGCGTTCAGGCAAGGCGCTGGATTTGCGGGATCAGGCCTCTTGCGCGCGCTGGCTCAAAATCTCGAAGGCGGGCAAGGTCTTGCCCTCCAAAATCTCCAGGAAAGCGCCGCCGCCGGTGGAGATATAGCCCACGTCCTTTTCGATGCCGTATTTGGCGATCGCTGCCAGCGTGTCGCCGCCACCAGCGATGCTGAAGGCGCTGGACGCCGCAATGGCGCGCGCAATCGTCTCGGTGCCATGAGCAAAAGCGTCAAACTCGAAGACGCCGACCGGGCCGTTCCAGACGATGGTGCCGGCAGCCTTGAGTTGCTCAGCCAGCATGGCGGCGGTCTGCGGGCCGATGTCCAGGATCAAGTCGTCGTCGGCGACATCAGCAGCGGCTTTGACCGTCGCCTCGGCGTCGGCCGCGAAACGCTTGGCCACCACCACATCAACCGGGATCGGCACCGCCGCGCCGCGCGCCTTCATCGCCGCGATCACGGCTTGAGCTTCAGGCACCAAATCAGGCTCGGCCAGCGATTTGCCGATCTTGAGCCCCGCAGCCAGCATGAAGGTGTTGGCAATGCCGCCGCCGACGATCAAGCCGTCCACCTTGTCGGACAGCGCCTTCAGAATGGTCAACTTGGTTGAGACTTTGGAGCCGGCGACGATAGCAAGCAGGGGCCGTTTTGGCGTGGCCAGCGCTTTCGTGATGGCGTCAATCTCGGCCGCCAGCAGGGGGCCGGCGCAGGCAATTTTTGCAAACTGCGCAATGCCATAGGTCGTGCCTTCGGCGCGGTGGGCGGTGCCGAAGGCGTCATTGACGAAGATGTCGCACAGCGCGGCCATCTTCTTGGCCAGCGCCTCGTCGTTCTTCTTCTCGCCCTTGTTGACGCGGCAGTTCTCCAGCAAAACCAGTTCACCAGGTACGACGCTGACGCCGTCGACCCAGTTGGCCACGACCTTGACCTCGCGGCCCAGCAACTCGCCCATGCGTTTTGCCACAGGTGCCAACGAATCTTCAGGCTTGAACTCCCCCTCGGTCGGGCGGCCCAGATGCGAGGTCACCATCACGGCAGCGCCGGCCTTCAAGGCCTGCTCGATGCAGGGGATGGACGCACGGATGCGGGTATCTTCTGTGATATTGCCCGCATCATCTTGCGGCACATTGAGGTCGGCACGGATGAAAACGCGCTGGCCGGCGACCTTGCCGGCGGCGATCAAATCGGAAAAACGGATGACATTCATGAAGTAAGGCCCGGTATGTAAATGCAATGGTCGCTAGCTTACCAAGCCCTTTGCCTTGTGCCGATCAGCCGGGTTACCAACCCAGCCCAATACGCAACAACAACATCACGGCGGTGCCGCTGATGATGGTGCCGAGGATGCCGCCGCGCCAGAAGAAATAGGCCGTACCGACCGCCGTGGCGTAGAGCCGGGCGTCTTGCCAGGTGTTGATCAAAGCCCCTTGCGTCATCACGATCTCCGGCACGATCACCGCCGCCAAGGCCGCCAGCGGCGCATAGCGCAAGCCCTGCTTGGCCCAGTCGGGCATCGGCAAGGCCTTGTTGGAGATCAAAAAGAAGCCGCGCGTCAGGGCGGTGATCAGGGCCATTCCGAGGATGCCGGCAACGATTTCCCAGTCAGTCATTCGTGCACCTTGCGCTCAGGCAGCCAATGTTCCATCAACAGCCCTGCCGCCACCGCCACCGAGATAGCCACCAGAATATTGAGCCGCAGCGGCAGGCCATAGGCAGCCACCGCCGCGCAGCTCGCCACTGCCCCCGACACCCAGGCATTGCGGTCCTTCAACAGGGAGAAAGCCAGACCCAGCAAGGCCAGCACGCCGGCGAATCCCAGGCCCCATTCGGTCGGCACCCGGTCGGCCGCGAGTATGCCGATGATGGAGGGCACTTGCCAAGAAGCCCAAGTCCAGGCCGCCCCGCCGGCGTAATAAGGTATTTGTCCGGGGCCAGGTTTGGGCTCGGGGTAGCGCCGCATAAAGGCGACATAGTTCAAGTCGGCGGCAAAGTAAGCCAGGCTCAGGCGCTGCAGCCGCGGCAGATGGCCGAAATACATGCGCCACTGCGCGCTGAAAATCACGAAGCGCAAGTTGACGCAAAAAGCGGTGGCCCACAGCACCCACAGCGGCGCGCCGCTGGCAATCAGGGGCAATGCGGCCAGTTGAGAGCTGCCGGCAAACACCACCAAGCTCATCAACAGCGCCAGCGGCACCGACAAGCCGCTCTTGACCATGGCCACGCCGGTCACCAAGCCCCAGGCCGAAATGCCCAGGCCTATGCTCATCATCTCGCGCGAGCCCTTGCGAAATTCGGGGTGGCGCCACAGCGCCGCTGCTTCTCTGTTCATACCCCGATTGTCGTCGGGCGAGGCCCGCCGGCGGCTCAGTTGAGCTTGGTAATCGCACCGTAGCCGGCCACCGAGCTGCTGAGCACGGGTGAGCCGAGGTAGGCCACATCGCCCGAGCCGGCGATGGAGACCTTCAAGGTCTTGACCGCATGCACGGTGGCATTGCCACTGCCGGCGATGCTGGCCTTGACCTCGTCGGCCTGCAGTCCGCGCGCATCGACATCGCCGCTGCCGGCCACCGACAGGCTGAACTGGCCCACGCGGCCGCGGGCCTTGATGTCACCGCTGCCGCTGACCTGCACGCTCAAGCTGTCGCCGCTGAGCTCAAGCAGATCAACATCGCCCGAACCGCTGACGCTGACGTTGACCGCCGGCGTCTTCATCGCCTCGACCCGCACATCACCAGAGCCGGCAATGGCGATCGCACGCAGCTGAGGCAGCACCACGGTGATTTGCGGCTCGTTGCGGCCTGAAAAGCTATAGCCCTTCTTGTTGCCGATCTCCAAGGTGCGGCCTTTGCTGCCCTCGACCACCCGGGTTTCGATCAGCGGCAGAAAACTCTTGTCGGCCTTGAGTTCAAGCTTGACGGCGGAGCCTTGACGCACCACGACCTTGTAATTGCCGGAAAGGCTGATGGCGTCGAATGCCCCCAGATCGCGGCTTTCGCTGACCGTTTCACCCGATGCCTTGACCTGTTCATTGAAGCCCCAGGTCCAGGCCTGCGCAGGCGCCGCAAAAGCGAAATTGGACAAAATGGCAGCGCTGGCGGCGGCGAAAACTGTGCGGCGATTCAACATGGGGAGAGCTCCTGTAAGCGGGTCTTGCTTTGCAATGCCCTCATCATCTCGCCGATCAATGCCGCGCCGGCCTGCGCTGCGACGGAATGCAGCCGCGAAGGCATAGAAAGCAAAAAAGCCGCGGCGAATACACGCGGCGGCTTTATCTTCCTTGCCGGCTAAATGGGCAGCTCAATGTGCAGCTTTGGGCTTGCTGGCTTTGCCCTCGGCCTTGTCATCGGCGCCGTCGCCACCTTTGGCCTTGGGTTTGCTTTCTTCTTCCGGCTCGGCGCCGGGCTTGACGATAGGCGTGCGCGGCACCACCGGTGCCACTCCTTCGAGCTTGTTCTCGCGCATGTACTCGTCCATCTCCTTCCAGCCATTGAAGACAGCGGCTTTTTGCGCCTTGGGGTTGAGCGTGTAGCAGTCCTCAATCGCGCGCATGGCATTGCGGCACGCGCTCCCGATGGCCTTGCCCTCGGCTTCCTTGGCGGCGGCCAATTTGGCGGGGTCTTCGATGCCTAATTGCTCGCAGCCGGTCAGCAAGAGCAGACAGAACAGGGGCAGCGCACGAACTGACGCAAAAGCTGATTTAAAAGCTGGTTTCATAGCGCTGTGTATCGGCTCATTTGGTTCAGCGCTTGAGTGAAAGCTCGGCCGTGTCACCGGCGCTGCGCCATTTCCATCAAGCGGGCGACGCGCTCCTCGGTCGCCGGGTGGGTGCTGAACAGCCCCGCCAGACCTTTGCCGGAGAGCGGATTCATGATCATCATCTGCGCCGTTTCGGGGTGCCTCTCGGCCGCAGCCATCGGGATGCGCTGGGCGAAATTGTGAATCTTGGTCAGCGCCGAGGCCAGCGCCTGCGGGTCGCCGGCAATCTCGGCACCACCCCGGTCGGCTTCAAACTCGCGTGCGCGGCTGATCGCCATCTGGATCACGCTGGCGGCCAGCGGCGCCAAGATCATCACCAGCAATCCGACCAGCGGGTTGCTGCTGCGCCCCTCGCTATTGCGCCCGCCGAAGAACATCGCAAAATTGGCCAGCATCGAAATGGCACCCGCCATCGTCGCGCTGATGGTGCTGATCAAGATATCCCGGTGTTTGACATGGGCCAACTCATGCGCCATCACGCCGCGCAACTCGGCGGCGGACAAGACGCGCATGATGCCGCTGGTAGCCGCCACCGCCGCATGCTCGGGGTTGCGCCCGGTGGCGAAGGCGTTAGGCGCGTCCTCATCGATGATGTAGACGCGCGGCATGGGCAACTCGGCCTTGGCCGCCAGCTCCTTGACCATGGTGTAAAACTGCGGGGCCGAGGTTTCGTCGACCTCGCGCGCGTTGTACATCTTCAGCACCAGCTTGTCGGAAAACCAATAACTGAAGAAATTCATGCCCAGCGCCACCAGCAAGGCCATCATCATGCCGCTTTGCCCACCGATCATGCCCCCTAAGGCCATGAACAAGGCGGTGATGGCGGCCATCAAAATAGCGGTCTTCATCAAATTGAACATAGGACTCCTTGGGAAAACGAAACGGATGATAACGGTCCAATAGATCGGACCGCTGCCGACGATTTCAAGCGCTGAAGCGCGCCCCGACCGGAATGGCTCTTGCCTGCAAAAAGACCTGAGCCGGCAAACGCTTGGCCCCGGCACGCTGCAGCTCGGTCAGGCGCAAGGCTTGCTCGCCACAAGCGACGACGACACCCTGCTCATCCACACGCAAGACCAGGCCCGGCTCGCCGGCGCCGGCGCAGACCTCGCCACGCCAGCATTTGATCGCCTCGCCGTCCAGCTGCGTCAAGCCGCCAGGGAAGGGGTCAAAAGCGCGCAAGCGACGTTCGATCTGGGCGGCGGGCTGCGCCCAATCGATCTGCGCCTCGGTTTTTTCGATCTTGTGGGCGTAGTTGACGCCTTCGCTGGGCTGCGGCGTCGCCACCCATGAGGCAGCGGGAGCCTTCAGCGCCGCCACAATCATCTGCCCGCCCAAGGCGGCCAGTCGGTCATGCAAAGCGCTGGTGTTGTCGCTCGGCTCAATGGGCTCGCGCGCCATCATCAGCATCGCGCCGGTATCCAGCCCCGCATCCATTTGCATGATGGTGATGCCGGTTTCGGCGTCGCCGGCCTCGATCGCCCGGTGAATCGGCGCGGCGCCGCGCCAGCGCGGCAAAAGCGAGGCGTGGATGTTCAAGCAACCCAACGGCGGGAGATCCAACACCCATTGCGGCAGGATCAGGCCGTAAGCGGCGACCACCATCACCTCAGCCTGAGCGTCCAGCAAGGCCTGCCGGGCAGCGGCGGCGTCTTCAGGAAACTTACCATCCAGGCGCAGGCTGCGCGGCTGCGCCACCGCAGTGCCATGCTGCAGCGCCAGTTCTTTGACGGCGGAGGCCTGCAGCTTCATGCCGCGCCCGGCCGGCCGGTCAGGCTGGGTCAACACCAGCGGCACGCTGAAACCCGCGTCCAGCAGAGCCTTCAGGGCAGTAGCCGCGAACTCGGGCGTACCGGCAAATATGACGCGAAGCGGAGCCGTCATCACTCAGCGCCGACGGCCATCTTCTTCGCGCGATTTTTTGAGCATCTTGGTCTTGATGCGTTCGCGCTTGAGCGGGCTCAGGTAGTCAACGAATACCTTGCCCATCAAATGATCCATCTCATGTTGAACGCAGACGGCCAACAGCCCCTCGGCGTCGAACTCATAGGGCTGGCCTTCGCGATTCAAGGCCCGCACCGTGACGCGCGAGTAGCGGGGGATTTTGTCGTAGATCTGCGGCACCGACAGGCAGCCCTCTTCGCCCTCGGTGAACTCGGCGCTGGTTTTGATCAACTCGGGGTTGATCAAAACGCGGGGGTCGTCGCGACCTTCCGAGGTGTCCATCACAACCACCCGCTCATGCACATCGACTTGGCTGGCCGCCAAGCCCACGCCTTCGGCGCTGTACATGGTCTCCAACATATCGTCGACCAAACGCTGGATGCGGGCATCAACAACCACCACGGCCGTGGCCACGGTGTGCAAACGTGGGTCGGGGTAACGCAAAATATTCAATATCGCCATGATTCTCGCGCTGTGAACGGGGCACAACGCCTATTTGTAAGTGCTTGCAAGAGGGCGAAAGCCCTTGTTTTGTTCGTTGCGACGGCCTGTTTTTGGGGGCAGAATCGTCGCGGCCGGGTGGATTTTCGCTGAAATGCGCAAGCTTGGCCGCTTGCAGGTCTATGCAATCGGCAATTCGCCCGCCGTTTGCGCCGTAAAACAAGTCAACCCAGAGCCGCATCCCGTCGCGGCAGAGAGTGCTCAATGCCTTTTTGCGAAAACACGAATATTCCCCGCCGCACCATGCTGGGCTTGAGCCTGCGAGCGGCCGGCATCTGCCTCTTGAGCGCTACAGGCGCGGCGCCCACGGTCTGGGCGCAGACCGCGTCACTCCCCATCACCGACCAGCAGCGCGCCACGGCCGAGCGCGTGGCGCAGGCCGGCGTAGCCTTGAGTGAGCTGGCGCCCAACGCGCCGGACTCGCATACCGTCAAGCGCGGCGACACGCTCTGGGATATCTCCAAGCTCTTTCTGAGTGACCCTTGGCGTTGGCCGGAGCTCTGGGGCATGAACCGTGAGCAGATCAACAACCCGCATCTGATCTACCCAGGCCAGACGCTGATGCTGGTCAAAATGGATGGGCGCGCGCAGCTGCAAATGGCGCAACAACGTGCGGGCGCTCAAGGCGGCGAGGCGGATCAGTCCGGCAAGCTCTCGCCACGCGTGCGCAGCAGCGACTTTGACGGCAACGCCATCACCGCGATCCCACTCAATCTGATCGAGCCCTTTTTGAACGACGCGGTGGTCTTTGACACCGACGAGCTGGCGAGCGCACCGCGCATTGTGGCCACGCCGGAGGGCCGCGTGCTCTTGTCGCGCGGCGATCTGGCCTACGCAAGGGGCGACCTGAGCCAAGCCACCGATTACCGTGTGTTCCGCAATACCCGGCCACTGCTGGACCCCAGCACCCAGGAAGTACTCGGCTTCGAGGCGCCCTATTTGGGCACCGCCGAGCTGAAACAAGGCGAGCAAAGCACCGAACTGCCAGACGGCAAGGCTGTCATCGTGCCCGCGACCTTGGTGATCAAGGCGGTGCGCCAGGAGATCGGCGTTGGCGACCGACTGTCGCCGGTTCCGCAGCGCAGTTTTACGCGCTACGTGCCGCATTCACCATCCGCGCCGATCAGCGGCCAGATCGTGTCGATTTATGGCGATGGCTTGAATGCCGGCCAAAACCAGATCGTCGCCCTGAACCGGGGGCGGCGTGACGGCATTGAGCGCGGTCATGTGCTGGCCTTGTGGCAGAGCGGACGCAGCATGGTGGACAGCACCAGCGACAAGCGCGAAGTCATCAGGCTGCCCGACGAGCGTCACGGCGTCTTGTTTGTGTTTCAGGTTTACGAGCGGGTTTCTTACGCTTTGATCATCTCGGTCCGGGCGCCGGTCAGGGCGGGGGACCGGTTCAGCCAACCCTGATGGCTGGACATCGCTATGCTGGCGCGCGATGAATTAGCGGCTTGGCTGCGACTGCTCGAAACGCCCGGCATCGGTCTGGAAGCAGCCCGCCGGCTGCTGGTCTTGACAGGCTCGGCCCAAGCCGTCTTTGAATCATCCGAGGGCGCATGGCAATCCGCCTTGAGTGCGGCGCAGCGCGACTCCCTCAGCCTGCCGCCAGCCCACTTTGATGATTTGCTGGGCCAAACCTGGGACTGGCTGAACGCCGACCCGGCCCATGACATCTTGCTCCTGGGTGACGCCGACTACCCGGCCGCCTTGCTGCAAACGGCTGATCCGCCGCTGCTGCTCTACCTGCACGGCAAGCGCGAATTGTTGAGCCGCCCCGCCCTGGCCATCGTGGGCAGCCGCAGCCCGACCGCACAAGGTCATGACAACGCCAGCCAATTCGCACAGGCCCTGAGCAAGGCAGGCCTGACCATTGTTTCGGGCCTGGCCCTGGGCATCGACGGCGCGGCCCATCAAGGCGCCTTGGCCGGCCAGCGCGAAGGCGGCGCCAGCACCATTGCCGTGCTGGGCACCGGCCTGGACCAGATCTACCCTAAACGCCATCTCAAGCTGAGCCAGGAGATCGTCGCGCACGGCCTCTTGATCAGCGAGTATTCGCTCGGCACACCGGTCTTGCCGCCCAATTTCCCGCGCCGCAACCGGCTGATCGCGGGCCTGTCCTTGGGCTGCTTGGTGGTCGAGGCCGCCTTGAAGTCCGGTTCGCTGATCACGGCGCGTCTGGCCAGCGAGGCTGGCCGCGAGGTGTTTGCCATTCCCGGCTCCATCCACTCACCGCTGAGCCAGGGCTGCCATGCCTTGATACGGCAAGGCGCCAAACTGGTCGAGCGGGTCGAAGACGTGCTGGAAGAACTGCTGATCCAGCCCAGCACTGCGCCGGCATGCGCCAGCCCGACGGGCGACGCCGCTTTGAGCCGGGAACAGGCGCAAATATTGCAACTGATGGGCTACGAGCCGGTCAGCCTTGACGCCTTGTCGCAGCGCGCGGGCTGGCCGGTCGCGGATCTCAGCGGTCATTTGCTGGAGCTGGAGTTGGCCGGCGAAATTGCCCGCTTGGCAGGCCAGTTATTCCAGCGTCGCAAACGGGTATAGCTACCGCATTTAAGGCGATTTCAAGCCAATCAAGGCCTTTTATGGCGCAATTTTGGGTCAAGAGGCCTAAAGGGCCTGCGGTATAGTCAGCCCATGTTTGACGTGCTGGTCTACCTCTACGAAACCTATTGGCGTCCGGATGCCTGTCCAGACGCGGCACAGCTGACTCGAAAGTTGTCGGCCGTCGGTTTCGAAAGCGATGAAATCCAGGAAGCCCTGTCTTGGCTGGAAGGCTTGGCGCAGGGCGCAGCGTCTTATCAAGGGCAGCAAAGCGCCTTGAGCTTGCGGGTCTATTCCGTCGCCGAGTTGGACCATCTGGGCGAACTTTCGGTCGGATTCATCAGCTTTCTTGAGTCAGCCGGCGTCTTACCGCCGCCCATGCGCGAGATGGTCATAGACCGAGGCATGGCGATTGCGGGTGGCCCGATGGACCTGGACGACCTCAAGATCATCGTCTTGATGGTGTTCTGGAGCCGCGGCGAAGAACCCGATGCCCTGATCCTGGACGAGCTGTTTGTCGCTCCCGAAGACAGGCTGATTCACTGACCACCGGTTCAGAAATATCGGCCCACCGGCCTCAGTTCAGCAGCCGCGCTGGATCCACATCCAATTTGGCCAGCGCATTGCGGGTTGCCTTGACGGTCAAGGACTCATCTTGCGCCGGCAGCAACAGCCCGGCTTGCAGGAAGGCCGCCATCCGGCTCAGCTGGAACAGCACACCGCGTCCGCTGGCGGTCACGAACAAGGCCATCTGACGACGGGTGCCGCGCCAGGCCAGTTGCACCGCCTCATTGCGGTTGCGGTAGTCCAACATATACCAGCCACCGACCTGCAATTCTTTGGCCCAGGCCAGCATCGCCGGGCTAGGCTCCGAGCCGCCCTCGGCCACCACTTCCATGCCCTCGGACTCATGGCCGGACAGATCACGCACCATGGTTTGGTCGATGTCGATCTCGTCGCCGCCTTCCGGCAGCATCGCCTCCAGCGTTTCAAGCTGGTCCATCAACTCGTCCAGGCGCTCGCGCGGTATCTGCGCTGTCTTGGCGGTAAAGGCCGCCGCCAAGGCATTGTTCAGCGTGCGCACTTGCTCGTCCTGGCGTTCGACCGCCATACCGGCCTGACCCATGCCGTCGCGCAAGGTCTTGAGCAAGGGGGGCAGGCGACGAATCACCTCGGCGCGCTCTTCGCGTGACACCTTGGCGCTAGCCGACCAGATCAAGTCCGCTGCGGCGCGCTTCATCAAGCGCGTTTGCTCGGATTGCGCGCCGGCTCGCACCGCCGTCACCGCCAACACATCGGCCCAGATGTGGAACAAAAACTCGCGCACGCCGTCCTGCACCGGCACCGCGCTGAGCATTTTGCGCAGCTCTATCGTGTATTGAATCGCCAGCGTCTCACGCTGCTCGACCTGCTGCGCCAGAGACACGCCATGCCTGGTGGTCTGGTTTTCATGTTCGAAATAGTTATCGAGAAACTTCTCAAACTCGGTCAGCACGGTCTGAAAAACTCGCCGTCCGGTATCTGGGTAAGCCTCGACCACCTGCACCACGCGCTTGATTTCGCGCTCCAAGGGCTCAGGCCCCGACCCACCATTGCTGCCACCACTGCCGGCGCTGAAGCCCATCACGCAAGAACCCATGCGATCAATCAACTGACGGGCCGGGTGGTCGGTGGTGGCAAAAAAGTCAGGCTCGCTGACCGCCACCCGAAGCACCGGCATCTGCAGCCGAGCAAACCACACCCGAACCGTCGCGGGAATATGCTCTTCCATCAAGATGCTTTGGAACATCATCGCCACCAATTCAATCGTGGCGCGCTCGGCCGGCGTTTCGGCCGCCTGCTTCAGCACTTGTTTGAAGGCTTGATTGCGGGTCTGCAATTCCTCCAGCACCTGCGGCGCTGCGGGCTCCGGCGCGCCCGGAGTTTGCAGCGGCGCGCGCTGCAGCGCCTCTTGGGCATTTTTGATCGCTGAGGACAGCCTTGCCGGCAGGCCTTGCTTGGCGCCGCCTGCCATCGGCGCCAAGGCCGAAGCGCCGCCGCTCATCGCTGTGGCGTGGGCTTCCAGCCGGGTCGCGGCAAAGGCCGGCACCTGCCCGCCAACGATGCGCTGCAACAGTTGCAAGACCTCCTCGGCCTGGCTGCTGACCGGGCTGCGAGCAGCGACTGCGGCAGGATGATTTGCGGCCGCCGCCGCTGCCGGCGACAAACCGGAGCCACCCCGCATAACCCCTCCGCGCAACTGCGCTTCGGCCGACTGGCCCGGGTAGGCCGCCGTTCCCGCTGCCTGGGCCGCCCTGCGAATGAAAGGCCGCAGATCAACCTCGGGCATCACCGACTGCGTGAGCAGCCAAGCATTGACCTCGTGATAGGCCTCGCCCAGCAATTGGGCAAATTCCTGATGCAGATCGGTGCGCAGCATCTGCCAGTCGGAGTTGCTCAGGCCGCTGCGCGTCCATGCGTCCAACACCAGCTTGGCCAGCACATTGGCGCGAAACAAATCTTGTGGCGCCAACTCATCTTGCTGCTCCAAGACCTGCATGCGGGTGCGCAGATCGGAGAATTCCCAGGTCGCTTTGTCCATCATCGCCAGCGCCAGCCGCGAGGCGGTAATCTCCCGCTCGATGGTGTCATCGTCCACCAGGCTCATCGAACCCTCGGTGTGCACGGCCTTGGCGTCGGCGGGTGACTTTTGGGTGTCGACGATGCCATAGACCGCCGCATGGCGAATGCCGCTGATCACGCCCGCCTGCCAGGCCGGGCCGTGCCGGTTCCAGGACTGCACGCCGTCACGGCGCGCCACCATCACCGCATACTCGGCCGACAGCAAAAGCAGCTTCGCCGCGGACTCATTGACCGCCCGCCCCAACGCCACCAGCCCATGCACCAGCGCCTCGACGTAGATGCGCCGTGCCTGTGTGGCGAGAGCCTTGTTGCGGGCGGCGACGGTCATAGAGCTGGAAGGCGGCTAAGGCTAAGTGGAAAAAGCTGAAAGTACTCTACACCAAGGCCCCGGCGTTTGGATCGTCCGGGTCGCCCTTGTTGACCGGCGTACTGACCAAATCCTCACGCTTGACGCCCAGCCACATGGCGATCGATGCCGCCACGAAGACCGAGGAGTAGATGCCGAACAAGATGCCGATGGTCAGTGCAACCGCAAAGTAATGCAGCGTCGGGCCACCAAAAATCAACATCGACAAGACCATCATCTGGGTCGAGCCGTGGGTGATGATGGTGCGGCTCATGGTGCTGGTGATGGCGTGGTCGATCACCTCGTGCGTGCTCATCTTGCGGTACTTGCGGAAAGCCTCGCGCACCCGGTCAAAAATCACCACCGACTCATTGACCGAATAGCCCAGCACAGCCAAGACCGCCGCCAACACCGAGAGCGAAAACTCCCACTGGAAGAAGGCAAAGAAGCCCAGAATGATGACCACGTCATGCAGATTGGCAATGATGCCCGCGACCGCAAACTTCCATTCGAAGCGCACAGCCAAGTAGATCATGATGCCGATCACCGTGGCCAGCAATGCCTTCGCCGCGTCGTGCCCCAACTCCTCACCGACAGCCGGGCCCACCACCTCGCTGCGCGAGAGCTTGATCGGCTCTGCGCCAGCCGCCGTCATACAGACCTGCTTGCTAATGGACTCGCCCTTGTCGCTGATGCTTTGACGCTGGCTGATGGTGCCTTGCTCGGCCTTGCACAGCTCGCCGAACACCAGATCGACCTGCTCGGTCTGCTTGATGTCGGCGCGCAGCGGCAGGCGGATCATCACGTCGCGCGTGCTGCCGAAGTTCTGCACCTGCACCTCGCCAAAACCGAGCTTCTCGACGATCTGACGGGTCTTCTCGATATTGGCAGCCTGCGCGTATTCGGCCTCGATCACCGTGCCGCCGGTAAACTCGATCGAAAAATGCAGGCCTCGCGTGATCAAGAAGAACACCGCGGCAGCAAAGGTGACGAAGGAAATGACGTTGAAGATCAACGCATGCTTCATCAGCGGGAGATCCCGCTTGATACGGAACAGTTCCATTTTTCTAGCTCCGCCTAATCAGGACTTGGCCACGGGCTGATCAGCCGCGATAACCTCGGTGGGTGGGATCCAAATCTGTCCGATCGACAGCGATTTGAGTTTCTTCTGACGGCCATACCAAAGATTGACCAGCGCGCGCGAGAACACGACCGATGAGAACATCGAGGTCAAGATACCCAGGCAGTGGACGATGGCAAAGCCTTTCACCGGGCCGGAGCCAAAGGCCAGCAGCGACAGGCCGGCAATCAAGGTGGTGACGTTGGAGTCCAGAATGGTGGCAAAGGCGCGCTCGTAGCCGATGGTGATCGCCCCTTGCGGGCTGGCACCAGCGCGCAACTCCTCGCGGATGCGCTCATTGATCAGCACGTTGGAGTCAATCGCCATACCCAGCACCAGCGCGATCGCCGCGATACCGGGCAACGACAGCGTCGCCTGCAGCATCGACAACAAGGCCACCAGCAAGAGCAGGTTGAAGCCCAGCGCCAGCGAGGAGATCACGCCGAACAGCCGGTAGTAGATGCTCATGAAGATCGCGACCGCGACAAAACCCCAGGTCACCGAGAGAATGCCCTTCTCGATGTTTTCTTTACCCAGGCTCGGGCCGACGGTCTTTTCTTCGATGATTTCCATTGGCGCGGCCAAGGAGCCGGCGCGCAGCAGCAGCGCGGTATCGCTGGCTTCCTGGGTGCTCATCGCTCCCGAAATCTTCACTCGGCCGCCGCTCAACTCGCTGCGAATCACCGGCGCGGTCACGACCTCGCCCTTGCCCTTTTCGAACAAGATGATGGCCATGCGCTTGCCGATGTTCTCGCGCGACATGTCCTTCATGATGCGGGCACCCTTGGCGTCCAGCGTCAGGTCCACCGAGGCCTGGTGATTCTCATCAAAGCCGGGCTGCGCGTCGGTCAGGTTTTCACCGGTCAACACGAATTGGCGCTTGACGATGATGGGGCCGAAGCCACGGTCGATGAAGCGCTCGGTCCCGAAGGGCACCGGGCCGCTGCCGGCCAGAGCGGCCTGCGCCTCGGCGCTGTCGTCGACCATGCGCAACTCCAGCGTGGCGGTGCGGCCGATGATGTCCTTGGCCTTGGCCGTGTCTTGCACGCCGGGCAACTGCACGACGATGCGGTCGCGCCCTTGCTGTTGAATCGTCGGCTCGGCCACGCCGAGCTCATTGACCCGGTTGTGCAGGGTGCTGATGTTTTGCTTCAGCGCCGCGTCTTGCACGGCCACCATAGAAGCGGGCTTGAGGCTGCCGGTCAGGCGCTGATCCAGGCCATCCGTCGAAGCCGTCCACAGCACATCGCCGAGTTGCGCGCTCAACAGGTCTTGGGCTTGCTTGAGCACGGCGTCGTCGCGGAAGGACACCACCACATTATTGCCATCGCGACTGATGCCGGAGTGACGAATGCCCTTGTCGCGCAACATCGTGCGCACATCGCCGGTCAGCGATTCGGCCTTTTTGGTCAGCGCCGACTTCATGTCGACCTGCATCAAAAAGTGCACACCGCCGCGCAGATCCAGGCCCAGATACATCGGGAACGCATGCAGGCTGGACAACCAGTGCGGCGAGCGCGACAACAGGTTCAGCGCGACGATATAGCTCGGGTCGGCCGGGTCGGTATTGATCGCCTTGCTGATCGCGTCCTTGGCGTGAATCTGCGCGTCCAGGTCGGCAAAGCGTGCCTTGATCGAGTTGCCTTCGAGTTGGACGAAATCGGGCGTGATCTTGGCCTCTGCCAGAGCGGCTGCGACCCGGCTTTGCAGCGCAGGGTCGACCTTCAGCGTGGCCTTGGCACTGGACACCTGCACGGCCGGCGCCTCGCCGAAAATATTCGGCAAGGTGTAGATGGTGCCGACGAGTAGCGCGAAGATAAGGATCGCGTACTTCCACATCGGATAACGGTTCATGCTGTTTCCTCTCAGACCCGGCCATGATGGCTGCGTGGCGCTTGCGCACCAGGGCATGCTGTGCTGGGGGCGCTGCCCGGCCGCTTGAGCGGCCTCTGGGCAACTTGGCTAACTTGAGCAAAGGGGGTGTTCGGTCGATGGGCTCGCATTGCCACCCATCAGCCAAGCAGCCCCGGTCAGTCTTACTTGACGGTGCCCTTGGGCAAGACTTGCACCACCGCGCCGCGCTGCACTTGCAACTCAACACCCGTGGCCACCTCGATCGAGATGAAGCTATCACCCAGCTTGGTGATCTTGCCCAGCAGACCGCCGGTGGTCACCACCTCGTCGCCCTTGGCGATCGCGTCGATCATCGCCTTGTGCTCTTTCTGGCGCTTCATCTGGGGACGGATCATGACAAAGTACAAGACCACAAACATCAAGACCAGCGGCAGCATGCTCAGCAGGCTGGATTCGGTGCTGCCAGAAGCGGCCGGAGCGACCTGGGCAAAAGCATTGGAAATAAACACGACAGATCCCTTATGAATAAATGCGCCTAAGCCGGCTATTGATCAGCGATCAAGCGCCGCCAGGCGAACGAGCGCGGATTGTAAGCGCCCAAGCACGCAACAATCGGCCGGTCTTGGAACCCAACTTACCCGCAGCAATATGTGGTTGACATCCACATCATGCAAGGCTAAAGTTAAATATATCAACAGCATACCTGCGAGCAAATCATGCCCTTGCCTCAAGCCAAAGCCAATCTGCCCCGCTGGAGTGGCGTCTTCCCCGCCGTCACGACCAAGTTCAAGCCGAACGAGGACTTAGATGTCGCCGAGATGGAGCGCCACTTCGAGTTCCAGATCGCCAACGGCGTTGACGGACTCGTCACTGGCGGCTCGCTCGGCGAAGCCAGCACTCTGACGCTTGAAGAAAAGCTCGAAGTTGCCAGCATCGCGGTGCGCGTATCTAACGGCCGCGTGCCGGTCTTGGCCAATGTGTCGGAAACCAGCACCCGCAATGCCTTGCGCTATGTCGAGGGCGCCGCCCGCTTCGGCGTCGAGGGCTTGATGCTGATGCCGGCCGTGCTTTACCCGGCCGACACTCGCGAGGCGATCGCCAATGTGCGCACCATCTGCGCCGCCGCTGCGCTGCCGACCATGCTCTATAACAACCCGGTGTCTTACCGCGTCGATCTGAAGCCCGAAGATATGGTCGAGTTGGCCGACTGCGAGTGGCTGGTCGCGATCAAGGAGTCGACCGACAACATCCGCCGCGTCACCGACCTGCGCAATGTCCTCGGCACTCGTTACCAACTCTTCATCGGCGTGGACGACCTCAGCTTCGAAGCACTGGCCTTGGGTTGCGACGGTTTGCTGGCCGGCTTGTGCGACGCCTTCCCGGCCGAAACGGTGGCAATCTACAAGCTGATGCGCGCCAAGCGCTATGACGAAGCGCTGAAGATTTATCAGTGGTTCATGCCGCTGCTGCACTTGGACGTGCATGCCAAGCTGGTGCAAAACATCAAACTGGCCGAGATGATGGCAGGCGTCGGCAACGAAAACGTGCGCCGCCCGCGCTTGCCCCTGGTCGGCGAGGAGCGTGCCCGTGTGATGGCCATCATTCAGCGTGGCCTCGACACCCGCCCGGATCTGAGCCGTTTATTCTGAGCAAGTGCAAGCGGAGGCGCTGAGCCTGCGATGATGTTGGCACTATGAAAAAAGCCGCCAGCACCTCAGCCCTTTTGCCAGCCGGCGACGGCAGCGACAAAAGGCGTTATGCCGACCAAGCCTATGACAAGCTGGAGTCGATGATCTCGACCCTGCTGCTGCGGCCCGGTGCGCCCATCGTCGAGTCCGAGCTGATCGAGCATACCGGCCTGGGGCGCACGCCCACACGCGAGGCGCTCATGCGTTTGGTTGCCAGTGGCTTGATCGTGCAGCAGCCCCGGCGCGGCTTGTTGGTCAGCGACATTCGCTTGGCCGAACACCTCGACCTGCTGGAAGCCCGGCGGGTCTTGGAGCGCCTGATCGCCTCGACCTCGGCACGAAGGGCTACGCCGCAGCAGCGCGACGACTTGCTCGACTGCGCGCGCCAAATGGTGGCCGCGGCCCAAGCCTCGGACTTGCCGGCCTATATGGCGGCCGACCAAGCGCTGGACCATGTCAACCACGCTGCCTGCCGCAACCCCTTTGCGGTGGCCGCGGTGATCCCGATGGCGATTCAATGCCGACGCTTTTGGTATGCCTATCAACACCAGGGCGATATGAGCGAAGGCGCACGCTGTCATCTCGCTTTGGCGCAAGCAGTGGCCGAGGGTGAGCCCAACGCCGCCGCCGCGGCCTCCGACGCACTGCTCGACTATCTGCGCCAATTCGCGCAAGCCGTCATTGCCTAACTCCAAGACCCCAGCACCCATGCGCTTCATTGACTCTCATACGGGCGGCGAGCCGACCCGCGTTTTGATTTCCGGCGGCCCTGACCTGGGCACGGGCAGCATGGCCGAGCGCTTGGCCATACTTCGGGCACAACATGACGGTTGGCGCAGCGCGGTGGTGAACGAGCCCCGTGGCTCTGACGTGCTGGTCGGAGCGATGCTGTGCGAGCCGGTCAATGCGGCCAACACCTGCGGCGTGATCTTCTTCAACAACGTCGGCTACCTGGGCATGTGCGGCCACGGCACGATTGGCCTGATCGCTACATTGGCCTATCTGGGCCGCATCAGCCCGGGCGAGCATCGCATCGAAACGCCTGTCGGCCTCATCACCGCTACGCTGGCCGCGGACGGCAGTGTCAGCGTCGCCAATGTGCCGTCCTATCGCCATGCCACTCAAGTCGCCTTGAACGTGGCCGGCCACGGTCTGCTACATGGCGATGTGGCCTGGGGCGGCAACTGGTTTTTCCTTTGCGCCGACCACGGCCTGAGTTTGAACCTTGGCCAGGCAGAAGCGCTGACCGATTTATCCTGGCGCATCCGCCAAGCCTTGCGCGAGCAAGGCATCAGTGGCGCGGGGGGCCAAGAGATCGACCATATCGAGCTGACCGGCCCGGCCCAAGACCCGGCCAATCATGGCCGTAATTTTGTGCTGTGCCCCGGCAAAGCCTATGACCGCTCGCCCTGCGGCACCGGCACCAGTGCCAAGCTGGCTTGCCTGGCAGCAGACGGCAAATTGGCGCCCGGGCAGACATGGCGCCAGGAAAGCGTCATCGGCAGCGTTTTTGAAGCGGACTACCGGCCGGGAGAGATGGGGCAGATCCTGCCGCGCATCCAAGGCCGCGCCTTTGTCAATATGGATGCGACCCTGGTGTTCCAGCCCGGCGACCCCTTCGCCTGGGGCATACCGGTTTGAAGCAAAGCCGCAGCGCCGATGTGCTGATCGTTGGCGCCGGCATCATCGGCGCAGCCTGCGCACGGGCCTATGCGCGCCAAGGTTTGTCGGTCTGCGTGATCGAGCCGGGCGCGATCGGCGGCGGCGCGACCGCTGCGGCGATGGGGCATTTGCTGGTCGTTGATGACGAAGCCGGTGGTGCTGACGCTGAATTCCAGCTGACTCGGCGCAGCCAACAGCTCTGGCAGCAATGGCTGGACGAAAACTCCGAGCACCCGGCACTGGCCGAGCACCAGGCCTGCGGCACGCTGTGGATTGCAGCCGATGCCGAGGAGCTGGCCCTGGCCGAACGCAAGCAGGGCTGGTTGGCCGCCCGCGGCCTGGCTGCCGAGATGCTGGGTGCCACCGATCTGGCCCGGGCTGAGCCCATGCTTCGCCAAGGTTTGGCCGGCGCCATGCGCGTGCCCGGCGATGCTCGCGTCTACCCGCCCAAGGTCGCCGCCCGCTGGCTGGCCGAAGCGCGCGCCGAGCTGATCGAGGGTCAGGTCTTGTCTTTTGACGGCCATGGCGTGGTGCTGGCCGACGGCCGGCGTTTTTGGGGCGCGTTGACGGTCCTGTGCGCCGGCTTGGCCGCCCAAGCCTGGCTGCCGCCGGGCTGGCTGATCCCCAAAAAAGGACAACTCGCGATCACTCAACGCTATCCCGGAATGCTCAACCATCAATTGGTTGAGCTGGGCTATATCAAAAAAGCCCATTTGAGCGATCAGGACACGGTTTCCTTCAATGTGCAACCCCGCCCCGGTGGCCAACTGCTGATCGGCTCCTCACGCCAGATCGGCCGCAGCGACCGCAAGCTGGATCCGGCCATTTTGCAGGACATGCTGCGCCAAGCCTGCAGCTATTTACCCGGGCTAAGAGACTTGAGCCTGCTGCGCTGCTGGACCGGTGTGCGCCCGGCCAGCCGCGATGGCCAACCCTTGATCGGCGCCCACCCGGAACTGGCGCGCGTCTGGCTGGCCACCGGACACGAAGGCTTGGGAATCACCACCTCGCTGGCCACGGCCGAGTTGCTGGTAGACCTCAGCCTCGGTGCTACACCCTTGCTGGACGCCGGCCCATTCTCACCGAGTCGCTTTTTATGAGCCCAGCACTGCTAACTGCCCAAATCACGGTCTACATCAACGGCCAGGCCCAGCGGGTTCCGGCGGGCTGCAGTGTGGCTGCAGCGCTTGCCCATGCGGGCTTGAACCTCAGCAGGCGCTCGCTGACCGGCCAGCCGCGTGCGGCTTTTTGCGGCATGGGTCAATGCCAGGAGTGCCGGGTCAGCATTGACGCGGTGGCGAACCGGTTGGGCTGCCTAACACCTGCCAAAGACGGCATGAAGATCATGACCGAAGCATGAAAACGCCGAACGCTTTGCAGGCCGATGTAATCATGGTGGGCGCCGGCCCCGCCGGCATTGCGGCCCTGCAGCCGCTGCTCGCAGCCGGGCGCAGCGTCATCTGGATCGACCAGGCCGGCCAGGCAGGCGGGCAGATCTGGCGCGCCGGCGTGGCCCAGCCCTGGGCCAAACAGCTTGCCGTGCTGCTGCCGCATTCGGGCCTGCGCCGCCTGTTTGGCCATGCGGTGATTGACGCCGAAAGACCCTCGGAAGGCAGCTATCGCCTGCGCCTGCAAAATTTGGCTGAGCCCACGGCGGCGGCGCTGCTGGTGCAAGCGCCGCAACTGCTGCTGGCGCTCGGCGCACGCGAACGGTTTTTGCCCTTTCCGGGTTGGACCCTGCCCGGTGTCAGCGGCGCCGGGGGTCTGCAGGCGCTGGTCAAAAGCGGCTGGCCGGTGGCGGGCCAGCGCGTCGTTCTGGCCGGCTCTGGGCCCTTGCTGCTGGCCGCTGCCGACAGCGCCCGCGCAGCAGGCGCGCACATTACCCTGGTGGCCGAACAGGTCTCGCGCCGGGCCCTGGCGGGTTTTGCCGCCCGCTTGACGCCGGCCAAAGCAGCGCAAGCGGCCGGGCTGGCTTGGCGGCTGCGCGCCACGCCGTACCGCAGCGGCAGCTGGGTCGTCCGAGCGCTGGGCCAACAGCGGCTTGAAGGCGTGGTGCTGAGCAATGGCCGCACGCAGTGGGAGCTGCCTTGCGAGGCGCTCGGCGTCGCTTACGGCCTGCTGCCGAATACCGAACTGGCGGAGCTGCTGGGCTGCCGCATCGAGGCCGGCGCGATCGACGTTGATGCCACGCTGCAGACCTCGCTGCCCGGCGTCTATGCGGCGGGCGAATGCACCGGCATTGGCGGCGTGGACAAGGCCTTGATCGAGGGGCAGCTGGTTGCGCGGGCCTTGCTTGGCCAAAGCGCCACGCCCGCCCTGCGTCGCCAAAAAGCACATGCCGAGCGCTTTGCCAAAACGCTTGCCGCTACCTTCAAGCTGCGTCCCGAGTTGCTGACCCTGGCCGATGCCAAGACCATCATCTGCCGCTGCGAGGACGTCACTCTGGCCGAGTTGAAGGGGCAGCGCAGCTGGCGCGATGCCAAGCTGCAAACGCGCTGCGGCATGGGCGCCTGCCAGGGCCGTATCTGCGGCCCCATCACGCAAACCATGCTGGGCTGGCCCGAAGCGCAATCGGGGCGCGGCGGGCGGGCGCCGCTGCAACCCACGCCGCTGGCCTGCCTGCTGGACGAATGAGCTGACGTCATCACGGCGTCATCTGGCTGGGCGCTAATGCGCTGCTGTTTATTCGCCCGGCGCCGCTTGATCGGCCTCGCGCGAGCCTTTCAAAAGCCCGGTGCACTTTCGCTCATATGTGGACTCCCGAACGTCACGACCGCATCATCTCGCTGCTGCATCAGCGCCAGCGCCTGACTACCGACGCTTTCGCCTTGGAGTTGGGTGTTTCCAAAGAAACCGTGCGCCGCGATCTGATCGAGTTGGAGTCCAACGGCAAACTCAAGCGCATGCATGGCGGTGCGGTACCTTGCGACTTGCCGGCCGAGAACCTGGCCGAGGCCAGCTACCTGGAGCGGGCGCGCCAATTTCAGGCCGAGAAGCGCGCCATCGCACGACATGCCGCCGCGCTGATCGAACCCGGCAGCGCCTGCTTTATCGACGCCGGCTCAAGCACACATGCACTGGCACAAGCCTTGTTGAACAACAAAGGCCTGCTCGTCATCACCAATTCGGTCGAGGTGGCCAAGACCTTGGCGGCCGGCTCAGACATCGAGGTTCATTTGCTGGGCGGCAATCTGCACACGGACGTGCCGGCCACCAGTGGTGATTTCACCATCAGCGAGATCGCCCGCTTTCATGCCGACTACGCCTTGATTTCACCCACGGCCTTGAGCCCGGAACATGGCGCACTGAATTACGCCTGGCATGAGGCCGGCGTGGCGCGCGCCATGTTGGCGCATGCACGCCACAACATCATGCTGGCCCATGCCGACAAACTGGGACAAGGCAGCCGCGTCCAGATTTGCGGCGCGGCGGCGATTGATTCTTTGATCACTGACAGCCAAGCCGAGCCGGCCATGCTGGAGCGCCTGCGCAGGGCCGGCATCAAGCGGGTCATCAGCGCGCCCGTCTGAACCGAGGCGCTGCGCGCTACTGAACCGCGACGGGCAGATTCGCGCTGCGCCACTCGGGGAAGCCGCCGCGGAACCAATAGACCTTGCTATAGCCGGCTTTCAAGGCGGCATGACTGGCCTTGAAGCTCTTCCAGCATTCGGCGCCATTGCAGGCAAACACCAGCGGCGTCGCCTTGTTGGCGGGCAGTTTGCTGATATCAAAGGAATCATCGGCGGCCTTGAAGTCGGCGTCTTTGGCGCTCTTCTCGCCGTATGGCAGCAGGCTGGCGCCGGCGATATGGCCGGCCTTGAACTCGACGTCATTGCGGGTATCGAACAAGAGCGCGCCCGCCTTCTGCAGTTGTGCGACCGTGGCGGCGTCAACCACAGTCGCGCCGGGCAGGCTGCGCGGCGTGAAATAGCCCAAGGTCGACACATAGTCGAAGTCCTTGGCTGCCAGGGCTTGCAATTTTTGTGCACCAAAAGCACCCGGTGCGGCCGCCATGTTCTTGGCCAGGGCCGCCCTCAGGGCTTCGGGCGAAGTTGTCGAGGCCGGCTTCAACGCCACACCCATGCCCGGCACGGCCTTGCTCTGCATGACGACCTTGAGCGGCTCACCGGCGGCCACCCAGCGCTCAAAGACCGCCCGCTCCACCGCCACTACATCGCAGCGCTTGATTTGCAGGCAGATCAACAAAGCGTCTTGATAGCGGCTTTCGACCACGCTGCTGAAATGCCGCTTGACCGTCGTGTTGGCGGCATTGAGTTCGCCCCGCAAGAGGTAGGTCACCACGCTGTCTTGCTGGGGCAGGCCCAGGCGCTTGCCGGCGGCACTTTCGAGACTGCTGACCGGGCTGGTATTGAAGGCCACCAAGACAGCTTGCACCGGCTTTTCAATGCTGGCGACGGGCACATAGCCATAGCGCACCGCGCTGCCGATCACATGCGCCGGCGCCACGAAGACGTCGAATAAACGGGCTCGGGTGGCCGACAGGTCGGCAGATGCATCCGTCGAGGGCGTGACCTTCAGCGCCGCACCACGTTCGGGGCGCAGCGATTGCTCGAGCGTCGACTTCCAAGCGCTGAAGGTGGCGAAGCGCGATTGTTCCGCTTCATCGCCAGGGTTGATCAGCACCGAATAGGGTTCGGCAGCGGCAGCGCCCACCGTAGCCGCAGCGATAGCAGGCACCGTCACTTGCAGCATCAGAGCAGCCGCGACCAAGGTGGGCCGCGCCAGCTTGACCCACGAGCCGGCGAATTGGCTGACGCATAAGGCGCGCATAAGGTATTCCATACCAGCCAGTCTAGGCCATACACGGGCGCTCACGCAAACTCTGACACGCGCCCTTACAAAAAGGCGCAGCCAATGCACAGAGACTTAAATACTGTCCTTGGGCTTGGCACAGCCGGGCTTGCAAACCACCTCGGTGCGCCCCAGCACGCGCTTGGACTGCAGGTTATTGGGTGTGCGGTGCTTGCCGCATTTGAAGCAGGAGCGGGTGTGGCCGCTACCCAGAAAAGGTGATCCGCCTAACTTCGACTCATAGCGCAGACCGTTGTCGCTGACGCTGGTGTAGGTGTCTTTGCTCATTGTTCTCACTCCTTAGCCTTGCCGACCCACGGCGCGAGGGGCGCGACGGGCCCGATATGCGTTGACTACTCCCATCCCTCTACACAATAGTAGGCGGCAGATATGGCAATTGACTACCTCGCTTGCCCCAGGTTTTGTCACAATTCGGGTAAGTCATACCGCCTATTTAGGGGATTACTGCGGCGGATCGAAGGAGTGACGGCGCAAGTCCTTCGATTAGGCGATTGCAAGGACAATGGCCCGATCACTCCAAACGACACTGAACCCCAGTCCCCCCCCCCAATGGCCAAGTTATTTTTCCGTTATGCCGCAATGAACGCAGGCAAGTCGACCGCCTTGCTGCAGGTGGCGCACAACTATGAGGAGCGCGGCCACAGCGTGCGCTTGTTTACCGCGCGGGTTGATGACCGCTACGGCAGCGGCCAGATCACTTCGCGCCTGGGGCCGCAGCGCGAAGCGGAGCTGTTTGAGCCGCAGACCGATTTCCTGGCCTTGAATGCGGAGCAGCCTGGCGTGGCCTGCCTGCTGATCGACGAGGCTCAGTTTCTCAACAAGACGCAGGTCTGGGCGCTGCATGAGTTGGCCCATATCCACAACCTGCCGGTCATTTGCTACGGCCTGCGCACCGATTTCCAGGGCGAGCTATTCCCCGGATCGGCCAGTTTGCTGGCCTTGGCCGATGAGATGGACGAGATGAAGACCATCTGCGACTGTGGTCGCAAGGCAACAATGAATATGCGTGTCGACGCCAACAACCGCAAGGTCACCGTCGGTGACCAGGTCGAAATTGGCGGAAATGCCCGTTACCGGGCCGTCTGCGGACGTTGCTTCAGGCAGATTTGAAGGAACACGGCCTCGGAGCGGGCCGTTTTGTTCCAGGTTCAAGCCATCACGGCTTGGTCAGCAACTCATCCAGCTCCTTGCAAGTGGGGGAGCATACGGGTTGAGATTTGCCCAAAAGCTTCTTGGACTTGAGCATTGCACGCGGGCGATGTTTGCCGCACAAAAAGCACGACATGGTTGCCGCACCGAAGGAGGAGGTCGCCGCAAATGGCGAACCTGGAGCTTTTGAGCGGTAGCGCAGTCCATCAGCTTCGATGGTGGTTTTAGTACTGTCCTTGGCCACGTCGGTCCTGATTTGAGTTAGAGAGAGCCTGGCACAAACGCTCAGCCGGATTTTCCTCGATCCGATTGGGCAAATGCGCCGACCCTGTATTTTCCACTATCTGGAGGCCGATCTCGCGCGCAGTTCGCTACTCGCCCCCTTGGAGCGAGGGAGGGGATTCCCTAGTTGCGCCAAATTCAGTTTAAAAAATCCGCGCGACGGGCTGCCGCGGCACTCATCCGCCGATGAAGTGGGCTGGTCTTTTTTCCTGCCAGGCAGCAACGCCTTCGGCTAAATCCCTTGAAAGATTGGCATGTGCGATATCGGCTTGCAGCGCTGCCTCATCCAGCGCACCCCGGGCGATCGCGTTCAAGTGCTTCTTCATGCCCAGCAAGGCCAAAGGCGCCATCTGCAACAGGTCCGCCACCAAGGCTTCGCTGGCCACATCCAGCTCGGCAGCGCCGGCCAAGAGCTGATCCAGAAAGCCGCAGGCCAGCATTTGCTTGGCGTCCAAGGTAGCGCCCGCCAGCAAAACCCGTTTGGCCCATTGCAGGCCCAGCCGGCTGACATAGCGCTGCAGGCCTCCTTGATAGAAATGCAGGCCCAAGCGCGCCGCCGGCACAAACATCTCGCAGGCGGCCGCGCCCAAACGGAAGTCGCTGGCCAGCGCCAAATCGGTCGCCCCTCCATAGAGCCCGCCCTGAATCTTGGCCACCGTGATGGGCCGCGCCGCCTCCCAGTCATCCGCCAAGGCCTCGAACAGGGCGCCGGCATTCACGCCCGGCACTGCGGCAATATTGAAACCGCTACAAAAGTAACGGCCTTCGCCGCTGAGCACCAAGACCCGCACCTCGTGCGCCCGGTTGACCTGATCGACCTGCGCGCGCAGCCTGCGCAAATCCTCGATCTCCAAGCGATTGGCCAAGCGCGGCCGGCGCAGCGTGATGCGGGCGACGTGACCGTCGATTTGAAGCAGTGGGGCGAGACCGTTCATTGGTGTAGAAGACGCATGATGTTCTCAGTCTAGGGCAAGCCCGCGCCGTGGCCCGGCGGCTGGCTCAAACAAAGCGCCTGCGCAGGCCCAGCGCCAAAACAGCAAATACCGCCTCGAATAACAGCGCCAGCGCGGCCGCCGGCAATGCGCCGGCCAACAAGAGTTCGTGGTCATTCAGCGCCAGACCGGTGACGATGCGCTCACCCAAGCCTCCGGCACCGATGAAGGCGGCAATCGTCGCGGTGCCGACGGCGATGCTTGTCGCCGTACGTACGCCGGCCAGCACCAGCGGCAAGGCCAGCGGTAACTCAATCAAGCGCAGGCTCTGCCAGGGCGTGAGCCCCAGGGCCATGCCGGCCTGCTTGAGCCCCGCCGGCACCTCGGCCAAGCCGGTGCTGGTATTGCGCATGATGGGCAGCAAGGCATAAAGCGTCAGTGCCAGCATCGCCGGCAGGCTGCCGATGCGCTCGATCCAGGAGATCAGCGCGGCCAGCAGCGCCAGCGAGGGCACGGTTTGCAGCAAACCACAGGCCCCGAGCAGCAGGCCTTGCAGGCGCGCATGCGGCGCCACCAGCAGTGCAAGCGGCAGGCCGATCACGCTCGCCAGCCCGACCGAAGTCAGAACCAGACTCAGGTGCTGCAAGGTCAGACGCAGCAAATCGGGGCCAAACAGTTTGTGCCAAAAGCCCGTTTGGGCGGGCTCGCTCACCGCGCTGGACTTGGCTTGCAAATGCTCGGTGGCGATCAGCTCAAAACTCTTGCCCTGCAATTCGGCCTTGGCATTCATGTTAATCATGGCCGCCTCGTCGATGCTGCCGGCCAGACCCTGCAGCGCCGCCCATGCGGCGGGAAAGCGCTGCGGCACATCGAGCCGATACAGAATAACCGCGTCATAACGCGGGAAATGAGCGCCATCGTCTTGCAACACGCGCAGGCCCAAGTGGGCGATCTTGGCGTCAGTCGTGTAGATATCGATCACATCGGTTTGGCCGGCGCTCAAGGCCTCATAGGCCAAGCCATGGTCGAGGCCGGTCGGCTGCTGCCGCAGACCATAGCGTTTGGCCAGCCCGGGCCAACCGTCGGCTCGGCCAATGAATTCATTGCTGAGCCCCAAGCGCAAATGGGGCTGCCGGGCCAGATCGGACAATTTGCTGACGCCCAGCGCTTGCGCCCTATCTGCCTGCATCGCCAAGGCATAGCCATCGTTGAAGCCCAGCGCGATATCAACGCCCAGACCCAGCGGCTTCAGTTGCTCACGCATTGCGGCCAAGCTTGACGGCGTCTTGTTCTTCAAAATCTCCTGGTCTATGGTGCCGGCGTACTCGGGGTACAGATCAATACTGCCGGCTTGCAGGGCGGCGTAGACAATGGCGGTATTGCCCAGGCCAGCCAACACCTCCACATTGCCGGACTTATCCGTTCCTTGTGCAGTTTGCGCCAACACATGCGCCAAGATGTAGGACTCGGTGAAACGCTTGGAACCTATGCGCAAGACATCATCAGCAGCCCAAGCCAGCGAGCTCAGCAGCAGCAAGCCAAGCGTCAGCCAAAGTCTTTGAGGCTTCATGCGGGAATGCTGCCCAGCAATCGCTGCAGTCTGCTGCGGCCACGCGGCGTGATGCGCACAGCGCGGCTGTCCAGTTCGCCCTCCACCCAGGCGTCCCTAATGAGCAGCTGCAGCCAAGCAGCGCCCAAGGCCCCGCCCAAATGCGGGCTGCGTACGCTCCAGTCCATGCAGGCGCAGGCAAGGCGTCGCCTGCTTGACCTTGCGGCCTCCACATCCAGGCCCAAGGCAGCAAAGCCCGTAATCCCCGTCGCGCTGAGCGTATAGGCTCGCGGCAGGGCCGCATCAACTTCTAGCCAGCTGCTGCGCAAAGCATGGTCATGCAGACGCACGGCCCAGTCGCCGGCAAGATGGTCATAGCAGCGACGCGCCTCCCGCATGCCAGGCGGTGTGCTGGGCTCAAAGGGCTTCAATGCCCGGCTGACGCTGCGTCCGGCCAGCACCAACATCGCCTCCAGGGCCGCGCCGACCTCGCCGCCGGCCAGCTTGTAGTAACGGTGACGCCCCTGCGACTGGCACTCGATCAAGCCGGCGCTGCTCAAGCGCGCCAGATGCGCGCTGGCGGTAGAAGCCGCCACCTCACCCACCGCCGCTAACTCGGTAGCCGTACGGGCATGACCATCCATCAAACAGCACAAGATGCGCGCCCGCGCCGGCTCGGCCATGCTCTGGGCAATCTCGGCCAAGGCCGCGTCGGCAAAAGTCTGCTGCTCATCCATGCTTCGATGCTAAACGAAGCATGACCAAGGCAAGGCAAAGATACTGGCGCCATGACTTGCCCTTACCTCGCCCCCACCGCTGCGCTGAGCGTGCTCAATGCTGCCGCATCGCCCGACTCCACTGCCATGCAGTGCTTTTACAGCGCGCTGAGCGAGCAATCCGCCTTGCAGTTCGACCAGGCATCGGATTGCTGGCTTGCCGCAAGCCCAGCGCTGGCACATGCCGCTTTGGAGCACCCCGCTCTGGGCGTACGCCCACCGGGCCAAGCTGTACCCGTAAGCCTGCAAGGCCGCCCCTTTGGAGCCGTCTTCGCGCGCTGGTTGCGCATGCGCGACGACGCCGCGCGCGAGGCCGAGAAGCGCGCCGTTCTGTTGGCGCTCGAGCGGCTTGACGCGGCCCTGGTCGAGCAAATCGCTGTGCGCCAAGCCGACCTGGCTTTAGACGTGGGTGTTGGCCTGGAATGGTCCCACTGGCAATGGCGCAGTATTCCCTGCACGGTGGCCGCGCTGCTTGGCCTGCCCATGTTCGACGCGGCCGATCAAGCAGGGCTGCAGGCCAAGTTGGCGGCCATGGCGCTCGCACTGAAACCCCAAGCGGACTTTGTAGCGCTGGACGCGGCCGACCAAGCCGTCGCTGAACTATTGGCCCAGCTAGGCGACGCAGCCGATGCGCCACTGGCTGCTGCACTACAGACACAGGCGCTGCGACTTGAGTTGGATGGTGGCCAAGCATGGTGGCAAGCGCAGGCGCTGGCCCTGCTCTGGCAAAGCTACGAGGCCGGCGCCGGCCTGCTCGGCCTTGCCCTGCTGGCGGCCACCTCAATGGAAGCCTCGACTGCCTCGACACCGGATTTGGCCGCTTGTGCCGCCCTGCTCCAGGCGGCAGCTCGGCAGCCGGGCGCCATTCATCACACCCGCCGCTGGGCCTCGCGCGACTGCGTACTGGCCGGTCAGACATTGCAAGCGGGAGAGGCCTTGCTGGTGCTGCTGGTCGGAAGCGATGATCCGCAGACCGATACACAGACCAATACGCTGAGCTTCGGCAGCGGCCGCCACCGCTGCCCCGGCATAGCGCTGGCATTGACTGCGGGTGCGGTGGCTTTGTGGCGGGCATTGGAGGGCGGCGCCCGTCAGCAAACACCCCGGTGCACAGGCTTTAAGGCCTTGGCCAATGCGCGCATTCCCATACTGAGCACAGCCAGGTTCGAGCAGGAGCAACCATGATCGCCGTCATTTTCGAAGTCAAGCCCCATCCCGCGCACTTCCAAGAGTACTTGGATCTGGCCGCCGAGCTGCGTCCTTTGTTGGCGCAGATCGACGGCTTCCTCAGCATCGAGCGTTTCAGCAGCCTAAGCGAGCCGGGCAAACTGCTGTCGCTGTCCTTCTGGCGCGACGAGGCGGCCGTAGCGGCCTGGCGCAATCTGGAACAACACCGCAGCACGCAGGCCTTGGGGCGCAGCCAGGTGTTCGCTGACTACCGACTGCGCGTCGCCGAGGTGCAAAGAGACTACGGCTTGCACGACCGGGCGCAGGCGCCGCTGGACAGTCGGCAAGCGCACACAAGACTGCAGGCCTGATACCCTCCACGCTCACGGAGGATCTGCAATGCGACTCAAATTGACAGTCTTGCTGGCGCTGAGCGGCCCGGCTTTGGCGCTGGCGGCCGACGCGGTCGGCGAGGTTGACACCGTCTTCAAGTTCATAGGCCCGGACCACAAAATCGTCGTCGACGCGCATGACGACCCCAAAGTCAGCGGCGTGACCTGCTATGTGTCGCGCGCCAAGACCGGAGGCATCAAGGGCGGCTTGGGGCTGGCCGAGGACAAATCCGAGGCTTCGATTGCCTGCCGCCAGACCAGCCCCATTGCCTTCGCCAAAGCACTGCCACAGCAAGAAGAAGTCTTCAATGAGCGGACCTCCTTGATCTTCAAAAAGCTACGCATCGTGCGCATGGTCGACGCCAAGCGCAACACCCTGGTCTACCTGACCTATTCCGACCGCGTGATCGAGGGCTCGCCGCAAAACAGCATCAGCGCCGTGCCGGTGGATCGCGGTACGCCAATTCCGCTCAAGTAGCTGGCCGCACTTGTAAGTCGGCCGCGCTTGCCCTACGCTGGGAGCCCCGCCGGGCAGCCTCTCGACCGACCCGGCACTGGTACAAATGTCCATGCATCCCGCGTCAAGGAGCACGTCATGCCCAGTCCCGCCAGTCATCTCGAGGACAGCAGCCGCGGCTTAGCGTCCATTCGCACCTTGGCCCTGGTTGGGCCGGCCGGCGCGGGCAAGACCAGCTTGCTGGAAGCGCTGCTGTTGCAGGCGGGCAGCATCACCCAAGCCGGCAGCGTCGAGCGCGGCAGCACTGTCAGTGACCACGACCCGCTGGAGCGCAAGCTACAACACTCACTGCATACGTCATTGGCCCATTTTGAGCATGGCGGCTTGCGCATCCACGCGATCGACACGCCGGGAGCGGCCGATTTCATCGGCCAATCGCTGCCCGCCCTGGAGGCCGCAGATACTGCCGTCGTCGTCATCAACGCCCAAAGCGGCATTGAGCCGATGGCCGTCAAGATGATGGAGACGGCCGCCCAGCGCGGCCTGTGCCGGCTGATCGTGATCAACAAAATTGACACGGCCGAACTTGATTTGCCGGGCCTGCTCACGCAGTTGCGCGAAGTCTTTGGGCGCGAATGCTTGGCCCTGAATCTACCCGCAGCCGGCGGCAGCCGCGTGCTGGACTGCTTCTTCAACATCACGGGCCAAGCCGACTTTTCTTCGGTGGGGACTGCGCATCAGGCGCTGGTCGAGCAGGTAGTGGAGGTAGATGCCGCATTTGTAGAACGTTACTTGAACGAAGGCGATGTCGATCCGCGCGAATTGCACGCGCCTCTTGAACAGGCGCTGCGCGAAGGTCATCTGATCCCGGTCTGCTTCACTTCCGCCCGCAGCGGCGCCGGCGTGGCCGAGTTGCTAGACGTGATAGCGCGGCTGCTGCCCAATCCGGCCGAGGGCAACCCGCCGCAGTTTCTACGCGCTCAGGGCGCCGAGGGCGCCGAACCCTTGCTGGCAAAACCCGACCCCAACGCCCATGTGCTGGCCCATGTCTTCAAAATTACCGGCGACCCCTACCTGGGCAAGATGGGTATCTTGCGCGTTCACCAGGGCACATTGACACGCAACAGCCAACTCTTTGTGGGGCATGGCCGCAAGCCCTTTCGCGTGGGCCATCTGTTCTTGCTACAGGGCAATAAGCATGTCGAGGTCGAGCAGGCGCTGCCGGGTGAGCTGTGTGCGATTGCCAAGGTCGACGAGTTGCACTATGACGCAGTGCTGCACGACGCGCCCGAAGACGAACATATCTTTTTGCGGCCCTTGGAGTTTCCGGTGCCCGTGCATGGCTTGGCCATCAGCCCGGCCCGTCACGGTGACGAGCAAAGGCTGTGGGAGATTCTCAATCGACTGGTTGACGAAGACCCCTGCCTGAAGCTTGAGCACAGCGGGCAGACCAATGAAACCGTGGTTTATGGCCTGGGCGAACTGCATCTGCGCATGCTGCTGGAGCGGCTGCGGGAGGGCTATAAGTTTGAAGTCTTGACGCAGCCGCCCAAGGTTGCCTACCGCGAAACGATTTCTGCGGCGGCCGAAGGCCATTACCGACACAAGAAGCAAAGCGGCGGCGCCGGACAGTTTGGCGAGGTCTATTTGCGCATCGAGCCGCTGGCCCGCGGGGCCGGCTTTGAGTTCGTCGACGCCGTCAAGGGCGGCACCATCCCGGGCCAGTACATGCCGGCCGTCGAGAAAGGCGTGCGCTCTGCGCTTGAAAGCGGTGTCGTTGCCGGCTACGCCCTGGTCGATTTGCGCGTCACCGTGTTTGACGGTAAACACCACGCCGTCGACAGCAAAGAAATTGCCTTTGTCACAGCCGGCCGGCGGGCCTTGATTGCGGCGGTGCGAGAGGCCCGGCCCTTGGTGTTGGAGCCCATGGTGCACATTGAAATCAGCGCGCCGGCCACAGCCGTGGGCGATATCACCGGGGACCTCGCCGCACGGCGGGGCCAAGTCAACGGCACCAAGGTTGGCGACAGCTCCGCCCCTGGCGCCATCACAGTGCAAGCGCTAGCGCCGCTGGCCGAGCTGTCCAGCTACCAAACTCGCCTGAATGCCTTGACCAGCGGGCAAGGGCGCTACACCCTGCAGCTGTCTCACTATGAGTCAGTGCCACCCAACATTCAGACCCAGCTGATGGCGGCCTACAAGGCCAGCGATGAGGTGGACTGAGGCGGCGGGTCGCAGCAAACAAGCGACTGATGAACGGTTCTTTATCAATGCAGCGCCAAGCAGCAGTGAAAGCGCCTCATGTTGGCGCTGGTGACCTGAGCAAGACCCTGCATCTTTTGCGTTTGAATTGCGCCGGCGCAAAGCCTGCGAGCAATGAAGCTTTATCATACGGCCATGTCATCCGCCCCTGTGGACGTCGCCCAAGTCCGGTTGGACAACGCGATGCTCCTGTTCGAAGAGTTCGTTGCCGCCGCCGTGAAACAACCTGATGCAGCCGCCTTGCGGGGGCTGGAGCGGCGCTTTGCCGAGCGCCTGCAGATTCAGCCCAGCTATTGGAGCCAGATCAAGAGCCGCTCGCGGCAGATTGGTGAGCGTCTGGCGCGGCAGTTCGAACAGTTGTTCCACAAACCCGCCGGCTGGATGGACAAGCCCCAGCACAGCAAGAGCAAGGCGGCTGCGCCACCGGTGCAAGACAGCAGCCCGAGCGTGCCGCAAGATGATGATGAGCGCTTTATCGTCGGCTTGGTGCTGACCTATTACCGCCGCCACCCTCAGCGCGCCCGCACGCGTTTGCTGGATCTGCTGGGTGAGGTCCTGACGCCGCCGGCAGCAGCACCCGCGTTCGCCTCCCCCCGCTCGGTGCCGACAAGCCCGAGCGCGACCAGTCGGCCCAGCCCGGCTGCTGGGCCAGCACATGGCGGCGCCGCCGAGTTGGACGAGTGGCGGCGCCTTCAACAAGGCATAGCGCCCTTGAAGCCCAAGAAGCGTTGATCCACACCCCCCTAATTTCTTTATCAAAAAAGAAACAAAGCACTTGCGCAAGATAAACATTCGTTTATCATTTGCACAAGTCGCGGCGTTATGCATCGCGGCGATGACATACCCCACAACGCCCAACTCAACTCTTTAACGGGCGCACCCCGCTGCACTGACGCCCCAGGCGCTCAAGAAGGCCGGCACTGCACCCAAGCCATTCGGCTCCGCCGATTAATCGTTAGTCGCAGCCCGTCAATCGATCAGCAGCACCGATCGTGAGCCGCTGCAATTCCCAAAGCCGTCCTCGGCGGCTTGCCTCAAGCATTTGATTGACGCCGCAGCGGCCCAGCAGCGCCGCCGCATGCCCAGAAACTATTGCGAGCTCGGCTCGCCAAGGAATTTTGCACATGACTCAGTTCACCAGCCCCCGGCCCCTCAATTTGAAGCTGCGCAAACCGCGCAATCCGCTGGTTGCCCACGCACTGATGCGCCAAGCCGGCAAGCACGGCCACTTCAACACCGGCAGCAGCCAGCGCCAAACGGCGCGTCGCGACCTGCACAAACAAACCCTGGAGATGACGCTGCCGGACAGCAGCGCCTGAACCGACCGGCCCTGCCTTGGGCCGATATGGAGAGACATCATGAGATTGACAGAATTGCGCGGCCCCGACGCAAGCGCCGCCGAATACGAATGGACTCACGAGGCTTGGCGTTTACGCTTGGCCATTGCGCTGCGCTGCGGCAGCGCGCTGCTGGCCCGCTTGGCGCATCGCTTGCTGCCTCAGCGCCACAAGCAGCGCAAACCCGAGTTGGAGTTCTATGCCGAAGCTGGCGCGCCCGAGGGCGCTTTGTATGCCGACGGCCGCCGCATCGGCACCTTGTCTGGCATCACGCGGCTGTGAAGCCAGCACACCGCCCCTGGCCCGCACTGAATCCGCGGACAAGGGCGGTGTTTTGCCACGGCAAGGCCGCTGTTTGCGCCTCTTTTCTCGGCACCGGCCAGAAATAGTCGCTATACGATTGGGCATCACTCCAGCAAGTAGCCATGCCCGCGACCACACCCTTACCCGCTCTACGCCAAGCCCCGCCGGACTTGGCTGCATGGACGGCCCTGTTCTGCAATGCCGAAATCCCGGTGTTGGCCGAAACGGCGGAATCACTGGAACTGCTACGCAGCAACGAAGACGCGGTTGACGCCAACAGCCTGGGCGAGATGATTGCCACCGACCCACTCATGACGCTGAAGGTCTTGGCCTACGCTGCCAATCACCGCTCGAGCCGCCTGATGACCGACGCCGAAACCGTCACGGCCGCTTTGGTCTTGATGGGCATCACACCCTTCTTCCGTGAGTTCGGCCCGCAGCCGACGGTGGAGGACAGGTTGGCAGCTCAGCCCCAGGCGCTAGATGGGCTGCAGCGGGTCTTGCACCGTGCCGAGCGGGCAGCGCGCTATGCGCTGTGCTTTGCCATCCATAGACGCGACCCGGATGCGGCTGTCATCCACAGCGCCGCCTTGTTGCACGATTTTGCGGAAATGCTGCTGTGGGTCAACGCGCCCGAGCTGGCTCAACAAATCCGGGACCGACAAACAGCTGACCGTCATTTGCGCAGCACGGCCGTGCAGCGCGAGGTATTGCATATTGAGTTGAGCGATCTGGAGCAGGCGCTGATGCAAGCCTGGCATCTGCCGGAACTGCTGCAGCACATCACCAACGACAAGCGCGCCAATGACCCGCAGGTCCAGTGCGTCAAGCTTGCGATTCGGCTGGCACGCCACACCGCCGACGACTGGAACGACGAGGCCGTGCCGGACGACTTGCTAGAGATCGCCAAGCTGCTCAACCTGAGCCAAGAGGCGACGCTCAAGTTGCTTCACGAATTCGACTGAGGCTGCAGCTGAGATGGCTGGGCCGACGCAAGATTTTTGGCAGCAACGCTTTGTCAGCGGGCAAATTCCCTGGGACCGTGGCGAAGCGCATCCGCAGCTCCTGTCTTGGCTCGAACAAGGCGAGATCACAGCGGGGCTTGATTTGGTGGTCCCCGGCTGCGGCCGCGGGCATGAATTGCTGCTGCTGGCCAAGGCCGGGATTCGTGCGCGAGGCCTGGACTATTCGCCCGCTGCAGTTGCCATGGCTCGAACACAATTGGCAAGCGACGGTGACTGCGACTTCGCGCAGGTGGAAGAAGCCGATGTCCTGGCGTGGCAGCCCCGCTCAGCCATCGACGCGGTCTATGAACAGACTTGCTTGTGCGCCTTGCATCCAGATCAATGGCGGCGTTATGCCGATCAACTCTATGCCTGGATCAAACCCGGCGGCCGACTTTTTGCCTTGCTGATGCAAGCCCGGAGAGAAGGCGCGGGCCAGGGCATCGTGGAAGGTCCGCCCTACCACTGTGACATTCAAGCGGTGCGGGCATTGTTCCCAGCCGAGCACTGGGCTTGGCCGGCGCCGCCCTACCCTGCACATGTCCACGCCCAAGGCTGGACGGAATTGGCGGTGGTGCTGACCAGGCGATGATGCTGAGACCTACAGCAGCTGAGGGGCCTCGCTCCGGCTAGACGGGCACCGCCGTCGTGTTCTTCAGCCGATCCAGCACAAAGCTCGTTTTACAGTCCTGCACGCTGGGATGCTTGAGCAGCGTCTCGGTGATGAAGCGCGCGTAATGCGCCATGTCCTGAACCAGCACGCGCAGCAAATAGTCCATATCGCCGGTCAGCGCCGCGCATTCCACCACCTCGGGCCAGGCCTGCACGGCAACCCGAAACAGCTCCATCGGATTGCGTTGATGGCTTTCGGTGTGTTTTTCGAGTCGCACATTGATGTAGGCGGTTAAGCCCAAACCCACCTTTTCGGGCGGCACCAAAGCCACGTACGCAGCAATTGCGCCCGACTCCTCCAAGCGCCGCACCCGCCGCAGCACAGCAGAGGCTGACAAGCTGACCTGCGCCGCCAAGGCGTCATAGGTGACGCGGCCATCGATCTGCAACGCCCTCAAAATGCGTCTATCAATGGTATCGAGCTGCACATCATTTCCCATCTTTGCAATTCTCGCAGGATTCCTGCGGCTGGACGCACCCTTGCGCCAGAGTTCGCATGAATCCTGCGCATCAAAACACCTACAGTCTTGACCCATCGCAAGGTATTTTTTTGGAGACAAGATATGGCATTCACCCCCTGGGAAAATCCAATGGGCACCGCAGGCTTCGAATTCATTGAATTCGCTGCACCCGATCCAGCCGAACTCGGCAAGCTGTTCCTGACCATGGGCTTCACCGCCGTGGCCAAGCATCGGCACAAGAACGTCACCCTGTATCGCCAAGGCGGTGTCAACTTCCTGATCAACGCAGAACTCGATTCATTTGCCCAGCGCTTTGCTCGCCTGCACGGACCATCCATCTGCGCCATCGGCTTCCGCGTCCAAGATGCTGCTCACGCCTATCAGCGCGCCTTGGAATTGGGCGCCTGGGGCTTTGACAACAAAGCCGGCCCGATGGAGCTCAATATTCCGGCTATCAAGGGCATTGGTGACTCGCTGATCTATTTTGTCGACCGTTGGCAAGGCAAGAACGATGCCGCCGCCGGCGATATCGGCAATATCAGCATCTACGACGTCGATTTCGTCCCGCTGCTGGATGCGCAAGGTAAACCGGTGCCATCCAACCCCGTCGGCCTGGGCCTCACCTACATCGACCACCTGACGCATAACGTGTTCCGTGGCCGCATGAAGGAATGGGCGGACTTCTATGAGCGCTTCTTCAACTTCCGCGAAGTGCGCTACTTTGACATCGAAGGCAAGCTGACCGGGCTCAAGAGCAAGGCCATGACCAGCCCCTGCGGCAATATCCGTATCCCGATCAACGAGAGCAGCGACGACAAGAGCCAGATCGCCGAGTATTTGGACATCTACCATGGCGAAGGCATTCAGCATGTCGCCATGGGCACCGACGATGTGTACAAAACCGTTGAGCGCATGCGCAACTCAGGCGTCGACTTCCAAGAAACCATCAACACCTATTTCGACCTGATCGACCGGCGCCTCCCGGGGCACGGCGAAAACGTCGAGGAATTGCGCCGACTGCGCATCTTGATCGACGGCGCAGCGCATTTGGACGCACCCAACGAGTTGTTGCTGCAGATCTTCACCAAGGAAGTGATTGGCCCCATCTTCTTCGAAATCATCCAGCGCAAAGGCAACGAGGGCTTTGGCGAAGGTAACTTCAAAGCACTATTCGAAAGCATCGAGCTTGATCAAATTCGCCGTGGCGTGCTGAAGGACGAGTCGGCAGCCTAAAGGCGGTCGGCGGCCCTTCATTAGCCCTGAGGCAATATGCCTTCAGGGCTTTTTTTCTGCCTACATGTGCTGAAAATCCACAAGAATCCTGTCTTTAAACACCACAGGCCGTCTGCTCCATGCGTCCTACCCAGAAGATGGTGTCGCCCTCAACAGTGCCCTCACTAACATCGGCCCTCGTTGAATTCATCCATTCATCGTTCCTGTGTCGTGGGCTCACAATCGCACTATTCCATTGAGTTGGTCAGCCATGCATTCAGCGATAGACGAACAGATATTGCATCACCTCCAAGAAGTGAATACGCAACGCCAGCGGCGCGAACAGACCCCTGGCTTGGTAGCAAAAGTTCAGGCACTCAAACGCTATCAACAACAGCGTTTCGCCCAAACCTATGCTGACCTATTGGTCTCGCCACGCTACCAGGGGGCTGCCGAGTTCTTCTTGCAGGAACTCTACGGCCCTGGTGACTACACCCGCCGTGACGCACAATTTGCACGAGTAGTCCCGGCCTTGGTCAAATTGTTTCCATCGGAGGTCGTCGATACCGTGTTGCGACTTGCTCGTCTGCATGCAATATCCGAAAGGTTGGACACCTTGATGGCCGAGCATTTGGATACAGAACACATTAGCGCCGAAAGTTATCGGCGTGCCTGGCAGGCCTGCGCGGACTCAGAGTCGCGACAACTTCAGATAAGCTTGACGGTTGCCGTCGGTGAATCGCTGGAGACCTTAACGCGCAAGCCGTTGCTCAGGCACGCATTGAGAATGATGAGAGGCCCAGCAGCAGGCGCAGGCATGGGGGAATTGCAGGCATTTCTTGAATCAGGCTTCGACACCTTTCGCGCAATGAAGGGCGCCGCTGAATTTCTTCAAACAGTCCAGGCCCGGGAGAAACAATTTGCCGCCGCAATGTTTAAAAACTCCGCACCCTAATAAACAAGATCCTGAAAAGCAAAAAGCCCCCAACTCTTTCGAGCTGGGGGCTTTGCTTAATATTAGCCTGACGATGACCTACTTTCACACGGGAATCCGC
>NZ_JAJIRQ010000010.1 GCF_025717605.1 Paucibacter sp. TC2R-5 | reverse complement strand
CTGTATCTTCGATGATAGTGAACATCGGACGACTATCGTTTGAGTAGAGGATATCACCTTTAGTAAGGTTGATTTTTCCTGCATAATCGATTGACCTTCCAGATGATAAGTGGGATTTAACATCTGGATCTGAGAAAGCAAAGAGATCTGAAACCTGCTCACCCAAAGGATCAATCACCCGCAACGTTTGCCCTCGACGTATTTTGAAGGCGCACCCGCTTTGAGGGGCGATGCGGGTTACTTCTTTTTCATTCATCTTTCTTTCCTCTATGGGTATGAAAAGGGCACAACCAATCGTCTTCTACAGCTCGGCCGGAGTATTGACGTGCCTCTGATGACTCGCCAAAATTTTTCAAAACTGGATTTATTGAACCCTGTGTAGCGACGTCCCGCGCTCGTATTATCTTTTTCATGGACTCGAACTTACCACGTTCACGCAGAGTCTCAAATTGTTCATGTGGATTAAATACGAGGGTCTTGTATTTAAACCGCCTCGATAAACGAGACGCCTGTGGGTGTAGCCCCACAACAAAAAGTCCCCGCTCTCCAATGCTAAATGAAAAATTATTATCGGAAGGCTCGGAGGCAACGCGAGAGTCCCAATTGAAATATTTTGAATCTAGGTCATGCATTGCCTGGAGGTGTGCCCACATCAGCTTTTCAAATTCTTGCTCCGTTTCAACCGCATCTTCTTGAAACATCGCAATATAAGTTACAAATTCATCGCCAATAAATTTGAAATCATTGCAAAATTCATAAAGATCGTGGCACAGAGATCTAACTGCCGGCTCGCTGTTCATGGGTGGATATAGCCCAAAGCGGTAGCCATTTTTATTGAAGGCTGATCTTGCTCCGACGCAGGCAAACCCTTCGAAAAGCACGTGATTTCTTATCTCAGTGTGAGCGGTCTCTAAATTTTCAATTAATTGGGAGGAGGCGTCAACGGGGTAAATGGCCTTGTTATTGGCGAACGATGCGTAGCTAGAATATTTCCTCGATATGGAGTCAGTCGATAGAGGGTTCCAAGCTCTTGGCTTCGTTTCCGAATTCTTGTCGTCAGCACATGCTTCGGAAAACTTGGAAAAACTAATTTCAGAAGAGTTCATATGTTGACAACAATGAATTTACATATTAATTAAATGTGGAAATTTTAAAAACATCGTAGAAATTTTACTCATGGTATCCTCTATTTCATTCAAAGGAAGCTATCACTAGGTTAATTTAAATAGATTTGCATTATTTTTGAAATCTGAATAAGAAGTTCCTGTACCTTGCTGGTTCCTCGCTTCAGCTACGAACATGAATTATTGCTCGACCTCCTTGGCTCGAAGGCGAGTCCGTTGATTTTCTGCAAGAGTCTATTCACGGGATGTTACAGATCAAGGGGGTTTTCTCCAGTGCGGTAATTTTCACGCCTCCTGATGCCCGAGGGGACTTTGGTCTGCTTTTCGCCTGAAAACCTAGACTTTCCGCCAGGTTGTGGACGTACTCCTAGCCAGTTGAGTTCAGCCAACGCCAAGTTTGAGCCTATGACCGTAATCTGGTCCTTCCAGCCAAGGTGCAGTTTTCTCTCCAATGAAGATTGTGGTCTCAAGCTGTTGTTCACGCCCGTGCCCGAGTACCTGTAAGGCCTGAATGTCAAACGGCATCCAACATCAACCATCTTCGGCATATTGCGCCACAAAGGCCATCGGCTGGTATTTGTTGGGCTTTCTTGGCGAGAAGTACGGGTCGCGTCGGTGTGTGAAATGTAGGGTAAACGACAGTGCAAAACCCTACAAAGTAGGGTGTGAAGCCGCACTTTGAGGTTCTGCTCGTCACCTTTCAACTGACCTGAGCATGACACTCTAAGGTGTTTCAACCCTTGCTTGTTTTCTACGGGCACGCTGCCGCAGCCGGCGCCAGCGCTCGCCCTTGATCACCGCCCACCAGCCAAAGTAGACGATCACATAGGCCAGCGAGCCCAGCACCAAGCCGGCCAAGGGCAGCCCGATCAACAGCGGCTCGCCCAGCGCCTGCACCCAGGCCCACAGCGAAGGCAGCCAGGTTGCCGGTTCTTGCCATTCGATCGCGAGCATTTCCGGCGTGGCGATAGGGCCGTGATGGCCTGAGGCCATGCGCCCCAAGGCGATGGCTAGGCTCCAGATCGGCACCAGGGTGAGCGGGTTGGTCAGCCAGGTGGCTGCGATGGCCGCGGCCACATTGGCGCGGCAGGCGATGGCCAGCAAGGCCGCCAACACCATTTGGGTGGGCAGCGGTATGACGCCGATGGCCAGGCCCACGGCCACGCCCATGGCGACCCGGCGCCGGTGTGCCACCCACAGCCAGGGCCGAGGCGCCAGATAGCGGCCCAACCACTTCAAGCCCTTGGTTTGGGCCAGCGTGTCGGGGTGGGGCAAGATGCGGCGGGCGAGGCGAGAAGCGGACACGCAAATCCTTCGGGGCAAAAATCAAAAAGCCCGCGCCGCCGTGGTCGGCGCTGCGCGGGCTGTGCAGTCAACAGTAGCTGGACCTCGAAGCAGAAAGTTCAAGCAGCAAATTCAAGCCTCTTGGCCGCTCTGTCCGGCACCCGCTGCTTGATCAGTTCGGGGCGGCGGCGTTGCTGAACTTGTAGTCCGTCTTGGCCTTGTTCTTCAGCTCTTGCTGATAGGCGCCGAGCTTTTGCTGGTCCAGACGCTTGATGATTTGCGGCTTGACGTCGTCAAAAGCAGGGAACTGAGCTTCGCGGCTGTCGTCCAAGCGGATGATGTGGAAACCGAACTGCGACTTGACCGGTGTCTGGGTCATTTCACCCTTTTGCAGCAGGGCCAAAGCCTCGGTGAATTCCTTCACATAGCTGTTGCCATTGGCCCAATCCAGATCACCACCGTTGGCGGCCGAACCTGGGTCCTTGGAGTTCTTGGTGGCCAGGTCTTCAAACTTGGCGCCGGCCTTGATCTGGGCGATCAGGGCTTTGGCTTCGTCTTCCTTTTCCACCAGGATGTGGCGAGCGCGGTATTCCTTGCCGCTGTTCTGGGCCTTGAACTTGTCGTACTCGGCTTGCGCTTCGGCATCAGAGACGGGGTTCTTCTTGGCGTAATCGGCAAACAGCTCGCGGATCAGAATGCTTTGGCGGGCCAACTCCATCTGGGCCTTGTAGTCTGCGCTGGCAGGCACGCCGCGCTTTTCGGCTTCCTGGATGAAGATCTCGCGCAGCACGACTTCGTCTTTGACCTGCGTCTCCAACTCGGGCGTGCGTTGCTGTTGGCCGCTCTTGGTCACTTGCGTGATCAAGAGCTCGGCGCGGGCCTTAGGCACGGGCTTGCCATTGACAACGGCGATATTTTGCGCGCTGGCAGCCAGCGGCAGCAGGGCAGCGGACAAGGCCACAGCGGCCAACAAATTTTTCTTCATGAGGAGATGTCGTTGAGGCTAAAAAAATTGCGCCGTTGGGGGCGCAGTCAGGGTGAGATAAAACTGGCAGTTTGACTTTACTTTTGTAGCGAGCGGCTGTCAGGCTAGGCGGACGGAGCGCAGAAACCGCAACGTACTTCCTGTACGTGAGGATTTCGAGCGTTCGGCCAACGACGCATGGCAGTCGCGCAGTAAAAAGTTCTCAAGCTTCATCCGGCGCGCTGGCATCAATGGCCAGCGCATGGATGCCTTGCTGCATCAACTCTGCCAAGCAATGATATACGAGCCGATGGCGGGCGACCCGGTTCAGGCCGGTGAAGCGGTCGCTGACGATGCGCAGGCTGTAATGACCGCCTTCTTTGGCACCCGCGTGGCCGGCATGTTGATGGCTGTCGTCTTGCAGCGTCAGGGTGCTGGGCTGCAGGCCGGCGCGCAGGCGCGACTCCATCTCGGCCAAGCTGGCTTTGGGCGTGCTCATGGTTTTTCACCTTCTTTGGTGGCGTCTTCGGGTGCGACGTCGGGCTTGGTTTCAGGCAGGTAGCGGCTCATATAAATGCCTTGCGCCAGGGTGAATACCAGGATCAGTCCGGTGGTGCCGAAGGCCTTGAAATTGGCCCAGGCCGAGGTGGAGTAGTGATAGGCCACATAGATATTGAGCACACCCAGGGCCGCAAAAAACAGCACCCAGGCCCGGTTCAAGTTCTTCCAAACAAAGTCGGGCAACTCCAACTCAGCGCCCAGCATCGCCTTGATCAGGTTCTTGCCCCAAAAGGCCTGCGAGGCCCAAAACACCGTGGCCATCGCCCAGTACAGGCCGGTTGGCTTCCACTTGATGAAGGTGGCGTTGTGGAACCAGATCGTGGCCCCCCCCAGCGTGACGACCAGGCCAAGGCTGATCCACAGCATCAAGTCGATCTTCTTGCCGCGCAGCTTGAGGATCAAGGCCTGCGTCAAGGTAGCCAGCATGACCACCACGGTGGCCAAGAGCACGGCGGCTTCGTCTTGCCCCACCTGGCCTCCCGAGACCAGGAAGCCAAAGTGCTCGGTCGCGAATTGGGCCGCCCAGTCCTTGTGTGCGTCGGCGTACTTGAACGTGCCGAAAAACAGCAGCAAGGGCAAAAAATCGAGCAAAAGCTTCATGGGGACGGGAGCAGGGCTGGCGCGAGGGATGCAGTGATAGAGAGAGGCGGCCGATCAGGGCTGCTGGGGCGTGAAGTCTATCGCAGCCGAGTTAATGCAAAAACGCTCGCCGGTGGGCTCGGGGCCATCGGGGAACACATGGCCCAGGTGCGAGCCGCATTGATTGCAGCGCACTTCGATCCGCACCATGCCGTGGGCATGGTCGACCACGCGTTCAATCACCTCGGCGTTGACGGGGGCGAAATAGCTCGGCCAGCCGCAGCCGGCGTCAAACTTGGTGTCGGCCTCGAACAGCGGCGTGCCGCAGCCAATGCATTTGTAAGCACCGGCCTCGAAGTGATCCCAGTATTTGCCGGTAAAGGCGCGCTCGGTCGCGGCGTGTCTGGCCACCGCGTACTGCTCTTGATCGAGCTGAGCGCGCCATTCGGCGTCGGTTTTTTGGACCGGGTAGGTCTTGTCGTCTATGGCTTTGCTCATGATGAACAGCTGACTTCCAAAGTTTGCGCCCAGTCGGGCGGGATGGCGGCGTCGGATGCCCGCTCGGGCTCAATGAAGGGCTGCTGCAACACTTTCAACAGCCGTTCGGTTTCGCTGAAGTCGCCGGCTTGTGCGGCGCGGATCGCGCCTTCGGCCAAGTGATTGCGCAGCACCACGGCCGGGTTGACGGCGCGCATGCGCAGGCTGCGCTGCTCGTCGTCGCTGCTCTCAAAGCTCAAACGGGACCGGTAGCGCTGCAGCCACTGCGTCAGCGCCGCTTGGTCGATGAAGAGATCACGCAGCTTGGCCGGATCGTCTGCCTGGGTGAGCGCGCTCAAGCGCCTGAAGCTCAGCGTGAAGTCAGCGCGGGCGCCGGCCATCAGCTTGAGCCAGTCGTCGATCAGCGCCTGGTCCTGTGCCTGTTCGGTCTGCAGGCCCAGCTTGGCGCGCATCCGGTGCATCAAGGCGGCGGGGAAGGCGGTCTTGTAGGTTTCCAAGGCGGCCAAGAGCGGGGCACCGTCGCGGTCAGCATCACTCATCAGCGGCAATAGCGCTTGTGCCAAGGCGTGCAGATTCCAAAAGCCGATCTGCGGCTGGCGAGCGTAGGCGTAACGGCCTTGATGGTCGGAGTGGTTGCAGACATGGCCCGGATCGAAGCCATCCATAAAGCCGAATGGGCCGTAGTCCAGCGTCAGCCCTAGCATGGACATATTGTCGGTATTCATCACCCCATGGCAGAAGCCGACCGCCTGCCAGTCGGCCATCAGCGTTGCGGTTTGCTGCACGACGCGCTCCAACAGGGCGACATAGGGCTTGGCTGCGGCCAGGCATTCGGGCGCATGGTGGTGAATGAAGAAGTCGGCCAACTGGCGTAGCTCGGCGTGCTGGTGGGTGTGAGCGAAATGTTCGAAATGGCCGAAGCGGACAAAGCTCGGCGCCACGCGGGTGACCACGGCCGCAGTTTCCAAGGTCTCGCGCCGCACCGGCAGCGCGGAGGCGGTGATGGCCAAGGCCCGCGTCGTGGGGATGTTCAAGCCGGCCATCGCTTCCGAGCACAAAAACTCGCGGATTGATGAGCGCAGCACGGCGCGGCCGTCGCCCATGCGGGAGTAAGGGGTGGCGCCCGCACCTTTGAGCTGCAGCTCCATGGGGCCGGCGGCGGTTTCGACCTCGCCCAGCAGCAAGGCGCGGCCGTCGCCGAGTTGACCTGCCCAGGCCCCGAACTGATGGCCGCTGTAAACCGTGGCCAGCGTGCGCATGCCGGGCCAGACCACATTGCCGCTGAGTACATCCAGGGCCTGCCAGTCGGCGCGCTGCCACCAGTCGGCGGGCCAGCCCAACTCGGCGGCGAGGCCAGCGCTGCGGGCCACCCAAACCGGATTGGCCATGCCTTGCGCGGGCAGCTCGGTGTGAAAAGCCTCACCCAGCGCGGCGTAACGGTTCAGCCAAGCGGTGGGCGGCGGCGAGCTTGAGAAGGTGGCATGCGGTGCGGGGCTGTTCATCGGGGCAGTGTATCCAGCGAGCCAGAGCGCTGCCGCCGAAGGGGCAATGCGTCGGCAGAGGCCGCCGCCGGGGCGGTGAATACCCCTATAGCCGTTGCCAAGCGGCTGTAACTCCGGCGACTATGCCGCTGGCGTGGGCAGGCCTAGACTGAATGTGTAAATTGGCGCTGCCTACGCCGGTGCCTCAAACAGGAGATAGACACATGGCTTTGATGGGTCAGATGATGACGATGCCGCTGCTGATTTCGTCGCTGCTCAAGCATGCGGCGCGGCATGCGGGCGATACCGAGATTGTCAGCAAGCGGGTCGAGGGCGATTTGCACCGCTACAACTGGCGCGCAGCGGAGCTGCGAGCGCGCCAACTCGCGCAGGCGCTGGCCCGCTTGGGCTGCGTCCCTGGCGACCGCATTGCTACCTTGGCTTGGAATGGCTACCGGCACCTGGAGATTTATTACGGCGTGTCGGGCTCGGCCCTGGTTTGCCACACCATCAACCCGCGCCTCTTCCCAGAGCAGATCGCCTGGATCGCCAATGATGCACAGGACCGCGTGCTCTGCTTTGATCTGAATTTTCTGCCCCTGGTGGAGAAATTGGCCGAGCACATGCCCAGCATCAAGCACTATGTGTTGATGACGGCTCGCGCTCACATGCCGGCGCAGACTTCCTTGCCGAGCCTGCTTTGCTATGAAGAGCTGATAGAGGCCGAAGACGGCCACTACGCCTGGCCCGAGTTTGACGAGCAGACGGCGTCCAGCATCTGCTACACCTCAGGCACGACCGGCCACCCCAAGGGTGCCGTCTACAGCCACCGCTCTACCGTCTTGCATGCTTTTGCGGCGGCGCTGCCGGACGCGCTGGACTGCTCGGCCCGCGATGTGGTGATGCCTGTGGTGCCGATGTTCCATGTCAATGCCTGGGGGCTGCCCTATGCCTGTGCCATGGTCGGCTGCAAGCTGGTGATGCCGGGGCCGCATATGGACGGCAAGTCGCTGTATGAGCTGTTCGAGGGCGAGGGTGTCACCTTCAGCGCAGGCGTGCCGACCATCTGGCTGGGGCTGCTGACGTATGTGAAAGCCAATGGCCTGAAGTTCTCCAGCTTCAAGCGCACGGTGATTGGGGGCTCGGCCTGCCCGCCGGCGATGATGGCGACGCTGATCGACGAGTTTGGTGTCGACGTCATCCATGCCTGGGGCATGACCGAGATGTCGCCGCTGGGCACCGCAGCCAAATTGAATGCCGCGCAGTTGCAACTGCCCCAAGAGGAGCAGCGCCGCTTGTTGGCCAAGCAGGGCCGAGCGATTTACGGCGTGGATATGAACGTCATCGATGACGACGGTCAGGTCTTGCCTTGGGACGGCGTCAGCGCCGGCAATCTGGTGGTGCGCGGCCCTTGGGTGATCGACCGCTATTACGGTCATGCCGAGTCGGCCTTGATCACGGTCGCCGGGGAGCCGGGCTGGTTCCCGACCGGCGACGTGGCCACCATAGACGCCCAGGGCTTTATGCAGATCACCGATCGCAGCAAGGATGTGATCAAGTCTGGCGGCGAATGGATCAGCTCGATTGATCTGGAAAACATTGCGGTCGCTCACCCCGCCGTGTTCGAAGCGGCGGTGATTGCCTGTGCGCATCCGAAGTGGGACGAGCGGCCGCTGCTGGTGGTGGTTAAAAAGCCCGATGCCGAGCTGACGGCCGAGCAACTGCTGGCCTTTTTCGAAGGCCGCATCGCCAAATGGCAAATCCCGGACGATGTGGTGTTCGTGACCGAGTTGCCGCACACAGCCACCGGCAAGCTGCAAAAGCTGAAATTGCGCGAGCAGTTCAAAGCCCATCGCCTGGCAGGGCTTTGAAATTTTTGAAGGCTGCGGTCCAAAGCTACTGCTTGGTCTGTTTTTGCGGCGTAGTGTGCAGCCAATTCAAGAGTTGCTGGCAGACGACGGGGCTGCTCAGCAACTCCATATGGTTCATGCGGTAACAGACCAGTTGCTCTGACTTGGCAAAGCCTAGATCGCGCCGGGGATCACTGTGCTCGCCCAAGGCGCTGTGCAAGGGCACCAAGCCGTCACCAATCAAGCGGTTGGCGAGAGCCCCGCCGCGTTTAGCGGTCTTCGCGGACATGGTCGCGGCGACCGCGAAGCAGTTGATGCCGGCCGGCAGCGGCGTGATCAGGCGTTGATCGGGCAGTCGATGGAAGCGGTCGTCGCCCTGCCAGTCCTCATCGCGTACATGGCCGTGTCGCAGATCGGTGATGCCGGCGCTGCGCAATTGGCCGAGCTTGGCCAGGGGAGCGGTGTAGGACGTGCTGCCCAGCAGCACATCGATCCAATTGCCGGCTCGCTCCAGCGGCGCGCCGTGATGAGGGGTACCGAGGAAGATGATGTTCTTGAGCAAAGGCAGCCAAGACAGGCTTTGCTGGCCGGCGATGTGGCAGGCACTGCGTGTCAACAGTCCACCCATGCTGTGGGCGACGATGCTGATTTCTTCAAGCGGTACGGGCCAATGTCGGGTCACCAATTCCAGTTGTGCCGCTAGCTCGCGGCCGTTCTGCGAGGTGTGCAGGCCAGAGTTGTAGCGCAGATAGATGGGGGTGTATCCCAGCGCGGCAGCGAGCGCCTGTCCATGATCGACCGTGCGGCCCTTGTCCGAGGCTTGCCACTGCAGATCGTTCATGCACAGACCATGGATCAGCAGCAAGACCTTGCCGTTCGGCTTGAAGTCGGGGGGCAGGGCTTGCCAGTTCAAAGCCAAACCCTTCCAGCGCATGCTCATGGTCGTGGCCAGGGGGTTGCCGGTGGCCAGCAGGTGGTCCCCCATCACGCCGTTCAAGGCCGCCAGCAGAGCGGCTCGCTGAGTGCTCTCTTGTTGCTCTGTACCTTCGCTGCCCGACTGCAGCATTGGCTCGAGCCGCTTCAACAGCGCTTGCAAGCTGGCGCCAACCAAGCGGTTGACGCCATGTACGCTTCGATAGGCCATGCCGGTGACGCCACGCGTCTGCCCAGGTGCCGGGCCGCCGGGCATGCCCAGGCGCGCCCAGATCGACTGATGCACGCCTTCGACAATGCGTGCAATGCCGGCTGTCGCCTGGCTGCCCAACTGGGCAATGCCGCGCAAATCTGTGGCCTGCAGGTGATGGGCCTTACGTCTAGGTTTGTTTGAGTTCATGCTGGCAGAGCCGGCAACAAAAAAGGTCGCCAAGCCACTTGATTGTGGGGCCAGCCCGCTAGAGGCGCGGCTCTATTCAGCTTACCAAGGTCAAGAGGGCAAAGCTGGCGAACACCAAGCCGATGCTGCTGAGGTTCAGTACAAACAGCACAAACGCCCGCGGCAGGGTGCTCCACCAGCGGCAGCGGTAAACGCGGTGCAGGGCGATGAGCGGATAGATCAAGGCGGCCAGGCCAGCCACCGCCGACAAGACCTCAGACTGAATCAATAGCAGCATCACCATCGCAAACCAGAAGGCGTGCAGATGCAGGGCGAAGGTCAGATGCTCGGTGTAGCGCATGCGCTTGTCCCAAAAAATCAGCTTCAGCCACAGCGCGAAGCAGGGCAGCAGCACAAACATGGTCGTGCCTACATTGTTCAGCGCCCGCTCGGACAACTGCACCATCTCCTTGGCCATGCCGGCGTGATCCAGCGTTAGGCGTCGCTCCAGGCGCTTGCACATCGATTCGGGCAGCTTGTCGCAAAAGAATACGCCGTCTTTCAATCCGACCTTGAAGCCGCCCAGCCCGCCGATCTGGATATTCTTGGTGTCGCCGTTCTCAAGCTGTATGGCTTTGGAACTGCTTGTTTTGTCGAACTCTGGGGTATTGGCTTCGATCTTGCCGCTGGTCACCAGGCGCAGCGACAACAAGGCCAGCACGCTGATGGTGAGGTACAGGCGCAGCGGCAGCACATAGCGCCGGCGCCGGCCGGCCAAATACTCCAGCGTCAATTGGCCCGGCAGCAGGAGCAGGCGCCACAGCGTGCGCCACAGCGCGCCCTCGGTCGAAATATAGGCGCCGCCAAACTGTTGAATGAATTCGAGCAAGGTGGGCGCGCGCAGGTTTGATTCCTGGCCGCAGGCGCCGCAAAACTTGGGCCGAGGGTTGGGGAAGGGCGTGCCGCAGTTTGGGCAGTGATCGGGCGCATCGGCGCTGGCGGCGGGCAATTCGTGCGAGGAACTCATGGCGGCATTGTCGGAGCAAGCACGGCTGCTGTGGCGAGCGGCGAATCCTTTCGCAATTTCACAGTGTCTACACAGTCGCCACGTAGCCTAGACGCAGCATAGCGACAGGCGATCCGTTTGGCGCTTCAAACTACCAGGAACATAGACATGAAAGTTACGGCAATTGGCACCGGCTATGTGGGCTTGGTGACGGGCGCATGTCTGGCGGAGATGGGCAATCATGTGTTGTGCCTGGACGTCAACGCCGAAAAGATTCGCATCTTGAACGAGGGCGAAATTCCGATTCATGAGCCCGGTCTGCAGGAGATCGTGCAGCGCAACGTGGCGGCGGGCCGCTTGCAGTTCACCACCGATATTGACCGGGCCGTCAACCACGGCACCATCATGTTCATCGGTGTGGGCACGCCGCCGGACGAAGACGGGTCGGCCGACCTGCAATATGTGCTCGCGGCAGCGCGTTCGATTGGCGCGCGCATGACCGATTACAAGGTGATCGTCGACAAGAGCACGGTACCGGTCGGCACGGCGGACAAGGTGCGCGCTGCGGTGGCGGAAGAGTTGGCCAAGCGCGGCTCGACGCTGGCGTTCTCGGTCGTGTCCAACCCGGAGTTCTTGAAGGAAGGCGCAGCGGTCGAAGACTTCATGAAGCCCGACCGCATCATCATTGGCTCCGATGATGAGCAGGCCACGCTGTTCATGCGGGCCCTGTACTCACCCTTCACCCGCAACAATGACCGCATGGTGGTGATGGACCTGCGCAGCGCAGAGTTCACCAAATACGCGGCCAACGCCATGCTGGCCACGCGCATCAGCTTTATGAACGAGCTGGCGCTGCTGGCCGAGAAGGTCGGCGCGGATATCGAGTTAGTTCGCCGGGGCATAGGGTCGGATCCGCGCATTGGCTACAGCTTTTTATATGCGGGTGCCGGCTATGGCGGCTCTTGCTTCCCCAAAGATGTAAAGGCCTTGGTGCAGGCCGCGCAGGCTGAAGGCGTGTCGCTGCGCGTATTGGCGGCGGTGGAGCAGGCCAATGAGCGACAAAAGATGGTGCTGGTGGACAAAGTGGTGGCGCGCTTTGGGGCCAATCTGAGCGGGCGCCATTTCGCCATTTGGGGCTTGGCCTTCAAGCCCAATACCGACGATATGCGCGAGGCCCCGGCGTTGGTGGTCGTGCAAGAGCTGATTCGCTTGGGCGCGACGGTGACGGCCTATGACCCGGTCGCCATGCCCGAAGCCAAGCGGGTGTTGGGTGACCTGAGAAGCTTGAGTTTTTGCGAGCGGGCCGAGCAAGCGCTAGCGGGTGCTGATGCCTTGGTGCTGGTGACCGAGTGGAAGGAGTTCAAGAGCCCTGACTTTGACGCCATCAAGGCAGCATTGAAGCAGCCGGTCGTGTTTGACGGCCGCAATCAGTACGAACCTTCATTGATGAAGGTGTTGGGGCTGGAGCACCACGGCATCGGCCGCGGTTCGGCTCAATCAGTCAAATAGCCTTGCTGCGTAGGCCAGCAAAGGCGCTTTGGCGTCTTTGTCTGCCAGCAGGGCCGGCACACCGGTGTCCGGCCACTCAATGCCGATCGCGGGGTCATCCCAGCGCACCGCGCCCTCGCATTGCGGGGCGTAGTAGTCGGTGGTTTTGTAGAGGAAGTCCGCCGTCTCGCTCAAGACCAAAAAGCCGTGAGCAAAGCCCGGCGGCACCCAGAGCTGGCGCTGGTTTTCGGCGCTCAGCTCGACGCCTTCCCAGCGGCCGAAGTTGGGGCTGGAGCGACGAATATCGACCGCCACATCAAACACGGCACCGCTGACCACGCGCACCAACTTGCCTTGCGTGTGGGGCGGCAGCTGGAAATGCAGGCCACGCAACACACCTCTGGCCGAGCGGGAGTGGTTGTCCTGTACGAAGCGAGCGTCGTAACCGACCGCTTGATTGAACACGCGCTCGCTCCAGCTCTCGCTGAAAAAGCCGCGCGCATCGCCAAAGACCTTGGGCTCGACGATCAAGACCTCGGGCAGGCGGGTGGGGGTAATGTTCATTGTCAGAAGGCTTTCTCGCTCAACAGCTTTTGCAGGTATTGGCCGTAGCCGTTCTTGGCCAGCGGCTTGGCCAGCGCGGCCAATTGATCGGCCGTGATCCAGCCCGAGCGGTAGGCGATTTCTTCGGGGCAAGCGACCTTCAGACCCTGGCGCTTTTCCAGCGTGGCGATGAATTGGCCCGCTTCCAACAGGCTGTCATGGGTGCCGGTGTCTAACCATGCATAGCCGCGGCCCATGATCTCGACTTGTAACTGCTGCTGCTTGAGGTACTGCGCATTGACGTCGGTGATTTCCAACTCGCCGCGTGGGCTGGGCTTGATGGCGGCGGCGATATCACAGACCTGCTCGTCGTAGAAATACAGACCGGTGACGGCGTAATTGCTCTTCGGCTGCAGCGGCTTTTCGGCAACTGACAAAGCTTTCTTGTTCGCATCGAACTCTACGACGCCGTAACGCTCGGGATCCGTTACATGGTAGGCAAAGACAGTCGCGCCGCTGGTATTGGCGTTGGCGTTTGACAGCAGGCCTTGGAAATCGTGGCCGTAGAAAATGTTGTCGCCCAAGACCAAGGCGCTGGGGCTGCCGCCAATGAAGTCGCGGCCCAGGATAAAGGCCTGCGCCAGGCCGTCCGGGCTGGGTTGCACGCAGTAGCTGATGTTCAGGCCCCAGCGCTTGCCGTCGCCCAGCAGCGCTTCGAAGCGCGGGATGTCTTGCGGCGTGCTGATCAAGAGAATGTCGCGGATGCCGGCCAGCATCAAGGTCGCCAGTGGGTAATACACCATCGGTTTGTCATAGACCGGCAGCAGCTGCTTGCTCATGGCCAGCGTTGCGGGGTGCAGGCGCGTGCCCGAACCACCGGCGAGGATGATGCCTTTGCGATTGTTTGTCATGAAGTCTTCCTCAGAGGATTTCGGTCAGCATGCGATCGACGCCCACTTGCCAAGCTGGCAATGTGAGGCCAAAGGCGGCTTGTAGTTTGTGGGTGGACAGGCGCGAATTCAGCGGCCGCTGCGCGGGTGTCGGGTAATCAGCTGTCGGGATCGGCAGCAGTTGGCCCGCGCTGACCTTGATCGGTGTTCCTTTGGTCCGTGCAAATTCGATCACATGCTGCGCATAGGCATGCCAGCTGGTTTCGCCACTGGCCACCGCGTGATAGGTTCCGCTCAGCGCTGGCCTAGCTAAGGTGGCTCTGAGCATATGGGCCGTCAGGTCGGCCAGCAGGTCGGCACCGGTGGGCGCGCCAATCTGGTCACTGATGACCGTCAAATGCTCGCGCTCGGCGGCCAGGCGCAACATGGTCTTGGCGAAATTGCCGCCACGCGCGGCGTAAACCCAGCTGGTGCGCAGAATCAGGTGTTGGCATCCGCTGGAGCGGATGGCGTCCTCGCCGGCTAACTTGCTGCTACCGTAAATGCTCAGCGGCGCGGTGGCTGCAGTTTCATCGCGGGGCTGATCGCCGCTGCCGTCGAACACATAGTCCGTGCTGTATTGGATCAGCAAAGCGCCCAAAGCCTTGGCCTCCAGAGCCAACAAACCCGGCGCGGTGGCGTTGATTTGCTCTGCCAAGGCTTGCTCGGATTCGGCCTTGTCGACGGCGGTGTAGGCGGCTGCGTTGACGATCACTTGTGGAGCGATGGCCTTGACCTTGGCAAGCAAGCACTGACTGTCGACCAGATCGCCACCGTCATGGCGATCCAGTGCAATCAACTCACCGAGCGGCGCCAAGGCGCGTTGCAGCTCCCAGCCGACTTGGCCGTTCTTCCCGAATAGCAGGATTCTCATGCGCTGTACTGCTGAGCCACCCAATCGCGGTAGGCACCGCTCTGTACCCGCGATACCCAATCTGGGTTGGCCAAATACCACTGCACCGTCTTGCGAATGCCGGTGGCGAAGGTCTCGGCCGGGCGCCAGCCGAGCTCGCGCTCGATCTTGCGGGCATCGATGGCATAGCGCCTGTCATGGCCGGGGCGGTCTTTGACGTAAGTGATCAGGCGCTTGTAACTGCCGGCAGGGTCTGGCCGTAATTCGTCCAGCAAGGCGCAGACGGTGTGCACGATGTCCAGATTGGTCATCTCGTTCCAGCCGCCGATGTTGTAGACCTCTCCAACTTGGCCACCGGCCAGCACGGCGCGGATCGCCGACGCGTGGTCGGTTACATACAACCAGTCCCGTACATTTTGGCCGTCACCATAGATGGGCAGCGGCTTGCCCGCCAGCGCGTTGACGATCATCAGCGGGATCAACTTCTCGGGGAAGTGCAGCGGCCCGTAGTTGTTCGAGCAATTGGTGGTCAGCACCGGCAGGCCGTAGGTGTGGTGCCAGGCACGAACCAGATGGTCGCTGGCGGCCTTGCTGGCCGAGTAGGGGCTGTTGGGCTCGTAGGTCTTGGTCTCGTCGAAAGGCGCGTCGTCGGCCCCCAGCGAGCCGTAAACCTCGTCGGTCGAGACATGGTGGAAACGAAACGCCGCCTTGGCTGCCCCGTCCAACTCGCTCCAATAGGCGCGCGCCGCTTCGAGCAGCGTGTAGGTGCCCTCAATATTGGTGCGCATAAAGGCGCCGGGGCCGCTGATCGAACGGTCCACATGGCTTTCGGCCGCGAAGTGGACCAAGGCGCGCGGCCGGTGTTCGGCCAGCAGCTTGGCAACAAGTGCGCCGTCGCAGATATCGCCCTTGACGAAGCTGTGACGAGCATCGCCGTCCAAGGAGGCTAGGTTCTCCAGATTGCCAGCATAGGTCAGCGCGTCCAATGTCACCACCGGCTCATCTGAGGCGCGCAGCCAGTCCAAGACAAAGTTGCTGCCAATAAAGCCGGCGCCGCCGGTTACAAGAATAGTCATATTTAACTTAACAAATTAGAGACGCCAGACGCGCAGACCAACTGCCTGCAGGGCTTGTTGATCAAAGGCCGCCTTGACGTCGATGAAGGCACCGCCTGGCACCAGCTTGGCTGCCAGATCCGCCGTACTCAGGGCCTTGTAGCTCTTGTGCGCAACCGCTGCGACGATGGCATCGGCTTTCGGAAGTTGCTCCCAAGTGACCGGCCGCACACCGTATTCATGCACGGCTTCCTCCACATCGGCATCCGGGTCGGTGACGATTACTTCGACGCCGTAAGTCTTCAGCTCGGTGATGATGTCGATGACCTTGGAGTTGCGCAAATCGGCGCAGTCTTCCTTGAAGGTCAGGCCCAGGACATTGACCTTGGCACCCTTGATCGCGCTGCCGGCGGCAATCATCTGCTTGATGGTCTGCTCGGCGATGAATTTGCCCATGCCGTCATTGATGCGCCGGCCAGCCAAAATTACTTGTGGGTGATAGCCCAACATGTCGGCTTTGTGCGTCAGGTAGTAAGGGTCGACGCCGATGCAATGGCCGCCGACCAGGCCCGGCTTGAACTTCAGGAAGTTCCACTTGGTGCCGGCCGCTTCCAGCACTTCGGAGGTGTCGATGCCGATCTTGTCGAAGATGATGGACAACTCGTTCATCAAGGCGATGTTCAGGTCACGCTGGGTGTTCTCGATCACCTTGGCGGCCTCGGCCACCTTGATGCTGGCGGCGCGGTGCACGCCGGGGATGATGATCTTTTCGTAGACCTTGGCGACGGTGTCAAGGGTCGCGGGCGTATCGCCGGAGACGATCTTGAGGATCTTGGTCAGCGTGTGTTCTTTGTCGCCTGGGTTGATGCGCTCGGGGGAATAGCCGATGAAGAAGTCGGTCTTCCACTTCAGGCCCGACTCGCGCTCCAGCACCGGGATGCAGACCTCTTCGGTCGCACCGGGGTAGACGGTCGATTCATAGACGACGATGGCACCCTTTTTGAGGTGGCGGCCAACGCTGGTGCTGGCACCGACGAGGGGGCGGAAGTCGGGAATATGGGCGTCGTCGACCGGCGTGGGCACGGCCACGATGATGACGTCGGCCTCGCGCAGGCAGGCCGGATCAAAGCTGTATTCGGCATGTGGTGACTGGCTCATTTCCTCGTCACTCAACTCACGTGAGGGGTCAACACCGGCCTGGCATTTGGCGACCTTGTCCTTGGCAATGTCAAAGCCAATGGTGCGGCCATGCTTGCCGAACTCGATCACCAGGGGCAAGCCCACATAACCCAAACCGACGACGGCAATCACGCTCTTTTCGCTCATTCCCTATTCCCCAAATTAACTAGTTGAAACTTTTGGCCTTAACTGCGGCCGTACGTATCTTCAAAGCGCACGATATCGTCCTCGCCCAGATAGGAGCCGGACTGCACCTCGATAATTTCCAGCGGCACCTTACCCGGATTGGCCAGCCTGTGCGTTTGGCCCAGCGGGATATATGTGCTTTGGTTCTCGCTCAGCAGCAAAACCTTGTCACCATTGGTAATCTCGGCTGTACCGGAAACAACAATCCAGTGCTCGGCCCGGTGGTGGTGCATCTGCAAGCTCAGCGTCGCACCCGGCTTGACCATGATGCGCTTGACCTGGAAACGCTCGCCTGAATCCACGCTGTCATACCAGCCCCAGGGCCGGTGCACCTTGCGGTGCAGGGTCTGCTCGCCGCGCTTTTCGGCGTCCAGACGTGCGACGATTTTCTTCACCTCTTGACTACGGGCGCGGTCGCTGACCAGGATCGCGTCGGGCGTTTCCACCACCACGACATCGCTCAGGCCGACCACGCTGACCAAGCGGCTGGTCGCATGCACCAAGGTGTTGTGACTGTCGCTGAAGATTGCATCACCAATCGCCGCATTGCCGTCGGCGTCCTTGTCTGCCACTTGCCACACCGCGTCCCAGGCCCCCAGATCGTTCCAGCCGGCGTCCAGCGCCAACATGCGCAGCGGGATGTCGCTGCCGGGGCAGCGCTCCATCACCGCATAGTCGACCGACTCGGAAGGCACAGCGGCGAACTCGGCCTTACCGGGACGGATAAATTTGGCGTCAACCGAGCGTGCCGCCCAAGCCGTGCGGGTGGCGGCGGCGATGTCCGGTCGGAAGCGCTCCAAGGCCTTGATCCAGACGCTAGCGCGCAGTACAAACAAGCCGCTATTCCAGAAATAATTGCCCTCGGCCACATAACGTTCGGCCGTGGCGGCGTCGGGTTTCTCGACGAACTGGGCGACACCCAGACCGTTCGCGTCGGCCTCGGTGCGGATATAGCCAAAGCCCGTCTCGGCGCGGTCGGGTGTGATGCCCAGGATCACGATGGCGCCCTCGGCCGCTTGACGTATGGCTTGCTGCAAAGCGGCGGTGAAGGCTGGGCCGTCGGTAACGGTTTGGTCGGACGGGGTCACCACCAGCACCGGGTCTGCGCCATTCTCCAAAGCGTGCAGCGCAGCCAGTGTCAGCGCAGGCGCGGTGTTGCGGCCCATCGGTTCCAGCAAGACGCCGCTGGTCTCCAGGCCGGTTTCGCGCAGCTGATCCAGCACCAGAAAGCGGTGCTCTTCATTGCCGATGATGGCCGGCCCGGCCAGCGCGATGTCGGCCGCGGCGAGCGCGCCCAGGCGTTGGGCCGCTTGCTGGAACAAGCTGGTATTGCCCGACAAGACCAGAAACTGCTTGGGGAAGCCAGCGCGCGACAGGGGCCAGAGGCGGGTGCCGCTGCCGCCGGCCATGATGACGGGCAGAACTTGGATCAGAGACATTCTAGAGTTCCAAAAAAAGAAAAATCAGGCGAAACCTTGCGGATTCATGCTTTGCCAGCGCCAGCTGTCCTCGCACATCTGCTTGAGGTCATGGCGTGCTTGCCAACCCAAGCGTTCAAGGGCAAATTGCGGGTCTGCGTAGCAGGCGGCCACATCGCCGGGGCGGCGGGCGACGATCTCGTAAGGTACGCTTCGCCCGCTGGCCGCCTCATAAGCCTTGACCAGATCGAGCACGCTATAGCCTTGGCCGGTGCCCAGATTGACAGTGATGGATTCCTTGACGCCTAAGAGAAAGCGCAGCGCTGCGACATGGCCCTCGGCCAAGTCCAGCACATGGATGTAGTCGCGCACGCCGGTGCCGTCGGGCGTAGCGTAGTCATTGCCGAATACCTGCAGACGCGAGCGCCGGCCGACAGCAACCTGCGCCACATAAGGCATCAAATTGTTCGGCGTGCCTCGCGGATCTTCGCCGATCAAGCCGCTGGCATGCGCGCCGACCGGGTTGAAATAGCGAAGCGCGGCGGTTTGCCACGCGGGGTCGGCCGCGCCCAAGTCGCGCAGAATTGTCTCGCCCATCAGCTTGGTGGCGCCATAAGGGTTGACGGCCGACAGCGCCGCGTTTTCGCGCAAGGGCAGGCTTTCCGGGACGCCGTAGACGGTGGCGCTGGAACTGAACACCATGCGCTTGCAGTCGAAGCGGACCATGGTCTCGCATATATTGATCAGACCGCCCAGGTTGTTGCGGTAATAGCTGAGCGGCTGCGCACTTGATTCACCGACCGCCTTGAAGGCGGCAAAATGCACAACAGCGTCCGGTTGATACCGCTCGAACACCGCATTCATGGCGCCGGCGTCGCAGACGTCGGCGCGCTCGAACACCGGCTCTTGCCCACTCAAGGTTTTCAAGCGATTCAGCACCTCAGGCGAGCTGTTCGAGAAATTGTCGACGCCGACCACCTCAAAGCCTGCAGCCTGCAAGGCCAGCCAGGTGTGGGAAGCGATATAGCCGGCGGCGCCGGTCAGCAAGATGCGTGCGGTCATGTTGTCGGCTTTAGTACATCAGGATCTGACCGTAGCAGCCGTAGCTGTTTGCATCAAAGCTGTAGATCTCTTGCGAACTGTTGCGTGAGGACTTGTTGAACTGGCAACCCATGGTGATGCCGCGCGAATATTGCCAACGTGCGCCCAGATTGAATGAGTTGTCGCGGTCGGTTTCGTCGGATCGAACGGTTGAGCCTCCGTAGATGCGGCGGCTATTTGAGGTACTCAATCCGCCAGTGAGAAAGACCTTGCCGGTCAACTCGTAATTCGCGTTGACTTGCAGGCCGTTGGTGATGCGGTCTTGTTCGGAACTGGTATTGGCGTTGGTGAACGAAGATTCCAGACCGGTGTCGCGGCTGATGCTGCTCGAGACATTCCATTTGGCGGTCGGCTGCCAGGCCCAAGTGACCCGGCCGGTCACGCCGGAGAAGTCGTTACCCACACCTTGTTTGATCTTGGAGCGACCGGTGCTGATGCGACCGTCCAGCGTGCTGGCGCCGCTGGCTACCCAGCGGGTGGTGAAGTCAATGTCCTTGCGCTCGAACTCGCGGGCGGCCACCGGCACGGTGATTTTCTGTGGCACACCATTGACCAAGATGAAGCCTGTGCGCGTATAGGCCGGGTATTTGTCGTTGGTCACACGGCCGGCCACGCCAAAGCGAAGGTCGGGGCTGGGTTGGTAGACGAGACCGAGGGAATAGCGGTTTTGGTCGAACTCAAACTGCGCGTATTCATCGGCGCTGAAACTGCGCGTGCGGTAGCCGGCGCCTGCCTCCAGCGAGTATTTGGTCACCAAGCCGACCCGCACCACGCCATTCAGATTGGTGTTGTTCTCGACGTTCTTCTTGCGCAGCGCCTCGGCCGTGCGTTCGGTATAGGTACTCAGCGCCTGGCTGTTGTCGATGTTGATGTTGCCGGAAAAGCGCTCGATGGTCGACCAATCCAAGCCGCCCTTGACCGAGTAGCCGACATTGTTGAGGTCGGTGTTTTTGCTGTAGCGGTTGGTGTTGACGTTGACGTCCGCATAGACGCGTTGGCGGCCTATGGGCTGGTTGACGCCGGCCAATAAACTTGCGGTGGCGACGGTATCGTCGTTGGGGCTGTAGACCGAGCGATAGATATTCGAGACGCGGTTGATGCCGAGCGAGCCGCCGTAGTAATAGGGGTTGGATTCGGCCAATGCCGATGTGGCGCCCCCCCAAGCGAGTGTGCAGGCTGCAGCCAAGAGCAGTCGTCGTTGCGCGGTCGGCTTGAACATGTATGTCCTAATTAAATGGAGTTATCTGGCGAAACAGATCAGGCGGTCAATAAGCGTTGCGGTCAAACAGCATCAGGCGGGCGGTACGCGCAATGATCTGCAAATCCAATCCCAAGGACCAGTTGCGCAGGTACTCCAGATCATATTCAACCCGGGCTTCCATTTTGTCGATGGTATCGGTCTCGCCTCGCAGCCCGTTGACCTGAGCCCAGCCGGTTATACCGGGTTTGACCTTGTGCCTGACCATATAAGCCTTGATCAGTTTTCGATACTGCTCGTTGTGAGCCACCGCATGGGGGCGAGGGCCCACAATACTCATTTGCCCCTGCAAAACATTGATGAACTGAGGCAGTTCGTCAAGCGAAGTCCGGCGAATGAAGGCTCCGAACTTGGTGATGCGGGGATCTTCCTTGGTGGCCTGCTTAACCACAGGCCCATTGTCCTGCGTACGCATCGAACGGAATTTGTAGACAATGATTTCCTCGCCGTCTAGCCCGTTGCGCCGCTGCTTGAAAATAATGGGCCCGGGTGAACTGCGTTTCACGCCAATCGCGACGGCGATCAAAATCGGAGAAATCAAGACCAAAATCAAACTGGCCAAAATAATATCGCTGATGCGCTTGATCAACTCATTGGTGCCAGTGAATGGCGTTTCGCAAATGCCCACCACGGGAACGCCATTCATGTCTTGCAGGCGTCCTTGGATGATGCTGATACCAAAGACATCGGGCACAAAAAACAAAGATGCGGTCGTGCCTTGCACTTGTTCCAGCAACTGCACAATGCGCGGCTGAGAGCCTAGCGGCAGCGTGATGTAAACCTCACGAATACTGTGCGCGCGCACATAGTCGCTCAGGTCGCTGAGTTTTCCCAGTAATTTGTTGTTGGCGTCTTCATGCAGGCGATCGTCTTGCCGATCTTCAAAGTAGCCGAGGAAGTCTCGTCCTTGGTCGGGCCCGGCATTCAAGGCCCGCGCAACCTTGGCGCCGAGCGGGCCCGCGCCGACGATCACCGCGCCACGGCGTGCGCCACGGGTTCGGCGCGCACGCTCCCAGCGTCCGATCTGGATGGCGATGATTTGCAGTACCGGCGTCAGGCCCGCCCACCAGTACAAAACCTTGTTCTCGAAGTAGCCCATGCTGTTGGTGGCATAGCCGCACAGGGCAAGAATCACCAGCAATGCGCCCCAGGAACTCAGCAGGTCGACGGCAGCGCTGATGCTGCTGCTGCCGGAGAAGCGGTTTCGACCCGGGAAGGTCAAGGCGAACACCAACAAGCACAGAGTGAGGCCGGACCTGAGGATTGGCTCGTCAAAGTAGGCGCTGACAGCCAAAAAACACAGCACGATGATGCCCGGTTCCAAGAATGCCGCTATCAGCGACTCGACCGACTGCGGCGCGCTGTAAAACGTTCTCTTGTAACTTCTGTCCTCGAACATTGATCTCCCTTACCCTTTGCTGATAGTTTGGCTTTGCCCCATGACTACAGGCACTCCAAGTCGATCGAACCAATAATGCCGACGTCCTCTGCACATCAAGGCAGAGGTTTGGAGCCGGCATTCTCTCTCAAATTTTTCTGAGCTTTGTTTCCCAGTTTCAGAGTTCGTAGGATTGACGCGACTCCCTACAATGCCGGCATGCTGAAATATTGGATGAACCTGGCAACGCCAGCCGCGCAGGATCGCATGATTCTGTTACTGAACCATGTCCTGAGCCGCGAATCTCACGCCACGGCTCGTTTGCTGCCTTTTTCAGGCAGGTCTGTTGTTTTGCATCTGCAGAACTGGCCAGCTTTGCTCCCGGCCGCTCCCGATTTGGTGCTGCTCGTCACTCCCGCCGGCTTGTTTGAGCGCCAAGCTGTGCCGGACACGGTGGCGGCGCTGCGGATTGAGCTGGATGCTGCCAATCCGGCCCTGCTGGCGCTGGGTGCGCTGCTGGGTGATAGACCCAGCGTGTCGGTGCAAGGGGACGCATCCTTCGCGGGTGAGATCAGCTGGCTGATGGAGAACCTGCGCTGGGATATCGAGGATGACTTGGCCGGCATCGTCGGGCCGGCCGCAGCGCATCAGCTCTCCGTCTGGGGGCGCTCTGCCGCCTCGGGCGTCGCGGCCTTGGCGCGCGGTGCGGCGGCCTTCAAGCCGGCCGGACGTGGCGCGGCATGAGGTACTTCGCGCGCCTGTTCGTCATTGTCTGGACGATTCTGCGTTTCGGCCTCGATGAGTTGGCGCTGTCGGGCTTTCGGCGCAAGCGCTTTCGGCTCTTGCGCCGTGCGGTTTCTCTGGGACGCAGCTGGGAGCAGCCGCGCGGCGTGCGCCTGCGCTTGGCGTTAGAGCATCTCGGGCCCATCTTCGTTAAATTCGGTCAGGTCTTGTCGACCCGGCGCGATCTGGTGCCCGAGGACATGATTGAGGAGCTGTCCAAGCTGCAAGACCGGGTGCCGCCGTTTCCCGCCGCTGAATCGCGCGCCCTGGTCGAGAAGGCTTTTGGGCGGCCGGTGGAGGATCTGTTTGGCAGTTTTGAGGCCGAGCCGGTCGCCAGCGCCTCGATTGCCCAAGTGCATTTCGCCACCCTCAAAGACGGGCGCGAGGTCGCGGTCAAGGTCTTGCGACCCGGCATGCTGGACACCATAGACGATGACCTGGCCCTGTTGCGAACCGTAGCGGTCTGGATCGAGCGCTTGTCGGCCGACGGGCGGCGGCTGAAGCCACGCGAAGTGGTGGCCGAGTTCAGCACCTATCTGCATGACGAGTTGGATCTCGTGCGCGAGGCGGCCAATGCGGCCCAGCTGCGCCGCAATATGACCGGCCTGGATCTGGTCATGGTGCCCGAGATGATGTGGGATATGTGCAGCTCCGACGTCATCGTGATGGAGCGCATGCACGGCGTGCCTATCTCGCAGCTGGAGCGACTCAAGGACGCCGGCATCGATATCCCCAAGCTCGCCCGTGACGGCGTGACGATATTTTTCACCCAGGTCTTCCGCGACGGTTTTTTCCATGCCGATATGCACCCCGGCAACATCCAGGTCAGCCTGAATCCGGCCACGTTCGGGCGCTATATCGCGCTCGACTTCGGCATCATCGGTACGCTGACCGAGGTGGACAAAGAATACTTGGCGCAGAACTTCATTGCCTTCTTCCGGCGCGACTACAAGCGTGTGGCCGAGTTGCATATCGCCTCCGGCTGGGTGCCGGCGGGCACAAGAGTGGACGAGTTGGAAAGCGCGGTGCGCGCGGTCTGCGAGCCGCATTTCGACCGGCCTTTGAAGGATATTTCTCTGGGCCAAGTCTTGATGCGCTTGTTCCAGACTTCGCGTCGCTTCAATGTAGAAATCCAGCCGCAGTTGGTGCTCTTGCAAAAAACCTTGCTCAATATCGAAGGCCTGGGTCGGCAGCTCGACCCTGAGCTTGATTTGTGGGCCACCGCCAAGCCGTTCCTGGAGCGCTGGATGAACGAGCAGGTCGGCTGGCGTGCTTTGCTCAACCAAATTCAGAAAGAAGCGCCTCGCTACGCCCAGCTCTTCCCCGAACTGCCGCGTTTGCTGCATGACGCATTGAAACGCCAAGCCTCGCCCTATGAAAGCCAGGCCATCACCGCCTTGCTGATTGAGCAGCAGCGCACTAATCGTCTGCTGAAGGGCTTGCTGTTCGGGGCAGGGGGCTTTGTTTTAGGTTTGGTGGGCGCGCATCTTTTGCTGCGCGCCGGGCTGGTGCTGGGCGGCTGAGGTTTTGGCGATAATCCCGCACGCTTTTGTGTCACCAAACGATCTGTCGCCATGCTTTTGACCCTGGTTTTTGCCTATCTCCTCGTCACCATCGCGATCGGCCTGTGGGCTGCGCGGCGGGTCAAGAACACCGCCGACTTTGCGATTGCCGGGCGCCACCTGCCGCTGGTGATGATCATCACCACGACTTTTGCGACCTGGTTCGGCTCGGAAACGGTTTTGGGCATACCGGCCAAGTTCGTGCAAAGCGGCTTGAATGGTGTGGTCGAAGACCCCTTCGGCGCCGGCACTTGCTTGATCCTGGTCGGCATCTTCTTTGCCGCGCGGCTCTACAAAATGAGCTTGCTGACGATCAGCGACTATTACCGCGAGCGCTACGGTCGGGTGGTCGAGGTGGTGTGTTCCTTCATCATCATCTTGTCGTACCTGGGCTGGGTGGCGGCGCAGGTCACAGCACTGGGCCTGGTGTTCAATCTGCTTTCGGGCGGCGCCATCAGCATTCCCATCGGCATGCTGATCGGCACGGCGTCGATCTTGGCCTACACGCTGTTCGGCGGCATGTGGTCGGTGGCGGTGACCGACTTCATACAGATGATCATCCTGGTCCTGGGCCTGAGCATCATTGCCTATTTCGCGGCGGATATGGCGGGCGGCGCCGACAAGGTGATCGCCCTGGCGAGCAGCAAGGAGTTATTCCGTTTCCTGCCCGAGCCGAGTTTCCACGATATCGTGTTCTTCCTGGCGGCGGCGGTCACGATGATGCTGGGTTCGATCCCGCAGCAAGACGTGTTCCAGCGCGTGATGTCGGCCAAGAATGAATATGCGGCCACGCGTGGCCCGGTGATTGGCGGCATCTGCTACATCTTGTTTGCCTTCGTGCCGATGTTTTTGGTCACCAGTGCCTTGATCATCATGCCCGAGCAGGCCGCGCAGCTGATCGCCGACGATCCGCAAAAAGTCATTCCGACCCTGGTGATGGAGCGCATGCCTTTTGTGATGCAGGTGATCTTTTTTGGGGCGCTTTTGTCGGCCTTGAAGTCCACCGCCTCGGCCACTTTGCTGGCGCCCTCGGTGACCTTTGTCGAGAACATCTGGCGGCAGTTTTTTCCGCGCATCAGTGATAAGCAAGAGCTGCGCACCATGCGCATTGCGGTGCTGATCTTCAGCGTCTGCGTCTGCGTCTACGCGATTGCGCTGGAAGGCACGCCAATTTACGAAATGGTATCGGCTGCCTATCAAGTCACCTTGGTCGGCGCATTTGTGCCGCTGGTTTTCGGCCTTTATTGGAAGCGCGCCAGCACCCAGGGCGCGATCTTTTCCATCGTGCTGGGCTTGCTGGCCTGGGGTTTGTTCAAGCTGACGCCGGCCGGTGAGGTCTTCCCGGCCCAGTTGGCGGGCTTGTTGGCGGGTGTTGTCGGCATGTTGGTGGGCACATTGGGCCCGCAGGCGATCAAGAATGTGCACGCTTCGCACCACAAATTGGCGCATGGCGCCGCCTCGTGAAAGCCTCGGCGGGAGCGGGTTCACGCCGGGCCTTTATAATTTGCGGTTTTGAATCAACGGTTTAGACCATGCCTATCTACGCTTACCGCTGCGCCGAATGCGGTCACGCCAAAGACGCCTTGCAAAGGCTTTCCGATGCACCGTTGACGACCTGCCCGGCCTGTGGCGCCGAGGCCTTTCAAAAGCAAGTCACTGCCGCTGGCTTCCAGCTCAAGGGCTCGGGCTGGTATGTGACCGATTTCAAGGATGGTGGCGCCAAGGCTGCGACCGCCGTAGCCCCCGCTGTACCGGCCGAATCCGCCGCGCCTACGGCTGCGCCAGCGCCGGCTGCGGCACCAGTGGCGGCCCCGGCCGCTGCGCCGGCACCAGCATCCAGCCCTACCGCCTCGTCCTAGGACTGCCTTGAAAAAATACATCATCACCGGCCTGCTGGTCTGGTTGCCGCTGGCCATCACCATCTGGGTGTTGCTCTGGGTGCTAGGCCTTATCAACGGCGTGTTCACCTCGCTGCTGGCCGCTTCGCAAGCCTTGCTGCCGGCTTCAATGGCGCAGAACATCGACGAGCTGCGCCATATCCCTGGCCTGGGTCTGCTGATTTTGGTCGGCGGCATGGCGCTGACCGGCATGTTCGTTGCCAATATTTTTGGCCAATGGTGGTTCAAGCAATGGGACCGACTGCTCTCCAATATTCCTATCGTCAAGAGCATTTACAGCTCGGTGAAACAGGTGTCGGACACGCTGTTTTCCAGCAGCGGCAATGCCTTTCGTGAGGCGGTGCTGGTGCAGTATCCGCATCAGGGCAGTTGGACGATCGCTTTCGTCACCGGCAAGCCTGGCGGTGAAGTCGCGCACGCCTTGGGTGAGCAAGAGCATGTCAGCTTATATGTACCGACCACGCCGAATCCAACCTCGGGTTTCTTTCTGATGATGCCGCGCAGCTCGGTGCGGCCGCTGAAGATGAGTGTTGATGCGGCGCTCAAGCACATCATCTCTATGGGTGTGGTGGCGCCGGATGAAGCGCAGTCACTTGATCCGAATGCAAAGGGGCGGCCCAATCTACCGGGTTGAGCATCTCGGCACATGCTCAGCCCTGAAGGCTTTCAAACCAGCCTCTTAGCGCCACCCTTACCGACAAATTTCGCCGCCCGCGCCAGTCTGCGCTGCGGCTCTGAAGAACACTGGAGTATCCCCATGAGAACTTGTTATGCCGGCCAAGTCAGCGAAAAGCTGCAAGACCAAACCGTGACCTTGATGGGCTGGGCCCATCGCCGCCGTGACCATGGTGGCGTGATCTTTATCGACCTGCGCGATCGTGAAGGTCTGGTGCAAGTCGTCTGTGACCCAGACCGTGCCGATATGTTTGCCATCGCCTCCGATGTGCGCAATGAGTTCTGCCTGAAGATCGTCGGCAAGGTTCGCCTGCGCCCGGCCGGCACCGAGAACGCCAACCTGACCAGCGGCAAGGTCGAGGTTTTGTGCCACCAGTTGGAAGTCTTGAACGCCAGCGTCACGCCGCCGTTCCAGATGGACGATGAGAACCTGTCCGAGACGACCCGCCTGACGCATCGCGTGCTGGATCTGCGCCGCCCTTATATGCAGAACAACCTGATGCTGCGCTACCGCGTCGCGATGGAAGTGCGCAAATACCTGGACGAGCGCGGCTTTGTCGACATCGAAACTCCGATGCTGACCAAGAGCACGCCGGAAGGCGCGCGCGACTATCTGGTGCCTTCGCGCGTGCATGACGGCATGTTCTTTGCGCTGCCGCAAAGCCCGCAGTTGTTCAAGCAATTGTTGATGGTGGCCGGTTTTGACCGTTACTACCAAATCACCAAATGCTTCCGTGACGAAGACTTGCGCGCCGATCGCCAGCCCGAATTCACGCAGATCGATATCGAGACCTCCTTCCTTGGCGAAGAAGAAATTCGCTCGATGTTCGAGGGCATGATCCGTCACGTCTTCAGCAAGAACTTGAATGTTGACTTGGGTGACTACCCTGTCATGACTTACGCCGATGCGATGCACCGCTTCGGCTCGGACAAGCCTGACCTGCGCGTCAAGCTTGAGTTCACCGAGCTGACCGATGTGATGGGCACGGTGGACTTCAAGGTCTTCTCGACACCTGCCACGACCAAGGGCGGCCGCGTCGTTGCTCTGCGCGTGCCTGGTGGCGCCTCGATCAGCCGGGGCGAGATCGACAGCTACACCGAGTTCGTCAAGATTTACGGCGCCAAGGGCCTGGCCTGGATCAAGGTCAATGAAGTGGCCAAGGGTCGCGAAGGCTTGCAGTCGCCTATCGTCAAGAACCTGCATGACCAGGCTGTGGCCGATATCCTGGCCCGTACCGGCGCGCAGGATGGCGACCTGATCTTCTTCGGCGCTGACCGCGCCAAGGTCGTCAATGATGCCATCGGCGCGCTGCGCCTGAAGGTCGGTCACAGCGAGTTCGGCAAGGCCAACGGTCTGTTCAACGACGTGTGGGCGCCGCTGTGGGTGGTGGACTTCCCGATGTTCGAACAGGACGAAGAGGGCGGCCGCTGGAACGCGGTGCACCATCCCTTCACGGCGCCCAAGGATGGCCATGAGGATCTGATGGTCACCGACCCGGGCGCTTGCATTGCCAAGGCCTACGACATGGTCTTGAACGGCTGGGAGCTGGGCGGCGGCTCGGTGCGTATCCACAAGGCCGATGTGCAGAGCAAGGTTTTTAGCGCTCTCAACATCAGCCCCGAAGATGCGCAAGAGAAGTTCGGCTTCCTGCTCGACGCGCTGCAGTACGGCGCGCCGCCGCACGGTGGCCTGGCTTTCGGCCTGGACCGCATCGTCACCATGATGACCAAGGCCGAGTCGATCCGCGACGTGATAGCTTTCCCGAAGACGCAGCGCGCGCAATGCCTGCTGACCGGTGCTCCAAGCAATGTCGACGACAAGCAACTCAAAGAGCTGCACATTCGTTTGCGCAATGCGGTGGCGGCGCCTAAGGCCTGACAGCCTGACAGCCTGGGCGACTGCATTTTTGTGACCCGTCCTGAGATAGGTTGACACTCAGAACGGTTGAAGAAATGCCGGTTACCCGGCCATGGACGCCCGGTGCACTGCATCGGGCGTTTGCATTTTCAACGACAGATGCGGTCGCTCGAAGTTGTAGATCTGAACTGACTCCGCAACCATGCGACGAGCTTGGGCGAGATCTAAAGGCCGATTGAGAAGCAACTCGTTCTTCAGGATGCCATTGACCCGTTCGGCCAAGGCGTTCTGGTAGCAGTCGTAGCCATCGGTCATCGAGCATTTGACACCGTGGCGACGGTGCAGCGACTGGTAGTAGGTCGAACAGTATTGAATGCCACGGTCCGAATGATGAACAAGCTGCTGTTGGGTCTGACGGCCACGCAATGCCATTCTCATAGCTTGGGCAACCTCTTCGGTCTGCAAGCTCGGGTGCACATGCCAGCCAACAATCTTGCGTGAGTGCGCGTCGGTCACCAAGCTCAAATAGACGAACTTGTCTGCTGTGGGCAAGTACGTGATATCAGCGACCCACAGCTGTTCGCTTCGTTTGACCTTGATCTGCTCGGGCCCCTCCTTAACCAAGTTTGGATGCCGCCTGAAGCGATGATGGCTGTCGGTGGTCTTGTGATACGCCCGCCGCGTCGGTACGAGCATCCTGGCGTTGCGCAGCACGTCAAACATGGCGTCTCTCCCCAGGGCGATGCCCGCCTGTTGTAGCGGCTGGCGAAGCAAGTAATGCAGCTTGCGAGTGCCCAGCCGCGGCTGGCGTATCCGCTGCTCATTGACCAACTTCACCACCGCCTCGGCGCGCAGCCCTCGCTCAACATTTGTCTGGCGTCCTTGGTAGTACGCCTGGCGGCTGATGCCCATGTAGTGGCAAGCCCTCGACACGCTCAACCCCTGGACGAGGTCTTGCGCGAGGACTTGTCCACAGGCTTTTTTACGACACGCACGCCGTAGTCCTTCTTCAGCACGTCCACGACGGCTTCGAAGAACTTGGCCCGTTCTTGTGCTTGCGCGAGTTGCACCTGCAGCGCCTTGATTTGTTGCTCCGGCGTGAGCGCTTTGGGGTTCTTGTCTATCGGCATAGCCGCCGATGATGCCGCACGCCCCCAACCTTGGCGACCGTGCTTGCGCAACCAGGTCAGCACCGTGCTGCACCCTTGAATGCCATACCGGGTCTGCGCCTGTTTGTAAGTCAGTTCGCCCTTTTCGACCTGCTCTACAACGGCCAGCTTAAAAGCCATCGTGTAGTCGCGCTGTGTTCGCTTGACGCCTGTATCCATCACACATGCCCTTTCTTGAAGGCAAATGTGTCAACCTGGGTCAGGACGGGTCATTGGCGTCAAAAGGGGCGGCTTAGGCTGCCCTTTTTTTGTTTCAACTCTGCTCTTGCGGCGCCCGGCACGGTATTTCAATGCTGATGCGGGTGCCCAGGCCTACTTCGCTGCTGAGCCTGACTTGGCCGCCCAACAGGCCCGTGACCAGGTTGTAGACAATGTGCAGCCCCAGGCCAGAGCCGCCTTGACCGAGCTTGGTGGTGAAGAAGGGATCAAAGGCTCGCTGCAAATGTTCGTCCGGCATGCCGCGGCCGTCATCCGCAATCTCGATCAAGACGCTGTCCTCAGGGAGTGCGCGCGCCATGATAGACACGCAGCCGGGTCGGCCGGGCTCGAAAGCATGGAGCACGGCGTTGTTGACGATATTCATGAAGACTTGGATCAAGGGGCCGGGGTAGCTGTCCATCTGCAGGCCGGCCGGCACGTCTTCTGCCAGCCGAGTTCCGCTGAGCTTGAGGCTGGGCCCGAGGCTGAGTGCGGTTTCATGCAGCACTTCGCGCAGATCGAAGCTTCTGCGCTGGTAGCTGGATTGATCCACTGCGACTTGCTTGAAGCTGCTGATCAACTCGGCCGCTCGGCTCAGGCTGGCCTCCAACATCGTACTGGCCTCGCGCAGCCCGTCTAAAAAAATCTGCAAGGTCGAGCGGCGCAAGCCGTCTGCGATGGCGGCCTCGAAGGCCTTCTGGCGCGCCGCCAAGGTCGTGGCCATCAGCATGGCGTTGCCAATCGGGGTGTTCAGCTCATGCGCGATGCCGGCGACCAGGCTGCCCAATGAAGCCAGTTTTTCAGTCCGAACCAACTCGGCCTGGGCATGTTTGAGCACGCTGAGCGCTTCGTCCAGATCCTGGTTGCGGCGAGCCAGCTCATCGGTGCGCTCGGCCACCCTTGCTTCCAGGCTGATATTGAGCTGATGCAGTTCGGCCGCAATGCGGAGCTTTTCGGTGACGTCCAGGTAACTGGCTATCACCGTGCGCTCACCATGCACGTCGATATAGCGCCCCGACACCTCGCATTGCCGCACCGAGCCATCGGCATGGCGTAACAGCGCTTGGCCGCTGATTGCTGCTTCATGCTTCAGCATCTCGTCCACAAAGCGATTGCGCTCCGCCGGGTCTATCCAAAAGTCGAACTGCGTGCTGGGCTTGTTGTCACAACTGCCGGGTGCGTAACCGAAGGCCTTGTACCAAGCCCTGTTCCAGAAGGTCGGTGAATCGCTGCCGCTCACCAAGCGTGTGCGTGCCATCGGCAGCGGCGCGTATTCGAACAAGGCCGTCAGGCTTTGCTCGCTTTGCCGCAGCTGCGCCTCGACGGTTTTGAGCTCGGTGATGTCGGTGGCCACGGCCAGCACAAGCCTGGCGCGGCCTTGGCCGATCAAGCGGCTGGAGTAGGTCAGCCAGAGCGCTTCACCTTGCGCATTCTTGGTCTGCACCACGACCGCCGGCAAGCGACCGGTCCGGTCCAGCTCGCGCCCCTTGGCCAGCATGTCCTCCATCGAGGCCACCAGACCAAAGTCGATGGGGCTGCGGCCAATGGCCTGTTGCGCGCTGACACCCAAGGCCTGTGCGAAGGCCGGGTTGACGTCCACATAGTTGCCATCTTGAAAGCTGGCCAATGTGATGGGGTGCGGGAAGGCGTCGAAAATCATCCGGAAGCGTTGCTCGGTGGCATCCAGGTTTTCTGCCATCACGTTGAAGGAGCGCGCCAGGTCGCTGATTTCGTCGTTGCCAACAATCGGGGCACGGGCATGCCGGTCGCCCGCCTGCAAACGTTGCTGAGCCAGGCTCAGCTGCAGCAGCGGGCGCAACACGAAGCGGCGCAGCAGCAGCGCCCCGGTCAAGGCCAAGAGGGCGCACAGCGCCAGGCCCAGCAGGCCCAGCACTTGCAGATTGCCGACCCGCTCGAACAAGCTGGCCTCCGGGAGCGCGTAAATGACCTGCCAGCCCAACTCGGGCAAGGGCTTGGCCAGCACATGCCAGACCTTGTCGCCGATCGCCACGCGCTGCAAGCGGGTGCTCGCATGCGCTTGATTCCTCAAGGCAGCAGTCACCGCATGCGCTTGCGGCTGACTGGCCGCGTTGGCAGGGCTCAAAGCCTGCCCCTCTTCGCCCAGGCCGCCGGCGAGCAAGCGCGCCTTGGCGTCCAGCACCATCAATCGGGCGTCGCGCTGCGCGCCGTTACCGATGGCGAAACTCAGCATTTGTTCAAGCTTGAGATTCGCCAGCAAGGCGCCGACCTGGCGCCCGCGTTCATCGAACACGGGGGTGGCGATTTGCAGAATCAAGTCGCCCGAGCTTTCATTGATGGCCGGCGCCGCTACAGCCTCATGGCCCACCATCAGCGCAGCGTAGGGCCCCGCAGCTGGGTTGCGCGACCCGGTCTCACTTTGCGCCGCTGCCGCCGCCAAGCCTTGCTGCGGCAAAAACTGGAAGGCCTCGAAGCGATCGCTGGCACCTTCCCAGCCGCGCAGGGCCGGTGTTATGTGCGCCGGGTTTGCTTGCACCAATGATTCAGATCGGGCCAGCATGCGCAAGGCATCGCGCGCGCCGCCCAGCTCCAAAGTCAAGCGGCTGATGCTTTGCGCAAGTGTGGCTTGCGCCCGCTCCTGTTGTTCGTCCAGCAGTGAGCTTTGGAGCAGCAGGCTCCCGCCGTAGAGCGCCACGCCCCCCAGCGCCAGCATTGGCGCAATCACGCTGACAACAATTCTGGGCAGCAGCTTCATGAATCCATTCGGCTTATAAACAATGGGCTTGCGGCTTGACTATAGATGCAGGCTTGCGGCGACGTTGCTCACAACTCTCCGCTATGCTTTGGCCATGAGCCCAAGCTACAAAATCCCGGAATCCGTGTTGGTGGTGATTCACACGCCCGAGCTGCAGGTGCTGATGTTGGAGCGGGCCGACCAGCCCGGTTTTTGGCAAAGCGTGACCGGCTCCAAAGACATGCTGGACGAGCCGCTGCTGGAGACCGCCCGCCGTGAGGTGCTGGAGGAAACCGGCATCAATGCCGAGCCCGATCAATTGCGCGACTGGGTGCTGGTCAATCGCTACGAGATCTATCCTGTCTGGCGCCATCGTTATGCGCCCGGCGTCACCCATAACAGCGAGCATGTGTTCGGGCTACAGGTGCCGGCCGGCACGCTCGTGCGCCTGGCACCGCGCGAGCATCTGCAATACCGCTGGCTGCCCTGGCGCGAAGCAGCCGATTTGTGCTTTTCGCCGTCCAATGCCGAGGCGATTCTGCATTTGCCCAAGTTGCTGGAGACCTCGCTATGAGCCATGGCAATGCCTTCAGCCATTCTGTTCAGGACACGCACAGCCAGTTCACCCGCCCGCATCTGCGCGTGGCGACCTACAACATACACAAGGGCGTGCGCGGCATGGGGCCGCAAAAGCGACTGGAGATTCACAACCTTGGCATGGGGGTGGAGGCGCTCAACGCCGATCTGGTGTTCCTGCAAGAGGTGCGCCACTTTCACCATCAAGAGGCGAAGGAATTTCAGCGCACCTGGTTTGGTTGGCCCGATCAGGGGCAGGCAGAGTTTTTGGCGCCCGAGGGCTACGAGGTGGCCTACCGCACCAACGCGGTGACCAAGCATGGTGAGCATGGCAATGCGCTGCTGTCGCGCTTTCCGCTGGGAGATATCGGACATCACGACGTCTCGGATCACCGCTTTGAGCAGCGTGGCCTGCTGCATGTGCCTGTGCAATGGCAGGGGCTGGAAATTCACACCGTGGTCGCGCATCTGGGTCTGTTTCACAGCGGCCGGGTGCGCCAGATCGAGCGGCTGGCCGACTTTATCGGCAAACATATTCCGCCCGACGCCTTGTTGCTGATTGCCGGTGACTTCAATGATTGGGGCGAGCGGCTGGACGCGCCTATGCGCGAACATGGCTTGCAGCGGGCGGTGTCGCCGCAGGGCCGTGGGCGCCACGCCACTTTTCCTTCACGCCTGCCGTTTTTCTCGCTTGACCGCATCTATATGCGCGGCCTGCGCTGTGTTTCGATGCAGGTGCCCAAGGGGCCGGTTTGGGCGCGCATGTCCGATCATCTGCCCTTGTTGGCCGAGCTGGAGTTGCTCGAGGCTTGATGCAGATGGCCCCTAAGGCAGATTGGAATGCCGACGTCAACGGCGACGCCAGCGCGCAGCGCAATTGGGGTCGATCGGCCCAGCCGGACTTTGTCGGCGGCAATGAGCTGCGCCTGCTGCGCGGAGGTGACGAGTTATTCCCTGCGCAGGCGGCGGCGATCGCCAGCGCTCGGCATGAAATTTGGCTGGCGACTTATATCTTTCATTTCGATGATGCCGGCGCGGCGCTGGCGGCGCAATTGGCGGCGGCCGCGCGTCGTGGCTTGCGCGTGCGGGTGGTCGTTGACGGCTTTGGCTCGCGCGCCAGCTTGCCCTGGCTGCGCCAGCAGTTCGAAGGATCGGGCGTGGCGATGGCCGTATTTCGGCCTATCGACCGTTGGTACAGCTGGCTGCAGCCGGGCCAGCTGCGCCGACTGCATCAAAAACTCTGTGTGGTGGACGGCGACCATGCTTTTGTGGGCGGCATCAACGTCATTGGTGACCTGGTCGACCTCAATCATGGTGCGACCGAGCAGCCTCGCTTGGATTTCGCCGTAGCTTTGCGCGGGCCGCTGGTGCTGTCGGTGGCACAGGCTGCGCGGGCGGTCTGGACGCGCGCCTATCTGGGTGCCGATCTAGGCCAGGAGTTACTCGCCCTGGCGCGCAGCAGCGAGCCGCGGGCGCGGCTGCGGCGAATCTGGCGGGGTGTGCGCAGCCCCAGGTCGTCCACCAAAGCTGGTCGGCGCGGAGTTCAAGCAGGGCAAGACCTGACCCCGGGCAGCGACCCTGTTTACGCCGCCTTCGTCTTGCGCGACAACCTGCGCCGGCGCCGCACCATAGAGCACGCCTATGTGGCCGCAATCCAGTCGGCGCAAACGCGCGTCGATTTGATGACGCCTTATTTTTACCCCGGCCATGCTTTCCGCAAGGCGCTGCGAGATGCAGCCAAGCGAGGCGTGCGGGTGCGCCTGCTCTTGCAAGGCAAGCTCGACTACCGCATTGCCGGCATGGCGGCGCAGGCCTTGTACGCCGAGCTTCTCGCTTATGGCGTGAGCATCTATGAATACATGCCCGCCTATTTACATGCCAAGATTTGCGTGGTCGATGAGAGCTGGGCGACGGTGGGCAGCTCCAATATCGACCCGCTTTCCCTGCTGCTGAATCTGGAAGCCAATGTGATCGTGCGTGACGCCGAATTTGCCCGCGATGTGGCCGCGCAGTTCGATGCGGCGGCGGCGCTGTCCCGCCAGGTCGATCGCCATTTCCAGGGGGGCGGCGTGCGCGGTGTCTTGCGCCGCGCCTTGGTGGCCTGGGCCGCCTATGTCTATCTGAGAGTGGCCGGGGCGACCGGTCGTTATTGAGCGCCCCCAAGGCCGCCGCCTCGCGGCGTCCGCCCCCCCCCGAGGGGGAGCAAGAGAACTTGAGCGCCCCGGCGTTTCCTTCTGTCGCCAGGCCTTAGCTCAGCACCACCAGCCCGCCGACATCCTGCACCAGCGCCGTCAGCTCGCCGCTACCGACCAATTCAAACGCATGCGCAATGTCCGGCGCCATGTAATGGTCGGTCGGCATAGCGGGGCAGGTCTTGCGCACCAAGGCGTGCACCTGCTCAAGTGCTGCCGAGCTTTGCAGCGGACGCAGGAACTCGAAGCCTTGCGAGGCGGCGAGCAGCTCGATGCCGATGATGTGGGCGGTGTTGTCCAGCATCTGACCCAGGCGGCGAGCGCCGAAGGTGGCCATGGACACATGGTCCTCCTGATTGGCGCTGGTCGGCAGGCTGTCGACGCTGGCTGGGTGGGCGAGTGATTTGTTCTCGCTGGCCAGCGCTGCGGCGGTCACATGCGCAATCATGAAGCCGGAGTTGAGGCCGGCGTTCGCTGTCAAGAAGGCTGGCAGGCGCGAGACGCTGGTGTCGATCAGCATCGCGATGCGGCGCTCGGCAATCGCGCCGACTTCGGCAATCGCGCAGGCCAAGGCGTCGGCGGCCAAGGCAACCGGCTCGGCGTGGAAATTGCCGCCGCTGACCATGGCGCTGCTGCCATCGGCATTGGCGAACACCAGCGGGTTGTCGGTGACGGCATTCGCTTCGCGCAAAAGCACATCACGCACATAACGGCTTTGGTCCAGGCAGGCGCCCATCACCTGCGGCTGGCAGCGCAGGCAATAAGGGTCTTGCACGCGCTCGTCACCTTCTTGGTGCGAGGCGCGGATGGCGCTTCCGGCGAGCAGTTGGCGATAGGCGGCTGCAGTCTCGATCTGGCCGGGCTGGCCGCGCACCGCATGGATACGGGCATCGAACGGGCCGTCGCTGCCGCGCGCGGCGTCGAGCGACAGCGCGCCACTGATGATGGCCGCCGCAAAGACGATCTCATAGCGCAGCAGGCCTTCGAGTGCCAAGGCTGTGCTGGTCTGCGTGCCGTTGATCAAGGCCAGGCCTTCCTTGGCCTGCAGGACCAGCGGCGCAATGCCGTGTTTCTGCAGCTCGGCCAGTGCTGGTTTGCGTTGGCCGTCGACGAGCATTTCGCCTTCGCCCAACAGGGCCAGCGTCATGTGGGCGAGCGGTGCCAGGTCGCCTGAGGCGCCGACCGAACCTTGCGCTGGCACATAAGGGATCAGGCCAGCGTTGAAGACCGCCAGCAGGCTTTGCACGACTTCTTCGCGCACGCCGGAGTGTCCTCGTGCCAGGGACGCCGCCTTGGTCGCCAGCATCATGCGCACAACGCCGGGCTGCAGCGGCGCGCCGACGCCGACGCAATGCGAGCGGATCAGGTTGAACTGCAGCGTGGCCAGATCTTCCTTGCTGATGCGGGTGGAGGCCAGCTTGCCGAAGCCGGTGTTGACGCCGTAGACGGGCGCATCGCCGGCGGCGGCCTTTTGCACCACGGCGGCGGCGCGGCGGATGATCTCGGCGCTGCTGGCATGCAGGCTCAGCGTGACATTGCCGTTACGGATTTGGCGCAGTTGGTCGAGTGTGATTTGTCCCGGGGTCAGGGTCAGAGATTGTGCGTTCGATGGGGTCATTTGCTTGCGCCTGTAAAGGTTTCTAGGTCGATGTTTTGTAAGCCTGCTTCGGCCTTGGCGATGAGCTTGTCCATGTCGCCGCTGGCCTTCATCTGGGTGATGACGGCGCCGATGCGACTGGCCAAGGCCTGGTGTTTGGGGTGCAGGTAGTGGAAGAGTTCGTAACGGGCCAAGTCGGCGGAGACCTGGATGTCCGTCAAGCCCTGGCGCTTGATGACGTAGCGGCCATTGATGCCGGTGTCCAGCGCCGCGTCGAAACGGCGAGAGTTCAGCATCTTGAAGAGTAGATCCGCTCGCTGAGTCAAGGTGGTGGCCGGGTGGCCTTCGGTCAAGTCGGACGAGTGGGCGACGCCGCGGATGGCGCCCAAGCTGTAGTGGGCCAAATCTTCGCGGCGGTGAATCTCCGCCGCACGGCTGCGCAGGCTGAAGGCGTTGCTGGTGAGTACATAAATGGCTGGCTCCACCCGATCGAGTGTTGGGTTGCTTTCACCATAGGCGCGAATGCGAGCCACCTCACCATCCTTCAGCCCTGATAGCGTTGCCTTGGTCGCCCGCGCCGGCGGCAGCGGCTCAATGATCATGGCCAGCCCGGCGCGACGATAGACTTCTTGCAGCAGTTGTGCGGCCACCCATTGTTCCGCCAGGCGCTCGTTCGCCGCCAACTGCAGCGGCGCGCTCTGGCCGAACGCTCTGCCCACGCACAAAGCGAGCAAGCCGCAGCAGAGCAGCGATCTTGAGACCTGGGTGAACATGGCAACTCCTCAGTCGGGCCAATGGACTCTATGCGCTCAGCCTTGTCGCTGCAACATCGGCATATTCAGCCCGCGCTCGGCGGCGGTTTTCTTGGCGATCTCGTAGCCGGCGTCGGCATGGCGCATCACGCCGGTGCCGGGGTCGTTCCAGAGTACGCGTTCCAGGCGCTTCGCCGCTGCGTCGGTGCCGTCGGCCACGATCACGACGCCGCTGTGCTGGCTGAAGCCCATGCCGACGCCGCCGCCGTGGTGCAGGCTGACCCAGGTGGCACCGCCGGCGGTGTTGAGCAGCGCGTTGAGCAGCGGCCAGTCGGAGACCGCGTCCGAGCCGTCCATCATGCTTTCGGTTTCGCGGTTCGGGCTGGCGACCGAACCGCTGTCGAGGTGGTCGCGGCCGATCACGATCGGCGCTTTCAACTCGCCCGACTTGACCATTTCATTGAAAGCCAGGCCGGCGATATGACGCTCGCCCAGGCCCAGCCAGCAGATTCGCGCCGGCAGGCCCTGGAAGGCGATGCGCTCGCGCGCCATGTCCAACCAGCGGTGCACATGGGCATGATGCGGGAACAATTCCTTGATCTTGGCGTCGGTCTTGTAGATGTCTTCCGGGTCGCCGGACAGCGCCACCCAACGGAAGGGCCCCCGGCCTTCGCAGAACTGCGGGCGCACATAGGCGGGCACAAAGCCGGGGAAGTCGAAGGCGTTCTTGACGCCTTGCTCTAGCGCCACCTGGCGAATATTGTTGCCATAGTCGACGGTCGGAATGCCCATGGCCTGGAACAGCAACATGGCCTTGACATGCACGGCGCAGCTGGCTGCCGCAGCGGCCTTCAGCTCGGCATGTTGGGCCGGGTCGGCTGCCGCCGCCTTCCATTGTTCAACCGACCAGCCTGCCGGCAGATAGCCATTGATCAGATCGTGTGCCGAGGTTTGATCGGTAACCAGATCGGGCTTGACGCTGGGGTCGGTCTTGCATCGCTCGGCCAAGGCCGGCAGGATGGTGGCGGCATTGCCGAGCAGCGCGATCGAGATCGCCTTGCCTTCGGCTGAGTATTTCTTCAAGCGTGCCAGCGCGTCATCGAGGTCGGTGGCTTGCTCGTCCACATAACGGGTCTTGAGGCGGAAGTCGATACGGCTTTGTTGGCATTCGATGTTCAAGGAGCAGGCGCCGGCGAAGGTGGCGGCCAGAGGCTGCGCGCCGCCCATGCCGCCCAGGCCAGCGGTTAGCACCCAGCGGCCTTTCAGTGAACCACCATAGTGTTGGCGGCCCGCTTCGGCGAAGGTCTCGTAAGTGCCTTGCACGATGCCCTGCGTGCCGATATAGATCCAGCTGCCGGCCGTCATTTGGCCGTACATCATCAGGCCCTTGCGGTCCAACTCGTTGAAATGCTCCCAGTTGGCCCAGTGCGGCACCAGATTGCTGTTGGCTATCAAGACGCGCGGCGCGTTCGCGTGGGTCGGGAAGATGCCGACCGGCTTGCCCGACTGCACCAGCAGGGTTTCGTCCTCGTTCAGCGTCTTCAGTGAGTCAAGAATGGCCTCGAAGCAATCCCAGTTGCGGGCGGCCTTGCCGATGCCGCCGTAGACCACCAATTCGTCTGGGTTTTCGGCCACTTCCGGGTCCAGATTGTTCTGCAACATCCGGTAGGCGGCTTCGGTCAGCCAGCTTTTGCAGCTCAAGGCAGTGCCGGTGGGGGCGCGCACGACGCGGGGCTGGGCTTTGCTGGGGGTGGGCTTGTTGCTCATAAAGACTCCTGCTGATGAACCGGAAGTTTGGCGAAATGACTGGCGAATCGGTTTTCGAATGTTGGGCAATGTACTTGTCTATACAAGTACAGTCAAGTAGCATGCGCTCATGCCAAGAAAAACAAGTTCGGTACCAGCGCCGCAGTATTTGAAGGTCAAGAACCACTTGCGCGAGCGCATTGCCTCCGGCCATTGGGTGGCGGGAGACTTGCTGCCCTCAGAGGCGGAGTTGGTGGCCTTGTTCGAGGTCAGCCGCATGACCGTTAACCGGGCTTTGCGCGAGTTGACCCAGGAAGGCTTGGTCGAGCGGCTGCAAGGCGTGGGTACTTTTGTGGCGCAGTTGCACCGCATCTCGTCAACGCTGAATGTGCGCGATGTGCATGACGAGATCTTGCAGCGCGGCCACCAGCACACCGCCAAGGTACATAGCCTGGCGACGCTAAAGGCCGATGGGCCCCAAGCGGCCGACTTTGGCTTGGCGCTGGGAGCCGAGCTCTTCCACAGCGTGATCGTGCATTTCGAGAACGGGGTAGCGATCCAGTGCGAAGACCGGCTGGTCAACCCGGCCTGCGCGCCAGCTTATTTGGGCCTGGATTTCGCGAAGACGACGCCGACCAATTATTTGCTTGAGGTTGCGCCTTTGTCGGAGGCGCGTTACACGATAGAGTCACTGCTGCCGTCGGCGCTGGAGGCCAAGTTGCTGGGCATTTCCAGGCGCGATCCTTGTCTGGTCGTCAAGCGTCGCACCTTCAGTCGCGGCCAAACCGTCACCACGGTGCGGCTCACCCATCCGGGTTCGCTGTACGTTCTTGAGGGGAGTTTTCAAGCATGAGTTGGAGTCAAGTTAGCGCAGATGACGTAGCCCCCCAGGCTTGGCGCAATGGCGGAGGACAGACCCGCGAGTTGCTCGCCTGGCCGCATCCGGCCGATTGGGCCTTGCGCATCAGTGTGGCCGATATCGAGCGCGATGGGCCGTTCTCGGCCTTTGATGGCGTGCAGCGTTGGTTCGGTGTGCTGCAGGGCGATGGGGTGCGACTGGCGGACTGGGAACTGCGGGCCGGCGACGAGCTGATCAGCTTTGACGGTGGCTTGGCGCCGCCCTGCGAGTTGATCGGCGGCAGCACCCGCGACTTCAACCTGATGCATCGCCGCGGCCGTGGCCAGATGCAAGTGAAGGCTGCCGCCAGCACCCCCGCTGCTTGGCAGGCGCAAGGCCGCTGGGTCGGTTTGTTCACAGCCGCAGGTGGGCGCTTGCTGCATGGTGGGCGGGCCATGAGCTTGGGCGCGATGAGCCTGGCCTGGTGCGAGAACCCTGCGGCGCAGGCCTGCAGTTTTGAAGGCCAGGGCGCAGCCTGGTGGATGATTTGGAGCGAGACACAAACATGAGTAGCAGCAGCGTATTCAAACTCTGGACCCATGCCCGCCTGGCCACATTGGCCGGCGACGCTGAAGAGAACCCCTGGGGCTGGGTCGAGAACGGGGCGATGTTGTCGCAGGGCGAGCATCTGCTCTGGGCCGGTGATATCGCTGACCTCGACGGCGAGTTCCGCAACGGCCTGGCGCAGGAGATCGACCTTGGCGGCGCGGTCGTCACGCCGGGCTTGATCGACTGCCACACCCATCTGGTTTACGGTGGCCAGCGCGCGGCCGAGTTCGAGCAGCGCTTGCTCGGCGCCAGCTACGAAGAGATTGCGCGCGCCGGCGGCGGCATCCGTTCCAGCGTCGCTGCCACCCGCGCTGCCAGCGAACATCAGCTCTACGCGCAGGCGGCGCACCGCGTCTTGAATCTGCTCAAGGAGGGCGTTACGACCATCGAGGTCAAATCGGGCTATGGCTTGAGCCAAGCCTCGGAGGCCAAGATGCTGCGCGCGGCCCGTCGTCTCAAAGGCCTGGGTGTCGATGTGCGGACCAGCTACCTGGGCGCGCATGCACTGCCGCCCGAATTTGAGGGGCGCCAAGACGCTTATGTGACCGCGCTGATCGAATGGATGACCCCGCTGCACCGCGAAGGCTTGATCGACGCGGTGGATGCCTTCTGCGAAGGCATAGGCTTCACGCCGGCACAAACCCGGCGCGTTTTCGAAGCGGCCCAGGCCTTGGGCCTGCCGGTCAAGCTGCATGCCGAGCAACTCAGCGACCAGGGCGGCAGCCAGTTAGCGGCCGAGTTCAAGGCTCTGTCTTGCGATCATCTGGAGTATCTGAGCGAAGCCGGCGTGCAGGCCATGGCTGCCAGTGGCACGGTGGCGGTGCTGCTGCCCGGGGCTTATTACTTCCTGCGCGAAAGCAAATTGCCGCCGGTGCAGGCGCTGCGCGAGGCGGGTGTGCCTATCGCGATAGCCACCGATCACAATCCCGGCACATCGCCGACCCTGTCCCTGCTCTTGATGCTGAATATGGCCTGCACCCTGTTCCGCCTGACGCCCGAAGAAGCGCTGCGCGGCGTCACCGTCAACGCGGCGAGGGCCTTGGGGCTGAGCGACCGGGGTCAGCTGACGGCCGGGCAGCGCGCCGATTTCTGCGTTTGGGATGTGGAGCATCCGAACGAGTTGGCCTATTACTTTGGCCGCAACCCCTTGAAGCGCGTCGTCCGTGGCGGGGTGGAGCGAACATGAAAGCCGTCATGGACACTGCTGTTTTCAAACTGCGCCAAGGCAGCACGCCGCTGCTGATCAGCATGCCGCATGTGGGCTCGGCCATTCCTGCCGACCAGGCTCGCCGTTATCAACCGCGCGCGCTGCTCAGCGAGGACACCGACTGGCACCTGGAGCAGCTCTACGGTGGCATTGCCGGTGAGCTGGACGCCGGGCTGATCGTTCCGCATTACTCGCGTTTTTTGATCGACCTGAACCGCCCGCCTGAGGACACGCCGATGTACCCGGGGGCGTCCAATACCGAACTATGCCCGACGCGGTTTTTCAGCGGCGAGCCGCTCTATCTGCCGGGTCAAGAGCCCAACCGCGCCGAGCAACTGCGTCGCCGCGAGCTTTACTGGTTGCCTTATCACCGCGCCCTGAATGCCGAGCTGCAAAGGCTGAAGTCGCTGTTCGGCTATGCCTTGCTATTCGATGCGCACAGCATCTGCTCCGAGCTACCTTGGTTGTTTGAGGGGCGCTTGCCTGACCTGAACCTGGGCACGGTGGAAGGGCGCTCCTGCGCCGCCGAGCTCAGGTCCCAATTGAGCGCCGTGTTGGCGAGCCAGTGCGACTACACCCAGGTCGTCGACGGTCGCTTCAAAGGCGGCTTCATCACCCGCCACTACGGCCAGCCCGAGCAGGGCGTGCATGCGGTGCAGTTGGAAATGTGCTGGCGCTGCTATATGGAAGAAGAGGCGGCACCGTTTCTGTATGACGCGCAGCGCGCAGCGGCGGTGCAGCCTTTGCTCAAGAGCTTGCTGCAAGAAATGAGTGGCTGGAGGCCGATGAAAACATGAGAGCAGCCCCTATTTTTTGGGCCGAGCAAGCTTGGGTGGATGGGCGCTGGCAGCATGACGTGCGTTTGGAGGTGGGGACGGACGGCCACTGGCAAAGCATCACGCCCGGCGTGCCCTTGGCCGAGGGCATGCAGGCCTTGGCCGGCCCTGTCATGCCAAGCCTGGTCGATACCCACAGCCACGCATTTCAGCGCGCTTTTGCGGGCCTGGCCGAGCGGCGCGACAGTGGCGATGACGACTTTTGGTCTTGGCGCGACCGCATGTACGGTCTGGCGCTACGCATCACGCCGGCGCAAATGCAGGCGATTGCCACCCAACTTTATGTCGAGCTGCTGGCTGGCGGCTACACCCAGGTCTGCGAGTTTCATTACCTGCATCACCGAGAAGACGGCAGTTCATACCCCGATGAGTTGGCCATGAGTTGGGCCTTGGCCGATGCGGCGGCTGCGGCCGGCATGGGCCTGACCCTGCTGCCGGTGCTGTACGCGCGTTCGGGCTTTGGAGCGAGCGGCCTGCGTGAGGATCAACGCCGTTTCAAGACCGATGCCGATTGGGTCTGGGATGCTAGCCAAGCGGTCAACGCTGCCCGGCGGCCTTTGCTCAATGCAGGCGTAGCGCTGCATTCCTTGCGTGCGGCCAATGCCGATGACATTCGCAGTTTGCAGGCCTTGGTGGCTGAGGCGGATGTTCCCATCCACATCCACATCGCCGAGCAGACCCAAGAGGTGCGCGACTGCCTGGCCGCTACCGGGCAGCGGCCCATGCAGTGGTTATGCAACGCACTCAAGCCCGATGCGCGCTGGCATTTGGTCCACGCCACACACAGCAGCCGAGAAGAAATCGAGCAAGTCGCCCTCAGCGGCGCCAGCGTCGTCATCTGCCCCGGCACCGAGGGCAATTTGGGCGATGGTTTGATCGACTTACCCGGCTGGTTGGCGGCTGGTGTGCCGATCAGCATAGGTTCCGACAGTCATGTGACGCGCGCTTGGGGCGAGGAGTTGCGCTGGTTGGAATATGGCCAGCGCTTGGGCCTGCAGCAGCGCAATGTGGCGGCTTTGCCTGGGCAGCAGCCCAGCACGGCGGCGCGCTTGTTCGAGGCCGTGCGCGCAGGCAGTGCAGCACCGGCAGGCTTCAAGCAGTGGGGTCTGGAAGTCGGGGCACGGGCTGACTTCCTGGTGATCGACAGCGCAGCGAGTGGCTTGCTGGGCTTGCCTGCGGATTATTTGCTCGACGGTCTGGTCTTCTCGGCCCAGGGTCAGGTCTTGCGGGAGGTCTATGTGGCCGGCCAAGTTCGACTCCAGCAGGGGCGGCATGTGGCTCAAGATGCCATCGCTGGCGGGTTTCAGTCGGCGCTGGCGGCCTTGCGTTGAGATTGCGTTTGGCAATAAAAAAGCGGCCCCTCACCGAGGGGCCGCTTTTTTTCCGCATTTGGCGGAAGCTGTGTCCGTCTCCGTAGAACTACCGGTTGTCTCATTCAGACTCGCTAACTGGATTTGCCATAGAGGAATCGTCTACCTTTTAGCTCGCTGCGTATCATGTTGTATCATCCAATCTCAGCTTTTATGTTGGGCCTTAAGTTGGGCCTGGAGGCTGAAGGCCTAGAAACCCAAGCCCTGGAGATACCCCATGTCGTCAAACCGCTATTCCAGCCAATCGCCTGAACTGTCCTCAGTCTCTATTGAGTTGCGATCCGCACGCTTCGTGCTGGCCGAGGGCGACGCCTTCCATGATTTGACCCCTGATGAGCAGGACGCAGCCGTCTTGGAGTTTGTGATGGTGAGCCGCGCCACGCTGAGCGCTTCGCCTGAATTGCAGGCATGGGTCAACGCTGGCAAGCACTGAGCAGGAGCGCACCATGCCCAAGAAGGCCAAGGAGCTATCCGCCCTGGAGGTGTCGCGCCTCACGTTGCCAGGGTTCTATGCAGTTGGGGGCGTTTCTGGCCTGCATGTGCGAATCAAGCCGACTGGGGCCAAGGGGTGGATGCTCCGCGTCAAAGTTGGCGACAAGCGCCGCGATATTGGCCTTGGGGGCTACTCGCAGACTGGAATGACCTTGGCCAAGGCCAGGGAAGCCGCTCTAGCCGTCCGCGCCGATCTGGCCAAGGGGGTAGACCCAGTGGAGCAGAAGAAAGCCGCCAGAAGCGAACTCATAGCCGCTCAGGCCAAGGAACTGACCTTCAAGCAGGCCGCGCAGCAGTACATCAAGGCCCATGAGGTGGGCTGGCGCAATGCCAAGCATGGGCAGCAGTGGCGAAACACCCTGGAGCAGTACGCTTACCCCTTCATCGGAAGTCTGATGGTGCGTGATGTTGAAATGGCGCATGTCCTCAAGGTGCTGGAGCCGATCTGGCAGACAACGACCGAGACCGCCAGTCGACTCCGTGGCCGGATGGAGAAAGTATTGGACTGGGCCAAGGGCCGGGGCTACCGATCAGGCGACAACCCTGCCGAGTGGAAGGGCAACTTGGACGCCCAACTGCCCAACCCCGACAAGATCGCCAAGGTCGAACATCACGCCGCTTTGAAAGTCTCCGAAATTGGAGCCTTCATGGTGCGCCTTCGTGCCGCCGATGGGATGGGGGCGCGAGCGTTGGAGTTTGCGATCTTGACGGCAGCGCGTAGCGGAGAGGTTCGAGGCGCGACATGGGCCGAGGTTGATCTGGAGGCCAAGGTCTGGACAGTTCCTGGCGACCGCATGAAAGCAGGGAAGGACCACCGCGTACCGCTTTCACCGGCAGCAGTTCAACTGCTGGAGGCATTGCCTCGTATCGAAGGGGTTGATGCCGTCTTTCCCGCGCCGAGAGGTGGCAAGCTGTCCGACATGACCATGACCGCCGTATTGCGCAGGATGAAAGTTGACGCCGTGCCACATGGTTTCCGCTCCACCTTCCGCGACTGGACTGCCGAGCGCACCCACTACCCGAGCGATGTTTGCGAAATGGCGCTGGCCCATGTGGTGGCGAACAAGGTCGAGGCCGCATATCGCCGTGGCGATCTTTTCCAGAAGCGGGTGAATCTCATGGCCGACTGGGCGGCGTTTGTTGGCCGGGTTGAAGTTGCCGGCGAGGTGATTCCGCTGCGAGGTGTGGCGTGAGTCAGCAGGAGGAGGTCTTTTTTGACATAGACCGCATGAGCGACTGGATAGAGGCCAAAAGCCGAGCCAATCAAGGCGCAATCGAACTGCTTGCAGCGTTTGTGGAGAGGTATGGCGTCCACACCGAAGAGGAGCGGCGCTTCGTAGCTGCTGCCATCATGCGCCGCCCCGATGCTCGCAAGAGCAAGCTCCACACAGAAATACTCATGGACGAGTTGGACAGCGCACTGAGAAACCGGAGCTTCTATAACGAGACCATCTTGGCCGATCTTCAGCGTCGTCTAAATCGTGTGCGCCAGTGGCTGGTTGGTCGCGGCTGGTCAAAGGTCGACATCGACAAGGAATTTGCTGCTCGGAACTGCCTAAATCTAAAGAGGATGACGATGGATCAATGCTATTCCAAGGTTGCTGACCGTCATGGCCTGACGGTTGAAGCTTTGAAGAGGGCGCATATCAGGCGCAACAAAGCAAAAGCTACTCAGCCTTAAAAGGTTTGGTGACACGATCAGAGAAATATCGTCACCTGACGATTGAGACGCAAAAATACACAGTAAGACCATGACATCAGCGATCAGGAGACGCAAATCATGGCCCACCAAGACCCAGCCGGAGCAGCAAGCAGTTTGCCAAGCACTGGCTACACCCGCGAGAAAAAGCTACTTCAATTCATTCCTGTTGGCCGCGCCACTCTATGGCGCTGGGTAAAGGCTGGAGAGTTTCCAGCACCTTTGAAACTGTCAGGAAGCATCACAGCTTGGCGCGTAGAAGACGTTCACGCCTGGATCGCAGCAGCCGGGAGGCAGAAGTGAGTCGCCGCACCAAACTGCCGCCCCAAAAAGGCGATGCCCCGAACCTTGGACAGTCGGGGCATCAGGAGCAGCAAAAGGAGCAAGCAAAAGCTACAGGTCGAAAGTTTAGCCGTGCTGGCACCGATTCGCGTAGCCGTGTCGCTGCCGATATTGCCGCCAAGGAGGTGAAGGCGAAAGTCCTGCCCTTGAAATTGGTACGCACCACGACCAGGGCGGCCCGCCAACTCCAGCAAATCCTCCGCGACTCACCCGGCAACAGTAGCGAGGTGCAGCGCCAGCGAATTAGGCAGGCGCTAAAGGTGCGCGGGGGAGTGACCACGCCAGAGCTACGCCAGCATTTAGACATTCACTCGCCCGCCTCGCGTGTAGGTGAGTTGCGCAGGGAAGGCTCCAACATCATCACCGTGATGGTGCTACAGGAGACGATGCCAAACTGTCGCCACCGCTTCGCCCAATATCGCATTGCGCCTGGAGGGTCTATGTGATGGCCCGCAGTTCTCGCCCTTGTCCTGTAGCCGTTGACGGTCATTGGTTCGGTGTCCCGGTTCCGTTCTTGCAGTCCAGGGCATGTGCTGAACTGTCGCCGTTGGCCTGCAAAATGTTGCTGACGCTGATGGGACAGTTGCGCAGCAATCATTTCTGCAATGGGCGAATCGACGCGCACCCATCAACGATGCTGGCCTATGGCTGGCGCAGCGTATCAAGCGCAAGAGCGGCGCTGAAAGAGTTGATGGACGCCGATCTGGTGGTCTGCACGCGCCAAGGCCACAAGGGAAGCATTGGCCTCTACGGAATCACGCTCTTTCCGATGCACTGCGAACCCAAGGGCTTGGACGTTGGGCCGGGCGCTTGGACGGTGTCCGACTGGCGTAATCGCAAAGGCTCAGACTGCAAGCCAACCAAGGATCAGCCCGCCAAGTGGAACCGACCCAGGAGTGGTGAAAAACAGAATCGCCAGTCCCGCAGCGGGAACGGAAAGGGCTTATCCGCACCCGCAGCGGGAATGAACCCACCCGAACCAGCCCCTTGCGTTCCCGCTGCGGGTGCGCATTGGGCCATTTCGGGTGGAAATGCATTCCCGCTGCGGGACTCTCCTCTGAGAGAAGCCATCTACCAGCAGCGCCAGCAGTCGGATAGCAGCCTGCCCGCCCATCTCACACGGCTTGGTCGGCTACTGATTCGCCGCATCGCGCATGGCCGACAACCGGGCTACTCCCAAGCCAGAGCTTGACCCTCAGTCCCCTTTTTTATAGTCGGGAACATTGGGCCTTTTTTATAGTTGGGAAATATTCCGGTTGGCCGGGCCTTATGGCCAAAGGGCGATCAGAGGGCGGCGCTTATCTTGGCCTGGAATATGGCTCGCCTTACCAAGCCCGCCATCCGATCCTTGGCGATCTAGACCGCCTCCCTGACGTTAGGCGCTAGCGAAACTCATATGAGCAAAAGCGGCAAACAGTCGCCGCCGCCTTGACAGTTTCGGCGCACTGCGGGCATTGCTTCTCTTGTGCAACCTCCCGAAACTCATAGGTAACAGTAAGAGTACCCGGAGGCTTGACCAAAATCATGTAGATGAATATGAAGATCCCCACAATCACGAAGCAAAGCAGCAGCGCAAAAATGAATGAGCCGCAGCCATAGGTTCCCTGAGTGAAGTTCTCGGAAGTCGGGTAGTAACCCTTGGCCGCTTGCTTCTCAGCGTCTTTCAGGAACAGCTTTCTGGCTTGGGCCTCATTGCCTCGATATTCTTCGACTATGTGTTTCTTCTTTTCAAACAATTTTTCCCCCTGATTTATTGATAGGCAGGGTATCGTACCCGCAAAGAAAAAGGCCCGACAGCTTGCGCGTTGGGCCTTCTTTTTGGGGGTGTGCTGAGTGCACTTGAACCAGATAGACGTTCAGGCGACCCAATCCGCAAGGGTTGCTCTGTTCGTTGGGCCTTATGTTGGGCCTGATACAAAAAACTGCCAAAACACCCGTAAACACTGGGGTATTGGCGGAAGCTGTGAGATTCGAACTCACGGAGGGGATAAACCCTCGCCGGTTTTCAAGACCGGTGCCTTAAACCGCTCGGCCAAGCTTCCTGGAACTTTCAAATTCAATTGTGCCAGCGACGAGTCGCCGGTTTTGCCTGCACTCACATCGCTGTCGCGATATGAGCTTCGGCGCAATCGCCGCTAAAGCGTCGATTGAGCAAGACCGGTGCCTTCAACCGCCGAGGCCTTGCCTACTTGGGCGCGACGCGAAACCGTGCATCGAACACAAGGGCGAGATTCTAGCCCGGCTTTTGCGCTTGCTCACATTTCACCGAAATCAGCTCCAGCGACTGGCCGTTTTCGACGCTGGCCGCCGTGAGGCGCCCACCCCAGACGCAGCCGGTGTCGAGTGCGAGCAAATGCGGGCGCTGCACAAGGCCCAGCGTTGACCAGTGGCCGAAGGCAATCGGCACTGCGTCGGTGCGCCTGTTTGCAGCGTCGAACCAGGGGCGGTGGCCGGGCGGCGCGCTGTCGGCGCTGTCTTTGGTCTTGAAGTCCATCCGTCCTGCAGCGTCCACAAAACGCAGCCGGGTCAAGGCATTGACGATGCAACGCAACCTGGCCGGGCCGACCAAGGCAGCGTCCCAGGCGGCTGGCTCATTGCCATACATTTCACGAACAAAGTCGCCCAGGTCGGGGCCGCGCAGTACCGACTCAACTTCGCCGGCCAATGCCAAGGTGTCTTCAAGCGTCCACTGCGGCAGCACGCCGGCATGCACCATCAGCCAACCTTGTGCATAGCAGGCCATGCGTTGGTGGCGCAGCCAGTCCAGCAGGGCTGCGCGGTCACGGGCGTCAAGAATGCCTTGGACGGTGTCGCTGCGATGCGGTTTTTTGACGCCGTAGGCAATCGCCAACAAATGCAGGTCGTGGTTGCCCAACAAGCAGGTCGCCGAGTTGCCCAACTCCATCAGCCGCCGCAAGGTGGCCAAGGAGGCCGGCCCGCGGTTGACTAAGTCGCCAAGCAGGTAGAGCCGGTCGCGCGAGGGCGAAAAGTCAATCTTGAGCAAGAGGCGTTCGAACGCGTCGCAACAGCCTTGCAGGTCACCAATCAGATAGTTCATATCGGGATTGTGCGACTTCTATCGTCACGGCCTTCTGCTACGCTTGCGGCCTCTTGCTTCTTGACTGCGCCACCAAGGGACAACCCTGCTTATTCTTTGCTGACGCCCCCAATGGATACCGCCTTTCTCATTTTCTTGTTGTTCTTGAATGCTTTTTTTGCGATGTCGGAAATGGCCTTGTCGGCCAGCCGCAAAGCGCGATTGCAGGTTTTGGTGGAGGCAGGGGAGCCCGGTGCGCGGGCGGCCATGGATTTGCACGACAACCCGACCAAGTTTCTTTCGACCGTGCAGGTCGGCATCACTTCGATCGGTGTGCTCAATGGCATCGTCGGTGACGCGGCTTTCTCGGGCCCGCTTGCACATTGGTTGGGCGAACAGTTCGGCCTGCATGACCGCGCTGTGGAGATCGCTTCGACCGCCTTGGTGGTGGTCATCATCACCATCGTGACGATAATTTTCGGCGAGTTGGTGCCCAAGCGTATCGGGCAGATCTACCCTGAGACGGTCGCTCGGCGGGTAGCGCCGGCGATGAATTTTTTGTCGGCGGCTGCGCGACCTTTGGTGAAGTTTTTGAGCTTCAGTACCGAGGCTATTTTGGGCCTGATGGGGCAGGGCGGACGGGCTCAGCGTGGCGTGACCGAAGAAGAGATCGCCGCCAGCCTGGATGAGGGGCGCGAGGCAGGCGTGATCGAGGAGCATGAGCATCAGATGGTGCGCAATGTGTTCCGACTCGATGAGCGCGAGATCGGCTCGATGATGATTCCGCGCGGTGAAATCGCCTGGCTGGACGTTACCGACACGCCGCAACAGGTGCTGGAAGTCTTGCGTGGCCATGGCTATAGCCGCTATCCGGTCTGCCGAGATGGGCTGAGCGAGGTGCTGGGCATCGTGTCGGCGCAGGTGCTGTTGCAGCGGGCGCTGAGCGGCGCGCCGCTGTCTTTGTCCGAGGACCTCGAAGTGCCGGTGTTTGTGCCCGAGACGCTGTCGGGCATGGAGTTGCTGGAGCAATTCCGTGTCTCGGATGCACCCTTGGTGTTTGTCGTGGATGAGTACGGCGAGGTGCAGGGCGTGATCTCTGTGCGCGACGTGTTGGAAGCCATTGCGGGGGAGTTCAATGCGCCCGGTGATGGTGATGCTTGGGCGGTGCAACGCGAGGACGGGAGCTGGCTGCTGGATGGCCTGATCCCGGTGACCGAGTTGAAGGACCGCCTGGCCCTGAAAGAGCTACCCGAAGAGGATCGTGGGCGCTACAACACCCTGGCCGGCATGGTGATGCTGCTGCTGGGGCGCTTGCCGCGCACGGCCGATGTGGTGGAGTGGAATGCTTGGAGATTCGAGGTCGTGGACCTGGATGGCAAGCGTGTTGACAAAGTGTTGGTCAGTCGTCTGACCGTAGATGGAGAGAGTGAAAAATGAGTGCAAGCCCAATGATGTACGGCAATTTGACGCCGCTGGACCGTGTCGCGCACAAGAATCTGCGCCTGAAAACGGAGTTGCCGACGCTGGACCGGGTGAAGGGCATGAACTCCTTGTTCCTGGCCGTGGTCGAGTTTGCTGAGGCCTGCAAAGAGTACCCGATCGTGTTCGTGCGCGTGGGTGATGCGCCGGCCGAGGGTGCCAAGCCCGTGGTCGCGCCGCTGGCCGTGCTGGGCCTCAAGCCCTCCAGTAACTTGTTCGTCAAAGACGGCAAGTGGACGGGTCACTATGTGCCCGCGTATCTGCGCCGTTATCCCTTCGCCATGGCTCGCCTGGAGCAAGACTCCGACACCATCGCCGTTTGTTTTGACAGCGAATGGGCCGGTTTTTCGGAGAGCGAAGGCACTTCGCTGTTCGCAGCCGACGGTCAGCCGACCGAGTTCTTGCTGAACGCCAAGACTTTCTTGGAGAACTTCGAGCAAGAGTCCGAGCGCACTCGGGCCTTCTGCCAGATGTTGGTTGAGTTGGATCTATTGCGCGATATGCGCTTTGAGGCCACCTTGGCCAGCGGTGAGAAGATCGACGTCGAAGGTTTCTTGGCCGTTGATGAGCAAAAGCTGGCCGGATTGGACGATGCCAAGGTGGTCGAGTTGCACCGCAACGGTTTGCTGTCGCTGCTGGAAATGCACCGCGTGTCGATGGGCAATATGAATCGCCTGGCCAGTCAAGAAGGCACTGCTGCAGCGGCCTGATCGGCGCGAGCAGCAAGAACGCCGGTCCTTTTGTCCGGCTGATAGAAAAGCGAGTCAGCGCGAGCAGGCTCGCTTTTTTTACTTGGCCGATCTGATTCGCCGATCTGATGGCGCCGCAGCAAGCTTGGGCGCTTAGCTTTGCGCCGGCTCACGCCAGCCCAGCTGACGTGACAAGTCGGTGCTTGCACTCTTTAGCGCCAAGGCAATCGGACCGTGCAGATTCAGGTCGAAATTGCCGCTCGGGCCAATTGCCGTCAGGCTCAGCGCGATCCGGCCTTGGTCATCAAAAACCGGCGCGGCCAGGGCGCTGACCCCGAGCACGATACCGTCGTGAGCGCTGGCAAGGCCGTCCTTGCGCGCCAAGGCCAGCAAAGCCGCAAACTGAGCGTCAATTTTTGGCGCCGCTGCGGCTTGCTGCGGCGCTTCGGCGGCCAAGGCCGATAAGACCAAGTCGGTGGGTAAATGCGCGGCGAACAGGCGGCCCGAGGCCGTGCCGCGCAGCCCCATCACCGTCCCGTGCCGCATGCTGATGTGCACGGGGCTGGGCGCTTCGGCCACGCGCACAATGGTCGGGCCGCGATTGCCCCACACGGCGATGGCGACCGTGTGGCCCAGTTGCATGGCCAATTCTTCGATGCGCGGCGTGGCCAAGCGCACCGGGTCGTATTGCTGCAGGCTGATGAGGCCGAGTTGCAAGGCCAGCGGACCCAGACCGTAGCGGCCACTCACCGCTTCTTGCTCGACCAGGCCCAGTTTGATAAAACTGACCAAATAGGGGTGAGCCTTGGCCGGAGCCATCGCAGCTTCGCGCGCTAAGTCCTTCAGCGCCAAGGGCCGGCCATGGTGCACCAGCGCCGTCAACAAGGCCCCGCCGACCTCGATGCTCTGAATGCCGCGTGGGCCGCCACGTTGATGCTTGTCGGTGTTGGGATGTGCAGGGCTTGTCATGGCGAAAGATTAGACCCGAAGTGCGCCCGCCAAAACTTGCTCATTTTCCCTGTATGGTTAGCTATAGACAAATTAAAGTGGCGCTGGTTTAATTCCGTGCCGGCAAAAAGCCTTCGGTGCAGCCGGCTTCGCCTTTCCCGTTTTTAACCCTGAGTTGCCCATGAGCGCCTTGAATTATTCAGCCGGTTTCGGCAATCAACATCAAAGCGAAGCCATCGCTGGCAGCTTGCCGATAGGGCGCAACAGCCCCCAAAAAGTGGCCCATGGCCTGTACGCCGAGTTGCTCTCGGGCAGCGCCTTCACTGCGCCGCGCAATGAGAATTTACGCAGCTGGCTGTATCGCCGCCAGCCTTCGGTGGTGGTCGGCAGCTTCCTGCCGCTGGCCCACGCCTACCTTTGCACCGGCGCGCGTGAGGGTCAGGTGTCGCCACCCGATCCCATGCGCTGGGCGCCGATAGAGATGCCGGCCGAGCCGACCGATTTCGTCGAAGGCCTGCGCACCATGGCCGTCAATGGTGACCCTGACGCGCAGCTGGGCATTGCCGCGCATTTGTACGTGGCCAACCAGAGCATGGGGCGGCGCGCCTTCATCAATGCCGACGGCGAGATGCTGATCGTGCCGCAGCAAGGTGTCTTGCGCATCACGACCGAGTTGGGTTTGCTCGACGTCGCACCGGGCGAGATCGCCCTGCTGCCGCGCGGCATGGCATTCAAGGTCGAGCTGGATGGCCCTTCGCGCGGCTATGTGTGCGAGAACTACGGCGCCGCCTTCCGCCTGCCCGAGTTGGGCCCGATTGGCTCCAACGGGCTGGCCAATGCACGCGACTTTTTGGCGCCGGTGGCGGCCTTTGAGGCCACGTCAGGTGCCTACGAGATCGTCAAGAAGTACGGCGGCAGCCTGTGGTGCGCAGTCCAGGCGCACAGCCCCTTCAATGTGGTCGCCTGGCATGGCAACCTAACGCCTTACAAGTACGACACCAAGCATTTCATGACCATAGGGTCGATCAGCTTTGATCACCCCGACCCGAGCATTTTCACCGTGCTGACCTCGCCATCCGACACCGCCGGCTGGGCCAATTGCGACTTCGTGATTTTCCCGCCGCGCTGGATGGTGGCCGAGGACAGCTTCCGCCCGCCCTGGTATCACCGCAATGTGATGAGCGAGTACATGGGCCTGGTGCTCGGCCAGTACGACGCCAAGCCCGAAGGCTTCAAGCCCGGTGGCTCCAGCCTGCACAATGCCTATGTGCCCCATGGCCCCGATACCGAGGCCTTTGACAAGGCTAGCAATGCCGACTTGGCGCCGCACAAGCTCGACAACACCCTGGCCTTTATGTTCGAAACCCGCTGGCGTTTGCTGCCGACCGAGTTCGCGCTCAAGGGCGGCGCGCTTGAAACCAATTACGCCGCCTGCTGGGCTGGCCTGACCGACAACTTTCAGGAATGAATGCCATGAGCCTGCTTGACCACACCCACAACCCAGAAGCGCAAAGTTTTGTCGCCAGCGCCAATCTGGCTGGCACCGACTTCCCGCTGCAGAACCTGCCCTACGGTCTGTTCCGCCGCGCCGGCTCGAACGAGAGTGCCCGCGTTGGCATCGCCATTGGCGATCAAATCCTTGATCTGCGACTGGCCGCGAGTGCAGGGCGCTGGAGCTCGGCCGTGCAGGTTCTGCTGCAGCCCTTGGCCGACGGCGACTTGAACAGCTTCATGGCCCAAAGCGCTTCCAAGCGCCGGCTCGTACGGCATGCCTTGTTCGACGCTTTGGCCGAAGGCTCTAAGCAGCAGTCTGCACTGACAGCCTGCTTGCTGCCGCAAGCGCAGGCCCAGATGGCTGTGCCCTGCCGCATCGGCGACTACACCGATTTCTACACCGGCATTCACCACGCCACCACGGTGGGCAAACTGTTCCGCCCAGACAACCCATTGCTGCCCAACTACAAATGGGTGCCCATCGGCTATCACGGCCGCAGCAGCTCGATCGGGGTCAGCGGCAGCACCGTGCGCCGCCCTTTGGGTCAGTTGATGCCGCCGGGCGCCGAAGTGCCGGTACGCGCAGCCTGTAAGCGCCTTGATCATGAGTTGGAGCTGGGTCTGTTTGTGGCCGGCGGCAATGCCCTCGGAGAGCCTATTCCGATGGCCGACGCGGACGAGCATATGTTCGGCGTGACCTTGCTGAACGACTGGTCGGCCCGCGATATGCAGGGCTGGGAGTACCAGCCGCTGGGCCCTTTCCTGGCCAAGAACTTCGCCACCACGATCTCGCCCTGGATCGTCTCCATGGACGCGTTGGAGCCCTTTCGCATTGCCTTTGCCCATCCAGCCAGTGATCCGCAGCCGCTGCCTTACCTCGACTCGGACAAAAACCGCAGCGAGGGCGGCTATGAGATCGAGCTGGAGGTTTGGTTGCAGACCGAGACCATGCGTGCCGCTGGTGAGCCGGCAACGCGCTTGATGCGCTCCAACTTCAAGCATGCCTATTGGACCTTGGCGCAGATGCTGACGCACCACGCCAGCAATGGCTGCAATCTGCAGCCCGGTGATCTGCTCGGCACGGGCACCCAGTCGGGCCCCGAGGCCAGCGAAGGCGGCTCGATGTTGGAGCTGTCCTTGGGTGGCAAACAAAGCCTGGGCTTGCCTAACGGCGAGACGCGTGCATTCTTGGCCGACGGCGACTGCGTCAGCCTGCGCGCCTTTGCGTCGAAAGACGGTGCCCGCCGCATCGGTTTTGGCGAATGTTCGGCCACCATCGTGCCCGCGCCGCAAGTCTGAATTTGCCGTAACAAGGGTAGACCCTGATCGGGAGATCAGGGTCTACCCGCACCCGCGCAGGTCCCAATCTTGCGCTGCCGGCTGGCTTTGTAACTTGGCTGCAATGAAGTCCAACAAAACGCAACGCCATGCGCCAAGGCCCGCTTGAGCCGCTAAATTGCGGCCTCGAACTGATTTATCCAAATCCCTTCGTCCACAAATTCAAACGGAGCCAACCCATGTCCCAGCCCCTTTTCAAGCAGAAACTTCTGCCCAGCCTTATCAGCCTGATGTTGGGCGCCACGGCGTTTCACAACGCCAGCGCCGCTGACGAAGCCCCTCAAGCCGCTGCCGCAACGACAGCTCAAGCGGGCAAGAATGCCGAGCTGGAAACGGTTGAGATTCGCGGCGTGCGTGCCACGCTGCAGCGCAATCTGTCGGAGAAGCGCGAGCAGAACGCCATCGTTGATTCGATCCGCTCGGAAGATGTGGGCAAGTTCCCTGACCGTAACGTGGCCGACTCGCTGCAGCGCGTGCCCGGTATCTCGGTGGACCGCACCTGGGGTGAAGGCAAGGCGATTTTTGTGCGTGGCACCGACAAGAGCCTGAACATGACCCAGCTCAATGGGCAAGCGGTTTCATCAAGCGAATGGTGGCTGAATGAGCCGCAAACCCGCAGTTTCAACTACGACATCTTGCCGTCCGAAATCGTCGGCAGCATCAATGTCTACAAGAGCCCGTCTGCCGACCAAGACGAAGGCAGCATTGGTGGTTTGGTGAACGTCAAGACACGCAAGCCGCTGGACTTCAAGGATCAGCTCACCGCACAAGTCGGCGTTGAGGCCATCTACAGCAAGCTGCCCGCCAAGACCGACCCTCAGTTGTCGGGCCTGCTTAACTGGAAGAACGACGACAAGACCTTCGGTGTGATGGTGGCCGTCAACCGGCAGACCCGCACGATGCGCCGCGACGGCCTGGAAACTTTTGGTGCAGGCAGCACCACGCCCGTAGTGGACCAAAACGGCGTCAAGACCGATGCCTATGCCTCCTGGGGTGGTGGTTCTGCCATCTTCCGCCAGGACCGCGAGCGCACCACCGCCAATATTGCGCTGGAATTCAAGCCCGTGCGCGAGGCCGACATCATTCTGAATTACATGAATTCAGACATGAAGATGGACAACAGCAATCAAAACTACCTGTGGCAAGCGGATGGTTTGCAGGACGCGAACGGCGTTATCAACGTCGTTGATCCAAAGTTCATCAGCACGGCGAATGGAAAGAAAGCCCTGGTCGGCGGCATATTGCCCAAGGTGGGTGGTGTCTCGTTCGAGCCAATTTATCGTGAGTCCTTCATGAAGTCGGACGTGCTGGACCTGGACGGCAGTTACCAAGGTAACAACTGGAAGGCTCACGGGCAGGTCGGCACGACGTCAAGCTCGGGCGGCAGCACGCATGATCGTCACTTCTGGATGACTGGCGATTCTCGCGTTCAACTGGACCTGGCGAAAGACAAGTACGGCGTCAAGTATCTCGACATCAATCCGCTTGATCCGAAAGTCTTGACCCTGCAGGGCGGTGATGACCGCACGCGTGAAATGAAGGGCAAGGAGAACTATGTTCAAGGCGATCTGGTTTTTGATTTGACGACGCCGTTCTTCAATGCGGTCAGCGTCGGTGCGAAGTTCCGCGACAACACGCTTGAAAACACCCGCATCCAAGGTGTGACCAATACCAAGTCGCCCGATTGGAAGCCTTTTTCCCTGGCCGACTTGTCCACCGGCCCATCGCCGATGTTGAGCCAAGCGGGCGCTACATCAGGCACCTTGACCCAATATGCATGGTTTGATGACGGTTTGGTCGCCAGCAAGGCCATCCCGATGTACGACAAGGTGATGGTCTACGCGCCACTATTGGGTTCAAACTACAAGATCAACGAAAAAATCTCTGCGGCCTATGTCAAGGGTGATTTTGCAGTAGATAAATTGCGTGGCGATGTGGGCGTACGCTTTGTGAAGACAAAGCAGACTTCGGAAGGCAATATTGTCAATGCGAGTGAGAAGTTTGAACACGTTGTCTTGAATAATGACTATAACGATGTGTTGCCAAACCTCAATGTCGCCTATGACCTGAGCAAGAAAGTCATTATCCGAGGTGCTGTTTCAAAGGTGATGGCGCGACACTCCTTTGATTTGCTAAGCCCTGGCTTTACGCCTGACGGCACCGTGCTGACAAAAGGTAAGGCAGGAAATCCATTCTTGAAGCCGATTCATGCGAATCAAGCCGAAATTGGCGCCGAATGGTATTTTGACGATGCGGCGGTTATTGCAGCTACTGCGTTTATAAAGAAGCTCGACACCTTCGCCTACAAGCAATATACGAAGGAAGTCATTGGCGGGAAGACCTTCGACGTTCAACGCCCTTATAACGCCGACAACGGCGCCGACATCAAGGGCTTTGAGCTGCAATGGCAGCAGCCCTTCGGTAATACCGGTTTCGGTGCGGTCGCTAACTACACCTTTACCGATGCCGTGCCAGGCAAGGCAAAGCCAAGTGATCCAAAACTCAATGTTGTGGGGAACTCCCGTGACCAGTTCAACCTCAGTGGCTATTACGAAAAGAACGGTATCAGCCTGCGCGTTTCTTATAACTACCGCTCCAAGTCCTATGGCGACCTTGACTCCGGTGGCCAGAATATCAACAGTGCTTACGGCCAGTGGGATGCGACAGCGAGTTGGGATATCACGCCAAAGCTGAGCTTGTTTGCAACGGGCGTGAATCTGAACAATGAATTGGTGAAAACCAATACATCGGATGGTGTCCCGATCGGACTGTATGAAAACGGCGCTCGTTACAGCGTCGGTCTGCGCGCCAAGTTCTGACGGGAACCGGCTAGTCGCGGTCCCAGAGTCTCAAGGGATCGCATCAATGAAAAAGCCTCCCCGTCCTCAGGGAGGCTTTTTTTCTCGCCCACGCCCAAGCACTTTAGCGGCAGGTGTTGGGGCAGGAGTGTTTGAAATTTATGGATTCCGTCATGAACACCAATGTCCAAAAGGTCAGCCGGGCGCCCAGCGTCTTGCTGCCCATGCTCTTCATCGGGCTGATGTTCTTCATCCTCGGTTTTGTGACCTGGTTGAATGGCTCGCTCATTCCCTTTCTGAAGATCGTCTGCGATCTGAATAACTTCCAGGCGCTATGGGTGACCTTCGCCTTCTACATTGCCTACACGGTGATGGCCTTGCCCTCGGCCGCCGTGCTCAGCCGCATCGGCTACAAGAACGGCATGACAGTGGGGCTTGGCGTTATGGCTGTGGGCGCGATGCTGTTCATTCCGGCTGCCAAGTCCAGCTATTACGGCATCTTCTTGCTGGCGCTGTTCACGCTGGCCACCGGTATGACGCTGATGCAGACGGCCATCAATCCCTATATCGTCTGTATCGGCCCGCGTGAGAGTGCGGCCACCCGCATCAGCATCATGGGCCTGTTCAACAAGGGGGCGGGCATCGTTGTGCCCTTGGTGTTTGCGGCGGTGATGTTGTCAGGCATAGACATGCACTCCGAAGCGGCACTGGCGGCGCTGGATGCTGGCGCGCGCGCGCAGGTCCGTGCTGACTTGTCTGTACGGCTGGTATTCCCCTATGCCGTGATGGCGGCGGTCTTGCTGTGCTTTATGGTCGTCGTTCACTTCTCCTCTTTGCCCGAGTTGTCGCTTGACGAAGAGGGCACGCAGACCGAGGTCGACCGGTTTGGCGTGTTCCAGTTTCCGCAGGTGGTGCTGGGCGCGCTGGCGCTGTTCGCCTATGTCGGTGTTGAGGTGATTGCCGGCGACACGATTGGGCTTTACGGCCAAACTCTCGGCGTCAAAAACTTTGCCGTGCTGACCTCTTACACCATGGGTTTCATGGTCTTGGGCTATTGCTTAGGTGTGCTGACCATCCCCAAGCTGATGTCGCAAAAGGCGGCTTTACTCATGTCTGCGCTCAGCGGTATCGCGTTTACGGCCGGCATCATCATGAGCTCAAGCACCGATACCAGCCTCTCGCAAGCGCTGCTCGGCTGGGCCGGCGTGCCGGTGGTGCCCAACACGGTGATGTTTTTGGCCCTGCTGGGTTTTGCCAATGCCTTGGTTTGGCCATCGTTGTGGCCGCTGGCGCTGGAAGGCCTTGGCAAGTACACGGCAGCCGGCTCCGCCCTGCTGATCATGGGCATTGCCGGTGGCGCTTTATTGCCCATGTTGTACGGACATTTCTCCGATGCAGGCAACTCACAGGCCGCATACTGGGTGATGCTGCCCTGCTACGGCCTGATCCTGTTCTATGCGTTGGTGGGTCACAAGATGCGGCGCTGGAAGTAGGCCTAGACAGCCCCGCAAAACGCCGCAGGCCTTTATTGTGTTTTGCGGCGTTTTGCTTTTGCGCGCTCGCTTTCGCCTACTTCAGCAGTTGCAAATACTGACGGTGTCCGTAGAACTGCGTCACCGTGTCTGTCAGGGCGGCGCGCGCTTGTTCAGCGCTCATGAGCTCTTGTCGCTGAGCAGTGCTCAGAGGCTTCAGATCCGCCGGAAAGCGACCCATGCCGGCCAATAAACAATACCAAGACGGCCGGATATACATCAAGGCCTCGCCATGCCGAGTCAGTTCAGCCTCGAAGTCACCGCCCTGATCCCAGACTTCCAAAATACTGGCCAGTCGGTCTGAGATATGGCGATGCGCGCGATTAGCGCGCCAGTAGTCGCTGTCATGGCGCGTATTGAGCTGATAGTGGCCCACCACATAGTCGCGCACACCTTCGAACATTTGATTGATGCGCCGATTGAATTGCGCTTGGCGGCTGCGGCTGAACTGGCTCGCTTCCATCTGGTCAATGAAAAGATCCACCGAGAACTGAATCAGCATCAAGGCGGTGGCTTCCAGCGGCTCGATAAAGCCTTGCGACAAGCCTATGGCCAGGCAGTTGTTGCGCCAATGTTGCTCGACCCGGCCCACCCGCATCTTCAGGTGGCGCGCTTCCTTGTTGTGTGCGGCCGCACCCAGATGCTGGCGCAGCTCGGTCTCGGCCTGCTCGGGGCTGGCAAAGTCTGAGGCGTAGACATAACCATTGCCATAGCGGCTGCTGAGTGGAATCTGCCAGACCCAGCCGTTGCGCAGGGCGGTGGACGTGGTTTCGGACGGGATGTCTTCTTCCTCGTTCAAGCTGCTGGGGATGGCGATGGCGCGGTCGTTGAAAAGATTGTCTTTGAAGGAAACAAAGGGCTCGCCCAGCGCTTCGTTGATCAAGAGCCCTTTGAAGCCGCTGCAGTCGAGAAAGAGCTCGGCCTTAACGATGGCGCCGCTGTGCATCAGCAGGCGCGCGATGTCGCCCGTCTCGCTCAGCTCTACCCTTGCCACGGTGTCGAGCTGATGTTTAACGCCGAGTTTGGCGGCATGGCTTTTCAGGAAGGCGCCCAGCAGGCCGGAGTCGAAGTGGTAGGCATAGTCGGTCGCCGGAGCGGGGCGGCCATCGCTGCGCGGCAGATAGAACGGCGCCTTGCGCTGCCTGGCCAGCTCGGCGGCGATGAAGAAGTCCTGCGGGTTGGCTTGCGCCGCCGTGCCGCGCCGGCGCAGCCGGGCGTTGGTGAAAAGCTCGCTGCCCACCTTCAGGTCTTCTTGATTGAAGAAGGGGTGCACATATTGCTCGTAGCCCGGCTGTGTCGACCAGCCCGGGAACCTGATGCCGCATTTGTACGTGGCGTTGCAGGCCGGCATCCATTCGCTTTCTTGAATCCCAAGGCGGTGGAAGAACTGGCGCAAATAGGGCGTGGAGCCTTCGCCGACGCCGATGATGCCGATGTCGCTGGACTCGATCAGCGTGATCTGGGTGCCATGGCTGCGCCATTGATGGGCCAGCAGATTGGCTGCCATCCAGCCGGCCGTGCCGCCGCCGATGATGACGATTTCTTGGGGAGCTTGGTGCTGCATCAGGGGGTGTTGATGGGGGTTGCTGCTGGCGCAGGGTGAGCAGGCAAGGCCACGCGCACCTCGAAGCCGCCCTGCGGATGGTTGCGAAAGCGCAAAGCGCCGCCATGGTCGGCGACGATGTCGCGCACGATGGACAGACCCAGCCCTAAGCCTTCCTCGCGCATCTTGGCGCCATGGGCCAGGCGGGTGTAGGGTTGGCCCAGCTTGGCCAAAGCGCTGTCGGGCACGCCCGGCCCGAAGTCGCGTACGGTCAGCAAGACCTGACCTTGCTCGGCGCTGCCGGGCGCGCCTTCACTCATGGTGAGCTCGGCTTTGTGCAGTCCGGTATGGCCGGCGTTGGCACCATAGAACATCGCGTTGTCGATCAGATTACCGAGGGCACGTTTGAGCGCCAAGGGTTTGCCGAAGACGGTCAAGGGTTGCTCCGACAGTTCTATCTGCTGCCCGGCCATGCGGGCGTCGCGCACCATTTTTTGCAGCACCAGGTCGATGCGCACAGGCACGCGGTTCTCGTGGATGTCGGTGTCCTTGACGATTTGCAGCGCCGTCTTGACCATCATGTCGAGTTCGTCCAAGTCCTCATGAAACTCATCTTGCACGGCCAGGTCGTCAAGTAACTCGCTACGCAGGCGCAGCCGGGTGATGGGCGTGCGCAGGTCATGCGAGATCGAGGCGAACAGCCGTTCGCGGTCACTCAGGTAGCGCCGTATGCGCTCCTGCATCTCGTTGAAGGCCTCGATCGCGCGACGCACTTCGGCCGTGCCGGTGACGGTCAAGGGCTTGGGGTTGGCGCGCCGCCCGACTCGCGCCGCCGCCCGACTCAAGCCCCGCAAAGGGCTGGTCAGGGCGCGCGCGGTGATCAGCGTCATCAGCAGGGCCAGGCCCAGTGTGAGCAACTGCGGCACTATCCGCTGCCAGGTGAAAAATTCCAGCTGCTCCAGAAAATAGGGGTCGGGCATGGCGCTGCTCAGGTAGAGCCACTGGCCGGGTTCGGTTTCCGCTTGAATCACCAGGAACGGGGCAGGGCGCTCGGCATCCAGCAGCGAGGGGTCGACCCAGCTGTCGGGCAGATCGGCGAGCAAGGCCCCGCTGGGCGCGACCTTCAAGCCCACTGGCGAGGCCAGCGTGACGCGCAGCCGCGTCCCTGGCGCCAACTGATTGAGCAGCTCTTGGCGTACCCGATTTTCCAGCAGGCGCGCCAAGGCCTGCTCGGGCAAGGGCTGCACTGCAACTTCGGCGTTATTGAAAAACACCAGAAAGCGCGTGCCGCCCATGGTGCGCAGCTGCTCGATCAAGAGCGGCCGGTAAGTGGCCGGCAGCTCACGCAGCGCGCGCAAGGCGCCTAGTGCGCCGCTGGCAACATGGTGGGCGGCCAGCTCGGTTTGCCGGGTGGTGCGTTGCTCCAGCTGCTTGTACCAAAGCAGATTGATCAAGAGCTGCACCAGTACCAGGCTGCCCAACATGGCCAGCACAAAGCGGCCTTGCAGGCTGTCAAACAAGAAGGCGACAAAGCGCTGCAGCCAGCCGCGCCCGCCCACCGTTCCTGAACTATGGCCCGCAGACCCGCCCACCGTCATCGCCCGCTCAGGCTCACGGCGCATGGCCCGACGTGACCGTGGTGGAAAAGACGTAACCTGAACCCCGAACGGTCTTGATCAGTGCCGGTTGCTTGCCGTCGTCATGCAGGCGTTGACGCAGGCGGCTGACTTGCACGTCGAGCGAGCGGTCCAGCGGGCCGAGGTCGCGCCCGCGTGTGACTTCGGCCAGGCGGCTACGGTCCAGCACTTCGCCGGGATGCTCGACCAAGAGCTTGAGCAGCTGAAAGTCCATGCCCGACAAGGCCGAGGCTTCGCCGCTCGGGTCGATCAGGCTGCGCTCCAGAATGTCCAGGCAAAAGCCGTTGAAACGGAAGTAGCGCGCCGTCTGACCGCGGTCCTGGCCCGAGCGCCGGTGGATGGCCTTGATGCGGGCGAGCAGTTCGCGCGGGTTGAAGGGCTTGCCGATGTAATCATCAGCGCCGAGCTCAAGACCTACGATGCGGTCGGTCTCATCGGCGCTGGCGGTCAGCATGATGACCGGCACATCGGAGCGCTTGCGCACCGCCTGGCACAGCGCAAAGCCCTCGGTGTCGGGCAGCATGACGTCCAGAATGCACAGACTTATTTCGTCCTTGAAGCGCTCGAACTCGGCCAGAAAGCTGGCGCCGTCGTGCGCCAAGCGGACCTCGTACTGGTTTTTCTCCAGATAGGTCTTCAGCAGGGTGCGGATTTTCTGGTCGTCATCAACGATCAAGATCGTACGGGTCATGGTGTCGCTTGCACAGATTTCATGGATTTCGGGCCAAGAGCGCGCAGCAGACCCTGCAATTTGCGCTGCGCTGCGGCGGGTGTTTGTTTGGGGTCCAGTGCAAAGCGGTGGACGGTCTCGATGAAGGCGTTTTTGCCGACCTCATCAAAAGCCATGCGGTGTACCAAGCTGGGCACGCGTGCGGTGGCCGGGTTGGCGAACAGCTGGTAAGACTGCTGGGCGCAATAGTCCAGCTCATCGACCGGCACATCGCGGCGCACCGGCACCGAACCTTTGATGCGGTTATAGCCCAGTTGCAAGGTCGCGCTGCCGAGCAGCTCGGCCATCTTTTCTTGTTCGGCCTGGGCGCTGTAATTGCCGGCCAGCATGGCCAGGGTGTCGATGCTGAACTGGTGAACGCCGCTGGTGCCCGGCACGGCCTGACAGGCAAAGTCGCGCCCGCCTTCCAGGCCCAGCGTGCCCAACTCGCCACGCGCCCAGTCACCCATGATCAACATCGCCGCGCGCCCGGCGGCAAAGTCGGCCACCAGTTGAGTCCAAGGGCGCTCGCCCGGGCCTGCCGCCAGATTGCGCCAGTCGCGCAGCCTCTGAAATGCGCGCTCCACCGACGGGTCATTGAAGGCCTGCGGGTCGCGCTGTTCGACCATCCTGCGGTACAGCGCCGGCCCCGCCTCGGCCAGCAGCAGGGTTTCGAAAACGGTAGCCACCTGCCAAGGCTCGTCGCTGAAGGCGACCGGTGTGACGCCGGCGGCGCGCAGGGCCACGGCGGCCGCTTGCAGCCCGCTCCAATGATTGGGTAGCTCGATATTGAGCCGGCGAAACACGGCCTTGTTCAGATAGAGGTTGTTGATGCGGTGAATGCCCAGCGGTGCGGCGACAACATGCTCGCGCACATTCAGCTGCGCCGTCACCTGCGGGAACATGGTGCGCGCCCATTGGCGTCGCTTGGCGACGCCGTCAAGCTCCAGTAGCAAGCCCATTTCGGCCCATTCGATGGTGGCTTGACCGTTCAGCTGCGCCACCTTGGGTGCCATGCCGCGCAGCGTGCGCTCGTTGAGCACCTTGATGGCCGGCCCGCCGCCGCCTCCCGCCACCGCGCCGTCAACCCAGCGCAGTCCCAACTCGCTCATGCGGGCTGCCACATGGTCCGCTGCGGCACGCTCGCTGGCCGAGGTCCACCAATGCAGGACATTGAGCTCGCCTGCGCTGTCGGTGCTTGCGGTCGGCGCAGGCGCTGCCCAACTGCCGGGCGCGGCAGCGATCAAGCCGAGGGGAGCAACTGTGGGCAAAGCCAATGCGAGCAAAGCAAACATGCGAGCCATCTTGCCCTGGGGCGAAAGGCCCCAAGCCAAAGAATCGTTGGACTTCGGTGATGTTGTGTAAGTCAAAGCAGGCAGAGGATTGGGCGCTTGTGACAATTGTCAGGGGCGCCTGGGTGGCTTGGCGATTGGGGGTTTCGCTGGGCTGAACTGTCTGCCGGGGCTATTCGGCTCACCTCCCCCATGAATAGCGGCATCTGGCCCACGTTAAAAAACGTAACACGACGCCTGCGCACCACAGATTCGCCGTCACAAGGCGTTCAAATCGATGCGCAGCCGCTGATTGTGCGCCGGCCGTGGAGGACTGCCGCTGGCCGCCGAAATCAGACTGAATATGACGTTAGCTTTTGCTGTTTCCTTGTGCGCGCTTTGCGCCGGGCGTTCAGGGCGGCGCTTTGATTGCGTTACAGGGGTGGCTTGACTATGGTGTGGCCTGTTTGCTGTGAACCTCGAACCCATCTTCATCAGTTGTGAGTCGAACGACCCCAATGCCTAAGCACTTTCGTCTGGCCTGCTTTTTGTTTTGCGTCGGCGCGGCCCTGTTGCCGTCGACGCTGCGGGCGGCTGCGCTGACGATAGAGAGTTGGCGGGTTGACGACAAGGTCTTGTGGGAGGAGGTGTTGATTCCAGCCTTCCAGCGCAAGAATCCGGGTACGGCGGTCAAGTTCGTGCCGACGGCGCCGACCGAGTATGACGCCGGCCTGCAGCAGCGCTTGAGCGCCGGGACGGCGGGCGACCTGATCACCTGCCGCCCTTTTGACGCCTCGCTGAACTTGTACAAAAAAGGCTTGCTTGAGCGTTTGGACGGCCAAGGCCGCAGCCAATTGGATGACTTCCCGGCCTCGGCCAAGCTGGCCTGGCAAACCGATGATGGGCGCGAAACCTATTGCATGCCGATTGCCTCGGTGATCCATGGCTTTTTCTACAACAAAAAAATCTTCGCCGAACTGAACCTGCAGCCGCCCGGCACCGAGGCGGAGTTTTTCAAGCTGCTGGATACCGTCAAGGCTCAGGGTAAGTACACACCGCTGGCGCTTGGACTGGCCGATCAATGGGAAACGCATCAGGTCATCTTCAATGGCATGGGCCCCGCCTATTGGCAGGGCGAGGCCGGCCGCAAAGGGCTGATCGCAGGCAAGAAAAAGCTCACCGATGCCGAATTCGTCGATGTTTGGGCTTTGATGGCCAGGCTGCAGCCCTATCTGAGCAAGGGTGCTGCGACGCAGACGAATGCCGACTCGCAAAGCTTGTTCGGCCTTGGCCGTGCAGCGGTGTATCCGGCCGGCTCCTGGGATATCGGGCCGATAAGGGCGCAAAGCCTGGACTTTGGTGCCTTCCCGCCGCCGGTGCCCAAGCCCGGTGCGGCCTGCCATATCTCCGACCATTCGGACATCGGCATTGGCATCAACCCCCGCTCCAAAAACAAGGAGGAGGCCTACAAGTTCTTGACCTGGATGGCGTCGCAAGAGTTTGCCGACCTCTACACCAACAAGGTGACGGGTTTTTTCAGCCTGTCCAACCATCTTGTGCCGGTGCTGGATCCCGTGGCCAAACAGATGATGGATTGGCGCAAGTCTTGTGCATCGACGATCCGCCTGAATGCGCAGATTCTCAACCGTGGGCGGCCGAGCTTGGAGTCTGATTTTTGGGCGGTCCATAGCCTGGTGCTGGCCGGAAAACTCAGCCCTGCAGAGGCGGCGAGCAGGATGCAGGCCAGTTTGAACAAGTCGGGGAAATAGTTGCGAAGCGACGAAACAGGGAAGCGAGGAATTCTTAAAAAAGACCTAGGGTGCCTCAGGTGCCCGACCGATGCGGCCTTACTGCTCAGTTAACCGCATCAATTCAGACCTTCATGGCTACCTGTGAACCGGCTCAAACACCAATGCGGGCCGTTTCACAGGTCTTTTTTTGTCTGCTGAAAGGTCAGCTCAAACAGTTCAATTAGCCTTCGATCGCATCGTCCAGGCAGTCGTTGTCGAGCGCGGCGATCTCGGCGTATTGCACTGCATTGAGTTGGTGGCGGTAGGCCAGATAGGCATGTCGCGCATTGCTCTCATCGTCGCCATCGTCATCGGCAGCGGCCGCCGCAATATGGTGCTCGGCGGCGAGTGAAAAGTGATGAGCCGCCATGCGGTGGTGGTCGCCGATTGAGTCCAGTTCCTCGTCATGGAACTCGTCTTGCAGATGCGCTGCATTGTCTACAGGCAGGTCCAGCGTTTGCTCGTTGCTCATGGCTTGCACTTCCATTCAGATCAAGGGTTACGGCGACATGCCGCGACGCTGAGCATTGCTGACTTGTGTGAAGGCTTGGTGACAGGGGGCTGCTGTGGATTTCAGCCGGCCGGCGCCTGCAGCCAATGCAGGCTGAACCAGTTTTGCGCATCGGTCCAGACCGGCCCGGCGCGGTAGCCGGCCTTCTCGGCCAAGGCTCTAAAGCCGGGGATGCTGTATTTGTAGGAGTTTTCGGTGTGCAAGGTCTCGCCCGCTTCGAAAGCGTAGTCGATTCCTTGCAGGCTCAGGACTTGACTGCGCATGCTCATCAAGTGCATCTCTATGCGCTGCAATGGCGCGTTAAAAAATGCGCTATGCCGAAAGCCATCGGCCGCAAACTCGCAGCCCAGCTCGCGCCGCGCGCGCTCCAGCAGATTGAGGTTGAAGCGCGCGGTCAGGCCTTGACTGTCGTTGTAGGCGGCGTGCAGCAGGTCCGGGTCCTTGATCAGATCGACGCCGATCAAGAGGCCGCCGCCGCGCAGTTGCTCGGCCGTCAGGGCCAAGAACTCCAGCGCCTGCGTCGGTGTGAAGTTGCCTATGCTGGAGCCGGGGAAAAAGCCGACACGCTGGCCCTCGCCTCGACTTGGCGCGCCAGGCAGATCGACCGCTTGGGTGAAGTCTCCCACCACCGGCTGAATGTTCAGCAGCGGATGCTCGGCCTGCAGCGCGGCGCAGGCCTGCAAGAGATGGGGGCCCGAGATATCGATGGGAACGAAACCATGTGGCCGCAGCATGCGCGCCAGCAAGAGTCGCACCTTGTTCAAGGCTCCTGCGCCATACTCGATCAGCTGCGCCTGCGGCCCGATCAATTCGGCCATCTCGGCGCCGTGAAGACGCAGCAGTGCCAGCTCGGTGCGCGTGGGGTAATACTCGGGCAGCGCGCAGATTTGCTCGAACAAGGCCGAGCCCATGTCGTCGTAGAAGTACTTGGGCGAAATATGACGCGGCTGCTGGGCCAAGGCGCTGTGCAAGTCAGCCGCAAACCCCGACTTTTCGACGATCTTCAAAAATGGGACGGGGGTCATGTCTTGCCTTGGCTGTCTGAGAGGTCTCGTGCCAGCCGCAGGCCGCTGAATTGCCAGCGGACATGCGGTGGAAAGAAATTGCGGTAGCTGGGCCGGGCGTGGCCGCGCGGTGTGGCCAGGCTGCCGCCGCGCAGCACCACTTGGCCCACCATGAATTTGCCGTTGTATTCCCCCACCGCGCCGGCCCAGGGCCTGAAGCCAGGGTAGGGGTGGTAGGCCGAGTGGGTCCATTGCCAAGCTTGGTCATCCAGTTGGCTTAGGCCGCTCAGGTCAGCGGCGGCGGCTTCCCATTCGAACTCGGTCGGCAGGCGTGCGCCGGCCCATTCGGCATAGGCTGCCGCTTCGTAAAAGCTCAGCTGCATGACCGGCGCTTGCGGGTCCAGCGCCTGCTCACCCGCCAAGCCAAACACGCGCCACGAGCCGTCCGCATGCTTGCGCCAGTAGCTGGGCTGCTGCCAGCCCTGGGCTTGCGCCAGGGCCCAGCCGTCCGCGAGCCAAAGGCCAGCTTTGCGATAGCCCCCGTCTTCGATGAAGGCGGCGAATTCCCCGCAGTTCACCAAGCGGCTGGCGATCTCGAAGCCGGTCAACTGCACCGCATGGCGCGGGCCTTCGTTGTCAAAGGAAAAGCCGTCCGCTGGCGCGCCAACGTTGACAAGCCCACCAGGATGGGTCAGCCATTGCATTGTGGTTGCGCCGTAGCTGGTAGGCACTTGCGCTGGATGCTCCGGTGCGCGATAGGCCGGCGCAAGCGGGTTGAGACTGAAGGCATGCAAGATGTCGCTCAAAATCAGCTCTTGGTGCTGTTGCTCATGCTGCAGGCCCAACTCTAAAAGCGGGCGGGCTTGGGCCCAGCTGTCGGCATCGGCCTGCAGAACCATGTCGACCAAGGCGCGGTCGACATGGGCGCGGTAGGCTTGGATCTCGCTCAGTGCCGGGCGGCTGAGCAGGCCGCGCTGGGGTCGCGGGTGACGCGGACCGAGCGATTCGTAGTAGGAGTTGAACAGCTGCGCGAAGCGCGCATCGAAGACTTGGTAGTCTCGCGCCCAAGGCCGCAAGACCAGGGTTTCAAAAAACCAAGTCGTGTGGGCTTGATGCCATTTGGTCGGGCTGGCGTCCGGCATGGACTGCAGCGCTTGATCCTCGGGTGACAGCGGCGCGGCCAAGTGCTCGGTATGTCGGCGGGTGGCTTGCAGGCGGATCAGAAGTTCGCTGCGCTGCGCCGGCGCCATGCTGCTGCGGTCGGTGTTGCGGGCGCAGTCATCTGCAGGGCTGGGTTTCACGCATCAATCTCCAAGAGGCGGGGCGCCACTACGGTAGCCTATATTTGCGTAGGCTGCGTGAAACCGGGGAATCTAGCTGGGCCGCTTCGCTAAGCGCTGCAAGGCCACGGCCGCAGCCAGGCCGATGATGATGCCGACCGCGTCGCCGAGCAAGTCGGCCCATTCGCCGTCACGCCCAGGAATATTGAGTTGCAGCAGCTCAATCGCGCCGCCATAGGCCAAAAGAGCCAGCGGCAGCGCTATCCAGCGAGCGCGCCCGCTGCTCAAGCTCCAATGTCCACAAAAAGCCAGGCTGGCGAAGGCCATCGCGTGATTGAGTTTGTCCCAGCTGCTGCCCAGGCTTTTGGGCGGCGCTGGCGACAAGGCCATATAGCTGATGAACACCAGCAGCAAGAGCAAAACCAGGCGCCACAGCGGGCGTGCCGACGCGCTGAAGAGAACGGAGTGGAGGGTGAGGCGCAGGTGGCGCATATAAACAATGCTCAGGGAGTAGGGGCGGCGCATTGTCGCCGCACAGGCAAGCTTTAGCTTGCCGATGGCCGGGCTATGCCTTGGGCCGGGCTCCTGACACCACCTTCCTGACCATCCGGCGCTTACATGCCCGCGTAGTTCGGTCCGCCGCCGCCTTCGGGCGTGACCCAGACGATGTTTTGCGTCGGGTCCTTGATGTCGCATGTCTTGCAATGCACGCAGTTCTGCGCGTTGATCTGCAGCCTGTCAGCGCCGGCATCGGTCTTGATGAACTCATAGACGCCGGCAGGGCAATAGCGGCTCTCCGGCCCGGCAAACTTGGCCAAATTGATGCTCACCGGTACCGCCGCATCCTTCAGCGTCAAATGCGCCGGCTGGTTCTCTTCGTGGTTGGTGTTGGAGATGAACACCGAGGACAGGCGATCGAAGGTGAGCTTGCCGTCCGGTTTCGGGTAATCAATCTTGGCACATTCGGCGGCGGGCTTCAGATAGAGATGGTCGGGTACCGTGCGGTGAATCGTCCAAGGTGGGCTCTTGATGCCGAGTTTGGGCAGCAGCCATTGCTCGATGCCGGTCATCAAGGTGCCGACGGTATTGCCCTTCTTGAACCATTGCTTGAAATTGCGCGCCTGATTCAGCTCTGCATGCAGCCAGCTTTGCTCGAACGCAGCCGGGTAGGCCGCTAACTCGTCATGTTGACGGCCGGCGCCGACGGCTTCAAAAGCAGCCTCGGCGGCCAGCATGCCGCTCTTGATGGCGGCATGGCTGCCCTTGATGCGCGAAGCATTCAGGTAGCCGGCGTCGCAGCCGACCAGGGCGCCGCCAGGGAATACCGTCTTGGGCAGCGACAGCAGGCCACCGGCGGTGATGGCGCGGGCGCCGTAGCCAAGGCGCTTGCCACCTTCCAGATGGGCGCGGATGCTGGGGTGAGTCTTCCAGCGCTGCATCTCCTCGAAAGGCGAGAGCCAGGGGTTCTTGTAGTCGAGGCCGACCACATAGCCCAGCGTGACCTTGTTGCCCTCCAGGTGATAGAGGAAGCCGCCGCCATAGGTGTCGCCGTCCATGGGCCAGCCGGCGGTGTGCACCACCAGGCCTGGCTTGGCCTGAGCGGCGGGCACTTCCCACAGCTCTTTGATGCCCAGCGCATAGCTTTGAGGGTCTTTGCCCGCATCGAGGCCGAACTTGGCGATCAGCTGCTTGCCCAGATGGCCCCGTGCGCCTTCGGCAAAGATGGTGTACTTGCCGAGCAACTCCATGCCGAGTTGGAAGCCGTCGTGCGGCGCGCCGTCCTTGCCAACGCCCAAATTGCCGGTGGCAATGCCGCGCACCGAGCCGTCGTCGCCGTAGACGATTTCGGCGGCGCTGAAGCCGGGGAAGATTTCAACGCCCAAGCTTTCTGCCTGTTCACCCAGCCATTTGGTCACAGCGCCCAGCGAGATGACATAGTTGCCCTGGTTGTGGAAGCACTCGGGGATCAGCCAATGCGGGGTGTTGGTGGCGCCGGTTTCGTTAAGGAACAACACCTCATCGGCAGTAACCGCCTGCTTCAGCGGCGCGCCGAGTTGCTCCCAATTGGGCAGGAGTTCGGTCAGCGCGCGCGGGTCCATCACGGCACCCGAGAGGATGTGCGCGCCGGGCTCCGAGCCCTTCTCCAACACCACGACGGACAACTCTCGGCTCTGCGCGGCCGCCAACTGCTTCAAGCGGATTGCGGCGGCCAAGCCGCCGGGGCCGCCGCCGACGATGACGACGTCATAGTCCATGCTGTCGCGCGGGCCGTATTGAGCAATCAACTCTGAGCTGGTCATGTTCATCCTTTGGCTTGATTTTCGGTTGTGGGCGCCCGACTGCCTGCGCCCACCCGTGGCTGACTAATTGGGCCGCATTCTACTGGGCAGAATTAAAAAAAGAACGATCGTGCTTTTTTTGATTGGTGAAGTGAGTCTAGGAAATTCGCCGTCGAGTCAAGCGCTTGAGTCCAGCGGCCAGCGTGCTAATCTTGCCCACAGCGATTCAGGAGGAATGAGCATGAGCTATAGCATTGATTTGTCGGGCCGCGTGGCCCTCGTCACCGGCGCTTCCAGTGGCCTTGGTGCCCAGTTTGCAAAGACCCTGGCGCAAGCCGGCGCCTGCGTGGTCTTGGCCGGGCGGCGCACCGAGCGCCTGAAGACCTTGCGCAGCGAAATCGAAGGCAATGGCGGCGATGCCCATGTGGTGACGCTGGACGTGACCGACCTGGACAGCATCAAGTCAGCGGTGGCGCATGCCGAGACCGAGGTCGGCACGATAGACATCCTGGTCAATAACTCCGGCGTCAGCACCACTCAAAAGCTGACCGAGGTGAGCGGGGACGACTACGACTATGTGATGGACACCAATGTGCGCGGCGCCTTCTTCGTCGCGCAAGAGGTGGGCAAGCGCATGTTGGGGCGTGCCAAGGGCAGCTCGCCGGGCACTTTTATTGGCGGGCGCATCGTCAATATCGCCTCGATGGCGGGCTTGCGCGTGCTGAGCCAGATCGGCGTCTATTCGATGAGCAAGGCGGCCGTCATTCATATGACGCGGGCCATGGCGCTGGAGTGGGGCAAGTACGGCATCAATGTCAACGCGATCTGCCCCGGCTATATCGACACCGAGATCAATCACCACCACTGGGGCACCGAGCAGGGCAAGAAACTGATTGAGTTGCTGCCCCGCAAGCGGGTCGGCCAGCCGCAGGATCTGGATACCTCGCTGCTGATGCTGTGCGCCAACGAGAGTCACTTCATCAATGGCGCGATCATTCAAGCCGATGATGGCTTTGGCGTCTAAATCAGAACCCCTATGAGCTTGCGAACCTTGAGCGCGCTGGAGGCGCGTGTGCTGGCGGTGCTGGTCGAGAAAGCCGCCACCGTGCCCGATAGTTATCCGCTCTCTCTGAACGCCTTGACCATGGGCTGCAATCAGAAAACTGCGCGTGAGCCGGTCATGAACGCGGCCGAGCCCGATGTGCTGCAGGCGCTGGAAGAATTGAAGTCCATGCATTTGGTCAACACTGTCAGTGGCAACCGAGTGCTGCGCTTTGAGCACAACGGTGCGCGGGGCTTGGGCGTGCCGGGTGCGGCGCTGGCCTGTTTGACCTTGCTGATGTTGCGCGGGCCGCTCACCACGGCCGAATTGCGCCTGCACACCGAGCGCCTGCACCGTTTTGCCGATCTGTCTTCGGTCGAAGGCTTTCTGGAAGAGTTGGCCGAAAAGACCGAGACGCGGCCCGCCTATGTGGTCAAGCTGGCGCGTGCGCCGGGCGCGCGGGAAGCGCGTTGGGCTCATCTTCTATGTGGCGAGGTGCAGCAAGACTCAAGCGTTAGCGCGCTGCCGCGCGACGAAGAGATCGCCTTTTTGCGTGCAGAGCAGCAGCGCATGAATGCCGAGCTGGAAAGCCTGAAGGCATTGGTGCAGCGGATAGTGAGCGAGCTGGGGATAGGCGACACCTAAAGGCTGTTTGATTGAGGTGTGACTTTCGGCATTCCCCGGTCCGGTGAGCGCCCTGTTAGGCTCGGCCGCCGGTAATAGTTGGGGCAGGCGCTCGCTGCAAGTGGGCCTCATGACGCTGCGACCCTAGACGACAAAGCATGAACCAAAAAAGAGCTTTGCACAGCGGTCAAGCACGTCGCTTAGATATGTGATCTTCAGGGAGAAAATGATGAGTAAATTTTCAATGGGCGCTGCGCTCGCCATGCTGTCCTTTGTGGCTCTGCAGGGCTGTGCGGTGAATGATGCAAAGCCGGGTCAAGCGCCATCGGTAGGCGTGGCCAACGGAGAGCAAGATTTTGTCACCGGCTCGCGTATTCCGCGCAAGGCACCACGGCCATCGGAGAATGTCGTTATCAAAGAGGCGAACGAGAAAACCGGCCTCTGATTTCGTCTGTTCGAGTCGGTCACGACCGACCACCTAACTCCCCCATGAGGCGCATCCAAAGTTGATTGCCGTTCAGGCCATTGCTCAGGATGACGAAGCCGGTCTGTTGGCTGGGTGAAAACTGGCAGTAGTTGCGAAAGCCGCTGCTGTTGGTGCCGGTGTGATAGTTGATATCGCCCTGCGCCGTCGTGTTGATGCCCCAACCCAGGCCCCAAAACACCGCCAAACCTTGGGCCAGACCGGGCCTGGCAATGGGCGCGCGGTCGGTGGCGGGGGTGGCGTGGGCCAGCATCGCTTGTAGGCTGGCGGCGTTCAACGAATGGCTGCCGCTGCGATCCGTGTTCAACATCTCGGCCAGAAACAAGGCGTAGTCCGCAGCGGTGGTGTAGAGCGTATAGGCGGCGTTCGCTTCCTTGTACGCTTGGGCCGGTAGGACCCGACCCTGAGCGTCGTGGCCGCGGGCCCGCAAGCCGTCCAGTTGCGGCGTCAGTACGAAACCGCTGTGCCGCATGCCCAGTGGTTTGAAGAGTTGCTGTTCGGCCCTGGTCTGCAAGGCTTCGCCCCAGATCGCCTCAAGCACCCGCTGCAAATAGAAATAGCCTTCGCCCGAGTAGTTGAAGCGCTGGCCGGGCTCGAAGGCGATGCGCAGCGAGACGGTCCGCTCATCCTCGTCGCTGCGCCAGTTGGGCAGGCCCGATTGATGCGTCAAAAGCATGCGGGCGGTGATCAAGCGCTGCCAATCTTGCTGCGGCTTGAAGACCTCCTGCGGCAGGTAATGCATCACCGGGCGGTCCAGGGCTAGCTGCCCGGCCTGCACCGTTTGCAGCACCAGATAGGCAAACAGAGGTTTGCTCAAAGACGCGGCTTCAAAGACGGTGTCGGCTTGAATTGGCTTGGCCGTGCCCGCTTCGGACTGACCGAACTGAGCCGACCACACCGGCTTTCCTTGGCGCAACAGAACCAAGGCCGTGCCGGGTACATGCAGCTCCTGCAGCAGCGCGGGGATTGGCCCCTGCAACTGCCGAATCAGATCAAGCGGAACTTCCCCACCTTGGGCCCAGGTTGGGCGCAGCGCTAGGCTGCCGAGCCAGCCCAAGGCAGCGCGGCGCCCAATCGCTTCAGCGGAATTTGTATTGCGCACTGAGGAACAGGAAGCGCCCCCGGGGGTCGGTGTAGCTGGGGTCATAGCCGGACAGGAAGAACCAAGCCTGTTGCGAGAACGGGGGCGAGGTGTCGAGCAGATTTTTCACGCCGGCGCGCATGGTGAGCGCCGAATTGACGGCCCATGAACCGGTCAGGTCCCACAGCGAATATTCCTTCACCTTGCGATCGACCTTGCCGACGATGCTTTGGTCCGTGTAGCCTGACAGGTAGCTATTGGTCAGAGTCGCGCCAAAATTGCCTTCACTCCAGTCCAGGCTGGCGGTATGGCGCCAGCGCTGCACGACGCCGTCGTTGACGAAATGGCCGAGGTTGCTATAGAACGGGTCGTCGTTGCTGGTCTGTTGCTCGGAGTTCAGCGTCCAGGTGCCGTTCAGGTGCAGGCCCCAGGTGCCGAAGCCGCTCTTCAGACCGCTCAGGGCCACGCCCAGATCCACACCGTTGATTTTTTGCTTGCCGCGGTTTTCCTTGATCAGGTCGATGTGGTCGATCACGCTGTCTTCATCGCGGTGCACGAGGTGGCCGTATTTGTCGAGGTTGGCCAAAATGGTGTCGACGCCCAGCGAGCTGATCAGGTCCCTTTTCTCGATATTCCAGTAGTCCAGGCTGAGCGTCATGCCGGCCCTGGGCTCCAGGACCGCTCCGAGCGAAAACTGCCTGGACTTCTCTGGCTTGAGTTTGGCGTTGCTGAAGTTCAGCGTGGTCCAGCCCTCCGAACAATCGGTGACCGTGTTGCTGGGATCGAGCGCCATGCAGACCGGATCTACAACAGTGCCTGAACTGCCCTCTGTGACAGGACGGTAGAGATCCGACAAGCTTGGCGCACGGAAGCCCGCACCTGCCGAGGCGCGCAGCAGCAACTCTTTCATCGGCACATACTTCAGGCCCAGCTTGGGGCTGCTGGCATTGCCCGACACCTGGTAGCGCTCGTAGCGCATGGCGGCTTGCAACTCCAGCTCTTTGGTGATGGGGGCATTGATTTCGGCAAAGACGGCCCCGACCTTGCGTGAGTGGCCAAAGTCTGCGTCCGGACCTTGCGAGGTTTCACCGAGGATCAAGTCTTTGGCCAAGGCCTCGGACTGGTGATAGTCCTGCTTCTCGCGACGGTACTCGCCGCCCAAGGCCAGCGCCAAGTCGCCGCCGGGCAGTGCGTAGATCGCGCGCGAGGCCTTGAAATCCACGCTGTCCATCGTGCCCTTGGCGTGGCGCACCTCACCGCGTATCTGCGCTTGGTCGTACAAGGCCAAGCCGGCCGCGTTGGACGGCCCGAAGGCATTGAGCTTGCCGCTGGCAAAGCCGTCGCGAATCATTTGCTCGTTCAAATAGCCCTGATAGTTGCGGTCGGACACGGTGCTGAGGCTGTGGTTATAGGCCAGCTCATAGTCCCAATTGGCGGCTGTGCCGTTGACCCCCGCTACATAGCGTTGCCCCGTCGACACCAGCTCGCTGGTGCGCAGGCCGGCTTCGCCCAGCCGGGTGCGTACGGAAATGATGCGGTCTTCGGCGTCGGCGTCGAGCTTGCTCAAACTGGTGCCTGCCAAAGAGGGAACCTTGGACACATCCATATCGGCGGTGATGCGATTGGGGGTGCCGGCGTACAGCGTTTTGGCTCGGTTCAGTGCGGCCTCGGCAAAGAACTGATGCCCGCCGCCCAGATTGAGCACACCACGGCCGAAGAAGCTGGATTTCTCGGACTTCGGGTAAAGCTCGATGTCGCGCATGTAGTCATAGGTGCAACCGTCGATGCCGCCGATGCCGTCCGGAAGATACAGATTTGCGGGCGGGTTGCAGCCCTTGGCGGCTGCCGGGTTGACGGTCCTGCTGTCGATGACGGCTTTGCCATTGGTGGAGAACTTGTCATCAATCAGCGAATCGCGCTGGCTGCCGCTCAGTCGCATATTGCCAGGGAAGGTGAAGCTGGACAGCAGGTCTGGCAGGCGACCTGGAATATCCAAGTCGGTGATGAACTGGCGTTGATTGGCATTCAGGCTGCCGGTCTTTTGGAGATCCAGCACGGCGAAGATGTTGAAGCCGTCGCGGTCGGCGTCGCCCAAGCCAGCGCCGATCGAGGCGGTCGTCTTGCTGGCCCCGCCCTCTGAGGTGTTGCCATAGCTGGCGTTGAGCTCAATGCCGGTGTAGTCCTTGCGGGTGATGAAATTGATCACGCCACCAATCGCGTCGCTGCCGTAAATGGCTGAGGCACCGTCCAGCAAGACCTCAACCCGCTCAATCGCAGCGGCGGGAATCGTGTTGAGGTCCACCCCGGAGGAGTCGCCCGGCGAGGCGAAGTTGGCCATGCGCCGGCCATTCAGCAGCACCAAGGTGGACGACACGCCGAGGCCGCGCAAGTTCGCGGCGTTCATGCCCATCTGATCTCGAAATCCGCCGTAGCCAATGCTGCCGCCGTCGGTCATATTGTTGGTCGCAGCGCTGATGCGGCTGACGATTTCTGACGCCGTGGTCAGCCCTTGCTTGACGATGTCAGCGCGGGTGATGACCTGCATGGGCAGCGCTGTTTCGTCGGCAAGCCGTTTGATCGCCGAACCGGTCACCTCGACACGCTCAAGTTTTTTGTTAGCGGCGCTATCGTCTTGCTGCGCAAACGCAGGCAGAGCGGCAAGAGCGAGCAAAACGGCCTGTGTACTGCTGCGCAGGGCGAAGCCTTGAGTTTTGCGAGCGACTTGCTTGGGCTGACTGACGGTATTCATCTTTTTCTACTCCTTGTCGACACAACTGGGTCCAATCGGCTCAGTCTAGAAAGTTGAGCCCCTGTGCCTGCAGGGGTTTACGCGATAAGTCGTATGCGCGCAACGGTGGCATTAGGGGTGAATCCGCGCTGGCCCCGGGCGTCAAGGCGCTCGCTCAGGCTCAGGCACCCGCAGTTCACACCTGTGGGGGAGGGCGAAGGCGAGTCGGCTGGGCTACATTGATAAGACTCTCGCAAACCCGTCCCGTCCTCATGCGCATCCAATTCATTTTTCGCTGGCCTAGTCTTGCGGCCCTGTTGTCGCTCAGTGCCTCGCTGGCTTGTGCCGACCAGGCTGTAGCTCAGGCGGCGCGTGGTGCGGCACCAGCGCCGGCTCGTGCAGCTTCAAGCGTGGCTCAGCCACCTGCTGCTGCCCGCAATCCGGGCAGCACAAACCCAGCGGCGGCGGTCGTGCTGCCTGTCAAGACCGAGCCTTTGATCAAGGGCTATGCGATTCCGATCGGCGGCGCTTTGAAGGCCGATAACGAAGAGGTTTGGGGCCGCATCGTCGCATTGGCAGGGGGCAAGGGCGCGCGCTTTGTGGTCTTTGGCACCGCATCCGAGGATCCGGAAGCCAGTGCCAAGCAGGCGATTGACATGCTGCATAGGCGCGGCGCGGTGGCCGAGGCCTTGCCGGTGGCGCCTAAGTTTGGCTGGGTTGATCTGAACAAGGTGGTGCGTGACCCGGCCTTGATCAATAAGGTCAAGGGCGCGCGTGGCGTGTTCTTCACCGGCGGCTCGCAGGAGCGCATCGTCGATGTCTTGATGCCGGGTGGGCAGCCGACGCCGATGCTGGAGGCGATCTGGGAGGTCTATCGCAAGGGCGGCGTGGTGGCGGGCACCAGCGCAGGAGCGGCCATCATGAGCACGGTGATGTTTCGCGACGCGCCTAGCGTCATCAACATCATGAAGGGCAAGTGGGTTGAAGGTAAACAGATCGACCGGGGTCTGGGCTTTGTTGGCCCCGATCTGTTTGTTGATCAGCATTTCCTCAAGCGGGGTCGCTTCGGCCGCATGATTCCTTTGATGATGGCCAAGGGCTACAAGCTGGGCCTGGGTGTGGACGAAAACTCTGCCGCCATCATTCATGGTGACGATATCGAGGTGATTGGCGGCAAGGGCGCCATGTTGGTGGATCTGAGTGAGGTGAAGACCGACCCCACCCTGGGTGCTTTCAACCTGACCAATGCGCGCTTGAATTACCTGGATCATGGCGACCACTACAGCATGAAGAACCGTGTGACGACGCCTTCGGCCATCAAGCTGCGTGGCGACAAGCTGGACCCGGCATCGCCCGACTACAAGCCCTATTACACCGAGCCGCTGTTTCACCTCGATATGCTGGGGGACACGACCATTTCGAATTCGATGAACTACTTGATCGACAGCCCGCTCAGCGAGGTGCGTGGCTTGACTTTTGATGTGGGCGCCAAGGCCGATGATCCGGTCGCGGATCTGGGCTTTTTGTTTCGCGTCTACAAGGGCCGGGGTAGCTATGGCTGGAGTACCGACGAGAACGGACCGGAGGAATACACCGTGATCAATCTCTACCTCGATATCACACCGGTACGCATGCCTCAGCCGATTTACAGCGCTTGGCCCGGGCCGGGGCGTAAGTCAGCACCTGCGCCGGCCGAGCCTTTGCGCGGCGACCTGTCAAAGTAGACAGACCGGCGGCGGCCGCCTCAGGGGTAAAAAATCTCGACGCTATAGCCGCTGACGCGCTTGTCGCCCGTGGAGAGCAGGGTTTGCAAGCTCAGGTCCGAGCCGGCCGGCATGGCGGTCTTGTCGGTCTTGAAGTCGGCCGGTCCCAAGACGCGTTTGGCCACCAGGGCGCCGGCGGCATCGGTCAGGCTGAGATCGACCCAGGGCGTCGCTACTTCGGTGCCACTCTTGTTGCGCAGGCCCACCACCAACTGATATTGGTTACCCGGCCCTGCTTGATTGAGCGCGCTGCTTTCAACGCCTATGCCCTCGATGTATTGTCTGGGCGAGATCTCGCAGCCCGCGATGGCGCAGGCCGCCTGCAGGGCGGGGCGCAGGCCAGGCTGGTGTGCCGCGACCGTGTTCCTGAAGTGCAGGCCCGCCTGCAGCAATAGCGCGCCCAGGAGTAGCAAGGACAGCAGGCCCAGGGCGATACGCAGCTTGGGGTTTTGCCATTTGGTCTTGGCGTTTTGCTGGCGCAGGAATTCCGGCAGCGCGGCCGCCGCTGCTGTGTTTTCTGCTTGGGCTTCGGCTTGGGCTTGGGCTTGCGTGGGGGCACTGCTCTTGGCCAAGCGCTCGCCCAGCACGACATCGGGGCGCTCGTCGATGTCTGCATGCAGGTCCATGGCCGGCGCCTGGGTGGGCGAAACCGCAGGCGGAGCTGCGTGAGCAGGCGCGGGGGGCTCTTCCGACCAATGAGGTTCCAAGCGGGCGTCAAGCCGAGCATGCTGTGCGGGCTCGTGGACTTGCGCCGAAGCGGGGTCTAAGGACGGGTCGGTATGAACTGCACCATAGGCGCTTTGCTCGTGCGTGAACTGCGAGGGCCTGGGCTCGAAAACAGCTTCTTCTTGCGGCCATTCTGCCGGCTCGGGTTCGGGTGGCCGGCTACGCAAAGCTGGTGTCGGCGCAGGCAAAGGAGCAGGAATGGGCGATGGAGGGGGCGCCGGAGGGGCCAGTGGCTCGGCAGGCCAGGGCGGCGGCGCTTCGCGGTCAATGTCGAACAGTTGCGCACGCGCATCGAACACCTCGGCACAGCGGCCGCAGCGGACCCAGCCATCGGATACCCGCAACTGATCTTCCACCACCCTGAAGATGGTGCCGCAGGCGCTACAACGGGTGGCGAGGCTCATGGCGCGATCATGCCATGAGTCCGCTGGGTTTCGGGCTTACGTTTCTGGCCAAGTGCCGCGTCAAGCTCGTTGAGCCGTCATCAAAATCCAACCCTCTTGGCTGTCGCTGACTTCCAGCTTGACCCAAGGCGCATAGGCCTCTTTGAGTTCGTCCGCTTGACGCTCAAGAATGCCGGCCAGGATCAGGTGGCCGCCGGGTGCCATATGGGCGCACAGCAAAGGCGCCAGCAGGCGCAAAGGGGTAGCCAGAATATTGGCGATCACCAGCGGGTATTCGCCTTGGGCCGCGTCGGGCAGCGCCGCAGTCAAGCTGACCTTGTTGGCTTCGGCATTGGCCTTGCTGGCGATGATCGCAGCCGGGTCAATGTCAACCGCATCGATATTGCGGGCGCCATGCAGCGCCGCGCCAATGGCCAGAATGCCGGAGCCGCAGCCGTAGTCCAACACCCGCGCCCATGTCGGGCTGAGTGCTGCAGATTGCTGGGCGATCCAGCGCAAGCACATGCGGGTGGTGGGGTGGGTGCCGGTGCCGAAGGCCAGGCCCGGGTCCAAGCTCATCACCTGCTTGGCCTGCTCGGGTGCCTGGTGCCAAGACGGCACTATCCAGAACTCGGGCGTGATCTCGACCGGCGCGAATTGCGACTGCGTCAAGCGCACCCAGTCTTGCTCGGGCACCGCTTGAATCGCCTGCACATGCACGCCGGTGGCCCAGTCCTGGCTCAGGATCAAGGTCGCGCATTCGGTCGCGTCTTGCTCGTTCGGGAACAAGGCCTTGACGACCGAGCGCTGCCAGCCGCCCTTCGGTGCGGGCATGCCGGGTTCGCCGAACAAGGCCCGCTCCGCGTCGGTGTCGGCATCGGCGTCTTCAACCGACACGGCCAAGGCGTCGAGTTCCATCAAAGCATCGCTGACGATCTCGACATCGTCCTCACCGCAAATCAGCAGCAGTTCATGCAAGGTGGTAGACATATGAATTCCGTTTGAGTTGCCAAAATAGTTGCGCCCAATGGCTCCGGTTTTTGCCGGGGCCATTGGGCTTCGCGCCTTGGGAGTGGCGCGAAGCGCCTATCGCGTGGTCAACGCTTGTGTTGGCTCATCCAGCCTTCGAGGTAATGAATATTGGTGCCGCCTTCAATGAACTTGGCGTCCACCATCAACTCGCGGTGCAAGGGGATGTTGGTCAAGATGCCTTCAACCACGGTCTCCGACAAGGCAATGCGCATGCGCGCCAGGGCCTGCTCGCGGGTGTCGCCGTGCACGATGATTTTCCCAATCATCGAGTCGTAATGTGGCGGCACGACGTAGTTGCTGTAAACATGCGAGTCGACCCGCACACCCGGGCCACCCGGCGCGTGCCACATCGTGATGCGGCCCGGTGAGGGCGTGAACTTGAACGGGTCTTCGGCATTGATACGGCACTCGATCGAGTGGCCGCGCATGACGATATTGCGTTGCGTGAAGGGCAGTTTTTCGCCCGCTGCCACCTTGATCTGCATCTGCACGATGTCGATGCCAGTGACCATTTCGGTGACCGGATGCTCGACCTGCACGCGCGTGTTCATTTCGATGAAATAGAACTCGCCGTTCTCATACAGGAACTCGAAGGTGCCCGCGCCGCGGTAGTTCATCTTGCGGCAAGCGGCTGCGCAGCGGTCACCGATCTTCTCGATCACGCGGCGCGGGATGCCCGGTGCCGGCGCTTCTTCGAGGATTTTCTGGTGACGGCGCTGCATCGAGCAGTCGCGCTCGCCCAACCAGACCGCGCTCTTGTGGGTGTCGGCCAGGATCTGGATTTCCACATGACGTGGGTTCTCCAGAAACTTCTCCATATAGACCTCGGGGTTGCCGAAGGCCGCGCCCGCTTCGGTGCGCGTCATTTGCACTGCATTGACCAGGGCAGCCTCGGTGTGCACCACGCGCATGCCGCGTCCGCCGCCGCCGCCGGCCGCCTTGATGATGACGGGGTAGCCGACCGTGCGGGCGATCTTGATGATCTCCTTCGGGTCCTCGGGCAAGGCGCCTTCGGAGCCGGGCACGCAAGGCACGCCGGCGCGAATCATCGCTTGCTTGGCCGAGACCTTGTCGCCCATCATGCGGATCGACTCTGGCGTGGGGCCAATGAAGGTGAAGCCGCTTTGTTCCACGCGCTCGGCAAAGTCGGCGTTCTCGCTCAGGAAACCGTAGCCGGGGTGGATCGCCTCGGCGTCGGTGACTTCGGCCGTGGCGATGATGGCGGGCATGCTGAGATAGCTCAGCGTGGAGGCGGCCGGGCCAATACAAACGGCCTCATCGGCCAGCTTGACATACTTGGCATCGCGGTCGGCCTCGGAGTAGACCACCACCGATTTGACACCCAGCTCGCGGCAGGCGCGCTGGATGCGCAAGGCGATCTCGCCTCGATTGGCAATGAGGATTTTCTTGAACATTGCTGTGCCTTATTCGATCACGAACAAGGGCTGACCGAACTCGACCGGCTGACCGTTCTCGCACAAGACCTTGGTCACCGTGCCACCGATTTCGGTGTCGATCTCGTTCATGATCTTCATCGCTTCGATGATGCAGATCGGCTCGCCTTCCTTGATCGCCTGGCCAACTTCGGCGAAAGGCTTGGCGTTCGGGCCGGCGGCGCGGTAGAAGGTGCCGACCATCGGTGACTTCACGATACGGCCGGTCTCTTCGGGCGCTGCAGCCACCACTGGTGCGGCGGCAACTGGCGCTGCTGCTGGAGCGGCAACCGGCGCTGCGGCCACGGGCGCGGCCATCACCAGTGGAGCGGCTACGGCACCGTCGGTCTTGACGATACGTACCTTGCCGTCGGCTTCGGTGATTTCAAGTTCGGAAATATTCGACTCGGAAACCAGGTCGATCAGGGTCTTGAGCTTGCGCAGATCCATATTGTTTCTCCAACGAGATTGATTATTGTTTGTTGATTAAAGAGGTCGCCGGCGGCGACTCCGACCGTTTAAGTCGGGCGCTTGGGCGGGTTCTTCAGCTTCTCAAGCGCGTAAGCCAAGGCCAGTTGATAGCCCTGGGCACCCAGTCCGCAAATCACGCCTTCGGCGCGCGCGGAAAAAAAGCTGTGATGCCGAAATGATTCGCGCTTGTGAATATTGGACAGATGAACTTCGACAAAAGGCAGGGCCACCGCCGCCAAGGCGTCAGCCATGGCCACACTGGTGTGGGTATAGGCGGCCGGATTGATGATGATGAACTGGCAGCCCTCGCTGCCCGCCGCTTGAATGCGATCCACCAAAGCGCCTTCATGGTTGCTTTGGAAGGATTTTAGTTCAACCCCGGCAATGGTCGCCTTCTCGCTTAGATCTGCGTCGATCTGGGCCAGAGTTTGCGCGCCATAGATCCCAGGCTCGCGGGTGCCGAGCAGATTGAGGTTGGGGCCATGAATGACAAGAATTTGCATCAGCGACGTGGTGAGGCTCTTTGGTCACCTCGCCGGGCGACCTAGAGTGAAGACCCTAGAAGCGGAAAAGGCCGAACTTTACGCGTTTTAAGCCTCGTTCGCGACTTCTGGCTCTAAATAATTCGCTTGACCCGGATTTGCTTTTGCGCTTGCCCAGCCAAGCTGGCGCAACTCAGGTGGGCGAGAATTTGCTCGCCATCTGACGCAGTTCGTCCAGATTGGTGGCGCCGAGCTTGCGCCAAATCAGCTCACCCGCAGCATTGAAGGCGACGCTGAAGGGCAGCCCGCCTTGGCTGTTGCCGAGTGTGCGGGTCAATTCGGTGCCGGTCAATCCGGCCAAACCCACGGGGAAGTCGAGCGACAGCTTTTTCAAAAAATCGCGCACGGCGCTCGGGCTGTCGACCGCCAGGCCTGCAACTTGCCAGCCTTTGCCTTTGAATTCGCGTTGAAACTGCGCCAACTCGGGCAACTCCTTGACGCAGGGCGGGCACCAGGTGGCCCAGAAATTCAGCAGCAATGGCTGGCCTTTGAATCCGGCCGCCAGCATTTCGCCGCCATCGGGCCGGTCAAAGCGAGCGCTCCAAAAACTCATGGCCGCCGCCGACAGCGGGGCAGGCTCAGCAACTCGATGGCGTAGCGAGAGGCCGGCGCCGATCGCCGCAGCGCCAAGGCCGGCCGCAATGAATAGATTGCGGCGTGTGTTTGAAGTGGGTTCACTCATCTGAAGCTTGTTCCAGTAATTTGCGCAAAGCAGCCAGGTCGCCGCGCTCGCTGCGGCCGCGCGCGTCCGTTTTAAGGGCGCCGCGCAAATCGTCAAAGTCGAGGATGCTCAGATGCACGGTGATCAATTCGCCCAACTTGCGGCTGAGGACAGCCAAGGACAGCACATCGATGTCGCGTCCCCGCGAGCCCTTGGGGCCGCTGACTGTGCCGACCTCATAGTCCAAGCCCATATTGATCAGCGCGATCTCGGCGGACTTGCTGTCATCGCAATAGAGCTGCAAATGAATATTGGAGAGCCGGGTGGCGGTGCCGCGCCAGACTGCCCCGCACAGATGAGGGCGGAACTCGGCCAAGCGGGCCATCCATTCGGCCGCTAATTCGCGCAGCGCGTCCAACTCGGCCGGCTGGGTGTCGGCGCAAAACAGCGCCAGATAGTCGCGCACCTCGTCTTCCAGTTCGTCGTTGCTGGGCAAAGCGGCGCGGCTGTTTCGGCTCAGGCCCAGTACCTTCAGCGCGCGCTGCTTGGCGAGGCCATATTCCATGCCTTCTTCCACCACCAGGCGGGCGGCGGTGGCGGCGATTTCGGTGCTGATGCTGTTCTCTGAGGTCATGCTGGAGGCTAACACTAGGGCAATTCAACCGCGCCCATGCGGGCTTCTATGGTGGCGGCGCGCGCCAGCACATAGGGCGAGGCCGGGCGTTTTTCGAACCGCTTAGGTGCTGGCAACATCACGGCCAAGCGGGCCGCCTGTGCCGGGCTCAGCTGCTTGGCATCGATATGAAAATAGTGGCGGGCGGCCGCCTGCGCGCCGAAGACGCCTTCGCCCCATTCGACATTGTTCAAATAAATTTCCAAGATCCGCTGCTTGCTCAGCAGCGCCTCCAGCATCAAGGTGATGATGAACTCTTGGCCCTTGCGGGCCAAATTGCGTTCACCACTGAGAAACAAATTCTTCGCCAGCTGCTGGCTGATGGTTGAGCCGCCAATCACCTTGGGCTCACGCAGCTTGCTCGGCGCAGCCGGGCTGCTTGGCTTGCTTGCTTGTACGCGTTTGACCACCCGCTGCTCTTCGCGTTGGTTGCGCGCCCAGGCTTTTTCCAAAGCATCCCATTCGACGCCGCCATGTTCGACAAAACCGGCGTCCTCACTGGCAATGACGGCGCGCTTGAGGTTTTTGGACAATTCCTTGTCGTCAACCCATTGCTGGCTCCAATTGATACGACCGCTTTCCGTGGCTAAGCGCCAAGCTTCGGAGCGCTGAAAGCTGGTCGATTGCGGCGCCACCACAATCATCAAGGCAATCCGTGCCGCGAAGTAGAGCTGCAGTGCCAATACGCCCAGCAGCAGCAGGGCGGCCAAGCGCAACAAGCTTCGCCCGATCTGCTTCACGCTCAGCCCGCGCTCAGTTTCAATCGCATGGCGCTCAACACAGTCGCTGTGTCCGGGCGCACCCCGCGCCAAAGCGCAAAGGCTTCACCGGCCTGCTCCACCAGCATGCCCAGGCCGTCGCGTGCCTCGGCCCCATGCTCGCGCGCCCAGTTCAAGAAGGGCGCTGCGGCCGGGCCATACATCATGTCCAGCGCCAAAGCACCCAGCGCCAAGACGCTCGCCGCGACCGGCACGCCGGCGCCCCCCAAGCTGGCGCTGGTGGCATTGATCAGAAAGTCGTAGCCCTCGCCGCAATCGTCCAGTCCCGTTGCGGCCAGCCTCACCCCATGCTCCTGCGCGTAGGTCTTGTGCGCAGCGACCAAGGCTTCGGCTTTGTCGACGCTGCGGTTGGCGATGGTGATAGCGGCCGGCTGGGTGGCAATCAAGCTGCCCAACACGCCGGCCGAGGCGCCGCCTGCGCCCAAGAGCAAGACCCGCTTGCCGGCCAAGCGGCGCCCGGCGTTGATTTCGATATCGCGCACCAAGCCGGCGCCGTCGGTGTTGTCGCCGAACCAGCCCTGCTCATCAAAGCTTAAGGTGTTGACCGCGCCGGCCAGCTTGGCCCTCTCGCTCAAGTGCGTCGCCAAGCCGTGTGCCTCAAATTTGAAGGGCACAGTGACATTGCAGCCGCGCCCGCCGCTCGCCGCGAAGGCGCGCATGCTGTCGGCAAAGCCGTCCAGCGGGCAGAGCAGACGCTCATAAGTCAGGTCTTGGCCGGTCTGCGCGGCAAACTGGGCATGAATTTCGGGTGAGCGGCTGTGCGCCACCGGGTTGCCGGCCACGGCATAGCGATCAATATCAATGGAAGAAGTCATGGTGTTGGCGATGCGCTCAAGGTGGTTTCAAGGCCCTCATCCCGCGTGAAGCGAAAGCGCGAGGTGATCACCAGCACCTCGGCGCCCTTGCGCATCGCCGGGCTGAAGTTGCCGAAGGGCCCGGCCGCACGCACGATGGCTTCGGCGCGGCGGTCCAGATTGGGGTCACCCGAGGAGGCCACGATATCCGTCTCGATCACGCGGCCGCGCTGGTTGACGTGGATATTCATGGTCAGCTCGCCATACAGCTTGCGGCCTTTGTATTCGGGGAAGTCGCGCGTGCCGCGCGCTTCGACGCGCCGGCGCAGGCTGTCGTAATACTGGGCGTAGACGACCTCGCGGGTGGCCGGGCTGACATAGCGTTTGCGCGGCCGGGCACTTTCCTCGTTGACCCGCATTTCGATTTCGGCCAGCAGTTGCACCAGTTGGCGGCGCCGCTCGGTCTGCTCTTGCGCCGCAGTGGCGCCCTTGTTTTGCTGCGGATCGGGCGCGGGCATTTGCGCCAGCTCGCGCCGCACCAGGGCCAAGAGTTGCTGCTCTTGCTCGCGCAACTGGGCAATCTGGGCGCGCTGGGTCTCGCTGGCTTCGCCGACTTCTATGGTCTTGGAGGGCGGTAGCGGCGAGGTCGATCGCCCCGCCTCGGCCAGCCCGCCGCCGGCCAGACTGGCTTGCGCCAAGGCGAGCGCCTTGGCCGGGTCTTCCTGGCTGCGGCTGTTGACCAGCACCACTTCCAAGGGCGTGTCCTGGAACATCCGGTTGAAGCGCTCCGGGTCCACCAAACGCAGGGTCAGCAGGGCGCCGTGAAGGCCCAGCGATACCAGCAGCGCGTAGTGGATGGTGGAGAACTTGACGGCCATCGTCAGGTCGGCGTCGCCTCGGCGCTTTCGCTGGCTTGGTCGGCCACGGCTTCCGGCGCGTCCATGTCGACGGTCAGCGTCAAGGGTCCGGCGCCTTCGCTTTCGTCTTCATCCTCGGCTGACTCGTCCTCGACTGGCAGTGCCGCGGCCGCATCCAAGCGCTCGATCAGCGTCGCATGCACATCCAGCGTCATCTCGTCGGTGCCGGTGATGCGCACGCGCACCGCACAGCCACGTGGCAGCGCGTCACAGCCGGCCGCCTTGAAGACCAGCGGCAAGTCGTCGGCGCGTACCAAGCCGTCCTTCATCACCGTGGCTGTCATCTCGGTGATCTGGTTTTGCACCACATAACGGATGGTCCAGAAGCGCTCAATGCCGTTCTGGAAGCCGTTGTAGGCCGCATAAGCCGCGTCAAAGCCCGAGATGATGGAGAACAGCGCCGCGTCCTTGGGCTTGAACGGTGCCACCAGCGCGGCGGTGCGGCCATTGCGCACGCAGGCAATGATTTGCCATTGGTTGACCAGGTCCACATAGCGGCGCAGCGGCGAGGTCGACCAGGTGTATTGCGCCACGCCCAAGCCGGCATGCGGCTGGGCACGCGTGCCCATGCGCACCTTGATGCCGGGCGCCATGCTGGCCTGGCTGCGGTAGATGCCGGGCAGGCCCATGTCGTTGAGCCAGCCGCCCCAGGTCGAGTTGGCCAGAATCATTGCCTCGGCGACGATCAGGTCCAGCGGCGCGCCGCGCTGGCGGGTCGAGATGCTGACGATCTCGCCGCCCTTGGGCTCATGCTCGCCGTTCGAGTCGAGGCGGAAGTTGTAGTCCGGCCGGTTGAAGTTCTCCGGCTTGCCGCGCACCACTTCGCGGCCGGCCTTCAAGTGGCGAGCCAGGCGGAAGGCAAAGGCCAGTTCGGGCGCAAACGCGTAGTCGGCCGCAGCCTCGCCGGTCAAGGTCGCTTCGGTGATGACGGCGTCAAGCTTGTCGTGGCGCAGATTGGCGGTGATAGGCACGCGCTCCAGCTTGGTCTCGCTGCCGGTTATGGCCAGCGTCGCCTCGTCCATGGTCACATACAGCGACACCGCAGGGCAGGCGCGGCCCTCGATCAGCGTGTAGGCCTGCACGACATCGTCGGGCAGCATGGTCAGCTTCCAGCCCGGCATATAGACGGTGGACAGGCGCTCGCGTGCGACCTTGTCGATCGCCGAATCGGGCTCAAAAGCCAGGCCCGGTGCTGCGATATGGATGCCAAAGATGACTGTGCCGGTGCCGAGGCCTTGCACCGACAGCGCATCGTCGATTTCGGTCGTGGCTGAATCGTCGATCGAGAAAGCACTCACGCTCGACAGAGGCAAATCGTCCTTGATCGCGGGCGCGCTCAAAGGCGGGAACTTATAGCCCTTGGGGAACTGGTCGAACAAGAAGCGCTTCCAGTGGAACTGGTAAGCGCTGCTGATCGCACCGACGCTTTGCAGCAACTCCAGCGGCGCCTTGCGGGCGCGCTGGGTGGCCAGGGCCACCGCTTTGTACTCAGGACCGTTCTTGTCGGGTTTGAACAAAATCTTGTAGATCTGCTCCGCCACCGGGCCTGGGCAGCGGCCCTCGACCAGCTCGGTGGCCCATTCTTCGATCTGCAGCGCTTGCAGGCGCTTGCGCTCCAGGCCCAAGAGGGCAGCCTTCACGATTTCTTCCGGCGCCTTTTTGAACTGGCCCTTGCCGGCGCGGCGGAAGTAATGCGGTGCCTCGAACAGCGCGAACAGCGCAGCGACCTGCTGGGCAAGGCTGGCCTTGGCGTCGAAGTACTCTCGCGCCAGCTCCGCAAAGCCGAACTCGCCTTCCGGCGCGAACTCCCAGGCGAGGTCGAGATCGATCTCTTTGGCCAGCGCCTGCGCTGCAGCAATCAGCTCGGCCGGTGCGGGTTTATCGAATTTAAGCAGCACATTGGCGGCTTTTACTTTGACGCGCTTGCCCGAATCCATTTCGATCTGCATCGAACTATCGGCTTCAGACATCACGCGGCCGGCGAGGAATTTTCCGGCGTCATCGAACAGTGCAAACATATGAAGCGGATTGTCGCTGATAGTCGGGGAGGGTCGACGGGCATGCGATCGCTGATTGCATTCGATTCGCCACTGATCTTGCGGCAGAGCCGAGGTACCCGCCTTGACGCGGTGTGGATCCGCTGCACGGATCTCGGGCAAGAAAAAAGCCTTGTAAGTCGTTGACTCACAAGGCTTTCTGATTTTGGTGGCGCTTCAGGGATTCGAACCCCGGACCTGCGGATTATGATTCCGTCGCTCTAACCGGCTGAGCTAAAGCGCCTCAAGCCCTCTACTATAGCATCGAGTTTTGAAGGTGCGCAAGGAATTAGTTAAAAAAGTTTTCATTCTGCCAAGGCGGTGCGGACGGCAGCGAGATCCCAGGCGGCGTGTCCTACGGTTTTTAGCAGCATTGGTGCACGCGGCAGGGCCTTGTCGGCCAGAGCTTCGGCCAGTATGTGCACGCGACTCCAGTCGACGCCGGCTTGGAGCAAGTCACCGGCTTCGTGGCGCGCGCCGTCAAGGTCATCGACCCATAACTGCCGCTGCCGCACCTGTTTGGCTGGCAGTTCGGCCATTTGCGGCGTGAAGCTGCCAAGACCGACGATCAAGGTGTTCGGTGCGATGTCGTCCGGCAGCACCGCCGTCAAGGAGGTTGTAGCGGTGACGGCAACACTGGCGTCTTCCAGTGCTTGTTCCAGGGGCAAAACTCTGGCGTTCAAACCTTGAGCGCTCAGCGCAGCAGCAAAAGCGCTGCTTTGCGCACGAACTCGCCCGACGCAGCGCAGTTGCACGCCTGGCCAGCGCTCACCCATCGCCAAGGCATGTGTCATCGCTTGGGTGCCAGTGCCCACCAACACGACCGTCTCGGGCGGGCGAGCCAGCAGCGTCTCTATGCCTAGCAGCGTGACCGCGGCGGTGCGGCGTGCGGTAACAACGATGCCGTCCAGAATGATCAGAGGCGTGCCGGTGCCGGCTTCGCTGACCACCACGCGGCCTTGGATGGTCGGCTGCCCGCGCTCGCGGTTGGCGGGGTTCACGGCGACCAGTTTGGTGACCGCATAGCGAGCGTCGGTGCAGGGCATCGCCAAATATGTGCCGCCCTCGGGCAAAGGCAAGACGGTGCGGGCGCTGGCATGAATTAGGCCAGCGCGCAAATCCTGCATGGCCCGCGCCACGGCAGGTATCAAGCGCTCATAAGGCAGCAGGTCGGCGGTGGCTTCGGCATTGAGTATTCGCATGGCTGGATTCCTTTTGCTGCAGCGGGTCGGCCGAGCCGGCCGATTATGATTCTGCCTTGATGGTTTGGCGGCCGGCATGGCCACAGGTCTGCGCGCTGGTTTTTTGGGGCTCGGCGCGGGCTTTTTACAAGGCAGTGCGCCTAGCGGCTGTCGCTCTCGGGTTTTCGTCCTCATGTTCAGTTTCTTCAAGAAAAAATTCTCATCCACGCCCGCCGTGCCTGAGCCTGCCCCGGCTTCAGTGCCAGCGAGCTTGCCTGAAGCCGAGCAGCCCGAAACGCCAATGGCCGCGCCGGTAGCCGAAATGCTGGCGGAGTTGATGGTTGCGCCACCGGCTCCCGTTCTAGCTGCCGAGCCTGAGCTGGCCCCAGCGCCGGCGCCGGTCGCATTGAGCGCCGAGCCGCCTGCTCAGGTAGCAGCGACCGAGCCGCGCCGCAGTTGGATGGACAAGCTGCGCCAAGGCCTGCGCAAGACCGGCTCCAGCATTGCGCAGGTTTTCACCGGCACGCAGATTGACGATGCTTTGTACGAGGAATTGGAGGCCGCGTTGCTGATGGCCGACACCGGCGTCAAAGCGACCGAGCATTTGCTGGCCGATCTCAAGCGCCGCGTCAAGGAGGCCAAGGCGACCGATCCTGCGGCCGTGCGTGGGCTTTTGGTGGAGGCGCTGGCCGATTTGCTGCGGCCGCTGGAGAAGTCCTTGGGCGTGGGCCTGCACAGCCCGACGGTGATGATGGTGGTCGGCGTCAACGGTGCCGGCAAGACCACCAGCATCGGCAAGCTGACCCGCCATCTGGCCGAGGCCAATCAGAAGATCTTGCTGGCCGCGGCCGATACCTTCCGCGCTGCCGCGCGTGAGCAGCTGGCGGTGTGGGCCGATCGCACGCAAGTCGAGATCGTCAGCCAAGAGGGCGGCGACCCCTCGGCCGTGACCTTTGATGCGGTGACGGCCGGGCGCGCCCGTGGCTGCGATGTGGTGATTGCCGACACGGCCGGCCGCCTGCCGACGCAGCTGCACTTGATGGAAGAGCTGAAGAAGATCAGGCGCGTGATCGGCAAGGCGCAGGACGGCGCGCCGCATGAGGTCTTGCTGGTGATTGACGGCAACACCGGCCAGAACGCGCTGGCGCAGGTCAAAACCTTTGATGATGCGATTGGCCTCACCGGCTTGATCGTCACCAAGCTCGACGGCACGGCCAAGGGCGGCGTGCTGGCGGCGATTGCGCGCGAACGCGCAATCCCGGTCTACTTCATTGGTGTGGGCGAGAAGCTGGAGGACTTGCAGACCTTCAACGCTCGCGAGTTCGCGCAGGCGCTGCTCGAATAGGGTTTTGCGCCCGAGTGCCGGGCCGCCCAAGCCGGGAGCCAAGAAAAAACGGCCGGTTTGATACCGGCCGTTTTTACGTACCCGCGGGCGAGGGGTCTACTTCATGCCGGGCATGCCGCCCATGCCCTTCATACCGCCCAGCTTCTTCATCATCTTCATCATGCCGCCGCCGCTCATCTTCTTCATCATGCCCTGCATCTGATCGAACTGGGTCAGCACGCGGTTGACTTCATGAATCTGCACGCCGGCGCCACTGGCGATGCGGCGCTTGCGGCTGGCCTTGCTCTTGCCATCGAGTAAGAGGCTAGGCTGACGGCGCTCCTTGGCGGTCATCGCGTTCATGATGCCTTCCATGCGGCGCATGTCTTTCTCGGCCCGGTCCATATCTGCCGCACCCGTCTTGGCCGTCATCTGCGAGGGCAGCTTGTCCATCAGGCCGGCTAGGCCGCCCATCTTCTTCATCTGGGTGATCTGGGCCAGGAAGTCGTTCAGATCGAAGCCGCTGCCGGTCTTGAGCTTGTCGGCGAGTTTTTGCGCCGCGGCGACGTCGATGCCCTTGGTGACTTCTTCGACCAGCGCGACGATGTCACCCATGCCCAGCACGCGGCCGGCGTGACGCTCGGCGTCAAACACTTCCAGGCCATCGATCTTCTCCGACGTACCGGCGAATTTGATCGGTGCACCGGTGATCTGCCGCACCGACAGCGCCGCGCCGCCGCGTGAGTCGCCGTCCAGCTTGGTCAGCACGATGCCGGTCAAGGGCAGTGCTTCCTTGAAGGCCTTGGCCGTGTTGATTGCGTCCTGACCCTGCATCGCGTCGACGACGAACAGCGTCTCGATCGGGTTCAGCAAGGCATGCAGGTCGCGGATTTCGGCCATCAAGGCCTCATCGATGGCGAGTCGGCCGGCGGTGTCAACCAGCAGCACATCAAAATAATGCTTCTTGGCGTAGTCGATCGCGGCCAGCGCGATGTCGCGCGGCTTTTGATCCGGCGTCGACGGGAACCACTCGGCGCCGGCCTGTTTGGTGACAGTCTTGAGCTGCTCAATCGCGGCCGGGCGGTAGACGTCGGCCGAAACCGTCAGCACTTTTTTCTTGCGCTTCTCGATCAGGTGCTTGGCCAGCTTGGCGGTCGTGGTGGTTTTGCCCGCACCTTGCAGGCCGGCCATCAGGATCACGGCGGGCGGCTGGGCGGCCAGATTGAGGTCGGCGACCCCTTCACCCATGGTCGCGGCCAACTCCTTTTGCACAATCGACACCAGCACCTGGCCGGGGTTGAGCGAGCCGATCACTTCGGCGCCGAGCGCCTTGTCTTTAACGCGGGCGATGAAGTCCCGCACCACGGGCAGGGCCACGTCGGCTTCGAGCAGCGCCATGCGCACTTCGCGCAGCATCTCCTGGACGTTCGTTTCGGTGATGCGAGCTTGGCCGCGCATCGTTTTCACGAGACGACTCAGGCGGTCGGTCAAATTGGAAGCCATGGGGAGTGGCGCCGTCGGTCTGGCGAGGCGCGCAAAAGTACACTGTGGCCATGATTTTATCGTCCGCTTATCAAACACCTGCTGGCGCCTTGTTGGCCGGGGCCAGTTTGCTGTCTATTTCGGCCTATGGCTGGGTCGCTGCTGCGAGTGGCAGAGGCCAGGAAACACCTGCTCGCCCTCAGGGCGCCTTGCTGCTGGCTTGGGCGGTCCATCTGCTCGCTTTGATCTTGGATATTGCCGGCTTGGGCCAAGCGGTGCCGGGCGCGCGCTTCGGTTTCGCGCCGGCTTTGTCCATGACGGTCTGGCTGGTGATCGCCGTCTATATGCTGGAGAGCCGCTTCTTGCCGCTGGCCAGCGTGCGGCGCATTTTGGCTCTGATGGCGGCGACCGTGGTGCTGCTGGCCTTTGTGTTTCCGGGTGAGAGCCGGCCTCAGGCGGCGTCGCCCTGGGCGCCGATTCACTGGGTGCTGGGCCTGGCTTCTTACGGCCTGTTCGGGGTGGCGGTCTTGCATGCGGCCTTGTTGAGCCGGGCTGAGCGACAGATGCGGCAGATGAAGCCCGGCATCGGCAAGCCGCAAGAGCCGCGTCCCGAGCCCTTGATGCCGCTGCTGCGCCTGGAGCGGCTGACGTTTCAATTTGTTGGCGCCGGCGTGGCCGTCCTGTCCTTGGCGGTCTTGCTGGGTTGGTGGTTCACCCCGCATTGGCGCTGGGATCATAAGAATTTGTTTGCGGTGCTGGGCTGGTTGGTGCTGAGCGGTCTGCTGGCGGGGCGGCGTGTGTTTGGGTGGCGCGGCCGCCGGGCGACGCGCTGGCTTTACTTTGGCGCCTTGATGCTCTTGCTGTCTTACGCCGGCTCGCGCTTTGTGCTGGAAGTTGTTTTGCAGCGCACGGTCTGAGTGCCGGTCGCGTTTTCACGCTGGAAGAATCTCTATTGCCATGAAGTACCTTTTGCTCATCGTTGTTTTGGGGTTGGTGTTTTCAATGCTGGCCCGCAAGCGTTCGCGGCCACCGGCCCCTAAGCCGCAAGCTCCTGCTCAGCCCAAGGCCCTGAACATGGGTACCTGCGAGCAATGCGGGCTGCACCTGCCCTTGGATGAAGCCTTGCCGGGGCAGGGCGGTGTGTTTTGCAGCTCGGCCCACCGGGCAAGCTATGAGCTGGAGCATGGCAAGCACTCATGACTGAGACGCCCCAGTCTTGGTTTGGGCCGGGTGTCGCCGGCGACGCGCCGGATACCTTGGGCGGCATTGACGCCGTGGAGGCCGTTGACGCCCTTGACAGCATTGGCGGCTTCGACCAGTCGCCAGCCGACGCATCTATTGCTGCAAGCTCGGAGTTCTTTTTTCAGCCCGCGCGACGCTTGGTGAATGCCGGCGGCAATGCGTTCACGCGTTTGTACCGGGCCTTCTTGGCCGCGCGGGCGGCGCTGGGGCTGGCGCTGGTGGCGACGCAGCTGATCGCCGGACTGCTGGGCTCGGCGGTGCCGCTGTGGACCAATGTTTTGTGTGTGCTGTACGCCACCCAGGCCGTCGCACTTTGGTTGCTGCCGCGCTTGCAGCGCGGTGCGTCTGCCAAGACGCTGGCGCGCATCAGCAGCCCGCAATGGTGGGCCAGCATTGGGCTGGATCTGGCCTTGTTCGGCCTGCTGCATGCCTCGGACCGCAGCGGCGGTGTCAATTACGGCGCGCTGTTCGTGCTGCCGGTCTTGATGGCGGGTGTGTTGGCGCCGCGCTTACTCGGACTGGCTACCGCGGCGATTGCGGCCCTGGTGATGCTGGGTGTGGCGGGCTGGGCGGTGCTGGATGGCGCCGATGTCGCCTTGCGTCTGACGCAGGCAGGCTTGGTGGGCAGCGGCTTTTTTGTCATCAGCTTGCTGGCCAGCGAGATGGCCAGCCGCCTGGCACGCGAGGAACGCACGGCCCGCGGCAGCATGGAGTTTGCGCGCCAGCAAGCCCAGCTGAACCGCCTGGTGATCGACGAAATGCAAGAGGGGGTGTTGGTGGTGGACCGGCGCGGCCATGTGCGCGCCGCCAACCCGGCCGCCCGCGATTTGTTGGCCGACGGCCAGGCGGCGGTACGCACGGCACCGTTTCAGCTGCGCGGCGTGCAGGCCTGGCAGCCGCTGGTACGGGCGGTGGAACAGGCTTTTGCCTCGGCCGCTTGGCCCGAGGCGGGTCGTGATGTGGGGCTGAGTTTCGGCAATGGCACGCTGCGCAGTCTGCGTTTGCGCATGCGCTTCACGCGCCGGCGCGAGTCGGAGGCGAGTGAGGATTTGTGCGTGCTCTTCATCGAGGACAACCGCAAGGTGCTGGCGCGCAGTCAACAAGAAAAGCTCGCCGCGATGGGTCGGGTGTCGGCCGGCATCGCGCATGAAATCCGCAATCCCTTGGCCGCCATCGACCAGGCCAATGCCTTGTTGGCCGAAGATGTGCAAGACCCCAGGGCGCAGCAGTTGACGCGCATGGTGGCTTCCAATGTGACCCGCCTCAAACGCATCATTGACGATGTGTTGGAAGTTGCACCCGGCGCGGTGCCGGCCCCCGTGCCTTTGGATGCGGGCTTGCTGGTCAGCGAAGCTTGCCTGGAATGGGCGCGCACCAACCAACTCGCACCCGGCCCCTCCGACCCCTTGAGTTGTGCCTTGCCCTTGCAAGCCTTGGTGGTCAGCTTTGATCCCGAACATCTGCGACGGGTCTTGGTCAATTTGCTCGACAACGCGCTGCGCCACGCCACGCCGGGGCCGGCCTCGGTGCAGGTGAGCTTGGCGCCGGAGTCGGATGCCAGCACCCCAACAATGCAGCCGATGCTGCCGATGGCCAGCTTGACGATCTTCAGCGCCGGGCCGGCGATTCCGCCCGAGGTCGAGCGGCATTTGTTCGAGCCCTTTTTCTCGACGCGCAGCCGGGGCTCGGGCCTGGGTTTGTATATATGCCGCGAGTTGTGCGAGCGTTACGGTGCTCAGATCATCTACCGCCGCCGGCAAGATCCGGTCTTGCCTGGCAATGAGTTCAGCATCCGCTTGCGGCTGATCGAATCCGCTGCAATCGGGCCGGCCGTGCGCAACCCCTCTCTTTTTTGAAAGCCAGTATGAGCAGCGCTTCTTCCGATGGCATGGCCCTGAGTTTGCTGGTGGTCGACGATGAGCCCGACCTGCGGACCTTGTATGAGTTGACGCTGGTGCGCGAAGGCTATGCACTGGATACGGCCGGCTCGGTGCAGGAGGCCTTGGCGTGCCTGCAGCGCCGCCCCTACAGCGCCGTCATCACCGATATGCGCTTGCCCGATGGCAGTGGCTTGGACCTCTTGCACTGGCTGGAAAGCCAAGGCCGGGACGAAAAAACGCTGGTGATCACCGCCTATGGCTCGGCCGAGAATGCCGTCGAAGCGCTCAAGGCAGGTGCTTATGACTACCTGACCAAGCCGGTTGATCTGCGCCAGTTCCGGCAGGTGGTGGCTTCCGCCTTGGGTCGGCAGCCGCAAAAGTTGGCGCCAGCCGTGCCAGCGGTGGCGCCGACGAAATTTCCGCCTCTGCCTCAATCGGCTCTGCAGCCGCAGGCGCCGCAACAACTGCCGCCCGTCAAAGAACGGCAGCAGTTGGTGAAAAGCCCCCCCCTCGCTGCCGTACCAACGCTGACGGCGCTGTCCCGCTTGGCCGGCAAGTCGGCGGCGATACAGGAGTTGCGTTCTTTGATTGAGAAGGTCTCGCGCAGCATGGCGCCGGTGCTCTTGCAGGGTGAGTCGGGGACCGGCAAGGAGTTGGTGGCGCGCGCCATTCACGATAGCGGTGTGCGTGCGCGCCAGCGCTTTGTGGCGGTCAATTGCGGCGCCATCCCTGAGCAGCTCTTGGAGGCTGAATTCTTCGGCTACCGCAAAGGCGCATTCACCGGCGCGAATGAAGACCGCGAGGGCTTCTTCCAGGCGGCCGATGGCGGCACGCTTTTTCTGGATGAAATTGGGGACTTGCCCTTGGCCATGCAGAGCAAGCTTTTGCGCTCGATCCAGGAGCGGACTGTGCGGCCGGTGGGTGCGGTGGCAGAGGCCGCGGTCAATGTGCGGATATTGAGTGCAACCCATAAAGACTTGGGCGCCGAGGTGGCGGCGGGGCGTTTTCGACAAGATTTGTTTTACCGCCTGAATGTGATTCAGCTGCGTGTGCCGCCCTTGCGGGAGCGCATCGAGGACGTGCCCATGATCGCCGAGCGGGTGCTGGAGCGCATAGCGGCCGACGCCGGCGTCTCGCCGGTGCCGCAGCTGACGCCCGCCGCATTGGCGCAGCTGACCCGCTATGGCTTCCCCGGCAATGTACGTGAGCTGGAAAATTTGTTGCACCGCGCCTTGGCTTTGTCTGGCGGTGAATGGATCGATGCGGACGATCTCGGTTTGCCTGAATCGCTGTTGGATGACTCGCTGCTGAGCGGGCTGAGCTCGGCCGATGACTTCGAGCCGGAAGGCGGCGTGTCGATTAAGAATAGCTTTGGGCATGACAAGGCGCCCAACGAGCTGCCGACCGATCTAGCGCGCTTCTTGGACGATGTCGAGCGCGACATCTTGTTGCGTGCCTTGACGCAGCACCGCTTCAACCGCACCGCTGCCGGCGCCAGCCTGGGGTTGTCGCTGCGACAAATTCGCTACCGCATGGCCCGGCTGGGTGTGACGGCTGACGAGGCCGAGCAGTCCGACGACCAGGCCTGAGCGAGTATTGGCGCGGCCTAGCGGCTGTTTTTCTTCGCAAACCAAGCTGGGCTGCGGCTTGGCCTTCTCTTGCTCAGAAGGCATCAAGCAAAGAGACCCTTCGCGGCCAAGCTTTGCAGCCACCCTGGCGGCCATGACTAGCGTTAATTTCGATCTTCGTCAATGGGATAGATACGCTATCTGTAGTGCTTGAGTGCCGCTGTGACCCCAGATATAGTGTGGCCCATGCTATCCTTCGGCCCGGAATTCAAAATTGGTTTGGCGGCCTTTCCAGGCAGGCGAAGGCTAGGCGCAGGCGCAAGCCCCGTCCCAAAAACCAAGGTGGCCACAGCAGATTTGAAAGCTGAGCCGATGTGCCAAGCGCATCCCAAATCCATTCCCAATTTCAATTGAAGCGATAAGCGCGTCTCAGGCGCGCAGTGGTTTCTTTTTTTCAGTATTTCACCGAGACATCAAAGGACGATTCATGCAGACTCAACTCGCCCACGCCGCTACTTTGGGAGCAAGCCCGCATTTGGTCAGCCCCGAAGGCCAGGTTTTGCAATCGGCATTTCAGGCCTATCAAATCCTGCGCCGCAATGGCGCCGTGGTGTCGTTTGAGCCGAGCAAGATCGCGGTTGCCTTGATGAAGGCCTTTTTGGCCGTGCACGGCACCAGCGGCGCGGCCTCGGCCAGCGTGCGCGAGACCGTTGACGGCCTGACCGAAGCGGTGGTGCGTGCGTTGATGCGCTCGCGTCCAAGCGGCGGCACCTTCCATATTGAAGATGTGCAGGACCAGGTCGAGTTGGGCTTGATGCGCGGTGGCCATCACGAAGTCGCGCGTGCCTACGTGCTGTACCGCGAGCGCCGTCTGCAAGAGCGTCTGGCTCAGGGCAAGATCGATAAGCCGGTCGCCGAGGTGCAGCTGACCGTGATCGACGGCGGTCAGCGCGTGCCGCTGGACTTTGCGCATCTGCAAAGCCTGATCGTGTCGGCCTGCGCCGGTTTGGGTGAGGACGTCAAGCCAGACCCGGTCTTGGCCGAGACCAAGCGCAATCTGTATGACGGCGTGCCGATTGACGAGGTCTACAAGGCCGCGATCCTGGCCGCCCGCACTCTGATCGAACGCGACCCGGGCTACAGCCAGGCGACGGCGCGCTTGCTGCTGCACACGATCCGCCGCGAAGTGGTTGGCGGTGAGATCACGCAGGAGCAGATGCACGCACGCTATGCCGAATACTTCCCCGGCTATATCAAAAAGGGCGTCAAGGCCGAGTTGCTGGACGAGCGTCTGGGCCAATACGACCTGGCCCGTTTGGGCGCGGCGCTGAAGGCCGAGCGCGATTTGCAGTTCGACTACCTCGGCCTGCAGACCTTGTATGACCGCTACTTCCAGCACATCGATGACCAGCGCATCGAAATGCCGCAGGCCTTCTTCATGCGCGTGGCCATGGGCTTGGCGCTGAACGAGATCGACCGCGAAGCGCGTGCGATCGAGTTCTATGAAGTGCTGTCCAGCTTCGACTTCATGAGCTCGACGCCGACGCTGTTCAACTCCGGCACGCGTCGCTCGCAGCTCTCCAGTTGCTACCTGACGACGGTGGCCGACGATCTGGACGGCATCTACGAAGCGCTGAAAGAGAACGCGCTGTTGAGCAAGTTTGCCGGTGGTCTGGGCAATGACTGGACACCGGTGCGCGCTTTGGGTTCGCACATCAAGGGCACTAACGGCAAGAGCCAGGGCGTGGTGCCTTTCCTGAAGGTGGTCAACGACACCGCGGTTGCGGTCAACCAGGGCGGCAAGCGCAAGGGCGCGGTCTGCGCTTATCTGGAGAGCTGGCACCTCGACATCGAGGAGTTCCTGGAGCTGCGCAAGAACACCGGCGATGACCGCCGCCGCACCCATGACATGAATACCGCCAACTGGATCCCAGACCTGTTCATGCGCCGCGTGATGGACGGCGGCCAGTGGACGCTGTTCAGCCCCTCCAACACACCCGATCTGCATGACCTGTTCGGCATTGCCTTCGAGAAGGCCTATGTGGCCTACGAAGAAAAGGCCGATCGAGGCGAGATCAAGTTGTTCAAGCGCGTTGAGGCCAAGGACCTGTGGCGCCGCATGTTGTCGATGCTGTTCGAAACCGGCCACCCTTGGATCACCTTCAAGGACGCTTGCAATGTGCGCTCGCCGCAGCAGCATGTCGGCGTTGTGCACTCGAGCAATCTGTGCACCGAGATCACGCTGAACACCAATGACAGCGAGATCGCGGTTTGCAATTTGGGTTCGGTCAACCTCTTGCAGCATCTGGTGCTGGGCGAAGACGGCAGCAAGGGCGTTGACCACGCCAAGCTGCAAAAGACGATTTCGACCGCGATGCGCATGCTCGACAACGTCATCGACATCAACTACTACGCGGTCAAGAAGGCGCGTGACTCGAACCTGCGTCACCGCCCGGTCGGCTTGGGGCTGATGGGCTTCCAGGACGCGCTCTACGCCTTGCGTCTGCCCTATGCATCGAATGAGGCGGTCGAGTTCGCCGATCGTTCGATGGAGGCGATCTGCTATTACGCCTACCAGGCTTCGACCGAGTTGGCGCAAGAGCGCGGCCGCTACTCCTCGTATCGCGGCTCGCTGTGGGACCGCGGCATCTTGCCGATCGACTCGCTCGATCTGCTGGCCAAGGAGCGCGGCGGCTATGTCGAAGTGGACCGTTCGACGACGATGGACTGGGACGCGCTGCGTGCTCGCATCCAACTGCACGGCATGCGCAATAGCAATTGCGTGGCGATCGCGCCGACGGCGACGATCTCCAACATCATCGGCGTGGATGCTTCGATCGAGCCTTGCTTCGGCAATCTGTCGGTCAAGTCGAACCTGTCCGGCGAGTTCACCGTCATCAATGACGCCTTGGTGCGTGACCTCAAGCGCTTGGGTCTGTGGGACGACGTGATGGTGATGGACCTGAAGCATTTCGACGGCTCGCTGCGCCGCATCGACCGCGTGCCGGAGGAGTTGAAGGCGCTGTACGCGACCGCCTTCGAAGTCGAGACGCAGTGGTTGGTGGAAGCCGCCGCACGCCGCCAGAAGTGGATCGACCAGGCTCAGTCCCTGAACATCTATATGGCCGGCGCCTCGGGCAAGAAGCTCGATGAGACCTACAAACTGGCTTGGTTGCGCGGTTTGAAGACGACCTACTATTTGCGCACCATGGGCGCCACGCATGCCGAGAAGAGCACCGTCAAGTCGTCGGGTCAGCTCAATGCGGTCTCGTCGGGTGCAACGGCAGGCATGGTTTCGGCCGGTGTTTCGAGCGCGCCAGTCGCCGCGGCTGAACCCGAGTTGCCCGCGACCGACATGAAGTTCTGCTCGATTGACAACCCTGATTGCGAGGCTTGTCAGTAAATCGTTGAAAAGAAAATGGGCCACTCGATTTGAGGCGGCCCATTTTCTCGTCGCCTGCGATGCCACTGTTCATCGGCATCTGCTGATTTTTGTATGCATAAATTCAGAGTTATGTGATTTGCGGCCGAGCAACGCGCGAGACCTCTAAATGTCAAGAAGTCCTTGGTGTTTGAACGCAACACTCTGATAATTCGACTCGATAGGAAAACAGACTATGTTGGTTTGGGAAGAAGACCTGAAGCCCGCTGAAAAAGCACCCGCGAATGTCGCGAACCCCGCGCCCAGCCCCGCTGCGAACGCCGGTCCGACTGCCACCGTATTTCCTTCATCGATTGGGACTGGCAATGCTGCTGCGACAGCGGCCGCGTCCCTAACGTCGAATGCCCCTGCATTCGGCCCGGCTGCCGCTCCTGCCGCGCCCGCCCGCCGCGTCAACGCCGCCGACAAGCGCATCATCAACGGCCAGACCGACGTCAACCAGTTGGTGCCTTTCAAATACAAATGGGCCTGGGAAAAATACCTCGCCACTTGCGCCAACCACTGGATGCCGCAAGAAGTGAATATGTCGCGCGACATCGCCTTGTGGAAAGACCCGAATGGCTTGAGCGAAGACGAGCGCCGCATCATCAAGCGCAATCTCGGCTTCTTCGTCACCGCCGATTCGCTCGCCGCCAACAATATCGTGCTGGGTACTTACCGCCACATCACTGCGCCCGAGTGCCGCCAATTCCTGCTGCGCCAGGCCTTTGAAGAAGCGATCCATACCCACGCTTATCAGTACATCGTTGAGTCGCTGGGTCTGGATGAGTCCGAGATCTTCAATGCCTATAACGAGGTCAAGTCGATCCGCGACAAGGATGAGTTCCTGATCCCCTTCATCGGCGCGATCATGGACCCGCACTTCAATACCGGCACGCCCGAGAATGATCAAACGCTGCTCAAGAGCCTGATCGTTTTCGCTTGTCTGATGGAGGGCTTGTTCTTCTACGTCGGCTTCACGCAGATCCTGGCGATGGGCCGTCAAAACAAGATGACAGGTGCGGCCGAGCAGTACCAGTACATCTTGCGTGATGAGTCCATGCACTGCAACTTCGGCATCGACCTGATCAACCAACTCAAGTTGGAGAACCCGCATCTGTGGACGCCCGAGTTCAAGGCCGAGATCAAGGCGCTGTTCCTGAAGGCGGTTGATCTGGAATATGCCTATGCCGAAGACACCATGCCACGTGGCGTGTTGGGCATGAATGCATCGATGTTCAAGGGCTATCTGCGCTACATCGCCAACCGGCGTGCGACACAGATCGGCTTGGAAGAACTCTTCCCTGGTGAGGAGAACCCCTTCCCATGGATGAGCGAAATGATTGACCTGAAGAAGGAACGCAACTTCTTCGAAACCCGCGTCATCGAATACCAATCCGGTGGCGCTTTGTCCTGGGACTGAGTCGGCAAGGGCTTGGAGCCTTTGTCAGCGCTGTTCCAGTTTGTTGTTGATTAAAGAAGATTCGTTGGCTGAAGTTTTGTTCAGCCAACAACCCAATTCACCGCACCGGGGCGCCAACCTTAAGCGACATCTGGGTGGTGAATAACTGCGCTGCACCGGTCTAGGCCATGCAGGCAGTGCTCTTTCCACTTGATCAAGGAGAACTGAAAATGGCAACTGCAAAGAAGGCTCCGGCCAAAAAGGCCGTACCTGCACCCAAGGCGGCCCCTGCGGCCAAGAAGGTCGCAGCTCCCGTAAAGGCTGCCGCACCTGCGAAGAAAGCGGCTGCACCTAAGGCAGCAGCGCCGGCCAAGAAGGCTGCCGCTCCAGCCAAGAAGGCCGCTGCACCTGCGAAGAAGGCTGCTGCACCGAAGGCAGCTGCACCGGCCAAGAAGGCCGCTGCTCCAGCCAAGAAGGCTGCCGCTCCTGCGAAGAAAGCTGCTGCTCCAGCCAAGAAGGCTGCTGCACCTGCGAAGAATGCAGCTGCTCCAGCCAAGAAGGTTGCGGCTCCAGCCAAGAAGGCCGCTGCGCCTGCGAAGAAGCCTGCAGCTCCTGCAAAGAAGCCTGCAACGCCAGCCAAGAAGGAGACCCCGCCCGTCAAGAAGGCTCCCGCTAAAGCTCCAGCCAAGGCTCCTGCCAAGGCGCCAGCTAAGCCAGCCGCCAAGCCAGCAGCTAAACCAGCAGCCAAGGCAGCTGCCAAGCCAGCCGCCAAGCCTGCCGCTAAAAAAGCAGCTGCCAAGCCGGCCGCAGCCGCACCTGCAGCGAAGACCGCTCTGAGCCCACAAGCCGCTTGGCCTTTCCCAACAGGCAACAAGCCCTGAGTTTGGATCGTCGCCCAAGTTAAACCCGGCCTTGGCCGGGTTTTTTGTGGGCGCTCGTTTGAGGGGCGCTCAGCTTGAGGGCTTTTCTATTGCTTGCGCCTTGCCATTGCGCTACCTGCAGGCAGCCCCAAGCAGGCACTAGACTTGGGCGTGCAGCAGCAAGGCTTGGGAGGGCAGATGAAACGCTGGATTGGTCAGTTATCTCGACGGGCATTTTTGTTGGCGGCGATATTCGGCCCGCTGGCCTGGCCACCGGCCCATGCGGCGGCTGTTGCCGTCAGCCCCAGCGGCGAAGTGGCCGAAGTCAGGCAAATCAGACTGGGCTTTTCCGAGCCGGTGGTGGCCGCCGGAGATCCGCGCTTGCCAGCGCCGGCCTCGCTGCGCTGCACGGGTGCAACGGGCGCCGCCCAGGTTGGCGGCAGCGGGCGCTGGGCCAGCGCTCGGGAGTGGCTGTTCGACCTGAACGAGCCCATGGCGGCGGGCATGCAATGTCAGATTTTGTTGAAAGACGATTTCAAGCCTCTGGGCGGCGCCTTGACTGGCCCGCGTGAATTCGGATTCAGAACCGGCGCGGCCATCGTGCTGCAAACCCAGCCTTGGGCGGACAGCCAGATTGAAGAAGATCAGCATTTCTTGCTCAAGCTCAACGGGAGCCTGAGTGCGGCCGATGTTGGCCAGCGCGCTTGGTGCGAGGTCGAGGGCCTGGGCGAACGCTTGCCTGCGGTGCTTGCCGACGAAGCCACGCTCGCCAAGGTTCTGGCTTCGCAGCGGCTCAGCAAGAGTCAGGGGCGCCATTGGTTGCTGCATTGCCAGCGGCCGCTGCCCGCCGGCGCCAAGCTGCAACTGGTCTGGAGCCACGGCAATGCGGGGGCGACGCAGCGTTTTGAATTCCAGGTGCGCCGCCCCTTCACGGCGGATTTTTCTTGCGAGCGCGAGCGCGCCAATGCAGCTTGCATTCCGGTGCGGCCGCTGCGCTTGGTGTTCAGCGAACCGGTGGCGCGCGAGTTGGCGCTGCAAGTGCGCTTGAGGCCTGCGGGTGGCCCGGCGAATGGTGCGGCGAGTGGTGCTGCTCTGGCGCCCAAGCTGGCGGCGGACGATAAAACGCCCGAGTTGAGCGAACTGCGCTTTCCTGCCCCGTTGGCCGAAAACGCCCAATTCACGCTGGAGCTGCCGGCAGGCTTGAAAGACCTCAGTGGCCGCGCCCTGAGCAATGCTGCGAGCTTCCCGCTCAAGGTGGCGACCGCTGCCGCGCCGCCGCTGGCCAAGTTTGCGGCTGCACCTTTTGGCGTGCTTGAGCGGGACGCTGGCGGTGCGGCCTTGCTGCCGATCACGATGCGCCATGTGCAGGCCGACTGGCATGCCACCGACCGGCCCACCAAGTCGCCGCCGGGTGAGATCCGCATCAAGCGCTTGCAGACCGACGCCGAGGTCCTGGCCTGGTACGCCAAGCTGATGCATACCCACGAGGTGTCGCTGTCTGCGCGCGAGCTGGGCTTGCCGCCCTCGCAATGGCAAGAGACGGTCAAGACCGTGGATGAAGCCGGCAGGACGCGCAGCCAGTTGAGCACGCGCTATGTGCACTCGCGCGAGGTCGAGTTGCTGCCGCGCCAGCAAGCCACGCAGGTCTTGGCGCTGCCGCCCCTGCCTGGCGCGGTGCAAGGGCAAGAGCGGCCTTTTGAGGTGATAGGCCTGCCCTTGGCCGAGCCCGGCTATCACGTGGTCGAGCTGAGTTCGGCCAAGCTGGGGCGCTCCTTGCTGGACAAAGACGCCGCGATGTATGTGCGCACCGGCGTGCTGGTGACGAATCTGGGCGTGCACTTCAAATGGGGGCGCGAGAACAGCCTGGTTTGGGTGACCACGTTGGACCGCGGCCAGCCGGTGCCGCAGGCGGACGTGGTCGTCAATGACTGCGCCGGCAAGCCGCTGTGGAGTGGGCGCAGCGATGCGCAGGGCTTGGCAAAAATACCGCTGGCGCTGGTGCAGCCGGACTGGAATGACCGGCGCTGCGTGGCGGAGCGGGGTTTCTTCATCACCGCCCGCAAGGCCGATGCCGACATCAAGAAGCCCGGCGATATGGCCTTTGTGTTCAGCAACTGGAACCGAGGCATCGAGAACTGGCGTTTCGGCCTGCCGACCTCGAACGGCCCCGAACCCGATGCGCGAGCCCACACGGTCTTGGATCGCAGCTTGCTGCGCGCCGGCGAGACGGTCTCAATGAAGCATTTCTTTCGGCTGCAGACGCTGCAAGGTCTGCGCCTGGCCCGGCCCGAACAACTGCCTGACCGCGTCAAGCTGACCCATCAAGGCAGCGGTGAGCAGATCAGCTTGCCGCTGACTTGGCCGACGGCGCGCAGCAGCCTGTCGCAGTGGCAAATCCCGGCCAATGCCAAACTGGGCAGCTACCAGATCACCTTGGAGCGGAGCAGGGCTGAGGCTTCGCACAGCCGTAGCTGGCCCAGCGGGGAATTCAGGGTTGAGGAGTTCCGCGTACCCCTGATCGATGCTCGCCTGAGTGGCCCCAAGGCCTTGCCGGTAGCCCCGCGCGAGCTGCGCATGACGGCGCAGCTGAACTATATGGCGGGTGGCGGCTTGGCCCAGGCCCCGCTCAAACTCAGCGCTTTGTTGCGGCCGCGCGGCCTGAGCTTTGCCGGCTTCGAGGACTTCTCCTTCGAGCCGCCGCGCGAGCGCGGCGCGAATGGGGGCGAGCCTGTCTATCAAGAGCCCGAAGGAGAGGGCGCACAAGGCGAGGGCCACGCGGTTCAGCGCGACGGCAAGTTGGTCATAGACAAGCTAGCCGGTCTGAGCGACCGCAATGGCGCGGCCGAGTTCTTGTTGAAGCCCTTGCCCAAGATTGAGCGCGCCAGTGAGTTGCTGGCCGAGCTGAGCTATCAAGACCCGAATGGCGAAACCAAGACGGTGGCGCAAGTACTGCCGCTGTGGCCTTCCCAAGTCGTGCTGGGTTTGCGCAGCAAGGGCTGGGTCAGCAATGCCGAGGGCAAGCTCAGCTTCAGCGTCTTGGCCGTGGACACGGCGGGCAAACCGCTAGCCGGCCAGCGCATCGAGGTGAAGGCGAGCCTGAATCAAATGATCAGCTCGCGCAAACGCATGGTCGGCGGCTTTTATGCTTATGACAACCGCAACGAGGTGAAGCCGCTGGGGGTCGTGTGCAGCGGCCGCAGCGACGACAAAGGCTTGTTGGCCTGCGAGGCCAAGCTGGACGTGGCGGGCGAGGTGGAACTGGTGGCGCAAGCCTCGGACGCCGAGGGCCGCGTAGCGCAAGCCGCCAGCCAGGTGTGGCTGACCCGCCAAGGCGAGTTGTGGTTCCCGCAAGACAATGACGACCGTATCGATGTCTTGGCCGAGAAGAAGCGTTACGAGCCGGGTGAAACGGCCAGGCTGCAGGTGCGCATGCCGTTTCGCGAGGCGACAGCCCTGGTCGCGGTGGAGCGCGAGGGCGTGATCGAAACCAAGGTCGTGACGCTGCGCGGCAGCGACCCCAGCATCGAGCTCAAGATCGACAAGGCCTGGGCGCCTAACGTCTATGTCAGCGTGCTGGCGCTGCGCGGGCGGGTGTTTGAGGTGCCTTGGTATTCCTTTTTCCGCTGGGGCTGGCGCGCGCCGGTGGATTGGTGGCGCGCCTTCCGCGAGGGCCGCGCCATGCCTGCGCCGACGGCGATGGTGGATCTGGCCAAGCCGTCTTTCAAACTCGGCGTGACCGAGCTGCAAGTGGGCTTGGCCGAACATCAGCTGCAAGTCACGGTGACGACCGACAAGCCGCAGTACAGCGTGCGCCAGACCGTGCAGACCCGCGTCAAGGTGAGCCAAGACGGCCGCCCGCTGGCCGACGCGCAAGTGGCGTTTGCGGCGGTTGATGAGGGCTTGCTGGCGCTGCGCGGCAATGCGTCGTGGGACTTGTTGCAAGCGCTGATTCAGCGCCGCGGCTGGGGCGTCGAGACGGCCACCGCGCAGAGTGAAATCATTGGCCGGCGCCATTACGGCCGCAAGGCGGTGGCGGCGGGCGGGGGCGGCGGGCGCGCGCCGACGCGCGAGCTCTTCGATACCTTGCTGCTGTGGCGGCCACAGGTCTTGCTGGATGCCAATGGCGAGGCGGTGATCGAGGTGCCGCTGAACGACTCGCTGACAAGCTTCCGCTTGGTGGCGGTGGCCGATGCGGGCGCGCAAAAATTTGGCACCGGCCAAGCCTCGGTGCGGGTGACGCAGGATTTGCAGCTGCTGTCCGGTCTGCCGCCCTTGGTGCGCGAGGGGGATCAGTTCCAGGCCGCGCTGACGCTGCGCAATAGCAGCAACCGGGCCATGAAGTTGCGCGTTAGCTTGCAGGGCAGTAGCCCAGGCGGCGCTCAGATCAAGAACCCACCGGCGCAAGACCTGAGCTTGGCCGCCGGCGCGGCGAGCGAATTGCTCTGGCAGCTGCAGGTGCCCGAGGGCGCGGGCGATCTGCAGTGGGAAGCGCAGGCACAGGAGGTCGGCGGGCCGGCCCGAGATCGGCTCAAATTCAGCCAGCGCGTGCTGCCTGCAGTCAAGGTGCAGGTCTTGCAAGCCAGCCTGAGCCAAGTCGATGGCAGCATGAGCCTGGCTGTGGCGCCACCGGCCGACGCCTGGCCTCCCAGCGGCCCCAAGCGGGGCGGCGTCAATGTGGTCTTGCAAGCGCGCTTGGGCGGAGACTTGCCGGGGCTCAAGCGATTTTTCGAGACCTACCCTTACAGCTGCCTGGAGCAGCAGACCTCGCAGGCGATTGGCCTGCATGACGGCGCGCGCTGGCAGGCGCTGATGAACCGCCTGCCCGGCTATCTGGATGCGGATGGGCTGGCCAACTTCTTCCCGCCGACCGAGGGCGAGCGGGCCGGCGGCAGCGACAGGCTGACGGCCTATGTGCTGGCGGCCGCACATGCGTCCGGGCGCGAGCTGCCGGCGGCGGCGCGCGAGCGCATGCTGGACGGCTTGAGTGCCTTTGTCGAGGGACGCCTGGTGCGCAAGAGCTGGTCGCCGCGCAGCGCGCAGCTGGACGGCGAGGTGCGGCGCTTGGCCGCCTTGGAAGCTTTGGCGCGCTACGGCCGCGTCGGCGCGAGTGGCTTTGCCAGCGTCGATGCGCGCAATCTCAGCACGTGGCCGACGGCGGCCGTGATCGATTGGCTCAGCCTCCTGACGCGCAACGCCAAGGCGCCGCAGCGCGAACAGCGCATCAACGAGGCGCAAGCGATGCTGCGCAGCCGGCTCAGCTATGCCGGCACGATGCTGAAGTTCAGCAACGAAGAGGATGACGCCTGGTGGTGGCTGATGGACAGCGCCGACGGCAACGCCGCGCGCTTGGCTCTGGCGGCGCTGGATGATCCGGCCTGGAGCGCCGAGCTGCCGCGCATGGTGCAGGGCCTCTTGGCTCGCCAGCGCCAAGGCGCGTGGGCCACCACCACGGCCAATCTTTGGGGCGTGCTGGCGCTGGATAAGTTTGCTGAGAAGTTTGAGTCGGTCAAGCCGGCCGGGCAGACGCTGGTGTCGCTGGGCAGCCAGAGCTTGAAGCAGGACTGGGCCCATAAGCCCGACGGGGCCGCTTTGCTGCTGCCTTGGAGCGAGGGTCAGCTGAAGCTGCAGCAACAAGGTGCGGGCAAGCCCTGGGTGACTATTCAATCGCTGGCGGCTGTGCCTTTGAAAGAGCCCTTGAATGCGGGCTACAGGATCACGCGCGAGCTGCAGCCGCTCGAGCAAAAAGTGCCGGGGCGCTGGTCGCGCGGCGACTTGCTGCGGGTGCGTCTGCAGCTTGAGGCGCAAAGCGATATGACCTGGGTGGTGCTGTCCGACCCCTTGCCAGCCGGGGCGGCCATCATGGGCTCGGGCCTGGGCGGAGATTCGAGCCTGGCCTTGCAAAGCCAGGCCAGTGCGCCGGCGCCGCTCGGGCGCCGGCCGGTCTATATCGAACGCAGCTTTGAGGCTTGGCGCGGCTATTTCGACTTCTTGCCGCGTGGCAAGCATGAGTTGAGCTACACCGTGCGCCTGAACAATGCCGGCCGCTTCATGCTGCCAGGCACGCGCGCCGAGGCGCTCTATGCACCTGAGCAGTTTGGCGAGTTGCCGCAAGCGGTCTTGGAGGTGGCCCCTTGATTCGACGCTGGGTTTGCGGGCTCGGTCTTTCGCTGGGCCTGGCCATGCCGGCTTGGGCGCAAGCCAGCTTCGAGCAAGTGCGCGCGGCGCACCGGGTGTCTGACTTCACGCTGCTGGCGGCTAACGGCGAAGCGCTGCAGACATTGCGCCTGGATCACCAGCGCCGCGCGCTGGCCTGGGTGGCGCTGGAGGAGGTGTCTCCGGCCTTGTTGCAGGCCTTGTTGCTGGGCGAAGACAAACGTTTTTACGAGCACAGCGGCGTCGATTGGTCGGCGGTGGCGCGTAGCGCCTGGGGCAATCTGTGGAACACCCGAACCAGCGGAGCTTCGACCTTGACGATGCAATTGGCCGGCTTGATCGACGCTGGCTTGGCCCGCCCGGCGGCCGGCCGCAGCCTCTCGCAAAAGCTGGGCCAGGTCGTGCTGGCAGGGCAGCTGGAGCGCAGCTGGAGTAAGGCGCAAATTTTGGAGGCCTATCTGAACAGCGTGCCTCTTCGGGGCGAGGTGGTCGGCATCAACGCTTTGGCGCAGACCCTGTTCGCCAAACACCCGAGCGGCTTGAACGCGGAAGAAGCGGCGCTGGCTGCGGCCATGCTGCGCGCCCCCAATGCCGCGCCGGCGCTGCTGGCCCAGCGGGCTTGTGGCTTGCTGCAGCTGATGGGCCGCAGCGCAGACTCGCAATGTGAGGCACTCAAAGGCGACACCGAGGCCTTGCTGGCGCGCCGCCCGGCCATGCTGCTGGGCGAGCAGCTGGCGCCGCATTTCGCCCGCCAGTTCTTGCGCGCGGATGGTCCGGCCCTGCAGCGCAGCAGCCTTGAAGCGGGGCTGCAGCGTTATGCCATGTCGCTGTTGAAGCAGCAGCTCGCTGAGTTGTCCGGTCGCAATGTTGAAGACGGTGCCCTGCTGGTGCTGGACAACGCCAGCGGCCAGGTGCTGGCCTGGGTGGGCTCCAGCGGAGCGTTATCGAGTGCAGCGCAGGTGGACGGGGTGTTGGCACGCCGCCAGCCAGGCTCGACCTTGAAGCCCTTCATTTACCAGCTGGCTTTGGAGAAACGTTTGATCACGTCGTCCAGCTTGCTGGATGACTCGCCAACGCAGATCAGCACGCCGGCCGGCCTGTATCTGCCTCAGAACTATGACCGCGAGTTCAAAGGCTTTGTGTCGGCGCGCAGCGCTCTGGGCAATAGCTTGAACGTGCCGGCCGTGCGCTTGACGGCGATGTTAGGGGCCGAAGCATTGTTCGATCGCTTCAATGCGCTGGGCCTGGCGCTGCCCGAGACCAGCGGCTTCTACGGTCTGTCGCTGGCGCTGGGTAGCTCGGATGTCAGCTTGTTGGCGCTGAGCAATGCTTACCGCAGCATGGCCAATAGCGGGCAATACAGCCCAGTGCCTTTGAATCAGCGCGCCGGCTCCAATTCCTCCAGCCCCACCGCCAACGCCGCGCCGAGGCGCGTCAGCACAGCGGCGGCCAGCTTCATCACCGCCGACATCTTGGCCGACAACAGCGCCCGTGCTCGCACCTTCGGCTTCGACAGCGTGCTGGCCAGCGCCGGCTTTGCGGCGGTCAAGACCGGCACCAGCAAGGACATGCGCGACAACTGGTGTCTGGGCTTCACCTCCCGCTACACGATTGGCGTGTGGGTCGGCAATGCCAGCGGCGAGGCCATGCATGGGGTCAGCGGGGTTAGCGGGGCCGCACCCGTATGGGCCAAGCTGGCCGGCTATTTGCACCGGGCTCAGCCCTCAAGGGCGCCGCAAGCGCCCATTGGTCTGGTGCAGCAGCGCGTCGAGTTTGAGGCCGAGCGCGAGCCGGCGCGCCCGGAATGGTTTATCCGAGGCACCGAGCAGACCCGCATGCGGGCCACGGCTCAGCAACGCTCGAACCAGGGACTGGGCATCAGCAACCCACTCAATGGCAGCATCTACGCGCTCGACCCCGACATCCCGCCAGCGGCTCAGAAGATCCGCTTTGAAGGTCAGGCAGGTCGTTGGGAGCTGAACGGCAAATTCTTGGGGCGCGGCAGCCATCTGGCTTGGGCTCCCCAGCCCGGTCGACACGTGCTGCGCTTGTTGGACGAGCGGGGGCGAGTCTTGCAGCAGCTGCGTTTTGAGGTACGGGGTGCCAGCTTCAAGGCTGCGGGTCTTTGACCGGACCCTGTGCATCGGCAGGGGCTTGGCTTGCCGGCAAGGCGTCCCCGATCCAGGCATTCAGCAAGGTGTAGGTGACCGCCAACACCACCGGCCCGATGAAAAGGCCGACCAAGCCGAAGGCGAACAAGCCGCCAATGACGCCGGCAAAAATCAGCAGCAGCGGCAAGTCGGCGCCTTTCTTGATCAACCAGGGGCGCAAGAAGTTATCCATGGTGCCGACTACCATGGTCCAGAGCAGCAGCAGCGTGCCCCAAAGGTTGTCTCCGCCCCAGTAAAGCCAGGCCACGGCAGGCAGCAGCACCGGCACGACGCCGATCTGCGCCAGGCACAGCATCAGCATCACGGCCGTCAACAAACTCGCCAGCGGCACACCAGCGGCCCACAGGCCCAGGCCCCCCAGCACCGACTGCACCAGGGCCGTCACGACGATGCCCAGCGCCACGCCGCGAATCGCCTGGCCGGCCAGGGTGATCACCGCGTCGCCCTGCTCGCCGGCGAGGCGCCGGCCAAATCCGCGCACGGTGCGGGCAGCGATTTCGCCCTTGCTGTACAAAATGCCGGCCAAGACCACGGTCAATAGAAACTGCAGGCCAACAAGGCCCAAACTTCCGGCCTGCGACGCCGTCCATCTGAGCGCTACGCCCAGATAGGGCTTGGCCAGGGCCACCAGCGGCGCGATGCCGTCGACCGTGATCCTGTGCCAGGCAACAGCCAGGTTCTCACCTACCAGCGGCACCGAAGCCAGCCAAGCCGGCGGCTGCGGCAGATCGGATACGCTCAATGAGCCCGCCATCGCCACCACCTGGTCGGCATGGGATATGACGGTGCTCAGCGCGATCGTCAGCGGCACAAACAAGACCAGCAAGAGCAAGCCCACCATCACCAAGGTCGCCAAGCTGCGCCGCCCCCACAAGCGCCGTTGCAGGGCGAGCATCATCGGCCAAGTGGCCACGACGATCATCGTGCCCCAGATCAAGCCGCCAATGAAGGGCGACAGTATCCACAGCGAAGTGAACATCAGCAGGGCGATGCTCAGGATGGCGAGCATGGTGCGAGTGAGTTCGGGCTTAGGACTAATCATTGGGGCAGCGATGAGCGGGCTAGGGAGGCTCGATTCTGCCTGCAGCGCGCAAGCCTGCCGGTAGATCGGTGAAAATCGGTGCATGGCCAAGAAACCCACCCATGTCAGCGAGACGCCGGCGACGCAGTTCTTGCGGCAACACAGAATTGCATTTACCGAGCATGTTTACGATTATGTGGAGCGCGGAGGCACCGCTGAATCGGCGCGTCAGCTAGGTGTTGCTGAACATAGCGTGATCAAGACGCTGGTGATGCAGGACGAAAAGGCGCATCCCTTGATCGTGCTGATGCACGGTGACGCGCAGGTCAGCCTGAAGGCTTTGGCGCGCCAAATCCCTTGCAAAAAGGTCGAGCCCTGCAAGCCCGAAGTGGCGCAGCGCCACAGCGGCTATTTGGTCGGTGGCACCTCGCCCTTTGGCTTGCGCAAAGCAATGCCGGTGTTTGTGGAGGCGACCGTGTTGGAGCTGCCCGGCATCTGTATCAATGGCGGGCGACGCGGTTTTTTGGTCGGCATTGACCCGAAAATCTTGCCCGAACTGCTGCAGGCCAAGGCGGTCAGCTGCGCCGGTGCAGACTAGGCGCACTGCGTGCTCGCCCGCATTGTTGGATGTATCGAGAAAACTTTAAGCGCAATGCGGCCACAATAGCGCCCCATGCAAGATCTACTTTTCCCCCTGCTGGCCGGCGTATTCGGCTACCTCTGCGGCTCGCTGTCCTTTGCCGTCATCATCAGCCGTGTGATGGGCCTGTCCGATCCGCGTAGCTACGGCTCGGGCAATCCCGGCGCCACCAATGTGCTGCGTTCGGGCAATAAGGTGGCCGCCGTGCTGACGCTTTTGTTTGATGCCTTGAAGGGTTACGTCGCGGTTTTACTGGTGTTGATCTTCGGTGCACGCTTCGGTTTGGGCGAGGGCACGGCTGCCTTGGTGGGCCTGACGGCTTTTCTAGGGCATTTGTGGCCGGTGTTCTTCCGCTTCAAAGGCGGCAAGGGTGTGGCGACAGCGGCCGGCGTGATCATGGCTTTGAACCCTTTGCTGGGCGCCGCGACGCTGGCGACCTGGGTCATCATTGCCTACTTTTCGCGCTATTCCTCGCTGGCGGCGCTGGTCTCGGCCGCTTTTGCGCCGATCTATCAAATGTTGATTTGGGGTGCCGGCCCCATCGTCGGCGTCTTGGTCGTGATTGGCCTGCTGCTGGTGTGGCGCCATGCCGAGAACATCAAAAAGCTGCTCAAGGGTACCGAAAGCCGACTTGGGCAAAAAGCCAGCGGCGCCGTGCCGCCGGCCGACAGCAGCAAGAAGCATCCCCATGGTGTGGGCCCTCACGCCCATGGTCATTCCCACAAGCATCCGAAGAAAAAAGGTAACTGAAATGAGTATCGAGAGATTTGACGTCGGCGCCCGTATGTCCGAAATGGCGGTTTTTAACGGCGTCGTGTATTTGGCTGGCCAGGTGCCGGAAGATGCCAGCCAAGACATCACGGGCCAGACGGGTCAGGTCTTGGCGGCCATTGATGCCTTGCTGGCCCGGGCCGGCAGCGACAAGACCAAGATCTTGCGGGCACAGATTTTCATCGCCGACCTGGCCGACTTCCCAGGCATGAATGCCGCTTGGGATGCGTGGGTCGTGCCCGGCCACACGCCGCCACGCGCCACGGTCGAGGCCAAGTTGGCCCGACCCGAGTGGAAGGTCGAGATTGTGGTGACGGCTGCGGTTTGACCCGCGAGGCTGTTGACGCTTGAGATTTCGAATGCACGAGCCCGCGTCAGAATCCTTGCCAGCACTGAGCGTCAAAACGCGCTTTTTGGCCAAGCTGCGCGAGTACGCGCCTTTGCTGGTGATTGTTTTGCTGGTCTTGGGCGGCTCGCAAGCGGCCCGAGACTGGCAGGCGCGCGCTCAGGCGGAGAAGCTGCGGGCTTCGGTGCAGCCTGGCGACATCGTCATGCTGTCCAGCACCGACTGCGTCTTTTGCCGCCGTGCGCGCACCTGGCTGGATGCCGAGCGCATCAGCTATAGCGAGTGCTTCATCGAGACCAATGCTGCTTGTGCCGATTTGTATCGTGCCCAAATGTCGCCTGGAACACCGACCTTTTTGGTCAGGGGTCAGCGCATTGTGGGCTTTGATAAGCAACGCATGGTGGAGTTGCTGACGGCTGGGGCGAAGGCTTAGGGGCGCGGCCTCAGCTTGGCCGCTGGTATCGCGCCCAAGCCTGAGCTAGCCTGATGAAGCCTCCCGGCTTCATCAGTGCGAGCTCAGTCCTCGCTGTTGAAGACGAGTTTGAGTTCGTGAGTTTGCTTTTCGCCGTTGCCTTCAAAGCGCCATTCCATCAAGGCCTCGACCACGGCCTTGTCAAACAGCTTGGGCGGGGTGGCTTCCAGAATCACCACATCCGTGACTTTGCCGTCGGGCCCAATCTGCAATTGCGCCTTCACTGAGCCTGAGGTGACGCCTTTTTTGGTGGCGGCCGATGGAAACTCCGGCGGCACTTTCTTGAGCACCTTGGGCGCCGCGACCGCGCTGGTGGCGATCAGCAATGCGCTGAGCAAGCCCAGGCCGGCGCGAAGCCATGAAGTCAGGGGAGTGTTGTTTTTTCTCATTGCGATCCTAGGCTAGGCCTCTTTTCAATCAATTGATCGTTAAAACCGATGCGGGTTCATTCGTTGAACACCAGCGTCATTTCATGTGTGCGTTTTTCGCCACTGCCTTCAAAACGCCATTCCATCAGCGCCTCAATCACGGCGCGGTCGAATAGTTTGGGCGACGAGGTTTCCAGAATGGTGACCTCGGTGACCTTGCCATCGGCGGCAATCGCCAACTGAGCCTTCACGGTGCCCGAGGTGACGCCTTTCTTGACGGCGGCGGCGGGGAATTCCGGCGGGACTTTTTTCAAGACCTTGGGCGGCGGCGCTGCGATGGCGCTGGCAGCGATCAACACAGCGCCGATCAGGCCCAGGCCCGAGCGCGAAATTTTGGGCAGGAATGAAGTGATGAGGCTCATTGCTATCCTTGCGTAGTGCTAATTGATTATGGCTGCTGATCGCCTCAGTGAACACGGAAAAATCCAACCGCTTCCAAGAGTCGCGAAGAGGAACTGGTCAAGGCCTCGGTGGACTTGCTCAGTGCACTGACCAAAGAAGCGTTTTGCTGGGTACTGCGGTCCAACTCGTTCATCGAGTGATTGACCACGCCAACGCCGGTGGCTTGCTCTTGCGCGGAGTGCGAAATCTCCTCGATCAACTTGCCCATGTCATTGACTTCGTTGACGACGCTGCTGATGGTGACGCCGGCATTGTTGACCAAGGCGGTGCCGGTTTCAACCTTGACGGTCGACTCTTGAATCAGCACCTTGATCTCCTTGGCGGCACCGGCTGCGCGTGAGGCCAGCGCCCGCACTTCGGACGCCACCACGGCGAAGCCGCGGCCATGCTCGCCGGCACGGGCCGCCTCAACGGCTGCGTTCAGCGCCAAGATATTGGTTTGGAAGGCGATGCCGTCAATCACGCCGATGATGTCGCCAATCTTGTGCGAGCTGGCGCTGATTTCTTGCATGGTGGCAACCACTTGCGACACCACCTTGCCGCCGGCCGAAGCCGAGTTGCGGGCCTTGGTGGCAATACCTGCGGCCTTGCGGGTCAGCTCGCTGGCTCCGCTCAGATTGGCTGCTATCTCTTCGACTGAGGCGGCGGTGTTTTGCAGGCTGGAGGCCGAGCGAGCGGTGCGGTCTGACAGATCCCCATTGCCGCTGACGATTTGCCCAGTGCTCTCCGCGACGTCGTTGGCTGCCGCGCCGACGCTGCCAACCACCCCGGCCAAGGCCTGCTGCATGGCTTGCATCGAGTCCAGCATCTGCCCCAGCTCGTCAGAGCCGGCGGCTTCGAATTGATGGGTCAGATCACCATTGCGAATGGCTTCCGCGGCGGCTTGAGCCTGCTTGATAGGCACAGTGATGGAGCGAACAATCGCCAAGCCGCCGAAGCTGCCGATCAAGACTGCGGCGATGACCAAGATCACGGTCACCAAGACCGAATTGCGGGCCAGCTCGCCGCCCGAAACAGCCAATTCATTGGCGTTCTCGAACTGCAGATCGACCAGGCCTTTGAGCCCGTCTTGATAGCTTTGCTGGGCCGGACGCACATCGGTGATCAGGCTTTCGCGGGCTTCGTCGGGGCTGCCGTCAATTTGAACCTTGCGGAACTTGGCGATCGAGGCGAAGAACTTGGCCTGAGCGTCCTTGATTTGACTGAGCAGCTCGGTCTCGCGACCTTGTTCGGGGTTGCTGAGCAGCGCCGCGAGTTGCTTCTCACTCTCTTGCAAGGCACCGTCGATCAGTGTTTTTTGCTTCTTGATCGCTCCTGCCGAGTCCAGCAGCAGCAGGTCGCGGGAGGCCCGGGCCACGATGCTGACTTGACTTTCCAGCCCGTTGGCGGCGGCGATTTTGACCAGGCTTTGCTTGGCGGTTTGATCCAAGTCCTTGGCGAGGCGGTTGGCGCTGTATGCGCCGTAGCCACCGATGATGGTGAGCAAAATAATCAGCAGACCATAGCTCAGTGCCAGGCGCTGGCTGATACGCAGCTTGCTAAGGAAGTTCATGGGAGCGCTTTCTTCCGTGCCGCGGCCGGCGGCGTTTCCGTTCCACCCCATGTGGATTACGGTAGACCAAAGCTACATCGACTGCCCCCCAAACTTCTTGAGCACTTCTTGCGCAGTTTTTTTGGGGATTAATCTGTAGCGAGGCCTAGCGTAACTGGATCGCCGCGACCCAATCGAATGATTTGCGCCGTTTCGCCGGTCAGATCAATCACCGTGGTGGGCTCAAGTGGGCAGGCCCCGGCATCGACGATGACTTGCAGCAAGCGATCAAAACGATCCGAGATCTCGCGCGCGTCGTTCATCGGTTCGGTCTCGCCGGGGGCGATCAGCGTAGTTGCCAACAAGGGCTGGCCCAGCAGGGCCAAGAGTTCCTGCGTGACCCGATGCTCGGGCACGCGCAGACCGATGGTACGGCGCGAGGGGTGAGAAAGCCGGCGCGGCACTTCCTTGGTGGCCTCCAGAATGAAGGTGAAAGGACCCGGCGTTGCCAGCTTGAGCAGGCGGTACTGGCTGTTGTCGACGCGGGCGTAGCTGGCCAACTCGCTCAGGTCGCGGCACAGCAGCGTCAGGTGATGCTTGTCGTCGATGCCGCGAATGCGCCGCAGCGATTCGGCGGCGGTCTTGTCGTCAAGGCGGCAGACGAAGGCGTAGCTGGAGTCGGTCGGGATTGCGCCGATGCCGCCTGCATTGATGATTTGCGCCGCTTGTTTGAGAAAGCGTTGCTGCGGGTTTTCGGGGTGAACTTCGAAATATTGGGCCATGCGGCAATTGTGTACCGCCGCTGGCTCAAATAGCGCCTACTGCCGCGCGGCCGGCGGCCAATGGATGCGCGTATCCAACAGTTGCCAGATCGGGCTCAAGCGTCCCGACAAATCCTTCAGTTGTCCCAGGTCGGTGCGGCTTTCCTCGGGCGAGTGAAAGTCGGAGCCGCGCGAGGCGAGCAAGGCGAATTCCAGGGCGGTCTCGGTGTACTTGGCCGCATCGGCGTCGCTGTGGCTGCCGGTGACGACTTCGATGCCGCGTCCGCCGTGGGCAATGAATTCGGTGATCAGCGCATATTCTTCGGTTGGCGTGAAGCTGTAGCGGGCCGGATGGGCAATCACCGCTTGGCCGCCGGCCTCCAAAATCCAGCGCATTGCGTCGCCCAGGCGTGCCCAACGGTGCTCGACATAACCGGGCTTGCCTTCGGTGAGGTAACGGCGAAACACCTCGGAGATATCGCTGCAATGGCCGGCCTCGACCAGAAAGCGCGCGAAGTGGGTGCGCGAGATCAACTCCGGGTTGCCGACATACTTCAGCGCGCCTTCGTAAGCGTCTTTGATGCCGACTTGAGCCAAACCTGCCGCCATCTCACGCGCGCGCTGCTCGCGCCCGCCGCGGGTGGCGCGCAAGCCCGCAAGCAAGGGCTCGTTGTGGTGATCAAAGCCCAGGCCTACGATGTGCACGACCTGACCCGCGAAGCTGACCGACACCTCGACGCCGGTCAAATAGGGCAGGCCCAGCGCCAGCGCCGCGTCCAGCGCGCGCTGCTGCCCGGCCACTTCGTCATGATCAGTCAATGCCCATAACGTCACACCATTGGCCTTGGCCCGCGCCGCCAGCGCTTCCGGCTCCAGCGTGCCGTCGGACACCTTGGAGTGGCAATGCAGGTCGGCGTTCGTCAGGTGATTGACGCGATCAGGGAAGGTCAATGTAGAGGTGCTCACAGCGGCATTCTAAAAGAGCAGGCCTCACACCATTGCTTCAACAATCATTTGCACCCGTTGTTGCCCCTGGTACTCGTCCAGGCTGAGCCGGTAAGCCATCTGGCCTTGGCTGGGTAGCGGCTCGATATGGCCGAACCAGATCGCATCCCGCAGCTGACCGGCTTGGCGCAGCCGCAGCTTGGTGTGCTTTTCGCCCACGATGCGCTGCGAGATGATTTCGACTGCGTCGCAAAACAGCGGCGCCTCGAAGGCCTGACCCCAGACCTGCGCCTCCAGCGCCCGCACGCTGTCGGGCTTGAAGTGCTCGGGCGCCAAGGGGCCGTCGGTGCGCAGGGTGCGGGTCAGGGCGCTGGCATCCAGCCATTCACCGGCCACCTCGCGCAAGGCCGCTTCAAAGGGCTCAAAGCCGTCATCCGCCAGCGTGCAGCCGGCCGCCATCGCGTGGCCGCCAAACTTCTTCAGCAAAGCGGGGTGGCGTTTGCTGATCAGATCCAGCGCGTCGCGCAGATGAAAGCCGGCAATCGAGCGGCCCGAGCCCTTGAGCTGGCCGTCGGCGCCGCGCGCGAACACAAAGGTCGGCCGGTGCACGCGGTCCTTCAGGCGCGAGGCGATGATGCCGACCACGCCTTCGTGGAATTCGGCCTCGAAGATCGCCAGCGCCGGCGGCGGCTCACCCTTCAGGCGCGGGTCTTGCAGCAGCGCATCGAGCTTGAACTCGGCCTGCTCGCGCATATCGGCCTCGATCACGCGGCGCTCGCGGTTGATGGCGTCAAGCTGCTTGGCCAACTCCAGCGCGCGGCCGGGGTCGTCGGTCAGCAGGCACTCGATGCCCAGCGTCATATCGGACAGGCGGCCTGCCGCATTGATGCGCGGCCCCAGCGCGAAGCCCAGATCGAAGGCGTTGGCGCGCGCGCTGTCGCGGCCCGCGGCGCTGAACAAGGCGGCCACGCCGGGGTGCGCCCTACCGGCGCGCATGCGCTTCAAGCCCTGCGAGACCAGACGGCGGTTGTTGGCATCAAGCCTGACCACATCGGCCACCGTACCCAGGGCCACCAAGTCAAGCAGGCCGTCCAGCTTGGGCTGGCTTTGCGCGTCGAAATGCCCGCGCGTGCGCAACTCGCTGCGCAGCGCCAGCAGCACGTAAAAAGCAACGCCGACGCCGGCCAAATTTTTGCTCTCGAATGTGCAGCCGGGCTGGCTGGGGTTGACGATGGCCGCCGCCTCGGGCAACTCGGTGACGCCGTCGAAGACAGCGGGCAGGTGATGGTCGGTCACCAGCACCTGCAGGCCCAGCGCCTTGGCGTGCGCAATGCCGGCAATGCTGGCGATGCCGTTGTCGACCGTCATCAAGAGCTGCGGGCGCGGCCCTTGTTGGGCCAGCGCCAGGTCGACGATGGCCGGCGTCAGCCCGTAGCCGTGAATGGCACGGTCGGGCACCACATAGCCCAGCTGCGCCGGCTTGGCGCCCAGCAAGGCCAAACCCCGCAGCGCCACGGTGCAGGCGGTCGCGCCGTCGCAGTCATAGTCGGCGACGATGCAGATGCGCGCCTGCGCTTCGATGCAATCGGCCAGCAGTCGCGCCGCGTCGGCGATACCCTTCAGGCCCGAGGGCGGCAGCAAGCGCCCCAGGCCGTCGTCCAGTTCCTCGGCAGTTTTGACGCCGCGCGCCGCAAACAGCTGTGCCAGCAGCGGCGACAGCCCCGCTTGCTCCAGTGCCCAGGCGGCACGCGGCGCGGCCGGCCGCTGAATCAGCTGCGGGCCGGCGCTCATAGCGCCCCCAAGATGCTGGCGGTGTTGCTGCGGCTTGACCGCAAGGACTGCCAGAGCCTTTGCAGGCGCGGGCGTGGCTTCAGCGACCAACTGCTCGCCAAGCGCTCACCGCAAAGCGTGAGGCGCAGGCCAGTTTCGCCCTGCCTGGCCCTCGCCAACAAAGCCGCCACAGGGCCGGCGTCGAGTCGCACCCAGGCATCGCTCCAGGCCTGCCAGTCGCCCGCCAGCAGCGGCTCACGCAGACCCTCCTCGATTTGTAAATCGGCCGGCAAGGGGCCGCCGCGGGCAACGCCGCAGCCGCTGATCCAGACCGAATTCAGGGCCAAGGCGCCGACTGCCTCGCGGGCCTCATTCAAAGGGTGTCCATGCAAGAGCATCTGCACCTCGTTTTGCAGCGTCCGCAAACGCCGGGCTTGCGGCATCCAGGGGTCCACATTGCGCTGCACCACCCGCTCTAGGCTGGCGCTGCGCAGGCCGGCAAAGCTGGGGTGGGCGATCAGCCATTGATCGCGGCCCCGCCACTGCGCGGCCCAGCCCTCGTCCGCCGGCCACAGTTCGGCCAAGCTGTTGAAGAAGGCTTGCGACTCGGCCTCGGTCAGCGCCAGCGCTTGTGGGGGCAGGGCAGTGATTTGGTCACTGCCGACCGACAGGTGAATGGGGCTCAGTTGGGCCCAGGCCTCAGGGCCGGCCGGATCTTTTGCCAGCCCCCAGGCTGCGGTGGGCAAGCAGCCGTCCTCAACTGCAGGCGCACCGCGCAGTTGGGCAAGGGCCAGCTCAAAAGGCGTGTTGAAGCTGTATTCGTCGCTACCTATTGGCGCGCCGACCGGCGTGAGCAGCGGCAGCAATTCGGCGAGATGGGGGAGGGTCAGTTCACCCAGCGTGTGGGAGGCGGCCTCGCCGACGGCGCTGGTATGGGGAATCATCAGGTGCATGGGGCTGATTATCCGGGCAGCCCGCGGATCGAGTGCTTGTCACGCAAGCTTCACCGAGTTGCCACGGCCGCGACACGCCCGCGCGTCAAGCTTCCCAGCCATGCAGCACGACTCCGCCCTGGCGCGCGCCGCCGCCGCCCTTGCCAACCCAGCGCTTGATGACGCTGAAGCCACTGCCGGCGCCGATGAGCCGAGTCAGCGCTTTCGCACCGTCTGGATTTCGGACATTCATCTGGGCACGCCCGGCTGTCAGGCCGAGGCCTTGCTGGAATTCTTGCGCGAGGTTGAATGCGAGCAGCTGTTCTTGGTCGGCGACATCATTGATGGCTGGCAGTTGCGCCGCAGCTGGTATTGGCCGCAGGCTCACAACGATGTGGTGCAAAAACTGCTGCGCAAGGCACGCAAAGGCTGCCGGGTGATTTTTATTCCCGGCAACCACGACGAGTTTGCGCGCAAGTACGTCAATCATGACTTCGGCGGCATTGAGGTCGTGCAAGATTGGATTCATGAGACGGCCGATGGCCGCACGCTCTGGATCACGCATGGCGACTTGTTCGACGGCGTCATCCAATGCGCCAAGTGGCTGGCGCATGTGGGCGACACCGCCTACGAGTTCACCTTGAAGCTCAACAGCTACCTGAACCGGCTGCGTGCCCGCATGGGTTTGCCCTATTGGAGCTTGTCCAAATACCTGAAGCTCAAGGTCAAACGGGCGGTCAGTTTTATTTCCGACTTCGAGGTCGCCGTCGCTCGCGAGGCGCGCAAGCGCGGCGTGCACGGCGTGGTTTGTGGCCATATCCACCATGCCGAGCTGCGCGAGATCGACGGCATCCTCTACGCCAACGATGGCGACTGGGTCGAGAGCCTGACGGCCTTGGTCGAGCATGCTGACGGGCGGCTGGAGATATTGGACTGGAGTGAGCGTTACCGCCGTCCGGTGGCGAAGGGTGTTGCTGCACAGCCGGCGTCGGTCGGGGTTGCGCTAGCTCAATTAAAATAGGCTCATGACCCTAAACACGCAGCCCATCGCCTTGCTCAGCCGAGAGCAAGCCATTCTTGAATTCAACCGGCGGGTGCTGGCGCAGGCGCAGCGCGTCGATGTGCCGCTGCTGGAGCGGCTGCGCTATGTCTGCATCGTGTCCTCGAATCTGGATGAATTCTTCGAGGTGCGCTTTGCCGACATGCTGGACGCCGCGCGCGACCCGCAGTCTTCGATCAATGCGCGTGATGTGGAGCGCGTTGCCCGCGCCGCCCATGCGCTGATCGACGAGCAATATTCGATCTTCAATGAGCAACTCGCGCCCAAGATGCTGGCCGAGAAGATCACCATCCTCAACCACGCCGATCGCAACGACGCGCAGCGCTTGTGGGTGGCCAAGTATTTCGAGCGCGAGGTGCGCCCGCTCTTGGTGCCGGTGGGGCTGGACCCCGCGCACCCGTTCCCGCAAGTGGCCAACAAGTCGCTGCACTTCATCGCGCGCTTGTCGGGCAAAGATGCTTTCGGTCGCGACAACCGTATCGCCATCGTCAAGGTGCCCCGGGTGCTGCCGCGCGTGATCAAGCTGCCTGCCGCGCTCAGCGATGGTCAGCAGGCCTTCGCTTTGCTGACCAGCGTCATCCGCGCGCATCTGGAGGAGCTGTTCTCTGGGCGCAAGGTCGAGTCTTTTTCGCAGTTCCGTGTGACGCGCGATTCCGAGTTGGAGGTGGACGAAGAAGAGATCGCCAATCTGCGCCACGCACTGCGCTCCGGCCTGACGACACGCAACTTCGGGCGCGCCGTGCGCTTGGAGGTGACCAAAAGCTGTCCGGCCGAGTTGGCGGACTTTTTGCTTGAACAGTTTGAGTTGCCGGCCGCCGCGCTCTACCGCGTCAACGGGCCGGTCAATCTGGTGCGCTTGAATGAGTTGATTGATCAGACCGATGCGCCGGAGCTGCGCTTTGTGCCGCATGAGCCGGTTTGGCCGGAGTGGCGTTTACCGCGTCAAAAGTCGATTTTTGAGTGCATACGCAAGGGCGATGTACTGTTGCACCACCCCTTTGAGAGTTTCGACCCGGTCGTGCAGTTTTTGCGCGAGGCGGTCGAAGACCCGGCTGTGATGGCCATCAAGCTGACGATTTATCGCACCGGCAGCAAGTCGGTGTTGATGGATTTGCTGATCGAGGCGGCCAGGCGCGGCAAGGAAGTGATGGCGGTGGTCGAGCTGAAGGCGCGCTTCGACGAGGAGGCCAATATCAATTGGGCCGAAAGGCTGGAAGCCGTCGGCGCGCAGGTGGTGTACGGCATTGTGGGCTTCAAGACCCACGGCAAGCTGATGCTGATCACGCGCCGCGAGGGCAATCGTTTCAAGCGTTATGCCCATTTGTCGACAGGCAACTACAACCCCAAGACGGCGCTGCTCTATACCGATCTGGGTTATTTGACGGCCGATCCCGAGCTGACCTCGGATGCCGATTCGGTTTTCCGTCAGCTGGCTTCGCTGGGCAAGATCAAGATGCCGCGCCGGCTTTTGTTGGCGCCGTTCAATCTGCACAGCAGCATGATGGAGTATTTGGCCCGGGTGGAGCAGGCTGCGCGCGAGGGCCGGCCGGCGCGCATCGTCGTCAAGATCAATGCCTTGACCGACACCGAGTTGATCAACGGACTCTTGAGTGCGGCGCAGGCCGGCGCCAAGATCGATTTGATCGTGCGCGGCGCATGCATGCTGCCGCCCGGCTTGCCCGGGATCAGCGACAACATCGTGGTGCGCTCGGTGGTGGGGCGCTTTTTGGAGCACACGCGGATCAGCTATTTCCGCTGGGGCCCGACGGATGCGGACGAGGCCTTGTACTTGTCCAGCGCGGATTGGATGAGCCGCAATATGTTCCGCCGTATCGAGATCGCTTGGCCGGTGCAAGACCCCAAGCTGCGCCAGCGCGTCATCGACGAAGCGCTGCAACCCTATTTGCATGACAGCCTGGATGCCTGGCAGCTCGGCCCCGATGGACGATCCACAAGAGTCGGCGGCGGGGGCATCAGTGCTCAGCAAGCCTTGATGCGGCGCTTTTTAGAGAATTGATGGGGCTGGCGCAATGGATTTGATCTTGTGGCGTCATGCCGAGGCTGAATTGCTGCGCGAAGGCAGCACCGACCTGCAGCGCTGTCTGACGCCCAAGGGAGAGCGCCAGGCCAAGCGCATGGCAGCATGGTTGAACCAGCGCATGACGGCCAGCACGCGCGTGCTGGTCAGCCCGGCGCAGCGTACCGTCAGCACGGCCGAAGCGCTGGGGCGGGAGTTCCGCATCGTCCCCAGCATTGCGCCCGACGCCAGCGTTGAAGACCTGCTGGCCGCTGCACGTTGGCCGGATGCGACCGAGCCCACGCTGCTGATCGGCCATCAGCCCACGCTGGGCATGTTGGCGGCGCTGCTCTTGACCGGGCATGACCAGCCCTGGTCCGTCAAGAAGGGCGCAGTCTGGTGGCTGCGCTCGCGCGAGCGTGACGGGCAGTCCGAGCTGCTGCTGCAGGCGGTGCAGGCGCCGGACTTTCTTTAGGCGATCGTCAATTCCAGCACGCCGCTACGGCCCCAGGCCAGCGCTTCTTCTTGCAGCAAAAAGTGAGTCCTGGGATGCTCGGCGGCCCAGCCTTTGGGGAGCGTCAATTGCACCCGTCGGCCTTGGCGGCTCAGTCGCATGGCCAAGGGGTTGACCGTGCTGCGTGCATGGCATTTGATCGAGGCCAGTCGCAAGCTCAGCAATTGCCAGAGCAGGCTCTCATCATCGAGCAAGCCATCCAGCTTGCGCAGGCCACCGCGCTGACCCAGGGCCAAGTCGCCCAGGCGCTTGAGCTGGTCTTGCGAGAAGCCGGCTGCGTCCACATGGGCCAGCAAATAAGCGCTGTGGCGGTGGTGGTCGTGGTGCGAGACCATCATGCCGATCTCGTGCAAGGCGGCCGCCCAGTGCAACTCGCGCCGGCGTTCCCCGTCTGTGCGTGGCAGCAGTTGGCGGTGCAGCGCTTCGGCCACCGCCTGCACGCGGCCGGCCTGTTGCAGGTCAACGGAGAAACGCTGCTGCAGGCCCGCGACCGAAGCGTCACGCATATCGAGCGCGGTCAGGCCCAGGGCGGCGGCGCTTTCGGCTTCAAGCCGTTCGATCAGATCGAAGATAACGCCTTGGCGCAGCGCTCCCTTGGCGGGCAGCAACTCCTCGATGCCGAACTGCGTCAGCAAGGTGTAGAGGATGCACAGGCCGCCACCGACCACGGCGCGGCGGTCTTCTTTCAGGCCGGGCAGCTTGAGCTTGTCCATGCTGCCAGCCGCCAAGGCCTGCTCAATACACCAGCGCAGCGCGGCTTGGGTGATGCGGCCATCGGTCACGCCGCTGGCGGCCAGAATTTGCGCCACCGCGCCGACCGTGCCTGAGGAGCCCAGTGCCTCTTGCCACAGGGCCGGCTTGAACAGCGTCAAGGCTTCTTCCAACTCGGCGCCGGCCGCGACCTGGGCCGCGCGGAAGGCGTCAGCGGTGAACTTGCCCTCGGGGAAGAAGCGCAAGGATAGGCTGACACTGCCGACCTGAAAGGATTCGGCTCGCTGCGGCTTGCGGCCCTTGCCCAGAATCATCTCGGTCGAACGCCCGCCAATGTCGATTACCAGGCGTGGCAAGTTGGACGGCTGCATGCGCGCCACGCCGGCAAAGATCAGCCGCGCCTCTTCGCGGCCCGAAATCACCTCGATCGGGAAACCCAAGGTTTCTTTGGCACGCTCCAAAAATGCGTTGCGGTTGCGTGCTTCGCGCAAGGTTTGCGTCGCGACGGCACGCACACGCACGGCGGGGAATCCGTTCAGCCGCTTGGCAAAGCGAGCCAGACAGTCCAGCCCGCGCTGCATCGCCGCTTCGGTCAACATGCCCTCGGCGTCCAAGCCAGCGCCCAGGCGTACGGTTTCTTTCAGGTATTCGAGACGCTTGTACTGGCCGCGCGGCATATGCGCAATTTCCAGTCGGAAGCTGTTGGAGCCCATGTCGATGGCGGCAAGTGGGGCGGCTAGGTCGGAGCTCAAGGGAGTAGCGGGCAAATTCATGCGCGCGATTGTCGGTGTAAATGACGACAAATTTGGGACAGCCGATGCGCTTTCATGCGCTCGGGCGCCTGCCTGCGCCGGATAACAACAGCCGAGCCGAGTCCGCCGGGAAGGCTTGCCGCTTGACACGGTTGATAAGATGTTGGCCTGCGCGACGCGCGGCTGCCTGAATTTAAGCCGCGCCGACTGGGCGCGGTTCTAGTTTGGGCCTGCAGTTCACTGGAAAACCATGACTCTTCTCTATATCGTGCTGGCGACCTTGGCCGGCGGGCTGCTGTCGGTCTTGATTGCCGCCAGCCTGACCGTGAGCCTCTTGGGGCGTGTGGTCAAACATTTGGTCAGCTTATCGACCGGCATCTTGCTGGGCACGGCCTTGTTGCAAGTGCTTCCCGAAGCCTTTGATGGCCGCGCCAGCCCGCAGTCGCTGTTCATGACGCTGTTGGGCGGCCTGATGTTTTTCTTTTTGCTCGAGAAGGCTGAGCTGTACCGTCACACCCATCACCATGAGGGCGATGGCCATCACCATCATCATCACTTTGACGTCGAGCAGGCCGGCAAGGGCGGCACCAGTGTGCTGGTCGGCGACAGCATCCACAACTTCTGCGACGGCATCATCATTGCGGCGGCTTTTTTGACCGACCCCTATTTGGGACTGGTGACCTCGCTGGCCATCATTGCGCATGAAATCCCACAAGAGGTGGGCGACTACATCGTGCTGCTCAATGCCGGCTTCTCACGCTCCAAGGCCTTGTTGTTCAACGCGCTGTCCGGCCTGGCCGCGGTGATAGGCGGCGTCGTCGGCTACTTTTTGGTCGGCCCCTGGGAAAGCTTGTTCCCCTATCTGCTGGTGGCCGCAAGCAGCAGCTTTATCTATGTCGCGGTGGCGGATTTGATTCCGCAGTTGCAGCGCCGCCTGCCCTGGCGCGAAACGGTGCTGCAACTGGCCTGGCTGGGCGGCGGCTTGGGGCTGGTGGTGATGGTCGTGGCGGTTTCCAGTCACGGCGGCCACGGCCACTGAGTCAGGCCCCAGCTGGTTTAGCGAACCACGAGCACCGGTGTGGTGCAGTGGGTCAGCACCTTCTGCGTCTCGCTGCCGAGCAACAAGGCTTGCACACCGCGCCGGCCATGCGAGGCCATAACAACCAAGTCACATTGATTGCTGCTCGCATGTTCGATGATGGCTTCCCAGGCATGCAAGGCCTCGACGGTATGGCCTTCGCAAGCGACGCCGGCGGCAGCCGCAGCGTCCATGGCCGCCTTGACGCGGGTGGCAGCGATGCGTTCCTGAACGTCAAAAAATTCCTGCGGCGGTGTCGGCTGCATCTCGGACACGGCGCTGTAGGGGAAGGGTTCTTTGACGCTCAAGGCGTACAAAGTGGCGCCGTGAAGGCGTGCCATGCCGACAGCAGTGTTGAGTGCCTTGGCGCTGATGTCAGAGCCGTCGGTTGGAACAAGAATTCGCTTGAACATGGTGACAATCCTCCGTTGAAATGCTCTGCAGTGTCGAGCGGCGAGGGCGGGGCTATCTTGCGCTATGTCAAGGGTACTCGCCATCCCTAAGGCGCTCAGCCTTTGGCGATGGGTCGCCTTGAATCGGCCGACCATTCGCTCCAGGAACCGGGGTAAAGCAGCGAGCCGCTCAGGCCGGCGTACTCCATGGCCAATAGATTGTGGCAGGCCGTAACGCCGGATCCGCACTGATGCACGACTTGGGCGGCCGGGTAGGGTGCCGTCAAAGCCTCGAACTCGGCCCTCAATTCAGGCGCGGTCTTGAAGCAGCCATTGGCTTGCAAGTTGTTTTTAAACAAGCGGTTGCTGGCGCCTGGGATATGGCCGGCCTGCTTGTCCAAGGGCTCCAGCTCGCCACGAAAGCGCTCGGGCGCCCGGGCGTCGATCAGCCTGACTCGGCCCAGGCTGGCTTGTAACTTGGCGGCGTTCAGGCTGGGGCTCAGGCAATCGGCGGCGGCGAAGTCACTTGCCTGCGCATTCGGAGTGGCCGTGGTCATGGGCAAACCTGCCGCCAGCCAAGCTTGTTGGCCGCCGTCAAGCACGGCCACTTGCCTATGGCCTACCCAGCGCAGCATCCACCAAAGCCTGGCCGCATACATGCCGCCTTGATTGTCGTAGCTGACAACTTGCTGGCCCGGCCTCAGGCCCAAGGCGGCGAGGCGCTTGGCGAAATCGGCTCGCTCCGGCAGTGGGTGGCGGCCGCGAAACTGGCCCTGGGAATCAAGCTTGGGTCCGCTGAGTTCGCGGTCCAGGTGCAGGTAATGAGCGCCGGGCAGATGTCCCTGGGCATAGGCGGTTTGGCCGGCCTCGGTGTCGGCCAGATCAAAGCTGACGTCAATCAAGAGCGGTGTCTGACCTAGTAGGGTCAGGTCTTGCAGCTGCGCCACCGAGATAAGAGTCTGATAGTTGGCTTGGATCATTTTGGCTTGGCCTGAGTTGACTGCAGGCATTATGGCCAAGCCATGAAAAACGCCCCGGCAGCGAGGCTGCGCGGGGCGCTGGATCTGATGGGCTGGCGCCGTTGAGGGTCAAGCTCGGATATTCATCTCGCGTCGGTACCACTCATGGAAATGCAGCATGCCGTCTTCCATCGGGCTCTGGTAAGGGCCGACCTCGTTGTCGCCGCGTTCCATCAAGGCACGCCTGCCGGCGTCCATGCGCAGCGCAATTTCGTCGTCCTCGACACATGTTTCCATGTACGCGGCTTGGTGGGCCTCGACGAAGTCGCGCTCGAAGGCGGCGATTTCTTCCGGATAGTAGAACTCGACAATATTGGCGGTTTGCTGTGGGCCCTTGGGGAATAGCGTCGACACCACCAGCACATGCGGGTACCACTCGACCATGATGTGCGGGTAATAGGTCAACCAGATGGCGCCAGCCTTTGGGGTCTCGCCGCCGCGGAACTTCAGCAATTGCTCGTGCCAGCGCTCGTAGACGGGTGAGCCAGGCTTGGCCAAGTCTTTGTGGATGCCGACCTTTTGCACCGAATGGTGGCGACCCATCTCCCAGGCCAGATCGTCACAGGTGACAAATTGGCCCAGGCCCGGATGGAAGGGACCGACGTGGTAGTCCTCCAGGTAGACTTCGATAAAGGTCTTCCAGTTGTAGTCGCATTGGTGCACATGGACCTTGTCCAGCACATAGCCCGAGAAATCGAGTTCGGCCGCAACACTCAGCTTGGATAATTCTGCGGCGACGTCGTGACCGTTGTCCTCGAACAGCAGACCGTTCCATTCGCGCAGTTTGTAGCGGTTCAAGTTGAGACAGGGGTCCTGCTCAAAATGCGGCGCGCCGACCAACTCGCCCTTGAGGTCGTAAGTCCAGCGGTGCAGCGGGCAGACGATATTGCTGCGCGTGTTGCCCCGGCCGCGCAGCATCACCGCTTGGCGATGCCGGCAGACATTGGAGATCAGCTCCAGCCCTTGGGGGGTACGCACCAGGGTGCGGCCCTCTCCTTCTTGGGGTAGCGCGTAGTAGTCGCCAATTTCGGGCACGGCTAATGCGTGACCGAGATAGCGGGGGCCGTTTTGGAAAAGCTGCACCTGTTCTTGGCGAAACAGGGCCTCATCAAAATAGGAAGTTACAGCTAACTGCGTCTTGCTGCGTTCAAGCGCTGAGAGGGAAATACTCAGGTCGGACATGATCCAGTCGGTTCTCCGAGAATCCAGCCACCCGTTCAGTCTCGGCCGGCGGGCTGAGCTGGGGTTGACCCGCTTGCGAAGCGGAAGGATTCTTGTGCCGGCCTGTTGTCAATCAGCTGCCGGGTTCGCGAAATAAAAGCTGGATAGCCATCAAAAGCGGATCCAGAAAGGGCGCGATTGTACCCAGCGGGCGAAAAGCCGTGTTGTGCTCTGTCAATACGACCTTTGGGGTGGGCGTGGCGGGCTTGTGACAGTCCTTATGGCCTCACTGACTACAATCGCCGCTTTTGCATAACGCAATGACCAGATCCAGCACCAGCGCCAAACCCGCGTCAAAAGACGCGGCGCCGACAGTGGCTACCAGCTACGAGCATGCGCTCGGCGAGTTGGAGCGGCTCGTGGCCGTCATGGAAGCGGGCCAACTGCCGCTGGATCAGTTACTTGAGAGTTACCAACGTGGGGCAGAACTGCTGGGATTCTGCCGATCGCGACTTCAGGCCGTAGAACAACAAGTCAAGGTGCTGGAGGGCGAGGAATTGAAACAATGGGGAGAGTCCTGAGCGTGAATGCCCGTGAGTTTGAAGAATGGATGCAGCGCTCACTCGCTGCATGTGAGGCGGCGCTCGACGGCTTTGTGCCGATTGATGCGCCGGTGGGGCTGGGCGTGGCGATGCGCTATGCCGTGCTCGACGGCGGCAAGCGACTGCGGCCGCTGCTGGTCTTGGCGACCTGCGAGGCGGTTGACGGCGATCGGGAGGCCGCAATGCGGGCCGCCTGTGCGGTGGAGTTGATCCATGCCTATTCCCTGGTCCATGACGATATGCCTTGCATGGATGACGATGTGTTGCGTCGTGGCAAGCCGACCGTGCATGTGCAATTCGGCGAGGCGCAGGCGATGTTGGCCGGCGACGCGATGCAAGCCTTGGCCTTTGATGTCTTGACGCCTGACAGCGGCGTGGCGCCGGTTTTGCAAGCCCGGCTGTGTGCTTTGTTGGCTCGCTCGGCCGGCCATGCCGGTATGGCCGGTGGCCAGGCCATCGATTTGGCAAGCGTTGGCTTGTCGCTCGATGAGGCCACCTTGCGCGATATGCACAGACGCAAGACGGGTGTGCTGCTGCAGGCCAGTGTGATGATGGGCGCGGCCTGCGCGGAGACGCCAGCGCGGGCGACGGAGGCGCTGGCCGAATACGGCGCTGCTTTGGGCTTGGCATTCCAAGTCGTTGACGATATTTTGGATGTGACCCAGGACTCGGAAGTGCTGGGCAAGACAGCGGGCAAAGATCAAGACGCCAACAAGCCGACCTATGTCAGCTTGATGGGCTTGGAACCGGCTCGGGCTTTGGCGCAAGAATTGCGATGTCAGGCGCAGCAGGCGCTGGCGGACAGCGGCTTGCCCAACACGGCCTGGTTGAGTATGTTGGCCGATATGGTCGTCGAGCGCGATAACTGAAGGCTGGCCCAGAGATGAATTACCCCCTCTTGCGAACGATAGACAGCCCTGCAGATCTGCGCCGCCTACCGCGCACGGAATTGGTCAAACTGGCCGGTGAGTTGCGCGCCTATGTGCTGGATACCTTGTCTAACTCCAAGGTTGGTGGGCATCTGGGCTCCAATTTGGGCACGGTCGAACTCACGGTAGCGCTGCACTATGTGTTCAATACACCTGAAGACCGTTTGGTTTGGGATGTGGGTCACCAGACCTATCCGCACAAGGTCTTGACCGGGCGGCGCGAGCAACTGGCGACTATCCGGCACCTGGGCGGCATCAGTGGCTTTCCGCGCCGGGATGAGAGTCCTTTTGATACCTTCGGCACCGGCCATTCCAGCACCTCGATCTCCGCCGCGCATGGCATGGCCATGGCCGCCAAGATCAAGGGTGAAGACCGCCGAGCCGTGGCCATCATTGGCGACGGATCGATGACCGCCGGCATGGCTTTCGAGGCGCTTAACAATGCCGGCGTGCCGCATGGCGGCCTGCTGGGCAATATGCTGGTGATTCTGAACGACAACGATATGTCGATCAGCCCGCCGGTCGGGGCACTTAACAAGTATTTGGCGCGTTTGATGAGCGGCAATTTCTACTCTTCAGCCCGCGAAGGTGCCAAGTCGGTATTGAAGAACACGCCGCTGTATGAGTTTGCCCGCCGCTTTGAAGAACACACCAAGGGCATGGTCGTGCCGGGGACGATTTTCGAGGAGTTCGGCTTTAACTATGTCGGCCCTATCGATGGCCATGATCTGGATGCCTTGATCCCTACGCTGGAGAATCTGCGCGCCAAAAAAGGCCCCCAGTTCCTGCATGTGGTGACCAAAAAGGGTCAGGGCTATAAATTGGCCGAGGCCGACCCGGTCAAGTACCACGCCGCACCCGGTAAGTTTGATCCCGCTGTGGGCTTTGTTAAGTCGGCGACGCCGGCCAAGACGTCCTTCACGCAAGTGTTCGGTGAGTGGTTGTGCGATATGGCCGAGCAGGACAAGCGCCTGGTCGGCATCACGCCGGCGATGCGCGAGGGCTCCGGCATGGTGGAGTTCCACCAGCGCTTTCCGACCCGCTATCACGATGTCGGCATCGCCGAGCAGCATGCAGTGACCTTCGCCGCCGGTCTGGCTTGCGAAGGCTTGAAGCCGGTGGTGGCGATTTATTCGACCTTTTTGCAGCGTGCCTATGACCAGCTGATTCATGACGTGGCGTTGCAGAATCTGCCTGTCGTGTTTGCGCTGGACCGGGCCGGCTTGGTCGGCGCCGACGGTGCCACCCATGCCGGCAATTACGACATTGCCTTCACGCGCTGCATCCCGAATATGGCCGTGCTGACGCCGGCCGACGAGAATGAATGCCGCCAAGCGCTGTTCACCGCCTACCAACACAATGGCCCGGTGACGGTGCGTTACCCGCGCGGCGCCGGGGCCGGTGTCGCGATAGAGAAGGAAATGACGGCCCAGGCCTGGGGGCGCGGCGAGATTCGGCGTGAGTCCAGCAAAGTACAGGCGCGTCCCGGTCAAGATACGCCCCGTATCGCCATACTGGCCTTTGGAACCTTGCTGTATCCGGCTTTGCAAGCGGGCGAGCAACTCGACGCGACGGTGGCCAATATGCGCTTCGTCAAGCCGCTGGATCAGGCTCTGGTGGCCGAATTGGCGCGCACGCATGATGCCTTCGTGACGGTCGAAGATGGTTGCGTGATGGGCGGCGCGGGTTCGGCCGTGATGGAGGCGATGCAAGCGGCTGGCTTTAATTTGCCAGTGCTGCAACTCGGTTTGCCGGATGAATACATCGAGCATGGCGACGTTGCCAGTTTGATGAGCGCCTGCGGTTTGGATGCCGCAGGTATCGAGCAGTCCATCTTGAAGCGTTTTGGTGCCCGGCCAAGTTTGGTGAGGCCGGCCGCGAATCAGTAGCCATCAATCAAGTCCTTGCGGCGGCAGGGCTTGGCAATAGCTGGCATGCTGGGCGCCTTGCCTTAATCAAGTATCCACGGTCCATTTTCTTCAGCATGAATCAAGTCACCAGCGCCCTGCACATCCCCGACACCCAAAGCGAGCGCGATGAGCGGCATCTATTGATTCAGCGCGTTGGCGTCAAGGATGTCCGTTATCCCTTGCAGATCCAGGTCGGCAAGCAGGCGCAAACAACGGTCGGCTCATGGACCTTGGATGTGGCGCTGCCGGCCGAGAAGAAGGGCACGCATATGTCCCGCTTCGTCGCTTGGCTGGACGCTTTGAACGCGCCGCTGACAGCGGAGTCCTTGCGCGAGCTGCACGGCCAGATGCTCAGCAAGCTGGAAGCGCAAGACGGCCGCATCGAGGTGCGTTTTGCCTTTTTCCTGCGCAAGCGTGCGCCGGTGTCCGGCATCGAGAGCATGTTGGACTACCAGGGTGCCTTGATCTCCGAGACACGGGCCGGCTTGACCTCGGTGTGGGCCGAGGTGGCCGTGCCGGTGAAGAGTTTGTGTCCTTGCTCGAAAGAAATTTCGGACTATGGCGCGCACAACCAGCGTTCCTTGGTGACGATCCGGGCTGAGCTGAGCGGCGGCGCGCCCATCAGCTGGCTGGAATTGGTTAGATTCGCCGAAGAAAGCGCCTCCAGCGAGCTCTGGCCGCTGCTCAAGCGCGCCGACGAGAAATGGGTCACCGAGCATGCTTATGAGAACCCCAAGTTCGTCGAGGACCTGGTGCGGGATGTGGCCTTGCGACTGAATGCCGACGCGCGGATTGGGCGTTATGCGGTCGATGTCGAGAATTTTGAATCCATACACAACCACAGCGCTTATGCGCGCATAGAGCGCGCATAAGCCCGCGCTTTGTGCGGCTTGGCGCTGAAGCGCCAAGGCTGTGATTGGACAACGTTAATATCGCGCAGCGATGTGAGCGTTGGCACAACCACAGCGCCTATGCGCGCATCGATCGCTCTAAGTTTGCTGCGGCAGCAAAGCGAATTTGCAGATTTTCAGTTTCTCGCTTTAGGCATTCAATCAACTCGCCCACCAGCGGCTGAGCAGGCCTGTGCAGCGGCAGTAAGGCCGCCACCTTGAACGGCACCGACTCGCTGAACGGCCTCAGATGCAGCTGCGGCCCGGCCAGTGCCAAAGCGGTCAAGGGGTTGACGATGGCCAAGCCCAATCCGGCACTGACCATTGCGCAGACGGCCACTGCGCTATGCGTTTCCATGCGCAGACGCCGGCTCACACCTTGTTGCGCAAAGATCGCGTCGAGCTGGGTCCGGTAGGGGTCGTCGGCGGACAGGCTGACGAAGTCCAAACCCTCAAAATCAGCAGGCGTCAGCACCGTCTTGGCCAGCAGCGCATGGCCTGCCGGCAAGATGCAGACCTCGTCCATCGCCAGCAACGGCAGCAACTGGGTGCCGGCCGGCGCTTGGTGAACCTGCTCGGTCAAGCCCAGGTCAAAGCGTTGGGCGCTCATCCATTCTTCGAGTAGCGGCGACTCCTGCGGCGTGACAGTTAGCTGCACGCCACTGTGCTGGGCCATGAAATCGGCACAGGCGCCCGGCAGCAAGGCATGGCTGAGCGCAGGCAGGCACAGCACGCTTAAGCGCACCGCCTGCTCGGCACGGCCCAAAGCATGCGCACGGCCAGCGATATGGTCCAGGCTTTGGTAGCTACGCTGCACTTCGTCGAACAAGCTCAGGGCGCGGGCATTCGGTTTGAGGCGGCCGCGCAGGCGCTCGAACAGGGCATAGCCGAGCAAAAACTCCAGCCGTGCCAGTTCGCGACTCACGGTGGGCTGTGAGCTGTGCAAGAGGGCGGCGGCCTCGGTCACGCTGCCGGCCGTCATGACGGCGCGGAAGACTTCGATGTGTCGGTGGGTCAGGGCTGCTGCCATGTCAAACCATATCAGATATGAATAAAGCTAAGAATACAAAGCATTTGTGCGAATGATAAGACGCTGGCATGCTGAGTGCATTCTTTGTTCTCGTCCATCTTGTAGGAATCAGCCCCATGCCTGCCGCCACCTTGACTCCCGCCCGTATCCAATCGCTGGCCGCCAGCTTCGGCACACCGCTGTGGGTTTACGACGCCGCCACCATCCGTGCGCGGATCAAGGCCTTGGCCGCTTTTGACACGATTCGTTTTGCCCAGAAAGCTTGCTCCAACACCCATATCCTGCGCCTGATGCGGGAGCAGGGCGTCAAGGTCGATGCGGTGTCGCGCGGCGAAATCCTGCGTGCTTTAGCCGCTGGTTTTGTTGCCGGAGGGGAGCCGTCAGAAATTGTCTTCACCGCTGATCTGTTTGACCATGCGACGCTGGCCACCGTGGTTCAACACCGTGTTCCGGTCAATGCAGGTTCGATCGACATGCTGCATCAGTTGGGGGCGGTCTCGCCCGGCCACCCGGTCTGGCTGCGCATCAACCCCGGCTTTGGCCATGGCCACAGCAACAAGACCAATACCGGCGGCGAGCACAGCAAGCATGGCATCTGGCACACCGAGTTGCTGAATGCTTTGGCTGCGGTGCGCCAGCATGGCCTGAAGCTGGTGGGCCTGCATATGCATATTGGCTCCGGCGTTGACTATGGGCACCTGTCCGAGGTTTGCGGCGCGATGGTGGGTTTCGTCAAGCAGGCCCATGAAGCCGGCCATGATTTGCAGGCGATCTCCAGCGGAGGCGGCCTGTCGACGCCTTACCGCTACGGTGACGCCAGCGTCGACACCCAGCATTACTTCGGCCTCTGGGATGCCGCCCGCAAGCAGGCCGAGGCCTTGCTCGGCCATGCCATCGGGCTGGAGATTGAGCCCGGTCGCTTTCTGGTTGCCGAGTCCGGCGTGCTGATTTCCGAGGTGCGAGCCAGCAAGAACGCGGGCCGCAATCACTTTGTGATGGTGGATTCAGGGTTCAGCGAGCTGATGCGGCCGGCCATGTATGGCAGCTATCACGCGATGAGCTTGATCCCCGCAGATGCCGAGCCTCGCCCGCTGCTAGCCACCGTGGTGGCCGGGCCTTTGTGCGAGTCGGGCGACGTGTTCACGCAAGGCGAGGGCGGGGTGGTTGAGCCGCGTGAATTGCCGCAGGCCCGGGTTGGAGATTTGCTGCTGATCCATGACACCGGGGCCTATGGTGCTTCGATGTCCAGCAATTACAACAGCCGCCCCCTGGTGGCCGAAGTCATGGTTGACGGCGACAGCGAGCGCCTGATTCGTCGCCGCCAGACGGTGGAGGAACTGCTGGCGCTGGAAGCACTGTGACGGTTTTATGGCTATCGCGGGTGCTGGTTGAATAGCCTGGGCCAATAGGCTCAGGCAATGACGGTGATTTGATTTATCAAAACTGCGGGCAAGCTCTTGCTCTTATGATTCAGGCACTGCAAGTTTTTTACCGTGTCTTTCGTTCGTTAGTTTTGTTTTTCAACCCAAAGGAACCCGTCATGTCCCTGATCAATACCCAAGTCCAGCCCTTCAAGACCGAAGCCTTTCACAACGGCAAGTTCATCACCGTCAGCGAAGAGTCGCTGAAGGGCAAGTGGTCGGTGCTGATCTTCATGCCAGCGGCCTTCACCTTCAACTGCCCAACCGAAGTGGAAGACGCGGCCGAGCACTATGCCGAATTCCAGAAGGCCGACGCCGAGGTCTACATCATCACCACCGACACGCATTTCTCGCACAAGGTCTGGCACGAGACTTCGCCTGCGGTGAGCAAAGCCAAGTTCCCACTGGTGGGTGACCCAACCCACAAGCTGACCCGCGCATTCGGCGTGCACATCGAAGAAGAAGGTCTGGCGCTGCGCGGCACCTTCGTGATCAACCCAGACGGCATCATCAAGACTGCCGAGATCCACTCGAACGAAATCGCCCGTGACGTCAAGGAAACCCTGCGCAAGCTGAAGGCCGCCCGTTACACGGCCGCCAATCCAGGCCAGGTTTGCCCAGCCAAGTGGAACGAAGGTTCTAGGACCATCGCTCCGTCGCTGGATCTGGTTGGCAAAATCTAATGAATTGCGGGACAGACCGATCGAGCGTCAGCGAGTAGCTCTGTCCCCAACTGACTAGGTCGCCTAGATCAAATGTTTGTCGAAGTTGCAGGCCCGGGAGGGTTTGCACTTTCCCCAGCGCAACGCTTGGACTTCAAGCCACGCTGAAAGCGTCCCGGCCTCGACCAGGGTGTTTTCAATGTGACTTAGCCTAGTCACGCCTAAACCCCAAGGAGAACCGCCATGTTGGACAGCCATCTGAAGACCCAGCTCCACGCCTACCTCGAGCGCGTCACGCTGCCGTTTGAAATCGAAGTCAGCCTGGATCAGCGGCCCGAGTCGGCCGAACTGCTGGACCTGCTGCAAGAGATCGCGGCCATGTCCGACAAGATCACGCTGAAGACCGACGGCCAAGACGCGCGCCGCCCGTCCTTCAGCCTGAATCGCATCGGCTCGGACATGAAGTTGCGCTTTGCCGCCATCCCGCTCGGCCATGAGTTCACGTCTCTGGTGCTGGCGCTGCTGTGGGTCGGCGGCCATCCGCCCAAGGTCTCTGACGAGACGATTGCGCAGATCAAGGGCCTGGACGGCGAATTCAGCTTCGAGGTCTATATGTCCTTGACCTGCCACAACTGCCCGGACGTGGTGCAGGCACTTAGCTTGATGGCGGTGCTGAATCCCAAGATCAAGACCGTGGTGATCGACGGTGGCTTGTTCCAGGACGAGGTGAACGAGCGCGAAATCATGGCCGTGCCCAGCATTTACTTGAACGGCGCGGTGTTCGGTGCCGGCAAGATGAGCGTCGAAGAAATCGTCGCCAAGCTGGACACTGGTGCGGCGGCCCGCGACGCGGCCAAGCTGAGCGAGAAGGCACCGTTCGACATGCTGATCGTCGGTGGCGGCCCGGCCGGCGCTGCGGCTGCCGTGTACGCCGCTCGCAAAGGCATTCGCACCGGCATCGCCGCTGAGCGCTTCGGTGGCCAAGTCAATGACACGATGACGATCGAGAACTATGTCTCGGTGCTGGAGACCGACGGGCCGAAATTCGCCGCCGCGCTGGAAGCGCATGTCAAGGAGTACGACGTCGAGATCATGAATCTGCAACGCGCCGAAGCGCTGATCCCAGCGACGACGCCGGGCGGCCTGATCGAGATCAAACTAGCCAACGGTGGCGCGCTGAAGGCCAAGTCGGTGGTCCTGTCGACCGGCGCGCGCTGGCGCCATGTCGGCGTGCCCGGCGAAGAGGAATACAAGAACAAGGGCGTCGCCTACTGCCCGCATTGCGACGGCCCGCTGTTCAAGGGCAAACGCGTGGCGGTCATCGGCGGCGGCAATTCAGGTGTTGAAGCGGCGATCGATCTGGCCGGCATCGTCGCCCAGGTGACCTTGATCGAATTCGGCGAGGCCTTGCGTGCCGACGCGGTCTTGGTCAACAAACTCAAGAGTTTGGCTAACGTGACGATTCATGTGAACGCGCAAACGACCGAGTTCACCGGCGCGGCCGGCAAATTGAATGGCCTGAGCTACACCGACCGGGTCAGCGGCGAGGCCAAGCACATCGAGCTGGAAGGTGTGTTCGTGCAAATCGGCTTGGTACCCAACACCGAGTGGTTGAAGGGTGTGGTCGAGCTGAGCAAGCATGGCGAAATCATTGTCGACCCCAAGGGCCAGACCTCGCTGCCCGGTGTGTTCGCGGCGGGCGATGCGACGACCGTGCCCTTCAAGCAGATCATCATCGCGACTGGCGATGGCGCCAAGGCGGCACTCGGCGCGTTTGATTACATGATGCGTTTGCCTGCCTGAGGTTTTAGGCCTGGGCTGTGCGCCGGCTGGCCCACCAGCCCTCCAGGCTGTAGGTCAGCAGCGCCGCCCAGATCAAGGCAAAGCCGAGCAGGCGCGAGGGCTGCATGGGCTCGTGGTAGAGCCACACGCCCAGCATGAACTGCAGCGAGGGCGAGATGTATTGCAACAGGCCCAGCGTCGCCATGGGGATGCGGCGGGCGCCGGCCGCGAACAGCAGAAGAGGGATCGCGGTCAGCGGCCCGGCAAACAGCAGCCAGCCCATCGTCGCGACTTCACCCTGGGTGACCGCCGCCGAGATGGCGCTCTGGCCGGTCCAAGTCCACCAAGCCAAAGCGGTCAGCGCGATCGGCGTCAGCATCAGGGTTTCCAGCGTCAATCCCTCCAAGGCGCCCAGCTTGGCAATCTTGCGCAGCAGGCCGTAAAAGCCAAAACTGATCGCCAATACCAGCGCCACCCAGGGCAGGCGGCCGGTTTGCAGCGTCAGCCACAAGACGCCGGCAGCGGCCATGGCGACAGCGGCCCATTGCAGCCGGCGCGGCCTCTCATGCAAAAACACATAACCCAGCGCCACATTGACCAGCGGGTTGATGAAGTAACCCAGACTGGCGTCCAGCACATGGTCGGTTTGCACGGCCCAGACATAGACCACCCAGTTCACTGACAAAAGCAAGGCCGACAGCATGAAGGCGGCCAGCACCTTTGGGGTTCGGCGCAGTTCGCCCAACCAGGCCCAGCGCTTCATGAAAGCCAGGATCCCCAGCATAAAGACCAGACACCACAGCGTGCGATGCATGACCACCTCCAGCGACGGCACTTGGGCGATCTGCTTGAAGTAGAGCGGGAACAAACCCCAGGCCAGATAGGCGAGGGCGGCATAAACGATGCCGCGGCTCATGTTTGGGGTGAGGTCGGTGATGGGATCATGGGCCCATTGTCGGCTAAGGATTTTTGAGCAATTGCCATTCCTCGCCCAGCGGTGCGTGTAGCAGCAGCGGCGCGCCGCTGACGGGATGCGCGATCTGTAGCTCCAGCCCATGCAACCACAGGCGGTTCAGGCCCAGATGAGCAGCCACGGCACGGTTGTGCGCGCCCTTGCCATGGGTGGTGTCGCCGATGATGGGGTGAGCGATGTGCTTGAGGTGGCGGCGGATCTGGTGGCGCCGGCCTGTCAGCGGGCATGCCTCGACCAAGGCGTAGCGGCTGCTGGCAAAGCGTCCTTCGACGCTGAACGGCCATTCGATCTGTTCAAGGCAACGCCAATCGGTGCGTGCGCTCAACATGGTTTGGCCGGCCGAGGGCAGCTCCGGGTCGCGTGCCAAGGGGTGCTCGATCACGCCGCTCTCGGCTGGCCAGCCGCGCACCAAGGCTCGGTAGCGTTTGTGCGCCCGGCCTTGCTCGAAGGTCTGGCCCAGCAGTGAGGCGGTTTGCGCATCGAGTGCAAACAGCAGTAGCCCCGAGGTGCCTTTGTCTAGCCGGTGGGCCGGCCAGACCTGCCGCCCCAACTGATCGCGCAGCATCTGCAGCGCGAATTGCTGCTCGTGAGCGTCCAGCGCCGTGCGGTGGACGAGCAGGCCGGCCGGCTTGTTGATGGCGACGAGGTGTTCGTCGATGTAGATGATTTGCAACATGGCTGATGGTGAATATTGCCTATGCGAGCCAAGGCTGCTCTATGAAGGTGCGATTTCACACAGATATGACCGATACCCCATTCAGGGGGTATGGCGCGTATGGGGCAGCACCGAAAGAATGCTGTCACACGCCACGCGCATCATCTCAGCTGTGTGTGAATGAATCGTTTGAACCAAAGGGTTCGAACAAAGTTGTGCAAAGCATCAGGAGTCAACATCATGCCTATAACCTTCCGTGTTGGATATCGCTCGCCCTTGGTCAGCGCCGTGGCTTGGGCCCTGATGCTGCTGGGCTTGTTGGGCCTGGGTCTGAGCGGCTATTTGTTTGGCCACATGAGTGGCTTTGCGGCTGCCGGACATAGCTGGTGGTTGATGGCTGGCCAGGCGCTGTTGGTGCTGGCCTCGGCTGCGTCGATTGCGTCAGGTCAGGGGCTGCTCCGCCGCCTGGAGTGGGCGCGCCGCTTGAGCTTGGGCTTGCTGGCGCTGATTTTGTTCTCGCTGCCGGTGCTGCCTTGGGTGGCGGGCTCGCCTGTGATACTCGGTCTGGCTTGCTTGGCCGCAAGTGCGGCGCTGCTGTGGGCCTTGCGCGAACTGAACACGATGCTGGTTCGCCAGGAATTCGCCTGATCAGCCAATCTCTCCGTCGAGATAGAGCCAGGCGCCATCCACTCGTTCAAACCGGCTGATCTCGCTCATCCGGTAGGCCCGCCCCCCCAGCTTGCTGCGGGCCACGAATTCCACCAAAGCATGTTCGGCATCTTGCCGGACATGCTTTTTTACTTGCAGGCCCAGCCATTTCAAACCCGGCTCGTTCGGCGTCAATGTGCTGGGTCGGCTGCTCGGGTGCCAAGTCGCCAGCAAATAGTCCAGCAGGTCCAGCACATAGGCGCTGTAACGTGAGCGCATCAGCGCTTCGGCATCGGCGGCGGTCAACTTGCCGGTGGCCGCAAAGTGCTGGTGGATGAGTCCGCAGCATTGCCCGTAGCTGGACGGTAGGCCGCAGGGGCAGGGAAGGTTGGAGTCATTCATGGCGACCCGCATCATGCCGTAAATTCGATTTCACGCGGGCCTCTCTAAAATGCCCCAATGAACCTGCCCCCGCAAGACGATTTCTTCGCCGCTCCTGATGCACCTGTTGCTGCTGTTGACGCCACCGGCCTGCTGAAGAGCCTCAACCCCGAACAATACGCGGCCGTCACCGCCCCGGCCGAGCCCTGCTTGATCTTGGCCGGCGCCGGCTCGGGCAAGACCAGGGTGCTGACCACCCGCATCGCCTGGCTGATGCAGACCGGCCAGGTCACACCGGCCGGCGTGATGGCGGTGACCTTCACCAACAAGGCGTCCAAGGAGATGCTGACGCGCCTGACCGCGATGCTGCCGGTCAATGTGCGCGGCATGTGGATTGGCACTTTCCACGGTCTGTGCAACCGCTTCTTGCGTGCACATTGGAAGTTAGCGGGTCTGCCGCAGGGCTTTCAGATTCTCGACAGCGCCGACACCGTCTCCGCCATAAAGCGGGTGATACGCGCTATGAAGCTGGACGAGGAGCGCTTTGTGCCCAAGCAGGTCGGCTGGTTCATCGCCGGCGCCAAGGAGGATGCCAAGCGCCCCGGTGATATTGAACCGATCGACGAGCAGACCAAGACGCTGATCGCGATCTACCAGGCCTATGAAGACCAATGCCAGCGCGAGGGTGTGGTCGACTTTGCCGAGTTGATGCTGCGCTCCTATGAGCTGATGAAGAGCAATCTGGCCATCCGCGAGCATTACCAGCGGCGCTTCCAGCATTTGCTGGTGGACGAGTTCCAGGACACCAACAAGCTGCAATACGCGTGGTTGAAGATGTTCGCGCCACCAGGGCGGGGTCAGGGCGTGATCGCGGTTGGCGACGATGACCAGAGCATCTACGCATTTCGCGGTGCGCGGGTCGGCAATATGGCCGATTTCGAGCGGGAATACCGGGTCAAAAAAGTCATCAAGCTGGAGCAGAACTACCGCAGCTTTTCCAACATCCTCGACTCCGCCAATGAGCTGATCAGCCGCAACAGCAAGCGCCTGGGCAAGACTCTGCGCACCGACGCCGGCCCCGGCGAGCCGGTGCGCGTGTACGAGGCGGCGAGCGACTTTGCCGAGGCGCAATGGCTGATCGAAGAGGCGCAGGCCTTGCACCGCCAGGGCGTGGACCGCAAGGAAATCGCCGTGCTCTACCGCAGCAATGCGCAGTCACGGGTGATCGAGTCGGCGCTCTTCAATGCCGGCATTCCTTACCGCGTTTACGGCGGCCTGCGCTTCTTTGAGCGGGCCGAGGTCAAGCATGCGCTGTCATATCTGCGCCTGCTCGAGAACGCCAATGACGACACCAGCTTTTTACGCGTGGTCAATTTTCCGACTCGCGGCATCGGTGCGCGCGCGATCGAGTTGCTGCAGGATGCGGCCAGGATGTCGGGCCGCAGCCTCTATCAAAGCGTCGGCGCGGTGGCCGGCAAGGCGGGCAGTAATTTGCAAGCCTTCACGCAGCTGATCGACTCGACCCGCAATCTGACGCAAGGCTTGACCCTGCGCGAGATCATCGAACAGATTCTGGAAATCTCTGGTCTGTCCGAGTTTTATCGCAATGACAAGGACGGCGCCGACCGGCTGGAGAACTTGGGCGAATTGATCAACGCCGCCGAGGCCTTCGTCACGCAAGAGGGTTTTGGCAAGGACGCTGTGGCGTTGCCGGTGGATGAGCTGTCGCCGGGCGCCATCTCGGAAGGGTTCCCGACTGCTGTGGCACCCGCCAATTTCACGCCCGATGCCGAGACCGGCGAGATCATGTCGCCGCTGGCCGCCTTCTTGACGCACGCCTCGCTGGAGGCCGGCGACAACCAGGCGCAGGCCGGCCAAGACGCGGTGCAGCTGATGACGGTCCATTCCAGCAAGGGCCTGGAGTTCGATGCGGTCTTCATCACCGGCCTGGAAGAGGGCTTGTTCCCGCATGAAAACTCGGCCTCCGACGCCGATGGCTTGGAGGAAGAGCGCCGGCTGATGTATGTGGCCATCACGCGGGCACGCCAGCGCCTTTATCTGTGCTTCAGCCAGACGCGGATGCTGCACGGCCAGACCCGCTACAACGTCAAGAGCCGCTTCTTTGACGAGTTACCCGAGAGCGCCTTGAAATGGCTGACGCCGCCGCGCCAGGCTTTTGGTTCCGGCTTTGCCAAGGAATACCAAAGCGCCTGGGAGCGCGGCTCGGGGCTGAAGTCCATGGTCGGCGCGGGTCGCGTCAATCACGACAAGGCCGCCTGGGCCGAGCCGGCCGTGCCAGCGGCGATGAAGAAAAAAGAAGACGCGGAGCATGGCGGGCTGAAGGTAGGCAAGGGCGTCTTCCACACCAAGTTCGGTGAGGGCGTTTTGCTCACGCTGGAAGGTAGCGGCGCCGACGCCCGCGCGCAGGTCAACTTCGGGCGGCATGGGATGAAGTGGCTGGCGCTGTCGGTGGCGAAGCTGACGCCGATCGACTGAACGGGTTTGTAAGCTCTTAGCCCCCGCTGAGCGCCAGCACGATGGCGACGAAATCATTCGGCGCCAAGGCGTGGCTCAGGTCGCGCACGCCGACACCGTTGACGAAGATGCGCATATTCGGCCGCAGCTGATTCTGCTCATCGACGACGCGAAAGCGCAGTCCGGGGTAGCGGCGCTCAAGCTCGGCGAACAGCTCGTTCAACGAGTCACCGGTTGCCGTGATCTGGGTTTCGCCGGTGTACGAACGTAGGGCGCTCGGCAGCAAGACGTTCACGTTTGAATCACGGCAAGGTCGCGACTTCCACCGCGTAAATCTCAGGCAGGTGGCGCGCGATATTGACCCAGTTTGCGCCTTCCTCGTGCCCTATCCACAACTCACCGCTGGTCGTGCCCAGGTACAGGGCGGGGACAGCCTGTGTGTCTACCGTCATCGCTTGGCGCTTCAGCGTCCACCAGGCTTGGCCGCTAGGCAAGCCCTGATCCAGTCGTTGCCAGCTTTTGCCGGCATTGCGCGTCACATAGGCGGCCGGGCGCCCGTCGGGGCTGGTGCGCGGCCAGACGTCGGTGCCGTCCATCGGAAAGACCCAGGCTGTGTCGGCATCAAACGGGTGCACCACCATGGGGAAACCGATGTCGCCGACGCGCTTGGGCATCTTCAGGCCTATGCGTTGCCAGACGTCGTCAGCAGGGTCGCCGGTCCGGTCCAGCCGGTAGATGCCGCAATGGTTTTGCTGGTAGAGCCGGTCCGGATTGCTCGGGCACAGTCGCAGGCAATGCGGGTCATGAAAGGTGACGGTGTCGGGGTCAAAGCCGCCGACTACCTGCATGCCCTTGATCAAGGTGGCCCAGCTGCGGCCGCCGTCGCGCGACTCGTGCACGCCGCCGCCGGACATGCCGAAGTACAGGTGCGCGGGGTCACGCGGGTCAATGATGATGGAGTGCAACTTAGGGCCATCGGGCGTGCCGTCCTGCACCGAGCCCATCCATTCGAGCAGCTGCGGGTTGTCGTTGACGCCGGGCAGTGGCGCCCAGCTGACGCCGCCGTCTTCAGAGCGGAACAGGCCCTGCGGCGAGGTGCCGGCGTACCAACTGCCTGTCTCGCTGGCATGCCCCGGGCTGAGCCAGAAGGTGTGGTCGACCGAGCGCGCCGGTAGCTCACCGGACGGCTTTGCGAAAGCGGGTGGTTGCTGCGCCTCTTTCCAACTACGGCCTAAATCCGTGGAGCGGAAGATCGTGGGCCCAAGGTGGCCGGTCTTGGCAGCAGCCAAGAGCGTGCGGCCGTCGCGCGGGTCCATCTGCAGATGGCTGATGGTATGGCCGAGGAAATGCGGGCCATCGACCTTCCAGCTCCTGCGGCGGGCGTCGCCGTGAAACAGCCAGGCACCTTTGCGCGTGGCGACGAGGATGACGAGACGCTGCGAAGCTTTGGCTTTGGACGCGGGCTTGGCACGAGCTGAAGTTGTGCTCATTGAAACTCCTCTGCGAACGCTTGCAGATAAGTTTAGTGCTGGGATAGTGGCCAGGCACTGAGGTGTGACCCTGACAAAACAGCAGGCCCTGGCCGCATCGCGCGAGCAGGGCCTGCTAGCTAACAAGTGGCCAGTGAAATGGCCGAACCTGGTGTTAGAGCTTGTTCAACTTGACGCTGGTGGCCTCGGCCGTCAGGTAGCCGACGGCAGCGCTGGCGCGGCCGGGGAAGTTCTTCAGCACCAAAGGTTCCAGCGTGGCGCGCACCTTGTCGTGCAAGCCCTTGCTGTCCCAGTCACCGGGGTGCTGGAAGTTGCTGGTGATGTAAGTCCAGCCATTCAAGTCGTCCACCACGCCCAGGCCGGTCGCTTCGGCGCCGACCGGCATCGACACTAGGCGGCTCAAGGTCTTGGTGTCGACGTTGTAGGCCCAGACGAAGTTGTTGACATGGTAGGCACTGTCTTCGCCAATGAAGAGGGTACGCAGCTTCTCGGAGAACTTCAGATTGTCCGGCGCACCGATCTTGTCGGGGTTGGCCTTGTTACCCAAGGCATCGGGCGTGGCCAGGTCTTCACCGACCAGCAAGGCCTTGGTCAGCGAAGGCACCCACTCGCTGTTGATGGCCGCGCCGGCGATGTCTTTCTGGCCCGCGCTCAGCGTGTGAGCCAACACAGCGCCGGCGTTGACGACTTTGTCGATCGCGATGCCGTAGTCGGGATTGTTGGCCGATTGGCCTTTGACCATCGAGCTCTGCATATTCTGCAAGGCCGAGTAGGCGATCTTGTCCTTGGCGTTGACGGTCGTGCCTTCCATCTTGGTGAAGGCCATGCTGCCGCCCTTGATCGCCGCATAACGGTGGGTTTCCAGGAAGGCTGCTGCCTTGTCCATGCCGGGCTTGACCTTGGCCCATTGCACCGCGCCGCTGAACCAGATCTTGGTGAAGCTGGCATCCTTGGGGTCGGCAGTGACGACATCCATGATGTCGGCCGGCTTGAGCGTGTTGGCCAGCGCTTCGATCTCGGCGCTGGTGGCCGATCCGAGCTTGATCCAGCTCAGTGCCGCACCTGCCGCTGCGGTGTCGATCGAGAAACCGGCGCCGACCTTGGCCACATAGAGCGAGCCCGCCGACAGGTCGGCGTCTTTGTCCGCCACGAACATGAAGAAGCCGCCGTTGGTAGCGTCATCACCCATCAGTGCCGTGCGCTTGTCCGGCATGACTTGAATCAGCTCATGCGAGATGCGGCCCAGGCAGTAATGCTTCTTGATGCTGCCGGTGCCGTCTGGATTGACCGTCACTTCGGGCAGATGGCCGTAGTGGTAGAGGTTGGCCTTGGTCTCGTCGCCGAAGGTGTTTTTGCTGAAGGCCTTGTATTGGGCGGTCAGGCCAGCACTTGGCGTGAACATGTCTGGTTCGTATTCTTCGCTGGACAAATGTGTACCCCATGGTGACAGGCTGGAGCCGCAGGTGATCCACAGGCCATGCACCGAGGAGGTATCGACGTTGTGATACTTCACCAGGCTGAGCTTGCCGGTGGCTTGGTCTTGGTCCAGCGTCAGCACGGCGATCGGCGAGGGCAGCTTGCCGTACATATCGGTCTTGTCGTCTTGGGCGCGGGTGGTGTATTCAAACTGGACCACGGCGAACACGGCTTTGCCTTTGATGCCGGTCACGGTCGGGTTGGGCAGGCTCAAGAGCGAGGTGCCGTCCGGCGAGTCCGAGAAGAACTGGCGCTCCTTGCCGGCCACGCTGCTGTCCATGATGGGCTTGTTATTGATGTCCACATAGCCGCCGGCCAGCACGGTGCCGCCCTTGCCGTCCGGCACTTGGCTGCCGGTCATGAAGAAGGATTCGTATTTCAGCTTGAAGCTTTGTTTGCTGCCGTCGCTGAGCGTCACATCCAAGGCCGAGGCGACTTCGGTGCGGGCCATTGCTTCGGGGGCGAGCAAGGTCGGCGCAGCCATGGCTGCAAAGGCTGCCGAGACGTAGTTGACGGCCGGCGTGTCATCACCACCGCCGCAGGCGCTCAACAGGCTTGCGGCACCGACGCCGCTCAAAGGCAACATCATGGGCATGCCCAAAAACTTCAGGGCTTGGCGGCGGGAGGGTTGAGTAGGTGTCGACATAGGTGCTGCAGATGAAAGAAAAAAATTGCTTGGCTTCAAGCTGATGAAAGGCGTCAGGCCTTGGATCCACCCATGGGCAAACCCTCCGCTTACGCAAGCCCGCAATGTAGGGGCCGCGTATGTCATGACGATGACTGTTTCTGTGTGAATCTGTGTTTTGCCTTGTTGGATGAGCATTTGGCCGGCGAAGTGCTGGGCTGAGCTGGGCCGAAGTACAAGCACAAGCACCCGGTTAATCCTGGCCTAATGCCGATCGGTTAAGCTGATCCCACTGCCTGTAGCGACCTTGCCCGGGAGCAAGTGGCGATGATGAATTTTGGAGTTGCTGAATGAAGAAGAAGTCTTTTGTGTTCTTGATCTCCCTGGGCCTGGTTCTCTCCAGCCTGGCAGCGGCGCCCGAAGCGCCAGCGCTGCTCAAGCCCCTGCCTCAGCAAGGTCTGGCCGCCACGATGTCGGCACAAATCCTGACTCGCCATCACTACAAGGCCCAGCCCTTGGACGACGCGATGTCGGAGAAGATTTTTGATCGCTATCTGAAGTCACTGGACCCCGAGAAGTTGTTCTTCTTGCAATCGGATATCGATCAATTTGCTGCAGCGCGCACCAAAATGGATGACGCGATTGGCACGCAAGACCTTGCCACGCCGTTTGCGATGTTCAACCTCTACCAAAAGCGCGCGCAGGAACGCATGCTTTATGCGCGCGAGTTGCTCGACGGCAGCTTTGACTTCACCGAAAAGGAAAGTTATCGCTTCTCACGCGAGAAGGAGCCCTGGGTCAAGACCGAGAGCGAGATGCGCGATCTTTGGCGCCAGCGCGTTAAGAACGACTGGCTGCGCCTGAAGCTGGCGGGCACCACGGACAAAGTCATCAAGACTACGCTGGCCAAGCGTTATGACAATTCGCTCTCTCGGATGAACAAATTGAAGAGCGAGGACGTGTTCCAGCTCTTCATGAATGCCTACGCGACCTCGGTCGAGCCGCATACCAATTACTTAGGTCCCCGGGCGAGCGAGGCCTTTGATATCTCGATGCGTTTGTCCTTGGTTGGCATCGGTGCGGTTTTGCAAGAGCGTGATGAGCTAATCACGATCCGCGAATTGGTGCCCGGCGGGCCGGCTGCGCGCTCCGGCAAACTCAAGGTGGGTGATCGCATTGTTGGCGTCGGTCAAGGTGCGGACTCAAGCCCGGTTGACGTGATCGGATGGCGTTTGGATGACGCGGTGGACTTGATCCGCGGCAAGAAGGACACCGTCGTGGTGCTCAATGTTTTGCCGGCCGCCGCAGGCCCGGATGGCAAGCCCCAGACCCTGTCCTTGGTGCGCAACAAGATATCGATGGAGCAGCAGTCGGCCAAGAAGTCCATCATGGACATCAAGCAGACTTCGACCACGCGCCGCATCGGCGTGATCACGCTGCCGACCTTTTATCAAGACTTTGAGGCCCGCGCCCGGGGTGACAAAGACTTCAAGAGCGTCACCCGTGACGTGGCGCGTTTGCTGGCCGAGCTGAAAAAGGAGAAGGTCGACGGCGTGATGATCGACCTGCGCGACAACGGCGGCGGCTCGCTGGCCGAGGCGGTGGAGCTGACCAGCCTTTTCATTGGGCCGGGCCCGGTCGTGCAGCAGCGCAATTCATCCGGCGATGTGCGGGTAGAAAGCGAGCGCGGCGCGGCGGTGGCTTGGGACGGCCCGCTGGCGGTCTTGATCAACCGCGGCTCGGCCTCGGCCTCGGAGATTTTTGCCGCTGCGATTCAAGATTATGGCCGCGGCATCATCCTGGGCGAATCCAGCTTCGGCAAGGGCACCGTGCAGACTATGGTCAATCTGGACAAGATGGACCGTTCCGCCCGGCTGCCCGGTGCCGACAAGCCCAAGTACGGTGAGCTGAAGATGACGGTGGCGCAGTTCTTTCGTGTGAATGGCGGCACCACGCAGCTGCGCGGTGTGAGCCCCGATATTGGGCTGGCGAGCTTTTCAGACAATGAGAGCTTCGGCGAGTCGAGCTATGACAACGCTCTGCCTTGGGTGCAGATCAAACCGGCGAATTACCAGGTGCTGGGCGATATGAAGGAGTTGCTGCCGCTGTTGCAGATCCGCCATGAGAGCCGCGTTGCCAAGGACCGCGACTACCAGCTCTTGCTGGAAGACATCAAGGATTTCAACGTCCAGCGCAAGGTCAAGATGGTGTCGCTGAATGAGGTCGAGCGCCGTGCCGAGCGGGATGCCCGTGCGCTCAAGACCAAGGAGCGCGAAGCCGCTCGCCTGGCCGACAAGGGCAAGGGCGATAAAAAGACTACCAAGGCCGAGCAGGCCGCCGCCAAACTGGCCGCTCAGGATGACGGTTTGCAGGCCAATGAGCGCAGCTTGGCGGATGAGTTGGCGGCCGAGAAGGCCCGCAAAGACACCCGCGACGTCTTGTTGGACGAAGCCGCCCATATCCTGGGCGATGCGGTGGACCTGCTGCAAAGCAATTTGAAACTCGCCGATCAGGTCACGCCAGGGTTGGCTCGCAAGAATCGCGCGGCTCAGTGAGCCAAACGCAGGGAGCCAAGCGCAGTGAGCCAAGCGCAGTGAGCCGCGCGCAGTGAGCCGCGCGCAGTGAGCCAAGCGGCAGACAAAACTGAGGCAAGTGCCTCAGTTTTTTTCCGTCAGGATGTCCTTGGGCGCGCCGAACATAAAGCAATCGATGAAGGTGAAGTAGAGCGAGGCGTAGAAGACCGTGGTCATCAACAGGCCCAGCGGCATCACCAACAAGGGCAGCATCTGCCCCAGACCCAACAGCGCTGAGAGCAGGCTGGCGGCAACGCCCACCCCTATCACCAAAGCGGCCCAGAGCAGGCCGTTATAGGCAAAGGCGGCGCGGTTGCGCCAAATCCCTAGCGTGCTGGAGAACAGCGCTTGCAGCACACCTTGGCCGCCCCAGTGAATCAGCGCTGGTGCATGCCAGAAGGGCACCGACAGCAAGGCGGCCAAGCTCAGGCGCGTGACGGCTCCCCAGAACAGGCGCGGGTCGGCAGCGGCAGCTGCCACCTTGTCGGCTGAAGCGTTCTCAAGCACCAAGCGTTGCAAGGCCTCGAAGCTGCCACCGTCTATCCACTCGGACAGCAGGCCGATGGCGATGGTGGCCAGGGCGTAGCAGGCACCCAGTAGCAACTGGCTATTGCGCCGCTGCGGCGTTAGTTTCAGCGGTGCTGCGAAGACGGCTGCGGTCGGGAGTTGGTCTTGCAAAACCAGATGGGTGGCCAGCATAAAGCCCAGCGACAGGATGGGCATCGCCATCAGCAAGAGCATGATGCCCACGCCCGGCAGCAGCAATAGCGCAAAAGCGATGAAGAGGAAAACGGACAGCAAGCCCGCCATCGCCAGCGGCTTGCGCCTGAAGACCTTCAAGCCGTGGCGGATCCACAGCAGCCCATTGCGGGCAGGCACGGTTTGCAGATGCAGCAGCATGGGCGAGGAGGAGTTCAAATCGGGGTGCTCACAAAGAAGTTAATGCATGCCAAGGGCGCGCAATGCGCTCACGCAGCACGCGCTCAAAATGCCCGGGGTCATGGGGCTTGAGCAGGGCGGCGTCACGCGGCAGATAAACGTCCCACAGGCGCGAGAGCCAAAAGCGCAGGGCGGCGGCGCGCAGCATTGCCGGCAGCAAGCGGTGTTCAACGCCGCTCATAGGCCGCACCGACTCATAGGCGCGCACAAAGGCCTCGGCGCGGGCTTCGTCGAGTCGGCCGTTGGCATGGTCGATGCACCAGTCGTTCAGACAGATGGCGAGGTCAAACAACCAGCTGTCGACGCCGGCGAAATAGAAATCAAAACAGCCGCTCAGGCGCTCGCGGCCGGGCAGGCCTTCGAACATGACGTTATCTCTGAACAAATCGGCGTGAATGGGCCCGCGTGGCAGCTCGGCAAAGCTGGCCGAGGCGGCCAAGTTCTGCTGAAACGCCAGCTCGGCGCTGAGCAGCTCGGCCTGCGTCGGGCTTAAAAACGGCAGCACCACCGGCACCGTCTCGCTCCACCAACTTAAAGCCCGCAGATTTTCTTGATGCTGAGGGAAATCCTGCGCCGCCAGATGCATGCGCGCCAGCTCGGCGCCGACCTGCTCGCAATGGAAGATGTCGGGAGCCAGCTGATGGCCGCCGCGCAGCTTGTTGACGACGGCGGCTGGTTTGCCCTGCAATTCGAACAGAATCTGCCCCTCCTCATCGGCCTGCGGGTCCGGCACGGCCAGTCCGCGCTGGGCCAGATGTTTCATCAGATGCAGATAAAACGGCAGTTGCTCGAAACTCAGGCGCTCGAAGACGGTCAAGACGAACTCGCCAGCGTCGGTGCTTAAAAAGTAGTTGGTGTTCTCGATGCCGGCCGTGATGCCGCGCAGGTTTTGCACTGAACCCAGATTCAGGCGAGCGGCGAGGGCTTGCGCCTCGCCCAGGGTGACTTCGGTGAATACGGCCATATCAACGCTTAAGAGGCAGCAAGACGGCGGGCCAAAAGGCCACCGACGGGATCAGAAACTCAGCACGCTCCACACGCGCCGCCCGGCTGCAGCGCGCGTGGTGCCGGCGCCGGGCGAGAGGTCACGACTGGCGTCGCCCATGATGATTTCGTAGCTGGGTAATTTGCTGTTCTTGGGCTGGACCGTGACCTTTTGGGTCTGGCCGCGCACGCGCAACTCTTCGATGCGGGTGTTGTCGTCCTCGATCACTGTCTCGACCACCTTGGCGTCGGCCACGGGCTGGGCGCTTGCTGGCGCCGTGGCCTCGGCCTTGTCGGCCGCAAAGGCTGCCGGGCTGACGAAAGCCGCCAACGACAGGGCCAGGAGAGGGGTGAGGAGGGTGCGTGACATGCGTCTATTCTATGTGCAGGGGCTGGCGGCGCTGATTGCTGCACGACAATGCCGGCCATGAGCAAACCCATCATGTTGCTGGTCGACGGTTCCAGCTATCTTTACCGTGCCTATCACGCCATGCCCGACCTGCGCGGCCCGGGCGGTGTGCCCACCGGAGCCGTGCATGGCATGGTGGCGATGATGAAGCGCCTGCGCGAGCAAATCGGCGCTGAACATGCGGTCTGTGTCTTTGACGCCAAAGGCCCGACCTTCCGTGACGCTTGGTACCCGGAATACAAGGCCCAGCGCGCACCGATGCCCGACGCTTTGCGCGAGCAGATCGCACCGATTCACGAGGTGGTGGCCTTGCTGGGTTGGCCGATTCTGGAGGTGCCCGGCATCGAGGCCGATGATGCGATCGGCACGCTGGCCCGCGTGGCGGCCGCCGCTGGCCATGCGGTGGTGGTGTCGACCGGGGACAAGGATCTGGCGCAATTGGTGACGGCGGACGTCACCTTGATCAACACAATGAGCAACGAGAGCTTGGACATCGCAGGTGTCATCGCCAAGTTCGGCGTGCCTCCTGACCGCATCATCGACTACCTGACCCTGATGGGTGACACGGTCGATAACGTGCCCGGTGTCGAGAAGGTCGGCCCCAAGACGGCGGCCAAATGGATTGCCGAATATGGCTCGCTCGACGGCGTGATTGCCAGCGCCGACAAGATCAAGGGCGCAGCCGGCGAAAACCTGCGCAAGGCGCTGGATTGGCTGCCGACGGCGCGCAAGCTGGTGACCGTCGTGCAGGACTGCGATCTGAACGGTCATGTGCCGCAGTGGCCGAGCTTGGAAGCGCTGGCGCTGCGGCCGGTCGATCAGGCCGGTTTGCAAGATTTTTATCAACGCAACGGCTTCAAGACTTGGCTGAAGGAACTCGGCGGCAAGGTGGCGGCTCCTGTCAGCGAGGACATGTTTGCCGAGCCTGCCTCAGCGACCGCAGCTGCAGCTGCGCAGGACGATTCGCCGCGTCATTACGACACCATCCTCGACTGGACGCTGTTTGATCAATGGTTGGCCAAGCTGAAGGCCGCGCCGCTGGTGGCGGTGGACACCGAGACCGATTCGCTAGACCCGATGCGGGCCAAGATCGTCGGCATCTCCTTTGCCGTCAAGGCCGGCGAGGCGGCGTACATTCCGCTGCGCCATGATGGCCCGGACGCACCAGTCCAACTCCCGATCGATGAGGTCTTGGCCAAGCTCAAGCCCTGGCTGGAGGACGCGGCCGCGCCGAAGCTGGGGCAAAACCTCAAATACGACACCCATGTGTTTGCCAACCATGGCATCGCGCTGCGCGGCGTGCAGCATGACACCATGTTGCAGAGTTATGTGCTGGAGGCGCACAAGACCCACGGCCTCGGCGCTCTCGGTGAGCGCCATTTGGGTCGCGCTGGCTTGAGCTACGAAGACTTGTGCGGCAAGGGCGTGCATCAGATCCCGTTCGCGCAGGTCGATGTGGCCCGCGCCGCGCAGTACTCAGGTGAAGATTCGGAGATGTGCGTGGCGCTGCATCAGCAGCTCTGGCCGCAGATCGAGGCCGATGCGGGATTAACCCGCGTCTACCGCGAAATCGAGATTCCGACCAGCGCCTTGCTCTCCCGCATCGAGCGCATCGGTGTGCTGATTGACGCGCCGCTCTTGCAGGCGCAAAGCCATGAACTGGGGCAGCGCCTGTTGGCGCTGGAGCAAGAGGCTTACGACATCGCCGGCCAACCGTTCAATCTGGGCAGCCCCAAACAGATCGGCGAAATCCTGTTCACCAAGCTCGGCCTGCCGGTGGTCAAGAAAACCGCCACCGGCGCACCCAGCACCGACGAAGAGGTGCTGGAAAAGCTCTCGCTCGACTACCCGCTGCCGGCCAAGATCCTGGAAACCCGTGGCCTGGCCAAGCTCAAGAGCACGTACACCGATAAATTGCCTTTGATGATCAATCCTGCCACCGGGCGCGTGCACACCAACTATGCGCAGGCGGTCGCGGTGACCGGGCGCTTGTCGAGCAATGAGCCCAATCTGCAGAACATCCCCATCCGCACGGCTGAAGGGCGGCGCGTGCGGGAGGCCTTTGTGGCGCCGCCGGGTCATTTGATCGTCAGCGCCGACTACTCGCAGATCGAGCTGCGCATCATGGCCCATATCAGCGAAGACCCCGGCCTCTTGCGCGCCTTTGGCGAGGGCGTGGACGTGCACAAGGCAACCGCTTCCGAGGTCTTCAACACGCCGCTGGCGGAGGTGACGACCGAGCAGCGCCGCTATGCCAAGACCATCAATTTCGGCCTGATCTATGGCATGGGCGCCTTCGGCCTGGCGACCAGTCTGGGCATCGATACCAAGGCGGCGCGAGACTATATCGACCTGTATTTCAATCGCTTTGCCGGCGTCAAGCAGTACATGGACAGCACCCGCGAGTCGGCCAAGGCCAAGGGTTATGTCGAGACCGTGTTTGGCCGGCGCCTATGGCTGCCCGAGATCAACAGCGGCAATGGCCCAAGGCGCACTGGCGCGGAGCGGCAGGCCATCAATGCGCCTATGCAGGGCACGGCGGCCGACTTGATCAAGCTGGCGATGATCGCGGTGCAGGCGGCGCTGGACAAAGAGGGCAAATCGACCCGCATCGTCATGCAGGTGCACGACGAACTGGTGTTCGAGGTGCCCGAGGCCGAGCTGGACTGGGTCAAGCTGGAGGTGCCGCGCTTGATGGCCGGCGTAGCCCATCTGAAGGTGCCGCTGCTGGCCGAGGTGGGAGTTGGTGCGAACTGGGATCAGGCGCATTGATCCGCTTTTGTTGGTCTTGGACTGGACTCCTCGGTTGGGTTTTTTCAAAAAACTCTGGTTTTGGCTGGTACTGCTTGTTTTTCCGTGAACTATGCACGGCGCTCCCCCCGAGTCCGGGGAGTGTCCAAATGACCGAGCTTCCCTACAGTTCAACCCATGCCATCGAGAAGTGACTTCGGTGGATTGACTCTCCAAGCACTTCATTGAAATTAGGGAACACCATGAACTTCAAGTCTTCTGTTATCGCCGCCGCTCTGATCGCTTCGTCGTTTGCTGCTTCGGCTGCTTCAGTGAATTTGGGCTCCGTTACATTTGACGGCCCAGAGTTCGCCACTTTTGCCAAGGGCAATTTGACTGGCGGGTTCGACCTTTTTTGGACTTTCCAGTTGGATCAAAACTCCAACGTGTCGTCCAGCGTTACCAGCCAAATCAACGGCATCAAGGATGTTGACTTCACCAGCGTGTACCTGACCGACGGTAGCAACATCGTGGCGGCCTACCAAAACAAGGGCACCGACGAAAGCGAGCAGTGGGTTTTGAATTCGGTTGCACTGAACTCAAACGTGACTTACCAAATCCACACTGTAGGCACGGCTTACAACAAGGCGGGTTTTGCTGGCGAATTGTCGGTCACAGCGGTTCCTGAACCAACAACCTACGCCCTGCTGTTGGCTGGTTTGGGTGCAGTTGGCTTCGTCGCACGTCGCCGCAAGTCGGTCTGATCATTCTGATCCGACCCTGACTGGCAAGAAGGAGGCACCTCGGTGCCTCCTTCTTTCGTTTGGGCTGCCTTTTCCTCATCTAAACTGGTATTGCACTGGTGTTTATATGGGGTGATGGCAATGACGGGTGGAATCGGGCTTCGCGCTGACGGTGGTCGCAGGCGCTTGGCTTGTCGTTTCGCGGCCTTTGCCTTGGCGATTTCCTTGGCAGCGGCTGGCACGAGCGCAGCGGCCATGCCCAATGACGCATCGCCGGCACCGGGCCTTGCCGGGCTCAAAACCTGGACCTTGGTCGCAGGGCCATCGGAAGCAAGCACAGAGGCGGACGACTACCGCGACCTGGCACCTTTTGCCGAGGCTATCGGCCAGGCCCGTATCGTTGCGCTGGGCGAGCAAACCCATGGCGCCAGCGAAGAGTTCCGACTCAAACTTCGGCTGCTGAAGTTCCTGCACGAGAAGCTCGGCTTCGAGGTCTTGCTGCTGGAGAGTGGCTTTTACGACATTGCCCGCCTGACCCAGCGTATGGCCGCCGGTGAAAAGCTTGACGCGATGGCGCCCGGCAATGTGTTCTTTATGTACGCCAATTCGGCCGAGGGCCGCGAGATGCTGCGCTATGTGGACGCGCAGCAGAGCGAGGCTGCACCCCTTCGCTTGGCCGGCATAGACAGCCAGCACAGCGGCGGGCTCAGCCAAGCCGAGATGCTGCCGCGCCTGCGGGCCTTTTTGCATCAACGTGGCTCCGACCTGGCCGAGGGTCAGGCCTGGTCGGACTTCGCCGGGCCGCTGCCGGCCTTGTTGGCTATGCAGCGTCAAAGCCCCGAGCCGACGGCGCGGCTTGCTTTCGAGCGGCAGGCCCTGGCCTTGCGTGCAAATTTGTGCGGGCCGGCCCGAGCACAAGCCGGGATGGATTCGGCCGAGTGGTGGTGCCAAGTAGTCAAAAGCCTGCAAGCTCAGGCCAGCAGCGTCTGGAGTGAAGGGCGGGACTACCAGCGCGACAACCAGATGGGTGATAACGCCATCTGGTTGATGGAGCGCCTATATCCGGGCAAGAAGGCGGTGATTTGGGCGCACACCATTCATGTGGCCAAGGGGTTTCAACGCAGTCCGGCGCAGTTGCACGCAGGAGAGGTGATGTCCAGGCACTGGGGTGCGGCTTACAAAGTGGTGCAGTTCACAGCGGGCACCGGTGCGGTGCTTGATTTTGGCGATCTGCGACCATTGAAGCTACCGGCAGTGTTGCCCGTTAGCTTGGAGTCCGACTTGGTGGCCATGGCAGGAAAAAGCAGCCTGATGGTCTTGCCGGCCACGCAAGGACCACTTGTTGTGCCGCAATGGAGCATCGACTACCAAACGCTGCCGCAGGGACAACTGGGGCGCAACTGGGATGTTTTGTTCTATTTGCCCCAGGTCAGCCCGGCGCGAATGACCCGTTGAGAGATGGCCTGAGCCTTCAGCGCGGGCAAGGCTCAAGCAGGGCCGTCGTCTCGCTCAGCTCTTTGCATCATCAGCCAGCGCGTCGCGCACTCGCTGCTCGGTCAAGGCCGGCGCACATTCCTGCAAGAAACGGTAAGCGAAACCGCGCAGGTACTGGCCTTTTTTCAGCGCGATGCGGGTGGTGTTGGTGGGGAAGAGATGGCCGGCATCGAGGCGGTGCAGGCCCGGGTCGCGCAGCGGCTCAAACGCCATCGCGGCGACGATGCCCACGCCCAGGCCGACACCGACATAGGTCTTGATCACATCGGCGTCCAGTGCCGACAGCACGATGTCGGGCGCCAGGCCCGCTTGGGCAAAAGCGGCGTCGATACGAGCACGCCCCGTGTAACCTTCGTGGTAGGTGATCAAGGGATGCTCGGCGAGCGCTTCCAAGCTCAAGGGCGCTACCGTCAGCAAGATATGACCCTCGGGCACCACGACCGCATGATGCCAGTCATAGAAGGGAAAACTGACGAGCCCCGATTGGCCGTCCAGCGCCTCGGTGGCGATGCCGATATCGGCTTCACCGGCCTGCAGCAGCTCGGCGATCTCGGTCGGGTTGGCCTGCAGCAGCACCAGATGCACGCGCGGGTAAGCGGATTTGAAGCGCGCCACCACCAGCGGCAACGCATAGCGCGCTTGCGTGTGGGTCGTGGCGATGGTCAGCTGACCCTGCTCAGCATCGGCGAACTGATCGGCTAGACGCTTGATATTGCCGGCGTCTTGCAGCATGCGCCGGGCAATCACGGCCAGCTCGCGTCCCGGCTCGGTCAAGCCCAGCAGGCGCTTGCCATGGCGCACGAACAGCTCGACGCCGAGTTCGTCCTCCAAGTCCTTGATGTGCTTGCTGACACCGGACTGCGAGGTGAACAAGGCGTTGGCGACTTCGGTCAGATTGAATTTTTGAAGCTCGGCCTCGCGGATGATGCGCAGTTGCTGGAAATTCATCTCGGCCTAGATCCCGGCTCCAGAGTCGAACAAGCTCAGACGTGAGGCGCTCAGATGCACGCGCTGGCCCGACTGTAGATTCAGTTGACCCGCTTGCTCGCGTGTCAGCTCAGCCTCCAGGTGTTGACCGTCCAGGCCGGTCAGCTCGACACGGGCGGCCGCACCAAAGCTCAGCACGCGGTCAACCGTGGCCGGCAAGCCGCGTGAATCGGCTGCCGTCAGAATTTGCAACTCATGCGGGCGGGCATAGGCTTGGACCTGACCGACCTTGTCCGTCAACGATTTGCCAAAGCTCAGGTGCTGATCGCCCAGATGGATCACGCCGCCTTCGGCTCGGCCTTCAAAGCGATTCACCGCGCCCAAGAAGCCGTAAACAAAAGGCGTGGCCGGATGTTCGTAGACCTCTTGCGGCGTACCGATCTGCTCGACCTTGCCATGGTCCATCAGCACCACGCGGTCGGCCACTTCCAGCGCCTCTTCCTGGTCATGCGTGACGAAGACGCTGGTGATGTGCAACTCGTCATGCAGACGGCGCAGCCAGCGGCGCAACTCCTTGCGCACCTTGGCGTCGAGCGCACCGAAAGGCTCGTCCAAGAGCAGCACGCGCGGCTCCACCGCCAAGGCGCGCGCCAAGGCGATGCGCTGGCGCTGGCCGCCGGAGAGCTGGGGCGGGAAGCGGTCGGCCAGCCAATCGAGCTGCACCAGGCTCAGCAATTCATGCACCTTGCGCTTGATTTCGCTCTCGCTGGGCCGCTCTTTGCGCGGCTTGACGCGCAGGCCGAAGGCGACGTTTTCGAACACCGTCATATGGCGGAACAGCGCGTAATGCTGGAACACGAAGCCGACTTGGCGCTCGCGCACATGGGTGTCGGACGCGTCTTGGCCGTCCAGCAAAACGTGCCCCCGGTCAGCGGTCTCCAGGCCGGCGATGATGCGCAAAAGTGTGGTCTTGCCGCAGCCAGACGGCCCCAAGAGGGCAACAAGTTCGCCGGTGGGGAAATCGAGGCTGACGTCGCCAAGCGCGGTGAAATTGCCGAAGGACTTGTGGATGTTTTTGACTTGGATGCTCATGGGGCTTCCTTGACCGTGGAATGGGCGCGCCATTCGACGAATTGCTTCAGGATCAGGGTAACGAGGGCCAGCAAGGCCAGGATCGAGGCCACCGCAAAGGCGGCGGCGAACTGATACTCGTTGTAGAGAATTTCGACATGCAAGGGCAGGGTGTTGGTCTGGCCACGGATATGGCCGGACACCACCGACACGGCGCCGAACTCACCCATGGCGCGCGCATTGCACAGGATCACGCCGTACAGCAGGCCCCACTTCACATTCGGCAGCGTGACCCGCCAAAAGGTCTGCCAGCCGGTGGCACCCAACACGGTCGCGGCTTCTTCTTCGTCACGACCCTGCGCCTGCATCAGCGGGATCAGCTCGCGCGCCACAAAGGGAAAGGTCACAAAGATCGTGGCCAGCACAATACCGGGCACGGCGAAGATGATCTTGATGTCATTCGCTTGCAGCCAGGGTCCGAACCAGCCTTGCGCGCCGAACAGCAGCACATAGACCAGGCCCGCCACGACAGGCGAAACCGAGAAGGGCAGGTCGATGAAGGTGATCAAGAGGTGCTTGCCGCGAAAGTCATGCTTGGCAATCGCCCAGGCGGCGCTGACGCCGAACACCAGATTCAAGGGTACGGCGATGGCCGCGGCGATCAGGGTCAGCTTGAGCGCCGAGACGGCGTCGGCCTCGACCAAGGCTGCCAAATAGACATCCCAGCCCTTGCGCAAGGCCTCGCTGAACACTGCCACCAGCGGCATCACCAGAAAGAGCGCAAAAAAGCTCAGGCCCAAGGTGAGAAGCAGGTAGCGCACCCAAGGCGCTTCGCGCGTGGCGGGGTTGTCTTGGTAGCGGCCGCCGGTTTTCTGCGGCACGCCCAAGCTTGAAACAACAATGCCGGCCATTATTTGCGTCCTTCTTGCCCGTTACGGCGTGAGCTCCAGGCTTGCAAGCCGTTGATCAGCAAGAGCAGGGTAAAGGAAAAGATCAGCATCACGGCCGCGATGGCTGTGGCGCCGACATAGTCGTATTGCTCCAGTTTGGAGATGATCATCAGCGGCGTGATCTCGCTGACCATGGGCAGGTTGCCGGCGATGAAGATCACCGAGCCGTACTCGCCCACGGCGCGCGCAAATGCCAAGGCAAAGCCGGTCAGCAGTGCCGGCAGCAGCGTCGGCAGAATCACCAGGCGGAAGGTCTGCCAGCGCTGCGCGCCCAAAGATGCAGCGGCTTCTTCCAGCTCGGTTTCCATATCCTCCAGCACTGGCTGCACCGTGCGCACGATAAAGGGCAGGCCGATGAAAACCAGCGCGACCAAGATGCCCAGCGGCGTGAATGCGACCTTGATGCCCCAAGGTTCAAGCATTTGGCCCAGCCAGCCATTGCCCGCATACAGCGCGGTTAGCGCGATGCCGGCAACGGCCGTAGGCAGCGCAAACGGAAGGTCGATCAAGGCGTCGACAATCTTTTTGCCAAAGAACTCATAGCGCACCAGGCTCCAAGCCAGGATCAGCCCGAACACCAGATTGATGCTGGCGGCCAGCAAGGACAGGCCAAAGCTGAGCTTGTACGAAGCGACCACGCGCGGCGAGGTGGCGGCGGCCCAAAAGGCCTCGAAGCCGTGACCGGCCGATTTGAGGAACACCGCCGACAGTGGGATCAAGACGATCAGCGATAGATAGAACAAGGTGAAGCCCATGGTCGGGCCGAAGCCGGGCAGGACCCTGCGCTTGGCGCGCTTTGGTGCTTGCACTTGGGCCTGGGTGTGGGCGGAAATTACAGCAGTGCTCATCTAAATATCAGCGCTTGATGCCGGCAACGATCTGGTCGTAGGTGCCGCCGTCCGCAAAATGAGTCTTGCTGACCAAAGGCCAGCCGCCCAGCAACTGGTCAACGCTGAATAGCTTGATAGGCGCAAAGCGCTTCTCTTCGCGCTTGAACACGGCTGCGTCACGGGGGCGGAAGTTGTGCTTGGCGATGATGGCCTGGCCCTCGGGCGTGTAGAGGAAGTCCAGATAGGCTTTAGCCGTAGTGGTCGTACCTTTCTTGGCTGCAACCTTGTCGACAATCGCCACTGGCGCCTCGGCCTCGATCGAGACGCTCGGGTTGACCACTTCGAACTGGCCCTTGCCGAATTCGTTTTCGATCAGCTCGGCTTCTGACTCAAAGGTCAAGAGCACATCGCCGATGCCGCGCTGTGTGAAGGTGGTGGTGGCGCCGCGCCCGCCGCCGTCCAGCACCGGCACATTGGCGAAGATCTTGGTTACTTGCTCGCGCGCCTGCGCTTCCGTGCCGCCCTTGGCGATAACCGCGCCCCAGGCGGCCAGATAGCTGTAGCGGCCGTTGCCGGTGACCTTTGGGTTGGGGATGATGACTTGCACGCCGGCGCGGGTCAGGTCGGCCCAGTCCTTGATGGCCTTGGGATTGCCCTTGCGCACCAGGAACAGAATCGTGGAGGTGTAGGGCGCAGCATTGTTGGGGAAACGCTTGCGCCAATCGGCAGGCGTCAGGCCCTTCTCGGCCAGCGCGTCCACATCGGTGGCCTGGTTCATCGTCACCACATCGGCTTCCAAGCCGCCAATCACCGAGCCGATCTGCTTGCTGGAGCCGCCATGTGATTGGTTGATCGTCAAGACCTTGCCGGTTTTGGCCTTGTATTGGGCAATGAAGGCCGGGTTGATTTCTTTGTACAACTCGCGGCTGACGTCGTAGGAGACGTTGAGCAGGGTGTCGGCAGGCGTTTGCGCCATGGCGGCCGTGCTGAAGACGGTGGCGCCGGCGATGGCAGTGACCAGAACAAATTGACGGCGAGTTGTGTTTGACATGGTTGCAAATGCAAGAAGTGCGAAGGTCGCAAGCATGCCTAGCTTTTCTTATTCTGAAAACGATAGTTTTTGTATTTGCTTATTCATTTTCCGGCAATGGATGCATTGAAGCCTCCTTGCTTTGCGTTCAGCAGGCAGCCGGGTAGCCCGGGTCGGTTAGCATCCCTGCCCATGAATTGGCCATATGAATTGCAAATCGGTTGGCGCTATACCCGCGCCGGCAAGGGCGGGCGGCGCAACCGTTTCATCTCCTTTATCTCGGGCGTTTCGGTCTTGGGTATTGCGCTCGGGGTCGCTGCGCTGATCATCGTGCTGTCGGTGATGAACGGCTTCCAGAGCGAGGTGCGCGACCGCATGCTTTCCGTGATTGCCCATGTCGAGCTGACTGATTACCAGGGCCGGGCCTTGGCCGACTGGCAGGCCACCGCCGCTCAGGCCAAGCAAAATCCGGCCGTGCTGGCCGCAGCGCCTTTCATCGCCTCACAGGTCTTGATCGCGCGCGGCGAAGACATGCGCGGCGCTATCGTGCGCGGCATTGACCCGCAGTACGAGCCGGCCGTCACGCCGCTGGCGGCCAAGCTCAAGGATGGGCCGCTGTCCAAGCTGCGCGCCGGCGAATTTGGCATCGTGGTGGGCGTCGAGCTGGCCCATATGCTGGGCGTTCAGCTCGGCGACAAGCTGACCTTGGTGGCGCCGAGCGGCAACGTCACGCCGGCCGGCGTGCTGCCGCGTTACAAGCAGTTCACCCTGGTTGGGGTGTTCAATGCCGGCCATTACGAGTACGACAGCGGCATGGCGATGATCCATGTCGATGACGCGGCCAAGTTTTTCCGCGTTGCCGGGCCGACCGGTGTGCAGCTCAAGCTCAGCGATGTGCATCAGGCGCGCCAAGTCGGCAATCAGCTGGCGAGCAGCCTGGGGGTGGAGACGCGGGTGCGCGACTGGACCCGCACCAATGCCAATTGGTATGACGCGGTGCAGGTCGAAAAACGCATGATGAGCATCATCCTGACCCTGATCGTCGCGGTGGCCGCCTTCAATCTGGTTTCGACCTTGGTGATGACGGTGACCGACAAGCAGGCCGATATCGCCATCCTGCGCACGCTGGGCGCCAGCCCGCGCTCCATCATGGTGATCTTCATGGTGCAGGGCGCGTTGGCCGGTGTCTTGGGGACCTTGTCTGGCTTGGGGCTGGGTTTGTTGATTGCGCTGAATCTGGACGTCATCGTGCCGGCGATCGAATGGGCGCTGAACACGCAGTTCCTGCCCGCCAGCATGTATCTGATCAGCCATATGCCCAGCGATCCACGGATGTCCGACATTGCGCCGCTGGTCGGCATTTCGCTGGCTTTGGCCTTCTTGGCCACCATTTATCCGAGTTGGCGTGCCAGCCGTGTTCAGCCCGCTGAGGCTTTAAGGTATGAATAAGAGCGATGACGTGGTGTTGCAAGGCCAGAATCTGGGCCGCCGCTTTACCGAAGGTGATCTCGACGTACAGGTTCTGAACGGCGTTGACCTGACCGTGCGGCGCGGCGAGACGCTGGCGATCGTCGGGGCCTCGGGTTCAGGCAAGTCCACCTTGTTGCATCTATTGGGCGGCTTGGACAAGCCCAGCAGCGGCGCGGTGACCTTGATGGGCCGCAAACTGGCCGGGATGGCCGAGCCCGAGCTGGGCCGCTGGCGCAACCAGCATCTTGGTTTTGTTTACCAGTTCCACCATTTATTGCCCGAGTTCAATGCGCTGGACAATGTCGCGATGCCCTTGCGCATACGCCGGATGCCGCAGGCTCAGGCGCGCGAAGTGGCGGCCGCCATGCTGGGCCGGGTGGGCCTGGGCGCACGCGTCTTGCACCGGCCAGCCGAGTTGTCGGGCGGTGAGCGCCAGCGGGTCGCGATCGCGCGTGCGCTGGTGACTCAGCCGGCCTGCGTGCTGGCCGATGAGCCGACCGGCAATCTGGATCGCAACACGGCGCAGGCGGTGTTCGAGCTGATGCTGGCAACGGCGCAGGACATCGGCACCGCCTTTGTGCTGGTCACGCATGACCAGACTCTGGCAGCGCAATGCCGCACCCAACTGAGCTTGGTCGGCGGCACCATGCAAGTTGCAATTGCAGCTTAACGTAATTGTTTGGTTTTTTCGGACACACCCGTGAACTCTCGCTTCATCCTCAAACTCAGCTGCCCCGATCAGGCCGGCATCGTCCACGCCGTCACCGGTGTGTTGGCGAGCCAAGGCGGCAATATCCTCAGCTCGGCCCAACATGGCGACGCCGACCACCGCCGCTTCTTCATGCGCATTGAGTTTGAATGTGCGCCTGGCGTTGAAGCTGGCGCTCTTCAAGCAGCTTTTGAGCCCTTGGCGCAGCGTTTGCAAATGGATTGGACGCTGGTGTCCAGTCGCGCCAAGACGCGCGTGCTGCTCTTGGTTTCCAAGCTCGGCCACTGCCTGAATGACTTGTTATTCCGTGTGCAGACCGGGCACCTGCCGATTGAGATCCCGGCCATCGCGTCCAACCACCGTGATTTCTATCAGCTGGCCGCCTCGCACAACATCCCTTTCCACCATTTCCCGCTCTTGAACTCGACCGAGGAACAAAAGCAGGCGCAGGAGCGCAAGTTGCGCGAGTTGGTGGAAGAGCAGCAGATCGACTTGGTGGTGCTGGCCCGCTATATGCAAATCCTCTCGCCCGAGATGTGCAAGTTTCTGGCCGGCCGGGCGATCAATATCCATCACAGCTTTTTGCCCAGCTTCAAGGGCGCCAAGCCCTATCACCAAGCGCATGAGCGTGGCGTCAAGCTGATCGGCGCGACCGCGCACTACGTCACCTCCGACCTGGACGAAGGCCCCATCATCGAGCAGGAGGTGGCGCGCATTGACCACAGCCTTGCGCCCGAGGCCTTGGTGGCGATAGGCCGCGACACCGAGTGCGTGACGCTGGCGCGTGCCATTCAGTGGCATGCCGAGCACCGGGTCTTGATGAACGGCAGGCGCACGGTGGTGTTCAAGTAAGTTACGTTGGCCTCGTTGATGTGGATAGACAGCCACTGCCATCTCGACGCGCCGGAGTTTGATGCCGACCGCGATGCGGTGGTGCAGCGTGCGGTGGCTGCTGGTGTGCGCATGTTGGTGATACCGGCAGTTGGTGCCTTCGACTGGGATAGCGCTCGTGAGCAGGCACATCGTCATGGTTTTGCCTATGCGCTGGGCATTCACCCTCTCTATGTGATGCAGGCCTGCGAGCAAGACCTGACCTTGCTGGCCGCGCAGTTGGAGCGCCACCGTGATGATCCGCGCCTGGTGGCGGTGGGTGAGATCGGGCTGGACTTTTTTGTGCCGGGTTTGGATGCCGAGAAGCAGCAGTTTTTTTACATGGAGCAGCTCAAATTGGCGAGGCGTTTTGCCTTGCCGGTGATCCTGCATGTGCGGCGCAGCGCCGATCAATTGCTGGCGGGCTTGGGGCGCATCCCGGTGGCTGGCGGCATTGCTCATGCGTTCAACGGCAGTGCGCAGCAAGCCCAGCGCTTCATCGACTTGGGCTTCAAGCTGGGCTTTGGCGGCACCTTGACGTTTGAGCGCTCCCTGCAGATTCGTCGATTGGCGACCGAGCTGCCCGAGATCGCCGTGGTGCTGGAGACAGACGCACCGGACATCCCGCCGTATTGGCTCTACAAGACGGCCGAGCAACGCGCTGCGGGCGAGTCAACGGGTCGCAACGAGCCGGCCGAGCTGCCGCGCATTGCCGAGAGCTTGAGCATGCTGCGCGGCTGGACGCCGGCACATACGGCGGCCGTCACCGGCGCCAATGTGCTGGCCGCCTTGCCGCGCTTGCGGGGGCTACTTGATGGATAGATTGAAGGGCTTGGCGCCCCAGGTCGCCCCCGACACCCGCTTGCTGGTGCTGGGCAGCTTCCCCGGCGTGGCCTCGCTGCAGGCCCAGCAGTATTACGGCCACCCGCGCAACCAACTCTGGCGCTTGTTGGGTGACAGCTTTGGGCTGCCCTTGGCGCAGGTCGACTATCCGGTGCGCTTGCAGCTCTTGCTCGCCAATCAAATAGGACTCTGGGATGTGATCAGCGAGACGCATAGGCGCGGCAGCCTCGACAGCGAGATCCGCGACCCCAGGCCCAGCGATTTGTTCACCTTGCTGGCCGGCCTACCGCAGTTGCGGACCATCGCCTTCAATGGCGGCACGGCCGCCAAAATCGGCTTGCGCCAGCTGGGTGCGCACGCCGATCGCTACAGAATTCTGACCCTGCCTTCATCGAGCCCCGCCTACACACTGGCTTATGCAGGCAAACTGGCGGCTTGGGCGACCTTGTCCAAGGAATACGCCGACGACTTTCATGGCAGCAGCAATGAGTAAAAAAATCAAAAAAATGGCCTGGGCACCGGCCACCTTGTCCGAGTTTGACGGCGTACGCTTTTTGCACCTGGACTCGATCTGGGTGCAGGGCGCGATGCGCATCCGCAAGCCCCAGCATCTGGAGCTGGAATACATACAGCGGATGATGGTGTGGATGCTCTGGCGTGACAGCGAATCGCTACGCGAGGGCCACGCAGTGCAGCTGGGCCTGGGTGCCGCTGCGATCACGCGTTACTGCCACAAGGTGCTGCGCATGCAAACCACAGCGGTGGAGATCAACCCGACCGTCATCCACGCCTGCCGGATCTGGTTTCACCTGCCCGAGGACGATAAGCGTCTGACCGTCTACAACGAGGACGCGGCGCGCTGGGTGGCGGATGCCGAGCGTACGCAAACGGCGCAAGTTTTGAACGTCGACCTTTACGACCATGATGCTGCGTCGCCGGTTCTGGATGACGAAGCCTTCTATGCGAACTGCTTCAATTTGCTGGCCGATGGTGGGCTGATGACGGTGAACCTGTTTGGCCGTGACGCCAGCTTTGCCCGCAGCGCCGCCCGCATTGCGGCGGTCTTTGGCAGCGACCAGGTCTGGAGTTTGGCGCCCACCAAGGAGGGCAACACCATCGTTGTCGCCGCGCGCGGTGTAGCGGTGCCGGAGCGTGAAGAATTGGAGCGGCGAGCGGCTAATATCGAGGCGCAATTTGATCTGCCGGCATCGAAGTGGTTGAGGCTGGTGCGTCCACTGCCTATGAGCATCATCAATCAGCTGAAAGCCGAGCCCCAGACATGAGCGCCAAGTCGAAAGCCGACCCCAATCCCGCTGCCGTTAAATCGGAAGGTCGGCTTGAATGGCGTGCACTGCTGCGCTGGCTTTTGGAAGATGAGCTGATCGACCCGGAGCAGGTGCAGCGTACCGAGCAGCGTTTTGCCGCCGGTGACAGCTCGCTACACCCCTTGGTGCGCATGGCGCATGCCGGGCTGACCCGCGTGGACAGCGGCAAGGCGCTTGATCTGGATGCGCTGACCGAATGGCTGGCCGGACGCGCCAAGCTGCCTTATTTGCGTATCGATCCGCTCAAGGTGGATGTGGGCCGGGTCTCGGACGTGATGTCGGTCGGCTACGCCGAGGCCAAGCGCTGCCTGCCACTTCTGGTCGGCCTGAATGACGTGACGATCGCTACTTCGGAGCCTTTTGATATCGCTTGGGTGGCGCAGATCGAGTCACATATGCGCAAGCCGATCAAGCTGGTGGTGGCCAACCCGCTTGAGATATCGCGCTTGACGACCGAGTTCTTCACGCTGGCGCGCTCGGTGCGGGCGGCCGCCAAGGCAGGTGAGTCCAGTCAGGTGGCGAGCTTCGAGCAACTGGTCGAGCTGGGCCGCAGCAATAAGCAGTTAGACGCCAATGACCAGGGCGTTGTGCAGGTGGTTGACTGGTTATGGCAATACGCGTTCGATCAGCGTGCCAGCGATATTCATCTGGAGCCGCGGCGCGAGATGGGCGTGATCCGCTTCCGCATCGACGGTGTTTTGCACACCGTTTATCAGCTGCCGCCTACGGTGATGAGCGCGATGATCTCTCGCATCAAGCTCTTGGGCCGCATGGACGTGGTCGAGCGTCGGCGGCCGCTGGACGGTCGCATCAAGACCCGCAACCCGGCCGGCGACGAGGTGGAAATGCGCTTGTCGACGCTGCCCACCGCCTTCGGCGAGAAGATGGTGATGCGTATTTTTGACCCCGACACGGCGGTCAAAGACCTGTCCATGCTGGGCTTTTCGCCGCATGACAACGAGCGCTGGGAGAAGCTGGTGCAGCGGCCGCACGGCATCATTCTGGTGACGGGCCCTACCGGCAGCGGCAAGACCACCACGCTGTATTCGACGCTCAAGCGCTTGGCCACCGACGAGGTCAATGTCTGCACGATCGAAGACCCGATCGAAATGATCGAGCCGGCCTTCAATCAGACCCAGGTGCAGACGGTGCTGGACTTTGGTTTCGCCGAAGGCCTGCGGGCGCTGATGCGACAGGACCCTGACATCATCATGGTCGGCGAGATCCGCGACCTGGCGACGGCCGAAATGGCAATCCAAGCTGCGCTGACCGGGCATCTGGTCTTCAGCACCTTGCACACCAATGATGCGGCTGCGGCGATCACGCGGCTGACCGATCTGGGCGTGCCGTCCTACCTGATCAGCGCGACGGTGATTGGCGTGCTGGCGCAGCGCCTGGTGCGCACGCTATGCAAACATTGCAAGGTGCCCGATCCCAGCGTCACCCGGGACACGCTCAACGAGATGCTCAAGCATTGGCGCATGAATGGCGGCGTCAAGCCTTACAAGGCGGTTGGTTGCCTGGAATGCCGCAACACCGGTTTCCGGGGGCGTGCCGGGCTTTATGAGTTGCTGACGATAGAGGAGTCGGTCAAAGCGCATCTGCATCCGACGCCCGACATCTCAGCGCTGCGTCGCCAAGCTGTTCAAGAAGGCCTGCGGCCCTTGCGTTTGGCGGGTGCGATGAAGGTTGCTGAGGGCATGACCACATTGGAAGAAATCTTGCGCAGCACGCCGCAATGGCAAAGTTAAGGCCGCCGCTGCTGATTTACTGCGCGTAAGCCATACTGGTTTGGCGTTTTGCGACACCTAGAATTCTCGCTCAACAGAATTCCCAGGGCGGCCAGGCAATGAAGATCAAGAGTCAGCGAGATTTTTTTTCGGGCCTGCTGTTTGTGGCCGTGGGACTGGCGTTTGCCTGGGCTTCCAAGGAATACAGCTTCGGCTCATCGGCCCAGCCCGGCCCGGCCTATTTCCCCTTCGGTTTGGGCGTGCTTTTGGCCCTGCTCGGCGGCATGGTCTTGTTCAAGGCGCTGACCATTGAGACCGAGGACGGTGAGCTCATCGGCCGCGTCGCTTGGCGACCCTTATTCATCATCATCGCGGCCATCTGCCTGTTTGGCTGGATGTTGCCGCGCCTCGGCCTGGTCTTGACCTTGCCCGCCGTGATTCTGCTGTCGTCCTTGGCCGGAGACGAGTTCAAGTTGAAAGATGCCTTGCTCAACTGCGCCCTGCTGACCTTCGGGAGTTGGCTGATTTTTGTCTGGGGTTTGCGGCTGATTATTCCGGTCTGGCCCACAATTTTTGCTGCTTGAGGGCGACAGGCATGGATCTTCTGAGTAATTTGTCGCTGGGTTTTCACACGGCGCTGACCTTTCAAAATCTGCTCTATGCCTTTGGCGGCGCGGTGCTGGGAACCTTGATTGGCGTGTTGCCTGGGCTCGGCCCGGTCGCCACGATCGCGATGCTGTTGCCTTCCATTTACGCCTTGGATGCAACTCCGGCCTTGATCATGTTGGCCGGCATCTATTACGGCGCGCAGTACGGCGGTTCGACCACGGCTATTTTGATCAATGTACCGGGTGAATCCAGCTCGGTGGTGACGGCCATCGATGGTTATCAGATGGCGCGCCAGGGCCGTGCAGGAGCGGCCTTGGCTGTGGCCGGCTTGGGGTCTTTTTTCGCCGGCTGTGTGGGCACCATCATCATTGCGGCATTTGCGCCGCCGTTGACCGAGTTGGCCTTCAAATTTGGCCCGGCCGAGTATTTCTCGCTGATGGTTCTGGGCTTGGTTGGCGCCGTGGTCTTGGCATCGGGCTCCTTGGTCAAGGCGATTGCGATGATTTTGTTGGGGCTGCTGCTGGGTCAGATCAACACAGATGTGATCTCAGGTACACCGCGCTTCTCGTTCGGCATCCCGGAATTGAGCGATGGCCTGGGTTTTGTGGTGGTCGCCATGGGCATTTTCGGCTTTGGTGAAATCATCGCCAACCTGGGGCTACCGGCCGAGCATCGCGAGGTGTTTACTCATGATGTGAAGGGGCTGTGGCCCAGCAAGCAGGACTTCAAGGAAGCCTGGCCCTCGGTAGTGCGCGGCACCGCTCTGGGATCGGTGCTGGGTGTGCTGCCGGGCGGCGGCGCTTTGCTGGCCTCATTTGCGGCCTACACCTTGGAAAAGAAAATCGTCAAGAACCCGCGTGTGCCTTTCGGCAAAGGCGCCATTCAAGGTGTGGCGGGTCCGGAGGCTGCTAACAACGCCGGCGCTCAGACCAGTTTTATTCCAATGTTGACGCTGGGTATCCCACCCAATGCGGTGATGGCTTTGATGGTCGGCGCGATGACAATCAAGGGCATTCAGCCCGGGCCGCAGGTGATGGTCAGCAACCCGGAGCTGTTCTGGGGCTTGATCGCGTCGATGTGGGTGGGCAATCTAATGCTGGTGGTCTTGAACTTGCCCTTGATCGGCATCTGGATCAAGCTGTTGACCGTGCCTTATCGGTTTTTGTTCCCCGCCATCGTGACCTTTTGCTGCATCGGCGCGTACACGCTCAACAACAACAACTTCGATGTTTTTGTGACGGCTGTCTTCGCCTTGCTGGGCTATGTGTTTTACAAGCTGAACTGCGAGCCTGCGCCTTTGCTATTGGGCTTCATCCTGGGGCCGATAATGGAGGAGAACCTGCGCCGCGCATTGCTGTTATCGCGTGGCGACTGGGGGACGTTCATGTCGCGCCCCTTATCCACCGGGCTCTTGATCGCGGCGCTTTTGATGGTGGTGATGGTGATGCTTCCCTCGATCAAGAACAAACGGGAAGAAGCGTTTCAAGAGGAGTGAAATGCATGAAGCTAGGTGCGCCTGCTGTCCTTTGACTTCTTGGTCGAGGGTAGTGCCGGCTCTGATGTCCGATGAATGCTGGCGTCTCGCGAACTTGCGATGGGTTTTTTCGGCGCTAGCTTACGTGTCCAAGAGCCGCTCTTTCTTTGTGTAGCGGAGCAAACGGCATTTCAGTCCTTTATTTGGTGTTATAGTCGTGGGCTTCGCTGCTGAGGTTCATGCCCAGGCAGCGGCAGAGGTAGTAAAAAGGAAGTGCAAAAGAAAATTTCGATGCACTTGACGGATTTGAAGAAAATCAGTCATAATCCCGCTTCTGCGCTGCTAGCGAATG
>NZ_JAJIRQ010000001.1 GCF_025717605.1 Paucibacter sp. TC2R-5 | reverse complement strand
ATCGCCACAATCATCACCGACTCTTGCAAGCTGAAGGACTCTGGGCTCACAAAGCCCTGGAAGGACGCGAACATCGTGCCGGCCACGCCGCCAAAAGTCGCACCCATGCCGAAGGCCAAGAGTTTCAGATTGCGGGTGTTGATGCCCATCGCCTTGGCTGCGATTTCGTCTTCGCGGATAGCCATCCAGGCGCGGCCGATGCGGCTGTTCTCGAGCCGGTAGCAGATGATCACGCTGAGCACCACCAGCGCCAGGAACAAGTAGTAGTACAGCGTCACGGAGGGCAGCTTGAAGCCGAACAACTCGGCCCCTTGGCCCAGATTGAGGCCGAAGAAGTGAATCGAGTCGATCTGCCCGATGCCACGTGGACCGTTGGTGATGTTGACGGGGTGCTCGAGATTGTTCAAGAAGACCCGAATGATTTCACCAAAGCCCAAGGTCACGATGGCCAGATAGTCCCCGCGCAACTTCAGCGTAGGCGCACCCAGCAAGATGCCGAAGAGTCCCGCCAGGCCAGCGCCCAGCGGGATGATCAGCCACAAGGGCGAGTGCAAGCCGTCAGGGAAGGCGGCGCGGAAGGACTCGAAGTTCTCGCTCAGATGCGGGCTGGCCAGCAGCGCGAACATGTAGGAGCCCACTGCATAGAAGGCCACATAACCCAGATCCAGCAGACCCGCGTAGCCGACCACGATATTGAGCCCAAGCGCCAAGAGCACATAGAGCAAGGCCAGATCGATGATGCGCACCGGGCCGTTGCCGAACTGCTGCGCGAACAGCGGCACTACCAGCAGGCCCAGGGCCNCCAAGAGCACATAGAGCAAGGCCAGATCGATGATGCGCACCGGGCCGTTGCCGAACTGCTGCGCGAACAGCGGCACTACCAGCAGGCCCAGGGCCGCCAGCAGGAAGACGAAGACTTTATTGCTTTGTTTTGATTGCATGAAATTCTCCTCAGCCGGATCAGGCACGGTCCGCCACACGCTCACCCAGCAAGCCCGAAGGCCGCAGAGTCAGCACCAGGATCAGCGCCACGAAGGCGAAGATGTCGGCGTAATGGCTGCCCAGCACGCCGCCGGTCAAGTCACCCAGATAGCCCGCGCCGATCGCTTCGATCAGCCCCAGCAAGATGCCCCCCACCATCGCACCGGCCAGGTTGCCAATGCCGCCCAAGACCGCCGCAGTGAACGCCTTCAGGCCCGGCATAAAGCCCATCGTGTGCTGCACGGTGCCGTAGTTGGCGGCCCACATCAGGCCGGCCACGGCCGCCAGTGCAGCACCGATCACAAAGGTGGTGGAGATGATGAAGTCGGGCTTGACGCCCATCAGGCCGGCGACCCGTGGATTCTCGGCGGTAGCCCGCATCGCTCGGCCCAGCTTGGTGTGATTGACCAGCCACATCAGCGTGGCCAGGATCATCACCGTGCTGCCCAGGATCACGCATTGCGTGACCGTGATCACCGGGCCACCCAGATCAATCGGGGTGGTCGGCAAGAGCAGCGGGAACGGTTTGGGATTCGGCTTCCAGATGATCATCGCCAGCGTTTGCAGCAGCAGCGACATGCCCATCGCGGTGATCAAAGGGGCCAGACGCGGCGCATTGCGCAGCGGCCTGTAGGCAATCTTCTCGACCAGGAAGTTCAGCGTGGTGCAGACGACGACGGCGCAGGCCAAGCCGATCAGCATCATGGACCAGCCCGGCATGCCCGAATCGGCCAAAGCACTGACCACGGTCCAGCTGACCAGCGCACCCACCATCAAAATCTCGCCGTGGGCGAAATTGATTAGGTTGATGATGCCGTAAACCATGGTGTAGCCCAGCGCCACCAAGGCATACATGCTGCCGAGAACCAAGCCATTGATGATTTGCTGGAAAAAAGTTTCCATAGACGTCTCCGGTTTCGCGCGCCGACAAAGGTATGCCGAACGCCTAATTCATTGGGCTGAAAGACAAGCAAATAAAAAAGCCCGCCGCAAAGTCGGCGGGCCTTGATCGGCCATCAATTCCTGCAGGCTGAGCGGGATTGTAGGAGTGCGTAAGGCTCAAGAATCGCGGGTGTTTACCCGTATCGCTAACGAGCAAAATCGTGCTTATTCCTGGGAGGACTGGTGGGCTGCATTGAGGCGGCGCAACTCGGTCAAGCGCTCGCCAATACGCAACTCCAAGCCACGCCCGACGGGTTCGTAAAAGCGCTGCTCCTCAAGACCTTCAGGCATATACCTGACCCCTGCAGCAAAGCCCCCCGGCTCGTCATGTGCGTAGCGATAGTCACGCCCGTAACCCAGGTCGGTCATCAAACGGGTTGGAGCGTTGCGTAGATGCAGCGGCACGGCTCGGCTACCGTCCGTTTTGATCAGGGCTCGCACCGCCTTGTAGGCGCTGTGGACCGCGTTCGATTTTGGTGCAACCGCCAAAAACACCACCGCTTGCGCCAGGGTCAACTCTCCCTCGGGCGAGCCCAGACGCTCATAAGTCTCGGCCGCGTCAAGGCAGATGCGCAGCGCTCGCGGATCGGCTAGGCCTATGTCCTCGCTGGCCATGCGGATCAGGCGCCGAGCGATATAGCGCACGTCTACGCCGCCGTCCAGCATGCGGGCGAACCAATACAGCGCGGCATCGGGGTCAGAGCCGCGCACCGACTTGTGCAGGGCGGAAATAACGTCATAGAACTGCTCCCCGCCCTTGTCATAACGGCGCAACTGCTCGCCTAGGGCACGCTCCAGCATGGCCTCGTCAATCGCGATCGCAGCTGGAGACGCCAAGGCCGCCGCCGCGTCGACCGCATTCAGCAGGCGCCGGGCATCGCCGTCCGCATAGGCGGCCAGACGCTTGGCGGCGGCTGGGGCGAACGGCGGGCTGGCCAGCACCTGGACTGCGCGCTCGACCAAGGCCAACAACTCTGCCTCATCCAGGGACTTCAGCACATGGACGCTGGCGCGCGACAGAAGCGCCGAGTTGACCTCAAAGGACGGGTTCTCGGTCGTGGCACCAATGAAGGTAAACAAGCCCGACTCGACATGCGGCAAAAAAGCGTCTTGCTGCGACTTGTTGAAACGATGAACCTCATCGACAAAGACGACAGTGCGCCGTCCCTGCGCGGCCACCGCCTGCGCCCGATCCACCGCCTCGCGGATCTCCTTGACGCCGCCGAGCACGGCCGAGATGGTGATGAACTGTGCATCAAAGGCCTGCGTCATCAGGCGCGCCAAAGTAGTTTTTCCGACGCCGGGCGGGCCCCACAAAATCATCGAGTGCAGGCGCCCCGACTCGAAGGCGACGCGCAGCGGCATGCCCGGGCCGAGCAGTTGACGCTGGCCGATGACCTCATCCAGATGGCCGGGCCGCAAGCGCTCGGCCAAGGGCTGGTTCAGATGCGCTGTTGGGCTCGCACCGGGCGAATCGGCGAACAGGGATTCAGTCATGGCCCGGCCTTTTACTGCTCCAGCAAATCAGCGCCGGCCGGCAGCGTGAAGCGAAATCTATCTGCTGCCAGAACCGGGTTCAAGGCCAGGGCGGTGAAATCCAGGCGCGAACTTTGGCCAAAACCGTCGACGATCTCCAAGGCGGCCAACTCGCGGCCCTTGAAGCCGACCTTGAGCGACTGGAAGCCGCTGTCGGCCTGCTTGGGCATCGCTTGCACCCAATCGAGCCCGGCCTTGGAAGGCAGCGCCTTGAGCGTGAAGTCGCGCTCCAGATTGCCGCCGGCAAGCAGAGCCGCAGGCGTTGCACCCAAGGCCTGCGTCATCGGGTGAGAGCTGGCCTGTTTGAGGCCCGGGTCATACATCCAGACCTTTTTACCGTCGGCAATGATCAACTGCTCGGACGGCGGCAGGTAAGCAAAGCGAAACTGGTTGGGACGCTGGAACTCGAAGCTGCCGCTGGTGGTCTTGGTGCGCCCGCCGTCGGGCGAGGTGACGATTTGGCTGAATTGCGCCCGGCCGCTCTTGACCTCGCGCACAAAATCTTTCAAGGCATTCACCGCATCGGCCCGCGCTTGAGTGCTCAAGCTCAGCGCCAGCACCACCAACCATTTGTTTAATTGCATCATTCTTCTCGTTTGGGCAAAAGCAAATCACGGTTGCCGTTGCTACCCATGCTGGACACCAGGCCTGACTTCTCCATCTGCTCCAACAAGCGAGCCGCCCGGTTGTAGCCAATGCGCAGATGGCGCTGCACCAGCGAAATCGAAGCGCGCCGATGCTGCAAGACGATGGCCACTGCCTGGTCATACATCGCATCGGCTTCACCCTCGCCGGCACCGGGCGCACCGCTCTCACCGGCCTCGCCTTCAAGCACGCCGCCCTCGAGAATGCCCTCGATGTAATTGGGCTCGCCCTTGGACTTCAGATACTCAACCACCCGGTGCACCTCGTCATCGCTGACAAAAGCGCCGTGCACGCGGATCGGCAGACCGGTGCCTGAGGGCATATAAAGCATGTCACCCATGCCCAACAGCGCCTCGGCGCCCATTTGATCAAGAATGGTGCGGCTGTCGATCTTGGAGCTGACCTGGAAGGACAAACGGGTCGGAATATTCGCCTTGATCAAACCGGTAATGACATCAACGCTGGGGCGCTGCGTGGCCAGGATCAAGTGGATGCCAGCGGCGCGTGCCTTTTGCGCTAAGCGGGCAATCAGCTCTTCAATCTTCTTGCCGACCACCATCATCAGGTCGGCCAACTCGTCGATCACCACCACGATGAAAGGCAGCCGTTCCAAGGGTTCGGGCTCCTCCGGCGTCAGGCTGAAGGGGTTGCCAATGCTCTCTCCGCGCTCATGGGCTTCGTCTATCTTCTTGTTATAGCCGGCCAGATTGCGCACACCCATCTTGCTCATCAACTTGTAGCGCCGCTCCATCTCGCCAACACACCAGTTGAGCGCATTGGAAGCCTGCTTCATGTCCGTCACGACGGGTGCAAGCAAATGCGGAATGCCTTCGTAGACACTCATCTCCAGCATCTTGGGGTCGATCAGAATCAAGCGCACATCGCGCGCCTCGGCCTTGTAAAGCAGGGACAAAATCATCGCGTTGATCCCAACCGATTTGCCCGAGCCGGTCGTGCCAGCCACCAGACAGTGCGGCATCTTGGCCAAGTCAGCCACTACCGGCAGGCCGACGATGTCTTTCCCTAGGCCCATGGTCAGCTGAGACGGCGCGTCAGCATAGACTTGCGAGCCCAAAATTTCGGACAGGCGTATGGTCTGGCGGCGCGCATTGGGCAACTCCAAGGCCATATAGTTTTTGCCCGGAATCACCTCAACAACTCGGATCGAAACCAGGCTCAGGCTGCGCGACAAGTCCTTGGCCAAGCCCACGATCTGAGAGCCCTTGACGCCGGTGGCCGGCTCGATCTCATAGCGGGTGATCACCGGCCCCGGCGAGGCGGCGACGACGCGCACCTCGACCCCAAAATCGCGCAGCTTCTTCTCGATCATGCGCGAGGTCATCTCCAGCGACTCCGGCGTCACCGACTCCACCCGCACTGTTGCTGCATCCAGCAAATCGACCTGCGGCAGCTTGGTGTCGCTGGCGTCGACAAACAACGCGCTTTGGCGCTCCTTGGCCACACGCGTGGACTTGGGCACCTCGAACACCGGCGCCTCGATCACGATGGGCACATGCTCGGCGACCACTTGGCGCTCCACCTCGACCACCAGGTCCTGCTCTCGCTCTTGCACTGCTTGCTCGCCGAAGCGCTGGTCTTCGGCTTGCTCGCGCCGTTGCAAATAGCGTTCACGCCAGTCGTCCAGGCGGCGACCGGCTTGTTCGGCCAAGCGCAACCAAGAGAAATTCAAGGCCAGGCCAGATCCGATCAAGAGCAAGGCGATGCTCAGCAGCCCCGAACCCGCAAAACCCAGCGCACGCATGCTCCACGGCCCGAGCGCGAAACCCAACACCCCACCGGCATGACCGGGCAGCCGGGACTCCCACAGATACAAACGCGTCCACTCCAGGGAACAACTGGCGCACATCAGCAGCACGACGCCAAGAAGCACCAGTCCGGTAGAGGAGTTTGTTTGCGGCGCCGGCTCAGCCTCGGCTCGCAGCAGCCCAGCCAAGCTGCTCAGCCAAGCGCGCAAGCCCACGAGCAGCAGCCACCAAGCCGAGAATCCGAAGCTGAAAAGCAGCAGGTCGGCGATCCAGGCACCCAGAGCACCAAAACGGTTGGCGTACAACTCGCGGCTGCCTGAGATGGAAAAAGCAGCATCATGGCGGTCGTAGGACAGCAAAGCCATCACCACCAAACACCACAACAAGCCGCCGAGCAAGAGCCACACCGGCGTGCGCAAGGTGTTTTGCTTCACCGGCACGGCAAGAGCCGCCTTTTTGCCTTGGCGTTTATAGACTTTATCGCTGGCGCCGGCCTCATCGCCGCGCAGCAGGGAACCCAGGGGAAAACTCATGCCGCCATTGTGACCTAAGCGCTCAGCGCTCCTGGGCATGAGTTTCACTAAACCTCATGCCAGCATTTCAACCTGAGCCTCCGACGCTGCGCACTAGCACGGCGCCGGTTGATGCGGCATCAGTCAGGAAAGCGCTGCTTGATCACTACCGAGCCGTTTTCAAGCGTTTCGATCACGCCGCGCTCTTCCAGATCCTTCATCACGCGGCTGACCATCTCCCGCGAGGCACCGACAACCTTGGCCATATCCTGACGCGAGACCTTGCCGCGGATGATCTTCAGGCCCTTCTCTTCCTCGGACATATCCAGCAAGGTTCGCGCTACGCGACCGTAAACGTCCAGCAGAGCCAACGACTCAATCTGCCGATCGGCATTGCGCAGACGCGCCACCAAGCCGCGCAAAATGGCATAGGACAGACTGCTGCTATCGGGCAGGCAGCGCGCAAATTCATTGCGCCCCAGCACCAACATATCCGTTTGCACCTCGGCGCGCACGGTAGCCGAATGTGGCTCATGGTCGATCAAACTCATCTCGCCCACATAGTGACCCGGCTGCAAGACCGCAAGAATCACCTCGCGACCTCGTGTATCGGCAGTTAGCACCCGCGCACGCCCGTTCAACAAAATAAACAAGGCATTGGACTTGGTGTTTTGCTCGACGATCAGCTCGCCTCGTTTGAAACGCCGTTTGACAACACTGTCCGCGATGGACTGCGCCTGATCGGTGGTGAGCAGCGAGAACAAGGGCACCCTGCGGATCAGGTCCAGATTTGACAGCATCGCCATAAACAGCCTCCATTGACTAAGGATTGAAACCGGCTGACCCTCTCGATTGCGTGGCCATGCCTAGAATGCGCAAATTGTGCACACTCGCGCAAGCATTCAAATCAGGTCAAAGCCGGATAAAACCGTCTAGTCTTCTTGTCTGCACGGCCCGCAACCTCATATAACTGTCATGAACCAAGCTACCCAACACCATTCGCTGCTGATTTTGGGCTCAGGCCCGGCCGGCTACACCGCTGCCATTTATGCAGCGCGCGCCAATTTGAAGCCCACGCTGCTGACCGGCATGGCGCAAGGCGGCCAGTTGATGACGACCACCGAGGTCGACAACTGGCCGGCCGATGTGATGGGCGTACAAGGCCCGGAATTGATGGAGCGCTTTCAAAAGCACGCCGAGCGCTTTGAGACGCAAATGGTGTTCGACCATATCAATGAGGTTGATTTTTCGCAGCGCCCCTTCAAGCTCAAGGGCGACAGCAACAGCTATAGCTGCGACACCTTGATCATCGCCACCGGCGCTTCGGCCAAATATCTGGGCCTGCCCTCCGAGGAGGCTTTTATGGGCCGAGGCGTCAGCGGCTGCGCCACTTGTGACGGTTTTTTCTATCGTGGCCAAGAAGTTTGCGTAGTGGGCGGCGGCAATACCGCCGTTGAAGAGGCGCTGTATCTGTCAAACATTGCCGCCAAGGTGCACGTCATCCACCGCCGCGACAAGTTCAAGGCAGAACCCATCTTGGTCGACAAGCTGATGGCCAAGGCAGCCAGCGGCAATGTGGTGCTGCATCTGTGGAACACCCTGGACGAAGTATTGGGTGAACAAAGCGGCGTGACCGGCGTGCGCATCAAGAGCACCAAGGACGGCAGCACGCAAGACCTGACCCTGCACGGCTGCTTCATTGCCATTGGTCACTCGCCGAACACCGACATCTTCAGGAATCAGCTGGAAATGAAGGATGGCTACATCCTGACCCGCAGCGGCTCCAACGGTTTCGCGACCATGACCAGCGTGCCGGGCGTGTTTGCAGCCGGCGACGTACAGGATCACATCTATCGTCAAGCGATTACCAGCGCCGGCACCGGCTGCATGGCCGCCCTGGATGCACAACGCTTCTTGGAACAAGAGCAAAGCTGAACGAAGCTCAAAAGGGGCTGCAGGCCTAGCGCATGAGCCAATGGAGCCATGCGCTAGGCCGCTCGCGACTTCGCCATCCAGAACTGGGCCGGCAAGGCCGTTTTCTGCTATACTCTTAGGCTTGCTTGCTGGATAGACCGCGCTCGAAGCCTTTTTCAAGTTATCAAAACAGCTTGAAACCAAGACTTCGGGTTTAGCAAAGCATAAAGCGGTTATGAGGTCACCCCTTGCACTTGCATGGCAAGTATCCGAGCGGGATTGGCCGGTCAACAACTCAAACCGGAGAAGCGTCATGGCACGCGTCTGTCAAGTCACGGGCAAGAAGCCCATGGTTGGGAACAATGTTTCCCATGCCAACAACAAAACCAAACGTCGGTTCTTGCCGAATCTGCAGTACCGCCGCTTCTTCCTGGAAACAGAGAATCGTTGGATCCGTCTGCGCATCAGCAATGCTGCTTTGCGTTTGATCGACAAGGTCGGTATCGACCAAGTCGTCGCCGATCTGCGCGCCAAAGGCGAGCTCTGATCTAGCACTGAGTATCAAGGAGCACAATCATGGCCAAAGGCGCACGCGAAAAAATCAAGCTGGAGTCGACCGCAGGTACGGGTCACTTCTACACGACTGACAAGAACAAGAAGACTACGACCGGTAAGCTCGAATTCATGAAATTCGACCCCAAGGCTCGTAAGCATGTTCTGTACAAAGAAACCAAGCTGAGATAAGTCAGCCCTGACCTCACAGTCAGACACAGAAAACCCCGCCAGCTCAAGCTGCCGGGGTTTTTTTACGCTCCAACTGGCCCACATTGATTCGGAATAGCCCAGATGACTGAGCTACGTACAGATCCAAAGTCACTGCAGTCGCCGGCGCAATCAGCACCAATCCAGGATCACTCAGGCAAAAAAAGAGACGCCACCTGGGCGTCTCTTTCATATCCAAGGCTGTCTGGTCACAGGCGCCCATGTGGAGCGCCAAGTGCCCAACGACCTACTACTGCGCGCGCGCTGTTCGCAGACTCATCGAGAAGTTACGCAGCTCGGCAATGCCGCTCTCCTCGGCACGACGGCACCAGGCCTGCAAATCACTGACCAGCTGCTCAGCCGACACATTGGTACGGGTCCAGAGTTGACGCAACTCTTCGCGCATCGTGACCAGTTTGTCGAGCGAAGGGCTCGCTGCGCGCAAGCTGGCGATCTGCTCCAACATGGAAACGGGGATACGCGCCTCGTCCCGATGCAACCAGCGGCTGGCCGACTGGAACTGCGCCCACTGCGCACTGCGCTCCTGGCCTTGCGCCTTCATCTTGGCCAATTCGGCCGCGCAAGCCACCTTCAAGCCGCGGCCGTAACTGGCCATCACTTCATAGCGATTAGCGATGACGGCTTCCAGCGTGTCTTTGTCGGCCGGCTTGATTTCACCCAGGCGCAGCTTGGGCGCGGTCTTGCGAACCTTGGCCCAACCCAGCATCTCGAACGCGCGGATATAGCCCCAGCCGATATCGAACTCATATTTCTTGACAGAGAACTTGGCCGATGTCGGATAGGTGTGGTGATTGTTGTGCAGCTCTTCGCCGCCAATCAGAATGCCCCAAGGCGAAACATTGGTCGACGCATCGGGTGCCTCGAAATTGCGGTAACCCCACCAGTGGCCCAAACCATTGATCACGCCAGTGGCCCAAACGGGAATCCACACCATCTGAATCGCCCAGACCGTGGCGCCAATCGCGCCGAACAGGGCCAGGTTGATGATCAACATCAAACCCACACCCTGCCAGCTGAAGCGCGTGTACAGATTGCGCTCGATCCAGTCATTGGGCGTGCCGGTCCCGTATTTCGCAATCGTCTCGGGGTTCTTCGCCTCGGCACGGTAAAGCTCGACGCCGGTCAGCAACAAGGCCTTGAGCCCACGTGTCTGCGGGCTGTGCGGGTCTTCTTCGGTCTCGCATTTGGCATGGTGCTTGCGGTGCACGGCGACAAATTCCTTGGTCACCATGCCGGTGGTCAACCACAGGCAAAACCGGAAGAAATGCGAAGGAATTGGCCCCAGATCCAGAGCCCGGTGCGCCTGCGCACGGTGCAAAAAGATCGTCACACCCAAAATCGTAAAGTGCGTGATCACCAATGTGTAAGCAACGATCTGCCATGCAGATGCGTCTAACAAGCCGTTGGCCAACCACTGCACCAAGGCATCATGGATCGTCATCAAGAAGTTCATTAGTTCCTAACCCTGCCCCTAGGAGAGCAGCAAAATGGACGTACGTTCACCAATTGTAGGCGAGCGACTCTAATTTTCGGCGGCATTAAGTCCGGCCAAGCCAAGCTATCAAGCCACTTGGAGCCTACTGGCGCTCCCAAACAGCGGCAAAGAAGCCATCCGTCTGATGTAGGTGGGGCCAAAGTCGCAAACATCCATTCTCGACCAGACGATCTGCGTGCTCGACATGAGCGCGCTCCAGGGCTTCATTGGCCGGCAAGGGCTTGAACTGCGGGTTCGCCGCGCTGAAGGCCTCGGCGATCACTTCGTTCTCATCATTCAACAAGCTGCAAGTGGCATAGACCAAGCGGCCACCGGGCTTCAGCAAACGCGCAGCTCCGGCCAAAATGGCCGTCTGCTTGGCTTGCAATTCCTTGATCGCAAACAAAGATTGGCGCCATTTCAAGTCCGGGTTGCGACGCAGGGTACCTAGTCCAGAGCAAGGCGCATCAACCAAGACGCGGTCGATCTTGCCGGCGAGACGCTTGATGCGGTCTTCCCGCTCATGCGCAATTTGTGCCGGGTAAACATTGGACAAGCCGCTGCGAGCCAAGCGGGGCTTCATTGCGGCGAGCCTATGGCCCGAGGTGTCAAAAGCATAAAGCCGGCCGGTGTTGCGCATGGCCGCGCCTAGCGCCAAGGTCTTGCCGCCGGCCCCCGCACAAAAGTCAACCACCATCTCGCCGCGCTTGGCGTCAAGCAGCAAAGCCAATAACTGGCTGCCTTCGTCCTGCACTTCAATCCCACCGCTGTTGAACAGCTCGAGTTTGCTGAGTGCCGGTTTGCCATGAATGCGCAGGCCCAGCGGTGAATACGGCGTCGGCGTGGCCTCTATGCCAGCGGCGGCCAACACAGCCTGCGCTTCCTCGCGCTTGGCTTTCAAACTGTTGACACGCAAATCCAGCGGAGCCTGCTCATTCATGCTGGCGGCCAACTGCCAAAACTGCTCCTCGCCGAGGCGCTCCATGAGCGGCTGGGCCAGCCATTCCGGCAAGTTATGGCGCAGCTTGGGTGCCAGGCTGGACTTGTCCAAGGCCTGGACCTGCTCCAGCCACTGCAGTTCGGTTTGATTCAAACCGCCGCGCAAGAAGGCCGCATTGCCCTGCCAAGCCAGCAGCGTCAGCCGGCGCTCGGTCGGGCCGCTGCCAGACTGAGCCAAGTGCTGAAGCAAAGGGCGTTGCCGCAAAACCGTGTAAGCGGTCTCTGCCAAGGCGTGGCGTTCACGCTGGCCAAGGCCTTTGTGTTTACGAAAAAAGGCGGATACAACGCTATCAGCGGGGGTATCCAGTTGGAGCACGGCGCGCAAAAGCTCGCAGCTCATATCGATGAGGGCATTAGGATGCATCTGCAGATTATCCCGCACCGTAAGCGCAGCTTCCTAAAAGCGTCACAAACTAGCTCAAGATGACATCCGACCTCACTCCCCTACCCGACACACCGCTCGGTCACTACCGCCACTACAAAGGCGGTCACTACGAGGTGATAGGCGCGGCGCGCCACAGTGAAACATTGGAGCCCTTGGTGGTCTACCGCCCGCTCTACAACGCCACGGGGCTTTGGGTCCGGCCCCACGAGATGTTCTTCGGCACGCTGCTGATCGACGGTCAAATGGTGCAGCGCTTCACGGCCATTTCAAGCAAGGCTTGATCAGCTGAAAGCTTGCGCCTCGCCGTCGATGTGACGCACCACGCCTTCACTCACAGCCAGTTTGCCTGCGACAAACCAGCGCACCGCTTGCGGATACATGCGGTGCTCCAGCTTGAGCACCCGTGCCGACAAGCTGGCTTCGTCGTCGCCTGCGATCACCGGCACAACCGCCTGAGCGACGATGGCGCCGTGATCGAGCTCGGCGGTAACGAAATGCACCGTCGCACCCACGAACTTGCAGCCCATCTCCAGCGCTCTGGCATGCGTGTGCAGGCCTGTAAAGGCAGGCAGCAAAGACGGATGGATATTCAACATACGCTGGGCGTAATGCGCGGTGAAGGCTGGCGTCAGGATGCGCATAAAGCCGGCCAGCACCAGCAAATCCGGGCTAAAGCCGTCGATCACCCGCTGCAACTCGGCGTCAAATGCCTCGCGGCTGGCAAAACCCTTGTGATCGACCACCGCTGTCGCAATGCCGTGTTGCGCGGCAAAGTCCAAGCCGGCTGCACCGGGGCGGTTGCTGATGACGGCGGCAATGCGCGCGGGCCAAGCCTCAGTTGTACAGGCACGCACGATCGCCTCCATATTGGAGCCGCGCCCTGAGATCAAAATCACAATGCTTTTCATGGGCAATAGTCTAGCTGCCTACAATGCCGCTCCACCCGAAGAGCCATGCCATGAGCCCCGCCAGCACCCAAGTTCAGCCCCAAGACAAACCCCAAGAAGCCCTCACGCGCCAGCGGGTGCTGTCCGGCATGCGCCCGACCGGCGCCTTGCATCTCGGTCATTACCATGGCGCGCTGAAGAACTGGGTGAAGCTGCAAGCCAGCTACGACTGCTTTTTCTTCGTGGCCGATTGGCATGCGCTGACCACGCATTACCAGGACCGAGAGTCTATCGAGCGCAATGTCTACGACATGGTGGTCGACTGGTTGGCGGCCGGCATAGACCCCGAGCAGGCCACGCTGTTCATCCAAAGCCGCATGCCCGAGCATGCGGAGTTGTTCACGCTGCTGGCGATGAGCACACCGTCGAGCTGGCTGGAACGCATTCCCAGCTACAAGGATCAAGTCGAGAAGAACCGCGAGCTCGCCACCTATGGCTTTTTGGGCTACCCGCTGCTGCAGGCCGCCGACATCTTGATTTACAAGGCCGCCTTCGTTCCCGTGGGCGAGGACCAGACCGCCCATGTGGAAGTGACGCGCGAGGTCGCGCGCCGCTTCAACCGCATTTACAGCCCCGACCGAGCGATCTTGCCCGAGCCTTTGGAGCTGCTCACCGACACCGCCCGACTGACCGGCCTCGACGGCCAAAAAATGAGCAAGAGCTCAGGCAATGCCATTGCCATGCGGGATGCACCGGAAGTGGTGGAAGAGAAAATCCGCACCATGCCGACCGACCCGCAGCGCGTGCGCCGAGCCGATGCGGGTGACCCGAAGCGCTGCCCGGTCTGGCCCCTTCACCAGCTCTATTCAAGCGCGGAAGTGCTGACTTGGGCAGACCAAGGCTGCCGCTCGGCCGGCATTGGCTGTCTCGACTGCAAGCAGCCCTTGATCGAAGCGATTCAAAAAGAGCAAGCGCCCTGGCGCGAGCGCGCCAATGAGTACTTGTCCAACCCCAAGCAGGTGCAATGGATTGTGGAGGTCGGCACCGAACGTGCGCGCGCGGTGGCGCGCAAGACCTTGCGCGAAGTGCGCTCCGCCATCGGTCTGAGCTACTGATGAGCGCCGCTGTCCTTCAGCGCCGGGCCGCCCCAAGCCGGACCGCGATCCCCTCGGGGGATAGGGCGGCTTACCCACCGTCCGAGGGCTAAACATCTTGGCCGGCATCCACATCACCGACATCGAAGCGGCCATCAATTGGTGGCGCGAGCGTGCGCCCTCACCGGACGGGCTGAACGCTTGCGCCGAGGTGCGCGCCTTGGCCGAGGTCTATGGCCTGCTGGTCTATTACCGCGAGACCGAATGCGCCGAATTGGGCATGCCGGCCGAAGCAAAAGCCGCTTGGCTCACTTGGTACGAGAGCACACCCGACGCACCCTGCATAGCCATCTGCTCCACCAGCCAAGGCGACGCGCTGTGCAAGGGCTGCGGCCGCACCTTCGACGAGGTGCAGCATTGGCCGTCAATGACGCCGACCGAGAAGCGCGTCACCTGGCGGCGCATATCGACCGAGGGCACCGCCTGGCGCTTCAACCGCTACGCCGAGCGAGCGCGTGAATTCAAGGGCCAAGATCATCCGCAGCAAGGTCAGCTGACTGACAAATCATTGACCGTCGGGCGGAAAAGTTAGCACAAAGCAGCTGCCGCCGCCCTGACGCGGCTCACAGCGCACCTGGCCGCCATGGGCCTGCGCAATCTGCTTGACCAAATTCAGGCCCAGACCTACCCCGCCGGCTTGTTCCGCGTGCCCGGGCAGTCGGAAAAAGGCCTCAAAAATCCGCTCACGCATGGCCTCAGGCACGCCCGGCCCCCGGTCGCAGACCCGCAACTCGGCCGCGCCTGTGGCGCCTCGGCCGAGCTGCAGCAAGACTTGAGCGCCGCCATAGCGGCGAGCGTTTTCCAGCAAATTGCGCAGCGCGCGGCGCAGCAACCGTTCTTCGCCGCGCACCATCAAATTGCCCAGGCCTTCGGCGGGCTCAAACTCAGCGCCAATGCGGGCCGACTCCTCAGCCGCCAGCCCCAAGAGGTCGACCCGTTCGCGCTCCATCACCGCGTTTGCAGCCTCCAGACGGCTCGCCAACAAAACCTCCTCCACCAAGGAGTCCAGCTCAGCGATATTGGTGTGAATCTCTTGACTCAGGCGCTCGCGCTGCGCCGGCGCAATATCCGGCTCGCTCAGCATGGAAAACGCCATCTTCAAGCGCGCCAAGGGTGAACGCAACTCATGGCTGGCATTGGCGAGCAAGGACTTCTGCGAACGCAGCAAGGTCTCGATCTGGCCCGCCGTGCGGTTGAAGCTCGCAGCCAAGACTGCCACTTCATCGCTGCCCTCGGCATCGACGCGGTGGGTCAGATTCCCCGCGCCAAAGTGCTCAACTCCGGCTCGCAGAGCCTCCAGCCGACGCGTCAAACGGCGAATGACCGGGTAGGCTCCAATCGCCACGCCCAGAAACAAAAGCAGCAGCAAGGCCAACAAGACTCTGAGCTCGGGCCGCGGGCCGAGCAGCGGCAACAGACCCGAAGGCGGTTCGGGCCTGCCCCCTGGCCCCATGCCTGCTCCGGCCCCAAAATTCCGGCCGGGCCCCTGCATACGCAGCAAACCCGGCGGCATGCGCAGCATGCGCATCAACTCAAGACTGCGCCCATCTTTGAGCGGCAGCCGGATGGACGGCGTCGCACTGTCCTCGTCCAAACGCCGAAGGAACAGCTCGGAGCTTGCAATGCGCCGACCTTGCGCGTCATTGAGTGCCACCGGCATACGCAGGCGCTGCCCCCAGTCTTCCAAAACCTCGGCCTGCTGCTCGGTCGGCGCATCGGCACTGGGCAGGGCGAGCGACAACAACTCCGCCATCGCCGTCATCCGTTCATTGGCGACCGACTCAAAACTGCCGCGCTCCTTGTCCAGATGCTGCTGAAACAGCCATGTCGAGCCAAAGGCGAACGCCAGCAGCAAGACCACCAAGGTCAGGTAGATGCGGAGATAGAGTGATTTCATCCGGCGCTTGAACTCAGGCTGCGCTCAGTTTGGGTCAGCGTCTTGTTTGCGAGCAAACACATAACCGGCCCCCCGCACGGTCAGCACACGCCTGGGCGCTTTCGGGTCATCTTCAATCAAGGCGCGGATGCGCGAAATATGCACATCAATCGAGCGATCGAAGGCATCTAGCGGATGACCCTTCAAGGAGTCCATGATCAGGTCGCGCGACAGCACCCGACCGGGGCTTTGCGCCAGCACGACCAACAAGTCGAACTGGTGACCGGTGAAATCCAAAGGCTGCCCGTCCAGGCGCGCCATGCGGGACGCCAGATCAATCTCCAGCCGACCAAAGCGCAAAACATCGGCCTCGCCCGCCTCAGGCTCCAAGCGCCGCAGCAAGGCCTTGATGCGCGCCTGCAGCTCGCGCGGTTCGAAGGGCTTGGCCAAATAATCATCGGCGCCAAGCTCCAGACCCAGGATGCGGTCCATAGACTCGCCGCGTGCGGACAACATCAGCACCGGCAAGCGGCGCGTGTGAGGGTCGGCGCGCAGTTCACGGCAAAAGTCCAGCCCATCACCATCGGGCAGCATCAGATCCAGCACGGCGAGGTCAAACGGCGCGCCAGCCAGGGCTTCCCGCCCGGCACTCAGTGAGCCGGCCACCTGCACCTCGAAACCGGCAGCGCCAAGGTAGTCACTCAACATGCCGGTCAAGCGGGCATCGTCATCAATCACCAAAATTCTGTGCGTCATGAGTCTGTGCAGAGGGCCTTGGCTCAGTTTGCGAGCAAACAGGCTTTGGCCTTCTGGTCTATGGGAGACGCTAAGCATATGCGACATGGTCCCGATCAAAGCGCTCAGTTGCCTTTGCCAGCAGCATGTTGATGCTCGCCACGAGCCGCTTGCATCCTGGCATGCATCTTCTTCATGCGCTCAGCCAGCTTGGCGCGCTGCTCGGGCGTCAGCACCCGGGCCACGTCCACCATCGCCTGGCTCATGCGCTTGCTGACCACCTCATGCTGGGCCGACATCTGCACACGCAAGGACTCGATGGCGGCCGCGTCGATGTTTGGCGCGCTGAACAGCGCCAAACCTTGCTCATGCAGGCTGCGCCCGCCGCTGTGTTGGGATTTGATGTCTTGCTTGGCTGCGTCCATGATTTGCTTGATCTGAGCGCGCTGAGCATCGCTCGCGTCCACCATATCGAGCATGTGTTCCATATGAGCGCCCGACATCATGTCGCCAGCGCCTGGCCCGCCCATGCCGGGGCGGCCGCCGCCCATGCCGCCCATGCCACCCATGCCACCCATAAGCCCCATAGCCTGCGCATTCATGGAGCCAAGGTTGCTCAAAACCAAAACCGATGCGAGCATCAAGGTCTTGCCGGTGCGGATCAATTTGCTGGTGTTGCTGAGGTTCATTTCAATACTCCCGAGGGGTTGAGAAGCGATGAAGTGATCTTCTGTCAGCGACGTAAGCGATCCATGCCTAGGCGGTAAAGATCTGTGAAGCGCATAAAAAAAGGGGCCAATGGCCCCTTCTCAATGCTCGACTGGCGCGCCAGCTGATTACTTGATCGGCTTGAAACGCATGCGCTTGGGCCGTGCGCCCTCTTCGCCCAAACGCTTCTTCTTGTCGGCTTCGTACTCGTGGAAGTTGCCGTCAAAGAAGAACCACTGCGAGTTGCCTTCGCAAGCCAGGATGTGAGTACAGATGCGGTCCAGGAACCAGCGATCATGCGAGATCACCATGGCGCTACCGGCAAACTCCAGCAGCGCTTCTTCCAGCGCACGCAGGGTTTCGACGTCCAAGTCATTCGACGGTTCGTCAAGCATCAAGACGTTGCCGCCCTGAGCCAGTGTCTTGGCCAAATGCAAGCGGCCACGCTCACCACCGGACAGGCTGCCGACCAGCTTTTGCTGGTCATTACCCTTGAAGTTGAAGCGACCCAGATAGGCGCGGCTAGGCATCACGAACTTGCCGACCGTGATGTTATCCAGGCCGCCCGAGACGTCTTGCCAGACGGTCTTGTCGGCGTCCAGGCTTTGGCGACTCTGGTCGACGAAAGCCATCTTGGCCGTCTTGCCGATCTTGACCGTGCCGCTGTCCGGCGTCTCGGTGCCTTGCAACATACGGAACAGCGTCGATTTACCGGCACCGTTCGGGCCGATGATGCCGACAATCGCGCCGGCCGGCACCTTGAAGCTCAGGTTGTCGATCAAGACGCGGTCGCCGAAGCTCTTGCTCACGTTCTCGAACTCGATCACTTCATTACCCAGGCGCTCGGCCACCGGGATGAAGATTTCGTTCGTCACATTGCGCTGTTGGTACTCGACGTCACTCAATTCCTCGAAGCGAGCCAGACGCGCCTTGCTCTTGGCCTGGCGGCCCTTGGCATTGGAGCGCACCCATTTCAGTTCTTCCTTCATCGCCTTCATGCGGGCGTCTTCGGACTTCTGCTCGCCTTCCAGGCGCTTTTCCTTCTGGTCCAGCCAATCGGAATAGTTGCCCTTCCACGGAATGCCGTGGCCACGGTCCAGCTCCAAGATCCACTCGGCGGCGTTGTCCAGGAAGTAGCGATCGTGGGTAATCGCGACCACGGTGCCGGGGAAGCGCTGCAGGAACTGCTCCAGCCACTCGACCGATTCGGCGTCCAAGTGGTTGGTCGGCTCGTCGAGCAAGAGCATGTCGGGCTTGCTCAGCAGCAAGCGGCAGAGAGCCACACGGCGCTTCTCGCCACCAGACAGCACGCCGATCTGGGCGTCCCAGGGCGGCAGATTCAGCGCATCGGCGGCCAACTCCAGCTGCAGATCGGTGTTTTCCGAACCGGCTGCAGCAATGATGGACTCCAACTCGCCCTGCTCGGCGGCCAGCGCGTCAAAGTCGGCGTCTTCGTCGGCATAGGCCGCATAGACCTCGTCGAGGCGCTTCTTGGCGGCCAGAACGCCGCCGATGCCCTCTTCGACCGCTTCACGCACGGTCTGCGTTTCGTTCAGGCGCGGCTCCTGCTCCAGATAGCCGATCTTGATGCCTGGCATCGCAATCGCTTCGCCTTCGTACTCTTTATCCACCCCAGCCATGATCTTCAGGATGGTCGACTTGCCCGAGCCGTTCACACCCAGCACGCCGATCTTGGCGCCAGGGAAGAATGAGAGCGAGATGTCCTTGAGGATGTGGCGTTTTGGGGGAACCGTCTTGTTGACGCGGTTCATGGAAAAGACGTATTGCGCCATAGCGGGGAGTTCCTGTCCTGGAGTTTTGTTGAATTGCTCGTGCGGCGCGCCGAAAAGCCGATGGCGCACGCGAAGCACTCGATTGTCGCAGCTTCGGGTCCACGGCCTTCAGAGCGAGCGTCACAAGTTCACACACTGCGACAGCAAAAGCCGCTTTGATACGGGGTTTCCCTGAGGGCCAGCTATACTGCAGCCCAACGCCGCGGCTACCAGTCTTCCGCGGCGTTTTCTTTTTTTGTCATCTTGTGCGCCTCCTATCGCAGGCTCGAAGACTGGCGTTGCATACCCTGCAGCGCGGCCCAGCAACCTTTGATGCGCGCTCACCAAAAAATCAATGAGCTTTGAATCTCTGGGCCTTGCCCTGCCTTTGCTGAAGGCCATCGCCGACGCCGGCTATACCACCCCTACTCCCATCCAAGCCCAGGCCATTCCGGCCGTCATGCAGGGCGGCGACCTGCTCGCAGGCGCCCAGACCGGCACCGGCAAAACAGCCGGCTTCACCCTGCCCTTGTTGCACCGTTTGAGCACCGGCGAGCCCGTCACCAACAAGCGCGGCAAGCCGGCGATCCGTGCGCTCGTCTTGACACCAACCCGCGAGTTGGCGGCCCAGGTCGAGGAAAGCGTCAAGACCTATGGCAAATACTTGCCCCTGAAGAGCATGGTGATGTTCGGCGGGGTCGGCATGCAGCCGCAGATCAACCGTCTGCGTGACGGCGTTGACATCCTGGTCGCCACGCCCGGCCGCCTGCTCGACCACGCGCAGCAAGGCACCCTGGACCTGAGCCAGGTGCAAATCCTCGTCCTGGACGAAGCCGACCGCATGTTGGACATGGGCTTTGTGCACGACATCAAGAAGGTGCTGGCCTTGCTGCCGGCCAAGAAGCAAAGCTTGCTGTTCTCCGCGACCTTCAGCGATGACATCAAGAACCTGGCCGACCGCCTGCTGAATGCCCCCGCGCTGATCGAAGTGGCACGCCGCAACCAGACCAATGAGTCGATTGCGCAAAAGGTTCACCCGGTTGGCCGCGAGCGCAAGAAGGAATTGCTCGCCCACCTGATCAAGACCGGCAATTGGCACCAAGTGCTGGTCTTCACCCGCATGAAGCATGGCGCCAACCGCCTGACCGACTATCTGAATGACCAAGGCATCAGCGCCATGGCCATCCACGGCAACAAGAGCCAGGGTGCGCGCACCAAGGCGCTGGCCGAGTTCAAGACCGGTGACCTGCAAGTGCTGGTGGCGACCGACATCGCCGCGCGCGGTATCGATATTGATCAACTGCCCCACGTCGTCAACTTCGAGTTGCCCAATGTGTCGGAAGACTATGTGCACCGCATCGGCCGCACCGGCCGCGCCGGCGCTTTGGGCGAAGCGGTCTCGCTGGTTTGCGTGGACGAAAACGGCTTCCTGCGCGAGATCGAGAAGCTGATCAAGCGCGAGATCCCCAAGGAAATCGTGCCCGGTTTTGCGCCAGACCCGAGCGAGAAGCCCGAGCCCATCGTGCTGGGCCGGATGATTCTGAACAACAACGGTAGCCGCTCCGGTGGTGGTGGCCGTGGTGGCCGCCCAGGTGGCGGTGGCGGCGGTCGTCCATCGGCTCCGCGTGGTGCTGGCGGGCATGCGCCGCATGGTTCGCGTGACGGCGGTGCGCCGCGTCAAGCCGCACCACAGGGCCAGCGTGCGGCTGGCGGTGGCGCAGGCGGCGGACGCCCAAGTGCTACGGGTGGCGGTGGCCGGCCTGCTGGTGGTGGCGGCGGCGGCCGCGGCGGCAACTTCAGTGGCCGCTCGACTCAGCCCAAGCGCTAAGAAGAAGCGCCTTTGCTGCGCCGGCAGCTAGCAGAACAAAAAGCCCAGCTGGAACCAGCCGGGCTTTTTTTCCTTCTCGGCACCTCCTTCAAGCGGCATAACCCTGAGTCTTTGCGTTATTGCGACGTTCAGGACCAAACAGACTTCGAATCAGCGGCAGTTGCGTCACTCACACCCCACAATGCCAGCTTGACTGTCTCCTGCGAGGAATCAAACGCTGCGTCTTGTGCGCCAGCCGGTTCCGAGCTGCTGTCAGGAGCGTTCAAGCATCAATGAGCCGAAGCTACACATGAGTCACATCAAACAACAAGTATGGCTGGCCGGCGCTACCGGCTTGGTGGGCCGAGCCTTGTTGGCGCAACTGCTGCTTGAGGCCAATCAGATTCATGCTTTGTTGCGCCGCTCGGCCAAGGATTTACCCCATAGCCCCAGACTGCACCAGCACCTGCTTGATTTCACTAAGCCCGATCTGGCAGCCGCAAGCTTGGCAAACTTAGGTGAGCCCGACGCCGTCTACATCTGCTTGGGCACCACGCTGGCCGTGGCCGGCTCGCAAGCCGCCTTCCGGGCGGTCGACTTTGACGCGGTCGTCAACGTAGCCCGTGCGGCGCGGGCGGCGGGGGCAAGGCGCTGCGCGCTGGTATCGGCTCTCGGTGCGGACCCGGCTTCCCGTGTGTTCTACAACCGCGTCAAAGGCGAAATGGAGCAAGCCCTGATCGCGCTGAAGTTCGAGCGCTTGGTGATCGCTCGGCCCTCGCTGCTGGCCGGCGAGCGGGAGCGACTGGGCCAAGCCAAGCGCAGCGCCGAGGCCTGGGCCTTGCGCCTGAGCAAGCCGTTCCTAGCCCTGATTCCCGCCAAATGGCGGCCGATTCAGGCCGAGGTGCTCGCCCGAGCGATGATCCTTGCCCTAGGTCAAGACGGCCCAGCGCTGCAACTGCTTGAATCGGGTCAACTTCAAACCTTGGGCGCGCAATGAAACTCAGCTTCCTCGGCGCCGCCGATTGTGTGACCGGCTCCCGCCATCTGCTTGATCTGGGCGGCCAGCGCTTGCTGCTGGATTGCGGCCTGTTCCAGGGCTTCAAACAACTGCGCGAGCGCAACTGGGCCGGGCTTGGCGCTGCGGCAGCCAGCATTGATGCCGTGCTGCTCTCACACGCCCATCTGGATCACAGCGGCTATATCCCGGCGCTGCGCAGCCAAGGTTTCAACGGGCAGGTCTTCTCAAGCCAAGCCACCCGAGATCTCTGCGAGGTCTTGTTGCTGGACAGTGCCCATCTGCAAGAAGAAGACGCCCGCCGAGCCAACCGCCAGGGCAGCAGCAAACACGCCAAGGCTTTGCCGCTTTACACCGTCAACGACACCAAGAAGGCCTTGACGCATTTTGTCGGCCTGCCGCGTGATGGCCGGATCAAGCTGGGTCATGGGCAAAGCCAGGCTGAAGTCCGCTTCACACCGGTCGGTCACCTTTTGGGTGCCTGCGCTATCAGCGTTAGGTCGCAAGGCAAGACCTTGGTGTACTCAGGCGATGTCGGCCGCAACAACGATCTTTTGATGCCCGGGCCGCAACGGGTCGAGGAGGCTGACTATCTCTTGATCGAGTCGACCTATGGCAATCGCTCGCATCCGCCCGAGGACGTGCAGGCCCGTTTGGCGCAGATTCTGCGCAACACCTTCAAACGCGGCGGCACGGTGCTGCTGCCCAGCTTCGCCGTGGGTCGCGCGCAGGCCTTGCTGCTGGTCTTGCAGCGCTTGCGCGAAACAGGAGAGTTGGACCAGAACGTAGCGATCTATCTCGACAGCCCCATGGCGCTGCAGGCCACCGAGCTGACGATCAAGCACAAAAAGCTGCTGCGCATCGGCGCGTCCGACGCGGCAGGCCTGTGCGACGGGGTCAAGCTCATCACCAAGGGCGCCGATTCCTTGAAGTTGGCAGGCCAGCTCGCCTCGCCCCGCGCGCAGCCGTCTATCGTCATCTCGGCCAGCGGCATGGCCACCGGCGGGCGCGTGTTGAACTACATCGAAACCCTGGCCCCACAGGCCCGCCACCACATCGCATTCCCTGGCTTTCAGGTGGGCGGCACCCGTGGCGCCAAGATGGTGGACGGAGCGCGCGAGATCAAGTTGCACGGCAAATACATCGCCGTCAACGCCGAGGTCAGCCACCTGGAGGGCTTCTCGGGCCACGCCGATGCGGACGGCTTGATGGCTTGGCTGCGCGGCTTCAAAAAGCCCCCATCCCAAGTCTTCGTCGTCCACGGCGAGGCGGCCGCCAGCGACGCGCTGCGCAGCCGCATCCAGGATGAATTGGCATGGCCAGTGAGAGTGCCGCAACATGGAGAGACCGTCGAGTTGTGAATGCGATCGAGCAAGCCTTCGGCGATCAAGGCACATTTGCGATGGGATTATTGGCCGCACTGGGCAGCGGCCTGCTGATTGGGCTGGAGCGTGAGCGCCACAAGGGCCGCGGTCATAAGGGCGGGCGCAGCCTTGAGCCGGCGGGGCTGCGCACCTTCACCATCGCCGCGCTGGCCGGTGCTTTGGCCCATGGCTTAGCCGTACCTGGTCTCGTCGCTGTAGGTGCACTGGCGGTCACGGTGCTGGCCGCCATGGCCTACTTTCGCAGCAGCGAACAAGATCCGGGCTTGACCACCGAGATGGCCATGTTGGCGACTTATTTGATCGGTGTGCTGTGCGTGCACGCCCCCCTCCTGGGCGCGCCGGCCGCCGTCGCCCTGACCGCCTTGCTGAGTGCGCGCACCGGCTTGCACCGCTTCGCCACCCGGGTTTTGCGCGAGGATGAACTGCACGACGGCCTGCTGCTGGCCGCACTCGGTCTGGTCGTGCTGCCCTTGATGCCGACCGAGCCCCTGCCTTGGCTGGCCGGCATGAAGGCGCATTCTTTGATGGGCCTCTTGCTGCTGCTTTTGGGTCTGCAGGCCGTCGGTTATGTGGCGCTACGTTTGCTCGGCGCACAGACCGGCTTGGCGCTGTCAGGTCTGCTGTCCGGCCTGGTTTCCAGCACGGCCACCATCGCCACCATGGGGCAGCGCGCCAGGAGCCAGCCACAGCTGCAACTGGCCTGTGCCTCGGGCGCGGTGATGTCCACTGCCGCCACCTGGCTGCAGGCTTCGCTGATGTTGCTGGCGATGGCGCCGCAGGCTGCGCTGCATTTTTTACCGCTGGGCGCCGCTGGCATGCTGGTGTCGGGCGGTCTAGGCCTGCTCTTGGCCAGGCAGGCGCGTCGCAGCTCGGCTGCTGCCGGGCCTGCAGCCCCACAGACCGGTGGACCGCTGCGTTTGAAGGAAGCCGCGTTGATCGCCTTGCTGCTCAGTGGCGTGGCGGTCTTGGTCAGCTGGGCCGAAAAGCAGTTCGGCAGTGCGGGGCTGATGGCTGCCGTTGCGCTGGCGGGCTTGGCCGACGCGCATTCGCCGGTCGCATCGCTGGCCGGCCTGGCGCATGCAGACAAGATAGACGCCAGCCTCATGTGCCAGGGCGTGTTGATCGCCATCGCCAGCAATAGCGTGACAAGAACCATCACCGCGGGGCTGACCGGCGGACGCCGCTTTGCCCTCATCATTGGCGCAGGGCTGGCCACATCACTGGCACTGGCTGCGGTCTTGCTATGGGTCATACTGCCGACCCTCAGATGAAGCCCCAGCCAGCCCTCTCTCCCGCCCAAATTGACTTCACCGACCCGGCCGCGCCCTTGGCACCGGCCTTCGGCGATGTTTATCACAGCCGCGCCGGCGCGCTAGAGCAGGCACGGCATGTTTTCCTCGGTGCGAATGACTTACCGGCGCGTTGGGCGGGGCGCCAAAACTTTGTCATTCTGGAAACCGGCTTCGGCCTGGGCAACAACTTTTTGGCCACCTGGCATGCCTGGGCCCAAGACCCCGCGCGCTGCCAAACGCTGAGCTTCATCAGCATCGAGAAACACCCACTGCGCCTAGCTGACCTGCAGCAAGCCCATCTGCACAGCGCCTTGCCCGAGTTGGCGGCGCAGCTGTGTCAGGCCTGGCCGGCACTGACGCCGAATTTGCACAGGCTAGAGTTCGCCGCTGCTCGCGTCCAACTGCTGCTCTGCCTGGGCGACGCGCAAGCCTGGCTGCGCGAATTGGTGGCCGAGGTGGATGCGTTTTACCTGGACGGATTCAACCCCAAACAGAACCCCGAAATGTGGGACAGACATTTGCTCAAGGGGCTGGCCCGGCTCGCCGCGCCCGGCGCCAGCGCAGCGTCTTGGAGTGTGGCACCGCAGCTGCGCGAAGGCCTCGCGACGGCGGGCTTTAGCGTCGAACGCCAACGTGGCTTTGCCAACAAGGGCGGCATGTGTGTGGCCAGGTTCACACCCAGACATGCCATTCAAAAACCCGCTGCGCGCCTGGCCCTCGCCCCGCAAGCCCGCCAAGCGCTGATCATTGGCGCCGGCCTGGGCGGCGCTGCTTGCGCCTGGGCACTGGCCGAGCGCGGCATCCGCAGCACCGTGCTGGACGCCCAGGCCAGGCCGGCCATGCTCGCCTCGGGCAACCCGGGCGGCCTCTACCACGGCACTTTGAACCCGGACGACGGACTGCATGCGCGCTTCAATCGCGCCTGCGCATTGGAGACCGAACGGGTCTTGCAGCGCCTGCCCGCCATGCCTTGGCATCAGCGCGGCTTGCTGCGGGTAGAAACCTCGCGCGACCTGGCGCAGATGCAAGCTTTGATTGAGCGCTTGGGCCTGCCGCCCAACTATGTGCGGGCAATGCTGCAGGACGAGGCCAGTGCCCGCAGCGGTTTGCGCCTGGGCGCTCCAGCCTGGTTCTATCCGGGCGGCGGCGCCCTGCCACCGGCCGCTTATGTCGCTGCCCTGCTACAGGCCAGCGGCGCGGAGCAAAAGTTCGGTTGCAAAGTCGCGCGCGTGAAGCGTCAGGGCGGCCTTTGGCAGGCATGGTCGGGTGACGGCCAATTGCTGGGCGAAGCGCCGCTCTTGGTGCTGGCCGGCGGCCAGCAGGGTCAAGCCTTGCTGCAAGACCTGGCCCCCGGCCTGCCCTTGATGGCGCAGCGAGGGCAGATCAGCCATATCGAGGCTTCGGCCACAAGACCCTTGTTGCCCGTGGCGGGCCTGGGCTATGCGATCGCCGATCAAAGCGCCGGCCTCTGGTGCGGCGCCACCAACCAAGACGGTGATCTGCGGGCCGAGCTGCTGGACGAAGACCATGCGCACAATCAGGCCCAGTTCGCGCGGCTAGCAAATCTGGACGCGGCCGAGGCCGCGAAGTTGCAAGTCAGTGGCGGGCGAGTCGGCTGGCGCCTGGCCACGCCGGACCGCTTGCCCTTGGTTGGCGGACTGCCTCACTTGGACTCACAGGGCCAGCCGATGCTGGCCGAGCAGCTGCGTTTCATCCCCCGTCAGGCCGGGCTGGGTATTTGCACCGGCTTTGGCTCACGCGGCATTGGCTGGGCCGCCTTGTGCGCGCAGGTGCTGGCGGCCCAAATCAGCGGTGAGCCCTGCCCGCTCGAAGCCAGCCTGCTGGATGCGATCGACCCGGCCCGCTTCGCAGTCAGGGCCCAGCGCAAACAAGGCTGAAACCCCGTGCGGCAGAGCGCAGCCCTACACCTTAGTCGAAGCGCAGGGTCTTGACGCCTTCAGCGGTGCCCAGCAAGCAGACATTGGCCCGGTTGCGAGCGAACACGCCGACCGTCACCACGCCCGGCCACTGGTTGACATCAGCCTCGAAAGCGCGCGGCTGGGTGATTTGCAGACCGGTCACATCCAAGATGTGGCAGCCGTTGTCGGTCACCACACCAGCGCGCAAGGTCGCAACGCCGCCCAAATCAGCAAAGCGCCGAGCGATCTGCGCAGCGGCCATCGGGATCACTTCCACCGGCAAGGGGAATTTGCCCAGCGCCTGAACCAACTTGGATTCATCGGCGATGCAGACAAACCGCTCGGCCAAATCGGCCACGATCTTCTCGCGCGTCAGGGCCGCGCCGCCACCCTTGATCATGTGGCCCCCATGGTCGATCTCATCGGCACCGTCGATGTAGACGCCTAAACGCTGCACCTCGGCAGCGTCCAGCACCGGGATGCCCAAACCCTTCATGCGCTCGGTTGAGCGCACCGAGCTGGAAACTGCACCGGCCACCTTGATGCCGCTGGCGGCCAGCGCGTCAATGAATTTGTCGACCGTTGAGCCGGTGCCAACGCCGACGATGCTGCCAGCCTCGACATAGTGAAGCGCGGCCTGGCCGACCAGGGTTTTGAGTTCGTCTTGGGTCATGCTGATTTGAAAACTGAAGCTCATGGAGCAGAGCTTGGATTATCGGGCAAGCCCGGGCCGGGCCTTCGGTGACGCGGCAGTTCACGCCAGGCGAAACAACTGGTTGCATTTACAGCTGTTCAGATATACAGTTAAATTACTTCGACGAATTGCCGGGAGTGATGAACATGACAAGCACGAACAAACTAGCCAACGCACTGAAAACCCTGCTCAATCTGGGTCGCGATCCGCAGTGCTGGATCTCGATGTTGGCGGTGTTGACTGTGCTGGGCGTCAGCAGTGGTGCCCTGGAGACGGCAGACCACCCGGCCGACGCGGCCATGCAATACAGGCAGACGGCCGGGCAGGCGCCAAGCCAGCCCGTCGCCGGGCCTGATGAACAAGTGGCCAGCCTGGACACGAGCAAACTCTGAGCACCAAACCCCAGAGCAGCGCCAGGCGAAGCCAAGGTTGGCAAAGTCAAGGCAAGTCAAGGCAAGTTAAGTCAAACCTAGGCCGCGTAGAACTTGCCGTGGAAACCGTAAGTCACCCAGTACGGCAGCCACACCCTCGCTAGCGGACCCGCACTGAGCGCCTGCGCATCAAACACAGAGGCGAAAGAACGACGCGCCTTGCAGTCATAGCCCAGGCCCAGCAACCAGCCCTCGCCCTCCTTGCTGCTCCCAGGCTTGGGCACCAGGACATGCTCTTCCAGCACGACATCGCTGCCAAAAGAGAAACGTTCGCGCCGGCCAGATTCAATATCCAGATGCATCAGGCCGTTGAAGCCCCAACGGTCACCAACATCGATGGCGGTCGGGTAATAAACATGGCGATAGCGCTGCGCGACCACACGCGGGTCCACCACCGGAAACTCGACCGATTCGTCACGCGACTGCAGCTCGATATGCCCGCGCCCCAGGCCGGCAGCGCCCGCGCCGTCGGAGCCCAGCCGAATGCGCATGAAACGTGGCGCTGACGGCGGGTGGTTTTGCGCCGGAGGGCGCTGGCCCGCCATGATCATTCGCAGCTTCTCATTGATGGCCGGCAACGCAGGCGCCTCGACATAGTCCAGATGAATCTGCTTGCCATCGTCCCAGGCATTGCCAAAATGGAAGACCATCGCGGCCGGCGTTTCCAGCACCCAGCGGCGCTTGAAGTCGGCCTTGTCTATGACCAACACAAGCGTCGATTCATTGCCCAACCAGCGCATGGCATCCAACATGCTCTCGCCACCTCGCAGCGCGTTCATGTCCATGCCTATGGGCGACAGCAAAAACACCAAGTAACGCTGCGACACAGCAAAGTCATGCACCATGGCACTCGGGCCAGGCGCAGCAAAGACCTCGCTACGCAAGACCTGACCCTGTGGGGAGAACTGATACACCACCATCCGGCCCGACTGCGTGCCGAAATTCCAGACCGTACCGTCCGCCTCGACCTTGGGGTGGGCAGAAAACGGCATGCCGGCATGTTCCTTGGACCAGGCCCGAACGCCTTTTGTAGCCAGCGTTTGCGGGTCCAACTCATAGGCACTACCGCCCTCCCACAAGGCGTAGAGCCGGCCATCGTCCATCTTCATCACGCTGGTGTTGGCGGTGTTGACGTCATCAGCGCTGCGCACCGGCAAGCGAGACTCCTGATCTGCAAAACTGGTGCCAAAGGCCGGTAGCAAAAAACGCCCTGCTTGAGTTTCCGCGCGAAATTTCTGGGTCTGCACAAAGCGCGCCTTGTGCTGCACGCCGGCTTCGCCAAAGCTCCAAGCCTGCACCAAGCCATCGCCATCAAACCAATGCCTGTAGCGCTCACCGCCGCGAGCCATCAAGCCGGGCCCGTTGCGGTAATAGACACCACACAAGCCGGCTGGCAAGCGGCCTTCAACGCGCAGATCGCTGGCGTCAAAGGCTTCGCTACCGGTGAAGCCCTGAAATGGCGCCAGCTCGGGGGCCGCCGTCGAGAATCGGGCCGCCGTAGCGCCGACCGCAAGAGCTTCTTGCAGCAGGCTGAGATTGCCAACACCGGCCAGTCCCAGCATCCCGTTTTTGATGAAATCTCGTCTTTGCATCACGGTGCCCTCCCCTCAGTTCAACTGCACATTGAGGCGCGCGCCGGCCTTGGCTTCAAACACTGCTTTCTCAAATTTTGGCGGGCCGAACATACCGGCCGCATTGTTTGAAAAGCCGTAAGGCTCTTTGGGCATGCCCATGGCATTGCTGTCTAACTGGCCATTGCCATTGACATCATGAAAAACACTCAGGGCCAGGCTGCCTTCGGGCAGGTTTTGCAGCTTGATCAACAACTTGCCGTCTTTTTGTTGATTCGCCTCGGCGGACACGCCGGTAGCGGCCTTCTTTAACCAAGTGCCCGCATCGGTGAAGACGCCAACCATCACACGCCCCTCGGTCTGAGTCAGCCCGCTGACCTCGACCTCCACGTCAACCGCATGCGCCGGCGCGGCAACTGCCATGGCGCAAGCCAGGATCAAGAAAACAGCACTATGGGCTGCAAAGCGTTTGCTGGCATTCATCTGGAATCCTTGAGAACAGTGAAGATGACTGAACTCTAAGGACCCTGAATTGCGCCCGACAGCGGGATGCGATGTGTGGCAAGGCAGACGCGCCAAGTGCAGATACCCGGCGCCAACGGTGGCGCGCTCGCCTGCTAGCTCAGGAAATTTACTGGCCGCGGCGCTGCCTCACCGCTCTACTCAGGTCACGCAAGAGCGGCTCGGTCTGTGTCCACCCCAGGCAAGCATCGGTGATCGACACGCCCGGTTTCAAGTCAGCCGAGCTCTGACCTGGGGCCAGGTCTTGCCGGCCTGCCTGCAGATGCGACTCGATCATCACGCCGGTGATGCGGGCATCGCCGCCGGCGATTTGCTGGGCAACGTCTTGGCCCACATCGATCTGCCGCTCATACTTTTTGCTCGAATTGGCATGCGAAAAATCCACCATCACCTGCTCGCGCAAGCCTGCCGCGCGCATGGCTTCACAGGCCGCAGCCACCGAGGCCGCATCGAAATTCGGCGCCTTGCCGCCGCGCAAAATGATGTGGCAGTCTTGATTGCCGCGGGTTTCAAAAATCGCTGCCGCGCCCATCTTGGTCATGCCGATGAATGCATGTGCAGCCGACGCTGCCAACACCGCATCCGAGGCCACCTTGATGCCCCCGTCGGTGCCATTCTTGAAGCCAACCGGGCAACTCAGGCCGGAGGCCAACTGCCTGTGGCTCTGGCTCTCGGTCGTCCGCGCGCCAATCGCCCCCCACGCGATCAAGTCGCTGATGTATTGGGGCGACAGCAGGTCCAAAAATTCAGTGCCGGCCGGCAAACCCAGCGCCGTCACATCCAACAATAATTGGCGCGCCAAGCGCAGGCCTTCGTTCATGTGGAAGCTGCCGTCCAGGCGCGGGTCATTGATATAGCCCTTCCACCCAACCGTCGTGCGCGGCTTTTCAAAATAGACCCGCATCACGATCAGCAAGTCCTGCTTCAACTCATCATTCAGGCTCTTGAGCAGGCGCGCGTAGTCCATCGCTTGGTCATGATCATGGATGGAGCAAGGCCCCACCACCACCAACAAGCGGTCATCGCGCCCATGCAGAATCGCGCTGATGTCTTGGCGCGCTTTTTCGACCAACTCCAGCGATGCATCGGGCAGCGGCAGCTGATCCAGCAGCAAGGCCGGCGAGATCAATGGGCGCACTGCACCGATGCGGGTGTCGTCGGTACGCGTGGTATCACGGGTCTCATCACGCGAGCCTACTTCGCGATCTTGAGCGGGGTTATCAAGGAATTTCATCAGCAACAGCCTTTCAGTTGCTTCGATTATCTATGCCGCTCAAAAAGGGGAGCCCGTCAACACGGAATGCGACAATTCCACCCATGCCTCTGATCCCCTACGCCCTCACCCGCCCCTTCCTGTTCGGCCTCGACCCTGAGCACGCGCATGAACTCACCCTCGGCGCCATCGCCAAGATGCAAAACACGCCAGCGCAATGCCTGTGGTCCCAAAACCGCGTGCAAGACCCGCTGATGCTGGCCGGCCTGAAGTTCCCCAATCGCATAGGCCTCGCCGCCGGTTTGGACAAAAACGGCCGCTGCATCGACGGGCTCGGCGCCATGGGTTTCGGCTTCATTGAAGTCGGCACCGTCACGCCCAAAGGCCAGCCCGGTAACGACAAACCACGTATGTTTCGCCTGCCGCAGGCCGATGCCCTGATCAACCGCTTGGGCTTCAACAACGAAGGCCTGGCCAGCTTTTTAAGCAATGTGCAGCGTGCTCACAGCTTTCGCGCCGCTGGCGGCTTGATTGGCCTGAACATCGGCAAAAACGCGGCGACCCCGATCGAGAACGCGGCCGATGACTATTTGATCGGATTGGAAGGCGTGTTCCCTCATGCCGACTACATCACCGTCAACATTTCCAGTCCTAACACCAAGAACCTGCGGGCCTTACAAAGCGACGAGGCGCTGGATGCCTTGCTGTCCACGCTGCAAGAAAAAAAGCTGAAGTTGGAGGCGGCGGGCAAGCGCAAGGTACCCATGTTCGTCAAGATCGCACCCGACCTGGACGAAGCACAAGTTGCGGTGATTGCCCAAACCCTGCAAAACAACGGCATCGACGGTGTCATCGCCACCAACACCACCATCTCCCGCGACGCGGTCAAGGGCTTGGCCCATGCCGATGAGGCCGGTGGTTTGTCCGGCAGGCCCGTGTTCGAGGCCAGCAACCGAGTGATTCGACTCTTGCGCTCAGCGCTGGGGAGCAACTATCCCATCATTGGTGTTGGCGGCGTATTGAGCGGCGCCGATGCACGCGCAAAGATTCAAGCCGGCGCCGACGTGGTGCAACTCTATACAGGCTTGATTTACAAGGGACCTGCCCTGGTCAGCGAATGCGCGGCTGCGCTGGCGCGCGTCTGAGTAGCAGCTGGAGTCTGCAGTCATGGGCATCGAAATCGAGCGCAAATTTCTTGTCATTGGTGAAGCCTGGAAACTGCACGACGCCGGCGAGTACATCAGCCAGGGCTATCTGAACCGCGACCCAGCCCGCACGGTTCGGGTTCGGATCAAGGGCGAACAAGCCTGGCTCACCGTCAAGGGCCAGAGTATTGGCGCAAGCCGTGCTGAATTTGAGTACGCGGTGCCCTTGCGCGATGCCGAACAAATGCTGGCCTTGTGCGACGGCCCTCGCGTCGAGAAGATTCGTCGCCACGTCCCCTTTGCGGGCATGAACTGGGAGTTGGATGAATTCCTGGGTGACAACGCTGGTTTGGTCGTGGCCGAGATTGAACTGAGCTCGCCCGACCAACAGTTTGATCTGCCGCCCTGGTTGGGCCAAGAAGTCACCGAAGAAACGCGTTACTTCAACTCGCAGTTGGCCACGCACCCGTTTTCGAGCTGGTGATCTCAGCGGCCGCTCCTGACGGGGCTGCTTCGACTCAAGCAAAAGAACGCAGCAGAAAAACAAAAAGCCACCGCTAGGGTGGCTTTTCTTCTAAGTGATTGACTCACCTAGATAATTTTGGGGTGGCTGATGGGGCTCGAACCCACGACAACAGGAATCACAATCCTGGACTCTACCAACTGAGCTACAACCACCGCAGAGCTTAAGATTATAGAACGATTCTCGGCTTGAATGCAAGCGTTCTACTGAAATTTTCTTTATTCGGAGATTTGCACTGAAACTCTACAAAGATCGGGCCGGCTAGCGAGGCAAATACGCCCGCCCTTTCCCCTAAGTTCAGCGTGTCGCCCCTGAAGCTGCCGCTGCGGGCGCCTTCACATTGACCTTGAAGCGCGTCTTCATCGCGTCAAAAAAGGCTTCGGACTCGGCGGCATTCCATGCCTGTGCATATTGCTGCGCCGCACGCTTGGCATCCACCACGGCCGGGTCACGCGGCAAGACCTTGCTCAGGCTGGCCACAACAAACACGCCCTCGCCCGCATCAACGCCAAGCACTGCGGGCAGCTTACTCGCATCGACGGACAGAATGCCGTCCAAGACTTTGCGCGGCAAATCGCGCGGCAAAGCCCGAGAAACAATCACGGGAGCGCTCAGCCCGGCCAAGTCGCCATCCTTCTTCAGCGCTGCCAGTCGGGCTTCCCCGGCCTTGACCGCTTCAGCGATCGCGAGCTTGCGCACCAGCTGCGCACGCACCTGCACCTTGACGTCGGCAAGCGGCTGCAGATGCGAAGGGTTGTGCTGAACAACGCGGGCCGCAGCCAGCTGATTCGAGCCCGTTTCCACCGCTTCGGTGTTGCGCTTGTTGCGCAAGGCTTCATTGCCGAACACCGCGTCCAGCAATTTGGCCGAAGCCAATGGGCCGGTCGCGCCGGGCGCCGGGTTGCGCTGCACGGTCGCGGTCGAAAGGGTCAGCTTGAATTTGTCGGCGGCCGGCTGCAGGCTGTCTGACTGCTCATAAACCATATTGCTGAACTGTTCGGCCGCTTCGGAGAAACGTTTTTGTGCCAGTTGCTTGCGCACATCGGCCTCAATATCGCCGCGCACGGACTCAAAGCTCTTTTTATCGCCACCGCGAACACCGGTCAACTGAATGACGTGGAAGCCGAAATCGGATTCGACGATATTGCTGATTTCACCTTTCTTCAAGGCATAAGCGGCATCTTCGAAAGGTTTGACCATGGCGCCGCGCCCGAAGAAGTCCAAGTCTCCACCATTGGGCGCGGAGCCCTCATCCTGCGAGTTCTTCTTGGCTACTTCGGCAAACGAGGCTGGCGTCTTGCGCACTTGCGCCAGCAGTTCCTCGGCCTGTGCCTTGGCCTTGGCGCGATCGGCGGCGGAGGCGCCCTTCTCAGACTTGATCAAGATATGGCTGGCGCGGCGCTCTTCGGCGACCGAAAAGCGCACGGCGTTTTCCTCAAAATACTTGCGCAAGTCTTCTTCGTTGACGCTGACGCCGGCCTTCAAAACCTCCAGGTCCAAGACCAGATATTGGATCTGCGCGCTCTCCGCCATTTGGAACTGCGCGGCATTGGCCGGGTCCTTGTAGAAGGCTTCAATTTGCGCATCTGTGGGCTCGATGCGGGCAGCAAAGTCCTTGGCATCAAAGCGCTGCAGCTGCACTTCACGCTGCTGCAGCAAGGCGTCAAAGGCAACCGTGGCGTTGGCCTCGGCCGACACCGTCATGCCAGCCACGCCGGCCGAAACTTGACGCAGGGTCAGGTCTTGCCGCAAGCGCTCCACAAACATTTGCGAGCTCATGCCTTGGGCTGCAATCACGCTCTTGTTGATCGAGCCATCAGCATTGCGCAAAAAGGCGAACTGCGGGTCATTCAAGAACATCGACTGCAAACGCTCGTCGGACACCACCAAGTGTTGCTTCTCTGCGGCGGCCTGCATCACACGCTCACGCACCAGACCGTCCAGCGATTCGCGCCGCACTTCGGGCGAGTCCAGCAACTTGGCATCCAGGTTGGGCATTTGACGGCGCATGCGCTCCACCTGCTCACGGTGAGCGGCGTCGGCCTCGGCCTGCGTGATCTTGCGGCCGTTGACGGTCGCCACGCCCGTATTGGAGCCATCCATGAAACTGGTATAGCCCTGCATGCCCACCAGAACAAAGGACGGCAAGATCAGAATCAGCAAGATGAACTGAAACAAGCGCGTGTGCTTACGGACAAATTCAAACATCAGTCAAAACCTCAAACATGCATGCATACGGGCAGACACGACAAAGGCGAACCGGGGTTCGCCTTTGCGGGGGATGGCAATTCAGCCACAGCCCTCGCCCAGAACTGTTCTGGGTCAGGGCAATTTTGGTGGGTGCTGACGGGCTCGAACCGCCGACCTGCGCCGTGTAAAGGCGATGCTCTACCAACTGAGCTAAGCACCCGGAAAACCGGAAAAATCGAAATCTAGACCTTCAGTTGACAGCGTCTTTGAGCGCCTTACCAGGGCGGAACTTTGGCACCTTGGCCGACTTGATCTTGATCGCGTCGCCGGTGCGAGGGTTGCGGCCTGCCCGGGCTGCTCGCTTGGTCACGCTGAAGGTCCCGAAGCCTACCAGAGAAACCGAACCATTCTTCTTGAGCGTGGTCTTGACGCCACCGATCAGCGCTTCCAAAGCGCGGCCAGCCGCAGCTTTAGAAATATCAGCCTGTGTGGCGATGTGCTCAATCAGTTCGGACTTATTCACTTCATTACCTCTCAAAAATCTTGAGCACGCTTGCAAAACCAATAAAACGCTGTAGCAAAACAGACCCCAGCTCTGACCAACTTAACTTGACTTCGCTGCAGCGCTCAAGCCGCCGAACCCTTGGTCAAAATTTGCGGGGAAGCGCATTCTATGCGCATTTTTGCTTCGCCTCAGACAAGTGAAAGCCCTGATACAAAAGGCGCAGACAAACAGCGCGACTCACGCCTGCAGCGCGGGCTTATCCAAAGGGCTTATCAAAGGGCTTATTTCGCCTTGGCTCGGATCTCCGGCAAGGCCTTCCTGAGGTAGTAAACCATCGACCAAATGGTCAGCACCACGGCCACATACATCATCCCCGTGCCCCATGGCCGGGTGTGCAAGAGACCGAACAGCGAGCCGTCAAAAAGCAGGAAGGGGATCGCGATCATTTGCACGGTGGTTTTCAACTTCCCCACCATATGAACAGCCACGCTGCCCGAGGCGCCAATCTGCGCCATCCACTCACGCAGAGCAGAAATCGCCAACTCGCGGCCAATGATGACCAGCGCGACCAACGCATTGACACGACCAAGTTCCAGCAAGACCAGCAAGGCCGCACAAACCAGGATTTTGTCCGCAACGGGGTCTAAAAAAGCCCCGAAGGCCGAGGTCTGATTGAGCTTGCGCGCCAGGTAACCATCCAGCCAATCGGTCAGTGCCATCAGCACAAACAAAACCGTGGCGAACAGATTTTGGGTGGCCGGCGCGAGGTCCAGGTAGAACACCCCGACGATCAAGGGGATGGCTACGATGCGAGCCCAGGTGAAGAGTGTTGGCAGTGTCAGGAACATGCGGCGATTGTGCACGGCAAAGTGCGGGCGCCAGCGCCCGCCCAAGAACAATGTGGCGTGAATGTCGCAAGCAGCGCGGGCAGGCGCTCAGTCCAGCGTGCGCGGTTTGAAGCGCCGCTCGTCATTGAACAAAAAAGTCTCGGTGAATTTCCACGGCGAAGGCAGGCGCGACAGGTCGCCATAGGGCGCAGCGCGGTGCAGCGCGTCTATTGCCAGCTGTATGGTGCCCGGCTCTGCATGCGGCTTGCGAAGCACCACGATGCGCTTGATCGAGCCGTCCCGGTTCAAAGTCACCTCAAGGACCGGAATCGCCAGCAAAATGTCTGGCACTTTGCCGGTGTAGCTTTGCTGCGGATTGGCCTCCACCAAGCGATGAGCCGCTTGCAGACGCAACTCATCATGACTGCGCGGCGGCTTCGGGGGCGCCAATGACCCCCCTGATTTTTGCGCCGTCGTCGGGCCTTGCGAACCTGAACCAGCGGGCGTTGAACTTTGCTGGGCATCCGTGCTTGCTGGCGTGTTGGCACTGGTTACCGTAGTCACCGAAGCCGGCGCGCGCGGACTGTCCGAGCAACCCGCCATCAGCACGATCAAGCCGAAACCGGCGCTCGCCATCAGCGGGCGCACCAAGGACCGGCCCTGCCCACCCGAGGCTCCCCTAGCGTCTGTTGAAGCGGAGTTGAACTTGGGTTTATCAATGCAAGACACGATAGATCTCCTCTGCCAATTCTTTCGAAATACCTTTGACGGTGGCAATTTCATCCACGCTCGCCTCGGTCACGCCTCGCACGCCCCCGAATCGCTGCAGCAACTGCGCGCGCTTTTTCGGGCCTATGCCGTCGATGTCTTCCAGCCGCGAGCCGCCGGTACGCACCGCCGCGCGCTTGGCCCGCATGCCGGTGATGGCAAACCGGTGCGCCTCGTCGCGAATCTGCGCCACCAACATCAGCGCCGCCGAATCTCGCCCCAGATAGACCTTGGTTCGACCATCGGCAAACACCAACTCCTCCAGCCCCACTTTGCGGCCTTCGCCCTTCTCCACGCCGACGATCAGACTCAGATCCAGGCCCAGTTCTTCGAAAACCTCGCGGGCCATAGCCACCTGACCGCGCCCACCGTCCACCAGCACAAGGTCGGGCAACCGCGCGTTGCCCATCTGCGCGGCCTCGGCCATTTTGCTGTAGCGCCGAGTTAAGACCTGACGCATCGCGGCATAGTCATCGCCGCCGGTGATGCCGTCGATGTTGTAGCGCCGGTATTGGGCGCTTTGCATTTGATGTGCTTCGAACACCACGCAAGACGCCACTGTCGCCTCACCTGCCGTGTGGCTGATATCGAAACACTCGATGCGAAAGCTCTCCAAGTCCTGCGCAGGCAGATCCAAAGCGTCCACCAGCGCCCGCGTGCGCGCTTGCTGCGAGCCTTCTTCGGACAGCAAACGCGCGAGTGCCAGCTCCGCGCCCTTGACGCACATTTCCTGCCAGATCCGCCGCTGCGCCCTGGGCTGCGCCTGCGTCGTCACCTTGTAACCAGCCTGCTCGCTCAAGATGATGCCAAGCGACTCATCGACCGCCTCGCTCACGATGATCAAAGATGGCACATGGGCGTCCAGATAGTGCTGGGCCATAAAAGCCTCCAGCACCAAGCGCTCGGCCGACACGCTCTCGGCCTGCTCCTCCTCGGACAGCAAGACGGCGGTCGCCTCTTCAACATGCTTGGGGAAGAAGGCCCGGTCGCCCAGATGGCGGCCACCGCGCACCATGGCCAAGTTCACGCAGGCCCGGCCGCCGTGGACCTTGGCTGCCAAGATATCGACATCGCGGTCGCGCCCGGTGGCGCTGTTCTCGTCGACCGACTGCTGTTGCAACACCCGCGCCAAGGCCGAAATCTGATTGCGCACTTCGGCCGCCGACTCAAACTGCAGCCGCTCGGCAAAAGCCATCATCTGCGCCTGCAAGCCGTCCATCACTTCTTCGGTTTCTCCAAGCAAAAACCGCTCTGCATTGCTGACGTTGCGGGCGTAATCCCCGTCATGGCCCTGAGCCGTCAAATCGGGCACACAAGGTCCCGAACAGCGGCGAATTTGATACAGCAAGCAGGGGCGACTGCGGTTATTGAAAACAGTGTCTTCACAGGTGCGCAGCTTGAAGACCTTTTGAATCAGCTGAATCGACTCCTTGACCGCCCAGGCACTCGGGAAGGGGCCGAAGTAGCGGTGACGCCGATCCACCGCGCCGCGGTAATAGCTCAGGCGAGGGAACTCATGCGCGCTGAGCTTCAGATAGGGGTAGCTTTTGTCATCACGAAACAAGATATTGAACTTGGGGTTCAAGGTCTTGATCAGATTGTTTTCCAACAACAGGGCTTCTGACTCGGTACGCACCACCGTTGTTTCCAGCCGGGCGATGCGGGCCACCATCATGCCGATGCGGGTGCCGCCATGGTCTTTCTGAAAATAGCTGGAGACACGCTTTTTCAGGTGCTTAGCCTTGCCGACATAGAGCACTTGTCCCTGCACGTCGAAATAGCGATAAACGCCCGGCAGACCCGGCAATGCCGCCACCTCCAGCAGCAAGCGGGCGCGTCCATCGCTGGCGGCTTGCTCCGCCACCGTCACTTGTTGAGCTTCGGCAGCCTCGATCAGCTTGCGCTCGGCCGTCCACTGCGCCTGTTTTTGCGCCCCCAGTTCGGCGGCGCTCAGTTTTTCAGGGTCGGATGGACTCGGTTCAGGCTTGATGGGATCGGGCGCTTGCATGGGGCGCGATTGTGCCGCAGCCGATAATTCCGGCATGGGACAGCATTGGGACATTTTCTGCCGCGTCATCGACAACTACGGCGACATCGGCGTCAGCTGGCGGCTGACCCGCGACTTGGCCGCACGCGGGCAGTCGGTCAGGCTATGGCTGGACGATGCCAGCGCCTTGGCCTGGATGGTTCCTGGCGGCCTTCCACCCGGCATCAACGTGCTGCCTTGGGATCAAAGTTCGAGCGCACAAGAGGCCGGTGACGTGGTCATCGAGACCTTCGGCTGCGAGCTGCCCGAGGCCTTTGTTCGCCGCATGGCGCAGCGCGCCAAGCCGCCGCTGTGGATCAACCTCGAATACCTCAGCGCCGAGCCCTATGTCGAACGCAGCCATGGCCTGAGTTCGCCGCAATTCAGCGGGCCCGGCCGTGGCATGCACAAGCAGTTTTTTTACCCCGGTTTCAGCGCGCGTACCGGCGGCCTGCTGCGTGAGACGGGCCTGCTGGCCGAACAGGCCGACTTTGACGCGCAGGCTTGGTTGGCAAGCCAGGGCTTGGAGCGGCGGCCCAATGAGCGCATCGTCAGCCTGTTTGCCTATGCCAACGCCGCCCTGCCGCAGTTGTTGGCGGATCTGGCTGGCGAGCCCACCTTGCTTTTGGTCTGCCCCGGTGCCGCACAAACCCAGATGCTTGAATTGCAGGCGCAGCAAGCCTTGCCGAAAGCCGGCCTGCGCTGGCAGGCCCTGCCCTATCTGAGCCAAGACGGCTATGACCGCTTGCTCTGGGCCTCTGACTTGAACTTTGTGCGCGGCGAGGACTCTTTTGTGCGCGCCCAATGGGCCGGCAAGCCCTTCGTTTGGCAAATCTACTACCAGCACGACGGCGCGCATGCGGCCAAGCTGGAGGCGTTCATGGACCTGTATCTGAGGGGCAGCGACGCGCATCTCGCCCAGCAAACCCGCGCAATTTGGCGCGGCTGGAACGGTCTGCAAGCCTGGCAACCGGGCCTGTTGAGCCAAGTCGCCGACCGCACTCATGCCCTCACGTGGCGTGAAGATTTGACGTCTCAAACCGACTTGGTCAGCCAGCTCCTCGGATTGGCTCGCAAAACAGGCTAAAATCAGCGGCTTTGCTGCGTCGTTTGCGCCTCTTGAGGGGAACTGATGGCGCGAGCATGCATTGAGAGCATGCACCGAGAGCATGTCGACACAGGTTGATTTGGACAGACCCTCTGCATTGAATGTCTGCTCCGGTTGAAGCCCAGTCGGCCTTGAACCCTGGGTTTCGAGGCTGGCGCTGAAACCAGCATTTCAATCGCAAGGTTGCCTCAAAAACTTCTTCCCAAACATCGGAACACTCATGAAGATTGCACAAGAATTTCGCGCCGGTAACGTGATCATGCACGGCAAGGACCCCATGGTCGTGCTGAAGACCGAATACAGCCGCGGCGGCCGCAATGCAGCCACTGTGCGCATGAAGCTCAAAAGCCTGCTGAACAGCTCGGGCACCGAAGTGGTGTTCAAGGCCGACGACAAGCTCGACCAAGTGATGCTGGAAAAGAAGGACTGCACCTACACCTACTTCGCTGACCCGATGTATGTGTTCATGGACGAGGAATACAACCAGTTCGAGGTCGAGGCCGAGAACATGGGCGACGCGATCCAGTATCTGGAAGATTCGATGCCCGTCGAAGTGGTGTTCTATGACGGCAAGGCCATTTCGGTTGAAGTGCCGACCTCCGTTGTGCGCGAAGTGATCTGGACCGAGCCGGCCGTCAAGGGCGACACATCGGGCAAGGTCTTGAAGCCTGCCAAGCTGGCCACCGGTTTCGAAATTTCGGTGCCAATCTTCGTCGCCCAAGGCGACAAGATCGAAATCGACACGCGTACACACGAGTACCGCAAGCGCGTCTAAACTGTCTGGCGCTTAACTCAAGCGCTTGCAGTTTGCGCAAGGTATAAGAAAGGCACCCTCGGGTGCCTTTTTGCTTTGTCTCAAGCCTCGCTGGGCTGGTAGCCCCTGCCCTTGCCCAGCCACACCTCATGATGGCCGGCGCCGGCCGGGATCATGGGAAAGCAGTTTTCCTCGGCCACCACCACCACATCAAGGAAGAATGGCCCGTCCGCCGCCAAGCATTCAAGCAGAGCAGCGTCCAGATCCTCGCGCCGCTCGACCCTTAGCGTCTGCCAGCCGAAGGCCTTGGCCAGGGCCACAAAGTCCGGCAGCGCCTCGTTGTAGCTGTGGCTGTAACGCCCGCCGTGGATCAACTCCTGCCACTGCCGCACCATACCCATGCGGCCGTTATTGCACAGCACCAACTTGACCGGGGTACGGTGCTGGACGGCGGTCGACAGTTCCTGAATATTCATCAGCACCGAGGCATCGCCGCTGACGCAGACAACCAGTTTGTCCGGGTGCGCGATTTGCGCGCCGATCGCGGCCGGCAAGCCATAGCCCATGGTGCCGGCCCCGCCTGAGGTCAGCCAGCGCCCGGGTCGCTCAATCTTCAGGTATTGCGCGGCCCACATCTGATGCTGACCCACATCGGTGGAGACCACCGCGTCGCGCTGACCTATGGCTTGTTGCAAGCGCGTCATCAAGGCCTGCGGCAAGATCTGACCCTCGTTGGCATCGACGAAGCTCAGCGACCGCTCGGCACGCCAGCGCTCGATGCGCTGCCACCAATCGCTCAAATCCACCGCGCGACAGCCTCCTTCGGCCCACAGTCGCTCCAGCGCCAGCAGGCTGTCCGTGCAGTCACCCAGCAAGCCAAGCTCGGTTCGCACCACCTTGCCGATCGAGCGGGCATCGATATCCAGATGTATCACCCGCGCATGCGGGCAAAAGCTATCCAGCCGACCGGTCACGCGGTCATCAAAGCGCGCGCCGACACAGACGATCAGATCCGCCTCATGCATGGCCAAATTCGCCTCCAAAGTGCCGTGCATACCCAGCATGCCGAGGAACTGAGCGTCGGAGGCCGGCAAGGCGCCCAGACCCAGCAAGGTCAGCGTGCAAGGCGCCCCGGTCAGGTGGACCAGGCGTTTGAACGCAGCGCAGGCCAAGGCACCGGCATTGATCAAACCGCCACCGCCATAAAAAATCGGCCGCTTGGCCTCGCTCAGCAAGGCGATGGCTCGCTTCAAGGTTTCGGCATTGCACTCAGCCTTGAGTGCCACTGACTCAAGTTCACCTACTCCTGCGCAATAGGGTTCGGCTTCTCTTCGCGCTTCGCTCTTGGCCAACTGCAGGTCTTTGGGAAAATCCACCAACACCGGCCCCGGCCGCCCACCGGCCGCGCTGGCATGGGCTTTGGCAACGACCGCCGCCACCTCGGCGGCCGAGCGGATCTGCACATTCCATTTGGTCACCGGCTTGGAAATACCGAGCGCGTCACACTCCTGAAACGCATCGGTGCCGATTGCGCCGGTGGCCACTTGCCCGCTGATGCACAACACCGGCACCGAGTCACACAAGGCATCCAACAAGCCGGTGGTGGTGTTGCTCATGCCCGGCCCCGAAGTGACAAACACCACCCCGACGCGGCCGCTGCTGCGCGCATAACCTTCCGCCGCATGGACTGCCGCCTGCTCATGCCTCACTAAAACATGGCGCAGGCGCGGCTCGGCATGCAAAGCGTCATAGAGCGGCAGCACAGCCCCGCCTGGGTAGCCGAAGACGGTATCCACCCCCAGACTCAAGAGCGTCGCAATCAAGGTTTGCGCACCATTGAGCAGAGGAGCCGGCTGGGCCGCTGCATTGCAAGCTGCAGCGGAGAATGTTTTTTCAAGCAAGGTGTCCATATCAACACTTTGCCCAAACAGACTCAGCAAAGGCTGCTGTATTTTCAGGATACTTGGAGGAATTCAGGAAATCTTGCTGCAAATCTACAATACGGCAGCATGAACCTGGATAAATTCGATTTTTCGATTCTGGCTGCACTGCAGCAGGATGCGCGCATCAGCTTGGCCGAGCTCAGCCAAAAGGTCGGACTGACCAGTTCACCCTGCTGGAGTCGCATCAAGCGCATGGAAGAAGCCGGCGTGATCGAGGGCTACTCGGTGCGGGTCAACGCCGCCAAGATTGGCTTGGCCGACACGGTGATCGTGCAAGTCACCTTGGACAATCACTCCGACGAAGCCTTGTTCGAGTTTGGCCAGGCCTTGGAGCAAATACCGGAAGTACTGGAGGCTTTTTTGGTCTCGGGGGACTATGACTATTACGTCCGCATTGCTGTCGCCGACACACGCGACTACGAGCGCCTGCTGCGCGAGCGCCTGTACAAGATTCCCGGCATACGCCACAGCAAATCAAGCTTTGTGTTGCGGCAATTGAAGCAAAGCCAATTGCCGCTGAGGCGCTAAGGTCTCACATCGCTCTGACCCTGAGGCGCCAAAGACACTCAGTGAACTTTATGTCCGCTCTTGGCCTGGACCTTGCCCTTGGCCTTGACCTGAGCGCTCTTGGTCTTGCCTTTGCCGGTCTTCTTGGCATGCTTGCTGCCCTTGGCAGAGGACGTGCTCTTGGCGGCATGCTTGCCGCTCTTTGATTTCTTGGCCGATGCCGTGTGGCCGCCGGTCGAAGCCTTTGCTGCAGGCACCGCATAACGCTGCGCTTGCACCGCACCGGACTGGCTCGGCAGCGACTGCGCCAGGGCCATGCTGGAAACGAAACCGGCCAGCGCCAGAGCAATGATTTTCTTCATGGAATAACTTTCAATGATTGAGACAAAAACTAAACAAACACACCCGCACGCAACCATTTGGTTGCCACCCACTTTTCTCCCTCGCGCACCGGCGCCCCGCCATGCAGGCTTTGCGTTTGGGGGTGCGGTCTGTCATAACTGAAGAAGACCGCATTGCCTTTGACCGGCGAAACGTCCAGCTTGATGTCCGGGAAGATTGTCGCGCCGCCGGCCTGCGGCGTATTGAGATACATCACGAGCGTGCCGACGCGCTGCCCGCCGCGCTTCAAAATGGCCGCCGCGCCGTCCATCGTCGGATCGAAGTAGTCATAGTGCGGCAGATACTCCGCACCGGGGCGGTAACGCAGCACTTGCAGGCCTTCGCCATGGTCGATAGGCCAATTCAAGAGCTTGGCCAGGCGCGACTCGATGGTGCGAATCAGCTCACTCTCGCCGCGCTCGAAAAACATGCCGTCGCTGGTGCGCGCAGGGTTGATTTCGCTGCCGCCCGGCGTGGTCGCAACCGTCTCTGAGCGAGCCAAACGCGCGCTCGCCGCCGCGACCATGGCATCGCACTCCGCATCGGACAAGAGCCCGCCGAGCACCACGACACGCGGCTGAGTGATGCTCATCAAAACCTTGACCTCGTGCCCATCAATCCACAAGGTGGGCTGTCCGCCGCTGAGATCGAGCTCGGGCACTTTGCTTGCAATTTGTAGCTCCGCCGGCACTTGCACGTCGGAGTCGGCACGCGACTCATCCAGCGCCCGGGCGGCCAAGTCCTCTTGCCAGCCGCTGCTTTTCATGGCGTCCAGCAATTGCGCGCGCGTAAAACCCTGCGCCAATTGCTCTTGAATCCAAACCCGCAGTTCAGGGCTGATTGCTTGCTGTTGAATTGATTGATTGTGATGGGCGCTCATAAATTCGATGGCTCCAGCTTGCGTCTAAACACCAAACGTCCCGGCTCCGACAGAGCCGACTGGAAAGCATAACCCTCGGCCGCAAAATCCTGCAGGCCGGCGGGCGTATCAATCCGCTCGGTGATGGCGTAACGGGCCATCAGGCCACGCGCGCGTTTGGCAAAGAAGCTGATGATTTTGTACTGGCCGTTCTTCCAGTCTTCGAACACGCATTCAATCACGCGCGGCTGCAGGTCCGGCCGATTGGCGGCGCGAAAATACTCCTGTGAGGCCAGATTGACAATCACCGGCACCTGCGCGGCACGTGTGCGCACATTCAGATGTTGTGCCAGGCGCTCGCCCCAGAATTTATACAGATTGGCACCCGCCGGATTGGCCAAGCGGCTGCCCATCTCCAAACGGTAGGGTCGAATCAAATCCAGCGGCCGCAGCACGCCGTACAGGCCCGACAAAATCGCCACATGCTCTTGCGCCCATTGCAGCTGCGCGGTGCTCAAGCTATTGGCCGCCAAACCCTCATACACATCGCCGTTAAAGGCCAGCACCGCCGGCTTGCTGTTGACGTGGCTGAAGTTAGGCTTCCAGGCTGCAAAGCGCGCCACATTCAGCTCGGCCAAGGACTCGGACAGATCCATCATGTTGGCAATATCGGCCGGCGTCTTGGCGCGCAGCAGCTTGATCAACTCGCTGGACTGCGGCACAAACTGGGGTTGGCTGGCAAGTTCCAGCAGATCCGGCGGTGTTGGGGTTTCGTAGTCGAGCGACTTGGCGGGAGAGAGCAAATAGAGCATGGACCTGATTGTCGCCGCTCCTGAGCTTACTCTCAGCTCCGACGGCCTTTGAGCAGCAAGACCACGCCCATCAGCACCACGCCAGCCGCCGCCCACTCGAAGCTGCTGATGTGCTCGCCGGCAATCGCCACGCCCAGCAACATCGCAATCACCGGGTTGACGAAGGAATAGCTTGTCGCCAAACCTGCAGGTGCCTCGGCCAGCAAGACCATATAGGCGTTGAAGCCAATCAACGATCCAAACACCACCAGATAGACCCAAGCCAGCACGGACTCCTGCTGCAGCGGCCATTGCAGCGCCTCGCCGCGCAGCAAGCTGATCAAGATAAGTACCACCCCGCCGGCCAGCATCTCACTGGCAAAGCCCATCGCGCCCGGCGCCAAGGGGAACACACGCTGCGACAACACACTGCCCAAGGACCAGGTCAGGCAGGCGATGCTGATGGCCAGCAAACCGACCGGCGAGGCACTGAAGCCCTGCCCCTGCATCAGCATCAACACGCCAACCAGGCCGATGGCCATGCCCAGCATTTCCAGCCGTGTCGGGATCACCTTCCAAAACAGGTTCATCGCGGCCGTCATCAAGGGAATCACCGCGATAAAGGCGACCACCAGGCCCGAGCCCACAGTTTGCTCGGCCGTGGCGGTGAAGCCCATGCCGCCGCCCAGCATCAAAGCACCAATCACCAGCGCATTCAGCCATTGACGCGCGCTCGGCCAGGCCTTGCCGCGCCAGCGCATCCAGGCCGCCAGCAAGACACCCGCCGCCAGGAAGCGCGTGCCCATCTGGAAAAAAGGCGGAAAGCTGATCAGCGCGAATTTGATCGCCAGATAGGTCGACCCCCAGACCAACCAAGTGGCGGCCAGGCAAACCAAGATACGGGGGCTCAAGCCCACTTGAGTGGGGGCAACAGTGGTGCTATTCATGGCCGCAATCGTAAAGAAAGGCCGCCATTTATTGAATGCAACTTCAAAGGCAATCAGCAGTATTCAAACTAACATTGAAGGAATTTCCGCAGCATCGCCTTCAAAAACATGGACAACTCCGATTTCGACAGCCACGACCACCGAATCTTGGCCGAACTCCAGGCCGATGCCCGCCTAAGCATGGCCGAGCTGGGCCGGCGCGTCCACCTGAGCCAACCGGCCGTGACCGAGCGGGTACGCAAGCTGGAAGACCTGGGCGTCATCAGCGGCTACCAAGCGATCGTCAATAGCGCCAAGCTTGGCTATGCGATGCGCGCCGTGATCCGGGTCGGCCGCTGCGATGAGTCGCGCGTATTGCGTGCGCTGGAGGCCAGCCCCGAGGTCTTGACGGCCTATAACGTGACCGGCGAAGACAGCTGGATCTTGGAGATCGCGGTGCGCGACGTGGCGCATTTGGACCAGGTGCTGCAGCGCTATTGCCAGCTGGCCCAAACCTCCACCGCCATCATCCTTAAGGTCTTGCGTGAACATGCGCCGCTGCGCCCGGCGCCGCCGCTCGAGAACGATCCCGGCGAAGCGCCTTCGCCAAACCCGAGCAAGCAAAAAAAGACCCGCCGAAGCGGGTCAGTTTGAGTTGGGCCGGCTGAGTCAGCCCGGACGCATCTGGCCGGCTACATCTGGCCGGCAAACCAACTTACTTCACCAGCAACTGATTGGTTGCGGCCACATCTTCCGGCTTCAGCACGCCAGCCGCCTGGCGCAGCTTCAGGTTCAAGAGCACCGCGTCATAGCGCGCCTTGGCCAAATCACGCTGGGTGGTGAAGAGCTGCGTCTGCGCGTTCAAGACGTCCAGATTGACTCGAACGCCGACCTTGAAGCCCAGTTGTGTGGCGTCAAGCGCCAATTTGGTCGAGGACTCTGCCGCTTCCAGCGCTTTGACCTGCGCAGCCTGCGACAAAGCACCGAAGAAGTTACTCCGCGTTCCCTCTGACACGCTGCGACGCGCGTTGGCCAGATCTTGCCTAGCCTTCTCTTCCAGCACCAAGGCCTCTTTGATGCGGTTTTGCGTGGCGCCGCCGGTATACAAAGGCAGATTGACCGACAACGCAATATTGCCACTATTGGTCGTGCCGAGTATCTGCGAACCATTGCCGCGCGCATTGATCACACCTGCTGTAGCGCTCAAATCAGCCGTCAGGCCATCGGAGGCGCGGGCCTTGCCGGTTTCCAAGACCGAGGAGTCAACACCGACACGGGCCTTGCGGATCAGTGGATGCTGTTCCTCGGCTCGCTCGACCCAAGGCTCGACGGAGGCCGGCGCGATCGCCGGCAAGGCCACCGGCAAGGCCAGCGCCTTGGGCGTGACCTGCTTGCCGACGACATGGTTGAGCTTCAAGCGCTTGACGCGCAAATCATTATCGGCAGCGATTTCGGCGGCGGTGGCCAAGTCATATTTGGCCTGCGCCTCACGGGTGTCGGTGATGGTGGTAGTGCCGACCTCAAAATTGCGCTTGGCAGAGGCCAGCTGCTCTGCAAATGCAGCCTTGGCCGCCTGCGTCGTTGCCAATGTGTCCTCGGCACCGAGCACGTCGAAATAGGCTTGCGCCAGGCGGACGATCAAATCTTGCTCGGCGCTCTCAAGATCGGCCGCCGCGATGTCCAGGCCCAGACGCGCTTGTTCGACGGTGAGGCGGTTGCCCTTGTTGTACAGCGAATACTTGCCGGTCAGGCCTGCTTGAAAGGTGCTGGCCCCCACCCAGTCACGCTTGGGCAGATCGACCTGCTCGTGCTTGGCGGTGCCGCCAATACCCAGCGTAGGCTTCTCCAAGGCTTCGATCTGACCCACCCGATACTGGGCCGAATCGGCCTGAGCACGTGCCGACAAATAGGTCGGGTCAAAGGCACGGGTCGCGTCGTACAGCTCCAGCAGACTCTGCGCCCGCGCACCTGCGGCAGCGCCGAAAGCCAAGGCCAAGGCCACACCAATCTTGGTCAGTGGGCGGAGCGAATTAGATACGCGTTGGTCTGACATGAACTTCCTCGTTAGCAATTACAAATGACAAGCGTCAATATCTCGGCACCGATGGGTCGGTCGAAAGCGACCACGCATCAATACCACCGGCGAGGTTATAGACGGAATCGAAGCCTGCGCGCAGCAAAAATGCGACGACTTGCAGACTTCTGACCCCGTGATGGCAATAACAGACGATGGGCTGCGCCCGGTCCAGCTCTCCCACGCGCGCAGGAATCTGCCCCATCGGTATCAACTCGCTGCGTAAACCGTCAACAACAATGCGGGACAGCTGCGCTTCCCAGGGCTCGCGCACATCCAGCAGCACAGGCGGATGGCTGCCGGCGCACATCGCCAGCAACTCGTCGGAGCCAATCTGCCGCATCTCAACAATCAGAAGCTGAAAGCGCTGACCGGCGCAAAGCCCTGCAAGCGGGGTGCGACGGTATCGAACAAATTGCTGGTGCGGAAGTCTTGCTCACCGACGCGCACGATCAACTGCGCGCGCATCACCGGCTCCTCACCGACGATTGCCGCCAAACGCCCACCCAGCTTGAGCTGAGCCAAGAGCGCTGCCGGAACTTCGGCAACCGAGCCGGATAGCAAAATCACGTCAAACGGGCCTTCCGCCGCAAAGCCATTGGCGCCGTCCTGCTCACGCACAGCCACGTTAGCCAGACCTGCGCGCTTGAGATTGGCGGCGGCAAAAGCGGCCAGTTCGGGGTTGATCTCGAGCGAAATCACCCGCTGCGCCCGGTGGCCCAGCAAAGCCGCCATAAAGCCGCTGCCCGCACCGACTTCCAGCACTTTCTCATGCCGAGCGACCTTCAACTCTTGCAGCAAGCGAGCTTCCACGCGCGGCACCAACATGCACTGACCGCCGGGCAAAGGGATCTCGACGTCCATAAAGGCCAAGGCCTTGCAAGACGGCGGCACAAAATCTTCGCGCTTGACCACCGCCAACAACTGCAAAACGCCGGCATCCAGCACATCCCAGGGCCGGATCTGCTGCTCGATCATATTGAAGCGGGCTTGTTCGATATTCATGTCTAGTCCTTGGGAAAAGCTAATTCCATCAGCCCGGGATTCTAGGGCCTGCAAACTTGCGTTTGGCCCAGGCCCCGAGGTCATCCAGATAGCAATAGATCACCGGCACCACCACCAGCGTCAGCAGCGAGGAGGTGATCACGCCGCCAATAACGGCCTGCCCCATCGGCGCGCGCTGCTCCGAGCCTTCGCTGAGCGCAAAGGCCAAGGGCACCATGCCGAAGACCATCGCCATCGTTGTCATCAAAATGGGCCGCAAGCGCACCTTGGCCGCATGCAGCAAGGCTTCTTCACGCCCCATCGGCTCAGCTTCAACGCCGTGGCCATGCTCCCCGGCGCGCGAGCGGATCGCAAAGTCGATCAACAAGATCGCGTTCTTGGTCACCAAGCCCATCAACATCACGATGCCGATGATGCTGAACATATTCAGCGTCGAGCGGAACATCAGCAGCGCCAGCACCACACCGATCAAGGTCAAAGGCAGCGAGCTCATCAAGGCCAAGGGCTGCAAAAAGCTCTTGAACTGGCTGGCCAGAATCATGTAGATGAACACGATCGCCAGCGCCAGGGCGCCTACTGCGTATTGGAAAGACTCGTTCATATTCTTGGTCGAGCCGCCGAAGGTGTAGCGATAGCCGGGCGGGAAAGCGGTGCGCTCGAGCACCGCCTTGATATCGCTCGACACCTCGCCCGAACTGCGGCCCAAGGCATTGGCGTCGATGGTGATCTCGCGGCTCATATCGCGCCGATTGATCTGACTCGGGCCGCTCGACTCGCTCACCTCGGCCACTTGCGACAAGCGCACAACGCGCGCCGAGCCGTCGGCGGCCGCCGTCACATTGATGGGCAACTGCTGCAGATCGGCCAAAGCCTTGCGGCCGGCCGGCCCCAGCCGCACGATCACGTCGTAGTTCTCGCCATCGAGCGCGCGCCAGTTGCCGACTGTGGTGCCGGCCAGCAAGGTCCGCAGCGAGCCGGCCAAGGCATTGACATTGAGGCCGGCGTCGGCGGCGGCGTCACGCTTGACCTCGATCGCAATCGTCGGACGGTTCGCCTTCAGCGAGCTATCCAGATCGACCAGACCGGGGATCTTGATGATCTCGGCCTGGATCTGCTTGGACAGCCGCTCCAACTCGCCCAGGTCCGTCCCCTGAATCGAAAACTGCAGGCTTTTGCCACCGCCCAAATCGGTCGGGCCAATATTGGTGATGGTGATGGCCGGCACGGCGGCGAGCTTGTCACGCATAGGCTGGGCCAGATCGGCGACGCTGCGGCTGCGCTCGGCGCGGTTGGCCAGGCGCACATAAATCGCGCCGTAAATCTTGCCGGCCGCGAAGCCGCTATTGATCGTCGTGACGGTGTAGCGCACCTCGGGCAACTCGCGCAGCAGCGCATCGATTTGGCGCGCCCGTGCCTCGGTGACTTCCAAGGCGGAGCCCACCGGCGTGTAGAAATTGATTTGCGTTTCGGACAGATCGGCCTTGGGCACGAACTCCTTGCCGACCCCGCCGAGCAAGACAAAGCTGAACAAAAACGTCCCAAACGCGATCCACAAGGTGGTGGCCTTGTGGCGCAGCGACCAGCCCAATATGCGCTGATAAGCGGCCGATAACCATTCGGTGAAGCGGTCCACCTGCAGGGTCAGGCGGCCCAGCGTCTTGTCATACAGCGTCACCGGCGGACCCCGGTGCACACCATGCGCCTGCGGGTCATGCCAGATGCTGGACAGCATCGGGTCGAGCGTGAAGCTGACGAACATCGAAATCAGTACCGCCGCGACGATGGTGATGCCGAATTCATGGAAAAACTTGCCAACGATGCCGCCCATAAAGCCGATAGGCAAGAACACCGCCACGATGGACAAGGTGGTAGCCAGCACGGCCAGGCCGATTTCGGCCGTGCCGTCGAGTGCGGCCTGCCTGGGACTGGCGCCCATCTGCACATGGCGCACGATGTTCTCGCGCACGACGATGGCGTCGTCGATCAAGAGCCCCACGCATAGGCTCAGCGCCATCATGGTGATGTTATTGATCGTGAAGCCGAAGGCATACATGAACAAAAACGTACCGATCAAGGCAATCGGTAGGGTCAGGCCAGTAATGACGGTGGAGCGCCAGGAGTTGAGGAACAAAAAGACGATCAGGATGGTCAGCGCCGCGCCCTCGAACAAGGTGCGCTGCACATTGGCGACCGAGACCCGGATCGCGCGCGAGTTGTCGCGGTTGATCTCGGTGCGTATACCCGCCGGCGTCACATTGGCCGAGTCTTTCAGCGCACTCATCAAACCGTCAACCACCGCAATGGTGTTCTCGCCCTGACTTTTTTGCACGCTCAACAGCACCGTGCGCTGGCCGTTATAGAGCGCCAAACTCTCCACTTCCTGCGGCCCGTCGATCACATCGGCGACCTGCCAGAGCCTGACCGAGGCGCCGCCTTTGCGCGCCACCACGATGTCGCGAAAGTCCGCCGGCACCTTCAGCCGCGCATTGATCTGCACGACCCGTTCCTGCTCATTCGAGCGGATCGTGCCGAGCGGCAATTCCTGGTTCTCGCTCTTGACGGCGGCCAGCACCTGATCAACGCCAACCCCCAGCGCTTCCATGTCTTGCGGGCGCAGTTGCAACTGAATCTGACGCTGCAGCCCGCCGACGACCGACACCGAGCCGACCCCGCGCACGTTCTCAAGCCGCTTTTGCAAGACCTGGGTGGCCCAGGTGGTCAGCTCTTGTGTGCTTCGACTCTTGTCGTCAGCCAAGACCGCCACACTGAATATGGGTGTGCTCTGCGGGTCAAAACGAGAGATGCGCGGCTCCTTGACCTCGTCGCGCAGGAGTGGGCGCATCAGGGCCACCTTCTCGCGCACATCCTCGGCGGCCTTGCGGCCATCAACATCCAGATTGAACTCGATGATGACCACCGAAGTCCCCTCGTAGGAGCGCGAGGTCAAGGCACTGATACCGGCCACCGTGTTGACCGCCGACTCGACCTTCTTGGTGACCTCGCTCTCGACGATCTCCGGCGAGGCGCCGGGATAGTCCATTTGCACCACCACGGTGGGGAAATCAATATTCGGGAACTGATCGACCGACAGACGCTGATAGCTGAACAGGCCCAAGACCACCAAAGCCAGCATGACCATCACGGCCATCACGGGGTTGTTGATCGATACGCGGGTGAACCACATGGTGTCGGCTCCTGCTCAGGGTGCCGAAGCCGCGGCGGCCGGCGCGGTGGCGGGAGCCGAAGCCTGCGCAACGCCTACACGTGGCGGCAGCGTCACCAGCGTGCCATCAGCCACCTGCCCCGCCGTGCCGGTCAAGAGCTGCGCACCTTCGGGCACGCCGCTGCGCAAGGCCTGTACCGGCTGGCCGCGCAGCTCGCCGCTGCGACCCAGCTCCACCTCGCGGGCCCGCGCCTTGCCGTCGATGATTTGCAGCACATAGGGCCGCGCCCTGTCGAAACGCACGGTCGATACCGGCGCCACCAAGCCCTCGATCTCATCCAGCAAAATCCGTCCGCGCGCGAACATGCCGTGGCGCAAGCCCGCCTGACCGGCCACCTTCAGGTAGACCAGCACAGCCCGCGTACCGGCCTGAGCCGCTGGGTTGATGCGCACCACGGTGGCGGGAACTTCCTGCGCCATGCCGTCCACCTGCAGCAGCGCCTTGGCGCCAATCTTCAACTCGGCCGCCATTTCGGGCGGAATGGCCGCCTCCAGCTCCAGCTGGCTCAGGTTGACGATCTCCAGCACCCGGCCGTCTACAGGAACCCGCTCGCCCGGCTGGGCCAGGCGCTGTGAAACCTGGCCGTTGATTGGGGCAATCAATGTGGCGTCGCCATGGGCCTTACGCGCCAGATCGACGGCAGTTTGGGCCGCCTGATAAGTGGCCTCGCTGCCGGCCATGCTCGCCACGGCGTTATCCAAAGCGGTGCTGGAAATAAAGCCCTGCCCGACCAAGGCGCGGTTGTTCTCCAGCGCGCGCCGCGCAATATCGAGTTGCGACTTGGCGGCGCGCGCGTTTTGCTCGGCTTGGCGCAGGCGCAAGTCCAACTCAACCGTATCGAGTTTGCCCAAGACTTGGCCCACACGCACGCTGTCGCCCTCACGCACCGTCAAGTTGGCCAGTTCGGCCGCCACCTTGGCCTTGATGATGGCGGTCTCAAAGGCCCGCAAACTGCCGGAAATTTCAAGCTTGCCCGCGAAGCGTTCGCGCTTGACCACAGCAACATCGATATCGGCCAAGCTCAGGCCGCTGCGCGGTTTGGCCTGCGCCTGAGCCTGCGCATCTTTGGCCGACTTCATCGCCTTCATTTGGCGCACGCCACCGACGCCAAGCAGGGCCACGACGGCCACCGCCAGAGAAATCTTCACCCAAGTTTTCATTGATCTCTTGCTTTCGAATTGCGGCTCAAAAGGCCTCGCAACATCAAGTCCATTTGCACCGCCAAGACGGCGGGCGGGTCGATTGTGGGGCCGTGCAGCTTGCAGGCGCCGAGTGAGTGTTGGTAAAGAATCATGTGCAGCATCGGCCCGACCAGCACATGCACGGTGTCGGCAACCGGCACCGGGCGAAACTCGCCGCTCTGGATGCCGCGTTCGATCAAGCTGCCCAGCAATTGGTGCGTCGGCTGCACCACCTCGTCAACATAAAAGCGCGCCAACTCGGGAAAGTTGCGCGCCTCTGCCATCATGATCTTGCTGATCCCGCCGGCCGTTCCCAGGCCCACCTGCCGCCACCATTCCCCCATCACATGGCAAAGCAAATCGGCCACCGAACCCTGGTGCTGCGCGGCCAGCACGGCGGCCTCGGCGATGCGCGATGACAAGTTCTCACGCACCACCGCCTTGAACAATTCGTCCTTGCTCGGGTAATACAGGTAAAGCGTGCCCTTGGACACCCCCGCCAACGCCGCCACCTCTTCGGTGCGCGTTGCCGCAAAGCCCTTTTCAACAAACAGCGTCAATGCCGCCGCCAGCAACTCCTGCGGGCGGGCTTCTTTGCGACGTTGACGGGGGCTTGTACTCAAGTGCGGCTATACCTAATGACCAATTGGTCAGTAATGTAGGCCAGGGCTCCGTGGGGGTCAACGGCGTAAACCGCGAAAAGCCAAAACCAAGGCTTCGTTGGGCAGCACGGGCCGGCCCGAGCCGCGCAGATGGTTCTTCGCTCGAACTGGGTTTGGCGGAGGTCGGATCAAGGCACAAAGTTGTGCGCTGAAGTCGGAAAATGCCCGGAGCGGGGTTTCGACGGCCGTTCTGCCGCGCTCCGGGCACAAGGCCCACCTCGGCTCTCAATCCAGCACCCCACGCAGCCACGCCGAAGATGGGTGGACATAGCCACTTGTTATCATCGCGCCCACTCAAAAAACAAGGGAGCCCCGTGTGGACGCCATTTTGCTGATCAAGGCCGCCGTCATGGGCATCGTGGAAGGCCTGACCGAATTCTTGCCGATCTCCAGCACCGGGCATTTGATTTTGGCCGGCTCGCTGCTGGGCTTTGATGATGCAAAGAGCAAGGTCTTTGATATCGCCATCCAGACCGGCGCCATCTTTGCCGTCATCTTGGTTTACTGGCAGCGCCTGCGTGAAGTGGCGGCCGGTTTGGGCAATGACGCGCGCGCACGCCGCTTTGTCATCAACGTCGCGATCGGCTTTTTGCCGGCCGTGATCCTGGGCCTCCTGTTCGGCAAGGCCATCAAGGCTCATCTGTTCACACCCATCGTGGTGGCCAGCACCTTTATTTTGGGCGGCTTCATTATTTTGTGGGCCGAGAAGCGCCAGCAAGCGGAGGTCCGCATCCACTCGGTCGACGATATGACACCGCTGGACGCGCTCAAGGTGGGCTTGATTCAATGTCTGGCCATGATCCCAGGCACCAGCCGCTCGGGCTCCACCATCATCGGCGGTATGTTGATGGGCTTGTCGCGTAAAGCGGCGACCGATTTCTCTTTCTTCCTGGCCATCCCGACTCTGATTGGCGCCGGCGCTTACAGCCTGATCAAGGAGCGTGCGCTGCTGAGCATGGCCGATGTGCCGATGTTCGGCGTCGGCCTGCTGTTCTCGTTTCTGAGCGCCTGGGTTTGCGTGCGCTGGTTGCTGCGCTACATCTCCAGCCACAGCTTCACGCCATTTGCCTACTACCGTATCGGCTTCGGCATTCTGATTTTGGTGACCGCCTTCACCGGCACCATCGTTTGGAAAGACTAGTTACGCTGCATGCGCATCACTCACCGAGGCTTCCAACTCGGTGAAGGCCTCCTGCACATAGCGACCCAGCAGCGGCAGATTGGGCAACTCGTCGGTCGCAATCAGGCCGAAGAACAGCTCGCCCGCATAGCTGAACAGCGTGATATTCAGGAGGTTGCTCGGCGGCAAGGTGCTGATGGGATGCATTTCTTCCATCCGCGCGCCTTTGACGTACAGGTGCGACTTCGGGCCCGGCACATTCGACACCAGCGTGTTGCCCATAGGCGGCAAGGTGTTGCTCAGGCCCAGCATCTCGGCGATCTGCGCCACCAGGCCGGTGATGATGGTGTAGGACTCGATCGCTTCGGCCGACACGCTGTCGATCATGGTGCGCACATTGCGCAGCGAGAAGCCGATATTGCGCAGGCGCACATAGGGGTCTTCGGTCGGCGCGGACAGCTCCACCTGGATGATGCCGATCTTGTTACCGGCTGTCTTCTCGCCCTCTTTGCGCAGATTGACAGGCATCTGTATCGTGATCGGCCGGCGCAACTCCACGCCTTGGTCCAAGAGATAGCGGCGCAAAGCACCATCCAAGCAGGTCAGCGCCACATGGTTGATGGTGGAGCGAGTGCGCTCACGAATGCGGTTGACACGGTCCATGGACACGCCAGCGGTGGTGAACTGGCGCCCGGACGTCACTTGGCCGGTCAGCGGTGTCTTGGCGCTGGAGACAAAGGGCAAGGCGATCGCGTTCTTGGTCAGCTTGACGCTCTCCAAGAACAACATCGCGGCCAGGCGACTGATGCCCAGAATCCGCAGGCTGGTGCCGCTGAGTTCTTTCCAGACAGCGGCCAGCATCTCGTCTTGGCGTTTGACGCCAATCCGACGCTTGCCCTTGCCGTGCCCGCCATGTTGGAGCGTCCACACCGGCGTCAGCTCCAGCTCTTCGGCCGAATCGGCCAGCCCCTCGGCCGTCCAGCGCGCCATGGTGACGCCGTCGGCATAGGCATGGTGCATCTTTTGATAGATCGCGAAGCGCCCCTCGGTAAGCCCGTCGATCACATGCAAGGCCCACAGCGGGCGCGAGCGGTCCAACATCGGCTCATGCAGGCCGGCCACAAAGGCGTAGAGCGCCTCGCGGTCATTCGCGCCGCGCGGCAGCTTGTGATAAAAAATATGCTGGCTCAGGTCCACTTCGGCGTCTTGCCAGCAGGGCATGGCGGTCAGCGAAAAGCGAATCACTCGGTTGAAGGGCGGCGCCACCTCGGTGAAGCCCAGGTATTCGCGGTAGAGACTTTTGGCAAAGCTCACTGGCGCTTTGGCCGGCCGCTTGAACATCAGCAGCCCGCCCACATGCTTGGGGCTGGCCTGCGACTCGGCGACGAAGAAACCCAGGTCAAGCAAGGACAGTTTTTTCATGGTGTTGCGCGCAGAGAAATGGTTGCAGCGATTGTGTCGCCAGCGAGTCAGTCGCTTGTCCGTGGGTTTACCCGCGCCAGTGGCGGGTTTGCCTCACCCAAAGCCGGGTCAAAACAGCCATCAACAGCAACACCAAGAACCAGGCCAAATAGCACACCAGCAATGAAGGCTGATAGCCCGGCGGCGCCTGCCAGCCCTGATGCTCCAACATCTGGCCGCCAAAGCGCCATTGCATATAGACCCAGGCCAGGGCATGAATCAAGGCGATGTGTACCAGGTAGAAAAACATTGGCCGGCTGCCGAACAGCATCAAGACGCGCGGCGGGTGTTGCACCCAACGCTCGATCAGGGCCAATGCCGCCAAGCCAAGGCCCAATGTGATGCACAGATAGAGCAGCGAAGGCGGGTATTTATGCACATCGACAAAAGCCATCAGCTCCAGCGCCAAGCCGCTGCCCTGCCCCAAACGCGCCTGCCAGCTATGCGGGTCGCCATAAAAATTGCCGCTGCGCAGCAGTACAAAAGCGAACAACAAGGCAGCTGCAGCGCTCAGCAAAAATCGCTGCCGGCGCGCGGGCTCCCAGGCCAGCACCGGCCCCAAGGCGTAGCCGGCCGCGATCAGCCCGACCCAAGGCATCAAGGGATAGGCAAACACGACGCCCAGGCCCGGCCAAAGCTGCCGGTAGCCGCCCTGATGCCAGGCCATCATCGGCCAGGAGGCGTCTTTGCCATGCCAAGCGTCCAGCAGGTTGTGCGGCAAGATCAAGGCCGCCGCCACCAGGGCAATGAGGGGCAGCGGCAGCCAGATCAACAAGCCCAAGACCATCATGGCCATACCGATCGCCCAGATCACCTGCAAGATCAGCACATTGAAGCCAAACTGCCAGCTGAAACTGACCCAGGTGAGTTCCAGCAAGACCAGCAAAGCGCCGCGCCCGAGCAAGTAACGCGTCATCTCGACCTTGCTGCGGCGCTTTGAGCGCAAGTAAGCCGACATGCCGGCCAGCAAGACAAAGATCGGCGCGCACAAATGGGTGATCCAGCGCGTCCAGAACCAAGCGGGCGAGCCCAGTTGCAGATCCAGGGGATTGAAGGGTGTCGGGGCAAAGAAATCGCGCGTGTGATCCAAAGCCATCAAGACGATAACCAGGCCGCGCAGCAAATCGATAGCGAACAGCCGCTGGGAGGGAGAATGATTCACGGTCGGGAGATGGAGTTGAGGAAGGCCGTTTGTTAGCTTGGATATTAGGTCGGCGATCGCCCCAAGCATCTGGGGTGATTCCCTCGGCACAGCGACGAGGCTTAGGCTTCCCCCAGTTAAACTGCGAGCCATGACGATCACGATCAAATCCGGCGCCGATATCACCGCTTTGCGCATTGCCGGGCGCTTGGCCTCCGAAGTCTTGGACATGCTCACGCCGCATGTCAAACCCGGCATCACCACCGACCAACTCGACAAGCTGGCACACGACTACATCGTCAATGTGCAGCAAGCGATTCCAGCCCCCCTGAACTACACGCCGGCCGGCTACATCCCCTACCCCAAGTCGATCTGCACCTCGGTCAACGACCAGATCTGCCACGGCATCCCAAACGACCGCGCCTTGAAGAACGGCGACATCGTCAATATCGACGTCACCGTGATCAAAGACGGCTGGCATGGCGACACCAGTCGCATGTTTGTCGTCGGCGAAGGCTCGATCGCGGCCAAGCGCCTGTGTGCCTTTACCTACGAAGCGATGTGGAAGGGTATTGCCAAGGTCAAACCCGGTGCTTATCTGGGCGACATCGGCCACGCCATCCAGACCTATGCCGAGAACGCCGGCTTCAGCATCGTGCGCGAGTTCTGCGGTCATGGCATCGGCCAGGTCTTCCACGAAGAACCGCAAGTGCTGCATTACGGCCGCCCCGGCACCCTGGTGCAACTGGTCGAGGGCATGGTGTTCACCATCGAGCCCATGATCAATGCCGGCCGGCGCGAGATCAAAGAAGGCAATGACGGCTGGACCATCAAAACCAAAGACAGATCGCTGTCGGCGCAGTGGGAGCACACGCTGATCGTCACCGAGACCGGCTACGAGGTGTTCACACTCTCGGCCGGCAGCCCGCCGCCGCCTGCATTCATCACTGCTTGATCAGGTGAGCAAGGGCGTGGGCAAGGCGGTCGCAAGTGTCGAGCCCAAAAGCTTGGCCGAGTTCCGCCAAGACTTCAAAGCCGGCAAGCAAGCACTGGTCGAGGCTTTCCGCAAGGGCCGCCCTACGGCCGCAGCAGCGGCCGGTCTGCTCAGCGCACTGGCTGCGCATGTCGACGCCGCCCTGCAAGGGCTATGGGCCCGCAGCACCATGCCCGCAGGCGCCAGTTTGCTGGCCGTGGGCGGCTACGGCCGCGCGGAGCTCTTCCCCTACTCCGATGTCGATGTCTTGCTGCTGCTGCCCGACGGTGTCGAGGCGCATCAATGCGGCGCGGTCAAGACCGGCATCGAGGCCTTCATCACCGCTTGCTGGGACATCGGCCTGGAGATTGGCTCCTCTGTGCGCACGCTGGACGAATGCCGCCAGGAAGCTGCCGGCGATGTAACCATACAAACAGCGCTGCTGGAAGCGCGCTGGCTGGCCGGCGACCGGCCCCTGGTCCAACAGTTGGAAAAATTACTAACGGCCTCCATGGACGCCAGCGCCTTCTTGCGCGCCAAGACGCTGGAGATGAGCCAGCGTCACACCAAGTACGACGACACGCCCTACTCCCTGGAGCCCAATTGCAAGGAAAGCCCGGGCGGCCTGCGTGACCTGCAAGTGCTGATCTGGATCGCCCGCGCCGCCGGCCTGGGGCAGACCTGGAAGGGTTTGGCGCAGGCCGGCCTGATCACCGCCTTCGAGAGCCGCCAGCTGCAACACAACGAAGGCCTGCTCAAACTGATTCGCGCCCGCCTGCACTGCGTGGCCGGTCGGCGCGAAGACCGGCTGGTGTTCGATCAACAAACCGCCGTGGCCGAGAGTTTTGGCTATCAAAGCAGCGCCGGCCAGCGCGCCTCGGAAGTGCTGATGCGGCGCTACTACTGGGCTGCCAAGGCGGTCACGCAGCTGAACCAGATTCTGCTGCTGAATCTCGAGGAGCAGATCAACGGCTCGCAGCAAGGTCTGATGCGCCCGATCGACGCGCATTTTCTGGACCGGGCCGGCATGCTGGAGGTCGCCTCGGACGACCTTTATCAGCGCGAACCGCATGCGATTTTGCGCACCTTCTTGGTCTATCAGCAGACCCGCGGCATCAAGGGGCTGTCGGCCCGCACCCTGCGCGCGCTCTACAACGCGCGCCAGCTGATGAATAGTGCGTTCAGGCGTGACCCGGTCAACCGCGCGACTTTTATGCAGATCTTGCGCCAGTCCGAGGGCCAGACCCACGCCATGCGCTTGATGAACCAGACCTCGGTGCTGGGGCGCTATCTGTGGGTGTTCCGCGGCATCGTGGGTCAGATGCAGCATGACCTGTTCCACGTCTACACGGTCGACCAGCACATCCTGATGGTGCTGCGCAATGTGCGGCGCTTCTTCATCCCCGAGCATGCGCATGAGTACAGCTTTTGCTCGCAGCTGGCCGCGCAATGGGCCAAACCGGAGCTGCTTTATATCGCCGCCCTGTTCCATGACGTGGCCAAGGGGCGCGGCGGTGACCATTCCGATCTCGGGGCCCTAGAAGCCAGGCGTTTTTGCCGCGACCATGGCCTGGACAAGGCCGATGCGGACCTGGTGGTGTTCTTGGTACAGCAACACCTGACCCTCTCCAGAGTGGCACAGAAGGAAGATCTGTCCGACCCCGACGTGATCAATCGTTTCACGCTGAAGATGGTCGATGCCCGGCATCTGACCGGCCTGTATTTGCTGACGGTGGCCGATATTCGCGGCACCAGTCCCAAGGTTTGGAATGCCTGGAAAGGCAAGCTGCTGGAGGACTTGTACCGTGTCAGCCTGCGTGCCCTGGGCGGCGCACAGCCCAATTTGACGGCCGATATCGAAGCCCGCAAGCAAGAGGCCCGGCAAGCACTGGCCCTGCATTCGATGCTGCCCGGTACCGAAGCGCCGCTTTGGCAGACACTGGAGATCAGCTACTTCGCGCGCCATGAAGCCGGCGATTTGGCCTGGCATGCGCGCTCGCTCTGGCGCCATGTGCAAAGCCCGGTGCCGGTGGTGCAGGCCCGCCCCTCGCCGGTCGGCGAAGGCCTGCAAGTGCTGGTCTACTCGCCCGATGCGCAGGATCTGTTCGCCCGCATATGCGGTTACTTTGACGGCGCCGGCTTCAATATTCTGGATGCCAAGGTGCACACCACGCGCAGCGGCTACGCGCTCGACACCTTCCAGGTGCTGAGCCCTGATCTGGACCTGCACCACCGCGACCTGGTGTCGCTGGTCGAGAACAAGCTGACACAGGCGCTGCTGAACGCCGGGCCCTTGCCCGAGCCGCGGCGCGGGCGCTTGTCGCGTCGGGTCAAGTCCTTCCCCTACACGCCGCGCATCGCACTGCGCCCGGATGAGCGCGCCCAACATTGGCTGTTGACCATCAGCACCAGTGACCGCGCCGGCCTGCTCTATGCGATTGCCCGCGTGCTGGCGCGCCACGGCATCAATCTGCAATTGGCCAAGATCTCGACCCTGGGCGAGCGGGTCGAAGATACCTTCCTGGTCGACGGTGCCGCTTTGCAGCACAACAAGGCTCAACTTCAAATCGAGAGCGAGCTGCTCGATGCAGTGGCGCTGCAAAAATGAACGCAGAAACCACAGCCAAACATGGCCCACCTTCGCCGCTGATAGCCGCCGAGGAAGCGATTAGCGCGCTGAAGGCCTTTGACGCCATCATCGACGTGCGCTCGCCGGCCGAATATGCCGAAGACCATCTGCCCGGCGCGCTCAATTGGCCCGTGCTGGATAACGAGGAGCGCCACCGGGTCGGCCTGCTCTACAAAAGCTCGCCCTTCGAGGCGCGCAAGATTGGTGCGGCTTTGGTGGCGCGCAATATCGCCCGTCATATCGAGGCCCATGCCGAGCCCTTGAGTCGCAACTGGCGGCCATTGGTCTACTGCTGGCGCGGCGGCCAGCGCTCGGGCGCCATGACCTGGTTTCTCGGCCAGATCGGCTTCAAGTCACGCCAGCTGCAGGGCGGCTACAAGGCCTATCGGGCGCAGGTTCGCGAAGCCTTGCTGACGCAACCGGCCGGCTTCGAGTTTCATGTGCTGTGCGGCCGAACCGGCAGCGGCAAGACCAGATTGCTGCAGACGCTTGCCGGCTTAGGCGCGCAAGTGCTTGACCTCGAAAAATTGGCGGCCCATCGAGGCTCAATCCTCGGCGCATTGCCGGATCAACCCCAACCCAGCCAAAAAGGCTTTGACACCTTGCTGTGGCAGCAGCTGAGCCAGCTGGACCCAAGCCGGCCGGTCTTTGTTGAAAGCGAAAGCCGCAAGATCGGCCAGGTCCGCATGCCCGAATCGATGTACGAAGCGATGCGGGCCAGCGACCACATTTATTGGCTGGAGATGCCGGGCGCGGCCCGTGTGGAGCTGCTCTTGCAAGACTATGCTCATTTCTTCGAGCGGCCCGACTACTTCTGCGCCAAGCTCGACGCCTTGATCAGCATGCGTGGCCGCGAACGCGTGCAAGGCTGGCAGGCACTGGCGCGCGCCGGCGATTGGGGCACGGTGTTCGCAGAACTGATGCGCGATCATTACGACCCCGGCTACGAGCGCTCCTTGGCCGGACATTACCCGCAGCTTGAGCGGGCAAGGCGCATCCAGCTCGCCGATGGCTCCGCCCCTTGCCTTCATGCCCTCGCGCTGGACTTGATGGCGGTCAAGGCCTGAAGCCCTGCTGCGTGGCAAGATACTTTCTTCAAAGTGAGTACAGATGCAATTTTTAGAAACTGAAAATGCCCTGCGTCAATCACGCCAATTCGGGGTGAAGCCGGTGCCCGTGCTGCGCCCCTTGGGTTGGTTGTCCCGGGGCTGGCAGGACTTGGTGCGCTGCCCTGGCCCCTCGCTCGCCCATGGTCTGGTGCTGGCGGCCCTCGGGGCCTTGATCTTTGTGTTGGCGCGCCAGCATTTCTGGCTGCTGGCCGGCGCCTTCAGCGGCTTCTTGCTGGTGGCGCCGATTTTGGCGACCGGCTTGTATGTGATCAGCCGCGACCTTGAGCATGGTCGCACACCGAGTTTTGCCGCCATCATCAAGGCCTGGCGGCCACGCGACGGACGCTTGGTGGTGTTCGGCGTGTTGCTGGCCTTTGCCGGCACCGGCTGGGTGATGACATCTGCCTCCTTGATCACCGGCTTTGCGGGCGCACCCATTCGAGAGCCGGCGGACTTTTTGCGTCACGTGGTGCTGAACGAAGAATCTCATTTATTCGAAATCTGGCTGGCCATGGGGGCGGTCTTGGCCGCCCCGATGTTCGCCTCGACCTTGATCGCCGTGCCGCTGCTGCTGGACCGCACGGACGTTGGCGTGCTGGGCGCCGTGTTCACCAGCTGGCGCGTGGTGATGGCTTACCCGGCGGCGGTCGCTTTGTGGGCAGGCTTGATCATGTTGCTGACTTTGCTCGGCATGGCCAGCCTGATGCTGGGCTTCGTCGTGGTCTTGCCCTGGTTGGGTCACGCCAGCTGGCACGCCTACCGTGACCTCGTTTCCAACACCGACTGACCGCGGAGGCCCAAGCACAGTATGTTCGGATACAGCGAGCAGCAAATTGCCCAGTTCGGCCTGAGCTGGGGCGTAGGCCTCTTCATGGTCTATATGGTGTTCATCATCTTGCAGCTGGCGCGCGAGTCCAAGGCCGGGCGTTTCGGCACTTTTGTCTTGCTCTTGGGCCTGGGCTTCGGCATGGTCGGCTACTTGGCCAAGGGCGCCATCAAATGGTTTATGACGGGCATCGGCGGATAGATTCCCGATGAGCCTGCGCGACACCATCACCCGCAGCTTCAAGCATTCCAGGCTTGAAGATGTACAGGCCCTGCTCACCGGCACCTTGTTCGTCGCCCTGGGCGTGGCGCTGTTCAAGCAGGTGGGCATGTTGACCGGCGGCACGGTCGGCATCGCCTTCTTGCTTCATTACGCCAGCGGCCTGCCCTTCGGCGCCCTCTTCTTTTGCATCAACCTGCCTTTTTACTGGCTGGCCTATAAGCGCATGGGCTTGCCCTTCACCCTCAAAACCATCACCGCAGTCAGCTTGATGGCCGTGTTAGCTGAAGCACTGCCGCGCTGGCTGCAGTTTGCCCAGCTCAACCCCTGGTTCGCGGCGATTGCCGGTGGCCTGCTGATTGGTGCGGGCATGTTGATTCTGTTCCGTCACCGCGCCTCTCTTGGCGGGCTGAATGTGGTGGTGCTCTATCTGCAGGAGAAGTACGGCTGGCGCGCCGGCTATGTGCAGGCTGGCCTGGACCTGGTGATTCTGCTTTGCGGCTTGGCCTTTGTGCCACCCGATCGAATCGGCCTGTCAATTGTGGGCATGCTGGCCATCAACGCCGCGCTGGCCATCAATCACCGGCCAGGCCGCTATATGGCGGTGTAGTTGTTCACGCAAGTCCTGTAAGCTCGCTAACTTGCCAACTACTGGGACGCGCAACGATGAATGTCAGTAATATCGGCGGATACGGCAGCCTCGTCGCCGCCTCGCTTGTGCTGCTGTTTGGCCGCATGCTGGTGACACGCATTGCCGTTCTGAAGGCCTTGACGATCCCCGAGCCGGTCGCAGGCGGCTTGGTGGTGGCTTTGCTGATGCTGCTGGTGCAGCAGCTGAGCGGCTACACGGTCAAGTTCGATACCTCTTTGCAAACCCCGCTGATGCTGGCGTTTTTCGCCACCATAGGCCTGTCTGCCAACCTTGCCAGTCTGAAGGCCGGCGGCAGCATCATGGTCAAGTTCCTGGGGGTCGTGCTGGGCCTCTTGTTGATGCAAAACATGATAGGCCTAGGCATGGCTTCGCTGCTGGGCCTGGATCGACATCTGGGCCTGCTGGCCGGCTCCATCACCTTGTCGGGCGGGCACGGTACGGGTGCAGCTTGGAGCAAGGTCTTCAGCGAACAGTTTGGCCTGCAGGGCGCGACCGAATTGGCGATGGCTTGCGCCACCTTCGGCCTGGTGCTGGGCGGCGTGATCGGCGGTCCGGTGGCGAAATTTCTGATGAGCAAGATGAAGCCTCAAGCCGCAGCACAGCAGCCGGCTCAGGCGCCAAGCAACTTTGAAGAGCCCGAAGCCACCCGCCTGATCACGGTCAATTCCTTCATTGAGTCCTTGGCCTTGATTGCGCTGTGCTTGGCCGGCGGCGACATGCTCAGCGCTGCCATCGCGGGCACGGCGTTCGAATTGCCGACCTTTGTTTGCGTGCTCTTTATCGGCGTCCTGCTGCGCAACGTCTTGGCCGGACTGGGGCTTCACCAAGTTTTTGACCGCGAAGTTTCGGTACTCGGCAATGTCAGCTTGGCGCTTTTTCTGGCCATGGCCTTGATGAGCTTGCGTCTGTGGGAGCTGGCTAATCTGGCCCTGCCCATGCTGCTGATTCTGGCGGTACAGGCGATGGCCATGGCGGCCTATGCGATCTTGGTCACGTTCCGCGTCATGGGCAGCAACCATGACGCCGTGGTGTTGGCGGCCGGCCACTGCGGCTTTGGTTTAGGTGCGACGCCCACCGCAATCGCCAATATGCAGGCGGTCACGCATCGCTTCGGCCCTTCGCATCTGGCCTTCATCGTCGTGCCCATGGTGGGCGCCTTTTTTATCGACATCGCCAACGCACTGATCATCAAGCTGTTCATGGCCCTGCCGATTTACTGAGCCCGCCAACTTCTTGTCAAAGCAATGCGCTATACCAGCGCAAGTCCAGCAAGCGCCGCGCCAGCTGGTGGCTGCGCCCTGCTGGGTCGGCCAGATCGTGCAAGATATCGAAGTGGTTGCAGCCCTTGATTTCTTCGCAAATCGGCACCACCCGGCGGCCCCAGGCCTGGCGGATCAAACGGTTTTGGCGTTTGAACTCCTCACTCTCTTGCGCGCCCACGATGGCATAGACCGGCGCCTCGGGGGCGGGAAACTGTGCCGGGCTGAGGCGGCGCACGCTGTCGGCATCCAGGCGCAGATCAGCCTGCAAAAACGGGGCCTGGCGCAGCGGCGCCAGATCGTAGACACCCGAGATCGCCAACACGCCCTTGACGAGGTGATGCGGCAAATCCGGCGCGACAGCCTTCCAGTCGCAGCAATTGAGCATGCTCGCCAGATGTGCCCCGGCCGAATGCCCGACCAAGACCACCCGCATGGGGTCGCCGCCATATTCGGCCGCATGACGCCAGACCCAGGCAAGTGCTTGCACCAGTTGCAAGGGAATGCGGTCCATGCCGACATCCGGGCAAAGCGAATAGTTTGGAATCACGACCATGGCCCCTTCATCGGTGAAGGAGCTGGCCAAAAAAGAGCTGTCCGATTTATCCAGCGAGCGCCAATAACCACCGTGCACAAACACCAGCACCGGCGCGTTCGGCACGTCCGAGGGGAAAACATCCAGCCGCTCCGCCGCAGCCTCGCCGTAGGCCACATCAAGCAGGCAGCGCGACCGTTCACGCACCAATTGCGAGGCCCGCGCCCAGCGGCCCAGAATGTCGGCGCTGTCGGCCACGCGAGCGCGGTTGTTGTATTGCTGATCGAACCAGGCGGGGCTTTGACGGGGCATGCTCGGCTACTCCTTGCTTGAAGCTTAGGACTCAAGTGTCGATGCTGGCGGCGGGCCAGCCACTCGACAAAAACCCGCAGCATCGCACAGACCGAGCAGCCTCCTGGCGAGCAAACTGAGCGGGCAAGAAAAAACCTCGCGAAGTCGTCAGACTTGGCGAGGTTGATCTGGTGGGCGGTGCAGGTTTCGAACCTGCGACCCCCACAGTGTGAATGTGGTGCTCTACCCCTGAGCTAACCGCCCTGAATTTTGTGAATCAAATCCACCAGTCCATCTAGACGCACGGCATGCAGCCATGCAGATGATGTTCTGGTGGGCGGTGCAGGTTTCGAACCTGCGACCCCCACAGTGTGAATGTGGTGCTCTACCCCTGAGCTAACCGCCCGACTTTTTCAGTTCTTCGCTAACTGCGAAGCCCACAATTATGCCACGGATTTTGCTGGCGACTCAAGCAGATTGCCAGATTCTTTTTCCGCCGCTGGCCTTGTCCAGCTCGCCCAGCACGCGCTCATGGGCGAGTTGTTCTTCCTCGCTGGCCTGCAAAATCGGCAGCACAAAGCTGCTCAGATCAATCGCGGCCAGCTTGAATTCAGCCGACTGCGCATTGCTGCCCGAGTCATCCATGACCAGCGAATCCTGTCCGCGCGTCAGGCGGATATAGACCTCGGCCAACAATTCGGCGTCGAGCAAAGCGCCGTGCAGCTTGCGGTTGGAGTTGTCAACCTCCAGCCTGCGGCACAAGGCATCCAGCGAGTTGGCCTTGCCCGGGAACAAATCACGCGCCATCAACAGCGTGTCGCGCACGCTGCCCACGGTGTCGGTGATGGGCGGGCGGCGCAGCCTCTTCATCTCGGCATTGACGAAGCCAATATCGAAGGGAGCGTTGTGGATCACCAGCTCGGCGCCGGCCAGAAAATCCAACAACTGATCGGCAATGTCGGCAAACAAAGGCTTGTCGGACAGAAACGCTTCGGTCAGGCCATGCACACGCAGCGCGTCCTCATGGCTGGCGCGTTGCGGGTTGACGTAAAGGTGCAGGTTGTTGCCGGTCAACTGGCGGTTGACCATCTCGACGCAGCCGATTTCGATGATGCGGTCGCCGCCCTCGGCGGCCAGACCGGTGGTTTCGGTGTCGAAAAAGATTTGACGCATGGGGACTCGGGGAAAACTAGAAATCAGGCTTTGCGACGGCTGGAGTAAACCCAGATCAACATGCCCACCGCCACCATGGGCACGCACAGCCATTGGCCTTGGCTCAGGTTGAGCGCGCGCAGGCCCAGATACTCATCGGGCTCACGGAAATACTCGGCCATAAACCTGAAGATGCCGTAACCGATCAAAAACATGCCCGAAACCTGACCGGTTTGGCGGGGCTTGCGCGCATACAGCCACAGCAGAACGAACAACAACAGGCCCTCGCCGAAGAACTGGTAGAGCTGTGAGGGGTGGCGTGGCAAGGCTGAGCCCGACTGCGGAAACACCATTGCCCAAGGCAGGCTGGGGTCCGCCGCGCGCCCCCACAGCTCGCCGTTGATGAAGTTACCCAGACGGCCCATGGCCAGCCCGGTCGGCACGCAGGGCGCGATCAGGTCGGTGACTTCAAAGAACTTGCGCCCACGCAGCTTGGCGAACAAGGCCATAGCGGCAATCACGCCGAGCAAACCGCCGTGAAACGCCATGCCGCCCTTCCAGACCGCCAGCACTTCACCCAGGTTATGCATGTAGTAGTCAGGCTTGTAGAACAGCACAAAGCCCAGCCGCCCGCCCAACACCACGCCCAGCACGCCGAAGAACAAGAGGTCGTCCACATCGCGGCGGCTCCAACCCAAACCCGCAAACTGCGGCTGCGCGACCCGGCGGTTGGCCAAAAACAAAAACAGGCCAAAGGCGGCCAGATAGGTCAGGCCATACCAATGCACGGCCAGGGGGCCGAGCTTGATGGCTATCGGGTCAAACTGGGGGTGAACCCACATTGCGTCGTCCTTTGAAGAGCGCTTGAATGAATCTTGCTGCGCCGGGAAATCAGCCGCGCATCATAAGGTGCCGGCTCAGGCGCGCGGCCGGCCGGCAGCCTCAGCCCAGTTCGGCCAAGCTCTTGCGCGCATCTTTGGCGTAGTTAGGCCGGATATGTTTGTCCGAGGCGGCGCGGCTGAAGGCTGCTTTGGCCGCAGCCTTGTCGTCCAAGGCTAACCAGGCCTCGCCCAACCGGTGGTCAATGGGTAGCTGCTGCGCGCCGGCCAGGCTCTTGGCGCGCTCCAGATGTTGGACCGCAGCCTGGTTTTGCCCTTGATCCAGCGCCAGACGAGCCAGGCAATAGGAGGCCATGGCCTGGCTGGGCTGATCACGCTGCAACTGCTCGAACAAGCTGCGCGCCTTGTCGAACTGCTGCTCCCTCATCCAGTGCCGGCCCAGCTGCGACGTGGCCTCGCGCACGTCGGCCAGCAAGGCGCCGTCACTGCCCGCACGCACGGCCATCAACTCACGCTCGGCCTCGGGCCATTTTTCGGCCGCAGCGGCCACCAGCGATCGCAGCAAGCGCGCCTGTTCGGGCTGGCTGGCGCGAATCTCGGCCTCCAGCGCCTTGGCCTTGGCCGCGCTACCACCCAACATCTGCGGCGTGAACAAATAGAGCTGCACCAGCTTGCTGCGCGCGGCGTACAGCGTCGGGTCAAGTTCAAGTGCCTTGTGCAAAGCGTCCTTCAGGCGCCCCACCATCGCCACCGCTTTCAAGGGGTTGATCATTTGCACTTGGTGGCCCATCACCTCGGCTGCGGCGTAATAGCAAATGGCTTCTTGCGGGCCGCGTTCGCGGCAGGTCTGCGCCAGCTTGGCCGCAGCGTCGAGCCGCGCCACGTCATAGGCATCACTGCTGCCCAAAGCCGCGCCCGCCAAGGCCTGCACATCATCGGGCTTGAGCTTCAGGCGCGCCTTCGAGGCACGCTCCAAGTCCTCATAGCGGCCTGCGTCTAGCAGGCTTTGCAGCTGAGCATCCTTGAACAGCGCGGCCTGCGCGGCAGGGCTCAAGCTCAACAGAGCGAGCAGGCAGATCAAGGAGCTTAGGGCGTGAAAACGGCGGGGCAAGGGCTTGAAGGGCATAGGCAAAAATGACTCGAAGCGAGTTTGAAGTGATTTCGACAAAGAGAGTATGTCTTGATTGTGCGCATCCACGCTGCGCCCAGGCAAGTTCTGCGACGAAGTGCAGAAACAAGCGCTTCAGACGCTGGTTCGAACTCAAGGCAGCATCAAACGCTGAATATGTTCGACAAATCGCAGCACCGTCGGTGCGGCGTCGCGGCGCCAAATCAGGCTGGTTTCACACACCGGCGCCGCCCCAAGCAAAGGCCGGTAGACCACGCCGGCGCGCTGAAAAGCCATCACGCTGGCCGGCACCCAGGCCAGGCCAATGCCGGCCGAAACCAGATTGACGATGGTCTGCATCTGAATCGCCTCTTGCACGACCGGGGGCTCCAAGCCATGCTGGCGATAAAACGCCAGCAGCGCATCGAACAAGGACGGCGCAATCTCGCGCGGGAAAATCACGAGCGGCCGGCGTAGCACCGCCTGTACATCCAGGCTGGCGCTCACCGCCAAGGACTCCTCGCTGCTGAGCGCCAGCACCATGGCCTCGCTGGAAATCCTCAAGCTCTCAAAGCCGGGCGGCTGAGCGCCGGGCGCATGGATGATGAAGCCGGCATCCAGATCGTTCTGCGCGAACTCACGCATTTGCACGTCCAAGGTCGCTTCGCGCAAGGTCAATTCGATGTCGGCGAAGTCCTCGCGAAACAACCTCAACCAGCGCGGCAAATCGCCAAAGCCTACGGTCGATATAAAGCCCAGGCGCAGCCGGCCGCGACTGCCGCGCGCCGCCGCCTGCGCAAAAGCCGGCAAGGCCTCGGCCTGCGCCAAGATGGCGCGCGCCTGCGGCAGCAGGCCCAGGCCGGCCGCGCTCAAGGCGACCGAGCGGCTGCTGCGCTCGAACAGGGGCGCGCCCAGGCTGCCCTCCAGCTTTTGTATCGCCTGCGTCAAGGGGGGCTGCGTCATGTGCAGGCGCTCGGCGGCGCGCCCGAAATGCAGTTCTTCCGCCACGGCTACAAACTGGCGCAGCGTTCGCAACTCAATCATTGATATGCCAATTGTATTAATCAGAAGTGAATAATATATTTGAACAACAGTCAACGCCAACGCATACTGCCAGCATCCCAGCTTTTCAAGAACCGGAGACCACGCTCATGACCGCTGCCAACCGCCGCTCCAAGAACATCACCGAGGGCGTTGCCCGCGCGCCGAACCGTTCCATGTATTACGGCATGGGCTACCAGGAAAGCGACTTCGGCAAGCCGATGATAGGCATTGCCAACGGCCACTCGACCATCACGCCCTGCAACTCCGGCTTGCAAAAGCTGGCCGACGCAGCCGTGATTGGCCTCAAAGCAGCCGGCGCCAACCCGCAGGTTTTCGGCACGCCGACGATCTCGGACGGCATGGCCATGGGCACCGAAGGCATGAAGTACAGCCTGGTCTCGCGCGAAGTGATCTCCGACTGCGTGGAGACCTGCGTCGGCGGCCAATGGATGGACGGCGTGATGGTGATTGGCGGCTGCGACAAGAATATGCCCGGCGGCATGATGGGCATGTTGCGCGCCAATGTGCCGGCCTTGTATGTCTACGGCGGCACGATTCTGCCGGGCAAGTACAAGGGCCAGGATCTCAACATCGTCAGCGTGTTCGAGGCGGTCGGCCAGTTCTCGGCCGGCAAGATGAGCGAGGAAGATTTCTGCCAGATCGAGAAGCGCGCCATCCCCGGCAGCGGTTCCTGCGGCGGCATGTACACGGCCAACACCATGAGCTCGTCTTTCGAGGCGCTCGGCATGAGCCTGCCCTACTCGTCAACCATGGCTAACGTCGAAGACGAGGTGACCGAGAACGTCAAGAAAGCAGCGGCCGTCTTGGTTGAGGCGGTCAAAAAGGATTTGAAGCCGCGCGATATCGTGACCAAGAAAGCGATCGAGAACGCCGTGGCCGTCATCATGGCGACCGGCGGCTCGACCAACGCGGTCTTGCACTTCCTGGCCATCGCCCATGCAGCCGAAGTCGAATGGAGCATCGACGACTTCGAGCGCATGCGCCGCAAAACGCCGGTGCTGTGCGATCTGAAGCCCAGCGGCCAATTCCTCGCTATTGACTTGCACCATGCTGGCGGCATCCCGGCGGTGATGAAGGAGCTGCTCAAGCACGGCCTGCTGCATGGCGACGCGATGACCATCACCGGCAAGACCGTGGCCGAGAACCTGGCCGACGTACCGGACTTGCGCGCCGACCAAACAGTCATCCGCCCGGTCACCAACCCGATTTATGCCGAAGGTCATCTGGCCATCCTGAAAGGCAATCTGTCGCCAGAAGGCTGTGTCGCCAAGATCACCGGCCTGAAAAACCCGGTGATGAGCGGCCCGGCGCGGGTGTTTGAGGACGAGCAATCGGCGCTGGCCGCGATCATGGCCGAGAAAATCGTCGCCGGCGATGTGATGGTCTTGCGCTACTTGGGCCCCAAGGGTGGCCCCGGCATGCCAGAAATGCTGGCGCCAACCGGCGCCCTGATCGGCCAGGGCCTGGGCGAAAGCGTCGGGCTGATCACCGACGGGCGCTTCTCCGGCGGCACTTGGGGCATGGTGGTCGGCCATGTCGCGCCAGAAGCCTACGCAGGCGGCGTGATCGCGCTGGTGCAAGAAGGTGACCGCATCACCATCGACGCACACAAACTGCTGCTGGAACTGCATGTCAGCGAGGAAGAGCTGGCACGTCGCCGCGCGGCCTGGGTGGCGCCGGCACCGCGCTACACCCGCGGCGTGATGGCCAAGTTCGCCAAGAACGCATCCAGCGCCAGTTCAGGCGCGGTGCTTGACTTGCTGTAACGAAGCTCAGCCCTTCAACAAGGGCTCGATCAAGCGCTGCCGCACCAGCGGATGCCAGAGTTTGGCATCTTGCAGCAGTGCCGGCGGCGGCTGGTCCGGGTTGTTCAGGATCAGCCAGCGCCGCTCGGCCAGATGCGCCTGCCTGACCTGCCAACCCACGGCCTTGTCGTGCAAGGCCTCAAAGCTGCCGTCGGCCTGCACCAGCTTCCAGCCATGGCGCAGGCGTTTGGCCAGTTCGGGCCGCGCATGGTTGACCATAAAGGCAAAGGTGGACGGGTAGGCCACCAGCCATTGCTTGAGCACCACCAGTTTGGGCAGGGCCTGCACGATGCCGAAAGCCTCATCCGAGGCCAGCAGAAAAACATCGAAGCGCCCCAGCTCCAACATCGCATCGAAAACGCCGAGCCTCTGAATCCGCTGCACCGGCCAGGCATTGCGCTCCAGCACCGTGGCGTCGGGCCAATGCGAGACCTGCGCGACGCGTAATTTTTTGGCCTGCGCCAAGTCCTTGATGCCCTCAAGCTCGGCCTGCCGGCTGGCCAAGCAGACCGGCAAGCGCAAGCCGTTCAAGCCACGCCTCAGACAGCCGCGCACCTGGATGCCGTCGGCCTCACGCGCTAGCGAGTTCATGCTGGCCACCACATCCAAACTGCCCGCACGCAACTCCAACATCGTGCGACTCTGGGTGATGCTGTCGCGCGGCGGCAGCGCTTCGAATTGATAGGGGCCGTAGCTGGCAATGGTCTTGTCCATCAACAGGGTCAGTACCGCCAAGGGAAAAGAATCGGCCTCGCCTTGCAGAGGCTGCATATCGTGCTGGACCGTCACCGGCTCGCCCTTGGTGGCTGCCATACATGGCGCTGCATACAAGGTGGCGGCAGAGGCCACAGTGGCAGTGAGCGCCTGGCGGCGGCTCACAAGTCGGGGCTCGAAGTCTTCATGCATGGACTCAGTCTAGATCAGGCCACAGACGCGGCAGGACGCAAAGCACCGAGGGTTTTCCCAAGCCGGCGGTTTTGCCGCGTACAAAATGGGCAAGAATGCGCAGGCGTCATTCAGCCAAAAACAACCCAACACGCGCCGTCAAGGCCCGTTCAATATGACCCAAACCTTGAGCCCCTCGGTGCAGCGCCTGCACGCCTTGTTTGATGCTTGTTGGGAACGCGAGTTGGCGGAGAACCCGCTGCAGGCGAGTTACATCGGCGATGCGCGCTTCAATGCCTTGTGGCCGGATTTGAGCCCCGCCGCACAAGCCCGCAGCACCACCGCCAATCAAGCTGCGCTTGCCGAGCTGGATGCCTTAATGGAGGCCGGTTTGCCAACCGAGGAGCAGCTGAACGCCCAGCTCTTCAAGTACGAATTGCAGGCCCGTTTGGCCGTTGCAGCTTTTCAGCCGCTGGCCTGGGCAATTTCCGCGCGCGAAGGGCCGCAGTCGCTGAATGAAATTGCGGAATTCATGCCGCTGGATTCGGCAGCGGATTTCGAGATCTGGCTGCAACGCATGCGCGGCCTGCCCGCCTACCTCGCTCAGTACGAAGCGCTGCTGAGCGACGCGGCCAGTAGCGGCCGCACGCAGCCCCGCCTGTTGATGCAGCGCGTGATGCCGCAGCTGGATTTGCAAGTGGTAGACGACCCTGAGCAAAGCCCCTTCTTCAGCGCCTTCAGACAAATGCCGCCTCGCATCGGCGCCGTCGAAACAGCGCGGCTCCAGGAAGCGGCGCGTCAGATCATCGGCGAGCAAGTCGTGCCGGCTTACCGGCAGTTCAGGCAGTTTTTTGCCGCAGTCTATTTGCCCGCCTGTCGCGAGACGGTCGGCATTTGGGATAGCCCAGAAGGTGCAGCCTATTACGCCAACCGCATCGCTTTTCACACCACCACCACGCTGGACGCCGAGCAGATCCACCAGATCGGCTTGGATGAAGTTGCACGCATCCACCGCGAGATGCAGGCGGTGATGGATCAGCTCAAGTTCGGCGGCAGCAAGGCCGAGTTCTTCGAGCATCTGCGCAGCGACCCCAAGTTCTATTGCAAGAGCGAGCAAGAGCTGTTCACCGCCTACGTGCTGGCGGCCAAGAAGATCGAGCCGGAGTTACCCAAACTCTTCGGCAAGCTGCCGCGCACGCCCTACGGTGTACGCGCTATTCCCGCTACCAGCGCGCCCAACACCACTGCCGCTTATTACAGCGGCCCGTCCGACGACGGCCGACGCGCCGGTTATTACTACGTCAATCTTTACCGCCCCGAGATGCGGCCAATCTACGAGATCGAGGTGCTGACCGCCCATGAGGCGATGCCTGGCCACCACTTGCAGATTGCCTTGGCACAAGAGCAGCAAGACCTGCCCAAATTCCGCCGCTTTGCCGGCTACAACGCTTACCTCGAAGGCTGGGCGCTGTATGCCGAAAAGCTCGGTTTCGAGCTGGGGCTCTACCAAGACCCCTATTCACATTTTGGCCAGCTGACCTATGACATGTGGCGGGCGGTCCGTTTGGTGGTGGACACCGGCTTGCACGCCAAACGCTGGACACGCGAGCAGGCGATTGACTACTTCCGCGCCAATGCGGCCAAGACCGAGGTCGATATCGTCAACGAAGTAGACCGTTACATCGGCTGGCCGGGCCAAGCGCTGTCTTACAAGATTGGCCAGCTGCGGGTGCTGGCGATGCGGGCTCGTGCCGAGGCGGCGCTGGCTCAAAAATTCGATGCCCGGGCCTATCACGACATGCTGCTGGATGGCGGCGCACTGCCGCTGGATCTGCTGGACCGCAAGGTGGACGCCTGGATTGCCGGGCAACATTGCCGAAGTACATAGGCAATGCAGAAAATGCATATAGAGGGGTTTTTCAGACAGCCAGACCCTTTGGCGCCTGCCGCCTGAGGCACACTGCCGGGCACAAGCTGAGCATGGCCACGAGCCCACGGCCTTACTGATTCCTAGGAGACAAGCAATGACTGAACCTCTCAACGCCCTACAGAGCGAACGGATCGATGCGGTGCTGGCGCTGGCCGCCACGCGTCAAAAAACGCCCGAACAAGCGGCGATGATAGAAAGCTTCGGGCGCGAGTATTTCCGCCGCGTCGACACCGAAGACCTGCTGGCCCGCACACCCGAAGACCTGCTGGGCGCCCTGCTCTCGCATCTGCAGTTCGGCGCCAAGCGCCAGCCCGGCCAGACCCTGGCGCGGGTCTTGAGCCCCAGCGTCGCCGACAACGGCTGGGCCTCGCGCCATTCGGTGATCGACATCATCAATGATGACATGCCGTTTTTGGTCGACACCACGACCATCGAGATCAATCGCCAAGGCCTAACCTTGCACCTGATCGTGCATCCGATTTTTGGCGTGGAGCGCGACGCCGACGGCCAACTGCTGGCCATCCGCCCACGCAGCGAGGCGACTGACGCGCCGGGGCTCAAGCGCGAGTCCTGGATGCATATCGAGGTTGACCGCATCATCGATGCCGGGCAGCGCCATGAATTGCTGGCCGGCATTGAGCGTGTGCTCGGCGACGTGCGCGCGGCCGTGCAGGACTGGAAGCCCATGGTCGGCGCCTTGCACGCGGCCATCACAGAGCTTGAGCAAGCACCGGCTGCACTGGACAAAGCCGAAGTTCAAGAAAGCCTGGCCTTTTTGCATTGGCTGGCCGACGACCACATGACCCTGCTGGGCTACCGCTGCCACGAGTTGGTCAGCGAAGGGGGGGCCGACGCCTTGCGCCTGATTTCCGGCAGCGGCCTGGGCCTGCTGAGAGAAACGTCGGAGGAAAAACTCTCCAGCAGCTTCTCGATGTTGCCCGCCAATGCCCGCGCCCTCGCACGTGCGCCCTCGCCATTGCTGGTCATCACCAAGGCCAATACCCGCTCCACCGTGCACCGCGCGGGCTACACCGACTACGTCGGCATCAAGCGTTACAACGCCGCCGGCGAAGTGACGGGCGAGCACCGCTTCATCGGCTTGTTTACCTCTACCGCCTACAGCGCGCGCGTCTCCGAGACCCCGCTGCTGCGCGGCCGCGTCGGCGCCATCACACAGCGCGCCGGCTTGCCTGCGGGCGGCCATCTGGCCAAGGCCTTGCAGCATATTTTGGAGACTTATCCGCGCGACGATCTCTACCAAATCTCCAACGACGAGCTGTATGAAACCGCGCTGGGCATCCTCGCCTTGGGTGAGCGCCAGCGCCTGCGTCTGTTCGTTTGCCGCGACCCCTTTGACCGCTTCTTCTCCTGCTTGGTCTATGTGCCGCGCGAGGCCTACTCGACCGATATGCGGATCAAGTTCCAGGCCATTCTGATGCAGGTCTTCAGCGGCAGCAGCGCCGAGTTTGATGTGCAGTTGAGCGACGCGGTCTTGGCGCGCATCCATTTCACCGTGCGCACGACGCCGGGCCAAGTGCCTGTGTTTGATTGCAAGGATGTCGAGGCCAAGCTGACGGCTGCGGCAAGGCGCTGGGATGATGACCTGCGCGAGGCCTTGGTTGATGCCGAAGGCGAAGCGCGCGGCTTGGAGCTGTTCAAGCGCTGGGCAGCTGGCTTCCCCGCCGGCTACCGCGAGCGCATCAGCGCGCGCGCGGCCGTGCCCGACGTTGTCAAGCTCGCCAGCCTGAGCCCGGAGGCGCCGCTGGCGCTGGCCCTGTACCGCCCCTTTGGCGCCGAGCCGGGCACGCTGGGCTTCAAGGTCTATCGCCTGGGTCAGGCGGTGGTCTTGTCCGACAGCCTGCCGATGCTAGAGCATATGGGCGTGCGCGTGCTGGGCGAGCACAACCACCGCATCCTCGACGCCTCGGCCCCTGCCGGCCAAGGCAATAGCGTGTCGCTGCATGACTTTGAGCTGCAGGCAGCGGTGTCGGATGAGATCGAGCCCGAGGCCTTGGCCCGCTTGTTCGAGGACACTTTTGCGCGCGTCTTCCGCGGCGAGGTCGAGAACGACGACTTCAACCGTTTGGTGCTGCGCGCAGGCCTTGCCAACGACGAAATCGTCGTGCTGCGTGCCTATGCCAAGTATTTGCGCCAGATCGGTTTTGCGCTCTCGCAAGCCACCATCGAAGCCACCTTGGCCGCGCACCCCCGCATCGCGCGCATGTTGGTGACGCTGTTCAAGCTGCGCTTTGACCCCGTCGCCCATGATGAGCTGGGCGCTAACGCACAAGTCAACGGGATTGAGAAGGCGCTGGAGAAGGTCAGCAATCTGCAAGAAGACCGCGTCTTGCGCCAACTGCTGGCCCTGATGCAGGCCACGCTGCGCACCAACTTCTGGCGCACCGGCGTCGGCCACAGCGGTGCAGCCGGCCCGCGCCGCAGTTTCTTGAGCTTCAAGCTCGATTCGGCCAAGATCCCCGGCCTGCCGGAGCCGCGTCCGCTGTACGAAATTTCGGTTTACTCGCCGCGCTTTGAAGGCATCCATTTGCGCGGCGGCAAGGTCGCCCGTGGCGGCTTGCGCTGGTCGGACCGGCCGGAAGACTTCCGCACCGAAGTGCTGGGCCTGGTGAAGGCGCAGATGGTCAAGAACACCGTCATCGTGCCCGTGGGCAGCAAGGGCGGCTTTGTATTGAAAAAGGCCCCGCCACAGTCTGATCGCGAAGCCTTCATGAAAGAAGGCATCAGCTGCTACCAGGACTATTTGCGTGCGCTGCTGGACCTGACCGACAACTATGCGGGGGGTCAGGTCGTGCCGCCGCCGCAGGTCGTGCGTCTGGATGAGGATGACCCGTACTTGGTGGTCGCGGCCGACAAGGGCACCGCCACCTTCTCCGACTACGCCAACACCGTCAGTCTGGAGTATGGCCATTGGCTGGGCGACGCCTTCGCCTCGGGCGGCAGTGTCGGCTATGACCACAAGGCCATGGGCATCACCGCACGCGGTGCCTGGGAATCGGTCAAGCGCCATTTCCGCGAGATCGGCATCAACACGCAGAGCCAAGAGTTCACCGTGGTGGGCGTAGGCGATATGTCGGGCGATGTGTTCGGCAACGGCATGTTGCTGTCACCCCATATCCGCTTGGTGGCCGCTTTTGATCACCGCCATGTCTTCATCGACCCAAGCCCGGACGCAGCAGCCTCGTTTGCCGAGCGCGAACGCCTGTTCAAGCTGCCGCGCTCCAGCTGGGCCGACTATGAAACGGCGCTGATTTCAGCCGGCGGCGGCGTCTGGGCGCGCTCGGAAAAATCGATTCCGATCTCACCGCAAGCACAGGCCGTGCTCGGTATCAGCGCCGACCGCCTGGCCCCTAACGAGTTACTCAGTGCCATCTTGAAGGCGCCGGTCGACCTGCTCTACAACGGCGGCATTGGCACCTATATCAAGGCCAGCAGCGAGGTGCACGCGGATGTCGGCGACCGCGCCAACGATGCCTTGCGCATCAATGGCGCCGAGCTGCGCTGCAAGGTGGTCGGCGAAGGCGGTAACCTGGGCTGCACGCAGCGTGGGCGCGTCGAGGCCGCCTTGGCCGGCGTGCGCATCTACACCGATGCGATCGACAACTCGGCCGGCGTGGACACCTCGGACCATGAGGTCAATATCAAGATCTTGCTGGGTCTGGCCATGGGCGACGGCGAGATGACGCTGAAGCAGCGCAATACCTTGCTGCCGCAGATGACGGACGAGGTGGCGTCGCTGGTGCTGCGTGACAACTACTTCCAGACCCAGGCGCTGTCGATCGCCAACCGCCAAGGCGCGGCGCTGATTGACCAGCAGGCGCGCTTTATCCGCTTCCTGGAACGTGCCGGGCGCTTGAACCGGGCGATCGAGTTCTTGCCCACCGATGACCAGATCAAGGAACGCAAGGCACGCGGCGTCGGCCTGACCACACCCGAAATGGCGGTTTTGCTGGCTTATAGCAAGATGTGGTTGTCCGACGAGTTGATGAGCTCCGATCTGCCTGAGGACAGCTGGATTGGTACTGCGGTAGAGCGTTACTTCCCTGCGCTGCTGCGCGAGAAGTTCGGCGCCTACATCCCGCGCCACCCGCTCAAGCGTGAAATCATCGTCACCCACGTGCTCAACAGCATGTTGAACCGTGTCGGCGCTACCTTTGTGCACCGGCTGAGTGAATCCAGCGGCGCTAAGCCGGCGCAAATCGTGCGCGCCTACCTGGCCACCCGCGAGGTCTTCGGCTATGTGCCGCTGTGGCTGAAGATCGAGGCGCTGGACAATCAGGTCGCAGACGAGGTGCAAGCCGACATGATCGACGAGTTGGGTCGCTTGGGCGCGCATGCCACCAACTGGTTCCTGCGCTCGCGCCGCCTGGCCGAGCCGATGGAGCAGGTGATCAAGCGCTTTGCACCTGCGGTGGAGGTCTTGCGCACCACCTTGGTTCAGCACAACGATCTCTCGGCGCGGGCTGCGGCGCGGGTCGCGGCGGGTGTGCCGATCGACATTGCGCGCGACGTCAGCCATGCCGAGGAGCTGTTTGCGGCGCTCGATATCGCCGAGATCGCCGATGCCACCCAGCATTCGCTGGAAGTCGTTTGCGAGGTCCACGCCAAGCTAGGTCAAAAGCTCGGCCTGGAGCGCCTGCGCCAACAGATCGATGCCTTGGCCGCAGACAGCTATTGGCAGACGCAGGCCAAGGCCGCGCTGGGCGACGATCTGTCCGGTCTGCAACGCGCTATCGCCTTGGATGTGCTGGGGCAAGGTGAAGGGCAAGCCGCGCCCGAACTGCTCAGCAACTGGACCACCCGCAACCAAGACGCACTGGAGCGCGCGCACAAGCTCTTGGGCGAATTCAGCGAAGCCAAGGCGGTGGATCTGGCCATGCTGTCGGTTGCACTGCGCGAGCTGCGCAACTTGGCTTGAACTCCACTTGAGCTTAACTTGAGCAAATCGGGTTAAGCTGACACCCGGCTTGGGTCTCTTGCAAGACAAGGGGCAGAGCAAGACACATGAACCTGCGCGCCGGCTTATCCAGCCGGCGCGCTCATGTTGGCAGCATGGCGATGAGCGCTTTTCAGCGCTGGCCTGCTTTATGCCTCCTGCTTTGTGCCCCCTTTTACTTGCCCAAGACCAGCCCCATGCCCAACTCAGCCGACGCCAACACCGCCGCCCGCTCCATCCTGCCGCCCGATGATGGGCTGCGTTATCTGCTCCACAACGAGGTGCATGCCAGGCCCTCGGCGCGCATTCATTTGCCGGCCCTGATCATCAGCGTGGCCGTGCTCAACGAGGGTGTAAGCCGCGAAGCCGAGTGCGAACACCTGCGCCGCCTGCCCGGCCAAGAAGGCTTGCAACTGGACGAGATGCAGGGTAATTTTTTACGGCTGCGCGGCGACGGGCACACGGTCAAATGGGAACGCCACAGCGAGTTCACCCGCTATGCGATCGTGCAGCCGTTGCCCGAACAGGCACTCCTGGGCAGCCAGCAGCCGGAGCTGATGTCGGCCTTGCGTGTCGATGCCGACTGGCTGCGCACGCTGCCCGGGCGCACGGTGGCTGCCGTCAAGCTGGTCATGCTCGAACATGACATCAGCCACCCCGATGAAGCAAGAGCCCTGGGTCAGCAATGGTTTGGCGGGCGCACCGTCCTGGCCTCGATGATGGGCAACTCGGAAGAGTCCGGGCCTGGCGGGCACTCGGTGGTGGTGACCAATTTCCGCCTGGCAGCGAGCGGCTTTGAGCGCATCTTGGTGATTGCACCGCCCGGGACCAGCCCGACACGCGCGGGCCGCATTTCTCAGCGTTTGCTGGAGCTGGAGGTCTACCGCCTGATGGCTTTGCGCGGCCTGCCGGTGGCCAAAGACATTGCGCCGGTGCTGGCGCAGGCCGAGGCCAGCTTGGCCGAGGTGACGCTCAAACTCGAGGGTAGGCAGGCGTCCGAGAGCGAGCTGCTGGACACCTTGATCCATGTCGCTGCGGGGGTTGAACGCGCCACCGCCCAACATGCCTACCGTTTCGCCGCGACCCAGGCCTACGACACGCTGGTGCGCCAGCGCATTGCCGAGCTGCGCGAAAAGCCGATTCCGGGCACGCAAACCCTGGGGGAATTCATGCAGCGCCGGCTCTCGCCGGCGATTGCCACGGTCGCGGCCACCGCGCAGAGGCTGGCCTCCTTATCGCAGCGCATCGAGCGCGTCAGCGCGCTCTTGCGCACCCGGGTCGACATCGCCACCGAGCAGCAAAACCATCAGTTGCTGGCCAAGCTCACGAGGGGTCAGGACTTGCAGCTGAACCTGCAGACCACGGTGGAGGGGCTCTCCATCGCGGCGATTTCCTACTACGTGGTGAGCCTCTTGCTCTACGGCGCCAAAGCGCTGAAGTCCTCGGGCCTGCCCGTCAACCCTGAAATTGCGGTGGGGGTTTTGATACCGCTAGTGCTTTGGTCCGTCTGGCGCGCGACGCGGCGCGTGCACACAAAATTGCACGCCAAATTGCACAGCAGTGATTGATGCATCAACCCGGCACCCGGGTCGCCCCAGGCCGCAGGCTCAAGCGACTTGAGCACTCGCCTTGTCCCGCTCCTTGTCCCGCTTCTTGGGCGGGCTGGACTGCCAAGACTTGGGCCGCTCGCTGGCTCGCGGGGCCGGTCCAGCGCTTGCAGCACTCAGAGCAGCAGAAGCAGCGGGCTTGATCGATTTGGCCCGGCTCAAGTGCAAGACCTGCAAACAGCTTTGCAATTCGCTCAAGGCTTTGTGCATATTGAGCAATTGCTTTTTTTGCTCGCTCAGCACCGCCACGGCGCCGGGCGGGAAGCTCTCAATATCGGCGTGCATGCGCTTGAGCCAATGATCGACCAGCACTTGCAGCACGCGCAGCTCATGCCCGGCAGACGGCAAACCCTGTGCCTGCGCTTGCAGAAAATGAGTCAGCAAGCTGCCCACCGGCACACCGGCCAGCGCGGCACCTGGTGTCTGCGCGGCCAACCAAGCCTGCAGCGCTTGAATCGGAGTCGTCGGCTGTTCCATGGTTTTCCTCTTCCGGACCGGCTACAACAGGGCCCGAACAATTGGCAGGCAGTGTATGCGGGACAACCCTAGGAAACGCCTATTCCTTCAATATTGCCGGCTTATTTTTCGCAGGCTTGATCCAGCTCAGCAAAGCCGATTTTTGGCCTCAGCCGACCGGCTTGTGTGGCGGCTGGCTCAGATCATCCAGGCTCTGGCCCTGCGCGGCCAGCAGCTTCTCCAGGGCCGGCAGCAAGGGGCCGAGCCGCTCGTCGATCGCCGCCCGCACTGTATCCACAAAGACTTGCGTCTGACGCTCGATTTCAATGTTGAGCAAATCGCCCTCGGCCTTGGCGCCAAAGGTCGTCATGCGCAGCGTTTCGGGGATCAGCCACACCTCGAACCAGCCGGCTTGGCGGTCGGCCTCGGCGACGGTCAGGCTGGCGCCGTTGATGGCGATATAACCCTTGGCGAAGATGTAGCGCATCCAGCTCGGTGGCACTTGGATGCGCACACAGACATTGTTTTCGGGGCGCCGCACGGCCGCCACCGTCGCCATGAAATCGATATGGCCGGAAAGCGGGTGGCCCCCAATCTCGGCGCCGTCGCGCGCGGCGCGCTCAACATTGAGCAAACCGCCCTGCTTCAAGCCGGCCAAGGTTGTCAGATTCAGGCTCTGCTGCATCACGTCAAAATTGGCTTGGTCGCCAGGGCCCAAGGCCGTGACGGTCAGGCACACGCCGTCGCAAGACACGCTGGCGCCGATCTCGAGGCCGACACAAAAGCCGGGCGGAAACTGCAGCGTAAAGCTGCGCAGGCCGGGCCGGTCGGTGATGGCCGCGACGCTGGCGACGGCCTGAACAATGCCAGTGAACATGAGCGAAAGGTCTTGGAAACCGAAAGACCGGCAGCTTACCAGCTGACCTCACGCTCCGGCGTGGAGCCGATCTTGTGGATGGACAGATCGGCGCCGTCGAATTCTTCTTCCCGCGTCAGGCGCAGGCCGACAAAGTGCCGCAGCAAGCCATACACCGTGAAGCCGCCGAGCAAAGCCCAGACCACACCGGCCAAGGTGCCCAGCAGTTGCGCCGCCAAGCTGACCCCGCCCAGGCCGCCCAGCGCCGACTGGCCGAAGATGCCGGCGGCAATACCGCCCCAGGCGCCGCACAAGCCGTGCAGCGGCCAAACGCCCAACACGTCATCGATCTTCCAGCGGTTCTGCGTCAGGGTGAACATCTTGACGAAGATGGCGCCGGCCACACCCCCGACGATCAATGCGCCCAGCGGATGCATCAGGTCGGAGCCCGCACACACCGCGACCAGACCGGCCAAGGGGCCGTTATAGGCAAATCCGGGGTCATTGCGGCCCAGCAAGACGGCCACCAAGGTGCCCCCGGCCATGGCCATCAGCGAGTTCACCGCCACCAGGCCGCTCATCTTGTCCAGCGTTTGTGCGCTCATCACATTGAAGCCAAACCAGCCCACGGTCAGCACCCAGGCGCCCAGCGCCAAAAAGGGAATGCTGGAGGGCGGATGCGCGCTGATGGCGCCGTCCTTGCGGTAGCGATTCAAGCGCGGGCCCAGCAGCAACACGGCCGCCAAGCCGATCCAACCACCCACCGCATGCACCACCACGCTGCCAGCAAAGTCATGAAATTCGGCGCCAAATTGAGCCTTCAACCAGGCTTGCAGGCCCCATGCCTGATTCCAGGCCACGCCCTCAAACAAAGGGTAGATCAAACCGACGATCACGGCCGTGGCGGCCAACTGCGGGCCAAAGCGGGCCCGCTCGGCGATGCCGCCAGAAATAATCGCCGGTATCGCCGCGGCGAAGGTCAGCAAGAAGAAAAACTTGACCAGCTCATAGCCATTCTTCAGGGCCAGCGTTTCGGCCCCGGTGAAGAAGTTGCTGCCATAAGCAACCGTGTAGCCCAATAAAAAATACGCGACGGTCGACACGCAAAAATCCACCAAGATTTTCACCAGCGCATTGACCTGATTCTTCTTGCGCACCGTGCCAAGCTCCAGAAAAGCAAAGCCGGCATGCATGGCGAGCACCATGATGGCGCCCAGCAGAATGAACAGCGCATCAGCGCTTTGTTTGAAGTTCTCCATCGGGTTCTCTGAGTCCTGCGGTAATCATTGAGCACGGCATCCCGAGTGCAACGCACCGACTCGGGATTTAATGCACCAGATCAGCAAGATACATGCCCGCTTTTGGCTCACTGTCGCGCACCAAATCAGGACAACTCACCCCAGAAAGTGGCACTGACTCAGCGTGATGCGCACAAACAAGGGGCAACCTGCACCAAAACAGGATCAAACTTGGCTGTTGAGATGGCTATTGAACAGCTCGGCCGAAAACCCCACGCTCAGGCGCCCGTCGGCCCAGCGCATGACCGGGCGCTTGATGGCGCTGGGCTGGGTGAGCAACAAGGCTTGTGCCGAGGCACTGTCAACGACCGCTGCGCGGGTGGCTTCGTCGAGCTTGCGCCAGGTCGTGCCGGCGCGGTTCAAGACCCGCTCCCAGCCGAGCTGCTCGCACCACGCGGCCAAGTCGCCCGGTGGCACACCGGCCCTTTTGAAGTCATGAAATTCGTAGCTCAAGCCCTGCTCAGTGAGCCAGGCGCGCGCGCGCTTCACGGTGTCGCAGTTCGAAATTCCAAAAAGGGTGTTCATGGGGCGCAGGCCAGTTGAAAGTTCATCTTGGGCTACACGCTACCATGGCAAGCATGATCGATTGGCTTGATGACAACTCTTTGGAATTTCCGCCCAGCGCGCGCACCTTGGGCGCCGATTCGGACGCCCCCGGCCTGCTCGCCGCCGGCGGCGACTTGAGCCCTCAGCGCCTGCACGCGGCCTATTCACGCGGCATCTTCCCTTGGTATGGCGCCGGCCAGCCGCCGCTGTGGTGGGCGCCCGACCCACGCATGGTGCTGCAAACGCAGAACTTCAAGCTCGCGCGCTCGCTGCGCAAAACCATCGCCCATTTCAGGCGCTCGGCCAATTGCGAAATCCGCGTTGACTCCGCCTTGCCGGAAGTGCTGAATGCCTGCGCCGGCGCGCCGCGCGAAGGCCAGTCCGGCACCTGGATCTTGCCCGAGATGCAGGCAGCCTATCTTGACTGGGCAAAGCAATCGGGCGCGGTTCACAGCATCGAGACTTGGATGGACGGCGAACTGGTCGGCGGCCTTTACGGCGTCAATCTGGGCCGTATGTTCTTCGGCGAGTCGATGTTCATGCGCCGCAGCGACGCCTCCAAGATCGCACTCGCCGCCTTGGTCTGCCTTTGCCGCAAGCATGGCATCCCCTGGATAGACTGCCAACAAAACACCGGCCACTTGGCCTCGCTGGGCGCGGCCGAAGTGCCGCGCAGCGCCTTTGAAGCACATGTGGGCCAAGCCGTGAATGAGGCAGCACCAAGCAGCTGGGCCTATCATCCAGCCCTTTGGGCCTTGCTGGATCAAGACTAGCCCCTTGCGAGCCACGCCGTGACACATCCCAAAGAACTCCCCTTGGCGCAGCTGCAGTTCTATGCGACTGCCGCCTACGCTTGCAGCTACCTGCCCGACCGGCAAGCTCGCTCGCAAGTGGCCACGCCCAGCCATTTGATTCACGCCGACGCCTATTCGGGCCTGGTGGCGGCGGGCTTTCGGCGCAGCGGCCTGTTCACCTACCGCCCCTACTGCGACGGCTGCAAGGCTTGCGTGCCGATGCGGGTGCCGGCCGCCAGCTTCAAGCCCAGCCGCAGCCAGCGCCGGGCCTGGCATCAACACCGCCATCTGCAAGCCAAGGTGATGCGCCTGGGCTATAGCCAAGAGCATTACGAACTCTATTTGCGCTACCAAACCGGTCGGCACTCGGGCGGCGGCATGGACCACGACAGCGTCGATCAATACACGCAGTTCTTGCTGCAAAGCCGAATCAATTCACGCATGGTGGAGTTCCGCGAGCCGCAGCCAGATGGCTCGCTGGCGCTGAAGATGGTCTCAATTTTGGACATCCTCAGCGATGGCTTGTCGGCCGTCTACACCTTTTACGAGCCCGAGGAAAAGACCAGTTATGGCACCTACAACGTGCTGTGGCAGATTCAGCAAACCCGAGACCTGCAGCTGAGCCATCTCTACCTGGGCTACTGGATCGCCGAGAGCCCCAAGATGGCTTATAAAACCGGCTTCAAGCCCTATCAGTTGCTACAGGGCGGCACTTGGGTGGATGGCGTGGACACGGGTGACGACCAAGCCTGATCCCCCGCCATCCGCACCAAGACCTCTTGCGCCAGCGCCAGGCAGCTGGTCAATCCGGGCGACTCAATACCCAATAGATTCACCAAACCAGGCAAGCCATGCTGGGCCGGCCCGTCGATGCGGAAGTCCGGCGCGGGCTCGTCCGGGCCATGGATCTTGGGCCGCACGCCGCTGTAAGCCGGCTGCAGCGCGCCGTCCGGCAAGGCCGGCCAATAGCGCCGCACATCGGCGTAAAAAGCATCGGCCCGGCGCGGGTCGAGGCTGTAGTCGAGTTGCGCCGGGTCGTTGATGCCTTGCAGCCACTGTGCGTCCGGCCCAAAGCGGGCCGCGCCGGCCAGATCCAGCGTCAGGTGCACACCCAAGCAATCGTCTTGCGGCATGGGGTAGATCAGGCGACTGAATGGCGCCGGACCGGCCAGGGCGAAATAGCTGCCCTTGCTGAAGTAAGCCTTGGCCTGCTGGGCCGGCGCAAGGCCTTCTATCGCCTGCGTCAGGCCAGCCGCCCACAGACCGGCCGCGTTGACCACGATGCCGGCCTGCAAGCTCATCTCGGCCCCTTCCGCTTGCACTTGCAAGCGCCAGGCCTGGCCGACGCGCCGCAGCCCGGTCACGGTGGAGCACAGGCCCAGGGCGCCGCCGGCCGACTCAAAATCACCCAGCAAGGCGAGCATCAGGCCGTGGCTGTCGATGATGCCGGTGGACGGCGAAGCCAGCGCAGCCTCACAGCGCAGCGCCGGCTCCAGGGCGCTCGCCTGCGCGGCATCAAGCCAGCGCAGATCGTGCACCCCATTGCGCTGCGCCGTTTGCATCAAGCGCTGCAAAGCGCTCACTTGAGCGGCGTCGGTCGCCACCACCAGCTTGCCGCAGCATCGATGGGCGACTTGATGCGATTCGCAATAGTCGTACAGCAGCGCGCGCCCTTGCACACACAGCCTCGCCTTGAGCGAGCCCGGCGGGTAGTAGAGGCCGGCGTGTATGACCTCGCTGCTGCGCGAACTCACGCCGCTGCCTATGCGCTCGGCGCGCTCAAGCAGCAAGGTCTCCAAGCCTTGCTGCGCCAGCGCGCGGGCGACAGCCAGCCCCACCACACCGGCACCTATCACCACCGCATCGACTTCTTCTATAGCTGCGTCCACCCCGACATTGTGCGGCTCCTCGGTCGGGCTCGCGTAAACACTTAGACCGCGATGAGGCGGGGCGCGCAATTTTTCACAAGCTGCTGCGCGCGTAAACCCTAACGTCGAATTTGGCAGGTATTCGCACCTCTACTCCAGCGAATGCTCCATCTTGAAACACTGAAACTGCGCTCCCAACAAGCCCTGCTGTCAAGGGCAATCAACCAGCACGCGTCAGCACCAGATACACGCGGCATGGTCACGGGGAGCTCAGCAAGCGCAGTAAAGATCAGGCCCGACGTCATCACAGGGCTACGAGGGAAGCACCGATGTCCGCCTTTGCTAACGCAAAAAGTAAGCGCATCTTGATTGTTGATGACAGCCGGGCCATTCAGGCCATCATTCGCCGCACGCTTGAATGCGAGGAGTTGGGCGACTTGCTTTTTCAAACCGCCAACGACGGCGCCGATGCGCTCGACAAGGTGGCGTCATTCAAACCTGACCTGGTCCTGTCGGACTGGCATATGCCCGGCGTCTCGGGCATCGAGATGCTGCAAACACTGCGGCAAACCGGCCACAACCATATTGCCGTGGGCTTCATCACCACCGACACGGCCGCCGAATGCCAAACCCAGGCTCGTAGCAACGGCGCCTTGTTCCTGCTCAACAAGCCATTTGATGACCGTACCTTGCGCAGCGCCGTGGCGCTGGGTCTGGGCCGCAGCTCCTTCCTCCGGCCCAGCGCCAAGCCCCGTGAGGCTCGCGGGTCTGAGTTGCCGCCGCCCGCCCAGGCTCAGTCGCAGACGCAGCTGCCTGCCATCGAGTCCTTGGCGCAAACGCAGCAAACCCTGTTCACTCACCTGGGCATGCGGGGCTTTGAGTTGGAGCGTATCTACACGGAGGGCCCTTATGTTCAACAATCGCCGCAGCTGATTGCGCTCTACGGCAGCGCAGGCCGCAAGGGCGTGTACGCTGTCGGATTGCTGGATCTGAGCGCTTGCGTGCTGATCGGCGGGCTGGCGGCCGGCTGCAGCGCGCAAGAGATGCAGGCCAGCCGCATCCAGCAAGCACCTAGCCAAAAGCAAATCGAGCAAGCATCGCGCTTTATGCGCTCAATGGCCGGCTTACTGAAAAAACGCTCCCCCAGCGACGCCCCAGCGCTCAACGCCGCCCGCGTCAGCAGCCAGCCGCAAGACAAGCTGGCCGGCCTGATCGAATCCAACGCGGGACGCTCGGACTTTTTGTTGCGCGTCAACAGCATGGGCGTTCAGGGCGAGGCGCGCCTGAGTTTCTTGCTGGCCTGAAGCTTTGCTTTTTGCGGAGCAGTTCGTTGATGCTCGCACTGGTTCACCGAATCCAAAAGCGAATGCATGAGCGCTATCAAGGTGCTGCCCAGCGACTTGCTGAAGTTCGAAAAATAGGCTTGGCTATGCCTTGGACGGCAGCGCCATCGTCGGCCGCTGCGCCATTGCCAAGCGCCAGCGGTGCAGATCGGGATGGCTCCGCTCATCGGGTTTGATGCGCAGCACGCGCGCGAAATCCACCGCCACGACTGCGGTGATATCGGCCAAGCTGAAGCGATCGGTGGCGATGAAGTCGCGCCCTTGCAAGCGCTCGTTCAAGACAGTGAAGAACTGCTGCACTCTTGCCAAACCACGTTGGGCCAGCTCGGGAATCTGCGCATAGTCCACCGGGCCGGGCAGCGCGCGGTTGACCATCGCGGGCGAGCTGTTACGCAGTGCCTCGGCGATGGCCAGCAGCCCCTCGAACTCGATGCGCCAATTCCAACTGGCGATCTCGGCCTTCTCTTCGGGCGAGATGCCCAACAAGGGCGGCTGCGGAAAACGCGCTTCCAGATAGGCGGCGATGGCCGCGTTGTCACTCAGCAGCAGGCCCTCGCCGGTGCGCAGCGCCGGCACCGTGCATTGCGGATTCAGCTGCCGGTAGGCCTGACCCATCTGTTCGACACGGCGCAGGTCGATCTCGACCGTGTCATGAGCAATGCCTTTTTCGGCCAGCAAGATGCGGGCGCGGCGGGGGCTGGGCGCGGTGGCACAGTCGTAAAGCGTGATGGGCATAGCGGCTGCTTTCTGGATTGCGGTGGGCTAAGGCCTGGCTAGAAGGTCCTGGCCGGCATCGGCCTGGCGAGCTCGCCAGGCGCGCAGGTCCTGCCGGTATTGGTCCATGGCCAGGTCGTGCAAATCGAAGATGCAAGGCTCGCAGCCATTGCCGCAACAGGCATCGAGGTCCGCCGCTGAGGGCGGCTGGGGCATGGCGTCGCTATCTCGAGCATTAAGAGGTAAATCCATGGCGAGAGATTGTCCACCAGCGCCGTCTAAAACGCCTGGCACAGGGCTTTGCGTTTCGGGCGTGGATAAATTTCAGACCGCCCTGGCCAATTTCGTCCTACGCAATGCGTGCTTGGTCGCAATCCCCCTGCCAGGCTCCGCCCGGCCTTCTACATTGGGCCACCCAGTTCCGGTGGAGGCCCATGAACACCCCCAAGTTTTCCCTCTCGATGACGCTGCGCGATTGGCGCGCCGGTGAGTTGCAGTTCCTGTTGATCGCGTTGACGCTGTCGGTCGCTGCGATCGCTTCGGTGAGCTTTTTTGTCGACCGCATCCGGGCCGGCATGGACCGCGACGCGGGCCAGATGCTGGCCGCCGACTTGCGCGTCGCCAGCGACACGCCGCTCAGCCCCGATTGGCAGGCCGCCGCCCTGCAGCGCGGCCTGCAGACGGCCCAAACCATTGAAACCCTCAGCGTGGCCATGGCCGGCCAAGGAATCGACACCCGCTCGCATTTGGTTGGGGTCAAGGCGGTCAGCGCCAGCTACCCGCTGCGCGGCCAAATCCGTTTGAAGCCAGAGGAAGAACGATCCCTTGCCACGCCCGCAACGCCTTCAGCAGGCAGCGCCTGGGTCGACGAGCTGGTGTTGAGCGAGCTCAAGCTCAAGCTGGGTGAGCCGCTGCAACTCGGCGACAAGACTTTTCGGGTCACGCACATCATCAGCAGTGAGCCCGACAGCAGCGGCGCCATGCGCAGGTTCGCGCCCCGGGTGATGATCGCCCAGGCCGATCTGGCCGCCACCCAGTTGATCGGGCCGGCCTCGCTGGTGATTTACCGCCTCTTGCTGGCCGGCGCGCCCGCGTCGGTGGAGGCGTTCAAGACCGAGCTGCAAGCCAAGGCCGAGGCGCGCAAACAGACGAACCTGCAGGTCGATTCGCTGGCCTCCAGCCGCGCGAAATTGGGCGAAGTGTTGCAACGGGGCGAGCAATTTCTAGCTTTGGTGAGCCTGCTCTCGGCGCTGTTGGCGGCGGTGGCGGTGGCGATGGCGGCGCGCCGCTTCATGCTGCGCCACCTGAACGCCAGCGCCATGCTGCGCGTGCTGGGCCTGACGCAAAATCAGCTCGGCGCCGTCTTCTTTATCGAGTTCTTGCTGGTCGGCCTGCTCGGCAGCGCGGCCGGTGTGGCCATCGGTTACGCCGGCCATTTCGTGTTGTTGGAATGGCTGGGAAAACTGCTCGGCAAGGAGCTGCCCGCGGCAAGCTGGCTGCCGGCCTTGCAATGCCTGGCCAGCGGCCTGGTCTTGCTGCTGGGTTTTGCGCTACCGCCTTTGCTGCAACTGCGCCATGTACCGCTCGTCAGCGTGATGCGCCAAGAACCGCTGCCGATGAAGGGGCTGACCCTGGCCAGCTACGGCCTGGGCCTGCTGGCCTTTGTCGGCCTGCTGCTGTGGCAGACCGGCGATGTGCGTCTGGCCGGTTTGAGCGTCGTCGGCTTCCTGCTCGGCTTTGCGCTTTTCGCTGGCGCCGCGATCTTGAGCATGCGGGCGCTCAAGCTGACAGCGGGGGCCTTCCCCACCCTGCCCACCTGGCGCTTCGCCGTCACCGCGCTGCAACGCCGACCGGCCGCCACCGTGACCCAGATCGTCGCCTTGGCCATCGGTTTGATGGCCTTGCTGCTCTTGACCCTGGTGCGCCAGGACTTGATCAAGTCCTGGCAAAACAGCACGCCGGCCGACGCCCCCAACCATGTGATCTTCAACATCATGCCGCAGCAAGTTGCCCCGATCAGCGCCAAGCTGGCCAGCATCGGCTCGCCCGAGTTGCAAAGCCAAATGCGCGGCCATTTGGCGCAAATCAACGGCAAAAATATCGCCGACATCAAGTTCAGCGACGCCAAGGCGCAGGCGCTGGCCGAGCGGGAGTTCGATCTGTCCGACACCGACCGGCTGCCGCCGAACAGCAAAATCACGGATGGTCATTGGCACCAGCTTCAACAAACGCAGCAGGGGCCAAGCAAGGCCGAAGTATCGGTCGACGAGCAAATTGCCAAGCGGCTGGGGCTGAAACTGGGTGACCGCCTGAGTTTCGCGTTAGCCGGTCAGACTTACAGCGCCAGCATCACCAGCCTGCGCAAGGACGAAGTGCAGCTCCAGCGCCTGATCTTCGACTTTTTGCTCAAGCCCGACAGCAGCGTCGATCTGCCGCGCACCTATCTGACGAACTTCTTCTTGCCGGCCGGCGAGCAGCGGTTGATCACCGAGCTATTGCACGAATTCCCCAACCTCAGCGTGCTCGACTTTGGCACCCTGCTCCAGCAAGCGCGCGAGATGCTGGATCAGGTCGCGGCAGCAGTGGAGTTCTTGTTTGCCTTTACGCTGGCTGCCGGCGTGGCGGTGCTGTATGCGGCGCTGGCCGGCTCGCAAGACCAGCGCATGCAAGAAGCGGCCCTGTTGCGAACCCTGGGCGCCACGCGCCAGCAGTTGCGCAGCGCGCAGTGGCTCGAATACCTGCTGATGGGCGGCCTGGCCGGCCTGCTCGCCGCGAGCGGCGCTGCGGCCATCAACTGGGCGTTGGCCAAATTTGTTTTCCACCTCGCATGGAGCCTCTCGCCGCAACTATGGCTGGCCGGCCTGGTCCTGGGCGCCGTTTGCGCGGTGCTGGGCGGCTGGCTGGGCCTGCGCAAGATCCTCACACAAGCACCGCTGCTCAGCTTGCGCGGTGTCTAGACCGCAACTCCTTATCTACAGGCTCTTAACATGAACAACTCGAACACAGATGCCCTGCCGGCGACAGCGCAGCCTGCGGCCATCAGCGTCAAAAATCTAGGCAAACAAGTCCCCGATGCCGGTGGCGCGCTGACGATTCTGCAAGACATCTCATTCGAGGTGCAAAAGGGCGAAACATTGGCCTTGCTCGGGGCGTCGGGCTCCGGCAAGTCCACCTTGCTGGGCCTGTTGGCCGGCCTGGACAGCCCCAGCCAAGGCAGCGTCTGGCTGGAGGGTCAGGACATCTTTGCTCTGGATGAAGACGGCCGGGCGATTCTGCGCAAGCACAAGCTCGGCTTCGTGTTTCAGTCCTTCCAGCTCTTGCCGCATCTCAACGCGCAGGAGAACGTGTCGCTGCCGCTGGAACTGCGCGGCGACAAGTCAGCTCGAGAGAAGGCGCGCGCGATGCTGGACCGGGTGGGTCTGGCAGCCCGGCTGCGCCACTACCCTAAATACCTGTCGGGCGGGGAGCAGCAGCGGGTCGCACTGGCGCGCGCTTTTGTCACCGCACCGGCGCTGTTAATGGCCGATGAGCCGACCGGCAGCCTGGATGCCGCCACCGGAACAGCCGTGATGCAATTGATGTTCGACCTGACCCGCGAGCATCGCTCCACGCTGGTGATGGTCACGCATGACCAGGGGCTGGCGGCGCGCTGCGGGCGCCAGATCAGCTTGTCTGCGGGCAGGATGTTGGAGCCGCAAGTCTGCGCTTAAAGCTGCGCTTGAGCCGCACTCACATCTGCTTGAACAGATGCGTATAGCTCTCGGCCACCAGCAGCGACTCGGGCTTATCTTTCAGCTTCAATTGCAAGCGCCCGCGGAAGTCTCGGCTGGCGCCGGCGATGGCCGCCACATTGACCAGCGTCGAGCGATGGATTTGCCAGAACTGATGGGCATCGAGCTCCTCCGCCAGTTCTTTGAGCGGCTTGCGAATCAAGGCCTCGGCGTCACGGGTCACCACACGGGTGTATTTGGTGTCGGCCTGAAAGTACAAGATCTCGTCAACGGTCAGCAGCCTGAGCGTCTGCCCGACCGAGGCATTGATCCAGCGCAGCGGCGCACGCGCTTGCGCTCCAGGCTGCGGACTCGATGGCGAGTTCCGCTCTTCTGCCTCAAGCGGCTCTCGCGACAGTTGCTTCAACAGGTTCCCGATATCCGCAGGCGGCCCTTGCAGCCGCTCTTTGAGGCGGCGGATGGTGGTGAACAGGCGCGGCACCGACAAGGGTTTGAGCAAATAGTCGACTGCGCCGGCATCAAAGGCCTCGATCGCGTATTGGTCGTAAGCCGTTGCAAAAACAATATGCGAGCGTCCCTGCCCTGCTAGCTGAGCGGCGACTTCCAGCCCGGTGGCGCCCGGCATCTGAATGTCCAAAAACACCACATCAGGCCGATGTTCGGCGACCAACCGCAGCGCCGCGATGCCGTCGGCGGCCTCGCCCAAAATGCACAGCTCGGGCCAGACCTGGCCCAAAGCCTCGATCAATTCCTGCCTGAGCGTGGCCTCGTCTTCGGCCACCACGGCGGTGTAGGTTCTACTCATCAATCATCTCCATCAGAGCTGCGGCTCAAGCTTGCCGGCCAGCGCTCATGGCGCGGCGCAAGCGCGCAATCAAGCGATCCAATTGCGCCGGCGCTTGGGGCTGCCCTTGGGCGTAAGCTTGTTCAATCGACAGCAGCGAATCAAACAGCTGCTGCGGGTCAACTTGGGCAATCTTGGCGCGAAGCCGTGCGGCCATCGCCTCCTCGGCGTAACGACTCTGCTCACCCAACAAGCGCTGCAGCGCCAAATCCTTGTCTCGGCGGCGCGCGCGCATCTCGGCCAGCGCCACCACCAAGCCGCCCACGACCAAGACGTTCAAGGCCGCGCCCAGCACATTGAGCCAGGATTTATGCAAGGGGCTTTGAGCCCGGCAGTCCCCGCAGGCCAATCGCAAAGCAGCGGGGTCCAGCAGCAAAGGCAGCAGCAGCGAAAAAACCAGGTATGACAGAAACGCCGCAGCGCCGGCCCCGACCACTACCGCCAAGACCAGACGTCGGGTGCGAACAGCCGGGTCAGCAGATTCGCTGCGATCGGCCGGCAACCAACACAATAAAAAAACCAGCGCTTGAAACAAAAGCTGCACCGTGGCGAGGGCCAGCGGAGCCCAAGGCTGGGCGACCGGCGCAAAGTCAACCACGCGGTCCAAACCCTCGGCCCCCAGGTAGAGCGCCACCAACACCGCGCAAGCCAACTCACGGCGACGCAAGGAGCGCCAACTGCTGAGCAGATGAGCCACCGCCAAGGACAAGGCCAAGGACGGGCTCAACGCGCGTCCCCCGGCGGCAATGGCAGACGAATCCGCGCCAGCACACCTCTGGGCTGCAGCGCTTCCAGTTCCAATTTGGCGTTCGGGCCAAAACAGGCCAGCAATCTGGCCCTGGTGTTGGCCAGACCGACGCCGCTGCCGCCGCTGCCGGAGTTGCTGCCGAAGCCGGCCCCGTTGTCACGCACTTCCAAGACCGCTTCGCTGAGATCGGAGCCGAGCACTTTTTGAGCGGTGATTTGTAAATGCCCACCTTCGGTCAGCGGCCCGAGCCCATGCTTGATGGCGTTCTCCACCAAGGTGGCCAGAATCAAGGGCGGCAGGCGCAGGCCCAGCAAGCCGGGGTCGGCTTTGATCTCAAAGCTCAGCCGCTCGCCCATGCGCATCTGCAGGATGTGCAGGTAGTTGCGCAGCAACTCCAACTCCTGCCCCAAGGTCGACATTTGCTCGCGCATGCCGGGCAGGGCCGCGTGCAAATAGGCGATCAAGCTGCCCAGCATGTCGCGCCCCCGATCGGGCGTCGTGGCGTACAAGCGGCGGGTGGTCGCCAAGGTGTTGAAAAGAAAATGTGGCTCGATCTGCGCGTTCAAGGCCACCATCTGCGCTTCCATATGCTGCGTGCGCAAGGCTTCGCTCTGCCGCCGGGCCGCAGCCAAGCTCTCTTGGAGCTGCCGGTCTTTCATGCGCGAGATCAGCACCGCATAAGCCATGCAGCCCAACAAGCTGTAGAGCGCCAAGCGCGTCAAGAAAAAGCCCCAATAAATCGGCACCTCAGGGGCCTTGTAGTTGACCCAGGCAAAGCGCAGCAGCATGGCAAAAGCAAGACCCGACACCACCAGCCCCACACGTAGCAACCATTCGCCTCGTGGCCCGATGGCATGCTGCTTGCGCCAAGCAGCCAAGACGGCCTCGGCGCAGGCGGCGCTCAGCAAAATGAGCACGCCCGGCAACAGCGCCAGGCCCGCATAAGAGGCGACCATGAGCAGCCATTGCCGCGCGCCTGCGTCCGCGCCTTCGCCTTCGTACCAAGTCAGCGCCCGCGCCAAGGACAAGAGCACGCTCAACGCCAGCATGGCAGCGATCACGCGCAAATTGAAGACCGACAGAAAGGCTTTTTTCATCGAGGCAGGGCAAGGCAAAGATTCATTGTGCGAGCGAGCAATGGCTTGACCGATGCCAAGCCTGCTCGCCCTCCTGCGCTCATTGTCGAGCGGCCAAGCCCCGCGGCGTAGCCCCTAGCGACCGGCCCGGCCGGGCGCCGACGAAATGGGGATTAAGTCAGCTGACTTCGGCAGGCTCCCGGCGCCAGATTCACTGCGCCTTGGGGCGCCCGTAGTGGGCCGTGAAGCTGGCCTTGCCCAGCGCGTTGGCGTTGATCATGTAGCCGGCCAATGCGGCGGTGGCGTCGGCCGGGATCTCCAGCTTCTCGGTCTTGAGCGCATGCACGGTGAAGATGTAGCGGTGCGGCTTATCACCTTGCGGCGGGCAGGTGCCGCCCCAGGCGGCTACGCCATAGTCAATCCGCACATGGCTGGCGCCCTTGGGCAGATTGGCCCCGCCGACCAGACCGGCGTCGGCCGCCAGCGAGGTGGTTTCGGCCGGCAGATTGATGACCGACCAATGCCACCAGCCCGAGCCGGTGGGTGCGTCGGGGTCATACACCGTCACGGCAAAAGACTTGGTGCCGGCGGGTGCGCCGCTCCATTGCAGCGCGGGCGACTTGTTCTCGCCCGAGCACCCAAAGCCGTTGAACTCGAACTTCTGGTCCATCACGCTGCCGGCCTTGATCTCGGGGCTGCTGAGTTGGAAGCCGGCGGCGTGAATGAGGGAGGAGGCGCCGATCAGTGCGCTGGCCAGGAGGATGCTTTTCATCGTCATACTTTCAAAAATTGGCAGAAGCGCTATGGTGCGCCGACATGCCGCCTAGCCCTAGCCCGCAGGCCTCAATTGCTGTGCGCCATAGCGCAAGCTTGCAAATTTGGCCACTCGATCAAGGCCGCAGATGGGACGGCGTAAACCCGAAGCGCTCACGAAACGCGGCCGAAAACCGGCTGTGGGAGTCGTAGCCACAACGAGCCGCGACCTCGGAAACCTGCAGCGCCGAATCTTGCAGCAAGGCCATCGCGGTCTCCAATCGAACCTCGCGAATGCAATGGCTGAAGGTCAGCAACTCGTCGGCCAGGCGACGCTGCAAGGTGCTGGCGCTCAGGTGGAAGGCTGCCGCCACCTCGTTCAATGACCAATTCGCCTGCGGCCGCTGACCAACCAAACGACGGACCCGGTCACCCCAAGCCAACTCGCGGGTGGCCGAGAACACCAGGCCGCGTTCCGCCAGCAAGAGCAAGACGCCAAGCGCCCGGTGCTCACAAACGGCGGCTGAAGACTTGCCGTCGGATCGCGAAGACAAGAGCGCCGACATGGCAAGACCAAAGATCGCGGTGAATTCCTCATCGGCGGCAGAGCTGGCACAGCCTTGCACCGGCGGCATGCCGGCAAACTGGCCGAACTGCTCGTGAAAGCGCTCGATCAGCGCCGGCGCAAACGCAATCAGGCGCGCCTCATAGCGACCGCCCGGCCGGGGTTCATTGACCATGTCCCATTGCGTCAGGCGTGGGATCACAAACACCCTGCCAGCCGCAAAGCCAACTTCACCGGCCGGCGTCACCAGCCGCTTATGGCCAGCCATCACCCAGCCGACCAGATCGTCGCGCACCGTCGCTGTGCGCACCGCATGAGGCACGGCGGTAGAGATGGTTTGGGCACTGGCGTCGGTGAACACAGTTGTCATGCCGAATTGGATTCAGGGCTTTTCAACTTGGCCGTCGCTTCGCGCATTGAATACGCCGCCGAGCAACTCGGTTAAGCGCTCTACGCCCATCCTGAACCCACAAGCCTGCGCATGCCCGCCGCCGCCCATGCTTTCGGCCAGCGCAATGCAGTCAAAGCTGCGCTGTGAGCGCAGGCCGCATTTCACCGCGCCGCCCTGCCCTGCACTCCACATGAGGGCAAAAGTGCCGGACTTGGCCGACAGCAGATCGCCGACGAGGCTGTGAAACATGCCCGGTGCATTGACCATCAAGCCTTCGATGCCATTGAAGCTCAGCGGCTGAGCGCCTTCGGCCAAGTCGGCGCACAGCTTGCGGTATTTCTCGTCCATCGCCGCGCCGCGCGCCATGAAAGCCTCAACTTGCTCAGCACTGAAGGCGGAGATTTCCTGCCAGCGGGCGAACTCTTTGACCTCCATGTCCAGCGCCGACAGAAAGGCGCCGCTCTCTGGGTATTGCCAAGCCCAAATGTCGCGGTCTTCGACAAAGCGCACCAGGTCTGGCAAGGGCTGCTCGGGATGGAAGAACTCCCATGCCAAGCGTGCGCCGGACTTGCTCATGTCGAAATGCACCACACCGCAGCGGCAATTGAATCCCGAGAGCTTTTCGGCCGCGCTCTTGTGATGATCCAGCAGCACGAGCTTGGCGGCACCGCCGTCCTCGATAGCACTCAAAATTTCCGCCGGGAAGGAAAAGTCGAGCACATAGACCGCTCGGCCCGCAACCGGCGGCAAATCCGCCAATGTTTGAACTTGGCCATGATCCAAGCCAATGAACTCGGCATTGCCCTCGTAAAAAATCCAAGCTGCCAGCGCCGCCGCAAAGCCATCGGAGCAGCCTTTGCCGTGATAAAGAATCAAGGGCTGAGGGTCGCTCACAGATGGGGCAAACAAAACTGACAAAGGCAGGATAGTTTTCATATTCGGTTATGCGAGTTTGTGTTGACCTTGCACCGATTGGGCAAGAAAAAAAGCCCCAGGTCTTCGATGACTTGGGGCCTTCTATGGCGTTTCTCCGCACCTTGGCGGCCTTTAAATTGGTGGAGCCGGGGGGAATTGAACCCCCGTCCGCAAGCCATCACCGGGCAGTTCTACATGCTTAGCCGTCTGATTTGAATCTCACGGTTGAATCGCGCAGTGGCACGCTATCCTTCCCGCCAGTCACTTAATCTTGTTCTGTACCTTGTAACCCGATGCAGAACCAGCCAATGTGAATGACTTCTCAGCCTTCAGTCTTGCGACTTAAGCCCGGCCCATTGGCCAACCGTTGAGAAGCTCACGCGCAATTAAGCGGCGAGTGCGAACGTAGAGTCGTTTGCAGTTACTTTGTTTCCAGTGGTTTTACGAGCGGACTGGTGCTCGGCATGCCCTACTCCGGATCCGCACCCACGTCGAAACCTGGTCGGCCCCAGAACTTTGCATTTTAGGCCAATCCGAGCAGTTTCAAGATGCCGACCGGAGAAGAAAGAACAATATCGGCATTCCAGGACTCAATCGGCTTGCCATTGCCCAAATATCCCCAGCCGGCCGCCACCGTACCCATGCCGGCCGCGCGGCCGGCTACGATGTCTCGCTCATCGTCGCCCACGTAAACGCAGCGCTGCGGATCAACGCCGCCTCGCTTGGCCGCCTCAAGCAGCGGCGCCGGATGCGGCTTGGCATGCGCGGTGGTATCGCCACCAATCACCGCAAAAGCGGCGCCGTGCAGACCCAGATGGCGGGTCAAAGGCAAGGCAAAACGCTCGGCCTTGTTGGTCACAATGCCCCAGGGCGTGCCGGCTTTTTGCAGCGCATCAAGAAGCTCCAACACCTGATCGAACAGCCGAGTTTCCTGCGAAATGCGGGCTTCATAACGATCCAGGAACTCAGCCTTGACTGCCTCAAAATCACTGTCAGCGGGCGTGATTTGCAGGGCCACGTCGAGCATGCCCCGCGCACCTGCGCCGACCATGGGCCGCAAGACCGCCAAGGGCAGCGCCTCCAGGCCACGACTCAAGCGCATTTCGTTGGCCGCGCCGGCAAGATCCGGCGCACTGTCAGCCAAAGTGCCGTCGAGATCAAACAAAAAAGCCTGAACAGCAGTTGGTGAATCTTGCCATTTCTGAGAAATACCCAAGTTCATAGTGGCTTGCGGCATGCAAACAAGTAATTGACGCCGGTATCCGAGCCCAGGCTGTAGCGCTGAGTAAAGGGGTTATAGGTCAAGCCGCGACTGCATTGCAGTTCCAAACCAGCCTCTCGGCAAAACTGCGCCAACTCAGACGGACGCAAGAAGCGTGCGTATTCATGCGTACCAGCGGGCAGCATTTTGAGCACGTACTCAGCACCCACAATTGCAAAAAGAAAGGACTTGACGTTGCGATTCAGGGTCGACAAAAACACCCAGCCGCCGGGCCGGACCAGGTCCGCACAAGCGCGCACGACAGACGCGGGATCGGGCACATGCTCCAGCATTTCCATGCAAGTCACGACATCGAAACTGGCCGGCCGCTCAGCAGCCAGCGCTTCCACGGCAATTTCACGGTATTCAACCCCCTCGGTGCCGGCTTCCATCGCGTGCAGCTGCGCAACTTTGAGCGCCTTGCTTGCCAGGTCAATACCCAACACCTGCGCGTTGCGGCGGGCCATCGAGTCGCTCAGAATTCCGCCGCCGCAGCCCACATCCAGCACTTGCTTGCCGCTCAAGGGGCTGAGGCTGCAAATCCAGTCCAGGCGAAGCGGATTGATTTGGTGGAGCGGCTTGAATTCGCTCTCGGTGTCCCACCATCGGTGGGCCAGGTCGCCAAATTTGGCGAGTTCTTGAGGGTCTGCATTGATCATCATGGCGCAATCGTAGCGGGTTGAATTCGACAGTTGGACGCCAGCTTGGACCCTAAAGCCACAAGCCGGTCTCCCCAACGAAAAAGCCCCGCGTCAGCGGGGCTTTCAATTTCAGAAAACCAAGCGCCTAGGCGCTTGTTAACTGATTACTTGGTGTCGCGTGTACCGACCACTTCGATCTCAACGCGGCGGTTCTTGGCGCGGCCTTCTGCAGTCTTGTTGTCAGCAATAGGAGCCTTCTCGCCCTTGCCTTCGGTGTAGACGCGGTTCTTCTCGGCGCCCAAGCTCACCAAATAGGCCTTGACGGCTTCGGAGCGACGGACCGACAACTTCTGGTTGTACTCTTCAGTACCGATCCAGTCAGTGTGACCGACGGCGATGATGACTTCCAGGTTCAGAGCCTTGGTCTTGCCGTACAGGTCAGCCAAAACAGTCTTGCCTTCTGGCTTCAACACATACTTGTCGAAGTCGAAGAATGCGTCAGCAGCGAAAGTCACCTTCTCGCTGGTTGGCTTTGGAGGCACAACCACTGGCTTAGGTGCAACAGGTGCAACCACGGGAGCAGGTGTTGGCTCAACTGGAGCGGCCTTGACAGCTGGCTTCAAAGCGCCGTCGCATTCCTGGAGTGCCGTAGCAGGCGTCCAGTTGCTGTCACGCCAGCACAGCTCGTTGGTACCGTTCTTGACAGCGGTGCCATCAGTAGCGCGCCAGTTATCAATGGTTTGCTGCGTGGTCTGCGCGAAGGCGCCGGACGCGGCAACCGCTGCGATAGCGAAAAGCGACGCCACTCGATTCAATTTCTTCATGATTCTCCTCTCAAGGAATGCCGCAGTTGCCCTGCGATTGCCTAGTACTGGAACAAAAAAACCTCGGAAACTCCCGCAGTACGGGTTTCTCCTAGGGACTCATCGATTGTGCCATAGGGCACCGATAACTTCGTATTGTGGCGGTGCTTGATGTGAAGGTAAGTGGCATTGTTGCGTCGCTGCGACAGCCGCAGGCCTTTAGAATGCCAGTTCCTGTCCCCAACGATGCAGGCCGCCCCCGCTGGGTGCGGGCCGAGCACAAAGCGCATGACCCAGTTCGCCAAGGAAACATTGCCCATCAGCCTCGAAGAGGAAATGCGGCGTTCATACCTCGATTACGCAATGAGCGTGATTGTTGGTCGTGCTCTACCCGATGCACGAGACGGCCTTAAGCCGGTGCACAGGCGCGTGCTCTTCGCGATGCACGTGCTCAATAATGATTGGAATCGCCCCTATAAAAAATCCGCCCGTATCGTCGGCGATGTGATTGGTAAATACCACCCGCATGGCGACACCGCGGTGTATGACACCATCGTGCGGATGGCGCAAGATTTCTCCATGCGCCATATGTTGGTGGATGGCCAGGGTAATTTCGGCTCGGTCGACGGCGATAACGCTGCAGCGATGCGATATACCGAAATTCGTTTGGCGAAAATAGCCCACGAAATGCTGGCCGATATTGACAAAGAAACCGTCAATTTCGGACCAAACTATGACGGCTCGGAAAGCGAGCCGCTGGTTCTGCCGACAAGGCTGCCAAGTTTGCTGGTCAACGGCTCGACCGGTATTGCCGTCGGCATGGCGACCAATATTCCGCCGCACAACCTCAACGAGGTCATCGACGCCTGCTTGCATGCGCTGAAGAACCCCGATGTGACCATCGACGAATTGATGGAAATCATCCCGGCACCGGACTTCCCGACCGCCGGCATCATCTACGGCCTGTCAGGTGCCCGCGACGGCTACCGTACCGGCCGCGGCAAGGTGGTGATGCGCGCCAAGGTCCACTTCGAGGACATCGACAAGGGCTCGCGCCAATCGATCATCGTTGACGAGATCCCTTACCAGGTCAACAAGAAGACCTTGCTCGAGCGCATCGCCGAGTTGGTGCACGAGAAGAAGATCGAAGGCATCAGCCACATCCAGGACGAGAGCGACAAGTCCGGCATGCGCGTGGTGATCGAGCTCAAGCGCGGCGAAGTGCCCGAAGTGGTGCTGAACAATCTGTACAAGCAGACGCAGCTGCAAGACACCTTCGGCATGAATATGGTCGCGCTGATCGACGGCCAGCCCAAGCTGTGCAACCTGAAAGAGCTGATCATCGTCTTCCTGGAACATCGCCGTGAAGTGGTGACGCGCCGCACGATTTTCGAGCTGCGCAAGGCCCGCGACCGCGGCCATGTGCTGGAAGGCCTGGCCGTTGCGATGGCCAATATCGATGAGTTCATCGCCACCATCAAGGCCTCGCCGACGCCACCTGTGGCCAAGGCCGCTCTGATGGCCAAGAGCTGGGACTCCTCGCTGGTGCGGGAAATGTTGGCACGCGCCGAAGGCGATACCGAAGGCGGCCGAAATGCCTACCGCCCGGAAGGTCTGCCGCCGGCCTATGGCCTGCAGAGCGATGGCCTGTACCGCCTGTCGGACGAGCAAGCCGGCGAAATTCTGCAGATGCGTCTGCAGCGCTTGACCGGCCTGGAGCAGGACAAGATCGTTGCCGAATACCGCGAAGTGATGGCGCAGATCGCCGATTTGCTGGACATCCTGGCCAAGCCGGCCCGCGTCACTGCCATCATCGTTGACGAACTGACCCAAGTTCGCCTGGAGTTCGGCCAGACCAAGATCGGTGCGCGCCGCAGCTCGATCGAACACAACCCGCAAGAACTCGGCACCGAGGACCTGATCACACCGACCGATATGGTGGTGACGCTCTCGCACACCGGCTATATCAAGAGCCAGGCGCTGAGCGAATACCGGGCGCAAAAACGCGGCGGACGCGGCAAGCAAGCGACGCAGACCAAGGACGATGACTGGGTCGATCAGCTCTTCATCGCCAACACGCATGACTGGCTGCTGTGCTTCAGCAACCGTGGCCGCGTTTACTGGCTGAAGGTCTGGGAAGTACCGCAGGGCTCGCGCGCGTCGCGCGGCAAGCCTATCGTCAATATGTTCCCGCTGCAGCAGGACGAAAAAATCACCGTCGTGTTGCCGCTGACTGGCGAATTCCGCGTCTTCCCTGAAGGCCATTTCATCTTCATGGCGACGGCCTTGGGCACGGTCAAGAAGACGCCGCTGGAAGACTTCGCCAACCCGCGCAAGTCCGGCATCATCTCGATCGCGCTGGATGAAGGCGACCACCTGATTGGCGCCGCGCTGACCGACGGCAAGCATGATGTGATGCTGTTCAGCGACGGCGGCAAGGCGGTGCGCTTTGACGAAGACGATGTGCGCTCGCTGGGCCGCACGGCGCGCGGTGTGCGCGGCATGATGCTCGAGCCCGAGCAGCGCTTGATCGCGATGCTGGTGGCCGAAGACGACGGCACGCAGTCGGTCTTGACCGCCACCGAAAACGGCTTTGGCAAGCGCACCAACATCCTGGAGTACACCCGCCACGGCCGCGGCACCAAGGGCATGATCGCGATCCAGCAGACCGAGCGCAATGGCCGAGTGGTGGCCGCGACGCTGGTGCGTCCGGATGACGAAATCATGCTGATCACCGACCGTGGTGTGCTGGTGCGCACCCGGGTCTCGGAAATCCGTGAACTCGGTCGCGCTACCCAGGGCGTCACCCTGATTGCACTGGACGACGGCTCTAAACTGTCGGGCCTGCAACGCATCGTCGAAAACGATGCGAATGAAGGCAACACCCTCGACACCGAAACCACTGACGGCGCATCCACCGAAAACGGTGACGCCTCTGACGACGCTAACAAGGAATAAGCTTGAACAAGTCCATGAAGATTTTGGCCACAGCGGCCCTCGCAGTTTGTGTTAACGCCGGTTTCGCACAGGCTGCCACGCCCGCTGCCACGCCTGCTGCTGCCGCGCCGTCGGCCGCCAAGAAGGAATTGATTGCCAAGCTGATTCAGCTGCAGCAACCCGGCGTCGAGAACATTGCCCGCATGCTGATTCAGCAGCCAGTCGGTCAATTGATGCAAGGTGCAGGTCAGGCCTTGCAAACGCAAGTGCCCGCCGAGAAGCGCGAAGCCACCGCCAAAGCGATTGAAGCCGAAGTGCGCAAATTCGTCGATGAGGCCGTGCCCATGGTGAAGGACAAGGGCGCCAAGATGTCGGCCGGCGTGTGGGCGCCTATGCTGGACGAAAAGTTCAGCGAAGACGAACTCAAGCAGATCATTGTTTGGTTAGAGTCCTCAGCCAGCAAAAAGTACCAGCAAATCGGTGCCGAGATGCAAAACGCATTGGGTCAAAAGCTGATGGCTGAGGTCGGCCCTGGCCTGGACACCAAGTTCAAAGCCTTGCAGCAGAGCATCGCCAAACAACTGGGCGTGGCGCCCAAGCCCGCCACACCGGCCGCCCCGCCCGCCAAAAAGTAATTTCTTCCTCGCCCTTAGCCCTGCTCTTGCCCCCGCCCTGAAAAGATGAGCCTTCGCCCCTTCAATTTTTCCGCCGGCCCCGCCGCCTTGCCTGAAGAGGTGCTGAGACAAGTGGCCGGGGAGATGTTGGATTGGCAGGGCTCAGGCATGAGCGTGATGGAAATGAGCCACCGCGGTGCGGAGTTCACCTCGATTTCCACAGCGGCGGAGGCCGATCTGCGCGAGCTGCTGCAGGTGCCGGCCAATTTCCGCATCCTGTTTATGCAGGGCGGCGGCTTGGCCGAGAACGCGATCGTGCCGATGAACCTATCCAAAGGCGGCAAGGTCGACTTTGTGGTCAGCGGTTCCTGGTCAAAGAAAAGCGCCGAAGAAGCAAAGCGTTATGCCGATGCCGCGGTGGCGGCCAGCGGTAGTGACAGCAAGTTCACCACCCTGCCCGCCCTGAGCACCTGGCAATTGCGCCGTGAGGCGGCCTACGTCCACCTCTGCTCCAACGAAACGATTGACGGCGTCGAGTTCCACGAATTGCCCGATCTGAAGGCGCTGGGCTGCGACGCGCCCTTGGTGATCGACTGCTCATCGCATCAACTCTCGCGCAGCATTGATTGGTCGCGGGTGGGCTTGGCCTTTGGCGGCGCGCAAAAGAATATCGGCCCAGCTGGCCTGACCCTGGTCTTTGTGCGCGAAGACCTGCTCGGTCACGCGATGTCGATTTGCCCATCGGCCTTTGATTTCAAGGTCGTGGCCGAGGCCAAGTCCATGTACAACACGCCGCCGACCTTTGGCATCTATGTCGCCGGCCTGGTGTTCCAGTGGCTCAAGCGCTTCAGCTACGCCGGCAAAACCGGCGTTGCCGCCATCGAGCAACGCAATATCGACAAGGCGCAGTTGCTGTACGCAGCGCTGGACGCATCTGCAATGTTTGAAAACCGTGTAGCGGTGGATTGCCGCTCACGCATGAATATCCCGTTCTACCTGAGCGGCAAGTTCAATACCGAGACACTCACTCAAGCCTTCCTGACCGGAGCGAAAGAGCGACAACTGCTGCAACTCAAGGGCCACAAGTCCGTGGGCGGCATGCGTGCATCGATCTATAACGCCATGCCACTCGAAGGCGTGCAAGCGCTGGTGGCGTATTTGAAGGACTTTGAGGCTCAATATGGCTGAAGTACCGGCTGAACAATCAGCTGCAACGACGGGCGTGCAAACGGCCAACAACACGGCAGCGCCCGAACTGCTGGCACTGCGTCAGCAAATCGATTCGCTTGACGCACAACTCCTGACCCTGCTGAACGAACGCGCCCATGTGGCCGAGCAGGTCGGCGAGATCAAGCGCCGCGAAGGCTCCCCCTTCTTCCGCCCCGACCGCGTGGCGCAGGTGATCGAGAAGATCAAAACTGCCAATACCGGCCCCTTGAAGGCCGAGCATGTCAGTGCAATTTGGCGCGAAATCATGTCGGCTTGTCTGGCGCTGGAAAGCCCACAGCGCGTCGCCGTGCTCGGCCCCTTGGGCACGTTTTGCGAACAGGCGGCAATCGAATATTTCGGCGGCGCCGCCGACCTGATTTACTGCAATAGCTTTGATGAGGTCTTCCACGCCACCGCCTCGGGCAGCGCGCAGTACGGTGTGGTCGGCGTCGAGAACATGACCGAGGGCGTGGTGACACGCTCGCTGGACTTGTTCCTGCACACCCCCACCCATGTGGTCGGCGAGGTCAGCTTGTTGATCCGCCACAACCTGATGCGGCTGGACAATTCGCAAGACGGCATCGAGGCCGTGCTGGCCCACCCGCAAGCGCTGGCGCAATGCCAGAACTGGCTGGCCAAGCATCTGCCCAATGCCGAGCGACGAGCGGTGTCCAGCAATGCCGAAGGCGCAAGGCTGGCGGCCACCAACCCGGCCTGGGCCGCGATCGCCAGCGAGCGTGCCTCGACAATTTTTGGCCTGCACATCGTTGCCCATGCGGTGCAGGACGAAGCCTATAACCGCACGCGCTTTGCCGTGATCTGCTTGCCGCAGACCATGGCCACGCCACCCGCTTCGGCGCATGACTGCACCAGCTTGATCGTTTCGGTGCCGAACCGGCCCGGCGCGATGCATGACCTCTTGGTGCCGCTGAAGACCCACGGCGTGTCGATGACGCGACTGGAGTCACGCCCGGCCCGTACCGGCCAGTGGGACTACTACTTCTACATCGATCTGGATGGTCACCCCTCGCAGCCCAATGTGGCCGCGGCCTTGGCCGAGTTGCGCGAGCTGAGTGCCTTTTTCAAGGTGATTGGCTCCTACCCCGTGAAAGCGTAAGGCAAGTGGCCGCGATGTTCTTTAATCAACTCGGCGTGATCGGCTGCGGCCTGATGGGCGGCTCATTCGCCTTGGCGCTGAAGAAAGCGGGCCTGGTCAAGCGCGTGGTCGGCTATAGCAAGTCGCCGTCAACCACCGAGATGGCCAAACGCCTGGGCGTCATCGATGTGGCGGCAGAATCAGCGCTGTTGGCCGTGTCGGGCTCGGACATCGTGCTGATTGCGGTGCCGGTATCGGCGACCGAGGCGACGCTGAAGGCGATCCGCCATATGGTCAATCCGAACGTGCTGGTGATGGACGTCGGCTCGACCAAAGGCGACGTCGTCAGCGCCGCCAAACGCGCCTTGGGCAAGCAGATCGATGCCTTTGTGCCGGCCCACCCGATCACCGGCAAAGAGTCGGGCGGCGTCCAAAACGCCGATGCCGGGCTGTACAACGACTGCCAAGTCATCCTGACGCCTCTGCCACAGACCAACGCTGACCTGGTGCAACGCGCCACCGATGTCTGGTCGGCGCTGGGTGCACGAGTGCTCAAGATGACGCCGGAAAATCATGACGCAGCCTTCGCTGCCGTCAGCCATTTGCCGCATTTGCTCGCCTTTGCTTATTTCCAATCGGTCGCAGCGCAACCGGCGGGTCGCGACTATCTGAGCCTGGCCGGCCCGGGTTTTCGCGACTTTACACGGATCGCCGCCAGTGAGCCGGCGGTATGGCGCGACATCCTGATGGCCAACAAGGCCGAGGTCTTGATTCAGTCGCAACGATTCCGCCAGGCACTTGACGCGATCGAAGCGCTGCTGAAGGATGACGACGCCACCGGCCTGGAAGCCCGTATCCGCCTGATCTCGGAAGCGCGCGCGCAATGGGCCTTGCCTGCTCCGCGGCAGCCCAAATAGGGCGCGCTCGGCTGTTCTGCGGCCTCTCAAACTTTTCTCGATAGCCATGTTCAAAATTCCATTCCTCGACCTGCCGCCACTGCGAAGTGCCGGCGGCACCGTGCGCTTACCCGGCTCCAAGAGCATCTCCAACCGGGTGCTCTTGCTGGCCGGTTTGTCCGAGGGCGTGACCGAAGTGCACGACCTGCTGGACAGTGACGACACCGCCGTCATGTTGGATTCGCTCAAAGCGCTGGGCTGCCGACTCGAAACCTCCGACCACGGCGTGTTGCAAGTCACAGGCTTCGGCGGGCGGCTGACGGTTGATGCGGCGCAGCTCTTCCTTGGCAATGCCGGCACGGCGATGCGCCCGCTGACCGCCGCGCTAGCCCTGCTGGCCGCCACCCAAGGCGGTGAGTTCGAACTCAGCGGCGTCGCCCGCATGCATGAGCGGCCGATTGGCGACCTGGTCGACGCCTTGCGTCTGCTCGGCTGCCAAATTGACTGCCTGGGTCAGGAAGGCTATCCGCCTTTGAAGCTCACCGGTCCATCCAAACTTGACTTGGCCCAGCCGGTCAAGGTGCGCGGCGATGTGTCCAGCCAGTTCCTGACCGCCCTGCTCTTGGCCTTGCCTTTGGTGGCAAGCGAGCAGGACGTGGTGATCGAGGTGGTTGGCGAGCTGATCTCCAAACCCTATATCCACATCACGCTGGAGCTGCTCAAGCGCTTCGGCATCCAGGTGCAGAGGGAAGATTGGCAGCGCTTCACCATCCCCGCCGGCAGCCGCTACCGCTCGCCGGGCGCGGTGCATGTGGAGGGAGATGCGTCCTCGGCCTCGTACTTCGTGGCTCTGGGCGCGCTGGCCGCCACCGAGGCACCGCTGCGCATCGAGGGCGTCGGCAGCGCCTCGCTGCAAGGCGATGTGCGTTTCATCGAGGCGGCGCAGGCGATGGGTGCGCGCGTCGAAGCCGGCCCTAACTGGCTGGAAGTTCGGCGCGGGGCCTGGCCATTGCACGGCATCAGCCTGGACTGCAATCACATCCCCGACGCGGCGATGACCTTGGCGGTGATGGCGCTGTATGCCGACGGCCCGACCACGTTGACGAATATCGCCAGCTGGCGGGTCAAGGAAACCGATCGCATCGCGGCGATGGCGGCCGAGTTGCGCAAGCTTGGCGCCACCGTCGAAGAAGGCCAGGACTGGCTGCGGGTGCACCCGCTGCTGAGCTGGCAGGCGGCCAGCGTCCACACCTATGACGACCATCGCATCGCCATGTGCTTTTCGCTGGCGGCTTTCAACGGCCTGGTAGCGGGCAAAACCAGCCCGGCCGTGCCGGTGCGAATTCTCGAGCCACATTGCGTGGCCAAGACTTTTCCTGACTATTTCGAAACGCTGTTCGAGGTCAGCAAGGCTCGCAGCAAAGACATTCCCGTCATTTGCATAGACGGCCCGACCGCGTCCGGCAAGGGCACGCTGGCCGACGAGGTGGCTCACGCATTGGGCTATGTGGTACTGGACTCCGGCATGCTCTACCGCGCCAGCGGCCTCGCCGCACAGCGCGCCGGCGTCGATCTGGACGACGGCCAAGCGGTCGCGGCCATCGCCGCCCGGCTGGACCTGCATTTCCGCAAAGGCCGCGTGACGCTGGGCGAGGTCGACATCACCGAAGCGCTGCGCCTGGAAACCACCGGCCTCTTGGCCTCCAAGGTTGCCACCCACACCGAAGTGCGCCACGCTTTGAACCAGTTGCAGCTCGACTACCGTCGCCTGCCGGGCCTGGTGGCCGACGGCCGCGATATGGGCACGGAGGTGTTCCCGGATGCTGCACTGAAGGTTTTTCTCACAGCTTCGGCCGAAACCAGGGCCGAGCGGCGCTATAAGCAATTGATTTCCAAGGGGATTTCGGCTAGTATCGCGGGCTTGCGTCAAGATTTGGAGGCGCGTGACTTGCAGGACAAATCCCGCAAGGCCTCGCCACTAGCCCCTGCCGCAGATGCGCTGGCGCTCGACAACTCGGCCCTGTCCATTGAGGAATCAAAGGATTTGGTGTTGGCTTGGTGGGCCAAGGCGGGGCCTTTTTCGGATCAGCGTTGATTCGGAAAAGGCTCAATGAAACCCGCCGACTTCGGCTTTTGAGCCTGGTGCAAAGCCAAGGTTCGCTGCAGTCGGCGATATCCACAACCTAACCCGTCCGACGGTCAAACGTCAGACACCCACAGTCGGACCGTCAAACGCCTTGGCCGCGCCGACACAGGAAACACCATGACAAAAATCAAAAACCTCGCCGAAGTTACTTCGTTCGAAGCTGGCTCCTTTGGCGCCATGTTCGAAGAGTCGCTGCAGCGTTCCGACCTGCGCGCCGGTGAAGTTATCTCCGCCGAAGTGGTCCGTATCGAGCACAGCTTTGTGGTCGTCAATGCCGGCCTGAAGTCCGAAGCCTACGTGCCAATCGAAGAATTCAAGAACGACCAGGGCGAGCTGGAAGTTCAAATCGGTGACTTCGTTTCCGTCGCCATCGACGCAATCGAAAACGGCTACGGCGACACCATCCTGTCGCGCGACAAGGCCAAGCGTTTGGCTTCGTGGCTGTCGCTGGAAGTTGCTCTGGAATCGGGCGACTTCGTCACCGGTACCGTGTCGGGCAAGGTCAAGGGCGGCCTGACCGTTCTGGTCAATGGCATCCGCGCCTTCCTGCCAGGCTCCCTGCTGGACACACGTCCGGTCAAGGACATGAGCCCGTACGAAGGCAAGACCATGGAGTTCAAGGTCATCAAGCTGGACCGCAAGCGCAACAACGTCGTGTTGTCGCGTCGTGCTGTGGTCGAAGCTTCGATGGGCGAAGAGCGCGCCAAGTTGCTGGAAACTTTGGCCGAAGGCGCCATCGTTCAGGGCGTGGTCAAGAACATCACCGAATACGGTGCGTTCGTGGACCTGGGCGGTATCGACGGCCTGTTGCACATCACCGACATGGCATGGCGTCGTGTGCGTCACCCATCGGAAGTGGTCACTGTTGGTCAGGAACTGACCGCCAAGATCCTGAAGTTCGACGCCGAGAAGAACCGCGTTTCGCTGGGTCTGAAGCAGTTGGGCGACGATCCATGGTTCGGTGTGGCACGTCGCTACCCAACCAGCACCCGCCTGTTCGGCAAGATCACCAACATCGCTGACTACGGCGCATTCGTTGAAATCGAGCCGGGCATCGAAGGTCTGGTGCACGTGTCCGAAATGGACTGGACGAACAAGAACATTGCTCCTTCGAAGCTGGTCACCCTGGGTGATGAAGTCGAAGTCATGGTCCTGGAAATCGACGAAGACAAGCGTCGCATCTCCCTGGGCATGAAGCAGTGCAAGGCCAATCCTTGGGAAGATTTCGCTGAAACCGTCAAGCGCGGCGACCGCGTCAAGGGCCCCGTCAAGTCGATCACCGACTTCGGCGTGTTCGTTGGCCTGGCTCAAGGCATCGACGGTCTGGTGCACCTGTCCGACCTGTCGTGGAACGAGACTGGCGAAGCTGCTGTGCGCAACTTCAAGAAGGGCCAAGAAGTCGAAGCCCTGGTCTTGGCCGTTGACGTCGAGCGCGAGCGCATCTCCCTGGGCATCAAGCAGTTGGACAGCGACCCATTCACCTCCTACACCACGGTCAATGACCGCGGCATGGTCGTGACTGGCAAGGTCAAGACGGTTGACGCACGCGGTGCCGAGATCGAGTTGGCCGACGAAGTGCTGGGTTATCTGCGCGCTTCGGAAATCTCCCGCGACCGCGTGGAAGATGCCCGCACCATGCTGAAGGAAGGCGACGAAGTCTCAACGCTGATCGTCAGCATCGACCGCAAGACTCGCAACATCCAGTTGTCCATCAAGGCCAAGGACAACGCCGACAATCAAGAAGCTATGCAGCGTCTGTCGGCCACAGCCGAGCGTGAAAACGCCGGCACCACCAGCCTGGGCGCTTTGCTGCGCGCCAAGCTGGACAACCAAGGCTAAATCGAAACTCTTTGGCGCGACCTGTTTGGTCGGGCCAAGTTTCGAATCAAGTCAAGAAGGCCCGCCTCCTCAGGGAGTGCGGGCCTTTTTTATGAAAACGTCCAAACTCTAAAGCCACCAAGACATGACCCGATCCGACCTCGTTGTATTGCTGGCCGAGCGCTTCGGCCAACTGGCGCAGCGTGACACCGAGTTCGCCGTCAAGACGATTCTGGATGCGATGTCCGACTCGCTCTCGCGTGGCCACCGGATCGAGATTCGCGGTTTCGGCAGCTTCCAAGTCAACCGGCGCCCGCCCCGCATGGGTCGCAACCCGCGCAGCGGCGAGCAGGTCTTGATCCCCGAGAAATTGGTGCCCCACTTCAAGCCCGGCAAAGCGCTACGTGAAGGCGTTGATGCTGATAATAGCGCCGGCCATTCAGCCAACAAAGAATTGCTCGCCGCGCAACAGATTAAGGGCTAAGTCCGGGCTGGCAAGTCTGCACAGACACTAGAATCCGGCTCAATGCGAATCCTTGTTTGGGCCTTCAGAGCCTTCCTCTTTTTTGCCCTTTTTGCCTTTGCGCTGAACAACAGCCACGAGGTGGTGGTGCGCTGGTTTTTTGGCCATGAATGGCACTCGCCGCTGGTCATTGTGGTCTTGCTAGCCTTTGGCATGGGCTGCGCTCTGGGCGTGCTGGCGATGGTGCCGGCTTGGTGGCATCACCGCCGCATTGCCAGCCGCGGCCCCGCCGCCGGTTCGGCAGCAAACCCCGGCGGCAATGATGAAGCCCAGCCACCCAGCGTGATCCACGATGGAATTTGATTTCCGCTGGCTGCTGTTCGCACTGCCAGGGGCTTTCGCCATCGGCTGGCTGGCCTCCAAGCTCGACACAAGGCAATGGAAGCGCGAGCAAAAAAACTCACCCAAAGCCTACTTCAAAGGCCTGAATCTGCTGCTCAATGAGCAGCACGACAAGGCCATTGACGCCTTCATCGAAGCGGTGCAGAACGACCCCGACACCTCGGAGCTGCACTTCGCGCTGGGCAATTTGTTCCGCCGCCGCGGCGAGTACGAGCGCGCCGTGCGGGTGCATCAACATCTGCTGCAGCGCGGAGACTTGCCCCGCTCGGAGCGTGAACGCGCTCAGCATGCCTTGGCGCAAGACTTTTACAAGGCCGGGCTGTTCGACCGCGCCGAAACCGCCTTCACCGCACTCACCGGCACGCCGTTTGAAAGCGAAGCGGAGCTGGCCTTGCTGGCCCTGTATGAGCGCACCCGCGACTGGCGCAAGGCCGCCGATGTGGCACGCCATTTGGAGCAAACCGGCACCGCCTCTTTTGCCACTCGCATAGCGCATTACCTGTGCGAATTGGCGCTGGAAGCGCAAGCTCGGGATCAAGACGACGAAGCTTTGACCCTGCTCGCCGAAGCCCGCAAGGTGGCGCCTCACGCGGCGCGCGCCCATGTGCTGGGCGGACAGATGCAAGCCAGGCTGGGCCAGCCCAAACTGGCGATGGCGGCCTATGCGGAACTGCTGGCGGTCAACCCCGAGGCCTTCAATCTGGTTGCGCGCGACTTTGCCGAGGCGGCACAGACCTGCGGCTGCCAGCAGCGCGCTCTGGCCATTTTGAGTGATCAATATGGCCGCACACCCGGCATGCATTTGCTGCAGGCCATCGCCAAGCTCGAACCCAGCTCCGACTTGCAGCGCGAACGCCTGAGCCGCCATTTGCGCGAGCAGCCCAATCTTTCAGCAGCTCGCTCGCTGCTGACCCAAAGTGGTTTCAAACTCAGCGAGTCCGAGGCTCCGCTGGTCTCCGCGACGCTGGACCAGGCCGTGCGCCCCTTGCAACGTTACCGCTGCGCCGCCTGCGGCTTCGAGGCCCAGCACTACTTCTGGCAATGCCCTGGTTGCTTGAATTGGGACACCTACCCGCCTCACCATGTCGACGAATAAGCCGCTGCGGTCGGACAAAAGCCCCGATCGCATCCTCATCGTTCGTCTGAGTGCTTTGGGTGATGTCGTGTTGAGCTCGGGGCTGATTCCCGCGCTGCTCAGCCATTGGCCCCATGCCGAGATCACCTGGCTGGTGGAGCCGGCAGCAGCACCGCTGCTCAAACATAACCCACGACTTCATCGGCTGATGGTCTTGCCGACCGCTCATTGGAAGAGCTTGTGGCGCGAAGGCAAAAAGCTGCAGGCCTTGCGCGAGATCTGGCGTTTTCGAACCTCCCTGCGGGCCGCCAGCTTTGATTTGGTCATCGACCCGCAAGGTCTGCTCAAAAGCGGCCTGATGGCCTGGCTGACCGGCGCGCCCCGGCGGGTCAACCTGAAACCGCGCGAGTCCAGCCAATGGTTGATGCATGAGAGCGTGCGGCCCGGCCCCGGCGTGGGACTTGATGCGATGCAGCCCATCATCGCGCATGAGTACCGCGATCTGGCGGTCTATCTCGGCGCCGAGAGCGACAGCTACCGGATGGACCTGACCGTCGGCGAGGCAGCCCGGCAGCAAGCTCGCAGTCGCCTGGCACAAGCCCAGGTCGGCCCCAGATATGCCGTCCTGGCCGCCTTCACCACCCGGCCGCAAAAGCACTGGATCGAAGGCCATTGGGCCGGGCTCGCAGACGGCTTGCTCGCGCAAGGCCTAACGCCCTTATTGCTCGGTGGCCCCAGCGATTTGGAAGCGGCGCAGCGCATTGCCGCCATTAACCCAGCCATCGTCAACTTGGTCGGCCAATTCAAGCTCGACGAGACCGTGGCCGTCATCAGCGAAGCGAGCTTGCTGGTCGGCGTCGACACCGGCCTGAGCCATATGGCGATCGCGCTGGACATCCCCACCGTGGCCTTGTTTGGCTCGACCACACCCTATTTGCGCGGGCCAAGCATGCGCACCCAGGTGCTTTATGAGCGACTACCCTGCTCGCCCTGCAACCGCAAACCCAGCTGCGGTGGCCGCTTTGATTGCATGCGCCTGCTTGATGTCGCGCGCGTCTTGAAAGCCGCTGCCGAAGTCCAGCAGACGACAGCCCACTGATCAGCCAAGCCTATGTCAAACCAACTCGTGCCCAGCGACCTGCTCGCGAAGTCAAAAAAAATTCTGTTCATCACCCACCTGGCGCTGGGCGACTACACCTATTTGCAGAATTTTTTCCAGGCCTTTGCCAAGCACTATCCGCATATCGAAGTGCATATCTGGGTCGACGAATTGCGCCGCAGCAGCAAACCCGCGGATTGGGTGCATCTCAAAAAATATGCCCTGTACGACTGGTTGGCGGCCTGCCCTTTTGTCGCCAAGACCTATGACAAGACCTACAGCCCAGCGCTGTATCAGCAATCGATTCAAGAAGCTCGGCAGCAGCAATATCCTCTGGTCGTGTCTCTAGCCACTTTGCGCCCGCATCTATATGCGGCCTTGGCGCGCAAGATCAGCCCGAGCGGTTTTGTGGTCGGCATGAAGCATGAGCCCGGCCTCTTGGCCTTGCACAGACACTGGGCCTATCGAAAGCTCGATGCAGCCCTCAATCCTGATGCACGAACGCAGGCCGGCCAGCACATCACGGGCATTTACAACGGCTGGTTCAACTCGTTCTTCGGCATGGACTTGGCCGCAGAAGAGCGCTTCCCCTTTCTCGATGTTCCGCCACAGTGGTTGATCGCAAGCCAGCAGCAATTGCTGCAATGGGGCTTTACCGGCACAAGCGATGAGCCCGTACGGCCTGTATTTATCAACCCGTTTGCGAAAAACAATAAGCGCTGCTGGCCCTTGAACCGGGTGGTCGAGCTGATTCAGGCCATGCGCAAATTGCCGGCTTGGGCCAACACTTGTTTTGTCGTCAATGTGGTGCCGGAGCAAATGACCCAGGTGCGAGCCTATTTCGCCACACAGGGTTTGCAGCAAGTACAACTCTTCAGCGCCGAAGAAAACTTCTTCCAATTGCCAGCGATGTTGAGTCAATGCAGTTTGATCATCTCGGTTGAAACGGCCGTGATGCACTTGGCCAATGCGGTGCATATTCCGGTGATCGCCCTGATGCGTCAGAAGAACCCGGAATGGGCGCCCATCGACGAAAAGAACAGCACCGTGATCACGACGCTGAGTCGCAGTGACTGGGTCAAGGCGATCACCGCCGAGCAGGTCACTGCAGTTCTGGATTCAGTCAAACCGGCCTGAGAGCTGGCGCCACTTCATCCAACAATAAAAACCAAGCGCGTCGTAAATGCCTCTGGCTGTCTTGCGGATATTCTTCTTGAACAGTTGCTGCGCCGTGGCTTGACGCCCGGTTCGGCACAAATTCTTGAAAAGATTGCGTGCTGCCCTGTTTTGGAGCATGGCGGGCTCACATTGCGCAAGATACTCGGTCAACTGCGGGTCTTTGAACACGGCATGGAAATTGGCAAAACCGTGAAAGCCAAATGTTGGACCGCTCGGCGGAATAAATTCAAAGGCGAATTTTGAGGCCAACTCGATGGGTGCAAATTTAATGCCATGCTCCTTGATCAATTGCTCACGGTGCAACTCACAAATCACGTAGTCCTCGGGATGCACCTGCTGAATATCAATTTTCTTCAGCGCCTCGATCAAACGCCTTGAGCGCAAGGAAAACCCACCATTGCCGACCGCAACCGGGCGATGCGGCCAAGGTGCACCGATGTAGTCATACTGCAAAAATTCATCGTCCCAACAATCCGCATTGAGAATAAAACCGTCCCACTGCACAACCAAGACGAAGTCACCGTTGAAATAAGCCCCCAGGTCCTTCAACATGAAAGACGAGTAACCCTCCATATCACTGAAGGGCGGAATCAATACTTGTTCGATGTCGGCAGGCAAAGCTTGTCGGCTGGTGCACAACAGCAGGCATTCCTTGAAGGATGCCGCCGCCATGCAGCGCTCCAAGGCATATCGCGCCAACTGGGTACGACGAGTTTCAACGCAAACCAGGCTGACCTGGCTGAGTTGTGGTTTGGACGAGTTCATATACAAGTTATGCCGCAAAATACGCCGCAGTCGATCGGCACCGTTTCCTGAGAATCGAATCATCCCATGATCTACATTGACGTCACCGATCTCATCCTGTGGGTCCGGCGCAAATCCACCGTCACCGGCATTCAACGCGTGCACATCAACTATGCCGTCAATGCCTTGGACCACGGGGCTCAATGCCTGATGTTTTACGGCCGGGAATGCCGCGATGTGGCCCTGGTCAGCAACGAGTTCGTGCGCTTCATGGGCGATGTACTGAGCAGCCGCGTGAAGATGGACAAGCGCAAGTTTTTTGAGATGTGCCCGAACGCGCGGCTCTTTCCCTGGCCCGACTACAGCCAAAAGTACGCTCACCGTCCGGTCAAATACTGGCTGCACACCGTCGGCGGCCATCTGCGCTTTCATACCCAGCGCTGGCTGTTTGAGCGGCCCGCTCAAAGCCCGGATTTCAAGCCGGGTGATGCGCTGCTCAGCATCGGCCGCGACTGGACGATGGAGGGTTACGTCGCCAATATCCAGCGCTTGAAGGATCGCTACGGCATCCGTCCCCAGCTTTTTCTGCATGACATGATCCCGATTCCCGGCGAAAAGCAGGCCGGCACAGCCAAACGCTTTTTGACCTTCGTCACCGATGCATTCAAGACCTTCGACCGCTTCTTCACCAGTTCCGACTACAACCGGGGCGAGATCATCAAGTACATGCATGAGTTTGTCGGCTATGAGAAGCCGGTCGTAAAACTCGGCTTCGGGCAAAACATCAATGCCATGGGCTTGGCCCCGACCGCCTTGCCCGACGGCCTGGAGCCTGGTCGTTATCTCTTGTGCGTGGGCCGGGTTGCAGCATCGAAAAACCAGATTCGTTTGATGAAGGCCTGGCACAAGCTCGTGCAGGCAGGCGCGGACGGCGGTGTGAAGCTGGTTCTTTTGGGTGAACTCAGCGGCAGCTACCGCGAATTCCATGACTACCTCAAAGATGCCAAGGCTTTGGATGGCAAACTGATCTTGCTGGAGAAGGCATCCGATCAGTTGCTCAACACCCTGTACCAAAACTGCCTGTTCACCGTCTTCCCGTCCACCATAGAAGGCTACGGCCTGCCGGCTGCCGAGTCGGTCGCCTACGGCAAGTTCTGCCTCGCGTCCAACGCCACCTCTATCCCCGAAGCGGCCGGCATCTATGCCGATTATTTCGATCCCTATGACGAGGCCGAAATGCAGGCCAAGCTCAGCCATTACCTGAGCGATCGCGCGGCCCTACAAGCCCGCGAGGCCTTGATCAAGACAGCCAACATCAGAACTTGGGCCGAGGCCAGCAGCGAGTTAATCGAACGCGCCAGCCTGCCTGTAGGGGCAAGCTAAGCCAGCAAGCCTGCCACGGCGCTCGCCAAACTGCTTGAACGCTTGGCGCTCAAGCCAACTGGCAATTCAGCCGGCTCACCCCGACCATCCTTGGCCAACAAGAAGGCGCGCCCCACGCCGGCCGCCTTCGCCGCCTCGATATCGGAGGGCTTGTCTCCGAATAGCACCGAGGCCGCCAAATCCAGCGTCAACTCATGCGCCGCCCGCAAAATCATGCCCGGCGCCGGTTTGCGGCAACCGCAGTCCATGCGGAACTCGGCCACCTGTCCATCCGGCAAATGCGGGCAAAACTCGACCGCCGCCAGCGGCACCTGCTGGGTCAGCAAGTAATTTCGCATTTGCTCGGTAAGCCGGTAAAAGTCGGCCTCGCTGTATTTGCCCCGCGCAATACCGGATTGATTGGTCACCACCACCAGCGCATAGCCGGCCTGATGCAGCTGACGCATGGCATCGATCGCGCCGGGGACGAATTCAAAATCTTCCCAGCGGCCTACATAAGCATGGTCGATATTGATCACGCCGTCGCGGTCAAGAAAGGCAGCTTTTTGCATATCAAGTCGAACGCAGGCTGCGCACCAGGGCCGTGGTCGAGTAGCCGTCAACAAAGGACAGCGCCTCAGAGCGCCCACCCCAGGAACGCACCAAGCGCGTTTCTTCCAGCAGCTCCATATCGTAGTCACCGCCCTTGACGTAGATATCGGGGCGTATGCGGGCCAGCAAGGCACAGGGCGTGGGCTCGTCAAAGAAAGTCACGCAGTCCACCGCCGCCAAGCCGGCCAGCACCAAGGCGCGGTCCAACTCGCGGTTGATCGGCCGCTCCGGGCCCTTGCCCAGACCGCGCGCTGAAGCATCGGTATTGATCGCCACAATCAGGCTGCCGCCCAATTGGCGCGCCGCATGCAAATAGCTGACATGGCCGCGGTGCAAGATATCGAACACGCCATTGGTAAACACCAGCGGCCGCGGCAGGCTGGCCAAACGAGCCGCCAAGGCCGTGTTATCCAGTGCGGCCGCGTCCAGCAGCTTGTCCTGCAAGGCCCAATTCAAGGTCGCGCTCAAGCTTGCAACTCCTCATAGCTGACCGTGGCGGTGCCGAACTTGCCGACCACGATGCCGCCGGCCCGATTCGCCCAGCGCATCGCCTGATCCATGCCCAAGCCCGCAGCCATCATCACCGCCAAGGTGGCGATCACCGTGTCGCCGGCGCCGGTCACGTCGAACACCTCGCGCGCTTGAGCGGGCTCATGGTTGATACCGTCGGCGGAGAACAAGGTCATGCCCTCCTCCGAGCGCGTCAGCAAGACGGCCTCGACGCCGATAGCCTCTCTCAGCGCATCAACCTTGGCCTTTAAATCCGCCTCGCCCCGCCATTGGCCGCTGACCAGCGCCAGCTCGGCCCGGTTCGGCGTGATCACGGTCGCACCCGCATAACGCTGAAAATCACTGCCCTTGGGGTCGACCAAGACCGGCTTGCCGGCCGCCCGGGCCAGCGCAATCATCTGCGGAATATGGGCCAGGCCGCCCTTGCCGTAGTCGGAAAACAGCACCAGATCATGGTCGGCCAGCTGCTGCTCAAATGCGTCGGTCATCTCGCCCAAGAGCTCATGATCCGGCTCGTTTTCGAAGTCGATGCGCAGCAATTGCTGGGCCCGGCCGATCACACGCAGCTTGACGATGGTCTGCAGCTTGGGATCGTCGCGCAAGACCGTTTCCACGCCTTGCGCGTGCAGCAGCTCGCGCAGTTTGACGGCAGGCTGATCGCGCCCCACCACGGTCAGCAAGGTCGTGCGAGCACCGAGCATCTTGACGCCAAGCGCCACGTTCGCCGCGCCGCCCAGGCGCTCCTCCTCGCGCTCCACCCGCACCACCGGCACCGGCGCCTCGGGCGAGATGCGTTCGACCGCGCCGTGCCAGTAACGATCCAGCATCACGTCACCGACCACCAACACGCGCTTGGCCGCCAGCAGCTCGCGCGTGGGCAAACTTTGCAGGCCTTGAAGTAAATTCTTAGTCACAAGCATGACCCTCTCAGTCCAAGCCCAGCTCGGCTTCGATCAAACCGCACAAGGTGTGGCCGATCAAGATATGCGCCTCCTGGATGCGCGCCGTCACCTGATGCGGCACCACGATTGACCCGTCACACAGGCCGCGCAGCTGTCCACCGTCGCGCCCCAGCAGACCCAGGGTGTAGACGCCGGCAGCCTTGGCGGCCTCGACCGCACGCAAGACATTGGCCGAGTTGCCCGAGGTGGAGATCGCCACTAGCGCGTCGCCCGAGCGCGCCAGCGCCGTCAACTGACGCGCGAACACCTGCTCGAAGGCGTAATCATTCGAAATGCAGGTCAAGGCCGAGGTATCGGTGTTGAGCGCGATGGCCGCCAGCGGCCTGCGGTCTTTGATGAAACGGCCGGTCAACTCGGCGGCCAGATGCTGGCTGTCAGCGGCTGAACCACCGTTGCCGCAAAACATGATCTTGCCGCCCTGCGTCAGCACCTTGGCCAAATGCTGTCCGGCCTGGGCGATAGCGGGGTCCAAGTCGTGCAACACGGTCATCAGTTGCTGATGCTCGGCAAGGTTGCGCAAAAACAGTGAATTCATTGATGAAAATCCATGAAAAGTAAAGAGTTGCTCGGGCGCCGCAGCCGTCTGCTGTTGGCCAATCACATCACGCCATTATCAACGCAGGCAGACGCGCATTGCCCCCCGTTACTCGACCCAAAATGCCAGCGACAATCCGCGCCATGACGACTGATTCTTCCGAACTCAAACCCGTTGCCAAGCGCTTGATGCGCTTTGTCAAACCCTACCGTACCGGCCTCTCGCTGACTCTGCTGGCCTACGCCGCAGCGGCGGCCACCGAGCCACTGATTCCGCACCTGATCAAGACCGTGTTCGGTCAAGGCTTCGCCAGCAGCTCCTTTTCGGTGTGGTGGGTGCCGGTCGTGTTGATCGGCCTGTTCGCCTTGCGTGGCTTGCTGGGTTTTTTGGGGCAGTACCTGCTCAACTGGTCGGTTACACGGGTGGTGATGGACTTCCGCTGTGCGCTGCTGGATGCCTTGCTCAAGGCCGATGCACGCGTCTTCACCAGCTTGCAGCCCGGCACAGCGGTCACCAAGGTGGTCAACGACCCGCAGCAAATCATGGGCACGCTGACCAACCCCTTTATCAGCGTGCTGCGCGACGGCCTGCCGGCCATCGCGATTTTGGGCTACCTGATCATGCTGAACTGGCAGCTGACGCTGCTGTCCATGATCACAACGCCCTTGATGGCTTTCGTCATGCGCAAGGTCGCCTCGCGCGTGCGCAGGCTCGGCGGCATCGCCTATGACGCGCAACTGCAGTTGGTCAACAAGGTTGACGATCTGACCCGCGCCTGGCGGGTGGTGCGCAGCTTTGACGCGGCCGACCATGAGCGGGCTCAATTCAATGCGCTGGCCCGGCAGGTGCAGCGCAACAACCTGAAGTCGGCTGCGGCGGCAGCCATGACGCAACCCTTGTCGCAGTTCGTCGCAAGCTGGGGTTTGTCTTTGATCGTCTGCCTGGCCTTGCTGCAAGCGCGCCAAGCCAATACCGGCGTGGGCGAGTTCGCCGCCTTCATCACCGGCCTGCTCTTGCTGACCTCACGCCTGCGCCATCTCAGCGACTTGATGCCGCCCATCACCGGCGCGCTGGTGATCGCACGCGGCTGCATGAGCTTGCTGGACATGCCGGTTGAGCCCGACAAGGGGACCAAGGAACTTCAGGACTGCAAGGGCGAGATCCAGATGCAGGATGTTCATCTGCTGTACCCGGACGCCGACCGCCCGGCGCTCAATGGGCTGACGCTCAAGTTCGCAGCCGGTCAAACCACCGCCCTGGTCGGCGCCTCGGGCGCAGGCAAGAGCTCCATCGTCCATCTGCTGCTGGGCTTCGGTCAGGCCGATTCCGGCAGCGTCACGCTCGACGGGGTTGAGGTCAGCGAGCTTCGCAAGGGCAATCTGCGCCGCCAGTTCGCGGTGGTGTCGCAAGACATCGTGCTGTTTGACGCCTCGGTGGCCGACAACATCGCCTACGCCCAGCCCCGCGATGAAGCCAAGTTGGAGCAGGCCTTGCGTGCCGCCAATCTGTGGGACTTTGCACTTGGCCTGCCGCAAGGGCTGGACACCATCATTGGCGCCAACGGCAGCAAGCTCTCGGGCGGCCAGCGCCAGCGCCTGGCCATCGCGCGCGCGCTCTACCGCGATGCACCTGTCTGGGTGTTTGATGAGGCCACCTCCGCGCTCGACACCGAGAGCGAACGCGCCGTACAACAAGCGCTGGAGCAATGGCAGGGTCGCAAGACCTTGATCGTCATCGCGCACCGCTTGTCCACGGTTCGCTCGGCCGACAGCATCCATGTGCTGGGCGCCGGCCGAGTGCTGGAAAGCGGCTCGCACGCCGAGTTGATAGCCGTCGATGGTGCCTATGCCGCGATGGTGCGGGCGCAACACGGCGAATAGCCTAAGGACCTGCTCCTGATGCGGCGCCGCAGCTTGCTGACTGGTTTCATGTGCTTCCTGGCCGGGCACACCAGGGCGCAAATGAAGCTGCTCGAAGCCAACGAAGCCAGCCGCGCCGAGTTGGAGTCGCTGCCCGGCCTGGGGCCGGGCTTGGTGGAAAAGCTGCTGAACGCGCGGGCCCTGGCCCTCTTCAGCGATTGGGCCGATCTGCTGCACCGCGTGCGTGGCATAGGCCCGGCCAAGGCCAGCAAACTCTCCGCTCTGGGTCTGCGCGTGAACGGAACAGCCTACCCCGAGTGATTCATCGCCCCGGGCACCGTCTCGGCAAAGCCGGCTTTGCGCCGCCGCATCGAGGCCGGGTCGCATTGCAAGGCTTGTTCCGGCCAACCAAAAAAGGCCTGTACCTCCGCGCGCCGCGCCAAGGTGTCGCTCATGCCCAAGTTGATCAACTCGCCGGTGAACGAGGGCTCAAACAGCAAGTAGCTGGTCAGCGCCGATCCGCTCGCACCCTTGCCTTCGCCTGCCACCCCGACACTGCGCAAAAGGCCTTTGATCGTCGGCGGCAAGCTGCCTTGATGCTCGGCCGCCAAGTCATCCAGACGCCGGCTGGGCGCTATCACCAAGACCTCAACCGGCCGCAAAGGCGTCGCTTCCCTGGCCTGCTGCGGCAGCAAGGCCAGCGTATTGTTGATGCGCTGCAAGCGCTCCACGTCCACCGCCAACGCGTCCAAAAAAATATTTGACAAGGCATGGCCGGCAATCTGCGCCATGCTGGGGTGACCCGTTACCAGCGCGGAGCGCCGGCTGCCCGGCGGTTCATGCATGCGGCCCGCACCAATCACCAAAATGCGCTCGGCGCCGAGATGGATGGCCGGCGAAATCGGCGCACTCTGGCGCATCGAACCATCACCAAACCATTCGGGCTGACCATCCAGATCCAAGGACTGCGCCGGGAAGATGAAGGGGATCGCTGCGGAGGCCGTCAAGTGCTCGACCGTCAATTGCGTTCTGACGGCAATGCGCTGCGAACGCGACCAGGGCGTGATGGGCTTTTGGGTTTGATAAAACGTAATGTGCTGCCCAGACGTGTAGCTGGAGCCACTGATCGCCAGCGCATGCATATGGCCGGCCGCCAGCATCTGGTCCAGACGATCCATCTCTATCCACCGGTGCAGCAAAGCCGCCAGCGGGGCGTTATCGAGCAGGCTGCGCGGCTGGGTGCGGCGCCAACGCGCCACCGCCCAGCCCAAGCTCATCAAGCGTAACCAGCGCGCGCCGGTGCGGATGATGCCAAAGGCGTCGGCACTGTAAATCTGGTCGACATGCAGGTTCTGCCACAGATGCACCAGCCCATCCACGGCGCCGTCAAAATCATCCGCATGGCAGGCCAAGGTGGCCGCGTTGATCGCACCCGCCGAAGTGCCGGCAATGATGGGAAAAGGGCTGGCACCGCTGAAGCCGGCATCGCGGCGCAACTGCGCCACCGCCGCCAACACACCGACTTGATAGGCCGCACGCGCGCCGCCTCCGGTGAGGATAAGGCCGCAAGGTCCAAAGCTTGGCCTTGAAGCTGTGGTTAGGGTTGGGGTGGCGTTGGGCATGGTCGGCAATGCGGTGAATCATCGCCTATTTGTGCGGGCTCAAGCCTTCAAAAAAGGCGGGAAACCGTAAGTTAGCCCTGCGCCGTCCTCAGTCGTAGATGATTTGCGACACTGGACCGCCCTGCGGATCCTGCGTCGCCAAGCGCAATTGCGCCAAGGCCTCATCACTGGGCCAGAAGCGGCTTTCCTCGCCCAACTCAATCTTGAACTCCGCCCCCGCGTGTTCACCGAACAAGAAATGGTGAGTGGTCATTTTCAAGCCCTGCCTGACCTGACCCTGCTCCGTTTCCAGCAGTCGTGCGGGCCATTGCTTGATCACATCCTGCAGCGCGGGCAGGCTGCGCCGCACCGGCACATAGAAATACTTGCCAAAGCGCGCGCGCGCGCCGGCCAGATCCCATACCGCTTGCACATTGAAACGGAAGCCGCCGGCAAAGCGGTCCATCTGCACCTTGCCCTGCAGAATCAGCAACTCGTCGTCGACCAGCAGGTCTTTGTGCAGGTTCAGCAATTCCTCGTTGGCCACCGCCTCGATGAAGTCACTCTTGTCGTCTAGCTTGAAGATCGCCACCCGGCCCCGATTGCCATTGATGACGCGCAGATCGCTGACGATGCCGGCCAGCATCACCACCTCGCGGCTCTGCGCGGCGTCCTCGATATTGGCGACCCGGCGCTTGACCATGCGGCGCACTTCCTCGCCGCTCTGGTCGAACAGATGGCCGCTCAGGTAGTAGCCAATCGCGGTCTTCTCCAGCGTCAGGCGCTCCTTGATGCTCCAGGGGGCGGCCTCCACCAAGTCAGGCTCGGCGGTGCTTGACGCGTGGGAGTCGCCAAAATCGAACAGCCCGCCCTGATTGGCATTGGCCTCCTGCGTCTCTGCGTGGGTGTAGCCGCGCGCCACGCTGGCCAGCAGGCGGGCACGGTCCGCCTCCAGCTTGTCAAAGGCGCCGGCCTTGATCAGCGCGTCAACCACGCGCTTATTGACCGCCTTGCGATCAATGCGCTTGCAAAAGTCGTAAAAGCTCTTGAACTCGCCACCGGCTTTTCGGACCGCCACGATCGAGTCGATCGCGCCCTTGCCGGTGCCCTTGATCGCACCCAGCCCGTAATTGATCAGCTTGTTGGTAATCGGCTCGAACCGGTGCACACCGAGGTTGACGTTAGGCGGCTCAAACGTGATGCCGAACAGCTTGGCGTCATTCAGCAAGACCTTGAGCTTGTCGGTGTCGTCCATTTCAATCGTCATGTTCGCGGCGAAGAACTCGGCCGTGAAATGCACCTTCAGCCAACCGGTGTGATAGGCCAGCAAAGAGTAAGCGGCGGCGTGCGACTTGTTGAAGCCGTAGCCGGCAAACTTCTCCATCAAGTCGAACACTTCGTCGGCTTGGGCCTCGTCCAGACCGTTGACGGCCGCACCCTTGCGGAAGATCGCCCGGTGCTCGGCCATCTCCTCGGCTTTCTTCTTGCCCATCGCGCGGCGCAGCATATCGGCGCCGCCCAGGGAATAGCCGCCCAAGACCTGCGCGGTCTGCATCACCTGCTCCTGGTAGACCATGATGCCGTAGGTCTCGCTCAGCACCGGCTCCGTTAAGGGATGCGGGTAGACCACCACTTCCTTGCCATGCTTGCGCGCCACAAAGGTCGGGATCAAGTCCATCGGGCCTGGCCGATACAGCGCGTTCAGCGCGATCAGGTCTTCCAGACGCGAAGGCTTGGCATCCTTCAACATGCGCTGCATGCCGCTGGATTCAAACTGGAACACCGACTCGGTCAGCCCTTCCGAGAACAGCTTGTAGGTCTTGCGGTCATCGAGCGGAATGGTCTCGAAGCTGAAGTTCTTTTGCTCCGGGTAGCGGGCAATGATGAAGTCTTTGGCCAACTCCAGAATCGTCAGCGTGGCCAGGCCCAAAAAGTCGAACTTGACCAGACCCACCGCCTCGACGTCGTCCTTGTCGTATTGGCTGACCGCGCTGTTCGAGCCGGGCTGCTGGTATTGCGGGCAAAAATCGGTGATCTTGCCGGGCGCAATCAACACGCCCCCGGCATGCATGCCGATATTGCGCACCATGCCTTCGACGCGGGCGGCCAGCTTCAAGAGCTCGGCCACCTCTTCTTCCTGCGCCTCGCGCTGATCGATCTCGGGCGCCTCGTGGCGCGCGTAGATCATTTTCTCCTTGGCCGGGTCGAAGTTCTCCGGCAGCTTGGCCAGCGTGACCGTTTTGCCAGGAGGCGCCGGGATCAGCTTGGCGATCGAGTCGACTTGGCCATAGCCCATGCCCAGCACGCGGCCAATGTCACGCAGCGCCGCCTTGGCAGCCATGGTGCCGAAGGTGGCAATTTGGCTGACTGCAGGGCGGCCGTACTTGTCCTTGACGTAGTCGATGACGCGGTCGCGGTTACCCTGGCAGAAGTCGATGTCGAAGTCGGGCATCGAAACCCGCTCAGGGTTCAAGAAGCGCTCGAACAGCAGGTTGTATTGCAACGGGTCGAGGTCGGTGATCTTCAGCACATAGGCGACCAGCGAGCCCGCGCCCGAACCCCGGCCGGGCCCCACCGGGCAGCCATTGTTCTTGGCCCACCAGATGAAGTCCGACACGATCAGGAAGTAGCCGGGGAAGCCCATCTTCACAATCGTCTCGAGCTCGAACTCCAGCCTGGCGATGTAACGTGGCATCTGCTCGGCGCGTTTATCCTCGTTCGGATAGAGCAGCACCATCCGCTCTTTCAGTCCCTCGTGCGAGGCATAACGGAAATAATCATCGGGCGTCATCTTGACGCCGTCGACCAGCGGGGTCGGGAACTCCGGCAGCTGCGGCTTGCCCAGCACCAGGCTCAGGCTGCAGCGCCGCGCAATCTCCACCGTATTGGCAATCGCCGAGGGAATGTCAGCAAACAGCACCTCCATCTCGGCCTGACTGCGAAAGTACTGGCCGGGCAAGAAACGCTTGATGCGTTTGGGGTTGCTCAGCGTCTCGCCCTCGGCCACGCAAACCCGCGCCTCATGGGCCTCGAAGTCCTCGGTGCCCAAAAACTGCACCGGATGCGTGGCGACGACCGGCAAGCCCAGTTCGGCCGCGAAAGGCACGCTGGCCTGCACCAGCGCCTCTTGCCCGGCCAGCCCCGCGCGCTGCAACTCGATATAAAAACGCTGTGGAAAGATCTCTTGGAAGCGCCCGGCCCAGTCCAGTGCGCGCGGCTTGTCGCCGGCCAACAAGGCAGCGCCCAGGCCGCCAAACTGCGCGCCCGACAGGCAAATCAAGCCTTCGTTCAGTTCAGACAACCATTCCCATTTCAAGCAGGCCTGGTTGCGCTGGACGTTCTGAATCCAAGCTCTTGAGAGCAACTCGCACAGATTCAGATAGCCCTGTTTGTTTTGCACCAGCAGCAAAAAACGGCTGGGGTTCTTGTCCGAGCCTTCCGGCTCCAGCCAGCAATCGGCACCCAGAATCGGCTTGACGCCCTTCTTGCGCATGCCGCTATAGAACTTGATGCCGCCAAACAGATTGGCCAGGTCGGTGATCGCGCAGGCGATTTGCCCGTCTTTGGCGGCCGCGGAGGCCGCGTCGTCGATTCTGAGGGTGCCGTCGACGACGGAGAATTCGGTGTGGGTGCGTAAGTGAACAAAGGCCATTTGTCCGATTGTACGGAGCCATTGTTCGGCCCCGGCTGAATTGCTCTACCTGCACGATGCCGGGAGTTCGCCCCGGCGGGCGACCTACTTCTCTTGTCTCGCCAAGAGAAGTAGGCCAGAGAAGGCGACCCTGCCGCATGGCCCCTGCGGGGTCCGCTCGGATGCTCAAATTTGCCGAGCCGCGCCCAACTCACTTCGCTACGCTGCGTTCATACAAGGGGCGCGAAACCAGTTCTTGAAGTCGCTGCGCGACGCCCGGCAAATTTTCCGCTCCTCGCCCATGCAGAAGGGGTGAACACCCAAGAACTCGGCTCGCTGCGCATCGCCTCGATGGGTGCCGCGCAGCGCGCTGGCACCTCGCCAGTCGATGGCTTGAGGGTCGGGTCTTCACTATATTTTTGGGATCTGACCCCGAGAGGTGTAGATTTTCAAAGTGGTTTCACGAGCGCCAAGACACGTTCGATCTCGGAGTAGATTTGCGGCCAGTCCTGGGCATGCCGCTGGTTAAAGCTCACGCTGATATGCATTCCTTGGCCCCAGGCAAAGTAAGCCGAGCATCGGTCATCTTTTCTGGCATGTGTACACCCCATGGCCGCCGGTTTGCCAGATAGATAGCTCGCATTCTTTGCGACGTAGATCGTGCTCAACTCGGTCGGCTGTTCTCGAAGTTGAACAGTCACAACATCAAGGTTTGTTGATTGGCTGATGAGGGTCACGGGCCGACCCTTCTTCTCGGCCATTGCAATCATGTCGCTGAGTTCAATCGAGGCTGGCTCAGGGACAAAGTCGAGCTCGATGGCAATGTCATAGAACGGCTGCCCTTTCTCGGGAAAGCTCCCTCCTTCGGGTGGCCCAGTCAAAGGTGTTTTGCTGGGCCAGTAAAAGGCCAAGCCCAGAAAGTCCAGTCGATAGGCTTTGGGCACAGAAAAATAGCGCCCGCCGACTTTCATGGCTACGTTGCCAGCGCTTACCTTCGGAACGACGTCACCTTCGCATGGCTTGTTCAAGCAGTCGATCCGCCGCTGCTCGGCCTTTTGCTGCTCAGATGGTCCACAGCCATAGAGTGTTAGCGCTAGAGACAGGCCAAGCCCGGCAAGCAACAGTTTCCGTAGGGAAAGTAGCCTGGTAAGACCTCCACTCGTCACAATCTCATCGATGCCAACACCCTTCAACGCAAGTTGAAACTCCGTCATTTGCATACCCATTTCCAATTCATTTTCGCTACCTCTACCCGTCCAGTTCCATGCATTCATAAGCAGTGAAGGTCACGATTCCACGCGAATCGTAAAGGCCAGGGTCAGGTGTAAAAAATAGCCCCCCCGAACTTTTCGGCGTCCCATTTAGCCACCGAAAGCCGGGGTCTCAAGAATATCGGCAAGACTTGAGAGGCGGGGCATCGACTTGCAAGGTGCCTGCGCGCAGCGCAGCACCCATCGAGGCGATGCGCAGCGAGCCGTGTTCTTTGGAATTCCCCTTCTGCATGGGCGAGGAGCGGAAAATTTACCGGGCGTCGCGCAGCGACTTCAAAGACTGATTTCGCGCCCCTTGTCTGAACACAGCGTAGCGCAGTGAGTTGGGCGCGGCCCGGCAAATTTGAGCACTGAGCGGACCCGCAGGGCCATGCGGCAGGGGCGCTTTCTTTGCCTTCTTTCTTGTGCGCCAAGAAAACGAAGTTTCGGCGCAGCCAAAGAAGGTCGCCCGCCGGGGCGAACTCCCGGCATAGTGCTGAACGAGCAGATGCACCGAGGCGCGCCAAATTCAAAAGAAACTTAAAGAAGGGGTCAAGTCTCGCCCACACGGTCAAGCCCCGACGCCGGAAGCCACCCCGCAAAGGACGTATGCTCCCGCACCTGGAGAAGACCCCAACCATGCCAAGAAAACTCAAACCCTTGCTTGCCTTGCTCACCGCCGCCTTGCTCATCAGCCAGGCCGCTCACGCCACGCCCCCGACGAAGAACAGCGTCAAAAAGACGCCCACCAAGACTGTCGCCACAGCCCCGGCGAAGAAAAAGCCCGGCGCAAAACCTGTAGCAGCAACGCCTTCGGCAGCCGCGGCCAAGCCAACAGCTGCGGCAGGCGTCAAGGCCAATCCCCGCAGCGGCGCAGAAATTTTGGCCCAATCGCCCGACAGCCATTGGCGCGGGCTGGACCCCGAGAACACGCTGCTGATGGAATTGACCCAAGGCCAGGTCAAGGGTCAAGTCTTGATCGAGCTGGCGCCGCGCTTCGCACCGCTGCACACGCTCAATATCCGTGCGCTGGCCCACGGGGGCTTTTATGACGGCCTGGCCGTCGTACGCGTGCAAGACAACTTTGTCGCGCAATGGGGTGACCCCCATGCCGACGACCCGGCCCTGGCCAAGCCGCTGGGTGCGGCTGCGCCCAAATTGCCGGCAGAGTTTTCCGTCCCGCTCAAAGGTCTGCCCTTGGCCCGCCTGCCAGACCTGGACGGATGGGCCTCGCTAACGGGCTTTGTCGACGGCTTCCCCGTCGCCGCCGACCCCAAGACTGGCCGCGCCTGGCTCGCGCATTGCTATGGAACCGTTGGCGCTGGGCGCAGTGACGCAGTTGATTCCAGCACCGGCGCCGAGCTCTATGCGGTGATTGGACAGGCACCGCGCGGCCTGGACCTGAACATCACCGTGGTCGGCCGGGTTTTGAAAGGCATGGAATTGCTGGCCAGCCTGCAACGTGGCGGCCCGAACATGGGTTTTTACGAGCAAGCCGAACAGCGTCAGCCGATCCAGCGCGTGCGTCTGCTGGCCGATATGCCGCTTGAGGAGCGCCCTGCCCTGCAAGTGCTGCGCACCGACAGCGAGACCTGGACCGAGTTGCTGGCGGCACGGCGCAATCGGGGCGGCTGGTTTGTGCACAACCCCAATCACCTCGATCTGTGCGGCGTCAACCCGCCGACTCGGCCGGCCAAATAGGCGACGAGATAGTCGACGCGACGGTCGCTGAGATAGTCGGCGCAACAATCGCTGCCGGCAAGGCCGGACGGCCCTGCAGCAGTGCAAAAGCGCTGAAGCGCGTTTCCTTTTCCAACTGCACAAAGGCCTCGCCGACCAAGTCCATCAGGCGCTGCGGATCGGCGACTTGGCTGCGGTCGGCGAACATGCTGATCTGGATTTGCCCGGCGTAGGACATCAGCGCGAAGCCAACGCCCATGGTGCCCGCCTGCGGCACCCAGCAGATCGCGTCTTGCAGCCGCGCGCCGGCCAAAAAGCGCGGCTGCGGCGGGCCCTCCACATTGGTCAGGACCACCGAGCCTTTGGAGGTAAAGAGCTTGAGCACCCAGCGCTGCAGCGCGGCCGGCAAATAGCCACTCAAGCTCAAGAAGAACATCGTCGCGTGCGGCTGATGCGAAGCCTTGATGGCCCTCATGCGCGCGCTGGCAAGCGCGAGGCGATCCAAGGCGCGGGCGGCGTCGCTGGGCAGGTCAACAGCCACCAGGCCAAAATGATTGCCCAGCAAAAACGCATCGGCCTTGTTGCGCAGATTGAAGGTGACCGCTGCGCGCAGCGCTCGCTGGGCCGCAGGCTCCCCGCGCTCCTGCAGATAGGCACGCAGCGCACCCGCCACCGCCGCCACCCACACATCATTGACGGTGGCTTGCATGCTTTTGGCGATGCTGCGCACCAGATCGAGCTGCATCGCGGGCAGCTGCAACATGCATTTATCGGCGCTCAGCGGCCGTTTCAGGGAACTGCGGCTATCCGGTATCAACAAAGCCAAACGGGCCAGCTGCGCGGTTATGCGAGTCCAAAAAACCAGCCGGTGCATGCGTTTGCAAAGTGTGGGATGGGCTTGCGGCTGCGCATAGGCCGGATGCCATTCCAGCGCCGCCTGGCCAGCGTGGCCCATGCTGTCATCGGTCAGATGCTTCAACACATGAACGAGGCCTAGGCCGTCGGTGATGCAATGGTGCAGGCGAAACACGATCGCAAAACCGCCACCGACGCGGGTCAAGACCTGCATATGCCAAAGCGGCCTGTCCTTGGCCAGGGGCAGCAAGGCCTGCAACCCCAGCAAGGCTTGCAGTTGAGACTCGCTCACCGCTGCCGCCCCGGCATCAAATTGCACATGCCGTGCAATCTCAAAGTCAGGATCTTGAACCCAAAAGGCTTGAGGCAAAGAGAAGCGGCCACGCCGCCTCAGCTGCACCCGCTGCGTAAACCTGGCGTAGTTGGGCAGGCGCTGAGCGATCGTGCGCCGCAGCGCGTCAAAGTCCAGCGCCCCCTCGAACATCAACACGCTGTTGATGACCATCAAATTGCTGACCCCGTCCATGCGGAACCAGCAATAGTCACGCCGCGACATCGGCTCATCAGCGCCCTGGCCGACCTTGTCGCACGGCTTTTGCTCCAGCATCTTGACGCCTCTTGTTCGGCTTGTTTTTGCAGCTGCCGATGATGGCGGCAGCTGAGCCGAGGCGACCGACTTTGCAAGCCAAGCTATTGGCTTTGCATACCCTCCATTCGGAGAGGCGGGAAAGCCCTTGTCAAGCCAGCGCGCGGCGCAATCGGTCGCTGAGCAAATCCACCAAGGCCACCAGCAGCAGCATCGCGGCCAGGATGGTGGCGGTCTTGTTCATATGGAACAAGCCCATATGAAAGCCCAGCAGCTGGCCCAGGCCGCCCGCTCCCACCACGCCCAGCACGGCGGCCGCGCGAATATTGTTCTCCCAGCGGTACAAGGTGTAGCTGATCAACTGCGGCAAGACCTGCGGCAGCGTCGCATACAAAAATACCCGCAAGTTGCCGGCCCCCTGCACGCGCAAGGCAAAACCTGGCCCTTCGCTGCAGTTCTCGATCGCCTCGGCGAACAGCCGCCCCAACACGCCCGTGGTGTGTGCGGCCAAGGCCAAAGTGCCTGCAAACGGCCCCAGGCCGGCCGAGATCAAGAGCAGGCTAGCCCAGACCAACTCCGGTACCGCGCGCAAGGCATTCAAGAGCCAGCGCGTCGGGCGCCGCGCCAGCGCCGAATCCTGGCCATGCAAGCGCGCCGCACCCAAGGCCAGCAGCAGCCCCGCACATGCAGCAATCAAGCTGCCCAGCGCAGACATCGCCAAGGTCTCCAGCGAGGCAAAAGCCACCTTGGCAACAAAAGGCAGGCTCAGATCGGGCGGAAAAAACTCCGCCACAAAGCGCCCCATGCTGCGCGCAGCCTCGAGTGAAAACATCTGCGCCCATTGCAGATCAAGCGTGGCAAAGCTCGCCAGCACCAAGCCCAGCAAAGCCAAGCATGCAGCCAAGCCACGCCGGCCTATGCTCAGCCGCGCTTGCGGGTAAGGCTTCACCGCAGCGCCCCTCTGAGCGCGGCGCTGATGGTGTCGGCCAGGGCGACCAAGAACACAAACACCAGCAGCATCGTGGCCACCTCGGCGCCATTGAACATCTTCATAGACGCGTCGATCTGTTGGCCCAGGCCGCCGGCGCCGACAAAGCCCAGCACCACCGAGGAGCGAATCGCGCATTCCCAGCGGTAGACGGTGTAACTGCTGAGTTCGGCGGCATTTTGAGGCAGTAATGCGTAGAAAAATGCCTGCATGCGCCCAGCGCCATTGCGCAGTAGGATACGCGTGGACTCGGTGTCGCCGCTCTCCAAGATTTCCGCATAGACCTTGCCCAACATACCCGCGTAACTGAGCGCAATCGCCAGCACGCCGGCGGTGACGCCCAGGCCCACCACCCGCACAAAGATCAAGGCCCAGACCAGCTCCGGTACGCTGCGCAACAGTACCAACAGCCAACGGGTGCCCAAGCGCAGTGCAGCAGGCCCCTGAGCCATGCGGCCACTCAGGGCCGAGACCGAGAGGCTGCGCGTGGCCAGCAGCCCCAGCGGCACGGCGCCCAACAAAGCCAAACTGATGCCGGCAGTGGCCATCGCCACCGTGCGCCAAGCCTCAAGTGCCACCATGCGCAAAAACTCAAGTTCGAGTTTGGGCGGGAAAAAGTCCGCCAAAAATCGCGCCGTGACGGCCAAACTCTGCGGCTCCAACAATATCCAAGGGCGGAACTCGGTCAGCACCGCCAGCGGCCACAGCAAGGCCACGGCCGCGCCCAGCCAGAACACGCGCCCCCGCCAAGCGGGGTCGCGTGATGGCACTGCGCCGGCCGAGGACGATCCGCTCAACGACACACCATCTGCGGCAAGGGTGGCGGAGCAGGCAAGGCTTGCTCCGGCATTTGCCCGGACGCCAGTTCAAGTTCGTGCTGGGCATACAGCTGCGCCAGCAAGGCCGGGGTGACTTCATTCGCAGGCAGGTCGAACAAGACCTGACCCTGGCGCAAGCCAATGATGCGCGGGAAATGCGCCAGAGCCATCTCCACATGATGCAGCGAGGCCAGCAGGGTCACGCCGCGCCGGCGCGCCTCCTGCACCAAGGCTTGCGCGACCAAGCTCGTGCGCATCGGGTCCAAGGCGGAGAGGGGCTCATCCAGCAGCCACAGCTTGGCCGGACTGACCCAAGCCCTTGCCAGCCCGACCCGCTGGCGCTCACCGCCGGAGAGTCGGTCCACGCGCTCGAACAGCTTGTCTTCCAGATCGAAGGCGGCCAGCGCGGCGTGAGCAGCACCAATATCGACCGGATAGAGCAGCGAGCGCAGACTGCGCCTGAAACTCCAGCCCGGCAAGCAGCCGGCCAGAACCGCCGTCACCACTCTTTGCCTGGGCGGCAAAGGTGGCACTTGCGGCGCCAAAAACAGCCGGCCACGCAGGGCCCGCAAGTCGCCGGACCCCAAGCGCCAGGGACTGCTGCCATCGAGTTCGTACTGACCCGCCAGCGGCCGCAAAGCGCAGGCCAGCAGTTGCAAGAGCGTGGTCTTGCCGGCCCCGGAAGGCCCGATCACCGCGACAGCTTCCCCCGCCTCGACGCTCAAACTCAGGCCACGCAAGACCGGCGCCCGAGCAGCGCCCGCAGCCAGGGGCGCTGCGTCTACGGCGCAAAGCGACAGCTTCAAATCAGCAAACTCGCGTCAAAGCAGGCCGGCGCTGTGCGCGGCGGCCTCAATGCCCTTGTAGTTGTCGGGCTGGGTGGGGATAAACCGCGTCGCGCGCTGCAAGTCAAGAATTTCCTTGCCGGCGGCGTCATCGCGGCTCAGACTCAAAAAAGCCTTGGTGATTTTTTCGCGCTGCGCCGCAGGCATATCGGCATGCACGGTCCAGTTGTAGTCGTAATAAGAAGGCGTGGTGTAGAACACCCTCACCCGCTCGGTATCGACCTTTTTATCGGCCACAAACTTCTCCCACACCGAGATATTCAATGCGCCGGCCTGGACCTTGCCGGCGGCAACTGCGGCGATGGTGGCGTCATGCGCGCCGCTATAGGCGACCCGGCGGAAATCCTTGTCCGGATTCAAGCCCGCTTGAAGCACAAAGCTGCGCGGCATCAAGTGGCCGGAGGTTGAGCTCTGCGAGCCAAAAGACACGTCCTTGCCCTTCAGGTCAGCCAAGCTCTTGATGGCGGGATCAGACGTGATGAAGACCGAGCGGAATTTGCTGTCTTCCTCGCGCTGCACCAAGGGCAGCATCTTGCCGCCCGAGCGCGCATTGGCCTGCACAAAGGTAAAGCCACCGAACCAGGCCAGATCAACCTTCTTGTTGACCAGAGCCTCGACGGCCGCCGCATAGTCGGTCACCGGCGTGAACTCGACCTTGACGCCCAACTGGGCCTCCAGGTAGCGCATCAGTGGTGCAGCCTTGCGGGCCAACTCGGTCGGTGACTCGTCGGGGATGGCGGTGACACGGAACACTTGGGCCTGCGCCTGCGCGGACAGGCCCGCAAAGGCCAACACAGCCGCAACGAGGGTTTGGTTCAGATGGCGACGATTGACGACAGACATGGCTCACTCCAAAAAGAATTCTCAGCCGGCATTGGAACTCAAGTTGGCAGGGCGTGCCCAAAGTCCGCGCGGAAGGCCACGCGAAAACCAATCGCCTTCGCCTTGCCGCAGATGACAACACGGTGTGAACAACACAAGGATCCGGCTATGCTGACCGCTGTCCACCCTCCCCCACAAGCTCAACAGATCCCTTCAAGCATGACCATCTCTAAGCCTGAACCCCGCTTGACCTCGCTCTCCCATGGCGGCGGCTGCGGCTGCAAGATTGCACCCGGCCTGCTGTCCGAAATTCTCAAAGGCACGACCGGTTTCCCCATCCCACCCGAGCTGATGGTGGGCATCGAAACTGCCGACGATGCGGCCGTCTACAAGCTCAATGACGAACAGGCGTTGATAGCCACCACTGACTTCTTCATGCCCATCGTCGATGACCCCTTCGACTTCGGTCGCATTGCCGCCACCAATGCAATCAGCGATGTCTATGCGATGGGCGGGCGGCCCATCATGGCCTTGGCTCTGGTCGGCATGCCCATCAATGTGCTGTCGACCCAGACGATTGGCCGCATTCTGGAGGGCGGTGCCTCGGTCTGCCGCGCGGCGGGCATCCCGATTGCGGGCGGCCACACGATCGACTCGGTCGAGCCGATCTACGGCCTGGTGGCGCTGGGCCTGGTGCACCCGAGCCGGGTCAAGCGCAATGCCGACGCGCAGCCGGGCGATGTCTTGGTGCTGGGCAAGCCGCTGGGCGTTGGCATTATGTCGGCGGCACTCAAAAAAGATTTGCTCGGCGAGCAAGGCTATGCGCGGATGATTTCCGTTACGACGAAATTGAACACGCCGGGGCCGGACCTGGCGACGCTGGACGGCGTGCATGCGCTGACCGATGTGACCGGCTTTGGCCTGGCCGGCCACGCGCTGGAATTGGCGCGCGGTGCCGGCTGCGATGTCTGGCTGGAATGGGAGCAGGTGCCCTTGCTGCCGGGCGTGGCGGACTTGGCGGCACAAGGCATCGTCACCGGTGCGTCGGGGCGCAACTGGGCCGCTTATGGGCACGATATTCATCTGCCGGCGGAGTTCTCCAGCATGGCGCGGGCCCTGCTGAGCGACCCCCAGACCAGCGGCGGCCTCTTGGTTTCTTGCGCGCCGGAGGCGGTGGACGCGGTGCTGGACACCTTCAGGCGGCATGGCTTTGAGGACGCCGTCGCGGTGGGCTGCATTGCCAAAGCGCTGGACAAACCGGGGCAGCTTCGAATAGGCTAGCAGCAAAGATCGACGGTAGCCCCCTGCGCATCGAAGTTATGCGAATTCCAAGGAGTGACGATGAAGATTTCCACGCGCTTGCTGCTGTTGCTGGCCATTTTTTCATTGGCATTGCTGCTCGTCGGCGGGCTTGGCCTCTACGGTATTTCCAGCTCCAACGCCTCGCTGAAAACCGTTTATGAAGACCGCACCATCACGGCCGTGCAAATCGGCCAGATCGAGTCCATGGTGGTCAGCAACCGCCTGGCGATTACCACCGCGCTGGCGGACCAAACCCCGCAAACGGTGCGAGCCGCGATCAACACGGTCGAGGCCAATATCGCCACCATTACCAAGCTCTGGGATGCTTATCTGCTGACCTATCTGACGCCTGAGGAGGCCCGTTTGGCCAAGACGTGGGGCGCGGATCGCAAACAGTTCGTACAACAAGGCTTGCTGCCGGCGGTGGAGGCCTTGAAGGCCGATGACATGCCGACGGTGGAAAAGCTGGTCAAGACCGCGCTGCCGGCGCTGTTTGCGCCGGTCAAAACTGGGGCCGAGGCCTTGATGCAATTGCAAATCGATGTGGCAAAGCAGGAATACGACGAGGCTGCGGCGCGCTACTCGACGATCCGCTGGGCATCAATCGTCGCAATTGTGTTGGGCCTGGGCATTTCCGGCCTGATTGGCTGGCTGACTATCCGCGCCATCAGCCATGCTTTGGGGGCGGAGCCGGCCGAGGCCGCTGCGGTCACCGAACGCGTCGGCTCCGGTGATTTGAGTCAGCCCCTGAACTTGCGCTCCGGCGACCACAGCAGCCTGATGGCCAGGCTCAAGGCCATGCAGGACAACCTCACCCAAGTCGTCAGCACGGTGCGCCAGGGGGCCGAGCAAGTGGCCACCTCCAGCGCCGAGATTGCGCAGGGTAATTTGGACCTGAGTGCCCGCACCGAGCAACAAGCCAGCGCCTTGGAGCAGACCGCCGCGTCGATGGAGCAGCTCGGCGCCACCGTCAGGCAAAACGCCGAAAGCACACGCCACGCCAACCAACTGGCCGCCAGCGCCTCAAGCATTGCCATCGAGGGCGGCAATATCGTCGGACAGGTGGTGGAGACGATGAAGGGCATCAATGAGAGCTCGCGCAAGATATCGGACATCATCTCGGTCATCGACGGCATCGCTTTTCAGACCAATATCCTGGCGCTGAATGCGGCCGTCGAAGCAGCCCGTGCGGGGGAGCAAGGGCGCGGTTTTGCCGTGGTCGCCAGCGAGGTGCGCAGCTTGGCGGGCCGTTCGGCCGAGGCGGCCAAGGAGATCAAGAGCCTGATCAATGACAGTGTTGAGCGGGTAGAGGCGGGCACACAACTGGTCGACCAGGCCGGCGTGACGATGGGCGAGGTGGTTAGCTCGATCAAACGCGTCACCGACATCATGGGCGAAATCAGCTCGGCCAGCAAAGAGCAGGCCAGCGGCGTGGCTCAGGTCGGCGAGGCGGTCACACAGATGGATCACACGACCCAACAAAACGCGGCCTTGGTGGAAGAAATGGCCGCCTCCGCCAGCAGCTTGCGGCTGCAGGCCGATGACTTGGTCGCCACCGTTGCCGTGTTTCGCTTGCGCTGAGCATTGAACGCCCAGAAAAAAAGCGCCGCCAGCGATCATTCACTGGCGGCGTTTTTTTTGATTCAAAGGCCGACAAGAGCGGCCCATCCGTTCCTCAGTCCAGCAAACGGATCTCCACCCGGCGGGCTTCGTCGGCAGTGCCGTCGGCCAGGGTCGACTCAGGCTTGCGCAGCAAGATGCGGCCAGCGTCCACACCAGCGGCGGTCAGCACCGAGCGCGTCGCGATGGCGCGTTGCTTGGCCAACTCGGCATTCTTGGCCGCGTCGCCACTGGCGTCATGAAAACCGGCGATAACGATCTTGCGCGCTGGTGCGGCCATCAAGGCTTCCATCGCACGGGCCAGGTCGGGGGCGGCCTCAACCGGCACGGTAGCTTCGGCAAAACCGAAGTGCACGGTCGCCAGCAACTCGCCACTCAGCGGCGCGTCGTACAGATCCGCATCGGACATGGCGGCCACGGCCACAGGTGCGGGGGCCGCACGGTGACGCTGCTTGATCAGTACGTAAGAAGTGATGCTGACCAGCAAAATTGCGATGACAAGGCCAACAAGCCACAGGGCAATGCGTTCGTTGTCGTCTTGTTTGTCGGAAGAAGCCATTGTGAAAATCTCCAGGATTAAGGGAATCAGATCAATCGAAAAGGTTCAATTCGAGTCGGGGCGGATTCTAACGGGCGCAATGGGGAACGCCCGCGAGGCGGGCGTTAGTTTGGATCAGTTGGCTTGCGACAGAAGGGTTCTGTGATCACCCACATCGCTGCGCGACATGAGTGATCCCTAACCCAGCCAAGCGCCTTTGGCGCTGACGACTGCTGCGCAGGCGTCTCTTGGATCAGTTGGCTTCCGACACATGGGTTCTGTGATCACCCACATCGCTGCGCGATATGAGTGATCCCTAACCCAGCCATGCGCCTTTGGCGCTGACGACTGCTGCGCAGGCGTCTCTTGGATCAGTTGGCTTCCGACAACTGATCCAAGATGGCTGGGTTCTGGTGATCACATCACGCGGCTAGCCGCGTGAGTGCTCCCCGAATCCTGCACGCGCCTGTGGCGCCGGCGCGAGCTGCGCTCGCGCATCCTTGATCAATTGGCTTCCGACAATTGATCAAGGATTGCAGGATTCTCCAAAGTACTCGTGTCTTGCGTGACAGCCTCACCCTTAGCGACCGAGCGCAAGAGGCGACGCATGATCTTGCCGGAACGGGTCTTTGGCAGGTTGTCCCCGAAGCGAATGTCCTTGGGCTTGGCGATCGGGCCGATCTCCTTGGCCACCCAATCACGCAACTGTTTGGCAATCGCTTTGGCTTCGTCTCCCGTTGGGCGGGCGCGCTTGAGCACCACGAAGGCACAGATGGCCTCGCCGGTGGTGTCATCGGGGCGACCCACCACCGCCGCTTCGGCCACCAGCTCGGTGCAGCTGACCAGGGCAGATTCGATTTCCATCGTGCCCATGCGGTGACCCGACACGTTCAAGACATCATCGATTCGGCCGGTGATGGTGAAGTAACCCGTTTCCGCATCGCGGATCGCACCGTCGCCGGCCAGGTAATAACCCTTCAACTCCTCGGGGTAGTAGCTCTTCTTGAAACGCTCGGGGTCGTTGTAAATCGTGCGGATCATCGAAGGCCAAGGCTTCTTGACAACCAGAATGCCGCCCTGCCCGTTGGGCACATCATTGCCCATCTCATCGACGATGGCCGTCGTGATACCGGGGAATGGCAGCGTGCAAGAACCCGGCACCAAGGGTGTGGCACCCGGCAGCGGCGTGATCATGTGGCCGCCGGTTTCGGTCTGCCAGAAGGTGTCGACAATCGGGCAGCGGCCACCACCGATGTGCTTGTGGTACCACTCCCAGGCGGCAGGATTGATAGGCTCGCCGACCGAGCCCAGCAAGCGCAAACTGCTCAGATCATAACGGTCGGGATGCACGGCAGCATTGCCTTCCGCAGCTTTGATCAAAGAGCGGATCGCCGTCGGTGCCGTGTAGAAGATCGACACCTTGTGCTTGGCGATCGTCTCCCAGAAGCGGCCGGCGTCCGGATAGGTGGGCACGCCTTCGAAGACGATCTCGGTGCCGCCCAGCGCCAAAGGCCCATAGGTGATGTAGCTGTGGCCCGTGACCCAGCCGATATCGGCCGTGCACCAGAACACATCGTTGTCCTTCAGATCAAAGGTCCACTTGGTCGTCAGCGCCGCGTGCAGCAAATAGCCGCCGCTGGAATGCTGCACACCCTTGGGCTTGCCGGTCGAGCCCGAGGTGTAGAGCAAGAACAAGGGGTGCTCGGCCTCGACCCACTCAGGCTCGCAAGTCATTGGCTTGCCTGCCAACTCTTCATGCAGCCAGTGATCACGCCCTTCGACCCAGCCAATCTCGCCGCCGGTGCGCTTATAAACAATCACGTCCTTCAGCGTTGGGCAAACGCCACCCTCCAGCGCCTCGTCCACGATGGCCTTCAAAGGCAGGGCTTTGCCGCCGCGCAGTTGCTCGTCGGCGGTGATCACCATCACCGCGCCGGCGTCTTGCACCCGGTCACGCAGGCTCTGCGCAGAGAAGCCGCCGAACACCACCGAGTGAATCGCGCCGATGCGGGCGCAAGCCTGCATGGCTGCCACGCCTTCGACCGACATCGACATATAGATGACCACGCGGTCACCCTTCTTGACGCCACGTGCCTTAAGCACATTGGCCAGTTGCGAGACGCGGCCGAGCAACTCGCTGTAAGTGACCTTGGTTGATGAACCATCATCGGCCTCGAAGATGATCGCGACCTTATCACCCAAGCCACGCTCGACATTGCGATCCAGGCAGTTGTAGGACACGTTCAGCCGGCCGTCTTCGAACCACTTGAAGAACGGTGCCTCGCTGTCGTTGAGCACCTTGGTGAACGGCGTCTGCCAAGTCACAAACTCGCGTGCCAAACGCCCCCAATAGCCCTGGTAATCGGCCTCGGATTCATCCACCAAAGCCTGGTAGCCGGACATGCCTTTGACATTGGCCTGTTCTTGCCAAGCAGCGCTGGGCAGATAAAGTTCGTTCTGACTCATGATGTGATTCCTCTGACAGGAGCGGATTACAAGAAGGACTTAACTTGGACAACTGGGCGCTACTGTGCGTCTTGTCTCTGACGAAGCGCTTACTCTAACGTGGTAAATGCCTGTACCTTGGCCTCGAATTTTCACTGAGGCGCAATAGAATCCGCCTCAAACTCCGACACCCCCGAGGAAACCCGATGTCCACCCCAACACCTCCGACCCGCTTGATGCGTCCCTTGTCCAACCTGATTTTTGCCAGCCGCTGGTTGCAAGTGCCGCTGTATCTGGGTTTGATCCTGGCCCAAGCCGTCTACGTCTTTCAGTTCTGGACCGAGTTGGTGCATTTGATCGAGGCCGCTTTCGGCAACACCGAGGCGCTCAATATTCTCGTCAAGAGCATCGGCTACCAGTCCGCCTTGGCGCCGGCCAAGTTGAATGAAACCATTCTGATGCTGGTGGTGCTGGGCCTGATCGACGTGGTGATGATCTCCAACTTGTTGATCATGGTGATCGTGGGCGGCTACGAAACCTTTGTGTCGCGCATGGGCCTGGAAGACCACCCCGACCAGCCCGAGTGGCTCAGCCATGTCAACGCATCGGTGTTGAAGGTCAAGTTGGCCACAGCCATCATCGGCATCTCGTCGATTCACCTGCTCAAGACTTTCATCAACGCCGAAAACTACACCGAGAAGACGCTGATGTGGCAGACCATGATTCACTTCACTTTCTTGCTCTCGGCCTTGGCGATTGCCTACACCGACAAATTGCTGAGTGGCCCCAGCAATAGCAAAGCTCACTGAAAAGCTCAAAGCCAGATGTTGACGCTCGGATTCTTCTTGCTCGGACTGATCGCCTTGGTCTGTGGCGCCGAGTTGCTTGTACGCGGCGCCAGCAAGCTGGCCTTGTCGGCGGGCATCTCACCCTTGGTGGTGGGCTTGACCGTGGTTTCTATGGGCACCAGCGCGCCGGAGGTTGCGGTGTCTATCGGCGCCGCTCTGGACGGCCTGCCCGACCTCGCCATCGGCAATGTGGTCGGCAGCAATATTTTCAATGTGCTGTTCATTCTGGGCATCTCAGCCCTGATCGTGCCCTTGACCGTGCACGCGCAGGTGATTCGCCAAGAGGTGCCGGTGATGATAGGCGCCTCGCTGCTGCTGCTGGCCTTGGGGCTGGACGGGCGGCTGAGCATCAACGACGGTTTGTTGATGATGGCGCTGTTCTTGGCCTATACCGTGCTGCTGGTGCGGCAGTCGCGGCGCGAGTCGAAAGAGACGCAGGCGGAGTTCACCGAAGAAATGCCGGCCGAGGCCAATTGGGACAAGCATTGGGCGGTGCAAATTTTGCTGATCGCGGTGGGTCTGGGCCTGCTGGTGCTGGGCTCGGGCTGGCTGGTGGATGCGGCCATCACGGTGGCCAAGAGCCTGGGCGTTAGCGATTTGGTGATTGGCCTGACGATCGTGGCGGCCGGCACTTCGATGCCGGAGGTCGCCACGTCCATCATGGCAGCCATCCGAGGTCAGCGCGACATCGCCATCGGCAACGTCGTGGGCAGCAATATCTTCAACATCCTGGGTTGCCTGGGCCTGACCGCGCTGATCGCGCCGGCCAGCGTGCCGGTGGCCGATTCGGTGCTGAACTTCGATATCTGGGTGATGCTCGTGGTGGCGCTGGCCTGCCTGCCGGTGATGCTCAGCGGGCGCGAGATCGCACGCTGGGAAGGCTTCATCTTCATCGGCTACTACGTCGCCTACACCGCCTATTTGATCTTGATGAGTCAGCAGCATGACGCCCTGCCCATGTTCAGCAATGTGATGCTGATGTTCTTCCTGCCGCTGACCGTGCTGACCCTGATTGCCAGCTTGCTTCGCAAGCCGGCCAGCAACAAGGCCTGATGTAGAGGGTGAGAATTTTTGTAGCGAGCGGCCGTCAGGCTAGGCGGCCGAAGCGCAGGAACCGGAGCGTACTTGCTGTACGTGAGGATTCCGAGCATTCGGCCAACGCCGCATGGGGGTTGCGCAGTAAAAAGTTCTCACACTCTCAATTCAAGGCCGCGGCTGCCCTGGCGGCAGCCCGGCCTTGGAGGGCAAGCGCAAATGCAGCGCCGCCTTGGCCAAGAGATTGGCCGAGACCGGCGCGGTGATAAACAAGAACAGCGTGATCAACAGTTCTTGCAGGCCAAATTGGCCTTGCGTCCAGTGATAGATCAGACTGGCCAGCAAAACGCCGCCAACCCCCAAGGTGGTGGCCTTGGTGGGCGCATGCAAACGCATGAAGAAGTCCGGGAAGCGCAACATGCCGATCGCGCCGATCAGCGCGAACAAGCCGCCGATGATCAAGAACAGGCTGATGGCAACTTGCGCCAGCCCGTGGATTTCAAGGTTAGCCATGGTCTCGCTTACTCCAATTTACTCCAGCACATCGCCGCGACTGAGGTAGCGCGCCAGCGCCACCGTTGACGCAAAACCCAAGAGCGCAATGATCATTGCCGCCTCGAACAACAGGCCGCTGCCTTCGCGCAGCCCCTGCAAGACCACTAGCGCGACGACATTGACATACATGGTGTCGAGCGCCAGCACGCGGTCAGTGACTGTCGGCCCGACCAGCAAGCGCCAGCCGGTCAGCAGCAGCGCCAAACCGACCGCGCCAGTGGCGAAATTCAGCGCCCAGGCCAGCAGCGGCCAATCAAAAAACAAATGCGTCGTCATTCAAATATCTCCAGCAAAGGCTGCTCATAGCGCTGCTTGATCTGCGCGGCCATCTCTTGCGCATCAATGCAGTCCAGCGCGTGCACCCAGATTTCATGGGCTTCGTCATCGACCACACAAGACACCGTGCCCGGCGTGGTGGTGATGATGGTCGCCAGCAGCATGATGGGGCCGGGCTGACGCAAGGCCAGCGGCACGCGCACCCAAGCCGGCTGGGGTTTGGCGGATGGCCCCAGCACCAGGCGTGCCACGGTCACGTTGGAAACCACGATATCCCACAGCACGATCAGGCCAAAGCGCAGCACCAGCGCCCAGCGTTTGGGCCGCATGGCCGGGCCCAAGAGGCCGTGCAGCAAACGCGGCAGCGCCACACTCAACAGCGCGGCCATCAGCACATGCGCAAAGCTCAGGCTTTGCTGCAAAAGCAGCCAGACCAGGAAAAGCAAGACCGACAGGGCTGGATGGCTGAACCACGCCTTGCCCGCAAGAAGCGCATCCTTTTTCATGGCTTCACCTCCTGCAGAGGAACGGGTTTGCTCGGCTCAAGATAGGGCCGAGTTGTCGGCTGACTGCCCGGCTCTCCATAAGCGCCCAGCACCGCCGCCGCATAGGCTGCGCGGTCGCTCAATTGCACGGCTGCCGCTTGGGTATAACGCTGAATCGGCGCGGCAGCCAGGCTGAGCAGCACGCTTGCACCCAGCAAGCTGCAAGTCGCCCAGACCAGCTTGGGGCTGCCGCCGGCACTGACATTGGCCGGCAGGTCCTGGCGCACATGCCAGAACAAAATGCTGCCCGCCCGGGCCAGGCCCAAAAGCGTGAAAAAGCCCACCAGCAGCAACACCGTCCAGACCAAGGGCGCCCAGGCATGGCTGCTGGCCGCCTCCAGCAGCATCAGCTTGCCGATAAAGCCCGGCAGCGGCGGCAAGCCCGCAGCGGACGCTGCGGCCAACAACATCATCAAGCCCAGCAGCGTCGGCTGCGCCACCGGCGCGGCGGGCAGCAACTGCCCATCCGCATCACCGCGCTGCGCCGCCACCAACTCGGCCAACAAAAACAAGGCCGCAATCACCAAGGTGCTGTTGAGCATGTAGTAAAACGCCGCACCCCAGGCCGCACTTCCGTACAAGCCCAGGCCGGCCAACACCGTCCCTACCGACACCACGGTCAACCAGGCCACCAAACGCGCCAAGGTCTTGGCCGCCAAAGCCCCCAAAACCGCCAACACACTGGTAGCCAGCGCCAGCGGCAGCAGAATCGGCGCCACCGCAAAAGCACTCGCCCCGCCGCTGTCGCCAAACACCACGCCGTGCACGCGAACGATCGCATACACACCCACCTTGGTCATGATGGCAAACAAGGCCGCCACCGGCGGGCTGGACGCCGCGTAGGTCGCGGGCAACCACATGGCCAGCGGCATCAGCGCCGCTTTGAAGCCGAACACCACCAGCAACAGCATCGCCGCCACCTGCAACACGGCCGCGTCGGGCGCGGCAACTGCCGGCACCCGCAGCGCCAAGTCAGCCATATTGAGCGTGCCGGTCTTGGCGTAAATCAGCGCCAGGCCGATCAAGAACAGCGCCGAGGCGGCCAGGTTCAAGACCACGTAATGCAGGCCGACCCGGAAGCGCTCGGCCCCTTGGCCATGCACCATCAACACATAGGATGCGATCAGCAAGACCTCGAAGAAGACGAAGAGATTGAACAAATCGCCGGTCACGAAGGCGCCGTTCAAACCCATCAGCTGAAACTGGAACAGCGCGTGGAAATAGCGCCCATGGGCGTCCCAGCCGCCGGTGGCGTACCACAGCACCGGCAGCGCCACACAAGCGCTCAAGAGCAGCATCAGGGCGCCCAGCCGGTCGACCAGCAAAATGATGCCGAACGGCGCCGGCCAGTCGCCCAGCCGGTAGGTGATCAGCTCACCTTGAGCGGCGCGCATGACCAAGACCACGGCCAAAAGCAGACCCAGGGCGGCAGAAGCCATGCCGATGCGGCGCGCCCACAAGAGCTTGTGATGGCCATGCCCGCCGTGGCTGTCACCGCCGTGATCGCCCAGCAGCAGCAAGGCCACAGCGGTCAGCGCCGGCAGCAAAACGGGCAAAACCGCCAAATGTTGAAAAAACCAAGGTTGAAAGAACCAAGTCTGATCAAACCAATTCATCGCGTGCCCTCTTCCGCAACGCCGTCGACATGGTCGCTGCCGTTTTCATGCCGGCTGCGCAGCGCCAACTCGATCACAAAGCCGGTGGTGGCAAAGCCGATCACGATGGCCGTCAGCACCAAGGCTTGCGGCAAGGGGTCCGCCACCAAGGCGGCACGCTGACCCAATATCGGCGCGGCACCGCTCCACAAGCGCCCCATGGCGAAGATGAACACATTGACCGCGTAACCAATCACACTCAAACCCAGCACGACCGAAAAACTGCGCCCGCGCAGCAGCAAATAAATGCCGCAGGCCGTCACCCAGCCAATGCCGCTGGCGAGCAAAAACTCCATAGAAATCGTCATTTGCCGCCTCCCCGCGTCACTGCTTTGCGCCCGTCTTTGCTGGCCGAGCCCAACACCGACAGCATCAACATCGTTGCCCCCACCACCGTGATGTAGACACCCAGATCAAACAGCGCCGCCGTGGCCAAGGGCAGCTCTCCAATCAAGGGCAGGCTGGGGTGGCCATGCGCGCTGCTCAAAAACGGCCGGCCGAACAAGAAGGCGCCCACGCCGGTCAGCCAGGCGATCAAGAGCCCGACGCCTATCCAGCGCACATAACGCCGGCCTCCTTGGGCATGCATCAAGGCTTCGGCCCGCTGCTGACCGTTCGCCATATATTGCAAAACCAAGGCCACGCCAGTCACCAGGCCGGCGATGAAACCCCCGCCGGGCAAGTTGTGGCCGCGCCAATAGATGTAGGCCGAAGCCATCAAGGCCAGCGGCAGCACCAGCCGCGCCACCACCCGCAGCATCAAGGGCTCGCGGGCATAACTCCAGGGCCGACCGGCGCCGTCCGTCTTGGGGCGCTTGACCCGAAAGCCGTCCAGCAAGGCCAGCACGCCGACGGCCGCAATCCCCAGCACGGTGATTTCGCCAAAAGTGTCATAGCCGCGGAAATCAACCAGGATCACATTGACCACATTGGCGCCGCCGCCGCCCGCCAGGGCGTTCTCCAGGAAGTACCAAGAGATGGACTCATGGTCACGGGTCAGCATCAGCCAGCTCAACCATGCCATGCCGCCGCCCCCGAGCAAGGCCAGCAAGGCATCACGGCCGCGCCGCAAGGAACTGGATTCGATCTTGCCGGCCTGCGGCAGCAAGGCCAGGCCCATCAAAAGCAAAGCGGTAGACACCACATCGACCGACAGCTGCGTCAGCGCCAGATCGGGCGCCGACAAGGCCAAAAACGCCATCGAACACACCAGCCCAACGCCACCGGCCAGAATCACCGCCACAAAGCGCTGCCGGTGCATCAAGACCAGCGCCAAGCCCATCAGGATCAAGAGCAGCCAAACACCGATCGCCAAGGGCGGCGCCGCCAGCAGTTCACGCGAGCCGGTCGTCAGCCCCTCGCTGCGCAGCAAAGGCCAGGCCGACAAAGCAATGGCCGTGGCCACCATCCAGGCCGCATAGCGCTGCAGCGAGCCGTTTTCCAGCCTGCGCGTGCAGCGCCCGGCCAGGCCGAACAAGCCATCGATCGTGGCATGAAACATCGCCTTGGCACTGAGGGGCCCGGGCAAGTAACGATGCAGCCGCCCGCCTCTCATCAAGCCAAAGTACAGCAGCGCGCCGCCGGCCACTGCAATCACGCTCATCAACAAGGGCAAGTTCAGGCCATGCCAGAGGGCGAACTGGAAAGCAGGTGCGGGCTCACCCAACATCGCACCGGCCGCCGCCTGCACCAAAGGCGCCGCCAGCCACATCGGCGCCAAGCCGATGGCAATACACAGAGCCACCAAGACCAGCACCGGCAGCTTCATGCCCCAGGGCGGCTCATGCGGGTGAGCTTGAGGCAACTCACGCGCCGGGCCGTTGAAGAAAACGTCGTGCACCAGGCGCAGCGAATACGCCACCGAACACAGCCCCCCCAGCGTCGCCAAAACCGGAATCGCCCATGACAGCGAACCCCAAAAGCCGGCATGCAGTGCCTGCTCCAGCATCAACTCCTTGGACAAGAAGCCATTGAAGGGCGGCACACCGGCCATCGCAGCCGCCGCCAGCAAACCCAGACTGCCAACCCAGGGCATCAACTTCATCAGGCCGCCGAGCCGGCGCATATCGCGCGTGCCGGTTTCATGATCAACAATGCCGGCCGTCATGAACAGCGCCGCCTTGAAACAGGCATGGTTGAGGACGTGAAACACCGCCACCACCGCGGACATTGGCGTTCCCAAGCCGATCATGAAGGTGATGAAGCCCAGGTGGCTGATGGTCGAATAAGCCAGCAGCCCCTTCAAATCATGTTTGAAGATCGCCACAAAGGCGGCGAACACCATGGTCGCCAGACCGACACTGGCCACCACCCCTTCAAACAGCACCGTGCCGCCCAGAACCGGGTACAGCCGGGCCAGCAAAAACAGCCCCGCTTTGACCATGGTGGCCGAGTGCAAATAGGCCGACACCGGCGTCGGCGCCGCCATCGCCTCGGGCAACCAAAAGTGGAAGGGCAGTTGCGCGCTCTTGCTGAAGGCACCCACCAAAATCAAGCCCAAGGCTAGCGGGTAACGGGGGTCGGCCTGCACCAAGTCGCGCTGGGTCAACATTTGGCCCAAGTCATAGCTGCCGCAGATCTGGCCCAGCACGATCACGCCGGCCAGCAGCACCAGGCCGCCACCACCGGTCACCGCCAGCGCCATGCGGGCGCCCTGCCGAGCTTCTTCCTTGTGGCCCCAATAGCCGACCAACAAGAAGGAAGAAATGCTGGTCAGCTCCCAGAACACCACCAGCAACAAGAGGTTATCGGACAGCGCGATGCCCAGCATCGCCGCCATGAACAGCATCAGCTGGCTGTAGAACTTGCCCTTGGGGTCGTCGGCACTGAGGTAGAAGGCGGCGTAAACAATGATCAGCAGGCCGATGCCAGTGATCAGGCCGGCAAATAACAGCGACAGGCCATCCAGGCGCAAGCCCAGATTCATGCCGATCGCCGGCACCCAGTCGACATGACTGAGCAAGACCTGACCCCGCAGCACCTCGGGCGCAGCCGACAGCAGCAAGCCAAACACCGCAGCGGTGATCAAGCCGGCCGCTAAAGCAGGCGCTTGAGGCCGGCTTTTGAAACCTCCCAACCAGCCACACAGCACAGTGCCTAGCAACAGGGGCAAAAGGACAACCGTAGCGAGCAGCAGGTTCATCGGTCAAAAGAAGATTTTGAGGGCGGCCGATTGTAGGAGCCAGCTCCATAAGCCGAGCTGAAAGCCGGCCGCAAGACGGTTTCAGTAAACTGACGCCAGTTTCATCCCTCCTTGGACCCCGCCCCACCATGTCTACTTCGATCAAATACAGCGACTTCGTTGAAAGCGTCGCCGGCGCGCTGCAATACATCAGCTACTACCACCCGGCCGATTACATCGCCCATCTGGCGCGCGCTTACGAGCGCGAGCAGTCGGCCGCCGCCAAGGACGCGATCGCGCAGATCCTCACCAACTCGAAAATGTGCGCCGAGGGCCGCCGCCCGATTTGCCAGGACACCGGCATCGTCAATGTGTTCCTGAAGGTCGGCATGAATGTGCGCTGGGAAGGCTTCCCCGGCTCGCTCGAGGACGCGGTCAACCAAGGCGTGCGCCAGGCCTATAACTTCGCAGACAACAAGCTGCGCGCCTCGGTCTTGAACGACCCGATCTTCGAGCGCAAGAACACCAAGGACAACACGCCGGCGGTCATCAGCGTGCAAATCGTGCCCGGCAACACCGTCGACGTGATGGTCGCGGCCAAGGGCGGCGGCTCGGAGAACAAGAGCAAGTTCGTGATGATGAATCCGAACGACTCCATCGTCGACTGGGTGCTCAAGACCGTGCCGCTGATGGGTGCGGGCTGGTGCCCGCCCGGCATGCTGGGTCTGGGCGTCGGCGGCACGGCCGAAAAAGCGATGCTGATGGCCAAAGAGGCCTTGATGGAAGACATCGACATGTATGAACTGCTGGCGCGTGGCCCGCAGAACAAACTCGAAGAGCTGCGCATCGAGCTGTATGAGAAGGTCAATGCGCTGGGCATAGGCGCGCAAGGTCTGGGCGGCCTGACCACGGTCTTGGACATCAAGATCAAGACCTACCCGACGCATGCCGCCTCCAAGCCCGTGGCGATGATCCCTAACTGCGCCGCCACGCGCCACGCGCATTTCGTGCTGGACGGCTCGGGACCTAGCTTCCTGGAGGCCCCGAGCCTGGACCTCTGGCCCGATGTGCATTGGGCGCCCGACTACAACAAGAGCAAGCGCGTCGATCTGAACACCTTGACCAAGGCCGAGGTGGCGAGCTGGAAGCCGGGCGACACGCTCTTGCTGAACGGCAAGATGCTGACCGGCCGTGACGCCGCCCACAAGCGGATTGCCGATATGTTGGCCAAGGGCGAGAAGCTGCCGGTGGACTTCACCAACCGGGTGATTTATTACGTCGGCCCGGTGGACCCGGTGCGCGAGGAGGTGATGGGGCCAGCCGGTCCGACCACCGCCACCCGCATGGACGGCTTCACCCGCATGATGCTGGAGCAAACCGGTCTGATTGCGATGGTCGGCAAGGCCGAGCGCGGGCCGGTCGCGATCGAAGCGATCAAGGACAACGGCTCGGCCTATCTGATGGCCGTCGGCGGCGCCGCCTACCTGGTGTCCAAGGCGATCAAGGCAGCACCGGTGGTTGGCTTTGCCGACCTGGGCATGGAGGCGATCTACGAATTCGACGTCGTCGATATGCCAGTGACCGTGGCGGTGGACGCCGGCGGCACCAGCGCCCATATCACCGGCCCGGCCGAGTGGCAGCAGCGCATTGCCTCGGGTCAGACCTCGGTGATCCCGCTGCAGTCGGTCTAAGCGCAGATTGAGTTGGCGTCAGCGCTACCGCGGCGCCAACTCAGGATTGTCGGGCTCGGGTCTCCTTGAGTCCGATCCCGCAGCCTCCGAAGCCGCCGCCAACAAAACCTGACTCGACGCCCGCACCGCGCGTATTTGCAGCGCGGCGCGCTGGCGCTTTTGGGCCTGCTCGGCCAGCACTTGACTCAGCCTAACACCGTATTTGAGCGACTGCTCCTGCTCTTTCAAGGCTTGGCAAAGAGCCATCGCTGTGCGCAAAAAATCTTCGCGCTGCAGCGGATTCAGGGACACCGAGCGCATCGACAGCATTTCTTGCAAGCGCTGCTGCGCCGACGCCAAGTGGCCGCAGCGCAGATCCAACTCGCACAGCGCGTGGGCGGCCGAGTAATGCAGCACCTCCGAGCTTGAATCGGCCAAGAGCTGCAGACTGTCATGAAACAAACGGCCGGCCTCTTCAAAGCGCTGCGCATTCATCAGCGCATGGCCGACATTGAGCCGCAATATCGCGCGCTGCGCATCCGACATAAAGCTCATATCCAGCAGGCTGTTGGCTTGCTGCGCCAGCGGCAGCAAGCGCATCGAACTGGCCTGCGCCAACAGCGTCTTGCCGCCGGCGAGTAACTCGTCAAATGCCAGCACCCCGGCCATCAAGGCATTGGCAAAGCAGCGCACCAGCGCCGGCCCATTGCCTGATTCTTGCGCCTTGAGCAAAGCCTGCTGATGGACCTGCTCCGCAGTCTCGAACTCGCCCAAATTGGCCTGCACATGGGCAAAAGTAGATAGAGCACTGGCTAGGCTTTCCAGCGGCGCGGCCTGGCTGGCCAATTCGAGCGCACGCAAGGCCAGCGGCAAAGCCTCTTCGGCCAAGCCCGCCGCGCAGGCCGCCAGCGCAGCCTGATTGAGCATGGCGACCTGGCCCGTGGCTTGATTCAATGCAGCGTAATGTTCGGCCGCCCGGATTGCGCAGTTGAAAGTTTGGTCAAACGCCCCATTGGCCCAGTGGGCCTCGGCCTGTAGGCGCGCTGCCGCCGCCGCACAGGGCTGGGGCCCCGCGCCAGCGCAACTCTGCTCCGCCAGCAAAGCGAGTGCCGCAGCCGCGAGCGGGCGCTCGCCGTCCAAAACCTGTTGCGCCTGTCTAAGCAGGTCATCGCATGTGGCTTTTACTTTGACTTCTGGCTCTCGGCGCTTGGGCGGGGGCATGGCGTGCCATTTATTAAAGTACTTCCCCTAATATACAAGGCTTGCGATATAAGATTCGGAAGCAGCCGCAGACAGCGCTTTTGCGTTGTTTTTGAGTCCGAAATCATTCAGCCTGGTGGAAAAGCGAATGCCGTATTCCTTGCTTTCCGCAGTCAAACACCGAATTTCGGTCGGGCTAGGCTTGCCCTTCAATGTCTATAAGCAGGATGCCACCCTGCTGCTGGCGCGTGGCCAAGTCCTCAGCAGCCAAGCCGAACTGGACGCGCTGCTGCAACGCGGCGCCTTGGTTGATCTCGCTGATTTGCAGAGTCCTTGCGAGCTGATCCGCCTGGCCAGCCCCGAGCAACTGCCGGCCATCTGGCGCCAAAGCCTGCAAGAACTCGGCGCTGCGCTGAGCGCCTCGAGCCGACCAGGTTTTGCCCAAGCGCTCGATGATGTGACGCCGGCGGTGCTGAGCTTGATCGAGCGGGACAGAGATTTAGCCATCTTCCAGATCATCAAAGCCTCGGACAAAGCTTCAGTGCAATACGGCGTTAGGCACGCCCTGCACTGCGCGATCACCAGTTTCTTGGTGGCACAGCGATTGGGCTGGTCGGACAGCGAGGCACACAAAGTGTTCAAGGTCGCGCTGACCATGGATATCTCCATTCTGGAACTGCAAGGACAGATGGCGGAGCAGACCACGCCGATCACCCCTGCGCAACGCGCGGCGGTCCTCAGCCATCCCGAACGCAGCGAACAGATATTGGTCCTGGCTGGCATCACCGACAGCGAATGGCTGCTGGCGGTGGCCCGCCACCATGAGACTCCGGACGGCACCGGCTACCCCAAAGGCTGCCGGGAGCCGGGGGATTTGGCCACGCTGGTGCAGCGGGCCGACACCTATACCGCCATGCTCAACCCCCGCCACGGCCGCGCCGCCATGGCCGCCGACAGAGCCGGCCGCATGATGTTTATGCAAGACGGCAGCCACCCCATGACCGCCGCACTGGTGAAGGAGTTTGGCCTCTACCCACCCGGCTGCTTTGTGCGGCTGGCCTCGGGGGAAACCGGGGTCGTGGTCAAGCGCGGTGCCAGCGTGATGACGCCCATCGTGGCTGCGCTGAGCTCCCCTTTCGGCACAAGCCTTGCCCATCCGATTCGCCGCGACACCGCCGAGCGCGGCTACTGCATTCACGCGGTGCTCGGTGATCACGGCCAACTCGAACGGCTCCCTGCTGATGCGCTGATGACTCTGGCTTGAATATTCTTCGCTCAAAGCAGCGGGGCTTGCGGCGACGCCGGACAAGTGCCCATGACAGCTACAGCAACATTTCAGCGGCGATCAAATCCATATCGTGCGCGGCGACTTCGAGCAAGCCGAAACGCAGCCGGTAGCCCCAATTTTTCTGCCCACGCGAAAACTCCAGCCGCTCCAGCAAGGGCTGTATCGGCAAGTCCCGACTAGGCCGCCACGCCACTTCACGCCGAAACGGCACGAAGCCTGCGCCCATATCAAAAGCATAAGGTGAGCCGCCCGCAACTTCACCCAGGGCGGTAAAGGCCTGCAGCCTGTCTTTGCCTCCAAACTCGGCGCTGGGTGAGTAATAGACCACACGGTCACCAGGCCGCAAGCGCTTGAGCGGTGCGCCCTTGCCATGGCAGACCTGCATAAAGCCCTCTGCGCGCCCGCGCCGTACATGCTCGGCACTGGCAACCGCGATCCAATTCTTCACGGGTCTTCTTGGAAGCGCTGCCAGCGACTCAAAGCCAGGCAGGCTGGTGTTTAGCGCCAACATTACAGATGGGGCGCGAAGGCGCGCAGTCGGTGACCGTCTGGATCAAGAGCCGTGAAGGTGTAGCCGAAGTCCATGGACGTCGGCGATTGAATGATGGGCAAGCCGAGTGCAATCCACGCGCCATGCAAGCCGTCAAGGGCTGGCCGATCAGGCAGGGCAAAGGCCAACTCGCTGGTGGCCGCTGCGGTGCCGGGCTCGACCAAAGGCTCCACGGTATGGCGCGCCCACAAGCCCAGCATCAACCCGGCGTCCAGCGCGAACAGCGCAAAAGTGGGCGAAGCCTCGATAGGCTCGCGGCCAAGCAGCCGGGCATAAAAGGCTGCGCTCTCGAGTGGGCTACTGACATAGAAAAGAATGAAATTGGGCTGCGTCATGGTGATGAACTTTGTGCTGTCTGGTTGATAACAAGCGTTCATCGTAAAAATCGGCAGTGTCAATTTCTGACAGCAGCAAGCTATTGCGGCGCCATTCCTTCAAGCGCCCGCCACTCGGCCAATAGGGCCTGCCGCGAGCGTGGGTAGCGGATCGAAGACACCGTCATATTGCCGATCCGATCAACCCTGAAGTTACGGATGGCCTGGCGCATTTCGCACCAAGCCACCAAGACACGCGCCGAATCAAAAAAACCCAAAGCAAATGGCCAAACCACTCGTTCGCTGGCTTGACCCTTCAGGTCTCGATATTGCAGCGTCAGCTTGAGCTCATTGCGCATCGCCGACCGCAAACGAGCCATCAACTGCTCAGGCCCTGACAGCGACTCACCGGGCCCCACCAGCAAGGCAGAGCTGTCCAACTCGTGGCGCAACTCGGCCGGCAAGACCGCCGAAATCTTCGCCAGTGCGCTGCGTGCGGCGTCGGCCAATTGGGCGTCGTCGCTGCGCCCGGCAACCCAGCGCGAGCCCAGCACCAGCGCCTCCAACTCATCCGCCTTGAACATCAAGGGCGGCAGCGTGAAGCCGGGCTTCAAGACATAACCAACGCCCGCCTCGCCTTCGATCTGTGCGCCTTGCGCTTGCAAGGTGGCAATGTCGCGATAGAGGGTGCGCAGGCTAACGTCCATTTGCTGCGCCAGCGCCGCCCCCTGAATCGGATGACGATGACGGCGCAGCAGTTGCAAGAGTTCCAGCAAGCGGGCAGCGCGCGACATGCAGTTTGCTCGCAGTCTTTCAGTCGTAAATCGATTTCTCAGGCCGGCGCGCCAGCACCGCGATCGGTGGCGCCCAACGCTCGCCCCTGCCCTTCTTGCTGGTCACCAGCGTGATCTCGCTGGGCTCGAAGACCTCAACGTTGTGGGTGATCGGCGTGGTCAGCAAATACTGCGCACGGGTCGAACGCAAGAAGTGCCCGACCAGCTGAATATTGCGCACGTCCAGGTGGGCAAAGGGCTCGTCGATGAAAACGAAGCCGCCGGGCGAGTCGTCGTCTTTCATCAAGCCAACCAGCAAAATCAGGCTCTTCAAAACTTGCTGACCGCCCGAAGCCTCGCCGTCATTCAAGCCCACCTCACCCTTGCCGTCGAAGTTGAACTTGACTTGCAGGCCGGCCTGCGCCAACACCATATCGTCGTTGTCCAGATGCGGCAGCTCGGCCACGGCGATGACGCCGGCCAACTCGCCCAGCTCCTGCACATTCTTCTTGTAACGCCGCACCGTAGCACGCAGCACATCGATATAGCGTTCACGCGCATTGAAGGCAGCGATGCGGGCCATCTCGTTGCTGGCGCGCCTGTCATCAAGCTGGGTAGTTTGCTCCAGCACCGCCACACTCATGCGATGGTGACGCTCTTGCACCTGAGGGTCGGTTTCCCAGACGCCGCGTTCCAACTCCGCCTGCACATGCCGGCCGGCTATCTCGGCCTGCTTGGCATTCTCGAATTCATCACGCAAGGCCTGCAGCGTAGCCGCTTGAATCCAAGCGGCGGGAAAGCGCGCGCGCGCCTCGCGAGAGGCCTTGGCCTGTGCCTTAAGGTCTTGCAGGCGGGTGTTGTGCTCGCGCTCGGCCCGGCCCACATTTTCTTCACTGGCCTTCAGGCTGAGCTGCGCCGCTTCGTAATCCCGCTCGCTGCGGCTTTGCGCGGTCAGCGCCCGGTCGTGCTCGGCCTCCAGCGCCGTCATACGGCTTGAGGCTTCGGCGCGAGCTTGACGCAAGGCCGGCAAGCGGCTGCGCGCCGCCGCGAACTCATCCGCCCTATCGCCCAATTCCTTGGCCGCCTTATGGCCCTGCGCGGCGCGTTGCGCATCTTTAAACTGGCGCTCGACTTCCGCCTGCTCCTTGGCCAAGCGGCTCAGTTCAGCGTCATAGCGAGCCAGCTCGCTCTCCAGCGCCTTGCGCCGACTTTCCAGCGCAGACACACCGAACTGAAAGTCACGCGGCTCAACCCAGAGGCTGCGGCCACCGCGGGCATCGCGGTAATAGGCATCCGGCGTGATCCACTCCCCGCCAGTCTTGGCGCCGGCCTCGGTATCCTTGACGCGCCGAATGCCACCCAACTGGCGCAAGAGCCAGCCAGGCAGCTTGGCATTGATCTTCAACGCAGCCAGCACCGAGTCCGGGGGGGCGGTGGCCGGCGCGCTCTCGCCCTCGGCCACCACATAGTGCCGATATCGCTCACGCGAGGCCAGCGCAAAAGCATGAGCCTCGTCACCTGGGCGGGCTAACACCACCACCCAACGGGACGGGCGCAGCAAGCCTTCCGCTGCGGCGCGCCAGGCCTCATCGGCAATGTCGATGCAATCGGCCAAGACATGGTGATGAATACCGGCATCATCGAGCGCCCGCCTGAAGCGCGTCACTTCAACCGGTGGCGGTGGCAGGCGCTGGCCGCTGAGACCTTCGAGTGCTGCCTGCGCTTTCTTGCTCTGGTCATTGGCGCGGGTAAAGCTCTCGCGCAAGCTATGCTGGCGGCCGCTCAGGTCCTCGACCCGCTGCGCCAACTCTTGGGCGTCGGTCTCGACGGCGGCCAAAACCTTCAACTCCTCCTCGCGCTTGGCCAAGAGTTCCATCGGCCGCTCGGCCTCACGGGCAGCGTCAAAGCTGCTGCGGTTGTGGCGCCGCTCTTGCTCCAGCTCGGTCAGACGCTGCTTGGCCTTTTGCGATGACTCAAACAAAGCATGCAGCTCCGCGCGCTTGGCCGTCTGCGCGCGCGCGTCGGCGCCAGCAAACAGGCGCTGCCGGTGCAAGTCACGCAGGCCTTGCGCGGTACGCGCTCTGGCCTCACTCCATTGCAAAACCGGCAACACTTCCGAGGCAATGCGCTCGCGCTCGCGCAGGCGCAGCTGGTACTGCTGATAGCTGGTGACGCGGTTGGCCAGATCGGACAGCTGCGCCTGGGTGTGCGAGAGTTCGTGGCCTGCCTGCTCCACTTCCTTGAGCAAATGCTGCTGATGGCTGCGCGCCTGGTCATAGCGGTCCAGCACTTCCTGGTCACCAAACACCTCGAACACCAGGCGCAGCAATTCCTTGGGGCTGAGCTCACACAGGCGGTCGGTCTGGCCCTGCTCCAGCGCGAGCACGCGGCCGATCGCGCGTGTCAGACCGGCAGCCTCCAGGCGGCGGCGCCAGGCCTCGATACCCATCCAATCCTTCTCGCCATGCTCGGACAATTGCTCTACCGTCTGCACGCCCTCACTCATCATGTAGCGGCGTTGCCAGTCGCCGCCATGGCGCTCAATGCGGCAGGCGAGCGTGACCTGGTCCGAATAGATCAGCGAGCTGGCAAAGGGACGCGAGCTGTTCTGGCGGCCGCGCGGGCGGTTGTCCACCAAGGCCCGCAGCCAGGCGGTTTCGGCGTTGGCGTGGCGAGCATAGGTCTTGTAGGTGCGCCCGCCCGAGCACTCCAGGCCCAGCAGCGTGCGCATCGCATCCAGCAGCGTCGTTTTGCCCGAGCCGTTGGGCCCGGCGATGGTGATGATGGCGCCGTCCAGCGGCATGGTGACGCGCTGGCAATAGTCCCAGTGCAGCAGTTCCAGAGATTGCAGATGAAACATGGTCAGTCTTGCTCGGGCGTTATTGTTGTTGTTTCTTCTAGGGCTTCGTCCACGGCTTCTTCGACCACTTCGTCTTGCGCTTGCCGCTGTTTGGCGATTTGCGCAATGGCAGGCGCGGCCAAGACGTCGGTCGTGCGCGCCAGCACATCGGCCAGCGCACCGTCCAGAATGCGCGGCGCCAGCGTGTCGTAGTCCAACAGCAAATCGAGCAGCGGGCCTTCGGCGATGTCTTCGCCGCGCCGCGTGATGAAGCCGTTACGCTCCAAGAGCTTCAAGTTGGAATCCAGCCGCATCTTCTTGCCCAGCTGATTGCCGAAGTCGACCAGCAAGCTGCGGTAGGACAGGGTCGGGCTGACGCTGGCGGCCGTCGGCAGCGGCTTGTCGGTGGCGAACATCTCGTTCTGACCAGCCTCTTTGGCATCGGCACGCGCGACCTGGCGCTGGCGCTTGGGCAAGACGATCAGCGACCACAAAATCACCAGCAGCGCGACGCCGTCACGCGGCAGATCGAGGTTGTTGTTTGCCGCCAAGCCCGTCTCACCAAACACCGCCACCTCGGCCGGACGCAGCATGGCCACGCTGATGTGATCGGCGTAGAGGTTGTCGATCACACGCAAACCCACCGCCGCAAGCCGCTCGCTCAGCGCCGTCCAGACATCGGTATCGATCAGCGCCCGGCGCACCAGCGGGTGGCTGCGCGGCAGCCAGCGGCGCGCCAGCAATTGCGCCGCCAGCGCGGCCGCATCATCAAGAGCTGCGCTCATGCTTTATCTTCCTCATTCATTGACTCACCCGTGGATGCATCCGGGCCGCTGGCTCGCAGCACACCTCGGCTCATCCAGCGTATGTATTCGTCATCGATCGGCCCCTGCTCCACGCCCCAATGCACGCGCCAAGGTTGGCGCGCCATATCGCCGGTCGCACCCACCAAGTGCTGAGCCTGCGGGTCGCCCAGCAGTGGCAACAATTGCGCCCGGTAAGACGCGCGCGCATAACTGCCCCCCAACACGGCAGGGGCCAGGTCTTGCTCCAGCTCGCCGGCCTCGGCCCAGCGGTTCAACAAGGCCTGCATCAACCCCATCTCGGGCGGCAAACTCATCACCGCCAACTCACCCTCGGGTGCGGCCTGAGCCGTCGGCAGCGGCTCTGCCTCCTTCGGCTTGGGCCGATCTCGTTCGAACTCGGCCTCGGCCTGGTCCAGCAACTCATGCTGCGACACCAAGACCGGATGAACCGGGCGCGACAGCGCGCCTAAAGACAGGTTCTCCAGAAAATGCACGCTCTGCAGCCAGCGCCGCACATCTGTCGTCGTGATACCGGTCGAGCCCAAGGTGACGCGCTGGCGGTCGGCCTGCTGCAGAGCCCGGTTGAACTGGCTGGCCATGGCCAAAAGCCGCGCCTGAGCCAGGCCCAACTCTCGCGCCAAGCGCTCTAATTTGGCGTTACCTTGCTCCTGCGCCTGCACCATGATGGCGGTCAGCGCTTCGCTGGCCTTTGCGACCAGACTCAAGGCCTTGCCGAAGCGCTGGCGGGCGCGGCGCAGATGGAACTCGGAGCCACTCGCGATCGCGTCGGCAAATTCGTCATAAAGCCGGGACAGCTGAGCCTGCAGATGCTGCAGATGCGCAGGGTCCAAGGTGCCGAGCTGATGGGCGCCGGCCACATTGGCCAGCAAGGCGGTCAGATCGGCGTCTTGGCCCACACTGGTGATCAGCGGCGTCAACACGCCCAGCAACTGCTGCGCCAAGGGCGTCACGCTGTATTGCTGGTTAGAGCCATCCCACAGCAACAGATCGGCCTCGCGGAAACGCTTGAGCACCAGTTCCAGCGGCTCATCGCGCAGCATATGGAAATGCTGGTTGAAGACCTCGCGGCTGATCCGCGAGGCCGGCATCGCCATCAGCTCCAAAAACACCCAGACACGCAGCTTGACCAAGCTGGCCGGGCCGTGAAAGAGCGCACGCAAGCCGGCCGTCAGGCCTTCTTGGCGCTCCAGCTGCCACAAAAGTTGCGCCTCACTGGGAGCCGCCGCATCGCGAAAATAATCTTCAAAGCGAGCTTCGTCTTCGCTCGCTGGGTTTGGGTTCTCCCGCATGGGTGTGATTATCCCTGCAGTAGGCGCAGCAACTGCCTCAGCAGCGGCGTGGCCAGCAGAACAAAGCACAACACATTGATGCCGACCGTCAGCCAAAACCGGCGCAAAAAGGCGGGCTTGGCTGATTTGTGGCGCAGTAGCTGCTGTGCCAACAAGGCGCCTGGCCAACCGCAGGCCAGCGCGAGCACATGCAAAGTGCGCTCAGGCACACGGGCCTGCATTTTGAAAGCCGCTCGCTTATCACCGGCATAGACGATAAAAGTCGCCAAGCTCATCGCCATATAGGCGCCCCACAGGCCCGCAGGCAAGGGCCAAAGCAGATGGCAAGTCAGGTAGAAAGCGGCAAAGGCGGGAATCAAATACAAGCTGCTAAGCGATTTGCGGGCCGGGCGTACGCTGACGGCGACCTTGCTGACCCGCACCTTCACGGCCCGCCTTTTGCCCTGAGCGTCCTGCCCTAACTCGTAAGTCAAGGCCGCCCCGGCCAGGGGCCGCTCGGCGCGCAGGCCGAAGTCCTTGATATGAACAAACAGTTTGGCCTCACCGCTCGCCGGGCTGATAAAGCCATAGCCCTTGGCATCGTCCCACTGTGTCAGCTGACCTTGTTGCCTCATTGCAATCGATGCTGAAATGATGTTGTCCCAATGAAAAAGCCCGCTGCAGAGCGGGCTTTCTTCTTCTGCTGCTTGACCGAGCGCGTTTTGAGCGCGCCGCCGTCAAGAGCGGATATTAACGACCGAAGCCGCTGCGACGTGGGCCGCCACTTGGAGGGCCGCTACGCTTTGGGCCGCCTGGGCCGCGTGACTCGAAACCACCGCCAGCAGGGCGACGGTCTTGACCGAAGCTTGGCTTGCCGCCGAACGATGGCTTGTTGTCGCCAAAGGCCGGGCGGTCATTGCGAGGTGCGAAGTCACCGCGTGGAGCGAAGTCGCCACGTGGAGCGAAGTCACCGCGTGGTGCGAAACCGCGATCATTGCCACGATCAGCAGGAGCGCGATCGAACGATGGACGGCTGTCCTGACGGAAGTCACCGCGTGGCTCGAAGCCGGCCGGACGGCCGCCTTCACGAGGCTGGAACGGCCGACCTGCGCCGCCACCAAAACTCTTACCGCCGCCGAAACTCTTGTTGCCGCCAAAACCTGGCTTGCCGCCCCATGCAGGACGCGCACCGCGGTCTTCGAAACCACCCGCACCGGCTGGCCGTGGCGGGAAGATGCGTGGTTCTTGCGACTTAGGCTCCAAACCTTCGATCTGCGCGGCCGGGATTTGTTGCGTGGTGAACTGCTGAATGCGGCGGATCATCGACACATCGTCACGCGTGGCCAGCGTCACCGCCAGACCAGCGCGGCCGGCACGGCCGGTACGACCGATACGGTGCACATAGTCCTCGGCCTTCATCGGCAGACCGTAGTTGATCACGTGGGTAATGGTCGGCACGTCAATACCGCGAGCGGCGACGTCAGTGGCAACCAGAACCTTCACTTCACGACGGCGCAAAGCCATCAGCACGCGGTTGCGGCGACCTTGTGGCATGCCACCATGCAAGGGAGCGACCGAGTGGCCGAGTTCCTGCAGACGCTCAGCCAACCAGTCAGCATCGCGCTGGGTGCTGGTGAACACCAGGGCCTGGTCAACATCCTTGTCGGCCAGCAAATGCTCAAGCAACTGGTCCTTGTGGTTGTTGTTGTCGGCCCAGTGCAGACGCTGGGTGATGTTCTCGTGGGTGTCGGTGTGCGAAGCGACATCGATGCGCATCGGATCGCGCAGCAGTTCCTGCGCCAAGCGGCCCACGTGACCGGCGAAGGTCGCGCTGAACATCACGGTTTGACGCGTGGCGGGGATGCGATCGGCGATGGTCTTGATGTCGTCGATGAAGCCCATGTCCAACATGCGGTCGGCTTCGTCGAGCACCAGCAACTCGACATTGTCCAGCACCGCACGGCCCGACTGCATATGGTCCAGCAGACGGCCAGGCGTGGCGATCAAGATGTCAAGCGGGCCACTCAATTGCTTCAGCTGCAAAGCGTAAGGCATGCCGCCCAAAACGGTGGACAAACGCAGGCCCGGCACATAGCGGCCGTAGGTCTGAGCGGCCTTGGCAACTTGCATCGCCAGTTCGCGGGTTGGGCACAGCACCAGCACGCGTGGACCTTGGACCTTGCGGCGGCCCTTTTCGTCCAGCACAGGAGCGCTTGGGTTGGCACGGCTTTCCAGCACCTTGTGCAGGGCTGGCAAGATGAAAGCTGCGGTCTTGCCGCTGCCGGTGCGCGACGACACCATCATGTCCAGACCCTTCAGGCCGGCAGGAATCGCCAATGCTTGTACTTCGGTGGCCGTCTCGTAGCCGGAATCTTTAACAGCGCGCAGGAGGGCTTCTTGGAGGCCTAGATTTTCAAAACTCATGTATTTCTTTCAACAATGCCGTGCCCCGCTCGCAAAATGCAAACGAACACACGCACCCGATGCGCCGCAAAATTTTGCGCATCAAGCCAGTAAAGTCGCTTGGAGAAAGCTCGCGTCGTGCACCGGGTCTTGTTGAGTCGGCAAAAGCATGCCGAGAGGTGCCAGGTGCGGCGCCGGGGGAACAGTCAAAGCGACGGCATCGCCGCCGACCGAACCCGAAGGGTGTTCAGCGCTTCACCCTGGAGGGGTGCACTGGCACCGCACGATGAGTGTGGGCCGGTGTCACTGCGCGCAATCCTGTGTTTCGGATTGGGCAGCTGCCTGAACGGAGGTCAGAGGAGACGTACGAAATGCAGCGGTAATCACCGAAGCAAGACTGCGACTATAGCACACTAGGGTTTCCACGGAAAGACTTTAGGCAAATAGCGCCAATGAAGCGGCCGGCGCGTGCGAAAAATCACGCGCGCCGCCCCCACCACTCTCGCCTAGTCCGGCAAGGCCCCGCACAGCGCCACCAAAGCCTGCATGAAGCGCTGCTGCTCCTCGCCTTGCAGCAGTTGCCGACTCACGTCGCCGTCCAGGCTGCCTGCGGGCAGGTCGACCACGCCGTCCAGCGTTTGCAGCATCGCTTGCTCAAGCCCTGTTTGTGCCAGCAGCTGAATCAAAGGCAAACCGCGCGACTGCTCGTCGGCCAGGCACAGCAAACGCTGCTCCAGCAGCGCCTCGCCCCAAGGCAGTTCCAGGTTCACCAAGGCGGCCCGCTCGATCTGCAGATCCAGCCCCGCTGCGGCCCGGTCGCTGCAGAGCAAAACTGCGCTGCCCGAGCCATCTCGCCAGCGGCGCAACGCTTCCAAGCGCTGCGCCAGCGGCGCTTCCGCCTGCAGCTGCACAAAAGCCGTGCCGCTGGCCTGCAGCCGCACCGCCAACAGGCTCAAAGCATCATCCCATTGGCAGAACACCACCAAACGCTCAGCTGCAGCACCGAGCAACTCGCGCGTTAGCGCCGCCACTGCGGACAATTTCGGCGCCTCGGCCGAGCCCAGCTGCGCATCGAGCAGTTGCGGGCTGATCGCCAACCGGCGCAATTGCTGCAGGGTTTGCTGAACCTGCAAGAGCTCGGTCTCGGACACATAGCCGCTGCGCTGCCAGCGCGCGACCGCTCGGCGCAAGTCGGCCAGCAAGGGCGCTTGCATCTGCTCTTGCTGCTGACTCAAGGCCACCGCACGCAGCTGCACCAGAGCCACAGGCAAGGTCGGCAGCAGCTCGGCACGGCTGCGGCTGAACATCACCCGCTCCAATGTCTGGTCCAGGCGCTCCAAGGCAAAGAAGCTATTGCTTTGGCCGGCGCGGCGCACATGCCGGCTCAGGAAACGCTCCCATGGCCCATTGCGATGCCTGTCCAGCAGATCCACCAAGGCGAGCAAGGCTTGCGGCTGCTCATCCAGAATTTGCCCACTGAGCATCAGCAAAAAGCCCTTGTCGAGTTGCCGCAGCAAGGCCAAGGCATCAGCGTCCAAGCGCGCGGCCTCGTCAACAATGATCAGCTCGGGTGCAAAGCCCTGCAGCAGGGCCAGGTCTTGCCCCAGCGAGGCCAGCGACGCGATCTTGATCTCAAGGCCCTGCCCCAGGTTTTGCAGCTGAGTCTGGCGCGTCTGCGCGTCACCCCAGACCATTTGCGCCCCCGCCAGGCTGAGGGTTTGCACCTCGCCCAACCAGCGCGCCTGAGCGGACTCGGCACACAAGACCAAGACCCGCTCGGTACCGAAATGGCGGGCACACAACTCGGCCGCCGCATAGGCCGGCGCGTACAAGCCCAGACCCAAATCGTCGGCCACCAGGCTGCGCCCGGCACAAGCCGCGAACAAGGCCGCCTCCAGCTGATACAGCGGCAGCGGCAGCTTCAACAAGCCGCGCAATGCGGGGCTTTCCAGCCCTTGCGGATAGGCCTGTGCCAGACGCTGCACGCGCTGACGCGCATCGCGGCCGAGAGCTACCTGCTCCCACACCCCGGCTTCAACGCGCACCTCATGACCGAGTTCGGCCGCCAATTGCAGCAAGCCAGTCAGCAGGCCCACATCATCGGCCGCGTCGGCCGGCAGCCGGCCGCGCTCATCCAGCAAGGCCTGCGCCTCACGCGCCACCGCCTCGGGGCAATGCTGGCCTTGACGCCAGCGCAGATAGCGCGCGGCACCAAAGCCCAGCAGCACTTCGCTGTAGTCCAGCCGCAAGCCCTGCTCGAGTGCAGCGCGTTGTTGCGGCTCGTCCAGCAAACTGCCCAAGGCGAACTCCACATGCTCGCAGCTGCCGCGCTCACCGAAGCGGAACACCTCACAGATGCAGCGGCAGTCACTCAAGCTGGTGCCACGAATCGACACGCGCCACTGCCGCTCGCCGGCCAGCTCGGCCACCACATAGTCGCCAAACACGCCGCTCGCGGCTGAGCCGGGGCGCTGCAAGGCAAACTTGGCGGGCGGCTTCGGAACGGCCGGCGGAGCGGGAGGAGTTGGCCGCGGCGCAGGCACAAGGGCTGGTTTTGTGGCGACCGGCTTGGTTTTTGCGACCGGGCTCTTGGTCCGCTTGGCCGCGGGAGTAACTGACTGGATTGGCGCAGCCTCTACTGGCTTCGTTGCCGGCTTTGCTGCCGTCTTTGGCGCGGGTTTGTGATCGGCCTTGCTAGCCGTCTTAGACGGACTTGGCGTTTTAGACTTTTTCTCGTCCGCCTTCTTGGCTGGGATCAAAGGCTCTGCCGGCAGCGAGACCGCCGCGACCGTCTTAGTGGCCTTGGTCGCCTTGCCCGTCTTTGTCACCGGTTTTGGCTGAACCTTGCCCAATACAGTTTCCGCGACGACTACTTCTTTGCTCGCGACTTTCTTGGTCGCCACTTTCTTGGCAGGCTTTGCCACCGCCACGACCGGCAATTCAGCCGCCGCCTTGGTCGCGCGCTTGGTCGCCTTCACCGGGGCCGGTGCAGGGGCTACTGCCGCAGCGACCACGGCTTCGACGACCTTGACCGCCTTCTTGCTCTGCGCCTTCTTCGCCACCGGGGCCGGGCTGGCAGCGACCGGCTGAGCGGTCTTCTTGGCCGCCACCGCTTTTTTGGCGACTGGCGTTTTTACGGCCACCTTGACCGCAGTCTTTGCTGTGGTCTTGGGAGCTGCTTTGACAGCGGGCTTGGCTGCGGCTTTGGCAGCCGGCTTCTCAGCCACAACAGCCTTGCTCGTTGCCGGTGCCTTGGCTTTCGCCTTGGTCTTGCTCGTTGGTGCAGCGGCGACAGCAGCAGGAGCCGCAGCAACGACAGTCTTGGCGCTGGTCTTGCTGCGCGATTTTGGGGCGATGGCCATAAGAGTATTTGATGAGTTAGGTGAGGCTCAAAGCCCCACCGGAGCCTGGCAACAAGCTGGCTTGACACCAGCCGCGCAGGCTATTGAAAAAGGCAATTTCTTCAGCGCGAGCGAGATCGGCTTTCATCAGCCTGGCCTCGCGCAAGCGCCCAAGATTCAATAATTCTTCACGGTAGACGCCGGGCAAAAGCCCAGCCTCCAGGCGCGGCGTCAGCCACTGACCGTCAATCCGCAAGGCGATATTGCCAAACGTGCATTCGGTCAGCTCCTGCGCCTGATTCCAGAGCAGCGCGTCAAAAGCCTGCGGCGGCTTGGCCTCGGAGAACGCTGCATACACTTCGCGCCGGGTGGTCTTGTGCCGAATGAATTCGGCCCCGGCGCCATCGGTTTGGATCGCAGTATCGGCTAAGGCGAGCATGACGGGCTGCGGCGTGTCCACCAAAGCCGTGCATTCGCTGCGCAGCATGCCGCTCGCTTCAAGCGTCAGACGCAGGCGCCAAGCGCCTTGCGCATGCTTGCGGCCGGCTTGCGCGAGCAGTTCGCGCAACTCGGGCTGGTTCAATTTCAGCCCGAAATATTTTGCCGTGCGTTGCATGCGCGCCATATGGCCGGCCTGCCGCACGCACACACCGTCCTGCAAACGCAGCGTTTCCAGCGCCGCGATCGGCGCCTGCGCGCGCAGCAAAAAACGGCTCTTGGCGCGCCACTCGGCCACTTCGGCCGCGGCATCTGAGTCCAGCGTGATGGCGCTGCCGACACCGGCGCTCAAACCGGCGCTTAAACCGGTGGGCGCGGACTCGACCGTACGGATAGGCACATTGAAGCTGACCACCCCGCCCGGCTGCATCACGCCAAGCGCGCCGCAATACCAGCCGCGCGCGGCTGGTTCCAAGGCCTTGATGATCTGCATAGCCCGCACCTTGGGCGCACCGGTCACCGAACCACAGGGGAACAGCGCGGCGAACAGCTCGGACAAGCGCAGGTTCGGCCGACTGACTGCGGTGATGGTGGACGTCATCTGCCAGACCGTCGGCAAGGCCAAGAGCTCAAACAAGCGCGGCACCCGCACCGAGCCCAGCGTGGCGACGCGGCTGATGTCATTGCGCAAGAGGTCAACAATCATCAGGTTCTCGGCGCGCTCCTTCTCGCTGGTGCGCAAATGCGCTTGCGCCGCCTCGTCCGAGGCCTTGTCATGGCCGCGCGGCGTGGTGCCCTTCATCGGCTGCGCTGCCAGCAGCCAGCTGCGCTCGGCGCTGGGCACCGGCCGCCAGTCAAAGAACAATTCGGGCGACACACTGGCGACGCCTTCGCCACCTGCAAGCCCGCGCAAAAAGAGCGAAAAACCACCCGGCTGAGTACGGTGCAAAGCCAGAAACAGCTCGGCCAAACTGACACCCTGCGGCAATTGGGCTTGTAGCCGCGTCGTCAGGTTGACCTGATAGCAATCGCCGCAACGTATCCATTCGCGGATGCGCTCGATCTGCTCGCACTCGGCGGCGTCCGATTGCACGTCCGCCCAAGCCGTACTCAAAGGTCCAGCGGGCGCCACTTCGGGCCAAGCCTCGGGTGCCTGCTCAAACACCGCAAACTCGGCCAGGGCCAAGTCGCTCGCCTGCCCGACCAGCGCCGCGTCCAGGGCGCCCGCCGCCTCGTAACGCAAGCCGCCCAAGACCCAGGCGCCGTCGCGGCTGGCCTGATGGGCGGCATCGATCACATCCGCCAGATCGGCGGCCGTCTGCGCCCGCAGCCAGCGCGAAGGCGGCGCATAGAAAGCGCCGCGCACGCGCTCGCCATCTTCACGCGCCAGCGGGTGGCGGGGGAAGTCAAAAGCAGCCCAGAGTTGATCCATAGGCTTGGCAGGCATATCAGACCGACTCAGCGCCTTCTCGCCATCAAAGGCTCAGGAAATGCTCGCGGTAATAGGCCAGCTCATCGATGGACTCATGAATATCGGCCAGCGCCGTGTGCGCCTGCGCCTTCTTGAAACCGGCCGTGATGCCGGGCTTCCAGCGCTTGGCCAGCTCCTTCAGCGTCGATACGTCCAGGTTGCGGTAATGGAAGAAGGACTCCAGCTTGGGCATGTAATTGGCCAGGAAACGACGGTCTTGGCAAATGCTGTTGCCGCACATCGGCGACTTGCCGGCCGGCACATATTGCTTCAGGAAAGCGATGGTCTGTGCCACCGCTTCGTCCTCGGTGATGGTCGAGGCCTTGACCCGGTCGATCAGCCCGCTCTTGCCATGCGTGCCCTTGTTCCAGTTGTCCATCTTGTCCAGCGTCTCGTCGCTCTGATGGATGGCGAACACCGGGCCTTCGACCTTGACGTTCAAGTTGGCGTCGGTCACGACCACGGCGATCTCGATGATGCGGTCGCTGTCCGGGTAGAGGCCGGTCATCTCCAGATCGATCCAGATCAGGTTTTGTTCGTTGCTGCTCAGCACAGGGCTGAGGGCGGTTTCTGTGGTCATGGCGTCGTGCTTTCTAGCGTTCTTGAATCGGCGGCATTGTCGCAGCCCTACACTTCGCCCATGTTTGCAAGCTATTTACCCCCTGTTCAGCCTGGCGCCTTAAGCTTGGCCTTCGCTACTGCGCTGCTTTTGAGCCTGGCCGTCAAGTTCTGGCTCAGCAGCCGGCAGGTCCGCCACGTGGTGCAACATCGCGGCCAAGTGCCTGCCAGTTTTGCCGCCACCGTGCCCTTGAATGCGCATCAAAAAGCGGCCGACTACACGGTCGCCCGCAGCCGCTTCGGGCTCTTGAATCTGGCCTTCAGCAGCGCCTTGCTGCTGGCCTGGACGCTGCTGGGCGGCCTGGACGCGCTCAACACCTGGGTTTATGACGCGACCTATTACCGCTTTGGCGCGATGGCCTATCAACTCAGCCTCTTGCTCGCCTTTGTCGTGATCGGCGCCCTGCTCGACCTGCCTTGGGAGCTGTATGACACCTTCCGCATCGAGCAGAGCTTTGGCTTCAACCGCATGACCTGGAAGATGTACGTCAATGACGCGCTCAAGGGCGCGGTGGTCGGCGCCGTGATCGGCCTGCCGATCGCCGCGCTGATTCTGTGGCTGATGGGCACGGCCGGAGCCAATTGGTGGCTGTGGGCCTGGGCCAGTTGGATGGGCTTCAATCTGTTGATTTTGGTGCTCTACCCGACCGTGATCGCGCCGCTGTTCAACAAGTTCGAACCGCTGCCGGACGAGGCGCTCAAGAATCGCGTTGAAGACCTGATGGCACGCTGTGGCTTCGCCGCCAAGGGCTTGTATGTGATGGACGGCAGCCGCCGCTCTTCGCATGGCAATGCCTATTTCACCGGCTTCGGCCCGGCCAAGCGGGTGGTGTTTTTTGACACCTTGCTGTCGCGCCTGAACGGCCCCGAAGTCGAAGCGGTGCTGGCGCATGAACTGGGCCATTTCAAGCACAAGCATGTGCTCAAGCGCATGCTGACCATGTTCGCCCTCAGTCTGGCCGGCTTCGCCTTGCTGGGCTGGCTCGCCAGTCAGAGCGGCTTTTACCTAGCCTTCGCCGTGCAGCCGAATCTGGCCGCGCCCAATGATGCCTTGGCCCTGCTGCTCTTCATGATGGTGCTGCCGGTGTTCGCGTTTTTCTTCACGCCCTTGAGCAGCCTGATGTCGAGGCGCGACGAGTTCCAGGCCGACGCCTATGCCTGCACCCACGCGCGCGGTGCCGATCTGGCCTCGGCCTTGCTCAAGCTGCACGAGGACAATGCCGGCACATTGACGCCGGACCCGGTTTTCGCTCGCTTCTACTACTCACATCCCCCAGCCACCGAACGTTTGGGCGCCATCCTGGCCGGCCCGCAAGCTCAAGCCTCAACTTGATATGTCTTCAAACATGAATCTACTGATCGCCGAATGTTCCCCTCAGCGCGAAGCGCTTGCCTCCACTGAACTGCCAGGCTGGCTGCAGCAAGTGCCGGGCTGGAAGTTGGCAGCGGACGGCACGGCGATCGAGTGCCGCTTCGAGTTCCACAACTTCTATCAAACCATGGCCTTCGTCAACGCGGTAGCCGAGATCGCCCATGGCCAGGACCATCACCCCGAGATGCAGGTCTCATTCGACGCCTGCGTCTTGAGCCTCAGCACCCATTCGGCCAAGGGCTTGACCAGCAACGACTTCATCTGCGCCGCGCAGATTTCGGCCCTGCCGGAAGGCACGGCGTGAGCCGCTTCGACCACCTTGACATCGGCCTGGTGGTGCGCGGCCACGGCCGCCACTACATTGTCGAAAGCCAGGACGGCCTGCGCCGGGTCTGCCACCCGCGCGGCAAAAAGAGCGACTGCGTGGTCGGCGATCTGGTGCGCTGGGCTCCTTCCGGCAGCGACGAAGGCGTAGTCGAGGCGGTCGAGCCGCGCCGCAATCTGCTGTTTCGCCAAGACGAATGGAAGACCAAGAGTTTTGCCGCCAATGTCGATCAGCTCTTGATTTTGGTCGGCGTGGAGCCTGTCTTCAGCGAAACGCAGTTATGCCGTGCGCTGATCGCGGCCGAGGCCGCCGGTATCTCGACCACCATTGCGCTCAACAAGATCGATTTACCGGGCACCGCTGCAGCACGTGAACGGCTGGCCCCGTATCGAGCAATGGAGCTGCCGATGATGGAGTTGGCACTGACGGCCGACCGCGAGGGCTCCGCCGCCCTGCTAACGCCCTGGCTGGCCGGCAAGAAAACTTTTGTGATGGGGCCCAGCGGCACCGGCAAAAGCACGCTGATCAATCTGCTGATACCGGACGCCAAGGCGCAGGTCGGCGAGATCTCGGTGGCGCTGAATTCGGGCCGCCACACCACGACGACGACGCAGTGGTACTGGGTCGACGCCGAGCGCCAAACCGCCTTGATTGACTCACCGGGATTTCAGGAATTCGGCGTCAAGCAGGTCGAGCCTATGCAGTTGCCACTCTTGATGCCCGATCTGCGCAAACATGCCGGCAACTGCCGCTTTTACAACTGCACCCACCAGCATGAACCGGGCTGCGGCGTGCGCGACGCGGTCGAGGCCGGACTGATCAGCGCATCGCGCTACCGGATTTATGGCGAGATTCTGGCCGAGTTAACCACCAAACGCTGGTAGCCCGGCTCAGGGCTGCGGCGGTAGCTTATCAGGCACCTCGCGCACCTCGACATCGATCACCTCGCCCATTGGCTTGGCCGCAGCACCTCGCGGCCCGGCACGAAAGCTGCGCGCGCGCGTGAAGCGCGAAGTATCCAAAACCGGCTTGCGTCCGCGCAGCAAGCTCCAGATGACCAAGCCAATCATCGTGACGATGGCCACGCCCATCAGGCAAAGCACCAGCACGACGGTCACCAGCGCAAAGATCACGCGGGTGATAAAGGTAAACAAGGCAGACAACAAAATACGACTCTTTCTTTCTGGTCCAGCTAAAACAGCTTTCAGCCGCGACCGATAAACGGCATTGTCGTCGCCATCACCGTCATGAACTGAACATTGGCCGACAGCGGCAAGCCGGCCATATAAAGCAAAGCGCTCGCCGCGTGATCGACGTCCATTGTCGCCTCCGCCGCCACCGTGCCATTGGCCTGAGGAACACCCACCGTCATCGGCATGGCCATCTCGGTCAAGGCATTACCGATGTCTAACTGCCCGCAAGCAATATCAAAGGCACGGCCGTCCAGGGACAGCGCCTTGGTCAGTCCGGTGATCGCATGTTTGCTGGCCGTGTAAGGGGCAGAGTTGGGGCGCGGCGCATGAGCGGAGACCGAGCCGTTATTGATGATGCGCCCGCCGCGAGGCGTCTGGCTCTTCATCAGCTTGAAGGCGGCCTGCGCGCACAAGAAACTTGCGCTCAGATTGGTGTCAATCACCGCCTGCCATTGCGCGAATGTCAACTCGTCGATGGCCACAGCCGGCGCGCCGATGCCGGCGTTATTGAACAAAAGGTCGAGCCGCCCGAACTCGGCTCGCACGCGCTCGAACAGCGCCGCCACGGCCTCGGGCTGCGTCACATCGGCTACCCAGGCAAAAGCCCGCTCGGGCGCGCTGGCGGCGGCAGCGGTTTGCTGCAAGGACGACAGGCGCCGGCCAACCAGCGCCACGCAATAGCCGGCCTCAATCAAGGCCAGCGCGCAAGCGCGGCCAATACCGGAGCCGGCGCCGGTCACCAGGGCAAATTTGGGGGTCTGCAACATCGCTTCGGCATCCATATTGTTTGTGACCAGCTATTTGGGGCTCCTGGCTAAAAAATCAAGATCCTTCTGCGCAAGTCCCACTAGACTCGGGGCATGCCCAGCCCAACACCTAACGCAACGTTCGCTCGTGCAGAGAGTTCCGCCAACGTCCCAGAGAACGCGCCCAAGTCCTTTGCTCCTGGTAGCGGGCGCCTGCTCTATATCGAGGACAACCCGGTCAATGTCTTGGTGGTGGAGGAGCTGTTGGCGACCCGACCACAGCTCAGCCTCATCTGCGAAGTGGACGGCGCGCGCGGACTCGCCCGCGCCCGCAGCATGCTGCCGGACTTGATCTTGCTCGACATGCAACTGCCCGACTTTGATGGTTACCAGGTGTTTGAGCGGCTGCGCGCCGATCCGGTCACGGCTACCATCCCCTGCATCGCCTTGTCGGCCAACGCGATGCTTGAGGACACACGCCGCGCCCAAGAGGCTGGTTTCCTAGCCTATTGGACCAAGCCAATAGATTTCAAAGCCTTCTTGCAGGGCTTGGACGAGTTTTTTTTCCGCCCAGCCCTGAACGAAAAGACCATCAAGCCGGCAGCAAACCCCGGCTCTTCAACATAGGCTCCACTGCTGCATCCCGCCCACGGAAAGCCCGGAACGCTGCAGCTGGCTCGACACTATTGCCCGCCTGCAAAATGCATTCGCGCAGACGCGCCGCGACCTGGGCATCGAAGGCGCTGCCGGCTTCGACAAAGGCATCGAAAGCGTCGCAATCCAGTACCTCGGCCCACATGTAAACGTAGTAGCCCGAGGCATAGCTGGAGCCGGAGAACAAATGCTGGAAATGCGTCAAGCGGTGGTTCATGCCGATGGCAGCCGGCAGACCGTAGGCCGCCATGGTCTTGGCCTCGAACTCCACCACATCGGGTGCGACCTCGTCGCTCAGCGAATGGATGGCCAGATCGACCAAGGCGCTGGCCGTGTAGCGCACCGTCTCATAGCCTTGGTTGAACAGCTCGGCTGCTTTGAGCTTGGCCAGCAGCGCATCGGGGATCAACTCGCCGGTCTGGCAATGGCGCGCATGCTTCTTCAACACCTCGGGCTCGCTCATCCAATGCTCGAAGATCTGCGAGGGCAACTCTACAAAATCGCGCAGCACCTGAGTGCCCGACAGGCGCTCAAACTCGACATCGGACAGCAGGCCGTGCAGGCCGTGGCCGAATTCATGGAAGAGCGTGCGCGCGTCGTCAAAACTCAGCAGCGTCGGCTCGCCCGGCGCCCCTTTGGCGAAATTGTTGTTGTTTTGGATGATGGGCAGGCGATCAATGCCGACCCGGCCATTGTTGGCCTGCCAGCGCAGCGCATTCATCCATGCACCGCTACGTTTGGTCGTGCGTGCAAAGTTGTCTTGCAAGAACAGGCCACGAACAGAACCATCGCTGTTCTGCACCTCGTAGACTTTGACGTCCGGGTGATAGCCGGCTACTTCTGGTTTGGCTACAAAGCTCAGACCAAACAGGCGCTGCGCGCAATCGAAAGCGGCGGCGACCATGGCGTCGAGTTGAAAGTAAGGTTTGACCTCAGACTCTTGCAGGTCGTAGCGGGCGACGCGCACCTTTTCCGAATAGAAACGCCAGTCCCAAGCCTCAAGCGCAAAATCGTGACCCAAGCTCGCCATCATCGCTTGCAAGGCTTGGCGCTCGCCCTCGGCGGCAGCCAAGGCCGGCTCCCAGACCTTGGACAGCAGACCGGTGACGGCCGCGCGCGTGCCGGCCATGGTGTCGGCCAGGGCGTAATCGGCAAAGCAAGCATGGCCATGCAGCCGGGCTTGCTCGTTACGTAAGCTGAGGATTTCTTGGGCGATGGCTCGGTTGTCGGTTGGCCCTGCTGTTTCCCCGCGGCTGGTCCAGGCACGCCAAGCCTGCTCACGCAGGTCACGGCGTTCACTGAAGGTCAGGAAAGGCACGATGTGCGAGCGCGACAGCGTGATCACATGCTGACCCGGCAGCCCCCGCTCGGTCGCGGCTTGCGCCGCACTGGCACGCACAAAGTCAGGCAGGCCGGCCAAGTCGGCCTCGCCGCTCAAGACCAGGCGGTAATTGCTCTCGTCGGCCAACACGTTTTGCCCGAACTGGGTGTTGAGCTCGGCCAGCCGCTCCATCACTTGGGCGTAGCGCGCCTGCGCCGCTCCGATCAGCTTGGCGCCCGCACGCACAAAGTCCAGATGTACGCGCTCCAGCAAACGCAGTTCTTGCGCTGTCAGACCCAGCGCTTGGCGCTCTTGATACAGCGCATCAAGGCGTTTGAACAAGGCCTGATGCATATAGACGGCGTTGCTATGCGCTGCCAGCGGCGCGGCCAGCGTGCGCTGCACCGCCTGTAGCTCAGGCGAAGTAGCCGAAGCGGCCAAGGCATAGAAAACCGTCTCAAGCCGGCCCAGCAAGCGGCCGCTGGCGTCAAAGCGGGCCAGGGTATTGGCGAAGGTGGGAGACTCGGCCTGCGTGGCAATCGCCTCCAACTCGGCGCGATGTTGCAGCAAAGCGGCCTCGAAAGCCGGTGCGAACTGCGCGGCCTCGATGACGCCAAACGGGGGCAGGCCGTAAGGCGTGTGCCAGTCTTGCAAAAGCGGGTTGGAATTTGGCGACGTCATCATTGATCTCCGAGCCGGGGGTGTAGCCCGGCACAAACAAAAACGGCGCCGGCCTGGTCAAGGCCTGGCGCCGCATGGGGGCAATCCAGATCAAGCAGAGGGTCTCCCTGCTCTACTCGGTTTACTTGGGGGCAGCGGCAGCGCGCTCTTTCTTGATCGCTTTCTCGTCGGCTTCGTCATAAGCCTTCTTGCTGCAATCGGTCTTCCAAGCATCGCTCTTGTCGAAGTGCGCTTCTTGGCGCGCCTCAAGTGCTTTGAAGCTGGCGTTGAAGGCGTCAACCTTGTCGGCGAAGGCCTTGCGCTTTTCCAAATTGGCCTTGATGCCTTCATTCAGCGTTGTTACGCTGGCGTCGAACGCTGCCGCGCGGGCTTGATAGTCCTTGTTGCGCGCTTCGAGTTCGGCCTTCTCAAGCTTGGGAGCTGCGGCCTTGATTTCCTCGAACATCTGCAGGATGCCGTCGCGCTCTTTCTTCAAAGCAGCCGTGCCGGCGGCACCGGCTTCCTCGCCCTTTTGCAACTCGGCCTTTTCGGCTTTCAAAGCGGCAGCGGTGTCGTTATAGGTCGTTTGATCGGCCTTGATCGCAATGGCTTCGTTGTTGTTGAAGTCGGCCTGGTCCATGCAGGCGCGCAACTCGTCGCGCGTCATCAGCTTGGCCTTGGGCTTTTCAACCACGGGATTGCTGACCTTGTTGTTCTTCGGGTCAACTTTCGCGGTACCGGTGGTCTGAGCGAAGGCGGGCAACAGCGCTGCCGCGAGCAAGGAGACAAGGAGTCGTTTCATGGCAAAAACTTTTTCTTTCGAATGCGCCACCGAAGGTGGCACTGACAAAAAAACCATGGCGCCGCTCAGCAGACCGGCACGCACATGAGGAAAAGCGCCCATGCCGGGCGCCGCGTTCGCATCATGCCATGAGCCAATTCACCACATGGCATAGGCTTGTAAAAAATCAGGCCAAGCCCTTGAGCAGCAGCTCGGCCACCAGGCCGTTGATGCCGCCGGCATGGCTTGCCGCGCGCTCGCGCAGGGTTTGCGTCAGCTCGGACGGCAGCTTGCAAGCGAAAGGCACCAAGCCCGCAGCACTATCCAGGCGACGCTGTTCTTTGCGATCGGGCAGCTGCGCCGCGCCTTGACCGAAACGCCCCGACACCGGCGCACCCCGCATTTGAGAATCCAGCTTGATTCCGGCGAGGCGGTCGAGATCGGTCTTTTTCATATTCATTTTTTGGTCAGCCGCTGTTTGTGGAAGGGCTCGATTGTCTCCCATGCACCGGCTCGGCCGGGCCCAGCGCCTTGGCTGGCCGATAATTGCCAGCTTGTGCAGACCGCACCGTATCCGAGCACCGTCCAATATGGCACTCAAAGCCACCATCCACAAAGCCCAATTGCAAATTGCCGACATGGACCGCCATGTCTACGGGGAACACAACCTGACCATCGCCCGCCAACCGTCGGAAACCGACGAGCGCATGATGATTCGCATCCTGGCCTTTGCGCTCAATGTGCCGGCGGATGAAATGGGCGGCAAGCTTGAGCTCAGCAAGGGTCTGACCGATGTCGACGAGCCCGAGCTGTGGCAGCGCGACTTGACCGGCCATATCTTGCACTGGATCGAACTGGGTCAGCCCGATGACCGCCGCCTGCTCAAGGCCCATGGCCGCGCCGAACACGTCAGCGTCTACGGCTACTCTTACAGTACCGCCATCTGGTGGGCCGGCATCGAGGCCAAGCTGACTCGGGCGCCGCGCTTGTCGGTCTGGCAAATTCCGTCCGAGCAGTCCTTGGCCTTGGCCAAGTTCGCACAGCGCAGCATGCAGCTGCAGGTGACGGTGCAAGACGGCGGCATCTATGTCTCCAGCTCGGCCGATTCCTTGGAAATCACGCCGATCGCCCTGAAACTCGCGAGCGAGTAGCTCCGGCCACACGACCTCAGGGCAGCCACCATGAACACAAGACCACTTGATATTCAGCATGACCCGGTCCAACAACGCTTCAGCGCCCTGGTCGACGGCCATGGCTTGGAGCTGGACTACGAACAGCGAGGTCAACAACTGATCATCACCCACACCGGATGCGCGCCAGCGCTGCGCGGGCGCGGGCTGGCGGGGATTTTGGTCGAGCATGCGCTGGGATGGGCGGCGCCTTTGGGTCTGCAACTGGTGCCAGCCTGCAGCTATGTGGCTACGCATCTGAAGCGGTATCCGCGCTGGCAGCGGTTGACGCTGGCAGCGCAAGCGCAGCAGGTCCTGAACTATTGGTTCGGACCCCTGGGCAGCGCCGATGAAGGGCAGATCCGGCCGCTCTGGTTTCAAAAAAGCGAGACCACCGACGCCGACATCAAACAGCGCTTTGGCGGCTTGATCGATGACGCCTTGGCCGGACGACTGCCTGCCTGGAGCGAAACGCCTTTGAGTCGCCTCGCTCGCATCCTGCTGCTGGATCAGTTCACCCGCAATGTCTTCCGGGGCACGGCCCAATCCTTTGCCGGCGACGACTTGGCCTTGCAAGACACGCTGGCTTTGCTGGACGGCGACTTATTGCGGGAACTGGAGCCCTTGCAGCGCTGGTTCGCCCTGATGCCGCTGGAACATGCCGAGAGCATGCCCATGCAAGACCGCTCGGTGGCCGAGTTCAGCGCCTTGGCGCAGCAAGACGCACGCTTGAGCGGCGCGCTGGACTACGCGCACAAACACCGCGAGGTGATTACCCTCTTTGGCCGCTACCCCCACCGAAATGCCTTGTTAGGGCGCGCCTCCAGCGCGGCCGAGCTCACCTATCTTGCTCAGCCTGGTGCGGGCTTCTAGATGCATTTGAAAATTGACAGAAAATAGGCCCGTTGCGCCAAACTATTCAGCGCCTCCCTCATCGCTAGCTCCAAACTTCAGCCCATGTCCTCCACCATTCTTCAGAACATTCCCGTCGGCCAAAAGGTCGGTATTGCTTTCTCCGGCGGCCTGGACACCAGCGCTGCCCTGCACTGGATGCGCAACAAGGGCGCGATCCCCTATGCTTACACCGCCAATCTGGGCCAGCCGGACGAGCCCGATTACGAGGAGATTCCGCGCAAAGCGATGCAGTACGGCGCCGAGAAGGCTGTGCTGGTGGACTGCCGTGCGCAGCTCGCCCACGAAGGCATTGCCGCCCTGCAAAGCGGCGCCTTCCACATCAGCACCGCCGGCATCACCTACTTCAACACCACCCCGCTGGGGCGCGCCGTTACGGGCACCATGCTGGTGGCCGCGATGCAGGCTGACGACGTCAATATCTGGGGCGACGGCAGCACGTTCAAGGGCAATGACATCGAGCGCTTCTACCGCTACGGTCTGCTGACCAACCCGGCGCTGAAGATCTACAAGCCATGGCTGGATCAGCAGTTCATCGACGAGTTGGGCGGCCGCGCCGAGATGTCGGCCTTCATGACGGCGGCCGGCTTCGGCTACAAGATGTCGGCCGAAAAAGCCTACTCGACCGACTCGAATATGTTGGGCGCGACGCACGAGGCCAAGGACCTGGAGTTCTTGAGCAGCGGCATCAAGATCGTCAACCCCATCATGGGCGTGGCCTTTTGGCGCGACGATGTGGTCGTCAAAGCCGAGCAGGTGACGGTGCGCTTTGAAGAAGGCCAGCCGGTCGCGCTGAACGGCGTCGAGTTCAATGACCCGGTCGAGCTGCTGCTGGAAGCCAACCGCATCGGCGGCCGCCATGGCCTGGGCATGAGCGACCAGATCGAGAACCGCATCATCGAGGCCAAGAGCCGCGGCATCTATGAAGCTCCCGGCCTGGCCCTGCTGCACATCGCCTACGAGCGCCTGCTGACCGGCATCCACAACGAGGACACGATCGAGCAGTACCGCATGAACGGCATGAAGCTCGGCCGCTTGCTGTACCAGGGCCGCTGGTTCGACCCGCAAGCCATCATGTTGCGCGAGAGCGCACAACGCTGGGTGGCGCGCGCCATCACCGGCGAGGTCAGCATCGAGCTGCGCCGGGGCAATGATTACTCGCTGCTCGACACCCGTAGCGCCAACCTGACCTACAAGCCCGAGCGCCTGAGCATGGAGAAGGTCGAGGACGCACCGTTCTCGCCGCTGGACCGGATCGGCCAGCTGACCATGCGCAATCTCGACATTGTCGACACGCGCGAAAAGCTGATGACCTATGCCAAGGTCGGCCTGCTCTCCCCGGCCACGGCCAATAGCTTGCCGCAGCTGCAGGGCAAGCCTGAGGACAAGCCGGCCAGCAAACCTTGATCCGGCAGCGCGTGCACCATGGCTTGCCCCGTCAGCTTGGCGGGGCGCTGGCCCGGTTCGCCTTGCTTGCGGTGTTTGCCGTGTTTGCGCTGTTTGCTACGGGGTCGGCTTGGTCCCAGGTGCGACCCAGCGGCAGCGTTGTGCTGACCATCAGCGGCGCGGGTGTGCCGCGCGAAGCGCAGTTTGACATGGCAATGTTGGCGGCCCTGCCCCAGCACAGCTTCACAACCCGCACGCCCTGGTACCCGTCTGCCCGCAAATTCACCGGGCCTTTGCTTCGGGATGTGCTGGGCGCAGCCGCAGCACAGGGCAAGGAGATAGAGGCGATCGCCATCAATGACTACAAGGTCAACATCCCGATCGAGGACGCGCAGCAGCGCAATTTGATCGTGGCGCGCCTGCTGGACGACAAGCCAATGTCGCTGCGCGACAAAGGCCCGCTCTTCATCATCTATCCCTTTGACAGCGACGAAAGCCTACGCAACAGCGTGTATTACAGCCGCGCGGCCTGGCAGCTAAAGGCATTGCGGGTCAAATAAGCCGGCCCCGAGCAAAGCATGAGCACAGCCAGCACCACCGCATCCACAGGAGCCAGCAGCAGCCAGAGGCGCCGCTTGCGCATATATCTGGCCGGCATGTGCTGCTTGCTGGTGCTCACCTTTGGCGCGGTAGCTTGGCTGCAAACGCGGCAATTCAGCTTGATCAGTTCGGCGCAGCGCTACCAGGACGACTATGTGGTCTGGAGCTTGTTCCAGTTTGAAGTCGACTACCTCAAGCTGCACCAAGCGCTGGACCAAGCTCGGAGCGCGCAATTTGAGCGGCAATCGGCAGAGATCGCGACGGCGGCTGAGTTGGTGGAGCGCCGCTATGAAATTTTCGTCAGCCGTCTCGTGCTGGTGGAGGACGAGCACACCACCCGTTTGCTGCAGCGCGAGCCGGACTACGCCCTGACCCTGGCGAATATCCGCAACTTTGTGCAATGGGCGGACAAGCTGCCCTTGTCGGCCGAGCATCTCCTCAAGAACCCCGAAATTGGCGAGGCTGTTTTAGCCCAGATGAAGGGTCTGGCCGAAGGCATACACGGACTGTCACTGACCGCCTCGCATCAGGTTTCGCTGGATGCCACCGAGCGCAGCGATATGGTGCGCCACCAAGCGCGGCTGAGCCTGTGGCTGACGCTGCTGCAATGCGCATTGACGCTGGGTTTGGCGGGCTTGGTCGTGCATCAGTTCACAAGCCTGCTGCGCCATGCGCGCGAGCAAAAAGATCAGGCCGCCAAGCTGCTCCAAGCACAACATGCGGCGGAAGCCGGCAGCCGGGCCAAGAGCCTGTTTCTCGCCAATATGAGCCATGAGTTGCGCACGCCTATGCACGGTTTGCTGGGCATGCTTGATCTGCTCAAGGCCGCGCCCTTGAATCCCGTGCAACAAGCGCAGCTGAAAGCAGCGGACGACTCCAGCCATCATTTGCTGGTGGTGCTGAACGACATCCTGGACATCTCCAAGATGGAGGCCGGTGGCATCAGCATCACGCGGCAAGCGGTGAATTTGCGCAGCCTGCTGGGCGAAGTGGAGCAGTTGAGCCGCTCGCAGGCCAGCGCCGGCGGGCTGACATTGGCCGTCAAGGCCGAGCCGGGTCTGCCCGACTGGGTCAGCACCGACCCCACGCGCTTGCGCCAGATCTTGCTCAATTTGATCGGCAACGCGATCAAGTTCACACCCAGCGGTCAGGTCGTGCTGCACCTGTTGCGCCAGGACGGGGCAAGCAGCCCGGCGCAGTGGCAGTTTCAGATCCGCGACACCGGCATAGGCATGGATGCGGCCACGATGAACAAGCTGTTTCAACGTTTCAGCCAGGGCGATGATTCAAGCTCAAGGCGCTATGGCGGCAGCGGTCTGGGCTTGGAAATTTCGCGCAATCTGGCGCGTGCCATGGGCGGCGACATCACTGCGCAGAGTCGACTGGGGCATGGTTCGACCTTTGTTTTGTCCTTGCCACTGGACGAATGCCCGGCACCTGACCTGCCCGCCGCCGCCTCGCCCCAAGCGCTGAGCGGCAAGAGCTTGCGCATCCTGGTGTCGGAAGACCACCCAACCAATCAAGCCTATCTGAAGGCGGTGCTGGAGCGCCTCGGGCACCACGCCGTGTTCTGCGATAACGGGCTGGAAACCCTGCAACGCTTGCAGCAAGAAGAAGGAGAAGGCTTCGATCTGGTGCTGATGGATTTGCATACGCCGCTGATGGACGGCTACCAGGCCAGCCAAGCGATACGCGCGCTGCCCGGCCCCAAAGCGGGCATCAAAATCATTGCCTTGTCTGCCGATGCCTTCGAGGAGTCGCGTGCTCGCGCGCTGAGTTGCGGCATGGACGACTTTGTGGCAAAGCCGGTCAGCTTCGAGGTGCTGGTCCGGCTTTTGGGTGGCCAAATCGGGCTGGCCGCTACAAGCACGGCAACCACAGCAGCCCCGGCGACGGCCCTGTGCTCAAGCCTTGAGTTCGAACCGGCCGCTTTGCAAGCCTTGCGCGAAAACCTGCCCGAGACCGTAGTTGGCAAACTCTACGCGACCTATATCGCCAGTCTGGCCCAGACCCGCCAGGCGCTCAAGCAAGCCTGTGATCAGTGCGACCGCGACGCCTTGCAGGCGGCCGCTCACGCCGTCAAGGGTGCGGCCGCCAACCTCGGCCTGATCCTGGTTCAGGAACCGGCCTTGGCCTTGGAAATACGGGCCAAACAAACAGCGGACCAAGGGCTGAGTACCGAGCAAGCTTGGGCCGACTTGCTGGCCCTCACGCAAACGCTCTTGCAAGCGCTGCTGCGCAGTGAAGTGCTTTGTGCCGAACAAGGCCTGCTGACCCGACCCTAAAGCAAGAGCGGCTCGGTTTCCAGGCGTATGCCAAAGCGCCCATAGACGCTCTCTTGAATCGCGCGCGCCAAAGTGACAACTTCCGCGCCGCGCGCTTCGCCCCGGTTGATCAAGACCAGCGCCTGACGCTCATAGACCGCCGCGCCACCCACGGCCTTGCCCTTCCAGCCGCAAGCATCGATCATCCAGCCGGCGGCCAGTTTGACGCTGCCGTCGGGCATGGGGTAATGAACGATGTGCGGGTCGCGGCCAATGATGTCGCGGCATTGCTCGGCGCTGACCAGCGGGTTTTTGAAAAAGCTGCCGGCATTGCCGATCACGGCCGGGTCGGGCAGCTTGGCGCGACGGATTTCGCAGATCCAGTCAAATATTTGGCGGGCCGTCGGTTGCGGCGTCCCGGTCTCGGCCATCTTGCGCTCCAACTCCAGATAACCCAGCACCGGCTGCCAGGGCTTGGGGCAGCGCAGCCTCACATGGGTGATGACGCTCTTGCCGGCCAGCCCGCCAAACCCGCTTTGCTTGAAGACGCTGTCCCGGTAGCCAAACTTGCAAACCGAAGCCGGCAGCAGCACGCTGCGCCCGGTGACCAAGTCCACCACGGCCACGCTATCCAGCCTGTCCTTGATCTCAAGGCCATAAGCGCCAATGTTTTGCACCGGCGCTGCACCCACCGTACCGGGGATCAGGGCCAGATTCTCCAGGCCCGGATAACCCTCCTCAATCGTCCACTGAACCAGTTGATGCCAGGAGACACCCGCGCCTGCCTCGATAATCCAGGCGTCCGGCCTTTCTTCCAGCAGGCGAATGCCAGGTATTTCCATCTTCAGCACCACCGCTTCGACGTCTTGGGTCAACACAATATTGCTGCCGCCGCCCAAGACAAACTTGGGTGCGCGGCCCAGCAGCGGATGATCTACGACTCGGCGCACGTCGGCCACCGAGCGAATGCGCACCAAGCGCTGCGCGGTCGCGGGCAGGCCGAAGCTGTTGTAGGGCTTCAGATTGACGGCCAACTCGACAGGCAAGGCATGGCGCGCCGTTTCGAGTTGGGACTCATTCGGGGGATTTACAGCTTGATCCTGCATGGCAGAATTTTCCCAGATCAATCGGGCTATCCTTGGCCCATCAACCACTCAAGCGTAAATAAACATGCCAAGTTTTGACACCAACCTCGAACCCGATATGGCCAAGATCAAGAATGGCGTTGACACCAGTGCCAAAGAGATCGCCACTCGCTTCGACTTCAAGGGCACCAGCGCCGAAGTCGTCTTGAAGGAAAAAGAAAAGGAAATCCACGCCACCGGCGACAGTGATTTCCAACTCGAACAGATCGAAGCCGTGTTCTACGCCAAGCTGATCAAGCAAGGCGTGGTCATCAGCTTCCTGGACAAGCAGGAAAAGATCGAAAAGCTCGGCGGCGACAAAGTACGCCGGGTCTACAAGATCAAAAACGGCATCGAGTCCGTGCTGGCCAAGAAGATCGTTGCGGCGGTCAAAGACGCCAAACTCAAGGTGCAAGCCTCGATCCAGGGCGACACCGTGCGCATCACCGGCAAAAACCGCGATGACCTGCAAGTCGGCATCGCCTTGCTGAAAAAAGAATTCGCGGACGTGCCGCTGAGCTACGACAACTTCCGGGACTGAAAGCCGATGAAGCTGGCCGCTTTGTTGAGCTTGGCCTGCGCCTGCGGCTTGATGGCCGCGTCAGCCCATGGCCAAACAGCCGGCACGGTCAGCTTCAATGGCAGTTTAGGCAACAAGGCTGCGCTGCTCTTGATCGACGGCGAAGCCCGCACTGTGACGGTGGGCAGCACGGTGCGCGGCGTGCGTCTGGTCTCAGTGGATGAAAGCCGGGCCGAGGTCGAGGTCGGCGGGCGCCGCCAGTCGCTGCTGATGGGAGCGACGCCGGGGCGCATCGGTGACGCCGGCCCCGCCGCCAACGCGGGTCGAAAAATTGTTCTGAGCGCCGGCTCCGGCGGGCACTTCACCAGCATCGGCAGCATCAACGGCCAAAGCACGCAGTTCTTGGTGGATACCGGTGCCACCGCCATTTCGATCAGCCAGGCCGAGGCCGAGCGCATCGGCCTGAACTATTCGGCCGGGCGGCGCATCATGACGCAGACCGCCAATGGCGTGGTGCCGGCGCACATGATGCAGCTGGGCAGCGTGCGCATCGGCGATGTCGAAGTGCGTAACGTCGAAGCCATCGTCATTCCGGGCCACATGAGCCATGTCTTGCTGGGTAATAGCTTTTTGACCCGCTTTCAAATGCTCAGACACAACGATGTGCTGACGCTGGATTTGCGCTACTGAAACTGGTTCGGGCAGGACTCGTCTATGCGCCTTCAGGGTCGCCAGCAGACCTTGGCCGTGAAGCGGTTGGCGCAAAGCTCACAGAGCACCAGCGGGACGGGCCTGGCGCGCCAGGCATCCTCGCGGACATACATCCGCGCCGCCCCTGCAGCAACTTGTCGCAGCCGAGACAAAAAGAAATAGCACGTTCGTGCTAAAACCCGGTCGGTTTAGGAATGTTCAGAACAAGGCGGGCAAAACAGCATGGACTTGAACTTCACGGCGGAAGAAATGGCCTTCCGCGCAGACATTCGGCAATGGGTGGCCGAACACTTGCCGGCGGACATCAGCGCAAAAGTGCATCAGGCGCAGCGCTTGGACAAGAGCGATATGCAGCGCTGGGCCAAGATTTTGGGCCGGCAGGGCTGGCTGGGCTGGGCCTGGCCCAAGCAGTTTGGCGGCCCCGGCTGGAACGCGGTGCAGCGACATCTGTTCGAGGAAGAATGCGCGCTGGCCGGCGCACCCCGCATCGTGCCTTTTGGCCCGGTGATGGTGGCACCCGTCATCATGGCTTTCGGCACGCCCGAGCAACAGCAGCGCTTCTTGCCCGGCATTGCCAGCGGCGATGTCTGGTGGAGCCAAGGCTATAGCGAACCGGGCTCAGGGTCAGATCTGGCCTCGGTCAAATGCAAGGCCGAACGCCAAGCCAGCGGCAGCTTTCTCGTCAACGGCCAAAAGACCTGGACCACGCTGGGCCAATATGGCGACTGGATCTTCTGCCTGGTGCGCACCGACTCCATGGGCAAGCCGCAGACAGGCATCTCCTTCTTGCTGATCGACATGAAGTCCAAAGGCATCACCGTGCGCCCCATCATCATGCTGGACGGCGAGCATGAGGTGAACGAGGTGTTTTTCGACAATGTCGAGGTACCGGCCGAGAACCTGATCGGCGAGGAGAACAAGGGCTGGACCTACGCCAAGTATCTGCTCGCCCATGAGCGCACCAATATCGCCGATGTGAACCGCGCCAAGCGTGAGCTGGAGCGCCTCAAACGCATCGCCAAGGCCGAGGGTTTATTGGACGGCGACGCGCGCTTTCGCGATCAGATCGCACTGCTGGAAGTTGACATCATTGCCTTAGAGATGATGGTGCTGCGGGTGCTATCTGCCGAGAAAAGTGGCAAGCAGTCGCTTGACGTAGCAGGCCTGCTGAAGATCCGCGGCAGCGAGATTCAGCAGCGCTATGCCGAGCTGATGATGCTGGCGGGCGGCCCCTTCAGCCTGCCCTTCATCTTTGAAGCGATGGAGGCGGGCTGGCAAGGCGACCACGTTGGCGCAGCGCATTGCGCGCCGCTGGCCAGCCACTATCTCAATATGCGCAAGACCACCATCTATGGGGGATCGAACGAAGTGCAACGCAATATCGTCGCGCAGACGGTCTTAGGCTGAGAGGGACGAAAAATGGATTTTGACTTCACCGAAGACCAAGACTCGCTGCGCGACGCGGTCAGCCGCTGGGTCAGCAAAGACTACGACTTTGCCCAGCGCCAAGCCATTGTGCGGGCCGGCGGCTTCTCGCGCGCAGCCTGGAGCGGCTTGAGCAGCCTGGGGCTGATGGGCTTGGCGGTGCCCGAAGCCCATGGAGGACTCGGGCTTGGCGCTGTGGACGCCATGGTGGTGATGGAAGAGCTCGGGCGCGGCTTGGTGATGGAGCCATTTGCGCAGGCGGCATTGATCGCGCCAGCGGTGCTCCAAGCCGCATCGCCGGCCCTGCAGGCCGCTTGGCTGCCCAGAATCGCCGCCGGCGAGGCCTTGCTCGTGCTGGCCCAGCAAGAGCGAGCTGCACGTTATTGTTTGAGCCATGTCAGCACCCGCGCCGTGGACGGCAAGCTCAGCGGTGTCAAAAACCTGGTGGCGGCAGTTGATGAGGCCGATGCCTTCATCGTGCCGGCGCGCGTACACGGCGAGGTCAAAGAAGCCCAGGGCATTGCGCTCTACCTGGTCAAGCGCGACGCAGCCGGTGTCAGCACCCGCAGCTACAGCCTGCAAGACGGTTCACGTTCTGGTGATCTAAGCCTCATCGAGGCTGACGCCACCCTGCTGGTCGGCCCCGAGCAGGGTCTGGCCGTGCTGGAGTTGGCCGTCGACTTGGGGCTAGCCGCGCTTTGCGCCGAAGGCGTCGGAGCGATGGAGAAGCTGCTGGCCATCACCGCCGACTACATGAACCAGCGCAAGCAATTTGGGGTCTCAATCAGCAGCTTCCAGGCGCTGCGCCACCGCATCGCCGACGTCAAGATGCAGCTGGAGTTGGCCCGCTCAATGAGCTACTTTGCCAGCCTGAAGCTGGGCGAGGAGCCCGCTGCCCGAAGGCGTGCGCTGGCACAAGCCAAGCTGCAGCTGGGGCAGTCGATGCGCTTTGTGGGCCAGCAATGCACTCAATTGCACGGCGGCATCGGCGTCACCGACGAATACATCTCCAGCCACTACTTCAAGCGTCTGACCGTGATGGAGATGCAGTTCGGCGACAGCCTGCATCAACTCAGTGAGGTCAGCGCTCGTATGACGGATGCGGCCGGGGTGTTTGCCTGAGCCGCCCGTCTTTTCAGGGGGCCAGCCCATCGTCGGCATAAATCGCCAGCACCGGCTGCTCCCCTAGCTTGGCATAGCCCCGGTACATGCCTTCGGAGTTGAAGCTGAAGCAGACATCGCCGTTCGCGGCCACCGCGATCAAGCCGCCGCTGCCGCCCAGGCGCGGCAGCTTGGTTTTGACCACATTGTCGGCCGCCTGCTGCACAGGCAGGCCCAGATAAGCCATCTGCGCCGACACATCAAATGCAGCACAAGCCCGCATAAAGGCCTCGCCTGTGCCGGTGCAAGACACGGCCACCGTGGCGTCATTGGCGTAACAGCCCGCGCCGATGATGGGCGAGTCGCCGACCCGCCCGGGCTGTTTGTTCGTCATACCGCCGGTCGAGGTTGCGGCAGCCAGATGGCCGGCGGCATCCAGCGCCACCGCGCCGACGGTGCCGAGCTTGCGCCTGTCATCAATCGGCCCCGAACTCGGCGCATCCACATCATGGTCCAGTCGGGCGCCGCCGAGCGAAGCCTGTGCAGCACCGAGTTGCGCTCGCCGCAGCTCAGTGCCAAACCAAGTCGGCTCGACCTGCTCCAGCTGATGACGGGCTGCAAACGCATCGCCCGCACTGCCCACAAACATCAGGTGCTCGCTGTGCTGCATCACCGCACGCGCCGCCAGCACCGGGTTGCGGGTTGTGCGCAGGCCCGCCACCGCGCCGGCCTGCAAATTGCTGCCGTCCATCACGCTGGCGTCCAACTCATGCGTTCCATCCGCGGTGTAAACGGCGCCACGCCCCGCATTGAAAAGCTCGCACTCCTCCAATTGCCGCACCGCCTCCACAACCACATCCAAAGCCGCAGCACCGGCGGCCAGCTGGGCCTGACCGGCCAGCAAGATGCGCTCCATCGCAGCCAGATACTCGCTCTCCATCGCCGCCGTCATCTTGCTGCGCAGCAAGGTGCCGGCGCCGCCGTGGATCGCCAAGACGGGCTTGCCCTGAGGGCGGGAGATCGAATTCATATCGCGTCCGTTTCATTTTTATGACCGCAAGACCTTGCCAGCCTGGGGCGCATTCTTGCAGAGCAAGTCCTGCGCCAGTGGCTTGAATACCGAGCCCGGCCTTGAGGGACAATGCCCACATGAAGATGCATATCGCCCAAATCCTGTTTTCCCAAGGCTTCGGCAGCCGCCGCCTGTGCTCCGGACTGCTGTTCAACGGCGAGGTCAGCGTCGGCGGTCATGTCATTGCCGACCCCTGGGAAGAGTTCGAAACCGAAGGCCTGGAGTTCGAGGTCTCGGGCAAGACCTGGCCCTATTACGCCAAAGCCTTGGTGCTGCTGAACAAGCCCAGCGGCTATGAATGCTCGCGCAAACCCAAGCACCACCCAAGCGTGATGAATTTGCTGCCCGCGCCTTTGCGGGAACGCGATGCGCAGCCCATTGGCCGCCTCGACGAAGACACCACCGGCCTGCTGCTGCTCACCGACGACGGCGCGCTGATCCACAAGCTGACCAGCCCCAAGCACCATGTTCCCAAGGTTTACGAGGCGCAGTGCAAGCACCCCGTAACGCCTGAAATGGTGGCACAGTTGCTCGCCGGCGTGGAGTTGCGCGAGCCTGAGTCCAGCAAGCCACCAGGAACCCCAGGTGGTAAACCCGTGCGCACCGTGCCCTACAAACCCGAGCAAGTGCGCGCCGAGGGGGCCGAGGCCTTTGGCACGCACGGCCTGCGTTTGACCCTGATCGAAGGCAAGTACCACCAGGTCAAGCGCATGGTGGCAGCCGTCGGCAACCGAGTTGAAAGCCTGCATCGCCCACAGTTCGGCGCCCTCACGCTGCCGCCCGACTTGAAGCCGGGTGAGTGGATGTGGATCAGCAGCCCCAGCCTGATCACGCCAACATAACAAGTTGATGACACGGCATAGCCGATCGGTGTTTGCCCTAAAAATGCGGCCTGGGTGCAACACCTAGCTAAGGCTTCAGGGTAGACCCGGTTCAACTTGTAACAAAGTGTCTGTAGAACCTCGGACTTAGAACGGCGGTATAAATACCAATGTCAAAGAGCTGCCACAAAAGTGCAGCCGAGTTGTCGAGGGAAACAGATTTATGACTGCAGCATCTGCGCTGGGACAGGTGAGCGCCAAGGCGCCCCACCTGCCATCGCCAAGCCCTGTGAGGCCTGTTGAGTTGACGCGCCCGGACATTTCCGAACAGGTCTTGTCGGAGCGCTTCGCCTCGCTGAGCGAACGCATCACCACCCCCACCTTGATGGGGCTGGCGTTCAGCTTGATGCCGGTGCTGCTTTTTTGGCCTTACCTGCCGCATGCGGTCTTGCTGGCTTGGTTCGGTCTGAGGCTGCTGCTCAGCGGCCTGCGCTGCGCGGATGTCCTGCGCTTTCGGCGTTATTGGCAAAGTTGCCCTAGCACTCCAAGCTCCGCCGAGCTGGCGCCGTGGCGACGCCGCTTCACGGCCACCCTGGCCTTGGACTCCCTCAGCTGGGGCCTGGCCGGTTGGTTCTTTCACGCCGAAGCAGCGCCTGAACTGGAGGGCGTCATTCTGGCCTCGCTGGTGGCCATGGCCGGCATTGCCTTGCTCAATTTAGGAGGCCGCTGGCGCGCCAATCTCGTCTTCAGCAGCCTCGCCTTGGCCCCGCTTATCGCGCATCACCTGAGCCTGGGCAGCCAGTTAGGCGCCTTCACGGCGCTGGGCTTAATGGCCTTCATCGCCATCGGTTTGAATGAATCCCGCCGCGCCGACAAACGCAGCACCGAGTTGCTGCGCATGCGCTTGCTCACCGACCGACTGGCGCAAGAGCGCAAAGAGGCACTGCAATCGGCCGAGCAGTCCAGCACCAGCAAAAGCCGCTTCGTGGCCAATATGAGCCACGAAATTCGCACCCCGCTGAACGGCATTCTGGGCATGACGCAGTTGCTGGAACGCTCGGGCCTGGATCCGCAGCAACGCGAGCAGGTCGACATCATGCGCCGCTCGGGCCATCACCTCTTGGCGTTGGTGAATGACATCCTGGACCTCGCCCGCATCGAGTCCGGCAAGCTCGCCGTGGACGCAGGCCCGGTCAATGTGCGCGAGACGGTCGACGATGTTTGTCGCCTGCTGGGCGAAACCGCGCGCGACAAGGGCCTGGACTTCAAGCTCCACCTGAGCCCTACCCTGCCCCATTTCGCATTGGGTGACGCCTCGCGCATCAAGCAGGTGCTGCACAACTTGATCGGCAATGCGATCAAGTTCACCGACCGTGGCAGCGTTTCGATCGAGGTCGGCACGACCTTGGACATGCGCGCAGGCACCTTGCTGCGCTTTGCCGTGCGCGACACCGGCGAAGGCATTGCCGCCGACCAAATGGAGCGTGTATTTGCGCCCTTCGAGCAGGCCGAACAGGCCGAGGCTGCCCTGGGCCAAGCGCGCAAGCCGCGCCGCCAAGACGGCACCGGCCTGGGGCTGACGATTTCACGCGAGTTGGCGCGTGCCATGGGTGGCGACTTGCGTTGCAGCTCGGTACCTGGCCAAGGCTCCTTGTTTGAATTCACGCTGCCGCTGCAAGCCTGCGTGAGCGAAATCCCGCCGCTGAACAGCGCGCGCGGTGTCGTGCACCCCGCGCCCAAGCTGTCCGGCCGCGTGCTGCTGGTCGACGACAGCATGGTCAATGTGCTGGTCGCCACCGCCATGTTAGAGAGCTGTGGCCTGCAGGTCGAGCAAGCCGAAGACGGCCTGCAAGCCTTGGAGCGACTCGAAGCCGCCGCCTACGACCTCGTCCTGATGGACTGCCAAATGCCCAAGATGGACGGCTTCGAGGCCACACGTCGCTGGCGCGCCCATGAATGCCAGCTGTCGCTCGGCCATGTACCCATCGTCGCCTTGACGGCGAGTGCCGTGAACGGCGACCGCGATCGTTGCATCTCTGCCGGCATGGACGACTATCTGGTCAAGCCCTTCGAAATGGACGACTTGGTCGCCGTCGTGCAGCGGCATATTCAGGTGGCGGAGCTGGTCTGAATCGACCGAAACCGACCCCATTGCGCATGGCCGGCGAAGCCGACAACCCTGCAAAACAAAAGTCTGGTCACACCCTGTGGCTGCTGCTCAGCGTTTCGCTGATCAGCGCATTCATCATCGGCTGCGTGCTGCTGCTAGTCCGCCAATACCGAGGTGACGGCGCGAGTGCGGTGATCGAAAAGCCGACGGAGATCATCGCCGAGGCCATCACGCTGATGCGAGCCAAGGCACTCCAAGGTGAGCGCTCGGATTGGCCGGAAATTCAAAGCATGGCCAATCAGATCGCACACAACAATGGCGGAGAGCGTGAAGGCGACCTGGATACAGCCTTGCGCTACCTGGTGTCAAAGCTTGAGGACGGCCACTCCTCCTATCTGTCGCGAGCAGAAGTACAGGCCTTGCTTGCGCCTGCAACTGCCGCCCCGGGCACACCGGCGTCGATTGCTGATGCAGTGACCGTTCAGCGCTACGCCATGATTGCGACACATGGTTTCAGCAGCCTTGACCCTGCAACAGAGCTGGCCGCTGCCCAATATTTGAGGGCATTGCTGAATGAAAGCGTGGGCCGCAACAACTGTGGCTTGTTGATGGACCTCAGAACGAATTCAGGCGGCAATATGTACCCGATGCTGAGCGGTCTGCTGCCCCTGCTGCCTGAAGGCTTGATGCTGAGCTTCAAGTCGAGAGAAGGCGCTTCAAGCGCAGTCTCCCGCCGAGGCGGCGAGATCTGGGTGGAAGGCGAAAGAATCACCGCAGCGCTTGAGAGTGCCCCTTCGGCACCTGTCTTGCCGATTCATATCGCTGTATTGACCGGGCCGCAAACCGGCAGTTCGGGGGAAATGGTGGCGCTGGCCTTCAAAGGCCGCGCCAATACCCGCTTCTTCGGTCTGCCTACGGCCGGCGTCACCAGCGCCAACCAGCCCTTCCCACTCAGGCATGGCGGCATACTCAATTTAGCAACCTCGATGACCCTGGACCGAAGCGGCAAGCCGCACCCAGGTCCGATTCAACCGGATGAGCTGATCGAAGCCGCAGCCGCTCAAAAGAGCGCCGAGCAAGCAGCTGCGGCTTGGCTCGACAAAAGCTGCAAGTGAACGCTGCAAAATCGATTCGCGGTTTGGCTGCAAAGCGCTTGAGGCCTGAGCGCGGCCACACTCAGCCCAGTACTTCGCTTCCGGTCTATTCGCCCGACGGATAATCCGCGCCATGCATGTTTATCGCGGCTTCAACCACCCCGGCATCGCGCCCGCTTGCGCGCTGACCATAGGCAATTTCGACGGCGTCCACCGCGGGCATCAAGCCATGTTGGCCCTGCTCAAATCGGAGGCGCAGCACCGCGGCCTGCCCTCATGCGTGATGAGCTTCGAGCCGCATCCGCGCGACTTCTTTGCCGCCAAGCTGGGCCAACCTCATCTGGCGCCAGCGCGAATCGCCTCCTTGCGCGACAAGCTCAGCGAGTTGGAGCGCTGCGGCATTGACCAAGTGGTGGTGTTGCGCTTTGACGAACGCCTGGCCAGCTTGAGCGCACAAGACTTCATTCAACAGGTGTTGCTGCAAGGGCTAGGCGCCAAGTACATCCTGGTCGGCGACGATTTCCGCTTCGGCGCCAAGCGCCAAGGCGACTATGCGACCTTGGATGCGGCGGGCCGCGCCAAAGGCTTTGATGTCGCGCGAATGATGAGTTATGAGGTGCACGGTCTGCGCGTCAGCAGCTCGGCCGTACGAGAGGCGCTCAGCTGCGGCGATATGCCGGCGGCAGCCCGACTCTTGGGTCGCCCTTACTCGATCTCCGGCCATGTGGTGCACGGCAAAAAACTGGGCCGCAGCCTGGGGGAATCAGCCAAGGGCGCGGCCGACGGTTTTCGCACGCTGAATCTGCGCTTTACCCATGACAAGCCCGCCGCCCAGGGTATCTTTGCGGTGCGCGTGCAGGGCTTGGCCGAGCGTGCCCTGGACGGGGTCGCTTCGCTTGGCGTGCGCCCCACCATTGAAGACGCCGGCCGCGTGCTGTTGGAAGTGCATTGCCTGGACTGGCCGGCTCAGCTAGGCGCCAACGGGGCCTACGGTAAACTCGTGCGTGTGGAACTACTGCATAAACTTCGCGACGAGGCCCGCTACGACGGGCTGCCCGCCTTGACGGCCGCCATCCAGCAGGATGTGTCGGACGCCCGCGCCTTTTTGGCCACCCATGCTTTGACGCTGCGCCAGACCACCCGCGACCGAATTTGACGCTGCTGCTGCGGCCTTTTGAATCTCGCGCCGCTCGCCTCTAGATTCGCACCAAACGCTGTCTCGCACATGCGCCCTTCCTCCCTAGCTGCGGTTTCATGCATCAAGCGTGAAGTCAGCCAAAAAGTTTGAGTTCTGCCATCATGACCACCGACAAAAAAGACTACCGCGCCACGCTGAACCTGCCGGACACCCCTTTCCCGATGCGGGGCGATCTGCCCAAGCGCGAGCCGGGCTGGGTCAAGGCCTGGGAAGAGCAAGGCACTTACCAGCGCTTGCGCGAAGCCCGCGCCGGTGCACCCAAATTCGTCTTGCATGATGGGCCGCCCTACGCCAACGGCCAGATCCATATCGGCCACGCCGCCAATAAAATCCTGAAGGACATGATCGTCAAGGCGCGTCAGCTGGAAGGCTATGACGCCGCCTACATCCCCGGCTGGGACTGCCACGGCCTGCCGATCGAAAACCAGATCGAAAAGACCTTCGGTCGCGGTCTGCAGCGCGACGAGGTGCAGGCCAAGAGCCGCGCCTATGCCGGCGAGCAGATCGACGCGCAGCGCCAGGACTTCAAGCGCCTGGGCGTGTTGGGCGACTGGGCCAAGCCCTATCGCACCATGGATTTCAAGAACGAAGCCGGCGAGATCCGCGTGCTCAAACGCTTGTTCGAACGCGGCTTTGTGTATCGTGGTTTGAAACCGGTTTACTGGTGTTTTGACTGCGGATCCTCCTTGGCCGAGTTCGAGATCGAGTACCAAGACAAGCAAAGCCCGGCTGTGGACGTCGCCTTCCTGAGCGCCGAGCCGGCCAAGTTGGCCGCAGCGTTCGGCTTGAGCAAGCTGGACAAGGAAGCCTTCACCGTCATCTGGACCACCACGCCCTGGACCATCCCTGCCAATCAGGCGCTGAATCTGAACCCGGATCTGATCTACGCGCTGGTCGACACGCCGCGCGGTATCTTCATGATCGCCGAGGCGCTGGTCGAGAAGTGCCTGAGCCGCTGGCAACTCGAGGGCAGCGTGCTGGCGACCACGGTCGGCAAGAATCTGGCCGGTCTGAATTTCAAGCACCCGCTAGCCCATGTGGATGCAGGTTATGACCGCCTGAGCCCCGTCTATTTGGCCGATTACGCCACCGCCGATGACGGCACCGGCGTCGTCCACTCGGCGCCCGCCTACGGCCTGGATGACTTCCAGTCCTGCGTGGCGCACGGCATGGCCTTCAAGGACATCATCAACCCGGTGCAGGGAAATGGTGCTTACGAGGCCGAGCTGCCGCTTTTCGGCGGCATGCACATCTGGAAGGCCAACCCGGTCATCGCCCAAGCGCTGGAAGACGCCGGCCGCCTGCTCTCGCACGTCAAGATCACCCACAGCTACCCGCATTGCTGGCGCCACAAGACGCCGGTGATCTACCGCGCGGCGGCGCAGTGGTTTGTGCGCATGGACGAGGGCGAGGGTCTGTTCGCGACCGAGCACCCCGAAAAATCGCTGCGCCAAACCGCGCTGGAAGCGATTGACGCGACTAGTTTCTACCCCGAAAACGGCCGTGCCCGGCTACGCGACATGATCGCCGGCCGGCCTGACTGGTGCATCTCGCGCCAGCGTTCCTGGGGCGTGCCACTGCCGATCTTTTTGCACAAGGACAGCGGCCTGGCGCACCCGAACACGCTGGAGTTCATCGAGCGTGCGGCCGTCATCGTCGAGGCCGGTGGCGTCGAGGCCTGGGCCAAGCTGGACCCGGCCGAGTGGCTGGGTGCCGAAGCCGCCGAGTACAGCAAGGGCAGCGACATCCTGGACGTCTGGTTCGACTCCGGCTCGACCTTCCAGCATGTCTTGAAGGGCAGCCATCTGGGTGCCGCGCACGACAAGGGCCCCGAGGCCGATCTCTACTTGGAAGGCCATGACCAGCATCGCGGCTGGTTCCATTCCTCGCTGCTGATCGCCTGCGCGCTCTACGGCCGCGCGCCCTACAAGGGCTTGCTGACCCACGGCTTCGTCGTTGACGGCCAGGGTCGCAAGATGAGCAAGTCGGTCGGCAATGTGGTGGCACCGCAGACCGTCAGCGACAAGATGGGTGCCGAAATCATCCGCCTGTGGTGCGCATCCACCGACTATTCGGGCGACTTAGGCCTGGACGAAAAAATCCTCGCCCGCGTCGTCGACGCCTACCGCCGCATCCGCAACACGCTGCGCTTCTTGCTCGCCAACACCAGCGACTTCGACGCAGCCAAGGATGCCGTGCCGCTGGATCAGTTGCTGGAAGTAGATCGTTACGCGATGGCCCGGGCAGCCGAGTTGCAGGGCGAAATTCTGGCGCATTTCCAGCGCTATGAGTTCCATCCGGTGGTGGCCAAGCTGCAAGTCTATTGCTCGGAAGACCTCGGCGGCTTCTACCTCGACGTGCTGAAGGACAGGCTCTACACCACCGCCCCCGGCAGCCTGGCGCGGCGCTCGGCCCAGACCGTGCTGTGGCAGCTCAGCCATGCCATGCTGCGCTGGATGGCGCCTTTCCTGAGCTTCACGGCTGAAGAGGCCTGGGGTGTCTTTGAGGGAGGCCACGAAGGCAAGAGCATCTTCACCGAGACTTTCTGGAAGTTTGCGCCTGCCGATGCCGAGTTGCTGGCCAAGTGGAGCCGCATCCGCGAGATTCGCGAAGCGGTCAACCGCAGCATCGAAGATGTGCGCAAGGCCGGTGATGTCGGATCCTCGCTGCAGGCTGATGTGCTGGTGGGTGCGCCGGCGGCCGATCTGGCCCTGCTGCAGACCTTGGGCGACGATTTGAAGTTTGTCTTGATCACTTCGGCGGCTACTCTGACCGAAGCGGCCGAGTTGACGGTAACGGTTACCCCGTCGACGCAGCTGAAATGCGAGCGCTGCTGGCATTACCGCGCCGATGTGGGCTCAAACGCCGAGCATCCAACGATTTGCGGCCGTTGCGACAGCAATCTGCACGGCAGCGGCGAAACCCGCCTGGTGGCCTGAACCATGGCGAGCAAAGGCAAAAGCAGCGGCGGCAACAAGCTCGGGCTGTGGCTGGGCCTGGCCCTGATCGTGATCCTGCTGGACCAGTTCACCAAGGTCTTGATCCTGGGGAATTTCCAGTTAGGAGATAGCCGCTTCGTCACCAGCTTCTTCAATGTCGTGCGGGTCCACAACACCGGCGCGGCCTTCAGCTTTCTGGCCGGCGCCGGGGGCTGGCAGCGCTGGTTCTTTGTCGGCTTGGGCGCGGTCGCCACGATCTTCATCACCGTGATGCTGCGCCGCCACGGCCAACAGACGCTGTTCGCAACAGCGCTGAGCCTGATTCTGGGCGGCGCCATCGGCAATGTGATCGACCGCCTGCTGCACGGCTACGTGGTCGACTTCATCCAGGTGCACGCGGGCGGCTGGTACTTCCCGTCCTTCAATATCGCAGACAGCGCCATCACAGTCGGCGCGGTGCTGCTGATCTGGGATGAGATCCGGCGCGTGCGGCGCGGCTGAAACTTGAATTAGTTCGCCGCTCTGCTGGAAAGCCCGGTGGCGCGCCGGGCCAGCTGTGCACTACGCTGCGCGGATGATGCCCAACACGCCAGCAGAACCAGCGCCACTCGACAACTCCTTCAACATCCCACTGCGGACCTTGCGGCTGCGCGACCCCTTGTGCTGGCTGGCTGCGGGCTTGCGGGACTTTCGCCGCGCCCCCGCCATCGGCCTGTTCTACGGCCTGTGCTTCATGCTGATGGGTTGGGCGATTCTGGGCGTGTTTCAACATGCGCCGATTTACACCTTGGCCCTGTCCGCGGGCTTCTTGTTGATGGGACCCTTCATGTGCCTGGGCCTCTACCAAGTCAGCGCGCGACTGGAGAGGGGCGAGAAGCCGACCTTGCTCGACTCGCTGACCGCATGGCGGCGGCGCCTGTCGCAGATCGCCATCTTTGGCGGTGTGCTCTTGATTCTGGAGATGATCTGGGGGCGTGCAGCGCTGATTGTTTTTGCTGTTAGCTTTGACGGCATGCCCGATTTTGCCGGCTCGATCACCAAGCTTTTGGACCCCGAGAACCTCAGCTTCATCGTCGCTTACTTGGCGGTTGGTGGACTGTTCGCGGGTTTGATTTTTTCCATCAGCGTGATTGCAATGCCCATGCTTTTGGCCCGCCAGGCCGACGCGGTGACGGCCGGGCTGACGAGTTTGCGCCTGGTGCTTGCGCAGCCGGGCGTGATGCTGTTCTGGGGCTTTTTGATCACCAGCATCGTGGTGTTGGCACTTCTGCCGTGGTTTGCCGGGCTCTTGATCGCCGGGCCGGTGCTGGGACATGCAAGTTGGCACGCTTACCGCGCGGCCGTGATCGATTGAGCACTACTTGGGCGCGGGTCAGGACACAATGTGAGCCCCGCTCCTCCTCTTGTCCGGTCCCCTCTGAATCCCATGCTCGACTTTTCTTGTTTGACGCATTACGACTGGCTCGACGTGCCCATGTGGGTCTTCGACGCCGAGCGCCAGCGCAATCTTTGGGCCAATGCGGCCGCTCTGCGTTTTTGGCAGGCAGGCTCGGCCGAGAAATTTCTCTCCAGTGATTTTTCGGACACCAGTGTGGCCGTGCGTGAGCGTCTGGCCGTCACCGCGGCTGACCATGCGCAGGGCAAGATCGTGCGCGAGCAATGGACGCTCTACCCCAAGGGACAGCCGACCACCGTGATGCTGGTTTCGCGCGGCATCCTGACGCCGGATCGCCGCCAGGTGATGCTGTTCGCAGCCGACTCGCTGGCCAGTGGCGTCGACCTGAGTGCGCTGCGAGGCATCGAAGCGCTGCAACACACCTCTGTTCGCATTGCGGTGTTCAGTCTCAAAGACGGCAGTTGCTTGATGCGCAATCCGGCCGCAGCGCTGGCCTTCGCAAAGCCCGCGCTCGCCAAGCCTGCGCTGCAAAATGAATTGAACGCCGTCTTCGCCCATGCCGATGATGCCGCTCATGTGATCGCACAGGTACGCGCGGGTCAGAGCGTCAAGGCGGATTTCGAGCTACGCACGAGTGCCGGCCTATGCTGGCATGGCATCAACGCCAGCCCGATGCGCGACCCCGCCACTGGCGAGCCGGTCCTGCTCTTGAATGCCCGCGATATCGCCGACTTGAAAGCCAGTCAGGCGGCACTCGAGACCGCACGCGAAGCCGCTGAAGCGGCCAGTCAGGCCAAGAGCAGCTTCTTGGCCAATATGAGCCACGAAATTCGCACCCCGATGAATGGCGTACTCGGACTGACCGAGTTGGTGCTTTTGACAGAATTGACCGACAAGCAGCGCAAGTTCATCGAGTTGGCCCACAACTCCGCCAAGGGCTTGATGGTCATCATCAACGACTTGCTTGACGTGGCCAAGATCGAGGCCGGCCGGGTGCAGATAGATCAGGCGCCCTTCTCCCTGCACGATTGCTTGCGTGAGGCCCTGCACCCCTTGCTGCTGCAGGCGCATGAAAAAGGCATACAGCTGCACGCCCGCGTCCAACCTGGCGTGCCTCAACGCGCCTTGGGTGACGCGCTCAGGCTGCGCCAGGTGCTGGTCAATCTGGTTGGCAATGCACTCAAGTTCACCGAAAAAGGTGAGGTTCGGCTGGAAGTGCAGATCGTAGAGTTCGAACCCAGCGAGGCAGCAGGCCATCAAGCGCCGCCGGGCGTACTCAGGCTTCGCTTCAGCGTGCACGACACCGGCATCGGCATGACCAAGGACCAAATCGCGCAGATCTTTGAGCCCTTCACCCAAGCGGACGGCAGCATCACACGTCGCTATGGCGGGACTGGCTTGGGCCTGACCATCGTGCAGCGACTAGTCAACCTGATGGGCGGGCGCATCCTGGTGGAGAGCCAGCCCGGCACCGGCTCTTGCTTCAGCTTTGAAGTCGCTTTGCAGTTGGAACCCAGGCCGGCCTCTCCGGCGGGCTCCTGAGGCGCACGGCTTTGCGCCTCAGCCCCCGCTTGGCATTGATGCTGACACTGCCCCCCTTGATGTGGGCAGGCAACGCGGTCGTTGGCCGCTTGATGGTGGGGAGCGTGCCACCCTTGGCTTTGAACGCCATGCGCTGGGCCTTGGCCGCCCTGCTCTTGCTGCCGCTGGCTTGGCGGATTTTGGCAAGGCCAGCGCCGCTCTTGCTGCATTGGCGCTATCTGGCCCTGACCGGCTTTCTCGGCATGGGTTGCTACAACGCCTTGCAGTACCAGGCGCTGCGCAGTTCTACCCCGCTCAACGTCACCTTGATTGCCGCCAGCATGCCGGTCTGGATGCTGGCCGTGGGTGCGGTGCTGTTTAGCGTTAGGCCGAAGCGGCCGCAATTGATCGGCGCGGTCTTGTCGCTCGCCGGCGTGGCCTGTGTGATTGCGCGTGGCCAATTCGCCACCTTGGCGGCGGTGCAATTCGTCAGCGGCGATTTGCTGATGCTGTTGGCGGTTTTCAGCTGGGCCATTTACAGCTGGCTGCTGGCGCGCCCGCCGGCAACGATGCAAGGAGCCGCCAAACCCGACTGGAATTGGGCCGAGCTCTTGCTGGCGCAAGTTCTCTTTGGTCTTTTGTTTGCGGGCAGCATGGCGGGGCTGGAGCAGCTCAGCACGCCGGCGCCGATTCACTGGGGGCCAAGCCTTGCCTTGGCGCTGGCCTTTGTGGCGATAGGCCCGTCCCTGATTGCCTACCGTTGCTGGGCCCAGGGCGTCGCCGAAGCCGGGCCGGCCGTGGCAGCATTTTTCAACAACCTAACGCCGGTGTTCGCCGGGCTGCTGTCGGCAGCGCTGTTGGGCGAATGGCCACATTGGTACCACGGCCTCGCCTTTGCCTTGATCGTGAGTGGAATCTGGGTGTCGGCGAAGGGCCAACAAGGTTGAATTAGGTACGAAGCCCATAGCCCGTGAAACTCCCGAAGTTTTTCGCGGGCTGAAATGAGAAAAGGCCCGCTAGAAACTAGCGGGCCTTACTCAATTTCATCTTGGCGGAGTCGGAGAGATTCGAACTCTCGATGCAGGTTTTGCCCACATACTCCCTTAGCAGGGGAGCACCTTCGGCCACTCGGTCACGACTCCAGCACAGCCTTGAATTCTATACTAAGAATTCAAGGCTGAGAAGACTTATGTAGGAATTTGTTCCAATTCAAACGCGCGGTGCAAGGCACGCACGGCCAACTCCATGTACTTCTCGTCGATAACGACGCTGGTCTTGATTTCGCTGGTGGAGATCATCTGGATATTGATGCCCTCTTCGCTCAAGGCACGGAACATTTTGGATGCCACGCCCACATGCGAGCGCATGCCGATGCCGACGATAGAAACCTTGCAGATGCGCGCATCGCCGACCACCTTGGCCGCCTGTGTCGCAGGCCCAACCGTCTTCTCCAGCAACTCCATCGTGCGCGCGTAATCGTTGCGGTGAACGGTGAAGCTGAAGTCGGTCTTGCCGTCATGCGAGACGTTTTGGATGATGACGTCGATGTCGATATTCGCGTCGGCCACCGGGCCCAGAATCTGGAAGGCGATACCTGGCTTGTCGGGCACGCCTAGCAAGGTCACCTTGGCCTCATCTCGGTTGAAGGCAATGCCGGATACGACGGCTTGTTCCATTTTCTCGTCCTCTTCAAAACTGATCAAAGTGCCAGACTTGGCTTCTTCTTCGATGGAAATGTCCCAGGGTGTGAAGCTGGACAACACGCGCAGCGGCACCCGGTACTTGCCGGCAAATTCAACCGAGCGGATCTGCAAGATTTTGGAGCCCAAGGAGGCCATCTCCAGCATCTCTTCGAAACTGATGGTGTGCAAGCGCCTGGCCTCCGGCACGATGCGCGGATCGGTCGTGTAGACACCGTCCACATCGGTGTAGATCAGGCATTCAGCCGCCTTCAAGGCCGCCGCAATCGCGACCGCCGAGGTATCTGAGCCACCGCGACCCAGGGTCGTGATGTTCTTGTCTTCGTCCACGCCTTGGAAGCCGGCAATGACAACCACCTTGCCTGCCGCCAGATCGGCTCGCACACGGGTGTCGTCAATGCTCTCGATGCGCGCCTTGGTGAAGCTGGAGTCGGTCGCGACCGGCACTTGCCAGCCGGTATAACTGACCGCTTCGACGCCTTCGGCCTGCAAGGCAATCGCCAGCAAACCGACCGACACCTGCTCGCCAGTGGCGGCAATCATGTCAAGCTCGCGGTTCAGCTCTGGGCTGCCGACGGCGGGTGACAACTCCTTGGCAAGCCCGAGCAAGCGATTCGTTTCGCCGCTCATCGCCGAAGGCACGACCACCATCTGGTGGCCGGCGCGCGCCCATTTGGCAACGCGCTTGGCGACATTGCGGATGCGTTCGGCCGAACCCATCGAGGTGCCGCCATATTTGTGAACAATCAATGCCATAGCTTTGTATTTTTCGCGGAGGGGTCGAAAGGCCCTGTCGGGTCGAAATAAGTAAGAAAGAATCGAAAAGCGCCGCGGTCGCCGGCGCCAATTCTACTGTTGCATTGCAGCAATATGACATTCAATCGGGTTACATCGCTCCCAAGCACCAGACTTTTACAAACAAATCATTCAGGCTCTACCCGCCAAGCCAAGCTGACTTGAGGCAGGCCCTCAGCTGCCGTGAAGCGGGCATTCAGACCGAGCCCAGGCACAAAAAGCAAGTCCTCACCCAGGAACAGCAAGGGGCCCCGCCGGCACCAAGCCGGCACAGCCTGTTCTTGATAAACCTTCTTCAGACTGCGCAGCACGCCTTTGGGCTTGAGTTGGAACTGCTCGCCGCCACTACGGGCTCGCTGAGTCAGCTGCGTCAATTGGGATAACTCGATACCGCCAGACCCCACCCGCTCGACCAGCCACGCGCCACCCCATGCCGGCACGGGATGAACACCGACACTGGATAAGTCGATCTCCTGCGGCGCCAATTTTGGGTCAGCGCGTAAGCCGACATCGGCTTTCACCAGCCATTGCAGCTCCCCCCTGTAGAGCCGCAGCTCACCACCGCCACAGTGCCAAGTCCCGGTACTGCTCACCGGCAACTCAAGCAGCAGGCGTTGTACCAAACTGGCCGAAGCCGGCCGCCCCAATTGCGCTGCCAACCAGGCACGTAAGGCGTTACTGGCGCGGGCTGGCGACAGGGCCAGCAAGCCCTCGACGGCCAAACCCGTTTCACTTGCCAAGCTGGCCAAGGCCACCAAGTCTGCGCTTGCGATTTCCTGCTGCAAAGCCAAAGCCTGTTGAGCCCAGGTCGCCGCCTGAGCCAGGCTCGTTTGAGCATGAGGGAAGGCCTGCGCCAAGGCCGGCCAGACCGACAAGCGCAGCCGATTGCGAGCAAAGCGGGGGTCGCTATTGCTATCGTCTTCAAGGTAAACCAGACCATGCGCCAGCACATAAGACTCGATGGCCTCGCGCGGCCGGTTCAGCCATGGCCTCGCCCAGCAGATGCCGTCGCGCCATTGCTGCGACGGCATAGCGGCCAAACCCGCCACGCCTGCACCACGAAGTGCTTGCAGCAGCAAAGTTTCGGCTTGATCGCGCTGGTGATGCGCAAGCAGGACCAAATCGGCGCCCTCCTGCTTGGCCATCGCAGTCAAAGCGGCATAGCGCTGCTCACGCGCCCAGGCCTCGATGCTTTGTGCTGCCGTAGGGCTGTCTGCAAGCCTCGTTGACAAAAATCGGACCGGCAGACCCGCTGCCGACCAGCTTTCGCATTGCTGCTGACAAGCCTTCAGCCAATCATCAGCATAGGCGCTGAGCCCATGATGCACATGCAGCGCGAGCACCTGCAGATTCGCGCCGGCCTCGTTGAGGCTTTTGGCCTGCAGCGCCGTTGCATGCAGCAAGGCGGTGGAGTCTCGGCCGCCGCTGTACGCGACGGCAACAAGACCTGATTCAGCGGGTCTTGGTGTCGCCAAACCGACCATAGGATTGCAGGCGATCGTAACGACGATCCAGCAACTCCTTGGGCTTGAGATCACTCACCTGACGCAAGGCATCGCCAAGTGCGCGCTTCAGATTCGACGCCATCTGCTTGTTATCGCGGTGCGCGCCACCAACCGGCTCGTTGACGATCTTGTCGATCAAGCCCATGGCCTTGAGACGATGGGCGGTGATGCCCAAAGCGCTGGCGGCCTCGGAAGCGCGGTCCGCCGACTTCCACAAAATCGACGCACAGCCTTCCGGCGAAATCACCGAATAGGCCGAGAACTGCAACATCAGCACCTGGTCGGCCACGCCGATGGCCAAGGCACCGCCGGAGCCGCCTTCGCCGATCACGGTCGCAATGATGGGCACTTCCAACTGGGCCATCTCGAAGATATTGCGGCCGATCGCTTCCGACTGGCTACGTTCCTCTGCGCCAATGCCGGGATAGGCACCCATGGTGTCAATCATCGTGAAGACCGGCAGGCCGAACTTCTCGGCCAGCTTCATCAGACGCAAGGCCTTGCGATAGCCTTCGGGGCGCGGCATGCCGAAATTGCGCAGCGCCCGCTCTTTGGAGTCTGCACCACGCTGATGGCCCACCACCATGCAAGCTTGGCCATTGAAGCGGGCCAAGCCGCCCACAATCGCGGCGTCATCGGCAAAGTGGCGGTCACCGTGGAGTTCTTGAAACTCGGTGAAGACTTCATTGCAATAGTCGAGAGTCTGCGGGCGCTGCGGGTGGCGGGCGATTTGGTAGACCTGCCAAGGCGCCACACTGGCGTAAACATCCTTGGTGAGCTGCATGCTCTTCTTGCTGAGTCGGTCGATTTCTTCGGAGATATCGACCGCTGACTCGCTTTGCACGTAGCGCAGCTCTTCGATTTTGGTTTCGAGTTCAGCGATGGGCTGTTCGAAGTCTAGAAAATGTTTCTTGCTCATCCTGCGAATCTTTTCAGTGAGGAAGGTCCTATGCCGGGCCGCCCATTTTAAGGGCTGCCCGAGAACGGAAGATCGTTACTCCACCGGGAGCGGATCGAGGCTACGCCAAATGTACCATGTGGCTACCGAGCGGTAAGGTGACCAAGCGTCACCTACTTCGCGTGCTTCGGCCCTGGAAACCGGCTCGCCTGAGAAGTAGTTTTCGCTGATACCCTTTAAAAGTCTAGGGTCATCCAAGGGCATCACATTGGGCCGCATCAGATGAAAGATCAGGAACATTTCGGCCGTCCAGCGCCCGATGCCCCTGATCGCCACCAACTCATCGATGATGGCCTCGTCTTCCATCTGCGCCCATTGCCGCACATGGACCTTGCCGGCCTCGAAGTTCTGCGCCAAATCGCAAAGATAGTCGACCTTGCGTGCCGACAATCCGGCCGCGCGCAAAGCACCGTCTGGCAAAGCGAGCACCGCCGTCGGCTGCACCCGGTTGGACGAACCACCGATCAAGCCAGCGAATTTCTCCCAGGCAGCTTGGGCCGTCTTGACGGAAATTTGCTGGCCAATGATGGAGCGAGCTAGCGTGGTGAAAGCGTCGCTGCGACTTTGCAAACGCGCCTCGCCAAAGGCTGGAATCAACTTCTTCATCACCCGGTCACGCTTGACCAGGTGCCGACAGGCCTCATCCCAGTACTCCGGGGTCACCCCGGTCACTGACGAGCGCCCCACTTCAGGCCTTCATCCAGGTCGTACCGCTGGCAGAATCCTGCAAGACGATGCCTGCGGCCAGCAACTCGGCGCGAATCCGGTCGGCGCCGGCAAAGTCCCGCGCCGCCTTGGCCGCCGCACGCGCGGCAATTTGCTGCTCTATCGCCGCCTCGTCCAGAGCACTGCTAACACCACCGTTCTGCAGATAGTCACGCGGCCGCTGCTGCAACACACCCAGCACGCCACCCAGCCTCTTCAACAAAGCGGCGTCGGTCACCGAAGCGCTGCGATTGACCTGTGCGGCCAACTCGAACAGCGCCGCAATCGCCCCCGGCGTATTGAAGTCATCATCCATGGCGGCGCGGAAGGCGGCCGCTTGCGGATGCGTCCAATCAATCGCCCCGTCTGCAGCCGGCAAATCCAAACCATCCAACGCGGTATACAAGCGGCACAGCGCGACGCGAGCGTCATCCAGATTCACATCGCTGAAATTGAAGGGGCTGCGGTAATGGGTGCGCAGCATGAAGTAGCGCAGCGTCTCGGCGTCATAGCGCGCCAGCACTTCGCGGATCGTGAAGAAGTTGCCCAGGGATTTGGACATCTTGACCTGATCCACATTCAAAAGACCGTTGTGCGCCCAGATGGTGGCAGGCGGCAGGCCGCTAGCACCTTCGCTCTGGGCAATTTCGTTCTCGTGGTGCGGGAATTGCAGATCGGCACCGCCGCCATGCAAGTCGAACTGCTGGCCCAGGAGCGCGCAGGCCATGGCCGAGCATTCGATATGCCAACCGGGCCGGCCGGGTCCGTAGTCCGAGGCGAACTTGGCGTCCTCGGGCTCCTCGGCCTTGGCAGCCTTCCAGAGCACGAAGTCGAGCGGATCTTGCTTGCCCTCGTCAACGGCCACCCGCTCACCCGAGCGCAGGTCGTCCAGCGAACGACCACTCAGCTTGCCGTAACCCTCGAACTTGCGAACCGAATAATTGACGTCACCATTGCTGGCGCGATAGGCCAGACCCTTGCCCTCAAGCGCACCAATCATGGACAACATCTGCGGCACAAACTCGGTCGCGCGAGGTTCATGGGTGGGCCGCTCGACGCCGAGGGCATCCAGATCAGCATGCATGGCCGCGACCATTTCCTCGGTCAACTGGCGAATCGGAATAGCGCGTTCCAGCGCGCGGCGGATGATCTTGTCATCGATGTCGGTGATATTGCGCACATAAGTAACCCGGTAGTCACTCGCACGCAACCAGCGATAGATCAGGTCGAACGCCACCATCATCCGCGCATGACCGACATGGCAAAGATCGTAAATCGTGATGCCGCACACATACATGCGTGCGTGGCCGGGCTCAAGGGGTTCAAAAGGCTGCACCGCGCGGGTCAGCGTGTTGTAAATGCGAAGGGACATGGAGCTCTCGGGGGCTACGTCGGCAAGGTGCCGACGGGCTGGCCTGCGGTTCATGGGGGCCTACAAAGCGCCCCGTCATAAGCCGTCCCAAGAGCGGTCCGGCTTCAGGCGGGTCGCCGTAGAATGGCCGTCAGTATAGCGGTTGACCCGGTCTTTCAAGCCCGGACTGACCCTGATCTAGCGCGCGCAAGCGGTGGAAAACCAGCCCAAATCCTCATGCCATTTAGCAAATATATAAAGCCAAACTCCTTATTTTTGCTGCTGGCATTGCTACTCACCTTGAGCTCGGCGCGCGCCGGTGACGTCGAGGCCGCCCAGCGCCAATGGCTGGCCGGCCAACGCCCGCAAGCGGTCGCCACGCTGGAGGCCGCCCTGCTAAAAACGCCGCATGAATTGAAGCTTCGCTTCGCCCTGGGGGTGATGCGTATGGAGCTGGGCGAGCCCGCCGCCGCTCTCGCCATCTTCACCGCCTTGACGCAAGACTTCCCAGATCTCGCCGACCCATTTAACAATCTTGCAGTCCTGCATGCCGGCATGGGCGAGTTGGATCTAGCCCAGCAGGCCCTGGAGCAAGCGCTGGCCCTGCAACCTGGCCATGCTCAAGCGCAAGAGAACCTGGGCGACATCTTGCTTCGCCAAGCACACCGCGCTTATCTGCGCGCGCAAGCGAGCCAGACCGCCCCCTCCAGCTCGCTGGGCCTCAAGCTGATGCAAACGCAAGCGCTGCTGCAAACCCTGAAGCTGTCCGCGCAGTGAGCGCCCGAGTCATCAAGCCGCGTCACCCGCCTCGAGAGGGTCATGCAAACGGAGCACGATCCAGCTCTTTCTTGTGAGTGACAATCCAGTCACCCAGACTTTTGTTCCAACAACAGAATCTATGCACGCTCCAAGACGCACCCCTTTGATTCGCCGCCTGCTGCTGGCAGCCGGCATTGCCTTGGCGGCCTTCGCAGCCCAGGCTCAGACTGTGAAGCTCAGCACCAGTGAGGGCGATATTCGCATCTTGCTCGACGCCGAAAAAGCGCCCAAGACGGTCGCCAACTTTCTACAATACGTCAAGTCAGGCCATTACAACGGGCTGATCTTTCACCGGGTGATTGAGAACTTCATGATTCAGGGCGGCGGCTTCAGCGTCGACATGAAGCAAAGGCCGACCAAGCCGCCGATCCCGCTTGAAGCCAATAACGGTCTGTTGAATCTGCGCGGCAGCCTCGCCATGGCCCGCACCAACGACCCCAATTCGGCCACCTCGCAATTCTTCGTCAACACCGTCGACAACGCCTTCCTCGACGCCGCCAATTCGCCCGGCGGCCAAGGTGGTTATGCGGTGTTCGGCCAGGTCATCGAAGGCATGGATGTGGTCGACAAGATCCGCTCGGTGCCGGTTGGCAATAGTGGCCCGCACCAAAACATTCCCCTAAAACCCGTCATCATCAACAAAGCCATTGTGGAGTCCAAATAATGAGCACAAAAACCGTCGAACTGCATACCAACCATGGCCTGATCACTGTCGAAGTCGATCTGGCCAAGGCACCGATCTCGGCCGAAAACTTCCTCGCCTATGTGCGCAGCGGCCACTATGACGGCACGGTGTTTCACCGCGTGATCAAACGCTTCATGATCCAGGGCGGCGGCTTCGCGGTCGGCATGAAGCAAAAGCCGACCACCGGCGAGATCCAGAACGAGGCCAATAACGGCCTGAAGAACGAGCACTACACGCTGGCCATGGCCCGCACCAGCGCGCCACATTCGGCCTCCAGCCAGTTCTTCATCAACACCACCAACAACGACTTTCTGAACTTCAAATCAGAAACCGCTGGCGGTTGGGGTTATGCGGTATTTGGCAAGGTCATCGCCGGCAAAGAAGTCGTGGACGCGATCGAAAAGGTCCGCACCGGCAACTCGGGCGGTCATGGTGACGTGCCGGTTGAAGACGTGATCATTGAGCGCGCGGTTGAACTCGCCTAAGACGCTTGATGCGGGGCCAGCAAAAGCGGCCCCCTCACTGGCTTTTGACGAGCTGACGGCGCCGCCCGAGTGGCGCCGCATCGAATTCCTCTCCGATCTGCACCTTTCGCCGCAAACGCCGGCGACTCTGGCTGCATTGCAGGCGCATCTCCAAGAGACCAGCGCGGACGCTGTGCTGCTGCTGGGCGATATCTTCGAGGTTTGGGTCGGCGACGATGCCCGCTTTGATGACTTCGAGGCCTCTTGCCTTGAGATTCTGCGCAGCGCCGGCGCACGCTTGAAGCTCTACTTCATGGCCGGCAACCGCGACTTTTTGCTGGGGCCCGACATGCTCAAAGACTGCGGCGCACAGGCCTTGAGCGATCCCACCGTGCTGTGCGCTTTTGGCCAACGCTGGCTGCTCACGCATGGCGACGCCTTGTGCCTGGCCGACAGCGCTTACCAAGCCTTCAGGACGCAGGTCAGGGCACCGCAATGGCAAGCTCAATTCCTTGCGCAGCCGCTGGCCGTTCGCCGTGCACTGGCCCAGCAGATGCGCGACGGTAGCAAGGCCCAGCAAGCGATGCAGCGAGAGGACTTGTGGGCCGATCTTGACACCGAGGCCTGCCTGGCTTGGCTCAAGGCCACCGACTGCAAGGCACTCATACACGGTCACACCCACCGGCCGGCCGAGCATGTGCTGGCGCCGGGGCTGATCCGCCATGTTTTGTCGGACTGGGACTTCGAGTCCGAGGCACCGCGCGGCGACGTCCTGCGCCTGCGTGCATCCGGCTTGCGTCGCATCCCGCTGGCCTGATGTGGCGCCGCCTGCAGCAGGCTTGGGCCGCTAAGCTTGAGGCGCGCACACTACGCCGCCACCCCATCCCCGAGCCACTTTGGCAGTTGACCTTGCTGCGCTACCCCTTCTTGGCGCAGCGCAGCGCTGCCGATTTGGCCGAGTTGCGCCGACTGTGCTCGCTATTCCTGGCTGAAAAAGAGTTCCACGGGGTGGCCGGCTTCGAGGTCAGCGATGACATCGCGCTGGCCGTCGCGGCGCAGGCCTGCCTGCCGGTGCTGCGCTTAGGCCTGGACTGGTACGCGAGCTTTGTCGGCATCGTCATCCATGCCGACGAGGTGGTGGCCCAGCGCGAGTTCATGGACGAGGACGGCGTGGTCCACCAATTCGAAGAAGAACTGGCCGGCGAGGCAATGGAAGGTGGCCCGCTGATGCTGGTGTGGTCGGCCTTCGAGCCTGATCCGGGCAGCGCTTCCGCAGATGGTGCGATCTTCAATGTCGTCATCCATGAATTCGCCCACATCATCGATATGCACGGGGGTTGGGCCGACGGCGTACCGCGCCAGGCTGACAAGGCGGCTCACGCGCGCTGGCTGGCAGTGATCGAAGCGGAGTGGCAGTGGTTTTGCGCTCGCGTCGATGCAGGTGCCGCGACGCTGATAGACCCCTATGGCGCCGAGAGCTTGGAGGAGTTCTTCGCCGTCGCGGTCGAGGCCTTCTTTGTAGCACCACGGGCGCTGCTGGGCGAACAACCGGCGCTGTACCGGCTGCTCGCCGACTTCTTCAAGCAAGATCCGGCCGGCTAAAAAAAAGAGACCCCGCAGGGCTAGCCGGTGGCTTATCGTGTTGATATTGCCGACCTAGTTCGGTAGAGTGCCCTCGTAGACAGACCGTCGCGAGGGCATTTTTCTTGGCCAAGATTTCTCCTTCAGGCCATCGAGCGCCTGCCCCGTTTGAGGGCCTGAACGTCAACTTCTGCAAAAACCCCAAATGCGGGAACTTCGGCGTGGCCGAGACGACCCACCGGGTGAAGCGAGCGCCTGGTGCCCCGTCGCAGCCTGGCGACTACGTTCTGGTGGCGTCCGGACGGGGCAAGCCGCAACTGAAGTGCGGTCTGTGCGGCGAAATCCTTCCCATGCGCAGCAACCAATCGCTGCATGAGGAACTGGCTCGGGTCACCAACTATCTGCAGGCACCGTCCGAACCCGCCTGCGCCAACGAGGCGTGCGCATCGTTCGGTGTTCCCCTCTCTACCCCTGACAGCCCGTACGTCCAGTTCGGCAAGACCGCCGCCGGCACACCTCGCTATCGCTGTAACGGGTGCAAGAAAACGTTCTCCGGACGAGGCAAGAGCACGAAGAAGCAACGGATGGCTCACAAGAACCGGGAGGTCTTCGCCCTGCTCATCAGCAAGGTACCGCTGCGGCGCATGGCCTGGATCACCCAGATGGACAGGCACAGCCTCTACGGCAAAATTGCCTTCCTGTACCGGCAGTGCCAGGCCTTCGCTGGTGAGCGGGAGCGTCGACTCCCAGAGATGGACCTACCCAAGCTCTACCTGGCCACCGACCGGCAAACGCTCGCAGTCAACTGGAGCAATCGCCGGGACCGGCGCAACATCACCCTGCAGGCCATCGCCACAGCCGACCTGACCAGCGGATACGTCTTCGGCATGGACCTGAACTTCGACCCGAGCCTTGACTTGGACAAGGTCGACGCTGAGGCTGTAGGCCTGGGCGACCCAGGCAAGCCCCAGCCATACCGGCGCTTCGCCCGTCTCTGGCTCCGATCCGACTACGAGGGCGCGGTTAGGGAAGCCCAAGCTCGCAAGGACGCCAAGAAGCCCAAGAAGGTCGGCGCCTACGTGCCAGACCCGCTGGGCGCGGCCATCGCGGACACCTATGAGGATGCCTCTGTCCGGGACGACATTGAGGAGGTGGTCGGAATGGACTTCGACCAGACTCTGCCAACGACCGGCGTGGAGGTACGCGATCAGTACACCGTCTATGCCCATTTCCTGGCCCTGTCGCGGCTGATTGGGCATGCCCCAAAGGTCCGGTGCTACCTCGACCAGGACTCAGGCTTCCGGGCGGCCTTTATGGCCGCCTTCCACACTCAGGTCAAGCTGCGCCGGGCGGATGCCTGGTTCGTTAAGGTTATGAAGGAGTCGACCATCGACGAGAAAAAGGTGGCGGTCTCGAAGGCCAGAAAGCGCTTGGCGGAGGCAATTGCCGCGCTCGGGGGCAAGTCGGCGTCCCAACGAGATGCCGAAATCCGGCTTGCGCTGGATGAGATGGAGCGGATGAAAAGTTTGGGTAAGTGGGACGACCGGTGGCTGACCCATCCTGCTCCGACCATGGCCGAGCCGGACAAGCGTATCTGCTGGCTCACAGACATCGACCGGCCCGAGGCAGACCCCGACAAGCGGGAGGAGCAACTCAAGCATGCCGCTCGGCTGTACCTGCGCGGTTCACTTCACGCCGTCGACCGCTTCTTCATGCGGGTGCGCCGGAGCCTCACTCTGGCGGAGCGCCCCTACGCCACCGCCAGCGCGGACCGTCGCATGTGGTACGGCTACTCAGCCTACCAGCCCCAGAACTTGGCCATGGTGCTCACTATCTTCAAGGTGGCCCACAACTACTGCCTGCCCGACAAAAAGGACGAGACGCCTGCCATGCGGATGGGGTTGGCGAAGGGACCGGTAGCACTGGAGGACATCATCTACTTCCAACCGTAACCCGCAACATCCGGCGGCTCACGCGGCCCAATGAGAAAAGCCGCACCCTCATGGGAGGATGCGGCCGTCAATCAGTACGCCAATCGGCTCAAGAAGCCCGGCAGCTCGTCAACACGATAAGCCACCGGCTAGCCCGCAGGGTCTCTTTTTACAACTGACTAACGCAGCAACTCAGCTGGCCGTGGCCGGCTCTGCCTTGGGCTTGTTGTCGCGCACCTTGAGCGGCTGGATGTCGAGCAAGGTCTGACCCTCATCGTCCACGTCCACGCTCAAACGCCCACCGTCCACCAAGCGACCGAACAGCAGCTCATCGGCCAGAGCGCGCCGAATCGTGTCCTGGATCAGGCGCTGCATAGGCCGCGCACCCATCAGCGGATCGAAACCCTTGACCGCCAAATGCTTGCGCAGCTTGTCGCTGAAGGTAACCTCGACCTTCTTCTCTTGCAACTGGCTTTCCAGTTGCAGCAGGAACTTGTCGACCACGCGCATGATGATCTCAGAGTCCAGCGCACGGAAGGACACGGTGGCGTCCAAGCGATTGCGGAACTCGGGCGAGAACAACTTCTTGATATCGGCCATCTCATCACCCTGCTCGCGCGAGTTGGTGAAGCCAATGGTCGACTTGTTCATCGTCTCGGCGCCCGCATTGGTCGTCATGATGATGATGACATTGCGGAAGTCAGCCTTGCGCCCGTTGTTGTCGGTCAGCGAGCCATGATCCATCACCTGCAGCAGCACATTGAAGACATCCGGATGCGCTTTCTCGATTTCATCGAGCAAGAGCACCGCATGCGGCTTCTTGGTGATGGCTTCGGTCAACAAGCCACCCTGATCGAAACCGACATAACCCGGAGGCGCGCCGATCAAGCGGCTGACCGCATGACGCTCCATGTACTCGGACATGTCGAAGCGGATCAACTCGATGCCCAAGATATAGGCCAACTGCTTGGCCACCTCGGTCTTGCCCACACCGGTCGGGCCGCTGAACAAGAAGCTGCCGATCGGCTTGTCCGGCTTGCCCAGGCCCGAACGCGCCATCTTGATGGCAGCAGCCAAGGCATCAATCGCCGGCCCCTGACCAAACACCACGCTATTGAGGTCGCGATCCAAAGACTTCAGCTTGCTGCGGTCGTCGCTGGACACGGAGGCCGGCGGGATGCGCGCAATCTTGGCGACGATGTCCTCGACTTCGCTTCGCGTAATGGTCTTCTTTTGCTTGTTCTTGGGCAAGATGCGCTGAGCGGCGCCGGCCTCGTCGATGACATCGATCGCCTTGTCGGGCAAATGCCGATCATTGATGTATTTGGCTGACAACTCGGCCGCCGCCTGCAAGGCGCCCAAAGCGTACTTGACGCTGTGATGCTCCTCGAAGCGCGACTTCAGGCCCTTCAAAATCTCGATCGTCTGCTCGACCGATGGCTCGGCCACGTCAACCTTCTGGAAGCGCCGGCTCAGCGCCGCGTCTTTTTCAAAGATGCCGCGGTACTCGGTAAAGGTGGTCGCACCGATGCACTTCATGGCGCCGCTCGACAGCGCCGGTTTGAGCAAGTTGCTGGCGTCCAGCGTACCGCCCGAGGCCGCACCGGCACCGATCAAGGTGTGGATTTCATCGATGAACAAAATCGCGTTGGGCTGATCTTTCAACTGCTTCAAGACCGCCTTCAGACGCTGCTCGAAGTCACCCCGATACTTGGTGCCCGCCAACAGCGAGCCCATATCGAGTGAATAAACCACCGCCTCGGCCAGCACGTCGGGCACTTGCCCCTCGGTGATGCGCCAGGCCAAGCCCTCGGCGATCGCGGTCTTGCCAACGCCGGCCTCGCCGACCAGCAGCGGATTGTTCTTGCGCCGGCGGCACAGCACTTGCACCACGCGCTCGACTTCCAGCTCACGGCCGATCAGCGGATCGATCTTGCCGTCTTTGGCGAGTTGATTCAGGTTCTGGGTGAACTGATCCAAAGGCGAGCCCTTGCCCTGCCCTTCGCCATCTTCACGCTCAGCCTCGGGGTTAGCGGCGCCATCAGCGCCCTTGGGCGCATCGGGTGGGTCCGACTTCTTGATGCCATGGGCAATGAAGTTCACCACGTCCAAGCGCGTCACGCCTTGCTGGTGCAAATAGTAGACGGCGTGCGAGTCTTTCTCGCCGAAGATCGCCACCAGCACATTCGCGCCGGTGACTTCCTTCTTGCCGCTGCCGGTGGATTGCACATGCATGATGGCGCGCTGAATCACGCGCTGAAAGCCCAGCGTGGGTTGCGTGTCCACCTCATCCGAGCCGCCCACGGTCGGCGTGTTTTCCTTGATGAATTGCGCCAAACTCTTGCGCAAATCATCAAGATTGGCCGAACAAGCCCGCAGCACTTCGGCTGCTGAAGGGTTGTCCAACAACGCCATCAGCAAGTGCTCGACGGTAATAAATTCGTGGCGCTGCTGGCGCGCCTCGACGAACGCCATGTGCAGGCTAACTTCAAGCTCTTGCGCAATCATGCGGCCTCCATAATGCACTGCAAAGGATGGCCGGCTCGCCTTGCGGCGGCCAGCACTAACTCGACTTTCGTCGCTGCGACGTCCTTGCTGAAGACGCCGCACACCCCACGACCATCGTGGTGGATTTTTAGCATGATCTGGGTTGCTGTATCCAGGTCATGACGGAAATACTCCTGCAAAACCATCACGACAAATTCCATTGGCGTGAAGTCATCATTCAGCAGCAGGACTTGATAGAGCCGCGGAGGTTCGGTTTTCTGGGTCGCGCGCTCGAGGATTGTGGTGCCGTCAGAGCTATCGCGACCCGGTTGAATGGGCGGAGGTACTGGCGGTTGGCTGGGGATATCTGGCATGTCTTGATTCTATCGACTAGGCCCAAGCCTCGCTTAGACCTGACTACATCTTGCGCCTTCATGGTCGATTGCAAGCCTTGAATTGGCCCTTGGCACAGGCTTTTTTCACAAACTTCCGCGCAACCAAGGGTCTGCCCCATTCGGGCAGGCCCCGAATTGACACCCCTTCGCCCGAATTTGAAAATTCGCGGCGGTGCAAACAGCACCTTGAATATGGGGAAGGAGTCGATATGGCCTTTGGGACAGTCAAGTGGTTCAACGATGCAAAAGGTTTCGGGTTTATCGAACCAGAAGCCGGTGGGGACGATGTGTTCGCCCATTTTTCAGCCATTCAAATGGACGGCTTTCGAACTTTGCCGCAAGGCGGGCGGGTCAGCTATGAATTGATCCAAGGCCCCAAGGGCCAGCTGGCGCAAAACATCACCCCGATGGATGCACCTGCAAATCAGAGCTCGGCCCAAGCGAAGGCATTGAGCGAGTTGAGTGAAATGGCCTGAACCTCCGCACGAGTACTAGAACAAGGCGAGCGCTCAGGGCGCCTCAGCGCTCGCCGGTCTTTTGCGAAAGCGGCTTGAATCCGGCTGCTCACAGCAGGGGACGCGGCCTTGCAAACGGGTCGCGCCAGCTCCCTCAGCCACATCAAACCGGTCACGCATTTGGGCCATCCGTGCGAGCTCACCGCCACGGCGCCCGCAGACATACCTGGGAACTATGAAGCCCTGTCCGTAGAATGCAGGCCGCTTGACCCATCCGTCAGACCTGTATCAGCAACCGATGGCACAGTGACGGGTCTGCGCAAACCAATCGCGCAAAGCCAAAAGCCATCAGCTCAAACGATGCAACACTCAGCAGCCCTTTCCGGAGATTTGTGAATGACCACCAAGCAGCCGACCATCATCTACACCCTCACCGATGAGGCCCCCTTGTTGGCGACCTGCGCCTTCCTGCCCATCATCCGCACCTTTACGGCGCCCGCTGGTATCCAGATCGAGGAGAGCGATATTTCGGTGGCCTCGCGCGTGCTCGCCGAGTTCCCTGAATACCTGAGTGAAGCCCAGCGCGTGCCGAACACCTTGGCCGAGCTGGGGCGCCTGACTTTGCTGCCCGACACCAACATCATCAAGTTGCCCAATATCAGCGCATCGGTGGGTCAGCTGCAGTCCTGCATCCGCGAATTGCAGTCCAAGGGTTTTGCCATCCCCGACTACCCGGAAGACCCGAAGTCCGAGGAAGAAAAATCCATCCGCGCACGTTACTCCAGGTGCACCGGCAGCGCCGTCAACCCGGTCCTGCGCGAAGGCAACTCCGACCGCCGCGCGCCGCGTGCCGTCAAGGAATACGCCCGCAAGCACCCTCACTCGATGAGCGATTGGGCGCAAGCTTCGCGTACCCACGTCTCGCACATGCACCACGGGGACTTCTACCATGGCGAAAAGTCGATGACGCTGGACAAAGCGCGCGACGTCAAGATGGAATTGGTGACCAAGAGCGGCCAGACCATCATCTTGAAACCCAAGGTGTCCTTGAAAGATGGCGAGATCATCGACTCGATGTTCATGAGCAAGACGGCGCTGTGCGAGTTCTATGAGCAAGAGATTGAAGACGCCTACAAGCATGGCGTGATGTTCTCGCTGCACGTCAAGGCCACGATGATGAAGGTCTCGCACCCGATCGTTTTCGGCCACTGCGTGCGCATCTTCTACAAGGAGGCCTTCGCCAAGCACGCCCAACTCTTCGAGGAGCTCGGCGTCAACGTCAACAACGGCATGGTCAATCTGTATGACAAGCTCGCCACGCTGCCCAGTTCGCAGCGCGAGGAAGTCATGCGTGACCTGCACGCTTGCCATGAAAAGCGTCCCGAGTTGGCGATGGTCGATTCGGCCAAAGGCATCACCAATTTTCACTCGCCCAATGACATCATCGTCGACGCCTCGATGCCGGCGATGATCCGTATGGGCGGAAAGATGTGGGGCGCAGACGGCCGGCCGAAGGACGTGAAAGCCGTGATGCCCGAGTCGACCTTTGCGCGCATTTATCAGGAGATGATCAACTTCTGCAAATGGCACGGCAACTTCGACCCCACCACCATGGGCACCGTGCCCAATGTGGGCTTGATGGCGCAGCAGGCCGAGGAGTACGGCTCGCACGACAAGACCTTCGAGGCGCCTGAGGCCGGCGTGGCCAACATCACCGACCTCGCCACCGGCGAAGTACTGCTGAGCCAAAACGTCGAGGCCGGCGACATCTGGCGCATGTGCCAGGTCAAAGACGCGCCGGTGCGCGACTGGGTCAAACTCGCCGTCACGCGCGCACGCAACTCTGGCATGCCGGCCGTGTTCTGGCTGGACCCGTACCGCCCGCATGAAAACGAGCTGATCAAAAAGGTCAAGCTCTACCTGAAGGATCACGACACGACGGGTCTGGACATCCAGATCATGTCGCAGGTGCGCGCCATGCGTTACACCTTGGAGCGCGTCGTGCGCGGCTTGGACACCATCTCGGTCACCGGCAATATCTTGCGCGACTACCTGACCGACTTGTTCCCCATCATGGAACTCGGTACTTCGGCCAAGATGCTGTCGATCGTGCCCTTGATGGCCGGTGGCGGCATGTACGAGACCGGTGCCGGCGGTTCGGCCCCTAAGCACGTCAAGCAGTTGGTCGAAGAAAACCATCTGCGTTGGGACTCGTTGGGTGAATTCCTGGCCTTGGCAGTGTCCTTGGAAGATCTTGGCATCAAGACCGACAACGCACGCGCCAAGCTGCTGGCGAAGACGCTGGACGCGGCCACGGGACGGCTGCTCGACAACAACAAGAACCCTTCGCCCAAGACGGGTCAGCTAGACAATCGCGGCAGCCAGTTCTACTTGGCGATGTTCTGGGCGCAGGAACTGGCGACCCAGACCGAGGACAGCACATTGGCCGCCCACTTCACGGGGCTGGCCAAGACGCTTGCCGACAATGAGCAGAAGATCGTGGACGAGCTCCAGGTCATTCAGGGCCAAGCAGCCGACATCGGCGGCTACTACCTGCCCGACCCGGTGAAGACCCAAGCCGTGATGCGCCCAAGCACGACGCTCAACGCAGCCTTGGCAGCCTCGGCCGCGCTACAGGCCTGAAGCCAAAGCCGCCAAATTGGCGGCTGTTCTCTCGTGCACTGCACGTAAAAAAGCCCCGCTCTCCACAGGAGAACGGGGCTTTTGTCCGCCAGCAAACGCCGGCGGTCAGCTTACATGTGCTCAATCATCACCGCGCCGAAGCCCGAGCAGGAGACTTGCGTCGCACCGTCCATCAGGCGCGCAAAGTCATAAGTGACCCGCTTGCTCAGAATCGATTTACCCATGGATTCAATGATCAGGTCGGCCGCTTCCAGCCAGCCCATATGACGCAACATCATTTCGGCCGAGAGGATCTCTGAACCCGGGTTCACATAGTCCTTGCCGGCGTACTTAGGCGCCGTGCCATGCGTGGCTTCAAACATCGCGATCGAGTCGCTCAGGTTCGCGCCTGGGGCAATGCCGATACCGCCCACTTGAGCAGCCAAGGCGTCAGACACATAGTCGCCGTTCAGGTTCAGCGTGGCAATCACCGAGTACTCGGCCGGGCGCAAGAGGATCTGCTGCAAGAAGGCGTCGGCGATCGAATCCTTGACGATGATGTCTTTACCGGTCTTAGGATTCTTGAGCTTGCACCATGGGCCGCCGTCGATCAACTCGGCGCCGAATTCCTTTTGTGCCAGGTTGTAGGCCCAATCACGGAAGCCACCTTCCGTGTACTTCATGATATTGCCCTTGTGCACGATGGTGACGCTGGGCTTGTCATTGTCGATCGCGTACTGGATCGCTTTGCGCACCAGACGCTCGGTGCCCTCAATCGACACCGGCTTGACGCCAATGCCCGAAGTCTCGGGGAAACGGATCTTCTTGACGCCCATTTCCTCTTGCAAGAACTTGATCAGCTTCTTGGCCTTGTCACTCTCGGCTTCGAATTCGATGCCGGCGTAGATGTCTTCCGAGTTCTCGCGGAAGATCACCATATCGGTCTTGTGGGGCTCTTTCACGGGCGAAGGCACGCCAGGGAAGTAACGCACTGGGCGCAGGCACACATACAGGTCCAGCTCTTGACGAAGTGCCACGTTGAGCGAACGAATGCCGCCGCCCACTGGCGTAGTCAACGGCCCCTTGATGGACACGACATAGTCCTTCAGCACCGTCAGCGTCTCGGCCGGCAGCCAGACGTCAGGGCCATAGACCTTAGTCGACTTCTCGCCGGCGTAGATTTCCATCCAGTGGATTTGCTTTTTGCCGCCGTAAGCCTTGGCCACAGCCGCGTCAACCACCTTGATCATCACCGGGGTGATGTCCAGACCAGTACCGTCGCCTTCGATGAAAGGAATGATGGGCTGATCGGGCACGTTGAGCGAGAAGTCAGCGTTGACGGTGATCTTCTGCCCACCCTCGGGCACCTTGATGTGTTGGTACATGTATGTCGTCTCCACGGAGCGTGATTGAGAAAATTCGCTTTTTATTCTATGCGAGCTATGCCCGCTTGAAACGCCGGTTACTCCCAGTGTCGCGTCAAGCTCCTACGTGCCAGCGACCCGAACGCCCCAGTTCATTGGCAGAACGCGACGACCTGCGCCCAAACACCATGGCCCAAGGCCCAGCCAGAAGCGGCCGCCAAACCCAGGCCGCTGAGCCGCACCGACCAGCGCATGCCTGCGACCGCCGCACCGCCCTGCCCTTGCAGTTTGACCCAGAGCAGCGGCCCCAAAGCCAACCCTAAGCCGGAAGCCATCGCAAACACCGCCATCACCGCCGCTCCCTGGGCCGGCCCCGAGGCCAAGGCCGCCACCAGCAAGGCTGACTGCAACAGTCCGCAGGGCCAAGCGGCCCAGGCAAGCCCAAGCATGCCGGCTCGTGCGGGCCGAGCGAAGATCATGCCGCCCCCCTTCAAACCGTCCAAGGACGAGGTCACCGAGGGGCGAATGCCGTTGGAGATACGTTGGCCAATGCCTTCGAGCCAGGCCGGCTGGCGCCCATGCCAAAGCAAGGCCAAGCCGAGCAGAAAAGCCGCCACATGCAGCAGGACCCAGAGTGGGCGCAACAAGGCCGAGGCCTGCCCCCATTGAGCCAACAAGCCCACGCTGGCTGCGGCCAATCCCCCTGCGAGGGCATAGCTGAACAAACGCCCGAGCTGAAAGCCGAGCATGGCAGAACGCGATGGGCCCGCAATAGCAGTGCTGGCGCCGCCGCACATGGCCAAACAATGGGGAGTGCCGGCCAGCCCCATCAGCAGGGCCGAACCGGCTAAAGCGACATCAAGCATCAAATGATTCTAGAGAATCTCTCGCGGCTCCGGTCGGCTTGCAGATAACGGTCAAACACCATGGCAACCGCGCGCACAAAATACCAACCCATGGGCGTGACTTGAATCGCACCCGGCTCCAGCGTCACCAGGCCTTGTTCGGCCAACTCAGCCATGCGCGCCAACTCAGGCTTGAAATAGGCCTGCATATCAACCAAGTGTGACAACTCGATCGACTCAAACTCCAACCTGCCCTGGCACATCAAGGCCATGATGACCGCACGCCGGACGATGTCGTCACGGCTCAGAGCCAAGCCGCGCACGATAGGCAACTGGCCTTGGCGCAGCGCGTCGTAGTACTCGTCCAGCGTCTTCGCGTTCTGGCTATAGCAAGCACCGACACGGCCGATCGCCGACACGCCCAGCGCCACCAGATCGCAATCCGGCTGAGTGCTATAACCCTGGAAGTTGCGGTGCAGACGCCCTTGCCGCTTGGCCACAGCCAAGGAATCGGTGGCCAAGGCGAAGTGATCCATGCCGATATAGCTGTAACCATGGCTTTGGAAGCCGGCGATGGCCCCCGCCAACATCGCGACCTTGTCGCCGGCCGGCGGCAGTTGGGCCGTGTCGATGCGGCGCTGCGGCTTGAAGCGCTGCGGCAGATGGGCGTAGCCGTACAGCGCGATTCGGTCAGGCTTCAAGGCCCCAACTTGAGCAATCGTGCGAGCGAACGAATCCGGCGTCTGCAGCGGCAGACCGTAAATCAAATCGACATTGGTGGACTCGAAACCCAGCTCGCGCGAGGCGATCATCAAGGCCTCGACACTCTCGTAGCTCTGCTCTCGGTGCACGGCTTTTTGTACCGCCGCGTCAAAGTCCTGCACGCCAAAGCTGAGTCGGTTGAAGCCCAGTTCACGCAGATGTTTGAGCCGGTCCTTGGTGACCGTGCGGGGATCCACTTCGATCGAGACTTCGGCCCCAGGCGCCACACGAAAACGCTCGCGCAGTGCGAGCATCAACTGAGTCAACTCGGCGTCGCTCAAAAAGGTCGGTGAGCCGCCGCCCAAATGCAGTTGCGACACCGCCGCTCCGCGCCCCAGATGGGCGAGCGTCAGGTCCATCTCGGTGACCAGGGCCTGCAGGTACTCGACCGCCTTGTCATGGTGCTTGGTGATGACCTTGTTGCAAGCACAGTAGTAGCAGACCGATTCGCAAAACGGAATGTGGATGTACAGCGACAAAGGCGAGGCACTGCCCAAGGAGCCACCTGCTCTTTGCTGCAAGGCCTGCGTGTACTGATCGGCCGAGAAGGCTTCGACAAACCGGTCTGCGGTCGGGTAGGAGGTGTAGCGCGGCCCTGAGACATCGAAGCGGCGCAACAGCTCTTCGCTGATACTGTCCGAGGCTTGGACGGAACCCAAGGCGGGGCTAGCGTGAATGATCTGTACCATGGCGCATACTTTGCCAAGAGTTTGCTTTCACCCCTTGATCAAGATCAAGCTTAAGCTGCTTGGTGAGGCCAACAATGCAGCAGTTCTTGAGATACATCAGGCTGATGATCTCGGGAGCCAATTTCCCCAAAGATCCGCCGCCCCGCTGTTACGGCGGCGCGTCAGTTGAAAAGAGCCAAATGAACGCCACCATCCCGATCAAAATCGAACCCCTGAAGGTTGCCTGCTCGAGTTGCAATCTGCGCGAGTTGTGCTTGCCGGTGGGACTGTCGTCGGGCGACTTGGAGCAACTTGACAAGCTGGTCGCGACGCGCCGCCAAGTCGGACGTGGCGACACTTTGTTTCGCAGCGGCGACAGTTTTCTTTCTTTGTACGCTGTGCGCACAGGATTTTTCAAGACCTGCGTCACCTCAGAGGACGGCCGAGATCAAGTCACCGGGTTTCAAATGGCCGGCGAGTTGCTGGGCCTGGACGGCATCAGCACCGATCGCCACAGCTGCGACGCGGTGGCGCTGGAGGATTCTTCGGTCTGCGTGATCCCATACGAGCAACTGGAAGAGTTGTCGCGCGAATTCACCGACTTGCAGCGCCAGTTCCACAAAATCATGAGCCGCGAGATCGTGCGCGATCACGGCGTGATGCTGCTGCTGGGCAGCATGCGGGCCGAAGAACGGCTGGCCGCTTTTTTGCTGAACCTGACCCAGCGACTGCAAGCGCGCGGCTTCTCCGCTGCCGCCTTGGTGCTGCGCATGACACGCGAAGAAATCGGCAGCTACCTGGGCTTGAAGCTCGAGACGGTCAGCCGGACTTTCTCGAAGTTCCAGGACGACGGTTTGCTGGAAGTCAAACAGCGCCAGTTGCGCATCCTCGACCAAGCCGGCTTGCAGCGCTTGGTCAATAGCACCACCTGCTAAGACGCAAACTCAGCGGGGCCAGGCGCGCGGGTGCCGGTCCTGCGGCAGCTCCGGCAAAGTGGCCATCAGCACGCTCAAACTGGCCGCTAGGCTGATGATCAGCCAGAACAGCAAAAATCCCAGGGTATAGACCGCTTGGCGCGGCAACTCGACCGGCGCGCCGCCAAACCAGGTCAGATCACCCGGATCGACCAGCGCAAACACCAGTGCCGTCAGCACCCCGGCCATCAAGAACGAGGGCCACACCACCGCCATCGCGACCCGGCCCAGGGTCGAACGATCAGTTGGCACTGGGCTCGAGTCTGAAGCTGGGGTGGGCGAATCGCTCATTTCCCACCTGTCGCGGCGTGATTGCGAGCCTCTTTCGCAGGCTGCATGGCTTTGGCAGACGCCTGCTCTTGCAGTACGGGATCGGGATAGCGCAGCGCCAAGCCAAGGGTGATGAAACTCGCCACCACGACCAAGGACGGGCCGCCCACCACCCACCACATCACCGGCTCTCGCCACCAAGGGCGCGTCGCCTCGGGCGCTACAACAGCGGCGGCAGTGGCCGAAGTTGAGCCCAATGAAGACGATGAAGCGGGCGAATTGATATTTTGATGCTCAGTCATGATTCTTTTCCAAAGCTGGGCGGCTGCGCATCAGCGCGGCACCACAAACGTTGATTTTTCGATTGAAGCCTGAACCGGCTCCTTGCCCGCTTGCTGTGGGCGCATCAACTGGAACTGGATCGGGTGAGCGCCAGCACCGGCCTGCGCGGCCACTTCCGGCGGCACACGCACCGCCACAGACACCCAGCGCGCTTCGGCTGCACCCACTGTGAGCGCAACCGGCTGAGCCAAAGCCACGCCCGTCATGCCCGTGACCGCCACCGTGAAGTCCTGTGGCTGCTCGGTGGTGTTCATCACCTGCAGGCGGTACAGGTTTTCAATGAAACCGTCCTCGACCAAACGCGCCATCACGCCGCGGTCGCGCACCACATCAAGCTTGACGGGGCTGCGCAGGAACAAAAGACTGCCCAGCAAGGCCGAGCACAAGACCACTAAAACAACCGTGTAAATCACCACACGCGGACGGAACACCCGACGCAGCTTTTGGGCCGGACTCAGGTGTTGGTTCAGCCCGTTCTCGGTGTCGTAGCGAATCAGCCCGCGCGGGTAATCCATTTTGTCCATCACGCCGTCGCAGACGTCGATGCAGGCCGCGCAACCAATGCACTCGTATTGCAGGCCTTTGCGGATATCAATGCCGGTTGGGCAGACCTGAACGCACAAGGTGCAATCGATGCAGGAACCCAGGCCGGCAGCTTTGGCGTCGACCTTCTTGCCGCGCGAACCGCGTGGCTCGCCGCGCTCGGCGTCATAGCTGATGATCAGCGTATCTTTGTCAAACATGGCGCTTTGGAAGCGCGCATAGGGGCACATGTACTTGCAGACCTGCTCACGCATATAGCCCGCATTGCCATAGGTGGCAAAACCATAGAACAAGACCCAGAACCATTCCCAGGGCCCGAAGCCGAGCGTAAAAGCCTCGGCCCACAGCTGCTTGATCGGGGTGAAATAGCCGACAAAGCTGAAGCCTGTCCACAGGCCCAGCGCAATCCAGCTGAGTTGGGTGGCGCTCTTGCGCCATAGCTTGTTGAAACCCCAGGGCTGGGCATCGAGCTTGATTCGCGCTTGACGATCGCCCTCAAACTGGCGCTCGATCCACATGAAGATCTCGGTGTAGACCGTCTGCGGACAAGCAAACCCGCACCACAGTCGCCCGGCCACCGCCGTGAACAAGAACAAGGCGTAGGCCGACACCATCAGCAGCCCCGTCAGGTAGATGAAATCCTGCGGGTAAAGCACCAAGCCGCCGATGTAAAACCGGCGGGTGGCCAAATCAAACAAGACCGCTTGGCGGTCATTCCACTGCAACCAAGGCAGGCCGTAGAACAAGAGCTGGGTGAACCAGACCAAGCCCCAACGCCAGCGCGCAAACAGGCCGCTGACCGAGCGCGGATAGATCTTGCTCTGCGCCTGGTAGAGAGAAACGATCTCGATGACCGTCTGGCTACCCTTGCCTGCCGAGGCAGGCTGTGGGGTCTTGCTCTGACTCTTGTCCGACTCTGCGCTCATGCCTACCTTGGGTGAAGCTTACTTCTCAGACTTCATTTGGCCGCAGCCGCCAAATTGCTCGACATGCCCCAGACATAAGCGCCCACGATGTGGATCTGCTCTGGGCTCAGGCGAGTGGACTGCGCGGGCATGACATTGGTCTTGCCGTTGTTGATCATGCTGATCACGGCCTCTTCACCCCAGCCATGCAGCCACACCTTGTCGGTCAGGTTAGGCGCGCCAATTGCTTGGTTGCCTTTGCCGTCCGCACCATGGCAGGCCGCGCAGACACCGAACTTGGTGCGCCCCATCTGTGCAGCGATCGCGTTATGGGCACTGCCGGAAAGGCTCAGCACATAATTGGCGAGATTGCGGACGTCCTCAGGCGTACCGACTGCAGCGGCCATCGGAGGCATCATGCCGATGCGACCGTTGGTGATGGTCTGGGTGATGGTCTCGTGACTGCCGCCGTAGATCCAGTCGGTGTCGGTCAGGTTGGGGAAACCCTTGCTGCCCTTGCCGTCGGAGCCGTGGCAACCGGCGCAGTTATTGGCGAACAAACGCTCACCGATACCCATCGCCACCGGGTCTTGTGCCAAGGCCTCGACCGGCTTGCCCTGGAACTTCGCGAACAAAGTGGCCATCGCCTTGTTGGCAGCCTCTTGCTCTTGGCGGTACTGGCCTTCACTGGTCCAACCCAGCGAACCAGGTTTGCTACCCAGGCCTGGATACATGGCCAAGTAGATGCCGGCGAACACCACCGTCAGCACGAACAGAATCGCCCACCAGCGCGGCAGCGGATTGTTCAGCTCGATGAGGTCTTCGTCCCAGACATGGCCCGTGCTGTTGTCGTCAGCCATAACCTTGCGGCGGCTGGCGATGAAGAGCAAAAAGATGCAAAAAACCAAGCCCAGAATCGTGCCGGCGGCGACGAATATGGACCAGCCATCATGGAAAAAATCACTCATTGCGGCCTCCCATTACCATCTTCACCCAGCGGCAACATGCCCTGCTCTTCAAAGCTTGCCTTGTTGCGGCCGGCATAAGCCCAGCCCACGATACAAAGAAACACCAGCAGCGAAAACACCGTCACTGCCGCGCGCAAAGTATTGATATCCATAGCAATCAACCTTTCACTTCAGCGCAGTGCCGAGCACCTGCAGGTAAGAAATCACTGCGTCCAACTCGCTGCGGCCCTTGACGGCTTCGGCGGCTTCTGCAATTTCCGGGTCCGTGTAAGGGACGCCGACAACGCGTAATGCACGCATCTTGGGCGCCAGCTCGGCCGGATCCAACATATTCTTGGCCAACCAGGGGTAAGCCGGCATATTGGATTCAGGCACCAAGTCGCGCGGGTTGGTCATGTGAATGCGATGCCATTCGTCGCTGTACTTACCGCCCACCCGGTGCAGATCGGGGCCCGTGCGCTTGCTGCCCCACTGGAAGGGGTGGTCATAGACGAACTCACCGGCGGTCGAAAAGTGCCCGTAGCGCAGCGTCTCCGAACGGAAGGGACGAATCATCTGCGAATGGCAGTTGTAGCAGCCCTCGCGGATGTAGATATCCCGTCCGGCCAGTTGCAGCGCGGTATAGGGCTTGAGCCCGGGTGTGGCTTCGGTGGTCGAGCGCTGGAAGAACAGCGGAATAATTTCCACTGCGCCGCCGACGATGATCGTCAGCAGCACCAGCACAATCATCAGAAAACTATTGGTCTCGATTTTCGCGTGACCGGTGGCTTTATCGTTTGTCGATGCCATATCAATTTCTCCTTGGTCAGCGAAGCATCAGGCGTGAGCCAGTGTTGTCGGGATAGCGCTGGCCTGAGCACGGCCGACTTGCACCGTCTTGATCACATTCCAGGACATGATCAACATGCCGCCCAGATACAGCACACCACCCAGCAGTCGAACCACATAGAAGGGGTAAGTCGCCTTGACGCTCTCAACAAAGGTGTAAACCAGGCTGCCGTCGGGGTTGACCGCACGCCACATCAGGCCCTGCATCACGCCGGCAATCCACATCGCGGCGATGTACAAGACGATGCCCAGCGTAGCAACCCAGAAGTGCAGCTCAATCGCCGACTTGGAGTACATCTCGGTGCGACCGAACATACGCGGGATCAAGTGGTAGAGCGAGCCCATCGAAATCAGACCCACCCAGCCCAAGGCGCCGGAATGCACGTGACCAATCGTCCAGTCGGTGTAGTGACTCAGGGCGTTGACCGTCTTGATCGACATCATCGGGCCTTCAAAGGTCGACATGCCGTAGAAGGACAGCGACACAATCAGGAACTTCAGGATCGGGTCATCGCGCAGCTTGTGCCAAGCACCGCTCAAGGTCATCACGCCGTTGATCATGCCGCCCCAGCTTGGCGCCAACAGCACCAGCGAGAACACCATGCCCACGCTTTGCGCCCAGTCAGGCAAGGCGGTGTAGTGCAGATGGTGCGGACCCGCCCACATATAGGTGAAGATCAGCGCCCAGAAGTGGACGATGGACAGCCGGTAGCTGTAGACAGGACGACCCGCTTGCTTGGGGATGTAGTAATACATCATGCCGAGGAAGCCCGCAGTCAGGAAAAAGCCCACCGCGTTATGGCCATACCACCACTGCACCATCGCGTCTTGCACACCGGCGTAGGCCGAGTAGCTCTTGAACAGGCTGACAGGGATGGCTGCGCTATTGACCAGGTGCAAGAGCGCCACCGCCAAGATGAAGGCGCCAAAGAACCAGTTGGCCACATAGATGTGCTTGACCTTGCGGATGGCGACGGTGCCAAAGAAGACCACCGCATAAGCCACCCAAACCAAGGTGATCAAGATGTCGATAGGCCACTCCAGCTCAGCGTATTCCTTGCCACTGGTAATACCCAAGGGCAGCGTGATCGCCGCCGACAGAATCACCAATTGCCAGCCCCAGAACGTGAACCAAGCCAGGCCGGGCGCGAACAAACGCGTGTAGCCGGTGCGCTGAACCACGTGGTAAGCGGTCGCGAACAGCGAGCAGCCGCCAAAAGCAAAAATCACGGCATTGGTGTGCAACGGTCGCAAGCGACCGTAAGTGAGCCACGGTATGCCCAAATTAAGTTCTGGCCATGTCAGCTGGGCGGCAATGATCACCCCCACCAACATACCCACAACACCCCACAGTACGGCGGCAAGTGCGAATGCTCGCACTACGCCGTCTTCGTACACTCCTCCGGTAGAACTTACCGGTCCAGCGGTTTTTGCCATTGCGTCGGCTCCTTACGGCTTCTAATTAGACGATGGCGATTCTTTGCCATCGCCAGGGGGGGGAACTTGATGTTCATCAAACCCATCTACATCTTCGAGGATTCGATTGCCTTCACGTTCCAAATCTTCCAGTTGACCGTTGTTAATTGCCCACCCAAAGACACCAACGATCAACAGGACCAAGAGTACGGACAAGGGAATCAACAAATACAAAATGTCCATAACGGTGTCAATGTGGTGACCGAGCGAGGCGCTGCGCATTCAGCACAACAAAAAGTGAGCTACCCGCCATCCCCAATCCAGCTGCCCAAGGAGGCAGAAAACCGAGCAAGGCCAGGGGAATACAGGCAGCGTTGTAAACGGCGGCCCAAAGCAAGTTCTGACGAATAATTTGAGCGGTACGCAGAGCCAGCTGGCGCGCCATGGCTAGGTCCAACAGGCGATTCGACAGCAGCAAGGCATCGGCACTGGCGCGCGCCAGCATCGCCCCCTGCCCCATCACCACGCTGACGTCGGCACGCGCCAACACCGGCGCATCGTTGATGCCGTCGCCGACCATCAGCACACAGCGGCCTTCGGCTTGCAGCTGGGCCACCGCGGCCAGCTTCATGGCCGCCGTCGCATCGCCCTGCGCCGACTGCACACCGGCGCTGGCCGCCAGGCGCGCCACCCGCTCACCGGCATCACCCGACAGCAGCAGGCTGCGCAGGCCCTGGCTGTGCAAGGCCGCCAAAGCCTCCCGAGCATCCGCTCGCAACATTTCGCCAAAACGCATGTAGAGAGCCTGCGTGCGGCTACCAAAAGCCAGTTGGGCGTCGGCGAGCTGGGGCTCAGTAGCTACGCTCGGCTCTTGCTCCCGCACCCAAGCCGGCGAACCCAAGCGCCAGACCTGCCCTGCAGCATCGACTGCCTGCAAACCCAGGCCCGGCAGCTCCTGCACCTGCGCCCAAGCTTCCACCTCCGGCAAGGCAGGCTCCGAAACTTGGCTTGAGCCCGCACTAACCAAGGCTCGCGAAAACGGATGCTGCGAATGCTTGGCCAAGGCCCGCGCAGCGCTCAACAAAGCGGCCGCATCGCCGCCGACCGCCTGCTGCTGCAGCAGCACCATGCTTTCTTGTGTCAGCGTGCCGGTCTTGTCCAGCACAACCGTATCGACCTTACACAGGGTCTCAAGCAGTTCCAGCCTGACCAGCAAGACGCCCCGCTTGGCCAAGGCGCCGGTCGCCGCCAACCTGGCCGACGGTGCCGCCAGCGACAGCGCGCAAGGGCAAGTCACGATCAAGACCGATACGGCCACCCAGACCGATCGCGAGGGATCGATAAAGCTCCACAGCAGTGCTCCGCCGATCGCCAGCGCCAATACTGCCCAGAGGAAGGGGCCGGCCACCCGATCCGCCAACTCGGTCGTCGCGGGACGCTGTGTCATCGCCTCGCGCATCAAGCGTTGAATCGCTTGGTGGCGGGTATCGGCACCCACCCGCTGCACCCTCACCAAGACCGGCGACTGCATATTCAGGCTTGCCGCCACCACCTCGTCCCCCACCCCTTTGGCCACCGGCAACGACTCGCCGGTCAGCAAGGATTCATTGGCACTGGTCGCCCCGGACTCGATCCGGCCATCGGCCGGGAAGGCCTGGCCGGCAAAAACCCGCACCAAATCCCCGACCTGCAGGCGACTCGGCGCCACACGGGCGCTGCTGCCGTCTGGCTCAAGGCGCTCCACCGCATCCGGCAAGGCAGCGCTGGACTGCTCCAGCTGCGCAGCGGCGCGGTGTCGCGCGCGCATTTCCAGAAAGCGCCCGCCCAACAAAAACGCCACAAACATCGTCAAGGAGTCGAAATAGACCTCATCGCCGAAGAATCCGCCGGGCTCAAACAAGGCCCCGCTACTGGCCACAAAGGTCGTCAGCAGCCCCAGGACCACGGGCACATCCATGCCCAAGCGGCCGGAGCGAATCTGCCGCCATGCAGCACTGAAAAAAGGCCCGGCCGAGAACAGCAAAACAGGCAGGCTCAACACCCAGCAAGCCCATTGCAGCAGACGCTCCAAATCAGGGCTGAGATCACCGGGCTCGGCAAAGTAAGCCGGCGCGGCCATCATCATCACCTGCATCATCAGAAAGACGGCGACGAACAAACGCCACAAGGCCTTGCGCTGCTCGCGTTCGCGCAGTTCGCGCGCGGGCGCCGCCGCATCCGGTGCGGCGCCATAACCGGCTCGCTCAACGCGCTCCAAAATCGCGCTCAAGCGGATGCGCGTCGGCAACCAAGTCAAGGTCAGGCGCGCGCTGGCGGCATTGACCCTAGCCGCCTGCACACCGGGCAAGTCCAGCAAGGCGCGCTCGATGATGCCGGCGCAAGCACCGCAGTGCAGCCCAGCGAGCTGGAACTGGGAAATGGCTACAGTCGGCGCGGCATTCGACAGACCGCTCGCGGCCTCACCCTCGGCCGCCCGCCAATGCGTGAACGGCGCGAGCAAATCGGGATCATCCAGCGCGGCAATGCGCTCGGCCGCGCAGGCGGGTTCGGCGTCGTGAGGGTGAAGGTGCTTGGAGTCGGAGATCATCATGCGGGGATCGGTCCCATAATCTAGGCGAGTCCATAGGCAAACCAAATGATATATATCAAGACCACCAGTTTTCTTAAGCGTTTTCACCACGCTGGCGGCGCACCGCGCACCAGCCTGTCGCCTCGAATCCACAAGTCGGCCGCCTTGCTCGCCCTGCTATGCGCCGGCTTGCTCGGCAACCCGTCGGCCATGGCGCAAGACAGGCCGCAAAGCCTGCCCGCCATCAAGCTCGGTGCCGGCATGCATGTGATCAGCGCCGAAGTCGCACAGTCCCCCGAGCAGCGCGCCATTGGTCTGATGAACCGGCCTAGCATGGGCGCCAACGAGGGCATGCTATTTGTCTTTGAAGAAGCCAATCCGCAATGCTTCTGGATGAAGAACACCTTGCTGCCGCTGTCAATTGCCTTCATCGCCGATGACGGCAGCGTCGTCAATATCGCCGAGATGAAGCCGCAGTCGCTCGATTCACATTGCTCCACCAAGCCCGTGCGTTATGCGCTGGAGATGAATCAAGGCTGGTTTGCCAAGCGCGGCATCAAGGCCGGCAGCAAACTGACCGGCCGGCCCTGGGGGCAATAAGCGCCGGGCGAATATCAGCGCGAGGGCAGCACCCAGCGCACCCGCAGGCCCGCAAACTCGGGCCGCGTCTGAACCGACCAAGTGCCGCCCAGCCGCGCGATCACCTCATAGGCAATTGTCAAGCCAAGACCGCTGCCGCCGCTGCTGTCGTCGCTGCGGGTATCGGCCCGCTCGCCGCGCCAAAAGGCCTCGGTCAGGCGCGGCAGATCAGCCGGTGCCACGCCAGCGCCGTCGTCCTCGATATCGATCTGAACCGCGTCGGCCAGCGCCCGCACAGTCACCAGCATTTGATTGCCGCCGTAGCGCAAGGCGTTGTCCAGCACATTGGCGAGTGCTTCGCCCAGCCAAAGCGAATCCGCTCGGGCCAGAACCGGTTGGTTCGGCAGTTCCAGCAGCAAGCTGCGGCCTTGCCGGGCGGCACGCAGGGCGAAGGGCTCGGCCGCCTCCCGCAAGAGCGGCCTCAGGTCTTGGTAGGCGGCTTGTCCGTGCGCATTCTGAAGCGCAATCTGTGGCGCACTCTGCGAGCGCACCAAGCTCAGCAACTGCCCAATCAAACGGGCCAGCCTGTCGCTGGACTGCAGCAAGGCCGTCAACACAGGCTGCCAAGCGCTGGCTTGCACCCCCTGGTATTGACTCAGCTCGGAAGCCAACTCCTGCGTCAGCACGCGCAGACCCGCGACCGGCGTGCGCAGTTGATGGGCGGCGTCCGCCACAAAGCGACGCTGCACCGCCACCGATTGCTGCACATCTGCCAACAAGCTGTTGATGCGCTCGATCAGCGGCGCGACCTCGGCCGGCACACCCTCGATAGGCAAAGAGCGCAGATCATCGGGCGCTCGCCGCTCGACCTCCCGCGCCACCGCGCGCAACGGCGCCAAGCCCCGCCTAATACCCCAATTCAGCAGCGCCACGGTCAAAAGCGCAATGGACAAGGTCGGCAAAACCATGGCCAAAGACACATCCCGCAAGAGCCGGCTCCGCTTGCTGCTGGCCTCCAACTTGATCACGGTGACACTGCGATCCAACATCGGCGAGCGCAAGGAGAACTGCGCCCCGCGCACACGCTGCCCCTGAAACTCGGCGTCAAATAACTGTGGCTGGCCAAAACTCTGATGCCGCAAGGCCGGGCGCGGCAGCGTCGCGTCGCCGGCCAGCACCTGTCCGGACTCATCCAGCAAAACAAAGCGATTGGGCGTCTCGCCGTCCCAGTTCAAGAGCTCCAGCGCTTGCCGGCTGATATCCAGCAAAGGGCCACGATCGGTCCACACCAGCTTGGCAGCCAGGGCGACGGTTTCGTCCTGCAGCCCCCGGTCAAAGGCCGCGTTAGCGCCTGCCGTGGACAACCAGGAGGCCACCGCCACCGCTGCGGCAAGGCCCAGCAGCCACATCCAAACCAGCGGCACCAACAGTTGCCGGCGCAAGCTCAAGCGCCGCATGCGCTCAGGCCGGGCCATCACCTGGCTCACTGGGCACGCAGGGCTGCGCACAGCATTCCAGCACATAGCCGAAACCGCGCACCGTGCGTATCGCCAGCCCCAACTCGCCCAGCCGCTTGCGCAGTCTGTGCACATAGACCTCGACCGAGTTCTCGCTGAAATCCGCTTCCCAGCTGGACAAGCGCGCGACGATCGCATCCTTGCTGACGACGCGCCCGACCCGCTGCATCAGCATCTCGGTCAGAGCGAACTCACGCGGACTCAGATAGACCGCCTCACCCAGATAGCTGAGCTCACGGTGCGACAGGTCCATCCTCAAATCACCGACCGACAGGGTCTCGCTGACGCGCCCTTCGGCGCGGCGTTTGAGCGCCCGCAGCCGCGCGATCAACTCCGGCAGATCAAAGGGTTTGACCAAATAGTCATCGGCTCCAGCATTCAAACCGGCCACGCGGTCCGACAACTCATCACGCGCCGTCAACAGCAGCACCGGCTGTTTGGCACCTGCCGAGCGCCACGCCCGCAGCACCGTCATGCCGTCCGCACCAGGCAGGCCCAAATCCAAAACCGCCAATTCATACAGATTGATCAAGCCCGGCGCCATCGCCTGGCGACCATCACCCAGGCAATCGACCTGCCAGCCCTCGCGCTCCAGCGCTCGGGTAACGCCCAAACTGAGCGCCGCATCATCTTCAACCAACAATACACGCATGCCACCACCCCAAGCAAGCCAAAGCCAAGGCGTAAAAAAAAGGCCGGTCAAGGACCGGCCTGCTTCAGTGAATCAAGCTCAGGCGTTCGCGGGGCTTGCGCCCCGCGTGCGTTTAAGCAAAATTAGCCTGCGCAAAATCCCAGTTCGCCAGGTTGTTCAGGAAAGTCTCGACAAACTTGGGGCGCATATTGCGGTAGTCGATGTAGTAGGCATGTTCCCACACGTCAACGGTCAGCAAAGCCTTGTCGGCACCAGTCAGCGGCGTGCCGGCTGCGTCGGTGTTGACGATGTCGACCGAACCGTCGGCCTTCTTCACCAGCCAAGTCCAGCCCGAACCGAAGTTACCGACTGCGCTCTTGGTGAAGGCTTCCTTGAAGGCATCAAAGGAGCCCCACTTGGCCGTGATGGCGTCAAGCAGCGCGCCGGTCGGTGCGCCGCCGCCGTTGGGCTTCATGCAGTTCCAGAAGAAAGTGTGGTTCCAGATCTGCGCAGCATTGTTGTAGATCGGGCCGCTGGAAGCCTTGACGATGGCTTCCAGATCCATCGCCTCGAACTCGGTGCCTTTTTGCAGATTGTTCAGATTCACCACATAGGCGTTGTGATGCTTGCCGTGGTGAAACTCCAGCGTCTCGGCGCTGTAGTGCGGCGCCAGGGCGTCTTTGGCATAGGGCAGTGCGGGCAGGGTATGTTCCATATCGATTCCTCGGTGAAAAAATGCTGGGGGTAATGCGCTGTGGGCGCGATTCTAGGTCTTTGCGCAGGCGCCGTCTTGGCTGCCTGCAAGTGCCCTTCAGACTTTCGGTGTCGCAGACAGTATTTGCATCTGCGCCTCACCGTCAGCCAAGACCGCATGCACTTGTTGACCCACCGCTAACTGCTGGACCGATGTGAGTGCGCGGCCCTGACCGTCGTCCAACCACGCGTAGCCGCGAGCCAGGACCTGCCTGGGATCCAACGCTGCCAGCCGCGCCTCCAAGCCGGCCAAGAGTTGGTCCTGCTGGCGCGTCAAGACTGGTGCGGCACGCCTTACGCGCTGCTCCAGATGAGCCAAACGCTGCATCTGCATGGCCTGCACCTTGGGCAAGGCCTGCGTCCAACGCTGGGTCAATAGAGCGAGGTGCCGACGCTGACGGGCCAGCATCTCGGTCGGCCGCGCCAAGCGCAGCGCCACCCGGTCAAGGCGCTGCGCGGCCAGATCCAAGCGCTGCTGCACGCGCCGAGTCAAGGCGCTGGACAAGCCGGCCAAGGCATCCAGATTGGCCTGCCGGGAGGGCGCGGCCAACTCTGCGGCGGCGGTCGGCGTCGGCGCCCGCAGGTCCGCGGCCAGGTCGGACAGGGTGATGTCTGTTTCATGGCCGACGCCGCAAATCACAGGCAGGCCAGAGCCCGCCACGGCCCGCACCACACGCTCATCATTGAAAGCCCAGAGATCCTCCAACGAGCCGCCGCCGCGCACCAGCAGCAAGGCATCCACCTCGGCGCGGGCATTGGCCAGTTGCAGCGCGGCGACCAGCGCCGCCGGAGCCTGCTCGCCCTGCACCACGCTCGGATAAACAATCACTTCAACATGGGGGGCGCGCCGAGCCAAGGCCGTCAGCACGTCATGCAAAGCGGCACCGGCGGTGGAGGTAATGACGCCGAGCCGGCTGGGAAAGGCCGGCAAAAGCCGCTTGGCGCTCGCATCGAACAGCCCTTGCGCTTCGAGCTTGGCCTTCAAACGCAAAAACTGCTCATACAGCGCACCGGCACCGGCCCGGCGCATGCCTTCGACCACAAACTGCAACTCACCGCGCGGCTCGTATAGCGTCAACCGGCCGCGCATTTCGACCAAGGCGCCGTCGCCTGGCGCAAAGTCCAGCAGGCTGGCCGCGCGGCGGAACATTGCACAGCGCAGCATCGCGGTTTGGCCGTTAGCGTCTTTCAGGTTGAAATAACAATGCCCACTTGCCGCGCGGGTAAAACCGGACAATTCCCCCGCCACGACACAGACGGCGAAGCGCGTGTTGAGACTGTCAGCCACTGCCGCCAGCAAGGCAGCCACGCCCCAGACCGGACGCGGCGCCGCGGCTTGCGGGCGCTCAAACATGAGCGCAGCCCCAGCCCGAAGAAGACGAGAACTCCACAGCACGGCCCATCATGGCCCGAACGGCGATTTGGCGCGTCACGGCGCTGACATAAGCATATAAACGCTTGTTTTTCAAGATCTTTTTCCTGCCCAAGAATTAAGCAATTTATCCTCAGGCCTTGTTTTTCGGGCTTTGGCGGCCGCTAGAACCCGCTTGCCCACAAAGTTATCCACAGCAAAAGTGGATTGTTGGCCAGCGCCTCACCAGAACATGGCGACCAAAATTGTGCCCAAAACCCCGCCTCGGTTCGGGCCATAATCGCCCGCACGCCGGCAGACCGGTGCCAACTTGGCGTCCGCCTGCTATTTCAGCTTTTTTGCACAGGGGTCGCCCGTTGTTTTCGATCATACAAGCCGCTGGTTGGCCAATATGGCCCTTGCTCCTTTGCTCCGTCATCGCCCTGGCCCTGATCATCGAACGTTTCTCCAGCCTGCGCGCTAGCCGTGTGGCGCCCACGCGCTTGCTCGATGAGGTGCTGGGCCTGACCAGCCAAAGCCTGCCCACACCGGACGTGGTCAATCGCTTGGCCGAGCATTCATTGCTGGGTCAAGTGCTGGCAGCAGGCCTGCGCGCCGTGAGCAGCGAGCCCAAGCTGCCGGCAGCCAAGCTGCAACAGGTGTTCGAGTTGGCGGGCCGCCGCGCCATCCATCAGCTAGAACGTTACTTGAACACCTTGGGCACCATCGCTACTGCCGCCCCACTCTTGGGTTTGCTGGGCACGGTGGTGGGCATGATTGAAATTTTCGGCAGCCAAGGCGGAGCCGGGGGCAACCCGGCACAAATGGCCCATGGTATTTCGGTGGCGCTCTACAACACCGCACTGGGTCTGATGGTGGCGATTCCATCGCTGATGTTTTACCGCTATTTCCGTGGCCGGGTCGAGGAGTATGTGCTGGAGCTGGAACAGTCCAGCGACCGCATGCTGAGCCATCTGCAACGCTTCACGGGCTGACAAAGCGATGAAGTTCAGACAGCGCCGCAGCGAAGAGCCGGAGATCAACCTGATCCCATTCATCGACGTCTTGTTGGTGGTTTTGATCTTTTTGATGCTTTCGACCACGTATTCGAAATTCACCGAGTTGCAGATCACCCTGCCGGTGGCCGACGCCGAGAAGCTCAAAGACCGTCCGCGCGAGATCATCGTCGCGGTAGCGGCAGATGGTCGCTATGTTGTCAATTCGCAGCCGGTGGAGGGGCGTGCCGTAGAACTGCTGAGCGCGGCGATGAGCCAAGCTTCTGAAGGCCGCGCGGACAGCGTGGTGATCGTCTCGGCGGACGCCGCAGCGGCCCACCAGTCGGTCATCAATGTGATGGATGCGGCACGCCGCGCCGGCCTGTCTCACCTCACCTTTGCGGCACAAGCCAATGCGCAGTGATCGTGCAATGAGCGCGACGTGCTGAGCCCTTGAACGTGAACGTCTGGGCCCAGCGCTTGCAAGCGCAGTGGTACGGCGGAGGCGCCCTCGCCGCCTCGCTCAGACCGCTGGCTTGGGTTTATGGCCTCTTGCTGTGGATTCGCTCGCAACTCTACCGAAGCGGCTGGCTGCGCACCGAAGAGCTCGCTGTGCCTGTCATTGTGGTGGGCAACTGGATCGTTGGCGGCGCCGGCAAGACCCCCACCATCCTCGCCCTGCTGAAGCAGCTGCAAGCACTTGGCATCCAGGTCGGCGTGATCTCGCGCGGCTACGGCCGCAGCGAAGACGCGCCGCGCCTGGTCAGCCAAGACAGCACAGCAGCTCAGGTCGGCGATGAGCCGCTATTGATCCACCTGCGCAGCGGTGCACCGGTGGCCGTGGCGAGCGACCGGGTCGCCGCCGCCAAGCTCTTGCTGCAAGCGCGGCCGGACTTGCAACTGCTGCTCAGCGATGACGGCTTGCAGCATCTGCGCCTGCCGCGCCAATTGTCGGTGCTGCTGTTTGATGAGCGCGGCTTGGGCAATGGCCAACTGCTGCCTGCCGGCCCCTTGCGCCAAACAGCCAGCAGCCATGTGGCGGCGCATGAGTTGGTGCTCTATAACGCCAAACGCCCCAGCACGGCATTGCCGGGCTATCTGGCCCATCGCAGCCTGGCCGGCGCAGTCAGCCTGGCGGGCTGGTGGCGCGGCGAGCCGGCGCGCAGCGACGCCCTGGCTGCGCTGCGCGGCCGCCCGGTTTTGGCCACCGCCGGCATGGCCCATCCGCAACGCTTTTTTGACATGCTGAGCGACGCCGGGCTGACGATACAAGCCATCCCCTTGGCCGACCATTTCGATTTCAGCAGCCTGCCTTGGCAAAGTACGGCCTATGCGGACATGGAGGACGTGCTGCTGACCGAGAAAGACGCAGTCAAGCTGCTGCCCGCACGGGCCCTCAAGGGCTCCAAAACCATGCGGGTCTGGGTGGTGGCGCTAGACTTCAGCCCCGAACAAGCCTTTCAGCAGGCCTTGCAAACGCATGTGGAGCGTTTGCTGCGTCCTGCCAACAACCTGACCCCAAAAAATGGATAAGCAATTGCTGGAACTGTTGGTCTGCCCCCTGTGCAAGGGGCCACTGGAGCTCAAGCGCAGTGAATCTGCCCAGGAACTGATCTGCTATGCCGACAGACTGGCCTTCCCCATTCGCGACGGCATTCCCCTGATGTTGGAAAACGAGGCTCGCGCCATTGATCCAGAGACCGAGACACGCCCCGAAGCTCGGACTACGCGCCACTTGAACCCATGAGTTTCAGCGTTATCGTGCCGGCGCGACTGGCATCCAGTCGCCTGCCCAACAAGCCCCTGGCCGATATCGAAGGCCTGCCCATGATCGTACGGGTGGCTCAGCGCGCGGCGCTGTCAAAGGCGACTCAAGTCGTTGTGGCCACCGACTCGCCGCTCATCATCGACGCCTGCCGCGCGCATGGTGTGCGGGCCTTGCTGACTCGTGCCGATCATGTGTCCGGCAGCGACCGGCTCGCCGAGGCCTGCGAGCAGTTGGGCCTGGACGGACAAGACCTGGTCGTCAATGTGCAAGGAGACGAGCCGCTGATTGCGCCGGCGATGATCGATGCTTGCGCCGAGTTGCTCAAAGCGCGGCCGCAATGCGTGATGAGCACGGTGGCTCATGCGCTGGATGACGCCGCAGAGTTCGCCAATCCGAATGTGGTCAAGGTGGTGCTGGACGCCCAGGGTCTGGCCCTGTATTTCTCACGCGCCCCCATTCCCTGGTGGCGTGACGGCTCAAGCGCCGCCCAAGCGAATCTTGCCGCCGCTGGCGCCTTGCGCCATGTCGGAATGTATGCCTATCACGCGGGCTTTTTACGGCGCTTCCCGACCTTGACCGCCAGCCCGCTGGAGCAGATTGAGTCACTGGAGCAGTTGCGGGTCTTGTGGCATGGCGAGCGCATCGCGGTGTACGTCAGCCCCGACAAGCCCGGGCCAGGCGTGGACACGCCGGAAGACTTGGCGCGTGTGCGGGCCATCTTCGCAGCCCCACAATCACGCCAAGTTACATAGAGGAACAAGCTATGCCTGCGTCAGGCTAACGTAGGCTTGCCCATGCTATCCTCGCCCGCTATCAACACGCGTGCCACTATGCATCACGCGTGTGCCCGTTGGAAGGGCCGCCGAGCCAGACCGGCGCCTGTTTTGAGACATAACAAGGAGACCCATGCGACTGATTCTTCTGGGCGCCCCCGGCGCCGGCAAAGGCACTCAAGCTGCCTTCATCTGCCAAAAATTCGGCATCCCGCAAATCTCGACCGGGGACATGTTGCGCGCTGCCGTCAAGGCCGGCACCGACATGGGGATTGCCGCCAAAAAGGTGATGGACGCTGGCGGCTTGGTGGGTGATGACATCATCATCGGTCTGGTGAAAGAGCGCATCGCTCAGCCCGATTGCGCAAACGGATTTTTGTTCGATGGCTTCCCACGCACCATCCCCCAAGCCGATGCCATGAAGGCCGCCGGCGTCAAGCTGGACTTGGTACTGGAAATCGACGTGCCGGACAGCGCCATTATCGAGCGCATGAGCGGGCGCCGCGTGCACCCGGCCTCGGGCCGCACCTACCATGTCAAGTTCAACCCGCCCAAGATCGATGGCATCGACGACGCTACCGGCGAAGCCCTGGTGCAGCGTGATGACGACAAGGAAGAAACCGTGCGCAAGCGCCTGGAGGTCTATCAGGCTCAAACTCGGCCGCTGGTAGATTACTACTCGAAGTGGGCGGCAGAAGGCGACGCTAACGCCCCTAAGTATCGGTGCATCGCCGGCATCGGGACGGTCGATGAAATTACCCAGCGCGCCTTGACAGCGCTGGCTTGATTCGCAGCTAAAGCCGCTTGATTGCGGCTTTATTTTTGACTGACAATTGACGCTTACGTAAACGTCAACTCGAGGATTGAAATGGACATCGCAGGCAAGGTATTTATCGTCACCGGCGGCGCGTCGGGCTTGGGTGAAGGCACGGCACGCATGTTGACCGCACATGGCGCAACCGTCGTCATTGCCGACTTGCAGACCGAGCGTGGTGAGGCCTTGGCGGCTGAGTTGGGGGGCGCTTTTGTGCGCGCCGACGTCAGCCAGGAGGCCGATGGGCAGGCCGTGGTCGCCAAGGCTTTGGAGTTGGGTCCGCTGTTTGGCCTGGTCAATTGCGCCGGCATTGCGCCCGCCGCCAAAACCGTGGGCAAGGAAGGCGCACATTCCTTGGCTGCCTTCAGCAAGGTCGTGACGGTCAATTTGATCGGCTCTTTCAATATGATCCGCCTTGCCGCAGAGGCCATGTGCAAGAACCAGCCCGAGCCCACCGGCGAGCGAGGGGTCTTGATCTCTACCGCCTCGGTCGCGGCCTACGACGGCCAAATCGGGCAGGCGGCCTATGCGGCGTCAAAGGGTGGCGTGGTCGGCATGACCCTGCCTATCGCCCGTGATCTGGCCCGCAACGGCATCCGCAATATGACCATCGCGCCGGGCATTTTCGGCACGCCGATGTTGTTCGGCATGCCTCAGGAAGTGCAGGACGCGTTGGCGGCCAATGTGCCCTTCCCTTCGCGCCTCGGCACACCGGCTGACTACGCCAAGCTGGTCCACCAGATCGTCACCAACGAGATGCTCAACGGCGAAGTGATTCGGCTCGACGGGGCAATTCGTTTGGCTCCGAAGTAATGACCTTGAGTGCCAGACCACCCGAGCGCGAGTAGCTCTGGCACCAACTGACTAGACAAACAGTCCAGAATTGAAAAAGGGCCTGATCAAATCGATCAGGCCCTTTTTGCGTTCAGGAGGCTATGCAGCGATCAGCGCTTGGCGCCGCGTGTCTGCACAATCCACAGACGCGCCAAATCGGCTGCGCCGTCGGTGCCCTTGACGGTACGCCAGGTCGCCATCGCCTTGTTCGCATCACCGGCCATCATCTGCGCCATGCCCAGATACAGCTTTGCATCTTCTGGACGCTTGAGCGCATCCTTCTCAATGCCAGCTTCGATCAACTTGACACCCTTGGCGGCTTCACCGCGGAAGGCATAGGCCAGGCCCAAGGAGATCATGGCGTTGCCATCCTTGGATTCATTGGCCGAACGCTCGGCTTCCACTTGGCCCGCCTTGGCTTCAGCGATGCGCTTGTTCATCAGGTCCAGCAAACGCTTGTGACGTGCACCTTCGGCACCCTGACCCAAAACACCTGCGGCCAAGCCCTTGTCCACCACCGACTTGCCCTCTTCAGGGAAGCCGGCCTGAGCGGCCAGCTGCGCATACTCCATATAGTCATTGGCGTCACGCATATTGCCGGTCGCAAGCTTGAGGCGATAGACATCAAGCGTAAAGCGATCGGAGAAGCCCTTTTTCTGCGGCAGCGTGCCCAGCACCTGCGTCCACAGCTCCTTGCTGGGGTAATAGGTCAGCAGCTTGCCAATCGCCAATTGCTCGGCATTGCCATCCTTTTGACGCATGGCGGCGCTCAACAGCAAGTTGAGCTTGTCTTTTGACGGTGTACGGCCAGCCTTTTCATCGGCGTTGATCTCGGCCTCGGTGTCCTTGATGATGGCACCCATATCGCCGGAATTGAACTGCGCCGTCGTCAAGACTTGCTTCATGGTGGCGCTGTTACCGCCTTCCTTGAAATAGCGCTGCGCCCAGGTCAGGGCGCGGGCATTGTCTTTGTTGCGCAGATAGGTGCCTGAGATCGACTCCATCATGCGCAACTGCTCAGGCTGAGACAAACGACCGCTGGCCTTCAAGGCCTCGAAGCCCTTGACCATAGCCTCGGTATCACCGGCACCCGAAGCTGCCGCCACGCGCATCGCTTCGATGTTGTAGTTCTCGGTGGCATTGCGGCCGCTGACGGCTTCGGCCTCAGCGACCTTGCTCAGCGCTTCGCGGTACTTGCCGGCCTTGAACAAGGCGCTGGCATCCTTCAAGCTCTTGCCGACCGCAGGGCGCACGCCCTCGGACTGAGCATGCGCGGGCGCAAAGCCCAATTGACCATCGGGAGCCGCGCCCATCACAAACGCCAGAGCGCCGACGGCAACCAGGGACAGTGTCTTTAACTTCATCGTTAGCTACTTTCTGCGAAAAATTTTGATCGTGACATCGAAGCGAAAAAAAAGACGCGCAGCCCTTAAAGGCAGCGCGTCTCTCGTCTCACTCGATACTCATGTACCGAGCCGCGTCACTTGACGTATTGTTCGTTACCAACCATGCCCATCTTCTTGACACCGAGGCGCTGCGCCGCAGCCATCACGGCCGCAACACTGCCGTATTCGGCCAGCTTATTAGGCTTGATGTGCACTTCGGACTGATCGGGCTCGGCGGCCACTTCTGCCAACTTGGCCTCGACCGACGCTTGATTGGCCAAAGCCACGCCGTCCCAGCTGACCGTGCCGTCAAAGTCGATGAAGACTTCGTGCACAACCGGGTCCTTCAGCGGCTGCTGAGTGCTCGGAGGCGGCATATCCAGGTTCACAGAGTGCAACTGGATCGGGATGGTGATGATCAACATAACGATCAAGACCAACATCACGTCAATCAGAGGCGTCGTGTTGACGTCCATCATCACTTCGGGTTCGTCGCTGCCGGACGAACTACCTACATTCATACCCATGTCTTATCCCTTCAATCAGCCGCCACGCTCAGGTGGCTGCGTGACAAAGCTGACTTTCATGATGCCGGCGCGCTGAGCGGAGTAAACCACACGGCCGACCGACTCGTAACGCGCGCCGCTGTCGCCGCGCACATGAAGTTCTGGCTGAGGGTTCAACACAGACACCTTGCCCAGGCGCTTGACCAGTTCATCGGTGTCATTCACCAAAGTGGTGTTCCAGTAGATGTCGCCATCCTTGGTCACCGAAATATCAATGTTCTCTGGCTTGGTCACCCGTGCAATATTGGTCTCAGCGGGCAGCTTGACCTTGACCGCACTGACGACCGCCGGAATGGTGATGAGGAAGATGATCAAGAGCACCAACATCACGTCCACGAGGGGTGTGGTGTTGATGGTCGAAACCACTTCGTCTTCGCCGGAAGAGGATCCGACATTCATGCCCATGTTGTCTTCTCCGCGTTAGGTTGATTTGAACGCGAGAATTAACGCTTGGTGACTTGACGGTTGCCCATCAGCACGCCGTGCAGGTCGCCAGCAAATGCCTTCACTTCGCCCATCACTTGCTTGTTGCGGTTGACCAACCAGTTGTAACCCAACACGGCTGGCACAGCAACGCCCAGACCGATTGCGGTCATGATCAGCGCTTCACCCACTGGACCGGCAACCTTGTCGATCGAAGCCTGGCCAGCAACGCCGATCGCTGTCAGCGCTTGCAAAATACCCCACACCGTGCCGAACAAGCCGATGAACGGAGATGTCGAACCCACGGTCGCCAGGAAGCCCAGGCCAGTCTGAACACGCGATTGCACGTCGTACACCGAGCGGTCGATGTTCATCGTCACCCAGGTATTGCGGTCGATGTTCTCGGTCAACGCGCCTTCGTGATGCTCGGAAGCCTCAACCGCGTTGGCAGCAATGAAACGGAAGGCACTGCCTTCGCCCAGGCCCTTGATGCCATCAGCCAAGGAAGCCTTCTTGAAGAAAGTGGCGCGAATTTCTTTCGCCTCTTTCGCCAGCTTGGAGGTATCCCACAGCTTGGTGATCAGAATGTACCAGCTACCCATGGACATGATCAGCAACAGAGCCAACACACCCTTGGACACGGCATCGCCGTGCTCGATCATGGCCTTCAGGCCGTATGGGTTGTCAGTGGACTTAGCAGCAGCGGCGGCAACCGGAGCTGCGGCTTCTGCGGCAGGAGCAGCGCCCTCAACCACAGCCGAAGCTGCGTCAGCAGGCTTGGCTTCTTGAGCGTGGACAGGGGAAACAGCGATTGCCGTGGCAAAAGCGATGGCGGCGAACAGGCCGGAAATACGAGAGATCATGGAGTCAGCTCCTGCGGATGAAATCGAAACAAAAAAGATGAAACAAGGCCGGCGGATAGACCGACCTCGAAGATGGGACTTGGTGAGTTCTTATTCGATCTTGAATTGGAACTCTTGCTCGAACACGTGGTCACCTGGGCATTCATAGGTGTCCCGCAGCGTTTCTTCGATCGCCGCAATCAGCGCTCGCTGAGCCTTGCGATCAACACCGCTGCGCAAGCTCTGCACCTCGATGCCGGACACACGGCCCGACTTCACCGTCGCAACGACCCGGAACAAGGCCTCGCCGCTCCAGTTCACTGAAGGCACTTCTGGCTTGCCCATTTTCGTGCAAACCATACCTGCCTTAACGGGACCGGTACGCACTGGCGGCGGAGCCGGTGGTGCCGCAGCCACGGGAGGCTTGGCCGCTTGCACCTGCTGCTGCGGAGGAGCTACTTGCGTGGAGGCAATAGCCGGCGCCGGAGGTGCGGGTGCCGTCACCTGAAACTCAGGAGGCGGAATAAATGGCGGCGGTGGCGCTTTCAGATCCGGTGGCGGCAGCTCGATCTTCTTGATCTCCTCTGGCGGCTTGACCTTCTCTTCAATCACCTTAGTCTCAATCGGACCCGTGACAGCTTCCACCGCCTTACGAGCCAAACCACTGGCAATCAGCCACACGAACAGGACGTGGATCAAAACCACGATACCGATGCCCATGAAACGTGACGGACCTTCCTTTTCCTGCGCAAAGTTCATGCGCGCTCCTTCATAAGACTGCGAAATTCTTCCATCAAGACGCGAGAGCAATGTTCCGCCCTGCGCAGTACCCGTCTCGAACCTGAGGCCCTCATCTACCCGCTTGCGGCGCCGAACCCACCATCACAGCAAATCCTTCACCACCAGCCCTGCATCCGATGACCACTTCAAAAAAAATGCCCGTCAGCTTTGGACCACGGGCCTCGCCGAAAGCACAGACCTTACATGCAGCTTGCAGCAAACGTCCTAACCTTCAGCGCCCCGGATCATAAACGAGTTCCAAAGCCACTCGATCATGGGGATTACCCGATGCACCGTCGCACAAGCTGCGAAGTTACAGGCCGGCTTCATGCCTCATTTTCGGTTGGTATTTTACTGGTATCAGACTGGCTTTGTGCGCCCGACAACCTAGGGTTTTCACCAAGTTGTCACCCTAAATTACAAAGTCACGCTAGGCCGGCGAGACGCAAACAGACTCACAGTTCGAAACCCCCTGCTTTACCCAAAAACTGGTCCTGTGCCTGTGCCATCAAAGCAATCATTCGATGTTCAGCTGGCGTAAGGGCAGGATGCCAGATATCAAAGATCAAAACCACCCGCAGCTGATCGCTGTCATTCCAAGCCTCATGCTCTATGGTGTCATCGAACACCCAAGCCTGCCCAGGCTGCCAACTACGGATCTGATTGCCAACACGAAAGCCGCAGTTAGGCGGAACGATGAGCGGCAAATGCGTAACCAAGCGCGCATTCGTGATGCCAACATGAGGAGGTATGCGGGTGCGGGGCTTTAACAGGGAAAACATCGCCACCGGTGTGCGCCCCGGCATTTCGGGTTGTGGCACCTTTTTCAACAGGCTCATTGTCAGCGGGCATTGCTCGGCATTGCCCTCCACGGGCTGTCCATCTTTGATCAAATGGAACGCGCTCCAGCGCAGCGAATTATTCAACTCCGCCCACTGATTGAGGGGACTATCCGCGCTATAGGTCAGGTAGGGAGTAAAGCCACTTTGCCGCTCCAGGGTCGCAAGAAATTCGGCCTTGATCTGCTCGGTCGCAGACTCCAAATCATCCAACCAGGGAAATTGGCTGCGCTCGAAGAACTCTATGGGCAGCAAGTCAGGCACAAAGTAACCCATGGGCCTTGAGTCATAGCGCTTCTTGCGACCGAACATTAAATCCAGCGAGGCCCGGAAGCGATCCAACTCGGGGCCGGCGAGATCCACCCCACTGCTCGCCATGGCCCGATCAAAGGCTTCGCTCGATTGCTGTTTATAGCGGAGGCAGAAAGCCTTGGCCTTCTCTACCGCTGAACGCAGACCAGCAATCATCGAGTCCAGCGGCGGCGCTACGGCGACCGCCCCCTCGTAGGCGGAAGCAGCCTCATGGTTGCGCCCCTGCCGCTCCATCAAATTGCCGCGCATCAGCAAAGCCATCAATTCATGGGAATCAATTTTTAAAGCTTCGAAAAGTGCAGCCTCCTCTTTGTTCGCATCTCCGCTCGCCCGGAAAAGCATGGCCAGATGAATCCAAGCCTGGGGATTGGCGGGCTCCAAGCGGGTCAGTTGCTCAAAGCAGAGCTTGGCGTTGGCAAAGTCTCGCTGGAGCAAAGCCTGTTGGCCTTTTGCATTCAGGGTCGGCACATGGTGCGGCTGAACGGCCAGGATATTTACCCAGGCCTGCTGCGCTTGATCCGGGCGACCTTCTCGCAGCGCCTGCTGCGCACGCACAAACTCCGCATTGGTAAATGCGGCCGTTTGCTCGCGATCTGAATTGCTAGTATTTGTCATGTCCGCACCATTTTTACGCCAAGAACATCGCTTTTTGAACCGAACAAAAAAAGAAAAAGCGCCTGTGCAAGCACAGGCGCTTTGGCCCATCGTTGAACGTTGATTAGAACTTAGCGTTCAGACCAAGTGTGATACGACGACCCATTGCGTCATACACCACAGGATAGGTGTTGCCGTTGCCGAACGGGGCACCGGTCACGCCCACTGGCGGGTCTTTGTCCAGCAAGTTGTTGATGCTAGCAGCCAAAGTGATCACCTTGGTCAACTTATAAGACATGGCCAAGTCCAGATAGTTCTGAGCCCCAAAGGTCTTGGTGATCTCGTTCACCGTGCCCGACAACTGGCTGTTAGAGCTGGTGGTGTCGACATCAACCGAACCGAAATGGCGCCATGTCAAAGTTGCGTTGACATTCCATGGAGTAGCCCATGTGCCGCGCAATTTGTGACGCCATTTTGGAGCTGGTGTGCCGCAGGTTGAGCCATACAGACCTGCACAATCATAAGAACCCAACCCTGGCGCCGTTTGGTTGCTGAACTCTTGCAGATAGGTACCCAGCAAGCTGGCATCCAGCCTACCCAATTCGCCCATACGCAACGCATAGTCCAAGCCTACATCCAACCCCTTGGTCTTGAACTTGGCAAGGTTCTCGTTCATCGAGTCAATGTAGCCAGACTGCGAAATCCAGATAGAGCCCAGCTTGTCACGGTGAATCTTGTTGCAGAAATAGGGGTCACCTGTTTCCAAGCACTGATTCAAGGACGTGGTGGCCGGCACGCTGCCGATCGCGTCCTTCACTTCAATATTGAAGTAGTCCAGCGACACGTTCAGGTCTTTGATCGGTGTTGCCACCAGGCCAAAAGTCAAGCTGCGGGAAGTCTCGGGCTTGAGCTTCTCGTTACCCGAGAAGAAGCCATTGAACTGACCCGCCGAGCTGTCGAGAATCTTGCCGTATTGGTTGGCCGTCACGCCGGTACGGGCGCACTGGGCTGCGGTCATGCCACTGGCAACAGTACCGGTTTTTGGATCGACTTCACCAGAGCAAGGGTCGGTATCGGCATTGAACAAGCCAATCGCACCAGGTGTGAACAACTCAACCACATTGGGCGAACGCACGGCCTGCTGGTAGCTGCCGCGGAATTTGACTTCCTTGATTGGCGACCAGTCAAGACCTGTACCGTAGGTATTCGTATTGTTGCCGGTGCTGTACTTCGAATGACGATAGGACGTACTCAGATTCAAAGCGTAAATCAGCGGCTTGCGATCGACCAATGGCACGCGCACTTCGCCGTAGATATCGTCAACACTGTAGCGGCCAGCGACACTCTTGGTCGGGCCGCCTTGTCCAGCCAAATCACCGGTAGAAAAGGCGTTGTCTACCGACAGTTCAAGCTGGTCGTAACGATGCTCAACACCGAAAGCAACGCCGACGCCACTGTTTGCAGTCGGCAGCTTCAAGCCGTATTCGGTTAAATCACCGGCCACCGAGCCACCAAAGACACCTTGATTCGTGAAGCCCTTCTGGAAACCGGGCGTAGAGATGTACTTCAGCGCTTCTGGGGTTACGCCGCCCAGCTTCCAAATGTTGTATGGCACGCAGTTCGGGTCGGTACCGTCCAGCTTGGTACGGCAAACGGGCTTGCCGCTGGCATCAGAAACCACATCCAAGGCGCGTGAAATTCGGGCATTGGAAAAGTCATTCAGGTACGTTTCTTGATAGACGACGCGGCCAATTTGACCGAAGACGTCGTAGCTCCAGGCGCCAATATCACCTTTAACGCCAATGATGCTGCGGTATGAGGTGTGGCGGATGTCATCTTGACGTCCGCCGCCTTCCACGTTGCGGCGACCCAAAGCTGCGATATTCGCTATGTCACCAGGCTTATTGAAGCTCAACGGTGCTGGCTTGCCATCCGCGTCTTCGATCAAGGCATTCGATGCGGCCAGCGTTGCCTTCCAAGCATCCGACAACAAGGGATTCTCGTAATGAATGTTTGGGCTGTTGCCGAAGAAGATGCCGCTCGGGGCGATCTGTGCGACGGTGTGGTCATCATGGAAGCCCAGTTGCGTGTAAACGCGGGCCATATCGTTGATGTCGTAGTGGGCCGAGGCCGTGACCGAATAGCGATCAGATGGACGTTGGAAATAATTGATAGGGCCAAAATTGAAGGCGTCCGTCGCAGCCTTGTAGCCGCGTACGCCGCCGTTGGCGTCAGCGACCGTGAAGCTGCCCTGGTTAAGCAAGAAACGACCGGTTGCATTGGTGGACGACCCGCCGCAATTGAAGGCCTTACCGCCGGACGCAATGCCCAAGGAGCAGGAGGAGAAATCACGCTCCGACTGCAGCAGCGCGTCTTCACGGTGGGCCGTGAAGTTCAACACGGCATTGCCCTTGTTGTCGGCGAAGTTGCCGCCAACGGTGACGCTGAACTCCTTGACCTTGCCGTCAGCGCTCTTGTTGCCAGGTACTGGGAAGCCCCGTGCTGTCACCACATCGCCGACTGCATTGCCTTGCTGGTGGTTGAAGAACTGATAGCTGCCGTCGAACTCAACACCTTGAAAATTTTCCTTCAAGATGAAGTTGACCACGCCGGCCACGGCATCGGCGCCATACACAGCGGATGCACCGCCGGTTAAGACCTCAACCCGCTGGATCATGGACACCGGAATTTGATTCAAGTCGGCGGCCACATTGCGCGGGCTACCTGCGGGCATACGGCGGCCGTTGATCAGCACCAATGTCCGGCTAGAGCCCAAGTTGCGCAAATTGACGGTCGCCGTACCCGTCGCACCGTTTGAAACTGCACCTCCAAAGTCAGCAAAAACCTGGGGCAGATTATTCAGCAGACCTTCCGCTGTGCGGATACCGTCGGCCTTGATCGACTCTGCAGTCATCACCACGATCGGGCTTTGACCCTCTGTGTCAATGGTCTTGATGCGCGAACCGGTCACTTCAACGCGCTGCAGGGTTTCCTGAGCCATCGCGGTGCCGGCCAACACGCTGCCTAGAGCCAGCAGGGCCGCAATATTGATGCGTTTTCTTTGGAACATTGTGAACTCCGTAATAGAAGAACTGGGGGTGTGTATTGATGCGTACACAGGACAAGCCACAGCTGGGCCCAACACCATGCGGGAGCATGTTCGGCTCTGCATTCGGTAAATCGAGTGTCCTGCCGCGCCTCTCACATGCGCCCCCGTGATCTCCCTTAGAGACACAGCTATTACTTAATTCACCCCCAAAAACGGGCGTTTTCCCTAGGTAAAACGGAAGATCAAATCGAGAAAACGTTGCCACAACGCGACGGCAAATCGATTCGATATAGGCAAAAAGTGGATAAAGAGGACCAGGGCGGCCAGCTTCTTGCCTGACTTACATCAGAGTTTCAGCGGCGCCTGATGCCTTGAGCGAGATAAAACTGGTCTTATCCCAAGACGCAAATGTTTCATCCGGTTTCAGGGCCATGTGAGGCCCTCCGCCCCCCTCCAACCCAGCATTCATCAAATTCTTAGCGCTGAACAAGTTCAAGGCGATTCCTCCGAGCAACTCAGCTTGAGCCAAACTTTGACCCAGCTTTAGCCCGCAGCATTCAATGCGCGTGAGCTTGCTCTTGATCGTGTTCATGCTTCAACAGCGGATCGTTCTGCCAGCCCAGCAACACATTGCGCCCCTGCACCACCAGATCAACCTTGGCACCGACGGGCAGGCAAACCTTGGTGTCAACATGGCCGAAAGGCAGGCCGGTCAAGATCGGCGTCTTGGTGACGGCGCGTACCGCATTGATGGCCGACTTCAGGTCATAGCCCCGGTCCAGCGGTGAGGCACGCCAGCCGCCAAAGTCGCCCAGCACGATGGCTTTTTGCGCATCCAACACGCCCGCTTGCGCCAGCTGCAAGAGGCTGCGCTCGACCCGGTAGGGGTGCTCGTTGATGTCTTCCAGGAACAGCACGCCGCCCTTGATTCGCGGGAAATGCTTGGTCCCCAGCATCGAATTGATCATGCACAGATTGCCGCCCCAGAGCTGGCCGCGCAGGCACAGGCCATCAAAGCCCTTTTCAGTGCGAAAGCCTACCGCCTCCAGCTGCCCGCTCATCGCCTCGGTGAAGCAGTCCTGCGTAACATCGTCAACGCCGCCGTCCTTATCCGCGCGGCCAAAATCCACGCCCAGCGGGCCGGACCAACTTTGCGCCTTGGCATGGGTCAGCAGCCCCAACTGCAAGGCAGTCAGATCGCTTTGCCCGACCCAGCGGGTGCCCTGCTCCACACTCTTGGCCAGCAGCGCCCAGTCGATGCGGTCCAGCAAACGAGTCAGGCCATAGCCGCCACGCGTAGCCAGCGCCACGCTGGGGGCCGCAGCCGCGACGCGGTGGATGGCGGCAAGACGGGTGTCGTCATCACCGCCAAAGCGCTGGTGCTTGTCGAATGCCGCTTCGTCAATGCTGACCTCGAAGCCGAGCTTGGCCAGACGCTTGGCGGCGCGCTTGATAGGCTGGGCCTTGGCCAGCACGCCGGCCGGGGTGTAGAGGGTCAGTGAATTGCTCATTGGGGCTTGTCCGTAGAAGTGAAATCCGGCAGCACATCGAGATGCGTTGCGTCGCCGGTGGGGATGGGATCAAAAGGCGCCTGAGCCAAGGCCCGCAGGGCAGCCCGGCGCTCGCGCGCAGCCTCGCGCCTTTGGGCAAAGAACTCCCGCAACAGTTGCGCCGAGGCGTCGGCCAACACACCGCCCTGAATACAGGTGTGGTGATTGAGTTGCGGCTGCTCGAATAGATTGAGCACCGAGCCGGCCACGCCGGTCTTGGGGTCGGTCGCGGCGAACACCACCCGCTTGATGCGCGCGTGCAGCATCGCCATCGCGCACATCGCGCAAGGCTCCAGCGTCACGAACAACTCGCATTCCGGCAGACGGTAATTGCCAAGCAGCGTGGCGGCATGGCGCAGCGCCACGATCTCGGCATGCGCGGTCGGGTCATGCGTGGTGATGGGGCGGTTGTAGCCGGTGGCGATGACCTGGCCGGCGCGCATCACGACGGCGCCGACCGGCACCTCGCCGGCCAGCCAGGCGTTTTGCGCCTGGTCGAGCGCAATGCGCATCGCGAATTCGTCGGTGGCGGCGCTTGTATCGCTCAAGGCATCGCCTCGGACGCCCGCTGTGCCGCCTGCTGCGCAGCGTCTTGCAATTGCTGGCGCACGGCGTCGGGCATGTTCTGAGCCGCACCGGCCCCGCTGGCTGCCGACGCCGCCGAAGCCGGCACACCGACCTTGGTCAAGGAGACCGCTTGCTTCTTCATCATCGACAGCAGAAAAGCGAAGGCAATGACCAAACCGAGGATGCTGAGTGCCGCGCGCATGATTGTTTGATTAGTTATCTCTTTGTCTACTGAAGGTGTACTTCGTCATCATTGAGGCGCGAATGTCCATCAAGGCTCGCACACCCGCCGCTTCGATTGTGCCTCAGCAACAGCATGCAAGAGTCCGCAAGCAGCATGCAGGCGCAGCCCTTCCACACACACTCGGCAGCCCGCAGCAATGGCCGGCAGCCACGCCGAGCCGGTATCAATTTCATAGGCATTTGCCATGCATCAAAAGTCTGCTTGCCTTGAGCGGAATTCATTTGACAAATGCAAACCAAAACCCAACACTCCGCGTCGGTTTCGGCAGTCAGAGCCCCGCTCCGGGGTTTGCCTAGCCAACAGGAGCGAAGAGTGAAAACAAGCAAGATGAAGATTTCCGTACAAGCCTCGGCGGCCTCAAAAGCGGCCTTGATCGCCAGCGCCTTTGTTGGCCTAACGGCCACCATCAGCGCACAGGCGCAAACCAATCAAGCCAAGGGCGCCTCGGTGGCCCAGCCGCCTGCCCAAGTCAAGCATTTCGACCCCAAGGGAAGTCCGCCGTCGACCTTCACGCTGGAGTTGCGCAAGGGCATCACTGCAGCCCTGCCCTTCAGCGACAAGCGAGACTTTGAAGAAGCGAACAAGGGCTTCATCGCCGAGCCGGCATACAAGCAGATCAAGGCCGACGCCGGCCATGTCGCCTGGGATATGGGCAGCTATCAATGGCTGTTGGAAGGCAAAGATTTTCAGAGCATCCACCCTTCGCTGCAGCGCCAAGCGGTACTGAATATGAGCTACGGCCTCTACGAAGTGGTGGCGGGCAAGATTTACCAAGTGCGCGGCTTCGACCTGGCCAATATCAGCTTCATCAAGGGCGACACCGGCTGGATCATTTTTGACCCGCTGACGGCGAAGGAAACAGCCCGCGCCGCGCTCGAGTTCATCAATGACAAGCTGGGCAAGCGCCCGGTCGTCGGGGTCGTCTATTCGCACTCGCATGTCGACCATTTTGGCGGCGTGCGCGGCGTGGTGGACGAGGCCGATGTGGTCAGCGGCAAGGTCAAGGTGATTGCACCGGTGGGTTTTATGCAGGCCGCGATCGAAGAGAACGTGCTGGCCGGCAACGCGATGTCGCGCCGCACGCAGTGGCAATACGCGGTGCTGCTGCCTCGCGGCCCGCATGGCCACGTCGATCAGGCCATCGGCAAGAACGTTGCTAACGGCAACACCGGGCTGATTGCTCCCAATGTACTGATCAGCAAAGACATCGAGGAGCTGACGCTGGACGGCGTCAAGATGGTGTTCCAGAACACGCCGGACACCGAAGCGCCGGTCGAGATGCACACCTACTTCCCGCAGTTCAAGGCCTTCTGGGCGGCCGAGAACGTCACCGGCACCATCCACAACATCTACACGCTGCGTGGCGCACCGGTGCGCAATGCGCTGAACTGGTCCAAGCAGATCAATATTGCGCTCTGGCAGTTCGGCCAAGAGGCCGAGGTGATGTTTGCCTCGCACAGCTGGCCGCGCTTCGGCAACGCCCGCGTGCAAGAGGTGCTGCGCTCGCAGCGCGATGCCTACGCGAACCTGAACAACCAGGCGCTGCACTATGCCAACAAGGGCGTGACGATCAACGAGATCCACAACGTCTACGAAGTGCCCAAGAGCTTGCAGCAGCAATGGTCGGCGCGCAGCTACCACGGTGACTCGCAGAACAACTCGCGTGCCGTGATCAACCGCTTCCTGGGCTTTTATGACGGCAACCCGGTCAATCTGCACCCGCTGTCACCGCAGGACTCGGCGCCGCTGTACGTCGAAATGATGGGCGGCTCGGCCAAGATCATCGCCAAGGGCAAACAACTGATAGCCAAGGGCAAGTACTTGGAAGCCACCGAGATTTTGAACAAGCTGGTGTTCGCGGAACATCAAAACCAGCCGGCGCGCGATTTGCTGGCCAGCGCCTATGAGCAACTCGGCTACCTGGGCGAAAGCACCAGCGTGCGCAACAGCTACTTGCAAGGCGCGTACGAGCTGCGCAACGGCCTGCCTGGCGGCACTCCCCCGCGGAGCACCGGCCCCGACGTCGTGCGCGCCATGTCGACCGAGATGTGGTTGGACTTTCTGGGTATCAGCATGGACCCCAAGAAAGCCGAAGGCATGCGTTTCGCCATCAACCTCGTCACGCCCGACAACGGCGAAAAGTACCTAATCGAATTGAGCAACGCCACGCTGACCAATATCAAAGGCCAGCAAGCCAAGAACGCCGACCTGACGATCACCTTGAACCGCAGCGAACTCAACCGCGTGATGATGGGCCTGAGCTCCTTCGATGACTTGGTCAAGGCCGACAAGGCCAAGTTCGAAGGCGATCGCAAGCCTTTTGATCAACTGCGCAGCCTGATGGTCTCGTTCTCGCCGAGCTTCGAGATCCTGCCGGGCACGGCGCCAAAAGCTCAAACCAAGAGCTTGCCGGCTTTCGCCCTGCCCGATCAATTGGACGGCGATTGATCTCGGTTTAACAACTCTGTGAGCGCCGGGAAGGCGGCTGCGGCCACCTCCCGGCGTTTGTCTTTTTGGAGAACACCGCCATGACTAAAAACGATACGCAACAGACCTTGTTGGCGACGGCGCTTGCTGGCGCCCTCGTTTCTTTGAGCCCGGCGGTCAGCGCCGGTGGCATCCTTTTGTACGAGGTCGGCACAGCCGACGTCGGCCTTGCCGCTGCGGGCTATGCCGCTCGCGCGCAAGACGCATCCACGGTGCTGACCAACCCGGCCGGCATGACGCGGCTGAGCGGCAATCAAACCTCGCTGGGCGCGCAAGTGCTGCACGGCGATGTGGGTTTTTCGATCGGTGACGGGACCTCGGCCGCGCTGGGCAACAAGAGCGGCGGCAACCCGGTCGGCTGGTTTCCGGGCGGCGGTGCGTTCTACACACACAGCTTGTCGCCGGACTTGAAACTCGGCTTCGGCGTGACCGGCAACTTCGGCTCGGCCACCAAGTATGAGGACGGCTGGGTGGGCCGCTACCGCGCCCAAGAAGGCAAGCTGCTGGGCGTCTCGCTGCTGCCCTCGGTGGCCACGCGCATCAACGAGCAGCTGTCGCTGGGCGCCAGCTTGAACCTGATGTACGGCATGATGGACAACAAGGTGGCCGTCAACAAAATCATCGGCAGCGACGCCAGCCTGACCCTCAAAGACAATAGCTGGGGCGCGGGCGCCAACTTGGGGCTGATGTACGAAGTCGATGCCGGCCGACGTTTCGGGCTGACCTATACATCGCCGGTCAAGCTCAACTTCAAGGCGCAAGCGCAATGGAGCGATCTGGCACCCGGCGTGCGAGCACTGCTCAACGCCCGAGGCTTGCTGGACACGCAAGTCGATCTCGGCGTGACCGTGCCGCAAGGGTTGATGGCCAGCACCTACCAACAAATCGCAGCGGACTGGGCAATTCTGGGCAGCTTAGGTTGGCAGCAATGGTCGAAGTTCGGCGAGGCCGAAATCGGCATCGACTCCAACAACCCCGTCGGACTGTCGACCCAACTGCCCTTCAGAGACACCTGGCATCTGTCGGTCGGCACGCAGTACAAATGGTCGAATGCTTGGCTGCTGAATGCCGGCATAGGCTATGACTCGGGTTTTCAGAGGAATGGCCAAATTGCCTTGGCGCTGCCGGTCAATGCCACTTGGCGTTTCGGTGTCGGCGGCCAAAAGGAAGAATCGAGCAACTTCAATTGGGGTTGGAGCCTGGAGTACACGCCGCAAGGCACTTTGCGCAGCAATGCTCAGGGTGCGGTGCCCGTCGTTTTAGGTGGGCGTGGCAGCGTGATCGGCGAGTATAAAAAGGTGAACTTCATCTTCCTGGCGATGAATTTCAACTGGAAGTCTTGATCAACCGACATTAAAAAAGCCGCTCAGCGATGCTGGGCGGCTTTCAGTAATTCGGCAAATCAGTCAGCTGGCCAAAGGCTCAACTCACTCCCACTCGATCGTCGCCGGCGGCTTGCTCGACACGTCGTAGGTGACCCGGTTGATGCCGCGCACCTCGTTGATGATACGACCCGACACCTTCTTCAGCAGACCGTAAGGCAGCTCGGCCCAGTCGGCCGTCATGAAGTCGCTGGTCTGCACCGCGCGCAGCGCCACCACATAGTCATAGGTGCGGCCGTCGCCCATCACGCCCACGCTCTTGACCGGCAAGAAGACGGTGAAGGCCTGACTGGTCAGCTCATACCAGTTCTTGCCGGTGGCCTCGTCCTTCCAGCCGCGCAACTCTTCGATGAAGATCGCGTCCGCCCGGCGCAGCAGATCAGCATATTGCTGCTTGACCTCGCCGAGAATGCGCACACCCAGGCCCGGGCCTGGGAAGGGGTGGCGGTACACCATATCGGCCGGCAGGCCCAGCGCCACGCCTAAAGCCCGCACCTCGTCCTTGAACAACTCGCGCAGCGGCTCCAGCAGCTTCAGGCCCAATTGCTCGGGCAGTCCGCCGACATTGTGGTGGCTCTTGATCGTGGTCGCCTTCTTGGTCTTGGTGCCGCCGCTCTCGACCACATCGGGGTAGATGGTGCCTTGAGCTAACCATTTAGCGCCCTTGACATCGGAGTCGGCCGCCTTCAGCTTTGCAGCCTCGGCCTTGAACACCTCGACAAACTCACGGCCGATGATCTTGCGCTTTTGCTCGGGGTCAGTGACGCCCGCCAGATGGCCCAGGAACTGCGCCTCGGCCTGCACATGCACAACCTTGGCATGCAGTTTGCCGGCGAACATCTCCATCACCATCGCGCCCTCGTTCAAGCGCAGAAGGCCATGGTCGACGAACACGCAGGTCAGCTGATCGCCGATGGCGCGGTGGATCAGCGCCGCAGCGACCGAGGAATCAACCCCGCCGGATAGGCCCAGGATGACTTCTTCATCACCGACCTGCTCGCGGATCTTGGCGACGGCTTCTTCGATGTAGTCGCCCATGATCCAGTCGCCCTTGCAGCCGGCAATGTCGCGTACAAAGCGCGTCAGCAGCTCCTGGCCCTTGACCGTGTGCGTCACCTCGGGGTGGAACTGCACCGCGTAATAGCCTTTTTCTTCGTTCGCCATGCCGGCAATCGGGCAGCTCGGCGTTTCGGCCATCAGTTTGAAGCCGGGCGGCATCACGGTGACCTTGTCGCCATGGCTCATCCAGACCTTGAGCATGCCGTGGCCTTCCAGCGTGGCGTGGTCCTGGATGCCGTCAAGCAACCGGGTATGGCCATGGGCACGCACCTCGGCATAGCCGAATTCGCGGTGATCACTGGCCTCGACCTTGCCGCCGAGTTGCACGGCCATGGTGAACATGCCGTAGCAAATACCCAAGACCGGCACGCCCAGGTCCCACACAGCCTGCGGCGCGCGCAACTCATGGTCTTCATAGGTCGAGGCATGGCTGCCCGACAAGATGATGGCCTTGGGCGCGAATTCACGGATGAATTCATCGCTGACGTCATTCGGATGAATCTCGCAGAACACCGCCGCCTCGCGCACGCGGCGGGCGATCAACTGGGTGACTTGGGAGCCGAAATCGAGGATCAGGACTTTGTCATGCATATTCATCTCACTTCATCAAAATTTTTTCAAACAGTCACGGTCGCTGCGGGCCGCGTGCGCGCGAAATGGCGCCAGGCGAAAACGAGCGACAGCGCCTGCAAAGCGGCGCAGAAATAGAACGGTGCGCCGATGCGCCAATCACCTTGCGGCAATTCGGCGACGAAATAGATCAAGCCCGGCCCAACCACGGGCGCCAGCACCGCCATGATGCTGTTCAGCGAGGACACTGCGCCCATCGTTTCGCCTTGGGTCGAAGCGTCGGCAGCGTTCGAGATCAGACTTTGCATCGCGGCATTGACCGCAAAGCCCAAGAGGTTGAAGCCGATGATGGCGTACATCATCCAACCCGCCGTCGAAGCACCCCAGACAAAATTCGTCACCGTGCTGGACAGCAGACCCAGCACGACCAGGCGTTGCGGCGAGAAAATCTTCAACAGCTTCGGCAGCAAAAAGCCCTGCACCAGCACCGACATCACGCCCACTGCGAACAGCGACCAGCCGTTCTCCTTGGGGCCCCAGCCGAATTTGAAATGGGTGTAAAGCACCCAACTGGACTGCAAAATCATTTGCGCCAGACCCGACAAGGCGATCACAAACACCAAGGGGCCGACGCCCTTCAAGCTGCTGAGTTTCTTCAGTGAGTTGACCGGATTGGCGCGCCGCCACGTGAAGGGCCGGCGGTTCTCGGGTTTGAGCGATTCGGGCAGGACGAAAAAGCCATAGCACCAGTTGATCAGCGCCAGCGTGCCGGCCACATAAAACGGCAGGTGCAGGTCGATATCACCCAGAATGCCGCCCATCACCGGGCCGAGGATGAAACCCATGCCGAAGGCCGCGCCCAGCATGCCGAAGCGCTTGGCGCGCTCATCCGGCGCGCTGATGTCGGCCACATAGGCATTGGCGACCGAGGCATTCGCCTGCATCGCGCCGCTGACCACCCGCACCGCGACCAGCATCCACAAGGCGGTGGCCATGGCCGTGACGAAAAAGCTCAGCGCCAGACCGCAAAAGCCGATCAACATCACCGGCCGACGGCCATAGCGATCAGACAAGGCACCAAGAATCGGCGAGCCGATGAAGTTGGCGAAGCCAAAAGCAAAGGCCACCATCAAATAAGCCAGCGTGTGATTGGCAGCCGAACTGGTAAAACTGCCGACCAGTGGCGGCAAGACCGGGATGATCAGGCCGATCGAGATCATGTCGATCAACACCGCCACCATGATGAAACCCATGCCGGCGGATCTACCCTTGGCCACCCTGCTTGGCTCTGTCTCGCTGCTCAATCGAATTCCTTGCTGCTACTCAATGTGAAAAAGGGGCCGAGGCCCCTTTCTTCATGCCGACTACTCGGATCTGTAGTTCGGCGACTCTTTGGTGATCTGCACATCGTGGACATGGCTTTCGCGCATGCCCGCCGAGGTGATCTCGACGAACTCGCCCTTGTTCTGCATGTCTTCGATGGTGGCGCAGCCGCAGTAGTGCATCGACGCCTTGAGGCCACCTGCCATCTGGAAGATCACCTGCACCACCGAGCCCTTGTAAGGCACTTGGCCTTCGATGCCCTCAGGCACCAGCTTGGAGGTGTTGGGGTTGTTGGCCGAGGTGTCCTGGAAGTAGCGGTCGGCTGAACCCTTGGCCATCGCGCCCATCGAACCCATGCCGCGGTAGCTCTTGTAGCTGCGACCCTGATACAAGATCAGGTCACCGGGCGCCTCTTCGGTGCCGGCAAAAGCGCCACCCATCATCACGCAGTCGGCGCCAGCGGCAATCGCCTTGGCCAGATCGCCCGAGAAGCGCACGCCGCCGTCGGCAATCACCGGCACGCCGGTGCCGCGCAGAGCGGTGGCGACGTTGTCGATCGCGGTGATCTGCGGCACGCCCACGCCAGCGACGATGCGGGTGGTGCAGATCGAGCCGGGGCCGATACCGACCTTGACGCCATCGGCACCCGCCTCCACCAGCGCCAAAGCGGCTGCGGCAGTGGCGATATTGCCGCCGATCACGTCAACACCTGGGAACTTGTCCTTGACCCAACGCACGCGCTCCAGCACACCAGCGCTGTGGCCATGGGCGGTGTCAACGATCAAGGCGTCGACGCCGGCCTTGACCAGCATGGTCACGCGCTCTTCGGTGTCGTCGCCAAAGCCGACCGCAGCACCGACGCGCAGCTTGCCGTGCGAATCACGCGCCGCGAGCGGGAAGCTAGTTTGCTTGGTGATGTCTTTGACCGTCATCAGGCCGCGCAACTCGAAGGCCTCGTTGATGACGACCACGCGCTCGAGCTTGTGCTGGTGCATCAAGGCCTTGGCCTCTTCCAGCGAGGCGCCTTCCTTGACGGTGACCAACTTGGATGCAGGCGTCATCATCTGGCTGACGGCCAGATCCATGCGCGTCTCGAACCGGACGTCGCGGCCGGTCACGATGCCGACCACCTTTTTGCCATCCAGCACCGGGAAGCCCGACACGCCGTGCAGGCGCTGCAACTCGATCACTTCGCGCACCGTAGTGCTTGGCGTGATCGTGAAAGGCTCGAGCACGATGCCCGACTCATAGCGCTTGACGCGAGCGACTTCGATCGCTTGCTGCGCTGCAGTCAGGTTCTTGTGCACGATGCCGATGCCGCCCTCTTGCGCGATGGCGATGGCCAAACGCGCTTCCGTGACCGTATCCATGGCGGCTGACACCAGGGGCAGGTTGAGGCGGATATTGCGGGACAGCCGGGTGGCTAAACTGGTGTCGCGAGGCAAGACTTGCGAGAACGCTGGCACCAAGAGGACATCATCAAAGGTGAGCGCTTTGCCGAGTAGGCGCATAGGGGAAGCTCCAGACGCAAAGCGGCATTATACGGAAGGCGCGCAAGGCACCCATCCAAGTGCGGCCAGGGCTACACTCAAAACATGCAAAAACTAAAGCTCAGCGCTGAGCCCACGCGCACCCTCTCGAGCAACTTTAGGCGTCACACCTTGCGCTTCAGCCTGCTCGGCATGCTGGTGCTTTGTGCTGCAGGCCCGGTACAGGCCCAGTGGAAATGGCGCGACGCCAGCGGCAAGCTGCAGTTCAGCGACCTGCCGCCGCCGCAAGGCACGGCCGAGAAAGACATCTTGCAGCGCCCCAAGAATCAGCAGCAAGAACGCATCGTCATCGTGCCCTACGGCACCAGCAGTAGCGCCGCTAGCGCCCCGCTCCCAATGGCCAGCGGGCCGAGCAAGACCGACCTCGAGCGCCAAGCCCGCGAAAAACAAGAAGACAAAGACGCACAACGGCGCCAGCGAGAGAACGAAGCCAAGCTGGCCGAGCAGCGCCACGACAACTGCCTGCGGGCTCAGGAGAATATGAAGCTGCTGCAGGATGGCGTGCGGCTCACGCGCAATAACGACAAGGGAGAGCCCATCGTCATCGATGAAAACCAGCGCGCGGAAGAAATGCAGCGCACCCGCAGCATCATCAACAGCGAATGCCGCTGAAAGTAGCGGCCGCTAAAGCCCGATCTTGCCGCCCAAGGGGCGATGCCGCGAAGCAACCCGCTCTGGCGACTTACGAAAGCGCAGTCGCCGCGATTCTTTCGGATCCACCGTCAGGGGCCGGTAAACCTCGATCCGGTCGCGATCGCGCAGCGCCGTGCTCAAAGGCATCAAACGCCCCCAAACACCGATTTTCATTGCACCTAAGCCTGGCAGTTGATCGGCAAACTCAGGGCAGGCCCGCAGCGCCTGCTCTATCGTCGCGCCCTCAGCCATCTGCAGATATCGTTGTCTAACGTCACCCGCACTCGGACTCCAAACCAATTCAAGCTGCATGGTCAGCGCGCACCGTAAACCGCCTCGGCGCGTTGGACAAACCGCTCGACAAAGGTATTGGCGACGCGATCAAACACCGGGCTGACCACCGCCTCCAGCGCAACACTTGAAAACGCATAGCGCAACTCGAACTCGATCTTGCAGGCCAACTCGGATTCAGCGTTGCCACCCGGTTTGGTCAAAGGCACAAAGCGCCAGTCGCCGTCCAACATTGAAAAAGGACCGTCGACCAAGCGCATGCTGACGCGGCGGTCGGTTTCGTGACTGTTGCGGGTGGTGAAGGCGTGGCGCACGCCGGCGTAGGCCAGGGACAAGCGCGCCGTCACGCCGTCGTCCTGTTGCTCCAAGAGCTCAGCCCGCTCGCACCAGGGCAAGAACTCGGGATAGCGCTCAACGCCGACGACCAAGTCATACATCTCGCGGGGCGAGTACCAGAGCAGAACGGATTTTTTAACATGCTTCATACAATGGCGAGATTGTATTGGCGCGGGCGACTCCATTGACGCCCGCCCCGAGCCACCAAAAAAACAGAGCGCTATGTCCACTCCCAATTCGTCATTCAGGCCGCCGGCCAAAGCAAAGCCGGTCGTATCCAGCGCCCCGATCGCCGAGAACCGCCGCGCCCGCTATGACTATTTCATCGAAGAGCGGCATGAGGCCGGCATCGTGCTGGAGGGCTGGGAGGTCAAATCCATCCGTGCCGGCCAAGTTCAGCTGACCGACGGCTACGTGATGATCAAGGGCGGCGAGATGTATTTGATCGGTTGCCGCATCAACCCGCTGCGCAATGCGTCGACCCACATCAGCCCCTTGGCCGACCGGATCAAAAAACTCTTGCTCAAGGGCGAAGACATCCGCCGCTTGATTGGCAAGATCGAGCAAAAGGGCTTCACCCTGGTGCCGCTCAACCTGCATTTCAAAGGCAGCTACGTCAAAGTCGAAATCGGCCTGGCCAAGGGCAAGGCCGAACACGACAAGCGCAATACCGAGAAGAAGCGGGATTGGGAGAAAGAAAAGGGGCAGTTGATGCGGCATGCATCAAAGTCGAAGACCTAAGCTGCGAAGCAGATTAGCTGCCACTTTCGCCAAAAGGGGCAGTTGATGCGGCACGCCACCAAAGCCCCTTCCCGAGACTAAAGAATAGCCAGCGCCTGCGCCAGATCGGCGCGCAAATCGGCCTCGACCTCCAGGCCAATAGCGAAACGCACGACCACACCCTCGGCAAAGTGGCGACCCAGATTGCGGCTGCGACTCAAGTCATAGGGCACGGCCAAGCTCATCGGCCCGGCCCATGAGTAGCCGATGCCAAACAGCGCCAGCGCGTCGACAAAGGCGTCGACCTGACGCGCGCTGTACTCGGGCTTGAACACGGCCGAGAACAGGCATGCAGCGCCTGCGCAGCTGGTCTGTAGCCAATGCGCATGGCCAGGCGAGCCGGGCAGCGCCGGATGCAAGACCTGAGCAACTTGCGGCTGCGCCTGCATCCAGGCGGCCAAGGCGCGCGTTGTCGCGTCTTGCGCACGGTAGCGCAGTTCCAGCGTCGGCAGGCCGCGCAAGACCAGCTCCACATCGTTTTGACCCAGGCCATAACCGAGATGCTCGTGGGCATGGTTGAGGCGCTCATGCAGGCCTGAGTCTCGCGTGCAGACGGAACCCATCAAGACATCGGCGCCACCCGAGGCGTACTTGGTCAGGGCCTGTATCGACACATCCGCACCGACTCCGGGCGCAATCTCAAAGGGATTGAAGGCCACACCCGAGCCCCATGTGTTGTCCAGCGCCGTGATGACGCCCCCATGGGCTTTGCAAGCCGCCAGCAAACCCAGCAGGTCGGGGAACTCCAGCGTGATCGAGCCGGCCGCTTCCAGCCACACCAGCTTGGTCTGCGGCGTCAGCAGCGCCTTGAAGCCCGCCACATCAAGCGGGTCATAGAACTTGTAAGTGATGCCGAACTGCGGCAGCCAGGATTCGCTCAGGTAGCGGTTCTGACCATAGACGTTGTCAGGCACCAGCACCTCGTCGCCGGGTCGCAGCAGCCCCACGCTCACCAGCGTCACCGCCGCCAAGCCGCTGGGCACAAGCAGGCAGTGCTGCGCGCCTTCCAGGCTCGCAATGCGCGCCGCCAGGGTGTAGCTGGTCGGCGTGCCGTGCAGACCGTAGCGGTAGCTCTGGCCGTCGCGTGGGCGGTATTGATGCAGGTCAGCGGTATTCTTGAACAGCACCGTGGAGGCTTTGAAGACGCCGGGTGGGAACGCATTCCAGCCCTCGGGGGCATGGTAAGGGTGATGGATTTGATCCGTGGAGATGGCGCGTTTGCTCAAGTGAATACTCCGACCAGAAAAAAGAAAACGGGCCGCAGCCCGTTTGGGTTAAGAACAGCGACTAGATTGGCACGCCGATCAAGTCATGGCCTTCGGTCGCGACGATCTTCGCCTTGGTGAACTCACCCACCTTGAGCGTCTTGCTGGCCTTTTGCGGAGCGGCCAGGCGGACCGTGCCGTCGATCTCGGGCGCGTCGGCATAGCTGCGGCCGACACCGCCCTTGCGGCCCATGGCCGGGGCGGAATCAACCAAGACCTGCATGGTCGCGCCGATGCGCGAACGCAATTTGTCGATCGACACCGCTTCGGCGATTTGCATGAAACGCGCCTGGCGCTCTTCACGCACTTCTTGCGGCAGCGCACCGTCCAAGTCGTTAGCAGTGGCGCCCGTCACCGGCGAATAGGCGAAGCAGCCGGCACGGTCGATGCGCGCCTCAGTCATGAAGTCCAGCAAATACTGAAACTCGGCTTCGGTTTCGCCGGGGAAACCGGCGATGAAGGTTGAGCGGATGACGATGTCGGGGCAAATCTCGCGCCAGCGCAGGATGCGCTCCATATTCTTCTCGCCATTGGCCGGGCGCTTCATGCGCTTGAGCACGTCGGGGTGGGCATGTTGCAAAGGCACGTCCAGATAGGGCAGGATCAAACCATCGGCCATCAGCGGCAGCACCTCATCCACATGCGGATAAGGATAGACATAGTGCAGCCGCACCCAAGCGCCGTATTGCTTGGCCATCTCGCCCATTTGCGCAACCAGGTCATACATGCGGGTTTTGACCGGCTTGCCGTCCCAAAAACCAGTGCGGTATTTGACGTCGACGCCGTAAGCGCTGGTGTCCTGGCTGACCACCAGCAACTCCTTCACGCCGGACTCGAACAGCGCACGCGCTTCGTTCAACACATCGCCGATCGGGCGCGACACCAAGTCACCCCGCATGCTGGGGATGATGCAGAAGGTGCAGCGATGGTTGCAGCCCTCGCTGATCTTCAGGTAAGCGTAGTGTTTAGGCGTTAGCTTGATGCCTGCAATGCCACGCGACTCGGGCACCAGGTCGAGAAAGGGGTCATGCGGCTTGGGCACATGCAAGTGCACGGCGTCCATTACTTCTTGCGTCGCATGCGGGCCAGTCACGGCCAGGACGCTGGGGTGCATCTCACGCACCAAGCCGCCGGCATCCGGGCTGCTTGCACCCGCCTTGGCGCCCAAGCAGCCGGTAACGATGACCTTGCCGTTTTCAGCCAAGGCTTCACCGATGGTGTCCAGACTTTCGCGCACCGCGTCGTCAATGAATCCGCAGGTGTTGACGATCACCAAATCGGCGCCGGCAAAGGTCTTGGAGGTTTCGTAGCCTTCGGCCCGCAGCTGGGTCAGGATCAGCTCGGAGTCGGTCAGGGCTTTTGGGCAACCCAGTGACACGAAACCAATCTTGGGTGCAGCGGCAGCGGCGATACCGCTTGTGTTAATTGTGTTCATGCCGGGATTTTCGCTCATCCCGCAAAGACTCACCGCAATGCCGGCTGCAAAACTGCCCGCGCCCTACTTTTTAGGGAAACCTGGCAGCCCAGGAATACCGGGAAAGAGTGCCGAGGCCTGCTGAATTTGCTCCTGCATTTTTTCCTGCATCTGCGAAATCAAGGTCTTTGACTGCTCGGCATAGCCACCCAGCAAACCCTGCATCATCGGTGCCTGCGCACCCAGAAACTGAGTCCACAACTCGGGGCTGAAGGCCAGGCCCTTGCTCTGCTCGGCGAACTTGGTCTGCAAGTCGCCAAAACTCTGCACATTTTTTTCCAGATAGTCACCCATCACGCCCTGCATCGCATGGCCGTAAAAGCGAATGATCTGCTCAAGAGCGGCGGTGCTGAACATCGGTACACCGCCGGTTTCTTCTTCCAGAATGATTTGCAAGAGGATGCTGCGCGTCAGATCCTCACTCGTCTTGGCGTCACGCACCTCGAAAGCCTGGCCCGCGAACACCATTTTCTTGACGTCGGCCAAGGTGATGTAACTGCTGGTTTGAGTGTCATAGAGACGCCGGTTCGGGTACTTCTTGAGCACGCGAACGCCGCTGTTGTGCTCGGCGCCGGACTCAGGCGCCGCGCCTCCCGCGGCCTTTTTGCGGGCAGTAACCATGGACAACTCCTCTTCGATTCGGTTAGCAACAGCGCCTGCGGCGCCGCGCCTATTGCCCTCTGCCGAGCAGGGCTGTCAGTGCATCCATCAATATGTGCAGGTGCAACATTATTCTAGAAGACGCTCAGAGGCAGCCCGAAGGGGATTACCCCTTAGCCATGGCTTCTTGGCGCACAAGGTGAACCACGATAAGCAGTTGGCTTGGAGCAAGAGCATGGCCTGAAAGTGGGCCAAAAAGCAAAAAGCCCGACAGATCTGCGATCTACCGGGCTTCTTATTTCAACGTTACTTGAAGGTAACGCCTACCGTATTTGGTAGGCGCGATTGGACTCGAACCAACGACCCCCACCATGTCAAGGTGGTGCTCTAACCAGCTGAGCTACGCGCCTCAAGAGCTTCGCAGTATAGCCCGGTTTTCAGGGGTGCGCAAGAAAATTTTCAAATTCACTTCATTTTCTTCTGGCAGAGCGCACGCCGTTGACCGTGGCGACATGACGCAAGACCTGGGCCAAACGCCCTGAATCTGCCACTTCTACGGTGAAATGGGTCCAGCTGGTTTCGCTCCGCACCGCCCTGCCAGCGTTCTTGGCCGCTTGCGTGTTCACGGCCACCACATTCATCTTCTCTTTCGAAAAGACTTCCAGCACATCGCGCAGCAGGCCTTGGCGCTCACTGGCCTCCACGACCACGTCTACCGGGTACTGCGCCGCACCGCGCCCCTTGGCATCAAGCTCATTGGGTCGCCCCCCCCACTCCACCTCGATCACGCGTTCGCCGGCCAAGGCCGCCATTTGCCTGAAATTGCTGCAATCGAGCCGGTGGATGGCCACGCCCTTGCCGCGCGTGACGTAACCGCCAATCGCATCGGGCGGCGCCGGCCGGCAACAACGCGCCAGATTGGTCAGCAAGGAGTCCACCCCCACCACCAACACACCGCCGCGCGGCGCGTTGGCGCCCGCCTTGCTGCGGCGCTGGGCCAAGAGCTCATCGTCATCGGGCTCGGGCACCGGCGGGCGCAGCAGCAGTTCGATATTACGCAGCGAGTATTCGTCTTTACCCACCACCTCAAACAAAGCGTCGGCATTCTTGAAGCCCAGCCGTCCGGCCAGATCCTCCAGCTTGACCGCCGTTTTACCCTCCCGCTGCAAAAGCTTTTCGACCGCCTCGCGGCCCCGTGCAGCGGTCTGGCGCTGCGCCATCGCGTTGAACCAGGCCCGCACCTTGGTGCGCGAACGCTGGCTTTGCAGAAAACCCAGCTCGGCGTTGAGCCAATCCAGCGACGGCCCGCCCTCTTTAGCCGACGTCACCTCGACTGTCTGCCCGCTCTTGAGAGGGGTGTTGAGCGGCACCATCACGCCGTCCACCTTGGCACCCCGGCAACGGTGGCCCAGATCGGTATGCACGGCGTAGGCAAAGTCAACCGGCGTAGCGCCGGCCGCCAACTCGACGATCGAGGCCTGCGGCGTGAACACATAAATGCGGTCATCGAAGACCGTGGCCGAGTCAGCGCCGGCGTCGGCTGTTGCAGCCGCACCTGCTGCTGCCCCTGCGGCGACCGATGCGTCACCCTCAACGAAGTCGCGCTCCCAAGCCAGCAGTTGACGCAGCACCGCCTTGCGGGCCTGTGCCACTTGCTCCTCAAAGTCGCCTGCCGCGCTGACGCCGGCATAGCCTCGCGCCCCGGCCTCCTTGTAGGCCCAGTGCGCAGCCACGCCATGCTCGGCATGCTCATGCATAGCGGCCGTGCGGATTTGCACTTCCATCGCCCGGCCGTCCGCACCCAGCACGACGGTGTGCAGCGATTGATAGCCGTTGGGCTTGGGCCGGGCGATGTAGTCGTCGAACTCACCATCGACCGGCGTGTACAGCTCATGCAGGCGGCTCAACACTGCATAACAGTCCGCCACAGCGGGTACGACCACGCGCAACGCGCGCAGGTCGAACACCCGCTCCAGTTGCAAACCCTTGCCCTGCATTTTTTTGTGAATGCTGTAGAGATGCTTGGGCCGGCCCTGCACCTGCGCCTCAATGCCCAGCGTCAGCAGGTCCGCCTGCAGCGCAGCGCGAGCGGCTTCAATGCTTTGCTCACGGCCCAGCCGCTTCTCGTCCAGCGCGCGCGCCAGTTCCCGGTAGGCTTGCGGCTGCAGAAAGCGAAAGGACAAATCCTCCAGCTCCCATTTGATCTGCCAAATGCCCAAGCGATTGGCCAAGGGCGCAAACACCTGCAGTGACTCGGCCGCCAGACTTCCCGGGCAAGCCTGCTTTGACGACGCAAAAAATCGCAGAGTCTGCAAGCGCGATGCCAGCCGCAAGAGCACCACCCGCAGATCGCGGGAGAAAGCCAGCAGCATCTTGCGGACTCGTTCGGTTTGCTCGGCCCGGGCGGCGGCGTCGACCCGCGCCTCGCGGGCTGCGCGCTGAATCTGCACCAGCTTGCGCGTGTGCATGACCAAGCTGGCATAGGACTCGCCAAATGCCTTGCTGACCAACTCTTCGGGTCGAGCCAGATAGTCACCCGCGTAAACCAGGTAGGAGGCCGCCTGCATGGCCGGCGCAGCGCCGATGCCGGCCAAAATCGCGGCCACACCGTCGGCATGGCCCAAGGCCTCTTCGCCGGTGTCCAACAACTGACCCGTCAGCAAAGGCTCCGCAAAAGCCCGTGCTCTGGCCACGGTGTCCAGCGGAGTGATGCCTGTCGCTGGCGCACCCCCGACCGGCGTCAACTCAAGCGCCGGCGAGGCCTCCAGCAAACTGACGATCGCTGCGGTCTGCGCCTGCCCGCTCTGTGAACCCGTCTTCATACCGCTCCCAAAAACTCCCGCACGACCTCGATTTGATCGGCTTGTACCAGCGTCGGCGCATGGCCCACGCCGGCAAACTCATGCAGCCGCGCGCGCGGCCCGCGCTGGGTCATGGCCTGCGCAGTGGCGCTGGACAGCAAATCGGACTCGGCGCCGCGCAGCAGCAGGGTCGGGCAAGTTAGGCTGTCGTAGGCTTGCCAGAGTGCCGCCGTGCCGGCCTCGGCCGCCTCGCGCGAGACTTGCGCGAAAGGTGCGGCCAGTTGCGGGTCGTAATGCAGTCGCACACCGCCTTCCACACCGTCACCACCAGCGCCACTTTCAACAGGCTTGAACATAGGCGCCGAAAGCGCCGCCCATTGCGCCGCGCTATGCGGGCCGAAACCTGGCGAAATGCTGGCCAAATAGGCTGCGCCCTGCTCCTGCGAATCGAAACGCATGTGCTGCCCGAGATAGCTGCCAATACGCTGCAAGGCCTCGAAACCCAGTTCCGGACCCACATCATTCAAGACCATGCGGCGTACCAGGCTGGTCGCCACGCCGGATGCACCTGCTGCGCCCGACAATGCCGGCAAGGCCGCCAATCCCATGCCGATCAGCCCACCCATCGAAGTGCCGACCCAATCGACCTGCTCCACATCCAAGCGCGCCAGCAGCACCACCATATCCGCCACATAGGTGGGGATCTGGTAGCCAAAGGCCTGAGGCAGCCAGTCCGAACGCCCTCGGCCGGCCACGTCGGGGCAAATCACCCGGTGGCTCTCGCTCATGCGACGCGCCAAGGTATCGAAGTCACGCCCCTGACGGGTCAGGCCGTGCACACAGACCAGAACCGGGGCTTGCGCGCCAGCTGCGCCCACACAAGCCCATTCCCAATAAGCCATGCGGCGCAGCCCTGCACTCCCCAGGCATTGCACGTACTTCAGTTGCGGTTCTGTCATTTTTGCTGTCCTCCTCGGCTCATCCTAACAAGGCACTTGATGCGACGCTCAAGGCGCCGTCATCACCACCGAGCCATTCACCGTCACGCTGACCGAGGCCTTGCCCGCCTCCACCGGCAAGGCCTCGTCGGCTGACGCTGCCATCGCCTTGAAACGCATGGGCGGCGCGGCCATAGGCATATTGCCGGGGTCGGCGCTGTTAACGCTGACCTCTCCGATCGAGTAACCATTGAATCCAAACTGCCGCGCGTAGTCAGCCGCGCGCGCCTTGAAGCGGGCAATCGCCTGCGCTGTCACATCGCCCTCGACCTTCTCGCGCTGCTCCTTGGACAGGCTGTATCCAACACGGGCGATGCTCATGGTGTTGATGCGGCCACTCAGCTGCGCGATCGCGGCAGCATCCTTGCCCTCCACCAGCAACTCGGCCGAGCCCTGCCAGCCATTGATGCCGCCCTTAGCCGCATAGCGGGGGTAGAGCGAGAAGTTGCCGGTTTGCACCTCCACCTGACCCGGCTTGGCAATCTTGCGCGCCTCCGTCAGGGCAGCCTCCAGCGCCTGCTTCAGCTGCGTCTGCACCGTCGCCGCATCCGAGCCCTCTTTACTGGTCGAAAAGACGATGCCCAGCACATCACGGGTGACTTCAACACTGGCGCTGGCTGTCAGGTTGAGCCGGTCTCTGGGCAAAGCATCGCTTGCCGCAAAAGCGCCACCGGCCAGGGACAACAAGCCAAGACAAATGATTGCTTTCATGAAACTCCAATTTTTGAAGACGCACACTGAGCGCCCCAGGGCGCGCAGCATTGCACGGAATCGAGCCCGGGCCAGGCCCGAGATGTTAATGAACTGTAACGAGCTGTCAGTGCGGTGCCAAAACAGACCAAAACGCACTCACAATGAGCTTGTTACAAATCAGGATCAACCCGGACTAACCAGGACTCACGGCCATGACCAGCACGCCCCCCACGCGGCCTAATCGCATTTTGATCGTCGATGACGACGCTCGCATCCGCGACCTGCTGCGCCGCTATCTGAGCCAAGAAGGGTTTGAAGTCTTGCTGGCCGAAGACGGCCGCGCCCTCACCAAGCAGCTCAGCCGCGAGACGGTCGATCTGATCGTGCTCGACTTGATGCTGCCAGGCGAAGACGGCCTGACGATCTGCCGCCGGCTGCGCGCCGGCAATGACCTGACGCCCATCATCATGCTGACGGCCAAGGTCGAGGATGTGGACCGCATCGTGGGCCTGGAGGTCGGAGCCGATGATTATTTGTCCAAGCCCTTCAACCCGCGCGAGCTGCTGGCGCGCATCAACGCGGTGCTGCGCCGTCGCCCCGTGATGGAGGCACCGGGCGCCCCATCCAAAGAAGCGATGACGGTCAACTTTGGGCCCTTTGAATTCGACTTGGCCCTGCGCCGGCTGTCGCGGGACGGCGAGGCGCTGCCCTTGACGACCGGAGAATTTTCGATGTTGAAGGCCTTGGTGCGCCACCCGCGCCAACCGCTGACCCGCGACAAGCTGGCCCAACTCGCACGCGGCCGCGACTTCGAACCCTTTGACCGCAGCCTCGATGTGCAGATCTCTCGCCTGCGCAAATTATTGGAGACCGACCCGGCTCAGCCACGCTATATCCAAACCGTCTGGGGCGTGGGTTATGTGTTTGTGCCGGACGAAACGGCCTAGGGTTCTTCGCTAAAACCAAGTCTACTTAAGCCGTGCCACGCCCCCAGCTCGCGCTGAATCTGTTCTGGCGCACTTTTGCGCTCTTGGCCCTGCTGCTGGCCGGTGGGGTGCTGGCTTGGCAACAAACATTCAAAGTCTTGGAGGCGGAGCCGCGCGCGCTCGAGGCGGCGCAGCAGTTGGCCGGCTTGGTCAATCTGAGCCGGGTCGCGCTGGCCGACACCGACAGCATCAACCGCGTTGCCGTCCTGAGCTCATTGGCACGCAGCGAGACGGTGCAAGTGCGCGTGGCCGAGGCGCATGACCGCTGGCAGCCCTACGACAGCTCGGACTTCGCCAAGCAGCTCGCTGCCGAGATGCGCGGCCGGCTTGGGCCCGATACCGTGGTGGCGCGCAGCGTCAACGGCACGCCCGGCCTGTGGGTGCGCTTCAACATTGGCCAGGACGCCTATTGGCTGCAAACCAGCGCACGGCCCTTCAGCATCGCCAATTCGACCAATAGCTGGTGGTTGCTGATTGCCCTGATCGGTACGGTGCTGGGATCGGCGGCCATCACGCGCCTGATCAACCAGCCGCTGCGAGATCTGAGCCTGGCGGCGCACCGCATCCGCGAGGGCGAGTACGACTCGGTGCTGGATGAAAGCACCCGCACCAGCGAGATCCGCGACGTCAATATGGGCTTCAACCGGATGGCACGCGAGCTCGCCAAGATGGAAGAAGACCGCACGGTCATGCTGGCCGGCATCTCGCATGACTTGCGCACGCCACTGGCCAGGCTGCGGCTGGAGGCCGAAATGAGCGTGCCGGACGAGCAAGCGCGCCAGTTCATGGCGCAAGACATCGATCAGCTCGACGCCATCATCCACAAGTTCATGGACTATGCCCGCCCTTCGGAGCTGCAGTTACAGCCGCTGCTGCTGGGCGAAGTGGTGGACCGGGTGGCCCAGGGCTTTCGCGAACCCCAGCAGATCCGGATTCAAAACGGGGTGCAGTCTGACTTCAAGGTTTGGGCCGACGACACCGAGCTGGGCCGCGTGCTGCTGAATCTGTTCGAGAACGCCCGCCGCTACGGCCGGGCCGACGATGGCCCTGCGCAAGTTGAAGTAACAGCCAGCATCAGCGGCAACTGGGTGCATCTGCTGGTGCGCGACCATGGAAACGGGGTGCCCTCGGACAAATTGGCCAAGCTGACCACGCCATTTTTTCGCGGCGACGCCGCCCGCACCGCCGCCAATGGCGCGGGCTTAGGCCTGGCCATCGTTGAAAAATCGGTGCAGCGCCTGGGCGGCCAGCTGGAAATAGGCAATGCCGAGGGCGGCGGCCTTTTCGCGGTGATCAAGTTGCAAAAGGCCAGCTAAGGTTAGGCTAAACCCGCAGGCGTTTGGCTGGATGGCAGCAGCATGGGCGCTGCGGTGGGCGGCCCCTTTGCTTCGGTCCTGGGCGTTGAGGAGCTCGCAGCCTTTGCACGTGCCTCCGATTGGGACGCTATTTTGGCTGACCGCTCGCCGCGCCGCGAGCTGAGCTTTCAGCGCCGCGAGGATGACCGCTTGGTGGCATCCAGAATTGACTTCGGCGTCAACTTTAAGGGCCTGACGCTGCCGCCCGCTGCGGCCGGCAACAGCACCTTGTAATTCACCCTGACACGCCTGGCCCCCAGGGCGCCAAGAGCGAGCAAGGTCTGCAATAGTTGCCACTGCCGTTTCGAGCCCTCGCCACCGATTTGCTGGACGGGCGGCTGGTCACCCTGAGCGATCAAGCGCTGTTCCTGGCCATGCGGGCCTCGATGGCGGTACCGGACTTGTTCTCGCCGTTGCGGGTTGACGGCCAGCGGTTTCTTGGCCGTGGACACACGCCTAGGCCCCTTCTACCTGGCCTACGGCGGCACGCACGATGGCGACAAAGTTTCAATTTCCGAACCCTCTGATAGCGAAAGCCAATACTTGGGCCGACCTGTTTGGCGCAAGCCGAGTGGCTGCCGACACTTTGAGCCCCTATGTCAACGCGCAGGATGTGGGCGCCTATCGACGCACTGGATTGCGATTCATACCGATGTCGCCGCAGACCGTAAGGTCAACTACTACAAAGCACTCGAGGTACGCGCCAAGGGCTCAGACACACCGACCTTGGTCAAGTCCATATCGACCAACGATGTGGACCAGTTGGTGTTGGGCGAGCTCTGAGACCGCTGGTTTGCACAGGCAAGTAGCACGTTAGGCCTCCTGAGGGCGCAAATTTCGCCACCTCTGAGGGGCGGCTGGCAAGGGCTCGCGAACTGCGCAACACTGCAGCGCGTCCACCCAAACCACCACGCCAACAGCCCCTACCGGGGCATAAAGATCGGAGCGACTTGCGATGAAAGCGAACCTGAAATCCATTTCCTGCCTGCTGTGCCTGAGCGCCAGCGCACTCATTTTGAGCGCCTGTGGGAGCAGCAGCGACCCTGAGCCGAAGCCGGAGCCCAAAACCGCGTCCATCAACAGCGCCAACTACAGCGACGTCTTGGGGATCGCGGCAGGCAGTACAGACCAAAGCGAGGGTTTGATCAGGGCCGGCTTGGCGCCCATTGCCGTCGGCTTCACTCAAACCCAGCCGGGCAGCCTGGCCTGTGTCGATGGCGGCAGCCTTGATTTGAGCATTGCAGACAAGCTGCGGACCTACACAGCCGTGAATTGCAAGACCGGACCGGTGTTCATTGCCTCGGGCACTTTGACAGAAAGCGTTGACAGCCCCGACGGCCTGAGCCGCAGCGTCAAGATCAAAGATCTGAACCTGCGCACCGGCGACACCGATCTGACCATGCAGAAGGTCAACGGCGACCTGAAGGTCAGCGTCAAGGCCGACGGCACACCGGTGAGCGCCATCATCGACCTCAGCGTGCTCCGCAATGCCCGCACCGACACTTTTGCCCTTACGCTGGACGCCAGCGGCAATCTTATGGTCGTGATCGACACTTCGCGCTTCCCGCAAAAACTGGTGATCACCGGCGACGCCAAGACCAATAGCGTCAAGATCAGCAGCCGGGGCGACGGCTCTTCATTGACGGCCATAGAAAGCGCCGATGGCAAAACCTATATCTTGGAGCTGCGCGAGCCCGGCAACGCCACGCCGGTCTTGACCAAGACCATCACTGCGGCCGAGCTAGAAGCCTGGGTAAAGAAGGCTCTGTAAATAGCCCCAGCGGCATTCAGAACAGGGCCCCTGCAGCGCATGGCGCGGCAGGGGCCCTGTCAATGTTTCGGCGCTCAGCCCTTGGCCAACAGACAAACCGCCTGCGCCTCGATGGCCTGACACCCGCCGACCGGACCCATCTTCTCGGCCGTCTTGGCCTTGACATTGATCTGCCCAATCTCCAGGCCTAACACCTCGGCCAAGCGGGCTCGCATCAGGGGAATGTGGGGCGCCATCTTGGGCGCTTGGGCCTTGATGGTGCTATCGATATTGACGATCTGCCAGCCCTCAAGGCGCACGCGCCGGTAAGCCTCGGCCAGCAAGACCATCGAATCGGCACCTTTGAACTCGGCCGCCGTGTCGGGAAAAAGCTTGCCGATATCGCCCAAAGCCGCTGCGCCCAGCAGCGCATCGGTGATTGCATGCGCGAGCGCGTCGGCGTCCGAATGACCCAGCAGGCCATGGGTATGCGGGATGGTGACGCCGCCCAGCACCAGGGGCCGGCCCAGCACCAAAGCATGGGTGTCCCAACCTTCGCCGATTCGGAATGGGCAGGGCATCGGGCTGTGCGGAGGTAAGGCAGGAGTTTGAGTTTGTGTCATGGCGTTGGTGGGAGCTAAGGCAGCGAGCCTAGATCAAAAACGCCGCGAGCTTAGCGCGGATTTACACAAAGCTGCGCTACGCTCGCGGCCTTGCCCATCTGCTGACCATGCCTGCATCAAATTTTCAAACCTGCCTCAAGCTGGCCACAAGCCGGCGGCGGCAATGCGTTCTCCTTTTCGTTGCGTCTGCACTGGCGCTGAGTACCGGCACTGGCTTCGCTCAAGAAGAAGCCGCTGCGCAGGCTGCGCCTGTGGAAGCGCTCAAACGCCCCAAGATCGGCTTGGTGCTGTCCGGCGGCGGCGTGCGCGGCCTGGCCCATATCGGGGTGCTGCGGGTGCTGCAAGAGCTGCATGTGCCGGTGGACGTGGTGGTGGGCACCAGCATGGGCGCGGTGGTGGGCGGCGCTTTCGCCTCGGGGCGCAGCATCGAGGAGCTGGAGAACTTTGTTCAGGGCACCGACTGGCCGGCGATTCTTGCGGACCGCCCGCCGCGCCAATCCCTGAGTTTTCGCCGACGCGAGGAGGACCAGTTGCTGCCCTCTCGCATCGAGCTGGGATTGCACCGCGCTACCGGCGTCAGCTTGCCCCCTTCGGCAGCGGGAAACAGCGCCTTGGAATTTGCGCTGGAGCGCCTGGTGCCGCCCGCGCAAGCCGAAGCGCCGATCAGCCAACTGAGCCTGCCCTTTCGCGCCGTGGCCACCGACTTGCTCAGCGGCGACATGCTGGAGATGATTGACACGCCGCTGTTCCTGGCCATGCGCGCTTCGATGGCGGTGCCCGGCGTGTTCACCCCGGCGCGCATCAATGGCCGGCAGGTTGTGGACGGCGGCCTGGTGCGCAATCTACCGATCGATATCGCCCGCAAAATGGGCGCCGAGATCATCATCGCGGTCAATGTGGGCTCACCGCTGCTGGAAGAACGCGAGATCAACAGCGCGGTCGGCGTAGCCAACCAGATGCTGCAGATTCTGACCAATCAAAACGTCGCCCAATCGTTGCGAGGGCTGCGTCCCGACGATGTCTTGATCGACCCCGATCTGGGCAATATCGCCTTCATGGACTTCGGTCGCCACCAGGAAGCGGTCGCCTCCGGTCAGCGGGCTGCATTTGCCTCGCATGAGCGTCTGCGCGAGCTGGCCATACCGCCCGAGGTTTACGCTGCACTGGAATCCAGGCGGCAGCAAACGGCTGAAGCGGCAAACCCCAGCAAGCGCCTGCCCTTGGCCAGCCTGGAGATTCGCGGCACGCAGCGCAGCAACCCTGCAGCATTGAAGGCCGAAATCGACTTGCCGCTGGGAGAGCCGGTCAGCGTCGGCGACATTCAAAAAGCCAGCGCGCAGCTCTATGGGCGCGGCGACTTCGAGCGTATTGACGCGCAGATCAGCGACGAAAAAGGCCAACGCCAGGTCACCCTCAACGTCAGTGAAGCCGACTGGGCCAGCAGCCGCCTCAGAGTGGGACTGGAGCTCTACAGCGACTTTGATGACGCCAATCGTTTCACGGTGCGGCTGATGCATGTGTGGACCTGGCTCAACCCATGGGGCGCCGAGCTGCGCACCAATGCCAGCATCGGCGACAAGCGCTGGCTGGGCACGGAGTTGTTTCAACCCTTGGGTGCCGGCTCACCCTGGTTCCTGAGCACCGAAGCGCATTACCGGGCTGGCAGCATTGACCAATACAGCAGTCTGGGTTTGCGTACCGCTAGGGTGAGCGCCAATGGCGCGGAGGTCTCGGTGGCTTTGGGCCGGCAGCTCTCCAATTGGGGCGATGTGCGCCTTGGCGTAGGCAAGCTGCGGGAAAGCGCCAGGCTGACGATTCCCGAGCCTCAGAATGCCGAGCAACTGAACGGCTACTACTCGCACCGATTCATGGAGATCCGGACCGACACCTTGGACTCCTTGGCCTTCCCGACCCGGGGCCTGCTGTTTGGTCTCAGCTTGGAGGAGTACCGAAACCGCGACAAGGAGTCAGTAGGCAAGGTGGAGTTGCGCGGCCTGAGCGCCTTCCGCTGGGGCCAGTGGGCCGGCCATGTGTATGGCGAAGTGGCCTCCTCGTCGATCGGCACGACCGGAGATTTGGGCGGATTCTTGCGCCTCTCCGGCTCGCCTCAAGGCTCATTGAGCGGCCGGGCCGTGGCGATGACGCGCCTGGTGATGGCGCGCAATATTGCACAGATGCCGGTCGGCTTGGGCGGTGCAATTCGCGCCGGCTTCTCGCTGGAAGCGGGATCAATCTTGCGCGCCAGCGACAACAGCTTGTTCGCCTTTGCCTTGCCCGAATCCAAGCTGGCCGCCAGCGGTTTTCTGTCCTTGGACACCCGATTTGGCCCCTTCTACCTGGCGGCGGGCAGCACCTATCAGGGCAGATCTTCGCTGTATCTGTTCCTTGGGCCAATCTGGTAATCAATCGGCTGTTCGGCGCATCGCGGTGAACTGAGCAAACTCCCAGGAACGCAGACCCAGCAGCAGCGTGAAGCCGTCACGCTCGCTGGCCTGCAGGCGCTGATCGTCCTGGTGCAAGCGCGCCAACTCGGCGGCCAATTGGCGGATTTTCTGAACCAACTCCTGCGCGCTCGGGTTGGACAGGCGCCCATGCACGCACAGCAAGGCTTCGCCGGGCGCATCAAAACGTCCGCCGAAGTAATCATCCACCACATGCTTGCGGAAGAACTGCTGCACCGGCCCATCCGCGATCCAGCGGAACGCAATCGACACCCGCATGCGGTAGCGGTTCATCGCCTTCAGCTCGATCAGTTCCAGTCGGTCGAGTTTGACTAAATAGCCGATGCACTCGGTCTCGCTGATCGCATAGACCTCGATGATCTGCGCCAGCGTCCAGTGGCCCAGGCAGCAAATCGCAACCAGCAGCAGCTTGGGGTCACGCACCAATGAGCGCTCTTGATCGAGCGTCAGCGTGTCGGCATGGGGCGCGCAATCGGCCGCCTGGCGCAGCACATCTTCCATCGCCACGCCGACCGCCTTGCAGATTTGCTCCAGCCGGCTCAGGCTCATATCGCCTTGCGAAAACACCCGCTTGACGCTGGACTCGCTCATGCCCAATCGCAGCGCCAACTGCTTGTAGGTCATGTCGGCGGCGCGCATTTCGCTGCGCAGCACTTGAATCAGAATTTCCGGACTGCTCATACACCCTCCCAGGCTCGGCTTATTTGGTGGCGAATATTAATACCAAACAGAGATAAAAACCCTAGAAGTCCCGAAAATCAATGAGCCCAGCCCTCAAGACCTCGTGCTGAGCAAGCGTTCGGCCAGCGCGAAGTCCTCGGGCCAAGTCACCTTGAAGTTCTCGATCGAGCATTCGACCAACAAGGGGCTGTGGCCCAAGGCCTCGACCGCACTGGCCTCGTCGGTGATGGATTCGCCTGCATGAGCCAGCGCCGGAATCAAGAGACCGAGGCGGAACATCTGCGGCGTTTGCGCCGCCCATTTCTCGGCCCGCGAGATGGTTGATGCAACCCTGCCTTGGTTTGATGCCTTCAAGGTATCGGCCAAGGGCTGAGCCAGCAAACCACCCACTTCATCGACTTCGCAGGCTTTGATCAAACGCTCGACCCATTCGGGGCGCAGCAAGCAACGCGCCGCGTCATGCACCAGCACCCAGTCATGCGGCTGGGCACCGCGCGCCAGTAGTTCACGCAAGCCATTGGCGACCGTCTCGGCCCGGCTGGCGCCGCCGCAGCGCGCCAGCCAACTCGTTTCACCGACAAACTCGGGCAGCGCCGCTTCGAACATATTGTCATCCGGCGCCAGCACCACCAGCGTGGCGGCAAGACCCGGCACCTGCGCCAAGGCGCTCAAGGTATGCGCCATCATCGGACGCCCGGCCAGCGCCACATATTGTTTGGGTCCCTCGGCGCCTGAGCGGCTGCCGATGCCTGCGGCCGGCACCAAGGCATAACAGCGAGGCTGCACGCCCACCGTGTAATTGTTCTGGCTCATCATCGCTTCATTCTAGGGTGGCGCTCTAAAATGCCCGGCTCCATGCAGATCCAAGACCTACGCCAGCGCCTGCGCGCCCTTGGCGCCAAACCCGAACACGAACAACGCGTCTTGCGCGACTGGGTGCAAGTGCGCGTGCGCGACAGCGGCCGGCGGCGCCCCGGCAACTACTTGCCGCTGGCCTTGCGCGAAGCCTTGCCGGCCATTGAGGCCGAGTTGGCGGGCCTGACCCGCTTGATCTCCAGCCACCCCGGCGAGGACGGCTCGGCGCGCCTGCTGGTGGGCTTGCAGGACGGCCAAACGGTCGAGTCTGTGCTCTTGCCGCGCGACGGCCTGTGCGTGTCGTCCCAGGTGGGCTGCGCGGTCGGCTGCGTGTTTTGCATGACCGGACGGGACGGCTTGATTCGCCAAGTCTCCAGCGCCGAGATCGTCGCCCAAGTGACCTTGGCACGGACCCTGCGGCCGGTCAAAAAAGTCGTCTTCATGGGCATGGGCGAGCCGGCGCACAACCTCGACAACGTGATCGAGGCGATCAACTTGCTCGGCAGCGAAGGCAATATCGGCCACAAGAACCTGGTCTTCTCCAGCGTCGGCGACCCGCGCATCTTCACGCGCTTGGCCGAGGGGCCGGTCAAGCCGGCCCTGGCCCTGTCGCTGCACACCAGCAAGGCAGAGCTGCGCGAACGCCTGCTGCCGCGCGCGCCGCGCCTGACGCCGGATGAACTGGTCGAGCTCGGCGAAACCTATGCGCGCGCGACCGGTTACCCGATCCAATATCAGTGGACGCTGCTGGACGGCATCAATGACAGCGCCGAGGAACTCGATGGCATCGTGCGGCTGCTCAGCGGCAAGTACGCGCTCTTGAACATGATTCCCTACAACACCATCCCGGACCTTGCCTTCAAGCGGCCGAGCTGGGAAAAGGCCGCGGCCATCGCTCGCCACCTGCACCAGTGCGGCATTCTGACCAAGTTGCGCGACTCAGCGGGGCAGGATGTGGACGGCGGCTGCGGGCAGCTGCGCGCGCGGGCGCAAACCGACAGCATCCCGGTCAAGATCCACCCCCGGCGACCCCACAACTGAGTCGGCGCGCGGCGCTTGCCTACAATCACCGCAGCCCCACTCCGGGGCTGTTCCCATTTGTAGCCCATGCAGTTGCCCCTCATTTCCCCCGGTAAGAAATTCACGCAAGCAAGGCCGACCGGCTCGGCCGACGCATTGCTGCTGGCCCGCTTTGCCGTGCAGCAGATGGCTGCGGGGCGCATCACAGCGATCTTCACGGCCGAGCCGGGCGACACGCAGCGGCTCGAGGACGAGCTGAAATTCTTCGCGCCGCAGCTGCGCGTCGGCGTCTTCCCGGACTGGGAGACCCTGCCCTACGACACCTTCAGCCCGCACCAGGACTTGATCTCGGAGCGCCTGGCCACGCTCTGGCAGTTGCTGCAAAGTCGCGGCAAGCCGGCCGACCAACGCGAGCTGGATGTGGTTCTTTTGCCCGCTGCGACCGCGCTGACAAGGCTCGCGCCGCCGAGCTTTTTTGCAGCAACCACTTTCAACTTCAAGCAGCGTCAGCGCCTCGACGAGGCCGCGCTGAAGTCGCAGCTGACGCTGGCCGGCTACTCGCATGTCTCGCAAGTGGTGTCGCCGGGCGAATACGCGGTGCGCGGTGGCCTGATCGATCTGTTTCCGATGGGCTCCTTGGTGCCCTACCGGGTCGACCTGTTCGGCGATGAGGTCGACTCGATCCGCACCTTTGACCCCGACACCCAGCGCAGCCTCTACCCGGTGCCCGAGGTGCGGCTGCTACCGGGCCGTGAGTTCCCGATGGATGAGGCGGCTAGGAAGGCCTTTCGCTCGCGCTGGCGCGAGAAGATGGACGGCGACCCGACCCGCTCGCGCCTTTACAAAGACATCGACCAGGGCATTGCCTCCGGCGGCATCGAGTACTACCTGCCGATCTTTTTCGAGCAGACCGCAAGCATCTTCGAATTCCTGGGCGAGCAATGCGCATTGGCGCTGCACGGCGAGGTCGACGAGGCGCTGACGCGCTTTTGGACCGACACCCGCGAGCGCCATCGCTTTTTGCAGCATGACCCCGAGCGCCCCATCCTGGCGCCGGAAGAGCTCTTCCTCAAGGTCGAAGATTTTTTTGCGCTGACCCATGTGCATCCGGTGCTCGCGATCCGCGGCAACGAACCGGTCGACTACGCGCGTCCGCTGCCCGACGTCAGCGTCGAGCGCGGCGCACAGGAGCCGCTGGCGCGTTTGGCCGCGCATCTGAAAGCGACGCCGCACCGGGTCTTGCTGCTGGCCGAAAGCGAAGGCCGGCGCGAGAGCCTGCTGGAGCTGCTGCGCGACAACAAGATCGATCCGCCTTCGGTCGCGAATCTGGCCGAGTTCGAAGTTAGCACCGAGAAGTTCGCGATCACAGCGGCACCGCTGGCATCCGGCTTCTTCTGGTTCGAGCCCGAAGATGGCCGCCAGATTCAGCTCTTCACCGAGACCGAGCTGTTTGCAACCACGCCGACCACGCGCCGGCGCCGCAAGCAGGAGCAGGTGTCGGACGTCAATGCGCTGATCAAGGATCTGTCCGAGCTCAAGGTCGGCGACCCGGTGGTGCACAACAACCACGGCATCGGGCGCTACCAGGGCCTGATCAATATCGATATCGGCGACGGCCCGTCTGAGTTCTTGCACCTGATCTATGCCGATGAGGCGACGCTTTATGTGCCGGTCTCGCAGCTGCACCTGATCAGCCGCTACACCGGCGTGTCGGCCGAAGAAGCACCGCTGCACCGACTGGGCTCCGGCCAATGGGAAAAGGCCAAGCGCAAGGCGGCCGAGCAGGTGCGCGACACCGCCGCCGAATTACTCAATCTCTACGCCCGCAGAGCCGCCCGCGAAGGCCACGCGTTCAGATACTCCGGCCCCGACTACGAGGCCTTTGCCACCAGCTTCGGCTTTGAGGAGACGCCGGATCAGCGCGCCGCCATCCACGCGGTGATCCAGGACATGATCAGCCCCAAGCCAATGGACCGATTGGTCTGCGGCGATGTGGGCTTCGGCAAAACCGAGGTGGCGCTGCGCGCGGCCTTTGTGGCCGTGATGGGCGGCAAGCAGGTCGCCATCCTGGCGCCGACCACGCTGCTGGCCGAGCAGCATTACCAGAACATCGCTGACCGTTTCGGCAAATGGCCGGTGCGGGTGGCCGAGATGAGCCGCTTCCGCTCCGCCAAGGAGATCAAGGCGGCAATGGCGGGCCTGGCCGACGGCACCATCGACATCGTCATCGGCACCCACAAGCTGCTCAGCCCGGATGTGAAGTTCGCGCGGCTGGGCCTGCTGGTGATCGACGAAGAACACCGTTTTGGCGTGCGTCACAAAGAGCAGATGAAGGCGATGCGGGCCGAGGTCGATGTGCTCACCTTGACCGCCACGCCGATCCCGCGCACCTTGGGCATGGCGCTCGAAGGCCTGCGCGACTTGAGCGTTATCGCGACGGCACCGCAGCGCCGCCTGGCAATCAAGACCTTCGTGCGGGCCGAGAGCAGCGGCACGATACGCGAGGCGATTCTGCGCGAGTTGAAGCGCGGCGGTCAGGTCTACTTCCTGCACAACGAGGTCGAGACGATCGAGAACCGGCGCCAGAAGCTGGCCGAGCTGGTGCCCGAGGCCCGCATCATCATTGCCCATGGCCAGATGCCCGAGCGCGAGCTGGAGCGCGTGATGCGCGAGTTCGTCGGCGGCAAACACAATGTGCTGCTGTGCTCGACGATTATTGAAACCGGCATCGATGTGCCGAGCGCCAACACCATCATCATGGCGCGTGCCGACAAGTTCGGCCTGGCGCAGCTGCACCAGTTGCGCGGCCGGGTCGGACGCTCGCATCATCAGGCCTATGCCTATTTGCTGGTGCCCGATATCGAGGGGCTGACCAAGCAGGCGGCGCAGCGCTTGGACGCGATCCAGGCGATGGAGGAGTTAGGTTCGGGCTTCTACCTGGCCATGCATGACCTGGAAATTCGCGGTGCCGGCCAGATGCTGGGCGAAAACCAGAGCGGCAATATGATGGAAATCGGCTTTCAGCTCTATAACGAGATGCTGGCCGAGGCGGTGCGCGCGCTCAAGTCCGGCAAGGAACCCGATCTGCTCAGCCCGCTGGGCGCCGTCACCGAGATCAATCTGCACGCACCCGCCCTGCTGCCCGACGCCTACTGCGGCGACGTGCACCAGCGACTCTCGCTCTACAAGCGCCTGGCCTCGGCCGAGAAGAGCGAGCAGATCGACAAGTTGCTGGAAGAAGTCACCGACCGTTTCGGCAAGTTGCCCAGCCAGGGTCAGACCTTGTTCGATACGCACCGCCTGCGCGTGCTGGCCAAGCCATACGGCGTGGCCAAGATCGATGCCGCCCCGCTGGCGATGAATATCAACTTCCGCCCCAACCCACCGATCGACGCGATGCGGGTGATCGAGCTGGTGCAGAAGAACCGCAACATCAAACTGGTCGGCAACGACAAGCTGCGCATCGACAAGGCGCTGAGCGACCCCAAGGACCGGGCGCAGGCGATTCGCGAAGTGCTGCGGCTGCTGGGCGCTCCGATCAAACAAGACTAAGCGATAGAACTTCAAGATGACGACAACGAATTTAGTGCTGCAAGGCTTCACCCCACCGCTGGCCTTGGCCGACTTCAAACTCGCGGCCTTCGACATGGACTCGACGCTGATCAGCATCGAATGCATCGATGAGATCGCCGATGCGGCCGGCGCTAAGGCCGCGGTGGCGGCCATCACCGAGGCGGCGATGCGCGGCGAGATCACCGACTTCAAAGACAGCCTGCGCCGGCGCTTGGCGCTGCTCAAGGGCGTGCCGGTCACGGCGCTGGACGCCGTCTTGAAAGATCGTCTGCAGTTCAACCCCGGCGCGCGCGAGCTGTGCGCGGCGCTGAAGGCCGCCGGCGTCAAGCTGCTGCTGGTGTCGGGTGGCTTCACGTTTTTTACGTCTTATGTCGCCGCCGAGTTGGGCATGGACTTTGTGCGTAGCAATGAACTGGGCATCAAAGACGGTTTGCTGACCGGGGATTTGGTGATGCAAGACTGGGGCGATATCTGCGACGGCGAAGAAAAGCGCCGCATGATGCTGCAATGCGCGGCCGAGATTGGCTGCAGCCCCGAGCAATGCATCGCGGTCGGTGACGGCGCCAACGACCTCTTGATGATGGGCGCGGCCGGCCTGTCGGTGGCCTTCCACGCCAAACCCCGGGTGCGCGAGCAGGCGATGGTTGCGATCAACGCAGGCGGGCTGGAGCAGTTGCTGAGTTTGATGACTCGCAACTAAACCTAGCTAAAGCTGGCGTAGGATGGACTTGGACCATCCAAGCGAGCCCTAAGCTTATGCCTGATCACGCTGCCCCGCCCGCCTTGCCGCCTTTGGCGCCCCAGCAGCTATTCGACTCGCTGGATCAGGCCAGTCTTGGCCTGATCTGGGTGGATGAATCGGCAACGATTCGGCATTCCAATCACTATTTCCGCCAATTCAGCGTCGCGGCGGACTATCTGCACGAGTGCTTTCAAGATCTCAGCCTTGAACGCTGGCAGAACCTGATGCGCCAGGACGGCCCTCCCGAACTCAGGCAACAAACCTTGTTGCTGCAACTCACTCTGGCCGAGGGCGGCCAACGCAGCTTCGAGTTGCAGTTTCAGTCGCTGCCTGACGCCGAATCAAAACTGACCCTGATGCTGTTGCGCCCCATGGACGAGCGCATCGAGCGCGAGGCGGTCTCAGCACTCCAGCATGATGTATTGGAGGCCGTGGCGCTGGGGCGGCCGCTGCCGGTGGTGATGGACCTGCTGTGCCGGCGCGTTGAAGCCTTGGCACCGGACGTCATCTGCTCGGTGCTCGCGGTGGACGAGGCCGGTTTGCTGCACCCCTTGGCTGCGCCCAGCCTACCCTCCAATTTCAGCGCAGCCTTGGATGGGCTGGCCATAGGCCCATCGGTGGGCTCATGCGGCACGGCAGCCTTTCGAGGCCAAGCCGTGCAGGTCACTGATATTGCCAATGACCCCTTGTGGGCTGACTATCGGGCCTTGGCCCTGTCCTTTGGCCTGGGTGCTTGTTGGTCGACACCCATTTTTCTCAACCCGCAACGGGTCGGGGCGACCTTCGCACTCTATTACCGCGAGGCGCGCGTTGCGGCAGATTTTCACCGCCGCATGGTCGAGGCCTGCGAGCAGCTCTGCACGGTGGCGCTCAAGCATGACGAGCATCTGCGCCAAATCGAGCGCCTGGCCTATTTCGACGGTGTCACCGGCTTGCCCAATCGCACGCTCTTTGCCGATCGGGTTCGGCAGGGCTTGCCGCTGGCCGGGCGCACAGGCGCGCCCGCAGCACTCTTGTTGCTGGACTTGGATCGTTTTAAAACCGTCAACGACACCCTGGGCCACGCCAGCGGTGACGAGGTGCTGCGCCAAGCCGCGCTGCGCCTGAGTGCTTGCCTGCGCGAGGCAGACACCTTGGCGCGCTTTGGCGGCGATGAGTTTGTTGCCTGGTTGCCCGGCTGCAGCGCCAGCTATGCGATGCAGGTCGCGGCCAAGCTGCTGGCCAGCCTGGAGCTGCCGCTGGAGCTGACGGGCCAAGATGCACCGCTGCTGATCAGCGCCAGCATCGGTGTGAGCTGCTACCCCGATGACGGCCATGAGCTCGACAAGCTGCTCAAGCATGCCGACATCGCCATGTACGAAGCCAAGCGGGCCGGCCGCAATTGCGCGCGCTTTTACCTGCCGGCAATGAATCAAGCCCTGGACACCCGCATGGCGCTTGAAAGCGCGCTGCGCCTGGCGCTATCGAGCAATTCGCTGGCCCTGCACTATCAGCCCAAGGTGCGCTTGAGCGACGGCGCGCTGGTCGGTGCGGAGGCCTTGCTGCGCTGGTGGCATCCGCAACATGGCCAGGTGCCGCCCGACACCTTCATCCCCATGGCCGAAGAATGCGGCCTGGTCAACGCCTTGGATGCCTGGGTGCTGGAGGCGGCCTGCGCGCAACTGGCCAGCTGGCGCGAACAAGGGGTGCCTATTCAAGCGGTCGCGGTCAATGTCTCGCCCACCCGATTTCAGCAAGACGATGTGGCAGCGCATGTGCATTCGCTGCTGCAGAAACATGATTTGCGCGCCGAACAGATCACGCTGGAGATGACCGAACGCCTGCTGCTGGAGCATGAGACGCGCACCGTGGACCAGCTCAATCAGCTGCATTCAATGGGCGTGCGCTTGTCCATAGATGATTTCGGTACTGGCTACTCCAGCCTGAGCTATTTGAAGCGTCTGCCCGTCAGCGAGCTCAAGCTCGACAAAAGCTTTGTGCGCGATCTGGAGACCGACGCCGATGACCGCGCGCTGTCCAGCGCCGTGATCGGCATTGGCCGCGCCTTGGGCCTGGCCGTGGTGGCCGAAGGTGTCGAGACCGAGGGGCAGCGGCGCGTACTGATCGAAGCCGGCTGCGAAATCGCTCAAGGTTACTTTTTCGCCCGCCCACAGTCCGCGCAGGACTTGCAGGCCTGGCTCAAGCTTCGCTGACGAAAGTTACAGGCGATTTGCGCTGATCACCACGCCGTCGGCGTCGGCGTACAGCCAATCTCCAGGGCGAATGCTGACACCCTGAACCTGCAGCAGCACGTCGGCCAGACCTTGGCCCTTGCGATCGGTGGGCATAGGCACAAGGCCCAAGGCCAGAATGCCGACCTGCGCCTGCGCCAGCTCGGCCACATCGCGCACACAGCCATTGATCACAAGCCCGGCCCAGCCGTGATGGGCGGCGGCCATACCCAACTGCCCGCCCAGCAAAGCCCGCCGCAGCGAGCCGGCGCCATCGACCACCAAGACGCGCCCGTTTCCGGGACTCTCCACGGCGGCCTTGACCAGGCTATTGTCCTCAAAGCATTTGACCGTGCTGACTGGGCCAGCAAAGCGACTCAGTCCGCCATAACTGCGAAACACGCCGGGCATCCAACGGAAGTTGCCCGAGTCATCGCTTTTATGAGCATCGCAAAAATCACAGGTCGAAAACTCTTGATCCATCACGATTGCACCCCGCCATCGGCCAAAGGGTCGGTCAAAGGGTCGGCCAAGACCTTGATGCGCACGCCCTGCATGGACACGACCTGACCGGCGCGTATCTTGGCCGTCTTGCGCAGCTCGTCCTGCCCATTCACCTGCACATGGCCCTCGCTGATCAACACGCGGGCTCGGCCGCCGCTCTCGACCAAGCCATTGGCCTTGAGCAGCTTGTCCAACTCGATGTATTCGCCGCGTAGTTCAAATTCGATTTGAGAGATCTTCATGGCCGGATTGTCTCAAACCTGGCCGCCTCCATGCCAAAAGCAATGCCAACCATCGGCTAAGCTCGCGGCCATGCCATCTCCTACCGCCCCCAGCCCCGCCGGCCGCATATCCCTGCCCGAGTTGTTGCTGCTGGCCAGCGTCTTTGTCATCGCCGCCTGCGGCCTGGTCTACGAGCTGACGGCCGGTGCCTTGGCCAGTTACTTGCTCGGCGACTCGGTCCTGCAGTTCTCGACCATCATCGGCACCTATCTGTTCGCGATGGGCCTGGGTTCCTGGTTAAGCCGCTATTTGAAGCGCCAGTTGGTGGCGCAGTTCTTGAAGATCGAATTGCTGGTCGGCGTGATCGGCGGGCTGATGCCGGCCGCACTCTTTGTGGCCCACAGCCTGCTGCCGCCCGGCCAAGTGGCGGCCTTTCGGGTGCTGCTTTACGGCCTGGTGCTCTTGGTTGGCGCCTTGGTCGGGCTGGAAATTCCCTTGGTGATGCGCATCCTCAAAAAGCAGTTCAGCGAGCGCTATGAGCTGGGTGACTTGGTCTCGCAGGTGCTCACCTTTGATTACCTGGGCGCCCTGGTGGTGGCACTGGCTTTTCCGCTGCTGCTGGTACCGCATTTGGGACTGGTGCGCACGGGCCTGTTTTTTGGGCTCTTGAATGTGCTGGTGGCGATCTGGGCACTGTGGCTGTTTCGCTCGCAACTGCGCGCCTGGCGCGCCCATGCCTTGGCCTGCGCGGCCAGCTTGGGCCTGCTGCTGGTGGCGATGCTGGGTGCGGACCGACTGACGAGTTGGGCCGAGGACCGCTTCTACGGCGAGCACATTCTGGTGCGCGAAAGCTCAGACTACCAACGCGTCGTCGTCACCCAAGGCAATGCCGGCACGCGTCTGTTTTTGAACGGCAATTTGCAGTTCCATTCCAAAGACGAGTACCGCTATCACGAGGCCTTGGTGCACCCGGCCATGGCCGGCCACGGCGCGCCCCAAAAGGTCTTGGTGCTGGGTGGCGGCGACGGCATGGCCGTGCGGGAAGTATTGCGTTACCCCAGCGTGCAAAACGTCACCCTGGTCGAGCTGGACCCGCATATGACGCGGCTGTTCTCCACCCTGCCCCTGCTGCGCCAACTCAACAGCGATGCGCTACTTTCACCGAAGCTGCACATCGTCAATGCCGACGCCTTTGGCTGGCTGGAGCAACATGCCGGCTACTTCGATGTGATCGTGATCGACTTCCCCGACCCCAGCAATTTCGCGCTCGGCAAGCTCTACACCACGAGTTTTTATCAGTTGATCGACCAGCATTTGGCGGCCGGCGGCTACGCCGTGGTGCAGACCACCTCACCCTTGATCGCCAGGCGCAGCTTCTGGACGGTTGTCAGCACCTTGGAAGCGGCCGGCCTGACGACGACGCCCTACCACGCTCATGTGCCGAGTTTTGGCGAATGGGGCTTTGTGCTGGCCGGCCGACGGCCCTGGGTGCCACCGCGCGAACTACCCGCAGGCTTGAAGTTTCTGGACTTGGCAGGCCTGCCGGCACTGATGAACTTCCCGCCCGATATGGCGCGCGTGCCGACCGAGGTGAATCGTTTGTCGAACCAGCAATTGGTGCATGAGTTCGAGGCGGAATGGGGCAAGGTGCACTGATTGAAGCGGCGTGAGTTGTTAATAGGCAGCGGCGCGGCCCTGCTGGCCGGCTGCGCTCCTGCAGACGCGGCGTTAGCAGGAGGCTGGGTCGGCGGGGCAGATCTCGAGCGCGGCCACCGCCTGCGTGCACCTCTGCCCAAGGCCGGCGATGGCCCCATGCGCCGCACAAAAATTCTGATCATCGGCGGCGGCGTGTCCGGTCTTGCCTGCGCTCGCGCCCTGAGCCAGGCGGGCATGACAGACTTTGCATTGCTGGAACTAGAAGAGGCTTGCGGCGGCAACAGTCGCGCCCACAGCATGGGCGGCATGCCCTGCCCGACCGGCGCGCATTATTTGCCTTTGCCCGGTCCAGCTTCACCTGAGGTCTACCAGCTGCTTGAAGAGTTAGGTCTGGTGCGCCAGGTATTGGGTCGCGCGGTGTGGGACGAGCGCCATCTCTGCCACAGCCCGCAAGAGCGGCTGTTTTTGGACGGCACCTGGCACGAAGGCTTGTTGCCGCCGCCGCTCAGCGCGGCGGCAAGCGCGCAGCAGCAGATGTTCGAGCGCGCCGTTGACCAAGCGCAGGCGACACTGGGTTTTGCCATGCCGAGCCGGCGCGCGCGCTGGACGCCTGGGGCTACGGCGCTGGACAGCCAAACATTCGCCGCTTGGCTGACGCAGCAAGGCCTGCACGATGCCCAGCTGCTCTGGTATCTGGACTACTGTTGCCGCGACGACTACGGCGCGGGCATTCAAGACGTCTCAGCCTGGGCAGGGCTGCACTACTTCGCCAGCCGACATGGCTTTCACCCCGCCAACTCGAACAGCGAACGCGAGGCAGTCCTGACCTGGCCCCAAGGCAATGCCTTTTTGACCGATGCAATGGCCCAGCCCTTGGCCGAACAGATCCACAGCGGCCGCAGCGTGTTGCAGGTAGCACCCGGCAAACATCAGGTGGAGGTCTTGGCCTGGAACGAGGCCAAGCAGACGCCTGAGCGCTGGGTGGCCGATCAAGTCGTGTTGGCAACGCCGCTCTTCATCGCCAACCAACTGCTGGGCCAGGCGCTGACACCACTCAAGGCCGCCGCCCAGCATTTGCGCTATGCGCCTTGGTTGGTCACCAATCTTCAGCTCAAAGCCCCCCTGCTGCAGCGCACGGGCGCGCCGCCGTCCTGGGACAATGTGGTCTATGCCAGCCAAGCGCTGGGTTATGTGGACGCCATGCATCAAGCCCTCGTGCCCAAGGCCGGACCTACGGTGTTGAGCGCCTACTGGGCATTGCCGCAGGCTCGGCGCCGCGAATTACTGCAACAGGATTGGCGCCATTGGCTGCGCCTGGTGTTGGCGGATTTGGGCACCGTCCACCCCGATCTGGCCGCGAACTTGCAGCGCGCAGATCTGGCCCGCTGGGGTCATGCGATGAGCATCCCGGTACCGGGCGTGCGCAGCTCGGCGGCGCTGAGCGCCTTGCTGCAGCCGCAGGGCCGCCTGCACTTTGCGCACAGCGATCTGGCCGGCTACTCGGTCTTTGAGGAGGCTTACACGCGCGGCTATGAGCTGGGAGCGAGCCTGGCCGGAAGCCGAGGCTGAGCATGAGACCCCACTTCATCGCAGGGCAAAAGCCGCAGCTTGCAAGTAACGCGCATCACCATAGACGGCCCACTCCTCCTGGCATGCATGGACCAGCTTGATGGTGTGATCATCGTTGGACAGGCTTGCTTGCTTGGCCAGCGCGGGCCAACTCAGGCCCAGCTGATCCACAGGCGCTTCACGCCGCTGCACGCGCCCGGCCAGATAGGCGGCAACAAAGGCCTGGGTCAGTACAGCCTGGGCTGAGGCTTGAAACAGTGCGTCTTGCGGCAGCCAAGGCCCGAGAACACGCACAGCGCGCAGACCGGTGATCATGTGGAGCACGGTGAAATTGGCGCTGTGCAAGTAGTAGTCCAAGGCCAGGCTTGCCAGCTCCGCCACGCGAGCCAGCAAGGTCGGCGCAGGGGCCGGCGCCGACCAAACCGACTCGGCATACACAGGCCTGGCGCTGGCCTCCATCATGCGCAGAAAAATCAAGGGCGCCTCACTGCGCCAGGTGGACGCGCTGGCCACCAAACGCTCAGACCAAGCAGACAAGCTCAAGGGCTCGATACCACTGTGCACCAAAGGCGCCGGCAGTTGCTGCCAGCGGCTCGCCCAGTAGGCCAAAGCAGCGCCCAGCTCGCCGATGTGCCCGCCCTCTAAGGCATGAGCCAGCCGAATCGCACCGTGAAAGGCGACCGCCGAAACGCCCGGCAGCAGCTCGGGCAAGACCCGGCGCAGCAGCGCGTCCCGACCTTCCGCCGCCAAGGCCAAGTCAAAATAGCGGCGCAAGGCACTGTAGGCCGACCAGTCGCCCCGCAAGCTCAGCCAGTGCTGCGGCGGCGCGGCCGGAGACGGCGCCGCCATGCCTTCAAATCGACGGCCATAGCTATTGAAGAACTCGGCCATGCGCGCCTCGTCGGCACCCAGGCTGTGCAGGGCATGCAAGGCCATGGGCAGATGGCTGCTGAGTTGATCACCGTACTCGAGCGGAAATTGCCGCAAATTGAGTTCCAGCCAAGGGGCAAGTGCAGATGTGTGTGCTTGTTCGTGAGTCATGATGAGCTTGATTGAGCTAGCAAGGCCTCTATACTGAAAGTTCAAGTTAACTTGAAGTCAACATTTTTCTCGAACGAGGTCGCCCGTGCCCAGCTCTCCCGCCAAGCTTCAGGACGCTCAGACACGCCTGCCGATCGGCGAGGTCGTGCGGCGCAGCGGCATGGCCGCCAGTGCGCTGCGTTTTTACGAGGAACAAGGCCTGCTGGGCAGCCAGCGCAGCGAAGGCGGCCGGCGCCATTACGCGCGGGGAGATTTGCGCCGCATCGCCTTCATCCGCGCAGCACAAACGGTCGGGCTGAGCCTGGAACAAATTCGCGCTGCCATGAGCCAGTTGCCCGATGGGCGCACGCCCAACGCCGCCGACTGGCAGCGCCTGTCCAGCGGTTGGCGGCCGGTGTTGGATCAACGCATTGCCGAGCTGATCCAGTTGCGCGACACCTTGAGCGCCTGTATCGGCTGCGGCTGCTTGTCGCTGAGCAAATGCGCGCTCTACAACCCGGCCGACGCAGCCGCCAAGGCCGGACCCGGGGCCCGCTACCTGCTCGGTGACAGCGCGCAGGCCGTGATGGACGGGGCAGCTAAGTCAGGCCGCGCTGCAAAGTCTGCTGCTGCACCTGTTCGGGTGCGAAAGCCTTGATCAACTCGCCCATCAAGGCCCGCGCCTTGGCGCTATTGTCCAGGCCCATATTGCACACATAGACATCCAGCGTCACACCGCCCAACTCGGGCCAGGTGTGAACAGCCAGATGGGATTCGGCCAGCAGCACCACGCCAGTGATGCCGGACTGCGTTTCACCCGGAGCCGGCGTGAAGCGGTGAAACAACTCGGCCACAGCACCCAGCTCAGCCGCTGCCACCGCACCCACGCAAAGTGCTTGCAAGGCAGTCGGATCAAGCATCAATGCAAGGTCGGCTCGGACACCGCTCAAATCAGCGGTCAGGTGCAGGCCCCGCATATTGGCGCGGCCGGCTCAGCCGCCGGTGACGGGTGGGAAGAAGGCAACTTCGGCGCCGTCTTGGATGACGGCATCTTCGGCGCATAACTGCTGATTCAAGGCACAGCGGACCGCGCGACTGCGCGCCAGCAACTCGGCATGGGCGTCCGAACGGGCCAGCAGCAAGTCACGCAACTCACCAACCGTCGTGCCGGCCGCCAAGCTCAGCCTTTCACTCGCACCGAAGCGCTCGCGCAGTGATGCAAAGAAACGCAGATTGATGGTGATGGCATTCATGTCAGCAGTTCACTCATCGGCAAGTAACGCACAGAATGCCCGGCTTCAAAGGCCTGGCCGGCCGGATTGTCCAGCAGGCCATCGGCCCAGACGGCCGAGGTCAGCACACCCGAACTCTGATTGGGGAAAAGGTCCAAGCCGCCGGCCTCATTGAGCCGCACACGCAAAAACTCGCGCCGCCTGTCGGCTTTGGGCCAATCGAAATCGGCCCGCAACATAAAGCTGCGCGGCTGCAGCTTTGTAGCGCCCTGCATGCGCAGAATCACCGGCCTTACAGCCAAGGCAAAGGTGACGAAGCTGGAGACCGGATTACCGGGCAAGCCAATGAACCAAGCCCCGCCCACGCGACCGAAAGCCAGAGGCTTGCCAGGCTTGATCGCAATCTGCCACAAATCCAATGTGCCTTCGGCTTGTACGGCCGGACGCAGATGATCTTCCTCGCCGACCGAGACACCGCCCGAGGTGATGATCAGGTCGGCCAGGCCAGCCGCCTCGCGCAAGGCGGCACGGGTGGCGTCGAGCTTGTCGGGAACGATGCCTAAGTCGATCACCTCGCAGCCCAGGCCTTGCAGCATCGCGCGCAGCGTAAATCGGTTGGAGTTGTAAATGGCACCGGGCTTGAGGGGCTCGCCCGGCATCACCAACTCGTCACCGGTCGAGAACAGCGCCACGCGTGGACGGCGTGCGACCGTCAGCTCCGCCGCGCCCACCGAAGCGGCCAAGCCTAGAGCGGCAGCATCAAGCCGGCAGCCCGCCGCCAGCACCGTGGCGCCCTGCTGCACATCCTCGCCACGCCGCCGGATCCACTGACCCGCTTGCACCCGGGCATTGACGCGAACGCTGCCCAAACCCTCACTTGCAAGGTCCACGGCCAGCGCCTCGCACTGCTCTTGCATGACGACCGCATCGGCGCCAACGGGAATCTGCGCGCCGGTAAAAATGCGCGCGGCCGTGCCCGCCTGATGGACAGCGCCGACCACGCCGGCCGGTACGCGCTGAGCGACCGGCAAGACCGCGTCGCTTGCTGCCACATCGGCGGCGCACAGCGCATAACCATCCATGCTGCTGTTATCGGCCGGCGGCACATCGATCAGCGACACGACTGGCTCGAACAAGACCCGCCCCAAGGCATCGCCTGTCGGCAGGCATTCGCTCAAACCCAAGGGCTGGACGGTACTCAGCAAGCGCGCCAAGGCCTCGTCGAGGCTTTGCATGACCGGCCGCTTCACCGCCACTTCAGACATGAGCTTGGATGAAGGACTTGACCGCTTGGGCGTCCACCGGCATCACGCTCACCCGCTTGGGCAGAGACTCGATGTTCTCCAGACCGGCCGGGCGCGGCGGCGTCAAGCTCAAGGCCTCTTCAATCGTGGCAGCGAACTTCACCGGCAAGGCGGTCTCTAAGACCAGCATGGTGGTGCCTGGCTGGCGGCGCTCAAGCGCAACCTTCAGGCCGTCAGCGGTATGGGTGTCGACGATGGCGCCGTATTTTTCATAGGTCGAGCGGATCGTCGCCAAACGGTCGGCATGACTGCTGGAGCCGGAGACAAACCCATAGGGCTGAATCTGCGCATGCTCGGCGGCGCTGATCTCGAAACGTCCAGCCTTGGCGATGGCGTCATCAAACAGCGATTTCACCCTCGCGCCGTCGCGTCCCAAGAGGTCAAACACAAAGCGCTCGAAATTGCTCGCTTTGGAGATATCCATCGAAGGGCTGGAGGTCTCATGCGTGTCGGCGCTGCCGCGCACGCGATAGACGCCGGTGCGGAAAAACTCGTCCAGCACATCGTTCTCGTTCGTCGCCACCACCAGATTGGCGATCGGCAGCCCCATCATGCGCGCGACATGGCCGGCACAGACATTACCGAAATTGCCGGAAGGGACGGTGAAGCTGACCTTTTCGTCGTTCGACTTCGTGGCTTGGAAGTAGCCGGCGAAGTAATAAACAACTTGAGCGAGCAGACGCGCCCAATTGATCGAATTGACGGTGCCAATTTTGTACTTGCGTTTGAAGTCCAGATCGTTGGACACCGCCTTGACGATGTCCTGGCAATCATCGAACACACCTTCGATGGCGATATTGTGGATGTTCGCGTCTTGCAGGCTGAACATCTGCGCCTGCTGGAACGGGCTCATGCGGCCATGCGGGCTGAGCATGAAGACATTGACGCCTGCCTTGCCGCGCATCGCGTACTCGGCTGCGCTGCCGGTGTCACCCGAGGTCGCGCCGAGGATGTTGAGCGTCTCGCCACGGCGCTTCAACTCATACTCGAACAGCTGCCCGAGCAATTGCATGGCCATGTCCTTGAAGGCCAGCGTCGGGCCATTGGACAAGGCTTGCAGAGCCAAGCCGGGCTCCAAGACCTTCAGCGGCGTGATCTCAGGCGTGCCGAACACGGCCTCGGTATAGGTCCGGCGGGCAATCGCGCGCAAGTCTTCTGTCGGGATGTCGTCGATATAGAGCGACAAGATCTCGAAGGCCAGATCGGCGTAGCTTAAGGCTCGCCACTTGCTCAGCGTCGCTGCGTCGATCTGCGGATAGCTGACCGGCAAATACAGCCCACCATCGGGTGCCAGGCCTTCCAGCAGGATTTCGCAAAAAGCACGCTCGGTCTTGTCGCCACGGGTACTGAAGTACTTCATGCCAACTCTTCCTTGCGCAGTCGCACGATAGGCGCCAGCACCGTCGGCAGACCTTGCATGCGTGCCAAGGCCTTGTTCATACCGCCTTCGCTGGTTTCATGCGTCAGGATGATCAGATCGGTCTGACGCTCACCATCAGCAGATTCGCGTTGCAGCACCGCATCGATCGAGATATCGCTCTCGGCCAAGATAGTGGTGATGCTGGACAAGACGCCGGCCTCGTCGGCCACCCGTAAGCGCAGGTAGTAGCTGCTCAGCACATCTTCCATCGGCAGAATGGCGGTGTCGCTGATGGCATCGGGCTGGAAGGCCAGATGCGGCACGCGGTGATCGGGGTCAGCGGTGTGCAAGCGGGTGATGTCGACCAGGTCGGCGATGATGGCCGAAGCGGTCGGCTCGGCGCCCGCACCCTTGCCGTAGTACAGCGTGGTGCCGACAGCATCGCCCTGCACCACCACCGCATTCATCGCACCCTCCACATTGGCGATCAAGCGCGTGATCGGCACCAAGGTCGGGTGCACGCGCAGCTCAATGCCTTTCTCGCGACGGCGTGTCAAGCCCAAGAGCTTGATGCGGTAACCGAGTTGTTCGGCGTATTTGATGTCGGTCGCTTGCAGCTGGCTGATGCCCTCTACATGGGCCTTGTCGAACTGCACCGGCACACCGAAAGCGATCGCGCTCATGATGGTCAGCTTGTGCGCCGCGTCCACGCCTTCAACATCGAAGGTCGGGTCGGACTCGGCATAGCCCAGGCGCTGCGCCTCCTTCAACACGGTGGCAAAGTCCAGGCCCTTGCTGCGCATCTCGGAGAGGATGAAATTGGTCGTGCCGTTGATGATGCCGGCAATCCACTCAATGCGGTTGGCCGTCAGACCTTCACGCAAGGCTTTGATGATGGGAATGCCGCCGGCCACGGCCGCTTCGAAAGCAACCATCACGCCTTTTTCGCGTGCAGCCGCGAAGATCTCGGTGCCATGCACGGCCACGAGGGCCTTGTTGGCCGTCACCACATGCTTGCCGGCAGCAATCGCTTCCAGCACCAGCGTGCGCGCCAGGTCACAGCCACCGATGGTCTCGACGACGATGTCAATCTCGGGGTTGCGAATGATGTCGAAGGGGTCGGCCGTCACGGTCACACCCTCGCCGACGATTTGCTTGGCCAGCGCCACATTGCGGCGGCTCACCATCGTGATCTCGATGCCCCGGCCGGCGCGGCCACGGATTTCTTGGCTGTTGCGACGCAGCACATTGAAAGTGCCGCTGCCCACGGTACCAATGCCCAGCAGGCCAACTTTGATCGCTTTCATGGGAGTTCTCTCTGCTCTTCGCTAAAAAACTAAGGCGTCCGGCGACTAGCGCCCGGCCCGCTTGCGGTAATGCGTCAGGAAACGCTCGATTCGCCCCACCGCTTCCCGCAGGTCGTCGGAGTTGGGCAGAAAAACGAGCCGGAAATGATCGGGGGCTATCCAGTTGAAGCCCGTCCCTTGCACGATCAACACCTTTTCCTCGGCCAGCAATTCATAGGCGAATTGCTGGTCATCCTCGATCGGGTAGATCTTCGGGTCCAGGCGGGGGAACATATACAAAGCCGCTTTCGGCTTGACCACGCTGACGCCAGGAATCTGCGTCAGCAAGTCGTAGGCGAGGTCACGCTGGCGGCACAGGCGGCCGGTTGGTGCGACCAGGTCGTTGATGCTCTGGTAGCCGCCCAAGGCGGTCTGAATCGCCAACTGACCCGGCGTGTTGGCGCACAAGCGCATCGAGGCCAGCATATTCAGGCCGGTGATGTAGTCCTGCGCATGGCGCTTCTCGCCCGAAACAATCATCCAGCCGGCGCGGTAGCCGCAGGAGCGGTAGTTCTTGGACAGGCCGTTGAAGGTCACGAACAACACGTCATCAGCCAGCGAAGCCAGGCTGGTATGCACATTGCCGTCGTAGAGTGTCTTGTCGTAGATCTCGTCGGCAAAGATGATCAGTTGATGCTGGCGGGCAATCTCGACGATTTCCAGCAGCACGCTGTCAGGGTAAAGCGCGCCGGTCGGGTTGTTCGGGTTGATGACCACGATGCCCTTGGTATTGGGCGTGATCTTGCGACGGATGTCGGCCACATCCGGCATCCAGTCGGCTTGCTCGTCACACACATAATGCACAGGCCTTCCGCCGGCCAGGGCGACCGACGCTGTCCACAGCGGATAGTCGGGTGCTGGCACCAGGATTTCGTCGTCGCCGTTGAGCAGGGCATTCATGCTCATGGTGATCAACTCGGACGCGCCGTTGCCGAGGTAGACATCGTCGATGGTGACGCCGGCGATCTTCTTTTCTTGGCAGTAATGCACCACCGCCTTGCGCGGGGCGAACAGGCCCTTGGAGTCGGTGTAGCCAGCCGCAGCAGGCAGATTGCGGATCATGTCCTGCACGATCTCATCCGGCGGCTCGATACCGAAGGCGGCGATATTGCCGATGTTCAGCTTGATGATCTTGTGCCCCTCCTCCTCCATTTGCCGGGCCTTGTCGAGCACGGGTCCGCGGATGTCATAGCAGACATTGGCCAATTTGCGGGACTTGAGCATGGGCTTCAACAAGACTGGAACTCCTCAAACATGGCGGGGGGCGCGAGGGAAAGCGGCTCAGCGCGCAGAAATGCTGCGCCGCAAAACGTACAATTTAATCACAGGCTGGTGGCCCGGCGGCAAAGAGCGCCGCGAGCGCCGGCCGAACTCCTTGAAATTCGTCAGCCTTACCTCAACGCTTTAAGCGTCCTGATCCCGTCATGAAATTCCAACTCGATGAGCCGCAAGGCGGCAACAGCATTTCAAAGCATGATGGACGCACCGTTTGGGTCAACGGGGAAGCCTATGCGGCGAGCCTGCTCGTACCTTGGAAGGGCGAAGTACAGGCCTGGAGCTTGCAGCGCTTTGAAGACCTGACGGAGCTGCACTTCGAACAGATCTTGAGCCTGAAGCCCGAGTTGGTGATTTTCGGCAGCGGCGCTCGCATCAGGTTTGCCAAGCCGGCCTTGTACCAAAGCTTGATCCAGGCCCGGATCGGCGTGGAAACCATGGATCTGGCGGCGGCCTGCCGCACCTACAACGTACTGGCCAGCGAAGGGCGCAATGTTTTGGCGGCGCTTTTGATTGAGGCCTGAAAGCGGCCGCGCTTTTTAGGCAGGCCTCACGGGACTTGGCAGGGCCACAGAGCCGCTTGAGCCCTCGTCGCCGGACCGTCACGCCGAACAACGTATAATCAGCAGCTATGCCTACTCGGGCGCATCATACATACATCGCCAAATGACGCCAGCGCTCAACAAACCTCTCCCGGAAATTGAAGCCCTTGCCACGGGAGGCGTGAAGTTCACTCCGCACACCTACCTCGGACATGCCGTCGTGTTGTTCTTCTACCCGAAGGACAATACCCCGGGTTGTACCACCGAGGCGATGCAATTCCGTGACCGCTACAAAGACTTTGTGAAATCCGGCACGGTTGTGCTTGGAGTTTCGCGCGACAACATGGCTTCGCACGACAAGTTCAAGCAAACGCTTGAGCTGCCCTTCGAGCTGATTGCCGACACCGAAGAAAAGCTCTGCCATATGTTTGGCGTGGTCAAGAACAAGATCATGTACGGCAAAAAGGTCAAAGGCATCGAGCGCTCGACCTTCTTGATCGATGCGACCGGCGTGCTGCGAGCCGAATGGCGCGGCATCAAGGTCGCCGGCCATGTCGATGAAGTGCTGAAGGAAGTCGGCAACCTGAAGAAGGAAATTGCCTGAGCCTTGCACCCGCTGCATTGAACCCTCAGAAAACCGGCCCGCGCTGTCCAAGCCCGGCCGGTTTTTTCTTGGGCCAAGACCTTCATTTGGTGTCATCACGCTTTGTGCATAATGGGTCCATGCCCGAGAGCCGCAAAGCCAAACCCCAAAGCCGCACAGCTGTCTGTGCGGCTTTTGTTTTTTGCGCGCGACCAGATCGCCCTCGGTCCCCATTTTTCAACGCAGACTGACGCCCACCATGCCCCTGCCCAAGCCCCCGACCAAACGTGCCAGCCGCCTGGAGTCTTCCGCCTTCGAGGCCAACTTGGCCGTCAGCAAGCCTGATGCGCCGCGCAAGTCAGCGCCGCCTGTCGCCGCGGCCAAGGCGGCGCCCGCTGTCAGTCAGGCCGCGCCGGTTGCCGTTGCCAGCACCAAGCCAGCAGCCAGCAACAAGGCCGCAACGCCCGTAACGACCACCCAAGACGTGCAAACAACCTTTGCGCCGCCTCGCGCGACCGGCGCCAAGACCAGACCGGCAGCGACCACGGCCACCAAGCTCGCTTCGGCCGAGTCTGCCGCCCAGCCCAAGACCAGCAAGTCGAAGAAGGCGGCAGCGGCCGGCGCACCCAAGCTGTTTGTGCTGGACACCAATGTGCTGATGCATGACCCGATGTGCTTGTTCCGATTCGAGGAACACGACATCTATCTGCCCATGATCACGCTAGAGGAAATGGACGGCCACAAAAAGGGCATGACCGAGGTGGCGCGCAATGTGCGTCAGGTCAGCCGCGAACTGGACAACCTCGCCGGCGGCCTCAAGAGCAGTGGGCTGGAAGAAATGGCCAAGGGCCTGCCCTTGAACCACACCGGCCACCGCGAAGCCGGCGGCAAGCTGTTCTTCCAAACACAGTTGGTTGACGCGCCGCTGCCGCCGGGCCTGCCCCAAGGCAAGGCCGATAACCAGATCCTCGCGGTGGTGACGGCGCTGAAGCTGAAGGAGCCGGGCCGCGAGGTCGTGCTGGTGTCCAAGGACATCAATATGCGGATCAAGGCGCGTGCCCTGGGCCTGCCGACAGAGGACTACCGCAACGACAAGACGCTGGAAGACTCCGATCTGCTTTACACCGGCGTGCAAGCTCTGCCGGCCGACTTTTGGGAGCGCCACGGCAAGACCATGGAGAGCTGGAGCCAGGGTGGCATCACCTTCTACCGCATCAGCGGGCCACTGGTGCCGTCTCTGCTGGTCAATGAACTGATCTACCTGGAGGCCCCAGGTGCCGCGCCGCTCTATGCCAAGGTGCTGGAGATCACCGGCAAGACCGCCGTGCTGCGCACGCTGAAGGACTATGGCAATCAAAAGCACAAGGTCTGGGGAGTGACCGCCCGCAACCGCGAGCAGAACTTTGCGCTGAATTTGCTGATGGACCCCGATGTCGACTTCGTCACACTGACCGGCACGGCCGGCACCGGCAAGACCTTGATGACGCTGGCGGCGGGCCTCTCGCAAGTGCTGGATGAGCGGCGCTATTCCGAGATCATCGTCACCCGCGTGACCGTGCCGGTGGGCGAAGACATCGGTTTCTTGCCCGGCACCGAAGAAGAGAAGATGAGCCCCTGGATGGGCGCGCTGGACGACAATATGGAGGTGCTGGGTCGCGGCGATAACACCGCCGGCGAATGGGGTCGCGCGGCCACCAACGACTTGGTGCGCAGCAAGATCAAGATCAAGAGCATGAACTTCATGCGAGGCCGTACTTTCTTGAACAAATACGTGATCATCGATGAGGCGCAGAACCTGACGCCCAAGCAGATGAAGACGCTGATCACGCGTGCCGGCCCCGGCACCAAGATTGTTTGCCTGGGTAACTTGGCGCAGATCGACACGCCCTATCTGACCGAGGGTAGCTCGGGCCTGACCTTTGCGGTGGACCGCTTCAAGGGCTGGGCCCACAGCGGCCATGTGACGCTGGCGCGCGGCGAACGCTCAAGACTGGCGGATTTCGCCTCCGAAGTACTCTGAACTCGGGTAGCGTCCAGCTCTCACACAAGGGCGGCCGAGCGGTCGCCCTTTTCACTTTCCAAATCAAAAATGAGTTTCTACGTTTCAGATCTTGACGGCACCTTGCTGGACCAGCAGGGCAAGTTGGCACACAGCACCCGGGCCGGCCTGCTGCAACTCCTCGAACAAGGGCTGACCTTCACCGTCGCCAGCGCGCGCCATGTCTCTTCCATTCGCCAGATCCTGGGTGACTTGCCGCTGCGCCTACCCGTTATTTCGTCGAACGGCGCCTATATCAGCGAGATGGCAAGCGGCAGGCACGAACTGGTGCACGCGATCGAGCCGGCCTTGAGCAAAGCCGTGTTCGCGCTGATCCGCCAACACGGCCTGATGCCCTTTATATCCACCCATGGACCCAAGGGCGATCAGCTCTTCTACCAATCGGTGCACAACGAGGCGCAGCAAGCCTTTGTCGACGAGCGCAAGCGCAATGCCGACCCGCGCTTACGTCATACGGCCCGTCTGCAAGACGAGTTAGGGGTACCGGCCGTGACCTTTGTGGTGGTGGACCGCGAAGGGCCGCTGGCGGCGCTACAAGCCGCAATTGACGAGTTATGCGGGGATGCGGTGGAAACCCATCTCGCCGAAGATCTTTACAAGCCCGGATGGCCCTGGCTGACCGTGCACGACCGGCGCGCCACCAAGGACCAGGCCATCAAAACCTTGGCCGAACGCTACGGCCTGCAAGAACGCGAAGTGGTGGTGTTCGGCGATCATGTCAACGACATCAAAATGCTGCGCGCCGCACACCGCGGCATCGCCGTCGCCAACGCCATTGCGGCGGTCAAAGATGAAGCCCATCAGGTGATCGGGCCTCACCATGAAGACAGCGTGCTGCGCTTTATCGACGCTGACTGGAAGCGCTGAGGATCAAGCTCAGCGCCGATAGACAGAGCTCAAGCCTGCTTAAGCAAGCCGCCCAACATGCCGGCCAAATCACCCAAGCCGCCGGCACCAGCGGCCGGCACTTCGCCATGCGGCGTCAGCATATTGATGATCTCCGGCAACATCTGGCTGAGCTGCGAGCCGGCCTCGGCGTGCGAAACGCCGGCCTGCGCGGCCAATTGCGACATCAAATCACCGCCCAAGGCCGAGCTCAGTTGATCACCCGACACCGGCTGATTGGCACCATGCCCGACCCAGGACTGCACCTGCTCGCCCAAACCCGCACCTTCCAACTGCTTCAACAAGCCGCCCAAGCCGCCTTGCGCTGAGCCATTGGCCAGTAGACCCGAGACAATGCCGACCCAGTCCGGGCCGCTGCCGCCGTGCCCTTGCCCTTGACCCGCCAAGGCCTGCGTCGCAGCACCAATCAAAGAATCCATCAAACCCATAATGCGCTCCCCTATATACAAACACGATGCAATTCATCGCGTTCGGATTGTCTACGCGCAGCAGCGATCCCCTGTGAAAAAAAGTTAGGAGCCAACAAAATCACGCTTGGGCCTAACTGTTATCGGCCATTGACGAGCCACATCGGGCGAAACTCGGGATTACCCTGAATCCACGTTAAAATCTAAGCTCTAGATCCCGACTTGCTGCGGGCTTTCCCTTGCTTTCCCTTAGCTAGACGACTGACTGCTTGACACCTGCAACAGCCCCCGCCTAAGCTGCGCGCCGAACACCATGCTCGACGCCAGCCACTGCCACCCCTCCCCGCTCAAAACTATCTGGACCCTGCGCCGCCTGACGGCCAGCGCGGTCGGTTTGCTCTTGTGTGCCAGTACGGCAAGCCAAGCGCAAAACGCGCCGCCGCCCGGCATGGTCACCGGTGCCTTGGGTTGGAGTCTCGTGCAGGGCTCAACTGCGGCGAAAGCCGCGCCGCCACCAGCCCTTGTTGCGGCAGCAGCTGTTGCAACATCCGCATCGGCCGCTTCACCGAGCTCCGCCATTCAGCCCTCCGCGCTGAGTGCGACTGTGGCAAATCCGGCGGCTGATCCGGTCAGTCGGTTTCTGCAGGAACGGGGCTTCTTGTCGCAAGGGCAAATCGAGCCGGGCCGCTTGATGGAGCAGGTGCGTGACGCTGCATCCAATCTGGTGATCTCGTCGATGAACTTCCTGGGCGTGCGCTACACCCGAGGCGGCTCCTCGGTGGAAAGTGGCTTTGACTGCAGCGGCTTTACCCGCCATATTTTCGAGTCCAGCGTCGGCATGATCTTGCCGCGCCGCGCCGACGAACAGGCCAAGATGTCGAATCTGCTGACCGTCAAGCGGGACGAACTCAAGCCCGGCGATCTGGTGTTCTTCAATACGATGAAACGCACCTTCTCGCATGTGGGCATCTATGTGGGCGAAGGTAAGTTCATCCACTCACCCCGTGTCGGCGGCGCCGTACGGGTGGAAGATATGCGCGAAGCCTATTGGGCCAAACGCTTCACCGGCGCACGTCGCGCCGACCTGAAGTCGGCGGGAGCGGGAACCGTAGACAGTTCCCGCTGAACGGACTCTGCGCCAAAGTCTATTTCGAGGGCCGTAAAAAGTCGGCCTCCACCCAGGCCTGAGCGCTGCTCTCGGTCAATTTGAAACCGGCGCTGACCTTGACCTCGGCCAAGACATCGCCATCGGCATTCTTGGCGCTCAGCGTGGCGTAAGGGTTTTCTTCATCGGGCACGATGTCCAGCAGCACCGTCAAGCGGCCCTTCTCGCTGTCAATCTTCAGGCTCTTGTGCAGTTGCGCGTGTAGTTGCTGCTCATGACGACGCAAGACTTCTGAGGCCGTTTTCACCAAGGTGTGAAAGGCCGGGGCCGACAGCGGCTTGGGGTTCTTTTTATCGCGCCCCATGGTCCAAGGCCCAACCAGCGCCGGCTCGGCCTCGCCGGCCAAGGTCATCGCGACGGCCCAGCCTTCGTCATCTTCGTTCTTGATGACCTGGGCGGTCCAACGCTCGTCGCGCCAGCATAGGTCGCTCTGGGTCCAGGTTTCTTCGGCGTTCAACGCCATTTCGTTCAATGGTGATTCAAGCTGTATATCCATACAGCTACGATATCACGACATCTTGGCCACCAGGGTCAGAATGTCGTAACTGGCCACCATTTCTCCCCGCTGGTTCATCACCTGTACATCCCAGGCGACAACGCCCTGCGGCGGTTGATCCGGGCGATTGCCCCGGTCGATGCGGCGCTTGCAGGTCAGGCGCGCCTGAATCGTGTCGCCGATCGCCACCGGATTGACGAAACGCAGCGTGTCCAGGCCATAGTTGGCGAGTACCGGCCCCGGTGCCGGCGATACGAACAAGCCGGCAGCCGCCGACAGGACGAAATAGCCATGCGCAATGCGCTGGCCAAACTGTGTGTCTTTGGCGGCGATCGCATCAAAGTGCATATAAAAATAGTCGCCCGAAACACCGCCGAAATTGACGATATCGGCCTCGCTGACGGTGCGCCGGTGGGTCAGCAGCGAGTCGCCAATCTGGATTTCTTCAAAGTGCTTGCGGAACGGATGCACCGCATGCTCTTGCACCTTGGCACCGCGCTGGTACTCGCCGGTGATGGCGCTCAGCATGGTCGGGCTGCCCTGCACCGCGCAGCGCTGCAAATAATGCTTGATGGCCCGCGAACCACCCAACTCCTCGCCGCCGCCGGCGCGGCCCGGCCCGCCGTGTTTGAGCTGCGGCATCGGTGAGCCGTGGCCGGTCGACTCCTTGGCCGAATCGCGGTCCAGCACCAAGATGCGGCCGTGGAAGGCACCGGCGAAATAGACCGTTTGCGCCGCGATGGCCGGCGTCTTGGTGACCACCGAGGCCACCAGACTGCCGCGCCCTTTGGCGGCCAGACTCAAGGCCTGATCAAGATCGTCATAAGGCATCAAGGTCGAGACCGGGCCGAACGCCTCTAAGTTGTGGACCGCCTGATTGGCAAAGCCATCACGGCAGAGCAGCAAGGTCAGTGCGAAGAAACAGCCCTCGCTAACGCCCTCCCCGACCGGCGCAAAGCCATCGCGCTCACCGAAGATGACTTCATTGCCGGCGCTCAACGCTGCCAGCCGCTCGGCCACATCGGCCTGCTGAGCTTTCGAGGCCAGCGCGCCCATGCGCACACCGTCGACCGCCGGGTCACCGACCTTGATCTTGGCCAGCCGCTCACGCAGGGCCGAGGCAACCGCATCGATATGGCGGGCCGGCACGATGGCACGCCGAATGGCCGTGCATTTTTGCCCCGCCTTGGCCGTCATCTCGCGCGCCACTTCCTTGATGAACAGATCAAACTCCGGATCAGCCACCTCGACATCGGGCGCCAAGATAGCGCAATTCAGGCTGTCGGCCTCGGCGTTGAAGGGAATCGAGCGGCGCACCAGATTGGCATTCACGCGCAGCATCGCAGCCGTGTCGGCCGAACCGGTGAAGGTGACCACATCGGTCTCCTCCAATCGATCGAGCAGATCGCCGGAGCCGCCGATGATCAGCTGCAAAGCGCCGGCCGGCAGCAGGCCGCTGGCGTGAATCAGGCGCACGCAGGCCTCGGCGACAAAAGAGGTCGCGGTGGCGGGCTTGACGATGCAAGGCATACCGGCCAAAAAGCTCGGCGCAAACTTCTCCAACATGCCCCACATCGGGAAGTTGAAGGCATTGATGTGCACGGCCACGCCGCGCTTGGGCACCAGCACATGCGAGCCGATGAACTGCCCTTCTTTGCTCAAGGGGATGGCCGGGCCTTCATGCAACACATTGCTGGACGGCAACTCGCGCCGGCCTATGCTGGCGTAGGCAAAAAGGGTTCCGATGCCTCCTTCGATATCGATCCAGTTGTCGCTGCGCGTGCCGCCGGTATGGGCAGACACGGCGTAGAGCGACTCTTTGTGCTCCATCAAATAAGTGGCCAAGGCCTTCAGGCAGGCGGCGCGTTGCTGAAAGTCGAACTTCAGCAGAGCAGGCAAGGCCTGACCCCGCGCAAAGGCGAGGCTCTCGGCGAAGTCGATCTCGTCCGCATGCGTCTGCGCCACGATGCGGCCGTTGACGGCGCTGTGCAGGCTGCGCGCGGCCTGCGTGCCGACCCAGCGGTTGGCGATCAGGCTTTGAAGAATGGGGGCTTGGGTGTTCATCAATGTCTCGCTATATAAAAATCGTCAAGCCTTGACGGCAGAGATGCCACCAAAGAACAGGTCGGCGACCATAGGCGCCACCGCCTCATAACTCAAATCACCATCGGGCTTGAGCCAGGTGAAGGTCCAGTTGATCATGCCGAACAGCAGCATGGTCAGCGGCTTGTGCAGCTTGGCTGCGCTCAACTCCGGCCGCAGTGCCGCCACCGCGTCGGCAAAGGCAGCCACCACGCGGCGCTCGATTTCGAGCAGCCGGGCACGGTCCTCGTCGTTCAAGAACTTGACGTCCTCGGTCAAGACCCGATGTTCGTTTTGCGCTTCGCCGTAGGCCTGCACAAAGCGCGCAATCAAGGCCCGCAGCAAGGCTTCGGGCGCGAGAGATTGCTCGCGTGCCTGCGTTTGCACCTCGGTGACCAAAGTCTCCAACCACTGCACATGGGTCTCGCAGATCTGCATCAAGAGCTCATGCTTGTCACGCACATAGTGATAAAGCGTGGGCTTGGAGACCGCGCAGGCCTCGGCCACCGCATTCATCGAGGTACCGGGGTAGCCCTGGTTCGCAAACAGGCGCGCCGCGTTGCGCAAAATTTCATCGCGTTGGTTCTCGAAACCGGGGGCGCGTCCACGAGCCATGGCTGCTCAGTCCTCACTCAGCGTTCATCGAAAGAAATCACCACGCGCGGCGTCAAGGCATGGGCCTGGCAGCTGAGGATGAATCCTGCCGCCACTTCGGCCTTGTCGAGCGCAAAGTTCTTGTCCATGCGCACCTCGCCCTCCATCAGCTTGCAGCGGCAAGTCGAGCAGACGCCGCTCTTGCAAGAAAACGGCACGTCCATGCCGGCGCGCGCCGCCGCGTCGAGCAGGCTGGCGTCGGTCTTGGCAAACTCGATCTCGCGACTGACGCCGTCGCGTATCACCGTGACGCGGGCGCTGTCGGCATCGCCCGCCAAGACCAGATGCGGCGCCGGCCGGCCGGTCTGCATCTCGACCGTACCGAAGCGCTCGACATGGATGCGATCCTCCGGCACGCCGGCCACCTTCAGCGCGCCCTCGACCGCTTCGTTCATCTCGAACGGACCGCAGACAAAGACATGGTCAATGCTGTTGGCCGGCAGCAAGGCTTGCATGAATTCGCTCAGCTTGGCGGCGTCGATGCGCCCGGCTTGCAGCGGCGAATCCACATGCTCACGCGAGAACACATGATGCAAGGCCAGTCGCGTCATGTAGCGATTTTTCAGGTCCTCGATCTCCTCCTTGAACATCGTCGAGGCCTGCGCGCGATTGCCGTAGATCAGCGTGAAGCGGCTCAAAGGTTCGCGCGCCAGCAGCGTCTTCATGATGGACAAAATCGGCGTGATGCCCGAACCGGCGGCGATGCCGACATAGTGGCGCGCTTCGCCAGTGGCCGCTGCCACCGCACCAAAACGACCTTGCGGCGGATAGCTTTCGATCACCGCACCGGGTTTCAAGTCCTGGTTGACCCAGGTCGAAAACGCCCCGCCCTCGACCCGCCGCACACCGACGCGCAGTTCGCCGTCATCGGCGCCGGCGCAAATCGAATAGCTGCGGCGCAGGTCCTGGCCATTGATCTCGTGACGCAGGGTCAGGTATTGCCCGGCGCTGAACTTGAAGGTGTCGCGCAGGGCGACGGGCACGTCAAACGCGACCACGACCGCTTCGTCGGTATCGGGCGTTATGGCGCGTACCGTCAGAGGATGAAAATGCAAGCTGCTCATTGCCGCGCTCTCTTTTGTCAAATAGGTTTGAAATGTTCGAACGGCTCTTGGCAAGCCAGGCAGCGGTACAAGGCCTTGCAGGCGGTGGAGCCGAAGGCCGAGAGCTTCTCGGTGTGATCGCTGCCGCAACGCGGGCAGGCGAGCTTATTCAAGGACGCACGGTGCACCAGCCGGATCGGCTGAGCCTCGGCCGACAAGACCCGACCGGGCGGCGCAATGCCGTAGGCGCGCAACTTCTCGCGCCCTTCCTCGCTGATCCAGTCAGTCGTCCAGGCCGGCGCGCGCTGCATCGTGATTTGAATCTCGCCGAACGCGGCCAGCGCGGCGCGCACATCGTCTTGAATCAGCTCTGTCGCTGGGCAACCGGAGTAGGTCGGCGTCAGCACCACCTCCAGGCCGCCGGCTGTTTCTCTCAGGTCGCGCACAATGCCCAACTCGCAGAGCGATATCACCGGCACCTCGGGGTCGGGAATTTGGCGCAACACCTCCCAGGCGGCGGCGAGCCGGCCACAGGGGCTGGACTGCTGCTGATGCGAACTCACCATTTACCGCCGGGGTAGCTGCGCTGCAAATACTGCATCTCAGCCAGCAGATGGCCCATATGCTCGCTGTGCACACCGCGCCGGCCGGCCGATACATAGGCACTGGCTTTTGGATGAGCCAGACCGGCATCGGCCAAAACCTCGTTCAGATGCGCCGTCCATTCCGGCTTCAACTCGGCCCAGGATGGGCCCAGGCCAAGAGCCACCGCTGCGGCATCGACCGCGTCGGCATCGAACAGCTCATTGAACAGCGGCCACAGCTGCGCTAACGCTTCCGCCATACGGGCTGTGGACTCGGCCGTGCCATCACCGAGGCGCACCACCCAATCGGCCGCATGCTGCTGGTGATAGGCGCTCTCCTTGACCGCCTTGGCAGCGATCGCTGCCACTTCAGGGTCGGTCGAGCTTTGCAGACGCCGCCATAGCAGCAACATCCAGGTCGCCACCGCGAAGTTGCGCACCTGCGTGAACGCGAAGTCACCACGCGGCAATTCCATCAGCACCGGGTTCAGGTACTGGCGCTCTTCACGCAGAAAGGCCAGCTGATCTTCATCATGGCCCTGCCCGTCCAAATGCGCGGCATGCGTCAGCAAGGCCCGAGCCTGGCCGAGCAGGTCCAAGGCCATATTGGCGAGGGCCAGGTCTTCTTCGAGGATGGGCGCATGGCCGCACCACTCACCCAGGCGCTGGGCCAAGATCAGGCAGCTGTCGCCGATGCGCAGCAGGTATTGGACCTGTGGCGAGGAACCGACTTGTACGGAGGCTTGGCTCATGACTGGATTACATGTGGTTGATGGCATCGGGCAGCTCATAGAAGGTCGGATGCCTATACACCTTGTCTTCCATCGGGTCGAAGTACATGCCCTTCTCGCCCGGGTCCGAGGCGACGATCTGATTCGACAGCACCACCCAGATGCTGGTGCCTTCTTGGCGCCGGGTGTAGACCTCGCGGGCCATCTGCACGGCCATCTTGGCGTCGGCGGCATGCAGGCTGCCGCAATGCTTGTGGTCCAGCCCGGCCTTGGAACGCACAAAGACTTCCCACAATGGCCATTCGTTTGCTGTGCTCATGCTGCTTGCTCCTTGATTGTTTGTTTACGGGCATGGGCGAGCGCGGCTTCGCGCACCCAGGCACCGTCGTCCCAAGCCTTGACGCGGGCTGAGAGGCGCTCGCGGTTGCAGGGCCCGTCGCCGCCGACGACGCGCCAGAACTCGGCCCAGTCGATCGCGCCAAAATCATGCGCCCCGCGTGCCTCGTTCCACTTCAGATCGGGGTCCGGCAATGTGATGCCCAGCAACTCGGCCTGCGGCACCGTCGCGTCGACGAACTTCTGACGCAGCTGATCATTGGTGATGCGCTTGATGCCCCAACGGATCGACTGTTCGGAGTTCGGCGAGTCCTTGTCGGCCGGGCCAAACATCATCAGCGACGGCCACCACCAACGGTTGACCGCATCCTGCACCATCGCTTTTTGCGCGACATTGCCCTCGCGCATCATCACCAGCAGCGACTCATAACCCTGGCGTTGGTGGAAGCTCTCTTCACGGCAAACGCGGATCATCGCCCGGGCATAGGGGGCGTAGGAGCAGCGGCACAGCGGCACCTGGTTCATGATGGCCGCGCCGTCGACCAGCCAGCCAACCACGCCGATATCGGCCCAGCTGGTGGTTGGGTAATTGAAGATCGAGCTGTACTTGGCCTTGCCCGAATGCAGCGCATGGAGCATCTGATCGCGGCTGGTGCCCAAGGTCTCGGCGGCCGAATAAAGATACAGGCCATGGCCGCCTTCGTCTTGCACCTTGGCCAGCAGAATCGCCTTGCGCTTGAGCGTCGGCGCGCGGCTGATCCAGTTGCCTTCGGGCAGCATGCCGACAATTTCCGAATGCGCATGCTGGCTGATCTGGCGCACCAGCGTCTTGCGGTAATGCTCGGGCATCCAGTCCTTGGCCTCGATAAAGTCGCCGGCATCGATCCGGGCCTCAAACACCGCTTCTTTGGCCGCGTCCTCCGCACTCTTGACCTTGGCGGCCGCATCCTGCGGGCCCACACTCATCGCTTGGGTATACATAGTTTGTCTTCCTTGATTCAGGCTCAGCCTTGGGGCTCGCTGGGACCATGCAGGGCCACCACCGGCTTGCCCTTGATGCGGTAAGAGCGGCCCCTGAACACCGCAATCAACTCATCGGCCTGGTTGGTGATGGTGATGTCATAAACACCGGTGCGTCCCGCCAAAGAGGTTTCCTTGGCCACCGCCTTGAGCCGGTCGCCCAGCCTGGAGGGTGCGACGATGTCGATAGCAAAACCCGAAGCCACGGTCAGCTCGTTATAGGAGTTGCAGGCGAAGGCAAAGGTCGAATCGGCCAGCGCCGTGACCATGCCGCCGTGGCAGATGTCGAAGCCGTTGAGCATGCTCTCGGTCACCGTCATCGCCAGCGTCGCCGAGCCGGGGCCTATGGCCAGCACATCCATGCCCAGCGCTTTGCTGGCCCGGTCATTGGCGAACATGCCGTCCCGTACGGCTTCGGCAATTTCTTGTGAGGTCATGGGATTTCTCCTGGCCCAATCCTGGATTAACGGTCGCTGAACTTGGGCGCGCGCTTTTGCAAAAATGCGGCCGCGCCCTCTTGATAGTCATCGGCAAAACCGAGTCGGCTTTGCTGCATGGCCTCCAGCTTCAAGGCATCCTCGAATTCAAGCCTGCCCGCCTCGTCAAAAGCACGGCGCGTTTGGGCCATCGCGCGCACCGGCATTTGGCTAAGGCGCTGGGCGAGCGCTTGCGCCGTGACTGCAAGTTCCTCGTCGGGCACGCAGCGATAGATCAAGCCCATGGCCTGCGCCTCGGCCGCCGGCAGCTTCTCGCCCAACAAGGCCAACTGCAACGCACGCGCGCGGCCGACCAAGCGCGGCAGCAGCCAGGTGCCGCCGCAATCCGGGATCAGGCCGATTTTGGAGAAGGCCTGGATGAAATTGGCCGAAGCGCCGGCAATGACCAGATCGCAGCCCAGCGCGAAATTGGCGCCAGCACCGGCCGCTACGCCGTTCACAGCGGCGATCACGGGCACTGGCATGCTGCGTACGCGCAGCGCCAAAGGGATGTAATAGGCATCGAGCAAATGGCCGATGTCCTTGGGCGCTTCGCCGGGCTGCAAATTCGGATTAACCAAGGGGTCGGACAAATCCTGACCGGCGCAAAAGCCTCGCCCGGCGCCTGTGATGACCACACAGCGCACGCCCGCGTCGTCTGCGGCCGCATCCAGGGCGGCCCGCATCTGGGCCAACATGGCGCTGGTAAACGCATTCAAGGCGGCCGGGCGATTGAGCGTCAGCGTCCGCACTGCGCCGTCTTGGCTGATCTCGATCAAGGGGTCATGCATGGCGGGCCTCAAGTGTCAAAGCGGCCAAGGTGCTTCGGAACTTCCCCAAAAACACTCTTGACCGACCGGTCGGTAGATCGTAAGGTGCGCTTTGATTTAGCGCAAGCCAAGGTGATCTAGTGGAAACCCTAGATCCCTCCCCCTCCCGGGCCCGGCGCAGCCCGAAAACAAAGGATTCACAGATGCCTTGCTACGCCATCGACGGCGTGATTCCCGTCGTCCACCCCAGCGCCTATGTTCACCCGACCGCCGTACTGATCGGTGATGTGATCATCGGCCCCGGCTGCTACGTCGGCCCCTTGGCCAGCTTGCGTGGTGACTTTGGCCGCATCGTCTTGCACGAAGGCGTGAATGTGCAGGACAGCTGTGTGATGCACGGCTTTCCGGCCTCGGAGACCGTGGTCGAGGCCAATGGCCATATCGGCCACGGCGCCGTGCTGCATGGTTGTGTGGTGCGCCACGATGCGCTGGTAGGCATGAACGCGGTGGTGATGGACGAGGCCGAGGTCGGCGCCTACAGCATCGTCGCCGCCTGCGCCTTCGTGCGCGCCGGGCTCAAGCTGCCCGAGAAATCACTGATTGCCGGCCTGCCGGCCAAGGTGATGCGGCCCTTGAGCGAGGACGAAATCAAATGGAAGCTGGCCGGCACGCAGACCTATCAAGACCTGACCCTGCGCTGTCTGGCCAGCATGCAAGAGGTGCCGCCACTGGCAGCGCAGGAGGCAGATCGCCCAAAACTGCCCACCCAACTGCACAAACCGCGCGCTGCCGGCCTGGCCGGCAAATAGTTACTCGCCCGGCAGTACCCGCACTCGGGCCGCCAAGGTCGCCACCAGAGCCCGCGGCAAAGTCCAGGGCTGCGCGCGCGGCAAGGCATAGTCACTGCTCGCCGTGCAGGCGGCCGTGGCCGCTGCGACCGCCCAGCGCAAATGTTGCTCGGGCGGCGCTGCCGGCTCGCGCATCAGACTGGACAACAAACCCGCTATCGCAGCATCACCCAGGCCGAGCGCTGTCTTGCCTGCAAGGTCCTCCAATTGCGGTGGCTCGGCATGCCACTCACCGCTCCCGCTGTATAGCGTGGCGCCCTGGGCACCACGCGTCAGCAGCACAAAAGCACCCGGATTCCAGGCCCCGATCTGAGCCAGACCGGAGTGATAGTCTGCGCTGCGAAACAAACCGCACAGCTCGGCGGTTGAGACCTTGATGACATCGGCAAGACGGCACATGCGCTCCAGGCTGTCGTCATAGCGGGAATCCATCAGGGTCCGAAAGCCGGGGGCGTAAGCAATCTTCTTGCCCTCTGCTTTAAGGCCAGCGGCCAAGGCCTCAAGCCGCTGGGCCTGCGGTTGGCGCACCAGCCCCAGGCCTCCAAAGTGAGCCCAGCGCAGCGCCTTGACCCAGCCGGCAGGCAGGCCCTCGGGCCGAAAATGCTGATCCGCGCTGTCGGCACCGACGAAAAACCCGTCGGGGGCTTCTTCCGCGTCGATGAAGTTCAGCAGCGGCGGGCGAGGGAGCTGCTGCAAATAGCGCAAATCCAGATTGGCGTCCGTACAGGCGCGCCAGATATCTTGCCCAAACAGGTCCGAGCTGATCGCACCAGCGTAGGCACTGAGCTCTCCCAAGCTGGACATCGCCATCGCCACCTGCCAGGGCGAGCCGGCGCAAGCACTGCGCCAGCGCTGATCCTCGTCGCGGACAAGGTCAATCCGAACTTCGCCGAAGGCAACGAAGCGCGCCAGATCGGGGTGAAGCAGAGTTTGCGTGAGCGGCATGCCCGCATTCAAACATCGCGCGCCGTTTAGGGCAATGTCTGGCGAGTATTTCGGCTTGGCCGCCACAAGGCTGCAATTAAAGCAACAGGCCGGTGTTTACCGTCCATTTCAGGCGTTTGCGAGCCATCCAGCGCGGCGAACGCCAAGCACAAGGGCAAAGTGGGCCGCATTTCCGGCGACCACGAAACCTCGGGGCTCACTACATTTATCGGACAAGAAAAGCAAAACTTGAACAGGATTTTGGTGAATCGGAGTTTCACATGACGTTTATGTCCAATCTGCCACCGGAGCAAATTGCCAAGCTGTCGACGACAGCGATTGCCGCGCTCACCAGCAGTGATTGGCAGGCTTTCAACAACGAGCAAGTGGCTGCCTTGACCGCGATCCAGGTCAGCGCCATCTCGTCGCGCGGCTGGCTGAGCATCAGCCCTGAGCAAGTGGTAGCACTGAGCATAGACGCCATGGCAGGCCTGAACGCGCGCGCCATGCCCTTGCTGCCCAGCAGCTTGCTGGGCGCCTTGCACAACGATCAGATTGCCGCACTGAGCGTCGTCGGCCTGCGTGCCCTGACCAGTGCCCAAGCGCCCGCGCTGCAGCCCGAATGGCTGGGCGCTTTGGCCTCGCCGCAGGTTCAAGCCCTCTCGAATGCGGCCTTGACGGCCATTGGCCCCAGTCAAATTGCCGGCTTGCACGCAGACACGGTGCAGAGCTTTTCAGAGCTTCAGATTCGCACTTTGAAGACTCAACAGATCGCCGCCTTCAGCGACGAAGGACTGGGCGCGCTCGCATCGAATCAGCTGCGCGCCATGGCCACGGCCCAAGTCCAGGCATTGAGCAGCGCCCAGTTGGACGCACTCGGCACCGCTCAACTTGACGGTTTGAGCAGCAGCCAACTCGGCGTGCTGAGCACGACGCAGTTCAATGCCCTGGACGCCAGCGATCTACAAAGCCTGGAAACCGCACAGCTGCGCGGCCTCGGCAGCCGCCATATCGCCCAGCTCGATGCCAGCGAATTGGGCAGCCTCAGTGAAGCCCAAATTTCGTCCTTCAGCTCGGCCCAGGCGGCTGGGCTGAACAGCTTGGCCCTGGCCGGTCTGTCGGACACGCAGTTGCATGCGCTGTCCAGCGCAGCCCTGGCCGGCATGAGCAGCGCCACTTTGCAAGGGCTGAGCCCTGAGCAAATCGCCGCACTCGACCCGGCGCAAATCAAAGGTTTGAGCAGCGCGGCCTTGCGCGGTTTGTCAGACCTCGCGCTGGCCGCCTTCAGCACCGAGCAGGTCGGCTTCTTCAGCTCCAGCCAGCTCAATGCTTTCAGCACGCACCAACTGCAGCTGCTGGATGAGGGCCAGATCGCCGCCCTGAGCACGGCCGCCTTGCGCGGCTTGGCCGGCAGCAGCGTCGCGGCCTTGACGGAGGCACAGCTCGACGCGCTGCAGTTTGAGCAGGTGCGCTCGTTCAGCACCCAGGCGGTGCGCGCATTGCAAATCACCCAGCTCAATCAGCTCGACACGGATCAACTCGGCGCGCTCAGCAACCCGCAGATTGCCGCGCTGAGCAGCACGCAGCTAGCCGGCTTGGACGCTGGCATCGTCGGCAGCTTGAACAGCGCGCAGCTGATGGCGCTGAGCTCCAGCCAGTTCGGCCGCCTGAGCAATCAGGCACTTGCCGATCTGAGCGCCGATCAAGTCGGCCTGCTCAGCAGCAAACAGCTGCTGGGCCTCAATAGCGCGCAGTTCGGTTTGATGAGCAGCAGCGATGTCGCAGCCTTGTCCGTGAATACCTTGCGCAGCCTGAGCAGCAGCCAGCTGGCCGGCATGAATTCCGAGGACTATGAAGCACTCAGCGATAAACAGTTTCAAGCACTGAACGCCGCTCAGTTAAAGGGCTTGGGTGGTGAGCTGATCGGGAAACTGGGCATCGAGCAAATCGCGGCCATCAGCTCGGCGCAAATGGGCGGCTTCAGTGCCGCGCAGCTGCGCCAGCTCAGCCTCGAGCAAATCGCCGTCCTCAGCACCCAAGCCATCAGCGGCCTGGGCAGCGCCGGCGCCGGTTCGCTGAGCAGCAGCCAGGTCGCGGCTTTGGATGCGGATCAGTTTCGCGCCCTCTCCGGCTCGGCCATCAATGCGCTGACCAGCGGCGTGATGGTGGGCTTGACGCCCTCCCAGCTGGCCGCTCTCTCGCCGGCGCAGATTGCCTTGCTCGGCACGGCACAGATCAGCGCCTTGGGTGCACAGCAAATCGACGCGCTGAGCGCCACACAGGTGGCAGGATTGACGGCCAATCAGTTCGGCCGACTGAGCGCCGAGGCCATCGCCTCCTTGAACGCCGATCAACTGGCGGCCATCACGGCGCGCCAGTTTGCCGGCGCCTCGCCGGCGCAAATCAGCCAGCTGAGCCCAGAGCAATTCCGCTTCATCAGCCCAAGCACGCTGGGCGCCTTGAACAACAGCCAGGTGGCCGCCTTGAGCACGGCCGACATCGCGGCCCTGAGTGGCGCGCAGTTCGCGGGCTTCGGCCCGGCTCAGCTGCGTGCCTTGCCCGACGCCGTATTGGCCTCGCTGAGTCTGGACCAATTGGGCGGCCTCAGTGCGGCCCAGGCGGCCGGCCTGCAAGCCCATCAGATCAAGACATTTTTGCCCGAGCAACTGGCCGCCTTCAGCAACACGGCCTTGCGCGCCCTTGGTGCAGGCGCAGCCCAGGCCTTGAGCGCCGAGCAGCTCAAAGCGCTCGAGCCCGGTCAAATTGCGTCGCTGTCCAAATTGGCCCTGACCAGCCTGGACGTGTCCCAGCTGCAAGTGCTCAATATCGATCAATGGGCCGCGCTCGGCCCCGCCAATGTGGCCGCGCTGACCCTGACACAAATCGCTGGGCTGGGCAGCGCCCAAGCATCGATGCTGACGCCAAGCGAGCTGGCCGCACTCAGCGCCAGCCAGTTCAACCGCCTCAGCGCTGCGGCCGTGCAAGGCCTGACCATAGACCAATTGGAGGCGCTGGGCACGCGCCAGCTGCAAGCCATGAGCGGCGTTCAGCTGCAAGCGCTCTCGCATCTGCAGGTGCAGGCACTGAGCCCTTCGGCCATAGGCAGCCTGTCGCTCGATGCGATCAAGGTGCTCAGCCTCGATAGCCTGACGCCGACCCAGCTGGCAGGCCTGCGGGCGGTGCAAATCCAGTCGCTCGGCGATGCCGCCATCGCGACCTTCAGCAACGCGCAGATTGCGGGCCTGAGCGGGCAACAAGTGGCCGGGCTGACCGCGCACCAGATGACGCTCTTGTCACCCGGCCAGATCGCGGCCGTCAGCACCGAGGCCTTGGGGGCCTTGTCGGCCAAGGCGGCGGAGGCGATGACGACATCGCAATTGGCCGCCCTGACCACCGCCCAGATGCAGGTCTTGGGCACGCAAGCCGCTCACGCCTGGTCGAATGCGCAATGGTCCGCCGTCAACAGCGCCCAGGCAGGCGCCTTGAACACGGCCGCCATCGCCGTGCTCACTACCGCTCAATTCAATAGTTTGGCGCCTGACGCCGTGCTAGCCCTGAACTCGCAGCAAGTGCTGAGCCTGTCAAGCGCGGCACTGCGCAGCCTGGGCACCCATCACCTGGGCATGCTCAGCGATGAGCAATGGGGCGAGCTGGGCGCACGCCAGCTGAGCGCCTTGTCGACAGCGCAGGTAGCGCGCCTGAGCGTCGGCCAGGCCGGCGCCTTGGATGCTGCCGCCTTGAGCGGCTTCAGCACCCAGCAGTGGCGTGCCATGGGGACACAACAGTTGCAAGGCCTTGAGACCGATGCGATACGCGCGCTCAGCGGCAGCGCTCTGATCAGCCTTTCACAAACGCAGGTCCAGGCCTTGTCGACGCTGCAAATCCAATCGCTCTCGAACCTGGCCCTGCGCCAACTCGACAGCACGCAGGTGCAAGAGTTCAGCGGCACCCAGCTCCAGGCCCTGGGCAGTGCGCAGATCGGCGCGCTGGCGGCCAATGTCTGGCCATCGTTGAGTGCGGCCCTGCCCTTGCTGAGCACGGCCCAAGTCGCTGGCCTGACCAGCCTCCAGATTCAAGGCTTCAGCAGCGCCGACATCCTGGCGCTCAGCCCGGCCCAGGTCGCGGCGCTGAATGTCGCGACCATCCCGGCCCTGTCCACCTCGGCCATCAAGCTGCTCAGCATCGCCCATCTGGCCGCACTGACGACCGAGCAGACGCAGGCGCTGACCGGCGCTGAGCTGGGGGCAATGAACAGCGCGCAGCTGGATGCCTTCTCCAGCCAGCAGGTCTACGCCTTGCAGCCCGCGGCCATCGCAACCTTGAGCAGTGATCAGCTGACCGCGCTGGTCATGAATGACCTGGCCGCCGTCAGCACCGCAACTTTCGCCAGCCTGAGCAGCACCGCGATCGCGCAAATCACGGCCCAGGCCAGACCCGAAATCAGCACCGCCCAGCTGGCCGCGCTGACCTCCACGCAAGCACCGGGCTTGAGCACGGCCGAGTTGGCCAGCCTGAGCACCGCGCAGATGGAAGCGCTGTCGGTCGCGGCCTTGCACAGCCTCAGCAGCGCCCAATTCGCCGCCTTCAGCAGCACGCAAATGCTGGCGCTGAGCAGCGCGCAGGTCGAAGCGCTGAACAAGAACGAATTGCCGCTCTTGGGTCTGGACACCATGAAAGCGCTCAACGCGAGCCAAATCCAGGCGCTGAGCTCGGCGCAGATCGTGTTGCTCAGCAGCGCCCAGCTGCAGGCCATCAACCCGGACAGCCTGCGCGCTTTGACGACGGCCGCGCTGGACGCCATCAGCGCCGACAACTTCGGCGCCTTGCGGCCGGCCCAAATTGCCGCCTTGGGCGAAAGCCAGATTACCGCACTCGACGCCGGCCAGTTGCATGCGATGTCGGCCGCGGCCTTGCAAGCCCTCAATGTCGGACAAATCAATCTGCTGACAACCCAGCAGCTGCAAGGCCTCAGCGGCACGCAGATCAATGCCTTTGCGCCGCAGCAACTGGTCGCACTGAGCACGGCCGCGATCGGCTCGCTGAGCCTGGAGCAACTGAAAGGGTTGAGCCCCACCCATATCGGCGAGCTGTCGCCGACGCAATTGGCGGCAATTGCGCCGTTCCGGCTCAGCGAACTCCCGACCAGTCATATCGCTGCCCTCAGCGTCACGCAACTGGCCGGCCTGACCGTGCCGCAGGTCTTGACCCTGAGCGATGCTCAGTTCGGCGCCCTGAGTGCGGCGCAAATGCCCGGCATCAGCGTTGACGCTTTGAAAGCGATGGCGCCGTCACAGTTTGGTGAGTTCCGCCCCGACCAGCTGGCGGCGCTGACGGCGGTGCAGATCGTGGCACTTTCCCCGGCCGACCTGGCCCAGCTGAGCGCCCAGCACATCAGCGCAATGGAGCCCTTGCAGTGGAAGGCCTTGTTGCCTGCGCAAGTGGCGGCACTGAGCGCGGCCCAAGTCGATGTGATTGGACCCAGCCACCTGGCTTTGTTTGCGCCGGCCCAAATCGCAGCGCTCAGCACTGCCGCCATCACGACCTTGTCCGGCGCGCAGCTCAATGCGCTGCCCATGACAGACGTGGCGGCCCTCACACAAGGCCAGATCGCCGCGCTCAGCACCGAGCAACTCGCCACCATGGACATGGCCCATGTGGCCGCATTCACAGGCACGCAGCGCGAAGCGATGACGCCGGCACAGTTAGGGGTCCTGGCCGCCGCCTCGCCGCTGATGCTGGATCTGAGCGGCATTGGCGTCAGCGACGGTGTTGGTGCAGGTGCGCATACCCTCGGCGTTGAGAACGGCGTCACCTTTGACATCAATGCCAATGGCCATGCCTCGCAAATCGGCTGGGCCGCTGCCGGCAACGGCATGCTGGCATTGGATCGCAACGGCAATGGGCAGATCGACAACGGCGCCGAGCTTTTTGGCACGGCCACCAAGCTGAACAACGGCCATCTGGCCGACAACGGCTTTCATGCCTTGGCACAGCTGGACAGCAATCACGACGGCAAGATCTCGGCCGCCGACACTGAGTTCAATCATCTGCAGGTCTGGGTCGGCGCCAGCAACAGCTCCAAAGGCCAGCTGCACAGCCTGGCCGAGTTGGGCGTCGTCGAGCTGGATCTGAATGCGAACCACCAAGAAGTGATCCAAAACGGCAATCTGATCGGCATGGCTTCCAACTTCAAAACCGCCGACGGCCAGACCCATGAGTTGGTCGACGTCTGGTTTGCGCAAGCGCCGCCGGCCAACAACAAGGACAGCTCAGGTCCGACCCTGCATGATTTGCTGCAAGGCCCATCGGCCAATTTGCTGACGGACCGGCTATCGCCAGCGGCCGAACCGCTCGCAACAGACCTGCAGCAGCACAGCACAGCACATCACGCCCTGTTCCGGGCCGAGCAATTGCACGACGAACTCGAACGCAACAAGGCCAATTTGCTAATCTGAATTGGCGTGACCCGCATGGATGCGACTGGTGCTGACTGAAGTTCTGAGGCGGCCCGCCCGAAGCGGGCACAATGCAGCGCTATGTCAGACAAGGTCATTCCCATCCTCGACCAACGCAGTGGCCAGGCGCTGCCCAAGCTGCCTGCACAGATGCTGCCCCCGACGGGTTTGCTGGCCGACGCACTGGGCCGGCCGCTGCGCGATCTGCGCATTTCGGTCACCGACCGCTGCAATTTCCGCTGCAGCTACTGCATGCCCAAGCAGGTGTTTGACAAGCATTACGAGTTCTTGCCGCACAGCGACCTGCTCAGCTTTGAAGAAATCACCCGCTTGGCGCGCGTCTTTGTCGCCCACGGCGTGCAAAAGCTGCGCCTGACCGGCGGCGAGCCGCTGCTGCGCCGACATATCGAGGCGCTGATCGAAATGCTCAGCGAGATCCGCACGCCCGAGGGGCTGCCGCTGGACCTGACGCTGACCACCAATGGCTCGCTGCTGGCTCGCAAGGCCGCCTCGCTGAAGGCCGCCGGCTTGCAGCGCGTGACGGTCAGTCTGGACGGGCTCGACGATGCGGTGTTTCAGCGCATGAACGATGTGGGCTTCCCCGTCGCCGAGGTCTTGGCCGGCATCGAGGCGGCGCAAGCGGCGGGTCTGGGCCCGATTAAGGTCAATATGGTGGTCAAGTGCGGCGTCAATGACCAAGAGATTTTGCCGATGGCGCGGCATTTTCGCGGCAGCGGCGTAACGCTGCGCTTCATCGAATACATGGATGTGGGCGCCACCAATGGCTGGCGCATGGACGAGGTGCTGCCGTCAAGCGAGGTGTTGGCACGGCTGCGCGAAGAATTTGACTTGCTGCCGCTGTCGGCCAGCGTCGCCGGCGAAACGGCCGAACGCTGGAGTTACGATTCCGAAAATGCCGGCGGCCAAGGCGAAATCGGCCTGATCTCCAGCGTTACCCAAGCCTTTTGCGGCGACTGCAACCGCGCCCGCCTGTCCACCGAGGGCAAGCTCTACACCTGCTTGTTCGCCCACCGTGGCCACGACTTGCGCGCCTTGCTGCGCAGCGGCGCGAGTGAGGCCGAACTCAGCGGCGCCATCGGCCTACTGTGGGGCGCACGCGCGGACCGCTATTCGCAGCTGCGTGCCAGTGGCGTTTCAAGCCTGGGCGACGGCGAGCGCCGGGTTGAAATGCACTATATCGGCGGCTGAATATCAATGCCGAACCAGGACATGAGCACCGACCCGCCCATCAAGCTGATGCGCCTGGCCGACTTAAGCGCCTACAAGCAGCTGCGCGACGGCATGCTGGCCGCCCACCCCCAGGCTTTCACCTCGGACGCTGCCACCGAACTCAAGCGCGATGCCGACAGTTACCGAGGCCGCCTCAGCGGCGGAGGCGATGGGGCCAACCTCTTTACGCTGTGCGCCTGGGCCGGGCCTCGCATGATTGGCGCCATCAGCTGCGAGCATGAGGCGCGCATCAAGGTGCGCCATATCGCCCACATCGTCGGCATGATGGTCAGCGACGAGATGCATGGCCAGGGCGTGGGCCGCCGCTTGCTGGAGCGGGCCTTGACGCTGCTGCAGGGCGAGCCGGTGCTGGAGTTGGTGACCCTGACGGTGACTTCCAGCAACACCCGCGCCGTGCGCCTGTACGAGGGATGTGGTTTCACCCGCTATGGGCGGCTGGAGGGTGCGATCAAGCTGCAGGACGGACAAGTGCTGGCCAAGGACTTGATGAGCCGCCGTCTGCGTTGAAACTGACCGAACTGAACCCCGGATATGACAAGAAAAATAGCCCCGAGCAAAGAACAAACCACCTTGCTGCCGCCGTTTGAATGCTTGCGTTTGGACCAGATCCTGGTGCCGACCACGCTGCCCCAATTTGAAGCAGCTGCGGCGGACATTGCGCAGGCCGGTGTGGTCGGCTTCGACACCGAGTCCAAACCGACCTTTTTGAAAGACAGCGTCAGCGAAGGCCCTCACATCGTGCAATTTGCGACCTTGCAGCGGGCTTATATCTTTCAGCTGCATCAGGACGATTGCCGGCAATATCTGGCCGACTTGCTGTGTTCCAGCAAGGTCTTGAAGGTCGGCTTCGGGCTGGAGTCCGATCATGAGCAGATTCAGCACAAGCTGGGCTTTCGCTTGGCCAACGTGCTGGACTTGAACCAGGTTTTCCGCAAAGACGGCTATGCCAACTCGACCGGCGCGCGTGCCGCCGTGGCCATCATGTTTGAGCAGAAATTCCACAAGTCGAAGAAGATCACCACCTCCAACTGGGCCGAGCGCCAGCTGACGGAGCGCCAGCTGCTTTACGCCGCCAACGATGCCTATGTGGCCTTGCGCGTGCATGCAGCCTTGAATGAAACCCGGAATGCGCCGAAGACACGGCCGGAAGGCCTGGCATGAACCCCTCTTTTGAAGCCATTGCCGCTAGCCTGGCCGGTTATGACCCGCAGGCGCTGCGGGTCGATCTGGCGCAGCAGTTCATCAAGGAGCTCTTGCCCCTGCCGCAACAGTCGGAAAAGCTGGGGCTGCGCGCCGCGCTGGGCCGGGTGCTGGCGGCCGACGTTATCTCGCCGCTGCAGGTGCCGGCTGCCGACAACTCGGCCATGGACGGCTATGCCTTGCGCGCCAGTGACCTATCGCCTGGCGGCGAGACGCGGCTGCGCCTGGCCGGCACCAGCCTGGCCGGCGCCGCGCCGAGCGCGGCCATAGGCTCTGGCCATTGCCAACGCATCATGACCGGCGCCTTGATGCCGCCGGGGCTGGACACCGTGGTGCCGCAGGAATTCACCCGCAGGGACGGCAATTTCATCGTGATCCCTGCCGGTCTCCTGCGCGCCGGCGACAACCGCCGTCTGGCCGGCGAGGACTTGGCGCTGGGCAGCGTGGCTTTGGAGGCTGGGCGTGTCTTGAAGCCGGCCGACCTGGGACTGCTGGCCTCCTTGGGGCTGGCCGAGGTGTTGGTTTGGCGGCGCCTCAAGGTCGCCATCATGTCCACCGGCGACGAGTTAAGAGGCTTGGGCGAGCCACTGCCTCCCGGCTGCGTCTACGACAGCAACCGCTACACGATGTGGGCGATGCTGGAGCGACTCGGTGTCGAGGTGATCGATCTGGGCATCGTGCGCGACCAGCCCGAGGCGCTGCGCGAGGCGTTTTCTCGTGCAGCGGCCGAAGCAGACGCCGTCATCAGCTCCGGCGGCGTCAGCGTCGGCGAGGCTGACCACACCAAGCGGGTGATGGCCGAACTCGGCGAGGTGCTGTTTTGGCGCATCGCGATGCGGCCCGGCCGGCCGATGGCGATCGGGCGCATTCGCAGCGAGGGCAAAACAGCGCTGCTGTTCGGCCTGCCGGGCAACCCAGTGGCGGTGATGGTGACGTTCTATGCCTTTGTTCGCGAAGCCTTGCTGCGCATGAGCGGTGCCAGCCCAGAACCCATGCCCATGCTGCGCGCGGCCAGCACCGGCATGCTGCGCAAGAAGGCCGGCCGCACCGAGTATCAGCGCGGCGTCGTGACGCGCCGCCCAGACGGCCAATGGCAAGTCGCCATCACCGGCAACCAGGGCTCGGGCATCTTGTCGAGCATGAGTCAGGCCAATGGCCTGGTCTTGTTGGGCCACGAACAAGGTGATGTGGCGGTGGGCGATCTCGTTGACGTGCTGCCGTTTGACGGCTTGATGTAAGAACTATTTCAATTCGAGGCCTGGGGCTGCTTGCTGTATAAACCCGGCCTTCAACCAAGGAGACTCCTAAATGGGCGCGCAATGGAAAGCTAAACACAAGGACCTGGCTGCGAATGCACGCGGCCGTGCCTTCGGCAAACTGTCAAAAGACTTGATGGTGGCGGCTCGCAACGGCGCCGACCCCGATATGAACGCGCGCCTGCGCTTGGTGGTCGAACAGGCCAAAAAAGTCTCGATGCCGCGCGACACGATTGAGCGCGCAATCAAGAAAGGCGCGGGCTTGCTGGGCGACCCGGTGCATTTCGAACGCGTCACCTACGAGGGTTTTGCGCCTCACCGTGTGCCGGTGATCGTGGAATGCCTGACCGACAACCTCAACCGCACCGTGTCCGAGATTCGCGTGTGTTTTCGCAAGGGCCAACTCGGCGCCGCCGGGTCGGTGTCCTGGGACTTTGACCATCTGGGCATGATAGAAGCCGCGCCGAATCCTGGTGCTGACCCCGAATTGGCGGCAATCGAAGCGGGCGCGCAGGATTTTGAGCCCGGCGAAGACGGGGCGACACTGTTTTTGACAGAGCCGACCGATCTGGACCTGGTTTGCCGCGCCCTGCCTAACTTCGGATTCACCGTGCTGTCGGCCAAGATTGGCTACAAGTCCAAGAGCCCGGTCACTTTGGGTGAGGCCGAAATGGCCGAGGTCGAGCATTTCCTGGACGCGATCGACGGCCAGGATGATGTGCAGAACGTCTATGTAGGTTTGGCCGGCTGAGGCCATTCAGAAAGGGCGAGCGCCACGCCGCCCTTTCTCGAGGGTCCGGTGGCGCGCCGCAGCGGCGTGCCCAGGGCGATCCAGCCCAGCAGCGTTTCGCCGGGGCCGCAAAACGCGGCCATGATGGCGGCATCGCGTACCTTGGCGCCGGACAGCATCTTGCCGCCATAACCCAATAAATGCGCGGCATTGAGAAAGTTGCTCAGCGCCCCGCCCACGCAAGCCCATTGCTCATGCGCCGGCACCAGCGGGTGACCCAGATCGATGCGCGCCAGCACCGCCACCGTGACCGGCGCCCGCAGCGCGCGCTCGGCGTCCAGCGCAGCACCGGCCGCATCCTTGCCCGCCGCCCGGCCGGCGGCAGCGAACAGTTCGGCCATCTGCGCCCGCGCCGCGCCGCGCACGACTTTGAAGCAAAACGGCAGCAGTTCGGCATGGTCGGGCGCGCGCAGGGCCGCCTCCACCATCAGGCTCAAATCGGCCGAACTGGGCCCCGGCTCGCTCAGGTGCTTGGGGCCAACCGAATAGCGGCTCAGCAGCGCCTGCAAGGCCTTGTGTTCGTCGCTCACGACGCCTCCGAAAGTAGTCGCGCCGGCTCCGGCTCGCTGTCAAAGCGATCAAAGCCGCTGTAGCAAATGAAATGCCGGCCCTTGGCCCGGCCGATCAAGGTCAGGCCCAGCTGCAGGCCCAAAGCATGGCCCATCTGCGTGATGCCATTGCGCGAGACGATGATGGGCACGCCCATCTGGGCCGACTTCATCACCATCTCGCTGGTCAAGCGACCGGTGGTGTAAAAGCATTTGTCGGCGCCGCTCACTGGCGATTCACCGGACATTTCCGATTGCATCCACATCCAACCGGCGATGCTGTCGATCGCGTTGTGGCGACCCACATCTTCCATATGCACCAGCATCTGCTCGCCGCAGAATAGCGCGCAGCCATGCACGGAGCCGGCTTTCTTATAGACGCTGTCGAGCTTGCGGGCCTGCTCCAGCATCGCGTACAAGCTGCTTTGGCGCAGGCGCGCGCTGGCCGCGCTGGGCAACTGCACGCTGTTCACATCGGCCATCAGGGCACCAAACACCGTGCCCTGGCCGCAGCCGGTGGTGACGATGCGCTGCGCAGTCTTTTCTTCGATCTGGGCAATGCCGGCGCGCGTGCGCACGGCCGCTGCGCCCACCTCCCAATCTACCGTGATCGACTCGACCTCGCCCACATCGCTGACCAAACGCTGGTTGCGCAGATAGCCCAGCACCAATAACTCGGGCGCCTGACCCAAGGTCATCAAGGTCACCAACTCGCGCTTGTCAACAAACACCGTCAAAGGCCGCTCGGCCGGGATGTGCAGGCTGCGGCGCAGCCCGAACTCGTCCAGCACGCTGACCTCGCGGGTCAGCGGCGCGCTGCATTGGGTCAGCCTAGGCAAAGAGCGCATGGGGATTCAAGCCTGGTCGGACAAGTCTTGCAAATCAGCCAATGTATTGGCGTTGGCGAAGGCCTTTGCGTCCTCGAACACGACACGCGCGCAGCGATGCTGCGCGGCCCATTTGCCGATCTTGGCTTCCCCGGCCTGGGTGAAGCGAACCAAACTCTCCAGCAATTCCGTCTTCAACAAGCAAAACACCGGCTGGGGCTGGCGCACCGGCGGCTCGCCCTCCAAGGTGACGACCATGGCCATCTCCGCCCCTTCGGCCTCCAGCGCTGCCGCCAGCCGCGCCACCAGGTCGGCGGGAAAGAGCGGCGAGTCGCAAGGCACGGTCACCATATAGGGCGTTTCGCAATGCTCCAGCCCGGCCATGAAGCCGGCCAGCGGACCGGCAAAGTCGGGCAAGCTGTCGGGCCACACGGCCGCGCCCATGGACTCGTAAGCACCCAGATTGCGGTTGGCATTGATGATGACTTCGCCCACCTGCGGCCCCAGGCGCAAGAGCGCATGCAGGGCCAGAGCCGTGCCTTGGTAGGGCTGCAAGCCTTTGTCGGCGCCGCCCATGCGGCTGCCACGCCCGCCGGCCAGGATCAGGCCGGTAATATCTGCTGGATCAATCACGTCGCGGCTCTGCCTTGCGTCAGTTGTTGGCGTTAGGAAAAAACAGTTGTTCGCCACCGATTTTGTAGGCGCTAATGCTGGCCTGCCCCTCGGGCGACACCACCCAGTCCGAGAAAGCCTGCGCCAGCGTCGTCTTGGTATGCGGGTGCTTGGCCGGGTTGACGACGATCACGCCATACTGGTTGAACAAGCGCCTGTCGCCCTGCACCAGCACGGCCAGATTGCCGCGATTCTTGAAAGACAACCAAGTGCCACGATCGGTCAGCACGTAGCCGTCGACACTGGAGGCAATGTTCAGCGCCGGGCCCATGCCGCAGCCGCAGGCGCGGTAGTCGAACAGACTGCCGTCTGCCTTTACAGAGGGGTCGCCTATGCCGGCGGCCTTCCAGAAACGCAACTCGGCCGCATGGGTACCACTCTTGTCGCCGCGCGACACGAAGATCGCCTTGGAAGAGCTCAGTTTATTCAAGCCCGCCACCACATCCTGGCCGCGCACGCCGGCCGGGTCAAGGGCAGGTCCTACCAGCACAAAATCATTGAACATGACGGCCCGGCGCGCCAAGCCAAATCCTTCGGCAACGAACTTCTCCTCGGCCACTTGGTCGTGGACAAAGAGCAGGTCGGCGTCTCCGCGCCGGCCCATATCGAGCGCTTGGCCGGTGCCCTGCGCCACCACGCGGACCTCGATGCCGCTGGCCTTTTTGAAGGCCGGCAGCAGATGAGCGAACAGGCCCGACTGCTCGGTGCTGGTAGTTGAGGCCATCACGAGGGTGCGCTCTTGCGCCTGCGCTTGCGTAGGCGCGGTACTCAAACTCAAAGCCAGCAAAAATGCAGCAGCCGCTTTCATCACAAATCCCATCTCAACTCCCCTTTTAGAAACAGCTCCAGCCTGGCGCCCTGCCCGTGCTCTTTGAAAAAATCTGCACAGGGCAAATCGGCTCCGATCTTGCCACGGTCCAGATAGATCACACGGCTGGCCAGGCGTTTGGCCTGGCCCAGATTGTGCGTACTCATGATCAAGGTGAGTCCGGCGGCCTTGAAGCCCGCCAGCAAAGTTTCGATCTCTTGTTTGGCCGAGGGATCAAGACTGGCCGTCGGTTCGTCCAGAAAAAGGATGGCAGGCCGCAAGCTCCAGGCCCGCGCCAGGGCCAGGCGCTGCTGCTGGCCACCCGACAGCGCGCGTGCGGGCCGCCCGCGCAGGCTTGCCAGCCCGACCCGCTGCAAGGCCTCGTCCACCCGCGCCGACCGCTCCCCGCGTGGCACACCGGCCAACCAAAGCGCCAGCCAGACATTGCGCCACACCGATAAGCGCAGCAAAAAAGGCCGCTGAAAAACCATCACTTGGCGACCACTGCCCCTGGTCAACAGCCGCTGACCGCTCAGGGGCAGCAAGCCATGCATGGCCTGCAGAAGTGTGGTCTTGCCCGAGCCATTGGCACCGACCAGGGCGATGAACTCGCCCTGTTTGACTTGCAGCGTGACCTCGTTCAAGGCCTGCACAGGGCCGTAGGACACGCCGACCTCAGTCAGTCTCAGTAACTCATCACTCACTTGGCGTACTCCGAATGGCCGCCCTGCGATCGCTGCCAAGCTTGCACCAGCGCGATCAAGAGATTGATGAGACCGACCAGACCCAGCAACAACAAGCCCAGCGCCAGCGCCAGTGGCAAATCACCCTTGCTAGTCTCCAGCGCAATCGAGGTGGTGATAACACGGGTCACGCCGTCGATATTGCCGCCCACAATCATCACGGCACCGACCTCGGAAATCGCGCGACCAAAAGCGGTCAACATGATCGTCAGCACCGCCCAGCGCTCGTGGACCAACATCAAACAGGCGGCAGTAAATGGCCCCGCACCCATGGAACGAAGCTGCTCGCCGCCCTCGCGCAAGCTGTCGCGCACCAACTGCTGCGTCAGGGCCGCGATGACGGGCAAGACCAGCACCGTTTGCGCCAGCACCATCGCCGTCGGCGTGAACAAGATGCCCCAAGAACCCAAGGGCCCACTGCGCGACAGGAGCAAATACACCACCAAGCCCACCAACACCGAAGGCAGCGCCAGCAGCGTGGACAAAGCGATTTGCAGCGCACGGTGGCCGGGGAAGCGAGCAGTGGCAACCCAAGCCCCGGCGGCCAGGCCGAACAAGGCCGCAATCAAACAGGCCGAGCCGCTGACCAGCACAGACAGGCGCATGGTCTGCATCAGCACAGGATCGGCCTGCTGCAGCAGCAGCGCTGCAGCACTCAAGCTCTCGGAAAACGCGCTCAAACGACCGTCATCCCAAGAGAGCCAATTCGGGCGGCAAGTTAAGCAGCAGGTTTTGCGGCTTGAGCTTGAGGCTCTTATCGCTGGCCATGGCCAGGCCCAGATAAATCGGCTTCGGGTAGCTGCCTGGCAGTTCCAGCTTGAACAAGCTGATCAGTTGCGCCATGCGGGCGGCGTCGACCGGCCTGTCCTCGTACAAATCGTTCAGCAAGCGCATCGAGTCCACGTCCAGTCCGATATGCCAGCTCCAGGCGGAGTCATCCACTTTTTGCAGTGCAGTGATCTTGAGCGGCCGCCCCAGAAAACGGCCCAGCCAGAGTTCCAGCACCTTGGCCAAGGCCTTCAAGCCCGAATGTTTGAGCGTCAGATTGAAGCTCATACCGTGACCCAGCGCGTTGGAAACCTCATGGGTCAGGTCCAGCGCGAACGGCTGTGCGGAGCCACGCCGCCAGAATTCAGCGGCGTTGTCGGGGCTGAGCACATCCAGCAAGCCGGCCGCCGCTTGCCGACTGTCCAAACCTTGCAAATCAGCGCAGAGCAAGCGTCCCTCGGTCAAGCTCAGGCGCTGAGAACGAAACAACAGCTCCGCCGCACGGACTTGAAATGCATCCACATTGCCCGCCAGCAAATGGCCAGTGATGGTGGCCACCAAGCCGTCCACAAACAAGGGCGGCAGCGTCAAGGGTTGGCGCATCAGCCTCAAATAAGCCACCTCAAGCGTGCCGGCGGCCAAAACATCATCCCGAAAGCGCAGGAAAAATTGGTAATTGGCGCGCGCATCTTCGTCCGCGATCGCGGCCAACAATGCCGACTGTGACGAGCTAGGCCGCTCAAGCAAGGCCTGATGCAGTGCAATTTCTGCTGGGCAGGACTCTTCAAGCAAGGCCAGCTCTGGGCGAGCCAACCATAGCCGCCAGAAATCGTCGTTAGGCTGCAGCCAGCCTCGCTCGTTCAGAGCAAGCTTTGACTGCAGGCCGCACAGCCAGAACTCCTGCAAAGGCTCGAGCGACCCGACCGGTGCCTGACCCGTCACTTCTTGGGCTGAGCCGGAGTCGCTGCAGGCACAGGCGCTGGGACCGGGGCAGCAGCAGCCGCAAGCGCTTCGGGTGCAACAAACGGGCCTGGATCCGCGCAAGCCGGCGTCTCAACTGCTGGCTGTACTTCGCGCCCTGCGGCCTTGGCGCTCTTGCGATAGCCGTCGGCCACCCGGTTCATGACCTGGCACAGCTGATAGGCGGCCAACTTGTCTGACCAAGCGGTTTTCGCGGCTGCGGCGGCAGCCTTGAGCTTGGCTTCGTCACTGGGCGCCGGTAATTTGGCCGAGGCCGCAGTCGCCGCCACACAAATCAGGGCAGCCAGGCTCAGCTTGAATTTAAAGTTTGTGGAGCGGGCCATGATCATTTCCTTATTCAATGCTGAGGCTCAATGCTGGGCAAGCGGCGCGCTGGACGTCTTGTCGGGCGTGCGTTGTGCCGGGATTTTGCCGGCGCGTATATCGTCAAACCACAACTCGTGATGCTCTTTAGCCCAGCCCTCATCGACCATTCCTGTCTTCATGGCGCTGAGCGCATCCTTCATGCCTATGGTGCCCATGTAAATATGGCCCAAGAACAGCGTCAACATCAAGACCGATGCGACGGCATGCACCATGTGCGCAATCTGCATATCTCCGCGCAGATACGCCAGATTCGGAATCAACTGATTGAGCACCAAGCCCGAGGCCACGACAGTGAACCCAAGCACAAAGACACCGGCCCAAAACACTACTTTCTCGCCGGCATTGAAGCGGGCCGAAGGCACCTCATGTTCGCCAAACAAGCCGCCGCCCTTGACCATCCATTTCAGATCATCGAGCGTGGGCAGGTTGTCGCGAACAAAAGTTAAAAACACCACCACCAGAGAAACCGCAAACAGCGGCCCGGTGAAGTTGTGCGCAGTCTTCAAGGCATAGCTAAGCCAACCAAACAGCGTGGCGCCCAAGACCGGCAGCAAGAAAAACTTGCCAAAAGCCATCACCACACCAGAAACGGCCAGCACGGTAAAGGCCGCGGCATTGCTCCAATGCGCAGCGCGCTCGAAATAGGTGAAACGCTCGATCTGGCGGCCGGTGTAAGGCACATGCCCCCCCAGCGTGCCCTTGGAAAAATAGAACAGCGCCAGCGCCAGCAGGGTGATCAAAAGCAGCGACCCGCCATAAGGAATGATCCACTGGTTGCGCACCTGCCGCCAAGCTTCTCCGGCCGTGGTCAATTTGGAGCCCGGGTACTGCACCATGGGCTGAATCAGCACACCCTTCTCGGCGCCGGGCAAATTGCTGGTGCCGGGTTTATCGCCGGAGCCATGCACGCCCCGCCAAAATGGGGCGTTATTCCCGGGCTGCGACTTGGCGCGCTCGGCATTGCTCTCATCCGGCCTGGGCAAGGCCGGTGCCACAAAACCGGTCGGAGCGGCCGACTGCACCGCCGCAGACGCAGCAGGCTCAGGCACGGCCTGCGCACAAGCTGCGGACAGGCTCAACACCGCCAGCAAAGAAACAAATGTATTTCGCATCTTGCCCTCCGCGATCAACGCGAGTAGTCGTTCTGCGATTGGTTGCGCCGCCGAATCTGGCCCTCCCAGGAGGCCTGATCACCGGGCGTCCATCCCGGCGCCTTGAAGGCCGGATTGGCGGCCGCACTGGCACTCCAGGTCGACGTATCAGAGCCAGCCTTCTTGACCAGCTTTTGCTCGCGTTCGCCGCATCCCTGCACATTCAACAAGGCGATCACGGCCAGCGCCAATAGCCGGGCCCTCATGATTTCGCCTCTTCAGGCTTGGCGCCGCCGACTGGCCTGCCGTCACTTGGTTTTCCATAAGCCGTACCCCAACCCCAGACTTCGCTGCCCTTGCCGCGCACCAGCACGCGGTTGCGCAGGATGTCGGCGACCACATCGCCGTCGCCGGCCAGCAAGGCCTTGGTTGAGCACATCTCGGCACAGGCCGGCAGCTTGCCTTCGGACAGGCGGTTGCGGCCATACTTTTCAAACTCGGCCTGGCTGCCGTTTTCTTCCGGTCCACCGGCACAGAAGGTGCACTTGTCCATCTTGCCGCGCAGGCCAAAGGCGCCCGTGCTGGGGAACTGCGGCGCGCCGAAGGGGCAGGCGTAAGAGCAGTAGCCGCAGCCGATGCAGATGTCTTTGTCATGTAGCACCACGCCTTCGTCGGTGCGGTAGAAGCAGTTGACTGGGCAGACCGCCATGCACGGTGCGTCCGAGCAATGCATGCAGGCGACCGAGATGCTCTTCTCGCCCGCCACGCCATCGTTCAGCGTGACGACGCGGCGGCGGTTGACGCCCCAGGGGATGTCATGCTCGGCCTTGCAGGCGGTGACGCAGCCATTGCACTCGATGCAGCGCTCGGCGTCACAGATGAATTTCATTCTTGCCATGTCAGTACTCCCCTTAGACGGTGGCTTTAGCGATTTGGCAGACCGTCGTCTTGGTCTCTTGCATCATCGTCACGCTGTCATAACCATAGGTCGTGGCGGTATTGACCGCCTCGCCGCGCACAATCGGCGCCGCGCCTTCCGGGTAATGCTGCAGCAGATCAATGCCCTGCCAGCGGCCCGAGAAGTGGAAGGGCAGCCAGACGGTGTCGCGGTCCACCCGTTCGGTCACCAGCGCGCGTACGGTCAGCTTGGCGCCGGTTGGAGTGGTCACCCAGACATCCTCACCGTCGCGGATACCGCGGTCATTCGCCGTGGCCGGATTGATCTCGACAAACATATGCTGTTGCAACTCGGCCAACCATTTGTTCGAGCGAGTCTCCTCACCGCCGCCCTCGTACTCGACCAAGCGGCCCGAGCTCATGATCAAGGGAAATGTCTTGCCAATGTCAATGTTCTTGTCTTGCACGCTCTTGTACAGCGTGGGCAAGCGCCAGAAGCTCTTCTTGTCATCATGCGTCGGGTACTTGGCGATCAGGTCCGGCCGGGTCGAGAACAAAGCCTCGCGGTGCTGCGGAATCGGGTCGGGGAAGTTCCAGACCACCGCGCGCGCCTTGGCGTTACCGAAGGGATGGCAGCCATGCGCCATGGCGACGCGCTGGATGCCACCAGACAGATCGGTCTTCCAGTTCTTGCCCTCGGCCAGCTTCATCTCAGCTTCGGTCAGGTCGTTCCACCAGCCCAGTTTCTTCAAGAGCAGATGGTCGAACTCCGGATAGCCGGTGGTGATGGCCGAGCCTTTGGAATGCGAACCATCCTCGGCCAGCAAGCTGACCCCATCACGCTCGACGCCGAAGTTAGCGCGGAAATTGCCGCCGCCCTCCATCACATGCTTGGAGGTGTCGTAGAGATTCGGTGAGCCTGGGTGCTTGAGCTCGGGCGTGCCGTAGCAGGGCCAAGGCAGGCCGAAATAGTCGCCGTCGAGCTTGTAGCCGGTTTCCTTGTCGATGCCGCCCTTGGCGCGCAGGGTCTTCACATCGAAGACATTCATATTGCGCATATGCGCTTTGAGCCGCTCCGGGCTCTGGCCGGTATAGCCAATCGTCCACAGGCCGCGGTTGATCTCGCGCAACAGCGACTCGGTCTCGGGCTCCATCATGCCGCCCTTGCCCGGCACCAGCTTGCCGCTCTTCATCAGCTCCTTGTCGAAGCCAAGCTTTTGCGCCAGCTGATACATGATCATGTGATCGGTGCGCGACTCCCACAGCGGCTCGATGACCTTTTCGCGCCACTGGATCGAGCGGTTCGACGCGGTGCACGAACCGCTGGTCTCGAACTGCGTGCATGCGGGCAGCAGGTACACGGCGCGATTCGGGTTCAGCTCATCAGCCTTGCCTGGCATGGCCGCCATCGCGGCGGTCGCCGACGGGAACGGGTCGACGACGACCAGCAGGTCGAGCTTGTCCATTGCCTTTTTCATTTCCAGGCCACGTGTCTGCGAGTTGGGCGCATGGCCCCAGAAAAACAGGCCGCGCAGATTGCTTTCCTGGTCGATCAGCTCGTTCTTCTCCAGCACGCCGTCGATCCAGCGCGAGACGGTCATGCCGGGCTTGGTCAACATGCCCGGCGCGTACTGCTTTTTGATCCACTCGAAATCAACGTCCCAGATCTTGGCGAAATGCTTCCAAGCCCCTTCCGCCAAGCCGTAATAGCCGGGCAGCGAATCGGGGTTCGGGCCCACGTCGGTGGCACCCTGCACATTGTCGTGGCCACGGAAGATATTGGTGCCGCCGCCGCTGACCCCTACGTTCCCCAGCACCAGCTGCAAGATGCAGGATGCCCGCACGACCGCATTGCCGGTCGTGTGCTGGGTCTGGCCCATGCACCAGACGATGGTGCTGGGTCGGTTGTCGGCCAAGGTCTTGGCGACCTTGTAGCAAGTGGCTTCATCGACACCGCAGGCTTCGAGCACCTTGTCCGGCGTCCACTTGGCCATGATTTCTTCACGCACCTTGTCCATGCCGAAAACACGGTCGTGGATGTACTGTTTGTCTTCCCATCCGTTCTTGAAGATGTGATAAACCAGACCGAACACAAAAGGAATGTCGGAGCCGGAGCGGATGCGCACATAGTCGTCGGCCTTGGCCGCCGTGCGGGTGAAGCGCGGGTCAACCACGATCATCTTGCAGCCATGCTCCTTGGCATGCAGCATGTGGAGCATCGAGACCGGATGCGCCTCGGCCGCGTTGGAGCCGATGTACATCGCAGCGCGGGAATTGCGCATATCGTTGTACGAGTTGGTCATCGCGCCATAGCCCCAGGTATTGGCGACACCGGCAACCGTGGTCGAGTGGCAAATGCGCGCCTGGTGGTCGCAGTTATTACTGCCCCAGAAGCTGACCCATTTACGCAGCAGATAAGCCTGCTCGTTATTGTGTTTGGAGGAGCCGACAATGAAGACCGAGTCCGGCCCGCTTTGCTTTTTGAGCTCCAGCATCTTGGCGCTGATTTCGGTCAGTGCGACATCCCAGCTGATCTTTTGGTATTTGCCATTCACCAGCTTCATCGGCGTGCGCAGGCGGTGCTCACCGGCGCCGTGCTCACGCAGCGCCGCACCTTTGGCGCAATGGGCGCCGAGGTTGATGGGCGAATCAAACACCGGCTCTTGGCGCACCCAAACGCCGTTCTCCACCACCGCATCGACCGCGCAGCCGACCGAGCAGTGTCCGCAGACGGTGCGCTTGACCTCTACCTTAGCCCCGGGCCCGGCAGCAGGAGCGGCGGTTTCGGCCGCCTGGGCTTTTCTTTGCACCAAACTCAGCTGCGTTGCCGCCAGCCCTGCACCCAGGCCCAAACCAGAGCGGCGCAAAAACAAACGCCGGTCCATGGTCGGAATGGCCCGGCGGCTTTGCCCATCGAGACCTCGGGCCAGGCTGCTCACCAAGCCGGCCGATGCCAGCCCTTCAGTGGAGGCAGAGGAAGAAGCTTTACGTGTCAACAACATATTGTCTCCATCGGGCTTGGTGCACAGGGCACCACCCATTCAGTCCGGCAGCGAAGCGCAAAGACCCATCAAAAGCGAACGATCAACTCGACGGCTCAAGAGCGCGCGGTTTCGTAGTAACGCAAGACATGGGGGCTCAGCTGGTAGCCGCCAGCCTCTGGCGTCAGCACTTCGGCGACGGCCACTTCCGCTTGGGCCACCTGGCCTACAGGCAAAGCCTTGGCCACCACGGCCGCAGCACCCGCCGCACCTAGCCCGAGCAACCAACCGCGTCGTTTGAGAGCCCCGGCTGCCGGGGAGGCAGCGGCCTCGTCCCTCGTTTGGGTGACTGGACTTTTGCTCGTGATCATGTTCATCGACTCCAAAAAACGCGTGCCACAGCAATATAGCGTTGTTGTGCGTTTCGTGCATCGGGCTACACCCGCGCAGCGCACAGACGACGCCAATTTAAACTTCCAGTAGATCGAATCCTTGCGCTTCAACCGCAAAGAAGTCCCGAGCGAAATCTGCCACGGCACGATAAAAGTTTGCCTGCGCCTGCGCGCTGAGGGCGTCGCACAGGCCGTCGACCCAAGCGCGCAAATGACTGTTGAAGAAACGCTGCTGCGCGGCAAGGTTGCTGACGCTCAGGTCATCGCCTGCGATCAAGTAACGCATCACTTCGCACAGACTGGCGATATGGTCTTCGGTCTCCAGCACGCCCTGCGGCCGCTCCAGCCCGAGCATCTCCAGCGTGCGGCGCACCTGGACCAAGGGCTGTTGATTCAGCGCGCCAGCCAGGTACCAAGACGCAAACACGCAAACAGCCGGCTTACCAACACCGCCAAAAAGGGCCACATATTCGGCTTCGACCGCACTCAAGCTCAGTCGTCGTGAGGCGCCCACCAACTCACCCCAGCTGCGCTCCAAAAAGGCCCCAGCCATCGGTGCTTCTGTCACCGCCACACGCAGCTGATCAAACAAATCCTGGCTCGGTGACGCGAAGAAAAGCTCGGCCAACAGGCCGTAGACCTCGGCCCGAGCCAGCTCTTCGCTGCTGCCCACGTTCTCGGGGCTTTGAAACTCAAGGGGAACGCTGCTGCTCATAGGTCGTTGATCCTGACTTCATGCGGGTTGCTGTGCATAGCGATGACGCGGCAGTCGCTGCACATCTGCAGGCGCTCACGCGCTGCGCCTTGGAACATCGGGTGGGCACCCAGCTTGGCCAACATCAGCTCGATCGCCTTTGGCGTCGCGAAGGGTTTGGCACAGCGCACGCAGCAAAAGGGCTCGACCTCATTCAAGACCTGCAGTTGCTTGCGTTGCCGCCCGCCATCGGCCAGCAGGAGCCGGGGCCGCAGCGTGATGGCGCCTTCCGGGCAGGTGCTGGCACAGAGGCCGCATTGCACGCAGTTCTTCTCGATCAGACGCAGTTGCAGCTTGTCGGGGTTGTCGGCCAGGGCGCCGGCCGGGCAGGCGCTGACGCAACTCAGGCACATGCTGCAAGCGTCAGCGTTGACGATCAGGCCGCCGAAGGGGCTGGCCTCGGGCAAGGCAATCTCTTCAGGTACGGCTTGGGCCTGGCCCATCAGGTGCTCGAGACAGAGCTCCAGCGTGGCGCGCTTGTCGGCCAGCACGCGGTAAGCGGCAGCTTGCCCAAGGCATTCAGCCGGCCGCGCTTGCAGCGCCAGATCCAGTGCGGCCACATTGCCGGCCTCGATCAGGGTCAGGTGTTGCCCCTTGAAGCCCAGACCACTCAGAATCGCCTGTGCCGTTGCCATTTGCTCCCGCACGGCCGCGCGGTAGTCGGGTGCTTCTTCACTCGTCATCAAGACCCAGACCTGGGAAGCGCCATAGGCAATCGCCGACAGCCACAACTCCATTCCGATCGACGCGGTGTGCCAGGCGTCCAGCGGCAAGACGCGCGCCGGCACGCCGTGCACAGCGGCCTGCGTGCGCGCCGCGCGGCCCAAGTCGCCGATCAGCTTGGCGCCGCCGCTTTGGCTGTGAATCAGCAATGCTGCGTCTTTGCCGCCGGCACGGGCATAGGTGCTCAGCAGCGTGCGTATGCGCTGACCCTGGGCGTCAGGGCCGGGCGTCGCATAACTCAAAGCGCCGCTAGGGCAAACCGTGGTGCAAGCGCCGCAGCCCACGCACAGATGCGGCTCCACGATGATGCCGGCCAAGGTCGCGCCGCCGGCCTTGCCTTTGCGGGACGCGTCGCTGCGGATCGCTTGCGCGGAACACACATCGATACAAGCGCTGCAGCCGATCTGCTCATTGCGGCTGTGCGCGCAGAGCTTTTGCTTGTAATTGAAGAACTTGGGCTTCTCGAACTCACCGACCGCCTCGCGCAGTTGCAAGACGGCGGCCATCAGCTGCGCATCGTCAGCGGCGTGGAAATAACCCTGTGGCGGCTGATGCAGCGCGATCAAAGGCGCTGAACTCAAGTCCAGCACCAGATCGAACGACTCACTGCGGATCTGCGGCGGTCGATCAAAATCTATGGCTCCAGCGGCGGCACAAACCTTGACGCAGTCACGGTGGCTGCTGCACTTGCTCAAATCAATTTGGTAGCTGAAATCGATCGCGCCTTCAGGGCAGGCATCGACGCAAGCATTGCAGCGGGTACACAGGTCCAGATCAATCGGATTGCGCTGCGTCCAGCTGACTTCAAACGCACCCAGCCAACCGCTGATCTGCACCTGCTCGCCGGCAAAGACCGGCAGCGTGCGGGTCTGCGGCAAAGCGCCCTGCCCTGGCTGTATCAGCAAGCTCAAATCCAGCTTGTCCGCCAGCATCTCGGCCGCACGCGCGGCGCGCTCAGCATCTCCAATGATCAATGCCCGGCCTTGCGAGCGATAACTGACCGTCGGCACCGGCGCGGCATCGGGCAATTGCGCCAGCGCCAGCAGCGCAGCGATCTTCGGGCTGGCCTGCCGGCCGTCTTTGGACCAGCCGCCCGTCTCGCGAATATTGACGAAGCGAATCGGCCGCTCGCTGAGCGGCAGCGCGCGCTCGGTCTGCTCATTGAGTTGCTGAAAAAGCCGGCTCTCCTGCGTGCAGGCCACCAAGACATCGTCACCGGACTTGGCTGCACGCTGAAAAGCGCCGGCCTCGCGGCGACACAGCAAGGTGTGGGTGGTCTCCAGCCCAGCGCCGGCTTCAGGCCCCAGCGCCGCTTTCAGGGCCGGGCCGTCCAGCGGCATCGTCTTGTTGCAGTCGCAAATCAGCGTGGTCGTCGTCATGAAGGATGCTCGGGGTTTCGGTAAGCGCAGGGGTCCGCAGGGTCAGGTCTTGTTGGGCTGCAACTTTTTCTTGCTCTTCTTCTACAAGCGCAAACAGGCCCAAGGCCTTGCTCTGGTGCAACTGCCGCAACGTACTCAAAGGGAGAGGGTCAGGCAGACTGTAATCATCAATATAGGTATCCAGCCCGTCCATCACGTTGAAATGCGGGTCGGAAAAGAACAGCTTCTTCATCGCCGCCCGCTGCACACCGCTATCAACGTCTTGACTCATGAAGCGTGCATAGTCGCTCGCGGGCGTCAACGCCTCAACGTCGGCATAACTGGGGGCTGGCTCGGGTGACGGCTCTACAGCAACAGCCTCTTCAGGCAGAGGGGCAATCACGGGCGGCGCAGTCACCTGCGCCCTAGCCTCGGCCTTGCGGCGGCCCCAACGCGCCAGGAACCCGGCCGGCTCCTGTGTCGACGCGTCTTTATCTTCAGCAGCCCCCATCAGCGTCGCTCCCCCGGCGGCAAGAAGGACTGTGGGCGGCGCCGCTCCTTCTTGACTTCGGGGCGGTAATGCTCAGCGGTAAAGGCCTGCAACCAAGCCGCCAGATCGGCCGGCAGCGGCACGTTGTCTACGCGCTCCTGCGCGTCCAGCCAGCGGCCGGCCTCCGTGTAGCTCAGGCTGACGCGCTCCGCCCAAGCATGCGAAGGGTCCTCATCATCAAGGCGCCACACAACAAACCAGACCGGCGCGCCGCTGTTCAGATTGAGAAAATAGCCCTCGGCTTCGTCTGCAAAAAGCTCTAAATCGAAGCAGGGGAACAAACGGGTCTGCCGTTTCCCATCGTCGCGCAATACGCGGGGCTCGGTGCCAAATGCATCTTGATGCGCCACAACATCGGCCACCGAAAACCGCCAAGCCTCCCACTGGTTGGGATTGGCTTCGCGGTCCATCACCACCGCCACGCGCACTGAAGGGCGGTGCGGCGACACGAGAGGCCCAGTGGAACTGGAAGCGACGACTTCATCTGCATTCATTCGGGCAGTCTAGCGCCCTCTCGCCGACCGGGCGGCGCAAGCCTTCAGAGCGGGATACGCGCAGAAGGGATTTCAGCGCAAAGTGAACACTGCCACCGCCTGTTGCAGGTTTTGCGCTTGCTGGCGCAAACTCTCTGCGGCCGCCGCGCTTTGCTCCACCAGCGCCGCATTTTGTTGAGTGCTCTGATCCATCTTGCCGACAGCCGCACCAATCTCGGCCACGCCGGCGCTTTGCTCGCTGCTGGCGTGGCTGATCTCTGCCACGATGTCGGTAACGCGCTTGATCGACGTCACGATTTCATCCATCGTGGCGCCGGCCTGGTCAACCAGGCTGGTACCGCGCTCGACCCGCTCGACGCTGTCGTTGATCAACTGCTTGATCTCCTTGGCCGCTTCGGCGCTACGTTGAGCCAGGCTGCGCACCTCGCTGGCGACGACGGCAAACCCGCGGCCCTGCTCACCTGCACGGGCTGCCTCCACAGCCGCATTCAAAGCCAGGATATTGGTCTGAAAAGCGATCCCGTCGATCACACTGATGATGTCGGAAATGCGCCTTGAGCTGTCATTGATGCCCTTCATGGTGTCCACAACTTGGCTGACCACCTCGCCGCCTTTGAGCGCCACCGAACTGGCGTTGGCGGCCAGTTGATTGGCCTGCACGGCGCTGTCGGCATTGCGCCGCACGGTATCGCCCAGCACCGTCATAGATGACGCGGTCTGCTGCAAACTGCTGGCCTGCTGTTCGGTGCGCACACTCAGATCGTTATTGCCCTGAGCGATTTCGGCACTGGCAGTCGCCACGCCATCGGTGCCATTGCGCACCTGAGAAACAGCTTTTGAGAACTGTTCCACCATCAAGCTCAGCACACCCATCACGCTGTGAGCATCACTGCTGTGGTTGTGCAGGCGTTCGGCCAAATTACCTTCGGCAATCTCTTTCACCGCCGCGACCACTTGGAAAGGTTCGCCCCCTAGGCGCTGCGCGACCCAATGCTTGGCGTACCACAGCAAGCCCAGACCCAAGCTCGCCAGCAACAGCGCCAAGGCCAAGACGATAGCGAACCAGCGGTCCTGCGAGGCCTGGGCCTCAAGCACCGCCGCCTCGGTACGCGCATCCAGCATGCGCAAGAACTCATCCACCGGCTTCATGATCTTGGCCTTGAATTGGTGGTAGTTCTTGTCATGCATCATGGCTTGCGCTGCGGGTAAATCGGGCTCGCCTTTCTTGGTGAACTTGCCCGTGCCGTCGTCATACAGACCCTTGACCAGATTCATCGCCACCGTCTCGGTCTTGACCAGGTCATCGGAGTTACCGGCTGCCTCTTTGAGCTTGCCGAACTCGGCCTCGGTGAAGCCTGCCGCCTTCATGGCGTCCAGCAGCGGCATGGTGCTGCTGCCGCCTTTGCCTACGGCCGGCTCGGTATCGGCCGCGCGGAAATCCCAATAGATTTTTTCGTAGCCGGCCGGGCGTGGCTTCTTGCCGTTGCGGATGTCAAGCACTTCAAAGTACTGCCGCTCCCACTTCGCGTCGCCCGACATCACATAGGTGCGCGCCAAGCGCGTCAAGTCATCCGAGCTTTGACGCAGTTCATCGGCCAGCGCCGACGACACATAGCGCGACTTCTCCGCACTCGACAAGGCGTTGCCAGCCGCGTGCAAGCGATAAATCGCAAACAACAGCAGCACAACCGCCACCCCCATCACAGCCAAGGCCGTGCCGAACATCTGTTTGACTGTTTTCATCTGACCATCCCTTGAGCAAAAGCGAACACGAATTCACTCAGATCACGGCGGCCACAGACTAGCGCTCGAGCACTCTTTTGAGCAGCGACCCGGCCCGCTTGCCATGCGCTCGCGCGCGCCCAAGCCCGTCCGGCACAAAGCTCAGGCACCAACAGCGCTGCTCTTTTCTTTACCGGCACCCCATCGCTATCGGTGCAAGCGCGGGCGGCTTAAATGTGATTCTTCACCAAGGAGAACGGCGCGTCTGATGCGCGGATTCAGGTCGACTTGGAAATCGAGATGGTCGGAAACTTGGCCGAATAGTCCTTCGCCTGAGCCGCGATCTTGACCGCCACCTTGCGCGCCAAAGCCTTGTAAAGCCCGGCGATCTCGCCATCAGGCTCGGCCACCACGGTGGGCTGGCCGGCGTCAGCCTGCACGCGAATCGACATCGCCAGCGGCAAGCCGCCCAAATAGTCGATACCGTACTGCTGCGCCATCTTTTGCCCGCCATCGGCGCCGAAGATGTGCTCGGCATGGCCACAATTGGTGCAAATGTGCACGGCCATGTTTTCGACCAAGCCGAGAATCGGCACGCCGACCTTCTCGAACATCTTCAGGCCCTTTTTGGCGTCGATCAGTGCGATGTCTTGCGGTGTGGTGACGATCACCGCGCCCGTCACCGGCACACGCTGCGACAAGGTCAGCTGGATATCGCCGGTGCCGGGCGGCATGTCGACGATCAGATAGTCCAGCTCCTGCCAACGGGTTTGGCGAAGCAGTTGCTCCAACGCTTGCGTAGCCATCGGTCCGCGCCAGATCATCGCCTGATCTTCTTCGACCAGAAAGCCGATCGACATGATCTGCAGGCCGTAAGCCTCCATCGGCTCCATCAGCTTGCCATCTTCGCTCTCGGGCCGGCCGCTGATACCCAACATGGTCGGCTGGCTGGGGCCGTAAATATCGGCGTCCAACATGCCCACCCGTGCGCCCTCGGCGGCCAGCGCCAGCGCCAAGTTGGCTGCCGTGGTGCTCTTGCCCACCCCGCCCTTGCCCGAGGCCACGGCGATGATGTTTTTCACCCCGGGCAGCAACTGCACACCACGCTGCACGGCGTGGGCGGCGATTTTGCTGTGGATTTGCACGCTGACATTGGCCACGCCGGCCACCGTACGGGCAGCGGCCACCAACTGGCGGCGCAACTCAGCAATCTGGCTGGCGCCGGGGTAGCCCAACTCGATTTCAAAGGACACGTCAGCACCGTCCAGGCGCAGATTCTTCAGCTGTTTGGCGGCGACAAAGTCTTGGCCGGTATTCGGGTCAACAACGGTTTGCAGGGCTTGCAACAGGGAGGATTCTTGGAGACTGGACATGTCGGCTTATCGGGTAGGTGCACCGAGCTGCAGGCTGCAACCCGGACTTGGGCCGCAGTCTAGCCCAGACCCCAAAGCCCTCGGGTGCCGGCGGCTTCAACCCACCTGCTTGAACGCCATCACCGCCTGATTACGCAGGGTGCGTAACAGTTGCAGCTCTTTCTCGCCCAAGTCGATGCCACCGGCCTTGGCCTTGTCGGCATAGATCAGCGCGAACGGCGCGCCCTTGAGCGTCATCGGCAGCAGCAAGAAATTGGGCGCGCGCACCTCGCCGCGATACCAAAGCGGCAGACGGTCGGCGATCTTGGCCACGGTGGCGTCGGCAATCAAGGTGTCGACACCTTTTTGGCAGACTGCGGCAAAAAGATCGGCATTGGCGCCGTCGGCCAGACGCAGCGGCACTTTGAAGGCCGGCACGACGCCCTCGACACCCTCGCCCAGACCAAAGCGCCCTGTCAGGGCTTCCAGCTTAGGGTCGCGCAGGCAAAACACCACCCGCCGGAAACCCAGGGCCCGGAAGATGGTCTCCAAAATCATGCGCAAGACTTCGTTGAGCTTGAAGTTCTCGACCATCACATTGGTGATGTCCTGAATGCCGGCGGCCATCATTTCAACCGCTTGCTCCCGCGTCAACTGCTGCGCGCTGAGGGTTTGGGTGGGTTCCAGAATTTGTGTGGCCTGCAATTGATGCGCGGCCAAGGAGTCATCGACGGTAGGGCTGAGCGGCGCCAGCAGGCGCCTTGCGTGAGAGTTCTTGGGCAGGTGAATACCCATCGCATCGGCCACCTGTGCCAAGCGCTGACGGGCCTGATCGGCGGCCACATCAAAGGTCTGCGCCGTCACTCCGAGCACCCGCGCATAGCGTTGCGCCATCGCGTGCACGCGGCCATGCGCCTCGGCCGGGTCCGTGTGCAAAATGACATCCGCCACATCATTGGCCGCATGCGCCAGCCAGCGCTGGCGCTCGTCGCTGAGCTCGGCACGGCGCGCTGGCGGATCGCCTTCGGGGCGACGCATGCTGTGCTGCAAGGACTCGGGCAAACCCCATTGGCGCGCCACACCAAGCCCCAACTGCTCGTAACTCATGCCCAGCACTTGCGCCGAAGCGGCCGCCTCGCTGAGCGGCGGTGCGGCTTGGCCGGTGGCCTGAGCGATGCGCTCGGTGCGCGTGATGCGTCGAATCTGCTGCGCTTCTTCGGGGAAATAAAACTCACTCAGCGAGCGGCCCAGGTTGTGCAGCATCGCGCACAAAAATGCCTCCTCGGCTTCGCGCGGATTCAGGCACAACTCACGCGCCAGCGACGCCGCCATCAATGAGCGCAAGAACTCCTCACGCAGCTGCTGGGCATGGGCTTTGTTTTCCATGCGCTCCAACAAAATCAGCGACAAAGCCAGATTGCGAATCCCGGAAAAACCCACCAAGGCGACCGCCCGCGAGACGGTGCTGATGCTGCCTCCGCCGGCATGGCTGAACTGCACGGTATTGACCAGGCGCAGCAACTTATGGGTCAGCGCGACGTCCTTGAGAATTTCATTCGACAAGCTGGCCAGGCTGCCGTTTTCGGAGGCGGTCAGGCGCTGAATGCGGCCAATCGCGTCAGACATAGCCGGAAAATCGCTCTTGTGGCGCATGCGGCGCAGCAAGAACTCCAGCGCCGCGCCGTCCACCACATCGGGCACGGCTGTTTGCGCCGGGTACAACCATTCGGCCAGGGCGTCATGCATGGCCTTGGCCGTCGGCCAGCGCTCTGCGGCCTTGCGAGCCAACCCGCGCTGCACGATGGCGCGCAGCGCATCATCGACGTCCAGCCCCAAATTGGACGGCAGATTCAGGTCTTGATCAATCACGCGCTGCACCGAGGCCCAAGGGTCGGGGTCGTAATTGAGGCGCTGGCCGCTGAGCATTTCACCCAGCATCACCGCCGCGGCAAACACGTCCATCTGCGCACTGGGCGGCTCGCCGCGCGCGGCCTCGGGCGAGATATAGCCGGGAGTGCCGACCACGCGCTGCGGCTGCGCCGGGACCATGCCGGGAACCTCTGCCGACAAGCGCGCCGCGATACCAAAGTCCATCACGCGGGCGCGGCCCTTGGCATCGATCAAGATATTGCTGGGCTTCAAGTCGCGGTGCACAACGCCGACGGCATGAGCCGCCTGCAGACCGTCCAAGATGCCCAGCATCAACTCAACGGCGGCACGCGCACCGAAGGCGGCATTGCGCCCGCCGAGCAGGCGATCCGCCAGGGTGCCGCCGGCCACGTACTCGAACACCAAATAGGACTGCCCGTCTTGGCTGTCGGCCTCGAAGACCGGCACGATATGAGGATGCGTCAGCCGGCTCACGGCGCGCGCCTCATGCAGCCATTCGTCCACGCTGAGCGGGTCGGCGCCGGGCCGCAAGACCTTCAGCGCCACATCTCGGTCGAGCCGGGGATCATGGGCCAGCCAGACGGTGGCTTGTGCGCCCTCGCCCAACTTCTTGAGCAAATGGAAACGCCCCAAGTCTGGCAGATTGGGCGCAGCAGAGGAATAGGTCAAAGAGTCGTCGGCATTCATCTCAAGTCGTTTGCTCTGTCCTGCGCTGGGCTAAGGCTGCTGGCAGCCGATCAGGGCTGCGGTCCGCATGGTCAATGGGGTGGTTCACCCTTGTGCCCACCGTCGGCTGCTGCCTTGGCGGCCTCGGCTGCAAAGCGTGCCCGCAGGCCGGATGGCTTTGGCGCGTTGCCGTCCAGCGGCATAAAGCCTGAGCGCCCCCGGTCCACCGGTGCAGCGGCCTCGGGATTGAGTGCGAGCTGAATATCTTTCAAGCCCAGCCCCAAGGTGCGGGCGTAGCGCTTGGTGGCCACCTCAACGCCGGCCACGCGCTTGGCCTCGGGCTGCATCAAGGCATCAACCAATTCATTGGCCAGGCTGCAGGTCAGGCGCAGCACCTCGTTGTCACTTTCCTTGCCGTGGGCGCTGGCGCGCAATGCAGCGGTGGGCGACTGGCGCCGCATCATGTGCAGCAATTCCTCACCCAGACTCCAATGCTTGGCCACCGCCACGCCGAGCGACTCCAGATCGCAGCCCATCACGGCAAAGGCCGCAGCCTGCTCGCTCATACTGGCGGGGTGCGGCTGATCGGCGGTCGGCTCGGGCGGTTGCATCAACTGGCGAATCTGCTGCGCGTCATCCGGGAAGTGGTACTGCAAGAGCAGGCGCCCCAGGTTTTGCATCACCGTGATCAGGTAGACCACCTCGGCGTCATAGCCGGCCGGCCGCAAGGCCTGCGCGATCTGCCCGGCGCGGTGCACCCGCTTCATCAGGCTTTGCAGCATCACCGCTTGCGTCTCGTTCAAGGGCCCGGGCCAGGGCTTGAGTGCGCGTGCGGCCTGCTGCACCCCCTCCAAACCCAGCATCGCGATAGCGCGCTGCATATTCAGCACCGTACCGTCTACCGGCGCGCCACTTTGCTTCAAGGCATTGTTGACCCGACGCAGCAACTCCAGCGCCAAGGCCATGTCTTGCATCACCAAGGTGGCGACGGCGCTGGTGTGCTGCCTGTCCATGGCCGCCGACTGCCCGGCTCTTTGCAAGGCGGTGGAGGTGCTGGGCAAATGGCCTATGCGCTGCAGCCTGTCGATCAGCAGCGCAATCGGCCCTTGCTCGTCATGGCCGGCCGAGGTGCGCCAACCATCCAAGGCGCGCAAAAAGCTGCGAGCGATGTGATAGCGCTGGCGCTCTTGCCGGTCGGTGGCTCGGTTGCAAATCGCGCGCAGGGGCTCGGGAATCGGATGCGGCGTCTCCCAGCCCATGCGCACCAATTCGTGCCCGGTCGGCTGCATTTGCTGCACGACCAGATGAAGGTCGGGCTGCTCCAGCACAGGCCGGCCGGTCAACAAACGATGCAGCATCAGGCCAACGCACAAAATATCCTCGGCGGCCGAATCACGCATGGCCCGCCGGGTCACCGAGTTGTAGTCGGCATTGGCAGGGAAAACCTCTTGCGCGGCTTCCAGGCCCAAGACCCGGACCTGGTTGTTCGGGCCGATGATCAGCGTCGAGCACTGCACGTCGCGGTGGGCATGGCCGGCCTCATGGGCAAAAGCCAAGCCTTCCAGATATTGGCAAACCCATTCGGCAATTTCCAGCGGCAAGGGCGTGGGTTGGCGCGTCAAGCGCTCATCCAGGGTCTCGCCGAGGGCGCGGTCATACGCCATATAAGGCCATTTCTCGACCTGCCCGACCTCGATCACATGGGCCAGATTGGGATGCACGACGCGTGCGCCAGCGCTGGCGGTCTTGATCCAATGCTCGGTGGCGGCGGCACTATTGGGCACCACACGCGGCATACAGAGCATCAGCTCCTGATCCAGCTTGGCGTCAAACACCAGCCACATCATGCTGCGCGAGCTCTTCCCCAGCAGCTGACGCAACTCAAAGCGGCCGAAGCGGCGCATCGGCGCGGCAGGTTTTGCGGCAGCAGGTGAATTGGCTGAATTGGAGGTCGAATCGGGCACGGGGCAGGGGCGAGGGAGCCGCTAGATTGAATGCCAGCCATTTAACCCAATTTCCGCACTTCTTGATAGGGCAAGCTGAGCAGCATTCACGGCCCATTCTTCACTGCGGGCGGCCCCTGCCCCCCCTCATATTCCCATCGTCACTGCGCCCATTGGGCCCAAACCTTCTCCAAGCGCTTGACGCTGACCGGCTGCGGTGTACGCAACTCCTGCGCAAACAGGCTGACCCGCAACTCCTCCAATTGCCAGCGGAAATCCGTCATACGCGGGTCGGGCGAGCCCTTCATCTCGACCACGCGCCTGAGGTAGCGCTGCTCCAATGGGCGCAGCTCGGCCAGCAGCTTGGCATCGCGAGCTGAGTCGGCACGCAGCTTCTCCAAGCGGCCACTGATGGCCTTCAGGTAACGCGGTAGATGCTGCAACTGTGCCCAGGGCGTGGCTGAGACAAATTGCTTCGGTAGCAGACGCTGCAACTGGGCGGTGATGTCCTCATTCGCCTCCTTGGGCGCGCGCGCATCCTTGAGCTTGCGTGTGGCGGCGGCGTATTCCAGCAGCACCACGCCGGTTTGGCGCGCCACTTCCTGCGCAATCAGATTCAGCCTGGAGCGGCCCTCATCGATGCGCGCCTTGAAGCTGAACTCATCGGTCGGCAGCGGCTCGGCCAGAAAGGCCCGGTCCAGTGCCACGCCGATGATCTGGTCGCGCAGCTCTTCGGCCGTGCCCAAGCTCATGAACAGCACCGACATTTTTTGCAGATCGGGGATATTCTTTTCAAGGAACTTCAGCGGCTCCTTCAATTGCAGCGCGAGCAGGCGGCGCAGGCCCAGACGGTGGCGGGCCGCCGCCACATCGGGCTCGTCAAAAACCTCGATCTCGACATGAGTGCCACGGTCCAGCAGCGCCGGGAAGCCGATCAAGGTCTGCGCGCCGCGCGACACCTCCATCAACTCGGGCAGCTCGCCAAAGGTCCAGGCCGTGTAAGTTTTGCTGACTTCGCGCGCCGATTTGGGTGGCGCTTTAACCTCGGCGCGGATGCCGCCCGCCTTGACCGGCGCTGGCACGGTTGCGGCAGGCGCAGAGGCTGGCAATCGCAGCGCCGCCAGCGCCTGAAACGCCGACCTCGCCTGCCCGCCCAACTCGGCCTTCAGCGCCGCCAGATTGCGGCCTATGCCGAGCTGCCTGCCATGCTCATCAATGACGCGGAAGTTCATGAACAGATGCGGCTGCAACTGTTCCAGCTTGAAGTCATTGCGCTGAATCGCGAGCTGCGTGCGCTCCTTGACGGCCTTCAGCAAGACCTCGATCAAGGCGCCCTGCCCGAAGGGATTGGCGGCAATGAACTCGGCCACAAAATCGGGTAGCGGCACCAATCTTGAGCGCGGGCGCTGATGCAAGCTTTTCAGCAAGACCAGCACCTTGGCCGCCAACATGCCGGGCACCAACCATTCGCAGCGCTCCTCGCTGACCTGGTTCAAGGCGTAGATCGGCACATCGACCGTCAAGCCGTCACGCGCATCACCGGGTGAGTGCAAGTAATTCGCCAGGCAATCAACACCGCCCATGCGCAGCGTCTTCGGAAACGCATTGCTGGTGATACCCGCGGCCTCATGGCGCATCAGCTCATCGCGGCTGAGCTGCAGCAGTTTGGGTTCGGCCTTGGAAGCATGCCGATACCAGCGCTCCAACGTCGCGCCGGACACCACATCGGCAGGCAGATGTTCGTCGTAATAAGCATAGATCAGCTCATCATCGACCAACACGTCTTGCCGACGCGACTTGTGCTCCAGCTCCTCGACCTGGGCGATCTGACGCTTGTTATGCGCCAGAAACGGCAGGCGTGACTCCCATTCGCCATTGACCAGCGCCTCGCGGATAAAGATCGCGCGCGCAGCCGCTGCATCCACATTGCCAAAGTTCACGCGCCGGTTGGCGTAGATGACGATGCCGTACAGCGTCGCCCGCTCCAAGGCAATCACCTCGGCCGCCTTTTTCTCCCAATGCGGCTCCAGCAACTGGGTCTTGATCAGATGGCCGGCAATACCCGGCAGCCACTGCGGCTCAATCGCCGCGATGCCGCGGCCGAACAAGCGCGTGGTGTCGACCAACTCGGCGCTGACGATCCAGCGACCCGGCTTTTTGCTCAAATGCGCGCCGGGATGGCGCCAGAACTTGATGCCGCGCGCGCCCAGATACCACTCGTCCTCGTCGCTCTTGCAACCGAGATTACCGAGCAGACCGGCCAGCATGCTCAAGTGCACCTGCTCATAAGTGGCCGGCGCGGTGTTCATGCGCCAGCCATGTTCGGCCACGACCGTGTGCAGTTGCGAATAGACATCGCGCCACTCCCGCACGCGGCGCGGGCTGACGAAGTTCTCGCGCAGCAGCGCCTCGTAGCGGCGGTGGCTGAGCTTGTGCTCTCCAGCCCCCCCTTTACTCTCTTCCAGCCATTTCCACAGCTTCAAATAGCCCAAGAATTCGGATTTGTCGTCATCGAATTTCTTGTGCCGCTCGTCCGCCGCTTGTTGCTGCTCCATCGGGCGGTCACGCACATCCTGGCCGGACAAGGCGCTGGCGATGACCAATATCTCGGCCAGCGCCTCGCGGCTACGCGCCTCCAGAATCATCCGACCGACGCGCGGGTCGAGTGGCAGCTTGCCCAGCTCCTTGCCCATCGGCGTCAGCTCATTGGCGTCGTCAACGGCACCTAACTCATTGAGCAATTGGTAGCCGTCGGCGATCGCCTTGCGCGGTGGCGGCTCGATGAAGGGGAAGTCATCGACCTGACCCAAGCCCAGCGTCTTCATGCGCAGGATCACGCCGGCCAGCGAAGAGCGCAGGATTTCGGGATCGGTGAAACGCGGCCTGGCGAGGTAGTCTTTCTCGTCGTAAAGCCTGATGCAAATGCCGTTCGCGACGCGGCCGCAACGGCCGGCGCGCTGATTGGCCGAGGATTGGCTGACCGGCTCAATTTGAAGCTGCTCGACCTTGTTGCGGTAGCTGTAACGCTTGACGCGGGCCAGCCCTGGGTCGATCACATAACGGATGCCCGGCACGGTCAGCGAGGTCTCGGCCACATTGGTCGCCAAGACGATGCGGCGCTGGCCATGCGGCTCGAAGACGCGGTCCTGCTCTTGCTGGGACAGGCGCGCGAACAGCGGCAAGACCTCGACGCCGGGCGGATGGTGCTTGCGCAGCGCCTCGGCCGCCTCGCGGATTTCGCGCTCGCCGGGCAGGAAGACCAGCACGTCGCCGCCCCCTTCGCGCCAGAGTTCATCGACCGCATCGCAAATCGCGTTATTGAGGTCGTACTCGCGTGACTCCTCGAACGGCCGGTAACGTTGCTCGACCGGGAACAGCCGGCCGGACACGGTCAACACCGGCGCGGGGCCTTTTGCCGACTCGAAATGTTTGGCGAATCTATCGGCGTCAATCGTGGCCGAGGTGACGATCACCTTCAAATCGGGCCGTTTTTTCAGCACCTCGCGCAGATAGCCGAGCAAGAAGTCGATGTTCAACGAGCGCTCATGCGCCTCGTCGATGATCAAGGTGTCGTAAGCGCGCAGCAGCGGATCGGTCTGCGTTTCGGCCAGCAAAATGCCGTCCGTCATCAGCTTGACCGAGGCCCCCGGCGACAGCCGGTCCTGGAAACGCACCTTGAAGCCGACCACCTCGCCCAACGGGGTTTTCAGCTCCTCGGCGATGCGTTTGGCGACGCTGCTGGCGGCAATCCGGCGCGGCTGGGTGTGGCCGATCAGCTTGCCGGTATTGGCGCGGCCCCGCCCGAGCGCCAAAGCGATCTTGGGCAACTGCGTGGTCTTGCCGGAGCCGGTCTCACCGCAAACGATGATGACTTGATGCTCTTGCAGCGCCTGCGCAATATCGTCGCGCCGGCTCGAGACCGGCAGCGATTCTGGAAAAGTGATGGGCGGCAGCGGATTGGCTGGCGGGCCGGGGCGGCGGGCAGCGGGCGCTTTTTGGGCGGGCACTGCTGGTTTTTTGGGGGAGCTAGATTCATTCACGAGGCGCGGATTATCGACCGGCCGGCGCCAGGGCCCACAAGACCCGGCTGAAGACAGTCAAAACGAGGCCTGCGGCACAATTGCGTCCATGAGTCTTGTCTTCCCCCACACCTTCGTCCCCTGGTTCCGCTCGGTGGCGCCCTATATTCACGCTTACCGAGGCGAGACCTTTGTGGTTGGCATGCCGGGTGAATTGGTCGCAGCGGGCAAGCTGAATGCTTTTGTGCAGGACTTGTCGATCCTGCATGCCATGGGCATCAAGATCGTTTTGGTCCATGGTTTCAGGCCACAGGTCAATGAGCAGTTGGCCGCCAAGGGGCAATCTCCCCAATACAGCCATGGCATGCGGGTGACCGACGCGCTGGCACTCGACTGCGCGCAAGAGGCGGCCGGGCAACTGCGCTTCGAGATCGAAGCCGCTTTTTCGCAGGGCTTGCCGAATACGCCGATGGCCAATGCGACTGTGCGGGTGGTGTCGGGCAACTTTTTGACCGCACGGCCGGTCGGCATCGTCGACGGGGTCGATTTCCAGCACAGCGGTGTGGTCCGCAAGGTGGACGGCGCAGCGATTCAGCGCGCCATCGACTCCGGCGCGGTGGTCTTGCTGTCGCCGTTCGGCTTCTCGCCCACCGGCGAAGCCTTCAATTTGAATATGGAAGATGTGGCCACCAGCGCGGCGATTGCCTTGCAGGCGGACAAGTTGCTGTTCGTGTGCGAAAGTGATGGGGTGCACGAGCAGCCCGGTGATGCCAACAGCCCGGTCGACACCGAGCTGACCTTGGCCGATGCCGTGCGCATGTTGGCCAATTTGCCCCCCGCGACCGAGCCAAGCGATGTGAACTTCTACTTGCGCCATTGCGTACGAGCTTGTCAGGCCGGCGTAGAGCGCTCACATATCGTGCCCTTCGCGGTGGACGGCGCGCTGCTGCAGGAGGTCTACACCCATGACGGCATCGGCACCATGGTGGTCGACGAGAAGCTGGAAAGCCTGCGCGAAGCCGGCTCAGATGATATCGGCGGCATCATCGCGCTGATCGAGCCGCTGGAGCGCGACGGCACCCTGGTCAAGCGTGACCGCACCGAGATTGAGCGCGACATCGACCTCTACACCGTCATCGAGCATGACGGCGTGATCTTCGGCTGCGCGGCGCTCTACCCCTATGTGGAGGCGCGCACCGGCGAGATGGCCGCTTTGACCGTGTCGCCCGCCGTGCAAGGCCAGGGCGACGGCGACCGCATCCTGAAACGCGTCGAGCAGCAGGCCAAGTCGCAAGGACTGGCCAGCATCTTTGTGTTGACCACCCGCACCATGCATTGGTTCATCAAGCGCGGCTTCCAACCGGTCGACCCAGAATGGCTGCCCGAAGAGCGCAAACGCAAATACAACTGGGACCGACGTTCGCAGGTTCTGGTCAAAAAACTCAGCTGATTTTCAATTTCAATCATTCATTCAAAGAGGTAGTTATGGCCCGCACCGTGCAATGTGTTTACATGAAAAAAGAAGGCGAAGGCATGGACTTCGCGCCCTACCCGGGGGACTTGGGCAAGCGCATTTACCAAAATGTCTGCAAAGAAGGCTGGGCGGCCTGGATGAAGCACCAGACCATGCTGGTGAATGAAAACCGCCTCAACCTCGCCGACCAACGCGCCCGCCAATACCTCGCAAGGCAGATGGAGCAATTCTTCTTCGGCGAAGGCGCCGAAGCGGTGGCGGGCTATGTCCCGCCAGCGGCCTGAGCGAAGCTCGGGCGAAGGCGCAAATCGAAATTTGCGCCACCAAAGCAAACAAGAATCATTCTTGTTAAGATGCACTCCACATCAATCCTCAAGCGATTTGGAGTCGTCATGCCGTTCTCTGTCTTTAAAAAAACGCTGTGGGCCGCAAGCCTGCTCGCCGGCAGCACCGTCTGCGCCTACGCGCAGGAACAGGTTCTGAATCTGTATTCCGCGCGCCACTATCAAACCGATGAGGCGCTCTACGCCAATTTCACCAAAGCCACCGGTATTCGTATCAACCGAGTTGATACTGATGATGCGGGACTGTTGGCCAGGTTAAAGAGCGAAGGCTCGGCCAGCCCAGCCGACGTCATTTTGTTGGTGGATGCGGCAAGGCTTTGGCAAGCCGAGGAAGACGGCTTATTCCAGCCCTTCAAATCCAGCCGCCTAGAAGAGCGCATACCCGCCCAATTGCGCGCCAAACCGACCGATAAAGGCACGGCTTGGTTTGGCCTGTCGACGCGCGCCCGCGTGATCGTTTACAACAAACAAAACGTCAATAAAGAAGACGTTTTGAACTACCAAGACCTCGCCAATTCAAAGATCAAAGGCAAGCTGTGCACCCGTTCGGGCTCGCACCCCTACAACCTGTCATTATTTGGCGCGGTTTACGAACATTTGGGCGCGGTCGAAACGGAGAACTGGCTCAAAGGTATGGTGGCCAATATGGCACGCCCACCCAAAGGCGGGGACACCGACCAAATCAAAGCCGTCGCCAGCGGCGAATGCGGCGTGGCCATCACCAATAGTTACTACTTGGCCCGTGTGATGCGCTCCGAAAAGCCGGAAGATCGTGCCGTGATGGAAAAAATTGCCGTGGTTTTCCCTAATCAGCAAAGCTGGGGTACGCACATCAATATTGCAGGTGGCGCCATGGCCAAACATGCCAAGAATCGTGACAACGCAGTCAAGTTTCTTGAGTATTTGAGCGGTGACGAAGCGCAAGCCTACTTTGCCAATGGCAACAATGAATGGCCGGCCGTGCCGGGCCTGCGCGTCAGCAACCCTGCGCTTGAATCAATGGGGAAATTCAAGACCGAAACCATCCCGGTGGCGGTGATTGGGAGCCATTTACCCAAGGTGCAGCAAATGCTGGACCGGGTCGGCTATAAGTAAGCAGCACCGCCAGCAATATCTAAATAGGCAGTGCCAACCGTGTAAATTTCCGGCATCAGCAGAGTCTGGGCGCACAGAGTAATTACTCATTGGATTTTTTATTCTAGCTGCGCCTATAATCAAGCTGTTCGCTTTCGCTGGACTCTAAAACTTCGCGAGGATTTGCATTGATGGCATCGCTAAAAGAACTTCTGGCCCAACGGGCTGCTCTTGATGAACAAATTTCGTCAACCAAAGATCGCGAGCGGGCCGACGCGATCGCCAAGGTTAAGTCCCTGATGGACGACTACGGTTTGACAGTGGCCGATTTGAATAGCCGTACCCCAAAAGTCGCCAAGACTTCCAAGGTTGCGGCCAAGTATCGCAACCAAGCCACCGGGGAAACTTGGAGTGGCCGTGGTTTGCAGCCAAAATGGCTGAAGGCCGCCCTCGGTGCCGGCGCCACTTTGGATCAATTCCACGTTTGAGCGAGTGCTGCGTATCGGTTTAATCGACCGCTCGCGTATTTAGAAAAGCCACCTGCACAGGGTGGCTTTTTTCTTGTCAAAACAATACTTTAATTTGCCAATTTGCACAGCCCCCCGCCCGAATCAAGGGGGTCTGAGCCAAGCACATCGCTACCCGAACTGCTAGCATCGCGCCGCATCGAAACTATGCCTGTGTTTGACGCTTTTCCGGTCAAGTACCTGGCTAGCTCTTTGTTGCTTGCACTTTTCGCCCTTTTTGTGCCTGGCCTTTTGAATCCAGGACTTACCCGCCGCCACAGCCAACCTTTGCCGTCCTGAATATCGCGTGGATGAATTGACTTTCAAGCAAGACTCTGCACCGATGGAGTCGCCCCGTCTTGCCAAGCATTACTCGGAAGGCTTGCGCCTGCTGGGCGCGCTGCTCGCCTGCTTGGCCGCCGGCATACTGGGTCAGTTGTCGCTGGGATCAATACCGCATATCGCCATGTTTTGGCCGCCCGCCGGCGTGGCCTTGGCTGCTCTGGCTTGCTGGGGCTGGCGGACGACGGGGCCGCTACTTCTGGCCCTGGGGAGCTTGGCCTTGCTGCAAGGTGCATCGCTTGGTTTGTCCGCTTTGCTGGCCATGGCCGGGCTGCTGGGACCCGGGCTGGCTTTGCTCATGCTCAGAGCGCTTGGCTTCAACCGTTTGCTCAAACGGCGTAAAGACTTGCTCTTGTTCCTTGTTTTCGGGGTTCTGGTCGGGAGCTTGTTGAGCGCTGCAGCCAGCGTGAGCGCCATTCATATGCAGGGCCAGCTGGCTGCCGGCCTTTGGTGGGACGCTTTGACTTGCGGATTTGGCGGCCATGCATTGGGAACCTTGACCGCTGCGCCCGCGCTGATGGCTTGGCATGCTCGAATACAGATCAGCCGGCAAAACCCCGTGGCTCTTTCGCCTGCGTCAGGTCTGGATCATCGCCCGGCCCATTGGCTTGCTTCGGTCGCTTTGATGCTGGCCTGCGGCGGCAGCGCTGTACTTATTTTTCTCAACGCAAAGACTGCGGGGATGGTGGGGGCAGTTGGGCTAAGTCCATGGTGGCTGCTGCCGGTCTTGCTGCTGGCAGGCTTGGCCCTGTACGGTTCTTTGGCGGCGGCATCAGGAGCCGCGCTCTTGATTGCCTTAACAGCAGCCGATGCCGTGGCCCAAGCGTCCGGGCCATTTGCGTCGCTGGATCCGCAACACAGCATGACGCTGCTGTGGAGCTATGCGGGCCTTGCTGCGGCATTGCCATTGCTGGTCCATGCCGTCCGGTGCGAACTCCATCATGAGAGGCAACGCTGGCGCGCCGCCCTGGAGTCGGTCGGTATGAGCTTGGCGGAATGGACGCTCCACCCCGGCGGGGGCCGGCAAACCTATGCCTCTTCCGACTGGCCAAACAAGCTCGGCGTCGCGAGCGATAGCGCCAGCCACCCTTTCGACTGCTTGGCAGCCGCCCATCCGCTGGACAAGGACAGGGTCCGCGCCGCCCTTGATGCCTTGCTGACGGAACCGCAGGCGGCGAACGATTGCTGCGAGCCCCTGCGCCTTGCTGCAATTGCCGCAACTGCAGCACGCGCCGGAACGGCCGGCCTTGCGGCCGAATGGACTTGGTTCGAGTTCCGAGCCCATGTGCAGCAACGTGATGCCAAGGGCCGGGCCACCCGGCTGCTGACAACCCTGAGCGATGTCAGCTGGCGGCACACGGCACAAGAACGCCAGCGCATGAGCGTCAGCCTGTTTCAGCATTTGCATGAAGGCTTGCTGGTCACCGATACCGAACACCGGGTGCTGGACGCCAACCCCAGCTATTGCCGCATCTTGGGCCTTGGCCGCGAGGCCTTGCTCGGGTTTGCAGCCGCACCCCTACAAGCCGGCAGCCTGCACCGCTCGGGTCTGACCCCGGCTCAGTTGCAAGAAGCGCTGCAAGCGCACGGCTTTTGGCAAGGCCAGGTGCAGACCGACAGGGCCGATGGCACGCCTTGCCATTTGCAACTGACCGTATCCACCATTCCCGAGCCCGATGGGCCTTTGCGTTACCACGTGGTCAGCGTGTCGGACATCACGCAAAGTCTGCAGCAGCAAGCCTTGCTGCAACACCAGGCAAGCATCGACCCCTTGACGGGTTTGGCCAATGCAGACGCTTTCATGCAGATGCTGCGCCAAGGGCTGCAAGTGGCCGAGCGCGAAGGCTTTCGCCTGAGCATTTGCCGGGTCGACCTGGATCAGTTCAAACAAGTCAACAGCCAGTACAGCGGCGCCATCGCCGATGCCTTGCTGCACCTGGTCGCCCAGCGCCTGCAAGCAGCACTGCGCAGTTCGCCGCAGTGGTCTGACTGCGTGGCCCGGCTAGGGGGCGACGAGTTCGGCCTCTTGCTGCGCAGCAACAGCCCCGAAGAAGCACAGCTCGCCATGGAGCGTTTGCTCAAGGTCTTGGCCGAGCCCTATCACTTGAGCCAGAACGGCGCGCCCGCGACCGCAGCCCTGAGCATCCATATCAGCGCCAGCATAGGCGCGACGCTGTTCCCCCAGGACAATTCCGACCCCGAAACGCTGCTGCGCCACGCCGGCCATGCGCTCTACCGGGTCAAGCATGCAGGGCGGCATGGCTACCAGTTGTTTGACACCGCCAAACGGCTGCGCGATGAAGCCAGCTTGATCGCGCTGGCCCGCGTGCAGCAAGCGCTCGACGCGGGTGAGCTGCGGCTGCACTACCAGCCCAAGATCGATATGCGCAGCGGCCAAGTGCTGGGCATGGAGGCGCTACTGCGCTGGCAACACCCTGACCGGGGCCTGCTTAGCCCCCTGCACTTTTTGCCCTTGATCGAAGCGACCGGCTTGGGCGTGCAAGTGGGCGACTGGGTACTTGAGCAGGCCTTGCGGCAAAGCGCGCAATGGTTGAAGGCCGACCTGCGACTGAACATCAGCGTCAATGTCACGGCCAGACAATTGCAAATGCCCGACTTTGCGCTGCGCTTGCAAGAGCTGATCAACAGGCATCAAGTGCCAGTGGCGGAGCATCTGTGTCTGGAAGTGCTGGAGTCGGCCGCGCTGGCCGATATCGCCACCACCCACTCCTTGATCCAGCAATGCCGCGCCTTCGGCGTCAGCTTCGCGTTGGACGATTTCGGCACCGGCTACTCGACGCTGACCTACTTGAAGCGCCTGCCGGTCGACGTGCTGAAAATTGACCGCTCTTTTGTTCAAAATATGTTGATCGATGAGCAAGACAGCACCCTGGTTGAGGGTGTGATTCGTCTGGCCGGCAACTTTGGCTGCAGCGTGGTCGCCGAAGGCGTAGAGTCCGCCGCCCATGCGCGGGCGCTCTTGCGCCTGGGCTGCAGCCAAGGCCAGGGCAATGGCATTGCGCCGGCGATGCCTGCCGCCGAGGTGCAGAGCTGGGTCCGCGAGTTCGCCAATACCGATTGGCTCACGCCGCTGCGCGGCGACACACCGGCCTTGCCTTAGACTCGCGCGGTGATTCCACCCGGCTTTATTCAGGACCTGCTTTCTCGCGTCGACATCGTCGAGGTGGTGGGCCGCCATGTCGAGCTTAAAAAGGCCGGCATCAACCACAAGGGCCTGTGCCCCTTTCACGGCGAAAAGTCGCCCAGTTTCATCGTCAGCCCAACGCGCCAGACCTACCATTGTTTCGGCTGCGGCGTGCATGGCAATGCGGTCGGCTTCTTGATGGAGCACAGCGGCCTGGGCTTTGTGGAGGCGGTGCAAGACCTCGCTCAGCAAACCGGCATGCAAGTGCCCGAGGACGAGCGTTCCAGCGAAGAGCGCGAACGCGCTGCGCAGCAAAAGCAGCGCCAAGCCACGCTGACCGAAGTCTTGCTGCGCGCCAGCGACCATTACCGCGCGCAGCTGAAGAAAACGCCGCGCGCGATTGACTACCTGAAGAAGCGCGGTCTGACAGGCCAGATCGCCGCGCAGTTTGCACTCGGCTATGCCCCGGAAGGCTGGCGCAGCCTGGCCAGCGCTTTCCCTTCCTATGATGACCCCTTGCTGACCGAGTCAGGCATGGTGATCACACAGGGCGACGAAGGTGAAGAGCAAAAGAGATACGACCGTTTTCGCGATCGCATCATGTTTCCGATTCGCAATGTGCAAGGCGAGACGATTGGCTTTGGCGGGCGCGTGCTCGACAAAGGTGAACCCAAATACCTGAACTCGCCAGAGACGCCGGTCTTCAGCAAGGGCCGCGAGTTGTACGGTTTGTATGAGGGCCGCCAAGGCCTGCGCCAGCGTGGCTACGCCTTAGTGGTCGAGGGCTATATGGACGTGGTGGCGCTGGCCCAGCACGGCTTCAACAATGCAGTAGCGACGCTGGGCACGGCTTGCACGGCCGAGCATGTGCTGAAGCTGTTCCGCTTCACCGAATCGGTGATCTTCAGCTTTGACGGCGACGCGGCCGGCCGCCGCGCCGCCGGCCGTGCACTGGAAGCCGCGCTGCCGCATGCAACAGATGTGCGCAGCGTCAAATTTTTGTTCTTACCCACCGAGCATGACCCCGATTCCTATGTGCGGGACTTGGGCGCCGATGCCTTCGAAAATTGCATTGCCGAGGCGATTCCGCTGTCCAGGCAGTTGATGGAAGTGGCTGGCGAAGGCTGCGACCTGAGCAGTGCCGAGGGCCGTGCGCGCATGTTGGCCACAGCCCGACCGCTGTGGCAGACACTGCCGCAGGGGCTGTTGAAGCGGCAATTGCTGGGCGACTTGGCGCGGCGCGCGCAGCTGCCGGATCAAGAGCTGATGGGGCTGTGGCAAGTCGGCGGGGCGGCGGCGCAAGAGCAAGCCCACGACGACAGGCGAGAGCATCCACCCGAAGAAGCTCACGACGCGCAAAGCAGTGAGCCCCGCCCCTTCAAGAAAAAGGAATGGAAAAAAGACTGGAAGCCCAGCGGCAATTGGAAGCGCCGGGGTGAGCCCGAAGACGAAACCATAGGCACGCCCCGCAGCGCGCCCAATGTGCCAGCCGATCATGCGCTGCGCATGTTGCTGCTCAACAGCGCATGGTGGGAGCGCCTGAGCCCAGAAGATCATCATCTGCTGCATGAATTGCCCGGCATTCACGGGGAGTTGATCAACTGGCTGGATCGCTATTTACTCAATCACGGCAGTTCACCTTGGTCGGTGCTGGAAGCGGCCTTGGCCGACGACGGTCTGCTTGAACGCGCCAAACGGTTGCTGGGCGGTCTGCACAGTGAAGATGAGTCCGAATTTGAAGGGCTGCAAAACCTACTCAAAAAACTCTGGATCGCGCAGCTTGAAACAGAGACCACACGCATCGCCGCCAGCAACCCGCAGGGCGAGGAATTCGAGCGCTACAAACGCCTGCTCGCTCAAATCAGGACCCTGAAGGCACCCAGCAGCACGCCAACTTAGTGGGAATTTGTGCTTTGCGCTGTTTTCGGCGATAATTAAGGGTTTTCCGCGCGCGTCAAGAGTGACGGCAAAGCTTGCCGGACCCGGCCACCCAGCGAAACTGGGCACCCACAGAGGTATCAAGGCCACCTGTATCCGCACAAGTTTGCAAACTCAAACGTCCACGCTAGCTTGCACGCGCCGCGCCGAGAAGAACATTGTGAAAGCAGTTTTTTCGAAGCGTATGAATGCCACCTGAATCGAGCTTCGCCTTGAAAAGCGCAGTAAACGACCCCAGGTGGCTGCTGCATTGCTAGCTAAAAATATTTTCAGATTTTTTTACCGAATCACTCCCCGGCCCGCCCGCCAAACTCCACCCGAGGATCTGCATGACTGCCAAGAAGACCGAGCCCACCGTCGCCGCCGCTGAAGAGCTCAAGAAGCCCGCCGGCAAAGTCGTGAGAGTTGCCAAAGCCGCGAAAACCGTGACAGCAGCCGCGCCCGCAGATGCCGCCGCCCCGGCCGCTGCCGACGACAAACCCAAGCGCGGCCGCAAGCCCAAGGCAGCCACCGAAGCCAAAAAGGCCGCACCGGCCAAGAAGTCCGCCGAGGCCGATGAAGAAGACTTCGCCGACTTGGAAGCCGACTTGGAAGGCGAGCCCGAAGCAGAAGGTGACAGCGCCGAAGTCGCTGAGGTCGAGGCCGACAAGCCCAAGGCCAAGCCGCTGCGCATGAAGGTCTCACGGGCCAAAGAACGCGCGCTGATGCGTGAGTTCGGCCTAGAAGAAACGGCGCTGACCGAAGAAGAAGCCGCCAAGCGTCGCCATGAGCTGAAGACGCTGATCAAGATGGGCAAGACGCGTGGTTTCCTGACGCATCAGGAAATCAACGATCACTTGCCAGAAAAGCTGGTCAACGAGGAAATCCTCGAGGCCATCATTTCCATGTTGAACGACATGGGCATCGCGGTCTATGAGCAGGCCCCCGACGCGGCCACCTTGCTGATTCAGGGCAGCACCACCGCGACCGCGACCGAAGAAGAAGCCGAAGAAGCAGCCGAAGCCGCACTGTCGACGGTGGACTCCGAGTTCGGCCGCACCACCGACCCGGTGCGCATGTATATGCGCGAAATGGGCACGGTCGAGTTGCTGACCCGCGAAGGCGAAATCGAAATTGCCAAGCGCATCGAAGGTGGCTTGCAGGCGATGATGCTGGCCATCTCCGCCTCGCCCACCACGATTGCACACATCATCGACCTGGGCGTGAAGATTCGCGCCGGCGAGAAGACGATCTCCGAAGTAGTGGACGGCTTTGTCGCCGCCGATGAGGCCGACGACTATGTGGCTGAAGAAGACTTCGACGAATTCGACGAAGAAGACGACGACGACGGCAACGGCGGCTCCAAGGCGCTGACCAAAAAGCTCGAAGAGCTGAAGAACGCCGCGCTGGTCAAGTTCGACTCGCTGTCGACCAACTTCGACAAGATGCGCAAGTCCTTCGAGAAGGACGGCTACAAGTCGGCGTCCTACAACAAGGCGCAACAAGCCATCAGCGCCGAGTTGATGACGATCCGCTTCACCGTCAAGACGATCGAGAAACTCTGCGATCTGCTGCGCTCGCAGGTTGACGATGTGCGCCGCTATGAGCGTGAACTGCGCAAGATCGTGGTGGACAAATGCGGCATGCCGCAGGAGTACTTCATCAAGAGCTTCCCGCCCAATGCCTTGAACAAGCAATGGGCCGAGAAGGAAATCGCCTCCGGCAAGCCCTATTCCAATGTGCTTGCACGCAATCTGCCGCCGGTGCAGGAATTGCAGCAGAAGTTGATGGACATCCAGTCCAAGGCCGTCGTGCCGATCGAGGACTTGAAGGACATCAACAAGAAGATGAACGAGGGCGAGAAGGCCTCGCGCGATGCCAAGAAGGAAATGATCGAGGCGAACTTGCGCTTGGTGATCTCGATCGCCAAGAAGTACACCAACCGCGGCCTGCAATTCCTCGACTTGATCCAGGAAGGCAATATCGGCTTGATGAAGGCGGTCGACAAGTTCGAATACCGTCGCGGCTACAAGTTCTCGACCTATGCGACATGGTGGATCCGTCAGGCCATCACGCGCTCGATCGCTGACCAGGCCCGCACCATCCGCATCCCGGTGCATATGATCGAAACGATCAACAAGATGAACCGCATCTCGCGTCAGCATTTGCAGGAATTCGGCTTCGAGCCGGATGCCCCAACGCTGGCCGAGAAGATGGAGATCCCTGAGGACAAGATCCGCAAGATCATGAAGATCGCCAAGGAGCCGATCTCGATGGAAACGCCGATCGGCGACGACGACGATTCGCATCTGGGCGACTTCATCGAAGACACCAACAACACAGCACCGATCGAAGCCGCGATGCAAGCGGGTCTGCGCGATGTGGTCAAAGACATCCTCGACAGCCTGACGCCACGCGAAGCCAAGGTTTTGCGCATGCGCTTCGGCATCGAGATGTCCACCGACCACACGCTGGAAGAAGTTGGCAAGCAGTTCGACGTGACGCGCGAGCGCATTCGCCAGATCGAAGCCAAGGCGATCCGCAAGCTCAAGCACCCAAGCCGCTCGGACAAACTGCGGACCTATTTGGACAATCTCTGATCAGCACATGACAGAAACGAAAAGGGGCTGGAGCGATCCAGCCCCTTTTTTCGTTTAACCGTCCACCATGACGGTGCCGCGCAGCACGGCTACACTGCCAACAATTTCACGCGCCAAAACCGTTCTACTCACCGACCATGACCCAAATCCGGGAACGCACTGTTTTGTTTGCCGATCTGCGTGGCAGCACGGGGCTTTTCGAAACCTTGGGCAATGCCGAGGCCACCTCCTTGGTGACGCAAACCGTGGGCCTGATCGCGCAAGCTGTCGACGAATGCAAGGGCCGCTTGGTGAAGACCTTGGGGGACGGTTTGATGGCCGTCTTTGAAACCCCGAATGATGGCGTGCAGGCTGCCATTCGCATGCACGAAATGTTGGAGCGAGTCGTGGCACGGGGCAAGAGCCAATTCGCTTCGCCCGGCCTGCGCGCCTTGCGCATGCAGGTCGCCTTGGCACGCGGTGAGGTGGTCGAAATGAATGGTGACTGCTTCGGCGACGCAGTCAACGTCGCGGCCCGCTTGCTGAATCACGCCGGTGACAACGAAACCCTGATCACAGCCGAAGTCTTGAACGGCCTGCCCTCGGCAAAAAAACTTCGTTTTCGCAGCTTGGATTTGATCGCGATTCGTGGCCGGGCCGAACCGGTACATGTGCATGTGCTCGATCAGGCAACCCATGGCGATGTCGCCGCCACCCAGTTTGGCGAGGTCCAGCACGCCGTCGAACCCGACGGCATCCGGCTGGTCTGGCTGGATTTGGACCGTGTATTTGATGTCGACAATATGCCCATCATCCTGGGCCGCAGCGTGCAGGCGACTTACTGCATCACCGACGCGCGGGTCTCGCGCTCGCATGCCCGCATCGACTGGCACGCCGGCAGCTTCTCCATCACCGACCTCAGCTATAACGGCAGCTTTGTGCGCTTTGGCAGCAGCGGTGACGTGGTCAGCTTGAAGCGCGGCAGCTGCACCCTGCACGGTAGCGGTGTGATCGGCCTGGGCAGTCCGCCGGTCGATGCCACCTCGCCGATCGTCAAGTTCGAAGTCCTGCACTTCGCCGATACCGAACCGCATAGCTTTGGCCACACGCGCAGCCGCGGCTGAATCCACATGACCCGTTCCATCGAAAGAGAGTACTAGACCGAATGACGACGCGCCCCGAAGCCGCTTACAGCCACGGCAGTTCGCCGAAAACCGCCCTGCTCTACTGCAATCTCGGCACGCCCGACGCCCCCACGCCGGCGGCCCTGCGCCGCTACTTGGCACAATTTCTGAGTGACCCGCGCGTCGTAGAAATTCCTCGACTGATCTGGTTGGCCATCCTGCACGGCATCATCCTGCGCGTGCGCCCGGCCAAGTCGGCCGCCAAATACGCCAGCGTCTGGACTTCGGAAGGCTCCCCCCTGAAGGTCTGGACCGAAAAGCAGGCCAAGCTCTTGCAAGGCTATCTGGGCGAGCGCGGCCACGCTGTCACGGTGCGCTATGCGATGCGCTACGGCTCACCATCGATTGCCGACACGCTCAACAGCCTGCGCGCCGAGGGTGCGACCCGCATCCTGGTGCTGCCGGCCTATCCGCAGTACTCCGGCGCAACCACCGCGAGCGTGGTCGATGATGTGGCCAACTGGGCGCTGCGGACTCGTCACCTGCCGGAATTGCGCTTCGTCAACCGCTATCACGATGACCCGCTCTATATCGCCGCGCTGGCCGAGAGCGTGCGCGCGCATTGGGCCGTTAACGGGCGACCCGAGCGGCTGGTGATGAGCTTTCACGGCATGCCCGCACGCACCCTGGCCCTGGGCGACCCCTACCACTGCGAATGCCTGAAGACCGGCCGTCTGCTGGCCGAATCGCTGGGCCTGAGCAAGGCCGAGTACATCGTCACTTTCCAAAGCCGCTTCGGCAAGGCTAAGTGGCTGGAGCCCTACACCGAGCCGACGCTGAAGAAGCTCGCTGCGGACGGAGTCAAAAAAGTCGCCGTGATCTGCCCCGGTTTCAGCGCCGATTGCCTGGAAACTTTGGAAGAAATCAGCATGGAAGCGCGCGAGACCTTCCTGCACGCCGGCGGCGAGGCCTTCAGCTACATCCCCTGCCTGAATGACAGCCCTGCCGGCATGAGGGCGCTGACCGCGCTGGCCGAGCGGAATCTACAGGGCTGGCCGACCCAACTCAAACCCGATGCGGCCACACTTCAAATGCAGCGCGATCTGGCCTTGGCCATAGGCGCTTCAGACTGAAGCATTCAGTCAATGTGATGCCGCATTGCTCGCATTACGTTGGGCCTTCAACCTGACCTCACGCCAGCGCATCACTCGTGGCCAGATTCGCGGCAATACCAGCACCAAGGCCACGATGAGCAGCAGTCCGACCGACATCGGCCGCTGCAAGAAAACGCCCCAATGGCCTTCGCCGATGGACAGCGCATTGCGCAGCTGCGCCTCGGCGATCGGCCCCAGAATCATGCCCACCACCACCGGCGCCGTCGGAAAGTCAAAGCGCCGCATCAGCACGCCCACGAGGCCAATCACCAGCATCAGGAACAGATCAAACGAGCTTTGCCGCATGCCGTAAACGCCGACGGTGGCAAAGATCAGGATGCCCGCATAGAGCTGCGGCTTGGGTATCTTCAAGAGCTTGACCCACAGGCCCACCATGGGCAGGTTCAGCACCAAAAGCATCACATTGCCGATATAGAGCGAGGCAATCAGCGCCCACACCAAAGTTGACGAGGTCTGGAACAACTGCGGACCGGCCTGGATGCCGTAGTTCTGCAAGGCGCTCAAGAGAATGGCAGCCGTCACCGAGGTCGGGATGCCCAAGGTCAGCAGCGGCACCAGGGTGGCAGTGACGGCGGCGTTATTGGCCGCCTCCGGCCCGGCCACGCCTTCAATTGCGCCGACGGTGCCGAATTCCTCCTTGTGCTTTGACAGCTTGCGCTCCGTCGCATAGCTCAAGAATGTCGGGATCTCCGAGCCGCCGGCCGGAATGGTGCCGAAGGGAAAGCCCAAAAAGGTACCGCGCAACCAGGCCGGCCAGGAGCGACGCCACTCGGTCTTGGTCATATGAACCGAGCTGAGCTTGTTGATCTCTTGCTTGCAGCGCCCCTCATAAAGCGCGTTGTAGAGCGTCTCACCGACAGCAAACAGCCCCACCGCAACCAGCACCACTTCGATGCCGTCCATGAATTCGGGGATGCCCGCCGTGTAGCGCACCTGCGCGGTGATCTGATCCAGCCCAACCAAGCCCATCGCCAGGCCAATGAACAGCGCCGTCATGCCGCGCAGCGTGCTCTTGCCCAGCACCGCGCTGACGGTGGTGAAAGCCAAAAGCATCAGGCAGAAATATTCAGGTGGGCCCAGCGTGACGGCGAACTCGGCCATCATCGGCGCGAACAAGGTGACCAAGATGGTGGCAATCGTGCCGGCCACAAAAGAGCCTATCGCCGAAGTGGCCAAGGCCGCGCCGGCGCGGCCGTTCTTGGCCATCTTGAAGCCCTCCAGCGCCGTCACCATGGTGCCGGTCTCGCCCGGGGTGTTGAGCAAGATCGAGGTGGTCGAGCCGCCATACATGGCGCCGTAATAGATGCCAGCAAAGAAGATCATCGACGCGGTCGGCTCGACTTGCGCGGTGATGGGCAAGAGCATCGCCACCGTCACCGCCGGCCCCAGGCCCGGCAAGACGCCGATGCCGGTGCCTATCACGCAGCCCAGAAAGGCCCACATCAGATTGATCGGTGTGCCGGCCGTGGCGAAGCCACCCAGCAGTTGGTTCCAGAGTTCCATATCTATCTCTGTTTAAAGCCAACCGCTGGCAGTCAAGCCAGGCAAATTGATGGCCAATACCTTGGTGAACAACCAGAACACCGGCGCCGCAATGATCAGCCCTGTCAGGCCATCAAGCAGACATTGGCGCGGGCCGCCGCCCGGCTTTCCCTCGGACATGCGCAGGCCGCGCACGGCCAGCGCAAAACACAGCGAGCAGGCCAGGATGAAGCCGATCACGGTGATCAAGGCCGCGTTCGCCACCACGCCGCCGATCACAAAAGCAGCGGCGCGCCAGTCGCCTTGCTCCGCACCGGACGGCGCCTCCATCTCACGGTAGCCGCCGCTGCGAGCCTCCCAGATCAGCCATCCGCCACACAGCATCAGCACCACCGCCACAAACCAAGGCAAGGCGTTGGGGCCAATGCCCGCATAGCCGGCGTCGGACGAAATGAAGCTGGCGCCGTAAGCCATCAACACCCCAATCAAGAGTGCGCCAACCCCCACCCAGGTTTGCTGACCCACCGAGGCCGTACCCGAAGATGCACTCACCTCAGACCATCCCCGACTTGACCATGATGGCGCGCAGCATGGCGAACTCTTGGTCTACAAAGTCGGCAAAGGCCTTGCCGGTCAACAGCGCGGGCGTCCAGTTGTTTGACTCCAGCGCCGCGATCCAGGCCTTGTTGCGGAACACCGCTGTGACCATGTCGGTCAAGACCTTTTGCTGCTCCGGCGTGATGCCAGGAGGAGCGTATACACCGCGCCAGTTGCCGATCACCACATCTATCCCCAACTCGCGCAGGGTCGGCACTTTGACACCGGGCAGGCGCTGATCCGAGGTGACTGCGATCGCGCGCATCTTGCCGCTGGCGATGTACTGGGCAAACTCGGAATAGCCGCTACCACCGACGGTGACATTGCCGCCCAGGATCGCAGCCGTGGCCTCGCCGCCGCCGCGAAATGGCACGTAATTGATCTTGGCCGCATCAACGCCGGCGTTGCGCGCAATCATCGCGGCCGCCACATGCTCGGTCGAGCCGCGCGAGCCACCGCCCCATTTGACGCTGCCGGGGTCCTTCTTCAACTGCTCGACGACATCCTTCATGTCCTTCAACGGAGAGTTGGCTGGCAGCACGAAGACGTTGTACTCGGTCGTCAAGCGCGCAATCGGTGTCGCCTGCGACAAGCTGACCGGCGGCTTGCCCGTGATGATGCCGCCCAGCATCACCGCGCCCATCACCATCAGCGCATTCGGGTCGCCCTTGGACGCGTTGACGAATTGGGCCAGGCCCAAGGCGCCGGCCGCGCCACCTTTGTTCTCAAACTGCACGGATGAGACTTGGCCGGCGTCCTGCAAAGCCTTGCCCAATGCGCGGCCGGTGCTGTCCCAGCCTCCGCCCGGATTGGCCGGAATCATCATCTTCAGATTGGCTGCGGCCTGGGCTGACAATGGCAGACCGGCGCTGGCGACCAAGGCGGCCATGGACTTCAAAAAGGTATCGCGACGCATGATGTTTGTCTCCTGTTATCTGTCTGTACTACTGCCTCGCCATCGTCGCCGTCAAGCCTGTCAGTTCGCTGTCGAATGGACTAGGGCAAACCCGCTAGAGCGAAGACCATGAAACTGCTGTTGATCGAAGACGACCCCGCCATGCTGCTCAGCCTGACACGCAGCTTTGAGCGGCGCGGCCTGCAAGTGGCGACTTGCAGTGACGGCGCCTTGGCACTCGGCCGCTGGCAAGCCTGCTTGCCGGATGTGGTGGTACTGGACCTGAGCCTGCCGGGCCTGGACGGCCTGGAAGTGCTGGCGCAAGCGCGCAAGGCAGGCTTGGCGGCGCCGGTGCTGATCCTGACCGCACGCGGCACCGTCGGTGACCGCATCCTGGGGCTCAATGTTGGCGCCGATGACTATCTGCCCAAACCTTTCGATCTTGACGAGTTGATGGCGCGCGTACAAGCACTGGGCCGGCGCGCCGGTGCAGCGGTCAAGACCGGCGCCAGCAACGGCGCCTTCTGCGGCATGCGGGTGGACGCAGACAGCGGCGCTGTCTACCACGACGCTGTTTTGCTGGAGCTGACGCCGCGTGAAGGCGCGCTCTTGCGCGCCTTGCTGGCCCGTCCGGGTACGGCGATGGCCAAGGAGCGACTGTTCGACCTGGTCTTCCCTGGCGCGGCCGAGGTGCAGCTGGAGGCGATCGAGGTTGTCGCCTACCGCTTGCGCAAGCGCATCGCGCACACCGGCGCGCAGCTGGTGACCTTGCGCGGCCTGGGCTATTTGCTGAAGGCGCAGGCATGACGCGGCGTTCACTCGGTGCCAGTTCTTTGCGCCGCCAATTGATGGTCGGCATCTTGCTACCGGTCGTGCTCTTGATCGCCTTCAATACCGTCAGCCTCTACCATCAGGCCTTGCTAGCGGCTGACACCGCCTATGACCGCACCTTGTTGGCGACAGCCAAGTCCATCGGCGAGCTGCTGGAGATTGGCAGCGACGAGCTCGGTGCCCCCAAGCTGCATGCAAAGCTCAGCTACTCGGCGCTGGAGGCCTTCGAGGCCGACAATCGTAGCCGCATCTATTACCGGGTCAGCGGTTTCGCGGGCGAAATGGTGTCCGGCTTTGAGGACCTGCCAACTTGGCGCGGCAAGCTGCCCGAACAGGGTCCCTATGCGGCGCTGGTGACCTTTTACGATGCGCAGTTTCGCGGCGAGCCGGTGCGCATGGCCGTGCTCTTGCAGCCGGTGGCGGGCACCGCAGGTCAGGGCATGGCGACCATCCAGGTGGCCGAAACGCTTGAACTGCGCCACACGCTGGCGCGCCAGATCCTGATCGCAACCGTCTGGCGCCAGGTCCTGCTGGTGCTGGTGATTGGCGTGGTGGTGGTGGTGGTGGTCCAGCGCGCGACCTCGCCGGTGCGCCGCCTGAGCCAGCAGTTGCTGGAGCGCAGCGAAGGCGATCTGTCGCCGGTGCTGGCGCCCGACGCACCGCGCGAGTGGCGACCCTTGGTGGACGCCACCAACCAGGTGGTCGAGCGCTTGAGCCAGTTGCTCGAGTATCAAAAACGCTTCATCCGCGACGCCTCGCACCAGTTGAAGACGCCGCTGGCGGTGCTGAAGGTCCAGGTGCAGTCGGCGCTGCACGGCGATGTTGAACCGATGCAGGCCTTGAGCGAGATAGACCAGACCGTCAGCCGCGCCACGCAAGTCGCCAACCAGATGCTGGCGCTGGCCAAGGTCGAGCAGTTGCGCCAGGGTCTGGAGTCACTGCCGACGCAGGACTGGGCCGAGTTGACGCGGGCCGTCGCGCTGGATTTGGCGCCGCTGATCGCCGAGCAACAACTGGACTTTGATATCGTGACCGAGCCCGCGGCGGTTGACAGCCATGCCTGGGCGCTGCGCGAACTGACCCGAAATCTTCTGCACAACGCGATTCTGCACACCCCCGCCGGCGGGGGCTTGAGCATTCAACTGGTGCGCGCCGAGAGCCAAGCCGTGCTGACGATTGCCGACTCGGGGCCGGGTCTGTCGGCCGGGCAACAGGCACAGCTCTTCCTGCCTTTTGCAGCCGGCAGCGCCAGCAAGGGCTCAGGCCTGGGGCTGGCGATTTGCCAGGGTATTGCACAGTCACTGGGTGGCGCCGTTGCGCTAGAGAATCGCATCCGCCAGGGCCAGATCGAAGGCTTGGACGCTGTCGTCCGACTGCCTCTGAGCGTATCCGTTCAGAGTTAAGTGAAAATACGGCCATGAAATCTGCGCTGCCTGCCTACGACAAACTCTCCTGCGGACTGCGGCTGGACAAATGGCTGTGGGCGGCGCGCTTCTTCAAAACTCGCTCGCTGGCGGCCGAAGAGATCGGCCGCGGCCGCGTGCAGGTCAATGGCTTGGTGGCCAAGGCTTCACGCGAACTCAAAGTTGGCGATCTGCTGAAGTTCCGCCAAGGCGTGGTGGAGCGCGAGGTGCAGGTGCGAGGCTTGAGCCATGTGCGCGGCCCGGCCCCGCAGGCACAAGCCCTGTATGAAGAAACACCTGACAGTGTCGCCCAGCGGGAGAAACTCAGCGAAGCCCGCCGACTGGCACCCGAGCCAGCTCAAAGTATCACGCAAGGGCGGCCGACCAAGCAGGACCGTCGCCGGCTGGCAGACTGGGATCGTTGGTCCGCTTCAGACGGCAACTAGTTCCGGGATTCCCGCAACAACTGTCCCAAATACCCCTCTTGAAATCCTTGGAAAGGCGTCCATATAGACGCCATTGCTTATTTCCGCATCATGACGACACCTAACAATCCCCCCCAAGAACCTCTCAGCCAGGAAGAACTGATTGCCGCTGTCAACAGCGGCGACGACAGCAAAGTGGCTGAATTGGAAGCGCGTTTGGCCGAAATGTCGGACGCCTATCTGCGCGCCAAGGCCGAGGTGGAGAACATCCGCCGCCGCGCCGACGACGATGTCAGCAAGGCCCGCAAATTCGCAGTTGAGTCCTTTGCCGAATCGATGTTGCCAGTGATGGACAGCATGGAAGCTGCGATCGCCATGCCAGACGCCAAGGTCGAGACGGTGCTCGAAGGCGTGCACGCCACCAAGCGCCAATTGGCAGCCGCGCTGGAGCGCAACAAGGTGATCGAATTGAACCCGGCCGCCGGCACCAAATTCGATCCCCACCAGCACCAGGCAATCTCGGTCGTGCCGGCCGAGCAGGAGCCCAACACCGTGGTGATGGTGCTTCAAAAAGGCTACTCCATCGCCGATCGCACGCTGCGCCCGGCTCTGGTGACTGTTACGGCCCCCAAATAAATATGACTTGCGGGGCTTGAAAGCCAGCAAGTTATCCACAGCTTATAAGCATCAGTTTTAAGGCAGCCGCTCAAGCAAAAACGCTTCGGCTCTCAACAAATCTTCAGGAGAAAAGACAATGGGAAAGATCATCGGTATTGACTTGGGCACCACGAATTCGTGCGTGGCCGTCATGGAAGGCAACACGACGCGCGTGATCGAGAACGCTGAAGGCGCTCGCACGACACCGTCCATCATTGCCTACCAAGAAGATGGCGAAATCCTGGTCGGCGCTTCGGCCAAGCGCCAGGCTGTCACCAACCCCAAGAACACCCTGTACGCGGTGAAGCGCCTGATCGGCCGCAAGTTCACCGAAAAAGAAGTGCAAAAAGACATCGACCTGATGCCTTACACGATTGCTGCGGCCGATAACGGCGACGCCTGGGTTGAAGTGCGCGGCAAGAAGCTGGCACCTCCGCAAGTGTCGGCCGAGATCTTGCGCAAGATGAAGAAGACCGCCGAGGACTACCTCGGTGAAGAAGTCACCGAAGCTGTCATCACGGTGCCGGCTTACTTCAATGACGCGCAGCGTCAGGCGACCAAAGACGCCGGTCGTATCGCCGGCTTGGACGTCAAGCGCATCATCAACGAGCCTACCGCTGCGGCACTGGCCTTTGGTCTGGACAAGCATGGCAAGGGCGACCGCAAGATCGCTGTCTATGACCTGGGCGGCGGCACGTTTGACGTCTCCATCATCGAGATCGCGGACGTCGACGGCGAGATGCAATTCGAAGTGCTGTCGACCAATGGCGACACCTTCCTGGGCGGTGAAGACTTCGACCAGCGCATCATTGACTACATCGTCAGCGAGTTCAAGAAGGACCAGGGCGTTGATCTGACCAAGGACGTGCTGGCCCTGCAGCGCCTGAAGGAATCGGCCGAGAAGGCCAAGATCGAGTTGTCCAACTCCGCCCAGACCGACGTCAATCTGCCTTACATCACCGCTGACGCGACCGGCCCCAAGCACTTGAACGTCAAGCTGACCCGCGCCAAGCTGGAGTCCTTGGTGGACGAGTTGATTGAGCGCACGATCGCTCCTTGCCGCATCGCCATGAAGGACGCCGGCATCGCCGTGTCCGCCATTGACGACGTGATCCTGGTCGGCGGCATGACCCGCATGCCCAAGGTGCAGGACAAGGTCAAGGAGTTCTTCGGCAAGGAGCCACGTCGTGACGTGAACCCGGACGAGGCCGTGGCCGTCGGTGCCGCGATTCAAGGTCAGGTCTTGGGCGGCGAGCGCAAGGACGTGCTGCTCTTGGACGTCACACCGCTGAGCCTGGGTATTGAAACCCTGGGTGGCGTGATGACCAAGATGATCACCAAGAACACCACCATCCCGACCAAATTTGCACAGACCTTCTCGACCGCCGACGACAACCAGCCGGCCGTGACGATCAAGGTGTATCAGGGCGAGCGCGAGCTGGCTTCGGGCAATAAGAGCCTGGGCGAGTTCAATCTGGAAGGCATTCCGCCGGCACCACGCGGCACGCCGCAGATCGAGGTCTCGTTCGACATCGACGCCAACGGCATCTTGCATGTCGGCGCCAAGGACAAGGGCACCGGCAAGGAAAACAAGATCACCATCAAGGCCAACTCCGGCCTGACCGAAGCCGAGATCGAGAAGATGGTCAAGGACGCCGAGGCCAATGCCGGCGAAGACAAGAAGAAGGTCGAGCTGGTACAAGCCCGCAACCAAGCCGATGGCATGGTGCATTCGGTCAAGAAATCGCTGACCGAGCATGGCGACAAGCTCGAAGCGGCCGAGAAGGAAAAGATCGAAGCGGCACTCAAGGACGCCGAGGAAGCCATCAAGGGCGAGGACAAGGCCGATATCGAAGCCAAGACCGAAGCGCTGATGACAGCCAGCCAGAAGCTGGGCGAGAAGGTTTATGCGGAGTCTCAGGCAGCGCAAGCGGCTGCGGCTGGCGGCGCTGCTGAAGGTGCGGCCGAGCAGCCGCAAGCGCAGGCTTCTGCCAAACCGGCTGATGACAATGTCGTCGACGCCGAGTTCAAGGAAGTCAAAGACTCGAAGTGATGTAACTGATGCGTCAAACTCGTTGCTGCAACGGGTTTGACCGTCACCGCCGCCGCGACGCAGCCCCAGGGTCTGACCCAAAAGCTCGTCGCGGCGCTGTTGTTTGAAATGTACGGATCTGGCTCATGGCAAAGCGTGACTATTACGAAGCTCTCGGCGTCGCAAAAAATGCGACCGAGGACGAAATCAAGAAGGCCTACCGCAAGCTGGCCATGAAGTACCACCCCGACCGCAATCAAGGCGAGGGGGCGAAGAAGGCTGAGGAGCAATTCAAGGAAGGCAAAGAAGCCTACGAGATGCTCTCCAACCCGCAAAAGCGGGCGGCTTATGACCAGCATGGCCATGCCGGGGTGGACCCCAATATGGGTGGTCGCGGCGCGGGCGGCGAAGGCTTTGGCGGATTCGCAGAAGCCTTTGGCGACATTTTCGGTGACATCTTCAATGGTGGCGCCGGTGGTGCGGGCAGGCGTGCCGGCGGCGGTGGCCAACAGGTCTATCGCGGCAGCGACCTCTCCTACGCGATGGAAATCACGCTGGAAGAAGCGGCACGGGGCAAGGAGTCGCAGATCCGCATTCCAAGCTGGGAAAGCTGCGAGACCTGCAGCGGCAGTGGCGCCAAACCCGGCACCAGCGCCAAGACTTGCGGTTCCTGCAATGGCGCCGGCACCGTACATATGCGCCAGGGCTTCTTCTCGGTGCAGCAGACTTGCCCGCATTGCCACGGCACCGGCAAGATCATTCCCGACCCCTGCACGGCATGCAATGGCCAAGGCAAGGTCAAGAAAAGCAAGACCTTGGAGGTCAAGATTCCGGCCGGCATCAACGAAGGCATGCGCATTCGCTCGGCCGGCAATGGTGAGCCCGGCGTCAACGGCGGCCCGGCAGGCGATCTCTATATCGAGATTCGTTTGAAGCAGCATGAGATTTTCGAGCGTGACGGTGATGACCTTCACTGCACCATGCCGACGCCGCTGACCACAGCCACTCTGGGCGGCACCATAGAAGTGCCGACATTAGGTGGCAAGGCCGAGATCGACCTGCCCGAAGGCACGCAGCATGGCAAGACCTTCCGGCTGCGCGGCAAGGGCATCAAGGGTGTGCGCTCGAGCTATCCGGGCGATCTGTACTGCCACATCAGCGTCGAGACGCCGGTCAAGCTGACCGAGCATCAACGCAAGCTGATGAAGGAGTTGGACAAGTCCTTCCGCGACGGCGGCGAGCGCCATTCGCCCAATACCAAGAGCTGGGCCGATCGGGTCAAGGACATCTTCAAGTAAGCAGGCTTGCTGCGATGAAGCCAAAGCGCCCCGCTGCCCTCGCCGACCGGGGCGCTTTTTTTGTGTCATCCTGCACGGCCGGCGCCGAGTCGATTCAGTTTCTCCACAGTGCGGCCGATAAGCTCGGTGTGAGAAGCCCTGCACCCAAACCAAGCTCAAATCAACAGATGCCAAAGACCGCGAGCGGGAGTCCAGCATGGCGATGATGGACAGCGATATTCAGAATGCCTGCGCGCTGGTGATCGACAGCAATGCGACATCGCGCAGCCTGATGGCGTCCCAGCTGAGAGACCTGGGCGTGGCACAGGTTCGCCAAGCCACGCGCATCAACGATGCCCGCGTGATTCTTGAGCACAAAGCCTATGACATCGTGCTGTGCGACTACCATTTTGATGGCAGCGAAATGTCGGGGCAGGACTTGCTGGATGAGCTACGCCGCGAGCATCTGCTGCCCTATTCGACCGTGTTTGTGATGGTGACCGGCGAGGCCTCCTACAGCAAGGTGGCCGAGGCCGCAGAAGCTGCGCTGGACGCTTATCTGGTCAAGCCCTACACCATGGCCTCCTTGTCAGACCGTTTGGCCAACGCCAGGCATCGCAAACGCGTCCTGAAAGATATCTTCGAAGCGATTGAACGGCAGGACTTCGAGGCGGCCGCCGGTCACTGCCTCAAGCGTTTTGAAGCGCGAGGGCAGTTTTGGCTCTATGCCGCACGCATTGGCGCCGAGTTGCTGCTGCGACTCAACCGTTTTGATGATGCACGCCAACTCTATGACGCCATCATTGCCGCCAAGACCGTCCCTTGGGCGCGCCTGGGCGTCGCCCGTACCGAGTTGGGCTCGGGCAATGTGGCGGCGGCTCGCCGCACCTTGGAAACCCTGATCGGCGACATCCCAGACCATGCCGACTCGCATGATGTGATGGGCCGGGTGCAGATGGATCTGGGCGAAATCGAAGGCGCATTGGCCACCTATCGAACGGCTGCGAGATTGACACCGGGATGCCTGCTGCGGGCACAGCGCTGCGGCTGCCTGGCTTTCTACGCCGGGCAGCGAGCCGAAGCCCTGAAGCAGCTGGAACAGACGATGGCGCAGGGCTTGCGCTCCAAGCTGTTCGACATGCTAACCCTGGCCCTGATCGGCTTGATGCGCTTTGACAACCGCGACAGCAAAGGCTTGAAATACGCCGCCGATGCGATGACCAGCGAGCTCGAACGCCACCCTAACTCCAAGCGCCTGCAGCGTTTTGACGGGCTGTTCAAATGCCTGCGCTTCATGCTTGAAAAGCGCGTTGCCGACGCACTCGAACTGGCGCGTGAACTGACCCGCCGATCCAGCGAACAAGAAGACTTTGATCTAGAGGCAGCGAGCCTCTTGCTGGCGCTGTGGGTGCGCTTGGCGACGATGATTGAACTCGATGAGATGGATCAACTGGTCACCCAGCTTGGCCTGCGCTTTTGCACCGCGAAGGCGGCCACCGAGGTGCTGGTGGCCATGAGCGAAGGCAATGAGCGGGTGGCCGAAGAGCTGCGCAGCAGCCATGCCAAGATTTTCAGCATCGCCGAAACCGCGATGCGCCACTCGATGCGCGGCTCGGCGCGCGTCGGTGTTGCCCTGTTGATCCAGCAAGGCGAAGTCACCCGCAACGCCAAGCTGATCGATATGGCCAGCCTGGTGCTCAAGCGTCACACCGAAAAGATCGAGGATGCCGAAGAGTTGACCGAAACGATTCAGCAGCTGCACGCCAAGTATGTACTGCCGCTGGGTGGCACGGCCAACCGCAAGCGAGCGGCTGGTGGGCTGGCTCTGCGCACCTAAGGTGCGCGTTAATGTCCGCGTACAAGCTCCTGCTGCTCGGGGCCGATCAGTACTCGTCGCCGCTCACGCCGACGTAGCCAGGTGCTAGATTTTCAAACTTGGTATGCATGCGCTGGAAGAACAGCTTGACGGTTCCGACCGGGCCGTTACGCTGCTTGGCGATGATGATCTCGGCAATGCCCGGCTCCTTGGACTCTTCCTTCATGTAGTAGTCGTCGCGGTAGATGAACATGATGATGTCCGCGTCCTGCTCGATGGCGCCCGACTCCCGCAAGTCACTCATCATGGGCCGCTTGTCGGGGCGCTGCTCAACGCTTCGGTTGAGCTGCGAGAGCGCAATCACCGGGCACTGCAACTCCTTGGCCAGCGCCTTCAGGCCGCGCGAGATTTCACCGATCACGGTCGCGCGGTTTTCCTCATTGCCGCTGTTGCCGCTCATCAACTGCAAGTAGTCGACGATGATCAAGCCCAATTTGCCGCAAATACGCGCTTGCCGACGCGCACGCGCGCGCACTTCGGAGGGGCTCAGGCCTGGGCTTTCATCGATGAAAATGCTGGCCTTGCCGAGCTTGTCGACGGCCTCAGACAATCGGCCCCACTCGTCATCGGCCAGGCGACCGGTGCGCAAGTGACTCTGGTCAATACGACCGATCGAGCCGACCATACGCATGGCGAGTTGAGCGGCGCCCATTTCCATGGAGTAAATAACGACCGGCAGGCCTTCGTTGATGGCCACGTTCTCGCCGATATTGATCGCAAACGCGGTCTTGCCCATCGACGGGCGGGCGGCCAAAATGATCAGATCACCAGGCTGAAAACCGGCCGTCATGCGATCCAAATCAAAGAAGCCGGTGCGAACACCGGTGACGTCCTCGGCGCCGTTTTCAGCCAACTCATTGACCCGGTCGATCAACGCCACCACCAGGTTATCCATACTCTGGAAGCCCTGCTGGCTGCGCGAGCCCTCCTCGCCGATGCGGAAAATCTTGCCCTCGGCTTCGTCAAGAATTTGCGCCACCGCCCGGCCCTGCGGGCTCAGGGCAGCGGTGGCGATTTCGTCACTCGCGCTGACCAGCTTGCGCAAAATGCCGCGCTCGCGCACGATCTCCGCATAACGGCGAATATTAGCGGCACTCGGCACGCTCTGCGCCAGAGCATTCAGATAAGCCAGACCGCCGCACTCTTCGGCCTTGCCGTGTGAGGTCAATTCCTCGAACACGGTCACGACGTCGGCAGGCTTACCGCCATTGATCAACTTGCCGATGGCAACAAAGATCTGTTTGTGCTCGAAGCGGTAGAAGTCCGACTCGGTCAACAAATCGCCGGCCCGGTCCCAAGCCGAGTTATCAATCAGCAAGCCACCCAACACGCTTTGCTCCGCCTCGATCGAATGCGGCGGCGTGCGCAGACGCGCCACTTCGTCGTCACGGCGATCAGCACCGGCAGATGAACCCGGTGAACCCGGAGAGCCAGGTAAAGGCGTTGAAGAGAAAGTCGCGCTCATGGTGGTCCTACTCGCTGCTGCTCGGTAATTGCTAAACAGCCCTGTCCTGTGGACAAGCCTGTGGAAATGCAGGGGATGACTCTGTATAAACCAGCAGCCAAAAACGCAAAAAGCCGACGGCTGTAACAGCTGTCGGCTTTTTTTCAGCTGACCGGTTAGGGCCAGTTGCTCAAGACCTTAGTCGGCCTGACGAACCACCTGGACGCTGACTTCCACAACCACATCGGTGTGGGGAGCAACGTTGACGGAGAACTCGCCGACAGCCTTCAGCGCGCCCAAAGGCATGCGAACTTGTGTCTTGGTGATGGTAGCAAAGCCCAACTTGACGAGAGCTTCAGCCACGTCAGCATTGGTGACCGAACCGAACAAACGGCCATCCACGCCAGCCTTTTGGCTGATGCAGACGGTCTTGCCGGTCAAGCTTTCGCCCAGAGCTTGAGCGGTTGCCAGCTTTTCAGCAGCAATCTTCTCGAGCTCAGCGCGCTTGACTTCGAATTCCTTGATCGCTGCCTCGGTAGCACGACGTGCCTGGCGAGTTGGGATCAGGAAGTTGCGGGCGTAACCGTTCTTGACCGTGACGACATCGCCCAGGTTGCCGAGGTTGGCTACTTTTTCAAGCAGAATAATTTGCATGTTGTCCTACTCCTCAGACCTTGTGCTGATCGCTGTACGGCAGCATGGCGAGGAAACGCGCACGCTTGATCGCAACAGTCAGCTGACGCTGGAAGAATGCGCGCGTGCCAGTCAGGCGAGCGGGCGTGATCTTGCCGTTTTCGCCGACGAAATCGCGCAGCGTGTCGATGTCCTTGTAGTCGATCTGCTCAACACCGGTGACGGTGAAGCGGCAGAAACGCTTACGACGGAACAGCAAGGATTGGGTATTGCGCTTGGGCTTCTTGTCTTTCGAGAAGCGACCTTTACCGCGTGGAGGAGCCATTTTGTGACCTCATTAATTTCTATCCGGATTCGAACAATTTGGCGTCGTGACGGTATCGAGTGCAGTGATATGGAAAATTGTTCCACGACCATTGCGCTGGGCACTCAGGAAGCCCGTAAATCGGGCCGTATTTCCAAGTCCCAAACTCTGTAAGCGCTTGGCCAGATCACCAATCACCACGGCTTTGATTTCCAGGGAAATCTTGCGTGGCCTGCCGGCTTCTTGCACCTGTGACTCATGCTTCAAGCAGCAGTCCAGGGCCATCAAACCGGCCGGTGTATACCTGACCAAACCTAACTCCAGAACTTGCGCCAGCAAGATCAGCTGATTCAACGCGGAACCCACCGACCGTTTTGCTGCGCGCTGGAGCCAAGCACGCTCACTACCGTTTCAAACACCAAGCTAAAGCCAATTCAAAGAATTAGGCAGACGCGACTTGAGGAGCCTTGCGGGCTTCTTCGCGGTCCACAGACTTCATCATGACTGAAGGTGTGGTTTCGGCCTTGGACTTCAGCACCGTCAGGTGGCGAAGCACGGCGTCATTGAAGCGGAAGCCGGTCTCGAGCTCAACCAAGGTTTCCTTGCTGCACTCGATGTTCACGCACAGATAGTGGGCCTTGGCCAACTTCTGGATCAGGTAAGCCATTTGACGGCGGCCCCAATCTTCAACGCGGTGGACAACGCCGCCACCAGTGGTGATCAGGCCTTTGTAGCGCTCCAGCATGGCTGGGACTTGTTCGCTTTGATCCGGATGGATCAGCAGAACGATTTCATAGTGACGCATAAATACTCCTTGTGGATTCCAGGCAAGGGACTCGGTCGAACCTTTTCGGCCAAGCCTTGCCTGAGGAAGCCGAGCCACAGCGTCAGTCACGTGGTCACGGCAAGGTGGAACCCGCGAGTATAGCGCCTATTCTTGCCTTCGACAAGACTCAGACCATGGGCCAGATGAACGCGGAGGTGTTTATCGCCCCAGCTAGCCGGAGGGCGCCCGCATCCGCTCAAGCAGACTTTGTTGCTCGGGGCCGGGCGCGGGCGTCAGGCAGCTGACCAACCATACAGCAATAAAACCCGCCGGTACGCCGAACAGACCGGCCGAGATTGGCTGAATGCCCCACCACAGGGACGCGACCCCAGGCACGCCCAAGACGGCACGCAGAGCCGGCGTGGCATGAACCATGTAGTAAGTGGTCAGCCCCAAGCCCACCAACATGCCGGCCACAGCCCCCCAGCGATTGGCCCGCCGCCAAAAAATACCCAGCACCAAGGCCGGGAAGAAAGCCGCCCCGGCCACAGAAAACGCGGCCGCGACCAGATACAAGATGTCGGCCGGTCTATGGGCCGCTATAGCCGCTGCCGCAAGTGCCGTGGCAAGCAGCAAGGCCTTGGACATCGTCACCCGGCGCGTCATGCTCGCCCCCGGATTGAGCACCCGGTAGTAAACATCATGGGACAAGGCCGAGGAAATCGTCAACAGCAACCCGTCAGCGGTGGACAAGGCCGCCGCCAAGCCACCCGCCGCCACCATGCCCGACACGACATAGGGCAAGCCCGCCAACTCAGGCGTCATCAGCATGATGATGTCGCTGCTGATGCGCAATTCTCCAAGCTGCAAGATCCCGTCGCCATTGACATCGCTGACCGCGAGCAGCCCCGCGTCAACCCGAGCCCATTGCCCGATCCAGGCCGGCAGGCTGGCAATCGGCGTGCCGATCAACTCGGTGAAAATCTCGTACTTGACCATCACCGCCAGCGCCGGCGCCGTGAGGTAGAGCAGGCTGATGAAGATCAAGGACCAGGCCACCGACTCACGCGCCTCCCGCACCGAAGGCGTGGTGTAGTAGCGGGTCAGAATATGCGGCAGACCGGCCGTACCCACCATCAGGCAAAAGACCAGCGCCATAAAGTTGCGGCGCGATTCATCAAACTGTTGGCGTTCTTGCGGCGTGCCGTCCGGGTCCCCTGCGAACTGCTGCGCATGGGGCGGCATGCCGACCAAGGGCTGCGCCCTCGCCTCATTGAGGGCCAAAGCTCGCTGCCATTGATCGCGTGCTTCTGCAGGGGTGCGCGGCAGGGCTGCTTGGCTCTTCTCGGCGGCTTGGACCAAGGCCAGAGGCGTATCGGACTGACGCTTGAGCTCCGCCACGCGATGCGCGGCCTGGGCGCGCTCCAAGGCCAAGGACTCGGGGACATCTTGCAACTTGCGCGCGAAACCATCGGCGCGCTGCTGAAACACGGCGCGCACCTCAAGTTCGGCCGGATCCGTCAGCAACTGCTGCTCCCGCTGAGTCAACTTGGCCAGTTGATAGCCGTAAACAACTTGAGGCAGCGGGATGCCTGTTTGCTTGGCACTCAGCCAGACCACAGGCACCAAATAGGCGATCACTAAAACGATGTACTGCGCCACTTGCGTCCAGGTGACTGCGCGCATGCCTCCCAAGAAGGAGCACACCAAGACACCGCCAAGCCCCACAAAGACCCCAACCTCAAAGGCCAAGCCGGTCAAGCGGGAGGTAATGAGGCCGACGCCGTAAATCTGCGCGACCAAATAGATGAAAGAGACCAGAACAGCCGCGGTGGCTCCGATCAGGCGCGGCGCGCTGCCGCCATAGCGAGCCCCCAAAAAGTCGGGAATAGTGAACTGGCCGAAGCGGCGCAGATAGGGCGCGAGGCACAGCGCAACCAGTACAAAACCGCCCGTCCAACCCAAGACAAAAGCCAAGCCACCATAGCCGGACAAATAGAGCGTGCCGGCCAAGCCGATGAAAGAGGCCGCACTCATCCAATCAGCGCCGGCCGCCATGCCGTTGAAGATCGCCGGTACTCGTCGGCCCGCGACGTAATACTCATCGGCGTCGGTGGTGCGACTCAACAAGCCAATACAGGCATAGACGCCAACGGTCGCGGCCATAAAGCTGAAACCTATCCAGCTCTTGGCCAAGCCCCCCCGCTCCAGAATCGCCAGCAAGAGCACAAACACGACAAAACCGAGCGTATACCAAGCGTAGATGCGCCTGAGCTTGGAACCCAAGCCGGCGCTCAAACCAGAACTGGCCGAGTCTTGAGAGTGGTCTGCTGGGGACGAATTCATTGTTCCTGCTGTGGCGTTGGCCCGGCATCATGCAGGCCGGCGGTGCCGCTGCCTATTGTCAAGAACCCGAGGTTCACTCAAGTCAGGGGCAGCCAGAGGAGGACAGAGCCCGTAAAAGGCACGTAGGAGCCAAAGAAAACGGCCCCGCAGGGCCGTTGACAAGGTGCTCGCAGGCGCCCCCCCCCCCCCCCCCCCCCCCCCCCCCCCCCCCNCCCCCCCCCCCCCCCCCCCCCATCCAGGGCAGACGCCGCAGATTCTCAGCGTTTGGCCAGACGCTGCCAGGTTTCGATCACCGAGTCGGGATTGAGCGAAATCGACGTGATGCCCTCACCGGCCAACCAGTCGGCAAAGTCAGGATGGTCACTTGGGCCTTGGCCGCAGATGCCGATGTACTTGCCGGTTGCCCGGCAAGCGGCAATGGCGCGCGAGATCAAGGCCTTGACGGCCGGATCGCGTTCGTCAAAGTCACCCGCCAACTGCTCCAGGCCTGAATCTCGGTCGAGGCCCAGCGTCAGCTGCGTCAGGTCGTTAGAGCCGATCGACATGCCGTCAAAATGTTCCAGGAACTGCTCGGCCAGGATCGCGTTGCTCGGCACCTCGCACATCATGATGACGCGCAGGCCGTCTTGGCCGCCCGCCGCCGCGCGCTTCAAGCCGCGCTCCGCCAGCATCGTCACCACCCGCTCGGCTTGGCGCACGGTACGCACGAAAGGCACCATGATTTCGATATTGGTCAGCCCCATCTCGTTGCGAGCCCGCTTGAGCGCCTCGCACTCCATCGCGAAGGCATCCGAGAACTCGCCGCTGATGTAGCGCGAAGCACCACGGAAACCCAGCATCGGATTCTCTTCATCGGGCTCGTAGCGCGAACCGCCGATCAGCTTGCGGTATTCGTTGCTCTTGAAGTCCGACAGGCGCACGATCACCGGGCGCGGGAAGAAGGCCGCAGCAATCGTCGCCACACCCTCGACCAACTTGTCGACATAGAAAGCGCGTGGCGAAGCGTGGCCACGGGCCACCGACTCGACCGCCTTTTTCAGATCGGCGTCAATGTTCGGGTAATCCAAAATCGCCTTCGGATGCACGCCGATATTGTTGTTGATGATGAACTCCAAGCGCGCCAAGCCGACTCCTGCGCTAGGCATCTGCGCAAAGTTGAAGGCCAACTGTGGGTTACCCACATTCATCATCATCTTGATCGGGCAATAGGGCAACTCGCCACGATGCACCTCAGTAACCTCAGTCTCCAGCAGGCCGTCATAGATGAAGCCGGTGTCGCCTTCGGAGCAGACCACGGTCACCAACTGACCTTCCTTCAATTTCTCGGTCGCGTCGCCGCAGCCGACCACGGCCGGGATGCCAAGTTCACGCGCAATGATGGCGGCATGGCAGGTGCGCCCACCCCGGTTCGTCACGATCGCCGAGGCCCGCTTCATCACCGGCTCCCAGTTCGGGTCGGTCATATCGGTCACCAGCACATCGCCGGGCTGGACCCGGTCCATCTCGCTGATATGCGTGACCAGGCGAACCGGGCCGGTGCCGATCTTCTGGCCGATCGCGCGCCCCTCGACCAGCACCGCACTGTGGCCCTTGAGCTTGTAGCTATGTTCGACCTGCCCTTCGGCCTGACTCTTCACCGTCTCGGGGCGGGCCTGCAGAATGTAGATCTGGCCATCAATGCCGTCGCGCCCCCATTCGATGTCCATCGCGCGGCCGTAATGCTTTTCGATGATCAAGGCATAACGGGCCAACTCAATGACTTCGGCATCGTTCAGCGAATAGCGATTGCGCGCCTCGGGCAGCGTGTCCACGGTCTTGACCAATTTGCCGGACGCAGCCTTCTCGGCAGGCGAGGTGAACTCCATCCGGATCAGCTTGGATCCCAGGTTACGGCGGATGATGGGCAGCTTGCCTTTTTGCAAGGCCGGCTTGTGCACATAGAACTCGTCCGGATTGACGGCGCCCTGCACCACGGTCTCACCCAGGCCGTAGCTGGAGGTGATGAAGACGACATCCTTGAAGCCGGATTCGGTATCGATGGTGAACACCACGCCGGCCGAACCCAGATCGGAGCGCACCATGCGCTGCACGCCGGCCGACAAGGCCACGTCGGCATGGGCAAAGCCCTTGTGCACGCGGTAGCTGATCGCGCGGTCGTTATAGAGCGAAGCGAACACTTCCTTCATCTTGTGCAGCACTTCCTCAATGCCGATCACATTCAGGAAGGTTTCTTGCTGACCTGCGAAAGACGCATCGGGCAAATCTTCTGCGGTGGCCGATGAGCGAACCGCGAAAGACACATCGGGGTGGTCGGCGGTCAGCTGCGCAAAAGACGCGCGGATCTGCGCCTCCAAATCGGCCGGAAAGGGCTGAGCCTCCAACCAGCCGCGAATCTCGGCGCCGGCCTCGGCCAATGCACGCACATCATCGGTGTTGAGCGTGGCCAGGCGCGCTTCAATACGCTTGTCCAAGCCTTGATGTTTGAGAAACTCGCGAAAGGCATGCGCGGTCGTGGCAAAGCCGCCAGGAACGCGAACGCCCGAGGAGGACAGCTCCGAGATCATCTCGCCGAGGCTGGCGTTCTTACCGCCAACGACCTCGACGTCGCTCATTCTCAGATTCTCAAATGGAACGACCAGGGCGGTCGGCTCATAGCGTGTGGACATGGGAAAACTCCGTAAGGTTGAAAATTCGGGCTTCCCGCCGAGGCGCCTGGGGCTGAAACCGAGGCGGCGCCTCGCATTCCAGGGGCGCAGTGACTCAGCCCAAGAATTCTGGATTCTTGTTCTACCTCGGGCTTGAGTCTCAAAAAACTGCGCATGGCGTTTGGCTGCTGGCGGCTAATTGCAGCAGATTCTAAGGGTTACATGCCCGTATGATTCAGAATCACTCTAGAGCAACACCACCATGCCCCATCGCACCGTGTATTTTGTCTCGGACGGCACTGGGATTACCGCTGAAACCTTCGGTAACTCGATCCTGGCCCAGTTTCCGAACAAGCCCCGCCATGTTCGCCGCCCCTTTGTTGACACCGCCGAGAAGGCCTATGCCGTCGTGCGCGAGATCAATGAGACCGGCGAGCGCGAGGGCAAGCGCGCCATCGTGTTCGCCACCTTGGTGGACAGGGATGTGCTGAAGATCGTCCGCGACCATTGCCTGGGCCGGGTGCTCGACATGTTCGGCACCTTTATCGAGCCGCTGGAAGAAGAATTTGAGGTCAAGTCCAACCACCGCGTTGGGCGCTTCTCGGATGTGGCGCGCAGCCAGGAATATCACGACCGGATTGAAGCGATCAACTACTCGCTCGCCCATGACGACGGGCAATCCTCGAAGAATCTCGATATTGCCGATGTCATTTTGGTGGGCGTGTCGCGCAGCGGCAAGACGCCGACTTCGCTTTACCTGGCCTTGCAACACGGCATCAAAGCGGCCAACTATCCGCTGATCCCAGAGGATTTTGAGCGCGGCAAACTGCCCTCCTCACTGGCCCCCTACAAGCGCAAATGCTTTGGCTTGACGATTGACCCCGAGCGTCTGAGCCAGATTCGCAACGAGCGCCGGCCAGGCTCCAAATATGCGGATCTGATGAACTGCCGCTACGAGGTCAATGAAGCCGAGGCCATGATGAAGCGTGACGGCATCGCTTGGCTGTCGTCGACGCACAAATCGATCGAGGAAATCGCCACCACCATCCTGCGCGACCTGCGCCCGGATCGCTTGATCTACTAACCCGCTCAATTAGTTGGGGTCGGAGCTTGTCGGATACAACAAGGTCCAACCCGCAAATACTCTAATTGCTGACCAATCGCTGGCGGGCCGACTCATACAGGCAGATCGCCGCAGCGCTGCCAACGTTCAGCGATTCCTCACCGCCGGGCTGAGGGATGCCCACCGTCAGCCCACAGCGCTGCATCAAGTCGGGCTGCACGCCCTGCCCTTCATGGCCCATGACCCAAGCGCAGGGACTGGGCAGCGTGAGTTGATGCAGTTGCTGCTGTGCGTAAGAGCTGGTCGCCACCATGGGCAGGCCCAAGGCGTCCAGATCGGCTGGCGCCAAACCTTCAATCAGACGCAGGCCGAAATGCGCGCCCATGCCGGCACGCAAAACCTTCGGGGACCACAGCGCCGCCGTACCCTTGATCGCCAAGACTTGGTGAAAGCCCATCGCCGCTGCGTTGCGCAAAATCGTGCCGACATTGCCAGCGTCCTGCAGGCGGTCCAGCACCACGCTGTCCACACCAGGGCTGATCGCTTGACTAGCGTCATGCGGCACCTCAAAGCCGATCTGGGCTGGAGACTCCAGGCCGCTGATGGTCTTGAACAAGGCCGTCGGCACGATCAGTTGGCGCGGCGCCGCATCAGCCAGCTGGCGCAAAACCGGGTCGGCAGCGGCCGCCTCGGTCAACACCGCCAAGCTAACCGGGTACTTGCGCAGCAAACAGGCACGCACCAGGTGATCGCCTTCCAGCCAAATCGAGCCGAGCTTGCGATAAGCGCCGCCGTCCTGGCTGAGTTTGCGCAGGCGCTGCAAAACGGGGTTGTCCCGTGAGGTGATGTGCAGTACTTGACTCATTTGGCCTCCAACACCGAGCGCACTGGGCCAAAGCTGCGCCGATGCCAAGGCGTCACGCCGTGCGCCTGCAGCGCCGCCAAATGCTCGGCGGTCGGATAGCCCTTGTGCTTAGCAAAGCCATAGTCAGGGTAAGCCTCGGCCATCTGCAGGCATTGGCGGTCGCGCGTCACTTTGGCCAAGATAGAAGCCGCCGATATCGCCGGCACTTTGGCATCGCCTTTGACGATGGCCTCGGCCGCGATCTTCAGGATAGGCAGGCGATTGCCGTCGACCAGGACCATGGACGGCTTCAGCCGCAGGCCTTCGACGGCGCGGCGCATTGCCAGCATCGTGGCCTGCAAGATATTCAAGCGGTCGATCTCTTCGACGCTGGCCTCGGCGATGCAAAAACACAGCGCCTTGGCACGAATTTCATCAAACAAGCGCTCGCGCCGCTTCTCGGTCAAGACCTTGGAATCGGCCAGGCCCAGCACCGGCTCGGCATCGTTGAGCATCACGGCCGCGGCGACCACCGGGCCGGCCAGCGGTCCACGCCCGGCCTCGTCGACACCGGCCATCAAACCCTGGCCATTCCAGTCCAGGCCCAGCTGTTCAAACGCCATCGATGACTTTTGCGATCGCATCGCTGGCCTTCAGCGCGGTATTGCAGCGCAGCGTTCGGTGTTGCTCCTCAAAACAGGCTTGCACCCGTGCGTAACGAGCCGGGTCATCCAGCCAAGCCAAACCCTCGCGAGCCAGGGCCTGCGGCGTGCAAGCTTCCTGAATCAATTCCGGCACCAAGAACTCGCGAGCCAGCACATTCGGCAGGCCAATCCAGGGCTGGTAATTGCGGCCCTTCATGCGCCACCAGTTGAGTGCATGCATGCGGTAGGCAATCACCATGGGCCGCTTGAACAGCGCAGCCTCAAGCGTGGCCGTGCCGCTGGCGACGAGGCAGACATCGCAGGCGGCCAATGCCTCATGCGAGCGCCCGTCCAGCAGCGTCAAATCGAGCGCCGGTGCGTGCGCTGCCACCAACGGCGCGATCAGCTCCCGCAGGCCTGGGGCCACCGGCATCACAAAGCGTAGCTCAGGCCGGGCCTGCTGCATCAAGACGGCAGCCTTCAGCAGCGGCTCGGCGATATAGGTAATCTCGCTGCGCCGACTCCCGGGCAACAAGGCCACCACCACCGCTTGCTCGCCGAAGGCCAGCGCCGCCCTCGCCTCAGGCTTAGGTGGCGTCAACGGAATAGCATCTGCCAGCGGATGGCCGACATAGCTCGCGGCAATGCCATGTCGGTTCAGCAACTCGGGCTCGAAGGGGAACAGGCACAGCACATGATCGGCCGAACGCTTGATTTTCTCGACCCGCTCGGCCCGCCAGGCCCAGATCGAGGGGCAGACAAAATGCACCGTCTTGATGCCGCCTTCGCGCAGGCGCTGCTCCAGGCCGAAGTTGAAATCGGGTGCGTCTATGCCGATGAACACATCAGGCTTGGCTCTTAGCAAGCGGTCGCCCAGTTGCTTGCGTATGCTCAACAGCTCCCGCAGATTCCACAAAGCGTCGACATAGCCAAACACCGATAGCTTGTCGAGCGGCCACCAGGGCTCGAAGCCCTGCGCCGCCATACGCGGCCCGCCAATACCTTGTGCGGTCAACTCGGGCCAACGCGCACGCAGACCCGCCAGCAACAAACTGGCCAGCAAATCACCGGAAGCCTCGCCGGCCACCATGCCGAAACGAGGGGAGCTGTCCTTCATGAGCACTCGGCTCAGCGCACGATGCCGCGTGACGCGGCAGCGAGGAAGTTCAACATCAACTCGATATCCGCAACTTCGGTTTGCTGTGATTTCAAATCAGCCATCGCAGCCACTGCCTGCTCCAGGGTCAAGGAAGATCGGTACAGCAGCTTGTGCATCTGCTTGATCAAGGTGATGCGCTCGGCCGAAAAATCGCGCCGTCGCAGTCCCACGATGTTGACCGCGCGCGCGATCAAAGGGTTGCCGTCCACGGTCATAAAGGGCGGCACATCCTGCGCCACATGGGCCTGAAAGCCAATCATCGCGTGGGAGCCGACGCGCATCCGCTGCAGCATCCCCGTCAAGCCTCCGACGGTCACCCAATCCCCAATTTCCACATGGCCAGCCAGGGTCACACCATTGGCCAACACATTGTGGTGGCCAAGCAGCACATCATGAGCGAGGTGCACATAGGCCATGATCCAGTTGTCATCGCCAAGTTGGGTCACGCCTTTGTCCTGCACCGTTCCAGTATTGAAAGTGCAGTACTCACGAATGGTGTTGCGGTCGCCGATCACCAAACGGGTCGGCTCTCCCGCGTACTTCATGTCTTGAGGTTCGGCGCCAATCGAGTTGAACTGGAATATCGTGTTGTCCCGCCCGATCGTGGTATGCCCTTCGATCACACAATGCGGACCGATGGTGCTGCCCGCAGCGATGCGCACATCCGGCCCGATCACCGTATAGGCGCCAACCTTGACCGAACTGTCCAGTTGAGCGGCAGGGTCGATCAGGGCGGTCGGGTGAATCAGGCTCATGCTCAAGTCCAATCGGCAAATTACTCAGCAATCCGGCGCATCGTGCAAATCAGCTGCGCCTCGGCGGCCAGTTGATCTCCGACCAAGACCTGGCCCGAGAACTTGAAGATACCCGCTTTGGCACGATCCAGCGTCACATCCAAAAAGAGCTGATCACCGGGCTCGACAGGCCGCTTGAAACGGGCGTTATCAATGCCGGCAAAGTAGACCACCGTGGAATCATCGAGCACGATGTCGGTGCTGGCCAACGCCAACAGCGTCGCGGCCTGCGCCATCGCTTCTAACATCAACACGCCAGGCATCACCGGACGATGCGGGAAATGGCCAACGAAATAAGGCTCATTGATGCTGACGTTCTTGAGCGCCCGAATGCGCTTACCCTTCTCGATCTCAAGCACCCGATCAACCAGCAGCAGCGGGTAGCGGTGGGGCAATCTCTTGAGGATTTCGTGGATGTCCATCATGATGAATTCTTCTTCTCTAGCGCGAGTACGCGCTGACGCAATGAATACAAATTACGCAGCGTGGCTGCGTTCTTTTCCCAACTGGCATTGTCGTCGAACGGGAACACCCCGCTGTACAAGCCCGGCTTCTGGATGCTGCGACTGATCAAGGTCGCCGCCGACACATGCACATGGTCGCCAATCTCAAGATGGCCGACGATATTGGCCGCGCCGGCGATGGTGCAATGCGCGCCTATCGTGGTGCTGCCAGCAATCGCTGTGCACCCGGCAATCGCCGTGTGCTCACCGATGCGCACGTTGTGCGCTATCTGGATCAGATTGTCGAGCTTGACGCCATCAGCCAAGACGGTGTCATCGAGCGCACCCCGATCAATACAGGTGTTAGCACCAATTTCCACATCATTGCCGATCCGAACCGCACCGAGTTGCTCGATTTTTTCCCAGCGGCCCGCATTAGGTGCAAAGCCAAAACCATCGGCACCGATCACCACACCCGCATGCAAGATGCAACGTTCGCCAATCTTGCAATCGAAACCGACGGTGACATGCGCTGCCAGGCGTGTAGCGGCGCCTATCACCGCGCCGCGCTCGATCACGCATTGGGCACCAATGATGGCGCAATCGCCGATTTGCACGTCGTCTTCAATGACCGCCAAGGCAGCAACGTCGACACCCTCACCCAAGCGGGCACTGGGGGCGATCACCGCGCTCGGGTGGATGCGGGGCACTGCTCGCACGCGCACGCGGCGCGCCCACCACTGCGTGAGGCGGGCGAAATACAGATAAGAGTCGGGGGTGACGATGGCTGCCCCTCTCGCTGCAGCGGCTTCGGCCAAAGCCGGCGCCACGATCACGCAGGCGGCTGAGGTACTCGCCAGCTGCGTTAGATAGCGCGGATTGGCCAAGAAACTGATGCTGGACGCATTGGCGCCTTGCAGCGTACTGATGCGCTCAATGCGGGTACTGGCCTCACCATGAAGATCGCCGCCCAAGGCGGCGATCACTTCGGCCAGCGTGACTGCTGAAGCCACCGATTACTTCTGAGCGTTCAGCGTATCGATCACTTTCTTGGTGATATCGACACGGGCGCTGACGTTCAGCGCATCCTGCAAAATGATGTCATATTTCTCGGCATCAAAAATCTGCTTGATGACGCGGTTAGCACGCTCGACCACGGCGCCCAGCTCTTCGTTCTTGCGCTGAGTCAGGTCTTCTTGCCACTCGCGGCGCTTGCGCTGCAGGTCACGGTCAACTTCGACCAGATCGCGCTGGCGACGATTGCGCTCCGCTTCGGCCAGGGTCGGGGCATCTTTTTCAAGCTTTTCGGCGGCGCCGCGCAGCTTGGTTTCCTGATCCTTGAGCTCTTTCTCGCGCTTGCCGAATTCGGCTTCCAGCTTGAGTTGAGCCGTCTTGGCCAGATTGGCTTCGCGCAGCACGCGCTCGCTGTTGACATAGCCAATCTTTATTTCCTGTGCCACGCAGAAGGCCGACACAGACATCATGGCGGCCAAGGCCACCGACTTCAACAGTTTGCTCTTCATCAGAATGCGTTCCCGATCTGGAATTGGAATGGCTCAATTCTATCCGTGCGTTGCTTGCTCATCGCCTTGCCATAGCTCAAGCGCAATGGACCCATAGGCGAGACCCAACTCAAACCGATACCGGCCGATGAACGGATGTCATCAAATCTGAGTTGTTCGAACGAGCCCCACACATTGCCGGCATCCACAAAAGTGTAGAGCCGGAATGTTTTATCGTTACCCGTACCTGGAACGGGCAAATACAGTTCTGCGTTGACGTTGGCACGGCGATTGCCACCGGTACGCGTACCTGTCACGTCAACCGGTCCCAAGGAGCCGGCCTCAAACACCCGCACCGAGCCCAAGCCGCCAGCATAGAAGTTCTTGAAAATCGGGAATGGCCGGCTGCCCAAGCCCTGACCCCAGCCCAATTCGCTGTTCAACCCCAAGGTGATCTTGTTGGTGACCGGGATGTATTGCTGATACTGCAAATTGGCACGTGCATAACGCGCATCGCCCATGGGGCTCAACTCCAAATTGATGCGCGAATACTTACCAACGGTGGGCGAGATGATGCTGTCGCGGTTATCGCGCTGCCAGCCGATCGTGAACGGGAAGGCCACGCTGTCGCGTCCGAACTGGCGCCCATAGAGTAGATAGCTATTGGGCAGGCCCGAGTTGGTCGTCATCTTGGTGCGCTCATAGCCGAAGCCAAAGAACACCGTATCCAACTCGGAGAACGGCACACCGAAGCGAATCGACGAACCCACCGTGACCAGCTCGTAAGGCTCACCCAGCGAGTTATATGGCTTTTGAGTCCGGTAGAAAACGTCCAGGGCACGCGACACGCCGTCGACCGTGAAGTAAGGATTGACGGTACTGAGCACCAAGTTACGCCCGGTCGAAGCGGTCGCGACCTCGATGCCCAGGTAATGCCCGGAACCAAAAACGTTGTCTTGCTTGATCGAGCCGGTGAAGGACAGCTTTTGCTGGCTGGAGTATCCCGCGCCAACCTGGATATTGCCGGTCGGGCGCTCCACCACGGTCAGCAGCACATCAACCTGATCTTGCGCGCCCGGCACTTCCGAGGTATCAATCGTGACCTCTTTGAAGTAACCCAAACGCTCGACGCGGTCGCGCGAGGCCTTGATCTTTTGGCCGTCATACCAAGCCGATTCGAGCTGACGGAACTCACGCCGAATCACTTCGTCACGGGTTCGCGTGTTGCCGGCGATGATGACATTGCGCACATAGACGCGGCGCTGTGGCTCGGCTGCCAAGGTCACGACCACCTGGCCGGTCGCCCGGTCGATCTCGGGTCGCGAATCGACCCGCGCAAAGGCGTAGCCGAAGGTGCCGTACAAATCCTGAAAAGCCCGCGTCGTCTGCGCCACGGCTTCGCCTTGATAGGGTTGGCCGGGCTTGAAGAAGATCAGGCGCTTGAAGTCCTCTTCACGACCCAGGAACTCACCCTCAAGCTTGACCCCGGTCACCGTGTACTGCTGGCCTTCACTGACGGTGATGGCAATATCGATACTTTGCTTGTCAGGCGAGATCGTGACCTGCGTCGAGGTCACCGCAAATTCGAGGTAACCCCGGTTCAGGTAATAGGAGCGCAGCGTCTCCAGATCGGCATTGAGCTTGGCCCGCGAATAGCGGTCGGTCTTGGTGTACCAAGTCAACCAGCCGCTGCTGGTTTGCTCCAGCAGGCCCACCAAGGTGCTCTCCGAGAACACCGAACTGCCTTGAATTCGAACCACCCCAATCTTGGCCGGCTCACCCTCATTCACGGTAAAGCTGACGTTGACGCGATTGCGCTCGAGTGGCGTGATGGTGGTCGTCACCTCGGCGCCGTACAAGCTGCGCGTCAGGTATTGGCGCTTCAACTCCTGCTCGGCGCGATCCGCCAAGGCCTTGTCGAAGGGCTTGCCTTCGCCGATGCCGACTTCCTTCAGCGACTTGGTCAGCGCCTCGGTATCAAACTCCTTCAGGCCCGCGAAGCTAACGTTGGCGATGATGGGGCGCTCTTCGATCATCACCACCACGGCGTCGCCGTCGATGTTGATTCGCACGTCCTTGAACAGCCCCGTGGCGAACAGTGCACGCAATGCTGCCGCACCCTTATCCTCGCTATAGCTGTCGCCAATGCGGAAGGGCAGAGAAGCAAAGACGGTCCCGGGATCGGTCCGCTTCAAACCTTCAACGCGGATGTCCTTGAGAACAAAAGGATCCACCGCCCAGGCGACGCCTGACTGCAGTGTGGCCAACAAGGCCAAGGTCAGGATGGAGGGGCGCATACGAGCGCCCGTTCTTAGAGATGAGGACATGCAGATAGAGTCAATGCAGGCCCGTCAAGCGGACCACGTCGTTAGAAAGGGCTAGGGCCATCATCAGCATCAGGATCAACGCCCCTGCGCGTTGCAGCTGCGTTTGCCACCACTCCGAGACCGGGCGGCCGCTTAAACCCTCGAAAAGATAATACATCAGGTGTCCGCCATCGAGCATGGGCAGCGGCAGCAAGTTCAAGACGCCAAGGCTAACACTGACCAGCGCCAAAAATCCCAAGTACTGCGCCAGGCCCGAACGAGCCGACTGACCCGCATAGTCGGCAATCGTCAACGGCCCACTCAAATTCTTCAGCGAGGCCTCGCCAACCAACATGCGGCCAAACACCTTCAAGGTCATCCAGGACACGCTCCAGGTGCGTTGGACACCCAGATTCAGCCCCTCAAAAAAGCCACGGCTAACCTTGACCATCTGCGGTGCCGCACCGACCATTGCCTCGATTCGCCCGATGGTTTGCCCAGCATCGCTGACCGCGCGCGGACTTACCTCAATCTCTAGACGCTGGCCACCGCGTTCGATCAACCATTGCGACTTCACCGGCCCATCGGCTTGCACCGAGCGCCGAATCAGCTCGCGCAAAGCAGCCGCATCGCTGACCGGCAAGCCGTCCACTTGGCGGACCACATCCCCTTCAAGCAAACCGGCCTGCGCAGCCGCGCCGCCCGGGCTGACCTTGCCCAGGACAGCCTCACTCAGCGGCGACAAGCCCAGCTTGCGCAAGCTGGCCGCATCCATGCTGGCGGCATTCAAGCGACTGGTGTCGAGAACCAAGCTGCGCCGCCCATGACCGCCGGCATCGGACACATCCAGATGGACCGTCTCGCCAGTAGACACAGCCTCTAGCAGGGTCGTCATCAATTCGGTATACGACGCTAGATCGCGCCACTCTTGGCCATCATGGGAAGTTGCCCGTACCCAGTCGCCCGCCCGCAGGCCAGCGCGGGCCGCCACCGAATCGCTAGGGGGCGTACCCAACAAGGCCTTGGGCTCGCTGGTACCCACCCACATCGCGCCGGCAAACAGCAGCACAGCCAATAACAAGTTAGCCAAAGGCCCGGCCGCCACCACCACCACGCGTTGCCGAAGCGGCCGGTTGTTGAACGCTTGCGAGCGCAGTGCAGGATCAACCGGCCCTTCGCGCTCATCCAGCATGCGCACATAGCCGCCCAAGGGCAAAGCACAGAGCGTGAATTCGGTGGCATCGGGGCCACTTTGGCGGCGCCAAAGCACCTTGCCAAAGCCGACCGAGAAGCGCAGTACTTTGACGCCGCAGGCGCGGGCAACACGGTAATGACCGTACTCATGCACGACAACCAGCACGCCCAAGGTCAGCAGAAAAGCCAGCAAGGTGCTCATGCAGACAGGCCCGCAATCAAGCCTTGCGCATGCCGGCGCGTACGCGCGTCCAGCCCCAGCAGACCAGCCACATCGGCACATTCACCCGCTTCGGGCCGCACGGCCTCAAGGCTGGCGCAGTTGATCTGGTGAATCTGGTCAAAGCGCAGCCGCCGGCTCAAGAAGGCCTCGACGGCTACCTCGTTGGCCGCGTTCAAGACCGCTGTCGCGCCTTCAGGGCCGCGCAGGGCTTGCCAAGACAGGTACAAGCCCGGAAACCGCCGCTCGTCAGCTTCTTCAAAACTCAAAGAGGGTCCGCTGAGCAGATCCAGCCGGCTGGCCCCCGCCTCGATGCGCTCGGGGAAGGACAAGCCATAGGCGATCGGCACCCGCATATCGGGTGTGCCGAGCTGCGCCAACACCGATTTATCGCGGCACACCACCATCGAATGGATGATGCTTTGCGGATGGATGATGACCTTGATTTGCTCTGGGGCCAGCCCGAACAGCCAGCGCGCCTCAATCACCTCCAAGGCCTTGTTCATCATCGTAGCCGAATCGACCGATATCTTGGCGCCCATCACCCAATTCGGGTGCGCGCAAGCTTGCTCGGGCGTGACCTCGGCAAGCGTCGCCGGATCACGTTGACGGAAGGGCCCACCGGACGCCGTCAACACAATGTGATCGATGCGCGGGGCCCAGGTCTTGCGATCCTCGGGCAGGCATTGAAAGATCGCCGAATGCTCGCTGTCGATAGGCAGCAGCGTCGCCCCACCCTGTTCGACTGCCTGCATGAACAGCGCCCCGCCGACCACGATGGCTTCCTTGTTGGCCAGCAACAGGCGTTTGCCCGCACGCGCCGCCGCCAAGCATGGAGCCAGCCCGGCTGCCCCGACGATCGCGCCCATGACCATGTCCACATCGGGGTGCGCGGCGACTTCAGACAGGCTCTCAGCCCCGTCCAGCACCTCGGTCTTGCTGCCCTGCTCGCGCAGTTTGAGCCGTAACTCTTGCGCCAGGGCGCGTTCAGGCATCACCGCAAAGCGGGGTCGCCACTGCAGGCATTGCGCCAGCAAGGCGTCGACACGGCTCATCGCGCTGAGCGCAAAAACCTCGTAACGCTCGGGATGGCGAGACAACACATCCAGCGTATTGACGCCGATGGAGCCGGTGGAGCCCAGCACCGTGATGCGCTGAAGACGGGTGCTACTACTCATGCCAACACACTCAAAGAACTCATGGCCAGGGCGACCGGGAACACCGGCAGCAAAGCGTCGATTCGATCCAAGACACCGCCGTGGCCGGGCAGCAATTGACTGCTGTCTTTGGCACCGACCGCGCGCTTCAACAAAGACTCGAACAAATCACCGACCACGCTCATCGCACTCAAGCAAACCAGTGCGAACAGCCCAATAGGCAAGGACTGACCCTTGAGCAGCAATTGATACAGGCTTGGGGAATCCACCGCGATATGAGTATCGATATAAAAAGCCCACGCGAAAGCCAGCAGCATCACACCCAACATGCCGGACCAAACACCCTCCCAGCTTTTCCCTGGGCTGATGGTCGGCGCCAATTTGCGTTTGCCAAAGGCGCGGCCGCCAAAGTAGGCTGCGATATCGGCCATCCATACCAGGCAAAAAATGGACAGTAAAAAGTTGATGCCTGTGGCCTTGGCCTGCACCATCGCAGCCCAGGCGGCAACCAAGACCAAGGCACCCAAGACCATGCGCAGCAGTTTGGGCGCGTGCGGCCATTGACTAGGCCCGCCGCGCAAAGCATAGGCGCTACCCAAGACCCATACCAAGCTTGCCAACCACCAGGCCCAGGCCGGAGCGGCTTGCATACCCAGCGCCAAATAAGTAGTCCAAGCGGCCGCGGACACCGCCAAGCCAAAGGCGACGGCGGGCGCACCTACGATGCCGTTCAGACGCGCCCATTCCCAGCCGGCCGCACCGATCATCAACAGCGTGAGCAAGGCGAAAGGCAGAGACTGCGGCGCGAACAAGGCCGGCAGCAGCGCCGCCAACAAGACGAGCGCGGTGATGATTCGAGTCTTTAGCATGGGGTTTAAACAGCGGCAACAGCCGGCGCCTCTTTGACGCCGCCGAAGCGCCGATCACGATCACGGAAGGCCGCGATCGCAGCATCCAACTGCTTCTCGCCAAACTCGGGCCAGAGGCAGTCGGAAAACACAAACTCGGTATAAGCCACCTGCCAGAGCATGAAGTTGCTGATGCGCACCTCACCGCCGGTACGGATGAAGAGATCGGGGTCGGGCGCATAGCTCATCGCCATAAACTCCGACAAGCGCGCCTCGGTCAACTCTGCCGCCGGCACGCCGGCCGTGATAGCAGACTTGCAGGCCTGCACGATATCCCAGCGGCCGCCGTAATTGAAGGCCACCGACATCGTCAGCTTGGTGTTGTGCGCGGTGGCCGACTCGGCCTCGTTCCAGGCATTGCGCAGTTTGGGCGAGACAGCGTCGCGGTCACCGACGATACGGATGCGCACGCCCATCTGACCCATCTTGGCCAGATAGCGCGACACCGCCGCCAACACCAAGCCCATCAGGCCAGAGACCTCGTCGCTGGGGCGCTTCCAGTTCTCGCTGGAGAAGGCAAACACAGTCAGGTATTCGACATCCCGGTCGATGCAGGACTGCACTATCTTGACCAAGCTGTCGACACCGGCCTTGTGGCCGAAGAAGCGCGGTAAAAAGCGCTTCTTGGCCCACCGGCCATTGCCATCCATCACGATGGCGATATGGCGCGGCCCCGCCGCTTTCTCGTTGTTCATGCCGCTCAAATCATTCGTCACTGAGCTGGCACCGCTCAAACGGCCAAGATTTCGGCTTCTTTGCCGGCAATCAGGCGATCAATTTCGGCAATCGTGCGATCGGTGAGTTTTTGCGCATCGTCAAGGCTGCGACGCTCGTCGTCTTCGCTGATCAGCTTTTCTTTGGTCAGCTTCTTGGCCTGCTCATTGGCGTCGCGGCGCAGATTGCGCACTGCAATCTTGGCGTCTTCGCCGGCATTGCGAACGATCTTGGTCAGGTCGCGGCGGCGCTCTTCGTTCAGCGCAGGCATCGGCACACGGATCAGATCACCCTGGGAGGCCGGATTCAGACCCAGATCGGACTCGCGAATCGCTTTCTCGATCTTGGCGCCCATGCCTTTTTCCCAAGGCTGCACGCTGATCGTGCGCGAATCCAGCAGAGTCACATTGGCAACCTGGGTGATAGGCACCGGCGAGCCGTAATAGTCAACACTGACCTGATCAAGAATGCCCGGATGCGCGCGCCCGGTACGGATTTTGTGCAACTCACCCTTGAGGGCCTCGATGGACTTTGCCATCTTTGCTTCAGCGTTTTGCTTGATGTCTGCAATGCTCATGATTCTCGACCTTGATGTCCTGATTCACCCGTCACTTCGTAATTAACGCAGGCCCCGCATTAAACGTGGACCAGCGTGCCTTCATCTTCACCCAACACCACCCGCTTCAAGGCACCCGGCTTGAGGATGCTGAAGACCCGGATCGGCAGCTTCTGGTCACGACACAAGGCAAAAGCGGTGGCGTCCAGAACCTGCAAATTCTTGCTGATCGCGTCATCGAAGGAAATACGCGAATAACGCGTCGCCGACGGATCCTTCTTGGGGTCAGCGGTGTAAACACCGTCTACCTTGGTCGCCTTCAAGACGATCTCGGCGCCGATCTCGGCACCGCGCAAAGCCGCTGCCGTGTCGGTCGTGAAGAAGGGGTTGCCGGTGCCCGCAGCGAACACAACGACCTTGCCTTCTTCCAGATACTGCAAAGCCTTGGGACGCACATAGGGCTCGACCACCTGCTCGATGCCGATCGCCGACATGACGCGCGCGACGATGCCTTCTTGGCGCATGGTGTCGGCCAGGGCGAGCGAATTCATCACCGTAGCCAGCATGCCCATATAGTCGGCCGTGGCGCGGTCCATCCCGACCGAACCGCCCGCCACACCGCGGAAAATATTGCCGCCACCGATCACAACCGCGACCTCAACGCCGGTTTGCGTGACTTCACGAATTTCTTGCACCATGCGCACGATGGTGGCGCGATTGATACCGAAAGCGTCATCGCCCATCAGGGCTTCGCCGGAAAGCTTGAGCAAAATGCGTTTGTACGCGGGCATGGTCTTGACCTCTTGATGGTGGTTTGTTGCTGGGTACTGCTATTTTCTTGCTTGTGCCTTGATGCTCAAACCTTGTGAGCCGCTAGCACCGAGGCACAAGTGTAAAGGGCGCCAATGGCGCCCTTTGTCTTGCGTCGGAGCTTATTGCCCCTTGGCGGCAGCCACTTGCGCGGCTACTTCGGCAGCAAAGTCATCGACCTTCTTCTCGATGCCTTCACCCACCACGTAGAGCGTGAAGCTCTTGATCGTGGTGGCTTTCTCCTTCAGCATCGCTGCCACGGTCTGCTTGCCGTCGGCCGCCTTGACGAACACTTGGTCCAGCAAGGAGACTTCCTTCAAGAACTTCTGCACCGAGCCTTCGACCATCTTGGCGACGATGTCAGCCGGCTTGCCGGATTCAGCGGCCTTCTCGGCAGCAATCTTGCGCTCTTTCTCGACCAGTTCGGCCGACACATCAGCGGAAGACAAGGCGGCAGGCTTCATCGCAGCCACGTGCATGGCGACGTCCTTGGCGGCCACTTCGTCGCCGTCATACTCGACCAGCACGCCGATACGGGTGCCGTGCAAGTAAGAAGCTACCTTGTTGCCAGCGGTGCTCAGCTTGACGCGGCGCAGGGTCATGTTCTCGCCGATCTTGCCGATCAGGCCGCGACGCACGTCTTCAACCGTTGGGCCAAAGCCTTCTTGCGACAGCGGCAATGCAGCCAGCGCAGCGACATCGCTGACGCCATGCTCGGCAGCCAACACGGCACAGGCGTTGACCAAGGCCAGGAATGCATCATTCTTGGTCACGAAGTCGGTTTCGCAGTTCACTTCCAGCAATGCGCCGGTCGAACCCACCACGGCAGCGGACACAACGCCTTCGGCGGTCACGCGCGAAGAAGCCTTGCCGGCCTTGTTGCCCAACTTGACGCGCAGGATCTCTTCACCGCGGACCAAATCGCCCTCGGCTTCGACCAGCGCCTTTTTGCATTCCATCATTGGGGCATCGGTGCGGGCACGCAGTTCTGCCACCATGCTTGCGGTAATTGCAGCCATTTTCATATCTCCGTATTCAAGGGGCTTGCGAGTGAGGCCTAAACCGGCACTCTGGCAAGCCCGAAAGCTATGCTTTGAAAAAAAGGGGACTGAATCAGCCCCCTCCTTGTTTGAGCGAAAGAAGCTTAAGCGCCTTCGCTGACTTCCACGAACTCGTCGCCTGCAGGAGCGGCGGCTTGCACGACGGTGTTACCGGCGTTTGCACGACCTTCCAACACGGCGTCAGCCACGGCGCGGGCATACAAAGCCACGGCCTTGGCCGAGTCATCGTTACCTGGGATCACGTAGTCGATGCCGATTGGCGAGTGGTTGGTGTCAACCACGCCGATGACCGGGATGCCCAGCTTCTTGGCTTCAGCCACGGCGATCTTGTGGAAACCCACGTCGATCACGAAGATGGCGTCAGGCAGGCCGCCCATGTCGGAGATGCCGCCAATGTTCTTTTCCAGCTTGGCCAGATCGCGTTGGAACATCAAGGCTTCTTTCTTGATGGCTGGCTGTGTGCCGGCATCAACTTGAGCTTGCATGTCCTTCAGTGCCTTCAAGGAAACCTTGACGGTCTTGAAGTTGGTCATCATGCCGCCCAACCAACGCTGGTCGACATAAGGCATGCCGCAACGCTGAGCTTCCAGAGCGATCACTTCACGCGCTTGACGCTTGGTGCCGATCATCATCACGCGGCCGCCCTTGGAGGACAGATTGCGGATGAAGGTCATCGCCTCTTCGAACGCAGGCAGCGTCTTCTCGAGGTTGATGATGTGAATCTTGTTGCGGTGGCCGTAGATGTACGGGGCCATCTTGGGGTGCCAAAAACGAGTTTGGTGACCAAAGTGAACGCCGGCTTCCAGCATTTCGCGCATTGTTACGGACATATTTTTTAACTCCGAAGGTTGTGTCTTAAATCCGGCCCGAATTGCTCTGCAGCGTGACGCTCATTCACCGCCGCCTAAACCAGCGACAAGCAAAGAGCTCAAATACAGCAGCAACACCTCTGTGTGGCCGGTTTGCGATTGACTTACAAGTGATTTGCCTGCTTTTTGAGCCGTGAAGCTCATCTTGCCCAGCAAAACCCAAGGAGTATACACGATCAAAGCAAGGGCTCGAGACGGCACGCGCAGCAAGCCGAACGAGCTGCCGACTCGGCAATAGCCGGCAGGGCACTACACTGGCCACCTTTTGCCAAAACCCTAGGACGGCAGCCGCCTGAGCGCCGAATAGCGCCGCGTAAAGTCGAAAAGCGCCGTAAAGCACCGCAAAACGACCTTAAACCCAGGCGTATGCGATGACATAAAGCCGCATAGGGCTGGCCCAGCATGTTTGAAACGCCTTGAGCAGAGACTATTGAGATGCGCATTGCCATCATCGGCGCCGGCATTGCCGGCGTCACCACCGCCTACGAATGCGCAGCAGACGGCCACCAAGTCACCGTGTTTGAGCGTCGCGGCAGCGTCGCCGCCGAGGGCAGTTTTGCCAACGCCGGCCTGACCGCCCCTGGCCTGAGCCTCGCTTGGGGACGCACTTCCTTGGCCGACCTTGCACGCGTCGGCAACTTGGCCTGGGGCTGGCGCCGTTGGCGCGCCGGGCGCAGCAAAGAGTTGGCCGAGCGACACGAACGTCTACTTCATCTGAGCCTTTACAGCCACGCCAGACTACAGGAGTTACAGCGCAAGCTGCAAATGGATTACGAACGCGCCGAAGGCGTGCTGGTACTCTTGCGCAGCGAGCGCGAGCAACAGGCCATTCTCGCCAGCCTGGCCTTGCTTGAGCACGCTGGTGTGAGCACACAAGCACTGTCCGCCGAGCAATGCCTGAGCGTCGAGCCTGGGCTGAACCAAGCAACTCGCCTGCACGGCGGCGTTTATCTGAGTCAGGGCGAAGCAGGCAACTGCCGTCAGTTCAGCCATCTGATCCGCCTGGCTGCGCAGCGCCTGGGTGTGCAGTTTCGCTTCCACACCACGGTGCGCAAGCTGAAGCCCGGCACGCCGGCCACCTTGATTCACGAGTACACACCGCCCGACAGCTTGGCCGAACCCTCGCGTTTGAGTGAGGCCGGAGATAGCGCAGACGGCGGAGATACCAAGCCAGCAGCCCTAGGTCGCATGGAGGACAGCTTTGATGCCGTCGTCATTTGCGCAGGCGCAGGCGCGGCAAGCCTGCTGCGCGCACTGAAGCTCAAAGCAGCGCTGACTACCGTACACGGCTATTCGATCACCGCACCACTGCGCCAACTCGAGGCCTTCCCCGATCTCGGCCCCAAGGCCGGACTACTTGATCTGCGCGAGCAAGTCTCCATCAGCCGCATCGGACAGCGGATCCGGCTGGCTGGAGGCATCCAGCCAGGACAGGCTGATGAGCGTTTCGATGATGCAAGGCTTGCACAGATGCACCGGACTTTGGACGATTGGTTTCCGGGCGCGATGCTCAGCACACAGGTGCAGCGCTGGCAGGGCTCGCAAGCCCTTGCGGCCGACGGCCTGCCCTTGCTCGGCGCCAGCGGCCGCGAAGGCGTCTGGTTGAATCTGGCGCAAGGCTCCCCATCCTTGCTGGGCTGGCCTTTGGCTTGTGGCGCCGCCAAGGTCTTGGTCGAGCAAATTTCAGGGCGCAAAGCAAGCAGCGAGACACCGGATACTGTGGGGCTGGACATCTCCCGCTTCAGCTGACAAGCTCGCAGCGTGCTCATCAAACTCCTCCCCACCCCCAAGAGCTGGCCACTGTACGGCGCCGCCAGCAGCCGCAGCATAGAAGCCGCCGCGTTAGCGGCCGCCGGTCCGGCCAGCAGCCTGATGGAGCGGGCCGGCTTGGCCGCTGCGCGATTGACGCTGGCGCTGGCCCCTACCGGCAGCGGGCCGATCTGGATTGTCTGCGGCCCGGGCAATAACGGCGGTGACGGACTGGTTGCAGCGCGGCTGCTACACCGCCATGGTTTGAAGGTGCAGGTCAGCCTGCTCGCCGCCAGCTCAGCAGCACCGGCCGACGCGGCAGCCGCCTTGGCTGCCGCTAGGCAAGCCGGGGTGCCTATCAACAACAGCGTGCTAGCACCTGCCGGAGTGCGAATGGCTCTGGATGCCCTGCTCGGCCTCGGCCTGAACCCAGACCGCGCACCGAACCCAGAAATGGCCGCCGCCTTCAAGTCACTCAACGCGCTCAATGCTTTGCGTGCATCGGTGCTGGCGCTAGACCTGCCCAGCGGCTTGCAATCAGACAGCGGCTCGGTGCAAGGAGGTTTGGCCGTACAAGCCCAACACACGCTGGCCTTGCTGGCACTCAAGCCTGGCATGTTTACCGCTCAGGGCCGCACGCTTTGCGGGCAGATTTGGCTCGATGATCTGAACAATTCCGCTGACAGGCCAGCAACTCCCCGGCCTGCAGATGCCCTGCTGCTGGGCGCTGATTGCTTGACGAATTGGCAAGTTCAGAATTCACCCCGACATGGCGCGCACAAAGGCAGCCAAGGCGACGTCTTGGTGGTGGGTGGCGCTGCAGGCATGCGTGGGGCCGCGCGCTTGGCCGCGCGCGCCGCCTTGGCCGCTGGAGCCGGCCGGGTCTACGTCTGCATGCTGGGCACTCAGGCCGATGACGTCGACCCCCAGCGGCCCGAGTTGATGCGCTTTGATTCAACCCATATCACGGCCACAGATGCGGCAAATGCCGATTGGCTGCAAAAGGTGATCGTCGGCGGCTGCGGTGGCGGCCAGGAGATTGGTGCATTCTTAGCCGCCCTGCTCACGCAAGCACGGCGCTTGGTGCTGGACGCGGATGGCCTGAACGCGGTGGCGGCGCAAGTCTCTTTGCGCGCCTTGCTCAAAAAACGCCAAGCCTCGGGCCTGGCTACGATTTTGACGCCGCATCCACTAGAGGCCGCTCGCCTATTGGGCAGCAGTGCCGCTGCCGTGCAAGCCGACCGACTCAGCGCAGCGCAAGCACTGGCCGATGAATTCAGCTGCCAAGTCATCTTGAAAGGATCGGGCAGCATCATTGCCGGCCCGCAGAAGCGCCTGGCCATCAACTCAAGCGGAAATGCCGCGCTCGCTACCGCCGGCAGCGGCGATGTGTTGGCAGGCTGGCTAGGCGGCCTGTGGGCCCAGCAAAACGATGCTGACCCCTTCGACTTGGCCTGCTTGGCTTGCTATTGGCATGGCGCCGCAGCCGAAGCACAAACAGCCGGCCCGATGCGGGCGGCCGACTTGGTGGAGCGCATGCATGCCCTCCACCGCCCGGCGCCAACAATCTAGCGACGCTTGCGCGTGCGCGGCTCGGCCGCACCGCCGGCAGCCGACTTGGCTTGCCGTGCTTGTTTGGGCTGCTTGGTCGACGACGACGCGCCGCGAGCTTCCTGACGCGCAGCCTTGACGGGATGAGCGACGGCCGAGCCACCACTGCGCGCCTGCCTGCTCTGACGTGCGTTCTTGGCGCCGCTCTTGACTTCACGGTCGGTGCGGCGCACCTGCTCCAAGGCCTCGACCGAGTCACTCGGCTGGCGCTCGCTCACAACCTGACCGGCCTTATCGCGCATAGCCCGCGCGAGCAACTTGGCCTCTTCCTTGTCAGTCACCAAACGGAAGTCGATCTTGCGAGCATCCAAATCAACCCGGCTAACCTGCACCTGCACCCGCGCGCCGGTGGCATAGCGCATGCCACTGCGCTCTCCGCGCAACTCTTGGCGCACCTCATCAAAGCGGAAATACTCGCCACCCAATTCGGTGATGTGAATCAGGCCTTCGACATAGAGCGCGTCGAGTTGCACGAACAGACCAAAACTAGTGACGGCACTGACGGTGCCGGCAAACTCCTCGCCCAAATGCTCGCGCATATAGCGGCATTTGAGCCAGGCCTCGACGTCGCGCGAGGCCTCGTCGGCGCGCCGCTCGTTGGCGCTGCAATGCGCACCCACCACTTCCCAGCGCTCGGTCTCGGTGCTCGCCTTGGCAGGGTCGATGGGTGCAGCGCGGCCGGGGCGTTTGGTCGCCATCGGCACATCCATCTTGCCTGCATCAAGGTGGTAACGCTTGTCAGCCAAGATGGCCTTGATGACACGGTGCACCAGCAAATCGGGATAACGTCGAATCGGGCTGGTGAAGTGGGTGTAGGCCAGGTATGAGAGGCCGAAATGACCCGCATTGGCCGAGGTGTACATCGCCTGCTGCATCGAACGCAAAAGCATCGCGTGGATCTGGGTCGAATCGACCCGGTCCTTGGTCGCCGCAGCAATGGCCTGGTACTCGCTCGGCTTGGGGTTGTCGCTGATCGACAGGCCCAAGCCCAAGGCGCGCAGATAGGCTTGCAAAGCAACGCGCTTCTCCGGCGTAGGCCCTTCATGGACGCGAAACAAGGAGCCATGCTTGGAGTGCGCAATGAAGTCCGCCGCACAGACATTGGCCGCCAGCATCGCCTCTTCGATCAGCTTGTGCGCGTCGTTACGGGTGCGCGGAATGATCTTCTCGATGCGGCCATTGTCATCGCAGACGATTTGCGTTTCGACCGTATCAAAATCGATCGCGCCACGCCGGCCCCGCTCGGCCAATAGCGCGCGGTAGACCTCATGCAGGTGCAGCAGATGCGGCACCAACTCGCGTCGCTTGGCCGCCTCGGGACCATGGGTATTACCCAGCACCGCCGCCACCTCGTTGTAAGTGAAGCGGGCATGCGAGCGGATCACTGCCGGGTAAAACTGATAGGCCTGCACCTCGCCGGCCTCTGTAACCAGCATATCGCAGACCATGGACAACCTATCCTCATTCGGATTCAAGGAGCACAGGCCGTTGGAAAGCTTCTCCGGCAGCATCGGGATGACCCGGCGTGGAAAGTAGACGGAAGTTGCGCGCTCATAGGCATCGCCGTCCAAAGGGTCGCCCGGCTTCACGTAGTGGCTGACGTCGGCGATGGCCGCCAGCAAGCGCCAGCCGCTGAACGCAGTCTTACCGCGACCCTGCTTATGGGGCTCGCAGTAAACCGCATCGTCGAAATCGCGGGCGTCTTCGCCATCTATCGTCACCAGCGCCACATCCCGCAAGTCGATCCGATGCTTTAGATCGACCGCGCGCAATTTTTCCGGCAACTTGCCCGCCTGCGCCAAAGTTTCGGCACTGAAGCGATGCGGCACTTCGTACTTGCGCACCGCGATCTCGATCTCCATGCCAGAGTCATCGATCTCACCCAAGACTTCGACGATACGCCCGACCGGCTTGGAGTAAAGGGAAGGCGGCTCGGTCAGCTCCACCGCAACCACCTGCCCCGCCGTTGCGTTGGCCAGCCCGCCCTTGGGGATCAAGATGTCTTGGCCCATGCGCTTGTCTTCAGGCGCCACCAGCCAGATACCCGACTCCAAGAGCAAGCGGCCAATGATGGGGCGCTTCTTGCGCTCCAAAATCTCCAACACGCGCCCCTCAGGGCGGCCGCGTTTGTCGGTGCGAACAATCCGCACACGCAGCCTGTCGCCATGCATGACGGCCCGCATTTCCTGGACCGACAAATAGATATCCTGCACGCCGACATCCGGCGTTAGGAAACCATGGCCATCGCGATGCCCTTGCACCACGCCCTCAACTTCACTCAGCAGCCCGGCACCGTCTTGCGGGGCCACACTTGCGCTCTTGATATTTTTGATGATAGAATCCTTGCTTTCCTGAGATGCCCAGGTGGCGGAATTGGTAGACGCACTAGTTTCAGGTACTAGCGGGTAACTCCGTGGAGGTTCGAGTCCTCTCCTGGGCACCAAGATTTATAAAGAATACGTTTAAGAAGATGGCTGCATGTTGAATGACATGCAGCCATTTTTCATTGCGTCTGCAGTTTGCCATGCTTTTCAAGGAAGCAATGACGCTTGCGGTGACCAAGGCCCCCTGCCTGCCCACCATGTTCAGCGCGCTCAAAAAACAAGCCGACTCGATTGCACCGGGTCGGCTTGTTGCTTGCATAAACTGAGTGAGGCGAGTCGCTGACTTAAACGACGAACTTCTTGGCCAGCGCATCCGGCCGCATATCGTCGTATTCCTCAAACGGCTGATGAATCCACGGACTGGTGTCTAGCATCTCGACAAAATAGTCCGGCGTGTAGCTCGACACACCCTTAGTCCAAATCACAGCCGAGCGCAGCTCGCTGATAGACGGCATGCCGCGCAGCCGCTCCACCACGGCTTTCAAGGTCACGCCGGAATCGGCCAGATCATCGACCAGCAACACCCGCCCGGCCAAATCGCCCTTGGGCATGGTGATGTACTTGGCCATGTCCAAGCGGCCTTGGATGGTGCCGGCCTCGGCACGGTAAGAACTGGTTGACATGATGCCCAGCGGCTTGTCGAACACACGCGACAAGACGTCGCCAGGCCGCATGCCGCCGCGCGCCAGGCACAGAATCTGATCAAACTCCCAGCCAGAAGCATGAATCTTCAGCGCCAAGCGCTCCGTCAACATGTGGTACTCGTCCCAGGACACGTACAGATGCTTGCCGTCATCGGTCAACATAGGGGGCAACTCCAGTTTGATGTGTTAGTCAGCAAGCGCTTCAAGCTTGGTAGGGATGACGCAACAAAATCGTGTGCTCACGATCCGGGCCGGTAGAGACCATGTCTATCGGCGCGCCGATGACTTCCTTGATGCGCTGCAGGTAGTTGCGTGCGTTTTGCGGCAGCGCGTCCCACTGCGTGACGCCGAAAGTCACCTCGGTCCAACCTGGGAAGGTTTCAAAAATAGGCTTGCAAGCCGCGATCTCGTCCCCGTCCAAAGGCAGGATATCGACTTGGCGGCCGTCGATTTCGTAACCCACACACATCTTGATCTCGGCCAAACCGTCCAGCACATCAAGCTTGGTGATGCACAGGCCGGTGATGCCATTGATGATGACCGAGCGCTTCAGCGCAGCGGCATCGAACCAACCGCAGCGGCGCGCCCGGCCGGTGACCGTGCCACGCTCTTGACCCACGGTAGCCAAGTGGTAACCGACGGTGCCTGGCACCTCCCAGTCCAACTCGGTCGGGAAGGGGCCTGAACCCACGCGGGTGGTGTAAGCCTTGGTGATACCCAGCATGTAATGCAGCATCTGTGGGCCTACGCCCGCGCCAGCGGCCGCATTGCCCGCCACGCAATTGCTGGATGTGACATAGGGGTAAGTGCCATGATCAATGTCCAGCAACGTGCCCTGCGCACCCTCGAACAAGATATTGGCGCCCGCCAGATGCGCTTTGTGGATCATGTAACCCACGTCAGCCATCATCGGCTTGATGATCTCGGCCATTTTCATGGCCTGCTCGAAGATGGGCTCAAACTCCAACGCCGTGGCATTCAGATAGCCGGTCAAAGCGAAGTTGTGCAGTGCCAGCAACTCGCGCAGTTTTTTGGCAAAACGCTCCGGGTGCTTCAGATCCTGCACACGCAGGGCACGCCGAGCGACCTTGTCTTCATAGGCCGGGCCAATGCCCTTGCCGGTGGTGCCGATCTTGCCGGCGCCACTGCTTTCACGCAGAGCCTCACGGGCTTTATCCACTTCCACATGGAAGGGCAAGATCAGGGGGCAGGATTCGCTGATGAACAAGCGCGAACGCACTTCAACGCCGGCTTTTTCCAGACGCTCGATTTCGCTCAAGAGATGAGTCGGATCGACCACCACACCGTTGCCGATATAGCAGGCTACGCCGTCGCGCATGATGCCCGAGGGAATCAGCTGCAGCGCCGTTTTGACACCCTTGATGACCAGGGTATGGCCGGCGTTATGGCCGCCTTGAAAGCGCACCACGCCTTGCGCGTGATCGGTCATCCAGTCGACCACCTTGCCCTTGCCTTCGTCACCCCATTGGGTACCCACAACGACCACATTTCGGCCACGCGCAATTTCGCTATTCATTTTGATTACCCGTCGATCAAAAAATAAAATTCTCTGGTGTGGCGCGGCTCAAAGCGCGCGCAACACCCACTGAGTGTCAATCTGCACCAACTCACGGTCACAGTCGAATTCATCACCCTCATGCTCATGGCCCGGCAATACGCAGACCACCGTCTCGCCGGCCGCACGCAAAGCACGCACCGCAGCGCGCAAGCCCGCCGCCTCGCCCCAAGGCGCTCTCACAGCAGCACGCAGCGGTGTCGGCGGACTCAAGGCTTCGAGCGCCTTCAAATCAAGGCTGAAACCCACGGCTGGTCGGCGCCGGCCAAACACGGCACCCACTTCGTCGTAACGGCCGCCGCGCAAGACCGCATCGCTGGAGCCTTCGGCATAGAGTGCAAAGCGCACACCACTGTAATAGGCATAGCCGGTCATGTCAGCCAAATCGAAGCCGAGCCGGATCTCCGGATGGGTCTGCTGCAAATGCTCAGCCAAGCACTGCAAATCATCCAGCGCGGCCGCAATCAAGGGGTGAGACGGCAAGCGCTGGCGCGCTAGGCCCAAGACCTCGATACCACCGTAAAGGCCGAGCAGTTGCTGCAGACCGTCGCGCACCGCCGCAGGCAAGCTTTGGCTCAAGCCGCCCAAGGCAACGCCGTCTTTGGTCGCCAAGGCAGCGACCAATTCATCCATGACAGAGGCACTCAGCACCAAGTCACCGAGTACACCGCGTAACAAACGAGCATCACCCAAATCCAGGGTTGTATGCAGTAAACCGGCGCGCGCGACAACATCCAGCGCCAATTCTTGAACCTCAAGATCGGCCTCCAGCCCTGCATGGCCATAGATCTCGATACCGAACTGCAAGGGCTCGCGTGTCGACTGCAGGCCGGCCGGGCGCGTGTGCAGCACGGGTCCGCAATAGCAAAGCCTTGTCACGCCGGCGCGGTTCAACAAATGCGCATCAATGCGGGCCACCTGAGGTGTGGTGTCAGCCCGCAGACCCAAGCTGCGACCAGACAATTGATCCACCAGTTTGAAGGTCTGCAAATCAAGCGCATGGCCGGTGCCCGACAGCAACGACTCCAGATGCTCGAGCAGCGGCGGCATGACCAACTCGCAGCCATAGCCGCGGGCCATATCGAGCAGTTCTCGGCGGAGTTCCTCGATGCGTCTGGCCTGAGAAGGCAGCACATCGGCAATATGCTCAGGCAGCAGCCAGGCAGAAGCCATGTTGATTTTGGGTCCGGTTAAAAACGGCATTGTACCGGGGGTAAATACTCCCTCGGAGCGAGAAGCGCTTTCTCCGCGTTTCATCGCCACAAAAACAAGAGGCCGAGCGCGCCCGCCAACATGCTGGACAAACCCACAAAGCGAATCTGCCCATCACTCATGGCCAGCAAGCGCTCAAAAACCTGCCGCCAAGCGGCCGGGCTGGCAAAGGGCAAGAAGCCCTCTATCACCAGCATCAAGGCGAGCGCCAACCAGACAGCATCGGGCAAATCGGGCAAAGCAGGCCTCGATTCGGGTGAACTAGCTGCTTACTTGCGCGGTGCTGCCGGCGCGGCAGCAGGGCCAGAACCCGAACCGCGCATGGCCTTGAAAAAGTCGCTGCTAGGGTCCAGCACCATCACGTCGGTCTTGCTGCGAAAGCTCGCGCGGTAAGCATCCAAGGAGCGATAGAACTGTGCGAACTGAGGATCGCGCCCGAAAGCATCGGCGTACAAGGCGGACGCTTTGGCGTCGCCCTCGCCCTTGATCTTCTGCGCATCCCGGTAAGCTTCTGCCACGATCACTTCGCGCTGACGATCGGCATCGGCGCGGATTTTCTCGCTTTCGGCCGCCCCGGTAGAGCGCAACTCACTGGCCACCCGCTTGCGCTCGGACTCCATCAAACGGTAGACCGAATCGGTGATGGAGGCGGCAAAGTCAACCCGTTTGACACGCACGTCAACGATCTCGATACCGAACTGCTTGGCCTCTTGTTCAAGCCGCTTGCGCACGCCCGTCATGACCGCTTCGCGTTCGGTCGACAAGACGCCCTGGACAGTGCGCTGGGTCACTTCTTCGTTCAAGGCCGCCTGCACAATCGGGCTTAATCTGTTTTCAACATTGCGCATGTCGGCGCCGTTGTTACGGATGAACTGGCGCGGCTCGGCCACACGCCACTTGACCAACCAGTCGATGACCAAACTTTTCTTTTCAGCGGTGAAGATGGGCTTGGACTCGTTGCTGTCCAAGGTTTGCACCCGGCGATCAAGCAGGACCACGTTTTGCAGCGGCGGCGGCAGCTTGAATTTCAAGCCGGGCTCAGTGATGACTTCCTTGATTTCACCCAGCGCATAGACCACAGCGAATTGGCGTTGATCAATGATGAACAACATGGAGCTGGCCAACATGAAGGCGACCAGCAAGCCGACGACGATAGAAACAATACGGTTCATCTCTTAACTCCCTGATCTCAGCGGCCGTCGCGGCTACGCAAGCCGTCACGCGACCGGACATCATTGACCGGCGCGGGCGGCGCAGAACTCTCATTCGCAGCCGGTGCGGCAACTGGCGAGGTAGCCGTCACCGAACCCGCTGCCTGCATCAAGCGATCCAGAGGGAGATGAAGCAAGTTGCTGCCGTTACGACTTTCCACCATCACCTTGCTGACGTTGGAGTAGACCTGTTGCATGGTGTCGATATAGAGGCGATCCCGGGTCACGACCGGTGCCTTTTGATACTCGCTCAAGACGCTTTTGAAGCGCTGCGCATCACCTTCGGCTTGCGCCACGACGCGAGATTTATAACCCTCGGCTTCTTCCATCAGCCGGGCCGAGGCGCCGCGCGCCCTGGGAATCACGTCATTGGCGTAGGCCTGACCTTCGTTTTGCAAACGCTCGCCATCGGCCCGCGCCTTGAAGGCATCGTCAAACGCGGCCTGCACCTGCTCCGGCGGCGCAACGCTTTGCACATTAACGCTCTTGATTTGGATGCCGGCCTTGAGCCTGTCCAACTGGGCCTGCACCGACTTTGCCAGGTCGATACCGATGGCGTCACGCTGTTCATAGAGCACCGAATCCATGCGGCTCTTGCCGACGATTTCCCGCACCGCCGACTCCGCCGCCAAGGTCACCGCGTCATCGGGGCTGCGATTTTCAAACAAATAATCGCGTGCGTCTTTGAGCGTGTACTGCACGGTGAAGCGGATATCGACAATGGCTTCGTCCAGGGTCAACATCGACGAATCGCGCAGACCCGTGGCCGCAACAACCGAATTGCGACCCACTTCTACTTGGCGCAGCTGCGTCACAGCGACGATTTCATCCGCTTGAAACGGATAAGGCAAGCGCCACTGAAAGCCCGCCTCGACGGTCTTGCTGTATTTGCCAAAGGAGGTCACAACGCCCTGCTGACCTTCTTGCACGATGAAGAAGCCGCTGCCCAACCAACCCAGCAACACGACACCACCGATCAGACCGGCGCCGATGCCGGCACTCTTCATATCGGGCTGAAATCCGTTGTTACCGCCGCCTGCGCCACCCGAATCATTGTTTCCCGAGCCTTCGGGCTTGGCCCCGAACATGCCGGACAGCTTGCGATTGAAGTCGCGCCACAGCTCATCGAGATCGGGCGGCCCATCGTTGCGGCCATTGCTCTCATGCCGGCCGGCGCGCCAACCTGCGGGCATCAAGCCTGCCAGCAGGGCCAGGGTGGCCGCAGCCAAGGGCTTCAATCGACCGGTGCTGCTTAGCTCTTGCCGCGGGCGGCTCACTGGCTCAAAGGTATTCATGCTCATGCCTGTGTAGGGTGGTTTGCGGCGGAATCCGGGTCGGCCTCCGCGCTTAAGTTTTCATCATCAAAGTCCACCCCGCTATCTGGGGCAGGCTCAGAAAAATTCAAGGCCGTCGCGGACTTCGCAGCCTCGTTTTGCATGGCCAGGACAATTTGCTCACGCAAAACATCAAGCCCGCTGCCATCGAGCGCACTGACGAAGACTCGTGCAGCTCGGACGCCGGCGCCGCTGCCCTCACCCGGGCGCTCGATCCAGTCCAGCGGCTCGCGTGGGCGCTGGTCTTCTTCCAGCATGTCTTGCTTGTTGTAAACGATGATCTGCGGGATAGAGGACGCGCCGATTTCATCCAGCACGCTTTCGACTTCGAGCATTTGCTCATCCAACACCGGCGAAGCGGCATCGACGATGTGCAGCAGCAAGTCCGCATCGGCGGCCTCCTGCAAGGTAGCCCGAAACGCAACCACCAGCTTGTGCGGCAGGTCGCGGATGAATCCGACCGTGTCCGACAGCGAAACGCTGGCCCCGGCTTGCTCCAGATAGAGCGAGCGCGTGGTGGTATCGAGCGTAGCGAACAGCTGATCAGCGGCGTAACTGCGCGCCTTCACCAGCGCGTTGAACAGGGTGGACTTGCCGGCATTGGTATAACCCACCAGCGACACACGAAATACGCTGTTACGTGCGCGGGCCCGCTGCTGCGTGCTGCGCTGGCGCTCGACCTTCTTGAGCTTTTCTTTGATGGTCTTGATGCGCTCGTCGATCATGCGCCGATCAAGTTCGATCTGCGCCTCGCCGGGGCCGCCGCGCATGCCGATGCCACCGCTTTGACGCTCCAGGTGGCTCCAGCGCCGCACCAGCCTGGTAGCCAGATATTGCAGCCGCGCCAGTTCGACCTGCATCTTGCCCTCGGCGCTCTTGGCGCGGGCAGCAAAAATCTCCAGGATCAAGGCGGTTCGGTCCGCCACCGGCACGCCCAGAACGCGTTCCAGATTGCGCTGCTGAGCGGGCGAGATGGCCTGATCAAACAGCACCGTATGTGCCTGGTGAGCCTGCACCAGCAGCTTGATCTCGTCGGCCTTGCCTGAGCCGACAAAGAGCGCGGCGTCGGGTGCTTGGCGGCGCGCGATCACGCGCGCTACCGGTGTATCGCCGGCCGATTCGGCCAGCAAGGCCAGTTCATCGAGCGTTGCGTCAAACGTTGATCCGGCCTTGGATGAACGGCCGAAATCGACGCCAACCAGAATCGCGCGAGCTTCCTCAAGGGGCGGCTGCGCGGGGTGGGATGAAGGAGATGCCAAGGTGATGCTAGCGGACTCTGGAGGCTTAAGCCGCGCTGTCGTCGTCACCGCCGTCTGCGGCGGTGTGGAAGTTCACTGCACGGCCCGGCACCACGGTAGAGATGGCGTGCTTGTAAACCATTTGCGTCACGGTATTGCGCAGCAGGACCACGTATTGATCGAAGGATTCGATCTGGCCTTGCAATTTGATGCCGTTGACCAAGTAAATGGACACCGGTACATGCTCTTTACGGAGCAGATTCAGGAAGGGATCTTGCAAGAGTTGGCCTTTATTACTCACGATATGCTCCGTGTTGTGAGAGGGAGTTGAAATTTAGATTCGACCTTAACACAGGCAGGCCACGGCACTGAGCCATGCGGCCACTGCCGGTTTAGTCTTTGTCGCTGAACGGATTCTTGGACGAGCGCATTTCTATGCGCATCGGCGTGCCAACCAATTTGTAGTGCGCGCGGATGCGGCCTTCCAGATAGCGCTTGTACACCTCGGTCACGCCTTCGAGCGAATTGCCATGCACGATCACCAGCGGCGGGTTCATGCCGCCTTGGTGGGCATAGCGCAGCTTGGGACGGAAGTGACCGCTGCGTTTGGGCGTTTGGTGCTCGACCGCCTCTTGAATCAAGCGCGTCAGCACCGGCGTCGTCATCTTGCGGAAGGCCGAGGCATAGGCATCGGCAAACGCGCCCCACAAGGGCGCAATACCTTGACGCTTCAAAGCCGAGATATTGTGGATAGGCGCGAACTTCAAGAAGCCCAGGCGTTGCACGATGGAGCGCTGCAAGATCTCGCGCTGATAGCTGTCGATCGCATCCCATTTATTGATGGCCAAGACCACCGCGCGGCCGCTCTCCAGGATGTAACCGGCAATATGAGCATCTTGATCCGACACGCCTTGCGTCGCGTCCAGCAGCAGCAGCACCACATTGGCATCAGCAATCGCCTGCAGCGTCTTGACCACCGAGAACTTCTCGACCGCCTCAAACACCTTGCCTTTACGGCGCAGGCCGGCCGTGTCAATCAACTCGAACTTCTGACCGTTGCGCTCAAACGGCACGCTGATAGCGTCACGTGTGGTGCCGGGCATATCGAACGCAACCAAGCGTTCTTCACCCAACCAGGTGTTGATCAAAGTGCTTTTGCCCACATTGGGGCGGCCGGCCACGGCCAGGCGGATCACACCGTCGGGCGCCTGTTCTTCCGCGCCCTCTTCTTCGTCCTCAAACTCGAAGGGCTCCAGCACTGCCTCCATCAGGCTGCGAATGCCTTGACCGTGAGAGGCTGAAATCGGATGCGGCTCGCCCATGCCGAGCTCGAAGAACTCGCCCAGCAGGGGCGACTCGCTCATGCCCTCGGCCTTGTTCACGCACAAGAAGATGCGCTTGCTGGCCTGGCGCAAGTAGCGCGCGATGTCGGAGTCCTGGGCCGACAAACCCAGCCGCACATCGACCACAAACACCACCGCGTCGGCCTCGGCCACCGCTTGGCGGGTTTGTTTGGCCATTTCTTTGACGATGCCGGTGGTGCTGTCGGGTTCGAAACCGCCGGTGTCGATCACCGTGAACTCTTGGTTGCCGATGCGTCCATCGCCGTAATGGCGATCACGGGTTAGGCCGGCAAAGTCCGCGACGATCGCGTCGCGCGTCTTGGTCAAACGGTTGAAGAGCGTGGACTTGCCCACATTGGGGCGGCCTACCAGGGCGATGACGGGTTTCATATTTTTGTTTTTCTCACTGCAAAGGATTCAAAGCCGACTTGTACAAGGACTCTGGCGCCGATTCTCGACCTTATTCGGGTCGCATGGCAAACAGGCCGCCGTTTCGAGTGGCAATCAAGATGGTGTTGCCCGACACCACCGGCGCCGCAATCACCGCCGAGCCGTCGGTTGCCAGGCGCAACTGCGTCTTGCCGGTGGCGGCGGAGATGAAGTGCACCTGGCCCTCGAAGTCACCCACGATCACCGTCGCGCCCAAAATCAGCGGCGTACTCAGTCGACGATTGAGGAATTGTTCGGCCGTCCAGAGGACGTCACCGTTGCTGATATTCCAAGCACTGAGACGATCGGAGGCATCCCCGCCCACGACTTGTTTGGCATCGGCGCCCACACCCAAGGTACCGCCGACATTGCGACTCCACATCAAGCTGCCCCGCTCGGCATTGACACAGCCCACGGCCGACTGAAAAGCGCGAGCGCACAGTGTTTCGCCGCTACGGGCCAGAGGCCCTACCAAATCGGCCAAACGCTCAACTTCATTGGTGCCGCGTGGGTTGGCCACGCTGGCCTCCCAGCGGATCGTGCCGCGCAGCGGATCAACGCCGGCCATGCGGGTGCCTTGCCCGACGATCAAGGTGTCCTTGAAGGCGGCTATCACACCCGGCTGCGCCAAGGTCAGGGGCTCGCCGGGACGCCTCAGAATCCAAATTTTGTCGCCATTTTTTACGTCGTAAGCATGGACTTGTCTGTCCACGGTCAGCACAAACACCCGTTCGCCGGCGACTAAAGGCGCCGCCACGACCGGCGTCGGCAATGTCTTGCGCCAGAGCACTTGGCCCGCGTCCAAGGCCACCACCTCATTGCCGGTGGTGACAACCGCCGCAAAGCGGCCATCGCTACCCACGCCAGCAGCAAGCTTTTGGCCTACATTGGCACTCCACAAGGCGCGGCCATCACTGGCCTGCAGCGCTTGCACCGTACCGTCGCTGCCTGCCACCACAAACTGATCGCCCACCGAAGTCAGCGCGAGCGGGAATTTGACGGAATCAAGCCGCGCAGTCCAGACCACGCGCCCGGCTATCGCCGGCGTGATCTGCTCCAACTCGGCAGGCTTTATCGCTGTGGACGAGCTGAACACGGAGCAGCCAGCCAGCGCGCCAAAGGCCAAGGCCGCGGCGGCAAGGTTTTTCAAACTCATTTGGCCGCTCCAGAAGCAGGCATATCCGCCGAGGCCACGCCCAGCGTCGCCAGCTTGGCTTCGAGCAAACGGCGATAGTCTTGCTTGCTATTCATCGCTGCATAGGCCTTTTGATATTCAGCACGCGCCAGCTCAGGCTTGGCTTGCAGCACAAACATATCGCCGCGGCGGTCGGCTTGCAAGGCGGTGAATTCGGGCAGCTTGATCGCATCCAGCGTCTTGGCGGCTTCCGCGAACTGCTTGGCTTCCATTTGCAAGCCGGCCAGGCGCAGGCGCGCGAGTTCACGGTACTCGTCGTCGGCCGCGTTATCTGCCGCCCAAGCCAAGCTGGCGCGCGCCGCCTCGGCCTGACCCTTGTCGTATTGCAACTTGGCCGCTTGCATCGCAGCCTGCGCCGTGTAGGTCGTTTTCGGGTAGCGCTCTTTCAAATCGCCAAAGACACGCCCCGCCTTGTCGGCGTCACCAGCCTGCACGGCACGGTCCAGCTCTTCATACATGGCCGCAGCCTTGACGGCCTGGTCACGCTGCCACCAGGTCCAGCCATTCCAGGCCGCGAAACCGGCCAGCACCAGGGTGATGACCCAGGTGATCAGGTTGCCATATTGCTTCCAAAAAGCCTTCAGCTGATCCAGCTGTTCTTGTTCTTCGAGATCGAGATGCGTCGCCATGGATGAAAGGTGCTCGGAATTTATTGGAATTGAAATGGGCGAAATTAGCCCGCGATTATGCGTTGAGCAGCTCAGCGGCCCAATCAGCGGCACAAGAAATACTGCGCATCACCTGCTCACCGCCTTCGCGGCGCAGTGGCTTCACTGCGACCATGCCTTGCGCCAACTCGTCTTCGCCGAAGATCAGCGCGTAGGTGGCGCCGCTCGCATCGGCCTTCTTGAACTGCGACTTCATGCTGCTCTGCCCCGGATGGAGTTGCACCGATACACCCGCGCCGCGCAGCACCTCCAGCGCCACCATCACCTGTGGCAGACCTTGGCTTGAAGGCACGATGGCATAGGCGTGCAGGGTCGGCACCTCAGCCACGACACCCACCTCCTCCAGCAGCAAAAGCATGCGCTCAAGGCCCATGCCGAAGCCCACCGCCGGCGCGGCCTTACCGCCCAGCTGCTCGATCAAGCCGTCGTAACGCCCACCGCCACAGACCGTGCCTTGCGAGCCGAGCTTGTCGGTCACCCATTCGAACACGGTCAGGTTGTAATAGTCGAGGCCACGCACCAAGCGCGGATTGATGCGATAGGCAATGCCGGCTGCGTCAAGAATCGCCCGCACACCATTGAAATGCGCCAGCGAAGCTTCGCCCAGGAAGTCCAACAACTTCGGTGCCGCGTTGGCCATTTCTTGCAGGGCAGGATTCTTGGTATCCAGCACGCGCAGCGGGTTGCTGTACATGCGCCGCTGACCTTCTTCATCCAATAAATCTTTGTGCCGCTCCAAGTGAGCAATCAGCGCTGCACGGTGGGCACTGCGCTCGGCGGCCTCACCCAGACAGTTCAGCTCCAGGCTGAAATGTTCGCCATCCACCAGGCCCAGCTCGCGCAAGAGCCGGCTGCCCATCAGAATCACTTCGGCATCAACATCGGGCCCGGCAAAGCCCAGCGCCTCGACACCCATCTGATGAAATTGGCGGTAGCGGCCTTTTTGTGGCCGCTCGTGGCGGAACATGGCGCCAAAGTAATAGAGCCGTTTGCCACCATCCCGCAAGAAGGAATGCTCGGTCATGGCGCGCACCACACCAGCCGTCATCTCTGGGCGCAGCGCCAACTGGTCGCCGTTCATGCGGTCCTCGAAGGCATACATCTCCTTCTCGACGATATCCGTGACCTCACCGATGCCGCGCACAAACAAGGCGGTCGGTTCGACGATGGGCGTGCGCACATTCTGGTAGCCATAGCGCTGCAGCACGCTGCGCATCTTCTCCTCCAGCCATTCCCAGCGCGCCGACTCGGGCGGCAAGATGTCGTTCATGCCCTTCACAGCACGCAAGGGCTCGACCTTAGCAGTCATTTTCTTATCGTCAACAGCAGTCATTCGTTTATCCAGCTCTGGCACTTGCTTATGTCAGTCGTTTTAGGCAACCGTTTCGGCAGCACACGCACCACCAAAGCGCTTCTCAATATAGTTTTCAACCAGCACCTGGAATTCATCGGCAATGCCGGCGCCGCGCAGGGTCAAGGCCTTCTCGCCGTCGATGAAGACCGGTGCGGCCGGCGCCTCGCCGGTGCCCGGCAGGCTGATGCCGATGTCGGCATGTTTGCTCTCGCCGGGGCCGTTGACGATGCAGCCCATCACGGCCACCTTCATGTTTTCAACACCCGGATACTTGGCACGCCAGATCGGCATCTGCGCACGCAGGAAGTCATCGATCTGCTTGGCCAACTCCTGGAAGGTGGTGCTGGTCGTGCGCCCGCAACCCGGGCAGGCGGTCACGCTGGGATTGAACGCCCGCAGGCCCAGGGACTGCAAAATCTCCAGGCCCACGACCACTTCTTGGGTGCGCGCTTCACCGGGCTGCGGCGTTAGCGAGACGCGGATGGTGTCGCCAATGCCCTCTTGCAGCAGGATGGACAAGGCAGTCGCCGAGGCCACCGTACCCTTGGTGCCCATGCCGGCTTCGGTCAGACCCAGATGCAGCGCGTAGTCGCAGCGCTTGGCCAAGGCCCGGTAAACCGAGATCAAATCCTGCACGCCGCTGACCTTGCAGCTGATGACGATGTTGTCGGGGTTCAGCCCCAATTCGCGTGCGTAAGCCGCTGAGCTGAGCGCCGACTGGATCAGCGCCTGATACATCACCTGTTGTGCATCCCAGGGCTCCGCGCGGGCGGCGTTCTCGTCCATCATCTGCACCAGCAATTCGGAGTCGAGGCTGCCCCAGTTGACACCGATCCGCACGACCTTGTCATAACGAGCGGCCGCTTCGATCATTTGGCCGAATTGGCGGTCGCGCTTGTCGCCCTTGCCGACATTGCCGGGATTGATGCGGTACTTGGACAGCGCCTGCGCCATGGCGGGGAAGTCGGTCAACAAGCGGTGGCCATTGAAATGGAAGTCGCCAACCAAGGGCACATCAATGCCCATGCGGTCAAGCTGCTCGCGGATATGCGGCACGGCCTCGGCGGCCTCAGGCGTGTTGACGGTGATGCGCACCATCTCGGAGCCGGCAATCGCCAACTCCTTGACCTGAATTGCGGTGCCGATCACATCGACGGTGTCGGTATTGGTCATCGACTGAATGCGCACCGGCGCATCGCCGCCCACCGTGACGACGCGGCTACCCCAGACCACTCGCGCTTGGCGCGAGCGGCGTGGAGCTGGCCGAGCGGCCGCGATGGCCTCTTCCAAAGAGCTGCTGGTGTCAATCAATGTTGCGCTCATAGTCTTCACTCAATCAATCAATTCAATTCCAAGCGGGCAACATTGTTCTGTGCCTGCCCGGCAAGATCAACTTTGCTGCCGCGCAAATGCAGCTCGGTGCCCGCCACATTGCCAACCTTGACTTTCAGCGGCGGCAAACCGGCCAGCGCCTGATCCTCGCCAACACGCAAGGTCTTGGACAGCAAGACCTGACCCCGTGCATCGACCACCTCAACCCAAGACTCCGCCGTGATCTTGATGCTCAAGGGCACTGCACCCTCCGGCGCCGCTTGGGGCTGCACCGCGGCAGCGGCCTTGAGCGGCGCGGCGGCCACGGGAATCACCGGGGAAGACGCAGCAGAAGCAGCAAGAGGCGCACTAGCCACGACGCCTGGCACGGTTGCCAGCAGTGGCGACGAGGCGACCGGCTCAATCAATGTGGGCTCCACGACAGCGGGATTGGCTGGAGGGACAGTCGCCACCTCGGGCACTTTGCCCTCGTTCTGCCCCAGCCGTTCAACCCAACCTGCTGGCATCAAATAGACCCCCGCAGCTGCCGCCAACAAAACCACAGCACCCAGCACCAGGGGGCGCTGAAACACGGTCAGCGACAAGCCCTCGGAGCGGCCATCATGCTCGCGATAGGGCTGATTCAAGCCGCGCGACACCATCAATTCGGGCTCATTGCCTTTAGGCAACAAGGCCAGCACCGCTTGGGCGTCGACCTTCAAGACCCGGCACATGGCCTTGGCCAGAGCGCGTGCGAAGGTCGCGTCCGGCAAGTCCTTCCAGCGGTCGGCCTCCAGCGCCTCCAACTTCGCTTGCGGCACCTTCAACATTGCGGCCATGGCGCCTATGTGCAAACCTTGCTTGCTGCGCAAGTCGCGCAACATAGCGCCCGCACTCGCCGCCGGCAAAGGCTGAGCCAGCAGAGGCTCCGCCCCGCTCACGTCTGAAGACATGCCTTCCCCCTCATTCATCAAATCGCCCATCGTCCAAGGCCAGCCGCTCCGGTGAGTCCGGATATTTGTTTCGCAGGGCTTGGCTCAATTCATCCACTGATTTTGTATTGCCCAGTCTGCGCTCGATGCGCAGGGCCAACCAAAGGCTTTGCGCATTGCTGTATTCAGGCTGAGCATTGACGCGCTTGATATAGAACTGAGCCCGCACATATTGCCTGTTACGGAACAGCACTTCTGCAAAGTTAACCGCGACCGCAGGGCTGGCCGGGTCATATTCAAAGGCCTTGGCCAAGCTGCGCTCGGCCTCGCTCATGCGGCCAGAGCGGGCTTCGCAAACGCCCTTGGCCATCAACGTGCGCGACGGCGCGCGGTAACTGGTCTGGGCCAGGGCTGCGTCAAACTGCACATCGGCCTCGGCCCATCTTTGCTCTTGGCAGAGCAGCCAGCCGTAGTTGTGCAAGGTATCCGGGTCACGCGGATAGAGCTGCAGGGCACGCTTGAAGCTGTCTTCCGCCAATTTGGTTTCACCCATGGCGGCATAGATCAAGCCACGCAGATTGACCGCTTCACGCAAGTCGGGTTTGAGGCTCAGCGCCAGCTTGACGTCATCCAATGCAGTGTTGTACTGGCCTCGGCCAAAATAGGCGGCGGCCATCTCCATGCGCACGCTGGCGCGGCGATCCGCATCGGTCTGATCCGAGGCGGTGCGCGGTTCTTCTGCCTTGGGCTCTCCCGGAGTGCCGCAGCCACTCAAGCTCAAGGCCATTAGCCCCGTCATCCCCGCCAGCAGGCATGCGCTCAGCACTCGGCCGATACCGCGGCGAAAAGCCGGCGAGAGGATTTCCATACGATTGATGCGATTCATTCGACTCAAACTCGTGGTTGGCATTCAGGAAAGATCCGCGCCTTTTACCATCATTGGCGCCCTCACCATGCGCACCTGAACCTGGGTGCGGTCCTGCACCTCGCCAGCCAACTGACCGCATGCGGCATCGATGTCATCACCGCGTGTCTTGCGCACGGTAGTGACCAGCCCGGACTGGATCAAGATTTCGGCAAATGCCATCACCCGTTCGCGCGAACTGCGCTTGAGCCCCGAGGCCGGGAAAGGGTTGAAGGGGATCAGATTGATCTTGCAAGACACATGACCGCGCAACAATTCGACCAGCGCGTGCGCCTGCTCGGGCGTGTCATTGACGCCGTCCAACATGCAGTACTCGAAGGTGATGAAGTCGCGCGGTGCCTTGTCCAGATACCGATTGCAGGCCTCCAGCAGCTCAGCAATCGGGTATTTCTTGTTCAGCGGCACCAACTGATCGCGCAGCGGGTCGGTCGGCGCATGCAGGGACACGGCCAAGGCCACCGGGCAGTCATCGCGCAGGCGGTCAATCATCGGCACCACGCCGGAGGTCGATACCGTCACGCGCCGGCGCGACAGGCCGTAGCCATGGTCGTCCAGCATCATGCGCAGGGCCGGCACCAGGGCGTTGTAGTTCTGCAGCGGCTCGCCCATGCCCATCATGACCACGTTGGAGATGATGCGCTCGCTCTTGCCCAAGCGCTTGCGCAGGCTGTGCTCGGCATACCAGAGCTGAGCAATGATCTCGCCGGTATCCAGATTGCGGCTGAAGCCCTGATGTCCGGTCGAGCAAAAACGGCAGCCGACGGCGCAACCCGCCTGGCTGGAAATGCATAGCGTGCCGCGGTCGGTTTCGGGGATGAACACCGCCTCGACCGCATCGCCTGCGCCAACGTCAAACAGCCATTTGACCGTGCCGTCGGCAGAAAGATGTTCGGAAATCACCGGCAACGCCGTGATGTGCGCCCGGGAAGCCAATTTGTCGCGCAGCGACTTGGCCAGGTCAGACATCTGATCAAAATCAGACGCGCCTTTTTGATGAATCCAACGAAACAACTGAGTGGCGCGAAAGCGCTTTTCACCCAGCTGCTCGCAGTACTCGGTCAAGCCTGCCAGATCGAGTCCAAGTAGGTTGACCGGGTTCATTTCATTCTCCTCTACACAAATTCACGATCCCATCAAGTAGAGCCCGTGGAGCTGGCTTCGCCAGTCCACTGGGCTCGCCCCCATCTAGTAAAGATGCGGGGGGCGCGCGAAGCGCGTAGGGGGTGGTTCTAATTAACGGCTGTAAACGTTCATGCCGGGGAAGAAGAACGCGATCTCGGCGGCGGCTGTTTCAGCGGCGTCGGAACCGTGCACGGCATTGGCGTCGATGCTATCGGCGAAGTCGGCGCGGATCGTGCCCTTCTCAGCCTTCTTAGGATCGGTAGCTCCCATCAGGTCACGGTGCTTCAGGATCGCGTTCTCGCCTTCCAGAGCCTGGATGATCACGGGACCGGAGATCATGAAGTTCACCAGGTCGTTGAAGAATGGACGTGCCTTGTGCACACCATAGAACGCTTCGGCTTCGCCGCGCGACAGGTGGGCCATGCGGGCCGCAACGATCTTCAGGCCAGCGCCTTCGAAGCGTGCATAGATTTGGCCGATCACATTCTTAGCGACTGCGTCGGGCTTGATGATGGAAAGAGTACGTTCGATAGCCATGGGTATTCTCCTGAAATCTTAGGGCTTGGCAAAACCAAGAATTGTACTGTGTGATGGTGTCAGCCAGGGTGTCAGGCAGCTCAGGGCAGAGCCACCTGACCACCGAACTCAACGGTTGCGACCGCCGTAGCCGCCACCCGATCGGCCGCCGCCACCGCTATTGCCGCCTTGGCCGCCGCGACCACCGCCGCCGCCACGGCCGCTGCGGCGCACAAAAGCATCGGCGCCGATATAGCCGACCGAAGTTTGCAGCGGATCAGGCTGACGTGGGCCGTCACTGCGATTGCCATCACCTCGGCCACCGCCTTGTCGCCCACCACGATCGGGGGCGCTGCCGCCAGCACCAAAGCCGGAAGGAATACCGCGACCCTTGCCGGCAAAGCGGCGATCGAAGGTCTGCTCCAGCGGATTGATATTGCGCGGAATGGCTTCTTCAAAGTCGTCGTCACCACGGTCGGGGCCGCGCTCATTGCTGCGCTCCGACGGCCGTTCGCTGAAACGCTCGGCCGGCCTGTCGTAGCCACCGCCGTCGCGGCCACGGCCACCGCGATCACCACGGTCATTGCCCGGCCCGCGCTCGGGCTGCTCTGCGACCCGACTTGGGCGCGGACCGACACCGGCATGGCGCCCATCGGCGCGACGGCCGCGCGTATTCGCATTGCCGCGCTCGGCGTTGCGGTCACCGCCGCGCTCACCACCACGATCAGGGCCGCGCTCGGCGCGTTGTTCATTGGCACGCTCGCCGCCGCGAGGAGTGTTGCGCTCACCGCGCTCGCCCCGCCCACCACGATCGCCACGATCGCCTCGGTCACCACGCTCCTCGCGACCACCTCGCGCCTGATCGCCGCCAGCCAGACGACGAATCACCTGCACATCGTCCTCGCCCAGCTCAATCCAAACGCAACGCTTCAGGCCACGCGGCAGCACCACCGTGCCATAGCGAATCCGGATCAAACGGCTCACCGTCAGGCCCATAGAATCAAACAGCTTGCGCACTTCGCGGTTGCGGCCTTCGGTGATGACGACACGGTACCAACGGTTGATACCTTCGCCGCCGCCGTCTTCGATGCTCTTGAAGGCCGCCTTCTGGCCCTCAATGATCACACCCTCCAGCAAACGCGCACGCTGCTCATTGTTCAAGGTGCCCAGGACGCGAACCGCGTATTCGCGCTCAACGCCAAAACGTGGGTGCATCAACTGATTCGCCAACTCGCCGGAGTTGGTGAACAAGAGCAGGCCTTCCGTATTCATGTCCAGCCGGCCGACAGCCTGCCATTTGCCCTGCTGCAAACGCGGCAGATGACGGAACACGGTCGGGCGACCTTCGGGGTCATTGAAGGTGACAACCTCCCCAGCCGGCTTGTGATAGGCCAGGATGCGCGGCGGCGGCGGTGAAATACGGATGCGGATCGCCTTGCCCGCCACCCGCACATTGTCACCAAAAGAGATGCGCTGGCCGATATGGGCCACTTCGCCATTCACCTCGATCTTGCCATCGGCAATCATGTCTTCGATGTCGCGGCGCGAGCCGATGCCGGCCTGTGCCAAGACCTTTTGCAGCTTGGGCGCGTCGGCCTCGGCAGCCAAGACGCGCTTGCTTTCGACTTCCTCTTCTTCCTGAACTTCTGGCAGCTCATCGACCTCGTCGTCGGCTTCGCCAAACTCACCGGCCAGGACCTGCGCGAAACGCTCGCCCACCGCTGCCAGCACCTCGGGCGCCGGCTCGGCCTGCACCGCTTCGGCTCTTGGCGCACGCGGCTCGAAACCCTCTGCACCGTCCTTGCGGCCGCGCCGACGATTGCGGTTGCGCCCACCGCGCTCTCCGCCTTCACCCTGCTCAACGCCCTCGCTGGCTGCTTCGCTCGCACCGGATTCGGCGGCGCTGCTGCTTGTAATGATGGGCGCTGCTTCCGGCGCCAGGGTAAACAGCGGCTTGGGCTCCGGCACTACCGACTCTGCCACTGCAGCCTCCACCGGAGCGGCCTTGCTGACTGTCTTGCGGGGTGCGCGACGCTTGGGCGCTTCTTCATCGGCAACTTGCGGCGCTACGACCGCCGTCGGCAGATCAACTGGCACAGCGACAGCCACTTCAACCGCCACCTCAGCATCCGCCTTCTTGGCAGCCGTCTTGCGGGCCGCACGCGGCTTGCTCACTGCGGCCGCCTCGGCGGCAGCGGGCTCAGCAGTCGGGGCCGTAGCCGCTTCGACAGCCTGCACCGCTTCTGCCTTGGGTTTGGCCGGGCTGCGCTTGCGCTTAGGTGCAGCAACTTCGCCTGCCTCACTGGAGGCGGCGCCGAGGGCTTCGGGCTGGGCTTTGGGGTCGATATCGTTTGAATTCATGCGTCGGTATGCACCTGATCGGCGGCGTCAGACTGTGGATCCGGCTGGGCCGGAACGGATGCGCCTGTATCGCTGACGATAGGCGCGGTGGGGAAACTGGGTGGAAACTGCGGGCCCGCTGCGGGCTCCACTACATCGGTGGCCGGCTTTTCTAGAAGCTCAGCCAACTCGATCACTTCATTCATTTCATTTACTTCATTGATCAACTGACCTTGAATACCGGCCGCGTCGGCCAAGGCCTCAGCCGGCGCCACGCCAAAGTCCAAGGTCGGCAATTGCTCCAGGCTATTGAGACCCAGATCGTCGAGGAACTGACGCGTGGTGGCGTACAGCGCCGGTCGTCCGGGCGCCTCGCGATAACCAATCACATCAATCCAGCCACGATCTTCCAACTGTTTGACAATCTGCGTCGAGACCACCACGCCTCGAATGTCTTCAATATCGCCCCGGGTCACCGGCTGCCGGTAAGCAATGATGGCCAGAGTCTCCATCACCGCCCTGGAGTAACGCTGCGGCTTTTCGGGATGCAGGCGATCCAAGTATTCACGCAACTCGGGCCGACTCTGAAATCGCCAACCCGAAGCCACCGCCACCAACTCGACGCCGCGCCCTTCCCAGTCCTGCGTCAACTCGTCCAAGACGCTGCGCAAGGTATCCGGGCCGACGGCGTCGGCAAACAAGCTGCGCATTTCGCGCAGAGTCAACGGTTGCTGAGCACAAATCAGCGCGGTCTCGAGGACGCGCTTAGCATCCTGTGTATTCATTGACTTTCGTCATTTGTCCCGATTCATGCGGGGAATTTTTCTAAGTCCAGCCCTCTGGCGCTGAGCTTGCCTGCAAACGAACTGGCTTGCGGCCTATGGCTCACCCGAAACTTGAAAGGCGGAGGAATTGCGGTTGGCTCGAAAACTCAAACCATCAAGCAAAGTACACGCAAAGACAGAGGAGAGCAAACTGCGCCGCTGGAGCTGAAACGCTCTTGCGCGGCATTGCCCCACTTCCTGCCGCACCGATTGTAACGCCCTCAGGACGTCGAACTTGGCCATTCGGGTTCTGCAAGCCCGAGTAAAGCCCATGCAGATGCCAAATCTTGTGGCAAAGATGCATCAAATTGCAAGGCTTCACCGCTGACAGGGTGGGTAAACCCGAGCCTGGCTGCGTGCAAAGCCTGCCTTGTCATGCCCAAAGCCGGCACGCCACCGTACAAGGCATCCGCCACCAGCGGATAACCCTTGTAGGCCAAGTGCACGCGAATCTGATGCGTGCGCCCGCTGTGCAGCACGCAATGAACCGCAGTGATGCTGCGCACCCCCTCCTCGCCCACGCCCAAGGCATAGACGTCGGTGCGCGAGGGTTTGCCGGTGGCCAGCACCGCCATCTTGACGCGTGAGATCAGGTCGCGGCGAATCGGCGCATTGATTTCCATTTGCTCGGGCACTCGGCCAAACACCAGCGCCAAATATTCCCGGTGCACCTCACGCGCAGCGATCATTCTTGTCAAGGCCGTCACCGCTTCGCGACTCTTGCCCACCATCATCAAGCCGGTTGTGTCTTTGTCCAAACGGTGCACGATGCCGGCGCGCGGCAAGGCAGCTGCAGCGGGGTGATGGGCCAACAAGCCATTCATGACCGTGCCGGACCAATTGCCGGAGGCCGGATGGACCACCATGCCAGCGGCCTTGTTGAGCACCAGCACATGCTCGTCCTCATAGACGATGTCCAAGGGCAGCACTTCCGCCTTGAAGGCGCGGCTCTCGGCCGTCGGCTGCAACTCGATGCGCACGTTTTGGCCGGCGTGCAGCTTGCGCGAAGCGCTGCTGGCCGCCAAACCGTTGATCTTGACGCAGCCCACATCAATCAAGCTTTGCAGGTGATTGCGTGAAAACTCGGGAGCGATTTGCACCAGAAAACGATCCAGTCTTTGGTTGTGCCAAGTGGCATCAACTTGCGCCTCGCGCGCTTCGACCTCATCCGCAATGCCGGTTTGTTCGGCATCCCATTCGTCCTCGCCGGCCGTCAGGGCGGTGGGCTCACTTGCAGGCAGGGCCTGAACCATATAATCAAAGCTCCGTCTTCAGAGTAAGGGCTGGTGATCTGCACCGCCCTGTAGGGATCATGATAGAAAATTGCGTGGAAAGCCACCCGTCACAGCTGTCAAAGCTGGCACAGTTGCAAGGGTCGGCTGCCTCAGCCTCGACCCCGGGTTCGCCCAACAAGGCTTCGCACCGCCCCTCCGGCTGGCTGCTTTGTGCGGCTGGTCTGTTGGCGATGACGCTCGCAGCCTGCTCCTCGGACCCGAAAGATGATCCGAACTCGCAAGCCAATTTGGACAAATTGTACGCAGAGGCCAAGGAAGACATGGCCTCGGGCAGTTTTGACCGCGCGATCAAGACGCTGGAAAAGGTCGAGGGACGCGCCGCAGGCACCTTGCTGGGCCAGCAAGCGCAGCTCGATTTGGCCTGGGCCTACCACCGCTCAGGCGAGCGTGCGCAGGCTGTCACCACGCTGGAGCGCTTCATCAAACTCAACCCCTCCAGCCCGGCGCTGGACTATGCGATCTACATGAAGGGCCTGGTCAACTTCAATGAAGATCTGGGCCTGTTTGGTCGCATCGCAAGCCAGGACATTTCGGAGCGCGATCAACAAGCCGCACGCGATGCCCTGCTCGCTTTCAGGCAGGTAATCGAGCAGTTCCCTGACTCCAAGTACGCGCCCGACTCACGCGTCCGGGTGGACTACATCACCAATACCTTGGCCAAGTACGAAGTACATGTCGCACGCTATTACTTCAACCGTGGCGCCTATGTCGCAGCGGCCAATCGGGCCCAGCGCGCGGTGCAGGAATTCCAGACCGCACCTGCCGTTGAAGAAGCGCTCTATCTGATGACCCAGAGCTACGACAAGCTCGGCCTGCGCCCACTGCGCGATGACGCCCAACGGGTCTTGCAACAGAGTTTTCCGAACGGCATCTACGCCACCGGCGGCGCCAATGCCGACAAGGCCTGGTGGAAACTTTGGTGAACGCCGGCAACTGAGATCTGCCAGCTGACTGAAAAGCGCGTGTCTAACACGCGCTTTTTTTTGGCCTGATCTAGCCCTAGTTTCGCTCCTCGGCCAGCAGGGCCAACCACGCCAGTGCCTCGGCCTCCTCGGCCAAGCGTGTCATGGGCGGCAGCGCCTCTCGCAAACGCCGACCGTAGTTCATGCCCGCCATACGCGGGTCACAAACAACCAGCAAACCCTTGTCTTGCTCGGTGCGAATGAGGCGCCCGCCGCCTTGCTTGAGCGCAATCGCGGCCTCGGCAATGAAGTAATGTGCAAAGGCATTGCGCCCGGCCGCCTCCAGCCGTTTGACCCTCGCCTCAACCAGCGGATCATTGGGCGGCGGAAACGGCAATTTATCGATCAACACGCATTGCAGCGTATCGCCGGGCACGTCGATGCCCTCCCAAAAACTGGCCGATCCGACCAAGACCGCACGCGGGTCATCGATGAACTGCTGCAAGAGCACGCGCTTGGGTGCGGCACCTTGCTGCAAAACCATCAAGCTGTCACCACCGGCTTCGAACTCTCGGCGCAAACCGTCACCAATGTTTTGCAATGCGCGCAAAGTGGTCGTTAGCACAAAGGTCCGCCCACCCAAAGCGCGCGCGCAGCGGGCGGCCAATGCTGCGACCTCGGCGCCATGCTCGGGCTCGCTGGGCTTGGGGAAGTTGCGCGGGATGTAGAGCCTGGCGTTGTCCGCATAATTGAACGGGCTGCCGACCCGCAGCACGGTCGCATCATCCAGCCCGGCCGGCTCGGTGAACCAAGTGAGGCGCTCGTCGTCCCCGAGCGTGGCCGAGGTGAAGATCCAGGCCTTGGGCGCTCGAGCCAATTGCTCAATCATCGCTTCGCGAATATCCAAGGGCGACTCGATCAAGCGCGCCTGATGGGGCGTCAGGTCTATCCAGCGCACATCGGCCGCCTCGGGTTCGGAGGCGAAAACCTCGGCCAACGAGCGCAACTCAACCGCCCGCTCGTGTAAGCGCACAAAGTCGGGCGAGCTGTCCATGACGGTCGCCAGCATCTCGATGGCCAACTCGGCCGCTGCGCTGACGTCGGCCAGCGCTACATCAAAGCCCGGCCGGCCGGCGCGCTCGACCCAAGCGAGCTTGAGCATGCCGCGGACTTCGCGGCCATTGGCCGCCAAGGGCCCCGCGCAAACCAGGCGTAACTCACGCGCGGCGCGCTCGATGCGCAACTGCAAGCCCTGCCAATCCTGCAAGCCACGCGCTTGGGCCAGCCCCAGGCCCAGCACATCACGGCCGAAATCGAGCAACTGTGCCGTGCCCAACATCTGACCCAGAAACTGCACACCGGCCTCAGCCAGTTGGTGCGCCTCGTCAAACACCGCCAGGTCAACGCTGGGCAAGAGCTCGGCCACACCGGTGTCGCGCAAGGTCATGTCGGCGAAGAACAGATGGTGATTGACGACCACCACATCGGCCTCCATTGCCTCGCGCCGCGCTTTCACTACATAGCAAGCACGAAACTCCGGGCACTCGCTGCCAAGGCAATTTTCGCGTGTGGAGCTCACGAGCGGAATCACCGGCGAGCGCTCGTCCATGCCGTCCATTTCGGCCAAGTCGCCGCTCTTGGTTTGCTGCGCCCAGATCTCGATCCTTGAGAGCGCCATCACCGCGCGCCGATCCGGCAGTTCGCTGCTGTAGCGTGCCTGGTTCATGCGGTGAATGCACAGATAGCTGCTGCGCCCTTTGAGCAGCGCAATTCGCACCGGCATCTGCAAGGCCTCGCACAGGCGCGGCAGATCGCGCATAAAGAGCTGATCCTGCAAATTCTTGGTCGCGGTGCTGATCAAGGCGCGCCCGCCCGACAGCAGCGCCGGCACCAGGTACGCAAAGGTCTTGCCGACGCCGGTGCCGGCCTCCACCACCAAGGTTTCGCGGCGCGCAATCGCGCGGGCGACCGCCTGGCTCATCGCCAGTTGCTGTTCGCGCGGCTTGTAGCCGGCATCACTGCGCGCCAGCGGCCCACCCTCATCAAAGGCGGCGGCTACCCATTGCTCCAACTCGCTGACGGCGGGCGTTTGCACCTCCTCCTCGGGCTCGTGGATGGCATCGCCAAAGGCCTCATCAAAGGAGTCATCTAGCGTGGGCGGGGAAGGTCGCGTCAAAGTAGCGTCAAATCAAACGAAATCAAAAGAAGGAACTCTTCAAGCCAGCTCATCGGGATCGCAAGCCTGCTCGATGCGCACGATCAAGTCGCGCAGGCCCAGACGACGCTTTTTCAGGCGCCGCAAACTCAACTCATCCAAAGGCTGCTCCAAAGCCACACGGTCTATCAAAACATCCAAATCGGCATGCTCCATGCGCAATTCGATCAGACGTCGCGACAGAGAGTGAAGTTGTTCATCCATAAGGGCCCGGCCAGGCAGATGTGCAGTTGATTAGCGATTATAGTTTTGAGGAACTTCAGGCCTCGCCATGACTCGCACCCCCCCGGGCTTTCGCCTGAGCGCCGCCACCGGTACCCACCGGGGCGACCGTCAATACCAACAAGACCAAGTCGAGGTGATCCTCCACCCTCACAACAGCGCCTGCCTGCTAGCGGTCGTCGCTGACGGCATGGGGGGCAAAAGCGGCGGGCGAAAGGCTGCCGACCAGGTATTGCTGACCAGCCAGCAATTGTTCGAGCGTTTTGTACCCGGCCAGGAGTCAGAGGAAGAATTGCTCAAGCAAATCCTCTCCGAGGCCCACCTGATGATCAAGCTGACCGCCCTATCGGCCGAGGAGGAGCCGCACAGCACGCTTGCAGCCTTCATGATCACGGCGGACCGGCGCTGCCACTGGATTCACTCCGGCGACTCGCGCATCTATCTGTTCCGCGGCCCCAATATGCTCAAGCGCACGCTTGACCATTCCTTTGTGCAGGGTCTGGTTGATAAAGGCGAAATCACTGAGGCCGAGGCTTCGGTGCATCCACAGTCGAATCTGCTGACCGGCTGCTTGGGCACCGTGCAAGACCCCGTCGGCAGCAGCGAGTGTATTGAGGGGCTCGAGGACGGCGACACGCTTGTTTGCTGCAGCGATGGTCTCTGGCACTTCTTCACGCCCAGCGAATTGGGCGTCGTGCTGCACACCCTGCCGCCACGCGAGGCGGCGGAGTTGCTGATCAGCAAGGCCAGGCAACGCGCCCGTGGCGGCGGCGACAATTTATCGCTGGCGATCGTGCGGGTACAGGCGCTGAGCTGATCAACGTTTGATTGGGGGCGGCGCGCTGGAGGCGGCCTCAATCTCGGCGGCGCTGGGGATTGGCAAGGCTATCGGTTGCTTCTTGCCCTTGAGCTTCTCGTCCCTGAGCACTTGCCGCCGTTCAGCGGCCTTTTGCCTGGCCTCTTGCTCCGCCAAATAATCAGCCTTTTGCAGCTGCCGACGCTGCGCCGCTTCACGCTCAAGCGCCTGCTTGGCCTGCTGCGTCGTGGCCGGGCTTTGTGCACCGGGCTTGGCCGGGGTTGCTGCTTTGGCCTTGGCGGCAGGCGGTGCGGGTGCGACTTGCGGCGCCAAGAGCTGCTCGGTTCGGTGGCGCCCTTCGGCAGCAGCAAATTCACGCTCGCGCTCGGCCACGCGCACGCGCTGTGCCTCTGCCCGCGCACGCCGCTCATTGGCGTCCAGCACCGCTTCGCGGTCTTGCAGGGGCTTCAAGCCGGCACTGCGGCGCAGCTTGGCATCATCTAGGCAGGCGTTGACGAAAAAGCGGCCTGCGCATCTTTCACTCTCAGCCTTGAACTGCGCTTCGATGACGGCGCGTTGCTCGTTCAGTGTGATCAGCTCGGCGCGATCATCCTGGGCCGCCGCCGATCCCATCAGCAAAAAGAACGCCCATGATGAATAGCCGCGCATAAGTCGGTGGCCCATCACGTCAAGCTGGTGTCGACATCGCGTCGCGCCAGCGCCAAATATTCGGACGACTGCATCTCCTGCAAACGCGAAACGGTGCGCGGAAACTCATGCGCCAAAGGCCCTTCGGTATAGAGCGCCTCGGGCGCCACGGCAGCCGACATCACCAGCTTGACCCGCCTGTCATAGAGCACGTCGATCAGCCAAGTGAAGCGGCGCGCCTCGCTTGACAAACGCGGCGGCATCTCCGGCACATTGCTGAGAAGAAGCGTGTGAAACTGGGTCGCCAACTCCAGGTAGTCGTTCTGCGAGCGCGGCCCGCCGCATAGGGTGGAGAAATCGAACCACACGACCCCGCCGGCGCGGCGCCTGGCGCGCAGCAGCCGCTGCTCGATATGCAGATCGGGGTCTTCGTCGCGCGCCTCGGCTAAGGCCTCAAACGCCGTGTTCAAGGCCTTGTCGGCCGTCTCGTCGAGGGGGCAGTGATACAGCTCCACCTGATCGAGCGTGCGGCTGCGGTAATCGAAGCCGTTGTCAACATTGATGACTTCGAGCTTCTCGTTGAGCAGCGCGATCGCCGGCAAGATGCGGTCGCGGTGCAGGCCGTTGGGATAGAGCCCATCCGGCATGAAGTTGGAGGTCGTGACGATGCTGACGCGATTGCGGAACAGAGCGTCCAACAAGCGATGAAGAATCATCGCATCGGTCACATCAGAGACATGGAATTCGTCAAAGCAGATCAGCCGGAATCGCTTGGCAATGCGCTTGCCCAATTCATCCAGTGGATCGGCAATGCCCTTGAGTTCATGCAACTCGCGGTGCACCTCGCGCATGAACTCATGGAAGTGCAGCCGGGTCTTGCGCGTCAGCGGCACGGCCTGGAAAAAGCAGTCCATCAGAAAGCTCTTTCCCCGCCCGACACCGCCGTACATATAGACGCCGCGTGGCAAGGGCGGGCGCACCAGCATTTTGGTCACGACATTGCCGCGGCGCGCCTTGTAATCGGCCCATTCGTTCTGGCAGCGCTGCAAAGCAGCGACCGCACGCAGCTGCGCAGGGTCGGCTTTGAAGCCGCGTTCGGCGAGGGTCTGCTGGTAAAGCTCGGTAACGGTGGTCTCGGGGGACGTCATGCCTAATTTCCAATGAAAAGGGGCGACACCCGCCGCCCCTTCTCGTTCAACACATCAAACTCGAATCAGAAATTCAGCGTGCGCTTGTCAACTGCCAGCGCCGCTTCCTTGGTCGCTTCGGACAGCGAAGGATGGGCGTGGCAGATGCGAGCGATGTCCTCGGCCGAAGCCTTGAACTCCATCGCAACCACCGCTTCCGAGATCAACTCGGAAGCGAAAGGGCCGATGATGTGCACGCCCAGGATCTCGTCGGTCGTGGCATCGGCCAGGAACTTGACGAAACCATTGGTGTCACCCAAAGCACGCGCGCGGCCATTGGCCATGAAGGGGAACTGCCCCGCTTTGTAGGCCACGCCGTCTGCTTTGAGCTGCTGCTCGGTGCGGCCCACCCAGGCAATCTCGGGGCTGGTGTAGATCACCCAAGGGATGGTGTTGAAGTTGACATGGCCATGTTGGCCGGCAATACGCTCGGCCACGGCAACGCCCTCTTCTTCGGCCTTATGCGCCAGCATCGGGCCGCGCACCACATCACCGACCGCCCAGACATTGGCCAGATTGGTTTTGCAGTCACCGTCCACCTCGATGGCGCCGCGCTCGTCCAGCTTCAGGCCAACCGCCTCAGCGTTCAGGCCGATGGTGTTGGCGACGCGGCCGATCGAGATGATCAGCTTGTCGAACTCGGCCTTCTGCTCGGCGCCCTTGGCGTCCGTGTAGGAAACGCTAACGCTCTTCTTCGTGGCCTTGACCTCGCCGATCTTGACGCCCAGCTCAATTTTGAGACCTTGCTTCTTGAACAGCTTGGCGGCTTCCTTGGCCACACCTTCGTCGACCGCGCCGAGGAAGGTCGGCAGACCTTCCAGCACCGTCACGTCGGCACCCAGACGGCGCCAGACCGAACCCATTTCCAGGCCGATCACGCCGGAGCCGATAACGCCCAACTTCTTCGGCACCGCGCCGATGCGCAGCGCGCCATCGTTGGAGAGAATCATCTCTTCATCAAAAGCGGCACCCGGCAACTGACGAGCATTCGAGCCGGTGGCCAGAATCACATGCTTGGCCAGCACGGTTTCCTCGCCGGCCTTGAGCTCATACAAGCCGTCCTTGGCGCCGACAAAAGAGCCGCGACCGTGGAAGAACGTGACCTTGTTCTTCTTGAACAGATACAAGATGCCGTCGTTGTTCTGCTTGACGACCATGTCCTTGCGCGCCAGCATCTTGGCCACGTCCATCTTGACGTTGTCGGCCGAGATGCCGTGTTCGGCAAAGTGGTGGTTGGCGTGGTCGAAATGCTCAGATGACTGCAGCAAGGCCTTGGACGGAATGCAGCCGACATTGGTGCAAGTGCCGCCGGGCGCAGGGCCGCCCTTCTCGTTCTTCCACTCGTCGACGCAGGCGACATTGAAGCCGAGTTGCGCCGCGCGGATCGCCGCGATATAGCCGCCGGGGCCGCCGCCGATGACGAAGACATCGAATTGCTTACTCATGTATTGACTCTCTCGTAGTGGCGCTGCGGCGGTTTGCCCCGCCTAACATGCCAAAAATACCGAATCCGGCACCGCCCAGGAGGGCGAGCACCAGATAGATCAGACCGTCCAAGAACACCTGGCCCATCAAAACGCCCAGCCATTCCCGAACCATGTCCATCGCTGCGCTGACTTAAATGTCGAACAACAAGCGGGCCGGGTCTTCGAGGGCATCCTTCATCGTGACCAAGCCCAAGACGGCTTCGCGGCCGTCAATGATGCGGTGGTCATAAGACATGGCCAGGTAGTTGATCGGGCGCACCACCACTTGACCGTTCTCGACCACGGCGCGGTCCTTGGTCGCATGCACGCCCAGAATGGCCGACTGAGGCGGGTTGATGATGGGGGTCGACAGCATCGAGCCGAAGGTGCCGCCGTTGGAGATCGAGAAGGTGCCGCCGGTCAGATCGTCCAGCGAGATCTTGCCTTCCTTGGCCTTCTGGCCGAACTCGGCGATCTTCTTCTCGATGTCGGCAAAGCTCATCTGGTCCGCATTGCGGATCACCGGCACGACCAGGCCGCGCGGCGAGCCGACAGCGATGCCGATGTCGAAATAGCCGTGATAGACGATGTCATTGCCGTCCACCGAGGCGTTCAGGACCGGGAACTTCTTCAAGGCGGCGACCGCGGCCTTGACGAAGAAGCTCATGAAGCCGAGCTTGACGCCATGCTCTTTCTCGAACTTTTCCTGGAACTTCTTGCGCATCTCCATCAGCGGCGCCATGTTCACTTCGTTGAACGTGGTCAGGATGGCGTTGGTGGCTTGCGATTGCAGCAGGCGCTCGGCCACGCGCGCGCGCAGGCGGCTCATGGGCACGCGCTGCTCGGGGCGATCGCCCAGATTGATGGCGGCAGGCGCTGCCACGGCCGGCAGCGGCTTGGCCACAGCTGCAGCTACGGCAACGGCCACCGGTGCAGGCACCGCAGTCTTGGCGGCCAACACATCACCCTTGGTGACGCGGCCATCCTTGCCGGTGCCGGCAACGGCGCTGGCGCTCATGCCGGCTTCGGCCAGCAGCTTGGCAGCGGCGGGCATGGCGACATCGCCCTTGCCTGCTGCTACAGCAGCCACAGCAGCAGGAGCAGCAGGAGCAGCAGCAACTGGGGCGGCGGCAGCGGCAGGAGCGGCGGCGCCGGCCTTGCCTTCGGAGTCGATGCGTGCAATGACTTCTTCGCTGACGACGCTGGAGCCGTCATTGCGGACGATTTCGGCCATCACGCCGGCGCTAGGCGCTGGCACTTCCAACACGACCTTGTCGGTCTCGATTTCAACCAGGATTTCGTCAATGGCAACGGCTTCGCCGGGCTTCTTCTTCCAGGTCAGCAAGGTACCGTCAGCGACGGATTCGGACAGCTGGGGGACTTTGACTTCTACGATGGCCATGATTTTGTCTTTCGTGTTTTTTGTATACATCCGGCTGTTGAGCGGCTCTATGAGTCCGCTCCAACAGCCGGAGCTATGACGGCGCCACAGGCGACCGGCATAGCCTTACTTGGTGAGGATGAAGCCCTTGAGCTTGCCGAAGGCCTGATCCAGCAGCGCCTTTTGCTGCTCCTGATGCAGGTGCGCATAACCGCAGGCCGGCGAAGCCGAGGCCGGGCGGCCGGCATAGCCGAGCTTCTGGCCATCGACCATGTTTTCGTGCACATAGTGCTGGACAAAGAACCATGAGCCCTGGTTTTGCGGCTCGTCCTGGCACCAGACGATCTCGGCCAAGTTGGGATACTTCTTCAGCTCAGCGGCAAAGGCCTTGTGCGGGAAGGGATAGAGCTGCTCAACGCGAATCAAAGCAACGTCCGTCGCCTTGCGGTCGGCGCGTGACTTGACCAGGTCGTAATAGACCTTGCCCGAGCAAGCGACCACGCGCTTGACCTTGGCTGCATCGATCGTGGTGTCGCGCTCACCGATGACGGTCTTGAAATCACCCTTGGTGAATTCGGTGATCGGCGAAGTCGCATCCTTGTTACGCAGCAGCGACTTGGGCGTCAAGATGATCAGCGGCTTGCGGAACATGCGCAGTTGCTGGCGACGCAAAACATGGAATATCTGCGAGGCCGAAGTCGGCTGCACGATCTGCATATTGTTGTCGGCGGCCAATTGCATGAAGCGCTCCAAGCGGGCCGAGCTGTGCTCAGGGCCTTGGCCTTCATAGCCATGCGGCAACATCAAGGTCAGGCCGTTAGAACGACCCCACTTGACTTCACCGGAGGCGATGAACTGGTCGATCACGACCTGCGCGCCGTTGACGAAGTCGCCGAACTGGGCCTCCCAGATCGTCAAGGTGACGGGGTCGGCCGAGGCGTAACCGTACTCAAAGCCAAGCACCGCTTCTTCGGACAAGAGCGAGTCGATGACGACAAACGGTGCCTGACCTTCGCCTACGTTTTGCAGCGGCACATAGGTGCCCGAATCCCACTTCTCACGATTCTGGTCGTGCAGCACGGCGTGACGGTGGACAAAAGTGCCACGGCCGCAATCTTCACCCGACAAACGCACCGGGTAGCCGCTGGCCACCAGCGACGCGAAAGCCATGTGCTCGCCCATGCCCCAGTCGACATTGATCTCGCCGCGGCCCATGGCGGCGCGGTCGGCCAAAACCTTCTCGACCAGCGAGTGCACCTTGAAGGTCCCGGGCACTGTGGTTATGCGTTCGGCCAGACGCTTGAACTCGGCCATAGGCAGCGCAGTGTCGCAGCTGTCGGTCCACTTCTTGCCCAGGTACGGTGACCAGTCGGTCGCGTACTTGCTCTTGAAGTTGGTCAGGACCGGGTCAACCGTGTGACGGCCTTCGTCCATCGCAGCGCGATAGGCCTTGAACATATCGTCCGGGCCGCTCGCGGTCAGCACGCCTTGGGCGATCAACTTGTCGCCGTAGAGCTTGCGGGTACCGGGATGCTGAGCAATCTTCTTGTACATCAGCGGCTGGGTCAGCGCCGGTGTATCTTGCTCGTTATGGCCCAGCTTGCGGTAGCAGATGATGTCAACGACAACATCTTTCTTGAACTGCTGGCGATACTCCAGCGCCAGCTGCGTACACAACACCACAGCTTCCGGATCGTCAGCGTTCACATGCAAGACCGGTGCCTCGATCATCTTGACGACGTCGGTGCAATACAGCGTTGAGCGGCTGTCGCGTGGGTCGGAAGTGGTGAAACCGATCTGGTTGTTGATGACGATGTGCACCGTGCCGCCGGTGTAATAACCGCGCGTTTGTGCCAGCACCAGCGTTTCCATCACGACGCCCTGACCGGCAAAAGCCGCGTCGCCGTGCACCAGCACCGGCAACACTTGCGCGCCGGTCTTGTCGCCACGGCGGTCCATACGGGCCTTGACCGAACCCTCAACCACCGGGTTGACGATCTCCAGGTGCGAGGGGTTGAAGGACAGCGTCAGGTGAATCGGGCCGCCGGGGCTGGTCACATCGCTGGAGAAGCCTTGGTGGTACTTGACGTCACCGGCCGGCAGGTCTTCAGGGGCCTTGTGCTCGAACTCGTCGAACAAGTCCTTGGGCATCTTGCCCAGCGTGTTGACCAGCACATTGAGGCGGCCACGGTGGGCCATGCCGATGACGATTTCTTGCACGCCGGACGCACCGCCACCTTGCACCAACTCGTCCATCGCCGCGATGAAGCTCTCGCCGCCTTCGAGCGAGAAACGCTTCTGGCCGACGTACTTGGTGTGCAGGTAACGCTCCAGTCCTTCGGCGGCGGTCAGACGGCCGAGGATGTGCTTCTTCTTCTCGGGCGTGAAACTGGGCTTGGAGCGGATCGCTTCCAAGCGCTCTTGCCACCAGCGCTTCTCGGTCTGGTCGGTGGTGTGCATGTACTCGGCGCCAATGCTGCCGCAGTAGGTCTCACGCAAGGCCTGCACGATCTGGCGCAGGGTCATGTTCTCGGCCGTGGAGAAATAGGTGTTCGTGGCGCTGAACGGGATGTCCATATCGGACTCGGTCAGGTCATAGAACGAGGTTTCCAGTTCCGGAATGCGCGGGCGCTCGGTGCGCTGCAGCGGATCCAGATCGGCCCAGCGCGAACCGACATTGCGGTAGGCGGCAATCAGCGACTGCACATGGACCTGCTTGCGGGCGACGGCCAGATCGGCGCTGGAGGCCTTGTTGCCGAAGGCGTTGGCCTTGGCGCGTTGCGCGAAGGATTCGATCACCGGTGCATGCGCAACATCCCGGGCATCGCTGCCGTCGGTGGCGGGCACATGCTGGAGCGCATCAAAATAGGTGCGCCAGGTGTCGGACACCGAGGCCGGGTTGTCGAGGTAGGCCTCGTACATCTCTTCTACATAGGGCGCATTGCCCCCGAACAGGTAGGAATTGGACCTGTGTTGCTGCATCATCTCGCTCACCTCTAACCCGGCTTCCGGGAATCTGGCTGGTTAAAAAAAACCTTCCGCGGCACGGCTCTACCGGTTGGCGGATTGCGACCCACCGAAGCTGTTGCCAGCCAAGGGGACGGGAAGGACCATTAGTCTCAAGGGGCGGACTTTATCACCGTTGCTGCTGATGACAATGCAAAGTCAAGGCCTCGGACTCCTGCCCTTATCGGTAAATAGTCTCAGCATCTGAAGCCTGTCATGCCAATTCAAGCCAGAGCGCGGTTTTCCAAGCGACCAATGCAAACGTTTGCGAAGTCGCCCCGCTTGCCCTAGACTTGCGGCCGAACGCCCTGCCCCGCGATTGAATGGCTCGGCGTCGGGACACACAGGAGATCCCATGCAAGTACAGGTTGTCGACTACCGGGCCGCCGATGCGGCCGAGCAATTCACCCGCTCGCTGCACGAGACTGGCTTCGGCGTCCTCGTCAATCACCCGATTCAGCAAGCGCTGGTCGAAAAAATCTATGCCGATTGGCTAAGCTTTTTTAACTCCAATGAAAAGCAGCAGTTCGCTTTTTCAAAGGAAACGCAGGATGGCTACTTCTCCACCGACACGTCGGAGACCGCCAAGGGCGCAGCGCTGAAGGACATCAAGGAGTACTTCCACTACTACCCCTGGGGCAGGGCGCCGTCGGAATTGCGGGCGCAGGCTCAGGCCTACTTCGAGCAGGCCAATGGTCTGGCGCAAGAACTCTTGTCTTGGGTCGAGCGCTTTACCCCGGCAGAGATTGCCCAACATTACCGCGAGCCGCTGTCCGACATGATCAAGGACAGCAAGCTGACCCTTTTGCGCGTGCTGCGCTACCCGCCTCTGACGGGCCAAGAGCCGGCGGGCGCCTTGCGGGCCGCGGCGCATGGCGACATCAATCTGCTGACGATTCTGCCGGCCGCCAATGAGCCGGGTTTGCAGGTGCAGGGACGGGACGGCGCCTGGTTCGACGTGCCCTGCGATTTCGGCATGCTGATCATCAATATCGGCGACATGCTGGAAGAAGCCTCACAAGGCTATTACCCCTCGACCCAGCACCGCGTGGTCAACCCCAGCGGCGAAGGCGCCAAGCGCAGCCGCATTTCCCTGCCGCTGTTCCTCCATCCTCGCAACGAAGTGGTGCTGTCCGACCGCTACACCGCAGACGAGTATTTGCAAGAGCGGCTACGCGAGCTCGGCGTCAAGACCTGAGCCCAGAGCGCTACAGTGGACGGATGCCTGAGCAGCCACATCAAGTCATTCATATCCACCCGGCCGCCCCAGCCAAGCCGGCCGAAGGCGCGCCTTGCAATGGCTGCGGCGTTTGCTGCCTGAGTGCGCCCTGCCCGATCGGCATGCTGGTCAGCCGACGCTTGCGCGGAGCCTGCAGAGCCTTGCAATGGTCAGACTCCGAACGGCGTTATGTCTGCGGCATGCTGATTGCGCCGCTGCAGGTACTGGGTTGGCGCGGTGCCGCGACGGGCCGTTTGTCCATGCTGCTGACTCGAATCAGCGCGCGCTGGATCGCGGCCGGCATCGGTTGTGACTCGAACCTGCAAGTTAGCGGCCAGCCGCAACTCGGGCAAGCCACTAGAGTAGAAGGCGAATCAGAGGGCTAGCATCACTCCCATTCGTAACTTATGAGTGGAATCAAGATGCTTAAGTTCAAACTGAAGTCTTTGGCCGCGACGGCCGTGGCGCTTGGCTTGGCTGCCAGCACAGCGCATGCCGTGCCGCTGCGCTGGGCCGCTCAGAATGACATCCAGACGCTGGACCCTCATTCGCAGAACCACGCGACCACCAATGGCATCAATGCCTATGCCTACGAAGGGCTGACGCGTTATAACGAGAAATTTCAGCCCGAGCCCTCACTGGCGACCAAGTGGACCGCTATCAGCCCAACGCAAATTCGTTTTGATCTGCGCCGCGGTGTGAAGTTTCACGACGGTACGCCCTTCACTGCCGACGATGTGGTGTTCTCCTTCGGCCGCATCAAGCAGCCGCAGGCCAATAACCAGATTTTTGTGGCCGGCATCAAGGAGATCAAAAAGGTCGATGACTACACGGTCGACCTGATACTCGACGGCCCTAGCCCGGTGCTGCTGCGCAACCTGACCGACTTCCGCATCATGAGCAAGGCTTGGGCGGAGAAGAATAAATCAGTCAATCCGCAGGACTACAAGGCCAAGGAAGACACTTTTGCTTCCCGCAATGCGATGGGCACCGGCCCCTACAAAATCACCAGCTGGCAGCCCGATCAAAAGATCAGCATGGTCGCCAACAAGGATTGGTGGGACACCAACAAGGGCAATGTGACCGAGATCAGCTATACGCCGATCAAGAGCGACGCCACCCGCGTGGCGGCCCTGCTGAGCGGTGATGTGGACCTGCTGACCGACCTGCCGACGCAGGATGTGGCCAAACTCAAGGCCGACCCCAAGCTCAAGGTGCTGGACGGCCTCGAGAATCGCACCATTTTCTTTGCCATGGACGAGGGCAGCGACGAGTTGCGCGGCGCCAGCGTCAAGGGCAAGAACCCGTTCAAGGACAAACGCGTGCGTGAAGCGATGAGTACCGCCATCGACCGCGAAGCGATCAAGCGCAGCCTGATGCGCGGCCTGTCCATGCCGGCCGGCATCATGGTGGCGCCCGGCGTCAACGGCAACGCGCCCGACATCGACGTGCCGCCCAAGGTCGACCTTGAGAAGGCCAAGAAGCTGATGGCCGAAGCCGGCTATCCGGATGGTTTTGAAGTGCCGCTGAACTGCCCGAATGACCGATACGTCAACGACGAAGAAATCTGCCAGGCCGTGGTGGCGATGTGGGCCAAGATCGGCATCAAGGCCAAATTGAGCGCGCTGCCCATGTCCCAGCATTCGGTGCTCTTGCAGAAGATGGAGTCCCCGCTCTACCTCTACGGCTGGGGCGTGACGACTTTTGACGCCCAATACACCTTGCAAGACGTGATCCACAGTCGCACGACCGGCGTCGACGGCAAAGGCAACTACTCACGCGTCAGCGACGCCAAGGTGGACGCCTTGGTGCAAGCAATGAAGACGGAGACCGATATCACCAAGCGCAACGCCATGATCCGAGAGGCTCTTTTGCGCGTGCGCGATGAGTACTTGTTCATTCCCGTGCACCACCAAGTGCGCCCGTGGGCGATGCGCAGCAATGTCGAAACCCTGCACCGGGCGGACGACAAACCACAGGCTCGCTTCACCACGCTGAAGTAACCCGACGCTTCAATGCAATTTCCAGAAACCACCCCTGCGGTGGTTTCTCTCATTCACGCGAAGGAATCTCTATGTACAAGATCAAACTCACGGCACTGGCCCTCACTTTGGGCTTGGCCCTTAGCAGCGCTGGCGCTGTGCCACTGCGCTGGGCGGCTCAGAATGACATTCTGACCATGGACCCGCACTCGCAGAATCACACCACCACCATTGCCATCCTGATGCACGCCTACGAGGGCCTGACGCGCTACAACGACAAGTTCCAGGTCGAGCCGGCGCTGGCAACCAAATGGACCTATATCTCGCCGACGCAGGTACGTTTTGATTTGCGCAAGGGCGTCAAATTCCATGACGGATCGCCCTTCACCGCCGATGACGTGATCTTCACCTTCGGGCGCATCAGCCAGCCGCAAGGCACGATGCAGACCTATGTGGCCGGCATCAAAGAGATCAAGAAGATCGACGATCACACCATCGATGTGATGCTGAACGCGCCCACGCCCATCCTGCTGCGCAACATCATCGACTTCCGCATCATGAGCAAGGCCTGGGCGGAGAAGAACAAGACCACCAATGTGCAGGACTACAAGGCCAAGGAAGACAACTACGCCTCGCGCAACGCCATGGGCACCGGCGCTTACAAGATCACCGGCTGGCAGCCCGATCAGAAAATCACCATGGTGGCCAACAAGGACTGGTGGGATGCCAAAAACGCCAGCAACGTCAGTGAGGTCATCTACACCCCAATCAAATCGGACCCGACCCGGGTGGCAGCGCTCTTGTCCGGTGATGTCGACCTGCTGACCGACCTGCCCACACAAGACGTCGCCAAGCTCAAACTTGACGCCAAGCTCAAGGTGGTCGAGGGCCTGGAGGTGCGCACCATCTTCTTCGCGATGGACCAAGGCAGCGAGGAGTTGGCCGGCGCCAGCGTCAAGGGCAAGAACCCCTTCAAGGATAAAAGAGTTCGCGAGGCGATGAGCGTGGCGATTGACCGCGAGGCGATCAAGCGCACCATCATGCGCGGCCTGTCGATTCCGGCCGGCATCATGGTGGCGCCGGGCGTCAACGGCAACACGCCCGATATCGATGTGCCGCACAAGGTCGACATCGAAAGATCCAAAAAGCTGCTGGCCGAGGCCGGCTATGCGAGTGGCTTTGAGGTGCCGCTGAACTGCCCGAACAACCGCTACGTCAATGACGAAGAGGTCTGCCAGGCCGTGGTGGCGATGTGGGCCAAGATCGGCATCAAGGCGCGCCTGGCCGCCCTGCCCTTCTCGCAACATAGCCAGACCTTCCAGCGCTTTGAGGCGCCGCTCTATATGCTGGGCTGGGGGGTGGCCACCTTCGACGCGCAGTTCACCCTACAAAGCCTGGCCCACACCCGCACCAGCGGCGCCGATGGAAATTTCAATTACTCAAGATTGAGCGACGCGCAGTTGGATCAGTTGATCGCCAGCATGAAGACGGAAACCGATGTAGCCAAGCGAAATGCCCTGATCCGAGAGGCCTTGCTGCGCGTGCGAGATGAATCCTTCTTCATTCCGCTGCACCATCAGATGCGGCCCTGGGCCATGCGAGCTAACGTTGAAACCGTACACCGCTCGGACGACCGGCCCGAAGCGCGCTTCACCCATATCAAGTAAGGGCCAAGATGCTTGCGGTCCCGAACGGTTCAGGCCCGCAAGCGCTCGCGCAGGCCGGACGGCGTCTGCCCGAACCAGCGTCGCACGGTACGGCTGAAGTTGGATGTGTCTTCAAAGCCGAGCTGGGCGGCAATTTCTTCGACCGAGTTCTGGGTGTGTCGCAGCTGCCAAAGCGCCTGCTCCTGCCGCACGCCGTCCAGCAAGGCCTGGTAGCTGCTGCCTTCGGCGCGCAAACGGCGTATCAGCGTGCGCACCGAAACATGGCAAGCCTCGGCCAAGGCCAGCGCCGTGGGATAGGGCTCCGGCGCGCGCCGCTGCAGCAGGAGCTGACGCAGGCGCTGCGACCAGGGGCCTATGCCTCCTGCCGTCAGTGCCAGCTCGCGCTCGCAGTCTTCGCGCGCCGCCTCGAAGGCGCGTGCATTCGCCGTGATGCATGGCGCCTCCAGCATGGCCGCATCGAGGTGAAAGGCCAGCGAAGGCGCGTCGAACACCAGGGCACCGCCTTCGACCAAACGCTCGTATCGATCGCACCAGACCGGAGGCGCAAAAGGCAGCTCGACGCGCAGCCCGCGCAGGCGGTGGCCCACCACGGTCTCCATCAAACGCAGCGCAGTGCCGAACACCATGTCGAGCACAAAGCCGCGCGCGGCGCCGAGGTTGGCACTTTCATGCGCACGCAGCACGGCGCCTTCCGGGTGCTCGGTCAATTCAAAACGCAGCAAATCATTGCGCAGACTGGAGAAGCGGGCCACCGTGGCCAGCGCCTGGCGCAAGTCGCGGCTTGCCACCACCGCCGAGCCCACGCCGCCATGGGTCGAGATATGCGCCATCTGCCCCAACTCGATGCCCAGCCAAGGTCGGCCACTGGATGCAATTGCCGCTTGCGCCAACAGCTGCACGACAGCAAAGTCCAGCATCTTCTCTTCGGTCGCAAGCCCCTCCCAGCTCAAACCGGCCTCGGCCAAAGCCAGCTCCATGTCCGCCCCCAAGCCGCGCAGCAACATGCATAACAGCCGCGCATAGGTCGGATGCACCTTGGCTGCTTGGATGGGGTTCGGCTGTGGGCTCATTGTTTGTCACTTTAGGACGATCACTTGCCACTTGCCACGGTGTTTGCACGGGGGCGAGCCGGCCACACTGACACAAACAACAGGAGACAGACCATGACCCTCAGCGTGCCCGACCTCATGCAAGGAGACCCGGCCTCAACGCCGCCCGCCAGCCCTTATGTGGACCGTAAACGTTATGCCTGGCTGATGAGCCTGCTGGTGCCGGCCTCGGTCACCTTGGGGCCGGCCCTGCTGCTGTGGAGCGGCGACGCGCGCCTGCTGTGGCTGCCGGTGGCCTTTCTTTACGGCGTGGTGCCGCTGATCGACTGGCTCCTGGGCAGCGATCGCAGCAACCCGCCCGAGTCTGCTGTGCCGGCGCTGGACGCCGACCTATTCTATCGCCGCATCACCTATGCGCTGGTGCCAATTCTTTGGCTGGCCTTCACCTTCTGCGTCTGGTTCGTGGCTACACACGACCTACCTTGGCACGGCATGCTCGCAATGGTGATCATCACCGGTTCGGTCGGCGGCTTTTGCATCAACCTGGGCCATGAGCTGGGCCACAAGCAAACCAAGCTAGAGCGCTGGCTGGCCAAGCTGGTGCTGTCCACCACTGCCTATGGTCATTTCTATATCGAACATAACCGCGGGCATCACCGGGATGTAGCCACGCCGCTGGACCCGGCTTCCTCGCGCATGGGCGAGTCGATTTATAGCTTCGTGCTGCGCGAAATGCCCGGCGCCTTCAAACGCGCCTGGACCCTAGAGAGCGAGCGTCTGCGCAAGGCGAATCTGCCGGTCTGGTCGCTGCACAACGAGATCTTGCAGCCGGCACTGATTACCTTGGCACTCTGGGGCGCCTTGACAGGCTGGCTGGGGCCACAAGTGCTGCCTTTCATCCTGGCCACCGCCTTCTGGGCCAATTTCCAGCTGAGTTCAGCGAATTACATCGAGCATTACGGGCTACTGCGCCAAAAACTTGCCAATGGCCGCTACGAGCCCTGCCAGCCGCATCACTCCTGGAACAGCAATCACATATTTTCCAACTGGGCGGTATTCCATTTGCAGCGTCATTCAGACCACCATGCCCACCCGCTGCGCCGTTATCAATCGCTGCGCCACTTTGAAAATTTGCCGCAACTGCCCAGCGGCTACTTCGGCATGTTCAGCATCGCCTACATCCCGCCGCTGTGGTTTCGGGTGATGGATGAGCGGCTCTTGGCCGTGGTCGGCCGCGACCCGGTGCGCATCAATTTTGAGCCAGCGAAGCGAACCGGCTTGATGGCCAAATACCGGCTGGGCTGAAATTCGCCGGCTGTTGCCCTGTATGTAAATCCCCTCATATCCAGACCAGCACGCCGGACGCAAGATGCCGCACAGTCGACATCGGAGAGTCCATCGTGCAAACCAGACCACCCATTTACAAATCACTCTACGCCCAGGTCATCACGGCCATCATCTTGGGCGTGTTGCTGGGCCACTTCTACCCGGAGAGTGGTGCGGCGATGAAGCCGCTCGGCGACGGCTTCATCAAGCTGATCAAGATGATCATCGCGCCCATCATCTTCTGCACCGTGGTGGTCGGCATCGCCGGCATGGAGGACATGAAGAAGGTCGGCAAGACCGGCGGATTGGCCTTGCTTTACTTTGAGATCGTCTCCAGCCTGGCGCTGGTGATTGGCCTTGTGGTGGTGAATGTGCTGCAACCCGGCGCTGGTATGAATGTGGACCCGGCTGCGCTGGACACCAAGAGCATTGCCGCCTACACCGCGCCCGGCAAGATGCAGACCACCACCGAGTTCTTGCTCGCCATCATCCCCACCACCGTGGTCGATGCCTTCGCCAAGGGCGAGATGCTGCAAGTGCTCTTGATCGCGCTGCTGTTCGGCTTTGCTCTGCACCGCTTTGGCGGCCGCGGCACCATGGTGTTCGACCTGATCGAGAAAAGCTCGCATGTGCTGTTCGTGATCGTCGGCTACATCATGAAGCTAGCCCCGATCGGCGCGTTCGGCGCAATGGCCTTCACCATCGGCAAATACGGTCTGGGCTCGCTGCTGCAGCTGGCCAAGCTGATGGGCAGCTTCTACCTGACCTGCCTGCTGTTCATCGTCATCGTGCTGGGCAGCATCGCACGCGCGCATGGTTTCTCGATCTTCAAATTCATCCGCTACATCAAGGAAGAACTGCTGATCGTGCTGGGCACCTCTTCATCCGAGTCGGTGCTGCCGCGCATGATGGCCAAGATGGAAAACCTCGGCGCCAAGAAGTCCACTGTCGGCCTGGTGATCCCGACCGGCTATTCCTTCAATCTGGACGGCACCTCGATCTACCTGACCATGGCAGCGGTCTTCATCGCTCAGGCCACCAACACGCCGATGACGCTGACGCAACAACTGACCCTGTTGGCCGTGCTGCTGTTGACCTCCAAGGGCGCAGCTGGCGTGACCGGCAGCGGCTTCATCGTGCTGGCCGCCACGCTCAGCGCCGTCGGCGGCATCCCGGTCGCGGGACTGGCTTTGATCCTGGGCATTGACCGCTTCATGAGCGAGGCACGTGCGCTGACCAATTTGATCGGTAACGGCGTGGCCACCCTGGTGGTCGCGAAATGGACCGGCGACCTGGATGTTGAGCGCATGAACCGACATCTCAACAATGAGACCGACCTGGAGGCCGACGCGCCCGAGCAGGTGCTGGACCGCGTCAACCTGCACCTCAAGACCTGATCAGCCCAAAGCTAAACGCGCCCTGGCGGCCTGATACTCGGCCGCCAGACGCGCAACCAGCTGGCCGGCCGGCAACACCTCACGCACCGCGCCAATGCCTTGGCCGCAGCCCCAGATTTCTTTCCAGGCCTTGGCGGAGCTACCGCCGAAGTTCATCGCGCTTGGGTCACTCTCGGGCAGATGATCCGGGTCCATGCCGGCATTGACGATGGAGCCACGCAGGTAGTTGCCGTGCACGCCGGTGAACAGATTGCTGTAAACGATGTCATCGCTATTGCTGTCCACAATCATCTGCTTGTAGGCGTCGGCCGCGCGCGCTTCATCGGTGGCGATAAAGGCCGAGCCGATGTAAGCGAAGTCCGCCCCCATCGCTTGGGCCGCTAACACCGCATCGCCTGTGGCAATCGAGCCCGACAAGGCGACTGGGCCGTCGAACCATTCACGGATTTCCTGGATCAGCGCGAACGGGCTTTTCACGCCGGCATGGCCGCCGGCACCGGCCGCCACCGCGATCAGGCCATCGGCGCCTTTTTCGATCGCCTTCTTAGCGAACTTGTTGTTGATGATGTCGTGCAGCACGATGCCGCCCCAGGCGTGAACCGCTTGGTTGACGTCTTCACGCGCGCCCAGCGAGGTGATGATGATGGGCACCTTGTACTTGGCGCAGACCGCCATGTCATGTTCAAGCCGGTCATTACTTTTGTGCACGATCTGGTTGATCGCAAACGGGGCGGCCGGCTTGTCCGGGTTGGCCAGGTTGTAGGCGGCCAGTTCGGTGGTGATCTCGTTCAACCACTCGTCGAGCAGCTCGGCCGGGCGGGCATTCAGCGCCGGCATCGAGCCGACCACGCCGGCCTTGCACTGGGCAATCACCAGTTTGGGGTTGCTGATGATGAACAGTGGCGAGCCGATGATGGGCAGCGGCAGGTTTTGCAGAATCGGGGGCAAGGACATTGAGAATTTCTCCGTTCAGAAAGCTTCAAGCGACATCGCGGTGACGCTGTCGGCGCCCTCGACGATGGCATCACGCAAGCCGCCGGCGCGGCTCAGGATGTGTTCGGCATAGAAGCGCGCGGTGGCGATCTTGGCGGACATGAAGGCGACGTCTTCGCCCGCCGCCAAATGATCCTCGGCCACCATCAGCGAGCGCGCCAATTGCCAGCCGGCGACCAGATTGCCGGCCAACATCAGATAAGGCACCGAGCCGGCGTAAGCCGCGTTCGGATTGCTGCGTGAATTGGCCGCGATGAAGTCCACCACATCCAGATAAGCCAGACGAGCAGCCGACAAGCGCTTGAGCACCGAGCGCGCGGCGGCGCTGTCGCGCGCGGCCAGCTGTGCCTCGGTCGCCTCGACCAGGCCGGCCACCGAGCGGGCGAAAGCGCCGCCATCACGGCCGGTTTTGCGGCCGACCAGGTCGTTCGCCTGAATGGCGGTCGTGCCTTCGTAAATGGTCAGGATCTTGGCGTCGCGGTAATGTTGCGCCGCGCCGGTCTCCTCGATAAAGCCCATGCCGCCATGCACTTGCACGCCCAGGTCGGTGACCTCCAAGCTCATCTCGGTGCTATAGCCCTTGACGAGCGGCACCAGGAATTCATAGAAGGTCTGCGCCTGCTTGGCGATCGCCGCATCGGCGTGGTGATGGGCGGTGTCATAGGCGCTGGCCGCCACGCTGGACATCGCCCGGCAACCTTCGGTCAAGGCTCGCATCGTCATCAACATGCGGCGCACATCTGGGTGGTGCAAGATGGGCGCAGCGCCACCACCGGCTGCGGTGGAGCCATCAACCGGGCGCGACTGCACACGGTCACGGGCGAAACTCGCTGCCTTTTGGTAGGAGCGCTCGGCCACCGCAATGCCCTGTACGCCAACGCCGAAACGGGCCGCGTTCATCATGATGAACATGTACTCAAGGCCACGGTTTTCCTCGCCAATAAGCGTTCCAATAGCACCGCCATGGTCGCCAAACTGCAGCACGGCAGTCGGGCTGGCCTTGATGCCCATCTTGTGCTCGATCGACACGCAATGCGCGTCGTTGCGCGCGCCCAATGAACCATCCGCATTGACCATGAACTTGGGCACCAGGAACAAGCTGATGCCCTTGACGCCTTCGGGCGCGCCGACCACGCGGGCCAGCACCAGATGGACGATGTTCTCGGCCATATCGTGCTCACCATAGGTGATGAAGATCTTGGTGCCGAAGATCTTGTAAGTGCCGTCTGCCTGCGGCTCGGCGCGGGTGCGCACCTGCGCCAAGTCGGAGCCGGCTTGCGGCTCGGTCAGATTCATCGTGCCGGTCCAGCTGCCATCGACCAGCTTGGGGATGAAGATGTTCTTTTGCTCTTCGGACCCAGCGGTCAGCAAGGCTTCGATCGCGCCGTCGGTCAAGAGCGGACACAGCGCAAAGCTGACGTTAGCGCTATTGATCATCTCGCCGCAGGCCGCACCAATGGTCTTGGGCAGGCCCTGGCCGCCAAACTCGTCCGGGTGCTGCAGGCCTTGCCAGCCGCCTTCGGCAAACTGCTTGAACGCTTCTTTGAAACCGGGTGTGGTGAAAACCTGGCCGTCTTTCCAGAAGGACGGGTTCTTGTCGCCTTCCCAGTTCAGCGGGGCGATCACGTCTTCGCACAGCTTCGCGCATTCCTCCAGCACGGCCTGCGCGGTGTCGAGGTCAAAGTCGGCAAAGGCGGGAATTTTGTTCAGGGCGGGCAGGTCGGCCAGCGCCTGCATATTGAACATCAGGTCTTTAACGGGGGCGCGATAAGTCATTTTCTAGTCTCCGAATCAAAAAAAGGCGCCGCGACCATGCAGTCGGGCGCCTTCAGGCTTGTTTGTCAAACGCGTGAAATCAAAGCGACTTGACCAGTTCCGGCACAGCCACGAACAGGTCGGCTTCCAGGCCGTAATCGGCGACCGAGAAGATCGGTGCTTCGGCATCCTTGTTGATCGCGACGATCACCTTGGAGTCCTTCATGCCGGCCAGATGCTGGATCGCACCCGAGATGCCGCAAGCGATATAGAGCTGAGGAGCGACGATCTTGCCGGTCTGGCCGACCTGCCAATCGTTGGGGGCATATCCGGCATCCACAGCGGCGCGCGAGGCACCGAGTGCGGCACCGAGCTTGTCGGCCAAAGGTGTCAGCACTTCCATGAACTTGTCGTTCGAGCCCAGAGCGCGGCCACCGGAGACGATCACCTTGGCTGCCGTCAGCTCGGGGCGGTCGTTCTTGGTCACTTCACGGCCGGCGAAGCTGCTTTTGCCACTGTCGGCAGCGGCTGCAACCACTTCAACGGCGGCGCTGCCACCGGTGGCGGCTGCCGCGTCAAAGCCGGTCGTGCGCACGGTCAGGATCTTGACCGCATCGCTGCTTTGCACGGTGGCGATCGCGTTACCGGCATAGATCGGGCGCTCGAAGGTGTCGGCGCTGATGACCTTGGTGACGTCGGACAGTTGAGCCATGTCCAGCAAGGCGGCAACGCGCGGCGCCACGTTCTTGCCCGAGGCGGTGGCCGGGAACAGGATGTGGGTGTAGCCGGACGCAATCGCCAGCACTTGAGCAGCGAGGTTCTCGGCAAGGCCGTTTTCCAGCGCAGCGGCGTCGGCATGCAAGACCTTGGCCACACCGGCGATTTGTGCAGCGGCTGCAGCGGCAGCGGTGGCATTGAAGCCGGCCACCAGCACATGCACGTCGGCACCGGTCGCCAAAGCGGCGGTGACAGTATTCAAGGTCGCGCCCTTGATATGGGCGTTGTCGTGTTCAGCAATTACGAGAGCAGTCATTGAGGTTCTCCGAATTCTTCTGATCAGGTTTAGCCAATGACCTTGGCTTCGTTTTTCAGCTTGTCGACCAGGGCGGCCACATCGGCCACCTTGATGCCGGCGCTGCGCTTGGGCGGCTCCTCGACCTTCAAGGTCTTGATGCGCGGCGCGACGTCCACACCCAAATCGGCCGGCTTGATCACGTCCATCTGCTTCTTCTTAGCCTTCATGATGTTGGGCAGCGTCACATAACGCGGCTCATTCAGGCGCAAATCGGTGGTGATGACGGCGGGCAGCGACAGCTTGACCGTTTCCAGGCCACCGTCGACTTCACGCGTCACGGCGACCGAATCCGCGGTCAGCTCGACCTTGCTGGCAAACGTGCCCTGCGGCATGCCGGTCAGCGCGGCCAGCATCTGGCCGGTCTGGTTGCAGTCGTCATCGATCGCCTGCTTGCCCAGAATCACCAGGCCGGGCTGCTCTTTGTCGACCAAGGCCTTCAGCAACTTGGCGACGGCCAGCGGCTGCAACTCGGCATCGGTCTCGATCAGGATGGCGCGGTCGGCGCCGATGGCCATCGCCGTGCGCAGGGTTTCCTGGCACTGCGTGACGCCGCAAGACACGGCGATCACTTCGGTGACCACGCCCTTCTCTTTCAGGCGCACCGCTTCTTCGATGGCAATTTCATCAAAGGGGTTCATCGACATTTTCACGTTGGCGATATCCACGCCGCTGCCGTCGCTCTTGACGCGCACTTTGACGTTGTAGTCGACCACGCGTTTGACTGGGACCAGGACTTTCATCGATTACTCCAAGACTAATTGACGTTAACGTTAACCAGATTCTACGGGGGCGGCCCAGCAGCCCGGCAGCTTCTTTGCCGCAAAGCAGTAAAAAAGCACGATCGTTCTATTCTAGCCACTATGCCGGAGCTGCCCGGCGACAAAAGCTAGACTGCCGCACTTAATGATCTCGACCATTCCTTCCAACCCGGCTTGCCTGGGTGTGTTTGACTCCGGCGTCGGCGGCCTCACCGTCTTGCGCGAGCTGCACCGCCTGCTGCCCGAAGTGCCCATGCTTTATGTGGCTGACGCTGCACATGCGCCCTATGGCCAGCGCGAACCCGACTACATCATTCAACGCAGCCTGACCCTGGCCGAGCACTTGATAGATCAAGGCGCGCGGGTCTTGGTGGTGGCTTGCAATACCGCCACCGCGCACGCGATTGGCGCGCTCAGGCAGCGCTGGCCGGACATGCCCATCGTTGGCACCGAGCCCGGCATCAAGCCGGCGGTGGCGGCCAGTCGAAACGGCCGCATCGGTGTGATGGCCACGCCGTCCACGATTGCCAGCGCCCGCTTTGCCGATTTGATTGCCCGCCACGCTGGGGCTGCACAGGTCTTCAGCCAGCCCTGCCCGGGCCTGGTCGCCTTGATTGAGCGCGGAGAGTTGGAAACACCGGCCTTGCATCAATTACTCGCCCAGCTGTGCCAGCCCTTGGTCGATGCCCAGGTTGACACCGTCTTGATGGGCTGCACCCATTACCCCTTGGTGCAGCCGGCTTTGCAGCGGGTGCTCGGCGAGCAAGTCAAGCTGCTCAATATCGAATCGGCGGTGGCGCAGCAAGCGGCCAAACAATGGCAAGCCTTGGGCTTGGCGGCGACCACAGCGGCGCCAATTCTGCTGACGACGGGCAGCGCCGGCGCACTGACGCAGTTCATCCAGCAAGCGCTGGCTTGGCCGCTACAAGCCCAGGCCTTGCGCCTTTAGACACTCACCTCACTTCACCTCGCGCGCCAGCTTGAGCATCTGCGAGCTCAGCACCAGCCCGCGCCGCTTGGCCTCGGTGTGATTGATGCGAAAAGCCAGGCCGTTGGGTTCGGCCACCAGCGCGATCACCGCGCCATTGCGAAAGGCCTCAGCGCTGTCGCCGACCACCAAGACCGGCTCAGCGGCCAGCACTGCCGTCCAGCGCTGCAGCTCGGCCCGCTCATCGAAGCCCAAGAGCAGCAGCTGGCATTGCGCCGCTTGTTGCGGCTCGGTCAACACGCGCAGGCGGCTACTGGCCTCGCCATGGGCTTTGGCCGTTAGTGCCTGCAGCGAAGCCTGCATGGCGGCATTGCCGGCCACACAATAAGTGAATTCGCGCATCGGCGGCGGCGGCCACTGCGTGAACTGCGCAAAGCGATAAATAAAAGCAGCGCGCAGCTGGGCATCATCCAAGGCCGGCGCTGCGCTGACGCCCAACACCGCGCTCATAACGAGCAAGGCGGCCGCGAGGCGGCTGAGCAGGCGCGCTCGCTTCATGAACCAAACCTCCAGCTCAGCGCAAGCTGCACCGAGCGGCCCGGCTGCTGCGAGGCGGACTGGTCCACCCGGGGTCGGTCAATCACGCGGGTATTGCCGAGGTTGTAAAAACCCAGGCTCAGGTCAACGTCCAGCCGGGGGCGCCACAGCAAATTGACGTTATTCAGCCAATAGCCGGGCAGGCTTTGGGCCGCCGTCTGGCGCTGGCTCATCGCGAATGACTGCCAAGACAGTTGCAAGGTGTCGCCCCAAATGGGCTGGCTATAAAACAACTTGAACAGGGCGGCAGGCGAGTTGCTCAGGCCCGCACCTTGCTCGTCCCGGCTGCGCTGCAAAGACAGGCCCATGCGCAAGCGCGCGCCCTGGTCCCAGCGCCGCTCCAGCTCCAGCTCGCTGCCATAGTTGCGCAAGGGCCGGCTGTTCTCGTACACCGGCAAATCGACTTGATTCAGTTCGATCAAATCCAAGAGCCTTGAAGCGAAGACCGACACGCGGTACTGAAGCTGCGGAGTCAGCGCTTGGTCCCAGGCTGCCTCCAGGGTTCGCACCCGCTCAGGTTTTGGCAGGGCCACCTCCCATGAGGAATTCAAGGCAAACTCATTCAGATTCGGGGCTCGAAAGGCACTGCCGTACATCAGCCGCAGCGTTGCATCGCTCACGCCACTCCAAACCCAAGCCAATCGCGGGTTGATGCTGGGGTCGGCCACCTTGGAGCTGTCGCGGCGCAGGCCCAGAATCAGTTGCTGCTTGTCGGCGATTTGCCATTCATCCTGGACAAATATGCCGACCCGTCGGTTATCGCCAAAAAACTCCTGCAAAGCCGGCTCGCCTTCCAAGCCGGTGAGAATTCTCATCTCGGCATCGTTTTGAAGTTCCAGCCCAGCCATCAAGCGGTGATCGGCCCAGCGCCGCGTGCTCAGTCTAAGATCCCAGTTAGACCAGCGGCCCCGCGAGGTGGTGCCGAAGAGTCGTTGCTGGCCAGACTGCGGATCCACAGAGGGAAAGCGATCCCGGTAATTGCTGCGCTTAGCCGAGACGCTGGCGAACAAATCCCAGTCCGGGCCCAGGCTGCGCTCATGGTTCAGCGCTACAAAGCTATTGTCCGAGAGGATGTAAGCCTGATCGAATTGGGCAGGCATGCTCTCGGCCCGGTAGCTCGGCGCACCAAGCTTGGCCTCGCTGTAACCCGCTCGAAACGCCCAGTCGCCCGCATTGAAACTGCCAAACAGCCGCTTGCTGTTCGTCCAAAGAAGTTCGCGCTGCGCGTTCACGGCCTCGGGCGGCGTTTCGTAGGGCAAGGCGATGTGGTCTTGCCTGGCTTCGCTCGCTGCCAACCAACCTTCCCAACCCGCTTCGGAGCGATGCCCGAGGCTGATCCTGGCCTGCTGCAGGCCCAGTGAATCCCGGCTGGCACGCAGCTCCGCCCCGCCGAGCTTGTCGGCCCGCTTGCTCATCACATTGACCACACCGAGGAAGGCGTTATTGCCATACAGCGCCGAACCCGGACCGGGCGTGAACTCCACCCGCTCGATCAATTCGGCATCGAGGAAAAAATCGCCTCCCAGCAGCGCCGCGTCATAGACGTTTTCATTCACTCGCATGCCGTCGATCAAGAACAACAAGCGAGTATTGAGGTCGCCAGGGCGGCCCAGGCCGCGTGCGCCGACATAGCTAAAAAATCCGTCACTGGTGGTGTAAAGCCCGGGCAGTGCACGCAAGATATCGCTGATGTTGCGAAAGCCAAAACGGGCAATTTCGTTGGCGGTGATGACGTAAGTCGTCGAGGGCGCCTGCGCCGCGCTTTGGGTAAAGCGTGAAGCGGTACTGACCTCCACATCCCGCGGCACCTCTTTCAGGGGCTGACGCAAGAGTTCCTCCAGCCCCATTTCTTGATCCGGGTCGGCAGGCGCAGGGGCGGCCGAAGATGCAGCGGATGACGCGCCCATGGCCAAGAGCAGCAAGGCCGCTGCGGCCAATTTAGCTCGAAGCAGCATGGTTCGCCCTTCTGAAAGTGTTCTTGCCGGCACGCTTGGCCGCGTACATCGCCACATCGGCCGCACTCAAAAGCTGCGAAGCCTCGACCTCATCGGTGGGACAAAAAGCCAAGCCCACCGTGGCGCCTATCGGCATCAAATGCCCACCAAGCACCATGGGCTCTCGGATCGCGGCGATCAAGCGTAGCGCCAATTGCTCGGCGGCGGCCTCGTCAGGCACGACCGGGAGAATCAATCCGAACTCATCGCCGCCCAAGCGGCACACGACATCACCGGATCGCAGCACCCGGCTCATGCGAGCGGCTACCTCACACAGCACGGCGTCGCCGGCATCATGACCATGCTTGTCATTGACCAGCTTGAAGCTATCCAGGTCAATGAACATCAAGGCCATCAGCACGGCGTTCTGGCAGCTGTGAGTGATATGCCGCTGCAAGGCTGACTGGAAATACAAGCGATTGGGCAGCTTGGTCAGGCTGTCTTGATGCGCGAGTTGCTCGAACTGTTGGCCGGCAATTTGCTCGCGTTGGAGTCGCTGATTCAGCTCGGTCTGGCTGATCTCGACCCGCTTGAGCATCTGATTGAAGCGCTCGCTCAAACGCCCGACTTCATCGGCGCCATGGATCTGCGCGCGCTGGCTGAAGTCTTGGCTGGTCGCGATATTTTCTGCCAGCCTGGAAAGCTCCACGATGGGCGCCAAGGCACGTTTTTGCACCCAGCGCAAAAGTCGCCCAGCGATCAAAATCGCCAAGCCGATAAAAACGGCCGCCACACCGACCATGCGAAGCACGGTGTGTTGCAAGGACTTCAAGCTTTCGTGCACGGTCAGCGAACCTATCAACTCGCCCTTGAGATGAATAGGCACCCAGACATCGAGAGAACTCAGATGCATCTCCACGACAGCGGAAGTTCCGGCCAAGTCGACCGGTGCTCGCTCTAAATGGTGGTCGGTCTGGCCCACATCCAACCAATGCGCAAAGGTGGAATGATCAAGCCGCGACACCTGTACTTCCAGCACGCCGCCACGACGGGCAAAAGCAGTCAGCTCCAACTGCGCTGCACTGACATCCTCAAACACCAGCATCGGCGCAAGATTGTTGGCCAGCAATTGCGCGTCATGCTTGGCCGATTGAGCTTGGTACTCGCGCGCCACCAGCAAGGAGGCCGTGGCGATCAAAGCAAAGGTCAACAGCATGGTGACCGCCAGCACCTGCAGGTTCAAGCGGGTCAAGCGCCGAACCAAGGACTGAGGTCTTGCAGTCTTCCTAATTGCGGATGAAGTCATGCCAGAGGAATTGATGTGCCGCACTGGGTGCGAGTTTTAACACCAAGGGCAGCCTCCTCATCGCCGGAAAAACAAGGCCTGCCGGCCGCAGCTCAACTTGCCACTAAACCGTTGCGAATAGCGTACACCGTCAATTCGGAGTTGTTCGCCAAGCCCAGTTTCTCAAGCACGCGGGCCCGGTAGACGCTGACCGTCTTCGGGCTCAGCGTCAGCTCCTCGGCGATATCGGACAAACGCTTGCCCGAAGCAATCATCACCAAAGTCTGCAGCTCACGGTCCGAGAGTTTCTGGTGCGCCTGCTCGTTTACAGGCGCAGTCAAGCTCTCCACCAACATTTGCGCGATCTCGGGCGTCACATACTTGCGCCCCTGCGCCACCGTGCGCACCGCCTGCACCAGCACCTGCGGGTCACCGCCCTTGTTGACATAGCCGTAGGCACCCGCACGCAGCGCGCGGATCGCGTATTGATCCTCAGGGTACATGGACACGATCAAGGTACGGATCGAGGTGCCCTCGTCCTTCATCACATGCAATACATCCAGACCGCTGCGCCCGGGCATATTGATGTCGAGCACCAACACGTCAATGGCCGAATTCGGCCCCAAGTCCCGCAGCAAGCTGCGCAGCTCGCCGTAGTCGGAGGCCTCGCCGATGACTTCGATATCGGCCACATCGGACAAGGTGTCACGGATGCCGCGCCGGATCAGAGCATGGTCATCGCAAAGAATAACCTTGATCATGGTTGCACCCAGCCGGCGGATGCGGCAGTCGCTTCAGCTACGGGCTGTACCGGAGTTTGCCCCTCGTCGACGCCGGCGAAGTCCAGCGACTCCATCTGCAGTGGCACCGAAAGTATCAGGCTCACGCCCTTGTTATTGCTGCTCAAGTCCACCCATCCCCCTACGGTTGCGGCGCGTTCGTGCAGGCCGCGAATACCAAAGCTGCGCGCCTTGGCCAATGCGCCGGGCGCAATGCCCACCCCATTGTCGCTAACTTCGAGCGTCAAGACCCCGGAGTCCACGCTCAGATCAATATCGACCCGGCTGGCATTCGCATGCTTGGAGACATTGGTCAGCGCCTCTTGCGCCGTGCGGTAAGCCACCAAGGGCACACCGGCCGGCAGCTGCATCTCGTTTTCACTGCTGCAACGCAATGTCACCACGATGCCGGTGCGGCGCTCAAAGCGCGCAGCCATCCATTGCACGGCGGCAACAAGGCCCTGCTCCAGAATGGCCGGCCGCAGATTTTGCATGATGCGCTGGCTGGCCTCGATGGCGCCGGTGACGGTCTCCAAGGCCGACTCGACCCGCTGCAAAACCCCGGCGTCCTTGGCATGGCGCTGAATCCAGGCCAGATCGAACTTCAGCGCGGTCAGGGAGCCGCCGACATCATCATGAATCTCGCGAGCAATCGCGGCCCGCTCCATCTCGACGCTGGTCTGCAGATGACCCGCCAATTCATGCAGGCGCTGCTTGGATTTGATCAACTCGCGATCCGCTTCAATGCGAGCACGTTCAGACTCGCAGGCCTCGATCGCATGCAGCAAGGCCGGCGCCAGGCGGGCCAAATCCTTTTTGAGCAAATAGTCAGAGGCACCGGTGCGCATCGCCGCCACGGCGGTGTCTTCGCCGATCTCGCCCGACACCAAAATGAAAGGCAGCAGCAGTTTGCTGGCTTTCAACATATCCAGTACCACCAGGCCCGAAAAACCCGGCAGGTTGTAGTCCGAGATCAGCGCGTCCCAGGGTTGTGTGAGTGCGCGACTGACTTCGGCCAGGCTGTCTATCCGTTCGAGTTCAATATTCAATCCGGCACGGCGCAGCTGCGCCATGATCAGCTGATGATCAAGCTCTGAATCTTCTATATGGAGTACGCGCAGGTGGCGCTCGGCAGTTGGCATCGACATGGTGGCGAAGTATGCAGGCAATGCGTGAAGGATTGACCCAGGGGAACCCGTTGCTACAACTAGTTTGCAACTGCCCGGCTCCACAACAAAGGGTAAACCCTTGCATCAAATGCAGAGCCTGTGTAGATTGCGAAGAAATAGCCTGCTTCTGTGGCTATTGTCCTGTCGACAGATGCGCCAGAAATGCCGAAGATGCGTTCAAGCAACGGGTCGCCGTGGGTTGCTTGAGTTGCCCTCCTTCTTTTGAGGCGGCTTTGGCCCCGCAAGGACCCATAAGCATGGAGCAAAGATGCCGATGAATGAATCAAGCGATCCCTTCGACCCAGGGATGACCCCTTTGCTGGCGGCCGCCGAGCTGCAAGATCACCTGATGACGGTCACCCATGATCTGGAGCGCCTGCAACGCTTGCTGGACGATGCGGGAGAAGCGCTCTCCATGCATTTCTACAGCGCCTCCAGCCATGTTCATGGCTTGATCCAGCAGTCCGGCGAACAGACCGACAGTGCCCACCACCCCGTCTTGAAGAAAGTCATCGAAGACATTGCCGGCGCCATCACGGCCTTGCAATTTCAAGACATGGCCACGCAGTTGATTGCACATACCAGCCAGCGCCTGCGCAACTGCGCCGATCAGCTGGCCCGCGATACCTTTGGCGACGACGAAGACGGCGAATCCGTCGTTGAACTCGCACCCTTGCGCCCCAACCCGGTCACTCAAGACGAGATGGACGCGGGTTCGATCGAATTGTTCTAAAGAAACCTGTTCAGTTACCGAAATCAGCTTGATACCCCGGAGAGACAACAATGCACTCAATCCTTGCCGTGGACGATTCGGCCTCGATGCGCCAAATGGTCGCCTTCACACTCAAAAACGCTGGCTTCAACGTCGTTGAAGCAGTGGATGGGCAAGACGCGCTCGAAAAGTCGACAACACGCGACTTCGACTTGGTCCTGACCGATCAAAACATGCCGCGCATGGACGGGATTAGCCTGACCAAGAAATTGCGTGATAACCCCAAGTTCAAGACCACCCCGATCCTGATCTTGACGACCGAGTCCAGCGACCAGATGAAACAAGCCGGCCGCGCCGCAGGCGCCACCGGCTGGCTGGTGAAGCCCTTCGACCCAGCCAAGCTGATCGAAGTCATTGGCAAGGTCATTCGCTAAACCGTCGTCAAATTGGAGTAAAGCATGGGAGAAATGACTTCCGAGGGCGCCAGCCTGAGCGCTGGAATCGACCTCAGCCAGTTTTACCAAGTCTTCTTCGAGGAGGCGGGCGAGAATCTCGACAATATGGAGCAGATGCTGCTCAACTTGAATATCGAGACCGCTGACGACGAAGAGCTCAATGCCATCTTCCGCTGCGCCCACTCGATCAAGGGCGGCGCAGCTACCTTCGGCTTCAGCGATGTGGCTGAACTGACGCACCAAATGGAGACCTTGCTGGACAAGCTGCGTCGCCATGAGCTGCAGCCTACCTCGCCGATGGTCGACACCTTGCTGCAATCGGGCGATGCCTTGCGCGCCCAGTTGGGGCGCCACCAGGGCTCCGGCGCAGCGGCCGTTGACACCACCGATCTCCTGAACAGCATTCGCGGCTTTGTGGAGAGCGAACAAGCCGACTTCGACGCGCCGGTCGCCGCTGCACCCGCACCCGCACCCGCCGCTGTCGCGGCGCCGAAAGCCCCCAAGGCAGCCCCCGTCAAGCCTGGCGTGCGTGAATTGGAAATGCGGGTCGGCCCTCTAACCGATCTGAGTCTGGCCGACAACTTGGTCGATCTGTTCAAAGAGATCACCGACCTCGGCACGATTGAGCCTTTGGACGGCGGTGTGGCCGCCGACGGCGTGCGTCGCTTCAAAATACTAACCAGCAGCTCGGACGGCGATTTGCTCGACTTGTTCACCTTCCATGTGGCACGCGAGCAAGTCAATTTGCTGCCCTTCGGCCCAGGTTTTGGTTTCCACGAGGGCTCGCCCGGCTCGCCAGCCGCAGCAGCGCCCGCAAGTTCAACGGCGGCTCAAGAGGCCGAGCTGGGCTATGGCTTTTTTGACAATGCGCCGGGTGTTCCCGAACAGACCACCGCCAGCGAGCTGAAGGTACAAGTCGAAGCGGCCAAGCCCGCCGTCGTGGCGCCCGCAGCAGCGGCTCGCCCTGCGAGCGGACCAGCGGCCGGCATGGAACAGTCAACGCTGCGCGTCTCGATCGAAAAGGTGGACCAACTGATCAACCTGGTCGGCGAATTGGTCATTACGCAGGCCATGTTGGCACAGAACAGCCGCGATGTGGCGCCGGGCCTATATCAGCAACTGACCTCCGGTCTGGCCGATCTGGAGCGCAACACGCGCGACTTGCAAGAGTCGGTGATGTCGATCCGGATGATCCCGATGTCCATCGTGTTCAACCGCTTCCCGCGCATGTTGCGCGACTTGGCTGCCAAGCTGGGCAAGAAGGTCGAGTTGGTGACGCAGGGTGAAGCAACCGAGCTGGACAAGAGCTTGGTGGAGAAGATCACCGATCCGCTGACGCACTTGGTTAGAAACAGCTGCGACCACGGCATCGAAATGCCCGCCGACCGTCTTGCCAAGGGCAAGCCCGAGCATGGCACGATCACCCTGGTCGCTTCGCACCAAGGCGGCTCCATCGTCATTGAGGTACGCGATGACGGCAACGGCTTGAACCGCAACCGCTTGATCAAGAAGGCACGCGAGAAAGGCATCGACGCGCCTGATTCGATGAGCGACTCGGACGTCTGGAACTTGATCTTCGCGCCGGGCTTCTCGACCGCCGATCAGGTCACCGATGTGTCCGGCCGCGGCGTCGGCATGGACGTGGTGAAGCGAAACATCACTTCCTTGGGCGGCACGGTGGAGATCGACTCCGCTGAAGGCTACGGCATGAAGGTTTCGGTGCGCCTGCCGCTGACCCTGGCCATCATGGACGGCATGAGCGTAGGCGTCGGCGAAGAGGTCTACATCTTGCCACTGTCCTCGGTGATCGAGTCCTTCCAAGTGCAGGCCGACACCATCAAGACCGTCGCCGGCTCGGGCCGGGTGGTCGAGGTGCGCGATGAATACATGCCGGTGATTGGTCTTGAAACCATCTTCCAAGTGCCTCGCTTTGACTTCGAACATGTCAGCACCATCATGGTGGTCGTCGAAGCCGAAGGCGGTCGCGTTGCATTGCTGGTGGATGAACTGCTGGGCCAGCAACAAGTGGTGGTGAAGAACCTCGAAGCCAATTACCGCAAGGTGCCCGATGTATCGGGCGCCACCATCATGGGTGATGGTCGGGTGGCCTTGATTCTCGACGTCGGCAGCTTGGTGCGGCGTTCGCGTCATTAACGCCCTCCCTTTTTCACGCATCACTTATTCAGAAAGCCTCCAAAAAATATGAGCGCATTGATCCGGCAATTCAGCATTCGCACCCGCATGATCGGAGCGATCGCGATGGTTTTGGGCCTGCTGCTGCTGGTGGGTGGCGTCGGTTATATGGGCATGAATACGCTGCGGGATCACAACCAGCAGATCGTTGAAAACTCATCCGCGCTCGCCAAGCAGGCCGCGGCCTTGACTCAATTGATGGAGTCTGGCGCGGCCAAGGAAGGTGGCGCCCAGCAAGAAAAGCTGCTGAGTGAAATCAAGGCCTCGCTGAAGCAGAACGCGGATTTAGCGCAAGCCCATGGCAAGGGCGCCCGGGACAATAGCTTGATGACCTTCATCATCGTGCTCAGTCTTGGCGCCATCATCGTCGTGCCCTTGACCTTGCTGAATATGCAAAGCATCTGCACGCCCTTGGCACAAGCCGACGCCTTGGCCAACGCCATCGCGAACGGGGACTTGACCGGTTCATCCGAAGCTATCGAAGGCCAGGACGAAGCTTCCCACCTGATGCGTTCGCTGCAAAACATGCAGCAAGCCCTGCAGGGATTGGTGAGCCAATTGCGCACGTCGGCAGACAGCATTCGCACTGCCTCGGTGGAGATCGCCTCAGGCAACCAAGACCTGTCCAACCGCACCGAACAGACTGCCTCCAACCTGCAACAAGCCGCATCGTCCATGGTGCAGCTGACCGGCACGGTTCGTCAGACCGCCGATTCGGCCCGCACCGCCAACCAGCTCGCCACCTCGGCCTCGCATGCGGCGGCCAAGGGAGGCGAAGTGGTCGGCCAAGTGGTGTCAACCATGGACGACATCAACACCAGCTCGAAGAAGATCAGTGACATCATCGGTGTGATCGACAGCATTGCCTTCCAAACCAATATCCTGGCCTTGAACGCTGCGGTGGAAGCGGCCCGAGCCGGCGAACAAGGCCGCGGCTTTGCCGTCGTGGCCAGCGAAGTGCGCTCCTTGGCGCAGCGTAGCGCCGAAGCGGCCCGCGAAATCAAGACTCTCATCGGCGCAAGCGTTGAGCGGGTCGAGGTAGGTTCGCGCCTGGTGCAAGAAGCCGGCTCCTCGATGACCGACATCGTTTCCAGCGTGCAGCGCGTCTCCGACATCATCGGCGAGATCACGGCGGCCGCGAGTGAGCAGAGCGACGGCATTGAGCAGGTCAACCAGTCGGTTGTGCAGTTGGACCAGATGACCCAACAAAACGCCGCGCTGGTGGAGGAATCTGCCGCAGCTGCCGAAAGTTTGAAAGACCAAGCCGAACAACTGGCCGAGGCTGTGGGTAAATTCCGCACCAGCAACGAGGCCAAGCCGCTGCACCGGGCGCCCAAGGCCAGCGCGAAAACGCCCGTCAAGAGCAGTCCGGCCAAGGCAGCCCCAGCGCATGCGGTCCATAAAGCGGCGATGAGCAGCAGCCCGAGTCCCGCGCCGCGGCCCGCAGCGCCGTCAATTTCAGCGTCACCGGCCCCAAAAGCCAAGGCGCCTGCTCCGTCCAGCCAGAGCGAGAGCGAGTGGGAATCCTTTTAAGTTCTCTTCCTTACGTCACCCATCCATCCCGTACAGATAACGAGGTAAGCCATGGAAACCACCCGAGATAATGTTCCGGCCTTGCGCCAAGAAGCCGGCAGCCTGGCAATGAAGAACCGCGGACCGTCCAGCGGCGAGTTTTTGACCTTCCGCCTGGGCGCTGAAGAGTACGGCATCGATATCCTGAAGGTTCAGGAAATCCGCTCATACGAGCCGCCCACCCGCATCGCCAACGCGCCCGACTTCATCAAGGGCGTCGTCAATCTGCGTGGCGTGATTGTGCCCATCGTTGACTTGCGCTTGAAGCTGGGATGTCCTTCCGCCGAATACAACAGCTTCACCGTGGTGATTGTGCTGAACGTCAGAAACCGTGTGGTTGGCGCGGTTGTCGATTCGGTTTCCGACGTGTTGGAGTTGAACCGCGACGCGATTCGCCCCGCGCCTGAACTCAATTCCACTTCGGTGGACACCAGTTTCATCACAGGCATTGGCACCGTCAATGACCGCATGCTGATTTTGATGGACATCGAAGGCCTGATGAGCAGCTCGGACATGGGTCTGATGGACTCCCTGACGGTTTAAGGGTTTAAAGACCCTAAGGCCCGAAAGCCTGAAGGTTTGATTTCCTCATCGACCCCGTCAGTACCGAATAAGCTTGTGAGGCCGGCTCCATGCCCGCTGGCGATGCGGCCCGCAAGAAACCCACTGAGCGGAGTTTTGATATGAAGAGCAAAACCACTTCGATCGCACGCCGCGTATCGACCATAGGCGGGATCACCTTGGCGGTGGTTCTGCTCGCCGTCAGTGGCATTGTCAGCGTCATGCTGACGCGGGTCGCCAATGAACGCGTGCAGATCTGGGTCGGTGACAAGGCGCAATCGCTGGTCGACTCCATGCACGCGATGGACGAGTCCTCGCGCATCTTGGTTGAGCGCAATTTTGGCTCTTTGCGCCAGGAATTCGGACCCAGCTTCAGCCTGGACGAAGCCACAGGGGACCTGCGGGACTGGGGTCCCAAGCTGAACGGCAATTTCACGCAAGTTGACAAATTTGCCGGCGCCACCGGCGGCGTGGCGACTGTTTTCGCAGCCAAGGGTGATGACTTCGAACGTATCACCACTTCGCTCAAAAACGCCAAGGGCGAACGCGCGATGGGCACGATGCTGGGCAAGAACCATCCTGCCTATGCAACTGTGCGAGCGGGCAAACCCTTTTCCGGCCGTGCCGTGTTGTTCGGCCGCGCTTACATGACGCATTACTCGCCCATCAAGAACGACGACGGTAAGCTGATCGGCCTGCTCTTTGTGGGCTTTGATCTGGACGCCTTTGAGGTGGCAATGGCAGGCCTGAGCGCCAACGCCAAGTTTTTTGAAAGCGGCGGCACGTTCTTGGTCGCCGCTGGCCAAGATATGTCCAAGGCCACATTTGCGGCGCACCCCACCGCAAAAGGAAAATTGGTCGCCGATTTCATGCCAGGCCTGGACAAAGCATTGACCGAATTGGGCGCCAGCAGTGACGGCTATATCTCCAGCTTCCCCAATGTGCTGGCCAGCCCAAGAGATGACAATTTCGCCGTCGTACGCAAGAGTGACAAGACGGGACTTTGGGTGGTCGCGCAAGTCTCCCGCAGCGAAGCAATGGCCTCGCACTGGGCCACCTTGGTGCCGTTTTGGATCATGCTGACCTTGACCACCATAGGCCTCGGCCTGGGGCTGTTCTGGATGATGCGCAACTGGGTCGCACGCCCGCTCGGAGCGCTGACCAACGCGGTAAGCGCGATCGCGCAAGGGGATCTGACACAGTCGGTCATCAGCACCCGTGATGACGAAATCGGCTTGTTGATTCAACAAACCGAGGCCATGCGCGAGCGCTTGGCCGACACCATTGGCACGGTACGCATGTCGGTCGACTCGATCGGCCACGCCAGCGCCGAGATCGCCACCGGCAACCAAGACTTGAGCCAGCGCACCGAGCAGACCGCTTCGAATCTGCAACTGGCCTCCTCGTCGATGACGGAGCTGACCGGCACGGTCAAGCAAACCGCCGATTCCGCCCGCACCGCCAATCAATTGGTGATGTCGGCAGCCAGCGCCGCGGCCAAGGGCGGCCAGGTTGTGGGTCAAGTCGTGGCCACCATGGACGACATCAACACCAGCTCACGCAAGATCAATGACATCATCGGCGTCATCGACGGCATCGCATTCCAAACCAATATCTTGGCCTTGAATGCTGCAGTGGAAGCCGCCCGGGCCGGCGAGCAAGGCCGTGGCTTTGCGGTAGTGGCCAGCGAGGTGCGCTCCTTGGCACAGCGCAGCGCAGCGGCGGCCAAAGAAATCAAAACCCTCATCGGGGCCAGTGTGGAACGGGTCGAAATGGGCTCCCGCTTGGTGCAAGACGCCGGGACTTCGATGACTGAAATCGTCTCGAGTGTGCAGCGTGTGCAAGACATCATCGGCGAGATCACGGCCGCTGCCAGCGAGCAAAGCGACGGTATCGGCCAAGTCAACCAGTCGGTGACGCAGTTGGATCAGATGACGCAGCAAAACGCCGCCCTGGTGGAAGAGTCAGCCGCTGCAGCCGAAAGCCTGAAGGATCAAGCCCATAAGCTGATCGAGGCAGTGTCCATCTTTCAAGTGGCCCAGTCCGCCAACGCCAGACCTGCGGCCCACAGGCCCGCCCCCTTGCCGGCGCACAAGCCCAGCACGGCAGCGCCCGCATTTGCAGCAAAGCCAGCCAAGCCGAGCGCAGCTGTCAAAAAGGCAGCCTCAGCGCCGCCCGCAGCCTCGATACCCGCAAGACCGGCCGCCCCTGCGGTGCCCGCAAAACCAGCTGCAGCGCCGCCCTCGAGCTCCAATGAGAGCGAGTGGGAAAGTTTCTAAGCCCTTCACCTATGAAAATCTGTCTTTGACTGAGGAGTGTGCTCATGTTTGATTCCATCAAGACCCGATTGATCGCTCTTTGCATAGGCGTGGTGGTCTTGGGGCTGTCCATTGCCACCGCCGCCAACTACGTCGTGGTGCGCAACCATTCGCACAGCCAAGTGCTACGAGACCTCGATACCTTGGCCGCGAATCAGGCCGCAACCATCAACCAATGGATGCGGTTTCAAAGGGATATCGTCTCTTCGCTGGCCCCAGCCGCTCAACAAGCAGAACCGATACCTTTCTTGATGCAGGCAGCAAAGTCTGGCAGCTTGGACGCCTATATTGCTTTTCCGGACAAGCGCATATTCTTTAACTCACCTCAGAATTTACCCCCTGACTACGACCCGACAGGACGCCCTTGGTTCACCCAAGCAGCAGCCGCCGGCGGCGTCATCCTGACCGAGCCCTATATGGATGCGGCCCGCAATATGTTGGTCGTAACTTTTGCGTTGGCCGTCAAGGAAGGAGCCCAAGTCAAAGCCGTGGTCGCCACCGATGTTTTCTTGAATGACGTTTCCAACACCGTCAAAGCCATCAAGCCAACCCCGAATGGCTTTGCCTTCTTGGTCTCGAACAAGGGCGACATCGTCGCCCACCCTGACACCAAGCTAACGCAAAAACCCCTCAGCACTCTGTCGCCTGAATTGGATGACAAGGCGATTAAGCTGGCCCGGGAAGCGGGTGGCGCCTGGGTCGACACGCATGTCGGCGAACAAGACTATCTGATGCGCGGCATCAGCATTCCCAATACCGATTGGACGCTGGTGGTAGCGGCAGACAAGAGTGAGGCTTTGGCCTCCCTCAAGTCCCTGGTGCGCGCCTCGGCCATTGTCTTGCTGCTGGTGATCGCGGTTGCCGGCACTTTGATGGCGGCCATGATCACGAACATGCTGCGCGGCCTCAGTCGCGTTCAGTCAGCACTGGACGAAATCAGCGCTGGCGGAGGCGACTTGACCCAGCGACTCCCCGAAGGCGGCAACGATGAAATCGCCCGCATTGCCGGCGCCTTCAATCTGTTCGCCAAGAAGATTCAAGACATTCTTCTGGATGTCAGACAAGCCAGCAACTCCATCACAACGGCGTCGAGCGAAATCGCACTGGGCGCGCAAGACCTGTCGCAACGCACCGAGCAAACGGCGGCCAATTTGGAGGAAGCGGCATCATCGATGGAGACGCTGACCAGCACCGTGCGACAAACCGCCGATGCCGCGCAGACCGCCAATCAACTCGCTTCTTCAGCCTCGGCAGCGGCTGCCAAGGGCGGCACCGTGGTCAGCCAAGTGGTCACGACCATGGACGAGATCAACACCAGTTCCAAGAAGATCAGCGACATCATCGGCGTGATCGACGGCATCGCCTTCCAGACCAATATCTTGGCGCTAAATGCCGCCGTTGAAGCGGCACGAGCCGGGGAACAGGGCCGCGGTTTTGCCGTTGTCGCCAGCGAGGTTCGCTCGCTCGCCCAGCGCAGCGCCGAAGCTGCCAAGGAGATCAAAGGCTTGATCGGCGCCAGTGTCGATCGGGTGGAGGTCGGCACGCGCCTGGTCGAAGAGGCCGGCAACTCGATGAACGATATTGTCTCCAGCGTTCAGCGCGTGACCGACATCATCGGCGAGATCACGGCTGCGTCGACCGAACAAAGTGACGGCATCGGCCAAGTCAATGGCGCGGTGGTCCAGCTCGACAAGATGACGCAGCAAAACGCGGCCTTGGTTGAAGAATCAGCGGCCGCCGCCGAAAGCCTGAAGGATCAGGCTCAGCGCCTGACCGAGGTGGTGTCCGTCTTCAAGCTCAGCAGCAACGAAGGCCAACGCGCACATGCCTACACGGCTGCTGCAGCGCCCAAGAGTCACCAAGCCTCGTCATCGTCATCCAGCGCCTCCTTCAAATCGGGCGCCAAGACCATGGCTCAAAAGCCAGCCCCGAAGGCGGCGTACAGTCCCACGCCCGCCCCTGCCCCTAAGCAAGCGGCAAAAGCTGCCGCACCTAACCCCAAACCCGCACCCGCTCCAGCCCCCTCGCCTGCCTCAAGCAACGACGACGGCGGAGACTGGCAGTCCTTCTAAACCAAGCGCACCGGCAGTAATAAGTGCCTGCGCTAACCAGCATGATCAACGGGCCCTAGCGGCCCGTTTTCTATTGGGCAGGCGTAGACAGGCTATTGGGTGTCAGCTTCCCGCAGCGTCTGCGTGACCGGACGGGTGAGCACACCGCGCAAGCTCCACCATCCCGCCGTCAGCGCTAGCATTGCCCCGGCAGCCATTGTGATCAACGGCACCCAAAAATTGATGCTCCAATTGAAACCGAACACATAGTGCGCCAGCAGGCCGCTCAATATCAGGGCCACCACGCCCGCCAAGAAACCGGCCAATGAACCCACGCCCAGCAACTCCGCTCTTTGCACCTGACCCAGCAAGCTAGAGCTGGCACCCAGCGCTCGCATCAAGGCAAATTCGCGCGTGCGCGCGTCACGGGTGCTGTTCACGCTGGCCAACAAGACCACCAAGCCGGTGGCCAAGGAAAAGGCGAACAAATACTGCACCGCTTGAATCACCTGGTTCAACACCGATTGCACCTGATTGAGTTGAGCCGACACATCCACCACGGTCAAATTCGGAAACTCGCGCGTGATTCCCCGGTCAAATTTGGCGCCAGCAGGCGCCCTGAACGCCGCTACAAAGCTGCGCGGCAGCTCAGGCATCTCCGCCCGCGGGAACATCACAAAGAAATTCACCCGCATCGAAGCCCAGTCCACCTTACGCACGCTGTTGATGCGGCCCTGCACCACCACGCCCGCAACATCAAACTTCAATTGGTCACCGAGCTTCAAGCCGAGTGACTTGGCCAGGCCCTCCTCCACGCTCAGCCCCTCGGCATCATCATCCAGCCAATTGCCTGCGACCACTTGATTGCGCGCCGGCAATTGCTTGGAGTGGCTCAGATTGAACTCGCGCTCGGCCAAACGCTGCGCGCGCTCATCCGCAAACTTCTGCGCCTGTACCGGTTTGTCATTGACGCTCAACAAACGGCCGCGGATCATCGGATAGAAGTCATAGTGCTGTACGCCACTTGCCTTCAGCCGGGATTGAAATGCGTCGGCTTGATCGGGCTGGATATTGATCACAAAGCGGTCCGGCCCATTGGCAGGCGTGGCCTGGCGCCAACTGTCGATCAGGTCGGTACGCAACAGCACCAGCAAGGCCAGCGCCAGCAAGCCCACCGCCAGCGAGGACACCTGCACCACCGCAAAGCCGGGGCGCGCGGCCACTTGACGCGTCGCCAACAGCAACCAGCGCGGTGCTTGCCGCCCACTCACACTCAGCGGTACCAGCCGACGCAAGAGGATCACGGCCAGCCAGGAAAGCAAGGCAAACAGCCCCACTGCCGCCGCGAAACCACCGGCCGCGATGGACCCCAAAACCAAGTCACCCGACAGCGCCATCAGGATCGCCGCGAAACCCAGCACCCCCGCCACCAAGACCACCATAGAGCCCGCATTCAGACTCCCCAGATCACGTCGGATCACCCGCAGCGCCGGCACGGCCGCCAGTTGCAGCACCGGCGGCAAGCCAAAGCCCAGCAGCAGGCTCAGGCCCAGACCCAGCCCCAAGGCCACCGGCCACCAGCTCGGATTGGGTAGATTCACATCCAGCAGCCCCGCCAACAGGCTGACAAAACCATGGTGCATCGCCCAACCCAGCAAGACGCCCAAGGCGCTGCCGACAAGGCCTGCCACCCCAAACTCCAGCCCATAGGTCCAGGCGATGCGACGCTGCGACTGTCCCCACACCCGCAACATCGCACAATCATCCATATGGCGCGCGGCAAAGTCCCGTGCCGCCAGCGCCACCGCCACCGCCGCCAACAGCGCCGCCAGCATCGCCACCAGGCTCAAAAACTTGCTCGCCCGGTCCAGGGTTTGGCGCATCTCGGGGCGGCCGTTCTCCAGGGAGTCGAGGCGCACGCCTCGCCAGCCCGAACGCTCAATCAAAACGGAGGCTCGCGCCACAAAACTGGCCACCGCCTTGGCATCGCCGCTATTGGATGCCAAGGCCAGACGGTAGGTGACGCGGCTAGCGGCCTGCACCAAACCGGTCGCCGCCAAGTCGGCCTCGGCCAACATCAGGCGCGGCGCGAAATTGAGAAAGCCCGCACCTCGGTCGGGCTCGGTCGCAATAACCCCGGCGATACGCAAGCTCAACTCCCCCAGCAGCAAGTCGTCCCCTTGCTTGAGCGACAGGGCCGTCAACACCGGCTCGTCCACCCACACCTCACCCCGCGCCGGCGCCTGCACCGAGCGGCCATCTTGCAGGAGCAAGCGCCCACGCAAGGGGTAAGCGCTGCCCACGGCCTTCACCGCCACCAGCCGGCTCGCCCCGCCCTGGGCCTCGCTGGCACGCGCCATGCTGGGGAAGTTGACACTGACCAGCTGCGTCAGCTTGAGCTCCTCGGCCAGCGCCAGCAACGGCGCCGGTGTGGGTTGGTCACTCAGCAGCACCGCGTCACCGCCCATCAATTGAGCGGCGTCGCGGCGCAAGCCCTGATCCAGCCGGTCCGACAAAAAACTCACCGCGCACAGCGCCCCCACGGCCAAGGCCACGGCCAGCATCAACAAACGCAGCTCGCCGGCCCGCCAGTCGCGCCAAAGCTGGCGCCAAGCCATTTGCAAGACCGTCGGCGGCGTCAAGGTTTGAGCGCGTGTTGCTTCTATTGAGGTAGTCATGCCCTGCACTGTAGCGACAGTCCAAGTCGCGATGTCGCTGGGCATGCAAAAGCCCTGAACGGCGGATTCAATCGGCCGCCACCCCGGCCGAGCCCGGCTCGGGTTGAATCAAGTCCATGACGAACAGCAAACCATTCCCTGCCCTGTTTCTCTCACACGGCTCACCGATGACCGCTCTGGAGCCGCGCGAAGCGGGCGCCTTCATGCACAGGTTGGGTCTTGTGCTGGACGCCAACTACGAGCGCCCCCGGGCGATCCTGATGGTGTCGGCCCACACCAGCGCTCGCCAGCCCTTTTTGCTGGCCGGCCAAGGCCATCAAGCGATCTACGACTTTGGCGGCTTTGATGATCGACTGCTCAAGCTGCGCTATGACGCGCCCGGCGCACCCGACTTGGCCGAAGAAGTCCTGGGCCTGGCCCAGCAAGCCGGGCAGGCCATGGCGCTGACAGGGCAAAGTGGCTTGGATCACGGCGCGTGGACGCCGCTACGCTATCTTTACCCCGACGCCGATGTGCCCGTCTTGCCGCTGGCCTTTGTCGCCAGCGACAGCCCGGCACAGCAATTCGCACTGGGGCAGATACTGGCGCCGCTGGCGCAAAGAGGCGTGCTGATCATTGCTAGCGGCAGCATCACGCACAATCTCGGCCTGGTCTTCGGGCAAGGCCGCCCGCCGGCCATTGACGCGCCGGAAATTGAAGCTTCACGCGCTTTTCGTAGCTGGTGGCTTGAGCGCAGTGCGGCCCGAGACTGGCCGGCCCTGCTCGACTACCGCAGGCAAGCGCCCTATGGCGTGGCGATGCATCCGAGCGACGAGCACCTGCTGCCCTGGTTTATCGCCGCCGGCGCCGGAGGCACTGACGCGGCGCCGCAGCGCCTGCACGCCAGCCTGACTTTTGGCTCCCTGGGCATGGACGCTTATGCCTTTGGGTCCGAAGCGCTACAGCTCGCCCAGGCCTTGGCCTGAAGCCGGCAAAAGCAGCCGGTATACTGCGCGCCATGCGGGTGTAGTTCAATGGTAGAACTCTTGCTTCCCAAGCAAATCACGTGGGTTCGATTCCCATCACCCGCTCCATAGTTGCGTAAGTCATTGTCATGACTTAGAGATTTGCCAAAATCTCCCAGCGCCCGCAGGTCTACTACGAAACTGTAGGCCGATGAAACGCAATTCAAACGTCAAGCGCCGCGAGCGCAGCACCTTCAAGGCGGTTCGCCTGTACGTGCCTGCCTGGCTTCAAAAGGCCGTTGGCAAAAAGGAAGTCAGTCGGACCACGGGCTGCCGCGATCCGCGGCTGGCCAAAATCGTCATTGCGGAGATGGTCGCGCGCTGGCACGCTGAGCTGGACAAGTACGCACGCATGGATCTATCGAAAATTGAAGCCGGCACTCTCGATCTCCTTGGCGAGGGCTACATCCATATCAATCAAGCTGCTGCCCTACTCGGCTCAGATGACCGCACGCTAGTCGCACAGCTCTTGGCAAACCATGCGCGGTTCTACGTCTATGCAGAGAACTGGGACGGCTGGTTCTTGGAAGACATGGATGCCCTTTGGCACGACCGCGACGCATCGGGCCTTGTGAGCGTTGACGTGAGCGAGACAGCACTCCGCCGCCTTGGTCAGCATCGCAAAGAGTCGCGACACCTGCAGCTCAGGTTCGACGAGGATGTTCGAGCAATTCATCAAGGGGCGCAGCAGCCAAGGGAGGTGTGCTGCTTCATGCTGCCCCCCAGCAGGCAGATGGGCTTTGTCGTTGAAATGCCTGGGCGCCCCATCTCTGCGGAACAGCTGATGGTGAGCAAGGCCGATGTCGAACAACTACGGTGCTGGCTTGCGTCTCAGATTACGCCCGCTATGGCGGCCCAGGCATCAGAGCAGCGCCCGCTCCCACTGGTCGAACCGGTCTATCTCGGCCTGGCTCACGCTAGACATGCCAACGTGCTTTTGGCCGAAATTCTTGCGACCTACATCGACCGAAACAAAGGCAAGTGGAAGCCGAACACACTTCACACCAACCAGGACCGGTGTGCGATCTTGCTGGAGCTGACAGGCAACCCGCCACTGCGCGACATTGATCGCGACTTTCTTTGGCGCCTGGTTGAAAAGCTAAAGGCGCTGCCCGATGGGCGGCAACATGTGCGTCGCCGTTTCAAGTGCCCAGAGGCCACCTTCACACAGTTGATTGCCCTTGCGGAGCAACATGACCTCCCCAGACTCACGACCAAGGCCGTCGAAAAGCTCATCGATGGTTTTGGTGAGATTTTCACTTGGGCCGTAACGCAGACCTACTTGACCGCCAACCCAGCAACCAAGCTTGGCACTGAGGTCTTTGAGTCGATGGGAGGCAAGCGAACCAAGGCGTCGGACGATCGTGACCAGCTGAGCCCAGACGATCTGGCGCTCATCTTCTCGACCGAATGGTTTGTCAGGGGCACCGGAACAAAAACCAAGCAAGGTCTCTTTTACTCGTATCGCCCCCACTACTACTGGCTCCCGCTTTTGGGCCTGTTGGCTGGCGGCCGCCTCAACGAGCTTGCACAGCTGTACCTCTCCGACATTCGTTGCTCGGAGTCTGGCGTCAACTACCTAGACTTCAACCTGGACGGTGAAGACAAGGTCAACGCCGATACGGAAGGCACAGATACCCAGGACGGTGACGGTCTGGACAAATCGCTGAAGACCATCAACGCAATCCGGCAAGTACCGATTCACCCGAAGCTAATTGAGCTTGGCTTTATCGACTATGTCGTCGCGCTGCGCGGAGCTGGTTACACCCGCCTCTTCCCTGAGCTTGGGTACGACAAGACTAAAGGTTATGGAAAGTACGCGGGCAGTTGGTTCAATGAGCGCTTCCTGGGTACTCAGCTCAAGATCGAGCGCAATGGCCGCAAGACCTTTCACTCCTTTCGACACAATTTCTCAACCGCACTTGGTGACTCCGAGATCCCGGCCATCATCAAATCGCAACTGATGGGGCACAGCCGCGGCAAGGCACAAAACGAGAGTCGATATGACAAGGGGCGCCACATAGATCAGCTGGCCGAGCACCTGTCGAGTATCGACTTCGGCCTGACAGCGTACATCAAGCCGTTCTCCGTCATCGACGGCATTCAAGCCGCAGCCGACGCGTTGAAGCTCAAGACTACCAGGCAACGAAAATCAAAACGAGATGCTTGATTGACATTCAAAATCTAGCTGAAGCAAAACGGCTTTAGACATGGCTGCCGAGGGAAGGCACCAACGCATCGCGTCGTCATCCCTTGCCGCCATGCTATTCGCCACAGTGAGATTTTTCAGGCTGCGGGAGAACCCTTATGACAACTTCACAGGCGATCGGCTTGCTCGTCGTCTTCATCCTGGTATTGGTCGTGGGCGCATGGGGCGCCATGATCGCCATGAAGCCGGGGCTGACCCCTGAAGAACAGAACAAGCTGATTCACGGCGAGCCGGCCCATCCAAATGATAAGTAAGACTCAGTGGCTAGCCTGACCAATCTGGTTTGGAGCCGAATCACATCTCGCAGTTGAATTGCCCCGAGGCGATTCAAGCAGGACGTCTCGCTTTTTCGACCGTCATCGTTGCAGCCCTCCCCCACGACTTGCGCCTATCTCCAGACGAGTCCACTCAGGTGTTTCGGCACCTTGAGGAATTGAGTTCGTCCTTGGCCCGATCGTAGGCAATAGGACAGTGAAATCTATTTGCTTGCGCAGGACGCCGATCGGCTCGACTTTGGCCTGCCGACCTTCGCGTGCGTGATGCAGAAGGCGTTGTGTCGGCGTTATCGGGATTCCTTCGCCCGACCTTCTCGCGCGTGATGCAGAAGCAGGGCTTCAAGCATTTGCTGACGCGCTCCAACGAACGAATTGGCGCCTTGGTGGATATGTGGACTGATTGAAAACTCTTACTCACGCCTTGTGCGATTAGCGGACATTTAGCGCTTTCTGGTAGAGCTAAGCACGGTCTCCCTATCATTTTCTGAGCCCGCACCATCCCGGACGGGCACGACTCATGATCATCAGGAGATCCACCCATGACACTTCTCACCATCAACTTGACCATACCTGGCCGCACTTCCGCACAGCGGGACCGCATGCGACGAACAATGCGGCGCCTTGGCGCGGTTCGATACAAGCACGGCACCTACATGCTGCCGAACATCCGAAACCACCAAGCAGCTTTGGCTTCGCTTGCTGGAGATGCAGTCGAGGCAGGCGGCGTAGCGACCATCAGCTACGTTAAGCCCAGCAAGTGCGTACTTCAGGCGATGTTCGACCGCAGCCAAGAAGCAGAACACTTCGTTCAAAAGGTAAAAGACTCATACCGTTTCATCCGGGGCAAGCCAAGTTTTGGTCTGAGTGGCCTTCATGAAGCTGCCTACTTTTGGGCAGACCTTCGCCGACTGCAGAAAATAGACTACTTCGGATCCGATGCTGTTCAGGATGCCCACGAGGCGGTGGCACTCTTCGAGACGGAGGCTAAGGCAATGCACTACCTCTACGTCGCAGGCTTGCGCCGGGCATCCTAGGGGATGCGCTACCTTCGCTTGGGCAGTGCTATTCTCTGACGGTAATGTGCGCAGCGAAGGGAGCCCAAATGACAACTTCACAGGCAATCGGCTTGCTCGTCGTCTCTATCCTGGTCTTGGGCATCGGTGCGTTTGGCGCGATGATTGCTCTAAGGCCGGGGCTGACCCCTGAAGAGCAGAACAAGCTGATTCACGGCGAGCGCGATGGCAGTCTCAATTAGGCGTGGCCGAAGAGACGTCGCAACTAGGGCCACAAGCCTATGTTCGTGATTGAGCAGGCAAGCTGCGGTTCATCTCCACGCCCACCAGTAATGGTGGGCGAACCCTCAAGCGCAAACCTGATTGCATCGGCATCTGTGCGTTTCAATCCACGCCCGCCGGTGAAGGTGGGCGAAACCGAAGTCGTCGGCCGCATCGCTCGTCACTACGCGGTTTCAATCCACGCCAACCAGTGACGGTGGGCGAAACTTTGCAAGCCGAGCCGATCTTGAGGCGGCGAAGCAGTTTCCATCCACCCCACCATTGATGGTGGGCAACAATGGGTGGCAGGCGCGGCCTTGATCGTATGGCGCTTGTTTCAATCCGCGCCCACCAGTGATGGCGGGCGAAACATCCATGCTACTGACAACCGCATGCAGGAGCGGCCGTTTCAATCCACGCCCGCCAGTGATGGCGGGCGAAACGCTACCGCATCGACGCCCGCCTCAAGTACCGCCAGTTTCAATCCACGCCCGCCAGTGATGGCGGGCGAAACGCTACCGCATCGACGCCCGCCTCAAGTACCGCCAGTTTCAATCCACGCCCGCCAGTGATGGCGGGCGAAACCTGTCGTTGCCTACACCGGCAACACAAGCGTGCTGTTTCAATCCACGCCCGCCAGTGATGACGGGCGAAACACTGTTGGTCGGCGCCGTGGCTCCGGTGTCATCAATGTTTCAATCCACGCCCGCCAGTGATGGCGGGCGAAACCTGTCGTTGCCTACACCGGCAACACAAGCGTGCTGTTTCAATCCACGCCCGCCAGTGATGACGGGCGAAACACTGTTGGTCGGCGCCGTGGCTCCGGTGTCATCAATGTTTCAATCCACGCCCGCCAGTGATGGCGGGCGAAACTCTGCTGTGCCTTCGGCCTTGCGGATCATGGCCAGGTTTCAATCCACGCCCGCCAGTGATGGCGGGCGAAACCGGCGTTATCGGGTTCTGGTGCCACTGCGTCCTTGTTTCAATCCACGCCCGCCAGTGATGGCGGGCGAAACGAGATCGTCAGCGATACAAACACTCCCCATGTCCAGTTTCAATCCACGCCCGCCAGTGATGGCGGGCGAAACCGGCGTTATCGGGTTCTGGTGCCACTGCGTCCTTGTTTCAATCCACGCCCGCCAGTGATGGCGGGCGAAACGAGATCGTCAGCGATACAAACACTCCCCATGTCTAGTTTCAATCCACGCCCGCCAGTGATGGCGGGCGAAACCAAGAAGAACACTCAGTTGATCTGCAGCCAATGCGGGTTTCAATCCACGCCCGCCAGTGATGGCGGGCGAAACGGTCTAGGACTGGATGCATAAAAAAACCCCGCGTAGTTTCAATCCACGCCCGCCAGTGATGGCGGGCGAAACATCGCTCCAAGTGATGCTCTCCTGCTGATTGCCGTTTCAATCCACGCCCGCCAGTGATGGCGGGCGAAACTGAATCTCAAGCCACGCGTCATCCACCCAATTGATGTTTCAATCCACGCCCGCCAGTGATGGCGGGCGAAACTAGCGGGGCGCAGCCATCCCGGCCAGTAGCTCACTGTTTCAATCCACGCCCGCCAGTGATGGCGGGCGAAACGGTCTAGGACTGGATGCATAAAAAAACCCCGCGTAGTTTCAATCCACGCCCGCCAGTGATGGCGGGCGAAACATCGCTCCAAGTGATGCTCTCCTGCTGATTGCCGTTTCAATCCACGCCCGCCAGTGATGGCGGGCGAAACTGAATCTCAAGCCACGCGTCATCCACCCAATTGATGTTTCAATCCACGCCCGCCAGTGATGGCGGGCGAAACCGAGCACATTCGTTCTGCTCCGGTCATCGGCATCGTTTCAATCCACGCCCGCCAGTGATGGCGGGCGAAACGGATAGTCAGATACCAGTTGTAGCTTGGCGCCATGTTTCAATCCACGCCCGCCAGTGATGGCGGGCGAAACTAGCGGGTCGCAGTATCGGCTAATCAATCGCAGGCAGTTTCAATCCACGCCCGCCAGTGATGGCGGGCGAAACATTGAGTCTCTGATTACCTGCTCGTCCTTTCAGATGTTTCAATCCACGCCCGCCAGTGATGGCGGGCGAAACAAATGCTGCGGATGATGGAGGCGTCAGGCTCCAGCGGTTTCAATCCACGCCCGCCAGTGATGGCGGGCGAAACAGGAGGGCTTTGCGCTGCTGACGGCCACGCAGACGTTTCAATCCACGCCCGCCAGTGATGGCGGGCGAAACGATCCGCTTCCGGGATGCCTGCCCATTTGCGCGTGTTTCAATCCACGCCCGCCAGTGATGGCGGGCGAAACGCTTGGCCCCCTGAACAGCGTGCCGCTCTTGCGGCGTTTCAATCCACGCCCGCCAGTGATGGCGGGCGAAACCTCGATTACGGACGGTCGCGGTACTTACCTTAGTGTTTCAATCCACGCCCGCCAGTGATGGCGGGCGAAACGGTCTGGTTCCAGGTCGTATTCCCGCCGCTGCTCGTTTCAATCCACGCCCGCCAGTGATGGCGGGCGAAACCGGTCAACACGGCGTGCATGGTCATCGTCTCGCGGTTTCAATCCACGCCCGCCAGTGATGGCGGGCGAAACGCGGCATTGACCCAGATGTTGAGGTGCTTCGTCTTGTTTCAATTCACGCCCGCCAGTGATGGCGGGCGAAACCGGTCCACACGGCGGGCATGGTCATCGTCTCGCCGTTTCAATCCACGCCCGCCAGTGATGGCGGGCGAAACGCGGCATTGACCCAGATGTTGAGGTGCTTCGTCTTGTTTCAATCCACGCCCGCCAGTGATGGCGGGCGAAACGGCCTGGCTTCGGTGTTTGCGTTCGCTCAGTCAAGGTTTCAATCCACGCCCGCCAGTGATGGCGGGCGAAACGCAATGGCACGGTTTGGCAGCGCGTACCAAATGCAGTTTCAATCCACGCCCGCCAGTGATGGCGGGCGAAACGGCCAGCGTCATCGCCTCGATCGCCGACTTGCCAGTTTCAATCCACGCCCGCCAGTGATGGCGGGCGAAACCGCGGCGGGCTTGACACTGAGACTCCAAACTCAATGTTTCAATCCACGCCCGCCAGTGATGGCGGGCGAAACGCTTCCGGCACTTGGGATAGCAAAACAACCGCATGGTTTCAATCCACGCCCGCCAGTGATGGCGGGCGAAACTCAAGCCGTGCGACTCTGACGAGTACGGGACGCTTGTTTCAATCCACGCCCGCCAGTGATGGCGGGCGAAACTAACGCGACAAACTTCTTCTGGGGTTCAGCGACTGTTTCAATCCACGCCCGCCAGTGATGGCGGGCGAAACATTGCTGCGGGTGGCTTCGGCGGCTCGCGTCAAGGTTTCAATCCACGCCCGCCAGTGATGGCGGGCGAAACCCACGGTGGCTTTGTGCTGCGCGAGTCTCAGGCTAGTTTCAATCCACGCCCGCCAGTGATGGCGGGCGAAACGTATGGGTGTCATCGCCAGGCACAAAGGTCGAATGTTTCAATCCACGCCCGCCAGTGATGGCGGGCGAAACCGAGGCTTGAGCGTTGACCAGCGCAATAGCCGCCTGTTTCAATCCACGCCCGCCAGTGATGGCGGGCGAAACACGTAACCGCTTGCCCGAATGGTCGTTGACCCGGAGTTTCAATCCACGCCCGCCAGTGATGGCGGGCGAAACGTTGCACATCGTGCCTTTGACGCGCGGGTCAGTCGTTTCAATCCACGCCCGCCAGTGATGGCGGGCGAAACTCAGTTGCTCGGTCTTGATGGCCGCCCGCTGGGTGTTTCAATCCACGCCCGCCAGTGATGGCGGGCGAAACCGGCCCAAAGTCGAGGCCGGCTTGATCCGCAAAAGCTTCAATCCACGCCCGCCAGTGATGGCGGGCGAAACGTTGCACATCGTGCCTTTGACGCGCGGCTCAGTCGTTTCAATCCACGCCCGCCAGTGATGGCGGGCGAAACCGGCCCAAAGTCGAGGCCGGCTTGATCCGCAAAAGTTTCAATCCACGCCCGCCAGTGATGGCGGGCGAAACCCGCCGTATGGATAGTGGGAAATATCGCTGTTCTGCTGGGTTCAATCCACGCCCGCCAGTGATCGCGGGCGAAACCGGACATGTCCACAATGACGCCCTCGCGGTTGTCGTTTCAATCCACGCCCGCCAGTGATGGCGGGCGAAACCCGCCGTATGGATAGTGGGAAATATCGCTGTTCTGCTGGTTTCAATCCACGCCCGCCAGTGATGGCGGGCGAAACCGGACATGTCCACAATGACGCCCTCGCGGTTGTAGTTTCAATCCACGCCCGCCAGTGATGGCGGGCGAAACTGACGGTGCGGGCGGGTTTGGCCCCGCCGAATTGTGTTTCAATCCACGCCCGCCAGTGATGGCGGGCGAAACCCGCCGTATGGATAGTGGGAAATATCGCTGTTCTGCTGGTTTCAACCCACGCCCGCCAGTGAGGGCGGGCGAAACTGACGGTGCGCGCGGGTTTGGCCCCGCCGAATTGTGTTTCAATCCACGCCCGCCAGTGATGGCGGGCGAAACCTTTGATTCTGCCGCTTGGCGACATCTTCCACGCGTTTCAATCCACGCCCGCCAGTGATGGCGGGCGAAACCCGTTCTCGACCGTGCGCTGCTGCTGCTCCACGTCGTTTCAATCCACGCCCGCCAGTGATGGCGGGCGAAACCACGCTGCCTGCTGCGCCCACAGCTGGTGACCTCGTTTCAATCCACGCCCGCCAGTGATGGCGGGCGAAACTTGGTGGCCAGCGCTGACCGCTCGGCCTCGGTATAGTTTCAATCCACGCCCGCCAGTGATGGCGGGCGAACCCACGCTGCCTGCTGCGCCCACAGCTGGTGACCTCGTTTCAATCCACGTCCGCCAGTGATGGCGGGCGAAACTTGGTGGCCAGCGCTGACCGCTCGGCATCGATATAGTTTCAATCCACGCCCGCCAGTGATGGCGGGCGAAACTGGGCCGAGGCGTTGAAGCTGCCGGCCGATGCACTGTTTCAATCCACGCCCGCCAGTGATGGCGGGCGAAACTGGGCCGAGGCGTTGGAGCTGCCGGCCGATGCACTGGTTCAATCCACGCCCGCCAGGGATGGCGGGCGAAACAGGCCCGCCAAGCGGGGCTTGACCATTCAGGTCCTGTTTCAATCCACGCCCGCCAGTGATGGCGGGCGAAACAGGGCCGCCAAGCGGGGCTTGACCATTCATGTCCTGTTTCAATCCACGCCCGCCAGTGATGGCGGGCGAAACGTTGCCAGTAGTTGGGAATCCGCCAAGGATGGTCGTTTCAATCCACGCCCGCCAGTGATGGCGGGCGAAACCAGCCTGGTCGCGCAGCGCGCCATAGGCGTTTTGTTTCAATCCACGCCCGCCAGTGATGGCGGGCGAAACACTCCTGTATCCCATCGCCAGCACTGTTGTAAGCAGGTTTCAATCCACGCCCGCCAGTGATGGCGGGCGAAACCTTGCCAGTAGTTGGGAATCCGCCAAGGATGGTCGTTTCAATCCGCGCCCGCCAGTGATGGCGGGCGAAACCTTGCCAGTAGTTGGGAATCCGCCAAGGATGGTCGTTTCAATCCACGCCCGCCAGTGATGGCGGGCGAAACACTCATGTATCCCATCGCCAGCACTGTTGTAAGCAGGTTTCAATCCACGCCCGCCAGTGATGGCGGGCGAAACGCCCTCGTTTGTCGGCAAGCGTTACCGCTGGATATGTGTTTCAATCCACGCCCGCCAGTGATGGCGGGCGAAACGCATTCATCACTGCTCATGCCGGGTGGAGCGCCCAGTTTCAATCCACGCCCGCCAGTGATGGCGGGCGAAACGTTGCGCCACCCAGCTTGGCGATGCCTGCCGCCATGTCGGTTTCAATCCACGCCCGCCAGTGATGGCGGGCGAAACCTTGCGAGTGTGGTTACCGCACTACCGACGCCGGCCGGTTTCAATCCACGCCCGCCAGTGATGGCGGGCGAAACATTACCTTCTTGGCCGTGCTTTGCGGGCCACTGGGGTTTCAATCCACGCCCGCCAGTGATGGCGGGCGAAACCTTGCGAGTGTGGTTACCGCACTACCGACGCCGGCCGGTTTCAATCCACGCCCGCCAGTGATGGCGGGCGAAACATTACCTTCTTGGCCGTGCTTTGCGGGCCACTGGGGTTTCAATCCACGCCCGCCAGTGATGGCGGGCGAAACCTTGCGAGTGTGGTTACCGCACTACCGACGCCGGCCGGTTTCAATCCACGCCCGCCAGTGATGGCGGGCGAAACATTACCTTCTTGGCCGTGCTTTGCGGGCCACTGGGGTTTCAATCCACGCCCGCCAGTGATGGCGGGCGAAACCTGGCTTGCGGCATGACTGCGCCGCACGTCAAGCAGTTTCAATCCACGCCCGCCAGTGATGGCGGGCGAAACGCGGGCGTACAGCGTGCCGTCCTCAGCCGCAGGCGTGTTTCAATCCACGCCCGCCAGTGATGGCGGGCGAAACTTTGTGTTTGCACATCGGCGGCGCTCATGTTTGTGTTTCAATCCACGCCCGCCAGTGATGGCGGGCGAAACCTAGGCTGCTGATACCACTGCTGCACATCAAACCTGTTTCAATCCACGCCCGCCAGTGATGGCGGGCGAAACGCGCTTGGCAATACCGCCCGGTTGGGCGCAGCCTGGTTTCAATCCACGCCCGCCAGTGATGGCGGGCGAAACGCGCTTGGCAATACCGCCCGGTTGGGCGCAGCCTGGTTTCAATCCACGCCCGCCAGTGATGGCGGGCGAAACGCGCTTGGCAATACCGCCCGGTTGGCCGCAGCCTGGTTTCAATCCACGCCCGCCAGTGATGGCGGGCGAAACCAAGGCGGCGCCTTGAGCTTGACCTCCTGATTGCTGTTTCAATCCACGCCCGCCAGTGATGGCGGGCGAAGCGCGCTTGGCAATACCGCCCGGTTGGGCGCAGCCTGGTTTCAATCCCCGCCCGCCAGTGATGGCGGGCGAAGCGCGCTTGGCAATACCGCCCGGTTGGGCGCAGCCTGGTTTCAATCCACGCCCGCCAGTGATGGCGGGCGAAACCAAGGCGGCGCCTTGAGCTTGACCACCTGATTGCTGTTTCAATCCACGCCCGCCAGTGATGGCGGGCGAAACCATCCGCTGCATCACCTTGTCAAGGTAGTAATAGTTTCAATCCACGCCCGCCAGTGATGGCGGGCGAAACATTTCGAGGAAACATTGACCGCTGCCATCGGTGTGTTTCAATCCACGCCCGCCAGTGATGGCGGGCGAAACCTTCCAGGCGCTGGTCGTTGACCTTCTTGTATTCGTCGTTTCAATCCACGCCCGCCAGTGATGGCGGGCGAAACTCATACCCTCTAAGTAAGCAACACACCCATTAGAGTTTCAATCCACGCCCGCCAGTGATGGCGGGCGAAACTCATACCCTCTAAGTAAGCAACACACCCATTAGAGTTTCAATCCACGCCCGCCAGTGATGGCGGGCGAAACGCTTCGCGGATAAGTCCTTGTCGGGGTGTTGAAAACAGGTTGGTTTGCGCGGACTGCCCGTGTGAACCAGCTTCAAAACGACTCCAAAGCTCGAAGCACATCAAAAATCCAAACAAAAACAAGCACTTAAGAAGCGCGCGAACCCTAGGCGTGGAAAACCAGCACTTGGGGTTCGCGCCAACATCCTAGTCGAAGCCTGTAGCATGCAGGTAACTTACAAGACTAACGGCCCCTCAAAATCTACCGCCTTGAAGTGCCCGTATTCGCGCACCTCGGCTCCCCGCGTTTCAGGCAAGCGGTACAAGCGCAAGCAGTCCTGCTGCTCGCTGATTTCCGACAGCAGCCGTCGCTCCAGCGTCTCCAGCTCGGCCAGCGTCACCTTGCACTCAAACACGGACTTCTGCACCCGCTGACCGATCCCTTCACAGACCTTGGCGACGCGGCGCAAGCGGCGCCGCCCCTCGCGTGTCTCGGTGCAAACGTCATAACAAACAATCACCAACATGGCAGCCGCCTCCGTTTGTCTCGCGTTAATTTATTTGGTCAGAAACGGCAGATAGCCGGAGCGCACGCCATCGGCGTCCGGCTCGCCCCGAATGGCGCGTGCCAGCAGGCGCGCTTGCACCAGCGGCACCAGCCCGAGCGGCAAGGCCTGCGCCAGCAAGGGGTGATTGATTTCCTCTTGCTTGCGTTCTTGAAATGCCACCAAGACGATCTTGCGGGCCTCGGCCTTCAAGGCGACCGCGCCGCCTTCGCGCAGGTCGAAGTTATTGGCCCCCAGCTGCAAACGGTTCACCAGCGTCAGTGCCAGGCGGTCGGCAAAGGGGCGAAATTCCTCCATCAAGTCCAGCGCCAGGGCGGCGCGCCCCGGACGAAGTGCGTGCAAAAAGCCGACCTGCGGGTCGAGCCCGGCGGCCTCAAGAGCGCTGCGGCAGTCGTTCATCCACAGAGCGTAGAGAAACGAGATCAGCGCGTTGAAGCGGTCTCGCGGCGGGCGTCGGCTGCGCCCCTGCATGGCGAAGGGTTCGCGCAGATCGGCGCGCACCAGCAAGGGCAGTCCGGCGAAATACTGCCGGGCGGCCTCGCCTTCGATGCCGCGCAAGACGTCCAGTGCGTTCAATCCACTGACGTCAGGCAAGGCGCGCAGTGCAGCGGCCAGGTCATTGGCGCGGCGCGTCAATAGCGCTGCCTCGTCGGGTTCCTTTGCTTCGCGCGCGCCCCGCTGCAAACTGGTGCGTGCGTTGCGGATCTTGCCCGCCACAAAGCAGCGTGCCAGCTCCAGGGTCTGGGCGGGGTCAAGGCTGGCCTGGTGCTGGGCGCGGCGTAGCAGCACATTGCCGGTCATCGCGCCTTCGAGCCTGGCCTTGAAGCGGCCATGCTCGTTCAGCAGCACCAGCGCAATGCCCGCGTCGGCCAGCCTATGCATCAGCGGCGCCGACAAGTTGATGTGGCCAAAGCACACCACCGCATGCAGGTGATGCAGCGGCACGCGTAGGCGCACCTCGCGCTCCAGCTCGACGCGCAAGGTGTCGTTGTCCAGCCGCAAATAGCTTTCGGGCGTGGTCAGGTAGAGGGTGTTGAGGAGTTGCATGGGTGGCTTGCGCGTTGAGTGGAAGGGCGGGTCGGTCAGCTGGCGTCGGGATCGAACAAGCGCCGCAGCGCTTCGCGCCAATGCAGGCCGGCGCCCACCTCGGGCTGGCAGCGCTCGCGCAAGGAGCAGGCTTTGCAGTGCCGGGCGGCCACCTCGCCTTGCAGCGGTGCGGGCATCGCTTCGCTGCTCAGCATGGCCCGCACCGCCTGCGCCGTGGCCAGCACCTCTGCGCGCAGCGCCCGCGTGATGGGCACAATGCGGCGCCGCTTGGAACTGGCGTAATAGAGCGCGCCTTCGGGCACGGCGTGGCCGGTCATGAACTCCAGGCAGAGCGCCTGGGCGGCCAGCTGCAGCTCGTCGCAGGCGGCGATGTCGGCCGCCTTGTTGCGCGAACCATGCTTGTATTCGACCGGGTAGGGCATGCCCTTGGCGTCAAACTCGACCACATCCGATTTGCCGATCAGGCCCACCTCGTCATGCCAGAGCGGCAAGGCGCGTTCGACCCGTAAACCTTGAGTAACTTCCAGAACAGGCTGATCGGTGCGGGCATGGACGGCATTGCCGCGCAGCGTGTGGACGTTGTCATCAAAGGCCTGCTCCAGATGGATCAAAGCGCATTGGCGAGGGCAGTAGGCCCAGTGCTGCAGGGCCGACAAGGGGATGGGGCTGAGGTCTTCGCTTGCTTCATTCATTCCATATCGCTCAATCCAGATTGATGGGCGCGCCAAAAAATCAGGCATTGCAGCCAGGAGCTCAGCATGTCCGCTACCGTTGACCAGCCATCAGCCACCGCACTCAAAAGCATCGAAGCTGCGGCCTTGCTGCTCAAGCCCGATGAGCAGTCCGAGCTGGCTGAACGCCTTTGGGCCAGCGTGGAAGGCGTTGATTTGTCAGACCCCGCCTGGGAGGCCAAGATCAAACGCCGCATGCAAGAAGTTGACAGCGGCGCTGTGCAGTGCCGACCCAGGGGACGAAGGCATCAGCGAGCTGCGGGCAAAACACCAAGCCTGATGGCCGCAACCTTGCTCACGCTGATCGCCCACCCGGCGGCCTGTCGAAACTTAAAAGAAACCTTGTCCTGGTATCGCGAGTGCTTCGGATCAAGGATTTCAGATGGTTTTTTATCAGCTATTCGCCCGAACGGCGGTCTAGCCAAAGACCGACCCTAAAATTGGCTTCGCCGACGCAGCAGACGCAAGCAAACTGCCGCTTCTTCGGCTTCCCTATTCCCTCATTTACCGCATTGCCGCTGAAGACCAGCCCAAATTGCGCTGGTCTTGCAATATCAGCGCCGCCTTCGGGTCAAGCGCGTCGCATAAGAGTCACCCCAGGCGCGGCTTGCAACGACTCCCCAACAGCCAAGGCCTTGCCGTCGAACGCCACCGCGTAGTCTTGGAACTGCCGCACGGCTTCATTGGCGCCCACGCGTGCGACCGTCAGCCGATCAAACAGGGCATGGGCGTGTGCGTTGCCCAACTCGCTGTCGTGCTTAAAGACGTAGAGCCCACGCGTAGACATTTCGCCACGCGCGGCGGAGCGGTCGTGCTCGAACATCTGCTCCAGCGCACTGAATAGCAGCTCCAGGTCCTCGCCAGAAAATCCGGTTTGTTTGGCCAGAAAGGCCGACACAAAGCCGTGCGAGCGATACAGGCCGTAGGGCACGGTGTGCTTGCGACCCATGGTGCGGTTGTCGCCGTCCTGCTTCTCGGCTTCTGCCTCGGTCGCCACGGCCATACGGGTGATCGAATGTTCCGAGGCCACGATGGCATCGGCCGAGCGGGCGAAGGTCAGTTGCACGGGGCCGCGCACCTGGCCGCAGTTGACGCCGGTGGACATGACGGCGCCGAAAGTGCGGACATCAAAGAAGTTCTGGCAAATCCAGGCGCGTGCCTTGTCCACACTGTCAGCACTGCCCTTGCGCTTCTTCTTGCCCTTGGCGTCCGGGTCATCGGCCAACTCTTCTTCAGCCCCGATGGCCAGGTAAGCAGCCCGGTGGGTTCGTTCCAACACCGCCTTTTCCTTGATGTAAATGTCATAGGGCGGCATTGCGCCCTTGACCAGCTGGACGAAGTTGCGCAGCTTGCGCTTGATCGCCACATCGGTCACCAGCCCATGGCCGGTTTCGGCGTCCAAGCGCGGCATATTGCCGGCATCGGGGTCGCCATTGGGGTTGCCGTCTTTCACATCGAATAACAGCACAAAGTCATAACGTCCGGTCACTGCAGTCATATCAAACCTCCTTGTTGTCTTGCTGGTCGTCGGGGCGCTTGGCATAAAAAGCCTGGCGCTGGTGGTAATAGCCGAGGGCGAACTGGCCTTGCTCGGCCAGCGCCAACTGGCGCGGAAAACCCTGCAGCGGTTGCAGAATTTCGCCAATCAACCTCTCGAAATGGATCAGCTGCCCCTGCGTCAACTTCTTTAAATGCGCGTTCTTCAAGCGCAGCAGAGTGGTGAACACCGCCACCGGCGTCGTTGACGCGGCGCCGTAGAAGCGGTCTCGAATGGTGGCATTGATGCCCGGTTGGGCTTGTTCTTGAATGCGCTCTAGCGTCGCAAATAAGCGGCCCAGTCGGTAGGCCGGTTCTTCTTGGCTCATGTCCAGTTCCTCCTTGAAATGTTGATGGTCCGAGGCTTGTTGGCCGCGCGCATGGCGGTTCAACCAAGCCTTCAATACGCAGGCGCGTAGATAGCTGACGTCTCGCTCGGCTTTGCAGCGCATAACCGCTGTGTTAAGCAGCACCGCAGGCAGAACACTGCCTTCCAGGATGGAGCGCATCCATTCGCCGGCCAAGCGCGGCGGCACGTTGTCCAACTTGCCCTGCAGCGCGAGGCTGGAAAGCAGCCGAAACAAGGACGGATGTTCGAGGTCGCTGTCGAAGCGACGCACCGTACGCAAATCGTCAAAGTGCTGCTGAATGCGCGGGGCTAACTCGGCAAAACTGATGCCGGGCAGCCAGAAGCGCACGCTGATGCGCGCAGCATTCGGCGCTAGCCCCAGTACATAGAAGCGCGTACTAGCTTCGGCCGCCGGCAATTGGCCGCTGCGCAGCGCTTGATACAGTGCCTTCACTGCGTCGCGGCCGCGATCAGGTTGGTCCGGTTTGGGTTCGCCGAAAAAATCCGCCAGCGTGAACTCTGAGTCGAAGCGCGTTTCTGCATCGGCCCAAAAAACCGTCGAGCTGTCGCCCACTTGCACGCGGTTGCGCGAGTCGCGTTCCAGCAACGCGTTCAAGGCCGTGGTGTATGCGAAGGCGGCACGCGCGCTCACCGGGGCATTGCCGCCCTGGGCCTTGCCGTAGGAGTTGAACGCGTCTAGATTGAACGAGACGATATTGGCCCCCGAGCTTTGTGCGCCCCAGACGCCCTTGATGGCCGTGTGCAGGCGCTCAATCGGCAAGACCTGACCCTCGATCAAACACATCGCCTGCATGGCGTCAGCGCTCGCTCCGCCACCGCTGCTGCCATTCAGCACGGCGCTGACGACGGCCGCCCTCTGGCAAACTAGGTTGCCGCCATCGCCTTGAAGCTCGAAGCTGACCACGGGGTTGCTGAGCACCAACTCATCCCATAGTGGCGTGCCCTGCTGTGCATCCAGCTGTGGCTCTGTCAGAAAAGCCAGCACCGCCTGCAAACCCGCATCGTCCGGCGCTCGCTCGGCTAGGTCGAGAATGCGCTGTTTGAAAGCTTGTTGCTGATCCTTCAAGCGCTCCGGCTTCGCCTTGGTGCTGGCGCCGAGCACGTACTCGGCGGTGTCCCACAAGAGATTAGCCGCCACGCCCGAGGTTTTCTTGACGGCTTGCGGCACCAGAAAGGTCTGGCCGCGCAGCTTTTTGCCGTCCAGCATGCGGGTGTCGCGGATCTGCACAACGCTGCCGTCTGTTCGGAGTTCGACCACGAACGGAATTTCCTTGTCCTCCAGCCCTGGCGAGGGCAGGCGCTTTGCGGGGTCGGCATCGAGGCTGCGGCGCTCATAGAGCTGGGCCAGGGCTTGCAGAATCATTGCGCTACCTCGGCGTGGTCAAAGCTCGGTACTTCAATCACGCCACTGTTCATCTGCGCGCGGAAGAAACGCGGCTGAGGGCTGCTGGCCTGAGCGAAGTCCAGGTCATGCAGCATCCAGCCCAGGTCGCGACTCTCATGAATGGCAGGCGCCAGCTCAGCCGCATCGCTGGCCAAACGCACATCGGCGGCAAATTCCCGGCACCCCAGATAGGGCTGATTCACCCATTGGCCCTTGGCGGCGCGGCGCTCGAACATCTCGTGATATTTCTGCGGCTTTTCCGCATTGCACAGTTCGAGATCAGCATGGACCCGGTAAGCCACGTCACGCAGAAACAGCCCGGCACGTTGCTGACGCTCGTCCTCGACATAGAGCGCCAAATCACCCTCACCTACCGTCATCGCCTGCTGTACGTTGCGGGTGGAAATGACAGCTCCAACCTCGTTGCGTCGTAGATTGATCCAGCGGATGGGCTTCAGTACCTCGATACGCCTTACATGCCAGCGTATTGCCGGCTTCCACAAAATCGCCTCGAACAGCGCACGCGCCGCCGATGGCGTGATGATGTCGTAGCTGACCCGCTCGACCTTCATCTCGGGGCGCGTGAAGCAGGCGAATTCGCCTGACACAGACAAACAGTAGCGTTTCATGTAGTTTTCTCCTTCTCCCATAACTTCACAAGCCTACTGCACCAAACTGGCCGCGTCCAAAGGGCTATCCCTTGGCAGCAGCCCGAACAGCGGGTGATAAATCGTCTGGTCAATCAACAGGTACAAGCCCGGAAGCAAGGGCTGCACATCGCCTTGTCGCTCCAGCTTCTCCAGCTCGCGCTTTCTGATCGTCACCGTGTAGCGCTGTGTAGCGCGCATCAACCAGCGGTCAGTCTCACCTCGGCGCAACTTTTCGATAAGCGGCTCTAGCTGCTCATGCTTGGCGTCAACCAAGTGATAAGGAACCAGCAGGCTGACTTGGTCTTCGTCATCTATCAGTCGGAATTTCTTGGCAGCGCTGCGGAAGTTGAATTGCAGGCGGCCGTCTGGGTCGGCCAGTTCGGTCAGCACATCGCGCGCGTCGAAACTGGGTTGACGTGTATAAAAGAGCTTGAAGTACCCATCGAAAGCAGCGGGTGCCAGTGCGTCGGTCAAGCCTTGGTCATGCAGGCTACGGGTGGTCTCGGCGGCGCTGCGCAGCTGCGCCAACAACTTCGGGATGGTCCGCACAAACACATGCACATCGCCCTGCACCTGCCAGCCCTCGCGATTGCAGCGGCCTGCCGCCTGGGCAATTGAGTCGAGCCCAGCCAGGGCGCGGAACACAACGGGGAAGTCCACATCGACGCCGGCCTCAATCAACTGCGTGCTGACCACATAGAAGGGTTCCGTTGCCTCACGGTCGCGCTGCGCATTCAAACGTTGCCGAACTTCTTGAATCGTCGCCTGTCTATGTGCCCCGCACATCGCGGCAGATAAGTGCAGCGTGCCGGGTGGTAGCGCGCGGGTCAGCTCGGCCGCGTCGCGGCGAGTGTTGACGATCACCAAAGCACTTGGGTGATCCAGCAAGCGAGGCAGCAGGTCGGGCCACTCGGTCTGAGCGTTGAGGTCGGTGGGCCAATGCACCGCCGTGCGTCGCAACTGCGCGAACAATGCCGCCTCGTCGTCAATGATGGGCGTCGGCACCGGCAGGCCGCGCAGTTTCTTCTTGGGATCGAAGGCAGCCAATTCAGTCAGGGCCGGCTGGGTGGCGGTACAAAGTAGCAAAGTGATGCCGTAATGCGTGAGCAACACATTTAGCGCGTCCAGCACCGGCTGCAAGAACTCGGGCGGCAGCATCTGCGCCTCGTCCAGGATGATGACGCTGTCGGCCAGCCGGTGTAGCTTGCGGCAACGCGAGGGCCGATCGGCGAACAAAGATTCCAGCAGCTGCACATTGGTGGTGACAACCAGCGGCGAATCCCAGTTTTCACAGGCCAGCCGGCTGCGCGCGGTTTCTTGCGCCGGGTCGGCATCGGCCTGGCTGTGATGCTCAACCAGGTTCTCAGGCCCGAAGATCGCACCGAACACCGAGGCCGTCTGTTCGATGATGCTGGTGTAGGGAATGGCGTAGACGATGCGACGCAAGTTGTGTTCGCAGGCATGTTCCAGCGCGAAGGCCAGCGACGAAAGCGTTTTTCCACCCCCGGTAGGTACGGTCAACGAGAACACGCCAGGCGGCAAGGTGGCCTTGGCCCGACATTGCGCCAGCACGGCGGCCCGAGCACACATGACGGCGGAGTAGCCTCGCCCGCTCAGTTCGACTTGCTCGGCCATATTCGTCAGATGGGCGTTCAGCAGGCTGCGGTATTGCTGCAGGCTTGGAAAGCCGGCACGGTGTCCGGTAGCCTTGGACTTGAAATGGGCCTCAGTGTCCAGAAAATCGGCGTCCACCAGGGCCGAGAACAGCATGCGCATCCAGATCGAGCGGGCCAAGGGTTGGCTGCGATCTCGCAGGCTGCTGGCGCTCAAGCCTGCATTGCGCAGCTCGTCCGCAGCTGGTGCGGCGCACAGCGCTGGCATAGCGGTCAGCGCGACCTGCATTGCCTCTTTGTACTCGGCTTGCGCCTCTGCCGACTTCAATCGAGGTGCCAGTCCCGGGCCCAGCTCGCCGGCATTCCAGTCGGCCAAACCGCCGTGGTGACCGGCGATCAGATACTCGAGCGCCCGAGCCAACCATTCACCCTGCTGCGGTCCCAAGGTCTGGCTGAACATCGCCCGCGCATGCAGCGCACCGGCAGCGGAGTGGGTTTTGTCAGCCCCGGCGACCCGGCCTTCAATATGAGCGTTGGAGTCGCCGCGAACATAGCGCTGAAAGCCGGGCCTGGCCTTGCCCAAGTCATGCCAGCGTCCCGCCAACTCGGCCCAAAGCGAGCCGCCAAAAGGAGCTGCAAACTCGCCCGCCATGTGCCCGACCTCGTGGAGGTGGTCGGCAAGGCCGTGCCATTCACGCAATTCGTTCTGGCTGTGCGCGTGCAGGGCGGCATCGGACGGTTCAGCTTTGGACATATTGGCCCGGAGGTGTTTGACTGCTACTGGGCTTCATGATGGCAAGTCGCAGGCTCACCAGATGACCCTGCCGCCATTTTTTCCAACGCAGCGCGAACTTTTTTCTCCACTTCTTTTGCCAAGCTCGCTGGCCCCAGCACCTCCACTTCCGGCAGATGACGCAGGATGTCCATCACCAACTCGCGCGGATCGGCGTAAGGCAGTTCCAATACATAGCGCCCGTCCGCCTCAAAGCGGCCACGCTGCGTGGGGTGCCAGGATTCGGCGGCGACCCAGCGCGCGCGCTCAGCGGTGAAGCGCAGCGTGGCCCATTGCACCTCGCGACCTGAGAAAATGCCATAACCGGCACCCAACACTGAATCTAACTCGCCGCCGGGGACTTCGATAGCGGGGCGGTCCAGCACCCGTATGCTTTGGATCGCGTCCAGCGCAAAGCTTCTCAAACCCTCGCGCCAATGACACCAACCGTCCAGGTACCAGTTGCTACGGTAGTGGATCAGACGCTGCGGCGAGACTTCACGCACATGGTCTTGGGCGCCATCTCGTCCCCGCCCTTGGTATTGAATGGATAGGCGCTGGCGACGCAGCAGCGCGCTGCCGACGGCCTGGAAATTCGGCACATGCAAACGCCTCGCGCCTACGGTTTGAACCCGAATGCGCAACGCCAACTCGGCGCTTGCTTTTGCACCCGCGCCTGCACCCAGCAGTTGGTTCAGGCGCCCCATCAGCGGGGCGATGTGCGGTCCCAGTAGACCGCCGGCGTCGAGATTGGACAACAAATGCTGCATGGTTAGAAGCGCATGAATCTCCTCTGCGCTCAGCCAAAGGCCCGGCAACTCGTATTGGGTGCCAACCGCCTGTTGCGCCTTGTCAAGCCGCCAGCCTTTTTGATCGTGATCGAAGACAATCGGCGCGTTCATGCGATTCCGCAAGAACGCCAGATCACGCTTTAGCGCTGAAGATGACACCTCTAACTCAGCAAGCAAAAACTGCCGAGTAAGGCAGCGACCTGAATCGAGCCAGTGATTCAGCTTGTAAAGCCGTTCTGCCTGTGCCATTGCCCTCCCCTGGTAATTGTGTTTGAGACAATAGTAACGTCAAAAATTATCGGTACATATCGCGTGATCGAGCGGCATCGAAGCTCGACCCTTGGCCATCACTGGAAACTTTCTGGCTCAGCTTGATGTACGCATGCCAAGCTGCCTCTGCTTCCTGGTGGTAATTGGGCAGAAACACAGAGGCCACCGGTCAGCACTAACCAAAGCTCGCACTAGTCGCCAACGTCACCACGGTCCCCACTCGCTCCAGCACTCCAGCCATGACCAGCGCCTCCATCCGTTCCTCCACAGCCGCGCCTATCTTCTGTGTCGCACGGCCAAAGCCCAGCAACCTGATCGCTTCCGCCACCGCATCATCCAAGCTCAGCGAGTAGCCCAGCCGCACACTTTCCTGAAGTGCCGCGTCAATCTCCTCCGGGGCCACCCATTCGATCTTCTTGTCGGTGGCGCTGAACAGTGACCGATCCCTTGGAACGATCTGTCCATCGCCGGGGACATAGACAAAGTCGCCACGCCAATGGACCTTGCCGCCTCGCACACAATGGTCTAGCGCCTCTTGCACCCTGGCCGTGATGCGATTCCCAGCGCGCACGACGCCGAATGCCTCCATCAAACGCTTGGTCAGGTCACTGAAGTGGATCGGAGCCTCGACGCTGGCCACCCGCACCACCATACGGCCCAAGTCGCCAACGGGCGCCAAGTGCAACTCCACGCCACCGACCGGAGCAAGGGCAGCCTTGACATAAGGCTGTGTGAAGTTCACCTCGACCTCACTGGCCGCCTCGCCCCGTTCAATTACATGCTCAACCGGCGCCGCATCCTTGACCACCGCCAGAACAACGCGGCCCTCGCTTGCCTTGGCCGCATCGATAGCGGCCACCACGCGCTTGAGTTCCTGCTGCCGATTGCGAAACCAATCAGTGCTCCAAATGCGATGGAAGTTCCAGCCCAAGCCTTCAAGTACACCCTGGCGTAGGCGATCCCGGTCGCGCGCTGAACGCGAGCTGTGATATGCCGCCCCGTCACACTCAATCGCCAGCAAGTAACGCCCAGGCTTCGCGGGGTCGCGCACCGCCATGTCGATAAAGTAGCCCGCCGTGCCCACCTGCGGTTCGATGTCGTGCCCCAGTTCACGCAGGGCCAGAATCACCTCGGTCTCGAACGGCGAGTCAGCCGCCTTGCCCGTCTCGTGGCTCACCTCCAGCTGGCCCGTTTCCGCGTACTTCAAGAAATTCTTCAAGGCCCTCACACCATGCTTGGCCGTGGCATCCAGCGCCATGTCTTCCGCCTTGAAGTTGCAGAACACCCGCATGATCATCTTGGCCCGCGAGATCAGCACGTTCAGACGGCGATGCCCACCCTCCTTGTTCAGTGGGCCGAACTCACGCGCGATCTTGCCCGTCTCGTTGCGGCCATAGCCAATGCTGATGAAGATGGCGTCACGCTCGTCACCCTGGATGTTCTCCAGGTTCTTTACAAAGAAGGGCTCGCTGGCGTGCTGGCTGAAGAAGGCCTCGGCCTGCGGCGTGCGCCGGCGCAAAAGCTCCACCTCGACATCGATCAAATCGCGCTGCGCTGCACTGAACGCCGCCACCCCGAGCGACAACTGTGGCCGCTCAATCGCATGCGCCATCACCGCCTGTGCCACCGCCTTGGCCTCGCCTTTGTTGGTTCGGGTGCGTCCCCGGTCGTACAGCGCCTCGGGCAAGTGCTCAAAACCAATGCCGGTCACCATCGGGTCGGTACCTGCGGTCGGAAAGATGACCAGCTTGCTGTCGTAAAACTCGGCGTTGGAAACGGCGATCAAGGACTCATGGCGGCTGCGGTAATGCCAGCGCAAGTAACGCTCCGCACAACCGGCCGCCTTGAACATGCTCAGGATGCTCTCGATGTCGCCGGTGGTGTTGTCCTCGTCATCCACCTCCACATCGCGGCCAAAGAAGTCAGTCGGCGGCATCTGGCGCGTATCACCCACCACCACCACTTGCCGGCCGCGCAAGATCGCGCCAAACGCATCCACGGCCTTGACCTGCGAGGCCTCGTCAAAGATCACCACGTCGAACTCAAGAATCCCCGGCGGCAAGAAGTTGGCAATCGACATCGGGCTCATCATGAACACCGGCTTGATCTGTTGAATCGCCCGGCCCGACTTGAGAATCAGCTGCCGGATCGGCAGATGCCGCTTCTTCTTGTTGAACTCGGCCCGCAGCACACCCATCTCGCCCGGCTGATTCAAGTTCGGCTTGGCGGCCCAGACCTTGGCCGCCAATTTCGTCTGCGCATGCCGCAACGAGGCTTGGTCCAGCTCGCGGAAGCGTGCAATCCGGTGTTCATGTTGAATCCGGTCGAAATGTTGCAGCGTCGGGTTCTCCGCGTAGACACTTTGCAGCAAGCCCGAGTACCAGCTCAGCTCCAGCAATCCACCAAGTTGCTCGGGCCGCTCGCAAACCGCCGCATGCGACACAAACTGCGCCATCTTTTCTTTGCGCAGTTGCTCTGCCAAGGCGTTGAAACGCCCCATATGCCGCAGTGAGCCCAAGCCAACTTGCCATTGTTCCAGCTGTTCGGCCAGCCGCTCCAAGGGAGTGGTCAGCAGATCCTGCCCGCCCGACTGCTGCGAGACGCCCAAGATGTCTGAAACCTGGGTCAGCCCGGCCTTGGTGTCGGCCATCAGGTTCTCGATCACCTGCGCCACATCGCCCAGGCCACTCGCATCCGCATGCCCAGACAAGAAGTCAACGATACCGGCCGGGATCTCGCCCTTGCCCATATCGTCATGCAGACTCACCACCCAGCTCATCAGCCGGTCCAGCACCACCCAATCGGACTGCCGGCCCTGCCACTGCGCGCCAAACAAGGCCTGACCTAACGTCTCCTGCTGCAGGAACACTTTTTCATGCTGCTGGTAGGACATCACGCCGTCTACCATCTTCAGCATCTCGCTGGCCGCTTTAGGCAGCTCAGCCCGAGCCAGTGACTGCAGCCGCCCTTTGGCCTGTTTGAACGCGCTGGACATAAAACGCCACCACTTGCTGCCATGGCTGAGCAGCACCTGCCGCACCGGCAGCAAGTCCTGGGCCCAAGCCACATCCACCAGCACCGCGTCAAATTGCTGCCGCAGCCCGCTCATCGCCTGGCCCGCATCAATCAGGGCCCGCAAGGCATCTCGCCGGAGCTGCCAGTCCTGGGTCGATAGCTGAACCCCCTGCAACCGCGGCGCCTGTGCGGCCCGTCTCGCTGCACGGCAGACCACATCAATGTCCTGCACGGTAACTGGCTGGCTCAGCATCAACCGCTGCGACAGTTCATCGGCCCGGCTTTTTAGCATCTCCACATATTGCAGCGATTGCTGCAACACATCAGCGGCCGCACTTTCATCCACCGGCGTAAAGAAGGTCTTGGTCGAGCCCCAGAATGGGCTTTGATCCGGCCGCCCCATCTCCTTCAGATGCACTTGCAGTTCACGCATGCGCTCCTTGCGGCGCAAAAACAGCGACTCGCTCCATGCCGCCATCGGCTTGAAATCCAGCGGAGCCAGCGACGGCCACTCGCGCTTGCAGCGCATATAGCGACCCAGCACCTCCAAGAACTGCAAACCGCTGCTGCCCACCTCGCTGCTCACCACGGCGCAGTAGCGATTCAATTCCTCCTGCACCTCGGTCAGATTGGCGATGTCCTGTTCGCCCTGGTCGTTGAGCGGTCGGCCATGGTCGAGCGAGCGCTGCAACTCATCCAGCACCGATTTTTTAGTCGCCCGTTGGCTGTGCAGTTCCAGCACTGCATCGCCCAAATGGCTCTCATCCAGCCGCCGTTTAACCACCTCCAGCGCCGCCATCTTCTCGGCCACAAACAAGACAGTCTTGTTTTGGCTGATCAGCTCGGCGATCAAGTTAGTGATGGTTTGCGACTTGCCCGTTCCCGGCGGCCCCTGGATCACTAGATTAGAGCCCGCGCGCACCTCCAGAATTGCTTGCGTCTGGCTGCTGTCGGCATCCTTTACAAAATGCACTTCGCCGGGCGAGCACACGCTGTCCACATGCACGTCATCGGTATACGCCGGCGCGTCGGACCCAAATCCACCCCGCAGCAGACGCCCGATCACCGCATGATTGGCCGGCGACTTCTCGGCCGGCCAGCTCTGCGGGTCCAGATCCTTGAACATTAGAAACTTGCCGAAGGAGAAGAAGCCCAGCACCAACTCGTTCGCCTGCACCTTCCAGCGTTTTTGCAGTCGAACGGCTTCGCCAACGGCCTTGAAGTAGCGAATTAGCTCCTCTGTAGCCTGTTCAGCCTCCATATCGAAGGCAGGCAAGCGGATGTCGAAATCGGCCTTCAGTTTGGCCTCCAACGACAGGTTGATCACCAACTCGTCCCCGGTGTACTCCAGCTTGAAGGGTTCCTGGGCGCTGACCCGCACCAGCTTCACCGGCACCATCACTAGAGGCGCCCGGCGTGCTTCCTGCGAGCTGTCGCTCTCATACCAGTGCAGGAAACCCAGCGCCAGGTAAAGCACGTTGACGCCCTGCTCCTCCACATAACTCTGCGCCTCGGCGCGCATCTTGAGCAACTGCAAAAACAGCCGCTCTTCATCCAACGCCGTCAGCAGCCGCACCTTGGCAGCCTTACCGCGACCCTTGGCCGTGGGCTCTTCGCCGGCAGTGACAGCTACGCCGGCTAAGGCGCGGGCCTGGCTCAGCTCGCTCAGCAATTCCAAATCCGAGGAATCCAGCTCATCTTCACCGTCCTCTTCTGTTGCTGCTTCTTGGTCCTTGACCTTCGTTGAGGCCGTGCGCTTGGGCTTAGCCTCAGACGCAAAGAACGATAGCGCCTTCTCCTCCCCATACACCGCCTCGAACACCTCACCGGCATCCGCCTGTATCAAAGCTAGGTTTTTGGCTGTCTTCCTGAAGCTGACCAGGTTGTTGCGCAGGCCAATGTCCAACAGCTCCTTGCGGCTGGCGTGCAGTTTGGAAGCGATGTCTTTGTTCATCTGGATGATCGTGGTGAGCAAAAGGAAAGTTGGGCTAAAGCCTTGGGCATGGCCGAGAGCGTTCTCTTGATGTCATGGCGCATGGTCTTTGTCGCGGTTCTTCTTGAAAGTCGTTTGGCCTCACCCCACGCCGGGATAGAGCTCCGCACAGCGGAGGGCAGTCACTTGCCCTGCTGGGCGTGAATTTGCCTGCTTGAAAAGAACCGCCAGCCTTGCCTGTGCATCAAGCACCAACCCAAGCGCTGGGCGGCTCAATGCAGACAACGTGCGATCCATTCCGATCTGGAGCAGCCTGTGATTTTCACTTTTTGGCCGCCCTCCCCTGAGTGCCCATCATATCCAGCAGACAGACCGCGATGAAAGCGCTTCTCACGCAGCTGTGGCGGGCACTGGCAATGTGTGCCGCGCGGATGCCCTGAACGGCTACGCGCAGATAAGCGTCCTGGCGCGAGTTCGCATCGAGCCACGAATATAACTGGACAGCCAATCGATACTAAAAAACAATACCAAAGCCAATCACTTCATCGGCACAAGTAATTCAAACACAAACCAGGAATATAAACTCAAAAATCATGGAAACACAAATCGAAGCAGTCACACAAAACCTCAGAGATGATCACAAAACGCCAGCAATCAACATAATATTGTTTTATGTTTTATTATTCATCGCTGCAGTTTTTTCGTTGATTTTCTCGATCCCGGAGTATTCCCGCTATCAGGCCCGCGCCACCGCGGCCAATCAGGTCAAGCTCAATGAAATCAAAATCCGCCAACAGGAGCAACTGATCAAGGTGGAAACCCAGAAGGCGGAGATACGGGTCGAAGAAGCCAAGGGCATTGCGCACGCCCAGCAAATCATCAACGCCACCCTGACCGACCGCTACCTTCAGCACGAGGCCATCAAGGCACAAGAGAAGATGGCCAGCAGCCCGAACCACACCCAGATCTACATCCCGGTCGGCAACAACGGCATACCGGTGGTCAAGACGGTGGATTGAGCGCGGGTCCACCGGGGCGTCCAAATTTCGCGGCAGCGCCACGCAGAGGCTACCTTCCGTAAGTTCGAGGCGGAGAGCTTACGTCCAGGCCATCAGTTAATTCGGCACGCTCACCCACGCTCTTGGATTGAAGGACCAACGCCCCGCCAGACCGGCAATTCCGTGCGGTGGTCGTCTTCCAGCCGGGCGATGTACTCGGTCGCCAGGTTGCGAACCGTCTTATCGTCGCAGTCAACGCTCCCCCCGGGGCAGTCGAACGAAGGTGTCCCGCAGGCACAGAGACTGAATGTAGGTGGCGCACCGAGCGGTCATCTGTCGCCCAACTTGAACACCCCAGAACCACACCCACCCAAGAAAGGCCCCAATGCACCCCAGAAGCGATTTAATTTCACTAGACATACGTAGGGTACACCTTGTCATTAAAACGGCTTAAATCGCCAACGGAACTCTTTTGGGCCCGACCGATGCGAGAAACAGCGTTGGCTGAAACGTAGGCTCCAACACCCCGTCCGAGTTCAGCCTACGCCCACATGCGCAGAGCACATGGACCCGATCTTGATTCTCATGCGCAGCCGGGTGCTTCTTTTGTTAGTGATCACTAACACAGCATTGATCAATGATCTAAATGTTTGTGTTTATGAATTTAAGAGGGTTTATATATAAGGGGAAAACCACTTTTCGCTAATTTGGTCACTTTTCTCTTTAAAATNACTTAGCTAACCCCGGGGCGACTAAGAAAAGCAACCAAAAAAAGACCCTAAAAACACAATCTTTTTATGGTTCAACAATGAACTCTTCTGGCTGGAAATCCTCATCTTCAAGAGAAGGAACCCCGGGCGTTAGAAAGCCTTGACCAGGAGGTGTTAAACCAGAAAACGCTAAATCTGCCTCTTCAAGAAAGGGAACCCCGGGCGTGAGAAGGCTTTTCTCCGGGCTTGGGCTTTTCTCCTGGCTTGGGGTCAGTCTTGGGTCCAGGGCTTGCTTTCCCAGTTCTGTCAGTTCCAGGCAAACCCGCTGCCTTCCCCTTCGGGTTGCCAGGTTGGGCAGCTTTTGAATCAAGCCCCGGCGGGTGAGCGCCCGGAGGGAGAAGTGGGCCGCCGCCTTCGTCGGCGCCCAGCTAAGCAGGCCCAGCAGCTCGTCAAAGTCGATCGCCCCGGAGCCGGCGGGCGAGCCCGCCAGCAGGTACTTCATCAGCTCGATCTGGTAAACGGTGAGCTTGCCCTTCATGCAGCCCCCTCGCCCACGGGCTCAGACGGGGCTACAGCAGCGCCGGGCGACCAGCGCAGGGGTTCGGTAGGGTCTTGCTCGTCAAACGCAAGCAAGGGCATTCGGTCGGGCATCGCTTTGCAGCGCATGCCGTCGAACTTGGCACCCCGCAGGCCCATCTGCTTGCGGTAGCTGGCCTCAGTTGCCGCCACCCTCACACGGGCACGAAACCCCCAATATATCGATAGACGCCCCGGTCAATTGGCTGACGAGCGCTGAGCAACAAGGCTTTGAGCGGCCGCCAACTCCATTGCCTCGATTCGCGCGTTACTCTGGGCCACGAATTCCAACGCGTTGTCGATAGCCAAACAAGCCCGGTCAGCAGATGCTTTGACCTCATCGGCCAAGACACCCAATCCGCGCCAGCTCGACCTCACTGCTGAAAATTTACGTCGTTCCATCTAAAACCTCCATTTGATCTATCTGGCATGCCTTCTGCTACTGCGTTCCGCCTCCACGCTGGCCTACGCACGGCAACTCGACATATCGGCGCCGCACGGGCTTTGAATCTCCATGCCGACGAAGGCTTCTTGCCAGCTATGCGTGTTGGCGGCGGCGTGCCACCCTGGCCGTTGGCGATCCGGTTGACCTACATCGCAAGCATCACCTCGGGTGTCGTCGCAGAGCCGCTTGGACCAACTGTTCGAAAGGTAGGCCGGTTGCCCGGTGTTCGGCGGCAACAAAGATCAGACGTGCGCCGTAGAGCTGATTGTTCAGCCGAAGCTCAGTCTTTTTGCTGAAGTACCGGAGAGTCGCTGCGAAGGTCTCATCCCTACGAGGCGAGTGATGCAGGTCTCTCAACAGGCTGACTGACATTGCTTGCCGTTCTAGGTAACGTGCGGCTTCAACCAATCTGGTGGGTGAGACACCGACCGGATCTTGTGAAACCGGGCGCGCGACACGATTGCTCGTTGGCCCAGAGCCCAATGTAGGTGCGCTTGTTGGGAGTGTGGCCAAGATGGATTTGACGACCGCCTCCACTTCGTGAGCGGCAATACCTTGCAGCCATTCGTTCAGCCTTCCGGTCACTCCGGGGATTCGGAAAGCCGCTAGTCGCTGCCCAACCAGCGCTTCAACAAGCGCGTGCTGCTCCGTAGTGCTGAAGAACCGAAAGCGAACGTTCTGTGCGCCGAAAGTCTTGTGATACTCCCGTTGCCTTCGAGCCAAGTTCGCAGCCTTTCCGTATTTGCAGTTCGCCCGCGTAACCTTGATGCAGCGCTCCGCGATCACCGGGCGATCAGCGTTTACCGAGATCGGCTCCTCGTTAAGCAGCTCGACGACGTAGACGCCTGGGACAGGGGGGAGTTGCATTTGCGATTCCTAACTAGGTGATCAGGCGACTCCGCTTTCATATATCGAGGCGACTCCGCCAATATTTGGTTTCGGCATCTCGACTGGCTGACGCAAACCTCGTACCAAACCGCCGATTTGAATAGTTTTTACCACGGGCATTGAATTGTCCAAACCTGCAAACCCCTGTAGTCATTTCTGACCATCGAGGCAACTTCAGAACTTCCACTCTAGGCACCAAGCGATCGGGCAAACCCGATTTGAACGCATAGCAAAAAGCCGCACCAGTTGCCCGATGCGGCTCGCCACTTGCTCGATCTGAACTACTTGATTTGCTATTCAACGCTGCCGCTGCCCCCTCCCTAACACTTCGAGGAATGCGCTCAGGTTGCCAGGTCAAAGTGCTACCCATCTTTGAATCACGCCGCTACCTCTGACAACGGCTTGCGTTCCGGGGACTGCAGCGCTCAGGGAGCTGGGCTTGAACTCGTGCTTTCAGGCCAACGTTGTATTTCGGTTGGTTGCATCGGCTTCGAGTTGCGGCGTTTGGTTGTAGTGGCCGGCAACCAAATCCGCCCGGACCTTGGTCAGCACGTCCTTGCGGGCCAGCAGGTTGCCTCCACTCATCATCTCCTTGCAGAAGAAATAGGTGAAGGCGCCATGCCAGCCGCCGGCGATATGTGCGTCTGCGCTGGTCTGGTCTGAGCGACAGGCAGCCCATAGAATATTGTGCGACAAAGCCTTGGCGCTGAGCGTGTGCCTGAGCCCGCGAGGGCGCCGCCCATCCAGTGCCAAAAAGCCAGCCAATGTCGGCGGTGGCAGATAGCGCGGCCGGCGGTCTGCGGCCAGGTCTAAGGCCTTCAGGCCGGTACCGCTGTGACAAGTGTCCAGATAGACCTCAAGCAGCACATTGGCCGGCAGCTGCACGAAGAGATCGTGCAACTCGTCGTCGGTGATGATGTGGGCGGGGTCCCAGTTGCCGCCCACGGCGATCAAATCATGGGGGCAAAAGGCCTCATCGGCTCGGTCAGGTTCGTCGCCGCTCAAGTCGGGTACCTGGGTGCCGTGACTGGACAGGCTGAAAACCAAATAGTTCAGCTTGCCCGCCTTGGCATCGGCCACCATGCCCTGCAGCTTGCTCATGATTGTTGCCTTGGTCGCCTGGGCGTCCGCCAAGACGGTGATGTCAGCAGCACTGAAGCCTAGCTTGGCGCTGAGTAGCGACTGCATGTCGTGCGCATCGTTGACGCAGCCCTGAAGCGTCGCGTTGGGCAAATTTTTGAAATGGTTGATGCCCACGCAAAGGGCTCGACGTTGTGAGGCCATGATTTGTTCCCTGCCTATCGTTTAGCGCGGTGAAACAGAATTGCCAGCTCCTACGTCACCGCGTCGAGGGTCCGGCGGCACGGCCGCCAGACGCGCCCGTGCAATGACTCCATGTTGGAGTCCCGGGCCGCACTCACCAATCCCATAGCCTAGGGGGCAATTCCCGCCACTCTAGGCAAGGTCGTTGCTCGGCTGCAGACTTGCGGCAGGACCGAGCAAACCCCGAGCAATTTGAGCTTTTGCGAAAAGTGAAAAAAGACACCTGATCAAGGGCCGGAAACCACACAAGTGCTTATAGGGCCAAGTTCCGCCATATTTCCCGAATGGCCTCTGTGCGGTTCAGTTGGCCAGGCTGCGAAGGTCGGCTCAAGCTTGGCGGCGAAGAAGACCGAAGCGCCAGGAACAGCCGGGCCGCCATGATCCAAGATCACATCACACCGTAGGGCTCCCTATCGGCTGATTCCCTCGGTCCTTATAGGGCCAGCTTGGAAGTCCCGGAAAAATTTCCGACCAAGGGCTTGCCCCCGTCGAATCCTGGCTAAGGGGTGCAAGGTGCGAGGGTTAGGACGGGTTCCCACACATGACGTAAGTCCGAGCAGAACATGCGGTCTCTGTGCGGTTGGCGGCACTTAAACATGCGGTTATGCCGAATTGACCATGCGTTCGCCATGCTTTGATACAGCAGTGTCGCCGCGCTGACACTGACCCTGTCGCTGCCATTCGCCGCATCGTCTTCGCAGCCTTGCTTCACCCTGCTCAAGGTGTTGGCGGTTGCGCTCGCATTTGCCGCACGGGCGGAATCGCCGATACGACTCGGAGTGAAGTCAACGCCGTCAAGTCCGGCATCTGGGCACGTTCAAATCCATTGGCAACACGCCCATAAATACTGTATATTTAACCAGTACAAGCCATCCAGCCGGAGCTCAATGATGATCCTGAACCTCACCGATCCCGACAGCATCGTGTCCTGGTGGAAAGTTTTGCCTGAGCGGCATGGGCCGCAGCTTCAAGCCATTGCACGACTGCGCCCTCAGTTCGCCTTGCCGATCAGAGCTGCCTGGCGACGCATCAAGGCTGATCCAGAACTTCGGCCACTGCTGGCAGAAAGCAGGAGCGTTGCAAATGAGATCTTGGCCGCAGCCCCCACCCGGCACTACAAAGACGATCCAGCCGATGCCCTGCTAGCAGCATAAAGAAAAGCGATCCCCGGGATCGAGCAAAGTCACAGGAAGCTCATGCTATGAAACAAGTCGAGTTCTGGTATTGGCTGATGCGCAACCCAGTCACCTGCAAGATTGGCCTCTCGAACTGTCGCCTTACTGAAGCCGAGGCACTGAGACGCGATCCAGAGGCGTCTCGGGTGGAGGGGTCTTGCCAGGTCCGTGTCCTTCCGCGGCATCCCGATGATTGGCTGCCCAAATTTGGGCGCCACACCCCAACAGGACCAAGCATCAGATGTGACCGACAGAGAGGGACCGAAACGGTCGGGCTGAAACTTCGGGCGGCCCCGATAGCGCGCTGATCAGGTGGTGGGCGTTTGACCGAGCCCGGCCGGCCCATTCATTTTCAGCAAGGCGTCTTGATGCACTGTTGCTTGGGCTGGTTCTGCGCCAGATTTTGCAAGGACGTGGCGGGCAGCATCGGCAGCATGAACATGCCAAAAACCGGGATGGTCAGCACAGCAGCGGCCGGCATGATCATACTGATTTGGCTGCGTGCCGCTTCATTGATGCGCACGGTGATGTCGCCGTGGCGCGGCGCATTGTTGGCCATGGCCAGCAGGGCCTGCAAAGTCGGCAGTTGGCGAGAATAGTCTTCCATCTCTACGTGCTGCGTGTTAACCGTGCCGGCCATCAAAGGCCCAAGCAAGGCCTCGCCAAAACCGCCGTGAACTTGCGAGAGAGCAGCATCGTCAAGCGCTTCGCCGGTGAACTGATGGGCTTGAGCCGAGCCGACCGAGGCCAGCGCTGAGAAGACGGTCAAGGCAACAAAACGGGCTGCATGGCGAGTGAAATTGGCTGAGTTCATCAAGTCTCTCCTGGGTCTGCAGGTGCGTTTTGCACCGTTGACTCAGTGTCGGCTAGAGCACTGTAAATACGGGTGCTTACCCGCGTAACAAGCTGTATCAAGCGTGTTGCAGAACACATGCGCGCAGCCTTTCTAGGCTCCGAATGAAGCCCACGCTAGGCCCTGCAGACTCATATGTATCGAGCCTGCCCCATGAGTCTTCGGCAGGTCACTTTTCGCTGTGCTGCTTGGTGTGCCCATAGCGGGCATCCAGAATGCCTACCTCTAAGTCAAGAATGCAGCGGTTGCTGGGCGTCATGGGCGCGCCACGCAGAACTTAGCACCAACCTATCGCTTTTCTGTCAGCGTAAGTACACCCCGTCCGTGCGGCAGTACTGTTGGCTGGGTGCAGCTTGCAGTGTCGCAAACCAGAGTCCAACTGAAGAGCCTCGGACTCTGACCCCGCAAGCATTTGGTCATAAAGGAAATGCGGTACTCATCTCGAGATTTGATAATCTCAGCCGCAACCGGTTCATCGCTGAGCACACCGCGAGTTCCGCAGGCGTCATTCAGTTGTCGGCCGTCATATGAAATCATTCCGCGCATCGTGCCAAGCTTGTCCAACTTGTCAATTTTCACAGCGACGTCTCCACCGTATTTGGTACCCGAACTAGAGTTCAAAAAGATCCAGTCTCCTACAAGTTCATATGGCTTGAAGTTCTCCAAGTCGGCTTGGGATGGAGTTCGAAGGTCTTGCTCTCGTAGTCGGGAGATTAGTACGTCCTTTACGGCGCCGTTCTTGAGAGTGAAGGTGCCGGTGAACGTACCGTCGGGCTGCTCCGTAGCTTCAATAATAGTGGCGGCCTGAGTTACTAGGTGCAACTGACGTACGACTCCTAGGCGAATCATCTTTGCTTCTATGGCGCTCTGCTTGCCGGATGACATGCCGTACCTCACAGCCAGCAGTGCGGCTGTCTCGGTTGGCGCGACCTCGGAAATGATCAGTGTTCGCGTGGCTTGCTCGCCGGCGACGGAGACCAGCCAAGACCCGATGAGAGGAGCCTCATTTGGCGGCGACGGGATCTGAGCCAGTGATGAGCCGGAGTGCCACGCTAGTAGAGCGGCGGTGGTGAAGTAAAGCCAAAGACGCAGCAAATTCATAGCTCACTCCGAGGGGTGGCTGGTCACGCCAACCATGTTACCGGGCGACAGTTTTGTCGGCAATTGCCCGCAAACTGCCTCCCTAAATCAGCAGCAACAGAATGGGCGGAACCCACTTGAATATTTACTTTGACCTCATTGGCATAGTTAGATCTGCAAAGATCTGTGCTCGCCGGAAAGATTGATTAAGGTAAGCGTATCCTCATGATTGCTGAATTGTTCGTGACGACCAAAGAGTTGCTACTCGGGTCGTAGGCCAGCCCGGCTACATCGCCGATGCTTCCAGGCATGGATCCGAGATGGGTTTCATTTATGCCGTAGACCCCAACGACCGTATCGACTCGGCCTTCTAAGATGCGACGGACACGAGTCGTTCCCACGTCCCCAATATAGATGGCGCCGTCCTTGCCCATTGTCATGCTGTAGATGGCCCCAAATCGGGCTTCACCGGCCGGCCCATCCGCCGATCCGGTTTCACGCCACTTGCCCGCGAGAACGGTTGCCTTGCCGGTTGAATTGAGTCGGAAGATCGCGCCGGCTCCCTCAGCGATCACTGTCCCGTCATCGAGCGCAATCAAGTTGCTAACGACGGAGTTTCCGATTTGAATGTCGGAGAACCTTTCGATCACGCCATTTCTGTAGCGGCTGACGTAACCGTTGTCATCACCGAAGAAGATCTCGCCGCCGCCATTAATGCTGATCGCACCATGGACAGGAAGGTCCCTGGCCAAGGTTTCGAGGAGAGTGCCGGTCTCATTGAATCGTTGAACGATACCTGGCAGCTTGCTCGCCACGAGACTCCCATCGCCGCGAAAGGCAATGGGGCAGTAGCTGTCGTGATCGGACGAGATAAGTTTGGAAATCTCACCCGTCTTCGAGAGCAGCATGACGTTCGCGTTGCTTGAGAAGACGATTTCACCACCGCTGTTCACAACAGGACATCTTGGGTAGCTAATCGTAGCTGTTATCGCAGGGCCGACGGTCGTCTGGAAGGGGCTGCGCTGGCCAGCATAGAGTTGGATCGTGTCGCTGGCAACAGACAGGCGCCGAATATTGTGATTGCCAGTATCGCTGATCAAGAGGTCTCCGCCAGGAAGCTGGATGAGCCCATAGGGTTGAGCGAAAGTGCTTGACGCAACGCTTCCATCACTGTCGCCGAGACCCGCATTGACTCGCAATTGCAACTGGCTGCCCTCATAGATCAAGACATGATTGCAAATGGCGACGGCCATTCGGCCGTCCGTCATCGGGACAATGTCAGTAGGCGCATTGGGACCCTGGTAACCGCAGGCGTCAGCCATAAGGCGGGACTGCGGTATCACCAAGCTCACGACGCCGGTTTCGATCTTTCTCACGCCGTTTTGGTCGCCGACGTAAAGTTCGCCTTTGGTGCTCACCTTGATCGTGCTAGGTTCGTTGAACAGGGCGTCTTTCAGCGCGCCGTTTGTGTTGCCTCGCTGGCCCGCTGCGCCGCCGATTGTCGAAAGGACGTTGGCCGCGTCTAGCTTGCGGATCGTGTGATTACCCGTGTCCGCGATATAGGCTGTTCCACCGGCGTCGATGGCAATGCCATTCGCGTTTAGACGCGAAGTACCAACGGGACCGTCCACTGTGCCTGTTTGACCTGCCGCGCCCGCCACGATGGTCGTGATGCCAGAGGATGAAATCTTCAGTACAACATGGTTGACCGGGTCCGCCACAAATAGGCTACCGTCTGGGTGTTGGGATAGGCCTGTGTAGCAGCGCCGGTTGTTGATGCCGTCGGCTCCAACACCGGCGAAGCGCGGCCCACCGACTAAAGTGCTGACTTGACCACCTGTCGAGATCCTTCGCACGCTCCCATAGGAGTCAAACCAGCCAGTGCAGCCATCGGCCACAAGCACATCGCCATTCAGGGCGAGAGTCATGCCCCGTGGAGAATGAAAACTTGCACTCATCATGCTACCGTCTGCACTGCCGGGCGAATTTGTGCTGCCGGCTACTCCATCAAACGGGCGCTTGCCCGCCGGAGCAATTGCAGTCGTGAATTGGGCGCCGAGGGTAATGCTGCGGCCAAGTGCGTCTTTCAGAGTACCGGAGATGGAGTAGGTCTGGCTTTCTAGCAGGCGCGCAGCAGGAACGAACTTGATGCTTTTGGCATCTACTGCGGCGACTTTCCCAGCGATTGGCAAAGAGCCTGCAGTGACCGTGATCCCCGAGGGGAGGGTACTGCTGCTGTCCAGCACGCTGTCAGTGGTGACGACGATCCCAGAAAATCCATCGACTGCAATCGAGGATTCGCCATTGGCAGGGCTGACGGCCAAAATCTTGGCTGGGGCGCAGCCTGAGTTGGCGAGATCGGTCGAACTTCCTGTCGAGACTTGTCCATTTGGGCAGGTCACGGTAATGGATGGAGTTGGGGTAACCGGTGTAGGGGAGTAGGATCCTCCACCGCCACCGCCACCGCCACCGCCGCAACCAAGCAGTGAAGCAGCAGCCAAGGCCAAAAGGCACGCACAGCCTAGCCCCGTTTGATCAGATTTGTTTTCAGCTCTATCAAAGCTCATCACTTAACCCCCTGAACAAAGGTTGTGCGTTATTTCCCCCAAAGAGTAGACGGCAACGGTTCGCCCGGTGTCAATGGGGAATATCCTGGCCTCACCCTGCAAGTAACTGCCCATTCATATTGACCGAATCGCGCGCTTCACAAAATTCGGTGTCTGCGTGCATCGAGCCTCAAACGCTGAATGTCCGTTTCGAGGCAAGCAATTTGCCGATATGAGTTTCAGCTTTGGGCACGGTGCTGGCGCCCACTCTGCGCATCCGAATGACAAGAACTTGTTGGGAGCGGAGGGTCGCGCCATCGCCAGTAAGCCGCCGTTGAAGAGGACGGTCGGCGAACCGAACGTCAGCTATCAAGCGATTGTTCGAACTGTCGGCCTGGCGCAGGCCGACAGTTCGAGGGCACTGACTGCTTGGTAACTCAGTGCCCATATTCGCCTCGTCACGCACGGCCTGAAAGAGGAATGAGGGTCAAGTCCTGCCACCCCGCCTAGGCCATGCATTGGGCCGTGTTCAGCCCTTGGCGCCCCGCCCGAGAAAAAGTTTGCAGGCAGGCCCAGCCTTGGCAAGGCTGGGCGCCAGAATCGGGGTGCGTGTCTCCATACACCTCTCCCTCATCCCGCCTCGCTATACATGGGCTCGTTCGCATGAAGCTTCACTCTTTGATCACTGGTTTGGCCTGTGCCTTCGTTCCGACCTACGCCATCAGCAGCACCAGCATCTCGGCGCTTGCCCCAGAGAAGTTGGATCCGAATTTTTCGATCAGCCAGCCTGGCAGTGACTTGAGTTGGTACTCGGCCCTGCAACTCAGGCGCAGCAGCGCCGGTTGGCCCGTCAAAGAACTGGCCAAGCCCTGGGATCGCCTGCCGGCGCGGGCAGAGCGAATCGTGCGGCCAGAAGTCTGGAGCTTGAGCCGCCACAGCGCCGGTATCGAAATCAACTTCTCCACCGATGCCAGCGAAATCGGCGCGCGCTGGACCCTGCTCAACCCCGGCTTGGCGATGGATCACATGCCCGCCACGGGGATGAGCGGGCTGGACCTTTATGTGCGCCACGAGGGGCGCTGGCAGTGGTTGGGCGTGGGCCGCCCGACCGAGAGCCCGACCAATCTCGTCAAACTGGCCAGCGTGCCGGCCGGTGGCGGCATGCGTGACTATCGCTTGTATCTGCCGCTGTACAACGGCATTGAAGACCTGCAGATTGGCGTGCCCGCGGGCGCCAAGCTAGCGGCCATGGCGCCACTTAGCACTCAATCGGTTGTGGTGTACGGCACGTCGATCACGCAGGGTGGTTGTGCTTCTCGCCCTGGCATGGCCTACACCGCTATTCTGGGGCGCAAATTCGATCTGCCCGTCATCAACCTGGGCTTCTCGGGCAATGGCAATGCCGAGATGGTTGCGGCGGACTTGATCTCAGAACTGAACCCGAGCGTGTTCATCCTGGACCCCTTGCCGAACATGACGCCGCAGCAAATTGCCGAACGCATCAAGCCTTTTGTGGCCCGTCTGCGTGCCCGGCACCCACGCACGCCCATCATTTTGCTCGGCAATATCAGCTATCAGCACGCGGGCCTGGGGCCAATGAACCAAACGGGCCATGCCTTAAAGAACGCCGTCTTGGCTCCCATCGTCGCGGCTTTGATGGCCAAGGACGAACGCATCTTCTTCGTGCCTGGAGAGTCCTTGCTAGGTCAAGACGGTGAGGCCACGGTCGATGGCACCCACCCCAACGACTTGGGTTTTTTGCGCATGGCCGAAGCCATCAGCCCAAGTTTGAAGAAGGCACTTGCCCTTGCGCCCTAGCAGGCTCGAATGTCGGCAGCGAATGAGGTCTAAGGTCTGTTCTGCCCGAGGGTATGAGGTTCAGGCCATCAGTTTTGTTAACTACGACGGTTTATGGCCGGGAGCGGGAGCCCTATCATCTCCAGTAAGCTGCCTTTGACCAAAACAGTCAACTAATCCTCGGTCTCGGCTCCGCATTCTTGGTCTTCGTACCCCTCTCTTGGGGGGCTATCGACATCACATCGGGTCGCATCATGGACCGTCAAAGTAAAGCCCTCACCCGGTTGTTTCGGCCGCCAGTGACACCAGCCTTGAGCTCCAGCCAACACTTCAACCCTGGTCTGACTGAAGATCTGCAAAAGATCGGGCTTTGCCGTTACCGCCACGCCATCCAGGTTCAAATCCGGAATCATTGACCTCCCCCGCCGCCCCGTTATCAACGCCTGCCGGGTCAGTCCCAGGGCTCTTCGCGCCAACTATATTGACTCAATACTGCAGCCATATGCATGGTCTGAGATTTGGCGCTAGGTGGCGCTCGGCTGCACGCCCCTCGGGACAAGCACCCAGGACGCGCCGACTGTTGCGGCTGCGTGCATCGAGGTTCTCAACTGCAGCAAGCACGACGCCCACTTGATTAGATTCCCTGCCTGGGAATCTAACCCGTTGCAGCGAATTGCCCTCGCTCCGTACTTTTTGGAAACGGCGCCTCCGGCGTTGAGAGAAAGGGACTCCACTACGAATAGGTGGTACGACGAAGCGCCGCCAAACAGCGCTACTGAGGTACCATCCGCCCAGGAATCAACGGCTTGCGAGCCCCGTCAACTATGGGTTCGATTCCCATCACCCGCTCCACATCTCTATAAGTGATTGATCCAATTCTGGATTTTCACTTTTCCCCCTCCTGCTACGTCACCCTGCTACAAAGCGGAGTGATAAATGGACGGCTTGTTTAGACGTGGAGCAAAGTGGTACGCCCGGCTCGTAATTTCTCATGAATTCAGAGCCACGCTGGGTAAAACCGAGTTCGTAGCCAGTACGCGATGCCATGACCAATCTATGGCGAAGGTCGTCGCCAGCAACTTATTGGCAGGTTGGCGTCGACGGCTCGCTGACTTGCATGGAATTCACACAAAATCGATGGAATCAAAGCGACTGGTTGGGGGCCATCCGGCGCTGAGCGGGAACGGTTAATCACAGATTCCCCCGCATAGAAATCCGCTGAAAAGACAGCGCATTAACAGGCGTCAGGCCGGGATGGGCCAGAAACGACAAAACCCGCGGAAGCGGGTTCTTTGCGTTGCGGGGAGGGATTAGGCGCTCTTGCGACGACGCGCCACAAAGCCAACAGCGGCGAGGCCGGCGAGCATCAGTGCATAGGTTTCGGGTTCGGGGACGGCCATGGCGGAACCAATCTTTCCGTCGTGCACAGCCAGAGCGTAATAGGTCTCGAACTTGGCGTCGACGTTCTGTTCGCCGGTGTGGGTATCGAAGTACCACGCGTAGAACGAATTCGGCGCGTACTCCGTACCGGACCAGTAGAAGTTAGGCTGCAAGTTCTTGAAATCACCCGTATTGGTCAGGCCCCTGTGATCGTCGGGGCGGCCTTTATTCCCAAGAGTTTGATAGAACAAATGCGCCATCTCACTGCCGGTGGCCACACTGCTGTCAGGCTTGTTGCCGCAGTCGGTGCCGCCAATGGAAGAAAAATCGCAACCGGGCACGCCCGTGTCCACGGTGGTGGGCAAGCGCCAACCGGTGATATCGAAGCGAGTCTGACCAACCCACGCCTTGGCATCTGCCCAATTCATGGTGTTCAAGGAACCTGCTGCGAGCCAAGTGATGTTGAGATCCTTGTCGAAGAAGGCCTCCGGGCCATTGGCGAAATTCCCGTCCAAGTCCCGGCCTTGCAGAGTCGTCTGCCAGGTGCCCTGCCCTGACACGCCAACGGCCATTGCATTGCCTGCACCTATTGCCAGCGCGGCAAGGATCAGTGCCGCGCCGATCAGTGATTGTTGGTTCTTCATGTTGTTCCTTAACGAATCTTGCAGTTCGCGAACGCGATAACTGCAATCAATAGTTGATGATGTTAGTGCTGAACGATTCGCGTCTGACCTACTGCATGGCCGGGGCTCTTGCTGCAACAGGAGGCATTTGACCAATAGCACTCTCAAGCCAGAATCCCCGGAGTCGGGGGGGCGAGCGGGGAGATCAGCGAATGGCGTGAACCAATTCACACGATTGAACGGGATCTGCCCGACACGGCAAACGCATTGGCCCCCGTTGTGGTCTGGCAGTGCTGATGCGCCCGCCAATATGCAGTGGCAGACCGTTGACGAGGCGAAGGCCAAGGAACGGCAAGAGGTTGCCCATTGCCGGACGCTCAGGCAATCCGGCAAGCATTGATCGAGGCACCAGAGCAACACTTACTAATTCTTCGCTACCATCACTCGCGCCATGATCCTGGCAGAAATCTGGGGTGGCGTGATAAAAGTGGGGGAACAAACAGGGGAACAAATCAAAGTCGAATCGACACAGCACCAGCATTCATGCGGGTTACAGTCGTTTATTGGCTTCCCATCAGCTTCATTCCTCTAGCGCTCAAACGCTCCAAAGCTGCGGCTCAAGGCTTGCGCAACAAGAACTCCAGCGGAATTTCTAGCCTCTCGGCCCAAGCCTTCTCGTTGTGACCGCTGCCGTCAAAAACGCGTGTTTCGAAATTGACGCCGTCCACATAGCCGCGTTCTCGCGCCAGATCGTTCACCATCACCTGATAGGGCGCATACAGCGCGTCCAGCTCGGTCGTGCCGTGATCTTGGTAGAGCCGGTGGGTTTCGGGCGCGGCCAAATGGGCGCGCAGGTAGTTGTAGCCCGCCAGAGGAATCGCAGCGTTGGGCTTGTGTTGCCCGATCCAGTGGGTAGACAAGCCGGCTGCGCCGCCGAAGACTTGCGGGTATTCGTTCATGGCGTAGACCGAGATCTGCCCGCCCATGCTGGAGCCCATCAAAAAGCTGCTGGCAGCCTCAGGTCGCGTGGCGTACCGGGCATCAATCGCGGGCTTGAGCTCTTCAACGATGAAGCGCAAATAGGCATCGGACTGCGGCTTGTTCTGTAGCGCGGCCTGGAGCAAACGCTCGCGCTGCGGCTGTGGCATCAGCGGCAAAAACTTCTGCGGGAAATACTCGCTGTGACGGTACTTGCCGTTGTTCCAAATACCGACGATCAAAGTATCCGGAATGCGCCCCGCTGCGACCAGGCGAGCCACGCTCAGGTGCACATCCCAGGCTTGCTGGTTCCAGCTCTTGCTGGCATCGAACAGCATCTGCCCGTCGTGCATGTACAGCACCTGATAGCGTTTGCCCGCAGAGTAGCCTTCGGGCAGCCAGACGTCTACATGGCGCGCGTCCACCCATTTCGAGGAGAAATTGGCCAAGCGCTCAATACGGCCGACGTTCACCTCTGGCAGCGCCTGGGCATCTGAAGTGCCTGCAGCCTCAACAGCGCCCGCCGCCATGCTCATCGCGGCCAGCACATGCTTGAAATCAGTCATCATGAATGGCCTTTTGGGTCGACTTGTGAATGGGTGCGCTCATTGCGCGCTCTTGACCACCGCGTAGCGCGCCAAGGTGGCCTGCCGCGCTTCATCATGATTGACGATGGGCAGCGGGTAGTCTTGCCCCAAGTTCACACCGCAAGCTTGGACCGCCAAAGGCTTGGCGGCCCAAGGTGCGTGGATCAACTTCGGCGGTAGCTTGGCCAGTTGCGGCAAGTAGCGTTTGATGAACTTGCCCTCGGCATCAAACTTCTCGCTCTGCGTGACCGGGTTGAAAATGCGGAAATAGGGCTGCGCGTCGCAGCCGCTGGAAGACGCCCATTGCCAGCCGCCGTTGTTGGCGGCAAGGTCGAAGTCCAACAACTTCTCGGCAAAATAGGCCTCGCCCCGGCGCCAGTCCAGCCCCAGATCCTTGATCAGGAAGCAAGCGCCGACCATGCGCAAGCGATTGTGCATATAGCCGGTTTGATTGAGCTGCAGCATCGCCGCGTCAACCAAGGGATATCCAGTCGCTCCGGTACACCAGGCTCCAAACAGTCGGTCCGCATCCGCGCCGGTCTCCCAGCGGATCGCGTCATAGGCCGGCCGGAAAGCGCTGTGCATCGCATGCGGGTGGTGATGCATGATCTGGTGATAAAAATCGCGCCAGATCAGCTCCGACAGCCACACCTCGGCGCCGTGCTGTCCGGCCTGCATGCGCTGCCAGGCTTCGCTTGCCAGCTGCCGAATCGACACGGTGCCAAAGCGCAGGTGCACGCTCAAGTAACTCGGCCCTTTGACGGCAGGAAAGTTGCGGCTGTCGTCATAGCGGTCAATGCGCTGCAAAAAATCATCGAGCAGCTCTTGCGCCCCGGCGCTGCCCACACCCAGATGCGGGCTTAAATTGGTGGCCTCAAAGCCAATCTCGGCCAAGCTCGGCACACCTCGCCTCAATGGGCTGGAGGCCAAAGCATCGGCATAAGGCAGCACCGGATAGGCGCGCAGATAAAAAGGTTCAAGCTTGCGCAGCCACGCATTTTTGTAGGGCGTAAACACGCTATACGGCTTGCCCACCGCCGTCAGCACCTCGCTGCGCTCGAAGACGACGTGATCCTTGAAGCTCTTGAATTGGCAGCCAAAGCTGGCGAGGCGCTCGCCCACCAGCGCGTCCCGGGCGAGCGCAGCCGGCTCATCGTCATGATTGCAAAAGACTGCCTGAACCTGCAGTTCGGCGGCCAGCTGAGGCAGCACATCCTTGGCCGAGCCATGACGCACGATCAGGCCAGCGCCTGGCTTAAGCGCACCCAGATCGGCATCCAGCGCGCCCAGCGCGGCCCAGATGAACGCCACCCGGCGATCGCTGCGGGGCAGCTCACTGAGGATGTCGCTGTCGAACACAAAGACGCAAAACACCTGCTCGGCCGACTTCAAAGCGTGGTGCAAAGCGGCCTGATCGCTGGCGCGCAGATCGCGCCTGAACCAGATCAGCGCGCGTTTGAATGTCTTTTCCATGCGCCTAGTGTCGCCGGTCGCTGGCGGGCGAATAAAATGCCTGCATGTCGCAAACCCGGATCGTCCTCACCAATCAATTTTTGATCGCCATGCCCGGCATGCTTGATGAAGGCTTCAAAGGTGCCGTGATCTTCATCTGCGAGCACAACGAGAACGGCGCCCTGGGCCTGGTGATCAACCGGCCCATGGCCATGACGCTGGGCAATCTGTTCGAGAAGGTCGACCTCAGCCCACCCAAGGACACACTGGCCGACAGGCCGGTTTTTTACGGTGGCCCGGTGCAGCCCGAGCGCGGCTTCGTGCTGCATGCGCCGCTGGACGCGGCAGGCAACCATTACAACGCCACCATGATCGTGCCCGGCGGCTTGGAGATGACGACCAGCCGCGATGTGCTGGAGGCGCTGTCCAACGGAGCCGGCCCCAAACGGGTCTTTGTCACGCTGGGCTATAGCGGCTGGGCGGCGGGTCAGCTGGAAGAAGAAATCGGCCGCAATGGCTGGCTGACCGTTGAAGCGACGCAAGAGATTATTTTCGACACGCCAGTTGAGTTGCGTTACGAGCGCGCTTTGGGCTTGCTCGGCGTCGACCCCCGCATGCTGAGCCAAGAGGCCGGCCACGCATGATCACGACGGCGAGCTCCGCACAATCTCTGCTGGCCTTTGATTTCGGCACCAAACGCGTCGGCGTTGCCAACGGCAGCCGTTTTACCGGCCGGGGCGAGCCGCTCAAAGCGATTGCCTTGGAGGGCGAGCCGCGCTTTTTGGCGATCGCCAAGCTGATCAAGGAATGGCAGCCCGATGCGCTGGTGATAGGCGTGCCCTTCCACCCCGACGGTGCCGAGCACGAGATCACTCAGCGCGCGCGCCGCTTTGGCCGGCAGCTGAAGGGCCGCTTCAAGCTGCCGGTGTTTGAGGTCGATGAGCGCTACACCAGCGTCGAGGCCGAGAGTTACGGCGTGCGCGATGTCGACTCCACCGCCGCTGCCTTGATTCTTGAACAATTTTTCCGTGAAAGCACTGCATGAGCACACTCCTACTTGATGCCGAGGCGATCTACGCAGATCTGCTGCAGGGCGTGCGCAAACTGATGCGCCAGGACAGCGCGCTGGTCGGCATCTGGTCCGGCGGCGCCTGGTTGGCCGAGCGCTTGCAGGCCGATCTGGGCCTGGCCGGCAGCGCCGGCGTGATCTCCAGCTCGCTGCATCGCGACGACTTCGGCTCGCGCGGCATGTCCGCCAGCGCCGACCATACCAAGCTGCCGTTTGACGTCAGCGGCCGACATATCGTGCTGATTGACGATGTGCTGTTCACCGGTCGCACCACCCGCGCGGTGATCAACGAGCTGTTCGACTTTGGCCGCCCGGCCAGCGTGACGCTGGCGGTGCTGGTGGACCGCGGCGGGCGAGAGCTGCCGATCGAGCCTGCGTTTTCCGCCGCCCGCATCCATCTCGCGGCCGAGCAACGGCTGCGCCTGGCGAAAGACGACGATGGCCGCTTCAGCTTTGACCTCAAAGGAGATTGACCTATGCTCTCCAAGCGCAACCCCCAACTGAATAAGCACGGCGAGCTGGTCCACCTGCTTTCCATCGAAGGCCTGCCGCAGGCCAATATCCACCAGATTCTGGACACCGCCGGCAGCTTTTTGTCGGTCAATGACCGCGAGGTCAAAAAAGTGCCACTGCTGCGCGGCAAGTCTGTGTTCAATCTGTTCTTCGAGAACAGCACGCGCACCCGCACGACTTTTGAGATCGCCGCCAAGCGGCTGTCGGCCGACGTCTTGAACCTGGACATCGCACGCAGCTCGACGGCCAAGGGCGAGACCTTGCTCGACACCGTGGCCAATCTGTCGGCCATGCACGCCGATATGTTTGTGGTGCGCCACAGCGAGAGCGGTGCGCCCTACCTGATCGCCCAGCATTGCGCGCCGCATGTGCATGTGGTCAACGCCGGTGACGGCCGCCACGCGCACCCGACGCAGGGTCTGCTGGACATGTACACGATCCGGCATTTCAAAAAAGACTTCCGCAATCTGACGGTGGCCATCGTCGGCGACATCGTGCATTCGCGCGTCGCCCGCTCGGACATCCATGCGCTGAACATCCTCGGCGTGCCCGAGATTCGCGCGGTTGGACCCAAGACTTTGGTGCCCGGCGACCTGAGGGAGATGGGCGTCAGGGTCTGCCATGAAATGGCCGAGGGCGTGCGCGGTGCCGATGTGATCATCATGCTGCGCCTGCAAAACGAACGCATGAATGGCGGCATGCTGCCCAGCGCCGGTGAGTTCTTCAAGAACTTCGGCCTGACGCCGGAGAAGCTGGCGCTGGCCAAGCCCGACGCAATCGTGATGCACCCGGGGCCAATCAACCGCGGCGTGGAAATCTCGTCCACGGTGGCCGACGGCGCACAAAGCGTGATCCTGCCGCAAGTGACCTTCGGCATCGCGGTGCGCATGGCCGTGATGTCCATACTCGCTGGAAACGAAGCATGAAGATTTTGATCAAGGGTGGTCGCCTGATAGACCCCGCCTCGGGCCTGGACCGCATCGGCGATCTGGCGATCGCCAATGGCCGCATTGTGAGCTTGGGTGAGCCTAGCGACTTCGCCGCCGAGCGCATCATCGACGCGAGCGGCCTGATCGTCGCACCCGGCTTGGTCGATTTGGCTGCACGCCTGCGCGAGCCCGGCCATGAGCACGAAGGCATGCTGGACAGCGAGCTGGCTGCGGCCGCGGCAGGTGGCGTCACCAGCCTGGTCTGCCCGCCCGACACCGAGCCGGTGCTGGACGAGCCGGGCCTGGTGGAGATGCTGAAGTTCCGAGCCCGCAAGCTGAGCCGCTGCCGGCTGTTTCCGCTCGGCGCACTAACCCAGGGTTTGAGCGGGCAAGCCTTGACCGAGATGGCCGAGCTGACCGAGGCCGGCTGCATCGGCTTCTCGCAGGCCGAAGTGCCTGTGCGCGACACCCTGGTGCTGGCCCGCGCCCTGCTCTATGCCGCCACTTATGACTACCAGGTCTGGTTGCGCCCACAAGACGCGTACCTGGGCGGCGGCGTCGCGGCCAGTGGCGCGATGGCGACAAGGCTTGGCCTGAGCGGCGTGCCGGTGATGGCCGAGACCGTCGCCCTGCACACGATTTTTGAGCTGATGCGCTCGACCGGCGCGCGCGTGCACCTGTGCCGGATTTCGAGCGCGGCCGGCGTCGAGCTGGTACGCGCGGCCAAGCGCGAAGGCCTGAAGCTGACGGCCGATGTGTCGATCAACTCGCTGCACCTGACCGATGTGGATATCGGTTACTTCAACCCCGCCATGCGCTTGACGCCGCCGCTGCGCCAAGGCCGTGACCGCGACGCGTTGCGCGCCGGCTTGGCCGACGGGACGCTGGACGCCTTGGTCAGCGACCATATGCCAGTCACCGCCGACGAAAAGAATGTGCCCTTTGCCGAAGCGACGCCCGGCGCCACCGGCCTGGAGCTGCTCTTGAGCCTGGCCTTGCGCTGGGCTGCCGATGAGGGCTTGGGCGTGGCGCGGGCCTTGGAGGTCGTGACCGCCAAGCCGGTGCAAGTCTTGGGTGCGGCGCTGGGCTCGCTGGGTGCCAGCGCCGGCCGCTTGGTGGCCGGCGGTGTGGCCGATGTTTGCGTGTTCGACCCGGCTGCCAGCTGGGCCGTCACGCCCGAGAAGTTGAGCAGCCAAGGCAAACACTCACCGTTTGCGTTTGAAACCAGCGGCTTCGAGTTGCCGGCACAGGTGCGATACACCTTGGTGGCGGGGCATATCGCATTTGAAAATGCGCTGCAAGCAAGTCAAGAGGCGGCCGGCGCCTGATGCGACATCTGTTAGCGGTTTACCGGCTGCTCCGTTTCAGCCTGCATGTGCTGTGGGGCCTGGCGCTGATCAAGCTGCGCTTTGGCGGCTTGGATGCTGCGGCCCGGCAGGCGCATATCAAGCGCTGGTCCGCCAAGATGCTGCGCATTTTTGGAGTTAGCCTGGAGGTATCAGGTCTTGCCGCAAGACCTGGCGCCAAGCTCCTGGTCGCCAATCACATTTCCTGGCTGGACATTGCCGCTGTACATGCGGTGATCCCAGAAGCGCGTTTTGTCTCCAAGGCCGACGTCAAGCATTGGCCGGTTGTGGGCCTCTTGGTGGCGGGCGTGGGCACGCTCTTCATCGAGCGGGCCAGCAAGCGCGACGCGCTGCGGGTGGTGCACCAGACGGCCGAGGCGCTCAAGACTGGCGACACAGTGGCGGTCTTCCCCGAGGGCACAACCAGCGCAGGGCCCGAGCTCCTGCCATTCCACGGCAATTTGCTGCAAGCAGCCATCTCAACCGAAACGCCGATTCAGCCTTTGCTGCTGCGCTGGTTCGAGCCGAGCGAGCGTTTCAGCTCTTCCGCCCGCTTCATTGGTGACACCACACTGCTGCAAAGCCTTTGGAGCGTGTTGACCGCCAAGGGCCTGGGCGTCAAGGTTGAGGTGCTGCCGGCGATGGCCACAGCACATGCCGACCGGCGCTTGCTGGCCGAACATGTGCGGGATGAGATTCAGCAGGCTTTGAATCGAAGCTGAGCCAGCATCTGCTGATGCGCCCTCATTCGCTTCGCTCAACGATGCGACGACCGCCGTCCACATAGCGCTGCTGCAAATCGCCCAGGCTCTCGCTCATACGCTGCGCGACCTCATCCGTCAGATGCCGGCCATGGTGGCTCAAGGTGGCCTGCGCCAGCTTGATGATGCGCGCATTCAAGCTGCGTCCGGCCAATTCCAACAAGGCCTCCAAGGTACGTTGGTGCTGCTTGCTGACCAGGTGCGTCATGGCGTCACGGGCGGCTTCGTTGATGGCGCCGGCCGCATTGCGCACCACCGTTTCCAGCGAAGGCAGCTGCCCAGTCGCCATTTCCAGCAAGCGTGTTCTTGGCTTGGAGATCGCAAAGCGCTGCGCCGCCAGCTCGGCCCAACGCATCGCACCCGGCACGCGCTGATTACGGGCGCAGCGGGCCAAGAGTTGCAATAGATTGCAAGCCATCTCGAAGCTGAACTCGGTCTGATCGAGTTGTGCGGCCATCTGCCCCAAGCCGGCCAGACTCGCCTCTTGGCGGCGCGACAACATATCCATCGCGGTCTCCAAGGCCATGGACAGCATTTGCAAGCGAAAGCTGTAGGTCGGATAGCGGGCGATGGCGTCCTGCAGGCATTGCTGCGCGCGGGCGCAACCCTCTTCATCACCGATGTCCAGGCAAGCGATGCCCAGCGCCACCACGCCTTGAAAATCAAGCGCACGCGAATGCAAGCCAATGGTCAGCGCCGCCCCCAAATGCCGAGCCGCACTCTCGCTGTCCCCGAGGAAAAGCTGCAATGAGCCCAGTTTTTGCAGCCGCGCCACATTGCCTGGCGTGATCTGCACCGCCTTGGCCAGCATATCGACAGCGGCCTCGAACTTCATTTCCTCCAGCAAGGCACGGCCGTAGACATCGTAGGCGTCCACATAGGCCGGGTTGTCGGCCAGCAGGGTTTCCAGGGTCCGGCAGGCGGTCGCCGAGTCCGCGTTGGCAAGCTCGATTTTCGCCAGACCCAAGCGCGCCCAGGGCACGGCCTTGGTCGCCAGCAAGGCCTCGAACATGCGCTTTGCGGCGTCGATTTGGCCCAGGCGCAGGTACAGCTCGGACCCTATCCGCGCGGCATAGACACGGTAGGTCGCGCTGGCCGCGAACATGGCCTCGCACAGGCTGGCGGCCTGACCAAACTCGCCCGCATCGATGGCGGCGAAGACCTCACGCAAGGCATATTTGCGCTCAAGAATCACCCGCAAACGTTCATCAAATTGCCGTGCGTTGAAGGGCTTGAGCAGATAGTCATCGAGCGCGCCTTCGACCGCATCGGCCACATGCTGGTAGCGCGCCTCGTCGGTCACCATGATGAAGGCGGTTTGCATCGGCAGGCCGCGCGCCTGGCGCAGCTCGTCGAGCAAATCTTGGCCGGTCAAATCATGCGAGCTTTGCGGCGTGAAATGAAAGTCGGTGATGATGATGTCGTAGGCGGGCGAGGCATTCTTGATCATGCTGCGTGCGGATTCCGGCCGGCGCGCGGAGTGCACGGTCGGCACACCCATATCTCGCAGCATATTGCTGAGCACCGAGCGCGACAGCTCGCCCTCATCAATGATCAAGGCCTTCATCCGGCTTGGATCCAAGCCGCCGGACAAGCCATGCAGCCGCTTGCTCTCCAACATCCCACCCCTTGCGATGACGCCCCACGGCACAGCCGCTAGCGTAACGCTTGTTTCAGGGCTTGAAGGCCCGAGCGGCCATATAAGCAGCCGCCTATTCGCGGCGGATGCGGCCTGGCGCGATGTTCATGACTGCGTCGGGATTTTCCGTCAGCAACTCGATCATGGCGTCAATATCGACACCCACACTGACCCGCTCCGTGCCTTGGCGCAGCACGCTCTGCCCATCGCCGCCCTCGGCCATGAAGTTATTCACCACCAGGCGGTACTTGCGCTGATCATCCAGCGGCAGCCCGCCCAGGCTGACCGCGCCAAGCTGCGCAACTCCATCGGCGCCGATGCGGTATTGATAGCGCAAGCTGCTGGACACCTGCAGCAGGCGCGGCGGCCCGTCACCCTTGGGCAGTTGCCGCTGCAAAAGCTCGCGCAACTGCGCGCCGCTGACTGTCATCACCACCAACTCGTTCGCGAAAGGTTGAATTGCGAACAAATCGCTCATGGTTGCCGGCCGGCCGGGCTCGACAGTCAGATCGGCTCGGATACCGCCGGTGTTCATCAAGGCCAGATCGGCGGGCCCGCGCTTCTTGGCGTAGGTCAGTTGGGAGTCAGCAATCAAATTGCCCAGCGTCGAATCCCCAAAAGGCGCTTGCACGCTGCGCTGCGCGCCCTGCTTCAAATCGGCCACCGGCTTGTTGCGCACGGCTGCCGTCAAGGCGGCCGCCCGCTGCACCAAGGCCACAAAAGCCGGGTTGGGCGTGTAGACCGACTGCAAGACCGGGTGATTCACCGCCTGCGCGTCCAGTACCTTGCCGCTGGCATCCAAGGTCAGGCGACTCTCCGTCACCCAGCCTCCATAACTGCCAGCCTGCACGAGCAAGCGTCCATTGATCTTGCAGGTATAGGCTTGATGGGTGTGGCCGCTGATGATGATGGCGTAAGCCGGGTCGAGCCGGCGGGCAATGTCCACACCGCGCCCTTGCAGGCCCGGGCATTCATAGCTCGGGTCATTGGCCGCGCCGTTGAAACTCGCACCTTCATGCATCACGGCGACCAAAATCTGTGCGCCCTCGGCCCGCAATTGGGGCAGCAAGGCGTTGAGCGTGTCTGCCTCGTCCGCAAAGCGCAGGCCGACGATGGATTTCGGAATCACCACCATCGGCGTGTCGCGCGTCACCGCGCCCACGAAAGCGACCTTGAAGCCGGCTACTTCCTTGATGATGTGCGTGCCCAGCACTGGCTTGCCGGTCTGCGCATCCAACATATTGGCCGCCAGATAAGGGAAGCCGGGGCCTTTGTACTCAGGCCAAGCACAGCCAAGCGCTGGGCACTCGCCATTGGCCTTGCGCTTGAGCTCCATCAGGCCGGCGTCCAGCTCATGATTGCCTAAAGCGCTGGCGACCAAGTCAAGCTCGCCTAAAGCAGCCAGACTCGGCTCGTCCTTGAGCAAAGCGGAATAAAGCGGCGAAGCGCCGATCAAGTCGCCCGCGGCCACGAAGACCGAGTGTTCTCGGCCGCTGCGCAGCTTGCTCATCGCCGACGCCAAGTAAGCAATACCACCGGCCGCTTGGGGCTTAAGCTCGCCGGTCTGCGCGTCGGGCAAGCGCGGCATCAGGGGCGTTGGTGACTTGGGCTGGATATGGCCGTGAAAGTCATTGATCGAAAAGATACTCAGCTCGCGCGGCGAAGCGCTGGCGTCAAGCTTCGATGCCGACTTTGCTGCCCCGGTCTCCCCAGGCTCGGCCTGCCTGGGCAAGACGCTCGTACAAGCCGCCAGCATCGCGGCGACCGCCAGGGCGGCCAGCGCAATCAAGGTGGATCTCGCGCCGCCCTGGTTTGAGGCTCGCGCGCATGAATGCGTCGGGCTGGTGGAATGAATGGACGGCATCAGGACGGACTCCAGAAAGCGGAAATTGACAGAGCGAAAATTGGAAAAGCGAAAAAGCGAAAATCGGCAGGCTGAACGGGTTCAGGGCGGCGGATCTTAACGCCGGCCGGACTCCGCACTCGAGCGCCACGCGCAGGAACAAGGACAAGGCCCTGACCTGCATCCCCTGTCGCACTGACGCTACAAAATCCAAATCCATCCACAACTGTCACAGAGCATGCATATTGGGCCGGCACACTGACGCCCGTATTTTGTGGATTTCGGTTTGTATGCGTGTGGCGTTTTTTACGCCTATCGCGGCCGCTTGATGCGCAAGCGGCTTGGTGAGTTCCGATTGGAGTCAGCAGTCCAATCGGCATCCAATGGCAGCAACAGGCACAAAACTTGCTGGAATCGGCTTGCGCAAACGTTTACTACTTCCGCTGCCTGCGTTTTAGCAGCATCTGATCTGGCAGGCACAAGACCCGGGTTTTGGCAAGGCGGGCTTTCTTCAATGTGGCGGGAGCGCGCATTTGAAAAGCAAGTAAACGTTTGCGCACTGCTCCGGTGTACAGTTTTATCAATGGATTTTTTCGCGTATTTGCGGTTTTTTTAGGAGTTTTCGATGAGCAACAGGGCTTGGTCAGAGTTTTCCCGGACGGCGGTCTGCGTCGCCATATCCACGATTGCCATCGTGGCAACAGCGCCAGCCATGGCGCAAAACACCAGCTCAGCCGTCAGCGGCCGCGTTACGACAGCAGAAGGTAAACCGGTCGCCGGCGCAAACGTTGTCATCGCGCACCAAGAGTCCGGCTCGGTCAACAATTTAGTCACCGATGCCGATGGCCGCTACTCGGTCCGCGGCCTGCGCGTGGGTGGCCCCTACACCATCACCGTGATCAAAGGCGATGACAAGGTCGTCCGCGAAGCGATCTATCTGCAACTGGCCGAAAACCAAGCCATTGACCTGACGCTGGGCGCCCAGCAGCTGAGCACCGTGGTGGTCGCCGGCACAGCCGCTTCCAGCCGCTTCAACTCGGCCTCCATGGGTGCCGGCACCAGCATCGGCCGCAAAGAACTGGAGGCTCAAGCTTCGATCGCGCGCAATCTGCAGGACTATGCCCGCTCCGACCCACGCGTGGCACAGACGGACAAAGAGCGCGGTGAAATCTCGGCCCTGGGCCAGAACACCCGCTTCAACTCGCTGACCATCGACGGCGTGCGCACCAACGACACCTTCGGTTTGGAAGCCAACAATATGCCGACGGCCAAGCAGCCGATCTCGATCGATGCGATCCAGGCGGTGCAGGTCAACATCTCTAACTACGATGTCACGCAGCAGGGTTACACCGGCGCCAACATCAATGCGGTCACCAAGTCCGGCACCAACGAGTTCAAGGGCAGCGTCTATTACGTCTACCGTGATGACAATATGGCCGGCAAGCGCTATGACCGCGTCAAGGACACCTTCTTTGACCCGCCAACCTTCAAGGAAGACACCAAGGGCTTCACGCTCGGTGGCCCCATCATCAAGGACACGCTGTTCTTCTTCGGCAGCTATGAAGAGCTGAAGAGCACCCGCGCCGCGCCGGCCTATGGCCCGGTAGGCAGTGCCATGACCAATGTGGGCATCACGCCCGCACAGATCGCAGCGGCTCAAAAGGTGGCCAAGGACACCTACGGCATCGATATCGGCAGCTCCGACATCCCGGCCGGCACCGAGCTGGCGGTCAAGGACTATTTGCTGAAGCTGGACTGGAATATCAACGCCCAGCACCGCGCCAGCCTGCGTTACGCCAAGACCGAGCAAGCCGAGCCGACTTTTGCCGGCTTCGGCTCGACGGCGCTGTCGATGAGCAGCTACTGGTGGAGCCAGAAGAAGGAGATCGAGACCGTCGTCGGCCAATGGTTCGCCGACTGGACGCCGGACTTCTCGACCGAGTTCAAACTGTCCAACCGCAAGTACGACAGCACGCCGACCAATAACGCGAATCTTCCGCAGATCGCACTGGTCTACCCGGGCGATCCAAAGGCCGGCGGCATCTACCAAAACGATCGCACGCTGTTCTTCGGTACCGAGAACAGCCGCCATTTCAACGAGTTGCACACCAAGACGCTGGACGCCTATCTGGCCGGCAACTGGGTCAAGGGCGACCATGAAATGAAGTTCGGCGGCGACTACTCGTCCAACGACACTTTTAACGCCTTCTTGCAAAACACCAAGGGTACTTACAGCTTCCGAGGCACCGATCCGGCTGCTTTGTGGAGTGCCGGTGTGCCCTCGTCCTACAGCGTGCAGCTGCCTTTGAACGGCAACACGATCGACAGCGGCGCAGCCAACTGGACGCTGCAAAACATCGGTCTGTTCGCACAGGACACCTGGACGGTCACCGATCAGCTGACCGTCACCGGCGGCGTGCGCTTGGACATGGCCAAGACTGGCGACAGCCCGCTGTTCAATCAGGCCGCGTTGACCAAGTTTGGCTATGACAACCGCCAGACCATCGACGGGCAAACCCTGTTCCAGCCCCGTGTGGGCTTCAACTACGCCTTTGCCGGCCTAGAGAAGAAGAAGGCACAACTGCGCGGCGGCTTCGGCTTGTTCCAGGGTGCGGCGGCCAATGTCTGGCTGTCCAACCCCTTCTCGAACACCGGCATGGCGACGGCCAGCTTCAGCTGCGGCGCGACCACCGTGCCTTGCAACACGGTCAAGTTCAATGCCGACCCGGCCAAGCAGCAAGAGATCAACGGTGTGCCACCGGCGGCCAATATCGACTTCATCTCCAGCGAGTTGAAGCAGCCTTCGGTCTGGAAGATGAACCTGGCCCTGGACACCGAACTGCCTTGGGCTGGCCTGGTGGCTGGCGCCGAGTGGCTGCACACCAAGACGCAAGATGCCATTTTCTACAAGCATCTGAATCTGGGTGCGCCAAGTGCCGTCAAGGGTGTCGATGGCCGCGAGCTGTATTACGACGCCAAGGGCTTGAGCACCGGCTGCTGGACGGCCGGAGGTTCCACCGTGACGACCGGTTGCGGCGCTAACGCCAAGGCTTTGCGTGACACCAAGTGGGGCAATGTCTTGCTGGCCGAACGCACATCGCAAGGCGGCGGCGACGCCCTGACCTTGAGCTTGTCGCAGCAGAATCTGGGCTGGGGCTGGCAGGCTGCCTACACCCGCACCAACGCCAAGGAAGTCAGCCCGCTGACCTCCTCGACCTCGGGCTCAAACTACTCCAACCGTGCGGTCTTCAATCCGAACGAAGAAGTCAACTCGACCTCTTCGTCCCTGATCAAAGACCGTTTCAACGGCTCCTTGAACTGGTCGCAGGCCCTGGTTGGCAAGTACCGCACGACCTTCGGCGTTTTCTACGAAGGCCGTGCCGGCAAGCCCTACAGCTGGACCTTCAAGAACGATATGAACGGCGACGGCTACAGCGGCAATGATCTGATGTACATCCCCAAGGCCCCGGGTTCGGGTGAGGTGCTGTTCCGCCTGCCTGGCCAAACCGTGGCCGCGTCCGGCGCTGCTGCCGAAGCCAAGTTCTGGGAAGTTGTGGACAGCAATTCGGACCTCAGCTCGGCCAAGGGCGGCGTGATCGGCCGCAACACCGCCAAGTCCAAGTTCGCCAATACCTTTGACTTGCGCCTGAGCCAGGAAGTGCCTGGTTTCTTCGGCAACCAGAAGGGTGTGTTCACCGTCGACATGCTCAACTTCGGCAATATGCTGAACAAGAAGTGGGGCCATATCGACGAGATCCCCTTCACTGCCGGTGGCGGAGCAGGCGGCAATCGTCGCGGTTTCGTGAACTTCGCCGGTATGGAAAACGGCAAGTATGTCTACAGCGTTCTCAACGTCGACGACTACGAAACTCGCCAGACCAAGGGCGAGTCGCAGTGGGCGGTTCAAGTCACGCTGCGCTACGAGTTCTGAGGTCGCACACGAGTACCGGAAGGTACTCGTGGCTACCGAAGGCCCAGGCGCGATACAAGCGACTGGGCTAACGCAGCAAGTAAGCCACCATCCAGGTGGCTAGCGCACATGAAAGAGGCCCCTCGCGGGACCTCTTTTTCGTTCAACGATCAATCAAGCATTACTTGTTGATATCGCCCAGGCAGAGGTACTTGATCTCCACATAATCGTCGACGCCTTGATGCGCGCCCTCGCGGCCCAAGCCGCTTTGCTTGACACCGCCAAATGGCACTTCCGCCGTGGCAATCAGGCCTGTGTTGATGCCCACCATGCCGTATTCCAGCGCCTCGCCGACGCGGAACACCCGGCCAATGTCGCGGCTATAGAAGTAACTGGCCAGACCGAACTCGGTGTTGTTGGCCAAGGCCACCACTTCTGCCTCGGTCGTGAACTTGAACACCGGCGCCACCGGGCCGAAGGTTTCCTCGCGCGAGCACAGCATCAAAGGCGTGACGTCGGCGAGCAGGGTCGGCTCAAAGAATTGCGCACCCTGAGTGACCGAGCGCTGCCCACCCGCCACCAAGCGAGCACCCAGCGCCAGCGCGTCGGCCACATGGGACTCAACCTTGGCCATTGCCGCCTCATCGATCAAAGGACCGACATTGACGCCGGCCTCGAAGCCATTGCCCAGCTTCAAGCCGCCCACCTTGGCGGCCAGTTTTTCGATGAAAGCGTCATACACGCCAGCCTGCACGTAGAAGCGATTGGCGCAGACACAGGTCTGGCCGGCATTGCGGTATTTGCTGGCGATGGCACCCTCGACCGCACTGTCCAGGTCGGCATCATCGAACACGATGAAGGGCGCATTGCCGCCCAACTCCAGAGACAGCTTCTTGACCGTCTGCGCACATTGGCGGGCCAGAATGCGGCCGACCTCGGTCGATCCGGTGAAGGACAAATGCCGCACCACATCGCTGTCGCACAGCACATGGCCGATGGCCACCGAGTTGTCGGCATCGGCCGTCAGCACATTCAATACCCCGGCCGGCATGCCGGCGCGCTGCGCCAACTCGGCCACGGCCAGCGCCGACAGCGGCGTCGCCTCGGCCGGCTTGATCACCACCGTGCATCCTGCGGCCAAGGCCGGAGCCACCTTGCGCGTGATCATTGCGACGGGGAAGTTCCAGGGAGTGATCGCCGCGCAGACGCCCATGGCCTGCTTGATGACGAGGTAGCGTTTGTTGTTGTCAGTGGTCGGGATGGTTTCCCCGTAGATGCGCTTGCCTTCCTCGGCAAACCATTCGATGAAGCTGGCGCCGTAGACCACCTCGCCGCGCGCTTCGGCCAGCGGCTTGCCCTGCTCGGCCGTCATGATGCGGGCCAAGTCATCGGCATGCTTGATCAGCAATTGCTGCCAGCGCATCAGGATGGCGCCGCGCTCCTTGGCGGTTTTGGCACGCCAGGGGCCTAGCGCATTGTTGGCGGCGGCAATCGCAGCTTCGGCCTCGGCCGCACCGAGATTGGCCACCTCGGCCAGCAAGGCACCGGTGGCCGGGTCGGTGACGCCGAACTGAGCGCTGCCGGCCACCCATTCGCCATTGATCAGCGCCTGCGTACGCAAAAGGCTGGCGTCATCCAGGGCGGCCAACGGGGAGCTGTTGTTGTTTGTCATCTGTCTATCTCCTAAATCGAAGGTCTTGAGTTCGCACTCTAACCGCTCTTTGCCGCCGCCTCTTCGCGGCAAGGGCGACCCCCGCCCTTATAATCAAAAGCTCCAAAAATCAAGCATTTACTGCGCCAACAAGCGCGGTTACAGCAGAAAGCCCCCCGGGAATGAAAGCAGCAGAAATCCGTTCGACCTTTCTGAAGTTCTTCGAGAGCAAGGGTCACCAGATCGTCGCCTCCAGCCCGGTCGTGCCCGGCGATGACCCGACGCTGCTGTTCACCAACGCCGGCATGAACCAGTTCAAGGACGTGTTCCTGGGCTTCGACAAGCGCGCCTACAGCCGCGCCACCACCAGCCAGAAGTGCATCCGCGCCGGCGGCAAGCACAACGACCTCGACAACGTCGGCTACACCGCGCGCCACCACACCTTCTTCGAGATGCTGGGCAACTTCAGCTTCGGCGACTATTTCAAGGAAGACGCGATTGCCTACGCCTGGGAGCTGCTGACCGAGCACTTCCACCTGCCGGCCGAAAAGCTCTGGGTGACGGTCTACGCCGAGGACGACGAGGCCTATGAGATCTGGAACAAGAAGGTCGGCGTGCCCGCAGAGCGCATCGTGCGCATCGGCGACAACAAGGGCGGCCGCTACCTGAGCGACAACTTCTGGATGATGGGCGACACCGGGCCATGCGGCCCGTGCACCGAGATCTTCTTCGACCATGGCCCCGAAGTGGCCGGCGGCCCACCCGGCAGCCCGGACGAGAACGGCGACCGCTATATCGAGATCTGGAACAACGTCTTCATGCAGTTCAACCGCACCGAAGACGGTGTGATGCACAAGCTGCCCAAGCCCTCGGTCGACACCGGCATGGGCCTGGAGCGCTTGGCGGCGGTGCTGCAACATGTGCATTCGAACTATTCGATCGACACCTTCTCGGCGCTGCTCGAAGCGGCCAAGAAGGCCGTCGACGAAGCCGGCGCGCTGGACTGCGACAAAGACAGCGCCTCGTTGAAGGTCATCGCCGACCATATCCGCGCTTGCTCCTTCACCATCGTGGACGGCATCATCCCCGGCAATGAAGGTCGCGGTTATGTGCTGCGCCGCATCGCGCGGCGCGCCATCCGCCACGGCTACAAGCTCGGTGCCCGCACCACCTTCTTCCACAAGATCGTGCCCGAGTTGGTCAACCAAATGGGCGACGCCTACCCTGAGTTGCGCCAGGCGCAAGCCCGCGTGACCGAGGTGTTGCGCCAGGAAGAAGAGCGCTTCTTCCAGACCATTGCCAATGGCATGGAAATCTTGGAAGGTGCTTTGACGCCAGAACTGAAGCAACTCGACGGCGAGTTGGCCTTCAAGCTGCATGACACTTTCGGCTTCCCCGTCGACCTGACCGCCGACGTCTGCCGCGAGCGTAACGTCACGGTCGACCAGGCCGGCTTCGATGCCGCGATGGCCCGCCAGCGCACGCAGGCCCGCGCGGCCGGCAAGTTCAAGATGGCGCAAGGCCTCGCCTATGCCGGCGTGCCGACGGCCTTCCACGGCTACGAGCACCTGGTCTGCGAGACATCCAAGGTCACGGCCGTTTATATCGATGGCGCAAGCGTCACTTCGGCCAAGGCCGGTGACGATGCGGTGGTGGTGCTGGATCACACGCCTTTCTATGCCGAGAGCGGCGGCCAGGCCGGTGACGCGGGTGAACTGCGCAACCCGACGAGCCGCTTCGCCGTGGAAGACACGCTGAAGATCCAGGCCGATGTGTTCGGCCACCATGGCCGCGTGCTCGAAGGCGCGGTCACGGTCGGTGATGTGTTCACGGCCAAGGTCGACGCCGAGCTGCGGGTCAAGAGCGTGCGCAACCACAGCGCCACCCATTTGATGCACAAGGCCTTGCGCGAAGTGCTGGGCAGCCATGTGCAGCAAAAGGGCTCGCTGGTGAATGCCGAGCGCACCCGCTTTGACTTTGCGCACAACGCTCCCGTGACGCCCGAAGAGATCGCCAAGATCGAGTCTATCGTCAACGCCGAAGTACTGGCCAACGCCTCGGCCTCCGCCGAAGTGATGGCGCTGGACGACGCGCAAAAGAGCGGCGCGATGATGCTGTTTGGCGAGAAATACGGCGAGACCGTGCGCGTGTTGACCATCGGCAGTTCCAAGGAACTCTGCGGCGGCACGCACGTCAAGGCCAGCGGCGATATCGGCCTGTTCAAGATCGTCAGCGAAGGTGGTGTGGCCGCCGGCGTGCGCCGGATTGAAGCCGTCACCGGCGACAACGCCTTGGCTTATTGCCAGGAACTGGAAAACACCGTCGGCCGCGCCGCGCAGGCCTTGAAGACCGCGCCGGCCGAGCTGGAAACGCGTCTGCACGCGGTGCTGGACCAGGTCAAGTCGCTGGAGAAAGACCTCGCCGCCGCCAAGAGCCGGCTGGCCTCGGCGCAGAGCAATGAATTGCTGAGTCAGGCCGTGGACGTTCAAGGCATCAAGGTGCTGACGGCAACCTTGAGCGGTGCCGACGCCAAGACCCTGCGCGAAACCATCGACAAGCTGCGCGACAAGATGCAGTCGGCCGTGATCGTGCTGGGCGCGGTTGATGGCGACAAGGTCAATTTGGCGGCCGGCGTGACAGCCGACCATATGGCCAAAGGCTTCAAAGCCGGCGAGTTGGTCAATTTTGTCGCCCAGCAGTGCGGCGGCAAGGGCGGCGGCAAGGCCGATCTGGCGATGGCCGGCGGCACGCAGCCGGCAGCGCTGCCGGCCGCATTGGCCAGCGTCACCACCTGGGTGGCAGGCAAACTCTGATTTAAGTACCATGCATCTGACAAGGGCCCTCGGGAACAACCCCAAGGGCCCTTTTTCTTCTTGTTCCCTTTCCCCTTCTTCAGGAGTCCGCCATGAGCGACACCACGATTGACCACGCCAACGCCGAACGCCTGGCTGCACTCTTGCAAATGCTGGCCGCCAACACGCCCGAAGACGAGGACGCGGTGCCAATCGATACGCTGGACGGCTACCTGACCGCCTTGATCGTCGGCCCGACCGATGCCGGCCCGCTGGAGGCGATGGACGCCTTGTTTGGCGACGACTGGGCCGATGAGCTCGACGAGCAAGACGTCACCGAAGAATTCATGACCGTGCTGCATGAGCGCTGGAACGAGATCACCCTGAGCCTGGAGCCGGTCGCACTCGGCGCCGACCCGGAAGCGCTGCTGATCGAGCCGCTGATCACCGAGTTTGACGAAGCCACCAAGGCCGGCCTCTTGAGCCAAGGCGTGCTGACGGCCGAGCAAATTGAGCAATTGCCACCGAACGGTCTGATGTGGGTCGAGGGCTTTATGCAGGCGGTTGAGGACAACGAAGCCGACTGGTACATCTTCGACGAAGACAGCGACGACGGCCAGATGCTGGACGCGATGTTGATGGGTGTGGCCGCGGTGGCGATGCCGCCGGGCGATCAGCTCGAAGCCTATATCGATGAGCAGTACGACGAAGACGAAGAAGTCGACGAAGACGTGCTGCTGGACGACGCGCTGTTCTCGGTGCAGGATCTGCGCACCTTCTGGCTGCAGCAAAAGCTGGCGCAACAAGCGCCGAACCTGGCGTCCTGATTCACGCCAAGGCGATTAGAGTTTGCCGCTGCAGTTCGCTGCACCGCAGCGGCAGCTGAGCCGCCCTTCATGGTGGCTTTCGCCGTAATGGCAGGTCAGCTCTTCACCAGGCGCGATGTCTCGCAGCGCATAGAACTCGACCCGCCCTTGGCTGATGCGTAAGACCGCATTGGGCGCGCAGCAATGGTTGATATTGCGCAGCGCGGTGACCGAGTCGGTCGCATCGACCGCGCGGGTTTCCGACACTTCAACGATGTGGATACGCGCCCTGCCCTTGGCCCGGCGCCGTGCTTCGCGCACCGAGATCGATTCGCCGCGCAATTCACCGATCTTGCGCCGCACGGGGATTGCCTCTTCGGCGAACACACCCAGTCCGTCGATAGTGCTTGCGCCCACCCGCAGCGCAAAGCGCTCGGCCGGCTGCAATTCGCGTTTTCTGGGCTGGCTTTGGGTGCTTGCGCTCTGCGCCGCCTCATCGGGTTGGGGCGCTAGGCTGGAGGTTGCAGGGATAGGGCTAAGTCTTGGCATGATGGGGCGATTGTCGTTGGCACGCCGCAAATTTCAATAGTGCTTGACCGAGCCTTGCCGGCCCCCGCATACTGGCCCAATGCAAGCCGCCCACCAAACTCTAACCGCAAACATCAGCATGCTGATGTGCGTTGCGCTGGACGGTCTATTTATGGCCCGTCAAGAACCCGAGCTTGGTCAACAGCGGCAGACCTAGGCTCAAGAAGTCAGAGCATTCACCCCTCCCTGTCAAAGCCCGCTGATCCAGCGGGCTTTTTTGTTTTATCAACGGCTGCAACCCAACCCAGGAGAACTCCGATGCAGATCACCATCCGCCGCGCCCAAATCAGCGACGCCGCTGGCTTCGCCGAATTGATGACCCACCCTGAGGTGTTCGCGAGCCTGCTGCAAAACCCCTACCCCACGGAAGACCAATGGAAGGCTCGTCTACAAGAAGGCGCAACCCCGGGCAAGGTCGATCTGAGTCTGGTGGCCCTGAACGCCGAGGGCAAGTTGGCCGCCAGCGCCGGTTTGTTCGCTGTCGGCCCGGCGCTGCGGCGCCGTCATGCAATGGGTTTGGGCATTTCGGTGGCGCCCTGGGCGCAAGGTCAGGGCGTGGGCAAAGCGATGATGACGGCGCTGCTGGACTATGCCGACAACTGGGGTCAGGTCTTGCGGATCGAGTTGACCGTCTACGCTGACAACCATCGTGCGATCAAGCTGTATCAGAGTTTTGGCTTCGAGCAAGAGGGCCGCATGAAGGCCTACGCGCTGCGTGCCGGCGCCTATGTGGACACCTTGGCGATGGCCAGGCTGCACCCGAAGCCACCGAGCTGGGGCTAAAGCCTATGGATCGGCCTCAGGCCGATCCCTTCAGATGGGCTGGAATTGCGCCCGTCTGCTTTCGGGAACACGCAAAAGCACGACTTGCTTATCGCTCTGCTGCCCTTCGCTCTGACCTTGCACCACCACACGTGGCAGTTGCTCGGCCACCGCCCGATGCTGCGGCATGGCACTGAGGCGCTTGCCGGTGATCACCAAGCGAGCCAGCTTGACAACTTCGCTGGCCTCGGCCGGGGCGGCCGGCGCCAGGCAAGCCCCCAGCGCCGCCAGGGTCAGGCACAAGGAAGATGCACCAAAGCGGCGCGTTTGTCGGCTGGCTTTTTTGCTGAACAACATCTGCGAACTCCCCGCCCCTGTGGAGCAAAATTTGTGATCGGAGTATCGCGAGATCGTCGTCGCTGCTCCAGCCCCGAGTGACGAACTGCAGTTTTCGGCGCTCCAAACGCGGCGCCCGGGGGTGGGCCTCGACTTTCGCTGGACTACTACCTGGGTTTCAAGCGTATTTCAGCTCCCCCGACTTACCCCAGAACACCCGGTAGGCAAACACCGTGTAGATAAGAATGGCCGGCACCGTGCCCGCCACGCCCCACAGGATGAACTGCAAGGACTTGGGCGCCGCAGCCGCCTGCCAGACCGTCATCTGCTCGACCACTACAAAGGGATAGAGGCTGTAGGCCAGGCCGATGAAGCTCATCAACATCACCACCACCATCAGCGCAAACGGCAACCAGCACAGCTTGCCCAGCACGCGGTGTGAGTTGAGCAAGGCGCGCAGAGCCAGCAGCGCCAGCGCCGTCGACAAAGGAATGGGCAGCAGCGCAATCAACTCGGGCATCCGGAACCAGCGCTCGCTGACGGTCTGGCTAAGCATCGGTGTGGTGATGGACACCAGCGCCAGCCCCAGCACCACCGCCGGCCAAGCCAGTTTGGCGCGCCGCACCGCCAGCGCCTGCAAGCTGCCCTCACCCTTCATGATCAACCAGGCCGCACCCAGCAAAGCATAGGCGGCGGCCAGCGCCAGCGCGATCAAGAGGGCAAACAAGGTATAGCCCCAGCCCTGCGCAAAGCCGGTGATGTAGCGCGCCAGCATCCAGCCCTGCGACAGCGCGGCCAGCGCCGAACCGGCCATGAAGGCGCGGTTCCACAGCGGCTGCCAACGGGTTTGCGCCTTGACGCGGAAGTCGAACGCCACACCGCGCAGCGTCAGGCCCAAGAGCATCAGCGCCACCGGCAGGTAGAGCGCTTGCAGGATCACGCCATGCGCCTTCGGGAAGGCCACCAGCAAGATGCCCACGCCCAGCACCAGCCAGGTTTCGTTGGCATCCCAAAACGGGCCAATCGAGGCGACCATCTGGTCCTTGTGCTCGCTACTCGCCCCCAGCATCAAGAGCCCGACACCGAGGTCATAACCATCCAGCACCACATACACCAGCAGCGCCAAACCCATCAGGCCCATGAAGACCAAGGGCAACCAGGTTTCGGTATTCATGCTGCACTCCCGTGGATGATTTCTGTCTTCTCGGCCATGTACTTGATCACCGACACGTAGGCGATGATCAGCCCAAGGTAAAGCACGATATAGCCGGCCAAGGTCGCCGCGATCATCGGCGCCGGCACGGCGGAGGCCACATCGGCGGTACGCAAGAGGCCATAGACGATGAAGGGCTGACGGCCGATTTCGGTCACATACCAGCCGGCAATCGTGGCCAGCCAGCCGGAGAAAGTCATCCAGGACAGACCGATCAAGAAGGCTCTGGGCAGGCTTTCAGCAGCCCAGCGCCGACGCCGGTACAGCCATAAACCGCCCCAGCTGAACGCCAGCATCAACAGCCCTGTGCCGACCATGATGCGAAAGCCGAAGAACAAGGGCGCGACAGGAGGGTGGGCACCCTTGAACTCATCCAGCCCCTTGATCTCGCCGTCGGCATGATGCGTCAGCACCAGGCTGGCCAGCTTGGGGATGCCGATCTCGAAATCATTGCTGCGCGTCTGCGCGTTCGGCCAGGCGAACAGCAGCAGCGGCGCGCCACGTTCGGTCTGCCACACCCCTTCCATCGCCGCGATCTTGGCCGGCTGGTGTTTCAAGGTGTTGAGCCCATGCATATCGCCGACCAGAATCTGCAGCGGGATCAGTACGGCACCCAGCGTCAGGCCGACCCGCAAGACCCGCGCCGTGTGCGGCTGCACCTTGCCCTTGAGCAACTGCCAGGCGCTGACGCCGGCCAGCAAAAAGCTGACGGTCAAACCCGAGGCCAATAACTTGTGCGTCAAACGGTAGGGGAAGGACGGGTTGAAAACCACCGCCCACCAATCCAGCGCATGGAATTCGCCGTTGATGATCTCGAAGCCCTGCGGCGTATGCATCCAGGAGTTCAGGCTCAATATCCAGAAGGCGCTCAGCGTCGTGCCAAAGGCCACCATCACGGTCGCGGCCAAGTGCACACGCTCGCTGACCCGGCCATGGCCGAACAACATCACACCCAGGAAGCTCGCTTCCAGAAAGAAGGCCGTCAGCACCTCGTAGCCGAGCAAGGGTCCGGCGATATTGCCGGCTTTCTCCATGAAACCCGGCCAGTTGGTGCCAAACTGAAAACTCATCGTGATGCCGCTGACAACGCCCAGCGCGAAGCTCAGGGCGAACACCTTGGTCCAGAAACGATAGGCGCTCAGCCAGGCCGCGTCATGCGTCAACAACCAGCGCGCGCGGAAGAACAAAAGCACCCAGGCCAAGGCAATATTGATGGTCGGGAACAGGATGTGAAAAGTGATGTTGGCGGCAAACTGCATGCGGGCCAGAACGACGGCGTCCATCTCATTCGCCTTCCGCAAGGTTTGACTTGCCACTGACCGCGCGGCCTATGCGCCCCGGCAGCTCCAACATCTTCTGCACCTTGGAGCCCATCTTCATGAGCTGACCCAAGGTCTGCGAATCCATCTTCTGGATGTCATCAAACCAGGTCGTCATCAGCTCGATCAGATCGTGCATGCCGCGCATGCGCTCTTGCGCCACGCGGTCTTCCTCGCAGGTCGGCGTCTCCAGCAGCGCATTGCGCAGCATGGACAGCGTTGGCTCGATCTCGCGCCGGCGGCGCTCCTCGGCCAGCGTGCGGAAAATCTCCCAGGCGTCGCTCGGCGCTTCGAAATACTCGCGCCTGTCACCGCTCAGGTGTCGCAGCTTGACCAAGCGCCAGGCCTGCAGCTCCTTCAGACCCATGGACACATTGGAGCGGCTGAACTCCAGGTTCTCGGCAATTTCATCGGCGTTGAGCGCCTGCGGCGAAACGAATATCAGCGCATAAATTTGCCCCACCGTGCGATTGATGCCCCAGCGGCTGCCCATCTCACCAAAGTGAGCGACAAAGCTGCGGACCAACGGGCTCATTGCATTCATCAGTAGAACTCCTTGCCTTGGCTCAAATAAAAGCGACTGCGCTTTTGACGTGACGCAAAGTTTATCCATTTTTCAGTAATTACTGAAAATTCAGGTAATTCAGGACTTGCGAAGAGGGCTTTGCTGAAGACAGGCGCGATCTGCCGTGGCCGCGCGGAATTGGGCGGTTTCAGTTCGCGCCAATAATCGCGCCCATGCAATTGCTTCACACACCTCCTTCCCTTCCCCTTTCAAGCCGAGGGCGCTCCCGCTGGCTCGGTCTGCTGATGCTGCTCTGCGCCTGCAGCGCGCAGGCAGAAAAGGTCGAGATCGCCAGCTTTGATCAAGCGCAGGGCCAAGCCATCAACTTGCTAGGCCACTGGTTCCCCAGCAAGGCCGCCGCGCAGGCGCCCGCACCCGCCGTCGTGCTGCTGCATGGCTGCGGCGGCCCCTATGACAAAAAAGGCGCGTTGTCCGAGCGCATGCTGAATTACATCGACGTACTCAATGCCGAGGGCTGGCATGCCTTGGTGCTGGATTCGCTGACGCCACGTGGCGAGAAAGAGCTGTGCACCCAGAAAATCGGCACACGCAGCGTCACCATGACCGAACGCCGGCGTGACGCCTTTGGCGCCTTGCACTGGCTGGCTGCGCGCGCGGATGTCGACCCCGCCCGCCTGGCCTTGCTGGGCTGGTCCAACGGCGGCAGCACCGTCCTGGCCAGCAGCAATAGGCGCCATGCCGAAGTCCAAGCTGCGGCAGGACTTGGCATCAAGCTGCGCGCCGCCGTGGCCTTTTACCCGGGCTGCGAGGCCGATTTGAAACGCGGCTATGCGCCCCTGGCACCCTTGCTGATCCTCAGCGGCGGCAGCGATGACTGGACAGCTGCCGCCCCTTGCGAAGCCTTGGTCAAAGCGTCTGAGCCCCAAGGCATGGCCAAGCCGCAGATCAAGGTCTACCCCGGCGCCTTTCACGGCTTTGACGCCTTGGCGCCGGTGCGGCTGCGTGCCGATGTACCTAACGGCGTCAAGCCCGGTGCGGGCGTTCATGTGGGCGGCCAAGCCGCCGCGCGCGAGGCCTCGCGGCAAGACCTGCTGAGCTTTCTAAGGGAGCATTTGAATTGATGAGCGCCGTCCCCTTGCAACTGCACACCGAGCGCCTGCTGCTGCGCGCCGCATCTGCCGCACTGGCGCCGGCGGTCAATGGCTTTCAGATGCGCAATCTGGCCCATTTCGCACCTTGGGACCCGCCTTATGCGGCCGACTATTTCGAGCCCGAAGGCGTCAGCGCTCGCTTGGACAAGGCCGAACAGGACTTTGCCGCCGGCAGCGCCTTCGGCTTCTGGTTCAGCCGCCTCAATGCACCGGCCGACCTGATCGGCAAGGTCAACGTGACCCAAGTCAGCCGCGGCCCCTTTCAAAGCGCCTCGCTCGGCTATGCCATCGATGCTCAGGCGCAGGGCCAAGGTCTGATGCATGAAGCCTTGCAAGCGGTGATTGCGTTGATGTTTGCTCCGCCGGTGCGCCTGCACCGCTTGCAAGCCGCGGTTCGACCAGAGAACCGCGCCAGCTTGGCGGTGATGAAACGCCTGGGATTTGCATATGAAGGCCTCAGCCGGCGCTACCTATTCATCGCCGGCGCTTGGCGCGATCACGAGACTTTCGCGCTGATCAATCCAGACTGGGATATTGACGAGCCCCCCTGAATCCATGGGCGCCAGCTATTTACAATAATTTATTATTGTTTTACAGTAAACAATTATTGAATTTAGCTAAACATGCTCATGGACTCAAGGCCTCCTCAAGACAGTGACAAGCTTGCCCGCGTGCGCAGGCTGAGCTGGTGGGTGCGGCTTTTTTGCCTGCTGGGCGCGGTGGCCCTGGTGTTGGCCCCGGCGCTGCTGTGGAGCCAGCCAGAATGGCTGGAGTCGGTCGCGCGCACCAGTTGGGTCAGCAAGAGTGCGCCTTTGCAACTCGACGCCGGCAGTCGCTTTTGGGGCTGGCTGGGTAGCTGCTTGCCGAGCGCCGTCTTGCTTTTTGCGCTCTGGCAGATTTGGTCCCTGTTCGGCTACTACCGGCGCGGCGAGATTTTCAAAGCCGGCCCGGCCACTCATCTGCGTCGCCTCGGCGCGGCGCTGATGGTGAACGCCGTTGCCCAGCCCATGTCCACCACCTTGGGCGTGCTGGCGCTGACCATGGGCAATCCGCCCGGCCAACGCCAACTGATGCTCGGCCTAGGGTTCGAGCATTTCACCAGCTTCGGCTTTGGCCTCGCCGTCTTGGTCATCGGCATCGTGATGCAAGAAGCAGCGCGGGTGGCACAAGAGAATGCGGAGTTCGTCTGATGCCGATTCAAGTCACGCTGGATGTGATGCTGGCCAAGCGCAAGATGCGCTCGCGCGAGTTGGCAGAAGCGGTGGGCATCACCGAGGCGAATCTGTCGCTGCTCAAGTCGGGCAAGGTGCGTGGCGTGCGCTTCGACACGCTGGCCGCCATTTGCAAGGTGCTGCATTGCCAGCCCGGCGAACTGCTTTGTTATTTAGACGGGCCTGAATTGCCCTCGGACAACTTGCCGCCGCAAGCATGAGCAGTTTCAATACTGGTACACAGCGGCGCTGGGCACTCTTGCCTTTGTTGGCCCTGCTGCACCTGGGTGTTGGGCTGCTGCTGGTAGCACAGGGGCGCCACGCTTCACCGAAGCCCAACACGACCGAGCGCATTGAAGTGCGTCTGCTGACGCAAGCGGCGCCTCGCAAGCCCGTACCGCCAGACAATCCCCGCCCTGCACAGGCAATAGTTCAGGAAATAGCGCCAGCAAGGTACCGCAGCCGCAGCATCACGAGCACGCTAGCTGCATCACCTATTCCCCCTCCTGCAGAACTCATTGCTAGCCCAGCAGCGCAGGCAATGGAGCCAGCGCCGCCCGCAGCACCTAGCAGCGACAAGGCCGCACCGCCACTTTTGATCAACTCCGACGCCACGCGCCGAGCCATACGTCAGGCCACTCGCGCGCCCCTGTTGTCAGAGCGTGCGGCCCAAGCCATGGGCGACGGCCCGCCGCTTGAACAGTCGGCTCGTTTGGGTCAGGAGATCCAGAAAGCCGGCAATGGCGACTGCCTGAAGGGCGAATTTGCCGGCGGCGGTGCGGGCATTTTGAGCCTGCCGTTTTGGTTGCTGGCCGAGGCACGCGGCAAATGCGCCCGTTGATATTGACCTTTTAGTCTTCTTCCACTGCCCTCTATGAAAATCAAACAACAACTGCTCTCACTGGCTTGTGCACTCGCTTGCGCCACAAACCTCGTCCATGCGCAAGACGCACCCGAGGTGCTGGAATCGGTTTCCGTCAATATGAAGCGCGACGGCAGCATCCGCCCTTACCGGCAGATGAACGAGGTCTTGAGCATGGTGCAACGCTATGGCCAAGGCCTGTTCCGCTTGGAGTTCAAGTTAGAGGCCAAGGACCCCAAAGTGCAGCTGCCGAAAGTGCCCAAGCTGGCCGTGATGCATGCCGACGCATACGTCCCCATCGCCATGCAGGCCGATGGCAGCTTCGAGCTGCCGGTGCTGCCCAAAGAGCAGGCCCAGGACGCCGAAATCGCCAGCAATCTGGTCAAGGGCACGGCCAAGATGAGTGGCAGGCTGTTGTTGACCATCAAGTCCGAGCAGCTCGATATGGCCATGGTGCGAAAAATCGTCGGCACCGCGACAAGCATGCGCAGCGAGATCTTGCCCTGGTACTTGCGCTGGGCATTCCCGCAGGCCGAGGGCGTACGAATTTGCAGCGCGCAGGCCAATTGGGAGCTGGAATGGCCCGATCCTGCCGCCAACAAAGCCAACAACACCGCCGGCCAGTTGCTGTCGATTGCCTTGAGCGCCGAGCCCAAACAACTCGACCCCCATGAAAGCGGCGCTGCCAAAAAATCAGCTTCTGAGCGCCGGCAGTGCACGACGCTCACCGGTCAGGAACGCTGGCCCGACAAGGCCCGCTTGCTGGCGCCGGCCGACGCAAGCTTGAGCCTGCGAGTCAGCGGAGAGTCTTGAATCTTCCCTTCAAGCCGCAAGGGCTTGAGGCTTGAGGCGCGGCACAAGGCGCTGCTGTTTGCCACCGCTCGTCAAGCAGTGCAGGGCCTGGCCTTGGACTGCGCGCTCGCTTGATTTGCACCGATCGCCGCTGCGCCCCTCATAGAAAAAATAGCCGTCGGCGTCCAGGCGCGCCCGAACACCGGTGCGGCACCAACTGTCAGCAGGGTCGCCAGCAAACTGGGCCTGCGTGGCAAGCTGATCACCCCAATAGCCGAGAAAGAAGGCCGGGTCTGGCGCGCCCCGCATATCGCACCTGTGCACCGCCACTTCACCGCTGACGCCCGAGGCGCAGATCTGGCCCGCCTCATCAATCACGGCCACACGGTGGCCCGGCAAGGCCCGCCCCATGCTGCCCGGCCGTGCCGGCCAGAGGCGGCTGCAACTGCCCAGCACATACCTAATCTCGGCTGGCCCGAAAACCTCATTGACCGCCACGCCGAGCTGGCTCTGACAGTAGGCAAACACCTCCTCGCCAAGCGCGCAGACAGGGCCACGCGCCTCACCCCACTCACTCGCACTGACGATGGCCTGCAGCTTGAGCGCATAGCGCTTGGCCGGCTGGGGCAGCGCCTTGCGCATGGCCTCCAAGTCCGCCGGGGCCAGGACGGTATGGGTGACGCCGTGGCGCTGCATCAGCTCAAAAGCCTTTCCCGGCGCAAAGCGGCCTTGGTGCGCGACGATAGGCCGGCCGAAATACAGGGTCGGTAACAAGGCATTCATCAGGCCGCCTGCGCTGGCCCAATCGGCCGGGCTCCAGAACAGCGCGTCTGACTTCTTGCCGGCATCGGCCGGGTCAAAGCCAAACCAGTTCTGGCTGGCGACAAAACCGCTCAAATTGCCGATCAAGGCACGCTGCGGGACCAACACGCCCTTGGCGTCGCCGCTTGCATCAGTCGTGCCGCTGCTGTAGATCAAGAGCGCCGGCTCGTCTGCCCGCGTCTGCACCGCTGCGAAGCGCGCCGGCTCGGCCTGCAAGGCATGCATCCAGCACGCCTCTCGCTCGCCCTGCGGCTGGCCACCCACCGCGATCAACTCGCGCAGCGCGGGGCAACTGGGCTGCAAGGCCTGCAAGAGCGGCATGCCGGACTCATCAGCAATCGCGAGCACGGCGCCGCTGTCACGCAGCCTAAAGCCCAGCGCAGGCGCACCCAACATATGCGACAAAGGCAGGGCCACGGCACCGAGCTGGTTAATGCCGATGTGCGCGACCGCCGTTTCAAAACGCTGTGGCAACAAAATGGCCACGCGGTCGCCACGCTGCACACCGCGGCGCTGCAAGGCATTGCTCAAACGATTGGCGGCGCGTTGCAACTGGCCGAAGCTGTACTGGGCACGGCAGCCACCGTCGCCCTCAAAAATAATGGCCAGCGCGTCCGGCGTGTTGCGAGCCCAACGGGCGCAACAGGCTTCGGCAAGGCTGAAGTACTCGGGCACGGCCCACGAAAAACCGGCGTAGAGCGCGGCATAGGCATCCGCTGCAGCACCTAAAAGTTTCTTCATCTACCGCCCTCTCTGTGACGCCAGCAAGTCGGGCATGGTAGCCAAGGCGGGCCGAATGGCTCTCATGGAATGCCCTTGGTCGACTTAAACTTCGCCCATGACCATCCAGTTGATTCACAACCCCCGTTGCTCCAAGTCGCGCGAAGCGCTGAGCCTGCTGCAGGCCGGCGGCCACACCGTGGAAGTGATTGAGTACTTGAAAGCCTCGCTGTCCTTGGCTGAACTGAGCGAGCTGCAGAGCAAGCTCGGCCTGCCAGCGCGCGACATGCTGCGCAGCAATGAGGACGAATACGCGGCGTTGGGCCTAGCCCGCCCCGATCTGAGCGAGGCCGAGCTCTTGGCCGCCCTCGCCGCTCACCCCCAGCTGCTGCAGCGGCCTATCGTGGTGGCCGGCGAAAAGGCCTTGATCGCACGGCCGCCCGAGCAGCTAGCAGCCTGGTTGCTTCAGGCCCTGTAGCGCGTCAAGGCATCGCCGCTGAGCCGGCAGATGCGCCAGTCGGGCATGACGCTGGCACCCATGTTCTCGTAAAAGCGGATGGCGTCCTCGTTCCAATCGAGCACGCTCCACTCGAAACGGCCGTAATCGCGCTCATTGGCGATCTGCGCCAAACGGGTCAGCAAGCCCTTGCCCAAGCCGGTGCGCCGGTGCGCTTGACGTACATAGAGGTCTTCCAGATACAGGCCGGGCTTGGCCAAAAAGGTGCTGAAGTTGGTGAAGAACAAGGCGAAGCCCACCACCTCCCATTGACCGTCAATCTCGATCTCACCCACCAAGGCCTCGATCACCGGTTTAGGGCCGAACAGGAAAGGCTCCAGCTTGTCGGCCGTCAGCGCCAGCATATGAGTGAGTTGTTCGAACTCGGCCAACTCGCCAATCAAGCCGACGATGGCCGGCACATCGCGTGCTTCGGCGGGACGTATGGTGTAAGTAGTCATGGGCGCGATTCTGCCCGCTAAAAATTTCAGCGGTGAGGCCGCAGAAATGCGAACCCATGGACCGCGGCCTGTCGCAAAGCCGACAGCCAAAGCCAATGGGCTGAGGCTACAGTGCGCCGCATGACTGCTACCGCCTACCTTGCCCGCCGCCCGCACCAAAGCCGCTTTATCGACCTGCGCGGCCTGCGCCACCATGTTTTGCAATGGGGTGAGCAGCCAGGCGCCAACTTGCCCCTTTTGGTGATGCTGCACGGCTGGATGGATGTGGGCGCGTCCTTTCAGTTCGTTGTCGATGCGCTGCAGGCGGCCGATGGGCCGGCGCGCCAAATCATCAGCATAGACTGGCGCGGCTTCGGCCTGACACAGCGCAGCGGCGCCGATGCCTATTGGTTCCCCGACTACCTGGGCGACCTCGACGCCTTGCTCGACGCGGTCAGCCCCGACCGCCCGGTGGACCTCTTGGGCCACAGCATGGGTGGCAATGTGGTGATGAGTTATGCCGGCGTGCGCCCTGCTCGCGTGCGCCGCCTGATCAATCTGGAAGGCTTCGGCCTGCCCGAAACGCAGGCCGCACAAGCGCCAGGTCGGCTGGGCAAATGGCTGGATGATTTGAAGACGCCCCAAGCACTGAAAAGCTATCCCGACCTGGCAGCCGTGGCGGCCCGCTTGATGAAGACCAACCCACGTTTGTGCGCAGCCAAAGCGGCCTGGCTGGCGCCGCACTGGGCCCGCGAAGAGGACGGCGCCTGGCACATCCTGGCGGACGCGGCGCACAAACGCGCCAACCCCATGCTGTACCGCAAGGATGAAATCCTCGCTACCTGGGCGCGCATAGAAGCCCCCTTGCTCTGGGTCGAAGGCGCTTGCACCGATTTAGCCAAATTCTGGGGCAGTCGCTACCCGCGCAGCGAGTTTGAGAGCCGCCTGAGCGTCGTGCCGACGGTGCAACGCCAAGTCTTGGAGGATGCCGGCCATATGCTGCACCACGATCAACCCGAGGCACTGGCGGCCGCGCTAGCGGCCTTTTTGGACTGATCAAGACAGGCCGCCTCAAGCTTGCGCATGGCACGGGCGTAATAGGCAATCAAGGCGCAATACAGCAGCAACAGCCCTTGGGCGGCCACCCAAAAACTGAAAGGCCAGCCGAAAAAACTGAAGCTCAGCTCGCGCGCAAAAAATATGCCGCCAAAGGTGGCCAGCGCCCAGATCAGCAAGAGCGCAAAGCTTAAATTGCGGCAGCGCCGCCAGTAGCTGGCAGCGCGCTCAGCGGCTTGGTCTTGCAAGAATTGCTGGCGCGTGGATGGATTCATGGCGGACTTTGGACGGATCTGAACAGCTCTGATTGGATCTGATGTGTGGGCTTCACTGACAAAGCGCCACGCCCACGCTCAAACAATGGCGCAGCTTGAGCCCGGTCGCGAGCAGCCACAACAAGGCCAAGGCCGCGGCCAGCAGCCAGCGCAGGCGCGGCTCTGGGGCCTCAGGCAGCAGCCGGCGCACAGGAGCCAGCAAGGGCGCGATCAGCCATTGCAGCAACTGGTACACAGGGTTGCGCGCCAGCAGCTGGGGCACCAGCAAGGCCAACAAGGCCTGCGCAGCCAAGACCATCAAGGCGATCTCGGCCCACATTTTCACGGTGGTGATGAGCATCAACATGGGCGCCAGTGTGCCGCAAGCCCGGCCGATGCAACAGCTTGAAAGCCCTGATGCGCCGGCCGTGTGAAAATAGCGAACTCTGGACGGTCGAGAATTGCTGCACTTCAGCGCATTCAGTCGACCGGTGCCGCAAGGAAAAGAATATGGACATCGAACACATCAACGCCATTGGCGTCTCCCTGAACGATCTGACAGCGCGGACCGCCGCGCTAAGGGGGTATCTTTGACTACGACCGCAAAGCCCTGCGCCTGAACGAAGTCAATGCTGCGTTAGAAAACCCCAGCGTCTGGAACGAACCCAAGCGCGCCCAGGAACTGGGAAAGGAAAAGCGCACGCTGGAGAACGTGGTTGAAACCATCAATCACCTGGAAAGCAATCTCGCCGACAACCTCGAATTGTTCGAGATGAGCAAGGCCGAAGAAGACTTTGACGGCTTGACGGCCATCGAAGGCGACGCGGCCAAGCTGCAGGAAACCGTCGAGCAGATGGAATTCCGCCGCATGTTCAACAACCCGGCCGACCCGCTGAACTGTTTTGTCGACATCCAGGCAGGAGCCGGCGGCACCGAGGCCTGCGACTGGGCCAGCATGCTCTTGCGCCAGTACCTGAAGTACGCCGAGCGCAAAGGCTTCAAGACCACGCTGGAAGACGAAACACCGGGCGATGTGGCCGGTATCAAGAGCGCCACCATCAAGGTCGAGGGCGAGTACGCTTTCGGCCTGCTGCGCACCGAAACCGGCGTGCATCGCCTGGTGCGCAAGAGCCCGTTCGACAGCTCGGGCGGGCGCCACACCAGCTTTGCCTCGCTGTTTGTCTACCCCGAAGTCGATGACTCGATCGAGATTGACATCAACCCGGCCGATGTGCGCACCGACACCTTCCGCGCTTCCGGCGCCGGCGGTCAGCACATCAACAAGACCGATTCGGCCGTGCGCCTGACCCACATCCCGACCGGCATCGTCGTGCAATGCCAGGACGGCCGCAGCCAGCATGGCAACCGCGATGTGGCTTGGAAGCGCCTGCGCTCGCGCCTTTATGACTTCGAAATGCGCAAGCGCATGGAAGAGCAGCAAAAGCTCGAAGACACCAAGACCGATGTCGGCTGGGGCCATCAGATTCGCAGTTATGTGCTGGATCAGAGCCGCATCAAGGATCTCAGAACCAACTACGAGACCTCGGCCACGCAGAAAGTGCTGGACGGCGACCTCGACCCTTTCATCTCTGAAAGCCTGAAGCAAGGCGTCTGAGCCTAGGACTCAAGTACTTCGCTCTGAACCCCTCAATGACCCCGCGCTGTTTGCGGGGTTTTCATTCCATCAAGCCACCCCAAGGATGCCCGCCATGCGTGAAGGCACTGCCAACCTGATTCGCCGCGAAGACTACCAAGCTCCCGCGTTCTGGATTCGCACCATAGACCTGACCTTTGATCTGGACCCCGCCAAGACCCTGGTGACGGCCAAGATGGCGCTGGAGCGCAACCGCGACGTCGCCCATGGCCCGCTGCGCCTGCACGGCGAGGCGCTGAATGTGCTGCGTGTGTTGATCGACGGCGAAAGTGTCTCCTTCCGCCAAGACGGTGACCAGTTGGTGATCGACAACGCGCCCGACGCCGATTTCGCCTTGGAGCTGCGCAACACCTGCGCGCCCGACAAAAACACCACGCTGAACGGCCTCTACACCTCGGGCGGCAGTTTCTTCACGCAGTGCGAGGCCGAGGGCTTCCGCCGCATCACCTACTTCCTGGACCGCCCCGATGTGATGGCCGTCTACACCGTGCTGCTGCGCGCCGATAAGGCCAAGTACCCGGTGCTGCTGTCGAACGGCAATCTGCTGGAAAGCGGCGACCTGCCGAACGGCCGCCACTTTGCCAAATGGCATGACCCCTTCCCGAAGCCAAGCTATTTGTTCGCACTGGTGGCGGGCGACTTGGTGGCGCGTGAACAGCGCGTGCGCACGCGCGCCGGCAAAGATCATTTGCTGCAGGTCTATGTGCGCCGCGGTGATCTGGAGAAGACCGAGCACGCGATGAACTCGCTGATCGCCTCCATCGTCTGGGACGAAGCGCGCTTCAATTTGCCGCTGGATCTGGAGCGCTTCATGATTGTTGGCGTGTCCGATTTCAATATGGGCGCGATGGAAAACAAGGGCCTGAACATCTTCAACACCTCGGCGCTGCTGGCCTCTGCGGCTACTGCCACCGACGCCGACTTCGGTCGCATCGAATCCATCGTCGCGCACGAGTATTTCCATAACTGGACCGGCAACCGCGTCACCTGCCGCGACTGGTTCCAGCTCTCGCTGAAAGAAGGCCTGACGGTCTTCCGCGACCAGGAATTCAGCATGGACATGGCCGGCAGCGCCTCGGCCCGCGCCGTTTGCCGCATCCAGGACGTGCGCAATCTGCGCGCCGCGCAATTCCCCGAGGACTCGGGCGCCATGGCCCACGCTGTGCGGCCAGACAGTTATGTGGAAATCAACAATTTCTACACGACGACGATCTACGAAAAAGGCTCGGAAGTTGTGCGCATGTACCAGACCCTGGTCGGGCGCGCTGGTTTCGAGGCCGGCCTCAAGCTCTACTTCGAGCGCCATGACGGCCAGGCCGTCACTTGCGATGAGTTTGCCGCTGCGATCGCCGATGCCAATCCTGGCTCGGCGCTGACGACTCGCCTGGATGCCTTCAAGCGCTGGTACTCGCAGGCCGGCACGCCTCATGTGCAAGCGCGCGGTGTCTACGACGCTGCCGCCCAGACCTACACCTTGACGCTGACGCAGCACTCACGCGCCACGCCGGGTCAGCCCGAGAAACTGCCGCAGGTGATTCCAGTCGCCATGGGCCTGTTGAGTGCCGAGGGTCAGGCCTTGCCTCTGCATTTGCAGGGCGAAGCCGCCGCAGTCGGCACCGACCATGTGCTGGTGCTGGAGCAGGCCGAGCAAAGCTTTGTCTTCATCAACGTCAGCACGGCACCGGTGCCCTCGCTGCTGCGCGACTTCTCCGCGCCGGTGATTCTGGACGACGGCCTCAGTGACGCTGATCTGCTGGTGCTGCTGCAACATGACAGCGACGCCTTCAACCGCTGGGAAGCTGGCCAGCGCTTGGGGCTGAACCGCATCCTCGCCGCGCTGCACAGCGGCACCGCGCTGCAACTTGATCAGGCCTACTTGGAAGCGATGCGCGCCCTGCTGCGCCATCCGCAGCTGGACGCCGCCTTCAAGGAACTGGTGCTGACTTTGCCGGGTGAAGGCTATATCGCCGAACAACTCGACATCGTTGACCCGCAGGCCATTCACGCGGCGGTCGATTCCGCCCAAATGCAATTGGCCGCCGCGCTGCGCGATGACTGGATCAGCGCCTTCGAGGCCAACCAGGTCAAGGGCGGCTACTCGCCGGACCCGGTCTCCAGCGGCAAACGCGCGCTGGCCAATCTGGCCCTGAGCATGTTGGTGCTGGACGCGCCTCGTGTGCAAGACACGGTCTGGCCGGGCCGCGCCTATCAGCGCTTCAAGGATGCCGGCAATATGACCGACCGCCTGGGCGCCCTGACCGCCTTGGTCAATGCTCACGCCGAGCTGGCCGACAGCGCGCTGGAACGCTTCCACGAGCTATTCAAGGACGACCCGCTGGTGGTGGACAAATGGTTTGCGCTGCAAGGCCGCGCGCCCGAGCAGGACGGCAAGACCTTTGCCCGCGTCAAGCAACTCGCCAAGCATGCCGACTTCACGCTGAAGAACCCGAACCGCGCGCGCAGCCTGATCTTCTCGCTCTGCATGTACAACCCGGCCGCCTTCCACCGCGCTGATGCAGCGGGTTATGTGTTCTGGGCTGAGCAGGTCTTGGCACTGGACGCGATCAACCCGCAAATCGCCAGCCGCCTGGCCCGCGTGATGGACCGCTGGAACAGTTTGGCGCCCGCCTACCGCAGCGCCGCGCTGGAGGCGATCCGCCGCGTCGCGGCCAAGGCCGATTTGTCCAATGATGTGCGCGAGGTCATCAGCCGTGCGCTGGCCTCGGTGACCGCTGCTTGAAGCGCCGCTTGCTAAGCTGTTCAAGTACCTAACTCTGGATTTACCCTCATCATGACCCGACGCATCAGCCTGACCCAATACCTGATCGAACAGCAGCGCCAACATGGCCAAATTCCCCAAGAGCTGCGGCTCTTGATCGAGGTGGTGGCGCGCGCCTGCAAGCGCATCTCCATCAGCGTCACCAAGGGCGCTTTGGGCGAGGTGCTGGGCACGGCGGGCAGCGAGAATGTGCAGGGCGAGATCCAGAAAAAGCTCGACATCATCGCCAACGAGGTCTTGATCGAGGCGAACGAATGGGGCGGCCATCTGGCGGCGATGGCTTCCGAGGAAATGGAAGGCATTCACATCGTGCCCAACCGTTATCCGCAGGGCGAATACCTGCTGATGTTCGACCCGCTGGACGGATCCAGCAATATCGACGTCAATGTCTCCATCGGCACGATCTTCTCGGTGATGAAGAAGGTCGAAGGCGGCAAAGGCGTATCGGAAGACGACTTCCTGCAGCCCGGCACCGCGCAGGTGGCAGCCGGCTACTGCGTCTACGGCCCGCAGACCACGCTGGTCTTGACCTTCGGTCAAGGTGTGGCGATGTTCACGCTAGACCGCGAGCAAGGCTCCTTCGTGCTGACCAGCGAAGACGTCAAGATCCCCGAGGACACCAAGGAATTCGCCATCAATATGTCGAATATGCGCCACTGGGACGCGCCGGTAAGCCGTTACATCGACGAAACCCTGGCTGGCAGCACAGGCCCACGCGCCAAAGACTTCAATATGCGTTGGATCGCCTCCATGGTGGCCGACGTGCACCGCATCCTGACGCGTGGTGGCGTGTTCCTCTACCCTTGGGACAAGCGCGAGCCGAACAAGGCCGGCAAGCTGCGCCTGATGTACGAAGCCAACCCGATGGCCTTCCTGGTAGAGCAAGCCGGCGGTGCGGCCACCAACGCCCGCCAGCGCATCATGGACCTGCAGCCAACGCAGTTGCATGAGCGCGTTGCCGTGGTGCTGGGTTCCAAGAAAGAAGTCGAGCGCGTCACCGCCTATCACCTGGAAGCTGACCAGAACCGAGGTTAGAATCTTGGGCTTGATGCCGGTGTAGCTCAGTCGGTAGAGCAGCTCATTCGTAATGAGAAGGTCGGGTGTTCGATTCATCTCTCCGGCACCAAAAAACAAAACAAAGCCCAGTTCGAAAGACTGGGCTTTGTTGTTTCTAGCGGCCTTGGGGCTTCAATTCCCCACCGTCACCCACGCCAACTCAAGCCAGTTGTCGGCCCGGTGCACCATATTGACATTGCTGCGAGCGGCCCAGGGGATCATCTGCCGGTGCAGGGGCAGCACATGGAATTGCTCTTTGTATTCGGTCAGCGCGGCCTTGATCAACTGCTCGCGCTTGGCCACATCGGCCTCTACCGATGACTGAGCCGCCAATGCGTCGAACTTGTCGTTATGCACATTGCCATAGTTGTACAGGCCGACGCCTTTCTCGCCGCGGTTGCGGAACACCGGTGTCATGATGGACTCGGCGTCATTGATGGCGCCACCCCAGCCATAAAGGAACAAGCTGGTATCGAGCTTCTCTAGCTTGGGGAAGAAGGTCACACGCGGCATCGCCGAAACGCGCACCTTGACCTTGAGTTGCGCCCACATCGCCGCCAAGGCCTGGCAGATTTCTTCATCATTGATGTATCGATTGTTCGGGCAATCAAGCGTGACTTCGAAGCCTTCCGGGTAGCCGGCGTCCGCCATCAGCTTGCGCGCAGCAGCGATGTCAAAGGGGTAGCGTGCTTCCAGCGTCGCATCATTGAAACTCGCCGCCGCCGAAGGCGTTGGGCTGCCGGTCGGTTGGCTCAAGCCATTCATCAGCTTGATGCGCATCGCCTCCACATCGACCGCCTGGTAAAGCGCCTTGCGCACCCGGACATCTTTGAACGGGTTTTTATCCCCGGCCACATTGGCGTAAAGCAGCTTGTCTCGGGCCTGATCCATGCCGATGAAGATGATGCGGTTTTCGGGGCCGTCGATCACCTTGACACCGCTGGTATTGCGCAGTCGCGGCACATCGCGGGGCGCCGGGTCGAGCACGAAATCGATCTCGCCCGAGACGAGCGCCGCCAGCCTTGTCGCGTCGTTACTGATCGGCGTGAACACCACCTCCTGCACATTGCCCTCAAACTTGCCCCACCAAGCCGGGTTGCGCTTGTAGACCGTTTTGACGCCGGGTTGGCGCGTTAGCAGTTGATAAGGTCCGGTGCCATTGGCGTTCATGCTGGTGAAGCTTTCCTCCTTGTTCTTGAAGTCCAGCGGCCGCACGGCTCTGTTGGCCTCGGCCCAGGGCTTGCTCATGATCCAGAGCAGGTCCAAATGTTGCAAGAAGATGGGGTTGTAGCTGCTCAACTGAAACTCGACCGTCAGCTCATCAACCTTGCGCGCGGTGCCGACAGCATTGGCGTAAACAGACAGCTGCGAGGTCGGCGCTTTGGCGCGCTGAATTGAAAACACCACATCGTCGGCCGTAAAGGGCCGACCGTCATGGAACTTGACGCCCGGGCGCAGCTTGAAGCGCCACAACAGGGGTGAGACTTGCGTCCATTCGGTGGCCAGACCGGGCGCGATATTCAGTTTGCGGTCACGCCGGGTCAGACGCTCATAGACCTGACCGTTGACCATATTGGTCATGCTTTCGTTTTGCGAATGCGGGTCCATGGTCTGCGGGTCACCCTGGCTGGCCCAACGCAAAGTCTGCGCCTGGGCAGGGCTCAGCTGAACCGCAGACAGCAGAACAAGTGCCGCTATTTTTTTCAACATTTCCGATATCTCCCGCCGATGTGTGCTGCGCTGAGTTTAGGCAGGCTGCACAGGCAAGGGGCTCGGGGTAAACCTATGGGAGGCGGTGGCGCTATGTCAAGCCTTGCGCCAAATCTCGTCCAGATGCGTAAAGCCCCAGTCCTGCGGGGACTCGCGCCCGATGACCCGGTCACTCACGGCCGCATCGGAAAGATCAAGCGTTTGCACCGAGATGGGCAGCTTGGAGCGCGTGGAATAGAACACGCGCACCACGGGTGCGGCCAAGTTCTGAGAGTTCAAATCCAGCACCACCGCCAGCCGGCCCGACTCCAGCTTGACCAAACTGCCGACCGGGTAGATACCCACGCACATCACGAAAGCCTTGAACACCACAGGATCAAACTGCCCCGTCCATTGCGCCATGCGCTGGATCGACCCGGCCGGGTCCCAGGCCGCCTTATAGGGCCGGGTCGAGGTGATCGCGTCATAGACATCGCAGACCGAACCCATGCGCGCCAGCAAGCTGATCTGCTCGCCCTTGAGTTTTTGCGGGTAACCGGTGCCGTCCATCTTTTCATGATGGTGCAAGCAGACATCAAGCGCTGCGGCGGACACACCGCCGCTCTCCTTGAGCATTTGATAGCCCCGCACCGGGTGCGAGCGAATCACGGTGAACTCGGCGTCACTCAAAGCTCCGGTCTTGTTCAAAATTTCCAGCGGCATGGCCATCTTGCCAATGTCATGCAAGAGGCCTGCCATGCCCGCCTCACGGGCCTGATCCTCGTCCAAGCCGAGTTGCCGACTCAAGGACACCATCAAGGCGCAAACGGCAACCGAGTGCATATAGGTGTAGTCGTCCTTGGTCTTGAGCCGAGCCAAGCTGATCAAGGCCGAAGGGTTGCGAGCGACCGAATCGGCAATCTCCACCACCAAGGGCTGGCATTCCTCGCTATTGATCGCGTTGCCCATGCGCGCCTCGCCGAACAGGGCCGTGATCTGCTCGCGCGAGCGGTTCATCACCTGCGTGGCCTGCTCCATCTCCGCGCCCATGCTGGCGCGAGCCGGCCGCGCTTGCTGCTTGGGCGCGACTATCGTTGGAGGGCCGGGCGGCTGGGGCTCTGGCTCGGGCTCTGGCACCTGCTCTGCGGATAAGTCCGCCGGCGCAGAGACCGCTGCTGCAGCCGGCTCAGGCGAGCCCGGCTCAGCGAGCAGATCCGTCCCCTTGCTGACATCGATCCATACCGCCGGCACGCCGCTCCTCAGCAAGGCATCCAAATCGGCCTGGTCCCGCAACACAAACTTCGTCTTCCAAAAAGGATGCGATAGCCAGGAGCCCTCCATCGACTGGAGAAACATGCCCAACTCGACCTGCTGGGTGGGTATCTTTTTTAGCATCTCTGGCCCAAACGACTCATTGAGGAGTCAACGCTTGAGTATCTGCCCTTCGCGGCATTTTGCACTTGGCAATATGCATAAAAAAAGCCGCCATTTAGGCGACTTCTTTGCGTTTTGGCCCTGCGCAGTCGGCGGGCCAAAAGGAGTTTGAGCTCACTTGATTCAGCGGAACTTGTTCTGCGGCACGGTGCGCAGTTCGCTCGGTAAAGAAGCCAGGTAATTGGCCATGGCCTTCAACTCGGCATGGCTGAATTGCTTGACTTGGCCCGCCATGATGGCGTTGCCGCGACCATACACTGCCTTGCCTTCGACCTGATAGGACTTCAGGGCCACATACAGATAGTCAGCATGCTGACCAGCCAGCTTCGGGTAAGCGCCGTCGATAGGCTTGCTGAAGTTAGCACCGTGGCAAGACGCGCAGGCGCCCTTGCTCAGCAGCTCGGCTACTTGCGCGCTCGGCGGTATGACGGCCTCAGGCACTGCGGCCACGCCGGCTTGCTTTTCGTAAAAAGCGGCGACTTCAGCCATGTCACGCTCGCTCATGCGCTGAGCGATGCCGCGCATCGTGGGGTGCTTGCGCTCGCCCTTGTTGTAGGCATTCAAAGCGGAGACGATGTACTGCGCATTTTGCCCAGCAATCATTGGCACCTTGTGAATCTCTGGAAAACTGGCTTGGTAACCAGGAATGCCGTGGCAGCCGATGCACATGGCTACCTTGGTTTGCACGGAGACTTTGCCGTCAGTCTTGGCTTGGGCATCGGCCGGGGCCTGAGCTTGGGCCTGGGCATGAACGGAGGCGCTCGCGCAAAGGGAAGCGGCCAAGGCGATCGAAATCTGCAGCAGTTTTTTCATAGTCCCAGGTGTCGTGTTCTGAATCCGATCGGCATTATAGAGGCCGCCTCTATACTCATTCGACCCAATCTACTGTTTGATTTAAACCATGAAATTTGCAGGTTCGGACCAATACGTTGCAACCGCCGACTTGATGTTGGCCGTCAACGCCGCCGCCACGCTGCAGCGCCCGCTGCTCGTCAAGGGCGAACCCGGCACCGGCAAGACCATGCTGGCCGAAGAAGTGGCCGCTGCTTTGGGCATGCCCTTGCTGCAATGGCATATCAAATCGACCACCAAGGCGCAGCAAGGCCTGTACGAGTACGACGCCGTCAGCCGCTTGCGCGACAGCCAACTCTCCGGCATTGAAGGCGCCGAGAAGGTCAAGAACATCGAAAACTACATCGTCAAAGGCGTGCTCTGGCAGGCTTTTGAGTCCGATCGACCGGTCGCGCTCTTGATCGACGAAATCGACAAGGCCGACATCGAATTCCCCAACGACTTGCTTCGAGAGATCGACCGGATGGAGTTCTATGTCTACGAAACCCGTCAGCTGATCAAGGCCAAACATCGCCCCTTGGTCTTCATCACCTCCAACAACGAAAAAGAACTACCCGACGCGTTTTTGCGCCGCTGCTTTTTTCACTACATCAAGTTCCCTGACCCGGCGACGATGCAAGCCATCGTGGATGTGCATTTCCCCGGCCTCAAGAAGGAACTGCTTGCGGCCGCACTGAAGACCTTCTTCGAGGTGCGCAATCTGCCGGGCCTGAAGAAAAAGCCCTCTACGTCGGAGCTGCTGGACTGGCTGAAGCTGCTCCTGGCCGAGGACATCCCCGTCTCGGCGTTGCAAAGCCAGGACGAAAAAATCAGCATCCCGCCGCTGGTCGGGGCCTTACTCAAAAACGAGCAAGACTTGACCCTGTTCGAGAAGCTGCTGCAAATGCAGCGCCATAACCGCTAAACCAAGCGGCCCATTCACCAGCGATAACTGACCATGACCTCACCCCTCAAACGCGCCGCTTTCGAAGGTCTTGCCGACGCAGCCGGCTTCGTGCTCGGCGCCTTGGCCGGCTGGCAAGTCGGCATCGCTTTCGGCTATGACTTCATCAACACACCCGGCTGGGGGCTGCCGCAGTTGACAGGCCTGCTCTTCATCGTGCTGGGCTGTGGCGTCGGACGCATGGCCTTTCGTCACCTCTTGGCCAAATTCTTACGCTCGGACGCACCATGAGCAAAACCCGTAAATTTGATGTCGACTTACTCTGGCAAATCGAGCGGGTCGGCGCGCCCAGCCTGTCGCCCGATGGTGCCCAAGCGGTGGCCAGCCTGTCGCAGTTCGATATGGCAGAGAACAAGAGTCGCTCCAGCCTGTATCTGCTGTCTACCCTGGGCGGCGAGCCGCGCCGCTTGACCAGTGCCGGCGACAAAGACGGCGCGCCGCAGTGGAGCCCGAGTGGCAAGCAGATCGCATTCGTGGCCAAGCGCGAGCAGGATGGGGTCAAGGACGATGAGCCACAGCTCTATCTAATCGCACCCGATGGCGGCGAAGCGCGCCGCTTGGGTCAGGTCGCCACCGGCGTAGAGGCCTTCAAATGGTTCCCAGACGGGCGGCGCATTGCCTTTATCTCCTGGGTTTGGCCCGAGCTCAAAGGCGCCAAAGCACAGGCCAAGGCGCACAAAGATTTCAAGGCGCGCAAGCAAACCGGCTATGTCACCAGCGAAGCGTTTTACCGCTACTGGGATCACAGCATCCCGATGGGCCGGGTCGCGCATTTGCATGTCATCGACGTCAAAACCGGCAAAACCCAGGACCTGTTCGAGGGCAGCAGCTTTGAGCTCAGCCGCGCCGACGCAGGCAGCGAATGCTTCGACATCGCCCCCGATGGCCGCAGCATCGTATTTGCCTTTGATCCGGCGCCCGAGAAGAAGGTCGGCAATTGCTTTGCGCTGGCCGAGATAACGCTGAAATCAGGCGGCAAGCCAGGCGAATTTCGCACCCTCTTGCAAGACGCCGCCTGGGACTTTGGTGCGCCACGCTATAGCCACGGCGGCCAGCATCTCGCCTTTTTAGCCAGCAACCAAGGGCTCAAGCACACGATGCCGGCGCAGCTGGCCGTGCTGGATACCCACGGCCAATGGGCGGTCGTGTCGGCCGATTGGGACCGCGAAGTCGCCGCGCCGCTGAATTGGGCCGAAGATGATTTGTCGCTGCTGTTCTGCGCCGAGCAGGCCGGCCGTCGCCACCTCTGGCGCTTCGACCTGCCTGCCGCCTCCGTCGCTATCGAGTTCGAAGGCGGCCACGCAACAAGCTTCGCGGCCGCCGCGGGCGTGATCGTCGTCAACCACGACAGCATTCACTTCCCTCCGCGCTTGTCCGTGTTGGATGAAGAGAAGAAAGCGCAGCGCATCGAGTCCTTCAACATCGACTTGCTGGCGGCGCACAAATTCTCCAAGATCGAAGAAGTCTTCTACGCCGGCGCGCAGGGCGAGCAGGTGCAGATGTGGCTGGCCTTCCCGCCCGGCTTCGAGGCCAAAAAGAAATACCCGGTCATGCATCTGATCCACGGCGGCCCGCACACCGCCATGGGCGACAGTTGGCATTGGCGCTGGAACCATCAGTTATTCGCCGCCGAGGGTTATGTGGTCGCCGCCGTTAATTACCACGGCAGTTCCAGCTTCGGTCACGCATTTCTCGACTCGATCACGCACCGCTGGGGCGAGCTGGAGTTGCAAGACATCGAGGCGGGCACCGATTGGATCTTGAAGAAGCCTTGGGCCGACAAAGGCCGCGTTTACGCCACCGGCGGCAGCTACGGCGGCTTTATGGTTGCATGGATGAACGGGCATGTGGAGCCTGGGCGTTACCAAGCCTATATCTGCCACGCCGGCTGCTTCGACTGGCAAGCCATGTATGCCGACGATTGCTACACCTGGCATGTCAAAGAGCTGGGCGCCAACTACTGGGTCGACCCGGCCAAAATCGCCGCCCAAAGCCCGGTCAACTTCGCCCAGCATATGCACACGCCCACGCTGGTCATCCACGGTGCGCTGGACTACCGCGTGCCCGACGCGCAGGGCCTGGCCTACTACAACACGCTCAAGGCGCGCGGCGTCGACGCGCGCCTGCTGTGGTTCCCGGACGAAAACCATTGGGTGCTGAAGCCCCAGAACAGCAAGCTCTGGTACGGCGAGTTTTTTGATTGGTTGAAGCGCCATCCAGCCAAAGCGGCAAAGGCCACAGCGCCAAAAAACTAAGGCTCGCTTGAAGCCGTGCCGAGTGGCACGGCTCGAGCCAAGGTCGCGCGAATGTTGCAAACGCCATGACCAGCATGTCCCGGCAAAGCGACACCAAGCTAGCGCAATTCGACAAGCAAGCGGGTGGCTAAATCCGATAAATCACGCTGACCCAGACAAGCGGCTGCTTGTTCGAGCTGGTGTCGGCTTGCGGTGCGCCGCCCTTGCCCCGCCAAGCCAGCGCCGCGTCCAGCTCCAAGTCCTTGATTTGCGCCCTGACGCCCAGTCCGGCTCCGCTGAGTGTGCGGTTGTTGATGGCCGTTTGTGGTGTGGGCGTCTTGTTGATCTGGACCTTGCCCAAGTCATACAAGACATAGGGGACGAAGCCGCCAAGCGGGTAGCGCAACTCCATTTGGGTCATCCAGCCTTGATCTCCCGTGGCTTCGCCATTGGGAAAGCTGCGCACCCCACTGGCACCGCCGAGAGTGATGCGCTCGCTCGAATCGAGATTCTTGTCCGTCATTTGGGCGCTGATGCGGCCATAGAAACTCAGGCCCGAAGCGCTCAGGTTTTGCAGACGAATGAGGTCAAGATTGATCTTTGTGAAGCGGCCCAGGGTTTGGTTTTCGTCCTGCGGATATTGGGGGCCGCCAAATTTGAGCCTGCCTGGGGTCATGCTGAGATTGCCAAAGCTGATGCCGCCATAGCCCAGACCGTCACGGCGATCAAAGTCAAAACCCAGCACCAAGGCATCGGTGGATTTGCCTTCGCTGATGCCCGCCTTGTTGTCTTGCAAGCGCTTGTGCTGATAGCCCGCCGATGCCTTCAGATTGGCATTGTTCGTGCGCAGCAAAGGGTAGCTCAAGCCCAGATTGCTGACCTTGGCGGTGCCGGTGGCATTGGCACTGGCAAATTCTTTGCCTAACTGATAGTCCGTATGGGCATAGCTGACGCTGCCGCGCAGCCCTTGGCTGCCCAAAGGCGTGTTGTAGGCCAAACTGCCAAGCCACAACTTTTCGTCACTGACGAGGCTGCGCAGGCTGATCTGGTCGCCCAAGCGCAGGGGGCTGTTCCAGTCGAGATTGAATTGCAGTCGGTTGCGGCCGCTGTAGCGGTTGCCGTGATTGTCTGCCCCGACGCTGCCCACCCAGGTTTGCGCCGGCGTGACTTCAACTTCCAAGTCCCCGCTGCCGACCTTGCTGCCTGGCTGCATCATGGGGACGACGCGCACCCCCGGCTGATCACCCAGAATCAAGGTTGCCCGCTCCAGCGCTGCGCTTGAGATGACGGCGCCGGGCTGGAGCACGCTCAAGAACTGCTCGGCCTGGGCCGCCCAAGCGGGATCTGTGCTCACGGCCCGAACCTGCCCGTACTCGCCCTCCAGCACCTGAATGCGCAAGACGCCATCGCTCAATTCTTGCGGCGGCAAATAGGCGCGAGCAAATAGAAAGCCACGCTGCTGATAGAGGGCGCCGACCCGGTCGGCCAATTCGCGCAGGCCGGCCAAGTCGAGCTTTTTACCTGCAGCATCTGCCAACAGTTCCTCCAGAGTGGCACTGTCGATCACCGTGTTGCCACTCAGCTGAACGCTGCTGATCAGCACCTGCCTGCCGCCGGGTAGCACCAGGTCGGTGCTGGGACTTGGCATGGTCAGCTTTGGAGCCTGGCGCTGCGGTTCCGGCAGGCGCCTGAGCTCTTGTGAAAGTTGCCCTGCATCGGGTGGTGTCTGTGCGCGGGCTTGATTGCCGGCCATGCCCGCGATCAAGGCCAAGCTGGCCAAGCGCACGATTTGCAAGCCGCGTGCGTCAGAACTGCTCATGGTGAGAGCCTTGATGTCTTTTCTCATTGTTCTTTCCCGCCTTCTTGATTGTTCGCTGGTGTCGTGCGTAGCTCAGGCAGTTTGATGCCGCCGCCGACAACCAACATGCGCAAGCTGCCGGCCGAGCCGGTCAAAGCCGAGTTGTCAGCGATGGGAGGCGTTGTGCCGGCGCTGCGGGCGGTCGGGCCACTTGAATCTCCGCCAGCGTTTGCCGCCGGGGCGGCTGGCACATCGATCAGCGTGAACGCGCCGCCGCCAAAATTCGGCACCGTCAGCGCCGGCGGCATCGAAATGACGTTGGTGGCCGATGGGCTATTGCCGGCAATCACATTCGCATTGACGGCCGGTGCAATGACCAGGTTCGAATCGACCGCGGTGATGGCGTAGTTGCTATTGCTCAAGGCCTGAGCGCTGATGGCATGGCTGCCAATGCTCTCGCCGGAGGCGCGAGATAGCGCACCGTCGAGTTTGTCGCCACTGACCATGCTGCCGCTGCTGATTTGGTAGCTGAGGGCGGGGTCGGCCTCGCCGTAGGTTTTGCTCTTGGCATCCGCCGCTACGGTGATGGGCCGTGGCGTGATGCTCAGCACACCGTTTTGCGCCGTGATCAAGTAGTTGCCATTGGCGAGGCTTGATGCGTCGATGGTGTAGTTGCCGACGATGCCGCCAGGCGAGCGGCTCAGCGCACCAACCAAGCTGTCGTCACCCACCAGATTGCCGGCCGTCACGGCATAACTGAGAGTCGGTTCGGCATTGCCGTAGACCTTGCTCTTGGCATCCGCCGTTACGGTGATGGGCCGCGGCGTGATGCTCAACACGCCGTTTTGCGTCGTGATGAGGTAGTTGCCATTGACCAGGCTTGATGCGTCGATGGTGTAGTTGCCGACACTGCTGCCTGGCGAGCGGCTTAAGGCGCCGGCCAAGCTGTCGTCACCGAGCAAGTTGCCAGCCGTCACGGCATAACTGAGAGCCGGGTCGGCATTGCCGTAGATCTTGGTCTTGGCATCCGCCGTCACGGTGATTGGCCGCGGCGCGATGCTCAACACGCCGTTTTGCGCCGTGATCAGGTAGTTGCCATTGGCCAGGCCTGATGCGTCGATGGCGTAGTTGCCGACATTGCTGCCTGGCGAGCGGCTTAAGGCGCCGACCAAGCTGTCGTCTCCGACCAGGTTGCCGGCCGTCACGGCATAACTGAGAGCAGGGTCGGCATTGCCGTAGACCTTGCTCTTGGTATCCGCCGTCACGGTGATGGGGCGCGGGCTGATATTGGCGCTGGCAGAGGCGCTGGTGTTTTGCAAACTGTAGTTGGCGGCGTCGGCGCCACTCAGGCTGATGCCTCCGATCGTCACCGTTTTGGCATTGCCCGCGCTGCTATTCACGAAATTGGCGTTGCTGTGGGCGATGCTCAGCATGTCATTGGCAATCAGATCTGCCGAACTGGCCACCACAACAGCCGAGGCACTGCCGTCATAGACCTTGTTGCTGGCCGTGTAGCTGGCTGTCAAAGGCTTGGCAGCGATGCTGGCCGACACCGTGCCGCCACTCAAGCTGTAGTTGCTATTGGATAAAGCCAAACTGCTGCTAACAAAGGCCGAATAAGCGCCGACGTTCTTGCTGGCCACCGCCGCCGTGCCGGTCACGGTCGGGCTGGCGTCGCCATTGACCATGCCGGTCAGCGCAAAGCCCGAGACCATCGAGTTATTGCCGTCATAGGTCTTGCTGACGCTCAGGTTCAGCGTACGCGGGGTGATGCTCCAATTGGCCGCGGCACCCGCACTCAACGAGTAGGCTGTGTTGCCCAAGCTGACTCCGCTGGCATAGCTCAAACTGTAAGTGCCGGCATTGGATGTGCTGCTGGGGGCGCCTGTCCAGACGGCCGTGCCGGAGGCCGAAGCGTCTGAGATCAGATTGCCACCCGAGATGGCGTCGAACAGCGAATAGCTGAAGCTGGGCCGAGCGCCATAAATGCTGCTGCCTGGATTCAGGCGCAGATAGATCGGAGTGCTGCCCCCACCAGCTGCTTGGCCAACCGAGCTGATGGCGTTGTTGATCAAGCTGACGGGCGCGCCAGCGTAGTACCAGACGAAGCCGCCGGACTGGCCGCTGGCCAAATCGGAGAGGCGCTTGAACATCGCGTACGAGCCATCGACCTGGGCGCTATTGATCTGCGAGGTCCGGGGATCTTTGTTAGTGGAGTTGGAGAAGCTGCAGCAAGAGGCATGTGCCATGTCCACGCCGTCTGATGTCGAATAGAACAAGACCGCACCACCGGTGCTGCCGTCGTTGTTTTCAGTGACCTTCAGCGCATTAGACGCTGTGTTCTGGGTCGGCAGGCTGACGAAGGTGTTGTTGACGATATTGCCTTTGGATTTGTAGCTGGCATCGCCCTGCCCAACCCAGTCATCGCGGGTTCCGATCCACAGTCGCAGATTGCTCAGCGCGCTGGAGCCCAAATTGGTCAGCTGGGTGTCCGTCTTGGAGTAGCTATTGCCCGCCAACAGTTCGAAACTGTTTTGCACACGGATCAGTTGCCCGCCGCCCATGTTCAGGGTGGCGCTGCTGATGATGGTGCCGACGCCCTCATGGTAGCCAGCAATATTGACGGACTTGTTGCTCAAAGCAGCGGTGAAGGTGTCCTGGGTGGTCTTGACCGTACCGTTGTAATTCCAGCTATTGCTGCCATCGCCCCCGACCCCCACGGCCAGATCCAAGGGGTTGCTGCTGATCGTCATCTTGTACCAGCCGTTGCGGCCGGTGGTGACGTTGTCGAAGTAGAAGGGCTGCCTCAACTGCCCGCTGGGGTCGATGGAGTCCTGCGTGCCATTGCCGAAGCGCAAGAGCCCGTTGTCCAGCACCAAGTTTTTGGTGGCGCCGGTGCTGCCTTTCTTCCAGGTGAAAGCAGCGGCATTGGGAATCAGGACCTTGACGCCGTTGGCCACACTGTACCCAGCGCCGCTACCGTTGCTGCTGGCTTGGCCGTACACAAAGGCCAGGCTACCCGTGCCGGTGGCGTTGAGGTCCGAGTTGACATTGATATTGCGCTCGGCCGTCAGCGTCAGCTTATTTGCAGCCCAAGTCACCGCATCATTGACATGAATATCGCCATTGCCACCCGTCGTGCCTTGGGTGGCAGTGGAGATGGTGACGTTGCTGCTGGCCAGGTCGGTGCCGAGTTGGCTGCCGCTGATATTGCCGCCACTGGCCGCAATCGTGTAATCGTTCGGATCGATCAGCCAAGTGCCATTGCGTCCATCGGCGCTGAGCGTTGTGACAACACGGCCAGGGTGGAAATCGACCAGCGCCGCGCTGGTTTCTACAAAACCGCCACCGCCACCCTGCGGCCCACTGGCATCGAGTCGCCCGCCCACCACGATGCGGTCGTTGCCCATCCCGCCCATCAAGAAGATTTCGCCCTTTTCACCGGAGGCCAGCGTTTGCGCCTCGGTCACGCCGGTGTGGTTGATCACCGTGCTGGCCAGGCTGCCAGCGGCCTTGGCGCTGAGATACACCAGACCACCATCTGCCTTGATGGCCCCGCCTTGCTCGATCAAAGCATCGATCGCGGCCGCATCGACTTTCAATTTGACCGGGCCGCCCAAGTCCAAAACGACTTTTGAGCCGGCGCCCATCAGCACCTGCCCGGCGGGCGCAAAGATGCTGCCGCTATTGCTGATCTTGGCCGCGATCAAGGCAACGGCGCCACCCGAAGCGGCGGTGATCTGCCCTTGATTGATGATGGCGTTGCCGCTGTCACCGCTGAAACGGTAGCGGCCGGCGAGGAAGTCCTGGTTGTCCAACCTGAGAGTGCTCGCGACCAAGGCGCCTACATTGACCTGCGCCGTTGGCGTGAACAACACACCGTTGGGGTTGAGCAAAAAGACTTGCCCATTGGCATTCAAAGCCCCTTGGATGCGCGAGACCTCGTTGCCCACCACCCGGTTCAAGGCCACGGAAGTGCTGGAGGGTTGGACGAAGTTGACGGTGTGGCCAGCGCCGATACTGAAGCTGCGCCAGTCGGTCGCCAGCAAGGCACTGTTTTGCTGCACGGTCAGCACATTGCCTTGAGCACTGATCTGCGCCTGACCGGCCACCACTTGAGCGCCAGTGGGCAGTTGGGCCGCCCGGGCAGCTTGCGCGCTCAGAAAGCTCACCCCGAAGCAAGCACTCAAGCAAACAACGAGGTTCCGCAATCTATTGGGTACTCGGGGTTGAAGCGCTGTGCGCTGCATTCTGCTTTCATTTCTGAATGCGGGTCGGACCGAGCCGGGCATTCCGTGGAGGGCTGCGCTGACCTCGGGCGCGGGTGTGGGGTTCAAGGCCAATTCGTCGAAGTGCTTCATCAAAGGCTCCAAAGGCGACACGACATCCGCGCATTCACCCTGGCGTATCGGCAATGAATCACGAAACTGAAGTATTTCTGCACGCCCCTCAAGAAATCCCGAGGGTAGCTTGGCAAAGCCAAGCCTTCTCAGCCTAGAAAAGGACTGCATTGCTCGGCGAGACGACATCGCTTTGGCCCGGCCGCGCAAAGCATCCAATCCAGGCCAAGGAACAAAGCCGCATATTTAAGGCCAGTAGATAATCCAACCCCTGGCTCCTTTTCGCCGCTTTGTCCCTCACAGGGCTGTCATGCTGATCAAGTTCTTCTACACCCTGCGCGCTGCCAAGCTACCCGTTTCGGTGCGGGAGTTTTTGAGCCTGCTCGAAGGCCTCAAGGCCGGCGTGATCGGGGCCGAGGGCGCTGCATCGATTGATGACTTCTACTATTTGGCCCGCACCACGCTGGTCAAGAACGAGGCCTTGTTCGATAAGTTCGACCGCGCTTTTGGCGCCTATTTCAAGGGCGTGGAGCTGCTGACCGACTTCAGCAAAGATGTGCCGCTGGAGTGGCTGCGCCAGCATCTGCAGTTGGAGCTGACGCCGGAGCAAAAGGCTGCCGTTGAGGCGATGGGCTGGGACGAGCTGATGGAGACGCTCAAAAAACGCTTCGAAGAGCAGAAAGAGCGCCACGAAGGCGGCAGCAAATGGATTGGCACAGGCGGCACCAGCCCCTTTGGCCACAGCGGCTATAACCCCCAAGGCATACGCATAGGCGGAGCGAGCAAGAACAAAAGTGCGGTCAAGGTCTGGGAGCAGCGCGCCTACAAGGACTATGACGACCAGCTCGAACTCGGCACGCGCAATATCCAGGTCGCGTTGCGGCGCTTGCGCAAATTCGCCCGTGAGGGCGCGGAGCTGGAGCTGGACTTGGATGACACCATCCACAAGACTGCCGCCAATGCCGGTTATCTGGACATCCGCATGCAGCCCGAGCGCCACAACAAGGTCAAGGTGCTGCTTTTAATGGATGTGGGCGGCACCATGGATGAGCATGTGCACCGGGTCGAGGAGTTGTTTTCGGCCGCCAAGACGCAGTTCAAGCACCTGGAGTTTTTCTACTTCCACAACTGCGTCTATGACTTTGTGTGGAAGAACAACCGGCGCCGCTTTGCCGAGAAGACCGCCACCTGGGACCTGATCCGCAAGTACAACAAGGATTACAAGCTGATCTTTGTCGGCGACGCGACGATGAGCCCTTACGAGATCTTGCAGCCCGGCGGCAGCGTCGAATACAACAACGAAGAAGCCGGCGCCGAATGGCTGCAGCGGCTGACCCACGGTTTCCCCAATTACGCATGGATCAACCCCGAGCCACAAGGCGTTTGGCAATACCGCCAAAGCGTCGCCTTGATTCAGCAACTGATGCATCAACGGATGTTTCCCCTCTCGCTCAGCGGGCTCGAAGGCGCGATGCGCTTGTTGAGCAAATGAGGGCGGCCGCTCAATTCAAACGGACTCTGGGTCTTGTGGGCGTGGCAAGCATCGCCTTGCTGGGTCTGAGCGGCTGCAGCACGCTGCAAGAATTCCGCGATAGCCTCAACCCCAAAGCTGCGGCCGAGCGACAGGCCAAGGCCGCGCAGAGCAGCGGGCGCCTGGTGGCCGAGTACAAATTGGTCGTCATTGCGCCGGCCAAGCTGCGTGACTTGCTGGAGACGCATCTGGACCTGGCGCGCTTTCGCAGCGCCCCGGAGGATCAGCGCCTGAGCCCGCAAGAGCTGCGCCGCCTCAGCAGTGCTGCGCCCCAGCAAGCCCGCGCCCTGCTCGAAACCGAAGGTTTTTTCAACGCCCAGATCGAGGTCGAGAACAGTGCGCCCGACGCCAGCAGCGAAGACTACCAACGACCCGTCATCACGGTCAGGGTGGAGCCCGGCCCACAGGCCAAGGTCACAGCGCTGACGCTGAGTTTCAGCGGTGAGCTGTTGGAGCCCGTGCCCGCGGACGCCGCCGCCAGTGCGCCCGAGCCCCGACTCGTGGAACAAAAAGCGCGCCAGCGTGAACGCATGCTCGCCGATTGGGGCTTGCAGGTCAGCGAGCCCTTCACGCAAGGCGAATGGAGCGGTGCCAAGGCAGCCATGTTGGGCCGGGCGCGCGCGCAGGGCTACCCGCTAGCGCGCTGGGCCAGCTCGGCGGCGCGGGTGGACACCCAAAGCAATAGCGTCGAGCTCAATCTGGAGCTGGCCAGCGGGCCGCTGTTCCGCCTAGGCGAGATCAAGATCACCGGCCTCAATCACCTGCCTGCTTCGGTGGTGGAGCGCCTGGCCGGCTTCGAGCCGGGTGAGCCCTATACCGAGCGCGCCATGCTGGACTTTCAAGAACGGCTGCTGCGCACCACCTTGTTCGACAGCGCCAGCGTCGACATCCGACCCGAGAATGCCGTCGTCGAGATCGAGGAGATCGCCGACGCAGTCGATGCGGCCGCGATGGCCGAAGCGCCGGCCTCTGCTCCTGCTCCTGCTCCTGCGCCTACATCAACAGCAAGTGTCGGCGAGGCCATGGCCGAGGCTGCGGCCGTGCTCACAACGTCTCCCATAGCGCCGCCCACAGTCAGCCCCGCGACCGCCAGCCCTGTCTATGTACAGGTCAAAGAAGCGCCCCGCCAGCAAGTCACCCTGAGCGTGGGCTTCGACACATCCTCCGGCCCCCGCATCGGCGCCGACTACATCAACCGCCAGCCCTTCGGCTTGAACCTGCGCTCACGCACCAAGCTCAAACTCGGCAGCCAGGAGAGTTCGGCCGATGTAGAGCTGAGCTCCTACCCGCTGGCCGATATGCAGCGCAATGTGATGGCCTTGTTTGTCGAGCGCTTGAGCAAGGATGGCACTGTCAACAGCAATTTGCGAGCACGCCTTGGACGCAACCGCGAAACGCCGCAGCAAGACCGCACCTACTTTTTGGAAATCCTGCGTTCGCGCGATGAAACACCGCAGCTGGTCACCAATGCGGGCGCCGTCTCGGCCAATGTGCAGTGGACTCGGCGCCGGGTCGACAGCACCTTGCGCCCGACCCGGGGCTATACCGGCCAGCTGCTGCTGGGCGCGGGCTATGCCGACAGCAGCAGCGCGGACAACGGCGGCTTCGGCCGTGGCCAATTGAGGGTCTACGGCTACTACCCGCTGCCGGCGGGCTTTTACGGCTCGGCCCGCACCGAACTGGGCCAGATTTTTGCCAAAGACAGCGTTGGCCTGCCCGAGAAGCTGCGCTTTCGCACCGGCGGCGACGAGTCGGTGCGCGGCTATGGCATTGACGCGCTGGGGCCGGTGGATGCCTTCGGCAACCCGACCGGCGGGCGCGTGCAGTGGAGCGGCAGCCTCGAGATTGCGCATGGTTTGATGGAAAGCGTGCCCGACCTGCTGGGCGCGGTGTTTGTGGACGCCGGCCAGGCAGCATTCAGCTGGAACGAGCTCAGGCCCGCAACTAGCGCGGGCCTGGGTCTGCATTACCGCAGCCCGCTGGGCACATTGCGACTGGACTATGCGCGCGCCACCGAAACAAAAACCTGGCGCTTGCACTTCAGCGTCGGCATTGCCTTGTGATGGGTTCGCCCTGTGAATGACGAGTTAGCACCCATGAATGAACCGTCGGCGGCGGCCCATCCTGCGGGCTCTCCTGCAGGAGTGCCCGCGCCAAAGAAGAAACCTTTGTGGCGGCGCGGCCCCGGCCTGCTGCCCAGTGTGCTGGCCTTGCCGGTGCTGCTTGCTGCCGCCGGCTGCACGCTGTGGTGGGGTCTGGCCACGCAGCCTGGCAGCACTTGGCTCTTGAGTCAGGTACCGGGCCTGGAGGTCGAAGCACTGCAAGGCAGCTTGATCGGCGACCTGTCGGCGGCCAAGCTGCGCTACACCCTGCCCGGCTCGCAAGACCGGCTGGAGATCGACAATTTGCGCTGGCAAGGCCTGAGCCTGGCCTGGAATGCCTCGCCCGGGCTCTGGGCCGACCTGCGCCTGCAAGGTCTGCAGGCGCAGCGCGTGCAGTTGCTGCTCCACCCCAGCACCGAGCCCAGCAAGCCGCCCGCCGATTTGCAACTGCCGCTAGGCCTGCACATCGCGTCACTGCAGGTGGATGAGCTGGCCCTGCCCTCATTGAGCGACAAGCCGCTGACCGAGCTGCGCGCCAGCCTGGACCTGAGCGCCAAGGGCGGCGCGCTGCATCAACTCAACATCCAGCATGTGCGCTGGGATCTGCTGCAACTGCAGGCGTCCGCCAGCATCCAGACCAGTGGCGAGATGCAGCTGCAGGCAGCGCTGGACCTGCAATCCCAGGCCAATAGCAGCCAGGATCTGCCGGCCTGGAACACCCAGGCCAAGCTGACGGGGCCGCTGCACTCGCTTGCGCTCAGCGCCGATTTGCAGGCCTTGGCGCAGCAGATGCACTTACAGGCGCAGCTGCTGCCCTTTGCCGACTGGCCGCTGCCCCAGGCCAAGCTCGACACCCGCAATCTGGACCTCTCCGCCCTTGCTTCCGGCCTGCCCCGCACCGCGCTGACAGGCCAAGCCGCCCTGCAACTACTGCCCCAGGCCAAGCCCGGCGCTGCGTCCAGCCTCAATATCAAGACCGAGCTGAGCAATACCCTGGCCGGCCTTTGGGACGCGCAGCGCCTACCGGTGCGCGCCTTGAACTTGGACCTGAACTTTGCTCCCGGCGACCCGGCCGCCCTCAGCATCAAGCAGCTTGAGCTGCTGCTGGGCGCGGCGCAGCAACCAGCCGGCCGCGTGCATGCGCGGGGCAACAGCTCCAAGCAAAGCGGCAGCCAGGTGGTGATCGCCCTGGACGGCCTGCGCAGCGAAGGCCTGGACTCCCGCGCGGCCGCGCTGCAGCTGGCCGGCGAAATCGAACTCAGCACCGGGCGCGCCGTCAACCAGCTGCAGGCCGACGGCCCGCCGCCGCTCTTGCTGCGCATGAAAGCCCGCCTGGACGGCCGCCTGGCCCGCAGTGGCACAGGCATGAGTCCCGGCACAAGTGTCGCCCCGCCCGCCACGCTGAGCCTGCAGGCCCAGGCCGAGGCCTCCAGCAGCGGGCTCCAGGTGCAGTCCTTGCGCCTGCTGTCCGACGGCTCGGAGCTGCAGGCCAGTGGACGCTTGAACCTCAACAAGGCCGGCAGCCTGGCGCAAGGCTGGGCTGCGCAGGCCAAGGCCAGCGGCCAAGTGCCCGACCTGCGCCGCTATTGGCGGGGCCGCGAAGGCAGCGCCTGGCAACAGAGCCCGCAAGCGCTGGCCGCGCTATTCGAAGCCAATTTACAGGCCGGGCCTGTACCTGCGCAGTCCGGCAGGGCCGGCAACTTGCTGCAGCAAGCGCCCACCGGCTCGGCCCGGCTGCAACTGCTGCCCACCCAGGTCGGCGGCGTGCCTGTCAGCGCCGATCTGAGCTATCTATTCAATGACCGCAGCAGCCTGCCCAGCCTCAAGCTGGCCCTGCAGGCCGGCGCGGTCAATCAGTTGCTGGCCCAGGCCAGCCTGAACTCGGCCGGCCATGTGCTCGCCGATGCCGATCTGCGCTTCGAGCAACTGGCGGGCTTGCAACCGCTGTTGGCGGCCTTCGCCCAAGACAAGCAGACCCAAGCGCCGCGCCTGGAAGGCGGCCTGAGCGGCAAGTTCACTCTGCGCGCCCAGCCTGGCGCTAGTAGCCCGACAGGCCGGACAAGATCCGACCCGACCAAGCCCGGCGCGGCCGACGAAGGCTGGGCCTGGCAGACTCAAGCCGACCTGCAAGCCCAAACGTTGAAATTCAGCGGTGCCGGTGACAGCGCCGCCAAGTCAAGCGCAACAGCGCTCAGCCTGGGCAGCGCCGAGCTGCATTGGGAGCTTGGCAGCGCCAAAGATGCCGCGCTCGACATCAGCGCCAAGCTGGCCCAGCTCAGCGGCAACGGCTGGAAGGTCCCCAGCGCCAGCGCCAAGCTGCAAGGCACTTGGGCCCAGCATCGCCTGAACCTGCAAGCCTTGGCCGAAGGCAAGATGCCGGCTGCGCTGATCCCACCGGGCCAGCCGGCCGAGCAGATGCTGCGCGGCCCTTTCAGCCTCAGCGGCTTGGGCGGGCTCAGCAGCACACCGAATGCGGCCTGGCGCAGCGGCGCCCAGTGGCGTGCAAGCGAGATCAAGCTACTGGCGCAAGCGCAGCCGGACAACGCGCCCAACACAGGCGCCAAAACCCGCACGCAAGCCGCCGACGCCAAAGCGCTGGCCAAAGCCCCCTGGCTGAAGGCCGATGGTCTGGCCTTGGCGCTGGAGCTGGCGCCACAGGCCGCCCTCAAGCAGCTGCGTCTTGAGCCGGGCCGGCTGGAGCTGCTCGGCGCGGGCCTGAGTTGGAAGAGCATGCAAATGCAAGCGGCCACAGCCGACAGCAAAACAGCGATCGACATCGACCTGGCGATGGAGCCGCTGGCCGTGGCGCCCTTGCTGAACCGCTGGCAGCCCGACTTTGGCTGGGGCGGCAATCTGCTGATGGTGGGCCATGCCCGCATCAAGACCAGCCCAAGCTTCAGCGCCGATATTGCGCTGGAGCGTAGCGGCGGCGACTTGTCGGTCACCGATGACAGCGGCGTGCAACAACTGGCACTCAGCGACGCACGCATAGGCGTCATCGGCAGCCCCGGCGTGTGGCATCTGACGGAAGCACTGGCCGGCAGCAATGTCGGCGTGCTGGCCGGCGCCCTGACCGCGCGCAATGCCGACCCCAGCGCGCTCTGGCCCAAGGCTGACGCCAAGCTGGAGGGCGTGCTGGAGGTTCGCATCGCCAACCTCAGCACCTGGGGAGCCTGGGTACCGACCGGCTGGCGCCTGGGTGGCAGCGTGTTCGCCAGTGCGAACTTCGACGGGCGCTTGAGTGCGCCCCAGGTCAAGGGCAAGGCCGGCGGCGCCAACCTGGTACTGCGCAACCCCTTGCTGGGCGTGGACCTGCAACGCGGCGAGTTCGCGCTCAGCCTGGACGGCGAGCGCGCCCGACTTGAACACTTCGAAGCCCATGCCGGCGACGGCCAATTAACGGCCCAGGGCGATATGCTGCTGGGCGCCTCACCGCGCGCCGATTTTCAAATCCTGGCCGACAAGTTCGCGCTGCTGCGCCGGGTTGACCAACGCTTGGCCGTCAACGGCAAGCTGGATTTGAAGCTGGACGCAGACGCCCTCGACATAACGGGTCAGCTGAACGTTCATGAAGGATTTTTTGACTTCTCACGCGGCAATGCGCCCACGCTGGACAGCGATGTCGAGGTGGTGCGCCCCGAAACGGCCGAGGCCGCCGCCGACGCCGGCCGCGCAGCCAATGGCGCCCGACACCGCAAGGTCAAGGTCAAGATCGACATTGACCTGGGCAACAAGCTGCGCGTCACCGGCTTCGGCCTGGACACCTTGCTGGCCGGCAATTTGCAACTCACCCAAGCCTCACATGGGCCGGCTCTGCACGGCCGCATCCGCACCGAAAGCGGCACATTTGCCGCCTACGGGCAGAAGCTCGCCATCGAGCGCGGGCTGATCATCTTCAACGGCGTGATCGACAACCCACGCCTGGACGTGCTGGCGATACGCCCGACACAGGAAGAGCAGCGCATCGGCGTCACCATCACCGGCACGGCGCGCAACCCACGCGTGAAGCTGTATTCCGAGCCGACGCTGGACGAGCGCAGCATGTTGTCATGGTTGCTGCTGGGGCGCGGCCCGGATGAGCTCAACAGCCGCGACAACGCGCTGCTGAGCAGCGCCGCCATGGCCTTGCTGAGCGGCACCGGCGAGAGCACCACCTCCAAGCTGATCAAATCGGTCGGCCTGGATGATCTGTCTTTCAGCGACAGCGGCGACCAGGCGCAAGGCACCGTGGTGCGCTTAGGTAAGCAGATCTCAAACCGCTGGTATGTGGGCTACGAGCGCGGCCTCAACGCCACGCGGGGCAGCTGGCAGGCCATCTACCGGCTCGCGCAACGCTTCACCTTGCGCGCGCAATCGGGAGATGACAATTCGCTGGATCTGATTTGGCAATGGCGCTGGGAGTAGGGGCGCGCCAATCGTGAGAGAATGCGGCCCGCCCCGAGCTCGGGGCATCTCTCCGTAGTTCAATGGATAGAACGGCCGCCTCCTAAGCGGCAAATGTGGGTTCGATTCCCGCCGGAGGGACCAGCTTTCAAAGCGATCCATGTGTAAATTTGCATCTCGTTCTTGAACTGCGCGTGATGGCAGCGGCTCACCCTCAACGCTCCGAACTCCCCAGACCAAAACCCGATCGCAGCCGTCTTTTGGTGGCCGGCCTGTGCATATTGCTGAGCTTGGGCCCGCTGCTCTGGTGGCTGTGGCTCAAGCCCAGCGGCATGGCGGTTGAACTAGTCAGCAAAACCTGGCGACTGGACATCGAGATCGAGAAGCTGCTGGAAGAAGGCGAATCGAGCTGGTGCGACGAGATGCCGGCCGAAGCGCGCAATATCAACCGCCGCCTCATCCTTGACCCCAGCGGCGCGAGGCCCGATCCGGCCGAGCATTGCCGCTTCACCCGCCCACAGTGGCGCACCATGCGCATGTCCAGGGCCGAGGGCGCGGCACCGGCCCCGCCCCAGTGGCCCGAGCCCAAACTCAATGGATTGCCCGCCGACCAACTGGGCGCCGAACGAGCCGGCAAGCGTGAGGCCTTTTACGAGTTGCTGCTGCAAAACGATACCGAGCAAGTCTGGACCTGCCGACTGCCGCTGGCCCAATGGCAGGCACACCGGCTGGGTGCGCGCTACCGCGTGCAAGTAGACCGTTTTGGCGTGGCCAATTGCGCCAGCCTACCCAAGCCTGCTTGAACCGTTTGTCGCCGCCGGCGCTCATTCGCGCCAGTGGCTTGCCTTTCGTCACAAGGCCCTGGGCCAGCCCAAAGCAGCCAGGCACAGTTCAGTCATCGCAACCCATTCCACCCAGGAGAACGTGATGACAAACCTGAACGACAGTAGCAGCGTCGGCGACAAGGACAGCAGCAACAGTTTGGAGGCGCAAGCCAAGAAGCGTGTCGATGCCAAACTGGGCTTTCTGACCCATTTGCTGGTGTTCTGCTGCGTCAACGCGGGCTTCTATCTGCTGGGCTTGTTGAGCGACCGAAGCTGGCATTTTGGCCATGCCCCGTTCCCGATTTGGGGCTGGGGTTTAGGCCTGCTCATTCACGGCATCGTCACCTGGGCTTCGCTGCAGGGTCAGGACTTGCGCGGCAGCATGATGGAGCGGGAGATGCAAAGGTTGAAGCAACGGCAGGTTTGACACGGCGGGGCTGGTCTCAGCCGATTTCGAATCCAGGCTCGGTCGCCACCTTGCAGGGAGTCTGCAGAGAAGGGCCGTAGTGACGGGCCGTAAAGACGGGCCGTAGAAAACTCAACAAAGCTATTGCGGCTTCAATTCGAAAACGCGGCGCCGATTGGCTTTGATCTCGGCCAGGCCACGCCTGAAGCTGGGGATGCTCAGAAACAAGGCCTCGAAACTACCATCTTTGAGCGCGATGTTCAGGCCTCGCTCAATACGATCGGCCAACTCAGGACGGTCGCGACTGACGAAGAAATAGACCGGCACCTCATAGTGCAAAAAGATCGACGACTCGACCGCCAAGCCCTTGTCGGCATGGGCTTGCTGCTCCACCCAAGCCTCGTGAAGACCGCGCGGAAAGTAATCGAAGCGCTTGGCCGCCAACATGCCAAACAGATTTTCGTAGACGGTGCTGGTCTCGCCACGCAGGCCGTTGGCTCGCAGCACGGCGGTCGAGGGCCAGTTCACGCCCGAACCGGCTCTGAATTGGCGCAGCTCATCCAAGCTGCGCAGGTTTTGAAATTTCTCTTGATCCTCGGCTCGAATCAAAAACACCCGGTAGTCGTTCAACTGGCGCAATAGCGAAATCCTGATCGGCAGCAAGTCGGCTTCGCGTTGCTTGTCGCTGCCGTCCCAGATCAGATCAATCAGACCCGTATTGTTCTTCAACTCCGAGACCTGCCGCGGGCTGCTCAGCAGCCCTTTGAAATACTCGATGCGGTAGGGCCCGTCGCTGGGTTTGGTCTTCTCGAGCGCCAGGCGCAGCAGTTGAGGGAAGTAGTTCGAGTAGGCCGCCGCACTGGAGGGCAGCGAGGGCACGACGACACGCAGCTCCGTGATGACGCTGGCAGCAGCGAGGCCGTGAGCGAGGCAAGTCACAACCACCGCGAGCAGAGCTGAGCGCTTGAGCGGGTCAAGCAGGCACATCAACAGCGCCAACCGCGGCGCAATCCGCAAGCGAAGGCGCTCGCCGCCGCCCGAGGGACACGCGGCAAAACGGTTTGCTAATGTGAGGTCAAGGCGCATTCGAGTCAGCAGGTTTGATGAGCAAGCGGTGAAGCTTCAAGCGCCCATTGTCAATGGTCGAGCAGCGCCAAAAGAATGGCGGGCTGAAACTTGGTCAAATCAATTTAGGCGGCACCGCCCACTAAGGTTTCACTGCAAGGCCAGACCTTGCGTGGCAGCATGAAGGAGCGGCAGGGTTGAATCGCCGGTCGGCGGCGGGCATTGAGAATCAAGTTTTGATCACAGCGCCCCGTACCCCAAGCGCCTAGCTCTAGGTGGTACCCTGCACCACGATGCTCATCCGCTCGTCTATCCTCCTGATGTGCCTGACCGCCAGCGTCTGGGCCGAGAACGGCCCCGGGGCTCAAGCGGTGGTGCGGGCCTGCGGCCACCCTGCCGCGCCACCCATGAGTTGGGATCATGAAGGGCAGCTGATCGGCGTTTGTGTGGAGGCGGCGCGGCGCGCATTCTCTGCAGTAGGGCTGACGCTGAAGGTGGAGCCACCCATCCCATGGGCCCGATGCCAACTGATGGTCGAGACCGGCGAGGTAGACGTGAACCTGTGCGCCTTTGCGAACGACAAGAGGCGCGAGTACGCGGTGATGGTTGCGCCCCCGATCGGCCACAACGAAGCGGTGCTGATCGTACGCCGGGACAGCAGCCTGGTGTACAAATCCTGGGCAGACCTGAACGGCCTGCGAATTGGCATGGGGCGCGGGGTGAGCTTCGGGTCGGAGTTCGACAACTATCTGGCGCAGCAAGCTCGGCTCGATATTGCCCTTAGCGAAGCACGCAATCTGCAAAAACTCACGTTGGGCCGACTTGACGCGGTGATCACTGCACGGCTCGCCGGCCAGCAACTGATCCGCAGCATGGGTTGCGAGGGGCAACTGCGCCTGCTGCCAGCCCAGGTGACTGAGGGCCGACTGCTCATGCAAATGTCCAAGCACTCCAAGCACTTGGCCGCCTTACCGCAATTGACCGCTTTCCTGAAACGGCCGGCCCAGGTCGAGTGGCTGCAGGCGCAGCATATTCGGTTTGACGCAACTTATGCTCAACTGCACCCTGCCGCGCAGACAAGGGTTTGCGAACCTTGAGGCCGTAGCGGCAGCGGGCTCGCTCGTCAGCCGCCGGATCACGAGTCAAAATTTGAGCATTCAAAGAAAAAGCCCGGATCGTCACCGAGCCGGGCCCTTGAGACAGCGAGGCGGAGCAAACCGCCCGCCCATCTAACTGTTTACTTTCGCGTTGGCGGCAAATCGGTACAAGAGCCATGCGCGACTTCGGCGGCCATGCCGATCGACTCACCCAGCGTTGGATGCGGGTGAATCGTCTTGCCGATGTCCACCGCATTGGCGCCCATCTCGATCGCCAGGGCGATTTCGCCGATCATGTCGCCGGCATGCATGCCAACGATGCCGCCGCCGAGAATCTTGCCGTGGCCATGGGCTTCCGGCGAATCATCAAACAACAGTTTGGTGAAACCTTCGTCGCGGCCATTGGCGATTGCACGGCCCGATGCGGTCCAGGGGAACAGGCCCTTCTTGACCTTGATGCCTTGCGCCTTGGCCTGGTCTTCGGTCAGGCCAACCCATGCCACTTCGGGGTCGGTATAAGCCACACTCGGGATCACGCGGGCATCGAACTGGCTCTTGGCCAAGTTCGCGTCACCCAGCTGCACGCCGGCGGCGACTTCGGCCGCAACATGGGCCTCGTGCACCGCTTTGTGGGCCAACATCGGCTGGCCGACCACATCGCCGATGGCGAAGATATGCGGCACATTCGTGCGCATCTGCACATCGACATTGATGAAGCCGCGGTCGGTCACGGCCACGCCGGCCTTCTCGGCGGCGACCTTCTTGCCATTGGGCGTGCGGCCCACGGCTTGCAAGACCAGGTCGTACAGGCCTTCGCTCTTGACACCGTCCAGCGTCTCGAACTGCACCTTGATGCCCTCGGGCGTGGCCTCGGCACCGATCGTCTTGGTCTTCAACATGATGTTGTCGAAGCGCTTGGCGTTGAGCTTTTGCCAGACCTTGACGAGGTCGCGGTCGGCGCCTTGCATCAGGCCGTCGAGCATCTCGACCACGTCCAGGCGAGCGCCCAGCGTCGAATAGACGGTGCCCATTTCCAGGCCGATGATGCCGCCGCCGATGATCAGCATCTTCTTCGGCGTACCCTTCAATTCAAGCGCACCGGTCGAGTCGACAATGCGCTCGTCTTGAGGCAAGAAAGGCAGGCGCACCGCTTGCGAGCCGGCCGCGATGATGGCCTGGCTGAAGTGGATGGTCTTCTTGGCGCCGGTCTTGGCTTGCGCCTCGCCGCTGGTTTCTTCGACCTCGACATGGTGGGCGTCGATGAAGGAACCGTAGCCACGCACGACCGTGACCTTGCGCATCTTGGCCATCGCAGCCAAGCCGCCAGTCAGTTTACTAATGACCTTTTCCTTGTGGCCGCGCAGTTTGTCGACATTGACGCTAGGCGCGCCAAAGTCAACACCCAGATCACCCAGGTGAGAGACCTCGTCCATCACCGCCGCCACATGCAGCAGCGCCTTGGACGGGATGCAGCCGACATTCAGGCAGACGCCGCCGAGCGACGCATAACGCTCAACCACAATGACCTTCAATCCCAGATCGGCGGCGCGGAAGGCGGCCGAATAGCCACCGGGGCCGGCGCCCAGCACCAGCAGATCGCAGCTGAGGTCGGCGCTGCCGGCGTAGGCTGCTGCTGCGGTGGGTGCGACGACTGGGGCTGTCACCGGCGCGGCTGCCGGTGCGGCAGGAGCAGGAGCAGCCGCTTCGGCGCTCTCCAGCGTCAGCACCAAAGTACCCTGATTAACCTTGTCGCCGAGCGAAACCTTGATTTCCTTAACCACGCCGGCATGCGATGAAGGGATCTCCATCGAGGCCTTGTCGCTTTCGACCGTGATCAGGCTCTGCTCCTTAGCCACCGTGTCGCCGGGTTTGACCAGCAGCTCGATGACGGCCACATCCTTGACATCACCGATGTCAGGTACCGTTACGTTTATCAATGCCATGTTCAGCCCCGATCAGAGAACAATGCGGCGGAAGTCCGCCAGCAAGGATGCAAAGTAAACATTGAAGCGAGCCGCCGCCGCGCCGTCGATGACGCGGTGATCCCAACTCAGGCTCAGCGGCAACATCAGGCGCGGTTGGAAGGCCTTGCCGTCCCACTTCGGCTCGATCTGGCTCTTGCACACACCCATGATGGCCACTTCGGGCGCATTGATGATGGGGGTGAAGTAGCGCCCACCGATGCCGCCCAAGGACGAGATCGTGAAGCAGCCGCCACTCATCTCGGCCGGGCCCAATTTGCCGTCGCGCGCTTTCTTGGCCAGCTCGCCCATCTCCTGGCTGATCTCGAAAATGCCCTTTTTGTCGGCATCCTTGATCACCGGCACGACCAAGCCATTCGGCGTATCGGCCGCGAAGCCAATGTGGTGGTACTTCTTGAGCACCAGCTTCTGTGCGTCGCCCTCGCCTTCGAGCGAGGCATTGAACTCGGGGAACTTCTTCAAGGCCGCCACCGCCGCCTTGATCATGAAGGCCAGCATCGTCACCTTGACGGCCGCCGGGTTCTTCTCGTTTTCCTTGTTGGTCTGCACGCGGAAGGCTTCGAGCTCGGTGATGTCGGCATCGTCATGGTTGGTGACATGCGGGATCACGACCCAATTGCGATGCAGGTTGGCGCCACTGATCTTCTTGATGCGCGACATGTCCTTGCGCTCAATCGCGCCGAACTTCTCGAAGTCCACCTTGGGCCAGGCCAGCAGGCCGGGGAAGGATCCACCGCCACCCGAGGAGGACGAAGCTGCAGGCGCCGAGGCCTTTTGCGCCAGCGTCTGCACCGCGCCGGCCATCACCGACTTCACAAAGCCCTGCAAGTCGATTTCCTGGATACGGCCATGCGGGCCACTGCCCCTGACCTCGCCCAGCGGAACACCTAACTCGCGCGCTTGACGGCGAATGCTAGGGGACGCGTGCGGCAGCTTGGTGTTGATGACAGTCGGCTCGTGGGCAGGTACGACTGCCGGCGCAGCCACCGCAAGGGCGGCGGCAGGCGCGGCTGCGGCAACAGATGCAGCGGCGGCGGGAGCAGCAGCGGCAGCCGGTGCAGCAACAGCGCCCTTCACTTCCACGATGGCCAGCAGCGAGCCCTTGGCGACCTTGTCGCCGAGCTTGACCTTCAAGTCCTTGATGACGCCGGCATGCGAGGACGGAATCTCCATCGAGGCCTTGTCGCTCTCGACGGTGATCAGGCTTTGCTCGACCTTGATGGTGTCGCCGACCTTGACAAACACTTCAATCACCGCGACCGACTCGAAGTCGCCGATATCAGGCACGAAGACCTCGACCAGCGCGCTGGCGGTGGGCGCAGCTGCTACGGCTGCCACAGGCGCGGCGACCGGTGCAGTGGCCGCAGCAGGTGCAACAGCCGGAGCCGGAGCTGGCGCAGCCGCTTCGCCGGCAGTCTCCAGCAAAAGCACCAAGCTGCCTTCATTGACTTTGTCGCCGATCGCGATCTTGATTTCCTTGACGACGCCGGCCGCCGAGCTGGGGATCTCCATCGAGGCTTTATCGCTCTCGACGGTGATCAGACTTTGCTCGAGCGCGACCGTGTCGCCCACCTTGACCATCAACTCAATGACGGCCACATCCTTGACGTCCCCAATATCGGGAACCTTGACTTCTACCAATGCCATGTCTTGTCTCCGCGGCGCTTATGCGTACAGGGGGTTGATCTTGTTAGCTTTGATGCCGTACTTGGCAATCGCCTCGGCCACGGTCGCCTTCGGCAACTTGCCTTCATCAGCCAGCGAGTTCAAAGCGGCGACGACGATGTAATGCCGGTTGATCTCGAAATGCTCACGCAGCTTGTTGCGGAAGTCCGAACGGCCGAAACCATCGGTACCCAGCACCTTGTACGAGCGCCCCGCAGGCACAAAGGCGCGGATCTGCTCGGCGTAGTTCTTCATATAGTCGGTCGAGGCAATCACCGGGCCTGTGGTCTGGCTGAGTTGCTGGCCCACAAAGCTGCCGCGCTGCGCTTCGGTCGGATGCAAGAGGTTCCAGCGCTCAACGTCCTGGCCTTCACGGGCCAGTTCGTTGAAGCTTGGGCAGCTCCAGACATGGGCGCCCACGCCCCAATCGGCTTCCAGCAAGGCCTTGGCGGCCTGGCTTTCCCGCAGAATGGTGCCGGAGCCGAGCAGATTGACCGTCAGCGCATTGTCCGATTTGCCAACATCGGCGGCTTCTTCCAGCAAATACATGCCCTTCAGGATCTGCTCTTCGGTGCCGGCCTTCAGGCCCGGCATCGCGTAGTTCTCGTTCAGCAGCGTGATGTAGAAGTACACGTTCTCCTGCTGCTCGACCATGCGCTTCAGGCCGCTGTGCAGAATCACGCCGACTTCATGCGCGAAGCTCGGGTCGTAGCTGATGCAGTTCGGGATGGTGCTGGCCAGGATGTGGCTGTGGCCGTCTTCATGCTGCAGGCCTTCGCCATTCAGCGTAGTGCGACCTGAGGTGCCGCCCAGCAAGAAGCCACGTGCCTGCATATCACCGGCAGCCCAGGCCAGATCACCAATGCGCTGGAAGCCGAACATCGAGTAGTAGACGTAGAACGGGATCATCACCCGGTTATTGGTCGAGTAGCTGGTCGCCGCGGCGATCCAGCTGGCCATGCCGCCGGCTTCGTTGATGCCTTCTTGGAGGATCTGGCCGTCCTTGGCCTCGCGGTAATACATGACCTGGTCTTTGTCGACCGGGGTGTAGTTCTGACCTGCGGGGTTGTAGATGCCGATCTGACGGAACAGACCTTCCATGCCGAAAGTGCGCGCCTCGTCGACCAGGATCGGCACGACGCGCGGGCCCAGATCCTTGTCACGCAGCAACTGGGTCAGGAAGCGCACATAGGCTTGCGTCGTGGAGATCTCGCGGCCTTCGGCGGTCGGCTCCAGCACGGCCTTGAAGGTGTCCAGCGAGGGCACGGTGAAGCTCTCTTCGGCCTTGACGCGGCGCTGCGGCAGGTAGCCGCCGAGGGCCTGGCGGCGCTCGTGCAGATAGCGCATCTCGGGCGTGTCTTCGGCCGGCTTGTAGTAAGGCAGCTTGGGCAGTTCGCTGTCCGGAATAGGGATGGCGAAGCGATCGCGGATGTACTTGATGTCTTCGTCGGTCAGCTTCTTGGTCTGGTGGACCGTGTTCTTGCCCTCGCCGGCCTTGCCCATGCCGTAGCCCTTGACGGTCTTGATCAGCAGCAGCGTCGGCTGGTTCGACACATTGTTGTGGGCAGCGTGGAAGGCCGCAAACACCTTCTCGGGCTGGTGGCCACCGCGACGCAGATCGAAGATCTCCTCGTCGCTCATATGTTCGACCAGCTTGGCGGTCTCGGGATACTTGCCGAAGAAGTTCTTGCGCACAAAGGCGCCGTCATTGGCCTTCATCGCCTGGTAGTCGCCGTCGACGGTTTCCATCATCAGCTGCTTGAGCTTGCCGCTCTTGTCGCGCGCCAGCAGCTCGTCCCAGCCCTTGCCCCAGACCAGCTTGATCACGTTCCAGCCGCTGCCGCGGAACTCGCCTTCGAGTTCCTGAATGATCTTGCCGTTACCGCGCACCGGGCCGTCCAGGCGCTGCAGATTGCAGTTGATGACGAAGACCAGATTGTTCAGGCCTTCGCGTGCGGCCAAGCCGATCGCGCCCAGCGATTCCGGCTCGTCCATCTCGCCGTCGCCCATGAAGGCCCAGACCTTGCGGTTCTCGGTGTTGGCAATGCCGCGTGCATGCAGATACTTCAGGAAACGCGCTTGGTAGATCGCCATCAAGGGGCCGAGGCCCATTGAGACGGTCGGGAACTGCCAGAACTCGGGCATCAGCTTCGGGTGCGGATAGCTGGACAGGCCCTTGCCGTCGACTTCCTGGCGGAAGCTGTCCAGCTGCTCTTCGCTCAGGCGGCCTTCCAGGAAAGCGCGGGCATAGATGCCGGGCGCGCTATGGCCCTGAATGTAGAGCAGGTCGCCGCCGTGGTTCTCACTCTCGGCATGCCAGAAATGGTTGAAACCGGCGCCCAGCATCGAAGCCAGCGAGGCGAAGGAGCCGATATGGCCGCCCAGGTCGCCGCCATCTTCCGGGTTCAGGCGGTTGGCCCGCACCACCATCGCCATCGCGTTCCAGCGCATATAGGCGCGCAGGCGCTTCTCGATCTCGATATTGCCGGGGCAACGTGCCTCCTGGTCGGCGGGGATCGTGTTCACATAAGGTGTGGTGGCCGAGAACGGCACATCGATGCCGGCTTGGCGGGCATGATCGATCAGCTGATTCAACAAGAAGTGCGCGCGTTCGCCGCCCTCCTCACCAATCACGGCGGACAGCGCGTCCAACCACTCCTTGGTTTCCATCGCATCGGTGTCGTTGGCTAAGGCGCCAAAAAATGACTGGGGCTGGGCGGACATGGGCTGAGTTCTCCGTCTGAGTGATTCGGGCCGGCCTCCCAGATGAAAGAAGAGGCGCAGGACCAATTGATTTAGAGGTTTACATCGAATACATCGCTGCGGAGTGTCGCACAAGTTTTGATCACTCTCAAATCGTGCGAGCAAGTTTCATATAATGAAATTCACTAAGAAATTAGGCCATAACGAACTCTGCGAAATGACAGAAAAGCGAGCGCCCCAGTTGCCCGGATAATTGCGGCCATGCCCAATGCATTCGACCTCTCCAGCGCCAAGCGCAGACTGCTGCTGCCTCTGCAGCGCCTTGCCTCCGGCTGGTGGCGCCGCCAATCCCCCGCCCGACAAGACCGCTTCGCCACTCTCGGCCCCTTGGTCTCGGTGCTTTTGTTCTTGACCGCCATCGTCTTGGCCTTCTGGTATTTGCGCAATGAGGAGATCGAGCGCGAATCCGAGGCGGTCAAGCGCGATACCGAAATCGCCCAGCAGCAAATCCGCGTTCGCCTGATCGAAAACCAAGAGCAGCTGATGCGCATTGCACGCGAAATCGTCACGCGCGCGGTGGACACCCATGACTTCAGCGCGCAGGCCAAGGGCTTCGCGCGCGAACGCCCCGAGGTCACCCATGTCACCTGGATCAACGCCAGGCGCGAAACGCGGGCCAGCGTCAGCGGGGCCGGCTTTCAAGACGACAGCCTGATGCATTCCGACGGCAATGACCCGTCGATGCCGGTGGCCAACCAGTCCAACCCGCCAGAGTCGGCGTTTCAAGCCGCCAAGGAGCGGCGCCAACCGGTCTATTCGCAGGTCTTCAGCGACTACAACGGCACGGCGGTTTTCCAGGTGCAAGTGCCCTTGATCGACCGCACTGGCTTCTCCGGTGTGTTGATTGCCGAGTACTCGGTCGAGGCGCTGCTGCGCTATTACGTACCGTCCGAGGTATCGGCGCGCCACAGCATGGCTGTGTTTGACAGCAGCGACCAAATGGTCGCGAGTTCAGTCACGCAAATGCCCGGCAAACGCAACAATAAGCGCCCCTCCATCCTGCATGAAGTGCCCTTGGCGCCTGCGATGAACGGGCTGGTGCTGCGCGGCGAAGGCTACCGCACCTCGATCGGACTGATCAGCAACACCTTGTTCTGGATGGTGGTGGCGCTGTCTACGCTGACCGTCTGGATGCTGTTCGGCACCTGGCGCCATATGCGCCGGCGCCTGCAAATCCAGACCGCGCTGACCTCGGAAACCAATTTCCGCCGCGCGATGGAGAACTCGATGCTGACCGGCATGCGCGCACTCGATATGGAGTCGCGCATCTCCTACGTCAACCCGGCCTTTTGTGCGATGACGGGCTTCTCGGAGGCCGAACTGATAGGCCGCAAGCCGCCCTTCCCTTTTTGGCCTCCGGACCGGCTAGAAGAAAACGCACGCCTGCTGCAACAAGAGATCCATGGCCGCAGCCCGGCCGGCGGCGTCGAGGTCAAGATTTTGCGCAAGGACGGCAGCATTTTTGATGGCCGCATGTATGTCTCGCCGCTGGTGGACACCAAGGGCAAGCAAACCGGCTGGATGACCTCGATGACCAATATCACCGAGGCCAAGCGTGTACGCGACCAGCTCTCGGCCTCGCACGAGCGTTTCACCACCGTGCTGGAGGGCCTGGATGCGGCGGTGTCGGTGCTGTCGGTGCAGCAGGGCGAGTTGCTGTTCGCCAATCGCAGCTACCGGCTCTGGTTCGGCGCCGACCCGGCCGGCCATGCGCTGCTGTCGGGTAGCCAGTTGGGTCGCAGCGCCGGCCCCGATGTGGACGAAGAAGTCGATGACTACTCGGGCTTGCCGCCCCAGCATTTGAGCGAGGCCGGCAACGCGCCGCGTGAGGTCTTTGTCGAGTCGCTGGAAATGTGGTTTGACGTGCGCACCCGCTATCTGCAGTGGACCGACGGGCGCCTGGCGCAGATGCTGATTGCCACCGACATCACCACACGCCGCCGCGCCGAAGAACAAGCCGCGCTGCAGGCCGAGAAAGCGCAGATGACCAGCCGCTTGATGACCATGGGCGAGATGGCATCCAGCGTTGCGCATGAGCTGAACCAGCCGCTCACCGCGATAACGAACTACTGCAACGGCATGGTGTCGCGCGTACGCAATGACGCGATACAGAAAGACGATCTATTGGCCGCGTTGGAGAAGACCGCCAAGCAGGCCCAGCGCGCCGGCCAGATCATTCACCGCATCCGCAACTTCGTGAAGCGCAGCGAGCCCAAGCGCGAAGCCGCGCAGGCGCATGACATTGTCGAGGACGCGGTCGAGCTGGCCGGCATCGAGCTGCGCCGGCGCAATGTGGCCATCCACACCTATGTGGCGCAGCGCCTGCCGCAGTTGATGGTGGACCCTATCCTGATCGAGCAGGTCTTGATGAATCTGCTCAAGAACGCGGCCGAGGCGATCGACAACGCCGGCCTGCCGGCCTCGCGCCGGCATATCGAGCTGCGCGTGATCCCCAAGCACACGCCCGAGTTGGGCGGCCATATCGACTTCAGCGTGACGGACATGGGGCCCGGCATGCCGGAGGAAGTGATCTCGCGCATGTACGAGGCCTTCTTCTCCACCAAGTCGGACGGGCTGGGCATTGGCCTAGGGTTATGCCGGTCTATTGTGGAGTCGCACAAGGGCCGGATCAGGGCCGAGAACTTATACAATGGCGCAGCTATTGTGGGCTGCAGGTTCGCCTTCAGCATCCCGGTAGACATCTCCCGCATTGACCCGACTACGCCGACCAGCGTGGCCGGAGCGAGCGGGCCAACAGCACCAGCAGCAGCAACAAACCAAATTTCGACACCATGAGTCTGATTCCGAAGAAGGGCAATGTCTACGTTGTCGATGATGACGAGGCCGTACGTGACTCATTGCAATGGCTGCTTGAGGGCAAGGACTACCGGGTTAAATGCTTTGACTCGGCCGAATCATTCCTGAGCCGTTATGACCCGCGCGAAGTCGCCTGCTTGATCGCCGACATCCGCATGGAAGGCATGAGCGGCCTGGAGTTGCAAGACCGTCTGCTGGAGCGCAAGAGCCCGCTGCCCATCGTCTTCATCACCGGTCACGGCGACGTGCCCATGGCCGTGCAGTCGATGAAAAAAGGCGCGCTGGACTTCATCGAAAAGCCCTTCAAGGAAGACGAACTCGCCGCCATCGTCGAGCGCATGCTCGAACAGGCTAGAGCCGCCTTCTCCACCCATCAAGAAGCCGCCAGTCGCGATGCCTTGCTGCAGCGCCTGACCACGCGCGAGTCGCAAGTGCTGGAGCGCATCGTCGCCGGCCGCTTGAACAAGCAGATCGCCGATGACCTTGGCATCAGCATCAAGACCGTGGAAGCGCACCGCGCCAACATCATGGAAAAGTTGAATGCCAACACGGTCGCCGATCTGCTGAAGATCGCCCTCGGCGCACCGGCCAAGGCTTGATCAAGACCTGACCCCAAGAAGCGCGCCGAGAGCGCGCTTTTGCTTTTTTCGGAGATGAATATGACCGCAGAACTGATCGATGGCGTGGCCCTGTGGCTCCGGCATCACATCGCTGCGCGATATGAGCCTTCACCGCAACGCCAGAACCTGATCTTTGGAGACCACTGACATGACAGCAAAACTAATCGATGGCGTGGCCTTGTCCCAACAAGTCCGCGCCGAAGTAGCGCTGCGCGCTGCAGCGCTGACGGCCAAGGGCGTCAAACCAGGCCTGGCCGTCGTGCTGGTCGGTGACAACCAGGCCTCGCAGGTCTATGTGCGCAACAAGGTCAAGGCTTGCGCCGACGCGGGTCTGCACTCGGTGCTGGAGAAATACGACGCCAGCATGAGCGAGGCCGACTTGCTGGCCCGGGTTGAAGCCTTGAACAATGACCCGTCCATCCACGGCATCCTGGTGCAACTGCCGCTGCCCAAACATATCGACGACCACAAGGTCATCGAAGCGATCTCACCCGAGAAAGATGTGGACGGCTTCCACGTCGCCAGCGCCGGCGCGCTGATGGTAGGCGAGCAAGGCTTCAAGGCCTGCACGCCATACGGCTGCATGAAGATGTTGGAATCCATAGGCATGAAGGATTTGCGCGGCAAGCATGCCGTCGTGATCGGCCGCAGCAATATCGTCGGCAAGCCGATGGCGATGATGCTCTTGCAGGCCAATGCAACCGTCACGGTCTGCCACAGCGGTACGCCCGATCTGGCCTTTCACACCAAGCAGGCCGACATCGTCGTCGCCGCAGTGGGCAAGCGCAATGTGCTGACGGCCGAGATGGTCAAGCCCGGCGCGGTCGTGATCGATGTGGGCATGAACCGCAATGACGAGGGCAAGCTCTGCGGCGATGTGGACTTCGACGGCGTCAAACAAGTCGCCGGCTGGATCACCCCGGTGCCCGGCGGCGTTGGGCCCATGACCATCACGATGTTGCTGGTCAACACCATGGAGTCGGCGGAGCGATTTGCTGCGGAGGCCCCATGAATAACCCATTACTCTCCACCGCCGCCCTGCCCGCTTTCGCCAGCATCAAGCCCGAGCACATTGCCCCCGCCATCGAGCAGTTGCTGAGCGAATCGCGAGCGGCGCTGGCGCTGGCCACCTCGGATGCGACAACGGCCGACTACGACGCGCTGTCGGCCAGCTTGGGCGTTGCCACCGAACGATTCGGGGCGTCATGGGGCGCGGTCAGCCACCTGAACGCCGTCGCCAACACGCCCGAGCTGCGCGAGGCCTATAACGCCGCGTTGCCGGCCGTCACCGAATTCTTCACCGAACTCGGCGCCGACGAAGCCCTTTACGCCAAGTACAAGGCGATCGCCGCAGCCCCGGGTGCGGCAAGCTTGAGCGCGCCCCGCCAGCAAGCGCTCAAGCTCTGGCTGCGCGACTTCGTGCTTTCGGGCGCCGAGTTGCAGGGCGAAGCCAAGGCCCGCTTCGCCGCGATTCAAGAGCGCAGCGCCGAACTCGGCCAGCAGTTCTCCGAGCATGTCTTGGATGCGACCGACGGCTATGCCTATTACGCGAGCACCGAAGAAATGGCCGGCGTGCCGGCCGACGCCATCAGCGCCGCGCTTGAAGCCGCCAAGGCCGAGGGCAAAGAGGGTCACAAGCTAACGCTGCACTTCCCCTGCTACTTGCCGGTGATGCAATATGCGAGCAAGCGCGACTTGCGCGCACGTCTGTACCGCGCCTATGTGACCCGTGCCAGCGAGCTGGGCGACAAGCCAGAGCTGGACAACAGCGCCATCATCGAAGAGCTACTGCGTCTGCGCCATGAAGAGGCCGCGCTGCTGGGCTTTGCGAACTTTGCCGAGGCCGCCATGGTGGCCAAGATGGCCGACTCGCCGACCCAGGTCCTGGACTTTCTGCGCGATCTCTCAAGCCGCGCCCGCCCCTTTGCCGAGAAAGACCTGGCCGAGCTGCGCGAGTTTGCCGCCAAGGAACTGGACTTAAGCGATCTGCAGCCCTGGGACACCGCCTACGCGTCCGAGAAGCTCAAGGAAGCGCGCTACGCCTTCAGCGACCAGGAAGTCAGGCAGTACTTCACCGTGCCGCGCGTGCTGGCCGGTCTGTTCGACATCATTGAGCGCCTGTTCAATGTGAAGATCAGCGAGCAGCCGGCCGAGGTCTGGCATGAGTCGGTCAAGTTCTATCAACTGGTCAGAGACGGAGCCCTTGTCGGCCAGTTCTACCTCGACCTCTACGCCCGCAACGGCAAGCGCCCCGGCGCCTGGATGGACGAGGTGCGCAGCCGCTGGGCGAGGCCGGACGGTGCGCAGCAAACGCCGGTGGCGCAGCTGGTGTGCAATTTCTCTTCGCCCACCGCCGACAAGCCCGCACTGCTCAGCCATGACGACGTCACCACCCTGTTCCACGAATTCGGCCATGGCCTGCACCATCTGCTGACGCAAGTGGATGAACTCGGCGTCTCCGGCATCTCCGGCGTCGAATGGGATGCCGTCGAACTACCCAGTCAGTTCATGGAGAACTTCTGCTGGGAATGGGAAGTGATTCAGAAACTGACCAGCCATGTGGACACCGACGAGGCGCTGCCGCGCGAACTGTTCGACAAGATGACGGCGGCCAAGAACTTCCAAAGCGGGCTGCAGACCCTGCGCCAGATCGAGTTCTCGGTCTTTGACATGCGCTTGCATGCCGAAACGGGCAGCGAGGCCGCCGTGCAAGCACTGCTCGACCAAGTACGCGCCGAAGTGGCCGTGATGGCCGCACCCGCCTTCAACCGCAGCCAGCACAGCTTCTCGCACATTTTTGCGGGCGGTTATTCAGCCGGCTATTACAGCTATAAATGGGCCGAGCTGCTGAGCGCCGATGCTTGGAGCGCGTTCGAGGTCGAGGGCGTTTTCAACGCCGCTTGCGGACAGCGTTATTTGCAAAACGTGCTTGAAGTAGGTGGTTCTCGGCCCGCGATGGAAAGCTTCAAGGCCTTCCGAGGCCGCGAGCCGAACATTGACGCCTTGCTGCGCCATCAAGGCATGGCCTGAGCTTGTCATCGCAAGGCCTGTGCTGACCGATTCAATAGACCTTTGTGAGGTCAGCGAAGTCTGCTCTTGAGCTTGTGCAGGAATTCGCTCAAACTCCGGCCACCGCAGGCCGAGCAGGAGTGCCCCATTGAGCGAAGACTTGCCACAAGATTGCACAGGCCGTATGCGAGTATTGCGGCAGCCACGGCGCCTGCTGTGCTGGATTTTGGCGGGTACTTTTGCTCAGCTGGCCCCAGCGCTCGCGGCGCCGGAACTGCGGTTTTTGACCACCGAATACCCGCCCTACTCTTCGCCCAAGCTGGAGGGAGGTGGCGCGATGGAATGGGTGTTGCGGGCGGCACTTGAGCCACGCGGCTATGTGATTCAAGTCCAGCCGGTGCCCTGGGCGCGAATCTCGCGCGAAATTGCCCAGGGGCAGGTGGATGGCGTGATGCTGCTCTGGCCTACCGATGTGACCGAGCTGGGCCTCTTGCCCACACAGCCAGTGTTCATCAGTCATCTTGGCTTTTTCGTGCGGCGCGAACAGTGGCAGGTGCAAGGCATCAGCAACTGGCAGATGTTGAAGGGGCAGACTGTGGGCGTCGTGCGCGGCTACACCTACCCCGATCAATTGCACGCGACCGGGGCGGTCTTGGAGCCGTCCCTCAGCGACCTGCACAATTTGAAGAAACTGGCGGCCAAACGCTTTGACTATGCAGCTCTGGAACGCGCGACTGGCGAACACCAGCTGGCTCAGGATGCAAACGGCGAGTTGGCACGCAAGCTTGTTTGGCAGGCCCCGGCCTTGGTGAGTATTCCTTTGACCTTCGGCATCGTGCCAGGGCGGCCCGGGGCAGAGAGACTCCTGAACGAATTGGAGCTGGGCCTGCAGCAATTGCGGGGGCAACGCGCCCTCAAAGCCATGCTGGATAAATTCAAGGTCGACCCGGCCGCTGCGCTGCAGCCCGAACCGCTGCCAGCCCTCAAGCTGCGCCGGGCAAGCCCTGCGAACCCCAATGCTCGCCCCAGCAAAACCCAATGAATCCGCGCCGCGCCGCGTCTTGCTGGATTCGATCAGCAAGCAGCCGCAGCGCTTGTATCAGTCGCAGACTCAACGACAAAAAGGCACATGCGCATTGAAGCGCACGACAAAATCGGGCTCGCTCAGCAGGAATTTGCGGCCGAAGTAAGCATGCAAGGGGCTGTCTTGGGCCAGTACGGTGCGAAAGGACTTGGGATCCAGACCCTGCTCCTTCATGGCCATGGCGATGGCCAAATCGCCACCCAGAATCGCGTCGGCGCGGCCGCCGCGCACAAAGGCACGTAAGAGCATTTCGTCGCTGGCGGGGCGCAGCACCACTTGATACTTCTGTTCCTCGAGCATCTTCAAGCGGTTGGAGCCGAGATGGGCGCCGACTCTGGCTGTCGCCTTGAATTCGGCCGATAGCGGATCAAGCTTGCTGGCGGCAGGCAAATACCACACCCATTTTTGATCGGCGATCACATCCGTCGCCTGCGCCCAGACCAAGCGCTCGGGCCGCAAGGTCGCGGGGAAGAAGCCGTCCACCTCGCCACGCTCCGCCATCAACTGCACCCGCGCCCAAGGATAGACCTCCACCGCATAGCTGCGGCCCATGCGTTTGAGCACACAGCTCACGACCCGCACGGCCACGCCGTCAAATGATTTGTCTGCCTGGTAGCTGCCGTAAGGGGCCTGATCGTGCGTACCCAAGCGCACGGGCAAGGGCAAGGACTCGGGCCCGTGCGCTGCGACTTCGCCACCTGGGCCGGTGATGGCCAAAAGGCTGCAAATGGCCAAGACTCGAAACTGGTGCATGCCCTTAATGTACCTATTTGGACCGCAGCGCTCAAAGCCGCCCCCATCAAGGCTTGTCTTTGAAATCCCCCACGGTCGAGATCACGAAGCCCTCAGCCTTGATGTGGCGTCGCCAAGCTGCGTTGACCTGTTCCAGCGTGGCCGCCTGGATGGCTGCGTCGCGGGCGGCGACATAGGCCCAGTCCTTGCTTCGATCGACCAGCAGATTCAGCGTGCCGGCCAACTGCGCCTCGCTGGCACGTGCCTGCAGCCGCGCTTCGGCCAAGTCCTTCTTGGCCCGCTGCAGTTCAGCCTCGCTGATGCCGGTTTCGTTCATGCGGCGCAGCTCGTCTTGCACCAAGGCAATCACCGCGTCGCGGTTCTGCGGTGCGAAGCTGCCACCAATGCTCAGGCTCGCATCATTGCCCCAGAACGGCGCATTCAGGCCGGCGCCGATGCCATAGCTCAAGCCCTCTTGCTGGCGCACCCGCGTCGACAAACGGCTTTCCATGCCACCCGCGCCAAACACCTGCACGGCCAGATTCAAGGGAACAAAGTCGGCGTCCGCTTCGCTGAGTTTGAAGTCCAAGCGCATGCGCAGGGCGGCATTGGCCTTGTCGCGCGCCAGCACGTCAAAGCGCGCGGCTGGGATGGCCATATGCGCCGGGCTGTGGCGAACAAAACGCGTGGTGGCCGATTTCTTCCAAGCACCGAAGAGCTGCTCGATGGCCGCGTCTAAGCCGGCCGGCAGCGCACCCACCACCGCCACACGCGCCTCGTTGGCAGACCAATAGTCAGCGTGGAAGCTGCGTACATCGGCCAGCTGTGTTTCTTGCAGCTGCGTGATTTGCTCGTCCAGGCTGAGCTGGTAGTCGGGGTGGCCCAGCTGCACGCCCAGGGCGCGGTTGTAATGCGCACGCACGGCCTCGCGCCGCAAAACCTCCAGCTCCTGGCGAGATGACTGCAAACCGGCCAAGCCGGCTTGCTTGATGCGATCGAATGCCTCGTTAGGCAATGCGGGCGCTTGCATCAAGCGAGCAGCCAGCTGCAAGACCTCGATCAAGCTGCCCTGCTCAGCCGTGATGCTCAGGGTCGCACCCTGGTCGCCGCCACTGATGCTCATGCCTGCCTTGAGTCGAATCAAGGCGTCTTGCAGCGCCTGTTTGCTCAGACCGGCGCTGCCTTCCATCATCAGCTCACCCACCCAGCCGGTGCCACGCCGCGCGAACGTGGCCTCGCGTTCACCCCAGCGCAGCTGCATTTGCATTTGCACATTGTTGCCACGCGTTTGCTTGGCCAAGGTCTGCAGCACGGTGCCGCTAGGCAGCGTCTTCATCACGGTGCGCTCTTGCAGCTTCGCGGGCGTGGGGTCAAAGCGCTCGCCCTCTTCCACCTTGGGCGGGCCTTTCAGATCAGCCAAGCGCTGGTCGAGCGGCGGCGCTGCCGGAATCTCCACCCGCGTGACAACATCGGCCGGCACATAGCGCCCCAGCGTGCGGTTGGCCGGCTGCAAATAGGCTTTGCGTACCCGCTCCACATCGGCCAAGGTGACGCGCGGCAAGTCCTCCATCAGCTGAAACAAGAGGCGCCAGTCGCCCGCGCCCAGCAGACCGGAGATCTGCTGAATCAGCGCTTCCGGGTTCTTCATCTGCTCGCGGTAAGAGTTCAGCGCCACATCGCGCACGCGCTGCAATTCCTCCTCGGTGAAGGGCTTACCGGCGCGGCCTTCGACCAGATCGAGCAGCAACTTTTCGACCTTGTCGGCCTGCTCTTGCGTCGGCGGAATCGCGATCGCCGTGATGCCGCCGGGCGCCTGCCCGCCTAAGCCGCCCAAGCCGGCATGCAGCGCCAGCTTGCTTTCGACCAGCTCCTTGTAGAGCTGCCCGCTCGGCGGCATCGACATCAGCAGGCTCAGCACCAGCAGCGGCGCCGAATCGGCATGCGCAATCGCCGGCACATGGTAGTAGGCGACCAGGGCGGGCTGGCCGCCAACGCGCCGCACCACCACCGTGCGCTCGCCGTCCTGCGCCGGCTCTTGTGTGTAGGTCTGCAGCAAGGGCTGCTCGGGCTTCTTCAGCGGGCCAAAATGCTCGGCGATTTTGGCCAGTGTGCTGGCGGGATCAAAGCGCCCTGCCACCAGAATGGTCGCGTTATCGGGCCGGTAATGGCGTTTGTAAAAGGCCTGCAGCCGCTCGATTGGCACGTTCTCGATATCGCTGCGCGCGCCAATCGTCGAATTGCCATAGGGGTGCCAGTCATAGGCCACCGCCTGGACGCGCTGGAACAGCACCTGCATTGGCTCGTTCTCACCGCGCTCGAACTCATTGCGCACGACGCTCATTTCCTTGTCCAGATCGGCGCGCGCGATGAAGCTGTTGACCATGCGGTCGGCTTCAAGAGCTAACGCGAAGTTCAAAGTGTCGGGGTTGGCGTTGAAGGAGGCAAAGTAATTGGTGCGGTCATTGGTGGTCGTGCCGTTGAAGCGGATGCCCTTGGCGGCAAAGGCACCGGGGATGTCGCGGTGCGTGGGCGTGCCCTTGAAGACCAGATGCTCGAGCAAATGCGCCATGCCGTACTCGCCCTGCGACTCGTGCCGACTGCCCACCCGGTAGGTGATGTTGACGGTGGTGGTGCTCTGCGCTTCGTCGGGAAAGAGCAGGATCTGCAGGCCATTGGGCAGGCGGTATTCGCTGATGCCGCCGAGCTCGCGCACAAAAACAGCTGGGTTTTGAGCGACAGCGGCCTCGGCCGCAACCATGGGCGGCGCTTTTGTCTGAGCGCAACCGGCCAGCCATTGCGTGGCCAAGACAGCCGCCAACACACCTGCAGACAAACGAAAAGGAAAACGCAACATACAAGACCCAACTCCGCAAAAGGGAAACCCCGATGCCCGGCATTCTGAGGCCAGAATACGTGCTGACTTTCAGCGCAGGCACGCGCCCCGACAATAGCCAAGATATGAAGACACCGAAAAGATTGCAATCTCTGCTTGACGAAGGCCTGATCGACGGCGTATCGCGCCAATTGATGAGCGGCAAAGAGGCCCAAGTGTTCGTCGTCCAGTGCGGCGGCGAAACCCGTTGCGCCAAGGTCTACAAGGAAGCCACCCAGCGCAGCTTCCGCCAGGCGGTCGACTACACCGAGAACCGCAAGGTCAAGAACAGCCGCGAGGCCCGCGCCATGGCCAAGGGCAGCAAGTTCGGCCGCGAAAAGCAAGAAGAAGCCTGGCAAAGCGCCGAGGTCGATGCCCTCTACCGACTGGCCGGTGCCGGCGTGCGGGTGCCTAAGCCCTTCAACTTCTTCGAGGGCGTGCTCTTGATGGAGTTGGTCACCGACGCCGACGGCTCGGCCGCACCGCGCCTGAACGATGTGCAGTTCACGCCGCAGCAAGCCTTCAAGCATCACGCCACGCTGGTGCAGGAAGTGGTGCGCATGCTCTGCGCCGGCATCGTGCATGGCGACTTATCGGAGTTCAATATCCTGCTGGCGGCGGACGGCCCGGTCATCATCGACCTGCCGCAAGCGGTCGACGCGGCAGGTAACAACCACGCTAAACGGATGCTCTTGCGTGACGTTGAGAATCTGCGTAATTTCTTCGGCCAGTTTGCACCCGACTTGCTGCACAGCGACTTCGGCCATGAGATCTGGGCCTTGTTCGAGCGCGGCACGCTGACGCCCGACGCCAGGCTGACAGGCCGCTTCGTGCACCAGAACCGGCCGGTCGACTTGCGCGGCGTGATGCGTGAAATCGACGACGCCCGTGATGAAGATTCGGCGCGGCGCCTGCGCATGCAGCAGCAGCAACAGTAACTGCAATATTCACGGCAAACTCAGAAGCCCAGCTCCCAGCCGCGATGCTAGAGTGAGCCCCCAAAAGCCAAGCAACTGCCAAGCAACTCAACATGCCCAGAGCTTCGGCGGGCAACGGAGGTGGAGTGAGTCTTGATCAGCCCATCAACATCGCCTCGCTGGCCTGGCTGCTGGCGGCTTTGACGCTTGTGCTGATTGGCGCCGCGCTGTGGATATTCCGCCTGCGCCGGCAACTCATCGCTGAGCAACGGGCCGTGCTGGCGCTTCAAGAGGCGCAGCAAATTGCCCAAGCGCTGTCCGACCATGTGCCCGGCATGTTGGGCTATTGGACCCGCGAGCTGCGCTGCAGCTTCGCCAACAAGGAGTACCTGACCTGGTTCAAACGCAGCCAGCAGCAAATGCTGGGGCTGAGCATGCAAGAGCTGCTTGGACCCGAACTATTCGGGAACAACGAACCCCATATCCGCGCTGTTTTAGCGGGTGAGAATCAACAATTCGAGCGGCAGCTGACCCGCGCTAACGGTGAAATTGGCTACACCTGGGCTCAGTACATCGCACACAAGGTCGACGGTGAAGTGCGGGGCTTTGTGGCCTTGGTGCTGGACGTCTCAGAACTGAAGAAGGCCGAAAAGGCGCTGAGAGAAAGCGAAGCATTCAATCTGGCCGTGTTGAATTCTGTGGCCGCCGAGATTGCGGTGCTGGATCGCGAGGGCATCATCATTGCGGTCAATCAGCCTTGGCGGCAGTTCGCCGAAGCGAATGGCGGCCCCAAAAATGGCAGCGTCGGGCACTGCTATCTGGACAGTTGCCGCGGCACGGGTGATCCTGCGCAAGCCGCGGATAGCAGCCCTTTGGAGGCCCATGCCGGCATCGCAGCCGTGCTCAACGGCAGCAAGCGCAGCTTCAATCTTGAGTATCCCTGCGACTCACCCACCGAACAACGCTGGTTCGCCATGCGCGTCACGCCGCTGAGTCGGGACGCTGGCGGCGCGGTGATCTCACACAGCTCGATTACCCAGCTCAAGCTGATTGAAGCGCAATTGCAGCGATCGCTGCAAGACAAAACCGCGCTGCTGCTGGAAGTTCACCACCGCGTCAAAAACAATCTGCAGGTGATCACCAGTCTTTTGCGGATGGAAGCCCGGCGCAGCGAGAGTGCGGCCACCAAAACCGTGCTCAAAGACATGCAGGCACGCATACGCTCGATGTCCTTGTTGCACGAAACCATTTATCGCAGCGGCACCTTTGCCGCCATCGATCTGGGCACCCATATCCGCCAAGTCGCCAGCCAGAGCTTGAAGAATTTGCAAGTCGAAGACGGCTTGCTGCAACTGCATGTGCAGGCCCAAAGCCTGCAAGTCGGGCTTGACCAGGCCACAGCCTGTGGTTTGCTGCTTACGGAGTTGGTCTCGAATTGCCTCAAACATGGGTTTGCCGATGGCCGCGCCGGTGAAATCCGCATTCAACTGGCGCCCAAGCCCGACAGCCCGCTGTGGAGCTTGCATGTCAGCGACAACGGCGCGGGTTTGCCGAGCGACTTTGAAGCCCGTCAGGGCAAATCCCTGGGTCTGCAACTGGTGGGCAGCCTGGCGACGCAAATGGGCGGCATATTGCTGATTGGGGCTGGGCCGGCGGCGGAATTTACGGTAGATTTCGCACCCGAGAAGCCGGCTGCACTTGAGATCAATTTAGCCAGGAGTAGTTTGTGAGCAAACTCAAGGTTCTGGTGGTGGAAGATGAACTGATCGTCGCCATGGACATCGCCGAGCAATTGCGCGACCTCGGGGCCGAGCCGGTGGGCCATGCCAAATCCGGCGAGCAAGCGATCGAACTGGCCGGGCAATTGCGCCCCGATTTGGTCATGATGGACGTCCACCTGGCCAGCAGCATGGACGGCATCAGCGCCGCCCAAGTCATACGCGACCTGTTCGACATTCCCTGCTTGTTTTTGAGCGCCTTCAGCGGCGCCGACAGCCTCGCCCGCGCCCAACTCACCGCGCCGGCCGGCTATTTGTCCAAACCCTTTGATGAGAGTGAATTGGGCTTGGCCTTGGCGGCCGTTTCCAAATAGCTCGGCCCGCCCTTGTCGGCTCGCGTTAGCATGAGCGCCTCCCCAGTTCAATGTTTGGAGGATGAGATGGCAGCGAGCAGCAAGATCAAGTCCATGGTGGTGCATGTCAATGACAAGCCGCGCTCGGCCCAGGTGGTGGCGCTGGCGCAGCGTTTTGCGCAGGCCTTGGGCGCGCACTTGGCGGCGGTGCATGCGGTCGCACCCAGCAATACCGGCGCTTATCTCTCGCCCGAAGCCGCCAGCTTGGCGCTGGACCTGCATGAGGGCGAAGATCAGCGCCGCGTGCAGCGTGCTGCCGAGTTGGTCAAAGCGGCCGGCGCCGACATCAGTTTTCGCAGCGAGATGGGCGACTCCGCCGAGGCGATGGTGCAGATTGCACGCAACTGCGATTTGCTGGTCATGAGCCAACAAGACCCGCAGGTGCCGGACGGCTCGGCCGATGGCCTGATTGGCCGCTTGCTGATCTCGGGCGGCTGCCCGATTTTGTTTGTCCCCTATGTCAATGACACGCCGCTGGCGCGCTGCGGCGAACGCGTGCTGGTGGCCTGGACTGACAAACGCGAAAGCGCCCGCGCCTTGCGCGACGCCCTGCCATTTTTGCAAGCCGCCAAACATATCGAGCTGGTGCGTTTTTCCGAAAGTGCCGAACTCGGCCCCGAGCCTCTGCTGCGCCCGCAAGCCTATCTACGCCTGCACGGTATCGAGTGCACGCTCAAAGTCCTGCACCAACGCGAGCCCTCGCTGGGCGAGCGCCTGATGTCCTCCTTTATGCCCGACGCCTCGGTGGCCGAGGCCTTGCTATCCCACGCGGCCGACAGTGACAGCGACCTGATCGTGATGGGCGGCTACGGCCAGACCCGGCTGTGGGAGCTGGTACTGGGCGGCGTCACGCGCTCGATGCTGCATTCGATGACGGTGCCGGTGCTGATGTCGCACTGAACAGCTCGTTCAAGACTCACCGTTTTGATGGCGCGTTAGCCTTGCCGCAGGCCATTGCGCCAACAGCAACAAGCCCGCCATCAACCACAGGGGTGCGGCGCTGACGCTGGCGGCCGCCAGCAGGCCAAAGCCGACCGGCATCGCCACCGTCGCGCCATTGGTGGCCACCATGCGCAGACCCAGGGCCTGACCGTGACGGTCGGCCGGCGTGACTTGGTGCAGCATGGCCATCACCATCGGTTGCACCGAGCCCAAGGCCAGACCCAGCAAGGCGGAACCCAACATCAGCCCCGGCGTGCCGGGCAACCAAGCGTAGACGGCCAAGGTGGCGGCGGCCATCAGCATCGCCGCACGCAAGGCCTTCACTTCATCCAACTGTTTGGACCAGCGGATGATGGCCAGGCGCACGGCCATCGCGGCGACCGCAAACGAGGCCAGCACGAAACCAATGCTGGATGCACTCAGCCCCTTGGCATGACCGATCACCGGCACCACAAAGCTGTGCGCATCCCAGGCCGCAGCCAGCACCACGTTCATCAGCAATAAATAGCGCAGCGCCGGTTGTCGCAGCAGATCCCAGGCCGGCTTGGCACGACTGGCCGCACTCTGGGCTTTCGGCGTGTGGCGGGGCAGCTTGGTGATGAACACCCAGGCCAGCACCGGCAAGAGCACAGCCAAGCCAAAAGCGGCCCGGAAGCTCACATAGTCGATCAACACGCCGGCCGCCACCGGGGCCAAGGCATTCGACATCGCCGGCCCCAAGGCCATCCAGCCGAACACGCGCTTGAGCTCGGAGGGTTCGTCGGCCATCTGGCCCGCCTCACGCTGCATCGCCACCGCCGCCACGCTGAGCGCGCCGCCGGCGAGGAAGCAGCTCAGCCCTATCGTCCACAGGCCCTGCCCCGCCAGAGCCACCAGGGCGCCAAACAGCGCCATCAGCACCGCGATGCCGACGGGACGGTGCAGGCCATACCGATCGGCTTGCCGGCCCGCCCACATCGCCAACAACATCGGCGCCACCGCGAACAGGCTCAGCAAAACCCCGACCGCCCACTCACCATGGCCTTGATGCAAGACCCATAGGCTGGCGGCGACGCGCGTCACCGCCATGCAGGCATGCAAGGAAATGAGACCCGCAATCAGCCAGGGGAAAGCGCGGCGCAAATTGGCGGCCGGGCTGGGCTGAGTCAAGACCTGGCCTCGTCAGCTTCGTCATCATCAAGGGGACTGCCCGCCAATTTAAGCAGGGCCATTGCCGCCTCATCCGGCAGCGCCTCCACATCCTTGAGCTTCCTCGTCATCACCCGCGTGCGGGTCTCGGCCAGGTCGATGCTGTTGCTGGCCTCGTCAAGCTTCTTCTTGGTCTTGGCCAAGACCTCGCCGAACTTGCCGAACTCGGTCTTGACCGCGCCCAGCACCTCCCAGACCTCGGCCGAGCGCTGCTCCAGCGCCAGCGTGCGAAAGCCCATCTGCAAGCTGGTCAAGGTGGCCAATAAAGTAGTCGGGCCTACCAGCATCACTTTGAATTCACGCTGCAGCGCCTCCAACAAACCGGGCCGGCGCAGCGCCTCCGCGTAAAGCCCTTCGGTCGGCACAAACAGAAGCCCAAAGTCGGTGGTGTGCGGCGGCGCGACGTATTTGTCCCGGATGCTTCTGGCCTCTGCGCGCAGCCGCGTCTCTATCGCCTTGCTCGATTGCTCAACTCCCACGGCATCGGCGCGCTCCTGCGCGTCGAGCAAACGCTCGTAGTCTTCGCGCGGAAACTTGGCGTCGATCGGCAACCACAGGGCGACGCCATCGCTGCGCTGACCCGGCAAGCGAATAGCGAACTCGACCCGCTCGCTGCTGCCGGGGATGGTCGCCACATTGGCCGCGTACTGCTCGGGCGTGAAGACCTGCTCCAGCAAGCCCTGCAACTGCACCTCGCCAAAAATGCCGCGCGTCTTGACGTTGTTGAGCACCCGGCTCAGGCTGCCCACATCACGGGCCAGGCCCTGCATCTCGCCCAGGCCTTTATGCACCTGCTCCAGGCGCTCGGCCACTTGCTTGAAGCTCTCGCCCAGGCGCTGCTCCAGCGTCGCATGCAGTTTTTCGTCGACGGTGGCGCGCATCTGCTCGAGCTTTTTCTCGTTGTCTTGCTGGATCAGGCTCAGGCGCTGCTCGACGGTCTGGGCCAGTGCCCGCAAGCTCTCGGCCAGGGTTTGCGTTTGGCGCTGCGCGGCCAGGTCCTGCGCCTCGCGGGCGGCCAAGGCCTGCGCGGTCTGCGCTTGGCTGCTGCCGGCCAGACCGCTGCTGAGGGCTTGCTGAAAGCGCGCTAGGCTTTGCTGCAACTCTTGGCGAGTGGCACCAGCACTGCGCGTCAACTCGTCACGCAGTTCGCGTTCCAAGCGCTCGTTGGCTTGTTGCAGGATTGGCAGCAATTCGGCGTCTGCTTTGCCCTCACTCGCCGTCCGGCGCATGTGCAGCCAGAGCAAAAACATGCCCAGCACCAGCAGGCTCAGGGCCGCCAAGCTCATCGCTTCGAAAACACTCATGCCCTGATTGTCTCAGCTGTTCCAGGCCCGAACAGCATGAAGCGTGCGTGCAGCAGACCCGAGGGCATTCCCTGCCCGAGGTGGCGAGGGTCTTGAGAAACAATCCTCCCTAACGTCGACTCAAGACGTCAAACCAAAAAATGCAACACAGGGGGATTGGATGAAACGCAGGAATCTCTTGCTGACACTGGCTGCGGCGACCGTCCTGAGCGAGGGCTTGCTGGGCCATGCAGCACAGGCGGCTTCGCCGGAGGCCAAGTTTGCTGTGCTGTCTTTGATCGGTGACTCCATCAATGTCGTGACATTTCAAACCACGGTCGGCAGCAAGTTAGACCGCAATATCAAGCAATCGGCCGCAATTCCGGACGCGCCATTCGACATCACCGCGCTGCGCACCATACAGGCCAGCGTCAAGGAACTCAAAGGGCCAGGCGAAGTCTTGCTCTACCGCTCACCGTCGATTGATTTGTTCGGCGACCCTTGGGCCTTGTTCGACGGAACCAAGCTGCTGCTGCCGCCGAACTTGGTGGAGGCGATGAAGAAGGACGGCGCCAGCCATTTATTGCTGCTGACGCGTAACCGACAGGACGCCAAGCTCGCGACCACCCAGGGTGCCGTGGGCAGCGGCCGACTGGAGGGCATTGGCTTCTACATCGACCGCCAAAAGCGCATGTACAACACCGACACCCTGGAAAGCGGCCAGGGCTTCCTGGCGCCGTACACCTATTTGCAACTGAGCCTGGTTGACTTGTCCAATGCGCAAGTTTTGCAGCAGCAAACGATCAGCAGTTCGCAGACTATCGGGTCGGCCCGCAGCAAAGATGGCTTTGATCCCTGGCAAGCCCTGAGCCCGGAGGACAAGGTCGACACTTTGGAGCGGATGATAGAGAAAGAGTTACGCCAAGCGGTGCCGGCCCTGATCGGGCCAAAGTAAATCGATCCGACTGAATCAGCGGGCAAGGGGCAGACAAGTGGCAGAAATGGATCGACGACGTTTTCTTCAGTACGGCTCGGCTACCCCCATGGCTGCCATGCTGGCGGCTTGTGGCGGCGGATCGGGGGATGCTTCTGGCCCAGCACCGCCGCCCGCTCCAGGCCCAGCACCGGCTACTGCTCCGCCCTCCCCCAGCGGCGGCCCGTCCGCCAGCGAATGGGACGCTCTCGCCGCGCAACTCAAAGGCCCGCTGATCCGCCCAGGCCACTCCGACTATGAGCGCCTGCGCCGCCCCGCCAATGCGCGCTACGACGCCTTGCTGCCGCAAGCCTTGATACGCTGCGCCGGCTCGGCCGATATCCAGGCCGGCCTGGCCTTCGCGCGCCGCCTCAGCATCGCCGTCGTGCCGCGCGGCGGCGGCCACAGCTATATCGGTAACTCGACCGGCAGCGGCCTCATCATCGACGTCGGCCCGATGGACAGTGTGCGTCTCGATGGCGATCTAGCCATCGTCGGCGCCGGCGCCAAGCTGGCCGATGTGTACGAGAGTTTGATCGCACAGGGCCGCTGCATTCCTTCCGGCAGCTGCGTGTCGGTTGGTATTGCCGGCATCACCCAGGGCGGCGGCTTCGGGGTGATAGACCGGGCTTACGGCCTGACTTGCGACGCGCTGCGTAGCGCCCGCCTGACCACGGCGGACGGCGCCGAGCTGCTCTGCAGCGACAGTCAAAACGCCGACCTGTTCTGGGCCTTGCGTGGCGGCGGCGGCGGCAATTTCGGCATCGTCAGCGAGTTCACGTTTCAGACCCATGCCGTGACGCCCTTGCAGCAGTTTGCGGCCGACTTCGCCTTGGTCGATTTGCCGGCCGTGCTGGCGGCTTGGAGCGAATGGCCCAAGACCATGCCGGATCAAATCTGGTCGCAACTCGTCGTCTCGCCCGCAGGCTGCCATCTTTGGGGCTTCAGCATCGGCGACGAGACGGCCTTGCGTCCGCATTGGCAGAGCTTGCTTGCCAAGATCGGCCGCCCAGCCTTGAGCAGCTCGCAAACGTCGCGCAACTACCGCGAGGTGATGCTGGGTGCTTGCACCAGTTTGAGCCCGGCGCAATGCCATCTGCCGAGTCAAAATTCAGCCGGGCTGTTGGGTCGCGTCGCGATGGCGGCCAGCTCGGATTTTTTTGACAGCCTGGCCGATCCGCAAGGCATGGCCGCCGCCTTGAGCGCGGCCGTGCTGGCGCGTCGCAGCGCCGGCCGCCCCGGCACTGTCATCATGAATCTGATGGGCGGCGCCATCGGCCGCGTGGCCTCTGATGCGACTGCTTTTGTGCACCGCCAAGCCTTGTTCAGCGCCCAGTACTACGCCGAATACAGCCCCGCAACATCCGGCAGCGAGCTCAGCGACGGTGAGCAATGGGCGCACGGCATGCGCCAAACCTTGCGGCCCTGGAGCAGCGGGCGCGCCTACCAGAACTATCTGGATGCGCTGATCACAAACCCCGAAGAGGCCTATTACGGCAGCAATCTAGCCCGGCTTAAACAGATCAAGGCCCGGGTCGACCCGACGGGCTTGTTCAAACAGCCACAAGGCGTCACCGGGACCTGAAAAAAGATCCTCAAGCAAAATGCCTGACTCTGCATGCTCCTGACCAGGCTCACTCATGTCCTTACCCGGCGCTCTGCGCTTTCGCACGCAAGCCATCACCATCACTGCCGAGCAAGAAGACATACAGGCCTCGGGTGAGCATTCGATCTTGATTGAGGCGGCGGCCGGCACCGCCAAGACCACCTCGCTGGCCCTGCGCATCTGCGAAGTCTTGGCGCGCGGCGCCGCGCCGCGCCGCATGCTGGCGCTGACCTTCACGCCCACCGCCTGCCTGGCTCTGCGCCGCGCCCTGCAGTTGGTGGCCGGCGACAGCCTGATGCACAAGCAGGTGCGCGTCGAGACCTTTGATGCCTATGCGGCCAGCGTGCTCCAGCAGGTCGAACGCGTGCAGGGCGATAGGGCTGTGCCGCCGGTGCGCCAGCTGCACAGTGCAGAGCAGGCTCGGGCCTATGTCTGGAGCGCCATCGAGGCGGTGGCCAACAACCCGCTGGAGCGCCATACCGAAGACCTCGTGCTGCCGTCCTACGGCGCCGAGTCCTATGTGGGCGACTTTTTACGCCGCATCCAAAGCATCAAGGGGCGCTTGGCTCTGGAGCTGAACCCGTCCGAACAGGGTCTGGACAGCCCCGACTACGCGGCCGATGAGCTGGGCCTGGACTACAGCCTGCTGCGGGTGCTGCGCGCCTATGAACATCTGCGCCTGGACTCGGGCTATGAGCAGGCCAATTTCCGCATGCCACTGGACGCCACCTATGACCTCGCCCGGCTCTTACGCTCGGACAGCATCGACAGCCCCGAGGAGCTTCCGCTGGGCCAGTTCGACGGCATCTTTGTCGACGAGATGCATGACTGCAATGAGGCGATGTTCACCTTGTTGCGCGCGCTGTTGCACAGACCCGAGGTGTATTTTTGCGGCGTTGGCGACCGCGATCAGGTGATCCACCAACATTTCGGTGCCGATGCCAGGTTCATGAGCCGCGCGCTCGACGCGGAGCTCGGCCGGCGCCTGCAGCGCCTGCCACTGTCCCTGAGTTTTCGCTACGGCGACAAACTGGCGGGCTGGATGGCCAAGCTCGCCGCCAAACCGATTGCTGCTCAACAGCTGCGCCAGACCGAACTGCGCATGCTCAGCTGCGACGGCCCGGCGCAGCCGACAACCGCTGCGGCCGTCGTCAGCGCCTTGCAGACTTGGCGCAGCGAGCAACGCAAGGACGATGTCTATAGCGACTGCGCGGTGCTGCTGCGCCATGAATCGCAATCGGTGCTGCTGGAGAACGCCTTGCACGCCCAAGGCATCGCCTATCAATGCATGGGTTTTGTCAGTTATCTGCGCAGACCCGAGGTCCTGTTCGTGCGCAGCGTCTATGCGATTGCCAGCGGCCGGCTCGACACGCTGGGCGGGGCCGAGACACGGCGCTTGATCCCGGACGCCTTGTTCGAGATGACGCAAACGCCGCCGCTGAAGGCGGATGATCCCGACTATCAATCCGCCGATGCCTTTATGCGCGAAGCCAGAGCCGCCGCGGCCGACAGCGAGCAAGTGCTCGCCAAGATCTTCAACCAGCACATCCTCGACTGGGCGCCCAAACCGGTTAAACAGCGGCTGCAAAAGGCCTTGGCTGTGGTGCAGCAGGGTGCGGACTTCGCTGCATTCCTGGCCGCGCTGGAGATGGCCAAGTTTGGCCGCGACGTCTTCGTCGAGAAGGAGCGCCGGGACGAACTGGGCCGCCATATGAAGGGTCTGCTGGCCGCCTCCGCCGAACATCGCAGCGCGCTCGACTTCTTCCAATCACTGCAAGCGCTGGACGAGGCGCAGGCGCAGCGAGTGGCCGCGCGCGCCGAGGGCAAGGTGTTCTCGCACAAACACAAGAGCCGCCCCACCATCACGCTGGCCAGCGCAGCCCATGTCAAAGGTCTGGAGTTTGAGCATGTCTTGCTGCCCTTTTTGACCCAGGGCGTATTCCCCGATGCCCAGGCCGAGCCGGTCGGTGAAAGGAACCTCTTTTACGTCGCCGCGACGCGGGCCAAAGGCCAATTGACCTTGCTGGTCAATGCCGAGCGGCCAAGTGCGTTCGTGCCGACTGCCTTGCTCAATAAAACGAAGCCATGATCCGTTTGACCTGCTTGGGCCCAAGCAGGTTCACACCCTAGTCACCCCGCACAGGCAGGATCGCGCCGTTCCGTCAGCATTGTTTTTTGACGGTGGCCCTCATCCATCCTGGACTAGATCATGACAAGCAAATTCTTCTCCCGCGCCGTTGCGGTCGGCGCTTTGAGCGCACTCACGCTGGCTGCCGGCCTGAGCTCCGCCCACGCAGCCACCTTGGCAGCCGACGGCAGCTGGGCCGAATTCCTGGTCAATGCCGACCTGACTCCGGTCAACAGCCCGAACAGCCTCGACTGGCTGCTTGGATTTGACGATGCCAGCACGGCTCACTTCACGTTCACGATCGATGCCGGCTTTGTCGGCAGTTTGACCGTGCTGGACAGCGGCATTTCCGGCGATCGCTTCATTGTCACGAACAAGGGCGCCGCACTCGGCGAAACCAGCGTCGGCGTTGACGGCGACCCCTTGCTGGAAGGCAGCTCCGTCGCTGACTTCAACATCGCCTTGGCCAACCCGAGCTTCAGCCGCGGCGTCTACACGCTGCAAGCCGGCAGCTACGACATCAGCGGCTATCTATCCAGGTCGGTCCAGCTCGCCGGCAGCCCGATGAATGTGACCACCGGCGGCCTGCAGCTGACCGTTTCAGCCGTGCCCGAGCCGACGACCCTGGCCAGCCTGCTGGCCGGCCTGTCGTTGCTGTCGCTGGCCCTGCGCCGCAAAGCCAGCAAGTAAGCAACCCTGCATTCAAAAGACCCATCACCATGTTTAAAACACGTCCTCTGCTGCTGGCCTTGATGGCCGCTTTTGGCCTGAACGCGGCGCAAGCCGTCACCGCGGGCCCTAGCCCCATCAGTGTCAAGATCATCGGCTTCAATGATTACCACGGCACGCTGGAAACTCCCGGCACCTTTGGCAAGAACACCACCATCCCTAGCGCCCAGCGCCCCGCCGTCGGCGGCGCCGAGTATCTGGCTGCCTATGTGGCCAAAATGAAGGCCAGCAACCCCAACACCGTCGTTGTCGGAGCGGGCGACTTCATCGGCGCCTCGCCCTTGATCTCGGCGCTGTTCTTTGACGAGCCTGCGGTGGAGACGCTGAACAAAATCGGCGTTGATTTCTCGTCGGTGGGCAACCACGAATTCGACAAGGGCAAGGACGAGCTGCGCCGACTGCAAAACGGCGGCTGCAAACTGGACGCCGGCGGCGTCCAGGAAGCCAATAGCTGCAAGGGCTTCGGCTCCTCGGCACCGGGCACTTTTGACGGCGCCAAGTTCAAATGGCTGTCGGCCAATGTGGTCGAAACCGCCACCGGCCGCACGCTGCTGCCGGCCTATGGCGTGAAAAGCTTTGGCGGCGTCAAAGTTGCCTTCATCGGCATGACGCTCAAGGGCACACCGGGCATCGTCACCCCCACCGGCGTGGCCGGCCTGGCCTTCAAGGACGAGGCCGACTCGGTCAATGCCTTGATCCCCAAGCTGCGCGCCCAGGGCATCGAATCCGTTGTGGTGTTGATTCACCAAGGTGGCTTCCAGAACGCGGCGGCCGGCAGCGGCCTGACCAACGCCAGCGACATCAACGGTTGCCTGAACGATCTCAAGAACCCGGACGGCAGCGCCAGCGATATCGCCAAGGTAGTCGCTCGCTTTGACAATGCGGTCGATCTGGTCATCAGCGGCCACACCCACGCCGCCTACAACTGCTCGAAGAACACCGTCGACGTGACCGGCAGCAACGCCGCCAACGCGGTCAGCACGCCGCGCCCCACCGGCCTGCCTAACAAGACCGGCCGACTGATCCCGGTCACCAGTTCCAGCGCCTTCGGCCGCGCCTTGACCGAAGTCGATCTGAGCATCGACCCCGTCAGCCGCGACGTGACGGCCGTCAGCGCCACCAACCGTTTGGTGGACCGCAGCGACGCCGCCATCAACACCGCCATCGCCAACAACCCGGAAGTCAAGAACGTGGTACAGGCCTACAAGAACGCGGTCGCACCGATCGCCGGTCAAGTGGTGGGCACCATCACCACCGGCCTGAGCAATGGCGCCAACAGCGCCGGCGAAATGGAAGCCGGTGATCTGATCGCCGACGCGCAGTTGCAAGCGACCCAGCCGGCCGCATTGGGCGGCGCGGTGATGGCCTTCATGAATGCCGGCGGCGTGCGCAGCCCAGGCTTCGTCAAGCCCGCCGCTGCCAGCTACCCTTATGCGCTGACTTACGCCGACGCGTTCACCGTCCAGCCGTTCGGCAATAGCCTGGTGACGATGACGCTGACAGCGCAGCAACTCAAGGACGTGCTGGAGCAGCAATTCAAAGGTTGCAAGGGCCAGACCGCAGACCGCGTGATGCAAGCCAGCAATGGCCTGAAGTACAACTGGAGCGCCGCAGCACCGGCTTGCGCCAAGATCCAGAACGTGACGCTGACGCCGACCGATGTGACCGTCTACCCGCCCGTTGTGACGGGTGCTGCTGACAACATCGTCATCAATGGCGTGGTGCAAAACCCGGCCAAGACCTACCGCGTGACAGTCAACAACTTCACCGCCACCGGCGGCGACGGCTTCACGGTCCTGCTGGGCGGCAGCAATGTCCAGGGCGGCGCACAAGACATCGATGCCTTGATCGCCTATCTGTCCGGCTACAAGAATGCCGCAAACGCCTACAACCCCAGCAGCGCGGTGCTGAACAAGCCACGCATCACACAGACGCCTTGAGATGAAAAAATACCGCCCACCGCTTGATGGCAAGCGGGCGGTGTCGAGCTGGAAACCAAAGGTGGCCGGGCTGTTTTTTAGCCTGGCCACCTTTGTTTGCGGCGGCACCCAAGCCCATCAACATCCGCATCAACATTCGCAGGGTCAGCAGGGGCATGCCCAATCGCCAAGCGAGCCCGAGCGGCAGGCGCTGCTGCAGGCCGCCCGCACGGCACTGGCCGCAGGCGACAGCGACACCGCACAGCGGCGACTCGACGCAGCCGCCATGATCAGCCATGCGGCCGACACCGAGTTGCTGCTCTTGCAGGCGCAGATGCAGGCCGGCGAATATCGCTCGGCGCTGATGTTTGCCTCGCACACCGCCGGCGCGCATATCCATGAGCCCGAGGCTTTGGCGCTCTATGCCTGGATGCTGGCCTTGGGCGAGCAGCGGGCCGAGGCCATGCGCATGTTGGAAGCCGGCTTGAAGCGCCTGCCGAACGAGCCGGCACTGCTGGCGACGCAGCAACAACTGCCGCGCGCCGAGCCCATGGCTCAGGCCGAGTCCGACCCCGTTGCCGCCAGCATTCGTCCCGGCCCCTTGGCTGTCGGTGCGCCCGTTCCCTCCCATGCGCTAGCGCTGGGCAGCGGGCTCTTGCTTGACGGCGGGCGCCTAGCCCTGGTGCCGTTGGCACCCAGCCAGGCCGCGACACAGCTCTGGCTGCGCAATGGCTTGGGACACACCAGCACGGCCCATTTGCTGCAAAGTTTTGACAGTTTGGGCCTGGCTCTGCTGAGCTTGGACACACCGCTGCCCATCGCTCAGTCGAAGTTGGCACGCGCGCCGCGCGATGCCTTCGCCGGCAGCCCGGCCACCGCATTTGCCTATCTGGCCACACCCTCGGCGCAAGCCGCTTGGCCGGCCATGCACCGGGGCTTTTTAGGCCGCATCAGCGCGGCCAACAACCAGCAAGCCTTGGGTGTGGAACTCCCGCTCGCCCCACGCGGCGGGCCGGTGTTCGATCAAGCAGGACGCTGGATAGGTCTGGTACTGCCGAACCAGGACGGCGAGCCCAAGCTGCTGCCGCTGAGCGTCTTGCAAGCTCAGCTGGGTGCTTCGTTTACGGACGTCCCAGTGCTGCAACAAGGCCTGCCGATTGCACTTGATCAGCAGTACGAGCAGGCGCTGCCTTTGACGGTGCAGTTGTTGATCGAAGGCAAGCGGCTCTGAGCCTTCAGCTCGGCTTGCCGATCCTGTCCTGCGTCTGGCCCTCAAAATCGCTCGCCGCATGGCGCTCCCACAGCTGGCTGGACGCCTCACCCCAGGTGCGATTGACCATGCGGCCGCGCTGCACCGCTGGGCGCTGGGCGATTTGCTTGGTCCAGCGCTGCACGTTCGCATAACTCTCGACCTGCAGGAACTCGCCGGCGTTGTAGAGCAAGCCTTCGGCCAAGGCGCCGTACCAGGGCCAGACCGCGATATCGGCAATCGTGTAGTCGCTGCCGGCCAGATAGGGACTTTCGGCCAAACGCCGGTCCAGCACGTCAAGCTGGCGCTTGACCTCCATCGCAAAGCGGTCGATCGGGTATTCCATCTTGCTCGGCGCATAGGCATAGAAATGCCCGAAGCCGCCGCCCAGGTAGGGCGCGCTGCCCATCTGCCAGAACAGCCAAGACAGGCATTCAGCCCGGCCGGCCGCGTCCTTGGGTAGCAAGGCGCCAAACTTTTCAGCCAGGTGCAAGAGAATCGCGCCGGATTCAAAAACACGAATCGGCTGCTCCCAACTGCAGTCCAGCAGCGCTGGAATCTTGGAGTTAGGGTTGACGCCGACAAAGCCGCTGCCAAACTGATCCCCGTCATTGATGCGGATCAGCCAGGCGTCGTACTCGGCGCCGCTATGTCCCAGCGCCAGCAACTCCTCCAGCATCACCGTGACCTTGACGCCATTGGGCGTGGCCAGCGAATAAAGCTGCAGCGGGTGGCGGCCTACCGGCAGTTCTTTCTCATGCGTGGGGCCGGCAATGGGGCGATTGATGCTGGCGAACTGGCCGCCATTTTCCTTGTTCCAGGTCCACACCTTGGGCGGCGTGTAAGTCGAAGAATCGGGTTTGGATGAATCGTTCATGCGATGAATTGGCTGCTTAGGGTTGGCGGTTCAATGACTATCCCACAAGGGCTCGGGCGCGAACTGCTCGGCCAGAAAATCCAACATCACGCGTAGGGCCGTGGACATATTCTTGCGCGAGGCGTAGACCGCATAAATGCTCAGCTCGGTCGGCTTCAAATCGGGCAGAAGCGCGAGCAAGCGTCCTGCGCGCAAATGCTCTCCTGCCAGATAGGTCGGCAAAATCGCCACGCCCACGCCGGCCAAGGCGGCTTGCAGCAGCGCGCCGGCATCATTGGCGCTGACATTGCCTTTGACATTCACGCTGACATTGACGCTGCTGGCAAGCGCGTCGGGAGCGCCCTCGCGCTCGAAGGTCCAGAGGCTTTTGCCATAGTAGAAATGGCTCAGGCAGTTGTGCTGGCTCAGCTCTTCCAGGCCTTGCGGCCGGCCGCGTTTTTCCAAATAGGACGGCGCCGCGCAAACGACTGAGCGGCAGACCGACAAGCGGCGCGCGATCAAATTCGGATCCAGCTCATTGCTGATGCGCACACCCAGGTCGATGCGCTCCTCGACCAGATTGACCGCGCGGTCCAGCAAGACCAGATCGACGGACACGGCCGGGTACAGCGCCACAAACTCCGCCACTACTCTGGCCAGTTGCGCCTGACCAAAAGAGCTGCTGGCCGTCAGCCGCAGCAGACCTTGCGGCGCCCTGTCGGGCAAGGTCACAGCGGCCTGCATATCGGCGCTCAAGTCCAGCAGCTGACGGCAACGCGGCAGCAGCTCATGGCCGGCCGCCGTCAGGCTGAGTTTGCGGGTGGTGCGGTGCATCAAGCGTGCACCGGCCCAGGCCTCCAACTCAGCCAGGTAGCGCGACACGACCGGGCGCGACAGATCCAGTTGCTCCGCCGCAGCGGACTGGCTGCCGCTGTCGACCACGGCCACAAAGACCTGCATTGCCGTCAACTTGTCCATGCTGGGCCGTCCATGTTCAGGTTCGCGCTCAGTTCAGTCCGGTCACGGGTTCCGCCCCACCGAGCAAAGCGATCAAATTGTCGACCGCCAGATTGCACATCGCGCGGCGCGTCGGCAGCGAGGCACTGGCGATATGCGGCGTCAGCACCACATTGCTCAGCGCCAGCAGGGCCGGGTTCAAGGCCGGCTCGCCCTCGAAGACGTCCAGGCCGGCGGCGGCTAGGCGCCCGGCGGCCAAGGCCTCGGCCAGCGCCGCGTCATCGACGACGCCGCCACGCGCGATATTGGTCAAGGTCGCGCTCGGCTTCATCAAGGCCAGCTCCGGCGCGCCAATCAGATGGTGCGCTTGCGGTGAATAGGGAACGACCAAGACCAGGTGGTCGGCGCGCCGCAGCAGCTCGTCCTCGCTCACCCACTGCGCACCGAGCGGCTTCTCTAACTCGGGGTCCAAGCGGCTGCGGTTGTGATAGATCACCTGCATGCCGAAGCCCAAAGCGCCGCGCTTGGCGATCGCCTGGCCGATGCGGCCCATGCCCAAAATCCCCAGCGTCGCGCCATGCACATCGGCGCCGGCCAAGAGATCGATCGACCATTGCCCCCAGCGGCCGGCACGCAGGTAATGCTCGGCCTCGGTGATGCGCCGCGCCGCCGCCAGCATCAAGCCAAAGCCAAAGTCGGCCGTGGTCTCGGTCAGCACATCCGGCGCGTTAGTGACCCGCACGCCTTGGGCGCTGCAAGCGGCCAGATCAACATTGTTGTAGCCCACCGTCATCAGGCAGACGGCGCGCAGCTCCGGGCAGGCAGCCAGCAGCGTTGCATCGATCAGCTCGGTGCCGGTCGCAAATAGACCGACCTTGCCTTGCAGGCGCCGGATCAACTCGGCCTGCGGCAAGGGCGTGTCATCGAGCGGCTCCTCGACGTCGAAGTGCTCGACCAGCCTGGCCACAATGTCGGGAAAGATGCGCCGGGCCACCAGCACTTTTTGTCGAGCAGCCAAGCTTCAGTCCTCCAGGAAGCGCGTGAACTCGGCCACCGCCGCGCGCTCGGTCTGCAGCGTGTTCTCGATCGCGTCTGGATCGGCATAACCCAGCGCCATGCCGCAGACCAGCATCTGCGCCGGCGGCAAACTCAGCTCTTCGGCAATCAGGCGATGGAACTGCGTGAAGGCCGCTTGCGGGCAGGTATGCAGGCCGTGGCCACGCGCCGCGATCATGATGCTTTGCAAGAACATGCCGTAGTCCAGCCAACTGCCCTGCTGCATGACCCGGTCGATGGTGAACATCAGGCCGACCGGCGCGTCGAAGAACTGGTAGTTGCGACCATGTTGAGCGTGCATGCCGGCACGGTCGGTCTTGGCCAGGCCCAAGAGGCCGTACAGATCCCAGCCGACCTTGCGGCGCCGGTCGATATAGGGCGAGGCCCACTCGTTGGGGTAATAGGCATATTCCTGGTTGTGCGTGCTCAGCTCGGCCGGGTCGTTATGAACGGCCAGGATGCGCGCGCTCAAACGCTCTTTTGCCGCACCGGTCAGCACATGCACCTGCCAGGGCTGGGTGTTGGTGCCGGACGGCGCGCGCGCCGCTACACGCAAGATTTCTTCAATCGTCGCGCGCGGCACCGGCGTGGGCAAAAAGGCCCGCATCGAGCGGCGGGTTTCTATCGCCTTGTCTACGGCGGCCTGGTCTTGCGGGCTGGGAGTTTCAAACAAATTCACTGGGGCATTCCTTTGCGGGTGGCTGGGGCTATTCTTGCATTGAGCGCTGTCGCGGCATTTGCTGCCATTGCAGCCAGCTGTGTGCAGCGGTATTCAAGGTATTGATCTGACAAGCCAAGGTGCTGCTGATGTCATGGCCATAACCGCCCGCCATACTCAGCGCGACCGGGATGCGGCGGGCGCGCAAGGCATCCAGCACCCTTTGGTCCCGCGCCAGCATGCCGGCCGTCGTCAGCTTGAGGCGGCCGAGCCGGTCACCTTCATGCGGGTCGGCACCGGCCAGGTAGAAAGCCAGCCCTGGAGCAGCATGCTGATAGCGCGCCCAAATCGTCGCCAAAGCAGTGTCCAGCGCTGCCAGATACTCGGCGTCGGCGCAGCCATCGGGCAGTTCCACGTCCAGATCACTCGCCTCTTTACGGGCCGGGAAGTTCTTGGCCCCATGCATCGAGAAGGTAAAGACGCTGGCATCGCCCTGAAAGATGGCGGCCGTGCCATTGCCCTGGTGGACGTCAAGGTCGATCACCAGCACGTTGAGCGCTTGGCCATGCTGCTCGCGCCACTCGGCCTGCATCAGCTTGGCGGCCACCGCCACATCATTGAAGACGCAGTAGCCCGAGCCCCGGTCGGCAAAGGCATGGTGGGTGCCGCCGGCCATATTGGCAGCCACGCCCTCTTGCAAGGCGGCGCGCGCCGCCGCGATGCTGGCGCCGACCGAATGCCGCGAGCGCGCGGCCATCTGGGTCGACCAGGGGAATCCGATCTCGCGCTGCGCGGCCGCGCTCAGGCCGCCCTGCAGGACCGCCTCGATGTAGTCAGGCCTGTGCACCAAGGCCAGCTCGGCCTCACTGGCAGCCGGCGCTGCCTGCATGCGCAGCAGGCCCGGCTGCGCCTCGAAATGCTCGCGCAGCAGCCGGTATTTGGATTGCGGAAAGGAGTGCCCGGCTGGCAGCGCCAGGCTATGGGCATCGGAATGAAAGGCCAACATGCCGACACCATAGCCGCTTTGGCGCGCCCCGCCTGTCATGCCGGCGTCACGGGCCAAGCGCAAGCTTTGATCAAGGGCTGGCAGGGCTTCATCTGCCTACCCCCTAACTTGTTGCGGTGCAGCAAAAAACCCTTGCAAACTTGTGGCGCGTCCATATACTTTGCATTGTTGCAGCGCAACAATCCCGCTGTCGAAGCAATTCAACAGACCCATATATCGGGGGTAGACCCCGGCCAAGGAGTGCTACATGCTGACCACAGAACAAATCATCAATGCCCACAAAGCCAATGTCGAAACGCTGTTCGGCCTGACAGCCAAGGCGTTCGAAGGCATCGAAAAGCTTGTCGAACTGAATATGCAAGTCGCCAAGACCGGCTTGGCCGAATCGCTGGAATCCGCCCAAAGCCTGATGTCGGTGAAGGACGCGCAAGAACTGCTGGCTTTGCAGTCGACGCTGTTGCAGCCTAGCGCCGAGAAGGCAGCCGCTTACAGCCGCCATCTGTATGACATCGCCAACAGCACCAATGCCGCAGTCAGCAAGGTGGCTGAAGCCCAAATCGCCGATGCGCAAGCCAAGTTCGCCGCCGTGATCGACAGCGCCGCCAAGAACGCACCAGCCGGCAGCGAAAACGCCGTTGCCATGGTCAAGACCGCCGTGGCTGCCGCCAACAGCGCTTTTGAGTCCATCCAGCAAGCGACTCGCCAAGCCAGCGAAGTGGCCGAAGCCAACTTCGAAGCCGCCGCCGACACCGCCGTCAAGGCCACCCAAACCGCTGCCCGCAACGGCAAGCGCGCGACGGCCTAAACAGAAGCTGCAGTCCTGTAACTCCGGTTTCGGGTTGCTGGTCAAGAAGCCCGGTTCACAAGCCGGGCTTTTTTACGCCCCAATGCCTCAGGCGCTTGGCGCAAATCCAAGCCTAAAACCTCGACAGCCGATGAGCTTTCAAGTTATTTGCTGCGCCGCAACAAATATTGCTTGCATTTCGGTTTCAAGTCCCTACAATTCGTTTTGTTGCAGCGCAGCATTTAACTGTGCAGCAGCTTGCGAACATCCGCAAGACGAATTTCATTTGAAATCAACCGGGGGTCGCCCCCCACACAGGAGCACACCATGCTGACAGCTGAACAATTCTTCGCCGCCCACAAAGCCAATGTCGAGACTCTCTTCGGCCTGACCACCACTGCCTTCCAAGGCGTTGAGAAGCTGGTCGAGCTGAACATGCAAGTCGCCAAGACCGCGCTGGCCGAAGCCGTTGAGTCCACCCAAGCCGTGATGTCGGTCAAGGACGCTCAAGAACTGCTGAGCCTGCAAGCTACCCTGCTGCAGCCTAGCGCCGAGAAGGCAGCTTCCTACAGCCGCCACGTGCAAGAAATCACCAGCAGTACCAGCGCCGAAGTGGCCAAGGTTGCCGAAGCTCAAGTGGCCGACGCTCAAGCCAAGTTCGCCGCTCTGGTCGAAACCGCCTCCAAGAACGCACCTGCTGGTTCCGAGAACGTAGTGGCCCTGGTGAAGAACGCCATCACCACCGCCAACAACGCGCTGGAATCGGTGCAGAAGGCTGGTAAGCAAGCCGCTGACGTGGCCGCCGCCAACTTCCAAGCCGCTACCAACTCGGCCGTCAAGGCATCGCAAACCGGCGCCCGCGCCGCCAAGCGCGCTGCTTAATTGATGGATTGGCTCGGCCCGCAGGGCCTTGCTGACTGAATCAAAAAAAGGCCCGGTGCATGCACCGGGCCTTTTGTCTATTCAGGGCTGCAGTTGCAGGCGGTCTAACTGGTCGGCCACCAACTCCAGCCGCAACAATGGGTTGTCCAGCTGCATCAGGCGTTGCCGCTCCTCCGGAGCCAAGGGCAGCAGCTCGCACCAGCGGTTGGCCAGCCAGCCGCAATCTTCCCAGCGATAAGGGGGCTGCAGCGGCAGATCGAGTGCCGCGGCCCCCTGCTCCAACTTGTGCAGCAAGGTCTGCAAAAGCTCGGCCGCGGGCCGCAGGTCCGGCGGCACTGTCACCTCGCTGTCCGCCGCCAACTCCTCCACCTCCCCCGACCACAGCCCATGCGGAGACTGCGCAATGCTGAGCAACTTGAAGCGCTGACCGCCGACACAGCGCAGCTTGAACAAGCCGGCCTGCGGCCTCTCCAGGCTTTCGATATGGGCCAGCGTGCCGAGAAGATTGAAGCGCTCGGACGCAAAACCGGCTTGGCCGCTCAAGCGCCGGCGCACCTCGCCGCCCTCCAGCAGGCTGACGACGCCAAAGGGCAGACCGCCCTTGTCGCAGCGCTCCACCATGCCCAGATAGCGCGGCTCGAACACCTGCAGCTGCAAGTAGCCGCCCGGAAACAGCACCGACTGCAGCGGAAAGAGGGGCAAGGTTTGCGGCTTCATGCGGGCAGCTTTGCTGTTTAGCGTGTCTTCGCCGCGATTTTGGCGCGGATTTGCGGCAGCATGGCCAGCGCCGCTTCGCGCCCGGCCTGCACCGACTGCTTGCGCACCGTGAAATCGGCGCTGCCAAAGCCGTCCAGCTTGGGCCGCAGCACCACATCGGCCTCCCTCAGCTCGAAGTTATTGATGCTGCGCCCCATGATGGAAAAAGTCTGCAACAACATCCGGATGGCGTCACTGCCGGGCTTGGCCTCCGGCGGCGAGCTGATGTCCACCGCGATCACCAGCTCGGCGCCCATCTGGCGGGCATAGCGCACCGGCACCGGGGCCACCAACCCGCCGTCCACATATTCGCGGCTGCCGATCTTGACCGGCTGAAACACCGCCGGCACCGAGCTGGAGGCCCGCACGGCCGCACCGGTATCACCGCGCTGGAACAAAATGCCGCTGCCGTCCGCCAAATCGGTGGCCACAATGCCCAGGGGCAGCTTCATTTGTTCGATCTGCTTGGCGCCGGTTTTCTCACGCACATAACGGGCCAAGGCCTCGCCACGGATCAAGCCACGGGTCGGGAAGGCCCAGTCGGTGATGGATCCTTCGTCCATGCCCTCGGCCAGCACCGCCATTTCGCGGCCACTCAAGCCGGAGGCATACAGTGCCGCGACCAGGCTGCCGGCCGAGGTGCCTGCCACCAGATCGACCTTGATGCCCTGTTCCTCCAGCACCTGAATCACGCCGATATGCGCAAAGCCGCGCGCCGCGCCACCACCCAGGGCCAGACCCACGCGGGGCGGCACGGGGACCGGCGCCGGCACGGCGGCGCGGGCAACCGGATCCACCATAGTCACGGGCGGCTTCTCGGGTGGCACCAAGGGCGCATTCGAGCAAGCCGTGATCAGCAAACTCAGCAAGACAAAGCCGGCAGCTCGCAGGCCTAGAGAATGCCGGGCGCAGGAAAAGAATGAATTGAGCATGGCCGATTCTAGAAGCCTGCAACACAATCAAGCCCAGGGCATGGCCATCATGCCCGAGGAGATGAGCATGGCAATTCAACACGCAAGCCTGGGCCAGCTGATAGACCTGAAGGCGCTCAGCGAGTTCAGCGTCGGAACCCCGAGCACCAGCTTGATCAAGGCCGATCAGCTGCAATTGCTGCACCTCTTGTTGCCAGCCGGCCAATATTTGAGCCAGCACAAGCTGGCTGGCGAGCTGTGCATCCAATGCCTAGCCGGCCGTGTACGCCTGGACATGGCCGGCACGCAGTTGCCGCTCAGTGCAGGCCAGCTGACCGTGCTGCGCGCCAATGAAGCCCATGCCGTCGTCGCGGAGCTGGACAGCAGCCTCTTGCTGACCTTGGTGCACAAGACTTGAATAGCTGCCGGGGCAGGAAAACCCCGGCCGACCACAGCACCCGAGGCGGCCACAATCGCCGCCATGAGTAGCCCACACAGAATGCGCCGCTGGGCGCCCCGTTTGCTCGCCGGCACCGCTGCCGCGCTTGTTTTGACTGGCTTCAGCGCCTGGCTGGCCTTGCGTGCCAGCTTGCCTCAACTGGACGGCACCATCGCCCTGCCTGGCCTGAGCGCGCCGCTGAGCCTGGAGCGCGACGCGCTGGGCACCGCCGTGCTGCGCGGCGAGAACCGGCTGGATCTGGCAAGAGGCCTGGGCTTTTTGCATGGCCAAGAGCGTTTTTTCGAAATGGATCTGACGCGGCGCTCGGCGGCCGGCGAGTTGTCGGCCTTGTTTGGCGACAAGGCCTTGCCGCGCGATATCCAGCGCCGCGCCCACCGCATGCGCGCCCGCCTGACCGAGCGCTTAGCCCAAATGCCCGCCGCCGACCAGGCCTTGCTGAAAGCCTACGCCGACGGAGTCAACGCCGGCTTGACCGGCCTGCCCGTGCGACCCTGGCAATACCTGATCTTGCGCGGTGAAGCGTCCGCCTGGACCGCGGTTGACTCGCTGCTGGTGGTGGGCGAAATGTTCTGGATGCTGCAAGGCGGCAGCGTGGAGGCCGGCTTCGAGCGTGCCACCCTGCGCGAACACGCCGGCGATGCGCTATTCGACTGGCTGAACCCGCGCGGGGGGCCCTGGGACGCGGCACTGGACGCCAGCGAAGTGAAGCCGGCCGCGCTGCCGGGCCCGGCCCTGCTGGATCTGCGCAAAACCCAGCTCGGCCGCTCAGTGCAAGCGGCATTCGAGCTAGCGGGCTCGGCGGGCGCCGAGGCGCCGCTGATCGGCAGCAATAACTGGGCCGTGTCCGGCAGCCGCAGCAGCAACGGCCGGGCCATCTTGGCCGACGATATGCATCTGGACCTGGGCGTGCCCAGCATCTGGTTTCGAACCCAGTTGGAACTCAAGACCCAAGAGGGTCAGGTCTTGCGGGCAGCGGGCCTGAGCTTGCCCGGCATGCCCAGCCTGGTGGTCGGCTCTAACGGCCATATTGCCTGGGGTTTTACCAACGCCTACGGTCAGTGGTTTGACTGGATCAAGCTGCCGGATCAAGTGCCCTCGGCGCGGCTGAAATCGTTTACCGAAACGATTGCCGTCAAGGGCGCCGCCGCCAAGACGCTGGAAGTGCAGGAACTGGACGGCGCGCCCATCGTGCGCGAGCAAGCCGGCCAACGCTATGCACTGCGCTGGATCGCCCACAAGGTCGAGGCCTACAACCTGGGCCTGGACAAGATGCTCACGGCCCGCGACGCCGCCGGCGCGCTGGGCGTCGCCCAAGCGGCCGGCATGCCGCATCAAAACATCCTGGTCGCCGACGATCAAGGCCAAATCGGCTGGAGCGTGGCTGGCCGCCTCTGGACACAAGCGCCCGACGGAGCCGGCTACGCGCGCTTCCAAAGCATGGATCTGGCCCCGCATGCGTGGCTGGGCCTGGCTGACTATCCTCAGCTGCTGCGGCCTGCCGACGGGCAGCTCTGGACCGCCAACAACCGCCAACTGGGTGGTGCCAAGGCGCAAGTGATAGGCGACGGCGGCTTCGATCTGGGCGCCCGCGCGCAGCAAATTCGCGCCCGCTTGAGCGAGCACAGCAGCCACAGCCAAGCCAGCCTGAGTGCCATTCATTTCGACAGCGAAGCCCGCTTCATCAAGACTTGGGGCGACCGACTGCTGCCCTTGTTGGCGAGCAGCCCGGCCCATGCTCAAGCGCTCACACAAATCAAAAATTGGAACGGTCACGCCGATGCCGGAGAGGTCGGCTACCGCTTGATTCGCACGGTACGTCTGCGCACCCTGGACCAGCTCTGGCTGGCCTGGACAACACCGGTGCTGGGCGCGCAGCAGGCCGACGAAAAGCGGCGCTTCAAATGGCATTCGCAGTTTGAATACAGTGCCGTACAAGCACTGACGGAGCGCCCTGCCCACCTGCTGCCGGCAGGCTACGCCAGTTGGGACGCCTTTCAATTGGCACAGGTCGACGCGGCGCTGAAGGAGCTGACCCAAGACGGCAAGCAGGCGTTGAGTCAAGCCACATGGGGCCAGCACAACGCCAGCCGGATCCAGCATTTGATGTCCAAGGCGGTGCCGGCCTTGTCGGCGTTTTTGGACATGCCCTCACAGCCGCAAGGGGGCGACTCCAACCTCCCCTTTGTCGCCAAGCCTAGCTTTGGTCAATCCCAACGCATGGTGGTCTCGCCCGGCCTTGAAAGCGCGGCGAGCTTGTCCATGCCGGGGGGCCAGAGTGGCCACCCGCTGTCGCCGTTCTATGGCGCCGGGCATGCCGACTGGGCGGCGGCCAAGGCCACGCCATTGCTGGCGGGGCCGACACTGCACCGACTCAGCGCGAATTGAGCGGTGGCGCAGGGTGACTCAGCCCGCGCTCAGGACAGCTTGTAGCTCTGCAAATGAATGCTTGTTTCGGTCGTCTCGATGCCCTTGATCAGCCGCACCCGCTCCAGCACATTGGCCAAGTCGCCCAGGTTGGGCGCGCGCAGCTCGGCCAGCAGATCCCAGCGCCCGTTGGTATCGAACAAGCCCGACACCCCCGGCTCGCCCAGCAAGATGCTGATGACTTCACGCGTCTTGTTGCCCTCCACCGCGATGCTCATCCAGGCGGTGATTTGATTCGGCGTCGCGTCCGGCCTGAGCTTGACGGTGTAGCCATTGATGACGCCGGTGTCCTCCAGCTTGGTGATGCGGTTGCTGACGGTGCCACGCGACACCTTCAGTTTGAGGGCCAAACTGGCGACGCTGGCGCGGGCGTCCTGGCGGAGCAAGGCAATCAGTTGCTGATCCAAAGTGTCCATGAATAGCTGTCCTGCTGAGTTAGGGCTGATGGCGATTCTGCCATTTCGACAATTTAGTCTGACTAAATGATAGATCTCTCTGACTTTTTGATCTTTTCTTGCTCTTCTCGCTAACAGGAGGCTTGGCCAGAATTCAGTCATTCGAAAAACGGAGACTGCCATGACCACCTTGCTGACCACCGAAGATGTTGCCCGCATTACCCAAACCCTGGGCCTGCCCGAAGTATTCAAGCGCTTGGTGGGCTACCTTGAAGCCGACTATTTGCGCTGGAACGAATTCGACAAATGCGCCCGAGTGGCCAGCCACACCGAGGACGGCGTGATCGAGCTGATGCCAATCGCCGACGCCAGCCTCTACAGCTTCAAATACGTCAATGGCCACCCCAAGAACACCCGTGTGGGCTTGCCAACGGTGATGGCAGTGGGCCTGCTGGCTGATGTGGCCACTGGTCGGCCGGAGCTGGTCAGCGAACTGACCCTGACCACCGCCTTGCGCACCGCGGCGACGTCGGCCATGGTGGCCCGCAAACTGGCACGCAAAAACGCCAAGTCCATGGCCTTGATCGGCAATGGCGCGCAAAGCGAGTTTCAGGCTCTGGCCTTCCACTATCTGCTGGGCATCAGCGAGATCCGGCTGTTCGACATCGACACCGCCGCCACCGCCAAGCTCTTGAGCCATTTGCAGGGCCTGCCCGGTTTGACGCTGAAGGTCTGCGCCAGCACTGCTGAGGCCGTACGCGGCGCCGACATTGTCACCACGGTGACGGCCGACAAGACCAATGCCACCATCATCACCCCCGACATGATCGAGCCCGGCATGCACATCAATGGCGTCGGCGGCGACTGCCCCGGCAAGACCGAGATGCACCGTGGCGTCTTGGAAGCGGCCAAGGTGTTTGTCGAGTTTGAGCCCCAGTCGCGCATCGAGGGCGATCTGCAGCAGATGCCGGCGGAATTCGAAGTTACGGAATTCTGGCGCGTGCTCAAGGGCCTGAGCAGCGGCCGTGACAGCGCCGAGCAGATCACCTTTTTTGACTCGGTCGGCTTCGCGCTGGAAGACTTCTCGGCGCTACGCCTGCTGCGCGACTGCGCCCGCGAGCTGGGCTTGGGCCAGGATGTGAGCTTGATTCCCCAAATGGCCAACCCCAAGGACTTGTTCGGCCAGCTCGGGCTGGCTCACGCAAGCAGCACATTGCGCGCCGCTTGAGGGTCTTTGAAGGTCTGAAAGCCTAAGTGCTGGCGCTGGGGGCCATCCATTGATGGTCCAGCAAGCTCAGTCCGGCGCCTTGGCGGCGGCGCTCGCGCAGCTGGCGTACGACCTCATCCAGGCGCGCGGATTCGGCCGCCGCCAAGCTGCTCAAAATGCGCTGATCCAGCCCGGGCAGTTGTAGCTCGGCCTGCCGCACGGCCTGACGGCGCGCGGTCTGCCTAGACTCCCATTGCGCCGCCGCCGCGGCCGCTTGCTCCACCTGACCCGTGGCCCTGAAGCAGCGCTGTTGCGCCCGCAGCGCGGGCAAGGCCACCACGTCGCGGACCCGCAGCTCCGCGCCCTCAAACACCGCCGCCAGCAGCTTCAAAGCCTCTTGCGGGCGGCACTCGCCTTCTTCCATCAAGGCCAGCTCCAGCAGCACCGGGCGCCGTATCGCATGCCAGGCGTTGGCCGCGGCGCGTTGCTCCAAATCCAGAAAAGCGCCGCGCGCCATCTGCCGACGGCCGCAGCGACGGTGCCAGCGCGCCTGATTCGCTCGCCACATGCAAACAATGTATTGACTGGCAACGTCCGGCGCCAGGGCCGCCGCTGGCTCATTGAAGCTGTTGGCGCGCTCCAGCACGGCGGCGGCAGCGCCGAATTTCTCCGCATCGATATAGGCGTCATAGAGGCTGCAGATCAGATGCATCGCATTCGAGTAACGTCGAATCCGCTCGTAGTCTGATTTGTGCTGGTCCATATGCCCCAGCGCCTCAAACATCAAGGTCAGCGCCGCGTCGCCGTCGCCCATGGACAAATAGACCATGGCCAGGCGCTCCAGGGCCTGCGCGGTCAGCAAGTTGTTGTGCAATTGCAATCCGTCTTGCAGTGCCACATGGGCGGCGCGCAGCGCTTGCTCGGGCATCAGTAAATTGGCCTGTGCAAATGAGAGCTGGGTCATCACGCCGGCGCGCTGTGCCGAGGCCTGATCGACGGAGATCAGGTCCAGCATGGCCGCGCAGTCGTGCAGGACTTGATCGAAGCGGTCGAGCTTGGTCAGCGCCGCCACGCGCGCATTCAGCAGCCGGTATTTCAGCGCTCGTTGGCCCTCGTCCAACTCGGCAGGCAATTGAGCCAGCAGCCGCTCCAGGGCCGCCAAGCCGGCATCGAACTGCTCCGCGTCCAACTGCTTTTGCAGCTCGCCAAAGGCTTTTTCAAGCGCGGTGAGCTGCATAGTTTCGGTCCCCATCACCAACTCCTCTTTATCCATTCAAACTCAATCAAAGTAGCGCCGACGCAGCGCCGCGTAGCGGCCGTCGAGCTTGATCCGGTCCAAGGCGCTTTGCAGCCCGTGCTTGATCGTGGGCTCGATTTCTGGGTGCAGGCCATACCAGTACGAGAGATCGGTGTCCATGGCGGCCAGCTCGGTCAGACTAGCAAAAGGCAGCTGGTGCTGCTTCAAATTCCAGGCCGCGGCCCAGTCCAACATCACGAGCAGGTCCATGCGGCCCGCCAGGAGCTTGCGCAGATTGCTTGCATCATCCTGCGCCCATTCGATCTCAGCTTCGGGCGTCAAGCCCATGGCCAGCAAGCGCTTGGCCGCAGCGGATTCGCGCACCACGCCGATCTTCAAGCCTTGTAACTGCTGCAGGCCGGTGAAGTGAATGTCGGTGCGCCGCGCCAGGCGATAGATCACGATGCGCCGCTCACTGATCGGGCCCACCCACTGAAACAAGGCTTCACGCTCGGGCAAACGTGCCAGCGAGAACAGCACCGAATGCTTGGACTCGGCGGCGGAGCGCATCGCCCGTATCCAGGGCTGAACTTGAACATCCAGGCCCAAACCGGCCTCGCCCGCCATCATGCGCAGCAAGTCCACACTGAAACCAGCCGGCCCGCTGGCGCCTGAAAAATTCAAGGGCGGCAAGTTTTCGGTGAAAGCCTGCAAGAAGAAAGGCTGGGCCGGCTGAGCATGAGCCATTGGCACGGACGCCAAACCGAGGGCCAGCACTGAGCCTCGCACCAGTTCACGTCGCCTCATCGGGTCTCCCGCATCTTCGATACAAACCCAGTGTAGAGCGGCCACAGCGGCCAATACACTTCAATGCCTCTGCAAGGCCGCAGCCACCTGCGCGTCCAGATCCGGCAAGGCCAGCGCCAACCGCGTCCATGCCGGCTCATTCAACTCCCGCAGCGCCGCGCCCCAGACCGGATTGGGGAAATGGCTGTCCCAGTCGAAACGCGCAATCACATGCCAGTGCAGATGCGGCACCACATTGCCCAGCGTGGCCAGATTGACCTTGGTCGGGCTCAAGGCACTGCGCAAGACCCGCTCAATCGTCGTGACCGCCTGCATACAGGCCTGCGCCTGGGCCTCGTCCAGATCGCTGAACTCCGCCACATGGCTTTGCCAGATCAAGCGGTAAAAAGCCGGAAAGTTCTCATCGGCTACCCGCACGACCCGCCACAGCGGCGTCTGCGCAACGAGCAGCCCACCCGGCTCCTGGCACAAAGGGCAGGTGGTGGGGCAAGTGGTGGGGCAAGCGGTGGGGCTAACGGTAAAGGTTGGGGTTGGGGCTGGGGAATTCATGGCGAGCCTGCAATTCAAGATGGCCGCACTGTAATCGCAGCCGCTTCGGCACCTGCTCCTGTTGGCACCTCAGCCGCCCAATCACTGATCAGCTGCGCCATCAGGATCAGGTCTTGGGTGCCGGCGTGCAAATACCGGGCAAAGCCAGCCAGCCACTGTGCATCGGGTGCCTGCGAGCGCTTGCACATCGCCTCACCCTCGGCGCACCAGGTGACCAGGCCGGTGGCGCCCAAGGTCGCGGCCAAGCCTCTGAAGCTGTGCAGCGCTCTTTCCGCCTCGGCAAAGCTGGCGCGCGCCAGATAGGCGTCCAGTTGCACCGGCAAGTCCTGCGCCGAGGCACAAAAGCTGCTGACCATGCGCTGGTACAGCGCCGTCTTGCCCATGAATCTGTCAATCGTCAGCTGGGCTTCAATCCCCAGCTCCAGCGCCCTGGCCTGCAAATGCGCGGGCAAGGGCAAAGACGCAAAGTGCCGCCCGGCGCCAACTTGAGCCGCCTTGGCAGCGGCACTGCGGCCGCTGACGCGCAGCAAGACTTGCACCAATTCGGCTAACTCGAAAGGTTTGCTGACAAAGTCCGTCATGCCGGCAGCCAAGCATTCCTCACGGTCCGAGGCCATCGCATTGGCCGTCATCGCCACCACCGGCAGCGCAGTCAAACCCAAGCCCTGCGGCCCGCCGGCGCGAATCAGGCGGGTGGCCGTGAAGCCGTCCATCACCGGCATTTGCACATCCATCAGCACGACATCAAAGGCGGCCGGCTCGGCGCGCAGCAGGTCCAGCGCCACCTGCCCATCACCGACCAAGCGGACCGTGGCCCCTGCCTGCTCCAACAGGGTTTGTGCAACTTCCTGGTTGAGCTCGTTGTCCTCGACCAGCAGCAGTCGCAAGCCCGCCAACACCAGCTGCTTAGCCGCAGCCGAGCGCGCCTGGCGCCGCACATTGCCCTGCCCGGCGCGGGTGCGTTTGAGCATATCGTGCAACATCGCCGCCGTGATGGGCTTGACCAAGATGCCGTTCAGGCTGGCCTGCTCCTCCTTGCTGCGCTCGGCCAGGCGCTCGCGGCCATGCGCAGTCACCATCACGGTGATTGGCGAGTTAGGCCCCATCAGCTCGCGCATACGGGCCATCGTTTCCCAGCCATCCATGCCGGGCATTTCCCAGTCCATGAAGACCGCGTCAAAGGGCTGGCGCTCGGCCTGCTTGCGCGCCTGCATCAGCTGCAAGGCCTCTTGCCCATCGGCCGCCGCCTCGGCCAGCCAACCCAAGGATTGCGCCATATGCTGCACCAGCTCGCGAGCGATCGCGCTGTCGTCCACCACCAGCACGCTCAAATGCTCGGCCAGACTATCGCCAGCTTGAGCAGAGTCGTCGGTCTCCACGGCCAGCGCATCGCCGACCGGCAGGGTCAGGCTGAAATGAAAGGTACTGCCCTCACCCAGCACGCTATCCAGCGCCAGCTCGCCGCCCATCATAGCGACCAGGCGCTGCGAGATGTTGAGGCCCAGACCGGTGCCGCCAAAGCGCCTGGTGGTCGAGACCTCGGCCTGCGAGAAGCCTTCGAAGATTTTTTTCTGATTCTCCGGCGCGATGCCAATGCCACTGTCACGCACCGCAAAGCGCAAGACCACGTCCGAGCCGCTGTAGCGCAGCAACTCGATGCGTATCACCACCTCACCCTGCGCGGTGAACTTGATCGCATTGCCGCTCAGATTGATCAAGACCTGCTGCAAACGCAGGGCGTCGCCAATTAAGACTGGCGGCACTTCCGCGGCGATGTCGAACATGACCTCGACCGGCTTCTTGCCCACATTGGTGGACACGATGGTCGACAGATCGCGCATCAGTTGGTCCAGCGCAAAAGGCTGCGGGTCCAGCGTCATCTTGCCGGCATCCATCTTGGAGAAATCCAGGATGTCGTTGATCAAGCCCAGCAAGGACTTGGCAGCGCCGGCGGCCTTGACCGTGTAATCGCGTTGGCGCTGATTCAGATCGGTGCCTTGCAAGAGCTTGAGCATGCCCAGGACCGCGTTCATCGGTGTGCGGATCTCATGGCTCATATTGGCCAGAAACTGACCCTTGGCGGCCGTCGCCGCTTCGACTTGGGCGTAAGCCTGGGCGTTGTCGAGCGCGATCGCGCCGTAGCCGCAGAGTGCACGCATGATGAAGACCTCGCGCTCGCCATAGGCTCGCGCGCGAGGCGACTGCACCGACATCACGCCCAGCAAACGCTCGCCGATCAGCATCGGAAAGTACATCAGGCTGATGGTTTCCATGGTGCCGGGGATCACAAACGAGCCCTCATCCTGCGGCGCCAACTCGATCTGCAGTTCGCGCCGCTCGCGCGCGCAAAGCGCAAACGATGAGTTGGGGTCCGCCAGCGGCATGCTCATGCCGGGCACGACCAGATCGCCCTCACGCGCGAACACCATATTCAAACGGGCGGCCTCTTCATCAAACAAACAGATGCCGAAAAATGTCGCATCCATCATCCGGTGGACGTGGCGGTGCAGCGCAGCGAACACCGCTTCTGAGTTCAAGCTGGCGGTGATCTCACGGCCAACCTGACCCAAGGTCTCCAGCGTGTCGCTGGTGGCCTGCAGAAGCTCGGCCCGGCGCGCCTCGGTCTGCGCGACGAGTCGGTGGTGCTCGGCCGCCGCAAGCGCACGCGCCGTGTCCTGACGAACCTGCATGGCAATGGCGCGGTTGTTGCCGTCCTTGCTGCGGGCCGTGTCGCGGGCCTGTGCCGCCGCCCGCGCGCTCAGATAGGCCCGCGCAAAATCGCCGGCCTCGGCCTGCGCCTGGGCCAACTCGTCGAACAACTCGCTCGGCGCCAAGAATCCTTCGATACCGGCCGCCGCATCTTGCGCCTGTTGCAAATAGTGCAGCGGCGCGCTGGCGGCCTGCAAATCGAGCGGCACGGGCAGACTGTGCTGACGGTGCAAGCCGGCCAGCACCCGCAAGATCTTCACCTGCTCCTCGATATTCCCCTGCTGTATGACCTCGGCCAAGGCGCCCTCGGCCTTGGCCAGGGCCTCCACAGGCCGACCCAACTTGGCCAAGGCGCTCGCCTGGCCGCGGTAACTGCGCAACACGGCAATGGGCTCACCGAGCTTGAGCGAAGCCTGCTCGGCCTGGCCAAAGCGCAGCAAGGCCTCGTCCGGCTGATCCAGGTCCAGCAAGACCTCGCTCAAGCCCTGCAAGACCATCACATAGGTATTCGATGCACCTAAATCGCCAATCGCGGCCAAGGCCTCAAGCTGGCACTGTCTGGCGTCCTGCAAGCGCCCCAACAGGCGCAAGACCGAGCCGGTCTGGGTCAAGGCCATCGCCAGCATCACCGGCCAGCCGCAGCCGCGCGCCAAGGCCAGGCCGCGCTCATCCCATTCCAGCGCCGCATCCAAGTCCCCCAGGCTGGCGAAAGAGTCGGCGCCATTGCAGGCCGACAGAATCGCAAACCTCAGTTGCCCGGTTTCCTCGGCCGCCTTGAAGGCCAGCAAAAATTGCACGATGGAAGGGCCGAGCTCACCGGTATAGCCGGCCACCACGGCCCGTACGCTGGCCAACATCGGCGTGACCACCGGCCCCTGATCCTCGGCGGGATCAAAATGCTGCTGCAGACTCAGCCCGGTCGCCTTGGCATCGCGAAAAGCCTGAAACAGCAGGCTGCGGGCGAGCGAAAACTTGATGCGGATCGGGTCGCCGCTGCGCCGGTAATCCGCCTGGCATTGCAGCAAGCAAGCATCGCGTTGGACAGGGTCGCCCGCATCACTGCGGATCGTGACCAGCGCGTTCCTGGCATCGCCGCTGCCCAGGCTGTCGCCGCAACTCTCGTACACGGCGATTGCAGCCAGCACCTTGGGCTCGGCCAACGCCGACTTGCCACGCAAGATATCGATCTCCGCCTGCACCAGGGTCAAACGGGTATGAATCCCTTGATGGTCGAGCAAGGTCAACTCGACGACTTCCAGCAAGGCCTGCGCCTCGCCGGCCCAACTCAGCGCGTTTTCGCTATCGCTTTGGCGCTGATACCAGGCCAGTTGCAGCAAAACAAGCAAGCGGTCCAGGCCCAGTGAAATCGGCAATGCCTGCAGCAAAGACGACACGACGTCCTTGCCAGCGAAGAGCTCAAGCTTAGGGGGGCCGAATTGCTTCACGCGAATGAAACTTCCAAAGACTCAGAATTAACACCCATTCGACCACAGGCCGCCCCCCCAGGGCGTGAGAACTGCACGCTTTTGTGAAGGCTTTACCGGCCCTTTACACCAGCACTCGCTCGATGCCGCCGCTGTTCGCCTTGGCCACATACTCGGGCATCCAATCCTCGCCGAGGATCTGCCGGGCCATTTCGACCACGATGTAGTCGGCCTCCAGCAAGCCGTTGTTGAGGTCATTGCCGTAGCGGCTCAGGCCTTGCAAGCAGCTCGGGCAGCTGGTCAGGATTTTGAGGTTCTCGGCCGCAGCGACCTTGCCGCTGCCGCGCAGCTCGGCCTCCATCTTGAGCAGCTCTTCTTCCTTGCGGAAGCGGATCTGCGTCGAAACATCTGGCCGGGTGACGCCCAGCGTGCCGCTCTCGCCGCAGCAGCGCTTGCTCTCGACCACATTCGGGCCGACCAGCGCATTGACGGTCAACATCGGCGCCTGCAGCTTCATCGGCGTGTGGCAGGGGTCGTGATAGAGATAGCTCTTGTCACTGCCCAGCGTGATGCCTTTTTCCAGCAGGTATTCGTGGATGTCGATGATGCGGCAGCCGGGGAAGATGTCCTCGAACTTATAGCCTTGCAACTGGTCATAACAGGTGCCGCAGGACACCACCACCGTCTTGATATCCAGGTAGTTCAGCGTGTTGGCAACACGGTGGAACAAGACCCGGTTGTCGGTGATCATCTTCTCGGCCTTGTCGAACTGGCCCGAGCCGCGCTGCGGATAACCGCAGCACAAATAACCCGGCGGCAAGACCGTCTGCACGCCGGCATGCCAGAGCATCGCCTGTGTCGCCAAGCCGACCTGGCTGAACAACTTCTCCGAGCCGCAGCCGGGGAAATAGAACACCGCTTCGGTTTCTGAGGTCGTGGCCGCTGGATTGCGGATGATGGGGACGTAGTCCTTGTCCTCAATGTCCAGCAGCGCACGCGCGGTCTTCTTGGGCAGACCGCCGGGCAGCTTCTTGTTGATGAAGTGAATCACCTGCTCCTTGATCGGCGCGGGTCCGACCGTGGCGCGCGGTGCTGCCGTCTGCTTTTTGGCGAAGGTCTTCAACACATCGTGAGCCAGGCGCTGCGCCTTGAAGCCGACGCCGACCATCGCCGCACGGGCGAGCTTGATGGTCTCCGGGTTCGACGCATTGAGCATGAACATCGCCGCCGCGTTGCCGGGCCGCCAGGTCTTTTGCCCCATCTTGCGCAAGAGATTGCGCATATTCATCGTCACTTCGCCGAAGTCGATCTTGACCGGGCAAGGGTTCAGGCATTTGTGGCAGACCGTGCAATGGTCGGCCACATCCTCGAACTCCTGCCAATGCTTGATCGAGATGCCGCGCCGCGTTTGTTCCTCATACAAAAAGGCCTCGACCAGCAAGGACGTCGCGAGGATCTTGTTGCGCGGCGAATAGAGCAGATTGGCACGCGGCACATGGGTGGCGCAGACCGGCTTGCATTTGCCGCAGCGCAGGCAATCTTTGATCGACTCGCTGATCGCGCCGATATCGCTTTGCTGCATGATCAGCGACTCATGGCCCATCAGACCAAAGCTGGGCGTGTAGGCGTTGGTCAAGTCCGCCGGGCTCGCACCGCCACGCAGCAGCTTGCCCTTGTTGAAGCGCCCTTCGGGGTCGACCTTGGCCTTGTAGCCTGCGAAACCCGCCAACTCCGAGTCCAGCATGAACTCCAGCTTGGTGATGCCGATGCCATGCTCGCCCGAAATCACGCCGTCCAGGCCACGCGCCAGCACCATGATGCGGCCGACGGCTTCATGCGCCGTCTGCAGCATCTCGTAGTTATCCGAGTTGACGGGAATGTTGGTGTGCACATTGCCATCGCCGGCATGCATATGCAGCGCTACCCAGACGCGGCCACGCAAGACCTCCTTGTGAATGCGTTTGCACTCGTCAAGGATGGGCGCAAACGCACCACCATTGAAGATGATTTGCAGCGGCTTGAGGATTTGCGTCTTCCAGGACGCGCGCAAGCTGTGGTCTTGCAACTGATCGAAGAAGCTCAAGCCCCCAGGCTGGGCCGCGTCGAGCTGATCCATCCACAACTGCCATTGCCCGCCGACCTCGTCCAGCAGCGCCAGCGCTTGCTGAACCCGGTCACCGAGCAACTCGGCGCTAGGGATATCGCCGGCGTCGTCGCTGCGGCCCAGCGGCAAGCTGCTTTGCGTGAATAGCTTTTTCAGGCCGGCCACAAAGGCGAGCTTGTTGCGCAGGCTCAGCTCGATATTGATGCGCTCGATGCCCAGCGTGTACTCGCCCATGCGCGGCAGCGGGATCACAACATCCTCGTTCACCTTGAAGGCATTGGTGTGCTTGGAGATCGCCGCCGTGCGCTTGCGGTCGAGCCAGAACTTCTTGCGCGCATCGGGGCTGATGGCGACAAAGCCCTCGCCGTTGCGGCCGTTGGCCAGCCGCACAACTTCAGAAGTCGCACGCGCGACCGCATCGGCATCCTCGCCGACGATGTCGCCGACCAAGACCATCTTGGGCAGTCCGCCGGAGGACGCGCCGGCCAGATTGGCGCGCTTGCTCTTGGTGCTGTAGCCCACCGCCTTCAGATAGCGGTCATCCAGGTGTTCCAGGCCCGCCAGTACCGCGCCGCCGGGGCGCTTGGCTTCGGCAAACATGAAGTCCTTGATGTCGACAATCGCCGGCACGCAGTCCTTGGGATTGCCGAAGAACTCCAGACAGACGGTGCGTACATGCGCCGGCATCTTGTGCACGACCCAGCGTGCGCTGGTGATCAGGCCGTCGCAGCCTTCTTTCTGGATGCCGGGCAGGCCGGCGAGGAATTTATCGGTGACATCCTTGCCCAGGCCTTCTTTGCGGAAGGTGCTGCCGGGGATGTCGAGACGTTCGGTGCGCTCCAGCCTCAACCCCGAGGCATCGAAGTAGCGCAGCTCAAAGCTGGCCGTCTCCACATCATGGATTTTGCCCATATTGTGGTTCAGGCGCGTGACCTCCAGCCACTTGGCATCAGGTGTCACCATGCGCCAGGAGGCGAGGTTATCCAGCGCCGTGCCCCAGAGCACGGCCTTCTTGCCGCCGGCATTCATCGCCACATTGCCGCCCACGCAGCTGGCCTCGGCCGAGGTCGGGTCGACGGCGAACACAAAGCCATGCGCCTCGGCCAGGTCGGCGACGCGCTGCGTGACCACGCCGGCCTCGCTCCAGATCGTCGCCACCTCGCGGTCCATCCCCGGCAGCGTCAGCATCTCGACGCCGCGCAAGGCCTCGAGCTTTTCGGTGTTGATGACGGCGCTGTTCCAGACCAGCGGCACGGCGCCGCCGGTATAGCCGGTGCCGCCGCCACGCGGGATGATGGTCAGGCCTAACTCGATACAGCCCTTGACCAGGCTGGCCATCTCCACCTCGGTGTCCGGGGTCAGCACGACGAACGGGTACTCGACCCGCCAGTCGGTCGCGTCGGTCACATGCGAGACGCGCGAGAGGCCGTCGAACTTGATATTGTCCTTGGCCGTGGTTTTGCCAAGCAGCTTGGTCGTGCGCCGGCGCAGCTCGGCCACCGCGTCGAACTGGGCAGCAAAGCTTGCAATCGCGGCGCGCGCGGCGGTCAGCAATTCACCGACCGATTGGTCGCGCAGCGGATCGGTGCTGGGGTCGCGGCGCAGCTCGACCTCGTGCAGCCGGTGCTCCAAGGCTTCGATCAGCAGGCGGCGGCGCTTGGGGTTGTCCAGCAAGTCGTCTTGCAAATAGGGGTTGCGCTGCACCACCCAGATATCACCCAGCACCTCGTACAACATGCGGGCCGAGCGCCCGGTGCGGCGCTCCTGGCGCAGCTGGTTGAGCAGCTCCCACGCCGGGGCGCCGAGCAGGCGGATGACGATCTCGCGGTCGGAGAAGGAGGTGTAGTTGTAGGGAATCTCCCGCAGGCGGGGGGCAGCATCGTGGCCCTGCTTAACAAGGGTCAGGTCTTGAGTCGGGACAGGCATCAGCGGGAGCGGAGCATTCATGGCGGCCGGACGCACAAAAGCGCCCATGGTTGGCTGTTGAGCGGGCATCTGGACAGACCCGCGTCAACAAGGCTGAGAACTTGGCAAGAGGCGCCTGAGCTTGTGGCTGCGCATCTGCTAAAAAATCTGAGCCGAACTCGAGGGATTACCCCAGCAGCTCGGGCGCCGATCGTACCGCAGTGCAGCATTCTGGCCGGGCACGCAGGCCTAAGACCTTGGCCCGTTTTGGGGAAATCCGCCCTTGCGCCGCTCGCGGTCTGCCTGTATTTTCCCCCACAAGCCACAAACACCCGGAGACCCCAGCCCATGATGACAACCAAGCACCTCGCTGCCGCCTTGACCATGCTGCTCGCCGGCCTGACGCCGCAAGCCCAGGCACAAACCGAAATCCAGTGGTGGCATTCGATGGGCGGCGGCCTGGGCGACTGGGTCAACGATCTGGCCAAGGAATTCAACGCCAGCCAGAAAGAGGTCAAGATCGTGCCCAGCTACAAGGGCAGTTACGACGAGTCGATGACGGCCGCGATCGCCGCCTTCCGCGCCGGCAATGCGCCGCATATCCTGCAGGTCTTCGAGGTCGGCACCGCCACCATGATGGCCAGCAAGGGCGCGATCATGCCGGTCGGCGAGGTGATGAAGCTGGGTGGCGCCAAGTTTGATGCCGGCGCCTATGTGCCGGCTGTGGCCGGCTATTACACGGCACCGAGTGGCCAGATGTTGAGCATGCCCTTCAACAGCTCGACGACGGTATTCCACTTCAACAAGGACGCGCTGAAGGCCGCCGGTATCACCACCCCGCCCAGCACCTGGCCCGAGGTGGCGCTGGCCGCCGCCAAGCTCAAGGCCAGCGGCCACAAATGCCCGTTCACCACGTCGTGGGTCAGCTGGACGCAGCTGGAAAGCTTCTCGGCCTGGCATAACGTCGAATACGCCACCAAGAACAACGGCTTCGGCGGCCTGGACACGCGCTTGGCCTTCAACACGCCGCTGCATGTGCGCCATATCGAGAACCTGGCCAATATGAGCAAGCAAGGCCTCTTGGTCTACAAGGGCCGCGGCAATGCGGCGGATGCCACCTTTGTCTCGGGCGAATGCGCAATGATGACCGGTAGCTCCGGCATGTACGCCAATATCAAGAAGAACGCCAAGTTCGCCTCCGGCATCGCGCCACTGCCCTACTACCCCGACGTGCCCGGCGCGCCGCAAAACACCGTCATCGGCGGCGCCAGCCTGTGGGTGATGGCGGGCAAGAAGACGCCTGAATACAAAGGCGTGGCCGCCTTTTTCAGCTTCCTGGCCCAGCCCGAGGTGGCGGCGGCCAGCCACAAGCGCACCGGCTATTTGCCGGTCACCAAGGCAGCATTTGAGTTGACGGACAAGAGCGGCTTCTACAAAGAGAACCCCGGCACCGATGTCGCCGTCACGCAGATGATCCGCAAGACCACCGACAAGTCGCGCGGCATCCGCCTGGGCAACTTCGTGCAGGTACGCACCATCATCGACGAGGAAATGGAGCAGGTCTGGGGCGGCAAGAAGAGCGCCAAGGAAGGCTTGGACGCAGCGGTGCAGCGGGGCAACGAGCAGTTGGAGCGCTTCCAGAAGGCCAACACGGGCGCGACCAAGTAAAGCGTTAGACAAGACAAACAGTGGCTATAGAAAAACGCGTTCAGTTCAAGGCCTCCTGGCTGCCCTGGCTGCTGCTGGCGCCGCAGTTGCTGGTCATTTCGGTGTTCTTCTTCTGGCCGGCGGCGCAGGCCTTGTTGCAGTCGCTGCAGCGCCAAGACGCGTTCGGGCTGTCCACCGAATGGGTGGGGCTGGAGAATTTTCAACAGCTGTTTGCCGACCCCGGCTATCTGGCCTCGTTCAAGACCACGGCGATTTTTTCGCTGCTGGTGGCCGGCAATGGTCTGGTCTTGTCACTGCTGCTGGCGGTGATGGCAGACCGCGTGGTCAAGCGGGCCGGCGTCTACCGCACGCTGTTGATCTGGCCCTATGCGGTCGCACCGGCGATCGCCGGCGTGCTGTGGCTCTTCATGTTCGCGCCCTCGATCGGCGTGGTGTCCTACTGGTTGACGCAAATGGGCATCCCTTGGAACCATTTGCTCAACTCGGATCACGCGATGACGCTGGTGGTGATGGCAGCCGTGTGGAAGCAGATCTCCTACAACTTCCTGTTCTTCATGGCCGGCCTGCAGGCCATCCCCAAGTCCTTGATCGAAGCGGCCGCAATCGACGGCGCCGGCCCTTGGCGGCGTTTTTGGACCATCATCTTCCCGCTGCTGTCGCCGACCACCTTCTTCTTGCTGGTGATCAATATCGTCTACGCCTTCTTCGACACCTTCGGCATCATCGACGCCGCCACGCACGGCGGGCCTGGCAAAGACACGTCCATCCTGGTCTACAAGGTCTATTACGACGGTTTCAAAGCGATGGATCTGGGCGGCTCGGCCGCGCAGTCGGTGGTCTTGATGTTCATCGTGATCACGCTGACCGTGGTGCAGTTCCGTTATGTTGAGAAGAAGGTTCAATACTGATGATTGAACGTCGCCCCGTCTTGACCTTCATCTCGCACCTGGTGTTGATCCTGGGCGTGCTGATCGTCGCCTTTCCGGTCTACATCACCTTTGTCGCGTCCACGCAAACGGCCGATGCAATCGTGCAAGCGCCAATGCCCATGCTGCCGGGCAGTCATTTGATCGAGAACTACAAGACCGCGCTGTTCGGCAACTCCGCTGGTGCGGGGTCCACGGCGCCGGTCGGCCGCATGATGTGGGTCAGCCTGGTCAGTGCGCTGACGATTGCGATCGCCAAGATTGCCATCTCGCTGCTGTCGGCCTTTGCGATCGTCTACTTCCGCATCCCGGGCAAGTCATTCTTCTTCTGGAGCATCTTCGTCACCTTGATGCTGCCGGTGGAGGTGCGCATTGGCCCGACCTACCAGGTGGTGGCCGACCTGGGCCTGCTCAATAGCTACGCCGGCCTGACCGTGCCGCTGATCGCCTCGGCCACCGCGACCTTTTTGTTCCGACAGTTTTTCATGACGGTGCCGGATGAGTTGCTGGAGGCCGCCCGCATGGACGGCGCCGGGCCGCTGCGCTTTTTCAAAGACATCTTGCTGCCGCTGTCGACCACCAGCATCGCGGCGCTGTTCGTGATTCAGTTCATCTACGGCTGGAACCAATACCTGTGGCCGCTTTTGGTCACCACCGACGAGAACATGTACCCGGTCGTCATCGGCATCAAACGCATGATCAGCGGCGGCGACGCGGCCAACGACTGGAACATCATCATGGCCACCGCGATGCTGGCGATGATCCCGCCGGCCTTGGTCGTGATGCTGATGCAGAAGTGGTTCGTCAAAGGCCTGGTCGATACCGAAAAATAAGAAGAGTGAGAGACACATGGCTTCCATTTCCCTCAGAAACGTCGTCAAGCGCTACGGCCACGGCCCCAAGGCCAATCAGGTCATCCACGGCGTTAATGCCGAAATCAAGGACGGCGAGTTCGTCGTCATCGTCGGCCCGTCCGGCTGCGGCAAGTCGACCTTGCTGCGCATGGTGGCCGGCCTGGAGGAAATCTCCGGCGGCGAAATCGCGATTGGCGAGCGCGTCGTCAACAACATCGAGCCGGCCGAACGAGACATCGCGATGGTGTTCCAGAACTATGCGCTCTACCCGCATATGACGGTGTTCGAGAACATGGCTTACGGTCTGAAGATAAAAAAAGTGCCCGAGGCCGAGATCAAGGCCCGCGTCGACAAGGCCGCCAAGATTTTGGAACTGGGCGGCTTGCTGGACCGCACGCCGCGCCAGCTCTCCGGCGGCCAGCGCCAGCGCGTCGCGATGGGTCGGGCCATCGTGCGCAAGCCGCAGGTGTTCTTGTTCGATGAGCCGCTCTCCAACCTCGACGCCAAGCTGCGCGCGCACACAAGGCTGGAGATTCAAAAACTACACCGCGAACTCGGCGTGACTTCGCTCTTCGTCACCCACGACCAGGTCGAGGCGATGACGCTGGCCCAGCGCATGATCGTGATGAACGGCGGCCATATGGAGCAGATCGGCACCCCCGAAGAAGTCTATGCCCGCCCCGCCTCCACCTTTGTGGCCGGCTTCATCGGCTCGCCGCCTATGAATCTGCTCAAGGGCCAGGCGCAGGGCCTGACGTTCAAAGTCGGCGGCATCACGCTGGATCTGCCCGAGGCCGCGCCGCGCGACGGCGAGCTGATCCTGGGCTTGCGGCCCGAACATCTGGATCATTGGCAGCATGAGCAGGGCTGGCCTTTTGAGGTCGAGATGATTGAGATGCTCGGTGCCGAGCGCCTGATCTATGGCCGCTTGGGCAGCGAGTTGTTCACGCTGCGCATCGACGGCACGCAGACGCCGCCGGCCCCCGGTAGCACGCTGAAGCTGGCGCTGAGCGACAAGCATCTGCATTGGTTCGACCCGCAAACCACCCGCCGGGTGGAAGAGAAAGCAAGCCCTCAATGAACAACGCCGCCTGGCCCCTGCCCTTCTGGATCGCCCACCGAGGAGCGGGCAAGTTAGCACCCGAGAACACGCTGGCCGCCTTTCGCGCGGGCGCCCAGCACGGCTACCGGGCCTTTGAGTGCGACGGCAAGCTCTCCAGTGACGGCCTGCCCTTCTTGTTGCATGACGCCACACTTGAGCGCACAAGCAATGGCCATGGCGTCGCCGGTGAGATGGCATGGCGCGACTTGTCCCGCCTGGATGCCGGCAGCTGGCACAGCCGCGCTTTTGCCGGCGAGCCGCTGCCCAGCCTTGACGCGCTGGCCCGCTTCGTCTTGGCCAATCGCTATGCCCTCAATATCGAGATCAAGCCCACCCCGGGCCAGGAGTTGCTGACCGGCCAGATGATCGGCCGCGAGGTCTTGCGCTTATGGAGCGGCTCGGGCTGCGCGCCCCTGTTGACATCGTTCGACCCGCCGGCCTTGCAGGGCGCCCTCGAAACGGCGCCCGACCTGCCGCGTGGTTTGCTGCTCGACAGCTTGCGCGCCGGCTGGCTGAGCGAAGCGCAGGCATTGGGCTGCCGGGCCGTCATCACCAACTATCGCTTGATGGATGCCGACACCCTCGCTCAGATCCACGCCGCCGGCATGAAGGCACTGGTCTACACCGTCAACGACCTGACGACTGCGCAAACACTGATCGCAAGCGGTGTGGACGGCATCATCACCGACGCGGTGGACAAGTTTTCGCCCGCTTGAGCGCCTGCCCATGGGCGCCACAGTGGTGACCGCTTGATGCGGATCTGACTTTGGCTTGACGGCCACAGAAAGTGTAGTCAACAATGCGCCGCCCCGGCCTCGGGCGTGAGTTTGGGCTTGGGGCAGCTGGCTCCAAGCCAATCCTTTGTTGAACAAGGAGTGATCACATGCCCTGTACCAAGACCCGCAGCGTTAGCAATCTCCAACGATTTGCCTGGGGCGGCCTCGTTTTCTGCGCTGTGCAGCTGAACGCTTGGGCGCAGGTGCCCGACCCCTTCGCCGGCAACAACACGCTGTACCCGCCGGATTGGTCGCAGCCTTTTCGAACCAGTCACTACGACTATCCCCTGCACCCGGTAGCGGCCAAATGGCCCGCGGCCAGGCCCGCAGGCCCCTTGAGCAAAGACACCGCGCCGGCCTATGTGGCAGCGGTCAAAAAAATGCTGGAAAAGGATTTGAAGGGCCTGCTCAACGACCCGCTGCACTGGTCGCCGCAGCAGGCGGGCTGGTACGACATGCCTTGGGGCGGGCAAGGTGCCACCATGAGCAACGGCAAGATCGACCCCTCAACAGGCCGCGAAGCACTGCTGGGCTCCTACACCGGGCAGATTCTGCAAAGCATTTCCTACCCCGAGAACCAGCGCCCCACCGTGCCCTCGTTTCAGAACCATGCGGTGGTTTACTACAACGATGTCGCGGCCCATCAACTGGGCAAGATCTGGAAGAACCCGCTGCGCCCCGACCTGAGTGCTGCGCAGTTTCCGGAAGGTTCCATCGTCGTCAAGGTCGAAGGTGTGACCTTGCTGGAAGACCAATGGCCGAGCAAGAACGGCCCGCCGGTCTTGAAGGGCTCTTCGGTTTCGCATCTCTACCGCCCATCGGTCGCTTCGATGGAGAAAGAGCCGGACCCGACCAAGCGCGTGCCCGTCATCACGCCGATGCGCTTTTTGCAGATGGCGGTGCGCATCAAGGACAGCCGCGCCTCGCCCAAAACCGGCTGGGTCTTCATGGCCTTTGCCTACGACAGCCGCTCTAACGCTGCCACCGTCTGGGACCGGGCGCTGCCGGTGGGCGCGATGTGGGGCAACGACCCCGAATTGGCCAAGTTCCCCGACGGCCTGGGGCCCAACGGTGTGCTGCAAGAAACCTGGGTCAGCAAAGATCTGCCCGATTTCATCAGCTACGGCCTGGGCTGGGGCGGCAGGCTGGCCGGCCCGTTGGACGTGGGCATTAGGCACAATGTAGTGACCGTGTCCGGGCGCCGCTCAGCCCTTGGGCAACCATTCCCGGCCACCTCCTGCGTGAGCTGCCACTCGGCCGGCCAATACCCATTCGTCGCCAATCTTTATCCCTCGCCGAACAAGGTGTTTCCGGAAGACGGCGGCCAGTTCATGCTATTCGACCCGGGCTCCAAGCAATGGGCGCAGTGGTTCCGCAATCTAGCGGGCAATCAAGCCTTATCCGGCCATGGGCGCGACGGCATCGTCGCTACCGACTACGACATGATGTTGACCTTCGCCTTGATGACAGCGGGCGGGTCGACCGGCGCCGACGTGTTCGTGAGGCCGCGCCTGCCCGGGCACTGACGCTGCGCTAGTGCGGCAAGACCTGGGCCCGCCGGCTTGCGATGCGCTGCGACCAGGCGGCCGCACCTTGCTCGCGCGCCAAGGCGGCGGCTGACTCGAAGTCCGCTTCGGCTTGGGCTTTGGCTTCGGCTCTAGCTTCGGCACTGCGTCCAGGCAGCGCAGCAAGAGCGGCCGCGCGTTCCCCCAAGAGCAAGCTTTCGAACTGGTGCTCACCATTGGCCGCTACGCGTGCGAGTTGCCGCTCCATCAGGGCCAGCGCCGCGCCATGCTGCCCCAGCTGCCCCAGCATCTCCGCCTCCAGCACCGCGAACCAGGTCTGCCAGTTCTCGAAGCCGGTCTCGGCCCAGCCCGCAATACCGGCCTGCAGCTCGGCCAAACCTTCGGCCCAGCGCGCTTGCCCATGCGCCCAGGCCCAGCCCCTTGCGATCCGCGCCATCGCGATGAACTCAGGGAAACCGAACTGACTTGAAAACTCGATGCAGCGCTCGGCCATTGGTAACGCCTCGGCGGCGTCCCCGCGCATCACTGCAGTATTGAAGTTAGCCAGCATCGCAAAGCCGAGCGTGTGGGGCTGGTTCAGGCCTTCGGCCAAGAGCAAGGCCTCGGCGGCAATACGCCGCGCCGCATCGGCAAAGCCCAGCACCTGGGTCGCCAGCGCCAGATAAAAGCGCCCGAACACGCCAAAATCCATCAGGTAGACCGGATAGAGCGCGGCGTCGCGCTGCGGCTCGTAGAGCGCGGTGGACTGCGACAAATGGCCCCGCGCCGCCTCCGGCTGACCTCGGTGAAACTGCACCATGCCCGCCATCGTGTGGGCGGCCAAGGCCGCCTCGGTTTCACCGGCGCGCAAGGCGGCGGCAAGCAGCAAGCCGTCCGCCAGCTCGCCGGCCGCAGCCAGCCGGGCACGCCCCCAGTTGAACAAGCACCAGGCGTAGCTGGTGGGGAACAACAGGGGCTGACCGGGCAAGGTCTGGCTGAGTTCATAGGCGCGCTGCTGGACGCTGCCAAATTCGTCGCTGCCGGGGCCCAGCAAGACCATGGTGGTGGGGCCCAACATGGACAGGAGGCCCAGTTCGGCCCGGTCGCGCTCAGCGCTGGCAGCCACCCCGCCCAAAGCAGCCACGCCGGCGCGCAGATGACCGGCGGCCTCACGCGGCGCGCCCCGCGACAGCGCCTGCCCGCCGGCGGCCTGCCACCAAGCGGCGGCCTCCAAGCCCCGGCCGGCGCGGCTCAGGTGACGAGCGGCCAGCTCGGGTTGATGATGGACGCGAGTCTTGAACTGACTCAGCAACACATCGGCCAAGCGGCCGTGAATCTCGGCACAGCGCTTGGCCGGCACCGAACCGTATGCGGTGTCTTCAACCAAGGCATGCTTGAACAACAAGCGCTCGCCGTCGGCGCTGCCGCTCAGCAGCAGGCCGCTGTCCAGCATCGCTTGCAGCGCAGCCTGCTGCCCGCCTTCAAGTTCGGGCGCGGCCGCAAAAAGCAGCTCGCGGTCGAACTCGCGGCCTATCACCGCCGCGACCTGCGCCAACTCCTTCGCCGCCGCCGGCAGCCTGTCCAGCCGCTCGGTCAGCAAGTCCACCAAGGTCTCGGGCACCGCATGGCCCAAGCCCACCGCGCCGCTGGGCGCGGCCCGGCGCTCCAGCAGCATATGCGTCATTTCCTCGATGAACAGCGGCACGCCGTCCGTTCTTTCGATGATGGCGGCCAGCCATTGCGGCGGCAGATCGGCCTGCTGCAGCTGCTGCGCTGCCACGGCAAAGGCGTCCTCGTCAGGCAAGCGCTGCAGCACCAGTTGCAGAAAGTTCTCGCCGTCCTGCCAGCGCGAGGAAAAGTCATGGCGCGCGGTCATCAAGAGCAGGATGGACGCGTCGTCGCCGCTGGCCAGCAGCTGCTCGATCAGCTCCAAGGAGGTCGGGTCGACCCAATGCATGTCCTCGATCACCAGCAGCAAGGGTCGCTCCTCCGCATGGCCGACGAAATACCGGGTGAGCGTTTGCTCATTGGCCGGGCTCAGGCGCTGGTGAGCCAGGCCCGAAAAGTAATGCTTAAGCGCCTCCTTGATCAGCTGCAGCTGCATAGGCGGCGGCATGGCCAGGGCCGGGTAACGGCCGTCCGACGCGACGCCCAAGAGTGCGGCAATCAGCGCGCAGTCGCTCGGGTCCTCGATACCGCCGATGGCCAGCTGCGCTTCGAGCTTGTCCAGCTTTACCGGATTGCTGTCGCTGCTGCTCAGGCCAGCGGCCACGGCCAGATGTTGGACAAAGGGCTGCAAGGCGCTGTTGACATGAAACGGCGAGCATTGCAGACGCAGCATGGTGTGGCCCTGCGCCGGCAGCACAAGATCCAAGGCCGTCACCAAGCGCGATTTGCCCAGGCCCGGCTCACCGAGCACCAAAGCGCCGCAGGTGCGCCCGGCGCTGGCGCGCTGCCAGATGGTCTGCAGGCTGTTGAGCTCGGCCCTGCGGCCAACCATAGGCAGACGCGTGTCGCGGCCGCGCCAAGCGGACCTGCTGTCCTGCGACAGCGCCCGGCGCACCACATTGATCGCCACCGGCGCTTCGAAGCCCTTCAGTGCATGCTCGCCGAGTTCAGCAAACTCGAACTGCCCTCCGGCGATGTGGCGGGTGCTGGGTGCAACACCGATGGCACCCGGCGGCACCGCAGCCTGAATGCGCGCGGCCAGATTGGGTGTGGGCCCAGCCACCGCAACCCCTTGCCCTACGCTGACGGCGACCATGCCGGTAGCGATGCCAATGCGCAAGGACAGCGGCACGCCCGGCTCCACCTCTATGCGCGGCAGCTCGGCCGCCAAATTCAGGCCGGTGTGCAAGGCCCGGGCAGCATCATCCTCATTGGCGAGCGGATAGCCGAAATAGACATCCACCCCGTCACCAACGATACGGGCGACAAAACCGCCATAGCGCGCGCTGACTCGCCGCACCAGATCGTGATACTGCTGCAGAGCAGCCAACCAGTCGTCCGGGTCGCAGCGCTGCGCCAATTCGGTTGAGCCGACCAAGTCGCAGAACAAGACGGTCATCTGGCGGCGCGAGCTGCGCTGCACCGCGTCCGAAGCCGGCAATGGCGCACCACATTGCGCGCAAAATCGGCCGCCCGCTGGACTGGCGGCTTGGCAACGAGGGCAAAACATAGGGTGCTTTTCAGGAGGCGGACCGCCGCAGTGTACGCGTTGACCCCTGCCAAGTTGCCGGAAAACCTGAACAGCCGCAGCAGCAGCAAGGGTCTACCCACCGTGCGGAAAGTCATCTTGCCAAGCCAGTGCCCTTGCACTACGCTGCGCGCTCTCCTATCCCAGGCATTTCCGCATGAAACTCTTTCGACTTTTGCCCCTGTCCGCCCTGCTGTTGTCGGCCGCTCTGACACAAGCTGCAACGCCCGCAAAGGCCCCTACCTCTGGCCTGGACCTCAGTGGCTTTGACAGCAAGGTACGCCCGCAAGACGACTTGTTCCTGGCCGCCAACGGCGCCTGGGTCAGCAAGACCGAGATCCCGGCCGACAAGGCCGAGTACGGCAGCTTTTATCAGCTGCGCGACCTGTCCGACAAGCAAGTGCGCGTGATCGTTGAGGCACTCGCCGCCAATCCAAAGGCGAGCCAAGCCAAGGGTAGCGTCGAGCAAAAGATCGCCGCCTTCTATGGCTCCTACACCGACCTGGCGGCCATCGACAAAGCCGGCTTGAAGCCCGCCAAAGCGATGCTGGCCAGCATTGACGCGATCAAGACGCCGGCCGATTTGGCGCGCTGGTTGGGTCGCGCTCAGGGTGCCGTCAACACGCCTATGGTGCTGTGGGTGATGCCTGACTTCAAAGAGCCGGGCATCAACCGTGCGCTGACCTGGCAAGGCGGCATCGGCATGCCGGACCGCGACTACTACCTGAAGGACGACGACAAGCTGAGCCAAGCGCGCAAAGCCTATCTGGCCTATTTGATAACGCTGGCCAAGCTCTCGGGCGAAAAGGCTCCTGGGGCTGTGGCTGCCCAAGTGATGGCGCTAGAGAAGCGCATTGCCGAGGCGCATTGGGACAAGGTCGACAACCGCAACCCGGTCAAGACCTACAACCCGATGACGCCGGACGAGTTGGCCAAGGCTGCGCCTGGTTTCGACTGGGCCGCCTTCATGGCCGCCGCACAGCTGCAAGGCGTTGACCGCATCACGGTCTCGCAGCCCAGCACCATGGCGGCGCTGGCCAAGATGACACAAGAAGTGCCTCTGGCCGACTGGAAGGCCTATCTGAAGCTGCGCGTGCTGGACGAAAACGCCGAACTGCTGCCCAAGCCCTACCGTGAAGCTCGCTTTGCCTTCCACGGCAATGCGCTGACGGGGGCCAAGGAAGAACGGCCACGTTGGCAAAAAGGCATTGCCGAGGTCAACGGCGCCCTGGGCGAAGCGATCGGTCAGGTCTATGTGGCCCAGCATTTCCCGCCCGCTTACAAGACCCGCATGGTCGAGTTGGTCGGCAATCTGATGAATGCCTACGGCGACTCGATCGACGGCTTGAGCTGGATGACGCCCGCCACCAAGGCCGCCGCCAAGGACAAGCTGTCCAAGTACATGGTCAAGATCGGCTACCCCGACACCTGGCGTGACTACAGCGCGCTGGAAGTGCGCGAAGGCGACGCCTTCGGCAACCGCGCGCGCTCGGGCCGCTTTGAATGGGAACGCATCGCCACCCGCGTGGGCAAGCCGGTCGACCGGGCCGAATGGGGCATGACGCCGCAAACCGTCAACGCCTATTACAACCCGTCGATGAACGAGATCGTCTTCCCGGCCGCGATTTTGCAGCCGCCCTTCTTTGATATGGCGGCCGATGACGCGGTCAACTACGGCGCCATTGGCGCCGTCATCGGGCATGAGATCAGCCATGGTTTTGACGACCAAGGCAGCCAGTTCGACGGCGACGGCGCGCTGCGCAATTGGTGGAGCGACGCCGACCGTCAGGCCTTTGAGAAAGTCGGCGCGCAGTTGGTGGCGCAGTACGAAAAGTATGAGCCGCTACCCGGCAAGACGCTCAACGGCAAGCTGACCTTGGGCGAGAACATTGCCGACCTGTCCGGCCTGCAGATCGCCTACAAGGCCTACCGGCACTCACTCGGCGGCAAACCGGCCGCCGTGATCGACGGTTATACCGGCGAGCAGCGCTTTTTCATGGGCTGGTCGCAAGCCTGGCGTGCCAAGGCGCGGGATGAACGCACCATGCAGAACTTGACCGTGGACCCCCATTCACCGGCCAAGTTCCGCGCCAACGGCGCCGCAGTCAATCACGACGGCTTCCACGAGGCTTTCGGCACCAAGCAGGGCGATCAGATGTTCAAGGCCAGCGAGGAGCGCATTCGCATCTGGTAAGTTCACGCGGGTGCTGAAGCCAAGCGCTGCAGCACCCTCGCCAAGACTTCATCGGCCGTGAACCACTCGGGATAGCGCTGCATGATTTCGACGTTTGGCCCCCATGGTGCCCACAGCGCCAGCGGGGTCGGCCCGATGACGCTGAGCAGCGGCGCACCGACCGCCGCCGCCATATGAGCCGGGCCGGTGTCGTTCGAAACCACAAGCCTGGCTCGCGCCAGCAAGGCGTTGTAAACGCCCAGGCCGACGCCCTCGAGGCGTAGCGCTGTCGGGTACATACGCCGCCCGCCCTCAACCTCATTAGGCCCGGGGCAAATCAGCACTTGCTGGCCGCTGGCGACCAGCCGCTCGACAAAGGCCGGAAAATGCGGCCAGGTTTTGTCGACCAACTCAATGGTGTCATTGGCAAATGGACACACCAACACAAAGCCGGGCCGAACGCCATGCTGCTGCAGCAAGGCATCTGCCTGCGCAAATTGGGCAGCGCTGACTTTGAAATCGATCGAAGCCGGCGGGGGCTCGCTGATACCGAGAAATGCACAACTCAGGTCCCAATAGCTGCGCAAGGTATGGACCTGCATATAGATGGCATGGCTGCGCGCCAGCAGCCAGCTGCGCCCATCACCGGCATAGCCCTCGGCTCGCAAGCCGGCCAAACGCATATCCAGCGCGGCTGAAATGGCACCGGGAAACACCACGGCATTTGAGCGGCGATCAAAGTCGGGGTCGAGGCGGCGTGCTTCGGCGCGCAAGCGGCGCAATTGCTTGATCCGATCACCCAACTTCTTGGGCCGCACATGTACCGGCCAGCCTTCGGCGGCGAACAAATCCGGCGCCCAGCCCTTGCCGACCAGTTGCAGCTGATAGCCATGGCGCTCAAGCAGGCGCAGCGCCGGCAGACCCAGTACCGCATCGCCGACAAAATTGCGCAGACGCACAATCAAGGGGCGCGGCCCATTTGCCTTGACTATCATCGCGAGTACTCCCGGTTATGCTCTGCGGCGGCATTCTGCCATTGCACCCAGTGCCCACTCTCGAGAACCTTATGCCCTCTTCTGCCCAAGCCCTGATTGCATTGCCCACCGCGCGCGAAATCATTGCGCAGCAAACCGTGGCCCTGGAACTTGGCTTACCCGCCACAGCGCCCGTCGCCGACGACCTGCTCGGCTGGATCAGCATCAACCATTTCTACAACGCAAGCCTCTGGGGCGAGGAAGATCTGGCTCGCCGGCAGCAGGCGCAGGATGCGGAGATCGTCGCCAACAAGCGCGCCATTGACCGCTTCAACCAAGCGCGCAATGACGCCATCGAGCGCATCGATGAATTCTTGCTCAGTGCCTTGGGCTTGGTCGACGCGGCCAGCATCGGCAGCCCGACACCGCGCTCGACGCAAGGCCCCGGCGCCCGGCTCAATAGCGAAACCGCCGGCAGCATGGTGGACCGCATGTCCATCATGTCTTTGAAGGTCGAGGCGATGCGCTTGCAGACCCTGCGCAGCGACGTTGACGAGGAACACCGCGCCGTCTGCAGCGAGCGCCTCGCCCGCCTGCGCCAGCAACGCAGCGATCTGGGCGACTGCTTTGATGCCTTGCTGGCCGATTCACTCGCCGGCCGCGCCTACTTCAAGGTCTACCGCCAATTCAAGATGTACAACGACCCGCGCCTTAATCCGGCCTTGGTCATGGAACAAAACACGGCGACCTCACCAAACCCCAGCAAGGCCTGAAGGGATTTCGCGCACGCTGGTGACGCAGCGCTGCAGGCAGCCGTTTCAGCTTGGCTGCGTGATCGACCCATCGGCAAACCTATACTCCCGGCCATGCCGCAGGGAGTTTCGCCCACCGAACTCTGCTCGGCCAGGGAGAATCAGTTAATGTCGGAAATTCGTGTCTTGCTGCTCACCGACGTGGTTGACAGCACCAAACTCTCGGAACAACTGGGAGACCAGTTGATGGCCGAGGTCTGGGTTCAGCATGACCGCGTGGCCCGTGACCTCTTGATTTCTTGGCGTGGCCGCGAAATCGACAAGACCGACGGCATGCTCTTGATGTTCGAGAACGCCGATGATGCGGTCCGTTATGCGCATGCCTATCACCAGGCCATTGGCGCGCTCGATACACCGCTTGCGGCGCGCGCGGGCATTCATCTTGGCCCGGTCATTCTGCGTGAAAACAGCGAAGAAGATGTGCTGCGCGGCGCCAAGCCCCTCGAAGTGGACGGTTTGGCCAAACCCACTGCGGCACGCATCATGTCCATTGCAGCCGGCGCACAGACGCTTTTGAGTGCCGAGGCCAGAGCGGCACTTGCTGCGCCCGAATGGGAGATCGAATCCCACGGTCATTGGATGATGAAGGGCGTTTCGGACGCGATCGAGATTTTCGAAGTCGCCCTGCCCGGCAAGCACGTCAAAGCCCCTGCCGATGGAGAAAAGGTCTACCGCGTGACTCGGGTTGCCGAGAACTGGATGCCGGTCAAGGAAATTCCCAACAACCTGCCGCTGCAGGGCAGCAAGTTCATCGGGCGCGAGCAAGAGCTGCGCGAGATCAAAACCCTGCTCGGCAACGCACGCTTGGTCACATTGCTGGGCATGGGCGGCCTGGGCAAGACCCGTTTATCGCTGCAGGCCGCGTTCGAGTTGATTCATCAGTTCCCTGACGGCGTCTGGTTCCTGGATCTGGCTCCGATCAGCGACCCGAGTTTGGCCCTGAGCGAGGCCGCGCAGGTGCTGGGCGTGCGCGAGGAACCGGAGCGCACGCTGCTGCAATCGGTCTGCGCCTATCTGAAGAATCGCCGGGTCTTGATGGTTTTTGACAATTGCGAGCATCTGATCAAGGCCTCTGCGGACCTGGCCCAGGCCGTCATCAAGGCGGCGCCCTTCGTGCGCCTGGCAGCATCGAGCCGCGAGGCATTGCGCATTCCTGGCGAGCGCGCCTACCCTATCTTGCCCTTGCCGCTGCCCAGCGTCGGCGATAGTGTGAGCAGCCTGCTCAAGTCCACTGCGGTGCGGCTCTTCGTCGATCGCGCTCAAGCGCACAAACCCAGCTTCGAGTTGACCGAGGAAGTTGCGCCGGCGGTGGCCGAACTGGTTGCGCGCCTGGAAGGCATACCGCTGGCCCTTGAGCTGGCCGCTGCGCGGGTGCGGGTGCTGTCGGTCGAAGATATCAATCGGCGGCTGAACGACCGCTACAAAATCCTAACCGGCGGTTCGCGCGTGCTGCAAGAACGGCAGCAAACCCTGCGCGCCTTGGTCGACTGGTCCTACGACATGCTGTCGGAGAACGAGATGACGCTGCTCAATCGCTTGGCGCCCTTCAAGGGCGGCTTTGATATGCAGGCTGCGGAATCCATATGCGGCAGCGAGCCGCTCAATCCCGACGATATTCTCGACTTGCTGTCCGCGCTGGTGGAAAAGTCTTTGGTCATGCAAATCGAGGAGGCCAAGGGCACCCGCTACCGAATGCTAGAGACCATTCGCGAATATGCGCAGGGCAAATTAAATGACAGCGGCGAAGCCGATGACCTGCGAGTGGCCCATTGCCAATACTATTTCGAGCTGGCCAAACAGGCGCGCGATGGCCTGCGTGGCGCCAAGCAAGGTGAATGGCTGGCCCGCTTTGAGGCCGAACAAGACAATTTGCGCGCCGCCATGAGCTTGGCGCTGTCGGATGAAGGCCTGGTGGACCCCATCCTGACGGTGAAGTTGGCCGTCGCGCAGCAAAACTTCTGGGTGCTGCGCGGCCACGCCGCAGAGGGCCGAGCCGCTGTGACCGCCATGCTTGAGCTCGCGGCGGTGCGGGAGTCGGCGATGGTGCATGCCCATGCGCTTTATGTGGCTGCGGTGCTGGCCTGGAGTCAGAGCGATCATGCCGCGGCCTTGAAAGCACTTGAGCCTTGCTTGGCGCTGCGTCGTGAGCTCAACCAAGCGGCCTTGCTGGCGCCGACGCTGTCGACCATTGCACTGGCCAAGCTCAGCGCAGGCGACGGCCGCGGCGCACGCGAAGCGGTGCTGGAAAGTCTGGCCCTGTTCCGGCAATGCGGCGATGCGGGCAACGAAGCGATCGTGCTGACCCAATTGGCGCAAATCGACTACTTCAATGGCGATGACGAAGAGGCAGCTCGCCATCTCCAAGAAGTGCTGGCCTTGGCTCGCACGCACAAGCATCCGGAAACCGAAGCCGAAGCCGAGTTGATCACCGGCCTGATCGCTTTTGAAGCGCAGGATTTTGACAAAGCAGACTTGGCCTTTGCCCGCTCTTTGAAGATTTGCCTGGCAGCAGGCGACCGACGCGGTGTCGCCAACGCGCTGTGGCGGCAGAGCCAAGTGCTGTCGGTCAAGGGCGAGTGGGCCGAGGCCAGCAGCCGGCTCTATGACGCGCTCACCGCCTTCAATGCGTTCGAGATGCGTGAGCAGTTGCTGGGCTGCCTAGATGATCACGCCGTCTTGGCTTTAGGCCTGGGTCATCAGGAACTGGCAGTTGGCTTGGCATCCGCCAGCACACAGCTACGCAACAACGCAAGACTCACGCGCCCGCAGCGAGCGCAAGCGCGCTGGCAGGCGTGGTTGGAGCAGCTCAGAGAAGCGGTGCCCGCTTCAGCCTATGAGCAGCTATGGCAGGAGGCGCTGGGCTGGGGCTCGGACGACTTGCTGCGCAAGTCATTGGCACTGTCGCTGAAGCGAGTGGCTGCACTGGCTCAATGAGCCAGTAGCTGTTGAGCATCTGCATGAAAAAAGGCGGTCGCCTCAAGCGACCGCCTTTTTCTCCATAGCGACTTTGGCCGCGCTGACTCAGCGCTTGCGGCGAACCATGAAACCAAGTCCCAACAAGCCTGCCAGACTCAACATCAGGCTGCTCGGCTCCGGCACTTGCGTGATGACGTTGTTGATGCTGCTCGTTGAGCCGCCATCCAATGTCATAGTGACAATATGGGTAACACCACCATCGTTGGTCACAATTGATTTTTGGATGAAGTTATCGTGCTCGCCGCGAATGGTGCTCGTTCCTCCATTGCAATTACGGCAAGCCAGCAAAGGGACACCATTCAAATATGAAATATCGAAGCTATTGACGTAGGCCCCTGGACCGTTTGCGGCAGCCAAGCCAGCAAAATAGGTTTTCAGGTCATTCGAACGATCCGTACTCCAACCAACCACCACTCCATTGTTCACATCCAGACCAGTAATATCGAGAGACAGCTGTGGGGAGGTAATACTGGTCGCCAGCGAATTTTTGTCATACAAAGTTAAAGTCGCGAGCCCTGTCAAAGTACCGCCGCATGGTAGGGGAAGCGAATACACACCAGACATCGAACCCAGGCAACTGTCAGGGACCGTGAAGTCAAACGTACCCGCATAACCCAGATTGGGCAAGGCGATCCCAAACAGCGGATCAAAGCTGGTGCTGACAGCGCCAGCGTGCGCGACACCGGTAAACGCAGCGGCCGCCAAGGCGACGGTCAAGCCGGTCTTTTTGAAAGCATTGAAAATTTGACTTGTCGACATGACGTTTTCCTTAATGAGGCCCAGGCATTCGGTGGGGGCAGACTGCAGATGAATCTATTCACCGACGCGCATGATGGCATAACGGTGCTCCAAAGTACCGATAATTTTCACCAAAACCACGCTCACCCCCTAAGCCGGGGGGCTTTGATTTGCGCAAACTGGCGCAATAGACTGGCCACTGGCCGGGCTTTTGCCCATCAAGCCAAATCAACCCAGCCCTTCGCAGACCAGGGTTAGAACAATTCCATCGCGCTGAGCTGAGCCTGCTCGCTCATCTTGCCGGCCAAGACCAGCTCGGCATGGCTGTGCACCTGGTTGCGGCCCGAATCTTTCGCGTGGTAGACGGCCTTGTCGGCGCGCTCGAAGGCAGAGGCCGGCGAATCCTCGATACGCACTTGCGTAAAACCAATGCTGACGGTGATGCGGCCAATTTGCGGGAACGCATATTGCTCGGTATTGAGTCGCAGGCGCTCGAAGGCATGGGCCGCGTCTAACTCGTCTTCGCAGCGCATCAAGACCACGAACTCCTCACCACCAAAGCGGTAGAGTAAGTCGTGAAAGCGAAAGCTGCTGCGCATCAGGCGCGACAACAAGAGCAAGACCTCGTCACCGATCAAATGTCCGAAGCGGTCATTGACCTGTTTGAAGTGATCGATATCGATGACGCCCAAAAAGTAACGCGGGCTGCTGCCCTCGTGACGCCGCCCATCATCGGTATCGGCCAGAATCGCCCGCGCCGGCAGTTCGCTGACGGCCTTCAGGAAGCTGTCCTCAAAGGTCTTGCGATTGAGCAGGCCCGTCAAGGTGTCACGTTCGCTGTAGTCGAGCAGGCCTTGGAAGTTGTGATAAATCCGCAGCACGCTGCTGACCATGCGTTGCGCCTTAGGGCTCATGCGCTGCGTTGAAATAACTTCCAAAACGCCCACCACCTCACGATCGGTGGCGATAGGGAACAAGCTGATGAATTGCTCGGCCTTGTCGGCCAAGGCTGGTAGCTCGCCCTGCACCACGGCGCGGCTATGCATGCAGTCCAGGCGCTGCGGGTAGTCTTGCAGCAAAGGCAGGCCAGCGGGGTCGGACCAGAGCGGGTCGGCGGTGGCCACAGCATCATCGGCGCCCAAGCGCGCGCGGGTCAGCCAGCGCTGCTCGCCCGCGTCGCCGACACAGCGAAAAATCGCCACCGACAGCGGCTCCAAGAGGTCACGCAATGCGCACACCAGGGTCACGTCCATGACGTCCCGGTCCCGGAAGCCGGTCATTTCGGCCAGATGATCAACGACTTCGGACATTTTTTTGACTCACTCCATTGCAGGAGTTCGAGCTACTTTTATTGACTTCGACGGACCCAGAGGGTTAAAGCTGCGGCCCCGACCCGCAGCGCCGAGCGCTAAACAGTGGGCTCGGCCGCAAATTGTGTCGAAGTGTATCCAGCAATCAATGACAAAAGTAACTCTTCGTCATAGGGCTTGCCTAAGTAATGGTTGACCCCTAGTTGTTGGGCGTAATCGCGATGCTTCTGCGCAATTCTGGAGGTGATCATCACCACCGGCAGGCCGGCCAAGCGCGGATCGGCCCGCATATTGCGAACCAGGTCGAAGCCGTCCATGCGCGGCATCTCGATGTCGGACAAGACCATGGCCGGTAACTCCTCGGCGGCCAGGCATTCCATCGCGTCTAGGCCGTCCTTGGCCAACTGCACCCGGTAGCCCTCGCGCTCCAGCAGCCGCTGGGTGACGCGGCGCACCGTCAATGAGTCGTCCACCACCAGCACCAGCGGTGCCAAGGTCTGCTCGGCCTCCGCCGGCTTGGCCTGACTACCCGGCCCTTCTTGACCCTGTGACTGGCGCAGCGCGGCCAAGCGCTGTTGCGCGGCGGCGCCATACCAGGTGGACAGCGCGACCGGGTTGTAAATCAGGGCAACCTCGCCCGAGGCCAGCAAGCTGATGCCGGCAAGACCTGGCACCCGGCTCAGCTGCGGGCCTAAGTTCTTGACCACCACTTCCTGATTGCCCAAGACCTCGTCGATGTGCAGTGCGATGCGCTGCTGGGCACTGCGCACCAGGACCACCGACATATGCTTGCCCTGGCCATGGCCGCGACCGGCCAGGCCCAGCAGGCCACCGAGCCAATAAAAAGGCAAGGCCTCGCCGCCGAATTGCAGCGTTCCGCTGGCATAGGCCGCCTCGACCTGCTCGCTGGGCACACGCTGCAAGGAATCCATCAAACCGGCCGGCACCGCCACCACCTGCTCGCCGCAACGCAAAAGCACCACCTGCGTCAGCGCCGTGGTCAGCGGCAAGCGCAGCATGAATGCCGTGCCTTGGCCAGGCACCGAGCTGGTTTCGATCGAGCCGCCCAGCGTGCTGACTTCGGCGCGCACCACGTCCATGCCTACCCCGCGCCCGGACAACTCGGTCACCTGCTCGGCGGTCGAAAAGCCCGGCGCGAAAATCAGCTGCATCAAGGCGGCCTCGTCAGGCATGTTAGGCGCCCCCACCGACTCGCCTGTCACGGCGGCCGGCAGCAAGCCCAGTTGCAGAGCGCGCTCGCGGATGCGCTGCAGGTCCAGGCCAGCCCCGTCGTCGCTGAAATTCAGCAAGACTTCATTGCCTTCTTGGCGCACCGTCAGGCGCAGCGTGCCGACCGGGTCTTTGCCCTGAGCGATGCGCGCCTCGGCCGCCTCAATGCCGTGGCTGACGCTGTTGCGCAGCAGATGTTCAAAAGCGCCCGCCATCCGCTCCAACACGCTGCGGTCCAGTTCGGTCTGCGCGCCGACAATCTCCAGCCGCGCCTGCCGCCCCGCGTCGCGCGCCGCTTGGCGCACCACCCGGTGCAAGCGCTCGGCCAAGCTCTCAAACTCGACCATGCGGGTGCGCAGCAAATCGTCTTGCAACTCTCGCGTCAGGCGCGACTGTGCGGCCAGCTCATCCTCACCCAACTGCACATTGCGCTGCAAGGCGCGCTGCACGGTGGCCACGTCGCCGACCGACTCGGTCATCATCCGCGTCAACTCTTGGAAGCGCGTGTAGCGATCGAACTCCAGCGGGTCAAAGTCGGCCGAGCCGTCCTTGGCCTGGAGCAGCTCTTGTTGGCCACCCAGCTGCGATTCGGCCTGCAGCTCCAGTTCGCGCAACTGGGCGCGCAGCCGGCCCAAGTTGTCGTCCAAATCAAGCAAGCTGCTCTTCATCTGTGCCAGCTCGGACTCCAGCCTTGCGCGCCTGATGCTGACCTCGCCGGCCTGCGCGGCCATGCGCTCCAGCAGGCTGCCCCGCACCCGCACCATGGCTTGCAGCCCGGTCGCGGCCGCCTCGACGCCCTCGTCCTGTGGTGTATCGGTGAAGCGTGACCAATCAATTTGCACCCCGGCCATCGCGAGCTGAGGCGCTATCGGCAAGCTCTCCGAGAGCACAGCGTCGCTGACCTGTTCCAGCTCGGGTTCCACGAGCGATTCGGCAGGAGCTTGGGCAGACAGTTCAGCGCTCGCTTGCGCCGCCGGCTCCACCGCCAATTCGAGCAGCGTCTCAGCCGCGGGCTCGATGACTGGCTCAACTACCGGCTCGACTACAGGCTCCGCAATGGCCTCGACTTCAGGCATAGGCGCCTGTACCGGTACCGCTACAGCACCCAAATGCTCAAAGCTGGCTTCCAGCGCATCCGCAGCGGCCTGCAAGCCCAGCAAGTCGTCCGGCGAAGGCAGGCCATCGGCGACGGCTCGCTCGAGCGCCGATTCCAGCGCATGGGCCTGCTCACCCAAGCGCATCGCGCCGGTCAGGCGGGCGCCGCCCTTGATCGTGTGCAATGCCCGCATGCAGGCCGAGGCGCAACGCAAGTCGCTCGGCTGGGCAACCCACTCCCGCAGCGCCGCATGCAGATCACGCAGCAAATCGCGTGCCTCTTCTTCGAAAATGGGCAAGAGCACCGGGTCGATGTCATCGGGCAGGCCCGGCTCGACCTGATCGGCTTCAGCCAAGTGCATGCCAACTTCGGGCGCATCTGGCGCATCCAGGGCAGCGGCTGCTGCCCCCGGGCGCGAGTCCCGCCAATGTTTGCCATCGTCCTCAAGATCACTCAATTCACCGAAACGGCTATTGGGCTCAAGATTGGGCTCATAGGCACGCAAAGCCGCCAGCGTTGCCGAGTCAAAAGTCTTCAAGAAACCGGCCGCAAATTGGTGCAGCAATTGCCGCACCTGGTCCGCCGCGCCGACAAACAGCTGCGCCTCGGCTTCGCTGTAGCGGCTGGCTCGCGCGGCCCGCCCCAAGGCATGCTCCATCGCGCGAGTCAAGGTCGCCAGATCATCAAATTTGACCGCCGAGGCGCTGCCCGACAAGGCATGTGACAAAGCCTCGCAATTGGCCGGCACCGGGCGATTCAACTCCAAGGCCCATTCGGCCAAACTCGTGGCCAGGCGACGCGACAATTCGTCGGCCTCGTTGAGGAAGATATTGAACAACTCCAGCTTGACCGGCAAGCTGCCAATCATTTTGTACTGCTCGTCCAGCGACTCATCCAGCGCGACAGGCTCTGAATGCGGCATGTCCTCGGCCTCATCGGGCGCAAGCGGATGCGGCTCGACGGCTGCGCGGCCACCCATGACCAAGACCGGCTCAAAGGCCGAGCGCGGCGGCGTGCGGGCGATGCTGGGTTCGGCCGAGGCATGAGCTTCCTGCGTTTCGGCTTCGGCCTGTAGTTCTGCTTCCGCCCCCGCTTCTGCTTCTGCTTCTACAGGCGCATCCACCGGGATCAACGGTGCCGGCGAAGCAGCCACCAAGGCCGACTGCTCCAGTTCCTCGCCCAGGTCCAAGCTGAGCTCGAACTCGGGCAACTCAAACACCGGCGCAGGCGGCGCGGTCGGCTCGGGCGGCAGATGGAGTTCGAAGGGCAAGACCTCCAGCGTCGACAAATCGTCGAGCGCGGTGTCCGGTTCCTGCACGGGAGCTGCGGCTTGTTCCAGCTCCGGCAACACCGGCAACTCCCGCAAATGCAGCTGCTCCAAGGCGTCGGCCGGTGCTTGCTCCAGATCGGTCGCCGGTGCATCGATCGAGGTCACTGGCCAATCGGCCGGAGCTTCTAACTGGGATGCAGCTGTCGTTTCAGCCGCCGATTCCAGCGGCACGGCGGCCTCGCCCAGACGCAAGGCATCGGCCGCCTGGCGCAAATACTCGGACCGTTGTGAAACCGGCGCTTGCGCCACGATCTGCGCGCACCAATCGGCGAGGTAATCCAGCGCCTCGCCGGTAAAGCTCAGCAGGCCCGCGTCGCCAAAAGGCGCAGCCTCGGCCAGACGGGCGTTGTATAGCTGCTCGCAGGCCCAGGCGCCCTCGCCGAAGGCGTCCATGCCGACCATGCGGGCGCTGCCTTTGAGCGTGTGAAAAGCGCGCCGCAGGACCGTCATGGCCTCGCGCTCGCTGGGTGTTTCCTGCAAGGTCGCCAGCGCCGCGCGCGCATTGGAGATGACCTCATCGGCCTCCTCCAGGAAGATCTCTTGCATCTCCGGGTCATGCGGCGGCTGGGCCACTGCGGCCGCAGGCGCAAGCACGGGAGCTTGGGCTTGGGCATGAACTTCGGGCGCAGCGATCGCCTCAGGCTGAGGGGGCGCCTCAATGCTGACGGGCAATTCAAGCGGTGCCGTGGGCGCGGCTTCAAATGCCAGGTCAAGCGCCAAGTCAAGGGGCGGCAGCTCGGCATGCGCCGGCCCGACATCGATCTCAGCAGCCGGAGCAGCAACAGCAACAGCAACAGCAACAGGCTGGGGCTCAACCGCATCATGCGCGGGCAAGGTCGGCAGCGGCTGATCCAGTGCTGGCGGATTGCGTGGCGGCACCGGGCTCGCGTCGCTGCGCCGGCCCATGACCGGATTGAGGCGGCCGCTGGCTTCGTCGAAGCTGAACATGCGCTTGGCCAGTTGCGGCTGCACACTCAACATATCGATGAGGAAGCCCAGCGCACCCAGGTTATTGGCCAAGCGGTCAAACAACTCGCGCGGCCCGCCGCGCTCCACGTCGACCTCGGTATTGGCCAACTCGTCGACCTCATCGCGCATGCGCAAACAGGCCAGCGAGGCTTGATCCAGCCCCAGCACCGTCAAGACACCGCGCATCGCTTGCAACTGGCCCGGCACCGGGATCAGCCGCTCGCGCTGGCTGGGGTTGCGGAAATACTCGTCCGCCTGCCGCTCGATCTCGGACAGGTTGACACGCAGCTCCTGGACCACGCTGCCCAGGGTTTGACGATCGGAGACCCGGCGGTACAAATCCTCCATCCAAGCTTCCAGCGGCTCGGGCTCGCCGCCGCGTGCCACCGACTCGATGCGGCCGGCCAGCCGGCGCACCCGTTCGGCCTGCTCGGGCTGGTCAAAAGCGGCGTCATCCAGCGCAGCCTCGACATACAGCAAGCTGGTCGCAACCTCCATGGCCAAGGCCGGTGGCGGCGGGGCTTCCGAACGCAGAGTTGCCACCACCGCACGCTGCAGCGACTCGGCCAACACCTCGCCGCTGGGAAAGAGTTTTTGCAGTGATTCGGCCAGGGCCGCAAACTGCTCATTCAAAGCGCTGGCCCGTTGGCTGTCGCCCTCGGCCGCACTGCCCCAAGAGTCCTTGGCCGACACCACCCGGCGGCGCGCCTGCGTCACCCAAGCGGGGTCGATATGACCCAGCGTCGCGTCCTCATAGTCGCCGGCGGGCATATCCAACAGCCCATAGCTGGCCAGGGCCGCTTGCAAGCGCGGGGCCGACTGCATCGCCGTGGACGTGGGCGTGGGCGCGCTGCTTTGAGCGCAAAAGAACAGCAGGTCTTGCGCCAGGCGCTCATTTACACCCGCATCGCCTTGGGGCAGCGCGCGCATCTGCGACAGCAAACGCGAGCCCAGGCGCTTGACCAAGGCATCGACCGTCAGCAAGCCCAGCGTCTGCGCCTCGAACACCGCGGCGGCCAGCTGCCACAAGGTTTTCGAGCGGGGCGACTGCAGTCCCGCAGCCAAGCCCGCGCTGAGCTCACTCAGGCTACGCGCATGTTCGGCGTTGGGCGCACGCATATGCTTGAGCAAAGCGGCCTCAAACGCCGGCCGCACCGTCGCTGCCGGCAAGGCCTGCGCGTGCGCGTCGGCCGGCAGCGTGCGCCAGCTCCATTCAAACTGCCATAAGTCGGCCGGATGAATGCGCTCGGCGCCATTCATCGTCTGCAAGTCCCGGTAGGCCGGAAACAGGCTCAGGGTCGATACGGGACTGGCACTGTGGGTCGTTACCTGGCTCGCCGCCGGGCCACCGGCCAACATGCGCGCGATCAGCGACAGCAAGGCAAAGTTGGCGCGCTCTATCGTTTCGACGTGAGTCACATCAATCTGAGCCGGCGCCTCGGCCAGGGCAGTCACAGCCTGTTCGGCCGCCCGCAAAACCAAGGCTCCCGCCGGCAAACCCACCAAGCCCAATACACCGGCCACCTGGTGCAGCTGTGCGGCCGCCGCCTGCAGCGCCGCCTGTGCGCCCGCATTGATCGGAGCGGCCACCATGCCCTCTGCGCCCAAGCCTGCCGCAGCCGATTGGCGATTTTCGCCATCGCGCAGTATGCGGCGCAGGGTTTTATGGACCGCCTCAAGCGAGCGCCGCAACTCCTCTTGCACCCAGGCAAGCGGGCTGAGGTCGGCGGGAAATTCTGAATCGCGTGCAATATCCATGCTCGGATCCCAGGCCTTAGGCAACTTTGAAGCGAGCCACCGACTGCTTCAATGCGTCAGCCGATCGGGACAACTCATGCACCATCAAGGCGGTCGAGCGCGTGCCTTCGCTGGTCTGCTCGGTCACCGCAAAAATATGCTGGATATTCGAGGCCACTTCATTGGCCGAATGCGCCTCACTGAGCGCTTGGCTTGAAATCTGCGCAATCAAGTCATCCAAACGCCTGGACACCGCATCAATCTCCTCCAGCGCGCGGCCGGCCGCGTCTGACAAACGCGTGCCTTGCACCACGCCCAGCGTCGAGCGCTCCATCGCCGCCACGGCGTCATGGGTGTCGGTTTGAATGGTCTTGACCAGCGCCGCAATCTGCCGCGTCGCGTCACCCGAGCGCTCGGCCAAACGCTGCACTTCCTCGGCCACCACCGAGAAGCCACGTCCGGCCTCGCCGGCAGACGCAGCCTGGATCGCCGCATTCAGCGCCAGCACATTGGTTTGCTCGGTAATGTCGGAGATCAGCTCGGTGATTTCGCCAATCTCTTGGGACGACTCGCCCAGGCGCTTGATGCGCTTAGAGGTTTCCTGGATGTGCTCGCGAATGGCGTTCATGCCGCTGATATTGTTCTGCATGGCCTGCAGGCCCGATTCAGCCGCCTGGCGCGACTGGCGCGCGACGGTGGCGGTAGCCTGGGCTTGGTTAGACACCTCATTGATGCGACCGGCCATTTGCAGCACCGCCTCGCCGGTGGAGCGAATTTCGTGCAACTGCTCTTTGGACGCGGCCAGCAAATCGGTCGAGGTTTGATCGACCTGGCCGGTGGTGTCAGTCACCCGGGAAGCCGTCAGCTGCACCTGGCTGACCAAGTTACGCAATTCTTCGACGGTATAGTTGACCGAATCGGCGATCGCGCCGGTGATGTCTTCGGTGACGGTGGCTTGCTGGGTCAAGTCACCCTCGGCCACCGTTTGCAACTCGTTCATCAAACGCAAAATCGCACCCTGATTGGCGTCATTGACGCGCTTGGCCTCTTGCTCCTGCGCCTCGGCCTCGGCTTTTTGCGCCTCCGCCATGGCCGCACGCTGCGCCTGCCCGCTGACATACAAACGCAGAAAACCTAAAGCCCCAACCACCAGGGCCGCCAAAGACGCCAACATCAGCGCCAGCAAACCCATGCTGACGCCACCTTCCGATTCCAGCTCCAGCGCCACTTGCTCCAGGCCTTTGCGCAGGCTTTCACTGTCGCCCAAGATACTGCTTTGAGCCTCACGCGCCGACACCAAACCCTGCAAATTGCCCAGAATCGCCGTCGCCTGTGTACGGGTTTGGTCGTATTGCTTGAGCAGGCTGAGCAAACGGGCGCGCAGCTGCCCATCCTTGGCGGCCGTCAAGCGCAACTCGGCGCTGCCATTGAGCAAGGCATCGGTGATCAACTTGAAGGAGTTCAAGTCCTTGCCCAGCAAGAAGACCGCCTCCGGGCTGACGCCCTCTTGGGTCAGGAATTCGTTCGCACTCTTGCCAATGCGCTGCGTCAACATCACCAGTTGCCCGGCGGCCGCGATCTCCCCGGCAGAGCCACCTTGTTGCAAGGATTCGGCCGACACGGCTTCGGCGCTTTCCAGCAAATCGGCCGACTGCCGGTTGATGGCCCGCAAAGCCGCTGCCACTTCGGTCAAGACTTTTTCTTGCGACTGCACCAGCTGACCGTTTTTGGCAGCACGCTCGACCAGCGGCGCCACCACCTCCAGGCTCGGCTGGACCGCCGCTGCAGCGGGTGCCAACACCCCTTCGCCACCGCGCAAATTGCTCACCACCGAACTCAAGATGCCGGTACTTTCTTTCAGCTCGGCAAAAGCGGCCGGTGTACCGACCAAGGCCGCAGAAACAGATTTGGCCATGCGCTGCGAATGCATCAAGGCCTGACCGGTGGCCCGCACCTGGGCAGCGCTGCGCGAAGCGCCCACCAAGCTCAAGCTGACCGTGGCGGCCGTGCCCAGCAAACCCAGGGCCACAAGAGCAGTCAACAGCGCTTGACGGCGCCCGCTGCTGGGAGGGGCCACGACAGCTCGGCCAGAGCCGTTGTCGGCGGCCGAGACCGTGGAGGCAAAGGTTGCGGTGGTCTCGCCAAATTCAGTGCTGTTGGCTTCGGTCGGCAGTGACTCGGCGATGATTGACACGGCCGGCTCGGCTTGCCTGACCATCCCGTCTTGCCCGGGCACAGAAGAAATCAAGGCATCGCCCGTCTGCATGGAAGCAGCGTGCTGTGCTGACAGCTCCGACTCGGTCTTGCCCAGGTTCTTGATCTTGTCCAGGAAGCTCATCTCACCCTCGTTCATCGTTGGTTAAGCGGGCGTGACCCCAGCTTGTACTTGCTACACCGAATCAAACCACAACTCGCAAGAACTGTTCGTGCCTAGAAAGGGCGTCCAAATGCAGCTGTTGCCACGATCGCCCCTCGCCGTCGACCATATGCGGGCCGGCAAAACGGGGTCGTTTCACCGAAACCTCCCTCCCCGTTTCGTCAAAACGGGGTCGTGGGTCGCCTTCCACGGTCTCGGTTTGTACGGTCAGCTGCTCGTCGCTGCGCAGGCCCACCAAGCGATCGACCAACAAGGCGCAGTTGATATGGAGCTCGGGGCTCAAGGACACCAAGCGGGTTTGCGCGCTGTCGGCCCGCATATCGGAGCGCACGCTGCTGCTTTCCCGCAGGCCCAGGAACATCGCCAAATCAACGACCGTGAACAGGCCACCGCGCAGATTCGCCACGCCTACCAACCAAGGCTTTGCGTATGGCACGGGCTTGATGGCCACCGGGGTGAAGATTTCCGCCGCCTGCTTCAAGGACAGCAGCAGGCCATAACCAGCACATTCCACGGCCAGCCAGTTGGCGACCTCGGTTTTTTGTTCGCGCGCATCTTGCATGCGCTGGGCCAAACGTTGCTGCAGTTCCCGCAGAGCTTGCTTATTGGACATGGAACCCCTCGCTCAGCAGGTACGCTGATCGGCCCCCCGAGGGGGCGCCAAGCTTGCGCTTGGCAAATCGGCCCGGCTTGGGAGCGGCCCGGCGCTCGATCCGAAATTCAAATAGACTCGCCATCGCGACTCAGCCCAGCGCCTTGATCTTGGCCAGCAACTCCTCGGACTTGACCGGCTTGACGACATAGTCGCGTGCGCCTTGCCGCATGCCCCAGACCTTGTCGGTCTCCTGGCCCTTGCTGGTGCACATGATCACCGGCACCGCCGCAAAGCGCTCATCGCGCGTGATGGTGCGGGTCAGTTGGAAACCGTTTTGCCCCGGCATCACCACGTCCATCAAAATCAGGTCGGGCGTTTGCTCGGCCAGGCGTTTCATCGCCTCCTCGCCGTTTTCTGCCGTGCGCACCGTGAAGCCCCGCTTGATCAGCATCTCGCTGAGGACATGCAATTCGGTTTTGGAATCATCGACCAGCAGGATATTTTGGATAGGCATAGGGTGTTCCTCAGGCCAGCGCGGCGAGCAGGTCGGCGCGAATAGAGCTTTGCATCAAACCCCGCGCCGATGCGCCAGCACGGCCTGCAGCAATTGATCTTTGGTGAAGGGCTTGGTCAGATAGTCTTGCGAGCCCACCATGCGGCCGCGCGCCTTGTCAAACAAGCCATCCTTGCTGGACAGCATGATCACCGGCACGCCGGCAAAGACGGGGTTGCGCTTGATGATGGCGCAGGTTTGATAGCCATCCAGGCGCGGCATCAAGATGTCGCAAAACACCAGGTCGGGCTGGTAGTCACTGAGCTTGGCGAGGGCGTCGAAGCCGTCTTCGGCCAGAACCACCTCGTGCCCGCCTTGCTTAAGGAAGATCTCGGCGCTGCGCCGGATGGTGTTGCTGTCGTCAATGACCAGCACTTTGGCAACGGCCGCTGCTGAGCCGGCGGCATGACCATTTGCGTTGCCTTCAGGAACTTGCACGTCCAAGCTGTTCTCCCCTCACCAACAAACAAGTGGCTTCGCCTAACGTCCCGCCTCTTCGCATGATGCGCAGTGTGACACGCCGCAGCCGCCGTCACGCATTGTTACGTGGGCGCAGTCGGTTTAGATACGAACCATCTCGAAGTCATCTTTACGTGCCCCACATTCCGGGCAGGTCCAGTTCATATCGACGGCGGCCCAGAGGGTGCCGGGTGCGATACCGTGTTCAGGGTCGCCCGTTGCCTCGTCGTAAATCCAGCCACAGATCAGGCACATCCAAGTACTTGCTTCGCTCACGATAGGTATCTTTGCTCACTACAATGCGAAGATTGTAGCCACGCCGGAGGACTCCGCCTTCGCTGGTGAATCGGCAAGAATGCGACAGACTGCGGTCGGATCGCACACTTGATGCACGCTTCACCGTGAAAAGGATCCGGCCACGTTTCTTGCCGCCTGCGGCCAGCCTATTGCAGCATTGAAAAAAGCTTGCAGAACCAAATCCGTCGCGCCGCAAAACCATGACCAAACCCGCTATCCCTGCCACCTCTGCGGCCGTCCTAGTCGACCCCGCCCTCAGCCTAGAAGAACAAGAAGAAGCGCAAGCGCCGGCCTGCGTGATGAGCTTCAATGCCAGCGACGCCAGCGGCGCCGGCGGCCTGGCCGGCGACATTGCCACCATCGCGGCCATGGGCGCGCATTGCCTGCCTGTCGTGACGTCCATCATTTTGCGCGACACCGCCGAGACCTTCGAGCATCACACGCTGGACTCCGAGACCATCGCCGAGCAGGCAAGAATGATTCTCGAAGACGTGCCGATTTCAGCCTGGAAGGTCGGCTTTCTCGGCAGCCCCGAGGGCATCAGCGCGGTGGCCGAGGTCTTGAGCGACTACCCCGATGTGCCCCTGGTCGCCTACCTGCCCAATGTGGCCTGGCTGGACGAAGAGCAGCAGCAAAGCTATATGGATGCCTTCCGTGAGCTGGTGCTGCCGCAGACCCATGTGCTGGTCGGCAATCACAAGACCCTGACCGACTTTTTGCTGCCCGATTGGGACGCCGACCGGCCGGCCTCGCCGCGCGAGTTGGCGGTGGCCGCTGGCCAGCACGGCACGGCACACGTCTTGGTGACCGGCATCAGCATGGCCAACCAATTCGTTGACAACGTGCTGGCAAATTCGCTCGGCCCCATCACCGGCGAGAAGTTCGAGCGCCTGGACGCCAGCTTCATCGGTGCCGGCGACACGCTCTCGGCCTCGCTGGCTGCGCTGCTTTCGGTCGGCGCCGAGATTCACTCCGCCGTCGGCGAAGCGCTGTCCTTTTTGGATCAGGCGCTGGACGCGGGCTTCAGGCCCGGCATGGGTAACGCCATTCCCGACCGTTTCTTCTGGGCGCTGCCGCCCAGCGAAGAAGAGGAAGCCGCTGCGGCCGCCGAGGCTGAAGCTGCCGGCGCGCTTGAAGTCGAGCCAACCGCAGCGGGGCCAGAAGACAGCCCGCCGACCCGCCCATCACGCCGCATGCACTGACCTGCCGGCTCGCTTCGTTCAATCTTTGTTTTTCGTCTGCTCATGTCCCAAAACCAAATCCTGTTCGAACGCGCTCAGCGCGTGATCCCTGGCGGCGTCAACTCGCCCGTGCGCGCCTTTCGCGCTGTAGGCGGCACACCGCGCTTCATCACCCGCGGTGACGGCGCTTATATCTATGACGCTGACGGTCAGCGTTATATCGACTACATCGGCTCCTGGGGACCGATGATTCTGGGTCACGGTCACCCGGCTGTACTGGAAGCGGTGATTAGCGCAGCCCGTGAAGGTTTCTCCTTCGGCGCGCCGACCGAACGCGAGATCGAGCTGGCCGAAGAGATCCTCAAGCTCGTGCCCAGCATGGAACAGGTGCGCCTTGTGTCCTCGGGCACCGAGGCGACGATGAGCGCCATCCGCCTGGCGCGCGGCGCCACCGGCCGCAGCAAGTTCATCAAGTTCGAAGGCTGCTATCACGGCCACACCGATGCCTTGCTGGTCAAGGCGGGGTCGGGTCTTGCCACCTTTGGTCACCCGACCAGCGCCGGCGTGCCCGAAGAAGTGGCCCAGCACACCCTGGTGCTGGAATTCAACCACTTGGCCCAACTGGAAGAAGCCTTCCTGCTGCACGGCAAGCAACTTGCCTGCGTGATCATCGAGCCGATCGCCGGCAATATGAACTTTGTGCGCACCCAGGTCGCTTATATGAAGCGGCTGCGCGAGCTGTGCACCGAATACGGCGCGCTCTTGGTGCTGGACGAGGTGATGACGGGTTTCCGCGTCGGCTTGGCTTCCGCGCAGGGCCACTACGCCAAACTGATCCCTGGGTTCACGCCCGATATCAGCGTGTTCGGCAAGGTCATCGGCGGCGGCATGCCGCTGGCTGCCTTTGGCGCCAGCCGCGACATCATGAAGCACCTGGCGCCGCTGGGTGGCGTTTACCAGGCCGGCACCTTGAGCGGCAACCCGGTCGCCACCGCCTGCGGTCTGGCGACCTTGCGCGAGATTCAAAAGCCCGGCTTCTTCGAGGCGCTGTCGGCCAAGACTCGCAGCCTGGTCGACGGCCTGGCCGCAGTGGCCAAGGAAAACGGCGTGCCCTTCAGCGTCGACTGCGAAGGAGGCATGTTCGGCTTCTTCCTGATGGACCAGTTGCCGCAGGAATACCAAACCGTGATGACGACCGACAAGGCCCGCTTCAACCATTTCTTCCACGCGATGCTGGACGCAGGCATCTACCTGGCGCCAGCCCTGTACGAAGCCGGCTTTGTGTCGGCCGCGCACAGCCAGGCCGATATCGAGGCCACGCTGGCCGCCGCCGCCCAAGCCTTGCGCTGATTCGACATTCGCCTTTTCCCGTTCAAGATGCATATTCACATCCTCGGTATCTGCGGCACCTTCATGGGCGGCCTGGCTGCCTTGGCCCGCGAGGCAGGCCACAAGGTCACCGGCTGCGACGCCAATGTTTACCCGCCGATGAGCGAGCAACTCGAAGCGCTGGGCATCGAATTGATCAGTGGCTTCGGCGCCGATCAACTCAGCCTCATGCCCGAGCTGTTCGTGATCGGCAATGTGGTGACACGCGGCGAAAAATTCCCGCTGATGGAAGCCATTTTGGACGCCGGCCTGCCCTACACCAGCGGCCCGCAGTGGCTGGCCGACCATGTGTTGCAGGGCCGCCATGTGCTGGCCGTGGCCGGCACGCACGGCAAGACCACGACGACCTCGATGCTGGCCTGGATTCTTGAGCATGCGGGCCTGCAGCCGGGCTTCTTGGTCGGCGGTGTCCCGCAGAATTTCGGCGTTTCGGCAAGGCTGGGGTCGGGGGCTCCGTTCGTCATCGAAGCCGACGAATACGACACCGCGTTTTTCGACAAACGCAGCAAATTTGTGCACTACCGGCCGCGCACCGCCGTGCTGAATAACCTCGAGTTCGACCATGCCGACATCTTTGCCGACCTGGGCGCCATCGAGACGCAGTTCCACCACCTGGTGCGCACCGTGCCTTCCAAGGGCCGCTTGGTCGTCAACGCCCGCGAGGAGGCGCTGCAGCGGGTGCTGAGCCGGGGCTGCTGGAGCGAGTTGCAGCGCTTTGGCGCTCGCAAGGAAGAGCCCGGCGCGTTGCGCGCGCGCGGCGAGCCGCAGGCCTTTGACGTGTTGCGCGGCAGCTTGAAGGTGGCCCGGGTCGAATGGGCTTTGTATGGCGAACACAACCAGCTCAATGCCCTGGCAGCAATCGCTGCTGCCGAACATGTCGGCGTGACGCCGGAGCAAAGCGCGGCAGCCTTGGCCGAGTTCCAAAACGTGCGCCGCCGCATGGAGCTGCGCGGCGAGGTCGTCCGTGCCGGTGGAAGCATCAAGGTCTATGACGACTTTGCCCACCACCCCACGGCCATCCGCACCACCGTCAACGGTCTGCGCCGACGTATTGCGCCAGTTGAGCGCATCCTGGCGATCTTCGAGCCGCGCTCCAACACGATGAAGTTGGGCGCCATGAAGGCTCAGCTGCCTTGGGCGCTGGAAGAAGCCGACCTGAGTTTTTGCAATCAGCAGGGCCTGGACTGGGACGCCAAAGACGCCTTGGCGCCGCTGGGCGCACAAGCCATCGTTGGCGCCGATGTCGACGCACTGGTGGCCGCCGTGCTCAAGCAAGCCAAGCCAGGCGACCATCTGCTGTGCATGAGCAATGGCGGCTTCGGCGGCATCCACGCGAAGTTGCTGGCGGCCTTGGCCGCAGGCTGATGCAAGTGCAGCTTCGCCCGACTCGCGCCGACGAGGTGGGTGAGCTGTTTCGCGTACGGGCGTCCACCGCTGAGAACGCCATTTCCACTGAGCGCTTGGCCGAACTGGGCATCACACCCGAGGCGGTACGCGCCTCCCTGCTGGCCGGCGAGATACACAGCTGGGTCGCTGTGCACGAAGCGCAGGTGGTCGGCTTTTGCAGCGCGCAGAACAGCAGCGGCGAGGTCTTGGTGCTGGCCGTGCAGGCCGGCTTTGAGGGCCGTGGCTTGGGGCGTGCCTTGCTGGATTGCGCCGTGCAGCACCTGCGCGCTGTGGCCAACTGCCAGCGCATCTGGCTGATGGCCGGCGCCGACCCAGCGCTCAGATCACATGGGTTTTACCGTGCACAGGGCTGGCAGGCCAGCGGGCGACACGATCAACACGGCGATGAGGAATTGCTCTGGCAAGCTTGAGCTCAATGCTTGCGCGCCAGACCCACCAGGCTCGCCGCTCCTATCGCCAGCAACAAGGCCAAAGCTGCGCCATAGAACACGCCGCTGGGCTGACCGCGGTCCATCAAGGCGCCAAAAATCGGCGCGGCCAGCGCAAAGCCCAAATCCAGGCCCGAATAGACGGTGCCGTAAACCCGGCCAGTGGCGCCGGGCGGCGCGGCGCGCTTGATCAACATATCGCGTGAGGGGCCGGCCAAACCGGTGCCGAAACCCGCCACCGCAACAATGGCCGCCGCCAACAAGGGCGCAATCCAGCCGGTCGCCGCCAGGGCCAAGAGCGCGGCCGCGCCGGCCAAGCCAATCGTGATGTTGCGCTCCAGGCGGTGGCCCTTGGCGACCCAGAAGCCACCAATCACCATGCCGACAGCCCCGCTGAGCATATAGCCGGTGACGACAAAGGCCGTCAGCTTCAAGGGCAGGCCGTACAAGCTGGTCAGGGCCGGGCTGGCGAAGCTTTGAATCGCCGTCAAGGCGGCGGTACCGAAGAAGAAGAAGGAGAAGCACAACCACACCGAGGGCAGGCGCAAAAACGCCATCGGGTGCTCGTCTTTGACACTCGCAGCGCCGGCTTTGTCATGCGACCACTGACCTTGGCTGTCGTCGATGGCGGCGCGTTTCACCCAGAGCAGGCCCAGGACCGTCAAGGCCAGCAAGCCGGTGCCGACGTAGGCATAACGCCAATTGCCCGTGAGCTCGGCAATGCCGATCGAAAACACCGGCGCCAAGGCCCAGCCCAAGTTGCCGGTGATGCCGTGCACCGAGAAGGCGTGGCCCAACCGAGCCTGCGACACGCGCTTGTTCAAAATCGTGAAGTCAGCCGGATGAAACGGCGCATTGCCCAGGCCCGCCAACGCCGCCGCCAGCATCAGGCCGCCGAAACCGCTGGCAAACCCCGCAGCCAGCGAGGCCAAGGCAAAGCAAGTCAGCGCCGCAAACAAAACCGGCCGGCCGCCGGTGCGGTCGACCAAGAAGCCGGCCATCGCTTGGCCAAGCCCGGAGATGATGAAAAAGGTCGTCACCAACAAACCAAGCTGTGAATAGCTCAGGCCAAAGTCATGCATAAAGGCCGGGAACAGTGGCGGCAAAAGCATGTGGAAAAAGTGCGAGGTACCGTGGGCCAGACCGATCAGGCCTATGGTGGAAAAGTCGCGACGCGCTTGCTCGCTGGCCTGCAAAGGGAGAGTGGCTGTGTTCATGCCCAGACTTTAGGCGCGCTGAAGCCGGCCGAGTTACGATAGATAGACAAGTTTTGTCGAATTCAAGCCAAATCAACCCATGACTCGCAAACCACCCACCACGCCCCGCGCCAGGCGCACCAGCCTGCCTCCGCTGGATCCGCAGCGCTATGCGCCAAGTGCGGCGCGGCCGGTGCGCGCCAAGGCCCGCCTGCTTGAGCATGATGTGGACATTCAGGCGCACAAACACAGCTGGGGCCAGCTGGTGTTCTCGGTGAGCGGCGCGGTGCGCGTCAACACTGCGCACGCCACGTATCTGGTGCCGCCGGCTCGCGCCGTTTGGATCGCGCCGGAAATCGTGCATGCGGTAACGGCCGTGGAACGCGCCGATCTGCGCACCGTCTACTTGCATCAAGCGCCGGCCGACAGCGCGGTGTGGCAGGGCTGCCGCGTCATCGAGGTGACGCCGCTGTTGCGCGAGCTGGTGATGCAACTGGCCGTGTCGCCCGATGCGGCGGACGACACTCGCCGCGAGGAATGCATCGCCAGCCTGGTACTGGATGAATTGAGGCGCGCCAACAGCCTGCGCTTGGGCATCGATCTGCCGCAGGACAAACGCTTGCGGCGCCTGTGCGAAGCGATGCTGGATGAGCCGCAGCGCCACACCGATCTGGACGCTTGGGCGTCCGAAGTCGGCGCCAGCGCGCGCACTATCTCAAGGCTGTTCCGCGATGAGCTGGGCAGCAGCTACGCGCAATGGCGCTCGCAAGTCTTGCTGGCCCGCGCGCTAACGCTGGCGGCCCGCAAGATGCCGATGAGCTTGATCGCGCATGAGCTCGGCTACGCCAGCGCCAGCGCCTTCACGGCGATGGTGACGCGTACCGTGGGCATGCCGCCGAGCCGATTTTTCGCAGAAGCCTGACAAGAAACAGCGTCGCTCGTGCTCAGCGATAGCGGCCCAGAATCGCTTGCAATTGACCGCTCACCACCAAGTGTTGCACAGCCGCCTTGATGCGCTCCGGCGCCAAGCCAGGTTGCTTGGACAAAAGGCAATGAGTTTGTGTCGAGCTGAGGGTCTGCTGCAGTTGCAGCTTCGCGCTGGACGCGGGCAGCCCCTTGTTGAACCACAGCGCGATCAAGCTATTGACCACCGCATAGTCGGAGCGGCCGCGCAGCAATTTCTCCAACACCAACTCCTGCGAGAGCGCATCCTCCCGGCGCAACTGCCCTGACCGCAGCGCCGGCTCGAGATCAGGATAGGCGTAACTGATCACCAGCCCGACGCTCGCCCCTGCGGCCTGGTTCGGGCGGATCTGTCCGCCCGCATAGTTGGCCGGCGCGACCCAGACATCTTCCATGCGAAAAAGAGCTACGGTCCAGAACTGTGCGGGGTAGCTGTCCACCATCCAGCTTGGGCTGACCAGGCATTGCAAGTCGACCGCGTTGGCAGCCAAAGCGGCTTCGCTGCGTTTAGGTGGCAGGACGACGATTTGGGCCTCGGCACCGGCATTGGTGGCCACCTGCTGAATGATGTCAAACAGAATTCCGCCGATCAGCTCCTTGCCACCGCTCTTGCTGAAAATGGCAAAGGGCATTGCCCAGGAATTGCTGACGCCAAAACGAAGAACCTCAGCCGACCAAGCCGAAGAGGCGCCGCCCAATAAGAATATGAAGCAGGTCACCAGTCTGTTGAAGACCCTCGTTATCTCAGGCATCGCCACAGTCTACGGCATGAAGGGATTGAACCCTTGCGGGACTGAATCCGGCGCCTGCGCTAACATTTGCCCATGACTCAAGTTCTCTTCGACTACACCCGCCAAGATGGCGCCGGCCTCAGCTGCACCGCGCAAGCCTGGGCCAAGACACCCGCGCCGCTGAACCTGAGCCAAAAGCAGGCGCTCAAGGCCCGCGCGGCCGAGCTGTTGAAGGCCAAAAACGCGGTGCTGGTCGCGCATTTCTATGTCGACGGCGATCTGCAAGACCTGGCGCTCGAGACCGGCGGCTGCGTGTCCGATTCGCTCGAGATGGCCCGCTTTGGCCGCGACCATGCAGCCTCGACGCTGGTCGTGGCCGGCGTGCGCTTCATGGGCGAAAGCGCCAAGATTTTGAGCCCCGAAAAGCGCGTGTTGATGCCCGATCTGGACGCCACCTGCTCGCTCGACCTGGGCTGCCCGGCCGATCAATTCGCGGCTTTTTGCGACGCCCATCCGGACCGCACCGTGGTCGTTTATGCCAACACCAGCGCGGCCGTCAAGGCGCGCGCCGACTGGATGGTCACCAGCTCCTGCGCGCTCGAGATCGTCTCCGCCTTGAAGGCGCAGGGCAAGAAAATCCTCTGGGCGCCGGACCGCCATCTGGGCCGCTATATCCAGGAGCAAACCGGTGCCGACATGCTGATGTGGCAAGGCGACTGCATCGTCCACAACGAATTCAAAGGCCTGGAGCTGGACCTCTTGCGCGAGCAGCATCCGGACGCCATGATTCTGGTCCACCCCGAGTCGCCGCAAAGCGTGGTGGCGCTGGCCGATGTGGTCGGCTCGACCTCGGCGCTGATCAACGCGGTGGTCGAAGGAACGGCGCAGGAATACATCGTCGCCACCGACAACGGCATCTTGCACCGGATGCGCCAGCTCGCTCCGACCAAGACCTTGATCGAAGCGCCCACGGCGGGCAATAGCGCCACCTGCAAGAGCTGTGCGCACTGCCCCTGGATGGCGATGAACGGCTTGCAAGGCTTGGTGGACTGCTTGGAGCGCGGTTTGCCGGCGATCGAAATTGACGAGGGCATTCGGGTCAAGGCGCTCGGATGTATTGAGCGCATGCTGGATTTCACCGCCCAGTCAAAAGCTGCCGCAGCGGCACGCTTGGTGCCCGGCATCGGCGCAGCTTGAGCTAGAAGCAAGGTCGGGCCGAAAATAGGCGGCCTGATCAGGGCTTTTCAGCGGCCCCTTGAAGTCAAAAAACGTTTATCGTGTGGGAATCTCTGACGGAGGCTTAGCCACATGAACCAAGACTTCAGCTCGATCTACAACCACCACGAACGCGAGGTGCTGAGTGCCGTGATGGCCCTGGCGCCGCAGTTCCCGGCCATTGCCGCCGACAGCGACTTGCTCTGCGACGTGGCCTGCGTCGCCTTGAACCGCCTGCCTCCGCGCTATATCCGCCACGCGGTGGACTTTCTGTTCTACCTGACCGAGCATGAGCGGCGCGAGATCGACACGGCCATCGAAGAGTCGGTCGGCTATGCCTTCAACTTCGTGCAAGCCCGATTGGCACTGCGCGCCAAGGGATAAAGCCCACTGAAAGGTGGCCAAGGCCGCCTCTGAGCACCTGACGAGCGAGGGCTTGAAGCAAAGCGCTGTCACAAAAAATTCATCATTCGTCGCTTGCTGACGTCATCACATGACGATATCGTTTCAATCCGATATCAGCGTTGATGGGAGTCAGCCCCTTGGACCTTCGTAAACTTGTTGCCCCGACCCTGGCCGCTGTCTTGTTTGCGGCCGTAGGCGGCGGTATCTGGTACTCCAATACCCGCTTGGGCGCACAGCAGGCTATTGAGGCTTCGGCGCAAGCCAAGCAGGCGCAGCAGGTCGCGCTGCGCGGCCTGATCGGCTCTGAAAAAGAAGCCTTCTTTGCCGACCAACGCGTGAAACAAGCGCTTGCCGCACATGGCATCAGCGTCGTGGTGGAGAAGGCCGGCTCGCGCGAGATTGCCGGCCGCTTCGACCCCAAGCAGTACGACTTCGGCTTCCCCTCCGGCGCGCCCGCCGCGCAACAACTCAAGGCCGCGGCCAAGGCGGCCAGCGTCTACAACCCCTTCTACACGCCCATCGTGTTCGCCAGCTGGCGGCCGATTGCGGAGATCTTGGTGGCCAATGGCATCGCGGCCAAGCAAGGGGATTTTTACTATGTGGTCGATCTGCCGGCCTTGATCGCCTTGATCGACAAGGGCGCGCGCTGGCGCGATCTGCGCAAGAGCGAAGCCTTCGCCACCGGCAAGGCGGTGCTGATCAATTCGACCGATGTACGCACCTCCAACTCGGCCGCCATGTACCTGGCGCTGGCCAGTTATCTGGCCAATGAGCAGCAGATCGTGCAGAGCGCCGCTGAGGTCGACAAGGTGATGCCGGTGCTGGCGCCGCTGTTCCTGCGCCAGGGCTTTCAGGAGCAAAGTTCGGCCGGGCCGTTTGAAGACTATCTGGCCCTGGGCATGGGCAAGGCACCGCTGCTGGTGGCCTATGAGTCGCAGATGGTCGAGTTCTGGCTCAAGAACCCCGAGCGCTTGAAAAGCGAGATGGTGCTGCTGTATCCGAAGCCGACGGTGTTTTCCAAACATGTCTTGGTGCCTTACACGCCGGGCGGGGTGCGTTTGGGTGAAGCCTTGGAGACCGACCCCAAGCTGCGCGAACTGGCGCATGAATATGGTTTCCGCACTGGCGGTGACGTGAAGGGCCCGGAAACTTGGGCCAAGCGCGGCATCAAGGCGCCCGAAGTCTTGGTCGACGTGATCGACCCGCCCAGTTACGAATGGCTCGAACGCATGATTCAAGGCGTTGAGAGCAAGTTCAAGTGATTCATTTTGTAGAGGTGTTCCCATGAGCAATTCCGCGCCCCAGACCAGCACTACCGAACTCTCACCGCCCAACGCCTTCACGCTCGAAGCGCCGGCCGCCGTCTTGCCCATGCCTATCGAGTCGGCCAGCGGCAAAGTGCGGCTGAAGGCCGACGACGTCACGCTGCTGGACAAGCAAGTGGCGCAGTTCATTGACGACATCAGCGCGCATGACAGCCAAGACCCCAAGTTCAAGGAGGCGCTGGAGCGCATCCATTCAATGGGTGTCAAGGACATCGAGGCTTCGGCCTCGGTGTCTAACCGCATGCTTGAGCGGCCGGTAGGCTCGCTGAAGAACGGCGGCTTCGACCAGGGCGCGCAGATTGGCCAGTCGCTGATCGACCTGCGCCGCACGGTCGAGTCGCTGGACCCGTCGCGCCAAGGGGATCTGTTCAGTGCCCGCAAGCTGCTGGGCTTTATCCCGCTGGGCAGCAAGCTGGTCGACTACTTTGACCGGTATCAGTCCGCGCAAGGCCATCTGAACGCAATCATCGAGTCGCTCAAGCGCGGCAAGGATGAGCTGCTGCGCGATAACGTCTCGATTGAGCAGGAGAAGGTCAATCTTTGGGGCTTGATGGAGCGGCTGGAGAAGTATCTGCACGTCGGCAAGAAGCTCGACGTGGAACTCGACAACAAGGCCCGTCTACTGGACGCCAGCGACCCCGAGAAGGCTCGCGTCGTGCGCGAGGAAATGCTGTTCTACACGCGCCAGAAAGTGACCGATCTGCTGACCCAGATGGCCGTCAATGTGCAGGGTTATCTGGCCCTGGACCTGATCCGCAAGAACAATCTGGAGTTGATGAAGGGCGTCGACCGGGCTACCACCACCACGGTCTCGGCGCTGCGCACCGCCGTCATCGTCGCGCAGGCGCTGAACAACCAAAAGCTGGTGTTGGATCAGATCAGCGCGCTCAACACCACCACCGGCAACCTGATCGCATCCACCAGCGAGATGCTGCGCGATCAAAGTGCTGCCATCTATCAGCAAGCGGCGTCCAGCACGATTGAGATCGCCAAGCTGCAACAAGCCTTTGCCAATATTTACCAGACCATGGACGCCATCGGCGACTTCAAGACCAAGGCGCTGGACGCGATGCAGACAACGGTCAACACGCTGAGCGACGAAGTCGCCAAGAGCAGGACTTATCTGGAGCGCGCGCGCAGCCAAGCCTCGGCCGCCGCGCTGCAAGCGCCCGGCGAGGTCAAGCTGTGAGGCGCTGGCCGGCAACTTGGCTGTTGGCAAGCGCGGCGGTACTGCTGGCCCTGCAGGGTTGTGGCAAGCGCGATGCCGACAAGGAGGCCGAAGCCGCCAAAGCTGCACAAGCCGCCCGCCCGGTATTCAGCATCCTGGCGGGCTCCGAGCTGAAGGATCTGGAAGCACCTATCGTCGCGGCTGCTGCGGCCGCCGGCGTCGAGATCAAACTCAGCTATGCGGGCACGCTGGAGATCGTCGAGCGCGTCAATGCCGGTGAGCAGTTCGATGCCATTCTGCCGGCCAACGGCGCCTACCCCGCACTGGCTCTGAACAGCAAGCCGCTGGCGCGCGAAAAGCTTTTCTATTCGCGCATTGCGCTGGGCGTCAAGCCCGCCAAACTGAAAACATTGGGCTGGGACAGCAAGCCGCCCGGCTGGAACGAGATCGCCGCCGCCGCCGGCACGGGCAAGCTGCGCTACGCGATGACCAATGCCAGCAGCTCCAACACCGGCATGAGCGCGCTGTTTGCGGTCGCCTCCGCCTCCGCCGGCAAGAGCGAGGACCTGGGCGTCGAGGACGTCAAAGCGGACGTGATCAAGGCCTTTTTGTCCGGGCAGAAGTTGACGGCCGGCAGCTCGGGGTGGTTGGCCGAGGCCTTTGTCAAAGCGCCACAAGACATCGACGCGATGATCAACTACGAGGCCGTGATCCTGCGTGCCAACGAACGCTTGGGCGCGGCCGACCAGCTCGGCCTGATCTACCCGCGCGACGGCATGATCTCGGCCGACTACCCGCTGATGCTGTTGAACGCCGACAAGCGCGAGCCGTACAACAGCCTGGTGGCCGCACTCAAGGGCGTGCCCTTCCAGCGCGATGCGCTATCGGCGGCCTTCCTGCGGCCGGCCAACCCCGAGGTGAAGGCCGCTGCGGCCTTGCCGACGGCGGCGGTCGCCGAGCTGTCGTTTCCGAATCGCCTGGAGGTGATCGATGCGGTGCTGGCCAACTACCAGTCCGCATGGCGCCGCCCGGCCACTTCGATCTTTGTGCTGGACATCAGCGGCTCTATGAGCGGCGAGCGCATTGTGGCCATGCGCGAGGCGCTCAAGGTCTTGGCCGGCGCAGACGCAAGCACCGCCTCGGCGCGCTACGCCGCCTTTCAGGCGCGCGAACGGGTGGTCTTGATCGCCTTTGACGACCGGGTCGAGGCGCCGCTCTGGGTGCGCTTTGAAGATGGCGATCTGGAGGCCGCACGCGCCAGCATCCGCAGCCGCGCCGAAGCGCTGTCGCCACGCGGCGGCACGGCGATTTTTTCTGCGCTGGACGCGGCGCAGGCCGTGGCCCGCGAAGAAAAGCAGCGCGACCCCGATCGCCTGGTCAGCATCGTCTTGTTGACCGATGGCGAGAACAATGCCGGCATCAGCTTTGAGGATTTCAAAGCGCGCTACGCCGCTGCCGCGCCGGCGCGGGTCTTCCCGATTCTGTTCGGCGAGGCCAACGTCAAGCAGATGCAGGCGCTGGCGGCGGCCACCGGCGGGCGCGAGTTCGATGCGCGCAAGGCGAGACTAGCCCAGGTTTTCCGCGAAATTCGTGGCTATCAGTGACGTCCTGAAGCGGAGCCCTTGTGGATAGAACCTTGAAGATGCGCGCGCTGCTATTCCTTTACAGCAGTGCGAATATTGCCGGCTGCGCGCTGGCGCTGCTGGGACCGGCGCTCTTGTTTGCCGGCGTGATAGACAGCGGCTGGCTCTTGATCACTACCGGGCTCTATGTCGGCGGCTGGCTGCTGGGGCGGCGTCCTCCGGCGCTGGAGCGCCATATCGAGCAGAGCTTGACGGTGGAGCAAACGCTGGCTCGGCTGGATGATTTGGTGGCAGGTGCCCGTCCGCATCTGGCCGATGAGATGCGCGCCAGCCTGGACTCGATCCGCAGCTCCGTGGCCGAAGTGTTGCCGCGCCTGCTCGAGAGCGGCAGCGCCGCTAACGATTTATTTACCGTGCGCGAAACGGTGCTGAGCTATTTGCCCGAGACGCTGGCCAACTACGTCGCGCTGCCGCCGGCCTTTCGCGCGACCCATGTATTGAGCGAAGGCAAGACCGCCAGACAGCTGCTGGGCGATCAACTGGCCCTGCTCGACGCCAAGATGAAAGAAGTGGTCGTCAATGTGTCGGGCAGCGATGCCAAGGCCTTGTTGGCCAATGGCGAGTTCCTGCACGCCCGTTTCAACCGCCCCGATTTTTTGCAAGCCTGAGTTCACACCATGCCGCGCACCATCATCGACATCCCGACGGCACAGATGCAAGACGTTGACCGCCTGTGCAAATTGCTCGGCATTTCGCGTGCCGAGGCGGTGCGGCGCGCGCTGCGCGATTTCATCGCCGGCAATGCCGAGGTCAGCACCGATGGCTTTGGCCTGTGGAAGCAGGCGCAAACCGAAAGTCGAGGCAAGAAAGCCAAGGGGACAGGCCCATGAACGCCTTGATCGACACCGCTTTGCTGATTGATTATTTGAGGGGCGAGCCGCGCGCGGCGGCGGCGCTGGACATCTGCAAGCACCGCTCCATCAGCGTGGTCACTTGGCTGGAAGTGATGAGCTGCTGCCCGCCGGATTTGCAGGAAGCGACCAGAGGTTTTTTGCGCTCCTTCGAGCGCTTGTCGATCAGCGAAGCCATCGCCGACGAAGCGCTCAAGCTGGCACAAGAACACGCGGGGCTGGGCCAAGAGCGCGCGCTGACCTGGGCCACCGCGAGCATCAATCAGCTGATGTTTGTCACCACCGAAGCGATTGCTGGCATGCAGTCGGGCCGCAATGTCACGGTGCCCTATGCCGCTCCTGCTTCTGTCGTTCCAGCCTCTGCATCTAGAGCTTGCGCAGCCCCCGCTCGGCCATCAGCACGGTCGGGAAACTGACCGGCAGCGTCAGCGGATAGTCGCGGCTATAATGCAGGCCGCGGCTCTCATGCCGCAACAAGGCCGAGCGCACGATCAACTCGGCGCAATCGACCAGATTGCGCAGCTCCAGCAGGTCACGGCTGACGCGGAAATTGGCGTAGTAATCATCGATCTCGCCGCGCAGCAAGGCGATGCGGTGCAGCGCCCGTTCCAGCCGCTTGGTGGTGCGCACGATGCCGACATAGTTCCACATCAAGAGCCGTAGCTCGTCCCAGTTATGCGCGATGACGACCTGCTCATCGGCGTCTTCGACCTGGCTTTCATCCCATCCCGGCAAGGGTGCCGGCTCGGTCTCGGGCAGACCCAAGATGTGCTCGGCACAGGTCTGGCCCAAAACCACGCATTCCAATAGCGAGTTGCTGGCCAGGCGATTGGCGCCATGCAGGCCCGTGTAGGCGGTCTCGCCCACCGCATAGACGCCCGGCATATCGCTACGCCCAGCCAGATCGGTGACCACGCCGCCGCAGGTGAAATGCACGGCCGGCACGACCGGAATCGGCTGCTTGGCGATGTCTATGCCTAGACTCATGCAGCGCGCATAGACCGTCGGGAAATGCTCTTTCAAAAAAGCCTCGCCCAGATGGGTGGCGTCCAGCCACACATGGTCGACGCCGTGTTTCTTCATCTCGAAGTCGATCGCGCGGGCCACGATGTCGCGCGGCGCCAGCTCCATCCGCGCATCATGCGCGGCCATAAAGCGGCCACCGCCCACATGCTCGGGCAGCTTCAAATAGCCGCCTTCGCCGCGCAGCGCCTCGGTGATCAAAAAGCTGCGCTCCTGCGGGTGATACAGGCAAGTCGGGTGGAACTGGATGAACTCCATATTCGCGACCCGGCAGCCGGCCCGCCAGGCCATCGCAATGCCGTCGCCGGTGGAGGTATCCGGGTTGGTGGTGTAACGGTAAACCTTGCCGGCGCCGCCGGTGGCCAGCACCACCGCACGCGCCGGCAGGGCTTCGACGCGCTGGGTGTCAATGTCCAACGCGTAGATGCCATAGCAACGCGGCTCTTCTTCGCGCTGCACATGGCGCGAAGTGATCAGATCCAGCGCCATCCAGCGCTGGCGCAGCGTGATATTCGGGTGCGCCTTGGCGGCAGCCAGCAACTGGTCGTGAATGGCCTTGCCGGTGGCGTCTGCTGCATGGGCGATGCGACGCACCGCATGGCCGCCTTCGCGTGTCAGGTGCAAGCCCAGGGGGCCGTCGTCATCGGGCGTGAAGGGCACGCCTTGGTTGACCAACCATTCGACCGCCGCGGCGCTGCGCTCGGCGATGAAGCGGGCGGTATCGACATCCACAAGACCAGCTCCGGCATCTTGGGTATCACGCACATGGGACTCGATGCTGTCGTCATTGCCCAGCACGCCGACGATGCCGCCCTGCGCCCAAGCCGTGGCGCCTTCGGTCAACTCGCGCTTGGCCAGCACGACCACCGGCACCGTGTCGGCCAGATGCAGCGCCACTGTCAAACCGGCTAAGCCGGCTCCCACGATCACAACAGGTGACACCGGCGGAGCGGGCGTTTTCGACTTGGCAGCAGCAGCATTCATTCGTGGGCTTCCGGCGCCTTGTTGAAGGCGCCATGCAGGGGCAGGAGGAGGGATTCTAAAGACAGGCTTGGCAGGCCGATCAAATATGGGCTTCGGATAGACCGCTGTCCCAGCACGATGCCGGGGGTTCGTCCCGGCGGCCGACCTACTTCTCTTGCTTCGCTGTATGGACCGGAGACATCGGAAACGGTTGTGCCGGGACATAGGAAACACTTCTTCGTCTATTCGACGAGGGAATTCCTATGCCGTGGCAACCGAAAGATCTGATGCAAACCAAGTTGGAATTTGTGACCTTGGCGCTCAAGGAAGGGGCCAATCGGCGTGAGTTGTGTCGGCGCTTTGGTATCAGTCTAAAGACGGGCTATGAGCTGATCAATCGCTTTGTCGCAGGCGGCGCGGCGGCGCTACAGCCCCGCAGCCGACGACCGCTACTCAGCCCCACGCACTGCACGCCGCAACTGGAGCAGGCTGTGGTCGCATTGCGCCATGCTCATCCTTGTTGGGGCGGGCGCAAGCTCAGCGCCGCGCTCGGCAACGCGGGGATTGAGCCACCCACGCCAAGCACGGTCACCCGCATCCTGCATCGCCATGGCCTGATCACGCCCGAGGCGAGCGATGCGGCCACGCCATGGCACCGGTTCGAGCACGATGAGCCGAATGCGCTTTGGCAGATGGACTTCAAGGGCTATTTCGAGACAGGCCGAGGACGCTGCAATCCGCTGACGATCCTGGACGATCACTCGCGATACAACCTGGCCATCGCGGCCTGCGGAAAGACCGATGGGAGCACCGTGCAAGGCCATATGGAGCAAGTATTCGGGCGCTATGGCTTGCCGCTGCGCATCAACACCGACAACGGGAGCCCTTGGGGAGTCCCAAAGCAGCCTCAGGGCTCGTTGAGCTCCTTGGCTATCTGGCTCATTCGGCTTGGGATTCGCGTCACCTACAGCGCACCTTATCACCCACAAACTAACGGCAAGATTGAGCGCTTTCACCGGGCCCTGAAAGCCGAAGTGCTCGACGGGCACAGTTTTGCGGATATGGCTTGCGCTCAGGACGCATTCGATCGTTGGCGTCGTATCTACAACCTTGAACGGCCCCATCAAGCCCTGGCGCTGAAAACGCCTGCAACGCGGTACTTACCCAGTCCTCGGAGCTATTCGAGCACGCTCGCGCCGATAACCTATCGTGATGAAGATGAAGTGCTCAAAGTCGGCTGGAACGGGGTCATCCATTTCAAGGGCCGAAAGCTGCAAATATCCAGCGCGCTGCATCGCCTGCCGGTCGCCTTCAGAGCAGACCCACATGACGATCAGTGCTTCGACATCATGTTCTGCCACCACCGTGTCACTCGCGTCGATTTGGCCCGCGCTGATCTCCTCAGGTAAGGTGGCAATGTGTTTACTATGTCCCGGCACACCTGTTTCGTATGTCTCCGGTCCATACACTTCGCCAAGAGAAGTAGGCAAGAGAAGGCGACCCGGACGACTGGCCCCTGCGGGGTCCGTTGCGGTGCTCGCAATTCAGGGCCGCGCCCAACTCACTGCGCGCCCTACGGCCGCTACGTTCAAACAGGGGGCGCGAAGTCAGTCATTGAGGGCGCTGCGCGCCTGCCCTGAATTGCTGCGCTCCTCACCCAGTCATACGGGGCTAAGAGTCTCGGCTCGCTGTGCATCGCCTCAATAGAGGTGCTGCGCACAGCGCGCCCCACCAAGGCGAAGCGCAGCGAGCCGTCTTCTTCTGAGTTCCCCTTCTGCATGGGCGAGGAGCGCAGAATTTGCCGGGCGTCGCGCAGCGACTTCAAGAACTGACTTCGCGCCCCCTGTCTGAGCGTAGCGGCCGTTAGGGCGCGCAGCGAGTTGGGCGCGGCCCGGTAAATTTGAGCATCCGAGCGAACCCGCAGGGCCATGCGGCAGGGGCGCTTTCTTTGCCCTCTTTCTTGTGCGCACAAGAAAGAGGGTCGCCCGCCGGGGCGAACTCCCGGCATCGTGCGGGTAGAGCAAACATGCCTCTGATCAGGTCTTGCTGACACCGATCGAGAGCGTCTGGCCAAGGTGGCGCAGCATCAAAGAGAAAAGCACAGTTGCATTCGCTGGTCTGACAACGCAGTTGACTGTGAGAAAGTGAAGCCCAGTCCAGCAAAGTTTGAGAAGACTCAGCTAAGCCACACTCCAAGTCAATCTCTTGCCTCCTGAGCACCATGGATCACAGCGACCTGTCCTCATCTACCGCCCAAGCCTTCGGCAGCTTCGCGCAGCGCTACGCCGAAAAATACTTTGACCTTCCGGGCTACCACGCTCATCTAGACCGCTTCCTCAACGGACTGAGACTCGAACAGACCGCCCTCCTGGACCTCGCCTGCGGCCCGGGCAACGTCAGCGCTTATTTGCTAGCGCGCCGTCCAAGCCTGCGCATCCATGGCCTGGACCTGGCCCCCGAGATGATAGAGATCGCGCGCCGAAAAATACAGGATGCGGTCTTTGAAGTGGGCGACTGCCGCGACCTGGCCCTACTGAACCGCCAGGGTCGACGCTTCGACGCAGCGGTTTTTTCCTTCGGCCTGAGCTATCTCAACGATGGGGACGCCGACCAATGCCTCAAGGCCTTGTACACCCACCTGCGGCCCTCGGCCTCTCTCTACCTCACAAGCCTCACCGGCGACCCCGCGCAGTCTGGCTCCATCGAGGTCAACGGGCACAGCCTGTATACAGCCTACCGCAGCGCCGACGACATCCTGGCCCACATCACGGCTGCCGGCTTCCAGGTAAGCTTCAGTGCTCTGATCTCAAGCCCGGCGAATGCGACAGTGCAAACGCAAGACTTGGTGGTAATTGCGACCCGAGGGGAGGATGAAGTGCAGACGGGGCACGAATAAGAGTTCGAATTCGAGGTCAGGTGCCAAATCTACCGTGAAGATCCGGGGCGCTAAGGGCCTGCAGCCTCACCACTACCCCACATCCCCCCGCTCCCACTCCGGCGGCGCCCACAAATGCTTGAAAGCCAGCCACCACGAGCCCTTCTCGCGCAACTCGCGCCGCATGTCCTTCAACATCGCCGCCCACTCATGCACATTCAGCCAGACCAGATTATTGGTCGGCACCGGATGCTCCAGGCCGTAGTCAACCGCCTCCTGCTCCGGCACAAAGCTGCCGAACAGACGGTCAAAAATGATCAAGGTGCCGCCGAAGTTACGGTCTATATAAACGGGGTTGCGGCCATGGTGAGCGCGGTGATGCGAGGGCGTGTTGAACAGCCACTCGAACCAGGCCGGCAGCTTACCCACCCACTGCGTGTGCACAAAGAACTGATAGCCCAGGTTCAGAGACAACGCAAACAAGACCCAATGCGGCTCGAAGCCCAGCCAGACCATGGGCGTGTAGAACAACCAATTGCCGGCAATCGCATAGAACCAGCTCTGGCGCAGAGCGGTGGTGAAGTTCATATGCTCGGAGCCGTGATGCACGACATGGGCGCACCAGAACCAGCGGATGCGGTGGCTGGCGCGGTGAAAGCCGTAATACAACACTTCAACGCCCAGAAAGAGCGCAAAAAAGGTCCAGGGCGTGATCTCTATCGTCCATAGCCGGAACTGATAGACCCACTGCATCGCCGGGATCACCAAGACAATCACCAGCAATAGATCGACGAACAAATAGCTGCCGCCGCTGTTCATGCTCATGAAGGTATCGCGCCAGGTGTAAACGCCGGGCGTCTTGCGAAAGCGCCAGGCCTCCAGCGCGATGCTCAGCATGAACAGCGGCGACAAGAGCAGCAGGGTCAGGTCGCGCGGGTCGAGATGCTGGCGAAAAAAATCGAGCAAGGGTTCCATGTCTTCACAGGCCTTTTGGTTCAAACCGAGCTGCCGATCTTGCAAGCTTATGTGCGTTTTGCCTTGACCATACGCGCCAAGTTGGCGCGGGGTAAACCACGGCTGTGATGAGTGCTGCGCTGCGGCATCATCATGCCCCATGACCGAAGCCCGCCTTGCCGCCTCCTATGTGCATCTGCTCTACGAGTATTTGCGCGGGCTGGGGCTTGACCCCCACAAGCTGCTCGGCCCCTTGCCCAGCGGCCATTTTGTGGCGCTGGCCACATGGCGCACCGCACTGGATCGGGCCCAAGCGTTGGACCCCCGCCCTGCGTTGAGCCTGCGCCTGGCCGCCGGCATCAGCGCGCGGCATTTCGGGGTGGTGGGCTTCGCGGCGCTGGCCTGTCCGAACTTGTTCGCGGCGCTGCAGCGCCTGGAGCGCTTTCACAACTCGGTCTATGACGTCAACCCGGCACAGGTCGAGCTTAGCGAACAAGGCCTTTGCATTGAGTGGGGCACGGCACGCGGGCGCCCGGGCGCCTTGGTTGACGAGACCGCGCTGGCCTCGCTGGTACAGCTGACGCGTGACTTCACCGGTCGGCGGCTGGCGCCTCTGCAAGTCGACTTCGTCAACCCAAGGCCGCTCGATACCTCGCCTTACTTGAGCTTCTTCGGCTGCCCGGTCTATTTTGAACAGCCTTCGACAAGGCTGCTGCTGGCGACGCGAGACCTCTCACTGCCGCTGCGCAAGTCTGACCCTGCCCTCTTGGCGCTGCTGGACGCCCAAGCTGAAGCCTTGTTGCAAGCGGTCAGCCAGGTGGCGGCACCCGTTGCGGCCTTCCGGCTCAGCTTGGTGGCCTTGATACGCGAAGGCCACACCTCGCTGGACGCGCTGGCGCGGGCCCACCACCTCAGCACGCGCAGCCTGCAGCGGCGCCTGGCCGAGCAAGGCCTGAGCTTCCAAGCGCTGCTGGACGGCACGCGCCGGCAACTCGCCGAAGCCTATTTGCGCAGCCCCGATCTGGAGCTCAGCGAGATCGCGCTGCTCTTGGGTTTTTCCGAGCAAAGTGCCTTCACGCGCGCCTTCGGTCAATGGACCGGCATGGCCCCAGCGAATTGGCGCAAACAGCATTTGAGAGACCCCCTATGACTGAAGCCCGCAGCCGCTTGCCGGCGCCACCGCCCGAGGTGGTGATAGACGGCGCACCGGCAATCGGCCGTTATGCCGGACGCATCGCGACGATTGACTGGCGCGCCTTGAGCGAGCCTCATCGGCGCTCGGCCTTGTGGCAGCGCCTGCATCACAAGCGCTGGCACTATGTGGGGCTGGGCAATGGTGAGTTGTTCATCGGCGTGGCCATCGTCGACCTGGGTTGGACCTGCACCGCATTCGCCTATGTGTTCGAGCGCCGCAGCAAGAGCCTATTAGCCAATTGGCGCCAAGACGGCATGCCGGGCCTGCAATGCCGCGTGTCGGATCAGCCGCTGAGCGGATGCGATAGTTGGTTTCGCGGCCCGGGCGCGCGCCTGAGCCTGCGCCATCAGCCTGAGGACACACTGAGTCTGAAGGTGCAGACCGCTGGCATCGACTTGCAAGCCGAGTTGCGCTTGACTGACGCCGCGCCCATGCTCTTGGCCATAGGCCGGATAGAAAACGGCGGCGTGGCCCATGCGACCCAAAAGAGCCCGGCGCTGAAGGTCAAAGGTCAGTTGAAGGTCGGCGGCCAAGCTTCTTTCTCCCTTGAAGATGCGATCGCCAGCGTGGATGCCTCCAACGGGCTCTTGGCCCGCAACACCGATTGGCGCTGGGCCTGCGCGCACAGCCCGGAAGTTGGCTTCAATTTGCAGAACGGCTATTTCGGCGCCAACGAGAACGCGCTCTGGCTGCAGGGGGAATTGATCCCCTTGGGCGCGGCGCGTTTTGAGTTTGAGCCCAAGCAGCCCATGGCGCCTTGGCGCGTCAGCACCGATGACGGTCTGCTCGACTTGAGCTTTAGCCCGGAGGGCGCGCGCCAGGAAGACCGCAATCTATTCATCGCCGCCAGCCATTACATCCAGCCGGTCGGCACGTTCAGTGGCCAGGTCAAGACCTCGAAAGACGCCCTGCCTTTCGCCGTCAAAGGCTTGCTCGGCGTGACCGAGGATCACCAATCACGCTGGTGATCGTGGCGACGCCCGGTCAGCTGCTTACTTGTAAAACGCTTCGACCTTGCCCTTGATCTTCATCATCAGCGGGTTGCCCTTGCGGTCGCGCGTCTTGGCGGCGCGAACCATCACCCAACCTTCGCTGATCGAATACTCCTCAACGTCGGAACGCTCTTTGCCGTTCAGACGAATGCCGATTTCATGCTGGAACACGGCCGCGTTGAAATGCGGGCTGCGCTCGTCCACCGACAGCCGGTCAGGGATGGCGGGCTTCTCAGCGGCTGGGGCTGCGATGGTTTCTGGCTTGGCTTCTTCGTTCATGATCTTTTTCGACTGCTGTTTTCAAAGGCGCCGTGAATGGCGGACAGTCCCGATTCTCGCGGATAAATCGCTAGGTCGCGGGCAGCATGCAGCGTAATCCCCGGCAGCACGGGCTGTGAGCCGCTGCGATACTCGTTCGCACTTGATCCAACTCCCAACTCAACGGCCCCATGCGCAAACTGCTACTGCCCCTCTTGCTCGCCGCCAGCTTCGCAGCCGGCGCACGTGACAACCCGCTGCTACAGCCCTCGACCCTGCCGCTCGGCTACCCCCATTTCGACCAGCTCCAAGACGCCGATTTCGCGCCAGCTCTGCAGGCCGGCATGGCGCTGCACTGGCGTGAAGTCGACACCATCCTGCGCAATCCGGCGGCGCCGACATTCGAGAACACGGTAGAAGCGATGGAGCGCGCTGGGCGCCTGCTTGGCCGCACGCAAAACATGCTGGGCAGCCTCAGCGGCACCGACAACAACCCTAGCCGCCAAGCCTTGCAGCAACGCTTTGCGCCCGAAATGGCCGCGCACCGCGACCGCATTGCGATGGACCCACGCCTGTTCGCCCGCATTGACTCGCTACTCAAGGCCAAACCCAAACTCGACGCCGAGCAGCAACGCCTGCTGGAGCGCATGCACCGCAATCTGCGCCGCGCCGGCGCCGAATTGCCTCCCGACAAGCAGCAACGCCTGCGCGAGATCAACAGCGAACTCGCGCAGATGGGCGCCGAGTTCAACCGCAAGGTGCAGGCTGGCGTCAACGACGCGGCCTTGTTCATCACCGACCGCGCTGCGCTGACAGGTCTAAGCGATGCCGAAATCGACGCGCTGAAGCAAGCCGACGGACGCTTTCGAATAGCGCTGCAAAACACCACCGGCCAGCCCCTGTTGCACCGTTTGCAGCACCGCCCCCTGCGCGAGCAGCTCTACAAGGCCTCGATTGCACGCGGCAGCCAGGGCGATGCGAACGACACTACAGCCCTGGTCAGCCGCTTTGCCGCCCTGCGCGCCGAGCGCGCCGCGCTGCTGGGTTTTGCCACCTATGCCGACTTTGAATTGCAGGAGCAGACCGCCAAGGAGGTCAAGACGGTCAATGCGCTGCTGCGCCAACTCGCACCTGCGGCAGTGGCCTCGGCACGCAAGGAACAGGCCGCGCTGCAACAGCTGGCCGACCAGGAACAAGACGCCGCCGGCAAGCCGCGTTTCGCCTTGCAGGCCTGGGACTGGGATTTCTACAGCGAGCGTCTGCGTGCCGTCCAACATGGCTACGACGGCGAGCAGCTGCGCCCCTACCTTGAATTGCAGACGGTGCTGGAGCGCGGTGTTTTCCATGCCGCCACCGAGCTCTTCGGTTTGACCTTCAAGCGGCGCCACGATCTGCCGATCTACCACCCGGATGTGCAGGTCTGGGAGGTCTTCGCGCCGAATGGCAAGACGCAGGCGCTGCTGTTGTTTGACTTCTACGCCCGCCCCACCAAGCGCGGCGGCGCCTGGGCTAACGGCTATGTGCGACAGAGCCGGCTATTCGGCGAAAAGCCGGTCGTCGGCAACCACATGAACATCCCCAAACCTGCGGCCGGTCAGCCCACGCTTTTGACCTGGGACGAGACCAAAACCCTGTTCCATGAGTTCGGCCACAACCTGCACAGCATGCTCAGCGACATCCGCTACCCTGGCCTGGCCGGCACGCCGCGCGACTATGTCGAGTTCCCCTCCCAAGTCAACGAGATGTGGCAGACCTGGCCCTCGGTGTTCAAACATTACGCCCGCCACCATCAGACCGGCGCGCCCATGCCCGAGGCTTTGTTGAACAAAGTGCTGGGCGCGGGCACTTTCAACCAGGGCTTCGCGACCACCGAATACCTGGGCGCGACGCTGCTTGACCAGCGCTGGCATCAACTGAGCTTGGCCGAAGTCCCCAAGCCCGAAATGGTGATGGCGTTTGAAGCTCGAGTGCTGGAACAAGAAGGCTTTGGCCCCGGGCAGACCTTGGTCGCACCGCGCTACCGCTCGCCCTACTTCAGCCATATGGTCGGCGGCTATTCGGCCGGCTACTACAGCTATCTGTGGAGCGAGCTGCTGGATGCGACCACGGTCGAGTGGATAGAGAAAAACGGGGGCTTAAGCCGCCCGGTGGGCGAGCAGCTCAAGCGCCATGTCTTCTCGATTGGCGGCAGCAAGGACATCATGGCGGAGTTCGAGACGATGGTCGGGTCGAAGCCAAAGCTCGAGCCCTATTTGAAGCGGCGTGGGCTGAGCTTGAACAAATGAGTGGCTGAGAACTTTTTGCTACGCGGCCCCGATGGGCCCGAAGCGGCCATACAAGATTTGACCTTAGGATCCATCCGGAAGACTGCCGTTCATGCCAGCTCGGCTCTACCCGCACGATGCCGGGCGAGCACACAGGCATAGGGTCAGGCGTCGCCTACAGATTTGATACATGCCCATGTCTGTCGTCGAAACTTAGTTGGAATTTGCCTGAGTGCAAGACCTGACCCTTGACCCCTGATTCATGCGGCGCAATGAGGTCTGGTTGGCCTTGCCCGGAGGCGGTTCAATACGACAGAACGGCCAACTTCAGAACCGCCCCCGGTACACCCCCCACTATTGCCGCTTGAACAACAAGGTGCCGTAAAGCGGCAGGGTAGCAATGTTTGCGCTATAGCTCACAACGGCATACTCACCGTCGGGGCCACTGATGGCCCCCGTCACGCCAGAGCCCGCATTGAAGCCCTCGCCATAGAAGAGGCCACTCAGTGCCTGCCTCCGATCGGATCCTTCGCCCAGCAAGAACGACTGCCCCGCCACCGAGCCTTCTGCTCGGAATAGTGCGGTGCCGTACCAAGGGCTGAAGGTACCCACAGGGTTCTGCCCAAACACAATCTCCAGTTGCGCACTGGACACAATGCCTGGGGGGATTTGAGCGTCGCCGGAGCCCCGGCCCAACATCACGCCGGTTTGCGCGATCAGTGTGTAGCGGAACGTGCCTGTATTGGGTACTTTCGCCCCCGGGATGCTCACTGCATAGGGCACCGACCAGGTCCTGTTTTTATTGTCTGGATAGTTCTCGGTCACATTGACGCGCCCAATGCTTGCTTGGGCGGTGCCGGCAAGCTCATAAACAGGGCCTGAGAAGACATAAGGCGAAAGCACGGCTGCCAGTTCGCCCGACGCGCCGAAACGAGCATCTTTCCAAGCGCCCATATGGAACTGGGAACCATCGACATGCATGAACACATTGGCAGGCCCATCGACCGGCCGGGAGCTCAAACCAGGGCCAACCGTCCCAGAGTTGCCGCAACCCTTGGTCTGCGGTTGCACATTGGGATCGCCGAAAGCAGCAGCGATCTCTGTCAACTGACCACCAACCTCCAGCCTGAGCTTGGCCGCAGCCTTACGCGCGCCCTCACCGCCGACAGCCAAACGCATTTGCAAGTACTGGTTAGCCGATGTTGCGGTCGGGGACACAGGTTCCAGCACGATGTATTCCGCCTTGCCCACGGCTTGGTCAGAGAGCCAAGGCATACCGGACCCGCCGCGAGTTCTGAAACGCGCCACCGTTTGATCCGCCATACGCAGACCGATGTCTGCCCCAACATAGGTGCTACCCAGGTACTGGAGGCCCAGCGTGGAGTCCGCCGTCAGGCCGACAAAAGCGCGCTCCGCGCCAAAGGCCAGGGAGGGCAAACTGGCTTCGGTGCTTGCCAGCAGATTCAGGACGCGCGCACCACATCCGGGACTCGCTAAGGCCGGGGCCGCCACGGCATACTGAAGTGCCTCGCGGTTCAATTGGTACATCCCAGGCTGGAGCTCATCCCCGACCAGCGTCGCACTGGCGATCGCGCCGCCATTCCATCGGCCAATGCCGATCTCCCCATCACCAAACACCTCCGCCACACTGTTCGTAAAGCTGGTGGTCCATTGCGTCGCATCGGTGCCCGAAGTGAAGCCAATCAAGGCGCCGCGTTTGTTGAAGCGAGTTTTCCCCAGGGGCTCATCAACCAGCTTGAGCACATCGTTCTGCATCTTTGCAGTCACCGAGCCGCTGCTGACCCCTTTGGGCGTTATCTTTTTTATCTCCCACTCACCCAGCGGCTGCATCGCGCCGCCAAACAGGAGTGACTTAGTGCTGAGTTTCTCACTCGGCCCAATGGCCATCAAATCGACGAAATCCGCCATACCGCCTAAAAAGGCAGGGAAAAGCCGGTCATCCTCTTCATCGATCAGCATTAGGCGTTCCAAGCCATCCAGACTACGGGCCATCGACGGCGCGGTAGCGCCATCCAAGCGCTTGGAAAAACTATTAAAGACGCCAAGGTAGAGAGACATGGCCACATCGGTGTTCACCGATGGAACGCCGGTGAAGGGCTTTCTCAAGTCCAGCACCTGAAAGTTGAGAACGGAGCTCACGCCCAACCACGCTGCAATCTTGGCGTTGGCCGCTGCGACTGCGGGGGTCGACCAATCAGGCGCAGCCTGCTGCCTGAGGAACCTGACGCCCACCTCGGTATAAGGACTGATGTGCAGCTTGTGCGCAGCAGAGGCGCGCACATCGACAGCGCGAATGATTGCGTCCAGGGGCTGACTTACGGTGGTCGATTCGCTCGTGTAAGTTCCACCGGTGGCCTGCACCAAGAAGACCGAAGCCTCGGGCAGATTGACCTCCAACTCGAAGCTGCCATCGCTTGCGGTTACTGTTTTGCCGACCGGGGTTTGCGTACCGTCATTGGCGACCGCAAAGGCCTGTACCGAAGCGCCTATCACTTGCGGACTCAAGACCTGCCCGCTGATGCGGGTATTGGTCTGGATCGCCGGGGGTTCCGGCGTCTTTGCATCGCCCCCGCCACTACTGCCGCCCCCCCCGCAGGCACTAAGCAAGACTCCGAAAAAAACAACAATCAGCTTTTTCATCCCGCTGGTCCTCCCGCGCCATGTGTTGGCGGCATTTTTAGATCCAGCGGATTCTATAGATCATCCAGCCGCCGGATATCCGCGCAAGCAAGAAGTTATTCACATCCACTTCAGTACCTCTGAACCAGCGCAGTCAACAAGGCGAAGAACACCGGCGCCGTCACCATAAACAGCAGCGTCAAGGCGACGATGGCGGCAGTCGGAGCCTGAGGGTTAGGTCTCCCTTCTTGCATTTCGTCAAGCGCGCCAAAGCTTCGGAGCCAAGACGGGGCTGGTCCAACTTCCGGCGCTCCTGTTGCCTGCCTGTCAACGACCACACCGAACACGTTCCAACCGCTCGCCAATACCCGCGCGATACTCAAAGCTGGCACAAGGAATCGACATTAGGAATCACGCAGCAAGAGCTAACCTCAACGCTGACCGCCCTCTCATCTTTAAACTTGGTTCAGCCCCCCAATGCACATCGACACCCACAGACCATTTTGGACAATTTGACCGCCTTCCACTCCAGCCACAGCGCCCAGTTCGAAACGCTGCCAAACGGCCTGCGCACCGTCGTGATTCCCATGCCTTGGCGCCAAACGGTGAGCCTGAGCGTGTTCATACGCACCGGCAGCCTCGATGAGAGCGCCCGGCTGAACGGCATCAGCCATGTCGTGGAACACATGGCCTTCAAGGGCACGGCGAGCCGTGATTGCCAGTGCATCAACCTCGACGCCGAGGCCATGGGCGCCGAGGTCAATGCCCACACCGACAAGGACCACACCGCCTTTCACATCGAAGGCTTGCCAGCCGACTTGCCGGCCTTTGTGGCCTGGCTGGCCGACATTGTGCTGAACAGCAACTTTCCGGCCGATGAGCTGGAAAGAGAGCGGCGCGTGATCGAACAGGAGTTCAACGAGTTCGAGGACGACCCCAGCAGCGTCGTCTTCCAGTTGCTGGACCGCGCTTGCTATGGCCAGCGCCATGCAGCTGGGCGACCCATCATCGGCACGCGCGCCAATATCCTGCGCTTCAGCCGCGATGAGCTGATGGCCTACGTCCAGGCCCAATACACCGCCAGCAATGTGGTGGTGGCCGTGGCCGGGCCGGTGGATGGGGAGGCGTTCACGCGACTGGTTGAGCAGTTCTTCGGCGCCATGCCTGAGGGTCAGCCGAATGCGCTGAGCGCACCGCTCTGGCAAGGTGGCATGAAAACGCGCCGCATGGCCGGTAGCGGCCAATGCCAGCTGATGCTGGGCTTTGAAGCGCCCAGCCTGGGCGAGTACAAGAGCCGCCGGCATCTGCCCCATGTGCTGGCCGCCGCCCTGCTGGGCGAGGGCATGAGCTCGCCGCTGCTGGACGAGATCCGTGAGCGCCGCGGGCTGGCCTATCACGTCGCCTGCTCAGCCGACATCCTGCCGCTCTACGGCCAGTTTTTGATCGAGGGCGCGACGGCACCGGCCCAGGCCGAGGAGTTCTTAAAAGCGATGCAGCATTTGCTGCAGCGTCAGGCCGACGGGCCGCTGAACAAAGTCGCGCTGGCGCGTGCACGCAAGCAGTTACAGGTGCGCAGCCTGCGGGCGCTGGAGCAACCTGCGCGGCGCATGGAAGCCGCCGCGCAAGAGCTGTTCAACTTCGGCCGCCTGCGCGAGCCCCAAGAAGCGATGGCGCACATGCAAGCGGTCACGGGCGCGCAGGTACAGGCGGTGTTCGAGCAGCTGCTTCAGCCCGGCCGCTCAAGCCCGGCCATTGCCTTGGCAGGCAGCGTGCCGCAGCGCGCTCGGGAATGCGCTAGAGCGCTGTTTTCCTGATCGAGCAAGCGCTTTTCAAGTCAAGCCAAGGTCATTGATACGAAACGAATCTCTAGGGCCGGCGCCGTGATCGGCGGCCCGCCCTCCCGCTCTCACGACTTTAGCTTGGCACCTCGAGCCAGAGTCTCGACGCGAGCTTGGTAGCGAGGGAAGAACACCAGGCGCGGTGCGCTGTAATGGATCACGAACAGTTCGCCCTTTTGCACCGTCCCATAGGCCAGGCCGCGCATTGGAACATCATCGACCTTGCGATTCAGCGCGTACTCGAAGCGAAAGCCCTTACCGCCCAGGAACTCGGCCGGCTCTAGCTTGACAAGCTCGAAGCTTGAGCCATCACGGGTCAACATCGCCTGATAGAGCGCCACCACATCGGCTGCTTGCATGGAGGACTTGAAATTCAACGGCTTCTGGTTCTTAGCCGCGTCAGGCAGCTTGGCAATCGGCTGCCCGTCCTTGATACCCACATAGAACTGCAAAGCGTCTATGGTCACGCCTTCAACGGTCCAGGTCGGGGTATCGTTACCCAAACCGCGTTCGAATTGGTTCCAGGATGTGTCTAACTTGAGCGCCATACGGTCACCGACCAAGGCATCACCCGTGGACACTTTGCTGACGGCGGCACAACCCGACAGCACCAGCACCAAAGTCGCGGCGGCCAACAGGCCTGCCAGATTCTTGTTTTTCATCACCGAATACTCCCTCATAGAAAACTCTTGATCAACGCGAGGTCAGCGGCCTCGGGGGCCAGCTCGACATAACGGGCAAAGGCCTCTCGGGCCTGCTCTGGCTTGTCGCGACCTTGGTACAGATAGCCCAAGGCGCGGTGCAATTGGGCCGGTTCCTGACCGAGTTGCAGGGCCTGCTCGAAATCTTGCAGTGCCCGGTCACCGTCATCCCCGGCGGCCCGCTGTCGCCGTGTCTCGCCACGGAAATACAGAAGATCACTGCGCTTAGGCGAACGAGCTATCAGCCGGTCCAGCAAGACCAGGGTTTCGCCATGTTGGCCGCGCCGCAATTCGTCCTCCAGCATCAACTGCTGCAAACCAGCCAGCCGGCTACTCAACTCTGTAAACCCGACAAAGCCCCCGCCGTCCGCCGCTGCAAGGAGCGCCAGGGTCGCGCTGCGCTCCTCAGACGCCGGGTGTGTAGCGAACATCGGACTGGATCTTGAGGGGTCGTGAGCGGCGGCGGCCTCGGCGCGCAAATTCTCCCAGACCTTGGCGGCCTCGCGGGTGTCGTAGCCGGCCTTGCGCATCAGATCCAAGCCGATGCCGTCGGCCTCGCGCTCCTGGTCGCGCGAGAAACCAAAAGCACCCGACAACATGGCCAACTGCCCAACCAGGCCCACCACACCGAACATGCCCATGAACATACCAAAGGCGCTGCGCGCCTTGACATCACGCAGCTTCTCCAAGGTATGGCGCTGCATATAGTGGCCGATCTCATGACCGATCACCGCCGCCAGCTGAGCCTCGTTGTCGACTCTCAGCAGCAAGCCGCTCCATATTTGCATCATGCCGTTGGGCGCCATGCTGGCATTGAAAAAAGGCGTGCGAACGGGATAGACCCGCACATCGGCGCAATGCTCGCCAGCAAGCTTGCAGGCAATGTCCTGGATGTAGTCGCGCAGCGGAGCATCGCGCAACATGAAGGGGCTGCGCCGCAGCCGGGCTTCCTCCCGGTCCATCATGGCCCAAAGCCCGCCCTCGTCGCTGGCCGCGTCAGGCTTGGCAAAACGAGCGGGCGCCAACCAAGCGCTGCCCTGAGCCATTGCAGAACAATGGGCGCAGCCTATGCCAAGGGCCGCCAAAAGCCCACGGCGCTTCATTGCACCTTGGGAAAACCGGCCAGCAAGGCCTCGATAGATTCGGCCGCTGCTTCGGCCTCACGCAGATCGCCACTGGCACGCGCCAGCCGGTTGAACCACATCACTTGACCACTGTTCAGATCAACCAGCGATGCATAACCGGTCTGAGTACCCCCTGCCAGACCTATGCCCAGCAGCGCCAGGCCCGCCATCGCCAACTTGCGCTCGGCGGTGGCATAACTGTCTCGCACCCAGACAAAGAGGCCGTACTGCGCGCCCGTCGTGGCTTGCAACTGCTTCATTGCATCGCCAAAGCTCCAATCCAACTTGCCTTCTTTAGTCGGAAGCGCCCAAACTCCACCCACCGAGTGATGCAAGGCAATTGAACGCGCCACTGCTGCATGCAGGGCAATGGGTTCGGCAAACTCGTCGGCCGCCCCCTCGCTCATGGGCTCCGCGCTAAACCCGAGTTTCTTAGACTTGCTGGCCAGGGCGGCTTTCATATGTCCGTGGGCCGCCGTCGTCCAATCGGCTCGCGGTTCATTGACGCCACCGGCTGACATCGAGAACAGCTCGACGTCTACCGGCATGACCACCACTTTGGCGGCCTTGGCCAGCTGAGTAAAGCCCGGCGCCAGATTCGTATTCTCTGCCAGCGCGGCACCCGAACTCACGGCCAAACCGATTGCCAAGCCGGCAACAGCCAGCATGGACTTCAGATCATTGCTCATCAAAAACCCTCCCTAAGCGATAGCGTCAACTGGCGCAGACGCTCTCCGGCGCCTTGCGTTCTCTGAATCTCACGGGTGAGGAATGTAGCAGCGCGCCGTTAGGCTCAAGCCTGTGAAATACCCTAGGCGAAAAGATTCACCAGTGGCGGCAACTGCTTGACTTGTCAGGCGATGCCCGGCACATCGCAGCCGTGCGTAGGGGCAAGCCGGCCCGACGCTAGGCGAATGCGTTATTTGAGCGGCATCACCAGCAGCACGTTCTACACACAAGGCCACCGGCCGCATGCCGGTTTGGCCTATGCATCCGCGTCCTGCGCGATCACGTCCCAATTGCCATACAAACTCAAACCGGCGGCCTGGGCCAGGGCAATCGAGGCCGCGTTGTCCAGTTGGCAGCGATATTGCGTTTGATACCCGGCTTGAGCCGCATGGCGACAAATGGCCCGCACGACCCGACGCGCTTGGCCCTGGCCGCGAAACGCGGGCAAGGTCAACACACCGATGTCCGCAATTGGCGCGCCGTCCCAGGGGTACATGCTGGCCGCGCACATCAGCTGGCCCTGCGCATCAAAGGCGCCAAACACCGCCCAGTGATCCAGCTCGACCCAAGCATCATCCAAATCCTGCTCACTTGACTGCGACAGGAAATCGGCAAACAGTTTTTCATCGGCAGCACTCAAAGGACGGATGTGCGCGGCCTGCGGCTCAGCCAACAAGGCCGCCAATGCCGCCTCGCTGAAATGGAAAACATGGTCAGCACCGTGCAAGGCAATGCCTGCAGCCCGCAACATCAGCCGCAAGCTTTCCGGCGTCAAGTTCTGGGCCTGTGACAACAAACCGACCTGCTGCGCCAACGCCGGCTTCAGGGCCACCATCAGCTTGCCCTCCGCGCGCTTGAGCAAGACCAGCCGGCGCGCCTCCTCCAGTTCGGGCTTGATGTGCACGCTCAGGCGTTCACTGTCGAAAACCGCTGTCTCGGCAAGGAATTGGCTTTGCCAAAAAGACTCAACAACAGGAGAAAACATAGGCTTGACTGGCGCGAAACAAACAAAAACCGAAGGGGCTGAATCATTCGATTCAGCCCCCCATTATCAAAGTGCACAAGAGAAGACTAGCCAAGCGACGGCCCCATTACAGGGCCGTCCAAAGAGCAAGCCTCAGTGCACCACTCGCCCGAAGTGGAACTCGCCGTCCAGCACGTCGACCGGGATCACATCTTTGGGGCCAAACTTGCCCTGCAGGATCAGCTTGGACAAGGGGTTCTCGACCCGCTGCTGGATCGCGCGCTTGAGCGGCCGCGCACCAAACACCGGATCAAAACCAACCTTGGCCAACTCGGCCAGCGCCTCGTCGCTGACGTCCAACTTCATCTCCAGCTTCTCCAGCCTCGATTCGAGAATCTGCAGCTGGATCTTGGCGATCGCGGCAATGTTCTTGGCGTCGAGCGCATGGAAGATCACCGTCTCGTCGATGCGGTTCAAGAACTCGGGCCTGAAATGCGCCTTCACCTCACCCCAGACCGCCTCGCGGATCACTTCCTTGGGCTCGCCGACCAAGCCCATGATCTGCTGAGACCCGAGGTTACTGGTCATCACGATGACGGTGTTCTTGAAGTCCACCGTGCGGCCCTGCCCGTCCGTCAGGCGGCCATCGTCCAAGACTTGCAGCAGCACATTAAAGACATCCGGGTGCGCCTTCTCGACCTCGTCCAGCAGCAGCACGCTATAAGGCTTGCGCCGCACCGCCTCGGTCAGGTAGCCGCCTTCGTCGTAGCCGACATAGCCCGGCGGCGCGCCGATCAGGCGTGACACCGAGTGTTTTTCCATGAACTCGCTCATGTCCATGCGGATCAGGTGCTCTTCGCTGTCGAACAAAAAGCCCGCCAGCGCCTTGCACAGCTCGGTCTTGCCCACACCGGTGGGGCCGAGGAACAAGAAGGAACCGAGCGGCCGATTCGGGTCGCTCAAACCTGCCCTTGAGCGGCGGATTGCATCGGCCACCGCCGTGATCGCCTCATCCTGGCCGACCACACGCTGATGCAGTTTGCCTTCCATTTGCAGCAATTTGTCGCGCTCGCCCTGCAGCAGCTTGGAGACCGGGATGCCGGTCGAGCGCGCCACCACTTCGGCGATCTCCTCTGCGCCAACCATGGTGCGCAAGAGGCTAGGCCGCACGCCTGGGGCGGCGTTCTTGCCGGATTTGCCGGCCTCCTTGGCCTGCGCATCCTTGAGCTTGGTTTCCAACTCGGGCAGGCGGCCATATTGCAGCTCAGCCACCTTGTTGAAATCGCCCTTGCGCTTCCATTCCTCGATCTGCTGGCGGATCTGGTCGATCTCTTCCTTCACATGTGCAGAGCCCTGCGCCTGCGCCTTTTCGGCCAGCCAGATCTCTTCCAGGTCGTTGTATTCACGTTGCAGCTTGAGCAACTCCACCTCGATCAGATCAAAGCGCTTGATCGAGCCTTCGTCCTTCTCGCGCCGCACCGCTTCGCGCTCGATCTTGAGCTGGATCATCCGGCGATCCAGCTTGTCCATCACCTCGGGCTTGGAGTCGATCTCGATCTTGATCTTGGCCGCCGCCTCGTCGATCAAATCGATGGCCTTGTCGGGCAGGAAGCGGTCGGTGATGTAGCGGTGTGAGAGTTCGGCCGCGGCAATGATCGCCGGGTCGGTGATCTCCACGCCATGGTGGACCTCGTACTTCTCTTGCAAGCCGCGCAGGATCGCGATCGTCGCCTCGACGCTGGGCTCGTCGACCAGCACCTTCTGGAAGCGCCGCTCCAGCGCCGCGTCTTTCTCAACATATTTGCGGTACTCGTCCAGCGTGGTCGCACCGATGCAATGCAACTCACCACGCGCCAAAGCGGGCTTCAGCATATTGCCGGCATCGATCGCGCCCTCGGCCTTGCCCGCACCGACCATGGTGTGGATTTCGTCGATGAAGAGAATCGTCTGACCTTCGTCTTGAGCCACTTCCTTCAAGACCGACTTCAGACGTTCCTCGAAGTCTCCACGGTATTTGGCGCCGGCCAAAAGCAGCGCCATGTCTAAGACCAGGATGCGCTTGTTCTTCAGCGAATCGGGCACTTCGCCATTGACGATGCGCTGCGCCAGGCCTTCGACGATGGCCGTCTTGCCCACACCAGGCTCGCCGATCAAGACCGGGTTGTTCTTGGTGCGGCGCTGCAGCACCTGGATCGAGCGGCGAATTTCATCGTCTCGCCCAATCACCGGGTCGAGCTTGCCGGCGCGTGCGCGCTCGGTCAGATCCAGCGTGTATTTCTTCAGGGCCTCGCGGTTGCCTTCGGACTCCTGACTGTCGACTTTTTGGCCACCGCGCACCGCCTCGATCGCGGTTTCGAGCGCCTTGCGGCTGAGGCCATGGCCGCGCGCAATGCCGGCCAGATCGGTCTTGGCGTCGCAAAGCGCCAGCAAGAACATCTCGCTGGCAATGAAATGATCGCCTCGCTTGGAGGCTTCCTTCTCGGCCGCTTGCAAGAGCGACACCAGGTCGCGCCCGGCGCCAACCTGCTGGCCCTCCCCTTGCACATTCGGCAGGCCGGCAACGATGGTGTCCAGCGCGGTCTTGAGGGCGGCGGTCTTGACGTTCGCTCGCTCCAGCAAGGCCTTGGGGCCATCTTCCTGCGCCAGCATGGCCAGCAGCAAATGGGCCGGCTCGATATAGGGGTTGCCGCGCGTAACAGCCGCACTCTGCGCATCGGCCAGGGCTTCTTGGAAACGGGTGGTGAATTTGTCGGGGCGCATGATGAATCAATCCTCCGGTTAAAACTTGATTGGCAAATGAGGCGGGCCTGGCCTGAATTCAAGGGGCAGGCTGCGCGATTCGCTTGTGCCTCCGGGCTTTGCTCGGACAATCGCCGCAAACAACTCAGCCCGTCCTGTACCTATGAGCTTGAACCTTTATGCGGCTTCGGTGCCGGTTTTTCAACGCTATCTTGGCCAATTGAGTGCAATGCTTGATATGGCTCAAACGCAGATCGAGGCGGGAGCCCTGTCGGAGGGCGATTTGCTCGCCGCTCGGCTGGCAGCCGATATGTTGCCGCTGCGGGCCCAAGTCGAGGTCGCCGGCGGATTTGTGTTGCGGGCCCTGGCGCCACTCTTGGGGCGGGAGGTGCCGGCCTTCGGCGAATATCCGGCCGGTTTGAGCGGGCTGCAGGCCATGATCCTTGCTCGCCAAGCTTGGTTGGCGGAATTGACGCCGGAGCAATTTGCAGGCGCCGAGGCCAGGTCGATCAGCAGTGACGCCGGCCACGCGACGATAGAACTGCCGGGCATAGTCTTTCTCTGCCAGTTCGCCCTGCCTAACTTCTTCTTTCACCTGAGCTGTGCTTACGCCATCCTGCGCCAGCAAGGCCTTGCCTTGAGCAAAGAGGACTTTGACGGGCTGCATCGCTGGCGTTGAGCCACAACCCAATCGCTGGCCAAACATGTAAATCGCAAGCGGCGGCCTCATATTGCTGACAAGCGCTCAGCCAAAGCCTGGCGTAGCATTGCCCGAACCCCAAAGGAGATGCCCGCCATGCGAATGCTCATTGCCAGCCTAACGCTGTGCTTAGCCTGGGGCGCCGCGCTCGCCCAAACACCTCAACCCACCGCGACACCCAAGCCGCCTGCAGCGATTTATGACGCCGAGTTGGCCCAAGCTGTCGGCGCGGACGAATACGGCATGCGGCGCTATGTGCTGGTGATCCTCAAGACCGGGCCGACTCCGATGCCGGCGGGCGAGGCGCGCAGCGCCATGTTCAAGGGTCATTTCGCCAATATCAACCGTCTCGCGGCCGAGGGCAAGCTGGCTCTGGCCGGCCCATTGGACGGCGTGGACGGGTGGCGAGGTTTGTTCGTTTTGGCCGTCAGCGATATCGAGGAAGCCAAGCTGCTCACGGGCACCGACCCCGTCATCAGCAGCGGCGAGATGGTGGCCGAGTACCACAAGTACTACGGCTCAGCGGCGCTGATGCTGGTCAATGACGCACATAAAAAGGTGACGAAGAAGAGCTTTTGAGACGGCACTTGGAGGCAGGGCAATGCCTGCATCCCTTGTCTCACTCAGCCTTGATTGACGCCGCCGCCGGGCTCAGACCGTCCAGCCATGTCGCAAACTCCCCATCCAAGCTCTTGCCCCAGCCGCGCAGCAGCGCCTGGTAGCGCGGGTAGTCGCCGCTGCGGGTGAAGCTCAGCATCTGCTCCAGCTTGGGCCGCTGCTGCTCGATCATGAAACGTGCGGCCAAGTAACCCCAGGCATAGACGCGCTCATCGCCGCTATTGCTCATATAGCCGGTGTCAAACAACTGACTCAGGGAGAAGGCCTTGCTGCCCGCCAGTTTCAAGGCTTTGGGATGATCGGCGCCGCGCGCGATGTACTCGGCCACGCCTTCGGTCCACCAGATCAGATAGGGTGTTTGCGGCGCGGGCTTGGCGCAGTTCTCCGGCGGCTCATGGGAGTCATGCAGATTGGCGCAAAAGTCGCCATAGAGGTTGAAGCGCCCGTCCAGATAGTGAACATACTCGTGCCCGAGATTGCGCACGCTGCCGTCCTTGTTTTGGTTGGCAACAAACTCGGCCCTATTGCCGCTCTGCTCGGGCAGGCCTTCCAGATACATGCCGCCATTGTTCGTCGGCATATTGAAATGCGCACCCGCATAACGAACAAATTCATCGGCCGAGGCGTAGATATTGGCGCGCAACGAGTTGTTCAGGTCATGCTTGACCGGCTTGCCCTCGGTACCGAACAGCCGGTGAAAGCGCGCTTCAATCTCGGCCAACTCGCGGCAGATGGCTTGCTCTTGCTGCGCACTCAAGGCCTGCGAGCGCAGGTCCAGCGTGGCACTGCAGCGGTGGCTGCGACTCATGACCTGGTCCGCGCCGCCGGCCTCACCAGCCGCTGGATTGGACTCAGAGGCAGCGGCTTGCGCCGCCCCCAAGAGACCCATGCTCAGCAGCACGCCGATCGCCAAACAGATGTCCCTGCAAGCCTGAGTGCCGGCTGCCCCAAATCGTTTCTTCGCTTTCAAATTCTTCCTCTCGGCTTCTGCGTCCATGCATCATATTTACTAATATATCTGCAATATAAGGCAACAAAAGATCAAGAGTAAGCGAGCAAACCCGCAGCCAGAGTGCGAGCTAAGCCTGCTGCATCAAGCGCCACCCCGCCGCCGCGCAGCCCAGGCCGCCGAGCGTGTGCAAGGCCGCGTGCCACAGCGCCATGCCCGCCTCACCACGCTGCAACAGAGCCAATGACTCGGCCGAGAAGGCTGAAAAAGTGGTCAGGCCGCCCAAAAAGCCGGTGACCAAGAGCAGTTTGAGTAAATCATTAGGGCTGCGGCCAAACCAGGCCATCGCCATGCCTATCATGAAGCCGCCGGCCAGATTGACCACCAGCGTGCCGAGCGGAAAGCCCGCAACACTCGCGAACCGCTCATTGAGCCACAAGCCGGTAGCCCAACGCAGCAGCGCACCGACGGCCGCGCCGCCGGCGACGGCTCCCGCCTGGAAGAACATGGCGGCTGTCATACGCTGGCGTTGTTCGAGACCAAGCCCCAGCGCGCCAGCGCCGCATCGTCGCTGTCGCGCGCATCGACCCAATGGGCGCCGTCGGGCGTGGTTTCCTTCTTCCAGAACGGTGCCTGCGTCTTCAGATAATCCATCAAGAACTCGCAGGCTTGAAAAGCCTGGCCGCGATGCGCCGAAGCCACCAGCACCAGCACGATCTGATCACAGGCGAGCAAGGCGCCGACGCGGTGAATCACCCGCGCGGCGCGAATGTCAAAGCGCGCAAAGGCCGCGTCAATCATGCTTTCGATCGCCGCCTCGGTCATGCCGGGGTAATGTTCCAACTCCATGGCACTGACGTTCTGGCCATGACTGGCATCCCGCACGGTGCCGACAAAGGCCACCACAGCGCCTATGCCGCCGTCTTGCCCACGCAGGGCCAGCGTTTGCGCGCCCAGATCAAAGTCTTCGGTTTGGATGCTGACACGGGGAATTTGCTTCATGCCGGAATTGTGCCTGCGCTGCCACGTGAAAATCACCCACAGGGAGAGTAAAACCGGGCCGCAGATGTCGCATACTGCGGCGCACGCTTACAACGAAGGAGCACACCATGGGACTGATGGACTTCATCAAGAAACAGTTCATAGACATTATTCAGTGGACCGAAGACACCGACGGTACGCTGGCTTGGCGTTTCCCGATTGCCGATATGGAAATCCAGTACGGCGCCTCGCTGACCGTGCGCGAGTCGCAGATCGCTGTCTTCGTCAATGAAGGCAAGGTGGCCGATGTATTCGGCCCCGGCATGTACAAGCTGACAACGCAGACCCTGCCGGTGCTGACCTATCTGAAGAACTGGGACAAATTGTTCGAGTCGCCCTTCAAGAGCGATGTGTACTTTTTCAGCACCCGCCAACAGATCGACCAGCGCTGGGGCACCCAGCAACCGGTGACGATTCGCGACAAGGATTTCGGCGCGGTGCGGCTGCGTGCCTTTGGCAACTTTGCTTACCGCATTGCCGACGCCAAGCTCTTCCACACCGAGATTTCGGGCACGCGCGAGCGCTACACGGCCCAAGACCTGGACGGCCAGCTGCGCGGCATGATGCTGCAACACATCAGCGATGCGGTCGCGCAGGCCGGCATCCCATTTCTTGACCTGGCGGCCAATCAGGTCGAGTTTGCTGCGCAGCTGCAAGCCGTCACCGCGCCCGAGTTCGCCAAGATAGGCCTGAAGCTGGAGAGCGTCACGCTGCAAAACGTCTCGCTGCCCGAGGAGTTGCAGAAGATCCTCGACCAGAAAATCGGCATGGGCATGATCGGCCAGAACATGGGCCAATTCATGCAATACCAGACCGCGCAGGCGATCCCCAAGTTTGCCGAAGGTGCGGGCAGTGGCGGCGGCGGAAGTGGCGTGGCCGGCGACGCGATGGGTCTGGGGGCAGGTCTTGCCATGGGGCAAGTGATGGCCCAGCAATTGCAAGCGGGCTTAGGTGGCCAAGCCGCGCCAACTGCAGCAGCAACAGCGCCGGCAGCTCCGGTACAAACCGCGGAAGACATCATGGCCTTGCTGGAGAAGCTCGGCGAGCTCAAGGCCAAGGGCATCTTGACCGACGAGGAGTTCGCCGCCAAGAAGACCGATCTGCTGAAGAAACTCGGCTGAATTTCCTTTGACTCCAGCTGATTCCCCCGGCTCGGCGCAGCGCCGCTGGAGCGCAGCCTGCCCGAACTGCGGTGCGACGGTCGAGTTCGCCTCCGCCGCCTCGGCCAGCGCCGTCTGTTCCTTTTGCCGCAGTAGCTTGCTGCGCGAAGGCGCGGTGCTGCGCAAAATTGGCCTCAGCGCCGAGCTGCTGGAAGACTATTCACCACTGCAGCTGGGTGCCGGTGGGCGCTTTGCCGGCGATGCATTCACCGTGCTCGGGCGCTTGCAGCTGGGCGGCAGCAGCGGCACCTGGAACGAATGGCATGCGCTGTTTGATTCGGGCAAGAGTGCCTGGCTGAGCGAGGATAACGGCCAATTTGTGCTGAGCTTCGAGTCGGGCTTGAACGAGACGCCGCCGCAGTCCCATGAGCTGGTGCTGGGCGATATGCTGGTGCTGGCGGGCACAAGCTGGCGCGTTTCCGCGCTGACACGGGTCAAGACCCTGGCCGCGCAAGGCGAGCTGCCGCGCCCGCCAGCGCTAGGCGCCGAAGCTTGGCTGGCCGAGCTGCGCAATGGCAAAGACGAAGTCGGCAGCTTGGACTACGGGGCGGAGGGCGGCGTGCAGTGGTCGCTGGGCCGGCCGGTACGCTTCGAGGACTTGGCCTTGCACGGACTGCGCGAGGACAAGCAAGAAGCCGCACTCAAGGCGCGCAGCCTAGAGTGCCCGAGCTGCGGCGCGGCGCTGACGCCGCAGCTGGCGCAAAGCAAATCCATCGTCTGCGGCCAGTGCCAGGCGGTGGTGGACATCTCGCAGGGCCAAGGCGTAGATTCAAACGCCGATACAAGCGCCGGACTCGCTCATTACGCCCAAGAAGTGGCCGGGCGCGAGCCGCAAATTCCGCTCGGCCGGGTCGGCCTTATCGGCAATTTGGCGCTCAGCACGGGCGCCAAGCTGCCGTGGCAGGTGGTGGGCTACCAAGAGCGCTGCGATCTGCCGGCCGCCGGCAGCGATGACGAACAGACTTTTTGGCGCGAGTACCTCTTGTTCAACAAATTGGAGGGCTTTGCCTTCCTGGTGGACACCGAGGAAGGTTGGAGTTTGGTGCGGCCCTTGACTGGCTCACCCCAGGGCCAAGGTGAGCGCATCGAATGGCAGGGCCAGCGCTTCAGAAAACGCTGGAGCTATGCGGCCAAGGTCACCCATGTGCTGGGCGAGTTCTATTGGCCGGTGGCGCGCGATCAAATCGCGCAAGTCAGCGACTATGAAGCCGCCGGTGGCCAAGCCGGTACCCTGCTCAGCCGCGAGCAAACCGCAGATGAAGTCACCTGGAGCCTGGGCCGCAAGCTCGACGCCGCCGAGGTTGCCAAGGCCTTCAAACTCGATGCCAGCCAAGCTGGGGCACTCAGCCGCGATGCGTCGAGCTTCAACACCGGCTCGCAGCGCCCCATGCGCAACATCATCCTGAGCCTGTTTGTGCTGTTCTTCATCTTCATGCTGGTGAAGTCCTGCGGCACCAGCAATGACGATTGCCAAAGCTATAAAGACAATTTCGGCGAAGCCAGCGCTGAATATGCGCAGTGCCGGCGCAGCGGCGGACCACGCATCTACCCTGGCGGTGGAGGCTATAGCGGCGGGTCCTATGGTGGCTCGGGCAGCAGCGGTGGCGGGCACAAATGATCAGCCGGGCGCGCCAAACAAGCAAACTTCAAGGAGTAGCGTATGAGTGGATTTGAGTGGTTACGCCCTGCCGTCGTGCTGGGCTCTATCTTGTACGCCGTGATCGGCGTGCTGGTCTTCTGGATCAGCTTTGTCATCATCGACAAGCTGACCCCTTACAAGCTCTGGGAAGAGATCGTCGAGCACAAGAATATGGCGCTGGCGATCGTGGTGGCCGCCATGTGCATCTCGATCGGGCAGATCGTGGCGGCAGCGATTCACGGTTGACTGCTGCGCAAGAGGCAATGGCTCCGACTGCGCAAATGGCAGTCGCCGGCGGGGCCCGCAAAGGTCCGCAAAGGCCCGTTAAGCCCTATGGGCAAACGCGAACACATCCTCCGGGCGCCAGATATGGCCCGACCAGGATCGATATCCGCGCAGCCAGAGACACCCGTCGAGACGCCGCAGGTACAAACCTTTGGGGAAGTCATCGTCTTCTTTCAAGGGCATGGATGCAACCGTGATCGAGCCCCGCGGTGCTCCCCGCTCGGCTTGGGTGTCGGCAGTGCGGTCTTCCAGTTGCTCAAGCAGTTGCAGCCTCATGTGAGGCCCGAGTTCGGCCGGACAGGGCTGCAGGCCGGCCGCAGCGGCGACCGCAAGGACTTCAGAATAGTGAGCGCCTGCCGGCAGTCCAAGATCTGCGAGCGAGAGGATCTCGAGATCGACGGTGTAGGAACTTGTTGACACGATGAAGCCCTCATCAAGGATGAATGTCATCGCATAGGCATTCATTTGGACCTGCGCTTCGTGCAGCTTGGTCAACAGGGCATCTTTTGTGAGGCCGCCTGTGCGGACAGCGAGCTGCGACATGTGTGGGCTGATGGGTCAAATGGATGGGGTGTCAAAGGCTGGGCCGATTCACAGCGCATTGTGAACGCAGACCATACTCTCAGCGGACGCCCCTCCCGGCGCCATTGCTTTACAGCGCCACCCCGTAAACAATTTTGCCCCGGACGCCGAGGCGCCCGTACCCAAAAACCGCCGCCGTGACAAGGGCTCCGCCACGTTTCACCATGGCTTGCGGCGCCTACAGGACCCTGGACTTCTGAGCGCTTTGGCCTCAAGGCCAAGGCCGCAGGCCTGCCGCTTCAAGGCCGAGCACGGTAGCGCATCGGCCAAGTCGGGCAAATGGGCTTGAAGCCTATGGCCTCCAGAATGGGTCGGCTCATCAATGAGGCGTCTACCGCCATCCACTCGAAGCCCCGCGCCCGCGCTTCAATGAAGCGCAGCTCAAACAAGGCCGAATAGACACCCCGCCCGCGCCAGGCCGGCAGCACCGCGCCGCCGTGCAACTCGGGGAATCTGGAACCGGGCGGGTAGTCGGTCCAGCCCGTGCCTATGGGCTGGCCGTCGGCATAGGCGCAGAACATGCTCATTTCCTCAGGCTTGCCCAGGCTCGCTGCCAGCTTGGCGCGCAGCCATTCAAAGTCTCGCCCCCAGATTTGGGCCTGCACCTGCAGCACATCATCCAAATCCAGCGGATCAACCAAGCGGCGCAGGCTTACACCGGCAGGCAAGGCGGCAGACAAGCCGGCAGGCAAGCCGACAGTCGCTGAGGCCTTCGCGTGCGTACGTTCAAGCAGGGGTTCAAGCAAGGGATAGAGCATGAACAGCTCGGGCTCGTCGGCCACAAAGCCCTGCGCTTCGAGCAATTGTTTGAGCGCAGCGGGTTCCTCCAAGCCATAGAGCTTCCATTCGAAATCTTGCCCGCGAGCTTCAAAGTAGTCGATCTGCTCGCGAATCTGCCTGGCCTCTTGGCCGGCGCTCAAGCGTGAAAAGCACAGCAGCGCCTCGGCATCAGCGCAATCACTGTGCGGCAGATAGCGGCTCAGATGCGGCAAGGCTTCGAGCCGGAACCCCTCGATGTCATGGCCTTGCCTGTCGGCCCGGTAGGCTTCAAAAAGTTGCTGCTCATTCGTCATGGCTAGGGCCTAGGTCACAAGATTCATGGGGCTGCCGCTACACAGCGCAGCGACGGGCTTTCAGTCCTTCTTCCTGAACGCCAGCCAGCCCGCCACCGCCGTGAATCCCAGCACCACCAGTGCCAGGATGCTGAAACCATGCGGGTGCTCGGAGAGTGGGATGCCGCCGACGTTCATGCCGAACATACCGGCCATGATGTTGATGGGCAAGGCCAACACGGTCACCACCGTCAAGGTGAAAACGCTGCGATTGGTTTGCTCGCCCACTTGCGCCACCATCTCTTCTTGCAGCAGTTTGATGCGCTCTTGCAGCGCCGAGAGGTCGCGAATGACCAGCGAAAACTCCTCGGTCGCTTGGCGCAACTCGTCCAGATCATGCGCCTTGACCCAGGGCGGCGGCTGCCGCAAGAGCCGAAACAGCGCACCCGGTTCGGGCGCCAACAAGCGCTGCAGCCGAACCAGCACGCGGCGCAACTGCCCCAGCTCGCCGCGCTTTTGCTGCAGGCGCCCAACCAGCAAACCGTCCTCGATATTGTCGACCTGCAGCGTCGCCTCGCGCACGATGCGCACCAGCACATCGCCCTGATCGTTCATCAAATGGTTCAGCAACTCGACACTGGAGTTGAAGCGCGCGCCGTCCTTGACCGCTTGGCGCAATCGGTCGATTGAACGCAAGGGATGCACGCGCGCGCTGACCAAGACCCGCTCGCTGACGCTGACCCACAGCGAGGCGATCTCGGACGGGTCAAACGAGAACTCGAAGGCCACATCGTTGACCACGGCGATCAGGTTGTCGGACGCGTCTTCGATGCGGGTCGAGCGCGAGCCCTCGCGCAGCGCCTCGAAGAACTCCGGCGGCAGGTTCAAGTTCGCCTGCATCCATTTCTCGGCCGTGGTGTCGGTGAGGTTGAAATGCAGCCACAGGAATTCATCGGCGGGCTGCGCCGCCCCAAGCGCCAACCAGCTCAGCGACTCGGCCAGGCCAATCGGGCGGCCAGCCTGGCCGGGAGCCAGCACAAAGCCGCAGATCAGGGCGTTGTCGACAGCGCCAAACACATAATTCATTGCATCCTTCCCCAAAGACCAGCCCAGCTCCGCTACAACTACCTTACCGCGCCGCCATGACCTCAAGACCACCTCATTGCGGGCCCGATTGTCAGGCAAGTATTGCGGCACTTGTGCGGTGCAATAAAAAAAGGGCCGACGCAGCCGCGCCGGCCCTTGCCAAGCTGATTGAGCTCAGGCTCAGCTGCGCTGCATATTGGCCTTCAGCACGCTGCTCAAGGTATCCAGGCTTTCCGCCAGATGGGCGCGGGTTTCAACCGACAGGCCGCTCTTGCCGGATGCGGCGCGCAGATCCGACTGCAGCTGCACCGCATGGAAGCGCACCATCGCATAGGCATCGGCCAAAAGGCCAGGGCCGCCGCCGCGCGTCAGCACTGCCTGCAAACGCTTCAGATGCTCGCGCTGCAGATTGCGACGCAAGCCGTCGATCTCGGCACCGCTCTTGAGCTCGCTCCAAACGGCCGCGTTCAAAGTGCTGTGCACCTCGGACAGCGAGACCAGCCCCTTGCGATCCTTCTCCGCCACAAAGGCAGGCATATCGATCAGGCGGCGCGCGGTGTTGGCCGACATCAGGCGATCCAGCACGGTTGCCTGCACGACGGCCACGGCCGCCGGGATCGACAGCTGCACACGCTCCCACTCGTTGTAGTCCAGCGTCTGCGAAGCCAGGAACTCAGGGCGGAAGCGGAAGGAGTTGGCCGACAGCAAGCCGCTCGAGATGAACTTCAAGGCCTCACGCTGACGGGCAGGCTCGACGGCACTGAAGGCCGGGCGGCCGGTGCTGCCGGGCAGGTCGCGCAGCGCATGCATGCCGCCGACATACTTGCCGGTCAGCTCGGCAGAGCGCGCCAGTTGACGGAAGCTTTCGACGATGGAGCGGCGGTCGCGCAGCGGGTCGCCGCCGACCACCGGCTTGCGGTCCTGCACGCGCGCCCACAGTTCCTGGCTCAAGGCCAGGCGGCGCTTGAAGTAGGCCAGCGGGTCATCGCCCAGGTCAAAGCGGTTGGCGTCCGGGTCGAAACCGTCATAAGGGCCGCCCACGCCTGCGTCGATGTCATCGGCATATGCCAGCTGCGGCTCGATGCTGCGGGCGGCAATTTTGGCCAGGTCGGCCACTTCGGTCTCGGCGGCCAAAGGCTTGTAGGCGTACTCGATCGCCCAGTAGTCGTAAGCGCCAAGGGTCGTGTTGGTCAAGCTGCCTTGCGGCTCGCCTTTCAGCGACAGGTTGTAGGCGTTGTAGTCCATCACCGAATTGGAGATGCCGTACTTCTCGGTGTGGGCCTTGTCTTGCAGCTGCTTCAAGCTGACCGAGGTGGAGGCCTTGAAGTTGTGCTTGAGGCCCAGGGTGTGGCCGACTTCGTGCGTGATCACGTCCTTGATGACGGCTTGCACAAAGGCCTCGGCCTCGGGACTGTCGGGCAGGATGTCGCCGCGACCTTCCAGCAAGTCGAGCGCAAAGCCCATCTCGGCGGCAGCCTCGTTGGCATAACTGCAATAGTCGGCGGCGCCATGCTTGTGGCCATGGCGGTCCAGCGCAAGCGCAGAGAAAGCAGGGGAAACGGGGGAAGCAGGACTGGCAGCAGAAGCACCCAGATCATCGCTGATGAAGCGGCGCGAGCCGCGCGCGAACACATCGCTCATGCCGATGTCGGCATCCAGAATTTCACCGGTGCGCGGGTCGGCATGGCTGGGGCCAATCGCAAAGCCCACATCGGAGCCCACAAACCAGCGGATCGACGCGTGGCTGGAGTCCATATTGTCCCAATCGGCATCGTCGGGCTGCTGCTTGGCCTGGATGGCGTTCTTGAAGCCGATCTTCTCGAAGGCCTTGTTCCACTCCAGGATGCCGGCCTCCACCGCAGGGCGATATTGCGGCGGAATGTTCTTGTCCATCCAATAGGTGATGGGCTGAATCGGCTCACTCAGCTCCGCATTGGCGTCTTGCTTTTCGAGCCTCCAGCGCTTGACCAGATGCACACGCACATTGGCCTTGCTGTCGCTGCCGAAGTCTGAATAGGACTCCGCAAAGTGACCCAGGCGCGGGTCGAGCTTGCGCGTCGGCATCGGCAGATCCGGCAGCGCTTGGAAGTTGTAGACAAAGCTGAAGAACATGCTGCGCGGATCGGGCGTGCTCTGCGGCGGCGATGGCACGGGTGCTGGCGGCGCCACCAGCGGCGGCGCAGGAATGCGCGGCGTGAAGAAATGCATGCGGGCGGTCAGCGTGCTGAGCTTGGCATCGGCGCGCGTGGCTTCGAAAGAGGAATTGCTGCGATCCGGCGCATAAGGCAGGCGGTAAGCCACTTCAAGCCTTGTCGACAAGCCAGGGATGTCGGTCAGGAACATACCGGCATCAACCAGCACCGACTTGGTCTGCGGATGCTCGGCACTGCCGACCGGGCCGGCCGCAATCAGGCTGGGCGAGAAAGCCTGGCTGACCGCCAGCTTGCCGCCGCCTTCGCCGCGGAAGGCGGTGTTCAGCGCCACCAACTGAATCTGGTTGCCGATGCGGCGCCACTCGACCATTTGGTCGGCCACCATCTGGCTGGCGTAAAGGCCGCGCTCGCCGATCGAGCTGGCGATATTGACGGTGAACAAGAATGGCTTGCCGATCTTGTCCTTGGGGATTTCGAGCCAGACCTTGTCGTCCTTGCGCCAGATCGGGAACAGACCGGCCTGCACCTTGGCATCCTTGCTGACTTCAGCGAAAGGCTTGGGCGCGGTCGGGTCGGCGGGTGGCTTGGCGCCTGCATTGGGGGCCGATGCAGCCGAGGCTGCCGAGACTGGTGTAGCGGGGTTGCCTGCCTTGACGGGCGCCGCAGCAGCGGCAGTAGCGGCGGCTGTTGGCGCGGCCGCATCGGGCGCGGTGGTGGCGCAAGCACTCAGCAATGAAACGGCCGCAGCCACGGCAGACAAGGTGAGCCGGCGCGAGCCGAGCAGCGAAACATATGAAGTCATTCAGACCATCCTGAAACATTGCACAAGGCTCAAGCGGATGGCCCGAGCCCGAATATATTGGCAGCGCGAGCGCCCATCAACGGTGCTCGCGCGACAAAGTCGGCCACTGTGAACCAGGCGCAGCGCGCCGTCAATGCGGCCGAGCGTGCTTCGCACAAAGCGTTCCGCCATTCGTCGCATTTAGTCACTTGGCAAAGGGTTTACCCCAGGCGCCGGCACACAAGCCATGACGCCCAGTCGCCAACAAGCCTCAAGCCAGCCCTTTAGACTGCGCGCATGCACACCCGCCCCCAAACCACCCACCTGCTCTATCTGCACGGCTTTCGCTCTTCGCCGCGCTCGGCCAAGGCGCTCAGAATGGCCGACTGGGTGCGCAGCCACAACCCTGCGCTGGTATTTGCCTGCCCGCAACTGCCGCCCTCGCCCACCGAGGCGATGGCCTTGCTGCGAGACTTGACGGCCGACTGGCCGAGCCAAGGTTGCGCGCTGATGGGCAGCTCGCTCGGCGGCTTTTACGCCACCGTTTTGGCCGAGTGGCCACGCTTTCGAAGCAGCCGCACCGTGCTCTTGAACCCGGCCGTCGACCCGGCGCGCGACCTGGAAAAATACATAGGCGAGCAAAGTTGCTGGCAAGACCCTGAAGAACGCTTCTTCTTCCGCCCCGAATTCATCCAAGAGCTGCAAGCGTTGAGCACCCCCTTCAGCAGCCAGCCGCAGCGCCTGCTGGCCGTCATCGCCAAGGGCGACGAAGTGCTGGACTGGCGCGAGATGCAGGCCCGCTATGCCAACTGCCGCGTCAAGCTGCTGGAAGGCAGCGACCATGGCTTGTCGGACTTTGACGACTATTTGCCCGAGTTGAGCGACTTCCTGGGCCTGGCCTAATTCAATGCAATGACCCGGTCTTGCGCCTCGGCCACGCAGCCCTCGGCCAGGCCCGGCCCCCAGCCGCGCCGGATCAGCACATATTGGCCGTTATGGCAAAACTCGATGCGCTGCGCGCCGGCCATGGTTTGCTGCACAAAGGCTTCGATCGAGGCCGGCATGCTGACGAGGTAGCGGGCCGCTGCCAGGTCCTCGGCCGGATGGTCGTCGTTGTGCACCCAGGGGATGAAGGCGGCCGCACCCCATAGCAGCGGCGCAAAGCCGATGTCGAACAGCGCCGGCCGGTAGCCTTGCGCCTTCAACCAGGCCTGGGCCTGCGGGCGAATCTCTTCTTGCGCCGCGCCCTGCCCTAAGTTCCCCAAGGTGGCCGCCAACAACTCCGCCACCCATTGGTTGCAGTTTTGATAGCGCGCACTGAAGGGGTAGGCGTTGGCGCTGTAGCTGGGTGCCAGCAACTGCAAGGCACTGCGCTTGTCCAGCGCGGCGCGTTCAATCGCGGCGGATTCGGCCGGCGCAAAGAGCAGCACCGATAAATAGCCCAGCTCGGCCTGATTGGCTCCGATCAAAAAGCCTGCCAAGCCTTGGTCATAGAGCTTTGGCGCGGCTTCATCGCAGACGTAATAAAGCTGGCGCACCGACCAAGGCGTGTTGTCACTGTCCCGCAAAGCCAAACCCGCGTGCGAATAGCGCATCCCAAAGCGACTCAAATCGGTGCCGGCCCGCGACACCAAAGCGACGCCCTGACCGCTGCGTTCCAACTCGTCTTTGACGATGGCCACAAAGCGCAGCTGCTTGTCCTGCTGGCTGGCACTGAGCTGCATGGGCTGCTCGCAAAACCGCAAGCCGCCGGCTTGCACCGCGCCGCTGCCCAGCAGCGCGAGCGCCAACAGTCCTAGGACTCGATTCAAATCGCGACGGCCTTGCTGTCGAGTTCGCGATACCACTCGTCGCTGAGCACCAGGAAAAATGCCTGCTTGCTTTGCCCGTTAGCAAACTCCAGGCCGTAAGCGTGTTGGCGCGCTGTCACCAGCTGCCCCGTGCTCAGCTGGCTTTTCTCGAAGGCTTGCTCGGGCAGGACCAGATAGAAGTCATCCGCCGCATTCGACGCCGCTATGTTGGTGGTGGTGGTGGCGGCGGCCGCCTGCAGGTGCACGCGCACCATGCCGGGCCGGTCAGCGGCGGCGGCCACGTCGATGATTTTGTAGTCGCCGGCCGCAACCTTGTCGCCCTTGGTCGACGAGCCGCTTGAGGCCTCCAGCGATTTGGAGCCGCTGCTGGCCGCGCTGCTGGCGCCCTCGGAGGCCGAAGATGCGGTCGAGCTGGCAGCCAAGGCCGGCAGCGCCAGGGCGCTGCTCAAAAGCAGGCCCGCAGCAAGAGTCCGCTTGATGAGAGTGGAGGAGTTCATGATCGGGTTCCCGTAGATGGTTGGAGAGCTGGGCTGGCGCAAAGCCGAAATCGGCCGCCATGGTAGCAAGGCTTTGCTGCAGCAGCGCTGAGTAGACCCCCTGCCGAATGCCGTAGTCCTTTTGCATGGCAGCGTCACACAGCGCTCCTACAGTCCGCCCGGCTCGAAGCTGCTGGCAGGCAGCGTTCGGATCAAAGACGCGGCATCTTCCGCAAAGCCCGCAAGCGCCAACTCCCCACTTGCGTCGCCCAACATCGCACAAGGACAGTCCATCATGGGTCGCCCCTCCCTCATCAAGCCCGTTCGCGTCGGCAGCAGCCGCCGCGGCTTCTTCAAGAACACCGGCTCGGCCGCCGCCGCTCTGCTGGCCGCACCTATGCTGCCTTTGGCCGGCACAGCTGAAGCTGCAGTCGCCATCAACGGCAACTTCCAACACGGTGTGGCCAGCGGAGACCCGCTGTCTGACCGCGTGATCCTGTGGACCCGCGTCACGCCCACCAATGGCCGCAGTTCGCAAGTGGTGGACTACACCATCGCCAAGGACCCGGCCTTCACCCAAATCGTCAGCACCGGCCGCAGCAAGGCCATCCTGGAGCGCGACTTCACCGTCAAGATCGACGCGCTGGGTCTGAGCCCCAACACCACGTATTACTACCGCTTCTCGGTTGACGGCGTGATTTCGCCCATAGGCCGCACCAAGACGCTGCCGGTCGGCGGCGTCAGCAATTTGCGCATGGCCGTGGTGAGCTGCTCCAACCACGCTTATGGCTACTTCAATGCCTACCGCCGCATCGCCGAGCGGGCCGATCTGGACATGGTCGTGCACCTGGGCGACTACATCTACGAATACGGCGCCAACCAATACGGCAATGTGCGCACGCCCGAGCCGACGAACGAGATCGTCACGCTGGCCGACTACCGCATGCGCCACGCGCAGTACAAGCGCGACCCGGACTCGCAAGCCATGCATCGCCAGCATCCGCTGGTGGCGATCTGGGACGACCATGAAACCGCCAACAATTCTTACGTCGATGGCGCCGAGAACCACCAAGCCGGCGAAGGCGCTTGGGCAGCCCGCGTCGGCGCGGCTTTGCAGGCCTATTACGAGTGGATGCCGGTGCGCGTGGTGGACCCAAAACAGCCGCGCAATAACGCACGCAGCTACGCCTTCGGCAATCTGGTCGATCTGATCATGCTGGAAGAGCGCTTGAATGGCCGTTCGGCCCAGCTGGGTACGAATATCGGCAACGCCAGCGGCTACTTCGTCCAGCAAGGCGCTTACCTGGACCCAGCCCGTCAACTGCTCGGCGCCAGCGAAGAAGCCTGGTTATTCAACAAGCTGCGCACCAGCACGGCCAAGTGGAAGTTCCTGGGCCAAGGCGTGATGTTCGCCCAGGTCAAGGTGCAAGGCGCGCCGAACTCGGCCGGTGGCGGCGTGTTCTTCAACTCCGACGCCTGGGACGGCTACCAGCCCGCGCGCGACCGGGTCTACGACGTGCTCAAGGGCAGCCAGACCCAGGCCCCGGTCAACAACGTCGTGATCCTGACGGGTGATATCCACAGCAGCTGGGCTGCCGATCTGAGCCAAGACCCGAACAATGCCAATGTCGCTACCGGCGGCTACGACAAGGTCACGGGCCAAGGCTCGCGCGCGGTGGAATTCGTCGGCACCTCGATCTCCTCACCCGGCGTGGACAACCCGGCTCAAGCCGCTGGCACGATTGCTCAGCTGGCCCCCGCCAACCCGCACCTGAAGTACATCAAGCTCGACAAGCGCGGCTATATGTTGATCGACGCCGATGCCACCCGCTGCGTGTGCGAGTGGTGGTATGTCGACACCGTCGCCAGCGTCAGCAATGTGCAGACCTTTGGCACCGCCTTCCAGGTGGTGGACGGCAGCAATCGCTTGAGCCCTGCCGCGCAAACGCCGAACCGCGCAAACCCGGCCGCCTTGGCTCCTTGAACATCAGAACTGGACATATCGCCATGAAACTCAACCGCTCTTTTGCCCGCAAGGCAATGGCCAGCGCCTTGCTGGCAGCCGCTGCCATGTCTTCGGCCCAGGCCGCCAACTTCGACTTCGCCGGCCAAGCCGTCTACAACACCGATGTGGTGCGCATCAGCTTCAGCCTGACCGCCAACAGCGCAGACTTCAAGACCTGGACCGACTCGTGGCAGACGGGCCTGAACTTTGACCCGGTGCTGCAACTCTGGGCCAAGGCCGGCAATGACTACAGCTTGATCATCGAAGTGGACGACAACGACAAGCTCGGCGCCGGCCAAGGCTCGCTCGACGCCGGCATTCAGCTCAGCAGTTTGAGCGCCGGCCAGTACCTGCTCACACTCAGCGCTGCCGACAACTACGCCAAGGGCCAAACCCTGTCGGCCGGCTTCACGCTGGACGGCAGCACGCCCGTGGCCATCGCCGACTGGACGCAAAGCAGCATTGACCCCAATTTCCCCAACCAAAAGGGTGGTCTGTGGAGCGTCAAGCTGAATTCGGTGGACCAAGCCGCTGTCGTGCCTGAGCCCGGCAGCTGGGCCTTGATGGGCCTGGGTTTGTTGGGCTTGGCCTGCTTGAACCAGCGTCGTCAGCGCAAGGCTTGAGTTAGCCACTGCGCAAGACACAGCCGGAAGGGGCTGCGGCCGTCAAGGGTCGCAGCCCCTTTTTTGATACAGCTCAAGTGAACCCGCCTTGAACCAGCGCGAAAGCGCCGGCGTCACGCGCCTGACATGATGCCAATCCAAGCTGTCGTTTGATGGATGACACTTGGAGCTTGGCGCTTATGAACGCACCCGACCTCTTGCGCACCGAATGGATGCGCAACCGCACCTACGACGAGTTGGCCCTGGGCCAAACAGCGCGCCTGGTGCGCACCCTCAAGCACAGCGATATCCAGGCCTTCGCCCTGGTATCGGGCGACGTCAACCCGGCGCACCTGGACGCCGAATACGCCGAAGGCACACGCTTTCACGGCGTGATCGCGCATGGCATGTGGGGCGGCGCCCTGATCTCGTCGGTGCTGGGCAATGAGTTCCCCGGCCCCGGCACGATCTATATGGAGCAGACGCTGCGCTTCTCGCGCCCGGTGCATGTGGGTGACACCTTGACCATCGTGCTGACGGTGCTGGAGATGTTTGATGACAGCGGCATCGTCAAGCTGGGCTGTGAAGCCAATAACCAAAAAGGCCAGACCGTCATCAGCGGCCTGGCCACCGTGCTGGCGCCGCGCACACGCATCGAGCGGCCACGCCCCGCCCTGCCCGAGATGCATTTGTTCGATGCCGAGGCGCGCATGAGCGCCTGGCTGAGCCAGATCAAGCTGGCCACGCCGCTGCGCTGCGCCGTCGTGCACCCTTGCAGCGAAGACGCGCTGCGCGCCGCCTTGATGGGCGCCGAGCGCGGCCTGATCGAACCCTGGCTGATAGGCCCGGAAGCGCGCATTCGGGCCTTGGCCGAGCAGTTGGATTTGAGCCTGCAAGGCTGCCACTTCCAGGCCACCGCACACAGCCACGCCGCCGCCACGCAAGCCTGCAATATGGCCGCCGAGGGCCAGTTGGACATGCTGGTGCAAGGCAGCTTGAGCAGCGATGAGTTGCTGGCGGCGCTGCAAGCGACACCGGCCCTGCACTGCGGCCGGCGCTTGGCACATGTCTACCGCTTTGACATTCCCAGCTATGCCAAGCCGCTGTTCATGAGCGATGCCGGCATCAATATCCGCCCCGACCTGGATGCCAAAGCCGACATCGTGCGCCTGGCCGTGGGTCTGGCGCATGCGAACGGTCTGGCTTGTCCCAAGGTGGCCTTGTTGTCGGCGGTGGAAACCATCACCGAGCGCATCAGCTCCACGCTAGACGCCGCAGCACTGTGCAAGATGGCCCAGCGCGGCCAAATCGCCGGCGCCATCCTCGACGGCCCCTTGGCTTTTGACAGCGCCGTCAACCTCGACGCCGCCCGCCTGCAAGGCCTCAGCGACTCGGCCGTGGCCGGCGACGCCGACATCTTGCTGGCGCCCGACTTGGAGTCGGGCAGCCTCTTGGCCAAGTTGCTGGAATACATGGCGGGTGCCGCCAGCTGCGGTGTCGTGCTGGGTGCGCGCGTGCCCGTGGCGATGAGCGGACGCACCGACAGCATGCGCACACGCTTGGGCTCACTGGCCTTGGCGGCAATGGCGACGCGCGTCATGCCGGACTGACTCGAAAATCAAGCGGCTTTAGGAAGAATCTGCCTGATTTGGGAGAGCAAGAGATACATGGCCTAACGTCCAAACAATGTGGCAACATGCGCATCACAACATCTTGAGCGTCTAAGACTCATCGCAAACGCACCCGCCACAGAGGAGTTTCTCGCAATGGCAAAGGTTCCTGAATTCGACGTCGCCGCAGCCCACAAATACTTCTCAGCCCATTGCTTCAACAAAGCATGGGACCTGATCGAAAAACCAGATCGAACGCCTGAAGACGAGCGATTGATGGTGGCGCTCAATCAAGCGTGCATCTATCACTGGCTCCAGCGTGACGACTGCAACCATCAACGCCTTTCGGTGGGCTACTGGCAGGCATCCCGAATACAGGCCCTTTTGGGAAACGCCGCTGAGGCCTTGCGCTTAGGCGAGGTATGCCTCTTCTACAGTGGCGAGCTGAAACCCTTCTACCTCGGCTATGCCCATGAGGCCCTTGCTCGCGCGTACGGGCTGGCCGCCAGTCCAGGGGACTCTGCGCGCCACCTGACCTTGGCACTGGAACTCGTTGCCAAGGTCGGCGACAACAGTGAACGGAAACTGCTGGAAGCCGACCTTGAGCAACTGAAAAAAGGCCTCGCTTTGTGAAAGAGACGCCCAAGTCTGCGACCAACTTGACCCAGTGTGCTTTTTCGTCTCTGCTTTTCGCAAAGGAATGTCATGCATCGACTGACTTTCTTGGCCCTCGGGCTGTCAATGCTTTGTGCAGGCTGCACCACTGCGCCAAGCGAAGAGCTTCTTAGGCCAGAGCCTGATTTCGTAGCTAACAGCGTTGAATGCGACGAATTGGGAAGTCCCGAACTTCCGGAGTCGTTCAGGTTGGACTCCATGCCTTATGGATGGGCGCTGGTTCGAATCGACGTTGAGCAAGGTGCTGTAACCAGGGTTGAAATACTAGACGCCAGCCCAAGGCGTGCTGTAGAGGCCCCGACGACAGCCCTTTTTCAGAGCGTGCATTTTCCTTCGCTCAAGTCAGCTCGTGGATGCGCATGGATCCACAGCCGTTCAATCACGCCTGGAAGCGAGTGATCAGCAGGACGGTTAGCGGCAAGAATCCAAGGGATTTTTCTGTTCAAAGCCACGATATCGCCATCCCACGCGAGAATTTGCCGTCATTGACGAAGACGACTCACTGATTCGCGTGGGGCAAGCGTTGTGAACAGCTTGGCATGAACTCACGACGGCACCCGCCTGTCGATCCAGACTTTTGCCTTGATCTTCTTCATCCCTTCCAGCCCATGCGCCCGCAGCCGGCGTCGCTATCTCGCCAATCAAGCGGCCACAGCGACATCCCGCCTCAGTTCAGCCAACTCGGCCAGCAGCTCCGGCGGGCAGAACCATTCGGTCTGCACCTGCGCGGCATAGACACAGGCTTCATTGCCATCCAGGCTGAGCCAATCGCCCTCGGCCAAGCGAGTACCGAAGATATGAATCTCGCGCCGGGCTTCATCGACCTGCAAGCCTTCGCAAGCGACCAGGCAAACCTTGCCCATCTGGCGCGCCACCACGGCCGCGTGCGAGGTGCGCGCGCCGTTCTGAGTCAACAGGCCTAGCGCCATTTCCAGCGCAGCACTGTCGCCGGTCTCAGCATCGCGGCGCACCAGAATGGCGGGCCGGCAGGCCTCTTTGGCGGCGCGCGCTCCCGCTTCGTCCAGCACGATCTGACCGATGGCCACGCCGCTGCTGGCGGCTTGGGCCTGCGCCAAGGGCTGCAGCGGCTGGCCGTCCGGGGCGACAACGCGGCTGACACGCAGATGTTCGGCGTCCAGGCCTTTGCAGCGCAAGCGGGCCGTCGCCACATCAATCGCACCCTCGCGCAGCAGATCGAGCGCAATGCGCGCGTCAGCCTGCGGCGTGCGCTTGCCGCCGCGGGTTTGCAGCAGGAACAAACGGCCATCCTGCACGGTGAACTCGAAGTCCTGCATATCGCCCATCTCGCGCTCGAGCCGGGCGCAAGCCTGCAGCAACTCGGCCCAGACCTCAGGCAAGACCTGCTGCAGTTGCTCATGGCCCTGGGCGCTGCGCCGACCGGACACCACGTCCTCGCCCTGCGCATTGAACAAGAAGTCCACCCACAGCGCGGCCTCGCCGCTGCGCGGGTCGCGCGTGAAGCCGACCCCTGCACCAGAGCGCGCGCCGGCATTGCCAAACACCATGGCCTGCACCGTCACCGCCGTGCCTATCGTGTCTTCGATGCCATGAGCGGCGCGGTAACTGCAAGCCTTGGCGGACTGCCAGGAGTCGAACACAGCGGCGATCGCCTGCTGCAATTGCGCTTGTGCGGCCTGCGGAAAAGGCCGGCCGGCGGCCTGCGCAAACAGCTGCAGATAGCGTCGTGCCAAGGCCCGCAGCTCGGCAAAGTCGAGCAGCCGCTCGTCCCGGCCCGCACAGAGCAAGGTCAACTCATCTTCGAACAAGGCGGCCGGCAAGCCCGCCACCACCTCGCCAAAGCTGGCGATCAAGCGGCGGTAGGCATCCCAGGCCAAGCGCGGGTTGCCGGTCTGGCGGATCAGGCCCTGCACGGTCTCGTCGTTGAGGCCGATATTGAGCAGGGTTTCCATCATGCCGGGCATGGACACCGGCGCACCGGAGCGCACCGACAGCAGCAAGGGCCTGGCCACATCGCCGAAACGCAGGCCGGCGCTGGCCGACTCCAAGGCCTGCAGCGCCGGCAACCACAGCGCAGGCTGCGCGGCCCCGGCCCGCAGCCCGGCATCGGCGCAAAAGCGCGTGCCCAGAACAAAGGCCGGCGGCACCGGCAGGCCTAGCTCGGCCATGCGAAGCAAATTAAAGGCCTTGAAGCCCAAGCGCTGCGGACTGGTTTGAGCGACCGAGGTCTGACCCGGGCAGCCGATCAAGCACAGATCAGTGGTATTCATGCGCCCACCTCGGTCTTGCTGAACACCAGCTCGCGCAAGGCATAGGCCGCGTTGAGCAGCCGATCGGACGCAAACTCCAGCTGATTGGCCAGGTCGTTGACCAGCATCAGCGCGGCGGCGTTGCTCACTTCGGCCGCCATGCAGCGCTTGGCCGCACGCAGCAGCTCATCGCATTGGCGCTCGGCGCGCAGCACCTGCCAGGTGGACGCGACAAAATCATCATGCTCGGCCGCTTCGCTGGCCCCGTTCAGTCCACGCGCCACGGCGACGGCCCTCACTTGCTCCTGCGTCGCATGCAGCACTGCCTGTGCCAGCTGAGCGAGCAGGCCGCGCAACTCTTTGTTCCAGCCTTGGTGGTGATGTTCGGCGATCAGGCCGAGCAGGAATGCGCATTCCTCCAGCGCATCGGCCGCATCATCGGCCGTCTCCAGCAGGCGCGCAAACTGCGCCCAGCGCGGCTGGCGGCGCGCCCGTTCGCGCGCTTGCATCACCAAGTGATCGGCCTGGCGCTCCCAGGCCTTGGCGCGCTGAGCCAGCTTGGCCGACGCCTCTTTGTCTTGCTCCCAGCCATGGGCCAGGGCCTGGCTGATGCCTTCGGCCAGGGTCTGGCAATAGGCGGCATGTTCGGCCAGCAAATCGAACTCGGGCGCCCTGCGCTGCAGTTGACGCGCCAGCAGCAAACGGGTTTCGTCGGCCACCAGCGCGGCAGGCTGCTGCGCCAGCATCGCAGTCGACGACAGGCGCAAGACCTCCAGCAAAAAGGCCTGCGCACCGGCTTCGCCTAAGACCTCATCCAGCCGGTCTCCGATGCGAAACGCGTCGGCGCCTACGGCCTGCATGGCCTCGAACAGCATGCGCTCGGCGCCGGCCTTGAGCCAGGCCATATGGCCGATCTCTGCCTTGGCCGCCTCGGCCAGCACGGCAATCGCCTCGCGTTTGCCGACAAAGTTCAATAGCCTCTTGCGAGCGCGGTTCCAGTCGATCAAAAAGACGATGCGGGAGGCGATGCCTTCCAGCATGCCTTGCAGCTGCGCCTCATCGGTCGCTTCGAAGCGCGCCGTGCCCAGCTGATAGGCCTCGCCCCGATTCAGCCCGGCCGAGACCCGCGCCTCAGGCGATGACCATTGCGCGCCGTAGGCGGCGAGCTGGGCCTGAAAGAACTCGAATCGGCTGCTGTGCAGATCGGAATAGGTCAGACTGATCGTCAAACCCTGCACTTGCAAGACCAGCACATGGGCATCATTGGTGCCGATATCGTTCTGGATCAAGAGCCGCTCGCCGTCGCGCGTGGCGGCGGTGTCGAGGCCGGGATGTTCGAACTTCAGCGCTGAGGTGCGCCGCAGGCCGCGCATAAAGGCGGCGACGCGCGGCCGGTCGTCGTCCTGCAGCTGCCACACATGGGCGCCGTCTATCAGCTCGCTGGCCAGGCTGGCGGCCAGGTGGTTGAGCTGCTTGTGCAAGTCCATCACCAGCAGGTGCAGGCTGTCATCCGCAGGCTCACCATGCTTGGCACGGTGGCCATGGCTCAAGGCTCGCAGCAAGACGGGGCTGAGCAAATCTTCGTCATGCAGCCCATCCAGCTTCGCGGCCCAAAAGGCGACGCGCTCGCGGGTGCTTTTGTCGGTTTCGGTCTGCAGCAGCGGTCGCGCCATCAGGCTCAGGTCTTGCGCGAGTTGCGTGGCCAACTGCGGCAGTTGCGGCAAGAGCACATCTTCGCCGTCGCGACTGGCCTGCGCAGGCATATCGCGCAGCCAGGCGGCGTCGAGGCCAGCGGCGGCCATTTCACTGCGCAGATCGGGCGGCGTCTTGGCAGGCGCCATGGCGTGATCGGCAGCGGCCTGCAAAACCGTCAGGCACAGCTTCAAGCGGTCATTGGCGAGCAAGGCGGTTTTGACCCAGGCGGGCAGCAGGAGGCTGTGCTGGCCCAGCGAGGCAACGGCGTCGGACTTTTCCATGATGGTGAGCGGCCGAGACTAAGCGGCGGTAGGAGCAATGCTCGCCAGTATGTTCAGCAGCCCGTGACAGCATGGTTACAAAACCGCGCGGCACCGGGAGAGATGGCGCGGGCTTGATCTGCCTCAAAGTCAACAAAAAAGGCCGGGCCGTCTTGACGACGGTCCGGCCTCATGAAGACCTACTGGTTTGCTTCAACGCTTGGGCTGGAAAGCCGCGTCGCCGAACTGCCAGAGGAAGAAGCTCCACACATCTGCGGTTTCATCGAGGCGCTGCGAGACGCTAGAGCCCATGCCGTGGCCGCCTTCAAAGTCAACTCGCAGAATCACCGGGCGGGTCTTGACGGCGTCTGGATTGGCAGTTTGCATGCGCGCGGCCAGCTTGGCCGGAATCCAGGCCTCGACGCGCGGGTCATTGGCGCCGGTGGTGACGATGACGGCGGGGTAGCTGCGACCATCCTTGACGTTATGGTAAGGGCTCAGCGCAAACATGCTCTTGAAATGCGCTGGGTTGGTCACCGTGCCGAACTCGGCGATATTGGGCGCGCCGTTCAAGGTCAGCTCCATACGCAACATATCGGACAAGCCGACCGCGCTTTGCGCCGCTGCGAACAAGTCGCCGCGCTGCGTGACGGCGCCGCCAATCGTGATGCCGCCAGCACTGCCGCCCGTGCCGGCCAGGGTCGCGGGCGAGGTGTATTTGTTGGCAATCAGCCATTCGGCGCAGGCCACAAAGTCCGACACGGTGTTTTGCTTGGTGGCGATGTAGCCACCGCGGTGCCAGTCGTCACCGAGTTCGCCGCCGCCGCGCACATGGCAGATCGCCTGCACGCCGCCGCGCTCGGTCCAGGCCAGGCGGGTCGCGCTGAAACGCGGCTCCTGCGTGATGCCGTAGGCGCCGTAAGCGCTCAGAATCGTCGGGCGCTTGCCGTCCAGGGTGACCGCTTTGGGTGCCACGATGGACAGCGGCACCATCACGCCGTCATGGCTCTTGACCATCACGCGGCGCGCTTCGACGCCGGAGGCATCGACGGCGACGGGCTTTTGGATCGTCAGCCGCTGCGCCGGCGCATCGGCCACACCGCCTGCTTGCAGTAACAAGCTTTGCGGTGCCTGCGTCCAGCCTTCCAGCAAGACCAGCAACTCGTCGCCCTTCAGCGGGTTGACACTGCGCAGCGTGCCCTCGAACGGCAGGGCCACGGTCGAGACCTTGCCGTCCTTTTTACCCACACGCCAGAGCTTGCTCACGCCCGCGTCCAGCGCCTTCACATAGACGGCGGTGTCGCCGGCCTCAATGGTTTGCAGCACGCTGTCACCGGCGGGCAGAGCGGTCTTGAAGCCGGCCTTGGCCGAGGCCAGATCCAGGCTCAGCAGCTCACGGCGCGAAGCCTTCTTCTGGCTCAGCGCATACAGCGATCCGCCGGCCACTTCTGCCCGTGTAACCTTGTCGCTAGGCCGCACGACGCGCCGCCAAGGTGTTGCCGCACCCTTGAGTTGATCGACCCTCGCCACCCAGTAGCTGCGCTCGGCCGCGTCGCCATGCAAGACCTCGGCCAAGGCCCAGGGCGAGCCTTTGGTGATGCGCACATAGGGCAGATCGGCGATCTCGAAGGCTTCCTTCTTGTTCACCTGCCAGCCAAACTGCGCCACATCCTTGGCTGGGTCCTGGCCCAGGATGTGCAGGAAAACCGCGCTCTTGTTATAGCGCTCCTCTGCAGGATGGCGGTTGTACAAGAAACCGCTGGCGTCGGGCAACCAGGCCACGCCGCCTTCGTTCAAACCGGTGCGGTCGATCGCTACGGGCAAGAACTTGGCCGTGGCCACATCGAGCAGACGCAAGATGCTGTCCTCGCTGCCGCCCTTGGACAGGCCCACCGCCAAGATACGGCCGTTGGGCGAGACGCTGTACCAGTCGATCGCATGCTTGCCGGGCTCGCCGGGCAGGTTGTTGGGGTCCAGCAGTTCGCGTTCAGCCCCTGCCAAACCGTCGCGTACCCACAAGCGCGCCTGGTTTTGGCCCGGGGCTCGCTTGGAATAAAACAGCTTGCCGGCCACCATCTCATAGCCGCCGGTGCTTTCGCCCGCGTCGGCCAGCACACCCAGGCGCTCGCGCAAGGCGGCGCGGCCGGGAATCTGGGCCAGCACGCCGTCCGCAAAAGCGGCCTGCGTCTTCAACCAGGCCTGGAACTCCGGCGACTTCATGTCCTCCATCCAGCGATAGGGGTCAACGACAGCGGTGCCGTGATAAACATCGGTGACCGGCTTGGCGGGCGTGGCCGGATAGGGGCCGGCTTGTGCCAGCAGGGCCAAAGGGGCGGCCAAACAGGTCGCCAGAGCGGACTTGAAGAAGATGGATGGGTTCATCGTGTGCCTGATGGGTAGGTTGCCGCGGTAGCGGCGGTGAAGCAGAGGATAAGCAGAGGATAAGCAGCCGCGCAGTTTACGCATTCGCAAGCAGCGGGCGGAAATGCCAAAAGTCTGCTCAGCCTGCTCAGCGCTGGCGCATCGCCTTCGAGAGCATCAGCACTGGCACCAGGCCCACCAACACAATCGCCAATGAAGGCAAGGCGGCTTCGCCCAAACGCTCGTCACGCGCCAGCTGATAGGCGACGACAGCCAGGGTGTCGCTGTTGAAGGGCCGCAAGACCAAGGTGGCGGGCAGCTCCTTCATCACATCGACAAACACCAGCAGCGCAGCCGCCAAGGCCGAGCGCGCCAGCAAAGGCGCGTGCAAGACACGGAACAGGCGGCCACGCGAGGCGCCGAGCAGGCGAGCGGTTTCGTCCACGGTGGGCGAAATGCGCGCATAGCCGGCCTCGACCGACTGCAAAGCCACGCCGGAGAAACGCACCAGGTAGGCGTAGATCAGGCCGGTGATGGTGCCGGTGACGATGTTGGTGAGGCCAAGCTGGGGCGCATATTCCTGCAGCCAGGCCAGCGGCAGCAAGATGCCCACGGCGATGACGGCGCCCGGCACCGCGTAACCGAGCGAGACCACGCGCGTGGCCGCACCCAGCAAGCGCCCGCCGGCCGAGATGCGCGCCGCGTAGGCCAGGACCAGCGCCAGCGTCACGGCCAGAACCGCCGAGATGGCGGCCAACTGCAAGCTGGTCCAGGCCCATTGCGCAAAGCGGGCCAAGGGCAGGCCAAATTCGCCGAACCTGGCCTCCAGCCACATCAGCTTCAGCAGTGCGAACACCGGCAGCACAAAACCCAGCAGCACCGGCAAGCCGCACAGCGCAAACGCGCCGGCCGCCGCCCAGCCGCGCAAGACCAAGGGGCGGGCCTCGGCCGCGTGTTGGGCGCCCGCCCGGCTGCTGGCAAAACGCAGCTTGGCCTGGGCGCGCCGCTCGGCCCAGAGCAACAAGGCAACCGCCAGCAGCAAGGCGGAGGCCAGCTGCGCGGCGGCCATGCGCTCATTCATCACCAACCAGGCCTTGTAAATGCCCGTGGTCAAGGTGCTGAGCCCGAAATAGGCGCCTACGCCATAGTCGGCCAGCGTTTCCATCAAGGCCAGCGCGACGCCGGCCGCCAGCGCCGGCCGCGCCAAGGGCAGCGCCACTTCGCGCACCCGCCGCCAAGTGCCCGCCCCCAGGATGCGGGCGGTTTCCATCAAGGTGACGCCGCGCTCCTGCAGCGCGGTGCGCGTCAAGAGATAGACATAGGGATACAGACACAGCACAAACAAGGCCACCGCCCCGGGCAGGCTGCGCACATCGGACCACAGCGCGCCCTGAGCACCGCTCAGCGCGCGCAACCAGGTCTGCAAGGCGCCGCTGTACTGCAAGGCATCGGTGTAGGCATAAGCCGCAACATAGGCGGGCATCGCCATCGGCAGCAGCAAGGCCCATTCGAACCAACGCCGGCCAGGGAACTCAAACAGGCTGATCGCCGCCGCCGTCATGCCGCCCAGCAAGGCCACACCAAGGCCGACGCTGACCGAGAGCAGCAAAGAGGTGCCCACATATTCGGGCAGGACCGTCGCCCATTGATGCTGCAAGACCGCCCAGCTTTCCTGATCAAGAGCCAACCAGGACCCCAGGATGCCCAGCACAGGGACGGCCAACAGCAGGCAAACAACGGTGACCAGACGCAGCATGCGAGAAAAAAGTGGAGAGGAAGAATTGGGAGCGCAGCGGTGGGCAGCACAGCCGACGATGAATGCGAATTAGGCGCGTTCTGCGCAGCACCGGCCGCCCGCTATCATAAGGGCCATGTTTCTAGCCCTCGACCAGATCGGGCTGCGCTACCCCGGTGCAGCGCAAGCTCAACAAGCAAATTCGCCATCCAGCAATCAAACCATGGCCCGTGGGCAGCGGCGCGGCGCGGTCGAGGCGCTCAGCCTGAGCCTGGTCAGCGGGCAGATCGGCGTGCTGATCGGCCCTTCGGGCTGCGGCAAGACCTCGGTGCTGCGCTGCATTGCCGGCCTGGAGCGCTTGCACAGCGGCCGCATCAGCATTGCCGGCGAGGTCTTGGCGGATGCGGCCATGGGCCGGCACCTGAACCCGGAAGAGCGCCGCATCGGCATGGTGTTCCAAGACTATGCGCTCTTCCCCCACCTGAGCGTGGCCGACAACATCGGCTTTGGCCTGCGCCATTTAAGCCGCCCGGCGCGCGCCGCGCGCATCCAGGAGGTGCTGGACCTGGTGGGCCTGGCCCATGCGGCCAAACGCGCACCCCATCAGCTCTCGGGCGGCCAGCAGCAGCGCGTGGCGCTGGCGCGCGCCTTGGCACCGGCGCCAAGGCTGCTTTTGCTGGACGAACCCTTCTCCAGCCTGGATGTGGACTTGCGCGAGCATTTGTCGCAGGAATTGCGGGCGATCCTGAAGGCCAGCGGCACCACGGCCTTATTCGTCACCCACGACCAGGCCGAGGCCTTCGCGATTGGCGATGTGGTCGGCGTGATGCACCAAGGCAGCCTGGAGCAATGGGATGCGCCCTACGACGTTTATCACCGGCCGGCCACGCGCTTTGTGGCGGACTTCATCGGCCACAGCGTGTTCACGCCGGGCCGCATCGTGCAGAGCGAACAAGGCCCGGCGGTGTTGACGCCCGTCGGCTCCTTGATGGACGCCGAGGCCTGCGCACTGGCCAGCGCCTACCCCGGCGGCTTGTGCGATGTGCTGCTGCGGGCCGATGACATCATTCACGATGATCTGGCGCCGGTCAAAGCGCAGATCGAGCGCAAAGTCTTTCGCGGTGCCGACTTTCTCTACACCCTCAGGCTCAGCACGGGCGAGCGTTTGATGGCCCATGTGCCCTCGCACCACGACCACCATGTGGGCGAATGGATAGGCATACGCGCCGACGTTGACCATGTCGTCACCTTCGCCAAACAGGGCAGCGTCGTCGAGTGAAGCGCGGCGGCTTGCGCAAAGACCGAGATTTAGTCTCTTTTTCACTCCAAAGCCTTGATTTGTCAGGCCAAAGCGCTGCCTTTCCGGCAGGGCTGCGCGGTGAGCCCGCATATACTGAACAAGCGAGATTTGTGCCAGCTCGGGGCTGGGCCAAAACGCATTGATTTTTAGATTTTTCGCTAGACGGATAGGACGGACTCTGCCCATGAGTGCCAAATTCAAAGTTGTAGGCTGGCTGGCCTTAGGTGTTGTGGCCGGCGCGCTCACGACCATGCAGTTGCAGGCCAATGCACGCAGCAACCTATCGCCCTTGCCCCTCGAAGAGCTACAGCAACTGGCGGCCGTCTTTGCAATGATCAAGTCCGACTATGTCGAGCCGGTCGACGAGAAAAAGCTGATCAATGACGCGATCGCCGGCATGGTGGCCGGGCTGGATCCGCATTCGCAGTTTTTCGACAAAAAGAACTTCAAGGAATTCCGCGAAGGCACGACCGGCAAATTCGTCGGCGTCGGCATCGAGATCGGCATGGAAGACGGCTTGGTCAAGATCGTCTCGCCGATTGAAGGCTCGCCGGCCTTCCGCGCCGGCCTCAAGAGCGGCGACCTGATCAGCAAGATCGATGACTCGCTGGTGCGCGGCTTAGGCATAGACCAAGCCGTCAAACGCATGCGCGGCGAGTTGGGCTCCAAGGTGCAGCTGACGATTTACCGCAAGAGCGAGAACCGCAGCTTCCCCATCACCATCGTGCGCGAAGAGATCCACAACCGCAGCGTGCGCGGCAAGATCATCGAGCCCGGCTACGCCTGGCTGCGCGTCAGCCAGTTCCAGGACAGCACCGTCGACGACTTCGCCAAAAAGCTCGAGGAGCTCTACAAGCAAGAGCCCCATCTGAAGGGCTTGGTGCTGGATCTGCGCAATGACCCCGGTGGCTTGCTCGAGGCCTCGGTGGCGATCTCGTCCGCCTTCTTGACCAAGGATCTGGTCGTCGTCAGCACCAATGGGCAGATTGCCGACTCCAAGGCCAGCTTCAAAGCCAATCCCGACGATTACCTGCGCCGCGGCGGCAGCGACCCGCTGCGCAATCTGCCGGCTGCGCTGAAGAAGGTGCCGATGATTGTGTTGGTCAACGAGGGCTCGGCCTCGGCCAGCGAAATCGTCGCCGGCGCCTTGCAGGATCACAAACGTGCGCTGGTCATGGGCGCGCAGACCTTCGGCAAGGGCTCCGTGCAAACAGTGCGTCAGCTCAGCCCCGAAACGGCGCTGAAAATCACCACCGCACGTTACTACACGCCCAGCGGCCGCTCCATCCAAGCGACCGGCATCCTGCCCGACATCTTGTTGGACGAGACCGCCGAGGGCAATGTGTTCGCCGCCCTGCGCACCCGCGAAGCAGATCTGGAAAAGCATCTGAACAACGGCAAGGAAGAAATCAAGGACGAAGCGCGCGAGAAAGCGCGCGAAGAAGCACGCGAGAAACTCGAAGCCGAGTACGCCAAGAAGAACGAGCCACCCAAGCCGCTGCCCGAGTTCGGCAGTGCCGAGGACTTCCAGCTGATGCAAGCCTTGAATCAACTCAAGGGCTTGCCGGTGATGGTGTCCAAGACGGCCATCGAGCGCAAAGCCGAGGCGAAAACGGACGAGTAATGCACCGTCCTTAAGCTAAAACAGCCCGCCCTTTTTGGCGGGCTGTTTTGTTTGAGGCGGACCTAGGCCGCGCTATGCTCGGGCCATGAATGACAAGCAATTACTGCGCTACTCAAGGCATATATTCCTGGACGAAATCGGCATCGAAGGCCAGCAGCGCTTGCTGGCCGCCCATGCCCTGATCATCGGCGCCGGCGGCCTGGGATCACCCGCCGCACTCTATTTGGCCAGCGCCGGTGTCGGCCACATCACGCTGGTGGATGACGACGCTGTGGACCTGACCAATCTGCAGCGCCAGATCGTCCACAACATGGACCGCGTCGGCTTGCCCAAGGTCGAGTCCGCCGCACTGGGCCTGGCAGCCATCAACCCCGAGGTGCGCGTCAGCGCCCTGCGCCAACGCGCCGATGCGGCCCTGCTGGACGAGCTGGTGGCGCAGGCCGATGTGGTGCTGGACTGCAGCGACAACTTCGCCACCCGCCAGGCCATCAACCGGGCCTGCGTCAAGCATGCCAAACCCTTGGTGGCGGGTGCGGCAATCGGTTTTGACGGCCAGATCAGCGTCTACGACAGCCGCCAGCCCGCCGCCCCCTGCTACGCCTGCGTATTCCCGCCCGACAGCCAATTCGAAGAGGCCCGCTGCGCCAGCATGGGCGTGTTTGCGCCCCTGGTCGGCGTGATCGGCAGCATGCAGGCGGCGGAAGGCTTGAAGCTGCTCTTGGGCCTGAGCGGCAGCTTGGCGGGGCGCTTGCAGATGCTGGATGGCCGCAGGATGGAGTGGAACGAAATAGTCGTACAAGCCGACCCGCGCTGCAGCGTTTGCAGCAGCACGAAAACTGAAAATGCGCACGAAACAACCACTTGAGCAAAAAATACGCACGAAAATTCTTCGCAGCCTCCCGTAAGCTGCGCCCTGGCAGTCAAGGCTGCTGATCCGACCCGACCAATTCACATGCACAAGCGCAAACAACTGATCGCCCGCAATTTCCCCAGCGCCAAAGAAGAGACCAAGGCCCTGGCGCCCCAGCCCAACTACGACCAGCCGGGCAGCGCCTACCGTTTGGCTTTTGACGACAACGAATTCCTCTTGCGCGAAGAGCTGCGTCCGGTGCGCATGCAACTGGAGCTACTCAAGCCCGAGCTGATGCAGCAAGAGCTGGGCATCAAGTCAACCATCGTGATGTTCGGCAGCGCCCGCATCCCCTCGCAAGAAGAAGCGCAAGCCTTGCTGGACCAGGCTCGCAAGGGCGGCGACGCGGAGCAGATCAAGCGCGTCGAAATGCAGCTGGCGATGAGCCATTACTACGAAGAAGCCAGGCGCTTCGCCGCCCTCGTAACGCGCGCCTCCAGCGAGCGCAACAACCCGATCTACGTCGTCACAGGCGGCGGGCCCGGCATCATGGAGGCCGGCAATCGCGGCGCCTTTGAGGCCGGAGGCAAAAGCATTGGCCTCAATATCGTGCTGCCCTTCGAGCAGCATCCGAACCGCTACATCACGCCAGAGCTGTGCTTTAGGTTTCACTACTTTGCGCTGCGCAAGATGCATTTTCTGATGCGCTCGGTGGCGCTGGTGTGCTTTCCCGGCGGCTTCGGCACGCTCGACGAGCTGTTCGAGACCATGACCCTGATACAGACCGGCAAAAGCCGGCGCCGCCCGATTCTGCTGTTCGGGCGTGAGTTCTGGACCCGCCTGATCAACTTTGACTATTTGGTCGAGACCGGCATGATTGGCCCAGCCGATGTGCGCCTCTTCCATTTCGTCGAAACGGCCGAAGAGGCTTGGGCGCTGCTGGAATCCGAATACGACATGAACCCCGGCGCGCCCAGCGCCGACTAAAAAAAGGAAGACCGACATGACCACTTTGCGATCCGTATCCTTGATTGGTGTGCCCACCGACATCGGCGCCGGCGAGCGCGGCGCCAGCATGGGCCCAGAAGCGCTGCGCGTGGCCGACCTGACCAAGGCACTGAGGAGTCACGGCGTCGATGTGGTCGATCGCGGCAATTTGAGCGGCCCGCCCAACCCCTGGCTGCCGCCGGTGGATGGTTACCGCCATCTGAGCGAAGTGGTGGCCTGGAACCAGGTCACGCATGACGCCATCTACGCCGAACTGAAGGCCGGCCGCATGCCCATCATGCTGGGCGGCGACCATTGCTTGGGCATTGGCTCGGTCAGCGCGGTGGCCCGGCATTGCCGCGATACCGGCAAAAAGCTGCGCATCTTGTGGCTGGACGCCCATGCCGATTTCAATACCAGCAAGCTGACGCCCAGCGGCAATGTGCACGGCATGCCGGTCGCCTGCCTGTGCGGCTTCGGGCCGCAAGAGCTGATCGAGATTGGCGGTCAGGTGCCGGCGATCAGCCCAAAATGGGTGCGCCAGATCGGCATCCGCAGCGTTGACGCGGGCGAGAAACGCTTCGTCCACGAGCAAGATCTGGAAGTCTTCGATATGCGCTATATCGACGAAATGGGCATGCGTCACACCATGGAGTTAGCACTGGCAACGCTGGACGCCAACACGCATCTGCATGTCAGCTTCGATGTGGACTTTCTGGACCCGTCCATCGCACCCGGCGTCGGCACCACCGTCCCCGGCGGCCCGACCTACCGTGAAGCCCATCTGTGCATGGAGATGATCGCCAACACCGGCTATATGGGCTCGCTCGACATCGTCGAGCTCAACCCGGCGCTGGACTTGCAAAACCGCACGGCCAAGGTGTCGGTGGATTTGATTGAGTCTCTGTTTGGCAAATCAACCTTGATGAGAAAGTGAGTTTGCCCTGCCTGCGGCAGACGGCAAGAGCACCTTGATGCGTAAATAGCTTGCCCTGCCTGCGGCAGAAGGCGCTTCAAGCGCTGACGATCCAGCCCTCCAAAGGGTCGATCACCTCCGGCAAGCCGTAGCCCGGCCTCCCCTGCGCCCAAGCCGCTTGCAGCAAACATAAGACCGCATCCAAGCGGTCACCGCTGGCGTCATCGACCAAGCTATCGCGCTGCGCGTGGCTGAGCTTCAAGCGCAAACCCAGCCGCGTGCGGCCCTGCTCCAGCGCCTCGATCAAGTCCTTCCGGGCGATCAGGCGCTCGGGTGTCTGCTTCGCTTTGTCATCGCTTTTATAGCTGCGCCGACCGAGAATCTCGCGCGCCAGCAGGCCCGGATAAGCCTCCAGCGCGACCCGTTTGGGGTCACCCGCCTGCAGGCCGGGCAGATCGACGCCGGCTTGCAGCAACAAGGGCACTCCGGCGTGCAACATGAAGGCCACCGGCGGGTTGACCCATTTCATGCTGGGCGAGGAACCCGCCGGCCCATCGCAAGCACGGTGGGCGAACTTGCCGCCGACCGGCCTGGCCGCGCAAAAACCGGCAAAGTGATCGCGGATCTCGGCCCGACTCAGCCTCGTGTAGTGGGCCATCAGCGCCGGCCAACTTTGCGGCCAATCCAGAGCCAGCACCAGTTCACGCGGCAGGCCAAAAGGGAAATCAAAGCCCCCCAACCAAACGCCCGGCTCGGCCAAAAACTCACCAAAGCCCGGCAGCGACTCGAAACTCAACACAGCGTCCAGACGCAAGACCTGACCCTGCCGCCGGCCCTGCGCCACGGTGATCGGTTTGCGGCGTGTCGGGGCGCTGCTGAAATCAACCCCCAGCAAGAGGGGATTTGAATTTATCGGGCTAGAGTGCATGCTCGACACCATAGCGCACACCCAGGAGCCCTCATGTCCGCAGACCAGCCGAACAGCAAGCCCAAAGCCAAACCCGAAGCCGAGTCCGACCAAGCCGCCCCACTGCCCCCGGTCGAGCATCTGGTCAGCACCGATCACAAATTGGTGCTCGGCAAACGCACACTCGAGTACACGGCCACTTGCGGCACCTTGTTGCTGCAAGAAGTGCACAGCGAGACCGACGGCGCACACAAGGGCCAGTACAAGGGCAAGAAGACACGCGCCAGCGTCTTCTTCATCGCCTACACGCTCAAACCCGACAAGAAGGCGCATGCGGAGCGCCCCATCACCTTCAGCTTCAACGGCGGGCCGGGCTCATCGAGCGTCTGGCTGCATCTGGGCCTGCTCGGTCCGCAGCGCGTGCCCACCGATGAAATGGGCCAATGCGGCGCGCCGCCCTATGCGCTGACCGACAACGAATTCACCCTCCTGACCGAGTCGGACCTGGTCTTCATCGATCCGGTCGGCACCGGCCACTCACGCGTGGCCGAGGGCGAGAAGCTGGCCGAATACCACGAGTACCAACGTGACCTCGACGCGGTCGGTGAATTCATCCGTCTCTACCTGACACGCAACGGCCGCTGGGGCGCGCCCAAATACCTGATCGGTGAGAGCTACGGCACCACGCGCGCGGCCGGCCTGTCCCGCCATCTGCAGGAAAAACATAACATCCATCTCAACGGCCTGATGCTGGTGTCAATGGCGGTGGACTTCCAGACGCTGAGCTTCGACCATGGCAACGAGTTGCCCTACCCGCTCTACCTGCCCACTTATGCCGCAACCGCCTGGTATCACCAGGCCTTGAAGCCAGCGCTGCAAAGAAAGCCGCTCAAAGACGTGGTCGCCGAGGCAGAGGCCTTTGCCAATGGCGAGTATTGGACAGCGTTGATGCAGGGCTCGCGCCTGAGCACCGAGCAGCGCCAGAAGGTGGCCGACAAGCTCGCCCATTTCAGCGGCCTGAGCGCGCAATACCTGCTGCGCTGTGATTTACGCCCGACCGAGTTCCGCTTCTTCAAGGAGTTGCTGCGTGAGCGTGGCCAGACGGTTGGCCGGCTGGACAGCCGCTTCCTCGGCCTGGACCGTGACGACGCCGGCGAACATCCGGAAGAAGACCCCGGCATGAACAACTTGGCCGGCGCCTACGCGGTGGGCATCAACCGCCTGCTGCGCGACACGCTCAAGTTCGAGGACGATGCGCCTTATCTGGTGCTGGCACCGATCTGGAACAGCTGGAGCTGGAAGGGCTTTGAGAACAAATACGTCAATGTCGGCGACAGCCTGCGCCGCGCCATGCATGCCAACCCGGCCATGCGCATCTATGTGGCGAGCGGCTACTACGACCTGGCTACGCCGCATGCGGCGGGCGACTACACGCTCAGCCACCTGGGCCTGCACGAGAAGCTGCAGGGCAATGTGCAGGTCAGCTACTTTGAGGCCGGCCACATGATGTATATCCACCAGCCCTCGCTGGCGCGCATGGCGCAGGAGTTGCGGGCGTTTGTTAAACAGCCGGTTTGAAACTCAGGCGCAGCGCTTGATCAAGCTCGCTTCGATGCTGGCCTGCAGCAAGGCGCTGCGGCCTTCGACATCCAGCTTGCGGCACTCGGCACGCAGGTCGCTGACCGCATAGCGGCTCAGGAACTCGCTTTCGATACGCGAGCGGTTGCAGCTCAGGAACGGCGCCGCAGCCGTCAGAAGAATCGAACAATCGCGCATTTGGTGAATGTCGCGGATGTACTCCACCAAGGCCTGCCCGACCAGGCTGCTCTGGTACTCCGCATTCAAGATCACGGCGGCAAATTCTTGCGTCGCGTCCAGCGCTTCCATCAGGGCCTTGGGGGTGGCCACCACCAGCAGTTGCATCTCACGCCCCGCAAACACCTGGCCCTCGATGGCGCCGACCAAGCTGCGCTGAGCCGCCTCGTCGGACTCCAGCACCAAGACGCGGCAGGCTTGTTCGACGCTTTGACCCTGGGCTTGATCTTGGGATAGCGCTTGCCTGCGCGCGGGCAGGCGGGGCGCGTTTGATGCCGAGCGGGTGCCTGGAAAATTGCTGCTGTCCATACCGTGATCCTCTTGCGCTGCGCTGTGGATTGCCTCTTCAGCCATGCTGTTCAAAATGCCGCCCAGTTGTCGCCAGCCAGCGCTGCGTTAGCCGTAACAGGGCGCGCGCTGCGTGCGGGGCTCTTGGCTGCGGAGAAGCTGCGGATGGTGGAGCTGCGAGGCTCGCTGGCCTTGGCTTGAGGGGCTTGGGCGGCCACCACTGGCGCGGCGGAGGCCTCCAGCTTGAACACACCGACCGTGGCGACCAAGCCGGCGGCCTGCGTCTGCAAGCTGCTGGACGCGGCGGCCGATTCCTCCACCAACGCGGCGTTTTGTTGCGTGACTTGGTCGAGCTGGTTCACCGCCTCATTGATCTGGCCGATGCCGCTGGTCTGCTCGATGGTGGCGGCGCTGATCTCGGCGATCAAGTCATTGACGCGGCCAACCTGGGCGACGATCTCACCCATGGTGCTGCCCGCCGAGGCGACCAGCTTGCTGCCGGCCTCCACCTTGCCGACGCTGGCGCCGATCAAGGCCTTGATCTCTTTGGCCGAAGCGGCCGAGCGCTGCGCCAAGGCCCGCACTTCGGCGGCCACCACCGCAAAGCCGCGCCCTTGCTCGCCGGCCCGGGCGGCTTCCACAGCCGCATTCAAGGCCAGGATATTGGTCTGGAAGGAGATCGAATCCATCACGCCGATGATGTCGACGATTTGCTGCGAGCTGGCGTTGATGTCTTCCATCGTGCGCACCACATCGCCGATCACCTGCCCACCTTTTTGTGCCACCACGCTGGCCGTTCCGGCGATCTGCGCTGCTTGCCTTGCGGTATCGGCGTTGTTGCGCACGGTGGCGGTCAGTTGCTCCATCGAAGCGGCCGTTTCTTCCAGATTGGCGGCCTGCTCTTCGGTGCGCTGCGAGAGGTCAAAGTTGCCGCCGGCAATCTGGGCAGAAGCGGTGGCGATCGACTCGGCGCCGCTGCGCACATCGCTCACCACCCGCAGCAAGTTCTCGTTCATTGTTTGCAGGGCCCGCAAGAGCTGGGCGGTTTCGTCTTTGCCGCTGACTTCGATCACGGCGCTCAAATCACCGGCCGCGACCGTTTGCGCCACCTGCACCGCGCGCCGCAGCGGCTGCACGATGCTGCGGCTGATCAGCCAACCCAACAGGCCCGCCAGACCCAAGGCCAGGGCGGCAGCGCCCACCATTAGCCGATTCATCTGCTGTGCGTGCTCGAAAGCAGCTTGCGAGTCGGCGGCAGTTTCTGTTTCTTGAAAGGTCTGCAGCTCCGCCATCTTGGCCTGCCAGACCTTGGCAGCCGGGCTGGCTTTTTTGCGCAGCACCGTGCGAGCTTCTTCGCCCTTGTCGGCCAGGGCCAAGGCCAGCACTTGATTCGTCAGTTCATTGGCGACGAGGGCCGCCTGCTTGACCTCCTTTTGCAGCGCCAACTCTTGTTCGCTGGCTTGCATCTTGTCCATCTCGGCCACGGCCTGCTCGTAGTTGCGCCGCGCCACCTCAATCTTCTTGATCTCACCGGCCTGCTCGGCCTTATCGTCCAGCAGCAAGAGCGAGCGCGTGACGCGACCCACGATATGCCCCGACTCCGACATCTCGCCGACCAGGCGCAGGCCATGCATATTGTCTTCAACGATCTCGTGGATGGCCTGCTCACCGACCCGGCTGCCGTAAATACCGGCGACCGACACTGCCGCGATCAACACCCCCATCAGACCAAAACCCAGGGTCAAACGGCTCGCGATTTTCAGTTGGCTCAATGCTTTCATCTTGTGCTCCAGAGTTCGGGGGTGCCGTTCGAGCGGCTGTGTTTGATTCGATGCTTGGCTTCGCTTGCTTGGCGAATGAGGCAACTCTAAATCAATCAAATCATTCATTCAAGCTAAATCAGTCAATTCATTCAAAATGTTCTTAATCGAGTTTGGCGATTCGATAGTCCTTTCAAATCGATCACATCAGTCAATTCACTCTACAATTCAGAACGAATAGATGGCTTTGAATGCTTAGAGGGAATTTTAATGAGCGAGAGAGCCGCGTCATACACCACCATCGAGGCGGCCAAGCAGCTGGGCATTTCGCCGGCCAGCGTGCAGCGCTGGGTCGATGCGGGTCACCTGAAGGCCTGGAAAACGCTGGGCGGGCATCGCCGCATCGATGCCGCCAGCGTCACGGCACTGCTCAACTCGCAGAGCTTGGACGCTGCACCCCCCGCAGCGCAGGCCCCGGCGCAGAGTCAGGCGCTAGACGAGCCCACCCTGCTGCTGGTGGACGATGACGATATCGCCCGCGAACTGCTTGAAATGCAGGTGCGCTTGCTATTGCCCTCGGCCAATTTGCTCTTGGCCGAGAACGGCTTTCAGGCCTTGATGATGGTGGGGCGCAGCGCACCCGATGTCGTGATCACCGATATGGTGATGCCGCATATGAACGGGATCGAGATGATTCGGCAGTTGCAGGCGAGCCCCAAGCCGCCGCTGATCATTGCCGTGTCCAGCCAGTCACGCGAGAACCTGGCGCGGCTGGGCGGCTTACCCGACGAAGTGCTGCTGCTGGCCAAACCGGTTGATCAGACCCTGCTCGCTAGCGCCTTGAGCAACTTCCAGAGGGATCGTGGCTAAGCAGCCCTCAAGGACCACCCACACAGGCCACGCGCAAAGCGGCCTGCACGGCCAGCAGCTGGGCCTCGAATTGCTGCAACAAAAAGCGCCAATCTGCCACGCCCTGGACAGCCCCCTCGACAGCGCCTTCGCCCAGCTCGACGGCCAACAGACAAGCCTCCAACTCGCGCGCTACGGCGGACAAACGATCGGCGCCGATGATGGCCGCGGTGGAAATGGCGGTGTGAGCAATCCGCGCGGCCTGGGCCGCGTCGCCCGCCTGCATGGCGGCCAGCATCTGCTGCGCGTCGCCCAGTCGCGTGGCGAGAAATTTGTGCATGAACTTCTCCAGCAATTCGGCCCGCCCCTGACAATGCCCCAAGGCCTTGTCCAGGTCCAGCACCGCCAGCCCGGCCATCTGAGCCTGCGAGCCGTCTACGCCCGGCTCAGCCTGAGCGGCACGCGCAGCAGGCAGCGCTGCCGGCAGCCATTTGGCCAGCGTTGTGAACAGCTCCTGCGCCAGCACCGGCTTGCTGACGTAATCATTCATGCCGGCGGCCGCACAGCGCGCGCGATCGCCGCTCATGACCTGCGCCGTCATGGCGATCACCGGCAGGCCCGCCAGTCGCGCATCCTGCCGGATCAAACGAGTCGCCTGCAGCCCGTCCATCACCGGCATCTGCACATCCATCAAGACCAGATCAAAGTCCTGCTGACTCAGCCACTGCAGCGCCTCCTCGCCGTTGCCGGCCACCCGCACCTGCATGCCGGCCAACTCCTGCAGCAGCTCGCAGGCCAGCATCTGGTTCATATCGTTGTCTTCCACCAGCAAGACGTGGCGCCCGCGCAAGCCAGCCATCAGGCCAGCCTCGGCCGGGTCGGCTGGGGCGGCAGCACGATGCTCGGCGGCCGCACCATCAAGCGCCGGCTGATCGGGCCGGGGGCCGATGGCCTGGCCAATCGCCTCACGCAGCGTGCGCTCGGACACCGGCTTGGCCAGGCAGCCCGCCAGTTGCATGCGCTCAACTGCGGGCTGCAAAGCATGGGCATCGAAGGCGGTCACCAAGATGATCTGACGGGCCTGCACCAGCCCCAGAGCCTGCAGCCGCTCAGCCGCTTGCAGGCCATCCATATCGGGCATGCGCCAGTCCAGCAGCAAGAGATCAAACGCTTGGCCGGCCAGCTGTGCCATTTGCAAGGCGGCGATGCCGGCCCGCGCGCTGTCGGCCAGCGCCGGGCGCAGGCCCAGGCTTTCAAGCCGGTGCTGCAAGATCTCGCGCGAGTTCAAACTGTCATCGATGACCAGCACGCGCAGCCCTGCCAAACCGGCATCGACGGGCTCGAAGGGCGCCGGCTCGGCGCACACAGCCAGCCTCACCTCAAAGCTGAACTCGCTGCCTCGGCCCAGCTCGCTGCGCACGGCAAAGCTGCCGCTCATCAACTCGACCAATTGCTTGCAGATGGCCAAGCCCAGGCCGGTGCCGCCGAACTTGCGGGTGATCGAGCTGTCGGCTTGCTGAAAAGGCTGAAACAGCGCCGCCATCTGCGCCGCACTCATGCCTATGCCCTGGTCCCGCACCCTGAAACGCAGCTTGAGGGCAGGTGCATCCAGCAGTTCGGGCGCGTCCACGCGTTCCACCAAGACCAGGATTTCGCCGCTATCGCTGAATTTAAGCGCATTGCCGCACAGATTGATCAAGACCTGGGCGAGGCGCAGCGCGTCACCGCGTACCCGCTGCGGCACATCAGCGGCGCAATCAAACAGCAGCTCCAGCCCCTTGTCTTGCGCGCGCAGGCCGATCACGGCGGCGACCCGGTCGAACATTTCTTGCAAGGAGAACTCGGCCTCCTCCAGTTGCAAATGGCCGGCTTCGATTTTGGAGAAGTCCAGGACGTCGTTGATGATGCTCAGCAAAGCATCGGCGGCCAGCTTGGTGGTGGCCAGGTAGCGGCGCTGCTTAGCGCTAAGGTCGCTGCCGAGCAGGGCCAGATCGGTCATGCCGATGATGGCGTTCATCGGCGTTCGAATCTCGTGGCTCATATTGGCGAGAAATTCGCTTTTGGCCCTGGTGGCCGCTTGCGCCGCGTCGCGCGCCAGCGCCAGCTCGGCAGTGCGCGTCGCCACCCGGCCTTCCAGCTCGGCCGCGCTGTCCAGCGCCTGCGCCTCGGCCGCCATGCAGCGGGTGATCTGCACATGGGCGCGCAGCGCTGCCGACAAACTGATGATCAGCCGCTCTTGGCCCAGCTCGGCCTTGCTGCGGTAGTCATTGATGTCGTAACTATTGAACACATCGGCTTCGGGCGCATAGCCGGGCTGACCGCTGCGCAAGATGATGCGGCAAGCCGTCATGCCGCAATGCTCACGGATATGCGCCACCAACTCCAGTCCGGCGCACTCACTCTCCATCACCACATCGAGCAAGATCAAAGCAAAGTCGCGGTCACTGGCCAAGAGCTCACGCGTGGCCTGGGCCGAGTAGGTATGCACCAGCGCCAGCGGTCGGCCCAGAATGAGGGCCTGACGCAAGGCATAGCGGGTGGCGCTGTGAACCTCCTCGTCATCATCGACCACCAAGACCCGCCAGGGCGGCAATTTGCCCGAGTCGGCGGACTCGGCACCCAGGTCGGGTTCATCGCTGAAAAGAAGGTTCGGCTCCTGGCTCATCAATGGTCTCGAGAATGGACTAGGAATGGGGCTAAAGCTATGGCGGCTGCGCTCGGCAGTGTGCCTCAAAAGCTGCGGCCGGCCGGCACAAGCGCAAGAATCCGGTCCTTTTTGCGCCGCCGAGCGCGAATTTGCACGGCCATAATCGCGGCGACATGAAGCCCCTATGAAACGTCTTGCGGCCGCCATCGCCCTGTTGCTGAGCCTGCTGATCCTGCTATCGGCGGGCGGCTCGGCGCTGGCCCAAGCGACGCAGGCGCGGGTCTCGCCCGAGATGGCGCGGGCCAAGTATGTCGCCGCCTTTGGCAGTTATGTCGAATGGCCGGCAGGCGCCTTCGCCAGCGCCGACGCCCCCTTCATCATCGGCGTGATGGACGACGAGCCTATGCTGCGCCTGCTCGAAGCCGGCTTCAAGACCAGCCGACTGCAGGGCCGCCCGGTAGAGGTCAAACGCATTGACAACATTTTGCAAGCCGCCCATGTCCACCTGCTCTACACGCCCGAAGGCAATAGCGCGCCGCTGCGCCCCTTGGGCGGCTTGCCCATCCTGACCATAGGCCCGGGCACGGGCTTCCTGGACCGCGGCGGCATCATCGGCCTGCTGATGCGTGAAGACCAGGTGCGCTTCGAACTCAACGCCAAAGCGGCCGAACGCTCAGGGCTGAAGGTCTCGGCCAAGCTGCAGCAACTGGCACTCAGAACCTACGAGGAGGGCCGTTGATGGCCTGGCAATTCAAGTCCCTGGCCCTGCAGCGCAAGCTGCAGCTGGCCATGGTCCTGGGGACGGTATTGGCCTTGTTGCTGGCCGGCCTGGCAGTGCTCAGCTATGAGACCTCCACCTTCAGGCCCCGGGTCGAGCGCCAGCTCGACGCCGTCGCCAAGGTGATGGCCGATATCAACCAGGCCTCACTGGACTTCGACGACGCCAGACAAGCGCAAGACAACCTCGCCTTTTTGCGCCTGTATGAAGGCATCGATGCCGGTGCGCTCTACCGCGCCGACGGCAGCTTGTTCGCGGAATGGGCCAGTAACAACGGGGCCAGCAACAACGCCAAGCCCAGCAGCCCCGTGTCGGCGCCAGCAAACGGCACGCAGTTCGAGCGCAGCAGAGCCAGCCTGAGCTTGCCGGTGCTGCGCGATGGGCGCGAGCTGGGCCGCGTCTGGATCCGCGTCCAGCTGCCGCCTCTGCTGCAGCGCCTGCCGCAGTACGGCATCATGTTTGGCGCCCTGGCCCTGGCCGTGATGGTCTTGGGCGCCGTGCTCTTATGGGCGGGCCGGCATCTGGTCAGCCAGCCCATGGAGCGGCTGAGCGCGGCGGCCGACAAGGTTGGGCGCACCGGCGACTTTTCACTGCGGGTGCCCAAAGACAGCGACGATGAAATTGGCCAGCTGACCGATGAGTTCAACCGCATGCTGGCGGTGGTCGGCGAGCGCGACCAGGCGCTGCTGGCGGCTAACGACTTACTTGAACAGCGCGTGTTGGCGCGCAGCCTAGAGCTGGAACAGGCGATGACGCTGCTGATGCAAAACGAGAAGCTGGCCGCTCTTGGCAATGTGGTGGCCGGCGTTGCGCATGAGCTGAACACGCCGATCGGCAACGCCTTGCTGGCCGCCACCAGCCTGGGCAAAGGCACCCAGCATATGCGCGAGCAAATCAGCGGCAACTCGCTGAGCCGGCGCGGGCTGGAAGAATTCATGGCCTCGGTGGAAGAAGGCTCGGGCATTGTGTCGCGCTCGCTGGAACGCGCCGCCGGCCTGGTGCGCAGTTTCAAAGCGGTGGCCGTCAATGAAACCAGCGAAGCGCGCATGGACTTCGATTTGCGCCATGTCTTGGATGACTGCATGGCGCTGCTGATGCCGGGCCTCAAGCACCGCCCGATCGAAGTCACGCTGGACTGTGCTGAGGGCATACGCTGCAACAGCTACCCCGGCGCGCTGACGCAAATCGTCAGCAATCTGGTCGAGAACGCGGCCCGCCACGGCCTGGAACCCATAGGCGGCGGGCGGGTCGAGGTGCAGGTGCAGGAGTCCAGCGCCTTGCCGGACCCACTGGACGCCGACGGGGGCAAGGGCATGGGCAAGAACAAAGACCAGGATCAGGGCTGGCTGACGCTGCAGGTTCGCGACTCGGGCGCAGGCATTCCGGCCGAGCATCTGCACCGCATCTTCGAGCCCTTCTTCACCACCCGGCTGGGCCAGGGCGGCTCGGGCCTGGGCTTGCACGTCGTGCACAGCCTGGCCAAAACCCCCTTGGGCGGCACGATAGAAGTGCGCAGCCAGGTCGGCCAGGGCACCACCTTCGAGCTGCGCTTCCCGCGCCGTGCGCCGCTGGATCAGCTCTAGGCCACTCGCCGTTCAGGCTGCTCTGGCTGCTCAGATGCGCGCCGCCATCCACGCCTTCAACTCGGCCAAGGGCATCGCCTTGGCATAGAGCCAGCCTTGGGCGGTGTGGCAGGCCTGCGCACGCAAAAATTCCGCCTGGGCTGCGGTTTCAACACCCTCGGCGACGATCTCGGCGCCGATGCGCTGGCCCAAGGCGACGACGGTTTCCACAAACGCGTCGCCGTGGCGGTCACCGATCTGGCTGACAAAAGCGCGGTCTATCTTCAGCACATCAATCGGCAAGGTGCGCAGCTGCGACAGCGAGGAGTAACCGGTACCAAAGTCATCCAGCGCCACCCGCGCGCCCTGCGCGCGCAAGGTGGTCAAAGTGGACACCACCAGCGCCGGGTCATCCATCGCGATGCTCTCGGTGATCTCCAGCTCCAGCGTGCCGGCGGGCAGCGCATGGCGCGCCAAGACCTCGGTCACCTGGCTTTGCAACTCGCCGCTGCGGAACTGTGGCAGGCTGACATTGACGCTGATGCGGGGCGGTGCGCCCCTCAAGCCCTGCAACTGCAGCCAGTCTTCGGCCGCCCGGTGCAAGACCCACAAACCCAGCTCGCCGATTAAGCCGGCCTGCTCCGCCAGCGGCACAAACACATCCGGCGTCGCGACCATGCCGCCCGCGCCATCGGGCCAGCGCATCAAGGCCTCCAGCCCGACCAAGCGGCCATCCTGCAGCGCCAGTTGCGGTTGATACCAAACCTCTAAATGCTGAGCCTGGATCGCAGCGCGCAAGGCCCGCAGCAGAGCCAGGCGCCCGGCCGTCTGCGTCTCCATCGTCGGGTCAAAAACCACCAGCTGCGCCTGTGCGCTGAGCCGCGCACGAGCCAAAGCGATATTGGCGCGGCGCAAGGCCGCAAGACCTGGCCCCTGATGGCCCTGCAAAGCGTAATAGCCGGCCGCGAAAGCAACCGGCAGCCGGTGCTCGCCGGCCTGCACGCCGCTCTCGAACAACAGGCGCGACTGCTCGGGGCCGAGCTCGGCCACCGGCCCGACCAGGCCGAACACATCACCACTGAGCCGCGCCACCCGGGTCTCGGCCGAAAAGCTCGCGCGCAAGCCTTGGGCGATAGCGTTCAGATAGGCATTGCCCACATCATGTCCAAGCCCGTTGTTGAGCTCTGAAAACCGTTTCACGTCCAGCAGCAGCAGCGCTTGCGGCGCCCCCTGCCCGCCCGCTTCGGCGGACTGGCCTTCCACCTGCGCCTCCACATCCTTGACAAACTGCACCCGGTTGCCCAGGCCCGTCAGCCCATCCAGGAAGGCCAGCCGGTTCAACTCGCCGATCAAATGCACATTGCCAAAATAGGCCGACAAATTGGTCGCGAACACCTCGACCAGCTGCCTATCCAGCGGCGCCAAGGGCTCATGCGCCAGCATATAGACGGCCGCCTCATGGCCCTCGGCAGACAGATACAAGACAGTGGACGACGCACCGAACTGATGCTGGCGCTGGCGCAGCGCCTCGGTCACCGCCGCGCGGACCGCTGCATCGGCAAGCTTGTCCAAGGTGCAGCTCAAGTAATCTGCCAGTTGCCCGCCAGCGCTGATGACGTAAAACGTGTCCGGCCGCTCGCCGCGCTTTTCTTCGCCGCGGTGCACGCACACCAGGCCATCTCGCGGCAGCCCCAGGAGCGCGGCCAACTGCGTCAGCACGCCCTCGGCGAAGCTCAGCATCGCATGCCGCTCCATCAAGTCGGCCGAGGAATGCACGATCAGCTCCAGGCCACGCCGGCTCTCTGCAATCATGCGGATTTGGTCAAAGGAGCGCAGCGCGGCCGTCACGGCGGTGATCAGCCGCGTCTGCGTCAGCTCGCTCTTGGTGCGGTAGTCATTGATGTCGTAGGCCTCAATGATGGGCAACTCCGGCGCCGAGCCGGGCTGGCCGGTGCGCAAGATGATGCGGGTGGCTTGCATTTCGCAGTCGCCGCGGATGCAAGCGACCAGGTCCAGGCCGGCCTGCGCATCCTCCATCACCACATCCAGCAAGATCAGCGCGAAGTCGCGGTCATGCGCCAGCAAGGCGCGGGTCTCGGCGCCCGAATAGGTGTGCACCAAGACCATGGGTCGGCCCAAGACCAGCGCGCGGCGAAACGCATAGTCTGTCGCGCGGTGCACCTCTTCATCATCATCCACCACCAAAACCCGCCAAGGCGTCAACCCGGCCGGCGCGTCGTCTTGAGGTGAATCGATCAAAAAGAGTTGGTCTTCATCGGGCATCGGTATTCACTCCACGGTCGTGCAGGTGTCCAAACAGCGCAGCGCATGTTATGCCAAAGCGCGCCCCGCTAGAAAGGCCGAAACAGCGGGCAAAAACATGTGCTCTTTTTGCGCCATGCCCCTTGACCTAGGGGGGCCGGTTGTCAATACTGCAGGGCATTTATTCATGGCTGCGGCGCAAGGCTTTGCCCTATGGAAAAGTTATGTTTTTGCTTGTTAGGCGTCTTGCCGGCAAGCTTGCTGGCGCAAAGCGCTTCCACCACGCCGGCTCTCAACTCCGAGCCGGCGCTGTTCGGCATGTCGCTGGAGCAACTGGCCGACATCCGGGTCGAATCCGCCAGCTTGGTATCCACCAGCCTGGCGCGAGCACCAGCCATCATTTCGGTCATCGCCCGCGAAGAAATGGAAGCCTGGGGTGACCGCTCGGTGGCCGATGCCCTGGCCCGCGTGCCCGGTCTCTACCGGGTCGACGCGCAGGGCTTTCAAGATGTGGGCGTGCGCGGCCTGTTCGGCGGGCAGCGCAGCTGGAACCGCCAGCTCAAGCTCTTGATCGACGGCCAGCCGCAATCCTTCCGCCCCGACGCCAGCAACTTCCTCAGCCCCGCGCTGCTGCCCATGAGCAGCATCGACCGCATCGAGGTGGTGCGCGGCCCAACATCGGCGCTTTACGGCGCCGATGCTTTTTTGGGCACCGTCAATGTGATCACCCGCAAAGACCATGTCGGCGCCAGCGAGGCCAGCGCTAAGCTGCGCGCCTATGCCGGCCGGGCCAACGGCTTGGACGCCAGCATCAGCGGCGGCAACGGCAGCTTGGGGCTGCTGTTTGCCGTCCAGGCCGAGCATTACGAGCTCAATGGCCTGCAGCTGCCGGCCAGCTCGCCGCTGCTGGGCGCACAGCCGGCGCTGCGCGGGGTCGAGTCCAAAGACGCACGCCAGCAACCAATCTCGGTCTTGGGCCGCGCCAGCTTCGACACCGATGCGCTCAAGAACCAGCTGGAGCTGAATTACTCACTCTCGGACAGCGTGGCCGAATTTCTCGACTTCGGCGTGCTGAGCCACAAAAACCGCTACTCGAAGTACAACGCCCAAGCCGGCTGGCAAAGCCAATGGGACATCAGCAGCAGCTGGCAGGCCAAGTTCCGCTGGAACGTAGCGCGCTCCGGCCCTGGGCCCAAAGAGAGGTTGGAGGTCGGCACCAGCAGCTACCCCCGGCGCGAGTTCTCCTCGACCGCCAACGACCTGGGCCTCAACTTCAACTGGGCGCTCAACCCCGACCATGGCCTGAGCTTTGGCGCCGACCGCACCGTCGACAATCAAGACAGCATGCAAGTGCTGCTGGTGGCGCCCAATGGCAGCACCAGCTTGAGCGGCAAGGCCAGCACCGCGATGCGCCTGACCAATACCGGCGTGTTCGGCCAATACCTGTGGCAAGCCAGCGACAAGTTGGGCTTGAGCGCCAACTACCGGCTTGATGATCACAACCAATTCGGCCGCAACACCAACTGGCGCGCGGCGGCCGTGTATGAACAAAGTCGCGAGCTCAATGCCAAGCTGATCTGGAGCACATCCTACAAAGCGCCCAGCGTGTTTGACCTCTTGGCCCAGCCACTCTACAGCGGCGATGTGATCGGCAATCAAAAGCTGCGCGCCGAGACCGCCGCCAACACCGAACTGCAAATCAACTGGCGGCCCAGCCCCAAGCTGCAACTCACGGCCAATATCTACCAACTCGAAGTCAAGGACAAGATCGAGTTGCAGCAGACCGGCCTCAACTATCAGCCCGTCAACCGGGGCCGATTCTCGGGCCAAGGTGCCGAACTGGATGCCCGTTATGAAGAAGGCGCGCATCGCTTTGGCATTGCCTGGACGGGGCTGAACCTGACCGAGCGCGATCCCGTTCCACTGGTGGGCGATCTGGTCCGGCCGCCCGAACGCTTCCCCGAGCATTCGGTGCGCGCCGAATGGCGCTGGCATTCGGGCAAGTTTGGCCAATGGGCGAGCGAGCTGCTTTATGCGTCCAAACGCCACGCCACCTTCAGCAACGCCTTTGCCAATTTCCTAACGCCCTATTCCCTGTCCCACAGCACCCATCTCAACCTGGTGTGGACACAGGTTTTCTTCAGCAGCCATGAGCTGCAGCTGCGCATGGACAACCTGCTGAACGCCAAATACTCCGAACCCGGCTATGGCAGCGTGGACTTCCCCGGCACAGGCCGCAGCGCGCTTCTCAGCTATCGCTACCGTTGGAACTGAACGTCATGAACACAGATTTCAAACTCAAACGCATGGCCGCTTTCACGCTGCTCAGCGCAGCCGGCCTGCTGGCCAGCTGCGGCGGCGGCGACGGTGTTGAGGGCAGCAGCAAGCAGACTGAAGGCGCGCCGGGCAGCATGCGCCCAGGCATCCAGGGCGAGCTGATGATTGGCGTGCTCTACCCCTTTACCGGGCCGTCTTCGGCCAACTATGACTCGCGCGAACGCTATATCCGCCAAGCGGTGGCCGAGATCAACACGGCCGGCGGCGTCAACGGCAAGACCTTGGGCTATATGGTGCGCGACAGCAAGGCCGGCACCACCGAGGGCAGCGAGGCGCAAATCGGTGAGTATCTGGATTTGGTGAACGCCGGCTGCATCGGCGTGATCGGCCCCTTGACCAGTGGTGAAGCCTTGTTGCTGGTGCCCACCGTCCTCAAGACCGGCGTGCCCATGATAGGCACCGGCCCCAGCACCACCGACCTCGACACCATGGATCGCGGCACACCCAGCGTGTTCTACCGCTTGATCGTCTCCAACTCCTTCTCCGGCGGAGTGGCGGCGCAAATCGCACGCCGCGACGGCAAGCAGACCGTCGCCATCATCCATTCGAACGACAGCTTTGGCATCTCCGCCCGCGACAACTTCAGCGCGTCCTTCATCAAGCGCGGTGGCCAAGTGCTGGCCAGCGCCAGCTTCAAGGCCGGCCAAACCGCCGACTTCGGCGCCGTGATTGCCAAAGCCATGGCCAATGGTCGCCCCGACGCGATCTACCTCGCCGCACAGTCGGGCGAAGCCGTGGGCTTGAGCAAAGACATGGCGCTGGCCATCGCCCAGCCACGCCCCTCGCTGTATGCGGCCAGCTCGCTCAGCACCTCGCAGTTTGTCAGCACCGCGAATGCCTCGGTGGTCGAGGGCATGACCATCATGGGCGCCGACAACAACCCCAAGCGCCCCGAGTACCTGGCCTTTGCCGACCTCTTCACGCAGGCTTACGGCACGCCGCCCGATGTGGGCATCAGCCCCTCCGGCTATGACGCCGTCTATCTCTTGGCCCTGGCGGCACAAGCCGGCGGCAGCACAGACCGGGCCTCGATGGCCAAATGGCTGGGCCCGGTGTCGCGCCCCGACAGCGCCAGCCCCTTGAAAATCACGCCCGGCCAATTCGGTCTCGCCCTGAAGAACCCCGGCCTGGACTGGGACTACAACGGCGCCAAAACCGCCGTCAACTGGGACGCCCGCGGCGACCTCAGCACCGGCTCCTTCATCGTCTACAGCGTCAAGCGCAATAGCGCCGGGCAATTGGCGCTGGTGCAAGTGGATCAGGTGGCGCCGGACTGAGGCGAGCCCCGCAAGCCCGAGGACGCCCGCTTGAACCCCAGTCTATTTGCCACCGAGACGGAACTCGCTGCGCTGGAGCGCGAACTCGCCGCCTCCAGCACCGACAATGACCGCCTGCCTGCGCTAGTCGCGCTGGCCTGGCAACTGCGCCAACGGGAGAGCCGCCGCGCCTTGGCATTGCTGGAGCAGGCCGAACCATTGCAGCCTCTGGCAGAGTCGCCTGCCACTCGATGCCTGAGCTCCTGGCTCGCCCGCATCAAGTTGGTCCGGGGCGAACTCTGCTGGCTCTGCGCTGACTTTACGCAGGCCCAGCAATTTGCCGACCAAGCGCAGGCCGCCTTTGATGCCTTGAGTGATGCTGTGGGCCAAGGCGACGCACGCTTGTTGGGGGCCAATATCGCTCATATGCTGGGCCACGGTGAACAACGCGATACCTGCTTGGCCCAAGCCTTGAGCGCGTTCGAGCGATCGGGTGACGGCAGCAGGATCGACTATTGCGGCGCCCGCCAGATCCTGATGCTGAGCATGCGAGACCCCCAGTCTGCAAGGCTGCAATTGGCGCAACGCTTCGACGCCAGCCAACCACTGAGCGATATCGCGCTGGCCATGGTGGAGGCCACCCGGGGCGTGATCGCCGCATTGACCGGAGATTTTCCCAGCGCCTTTCACAGTTATGTCGCGGGGCATCAATTGGCGCTGGAAACCGGCCAGTTGCGTGATGCCATCTTGGGCGCGAGCAATGTGGCGGTCACCTTCTCCAATCTGGGTGATCTGAGCGAGGCGCTCGAATGGGCCGAGCAAGCGGCAGCGCTGGCCCGCCGGACCGATTGGCCGGTGGTGGTCGGCAATACCTTGTTTCGAGTGGGCGATATCCAACGACTGCTGGGTCGCCAGCAAGACGCTCAAGCAAGCCTGGCCGAGGCGCAAGCCGTGATGCGGGTCGTTCGCAACTCTCATGGCACCTTGTTGAACCTGCAAGCGCTGGGCGACTTGGCGCTGGACATGGGCAAGCCGGCGCAAGCGGCAGAGTACTTTGCTGAATCGGTGGAGCGCGCACAAGCCAGCCGTGCCGGCGATCTTGTCGTCTACGGTCACCGCGGCTTGGCCGATGCCTTGAATCGGCTCGGCCGCGTGCCTGAGGCACTGGCGGCCGCCAAATTGGGACTGAAAGACGCTCAACAGTTGGGCATCGTGCTGGAGCAAGTCAAGTGTTTGCGCATTTTGGCTGCCATTCACAAGCAGCAAAATCTCGCCGAGCCCGAGGGCATGGTCGCTGCAAACCCAAGCCTGCACTACCTGCAACTGGCCTTGCATTTGTCTTCTCAGGTCGAAGGCTTGCTGCCCTCGGCGGACTTGTTTGACGAGCTTGCCCAGGCGCATGCCGACTGCGGGGACTTCAAGACCGCCTATGAACAGGCTTGTAGCGCGGCAGCGGCGCGCGGCAAAAAAAGTACGCAAGACGCCAACAACCGGGCCATCGCGATGCAGATTCGCGAGGAAACCCTACGCGCGCAAGCCGAGGTCGAGCACCACAGAATCACCGCGCAGGCCGAGGCGCAACGGGCCGAATCGCTGCACGAATCGGCGCTGACGCTGGAAATCCTAGGCCAAGTGGGCCGCGAAATCACCGCCTGCATGAATGTCGATCAGGTTTGCAGCACGCTCTACCGGCATGTCAACGACCTGCTGAACGCCTCGTCTTTCTTTGTCTTTTTGCTCGATGACAGTGGCCAGCAACTCTCAGGCGCCTACTTCATCGAAGACGGCCGCAGCATGGACTTGCAAGACCGGCCGCTGGACCATCCCACGTCCTATATCGCGCGCTGTGCCCGCGAGCGCCAGGAGTTGCTGGTCGACATCGATCCCGACAGCGTGCCCGTCAATTTGATCCCTGGCAGCCAGAACCAATTGACGCTGCTGTTCGGCCCCTTGCTGATGGGCGAGCGACTCTTGGGTGTGATGTCGATCCAGTCCCTGGAGCGGCATGCTTATGGTGAGCGCGAGCGCTCGATCTTTCGTACCCTGTGCGCCTATGCCTCGATTGCAATCGACAACGCGCAAGCCTATGCCGAGGTCACCGCGGCCAAACTCAAGCTCGATGACCGCGCCGCCTGGTTGGCCGACGAGGTCAGCAAGGCCACCGCAGAGAGCCTCAAGCGCGAGCGGGAGGCGGTGTTCCATTTGTGCAAGGCGGCCGAATACCGCGACCCCGAAACCGGCGCGCATATTCTGCGCATGGCGCATTTCTCCAAGGTGATCGCCGCCGGGCTGAAGCTCAGCGAGGCCGAGCAAGATCTGCTGCTGCAAGCCGCACCGATGCATGACATCGGCAAGGTCGGCATTGCCGACAATATTCTGCTCAAGCCGGGTCGCCTGACGCCGGACGAGTTCGAGATCATGAAACGCCATGCCGAGTTCGGCCATGAAATCTTGCGCGCCAGCAGCTCGCCGGTCTTGTTGGCGGGTGCTTTGATCGCCATCACCCACCACGAAAAGTTTGACGGCAGCGGCTACCCGAAAGGATTGATGGGCGAGGCCATCCCGATCTTCGGCCGCATCGTCGCGGTGGCGGATGTCTTCGACGCCCTGACCTCGGAGCGGCCCTACAAAAAAGCTTGGTCACTCGAAGACGCAGCCGCCTTTATCCGGGCGCAATCGGGGGCCCATTTCGACCCGGCCTGTGTGGAGCAGTTCTTCGCGCATTGGGATCAGATATTGGAGATCAGGCAGCGCTTCAAAGACGCTGACTGATTCTCCCACCGGCTCAAATCAAGGCACTCAGCCGCGCAATCTGAAGGTCGCCACCGAGTCCACCATTTGCGTGGCTTGATCGCGCAGGCTTTGCGCAGCGGCCGCAGACTCTTCCACCAGCGCCGCGTTTTGCTGTGTCATCTTGTCCAGTTCATGGACCGCCTGCCCAATCTCGCCCAGGGTCAAGGCTTGCGCCGAGGTAGAGCTGGAGATCTCGGCCACGATTTGCGTCACCCGCTGTACGCTTTGCACCACTTCGCCAATGGTGTCGCCGGTATCTTGCACCAGCTTGGCGCCGCTCTCGACCTTGTCCACCGAGGTGGAAATCAGGGTTTTGATCTCACGCGCCGCCTGCGCGCTGCGCTGCGCCAATGAACGCACTTCACTGGCCACCACCGCAAAGCCGCGGCCCTGCTCGCCGGCGCGAGCCGCTTCCACCGCCGCGTTCAGCGCCAGGATATTGGTCTGGAAAGCGATGCCATCGATGACGCCGATGATGTCGGAGATCTTGTTGGACGAAGCCTGAATCTCACTCATGGTCTCCACCACCCGGCTGACCATCGCGCCGCCCCGGTCGGCCACAGCGGAAGCCGTCTGCGCCAAGCCGTCCGCCTGACGCGCCGCTTCCGCGTTGCTGCGCACGCCTTCGCTGAGTTGCTGCATCGCCGCACCCGTCTGCTCCAGGCTGCTGGCAGCTTGCTCGGTGCGGTTGGACAGGTCCATATTGCCGGTGGCGATCTCGGCCGAGGCAATGCGCACCTGCTCAGCGGCGCTGCGCACGCCCGAGATGGTGGTGGACAACTGCCTCTGCATCTGCTGCAAGGACTGGGTCAAGCTGGCCATCTCGTCGCGGCCCTCGACCCGCACTTCCTGCGTCAAATCGCCCTCGGCGATGCTTTCAGACAGGGACTGGGCACGCGCAACCGGCTCCGTCACCGAGCGCGTGATAGCCAACGCGATGCCGATGCCAATCAGCGTCGCCGTGCCCGACAGCAGCAAGACCAAATTGGCAACGGCACTGGCTCTTTCGCTGGCCTCTTGGCGCGCGGCTTGCAAGCGCTCGCGCTTGTGTTCGGCATAGTCATTGATGGTGTCGATATAGCTGTCCATGGCCGGGATCAGTTCGGTGGCCACGCGCGCGCGAATGTCTTGGCCGTCCTTTTTGGACTTGCTGACTTCATCGCGCAAGGCCTGGTATTGCTTGCGGCTGGCCGCAATCTTGTCGTTCAGCCGGTCGCTTTCAGGCGTCTTGCTCAGCGCGTCGAGCTCCTCTTGCACCTTGTCGATGCGCGCCGAAGTCTCTTTGGACTTGCGGGTAAAGGCATTGACGAAATCAGCATCATCGACGGTCAGCGTGACGATACGACGCTGGATATTGGACTCGGACATGCCGGCCCATTGCCGCGCCAAGGCCAGCCCGTGAGAATCCACATCGACCAAGCGCTCGATCTTTGCATTGAGTTGTTTGACCCTCAGCACCCCCATCAACGAACCCACCAAAAGCAAGCCCATCACGACGGCAAAACCTGCAAGTACGCGGGTGCGGAGTTTCATGTTTTGAATAGTGCTCATGCTGATGTCCTCTAGCTTGAAATGCAGACCGGCGGGCGCAAACCCTGCGCGACCGGTAAACCGCTTATTCTGTGCCGCCCTCATCTGCCCCGGTCAGCGCTGCAACGCCTGCAAAGCAGCTCATTTGCTGACCCGTCAAGGCCGCAGCGCGCCCATCGCCGACTGCAACACCCGCTCCAAGCCGGCAGCGTCGTAAGAACGACCACTTTGTGCCGACAGGCGTGGCAACAAGGTCGCCAGCGCTTCGCCCAGGGCCGGCTTTTGGCCCGCTTGCAGCGCATCAAAGAAAACTGCCACCGCGCGCGCAAATTCGGCCTGCGCCTGCTGCTGCTTTTCAAAGTTATGCAGATTGTCAAAAGCCCAGGTGATCTTGCTGCAGAACAGGGCCAGCAACTTGCGCTGCGCATCCACCAGCGGCCAGGGCGCAGACACCAGGATGACGAACTCATGGCCCTGCGGTGTGGCCACGAACAACACATCCAAAGGGTGTTCAAAATGGCTTTGATGATTGGCGAAGGCCTGCACCGTGGCCGCGGCAGCGGGCGCAGGCACCTCGCTCATTTGGCTGATGCCGGCATAGCTGCCGGTCGCCGCCATCACGACCGGGGCGAGTTCGCCTTGCAGACCGGTCTGGCGCAGGCAGATCACGCCCTCGGCACCGACGTCCAAGATCGCGCTGATCTGGTTCAGCACACCGGAGGCAAACTCGCGCAGAGAACGCACATGGTAGAGGTCGCTTGAGGCATCCAGAATGCGCTCCAGGCCACGCCGGTTGCGCTCGATCAGCACCAGGCTCTCATAGGTGCGCAGCGAGGCGATCACCGTGGTGAAGAGCTTTTGCTGGCTCATATCGGTCTTGCATTTGTAATCGTTGATGTCGTACTGGACGATCACATCGCTCTCCGGCGCCTGGCCGGGCTGGCCGGTGCGCAGCACGATGCGGGTCAAATGGTTGCCCAAGTCCTCGCGCACCTGCCTGGCCATGCGCAGGCCGGCGTCGTCGGTCTCCATCATCACGTCGAGCAAGATCAAGGCAATATCGGGCTCGCGCCGCATCGTCATCACGCCCTCCAGCGCCGAATGGGCCGACAGCATTTGCAGCTTGCGGCCCTTGTAGCTGACCGACATCAGCGCCAGCCGGGTGGATGAGTGCACATCCGGCTCGTCATCAACGATCAGGACGCGCCAGGGCGCGGCTTCGAGCGGATTGCTTTTTCCGGCTGTGCCGGGCTCGGGCGCATCGTCCAGCAGCCACATTTCATCGGCCGGGTTCGGTTCATTGGCTTGACTCATGAGCGCGTTTCTTCCCTGCTGAAGTGGGGCATTAGCCCAGGCTGCTGATCTTGGGCGCCACCCTGGGCAGGCTGATCAAGAATTTCGTGCCCTGGCCGAGCTGGCTCAACAAGCGCACTTGGCCGCCCAAGGTGTTGGTGATCAGGTTGTAGACGATATTCAGGCCCAGGCCGCTGCCCCCCGCATGGCGCTGGGTGGTGAAAAAGGGGTCGAAGACTTGACCCAGATGCTCGGGCGCGATGCCGCGGCCTTGGTCGGCAAACTCGATCTCCAGCATCTCGCCACTCTGGCTGATATCGATCGTGACCACGCCAAGCGCCGTGCCCTCATCAAAAGCATGGCGCTGCGCGTTAAGCAGCAAATTGGTCAAGACCTGCGAGAACGCGCCGGGGTAACTGTCCATTTCCAGACCCTCGGGGCAGCGCAGCTCAATCTGCATAGGGCGGCGCTTGAGCTCGGCACGCAGGCTCACGAGCAACTCCTCGATGTAGGCGCGCACAGCAAAGCTGCGCCGCGCCTCGCTGGTCTGGTCCACCGCCACTTGCTTGAAGCTGCGCACCAGATCGGCCACCTTGTGGGCGTTGGCGCTCAACAAGGCGCTGCACTCGGCCGCTACCTGCAAATACTCCTGCAAGTTTTGCTTGCGCAAGCCGCCGCCCTCCATTTGCAGGGTCACCTCTTGCGTGGCTTTTTGCAAGGTGGTGGCGCAGGTCAAGGACACGCCCACCGGCGTGTTGATCTCATGCGCGACGCCCGCCACCAAGCCGCCCAGGCTGGCCATGCGCTCGGACTGCAAAAGCAGCTCGGAGGTTGCCGCCAGCTGCGTGAACACCTGCTCGGTGGGCCGCAAAACGGCCCGGCGAATCATGACGTAGAAGATGCCCATGCCGCCGATCAGCCCCAGCATCAAGCCGACCAAGGCCACCCGAACGGCCTGCTGCGCGCTGCGCTGGGCTTCGCGGTCGGCCAGCTTGGCGCGCTCGGCGGCGCGGTCGGAAATCGCATCCAGCGCCGCAAGCAGGGGCCGGTCGGCGCCGCGCACCAAGGCATCGGCACCTTGCGGGCGGAATCCATCGGCCTCAAAACGCTGCCTCGCCTGCTCGTAAGCTTGGCTCAGCGTCTGATGCGCTTGCAAGGCGGCGTCAATGGCCTCGCTGTCAGAAGTATGCTGCTGGCCCGCTGCCCGCAAGGCCTGCAGCCCCGCTCGTACGGCCTGCTCCCGGGCCAACACCGCCTCCCAGAGCTGGGCTGCCTCGGCGCTGCTAGTGCTGCGCAGCAGCAGGTTCTTCCATTCCTGAACCTGCCATTTGAACTCGACCGCCACGTCCAGCATCCGCTCGGCCCGCTCATGCTCGGGCAAGGCTTCGGCGCTGTAGCGCTCCAGCGCGCGCCATAGCCCATGGCCACCATAGAAGGTGAAGCCGGCAATCAGGGCGAAGGCCAGGGCCGCGATCAGAAGCAGGTCGCGGAAGATGCGCTTGGCGCTTTGGCTCATGGGCGCCTTGAACTGGCTGCAGCGCTGATTACAGCTTGAACACCGCCACCGAGCGCGCCAGTTCGTCCGCCTGTACTTGCAAGCTCTGCGCAGCAGCGGCGGACTGCTCCACCAGCGCGGCGTTTTGCTGCGTCATATTGTCAAGCTGCGTGATGGCCATGCCGATCTGCGAGATGCCCGAGCTTTGCTCGCCGGTGGCGTGGCTGATTTCGGCAACGATGGCGCCCACCCGGCCGATCGAGGCAATCACTTCTTGCATGGTGTCACCGGCCCGGCTCACCAGCACAGCGCCCGCCTCAACGCTCTCGCCGCTGGCGGTGATCAAGCCCTTGATTTCTTTGGCGGCCTCGGCACTGCGCTGCGCCAAGCTGCGCACCTCGCTGGCGACCACCGCAAAACCGCGCCCTTGCTCGCCGGCGCGGGCAGCCTCCACGGCCGCATTCAACGCCAGGATATTGGTCTGAAAAGCGATGCCGTCGATGGTGGAGATGATGTCGCTGATCTTGTTGGAGGAGGCGCTGATTCGGCTCATGGTCTGCACCACCTCGCCCACCACGGCGCCGCCGCGCTGAGCTACCTGGGCCGCGTCGACCGCCAGTTGGTTCGCCTGCCGCGCTGAGTCGGCGTTATGCCTGACGCTGGCGGTCAGCTCTTCCATCGCCGAGGCGGTTTCCTCCAAGTTGGAGGCCGCTTGCTCGGTGCGGTGGCTGAGGTCATGGCCGCCCGCCGCAACCTCGGCGGAGGCGGTGGCAATGCTGTCGGTGGCATTGCGCACATTGCCCACCACATCACGCAGAGAGGTCTGCATCGCCTTGACGCCCCGCAGCAGATCACCGGTTTCGCACTTGCCATGCACCACAATGTTCTCGCTCAAATCCTGACCGGCAATGCGCTCGGCCGACTTTTGAACCTCGGTCAAGGGCTGCAAAATCGAGCGCAAATTGAAGAAGGTGTAAACGCCAATCACCAGCACACCACCGAGCAAGACAAAGATCAGGCTGCGTCGAATCGTGACCTCATTGGCGGCAATGGTCTCCACCTCATGCAATGCATCTTTGTCGATCGAGGCCACCATCTCTTCCAGCTTGGCCTCCATAGGCCGGATCGCCTTTTTGGCGGCGCCCAGAGCTTTGTTCGCGCTGGCAGGATCGGCAAAGGCTTTTTCCCCCAGCTTGCCCATAAAGCTCTCCATCTCGCCTTTGTAGGACTTCATCCCGCTGTTGATGTCGCGGAGTTCGTCTTGCACGTCTTTGGGAATGTCGAGTTTGTTCAACTCCTGCACGGCTTTGTCCAGCGCCACATAGGTTTTGGTCCAATCTGCACGGTACTTATCGACCGCGGCGGCGTCATCGAGATTGAGCGCCATGTCTTTTTCATAACGGCGCAAATTGCCGGCCTCGGCGCGAATCTTGGAGGTCAGGGCGAGCGACTGATTGTCGTTATCCACAAAATGCTTGAAGGCACTCTTGGCCTCGTTCAGGCTGTACAAGCCGGTCAGGCCGACGACCAAAAGCACCAAAATGGAAATACCGGCCAGGGCATACAAACGGGCACGCACGGTGAAATCTTGCAGATTCATGTACACCACTCCTGAAGGGGAAAACTCCGTGGCTCAATATATTTGATTCACCAATCGCACGGAAGAGGCTTGGCAAAATAACTTTGCAAAGTTATGTGCTCAACACCGGCAGGGCAAGACCTGACCCTGTTCGGCGAATTCAAAGCCTGAACACCGCCACCGACTTGGCCAAGTCCTCGGCCTGCACCTGCAGACTCTGGGCTGCTGCGGCCGACTGCTCGACCAAGGCGGCGTTTTGCTGCGTCATGGTGTCGAGTTGGGTGATGGCCGTGCCGATCTGGGCAATGCCGGTGCTCTGTTCGGCCGTCGCGTGGCTGATTTCGGCCACGATGGAGCTGACCCGGCTAATCGAGCCGATCACCTCTTGCATGGTCTGCCCGGCGCGCTCGACCAACAAAGCGCCGCTGTCCACCGCCTCGCCGCTGGCGGTGATCAGGCCCTTGATCTCCTTGGCCGCCTCGGCCGAGCGCTGCGCCAGGCTGCGCACCTCGCTGGCCACTACCGCAAAGCCGCGCCCTTGCTCGCCCGCACGGGCCGCTTCCACCGCCGCATTCAGCGCCAGGATATTGGTTTGAAAAGCAATGCCGTCGATGGTGGAGATGATGTCGCTGATCTTGTGCGAGGAGGTGCTGATGCGCTTCATGGTGTCGACCACCTCGCCGACCACCGTGCCGCCGCGCTCGGCCACCTGGGCGGCGTCCACCGCCAACTGATTGGCTTGACGGGCCGAATCGGCATTGTGTTTGACGCTGGCCGTCAACTCCTCCATCGCGGATGCGGTTTCTTCAAGACTGGATGCGGCCTGCTCGGTGCGGTGGCTGAGGTCGTGCCCACCGGCGGCCACTTCGGCCGAGGCGGTGGCGATGCTGTCGGTGGCATTGCGTACATTGCCGACCACATCACGCAAAGACGTTTGCATGGCCTGCACGCCACGCATCAAATCACTGGTTTCGCTGCGACCCTGTGCATGAATCCTCTCGCTCAAATCTTGGGCGGCGATGCGCTCGGCCGAGCGCTGCAAATCCTGCAAGGGCTGCAAGATGGAACGGATATTGAAAAAGGTGAACACCCCTATCAACACGATCGCGAACAATGCCGCCGCGATCAAAATGCTGATCTTGCTGTCTTGCTTGGCCAGCGTCAAATTCACGGCGGCAACGCCCGCCTTGTCCAAGGATTCCACCATTTCTTTCAACTTGCTCTCGATCGGCCGGACAGCTTTTTTAGCCCCATCCAGCGCTTTGTTGGCGGCCTCCGGGTCTGCGTAGGTCTTGGCCCCGACTTGCTGCATAAAGGCTTCCATTTCGCTCTTGTAAGCACCCATCAAGGCCTCAATCTCGCTGTCGAGGCGGCGCGTCTCGGGCTCCAGATCCAGCTTGGACATATCGTGTAAGCCCTTGACCGTTGCCACATAGGCGCCGGCCCAATCCTCGCGGTACTTTGAAATCAACTTGTCATCGGCCAGGTTGATCACCATGTCTTTCTCGAAGCGGCGCAGATTGCCGACGCTGGCGCGCACGCCCGAGACGAGGTTCAAGGCGGCATTGTCATCATCGGCGAAATGCACAAAGGAGCTGCGCGCGTGGTTCAGGCCATAAAGGCCAGTGCCGGCCACAACAGCCAGCATCAGCATGGCAAAGACAGCCAAGGCATACAAACGGGCGCGCACCGTGAAATTCTGCAGATTCATATGCAAACCTTCGTGAGGACTTGATCGCTGACTATAGGGCGTACCCCAAAGCGCCCAAACTACATAAAGGCCAGATTTGCGCCCCATTTGGCCCACCTTCAACAAGGACCGGCAAGCCAACGCATACCACTTGCATACCCCCTCAAATAGGGGGTACCCCCCGATTCACGGGGGGCAAGAAGCGACTGCCCTCCCTAGAATCGCGCCAAGCCAGGCAAGGGGCTCAAAAACGGTTAGATCAACCACCACTCTCCGAGGGACAGAATATGAAGAGCAATTATCTGAATCGCCAAGTTGGTATTAAATTGGCATCTTTAGTCGCAACAGCGCTGTTGAGCCTGTCGGCACAAGCCGCCGTCATCAACCTGGGCGCCGCCCAAGGTTACAGCGGCTTCTTTTTCGGCGATGTGAATGCCGCGTCTGACGTTGAAGGCCGCTTGGCTGTCGGCGGCAACCTGACATCGGGCTTCGATGTGGGCTATCGCAATGCCTACGGTTCGTCCGAGCCGTCGCTTGTGGTCAAGGGCAATGTTCGGATGAAGAATGACAACGGCTACGCTGCAGGCACGATTTACAACGGCCCCAAGTACTACGTTGAAAACACCAACTCCACCATCGGCCCCGCTGCCGCGCCTTGGGTTACCGCCCAAACGAAGCTGGGCAATATTGTCTACGGCGGCCAACTCGACGCACCGGGCTGGAACCAATACAACACAGCGACCAAAAACGCAAACTACATCGATTTTGCGGCCGCCAAGACTCAGCTGAGTGGACTGTCAACGCAACTGGCGGGCATGGCTCAAACCGCCGGCGGCGGCTGGAAGTTTGAGAACGATGGCCTGAAGTTGACCGGTGACGGCACAGACAAGCCCCAAGTGTTCAATGTCGGCAACACCGAGCTGAAGAACATTTCCTTCGCCAACATCGGCGCCAAGGCCGCTGTAATCATCAACAGTACGCTGGGCAACGCCGTCTTCAGCGGCGATGTCGGCGGAGACAAGGCCGACAGCCCTGACGCTATTGCACAACACCGCGATCGCATCATCTTCAACTTGGTGAACGCAACTGCAGTCAACATCTCGACCTTTGTGAACGGCGCAGTGCTGGCCATCGGCGCTAACGTGATCGGCTCCGGCCATCTGGAAGGCACCCTGATTGCCAATTCCCTGAGCAAGGGCCCTAACGGCAAGGTCGAGTTGGGCTACGAGCCCTTCCACGGCTTCACCACCCCCGTGCCAGAGCCTGTCACTTATGTAATGATGCTGGCTGGTCTGGGCGCCATTGGCTTTGCCGCCCGTCGTCGCAACAAGGGCTGAAACGCCTGCTTTGCATGAAAAAGGCTCCCGAGGGAGCCTTTTTTTGTGGGCCTTGAAGTCTGGGCCTCAGCGATCGCGCCGACGCCGCAGCCATAAGAAAGCTGCGCCCCCTGCGGCTAAGGCAGCAGCGCCCGCCATCAAGGCGTTGAACCAGCGCTGCCCGCCGTCACGTTCGGCCAGCTTGGCTTCGAGCTGTGCCAGCTCCAATTTCAAGCTTTGGTGGTCCGCCTGCAGCGCGCTGAACTGTGCCTGCGCCCGTTGCAGGCGCTCGGGGCCGTCTTGCGCCATCAGCAAATCAGCCGCGCCTGCGGCACGGCCGACGTCGATGGCCATCAACAAACTGGCGCCGGGTGCATCGGGACGCACATAAAAGGGCTGGTCTTTGACCGCTTTCACCGGTTTGCGTGCGCTCAAGCCCATCGTGGCCGACCCGTCAAGATCGCTGTCAAAGCGCCAGCGCAGCCCGTTCGCTTCGGCATCCGCCAGAGTCAGCGGCGGCAGGCTTGCATCGCCCAAGCGCAACAAACTCCTGGCTTGCGCTGGCCGCCGCTCGGTGCGGACCTTGGGCAGAGGAGCCGGCTTGGGCGCGGCATGCGGCCGAGCCCCTTCGTCGACCAAGTTGAGGAGCTCGGTGTGAGGCTGCTGTGTCGAGACGGTCCTGAAACCACCTGCCGGCGGCGCCATGCTGTGCACGGGGTCCACCAAGGCCATCACTTGCTGAGCCGGGCAACCGAGGGTGAGCACCAACACAGGCTCCACCATCTCCAGCCTGGAGCGCACCCAGATCAGCGCCGAGTGCGCGTCGGCACCTTTGAGCAAGGTTTGCTGCACGTCAATCGCGGCCTGCGGGCCGTCACCGGCCTCGACCTTGAGCTTCAGGCATTCCAGCGCTCGCGCCTCACCGGGCGACCAGCGCACGGGCAACTGCAATGACAGCGGCTGCCCCAGGCCGGACAACATTTGCGCAGCCCCCAACTCCAGGCCCTGAGCGGCCGACCAGTTGCCCAGCGCCAGGGCTCCGCATATCAGGCGCGCGCCACCGAGCTTGGCCCATGCTGCGGATTGGGAAATCAAAGCGGGGCAGCGATCCATGCAGGCGCGTAGAGTGATCAAGGCTGAGGGAAACATCATGGAAGACACCGTTCGGTGCGGCCCATGTCCGGCGGCCACTCTAGCATGAGGGCTGGCCTGCGCCGAGCAAGAAGGCTTGATGCTTGCACCCAAGCGGCCCCGTACAATCGAAGCAAATCATTTCAGCCGCGCCATGACTCCATTCACAGCAGTGACGACTCCTTTCTCGCTCCGCTCCATTTGCCTGGCCGCAGCGCTGTTGATGGGCTCCGCGCTGACCCTGGCCGATGAGGTCAGCGATGTGCAGGCCATCTTGGCCAGCGGCAAAACGGCCGAGGGGCTGAAGAAGGTCGATCAGCTCTTGCTGGCCAAGCCGAATGACCCGCGCCTGCGCCTGCAGCGCGGCATCGCGCTGTCGATGCTGAACCGGCAAGGCGAGGCGATTGGGGTATTCCAAAAGCTGATCGAAAGCCACCCCGAGCTGCCCGGCCCATACAACAACTTGGCCGTGCTTTACGGCAATCAGGGCGACTATGAAAAGGCTCGCCAAGCCCTGGAGTTGGCCATCCGCACCAACCCGACCTATGCGACCGCCTTCCAGAACCTCGGCGATGTCTACGCAAGACTGGCCGGTCAGGCCTATAAGAAAGCGCTGGCCCTGGATAAGTCCGACGGCAGCCTGCCGCTGAAGCTGGCCGTGGTGCAAAACGTGTTCGAAGCCAGCGTTGACCCGCGCGCGAGCAAGGCTGCGGCGACTCCTGCACCAGCACCTGCTCCAACGCCTGCTCCGGCACCCGCATCGGCGGCAACGCTTGTGGCGGCAGCGCCGCTTGCGCCGCCGACCGTGGCGCCTGCGCCGAAGCCCACTCCAACTCCCGCGACGCCGCCTGCTATCGCGCCCGCTGTTGCGCCCGCCGTGGTAGCAAAGCCGGCCGACTCGGCCGTAGCGCTGGCGCCGAAGCCGGCTCCGGCACCCGCACCTAGCGCCAGCGCGCTCGCTGCCGCCAAGCCTGCCGCCGCAACGCCTCCCGTCGCTGCAACGGCAGCGCCGGCGCCGGTCGTGGCCAAGGCCGAACCCGCTCGCCCCGATGCGGCCGAGCTGGACAAGCAAGCGGTCGAGAAAGCCTTGCGTGACTGGGCCAAGGCCTGGAGTTCGCGCAATATGGTGGCCTATTTCGACGCCTATGCCCCCGACTTCAAGGGCAAGGCGCCCAGCCGCAAGGTCTGGGAGCAGGAGCGCCGCGACCGCATCACCGGCAAGAAGAAAATCACCGTCACCTTGTCTGATCTGCGCATCAAGGTCAGTGGCAACAAGGCCACAGTTCGCCTGCGTCAAGACTACAACTCGGATGCATTGAGCGTGAAGAGCAGCAAGAATATAGAGATGGTGAAAAACAAGGCCGGTGATTGGCAGATCACGCAAGAGGCATCGAACTGATTTCCAAATTTTTTGTGCATGCTGTGAGCGATATGAACGACAGGCAACCAAGTCCAGACTGCAAGGCCAGCGTTGAGGCCAAAGCCGAGCGGCAGGAGCCCCTGCGGGCGGGTGCAGCCCTGGGCATGGTGGGCAATGTCAAGCCGGTGGTGCTGGCCTCGCTGGGACTGGCGGCCGTTTTGGGCACGGTCGGCTTTGTATTCGCCAAGGTGGACTTCAATGCGGGCACATCCAACCTCAGCTTCCCCTTGCCTTCAAGCCAGCCCCTGCCGGCGCATGCCTCGTCCAAGAGCAGCCCGGCCGAGCGTTTGATTCAGACTGAAATCGACGGTCATACGCCAGAGGGTCAGCTCATCCTCGCCTACCAACATCTGGCGCGTGGCAATGAAACGCAAGCCTTCAGCACCGCCGAGCAGTTGGTCCAGCGCCAACCGGACTTTGCGCTGGCCCAACTCCTGTACGGGGACTTGCTGCTGGCCCGCAGCGGCCGCCCGGAGGCGGCTACGCAAGTACCGCAGGCAGGTGCAGCCAGCGGCGCCGCGGCTGTTGCCGCAGCAAGCAGCATCGAAGGCCTGCGCGCCGAAGCCAAACTGCGCCTAGCCGCGTTGGTGGAACGCCCGCCGCATAACGCCCTGCCTCGACAGCTGCTGAACTTGACACCAGGCGTCCGCCATGCCGTCGTGGTGGACACCAGCCATGCCCGCCTGTATCTGTTTGAGAACGGTGCCGACGGTCTGAAGCTGCTGCGCGACAGCTATGTGTCTATCGGCAAACTCGGCACCGGCAAACTGCAAGAAGGTGATCAGCGCACACCGCTGGGCATCTATCACGTCGGTGTGCGGCGCGACGAGGCGGCAGCCCGTTATGGCGCGGCCGCTTTGCCCCTGAACTACCCGAGCGAATACGACCGCGTGCTAGGCCGTGGCGGCAGCAGCATCTGGTTGCATGGCGAGCGCGCCGGCAACTACGCACGCGGCCCGCAGTCCACCGATGGCTGCATCGTGCTCAGCAATGACGAAATGCGCTCACTCGCCGATATCGTCGCCGCGCGTGAAACGCCGGTGGTGATTGTTGAAAAAATCGAGTGGGTGGACCGCAAACTGGCACTCAAGGCGCCGGCCGACAATGGCTTTGAGCAGGCTTATCAAGCCTGGCAACAGGCCCGCCTGAGCCAAGACGCGGTCAGCTTGCGCGGTTTTTACGAGCCAGGTCTGGAGCGGGGCTCGGACAGCACTGCCGCCCGGCTGGACGCCAATCTGGCCCGCATGGCCAAGCAAGAGCTGCCGGTGCAGAGGCTAGAGCGCTTGAGCAGCCTGCCCTGGCCCGACGCGCCGGGCGTGAAGATCGTCACCTACCGCGAGCTGAGCCCGGGCGGCGGTGCACCCAAGCTCAAGCGCCAATACTGGCGCGAGAAAGATGGCCACTGGACGATCTTTTTCGACGGCTTGGTCAGTTGACTTTCTCGGGCGCAGCGGCCGGCGCCGGTGAACTGGGCAAGGCGCCCTGTCGAATGCCCACCACCGCGATTTCCACCCGGCGATTGGGCTGCAAGCAGGCAATCAGCGCCAGCACCTGCGCCCGAATGGTTTCGGCGCGACGCCAAGACAGGTGGTCGTTGTCGGCAGCGCCGCCGAGATGGTCGGTATGGCCAATCACTTGAATGGGGGATGCGGATGAAATCTTGGACTACCAGGAGGTAGGTCATGTATTAATACGAAGACCGGATTCGAGCAGTCGAGCTGTACATCAAGCTCGGCAAGCGCATCCAGGCGACCATCCGTCAGTTGGGATATCCGACAAAGAATTCCCTGGCAGGCTGGCACCGGGAGTACGAGCAGCATCACGACCTGGTACGAGTCCCCGCGCCTAGGAAGCACAAGTATTCGCAAGTCCAAAAGGAGATGGCCGTCCGGCACTACCTCGACCATGGTCACTGCATCGTGCACACCGTGAAGGTACTGGGATATCCCTGCCGGGATTTGCTAGCTACTTGGATCGGCGAAATGCATCCTGAGTTGAGGGTGCAGGTTGTTGGCAGGCCCGATCAATCGGCCCCGCGCCCTCAGGCGCTGAAGCACGAGGCCGTCATTGCGCTGTGCACTCGTGAAGGAAGCGCTGAGGCCCTGGCCCAAGAGTTTGGCGTCTGCAGGCCGACCTTGTACAACTGGAAGAACCAGCTACTTGGTGCCGATATTCCTGCATCCATGAAACGTCACCGCGATTTGCCTGCAGCCCCTGAGCGGCAGGAACTAGAGCGCCAGATCGAAGAGCTCCGGCGCGACATACGGCGCTTGCAGCTTGAACAGGACCTTCTGAAGAAGGCGAATGAACTCATAAAAAAAGAAGAGGGCATCAGCCCGCAGCATCTGACCAATCGGGAAAAGACGCTGCTGGTTGATGCCCTTCGGCAGACGTACACGCTGGCCGAACTTCTTCGTGAGGTCGGTCTGCCTCGCAGTTCTTACTTCTATCACCGCGCCCGGTTCGACATCGCCGACAGGTACGTCGAGGTGCGCCGCACCATCACTGAGATCTTCGAGCGCAACCACCGGTGCTACGGCTACCGCCGAATGCAGGCATCGCTGAACAAGCAGAGCGTCAATATCTCGGAGAAGGTGGTGCAGCGCTTGATGAAGCAGGAGTGCTTGGTCGTCGCGAAACCGAAGCGTCGGCGGTATGGCTCCTACTTGGGTAAGATCAGCCCAGCGCCGGAAAACCTCATCAACCGCGACTTCCAGGCTGCCGCGCCGAACATGAAGTGGCTCACGGACATCACTGAGTTCCACATCCCTGCCGGCAAGGTCTACTTGTCACCCATGATCGACTACTTCGATGGCATGGTCATCAGCTGGTCAATCGGCACGCGCCCTGATGCTGAACTGGCCAACTCCATGCTGGATACAGCCATCGAGTCTGTCGCATCTAGAAGCGAACGACCTGTCTTGCATTCCGATCGCGGCGCTCACTATCGCTGGCCTGGTTGGCTATCGCGCATTGCCAACGCTGGGCTGACACGCTCGATGTCACGCAAGGCATGCTGCGCGGACAACGCAGCGTGCGAGGGCTTCTTCGGCCGCCTAAAAACCGAGCTGTTCTACCCTCACAACTGGCAGTCTGTTTCCATCGAGCAATTCATCCAAACGCTGGATTCGTACATCCGGTGGTACAACGACAAGCGGATCAAGATGTCACTGGGATCTCTCAGCCCGGTCGAGTATCGTCGAAGCCTCGGACTCATTGCTTAACCAGTCCAAGATTTGCGCCGCCCCCCCCCCCCCCCGCAGAGGGTCAGAAATTGTCGCCAGCACGCAGACTAGACAGACCGGCCAAAAGCACCTGGAAAGCCGGTCTTTATTGGCAGTTCGAGCAAGGCAGCGCCGATGATTCGCACCCAATGCCTTGGTGCCACCGTGAGCAAAAAGGGGGCTCGACTACAATCCCCCACCTTTTTGCCCCGTTCATCCCTTCAACAGCCACTGGAAAATACCATGTACCGCTGTGCCCAATCCCTGGTCTCGTGCGCCTTTGTTATAGCAACGCTGACCGTCAGCGCCCCGGCCCTAGCGCAGACCCATCGCCCTTTCCCTGCGCAGGCCTTGCGCGGCGACTTGGTGATTTTGCAAACGCCTGATGTCAGCTTGAACGGCCATGCCGCCAGGCTCGCCCCCGGTGCCCGCGTTCGCGGCGACACCAACCTCTTGCAGCAACCGGCCTCCTTGAGTGGCGTCAAGCTGACCGTCCATTACACGCTGGACCCATCGGGGCTGCTGATGGATGTCTGGGTGCTGAACCCGGTCGAATTGGCCAACAAACCTTGGCCACGCAATCTGCAAGAAGCCGAAAGCTGGTCCTTCGATCAGGCTTCTCAGGTCTGGACCAAGCGCTAGCCACAGCCAAAATCTTCATTTTTCACTTGCGGTCGGGCCAAGCGCCGGGCCGCCCCAAGCCGGCCCGCATCCCCTCGGGAGATAGTCCGGCCCACTCACCGAACGAGCGACACCATGTCCAAAAAAGTCTTCATCAAAACCTTCGGCTGCCAAATGAACGAGTACGACTCGGGCAAGATGGCCGACGTGCTGGGCGCGGCCCAAGGCTACGAGAAAACCGACGATGTCGAACAAGCCGATCTGATCCTGTTCAACACCTGCTCGGTGCGTGAGAAGGCGCAGGAGAAGGTCTTCTCCGACCTCGGCCGCGTCAAGCATCTGAAGGCGCGTGGGGTATTGATAGGCGTCGGCGGCTGCGTGGCCAGCCAGGAAGGCAATGCCATCATCGACCGCGCACCCTATGTGGACTTGGTCTTCGGCCCGCAAACCCTGCACCGTCTGCCGCAGATGATCAAGGCACGCCAGGATGAGTTGCGCCCGCAGGTCGACATCAGCTTCCCCGAGATCGAGAAGTTCGACAATCTGCCGCCCGCCAAGGTCGAAGGCGCCTCGGCCTTTGTTTCCATCATGGAGGGTTGCTCCAAATATTGCTCCTACTGCGTCGTGCCCTATACGCGCGGCGAAGAGGTGTCGCGACCCTTTGACGACGTCTTGACCGAGATTGCCGGTCTGGCCGATCAGGGCGTGCTGGAGATCAATCTGCTGGGCCAGAACGTCAATGCCTATCGGGGCAAGATGGGTGACTCTGGCGAGTACGCGGATCTGGCCCTGCTGCTGGAATACGCGGCCGAGATCCCCGGCATTCAGCGCCTGCGCTTCACGACCAGCCACCCTAACGAGTTCAGTCAGCGGCTGGTGGATGCTTACGCCAAGATTCCGCAGCTGGTGAACCATCTGCATCTGCCGGTGCAGCATGGCAGCGACCGCATCCTGATGGCCATGAAGCGCGGCTACACCGGCATCGAGTTCAAAAGCACGATCCGCAAGCTGCGCGCGATCCGCCCCGACATCCGCATCGCCAGCGACTTCATCATCGGCTTCCCCGGCGAGACCGAGGACGACCACGCCAAGCTGATGAAACTGGTCGACGAGGTCGGCTTCGACGCGTCCTTCAGCTTCATCTACAGCCAGCGTCCGGGCACGCCGGCGGCGAACCTGGAAGATCTGGTCACCTATCAGGTCAAGCTGCGTCGCTTGCAGGAGTTGCAGGACGTCATCGAGGCCAATACCCTGGCGATCAGCCGAACCATGGTGGGCAAGACCCAGCGCATCCTGGTGACCGGCAATGCACGCAAGGATGCGTCCGAGCTGATGGGCCGCACCGAATGCAACCGCATCGTCAACTTCAAGGGCCATCCCCGCTTGATGAACAAGCTGGTGGACGTCAACATCACCGAGGCTTTCGCGCATTCGCTGCGCGCCGAAGTCTTGACCGTGGAGGACGCTGCTATTTCGGCAGCCTGAGCTGTCTGAGCTGCAGCGCCCATTGCGGCAAAGCAACGCCCAAGAGCATCAAGCCATAGCCCAGCATCTTGCCGTCGCGGCCCAGCAGCACCAGGGCAAGCAGCAGCCCCAAGCTGCCGCCGACACCGCCCCACAAGGCCAAGCGGCGCCAAGCGATTGCGCGCAAGGCTTGGCGCCACAGCAGCTTGGCAAACATCGCCAGCAAGGCAGCCACGAACCAGGCCGGAGCAAAGAGGTTGGCAAGGTGCCAAAAGGCGTCGAGCGGATTCACGTGGGGCGATGCCTTGGGAATACAGAAACAAGTGGGATTGCCGAATACTTGATGCAAGTCAAGTCTAGCCACGGCGCAACAATCAATCCGGCGCCGCGCTGTTTGAAACTCAATTTTATAATCCGTCCATGACAGTGTTTGCCCTAGGCTTGAATCACAACTCCGCGCCGCTGGATCTGCGCGGGCGTTTCGCATTCTCGCTGGAGCAACTCGCACCCACACTGCATGGTTTTCGTGACCAGCTCTTGGCAACCAAGCTGGGCAAATCCGGGCCCGAGGCGGCGATTCTGTCGACCTGCAATCGCACCGAACTCTATGTCGCCGGCAGCCAGGGCATGGTGCAGCCGGCCGTGGACTGGCTGGCTCGTATCGGCGGCGTCAGCAGCGCCTCGCTGATGGATCACGCCTATGTGGTGGAAGGCAGTGCAGCGGCCCGCCATGCATTTCGCGTCGCCAGCGGTTTGGACTCCATGGTCTTGGGCGAGCCGCAAATCCTCGGCCAGATGAAGCAAGCGGTACGCGAGGCCACGCAGGCCGGCACCGTCGGCTCGACCCTGCATCAGCTGTTTCAGCGCGGCTTTTCGGTCGCCAAAGAGGTGCGCAGCTCGACCGAAATCGGCGCGCATTCGATCAGCATGGCGGCCGCCTCGGTACGCTTGGCCGCGCAGCTGTTTGAAGACCTGAGTCAGATCAAGGTGCTGTTTGTGGGTGCGGGCGAAATGATCGAATTGGTCGCCACCCACTTTGCCGCCAAGACGCCGAAGGCGATGGCGGTCGCCAACCGCACGCTGGAACGCGGCGAAAAACTCGCCGGTCGCTTGGGAGCCGAAGCGATTCGCTTGGCCGACCTGCCGCAGCGCCTGCACGAATTTGACGCGGTGATTTCTTGCACCGCCAGCAGCCTGCCCTTGATCGGCCTAGGCGCCGTCGAGCGGGCACTCAAAGCCCGCAAGCACCGGCCCATGTTCATGGTCGACCTGGCGGTGCCGCGCGATATCGAGCCCGAAGTCGCCAAGCTCGATGACGTTTATCTCTACACCGTCGATGAGTTGGCGGGTCTGGTGCAGTCGGCTGGCGAGAAGCGTCAGGCCGCCGTCGCGCAGGCCGAAGCCATCATCGAAACCGGCGTGCAGAGCTTTGTGCATTGGCTGGGTCAACGCAATACCGTGCCCTTGATTCAGGCCTTGAACGCGCAGGCCGATGACTGGCGCGAGCATGAAGTGGCACGTGCGCGCAAGCAGTTGGCGCGCGGCGCCAATGTCGACGAGGTGCTGGAAGCCTTGTCGCGAGGCCTGACGCAAAAGATGCTGCACGGCGCCTTAGCCGAGTTGCATGCCAGCGACGGCGAGCAGCGCGTGCAATTGGCACAAACCGTCTCGCGGCTGTTTTTGCGCAGCAGCAGCCGCAATCCGGCGGAAACTCCCAGCGAGCATTAGCGGCGCGGCGCTCAACGCCCTACCGGCCTGCCTATTGCGAGCCGGCCTTGCCGCCTCCCGCTGAAAGTTCTCCCCCATGAAAGATTCACTGCGCCAGCAGTTTGACCGCCTCGGCTACCGCCTGAGCGAGCTCGACACCATTTTGAGCGACGGCAGCGTTGCCGCCGATATGAAGCGTTATCGGGCGCTGACCAAGGAGCAATCCGAAGTCGCCGAGCTGGATGCGCAATATCGCCAATATGTGCAGCGCGAGGCCGATCTGGCTGAGGCGCGGCTGCTGCTCGATGATCCTGAGATGGCAGAAATGGCCGCCGAGGAAATCAAGGCGGCCGAGGTCGACCTGGCGCGCCTGCACGCGGCTTTGCAGCTGGCCCTGGTGCCGCGCGACCCGGATGACGACAGGCCGGCCTTTCTGGAAATTCGCGCCGGTGCCGGCGGCGATGAGTCGGCGCTGTTTGCCGCCGATCTGGCCCGCATGTATCTGCGCTATGCCGAACGGATGGGTTGGAAAACCGAGATTCTGTCCAGCAGCGACTCCGATCTGGGCGGCTACAAGGAACTGGTCGTGCGCATCGAGGGCGAGCGCGTCTACGGGCGGCTGAAGTTCGAGTCCGGCGGCCACCGCGTGCAGCGCGTGCCGGCGACCGAGTCGCAGGGCCGCATCCACACCAGCGCCTGCACGGTGGCAGTGATTGCCGAGCCGGACGCGACCGAAGAGGTGACGCTGAACCCGGCCGACCTGCGCATCGACACCTACCGCGCCAGCGGCGCCGGTGGCCAGCACATCAACAAGACCGACAGCGCCGTGCGCATCACCCATGTGCCGACCGGCTTAGTGGCCGAATGCCAGGACGACCGCAGCCAGCACCGCAACAAGGCCAAGGCGATGCTGGTGCTGGCGGCTCGGGTGCGCGACAAGGACCGCGTTGCCCGCGAGGCGCAAGACGCCGCCAACCGCAAGAGCCTGATCGGCACAGGTGACCGCAGCGACCGAATCCGCACCTACAACTTCCCGCAAGGCCGCCTGACCGACCACCGCATCAACCTGACGCTGTACAAGCTCGGCGCCATCATGGACGGCGATCTGGACGATGTGGCCGCCGGCTTGCAAGCGGCACAGGCCGCCGAGCAACTGGCCTTGCTGGAAGAAGGCCGGACATGAGCCCCCGCCCGGCCGCCCCGAAGGGGGCTCGCACCGCAGTGCGCAGCACGGAGGCCAAGCAATGAACGTACCCGCCGACGTGCGCTCGGCCTTGAGCCTGGCACGCTCGCTCGGGCTTGATAGGCTGGACGCACAACTGCTGCTGGCCGCAAGCCTGAAGCAAAACCGCGCCTGGCTGATCAGCCATGACGACGCGCCGCTGGCGCCGGCGCTGGCCGCCACGCTGGTCGAGCAAATGACACAGCGCGCGGCCGGCATGCCCTTGGCCTATTTGCTCGGGGAACAGGAATTCCACGGCCTGCGCTTGACCGTCACCCCGGACACCTTGGTGCCCAGAGCAGATACCGAGACCCTGGTGGACTGGGCACTCGAGTTGCTGACCACCATGGGCGGCGCGCCAAGCCTGGTTGACCTGGGCACCGGCAGCGGTGCGATTGCGCTGGCCATCAAGGCCAGCTTTCCCGAAGCCGTCGTCAGCGCGGTCGACCTTAGTGCAGCGGCCCTGGCGGTGGCGCAAGGCAATGCAAAACGGCTGAATCTGGATGTGACTTTTCACCAGGGCGACTGGTGGCAGCCCTTGGCCGGCCAGCGCTTCGATGTCATCGTCAGCAACCCGCCCTATATCGCCGGCGGCGACCCGCATCTGCCGGCGCTCAAGCACGAACCCATCGGCGCCTTGACGCCCGGCGGCGACGGCTTGTCGGACCTGCAGCAATTGATTGAAGGTGCGCCCGCGCATTTGCTGCCCGGCGGCTGGCTGCTGCTGGAGCATGGCTATAACCAAGCGCCTGCAGTGGCCGAGGCCTTGCGTGCAAGGGGTTTTGCCGAGCTGGGCTTGCGCCGAGACCTCGGCGGCCAGCCGCGTGTCAGCGCTGGCCGTTGGCCCATTTGATCGGCACAACAGAATGTGTATTTGTTGGTAATTTGATCTCCACAGCGTTCAGTTGCGGGCGTAGCATGGACTCAGTCCCATCGCCGCAGGAGAACGCTATGAGCTTCGCAAGTTTTACTCCAAGTGCTGCCGCCTTCGCTTTGTTGGCGGCCCTTAGCGTCAATTCTTGGGCAGTCGACCTGGGCCAAAACCCGGCTCAGGCTGTGCCCAGCTGGCAGGCCAGACTGCAGCTGAGCAGTCTTGAGCCTGTACCGGCCGGCTATTACGAGGCGCAGCACTACACCGGCTCCCGCCTGCTGAGCGCCAATCTCTTGGGCGACTATTACTTGACCGGATCAGGTCTGAATGGCGTGCAGGGCGGTTTGCGCGCCACCGGTGGCCTGATGCTGGGCTCACTCTCGCAAAGCAGCGCTAGCCTGGCTCTAGGGGCGAACAGCGGCGGCGGGCAGTATTGGTCGGTGGGCCAACGCAGTATCAGCCTGCTCTCACCACTGATTGATGCCAACGACCCCTACGGCTCGATGTCATATCTTGGGATTGGCTACACAGGCCAATCCTTGAAGGGTGGCTGGGGCTTCAGCGCCGACCTCGGCCTGGTCAACGGCAGTGCGACCAGCGGTCTGCGCCTGGGCAGCAACCGCAGCCAAGGTATGGAAGATCTGCTGCGCGATATGCGCTACCGGCCGGTACTGCAGCTCGGCCTGTCCTACAGTTATTGAGCTCTTTCGGGCCGCAGCCGATAGGCTCGGCCCGGCTCGTCGATAATCGCGCCTGAGATTCCACTTTTTGGCGAGATAGCAAATGAGCGACGTGCAGCAACGTATTGACGACTTGGTGAAGAACAACCGTGTGATGCTCTTCATGAAGGGTTCGGCCCAGTTCCCGATGTGCGGTTTTTCCGGCCGCGCGATCCAGATCCTGAAGGCCTGCGGCGCCACCGATCTGAAGACCTTCAATGTGCTGGACGACGCCGAAGTGCGCCAAGGCATCAAGGACTACGCCAACTGGCCGACCATCCCCCAGCTCTACATCAACGGCGAATTCGTCGGCGGCTCGGACATCATGATGGAGATGTACGAGTCTGGCGAGCTGCAACAAACGCTGGACGCGAAATAAGTCAGCCCTGCGTGACGGCATCCCCCCAACAGCGGCTGGTCGTCGGCATCACCGGCGCGACCGGCGCGGCCTACGGCCTGCGGCTCTTGCGGCGCGGCCGCGAGCTTGGCCTCGAGACTCATCTGATCGTGACGCCGGCCGGCGTGCTGAACGCCCACCATGAGCTGGGTCTGAGCCGCCATGAGCTGGAGCAAGAAGCCAGCTTTTGCTACGCGCCCGGCGATGTCGGGGCCTGCATAGCCAGTGGCAGCTTTGCGACCGCAGCGATGGTGATCGCGCCCTGCTCCATGAAGACGCTGGCCTCGGTGGCCCATGGCTTTGGGGACAACCTGCTCACACGCGCGGCCGACGTCACGCTGAAGGAGCGCCGCCGGTTGATTTTGATGGTGCGCGAGACGCCCTTCAATCTGGCACATCTGCGCAATATGGTGGCCGCGACCGAGATGGGCGCCATCATCTTCCCGCCGTTGCCGGCCTTTTATCACCACCCGAAAAGCATCGAAGAGCTGGTCAACGAAAGTGCCGAGCGGGTGTTGGAGTTGAGCGGCGTGCTGGGTGCGCGGCCGCAGGCCTGGGCCGGCTTGAACAGCAAGAGCTGAGTTCAGCTCTCGCCTGGGGCGAGCCATTGGCGGCGGGCGCCAAACACCGCATTCGGGTACTCGGGCCGGCCACGGCTGCCGTTGTAGCGCCCCAGCGCCAGATACATATCACCCTTCTCGCGGTCCAAATAGTGACGCAAGATCACGCAGCCAAAGCGCAGATTCGTCTGCATATGGAAGAGCCGCGAGGCCTGGCCGTCACCGATCAACTGGGCCCAGAACGGCATCACCTGCGTGTAACCCCGAGCACCGGCGCTGCTGATGGCGTATTTGCGAAAGCCGCTCTCTACTTGCACCAAGCCCAGCATCAAGCTGGGGTCCAGGCCAGCCCGCTTGGCCTCGTACCAAACCGACTCCAAGAATTCGATGCGCGTTTGCACCTCGCTCTTGCGGCTTTTGAGCTTTTCACTGGTGGCGCCCAACCAGCGCAAATAGGCCAAGCGCGCCTCGATATTGTCGAACCGCGGCTTGGGGGGCGCACTATAAGCAACCGCCGCCGTCAAGGCCGAACGCACAGCGTCGGCCAGCGGCTCCTCGACCTGCGTGCCCGCTTGGCTGAGGCGCGGCAGGCCTGTCCCAGCCAAGGCAAGGGCAGCGCCGCCCAGCAGGCTGCGCCGCTGCAAAGCCAGCAGCTTCAAGGCTTGAGCTTGCCCTTCAAATGGGCAAGCACGTCAACCAGCGCCAGCTTCGAGGCCTCGGCGTCACGCCGGCCTTGATATTCGACCTGACCCTCTTTCAGCCCACGATCGGAGATGACCACGCGGTGCGGCACCCCGATCAGCTCCCAGTCTGCAAACATCGCGCCGGGGCGCTCGCCACGGTCGTCCAGCAGCACGTCGACGCCTAGCGCCTGCAAGTCATCATGCAGCTTGTGAGCGGCCGCCTTGACCTCTTCGCTGCGGTCCATGCCGATCGGGCAGACGACCACGCTGAATGGCGCAATCGCGTCCGGCCAGATGATGCCGCGCTCGTCATGGCTTTGCTCGATGGCAGCGCCCAAAATGCGCGTGACGCCGATGCCGTAGCAGCCCATTACCATCAGCTGCGGTTTGCCGTTTTCGTCCAGGAAGGTGGCCTTCATATCGGCCGAATACTTGGTGCCGAGCAAGAACACATGGCCAACCTCGATACCGCGCTGAATCGCCAGCACGCCTTTGCCGTCCGGTGAAGGATCACCGACCACCACATTGCGCAGGTCGGCGATCAAGTCAGGCTCGGGCAGATCGCGGCCCCAGTTGGCGCCGGTGAAGTGGTAGTCCACTTGATTGGCGCCGCAGACGAAGTCGCTCATCATGGCAACGGTGCGATCGGCGATGACCTTGACGGGTTTAATCAAATTGATCGGGCCCAGATAGCCAGGCTTGCAGCCGAAGTGATCCTCGATCTCGCCAACAGTGGCGAAACGGAAGCCTGCTTTCAGCCCGTCGACCTTGCCGGCCTTGACCTCGTTCAAGTCATGATCACCGCGCAGCAGCAAGAGCCACACAGTCGACTTGATGATCTCGCCCTTGTCGTTCAACTCATCGGTGGCCAAGACCAGGGACTTGACCGTCTGTGCCAAAGGCAGGGCCAACAAGGCCGCAACATCCTCGCAAGTGCTCTTGCCCGGTGTGGCGGTCTTGGTCAAAGCCTGGGCAGCAGCCGCGCGCTCGGTAGCCAAGGCCACGCCTTCGGCCAACTCGATATTGGCGGCGTAATCGCTGGTCGGGCAATAGACGATCGCGTCTTCGCCGGTGTCGGCAATCACCTGGAACTCATGCGAGATTTCACCGCCGATGGCGCCTGTATCGGCGGCGACCGCGCGGTATTGCAGGCCGAAGCGATCGAAGATGCGCTGGTAAGCCGCATACATGCCCTGGTAGCTGACGGTTGCAGCGGCGACATCACGGTCGAAGGAATAGGCATCCTTCATCGTGAATTCGCGACCACGCATGACGCCGAAGCGTGGACGGCGCTCATCCCGGAACTTGGTCTGGATGTGATAGAAATTCTTCGGCAATTGCTTGTAGCTGCGCAGTTCTTGGCGGGCGATGTCGGTCATCACCTCCTCGGAAGTCGGCTGGATGATGAAGTCGCGGCCATGGCGATCTTTCACGCGCATCAGCTCGGGGCCCATCTTGTCGAAACGGCCGGTTTCTTGCCACAGCTCGGCCGGCTGCACCACCGGCATCAACAACTCGACCGCACCGGCGCGGGTCATTTCTTCGCGGATGATCGCTTCGACCTTGCGGATAACGCGCAAGCCCATCGGCATGTAGTTATAGATGCCGGCGCCGATACGTTTGATCATGCCGGCTCGCATCATCAGTTTGTGGCTGACAACTTCGGCATCGGCGGGTGCTTCTTTGAGCGTGGAGACAAAAAACTGACTGGCTTTCATGGCGCTTAGCAAGGCTCGGCCGCAAAGGCCAAGCAGGGTTTGGTGAGTGAGGGTTAGCGATGAGGCTGCCGAAGAGGCAACCCAATGCAATAATTGACACAACTAAAGATTCGAGGTTGATTATGCTCGACCGTGACGGCTTCCGCCCCAACGTCGGCATCATCCTGCTCAACCACAGGAATGAAGTGTTTTGGGGTAAGCGTATCCGCACCCATTCCTGGCAGTTCCCGCAAGGGGGCATTAACTATGGTGAAACGCCTGAGCAGGCGATGTTCCGTGAGCTCCATGAAGAAGTGGGGCTTGTTCCTGACCATGTGCAGATCATCGCGCGCACGCGCGATTGGCTGCGCTATGAGGTGCCCGACCACTTCATCAGACGCGATGCCCGAGGGCATTACCGCGGTCAAAAGCAGATTTGGTTCTTGCTGCAATTGATGGGTCGCGACAGCGATATGAATTTGCGCGCCACCAATCACCCTGAGTTCGACGCCTGGCGTTGGAACGATTACTGGGTGCCTCTTGAAGCGGTGATCGAGTTCAAGCGCGGGGTCTACGAGAACGCCCTGACCGAGTTGGCGCGCTATTTGCCGCGCATCAACCATCACAACCGCTATCTGCGCGGCGGTATGCGGCCGCATTCGCATCGCGGCGACCATGGACAACAAGCTGAGGCAATAGCGCCGGCGAAGGCTGAGCCTGAGCAAGAACAGTTGCCGCCTGCTGGCTCAAGCGAACCGCCGATACGCCCCTGACAGACCCAAGCGATCAACCGAGCAAGACCAAATTGTCCCGGTGGATCAGTTCGGGTTCGGCCGTATAGCCGAGCAAGCGCTCGAACTCGCTCGACGGTTTACGCATGATCAGGCGAGCTTCTGCGCTGGAGTAATTCGTTAGCCCTCGGGCCAGCTCGCGCCCGGCGTGGTCGCGCACCGCGATCACATCGCCGCGCTGGAAGTCGCCCTGCACCTCGTGCACGCCAATCGGCAACAAGCTCTTGCCCTCGCCCTGCAGCTTGGCCGCCGCGCCGGCGTCGATGTTGACGGCTCCGCGCATTTGCAGATGATCGACCATCCACTGCTTGCGCGCAGCCAACTTGGGCGTGGTCGCCAGCAAGGCCGTGCCTATCGCTTCGCCGGCCAACAGGCGGATCAACACATCAGGTTCGCGCCCCCATGCGATCACCGTGTTGGCGCCGCTGCCGGCCGCACGCTTGGCGGCCAGAATCTTGGTGATCATGCCGCCGCGGCCCAGGCTTGACCCCGCTCCGCCGGCCATCTGCTCCAGCTCGGGCGTGCCCGCCACCGCTTCGGCAATGAAGCGGGCTTGCGGATCGCGCCTGGGATCGGCCGAGTACAAGCCTTTTTGATCGGTCAAGATGATCAAGGCGTCAGCTTCGATCAGATTGGCGACCAAGGCGCCGAGGGTGTCGTTGTCACCGAACTTGATTTCGTCATTGACGACGGTATCGTTCTCGTTGATGACCGGCAGCACGCGGTGCTGCAGCAAGGTCAGCAGGGTCGAACGCGCATTCAGATAGCGTTCGCGGTCGGCCAGGTCAGCATGAGTCAAGAGCACTTGCGCGCTGCCCATGCCCTGCTCGCGCAGCTTGCTCTCATACATCTGAGCCAAGCCCATCTGACCCACCGCCGCAGCAGCTTGCAACTCATGCAATTCTTTGGGGCGCACGGCCCAGCCCAAGCGCTTCATGCCTTCGGCGATGGCGCCGCTCGACACCATCATCAGCTCGCGACCGTCACTCGCCAAGGCGGCCAACTGACGGCACCAATTCCCGATCGCATCGGCATCGACGCCGCGACCTTCATTGGTCACCAGGCTGGAGCCAACCTTGACGACAATGCGCCGAGCGCCCGCGAGCGCGCGGCTCATTCCGCCTCGTCGGCAGGCGCCGCGTTGACGGGCTTCCCTTCAGGGAAACGCGGATCAACTTCAACAATCACCTTGTGCGCTGTCGCCACATGGTCATAGATGGCATGGATCAGCGGTTGGCAACCATCGCGGGTCAGGGCCGAGATTTCGAACACCGGGCCCTTCCACTTGTAGCGCTTGACGAAGTCCTTGACACGCTTGGCGCGCTCCTCTTCAGGCACCATGTCCAGCTTGTTAAGCACCAACCAACGCGGCTTGTTGTACAGCTCCTCGTCGTACTTCTTCAGCTCATTGACGATGGCCTTGGCCTCGACAACCGGGTCCACCGACGGATCAAACGGGGCCAGATCAACCACATGCAAGAGCAGCCTGGTGCGCTGCAAATGACGCAGGAATTGATGACCCAGACCAGCACCTTCAGAGGCTCCCTCGATCAGTCCAGGGATGTCGGCGACGACAAAGCTCTTCTCCGGCCCCACACGCACCACACCCAGATTCGGGTACAGCGTTGTAAAAGGGTAATCGGCAATCTTGGGGCGGGCGTTGGAGATCGCCGTGATCAAGGTGGACTTGCCTGCGTTGGGCTGGCCCAACAAGCCAACGTCAGCCAGCACGCGCAATTCCAGCTTGACCTTCTTGGCCTCGCCGGGCCAGCCCGGCGTCTTTTGGCGCGGAGCACGGTTGGTGCTGGTCTTGAAATGCAGATTGCCAAAGCCGCCATCGCCGCCCTTGGCCAACAAGATCTTCTCGCCCGGCTCAATCAGCTCGGCGATCACGGTGTCGGTTTCCAGGTCTTTGACAATGGTGCCGACCGGCATGCGCAGAATGATGTCATCCGACGCTGCGCCGTATTGGTCGGAACCCCGACCGGCCTCGCCGTTACGGGCCTCGTGGCGGCGCGCGTAGCGGTAATCGATCAAGGTATTGAGATTGCTGTCGGCCACGGCAAAGACGCTTCCGCCTCGACCACCATCGCCGCCGTCCGGCCCGCCAAACGGGATGAACTTTTCACGCCGAAAGCTCGCACAACCGGCACCACCATTGCCGGCCACGATGTCGATGGTGGCTTCGTCTATGAACTTCATAATGCTTTACGCCCTTTGAGGCTGATGTTAAGGCAAAGCGGCGCTCGTCCAGGGGGACGAACACAGGCCTTGCTGCAGCCTCAAAAAGCAAAAGCCCCGGCTAGGCGGGGCTTTTGCGTCACCTGATGCAAGCGGTCGGCTGCTGCCCTCCGCTTGCGGTGCTCATCGGCTATCTAAGTTTAGACAGCGGTGACAAAAACCGTCTGACGGCTCTTCTCACCCTTGATGGCGAACGACACTTGGCCGTCGATCAAGGCAAACAGCGTGTGGTCCTTGCCGATACCGACATTGGTGCCGGGATGGAACTTGGTACCGCGCTGGCGCACGATGATGGAACCTGCCGAGATGGATTGGCCGCCATAGACCTTCACACCGAGCATCTTAGGTTTGGAGTCGCGGCCGTTTCGTGTTGAACCGCCGCCCTTTTTCTGTGCCATGGATTATCTCCTTGAACTGTTGGCTAAAAAGTCAGCTCTCGATCAGCCGTTCACCGTGCTGATCAACAGCTCGGTATACGTCTGGCGATGGCCTTGACTCTTCTTGTAGTGCTTACGACGGCGCATCTTGAAGATGCGCACTTTGTCGTGCTTACCGTGAGCCACAACAGTGGCATTGACGCTTGCGCCAGCAACCAAGGGAGTGCCAACCTTCAGATCCGCGCCGCTACCAACGGCGAGAACTTGGTCGATCACAATCTCTTGGCCAACATCCGCAGCAATCTGTTCTATTTTGATCTTTTCGCCGGCAGCAACTTTATATTGCTTACCGCCGGTTTTTATGACCGCGTACATATCAGCCCTTTCAATTAAACCACCCGTAAAGCTTGATCGGCTCTCAAAGCCGAAAGCCCACAGGCCTCAACCCCGCACCTTTCCAAAAGGCGCAGAGCCAACGAGTTTAGCACGGAAGCGGAATTTCGACAAGCTGCGCTCGCGCAGGACATTTTTGTTGCAACGCTGAAGCACAATCCACGCCACGCGCAGCCCGCCTTCACTCGGGCTGCTCCCTATAATGAACGCTTCATTCAACTGAGATCCGAGCGTGCACGCTGCGTCTGCTTCGACCCCTTCGGCCCCTTCCAACGGCCCCGCAAATAACGAAGTGCTAGCCACCTTGGCGGCCGAAATGCAACAGGTCGATGCCGTGATCGCGGATCGCCTCGGATCCGAGGTTGCACTGATCAATCAGATCGCCGGCTACATCGTCCACGCAGGCGGCAAGCGCATGCGACCCAAGTTGGTGCTGCTGTTCGCCAACGCGCTCGGCTTCACAGGCCCGCAGCGTTTCGAGCTGGCCGCTGTGGTGGAGTTCATCCACACCGCCACATTGCTGCATGACGATGTGGTTGACGAGTCCTCACTGCGCCGCGGCAAGCAGACCGCCAACGCTTTATTCGGCAACGCTGCCAGCGTGCTCGTCGGTGACTTCCTCTACTCACGCGCCTTCCAGATGATGGTCTCGGTCGACCGCATGCGCGTCTTGGAAGTATTGGCCGAAGCGACGAATGTGATCGCCGAGGGTGAAGTTCTGCAGCTGATGAATATGCATGACCCGGACATCAGCGTAGACAGTTACCTGCGCGTGATTCGATTTAAGACAGCCAAGCTTTTTGAGGCGAGCGCGCGCCTGGGCGCCGTTTTGGCCGACAGCAGCCCCGAAATTGAAGAAGCTTGTGCAGGCTATGGCCGCGCGCTCGGCACAGCTTTCCAACTGATTGACGATGTGCTTGACTATGAAGGCGACAGCCAGGCGCTGGGCAAGAACGTGGGCGACGATCTGCGGGAAGGCAAGACGACGCTGCCCTTGTTGATTGCCATGGAGCGCAGCACCAGTGAACAGCGCTTGCTGCTGCGACACGCAATTGAGCATGGCGAACAGGAGCGCTTGAACGAGATCGTCGCCATCGTGCGCTCAACCGGCGCCCTTGAAGCCACCCGCGAAGCGGCCCGAGCCGAAGCCAAATTGGCGCGAGACTGCCTGAGCCTGTTGCCGCATTCCAAATGGCGTGAATCGCTGATGGATTTCGCCGCACAGTCGGTTGAGCGCTCTTCCTGAGCTGCTATTCGTCGGTACTGCGTTTTTTCATGCTCGCCTTGGCCGCGTACATCCGTGCGTCGGCCTGCGCGATACAGGCTTGCAAGGCGCTTTGAGCATCAAGCCTCGATGCATGACCTAAGGCTGCGCTTGGGCTGACCCAAAGCTGCGGCGCCACCTCAAAACGAGCCTGCTGGCAGCGCTGCTTCAGGGCCTCCAGCTCGCGCAAAACCTGCTCCTCAGAGCAGTGCGGCAAGAGAAATAGAAACTCGTCGCCGCCAATCCGGTAATGCGTGGCCTGCGGCCATTGCGCGCGCGCAGCTTCGGCAAATGCCTTGATCAAGGCATCGCCGGCCGCATGGCCATGGCTGTCATTGACACGTTTGAGATTGTTCATATCGGCGACCACGATCGCCTGCGGGAAGTCCGTGCTCATCACCGAATCGGCCTTTTGGCTGAAATAGTTGCGGTTGTAAAAACCGGTCAGGCTGTCGGTGTAGAGCAGGTGCTCGCGCTCGCGCAAAAACTGCGTCTTGGCCTTTTGCTCCGCCAGCTTGCGTACTGTGCGAAGGGTCACGACAAGAATCACCAGCAGCGCCAGCGCCAGCGCAGCCAGCAACTGCGTCAGCTGCAAATTGGCCTCATTGCGCAAGGTCGGCACCGTCTGCATACCTAAATACTTCATCTCCTCAAACTGAATCAAGGGAATGACCTTGTCCAGAATCGAAGCCAGCTCCGGCTGCTGGCGCGTGACACCAAAATAGATGAAAGAATCCTTGGACGTGTTACCGCGCTTGACCAGATCGGTATAGCCCAGGCCGTTGATGTAGAACTCAAGCACGGTGGGGTTTTCGATCACATAGTCCACCTCGCCGGCGCGCAACAGGCGAAGCGAAGCCATGATGTCGGCGGTCTTAACGATGTGGGGGCTTTTCAGGTTTTTGCGCAGATATTCTTCATGCCAAAAACCATCGATAACGGCCACCCGCTTGCCGTCAAGGCCATAAACATCTTGCACCGGCGGGCTGCTCTTGAGCCCGACGATGATGTCGCGCTCGGTGCTGATGGCACGCGGAAAGAGAAAATGTTGCTGCCGCTCATCGGTCTTGGCCAGGTTCAGCACCTGGACTTCGCCCGCTTGAGCGCGCTCCAGCATTTTTGCAAACGTGCCGCTGACGACCTTGAAGCGGATGCCGATCAAATCGGCAATGCGGTCCAACGTGGCGCCGGCAATGCCTTTGTATTCGCCTTTGTCAAAATGATCAAAGGGCAGATAGTCTTCCGCCACCCCCACGACAGCCTCGCCGTTTTTCGCCAACCAGGCGAGTTCGGCCTCGTTGAGGCGCAGCACCTTGCGGTTGTAATTGCGCCGGGCTTCACGGGCGAGGTTTTGGATGATGAGCTGACGATGGTCCAGATAGCGGTCAATGATCTGGGCCAAGATAGCCCGGTCCTTGGCCACAGCGAAGGTCATGTCCGAGGTGATGGCCTTGATTTCGGCGATCAAAATCAAATCGGGGAAATCATTCAGAAACTCGTACTCAACGCCGCCCCCGGCCGTTACAAAGCCGTCTACATCACCGGCCACCAAGGCCCTCAAGCCTTCGCGCTGATCCTCAAAGCTCGCCGCCCGCACCTGCACATTGGGGAATTCGGCGGGCAGCCGCTCGATCACAAAGTCATTGGCTAAAAAACCAACCGGCTTGCCATCCAAGTCGCCCAAGGTTTGCACCAGCGAATCCTTACGGGCGAACACCACATAGGGATATTTTTGCGCGGCCTGCGTGAAGCGCATGACCTTCTCGCGCTCGGCCGTCGGGTTGGCGCCGTACAGCAAATCAATCTTGCCGGCCAGAAAACGGCCGTAGGCATCATCCCAATTCTTAACTTCTGCCGGCAGCAAGCGCAAACCCAGCTGGGTCTGCATGTCCTCCAGCAAGGCCGGCAAGAGACCGATACGGCGGCCCTGGAACTCGAAACTGTCGAAGCCTGCCTCGGGGTCAAAGCCGACGCTGAAGACCCGGTCCTTGTTTTCGTTGATCCAGGCGCGCTGGGCAGCGTCAAGCGCTACTGCGCCGTTGCCGGCTGGTGACTTTTGCGCCCACCCCAGCGAGCACAGCAGGGCAAGCAGGGCCGCGAGACACAATCGCAGCAAGGCGTTCATAGGCATCAATTTGGGCAAATCATGACTCCCTTTGGACTGGCAAGCCCAGCTGCGCCGGTACCACCTTCATGCTAGCCCAGATCAGCGGCCAAGCAAAAGTTCCTGTTCACGCATCCGGCTCAGGGTGCTGGCCAATAGGGGTGGCTGGCCCCGCAAGCAGTCGGCCGTATCGAGCAGCGAGTTCAACAGCGGCCTCAAGCACAGGCCCGCTGCGACAGCCGCAACGCTGCGCGCCTCCATCATCGCGTTGTCGGCGTCAAGCAACCAATAGGGCAAATCTTGAAAAGGCACAGCGCCGGCGGCCTCAAGCTCGGCCTCGCTGCACCAGACCAGCTCGGACTTCAGCCCGGTAGCGGCTCTGCAAGCCAGCAGCAAGTCCCCCATCGTCTGCCCGTCCGGGCCGGTGGCATTGAAGATGCCTCCCGTGCGAGCCTGCGCCAGCGCCAAGCACCAAGCAGCAATATCGCGTGCATCAATCAAACGCACTGGCCGCCCTGGCCGGCCCGGCGCGAGCACGCGCCCGCCCTCGCTCATGCGCTCCAGCCAATAACGCAGGCGTGGGCTGTAGTCATAGGGGCCAATGATGAAGCCGGGCCGCACAATCAGCGCGCGCGAGCCCATCACACGGCTGAGTTCACGCTCGCACAAGGCCTTTAGCCCACCATAGGCCGCGCCATAGCCGCCGCCCGACTGAGAGCCTAGGCCTGTGGCCTGCGCTTCAGCCGCCGCCAATTGTTCGGCCGACAATTGCGCCAAACTTGATGTCTCGACGGTATCGGCATTGATTTGCGGGAAGACCGAAATCGAACTGATCAGACAATAGTGCTCAACCGCATCGGCCAGCAGCTCGGCGCTGCGTCGGGCGGCGCTGGGCAAATAGCAACTGGCGTCGAACACCGCATCCCAACGCCGCCCGCGCAGGGCTGAGAGATCCAGCAAACGATCGCCGCGGATCTGTTCGGCCGCCGGGAACAGATCGTGGCCATGATTGCCACGGTTGAACAGCGTCACTTCATGGCCGGCAGCCAGCGCCAGCGCTGCCATATGCCGGCCCAGGAATTGTGTGCCGCCGAGTATCAGTATTTTCATCGTTAGGCCCCAACTCATGCATTCGGATGCGGGCCATTCTCCATGCTGCGGTTTAGCGTTTCACGGTACTGAGCCGGCGTATGCCCGGTGGTTTGCCGAAAACAGCGGCTGAAATGCGCTTGATCGCAAAACCCCAGACGTAGCGCCAACTCTGCCAAGCTCGGCGCCTGCTGTTGCGCCAAGGCCTGCAGCGCGTCTTGCAGTCGGGCGCGCTGAATCACCCATTTGGGCGAGACACCGACGCTGTCGGAGAAGCGGCGTTGCAAGCTGCGCTCGCTGCCTGCATCCAAACCCAGCAAGGCTTGCAAATCAGCGACCCTTGTGAGGCTGCTGTCTTGCATCACCTGCTGCACAGCCGTGTCGAGCCTTGCCACCCAGGGGTCCACAGCGGGCAGATGCGCCAGCAAAAAGGCTTCGGCGGCCGCAATGGACAGGTGATGCGAGCCGGCGCCGAGCACCGCTTGCTCCGTGCTCAAGACATGCGCCGGTTCAGCCCAAGCAAACGCTTCGTCAAGCGGCACTTGGCGCCCGCTCAAGGTCTGCACCGAGCCATTCAACCAGGCACGCAGACCGCCGCATTTGAAGCGCAGGCCATGCACTCGGCCTCGCCCCTGCAGGCGCCGCACAAAGACACCGCTCGCCACACCATGCAGCGCGCTGGCCCCGGCCTCGAAAACCAGATGCGTATTAGGAAAGGGCAGCACGCGCTGGCTATGATGCAGCCCGCCCGGCAGATCCCATTCGATCAACCAATGAAAGTCCAGCCAAGGAGACAGCGCCACGCTGACCGGATAGCGATGCAATTGAAACGGCGGCGCAGTCATTCCCGCTGTCATTCCCCCTAACGCACCGGCTGCCGGCGCCAACAGCGCACGCTCATTCAAGCGCAAATTTTGCGCCGCGCCGAGTTCGCTTGTCGGATTTGTACAAGCCGGAGAACCAACAAGCGTCGATGATGCGTTCATGCAAAAAATGAGTCAAAACAAAGTCCTACGCCGCAGCTTGCTGGCAAGCATGGGCGGCCTCATCACATTGTGGAGTCAATCAATGAACGCAACAGCCAGCACGGCCAAGCCCGCAGCAACCGCCCTCAGCGCCAAGGGCGCCTTCGAAGTCAAGATCGGCCCACCCGAGCCGCTCGGAAGCCCGGCCGACGGCACGCCGCTGTTCAAACGCAGCCTCAGCAAGCAGTACAGCGGCGACTTGGTGGGCAGCGCGGTCGGCGAAATGCAAATGGCCGGCCAACCCCAGCTGGGCGAGGCCGCCTACACAGCGCTTGAGTCTTTTGTCGGCGAGTTGCAGGGCCGCAAGGGCAGCTTTGCACTCGCTCATCTGGGGCTGATGAGTGGCGGCAAGCAGGACTTGCGCATCCACATCGTGCCCGGCTCTGGCCTGGGTGAGCTGGCCGGCATCAGCGGCGAGTTGATGCTGCGCATCGAGGCCGGTGTGCATTTCTACGAGCTGAACTACCGCCTAGCCTAAACGTTACGCCACTACAACAGATTGATCGCCTTGGCCGCCTGACGCAACTCGGCGCGGAAGTCCGGGTGGGCAACGGCGATCAACTCCTGCGCCCGCTGTTTGGCTGATTTGCCACGCAGCCGAGCGACACCGAACTCGCTGACCACATAGTTGATGTCGTTCTTGCTGGTGCTCATATGGGTACCCGGCGCCAGCGTCGGCACGATGCGGCTGATGCTGTCGCCCTTGGCCGTGGACGGCAGCACGATAAAGGCCTTGCCGCCCTTGGAGCGGTTGGCGGCGCGCACAAAGTCGCTTTGCCCGCCGGTGCCAGAGTAAGGCGTCGGCCCCAAGGACTCCGACCCGCATTGGCCCAGCAAGTCAATCTGCAAGGTCGCGTTGATGGCAACCAGCTTGTCGTTCTGGCCGGCCAGATAGGGGTCGTTAGTGAAATCGACCGGGTGCATCTCCAGACCAGGATTGCGGTCCATAAAGCGGTAGAGCTTTTGTGAACCCAAGGCAAAGGTCGCCACCATCTTGCCGGGGAGATAGTTCTTGCGCCGGTTGGTGACAGCGCCGCATTCCACCAGACTCAAAATACCGTCACCAATCATCTCGGTATGCACACCCAGATCATGCTTGGCGCTCAGCTGCATCACCACCGCATCGGGGATGCCGCCATAACCGATCTGCAAGGTCGAGCCGTCATCGATCATATCGGCCACGTATTTGCCAATGGCCTCCTGCACCGGCCCAATCTTGGGCAGGCCCACCTCAGTCACCGGCTCGTTGCTCTCGATCAAGGCCGTCACCTGTGAGATATGGATTTGGCAATTGCCATTGGCAAAGGGCACATTCGGATTGACCTCCAGCACGATGGCACGCGCCTGCTTCAATGCGGCCATCGTGTAGTCCGCCCCAAGGCTGAGCGAGAAATAGCCATGCTGATCCATGGGCGAGGCCATGCTCAAAACCACATCGGCGGGAATCAGCTTGCGCTCGATCAAGCCAGGCATCTCGGAGAAATAGCTGGGGATGAAGTCTACCCAGCCGGCCTGCCCGCCGGCGCGCGAGGCGGCGCCGTAGAAAAACGACACATGACGCACATGTTCGACGGTCTCGGGGTCGAAGTAGCCGTATTTGCGCACGGCCAGAATCTGCCCCAGCTTGATGTCGTGGAAACGCCGGCGCGCGTCGGACAAGGCCGTCAACAGCGTCGGCGGCTCGCCCACACCGGTGGGGATGATGATGAAGTCGCCGTCGCGCAGCAGCCCCAGCGCGTCCTCACAAGTGGCCAACTTTTTGCGGTACAGGTCTTGATGAGACATGGGCTGCCTTCCTCTCAGTGCGTTGCTGGATATCAGCTCTGCATACTAGGCTCGCCGGCTTGCTGCTTTCTTGCAAAGGCCGCTCTTTTGCAAGCCTGTCCAGACGCTTTAGGTCGGCAACTGCAGCCATTCGCCCGGCCGCAAGGGGTGGCTGAGCAAGGAGCAAGGTCCGATCGCGCTGCGAATCAGGCGCAAGGTCGGGTAGCCCACCGCCGCCGTCATGCGCCGGACCTGGCGGTTTTTACCTTCCTTGAGCGTGATGCTGAGCCAGCTGGTCGGGATGCTCAGGCGCTTGCGCACCGGCGGGTCGCGCGGCCACAGCCAATCCGGCTCGGCTATCTGTTCGACCCGGCAGGGCTGGGTGACAAAGTCACGCAGATCCAAGGGCTGGCTCAGGCGCAGCAGCGCCTGCTCGTCGGGCACGCCTTCGACCTGCACCGTGTAGGTCTTCGCTTCCTTGTGCTTGGGATGGCTGATCTGGTGCTGCAGGCGCCCGTCATCGGTCAGCAGCATCAGGCCCTCACTGTCGGCGTCGAGACGGCCGGCGGGGTAGATGTCGGGAATCTGCAAATAGTTGGCCAAGGTCTCGCGGCCGGCTTGCGGCGAGAACTGGCTCATGACTTGGAAGGGCTTGTTGAAAAGAATCAGCTTCATGGGCGGGCAAAAATCGGATTGCCGCCAGTATCGCGGCAGACTCAGGCCAAGCAGGCGTCCAGCTCTTGCGCCACATCTTCTTCCTTGCCCTCATCCCTTGCATTCCTTGCCTCGGAGTCCCCCGCGTCCCCCAAGTTGCGTCCGCCCAGCAGGCGATTCAAATCCAAGAGCAGCAACATGCGCGGCCCGATGGAGCCAATGCCCATGATGTGGCCATCATTGGCCATGCCCGTCATCGCCGGCATGCTGCGCTGCTGCTCAGGGCCGAGGTCAACGACTTCATTGACGTTGTCTACAACGATGCCCACGCTGCGCTGAGCCAGATTGACGACGATGGCCACCGTCGCTGCCGTGACCTCGGCCGTGGGCATGTGAAAGCACTGACGCAGATCGACCACCGGCAGAACTTCCCCGCGCAGGTCCAGCACGCCCAGCAACTCGGCGCTGGCACCGGCCAAACGCGTCGGAGCCTGGAAGGATCGAATCTCCTGCACGCAACTCAGCGGTATGCCGTACTCCTCTTTGCCGAGGTGAAAAGACAGGACCTCGACGCGCAGCTTCGCCATCGCCGTTTGAGCAACATCTTTTGCGGGCGCCGCCAAAGCTCGCGACGCGGATGGGGTCTGACTCAGTTGCTGTGCGCTCATGGCGGGTGCTCCGGGGGGATGCCAGCAGATGCTGGTGTCTCGATGATAGGGAGCAAGCCGATGCCGCGCGCTTCAAAGCTTTGGCTTTGCGCGGCGGATCTCACGTTCGCGGCCGAATTGGAACGAAACCCAAGCTGGCGCCCTGTCAAAGCCCCAAGCGCGCATAGACGCAGGTATTTCTGACTTCACCGGCCGGCGTCAGGCTGTCGCGCCGCAAGATGCCTTCGAGTTCGAAGCCACAGCGTTCGGCCACCGCACGGCTGCGCAGATTGACATCGTCCATGCGGATCTCGATCCGGCGCGCCTGCAACTGCTCAAACGCCAGCCTTGTGAGCGCCATCACCGCTTCACTGACAAAGCCTTGACCCTGCGCGCTGCTGCGAATCCAGTAGCCAATCTCAAAGCGCCGCACCTCCCAATCCAGACGGTGCAGGCCGCAGCCGCCCAGCAGGCGCCTACCTTCGGCGACGCGGTCATAGATTTGATAGGTCAAATCACGGCGGGCCATGAAATCCGCGCAGAGGCGGCGCGCCACCGCCTCGCTGTCCTCAAAGCTGGGCACTTGCTGAGCCCAAGACATCCAAGGGCTCAGCTGCACCAGCGATTCAGCGATCGCCACGGCAAGAGCCGGGCCTATGCCGGGGCGCGGCGCACACAAAATCAGCCGTTCGGTTTCAAGAACCTCGGGCACCTCGATCAGAATGGGGTCAGGTCTTGCGCTCATGGCCACTCACTTGCTGGGCATCAGCTCGGCAGGCCCACCCGGCGTGGCCTCGGCACCGAGAGCCGGCTCGTCTTCGTCCGGCGTGGGCAACTCGCGCACCGCGCGCAACACGGGATGGCGCCAGGCGATCAGGCTCAGCACCAAGGTGCCGACACCCGCAAACAGCAAGGCCGAACGCAGCCCCATATGCTCACCCAGCCAGCCACCGGCGAGCGCGCCTGGGCCAGCCGGAATCAGGATCAGCCAACGCATGGTGCTGGTCATACGGCCCAGCATTGGCGCCGGCGTTACTGCTTGGCGCAGCGACAAAAAGTTGATGAAAATCAGCACCGCGCCGACACCAAAAGCAAACAGCATGAAGGCAAAGGCCGCGATGCCGAATGTATTGGACGGCACCAAGGCCAGCAGCAGCCAACCCAGGCCAGTGACCGCAATACCGAGTACCAAGCAAGGGCCGGGGCCGAGCCGGCGGCTAATCCGGTGGCCCAAGATACTGGTCAAGACCGTGCCAGCGCCCAGCGCGACATAGCTCAAACCGACCTGCTGCGCACTCAGGCCCAGCGTGCGGGTGGCGAACAGAATCTGCACCACCTGGGCGGCGTTGTTGAACAGCTGCCAGCTGCCCACCGCACAGGCCAGGCCGATCAACAAAGCGCGCTCGCGCACAAAGCGCACGCCCGCTTTCAAGTCGCGCCAAAAGGCCGCGCCATCGCCCTTGTGCAAGACTTCATCGACCTTGATGCCGCGCAGAATCAGCGCCGAAATCAAGACCAAGATCGCATCCACCGCCAAAGTCATCGGCGCGCCCATCAGCTTGATCAACATGCCGGCAAGACCTGGCCCCGCCACCTCGGCGCCGCTGGAGGCCAGCGCATTCTTGGCATGGGCCTCAACCAAGCGGTCACGGCTAACGACTTGGGTCAAGACGATTTGCGCGGCGCTGCCTGCCGTGGTGTAGACGGTGCCCAGCACAAAGCCCACCACATAAAGCCAGGTCATGGTCAGCCAACCCATCAGCGCGGCCAAGGGCACGGTGGCCACGGCCAAGGCCAGCAGCGTCTCGCCCCAGATGTACACAGGCAGCTTGCGGACGCGGTCCAACCACACGCCCGAGGGCAGGGAGAACAGCACGAAGGGCAAGATCTCCATCGTCGTCAACAAGCCCATCTGGGTCGGGCTGGCATTGAGTAACACAGCGGCGGTCAGGGGCAGCGCCAGCATCGTGATCTGCCCACCCAAGGAGCTGATCAGGATGGACGACCACAGGCGCCGGTAAACGGCGTCGCGCAACAAGTCGGTAGCCGGCAGTGTCAGCGCACGCCGTATTCGTTCAAACCAAGAACTGAGCAGGGTTTGCTGCATGGGAATGTCTCCAAATTGCGGGCCACAACGCTGGGGTACAGCGAGGGCCGGGCATAAATCTGCTGTATTTGTTGCGAAACTCGGGCGGGTACAAGTTTCGCTGGGTAGCGCGGAAAACAGCGCGGATAAAAATCACGCGCCGGGCTGGCCGAGCACCGTCAATGCGCAAGCACCGGCGCGGGCCGACCAGCCTTGCCCGCGCGAGCGCGCACGCCAGCGGCACGGGGCGTGCTGCGTCGGGTGCGGTCGAGGAGTTTGGTCATGGCTTGGCGGTATTTTGGATTGACTTCCGTCAACTTTGAACACAATCGTAGCAGCCCCAGTCCTGCCTGAACAAGTGAAAAAAGACATGTGCCGGGCGATCTGCAGCGGACTCAGCACACCATACAGAACCTTCGGCCCGCGCTTAAAACCCCACGGCGGCACCGTCCCGGCGCGGATCACTGGCCGCCACATAGCCTTGCGCAGCAGGGTCGCCCATTCGCCAGATGAACTGGCCGGCGCCAAAATCTTGATAGCTGTCGTGGATATCGCCGATTTGATGGCCTAAAGCGCGCAGACCGTCAATGGTGGCCGCTGGCATATGTGGCTCAATATTGAGCGACAGCCCCTCGTTGAAGCGCCAGCGCGGCGCATCACAGGCAGCTTGCGGATTCTGGCCAAAGTCCAGCATACGCACCAAGGTCTGCATATGGCCTTGCGGCTGCATATTGCCGCCCATCACGCCGTAGCTCATCACCGGCCGACCATCTCGCATCAGGAATGCCGGGATGATCGTATGGAAGGGCCGCTTGCCCGGCGCCACGACGTTCGGATGGCCGGCTTCTAAGTTGAAGCAGTGCCCCCGGTTTTGCAAAGACACGCCGTAACCCGGCACCACCAAGCCCGAGCCAAAGCCCATGTAGTTGCTTTGAATAAAGCTGACCATCATGCCGCTCTCGTCGGCGGTCGTGAGGTAGATGGTGCCGCCCTTGACCGGGTTTCCGCATTTGAAGTCCTGAGCCCGGCCCATGTCCACCAGCTTGGCGCGCTGCGCCAGATAGCTGGGCTCCAGCATTTCGGCCGCCGTCACTTTCATGCTGCGGGGGTCGCTGACATAACGGTATACATCGGCGAATGCCAGCTTCATCGCCTCAATCTGCATATGTTGTGCAGCCACGCCATCCACCTCTTGCGAAGGCAGATCCAGATGCTTGAGGATGCCCAGCGCAATCAAGGCCGCAATGCCCTGCCCGTTGGGCGGTATCTCATGCAGCTCATGACCTGCATAGCTTTGCGAGATCGTCTCCACCCACTCGGGCTTGTAGTCCGCAAAGTCGGCCGCCGTCATCGCGCCACCGGTCTCGCGGGAAAATTTCTGCACCGCCTCGGCCACCTCGCCTCGGTAAAAGGCCTCGCCCTTGGTCTGCGCAATCAAACGCAAAGTTCGAGCGGCATCGGGGAACTTGAACAACTCGCCCACTGCGGGTGCCCGGCCTCGCGGCAAAAAGGCCTGGGCGAAACCGGGCTGCTCGGTCAACTCGGCAAGGGCTGCGGCCAGCGCCCATTTGCTCTGCACGATCACCGGCACCGCATACCCACGATCGGCAATCTCTATCGCCGGCGCCATCAAATCAGCAAAATCCAGCTTGCCGAAACGCTCGCTCAAAGCGACCCATCCGGCCACCGCGCCTGGCACCGTCACGCCGCCCCACCCGCGCTTGGGAGGCGCCTTGAGATCGCGCCCATAGTTCTTGAAAAAATGCTCAGGCGTCCAGGCGGCAGGCGCCGTGCCCGAGGCATTCAGGCCATGCAACTGGGTGCCATCCCACAAGATGCAAAAAGCGTCCGATCCCAGGCCATTGCTGCAGGGCTCGACCAGGGTCATGCAAGCTGCGGTGGCGATAGCAGCGTCAACCGCGTTGCCGCCTTGCGCCAGGATGCGCAAGCCCGCTTGCGCCGCCAAGGGGTGCGAGGTCGACACGATATTGCGCGCAAACACAGGGCTGCGCACGCTGGCGTAACTCTTGTTCCAGTTGAAAGGACTCGTCATGCTTGGCTCTCCCAGTGATTGGCCGGACTGTGCATTGTGAGGGGGCCGGCGCGGTGGCTGAAGCGTTCGGCGCGAACAACGCACAAGACCCCTACTTGGCCCGATCTCGATTCTCTGCTGGGCTGTTTGTAACGCTTTGCAACGCTGCGGCAACAGGGTCAACCCTTGCATCCGCAGCGTCGTTGAACCACTACCTTTCGCAACCCTTGGAGAAATCCTGATGAAGACCACCATGAAAAATGCAATGATCCCCGCTCTGCTGGCTTTCACAGTGGGCGCCGCAATGGCACAAACGGGCGCTAACGCTAGCCCTGCAGTGACAGCTACCGCCACTTCTACAGCGACAAAAGTTGCGATCAAAGCAGCGACCGACCCAGCCGCAGCCGCGCAAAAGTCCACCCTCAGCACGACCAGCACGCCCCCCACGACTACGGCAGCACCGGCAGCTATAACGGCGACAAAGACGGCAACAACAGCGGCAACGACCACTGCGCCAGCGACTGCCCCGGAGGCCAAGCATTCGGCCAAACATGGTCACAAGCACAAGGCCCTCAGCAAGCCCACCGACGCGACACCCAGCAGCGCCAGCGCTGGCACCTTGCCCGTGAAGACGGAAGCGACAAGCGCCAGCAAAAGTGCTGAGCTGAAGAAGGCCGAGGCGCCTGCCAAGTCTTGAATTGACACAAGGGTTTCTGACCTTGCAATGAAGCGTTAGGGCCGGCGCGACAGAATTTCGATCAGCGATGCTTTTTCTTTGCTTTTCGTCAAAACGCTGTCACAAAAGCCCCGCACAATAGCGTTCATTCAAGGCAAGAACCGGCTGCAGATTGGGCAGAGTTCTGGAACCCGTCACCAGTGCCAAGAAAACCGTCGCCATCCTTGATGGTGTCCGGAAGTCAGAAGGGCCACAAACCGAAAGGTGGTGGCCCTTTGCTTTTGTGCTGGCAATTTCCTTGCAGCCCATGTTGCTTGCCCCTCACGCTCTTGCTTACGGCACTTGACCCAGGCCCGGCCGCGCAGGCACACTGCGCCGCTTCCACCCCTCAACTCATCAAGGAGCACAGCATGGCCACAATTGATATTGCCTTCTCGTCGTCGGCCGCCTTGCTCCAGCACCGGGCTCTTCCCGCTGCGCGATTTATTGAGCAGGCTCTCGCCACTGCATGATTGTTTGAATGCTTGAAGCAGCGCCGCCTTGATGGCGACCCAACTGCTTCACTGGCTCGTGATCAAGCAGGCCTGAGCTACCGCCCGAACTCGCAAGTTCGCTCGCGGCCGACGTTTCGCATCCCCGCTCCGTTTGAGCCTGGCCTTGATTTGGCCCGGATCTGCGGTCATGCCCTGTGCCGCCCAATTTTTGGGACCGCCACGGGCTGGATACGTTCACCGTCAACACCCTCATGTTCAATTTAGAAGCCCATAATTTCGAAAACCTACGCACACTCGGACTCAATTTCACTCAACTTCGCCCTGCCCTTGCGGCCCTCGACTGGAGCGGCGGCGCCCGGCTCTGCCGCCTGACCGAGGTGCACCGGGATTCATTCGGCCTGCAGTCCGCCGACGCGCCGCCGCAGCAAGCGCGTGCGCTACCCGCTTTGACTCAGTCGCTGCACGCAGCAGGCGAGAACTTGAGCGTCGGCGATTGGGTGTTGGTCAGGCAAAACGACTTCGGCGAAAGCTGGATTCACGCTCGCGCCGCGCCGGTCAATAGCTTGAGCAGACGCGACCCCGAAGGGCGACGCCAAGCCTTGGTCAGCAATGTCGACTTGGCAGTGCTGGTGATGGGTTTGGACCGTGACTTCAAACTCGCCCGCCTCGACCGCTATCTGGTGCTCACGCATTCGGCCGGCGTGCCCGCCCTGATCGTCTTGAGCAAGGCCGATTTATGCCCTGATGTGGCCGCTCGAGTCGCCGAGGTGCGCGCGCACCTGAGCCGCAGCCACGGCGGCGTGCTGGACATTCTGGCCGTGGACGGCAGCGCCGCCAGCACCCGCTCAATGCTGCAACCCTGGCTGGGGTTGGGCCAAACCCTGGTGCTTTTGGGTTCCAGCGGCGCGGGTAAGTCGACGCTGACCAATACGCTGTGCCAAGCGCCCTTGCAGGCCGTCGGCAGCGTGCGCGCGGATGACAGCCGAGGCCGTCACACCACCACCGGGCGCAGCCTAAAGCGTTGCCTGGGCGGCGCCTGCATCATCGATACACCGGGTCTGCGCAGCCTGGCTTTGGACGGCGATGTTGCCAGCTTGAAGCTGGCTTTTGATGACGTTAGCGAACTGGCCAGCGGCTGCAAGTTCCGCAATTGCGCGCATCAAGGCGAGCCCGGGTGTGCGGTTCAGGGCACGCTCAGCCCGGCTAGGCTGAAGAGCTTTCAAAAACTGCAACGCGAGGCGGCGCGCGATCAGATGAGCTATCTGGACAAGCGCGAGCAACTGGCCGTTCGCAAAATCTGGGGCCGCATTGGCAACGCCGCGGTGCGGGCAAAGCGCGGCAGCTAAGCAAGGCGGCGGCTAAGCAAAGCAGCGGCTAAGCTGCTACGGCAGCCAGGGCGGGCGCATGCGAAACTGCGCCCGCCTCTCAATCGAGGCCCAAAAGCAGACAGGAACGCACCACCATGAACCGCACACCGACCGAACTCGCTCAGGACCAGTTGCTGGCCTATAACGCCAAAGACCTCGACGCCTTCGTCGCCTGCTACAGCGAGGATGTGAAGGTTTGGCGCATGCCGGCGGAGGTGCCGAATCTGCTCGGACGCGCCGCTTTTCGGGCCAGTTACCAAGCCGGGCCGTTTGCTCAGCCACAGGTGCAGGCCGAAGTCGCCCAGCGCATGGTGATGGGCAATACCGTCATCGACCATGAACTGGTGCATGGTCGCGGCGACTCGGCCCAGCAGGTCGGCGTGGTCTACCGCTGCCGCGACGGGCTGATTGCCGAGGTCTATTTTTTCGGCGCCGACTGAGGGCGAAGTTCGCACTCATGGGTCCATCTTGGTAAAGAAGTTAAAACCAGAGGCCACCAAACCCGAATAGTTGCACTGGTATGAGATGCTTGCGCCCTCAGGGTACTTTGAGTTTTCGCCGCCGCAGGCTCTGCCCCTCCTGTCGACACGAATTCGCCTTTTACTCCAGATGTTTTCCTCAAAAATTCTCGCCACTCCACTGGCGGTCTTGCTGCTGACGAGTGCCGCGCAAGCCCAAACCAAAACCGAAGCCAGCGTCGAGCCCGCGCCGGCAGCCAGCGCAGCCAAGCCATCAACACCGACCAAGGCCGAGCCGAAAGCAGCTCAACTTGAGCGCGTCGAAGTCAGCGGTAACGCCAGCGATGACGCCGCCAGACGAGCCTCCAGTGCATCCAAGATCATCATCGGCCGCGACGAGATCGAGCGTTTTGGTGACGCCACCGTCGGCGAGGTGCTCAAGCGCCTGCCCGGCGTGACGACGGGCGGGCGCCCCGGGCGCGGCGGCGACATCCGCATGCGCGGCATGGGCAATGGCTACACGCAAATTCTCGTCAACGGCGAGCGCATGTCGCCGGGCTTCTCGCTCGATCAGTTGCCGCCCGAACAGGTCGAGCGCATCGAGGTGATGCGCGCACCGACGGCCGAATACGGCGCACGCGCGGTGGCCGGCACTATCAATGTGGTGCTGCGCGAAGCCTTGGCCAAGCGCCTCAATGATCTGCGCCTGGGCCTGGCCTCGGAGCGCGGCCAGTTGCGCCCTAACGCCGGCTGGACCCGCAGCGACAAGCTGGATGAGCATGGCGGCGCCTACAACCTGAGCGTCAATTTGCAACAGGCCGACACACTGGATGACCTGAACACCGTCAACCTCACGCGCGACCTGCACAGCCAAGAAGTCAGCAGCCTGCAAACACAGGCGCAAACCAAGGCACAGCGCCAGGCGGTAAACCTGAGCGCCCGATTGCAATGGCGTTTGGGCGAGGGCGAGACTTTCAATCTGCAGCCCTTTGCGATCGCCTCACGCAATAGCAGCGACAACAACTCGCAACTGACGCACCAGCCCTTGCCGACTGACGGCAGCTATTACTACGACCACTCGCAAAGCCATGGCGACAGCCGCAATGAAATGCTGCGCTTGAACACGCAGTGGCAAAAACAACTCGACGAAAGCAGCAAGATCGATCTGCGCGCCGGCTTGGGGGCCGCGCAGGCCAATGGCAGCAGCACGCTGCGGCAGTATCTGGGCGACGCCCACAAGCAAGTGCGAGAACAGGTCGATCACAACGACAGCCGCGACCGCAGCTGGAGCCTCAACGGCAAATACTCGCACCAATTGGAAAACGAGCACAGTCTGGTCGGCGGCCTGGAAGGTGAAGGCACACAGCGCGAGCAAACCAAGACCTGCCTGCAAGACGGTCTGAGCTGCCGCAGCCAGCTGGAATTCGGCGATGAGCTCTTGGCCAGCACCCAACGAATCGCCGCTTACGCCCAAGACGAATGGAGCGTGGGCAAGCAGTGGTCGTTCTACGTCGGCTTGCGCGGCGAGACGATTGCCACCAAGAGCAGCTCCATCGCCTATGCGGTCAGCAACCGCTCCAGCGTCTGGACACCGCTCTTACATGGCGTTTGGAAGTTTGATGAAAAAAGCCGCGACCAATTGCGCGCCAGCCTGACGCGCAGCTATCGGTCTCCCAATTTGCAAGACCTGATCGCCCAACCGGCCATCAACTCACAATACCCCTGCCCGGCCAATCAGCCTTGTGGCCCCAATACCGTTGACCACGCCGACCGTTCGGGTAACCCGAACCTAAAGCCTGAGTTAGCCACTGGGATTGATGTAGCCTACGAGAACTATCTGAGCAAGGGCGGCATTCTCAGCGCCAGCGCCTTTGTGCGCCGCATCAACGACCTGATGCGCAATGTGACCTCGCTGCAAAACGTCGCCTGGGCGGACGTGCCGCGCTGGGTGTCGCAGCCCATGAATATCGGCCGGGCCACGACCTATGGGCTGGAACTCGAGGCCAAATTCCGCCTTGACGAATTCTTCAGCGAGGCTTGGCCCGTGCAGGTGCGCAGCAATCTAAGCCTGTTCCGCTCTTCGGTGGACGGCATCCCCGGCCCGAACAACAAGCTTGATCAGCAACCCAAAGCCACAGCCAATCTGGGCGCCGACTACCGCCTGCGCAGCCTGCCACTGAGCATGGGCGCCAGCATCAATTGGACGCCCGCCAACACAGTGCAACAAACCCTGATCACCGAGGCCAGCACCAGCCGCAAATTGGTGGCCGATGCGTTCGCCCTGTGGACCGTCAATCAGCAAACCTCCTTGCGACTGTCAGCCAGCAACTTGGCGCCACTGGACTACAGCAATGGCAGCGTTACGCTGACGCCCGACAGCCAAGTGACGAGCAAGTCGAGCGGCGCCAGCTATACCCAATGGGCGTTGCGGCTGGAAATCAAAATCTGATCAATGCTTGCTGCTGCCGAGCAAACGCGCGGGCAAGTGCAAGAGCGTGCGCAGCAAGTCAAACAAGGCGTCCACGCTGATGCCGATCAATCTGAAGGGCAGGCTCAAGAGCCACAACAGCGGCCAAAGCAGCAGCGCCAACAAGGCCAGCGGCCAGCACAGGACCAGCAAAATCAGCCAGAGCAGTAAGTTCATGAGGGCACGCACCGGTTCCTTGGATGGCCCCATCATAGAAACAGCTGCCACCACAGGGAGGCAACTTTGCGACCAAGCGGCGTTTGGGCGGTTCAGGCCGCTAGAGCGGTCACCGCATGCGGCGGCGCCTCAGACTCCGGCAGGCCGATATAGCCCTGCGCAAACGCTTGGGCCGCCAAGCTCAGGGCCAGCAAAATCGACCAGGGCACAGTGCGGCTCGCCTTCTTCATTTCGACTCCTTCCATGGGCAGACGCCGCGATTGTGTGGGCAGCAAAGCCGACTCAGGCCCATCGGTCACCGACTGTTACCGCTGTACACTTGGGCTAACAGTTTTGCTCAGCTGACAAGCGCGAGTAACACTTGAAAAAACGAGGCCCCAAGTAGCCAGGATGCTGTCATGAACGCAATTCCTTTTGTTTTGGCAGGCGCGCAACTCCTGATCCCTTTGGCGTCCGACGCTGCTGAGCCCGGCCAAGCACAGACCCTCAACAGCATTGGCATGCAGTTGGTGCGCATTCCGGCGGGCAACTTCATCATGGGTAGCGAGGAATCTGCCGACAGCTTGGCCAAGGCCTTCCCGCATTTGCCGCGCAAGCGTTTCGAGAACTTGCAGGATGAGGCGCCCGCCCACCCTGTGCGCATCAGCCGTGACTTTTGGTTAGGTGCCCATGAGGTGACGGTGGGCCAGTTTCGACGCTTTGTCGAGGCGAGCGGCTTTGTGCCCGAGTCCATCCAGGATGGCACTGGCGCATATGGCTATCGCAAAGACTACGACCCCAGCCTAACCGTGCGCGGCGACGCCTTCGAGGGTCGAAACCCACGCTACTCCTGGTTGAACCCGGGCTTCGCGCAGACCGACGCGCACCCGGTCGTCAACATCAGCTATGCCGATGCCCAGAGCTTCGCCGCTTGGTTGAGCCGGATTGAGGGCCAACACTATCGTCTGCCGACCGAGGCGGAGTGGGAGTATGCGGCCCGTGCCGGTACGCGCACGCGCTACCACTCCGGCGACGACCCGGCTTCCCTGCTCAAGGTCGCCAATGTGTTCGACGCCGACAGCGCGGTCAATTGGCCCCGCTGGACAGACATGGCCTTGAGCGGCCATGACGGCTACGCCTTCACCGCGCCGGTCGGCAGCTTCGCGCCCAATGCTTGGGGGCTGTTTGACATGCATGGCAATGCCTGGGAATGGGTGTCGGACTGGCATGACGACGACTATTACGCCAAGTCACCCGAAGTCGACCCACAAGGCCCGGCCACCGGGGACGCGCGGGTGCGGCGCGGCGGCTCCTGGCACACCTGGCCGTTTTACGCCCGTGCCAGCTACCGCAACTACAACGAGCCCAGTTCCCGCTACACCTTGCTGGGCTTCAGAGTGGTGCGCGAAATTAGCAGCTCTGGCACACCCTGAACGCCTCGCCAGCCCTAGGCAGAAGTGATCAAGGCCTGACCCTGAGGCGAATCAAGATGGGGCACAGTGTTGAAGGTCAGCATGGCGTGGCGCTTAGGCCCGAAGCTGAATTCACTGACCGCGCTATTGCGGATGCGCAGATTCAGGTCAATGACGGCCTCGCAGGACGCTTGCAAGAGCTGACCGATAGCGCTGGAAATGGGCCCGCCGCTGGACACCAGCAAGACCTGACCCTCGCATTGCTCACGCACCTCGGTCAGCACGGCGGCGATGCCGGCCGAGAACTCGGCGTAACTTGGCATACCCTCGGGCTCGGTCTGGCCCGACATCCAAGCCCGCAGGCCTGCCCGCAGCAGGCGGAAATACTGGCGCGCTGATTCCGCGTCGCGCGGCCTGTCCAACGGCCCGCTGAACACGCTGCGGATCAAGGCCTCACTGTCATATTCGTTCAAACCGGGGCGACGCTGCACTGCCGGCAACTCGGCTTGCCCCAAGCCCTCGGCTATGGCGGCCAGCGACTGCGCATGGCGCTTCATACCGCCGCACAAGACCGCATCAAAGCGCAGGCCGCGGCTGCGCCAATACTCGCCCAATAGGCGGCATTGCTGCTCACCGAGCGGGCTGAGTTGGTCGTAATCGGACGCCCCCAAGGAGGCCTGACCATGGCGGACGAGATAGAGAGTTCCCATGCCTCACATCATGAGGGCAAGAGGGAGGAAGCGCTGTCGCAAGTGCGACCGCCTCCACTGCAAGCACCGCGCACCAAGGTGCGGCGGCACGCACCAAGAAGGCGCGGCCACAGCTACACACCAAGGTCCGTCAAATATCGCTCATCACGATCAACCATTGCCCTTCGCCCATCGTGGCGGCATCCGCCTCGTGCAGCCTGAAACTCAGGCGCTTGCTCAGGCTCCGCTTGCGCGCATTGCTGGGCACATGGGCGGCAGACATGGTGGGGTTGTAGGTGCTGGGGGTTTGCGCCAAGACCGTCAAGTCCTGAGCCGGCGCGCCCGCACGCCGCCGCAGCGCCTCCCGGTGCAGCCACAGCAGCAACTCCGGCGGCAAAAAACCCCTCTCGAAGTGCCCGCCAATAAAGTACTCCGCCATTAAACGGCGCGCCAAAGGGCTGCGCCACAGGCAGCGTCCGTCGGCCTGCGCGACGGTCAAGCAGGCATAGCCAAAAGCATCCAAGGCGGCGCGTGGCGCGTCGATGGCGGGGTCACTGTCTGGGAAGTGGGCATGCACTGCGTTCATAGATGAGCAAGCTATGCAAGCCGCGTGCCAAGGCTTGTGACGCTCGAATTGAAGGTCAGGCACGCTGGCATTTGCTTTTCCCCTTCTTTTCCTGCTATCAACTCTGACCTCAGCGCTGCCGCAGGGCTTAGAGTTCAGGCACCATGACGGGGTCTGCCGATTGATCGTGCAGCGCACTGCCAATGATCGTTGCACAGGCTTTCAAGCGGCCCTTTTATCTCAATCCCCAAAACAACCGCATCCATGGATCGACTGGCCGAGCAGGTGGTGGCATGGCATAACCGCCACCCCCTTGCAAAACGGATCACCATTTACGACGTCCACACGATTGGCGTCGTGGCTTTGCCGTTCATGCGCAACGCGCAAGCCGATGCGGCCGCCCGCGGCCGCGGCGCCAAGGGCAAGGTCGAGCCGGTATTGACCGATGAGATCTCGCCCGAGAGCTTGGCGGCCGCCTGGGATGAGGAAGGCCTGACGATAGCGGTAGACCCCAACGCCGCCCACCTCGACGCGCTCGCTGACCAAGAGCCGCCGCCCAAGCAAGGCCAGCCAGCTTGGCGCGAACGGTTGAGCCGATTCGCTTTTTGGCGCAAGCCAAGCGCTACAGAGGCCAAGTCTTGGCCGGTGTTCAGCGAACGCTTTGTCAGCCATTTGTCGCCCAAACGGATTGCCGCGTTCGCACAAGCGCATGGCTACACCAGCCAACCCGGCGATGCATCCTGGCCGCAGCGCATCATTCCGATCGACGAGACACTGATGGACAGCGACGGGAAAGCCGGTTCAAAAGGTGGCGGCGCTTGGCCCTTCGAGCTCTATGTGATGAGCGCTGCGATAGACGCCGGCCGCTCGCGCAGCCGCATCTTGCTGGGCCGAGGCCGCCAGCCGGCCATCACCGGGCGCCGCTGTTTGAGCCCGCGCCGTTTGGCCTTGGTCGCCTTGCTGCTGCTGGCTTTGCTGGGCGCAGGCGCTGGGCTGCTGCTGCCCAGCGCGAAGAAAGCGGATCCGGCCTTGGGCCCGGACCCCGCTGCTTCGGCTGCGGCAACGTCCGCCTCGGCTGCGGCCTCCCCGCCTGCCCCGCTGCCCGCCCCTCAAGAGGCTTCTGCGCCACCGCAAGCCGCTTCAGAAGCGGCCTCAAGCACTGCGCCGGCAGGCTTGCCACTGACACCGCTGAACGCCACCAGCGTCGATGGCAGCGGGGCCGTGGCCTCAGCAGCGGCATCTGCAGCAGTAACGGGCACTGCTGCCGCACCCCAAGAAGCAGCATCGCCGGAAGAGCCCAGCATGCTGAAACCGGACATCCGGCCGATGTTCGTCAAACCTATTCCGGGCCGCACAGCGCCGCCGCTGGGCGCGCCGCCCAAGCAGGCGCAACTGGCCGAGCCCGATGAGGCCAAAAAAGAAGATAAGAAGCCGGAGGACAAGAAGGCCGCTGCCGACCTGAAAGCCCAGCCCGAGCCGCCTCAAGAGGAGCCGCCAAAACCCAAGGCCAAGTCTGCGCTGGCTCATGTCCACAAGCCCAAACTGAGCTCGGAAGGCAGCGAAACAGCCGCGCAGAATGGTTCGGCAGCGACGCCCGCCGCGACCACGCCAGCTGGCAAAACAGAGACAGCGACGACTGCGCCTCCCAGCGGCAAGGCCATCGCCAAGGCGGCCGCCCTGGCCAACAAACCCGTGGTTGCCCTGGTCGGACCCATCAGCGCCAACAAGGCCGATGCAGAAGCCACCCTGGCTCGCATGCGGGCGATGCTGTCCCCGCAACAAGGCGGGGCCGGCGGTGCGGCCTTGCAGGCGCAGGTGTTTCAAACACCCGAAGGCTGGCGCCCGGCGGTCTGGCCTTTTGCCAGCCGCGAGGAGGCTCAGCTGATCAACGCCACCTTGATCGCGCGCGGCATGCGCACGCGGGCGGTGGACTTCTGATCAACTAACGGTCAAGACCGGTAGTCGGCGTTGATGCTGACGTAATCGTGGCTCAAGTCGCAGGTCCACACGGTGGCCGAGGCCGCGCCGCGATGGAGGCTGACGCGCACCGTGATCTCGGCCTGCTTCATCACGCGGGAGCCGTCTTCTTCGCGGTAGGCTGGGTGACGCCCGCCCGCCTGCACGACCAAGACCTCGTCCAGGTGCATATCGATCAGGGTCTGGTCCAGATCATCGATGCCGGCATAGCCGACCGCCGCCAGAATACGGCCCAGATTCGGGTCGCTGGCGAAAAAGGCCGTCTTGACCAGTGGTGAATGCGCAATGCAATAGGCCGCCTGTTTGCACTCGGCCTCACTGCGCCCGCCCTCGACGACGATGGTGATGAACTTGGTCGCGCCCTCACCATCGCGCACGATGGCTTGCGCCAGCTGCTGCGACAGCTCAATCAGCGCCGCGCGCAAGGCCTGTCCCTCGGCCGAGTCCAGGGACTCGATGCGCGCATGCTTGGCTTGGTGCGTGGCGATCAGTACAAAGGAGTCATTGGTGGAGGTGTCGCCGTCAATCGTGATGCGGTTGAATGAGGCGTCAGCGGCTTCGGTCACCAGCGCCTGCATCAGCGAAGGGTTGATGTTGGCGTCGGTCGCGACATAGCCCAACATGGTGGCCATATTCGGGCGGATCATGCCGGCACCCTTGCTGATGCCGGTGAGTGTGACCGTTTGGCCCTGGATCTGAATCTGGCGCGACGCGGCCTTGGGGATCGTGTCGGTGGTCATGATGCCCAAGGCCGCCTGCCCCCAAGCATCCGCGCTCAAGGCGGCAATGGCCGCAGGCAAGCCGGCAATGATGCGATCGACCGGCAAGGTTTCCATGATCACGCCGGTCGAGAAGGGCAGGATCTGCTCAGACCGCACGCCCATCAAGCCGGCCAGCGCTTCGCAGCTCTGCTGGGCGCGAGCCAGGCCATCGGCACCGGTGCCGGCGTTGGCATTGCCGGTATTGACCAGGATCGCGCGGATGGCATGGCCGGCAGCCAAATGCTGGCGGCAGAGTTGTACCGGTGCTGCGCAAAAGCGGTTACTGGTGAAGACACCGGCGACGCTGCTGCCCTCGACCAACTCGATCACGCTGAGGTCACGCCGGTCAGCCTTGCGTATGCCGGCCATCGTGACACCTAAACGGACGCCGGGCACGGCATGCAAGGAGGCGGGATCGGGTGCGTGGAGATTGACGGGCATGGTGAAAAACTCTATTCAAAAAAATACAAAAAATGACTGCGTCCAGGCTTCAGCGAATCGGTGCCAAATTGCGCACCGCATGAATAGCGCCCTCGCCCATGGCCGCACCAAAGCGCTTGGCCAGCCGTTCGGCGACGTTGTCGCGCGGGGTGTAGTCGATCACCTCTTCGGCCTTGACGACCTCGCGGGCCACATAGTCGAGATTGCCAAAATGGTCGGCCAAGCCCAGCGTGACCGCCTGCTCGCCGTTCCAGAACAGGCCAGAGAAGGTCTCCGGTGTTTCCTTCAAGCGCTTGCCGCGCCCTTCACGCACGACCGCGATGAACTGCTGGTGAATTTGGTCCAGCATCGCCTGCGCAAAGGCTTGTTGCTTAGGGCTGACCGGCGAGAACGGGTCCAGCATGCCCTTGTTGGCGCCGGCCGTCAGCAGGCGACGCTCGACACCGAGCTTGCCCATCAGGTCGGTGAAGCCAAAGCCGTCCATCAAAACACCGATCGAGCCGACCACCGAGGCCTTGTCCACATAGATTTCGTCCGCCGCAGCCGCGATGTAGTAAGCGCCCGACGCGCACATTTCCTCCACCACCGCATAGACCTTTTTGCCATGCTTCACTTTGAGGCGCTTGATCTCGTCATAGACGATGCCGGCCTGAACCGGGCTGCCGCCGGGTGAATTGATGCGCAAGACCACAGCCTGCGAGCCGCTGTCTTCAAACGCGCTCTTCAAGGCGGACAGCAGCAATTCGGCGCTGGCCTCGGTATCGGCTGCGATCTCGCCACGCACCTCAACCAAGGCGGTGTGAGGGGCATTCGGGTTTTGCATATGGTGACGCTGCAAGAACAGCGACCAAACCACCACCGCGATCAGCGCCAGCCAGAGCAGCCTGAAAAACAGCTTCCAGCGCCGCTCGTTGCGCTTGTCCAGCAGGTACTCGCGAGCGAACTGGGCCAGCAAAGGCTCGTAGCTCGCGGCGCTGGGCCGGGGTGATTCAGGGGAGGCTGTTTGTGCCGTGATGCCCGCCTGCGGGTCATGGATGGGCTTGGGCAAATCGTCGGATGAGTTCATTGTTGTAATTGTGAGGTCGTTCGCTGGGTTCAGTCTTCGAAAGCCGGTTTGGTGTCGCGTGAAGGGTACCAATAGACCTGACCTTCACGTTCCTGCACCTCGATTTTCGTCAGCCCTATGCGCCCGCACATGCCCGTCACGCAGCGCCCGGTCAGCGGGTCATAGACCGCACCATGGATGGAGCACATGATGAATTGCTTGTCGCCGTCGAGGAATTCGCCTTCTTGCCAGTCCATCTCGGTCGGCACATGGGCGCAGCGGTTCAAGTAGGCGACCACCTGACCCTCGAAACGCAAGGCAAAGGCGCGCGCCGGTTGGCGGTACTGCAGCACGTCGAAGCTGTGTGCCTTGCCGCGCTCGACCAAGTCGTCAGAAGAGCAAAGCGGCAGCGCGGGTGTGGATTCTTCGGTGGGATTCATATCAGGCATTCTTGATCAGCCAATCGTGCAGTTCACGCACCGAATGCGCCACATGCAAAGGGGCAAACTCGCCAAAGCTGCCATGGTCATGGGCGCCATAAGAAACGCCGACGCTGGCCGTGCCGGCATTGCGGGCCAGTTGCAGGTCGTGCGTCGTGTCGCCAATCATCAAAGTCCGCTCCGGCGCGACAGCAAATTCACGCATCAGCTCGTTCAACATCTGCGGATTGGGCTTGCCGGCGGTCTCGTCGGCCGTGCGCGTGCCGTCGAACAACCCGCGCAAACTGTCCACATCCAGCACCTCGTCCAAGCCGCGCCGGCTTTTGCCGGTCGCCACCGCAAGCCAATGGTGGCGAGCCTTCAAGGCAGCCAACAAGTCCAGCACGCCGTCGAACAGCGTCACCTGATGTTGGGCGGCGAGGTAATGGTGGCGATAGCGCTGGCCCAGCTCGGGGTAGCGGTCCGGGCTCAATTCCGGCACCGCATAGGCCAAGGCTTCCTGCAGCCCCAAACCGATCACATAGCTGGCCTGCGCGTGACTGGGCTGGGCCAAGCCCAGGTCTACAGCGGCGGCCTGGATGCTGCGGGTGATCACGGCGGTCGAGTCGAACAGCGTGCCGTCCCAGTCGAAAACGATCAGGTCAAACTGTTGAGGTCTCATTTTTTCTTCAAGGCCAGAATCAATTGCTCACATTCGAGCGGCAGCGGCGCGGTCAACTCCAGCTCGCCCGTGCCGGCCGGGTGCATGAAGCGCAGGCGCTTGGCGTGCAAAAACATCCGCTCAAAGCGGAGTGCCCCGCGCGCCAAGGCCCGGTTGGCCTCGAAATCGCCATATTTGGGGTCACCGACGATGGCATGGCCGCCATAAGCCAGATGGACTCGAATCTGGTGGGTGCGGCCGGTCTTGATGGTCACGTCCAGCAAGCTGTAACCGTTCAAGCGCTGCGCCACCTTGACCAAGCTGATTGAGCGCTTGGCTTGGTCTGCGGACGGATCGTTCGGATTGGGCAGCGCCCTGACCCAGCGCTCGCCGTCACTGCCGATGAACTTCAGCAAGGGCACGTCGATGACTTTTTTATTGTCGGCCCAGTCGCCTGCCACCAGAGCCGCGTAGGTCTTGCCGGTCTCGCGCTCGCGGAACTGTTCCTGCAAGGCGACCAAGGCGCTGCGCTTCTTGGCGATCAAGAGCAGGCCCGAGGTTTCCTTGTCCAGCCGGTGCACCAATTCCAGGAACTTGGCCAACGGCCGAGCTTGGCGCAGCTGCTCGATGACGCCAAAGCTGACGCCGGAGCCACCATGTACGGCCACGCCGGCCGGTTTGTTGATGGCGAGCAGGTGTTCGTCCTCAAACACGACCTCGAATTCGCGCGCCGGCACATAGTCGGGCCGCTCCAACACGCGCTCGGGCAGGCGCACCGGCGGCACGCGCACCTCGTCGCCCAGTTCCAGCCGGGTGTCGGCGTGCGCCCTGCCCTTGTTGACGCGCACCTCGCCAGCCCGGATGACGCGGTAGATATGCGTCTTGGGCACGCCTTTGAGCTCGCGCAATAGAAAGTTGTCGAGGCGCTGGCCGGCGGAGTTTTCATCCACTGTGACGCGGCGCACGGCCGGCGCCACTGCAGGGGAAGGCGCGGCGACCACCTGTGCGGGCGCCGGCGCCACCGGGCGTGCTGCCGGCCTGGGCACAGTTGGCACTCGCTCACTTCGCACCTGGCCTCGTGCAGGGCTGTTAGTCCCGCGCGCAGGCAGCCCGCTGCCGGGCCGCGCAGCCGCTTTTCTGCGGGTTTGTGTGGCGGCCGGCGCTTTGGCTTTAGCCCTTATAATGTTGCTCACCACGTTATAGCCGTAAGTATTTGATTTATCTGATTTTACCTGGGCCATGGCCACAGGCAGTTTTGCTGAAATCAAAGCTGAAACCTAGATAGATCAGTGGCGAACAGGTGGCATACAAAGCGCTAAAGTCGCGCCTCGTATGGAACAAATAGGTGATGCAACGCGCATCGGCTGTAAGCGGGCCTTGTCCCCATGTGACAAGGCGGCTTCGGGTGTAGCGCGGCAGAGCAATAAAGATAGAGCCACGCTGATGCGACTTGCAGTTCGAATAAGAACAAGAGCCGCCTCGGTATAGACAAGGTTTTTTAAAGACATGAGGCAGTTCGGGTCAAGAGCCTAAGCGCCTCGGTTTAGCGTCCAACAGTCCTCGCGGATGATCGCCAATCCCCTCACCCCCCACCGCTCATCTCGAACACAGCCCCGGCCCAGCGCCGGCGAGGCTGTTGGGATTGGCCGTGGCCGGGCCGCGCAGCACCACCGGGCCTCGGCCCGGGCTGCGCGTTCATGGGACGGGCCATCCGCGCCGCCTGCTGCGTCGCACGCGCCAACGCTGAATTGCTGATCGCACGCCGAACCCGGTAGCGTCTCAATTCAGTCCAGGGCGATTCCTTCCTCGGTTCATCGACTATTGCTCGTGCATCAATGTGTTGCCGTAGCGGCCGCCTGAGCGGGGCTGCTGCTGCAACGTGTTGTAGCGCGTTCGCGGGCTTGATGCCCCGGGCGCAACAGGAGTAAGACATGAAACGCATGTTGATCAACGCGACGCAGGCTGAAGAACGTCGCTTGGCCATTGTTGATGGCCAAAAGCTGATGGACTTCGAGACCGAAATCGAAGGCCGTGAGCAGCGCAAGGGCAATATCTACAAAGCCGTTGTGACCCGCGTCGAGCCCTCGCTCGAAGCTTGCTTTGTCGACTACGGCGAAGACCGCCACGGTTTCCTTCCCTTCAAGGAAATCGCTCGCCAATACTTCCGCGAAGGCGTGGACGTGCGCACCGCACGCATCCAGGACTGCATCCGCGAAGGCCAGGAACTGCTGGTTCAGGTCGAAAAAGAAGAGCGCGGCAACAAGGGCGCGGCTCTGACGACTTTTGTCTCGCTGGCAGGCCGGTATCTGGTTTTGATGCCTAACAACCCACGCGGCGGTGGCGTGAGCCGTCGCATCGAAGGCGAAGACCGCGAAGAGCTGAAAGAAAACCTCGACCAGCTCGAGTACCCGAAAGGCATGTCGCTGATCGCCCGCACCGCCGGCATTGGCCGCTCAGCCGCCGAGCTGCAGTGGGACTTGAACTACATGCTCAAGCTCTGGACCGCCATCGACGATGCGGCCAAGGGTGGCAAGGGTGCCTACCTGATTTATCAGGAATCCTCGCTTGTGATCCGCGCGATCCGCGACTACTTCACCGCCGATGTCGGTGAAATCCTGATCGATACCGATGACCTGTTCGAACAGGCGCATCAGTTCATGAACCACGTGATGCCCGATCAGGGCCACCGCGTGAAGCGCTACCGTGATGACGCGCCGCTGTTCAGCCGTTTCCAGATCGAGCATCAGATCGAAACAGCGTTCAGCCGTACCGTCAACCTGCCTTCCGGCGGCGCGATCGTGATTGACCACACCGAGGCGCTGGTTTCGGTCGACGTCAACTCGGCCCGCTCGACGCGCGGCAGCGACATCGAAGAAACCGCCACCCGCACCAATCTGGAAGCGGCCGACGAAATCGCCCGCCAGATGCGCTTGCGTGACCTGGGCGGCCTGATCGTGGTCGACTTCATCGACATGGAAGAGTCGAAGAACCGCCGCGAGGTCGAGCAACGCCTGCGCGACGCGCTGCGCCCCGACCGCGCCCGCGTGCAGTTCGCTTCGATCAGCAAGTTCGGCCTGCTGGAAATGAGCCGCCAGCGCCTGCGCCCAAGCCTGAGCGACGGCAACCACATCACCTGCCCACGCTGCAACGGCACCGGCCACATCCGCGACACCGAATCCAGCGCGCTGCAAATCCTGCGCATGGTGCAAGAAGAGTCGATGAAGGACAACACGGCGGCCGTGCATGTGCAGGTGCCGGTCGAAGTGACCAGCTTCTTGCTCAACGAGAAGCGCACCGAAATCACCAAGATCGAACTCAAGCAGCGCGTCACCGTGCTGCTGGTGCCGAACAAGCACCTCGACACGCCTAACTACAAGCTCGAGCGCCTGCGCCACGACGACCCGCGTCTGGAGAACTTGCAGGCCAGCTACACCATGATCGAAGAGCCGCAGGATGAGGTGGGCATTACCCGCCGCAACGATGCGGACAAGATCAAGAACAAGCAAGAGCCTGTCATCAAGGGCGTCTTGCCCGAGATGCCGCCTCCGACGCCGGTGGCACCGGTTGCCAAGGCCGCTGCGCCGGTCGCAGCGCCTGCGGCGGCGCCAGCCGAAGCCAGCGGTGGTTTCTTTGGCTGGATCAAGAGCCTGTTCGGCGTCAGCAGCCCAGCTCCGGTGGAAGCGCCGGCTGCACCGGCCAAGTCAGCCGCCGGCGGCGAGCGCAAGCGTGAAGGTGGACGCGATGGTGGCCGAGAAGGTGGTCGCGACGGCGGCCGCGGTGGCCGTGGTCGCAACGGCGAGCGTGGTGGCGAGCGCAGCGGTTCAGACCGTGGCGAGCGCAATGCCAAGCGCGACGGCGCCCGCAGCGAACGTCCGCAAGAAGCCCGTCCGGAGGGACAGAGCCAAGCTCAGGGTCAGCGCCCCGAGCGCAGTGAACGTGGTGAGCGTGGTGAGCGTGGCAGCAATCGTCGCCCAGACCGGGCCGACAAGCCGGCCGAAGGCGGCAATGAGGTTCGCGCCGAGCGTGGTGAACGCAGCGAACGTCCAGACCGTAGCGAGCGCCCAGAAGGCGGACGCCGCCCACGCGGCGAACGCACCGAGCGCAATGAGGAAGGCCGGAATGCCGCGCCTCTGGCCGCCACAGGCGCTGCAGCCAATGTCGCCAGCTCAGCAACACTGAGTGACTATGACGCGGCGGCCTTGGATCAAAGCCAGGCCGAGATCAATAACGCTGCCATCGCCGAGGCCACAGGCCAGAGCGAAGACCGTGGCGCCCGTGGTGGTCGCCGTCGTCGGCGCGGTGGTCGCGACCGTGAAGACGGTCGGCCAACAGAAGCCGGCGAAGCGCGTGAGAACAGCGAAGGCAACGCGGCACAAGCCGCTGGCGCCGACGCCGAAGCCGAAGCCAGCAGCGAGACCGCTCAAGGCAGCGAAAGCGAAGGCAATACCGACGGCCAGGCCAATGACGGCCGCCGCCGCCGTGGTGGACGCGACCGCGTGCGCCGTGAGCGCCGCGACGATGCACCGGCCGCCGAAGTTGGCGCCGATGCGACCGCAGTGGTCGCTGTGGTCGCTGAGGCCGCCAAGTTCGAGGCCGGCGCAGCCGAAGCAGTCGTAGAGGCTGTGGTCGCTGCGGCGCCTGCAGCAGCTGCCGAAATCGCAGCTGCTACTCCTGCTGCACCTGCAGTTGCTCCGCCTGCTGTTGTGGCGGCGCCGACTCCAGAGCCAGCGCCTGCCGTCGCAGCCGTAGCAGCTGTCGCAGCGCCGTTCGTGCTGGAAATCGACGCCTTGCAGGCTGTCGCTCAGTCCAGCGGCTTGCAGTGGGTCAACTCGGATGCAGAAAAGATCCGTGCCGCCCAGGAAGCCATCGCTGCCGAGGTAAAGCCGGTCCATGTGCCGCGCGAACGCGCTGCCGTCGTCAGCATCGAAGAAGGCCCGCTGGTCTTGGTCGAGACCAAGAAGGATCTGGCTCAGATCAAGCTGCCGTTCGAGCATTGATGCGGGTCGCTGCCTAACTCGCAGCACTTAACAGAAACGCCGCCGGGGTGAAAACCTCGGTGGCGTTTTCTTTTGCCCAAACCCTTTTCTACGTGTATTATTGAATCAATACACCAATGCACATATCGATCCCGTAACCGCCCATGCACTTCGACATCAAACCCAGCGACACCTTGCCGATCTACCGGCAGATCGTCGAGCAGGTGCAGCGCATGATCGCCGGCGGCGCCTGCCGGCCCGGCGACGAGCTGCCCAGCGTACGCGCGCTGGCGCAAGCCCACGCGATCAATCCGATGACGGTCAGCAAGGCCTATAGCCTGCTTGAGGCGGAGGGCCTGCTGGAGCGCCGGCGCGGCGTCGGCATGCTGGTCGCGGCCCAAGTGAGGCCCAAGCGTGACCGCGCGCAATGCCTGAGTTTGCTCAAGCCGGCGACCGAAGCGGCCGCCGCGCAGGCGCTGCAGTTGGGCGTCGACGCCGATGCGGCGATCGCCCTGCTGCGTCAATGTTTTGCTGAAATTCAATCAAGGAAGCCGGAATGAATTCGAGACCTGATAGCGCCCATATCACACCGATCAGCGCCGCCGGCCTGCATCTAAGCCTGGGCGCCAATACGGTGCTGCGCGGCCTCGATCTAGCCGTGCCGGCCGGCGCGGTGGTCGCCCTCTTGGGCCGCAACGGCGCAGGCAAAAGCACCTTGATCCGCTGCCTGGTGGGCCTGAGCGTGCCCGATGTCGGCGCCTGCAGTCTGGCCGGTTGCCCGTCCATGGCCTTGAGCGAGGCGGTGCGCCAGGGCCTGGGCTATGTGTCGCAAACGCCGGATCTGCTGGACTGGCTGAACGGCTATGAGCATCTAGAGCAACTCGGCGGCCTCTATGCCGGCTGGGACAACAGCCATGCCCTATGCCTGGCCGCCCTGCTGCAATTGCCCTTGGGCGTCAAGGCCAAGAACTTGTCGCTTGGCGACCAGCAAAAACTCAGTCTGGTGCTGGCGCTGGGCCACCGGCCCGAGCTGCTGATCCTGGATGAGCCCGCCGCCAGCCTGGACCCAATCGCCCGGCGCGCCTTCATGAACGCCTTGTTCGACGATCCGGCCGGCGCCGCGCCGCGCACGGTGCTGATCTCCAGCCACTTGCTGGCCGATGTGGAACGGCTGGCCAGCCATCTCGCCTTCATGCGCGACGGCCGCATCCAGCTGTTCGGCGAGCGCGATGCGCTGAGCGAGCATCTGCGATTGCTTGAATGCGCGCCCGCGCAAGTCAGCGCCGAGCTGAGCGCGCAGGCGCTGCACCAACGCTGGACCGACGGGCGCCTGCATCTGCTGCTGGATGGGCGCGTCTCGGCGCAAGCCGAACAGGGCCGGCCGCTGAGTTTGGACGAGTTGTTTTTGGAGCTCAACCAATGAGCCCCTGGCGAGTCGCAAAGCCCCCGGCCCTGCTTGCCACCCCACCGCTGGGGCAGGTCTGGTTGATGATCGAGCTCCTCTGCCTCGCACTCAGCGGCATGGTCATCAGCCAGACCATCGGCGACGCGCAGCGCCATCCGGCCAACTACGCTGCCGGCCAACATCGCGGCCTGCTTTTGATGATGGCGCTGCTGAGCCTGGCGCTGGTGCCGGCCTTTTTGTCGCGCTTGCCGACGCTGGAACGCGTGTTGCGCCAACGCATCGCGCCCGACGACAGCTTTGAGCGCTGCTTGCGGCAAGCCCTGCGGCGGCTGCTGACGGGCTGGCTGCTGCTAAGCCTGCCCTTGGCGATTGAAGCGGCACTGCTGACCGATCTGAGCGCGCCCACCCTGTTGGCCGGGCCGGCCTGGCTCGCGTTGACCTTGCTGTGCAGCCTCTGGACTTTCGCCGCCTGGCATGGCTGGATCGCAGCCGGCTGGCTGATGCCGCTGGCCCCGCTGGCCCCGCTGCTGGTGCTGAGCCTGTTCGGCCAAGCCAGCCAATGGCAGGCCTGGCGTGAGCTGGGCTGGGGTGCCCATCTGGCCGGCTGCCTGCTGCTGCCCTTGAGCCTGTGGCGCTTGAAATGTCAGTTAGCACAGAGCCACAAACACACCAGGTCGCCGGCCCAGCGGCTCGGCGCTTGGTTAAGCCAAACGCTGCGGCGCGGGCGCCAGCTGGACGGGGCAAGCAGCTACTGGTTGATGCTGTTGGTGCTGATGATGACAACCATGACCCCATTGCTGGCCGGGTCCGGCGCGGGCAACTTGCTGCTGGCTGACTGGGGCCAGCCTTTGGGCTTTGCACATCTTGCCCGCTTGCTCTTCATGACCGCGTGGCTGTCTAGCTCACTGCGCTCGCGTGATCTGCATTGGCGCCGGCTGCTGGCCCCGCCGGGCCACTTCCGCAGCGGGCTGGCCCTACGTCTGGCGGCGGACAACTGGCTGCCCATAGTCGTCCCGGTGATGCTGTTGTCGCTGCTGGGCGTGGCCGGCCAGGTGCTGATCTTCAAACGCAGCCTGGACTCGGCCTTGTTCAGCAACCTGACGCTCGCGCTACCCTGGTTGTGCGACCTCAGCCTGGCACTGATGCTGGCCTTGCTGCTGCGGGGCAGATTGACGCAGGGCTGGATCGCCGGCGGCCTGTTCGGAGTGGCCTTCGGCCTGGGCGGCTTGCTGTGGGTTTTGCTGGGTGCCTCGTTTTGGCAAGGCTCGACAGGCTGGCTAAGCCGGGGCTGGGTCAGCTCGCTGCTGGAACTGGCCGTCGCCGCCTTGCTGCTGCGCTGGGCCCAGGCGGTCTGGGCCCGCAAGGATCTGCATGAATTGATGAGATCCTCCCAAACCCGCCGGAAGACGGGCTGGGAAGACTACTGACGTGCCCTTACTTCATCAACAGATGCGGCAGCCACAGCGAGATGGCCGGCACATAGGTGACCACGCCGAGGAAGATCAGCATCGTCAACAGCCATGGCCACACCGCCACCGTCAGCTCCGAGATGCCCATCTTGGTGATGCCCGAGGCCACATACAGGTTCAGCCCCACCGGCGGATGGCACATGCCGACCTCCATATTGACGATGATCAGGATACCGAAGTGCACCGGGTCAATACCTAACTTGATGGCCACCGGGAACAAGATAGGCGCCAGGATCAGGATGATCGAGCTGGGCTCCATCACATTGCCGGCCAAGAGCAGCAAGATATTGACGACCAGCAAGAAGGCAACCGGACCAAAGCCCTGGCCGATCAACCAGTCGGCCATCGCCTGCGGGATGTTTTCGCTGGTCATCAAGAAGCTGAACAGCACTGCATTGGTGATGATGTAGAGCAGCATCGCGCTCATGCTGGCCGAGTCGAGCAAGACCTTGGCAACACGCTTGAGCGGCAAGTCCTTGTAGATGAACACGGCCACGATGAAGGCATAGACCGCCGCCATCGCCGCCGCTTCGGTCGGCGTGAAGATGCCGCTGTAGATGCCGCCCATCACGACGACGATCAGCAGCAGGCCCCAGACGCTTTCACGGAAGGCCGCCCAGCGCTCACCCCAAGTTGCTTTGTCCAAGCGCGGGTAATTGTTCTTGCGCGCGATGAACCAGGTCGTCGCACCCAAGGCCGTGGCCAGCATCAGGCCCGGCACCACACCGGCGATGAACATCGCGCCCACCGAGGTGCTGGTTGAGACCGAATACATCACCATCGCGATCGAGGGCGGAATCAAGATACCCAGCGAACCCGAAGTGGTGATGATGCCGGCGCCAAAGCGCTTGGGGAAGCCCTGCTTGACCATGGCCGGCAGAATCACCGAGCCGATCGCGACCACGGTGGCAGGTGATGAGCCCGACACCGCCGCGAACAGCGCGCAGGCCGCCACACCAGCAAGACCAAGCCCGCCATGCCAATGGCCGATCATGGACGAGGCGAAGCGGATCATCCGCCGCGCCACGCCGCCGTGGGTGAGGAAGTTGCCGGCCAGGATGAAGAACGGGATCGCCATGATCTCGAACTTCTCGATGCCGGTGAACAGCTTCAAGGCGACCGACTGGATCGGCACATCGGTGAGTGTGAACAAAAAGGTCAGCACCGTCAGGCCGAGCGAAATGCTGATCGGCATGCCGGTCAGCATCAGCACGATCAAGAGGACAAAGATGATGGCGGCGTTCATGCTTTTGCACCCACTTCTGTTTCGGTATCGGCTTCCAGACCTTCAACGTGGCCGTGGTCATGGTGCGGCAATTCACCTGTTTTGCTATAGCTCCAGGCCACTTGCAAGAAGCGATAGCACATCAGCGATGAGCCCAGCGGCACACACAGATACACCCACCACATCGGGATCTCCAGATCGGCGGAGGTCTGATCGGTCTGCGCGATATGCCAGACAAAATTGCCGCCCAACGCCGCCACCGTGCCGGTGAACAAGGCGCCGGCCAGCAAGCCGAACAAGACCAGATATTGCTGCGGCTTGCCGCTCAACTTGCGCAGCACCACGTCCACGCCTACGTGGATGCCGGTGCGCACCCCGTAAGCGGCGCCGAACTTGGCCATCCACACAAACATGAAGATGCAGAGCTCTTGCGCCCAGCTGAGGTTGATCTGCACCGTGTAGTCCTGGATCACCGGGATACCGGAGACATAACGGTGTACGACGGCGACAAAGATGACCAAAGTGGCCGCGCCGATGAGGAAGGCAATCAGCCACTCCTCCAAATGATTGAGCAGGCGATTGATCATCGTTGCATGCCTCTTGTTCTCTTTTTTCTATGCTTACTTCGGTGCGACGAAACCTGCCGCCTTGTAAACCGCTGCAATCGTGGCCTTGCCGACACGCGATTCCATCTCCTTGTGCACCGGCATCAAGGCCTTCTTCCACTCATTCGATTCGGCATCGGTCAGGGTGTAGATCGTGGTCTTGCCACTGGCCTTGATCTTGTCGAGCGCCACAGCGTTCTCGGTCTGGGCGATTGCATTCGCGTAGATGGAGGCGTCCTTCATCGCCACCTCAAGCATGCCGCGCACATCAGCCGGCAGACCGTCCCAGAACTTCTTGTTGACGATCACCGCATAGGCCAGATGGCCATGGTTGGATATGGAGATGTGCTTTTGCACTTCGAAAATACGCTGGGTATAGAAGTTAGACGGTACGCCTTCGGTGCCATCCACCACGCCCGACTGCAGCGCCTGATACAACTCGCTGAAGGCCATCACTTGCGGGATCGCGCCGAGCGCGCGCATCTGCGCGTCCAGCACCTTGCTGGACTGGATACGCATCTTCAAGCCTTTGAAATCGGCCACCGCATGCAGCGGCTTGTTGGCGCTCATGATGTGGAAGCCGTTGTCCCAATAGGCCAAGCCCTTGATGCCTTTAGGCTCCAGCTTGCTGAACAAATCAGCTCCCACTGGGCCATCGGTGACGGCGCGGAAGGCGGCCGTGTCCTTGAAGATGAAGGGCAGATCGAAGACCTCGAAGTCCTTCACGCCCAGCGGACCGAACTTGGCCAGCGAAGGTGCAAGCATCTGCACCGAGCCCAGTTGCAAGGCTTCGAGCTCTTCCTTGTCCTTGTAGAGCTGGCTGTTTGGATACAACTCGACCTTGACCTTGCCGGCGCTGCGCTGCTCGACCAGCTCCTTGAAGCGCTGCGCGCCCTTGCCCTTGGGGGTGTCGGGGGCGACCACATGGCTGAACTTAATCACGATGGGAGTCTGCGCCTGCGCCCAAACGGGCAGAGCCACGGTCAAGGCGGTCAGCGTGCTCAGCAGCAAGCGGCGGGCGAAGAAGGGGGTTTGAACTTGAGGCTTATTCATTTCGGTCTCCAAAGCATGGCACTGATGAAATTGGGATTGGCCACTGTGCGCAGATTGTGAAAGCTCGGACGCCGGCCGGGTAGTTGTGGAGTTCCACATTTAAGCGCCTCGCTCAGCCCGCAGCACAGAGCTGGCACTTAGACTTTGCATCATGCCCAGCCAACAAGCCCCTGCCGCCGCTAGCCCATCAGATATCAGCAAACGCTCGCTGATGCGCGCCTGGCTATGGGCGCTGCCCTTGCTGCTATCGCTGGGCTTTGTGCTGGGCGTGCTGGTTTGGGCGCGCAATAACGAAGCAGAAGAGCGGGCCTTGCAGCGCCAGACCATGATCTCAGATGCGCTCAGCACCGAGGCCCAGTTGCGAGCCAAGCTCGATGACGAGCTCGGCCATCTGCGCGAATTGGCCGCTAGGCTGCAGGGTCACAAGCCCAGCGCAGAGAGCCTGGCGGCCCAGCCCGAGCTGAATGCGGGTCTGCGCCGGCTCTGGCTATCGGTGACCTGGTTGGACCTGCGCAACCGCGTCCAGGCGCAGCTGCCGGCAGCTGCCGAAGGCCAGCGGCCGATTGAGGAGGATGGGCTGTCATTGCACCTGACGGCCCCGGTGGGCAAAGATGGTGCCGAAGGCATGCTGGTGGTGCGTTATTCACCGGCCCTGCTGCTCAAGCGCGGCGTGCCTTGGTGGCTGAGCCACAAATACGATATTCAGATGGTGGACAGTGCCGACCAAGTGATTGCCTCCAGTACCGAGGGCAGCGTGCGCTTGGCCCAAGGGCCGCGCCCCAGCTACCGCGTCAGCTTCCCGGGCCCCTTGCGCGCCAGCCCGCTGAGCGAGACAACGCTCAGTGACGCCGCCTTGGAGCTGACGCTGCGTGATCCGCCAAGCATCTCGACGCGGCCGCTGGCCTTGGTCTTGACCGCCGGCTTCTTGCCGCTGATTGCAGGGGCCAGCTGGCTGCTGCGCCGCCAAGTGCGGCAGATCACCAGGACCGAAGCCGCCTGGCGTACCGAAGCCGCTTGGCGCCGAGCCATGGAGGACTCGGCCCTGGTCGGCCTGCGTGCGCGTGATGCGGATGGCCGACTGCTCTATGTCAACCGGACCTTTTGCGACATGGTGGGATTCAGCGCGGAGAGCCTCTTGGGCCTGCGCCCGCCCATGCCTTATTGGCCCCCCGATGCCCTGGAAGAACTGACGGCCCGCAACAGACTGAATCTGGCAGGCCATGCCCCCCGCGAAGGCTTCGAGGCGCGCTGGCGGCATGCCGATGGGCGCACGCTGGAGGTCAAGGTGTTCGAGTCACCGCTGGTCGATGCGGCGGGAAAGCAGATCGGCTGGATGGGCTCCATCATCGACATCACCAATGCCAAGCGGCTTGAAGAAGGCGAGCGCCGCCAGGTCGAAGCCATGAGCCACAACGCCCGGCTCACCATGCTGGGTGAAGTAGCGTCCACGCTGGCGCATGAGTTGAATCAGCCCCTGACGGCGATTGCCAGCTACAACGCAGGCATCACCAACTCGCTCGCCAAGCTCGGCATCGACGACGCGGCGGTACTGGGTGCGCTGCAACGTCTCGGACAACAAGCGGCCCAGGCCGGTCGCATCGTGCAGCGGATCAGACAATTCTTGACCCGGCGCGAACCGCAACGCGAGGCTTGCGACCTGCAGCAGGTGATCACCGACGCGGTGGCCCTGCTGGGCCGCGAGCTCAGGCGCACCCAGGTACAGGTGGAACTGCAGTTAGCTGAAAGCTTGCCGCCCCTGTTTGCCGACGCCGTGTTGATCGAGCAGGTCGTCATCAACCTGGTGCGCAACGCAGCCGACGCGCTGCAGGCCAAGGCGCAAGACCGGCGCATCATCGTTTGCTGCGGTCGTTCGGACGTTTCTTCTTCGGCTCCGCAGACCGAATACTTGCGTGTTGATGTGAGCGACAACGGCCCAGGCCTCGCCGGGCGCGACGCCCAGACCTTGTTCGCGCCTTTTTACTCGACCAAGCGCGAGGGCATGGGCATGGGCCTGGCGATTTGCCGCTCCATCATCGAGGCCCACCAAGGCCTGCTCGAAGCCGGCGAATCAAGCAGTGGAGGCGCGCGCTTCTCATTCAGCCTCCCCTTGCATGAACAGGCCCGTGACGCCCTCAACAGCGGAGAATCCAACCATGACTAAGCCCCATATCTATCTGGTTGATGACGACCCAGCGGTACGCGACGCCTTGGCCTTCTTGCTCGCCTCACGCGGCCTGCAGGTGCTCAGCTTCGATGGTGGCCCGGCCTTGTTGGCGAGCTTGGATGCCAAGAGCCCTGCCGCACCATATGGGGTCTTTTTGCTGGACGTACGGATGGAGCCTATGTCCGGCACCAAGCTGCATGACGAATTGCTCGCGCGGGGCCTGCGCAACCCGGTGCTGTTTTTGACCGGCCATGGCGACATCCCCATGGTGGTGGAGGCGCTCAAAAAAGGTGCTTTCGACTTCCTCGAAAAGCCCTATAGCGACAACGCGCTGGCTGACCGCCTGGAGCAGGCCCTCGCGGTCGATGCGGCAATGCGCGTCGAAGGCGCGCATGCCGGCGAGCGCCATGCCCGCCTGGCCAGCCTGACCGAGCGCGAACGCGAGGTGATGGGCCGGGTCGCAGCCGGCAGACTCAACAAGGTGATCGCCGATGAGCTGAATGTCTCGGTGCGCACCATCGAGGTCCACCGCGCCCGCGTGTTTGCCAAGTTAGGCGTGCGCTCGGCGGCCGAGGTGGCGACCCTGCTGGCGCAGGGCTGAGGTTTGCAGCTTTAGCTGAGGCTCACCAAGGCCTGGTGATAGGCCGGCTCATGCATCAATTCGTCCCAGGTCAGCGGCGCAGTTTGTGGCAGCAGGCCTGCGCGCCGGGCTTCGCTCTCAGCGCTCGGCAACCAGCTTCCTGAAGCCTGTGCCTGGCTCAGATCGGCCAGCACTTCATCCAAGGCACTGCCCTCGTCGACGCCGGATTGGTTGCACAGCAAGACCATGTCACAGCCAGCCTGCAAGGCGGCCAGCGCGGCTTGCGTGAAGCCGATGGCCTGCCCGTCCAGCACGCGGGCGCCGGCCATGCCGAGATCGTCGCTGAAGATCGCGCCGCCAAAACCCAATCGCTCACGCAGAATCTCCTGCAACCAGCGCTCGCTGAAGCCGGCCGGCCTGGCATCGACCTTGGGGTAGATCACATGCGCCGGCATCACCGCGCCCATGCTCATGACCAGCCATTCAAACGGTTTCACATCCTCGGCCATGATGGCCTTGAGGCTGCGCTTGTCGACCGGCACGTCCACATGGGAGTCGGCCTTGACGAAACCATGGCCGGGGAAATGCTTGGCGCAGGCCTGCATACCGGCCAGCAAGAGGCCATGCATCAAGCTCTTGGCCAGCAGCGCGACCACGCGCGGGTCGCGGTGGAAGCTGCGGTCACCGATCACCGAACTGGCGCCATAGTCGAGGTCAAGTACCGGCGCAAACGAGAAATCCACGCCGCAGGCGCGCAGTTCGCTGGCCAGCACATAACCGGCTGCAGTTGCGGCAGCGGTGGCGCGCATCGCGTCTTCCATCCACAACTCGCCCAAGGAACGCATCGACGGTAGATGGGTGAAGCCGTCGGTCTGGAAACGCTGGACGCGGCCACCTTCATGGTCAACGGCAATCAAGACGTCGGGGCGGATCGCCTTGATCTGCGCCGTCAACGATGTCAGCTGGGCGCGACTTTCGAAGTTGTGCGCAAACAGGATCAGGCCGCCGACCAACGGATGCTTGAGCCGGCGCCTGTCGTCGCTGTCCAGCGCCAGCCCAGCAATATCGAGCACCAGCGGTGCGTGGATGGATGAGGCCTTGTCGGCTGTCGTCATTTTTTAGTCCTTGCTTTCAACGATTACAAAAGTGCTGGCGTAGTCGGTCTCGTCGCTGACCGAAACATGGGCTTTGAACCCCTTGCTCTCAAACCAGCGCGCTAACTCGCCATGCAAACGGATCTCGGGCTTGCCGCTGGCTGTGTTGACAATCTCGCAGTCGCGCCAGGTCATCGGCATGCGCATGCCTGTACCGATCGCCTTGGAGAAGGCCTCCTTGGCCGAGAAACGGGTGGCCAGATAGCTGACACCGCGGGCGGCCACCTTGGCACTGCGAGCGCGGAACACCGCCAACTCCTGCGGACCCAACACTTTCTCCGCGAAGCGCTCGCCGCGCCGCGCCAAAGTGTCGCGGATGCGGCGGACGTCGCAGATGTCGGTACCAATGCCGTAAATCATTCCAAACGCTCCAGGGCGGGCCAGCCCAGCACCTCGTTGCGGTGCTGCTCGCCACCCAACTCGAACCAGGTTTCGCCCCAATAGGCGGCACCTTCGCGGCGATAAAAACGCAGCGCATCTTCATTGCCGACCCAGGCGCTCAGCCACAAGGGCTGCTCGGGCCACTCTTGCCGGCATTGACGCAGCACGCGAGCACCCAAGCCCTGGCCCTGGCTGCGCGGCGAGACATAAAGCCGCTTCAATTCAACCGCCGGGCCACCCACATCAACCGGGCAAGGCGAGGCATCATCGAGCTGCGCCCAGGCCAACAAGGTATCGCCCCGCTCCACCAGCCAATGGCGGCCAAGGTCCAAGGCTTGGCGCAATGCTTGCTCGTCGAATTCCCGCCTCAGATAGTCCGCCACATCGCCGTTGACACCGTCAATGGCATAGCGGTCCAGCCAGACCCAGCGCGCCAGCGCGGCGATGCGCAAGGCATCTTCGGGCCGGGCGCGGCGCATCAAAACTTCAGCAGTCGTCACCGCCCAATGCTCCGCTCAATGTTCCGCACAAAAGCGCTGCTCACAGCGCCGCATAGGCGCGCTGGATGCAGCGCTGATAGTCGCGCACCGTCTCCGTATAGCCAAGCTCCAAGGCATCAGCCACCAGCGCATGGCCGATCGAGACCTCTTGCACACCGGGCACGGCGCGCAGAAAGGCCGTCAGGTTGTCGCGATTCAAATCATGTCCGGCGTTCAGCCCCAGGCCGAGTGCGAGCGCGGCTTCAGCGGTGCGCGTGAAGCCGGCCAATACCTCGGCCTGACGCTCGCTGCCAAAAGCGCTGGCGTAGGTCTCCGTGTACAGCTCGACCCGCTCGGCGCCAAGTTCGGCTACATAGGCCATGGCCTCGGGCAATGGGTCCATGAACAAGCTGACCCGCACACCGCAGGCACTAGCCTCCGCGACCAAGGGGCGCAGACGATCCATGTCTGCCGGAAATTGCCAGCCATGGTCGGACGTAAATTGGTCCTCGCTATCGGGCACAAAAGTCACTTGATGGGGCCGCAGCTCACGGACAAAGTCCATCAGATTCTGGGTCGGGTTGCCCTCGATATTGAACTCGGCTTGAGGCCAGGCCTTCATCAGCGCCGCCAACTCATGCACATCCTGCGTACGAATATGGCGCGCATCGGGGCGCGGGTGCACGGTGATGCCTTGCGCACCGGCCAACAGGCAAGCCTCGGCCGCACGCAGAACGCTGGGGATGCCCAGATGCCGGGTATTGCGCAGCAGCGCGACCTTGTTGACATTGACCGACAGGGCGCAGCGCGCGCTGTGCGTGCGGGAAGACTCGGGAGCGACAAGTGGGTTCATGGGGCTTATCTATTTATCAATCAAGAAGTTTTTGCAAGTCCTGCATGACCTGGCGGGTGCGCAGCGGCCGCTGCCCGAGATGATAGTGAAGCAGGCCACGCAAAGTCGATCGCAGGGCCGGCAGCACAGGGCTACAGGCCTGCTGCAAGGCCACCATGCTGCCATGCAAGAGGGCTGCTTGCAGCTGCACCAAGGCCAAACCACTGAAAGCCGGCGCATCAGCCTGCGGCGGCAGCACCCCGGCTTCGGCATTCAACATATATTGCCGGTCCAAGTCCAGCGGCTGCTGTGTCAGGGTCGACAAACTCAGATCAGGCAGCAGCCCAATTTCCCGCAATAGTCGCAGCTCAAACGCTCGCAGCGCCGCCTGCGACTGAGCGTCTTCATTGGCGTGCAAAGCCGGCAGCGTGGCGGCATAAGCATCAAACAACGCGGTATGCGGATCCTGGCGCGCCAGCAACTTGAGCAGCAACTCATTCAGGTAGTAGCCGGAAAACAGCGCCGCGCCGGCCGGCATGGTGGAGCCACCCGCCCATTCGGCGCCGCGCAGCGTGACCACCTCAGGCCCTGGCGCGTCACCGACGCCATCTGCCGATTTGACCGGTTTGGATAGGCTGACCTGGATGCGCTGAAACGGCAGCAGCACCGCACGCATTTGCGAATAAGGCCGCTTGGCCCCCTTAGCGACCACGGCAATGCGGCCCTGCTCGCGCGTAAACAGATCGAGGATCAGGCTGGACTCGCTCCAGTCGTAATGGTGCAGCACAAAAGCCTGCTGGATCGCGGGTGCGCGCGCGCCGCGAATTGCCATAACCTTGAATCTCGATCGAAGCTTAGAACTTACTCGTAGCCGTAGGTGCGCACGCGCTCTTCGGTGTCGGCCCAGCCCGAACGGACCTTGACCCATAACTCCAGGAACACGCGGCCCTGCATCAAATGCTCAAGCTCTTGACGTGCTTCGGAGCCGATGCGCTTGAGGCGCTCGCCGCCCGAGCCAATGATCATGCCCTTGTGCGCGTCGCGCTCGACCACGATGGAGGCCGAAATACGACGCAGCTCGCCCTCGTCTTCCCATTTGTCGATGACAACAGTGGACGTATAGGGCAGCTCATCGCCGGTCAGGCGGAACAGCTTTTCGCGGATGATTTCGCTGGCCAGGAACTTCTCCGAGCGGTCGGTCAGTGCATCTTCCTCATAGAACCAGCCCTGCTCGGGCAGATAAGGTTTGAGGATCTTGAACAGCCGTGTGACGTCGGACTCTTTCTTGGCCGACAGAGGTACGAACTCGGCAAAGTTGCGGCGCTCGGCCATGCTCTTGAGCCACGGCGCCAGCTCGGCCCGGCGCTGCACCGCGTCGAGTTTGTTGGCGATCATCACGACCGGCTTGTCTTCGGGCAAGAGCGACAGCACCTTGGCGTCATCGAGGCCAAAGCGCCCTGCTTCCAGCACATATAGCACCAGATCGACGTCACCCAGCACGCTGTGCACAGTGCGGTTCAGCGTGCGATTGAGCGCTGCGTTATGTTTCATCTGGAAGCCAGGCGTGTCGACAAAGACAAACTGGGCTTCTTCAATGGTGCGCACGCCGGTGATGCGATGGCGCGTGGTTTGAGCCTTGTCAGACGTGATGCTGACTTTTTGGCCCACCAAGGCATTCAGCAGCGTCGACTTGCCGACATTGGGCCGGCCGACGATGGCGATCAGACCGCATCGCTTTGGGATAGCCGGGTCCAACGTTGAAACATCAGGGCTAGCGGTCAGCTCAGCCACCGGGGAAGCAGCGGTCGGTGGGCGGGTGTTTTCGTTCATGGTGTGGGCGGTGGTGAGACCGGCTCCTTCAGTCGCGCAAGCCAGCGTTTGGTTTGTCGCGGGCAATCAATTCGTCGAGTAAGCGACGGGCGGCGTTCTGTTCGGCAATGCGCCGCGAACGACCCTCGCCGCGCTTGGAAATCTTCAGGGCAGGCACCGCGCATTCGATCTCGAAGGTCTGCGCATGAGCTTGGCCGCGGGTTTCGGTAATGGTATAGCTCGGCACTGCCATTCGGCGCGCTTGCAACCATTCTTGCAAGGCTGTTTTTGCATCTTTGGCCCAGTTATCCATCACCGAACCATCAATCAACTCGCCCAACAGGCGGCGCACCAACTCATGCGCTGGTGCGTAGCCTGCATCCAGGAACACCGCGCCGATCAAGGCCTCGGTGGCGTCAGCCAAGATAGAGGGCCGCTGCGCGCCGCCGCCCTTGGCTTCGCCTTCACTGATGCGCAGCACCTTGGGCAACTCCAAGCTGAGTGCCAAACGATGCAAGCTCTCCTCGCGAACCAAGTGGGCGCGCACGCGGGTCAAATCGCCTTCGTCTGAGGCGCCAAAGCGCTCATACAGCAAGGCGGACACCGCCAGGCTGAGCACAGCGTCGCCCAAGAATTCGAGACGCTCGTTGTGATCGGCACTGAAACTGCGGTGCGTGACTGCCCGAGTCAGAAGCTCGGGCTGCTTGAAACTGTAGCCGAGCCTTTGCTGCAGGGAAGCAAGCTGCGGACTCATGAAAACAAGCCTCGCATTTAGCGCGAGCGCCCTTCGTACTTGATCAACAAGTACACCGGGCCGCCCAGCTCGATCTGCTTGTCGTAAGCAAAGCTGATTTGCAATTTGTCGTTTTCTTTGCTGATCACCAGATCTTTGGAGTTGATGCTGGTGATCGAATACTCGACTTGCTGCGCCCTATCAAAGTCGGCCCGTACCGCCGGCACCGTGGCCGGGTTGGAGGCCGCGATGCGGTCCACCGTTCTTTGAATGGTGTAGAACTCCAGCACGGTCGGAAACACGCGTGCGCCCACCACACCGACAAAGGCCAGCAGCACGCCCCAGAACAAGAGGCCCAGCAGGCTGACGCCGCGCTGTCCATGGCCTTGCCCACGCATTTGCCCACTCAGCTTCAAGTTATGCCGGGCCCTGACAAATCCGGTCTGACGCATGGCTTGCTTCCTCAGATGATGGTGTTGGCAATTCAAGTTCAATTGAAGGCGCCAATGCGCTTGAGGTTACCGAAATTCATCCAAACAAAAAAGGCCTTGCCGACAATGTTTTCGTCGGGCACAAAACCCCAGAAACGTGAATCGCCGGAATTGTCACGGTTATCACCGACCAAGTAGTAGTGGCCGGCCGGGATCTTGCAGCTCACACCTTCCGGGCTGTACTTGCAATTTTCCTGGAAGGGGAAGGGGCCGCCGGCTCGGTTGGGGCTGAACAGCGGCGAGCGCTGCGGGTCCACCAGCAACTGATGCTCTTTCTCGCCCAGCTTCTCGGTAAAACGCGGCCGATAGGTCATCGAACTTTCGTCATAAAAGTCGCCTTGCGCCTGCACCGGCACCAACTCGCCGTTCACATACAGGCGTTGATTCAAATAACTGACCTGATCACCGGGCAGTCCAACCACGCGCTTGATGTAGTCGATGCTGGTGTCACCGGGCCAGCGGAATACCATCACGTCACCCCGCTTGACGTCATTGTTAGCGATGATCTTTTTATTGATCACCGGCAAACGAATGCCGTAATGGAACTTGTTGACCAGAATCAAATCACCCACCAGCAGCGTAGGCACCATCGAGCCGGACGGGATCTTGAAGGGCTCAAACAAGAAGGAGCGCAGCAAAAAGACCACCAAGATCACCGGGAACAAGCCCGCCGTCCAGTCCAACCACCAGGGCTGCCGCAGAATTTCCTGACGGGCTACTTCGACGTCACCGTCAACCCGTTTGATGCCTTGGGCGGCCAGGGTCTGGCGGCGCTGAGCGTCGGCTTCCAGCAATTGCGCCGCCGCGCGGGCCCGCTTGGGCTCGAAGTGAAAACGCTCGGCCAGCCAAAAGCACAGCGTGACCATCGTCAGCACGAACAGCAAGAAGGAAAAGTTACCGCTCCAGAAGCCGGTGTACCAGCCTCCCAGATAGGCGGCGAGCAAGGCGTAAAGAATTCCGGTCAGAGCACTCATCAATGGTCTACTTGGGTTCGTTCGATTAATCGTCAACTTGCAAAATCGCCAGGAACGCTTCCTGCGGCACCTCGACGGAGCCGATTTGCTTCATGCGCTTCTTGCCGGCCTTTTGCTTCTCGAGCAGCTTGCGCTTACGCGACACGTCACCGCCATAGCATTTTGCCAGCACGTTCTTGCGCATCGCCTTGATGTTCTCGCGCGCAATGATGTTGGAGCCGATCGCCGCCTGAATGATCACGTCATACATCTGGCGCGGAATATGCTCACGCATCTTGGCCGCCACACCGCGGCCACGGAACTGGCTCTGCACCCGGTGCACGATGATGGACAAGGCATCAACCCGGTCGCCGTTGATCAAGATGTCCACCTTGACCACATCGGACGCGCGGTACTCTTTGAACTCATAGTCCATCGAGGCATAGCCGCGTGACACGCTCTTCAATTTATCGAAGAAATCCAGCACGATTTCAGCCAGCGGCATCTCATAAGTCAGCATCACCTGACGGCCGTGATAGGCCATATTCAGCTGATTGCCGCGCTTTTGATTGGCCAGTGTCATCACCGGGCCGACATAGTCTTGCGGCATGTAGAGATGCACGGTCACGATGGGCTCGCGGATCTCCTGGATCTGGCCCAGCTCGGGCATCTTTGATGGGTTTTCGACCGAGATCACCGTCCCGTCATTCAGCATCACTTCGTACACAACGCTGGGTGCCGTGGTGATCAGGTCTTGATCGAATTCACGCTCCAGGCGCTCCTGCACGATTTCCATATGCAGCAGGCCCAAGAAGCCGCAGCGGAAGCCAAAGCCCAGCGCCTGCGACACCTCGGGCTCATAGCGCAGCGAGGAGTCATTGAGCTTGAGCTTCTCCAGCGCATCACGCAACTGGTCGTACTCGCTCGCCTCGGTCGGGTACAGACCGGCAAACACCTGCGGTTGAATTTCCTTAAAACCCGGCAAGGCCTGTTCGGCCGGGCCCAGATTGTTCGGCAACTTCTTGTCGACCGTGATGGTGTCACCCACCTTGGCCGCTTGCAACTCTTTGATGCCGGCGATGACGAAACCCACTTCGCCCGCATTCAACTGCTCACGCGGCTCGGACTTGGGCGAGAACACGCCCAGGTTGTCAGCCGGGTAGACCGCATTCGAGGCCATCATGCGGATGCGCTCGCCCTTCTTGAGCGTGCCGTCAACGACGCGCACCAACATCACCACACCGACATAGGCGTCGTACCAAGAATCGATGATCATCGCGCGCAGCGGCGCATCCACCACACCCTTGGGCGGCGGCATACGGGCGATCACGGCTTCGATGATTTCATCAATGCCCATGCCTGTTTTGGCGCTGCAAGGAATCGCATCGGTGGCATCAATGCCGATGACGTCTTCGATTTCTTCCTTGGCGTTTTCCGGATCCGCATTCGGCAGATCCATCTTGTTGAGCACCGGCACCACCTCGACGCCGAGCTCCAGCGCGGTGTAGCAATTCGCCACCGTCTGAGCCTCAACACCCTGGCTGGCATCGACCACCAAGAGCGCGCCTTCGCAGGCCGACAGCGAGCGACTCACCTCGTAAGAGAAGTCCACATGGCCGGGTGTGTCGATCAAATTCAGGTTGTAGACCTTGCCGTCCTTGGCCTTGTATTGCAGCGCGGCAGTCTGCGCCTTGATGGTGATGCCGCGCTCGCGCTCGATGTCCATCGAGTCCAGCACTTGCGCCTCCATCTCACGATCGGCGAGCCCTCCGCAGCGCTGAATGATGCGATCCGCCAGCGTGCTCTTGCCGTGGTCGATGTGGGCGATGATGGAGAAATTGCGGATGTGATTCATTGCTTTAATCGGAAGCAGAGCTCGCTGAGGCTACAAGGGCTTAGCCCCTGCATGGAAGGCTCATATCGCGCAGCGATGTGAAGCCGCGTCAGCGGCGTGCCGGACATAAAAAAAAGGCACGTCGAAATGGTGACGCGCCTTCCAACAAAACGTTTGGCAACTGCATGCTGGGCATCCATTGTAGCGAAAAGGCTCGAATTGGACACCCGGCTAAGGCCAGATAGGGGGTCGTTGCGGCTCACCAACAATGAGTTACCAACATGTTATGCACAGAATGATCACAAGAAAATCCTGCGATCTTGTGGATAACTTTCGCATCTCAAACACCTATCCGGCGTTGCCTAACGCCAGCAAGGCAAATAATGCCTCGCAATCGCGCATTCTATCCGACCGCGTCAACAATGACACCAAGCCAAGGCCAGTCAAACAAGCGAAGCGCCAGAATTTACTCAATTCTGGCGGCATCTGCGAGTTGATCAATGAGCTCCAGCCAAGGCAAAAGACTTCACGATGCGGAAAGACCCGCAAGGCTAGTCAGCCATAGCCGGCGCGTTGCACCAAGGCGCCTAGGCCTTTGAGCTAGCGATCAGCGCGCAGGGCGCAGCAAAACAAAGCTGACCACGTCATCGCGGCGCACCAGCAGATTGATCAGCTTGGCCTTTTCCGCCTTGCTCATCAGGGTCTGAAATTGCTTGACGCTGCTCACTTCGGTGTTGTCCACGGCCAAAATCAAGTCGCCTTCCCGCAAACCGGCGCGAGCAGCAACGCCGCTGGCCGCATCAACCCGCACGCCGGCACGCAGCTTCAAGTCCCGCTTTTGGGCGTCACTCAAGTCAGAGACCTGCAAGCCAAGCGCCGCCACCGCACCCACAGCCGGCTTGGGCTCGACCTCACCGGCGCGGGCCTTGGAGTCGTCGGGCATCTCACCCACGGTGAGGTTCAGCTCCTTCATTGCACCGCGCCTGAATACCTGCACCACCGCCTTGCTACCCGGCTTCAAGCCACCCACGATGCGGCGCAGATCGCTTGCTTTTTCAACCACCTTGCCGTCGAACTTGGTGATCACGTCGCCGCCTTCAATGCCGGCCTTGTCCGCCGCGCCGCCCGCCGTAACGCTGCGAATCAAGGCACCGGAGGCCTTGCCCAGGCCAATTGACTCGGCCACTTCCTTGCTCAAATCATCGGGTGCCACGCCGATATAGCCGCGCACCACCCGGCCGCTGCCGCGCAGCTGATCGGACACTCGAACCGCCTCATCGATCGGGATGGCGAAAGAGATGCCCATGAAACCGCCGGACTGGCTGTAAATCTGCGAGTTGATCCCAACCACCTCGCCGCGCATATTCAGCAATGGGCCGCCCGAGTTGCCCGGGTTGATGGCCACATCGGTCTGGATCAAGGGCAAAAAGTCACCGGTATCGCGCGCCTTGGCACTGACGATGCCTGCGGTGACGGTGTTATCGAAGCCAAAGGGTGAGCCGATCGCCATCACCCATTCGCCGACCTTCAAGCGCCCCACATCTCCGATCTTCACTGCTGGCAAACCGCTCGCCTCAATCTTCAAAACCGCCACATCGGAGCGGCGATCGGCGCCCACCACTTTGGCCTTGAATTCACGCTTATCTGTGAGCGTGACCCAGACTTCATCGGCGCCATTCACCACATGGGCGTTGGTCATCACATAGCCGTCGGCACTGAGGACGAAGCCGGAGCCGACACCGCGGCGCTGAGGCGCCTGATCTTCATCGGCATTGCCGTCGCTGCCCCTGTCGCCACGCGGCGGCGCCCGGCGCTGCCCCGGCACCGGGATGCCGAAGCGGCGCAAAAATTCCTGCATTTGTTCATCGATCTCGGGCATGCCGTTAGCGGCATTCCCAGCAGCACGCGCACGCTCCGAAGTACGGATATTGACTACCGCCGGGCCCACACGTTCAACCAACTCGGTGAAGTCCGGCAAGTCCCTTGCCTGCGCATGACTCTGCCCGGGAAGCAGACTCAAACTCAGTGACAGCGCGGCAGCAGACAGAATCAGACGCGAGAGGCGCAGTGGACGATAAGCAGACTGAAATTTCATGACTTGACTCAAAGTGCTAACTGTTGAATTGATGAATGCACCAACCATGATGGCAGCGCAGACGCAGCATAGCGAAAGTCATGGGCGGCTCCAAGTTAGCCTGGGCTTTGGCGAGCGCTGTAAAGCACGGCTCGCAGCGTCCCCCATTGCGGGCCCTGGGTCGATCGAGACAAAGGCAGATAGGTGGGCTCGGACCACCCCTTGGAGCGGCGGTCGGCGCGCAGAAGCAAGGCAAAGCCTAGATCGAATACCACCGTCAGATGCACCGGTGCCGGCTCATCAGGGCTTGGGCTGAAGGACGCCGAGCCGCGCGATCGATCGTACAGGTGCCACTCCTGCCCATCCCAGCGCAGCATCCGCGGCGCAATTGCTGAACAGCGCCAAGCAAGCAAAGCACCCAAGGGCGACAGCACCAGCAAAGGCGAAAACGCCGGGAAATGCGCCGCCAAGGCCAGGGTCAGCGACAAGACGGTAAGCGAGCCACTCACCGCCATCAGACTCTGCAGCGCTGGCAGCGGCTGCGTTTGCAGTTGGAAGGGCGCAGCGGAGCGTTTCAAGGCCAAGCCCTCCTGGCTTCGAGCAACCCAGACTCTCAGCGCGGGCAACAGCAGTTGCTGCAGCCCGTCAAGCAAACGTCAGATGCGCTTGAAGATCAAGGTGCCGTTGGTACCGCCAAAGCCAAAATTATTCTTGGCTGCGTATTCCATATTCATCGGCCGCGCTTCGTTCGCACAGTAATCAAGATCGCATGCGGGATCTTGATTGAAGATATTGATGGTCGGAGGTGCCACCTGGTTCTTCAAGGCCAGCACCGTGAAGACCGACTCGATGCCACCGGCACCGCCGAGCAGATGCCCGGTCATCGATTTGGTTGAGCTGATCACCAGATTGCTGGCGTCAGCACCGAATGCCAGCTTGATGGCATTGGTTTCGTTCAAGTCACCCAGCGGCGTCGAGGTGCCGTGAGCATTCATGTATTGGATTTGATCGGTATTCAAACCGGCATTGCGCAGCGCCGCGCGCATCGAGCGCTTGGGACCGTCAACACTTGGGGCGGTCATGTGATAGGCGTCAGAGCCCATGCCGAAACCAACCAGTTCGGCGTAAATCTTGGCCCCGCGCTTTTTGGCATGTTCGTACTCTTCGAGCACCAGCACGCCGGCACCCTCACCCAGCACAAAGCCGTCGCGGTCTTTGTCCCATGGGCGGGAAGCGGTCTTTGGATCCTCGTTGCGCGTCGACAGAGCGCGCGCCGAGGCAAAGCCTCCGAGGCCCAAAGGCGAAATGGTGGCCTCGGAACCACCGGCCACCATCACATCCACGTCACCGTATTCAATCATCCGGCCTGCCTCGCCAATGGCGTGCAACCCAGTGGTGCAGGCTGTCACGATGGCCAAGTTGGGGCCGGTAAAGCCGTACTTGATCGAGACATGGCCCGAGATCATATTGATGATCGAGGCCGGCACAAAAAACGGTGAGACCCGACGCGGGCCGCGCGTCATCAGTTCGCCGTGGGTGGCTTCGATCATCGGCAAGCCGCCGATACCCGAACCCACCAGCACGCCGATGCGCTCGGCCTGCTCTTCGGTCAACTGATCCCCGGTCGGCAAGCCGGCATCCTGCACCGCTTGGATGGACGCAGCCATACCGTAGTGGATGAAGGTATCCATCGCGCGCGCATCTTTGGCCGAAATGTATTCGGTCACATCGAAGCCCTTGACCTCGCCTGCGATATGGCAGGAGAAGCCCGAGGCATCGAAATGTGTGATGCGGTCAATACCGGACTGACCGGCCAGGATGTTGCTCCAGGCCTCAGCTACCGTGTTACCCACGGGGCTGATCAGACCAAGTCCAGTAATGACAACGCGACGACGGCTCATGCGATTAGGGGATTAGTTAGTGACTGCCAGACAAGCTCAAGGGCTTGTTCAGGCCTTTTGGTGCGTGACGGCGTAATCAATCGCCAGCTGAACGCTGGTGATCTTTTCGGCTTCTTCATCGGGGATTTCGATGCCGAACTCGTCTTCGAGAGCCATCACCAATTCCACGGTGTCGAGGGAATCTGCGCCCAGATCAGCCACGAAAGCCTTCTCATTGGTCACATCGGCTTCAGGCACGCCGAGTTGCTCGGCGATGATTTTTTTGACACGTGCTTCGATATCGCTCATGACTCCTCCAGGAGGGGGTTTGTTGGGAACAGCCCGGGATTCTAAGGCCTCTAGTGTGACTCGCCTAAAACTTGGCATTTCTTCACGCTAGAGAACCCTCACCGGCCGGGCAAATCCGGTGGGCGAAAGCGGGATGCTCTCGCCTCAATTCAAATCAACTCATGTACATGCCACCGTTGACATGCAATTCGGTACCCGTAATGTAGGCTGCCTTGGGTGACGCCAGGAAGGCAACCGCCTCGGCGATTTCCCGGGGTTCACCCAAGCGGCCGACCGGGATTTGCGCCAGCAAGGCGGCTTTTTGTGCCTCGGGCAAGACTTCGGTCATATCGGTCGCGATGAAGCCAGGCGCTACGCAATTGACGGTGATGCCGCGGCTTCCCAGTTCGCGCGCCAGCGCGCGCGTCATGCCGGCCACGCCGGCCTTGGCGGCCGCGTAGTTGGCTTGGCCCGCATTGCCCGATGCACCGACCACCGAGGTGATGCTGATGATGCGGCCGAAACGCTGCTTCATCATGGTACGCATCACCGCACGGCTCATGCGGAAAACGGCCTTCAGATTGGTATCGAGCACCGCGTCCCAGTCCTCGTCCTTCATGCGCATGGACAAGGTGTCCCGCGTAATTCCAGCGTTATTGACCAAGACCTGAAGGCCGCCATGGGCTTTGACAATGCCGTCAACAGCTGCTTCCACCGCCGCCGCGTCATTGACATCCAAGACCAAGCCGCGACCACCAAGAGGCGCCAGCGCCTCGCCAATCGCTGCAGCGCCGGCTTCGCTGGTGGCCGTGCCGATGACCACAAAGCCCTGCTCGGCCAGAGTCATCGCAATCGAGCGGCCAATGCCGCGGCTCGCGCCAGTCACCAGGGCGACCTGGCCTTTTTCAGAGGTGATTTCAGTCATGTCTTTCTTTCAGCCCAGCAAGGCGCGCGCTTCGGCCAGCGTGGCCGCGTCCAGCACCGAAGCGCCGATGAGTTCACTGTCAATTCGCTTGACCATGCCGGCCAAAACCTTGCCTGGGCCACATTCGATGATGTGCGTCAAACCCTGAGCCTTCAAGGCCTGCACCAGTTCGACCCAGCGCACTGCACCAAAAGCCTGGCGGTACAGCGCATCACGCAGGCCGTCGGCATCAGCCACCATGGCCACGTCCACGTTGTTGATGACAGGGAACTGCAGAGGCGCGAATTGGGTGGTGGCCAGCTTGGCCTTCAAAGCCTCGGCCGCTGGCCGCATCAGGCTGGAATGGAACGGGGCCGACACGGCCAAGAGCAAGGCGCGCTTGGCTCCGGCTGCTTTGAGCAGCTCACAAGCCTTGTCCACGCCGGCCTTGGTGCCAGCAATCACGGTCTGCTTAGGGTCATTGAAGTTGGCTGCCTCTACCGCCTCGCCTGTCGCCAGGGCAGCTGCCGCGCAACCGTCACGTACCGCCTGCGCATCCAGCCCCAAAATAGCGGCCATCGCACCGACGCCGACTGGCACCGCCTCTTGCATGGCCTGCGCACGAAAACGCACCAGCGGCAAGGCCTCGCTCAGGCTCAGCGCACCGGCTGCCACCAAGGCGCTGTACTCGCCCAATGAATGGCCTGCGGCAAAAGCCGGCTGCAAACCCGTTTCGGCAATCCAAGCGCGGTAGCAAGCAATCGCTGCGGTCAACATCACCGGTTGCGTGTTGGTGGTCAGATCAAGCTGCTCTTTCGGGCCAGCATGAATCAGCGCCGCCATATCTTGGTCGAGCGCCGAAGAGGCCTCGGCCAGCGTACGCACCACTTCGGGATGATCACCCCAGGCATCCAACATGCCGACGGCTTGCGAGCCCTGGCCGGGAAAGACAAATGCAAATTTAGCAGTCATATTTTTTAATCAAAAGGAGTCAGATCGAGCGCTTAAAAATCAAGCAGCACGGCGCCCCAGGTGAAGCCGCCGCCCACACCTTCCAGCATGACCGTCTCACCGGCCTTGATCTTGCCCGCACGTACCGCCGCATCAAGTGCCAAGGGGATGGACGCGGCCGAGGTATTGCCATGCTGATCAACGGTCACGATCAGCTTGTCCAAGGGCAATTTCAACTTCTTGGTGGTGCTGTGCATGATGCGGATATTGGCTTGATGCGGAATCAGCCAATCCACATCGGACGCCTCGCGGCCGGCTTTCTCAAGCACGCCGCGCGCGACTTTCTCCAGCACACCGACCGCCAGCTTGAACACCGCTTGGCCGTCCATCTTCAGCAGCGGATCGCCCAAAACCTTGCCGCCGACAACCGTACCCGGCACACATAGGATGCCGGCATGACTGCCGTCGGCATGCAGCTCACAGGCCAAGATGCCAGGCACTTCGCTGGCTCCCAACACCACGGCACCGGCGCCATCGCCAAACAAGACACAGGTGGTGCGGTCCTTGAAATCAAGAATGCGCGAAAACACTTCGGCGCCGATCACTAAGGCCTTGGATGCCGCACCGGTACGGATCATTGAGTCGGCCACCGTCAGCGCATAGACAAAACCGGAGCACACCGCTTGCACGTCAAACGCCGCCGCACCTGCCACGCCCAATTTGGCCTGCAGCAAGCAGGCGGTGGACGGAAAAATCATGTCGGGCGTAGAAGTCGCGACGATGATCAGGTCAATCTCACTGGCGTCCACGCCGGCAGCAGCCAAGGCCGCTTGGGCCGCAGGCAGCGCCAGGTCGCTGGCCGTGACACCGGCTTCAGCGAAGTGACGCGCGCGGATGCCGGTGCGCTCAACAATCCACTCATCTGAAGTCTCGATGCCGTCTTTGGCCAGTTGCTCGACCAAGTCGGCATTGCTCAGGCGTTTTGGCGGCAGGTAGCTGCCGGTGCCTAGGATGCGTGCATAACGAGGAATACCAGCATCAGGGCGGGAAGCAGATGGTTGGACGGTCTGAGTACTTGATGTCATGCAGCTTGTACGACTTGGGTCGCCTTGTCTTCGGAATCTACAGTGCCGACGGTTACACCTTCGGTCGCTGAAGGCGCAGCCTGCAAGGCTGCGATGATGCGATCGTGCACCCGGTCGAGTAGGCGATTGCGGGCGGCATCATACGCCCGGTTCAAAGCCGTCCCAAAGGCCAGCTGGTCGGCCGCGCCATGGCTCTTGAACACCAGGCCGCGCAGCCCCAAGAGTGCTGCACCGTTGAAGCGGCGATGATCAACCCGCGACTTGAAGCGCTTCAGCACCGGCATCGCCAGCACAGCTGCGGCCTTCGTCAGCCAACTGCGCCCAAATTCCTGCCGAATGATGGAGATGATCATCGTCGCCAAGCCCTCGGCAGTCTTCAAGGCCACATTGCCGACAAAGCCATCGCAGACCACCAAGTCCACCTCGCCGGTAAAAATATCTTTGCCTTCGACATTACCGATGAAGTTCAGCTGACCGCTGGCCCCGGCCTGCCGCAGCAATTCACCCGCACGCTTGATCGTCTCACTGCCCTTGATGACTTCTTCACCAATATTCAGCAAACCAACCTTGGGCTCTTCCTTGCCATCCACCGCCGACACCAGGGCGCTGCCCATCAATGCAAACTGCAGCAGATGCTCGGCCGTGCAATCGACATTCGCCCCCAAGTCCAACATGGTGGTGTAGCCGCCGGTTTGAGTCGGCATCACCGAGGCGATCGCCGGCCGGTCGATGCCGTCCAGCGTCTTCAACAAATAGCGTGAGACCGCCATCAGCGCACCCGTATTGCCGGCCGACACACAGGCATCGGCCAGTGGCGGCGCACCATCAACCGACTTCAGCTGATTGATGGCCACGCGCATCGACGAATCCTTCTTGCGCCGCAAGGCCACCTCGACGGTGTCATCCATTTGCACAACCTCGGACGCCGCCACGATGCGGCAGCGCGGCCAGCTGGCGGCCTCCTTCAAGGCCTCGGGCAAGCCCACCAAGAGCAATTCGGCATGCGGGTGAAGGGCCAAGAAGGCCTTGGCCGCCGGCAAGGTGACCGAGGGGCCGTGATCGCCACCCATGCAGTCGATCGCCAAGCGCACAACATCGAGTGGCGCGGCCGACTGAGCGACAGGCTTGCTTGGCAGACTTGGGTCGAGTGTTGACATCAAAACGGGCCGAGGAGTGAGTTCGGCAATATATGCAAATCAAATTGCGCTACAAAAACACAAAAACCCGGCACTGCAACAAGGCACAGGCCGGGGATTTGTGAGCCATAGCAGATCAAAGCAACGCACCGCTCGAGAGCCGTGCGCAAGCAGAAATCTTAGGAGGCGTCAGCCTTGGTCTTCAGGACCTTGCGGCCACGATAGAAGCCGGTTGGGCTGATGTGGTGACGCAGATGCACTTCACCCGTTGTAGGCTCAATGCCTGTACCTGGGGTGGCCAGGGCAGTATGCGAGTTGTGCATGCCGCGCTTGGATGGGGACTTTTTGTTTTGCTGAACTGCCATGAAATTCTCCTAAGGCTCCGGTGATTGAGAGCACGCCCGGCAATGAACGGCTGATGTTCATCACTGATCTTGCGGCCCTGACTCCCCGGGAGCCGCGTTGTTTTGCTAAGTAGTTTTGCTATGTACTCAAGCGTCACGAGCTTCTGCGCACCATGCGCCAGCTGCCTGCAAATACTGACGCTGGCTTTGGGCTCGCATTTTTGCTGAGCTTTTTGCCATCCGCCAATCCCTGCGACATGCCATCTTGATTCTCGAACCGGGGAAAGCCCGCGATTGTAGCATGCGCAGACGCTTTTTCAAAGCGCCTGCGCAAGGAAACCGCTTGCACTATTGACTCCAGTCGCACTGCAGGCAAAGCCGAACGCCAAGGAGCTACTGGGCCGGCCCCTGCTTCTTCAGCGCCGCAAGCGCGGCAAAGGGATGAGGGCGCTCCGCACCCTGCTCGGCCTCGGTCAGCGGCTGATCAAGCGGCAGGGTGAGCGGTTCGGGGCATTGCTCATGGCGCGGCACTAAGGGGAGCGACAAGAGCAGCTCGTCCTCAATCAGCTCGAACAAATCGAAACTGCGCGACAAGACCAAGACATCCTCTTCCGTTTCAGCGTCAATGGCCGCCGCAGCCGCCTCGTCGTGAACAAAGTGGAACCAGCGATCAAACTCGACATGCTCCTTCACTGGCCGCAAGCAGCGCTGGCAAGTCATCTGAGTTTCGGCCGAGGCCTCAAGATGCAGCCAGACCTGTGCCTGCGCACCGCGCGGCTCACGCCGCTCGCCGGTGGCCGACCATTTGACCGCCGGCCACGCCGTAGCGGGCGCCTCTGCAGCCGCCGCGTCGGCCAATCGCGTCAAGCCACCCGCAGGCAACTCGCCACTCAATTGCCCAGCGTCGCGGGCAAACGCCGCAACATCCAATCGTTCAGGGAAAAACAAATGCTCTTTCATCCCTGAAGTGTAGAGGCCGACGCGATCAAGCTGCGCGCACTGATCAACGGCAATGCGAAAATCACGCCATGAATGACACCCTCCCCCACCGAAGCCTGATCCTCGGCTCCAGCTCACGCTATCGACGCGAACTGCTGGAGCGCCTGCGTTTGCCCTTTGAAGTCTTTGCCCCCGACCTGGATGAGTCCCCGATGCCGGCCGAAACCCCGCTGCAGTTGGCGACCCGACTGGCCATGGCCAAAGCGCAGGCGGTGGCCAAGCTTTACCCTCACGCCATCGTCATCGGGTCCGACCAAGTCGCCGACCTCCATGGCCGCGCCATGGGCAAGCCAGGCGATCATCAGCGCGCAGTCGAGCAGCTCAGGGCAATGAGCGGCCAGGAGGTGGTGTTCCACACGGCTGTGGCCGTGGTTTGCGCCGAGACAGGCTTCCACGCCGGCGATGTCGCGCCAGTGCGCGTCAAGTTCAGAAATTTGAGCACCGCAGAAATAGAAAATTATCTGCACGCCGAACAACCCTATGACTGCGCCGGCAGCGCCAAGTCCGAGGGCCTGGGCATTGCTTTGCTCGCCGCGATTGAGTCGGATGACCCAACGGCCTTGATAGGCCTGCCCTTGATTCGCACCACACAACTGCTACGCCAGGCCGGGTTGGACCCCTTGCTTGCGCTCAAGAACGGAGCAAACGCATGATAAAAGGCCGCCTCTATCTGGTCCCGAATACCTTGGACTTCGGCGTCGAAGCCGCTGCCGTCGATCTGCAACAAGTGTTGCCGATGCACATCATCCAGACCGCCGCGCGGCTGGAATATTGGGCTGCCGAGAGCGCAAAGACGACGCGCGCCTTCCTGAAACGCGTGGACGCCTTGGTGCCGCTGACTCAGCCTCTGCAAAACCTGCAGATCACCGAGTTGCCGCGCCCACCCAAGGGCCGCATGGCCGACGCCGCACAGCAAAACCAGGCTTGGTACGCCCTGCTCGCGCCAGCCTTGGCGGGCCACGACCTGGGCCTGATCTCTGAAGCTGGCCTGCCTGCCGTGGCTGACCCCGGCGCCTTGTTGGTCGCAGCCGCCCATGAGGCGGATATCGAGGTCACCCCCTTGAGTGGGCCCAGCGCTTTGATGATGGCCTTGTCGGCCAGCGGCCTGAACGGGCAGAGCTTCGCCTTCGTCGGCTATTTGCCGGTCGAAGCGCCTGCACGCGCTGCGCGAATCCGCGAGCTCGAGGCCTTGTCCGCCCGCCAGCAACAGACACAGCTGATGATTGAAACGCCCTACCGAAACTCGGCCCTACTCCTGGCTTTGCTGAGTACGCTGAAATCGCACACCAAATTGTCAATCAGCTGCGGCCTCAGCCTAGAGCAGGGCTGGACGCGCAGCGCGACGGTGGAGCAATGGCGCAGTTCGGGCGAGTCATTGCCGGACAAGATTCCGGCGGTATTTGCGCTGCTCGGCTAAAGCGAGTTCAGTGCTGTCCTGAGTCCCGGCTCAGGACTCGACCGCGCTCTCAGCAGGCTTGGCACCAAACAGAGCAGCGACCTTGCGCTTAGGCCTGATATTCGCAGACAAGCCGCGCGGCGCCACGGTGGCGGCACCTTTGTCCCAAGACGGCAACTCTGCGCTGGCGCTGGCCTCGTAAGGCTTGTCAAAGAAGGCGTCGCGCGGAGGGGTCGGGGCCCGATAGCTTGAGCGCTGAGCGGCAACAGGGGCAGTCGCATCCCCGGCCGGGCGGGCATCCCACTCGCGTGGCGCACGCTGGGGCCGCTCCGACCGCTCGGGCCGAGCACCCGGCCGCGTGTCTTCCAACTCGATCGGTGACAACTCGATCGTTCGCTTGAGCAGCTTCTCAAGGTCCGCCATCAAGCGCGCGTCCGAACGCGTCACCAAGGTCACCGCCACACCCGAAGCACCGGCGCGACCGGTTCGCCCGATGCGGTGAACATAGTCCTCCGCATTGAAGGGCACATCAAAATTGAATACTGCCGGCAGGTCGGCGATGTCCAAGCCACGCGCCGCAACATCCGTCGCCACCAAAATGTCGACCTCGCCGGCCTTGAAGGCTTCGAGTGACTTCAAGCGCTCGTCCTGAGATTTGTCGCCGTGCAGCGCCGAAGTGCGCAAGCCATCGCGCTCGAAGGAGCGCGCCAAGCGAGCCGCACCGAGCTTTGAATTGACAAACACAATTGCCTGCTTGATGCCGCGCTGACGCAAGGTCTGGGTCACGGCCAAGCGCTTTTCGTCGTCTGTGACGCTGTAGAACACCTGCTCGACATTCGTGGCCGTCGCGTTCGGGCGCGCCACTTCGACCAACAAGGGATCTTGCAAATAACTTTGCGCCAGGCGCTTGATCTCGGGCGAGAACGTCGCCGAGAAAAGGAGGGTCTGGCGAGCTTTCGGCAGAAAACTCAAGATACGCTGTAGATCGGGCAGGAAGCCGATGTCCAACATGCGGTCAGCCTCGTCCAGCACCACGTACTCAACCTGATTCAGCACGCAATTCTTGGCCTCGATATGGTCAAGCAAGCGGCCAGGCGTGGCGATCAAAACCTCAACGCCGCCCTTCAGGATGGCCGTCTGCGGCTTCATATCGATACCGCCAAACACCACGGTCACCCGCAGATTGGTGTGCTTCGCGTAGGCCTTGATATTGTTGGCAACCTGGTCGGCCAACTCACGCGTTGGCGCCAGCACCAGCGCACGCACCGGGTGCCGCGCCGGCGAAGCACTGGCGTTTTCATGCTTGAGCATGCGCTGCAAGAGTGGAATCGAAAATGCAGCCGTCTTGCCGGTGCCGGTCTGGGCCGCACCCATCACATCGCGCCCTTCCAAAACGATAGGGATCGCCTTGGCCTGAATAGGCGTCATCAGGGCGTAACCCGAGTCGGCCACGGCGCGCAAAAGCTTGGCGTCGAGGGGCAGCGTATCGAAACGCGCCGGAGTAGGTTCAGGAGCAGCTTGCGTGATTTGAGTGTCGGTCATCCACAGATTATCCGCTATAAGCGCCGCTTACTCGGGTTTGTCCGAAGCGTTGGCCCGAACCGAGGGGGCACTGCCCCCCATCACATCGCCCCGAAACACCATCCACCGAGGTGTTCTGAAACGAACAATGCGCCAATAAATGCCCACGTAAGTTGCGCCGAACAAAAGCATGCAGGCCAGCAACATCGGTGTTGAATCCCAGAACAGCAAAGCCGGCGCCAAAGAAGAAACACACAGCGTCCACAGATAAGGTGCGGTCATGGAATTGCGCCGCGTCATGGCGCGCGCATCACGCGCGCCTACCGCCCAACGCATCAAACGGCGATAGATCAGCGAATGCAAATGAATGCCATCAGGCTGGCCGGAAGGCTCAGCCCGGATGAAGCGGCGCCGATAAACCGAGAACAAGGTCTCAAACACAGGGTAGATGCACACCATCAAAGGAAACAGCGGCGACACCTCGGTGTGGCGGGCGATCAGCAAAATCCCGATTTCAGCCGTGAAGAAACCTAAAAAGTAAGCGCCGCCATCACCCAGAAAAATCAAACCCGCAGGGAAGTTCCAAACGAAAAAGCCCAGAATCGCCCCAACGCCGGCCAGCGCCCACAAGGCCAACTCGATATCGCCAACCTGAAAAGCTACGAAGCCAAACGTCATCAACATCAAGCTAACGCACATCGACGATAAGCCGTTGAAACCGTCAATGATGTTCACCGAATTCGCCACGCCGGCCACGGTGAACACAGTGGCCACCAGAGAGCCCGCCGTTGTCGCTACGATCCAGTCAAGCCCGGGGACGTCGGTACGCGTGATTTGCGCATCCAAGAGCCACCAAGCCAATGCGCCGGAGACGGCCGTCGCCAACAGCCGTTTGGCCGGCGACACGGTCTTGGTCAAATCCTCAACCAAACCGGCGCCAAAAGCTGGCAGCCCACAGAAAAGCAACATAAACCCGAGCTTGGCGTCCGCCCCGCCCCTGAACCAGACAACAGCGGCCAGGGCCAGCAATGCCAAATACATGCCCAGCCCACCCACTCGCGGCACGGGCGCTGCATGGAATTTTTGCGGGCCTGACAAGTCGGTGTCTGCCGACAAATGGCCATGTGTACGGGCCGAATGAATCACGAAAAGTGTGATGGCGGCGGAAAAAAAAAACGGAAGAATGAGATGCAGCATGGGCGCAAGTGTAGCCAGTGGCCCGTGGGCTTTCCCGCAGTTGCCGGAAAACGCCAGCTAGAATGCCCTCCGCCATCAAGTACCTCCAGCAGGTAGGCACTTGTAGAACAACACCAAGCGAGAGTAAATGAAGGTCAGCAAAATTGGGCAATCGGCCATCAGCACACAAGATTCATGTCTGCTTGCACAAGCTAATCAAGGGTTTCGGACAGCCCTTCTGAGGTTGACCCGTGTTGCCGCCTTGACCGTAGCTCCGCTGCTCATCGGCCAAGCCACTGCTCAGCCGATTACCGGCCCGATATCAGATGACTCCAGTCAAACAGGCGGGCCAGTTCGGCTTAACGAAGTTAACCGAGCCAACACCGTAACACCAATTGAAATTGTTTCGATCCAGTCTGCACAGACAACTCCCAGCGAATTCGAGCGCTACGTAGGTGGAGAGATACGCCGCTTTGGATCCGAGTTGATGACCCCAGCTGGCCGTGAAAACCTGGTGCAAGAAAGCGCCAGCCAAATCCCGTCTGACTACATCATCAGCGTCGGCGATGAAATCCTGGTCACCCTCTGGGGCTCGGTCGAAGCAGACCTGCGCTTGACCGTCGATCGCAGCGGCCGCATCACCCTGCCCCGCGTCGGCCCCGTGCGTGTGGCGGGCGTGCGCTATATCGACCTCGCACCCGCCATTGACCAGCGCGTCAGCCAAGTTTTCCGCAACTACCAGCTCTCAGCCTCGCTGGGCCGGCTGCGCAGCATCCGCATCTACGTCACCGGCTTCACCCAGCGCCCCGGCGCCTACCATGTCAGCGGGCTGACCACCTTGGTCAACGGCTTGATGCAGGCAGGTGGCCCCTCTGCAGCGGGCAGCTTCCGCCAGATCGAGCTGCGCCGTGCCGGCAAGACCATCAGCATCTTCGATTTTTATGATTTATTGATCAACGGCAACAAGACTGCAGATCAAACGCTCCAGGCCGATGACGTGGTTCATATCGGACCAGTGGGTCCTCAGGTCGCCCTACTGGGCAGTGTCAACAAGCCTGCCATTTTCGAGTTGAAGGCGCAAGACACTTTGGCAGACGTTCTCGCAATGGCCGGTGGCTTCAGTGCAGTTGCCGATCGCAGCCGCTTTGCACTAGAGCGACTCGATGCGCGCAATGAAGCACGCATCATCGAAGTCCCCTTGCCTTTGCTGATCAAGGACAAGCCGCGCGATGGGGATGTGCTGCGCGCCTTCAGCAGCGTTGATGCCGCCTTGCCTCAGCACCGTCAGAGCAAGCGCGTCAAGGTGGAAGGTGAAGTGCAACGGCCGGGCGAATTCATTTTGCCCGCAAGCAGCACCTTGGCCGACGCCATCAAGGCAGCCGGTGGCTTGACCCCAGGGGCCTACGTCTACGGCACCGTTTTCAGCCGCGAGAGCGTGCGTATCTCGCAGACCGAAAACTACGAACGGGCCTTACGTAACTTGGAAACCGACCTTACTCGCTCCAGCGCCAGCCAAAAAGTCTCAGCCGGCGTAGATAGCGGCACCCAAGCCGCAAAAATGCAAGGCAACGAGCGCCTATTGGCCACTTTGCGAAACATCAAACCCACCGGCCGCATCGTTTTGCAACTGCCACCAATTGCAAGCAGCCTGCCTGAATTGATTGTCGAGGATGGCGACCGCATCCAGATCCCAGCCCGCCCTTCCAGCATTGGCGTGTTTGGCAGCGTCTTCAACGGCGGCAGCTATCTGTATGCTCAGGGCAGCTCGGTTGGCGACTTCATGAAGCTTGCTGGCGGCCCAACCAAGGGTGCAGACAAAGGCAGCACCTTTGTGGTCCGTGCCAACGGCAGCGTCGTCAGCGCCAAGCAAAGCGTGGGGGGCTGGTTGATGTCCGGCAGCGTCGACGGCCTCGCCGCCGAACCTGGCGACACTGTCTTTGTGCCAGAAGAAATGGACAAGACCACATTCATGCAAGAGGCCAAGGACTGGACGCAAATTCTTGCTCAGTTCGCCTTGGGTGCTGCGGCGTTGAAGACCCTCAAGAATTAATCAATTGATCAGTGAATCGATTGGCCGCGACTACGGAGCCTTTTTACCTGTGACTCAAGTGAACCCAATTCAAGACGGAAAAACGCCGCACGCCCAACAAGAAGACGATGACGGCATTGATCTTTTGGACTTGCTGACAATACTCGCAGCGCACTGGCGTTTGTTGACCTTTGGCCCCATCGTCGTAGGTGCCATAGCATTTGGAGCGACCTATTCGATCGCCCCTACCTTTACCTCCAAATCCACTTTTTTGCCACCGCAACAACAGCAAAGCTCGGCCGCGTCGGCTCTGGCCTCGCTAGGTGCTTTGTCCGGTTTGGCGGGAGGTGGGGCGGGCATCAAGAGCCCGGGCGACCAGTATGTAGCACTGATGCAAAGCGTCAATGTTCAAGACTCTGTCATTGACCGATTTAAGCTGATGGATATCTACCAGGCTAAGTACCGGTTCCAGGCGCGTGCGGCATTGCAGCAGAACGTCCGAATTTCACTTGGCAAGAAGGATGGTTTGATCACGGTTGAGGCCGATGCAAAAGAACCCAACATGGCAGCAGATTTGGCCAACCAATATGTTGCAGAGTTGCGCCGCTTGTCTGGTGAACTGGCTCTAACAGAAGCACAGCAACGCCGCGCTTTCTTCGAAGCCGAGGTAAAGCGCACGCAGATCAAACTTGCTGAGGCACAAAAGGTCTTGCAAAGCAGCGGTTTCAATCCTGGCGCACTTAAGGCGGAACCCAAAGCTGCCGCCGAAGGCTATGCCAGCTTGAAGGCTCAACTCACCGGTGCCGAGGTTCGACTTCAGATTATGCAGCGAGGCTTGGCCGAGTCAGCGCCAGAACTCCAACAACAGACGGCGTTACTAGGCGCGCTACGCGCCCAACTTAGCAAGATTGAAAGCTCTAGCGAAAATGGTGAGAAAAAAGATAGCGACTACATCAGTCGCTACCGGGAATACAAATACCAAGAAACCCTATTTGAGATGTTTTCGAAGCAGTTTGAATTGGCGCGATTAGACGAAAGCCGTGAGGGAGCAATGATACAAGTGGTAGACATCGCAACACCGGCAGAATGGAAAAGTAAGCCGCAACGCGTCTCGACTGCAGTGACGGCCGCCTTCAGCACATTTTTTCTGCTCCTGGTCTTGGTGCTGGTAAAAAGTTTTTTTCGTAATATCTCCGATAATCCAGCCAAAGCTGAAAAACTTTCGCGACTGCGGGCGGCTGTGCGTGGAAGAAATTGACACGGCCAGCTTTAAAGATTAGGCGAGACTAGAAGCACCGGGGCGCACCATTGGATTAAGGTACAACGGCAAAGCCATTCTGCTGATTATGGTGGGATGGGTGGTATTGAGCTTCGAGAGAAAATCCACACAGCATGCTTGTATTAAATATGAAAAAAATATTAGTAGCCAGTCTTTTAATCGCAGTCTTGATGCCCGGCTACATTTTAAGCGACAACGCATACGCCGATAAAATCATCTCAGAAAATAATTTAAAAAATCCCCGCGATATATTTTTTTATCTGACAGCAAATAAAGTTCAAGCACCAATAGGTTCCCCTGTATTGGCAGGAGATTCATTTGTTCACATGATGCACCGCAAGGGAGGCTGGCTATGGTGTGACGAAGCCGCAATTGCAATGGCCATCATGGCCCAAAGATTGAATTACAAAACCA